>NZ_BNCD01000001.1 GCF_014656295.1 Streptomyces sulfonofaciens
AAGCGGGTAACGGGAGGGTCGTGCCATGACCCGATCCTTTCATGAAATCGAGTCTCCATACGAGCCGGGGCGGTTCACGCACTGCCGACACTCTGCTCGTGACAGCATTCCGCCAGTGCCAAGACACGTTGGCTTCTGCATACCTCAAGGACACATGAGCCTCGACCTTCCCGGGCACGCGATTCAGGCACTGATCCGCCCTCGCACCGGGACGAAGGTCCGCCTACGACACACCGAGCGCGGGTTCTCTTCGCATCCACCAGCCCTGGTTCCGCCACATCGCGCGTGTATCACCGGTTCGCCAGGCGGAAGCCAGCTCCCCACGGTTAAAGGCCATGGTTGCGACAGCCCAATGATGGATTGATCACCGCGTGCTCACCGGTAGGGGCGCGCGGGGGTCAGCCACGTCACCCCCATCACCGCCTCAGTCACGTCCTCCCCCTCCGCGGGAGCATCCGGAGCTGGTGCGCGCCGGACCTGTTCGATCTGGCGCTCGATGCCGGAAGGACGGCACCCGCCCTTCACCGAGACCGGCCCCGGCCCCGGCCCCGACGAGAACAACAAGATCAACTGATCTGGCACGGCGGCTCCAGCGCCATGATCCACTCCCCCACATGACTGAGGCCCAGGCATCCGGCTATGTACCGGCTGACCTGGGCCTTAGTCGTGCTCGCCGCGGACGCGGCGTTCGGTGCCCCCGGCAGGATTCGAACCTGCGACACCCGCTTTAGGAGGGTGCTCCGGCGATCATGTCCCTGACCTGGCGAACGCCCAGGCTGCGTGGTTGCGGGTGCCGCTGGCCGTGCTGGACCGTCGGTGACCGTCCGTCCCCCGTCCATCTGGCACGGATCTGGCACGCGCGAGTACCGTCGAGCACATGATCTCTCAGGGGGCGGGCGAGCCGGACGGGCGGCAGGACTTCACGGCGGAGACGGCTGGGACGGCACTGCGTGAGGCGTGCGCTGTCGCTCGCATCGACGCATCGGGGGCGGAGCTGCTGCGGCTCGGCTCGAACGCCGTCTACCGGCTGCCGTCCGCTCCGGTCATCGTCCGTATCGCCCGTGACGTGGACGCGGCGGCGGAGATGGAACGTGCCGTCGCCGTGGCTCGCTGGCTGGAGTCGGAGGACTTCCCCGCGACCCGGGTCCTGCCCGGGGTGGAGCAGCCTCTCACTGCCGGCGGTCGGGTGGTGACGTTCTGGGAGAGCGCGCAGGAGCGCGAGGAGTACGCGACGGTCACAGAGCTGGCGGACCTCTTGCGGCGGCTCCACTGGCTTGAGGAACCCGAGTCACTGCACCTGTCGTACTTCGACCCGGTGGGCAAGCTGTGGTCCTCGCTGCGTGCGATGCGCGGGGTCTCGGCAGAGGACGCGGCGTACCTTGAACAGCGCGTCGTACGCCTGGCCAAGGAGTACGAGAAGCTGGACTTCGTCCTGCCCTTCGGGATGATCCACGGCGACGCCAACATCGGCAACATACTCCGCCATCGCAACGGGCACGCGATCCTCATCGACCTGGACGGCTTCACCCTCGCACCGCGGGAGTGGGACCTGATCCTCACGGCGATCTACTCCGACCGCTTCGGCTGGCACTCCCGCGAACAGTACGAGGACTTCGTTCACCACTACGGCTTCGACGTCATGAACTGGCCCGGGTATCGCGTCCTGGCGGACGTGCGTGAACTGATGATGGTGCTGTGGATGGGCCAGCAGGTTGCCGGTAGCGAGAAGTCGGCTGCGGAGTTCGCGCGGCGGGTGGAGACGCTGCGCACGGACGGGAGCCGTAAGGAGTGGAGTCCGTTCTGAGGGGCTTCGGCACTCAAGTGGTTCGGTGATCGACCACCGACACTCAAACCGGGACCGGACCGTCGGTCGCGATCCAAAGGCGGTGACCCGCCGCCTGTTCCGTGAGCTCTCGTAGCGCGGGCGAGGGGCCCAGCGCTTCGAGATGCCGGCGGAACTCCACCAGATACGCGGCGCACCGAGCCGACTTGAGCTGTTCACCCATGTCGAGGGCATCAAGCGCCACCCGGCAGGCTTCCTCCACGTCCCCGGCGTGCAGGTGCGCGTCCGCGAGCACCAGGGTCGCGAAGAAGTCGCTGCGCACGTGGCTGCCGCTCATGGCGTTCTCCGCGTGGGTCACGGCCTCGCGCGCCTTCCGCACGTCGCGGAAGCAGTGAGCCGTCTCCGCCGCCAGTTCCGCGGCGTCGAAGTAGGTGATCCACTCCGGCTCGTCGCCGATGTTGGCGGCCCCCAGTGCTTTGGCGGCTTGACTGATCGCGAGTTCGGTGGCGCGGCGGTCACCGGTACGTGCGAGAGCACGGGCCTCCATGGCGTGGAACTGCGCGCGCAGGGTCGGCGTCGCCACTCCGGAAATCCCCATGAGCGCCGCGCGGGCGAGCGTCGCAGCATGCGTGTACTGGCCCAGGAAGGTGGCCTGGTGGCTCATCGCGGACAGGATGCTGCCCGCAAGGCGCCGGTCGTTCCCGTCCTGGGCGAGCCGAAGGGCCTGGAGGAAGTAGCGCTGGGCCAGCCCGTGGTGCCCGGCATCGTAGGACATCCACCCGGCGAGCAACGTCGCCTCGGCCACCGTGGAGAACAGTGCGCGCCCCACCTTCTCGGTGTACTGCCCCTTGAGCAGTGGAGCGACATCCCGGCTCAGGTACTGGATGACGGACTGACGGGCGTGGTCGCCACCGAACTGGTCGTCGAGCTGAGCGAACACGTCACCCGTCGACTTGATCACAGCGACGTCGGTGAGGCCCACTTTCGGCGTTCGGCCGTTCCGGGGAGCAGGGAAGGAGGCTTCCGGCGCGACCAACCAGCGGAGCGATGCCTCGTTCCACGCGGGCTCGGACGGCTCGGACTGGAGCAGCGGTTCATACCCGTTCAGGTCAGCACGCCACAACTGGTCAACGGTCGCAATGGCGGCGTCCGGACTCGCGGGGTATGCAGCGTCGAGCAGCGAGAAATCCTGACCTGTGAAGTGGCTGAGCCCCAGTTCGGCGGCCGACAGCTCGAACGCCTCGCACAGCAACGGGCCGTAGAACGCGTCCGGCGTACTGTGTCCGTTCTCCCAACTCGCGATGCGGCGCTTCACACTGGCATCGGTCGGCAGGGTTTGGCCATGATGCGCCGCGGTACGCCGCAGCTCGCTCACCAGCCGGAGCTGACTCCAACCGCGCTGCGTGCGGGCACCCCTTAAGAGGTCCCCGACCGACTGCGCCGCGCCCACAGTTCCCGCCTCCTGAGCCTCCAGCCATGGGCAACGTCGTCCGTTGCCACTCGTCGAATGTACGGAACCCACAGAGCACTTGAACACCGCGTGCGCGAGATGCACGCCAGGAGGCGCGGCGTCTGACAGGGGATGACGCGCTCAGCAGAGGCTCGTCATCCCCCGTCACCTCTCGTCATCTGTCGAGGTCAAAGACCGCGCAGCACCCTTTTCGTAAGCGGCCGCAAGGGCCGGCGAGAAGCGTCCGACCGAGGTGGATGACGTGCAGAGGATGACGAAGCGGGGTGCGGAATGGCTGTCCTCCGTGGCGGAGGACCCGGAACTGTGTCGAAAGCAGTGGGCTGACGACCCGCGGCGTCCCGGCACCCTGCCGACCGGTCTCGCCTTCGACATCGTGATCACCGAACAGCGACTCGGCGTCGAGACCTTCGATCAGCTCGTCAGGCGGCAGATGCCGGTAGGGCCGGTTATGGTCGACCGTGCCGCCCGAAGCATGGGCTTCTTCCTGCCCGCCAGGTCCTGCGAGCGCTTTGAGCGCCTGGTCTTCGAGGAGACGGACTCGCCTCCGGACTACCGCTACCTCCACCAGGGCTCGTTCGTAGTCGTACCGGGTCCTATCCCTCTCGCCTGCGACCGGTACCAGTGGTTGCGCGCCCCCATTCGCTGCCCCGAAAGCAGTCCACTGCGCACGGCCTCGCTGGCAGTCATGCTCGTGGCCGCTGCTGCGCTCATGGAACGCGCCGAGCACTACGGCGAGCGGTACTCCACGGACCACTTCGGCCACGTCGAGGGCCTGGACGACGGGCAGGGATCGGCGGTCGACGATGGCGAGTGAGAACGAGTACCCGGACGCCGCCCACTGGTCCCCGCTGGAAACCGACGAATGGTACGCAGCTCGCAACGCTGCCTCAGCGCTGCGTGAAGTCCTCACCGCGGCGGGCCTGGCCTGCGACTTCCCCTACCTGCGCGCCGATCTCAACGCCTTCGGCCACGGCCTCATCGACCTCGGCCGCGTCGCACCGGAAACTGCCGAACGCCTGGCGGAGATACTGCGGATAGCGCTGCGGTGCACCCAGGACCATCGCGATACCGCCGGCAACTGCCGCCGAACGAACTGACCGGGAGAAAAGACATGGCAGATCGGATGGACCCGCGCCGGGTCGTGGCCCGCCGCGCGGAGAACCTGGCCGAAGCACGCCCCTACGTACGCGGCTGGGCCCAGGCCAAGCGAGCCGCCGAGACCTTGGCGGAACAGCTCCGTTCTGCCGGCCTGGAGACGGACTTCCGCGGACTCAAGGCCGACGTGTCGGTCTTCGGTGACGGCCTGGTCTGCCTCGGCACCCTCCGACCGGATGCGGTGCAGCTGATGGCACGGCTGGTCGCAACGGGACTGACGGCGGAGATGGCGGAGCCCGCGGGCCGGACGGACCATCCGGACACCTCGGCCGCCTGAAGTCGAACTCCGGTCCCGTCGCTCGTCCAAGAGACGACTGGCGGGGCTGTTCGATGTCCTGGCTGGTGCATAGTTCCTCGCCGAGCGCCCGGCCGGGACCGGCGCCCCAGCGCCGCAGCCCGGGCGGAGCGCGAGACAGCGAACCCGCTATCGCGAGCCATCAGCTTGGGAAGCCGCGATCCCTTGAGGCCCGTTCAGGCGCTGACCTGGGCGGAAGCTCGGTGAGCGGCCTCGGCAGGCCGGGCCGCATTCACCGTGACTCCCCACTGTTCCCCGCTCGATCTGGGGTGCGTGCCGTGGATGCTCCGAGGGGCATACAGCTGCACACGCGCGAAGACCCCGGTCTCCGCCTTTCCGCTGGTGACGGGGTCGATGGGCACCTGAGGCAAGGCGCCCTCGGCAGGGCGAACCGGCGCACACGGCTCCGGAGGCCGTTAGCGAGGACCACGGTGGTGCAGGTCACGAGGGAGCCGACGGACCAGAACCTCGGCCTCGTCCACGCATAGTCCACGCAGAGCGCGAGTGCTGACGCCAGGGCTGGGGACCTGCGTCTGCTCCAACTGGCCCTCTGCATGCTGGTGCACCCGATAGCCTTCCATGCGCTGGTGAAGCCAGGGAAGCACATAGTGGACGGCGGAAGGACAGGACCGAGTGTCGACGTTGAGCAACCTCCTGCGGCAGGTCGGACAGAAGGATCCGCAGCTGGCTGCCGACCTAGCTAGGGAGGTGGAAGCGCTAAGCCGGCGTCGCCGCTTCGGACTCAACTTTGAACGCCACGTGCCTGAGACGGTCGATCTGCCAGGGCGGCCGGTTCGCAAGGGTGACAAGGTGCGCTTCCTAGCCGAGCGTGGGGCCCGTCCCAAGTCAGTCGATCAGCGCATCTGGAGAGTCGTTGGTCTCACGCGTACTGGGAGTGGCCGCGTTGCCACCCTCACTCGTCAAGACACTTCCGATGCGGAGGTTGAGACCGCAACCCGCTCCGTAGATGATCTCGTTGTCGTAGCGGAGTTCCGTGACGCCATTTTCCCGGGCCTCATTTCTACTGGCAAAGTCGAGCGAGGGGGCGAAAAGCCGTTCCATTCTGTTATCAATGCGGAGAACTACCACGCACTGCAGACCTTGCTCTTCACCCATGAGGGGAAAGTCGACGCCATCTTCATCGACCCCCCATACAACACTCGCGACAATGATTGGAAGTACAATAACGATTACGTCGACCCTGAAGACGATTACGCCCACTCTAAGTGGCTGGCCTTCATGGAACGGCGTCTGAAGCTCGCGAAGCGCCTTCTTAGCCCCGAGTCCTCTGCCCTTATCGTCACAATCGACGAGAAAGAGGTCCTTCGTCTCGGCCTGCTGCTTGAGCAAACCTTCCCAGAGGCCGCTATTCAGATGGTCACGTCCGTCATTAGCGCAAAGGGGGCAGTGCGGCGCGGGAAATTCTCACGAGTCGAGGAGCATATCTTTTTCTTGACCTTCGGGGGGGCGAAAATTCACCCGTGGGAAAGTAACATGCTCCCGTCGTACAAGGAAACACAGGAAGACGAAGCCGCCGAAGAGGTAGAAGCTGCTCCCAAGCCAATCGAATGGCTTGGCTTGCGACGTAGAGAGCCGTCCAGCGTCCGTGGTTCGCGACCGAATCAGTTCTATCCCATCTTCGTGTCCCGTGAGGATGGGACATTGCACTCTGTTGGTGATCCGATCGATGACGACGTCGATCGATCTGCCGTTCCGACCCCTGCGGGTACAGTCGCGCTTTGGCCACTAAAGCCTGACGGGACAGAAATGCTGTGGGGACTGACGCCTGAGGTTCTGAGGAAAAATTGGACTAACGGCTACGCACGGGTTAAAAACTGGAAGCCAGCCACCGCAAAGGGCACGGTTTATTACCTGCCCAGTGGCACTATTGAGCGCATCCGCAAGGGAGAAATCACCGTCACTGGGCGAGCTGCGGATGGCGCCGTAGAAGGACACGTCACGCCAGACAGTTCAATTGTCACTCCGCCGAAGCGGGTGTGGAATATGGCGTCACACAATGCCGAGATCGGCGGTACAAGTATTCTCTCAGCGCTTATTCCAAAGCGCCACTTCCCGTACCCTAAGTCTCTGTTCGCGGTCGAGGACATCCTGCGCTTCGTTGTTGGCCCCAAAAAGGATGCTCTTGTCGTCGATTTCTTCGGCGGCTCTGGCACTACTGCTCATGCCGTTATGCGTCTGAATCGCCAAGACGAAGGATCCCGATCCAGCATCATCGTCACAAATAACGAGGTGTCGGCGAACGAGCAGGCTCGGCTGCGGACACAAGGATTGCGGCCTGGTGATGCCGAATGGGAGCGACTCGGCATCTGCGACTTCATTACTAAGCCGCGACTGCAAGCGGCAGTCACAGGTTTGACACCCGAGGGCGAGCCCATTAAAGGAAAGTACAGGTTCGCCGACCCATTTCCTATGTCGGATGGCTTCGATGAGAACATCGAATTTTTTACGATGACTTATGAAGCTCCGCGAGCAGTTGCACATCACCGTTCTTTCGAGGCTGTGGCTCCCCTGCTTTGGCTTAAGGCCGGAGCACGAGGACGTCGTATAGAGAACGCGCGCGACGGCTTTGATATCGCTGACTCATACGGCGTGCTTTTTGACATGGATTACTCGCACGACTTTCTGACCGCTCTTGCAGAGGTCGATAGCGTACGAATGGCGTTCATCGTGACTGACGACGACCGTAGCTTCCAAATGGTCTGCTCAGAGCTTCCAGGCCACGTAGAACCAGTGCGCTTGTACGAGTCTTATCTGACGAATTTCACAATCAACACGGGCAGGGAGTAACTGCACGATGCGATTCACGCTGAAGGAGTACCAGAACGACGCCGTGGGTCAAATGCTGACCTACTTCAGTGACGCCCGTGAGGACTTCCATCGGAAGGGTCGTAACGTCTCCTTCTCTCTCGCAGCCACTACCGGTGCCGGTAAAACGGTTATGGCCGCCGCAGTGATCGAGTCTCTTTTCCTCGGCAACGATGATTGGGATTTTGAAGCCGACCAAGGAGCGGTAGTTTTGTGGTTCACAGACGATCCGTCTCTCAACGAGCAGACACGTTTGCGGCTAGTTGAGGCGGCATGTGACCGCATCGCTCACTCCCAATTGCACGTGATCGAGAACACCTTCAATCGAGAGAAGTTTGAATCAGGGAAGGTATACTTCCTCAACTCGCAGAAGCTCTCGAAGAAGTCGCTGCTTGTCCGGGGAGCGGCAGAGGACGAACAGACACCTCTAGTAGAGCGCTCAGTGTCGCCGGACCTACGCGCCTTTACTATCTGGGAGACAATCAAGAACACCATCGAGGATGACCGCCTGACCCTTTATCTGATTCTTGATGAGGCACATAAAGGGATGCGGAAGCTCACTAAAAGCGACCGTGAGGATAGGACCACTATCGTCAAGCGCCTGGTCAACGGAGGTAGTGGGGTGCCTCCGGTCCCCGTGGTGTGGGGCATTTCTGCGACAATTGAACGGTTCTCGGAAGCGATGTCGCAGGCGCAAGGCCGCTTCACCTACCCGGACTATGAGGTTGATCCCGCCCTGATCCAGGAGTCTGGCCTCCTGAAGGACGACATTCGTCTCGACTTCCCCTCAGAATCAGGCGTGTTCGACACCGTCCTTCTAAAGCGAGGCACGCGAAAAGTACGCGAGTCAGCCGCGCAGTGGAAGCAATACGCCGAAGAGCAAGGCACGACATCGGACCCAGTGGTACCGCTCCTGGTGGTACAGGTCCCCAACACTCCATCAGACAGCCTGCTCGTATCGGCCATCGATACTATCCGCGAAGAGTGGCCAGAACTGCCGGCCGGCAGCATCGCGCATGTATTCGGAGAACACGCAAACATCCAATTGGGCGACTACGTGATTCCATACGTGGCGCCGGAAAAGGTCCAGGATAGGTCACATATCAGAGTCATTCTTGCAAAAGATGCTATCTCCACGGGCTGGGATTGTCCTCGGGCTGAGGTGCTTGTATCTTTTCGCCCGGCTACTGACAGGACGCATATCACACAGCTCCTTGGCCGCATGGTTCGGACTCCACTAGCGCGCCGAATTACCGGAAATGATCGCCTCAATTCCGTCGAGTGTGTCCTTCCGTTCTTCAATCGCGCGACCGCCACTGGGGTCGCCGAGATCCTCCTCGGAAAGAGCTCTGGCGACGACAGTGAAGACGGATCTGGAGGTTCCGGCGGAGGCGAGGGACGCCGCGTCCTCTATAAGCCGGTCGACATGGTCGTTAATCAGGCGGTCCCCGCGGAAGTTTGGGATGCATTTGACGCTATTCCGTCCCAGACCCTTCCACGTAAAGCAGCAAAGCCTACTAAGCGACTAACAGCACTTGCCCAGGCTCTCTCACGCGACCACCTCTTGGCTGACGCCCGGAAGGTTGCTTACGCGGAACTATTCGCAGTTCTCGATGGCTTGATGGCTCGACACAAAGAGCAGGTGCAAGTCGCAACGACTGGCATATTGGATGTCAGGGGAGAGACGCTCATTGCCTCCGTTCACAACAAAAATGTTGTTGTAGCGGAAAAATTCACTGAGATCGCGGACGAGCGCTCGGTGGATTCAGACTTCAAAGTTGCGCAACGTCTCCTTTCCCCGGATCTGGCACGCAAGTATGCCGACCATATCGCAGTGGAGGATGATGACGATGATGGTCTTTTTGATGCTCACGTAAAAGTCGCTGCCTTGGCGCAAGTCAACGGTGTTCAGGAGGCTGTCGATCGGGAGGCCGACGCCCTGGCGACCAAATGGCTCTCTCAGTTCCGGGTAGCCATCAAGGGACTGACGGACGAACGCAAGGCCGTCTATGACGACATCGTCGCGATGTCCGTAGAGCCGCAGCGCACCGGAGTTGCACGACCAAAAGTTCGGTCCGAGGAAACAGAGTATTCGGACGGTAGCAAGGTTGTGACTAAGCCTGGACACCTCATGGCTGACGAGAACGGTGACTTCCCCATTTCATCGCTCAACCAGTGGGAAACGAAGGTTCTAGAGTCGGAGATGGGGCAGCCGGGCTTCCTGGCTTGGTATAGGAACCCGGGACGCGCCTCTGAGGATTCGCTCGCAATCGCTTATAAGGACGGCAAGGGTGATTGGCGGCGCATGTGTCCTGACTTCATCTTCTTCCATGGTGATCTCTCTGATGTGAAGGTCTCCATTGTCGATCCGCACGGCTTCCACCTCCGGGACGCTCTCCCTAAGTTGGTGGGTCTGGTGGATTTCACTGAGGAGTACGGCGCTGAATTCCACCGCATCGAGGCTGTGGCAGAGACGAAGGACAAGAGGCTTCGAGTGCTCGACCTAAAGAGTTCTTCGGTGCGAGAAGCTATTAAGGGAGCGAGCGACGCGGAACAGCTTTATCTGTCCGCGGCTGCGACAGATTACTGAGCTTGTCAGGTCGACGGGGCGCGGAAAGCGCGGTCGGCGGAGCGGCTTTGGGGTGGCGCTGCTTTGGCGCGAGTGATCATGGCCCTGTAAGCTTTCGGCGCGTCGGGCAGTCTGTCTACCTGCCCGGTAAAGCACGACGTTGGGGCCATGATCTTCGAGGCTCGCGCCAAAGTGGCTCCGTAAAGCCGCGACAGGAGCGCAGGCTCGGCCGAGGGCTGGGCCGCGCGCGGTGAGCGGAGCGAGCCGCCTTGAAGACGTAGAGAAAGTCTGAGCCACGCAAGTTATCGCGCTTCAGAGTTGGTAGCTCAGTTCCAGGTCGTCGCCCGGCAAGTGGAACTCTTCCAGGGCCAGGGGCTTGCCGTGCTCGTTGAGCGTGACGCGGAGGATGTGCAGGAGTGGCACGCCATCGGGGAGGCGGAGCGCTTCTGCCTCGTCCGGGAGGGGCATGCGGGGGCGTAGGTACTCCGTGAACCGAAGATCGTGGCCTAGGCCCGTCAGTGCTGCGTAGAGCTGCGGGGCCGGTGGTGGGGCCTCCTCCTCATACTTGGTGTCGAGGAGGACCGAGAACGGAATGTGCGTGCGGTGAAGCTGGCGGAGTCGGCCTCGCTCGGCCGTCTGCAAGACGTCGTAGCTGTACATGGGCTCGCCCGGCGGGATGTTCAGCAAGTCTGCGAGCGCCAGCGGTGCGTCTGTGCGTGTGACCGTGGGGTTCTCGGCGTCTGTCCAGCGCAGGCCGTCTGCCTCGACGTAACGTCCGTCGCTGTCTTGGCGGACGCCGCGCGGTCGTGTGTAGCTGGGGCGCGAGTGGGGCGAGCGGACGAACATGCCTCGGCCCATCATGACTTCGACCAGGCCCGCAGCGCGTAGCTCCGCGATGCCCTGGCGGACGGTGGGCCTGGTGACGCCGAACTGCTTGGCCAGGATCTCTTCCGATGGGAGTGGCTGGCCGGCCGGGTAGGTGCCGTCCAGGATGCCTGCGCGCAGGTGCTCGGCGATCAACCGGTACTTGGCAGGGGTCTTCTCCGGCGGCATAGCGGTCTCCACGTCGGCACTTGGCTCGGTCGGTGTCCCTGGTTCCTAGACGATTCGTCTCCGTTCTTGGGACAGCCTCAGCATCTCCCATCCTGTACGGCTTGACAACCCGTAGTACGGGATGCACTCTCGTACCTGCAACCCGTACTACGGGTGGAAGTCATCCCGTAGGCGTCGCCTACGGGCCTTCAAGTCAAGGGAGTTGTACGCAGTGGCAAGCCTTCCGATCGACACAAGCAAGTTCACGGGGATCTTTTGCGCGGTCCCGCCTGCGCCGCGTCTCCAGAACCGCGAGACGGGACAGGTCCGGGTCGACCGCGAGACCGGGCAGACAATGTTCCAGGTCGGCCTGTGCCTGATGGCCGGGGCCGCAGCCGAGGTCGTCAACGTGAGCGTGGCCGGTGAGCCGCGTGGGGTTCAGCTCGGGATGCCCGTACAGGTGCGTGACCTGGTGGCCACGCCGTGGGAGAACGACGGTCGTCACGGCATCGCCTTCCGTGCCGCCGAGATCAAGCCGCTGTCCGCCACCCCGTCGTCCGGTGGCGCTGCGGCAGGCAAGGGCGGTGCGCAGTGACCTACCTCGCCACATCGGCGGCGCACTGGCCCGGCACGGTCCTCGTGCTGATCGCCGGGCTGGCACTCGGCCTCCTGCTCGCCGGTCCGCTGCTGCGGCGCACGTTCCCGGTCGCCTGGTGGCTCCTCCTCGGGTTCCCCGTGGCGTGCGTGCAGGTCGCCCGTACGTGGCGACCGTTGATGGCCGGGTGCGGGCTGGCCGTGAGCCGCAAAGCCGCGCTCGTCGTGGTCTCTGGGCTTGTCGGCAAGGGTGCTCCGCCTCCTCAGCCCCGTGTCCCGCGACGAGGTGTCATGCACCCGACCGCGGGCGGCTTCTGGTTCCTGGTGCGTTTGTTGCCGGGGCAGGTGCCGGAAGCGTTCGCCAAAGCGGCGCCCGCGATGGCGGAGAACTGGCAGGTGCACGCCGTGCGCGTCACCTCGCACCGGCCCGGCATCGTGCGCGTCGTCGCCTCGACCGCGGACCCGTTGCGGGAGCCGCGGATATCCAGGCAACGGGGATCCGGTCGTCTGCTGCGAGTCGTCGTCGGGGCGCTGGAAACCGGCGCGCAGTGGGTGATCGACCTGCGGCAGGTGCCGCACTGGCTCATCGTCGGTGCCACTCGGTCGGGCAAGTCGACGCTCATCAACGCACTCGTGGCCGGCCTCGCGCCCCAACCCGTGGCCCTGGTGGGGATCGACTGTAAGGGCGGCATGGAGCTGTCCCTGTACGGGCCGCGACTATCGGCCCTCGCGACCGATCGGCGGCAGGCGGTGAAGCTGCTCGCCGCACTCGTCGAGCTGACCCTCGACAGGATGGCCGTCTGCCGGAAAGCGCACGTCCGCAATATATGGGGGCTACCCGACGCCGATCAGCCGGTACCCGTCGTGGTCATCGTCGACGAGATCGCGGAACTCTTCCTCATAGCGAACCGCGGTGAGAAGGACGAAGCGCAGGCGGCCGGTACGGCGTTGATCCGGCTCGCTCAGCTCGGTGCCGCGCTCGGGGTGTTCCTGATCGTCGCCGGGCAGCGGGTCGGCTCCGACCTCGGCCCCGGAGTCACCGCGCTACGGGCACAGCTCGGTGGCCGCGTCTGTCACCGCGTCGCCGACCCGGGAACGGCGGAGATGGCCCTCGGCGATCTCAACCCGGACGCCATCAAGGCGGCCCAGGCCATCGCTCCGGAGCAAGCGGGAACCGCTGTCCTCGCCTCGGGGGACGGCTGGGAACGCGCCCGGTCGCACCTCGTCTCCGAGGCCCAGGCCGAGGCGACCGCCGTCGAGTACGCCCACCTGACCCCGTTCCTCCCTGAACTGGCCGATGTCCTCGGCGGCCCGTCCGCCGGGCTGACCGTCCGTCTCGAACGGCTCGACCGCGACAGCCGGACCAGCAACGACGACCACGACCACGACTCATGAAAGGCACCCGCCGTGCTCATCACCATGTCGGCCGCGTTACTGCTCGGCCTCCTGATCTGGTTCCTGCTGCGCATCCGCTACCTGCGCTGGCTGGAGTTCCTGCTCTGCTCGGTCTTCGGCTTCCTCGTCGCCACGACCGCAGCGGCCCCATTCGTCCGCAGCGCACTGGAAGGGGTGAGCACCTTCCTCGGTCACCTGCACTTCTGACCGGCCACGAGACGAAGGAGGCAGTCATGCCCGCGCTCGTTTCCCATGGCCTCCGACGGGGCGCGAAGTCGCCAAACCCGACCCCGCCGGAAGCCCACTCCGACCACCACGTGGACAGTGAAAGGAGCACTCACACTTTGACCAACCCCACCCACCCGCGCAAATCTCCGCCGCCCCGTTGCGAGCTGCGCGAGACCGAGACCCCGACCTGTGTCGGACGTCCGGAAGCCATCCTGGTTGACCGCAATGGTGCCGAGCAGCGGCTCTGCCCGGCGCACGCCGCCGCGTTGTGGCTGACCGATCCCACCCTGCGGTTCAGCGCCAAGACCCGGCCGGAAGCCATCGCGACCGTCATGGCGCAGGCGTTCGGAGGTGGCCGATGAACACTAGGGCGAACGCCATCACCGCACTTGCCGAACGCGCGTCGGCAGGTGACTTCGGGGCCTGGTACCGCAGCATCGTGCGTCTGGGCGGCTGCACCAATCCCGTGCACCTCGTCGGGAACGCCTCGCTCGTCGACGCGACCACGGGAGAGGTGCTGCACTCCTTCGCGACCGACGAGCGCGGCGGCCGGTTGCTCACAGCCTGTGGAAACCGGCGGGCGACCGTCTGCCCGACCTGCGCCGCCCTCTACCGCGCCGACACGTACCAGCTCATCCGTGCCGGACTTGTCGGCGGCAAGGAGACACCGGCCACGGTCGGCGGGCACCCGCGCGTCTTCGTGACCCTCACCGCGCCCGGGTTCGGTGCCGTCCATACCCGCCGTGAACGCTCCGGACGGCTCCAGCCATGCCATGCCCGCCGCACGCAGAAGCACTGCGCGCACGGTGTACCGATCGGTTGCCGCGTGCGGCACGCGGAGGACGACAAGCGACTCGGCGAAGCGCTCTGCCCGCACTGCTACGACTACGCGGGCGCCGTCCTCTGGCAGGCTCACGCGGGACAGCTCTGGCACCGGTTCGCGCTGGAGCTGCGCCGCGAGATCGCCCGGCGGGCCGGGCTCACCCGTACAGAGCTGGGCGGCCGACTGCGGGTCTCGTATGCCAAGGTCGCCGAGTACCAGCGGCGCGGCCTGATCCACTTCCACGCCGTGATCCGGCTCGACGGACCGGAGGGGTCCGAGTCGTCTCCGCCGGGTTGGGCAACCACGCAGTTCCTTGCCGACGCAGTGCACCACGCCTCCAGCCTGGTCCGCCTGCGTGCTCCGGGCGGCGACATCATCGGGCCGCGTGTGCTGCGCTTCGGCTCACAGGTCGACGTACGGCCCATCGCCGAGTTCGGCACCGGAGAGCGGCTGCCCTCTGCGGCCGTGGCCGCGTACATCGCCAAGTACGCGACCAAGGGAGCCGAAGCGGCCGGCGCCGTCGATGCCCGCATTCATAGGGCGGCCGACCTGGCGACGCTCCCCGTCCGGGAGCACACATTGCGCATGATCGGAACGTGCTGGTGGCTCGGCGCGCTGCCGCAGTTCGAGCCGCTGAGGCTGAGGCAGTGGGCGCACATGCTCGGCTACGGCGGCCACTTCTCGACCAAGTCACGCCGCTACTCGACCACCTTGACCGCCCTTCGCACGGCTCGTGCCGAACACCTCGCACAGCAACAGCGCACCGTCCTCGGCCTGGCCGACCGGCCGACGGTCACCGTCTCTCACTGGCGCTTCGCCGGACGCGGCTACGCACCCGACGAAGCGCTCATCGCGGCGGGCGTCCG
Organism: Streptomyces sulfonofaciens; assembly: GCF_014656295.1. Lineage (GTDB taxonomy): Bacteria > Actinomycetota > Actinomycetes > Streptomycetales > Streptomycetaceae > Streptomyces > Streptomyces sulfonofaciens. Next base: position 15,038 of record NZ_BNCD01000001.1, read on the forward strand.
GGCGGCCAAGACCGAGGTGCCCGCCCCGCGGACAGGCGCACAGGAGGTGCGGGCATGAGTGACCGCCTCCTCTCCGTCGCCCAAGTCGCCGAACGGCTCGGGACCACGCAGCGCTTCCCCCGGCGGCTGATCGCCGAACGGCGCATTGCCTTCGTCAAGGTCGGCCGCCACGTCCGTATACCCGAGTCCGCGCTGAACGCCTACATCGAGCGCCGGACGACGAACCCACACACCACCACGGCAGGAAGGACGGTGGCCTGATGCCGAACAACAAGGGGCGCAAGCGGCGGTTCGGTGCCGTGCGCCAACTTCCGTCCGGCCGGTTCCAGATCCGCTACCCCGACCCGGTGACCAAGCAGCTCCGCAACGGTGACCGGACCTATCCGACGAAGCGTGACGCCGAGGTGGCCTTGTCCGGGATCGAGGCGGACATTGATCGGGGTCGCTGGACCGATCCGGACGCTGGGAAGGTCACGCTCGGCGACTTCATCGACCGCTGGTTCCGCGAGCGGGACTACGCGGCCACCAGTCGCGGCAGGAACGAGGGCGTCATCCGGCTGCACATACGCCCGTACCTCGGGGACCTGGCCGTCGCCGAGATCACCACACCGCGCGTGCGGCAGTGGCGGCGTGACCTGCTCGACGCAGGCGTGGGCGAAGCCACCGTGGTCAAGGCGTACCAGATCCTGCGGGCCGCCATGAACACCGCCGTGGACGACGGGCTGATCCAGCGCAACCCGTGCCGTATCAAGGGCGCAGGCATCACCAAGTCCCCCGAGCGGCCTGTGCTCACCGTTGAGGAAGTCTTCGCCGTGGCCGGCGCCATCGAGGGCCGCTACCGCGTGCTGGTCCTGCTCGCCGCCTTCACCGGTCTCCGCTTCGGCGAACTGGCTGCCCTGCAACGCCGTGACATCGACGTGGAGGGACGCTTCGTCCACGTGCGCCGGGCCCAGGCCGAGCCGCAGTCGGGCAAGCTGGAGATCAAGGCGCCCAAGAGCGCGGCGGGCGTCCGCACGGTGTCGTTCCCAGCCTCCCTCGTGCCGGAGATCAGCGAGCATCTGCGCATCTTCGGTGCGGACGGCCGGACCGGTCTGCTGTTCGTCGGCCCGAAGGGCGGGCGGCTGCGGCGGAACAACTTCCACGACTCGTGGACCGCCGCCTGCCGCCGGGCCGGCGTCAAGGGCGTGCACTTCCACGACCTGCGGCACACCGGCAACAGCCTCGCCGCGACCGGCGGGGCCACTACCCGGGAACTGATGGCCCGTATGGGGCACTCGACGGTCCGGGCCGCCATGATCTATCAGCACCTCGTCGGCGGCCGTGACCGGGAGATCGCCGATCACGTCGACGGACTGATCAAGAAGTCCCAGAGCAAGCAGGGCAACAGGAAGAGCGGCCCCCGTCCCTCCACCGACCCCCACCCCGAGGTGAACAACAAGATCAACTGATCTGGCACGGATCTGGCACGGCAGCTCCGGCGCCATGATCCACCCCCGCACATGACTGAGGCCCAGGCGTCCGGCTACATACCGGCTGACCTGGGCCTTCGTCGTGCTCGCCGCGCACGCGGCGTTCGGTGCCCCCGGCAGGATTCGAACCTGCGACACCCGCTTTAGGAGAGCGGTGCTCTATCCCCTGAGCTACGAAGGCGGGGAGCTGTCGGGCGGTGTGCCGGGGCCGTCCGTGGAGGCGGTCCCGGGGCACGGGTGGCCCGGGCAGTCCGTGGTGCACCAGGGTGGTGCGCCGCCATCAGTGTAGCGGCTGGGGCGATGGCGGCGGTGCCCGGCGGGCGAAGGGGTCCCTGCGCCCCCGCCAGGAGCCCGCGAGCCCCACCAAACACCTTGGGGCCCAAACAAGCACCTCGCGAGCCCCACCAAACACCTCGGGGCCCCATCAAACACCTCGGGGGCCTCACCAGCGTCCCCGAACCCGCCAGGGCCCAAGAGGCCACCCGGGGCCCGGTCGGCTCCACCGAGCATCGCGCGCCCCGTCAGGAACCCGAACCCACCAGGCGCCTCGGCCCGCTCCGAACACCGCGAGCCCCGCCAGGAACCCGAACCCTGCCGGGAAAACGACCCCCACCAAGCATCGCAAGCCCCGCCAGCGTTGCGAACCCCGCCGGCATTGGCGAACCCCCCGACGGCATTGGCGAGCCCCCGCCGGCATCGCGAACCCCGCCGGCATCGCGAACCCCGGAGCCAACCCGGACCCCGCAAAACGCTGCGAGCCCCAAGATCAGGAACCCGATCACCGCCGGGGCCCCCGAGAAACCGGTGCCCGCCTCGGGCGTGGGCGGGGTGGCTCGCCGCAGTGTGTTCAGCGGGTGGCCCGCTCCCTCTGCGCCAGCCCCTGCGTGCCGGGCACGGCGATGCCCAGCTCTTCCGCCGCCGCCTCCAGCGAGCGGCGCTGCTGGGCGTCGTACAGGGTGTAGGGGTCCAGGACGTCACGATCGAGGGCGCCGGAGAGCCAGGTGCTGTCGTAGGCGGTGGCGGTCTGGTCGTCGTCCCTGCGGCCCCGGTCGGTCAGGTTGGACTGGAAGATCCCGGCCGCGGAACGGGGCAGGAAGTCCTCGTAGACGATGGGCTCGGCGCGCAGCCAGCCGGTCGCGAGCAGGTCGGCGAGGGCGGTGGGCGGGTGGGCGCCGTCCCGGGGGCGCTCGGGTGCGGGGCGGTAGGTGAAGTAGGCCAGGCCCTGGGCGGCCAGTTCGTGCTCGGTGCCCGGCATGAGGTCCGCCCACAGGGTCCGGGCGACGGAGGGACGGTCCGCGTCCGGGTCGTGGGCCAGCCGCTCGTCGACCCCGGCCAGCAGGGTGTCGTAGCGCTCGCGTCCTGCCCTGGTGAGCGCGATGCCGCGGGCCTCTACCTCGCCGAACCGTACGCGCAGCGCGCCCTCGCGCACCTGTCCGTCGGGCTCGCGCATCGTCCTGGGCTCCGCGAGGGCGCGGAAGGAGGTCTGGCGGAGGAGGACCGCGGGCCCCCGGCCACCCGGCGGGCCCTGGATGGCGTCGATCATCTCGATGCCGCGGGCGGTCATCCGGCGGTAGAGCTCGTCGATGTCGAGCACGCGCGGGGTGAGGTGGTTGACGTGGGTGCTGCGCACGCCGCCGATGTCCGCGGCGACAGCGGACACCTTCTCCAGCGTCTCGTACCAGACCCGGTCGATGGGCTGGGTGGACAGTTCGAAGGCCGCCACGGCGAGCTGGAGGAAGCGCTCGGCCGCGTCGTCCGGCAGTTCGCCCTCGGCCTCGGCGCGGTCGGCGAGGGCGAGCAGCTCGGGCGGGAAGAGTTCGCGGCCGGCGAGGAACGTCTCCAGGCGGGCGCGGAGTTCCGGGTCGAAGAAGCGGGGGTCGGCCGGGGTGAGCAGGGAGGTGAAGACCCGGAAGGGGTTGCGGGCCAGTTCCTCGCCGTCCACCGGCCTGAACGCCGTCGACACCACGGGGACGGCGCTGGCGGCGGCCTCCCTGAGGTCGTAGAAGCCGACCGGGTGCATGCCGAGGGCACCGAAGACGCGGGCGACCTGCTGGAGTTCCGCGGGTGTGCCGACTCGGACGGCGCCGTGCCGTTCCGCGGTCACCCGGCCGATGGAGCCGAGGCGTTCGGCGTCGGCGCCGCGGTCGCGCAGGACGTCCTCGTTGACCTCGCGCGAGACGTCCACGAGCGTGGTGTACGCCGGGACCTCCCGCCCGTACATCGCGGAGAGCCGTCGGGCGAAAGCGGCACGCAGGCGCCACTGGCTGATCATCTTCACCGGCTTCCCTTCGGTGGCCGCGGTCCGGCGGAGCGGCACGGGTCACATCGCGTCATATCAGTCGTGTCATACCGGTCGCGTCATATCAGTCGCAGCAGTAGTCGCATCAGTAGTCGCATCAGTAGTCACCTCGGTTACCTCGGTCGCACCGGTGGTCCGGTGTGGAGGGTGTAAGGGGACCCAACGGTATGTACTCGTGCATATGGGTGCGTTCCGTGTCGTCTCGTTGTCTCTCCGTCATCGTGCAGCACGTGCACGGCCGGCGTCCAGGTGGCCTCTCACCCGCACCCACCAGGCGCTCCGCCCTCCTTCGATCCCTCCGGAGCCCCTCCGATCCCCCCGGTCCGTGCCCTGCGACCCCGCGCCCTGCGGCCCATGTCCTGCGACCCGTGTCCGCAGGTCCTGTGCGGGAGGGCGACGGAGGCCGTACCCGTAACCGGGTGGTCGGCGCGGCACCCCCGCCCCCGTGCGCCGGGCCTTAGCACACGGCACCGGCCCGCACCACAGGGCGACTTCCGTACGTGGTCTAGACCTGCTAGCCCGGCCGGGCCTATCCTCACCGCGACTCCCCTCCCGATCGGCTCCGACCTCCTCTCCCCTCCTTTCCTTTCCTCACCTTTCCTCACCTTTCATCCCATCTCATCTCCTCTCCTTTGCTCTCCTTTGTTCTCCTTTCCTTCCCTCCTCTTCTGTCCCCCTGCTCCGCCCCCGCCAGTTCCCACTCCCTGCTCCGCCCCCGTTCCGCCCCTGTTCCGTCCCGAACCGGTGCCGTCCCCCGGTTCCCGTTCCGGTTCCACCCCTCCCCCACCGGCTGCGACCCGAGGAGTGACGAAGCGCGTGCTGCGACGACGTATGAGCGGCCTGCCGGCCCTGATGGCGGCCCTCGTGACGGCCCTGACGCTCGCCCGTGCCCGCGGCGTCGGCCGAGGACGGTGCACCGCACACCGTGTCCCCCATGCGCCTGGTGCTCGGCGAGGCGCAGTTCGACCGGATGTTCCCGGACCGCGACCCGTTCTTCACCTACCAGGGGCTGCTCGACGCGACCCGCTCGTACCCGGGGTTCGCGCACACCGGTTCGCTGCTCGTGCGCAGGCAGGAAGCCGCCGCCTTCCTCGCCAACGTCAGCCACGAGACGGGGGCGCTGGTCTACAAGGTCAACCAGAACCCGGCGTCGTACCCCGTCTTCTGCGACGACACCCAGCCCTTCGGTTGCCCGGCCGGCCGTGACGCCTACTACGGGCGCGGTGCGATCATGCTGAGCTGGAACTTCAACTACAAGGCCGCGGGTGACGCACTCGGGCTCGACCTGCTGAACGACCCGTGGCTGGTGGAGCGCGATCCGGCCGTCGCCTGGGCCACCGCCCTGTGGTACTGGAACACCCAGACCGGCCCCGGCACCATGACCGGGCACGACGCCATCGTCCACCACGAGGGGTTCGGCGAGACCATCCGCAGCCTGAACGGCACGGCCGAGTGCGACGGCGGCAACCCCGACCAGATGCGGCACCGCGTCACCCTCTACCGGCAGTACACCCGCATCCTGCACACCCTCCCGGGCCCCGGCCAGACCTGCTGAACCCCGACGGCTCCCCCGGGGGACGCGCACCGCTTCGCAGAGGCGGGCGCCGCTCCCCCGGGCAGCGGGCGGGGCTTTCCCCTGGCAGGCGGGGCTTTCCCGGGGAGCAGGCGGGGCTTTCCCCTGGCAGGCGGGGCTTTCCCGGGGAGCAGGTGGGGCCTTCCCGGGAGGCGGGCGCCGCTCCCGTCGCCCCGCCGCGGCGTTAGGCTCCGGACATGAGCGACAACGAGGCGCAGAACGCGCAGACGGTGGACGGCGGTCCGGTCGACGGGGCCGCGGAGGACGTGTACGGAGTGGAGATCGGGGCGCTGAAGGGCGGCTCGGCGGAGCTCGGGCGGTTCCGCGGCAGCGTCGTCCTGGTGGTGAACGTCGCCTCCCGGTGCGGTCTGACGCCGCAGTACGAGGCCCTCGAACAGTTGCACGAGCAGTACGCGGGCCGTGGGTTCAGCGTGCTGGGCGTGCCCTGCAACCAGTTCATGGGCCAGGAGCCGGGCAGCGCCGACGAGATCGCCGAGTTCTGCTCGGCCACCTACGGGGTGACGTTCCCGATGACCGAGAAGGTCGAGGTCAACGGCGAGGGACGGCACGCACTGTACGAACGCCTGGTGGGCCACGCCGACGCGGAAGGCCACACGGGCGACATCCGCTGGAACTTCGAGAAGTTCCTGATCGGCCGGGACGGCACGGTCACGGCCCGGTTCGCGCCGCAGACGGTTCCGGACGCCCCCGAGGTCGTCGCCGCACTGGAGAAGGCGCTCGCCCGGGAGTGAGCGGCTTTCCCCGCGCCCCTTCCGGGGCCCGGGGCGCCAGCGCTCTTCCGGGCCCGGGGCGCCGGCATGCGCCTCCGCCGCGCGGGCGCGGGCGACCACGACGTGCCCGCTGCGGCCAGCGAGGCGCCCGGCTCCTCACCGCCATCGCCCAGCCGCTCGCCGTCATCACCCAGGCCGTCGCCGTCACCACCCAGGCCCTCGCCGTCATCACCCAGGCCCTCGCCGTCATGATCCGGCCATCGGTCGGCGATCGAGGGGCCGCCGGGCCGCGGCCACCGATCGCCAGTGGCCGATCGCCGGTTGCCGGTTGCCGGTGGCCGGTTGCCCGTCCGCGGCCACTGCCGACTGGCCACCGGCCACGGACCGGCAACCGGCGATCGGCAACCGGCGGGCGCACCGTACCCCCGCCCCGTCCGGTCTCCCGGTGCGGCCGCCCCACCTTGGCCTTGACCTTGTCCTTGGGGCAGAGTTCATCGTCCCTGACACCGGGCGGCAGGCGCCCGGTGACGGAGGATGGGGCTGTGGACGCGGACGACAGGAACGACGGCGTGGACGGCGGCACGGGCGGCAGGGCGAGCGGTCGGGACCGGGGGGCCCGCAGAGGCGCCGACGACACCCCGACCGGTGGCGGAGCACTGCTCACCATAGGTGCCTTCGCCGCCCGCGCCCGTCTCTCGCCCAAGGCCCTGCGGCTCTACGACCGTACGGGCCTGCTCGCTCCTGCCCATGTCGACGAAGCGAACGGCTACCGCTACTACCGCGCCGACCAGGTCGAGCGGGCCCGTCTGGTGGCGCTGCTGCGCCGGCTCGACATGCCGCTCGCCGGGATCGCCGCGGTGGTGCGTGAGCCGGGCGAGCCGGCGGCCCACCGCGTCGCCGCGTACTGGCGCGGCGTCGAGGAGCGCATCGCGGCCCAGCGCACCCTGGTCGACTACCTCCGTGCACGCCTTTCGGGGAGGAGCTCCGAGTTGTACGGGAAGTTCGGGATCAGGACCATGGACGTACCGGCGCGGTACGTCATCACCCAGTCGCGCCACACGCTCGCCGACGAACTGCCGGCCTGGATCGGCGCCTCGATGACCCGGCTGCTGACCGCGGCCGCGGCGTGCGGCGGGGTCACGGGCGCGCCGTTCGTCGTCTACCACGCGGAGGTCACCCAGGAGAGCGACGGCCCCGTCGAGACCTGCGTGCCCGTGCGCGACCCGGCGGCCGCCAGGGCCTGGGTGCTGTCCCAGGGCCGAAGCTGGGACACCCGGGCCCGCCAGGAGCCCGCGCAGCGCCTCGCGTACACCAGGATCACCAAGGCACAGGTGGTGTACCCGCAGATCATCGCCGCCTTCGAGGCGGTGGAGGAGTGGATCGCACGGCAGGGCCTGGGCATCACGGGGCCGAGCCGCGAGGTCTACTTCACGGACTGGATCTCGGCGGACCCCGACGACGAGGTCTGCGACGTGGCGTTCCCGGTGACCGCGGGCTGAGCCCCGGCCCGGACCCTCTGTCCTGCCTCCTGGTCCGCGGGGCCGCGGACCAGGAGGCCAGGCAGCCAGAAGACCAGGGGACGGCTGACGGCTGACGGCCGGTCCTAGCGCAGTTCCGCCGGGCAGGGTGTGCCGCGCGGCAACTGGTAGGGGGCGGCCAGGCGGTAGACGCCGGCGCGCGGGGCGAGGAGTTCGGTCCAGCGGTCGCCCGCGGCGTCCTCCTCGGTCTCCATGAGGCAGCCGTTGACGTTGTCGTAGGACTTGGGTCCGCCGTCCGCGCGGTGCTTGGACTCCTCCGTCTCCTGCGGCGGCTCCACGCCCTTGCCCTGCTTGTCGACGAGGCCGAGCCACGGCGAGTACGGCACCCGGATCAGCACCCGTCCGGCCCGTTTGACCTCGATCGTCAGCTCGCCCTGCTCCGCACGGTCCACCACCGCGGGCGGAGTGGCGAGCGGCATGGGGTCGGTGACGGAGAAGAGCTGCCAGTTGGCGTCGCCCCAGATCTGCTTGAGGTAGGGCTGGCCGCGCATCACCAGCTCGCGCTCCCGCTCGCCGCCGTCGCCGTCCGGCTCGTCCTTGGGGAGCACCACGTAGTGCACGGCCCAGCGCTGGAGCCATTCGTGGTAGTTCGCCGAGTTCAGGGTGTCGTCGTAGAAGAGCGGGTTGCGCTCCATGTCGGCCTGGCGGTTCCAGCCGCGGGCCAGGTTCACGTACGGCGCGAGCGCGGACGCCTCACGGTGGCTGCGGGCCGGCACCACCTCGACCCGGCCACGCTCGGCACCCACCACCTGGAGCTGGTTGACCAGCGGAGCGAGCTGGTGCGCCCAGGACGCGGCGGGCCTGGTGTGCACGACGTCCGCGACGGTGTGTATCCCGATCCACACCACGAACCCGACCAGCGCCACCACCATCGTGTACCACCTGCGGGTGCGCGGCACGGTGAACGGCAGCGCGGCCAGCAGCACGGCGCCCGTGAACAGCATGGCCAACCGGGTGATGTTGGAGCCGACCTGCGAGCTGACCAGCCACGCGAGCAGGACCGAGAGCGCGTAGACGGCACTGGTGATGCGCACCGTCTTCCACCGCCGCGGCACCAGGAAGAAGGCGATCAGGGCGCACGCGATCGGCTCCAGGGCCGAGGCGAACGTCATGGGCTGGGTGCCGGAGAACGGGAACAGCAGCGACGACAGGCCCACCACCGCCGCCGGTGCCAGGCCCAGCGCGTACGCCCCCGGCCGGCGCCGCTGGAGGAAGAGCGCGACCGCGATCAGGCCCACGAAGAGTCCCGCGACCGGCGAGGCGGCGGTGGCGATGCCGGCGAGCGGCGCCGCGACGGCCGCCTTCGCCCAGCGCCTGTACCGCCAGCGGTAGGGCCAGCAGAAGACGGTGGCGACGGCGGCGAGGCCGAACATGGTGCCGAGCCCGAAGGTGACCCGGCCGGAGACGGCGTTGCACAGCAGTCCGAAGACGCCGGCCAGCGCGGGCGGCAGCGGCTTCCGCACGGCACGGCTGCGCATCAGGACCAGGGTGAGCAGCCCGGCCGAGGCGGTGCCCGCCACCATCATCGTGCTGCGCACCCCGAGCACCGACATCAGGTACGGCGACACCACGCTGTACGAGACCGGGTGCATACCGCCGTACCAGGCCAGGTTGTAGGCGGAGTCGGGGTGCCTGCCGACGAACTCGGCCCAGGCGTCCTGTGCCGCCAGGTCACCGCCGCCGTTGGCGAAGACGAAGAACCACACCAGGTGGGCCAGGGCGGCCACGGCGGTGACGACGGTCACGGGGTGGTGCACGAACCGGCGGAGCCGCTCGCGCGCCGGGGGCCGTGAGGGGCGCGGGCCCGCCCCCCTCGGACTCGGCCCGACGTCCTCCGGACCCGGCCCGGCAACCTTCGGACCCGGCCCGACGTCCGCCGGACCCGGCCCGGCGTCCTTCGGGCCCGGTCCGGCGTCCTTCGGCCGAGCACCGGTGCCCCTCGGCGGGGCGCCGGCACTCTTCTCGTCCGGTGCGGAGCGGGTGTCCTTCGCCTGCGGGCCGGTCGCCTCCGTGGCCGTACGTTCTGCGCGCCGGTCCCGGGCTGCGGACTGCGGTATTCGCGTGTCCGTCCTGCCACCTGCCCCCACGCTGCGGCCCCCGCCCGTCTCGTCGGCGTCGTCGGCCCGCGTCGGCTCCGCAGTGGCCACTGAAGGTTCTCCCCGTTTCTCCTGGCCGGGCTCCGGAGGCTTCGCCTCTGGAAACTCCCGACAGCCATCCGGTGACGTAACCCCGATTTCGCGACGCTAGCACGCGGCCCGCGGCGAGGAGCGCGGGCGGGCGCCCGGCGGGGACGGTCCGGCCGGACCGCGCCGGGCCGGCGGCCCTGCAACAACGGGCGGGCCCCCTCGCCCGGTCGGGGGAGGGGGCCCTGGCACACCGCCGGACGGCACACGCCGGACGGCAGACGGCGCACGGCGCAGGCGGCCGGCCGCGGCGGGCCTACGGGAGCGGCGGGCCCGGACTGACCGGCACACGACCGGCACGACCGGAGCGACCGGAGCGACCGGTACGGGCGGGACGGGCGGACGGACGGGCCCAACCAGCCCGACCGGCCCAACCAGCCCGACCGGCCCAACCGAAACGGACGGAACGGACGGAAGGGACGACCGGAACAGCCGATACGCACCCGGCCCGCGCGACCGGTACCGGTCGCCGGGGTCAGCCGATACGGGTGAACTTGGCGCCGTAGCCGGGTTCCGCGAGGTCCTTCTGGAGGGCCACCGGCACCTTGATGGCACTGCCCTTGCCACCGCCCGAGCTGTCACCGGACGCCGAGCCGCCGACGTTGAGCCAACCGACCTCGGTACCCGCCTTCGCCGTGTGCGGCAGGCTCTTGCCGGAGCCGTCGCCGAGTGCCAGGCCCACGGTCAGGCCGGACCAGCCGACGGCACTCACGTCCTTGGTGGCGACGACCGGCGTGTGGCCCCCCAGGCCGTCGTCCACGTACCCGACGACGTCCCCCTTCTTCAGGACCACCGACGACTTCAGCACCTCGCGGGCGGCGACCATGACCGTCCTGCTTGCGTCGTTGACGGCGTCCAGGATCGGTGTCCTGTGCTGGCCGAGGACCGCGCCGACGACGGTGACGGTCTGCCCGTCGACCTCCTTCGTCGCCGCGAACACCAGGTTGCCGCCCGCCTTGGTGGTGGTGCCGGTCTTGATGCCGATCGCGCCGTCGAACGGCACCAGGTGGTTGTAGTTCGGCCAGGTGTGGCCGGACGGGTCCTTCCAGCTCGGCAGCTTGGTGATGTTGGTCAGCGCCGGGTACTTCACCAGCTCGTCCGCGAGCTTGACCTGGTCCTCGGCGCTGCTGACGGTGGTCGCCTCCAGTCCCGAGGGGTCGCTGTACGTGGTGTTCTTCATGCCGAGGTCCTTGGCCGTGGCGTTCATCTTCGCGACGAAGGACTTGACGGAGCCGGCGTCCCAGCGCGCCAGCAGGCGCGCCACGTTGTTCGCGGACGGGATCATGATGGCCGCCAGCGCCTGCTGCTCGGTCAGCATGTCGCCTTCCTTGATGGTGTCCACCGTCGACTCGCCCTGGGCGCTGTAGGCCCCCTCCTTCTCCGCGGTCGCGTCGACCCTGATCTTGGGACCGGCCGCGCCGGCCCCCAGCGGGTGCTCCTTGAGGATGATGTAGGCGGTCATGTTCTTGGCGACCGAACCGATCGGCACGGGTTTCTGCTCGCCGAAGCGGCCCATGGTGCCGATGCCCGAGACGTCCACCCAGCCCTGCCCCTCATCGGGCCAGGGCAGCGCCGGGTGCCCGCCGTCGAAGGCGAAGTTGTCGTCCGCGGTGAGCGCCAGCGTCGGGGCGGGCAGTGGCCGCACCGCCTGTACGACTGCGAACACGACCACCAGCAGCAGGGCCAGCGGCGTCCAGATCTTGATCCGGCGCAGCACGGTGCGCAGCGGGGTCTGCGGGGGCGGCGGGGTGTTCGTCAGCTCGGCGAGGAGGTCGATCGGCGGACGCGGCGGCACGGTCGGCAGCGCGTTGGTGTCCTGCGCTCCGGACGCGCCCTCTGCCTCCTGCCCGCGCACGGGTCCTTCGAGCGGCTTGAGCGCGACGAACTTGCTGGTGCGCTCCGACGGGCTCTCAGGACCCTCGGTGCTCCCGGTGTCCTCGGAGCCCTCGGCGCCCCCGGAGGGCTTGGGGCTCCCGGATGGCTTGGGGCTCCCGGTGTCCTCGGGACTCCCGGAGCCCCCGGATGTCGCGGGGCCCTCGGTCACGCGCTCGCCGCGCGCCCAGGAGGGCGCTCCGGCCCGCGGCCCGCCGGAGGCACCTCCGGACGTGCCGGAGGACGCACCGGCAGACGTGCCGGAGGAGGCGGCGTCCGCACCGGCGGCCGACGCGCCGCCCGCCGTGCCGGCGGCGCCGGTGCGGCGGGCGGCGCCCCACTTCAGCGCGGTCGTCGGCTGGTCCACTGCGGGTGCGGGCTTGGGGGCACGGAAGACGGCGGTCTTCTGGTCGACGTCCGGAGCGTGCGCACCGCGCCCGGCCCCCTCTGCCCCATCCGTATCCGCGTCCGCGTCCACCGTCCGGCCGCCTCCGCTCGCACCCGCGCCCGCATCCGCGCCGGTGTCCTCGTGAGAGCCGGAGGACGCGCCTGCCGCCCGCTCCCCTTCCGTGACCACGCCTGCACCTGCACCTGCGTCGTGAGCCCTGCCCACCTCGCGAGCCTCGTCCCTCTCGCGGGCCTCGTCGGCCTCCTCGGCCTCGCCCGTCTCATCCGTCTCGTCCGTTGCGTCCCCCGCCTCAGGTTCCCCGGACCCCGTGTCCGCGTCCCCGTCGACGGCGCCGCCCTCCCGTGCACCGGTCCGCACGCCCTCCGAAGGGGCTTCCCGCGCGCCGGACGCCTCCGGACCACCGGAACCCCCGGCGGCGTCCTCCGCACCCCCGGAAGCGGCCGTCTCGTCCGTCCCGGCGGCATGCTGTGCCCCGTCGGCACCCTGCGCCCCGTCCGTCCCGGCTGCCGTCCCCGCAGAACCCGCACCCGCAGAACCCGCGGAACCCGCAGAGCCCTCGCGCCCCGCGGACCCCCCGGAAGCCCCCGCAGCCCCGGTCCCGGATCCGGAACGCCTCTCTGCGTCCTTTCCGCCCGGGTTTCCGCCCGGGTTTCCCTCCGGGTTCCCGTCCGGCTCTCCGTCCCGCGCAACCGTTCCGGGGTCCTCCGGCGTCCTTGACTGCGCAGGAGCCGTCGAGGGCTCGTTGCGCTGGGGCGGGGTGCGGAAGACCGCCGTCGGCTGGTCGAGGCGGCCGCGTGCCACCGCCCGCCGGGGGTCGGCCGCGTCCGAGGACGCGGGGTCGGGCTCCGGTGCCGCGGGCGGGCCCCCCGACGACTTCTGCTGCTCGGACCTGTCGGGGGACTGACCCGCCACCGATGCCTCCTCCATATCGCCCTGCGCCATGCCGTCAAGAAGTCAACCCGGCCCGGACCACGGTGTCCGAACCATGTACCAGTGTCCCGTGTGAGGGGTTGACCCCTGTGCTAGACGAGAACGACATACCTACCGGTTCCCTTACGAAGCGGTCACGCGCTCTCGACAGACCAATGTGAGAGGGGTCACCCTGTCATTCATCCACGCGGGGAGGCATGGATGGGCAGGAGCCGCAGAACACTTCCGGAGGAGCTTCTGCTGCTCGCTCTGGACCCGACCACGGGTACCACAGCGCAGCCGCAGTCGCTCGACCTCGGTCTGGCCGGAGCACAGCTAGTGGAGCTGGCGCTGGCCGGACGAATAGCCCCAGACGGGGATCGTATCGCCGTGGTGGTACCACGGCCGACCGGAGATCCGACTCTGGACTGCGCACTGGAGCTGCTGCGAAGGCGCGGCGCACCGGTCAGGGCGGTCCACTGGATCGGCGGGCCCCGCCTGGGGCTGCGCCAGACGTATCTCTCGCATCTCGAACGGTGCGGCATGGTGCATGCCGTGGCGGGCCAGATGTGCGGGGTGCTGCCGACGACTCGCTACCAGGCGACGGACACGGCCATCAGCAGGGAGATCAGGTCCCGACTCGACTCCGCGATCCGCACCGGCGTGCCGCCGGACCCGCGGACCGCGGCGCTCGCCGCGCTGGCCCACGCGGTGGGTCTCGGCAAGCACCTCTACCCGGGCAACGAGGGGCGCTCGTCGCGCTCCCGCCTCCGGGACCTCATCAGGCACGACCCGATGGGCGGCCTCGTGGCGCACGCCGTGATGGACGTCCAGAACGGTGCCGCGGCACAGCCCCGGCGCGGAGGTCCGGCACCCGCCGGACGCCAGGCCGGCGGGCCGGCACCGGAACCCGGCAGGGTCCCGATGCAGCCGCACCGCGGATCCATGGCGCGCGCCGCGGTCCACTGACCCCCGGGCACACCACCGAGCAGGACCGACCCGGCAGCAGGCCGGCACCACCCTGACCGTGATCCAGCACCGGGACGGGGCGGCCGCACGGCGGATCGGGCACCACCCGTACGACCACGCACCCCGGACAGCTCCGGGGCAGATCCAGGAGAGACCCGCGGCACGGACTCAGGAACCGTGCCGCGCCGCAGTCCCGAGACCCGGGCCGGGAGCCGCCGGGGTCGCGCGGGGCGCTGACCGCCGGACGTCACGGACGAGGACACCGGCCCACCGCCCCGTGCGACCCGCCCCCGCCCCGCCCCCGCCACGGGCGGCTCAGGACGCGCGGCGGGCGTCTGCCGGGAAATCGCCGAGCAAGCGCCGAGCGCCAAGCCCCCGATGCCCGATGTCCGATGCCTGATGTCCGACGCCTGATGCCCGCTGCCTGATGTCCGACGCCTGATGCCCGCTGCCTGATGTCCGACGCTGATGTCCGAGGCTGATGTCCGACGCCTGATGTCCGATGCTCGAAGCACCTCGCACAGGTACGGCATATCTGTCGCATATCCCATGCATATCCGCCGTTTCCCAGCGGTGGAAAGGCTCTTGGTGGCAATCTGCTGAACAGCAGATACGCAAAGTGCAGGCCCCAAGCCGGAGGTGCACGTCCCGTGGCGTCCCACGTCAACCCCACCGTAAGACGACGCCGTCTCGGCCAGGAGCTGCGCCGGCTGCGCGAGCTGAAGGGCATGACCGCCGAGGAGGTGGCGGAGCGGCTGCTCGTCTCCCAGTCGAAGATCAGCCGCCTGGAGAACGGCCGGCGCAGCATCAGCCAGCGCGACGTCCGCGACCTCTGCGGGGTCTACGAGGTCGACGACCACCGCATCGTCGAATCGCTGATGCAGATGGCCAAGGACTCCCGCCAGCAGGGCTGGTGGCACTCCTTCGGCGACATCCCCTACAGCGTCTACATCGGCCTGGAGACGGACGCCGCCTCGCTGCGCGTCTACGATCCGCAGGTCGTGCCCGGCCTGCTGCAGACCCGGTGCTACGCCGACGCGCTGATCCGGGGCGCACTGCCGGAGACGCCGCCGGCCGACATCGACAAGCGGGTGCAGGTGCGGATGCGCCGCCAGGACCGGATCCTCTCCTCCGAGAACCCGCTGCGGCTGTGGACGGTCATGGACGAGGCGGCGCTGCGCCGGGTCGTCGGCGACCGCGGCCTGATGCGGGACCAGTTGGAGCACCTGGTGGAGCAGTCCCGACTGCCGCACGTGACCGTGCAGGTGATCCCGTTCGACATGGGAGCGCATCCGGGGCTCAACGGCCAGTACGCGATTCTGGAATTCCCGGACGCCTCCGATTCGAGCGTGGTCTATATCGAAGGAGTCACGAGCGACCTCTACCTGGAGAAGTCGGGTGACGTCCAGAAATACAGCGTGATGTACGAGCACCTGCGGGCACAGGCCCTGAACGTGGAGCAGTCCCGCGAATTCATTTCGAAGATCGCGAAGGACTACGCGCACTGACGAATGCCGTCGTATCCGGCGGAATGAAAGATTCCGAAGCGACTCGGGAACAAACGTGCCGCACGGTACACCTTCATCAGGCGGCGGCGGAAGACTCGGATGGAATATGCCATCCGGTCGGGTGAACGCTCCGTTCAGCGCCTCGGCCGGGCGAGTAGCGTCGATCACGGTCGGCGCCCCTGCGCCGACGGTATGCCGCCCCCGCGGCGGCGCACAGTTCCATGACGACTGGCTGAACCGGAGCAAACATGGCAATCAAGCAGGGCGCTACGTGTGCGTGGACCAAGTCTTCGTATTCCACGGGAAACGGCGCGTGCGTAGAGGTCAAGTCCCCGGTTTCGCACGCGATCGCGGTGCGGGACTCGAAGGTACCCGAGGGGCGTGCGCTCGCGTTCGCGCCCGCATCCTGGACAGCGTTCGTGTCTGAGGTGAACCGGGGCGCGTTCGGTCTCGACTGACGCCCCGTGGGCGGGTACACCCGCCCCGCACCACGCACGGAGCCCTCTCGACTGGTTCGCCGTCCCGGCCGAGGGGGCTCGGCCATGTCCGCATACGTGCACACCCCCACCCCTGTGTGCGTGTCCGCCCCAGCACCGGCCGCCCGGGACCCGCATCCCGTGGCGGCCGTCGTCTTGGCGGGTATCTCTGACGAAGTGCCCGCTCATGGTGGATTCGCCGACCCGGCCACGACAACAGCCCAGCAGGTCAAGAGAACGTAAAATCGTTCTGCTTTCTGACCTGTGTTCATATCCGTGACCTTGAAGGTCTTGACCGTCCCCCACGTACAACGGTTCAATCCCCGAAGTCCCCTCCCGCAAACGGTTGCCCGACCTGGGGGCCCCTCCCACGCCCGACGCCGTGGGGAGTGCTGGCGAAGAGCACACCGGTACGTGGAAGTTCACAAGGCGGACCCCAGGAGGGGGCATGAACGGTTTCGACTGGGCCGTGCTCATCGGCTACTTCGGCGTGATGGCGGCCATCGGCTACTGGTCGCACAAGCGCGTCAACGACGTCAGCGACTTCTTCACCGCGGGCGGCAGGATGCCCTGGTGGATGTCCGGCATCTCGCACCACATGTCCGGTTACAGCGCCGTCATGTTCACCGGGTACGCGGGCATCGCCTACCAGTACGGCTTCACCTCCTTCGCGACCTGGTCCTTCCCGATCGCCGTCGGCATCGCCATCGGCATCAGGACGTTCGCGCCCCGGCTCAACAGACTGCGCTCCCGGCTCGGGGTGGCCTCACCTCTGGAGTACCTGAAGAGCCGTTACAACGTGACGACACAGCAGGCGCTGGCCGTCTCCGGCGTGCTGCTCAAGATCGTCGACGTGGGCGCCAAGTGGGCCGCGATCGCCACCCTGCTCTCGGTGTTCACCGGACTCTCCCTCAACCAGGGCATCCTCATCACCGGTGTGGTCACGGCCGTGTACTGCACCATCGGCGGCCTGTGGGCCGACGCGCTCACGGAGATGGGGCAGTTCATCATCCAGTTCGTCGCGGGCATCGCCATGCTGGTGGCGGTGCTGGGCGAGCTCGGCGGCTTCTCCAGCCTGTGGACCGTGTGGGACAAGCTGCCCGCAGGACACGGGCACCCCACCGCGGGCCCGTACACCGTGACGTTCTTCCTCGCCCTCACCTTCATCAAGACCTTCGAGTACAACGGCGGCATGTGGAACCAGGCCCAGCGGTACATGGCCACCCGCACCGCCCGCGAGGCATCCCGGTCCGCGGCGCTGTCGGCCGCGCTGTGGCTGGTGTGGCCGGCGGTCCTGTTCTTCCCGATGTGGGCCTCGCCGCTGCTGGTCAAGGCGCAGAAGCCGGATGCCTCGGACTCGTACGCCCTGCTCACCGAGCACCTGCTGCCGCACGGTCTGCTGGGTCTCGTCGTCGTCGGGTTCTTCTCGCACACCATGGCCATGTGCTCGTCCGACGCCAACGCGATCGCGGCCGTCTTCACCCGTGACATCCTGCCCGCCGTCACCGAGCGGGCCAGGACCTGGAGCCACCGGGCGGGGCTGCTGGCGGCGCGGTGGACGACGGTCGCCTTCCTCGCGCTCTCCATGGCGGTCGCGACGCAGGTGTCCTCGCCGACGTTCGGCAGCATCATCTCCGTCGTGATCAAGTGGGTGGCGGGACTCATGGGCCCGATCGCCATCCCCTTCATGCTCGGCCTGCTGCGGCCGTGGCGGCGCTCCGGACCGACCGCGGCCCTGGTGTCCTGGGCGCTCGGCCTGTTCGCCTTCTGGCTGACGAACTACGGGATCGACGGGCTCAGTACGCAGGTGCAGACCGCGACGCCGGTGGCGACGTCGCTGGTGCTGTACACCGTGCTGGGGTGGATCAAGCCGGAGCCGTCGGCCGAGCGGGACGCGATCCTGGAGCGCGTCAACACGGACGGGGACGACGAGCAGGCCGGTGGGATCGCCGCACCGGCCGCGGCGGTCAAGGACTGAGTCCGGAACCCTTCGCCCGGCTTCCGCCCGGCTCCCCTGCGGCCCGCTCCCTCTCCTGCCGCCCGCCCACCCATCCGGGGTGGGCGGGCGGCTGCGTTCCCGCCCCCGGTCCCCCCGGCTTGCGGGCTTGCGACCACCGCGCGTGGTGGCACGCCTACCGTCCTGAGCCCGGCACGGCGTACACGGCGGGTGTCGCCGCGGTCACCCGCGCGGGCTCCGGCCGTGCCGGCCCAGGTGGCCGTCAGCCGCGGGGATAGCGGACGAGCCAGACCGGCGAGGCCGTCGCCGGTCCGTGCAGGGCGGGCCCCTGCGTCATCTCCATGGCGAAGTCGTCGGCGAGTTGGAGGACGGTGGCACGCCCCTCCAACTCGGCCACCCAGGCCGGCGGCAGCGCCGTCTCCCCGTGCAGCGCCCCCAGCAGCGCACCGGCCAGCGCCCCGCACACCGCGGAGCCCGCGCCGTGGTTGACCGCGAGGCACAACCCGTGCCGGATGTCCTCACCGACGAGGGCGCAGTACACGGCCGCCGCGAGCAGGCACTCCGCGGTGCCCTCAGCGGCCAGCTCCTCCACCCGGCCCGGCGTCGGCATGCCCTGCCGCACCGCGCCGAGGGCCCGTTGCAGCGCGCTCGTCACGTCCTCGTGGCCGGGGCGCGCGGACAGCAGCGCCAGCGCGCGCTGCACGGCCGCATCCAGGCTCTCGCCACGGGCCAGCGCATGCACGATCACCGCCTGCGCCCCGGCCGTCAGATACGCGACCGGGTGGCCGTGCGTCTGCACCGCGCACTCGACCGCGAGCTGCGCCACCAACTGCGGCTCCCAGCCCACCAGCAGGCCGAAGGCCGCCCCGCGCACGGCGGCCTCCGCGCCCTGCTCCTCGGGGTTGCGCGGTGCGTCCAGCGTGCCCATCGGCGCCTGGCCGAGTCCGAGCAGGCAGGCGCGCACCGGGTCACGGCGCGCGTACAGCCACTCCTCCCGGGCCAGCCAGCCGTCGTCCTTGCGCCGCTCGTCCGGGCCCCAGTCGTGCTGGGTGGTGAGCCAGCGGCGGTAGGCGCGGTGCAGGTCGGTAGGCGGGTGCCAGGCGCCGGTGTCCCGGCGCACCTGGGCGCGGATCAGGCCGTCCACCGTGAACAGGGCGAGCTGGGTGCCTGCGGTGACGGCGCCGCGCCTGCCGAAGGCGGGGGCCAGATCGGTGAGGCCCTCCGCGCCGTGCGCCGCACGGATCTCCTCCAGGCTCAGGGGGGCCACGGGCGCGCCGAGTGCGTCACCTACGGCGAGGCCGAGCAGCGCTCCGCGGACCCGGCTGCGGAAGTCCTGCTGCTCCGCGCGGCCCCAGACGGCGGTGGCCCCTGAGCTCACCGGGTCTCCTCCCTGCCCTCGGCGACGGAGCCCGCGCCGGGGGCCGCCTGCGCAGCACTGTAATGGACCCCGCACGCCGAGTTGAGGTGTTGCCGACTGTGCCGAGTCTCACGGCCCGCCGGCGTTTCGCGCGCGTTCCCGTGCGCCCCGCGGTCGACCCGTGAGGGCGTCGCCGGGCCCGTACGGCCGGGCCTCGCCCCGGTCACGGCGGCGGGCCGCGCGACGCGTGCGGCGCGGACGCGGGACGGGTCGGCGCATGCGGCGCGGACACGGGACCGGCCGACGCGTGCGGCGTCCCCGCGGCCCGGACCCGCGTGCGGCGGGAGCGGCGGGAGCGGCCCGAGGGGCTGCCGGAAGGGGCCGGACTCGTCCTGGGGGCCGACTAATACGGAACGTCTGCGTCCGCTCATCGGCTCGGCCATGGCGGGCTGTCTGGGCTTCATGGCCTCCCTTGCCTTCCGGGCGGGACCGGTCGGGCCCAGTCTGCCCTGCACCGGGGCGCCCCGTCAGGGACCGCGGGAAACCACCCCGGCGCCCCGGCGGGCGCGCGCGGCAGGGGGCGCTCCCCGGCAGAGTGCGGCTCCCCGGCAGGGCGCGGGGAGCCGCGCGACCGGACCCGCGGCCCGCAGCCGGACCACGACCGCGAGAGGCACGGCGCCCGGCGGCCCACGGGGCACGGCATCCGGCGGACCGCCGCAGGACGGGAAACGTCGTCGGGTCCCGGGCGGGCCCGGCCCACGCACAGGCCGTACCGCAGACAGGCCCGCCCGCGCACAGGCCGTACCGCGCACAGGCCGTACCGCGCGCACGCCCCGCCCGCTCCCGCCGCGGCACGTCAACCCGTCAGCCCGTCAGCCGACCCGACCGTCAGCCGATCAGCCCGTCAGCGCGTCAGCCCGTCAGCCCGTCAGCGCGTCAGCCCGTCGGCGCGTCAGTCCGTCAGGACCGGCAGGAGCTGCGGAAGGTGGCCGTCCGAGGCCGCGGCGGCCTGTCGGCGCTCCTCGGGTACGGAGCCGTACAGCGTGGTGCGCGGGCGGGCCGGACGCCCCGCCGCCTCCGCGATCGCGACGAGGTCCCGCACCGAGCGGTACGAGCCGTAGCGCGAGCCGGCCATCCGGGAGATGGTCTCCTCCATCAGGGTGCCGCCCAGGTCGTTGGCGCCCGAGCGCAGCATCTCGGCGGCGCCCTCCGTGCCGAGCTTGACCCAGCTCGTCTGGATGTTGGGGATGCCCGGGTGCAGCAGCAGCCGTGCCATCGCGGTGACCGCGCGGTTGTCCCGGAGGCTGGGCCCCGGGCGGGCGATACCTGCGAGGTAGACGGGGGCGTTGGTGTGGATGAAGGGCAGCGTGACGAACTCGGTGAAGCCCTGGACGCCCTTCTCGTGGGCGGTGCGCTGGATGCCGGCCAGGGTGCGCAGATGCCCGAGCCAGTGGCGCGGCTGGTCCACGTGGCCGTACATCATCGTGGACGAGGTGCGCAGGCCCAGCTCGTGCGCGGTGGTGATCACCTCGGTCCAGGTGGCCGCGGGCAGCTTGCCCTTGGTGAGCACCCAGCGCACCTCGTCGTCCAGGATCTCCGCCGCCGTGCCGGGCAGCGAGTCGACGCCGGCCTCGCGGGCGGCGGTGAGCCAGTCGCGCACCGACATGCCGGTGCGGGCCGCGCCGTTGACGACCTCCATCGGCGAGAAGGCGTGCACGTGCATGCCCGGCACCCGCTCCTTGACCGCGCGGGCCAGGTCGAAGTAGGCGGTGCCGGGCAGATCCGGGTGGATGCCGCCCTGCATGCAGACCTCCACCGCGCCCACGTCCCAGGCCTGCGCGGCGCGGTCGGCGACCTGTTCGAGGGAGAGCGTGTACGCGTCGGCGTCGGTGCGGCGCTGGGCGAACGCGCAGAAGCGGCAGCCGGTGTAGCAGACGTTGGTGAAGTTGATGTTCCGGGTGACGATGTAGGTGACGTCGTCGCCGACGACCGAGCGGCGCAGGTCGTCGGCGACCGTGCAGAGCGCGTCGAGCGCGGGCCCGTCCGCGTGCAGCAGGACGAGGGCCTGCTCGTCGGTGAGGAGGGTCGGGTCGTCGGCGGCCTGGCGGAGCGCGGCGCGGGCGTCGCCGTCGATGCGCTCCGGGACGAGGCCGGGGGCGGCCTGCTCGGCCAGGGCCGCCCAGTCGCCGTAGACCGCGTCGAAGTCGTCGCGCCGGTCGGCGGTGCGGCCCTCGGTGTCGATGGTGCGGTGCAGGTCGGTGCGGCCGGTGGCGGTGAAGCCGGTGTCGGGCTCCTGCCAGGGCAGTCCTGCGGGGCGGGCCGACTCGTCGGCCAGGCCGGTGGCCGGGTCGGCGAGCGCGGTGACGTGCGGCAGCAGGCGCGGGTCGAGCCAGGGTTCGCCGCGGGCGATGAACTCGGGGTAGACGGTGAGGCGCTCGCGCAGCGTGAAGCCCGACTCCGCGGTGCGCGCGGCGAGTTCGTCGATCTGCGGCCAGGGGCGCTCGGGGTTGACGTGGTCGGGGGTGAGCGGCGACACGCCGCCCCAGTCGTCGATGCCCGCGTCGATCAGCAGCGCGTACTCTCCGTCCACCAGGTTCGGCGGGGCCTGGACACGGGCGTCGGGCCCGAGGATGAGCCGGGCCACCGCGACGCACGCGGCCAGCTCCGCCAGCTCGGCGTCGGGCATGCCGCGCATCGCGGTGTCCGGCTTGGCGCGGAAGTTCTGGACGATGACTTCCTGGACGCCGTGGTACGCGCGCTGGACGCGGCGGATCTCGAAGAGCGCGTCGGCGCGCTCCTCGACGCTCTCGCCGATGCCGATGAGGACGCCGGTGGTGAACGGCACGTTGGAGCGGCCCGCGTCGTGCAGCACCCGCAGCCGCACCGCCGGTTCCTTGTCCGGCGAGCCGTGGTGCGGGCCGCCGGGCTCGGACCACAGGCGGGTCGCGGTGGTCTCCAGCATCATGCCCATGGAGGGGGCGACGGGCTTCAGGCGCTGGAAGTCGGTCCAGGTCAGCACGCCCGGGTTGAGGTGCGGCAGCAGGCCCGTCTCCTCCAGGACGCGGACGGCCATGGCGCGCACATAGGCGAGGGTGTCGTCGTAGCCGTGCGCGTCGAGCCACTCGCGGGCCTCGGGCCAGCGGTCCTCCGGCTTGTCGCCGAGGGTGAAGAGGGCTTCCTTGCAGCCCATCTCCGCACCGCGGCGGGCGATGTCGAGGACCTCGTCCGGCGAGAGGTACATGCCGTGCCCCGCGGCGCGCAGCCTGCCCGGCACGGTGACGAAGGTGCAGTAGTGGCAGCGGTCCCGGCACAGCCGGGTGAGCGGGATGAAGACCTTCTTGGAGTACGTGAGCGTGCCGGGCCGGCCGGCCGCTTCGAGACCCGCGTCCCGCACCCGCGCCGCCGCCGCGCACAGCTCCCGCAGGTCCTCTCCGCGCGCCCGCAGCAGCACGGCCGCCTCGTCGACGTCCAGCGCCACTCCGTCCCGAGCCCGCCTGAGCGCACGACGCATCGCGTTCGCGGTGGGGGCGTCGCTCGCGGTGGGGGCGGCGGAGGGCGCAAGGCGGTCATCAGTCATAAAGCGAGCATACGATTCGACCCCGGACCCGTTGCCGGGACGGGGCGGCCCGCCCGGCCCCGGCGCCGGCCGGCGGCACCGCACCGCAGGGGCCCGGCCCACGGCCCGGCACGGCACGGGGCCGCAGAGGCCCGGCCCTGCACGGCACCGCAAGGGGCCCGGCCCCGCGACCCGGAACGGATCCGCACATGCCCGGTGCGCCACGTGCCCGGTGCGGTGCGCGCCCCGTGCGGTGCGTGCCCCGTGCGGTGCCCCGGTGCGGCCGTCCACCGCGGGCGGGCCGGGACCGCTCGCCCGTTCCCCGCGTCCCCGCGTCCCCGCGTCCCCGCGTCCCCGCGTCCCCGCGTCCCCGCGTCCCCGACGAGGCGCCGTGCACGCGCCGGCCGCCTTCCCTTCGCCCGGAGTTCACGGCTCAATACCAGGGTTGGCGGGCATCCACCCAAGTCGTACCCGACCCGTGAGAGGGACGTATATGTGTGAGGACCATGCCAGAACCGGCACCACCGGGGCGGCCGGAGCCGCCGGAGCCGCGCAGGACGCCGCCGGCCCCGGCGGGGACCGGGCACTGGGCAGACGTGCACTGTTCGTGACGTCCGCCGCCGCCGCGCTTACCTTGGGCAGTGTGAGCTTCGCGACCGGCGCCGACGGGCGCGTACCGGCCTCGGGCCGGCAGACCAAGACCGTCAGCGGCACCCTGCCGCCCGGCTCCCCCGACTTCGTCTACCTGCCCGTGGAGGTCCCGGCCGGCGTACGGGAGCTGCACGTTGCCTACACCTACGAGAAGCCCGCCGTGCCGGCCGGCACCCAGGGCAACGCCCTGGACATCGGCCTCTTCGACGAGCGCGGCACGGCGCTCGGCGGTGCCGGCTTCCGCGGCTGGTCGGGCGGCGCCCGCACCGAGTTCTTCGTCCGCGAGGACGACGCCACCCCGGGCTATCTGCCGGGCCCGGTGCGCCCCGGCACCTGGCACGTCGCGCTCGGCCCCTACACCGTCGCGCCCGACGGCCTGCCCTACGAGGTCACCGTCACGCTCACCTACGGCGCCTCCGACCCGACGCCCGAGCCGGTGTACCCGCCCGAGCGCGCCAAGGGCCGCGGACGGGCCTGGTACCGGGGCGACTGCCACCTGCACTCGTGGCACTCCGACGGCCGCCGCACCCCGGCCGAGATCGCCGCGCTGGCCCGCGAGGCCGGCCTCGACTTCATCAACACCTCCGACCACAACACCAACGCCTCGCACCCGCACTGGGCCGACCAGGCCGGGGACGACCTGCTGATCCTGATCGGCGAGGAGGTCACCACCCGCAACGGCCACGTGGTCGCGCTCAGCACCGACCCCGGCACCTTCATCGACTGGCGCTACCGCGCCCGCGACAACCGGTTCGGCGCCTTCGCCCGCGAGATCCACCGCAGCGGCGGCCTGGTGGTGCCCGCGCACCCGCACTCCACCTGCGTCGGCTGCGGCTGGAAGTTCGGCTTCAACGACGCCGACGCCGTCGAGGTGTGGAACGGCCCCTACACCGCGGACGACGAGATCCAGCTCGCCGACTGGGACAACACGCTGGTCGCCGGGGTGCGGGCCGGGCGCAGGGACTGGCTGCCCGCGATGGGCAACAGCGACGCGCACCGGGACCCCGACGTGGTGGGCATGCCGCAGACCGTGGTCCTCGCCGACGACCTCACCCGGCAGGCGATCCTCGACGGCATCCGCGCCGGGCGCAGCTACGTCGCGGAGTCGTCTGCGGTCGAGGTGGCGTTCACGGCGTCCGGCAGCCGCGGCGAGCACGCCGGCATCGGCGAGCGCCTGTCCGTCGGCCCTGACACCCCGGTCACCGTCCGTCTGGAGGTCAAGGGCGCGCCCGGCCGCACCACGCACATCGTCACCGACCAGGGCACCCTCTTCACCGGCCCGGCGCTGGACGACTCCGGTGCCGGCACGGTCGAGTGGCACACCACCGCCTCGTACGCGGCCTACGTCCGTGCCGAGGTGCGGCACCCGGCGACGGCGCCCGGCCTGCCCGGCGCGCTGACGGCGGTCACCAACCCGATCTTCCTGGGGAAATGAGCCCGCCGTAACCGGGGAGGTGAACCCGCCTTCCCGGGAAGTGCGCCCGCGCACCCCTCTGCGGGAAGGGGCGCCCAAGGCCCCGGAGTGGTGAGTTCCGGCTCGCGCACGCGGCGGAACGCGTTAGGGTGATCGGCCCGTTGGCGCCCGCAGTACCGGAAGGCCGTGATCGAACGTGACCGACAGCCCGCGGTCAGCGGCGCCCGGCAGGCTTCCGCCGCCGGTTGCGCACGCCGCGCACGCCGGGCGCAGCCCTGTCCGGTACCGCCCCGCCGTCCTGCCCGCCGCGGCGGCGGGGCGAAGGGGCGCCGGGCGGGCCTGGCGGGCCCGGCCCCACGGGGGCGGCGGGACGTCGCTGGGACGTGCCGCGGTGGTCGGCGGCGGGACGCCGCCGGCACCCGGCGCGGTGCCGGGCCGCGGGACGACACCCGTACGCGCCGTGGTGACGGGCGCGGCCGTGGCGGGCGCGACGGTCGGGGCGCGGCCCGGGTCGGCGGCCCTCGTCCACGCTGCGGAACTCGTCCTCTGTTTACTTCCGGCCAATGCCGAACCCGGGGTATGTTTCAGTACAGGGCGCAGATACCTCCTGAAACGGGTCAGTCTCCACTACACCCCTATATTCGACCACGCCCGGCACAAGGCGGGCGACGCCCCGTCAGGGTGCCGCCCGGCGGCGGAGTCCGGGCCCGGCGCGCGGCGGGAGCGGCCGGCGCGGCGCCGCCGTCGGCGGAGCCCCGCGCGGCACGGCGGTCCCGGTCCGGGAAGCGGACGCCGCGGACCCACCCGGACGGACCGGCGCGGGCGGCCGCGCCACCGGGCGCGCACGGTGCACCCCCCGTCCAGGCGGCCCGTGCGGGCACACGGCGGCGCCGGACGCTGAGCGGAATCCGAAATGCGCCCCCCGAGGCGCCGTTCAGGGCGCCCTCACGCGTCGTACACCCGTGGCGAGAACACACACCCACGTGCGAGGACCCTGTGAGAGGTCATCCGCAGAGCTGACGCATCCGCCATGAACAAGGCAAACTGACGGAGGCGATCCAACTGTGCAGGGGGCAGCGATGAGCGGTGTACCGCGAGTACCGGAGCAGCGGCTTCCGGCCGCGGGGCCCGACCCCGCGCGGCCGGTGCTGCGCTTCAGCGTGCTCGGTCCGGTGCGCGCCTGGCGCGAAGGCGAGCCCCTGTCCATGGGCTCGCCCCAGCAGCAGGCCCTGCTGGCCGCGCTGCTGCTGCGCGACGGCCGCACCGCGACCGCGCCGGAGCTGATCGACGCGCTGTGGGGCACCCAGCCGCCGTCCCAGGCGCTGGCCGCGGTGCGCACGTACGCCTCCAGGCTGCGCAAGATCCTGGGCCCTGGCGTGCTGGTCAGCGAGGCCGGCGGCTACGCGATCCGGGTCGGCGCCGAGGCGCTGGACCTGTCGAGCGCCGAGGAGTTGTGGGCCGAGGCCCAGAAGTCGCGTGGCACGGGCGACCCGGCGCACGCCAGGCATCTCGTCAACCAGGTCCTCGACCTGTGGGACGGCGAGCCGCTGGCGAACGTGCCGGGCCCGTACGCGGACACCCAGCGCACCCGTCTGGAGGAGTGGCGGCTGCAACTGCTGGAGAGCCGCCTGGACATGGACCTGGAGCAGGGCCGGCACGCGGAGGCGGTCTCGGAGCTGACGGCGCTGACGGCCGCGCACCCGCTGCGCGAGCGGCTGCGCGAGCTGCTGATGCTGGCGCTGTACCGCAGTGGGCGGCAGGCCGAGGCGCTGGCCGTGTTCGCCGACACCCGGCGGCTGCTCGCCGAGGAGCTCGGCGTCGACCCGCGGGCCGGGCTCCAGGACCTCCAGCAGCGCATCCTGCGCGCCGATCCCGGTCTCACGGAGCCCGTCTCGACCGCGGTGGAACCGGTCGCCACCCCGGTGCGGCCCGCCCAGTTGCCCGCCACCGTGCCCGACTTCACCGGCCGCAGGGCCTTCGTCTCGGAGCTGACCGAGGTGCTGGCCACGGCCGAGGGCCGGGTGATGGTGGTCTCCGCGCTGGCCGGTATCGGAGGCGTCGGGAAGACCACCCTCGCGGTGCACGTCGCGCACGCCGCGCGCACCGCCTTCCCGGACGGCCAGCTCTACGTGGACCTCCAGGGCACCAACACCCGGGCGGCCGAGCCCGAAGCGGTCCTCGGCGCCTTCCTGCGGGCCCTCGGCACCGCGGAGTCGGCCATCCCCGACACCCTGGACGAGCGGGCCGCGCTGTACCGCTCGGTACTGGACGGCCGCCGTGTGCTGGTGCTGCTCGACAACGCCCACGACGCGGCCCAGGTGCGTCCGCTGCTGCCCGGCACCGAGGGCTGCGCCGCCCTGATCACCTCCCGGGTGCGGATGGTCGACCTGGCGGGCGCGCACCTGGTCGACCTGGACGTGATGTCGCCCGACGAGGCCCTCCAGCTCTTCACGAAGATCGTGGGCATGGAGCGGGTGGCCTCGGAGCGCGAGGCGGCCCTCGACGTGGTCGCGGCCTGCGGCTTCCTGCCGCTGGCGATCCGCATCGCGGCGTCCAGACTCGCGGCACGCCGCACCTGGACGGTCACCCTGCTCGCCGCGAAGCTCGCCGACGAACGGCTCAGGCTGGACGAGTTGCAGGCCGGCGACCTGGCCGTGAAGGCCACCTTCGAGCTGGGCTACGGCCAGTTGGAGCGCACCCAGGCGCGGGCGTTCCGGCTGCTCGGCCTCGCCGACGGCCCCGACGTCTCGCTGGCCGCCGCGGCCGCGCTGCTCGACCTTCCCGTGCCGTACGCCGAGAAGCTCCTGGAGACGCTGGTCGACACGTCCCTGCTGGAGTCCGCAGCGCCGGGCCGCTACCGCTTCCACGATCTGGTGCGCCTGTACGCCCGCTCCTGCGCCGAGCGCGACGAGCCGTCCGCCGAGCGGGCCGCCGCGCTCTCCAGGCTGCTGGACTTCTACCTGGTCACGGCCGTGGGCGTGTACGCGATCGAGCGCCCGGGCGACCGCCTCGTGGACCATCTGGAGCGCACCGAGTACCCGGGGCTGGTCTTCCCCGACCGGGACGCCGCCCTCGACTGGCTGTTCACGGAGTCGGACTGCCTGCTGGCCTGTGTGCAGCAGTGCGCCGCGGGCCCGAGCCTGCGCCGCGCGACGGGCCTGCTGATGGCGTCCACCGACCTCGCCGAGTCCGGCGCGAACTCCCGCCGCTACGAGGCGGCGGCGATCGCCGTGGGCAAGGCGGCGCAGCGGGCCGGCGACTTCCTGGCGGAGGGCCGGGCCCGTACGGTCCTCGCGCACGTCTACAGCCTCACGGGGCGCTTCCGGGAGGCCGAGGACGAGGCGGTGCTCGCCCTGAAGGCCGGCACCGCGGCCGAGGACCCGCTGCCCATCGCGCGGGTGCCCAACCAGCGCGGCATCATCGCCCTCTACGAGCACCGCTACGAGGACGCGTCGGCCCATCTGCGGCAGGCGATCGAGGCCTTCCGCGACGACCTCAACCGCTCGGGCGAGGCCGCCGCGCTGTGCAACCTGTCCCGGGTGCACCTCGAACTCGGGGAGATCTCCAGCGCGGTGGACCTCGCGTTGCAGGGCGTGCACATCTACGCCAGCCTGGGCGCGAGCCTCAGGCTGGCCAACGGCAAGTACGCGCTCGGCGTCGGCCTCACACAGGCGGGCCGGCCCGAGGAGGCGCTGGTGCAGCTCACGGACGCGCTGGACACCTTCCACGAGAGCCGGCAGCCGCTGTGGGAGGGCATGGCCCACTTCCGGCTGGCCGAGGCGCACCTGGCCGCGGCCCGGCCGGCCCGCGCCGCGGAACACGCCGAGCAGGCACTGGCGTTGCGGGGTATCGGAGGGGAGTGGCGACGGGGCATGATGCTCACTGTGCTCGGCAGGGCACTGACGAGGATCAGTCAGACCGTCCGTGCGGAGGCGTGCTGGCGCGAGGCGCTGTCGATCTATGATCGCCTGGGCTCGCCGGAGGCCGCGGAGGTGCGTGCCCTGCTCAGGGCCACGACGGCCCCTTAGCAGACTCGGGGCCTTCGCGGGGCCCGATCGTTCATCATTCGTTTATCGACTCCCGGCACCCTCTTCTGTGTCGATCCGTCGCAGTCGGGGGGCAGACGGATCGCCGCGGCCTCACCGCTAAGGTGATCGGCCCGGAGCAGCACCCGGCGGTCCTCGGGGGAGTCGCCGGGTGGTGCTTCCCGCCCCACCATGCCGAGTTCAGGAGTTAGCGATGAGCGTCGAAGAGAAGCTCGGACCGATCACGACCGAGGACGAGCACGCGGGCAGCGAACCGCTGAAGACGCTGGACGAGCACGCGGGAAGCGAACCGGCCGTCCTCGACGAGCACGCGGGCAGCGAACCGCTGAAGGTCCTCGACGAGCACGCAGGAAGCGAACCCGCCGTCCTCGACGAGCACGCGGGCAGCGAACCGCTGAAGGTCCTCGACGAGCACGCAGGAAGCGAGCACCCCACCGTTCTCGACGAGCACGCGGGCAGCGAGCACGCCTGATCCACAGCGCGGGCGGGGCAGAACCCGCCGCACAGGTCAACCAGGGGAACACACCCTGCCGGAGAACGGCCGCGGCGGCGCGGAGGGGGAGCCGCCGCGGCCGTCGTGCGTCCGGACCCGTGCCGGGGCACCGGTACGACGCGCCCCCGCCCGCCCGGCCGCCTCGGCCCGCGGACGAGGGGCGCGGCGCGTGTGCGGGCGGGCCCGCGGGGCGGACACCGCCGGCGGACGATCCGCGCGACGCCGCGGCCGGGGCCGCCCAATGGATCGGTGAATAAAATGCCGACGCGTCCGCGATGTGCCGCCGGAATATCGAGAAGCTCAAAAAGAGATGGAAATCCAGGCAATGAGATATTCCATAGGAAATGCCTTGACCTGGCCTTTTGAGCAATTACTAACCGGGACGATCATCTTTCCCCATGTGATAGAATACAGCCTCATCATTACGATCAGGCCGGATTAGTTCACGCTAGGAACCCCATGACCGAGGTCACCCCATCCACGCCATTCGATCCCCGCGCGATCGAAAGGCGTTGGCAGCAGGTCTGGCTCGAGGAGCGAAGCTGGGAGGTCTCGAACTCCCAGCCCGCCGACAAGCGGGCGTACGTCCTTGAGATGCTCCCCTACACGAGCGGGGAACCCCATGTGGGGCACCTCAAGAACTACTCGGTCGGGGACGCCGTCGCCCACTTCCTGCGCCGCCAGGGCTATTACGTGCTGCACCCGATGGGATTCGACGCCTTCGGCCTGCCCGCGGAGAACCACGCGATCCGCACCCACAAGCACCCGCGGATCTCCACCGACGAGTCCATCGCGTCCTTCCGCGAGCAGTTCAGGCAGTGGGGCGTCTCGATCGACTGGACGCGCGAGATCAGCACGCACCAGCCGTCGTACTACCGCTGGACACAGTGGATCTTCCTCCAGCTCTACAAGCACAATCTGGCCTACCGCAAGCGCTCCGCCGTCAACTGGTGCCCGCAGGACGCCACCGTCCTGGCGAACGAGCAGGTCGTCGACGGCCACTGCGAGCGCTGCGGCAGCCTGGTGGAGCTGAAGCAACTGGAGCAGTGGTTCTTCCGGATCACCGACTACGCCGAGCGGCTGCTGCGTGACCTGGACGGCCTGGACTGGCCCGAGCACGTCAAGACCATGCAGCGGGCCTGGATCGGCCGCTCCGAGGGTGCCGGCGTCACTTTCAAGGTCGCGGAGCAGCCCCGGGAGATCCGGGTCTTCACCACCCGCCCGGACACCCTGTACGGCGTCACCTTCCTGGCCCTGTCCCCCGAGCACCCGGACCTGGACAAGCTCACGGAGGGCACGCCGCAGGAGGCCGCGGTCCGCGAGTACGTGAACGCCGCACGCCGCGCGGGGCACGCCGAGCGCGGCAACGACGACCGGCCCAAGACGGGCGTCTTCACCGGCCGGCACGCCGTCCACCCGCTGACCGAGCAGAAGATCCCGATCGTGGTCGCCGACTACGTGCTGATGGAGTACGGCACCGGCGCCATCATGGGCGTCCCCGCGCACGACGAGCGGGACTACCAGCTCGCCAGGGCCATCGACCTGCCCATCCGGCCGGTGATCGCGCTGGACGGCGGTGACACCCCCGAACTGCCCTTCAGCGGCCGGGGCACGGCCGTGAACTCCGGCGAGTTCGACGGCACGCCCAGCCGCGAGGCCGCGTCCGCGATCACCGAGCGGCTGGCCGGGCTCGGCCAGGGCGAGTCCGTCGTCAGCTACAAGCTGCGCGACTGGCTGCTGTCCCGCCAGCGGTACTGGGGCTGCCCCATCCCGATCGTGTACTGCGACGGCTGCGGCCTGGTGCCGGTGCCCGAGGAGGAACTGCCGGTCCACCTGCCGGACATCGAGGACTACGCCCCCAAGGGCAAGTCGCCGCTGGCCGCCGCCGAGGACTGGGTGCGCACGTCCTGCCCGAAGTGCGGCGGCGAGGCGCGCCGCGAGACCGACACCATGGACACCTTCGTCGACTCGTCCTGGTACTACCTGCGCTACTGCGACCCGGACAACGACTCCGCGCCCTTCAGCCAGGAGGCCATGCGCGCCTGGATGCCGGTGGACCAGTACATCGGCGGCGTGGAGCACGCGATCCTCCACCTGCTGTACTCGCGCTTCCTGGTGAAGGCGCTCGCCG
The DNA here is from genome assembly GCF_014656295.1 of Streptomyces sulfonofaciens. GTDB lineage: Bacteria > Actinomycetota > Actinomycetes > Streptomycetales > Streptomycetaceae > Streptomyces > Streptomyces sulfonofaciens. Next base: position 46,579 of record NZ_BNCD01000001.1, read on the forward strand.
ACTTCGGTCATCTGCCGGTGCAGGAGCCCTTCGGGAAGCTCTTCACCCAGGGCATGATCACCAAGGACGGCGCCAAGATGTCCAAGTCCAAGGGCAACGTCGTCTCGCCCCGGACCATCATCGAGAAGTACGGCGCCGACACCGCCCGCTGCTACGTCCTGTTCATGGGCCCGCCCGAGCAGGGCGCTGACTGGTCGGACGAGGGCCTGGAAGGCGTGCACCGCTTCTTCAGGCGCGTGTGGCGCTACACCGACGAGATCACCGGCACCGGCGCCGAGGTGATCGGCAGGGCCGAGGACCCCGAGCGCGACCTCGCGCTGCGCCGGCGCACGGCGTGGGCGATCAACAAGGTCACCGAGGACATGTCGGGGAAGTTCGCCTTCAACACGGCCATCGCCGCGCTGATGACGCTCTCGAACGACTGCAGCAAGGCCCTCCAGGACGGCATCCGCAGGGAGACCGTCACCGAGGCGGTGAGCACGCTGGCGTCCCTGCTGCTGCCCTTCGCGCCGCACCTGGCCAGCGAGGTCTACCACCGGCTGACCGGCAAGCAGGTCTGGAAGGAGCCGTGGCCCGTCGCCGACGAGTCGCTGCTCCAGACCGAGACGATCGAGCTGATCGTCCAGGTCAACGCCAAGACCCGGGGCCGCGTCAGCGTCCCGGCCGGCGCCTCCGAGGACGACATCAGAAAGACCGTCCGGGCGACCTCGCTCATCCAGCGGGAGGTCGGCGACCGGACCGTCAAGCGCATCATCGTCGTCCCCGGCCGCCTGGTGAACGTCCTGGTCGGCTGAGGGGCCCGCCCGGGGCCCCGGCAGGCCGAGGACCCGGCACGGCACCTTCGCGGGGGCCGCGCACCGCCACCGGTGCGCGGCCCCCGCCGCTTGCCTGCCCCCCGCCGTTTGCCGGGCCCCGCTGTTTGCCGACGCCCGCCGGCAAGGGCGTCAGGACCCCGTGCAGTAGTCCATCAGCCGGTCGTGGTCGGCCTGGTACGCGTCGTAGACCGCGGCGTCGTCCACCTTCAGCAGGGCCTCGTCGTTGTCGCGCAGCGCGCCGTAGGTGTAGTTGTGGCTGCCGGTGAAGACGAGTGCGCGGCCCGCCCTGCCGTCGTAGGTGCCCTTCACGAGCAGGTACTTGGAGTGCACGCCGATGCCGGTGGGGCCGTCGTCGCACTCGACGCGCCGGGCGAGCCTGCCGGAGACGATCTCCTCCACGGCGGGCGGCAGGTGGGGCGTGCCGTTCGGGTCGGTGTGGCCGTCGAACGCGAGGCTCACGGTGCAGCCCGCCGCCTGGAGGTCGACGAGCTTCTGCGCCACCTGGGTGCGGGTGAAGGCGAACATCGCCACGCGTATCTGCGTGCCGCCGGCACAGTCCACGTTGTCCAGGATCAGCTTGACGGTGTCCGTGGCCGGGTCCGTGGTGGGCGTCGTGCCGGACCTCTCGTGGCGCGGGAAGAAGTAGTCCTTGTACGGGCCGCTGGTGGTGGTCCTGTAGTAGTCTGTGAGGCCGCTCGCGGCCGAGCCGTACTCCACCAGGTCGTCGAAGTAGGCCGTGTAGCTGCCGTAGAGGGTCGCGTCCGACAGCGTCACCGCGTTGTTGAAGAGGTCGGTGCGCTGGGTGCTCGTCATGTTGGCGGAGGTCTGCACCACCACGTTGCTCTCCCCGCCCACCTGCGAGAACAGGAAGAACTTGTTGTGGTTGATGCCGCCGCGGTCGGCGATGCAGGCCCGGCCCGCGGGGCAGGCGAGCACCCACGACGCCTTCGAGCGGTCGGTGCCGAGCCCCGACTGGAGCGTGGGGTACTCGGTGCCGTCCAGGCCCAGGGTGTAGTGGTCGACGACGACCTTGACCGCGACACCGCGCCGCGCGGCGGCCACCAGCGCGTCGGCGACCGGGTCGTCGGTGAACCCGTACATCGACACCCTGATCTCGGTTCCGGCTGCGGTGCCCTCGATCAGTGCGAGCACGTAGTCGCGTATCCGGCTCTGGTCGGTCGCCGAGCCCGCCGGATCGTTGAAGACGGCCGGGGCGGTCGCGGTCGTCGTAGTCGCCGCGGTGGCGGCGGCCTGCGCGTTCGGCGGTAAGGCCAGCAGGGCGGCGGGAAGGAGGGCCGCGGCGAGTCCCAGGCGCCGGACGGTGGATCTGTGCACCGGTGTGCTCCCTTCGGGTCCGGCTCCCGGAGTCGGCGGCCCGCGGGGGTGGCGTGTGGGGCGAAGGCGCGCGGGTGGCGCCCGGGCACACCGCACGGAGCGCCCCGAGGGCCGCCGGCGGGCCCCGGGAGCCCGCACGGAAATGGCAACGGAGTCTCCCAGGTCCCCGGGGCCGCGGGAATACGCCGACGAGTGGTGGTAAGCGGCGTTCCGGTTGGCCGGCGGGGCGGCCGGGCGGACGGCCGGTGCACCCGGCCCGCGTGCACCGGTCGCCGCGGCGCGGCACGTCCGCCGGCGGCGCCCGGTGGGAGCTGGGGCCCACCGGAGCCGCGGAAACGGTCACAGGGACTGCCCCACCGTGGCGGCACGCGAGGACGGTCCGTCACCCGCAGATCAGTCGGCCCAGTAGCGCGGCACCTCCGCGAAGACCGCCTTGGGGATCTTGCCGTGCACGACCTTCGTGTAGTTGACGGCCTCGGCGATCTCGAAGTCCACCGCCACGCTGCACAGCGTGTAGGCGTCGGCGGCGCTGAGGCCCATGTTCTTCGTCAGGAAGGTGACGGCCTGCTGGAGCGAGACGGCCAGAGCGGTGTCGAGATCGGTGTCGATCCCCATGCTGATGAAGTGCGTTCTGCTTTCGGCCATCGGCCACGGCGCGTCGACCTGCTTGTGGACGAAGAACTGGAACGTGCTCGTCAGCGACGTCTCGATCGCGGTGCCGTCGACCTCGCCGTCGCCCTGTGCGGTATGCCCGTCACCGGTGGAGAAGAGGGCGCCGTCGTTGAAGACGGGCAGGTAGAGCGTGCACCCCGCGGTGAGGTCGCGCAGGTCCATGTTGCCGCCGAAGGCGCCGGGCGGGCGCGAACTGACCTTCCCGAGCTCGGGCGCGGGGGCCGTGCACATGATGCCCTGGAAGCAGTCGATGGGGACCCGCACGCCGTCGGCCACCGCGGCGAGCTTCCTCTTCAGGTCGAGCTCGATCACCTTCGTCGAGTCACCGTCCAGGAGGTCGGGCAGGACGCCGCTGCCCGGTCCCGTCTTGTTGACGCCGTACGGCACGCGGGCCCGGGAGTCGAGGACGCGGACCTCCAGCACGTCACCGGGCTCGGCACCCTCGACGAAGACCGGGCCGGTCAGCACATGGACGCTCATGCCCGGTTCCGGCTGCTTCGCCGCGTAGACGTCGATGGCGTCCTGGAGCACGTCGCCGCGTGCGATGCCGTGGGCGCCGAAGAAGGCCGCCGGGTCGCTGCCGTTGATCATCCCCTGGTGGGAGAGCGTGTCGATGGTGACCACGTCCCCGGGCGCGACGTGCAGGACGGGCGGGAGCGCGGCGTCCATGTACCCCCACGCGACGGTGTCGGGGCGCGAGGGGAGGTGGAACGAGGGCCGGCCGTGCCGGGCCGACGCGGCGCTGCGGCCGGACCGGGCCGCGGCGCCGGTGGGTATCGCGATGCCGGACGTGGCCGCGGCGAGTACCGCGGTGCTGCCGGCGAGCAGGGTGCGCCGGCTCAGCCGGGAACGCACGCCTTGTGAAGGATCGGCCGAATAACGACTGGTGCTCATATGACTCCTCCGCTGTGAGACCGGCGGAGACGCTAACTTTGTCGTATCTTCGGGCGATTACATCGTCATTGCGGACGCGTTGCCTGACTCGCACAGCCGCACCCCATGGCCACCGGCATGTGCACCCATGTGCCTGTACGCCCGAGCAGCCATGAGCCCGTACGGGTGTGGGGGACTGCGGGGGTGCACGGCCGGGCGCGGCGCGTGCCGGTGCCGGGGCGGGGGTGCGCGGCACCCTGCTGGTGCTCCGCAGGGCATGCCGGGTGTGCCGGACGGGGCGGCCCGGGTGTCCGCCGGACCAGGTCAGCGTCTCGGGGCTGGGCATCCGTTCGGCACGGCCCCCGTCCGCGACCCCGGCCGAGCACGGACGACCGCGCATCCGGCGCAGGCCGGCACCCCGCAGCCGGGGCCCGGCCCCGGGTCGGAGGGCCCGGCCTGGCCCCCCTACGACGGGTCGGGGCCCGCGTTTCGGTACTGCTCCCGCAGCTTGAACTTCTGGAGCTTGCCGGTGGCCGTGCGCGGCAGCTCCGTGCGGAACTCGACGCGCTTCGGGCACTTGTAGGACGCGAGGTGGGCCCGGCAGTGCGCGATCACCCCGTCCGCGGTCAGGTCCGCGTCGTCGGTGACGACCAGTGCGGTGACCAGTTCGCCCCACTTGGCGTCCGGGATGCCGATGACGGCGACCTCGCGCACCGCGCCGTGACTGGTGATCACGTCCTCCACCTCGATGGAGGAGACGTTCTCCCCGCCGGTGATGATGACGTCCTTCTTGCGGTCCGTGAGGGTGAGCTGACCGTCCTCGATCACACCGCCGTCGCCGGTGTGGAACCAGTCGCCGGCCTGCGCCGCGGCCGTCGCCCCGGGGTCGTCCCAGTACGCGGCCAGGTTGTGGTTGCTGCGGGCCAGTACCTCGCCGCTCTCGTCGGTGGTGAGCCGTACGCCGATGCCGGGGGCGCCTGCGCGGCCGAGCCTGACGGCCTGTTCGTGCGGCGGGAGGTCGTCCCACTCGGCACGCATCCGGTTCATGGTCAGGAGCGGGGACGTCTCGGTGAGGCCGTAGAGCTGGATGAACTCCCAACCCAGTTCGGCCCGCAGGCGCTCGATGGTGCGGGTGGGCGGCGGGGCGCCGGCCACCACGATGCGGACCCGGTCACGGCCCGGGATGTCGCCGTCCCAGTCCGGGGCGGCGTCCAGGACCGCGTTGACCACCGCGGGCGCGGCGCACATCAGCGTGACGCCGTGCCGCTCGACACGGCGCAGGATCTCGGTCCCGTCGACCTTGCGGAGCACGATGTGCCGGCCGCCCATGCCGGTGACCGCGTACGGCATGCCCCAGCCGTTGGCGTGGAACATCGGCAGTGTGTGGAGGTAGACGTCTCGGTCGGTGACGCCCGCGTGCCAGCCGAACGTGGCCGCGTTGAGCCACAGGTTGCGGTGGGTGAGCTGGACGCCCTTGGGGCGGGCGGTGGTGCCCGAGGTGTAGTTGAGGGTGGCGGTCGCCTGCTCGTCCGCCTTCCAGGGGCGCGGTGCTGCGTCCGCGCCCCAGATCGCGTCGTCGTCCTCGCCGAGGAGGAAGGTGTGCGGGGCACCGATCTCCTTCGCCAGGTCCTTCAGCTCCGGATCGAGGAGCAGCACCTCGGCGCCTGAGTGGCCGACGATGTAGGTGATCTCGGCCGCGGTGAGGCGGAAGTTGACGGGGACGAGGATCCTGCCCCAGCCGGACACGCCGTAGAACGAGGTGAGCAGGCGGGCGCTGTTCTGCGAGACGATCGCGACCCGGCCGCCGGGCGGCACGCCGAGCCGGTCCAGCGCCGCGGCCTGTGCGGCGGCCCGGCGGCCGAGTTCGGCGTAGGTCACCTCGCCCCAGGACGGGGCGGGCTGGCGGGGTTCGTCGACGATTCCCACGCGGTCGGGGTAGACGGTGACGGCGCGGTCCAGGAAGTCGTGGACGGTGAGCGGGAAGAACACGGGCGGCTCCTTTGCCGGAAGGACGCTCTGCGGCCAATGTTCCTCGGGGATCGGGCGGCTATGCGGGGGTGGGGGGAGTTCGCCCTTTGCCGGTGGGCGGGTCGGCACCTGCCGGTGCGCGGGTCGGCACCTGGCGGTGGGCGGGTCGGCACCTGCCGGTGGGCGGGTCGGCACCTGGCGGTGCGCGGGTCGGCACCTGGCGGTGCGCGGGTCGGCATCTGGCGGTGGGCGGGTCGGCCCGGGTGGGTCCCTGGGGGCGGTGGCGGCCTGGCCCTCTCGTCGTGGCTTGTCGCGCAGTTCCCCGCGCCCCCACCAGAACCGGGCTGCGCCCCGGCCCGGACCGGTCCCCCAGGACAGTGGCGACCCGGCCCCCTCCTCACGGCTTGCCGCGCAATTCCCCACGCCCCCACCAGAACCGGACTCCGCCCCGGCCCGGACCGGCCCCCCAGGACAGTGGCGACCCGACCCTCACGTCGTGGCTTGTCGCGCAGTTCCCCGCGCCCCCACCAGAACCGGGCTGCGCCCCGGCCCGGACCGGTCCCCCAGGACAGTGGCGACCCGGCCCCCTCCTCACGGCTTGCCGCGCAATTCCCCGCGCCCCCACCAGAACCGGGCTGCACCCCGGCCTTGATGCCTTCTGGCGGGGCTCCGGCGGGCGGCGTAGCGTCGTTGGAGGAGGCGAAGGAGGGCGGTATGGTCCGCAACGTCCTTGGGGCGGTCATCGCCGCCGCCGGAGCCGCCGGGGCCCTCTGGAGTCCCTTCCACGGCTGGTACGACGGCCGCCGGGGGCGCGACTACCGGGTGGTGGAGCTGTTCACTCCGTCGGGGATCAGCGGTCATGGCAGCGGCCTGCTCAGCTCCCTCTTCCTGGCCTTCCTCGGCGCGGCGGCGGTGGCGCTCGCGGGGATCGTGCTGCGGTCGCGGCTGCTGGTGGCGGGCGCCGGCGCGGTCGTGCCGGGGTTCACGATCCTGTGGATGGTGCGACAGGGCCAGGTGCACGGGAGCCTCGCCGTGGAGTCGGACGGCACCGGGCTGGGGCTCGGGGTGGCCCTGGCGCTCGCGGGCGGGGTGCTCCTGCTGCTGGGCGCGGTGGTGATGCGGGGACGCAGGGGGCGGGGGCGGCATGTGCGGGGGTACTCCCAGCCGTCGTCGCCGTACGGCACCGCCGCGCGGGACGAACCGGACGTGCCGGGCCCGGATCCCGGCGGCACGGAGGTGCCGGACACCGGCGAGCCGGACGAGCGGGCGCACGGCCCGAAGCCGCCGTCCTGGCAGCGGACGTCCGACGAGCGGTGGTGAGCCGACGGGACGGCGCGCCGGACAGCGGTGCACGGCCGCAGGCGCCGTTCGGGCCCTGGGCGTTCGGACCCTGCCCTGCGGACCGTTGCCGTGCGCCGGCGGGTTCTGGCGGTGCGCCACGAGGTGCCGGCGCCGTCGGCTACGCGCGCGCCGTGCCCGTCCCCTTCTCCGCGTCCAGGGCGTACACGCAGCGGTCCTTGCTGCACGCGTACACGACGCCCGCCTGCACCACGGGCGCACCGGTGATCTCCCCACCGGTGGCGAGCTTCCAGCGCAGCCGGCCGTCGTCGGACTTGAGTGTGTACAGGAGGTGGTCGGTGGAGCCGAAGTGGATCCGGCCGTCGGCCACGACCGGTGAGCCCACGACGTCGCCGCCGGCCTGGAAGCGCCACTTGGGCGTGCCGGTCACCGCGTCCAGCGTGTAGAGCCCCTTGCCGCTGCCGACGTGCACATGGCCGTCGACGATGAGCACCGGCTCGATCGAGGCGCGGGCCTCCGTGGCGATCCGCCAGCGGTCGCGGCCGTCGGTGGCGTCCAGGGCGTAGACCGTGCCGAGGTAGTCGGCGAGGTAGACACCGCCACCGGTGACCGCGGGACCCGGCACGAAGGCCGGCGGCGAGAGGAAGACGGCGGGCGCCTCGAAGTGCCAGCGGACGTGGCCGCCGGCGACGTCGATGGCGAGGGCGCGGGTGCCCGCGCTGACGTAGACGAAGCCGTCCTGCGCCTGTGTCAGCCGCACCGGCACGCCACCGCAGGACGCCGCGTCCCCGATGGGGTACGACCAGCGCTCCTCGCCGGTGCGCGCCTCCAGCGCACGCAGCCGGGCGTCCTGCCAGACGTAGACCGTGCCGTCGTGCACGACGGGGCCGGACTCGGGTGCCTCGAAGTCCGACTGGGCCCCGCTCAGCTCCCAGAGCTGCTGGCCGTTGGACGCCTCCCAGGCCTGGACGCCGCCCCCGCGCGTACCCGTGATGACGGTGCCGCGGTCCGCCTTCAGCGAGTACACCCAGCCCTCGGTGGACAGCCGCCACAGGTCGGCGCCCTCGCGGGCGTCGAGTGCGTAGAGGGTGGGACCGTCCGAGGCGTGGATACGGCCGTCCGAGACGGCCATCGACCAGGCGACGTCCCGGGTCTTGAACCTGCGCCGCCCGCTGGCCACGTCCAGCGCGTGCACCTCGAAGGAGGTGACGTAGACGAGGTCGCCGGCGACCGCCGGAGTTCCCCAGACGTCGTTCGACATCCGGAAGCGCCAGGGGCGCCAGGTGGCCGGGCCGTCCTGCGGGGGCACGGTGGGCGCGGGCACTCCGGGGGCCGCGGGGTCGCCGATCGCGCCGGGCCTGGCCCGTGACCACGAGGCGGCGAGGCCCGCGTCGGCGGCGGCCGGCGCCAGGGCCCGCACGGCGGTGGCACGGGCGTCCGCGACCCGCGGCCCGGGTCCGATGGGCAGTTGCGCACCGCCGAGGCGTACCGGTTCGCCGTCCGGCGCCGCGCCGCCGTGGCCGATGCCGCCGCCGATGCCGCCGCCGGTGGCCGGCGGCGGCACGGGCAGCGGCGGGGGCGGTGCGTGCCGCGGGGGCGGGGGCACCGCGGGCGCGCCGCGGCTGCCGGCGCGCGGGCCGTCCTGGCCGGCCCTGGTGCCCGGCCGCCCGGCGCGGCGCGCCTCGATCAGGGCCACCGCGGGCTCCGGCAGCCAGGCGGAGGCCGTGCCGCTGTCGTCGTCGGAGCCGGCGAAGAGGTGCGGCGCGAGCTGGGCCTGGAGATCGGCGGGGGTGGGCCGGGCGGTGGCGTCCATCTGCATGCAGGCGTCGATCAGCGGACGCAGCTCGTCGGGCAGGCCCGTGAGGTCCGGGCCCTCGCGCAGCAGCATGAAGACCGTCTCCACCGGGTTGGCACCGTGGTAGGGCGCATGGCCGGTGGCGGCGAAGACCAGGGTGGAGGCGAGCGAGAAGACGTCGCTCGCGCCGGTCACGCTGCGGGAGTCCTTCGCCTGCTCGGGGGACATGTACGCGGGCGTGCCCACGGCGACGTTGGTCATCGTCAGCCGGGTGTTGGAGACGCCGCTCGCGATACCGAAGTCGATCACGCGCGGGCCGTCCTCGACGACGAGGACGTTCGACGGCTTGAGGTCGCGGTGCACCAGGCCGGCACCGTGGATGGACTGGAGGGCCTCGGCCACGCCCGCGGCCAGCCAGCGCACCGCCTGGGCGGGCAGCGGGCCGTGCTCGTTCACTATCTCCTCGAGGGAGGGCGCGGGCACGTAGGCGGTCGCGAGCCACGGCACGGCGGCGCGGGGGTCGGCGTCGACGACGGCGGCCGTGTAGAAGCCGGAGACGGCGCGCGCGGCCTCCACCTCGCGGGTGAAGCGGACGCGGAAGAGCTGGTCCTCCGCGAGCTCCGTTCTGACCGTCTTGATCGCCACACGCCGGCCCGACGTCGAGCGCGCGAGATAGACGAGCCCCATGCCCCCGGCTCCGAGCCGGCTCAGCACCTCGAACGGTCCGATCCGTCTCGGATCCTGCTGCGTAAGCTGATCCACCTTGCCTGCCACCTCCCCGTACGGCCGTGCAGAGCGACGGCCTCGTGCAGCGTCTCACCACCGAACCGCCGCGGCGGCACGCACCCTGATTGTTCCTGTCCGGAGCCCGGGTTGCGAACCCGGGTCGGGACGGGGGTGTCCAGGACAAACAAGGACGTATCAAGTGAGGGCGGAGGAAAACAACCCCCTTCGGGTGTCGAGCAGCGCGACCCGGGCGCCGCACGGGGCCTGAACGGGGCCCGCGCGGGGCCCGCACGGTGGACATCGGGGCCGTGCGGCGCCCGCGGACCGCGGTGATCGGGGGCCGGCGGGCGGCAGCCCCCCGTGCCGCGGAGCGCCGCCGCGGGGCACTGCGCGCCGGGGAGCGGGGCGCGGAACGCGCGAGCGGGGGACGGCCAGGCGGGTGGGAGGGCGCCCGGTGCCGAACCGATGCACGGGCGCCCGGCGTCCAACCGGCGCACGGGCGCCCGAGACGGAGTGCGCGGCTCAGCGCGCTTCGAGGTGCCCCGTCGCGCGCAGCCCGCTGTCGCAGGTGAGCGTCTCGGTGCCGTCACCGGTGCGCCAGTCGCCGTAGAGGGTGGTGACGCGCGAGGGGCTGCGCGGGTCGCTGACGTCGTCGCAGTCGGCGACGAGCCGCCAGGTGTACGAGGAGCCGCTGAAGCAGGTGGCGGACGCGGTGCCGCCGCTGCTCGACAGGTTGCACGGCAGCGCCGCGGCGCCGGCGGGCGCGGCCAGGGCGAGCAGGCCGGCGGTCAGGGCGGCTGCGCCGGTGAGCGAGGCGATGACGAGTGCGGCGGTCTTCCTGGGCATGGCGGATTTCCCCTTCGCTTTCTTCGATACGGACGAGCACCCACTATGGATCACCTGCACATCCCAGGTCTAGACCAATATCGTCACCAATGCGGACGCGTTTGCGCACAGGCCCTCACGGACCCGCCCCCCTTGTGCGCGCACCGGCCCCGAGAACCCCATTTGCAGTCGGCCGAATCGCGCTCGGATCACCCGTCGGTAAGCTGACGGCATGACAGGACAAGTACGTACCGTCGACGGCCGGGTGGCCGGACGGCGAGGTCAGGCAACACGTCAGAAACTGTTGGACTGCCTGGGCGAGATGCTGCGCACCTCGCCCTACCGGGATGTCAAGGTCATTGATGTGGCCCGGAAAGCGGGCACCTCACCGGCGACGTTCTACCAGTACTTCCCGGATGTCGAAGGCGCCGTTCTGGAGATCGCGCAGCAATTGGCCGCGGAAGGCGCCGGATTGACCGATCTCGTGGCCGGCCGTTCCTGGGCCGGTAAGTCCGGCTGGCAGACGGCCCAGGAGCTCGTCGACGGGTTCCTGGATTTCTGGCGGCGCAACGACGCAATTCTCCGCGTCATCGACCTGGGTGCGGCCGAGGGCGACAAGCGCTTCGCCAGGATCCGTATGCGGATCCTCAACTCGATCTTCAACTCGCTTGTGGAGAGCGTCAAGGACCTGCAGGCCAGGGGCCGGGTCGACCGCGATGTCAGCGCTCCGGCGGTGGCCGGTTCCCTGGTCACGATGCTCGCCGCGGTCGCCTCCCACCAGAAGAACCTCCAGGGCTGGGGGGTGAAGCAGGCGGAGATCAAACCCAATCTCGCGCTGCTGGTCCATCTGGGGGTGACCGGGAGAAAGCCTCCGAAGTAAGGCAGCACGCGCCGGTTACGGGTGCCGCAGGCACCCCCTCACCCGAATAGCCCGGGGATCTCCCGGGGTCCTGTCTCGCAGCGGCGGGTCGCGGTTCCATTCCGCGGTCCGCCGCTGTCGTGTGCGCGGGACCGCCGCGGCCGCCCTGTGAGCGGGCCGACGCCACCGCCGTGCACCCGCGCCGTGCACCCGCGCCGTGCACCCGCGCCGTGCACCCGCGCCGTGCACCCGCGCCGTGCACCCGCGCCTCGGGGCCGCTGCCCCGCGCGCGGGATCGTCGCCGCGCGCTCACCGCGACGGAGGAGTGGGCGCTGCCGGCCCGGGTGTGAACGCGTGGACGTCGACGTCACCGACCGGGCGGTAGCCGATCCGCTGGTGGAGGGCGTTGCTGGTGGGGTTGGCGAGGTCGGCGAAGAGCAGCACCTGAGCGGCGCCCGCGCCCAGCGCCGCCCGGCCCAGATGAGCCCGGTACCTCCCAGAGGGTGACGCCGCCGTAGCCGATCCGGGTCTGCGCCCACCGCGGGGGATCCTTGCCGGGGCCCTCGCCCACCTCCTGCGCGAAGGCCGTGCACCAGCGGGCCAGCAGGTCGCGGTCGCCCGGCCCCGCGGTACGTGCCCGGCCCGGCGGCACCGGCTCGGGCGGTGCGGCCTCGGCCAGCCGGTACAGCCGCCGGTGCTCACACCGGCGCCGTGCGCGCGCCGGTGTGCAGGGCCGGGTCGGCGGCCGGGAAGCCGCCGGCGCGGTCGAGGAAGGCGTCGAGGTCGTCGGGGAAGCACCACGCGTACGGGCGGCGTGCCGTCTCCTGGTCCATCCCCCCTGCCTACCGGCTCCGCGCCGCGCGGCCCAGCCGTTTTCCGCGGCCCGCTACACCGCGCCGTGGCCCAAGCCGGGATCCGCCCCGCGGGGGTTCCGGTCGGGATCCGCCCCGCCGGGGCGCGTCCCCCCGGGCCGTGCGCCGTCCGCGGGGGCGTCCACCGGCGGATACGGGTCCGAGGCCAGCCGGGCGTGCAGATGGACGTTGCGGAAGGCGTCGTGGCGGCCCGCCTCGAACATGGCGCCGCGCAGCTCGCCCTCGAACCGGTACCCGCACCGCTCGGCGACCCGGCAGGAGACGTCGTGGCCGAGGGCGTGGCCGAGCTCCAGGCGGTGCAGGCCGGCCCCCTCGAAGCCCCAGGCCGAGGCGAGCGCGAGGGCACGGCGGGCGACCCGGCGGCCGCGGGCCTCCGGCAGTACCCAGTAGCCGACGCGGGCGGTGCGCAGGAACGGGTCGACGGTGTTGACGCCCAGGTGCCCGAGGACGGCGCCGCTGCCCGCGTCCGTGACGCAGAACGCGGTGGCCACGCCCTGCCGCGCCTCCTCCAGCCTGGCCCGCAGCGAGCCGCGCGCGTCATCGAGGCTGCCGACCGTCCTGAGCGGGGTGTTCCAGCGCAGGAACTCCGGGTCGCGCACGCCGCGCAGCCAGGCGGCGGCGTCCTCGGCGGACTCGGGGCGCCAGGGCCGCAGCCGCAGCCCGTGCCCGGATATCTCGGCGGCCGGCGGCACGCCGACACCGGTGATGCGCCGACCGCTCCCCACACCGTCGCTCATCCCCCCATTGAACACCGCCGAGTTCGTAATCCATTCGCAACCGATTTCGTATTTGACCGGGACCGATCAATGAAAGGCGGGATTACGCTCCCGCTCATGGCCGCAGATCCGACCGTCCGTGACGACCGCACCGCACGCACCGCCCAGGACCACCCCGTGTACGTCATCGGTGGCGGTCCCGGCGGTCTCGCGGCGGCGCACGCGCTGCGCGCCCGGGGCATCCGGGCGGTCGTCCTGGAGCGGTCCCCGGGTGTCGGCGCCGCCTGGCGCGGCCACTACGACCGGCTCAGGCTGCACACCACCCGGCGGATGTCCGCCCTGCCCGGCCTGCCGATCCCCCGCGCCCACGGGCGCTGGGTGGCGCGCGACGACGTCGTCCGCTACCTGGAGCAGTACGCCGAGCACCACCGTCTGGAGATCGTCACCGGCGTGGAGGTCTTCCGGGTGGAGCGGACCGGCAGCGACGACGGCGACCGCTGGCTGCTGCGGGCCAGCGGCGGGCGGGAACTGCTGGCCAGCGCCGTGGTGGTGGCGACCGGTTACAACCACACGCCCCACCTGCCCGACTGGCCGGGCCGCGACGCCTACCGCGGCGAACTCCTGCACGCCCGCTCCTACCGCAACGCGAGCCCCTACGCCGGCAAGGACGTGCTGGTGGTCGGGGTGGGCAACACCGGCGCCGAGATAGCCGTCGACCTGGTGGAGGGCGGGGCCGCGCGGGTGCGGCTCGCGGTGCGCACCGCCCCGCACATCGTGCGCCGTTCCACGGCGGGCTGGCCCGCGCAGGCCACCGGGATCCTGTGCCGCCGGCTGCCGGTGGCCGTGGTCGACCTGCTGGCCCGGGCGCTCGCCGCCTTGAGCGTCCCCGACCTCGCGGCGCACGGCCTGCCGCGCCCCCGCACGGGCCTGTACACCCGGGCCAGGCAGGGTGCGATCCCGGTGCAGGACACCGGCCTGATCGACGCGGTGCGCAAGGGGCTGGTCGAGCCGGTCGCGGCGGTGGAGTCCTTCGAGGACCACAAGGTGGTGCTCGCGGACGGCACGCTCGTGGCGCCGGACGCGGTCATCGCCGCGACCGGCTACCGCAGGGCCCTGGAGGACCTGGTGGGCCACCTCGGTGTCCTCGACGAACGGGGCCTGCCGCGCGTGCACGGGCCGCGCTCGGCGCGGCACGCCCCTGGGCTGTACTTCACCGGGTTCACCACGCCGCTCAGCGGATCGCTGCGCGAGCTGGCCCGGGACGCCCGCAGGATCGGCCGGACCGTGGCCCGGGCGGCCGGCTGAGCACACCGGGCGCCCCGCCGGCGGCCTCCGCCCCCCTCGCCGGCCCGCCCCGTCAGGCCGGTGCCACGGCACGTGCCGGACGCCGGATCACCAGGGCCATCAGTGCCGCCGCCGCGCACAGCGCCCCGGCCGCGTACCAGACCACGTCGTAGGAGCCGAAGGTGTCGCGGGCCACGCCGCCCAGGTAGGCGACCACCGCGGCGCCGACCTGGTGGGAGGCCAGCACCCAGCCGAACACGATCGCGCTGTCCTGTCCGAAGTGCTCCCGGCACAGCGAGAGGGTGGGCGGCACGGTGGCGACCCAGTCGAGACCGTAGAAGACGATGAAGAACAGCATCGTCGGATGCACGCTGGGCCCCAGCAGCACCGGCAGGAACAGCAGCGAGATCCCGCGCAGCGCGTAGTAGGCGGCCAGCAGGCGGCGCGCCTGGAAGCGGTCCGTGAACCAGCCCGAGGCGATCGTCCCCACGACGTCGAAGACGCCCACCACCGCGAGCAGCGACGCGGCCGCCGTGATCGGCATGCCGTGGTCGTGGGCGGCGGGCACGAAGTGCGTCTGCACCAGGCCGTTGGTGGACGCGCCGCAGATCGCGAAGGTCCCGGCGAGCAGCCAGAACGTGCCCGTGCGTGCGGAGGAGAACAGCACCGCCACGGTGCGCCGCGCGGCACCGCGCACCGGCGGCGGCTTGGCCGCGAACTCCTGCGCCCCGTAGGGCTTCAGGCCCACGTCCGCGGGATGGTCGCGCAGCAGCAGCCAGACGAAGGGCACCACGGCGAGCGCCGCCAGCGCCACCGTCACCGCCGCGGGCCGCCAGCCGTGCCGCTCGACGAGCCAGGAGAGCACCGGCAGGAAGATCAGTTGCCCGGAGGCGGAGGCCGCCGTGAGGACGCCGGTGACCAGGCCGCGCCGCTCGGTGAACCAGCGGTTGGTGACGGTGGCCGCGAAGGCCAGCGCCATCGAGCCGGTGCCGAGACCGACCAGCAGGCCCCAGCAGAGCAGCAGTTGCCAGGCGGCCGTCATCCACACCGTCAGACCCGAGCCGAGCGCGATCACGCTCAGCGCGACGGCGACCACCTTGCGGATGCCGAAGCGGTCCATCAGCGCCGCTGCGAACGGGGAGGTGACCCCGTAGAGCGCCAGGTTGACCGAGACGGCGGCGCCGATGGTGCCGCGCGACCAGTGGAACTCCTGGTGGAGCGGGTCGATCAGCAGGGCCGGCAGGGACCGGAAGGCGGCCGCTCCGATGATGGTGACGAAGGTGACGGCCGCGACGAACCAGGCGCGGTGCACCCGGGCGGTGCGGCGCGTGCGGCGGGTGCGGGCGCCGCCTGCCGCGGGGGCGTCCTCGGGGGTGGGGGCTTCGGTGGTCTGCGTCACCCGTTCAGGCTCGCCGACCGCGAACAGCAGTACGAGTGGCCCGAGGGACAGCATTCGTTACGATCGGGCCATGGTCCTCTCCCCGCCACGTACGGCCGCGGCGCGGCCCGGCCCCCGGCACCGCGTCGTGGTGCTGGCCCTGGACGGGCTGCTCCCGTTCGAACTGGGCATTCCGCAACGGGTCTTCGGCCAGGCGAGGGACGCCGCCCGCCGGCGCCTGTACGACGTGGTGACCTGTTCCGTGCGGCCGCCCGGCCCGGTGGCGACGGACGCGGACTTCGCCGTGCTGGTGGAGAACGGCCCGGAGGCCCTGGCCACGGCCGACACGGTCGTGGTGCCCGCCTCCCACGAGCTGGGCCCGGTCTTCGAGGAGGGCCGGCTGACGCCGGAGCTGGCCGCGGCGTTCGCACGCATCGCGCCGGGCACCCGGCTCGTGTCCATCTGCACCGGCGGCTACGTCCTGGCCGCCGCCGGCCGCCTGGACGGCCGCCCGGCCACCACGCACTGGTCGCACGCCGAGCACTTCCAGCGGCTCTTCCCTAGGATCAGGGTCGACGCGGACGTGCTCTTCGTCGACGACGGCGACGTACTGACGTCCGCGGGGGTGGCCGCCGGCATCGACCTGTGCCTGCACGTGGTACGCCGCGACCACGGCACCGCGGTCGCCAACGACGTGGCCCGCCGCACCGTCGTCCCGCCGCACCGGGAGGGCGGCCAGGCGCAGTACATCGAACGGCCGCTGCCCGAACTCCAGCAGGCGACCACCGCATCGGCCCGCTCCTGGGCGCTGGAGCGGCTGCACGAACCCCTCCAGCTTCGGGACCTGGCCGAGCGCGAGTCCATGTCGGTGCGGACCTTCACGCGGCGGTTCCGCGAGGAGTCCGGTATGAGCCCGGGCCAGTGGCTGACCCAGCAGCGCGTCGCGCGCGCCAGGTATCTGCTGGAGTCCACCGACCTCTCCGTCGACCAGGTGGCGCGGGACTGCGGCTTCGGCACCGCGCAGTCGATGCGCCAGCACCTGCAGAGCGCCCTGGGCGTCACCCCGACCGCCTACCGCCGCACCTTCCGCACCGCGGCGAACGGCTCAGCGGCCAACGGCTCAGCGGTGCACCTCCCGGCGCCGAAGGGCTCAGCGGCGGTCGGCCCGTAGGGACCGGGAGCTGCCCGGCGGGTGGGTCCGGGCCGCCCGCCGCCCCGGTCGTGGCGAGCCACCCGTCGTGCGGCGGCGGGTGCTTGGGGGCGTGAGCAGCCGGGTGCACGGGTTCGACGCGCGCGGGGCGGGGCCGGGGCAGTGAAAAGCGGCGCCCGACGGCCCGCCGGGGTGGATCGGTCGGCGGCGCGCTTGTGGGGTGTGCCGAGCACCGCGCGCCGCCCTTCGGCTCCGACGCACCGGCCCGGTTCCGGGACCCGGGCGAGGGACGCCGCGGCACGACCCGCGCTCGCCGAGCACGCCCCCGTCGGCGCTCTCGGCGTCCCCTCGCGGCGAATCGCTGACCACAAGCGTGATCAAACGGACACCGCACGTCAACACTCGCTCGGGGCTTCCTGACGCGCCTCGCCGCACCGGGAGCACAGGGGCGCACCCGTGGGCCGCGGCCCGCACCCTTCAGACCGCTTCGTACGCCGCCACGCCCTCGTACGCCGGGAGGGTGCGGTAGACGGCGGGCTGGGCCGCGGTCGGGGCGGTGAAGCGGTCCAGCTCGCACCAGACCCGCTTGCCGGCGCCGGACGGCTCCCAGCCCCAGCGGTCCGCGAGGCCGTCCACCAGCTCAAGGCCGCGGCCGCCCGTCTCGTCGCCGTCGGCGTGCCGGGGCCGCGGCGGTCGCCCTGAGCTGTCGGCGACCTCGACACGGACCGTGCGCACGACCGTCTCCGGTGCCCGGCGCGGCTCGTGGGCGGTCTGGTCCCCCGCGGCCGGCGGGCCGGGCCTGGCGGGGCCCTCCGGGGCGCGGCCCGCCGGCCTGCCCCGCCCGTCGGGCCCGCAGCACTGCTCCGGCCCGCAGGGCGCCTCCGGCGCACCGGCCGGCGATCCCCTCAACAGGATCCGCAGCACCGCAGGACAACCGGTGTGCACCACCGCGTTGGTGACCAACTCGGAGACGATCAGGATCAGCGTCTCCGCGATCGGCTCGTCGGCTCCTATGCCCGACCGGGCGAGCCGGGCACGGGCCCATCGTCTGGCCCGCCCCACCTCCGCGGGGTCGGGCCGGACCTCCAGCTGTAATTGAAGCACCTGCACCGCTCACACCATCCGAACCGGCCTGGGGGTACCACCCAGGCTCTTCAAGCACTGGGGGAACATCGCCTTGCCCTCCGATGAGCAACAGGGTTCACGGAACGTGACCCCCCTACGAGACAGCATGGTTGACGTACAGTCACCCCAACAAGCGCTTCGGGCATATTCCAGCGCGAAGGAGTACGCGTGCGGCATACTGTGCGACGCGTACGGCGAGGAGTCGAACAGGCGGGCGTGGGGCTCCGCCCTGCCTGTTGAGCGGCGCACACGCCCAGTTCCGGGGCCACCACAGGGGCGCCACCGGTATGCCTCGGCCTCGCAACCACTCGCATCTCCCACAAGGTACCCGAGCCGGGCGCCGACTCCATGACGTGACGAGCCGTACAGCCGGTCCAAGCCGGTATCAACGCTCCGTGACAGCGCATTCGCACGCTCCGTCACCACCACAGCGCTCCCAAAGCGCCCCCACCACACCTCCACGCCGCCACGCGGCACCCGCGGGACCGTCCCGCGGGCCGGTGCATCGTGCGGCCACCGCCCGGGCCTACTCGGGGACGGTGAAGTACTGCGCGAACGCCGCCACGATCTCGTCCTCGGCGATCCGGCCGTCCGCGTCGGCGTCCAGCACGGCGGTCGCGGTGGCCGCGGCGGCCGGTCCTGCGCCCAGGGCCCGCAGCACCCGGCCCGCCTCGTCGACGGTCACCGTGCCGTCCCCGTCGCCGTCCGCGACCACGAGCGCCGCGTGCAGGAAGGGGCGGGCGATGGCGGCGAACCGGTCCGGGTTGTCCCGCAGCCGTTTGACCGCCCCGTTCACGAACTCGTCGCGGGTGATGCGCTGGTCGCCGTCCCGGTCCGCGATGCCGGCCATGCCCTGCCAGAACGCCTCGGCGCCGACGAACAGGGCCTGACCCTTGTCCGACCGGGCCGTGGTGCCGAATTCGGCCAGGAGCGCCTTGGCCGCGCCGCTGAAGTCCTGACGGTCGATGTAGCCGTTGCCGTCCTGGTCGAAGCCGGCGAACCTGGTGGCGATCCTGTGCTCGTACTCGGAACTGACCATGTCGTGTCGGGCCGCCTCACATGTCCGGTGGGTGGATCCGCCGGGAGCGGACGTCCTCTCCCGGGGAGCCTGCGTCCTTGTGCGGCGAGCGTACGACGTCCCGCCCGGCGAGCGAACGCCCCTTGCGGGCCGGCGGGAGTTCCGGTAAGCGCGCCGGGTGCAGCGGACGGCGCACGGGGGAGCGTACGGGGGGAACCCGGCGCGCGACGGGCGGCCGCGGGCGTGGCGGGTGGCGCGACGAGGGAGCCGGGCGGCCCCATCAGGCCGACAGCGGCTCCGCGGTGTCGGCGGTGGCGTCCGCCACGTCCGCGTAGACCTCGAAGAGGCGGCGCACGCCGAGGGCGGCGAGCACCCGGTTGACGTGCGAACCCTCCTCCGCACCCCGGGCCGGCAGCACCACGCGCAGCCGACCGCGGCACGAGCGCATCAGACGGCGCGTGGCGACCAGCACGCCCACCCCGCTGGAATCGCAGAACAGCACGTCGGAGAGATCGAGTACGAGACTGTGCCGGCCGTCGGCCACCACGAGGTGCACCCGCTCGCGCAGCGCAGGGGACGTCACCAGGTCCATCTCGCCCGAAACCCGCAGCACGGCCCAGCCGCCCTGCGCGTCCTCGGTCACCTTGAGCGCCACGCCCCTCGCCCTTCGCTCGCCGTTCCGGAAGACCCGGCCATATCCCCGTGTTGCGCGGCTGCCCCGGCCTCTCCGTGATGAAACACCCTTCGTAGTACCACCAAAACGGAACCGCTCGAACGTCTAAGAACGTTTTCGGTCACTATTGACCAATAGCTGAGCATCAACGATAAAGAAGTCAGCGGTAGTCCGCACGGAGCGTGAGTGTCCCTCTACCATCTGCGGCTTGCTCCGGGGCGCACAATGCGGCAAAGAGGGGTGCGCACGGAGGGCGGCCACTACATTCGACACCGCGGCCCGGGCCACCGGGCCGTCGCGCGGCAGGACGAAAGGGACGGGACAGCGGGCGGCCTGGCGCGGCGGAGGAGGGAAGAGGCAACCGCGGCGTCCGTGCCGCGCACCGGGCCGCGGGCGGTCCGGTGCAGCGCGGCACGACGGACAGGCGCCGAGCACGACGAAGGCTGAGGGGGCCGTCATGGCTCAGAACGCACCGCCCCGCTGGGACCGCGCCATGCATCTGCGCCTGGCCCGCGGGGAAGCGGCGGCGCTCGGCGAACTGTACGACCGCTACGCCCCCCTCGTGCACGGCCTCGCGCACCGCGTGCTCGCCGAGGACGCCGCCGCCGATGCGATCACCCGCGAGGTCTTCGCCCGCCTGTGGGAGCACCCGGACGCCTACCAGCCCGAGCGCGGCCCGCTGCGCACCTGGCTCGCGGAGCTCGCCCACCGGCTCGCCGTACAGCGGCTGCGCAGCACCGCGCCGGCCGGGGCCGCGGCGGCGCGGGGCGACGGGGGCGGAGCGCACGAGCGGGACCGGCCGGGCGACCACGCCGGCGAGCAACTGGAGCGCACGGTCCACAGGGCCTCCGCCGCGGCGCGCGCCGACTACATCGTGGAGTCCATGCCGGTTTCGCTGCGCGCCGCCCTGGAACTCGCCTACTTCCGGCGCCGCGACTGCCGCCAGGCCGCCGCGGACCTCGGCATCACCGAGGACGAGGCACACCGCCGCCTCCGTCTCGGCCTCCAACTCCTCGCCACCGCCCACGGCTCGGGCCCGCTCGACCCGCCCCTCGGCTACGACACACCACCGGACCCGGCCGACCCCTCCTCGAACCCCGGGAGGACGACGTGACCGACGCCGACCATCCGCAGCACCCGAACGGTCCGTACGGCGCGGACAACCCCGAGAAGCCGAACGGTTCGGAAGAGCCGAACGACCCGGAGGAGCCGAACGGTTCGGATCACCAGGACGGTTCGGAGAACCCGCGGGACCGCCCCCGCTGCAACAACCGGGACGACCGGGGCCAGTGGGACGACCAGGCCGGCCTGGAGAGCGTCCGCATACCCATGCAGCGCACCCCGGCCGAGGACGGCGGGCCGCTGCGGGGCCCCGCCCCGTCCCCGTGGCCGCAGGCCCCCGCCCCGCGCCCGGCGCGACGGCAGGGCAGGACGCCCGAGCAGTTCTCGCACACCGCGCTGCGCTCGCTGCTCGGCGCCTGGGCGCTGACCGCCTGCTCCCCGCGCGAGGCGGCGGCCGTGGAGCACCATCTGGGCGACTGCGGTTCCTGCGCCGAGGAGGCACTGAGACTGCGGGACGCGGTGGGCCTGCTGCACCCCGCCGAGAATCTGGACCTCGCCCCCGAGCTGCGCCCCCGGGTGCTGGCCCACTGCCTGGGCCGCCGCCCGCCGCGCGTCCCGGTGCCGGACTGGGCCGTGCCGTACGAGGCGGAGACGGCCCGGCTCGACGCGCTGCTCAAGGACATCGGCGGCGCCGAGTGGCACGCCCCGGTGCGGCTGCGCTGGTACGAGCACGGCAGACGGGTCAGCCGCCGGACGACGGTCGCCGGCACCGTCGCCCATCTGCTGAGCGTGGACGGCCTGGTCGCGGTCGCGCTCGAACTGGCCGACCCGCTGGGCGCCGACACCCCGGGCGGCCTCGGTCCCACCAAGCGCACGGAGGCGTACTGGGGGGCCTCGCCGGTACCGCCGACCTGCCTCGTCCGCCTGCCCTGGCGCGAGCAGAGCCGCCGCCTGGTGCGCACGGTGTCGTTCCTTGCCGAGGAGGCCGCGGAGCCGGGGGCCGCCGGGGCGCCGGTGTCCTACGGCGACTTCGTCCTGCCACTCCCCGACGCGCTGCTGGAGCGGGCCTTCGAGTGCTGGATCCACGCGGGCGACGTCGCGGAGGCCGTCGCCTACCCCTATGGGCCGCCCGCGGCGAACCATCTGCACCGCATGATCGACCTCGCGGCCCGCCTGCTGCCCGCCGCCCTGGCCCGCCGCAGGTACGACCGCGCCGCCCCGGCCCGCGCCGGTGCGCACGCGCGCTCACTGCGCCTGGAGATCGAGGGCGCCGGCGGCGGCGAGTGGCTGGTCCCGCTGGAGGGTCCGTCCGGGCCCGCGTCGGAGGGCGCCGAGGAGGTCGCGCACGTCGCGCTGGACGGCGTCGAGTTCTGCCGCCTGGCCGCGGGCCGCATCCCGCCGCAGGACGCGATGGCGGGCGGCACCGGCGACCGCGAGGCGATCACCGAGGTGCTGACCGCGGCGGCCGCGCTGAGCCGGTTGTAGCGGTGCCCGAGCCGAGCGGGGACCCGATCCGCGGCCGAGCCCGAACCCGAACCGACAGCACGAACCGACAAGCACCGACAAGCACCGACAAGCACCGACAAGCACCGACAAGCACCGACAGCACGAACCGACGAACCCAACCGACGAACCGAACCTGCAAACCGAGCCGGCGGCCCGAGCCGGCGTGCTCCCGGGGCCGCGCCGGCCGCCCCCGTCGGGAGCCGTCAGGCGAACACCACCGTTCGCCGCCCGTTCAGCAGGATCCTGCGCTCCGCGTGCCAGGCGACCGCCCGGGCCAGGGCCCGGCACTCGACGTCCCGGCCGATGGCGACCAGTTGCCGGGGGGTCACCTGGTGCCCCACGCGCTGGACCTCCTGCTCGATGATCGGCCCCTCGTCCAGGTCGGCCGTCACGTAGTGCGCGGTCGCGCCGATCAGCTTGACGCCCCGGGCGTGCGCCTGGTGGTACGGCTTGGCGCCCTTGAAGCTCGGCAGGAAGGAGTGGTGGATGTTGATGATCCGGCCGCTGAGCTGCTTGCACAGGTCGTCCGAGAGCACCTGCATATAGCGGGCCAGCACCACCAGCTCCACGCGCTCCTCGCGCACCAGGTCGAGCAGCTCGGCCTCGGCCTCCGCCTTGGTGTCCGCAGTGACCGGAATATGGCGGAATGGAATGTTGTACGACGCCACCAGTTCGGCGAACTCCGTATGGTTGGAGACCACCGCCGCGATCTCCACCGGCAGCGCACCGGTACGGGCCCGGAACAGCAGGTCGTTCAGGCAGTGCCCGAACCCGGAGACCATCAGCACCACCCGCATGCGGTGGTCGGCCCGGTGGATCCCCCAGTCCATCTGGAACGAGTCGCCGACCGCGGCGAAGCTGGCCCGCAGCTTCTCCACGGTCACCGGGGCCTCGGCGGAGAAGTGCACCCGCATGAAGAACAGACCGGTGTCATGGTCGCCGAACTGCTGGCTGTCCTCGATGTTGCAGCCCGTCATGAAGAGGTAGCTCGACACGGCGTGCACGATGCCCTGCCTGTCCGGGCAGGACAGGGTCAGCACGTACTGCTCGGCGGGCGCGGTCTGGCGGGCGGACTGCTCGTTCATGCCCGCAAGAATCCCACACGCCGCGCCGCGATCAGGCCGACCTGGTCATGATCTGGAGCACTTCCAGCGACCTGGGCGGCTCGTCGGGGTCGTCGCCGTCGCCGGTCGCCAGGCGCACATGGGCATCACGCGCCGCCCGCACCGCCTCCGGCCACGCGTGGTGGTTCAGATAGGCGGACACCGGGGCGTCGGGGCCGACCTGGTGCATGATGCGCAGCACCCGCAGGACGGCGACGTCGACGAGGGAGGCCTCCTGCGAGTCGCGGAATATCGTGCCCACGTACTTCTCGGCGGACCAGTTGTCCAGCCAGGTGTCCTCCACCAGGCGGTAGACGGCGTCGGTGACGTCGCCGTACCCGGCACGGCCGGCGAGCCAGCACTCCCGCTGGAACTGCGGGTCGGAGAGCATGTGCAGCGCGGAGCGCACATTGCTGCGCCAGCGCCACCACGGCATGTCGTTCAGCGGCATGCCGTCCATGGTGGATGAGGCAGGACCGCGACGGGAAGACTTCTCGGAACTCCGCACGGTTGATGATCATACGTTTCTCCTACGGAAGGCCGCGGGCCGCCCCGCAATTCACCCCCGCGTCACCTTCCGTTGGCCGACGCGCACACGGAGATTCGCGAGCCGAAGGAATCGTGCGGGTGCATGACCGCCCGGCGAAGCAGGCGCACCCTACTCCCGACCCGCCTTCCGCACCGTCACGGAAGGTCCACGCTCCGTGCCGGGCTCTGCCTGGCGCTCTGTGCGGCGCTCAGCGCCGCCTGCGGGGTGCTGCCCGGCGGAGGGAACCCGGGCGGGCCGGTGACCGTCATGACGTGGGCGCCGCAGAACACCAAGGCCACCAACAAGCCGGGCATGCCCGCGCTGGCCCAGGCGTACGCCCGCTGGGCCAATGCCAACGGCGGCCTCGGCGGCCACCACCTCGACGTCCTCACCTGCAACGAGCACAACACCACGGTGGGCGCCGCGGCGTGCGCGCGCCGGGCGGTCGAGGCGAAGGCGGTCGCGGTCGTCGGCTCCTACAGCCAGTACAGCCGCTCGTTCCTCGCCCCGCTGGAAGCCGCCGGCATCCCCTACATCGGCGGCTACGGCCTCACCGACGAGGAGTTCACCAGCCCGCTGTCCTACCCGGTCAACGGCGGCCAGCCCGCGCTGATGGCCGGGGGCGGGCGCCAGCTCGCCGCGAACTGCTCCCGGATCGCCCTGGTCCGCCCCGACACGATCGCCGGCGACAGCCTTCCGCAGCTCCTCGACGCGGGCCTGCGCGCGGGGCGGCACGCCCCGGCCACCGACATCCGCACGGTCGAGGACGCCACCGAGTACGACGCCCAGGCCGAGCACGCGCTGAGCGCGGCCGGCGGCGTGGGCGATCCGGCCGCGCAGGGCGAGGGCTGCGTGTCGGCCGTGCTCGGCGACCGCACGGACACGTTCTTCGACTCCTTCCGCCGCACCCGCGACGCCTACCCCGCGGTCAAGGTCGCCTCCGTGCTCGGCAGCGTCGACCAGTCCACCGTGGACCGCACGGGCGGCGCCTCCAGCCCGTACGAGGGCGCGTACGTCACCGGCTGGTACCCGGTCCTCACCGACTCCCGGTGGGACGCGATGCGCGACGTCATCCGCAGGTACGCGTTCGGCGACAACCGCGTCGACCCGGCGGACGCGGGCGTCCAGACCACCTGGATCGCCTACACCGTGCTGCGCAGGGCGGTGGAGTCCCTGGGCGACCAGGACGTCACCGCCAACTCGCTGCGCCACGCCTTCGACAACGGCCTGGAAGTCGGGACCGGCGGCCTCACACCGCCGCTCAGATGGCGCTTCCAGGACTTCCTGGCCGCCGAGGACTACCCCCGCCTGGTCAACGCCGACGTCACCTTCCAGCAGGTCCGCGACGGCCGCCTGGTCGCGGAACGCAAGGGGTTCGTCAATGTCTCGGGGACGCTGGAGAGCGCGTCCTGACACGGGCGGGAGCGTCCTGACACGGGCGGCGGGCCGTCCCGGCGTTCGAGGACGGGCCGCACGGGCGGCGCGGGCGGCACCGGCCGCACGGGCGACGTGGGCCGCACGGAGGTCCGAGGCCGCCCCGGGAGGGGGCGGCCCCGGTACCTCACAGCTCGGACTTGTCCCGGGAGGTCAACCCGTACTTCTCGGCGATCGCGTTCCAGAGCCCCGCCGCCGTCTCCTTCGCCGAGGTCGCGTCCCCGCTCGCCTTGTTCCCCGCCGCGACCTGCGGAGTGTTGCGCGCGTGCCCCTTGTGGCACCCGTGCCTGCCGGAGACCTGATCGGCCCAGGCCGCGTAGTGGTTGTCGGCGGCGGCCGACGCCTTCCACGCCTCGTTCAGCGCCGAGGTCAGCCGGGTGTGGTTCGCCAGCTTGTCCACGGACAGCCCCGACAGCCGGGTGACCAGGCCGTTCCGCTGCTTGGCCGCGTTGCGCAGATCGGTGGCGGCCTTCCCCAGGTCCTTGCAGTTCTTGACGTCGTCGACGGCCCCGATCACCGTGTCCCGGCTGTTGTTGCTGTCCGCGAGCAGCTTGTCCAGCTCGGTCGCCTGGGCCTGCCCGGGGTCGGGGGCCGCCGACGCCCCGCCGGTCGGTGCGGTCGCCGAGACGGTCTTCTTGTCGCCGTCCCCGTCGCCGTCCCCGCCGCCGCTGAGCAGCGCACCCGCGCCCACGCCGAGCACCACGATGCCGATGCCCAGCGCCGCGATCAGCGGCCCCTTGGAACGGGAGGCGCCCCCGCGGCGCCCCGCGGCCCGGCCGTGCCCGTCCTCGTGCGCCCCGCCGCCGTACCCGCCGGGCGCCCCGGCGGCCGCGGCGCCGTGCGGGTGGCCGGGTCCGGGGTGGCCCGCCCCCTGGGGCTGCTCGAACCGGGGCAGTTGCTGGGTGGCGCCGGCACCCTCCTGCTCGGACCGGGTGCGGAAGAGGCTGTCGAACTCGGCCGGCGGCTGCCGGTCCTCCCCCTGGCCGTCGCCGGGCGAGCCGGGCCGTACGCCGTAGGGGGCGCCGGGCGGCGGCGCGGGGACGGGGGCGATGTACTGCGTGGGCTGGTTGTCGGGGTGCTGCGCCTGCGCCGGTGGGGGCCCCGCGTGCCGACCGTGCTGCGGCACCCGTCCCAGACGCTGGGTCGACTCCGCCGGCATCTCCGGCGGCAGCGCCCCCGGACCGCCCTGCGCGCCGTTCCCGACCGGCGGAAGGTACTGCGTCGCGGCCTCGTCCACACTGCCCGCGGCGTGGACGCCCGGCCCGGCCTGCGGCGGCGCTCCGTTGTAGCCGGCCTGCGGCAGCGGCGCGCCCCGGTCCGCGGCGGACACCGCCCCGTGCTGCCCGAACGGGGGCGTGCCGCCCGGTCCGCC
Organism: Streptomyces sulfonofaciens; assembly: GCF_014656295.1. GTDB lineage: Bacteria > Actinomycetota > Actinomycetes > Streptomycetales > Streptomycetaceae > Streptomyces > Streptomyces sulfonofaciens. The sequence continues at coordinate 72,968 of NZ_BNCD01000001.1, forward strand.
CGGCGGCATCGCGCCCGGGCCCGCGGGCTGCGGTGCCCCGCCGTGCGCGGCGGGCGGCAGGGGGCCGGCGTGGCCGTAGGGTCCTGCGGCCCCGCCCTGCGGCCCGTGCGCCTGCGCGCCCGGGCCCGCCGGGGCGTACCCCGCGGGACCGGCGTCCGCTCCCGCGGGGCCCGCTGCGGGCGCCTGCGGAGGCAGGGGACCCGCACCGTACGGCTGCTGGTACTGCTGCTGGTACTGCTGGTGCGTGTGAGCGGGCGGCTGCGGGGCCGCGCCGGGCGTGCCCCACTGCGGCGGGGCGGCCTCGGGCAGGCCGGGGCCGCCCGCCCATGCGTCCTGCGGTGCGCCCGCCGGGGCGGCGGGCGGCTGTGCGGCCTGGTCCGGCCCCCACGGCTGCCCCCAAGGGCTGCCGCCGGCCGGTGCCGTCCGGTCTCCGGTGGCGCCCGGCACCAGCGGCCCGCTGCCGTCGGCGGGCAGCACGATTCCTTCACGCGGCTGCCGCACCGCAGGAAGGTGCGGATCCTCGCCGTGTCCGCTCTGCGTCACCGGGACTCCTACATAAGGGGGATCATCGGAATCGTCGGATCACGCTACCGGTTGCCCGCAGCCGGGTGCCACGCAGCGCGGTCCCCCGGAGGCCGCCGGACGGCGAAGGGGCGGGGCCGGACGGGGAGGAAACGGACGCCGGGCCCCGCCCGGTAACACGTCTCACCAGTACAGCGCCGTTCCGGGGCCTTGCGTCCGGGTGCCCGCCGCGGGGCATGGTCTGCGTCACATCCGGCCCGCGGCCGCCACCTCGGGTGCCCGCGGGGGCCGTTGCCGGCCCTCCCCGGGCGGTGCCCGTGGCACCCCGGACCCCCGCGCCCGCACCCCGCCGGGTACGGCAGCGGCAGGCCCGGGCGGACCCGCCGCGCTCCGCCCGTCCCGGCCCCGGCGCCCGGCCCGGCCGCCCGCCCCGATCCGCCCGCCGCCGGATCCCGACCGCCCGGCCGTCCGCCCCGCCCGGGTCAGGCCGCCTGGAGCTCCAGCCGCGCCCCGAACTCCCGCACCACCGGCTCGTCCCGGTACGGCTCCAGCCGCTCCTGGAGGTCCTCCAGGTACTCCACACCACGGTTCGAGCGCAGCGAGCCGAGCAGTTCGACCGCCTGCAGTCCCGTGTGGCAGGCCTGTTCCACCTCGCGCTGCTGGACCTGGGCGGTGGCGAGCAGGACGTAGCCGATGGCGCGCCGCCTGGCCCGCGACGCCGGGAGCCCGGCCAGCGCCTCCTGCGCGCGCCTGGCCGCCCCCTCGGCCTGGCCGAGGTCGCGGTGGCAGTGCGCGAGTTCGTCGGCGAGGTACGCCTCGTCGAAGTGCGCGATCCAGGCCGGGTCGTCGCCCGAGTCCTCCTCTCCCGAGGCGCGCTCCATCGCCGCGAGCGCCCGGCCGGCCACCTCCTGGGCCTGGCGGACGTCGCCGAGCAGGGCGTGGCCGCGGGCCTCGGCGGCGTGGAACATCGCCTCGGCACGCGGTGTGACCCGGCCGCGGGTGCCCTCCTGGGCGGCCCTCGCAAGCTGCGCGATCTCCCGCGGGTTGCCGAGCTGCGCCGCCAGGTGGCTCATGGACGCGGCCAGCACGTACCCGCCGTACCCGCGGTCCCCGGCGGCCTGGGAGAGACGCAGGGCCTGGATGTAGTACCGCTGGGCCAGGCCGGGTTGCCCGGTGTCGACGGCCATGTACCCGGCCAGTTCGGTCAGCCGGGCGGCCGCCGCGAAGAGTTCGCGGCCCACCGCCTCCCGGTACGAGCCGGCCAGCAGCCCGGAGACGACGCTGTTGAGGTAGTGCACCACGACCGGGCGCACCTGGCCGCTGCCGTACTGGTGGTCGAGGTCCACCAGTGCCTGCGTCATCGCGCGCAGCGCTGCCACGTCGGACAGTCCGACGCGCGGGCCCGCGGTGCGGGCCACCTGGGGGTCGGGTGTGGAGATCAGCCAGTCGCGGCTCGGTTCGACGAGTGCGGACGCGGCGACGGAGGAGCCGGTGAGGAAGTCCCGCCTGCCGACGTCGCTGCGCCACAGTTCGGAGACCTGCTCGATGGCGCCGAGCACGGTCGGCGAGAACATCAGGCCGACGCCGGAGGCGAGGTTCTTGCCGTTGGCCATGCCGATCTCGTCGATGGTGACCGTACGGCCGAGCTTGCGCCCGAGGGCCTCGGCGATGATGGCAGGCGCGCGGCCGCGCGGCTGCTGCCCGCGCAGCCAGCGGGCCACCGACGTCTTGTCGTAGCGCAGATCGAGACCGTGCTCCGCGCCGCAGAGATTGACCCGGCGGGCCAGTCCCGCGTTGGAGCACGCGGCTTCCTGGATGAGCGCCTGCAGCCGTTCGTTCGGCTGCCGCGCGACGAGGGGCCTTGCGGCCATGGCGTCGTACCCCCTGTGGCTACGGTGGTGCCTGCCCGTGCACCGGTCGGATGGTCGTGCGTGACGTGCGGACGCGCCCCCTGGAGTCCGCTTCGCGGGGCAGGCTCTCCGGGAGCGCCGCCCGGGGACGCCGCCCCGTCCGCGCGTCCTGGCGTCGACGAGGTGTCTCCCCCTCTCGGGGGCCCTCACCGGTGATCGATGCCCAGCAAGTAAAGGGTCGATGCGGGACATACGGGGAATGCCCGGTAAGAGATATTCCGTACTGATGCCCGATCAGGAGCCGTCCCCGCCCCCTTCCCTGGGTACCCGATACGCGGGCCCGCTGCCCGCGCGCGCCCCCGGGTGTGCACCTGTGCGCCCGGACGAAGATCGAGTGCTCCTCCCCGGCGCTCACCAAAGCCGTAACCCGTTGTGACAAACGGACGTTAGGCTTGTTTGTGGAAGAGACCATCGGAGTGACCTCAGCGGTCCCCTCAGCCCGTGTTGCCGTCCCCCCAGCCGGTGTTCAGGCCAAGCCCCGGGCCGCCGCGCCCGCGTCCCGCCCGGTTCCGCGTGCCGCCCGCGACACCTCGCGGATGACCCAGCAGTACGGCGACGGACTGCCGGACGCCGCCGTCAGGTACGCGGAGGAGCGGCACTGGGACGTGTTCCCCGGCGCATGGCTGGAGGTGAGCGACGGGGTGCAGACGTGCTCGTGCCGGGAGCCGTCGTGCGCCGCACCGGGAGCGCACGCGCTGGACGAGAACTGGCCGGCGCTGGCCACCGGTAGTGCGACGGCGGTGCGCAGGATGTGGAGCGAGCGGCCCACGGCCTCGATCCTGCTGCCGGCGGGCCGCGCCTTCGACGTGCTCGACGTCCCCGAGACGGCCGGGTTCCTGGCGCTGGCGCGGATGGAGCGGATGCAGGTGACGCTCGGACCGGTCACGCGCGTGCCCACCGGGCGGTTGCAGTTCTTCGTGCTGCCCGGAGGCGCGGCGAAGGTGCCGGGGATGCTGCGGAAGCTGGGATGGGCGCCCACGGCGCTGGACCTCGCGCCGCTCGGCGAGGGGGCGTACGTGGCGGCGCCGCCGACCCGGCTCGGCGGCCGGGGACTCGTGCAGTGGGCCCGGCGGCCGACCGCGGCCAACCGGTGGCTGCCGGACGCCAAGGAACTGGTGGCGGCGGTGGCCTACGCGTGCGGGCGGGAGGGCGCGCTGTGAGCGGCTTCGGGAGCGCGGGGGCGGCCTGCGTGATCGCCGGAGCCCCGTGGGTGTCGCTGTGGGCGCGGCGGTGGCGGGTGCGGCCGGCGGCCGGCCGCGGCGCGGGCAGGCGCCGTCCGGGGCCTCGGGCGTAACCCCTGCGCCCGGTCGGATGCGCCCCGGGGCACGACCGGACGCACCTCGGGGCCGGTCAGGGGCGCCCCGGGACCGGTCGGGGGCGGACGCGTCCCGCCGCGGGCCTCCGTTCGCCGCGGCCGGAGCGCGGGGCCCCGTCCGCGGCCCAGTGCTCCCGTCGCGCCGCGTGCGGGTCCGCTCCCGTCCCGGAGAAGCCGGCGGCCCGAAGCGGGGCCCCGGTTCAGGGGTACGCCGTATCGTGCCAGCACCTGACGACAACGGGGAAGGGCAGACCGGTGACAGGAACAGAACCGGCGGAAGCCGCGAAGAACACAGCAGCCGGTTCCTCGGCGACGGCCGAGGAACCGGTGGCGGCCGAGGGACCGGTGGCGGCCGAGGAACGGGCGGCAGGCGAGGAACCGGAGGCGGCCGTACGGATCCGGTCCCTCTGGAAGCGCTTCGGCGAGCAGATCGCCGTGGCCGGCATCGACCTCACCCTCCCCGCCGGCCGCTTCATCGGCCTCGTGGGCCCCAACGGCGCGGGAAAGACCACCACTCTCTCCATGATCACGGGCCTGCTCCGCCCGGACCAGGGCACCGTCGAGGTCGTCGGCCGCGACGTCTGGAGCGACCCCGCCGACGTCAAGTCCCGGATCGGCGTGCTCCCCGAAGGACTGCGGATGTTCGAGCGGCTCTCTGGCCGCGAACTCCTCACGTACACCGGCCGCCTGCGCGGACTGCCCACCGCCGAGGTCGACAAGCGCGCCGCCCAGCTCCTCGACGTGCTCGGGCTCTCGGGCTCGCAGCACAAGCTGGTCGTCGACTACTCGACCGGCATGCGCAAGAAGATCGGCCTCGCCTGCGCCCTGCTGCACAACCCCGAAGTGCTCTTCCTCGACGAGCCGTTCGAGGGCGTCGACCCGGTCTCCGCGCAGACCATCCGCAAGGTGCTGGAGCGTTACACGGCCTCCGGCGCGACCGTCGTCTTCTCCAGCCATGTCATGGAACTCGTCGAGTCGCTGTGCGACTGGGTCGCCGTGCTCGCCGCGGGCCGGATCCGGGCGCAGGGCCCGCTCGACGAGGTGCGCGGCGACGCGCCCTCCCTCCAGGCCGCGTTCCTCGAACTGGTCGGCGTCCGCGGCGACGACGCCGAGACCTCCCTCGACTGGCTGGGCGGAGGCACCCGATGAGCGCGCCCGCCCCGTCCGGCACCACACCCGCCGGGGACGTCGGCGGCCCGGTGGGGGGCGCCGCCACGCCCCTCACGCCCGTGATGGTCGCGCTGAAGCTCTCGTTGCTCAGGAACGGCCTGCGGCAGTCGGCCAAGCGGCGGGCGGTGTACCTCGCGTCGGTCGTGGTCGTGCTGCTCTTCGCCGTGCTCCAGTTGGCGGGCCTCGTGGCGCTGCGCGGCAGCGCGCACGCCACGACGATCGGCGTGCTGCTGGTGGCCGTGCTGGCACTCGGCTGGGCGGTGCTGCCGCTGTTCTTCCCGAGCGGCGACGAGACCCTCGACCCGACGCGCCTGGTGATGCTGCCGCTGCATCCGCGGCCCCTGGTGCGGGCCCTGCTGGCCGCGTCCCTGGTCGGCATCGGCCCGCTGTTCACGCTCTGCCTGGTGGTGGGGTCCGCGATCGCGCTGGCGCACGGCGCCGCGGCGGCGGCCGTCGCGGTGCCCGCGGTGCTGCTCGCGCTGCTGGTCTGCGTGGCCCTGGCGCGCGCGGTCGCGGCCGCCAACATCCGGCTGCTGACCTCACGCAGGGGGCGCGACCTCGCGGTCCTCAGCGGCCTGATCATCGCGGTCGGCATCCAGGTGGTGAACTTCAGCGCGCAGAAGCTCGGCACGGCTGGCCTCGGCAAGCTCGACCCGCTGGCCGACGTGGTGCGCTGGATCCCGCCCGCGTCGGCCCTGGGCGCGGTCGACTCGATCGGCGACGGCGCCTACCTCTCCGGGGCCGTCCAACTGGCGCTGACCCTGGTGGCCCTGGTGGTGCTGCTGTACCTGTGGCAGAACAGCATCACCCGGCTGATGACCTCGCCGGACGGTTCGACACTGGACGCCTCGGGTGGCGGCCGGCAGCGGGCGGGCCGCGGCGTCGGACTGGCCCGGCTGCTGCCCGAGGGGCGCCTGGGCGCCGCCATGGAGCGCACCCTGCGCTATGTGTGGCGCGACCCGAAGACCAAGGCCGCCTGGGTGACCTCGCTGACGATCGGCCTGATCGTGCCGGTCTTCAACGCCCTGCAGAACTCGGGGTCGGTGTACTTCGCCTGCTTCGCCTCGGGGATGCTCGGCATCCAGATGTACAACCAGTTCGGGCAGGACGGCTCGGCGTTCTGGATCGTCGCCACCACCGTCTCCGCACCGCGTGAGGCGCTGCTGGAGCTGCGTGGCCGTGCGCAGGCGCTGATCCTGATCACCGTGCCGTACGCGACGCTGGTGACGCTCGTGACCACCGCGCTGGTCGGCGGCTGGAACCGGCTGCCGGAGGTGCTCGGCCTCTCCTACGGGCTGCTGGGCGCGCTGCTGGCCACCGGCGCCTGGTCCTCGGCCCGCTTCCCGTACTCGATCCCCCGCGAGGGCTACAAGAACGTCGCCCCCGGCCAGAGCGGGCTGGCGGGCATCTCCATCGTCGGCGGCATGGCGGCCTCCGCCCTGCTCTGCTCCCCGCTGCTCGGCGCCACCCTCTGGCTGCACCTGTCGGGCGCGGGCGACTGGGGCTGGGTGCTGCTGCCGCTCGGCGCGCTCTACGGAACGGCGGCCACCGTCGTCGGCCTCCGTCTCGCCGCACCCTGTATGGCCCGCCGTCTGCCCGAGATCCTGACGGCGGTCACCGTGGGCTGACCCTCCCGCCCCGCGGGCTGCCCCTCCCCCCGTGGACACGGGCCCGTCCCGTGACGGGGGGCCGAGGGGTGCCCGGGGGCTCGCGGGACCTCGGGACGTGCTTCCGGGGACGAGGGCGCCCCCGTGCCCCGGCCGGGGACGGTCACCCCGTCAGCGCGCCCTCCAGGAACGGCTCGATCGCCGCGCGCCACGCCTCGGGCTGGTCGTAGTGGACGAGGTGGCCGGCGTCCGCGACCTCCGCGTACTGGCCCATGGGCAGGACCCGGACCATCTCCTGGGCCTCGGCGCGGCCCAGGTCGCCGTCCAGACCGCGGACGACCAGGGTGGGGCAGTGCACCTGGGCCAGTTCCTCCCAGTGCGCCTCGTAGACCCAGGTCTCCCGGGCCTTGAGCATCTGCGCGGGATCGAAGACGGGACGCCAGCCGTCGGGGAACTCCGCCATCACCTCGGCGTAGAAGGCCCCGCGGACCGGATTGGGGCGCTCCACCCAGGGGTCGTCCTCGCCGAACCACTTGCGTACGTCGGCGAGCGTGGCGAAGGGCACCGGCCAGGACTTGAACCAGTCCTCCCATTCGCGCTGGGAGGCGACGCCGAGCGCGGAGGCGCGCATGTCGCAGATCACCACACCGCGCACCAGGTCGGGGCGGCGGGCGGCGAGCTGCCAGGCGGTGAGCGCGCCCATGGAGTGGCCGATCAGCACCGCAGGGGCGAGGCCGAGCTGGACGATGGCGGCCTCGGCGTCCGCGATGAACGCCTCGCGGTTGTACGGGCCGGCGGCGGGCTTGGCGCTGTGGCCGTGGCCCCGCTGGTCGAGCGCGACCGCGCGGTGCCGCTCCCCGAGCCAGCGCGCCGTGCCCGCCCAGTGCGAGGCGCGGCCCATCAGGCCATGGAGTAACAGCACGCCGGGCTGGTGTGCGACGTCTCCGCTCTTGGGCGGATCGGCGAATTCCCAGGCGGCCAGGCGCACACCACCCGCGCCCGTCACGTCGATACGCCGCGCCATCTATAGGCCCCCTGTGTCTCCGGCCGGCCTGGCCTGGTAAGTGCCGTTCGTCCCAGAGCGCCCGTACGATATCGAACGCATATTCGAGACTGCTGCTTCTGGCGCCAACACCCCTCGTTCGAGTGACCGCACACGGGGATTGATCGGCTCGGCCAAGGGGAGATCTTCACCGGGAGGCGGACCGCTCGGGGACACCGGTCCGAGGGGATTGACCCTGAGAGCTCGGGGCTCCGGGTCAGCAGGGGAGGACGGGTCCCGGCGCCGCTCGGCGCCGGGACCTTCGCTTCGTCCCCTCCGGCGCGCGTCGTGCGCATTCGTACGGCACATCGCACCACCCCTCTCCTGGCCACGCAGCAGGACCGGCGGCCGGCACCGCCGGGGCCCGGGCCGGGCCTCCATCAGGTCACAGACAACCGAGGACAGCCCTCTCAGGTCATATGCCTCTCGGCACAGCCTCGCACGCAAAGCGTCCGTGCGCTGCCGTTCCGCACACAGAATCCGGTTAATTTTGCATCCTGCGTACCGGCGACTTGAACACAACCTCCCCTGATGCCACATAACTTGACATCTGGAAGGTGCCGACGGGAGCCGGGGTGCGGCGGCCGGTCAGCGCTTGGCCACGAACACGTGCGACGCGGTGCCGGACTCCAGCTCGGCGGCCTCGCCCCCGCTGCCCACCAGCACCCCGCCCGGCGACTCGGTCACGCTCACCACGGAGCCCGGCTGCACTCCCGCGCGGCGCAGGGTGTACATGAGCTGGGCGTCGGTCTGGATCGGCTCGCCGATGCGGCGCACCACGACCGTCTTGCCGTCGGTGCCCGGGTCGAGGTCGGCGAGCGAGACCATGCCCTCGTCGAGGAACGGATCGGCCTGGTCCTTCTGGCCCAGCTCCTCAAGGCCGGGGATGGGGTTCCCGTACGGCGACTCGGCGGGGTGGCGCAGCAGCTCCAGGACGCGGCGCTCCACGGCCTCGCTCATCACGTGCTCCCAGCGGCACGCCTCCGCGTGCACCTGCTCCCACTCCAGGCCGATCACGTCGACCAGCAGGCACTCGGCGAGGCGGTGCTTGCGCATCACCCGGGTCGCCAGCCTGCGGCCCTCCTCCGTCAGGTCCAGGTGGCGGTCGCTGGCGACGGCCACCAGGCCGTCCCGCTCCATGCGCGCGACCGTCTGGCTGACGGTGGGGCCGCTCTGGTCCAGCCGCTCGGCGATGCGGGCCCGCATGGGAACCACACCCTCCTCCTCCAGCTCGAGGATGGTGCGGAGATACATCTCCGTGGTGTCGATCAGTCCGGACATACGTGCCCCTCGCTTGGCTCTGCTGGCTGTGCTGCTCTCCCCGCCGGTGACACCCACGGGTGCGCGTGGCCCTCAACCAATTCTGACGCATACCGCTGACAACCGGACCCGCCGGAATCACGGCGGCCGGCCGCAGGACGGCGTGCGCACCCTCGGGAACCGGTTGACAGCGCACTGGTACGGACCGCACCGTGATCGGCGGCACGCCGCGGGACGCGCCGGGGCGCGGACGGGCACACGGGACCCCCGCGGATCCCTCACCCGCGTCGGACCGGGTGCCAGGAGTGTGCCAGGGGATCCGTGCGCGTGGCCAGGGAAAGCTGCGATGTTCCCCGGCCCCGGGCACCGCCCCCGCTCCCCCGGCACCGCACCGCACCGCACCACAGCGCCGCAGATCCTCCTGCGGCCACCCACGAGAGGACCTCGGGATGAGCGACAGGGACCTGGCCGGTCAGTACTTCGATGCCGCGATCACGCTGCTGGAGCGGGTGCGCGACGAGGAGGCGGACAGCATCAGGGCGGCCGGTTCCCTGCTCGCCGACACCGTCGCGGCCGGCGGCCGGCTGTTCGCGTTCGGCGCGGGCCACTCCTCGCTGGCCGCCCAGGACCTCGTCTACCGTGCCGGCGGTCTCGCGCTGGTGAACCTGCTCACCGTGCCGGGGACGGTCGGCGTCGACGTCATGCCTGCCACGCTCGGCTCCGCGCTGGAGCACGTGGGCGGGCTCGCGCCCGCGGTGCTGGGCGCGAGCCCGGCACGGGCCGGCGACGTACTGGTGATCATCTCGCTGTCCGGGCGCAACGCGCTCCCCGTGGAGATGGCGCTGGCCGCCCGGGAGCGCGGCCTGAAGGTGATCGGCGTGACCTCGGTCGGCTACACCGCCGCGACCGCCTCGCGCCATGCGTCGGGGACCTTCCTCAAGGACCACTGCGACGTGGTGCTGGACAGCAGGATCCCGGTCGGCGACGCGGAGCTGTCCGCGCCGGGCATCGCCGCACCCTTCGCGCCCGCCTCCACCGTCGTCACCAGTGCGCTGCTCCAGGCCACGGTGGCGACCGCCGCCGGGATGCTCGCCGAGCGCGGCACCGAGCCCCCGCTGCTGCGCTCCGCCAACGTGGACGGCGGCCACGCGTGGAACGAGCAGGTGTTCACGGAGTACCGGGACCGGATCTTCTACCAGCACTGACGCGGGCCGCGCCCGTGCCCCGGGCGGCCCGCCGGGGGCACGGCGGCCGGCCCGGGCGGGCGCTCACCCTTGCCCGTCGCCGCCGAGCACCTGGGAGAGGTCGAGGGCCGCCGCTATGCGTACGGCGACGCTCTCCGCGTAGGTGGCGTCCGTACGGTCGAACTGCGCCCGGCTCGCGCCGCGCAGGAACGTCACCACGCCGAGGGTCCTGCCCCGGCTGCGCAGCACCGTGCACAGCGCGTGCACCGCGTCCTCGGGCCACTGCCGGTCCGCGGCCCACGCCGGCGCGGCGACCCGGTCGGTGTCGGCCTGCCCGGCACCGCGGGACCGGTCGCCGGCGCGGGGGGCGTACGCGCTGGCGCGCACGGATCCCTCCCGGTCCACGCACTGGAGCGCCGGGTGCCCGGCGGTGTACCGGACGGGAAGGCCCGTGCCGTCCGCGGGGACGCCCGCGCCGGGCGCTCCGGAGGGCGTGGTCACGGCCCGGACCAGGCGGACGGGGCCGCCGTCCGGGGCCGCGCCCGGTGCGATCAGGTCGATCAGGGCGTGGTCCGCGAAGCCGGCCAGGGCGAAGTCGAGCTGGACGGCGGCGGCCTCCGAGGGGTCCTCGCACTCCGCGGCGGTGCGCGCGGCGCGGTGCAGTTGGTTCGCGCGGAACCTCAGTTGGGCGGCCTCCTGGGCGGCCTGCTTGGTCTCCGTGACGTCCTGGAAGAGCCAGCCCACGCCCAGCGGCACCGGCTCCTCGGCGAGCGGCGAGGCCAGCCGCAGGAACCCGCTGCGCCAGCAGCGGCGGCGCTCCCCCTCGGGGGTCCGCAGGGTCACCCACATCTCGGCGGGCGCGGGCGGCGCACCCTCGGCGAGCACGTGCGTCAGGGCGCTCTCCAGCTCGTCCACGCCCTGGGTGATCAGCTCGCCCAGGGGGCGCCCCAGGAGGGCGGTGCGGCCGCTGCCCAGGGCGCGGGCCGCGTAGCTGTTGACGACGGCCGGACGCAGGTCGGCGTCCACCAGGACGACGCCCCAGGAGGCGTCCTCGAACAGCGCCTCGCTGAGCGCGATGGAGCGTTCCAGGTCTATCTGGGCGTGCACCTCGCTGAACGCGCAGTACACGCCGGCGGGCTCGCCGCCGGTGCCGCGCACGGCCGCGGACTGGGTGCGGACCAGGACCCGCCCGCCGTCCTTGGTGAGCAGCGCGAACTCGTGCACCTGGCGGCCGGGCGCCCGCATCGCCGACAACAGCCGGCCCTGGACCTCCTCGGCGTCCGCCGAGCGCACGGCCCAGCCGGCGAAGCCGTGCCTGCCGACCGCCTCGGCGGCGCTCCAGCCGAGGATCCGCTCGGCCTCGCGGTTCCAGTGGGTCACCACGCCGTCCGCGTCGAACGCGCACAGCGCGGCGTCCATGCCGTCGAGCAGCGCGGCGAGCAGGTCCGCGCCGTCCCGCTCGGGTTCGGGCGGGCCCAGCTCGTCGGTGGTTCCACTGCGCCGGGAAGCACTCACCGGGGCACCCCCTGCCGGCCGATTCCAGTGGAGTGCGCGTGGCGACGGCACTCCCGATCATTCAACTCGAACGTGACGGAGCCCACATGCCGTTCCCCGAAAAACGTCGCACTGTGAATACCCGGCGACGCGGGGGTGACATCGGTGTTCACATCCGCCATGACGTCTGCCATTGATGATGGCCCTCTTCCCGCCCCATGAACAACTGCCCACCCTGTGAAAAACACCCGGCAGCCCCGGCGGCCGCCGGACGCCCCGAAAAACCCTCTTGAGCGCGGGGCCCGGGCGTGCCTAGGCTGGGACCACTCGGGAAAGGAGGTGGTTCGGCAGATGTACACATACCGGACGCGAGAGGTGACTGCGGGCTAGCGGCCCGTCATCACACTCAGTGCGGTGCCGGACCCGCGTGCCGTCGTGCGCGCAGCCGGCCAATTCCACACAGTCACCCGACCCGCGGGCCGCCGGTACGTCCGGCCGGCTTCCTCCGCCCAGGCGGTAGGAACCATGGCCCGCGGGTTGTCCGTTCTCCAGGCCCCTGCGCCCGGGCCGCTGAAGGTCCCGGCCGGTGCCCCGTTCCGCGCCCTGCGGTCGCCGCGCCGCCGCGCCGCCGTTCAGGGATAGAACCGCTCGACCCGCCAGGCCCCCGCCGGTGTCCTGGTGTAGCGCAGGCGGTCGTGCAGGCGGTTCTCCCTGCCCTGCCAGAACTCCACCGTCCGCGGAGCGATGCGGAAGCCTCCCCAGTGCGGCGGGACCGGCACCGCCTCGCCCTCCGGGTAGCGGGTCGCCAGGTCCTCGTAGGCGCGGTCCAGCTCCGCGCGCGAGGCGACCACGGACGACTGCTCGCTGGCCCAGGCGCCGAGCTGCGAGCCGTGCGGCCTGGTGCGGAAGTAGGCGGCGGTCTCGTCGCGGCCGGTGCGGGTCGCGGTGCCGGTGACCACCACCTGGCGGGCCATCGGGTGCCAGGGGAAGAGCAGCCCGATCCGCGGGTTGGCGGCCAGGTCGTGGGCCTTGCGCGAGGTGTAGTTCGTGTAGAAGACGAAGCCCCGCTCGTCGTACTGCTTGAGCAGCACCGTCCGGGAACTGGGGCGGCCCTCCGCGTCGACGGTGGAGACGACCATGGCGTTGGGCTCGTACAGACCGCCCTGCTCGGCCACGTGCGCGGCCTCCTCGAACCAGCGGCCGAACTGCTCCATGGGCCCCGGTGCGAGGTCGGCCTCCGCCAGGCCCTCGGCACGGTAGTGGGCGCGCATCTCGGCGGGGTCGGCGGCGCCGGGCGGCACCGCCACGGCGGGGTGGGCGGCGGCGTCGATAGCGGCGGCGTCTGCCGCGGCGGCCGCTGCCGCGGTGCTGTCCGCGGCCCTGTCCTGCCGGGCGGCGTCAGGGGTGGCGTCCGGGGTGGCGTCGGCTGGCTGCGAGCGGTCTGTCACGCGGTCATCTTGCCGTACGGACGGCCGGCGGCGGAGGTGAGGTCCCGTACGGGTTTCCGGTTCGGGAGCCGGGTGAACGGTCATGAAACCCGGTGGCAGCCTTCGTTCAAGGACTTCTCACCAGTTCGTCCCCCGCACTTGGGCCATTGGCATTAAGGAGCCGTCCGATGTCCGACTTCATACCGGGCCTCGAGGGAGTCGTCGCCTTCGAGACAGAGATCGCCGAACCCGACAGGGAGGGCGGGGCCCTGCGGTACCGGGGCGTCGACATCGAGGACCTGGTGGGGAAGGTCACCTTCCAGAACGTCTGGGGGCTCCTCGTCGACGGGTCGTTCGAGCCGGGACTGCCGCCCGCCGAGCCGTTCCCCATCCCGGTGCACTCCGGTGACGTGCGGGTGGACGTGCAGGCGGCCCTGGCGCTGCTCGCGCCGGTGTGGGGCCTGCGGCCGCTGCTGGACATCGACGCGGCGCAGGCCCGGGCGGACCTGGCGCGGGCCGCCGTCATGGCGCTGTCGTACGTCGCGCAGTCCGCACGCGGACGGGGGCTGCCGATGGTGCCGCAGCGGGAGATCGACAAGGCCGGGAGCGTCACCGAGCGCTTCATGACCCGGTGGCGCGGCGAGCCGGACCCGCGGCACGTGGCGGCCGTCGACGCCTACTGGACGTCGGCCGCCGAGCACGGCATGAACGCCTCCACCTTCACCGCCCGTGTCATCGCCTCGACCGGTGCCGACGTCTCCGCGGCGCTGTCCGGGGCGGTGGGCGCGATGTCCGGGCCGCTGCACGGCGGCGCGCCGTCCCGGGTGCTCGGCATGATCGAGGAGATCGAGCGGTTGGGGGACGCGGGGGCCTATGTGCGCGGCGCGCTGGACCGCGGCGAGCGGCTGATGGGCTTCGGGCACCGGGTCTACCGCGCCGAGGACCCGCGCGCGCGAGTGCTGCGGCGCACGGCACGGGAGCTGGGCGCGCCCCGGTTCGAGGTGGCCGAGGCCCTGGAGCGTGCGGCGCTCGCGGAGCTGCACGAACGGCGTCCCGACCGGGTGCTGGCGACCAACGTGGAGTTCTGGGCCGCGATCGTGCTGGACTTCGCCGAGGTGCCCGCGCACATGTTCACGTCGATGTTCACCTGCGCACGTACGGCGGGCTGGGCGGCGCACATCCTGGAGCAGAAGCGCACGGGTCGACTGGTGCGCCCCACCGCGCGCTATGTGGGCCCGGGGCCGCGCGGCGTCGGTGAGGTCCCGGGATCCGAGGGCCTCGGGGCGCCGGGACGGAGCTAGGCACCGCCCCCGGACGGGGCGTGGGCCGGGACGGGGGCGTGGGCCGGGACGGGGCGTGGGCCGGGACCGGACGTCCGCCGCGCCGGAGCCGGGCGTCCGTCAGGACCGGGCGTCCGTCAGGACCGGGCCTCCGTCACGACCGGGCCTCCTCCCAGGGCCTCGTCCAGCAGCGCCGACCACTGGTTCACCACCCGCTGCCTGCGGCGCGTGTCGTCGGTGAGGACGGCGGCGAGGCCGAGGCCGCGGGCCATGTCCAGGAGTCCCTGGACGGTCTCCCTGGCGCCCGGCACGGACTCGTCGACGCCCAGCAGCTCCACGGCGATGCGGTGCGTCTCACGGCCCACCCTGGCCTCGATCTCGGTCACCCGCAGCCGCAGCAGCTCCTCGTGGGCCGCGGCCGCCCACAATTGGAGCGCGGCCTTGAACAGGGGTCCGGTGAACAGGTCGACCAGCGCGGCGACGACGGCCGCGCGGTCCCGGGCGCCGTCGGGGAAGAGCGCGCGCAGCGCCCCGGAGCGCTGCTCCGCCACGTACTCGACGGCAGCCGTGAAGAGGTCCTCACGGGTCGGGAAGTGGTGCTGCGCCGCCCCGCGGGAGACACCCGCGCGCTCGGCGACCACCGCCACGGTGGAGCCCGCCCAGCCGTGCGCGGCCAGGCAGGTCACGGCGGCCTCCAGGAGCCGCTGCCGGGTGAGACGGCTGCGGTCCTGCTTCGGCGTGCGGTCGGCCGCGGTCACCGTGCCCATGCGGGGTCCCGTCGTTCGAGGAAGGCCGTCATCCCCTCGCGGGCCGCAGCGGAGGCGAACAGCCGCGCGAAGAGCGCGGTCACGGCCTCGCTGACCCGTTCGAAGGTGTCCAGAACCTTAGCGCTCCCTTGCGGGGAACCCCGCCCGTCAGGGGATGCGATGCATCGCATCCCCAAGGGGATGGCGCTAAGCGCCGCCGCATCGCTTCGGCTCCTCGATCCGGGCGCTTCCGGTTCCCGGTGTACTCCTTGGTGATCCACAGGGGTGCGCCTCCGCAGGAGGCGGCGGAGCAGGACGGCGACCGGAAGGCGCCCGCGCACGACGGCCCGGTCGACGCGGCCGGTGGACTCCTGCCGGAGCACGCGGGCGCAGACCCCCGGAGGCTGCCGACGAGCCCGGAAGGCGAGAGGGCCGGGACGTCCGCGTACCGGCTGCGGCGGACCACGGCGGCTCCTTCCGGTGGCCGTGCCGGGCAGCCTGCTCAGTAGGACTTGGGCAGGCCGAGGCTCTGGTGGGACACATAGTTGAGGATCATCTCCCGGCTCACCGGGGCGATCCTGGCCACCCGGGAGGCGGTGACGAGCGAGGCGAGGCCGAACTCCCGGGTCAGGCCGTTGCCGCCGAGGGTCTGCACCGCCTGGTCGACGGCCCGTACGCAGGCCTCCCCCGCCGCGTACTTGGCCATGTTCGCGGCCTCCCCCGCGCCGGTGTCGTCTCCCCCGTCGTACAGCCGGGCCGCCTTCTGCATCATCAGCCGGGCCAGCTCCAGGTCGATGTGGGCCTGCGCGAGGGGGTGTGCGATGGCCTGGTGCGCACCGATGGGGGCCTGCCAGACGGTGCGTTCCCTGGCGTACTCGACGGCCCGGGACAGCGCGTAGCGGCCCATGCCGATGGCGAAGGCGGCGGTCATGATGCGCTCCGGATTGAGCCCGGCGAACAGTTGCAGCAGGCCCGCGTCCTCGTCGCCGACGAGCGCGTCCGCGGGCAGCCTGACGTCGTCGAGGACCAGCTCGAACTGCTTCTCCGCGGCGTGCAGCTCCATGTCGATCCGCCGCCGTGCGAAGCCCTCGGCGTCGCGGTCCACGATGAACAGGCACGCCTTGAGCCGGCCGGTGCGGGCGTCCTCGGTGCGGCCGACGATCAGCGTGGCGTCGGCGGCGTCGACACCGGACACGAACACCTTGCGGCCGCTCAGCAGCCAGTCGCCGGTGGCCGCGTCGCGGCGCGCCGTGGTGGTGATGCGGTGCGAGTTGGAGCCGGCGTCCGGCTCCGTGATGCCGAAGGCCATGGTGCGGCTCCCGTCGGCGAGCCCCGGCAGCCAGGCGCGCTTCTGCGCGTCGGTGCCGAAGCGGGCTAGGACGGTGCCGCAGATGGCGGGCGACACGATCATCATCAGCAGCGGGCAGCCCGCGGCGCCCAGCTCTTCGAGGACCAGGGACAGTTCGGCGATGCCGCCGCCCCCGCCGCCGTACTCCTCGGGGAGGTTGACGCCGAGGTAGCCGAGCGCCGCGGCCTCCCGCCACAGCTCGTCCGGATGGCCTCCGTCGCGGATCACTGAGGTCAGGTAGGCGCGGCCGTAGCGCCTGCCGAGCACGCCGACCGCGGCACGCAGGTCCTGGTGCTCCGCGCTCTCCCCGGCGGTGCTCATACGGGCTTCTCCTCGGTGACGACGGCGAGCAGGGCGCCGGGCTCGACCTGGTGGCCGGGGGCGGCGTGCAGGGCGGTGAGGGTGCCGGAGGCCGGCGCGGTGACGGTGTGCTCCATCTTCATGGCCTCCAGCCACAGCAGCGGCTCCCCCGCGCTCACCCTGGCGCCTTCCGCGAGGCCGTCCGCGAGCCGCACCACGGTGCCGGGCATGGGGGCGAGCAGGGAGCCGGGCGGACGTTCCGGTGCGACCGGTCGCGGCAGGCGGGGCAGCGCGGTGAACTCCGTGTTCCCGACCCAGACCCGGTCGCCGTGCACAGTGACGTCGAACGTCCGCCGGACGCCGCCGGATTCGAGCACGACGCGGTCGGGGGCGGCGTGCACGACGCGGATGCCCGGGGCCGGCGGCGCACCCGGTGCGTGGGGTGCGCGCGGGGTGTCCGGGGCTTCCGGTGCGCGGGGGGCTTCCGGTGCGCGGGGGGCCGCTGGTTCGTCGGGTGCGTGCGGGGGGTCCTGGACTTCCGGGGCGTGGGGCGCGTCCGGTGTGTGCGGGGCGCGCGGTGCGGGGGTGCTCACCAGGGCCTCCACCACCAGGCCGTCGCGGGTGTGCCGGTAGCGGACCTCGTGCTCGGTGCCGTCGGAACCGGCGCGGTAGCGCCTGACCTGGGGCTGGGAGGGCAGGTTGCGGAACCCGCCGAAGCGCGAGCGGCCCTGGGCGGCGGCGACGGCGGCGGCCACCGGTGCGCAGGGGTCGGGGGCCGGGGCGGTCAGCTCGGCGAGGTGCCGCTCGTAGAAACCGGTGTCCATCCGCGCACCGGCGAATTCCGGGTGCCGCAGGGACCGTACGAGCAGGTCCCTGTTGGTCACCGGACCCTGCACGCGCGCGTGCTCCAGGGCCCCGGCGAGCCTGCGCACCGCCTCCGCGCGCGTGGGCGCCCAGGCGATCGCCTTGGCGAGCAGCGGGTCGTAGTGCACACCGACGTGGTCGCCGTCCGCGTACCCGGAGTCGAGCCGCAGGCCCGGGCCGGGAGCGGACTGGCTCCGCTGGGCGGCCCCCTCCTGCACACCGCCCAGGGCGGCCGTGCCGGGCACACCGCACTCGGCGGCCGTGCCGAGGACGGCGCCGGGAACGTGCAGGCGATGCAGGACACCGGTCGAAGGGGCCCAGCCGCGGGCCGGGTCCTCGGCGTAGAGGCGGGCCTCCACCGCGTGCCCGCGCGCGGGCGGCGGAGCGGGGTCGAGCGGGTGGCCCTCGGCGATCCGGATCTGCCAGGCCACCAGGTCGAGGCCGAAGACCGCCTCGGTGACGGGGTGTTCCACCTGGAGGCGGGTGTTCATCTCCAGGAAGTGCACGCGCCCGTCGTCGGGGCCCCCGCCCCCGCCGGTCCCGTCGACCAGGAACTCGACCGTGCCCGCGCCGCAGTAGCCGGTGGCGCGCGCGGCCCGCTCCGCCGCCTCGGTGAGCCGCGCCACGAGGGCCGGTCCGAGGCCGGGGGCGGGGGCCTCCTCGACGACCTTCTGGTGGCGGCGCTGGAGGGAGCAGTCGCGGGTGCCCAGGGTCCACACGGTGCCGTGCGCGTCGGCCAGCACCTGCACCTCCACGTGCCGGCCGCCCTCGACGTAGGGCTCGACGAAGACCTCGCCGTCGCCGAAGGCGCTCGCCGCCTCGGCGCGCGCGGCGGCCAGTTCGGCGTCCAGCGCCGCCAGGTCCCGCACCACCCGCATACCGCGGCCGCCGCCACCCGCCGCGGCCTTCACCAGCACCGGCAGATCGTCCTCGGTGAGGGCGCCGGGATCGGTCACCCGGGGCACGCCCATCAGCTTCTTGGCGTGCGTCTTGGACGCCATCGCCTCGATCGCCTCCGGCGGCGGCCCGATCCAGAGCAGCCCCGCATCGACCACGGCGCGCGCGAACCCGGCGTTCTCGGAGAGGAAGCCGTACCCGGGGTGCACGGCGTCCGCGCCGGCCGTGAGCGCGGCCTCCACCACGAGGTCGCCGCGCAGGTAGGTGTCCGCCGGGGTGCGGCCGGGCAGCCGTACGGCGGCGTCGGCCACGCGCACGTGCAGCGCCTCCGCATCCGCGTCCGCGTAGACGGCCACACCGGCGATGCCGAGGTCGCGGCAGGTGCGCAGGACGCGGCAGGCGATCTCACCGCGGTTGGCGACGAGCAGGGAGGTGATCACCGCTGTGTTCCCATCCTTCCCATCCGTTCCCACCGTGCCCCTTCGGTCCTGTCCGCTCCTGTCCGCTCCTTCCTGCTCCTGTCCGCTCCTTCCTGCTCACGTCCGCTCCTGCCTTCTCACGTCCGCTCCCGTCCGCTCCCGTCCGTCCCCGTCCGGCCGCGCTCATCCGTGTCGTTCACATCCGGAAGACGCCGAAGCCGCCGCGGACGCCCTCGAAGGGCGCCGTGTGGATCGCGGAGAGGCACAGGCCGAGGACCGTGCGGGTGTCGCGCGGGTCGATCACGGCGTCGTCGTAGAGCCGGCCCGACAGGAACACGGGCAGCGACTCCGACTCGATCTGCTGCTCCACCACGGCCCGCAGCCCGGCGTCCGCCTCCTCGTCGTAGGACTGCCCCTTCGCCGCGGCGGACTGCCTGGCGACGATCGACAGCACCCCGGCGAGCTGCTGCGGTCCCATCACCGCCGACTTGGCACTCGGCCATGCGAACAGGAAGCGCGGGTCGTACGCGCGCCCGCACATGCCGTAGTGCCCCGCCCCGTAGGAGGCGCCCATGAGCACCGACAGGTGCGGCACACGGGAGTTGGAGACGGCGTTGATCATCATGGCGCCGTGCTTGATGATGCCGCCCTGCTCGTAGCCGCTGCCGACCATGTAGCCGGTGGTGTTGTGCAGGAAGAGCAGCGGGATGTCGCGCTGGTTGGCGAGCTGGACGAACTGGGCCGCCTTCTGCGACTCCGCGCTGAACAGCACGCCCCGGGCGTTCGCCAGGATGCCGACCGGGTAGCCGTGCAGCCGCGCCCAGCCGGTGGCGAGACTCGTCCCGTAGAGCGGCTTGAACTCGTCGAAGTCCGAGCCGTCGACGATCCTGGCGATCACCTCGCGCGGGTCGAAGGGGCTCTTCAGGTCGCCCGGGACGATGCCGAGCAGCTCGTCGGCGTCGTAGGCGGGCGGCGCCACCTCGTGCGGTGCGGGATCCGGGTACGCCTTGCGGTGGCCGAGGCGGGCGACGATCCGGCGGGCCTGGCGGAGCGCGTCGTGCTCGTCGACGGCGAAGTGGTCGGCGAGGCCCGACACGCGCGCGTGCATCTCCGCGCCGCCCAGGGACTCGTCGTCGCTCTCCTCGCCGGTGGCCATCCTGACCAGCGGCGGGCCGGCGAGGAACACCTTGGAGCGCTCCTTGACCATGATCACGTGGTCGGACATGCCGGGCACGTAGGCGCCTCCGGCGGTCGAGTTGCCGAAGACCACCGCGAGCGTCGGGATGCCGGCCGCGGACAGCCGGGTGAGGTCGCGGAAGAGCGCACCCCCGGGGATGAAGATCTCCTTCTGGGAGGGCAGGTCCGCACCGCCGGACTCGACGAGGCTGATGCAGGGCAGCCGGTTGGCGAACGCGATCTCGTTGGCGCGCAGCGCCTTCTTCAGGGTCCACGGGTTGCTGGCGCCGCCGCGCACGGTGGGGTCGTTGGCGGTGATGAGGCATTCCACGCCCTCGACTACGCCGATGCCGGTCACCAGGGAGGCGCCCACGGTGTACTCGCTGCCCCAGCCCGCGAGGGGCGACAGCTCCAGGAAGGGCGTGTCCGGGTCGAGGAGCAGCTCGATGCGTTCCCGGGCGAGCAGTTTGCCTCTCCCGCGGTGCCGCTCGACGTACTTCTCGCCGCCGCCCGCCAGGGCCTTGGCGTGTTCGGCGGCCAGCGCGGCGAGCTTGCCGAGCATGGCCTCGCGGTTCGCCGCGTAGTCGGGCGCGGTGGTGTCCAGGGCGGACGCGAGCAGGGTCACAGCGGCTCCTCGGAGCGGTCCGCCGGCTTCCGGAGCAGGCCGGCGGCGGGTCCTCCCTGCGGCTCGGCGGGGGGATTGCGCGGCGGCCCGGCGGGGGGCTCGTCCGGCGGCTCGGCGGCGGTCCCGTGCGGGGTGCAGGTCCCCTCGCCCGGGGCTTCCAGCAGCTCCTCGGGGATGTCGAGGTGGCGGGCGCGCAGCCACTCGCCGAGCGCCTTGGCCTGCGGGTCGAAGCGGTGCCGCGCCGCGGCGCCCTCGCCCAGCAGCCCCTCCACGACGAAGTTCAACGCCCGCAGGTTCGGCAGGACGTGGCGGACCACACGCAGCTCGGCGCACTCCGGGAGGAGGGTGCGCAGCCGGTCGGTGGTGAGGGTGCGCAGCAGCCAGTCCCAGACGGCGTCCGTGCGTGCCCCGTCGGACGCGTGGCGGGCCCAGACGCCGATGTTGGCGTCGCCGCCCTTGTCGCCGCTGCGTGCGCCCGCCACGAGACCCAGCGGGGCGCGGCGGGTACGCCGGGCGTCCGCGGCCGGGGTGCGGGCGGCGGATCCCCGGGACGCCGGGGCCGGGGCCGGGGCGGCGGACGGCGTCGAGCGGGCGGGGACGGGCGACGGGTCCGGTACGGGACGCAGTTCCGCGGTCCGGGCGGGTGCGGGGATCCGCCGGCGTCCGCCGTCCGGGAGCACGGCGACGTGCTCGACGGCTCCCTGCTCGACGTAGGCCGTCTCGAACACCCCGTACGGCGTGCCCTTCCCCGGCGGTGCGCTCACATGGAAGCCGGGGTACGAGGCGAGGGCCAGCTCGACCGCGGCGGCGCCCAGCGCACGCCCCACGGCGTCCTGGTCCCGGTCGCGAGCGACCAACCGCAGGAGCGCGCTCGCGGTCTCCTCGGTGCCGGCGTCGGCGTGGTCGGTGCGGGCCAGCTCCCAGCGCAGCTCGGCGGGACGCCGGCCGCCCAGGGCATCCTCCATCTGGTCGCGCACCAGAGCCGCCTTGGCGTCGACGTCGAGACCGGTGAGCACGAACACGACCTCGCCGCGCCAGCCGCCGAACCGGTTCAGGCCGACCTTCAGGGCGGGCGGCGGCGGCTCGCCCCTGACGCCGTCGACGCGGACCCGGTCGCGGCCCACCTGGCTGAGCCCGACCGTGTCGAGGCGGGCGGTCACGTCGGGTCCGGCGTACCGGGCGCCCGAGGTCTCGTAGATGAGCTGCGCGGTGACCGTGCCGGTGTCGACGAAGCCCGAGGTGCCGTCGTGCTTGGTGATGACGCAGGAGCCGTCCTCGTTCAGTTCGGCGAACGGGAAGCCGGAGCGGCGGACGGCGGAGGGGCCGTGCGCGGCGAAGAAGGCGTAGTTGCCGCCGGTGGCCTGGGTGCCGCACTCCAGGACGTGCCCGGCCACCACCGCCCCCGCCAGCTTGTCGTACTCCTGCGGGCCCCACCCGAAGTGCGCCGTGGCGGGACCTGTGACCAGCGCCGCGTCCGTGACCCGTCCCGTGACCACGATGTCGGCGCCGGCACGCAGGCAGGCGGCTATGCCGTGGCCGCCGAGGTAGGCGTGCGCGGTGACGACGCCCTCCCCCCAGTCCCCCCGGCCGATCAGGTCGTCACCGAGGACGTGGGCGACGCGCAGCGGGATGCCCAGGCGTCCCGCGAGCT
Organism: Streptomyces sulfonofaciens; assembly: GCF_014656295.1. Classification (GTDB taxonomy): domain Bacteria; phylum Actinomycetota; class Actinomycetes; order Streptomycetales; family Streptomycetaceae; genus Streptomyces; species Streptomyces sulfonofaciens. Next base: position 95,205 of record NZ_BNCD01000001.1, read on the forward strand.
CGCGGATCCGCGCGGCGAGCGAGGCGGGGTTGACGCCGCCCGCGTTCGTCACGATCCGCACGCCGCGCTCGTGGGCGAGCCCGAGGCACCCCTCCAGTTGGCGCAGGAACGTCTTCGCATAGCCCAGGGCGGGGTCCCGCAGCCGGTCCCGCCCCAGGATCAGCATCGTGAGTTCGGCGAGGTAGTCCCCGGTGAGGACGTCGAGGCCGCCGCCGGCGAGCATGTCGGAGAGCGCGTCGAAACGGTCGCCGTAGAAGCCGGAGAAGTTGCCTATCCGCAGGGTCGCGGGCGCGGCCCCCGGGGAGGGCGGCGCACTCGTGCGCTCCGCGGACGGCTGCGGCGCCGCGCGCGCTGCGGACGGCTGTGCGATCACCCGCTCCGCGGACGGCTGCACGGACGCGCGCTCCGGGGAGGGCGGTGGAACGGGGCTCGCCGGGGAGGCCGGCGGAACCGGGCTCACCGGGCGGGGCCCCTCCCGGTGGCCCGCCCTCGTCGCGGTGCCCCGCCGCCGTCCGGGACCGGTCCCGCTTCCGAGGCCCGACCCGTCTCCGGGACCCGCCCCGCGTCCGCAGCGTCATCCGCCCCCGCGACCATGCCCGGAACCGGAACCGGAACCGGGCCCGGCGCCGGAGCAGGGCCCGGCGCCGGCTCCCCGTCCGCGGCCGGTCCCGGCGCGGGCGGCCGTCCCGCCCCCGGCGGCCCGGCGAAGGCCTGGGCGATGCCCAGCCATTGCTCGGCGTCCGGACCCTCGGCGTGTACGTCGACGTCGGCGCGGTGGGCGCGCTGGGTGGCCAGCAGGCAGAAGTCGAGCGCGGAGCCGGTGACGCGCTGGGCGGCGTCCTCGGGGCCGTGCGCCCAGACCTCCCCCGAAGGCCCGGTCAACTCGACCCGGAACTGTTCTGCGGGCGGGCGCAGCCCCCGTAGCGCGTAGCTGAAGTCCCGTGCCCCGACGCCCATCCGCACCACGTGGCGCAACCGCTCGGTCGGGGTGCGTGCCACGCCCAGCGCGTCGGCGACGTCCTGGCCGTGCGCCCAGGTCTCCATGAGCCGTCCGGTGGCCACGCCCGCGACCGACAGCGGTGGCCCGTACCAGGGGAACCGGGCATCCGCGGGCGCCTCCCGCAGCACCCGCTGCAACTCCTCGCGCCCTGCCCGCCAGCGCGCCACCAGCTCGGCGGAGACGAGTACCGCACCGGCCTCGGCCGCGTCGTCGACGTACGAGTCGGGCGCGGTGGCCGCCTTCTCCACCTCGGCGGCGAAGCCGTCCGGGTCGGTGGCGGCGAGCAGCGCGGCCCGGTCGGTCCAGGCGAGATGGGCGATCTGGTGCGCCACCGTCCACCCCGGCGCCGGCGTCGCCGCGGCCCACTGCGGCGCGGACAGCCCGCTCACCAGCCGGTCGAGCTCGTCGCTCTCGGCACGCAGATCGTCGAGCACGGGCCGGGGGTCGGACACGACACACTCCCTCGCGACGGCGCCGCGTCCGGGGGACGGCGGGTGCCGGGATCCCGGCGGCACGGCGGCGTGTGTGGGAGGGAGCATGGCACGGGGCGGGGGCGGTAACAAGCACGCGTGCTTGGACCGTCCCCGGCCCCCGGCACCCGGCCCGGCCCCCGGCGAGCGCCCGCTCCGAACGGCCCCCGCACCCGGGGCCCGGCACCATCAGCCCCCGGGTGCCCGGCCGCAGACGGGGCAGGGCGGAACTCCCCGACGCAGCGCCGACGCCGAGGCCGCACCAGACGGTCCTGCCCCCACGAGATGCGGGGTGGCGCCGAACCCGTCGGCGAGGGCGGAGCCGAGCGGGAGCCCCCGCCCTCCGCACCGCCCCCGGTCACCCGCCCCGCCGCAGCGGTCGACCACGTCTCCGCCCGGGTCCCGGCCCAGGAGCGGTACCGCTCGTTGCGGCTCCCGGGCGATTCCCGTCCTACGGCCCTGCGCGTCGTCCACGGCGACGACGACCCCCGCACCCGCACCTCACAGCACCAGATCCGCCAGCCGGTCCACCTCCTCCAGTCGCGCCACCGTCGGGGTGAAGGTCAGTTCCGTCATGCCGACGGAGGCGAACTCCTCGACGATGGCGCGGATGCGGGCCGGCGTCCGGACGACGCCCTCGGCGATGGTGTCGGCGTGGCTGCCCGCGTAGGCGTAGTAGCTGCGGATGTAGCGGTCCGACTCGGCCTCGTGGCGGGGGTCGGCGGCGAAGTAGGCGAGGCCGAGCAGCCGGGGCTCGCCCTCGCGGTCCGCCGCCCGCCAGGCGTCCCGTACCTCGCGGATCGTCGGCTCCGCACGGCGCGGGCCGCCGCCCGCCCCCGTCCAGCCCGCGCCCCAGCGGACGGTGCGGCGCACGGCGCGCCTGCTGTGGCCGCCGATCAGGACCGGCACGGCCCGGCCCGCGGGGGCGACGGCGCGGCGCTCGCCGGGGAAGTCGCCGTCCTCGACGGGCTCGCCGCGCCAGGCGCGGTGCAGATACTCGAGCTGGCGGTCGAAGGCGGCGCCGCGGCCGGCGAAGTCGCGCTCGGACGCGCGGTAGTCCGACTCGCGCGCGCCCACGCCGAGCCCGAGGGTGAGCCGGTCGCCGCAGAGTTGGGCGACGGTCGCGGTGATCTTCGCCAGCACCGCGTCGGGGTAGGTGGGCGCGAGGACCGCGTTGGTGAGCAGTCCGATCCGCGAGGTGGCGCCGCCGACCGCGGCGAGCGCGGTCAGCGAGTCGTACGACGGGTACGGCACCCGGCCGATGGTGGAGACGAACGCGAACCCGCGCTCCTCGGCGCGCCGCGCCCAGTCCAGCATGAGCGGGCCGTTGGTACCGGTGGTGGTGTTGGGGAGGGCGATCCCGATCCGCATGAGCTTCCTTTCGTCGTCGTTCCCCCCGTACCCCGCCTCGCCGCCCGTGCCCCCGTACCCGGCCGGCCACCGGGCACCCCCACGTGGGGGTGTCCGCGCGCTCACCCGGCGGGTGGCGGCGACGTCCTCAGGTGCGCGGCTCCGGACCGTACCGCCCAGGCGAACACGCCGAGCGCCACCGCGCCGACCACCACGCTGTCGTACGGCGCGGGCAGACGGCCGGAGCCGCCGAAGGTGCCGAGCCAGGACAGCAGGGTGAGGGCGACCAGGTGCACCACGAGCCAGGCGCCGCGGCGCAGCTCCTCCAGGGGCGGCCGCCCGCCGGAGACCTCCTCCCGGCCCCCGGCGCGCCGCCGGTCGCCGTACCGCAGCACGAGGTAGAGCGGCACGCCCGCCAGCACCATCGGCAGCGCGAGCCGCAGGTCGTCCCAGCCCGACCAGTAGATGAACTCGCTGGCGACGACGTAACTCACCGGGGCCATCCAGCGCACGCCGGGCACCTGCCCCTCGGTGCGCGGCAGGCCGCGGGCCCGGTCGTGGGCGCGGAACGCGGCGGCGGCGACCGCGGAGGCCGCGTAGACGAGCAGGTACATGTCGCCCATCACGCTGACGATGTCCTGCCAGCCGCCGAACGGGAGCATGAAGACGACGATCACCGCGAGGTTGAGCACCAGGGCCCGGTGCGGCATGCCGTGCCGGGGGTCGATCCGCATGAAGTAGCGGGGCAGCAGCCTGTTCTTGGCGAGCGCGTAGGTGTGCCGGGCGTCGATCGCGACGCCCACGTACGCGGAGCCACCGGGCGACAGCACGGCGTCGGCGTACAGCAGGGTGGCCAGCCAGTGGAGGTTGAGGACGAGCGCGAGCTGGCCGAAGGGCGAGTCGAAGTTCACGCCGTGCCAGCCGTGCCCGAGCAGCGAGTCGGGGACCGTGAACAGGAACGCGAACTGGAGGCCCAGGTACATGGCCACCGCGAGGCCGATACCGGTGAGCACGGCCGCGGGGACCGTGCGGCGCGGGTTGCGGGCCTCGCCGGAGAAGTCCAGCGGGGCCTGGAAGCCGTTCACCGAGTAGACGATGCCGCCGCTCGCCAGGGCGCTCAGGCAGGCGGCGTAGCCGTACGGGGCGAAGCCGCCGTGGTCGGTCAGGCGCCCGCCGTGCGTGCCCGAGAGCAGGAGCGCCACCACGGTGATCACCGGGATCGCCACCTTGAGCAGCGACACCAGGTTGTTCATCCGGGCGAAGAGGCGGACCGCGAACCAGTTGAGCACGGTCAGCAGCAGGCTGAGGGCGGCCGCCACGGCGAGGCCCGAGGCGGTGATGCTGCCGCCGTCGTAGAGCCCGGGCACGTAGTGCGCCGCGTACTGCATGATCGCGGCGATCTCGGCCGCGGTGCCGCCGACCGAGAGCAGGACCGACCAGCCGACGACCGTGCCCACCACGCGCCCGCTCGCGTACAGCGGCCAGCGGACCGTTCCGCCGCCCTCCGGGCGGGTGGCGCCCAGCTCGACCATGACGAGCGCCACGAGCGCGCAGAGCGCGCCCGCCGCGATCCAGGAGATCAGCGCTGCGGGGCCGGCGGTCTGGGCGGCGTAGAGGGCCGCGAAGAGCCATCCGGAGCCGACGATGTTGGAGAACCCGATCGCCGTGAGCCCCCAGAACCCGAGGTCCTTGCGGAGCCGGTGCTCCTCGGCGAGCACGGCGCCGGGCACGGCTGACCCGGCTCCCGGGGCCCCTGCCGGCGGCGGCGCGTCCGGCGCCTGCGCCTGTTCCGTCACGTGTCCGGCCTCCTTGGCGTGAAGACAACGGCGTCAAGACAACGTCAGGGGACCGCCCGGCGGCAAGCCCCCGGCGCGATCTTGATCGAATCGCGGCACGGGGCGACGCCGCGAGCGTTGGACCGCCCGGGACGGACGACCGGGGCGAACGGCCGGGACGGACGACCGGAACGAACGGCCGGAACGAACGACCGGAACGAACGACCGCCCGGGGCGGCCCCGGGGGTGGTCACATACCGCCGGCCACCCGCAGCACCGCGCCCGTCGTGTAGGAGGCGTCCGGGGAGAGCAGCCAGGCGATGGCGCCCGCGATCTCCTCGGCCTCGCCCGGTCTGGCCATCGGGAGCCCGGCGGTCGCCGTGACCGGCCGGTCCGGAGCGCCCATCGCGGCGTGGATGTCGGTCTTGATGATCCCCGGGGCGACCGCGTTGACCCGGATCCCGTCCGGACCCAGCTCCTTGGACAGCCCGAGGGTCAGGGTGTCGACGGCCGCCTTGGACGCGGCGTAGTGCACGTAGGTGCCGGGGCTGCCGATGGTGGCCGCGGCCGAGGAGACGTTCACGATGGCGCCGCCGCCCGACGCCGCCATGTCGCGGGCGGCCCTGCGGCAGCAGAGCAGGCAGCCCAGCACGTTCACGTCGAGCACCCTGCGCAGGACGTCGGTCCCGGCGTCGGCGAGCCGGGTGATCGGGCCGGTCACCCCGGCGTTGTTGACCAGGCCGGTGACCGCTCCCAGCTCGGCCGCGGTGTCGAAGAGCCGCTCCACGTCCGCCTCGCTCGCCGTGTCACCGCGCACCGCGACGCAGCGCGCACCGGCCGCGCGCACCTGCCGCGCGGTCTCCTCGGCGGCACCGGCGTCGCGTACGTACCCGAGGACGACGTCGTGCCCCTCGGCGGCGAGCCTGACGCAGGTGGCGGCGCCGATGCCCCGGCTGCCACCCGTGACGACGGTGATCGGACGTGACACGGGCGACTCCTCACGGACCCGGTGCCGTACGGCACCCCGACAGTCCTTCAAGCGTCCCGCACGCCCGGCCGCTTCCCGCACCGGGGTGGCCGCTGCCGCACGGCCCGGGTGCGCACGGCCCCCATCCCGGCCGCGATGACCATGGCGACGGCGAGGGCGTCGGTGGCCGACAGGGCCTGCCGCAGGACGAGGAAGCCGGCGAGTGCGGCGATGGCCGGCTCCAGCGTCATCAGGACCGCGACGGTGGCCGCGGGCAGCCGGCGCAGCGCGACCAGCTCCAGGGTGTACGGCAGGACGGTGGAGAGCATCGCCACCGCCGCGCCGAGGCCGACCGTGCTCGGCACCACGAGGCGCGGGCCCGCGGCCGCGACACCCAGCGGCAGGGAGAGCAGGGCCGCCACGGCCATCGCCAGCGCCAGGCCGTCCGCCTGCGGGAACCGCCGTCCGGTGCGGACGCTGAAGACGATGTACAGCGCCCACATGACCCCGGCGCCGAGCCCGAACGCCACGCCCACCGGGTCGAGCCCGCCGGATCCCGTACCGCCCACGGCTGACTGGGCGCGGGACCCGCCCGTGACCCCGAGCAGGACCACCCCGGTCAGGGCGAGGGCCGCCCACAGGAGATTGATCAGGCGGCGGGAGGCGAGCACGGACAGGGCCAGCGGCCCGAGTACCTCCAGGGTGACGGCGATGCCCAGCGGGACGCGCGCGGCGGCCTGGTAGAAGAGGTTGTTCATCAGGCCGGTGACCACGCCGAAGACGACGACCGTGCCCCAGTCGGCGCGCGTGTGCCCGCGCAGCCGGGGGCGGCAGACGGCCAGCAGGACCGCGGCGGAGACGGCCAGCCGCAGGGCGACCACACCGCTCGGCCCGGTGCGCGGCATCAGCCGGACGGCGAGCGCCGCGCCGAGCTGCACGGACACCGCCGCGCCGACGACCATCGCGACCGCGGGCAGCGGGGTGCGGGCACGGACCGCCCCGCCGTCGGCAACGGGGCCCGGACCGGCCGGGACGGCTCCCCCGGGTCCCGGTGCCGTCCCGGCGCCGTCCACCGCGCCGCCGCCCGTGCGCCCCGTGCCCACCCCGCCCGCTCCTCGGTCCGTCATCGCTCGCTTTCCCGTCGGCCGTCCCGTCGGCGTCCTGCCCGCCGTCCCGTCGGCTCGGCGCCCACGGTACGGAACCGTGCCGGGCCGGGCCCACCGGCCAGGGCGGGCCCACCGGCCGGAGCGGGGCCCCGGGCGGGGTCGGGCCCGGCCGGCGGGCCGGCGGTCAGTGCGCCCCGCCGTCCCCGTCCGCCCCGGTCGGTGCGTCCCTCTCCGCCAGGCCCTCGGCGAGGAGTTCCGCGAGGTGCCGGCCGCGTACGCCGGAAAGCTGTTCGAGCTGGGTGCGGCAGGAGAAGCCGTCGGCGAGGACGGCGGCGCCGGGCGGGGCCTCGCGCACGGACGGCAGGAGCTGTTCCTCGGCGCAGGCCACCGACACGTCGTAGTGGCCGCGTTCGAAGCCGAAGTTGCCCGCGAGGCCGCAGCAGCCGCCGCTCAGCGCCCCGGTCAGGCCGGCGCGCTCGCGCAGCCGCCGCTCGGCGGCGTCGCCGAGGACCGCGTGCTGGTGGCAGTGGGTCTGGCCGACGACCTGCCGGTCGAGCCGCGGCGGGCGCCAGCCGGGCGCCTGCTCCTCCAGGGCCTGGGCGAAGGTGCGCACGGAGTCCGCGAGCCGCCGCGCACGCGGGTCGTCGCTCAGCAGTTCGGGCAGGTCCGTCCGCAGCGCGCTCGCGCAACTGGGCTCCAGGACCACCAGGGGCCGTCCGAGGCCCGCCGGTTCCATCAGGTCCAGGGTGCGGCGCAGCACGGCACGGGCCCGGTCGAGCTGGCCCGTCGAGAGGTACGTCAGACCGCAGCACACGCCCTCGGGGGGCACGGCGACCCGGCGGCCCGCGTCCTGGAGCACCCGGACCGCCGCCTTGCCGACCTCCGGCGAGAGGTGGTCCGTGAAGGTGTCCGGCCACAGGAGGGTGAGGTCGTCCGCCGGGCCCTGCCCGGCGCCGGGGCCGGATCCCTCCGGGTCCGGCGCGGGCGGCAGCGGTCCGGCCACAGCGGGGCGGCGCCCGAACCACTGCCGGAACGTCTCACGGGGCAGCCGCGGGATCTCCCGCTCGGGCGCGAGGCCGCCGAGCCGCTTGGCGAGGGCGGCCAGCGGGCGGATGCGGGTCGCGGCGTTCGCGGGTCCCGCGAGCCGCAGCGCGGCGGCGGCGCGCAGCCACCGCGGCAGCCAGCCGAGCGCGTAGTGCGCCGCCGGGCGCCGCCTGCCCTGGTAGTGGTGGTGCAGGAACTCCGCCTTGTAGGTGGCCATGTCCACACCCACCGGGCAGTCGCTGCGGCAGCCCTTGCACGACAGGCACAGGTCCAGAGCGTCGAGGACCTCCGTGGAGCGCCATCCGTCGGTGATGACGACGTCCACGGGCGTGCGCCCGGTGCTCCCGCCGCCGTCCGGGCCCGCCCCGGAACCGCCCTCCGCGCCGGAACCGGAACCGCCGCCCGCGCCGGGCCGCGGGCCGATCCCGCCGCCCGCCAGCATCTCGTGGAGCAGCCGGGCACGCCCGCGCGTGGAGTGCCGCTCCTCGCCCGTGACCCGGTACGAGGGGCACATGACGGCGGTGTCGCCCGGCTGGACCGCGGTCGTGCGGCACTTCGCCACACCCACGCAGCGCCGCACCGCGGCCGAGAAGTCGCCGGCGTCGTGCGGGTAGCCGTAGGCCACGTCGACGGGTTCGCGGGGCAGCGGTGTGAAGCGCAGGTTCTCGTCGAGCCGCGCGGGCCGTACGAGTATGCCCGGGTTGAGCCCGTCGTCCGGGTCCCACAGGGCCTTGGTCCGCTCGAAGAGCCGTACCAGTTCGGGCCCGTACATCCTCGGGAGCAGTTCGGCGCGGGCCTGGCCGTCGCCGTGCTCGCCGGAGAGCGAGCCGCCGTGCTCGACGACCAGCCGGGCGAGGTCCTCGGAGAAGCTCCTGAAGCGCCGCACCCCGTCGGCGCCGATCAGGTCGAAGTCGATGCGGATGTGGATGCAGCCGTCGCCGAAGTGCCCGTACGGGGTGCCGCGCAGGCCGTGCTCGGTGAGCAGGGCGCGGAAGTTGCGCAGGTAGGCGCCGAGCCGTGCGGGAGGCACGGCGCAGTCCTCCCAGCCGGGCCAGGCCTCGCTGCCGTCCGGCATCCGGGTCGCGGTGCCCGAGGCGTCCTCGCGGATCCGCCACAGGGTGCGCTGCCCGGCCGGGTCGGTCACGACGAGCGCGTCGAGCGCGTCGGCGGCGCGCACGATGGCGTCCGCACGCGCGCGTGCCTCCTCATGGTGCTCGCCACCGGTCTCCACGAACAGCCACGCGCCGCCCCTCGGCAGCCCGCCCGTGTCCGGGGGCACCAGGTCGGCGGCCATGCCCTCCACGGTCAGCGGCCCGAACGGCAGCAGTCCGGCAGCGGCGTCCGCGGCCGCGCCCTCGTCGGCGTAGCCGAGCACGGCGAGCGCACGCGCGCGAGGGGCGTCGACCAGCGTGACGACGGCCTCGGTGAGCAGGCCGAGGGTGCCCTCGCTGCCGCAGAAGAACCGGGCGACGTCGGCGCCCTGCTCGGGCAGCAGCGCGTCCAGGGCGTAGCCGGAGATGCGCCGCGGCAGATCGGGGAAGCCGGTGCGCAGCAGCGCCAACTCGCCCTCCACCAGCGCCCGCAGCCCGTCCGGCGCGCCGGCCCAGTCCCGGCCGAGGCGCAGCGGCTCGCCGCGGTACGTGAGGGCCGACAGCGCGCGGACGTTGGCGGCGGTGGTGCCCCACGCCACGGAGTGCGAGCCGCAGGAGTTGTTGGCGATCATGCCGCCGAGGGTGCAGCGGCCGTGCGTGGAGGGGTCGGGCCCGAACCGCAGCCGGTGCGGGGCCGCCGCCTCCTGGAGCCGGTCGAGGACGACACCGGGCTGGACGACGGCGGTGCGGCTGCCGGGGTCCAGGGCGAGGATGCGGTTCATGTGTCGGGTGAAGTCCAGGACGACGCCGGTGCCGGTGGCCTGGCCCGCGATGGAGGTGCCGCCGCCGCGCGCGACGACCGGGACCCCGTGCGCGCGGCACACGGCGAGCGCCGCGGCCACGTCGTCCGCGTCTCTGGGCGTGACCACGCCGACGGGGACGCGCCGGTAGTTCGAGGCGTCCATCGTGTTCAGGGCCCGTGCGGTGGTGGAGAAGTCCACGTCGTCCGCACCGCCTCCCACGGCGGCGGCCAGCGCGCCGCGCAGCGCGGTCAGCCGGGCGGGGTCGGTCGGGTCCGCAGTCGGGTGGGGGGCCGCGCCGTCGAGATCCGTCATGACTCCAGCATGCATCCCGAGCCCGCCGGGCACCCTGCCCGCGCTCCGGTCCGGCGGCGGGCGGCGGGCGGCGCGGAAGGGGGCGCGGCCCTTCCGGCACTCACACCTCGCCGCGGTAGCGGCGCAGGATCTCCTTGGTGCGCTGGGCGGACTCCGCGTGGGCCACCATGCGGTCCATCGCCTCCATGTGCTCGGTGACCTCGTCGGGCCGGTCGAGGTAGAGCGCGCCGGTCAGGTACTCGATGTAGACCATGTCGGGCAGTTCGGGCGCGCCGAACCGGAAGAGCACGAAGGGGCTGTAGGTGCCCGGGTGGTGGCCCGCGGACAGCTCGGCGATCTGGAGGGTGACGTTCGGCAGCTCGGCCGCTTCCAGCATCCGGTCGATCTGCGCCCGCATCACCGCGGAGGAGCCCACGGGACGCAGCAGCACCGTCTCGTCCACCACCACCCAGAACCGGGGGGCGTCCGGCCGGCGCAGCAGCGCCTGGCGTTCGAGACGCAGAGCGACGTGGCGTTCGACACGTCCTGGTTCGTGGCGGCCCACCGATCCCGTGGTAAGGACCTCGCGCGCGTAGTCCTCGGTCTGCAGCAGGCCGGGCACGAAGTGCGGCTCGTAGGAGCGGATGGTGCGCGCCGACTCCTCCAGGCTCACGTAGCCGCTGAACCAGTCGGGCAGTATGTCGTGGAAGCGCTGCCACCAGCCGGGTTCGTTGGCCTCGTCGGTCAGCCGGAGGAAGACCTCCACCTCCTCGGGAGCCACCCCGTACGCGGGCAGCAGCACCTGGACGTAGGGGAGCTTGAGGGCGACCTCCGCGGTCTCCATGCGGCGCACGGTGCCGGGGGCGACGTGCAGCAGGGCGGCCGCCTGCTCCCTGCTGAGCCCCGCCTTCTCGCGCAGCGCGCGGAGCTGTCTGCTCAGGACGAGCTGACCGATCGTCGGAGCCGACCGCGGCTCACTCACGCCCCACCTCCGAGCCCGCTGACCCGCGGCAGTCTGCCACAGCCCCTGCGCCCGGGGCGGCGTTCCGCGAGATGGTTACGTGAAGAACACGGACCGTGAGGCCGGGCCGGCCGGTGCGGCGGTGCGGGTGGGGTGCGCGGGGCGGCGGGGGCGGCGGATCCGACGGGACCGGTGGCGGCGGACGCGGCGGTGGCGGGTACGGCCGGGCCGGCGGGCGCACGCCTCGTCCGGGGCCGTGACCCGATCGGCCGAGGCGACGGGCGGCCCGGGTAACGGTGGGACCAGGCGACGGACGGCCGAGGCGACGGTGGGCGCAGGCGGCTCAGGCGACGGTCGGCCCGGATACCGGACGTGCCCAAGCGACGGTGGGCGCAGACGGCCCAGGCGACGATCGGCCCGGGAGACCGGACGTGCCCAAGCGACGGTGGGCGCAGACGGCCCAGGCGACGATCGGCCCGGGTAACGATCGGGCCGGGCCGGGAGGGGGGCCGCCCGGGCTCGCGGTGGCCACCTGGGATCGCCGTGCGCCGTCGGAGTCAGGGAGCTCCGGTGCCCGCGACGGCCGCCGGGCCGGAGGGGGCGCCGGGGTGCGGGAGGGTGCCGGGCCTGGAGACGGGGTCGGGGACGGCGCCCGGCCCGGTGCCTGGCAGGGCGTGGGAGGGGCGTGGTCCGGTCCTGGCGGGCGAGGGCCTGGTGGGCGGCCGGGGATGGGGCGCTGGGGTGCGGGAGTACGAGGGGTGCGCGGGCCTCACCGGTTCGCGCCGCTGTGCGCCGTCGCGGGCGAGGACACCGGCGACCAGCACCACGCAGGCCACCGCGGCGGCCAGGGCCAGCACCGCCAGGGTGCCGCCCGCCGGCACCCCGGTCCACCGCAGGCGGCCGCGCGGCGCGGTGGACGGCGGCACGGGACGCCGCAGGTCCGCGTGGCCGACCGCCCCGGCCCGGGCCTCGAAGGCGGCCCGCAGCCGCTGTTCGACCCGCGCCCCGGCGAAACCCGGGACGGGCCCGGGCACGCGCCCGTCCCTCATCGCACCCCTCCCGCCGCTCGGGCCCGCCCGCGCGGCCCCTCCCGGCGGGCCCCCGTCCCGGGCTCGCGCGTGTCCGTCCGCATCAGTCCTCCCGCAACCGTTTCTCCAGCGCGTCCAGCGCCCTGCTCGCCGTGGACTTGACCGCCCCGCGGGACAGCCCGAGGGTCTCCGCGATCTGTGCCTCGGTGAGGTGCGACCAGTACCGCAGCACCAGCACCTCGCGCTGCCGCCGGGTGAGCCGCTTCAGCGCCCCGAGCACCTCGCGGTGCTCCTCGTGCAGCAGGACGTACTCCTCGGCGGGCGGCGCGTGTCCCTCGCGTTCCGGGGCGTGCGCGCGGACCGTCCTGCGCCTGCGCAGCACGGAACGCGCCCGGTTCACCACGCTCGTGCGGATGTACGCCTCCGGGTCCTCCACACCGGCCAGCCGCTCCCCGTACCGTCCGAAGAGCGCGGCGAAGGCGTCCTGGACGACGTCCTCGGCCGTCGGCAGGTCGTCCACCAGGAGCAGGGCCAGTCGTACCAGGTCCAGACGCCGGTGGTGGTACAGCTCGTCGATGCGGGGCGCCCCGCCGGAGCGGGCACCGGCCCCCGCCGCCCCGGCGCCGCCCCCGGCGCCGGAACGGCCCCCCGCCGGCCGGCCGCGGCTCCGCTCGATGCTGCGCAGCAGCGCCCGCCACCACACCGGCACGACCGCACACGGCCGCGCCGGTGCCCGCGCCGGGACGACCGGAAACGTCGCTGTCCTCATGCATCTCCTGGACGTGGGGGGTGTACGGGGCACCGGGCCGCTTCCCGGGCCACGGCACCGGGCCGGAACCGGTGCCGTGGCCCGTGCGGACGCTCGCGGCGGCCCGCGGACCGGCCGGGGGCCGGACGGTCAGCCGGCCCGGGTGTCAGCCAGCCCGGACGGTCAGCCGGCCCGGCGGCCGCACTCCGCGGGCGCACCACCCGCTGCGGGCGCCGCGGCCGTGCGGCCGCACGGCCGCGCGCCGCTCACTTCGCGGGCCGGGTCGCCGGGGCGGGGACGGGGGCGGGCGCGGCGTGGGCCGGGGCGGGCGCGGCCTTGGCCGGGGCGGGCGCGGGCTTCGTGGGGCGCGCAGCACCCGGCGCGGCTTCGGCGGGAGCCGGAGCGGGCACGGTCGCGGCGTCGCCGCGCGCGGTTCCGGGCTGCGCGGCTGCGGGTGCCGGAACGGGCTTCGCGGGCGCCGCGGCGGGCCCGGGCTTCTCGGGCGCGGGCTTCGCGGGCGCGGGGGCGGGCCCGGGCTTCTCGGGTGCCGGCTTCGCCGGTGCGGGCCTCGCCGGAGCAGGTCGCGACGTGTCCGCGTGGGCGGCGAAGGCGCTTCCGAGCCCCAGCGCGGCGACGGCGGCGGCTCCCAGGACCATCCGCGTCCGGCCCCGCAGGGCTCGGCGTACGGCGGTGTGACGTGCGGGCATACCGTTCCTCGAATCAGTAGGTGGTGGCATGGGGTGCCGGGTGGCGGGCGCACGGCACGGGTGGCTTCCCGAACCGCGGACCCTCGTGCGAAGGCGCCTTCACCCCGACAGACGCGCACCCCGCCCCGGGGTTGCAGGTGCCGCCGCACTTTCCTCCGGCCCACCCCGCCCCGGCCCCCGGGCCGCTCCGCCGCCGCGCCGGACCGGCCGGGCCCGCCGGGCGCGCCACGCCGACCGTCCCACCGGACACCCGCCGTCCCACCGGACGCCGACCGCCCCACCGGCCACCCGACGTCACGCCGGACGCCGGCCGTCTCATCGGACGTCTCATCGGACGGACACCTTCCCATCAGGTTTCGCGGAGGCGATACGCTCCGGATCGTGGCTGAGATCCGGATTCCTGCTGACATCAAGCCCGCGGACGGCCGTTTCGGCGCGGGTCCCTCCAAGGTGCGGACAGAGGCGCTGGACGCGCTGGCCGCCACCGGTGCCTCCCTGCTGGGCACCTCCCACCGCCAGGCCCCGGTCAAGAACCTGGTCGGCCGGGTGCGCGAGGGCGTGAGCGCGCTCTTCTCACTGCCCGAGGGCTACGAGGTGATCCTGGGCAACGGCGGCTCCACCGCCTTCTGGGACATCGCGACGCACGGCCTGATCGACAACAAGTCGCAGCACCTCTCGTTCGGCGAGTTCTCGTCGAAGTTCGCCAAGGCGTCGAAGCTCGCGCCGTGGCTCGCCGAGCCGACGATCGTCTCCGCCGACCCCGGCACCCACCCCGAGGCGCACGCCGAGCCGGGCACCGACGTGTACGCGCTCACGCACAACGAGACGTCCACCGGTGTCGCCATGCCGATCAAGCGCGTGGCCGGCGCGGACGAGGGCTCCCTCGTGCTGGTGGACGCCACCTCGGGCGCGGGCGGCCTGCCGGTCGACATCGCCGAGACCGACGTCTACTACTTCGCCCCCCAGAAGTCCTTCGCCTCCGACGGCGGACTGTGGATCGGCGTCTTCTCACCGGCCGCGCTGGAGCGCGCCGCGCGTGTCCACGCCTCGGGCCGGCACGTACCGGAGTTCTTCTCGCTGCCGACCGCGATCGACAACTCCCGCAAGAACCAGACCTACAACACGCCGGCCCTCGCCACGCTCTTCCTGCTCGCCGAGCAGTTGGACTGGATCAACGGGCAGGGCGGCCTGGACTGGGCCGTGCGCCGCACCGCCGCCTCCGCGCGGAACCTGTACGGCTGGGCCGAGGACATCAAGTACGCCAACCCCTTCGTCACCGACCCGGCGAAGCGCTCGCAGGTCATCGGCACCATCGACTTCAGCGACGACATCGACGCCGCCGCGGTCGCCAAGGTGCTGCGCGCCAACGGCATCGTGGACACCGAGCCCTACCGCAAGCTGGGCCGCAACCAGCTACGGATCGCGATGTTCCCCGCCGTCGACCCGGCGGACATCCAGGCCCTGACCGCCTGCGTGGACTACGTCATCGAGCAGTTGTAGACCCGCTCGGCACAGCGGCCGTCCAGGCGGCCGCCACCCACCGCCCCGCAGGCCGTTGGCCGGCGGGGCGGTCGCGTGTACGGCCGCGGACGCGGGCGACGCGCTCGGGCACGGGCGACGCGCTCGGGCACGGGCAACGTGCTCGGACGCGGGCGACGCGCTCGGACGCGGGTGGCGCGCTGAGATGCACGCAACGCAGCAGGCGCAGGCGACTCGCTGGGGCGCGGGACGACTCGCCGGGCGCGGACGGCGCGCTCGGGCGCCGCGGCTCACTTCCGCCGCACGGCCTTCTTCGCGCCGAACACCACCGCCAGGGCGATCAGCAGCACCAGCGCGCCCTTCGCGTAGTCGGCCCGGGCGCCGCCACCGCCCGAGCCGTTGCCCGCGGGGCCGCCGCCCGCCGTGCCCGGGCCGGGGGCCCCGGGCAGCCGGCCCGGCACGACCTGGCTCCTCCTGCCCTCACTGCCGTACATCAGGGTCGAGCCGTCGGTCGTGTAGGTGACGGACTCGCCCTGGCCCTGCATGGGCACGTCCAGCCGTGCCTCACGCTTCGGCCTGCCGTCCCTGAAGGCGTAGAGGATGCCGCCGAAGTAGCCGCGCAGCGCCAGGTGCCCGCCGTCCGGGGAGAACGCCCCGTCGGTCACCCACAGGTCGATGGGGGCCACCTTCGTGAAGACGTTGGTCCCGGAGGGCGAGAGCGTGGCGGGGCCCTCGTACAGGTGGCCGCCGTCCTCCTTCTTGTCGGCGATGTAGACCCGTCCGGTCCTCGGCTGCACCATCAGCGCCTCGGCGTCCCGCGGCCCGTCGGCGTACGTCACCGTGTACTGGGTGGCCCGTACGGTCTGGTCGCGCAGTTGCCGGGGCTCGGGGAGCTTGTAGATCCACACATGGGGCCAGGTGCCGCCCAGGTTGTCGCCGATGTCGCCGACGTAGAGCGTGTCGTCCGGCCCCATGGAGATCGCCTCCACGTCGCGCGGCGCGCCGACTCCCGTCATGGTGACGGTGGCGACGGTCCTGCCGGTCCTCGAATCGACCGCGTAGAGGTAGGCGCCGTCGTCGCTGTCGTTGTGCGTCCAGTAGACGCCCGGGTGCAGGCGGCTGGCCGCCAGGCCGCTGGACTCGGTGATCCGGGGGTCCTCGATGGTGAACGCCTTCGGGCCGCCGTCCGCGACGGCGGCCGCCGGGGTGGGGGCGGCGGGGCCCGCGGACAGGGCGACGAGGAGAGCGGCCCCGGCCAGGGGCGTCAGCGAACGCATGCCCCAAGCCTGCCACCTGCCGGTCCCCGCGGACGGCAGGAACGCCCCTTTGCGGACGCCCCCTTGGGGAAGCCTTCGGAAGTGTTCCGCAAGGGCCCCCGCAGGTGCCCCCGGCAGTGCCCCGGCGGCCCGGTCGCCCGGCGCGTCCGGGATGATGGCCCGATGCTGAGGTTCATGTTCGTCGGCGACTCCATGACGATCGGGAGTGCCGGCGAGCACACCTGGCGCTACCGGATGTGGCAGCACCTGTGCGCCACCTTCGGCGGCCCCTTCGCCATCGTCGGGCCCCGCGACACGCTGTACGACAAGGCGGCGGACGCGCCCGTGTCGTCCGAGTACGCCGATCCCGGCTTCCCCGAGCGGGCCCGGCGGCACCTGGCGGGCTGGGGCGAGGGCTGGCGGCACATGGCGCCGCTGATCGGCGAGTCGGTGGCCCGCGAGCGCGCCGACGTGCTGCTCGTCTCGCTCGGCCTGATCGACCTGGGCTTCTTCACCGACGCGTCCGGGACCGCGGTCAGCATGCACCGCTTCGTGGCCGAGGCGCGGGCCGCGAACCCGGCGGTGCGGATGGTGCTGCTGCCCGTCATCCCGAACATACGCGCCCACTCCGACGCCGTCTTCGCGGCCGAGGTGGCCCGCTTCAACGCCCTGCTCGCCAAGGCCGTCGCCAACCTGGACCAGCCCGGCTCACCCCTGCTCGCGGCCTCCGCGCCCGAGTCGTACGACGTCCACGGCGACACCTACGACGGCACCCACCCGAACGCCTCGGGCGAGCACAAGCTGGCGGCGGCGTTCGCCGAAGCGCTGTACCAGGCGTGGGACCTGGGCGGGCCGTACCGGCTGCGGTAGCCCGGCACGGCCCGTCCGGGGCCCCGGACGGGGCCCCGCGGCCTCACCAGCGGTCGTGGACCTGCGGCCTGATCCGGCGGTCGTAGAGGTCGCGGACGGCGCCCAGGGTGTCGGGCGTGAGCGGCGCGAGCGCGGCCGCCGCGGAGTTCCCGCGGGCCTGCTCGGCGGAGCGGGCGCCCGGGATGACGGTGGTGACGCCGGGCTGCTGCACGATCCAGCGCAACGCGGTCTGGGCGGGCGTGGCGCCCTCGGGGGCGAGCGCCGAGAACTCCGCCGCGGCCTCCACGCCGGTGGCGTAGTCGACGCCGGAGAAGGTCTCCCCCTGGTCGAACGCCTCGCCGTGCCGGTTGTAGGTGCGGTGGTCGTCGGCCGCGAAGACGGTGTCCTTGGTGTACCGGCCGGACAGCAGGCCGGAGGCGAGCGGCACGCGCGCGATGATGGCGACGCCCGCCTCGCGGGCCGCCGGCAGCACCTTCTCCAGCGGCTTCATGCGGAACGCGTTCAGGATGATCTGCACGCTGGCCACCCCGGGGCGCGCGATGGCGGTCAGCGCCTCCTCGCAGGTCTCCACGCTCACTCCGTACCCGGCGATGCGCTCCTCGGCGACCAGGGTGTCCAGCGCGTCGTAGACCTCGCCCGAGGAGTAGACGGGGGTGGGCGGGCAGTGCAACTGGACCAGGTCCAGGCGGTCCACGCCGAGGTTGCGGCGGGAGCGGTCGTTCCAGGTGCGGAAGTTGTCCAGGACGTAGTTCTCGGGCAGTTGCGCCATGCGGCGGCCCATCTTGGTGGCGACCAGGACATCCGCGTCCGGGCGCGCCGCGCGGAAGGCCGCGATGCGCTGCTCGCTGCGGCCGTCCCCGTAGACGTCCGCCGTGTCGAAGAACGTCACTCCGGTCTCGACGGCGGCGTCCAGGACGTCCAGCGCCTCCTTCTCGGCCACGTCTCCCCAGTCCGCACCGAGCTGCCATGTGCCGAGGCCGACGACGGACACCTGCTTGCCGAGCCTGCTGATCTCACGTTGCTCCATGCCACCAGTGTGACAACCCCCGCACCGTCCCCCGCGGGCCCGCCCCCACCCCACCGCGCGCCCCCGTCGCTCCGCCACGCTCCCGAGTGACCCGGTCACCGTGCGTATCGTCGTACCGCCCGGCCGTGCGCCTGCGGGCGACGGCCGGACAGGAACCGCCGTGGAGACCCCGGCTTGCCCGGCCGTGTCGGAACCCCGGCGACCCGGGCCCCGGTGTCCGGGTAGTGGTCGTACCTCTTGATTAGAGCGCACTCCAGGACGTTGGCTTGGCGACCATGAAGTACACGCAACTGGGACGCACGGGACTGAAGGTCAGCCGACTGGTGCTCGGCACCATGAACTTCGGTCCGCAGACCGACGAGGCCGCCAGCCACTCCATCATGGACGCGGCGCTGGCCTCCGGAATCAACTACTTCGACACGGCGAACGTCTACGGCCAGGGCGAGAACAAGGGCCGCACCGAGGAGATCATCGGCCGCTGGTTCGCACAGGGCGGCGAGCGCCGCGACAAGACCGTGCTCGCCACCAAGGTGTACGGCAACATGGCCCCCGATGGCGACGCGTGGCCCAACCACGACAAGCTCTCCGCGGTGAACATCCGCCGTGCCGTGGACGCCAGCCTGAAGCGGCTGCAGACGGACTACATCGACATCTACCAGTTCCACCACATCGACCGTCAGACCCCGTTCGAGGAGATCTGGCAGGCGGTCGACGTCCTGGTGCAGCAGGGGAAGATCCTCTACGCGGGCTCCTCCAACTTCCCGGGCTACAAGATCGCGCAGGCGAACGAGGTGGCCGCCAGGCTCGGCAGCTTCGGCCTGGTCAGCGAGCAGTGCCTGTACAACCTCGCGGAACGCCGCGCCGAGATGGAGGTCATCCCGGCCTCGCAGGACTACGGCCTCGGCGTCATCCCGTGGTCGCCGCTGCACGGCGGACTGCTCGGCGGGGTGCTGAAGAAGACCGCTCAGAGCGGCCGCCGCGCCGGCGGCCGGGCCGCGGACTCGCTCGCCAACCCGGCCGTGCGCACCCAGATCCAGTCGTACGAGGACCTGCTGGACAAGCACGGCCTGGAACCCGGTGAGGCGGCCCTGGCGTGGCTGCTCACCCGGCCCGGTGTGACCGGCCCGATAGTCGGCCCCCGCACCCAGGAGCAGTTGGACTCCGCGCTGCGCGCGGTCGAGCTCGAACTGTCCGAGGAGGTGCTGACGGCCCTCGACGAGATCTTCCCGGGGACGGGGCCGTCGCCGGAGGCGTTCGCCTGGTAGCCGCACGCCCGTGGACGCGGCTGCGTGCGTCCCCGGGCCCGGGCGGGCCCGGGGGCACCGGCCCGCCCGCGCGGGTCGGCGTCCGCCTCGGTGGCCGCCGCCCGGCCGCCCCTGCGCCGGGGGCGCGGGCGGCGCCTGCGGCGGTACACGGGCGGGCGCCGCGGGCGCTGGCGCGGGACCGCACGCCGCGGCGGGGCGCCCCGCGCTCTACGGCCCGGCCGACGCCGCCCCGGGTGCTGCCGGAGTGCAGCCGCGGCCGGTCGGAGCCACCGGCACGGAGGCCGCCGGCAGGCCCACACCGGCGATGCAGACGGCGAGCCCGGTGTCCTGCGCGTCATAGGTGGTGATGTCGTCGATGTCACCGTTCGCGTCGGGCGCGCACTGCTGCCTGCCGTCGGCCCCGGTGCACGTCCAGGTGAGCTCGACGCTGCTCCTGGGCACCTTCTGATGGGCCATGGAGGTACCCACGCCGAGCAGGACGCGTCCGGCCGGCGGGAAGAGGTACTGGACGGCGCGCGGGACGGCAACCATGCGACGACCCTGCCTCACGGGTCCGGCGGGCCGACGATGCCATCGGGGAACCGCACGAAACGGCACCGCGTACCCGCCCCGGGTTCCCCCGGCCCGCATCCTGTCGTGGCGCTCACCACCGGGCAAGGAGTTCCGCGCGCGTCATCGGGGGGGCCGGGCGGTGCGCGGGCTCATTTGTTGACCGCCGCCGCCACGACGACGACGGCGAACATCAGTACGAGCACACCGGCCATGATCCGGTTCCGGGTCTTGGGGTCCACACAGGCGAGGTTAACCGGAGCCGCGCAGCGGCCAGCCGCCGACCTTCGTGTACCGGGGCTGCTCGCCCGGCACTCCGCTGCGCGGCAGGTCGCTGTGGACCAGCGCCAGCTCGTCGACGGTCCACCCGCGGCCGGTGAAGGCGGCCAGCTCGGTGAGATAGGGCTCCAGCCGCCGGGGCCCGCTGCTGCTCGCCAGGGTCAGGTGCGGGCGGTAGCGGCGGTGCCCGTCCATCGGCAGGCCGGCGCGGCGCGCCGCGGCCTCGGCACGCTCGGCGAGCCGCCGCAGCACCGCGAGCTCCCCTTCGGCCCCCGCCCACAGCCGCCGCCCCTGCCCGAACTGCCCGCCGCCCCGCACGGCAAGGCGGAACGGCGCGGTCCGTGCCGCCGCGCGTTCCAGTCGCGCCGACAGCTCCGGCAGGGTCTCCTCGGGCACCTCCCCGTAGAAGGCGAGGGTGAAGTGCCAGCCGGGCCGCTGCGTCCAGCGCAGTCCCTCACCGGCCGCCCCGCCGCGGCTGCGGAGCGAGTCGACGACGACGGCGAGCTCGTCCGCCACCGGCTCGGGCGGGAGCACTGCTGTGAAGAGTCTCATACGGCTACGGCGCCTCCCGGTGCTCTGCTGCCACCCCCGACGAGGGCCAGCCGCATGCTACCGGCGGAGCAGGCGCCCGGCGGGCGGGCACCGCATGGTGCTGCGACGGGCGGGTCCCGCATGCTGCGACGGGCGGGCACCGCATGGTGCTGCGGGCGGGCACCGCATGGTGCGGCGGGCGGGTCCCGGCAGCCGTCGGACGGCCGGGCGCCGCACTGTGCGGTGGGCGGTGGCACGCGCGCGTGCCGGACGCCGTCCGCCCCGGCACTCCCGGCGCTGGCCCGGGGCCCGGGGTGGCAGAAGGTGCCCGGCGGCCCTACGCCGCCGTCGCCAGTTCCTTGCGCGGTACGAACTGCACGTGCTGCCGCCCCCGGCGCAGGTCCACCTTGATGCGCAGGTTGGCGGCGCGGACCAGCATCAGGCCGACGGCGACGGCCGCGGCGGCGCAGACCAGGCCGCCGACGCAGAAGCTGACGCGTACGCCGAAGGAGTCGGCGAGCCAGCCGAAGAGCGGGCCGCCGAGCGGGGTGCCGCCGGTGAAGACCATCATGAACAGGCTCATCACCCGGCCCCGCATCTCCGGGTCCGTGGCCATCTGCACGGACGAGTTCGCGGTGACGTTGGTGGTCATGCCGACGATGCCGATCGGCACGACCAGCACGACGAACATCCAGTACGACGGTGCCCAGGACGCCACGGCCTCCAGGACGCCCAGCGTGAGCCCGGCGGCGATCAGCATCCGCTGCCGGGTGCTGCGGCGGCGGGCGGCGAGCAGTGCCCCGATCAGGGAGCCCGCGGCCATCAGGATGTTGAAGAGGCCGTACATCCCCACACCGCCGTGGAAGATGTCGTTGGCGTAGGCACTGAGCCAGATCGGGAAGTTGAAGGCGAAGGTGCCGACGAAGCCGATCAGGACGATCGGCCAGATCAGCTCGGGGTGTCCCGTGACGTAGTTCAGGCCCTCGCGCAGTTGGCCCTTGCGGCGCGGTGTCGGCACGATCTGGTGCAGTTCGCTCTGCCGCATCAGCAGCAGGCCGGTCAGCGGCGCCAGGAAGGACAGGCCGTTGGCGAGGAACGCCCAGCCGGGGCCGACGGCCGCGGTGAGGGCACTGGCGACGGCGGGGCCGACGAGGCGGGCGGACTGGAAGTTCGCCGAGTTCAGGCTGACGGCGTTGCGCACCCGGTCGGGGCCGACCATCTCGGAGACGAAGGTCTGCCGGGTGGGGTTGTCGACGACCGTCACGAGGCCCGTCCAGAACGCCGCCAGGTAGACGTGCCAGACCTGGACGACGCCGCCGAGGGTGAGCCCGGCCAGCAGCAGACCGCTCAGGCTCATCGCGCTCTGGGTGCAGAAGAGCAGCTTCCGCTTGGCGAACCGGTCGGCTATGAGCCCGCCGTACAGGCCGAAGAGCAGCATCGGCAGGAACTGCATCGCGGTGGTGATGCCCACCGCCGCCGATGATCCGGTCAGGCTCAGGACCAGCCAGTCCTGGGTGATCCGGGACATCCAGGTACCGGTGTTGGAGATGACGGCGCCGGACGCGAACAGCCGGTAGTTGCGGATGCTGAGGGAGGAGAACATCCCGCCGCGTCCTGCGGGACGGCCGGGGTCCTTGGGGCCGTCGAGGGCGACGGCGCCGGCGCCGGGTGCGAGGCGGCGGCCACCGGTGGCGGGGCCGGCCTCGGGGGTTCCCGGGGCCGTGGTGGCGCCCTGCGGCGCGAGGGGAGCCGAGGTCGCCGGCTCCGGTGCGTCCGGGTCGGGGGCGGCATGGCCCGCGGTGCCGTCACGCGGGGTGCGGTCGCCCGCGGTGCGGTCACGCGGGGTGCCGGGCCGCCGGCGTCCGGCCGTGTCGCCGGGGTCCTTGCGCGGTGCGGCGCCCGCGTCCGCGGGGGCCCCGTCGGCCGCCGGGGACCGGGCGGGTCCCGGGGTCCGGGTGGCGCTCATCGTGTCGGGTATCGGTGCGGGGGCGGAATCTGCTCCGGATCCCGTACTCAAAAGGGTTCGCCTCCTCGGCGCTGGGGCACGCAGGGTGTGCCGTGTCGGATGCGGGGTGCGGGGGGCGGTCGGGGGCTCACGGGGTGCACGGGGTCAGAGGTGCGCCAGCTTCTCCAGGACCGGGGCGGCGACGCGCAGCTTCGCCCACTCCTCCTCGTCGAGGCCGGCCGCCAGGTCCGCCAGCCAGGTGTTCCGCCGGCGGCGGCTCTCCTCCAGCATGGCCTCCGCGCGCTCGGTCTGCGTGACGACCTTCTGGCGCCGGTCCTCGGGATGCGGGTCGAGACGGACCAGGCCCTTGGCCTCCAGCAGCGCCACGATGCGCGTCATCGACGGCGGCTGCACATGCTCCTTTCGGGCGAGCTCGCCCGGTGTGGCGGTGCCACAGCGGGCCAGGGTGCCGAGCACCGACATCTCGGTCGGGCTCAGCGACTCGTCGACCCGCTGGTGCTTGAGTCGACGCGACAGGCGCATGACCGCGGAACGCAGTGCGTTCACGGCGTCGGCGTCGTCGCCCAGGGAAAGATCCGGCATAGTCTTTAGAGTAACTCATTACTCTGGCTAAAGACCACCGTGACACGCGCCGCCTGCACCGCGATGCCCGTCAGGGCCGCCAGGGAACCCCCAGCTCACCCGTACGAGTGATGCGGCCGCGGAAAGCGACACCGGGCCCGGGCCGCCCCCGGCCCTCGTGCCCATGGGGCCCCGCGCCCTCGGCCCGCGGCCGGACGGCCCGCTCCTCGAACCCCTGCGGAGGCAGGCCGCCACAAGGGGCACGACCGTGCGGGACCACGTCACCCGGCTGCTCGTGCGGGGCGACTTCGACGAACGTCAGGTGAGCCCGAGCGCCGGCATCAGGTAGTAGAAGCCGAAGATCACCGCGACCACGTACATCGGCAGCGGCACCTCGCGCCCGCGCCCCGCCACCAGACGCAGCACCACGAACGTGATGAATCCCATCCCGATGCCGTTGGTGATCGAGTAGGTGAACGGCATCACGAGCATCGTCACGAACGCCGGCACGGCGATCGTGAAGTCGCTCCAGTCGATCTCGCGGATCGACCCGGCGAAGATCAGGAAGCCGACGGTGAGCAGGGCGGGGGTGGCCGCCTGCGAGGGCACCATCGTGGCCAGCGGCGTCAGGAAGAGGGCGAGCACGAAGAGGCCGCCGGTGACCAGGTTGGCGAAGCCGGTGCGGGCTCCCTCGCCGACACCGGCGGTCGACTCCACGAAGCAGGTGTTGGCCGAGGAGGACGAGGCGCCTCCGACGGCCACGGCTATGCCGTCCACGAAGAGCACGCGGTTGATGCCCGGCACGTTGTCGTGGGCGTCGGTGAGGCCGGCCTCGTCGCTGACGCCCATGATCGTGCCCATCGCGTCGAAGAAGCTCGACAGCAGTACGGTGAACACGAAGAGCACACCGGTGAGCACCCCGACCTTGCCGAAGCCGCCGAACAGGCTGACCTTCCCGATCAGCCCGAAGTCCGGACTGGCCACCGGGTTGCCCGGCCACTTCGGCGCGGTCAGGCCCCAGGACGGCACGTGTGCGACTGCTTCGATCACCATCGCGAGCACCGTCATGGCGACGATGCTGATCAGGATCGCCCCCGGCACCCTGCGCACCAGCAGGCCCAGGGTGAGCAGCACGCCCAGCGCGAAGACCAGCACCGGCCAGCCGTCCAGCCGGCCGTCCGTGCCGAGCTGGAGCGGCACGGTGGTCTGGGCGACGTCCGGGATGCGGGTGACGAAGCCGGAGTCCACCAGCCCGATCAGCATGATGAACAGGCCGATGCCGATGGCGATGCCCTTGCGCAGACCGTGCGGCACCGCGTTCATCACCCGCTCGCGCAGGCCCGTGGCGACCAGCAGCATCACCACGAAGCCGGCCAGCACCACCATGCCCATGGCGTCCGGCCAGGTCATCCGCGGTGCCAACTGGAGCGCCACGACCGTGTTCACACCGAGACCGGCCGCGAGGGCGATGGGGACGTTGCCGAGCACGCCCATCAGCAGCGTGGTGAACGCGGCGGCCAGGGCGGTCGCGGTGACCAACTGGCCGTTGTCGAGGTGGTGCCCGTTCATGTCCTTGGCGCTGCTGAGGATGATCGGGTTCAGCACGATGATGTAGGCCATCGCGAAGAAGGTGGCGAAGCCGCCCCGGATCTCGCGGGCGTAGCTGGAGCCCCGTTCGGAGATCTTGAAGTAGCGGTCGATCGCGTCCCGCGAGGGCTTGGTGGCCGTGGCGGTGGGCGGGTTCGGCATGCGGGGACCTCGGGGCTCGGAAGGGGGGGCCGACGCTGTTTATAGCGGTCGGGTGCTACCCGTACCAGCGCGGGATCGTTTCGGTATGAATACATCACGGACCCCCGCCGCTGCCCGCGCCCGGGGTCCCGTCGCGCCGGTGCGGGCCGCCGCCCGGCGCCGGGGCAGGCGGGGGGCGCGGGAAGGCGCCGTAAGCTGCGGGTATGCGTGGAGTCCCCAGATCCTTCCGGCAGCCCATCCGGCACGAGGCGCCCGACCCGCTGGAGGGTCCCGTCGTCGCCACCGTCACCGGCGGCACCCTCGTCTGGTTCGTCCTCTTCCTCGCCCAGCTCCCCTTCTACGGCTGGTTCCGCTCCCACGGCCACACCTGGTGGCTGTGGACCTGCCTCACCGGCGCCGCACTGGGCACCTTCGGCATCTGGTACGTCCGCCGCAGGGACGCCGCGATCAAGCGGGCGGCCCTGAGCCGGGACGCCCGCGACCAGTAGCGGCGGACGGCAGGCCGGGCGAGGGGGCGGACCACCCGCCGAGCGGCGCCAACCGCGCATTCAACGCGTCAACCGCCATCTCCCCCCGTACCGTCGGATCCATGGCGCCGAACCACCCGGGCGGGGAACTCGCCCCCGTACCCCCGGACGGCAGGCGCGCCCGCGGTCTCACCGCGGCCCAGGTCGCCGAGCGCACCGCACGCGGCGAGGTCAACGACGTCCCCCTGCGCTCCAGCCGCTCCACCGCCGACATCGTCCGCGCCAACGTCCTCACCCGCTTCAACGCGATCATCGGCGTCCTCTGGCTGGTCATGCTGGTGGTGGCCCCGGTCCAGGACAGCCTCTTCGGCTATGTGATCCTCGCCAACACCGGCATCGGCATCCTCCAGGAGCTGCGCGCCAAGAAGACCCTGGACAGCCTGGCCGTCGTCGGCGAGGCCAGACCCACGGTCCGCAGGGACGGCGCCACCGAGCGGATCAGCACCGCGGGGCTCGTGCTCGGTGACGTGATCGAGATCGGGCCCGGCGAGAAGATCGCGGTGGACGGGAGGTGCCTGGAGGCCGACGGCCTGGAGGTCGACGAGTCGCTGCTCACCGGCGAGCCCGAACCCGCCGTGAAGCAGCCCGGCGACGAGCTGCTGTCCGGCAGCTTCGTGGTCGCGGGCACCGGCGCGTTCACCGCCACCAAGGTCGGCCGCGAGGCGTACGCGGCCCGGCTCACCGAGGAGGCGTCCCGCTTCACCCTGGTCCACTCGGAGCTGCGCAGCGGCGTCTCCGTGATCCTCAAGTACGTCGCCTGGATGATGGTTCCGACCGCGCTCGCGCTGGCCGTCAGCCAGCTCGTGGCGTACGGCAGGGACTTCAAGGGCTCCGTGGCGCGCGCCGTGGGCGGCATCGTGCCGATGGTGCCGGAGGGCCTGGTGCTGCTGACGTCCGTGGCCTTCGCGATCGGCGTCATCCGGCTGGGCCGCCACCGCTGCCTGGTGCAGGAGCTGCCTGCGATCGAGGGCCTGGCCCGGGTGGACACCGTCTGCCTGGACAAGACGGGCACGCTCACCGAGGGCGGTGTGAGCGTCACCGAGCTGCGCACCCTGGACGGCAGCGACGAGCGGGAGGTCCGCGCGGTGCTGGCCGCGCTGGGCGGCACCGACCCGCGGCCGAACGCGAGCCTGCGCGCCATCATCGAGGCCTTCCCCGAGGCCCGCCCCGGTGGCCGCCCGCCCGCCGGGCCCGCCGCACCGGTCCTGCCGTTCTCCTCCGCCCGCGGCTACAGCGCGGCGACCCTGGACGGCGGCGAGGCCCCCCGCACCTGGCTGCTCGGCGCGCCCGACGTGCTGCTGCCGGCCGCGCACCCCCAGCTCGCCGCCGCCGCGCGCCTGGACGAACAGGGCCTGCGCGTGCTGCTGCTCGCCCGGGCCGCCCGGGGCCGCGGCGCGCACGACCCCGACGTCGCGGCGGGCGCCCGTCCCGCCGCCCTCGTCGTCCTGGAACAGCGGCTGCGCCCGGACGCGCCGGACGTCCTGCGGTACTTCGTGGCCGAGCGGGTCGGCACGAAGGTGCTCTCCGGCGACAACGCCGTCTCGGTCGGCGCGGTCGCGGCCAGGCTGGGCCTGCCCGGCGCCGAAGACCCCCTCGACGCACGGACGCTGCCCGACGACCCGGACGGCATGGCCGAAGCCGTCGAGAGGGGCACCGTCTTCGGGCGGGTCGCCCCGCGGCAGAAGCAGGCGATGGTCGGCGCGCTCCAGTCCCGCGGCCATGTGGTGGCGATGACCGGTGACGGCGTGAACGACGTCCTGGCGCTGAAGGACGCCGACATCGGCGTCTCCATGGGCTCCGGGTCCGAGGCGACCCGGGCCGTGGCGCAGGTGGTGCTGCTCGACGACAGCTTCGCGGCGCTGCCCGCGGTGGTGGCCGAGGGCCGCCGCGTCATCGGGAACATCACCCGGGTCGCCACGCTCTTCCTGCTGAAGACCGTCTACTCCGTGCTGCTCGCCGTCCTGGTGGTCCTCTTCCGGGTGGAGTACCCGTTCCTGCCGCGCCATCTGACGCTGCTGGCCACCCTCACCATCGGCGTCCCGGCGTTCCTCCTCGCGCTGGCGCCCAACACCGAGCGGGCCAGGCCGCACTTCGTGCGGCAGGTCATGCGGTACGCGCTGCCGGGCGGCGTCCTCATGGGCGCGGCCACCTTCGCCACCTACATGCTGGCCCGCGGCCACTACACGGGCCCCGGCGCCCTCACCGCGGAGACCAGCGCTGCCACGCTCACCCTCTTCCTGGTCTCGCTGTGGGTGCTGGCCATCGTCGCCCGCCCGTACACGTGGTGGCGGATCTGCCTGGTGCCGGCCATGGGCCTGTGCTTCCTGCTGGTGCTGACCGTGCCGGAACTCCAGCGGTTCTTCGCGCTGAAGCTGATCGGCATGGCCGTGCCGTGGGCGGCGGTGGCCGTCGCGGTGGTGGCGTCGGCCGGCCTGGAGCTCGTGTGGCGGAGGGCCGGCCGACGCGCCACCGTCTGAGCGGAGCACCGCAGTGGCGCGGGCCGGCCCCCGCCGGGCGGTGGCTACTGCACGTCGACGAAGTCACCGGCGGCCTTCACGGCCGGGGTGGTGGAGGTGCCGGCGAAGGAGTAGCGCCAGTAGCCGTCGGTGGCTGCCGTGACGGTGGTCTTCAGCTCGCCGGTGCTGTTGGTGGTCAGCGTCTTGACGGTGCTGTAGGTGCTGGAGTCCGCCTTGCGGAACTGGAGCTGCACCTTCTGGCCGGTGTAGCCGTGGTAGGCGTGGTCCTCCCAGTTGGCGCGGGAGAGCTTGCCGGTCACGGTGATGGTGGCGCCCTTCTTCACCGGCTCGGGCGAGGCGTTGACGGTCTGCTTGGACAGCCGCTGCACGTGGTGGGTCGTGTAGTAGTCGTCCCAGAACAGGTCGCCGTCGTTGGAGATGGCGCCCACCCGTACGTGCCAGGTGCCCGCGAGGGCGTTCATGTACAGGTCGGCGCGGGGGTCGATCGTGAAGCTCAGCACGCACTTGGACGTGGTGGCGCTGGAGGCGGTGCAGGTGGCCTGGTCCTCGTTCGGCAGCAGCAGGCCGTCCACGTCGTTGTCGATGTCGGTGCCGTGCCACAGGTCCAGGTAGGCGTCGTAGATGCCCGAGGGGTGCGAGGCGGTGACCGCGACCTTGATCGTCTTCTTGTCCGTGGTGCCCAGGACGATGTCGGCGTCGCCGTGCACGGCGACATCCGTGATCACGGGCTCGGCGGCGGCGGCGCGTACCGCGGCACGCGGCGCCTTCTTCGCCGGGGCGTCGCCGAAGCGCGAGGCGGCGTCGGGTGCGGCGCCCGGAGCGGGGGCTGCTGCCTGGGCGGCCGGGACGGCGAACGCGGTCAGGGCCAGGGCGCCGGACATCGTCGCGGCGGCCACCAGGGTGCGTATGCGCATGTGTTCCCCATGTGGAGAGGGGGCCTGCGTGCCGCAGTTCGGCTCGCAAGGGGCCCGAGTGATCCAGGAGTCTGGTGACTCCGGAGATCAGACCTCCGAAGGGGGAGCCAGGTTGTACGCGAAGTGAATTTTCTGTGACCGAATCTGCACTGGTTCTGCGGACGGCCGGAGCCGGGCCCGGACGACCCGCTCCGACCGGGTGCGGGCGGCACGCCCCGGCCGGATGCGGACGGCCGCGCTCCGGCCGGGGCGGACGGCCGCGCTCCGGCCGGGGCGGACGGCCGGGTTCCGGCCGACCGGCCTCAGTCGAACCAGCGGTCCCGCGCCAACTCCTCCGTGCGGGACGGGTCCTCCAGCAGCGCCGCCACCTCGAAGCGCCGCGGCCACTCGCGCGCCGCCCACGCCAGGCCCGCCGCGACCCCTTCCAGCGTCGCCGCGTGCACCACCCCGTCCGCGGTGCGGTACCAGTCCAGCTCCACGCCGTCCACGACGAGTTCCTCGTGCTCGACGTACGACCGCGGCGTGCCGGCGCCCAGCAGCACCCGCACCGCCTCCGGCACCTCGCGCACCGCGCCCTCGTCCCGGACGGCGCCCGGCACCGTCTCACCCAGCCTGCGCACCTGGAACAGCTCGGCGAGGTCCGCGGCGGCCGGCGGGCGCACCGGCAGCAGCGGGCGGCCGCCGGACAGCGGCAGCAGGTCGGGGGAGTCGGCGACGACCGCGTCGCGCGCGTCCACGACCACCACCCGGCCGTCGCCCTCGACCGCCCGCACCTCGTCGGGCAGCGTCACCTGCTGCGGGTCGAGTTCCGCGAGCGCACCGTAGAGGCCGTGCAACTGGGCCGCGCTCACCTCCCGGTCCGGGTCGGCGAGCCGGTCGAGCAGCTCGGCGGCACCGCCCGGCTCGTCGAGCAGCGCGGCCACGGACGTCCGCACGCCCAGCGCGCGCAGCACCTGCTCGTCCTCGAAACCGGTGGCGTCCGCGGAGTCGTACAGCCCTGCGAGCAGCGGATCGCCGCCGAAGGCGCGCAGCCCGGCGGGCCTGCGCCCGTCCAGCACCGGATGGCCGCGCAGCCACCACGCCGTGTACGGGCGCACGGTCTCGGTGGTGCCGTCGGGCAGCAGGATCCGCACCGGCTGGGTCAGGGCGTCCCGCAGCGGCGGCCTGGACAGCATGGCCATCGCCTGCGGCCAGCGGTCCTCGTCGACCAGGTCGAGGTCGCGGACCGCCACGATCTCGGTGGCCACCGGCGGCACCGGGGTGTCGGGCAGCCGGTCGAGCACGTCCTCGCACCAGACGTCCACCGCGTCCAGCAGGCCCACGTCGTCGGGCTCCGCGTAGTCGCCGTCCCGGGGCTCCAACTCGTCCGGGTCGAGCACCACATCGGTGGCGCGCACCAGCGAGAAGCCGGCCAGGGCGCCGCAGGCGGCGAGCGTCCGGGCGCCCCAGCGGGCGGCCAGCTCCGCGTCCACCTCGGCCAGCTCACCCTCCCGGATCACCTGCGCGAACGGGCTGCCGGGCACGACCAGCTCACCCGCCGGGGCCGGCTCGCCGTCCTCGTCGGGCAGCGCGAGCGCACCCAGCCAGGGCTCGTCGCCCGGTTCGAGACCGGCGTCGCGCACCAGCCCGAGCACCACCTCGGCCAGTTCCTCGGCGTCGGGACGGCGGGCCTCGTCGGCGCCGGGGAACCAGTCGTCCTCGTCCATCGACGCCGCCACCGCAGCCCGCACCTGCGCGGTGGTGAGCACGGCGCGCGGTGACGCGGGCAGCGCGCCGAGCTTCTCCAGCAGGGGATGTGCGGCGTCCGGATGGGCGACCTTCAGGCCGAGGCGGGTCAGGACGCCCGCGGACGCCGCGGTGGTCTCGCCGGGGGACGGCTCGTACCCGGCCCCGGACGCCGGCAGCGGCAGCAGGACGTGGCGGGGGCCGATGGTGGTGCGGGGCAGCGCGGGGCCCTCGCCGGCGGCCGGCCCCGCGCCACCCGGCACGCCGCCGGCCAGCGGGACCGGAAGGCCGGTCAGGCGCTCCGGATCCACTCCGGCGAGGCTGTCGTACAGCCGCCACCACCAGCCTGGCTCCCGCTCCAGGCCGGCGAGCCGGTCGATCGCCTCGGTCAGCGGCACCCGCGCCACCCCGAGCGTGCGCAGCTCCACCCGCCGCTCCAGGCCCGCGGGCAGCAGGCTGGGCAGCACCTCCGCCAGCACCCGCACGGTCTCGGCGCCCGCGCCCTCCACCACCTCGGCGTCCCGCGGGCGCAGTGCCGTGCCGCCGGGCGCACCCGGGCCGAGGTCGCCGAGGTCATCGCCGGCCACGGCCGCCCAGGCCCGCTCGTGCTCGGCGTCCTTCGCCTCCAGGGCGGGCGGCAGGAACGGGGTGCGCGGCAGCCGCTCCAGGATCGCCGCGCGCAGGGCCCCGTCCAGCTCGGCCTTGCCGAGCGGCCCCGGCACCAGGTCGAGCAGGCCCGTGCCGACCGGCTGCCAGGCGGCGAGCAGCGCGGCGTAGGCGTCCGCCGCCCGCTGCACCAGGAAGTCCGTGAGCGGCCCCGGCGCGGCGTGCCTGCGCGCGGTGTCCAGCGGCAGCGAGGCGATCAGCAGCGCGGGCACGCCGAGGGGTTCGTCGCTCGGCGTCGGCGCGTGCACCACGGGCGCGGTGCCCGGGCGGCGCGGGGCGCCCTCGTCGTCCACGGGCACGGCCCAGGTCACGGACCAGTGCGGGCGGAGCCGTTCCTCGATCGGGCGGTCCGCGAGCAGTTCCGCGTCCAGGACGCCGTGGCCGTGTGCGGTGCGCCAGCGGGTGGTGCCGTCGCGTGTGTCGTCGATGACGGTGTACGAGGCGTCGGCGGTGGGGCGGGGGCCGCCCGGGCCGTGGGGTGCCGTGGCGGTCGCGGTTTCGGCGGTGGAGGGGCGTTCGGTGCGGCGGCCCAGGGTGCGGGTGGCCTCGGGGGTCTCCACGACGACCTCGGTGAGGCCGGGCAGGGTGAGCAGCAGGGCGGCGTCGATGCCGTCGAGCAGCCGCTCCACGAGGTCACGGGCGGCGGCGTCCCGCAACGGCAGGAGCACCACCGTGTCGTAGCCGTCGGGAGCGGTGCCCTCGGCCGGGAACGGCAGCCTCAGCAGGGGCACGTGGCCCTCGCGGCGGCGCAGTTCGTCGCCGAGGCCGCTGCTGTGCACGGCGGCCTCGGCGGCCAGCTCGCGTGCCTCGGCGAGCGACCAGCGCACCCCGCCGGTGCGGCCCACGAGCGCGGGCTCGTCGCTGACGGCGAGCACCGCGGCGAAGCCGACGCCGAACCGGCCCACGACACCGGGCTCGCCCGCCGCCCGGTCCGCGTCCGGTTCGTCGCGTTTGGCGGAGGCGCGCAGCGTGGACAGGGACTCGACGCCCGGCGCGTCGAGGGGGGCGCCGGTGTTCGCGGCGACGAGGACGCCGTCGCGGAGGGTGAGGCGCAGACGGCCCGGGGTGCCGGCGCGGGCCGCGGCGTCGGCGGCGTTCTGGGCGAGTTCGACGATCAGGCGGTCGCGGTAGCCGCCGAGTGCGAGGTCCTCCTCGGCGTTGGCGTCCTCGCGGAAGCGGGCGGGGCTGGTGCGCCAGGCGTCGAGTACGCCGCGGCGCAGGCGCGCGGTGCCGAAGGGGTCCGCCCCTTCGGCATCCGGCCGCACGAGCTTGCTCACGGTGGTCACTCCTCGTTACGGGCGATGCGCTTCGGCGGGGCGGTTCCCCTTCGCCGGGGACGACGAGGGTACGCCGGTGCCTGAAGGTATCGCGTGGGGGGCGGGGGAGGGGGGTACGGCCACGGCGCCCGGGGCGCCGCACGGTACCCGGCCGCCACCGCCGGGGAAACCGGGGCGCGGGGGAGGAAGCCGGCCGTGCCCGCCCGGGCGTGGCCGCGTGTCCTGCCGCGTACCGGGGGGGCGGACGGCGCACGGGGGCAGTGCCGCGGTACCGGGGACAGGTAGGGACGGGGGCGGGGGTCCCGCCCCCGGCCCCGGACGGGCTAGCTGTGGCCCAGGTCTTCCTGGGGGGCTCCGGTCTCGACGGAGCCCTGGTCGTCCCGGGGGCGCAGGGGCAGCGGGTCCACCCGCGTCTCGTCGAGCACCGGCGGCGCGGGCTGCGGGGTCCGGGGCATCACCGCCGCCTCCGAGTGCCCCCCGCACCCGTAGGCCAGCGACACCACGTGCCCGTCGGCCGGGGCGTACTCGTTCGCGCAGATCCCGAAGGCCTGCCGCAGCGAGCCCGAGACCGGCACCAGGAAGGCACAGGTCGCACAGGACGCGGGCGCGGCCTGCGCCATCGCCGTCTTCGGCCCGTACGCCTCCTCCCAGCGGTCCGCCGCCGTGTGCAGGCCGTACCGGGACAGCACGCGCGCGCGTCCCATGCCGAGTTCCTCCGCGACGGCGGCGATGGTGCCGCGGGACGGTGCGGCGGGCAGGCTCGCCGGCGGTCCCGCGGTGACCTCGGCGTCCTCGGCCTCGACGAGTTCCGCCATCTCGTGCGACACGGCGGAGTCCGGGGGCGGTGTCACGTCGCCGGTGTAGCCGGGTTCGAGCCGCAGGTCGTCGGCCTCCGTGGGCAGCAGGTCGCCGGGGCCCAGGTCCCCCGGGCGCAGCCGTTCGCTCCAGGGCACCCACTCGGGCGCGAGCAGCGCGTCGGGGCCGGGCAGCAGGACGGTCTCGTCGAGCGTGACGACCTTGGCGCGCGAGGCGCGGGCGACGGTCACCGCCCAGCGCCAGCCGCGGTAGCCCGGCTCCTTGCACTCGAAGAGGTGCGTGACCACGCGGTCGCCCTCGCCGACGGCGGCGACGTGCTCACCGACCACCCCGGGGGCGGCGGCCTCCTCGGCCGCGGCCCGGGCAAGGCCGACCGCCTCGGCGCACAGGCGGTCGGGGGTACGGCCTCGCGTTGTCGCTGCGCTCACAGGTATCGCTTCTCTCCTACGCCGTCTCACGAGTGCGCTGTCCGCTCGGCGAGGGAGCGGACGGAGCGGACCGGTGGGCCGCGTCGACGTCCGCGCCCGGTCGTCCTCGGGCACGCCTGCTGCTTCCATTCTGCGGGATGCCGACAGGCGCGGAGGTGAGGGAGACCGCCGCGGGGCGCGCTACGCACGCTACCTCTTCCGGGGCTACGGTCCCACACCCCCCAGGTGGGAACAGGTGCCCCCCATGTCCCGGCGGCCCCCCGCCCCGGCGAACGAGCCCCCGGCAGCGCGGGGCGACGGGGGCTCCCCGGCGTCCTGACCGGCCGGGCACCATGGGGCGCGCCGCCCGCGACGGGCCCCGTGGCGGGCCGCGACGGCCGCCCCGTGCCGCCATCCGTGCCGTACCCGGCGTGCGAATCAAGCTACCTTTCGGCATCTGGGGGCACTATGACGGAGTGGCAGCCGCACGGGCGTCCCTGACAGCCGGCGGGCCCGGCCCGCTGCGCCGGACCCTCCGGGCGGTGGCCCACGCCCTGCGCCTGCCCTTCACCGCCGCCGCCCGTACCGTCCGCAAGGCCACCCACGCGCACGGCGCCGGCGAGTCCGGCCTCGGCAAGCTCATCGAGTTGCACGGCGTCAACGGCGCCGGCGATGTCATGATCACCGTCGCGCTCGCCTCGACGGTGTTCTTCTCCGTCCCGACCGACGAGGCACGCGGCCGTGTCGCCCTCTACCTGGCCGTAACCCTGGCCCCGTTCACGCTCCTCGCCCCGGTGATCGGCCCGCTGCTCGACCGCGTCCCGCACGGCCGCCGCGCCGCCATGGCCACCGCGATGCTGGCCCGCGTGCTGCTCGCGCTGCTCCTGTCGAACGCGGTCGTCACCGGTTCCCTGGAGCTGTACCCGGCCGCGCTCGGCGTGCTGGTGGCCTCGAAGGCGTACGGGGTGGTGCGCAGCGCGGTCGTGCCACGGCTGCTGCCGCCCCGCTTCTCGCTGGTGAAGGCCAACTCGCGGGTGACGCTCTGCGGTCTGCTCGCGACCGGCGCGGCCGCCCCGGTCGGTGCGGGACTGCACATGGTCGGCGCCCGCTGGCCGCTCTACGGCGCCTGTGCGATCTTCGTCGCGGGCACCGTGCTCTCCTTCCAGTTGCCGCCCAAGGTCGACTCCGGCAAGGGCGAGGACAAGGCGCTGCTCGCGGCCGACGAGGAGCACCTGCACGGCCCGCGTGCGCAGCGCGGCCGCCGTCCCGGGCTGCGCACCGTCGGCCCCGCTGTCGTCCACGCCCTGGCGGCCAACGCGGTCCTGCGCTGGCTCTCCGGCTTCCTGATCTTCTTCCTGGCGTTCCTGCTCCGCGAGCACCCGCTGGCCGGGCAGAGCGCGGCGGTGTCGCTGGGCGCGGCGGCGGTCGGCGCGGGCGCGGGCAACGCGCTGGGCACCGCGGTCGGCGCCTGGCTGAAGGCCCGCGCGCCCGAGGTGATCGTCGTGACGGTGGTGGCGATCGGGGCCGGCACGGCCGTCGCCGCGGCGGCGCTGTTCGGCGCGGTGCTGGTGGCGTGCTTGGCCGCGGTCGCCGGGTTCGCGCAGGCGCTGGCGAAGCTGTCGCTGGACGCGATGATCCAGCGGGACGTGCCCGAGGAGGTGCGCACCTCGGCGTTCGCCAGGTCGGAGACGGTGCTCCAGATGGCCTGGGTGGTCGGCGGCGCGGTCGGCATCGCCCTGCCGCTCAACGGCACGCTGGGGCTGTCGGTCGCGGCGGCGGTGGTGGCCACCGGGTGGCTGACGACCGTACGGGGGCTGTTGTCCGCGGCCCGGCACGGCGGTGCACCGCCCCGGCCGAGAGTGGTCTGAACGGCCCTCCGGCCGGGGTGCGCGGGCACCGCGCACCCCGGGACGCCCGCACGCCGCGACCCCGCACGCCGCGCACCCGCGCCCCCCGCACGCCGCGGCCCGTGCGCGGCACGCCGCCGCCCGCACCGCCGCGACCGCCGACCCGGCGGATAACCTGCGCCCATGACCTCCCCGCCCCCGGCGGAGCCGCGCCCGCCCCGCGCACCCCACCCGGCCCCGTCCGCCCACCAGGACCGCCGGCACCACCAGGACCACCAGGACCACCAGCACCGCCCGGGCCGGGCCGCCAGGACCGCCTCCGCGGCCTGCACGCTGTGCGCCGCGCTGCTCGCGCTCTCCGGCTGCGACAAGCCGACGCCGCTGGCCACCGTCACCGTCGGCGAGGACTCGGTGCACACGGAGGCGGCCTGCTACAACGACGGCAGGCCGGTCCCGGCCGCGGACTTCGAGCGGTGCCTGCGGGAGACGGACCACCACCGCATCGGCGTCGACCCGGACGCCACGGTGCGGTTCGGGGTGGACCCCCAGATCGCCGACCGGGGCTGGGTGATCCTGCTGAACGGCCGGGCGCTCACCGGCACCAGCGGCAAGACGTACCGCACGGTCCCGGGCAGCGTCTTCTTCGACCCGCAGTTCGGTGCGCGGGGCGGTTCGGCCACCGTCAGCGTCCTGGAGGGCAGCGGCAGCCGCCCCATCGGCCTATGGTCGTTCACGTTCGAGCAGTCCTGACCCCGGCACCCCCGGCCCCTGCCCCCCGACGCCAGCAGAAGGGCGACCACCCACCCCATGCGCATACTCGTGGCCACCGCCGTCGTCCCCGAGCGGGACGCGGTGGCGAAGGCGTTCGCCGGCCCGGCACGCCCCTGCGTGCTGCCGGGGGCCGCGCTGCTGTCCCTGGCGGACGACGCGGCGGACGACCCGCCCGCCGGCATGCGCACGGACGCCCCGCCGGCCGGCCGGACCGCACCGGCCGCCCGCTGGGACCTGCTGGCCGCCGGAGTGGGCCCGGCGAGCGCCGCCGCGGGCACCGGTGCCGCGCTCACCGCGGCGGCGCTCGCCGGTGACCCCTACGGCCTCGTCGTCTCCGCCGGCATCGGCGGCGGCTTCGCGCCCGCCGCGCCGCCCGGCTGCCTCGTCGTCGCCGACGCGATCACCGCCGCGGATCTGGGCGCCGAGACACCGGACGGCTTCCTGCCCGTCACCGCACTCGGCTTCGGCACCACCACGCACGCGGTGCCCGCGTCCCTGGTCGCCGCCGCGGCCGCAGCGCTCCCCGCCGTCGTCGGCACCGTGCTCACCGTCTCGACCGCCACCGGCACCGCCTCCCGGGCCGCCGAGCTGCGCGGACGCCATCCGGGCGCCGTGGCCGAGGCGATGGAGGGCTTCGGGGTGGCGGAGGCGGCCGCCGCGCACGGCGTGCCCGCCCTGGAGGTCCGTGCCGTCTCCAACCCCGTCGGCCCCCGCGACCGGGCGGCCTGGCGTATCAAGGAGGCGCTGGCGGCGCTCACCGAGGCGTTCGGGAAGCTCAGGCCCGTACTGGAGAGTTGGAGAGAGCATGAACACCACGCCGACCACCCCGACCGCTGCAGCCGGGCCCGAGCAGGCTGACCGCCCCCTGCGGATCGCCTACTCGCCCTGCCCGAACGACACCTTCACCTTCGACGCGTGGGCGCACGGCCGGGTCCCCGACGCGCCCGCGCTGGACGTCACCTTCGCCGACATCGACATCACCAACGGGATGGCGGAGCGCGGCGAGCACGACGTGCTCAAGGTGTCGTACGCGGTGCTGCCGTGGGTGCTGGACGACTACGCGCTGCTGCCGTGCGGCGGGGCGCTGGGCCGGGGCTGCGGGCCGCTGGTGCTGACGGGCGAGCCCGGCAGGGACCTCAGCGGCGCGGTGGTCGCGGTGCCGAGCGAGCGGTCGACCGCGTACCTGCTCTTCCGGCTCTGGGCCGCCCAGGCCGTGCCGGGCGGCGTCGGCGAGATAGTCGTCATGCCGTTCGACCGGATCATGCCGGCCGTGCGGGACGGCAAGGTCGACGCGGGCCTCGTCATCCACGAGGCCCGCTTCACGTACCGCGCCTACGGGCTGCACTGCCTCGCCGACATGGGCGAGCACTGGGAGTCCACCACCGGCCTGCCGATCCCGCTGGGCGCCATCATCGCCCGCCGCTCGCTGGGTGCGGACACCCTCAAGCGGCTGGCGGAGGCGGCACGCGCCTCGGTCCGGATGGCCTGGGACGACCCGGAGGCGTCCCGTCCCTACGTCCTGGAGCACGCCCAGGAGATGGACCCCGCGGTGGCGGACCAGCACATCGGCCTGTACGTCAACGAGTTCACGGCCGACCTCGGCGAGGAGGGCTACGCAGCCGTGCGCGGCCTGCTCACCCGCGCGGCGGCCGAGGGCCTGGTGCCGGCGATCGGGCCGGACGCGCTGGCCTTCCCCTGACTGGTACGGGACGGGCCGGGCCGGCCCTGGCCGGTCTGGTCCTGGCCGGGCCGGTACTGGACGGGTCCGGGGTGGGGGTCCGGCGCGCCTCGCGGTGGCCGGTTCCCGCGGACCGGACCCGGCTGTCACACGTCGAGCTGGTCCGCCACGGCGCGCAGCAGTCCGGCGATCTTCTTGCCGGAGGTTCTGTCCGGATAGCGGCCCTTCTCCAGCATCGGGGTGATGTTCTCCAGCAGCGTCGTCAGGTCCTGGACGATGGAGGCCAGTTCGTCGGGCTTGCGGCGCTGTGCCGCGGCGACGGAGGGAGTGGGGTCGAGAAGGGTGACGGAAAGGGCCTGATCGCCACGCTGTCCCGCAACGACACCGAATTCGACGCGTTGTCCCGGCTTGAGTGCGTCCACACCGGCCGGCAGTACGGAGGAATGAACGAAGACGTCGCCGCCGTCGTCGCGGGAGAGAAAGCCGAAGCCCTTCTCGCTGTTGAACCACTTGACCTTGCCAGTCGGCAAAGCACACACTCCCTCGATCGCTCCCGGACTGGCCGGACACCCTTGATCTGCCGTTGAGACAGCCTACCGGGGGTCTCTCCACCGGAACACGCCTTAAAACGACACCGAGCCCCTGCCTGCGCCGACAGAGGCTCAAAGTAGTAGGGAAGCGTGAGGGGTTACCCGATGTGCCGGTAGAGAGTGGCGCGGGAGACTCCGAGAGCCTTGGCAATGACAGTGATGCTCTCCCCCTTGGCCTTACGAGCCTCGGCCACAGTCAGCACGTCCTCAGTGATGACGCCAGGACGTCCACCGGTACGCCCCTGAGCCTTGGCAGCGTCGAGACCGGCGCGGGTGCGCTCAACGATCACGTCTCGCTCAAGCTCGGCAAAGGCAACCATCATGGTGAAAAAGAACTTGCCTTCCCCCTTGGGCGAGTAGTTACAGGCGAGAGTTCCCATGAGGATGCGGAGCGCGATTCCACGCTCGTGCAAGTCCTCAGCGATCGTCAGCACGTCCTTTCAACCGAATAGCGGACAGAGTGCCGACTCACCAATAGCGCAGCATTACCCATAGAACCCTAGAGATTACTGATCGCGTTTTCTTTGGCTTTTCGCTGCTCAGCGACACCCCCGCCCTCACCAGCATCGTTTGAATTACCTTCCGAAGCAGGGGGGCGAATTCATAAACCAATTTCATAAAAGAACAAGGCGCCACTATTCAGCGACACCTTATCTTTACGCCCTCTACCGCTTGGCGAGAGCCAATGCCTTCCACAATTTTTCCTGTACATTACGGCTGAGCACCAGCCCAGCCGCCCTCTCTTTCTTTTCCAGGCCGAGTTCCTGAGCCATGGCCTGAATATCCCCCAGATCCATGATCATTCCCGGCTCTTTCTCGTCCGTCCCCTTACCCCAAGCCCAGACCTTCACGCCATAGGCGCGGAGGAATTCCCTACGGTCTTCCTGATCCTTGGCCGTCCATTGTTCTCCGTACTTCTTACCCGTTGCCTTGAGAGCCGGGTCAGCCCTTTCCTCTTCCTGCTTCGCCAGGAGCGCAATCTTTCCCGACAGACCCTTGTGCATTCGCCAGTACGATTCTCCCTGCCCCTCCCCGTCGTACTTCCCAGCGAGGTAGTCACCCTCCAGATTTTCCAGGCGTGCCTTTGCGTCCTGGAGTTCCTTTGCCTGGGACGGTCCCTTACCGGCTCGCTCGTACATGTCCCATTGGCCAATGCTCCCCAGAATTTCCTGGTCAATCCATGCATCGAGAGCAGCCGCACGGACGTACAGACCTTCCTTGCAGTTCCCACCCTTGAACTTATTGGCGCAGCGATAATACCTGTGACCAGGAACCTTCGTACCGTCCTTCCTCTCGTGTCCAGAGCTTTTGAGGGAGGTCACAGGGGTGTTGCAGTGTCCGCAGCGTGCGATGCCCCCCAAGAGGCTCGCAGCGCCGTTACGGGTCTCGGGAGCACCTTCCGGCTTAGGAGCGGGAGCGATCAGGTCGACCAGCTCCAACCACTCATCCATGGTGGCGTGGGGCTCTTCCGGCATGATGTACGGATCACCATTGTCGTTGAGAACAACCTCACCCTTATAGGTATAGATACCGGCGAACCAATTCGACCGGATCATTTTATTGATAATGGTTGCCTGCCACTGAATACCCTTGGGCTCGTCCCCCTTCAGTACTCGCAGATGATCTGACCAGGTGAGAATTTCACGCTTATTGAAGTCCCGCGCAATCCTGTGTGTGGACTGCTTTTCCCGTACCCGAGTCTTGATTTCCTCGATGTACTCCCAGAAGGACTCATCCCGCGCAATGACCTTACGGCGCTCCCCTTCCACCTGGACGATCTTGTATCCGGTAGGCGGAGCGCCCGTAAGCCATGAACGGTTCTCCAGACGCGTCTGTACGCCATTGAGGATTCGAGCTTGGATAATGTCCCACTC
The DNA here is from genome assembly GCF_014656295.1 of Streptomyces sulfonofaciens. Taxonomy (GTDB): domain Bacteria; phylum Actinomycetota; class Actinomycetes; order Streptomycetales; family Streptomycetaceae; genus Streptomyces; species Streptomyces sulfonofaciens. The sequence continues at coordinate 135,647 of NZ_BNCD01000001.1, forward strand.
AGCCTCGGCAAAGACGGCTGTCATGCGAGCCATCATCTTTCCCTGAGGGGTGCCCAGGTCGAACCCCTCTTCCACACAGACGATGCACTTCCCGTTTTCCTGTGCCCACTCCAACAGTTCATTGAAGTGCATCGAGCGACGCGTAAGCCTGTCCATCTTGGCTGCAATGATCACGTCGAATTCGTCGGCACGCTTCATGAGCCAGTGTCCAAGCTTGGGGCGCTTGAAGGGGCTCATCGAGCCTGAGACATCCGTGTCCTCTGCCTCCCCCACCAGGACGCCGGACAGGTGAGGAGAGCTGACGTGGTGTCGGATCACGCCACGCTGCCACTCGATGGACCTGGAGCCGTCCGAGTCGGCAGACAGACGGAGGCAGGCGAGGTAGCGCAGGTTGGGTTGCATGGGAGCGAGGCTAGCGGAGTCTGCGTGCCTAGATAACCGGCTTGACCGGTGGGCACCTGAAGTCCTCGTCCTCGTACTTGTGTCATGCCGCTTCATCGGAGAAAAACGGCTCTGGATAGCACTACGGCGGGTCACCCGACCCGCCGTCACCAAGGCTAATGGTCCCGTGGCTGGTGACAAGACGCCGCCGTAGTTCCTTCGGGCTGGGAACTACCCTGGTCGGGTGCGTGACAAAACCACTGGGAGCGACGCCGGCGCCGGAGATCGGCTGGTTCGAATCGGTGCCCTCGTTTTCTTTGCCGGAGCCGTGGCCACTCTGATCACGGTGGCACCGCTGTTCTTGGGGACCACACCTTTTCCTGCCTGTATGTACGGCCTGAGCATGCTGATGGCCGTGGGCTTCGCCGTCGCCGGAGCAGGGGTGCTGCGGGTGGTCGCAGAAGGGCGGCGGTCGGTGCGGTAGGCGGGGCGTGCGGCGGGCAGGACGTGCGGCGGCGCGGCGCCGGGCCGGTGGCGGTCTGCCGGTGCGCGGGTGCGCGTGCCGGGTGCGAGTGCGGGGCGGGTGCGGGTGCCTCAGGCTGCCGCGGCCAGGTGTGCGTCCAGCCACCGCGGGAATTCCATGAGATCGGCGAGAACCGCGTCGGCGCCCGCCGCGCGCAGTGCGGCCGCGTCGCACGGGCCGGTCGCCACCGCCACGGACAGCGCCTGGGCGGCGCGTGCGCCGCGCACGTCGCCGATGTGGTCGCCCACGTACACGCTCGCACCGTGCCGGCGCAGGGCCTCCGCCTTGCCCTCCGCCCACAGGTCGCCGACCACGACGTCCGCCTCGATGCCGAGGTGGCGGATGTGCAGCAGGGCGTTGGGCTCGTGCTTGGCGGTGACGACGACGGCGCGGCCGCCCGCCGCGTGCACCGCGTCGATCGCCTCGCGGGCGCCCGGCATCGGCAGCGTCCTGGTGATGGCGTGGTCCGGGTACATCGCGCGGTAGAGGTCGCTGACCTCGGCGACCCGCTCGGCGGGGAACCAGTTCGCCATCTCCTCGTCGAGGGGCGGCCCGAGCCGGGAGACGGCCAGATCGGCGTCTATCGGGACGCCGGTGGCGGCCGAGAGGGCCAGGTAGACGGCGCGGATCCCGGGACGGGAGTCGATGAGCGTCATGTCGAGGTCGAACCCGACGGTCAGGGCGTGGCTGGTCATGCCCGCCATTGTGCAACCGGACCGCGGGCGCCGGGCGCGGGCCCGGGGGTCAGGGCGCGCAGGTGACCGTGGGCCCCGCCAGCATCGCACCGGTGACACGCTGCCCGGCGGGCGCCCAGTACCCCAGCATGGACACGACCGTGGAACACGCGCCCGGCAGGGTGGCGTGCACGGTCACCGTCGCCGGCCGCCCCGGCTGGAGGTCCGTCAGCGCGCAGTCCAGCGCGTGCGCGGACCGCGACGTCGACGGATAACGCCCCGTCAGCGGATTGACGCACCGGCCGTCCGTGGTCGCCAGCGCGATCCTCGCGGACTCCTCGCCGATCAGCCCGAAGCGCGCGCTGCTGTCGCCCTCGCCGGTACGGGTGATCGTGTACGTGAGGGTGGTGGTCCTGCCGGGCCGGACGACCCGGGGGCGGACCTCGATCCGCCGGGTGACCGCGGGCCTCGGCGCGCTGAGGGCGAGCCTGCCGCGGATGGTCCGCCGAACGGCGGGCCCCTGGCCGTCCGTGGGCCGCAGCTCGGCCGCGGCGGTGATCTCGTACGTTCCGGGGCCCGGGTAGTCGGCGCGGCCGGCGAGGTCGCCCGAGGCGGCGACGGCGCCGCCCCGGCGTGCGGTCCAGGTGCCCGACACCCGGCACGCGCAGGTCTCGACGGCCGTCACGGTCATCGCCGCCCCGGTCACCGTGACGCACAGCCCGCTGCCGGCGCGGCGGGCGTCGGGAGCGCAGTGCGCGACGGGGGCCGCGGGCGGCGCCTGCGGGCCGGCCGGCGCCGCCGCGGCGGGTCCCGGCAGCAGCCAGGCGGCGGCGAGCGCCGCCGCGGCGATCGGACGGACGGACGCGCGGCGCGGTCTGCGACGGGCTCCAGGGCGCATGAGGACTCCCAGCGGACGGACGGGCTCCACCGCCGATCCTGCCGGGGTCGGGGGCCTCGCGCGCGCCGGGTGGGCCGTCAGGGGTCACCGCGGGTGACGGGTTGTCACCGGATCCGGGGCCGCGGCGCGTCGGCCGGTGTCACGAACGGCCGCGCTGGGACCTCCAGATGAGGAACAGGGCCGAGACGAGGGCGGCGGCGCGCACCACCCAGGGCCAGGTCCCGGCGATCGCGTCGTTCATGTGGCCCTCGGCGACGGGCTCGCCCCAGCGGCCGTGCTGCCGGCCCCACAGCCAGATCGCGCCGGCCGCCACGGTGGCACCGGGCAGGAGGAGGACGGCCCACTTGGACTCGGCCGCCGTCAGCCGCCGCGAGGCGTAGGCGATGACCCAGCCGAGGCCGAGCGCGAACCAGTTCCCCACGGCGGCACCCGCGACGAGGAGGGCGGCGGCGAGCAGCAGCAGCGGGTTGGCCCAGCGCCTGCCCCCGGCCCCGGCGGGAGCTGCCGGGGCCCCCGCGGGACGCGGCCGCGCGAGGCGACGCCATCCGGTGCGTGCGGGGGCGGCCTCGGGCGCGGTGCCGCCCGCGGCGGGCCTGCCGGGTGTCCCGGGTGAGCCGGGCGCACCCCGGCTGCCCCTCTCGTCCTCGGGGCCCCTGCCGCTCTGGCCGCTCTGCCCGCTCTGGCCGCTCTGATCGAAGGGGCGCAGTGGCGGCGGCTTCAGTATCTCCGGGATCTCCACCCCGCCGGTGAACCCGGGCACCATGTCGGTGCCGCCCAGCGGGACGGTGTCGATCCGCCACCAGTCGGGCTGGGAGCCGGGCGGCCCGAGTTCGTCCGCGCCCGCCAGGTGCGGCGGTGCGGGGCCGTCGAGCGGGAACGCCTCGTAGACGGGCAGCTCGGGCGCCTCGGGGCCCCCGCCCGGGGGCGCCGGGGCGGGCTTGGCCTCGGAGCCCGCGGCGCGCGGGCGCGGCATGCGCCGGCGCAGACCGCCCAGCCGCGGTGGCCGTTCGCTGTCCTGTCCCGGGCCGGTGCCCCCGGGCCGCGCGGTGCCCTGCGCCGCGCTGTCCCCGAGGTGCGGCACGCCGCCCCGGCGCGCGCCGAAGAGCCGCCCCGGCCGGGCGCGTCCCTCGGGGTCCGCGCGGTCCCGGTGAGCGGCCGGCGGTGCCGGCTGCCGCGGCGGTGCCGCCCGGCCGCCGCCCTCCTGCCCGGACGGCGCGCCCTCGCCGGTGGCCCCGCCCGCGCCGGTGACCACATCCTCCGGGCTGCCGAGCCTGGTCAGGATGCGGCGCACGGCCCCGGGGCTGTCCGCGCCCGCGCGGCGCCGGTCGATCTCGCCGCGCAGCTCGGTCACCAGCCGCATCCGCTCGGACGACGGTAGCTGCCGCTGCTGGGCGAGGTCGCCGACCTTGCTCAGATAGTCGAAGACGAGCCGATCGCTCTCGTTCCCCACGAAGTCCCCTCCGGGACGCACCCGTTCCAGTACCCGCCCGACGGTACCGCGCGCCGCGGGCTCCCGCCGGACATCCCGTCCCCGTGCCGTACCCGCACGCTCCCCCGCCCGCACGGAGCCGGTCCCGCCCCCGGGATGTCACCGTCACCCATTACCGTGAGCAGGATGAGCGGTCATGCACACCAGGACCAGGACGGCGGCCTCACGCCCCGTTCCCTCGCGGAGGACCTCCGGCTGCGCGCCGACGCCTCCCTGGCCGGCCTCCTGCGCGCGCGTCCCGACCTGCTCTCTCCGGTGCCGGGCGACCTCACGCAGCTTGCCACCCGTGCCGCCACCCGTGCCTCCGTCGTCCGTGCGCTGGGCCGTCTCGACCTCTTCGCGCTGCAGACCGCCCAGGCCCTGGCGGTGGCGCCGGAACCCACGCCGTACGGGACGCTGCTCGCCCTGCTCGCCGGCGACCCCGAGCCCGGCACCCGCTCCGGCACCGACCCCGGCCCCGGCCCCGGCCCCGGGTCGCACCCGCCGGCCGCGCCCGGCGTGGATCCCGCCGCCGTCGCCGACGCCCTCCCACGCGCCCTCGGGACGCTGCGCGACCAGGCGCTGGTGTGGGGCCCGGACGAGCGGCTGCGGCTGGTGCGCACGGCCCGTGAGCTGCTGGCGCCCGCGCCGCGGCACCCGTCACCGACCGGCCTCGGGCCGACGGTCGCGGAGGCCACCGCGGGCATGTCGCCCGGCCGGATCCAGGAGATCGTGGCGGCCGCGGGGCTGCCGACGACGCACGACGCGGTCTCCGCGGTCTCCGCGCTGACCGCCCTCTTCACGGACCGCGCCCGGATGGCGGCCCTGCTGGACCAGGCGCCGGCCGACTCGCTGGACGTCCTCGCCCGGCTGGTCTGGGGACCGCCGTACGGGCAGGTGACGGCCGAGCCGGCCGCCCATCTGCGCTGGCTGCTGGACCGCGGCCTGCTGCTGCCCACCGCGCCCGGCACGGTGGTACTGCCCCGCGAGGCCGCCCTGCACCTGCGGGCGGGCCGTGCGCACCGCACCCCGGCGCCGCTGCCGCCCGAGGTCACACCCGCCGCCGAGCACCGTCCACAGGTGGTGGACACCACCGCAGCGGGCCAGGCGCACACCGCGCTGGCCACCGTCGAGGAACTGCTGAAGGACTGGGGCGGCGGCGGGCCCACCGTGCTGCGCGCCGGCGGCCTCAGCGTCCGCGACCTCAGGCGGACGGCCGCGCTGCTCGACGTGCCCGAGCAGAGCGCCGCGTTCTGGGTGGAGCTCGCCTACGCGGCGGGCCTGCTGGCGTCGGACGGCGGCTACGAGGGTGCGGCGCACCCGGAGGCGGAGTCCGGCGGCCGGCGCGAGAGCGAGCGGTACGCGCCCACGCCCGCGTACGACGACTGGCTCGCCCTGCCCGCCGCGGAGCGCTGGGCCCATCTGGTCTCGGCCTGGCTGGCGGCCACCCGTACGGCGGGCCTGGTCGGCGGCCGGGACGGCAAGGACCGGGTGTTGTCGGCGCTCGGTCCCGGACTGGACCGCTCCGCGGCTGTGGAGGTGCGCCACCGGGTCCTCGTCCTGCTCGCCGCCCTGCCCGAGGGCGCTGCCGCCGACCGGGACGCCCTGCTGGCCCGGCTCCACTGGGAGCGTCCCGTGCGCGGTGCGGCGCCGGGCCGGCCGAGCGAGCGGGCCGAGCCGCCGGGCCCGCGCCGCGCACCGGGGGCGCCGGCCCCCGCCGACCGGGACGATCTGCGCACCCGTGTCGCCCAGTGGACGCTGGCCGAGGCGGAGCTGCTCGGCGTCACCGGCCGCGGCGCCCTGTCGTCCCACGGCCGCGCCCTGCTCGGCCCGCCGGACGCGGACGACCCCGCGGGCTCCGGGGCGGCGAGGACGGTGCGCGCCGCCGAGGCGGCCCGCCGGCTCGCGCCCCTGCTCCCCGAGCCCCTGGACCACGTACTGCTCCAGGCCGACCTCACCGCTGTCGCCCCCGGCCCCCTGCTGCGCCCGCTCGCCGCGATGCTCGACGTCCTCGCGGAGGTGGAGTCCAAGGGCGGCGCCACCGTCTACCGCTTCACACCGGCCTCCGTGCGCCGCGCCCTGGACGCCGGCCAGTCGGCCGCCGAGCTGCACGCCTTCCTGGCCGCGCACGCGCGCACGCCGGTGCCGCAGCCGCTGTCGTACCTCATCGACGACGTGGCCCGCCGGCACGGCCACCTGCGAATCGGCGCCGCGGCGGCGTACGTGCGCTGCGACGACGACGCCGTGCTCGGCGAGATCCTGGCCGACAGGCGCGCGGCGGCGCTGCGCCTGCGGCGGCTCGCCCCCACCGTGCTCGCCTCCCAGGCCGACCCGGCGACGCTGCTGGACGGCCTGCGTGCGATGGGTTTCGCACCGGCCGCGGAGTCGGCCGAGGGCGATGTGCTGATCACCCGTGCCTCCCGGCACCGCACACCGCCGCGCACCGCGCCGGAGCCCGTGCCCGACGGGCCCCCGGTGCCGGACGGCACCCTGCTGGGCGCGGCGGTCCGCGCGATCCGCGCGGGCGACGCGGCGGCGACGGCGCCGCGCAGGCCGGCGCAGGACCGCACTGCCGACGACGCCGCCGCACCGGCCGACCCCGGCGGCCTGCCCCGCACCACCTCCGCGGACACCCTGGCCACGATGCAGGCGGCGGTGCTGGCGGGCGAGGCGGTGTGGATCGGGTACGTCAACGCCGACGGGGCCGCGAGCCAGCGGGTGATCGCGCCGATCAGCGTGGAGGGCGGTTTCGTCACCGCCTTCGACCACACCGCCGACGAGGTCCGCACCTATCCGCTGCACCGCATCACGGGCGTGGCGGAACTGGCCTCGGAGTAGGGCTCCACGCCGCCTCGCCGCACACCGCCCGGCCGCACACCGCCGGGCGGCCGGGCTGCGGTCAGGTCTGTGCGGACATGTCGAGGGGGGTGCGCAGGGCGTCGAGCCAGCCCTCGACCACGGGTCGGGTGAGCAGCGACCTGCGGTAGGCCGCGTGGCACCGCAGCTCTTCGCCGGAGTCGTAGAGCCACAGGCTGAAGTCGAAGAGGGCGTTGTCCACCTCCGCCGGGCACACCTGCCCGGTCTCCCCCGCGAGGGTGAAGCGGTCCGGGACCTCACCCGACAGGAACACGCAGCGCCGCATGTAGGGCAGTTCACCACCGGTGGCGTCGACGTCCCGCACCTCGTGCAGGACCTCGGGGAACGGCAGGCCCTGGTGCTGGAGCGTCCACAGCAGGCCCTCCCGCACGGCCCGCACCGTCGTCGGCAGGTCGGCCCCGCGGGGCGCGTCGACGAGGACGGGCAGGGGGTTGGCGAAGTTGCCGACCACGTCCCGGGCCTCGGGCACGTAACGCCCCGGGAACGGGCAGAAGAAGGCCAGCTCGTCGCCGATGACGGCGGTGCGCATGGCGTGCAGCACCTTCGCGGCGCCGAGCGCGAAGCCGGTCATGCCGAGCCCTGCGGCCTCGTGCGTGTGCCGGCGGTACGCGGCACCGTGCAGCGACGAGGTGAACGAGCCCGCCTCCGGAGGGCTCTCCTGCCAGGGCCGGGTGTGCCGCAGCATCACCTGCGGCACGCCCCGCGGGAGCCTCGCGCGCCAGGCGGCACGCAGCGCACGCCCCTGCGCTCCGCCGAGGGCGGCCTGCTCCGCGGCCGCCACCTCCGCGAGCGAGGGCCGGGAGGAGACCGCCGGGGAGCCGCCCGCCCCGGTTCCCCCGCCGCCCGCCCCGCCCCCGCCGCTCGCCCCGCCTGCGCCGCTCGCCCCGCTTCCACCGCGCGCCCCGCCCCCGCCGCTCCCGTGGCTCCCGCCACTCGGCTCGCTCCCGCCGCTCCCGCCGCCCCCGCCGCTCGCCGCGTAGGCGTCCGCGATGTCCTCCAGGAACCGGGTGAACGACATCCCGTCGCAGACCGAGTGATCGATCGCGACCACGAGGGCGTACCCCGGCCCCCGGCCCCGCAGGCACACCACCCGCAGGAGTCTGCCCGCCCGGAGGTCCCGTCGGCGTGTCATCTCGCGGTCGGCGGTCCTGCGGGCGGTGGCGGCGAGCGATTCCCAGGTCACCCCTCCCAGCTCGCGGTGGATGACGAGATCGGCCGGGACGGGCCGCTCGGTGTACTGGGGGCCGCGGACCGGGTCGTTGCGGTAGATGCTGTGCAGCGCGGGGTTGATCCCGACCGCTCGCCGTACGGCTTCGTCCAGGCGTACCGGATCGGGTGTCGATGCCGGGAAGAGGAAGGTCCGGCACACGACGCTCACGGAGGCGATGGTGCCGTCCGGCCGCTCCTGCCGCCGCACTCCGAGGCCCATCCGGTACGGCAGGGGGCGCCAGCCGTCCGATGCCCCGGCCTGCGGGCCACCGCCGGCGGGCGGCACGGCCGGCCCGGGCGGCTCCACCGCCCTGCGCGAGGACGGGCCGCGTGCCGCCGCCGTGAACTCGGCGAGCCGTGGATGGTCGAAGAGGGTCCGTATCGACACGTCGGTGCCGAACCGCTCGGCCACCGCGAGGACGAGGGCCTCCGCCAGCAGCGAGTGGCCGCCGAGTTCGAAGAAGGAGTCGTCCGCGGTGACGCCCCCGATGCCGAGCACGTCCTCCCAGACACGGATCATGTCCGTGACCGCCTGCCGTTCCGCCGCAGCCGTCGTGATCACCTCGTCGGTCATGAGTGGGTCTCGGTCATGAGTGGGTTCGGGGCAGTAGTGGGTTCGGGGCAGGAGTGGGTTCGGGGCAGCGGGGCGCGGACACGATCGCGTCCGGCGTGTTCCGGCCGCGGGCAGCGGGCGGGGCCGGGGGCCCGGTCGTCACCTCGGCGTCGTGGCGCCGGAGCCCCGGTCGGCCTCCGTGAGCGCCCGCCGGTCGGTCTTTCCCGCCGCGTTGCGCGGCAGTTCCGGCAGGCGTACGAACCGGCCCGGCATCATGTGCCGCGGCAGTGCGGCGCCGGCCTGCCGGACGATCTCCTCGTCGGGGACGCCGTCGTCGCAGACGACGTAGGCGGTCAGCAGGTGTCCGCCGACCCTGCTGCGGCTGCGCACAACCGCGGCGTCCGCGATGGCCGGCAGCCGCCGCAGCGTGCCCTCCACCTCGCCGAGTTCGATGCGGAAACCGTTGATCTTCACTTGGTCGTCGGACCGGCCCGAGAAGCAGAAGACGTCGTTCTGCGTCCTGGTGGCCAGATCGCCGCTGCGGTAGGAGCGCTCTCCCGTGCCACCGGGCAGCGGGAGCGCACGGAAGCGTTCGGCGGTGAGCGCGGGCCGGCCGAGGTAGCCCACGGCCACCCCGTCACCGGTCACCCATATCTCGCCGGTCCCGCCCCTGGCGACGGGTTCGCCGTGCTCGTCGAGGACGTGGTACGACCAGCCGGGCAGCGGGGCCCCGAGTGCCCGGACGGCCTCCTGGTCCTCGGCCTCCAGCTCCCCCGGGTCCAGGGTGCGGGCGCAGACGAAGACGGTGGTCTCGGTGATGCCGTACAGGTTCACGAACTGGCACGAGTCGCCGAAGCGCCTGCGCCACAGGTTGATGTCGGCGGGCTCGACGGGCTCTCCCCCGAAGAGGACGCGGCGCAGCGCGGGGGAGCTGTCCCGCATCGTCGTGACCGCCCCCACCAGGTACCGGAAGACGGAGGGGACGACGTTCAGCACGGTGACCCGCTCGCGTACGAGGAGTTCCGCGGTGGCCCGGGGCGACAGCGCGGTCCTCTCGGGGACGACGACCAGTGTGGCGCCGGTCGCGAGCGCGCCCCACATCTCCCACACGGAGAAGTCGAAGCAGTAGGAGTGGAAGAGGGTCCACACGTCATCGGTGCGGAAGTCGTAGCGTGCGCAGACGCCGCGCACCAGCGCCACGGCGTTGCGCTGCGACACCTCGACGCCCTTGGGCCGGCCGGTCGAGCCCGAGGTGTAGATGACGTAGGCACTCGTGCCGGAGGTGGCCGGGTGCACGGCCGCCGGCCGCGGGCCCGGCGCCGTGTCGAGGCGGTCCAGCCGGAGCACGGGGACACGGAAGAGGCCGTCGGGTGGTTCCGCGTCGCTGAGGACGAGGCGGATCCCGCTGTCCTCGGCCATGAAGCGCACCCGGTCCTCGGGGTAGGCGGGATCCATCGGGACGTAGGTGTGGCCGGCTGCCGCCACCGCCAGGACGGCCGCCACCATGTCCACGCCGCGCCCGACGTACAGCCCTATCCGGCTGCCGGCCCCGGGATCGCTGCGGCGTATCGCGTCGGCCAGCGCGTCGACGCGGGACCTCAGTTCCCCGTAGCCCAGTGAGGTGCACCCGTCACGTACGGCTTCGTGTGCGGGCGTCCTCGCCGCCTGTGCGGCGAAGAGTCCGTACAGGGTGGGGTCGTCATCGGGTGTCGTCACCACGGTCCACTTCCGCCTTTCCGTCGGGACGTCGGCTGTGACGCCGGCTGCGGCATCGGCTGCGGCGCCGAGTCGGACGTCTGTCGTGACGCCGGCCACGGCATCGGGAGGCGGCATCGGCAGGCGGCAGGCGCATGGCACCGTGTCGGGGACGAGGTCGGGGTCGGGCGAAGGGAGCCGTCCCTCACCGTGCCGCCATGGTGACCAGTTCGGCGTGCAGGGCGCGGGCCCGGCCGGGAACGCCGGGGTCGGCCGCGGTGCCCGCCGTCTCGTGCGGTGCCCTGGGGGAGAAGAGGGACCAGTCGACCCGGCAGCCCGTCCGCGCCTCGACCCGTTCCCGGGTGGCCGCGGTGTGCAGCGTGTCGTAGTCGACGAAGAGCCAGTCGCCGGTCGAAAGCTGGTTGTGCAGGATGTATTCGTAGGTGTGTGTCCACACCTCATAGGCCGTCGGAATGTCGAGCGCGACGTTCGTGACGCCGTGCGCCAGCCTCACCAGGCTGCGCGCCGCCACCTGTGGACAGCGGAAGACGCAGACGCGGAGCGCGTCGCCGAGCACGGGGCTCCAGGCGGCGAGCGTGTAGGAGAACCTCGGGTCCTTCAGGCAGAAGGGCCGGGGAGCGACCTGCTCCCGCATGCTGTCGGCCATTTCCCGGGGAATCTCAGGAAAGCGCAGCTCGTCCCGGGGCAGGACGGCGAGCCAGCGCTCGCCCTCTCCCGTCTCCACGGCACCTGCGCCGTCGAACCAGGACAACATCCGGTCGTTGATGTCGATGATCGAGAGACTTTCGAAATACCCGGTCCTGTTGAACTGGCTGGGAGGCATCGGGTCCGAGCCGATCCAATGCCCGCCACCGCGGGATATCATGCCGGCAAGAACACTTGTGCCATTTCGCGCGCAACCCAGGACCACACAGTCTCGCATGTCCAGCCACAATCTCTCGAAGAATACGACCAGTGGGTACCAGCGGCGTCCTCTCCTGCACTTTCAGCACCGTGCACGCCAGGAGTCTCCTCCGCAAACCGCGACAGTGTCAACAGTGCCGACTTGAACACCCACCGAGGTTCTGACCGGCCACGAATGGACTGCCGACCTCCGGTGGAGTCCATTGGCGCCCGCGAAAACACGGGCCGACCGATATCGCGAGAAATACCGTGCGCATTTTCCTTTCCGACTGAGGAAATGCCGCTGTCGAACGACAGATTACCGGGCAGCAGAAAAGGAAGGCCGTGCAGTGAAAACGGCCGGGTCGGCAACTCGTTCGTCAGCGGAACCCCTCCGCACCGACCGGTGCGGAGGGCACAGGTGACCGCATCAGTCGCTGCCTGCCAGGGCGGATCCCGCGACCGACGCGGCGTGCGGAGTCCCGGTGCATTCCGCCCCGCCGGCCCCGCCCGCGCTCGGGCCCCCGCCCCACCGGCCCGACCAAGTAGACTCCTCTATTCGGCACCGCCCGGAAGTTTGGCACCGCCCGGAAGCCGACCCATCCAGCCCCTCCGCCGGAGGCACACGCGTGTCCTGCCTGATCGTCCAGTCGGACAAAACACTGCTCCTCGAAGTCGACCACGAGCAAGCCGACGCCTGCCGCCGCGCCATCGCACCGTTCGCCGAACTCGAACGCGCCCCCGAGCACATCCACACCTACCGCGTCACCCCCCTCGGCCTGTGGAACGCCCGCGCCGCCGGCCATGACGCCGAACAGGTCGTCGACGCCCTCGTCCAGTACTCCCGCTACCCGGTCCCGCACGCCCTCCTCGTCGACATCGCCGAGACCATGGACCGCTACGGCCGCCTCACCCTGAGCAAGCACCCGACCCACGGTCTCGTCCTGACGAGCACCGACCGGCCGGTTCTCGAAGAGGTGCTGCGCTCCAAGCGGATCGCCCCCCTCGTGGGCGCCAGGATCGACCAGGACACCGTCGCCGTCCACCCCTCGGAGCGCGGCCAGATCAAGCAGACCCTGCTGAAGCTGGGCTGGCCCGCCGAGGACCTGGCGGGCTACGTCGACGGCGAGGCGCACCAGATCGACCTGGCCGAGGACGGCTGGGCCCTGCGCCCGTACCAGAAGCAGGCCGTGGAGAGCTTCTGGCACGGCGGCTCCGGCGTCGTCGTACTGCCCTGCGGCGCGGGCAAGACGCTGGTCGGCGCGGGTGCCATGGCGGAGGCGAAGGCGACGACCCTGATCCTGGTCACCAACACCGTCTCGGCCCGGCAGTGGAAGCACGAGCTGGTCGCCCGCACCTCCCTCACCGCGGACGAGATCGGCGAGTACAGCGGCACGCGGAAGGAGATCCGCCCGGTCACCATCGCCACCTACCAGGTGCTGACGACCAGGCGGAAGGGGATCTACCCGCACCTGGAGCTGTTCGACTCCCGCGACTGGGGCCTGATCCTCTACGACGAGGTGCACCTGCTGCCCGCGCCGGTGTTCAAGTTCACCGCGGACCTCCAGGCGCGCCGCCGCCTCGGGCTGACGGCGACGCTGGTGCGGGAGGACGGCCGCGAGTCCGACGTGTTCTCGCTGATCGGCCCGAAGCGGTTCGACGCACCGTGGAAGGAGATCGAGTCGCAGGGCTACATCGCGCCCGCGGACTGCGTCGAGGTCCGGGTGAACCTCACGGAGGGCGAGCGGCTTGCCTACGCCACCGCCGAGACCGAGGAGAAGTACCGTTTCTGTGCGACGACGGACAGCAAGCGCAGGGTGACCGAGGCGCTGGTGCGGCGGCATGCGGGCGAGCAGACGCTGGTCATCGGCCAGTACATCGACCAGCTCGACGAACTGGGCGAGCACCTGAACGCGCCGGTGATCAAGGGCGAGACGACCAACGCCCAGCGGGAGAAGCTGTTCGGCGCGTTCCGTGAGGGCGAGATCTCGGTACTGGTGGTCTCCAAGGTGGCCAACTTCTCGATCGACCTGCCGGAGGCGACCGTCGCGATCCAGGTGTCCGGCACCTTCGGCTCCCGCCAGGAGGAGGCCCAGCGCCTCGGCCGGGTGCTGCGCCCGAAGGCGGACGGACACGAGGCCCGCTTCTACTCGGTCGTCGCCCGCGACACCATCGACCAGGACTTCGCGGCCCACCGGCAGCGCTTCCTCGCCGAGCAGGGCTATGCGTACCGCATCGTGGACGCGGACGACCTCCTCACCGGAGAGCTGGAGACCTGACGCGGGGTCCGCCCGTCCCGCGGCCGCAGCGTTCCCGGGCGTCGTCCGGGGCCGGGTCCGGGATGCGGTTCCGAGGGGGCGGCCCCTTGGGGCCACGTCCGAGGGCACGCCGGGGAAGGTGCGTGCGCGTACGGCCGGGACCTTCCCCCGACCGTGCAAAGCCTGTCGGCTTTCGCTGCATACGGAGCGTAGGGGTCCGTACCGTGGGTGGCTCCCGTGCTACTCGGTGGAGGGACGAAGGGTGAACGAGGAAGAAAGCCGGCGGCTGCGCAAGCTGGCGCCGGTGATCTCGCAGACCACGGTCGGTCTGCTGCGGAAGGTCGTGGGCCTGGAGCCCGCGGAGCGGATCCCCGAGGAGGCGATGTACGTCGCCGACGAGGTTTTGGAGAAGTACGGGACGGACGGCCTCCGCCTGCTGGTGATGAGCCTGACGGGCTGGGCGGCCGTGGAGATCGAACGGGACGCCCAGCTCAGCGGCCGCACGCACGAGGCACTGCTCGACGACATCGCGCTGACCTGCCTGGAGGCCAACCCGGACGGCTGAGGGCCGGCACGGTCCGTTCCGGACGGCCGAGCGGCCGGCGGGCCCGCCGGGGGAGGTCGGGCCCGCCGCCGGTCCCCGTGGCCGGCGGCCCGGGGCGGGGCCGGCGGCGCCGGGGAGACGCGTCCCCGGCAGCTGGGAGACAGGTCCGCGGTGCCGGGGAGACGGCTGCAGGGGCGCCGGGGTGCCGGGGAGACGCGGAGACGGGGAGCCGGGGCCGCGGGGAGGGCCCGGCGGGCCTGAAAGCCGGAAGCCGGGTGCCGCGGTACTCAGCGGCGCCGCAGCACCCCCGCCTCCTCCAGGTACTCCCCGAGGACCGCCACCTCGAACGCCGAGGCCACGTAGACCCGGACGGCTCGCAGGGCGTCACCGAGCCGGTGCTGGTGCGGGGTCCCGGTCGCGGCGGTCGCGCCCGGCGGCCCCTGGCTGCCCGGCCGCCGTGACGGCAGGGCGGCCGGGGTGAGGGAAAAGGCCGATACGCTCATGTGTCCATAGTCGTTTTCGGTCAGGTCGGACACATCAGCCCAGGGATGTAATCGCAGCGGCCCCACCCGTACGACTCAGGTCCCCTCCCCTACGTCCGGGGAGTGACGGGGACGGCTCCCGGCCCCTGGGTGAGCGGACCGGGCACACGGGCCCCGCGGCCACGACGTCGCCGCCGACACGGCACGAGACGGCACCGGCACGGGCACGGGCACGGCACGGCACAGGCACCGGCACGGGCACGGCGATGCACCGCACGGCCCGCGAAAACCGCTTCGACGTCCGAACCCGCGTCGACTAAACTCCCCGCCCTTGCCCGCCTCCCCTCTGTGGAGTGCCGCCGGCCGGACGGAAACCGGCCGGTTCTTCCGCGCGCCCGCGCGCATCCACCGCACGACGCCCGGCGGCGCACCGCGCCAGCGCGCCCCCGCCGCCGGGATCCGCACGCTCCCGGAGGCAGCACCCGTGTCCACCCCACCCGCTGGTCCCCGTCCCGCCGACGCCCCGTCCGGCGTCCCCGCGGCACGCGGCACTCGGGACGCCGCTCAGGGCGCCCCGGAGAACACCCCCGCACGCACCACCGCGAGCACCGCCCCGGATGCCGCGCCGGGTCCGGCGGCCCGCGCCCGGCCCGAGACCCGCACCCAGGCCGGCGACGAGACCGGTGGCGGGACGCCCCGTGACGCGACGACCCGTGACACGACGACCCGTGACACGACCACCGCCGACGGGACGACCGGCGACGTCCTGCTGGCCCGCGAGCAGGCGCACCTGACCGCCTCGCGTGCGGCCCTGCGCGCGATGCGCGAGGACGCCGAGTCGCTGGACATCAGGGACGTGACGGCGAACTGGGTGAACGCGGAGGTGCTCCGGCGCCAGATCGAAGCCCGCATCAAGTCCCTGGCCGACCTCGCCCACACACCGCTCTTCTTCGGCCGCCTCGACTACGAGCACGCGCCGGGCGCGGACCCGGCCGGGCAGGCCGGGCGGAACGGGCAGGCCGGGGGCGCCGGAGCGGGCGGAGGAGCGGCGGACGGATCGGGTGGCGCAGCCGATGACGGGCCGCCCGGCACCGGCGGCGACGCGGCGACCGCCCTCTACATCGGCCGCCGCCATGTGCACGACGCGGACGGCGACCCCATGGTGATCGACTGGCGCGCCCCGGTCTCGCAGCCGTTCTACCAGGCATCGAAGAAGCAGCCGATGGACGTCGTGCTGCGCCGCCGCTTCGGCTACACGGGCGGCGACCTCACGGCGTACGAGGACGAGCACCTGATGGACCCGGCCGAGGCGGTCCGCACCAGCAGGCTGCTCCAGCAGGAGATCGAGCGGCCGCGCGTGGGCCCGATGCGGGACATCGTGGCGACCATCCAGCCCGAGCAGGACGAGATCGTGCGCTCCGGCCTGACCGGCACGGTCTGTGTGCAGGGCGGTCCGGGCACCGGCAAGACCGCGGTGGGCCTGCACCGCGTCGCCTACCTCCTCTACGCCCACCGGGAGCGGCTGGCGAGGACGGGCACCCTGGTCATCGGCCCGAACGCGTCCTTCCTGCGCTACATCGAGCAGGTGCTGCCCGCCCTGGGCGAGCTGGAGGTGCGGCAGGCGACGATCGGGGAGCTGGTCGGGCAGGTGCCGGTGCACGGCACGGACGACCCGGCCGCGGCGCTGGTGAAGGGCGACGCCCGGATGGCGGAGGTGCTGCGCCGTGCGCTGCGCTCGCACGTGGTCCCGCCGCAGGAGCCCCTGGTGGTGGTCCGCGGTTCGCGCCGCTGGCGGATCCCGGCGTACGAGCTGGAGGAGATCGTCGGCGAGCTGCTGGCCCGCGACATCCGCTACGGCGCCGCGCGCGACGCCCTGCCGCAGCGCATCGCGCACGCCGTGCTGGTCCGCATGGAGCAGGCCGGGGAGGCGCCGGACGACCGCGTGCAGGACGCCGTGGCCCGCAACGCGGCCGTGAAGGCGGTGGTCAAGACCGTCTGGCCGGCGGTCGAGCCGGCGAAGCTGGTGCTGCGGCTGCTCTCCGACGCGGACTTCCTCGCGGCCCATGCGGAGGGGCTGCTCACCGAGGAGGAGCAGAAGACGATCCTGTGGACCAGGCCACCGCGGAGCATCCGGTCGGCGAAGTGGTCGGCGGCCGACGCGGTCCTCGTCGACGAGGCGGCCGACCTGGTCTCGCGCACCACCTCGCTCGGCCATGTCGTCCTCGACGAGGCGCAGGACCTGTCCCCGATGCAGTACCGGGCGGTCGGGCGGCGCTGTTCGACCGGGTCGGCAACGGTCCTCGGCGACCTCGCCCAGGGCACCACGCCGTGGGCGACGAGCAGTTGGGACGAGGCGCTGCGGCACCTGGGCAAGTCGGACGCGGTGGTGGAGGAGCTGACCGCGGGCTTCCGCGTGCCGCGCGAGGTCATCTCCTACGCGTCCCGGCTGCTGCCCGCGATCGCTCCCGGTCTCGCGGAGGTGGACTCCGTACGGGAGTCGCCCGGATCGCTGTCGGTGGTGCGCACCACGCCCGGGGAACTGACCGCGGCGGTGCTGGCCGCGTGCGGCGAGGCGCTGCGGCACGAGGGCTCGATCGGGCTCATCGCCGCGGACGTCCGCGTTCCCGTGCTCGCCGAGGCGCTCGCGTCCACCGGGGTGCCGTACCTCCAGCCCGGCGAGGAGACCACCGCCGCCTCGCGCCTCACCCTGGTGCCGGCGTCCCTGGCCAAGGGTCTGGAGTACGACTACGTGGTCCTCGACGAGCCCGGGGCGATCGTCACCGCGGAGCCGGACGAACGCACCGGGCTGCGGCGGCTGTACGTCTGCCTGACCCGCGCGGTCTCCGGCCTCGCGGTCCTCCACTCCGGCCCGCTCCCCGCCCGGCTGGCATAGGGGGCGCGCCCCGGCACCGGCCGGGCGGCCCGGGCCCGCAGGCCGGGCCGGGCCCACAGTCCGGACCCACGACCCGGCCCCAGGCCCCGGCTCCACGACCCGGCTCCCGGCCCCCGCGGCCGTGCCCGTCCAGGACGGCACCGGACCGGTAGGGCCGGGCCCCTACCGGTCCAGTGCCGTCCGCCACTCCCGCACGGCCGCCGCGGAGACCGGTGCCTGCCAGCCGCCCGGCCGGGCCGCCCGGCCGATGTGGAAGGCGCGGACGCCCCCCGCTCTCAGCCGCTCCACGTGCCCGGGCCGCAGCCCCCCGCCCACCAGCAGCTCCTGCGCGTACCCGGGCTCGCCGCGCCGCGCGGCCTCCGCGAGGAGGACCGGCAGCCCCTCGTCGACGCCCAGCGGCGACCCGGCCGTCAGATACGTGTCGAGCCCGGTCAGGTCGGCGAGCTGCCCCCGCAGTGCCGCCCGGTCGGCCGCGTGGTCGATGGCCCGGTGGAACGTCCACCGGCTCCCGTCGAGTTCGCCGACGACCTCCTCCACCACCCCGGTGTCCGGCGCCCCCCGCCCGTCCAGGAAGCCGAGCACGAACTCCGCGGCCCCTTCGGCCCGAAGCGCCCGCGCGCTGCGGACGAGCGCCGCCACCTCGGCGGACGACGCCGGTGTGAAGCCGCCGGACGGGCGGAGCATCACCCGCACCGGAATGTCCACGGCGGCCCGCACGGCGGCGAAGGTCGCGCAGGAGGGCGTCAGCCCGTCCGCGGCCATGTCGGAGACCAGCTCGATCCGGTCCGCGCCGCCCTGCTGCGCGGCCGCGGCGTCCCGTGCGTCGAGGCCGATCACCTCCAGCAGCGCACGGCCGGCGGGATTGCTCATGGGACCCAGCTCCTCGATCGACGGACGTCCACCTCAATCTACAGGTCTAGTCCACTCCCCCACCGGGGAACCGGAACGACGGGAGTGACCGGGACCACCGAGCCACCGAGCCACCGGACCACCGGACCACCGGACCGAGGGTCCTCGCACCGGGCGGGGGCCCCGCACCGGGCCGAGGGTCCTCGCACCGGACGGAGGTCCTCGCACCGGGCCGGGTCCTCGCACTGGGCCGGGTCCTCGCACCGGGCCCCGGCGCCCTCACCCGAACAACCGCAGCTCCTTCTCGGCCGCGCCCGCCAACTCGTACCGCGCCCCCACCACGGGACGCCCCGCGTACAGCCGTACCAGGGTCGCCGCGTCGCCGATGTACCGCGCCGGGGGCGCGTCCCCGTTCGCGGTCCCGAGGAACAGCGGCTCGTCCTGGTCGTCCAGGTCCGCGTGCAGCGGCAGATGCTCCCGCTCCCGGCTGTACCGGGCCAGCAGGGCCAGCGCGCAGGGCAGTCCCTCCCCCGCGTACGCCCCGGCCTCGCCCAGCGCGTCCCGCACGTCCCCGGCGTGCACCCATTCGCCGAGCGCCACCAGGTCCAGGGGTCCTCCGGCCTCCGCGATCGCAGGGCCGGCGTCGGTCATGCCGCGTTCCAGCTCGTCCAGGACGCGTTCGAGGGGCCAGTCGGCGCGTTCGGCGACGTCCCGTTCGTTGGCCTCGGGTGAGAACGCCCCCTTCCCCGTCCGGCCCTCCACGACCCGTACCAGCACCGCGCCGCAGTGCGCCAGCACGTCGCGGACCGTCCAGCCGGGGCAGGCGGTGCGGGCCGCGAGGTCGGCCTCGGCGCGGGAGCGCAGCAGCGGCAGCAGCGCGTCGCGTTCGATCCGCAGCAGCCGGCCCGGCAGTTCGGGATCCGCTGCCTGCGCCGCGTTCCCGGCGCCGGGGGCACCGCCGGCGACTGCGGGACGCCCGGCACGGCCCAGGTGGTCGGCGTCGTGTGCGTGGGGTTCGTCTCGTACGTCAGCACTCATGCATCCACGCTAGGGGCAACCGGCCCCGCGCACACGCACGGAACCGACCCGCGCCGTGCGAACGATAATGCCGTCCATGGCCCCCTTCCCCGCGCACCCCGCCCACGACGACCTGCGCAGGCGCTGGAGCACCGCTCTGGTCGCGGCCCGCGACGGCGCGGTGGAGCCCGATCCCGCGCCGTACGCCGAGAACCTGCTGGCGCGCTGGGCCGAGCCGCAGCGCCGCTACCACACCACCGGCCACCTCG
This sequence comes from Streptomyces sulfonofaciens, assembly GCF_014656295.1. Taxonomy (GTDB): domain Bacteria; phylum Actinomycetota; class Actinomycetes; order Streptomycetales; family Streptomycetaceae; genus Streptomyces; species Streptomyces sulfonofaciens. Next base: position 155,140 of record NZ_BNCD01000001.1, read on the forward strand.
TGGCGGTGCTCGACCACGTCGACGTGCTGGCACCGCACGCCCAGGACCCGGCCGCGGTCCGGCTCGCGGCCTGGTTCCACGACGCGGTCTACCGACCGGACCGCTCGGAGAACGAGGAGCGCAGCGCCGCCCTCGCCGAGCGCGCGCTGCCCGAGGCCGGGGTGGGGCCCGCGCGCACCGCGGAGGTGGCCCGCCTGGTCCGGCTGACCACCACCCACGACCCGCGCCCCGGCGACACCGACGGCGAGGTGCTGTGCGACGCGGACCTGGCGATCCTGGCCGCGCCGCCCGGCGACTACGCCGCATACGCCGCGGCGGTCCGCGAGGAGTACGCGTTCGTGCCGGACGACGCCTTCCGCGCGGGCCGCGCCGGAGTGCTGCGCCAACTCCTCGCGCTGCCCGCCCTCTTCCGTACCCCGCACGGCGCCGCGCACTGGGAGGCCGCGGCCCGCCACAACCTCGGCACGGAACTGGCGTTGCTCTCCGCCTGACGCACCCTCGGACCGGGAATGCGGCGCTTGGAACACCTGTTCCCGCTGGTATGCCTGCTCCCGCGCCCCCTGGCCCCAGCACGCCCTCGTCCCCGCCCCCGGCCGCCCCGGGCGCCGTTGCCGGACCCGCGGTCCCCGGCGGCACGTCCGCCGCGCCCACCGCGCCGCTCCCGGCACCCGCCGCCGTACTCCCGGCACCCCCCGACCCGCTGCCCGCACCCGCCGACCCGCTGCCCGGCCGCGGCCCCGGCACCCGGATGCCCCTGGCCGTCTACATCCTCGGGCTGTCCGTGTTCGCGCTGGGCACCAGCGAGTTCATGCTGTCCGGCCTGCTGCCGCCGATCGCCGAGGACCTGGGGGTGACGATCCCGCAGGCCGGTCTGCTCATCTCGGCGTTCGCGATCGGCATGGTGGTGGGCGCTCCGCTGCTCGCGGTCACCACCCTGCGGCTGCCGCGCCGCGCGACCCTGCTCGCACTGATCGGCGTCTTCGGCCTCGGGCAGGTGGCGGGCGCCCTCGCGCCGACGTACGGCGTGCTGTTCGTCTCGCGCGTGGTGAGCGCGCTGGCCTGCGCCGGGTTCTGGGCGGTGGGCGCGGCGGTGGCGATCGCGATGGTGCCGGTGACGGCGCGGGCCCGTGCGATGGCGGTGATGATAGGCGGCCTGTCGATCGCGAACGTGCTGGGCGTGCCGGCCGGCGCGTTCCTCGGCGAGCACCTCGGCTGGCGCTCGGCCTTCTGGGCGGTGGGCGCGGCGTCCGTGCTCGCGCTGGCCGGCATCGCGACCCTGATCCCGCCCCTCCCGAGGCCCCGGCGGTTGCCGCAGCTCGGGAGGGAGGCGCGGATCTACCGGGATCGCCAGGTCTGGCTGTCGGTCGCGGTCATCGCGCTCTCCGGCGGTTCCGTCTTCTGCCTGTTCAGCTATCTCGCACCCGTGCTGACCCGGGTGGCGGGCCTGGACGACGGCTGGGTGCCGACCGTGCTCGCGCTGTTCGGGGTGGGCGCGCTGATCGGTACGACGATCGGCGGCCGGATCGCGGACGCGCACCTGTTCGGGGTGATGTCCTCGGGCATCGCGGCCAGTGCCGTGCTGCTCTCGGCCCTCGCGCTGTTCAGCCGCTTCCCCGCCGCCGCGATCGCGCTCTCGCTGCTGCTCGGCGTCTCCGCGTTCTACACGGCTCCGGCGCTGAACGCCCGGATGTTCAACCTGGCCGGCGCGGCCCCCACCCTGGCGGGCGCCACCGCGACGGCCGCCTTCAACCTCGGCAACGCCGGCGGACCGTGGGTCGGCGGCACGGTCATCGACGCGGGCTTCGGCTATGCCGCCACGGCCTGGGCGGGCACCGCGATGGCCCTGCTCGCCCTCGTCGCGGTCGCCGTCTCCTGGTTCCTGCAACGCGGCTCGGGCCGCACCGCGGGCAGGACCAGGATGGTCGCGGGGAGCGTGGCGGTCAGCGCCACCGGGGACGGCGGGGGCCGGCAGGACGGCGCCTGACGGCCCGCGTCCTACCGCCCCTTGGGCCTGCGCAACCCGGAGGCCGTCAGCAGCCGCACCACCTCACGGCTGCTGACCTCCACCGCCCCGGCCCGCACGGCGTCCGCGTAACGGTGCGAGGGCAGGTCGTAGTGGTCGCGCTCGAACGCCCGGGGCGGCACCCCGAGGCGCCCGGCGAAGGCGTGCAGTTCGGCGAACGAGACGTCGCTGACGAGGTGGGACCACATACGGCCGTGCCCGGGCCAGGCCGGCGGGTCGATGTAGACGGTCATCCGACGGGCCCGCCGGTCATGCGGACGGCGTCCCGGTGCCGTGCCCCGGCACCGTGCCGAGGTCCCCGACCGGGGCCACCTGCACGCCCGTCTCGTGGCACACCCAGTGCGGGTCGGGGCCCAGCTCGGGGCGGACGTCGAGGACGTGCGGCTCGTGGGTGCGGCAGACCGGGCACAGCGGCCACCGCCCGTACCGTTCCAGCAGGGCGTCCTGGACGTCCTGGGCGACGAGGCCCGCCACGTACTCGGCGCCCTGCGGCCACTGCTCCACCCACCAGCGCCGGTGGGCCACCGAGTCCTCGACCATCGACACGACGTCCGCGTCCGCCGCGTCCCCGGCCGCGAGGTCGGCCAGCACCAGCGCACGGGCCGCGTGCAGGGCCCGTTCCAGCGCACCGAGAGGCACCGCTCCGGAAGCTTCCGAATCCGCCATGACTCCCATTGTGCGCCCCTGCCGCGGGCGCGGTGGCCGAGGCACACCCGGGGCGCAGGCCCCCGGGCACGGCCCCCGGGCACGGCCCCCAGGCACGGTGGCCGAGGCACGCCCCCGGGCACGGTCCCCCGGTACGGTGGGCCGAAGCCGTGCTCGGAATACGGCGGCCGGACACCCGGCGGCCGGTGGCGTCGGCCGGTGCCGTCGGCCCGGGCCCCTTGACCCATCGGCACACCCGAAAATATCTTTCAACGGTGACCCACGACGTGAAGGAAATTTTCCTGGGCGAGACCCCGCCCGCCCCGGCGGCCCTCGCCGCGAAGGTCCGCACCCTCGCACCCTCCATGACCCGGTCCATGCAGCGCGTCGCAGAGGCGGTCGCCGGCGACCCCGCCGGCTGCGCCGCCCTCACGGTCACCGGCCTCGCCGAGCTCACCGGCACCAGCGAGGCCACCGTCGTCCGCACCGCCCGCCTCCTCGGCTACCCCGGCTACCGCGACCTGCGCCTCGCGCTGGCCGGCCTGGCCGCCCAGCAGCAGTCGGGCCGCGCCCCCGCGGTCACGGCGGACATAGCGGTCGACGACCCCATCGGCGACGTCGTGGCCAAGCTCGCCTACGACGAGCAGCAGACCCTCGCCGACACCGCCGCCGCCCTGGACACGGTGCAGCTCGCCGCCGCCGTCAGCAGCCTCGCCGCCGCCCGCCGCATCGACATCTACGGCCACGCCGCCTCCTGCCTGGTCGGCCAGGACCTCGCCCAGAAGCTGCTGCGCATCGGCCTGATCGCGCACGCCCACGGCGACCCCCACCTGGCGATCACCAACGCCGTGCAACTGCGCGCCAAGGACGTGGCGATCGCGATCACCCACTCCGGTTCCACGGGCGACGTCATCGAGCCCCTGCGGGTCGCCTTCGAGCGCGGCGCGACCACCATCGCCATCACCGGCCGCCCGGACGGCCCGGTAGCCCAGTACGCCGACCACGTCCTGACCACCTCCACGGCCCGCGAGAGCGAGCTGCGCCCCGCCGCGATGTCCTCGCGCACCAGCCAGCTACTGGTCGTGGACTGCCTCTTCGTGGGCGTGGCCCAGCGCACCTACGAGACCGCGGCCCCCGCACTCGCGGCCTCCTACGAGGCCCTGGCCCACCGCCACACGCCCCGCGCCGGCCACGGCCGCTGACCCACGGCCCGCCGGCCCCCACCACCCCCGCCACCCCCGCGACCGCCGCCCGCCCCAGCCGCACCCCGGGCCCCGCGGCGCCGCCCGACCCCCGTACCTTCGCACTCGCGCCCCTGCGCCCCGCACGTCCATCCGACCCCCGCACCCGGCACTCCCCGCACTCCGCACGCCCGCCGTACGCCTCGCATCCGGCGCCCCGCCCCCGCGCAGCCGCACGCCGGCCGCGCCCCGGCCGGGCCCGCCGTCTGCCAGTCCATCGACGCCACCCCCCGGAAAGCACCGGAAAGCACCGGAAAGAGCCGCACGCCATGACCTCCACACCCGACGACCCCACCACCGCTGAAGCCGCAAACGCCGCAGCAGCCGTGGCCGCCGCAGGAGCCGCCGCCGGCACGGCCGACTCCGGCTCCGACCCCGGTGCCGGCACCGGCACCGGCACGGCCTACACCGCCCTGCGCGCGGAGCTGGCCACCCTCACCACCGAGGCGTTCCGGCCGGAACTCGCCGACATCGACCGGCTGCCGACCGAGGACATCGCCAGGCTCATGAACGGCGAGGACACCACCGTCCCCACCGCCGTCGCCGCGCAGCTCCCGCAGATCGCGGCGGCCATCGACGCCACCGCCGACCGGATGTCCCGCGGCGGCCGGCTGATCTACGCGGGCGCGGGCACCGCGGGCCGCATGGGGGTGCTGGACGCCAGCGAGTGCCCGCCGACGTTCAACACGGACCCCTCCGACGTGGTGGGCCTGATCGCGGGCGGCCCCGGGGCCATGGTGACCTCCGTGGAGGGCGCCGAGGACTCGGCGGAGCTGGCCGCGCGCAACCTCGACGACATGGCGGTGACCGGCAACGACGTCGTCGTGGGGATCTCGGCCTCGGGCCGTACGCCGTACGCGGTGGGCGCCGTCGAACACGCGCGTGCGCTGGGCGCCCTGACCGTCGGCCTGTCCTGCAACGCGGACAGCCCGCTCGCCGCCGCCGCCGAGCACGGCATCGAGGTCGTCGTGGGCCCCGAACTGATCACCGGCTCCACCCGCCTGAAGGCGGGCACGGCGCAGAAACTGGTCCTGAACATGATCTCGACCATCACGATGATCCGCCTCGGAAAAACGTTCGGAAACCTGATGGTCGACGTCCGCGCCTCCAACGCCAAGCTGCGCGCCCGCTCCCGCCGCATCGTCTCGCTCGCCACGGACGCCACCGACGAGGAGATCGAACAGGCCCTGACGGCAACGCAGGGCGAGGTGAAGAACGCCATCCTCATGATCCTCGCCAAGGTCGACGCCCCCACGGCCCAGCGACTGCTGTCGGGAAGCCGGGGCCACCTGCGACAGGCCCTGACGGAGGCGGCGGGGTAACCGGACGGGGGCGGGTGCCCGGGCCTTTCGGTTCGGGCACCCGGTCATGGCCCGCTGCCGGGGTACGTCACGAAGAAGATTCGCGGCCTCGGCCCGGCTGTGCACCGGGCCGATCCTCCTCCATCGAGCGACACGTCCCGGTTCACGCGTGTCTTCGACAACTGTTCAGGGCGCGGCGCGCCATGCCGGGGCACCGACGTCAATGCTCACGAGGTGTGGTGCAGATCCGTGACATTCAACAGGGAACCTCTTCGGCAACCGTGTCTGCTTCATCTGGTGTCTGCGGTGCATTCGCGATGGAACTGCCAGTCTGCTCCATCGGTGTGTAGTGATTGGCAGCTACCATTTTCGACGCATCGTCCCGATCGGGCACCTCCGCAGCCCCATGCACAGAGGGAACGGAAACACAGAAAAGAAGCGTCAAAAGAAAGGAGCAGCGCACGAGCATTCTTCAGCTTTCGAGTAGTAATCGCGAGAGGCGGCGCCACAGGGCAACGCGACCTCGCAAATATGTTCGAGATCGCGGATCCTAACACCCGCAGAGCATCACCCACCGTCACGCTCACATGAGCGAGCGGAGCCTCAATGCACCTGCGCGATCATACCGTATGACTAATCTCGACGATCACTGTCATGTACAGACTGGTTACTACGCCTGCGCGTTAGGTCCGATACTGAGTTCGAACGACTGCTGAACCTCTGCCAGCAGTCGCCGCGCCAGAGCGGCTTCATGCAGATCATGAGTTCGATCCGCCAGGGCGATGGCCGCTCGAAGGTGGTCAGCAGCCGTTTCTCCCCCGCCGGCGCCCGCCTCGACCTCGCCCAGCCCTCGATATGCCACCGTCTGTTCGTGTGCCGCGCCTATTTCGATGGCTATGTCCAGTGCATGGCGGTGGCACTCGATCGCATCCGCATATCGCCCTGCCACACGGTATGCGCTGCCGAGTCCATTCAAAGCGCTGGACTGGTTTCTTCTGTCATTCAACGCCCTGAACGAGACCAGGGATTGGCGGTACACGGCGATGGCGGCTTCCGCATCTCCTGACTCCACATAGAGGAACCCAAGACTCATGTTCGCCACACTCAGCTCGTACAAGCTGCCCGTGGATCTGAGAAGGGGAAGAGCTTCTTCAAGGGATGCACGGGCTGACACCAGGTCCGCAGTTTCTATGTAGAGACTGCCAGAATTACCGAGGGCCACGCCCAGACTCCGACTGTCCCCCACTTCGCGAAACCCCGCAATGGCACGCTGGAAATATTCCTGGGCAGTTCTTTTCTCACCCATGTGCACTAGCGTCATTGCGATGTTGTTCTCAAGCCTTACTTGCTCCCACGCCTGTCCAGCTGCGTTTCTTATTTCTAAGGCCATCTCAAAGTGTCGAAGGGCGGCGGAGTTGTCTCCCGCGTACCAGCGGAGCACTCCGAGTTCCCGTAGCGTTTCCGCCTCGGCATCCCTGTCCTGCAGTGAGCGGGCCAGAGCCAACGCTTCCCCACCGACCGCGTCCGCTTCCGCGTACTCGCCAAGCCGAGCGTGAAGCGCAGTAAGGGAGAGCAGGCTTCGGCAGAGCGCTGCCCGTTGATCCCCACTCCGCCAGTGTTCCAAAGAGCGGGAGGCAACCGCCTTCGCGTCCGCCCAATGGCACTCTTCCCTCAGAAACGCCGTCAAGTACTGTGCAAGAACTGCCGCCTGGTACTGCCTGCCATGCCCGTGAGCCTGGCGTTCCAGGTGGAGCAGCGCTCCGCACTCGATCTCGAACCATGCCTGTGCCTCTTTGGCGGTGGGTTCGAAGGGCAGCGGCCCTGGAGGAACCTGGTGCGGCACAGCAGGGGCCAGACGGTGCGGGTACGCCAGACGCTCGGCCTGGTCTGCTGCCATCGTGAAAAAAGAGGTCAGACGCGTCACTGCCCGGTCGCGTTCCGTGCTGCTCTCCTCGCGTTCGGCGAGCAGGGAAGCGTACTCGGCCAGGAGGTCGTGGAACCTGTGGCGGTTGGGTGCGGTCTCCTGGAGGAGATGGCAGGACAACAGAGCCTCGAGTAATCGTTCGGTCTGCGGCAGAGCAAGGTCCAGGAGTGCAGCGGCTGCTTCTGCGGAAAAGCCCGATCCAGGATGGAGGCTCAGCAGGCGGAAAGCGCGGCGTTCAGCCAGCCCCAGAGTGCGGTAGGACAAGGAGAACGCGCGGATCACACCGCGCTGGTCGTCCATGTCACGCAGTTCGTCGAGACGTCCGGGACTACGCGCTAAACGTTCACTGAGCGTGCTCAGTTTCCAAGTGGGACGGCCCCGGAAGCGCATCGCGACGAGTTCGATGGCCAGCGGCAGGTAGCCGCATAAGCGAACGATACGCGCGACCAGTCCTATGTCACGTGTCCGATCCTCACCGACCAGCCTCCTGAACAATCCGATTGCATGCTTCTGGGGCAGTGCCTCAAGGGTCAGGGAATAGGCGTCGGACAGGCCTGCCAGGGACCGCCTGCTGGTGATCACCATCGCGGATGCGGATTCACCCGGCAACATGGGTGTCACCTGCGCCGTGTCAGCCGCGTCGTCCAGGACGACCACACACCGGCGGGAGACGAGCATCGCCCTCCACACGGCGGCGCACTCGTCGACGTCCACCGGCACCGTCTCGGCCGGCGCCCCCAGTCCTCGGAGCAGGATGCCGAGGGCGGTCTCCGGCTTGAGAGGATCCTTCGAACCGTCATGCCCCCGTAGGTCCACATACAGTTCCCCATGTGGAAAGTCCTCCGCGAGCTGCGCGGCTGCGCGTACCGCCAAAGCCGTCTTGCCGACGCCCGGCATACCGGAGACGGTGACGAGCTTGGCCGGAGCACCCTGGCCATGGGCGGCCTGCATGGCAGAGGTGAGTTCCTCCAACTCCGCCTGCCGTCCTTCGAGGGCGGTCTGCCGGGGCAGCATCCTCGGGCGGGGGATGTTCGGCGGAGGCTCCGCCCCACTTTCCGTGGCGCGCTCCCGCGGAACCAGGGACTGCGGCCCCCTGGTTGTGGAGTGGTCAGCGTCCGTCTTGTTCGAGTCACTCCCCCCGGGGGCGCTCACACGCCCGGGGGCCTCGGAGGTCGGCCCACCCGTCGTACTGCGACGTTCCACGGGTGCGGAGGAGTTGTGCACCGCGCCGTCGCGTGTCCGCGATGAGGCGACTCCCGTACCGGACGACGTGGAGGGCACGGCCTCGCGCACCAGGTCCCACACCGGACGGCCGGCTACCACTCCCTCGTAGATTCGGGAGAGGGCGGTACCGGGCCCGGTGCCGAGCCGCGACCTCAACCGCTGACTGACCCGCTGGTAGAGACGCACTGCTTCGCTGTGCCGGTCACTGCCGTGGCAGGCGAGGATCAGATGCCCGGCAAGTTGCTCGTCGCCCGGGTGCCGTTCAACGAGTTCGGACAACTCCCCGACCAGTTCCTCGAAACGGCCCAGGCGCAGCGCCGCCGCACTGCCGGTGACCACGGCGCTGAGGTACTCCTCCTGGAGCACCCGTCGCATCCGGGCCGGCCACAGACCTGGCAGCCCGGCCAATGGTTCGCTGCGCCACAACGCCTTTGCACGAGTGAGGAGTTCAACGACGCGCTCGTCGCTGCCATTGGCCAGAGCCGCCTGCGCCTGCTTGCACAGTTGCCGGAACCGGAGCCGATCAATCGAGTCCGGTGCTGCCATCAGGATGTAGGTATGCGCACGTCGGTCGATGAACGGCGCCGGAGTGCCACCGGTCACCGGAGTCTCCGCCGTGGTGCCCGGCCCCGACGCAGCCCTCGCCTCACGTTCCAGCGCCGCTGCCTCGCGCAACTGCCGCCGCGCACGGGACACATGAGAGTACAACCGGTCCTTGTTCTGCGGCGGATCGCCATCCCACAGGCGCTCCATGAGTATGTCCCTGGCAATCGGCCGACCGGCCTCCAACGCGAGCGCAGCCATCAGACAGCGCACCTTATCGGATGCCAGTTCGAATATTTGCCCTTCGACAGCAAGCTCCACCGGACCGAGGAGCAAGATCTCCATTGACGGCCTCCCCCGTTGGGTTACGTGGGGCAGTCAGCACGTGTGGGCGTTGGCGCACTTGCGAACGGTTTATTTCTATTCCGACGAGGATTACACGGGATTCGACGGCCTCGCCAGGGTGTATTCCTTGCAATCGCAGAGAGGCGTGGCCTGTAACCATCGCTCGACTTCAGATGGACCGTTATGGATCAACACAAGCGTGAGGAAGAGTGGCTGGCGACGAAGCCACTGCATCACAGTGGTGAATGTGATGTTCGACGCACGGGCGATGTGCAAACCACCTCGCACAGGTGCGATCTGCGGCGAGACTGCCGCTCAGGCCAAGTCACCGACCGATCGACTTCGCGCTCTTCACGTCCGGAACGGACTGTGATGCTCAGGCCATGACTGGACGGGCCGTCAGTTTTCGTCCACCGCGAGCGATCGCCACAACCGTGCACGAGCCGATGTTGGCCAGTTAGTACTCCAGTCCGGTTTCGTGATCTATCCGGTGGGCTCGTCGGCGGTCCGTCGTCGGGAGTGGTTGCGTCGGGCTGTTGCCTGGTGGTGTCTGCGCCAGACGGACCAGGGCGAGCGAGTGTCATCTTTTCCGGCAGCACTGCCGAGCCGGTCGAGGCGGTTGTCGAGGACGAACGTGGCTGGCGCGGTGCGTTGCATCGTGAGCGGTCCCGGTCACCGCGAGGCGGATGCCCAGCTATTGTCACGAGGTCGCGAAAACCGATGTTCCTCGGGTCCACCCGCCGGACATCGCTCGTACATCGATGCAGATGGTTCTGATCGGTGAGCGTCTCCTTGCCGAGATCGGGCATCCCGTCCGCTTTTGGCGCTGACCATCGCCGGCGCGTGTCGGCGCAACAGAGGAGCGCAGCATGCAGAAGACCATCGCCATTGTCGGAGCAGGACTGGGCGGGCTGACGCTCGCGCGGGTGCTTCAGGCTCACGGCGTCGCCGCGACGGTCTACGAGGGTGAGGCTTCGGCGAAGACCCGTGCGCAAGGCGGCCTGCTCGACATCGAGATACAAACCGGACAGGTCGCGCTTCGTGCAGCCGGTCTGTACGACGAGTTCCTCACTCTGATCCGCCCGGGCGAGGATGCCAAGCGCGTGGTGGACCGCCACGGCACGATCCTGTTCGACATGCCTGCGGAGCCCGGTTCGGCCCGTCCAGAGGTGGATCGTGGCGAACTGCGGCGCCTGCTCATCCACTCGCTGGCGCCCGGGACGATCAGGTGGGGTCACAAGCTCGCCTCGATCCGGCACCGTGTGGAGGGCGGCTACGACCTCACCTTCGCGGAAGGTTCCACCGCGCTCGCCGACATCGTCATCGGCGCGGACGGTGCCTGGTCGAAGGTGCGTCCGCTGCTCACCCCCGCCAAGCCTGTCTACAGCGGAACCTGCTTCATCGAGATCGCCCTCGCCTCGGGCGGCCAGGACTGTCGGGCGAGCGTGGCCGCGGTCGGCAGCGGCACGCTGATGGCGGTCGCCCCGGGCAAAGGCATCATCGTGCATCGCTACGCCGACGGGCACGTGCGCGGATACGTGGCGCTGAACAAGCCCGAGAAGTGGACGAGGTCGATCGACTTCAGCAACCCGTCCGCCGGCCTCCGTCAACTTGCCGAGGAGTTCGATGGCTGGTCGCCGCTGCTCACCGCCTTCGTGACACAGAGCGACGTGGAACCGCGGCTCCGACCCATCTACGCCCTGCCCGTCGGGCTCAAATGGGACAGGGTGCCCGGCGTGACGCTCGTCGGCGACGCCGCGCATCTGATGTCGCCCTTCGCCGGTGAGGGGGCGAACCTCGCCATGTACGACGGCGCGGACCTGGCGAGCAAGCTGGTTGAGCAACCCGACATCGAGGTCGCGCTCACCGCCTACGAAGAGCGGCTGTTCCTGCGTAGTGGCGACGCCGCCAGCCGCTCGGCGCAGAACCTGGAGGTCTTCTTCGGCCAGGAAGCACCGCAGAGCGTAGTCACTCTGTTCGATCGCTCCTGACACCTCGGTCCGGGTTCGCGATCCTGTCGCGGACCCAGCGGGGAACAGGCACGGCCATCGTATGATCATCGGGGGTTGTGTCGACTCCTGAAGATCATGCGGTGGCTGCACGGCACAGCCCAGACCCTGCCCGTTGGTGGGCGATGTTCGACCAGGTCATGGCCCGGTTCGCGGACCGACTCCGGCGGGTTGAGCCCCGCTCGTCAGCCCATCCCTACCTGCCCGGGCTGTGTCGGGCATGGAGCGGAAGAACTGCTGGCAGATCGCCGAGCAAGCAGGCCATACGCGACCCGGGTCGCTGCAGCGTCTACTGCGGCATGCCTGCTGGGGTGCCGACGCGGTCCGCGACGACCTGCGTTCCTACGCCGCGGAACACCTCGCCGCCCCCGACGGTGTCCTGATCGAGGAGGAGACCGGCTTCCTGAAGAGGGGCCGGTCCTCGGCAGGGGCACAGAGGCAGTGCACCGGCACTGCGGGACGCATCGAGAACTCCCAGGTCGGCGTTTTCGTTGCGCTGGCAACCGGCCGGGGACGTGCTCTGATCGTACGTCGGCTTTGCCTGCCCGAGCCCTTCTGCCCTTGGCCGCGCCGGATGGGGAACGCAACCTGCTGGTGGGTTGTGTTCAGTGGCATATCGAGCTCTGTTGTGTCGCGTTGTTGGGTACGAACACGTCAGAGAACGACCACTGCGGAACCGCAAAAGTGCGGGTCGGCGACAGGGGCAGGCGGTCGGGCAGCGGGCCTGCGGCGGTCGGCGAGCCGTGCGGCTGCCGGTCGCGCGTGGTGGGCGGGCGTCGGGGGGACGGGCGGTATGGGTGCGGTCACGCGTGTCGGGGTCCTGGAACTGGTTGCCATGGCGCTCGGCGGTCCCGGCGGCCCCGGTGACGGCACAGGCCCGGGGCACGACTGGGGCGCCGGGGCGCGGTATGTGCGGCGGACGCTGGGGGCCCTCATCGAGCCTGCCGCGGCCCCCGGGGCCGACGCGGGACACGCCGGTGCAGGACGCACCGGTGCCGATGCAGGTGCCGGGGGCGCAGACGGCGGTCACGCCGGTGCCGGTGCCGGACGGGCAGGCGCCCGGGACGTCGGGGGTGCCGGAGACGCCGAGGGTGCCGGACGGGCAGGCGCCCGGGACGCCGAGGGTGCCGGAGACGTCGGGGGTGCCGGGGACGCCGCAGACCCCGGTACCGGACGCGCGGCCGCCGGTGCCGGTGCCGCCGCGTCCGGAGATGACTCCCCCGGAGACGACGCCCGCCTGGCCCTGCTCTGGCGGCGGGCCCTGGCCGCGCCGGAGGACCCCCGGTATCTGCGGGCGCTCGTCGACGGGCTCCTCGAACGTGCCCCGGCCCGGCCCGAGCTGATGGCGGGGCTCTCCGACCTCGTGGCGCTCGTCGCGCACCAAGACCCGTACTCACCGGGAACGGCACCCTCGCCCACCGATCCGGGCCGGCCGCACCGGCCGCCGGAGACGGACCCCCGCGACCCCCGCGACCCCCGCGACCTCCGCGGCCCCCGCGCCGCCGCGCCCCCCTCCCCCGCCCAGGCCAACTCCCTCACCGGCGGCACCCAGGTGCACGGTCCCGCCATCCAGGCCGGGGACGTGCACGGTTCCATCCACATCCACACCGCCCCGGCCCCCGTCCCCGTCGCCCTTCCGGATCCCGCGCGCCTCCCTCCGGCCCGCCCCCCGGCCCTGCACCAACTCCCCCCGGTTCCCGCCCACTTCACCAGCCGGGGCCCCGATCTGGCCGCACTCGGGGCGCTGCTGCGGCAGAAGCCGCCCACCGCACCGCTGCTGGTCGTCGTCAACGGCCCGCCGGGTGTGGGCAAGACGACGCTCGTCTCCGCCTGGCTGCACGCCGTGGCCGAGGAGTTCCCGGACGGCCAGGTGTACGCGGACCTGCACGGGCACTCGGCCGTGGCGCCCGCGGAGCCGACCGAGGTGCTGGGGCAGTTCCTGCGGGCGCTTGGGGCCGCTTCCGTGCCCGCGGAAGTGGCCGAGCAGACGTCCTTGTGGCGGTCCATGACCGCCGGGCTCCGCCTCGCCGTCATGCTCGACAACGCCTTCACCGCAGCCCAGGTCCGCCCCCTGCTCCCCGGGGGCCCGGACAGCGTCGTCGTCGTGACCAGCAGGAACCGGTTGACGGGGCTGGGGGTGGACGGCGCGCGGTTCCATCCGCTCGGGGTGCTGGACTCCGACGCGTCGCTCGACCTGTTCGCGCGCGGCGTCGGACGGCGCCGCACGGCCTGCGAGCCGGTGGCGACGCGGCGCGTGGTGGAGCTGTGCGGGGGCCTGCCGCTCGCCCTGTGCCTGGCAGCCGCCCGCCTCGCCGCCCGCCCGCGCCAGCCCGTCCAGGCCATGGCCGACGCGCTCGGGCGCGACGCGGGCCCCCTTGCCGTACTCACCGTAGGAGGAGAAGCCGCGGTGCGCAGCGCCCTCGACCTCTCGTACGCCGCCCTCGGCGCCGCCGCCGCACGCCTCTACCGGAGGCTGGGCGCCCTGCCGCTGCGGACGTTCGACACCCGCGCAGCCGCCACCGCCTGCGCACTGCCCGAGGACGAGGCGGAGCGCCTGCTCGACGAACTGATCGAGGCCAACCTCCTGGAGGACGCCGGGCCCGGCCCCGACGGCTTCCGCTTCCACGACCTCGTCAGGGACCACGCCCGCGCGCAGGCCGCCGCGGCCGAGTCCCCGCGCAGCTCGGACGAGGCCGTGCGGCGCGTCTGCGACCTCTACCTCGCGACCGCCACCGCCGCCGAGCAACTGCTCACGCCTGCGCAGTTCGTCCTCTCCCGCGACTACGCCCATCCGCCCGCCGCGCCCGCGCCGTTCAGCGACGGCGCGTCGGCCCTGCGCTGGCTGGACGGGCAGCGGCAGAACCTCATGGCCTGCGTACGGACCGCGGCGGAGCGGGCGTGGTACGACACCGCCTGGCAGCTCGTCGACGCCTGCTGGCCGCTCTTCCTCCGGCTGCGCTACTACGACTTGTGGATCGAGGCCCACGAGATCGGCCTCGCCTGCGCCCGCCTCTCCCGGCATCCCGAACACCGCGAAGCGGAACGCCAGATGCTGAACTCGGGCGCCATCGGCCTCACGGCGGCCCGCAGGACCGACACCGCCATCGGCTGGTACGAGGACGCGTTGCGCGCGGCCCGCGCGGCCGGGGACGTGCGGGGCGAGGGCCAGGCCCTGCACGGCCTGGGCACCTGCCACCACGACGCGGGCCGCCCGGAGCGGGCCGACGCGTACCTGCACCGCGCCATCGGCCTCTGGGAGTCCTGCGGGTACGTCCGCGGGGTGGGCCTCTCCCTGATCGTGCTGGGAGAGGTGCTGCTGGCCACGGGACGGCCCTCGGAAGCCGTCGACCGCCTCGTAAGGGCCCACGAGGTGCTGGCCGGTGTGAACGATCCCCATGACACCACCCGGGCCCTCGCACTGCTCGGCCGTGCCCGGGTCGTCGCGGGCGACGCGGAGGCGGGCCTGGCCGAACTCGACCGCGCGCTGGGACTGTTCAGTGCCGCGGGGTCGCTGCACTGGCAGGCCCGGACCCTGGAGATGCTCGGCGAGAGCGCGGCCGACCGGGGTGACCGGGCGGCCGCCCTGGACCACTTCGAACGCGCCCTGGCCCTGCACGAGACCACCAGCCCGGCCGATGCGCGGCGGGTGCGGGATCGGTTGGGGGAGGTGGCCGGCGGGAGCGGGAGCGGCGGCTGAGACCGGACCCGCCCCCTCCGGCCGCCCCCGTCAGCACCGCAGGACGACCACCGCCGACTCCAGCTCGTCGAGGGTGCGCCCGCTCAGCAGCCAGGCGTGCAGGCAGGACGGCAGGAGCAGGCGCTCCTCGTCCCGCACGCTCCCGCCCCGCACGGCCGGGTCCGGCACGGTCGGGCCCGGCACGGTCGTGTCCCGCACGCTCCCGCCCCGCACGGTCGGGTCCGGCACGGTCGGGCCCGGCACGGTCGTGTCCCGCATGGTCCCGCCCCGCACGGTCGTGTCCCGCACGGTCGTGTCCCGCACGGCTCCGTCACCTGACGCCCCGTCC
Organism: Streptomyces sulfonofaciens; assembly: GCF_014656295.1. Classification (GTDB taxonomy): domain Bacteria; phylum Actinomycetota; class Actinomycetes; order Streptomycetales; family Streptomycetaceae; genus Streptomyces; species Streptomyces sulfonofaciens. The sequence continues at coordinate 170,420 of NZ_BNCD01000001.1, forward strand.
TGGCCCGCCCCGTCCCGGACCGTCCCGTCTCGTACGGCCGTGTGCGTCCGGACGTGGTGGACGGCCGCGCCCGGTCCGCCGAGCGCGACCGCCCAGCCGCCGTCCGTCCGCGCTGCCGCTGCCAGCAGGCAGCCGCTGTGGGCGGCGGCCAGTTCGACCGCGGCACGTGCGGCACGTGCGGGCGGCCGCGGTCGGCCGGCCACGAGGACGTCCGCCTGACCGCACAGGTCCCGGCCGTGCCGACCGCTCAGGCCGTCCCACCGAACGGCTCCGTCCCACCGACCGGGTCCGTCCTTCCACCGACCGGGCCCGTCCCGCCGACCGGACCCTTCACTCCCACCGCACACGCCGTCCCGGCCGCACCCACCGTGCCGCGGGCCGTCGACGTCCACCACCAGGTGCTCGTCCACCGGCACCGACACCGGCACCGTCGGCACCACCCGCACCTCCGACAACACCGGCACCTCCGACAGCACTGGCACCACCGGTGCCACCGGTGCCCCGGGCTCCTCGACGCCCCAGGCCAGCAGGGAGCAGCCGGGGGCCGCCCCGGGGTCCGACCCGCGCCCGCAGCCGGTGCCCCCCGCGGACCCGGGCCCCCGTGCGGAGCCGGCACCGCGGGCGCCCCCGCAGTGGCCGGTGCCGTCCGAGCCCCGGGCGACCGCGGTGCCCGGCGCCCCCGCGGGCAGCACCGTCACCGCGAGCAGCGGCCGCCCCGTCGTGCCGTACGGCTGTCCTGCCGGGTCGTCCGGCCGCCCCACCGGGCCGACCGGACGGCACGCGCGCAGCGTGCCGGGGCCCGTGGTGCCCGAGGGGCCCCGGGCCTCGCCGCGCCGCTGACGCAGCGCGTCCTCCAGCACGCGCTCGGGCACCTCGCCCAACAGCGCCACCACGACGAAGCGCGTCACGCCGGCACCTCCCCCCGGCCCGCGCCGCCGGGCGTGTGCGCCCAGTTGCCGGAGGTCGTCCAGGAGTCCAGCGCGGGCGGCAGCGGCAGGGGGACGGTGACCGGTTCGTGGGCCGGCTGGCCGAGGCCGAGGAGCCGGTACATCAGACGGCGCATGTTGCGGTTGAACCGGCCCGGCTCCGACGTGATGCGGGCGGCGATCGCCGCGTACTCGTGGCTGCGGTACTCGTCCAGCGCGTACGCGAGCTGGGTGGTGAGCGGAACGGTCGGGGTGAGCGCGGGTGCGGTCATGGCGAGGGCCGCGGCGGGCGAGTCCGGATTGATCTCCTGCTCGGGCGAGGCGGCCAGCAGGATCGGGGCGCCGGTCAGCGTGCCGTAGAGGGTGACGGAGCCGTGGTCGCCGATGATCCAGTCGCCGGCGAGCAGCACCGGGCGCCAGTCGGCCTCGGGCGGCACGACGGACACGCCCTGCCGCGTGCAGTGCGCCAGCCAGGTTCGCACCTGCCAGGGGCTGTGCCCGGCCCACACGTTGGGGTGCACCAGTACGGCGATGCGGTACCGGTCCACGGGCAGTTCGGCGGTCAGCCGCGGCAGCAGCGTCTCGATCCGTCCGAACGACGAGTGCGGGCCCCAGGTGGAGACGGCGACGACCAGGTGTCGGCCGTCGTCGAGACCGAGCGCGCGCCGGTACGCGGCGCGGTACGGCAGGCTGGCCGCGATCCTGTCGTGCACCGGGTCGCCGACCACGCTGGCGACGGGCAGCGCCTCGGGGCAACTGCGCGCCAGGGCCCGCAACTCGTCGCTGTGCGGTACGACGAGGGCCGCGGGCAGGGTCCGGCCGTCCGGCACGATGTCGCGCCGGCGCAGTCCGGCGACCCCGGCCTCCGCCGGGCCCGCCTCCGTGATCCGCTTGAGGTAGGCGGCCCCGTGCGGCAGCGCGACCAGCGGCGCCCTGACCTCGCAGACGCCACCGGGTCCAGCGGCCAGCGCCAGGTCGAACGTCATGCGGGTGACGGCCTGCCAGGGCAGTACCGCGCTGCCGAGCGCCGCCAGGAAGCGGGGCACCTCGTCGCCGAAGACGTGCGGCGGCGCGGTGAACAGCACCTGGATCCGGAAGTCCGCCTCCAGCAGTGCGAGGACGTCGAGCAACCGCTTGACGTAGGTGATGGTGTGCACGATCGCCAGCACTCGCCGGCCCCCCACCTTCGTCAGCCACTGCCGCCCGGCCGGGGCCGGCCGGCCGGGCGGGGCGGCGGACCCGCCGACTGCACCGGCGGGCCGGGCGGGGGCGGCCGCGCAGTGCTCGGTGCCCGGAGCGGACCCGTTGCCGGTGCAGACGGGGTGTCCGGAGCGCCCGGAGCGCACGGTGTGGTCGACGTGACCCGCGTGACCGGCGTGACCGGCGAGCCCGGCCTGACCGGCGTGGTCGACATGACCGGCATGATCGGCCTGACCGGCGGGCTCGGCCTGACCGGCGTGATCGGGGTTTCCGGGGCCTCCCGGGCACCCGGGGCTCCGGGTACCCCCGGCGCCTCCGATCTCTTCGAGGCTTCCCGACGGTGGAGGCACCGGCGGTGCTGTGGGCGTGTTCCAGACGGACATGGTCGATCCCCCGTGCTTTCTCTGCCTGTGTGCAGAATCGGTTGGGATGGGTTCCGGTTGTGTTTCCGGTCGCACGGGTCCGTGCGCGGTGGACCCGCTGAAGGGGTTGTCACCACCCGGTCCGACGGATTGCCTGCCAAATGCTCGCGCGGCCCTTGCCGACACCTTGCAGAAACCTTGCACGGCCCCAACTCCTGGCGTACGCCCGCGCGAACGGGGCGCCCACGCCCTCGGGGGCGATGCGACGGCGCACTTCCGGCCCCTTTGACCGCTTCGAACGAGCCGGGGCCGCCCCTTCGCGCATACGCGCCCGCACCGCACACCGGGCGGCCGGCGCAAGCCGGGATCCGTCATCCGGTGCGGCACGCCCGGATAGCGGAGCGGCACGGCGCACCGGCCAAGTGCCCGCGCGCTCCGGTGTCTTGACGCGCCTTTGGGTGAACCACCACGATGCGGGGGGTGATGGGAGCGCTCCCATCACCCCGGCGTGTGGGACCGGCACCGCACGGTCACCGCGCCGCAGCACCCCCTGGCACCCCTGGCACCGCCGTCACGGCACCACGCGCCACACCACGCACGCGCAACAGACGCACGCGCCGCCCGCACTCGTACCAGCAGCACCAGCAGCACCCACACCCACTGCGCAACCCCGCACCCGCCACGCACCAACCCGCCGACCCGCCCACGCGCCCGCCCACACCCCCGCCCCGCCGGCGAACACGGCGCCGCTGCCCTGCGGATGCCGTCCGGTCACCGAGCAGGGCGCCGGGCAGGCGCCGGGCCGGACGCCGGGCAAGGCGCCGGGCACGGCGTCACGCAGGTGTCGCGCACCACCGCCCGCCCGTTCCGTCACCTCCGGAAGGATCCGACCGTGACCCAACGCCCGTCCAAGGAAGCCGCCACAGCCGCCCGTGTGCGCCGCAGGCGGAGCGGCAGACCGGTGTTCCGCCTCGTCGCCGCGCTCGTCTGCGCCGGTCTGACGGCCGGTGCGCTCGCCGGCAGCGCGTCGGCGGTGCCCGCAACGCCCGCCGCCGGCACCGAGGAGATCGTCAACGGCGACTTCTCCGGCGGTGCCACCGCGCCCTGGTGGTGGACCGCGAACAACCCGGCCTCGGTGGTCGACGGCCGGCTCTGCGCCGATGTGCCGGGCGGCACCACGAACCCGTGGGACGCCATCATCGGGCAGAACGACCTGCCGTTGGCCGCGGGCGAGACGTACGCGCTGACGTACACCGCGAGCGCCACGGTCCCGGTCACCGTCACCACCAACGTCCAGCAGGCCGCGGAACCGTACACGCAGTACTTCACCTCGGCGGACCAGCTCACCTCGGAGCCGAGGACGTTCGCGGAGACGTTCACGGCGAAGACGGACGACGACGCGGCCCAGCTTGCGTTCCAGATCGGCGGCAGCGACGAGGCGTACACGTTCTGCGTGGACGACGTCTCGCTGACCGGCGGCGCGGAGACGCCCCCGTACGACCCCGACACCGGCTCCCCGGTCCGGGTGAACCAGGTCGGGTACCTGCCGGACGGTGCCAAGAAGGGCGTCTACGTCACGGACTCGACCGAGCCCGTCGCCTGGTCGCTGAAGGACGCCCGCGGCACCCAGCGGGCGAGCGGGCGCACGACGCCGCTCGGGGTGGACGCGTCCTCGGGCCAGAACGTGCAGTCGTTCGACTTCAGTGGTGTCACGGCGCCCGGCGACGGCTACACGGTCACGATCGGCGGCGACACCAGCGAGCCGTTCGCCATCGGCTCGGACGTCTACGCCGAGCTGCGCAAGGACGCGTTGCAGTACTTCTACGTGGAGCGCAGCGGCATCGAGATCCGCGGCGACCTGGTCGGCAGCGCCTGGGCGCGGCCCGCCGGGCACCTGAACGTCGCGCCGAACACCGGGGACAACGGCGTGACCTGCGTCGCCGCACAGCCCTGCGGCTACACCCTGAACGCGGCCGGCGGCTGGTACGACGCCGGCGACCAGGGCAAGTACGTGGTCAACGGCGGTATCGCGACGGCCCAGTTACTGTCCGAGTACGAGCGGACGCTGACCGCGCCGGGCGCGTCGAAGGCCGCGCTGGGCGACGGCAGCCTGCGGGTTCCCGAGCGGGGCAACGGCGTGCCGGACATCCTGGACGAGGCCCGCTGGGAGCTGCGGTTCCTGATGTCCATGCAGGTGCCGCAGGGCCAGGCCCTCGCGGGCATGGCGCACCACAAGCTGCACGACGCGCAGTGGACCGCGCTGCCCACCCAGCCCACCGCCGACGACCAGCCTCGCGAGCTGCACCCGCCGTCCACGGCGGCCACGCTGAACCTGGCGGCCGCGGCGGCGCAGGGCGCCCGGCTCTTCAGGAAGTACGACCCCGCGTTCGCCGACAAGCTGCTGGCCTCCGCCCGCAGCGCGTACAGGGCCGCGGTGGCGCACCCGGCCGTGTACGCCCCGGCGTCCGACTCGACCGGCGGCGGCGCGTACAACGACAACAACGTGACCGACGAGTTCTACTGGGCCGCGGCGGAGCTGTACCTCACCACCGGCGAGTCCTCCTACCGCTCCGCGGTGCTGGGCTCGCCGCTGTGGGGCGAGGGCGAGGACGTCTTCCCGCAGGGCGGCTTCTCGTGGGGTTCGACGGCGGCGCTCGGCGCGCTGGACCTGGCGACGGTGCGCGGCGGCCTCACCCGCACCCAGCTCGCCGAGGTGCGCGGCGAGGTCACGCAGGCGGCCGACCGTTACGCGGCCGACGCCGCGGACGCCGCATACGGGATGCCGTACGCCCCGGAGGGCGGCCACTGGGTGTGGGGCTCGAACAGCCAGGTGCTCAACAACGCGGTGGTGCTCGCCACGGCGGCCGACCTGACCGGCCGGCAGAAGTACCGGAACGCCGTGCTGGGCGCCGTGGACTACGTCCTGGGCAACAACCCGATGAACCAGTCGTACGTGACCGGCTTCGGCGAGCGCTCGACGCAGAACCAGCACAACCGGATCTACGCCAACCAGCTCGACCCGGACCTGGCCCATCCGATCGCCGGTTCCCTGGCGGGCGGCCCCGACGACTCGCTCGAGGACCCGAAGGCGGAGCAGAAGCTCGCGGGCTGCGTGGGCGCGATGTGCTACATCGACGACATCGAGTCGTACTCGACCAACGAGCTGGCGATCAACTGGAACGCGCCGCTGTCCTGGGTGGCGTCCTACGTGGACGACCTGGGCGGCGCCGGCACGAGGGACTGGCACGGCGGTCACGGCCCCCGGGGGTGAGCCGGGGCGCGCGGCACCGCGCCGCTGAGGGCAGCGCCGCGGTGCGCCGCTGAGGGCGCGCGAGAATGCGCCGCCGAGGCGCGCGGCACCGCGCCGCCGAGGCCGTGCGGTACCACGCCGCTGGGGATCGACGGCCGGAGCTGTCCATGGGGACCGCTCCGGCCGTCGCTCTGCGTGAGCACCCGGTGCGCGGTGCCGGGCGGGCCGCCCGGCTCCAGTACAGTCGCTTCCGTCTTCCCCGCGGATAAGGACGGAACGCGTGAGCGCCATCAGTACGGGCCAGGCCACGGTCCTCGGGATCGTCGAAGGGATCACCGAGTTCCTTCCGGTCTCCTCCACCGGCCATCTGAAGATCACCGAAGGGCTGATGCACATCCCGGTCGACGACAAGGCCGTGGTCGCGTTCACCGCCGTGATCCAGGTCGGGGCCATCGCCGCCGTGTTCGTCTACTTCTTCAAGGACATCGTGCGGTTCACGAGGGCGCTGCTGCGCGGCATCGCCAACCGTGAGGAGCGCTACCACCACGACTACAAGTTCGCCTGGTGGGTGATCTACGCCACGATTCCGATCGTCGCCGTGGGGCTGGCCGCGAAGCCACTGATCGAGGGGCCGCTCGCCTCGCTGTGGGTGGTGGCGGGCTCACTGATCGTGGGCAGTGCGGTGATGTGGGCCGCGGACCAGATGGGCCGGCACAAGCGCGGCGAGGACGACACCTCGTTCAAGGACGCCATGCTGGTCGGCTGCTCGCAGATCCTGGCGCTCCTCTTCCCCGGCTTCTCCCGCTCCGGTGCCACCATGTCCACCGGCCTCATCCTCGACCTCGACCGGGTCGCCGCGACGCGTCTGTCGTTCTTCCTCGGCCTGCCCGCGCTGACCGGCGCGGGCGTGTACGAGCTGAAGGACGCGGTGGGCGGCGGTGCGCCGGTGATGCCGCTGGTGGTGGGCACGGCCGTGTCGTTCGTGGTGGCCTACGCCTCCATCGCCTGGCTGCTGAAGTTCGTGGCCAAGCACTCCTTCAACGCCTTCGTGCTGTACCGCATCGTGATCGGCGTCCTGCTCTTCGGGCTGCTGGGCATGGGCGTGCTGGACGCCTGAGCGCGGCGCGGGCCCGACGGCACGGGGCCCGCGGCGAACCGGGACCGAAGGGCCCGCTGCCGGTGATGACGGCAGCGGGCCCTCCGCTGTGCGGTGGCCGGCCCCGCGGTGGGGGCCGCGCACGCCCACCGCCCGGCACCGTCACCGCCCGGCGCCGTCCACGTGTGACGCCGTCCACGTGTGACGCCGTCCGCGCCCGGCGTGTCAGCGGGTGTCGCGACGTGTCGGCGGGCGCGACGAGGGCGCGCCTGACGGGGCAGCGTGACGTACCCGCGCCTGACGAGTCAGCGTGTGACGTTCACCACCGGCAGGTCCTGGCCGGCCTTGGAGATGAAGTAGTCGTTCGGGGCGGAGAAGACCGCGAAGTCCTGGTAGTAGTCCTGGACCTTGAGGCTGACGGTGAAGTTGCCGTCGGCGTCGGCGGTGGTCTGGGCGTTGTACTCGTTCTCCCAGTTCCCGCGGAGGAGGACCCGGGTGCCGGCGACCGGGCCGTGACCTTCGGGGAAGATCACCTTGCCGGTCACCGTGAGGGTGTCGCCGGCGCGCACCTTGGTCCTGTTGACCCTGTAGGTGATGCCGCTGCTCACCGACGGGGTGTTGACGAGGGTGTCACCGAAGACGATGTCCTGGTCGGTGGGGTCCTCCGGCGGGTCGTAGGACGCCCAGAACTCCACCTCGTGCAGCGGGGTCAGGAAGGGGCTGGGCGTGCTGTCCCAGCGGTCCGCCGTGACGTCGGGGAGGGTGAAGCGGCCGTTCTCGTCGGTCCGCACGGTGCCGAGGCCCCTGCTCTCCCTCTCGACGGGGTCGATGGGGTCGCCCCACGGGTTCCAGGTCTCGAACAGGACACCCTCGCCGACCGACACCGGGGCGTCCGCGACGGGGGTGCCGTCGTCACGTGTCAGCACACCGCCGACGTCGACCGTGCGGTCGGTGAAGTCGGGTGAGGCGGGGTCGGTGGAGAGCGCGAGGTGGTAGCCGGCCGAGGCGGACGCGGCGGACTCGGCGGAGGCCGCTGAGGTTGCTGAGGTCCCTGAGGCCGCGGTGGGCTCGGCGGTGAGCGCCGTGGCGGGCAGGACGCCGGCCGCGGTGGTGGCCAGGGCGAACAGGACGGTCGCGGCGATGCGCGCCGTGGTGGAACGTGTGTGCACGTGAACTCCGAGGTCGGGCGGCCGGTTCGTTCCGGCCGACGGTGCCGCCGGCAAGCCGGCACACGTTGGACACCCGGTGGGCGGGGGGTAGTTGTAGCCGTCGGCAGGAATGCACAGGTGGGACACCTGGAGTTGGGTGCCCGTACGCCTCCCGTTGACGGTGGCCCGGCGGGCGCGGGACGGATACGGGGCCCCGGTCGCCCGGTGGGCGCGGGACGCGTGCGTGGCTCCGGCGGACCGGATGCTGGCCCTGGCGGGCCGGGTGCGGGAGGGGCGCCGGGGACGGTGCGGAGGCCAACCGGAGCGCGGGCACCGGTTCTGGCCGCGTCTGGCGGGAACTGTGCGGTGGGTGCGGCAGTCTTTCCCTACGTGGCCAGTCCTTCGCTGCGTCCCGCAGCACCGCCGACCGATGTCACCGGGACCATGGTGGTCTGCGGTGACGACACCCTGGCGCACCGGCTCGCGGCCGAGCTGCGCGGCCTCTACGGGGAAACGGTCACCCTGGTGGTGCCGGGACCGGGCCGCGACACCGGGCAGCCGGCCACAGGCAGGGCCCGCACCTCGATGCTGTTCGGCCGGATATCCGCGGCCGTCACCCGCGCCGCCGGCGGCGCGGGTGCCGCGACGGCCGGGTCGAACGGCTCCGGCGGGTCGGGTGCGGGCGGGTCGGGCGCGGGCAGCGCGGGTGCGGTCGGCCCGGGTGCGGTCGGCTTCGCGGGCCAGGGCGTGCAGGCCGCCGACCGGATCGTCGAAGCCCCGGAGCTCACCGAGGAGGTACTGGCCGAGGCGGGTGTGGAACATGCCGCCGCCCTCGCCCTGGTCCATGACGACGACGAGACCAACATCCGTGCCGCGCTCGCCGCCCGCCGCCTCAACCCGCGCCTGCGCCTGGTGATCCGGCTCTACAACCGCCGGCTCGGCCAGTACCTGGAGGATCTGCTCGACCAGGCCGCGGCGCTGGCGGCGCCCGGCATGGACGCGACGGAACTGGACGCCTCCACCACCGTCCTGTCGGACGCAGACACCGCCGCACCCGCGCTGGCCGCCACCGCGATCGCCGGGTCCAGCAAGGTCGTCAGGGCGGGCGGTCTGCTGCTGCGGGCCGCCGAGGTCGATCCGGGGCACGGGGAGGTCGCCGAGCAGGGGCTGTGCACGCTGGCCCTGCTGTCGTCCACCGCGGCCGACCCCGCCGGCGCCGAGGGCTCCGACATCAGCGGCACCGACGGGCCGATGCTGCTGCCGGACGAGGAGTCGGTGGCCGCGGCGCCCGGCCGCGGCACCGTCGTGCTGCGCACCCTGGCGCACACGGGGCCCGCGCCCGCGCGCGGCCGCCGCGTGCCGCTCGGCTGGTTGCTGTCGCGCCGGCTGCGCTGGTCGTTCACCGTGCTGGTCGGAGCGGTGCTCGCGCTCGCGGTGGCATCGATGCTGACCACCGGCGACCACCCGTTGCACGCCATCTACCTCACCGTGCTCGACCTGCTGGCCATCAACGACCCGGCGACCGACGGTCCGGCCGCACGGCAGATCCTCCAACTGCTCTCCGGCGTGGTCGGACTTCTGCTGCTGCCGGTGCTGCTGGCCGCCGTCCTGGAGGCGCTGGGCAGCTTCCGCAGCGGGCCCGTGGCCCGCCGCCCGCCACGCGGTCTGTCCGACCACGTGGTGCTGCTCGGCCTCGGCAAGATAGGCACCCGGGTCCTGCTGGAGCTCAGGAAGCTGAACATCCCGGTGGTGTGCGTGGAGGCCGACCCGGAGGCACGCGGGCTCGCCGTGGCACGGCGGCTCCGGGTGCCGGTGGTGCTCGGCGACGTCACCGAGGAGGGCGTCCTGGAGGCCGCCAAGATCCACCGCGCGGGCGCGCTGCTCGCGCTCACCAGTCTCGACACCATCAACCTGGAGGCCGCCCTCACCGCCCGGTCCGTCAAACCGCAGCTCAGGGTGGTGCTGCGACTGTACGACGACGACTTCGCCACCGTCGTCTACCGGACGCTGCGCGCCGCACACCCCGGGGCGCTCACCCGCAGCCGCAGCGTCTCCCACCTCGCCGCGCCCGCGTTCGCCGGGGCCATGATGGGACGCCAGATCCTGGGCGCCATACCGGTCGAGCGGCGCGTGCTGCTGTTCGCGGTCGTCGACGTCGCGGGGCATCCGCTGCTGGAGGGCCGCACCATCGGACAGGCCTTCCGGCCCGGCCAGTGGCGCATCCTCGCCCTGGCCGCACCCGACACCGCCGAGCGCCCGGCCTCCGCGGACCGCACCCCCGACCTCGTCTGGGACCTCGACCCGAAGCAGCAGCTCGGCCCCGGCGACCGGGTGGTGCTCGCGGCCACCCGGCAGGGCCTGGCCGAGCTGCTGAAGCGGCGGGCTCGGGGGGCGGGAACGCCTTGATTCAACGGTGTTGCGTCGGCGGTAGGTCCGACGGCACCGTACGCGTCGCCGACGACCACGTGGCACGGCGCCCGACGGACCGGTCCCCCGACCCGCCGCGGTGCGCGAGGGGTTGACCGACGCGGGACGCTGCCCTAGCGTCCACCCCGGCCACAGCATCTCGAACAACGTTCGATATCTCGACTACCGTCGCAGCCGTCCCGCACCGCACCGCAGACAGACCCAACGAGCCGTGCCCGCTGATCACCATGCCGGTGAGTCCGGCAGCCCCCCACAGAGTTGATCCGGTACCACTACTCCCGATCGAGGTCAGTAGCGTGATGACGATTCCCTGGCGGCGCCATGGCCGACCGCGCACGCGCGTGGTGGCCCAAACGGTTCTCTCCCTGGTCCTGGCCGCCGCCGTACTGACGGCCGGGCACACCTCCTCCCACGCACGCGTCGCGGACGCGGGCATGGCGGCGCAGGAGGCGCAGGACGCGTCGGCCGACGCGATCAAGGCGGTGACCGCACCACCGATGGGATGGGCGTCGTGGAACACCTTCGCCGCAAAGATCGACTACAACGTGATCAAGGCGCAAACGGACGCCCTGGTCTCGTCCGGCCTCAAGAACGCCGGCTACCAGTACGTCAACATCGATGAGGGCTGGTGGCAGGGCACCCGGGACTCCGCCGGGAACATCACCGTCGACACCGGCGAGTGGCCCGGCGGGATGAAGGCCATCGCCGACTACATCCACAGCAAGGGCCTCAAGGCCGGTATCTACACCGACGCCGGCCGCGACGGGTGTGGTTACTACTACCCCACCGGCCGCCCCGCCGCCCCGGGTTCGGGCAGCGAAGGCCACTACGACCAGGACTTCGCGCAGTTCTCCCGGTGGGGCTTCGACTTCGTCAAGGTGGACTGGTGCGGCGGCAACGCCGAGGGACTCGACGCCCCCACCTCCTACCGGGCGATCAGCGACGCGATCGGGCGCGCGACCACCCGGACCGGACGTCCGATGCTGCTGTCGGTGTGCAACTGGGGCAACCAGAGCCCGTGGAACTGGGCGCCCGGCATGTCCGCCATGTGGCGCACCAGCCAGGACATCATCTACTACGGCGAGAGCCCCTCCATGGACCGCGTGCTGAGCAATTTCGACAGCGCCCAGCACCCGGGTGCGCAGAGCCCCGGTCACTACAACGACCCCGACATGCTGATCGTCGGCATGCCCGGCTTCTCCGCCGCCCAGAACCGCACCCACCTGAGCCTGTGGGCGATCTCCGGAGCCCCGCTGCTGGCCGGCAACAACCTCGCCACGATGAGCGCCGAGACCCGTGCCATCCTGACCAACCGCGAGGTCATCGCCATCGACCAGGACCCCCTGGGCAGGCAGGGCACCAAGGTTGCCGAAGACCGCTCAGGGCTCCAGGTCTACAGCAAGGTCCTCGACGGCACCGGCAAGAGGGCCGTCGTACTGCTCAACCGCACCGGCTCCACCGCGGACATCACCGCACGCTGGTCCAGCCTGGGCCTCAACGGGCCGGCGACCGTGCGCAATGTGTGGACCGAAGCGAACGTCGGCAGGTTCGCCGGTGGCTACACCACCAGCGTGCCCGCGCACACGGCCGTGCTGCTCGCCGTCACCGCGGCCGGCTCCGGCACAAGGTCCGGCTAGTGCCGCGTCAGGCAACGTTCTCCCCGCATCCGACCACGGTTCTCCGTGGCCGGATGCGGGGAGAAGTCGTCGAGCACGATCGCGACACGGAGCTTCAGCGGGTGGCGGCTGCGCGGGTGGCGGCAAAACGCACAAAAGATCGAATGCGCTAAGCTGAGCACCGCAACCTTCGGTTTTTCATTTTAGTGTGCCAGGGAGAAGTTCGGTGAATTTTGCGCAACCATTCGGCGAGCGAAGTGAATTTGACAAACTTGTCATCCGGACGCACTTCGACGACGAAAACGCCTGGCAAGAGGTTGTGGTTGCGATGGACGAACCATGGGACGACGGGGAAGCGGATTCCACCAGCCATGTGGTTGACGACCGCGCATGGGCAGGAGCCACAGTCGATCAGGTCAAGGCCGCGGTCAGGGAACAGGAACCCGACCTGCACGTCGTCTTCATCGCCGATGAAGTGACGATGCAAGCCGATCACCACGCCCTGTTGGCCGTCAACATGGACGACGAACCAAATTACCTGGACAAGGAATACGACGTCGAGCACGGCACAACCTTCGGCCGCCAGTTCCGCATTGCACCGAATGAGGCATCGGGACTCGACTGCAACCTGATGCTCGGCAACATGGATTACGAGGATTGGGCGGAGACGGCAGCCCGTAGTGCCGACGGAGTGTTTCACTGCTGGCCGTAGCGGAACCAAGTCCCGGGAGCCGATCGCAGGACCCGTCGTTCCCGCGATCGGCCCCCAAGGACGTTCACGGCCGAGACGCCGAGGACCACCCCGGGCGGCAGGCCCACACGGCGGTGTCCGCGGTGCCGCCGCCCACGTTCCCAGGAAGAGTCGCACGGGGGGCGTTTTCCGTGTGCTGTCGCTCACGAAGGAAGCGCCCTGCCCCTACGCTGGTTGGTGACGAAGCCGCAAGGAGGGCGAAGCCGTGACTTCCTCAAAGGGCACTCCTGATCCCTACGCACATCCGCTGGCCTTCGGACAGCGACTGAAGCTCCTCCGCCAGCGCAAAGGCATGACACGGAATCAGCTCGGCGGCCTGCTGGGGCATACCGGTTCATGGGTGAAGAGCGTGGAAAGCGGCAGGCTCCAGACCCCGAAGCTGGATGTCGTCCTTCGAATCGCGGAAGTCCTGCGCGTCAGCAACCTGGCGGATCTCACCGGTAACGACGTCCCGGTGGATCTCTTCTCCGGACCAGGGCACCCCCGCCTGTCCAAGGTCAAGGCGGCCGTGGACGCCTTCCCGTTGGCCGACCACGAGCAGGCACCACCCGTCGCCCATCTGAGGGCGCGTCTCGACCTGGCCTGGCAGGCACGCCACAAGGCCCCCGACCACCGGGACGTGATCGGCGCACTCCTTCCCGACCTCATCCGCGACGCCCAGGCCGCAGTAAGGCAGGCGGAGGGTTCCGACAGCCGCCGCACAGCACAGGCACTGCTCAGCGAGACCTATTCGCTCTGCCAGTTCTTCGTCGCCTACCAACCGGATGCCGCGCTCCTGTGGCGCGTTGCCGAACGGGGCCTGATTGCAGCTCAGGAAAGCGAGGACGTGCGGGCCATCGGTGTGGCCGCCTGGCTCGCCGCCGAGGCCCACCGGGATTCCGGGCCTGCTCATTTCGACGCAGCCGACGCCATCGCTCAACAGGGACTGGCCTACCTGGCGCCCCTCCTCCCCGACGCTCCCGCCGACGTGCTGGCCATCGCGGGCGCGCTGACGTTCGGGGCCGGATACACCGCGGCACGCCGCATGGAGACGGGCACGGCGTGGCGGTACTGGGATCAGGCACGCGCCATGGCCGACCGTCTGCCGGGCGACTACTACGACCCCATCACCTCGTTCTCCAAGGCGATCATGGGTGCGCACGCCGTCACGATCGCCGTCGAGCTGCACGCCGGTGGAGAGTCCGTGCGGCAGGCCGCGACCGCGGACGCCGTCACGATCCCGTCCCGGCCGCGTCGTGCCAGGCACCGCATCGAGGAGGCCCGCGGCTACCGTCTCGACGGCCAACCGGACGTGGCACTCGCCATGCTGGACAAGGCCCACGAGGCAGCCCCGGAGACGATCAAGTACAACGGCTACGCGAAGTCGATCGTCCTGGGGGAGACGGAGTCGAAGGTGCCCGCCCGCCGTCGTCGGGCTTCGCAACTGGCCGTCAAGATGGGCATGCTCACGGCGTAATCAAGGGGGCACAATCTGTGCCTCCTCTTTTGTGCGTCCACTCCTACCGTCGTAGCGCACCCCGGCGACCGAACAGTGTGCGCCCTCGCGAACGCGGCCGACTCTGCTGCGCAGACGGCGCCGGTACCGTTCTGGTGTCGAGTCAGAACAGGAGCTCTCATGCACGCTTCTCCGCGCGACCACACGGGCGCGCGCATCAAGCGCCTCCGTCTGGAACGCCACCTCACCCAACGTGCCCTTGCCGACCTCTCCCTGGTCCCCTACAGCACCCTGACCAAGACCGAGCAAGGTGTCATCCCGGCCAGCCCCCACGTCATCGCGAGCGTCGCCCGGGCCCTTCGTGTGGACGTCGCCACGGTCACCGGCCAGCCCTACGTCACCGAGCTGCGCGCCGATGAACTGGATGTCCTGATCAGGCCGATCCGCGAGGCCCTGGACGTCTACGACCTCGGCGCCGACCCGGAGATCTCTCCACGCCCCCGCCGGCTGATCGCCGACGACGCCGAGGAACTGCTGGTGGCGGTGCGGGCCGGGGAGATCAAGCGTGCCGCCCATGAGGTCTCGGGGCTGATCCAGGAGGCGACCACGGCGGCCCACACCGTCAAGGACACCGGGGGCTGGCTGCTGCTCGCCTCCACATACCGCACCGCGTACGACGTCACCACGAAGCTGGGTTACGGCGACCTCGCGGCCATCGCCCTCGCACGGATGGACTGGGCGGCCCAGCGCGGCTCGGACGCCGTGTTCGGCGGCATGCACCGGTACATGCGCGCGCTCACCTACCTGCGCAACGGCCAGGACCGCACCGGTGACCGCCTGGTGCGGATCGGCCTCAGCACGCTGGCGCAGGCGGACCCCGGAAGGGAACGGGACGTGGTCACCGGCCAACTCCACCTCGGAGCCGCCGTCATGGCGGCCCGGGCGCACGACAAGGACCGGGCGGCCGGGCATCTCGACGAGGCACAGAGGCTGGCGGAGTCGACCGGCGAAGCCGTCAAGGTGCACTGGCTCAGCTTCGGTCCGACGAACGCGGCCGTGCACCGGGTCTCGGTGTCCGCGGAGCTGGACGAGTACGCCGACGCGGTGGAAGCCGGCCGCAATCTGAAGTTCCCGCAGGACTGGCCCGCCTCTCGTCGCAGCCACCACCACGCCGAACTCGCACGTGCCCAGATGTGGACCGGGGACCTCGACGGCGCGTTCGGGAACCTGTTGCAGGCCCGGAAGATCGCCCCGCAGCAGGCCCGGTATCACGCGACCGTCCGAGAGACCTACAGCGGTCTCGAAGCAGCCAAGCGCAGGATGCCCGACAGCTTCCTCTCCTACGGCTCCTGGCTGGGCGTCTGACACGCAGTAACTCCTTTGACCCCGACTATCAACAGATCCTGACAGTCGGGGTCTTCACACACCGCGACCATGTCGTCACCGAACCATCGACATGGAGCCGACCATGACGCGTTTTCCAGCCGACCTCGTCCCGCCCGTGGGCGAGGCAGCACCCCGTACCGGAGCCCTGCCCGCCGAGCACGCCCCCCGGGCCGCCGCGCCGACCGCCGCCGAGAGCGCCCGCGCCCACCCGGACGGTCGCCGGGCCAGCCGCCCGCAGCCTCACTGCGCCCTGCGCCGGCCATCGGCCGACGAGGACCACGGCCGCGGACTGCTCCTGGTGGCCGCGCTGGCCGACGCCTGGGGGAGCGCCCCGCGCTGCGGCCCGGGCAAGTGCGTATGGGCCGAGTTCCAACTCGGCACACCACAACCCGCCGCCGTCGCACGGTGATGTCCGTGGCCTTCACGGAGGTGTGGACGGGCTGCCCTCCGCGAGGCCCAGGTCGGCGGCGGCCTCGGGGGTGATCTCCGCGATCAGGTCGGGCGTGGCGTCGGACGTGATGAGGACGCGCGAGCGGCTGCCGAGGGTGTGGCTTCCTCGAAGGACCCGGAAGTCGATCGTCCTGGGGGAGACGGAGTCGAAGGTGCCCGCCCGCCGACGCCGGGCTTCACAACTGGCCGTCAGGATGGGCCTGCTCGCCGCGTGGTCGAGGGGTGGTCCTCCGGTCCCGAACCTCGACCCGCAGCAACTCAGCTCCCGCGACCGGGTGGTGCCCGCACCGCCCAACGACACGCGCGGGAGTGCGTCGTCACGCGCAGTACCGTGGAGGTAACACCTTCTGGCGGGAGTCCTATGAACACTTCCATCGGCGACCGCATTCGCTGCCTGCGCGAATTTCGGGACATGACGCAGGAGGGGCTGGCACGGCGTGCCGGTGTCTCGGCCGACACGATCCGGAAGCTCGAACAGGGAGTACGACAGTCAGCGCGCATCAACACCTTGCGTGCGCTGGCCCGGGCCCTCGATGTCCAGCTCGAACGTCTTGTAGGGCAGCCCACCGTGACACGGACCATCTCCGAGGACGGGGGCCTCATCGCGCTGCGCGACGCGATCCAGGACATCGGTGCGCTGCCCGGTGTGCCCGTTGACGACGACGTCGAGGAACCGCCCGGTGCGGACGTCTGGATCGCCTCCGTGAAAACCGCCGCGGCCATGTACTGGCAAGGCCAGTACTCCGAGTTGTCGGGCACACTGCCGCTGCTACTGCGCGATGGTCGGGCTGTGGTCCGCGAAAATCCCACGGAGCCCGTGTGGCAACAGTTGGCGCTCGCGTACCAGATCGCCGCTTCCCTCGCCGCGCAGTCCGGCCACGCGGACTGGGCATTCCAGGCCGTGGAGCGGCAACTCGCGGCTGCCCGGCGGGCCTCCGACCCGCTCATGGAGGGCATGGGCGTCTCCACCCTGTCGTGGGTGCTGCTGCGGCAAGGCCGATGGGAGCAAGCGCAGGCAATCGCCGAGAAGAAGGCCGACGAGCTCGAGCCGAGCTTCCGCCGGGCGACGCCCGATCACCTCGCCGTGTACGGCAGCCTCCTGGTGGCCGCCGCCACTCCGGCGGCCCGCCGGGACAGGCACGACGACGCCGTACACCTGCTCACCGTGGCCGAGGCGGCGGCCATCCGGTCGGGACAGGTGCATGCCTACGGTAGTGCGTTCTCTCCCGTCGACGTACGCACGCAGAAGGTCAACGTCTTACTCGCGGGCAGTGAAAGCAGGCCGGACGAGGCGCTGCGACACGCCGGGCGTGTGGACATCAGGGAGATCAGCCGGCCCGTCCACTGCGCGCATTACCGCGTGGACGTCGCGCAGGCCCAGTACCAGACCGGCGACGGTTCCGGTGCCCTGGCCACGCTCCTGGAGGTGGAGGCCGAGCAGCCGGAGTGGATCAAGTTCCAGGCGCTCGCAACGGCCACGGTGCGGGAAATGCTGGAAGCCGAGCGGCGCCGCAACACTCCGCTACGAGGGCTGGCGGCGCGGCTGGGGGTCGACCCGACCGGGTGAGCAGGGTAGGACGACATGTCCTAGTCGATCTCCAACTGACGCACCGAATGGTGGCCTTCGCCACTGGGCTGTGATCACCCCACTCCGTAGCGTGATCTCCGTAACACGGCGCCGGCCCACCTGAGGAGTACCCGGTCTGCGCCGCCACGTGCAGCCCAGGGAGACAGGCGTGCGGCGCCATGCCCACCCGCCTTCTTGCTGTTGCTCCCGGGCCTCACCATCCGAGGGAGCGTCATGTCGGGAACGATCACCACGCGGGATGTCGATCCGGTGCGTGAGGCCGAGGCCGAACGCCCCGCTCGGGGTGGTCCGCCACCGCAATGCGGGCCCCGGTCGGTTTCACGTGCCGGAGCCGGCATGCGCGGGGCTCGTTCACGTCATGTGCAGCTCCACTGCGCCCCCTGACCGGAGCCGCATATGGGCACGAACGAGAAGCGCTTCAGCGCTCATCCCGCGTCGGTCGCGCACGCCCGCGAGTGGGTCGTGGGTGCGCTCGCCCGACGCGACCTGCTCTGCCGCGCCGACGACATCCGCCTCTGCGTCTCCGAGCTGGCCACGAACGCCATCGCACACACGACGACCCGCAGACGCAGGTTCGCCGTGCACCTCGCCTTCGCCGGCGAGGCACTGCGCATCGAGGTGCACGACACCGGGGACGGCAACCCCCACCTGCGCCGGCCGTCGGCCGACGAGGACCACGGCCGCGGACTGCTCCTGGTGGCCGCGCTGGCCGACGCCTGGGGGAGCGCCCCGCGCTGCGGCCCGGGCAAGTGCGTATGGGCCGAGTTCCAGCTCGGCACACCACAACCCGCCGCCGTCGCACGGTGACACAGCGCCGCCCCCTGGACCCCGGACCGGAACCCCGACGAGAAGGCACGCAGTTGGCGTACGACCACAAGGATCCCAAGTACATCCGTCTGGCGCGCACGATCCAGCGCCGGATCGAGGACGGTGTGTACGCGCCCGGGGCGCTGCTGCCGAGTGAGCACGCCCTCGCGGGGGCCACGGGCATGTCACGCCCGACCGTGGTGCGCGCGCTGTCGCTGCTGAAGCAGGACGGCTGGATCGAGTCCCGGCAGGGCTACGGAACCGTGGCACGGGGCCGGCCCGAGAGCGTCGGGCAGCGCGTGCAGTGCGGCCGGATCGCCGCGGAACGCGTCGAGTCACAGGCGGACGGCCACCTCGTGGCCGTCGGATTCGTACGGGCCCCGCACCGCATCGCCGCGCTCCTCGACGTGCCGGACCGCACCGTGGTGCTCCTGCGCCGCTTCCTGACCGAGCGGGACGCCGCGCCCTCGGAGGTCGTGTCCGCGTACTTCACCAAGGAGATGGCCGCGGACACCCTGCTGGCGGACCCCGCCCCCCTCGACGAGAGCCTCCTCGGCCACGTCGAGACACGCAGGAGGACGCACTACGACCACATACGGGAGAGGGTGACGGCCCGACCGGCCTGCGACGAGGAGGCGGACCTCCTCGGCCTCGAACCGCGCGCCTGGCTGCTGGCCGTCCTGGCGAGCGCGTACGACACCTTCGGGAACGTCCTGCACGTCACCGAATCCCTGCTGCCTCCGGCCGGCGGGGCGCTCGAAGACGTCTACCGGGTGGGGTGAGCGGCAGGGGTGCGCCGGGAGGCGGACTCACGTGGTGACCACCGTGATGTCCGTGGCCTTCACGGAGGTGTGGACGGGGGTGCCCTCCGCGAGGCCCAGGTCGGCGGCGGCCTCGGGGGTGATCTCGGCGATCAGGTCGGGCGTGGCGTCGGACGTGATGAGGACGCGCAGGCGGCTGCCGAGGGCGGTGATCTCGCGGACCCGGCCCGGCCACACGTTGCGCGGGCTGCCGGTGGGGCGTTCGCGGTGCACGGCCACCGTCTCCGGGGCGATGATCGCCAGTGCCGGGCGGCCGGGGGGCGGCGGGCCGGGGTCGGCGGGGGGCGCGATGACGACATGGGTGCCGGTGGCGGCGAGGGCGAGTCCGTCGGGGGTGGTGGTGCCCGGCCAGGCGTTGCGGCCGAGCATCCTGGCCACCCACGGTGAGCGCGGGCGGCGGGCGACCTCGGCGGGTGGGGCGTCCTGCACCGTTCGGCCGTGGTCGAGGACCAGCACCCGGTCGGCCAGCGACACGGCCTCCACCGGGTCGTGCGTCACGATCAGGCAGACGCCGCCGAAACCCGCGAGGTGGGTGCGCAGCGTGTGCCGGACCTGGGCGCGGGTGGTCTGATCGAGTGCGGCGAGCGGCTCGTCGAGGAGCAGCAGCCGCGGGCGGGGCGCGAGTGCCCTCGCCAGCGCGACGCGTCCCGCCTGCCCGCCGGAGAGCTGGGCGGGCCTGCGGTGGGCGAGGTGCCCCACGCCGAGCCGGTCGAGCCACTGCTGGGCCGTGCGGCGGGCCTCGGCGCGCGGCACGCCACGGGCGCGCAGACCGTACGCGGTGTTGCCGAGCGCCGTCAGATGGGGGAAGAGTGCGCCGTCCTGCGGGACCCAGGCGACCTGGCGGCGGTGCGTCGCGAGGGCGGTGACGTCGGTGCCGCCGAGGCGCAGCCGTGCGGTGGCGCGGGGTGTGAGGCCGAGGAGGGCGCGCAGGAGGGTGGTCTTGCCGGCGCCGTTGGGGCCCACCACGGCGATGGTGGTGCCGGGCGGGGCGCTGAGGGTGAGTTCGTCCTGGCCCGTCACGGTGGCGTCCAGCGCATGCCCGTCCTCCTCGGGTGCGGCGGGCGGGAGCCGGTGGGGGGCGGCGTCCGGTGCGGTGGCGGCCTGGGCGGTCGCCTCCGGCGGGGCGGTGTCCGGTGCGGTCGCCTCCGGCGGGGCGGTGTCCGGTGCGGTCGCTTCCGGGGCGGTGGGGGTGCCGGGGTCCGCGGGTGTTGCGGCGGGGCCCTGCGCGGCTGCCGTCGTCCAGCGGCCGCGCAGGGCCACCAGCACCGCCATCGCGATGGCCAGGAGCAGCAGGGAGACGGACGTGGCCGCCTCGGGGTCGTCCTGGAGGAGCAGGTAGACCCGCAGCGGCAGGGTCTGGGTGGTGCCGGGGAGGTTGCCGGCGAAGGTGATGGTGGCGCCGAACTCGCCGAGCGCCCTGGCCCAGGTGAGGGCCGCGCCGGCGACGAGGCCGGGGGCGACCATCGGCAGGGTGACGGTGCCGAAGACCCGCAGCGGTGAGGCGCCCAGGGACGCGGCCGTCTCCTCGTACCGCGGGCGCAGCCCGGCCAGCGCGCCCTCCAGGCTGATGACGAGGAACGGCATCGAGACGAACGTGGCGGCGACCACCGCGCCCGAGGTGTGGAACGGCAGCGTGATGCCGAACCAGTCCTCCAGCCACGGGCCCAGGAGCCCGCGCCGCCCGAAGCCCAGCAGCAGCGCCACACCGCCCACGGTCGGCGGCAGCACCATGGGCAGCAGGACCAGGGTGCGTACGAGGGTCTTGCCGGGGAAGTCGACCCGGGCCAGCAGCCAGGCAAGCGGCACCCCGAGCAGCAGCGACAGGCCGAGCGCCCAGCAGGACACCACCAGCGAGAGCCGGATGGCCTGCACCGACTCCCCGCTCGTGAGGTGGTGGCCGAGGTCGCCCCAGGACGTGCGGACCAGGATGCCCAGCAGCGGCAGCAGCAGGAACGCCACCGCGAGCAGTGCGGGCAGCGCCAGCGTCACGGGCACCCGCGACCGCGACCGGCTGCGCCCCGGCTCGCGCGTCCGCACACCCTCGCGCGTGCGCACCGGCTCGCGCGACCGCACCGGCCTGCGCCGCGGCCCCGCCGTCCGCCCGGACCGCACCCGCTCCCGCGCGGCCCCGCCCCCCGCGCTCTCCGCGCTCCTGGCGCTCCCGGAGCCGGGGCCGTGCGGCGCGCCCCCCGTGGCCGCGGCGCCCGGCGCGTTCGCGGGCCCGCCCGCCGAGGGGGCCCGGGAGGCGGTGTGCCCGCGCTCCTGGCGGGGCGTGCGTTCGTCTCGCATGCGGGCCACCGTCCTACGGCTGCTGGAAGCCCGCGTCGCGCAGGAGTGCCTGCGCCCGGCGTGAGGAGAGCCAGTGGACGAAGGCGGTGGCCGCCTCGGTGTGCCGGGACTCCTTCAGGGTGGCCGCGGGGTAGGAGGCCAGGGCGTTCTGGGCGTCGGGGATGGCGACCGCGTCGACCTTGCCGGGCGCGGTCGCCGCGTCGGTCCTGTAGACGATGCCGGCGTCGGCCTCGCCCAGTTCGACCTTGCTGAGCACGGCCCGTACGTTGGCCTCCTCGGAGACCGGGTGGACGGTGACCCGCTGGGCGTCGAGCACCTGGCGGCTGTAGTCGCCGACCGGCACCTCGGGCGCGGCGAGCACCACCTTCAGCTTCGGGTCGGCGAGGTCCTTGAGGCCGTGGATCTTCTCCGGGTTGCCCCTGCCGGTGACGATGACCAGGCGGTTTCTGGCTATGACGGTGGGTGTGCCGGTGTCGGAGCGCACCCCGTCCATGGTCCTCCGGTCCGCGGTCACCAGCGCGTCCGCGGGTGCGCCCTCCTTGACCTGCGCGGCGAGTTCCTGCGACCCGGCGAAGGAGAACCTCACACGCGTGCCGGGGTGCTCCTTCTCGTAGGCGGCGCCCGCCTTCTTGAAGACGTCGGTGAGCGACGAGGCGGCGAGCACGGTCAGATCGGCCGCCGGCGGTCCGCTCCGGTCGGCGGACGCCCCGCCCCCGGCGCCCCGGCTGCCGCTCCTGCCGCCGTCGCCGTCACCACCGCAGGCGGCGAGCGCGCCGAGCAGGACGCCGGCGAGCACGGCCGCGGTGACACCGCGGCGGGTGGAAGTGATCCTCATCGGCGGGCTCCTTCGCCATCGGGGGACGTGCGCGGGGTGTCGGGGGCGGTCGGTCGGTGCGGGCCGCACAGGCGCGGCCCTGCACCGGGGGTTGCGGTACGGGCGGTGCGGTGGGGCGGTGTGCGGTACGAGCGGTGGGGCGGTGGGGCGGTGTGCGGTACGGGCGGTGGGGCGGTGTGCGGTACGGGCGGTGGGGCGGTGTGCGGTACGGGCGGTGGGGCGGTGTGCGGTACGAGCGGTGGGGCGGTGTGCGGTACGGGCGGTGCGGTGGAACGGTGTGCGGGCGTGTGGTGCGCGAGGTGCGGGGCATGTGGTGCGCGGGGCGCGGGCGGCCGGACCGGGGCCGCGGGCGCTCGCACGTTCCGTCAGCCGCGGTCGATGTGCACGTTGGTGGCCTTCACCCGGGCGGTGGCCTCCATGCCCACCTCCAGGCCGAGTTCCTCGACGGCCTCACGGGTCAGCAGCGACACCAGCCGGTGCGGGCCTGCCTGGATCTCCACCTGCGCGGCGACGTCGCCGAGCCTGACGCCGGTGACGATGCCGGGGAAGGCGTTCCGCGCGGAGGTGTACGGCACCTCCGCGTCGTCGGCGCCCTGCTGGCCGATCTCGACGGAGAACGCGGCGAGGTCCCGGCCGTCGATGAGGCGGCGCCCGGCCTCGTCGCGGTGGGTGGCGACCCGGCCGGCGTCCGCCCAGCGGCGCGCGGTGTCGGGGCTGACGCCCAGCAGACGCGCGGCCTGGCCGATGGTGTAGGACTGCATGCGCGTCAATGTAGGCGCCCGATCCTCTCATCTGCAAGGAATCGGAGTGTTTCGCCTGGCACCTGCGAGGTGTCGGCCGCCGTGCCGGGCGGCCCCGGCGCTCCGCCCCGCGCGACGGCCGTCCCGGCGGCTCCCACCCCCGCGCGACGGCCCCCGGCCCCGGCATCGAGGGCCGGGCGCGGGGGCCGGAGGCGGGCACGGGGGCCGGGCGCGGGGGCCGCGTCGCGCGGGCCGGGCGCGGGCCCGTGGGTCAGGCGTACCGGTAGATCTTGCTGTGGTCCTCCAGTTGGGACGGCTTGACGTTCCACGGCGGCATGGCCTCGTTGCGGGCGACGATCCTGCGGTACTGGGAACTGTTCCGTCCGGGCGGGGTGGCGGGGAGGTAGGCGGCGCCCGGATGGGCCTTCTGCCAGCTCGACCAGACACGGTCGATCATGGCGTGGTGCAGCCAGAACACCGGGTCGTTGGGGGAGCTGCCGCCGAGCATCTGCCCGCCGACCCAGCGGTGCACGCGGTTGTGGAGCTGGTACTGGGCGTTGCCCGAGCCGCTGCCCCAGCCCTCCAGCTTGTTGCGGAATCCGGAGGCGGAGGTGGAGTTCCACGGGGCGGCGTCGAAGGTCTTCTGGCGGGTGGCCACCGCCAGCTCCGCCTTGGTGGGCAGGGCGATGGGCTGGGCGGGGTAGCCGAGGTCGCGGACCAGGAACGGGTCGTCGGTGACGTTCTCCCTGAGCGTCCAGTTCCCCTGGCGGTAGGCGAACGGGCCCGTGGTCACCCGCCGGTCGCCGTCCCTGCCGTTGCCGCCGAGGAAGTCCGCCGCCCACAGGGACGAGGTCCGGCTGCGGTCGACCGTCCAGTCCCAGTAGGGCACGGTGACCGAGGAGTCGACGCGTTGCAGGGCGCGCTCGAACTCCAGCAGGTACCGGCGGTGCCAGGGCAGGAACGAGGGCGTCATGTGGGCGACCCGCAGTCCGGGCTCGCCGTCGGAGACGTAGTACGTGATGTGGATACGCACGAACTCGTCGTACTCGCCCGTCCGCTTGAGTGCGAGGACCGCGTTGACGAACCTCCGTTTCTCGGTGGCGGTCAGGGCGTTCTGGTTCTTGCGGGTGTACACCATGCCGACTTTCCTTCTGGCCGGAGGCGGTGGAGTGGAAGGCGCGTCAGAGGTGCTGCGCGGGGGCCAGCCGGGACGCGCCGAGGGCGTTGACGGCGCCGCGGGCGGCGGCCAGCACCGTCGGATGGGACCCGTAGTGGTCCACCATGCTCAGGTAGCTGCCGTCCGCACGGCGCATCAGGTGCAGCGGACGCCCGTCGATCAGCACCTCGACCGGCCCGGCGCCGGGGCCCGGGGAGGCCGCGGCGATGTGGCCGGCGTGCTCCTCGGGACGGCCGGTGGGGCCGTCGAGGAGGGCGCGCCGGCGCGCGTGGATGTGGCGGCCGCGGTAGACCTCGTCGAAGAGCACGTCGTGGACCGGTCCGGGGGCGCGGCCGTCGGTCGGGTCGCCCCCGTCCGGCACGTCCGGCTGCCGGGCGTCGGCCACGACGGGCACGATGGCCACGGCCGCGGCGGTGGAGACACCGGAGGCGAACAGGGCCCGCAGCAGGGCGCGGCGGCTGCGGGGCCTCATGGCCGCGGCACCCGGGCCGGGCGGGCTGCGCGGCCTTCTCGTGCGGACAGTGTCATCGGTGATCCGATCCCTTCGCGCTGGTGTGCGGGGCACGCCGGTGCGTGCCTGCGGTGGTGTGCGGGGCACGCCGGTACTGCGGGGGGGCACACGGGTACGTACCGGCGGTGGTGTGCGGTCGGCGCTCCGCCTTCTCCCACCCTCCCCGCCCGCCACGCCCCGGAGGCGTCGGTCGGGGGGCCGCGGCGCCGTGAATTCGCCCGGGCGCAGCAGTGCGCCGCGGCCTTACAGGTGACGTGCCGTCATATCGGCCGACGAGCCGTCGTCGGCCGGCCCGCCCGCCCGCGGCCGGCGGCCGGGCCCGCGGGCCCGGCCGGCCTCAGCCGGTCCAGAAGGACCACCAGCGGGTGAGCACCATCATGCCGACGACGCCGATGTGCAGGACGGGCGGCGCCCACGCGAACTCGGCGAGGAAGGTGCGCAGTCGGCCGGGCGCGGGCAGGAATCCGCTGCGCACGGTGAAGGACGTCACGCACCAGAACATCACGATGGTGGCGGCCCAGGCCAGGCAGCACCACAGGCAGAGCGCGCCGATGCGGTACAGCGACTGGAACTGGAGCCAGCCGCAGAACCCCGCGCCGAGGAGCGCCCCGGCGTTGAGGCCCAGCCAGTACCAGCGCGGGAAGCGGGCCCCGGCGAGCAGGCTCACACCGGTGCAGACGACGGCCGCGTACGCCACCAGGCCCAGCATCGGGTTGGGGAAACCGAACACCGTCGCCTGCGCGCTCTTCATGACACTGCCGCAGGCCACCACCGGGTTGAGGCTGCATCCGGGAGTGAAGTCCGGGTCCCTGAGCAGGGCGAACTCGTCGAGCGTGATGACCCAGGACGGCAGCAGGCCGGCCGCGCCTGTGAGCACGAGCACCAGTGCGAAGGCGCGGCCCGCACCGCTCCTGAGCACGGCGGCGTGCCCGCCGCGGGTCCTTGCGCCGGTTCCCGGGGCCGGCGGCGGGGCGGCGCGATGGCGCGCCCCGGCCGCCGGACGCCCGGTCGGCCGACCGGTGAGGAGGGGCACCGGTCAGCCGACGGGCAGGCCGCCGAGCAACTGCCGGGTGAGGTTGCTCTTCTTGACCTGCTCCGCCACGCCCCGCACCGCCGCGACCGGGGAGGTTTGCTGCTCCGGGGCGAACTGCTGCGCGCCCACGAGGTGGGCGTCGACCGCCTTCTGCTTGCTGACGGTGTCCAGCACGCCGTCCACCACCACGGGGGCGGCGTCGGAGGCGGCGTACGCGGGTGCGGCGGCACCGGCCGCAGCCAGGGCGCCGGCGAGGACCGCAGCAGCCTTCAGGGGCTTCATGGTGTTCCTTTCTCCGGCGACGCACATCGCCGACGGGCTTTCACGTCCGGACACCGGAACGCGTCCGGTGTCCTCGCTTCACCGTGCCCAACGAGCCCTGAGCGGTGGGGAAACTCTGTCAACGGGAAATTCAGCCCGCCCCACCCGATCGAAGGCAACGCCGCGGTGGTGCTCGTACGATCACCCGCCTTTACGGAACTCCGGAATTCGGCCCGGAAAGGGGCCGGGGGAATACGGCCGGGGCTTCGCCGCGCATTCCGTCACGGCGGACGGGGCTCCTGGCGCACGGACCCTTCCGTGGACGGCCCGCGGGTGCATTTGCCCGCGGGCCCCGGCTGCGGCACGGGGCCCCGGCTTTCTGTCCGCGGATTCCGGGAGCGCGGGTGCGTACGGAGGAGACGGGCGTACGGAGGAGACGGGCGTACGGAGGAGACGGGCGTACGCGCGCGTCGTGGCGGTCCGCGGGGACCGGCACGACGCGGGCGGGGCCCGAGCGGGATTCAGGGGTCAGCGGCACTCATGGCCCGAGCGGGATTCAGCGGGCTTGAGCGGGACTCTCCGGGGGTTGCGGCGCCTGCTCCCGCGGGTCGGTCCCGGCCTCGGGGCGCTGCTGGTCGCCCGTCTGCCGTCCGTCCTGGACCGAGGCCCCGTCCCTGGCCCGCCGGTCGTCCTGGGCCTGCCGGTCGTCGCCGGCGTCCTGACGGCCCTCGTCGTGGCCGCGACCGTCGTCGTGACGGCCCTCGTCGTGGCCGCGACCGTCGTCGTGACGGCCCTCGTCGTGGCCGCGACCTTCGTCGTGGCCGCGCCCTTCGTCGTGACGGCCATCGTCATGACCGCTGCCCTCGTCGTGACGGCCCTCGTCGTGGCCCTTGTCCTTCTCCTGGTCGCGGCCCTCGTCGTGACGGCCATCCTCATGACCACGACCCTCGTCGTGACGGCCATCGTCGTGGCCGCGGCCCTCGTCATGACGGCCATCCTCATGACCACGACCCTCGTCATGACGGCCATCGTCGTGGCCCTTGCCCTTCTCCTGGTCGCGGCCCTCGTCGTGGCCCTTGTCCTTCTCGTGGCCCTTGTCCTTCTCGTTGTCGCGGCCCTTGTCCTTCTCGTGGCCCTTGTCCTTGCCGTCGGTGCGGCCGTCGGACAGGAGGAGGGCCGAGTCGGCGCGGGGGGCCGTTCTCGGGAGGCCCTGGAGGTCGGGCGCGGGGAGGCCGCCGGCGACGAGGGTGGCGGCGGCGTAGTCCACCGACGCGCGGACCACCGAAGGACCGTGCTTGTTCACGCCCTGCCTGTCACCCGCCGAGGACGCCTTGACCAGCGCGTCAACCGACGACTGGAGGCGGGTGAGCGCCCGGGCCCGGGGGTCCGCCGCGGCCGTGGTGCCCGCGGGCACGGCGTCGGCGGCGGTCCTGGCCCGAACGGTGGTGATCGCCGACCGCACGGCGTCGGAGTGCTGCTTCGCGGCCGCCGCGGACAGGTGGTTGCGGTCGGCCTTGATGACCGCGTCGAGCAGCTCGCTCACCGGGGTGAGCACGGTCGCGGCGTCGTGCAGCGCCCTGGCCTGGCGGGACAGGTCGGCGGCCCGGGGCGCGGCGGCCGGGGAGCCGCCGCCGGACGTGCCGTCGGAGGCCGCCACGACGGGAGCCGCGGCCGACAGGGTGAGGGCCGCGCAGAGGGCGGAGGTGATGAGGGGACGTACGGGCAGATGACGCATGGTCTTCCCTTCGCTGAGTGCGTCCGATCTTGTGATCACCGTCCGAGCAGCGGTCGCCGTACGCAACCGATCGAGCGCGGAACGTGTCCGCCCCTGGGTCGGTGCGACCGCCGGTTCTGCCTGGTGGGACACGGTCCGCGGGCGCCCGCCGACCCGGCCGCCCGCCTCCGGCCGTTCGGGTCGTCCCACGCCGCACCGGCGGCGCGCCTCCGCACGGCGCGGGCGGCTCTTCCGTTAAGCGGCGGCGCACCATGCACGCGGCCTTTTCACGTGCCGGGGCCCGCGGGCGAAGACCACATCATCAAGAAGTAATGCAAGCCGATACGACACACAGGCTTTCGGAAATTATCGGATACGTTCACAAATCGGCTACAGTTGCCCTTCCCTGAAGCCGTCCTTTAGGCACCGGCGAGTGCAGCGGATCGTGTGATTTTTACTCCCCGCGGGTTTCAGAACCTTCGCATCCCGAAAGGGCAGAGTCGGCCATGCGTCATTCTCCTGGTCCCATCCGAGCTCGTCGTCCCCTCGGCCGTTCGTGTGCACCGTCCTCTTTCGGTTGCCACCCCGGACGCGGCCCGGGACACGCCCTCGTCCGCCCTTTCTCTCTTTCCCCCGGTGACCCCGCCGGCGGCCCCGCCGGTTTCGCCGCCGGTTTCGCCGCCGGGATTTCCCCCGGTGCTCCCTCCGGTGTTTCGCCCGGCGCTCCCCAGGGGCCCGTCCTGCCGTGCGCGGCAGGCGCCCGCGCCGTCGCCGACGATGTCCTCCGGTAGCCCACAGCCGTCGCCCGCCCGTAGCGCACCCCTTCACCGGCCCCGTCGCGTCCTGAACGTCCTGCACGTCACCCAGCCCGTCGACGGCGGGGTGGCGCGTGTGGTCACGGACCTGGTGGCGGCCTCCCCCGCCGAGGACCTCGCCGCCACCGTGGCCTGCCCGGCGGACGGCCCGCTGGCGGGTGCGGTGCGCGACGCCGGCGGTGCGGTGCGGTACTGGGCGGCGTCCAGGACCCCGGGCCCCGCCCTGGCCGGTGAGGTGGGACGGCTCGCACGACTGGTGGCCCAGGTGCGCCCCGACGTGGTGCACGCGCACAGCTCCAAGGCCGGGCTCGCCGCCCGGCTCGCCCTGCGCGGCCGGGTGCCGACCGTCTTCCAGCCGCACGCCTGGTCGTTCGAGGCCGCCCAGGGCAGGGCCGCGCGGTTGGCCCGGCGCTGGGAGCGGTACGGGGCGCGGTGGGCGGCACGGATCGTCTGCGTCAGCGCGGCGGAGATGCGCACCGGGCAGGCCGAGGGGATCGAGGCCGACTGGTCGGTGGTCCAAAACGGTGTGGACACCGCGCGCTTCCGGCCCGCCGCGGGACCGGCGGGCGACCGGCGTGCCGCCCTGCCCCTGCATCCCGGGGTACCGCCCACGGGGCCGCTGGTGGTGTGCATGGCGCGGCTGTGCCGGCAGAAGGGCCAGGACGTGCTCCTCCAGTCCTGGCCGCTGATCGCCCGTCAGGTGCCGGGCGCCCACCTCGTCCTGGTCGGCGACGGACCCGAGGCGGCCGCCCTGCGCCGCGCCGCGCCGCCGTCGGTGACGTTCGCCGGGCCGACCCGCGACCCCGCCGCCTGGTACCGGGCCGCCGACCTCGTGGTGCTGCCGTCCCGCTGGGAGGGCATGGCCCTGGCCCCGCTGGAGGCACTGGCCTGTGGCGCGCCGGTCCTGGTCACCGACGTGGCGGGCGCCCGTGAGGCCCTGCCCGCCGGGCAGGAGGCGCACTGCCTGGTCCCGCCCGCGGACCCCGCGGCGCTGGCCGGTGCCGCCGTCGCCCTGCTGCGCGACGCGCCGCTGCGCGCCGAGCTCGGCCGAGCGGGGCACCGGCACGTCCTCGCCACCCACGACGTGCGGCGCTCCGCCGCCGCGGTCGCGGCCGTGTACCGGGCCCTGCCCGGTATCGCGCACACCGGGCCCACCAGGCACGCGGCGCAGGCCGCGTGCGACGAACGCAGGGAGTCGCTGGCCACGTGACTGCGGAAAGCACCGTCCCACCCCCCGCCGGACAGCCACGGACGGGCGGGAGCCCCTCCCCGATCGCGGTCGTCAGACCCCGCGGCACCTGGCGCGGCCCCCGCCCGCCCCTCGGGCCGCGCCGTGCCGTGCGGCACGCCTCGCCGCTCCCCCTGCTCGCCGTGGACACCGCGGCGGCCCTGCTCGGCGTCGCCGCGGCGGCGTCCACGGCCCGTACCGGCGGGCTCGGCTGGCGGGCCGCGGTGCTCGGGGCACCGGCCGGGGCGCAGTCCTGGCCGGCCGCGTTCCCCCTCTGGCCCGCGGCCCCGCTCGCCTGGCCGGCACTCGCGGTCCTGTGGCCCACGCTGGCGCTGCTGCTGACCGTGACGGCGCTGTACGCACGCGCCGGTCTGTACGGCACACGGGGCGGCCCGCCGCCGCCCCGCGCCCCGCTCGTCCTCGACGAACTCCCCGCGCTCGGCGGCCGGAGCGCGGCCGGCTGGGTGCTGCTCGCCGCGCTGCTCGCCGGGCTCTCCCCGGCCCGGGCGCTGTCGCTGCCCGCCCTCGCCACCGGCTGCGCCGTGCACATCGCGGTGAGTTGCGCGGGCCGCGGCGCGGTGCACCGGCACCGCCGCCGCGAGGCCGCCCGGCACCCGCACCCGACCCTCGTGATCGGTCCCGCGGCCACCGCCCTGCGGGTCGCCGCGGCCCTCCTGCGGCACCCGGCCTGCGGCCTGCGCCCGGTGGGCGTGGCCGGTACGGAACCGGGCCCCGGCCACCCGGAGCCGGGCGCCGCGGAACTGGTCCCGGCGGCAGGTGGCACCGACCGCGGCGGGTCCAGGGCGGCGGCCGCGTCAGGAGTATCAGGCGAAACGGATCTGCCGGTGCTGACCACCCTGCCGGACGTCCGGCGCGCGCTCATCCAGAACACCGTGCGTGCCGGGCTGTTCGTCGGCGCCGACGGAGCGTACGGACCGCTCATGGGACTGCTGACGGAGTACCACTGCCTGGTGTGGCGGCTGGACCCGGAGCCCGCCGCGGTCGCCGTGCCGCACCCCGCGCCCGACGCCGGTGCGAAGCCCCACCCCGCGGCCCTCGTGCCGCACGGCCCCGGCGGCCCCCGGCGCTCCCCTCCGGGCGGCAGCGCATACCTCGCGGGCTTCCCGTGCACCCCGCTGTCGCCCCTGCGGCACACCCGCCCGTCGCGCGGCAAACGGGCCCTGGACGTGACGGTGTCGGGGCTGCTGCTGGTGCTGGCCGGCCCGGTGCTGCTGGGCTGCGCGGCCGCACTGCGGCTGATCGACGGGCCCGGTGTGGTCTTCCGGCAGGAACGTGTCGGCAAGGACGGCCACCCGTTCACCCTGTTGAAGCTCCGCACCCACCGCCCCGCCGACCCGCAGGAGGCGACCACCCGCTGGAGCATCGCCGACGAGCAGGGCATGAGCGCCTTCTGCCGGTTCCTGCGCCGTACCTCCCTCGACGAGCTGCTCCAGTTGTGGAACGTCTTCCGCGGCGACATGAGCCTGGTCGGACCGCGGCCCGAGCGCCCGCACTTCGTCGCCAAGTTCAGCCGGCTGCACCCCGGTTACGCGGCCAGGCACCGCATGCAGACGGGGATCACCGGACTGGCCCAGATCCACGGCCTGCGCGGCGACACCTCCATCGAGGACCGGTGCCGCTTCGACAACGCCTACATCGACACCTGGTCGCTCTGGCAGGACGTCTGCATCCTGCTGCGCACCGCCGCCGCCCTCGTCCGTCCCACCGGGAGCTGAGGCGCCGTGCCCCACCCATCGGCAGCCACCGCCGTGCCGGGACAGGCGCCGGCGGCGCCCCGGGCCGGGCTCGGGGCGGCGTTGCGGCGCCGGGCGCCTGTCCTGCCCGTGGTGGTGCTCATCGCCACGCTCGGGCTGCCCGGGGCGGACGGGCACGGGCCCGCGCTGCCCGGCCTCGGCGCCGGCGCGCCCGGCGGCGCGGGCGGCACGGTGGCCGACGCGGTGTCGGCCCTCGTCGTGCTGTACGCCGCGGTGCGTGCCGTACGCCTGGCGCGCCGGCCGCTGACCAGGACCGCGGCCGTCGTCCTCGGTCTGCCCGTGGCCGGCTTCGCGGTGGCGGCGCTCGGTGCGGCCGACCCCGCCACCGGCCTCGCGGGCTTCGCCCGCTACCTCCAGGTCTTCGTGCTGGTGCCCACGGCGGTGCTGCTCCTGGTCCGCGACCGCGCACAGCTTCGCCTGCTGGCGTGGGCGCTGGTCAGCCTCGCGCTGTGGGAGGGCGGCCTCGGCGTGGCGCAGTACGCCACCGGCACCGGAGCCTCCTACATGGGCTCCGGCATCCGCGCCGTGGGCACCTTCGGAGCCGGGGACATCATGGGGATGGCGACCGTGGTGGCCTACGGCCTGGTGTGCGCGGTGGGTCTCGCGCTCGCACCCGGTGACGCGGGCACGGCGCACGGCACGGCGGCGCTCCGCACGGCGGCGCACGGCCCTGTCCGGGCCGACCGGTGGCGGCGCGCGGTGGCGCTGGGGTGCGCGGTAGTGCTCGTGGTGCCGCTCGCGGTGTCGTTCAGCCGGGGGGCGTGGATCGCGACCGCCGTGGCGTGCGGGGCACAGCTCGCGCTCACGGGTCTGCGCAGGGCGGTCGCGGCGGGTGCCGCGCTGGCCGCCGCGCTGGTGGTGCTGGTCGCCGGGATCGGTGTGGGCGGCTCCATGCTGGAGCAGCGGCTGAGCAGCATCACGCACGTCACCGACGCACCCGACCAGTCGGTCGTGGACCGGTACACCATGTGGTCGGCCGCGCTCGGCATGTGGCGCGAGAGGCCCGTCACCGGCGTGGGCCTGAAGGGCTTCCCCGCGAACCGCGACAGCCGCGCCTCGCTCGCACTGTCCTCCGGCAGCGACACGGAGGGCGCGGGCGCGGCCTTCCGGCGCCAGCCGCTGCTCTCGCCGCACAACATGTACCTCCTCGTACTGAGCGAACAGGGCCTGCTCGGCCTCGTGCCGCTCGCGGGCGGCTGGGCGGCGCTGCTGGTGTGCGGGATCCGCCGGGCGGCCCGGGCCCGGCGCGCCGCGGTGCCGGGGCATTCCCCGACGCCGGGGCGCCCCTCGGTACCGGTGCATCCCCCGGCGGCCGGGCATACCCCGGCGCCCGTGCCTGCCGAGGATCCGGCCCCGGCCCGGTCCGGCCGCGGCCTGGACTGTGCGCTCCTCGCGTGCGGGCTGCTCGTCTGGCAGCTCGTGGACTTCGTCTACGCCGACATCGGCGGCCCGTCCACCGCGCTGACCGCGGTCGTCCTCGGCGTCGCGGCCTGGTGGGCGCTCGGGACGGCGACCGCGGACGGCACGGCGGCGACCGAGACCCCCGGTGCCCGGCCGATGGGCCGTGACGGTGGCGGTGCGACGAAGGGCGGTGCGACGAAGGGTGGTGGCGAGACGACTCGGGACGCCGCGCCGACGAGGGGCGGCGCCGGTGCGGGCGACGGCGCACGACCCGTCCGGGGCGCCGGGAAGCGGGCCGCGGCCGTCGACGGTGCCGTGGGCGGCAGCCCGGCGGGGCGGTGACGGTGGGCGGGGCGGCGGCGGACGGCGGCGGGGGCCCTTCGCGGCGGTTCCTCTTCCGGGCCGCGCTGGTCACCGCGGGACTGACGGCGGCCGGGGCACTGCTGGGGCTCGGCCGCGACCGTGCGCTGGCGCACCTCTTCGGTGCCGGCCGGGACACGGACGCCTTCCTGGTCGCCTGGACGGTGCCCGAGGTCGCGGCGACGCTCCTCATCGAGGACGGCATGGCCTTCGTCCTGGTGCCCGCGTTCAGCCTGGCACTGGCCCGCCGCCGCACCGGCGCCCGCGGACCCGACCCGGTACGGGCGCTGGTGGCCGCCTCGCTGCCCAGGGTCCTGCTGGGCCTCGGCGTGGCGGGCGCGCTGCTGTGCGCAGGGGCGCCGCTGCTCGTGCGGCTGCTGGCGCCGGGCCTGCCGGAGCCGGGCCTCGCCGTGGACTGCACACGGTTCACGGCGACCTGCGCGGTGTCGTTCGGCCTCGCCGGGTACTGCAGCGCGGCCCTGCGCGCACACCGCAGCTTCGCCGTGCCCGCAGCGATCTACGTGGTCCACAACCTCGCCATCGTCGCCGCCGTGTTCGCCTTCGGCGGCCGCCTCGGCGTACGCGCCGCCGCACTCGGCGTGGCCTGCGGCGGCTGCCTGATGGTCGCCGTCCAGGCACCGGCACTGTGGCGGCACCTGCGGGGCGGGCGGCCCCCCGAGGGCACGGAGGCCGCCCGTACACCGACGTACCGGGACCCGGCGAGCCCGGCACGTGCGCGGACGGTGGCAACCGCAGGGCCGGGCGGCTCGCGCGGCCCCCGCACCGTCCCGTCCGCGGCGTACGGCCCCCCGGCGGCACACGTCCACGCCGGATCAGGAGCAGGCGCCGCGGGGGCAGCGGAGGCCACGAAAGCCTCGGAGGCCGGGCAGAGCGAGCGGGCCGGGCAGGCCGTACGCGTCCAGCGGGCCGTACACGACGGGCACGCCGAGCAGCCCAAAGGGGCAGGGCAGAGCGGGCGGAGCGGGCGAGCCGGGGAGGCCGAACAGGTCGGGCGGGCCGGGCGGGCCGGGGTCGAGGGCGGGCTGGTGGCGTGCGTGTTGATGTTCGCGCTGTGCCGGCAGTCGCAGGTGCTCGTCGAGCGCTACCTGGCCTCGTCCCTGCCGCCGGGCGCGATCTCCCACCTCAACTACGCGCAGAAGGTGGCGCAGGTGCCGATGGCGCTCTCGCTCATGCTCTGCACGGTCACCTTCCCGGTGGTGGCGCGGGCGCTGGCAGAGGGCGACACGGCGCGGGCCAGGGACCGCATGGAACGGGACCTGCTGCTGGCGGGCTGCGTGGTGCTGCTGGGCGCCGCCGCCCTCGTCGCCTGCGCGCCCGCGCTGCTGGAACTCCTCTTCCAGCAGGGCGCCTTCACCGCGCGGGACACCGCGGCCACCGCGGGCGTGCTGCGGGTGTACGCGCTCGGGCTGCTCGGCCACACCCTCGTCGGCGCCCTCGTCCGCTGCCACTTCTCCGCGGGCCGCCGCACCTGGTACCCGCTGGCCGCGATGGCCACGGGCGCCGTCGCGACCGCGGTGCTCGGAGCCTGGGGCGCGGGCCCCTGGGGCGCCCGGGGCATCGCCGCCGCCAACGCCGCCGGCATCACCCTCACGGCACTGCTCCTGCTGATCGGCGGGCGCGGGCCAGGGCGCGGGCCAGGAGCCGGAGCCGGGCACGAGCGCAGGCCCGGGCGCCCGAGGCACGGCGGTCGGTACGGCACGAGCCGGCCGACCGCGCCCGCCGCACGTGCCGTGCCGGTCAGGACCCGCCGCGTCCTGACCGGGCTGACCGGGCAACTGGCCGCGGCGGTGCTCGCGGCCGGTGCGGGGCTCTGCTGCGCGGGCTGGGCGCACGGGGCGCCCGCCACCGTCGCGGCCGCATGCGCGGCCACCGCCGCCGTCTACGGTCTGGTGCTCGCCGCGCTCCATCCGGGCGACGTCACGCCCATCCTGCGTACCGCGCTCCGCCACGCGCGCCTGGGCGCCCGCTCCCCCGCCCCCCGTACGGCCCGCCTCTCGCGCCGGGGCGCGGGCTCCCCCGCCCGGGGCTTCCCCGCCCGAAGCCGTCGCGGGCACCCCCGTCACGCCGGCGCCCCCGCTCGGCGCACCCGGGCTCCCCGCGGCCGCACCGGCGTCCCCGCCGCTCCGGCGGCCACCGGCCGCACCCGCCGCACCCGCCCGATCCCCGCCCCACCCGTGATCCCCTCACGCCCCTCACCCCCGTCCTCCTCCTCGTCCTCCCCGTCGTCCCCGCCCGCTTCAGCTCCCTCCCCGCCCTCACCTGCCACACCCCCCTCAACCCCCGCACCCCCCTCACCTCCCTCACCGGAAAGCACCTCCATGTCCGCTGACACACGCGCCGTCACCCCACCGCCCAGGAAACCGTCCGCAGGCCGAAGGCGGCCGGCCCGTGCGATCTGGTGGCCGTCCGGTGCGCCGCCCTGGGTGGCGATGTACCACTCCGTGGCCGACCGCACCGAGGACCCCCACCGGATCACCGTCACGCCCGGCCGTCTCGACGCACAGCTACGACTGCTGCGGCGGCAGGGGTTGCGCGGCGTGAGCGTGGCCGAACTGCTCGCGGCCCGGTCCGCGGGCCGGGACCGCAACCTGGTGGGGCTCACCTTCGACGACGGCTACCGCGACTTCACCGAGCACGCGCTCCCACTGCTGCGCAAGCACGCCTGCACCGCCACCGTCTTCGTGCTGGCGGGCCGGCTCGGCGGCGCGAACACCTGGGAGGCGCACGGCCCGCGCAAACCGCTGCTCGACGCGGACGGCATCCGGCGGGCGGCCGACGCGGGCATGGAGATCGCCTCGCACGGCCTCACCCACACCGACCTCACCCGCGCCGACGAGGCACTGCGGCACGCCGAACTGGTGCACAGCCGGGCGCTGCTCGGCGAGCTGACGGGGCGTGCGGTGCGCGGGTTCTGCTATCCGTACGGGGCCGTCGACCGCGACACGGCGGACGCCGTGCGGCGCGCGGGCTACGCATACGCCTGCGCCATCGCCCCGGGGCCGCTGGCCGGCGTCTTCGCCCTGCCGCGGGTGTACGTCGGGCAGCACGACACGGGCGCCAGACTGACCGCGAAACGACTCCTGGCCCCCCTGCGGCGCCCCCTGCCCGCGCCCGCGCCACCCGCGGCGCCGGAAAGTCGCGCTGCCCGGGGCGGTGCCGCGTCCCCGGCCCCGGCACCTCCCGGCGCCGGCAGCGCCCCCGGCGGCCCCGGGCAGTCCGGTGAGCCCGTGCCGGCAGCCCCCGTACCGTCCGCGCACCCCGGGGAGGCGCCGTGAAGGTGCTCCAGGTCATCACCGGGCTGGGGGTGGGCGGCGCGGAGCAGCAGTTGCGGCTGATGCTCCAGCAGTTGCCCGCCACCTGCGACGTCGTCACCCTCACCGCCCCGGGCCCGGTCGCCGAGGGGCTGGCGGCGGACGGTGTGCGCGTCACCCACGTGAAGATGTCCGGGAACCGCGACGTGACCGCGCTGCCCCGCCTGACCAGGCTGATCAGGGCGGGCCGCTACGACCTGGTGCACACCCACCTGTACCGGGCCTGCCTCTACGGCAGGGTGGCCGCCCGGCTCGCCGGAGTGCGCGCGGTGGTCGCCACCGAGCACTCGCTCGGCGACACCCTGATGGAGGGCCGCCGGCTGACCGGCGGCGTGCGCGCGCTCTACCTCGGCACCGAACGGCTCTCACGCGCCACGGTCGCCGTCTCCCCGACGGTCGCGGAACGGCTGCGCCGCTGGGGCGTGCCCGGCGAGCGCGTCCACGTGGTGCCGAACGGCATCGACGCGGGGCGCTTCCGCTTCGACCCCGACGTGCGGTACCGGGCACGGCGGCTGCTCGGGCTGCCCGACGACGTCTACGTCATCGGCGCCGTGGGCCGGCTGGCGCCCGGGAAACGCTTCGACATCCTGCTGCACGCGCTGACGGCGCTGCCCGACGAGTGCGTGCTGCTGCTGGTGGGCGGCGGGCCCGAGGAGCGGGCGCTGCGCCGCACCGCCCGGCGGCTGGGCATCGGCGAGCGCGTCATCTTCGCCGGCGAGCGCCCCTACCCGCCGCCCGAACCGCTCGGCCCGCCGGACTTCCTCAGGCCCGCCGAGCAGCTCGGCGGCCCGGGCCCGACCGCCCGGGACGGCCGCCTCGCGGACGGCGGACGCCGACCGGGTGGCGGGCGCCCGACGGACGGCGGACGTGCCGCGGGGGGCAGACGTCCCGCGGACGGCGGGCGGCCCGGTGGGCGCGGGAGGCCCGCGGGGCCGGACCCGGTCGCGGAGGCGGGGTTCGGAGCGGGCCCCGGGCCCTTCGGCGGGTACCGGTCCGGTGCCGGGTCCGACCCGCTCGCGGGTACCGACCGGATCGCGGGCGCCGATCCGCTCGCGGGCGCCGATCCCCTCGCCACACACGGCCCCTTCGCCGCACACGAGCCCTTCGCCGTGCACGAGCCCTTCGCCGGTGCCGTGCCGCTTCCCGGGCGTGGGCGGCCAGGGGAACGCGGGCGCGAGGCGGGCGCGGCGCTCGGCGGGCGCGGCGGACCGTCCTGCGCGGACGACCTCGCCACGGCGCGTACGCTGCCCGCGCTGCTGGCGGCCATGGACGTACTGGCCTCGCCGTGCCAGGAGGAGACCTTCGGGCTCGCCGTGGTGGAGGGCCTCGCCGCCGGCCTCCCGGTGCTGTACACGGCCTGCCCGGCGCTCGACGACCTGCCTCCCGCTGCGGCGCCCGGCGCGCGCCGCGTGCCCAGCACCCCGCAGGCATACGCACGGGCGCTGCACCACCTGAGCATCTCCGGAACCGGCCGGTTCCCGGTGCCCGACGCCGTGCAGCACTACGACATCGCCCGCAGCGCCCAGCAGTTGATGCGCGTCTACGCCGCGGCCCTGGCCGGTCCCACGTCCCGCGCCCACCCGCGCGCCCGCGTGCGCCCGCACACGGCGCCCGCCCCCGAGGCCCCCGTCGAGGAGCCAGGGACCACCACGGACGCGAGCCAGGAGCCGCCCACCGCCGCAGCCGCGACCGGTCCCGGCCCGGCCACCGGCATGCCCGGGCGGACCGCCGCCCCTGCCCCGGCCTCCGGCTCCACGGCGGACCCGGCCCCCACCGCTGCGGCGAACGCCGGTGACCCGGCTGCCCCCACCGCCCCGGCCGCCCCCCACCCGTCCACCCACCCGTCCGCCCACGATCCGGCCGCCACCGACCGGGCCGGCGCGGCGAACGCATCCGGCACCGACCACGCCACCACCGCCACCACCGCCACCACCGGCTCGGATGCCCCCGCGGCCCCCGCCGCGCCCGGCGCCCCCGCCGAGCCGACCCCCGGCGCCTGCGCACCGGCGCCGGGGCAGGCGGCACCCGGACACGGAGACGGACGAGCGCTCGGACGGGGAGGGCCCGCGCCGCGGTGGAGTGTGCCGCGGTGGTGGCCGCGCCGCCCGGGCCGCACGGCGCCCCCACCCCCACCCGAGACTCCCGAGGCCCCCGGGACTCCCGAGACCCCCGGGACCCCCGAGCCGCCCAGCGCACCGGACACCAGCCGCACCGCGAACCTCCCCGGCCCGGACCGCACCACCGCCACCGCCCCGGAGGCGGACGCCGCCGCACCGAAACCCGACCCCGGCCCCGACACCCCACCCGCACCCGCACCCCCACCCGCACCCGCACCCGCACCCGCACCCGCACCAACTGTCGACGGCGCCACCGCCAACGGCACCACCGTCGAGGGCGGCCACGGCGCCGTACCGGACCCGGGCGCCCGTTCCCGCCCCGGCAGCACCACCGCCGGTCCCGCCACCGACCCGGCGGCAACGGCCCCCGCCCCCCTCACCGACACCGACACCGCCACCATCCCCAGCCCCGACCCGGGCCCCGACACCGACCCCGCGCCCACCTCCGCGTCCGGATCCGGGGGCCAGGCGTCCGCCGGGGCCACGACCGGTGCCGGGGCGCCGGGGCCGGACCGGGCCGGCTCCGGGGCGGACTCCACCTCGTTGGGAGTGAGCTCCTCATGACCCGAACCCGCGTCAGGCGGCGTATCCCCGCGGAGCCGGCGAAGCGGCCGTCCCCGCCGGAACGGACCGCGCCGGCCGAGTCTCCCGAGCCGGCCGACCCGCCCGCACCCGCCGCCCCGTCCCAGCCGGCCGACGAGCCGGTCCGCACCCCGACCCGGCTGGTCAGGGCCCGGCGCCTGCCGGCCAGGGCCCGGCGCCTGGTGGTCGGCCGTGCGCGGCACGCGCGCGCACGCCGATGGCCGCAGTGGTGGCCGCTGCCCGCCTGTGCCGCGCTCGGCCTGCTCGTCGGCGGCGTGTACGGCCTGGTGAGGGCCCCCCAGTACACGGCCACCAGTTATGTGATCGCGGTGCCGGGGAACAAGGCGGACACGGCACGCGCGCTGGGCTTCGCGCAGGCGTACGGCCGGGTCGCGACCCAGGTGGCGGTGCTCGCCGACGCGCCGGTGTGGGCCCGGGTCCCGGTGGCCACGCTCCGCAGCGGCGTACGCGCGGAGACCTCGCCGGACGCGCCGATGATCGCCATCACCGCCACCTCCTCGCGCCTGGACAGGACCGCCGACATGGCCAACGCGGTCTCCAGGACCCTGATCGCCTACGCCGAGCGGACCCGGCGCGACACGGACGTACGGCTCGTCCCGTTCTCCCGCGCCATCGACCCCGCCGCGCCCGCCTCGGCGTCCGCTCCCCTCTCGGCCCTGGTGGGCGGTTGCGCGGGCGGTCTGCTGGGCGGCCTGGCGCTGCTCGCCCGCCCCCGGCGCCGTCCGGACCCCGCCGCACCGCCCGCGGTGCCCGCTCCCGCCTCCGCCGCCGACCTCCAGGGAGTCCGCTGATGAGGACCACGACGAAGGCACGGCAGCCCCGGACGGACAGCACTGCCGCCGCGGCCCGCCCTGCCGCCCCGGCCGGGCGGGACCGCCCGGCCGGGGCGGCAGGGCCCGGCGCACGGGACGGCTCGAAGCCGGCCGGCCGGGGGCTGTCCGCGCAGGTGTGCACCTCCGCTGACGAGTTCGGCGCCCTCGAAGCGGAGTGGGACCTGCTGCACGGCCGCTGCACGGCCGCCACACCGTTCCAGACGCACGCCTGGCTGCACTCGTGGTGGCGTGCGTACGGGGCGCGCGGGGCGGGTCGCGGCCTGCGGGTGGTGCTGCTGCGCGCGGCGGCCCCGAACGCGGGGGCCGAAGGGGCCCAAGGGGCCGGGCGGCTCGTCGGCGCCGCCGCGATGATGCGCGTGCACCGGCCGTTCCCGGCACTGGTGCCGCTGGGCGGCGCGATCTCCGACTTCTCCGACGTCCTGCTGGACGACGCGTACGCGCAGCAGGCTGCGCCGGCCCTGGCCGAGGCGCTGGCCGGGGCCGCGGGCAGCGCCCTGGTCGACTTCCGCGAGGTGCGGCCGGGGGCCGCGCTGGAGCGGGTGTACGCGTGCTGGCGGGGACCGCGCAGGACACTGCCCGACTCGCTCTGCCTGGAGCTGCCCGCCGTCCCGATGGACGAACTGGTGGCACGCCTGCCGTCGTCCCGGGGCCAGCGCGTCCGCTCGAACCTGCGCAAACTGGCCGCGCTGGGCGTCGAACGCCGGGTGGTGGCGCCCGAGGAGGTGCCCGCCATGCTGCGCGCCCTGCTCGCACTGCACCGGGTGCAGTGGCAGTGCCGGGGCAGGAAGGTGACGGGTGAACACCTGCGGCCGCGGTTCGCCGGGCACCTGGAGCACGCGGTGCGGGCGATGGCGGCGCGCGGTGCGGCGGCGGTCACGGAGTTCCGGCTCGACGGCGCGGTGGTGGCGGTCGACCTGACGCTGCTGGCGCCCCGGCTGGCCGGCGGCTATCTGTTCGGCGCCGACCCGAGGCTGCGGGAGCGGAAGGTGGACGTGGCGACGATGCTGATGCACTCGGGCACCCTGCACCTGGCAGAACTGCGGGACCAGCGGGGCTCCCGGGACCCGGCGGGCGGGCCCGGCGTGCTGAGCCTGCTGCGCGGCGACGAGCCGTACAAGCACCACTGGCGGCCGGAACGGGTCGTCAACCGGCGCCTCCTGCTGGCCCGCGGGCGCTCCGCGGCGCTGCTGACCGCGACGGCCTGGGACTCGGCGGCCCGCTCGCGCGCCAAGGCCCTGCTGCGCAGTCGCCGGGAAGGCATCGGCACGGCCGGGTGAGGACCGGGGTCCGGCGGCGCACGCCGCACGGCACCGCCGTCCCGGCCCGGCGGCCGCACGCCTGCGCCGCGGTGTGAGCGGCCCCGCGGGGCCGTCCGCACCGCGGCGCAGGCGCCGTGGCCGGAAGGCCGCCGGCAGCGCCTGGCCGGGGCCGCCGGCGAGCCTGCGCCGGGGGCTACCGGCGAGCCGCCGCCCTGCCCCTGCGGTACAGGATTCCGCCGCCGGCCAGCAGCACCGCACCGAGGCCGCCGGCCACCAGCGTGGTCGGGTCGCCGCCGGTCTCGGCCAGTTGCGGGGCCGCCACGGGCAGCGTGTGGGCCTCGTGGACCACGGGCTCGTGGTGCTGCGGCGCGGGCGGGTCGGGCTGCGGGGCGCGCGGCTCCGGAGCCTCGGGCTGCGGCGCGTCGGGCTCCGGGCCGTCCGGCTCCGAGCAGTCCGGGTCCGGGCTGTCGGCCTGCGCGTCCTGCTCGTCGCCGACGGTGACGCAACCGGCGGTGAGCTCCTGGATCGGGTCGAGGCCGCCGATGCTGCCGCAGACGTTCACGGGCCCGTCGACGGGCGACTGCGGGATGCCGCCCAACAGCGTGCCGGCCGAGTCCGTCACGATCGCGTCCGCGTCGGCGAACGCGTAGCCGCCCGGAACGGACAGGATGCCCG
Organism: Streptomyces sulfonofaciens; assembly: GCF_014656295.1. Taxonomy (GTDB): domain Bacteria; phylum Actinomycetota; class Actinomycetes; order Streptomycetales; family Streptomycetaceae; genus Streptomyces; species Streptomyces sulfonofaciens. Next base: position 212,641 of record NZ_BNCD01000001.1, read on the forward strand.
TCACGGCCGCGGCCGTGAGCATTCCCTTACTGAGGACCTGTCGCACTCTAGTTGTCTTCCTGCTCGCAATGGGGAGCCGGCCTGTCCGGTTGACCGTCCAGGTCCGGCACTGACACAGCCTGGCCGGCTGTTGTAAGTGCCACGTGATACGTGAACGCGGCCGGCCGCGGGAACGGCAGGAGCGCTCTGAGGCGTTTCCGGTTTCCTTTTGTGCTTTTCTGGATAACGGACGCACGTAGGCACTGGCATCTGTTCAACTGCGCCGCATCGGAATGGTTTCGGGTGCTCACCCGGTCGATGTTCAGAAACTGCCACCACGCGGCCAGAAATCCCGCGACACAATCGCGTTCCATTCCGGGTCCGGTCCCCCCGGCAGCGTCCTGCCCTGACGGCGCCATGCCTCGAGCAGGGCGGTGTAGACCGGCTCGGCTGCGCGGTCCTCATGAGGTCGCCGGCTCGCCGGAATCATTCCGTGGCGTTTCCAGCCGCCCTGGCCCTGGGTCATGGTCCCTCATCTCCTCCGGTGTCCCGACGACCCGGGAGCGACCCGCACGCGGGATTGGCACAAAAGAGTTGTCCGGGCGCGCCGCGCCCGGCAGGCGTCCGCACCTTCGACATGCCGGTCATACGCTTATTGCGCTGGAAATGCGTGGGACGGAGCCCGTTGTGGAAAAGCAGAAGAAATCACCGCCCACCAACCAGGAGAACCGGCGGTGGAGTGCCGTGCTCACCGCCGCCGTGCTTTTCGCGCTGGCCGCCGGGATCGCCGGCGCATCGCTCGCGCTGCCTCAGCGGGTCCAACGCGCGGACAGCCTCACCGGTATGCGGGAACGTCCGAATGGCGGACCCGGCACCAACATCCTGCTGATGGGCACGGACGGCCGCGGGACGGTCACGGCGCGGGAGAGGAGCCGGTTCCGGCTGGGCGGCGCCGGGTGCGACTGCACCGATGTGCTGATGCTCGTGCACGTCTCCGACGGGCACGGGCGCGTCAGCGTCGTGGGGCTGCCACGCGACTCGTACGCGCGCATCCCCGCATTTCGCGATCCGGGCACCGGGCAGCGCAGACCGGCGCGTTCGGCGAAGATCAACGCCGCCTACGGCGCGGGCGGCGCGCCGCTGGTGGTCCGGACGGTGGAGGAGATGACGGACGTCCGGATCGACCGCTACGTGCAGGTGGACTTCCGCCGTTTCATCGACACCGTCGACGCCCTGCACGGCGTGGAGGTCTGCACCCAGCGACCGCTGCGGGACACCGCCAGCGGACTCGCCCTCGCCCCGGGTCGGCACCTGCTCGGCGGCGGACAGGCCCTCCAGTACGTGCGCGCCCGGCACACCGACGCCGCCGCCGACTTCGGCCGGATCCAGCGGCAGCAGCGGTTCCTGGTGGCCGTGCTGGAGCGGCTGCGCACCACGCGTGCGCTCGACGACCCCGTCCGGGTGGCCCGGCTCGGCCGCGCCCTGCTCGGCCCCGGCCGGGCCGGCGAACAGCTCACCGTGCCGCAGCTCGTCGCGCTCGCCGGCGCGCTGCGGCAGTTGCGCCCGGGCGCAACGGAGTTCGCGACGGTTGCGGTGGGCACCGGCCGGGTGCGGGTCCCGGGCGGCGGGACCGCGGTCGTCTGGGACCGCCGGCGCGCCGCCGCGCTCTTCGCCCGGCTCCGCGCGGACCGGCCGCTGACCGCGGCCGACCCCGGCGCCCGCTGGGCCGATCCGCCGCTTCCCGGCGGCGACCCGCGCCCCGTGCGCGGCAGCACGCTGGCGTGCCGCTGAGGCACGGCCCCTACCGGACCGCCGAGCCGGACGGCGGCGGCGATCGCCCCGGCCTGCGAGCGCACGCACCCCGGCCGTCAGGCGCACAGGACGGAGCCGCACCGTCCGGCGCACAGGACAGAGCCGCACCGGCGCCGTGTCCGCCGCCGGCGCGTCCGGCGCGCCGCTTCGCACCGCACCCCTCGGCCGCCCCGGCCCCGGCGCCCCGTACCGTGGTGGTGTGTACCGGTTCCTGCTGACGCCCCGCTGGTGGGGGATCAACGTCTTCGCGCTGCTCGCGATCCCGCTCTGCGTCTTCATGGGCACCTGGCAGCTCAGCCGGTTCGAGGGGCACGTGCGGGACCAGCACGCCGCCGACCGCGCGTCCGGCGCCCACCGCCGCGCCGCGCCCCGGCCGCTCGACTCGCTGCTCCCGGTCAGCCAGGCGACCTCCGGCGAACGGGCCACGGCCACCGGGCGCTACGCCACCCAACTGCTGGTGCCGCACCGGCAACTGGACGGCAAGGACGGCAGTTACGTCCTCACCCTGCTGCGCACCGCGAGCGGCAGGGCCCTGCCGGTGGTGCGCGGCTGGCTGCCCGGCCCACCGCGGCCCGGCGCCGTACCGGCACCGCCCACCGGCCGGGTCACCGTGACCGGCTCGCTGCAGTCCTCGGAGACTCCGGACACGGACGGCGTCACCGACACCGGTGGCCTGCCGTCCGGCCAGGTCGGCATGATCAGCGCGGCCTCGCTGGTGAACCTCGTCCCCTACCGGGTCTACGACGCCTGGATCACGCTCGACAGCGCGGCGCCCGGTCTGAAGGCGGTGCCGGCCGTCGCACCGCAGGGCAGCGGCCTCGATCTGAAGGCGTTCCAGAACCTCGGCTACACCGGCGAGTGGTTCGTCTTCGCCGGCTTCGTGGTCTTCATGTGGTTCCGGCTGGCGCGCCGCGAGGCGGAACTGGCCAGGGACGCCCGGCTGGGCCTGGTCACCGCCGAGGACGGCGACGCGGGCACGGAGGACGGCGACGCGGGCATCAGGAACGGCGGTGCGGGCACCGAGGAAGGACGTACCGAGGCGACCACCGCGCCCCGCTCCCCCTGACACCCGTACGGGTGGGGTGCGCGGGCCCCGGGCGGCGCCCGGCCTCGTCCGCGCGAGCACCGCGCAGGCCCTCACGGGCCGGGGCCGCGGCCCGACGCCCCGGTCGGCGGGCTCACACGCCAGGGCGGCGCCCGGGTGCGTCCAAGGGCTGTCCCGTGATCCCCAGTGGATCGGCGAGCGGCGTCGGATGCGGTCGATCGCAAGGCGGAGGGTCGTCCTCGTACCGGGTCGTATGTGGGCGATCCCGACAACGCGGCGGGTGGCCGTGGCCGGCGTCGGGAGCCCGCCGGGGATTACGGGACAGCCCTCAGGACGCGGGCAGCAGGCCCGTCCGGTAGAGCGTGCCCGCACAGGCGTTCGGGATGGTGGTGCCGGCGGTGGGCGCGCCGGGTTCCGCGGTGTGCGAGACGGCGACGCTGCCGTCCGCGGGATCGCCGTCCTCCCGGTAGAGCTGCGGACTCGCACCGGTGTCGCCGCCGGCGGCCGTGGGGGTGTCCGAGGAGGTGGGGTCGGGCGACGCGTCGCCTCCGCTGGGACAGGCCGCGGACGGCACCCAGGCGAACTCCACCTGGTACGACTGGCCCGGCGCCAGGATCAACTGGGCGGGCTGGTCGGCGGGCGCGGGCAGTCCGGTCGCCGGGTCGCCCGCGGTGTGGTCGACGACGGTGATCCTCGCCGGGTCCGCCGCGCCCTGGGCCAGGGTGGCGACGGTGCCCGCGCCGTCGACCGTGCAGTCACTGCCGGAGACGTTGGAGACGCGGAAGCTGCCGTAGACCTTGCCTTCTGCGTCCGGCGGGCCGACGCTCGCCTGGGCGTTGCCGAGCGCGCTCGCCACACAGCCCGGTGAGCGGGCGGCCAGGGTGTTCTCCGGGTCGGGGCTGCCGGCCGAGCCGGCGTCGCCCGTGCCGTGGCCGTGGGAGCCGTGGGCGGCGCCGTCGTGTTTGGAGTGGCCGGATCCGGACGGCTGCCCGGCGCCCTGCCGGCCGCCGTCGGCCTCCTTGCCGTGGCCCGTGCCGCCGGGCACGTCCTGGTCGTGGCCCGCGACGGCGGTGCGGTCGTGGCCCGCGCCGCGGGAGTTCGAGACGTGGATGAGCGCGGGCACCGCGGTGCCGAGCAGGACGACCGCCGCGGCGGCGCCCACCAGGGCCTGCCGCTTGCGGGCCCGCCGGGCGGGCACGGCGCGGCGCAGCCGTTCGAGGCTCTGCTCGCCGGGCCCGACCTCCTTGACCGCCTCCCGCAGCAACCGGCGCAGCGCCTGCTCGTCGGCGCCGAGGCCGTCGTTCTCGCCGGACTCGTCGGGGCCGGACGGCCACGTCCCCGGGTCGCCGGGGCCGCCGTCGCCCGAGCCGCCGCCCGTGCCGGAGCCGCGTCCCGGGCCGCCGGGCCCGCCGGGGGCGTCGTGGCCCCGCGGGCCGGTGGCGGGCGGACCGGTGCGCTCCATGGGGCCCTCGGGGTCCGTCCGGTGGCCGGGGGCCGCCGTGTCGGGCACGTTCGCGTGCGGGCCCTGGATGCCGGGGCCCGCAGTCCCGCGAGCGGTCCCGTCACCGCGAGCGTTCCCGTGCGGGAAGCTGTCGGAGGGGGCGTCGTTCACTGTTGGGTTCCCAGCGTGGTGTCTGTCTGTGTGCCGGTCGACCTGGGCGGGCGGACCGAGGCGGTCGTGCGGATCGTACCGACCGGGGATGCGGGGGGTGCGGGGGTGGCCGGATCCGGGGCGGGCGCCGCGCGGTCCCGGCCCGCCGGCCCGCCCGTACCTGTGGTGCCCTCCTCCGGCGGTGTTCATGCCGGTGCCCCCATGGCCGTGCGCAGGGCGGCGATGCCGCGTGAGCCGTACGCCTTCACGGAGCCGAGCGATATGCCGAGCGTCTCGGCCACCTGGGCCTCCGTCATGTCGGCGAAGTAGCGCAGCACCAGCACCTCGCGCTGCCGCCGCTGGAGGCCCCGCATGGCCTTGATCAGGGCGTCACGCTCCAACTGGTCGTAGGCGCCCTCCTCGGCGCTGGCCATGTCGGGCATCGGCTTGGTGAGCAGCTTCAGGCCCAGGATGCGGCGGCGCAGCGCGGAGCGGGACAGGTTGACGACGGTCTGGCGCAGATAGGCCAGGGTCTTCTCCGGGTCGCGGACCCGCCGGCGGGCCGAGTGCACCCGGATGAACGCCTCCTGGACGACGTCCTCGCAGGACGCGGTGTCGTCGAGGAGCAGCGCCGCGAGGCCGAGGAGCGACCGGTAGTGCGCGCGATAGGTCTCGGTGAGGTGATCGACTGTGGTGCCCGCGGCCATCGTGTCGTCAGCGCCCTCGCGCTGGGTCGGCACGGTGCGCGCTGCGGGCATCGGGGCGATCACCGGCATGCCGCCGGGCATGCGCGGCCGTCTCGGCGGCCTGAGAACGGCGCCGCCGACCGGCGACACCGTGAATGCTGGGTATTTGACGACCTCTGCCACGCAAGTTGGACACTCTTCCCCCCGTCAGGGTTGTACACGCCGGCAGAGTCGTATGCGCCGTACACACCGTGCTTCTCGTTCCGGCCGGACACCGCTCTCGCGGGCACCGCTGTCGGCGGTGCACCACCTGCTCCCCTCCGCATCAGCCCTCCCCTGTGCCCGCGCGGTCCCGGCGGTGCGACACCTCCGGGGTTATCGCGAAGACGCCGTCCGGCTCCCGCGCGGTTCCACGGATCGAAGAGAGAATAAGAGAGCATATTCGGCCGCCGGGTCCGGATGCGTTCGGACGTGTCCGGACGCATCCGGACACGTCAGGACCGGGTGGAGTACTCGCGGCGGTGACGGGGGGCGGTGACCGTGCGCCGGGCCCGGACTCCGGCCCCTGCCGGCCCGGGACCGGGCCCGGTGGCCCGCCCGGCTCAGGCCCCGGTCAGCTCCGCGGCCACCAGCTCGGCGATCTGGGCGGTGTTCAGGGCGGCGCCCTTGCGCAGGTTGTCACCGCAGACGAAGAGGTCGAGCGCGGTGGGATCGTCGAGGGCGCGGCGGACCCGGCCGACCCAGGTGGGGTCGGTGCCGACGGCGTCGGCGGGGGTCGGGAACTCGCCTGCCTCCGGGTCGTCGAAGAGCACCACACCGGGCGCGGTGGCCAGGATCTCCCTGGTGCGGTCGACGGTGACCTCGCCCTCGAAGCGGGCGTGCACGGTCAGCGAGTGGGTGGTGACGACGGGGACCCGGACGCAGGTGGCGGTGACCTTCAGCCGCGGCAGCCCGAGGATCTTGCGGGACTCGTCCCGTACCTTCATCTCCTCCGAGGACCAGCCCTCGTCCCGCAGCGACCCGGCCCACGGGACGACGTTCAGCGCGACGGGCTCGGGGAAGGGGCCCGTGCGGTCGCCGACGGCGCGCCGCACGTCGCCGGGGCTGGTGCCCAGCTCGGTGCCCGCGACCAGCGAGAGCTGCCGGCGCAGGGTCTCCACACCGGCGCGGCCCGCGCCGCTCACCGCCTGGTAGGAGGAGACGACCAGTTCGCGGAGCCCGAACTCGGCGTGCAGCGCGCCCACCGCGACGATCATGGACAGGGTGGTGCAGTTCGGGCCCGCGACGATGCCGCGCGGACGGATCCGGGCGGCGTGCGGATTGACCTCGGGCACGACCAGCGGCACCTGGGGGTCCATCCGGAAGGCCGCCGAGTTGTCGACCACGACCGCCCCGTGCGCGGCGGCGCGCGGCGCCCACTCGGCGGCGACCTCGTCGGGGACGTCGAACATGGCGACGTCCACGCCCTCGAAGGCCGCCTCGTCGAGCGCCACGACCTCGACCTCCTCGCCGCGCACGGTCAGCTTGCGGCCGGCCGAGCGCGGCGAGGCGACAAGGCGGATCTCACCCCAGATGTCCGCGTGCTGGGACAGGATCTGGAGCATGACCGTGCCGACGGCCCCGGTCGCCCCCACGACCGCAAGCGTCGGGCGCGCGGACCGCTCCATCAGCGGCCGGTGCCCCCGTACACCACGGCCTCGTCCGAGTCGGAGTCGAGCCCGAAGGCGCTGTGCACGGCGCGCACGGCCTCGTTGACGTCGTCGGCGCGGGTGACGACCGAGATGCGGATCTCGGAGGTCGAGATCAGCTCGATGTTGACGCCGGCGTCGCTGAGCGCCTCGAAGAACGCGGCCGTGACCCCGGGGTTGGTCTTCATACCGGCTCCGACCAGGGAGATCTTCGCGATCTGGTCGTCGTAGCGCAGCGAGTCGAAGCCGACCGTCGACTTGATCTTCTCCAGGGCGTCGACGACCTTGCGGCCGTCGGTCTTCGGGAGCGTGAAGGAGATGTCGGTGAGGCCGGTGGACGCCGCCGACACGTTCTGCACGATCATGTCGATGTTGATCTGGGCGTCGGCGATGGCGCGGAAGATCGAGGCGGCCTCGCCGGGCTTGTCCGGTACGCCGACAACCGTGACCTTGGCCTCCGAGGTGTCGTGGGCGACACCGGAGATGATGGCCTGCTCCACCTGCTGCTCTCCCTGCTGTCCTCGTGTCCCGTCCGGGCGCTCATTGGTCACCCAGGTGCCCGGGAGCCCCGAGAACGAGGACCGGACGTGGATCGGGATGTCGTACCTGCGTGCGTACTCCACACAGCGGTGGAGCAGCACCTTGGAGCCGGAGCTGGCCAGCTCCAGCATGTCCTCGAACGAGATGCGGTCGATCTTCCGCGCCTTCTTCACGACGCGCGGATCGGCGGTGAACACACCGTCGACATCCGTGTAGATCTCGCAGACGTCGGCCTCGAGTGCGGCGGCGAGCGCCACGGCGGTGGTGTCGGAGCCGCCGCGGCCCAGGGTGGTGATGTCCTTCTTGTCCTGGGACACGCCCTGGAAGCCCGCCACGATGGCGATGTTGCCCTCGTTGATCGACGTGCGGATCCGGCCCGGGGTGACGTCGATGATCCGGGCTTTGGTGTGCACGGAGTCGGTGATGACGCCCGCCTGGCTGCCGGTGAACGACTGGGCCGCATGGCCCAGGTTCTTGATCGCCATGGCCAGCAGCGCCATGGAGATCCGCTCTCCGGCGGTCAGCAGCATGTCGAACTCACGGCCGGCCGGCATCGGGGATACCTGCGCGGCGAGATCGATCAGCTCGTCCGTCGTGTCGCCCATCGCGGAAACCACGACAACCACCTGGTTGCCGTTCTTCTTGGCTTCCACGATCCTCTTGGCGACGCGCTTGATGCCCTCGGCATCGGCTACGGAGGAGCCTCCGTACTTCTGCACGACAAGGCTCACGTGCGCTCCTCGCTCCATCAGTGCCATCGCGCACTCTGCACAAGTGCGGCTCCGTCATTTTACCGGGGCCCCGGAATCCGACCCGTCGACCGGCTGCCCAGAGCGCATCTGCCCCGCATCCGGGAAGACCACTCGGAAAGTGGCTCGGGTCACAACGGACGCCCCCGCCGGGGTGTGCTCCGGCAGGGGCGGCCGGTGCCTACCGGCCCTTGCGCAGCCCGAGCGGACCGGCGATCTCGTCGGCCATCACCTTGCCCGCCTCCTCGGCGAGGGACTCCTCGCCGAGGTCCTCGTCGGTGTCCAGGCCGTCCAGCTCCTCCAGCGGCTGGTTCAGCCGGACGTGCGCCACCAGGGACTGCAGGGCGCGCAGGGCGGCGGAGGCGGTGGAGCCCCAGTTGGAGAAGTACGAGAACTGCCACCACCACAGGGCCTCGACGGTGCGGCCCGCACGGTAGTGCGCCATGCCGTGCCGCAGGTCGGTGACGACGTCGGCGAGGTCGTCGGAGATCCGGCAGGCCACGGGCGCCTTGCGCGGCTCGTACGGGTCGAAGACCTCGGAGTAGACGTCGACCGGGTCGAGCAGCACCGCGAGGCGCTCGCGCAGCTCGGCCCCGTCCTCGGCGTCCCGCTCGGGTCCGAGGTCGGGTTCGTAGCGCTCGTCGGGGACGATGTCCTCGTGCGCGCCGAGCCGGCCGCCGGCCAGCAGCAACTGGGAGACCTCCAGCAGCAGGAACGGGACCGCCGAGTCGGGTTCGTCGCCCTTGGCGACCTCGGTGACCGTGACGATGAAGCTCTCCACCTGGTCGGAGATCTGCACGGCGAAGTCGTCCGGGTCGCCCGCGGCGGTGCCCGCCGCTCCCCGGGCGTCGTGGGTGGTCGCTTGCAGCGTGGTGTCAGACATCTAGGAGTCGTCTCCCCTCGAAGGCGCGGCCCAGCGTGACCTCGTCCGCGTACTCCAGGTCCCCTCCCACCGGGAGGCCGCTGGCCAGGCGGGTGACCTTGAGGCCCATGGGTTTGATCATGCGGGCGAGGTAGGTGGCCGTGGCCTCGCCCTCCAGATTGGGGTCGGTGGCAAGGATCAGTTCGGTGACGGTGCCGTCCGCGAGACGGGCCAGGAGCTCCCTGATGCGGAGGTCGTCGGGGCCGACGCCCTCGATGGGGCTGATCGCCCCGCCCAGGACGTGGTACCGGCCGCGGAACTCACGGGTCCGCTCGATCGCCACCACGTCCTTGGGCTCCTCGACCACGCAGATGACGGCCGGGTCGCGCCGGGGGTCGCGGCAGATGCCGCACTGCTCCTCCTGCGCGACGTTGCCGCACACCGAGCAGAACCTGACCTTCGCCTTCACTTCGAGGAGCGCCTGGGCCAGGCGGCGGACGTCGGCCGGCTCGGTCTGCAGGACGTGGAAGGCGATCCGCTGCGCGCTCTTGGGACCGACGCCGGGCAGCCTGCCCAGTTCGTCGATGAGGTCCTGGACCACGCCTTCGTACAACGGACTGCCTTCCTGCGGGTGGCACGTGCTTACGTGTTGTGTGTCTCACATGTCCTGCGGTCTCGCAGACCGTGCAGGTCGCGAGGGTGGTGCGGCGGTCACGGCACCGGGTGCCGCGGTGCCCGGCCGGTGACCGTGTGCGCCGGCCCGGCCCGTCGGTGGCCCTTCGGCCCTCGGAGCGTTGCAGCCGTCCCATAAGGGCCCGGTCAAGACGGCTCGGACGGAGCGGGCGGGTCGGCCCGGTCGGATCGGACGGGCCGCGCCGGGCGAGGGGCGGGACCGGAGCGGAACGGACGGTTCAGAAAGGCATGCCCGGGATGCCGCCGCCCAGTCCCTGGGTGAGCGGGCCGAGTTTCTGCTGCTGGAGCTTCTGCGCGTTCTCGTTCGCCGCCTGGACCGCCGCGACGACCAGGTCGGCCAGGGTCTCGGTGTCCTCCGGGTCCACCGCCCTGGGGTCGATCTCCAGGCCGCGGAGGTCCCCGGCACCGGTCACGGTCGCCCGCACCAGGCCGCCCCCCGCCTGTCCCTCGACCTCGGTCTCGGCCAGCTCCTCCTGCGCACGCGCGAGTTCCTGCTGCATCTTCTGCGCCTGCTGGAGCAGTTCCTGCATGTTGGGCTGCCCGCCACCGGGAATCACGATCGGCTCCTGTCGTCGGCTGTCCGGGGTCGTCCGCGTGACCCGCCTGACACGAGCCTACGTGTTCCGGCAGCCGCCCGCGCCATGCATCCCCGCGCGGGACCCGGGCACCCGGCACGGGTGTGGACCGGCGATGACGGCACGGAGAACGGCAGGTGGTGGAGGTCATGCCCGAGCTGCCCGACGTCGAGGCGTTCCGTGGGGTCCTGGCGTCCTGTGCGCAGGGGGCCGTGATACGCCGGGTCGACGTGTACGACAGCGGGGTGCTGCACGGGGTGAGCGCGCGGCGGCTCCGCACCGAGCTGACGGGCAGGGCGTTCGCGGCACCCGAGCGGCACGGGAAGTGGTTGCTGGCCCCCACGGTGCGCGGCTCCGAGGCGGCTCTTGAGACGGCGCTTGAGTCGGCTTCCGAAGGGGCTCGCGAGGGGCCGGAGCTGCTGGTGCACTTCGGGATGACCGGGGAACTGGTCTGCGAGGACGCCGGGGCGGGGCTGCACCGGCACGACCGGGTGGTGTTCACGGTGGAGGGCGGGGGCGCGGAGGGCGACGGGGACGGGGACGGCGGCAGCGATCGGGGCCGGGACCGGGGCCGGGACCGGGGCGGCGGCGGGGGCGGGAGCGGCGGGGCACGGGAGCTGCGTTACCGCGATCAGCGGAAGCTGAAGGGGCTGTGGCTGGTCGACGCCGGCGGGGCGGACCGGATGCTGGCCGAGCAGGGGCCGGACGCGGCGGAGGTGGGCCGGACGGGCTTCGACGAGCTGCTGGCCGGGCGGCGCGGTGGGCTCAAGTCGGCCCTGACCGACCAGTCGGTGATCGCGGGGCTGGGCAACCTGCTCGCGGACGAGATCCTGTGGCGGGCGCGGCTGCACCCGTCGGAGGCGGTGAGCGGGCTCTCGCAGGAGGAGCGGGGACGGTTGTACGCACAGGTGCGGGGGACCGTGCGGGCGTCGGTCCGGGCGGGGCGCGTACCGGGCCGCGACTCCTGGCTCACCGGGCACCGGGACGCCCGCGACGCGCACTGCCCGCGCTGCGGCACGGCACTGCGGCGCACCCGTGTGGCGGGCCGCACCACGGTGTGGTGCCCGCACTGCCAGCGACGGTGAGGAGGCACAGCGACCCGCTCTTCGGCGCGGGCCCGGCCCACTTCGACCCGCAGGCGTCCTGCCGCGGCCCGGTGCCCGCCCGCCCCGCCCCCGTGCGGCGCCCCCGCACCGCGCCCCGATCCCGACGGTGGCGGCCGCCGCCGCGCCGCGCCGCCCGTACGGGGCGGCGGGCAGCGGTCGGCCGGGGCGCGGTCGGCCGGGGCGCGGCGGCGGGGCGGTCAACTGAAGACGAGCATCGAACCCTGGGCAAGGCTGCGCGTCGCCGCCGTGTGCAACCCGAGCCACACGTGCCGTTCGCGGGCGAACGGACTGTCGTCGGCGGGCGGCGGGGCCGCGGGCTCCTCCAGGCTCGTCGGCCCCGCGGGCGCCCGCGGTGGCCGGGGCGGGCTCACCGGATCGATCCCGATGGACGGCGCCACGTACTCCAGCTCGCGCAGCAGCGCGTGGGACGACCCCAGCGGCCCGCCCCCGGCCAGCAGCTCCTCGTTGCTGAGCGGCACCGCGAAGTCCACCGGCACGTACGCGCCCGCGTGGTCGTAGTGCCACACCAGGTGCGACTGCTGGGCCGTCGTCTCGAACATCTCCAGCAACTGCTCGTAGTCCCCGCCCAGCTCGTCCACCGGCGTCACCGCGAGCCCGCACACCTGGAGCAGGTACGCCCGCCGCAGGAAGTGCAGCGCGTCGTAGTCGAAGCCCGCCACGGGCGCCACGTCACCGGACAGGCCGGGCATGTACGAGTAGACCGGCACCGGGGGCAGCCCGGCGTCGTTCAGGGTTCTGTCGTAGAGCGCCAGTTCCTCGGCGAAGGGGTTGTCGGGGCTGTGGCACAGCACGTCGACAAGCGGGACCAGCCACAGGTCACAGGCCAAGGAAGACTCCTCGCATAGCGCGGCACACGGCTCGGGTCGCCGGGCACGCCCCGTACCCGGCGGTGGGAGATCAGGACAGCAGGGACCGTACGGATCGCAATGCCGGCCCCCGGCTCCGGCACGGTACGTGGTCAAGGAAGCGTAATGCGTCAACGGCCCCTCAGCTCCCCCGGTGCACTTCCCGTACCCCGGTGGCAGCCCCGTCCAGTTGCCAGATCCAGACACCGTCCACCCACCGGCCCGCCCGTCCGAGCAGCTCCTGGAGCACCCGCCGCAGCGCACCGTCGTTCGGCTGCGGCGCAAGCACCACGAGACCCGCACGCCAGTACGCGAGGTCCCGGCGGGCCTGCGCCCGCCAGGCGCCGCCGATCGGCGGCACCCGCCCCGAGTACCGCACCTGCCTGAGCAGGTTGGAGGTCCAGCGCGGCGGGGCGCCGTAGATGCCGGTGCGCTCGGGGCCGTAGGGGCCGTTGAAGTAGCCGCCCGGCACGCTGAAGCCGAGGCCGGCGGCGGTCTGCCAGTGCAGGGCCTCCGCGTTGCCGGGGTCCGGCAGCGGCACGGGGACGAGGGTCCTGCCACCGCCGGTGTCGAGGTACGACGCCCAGGTGCCGTCGGCGATGAACGGCGGCACCGGCACCCGGTCCACGGCCTCCAGCGGCGCCGGAGCGATCGGCAGCAGCGCGGCGGCCACCGCGGCCAGGCCCAGTGCCCGCATCCCGCGTCCGGTCCTGGCGCCCGCCGGGGCGGCCGGGGCCGCCGACGGGTGCGGGGACGGCCGGCGGCGGACCGGCAGGAGCGCCGCCACGCCCAGTGCCACCAGCATCCCGAGCACCGGGGCGCACACCATCGCCACCCGTGACTCGATGACGGACTCGAAGAGCGGCAGATGGGCGAGGAGCGCCCACGGGCCCGGCAGGACGGTACCGGTGCGGGGCACCGGGATCCGCGGTCCGAGCGAGAGGACCGCCGCGGCCAGCGCGGTCCAGGCCAGGGCGCGGACCACGGGCCGCGCCCACAGCCGTACCGTGATCGCGAAGGCGAGCGCGACCAGCGGCCAGCCGTAGAACGCGTTCTGCTCGGTGGGGTTGGCGGCGAGCCGGGCGGCGGTGTGCACGTCGCCGGCCAGCGAGCCGGCCGCGAAGGAGAGCAGGGCGAGCGGGCTGTTGGCGGCGTTGTCACCGTGCGGCACGCGGCCGTAGCTCTGCGGTCCCAGGAACTGCCAGTACAGCGGGTAGGCGACCAGCGGCAGGCAGAGGGCGGCGGCGACCGGCAGGCCGCGTGCCAGGGGGCGCCACGCGGCGCGCGCGGCATCCCGCCGCACCACCCCGTACCCCGCCAGGAACAGCACGAGGCCGAGCACCGCGAGCAGCAGCGGCTCCTCGCCCAGGAAGACCTGGTACGCCGTGTACAGACCGAGGACCGCACCGTGCCGCACGGCCCGGTCCCGGCCCTCCGTGCACAGCCGCAGCACCCGTTCGACGATCAGCGGGACCATGAACAGGACCACGAAGTTCGGGTGGGCGTTGGCGTGCGAGGCCATCGGCGGCGCGAAGGCGGCGAGCGCGGCTCCGAGGGCGGCGGCCGGGCGGCTCGGGGTGAGCCTGCGGACGATCAGCCGGTACCAGGCGCCGGCGGTCGCGGCCAGGCCCAGCGTCAGCACCAGGGCGAGGCTGAGGGCCGGGCCGAAGAGCCGGGTCACGGGCGCGAGGGGGACGGAGAGGCCGAGCATGGCGGTGTTCGCCATCAGGTTCACGCCGTCGGGGGCGTTCTGGAGGGTGGTGAAGAGCGGATCCTTCAGCCGGGCGACGTGCTCCGCGGTGACCGCGAAGAACCACTCCCACTGGTTCTGGTCCTGGAGCGAGTTCGGCAGGTAGCGGTGGCGGGGCCCGCCGCCGCTCCAGCGGCCCCAGTACAGCGCCACGGACATCGCCAGGAAGAGTGCGGGCGCCAGCAGGTCCGCGCGGCGCACCCCGCGGGCCCTGAGCAGGGTCAGCTCGGCGAGCACCTTCGGGTAGTCGAGCGCGCGTACCTTCGAGCCCTCCTGGTGGGCCCAGCGCACCGGCACCTCCACCACCGGGCGCCCGGTGCGGCGCAGATGGCGCAGTATCTCGACGTCGATGCCCCAGCCGGTGAGCCGGGACGCGGCGAACGCCTCCCGGGCGACATCGCCGTCGAAGAGCTTGAAGCCGCACTGGGTGTCGCGGATGCCGGGCACCGCGATCCCGCGGATGAGGTAGTTGCCACCGCGCCCGAGGAGCTCGCGCAGCCGGTGCTGGTGGGTCTCTATCGTGGCGCCGGGCGTGGCACGCGAGCCTATGGCGGCCGCGTACCCCTCGGTGAGCGCCTTGTCGAGCGCCTCGAGCTCCTCGATGGGCGCGGCCAGGTCGGCGTCGGTCACCAGCACCCGGCGCCCGTAGGACGCCAGCACGCCCTGCCGCAGGGCGTGGCCCTTGCCGCGGTTGCGCCCGCCGCTGACGAGGTGCACCCGGGGCTCGCGGGCGGCGGCAGCGGCGGCTATCTCACGGGTGCGGTCGCGGGAGCCGTCGTCGACGACGATCAGCTCCCACTCGCCCCAGGGGCCCGCCTCGCGGCCGCCGGGAAAGGGCGCGCGCGGACCGCCTCCCGGCCGCTCGCCGCGCAGGTAGGCGCAGATCAGGTCCAGCGTCGGGCCCAGGCGGCGCTCCTCGTCGTACGCGGGGACGACGACCGTCAGATCCACCCCGCTCATCCAGCCGCCAGCCGTTCGACCAGGGCGAGGGCGTGGGCGTTGTAGGCGCAGACCACGGCGCGGGCGGCGCGCGAGTCACGGCGCAGCAGGGCGTCGACGAGTTCGGTGTGCCCGGCCCACAGCACGCCCCTGAGGTCGCCCGCGCGGCGCAGCAGCGGTACGGCGCAGGCCCAGCACTGCACGCGCAGCCGGTGCAGGAAGTCGGCGACGTAGGGGTTGCCGAAGAGGGCGTTGAGTTCGCGCCAGAAGCGCAGGTCGTAGCCGATGAGTACGTTCAGGTCGCCCGCGCAGGCGGCACGCTGGGCCTCCTCGCCGCGGCGGCGGACCGCGAGCAGGGCGCGCTCGGCGCCCACCCCGAGCGGTGGCTGTCCGTCCGCTCCGTGCGGCGTCCCGGATCTGCCGTACCTCTCCGGCCTCACCGGCCTCTCCGGCTTCTCCGGACGCTCCTGGCCCTCCGGACGCTCCTGCTTCTCCGGACGCTCCTGCTTCTCGGGCCTGTCCTGCCGGGCCGTGCCGCACGGCCCGCGCTGCACGAGGTCGCTGAAGATGCCGTCCGCGACGAGGGTGCGGGCCTCGATCATGCCCCGGTAGTCGTCGACGGAGTACTCGTGGACGCGGAACCCGCGGTGCTGGACGGCGTCGAGCAGCCCCTGCGCGGAGAGGTCGACCAGCGCCTCGCGGACCGGTGTGGCGGAGACGCCGTACTGCTCGGCGATCTCCTTCACCGTGAACTCCTGCCCGGGACGCAAGCGCCCGGCGAGCACCTCGTCGCGGAGTGCGTCGGCGATCTGCTGGCGCAGGGTGCTGCGGGTGACGGCAGGGCCGCGCATCGTGGGCGTGCCTCCCGATCGCGTGGTCGCGGAAGTGGATACGGACGGACTTACGACGGAGTAACCCTACGCGGCGGTTCACCTGCCCCGTCGCGGCCCGCGCGGTGCGGCCGCCCGCACGCGGCGCCGCCCCGGCCGTCGTCCGGGGCGCGCGGCACGCCCGGGCGGCGGGCGGCGCGCCGGGGCCCGGACGGCTCGGTGCCGGAAGGTGCCGGTGTGCCGGACTACCCTTGTGCCGTTGCCTGTTGGCATCAGACCGGGGGAGGCGGCGCGGCGATGGAGAAGCTGGGGCCGGCGGACCCGCAGGAGATCGGTGCGTACCGCCTGCTGGGCCGCCTGGGCGCCGGAGGCATGGGCCGGGTGTTCCTGGCCCGCTCCGGGCGGGGCCGCACGGTCGCGGTCAAGCTGGTCCGGCGCGAGCTGGCCGAGCAGGAGGAGTTCCGCGCCAGGTTCCGCAAGGAGGTGCAGGCGGCGCGGCGGGTCGGCGGCCGGTGGACCGCGCCGGTGCTGGACGCGGACACCGAGGCCGCCGTGCCCTGGGTCGCCACCGGGTACGTGGCGGGCCCCTCGCTGCAGGCGGTGGTGGGCCGGGACCACGGCGCGCTCCCCGAGCGTTCCGTGCACGTACTCGCCGCCGGCCTCGCGCACGCCCTGGCAGACATCCACGCCGCGGGCCTGGTGCACCGCGACCTGAAGCCGTCGAACGTCCTGGTCACCATAGACGGCCCCCGCGTCATCGACTTCGGCATCGCCCGCGCGCTGGAGACCGTCACCGACGGCGGCCTGACCCGCACCGGCGGCCTGGTCGGCTCGCCCGGCTTCATGGCGCCCGAGCAGGTCCGCGGCGAGCGGATCACACCCGCCTGCGACGTCTTCTGCCTGGGCTCGGTGCTCGCCTACGCGGCGACGGCCAGGCAGCCCTTCGGCGCGGCGGGCAGCGGTGCGCACGCGCTGATGTTCCGCATCGCCCAGGAGGAGCCGGACCTGACCGGCCTGCCCGAGAGCCTGTCCGCCCTGGTCCTGCACTGCCTGCGCAAGGACCCGGCGGCCCGGCCCGGCATCCCTGAGATCCTTCGGCTCACCCGTGCGCACGTGGCGGACGGCCGCTCCCGCGACCCCTGGCTGCCCGGCGCCCTCGTCGCCCAACTGGGCCGGCACGCGGTGCGCCTGCTGGAGGCGGAGGACCCGCAGGCCGGGCCCGAGGCGACCACGGGCGGCCACCCGACGCACCCCGCACCCGGCCCCGGCCCCGGCCCCGGCAACGCTCCCGGCCCCGGCCCCGGCAACGCTCCCGGCACCGGCCCCGGCCGCGCGGACGGCACCGGCCGCAGGAACGGCACCGGCCGAAACGGTGGCGTGCGGGGCGACGGCGTGCGGGACGGCGGCCTGCGGGGCGACGGCGTACGGGACGGCGGCGTGCGGGACGGCGACCACGGCAGCCGGCGCAACGGCACGGACCGGCAGGGCCGCGTCGGCCACCGCGACGGCGGCGAGCGGCAGGGGCGCCCCGACCTCGCCGCGGAGCCCGGCCGCGGCCCCGCCCCGGGCGCCCCCGGCCCCCGCGCCACCGGGCCGTCCGGGCCATCCGGGCCATCCGGGCCATCCG
The DNA here is from genome assembly GCF_014656295.1 of Streptomyces sulfonofaciens. Lineage (GTDB taxonomy): Bacteria > Actinomycetota > Actinomycetes > Streptomycetales > Streptomycetaceae > Streptomyces > Streptomyces sulfonofaciens. Next base: position 229,979 of record NZ_BNCD01000001.1, read on the forward strand.
GGCCATCCGGGCCACTGCCCAGCGTGGTCTCGGGAGGTACGCCGCAGGCTCCCGCCAGCCCGTTCGCGACCCCCTCGCCGACCGGCCCGTTCGGGCCGTCCGGCCCGCCACCGGCACCAGCCCGCGGCACGCCCGCGGTCCCGCGGGACCCGGCACGCTCCGGCGCCCGCAAACCGCCGACCGCCCCGGCCGCCCCGGGCACACCGGGCGCACCCGGCACCCCCGCGCAGCCGCCCGCCCGCACCCCCGCCGCCCCGGGCCACGGCGCCCCGGCCAACGGCTACCCGCGTGCCCGTCCGCCCGCTCCCCAGGGCCCCCCGCAGCCGGGCCCGGGCGGCCCGGGTGCCCGAGGCGGCCCTGTCGCACCGGGCGGCCCACGCGGTCCCGCGGCACCGAGCAGCCACCGCCGTCCGGTCACGCCCGGCGCGCCAGGCGGGGTGTTCCCCGGCGCGCCCCGCACCGCGTTCCCCGGCGGGTCCCAGGTCCCCGCCGCGCCCGGCACCGCCCACCCCGGCGCTCCCCAGGTCCCCGGCGGGCCCGCGCGGCCCGGTTCCGGTGCGCCGTGCCCCTTCGGCACGGGTCCCGTCGCCGGCGGGCCCGCAGTGCCGCAGCCGCCGCCCAACAGCCGCCGGTCCACCGTCGCGCTGATCGTCGCAGCGGTGCTCGTCGCAGCCGGTGCGGGCGGGTCCGTGTACGCGCTGATGAAGGGCGGCAGCGGCGGGGGCCACACGGCACCCACCGCGACCGCGTCCCGCGGGTCCGGCCGTGCGCAGGGCGCGCCGCCGCCCGAGCACTCCCGGGCGCCCGGCGGCGGGCGGTCGTCCCCGGCGGCCGCCCCCGGTCTCGTGCCCGGGCGCTACCTCGGCACCTGGAACGGCGGTATCGACACGGCCGCCGGCCACAGCACGCGCCGGCTGGTCATCCGGCAGGGCGAGGTCGGCGACACGGTGCTCACGCTCACCGCCGACGGCCCCACCGACGGCGGCGGCACCTACCACTGCGTCTTCGAGGCGCCCCTCCAGTCCGCGCCGCACGCCAAGGGACCGCTGCGGATCGGCCCGTCCGTGGTCACCACCGGCGAGCCCGCCACCTCCTGCACCCCCGGCGCCCCCACCAGCCTGGCCCTGCTGCCGGACGGCAGGCTACGGCGCACCAGCACGGACTCCGGCGAGCAGCTCACGTACACCAGGACGCGCTGACGGGGCACACCGGCGCGGACGCGCCGGGCACAGACCCCACGCACGGACCGGACAGGGGCACACGGACCACAAGGGCCCCGTGCGCCGCGGCCCGCGCACGCCGGCCGGCCCGCACGCGCCGAGCGGAACGCGCACACCGAGCGGAACGCACGCGCCGAGCGGGCCGCACCCGGGCCGGGCGGGCGGCGCGGCGGGCGGCCTTCCGGGCAAGACTGGGGCCATGGAAAACGGGCCCATGGCACAGCGCATCAGTCTGATCACTCTGGGGGTCACCGACCTCGGCCGCTCCCGCCACTTCTACGAGAGCCTCGGCTGGCGGGGCCAGGAGGTCGAGGAGACCGTCTTCTTCCAGGCCGGCGGTCTGGCCCTGGTGCTGTGGTCGCGGGAGCGGCTCGCGAGCGACACCGGCCGTGCCGACGACGGCCCGGCGGACGGCTTCGGCGGCATCGTCCTCGCGCAGAACGTCCGCTCGGCCGCGGAGGTGGACGAGCTGATCGCGGCGGCCGGGCAGGCCGGCGCCGCGATCACCCGGCCGCCCGCGGCCACCTTCTACGGCGGCTACGCCGGTGTCTTCACCGATCCCGACGGCCACTCCTGGGAGATCGCCCACAACCCCGGCTTCACACTGGCGGAGGACGGCTCCCTCACCCTGCCCGACTTCGGAGCGGTGTGATCGGGGCCGCCGCGTGGCAGCACCGCGGCGGGCCCCCTGCTCAGCGCACCGAGAACCGGGCCACGTAATCGGCGAACGGCTCGATGCCCACCTCGGCCCGCAGTTCGTCCATGCGCTCGGGCTCCTCGCAGGGCCAGGGCACGGGCGCGCCCCGCCTGACCCCGGCGATCTGGGTGCCGTAGACCTGCTTGCGGCCGTCGTTCACCAGCACCCGGTCGCGCAGGAAGGCCAGGTGCCGGGCGCTGGCCGCGCCCTTCGCCACGGCCCGTTCCATCAGGGCGAGCGCCCGGCGCTGGACGTCCAGTTGGCGGTCGGCGTGCTGGGCGATCAGCCAGGCCGCCTCCGCGGCCTCGGCACCGACCAGGTCGGCCGTCGGCCAGCCGTGGACGGCCATGATCTCGGCGAGCCGGTCCCCGTGCCGGGCGGTCAGGCGCCGCCAGGCCAGTTGCTCCGCCGGGTCGTCGCTGTTCGCCCAGGGACCCATGCGGTGGTCCGCCTCCGCCATGCCGGCGAGCTCCACCGCCACATCGGTGACATCGGATTCCGTCATCACATCTCCCCGCGATCCGGTCGACGGGCGACCACGTCCCGGCAGGACGAGCCGGATCCCGCGGGCGGGACCCCGCTCCGCGAGCAGGACCCCGCCACGGGCAGGACCTCACCTGGCGAGCGGGGCCCCGCCCCACGAGCGGGACCTCACAGGAACGAGTTGATCTGCACCGTCTCGTCCCGGCCCGGTCCCACCCCGATCGCGGAGATCCGCGCGCCGGACATCTCCTCAAGCGCCTTGACGTACCCCTGCGCGTTCTTGGGCAGCTCGGCGAAGGAGCGGGCGGAGGTGATGTCCTCCGACCAGCCGGGCAGCGTCTCGTAGACCGGCTTGGCGTGGTGGAAGTCGGTCTGGGAGTACGGCAGCTCGTCGACGCGCTTGCCGTCGATCTCGTAGGCCACGCAGACCGGGATCTCCTCCCAGCCGGTGAGGACGTCGAGCTTGGTGAGGAAGAAGTCGGTGAGACCGTTGATCCGGGTGGCGTAGCGCGCGATCACCGCGTCGAACCAGCCGCAGCGGCGGTCGCGTCCGGTCGTCACACCGCGCTCGCCGCCGATCCGGCGCAGCGCCTCGCCGTCCGCGTCCAGCAGCTCGGTCGGGAACGGCCCGGCGCCGACCCGGGTGGTGTACGCCTTCAGGATGCCGATCACCCGGCTGATCTTCGTGGGGCCGATGCCCGCACCGGTGCAGGCGCCTCCGGCGGTCGGGTTGGAGGAGGTCACGAAGGGGTACGTGCCGTGGTCGATGTCGAGCAGGGTGCCCTGGCCGCCCTCCAGGAGGACGACCTTGTCCTGCGCCAGGGCCTCGTTGAGGACCAGCGCGGTGTCCACCACGTAGGGCCTGAGCTGCTCGGCGTACTCCAGCATCTCCTCCACCACCTGGTGCACGGTGATGGCGCGGCGGTTGTAGAGCTTGGTGAGCACCTGGTTCTTGACGTCGAGGGCCGCCTCGACCTTCTGCGTCAGGATCGACTCGTCGTAGAGGTCCTGGACGCGGATGCCCACCCGGTTGATCTTGTCGGCGTAGGTGGGACCGATGCCGCGGCCGGTGGTGCCGATCTTGCGGCTGCCGAGGAAGCGTTCCGTCACCTTGTCCACGGTGACGTGGTACGGCGTGATGATGTGTGCGTTACCGCTGATCAGCAGCTTGGACGTGTCGACACCACGCTCGTTCAGACCGCTCAGCTCGGAGAGCAGGACCGACGGGTCGACGACGACGCCGTTGCCGATGACCGGGACACAGCCGGGCGTGAGGATTCCGGAAGGGAGCAGGTGCAGCGCGTACTTCTGGTCGCCCACCACCACCGTGTGGCCGGCGTTGTTGCCGCCCTGGTAGCGCACCACGTAGTCGACGGAGCCACCGAGCAGATCGGTGGCCTTTCCCTTGCCTTCGTCACCCCACTGAGCACCGAGCAGCACAAGTGCGGGCACAGGCGTACACCCCTTCCGGGCGGGGCATGTCCAAAGTCTGGGGGTGGGGCGTACGTGTCGCGCACCCCGCCGACCCTCGTCGGCCGCCAAACCATCGGACCGGTGCCCCGGAATAGACGAAGCCCCTGGCGCAATAGCGCAAGGGGCTCTTGCACAAAGATGCTACCCGAGGAAGCGAGGCTGGACAGAGGTGTCGGCTTCCGATCACTTGCTCGTCGTCGTCGACCCGGTTGCCCGGCGCAGTGACGGGGAGTCGGTGCGGATCGCGAAGGACGTGCTCAGCGCGCGTGCGGCCACGAAGGTGTGCCTGCCGGAGAGCCCGGAGGAGTTCGCACGGGCGGTGTCCAGACGGGGCACACGGCGGCTGGTGGTGGTCGGCGACGACCGTGCGCTGCTGCGCGCGGTCACCCTGCTGCACCGCGCCCGCGAGCTGGACTCCTGCGCACTCTCCCTGGTCCCGGTGGGGACGACGGTGTCGCTGGCCCATTCCCTCGGCGTACCCACCGGCGCGGTGGCGGCGGCGCGCGCGGTGCTGGGGGGTGCCGTGCGCCGTCTCGACCTGCTGGTGGACGACGGCGGGGGCGTGGTCCTCGGCGACCTGCGCATACCCTCCCGGGCCGGCCCCCGGCGGCGCTCCACCGGGCCCGCGGTGCCCGGCCCCGGGCGGCCGGCCGCCGCACCGGGCGGGCCCGTGGCCGACGACGCCGCGGCAGGAGGGCCCGCGGGCGGGGCCGCGGGCGGACCGGACGGGCGGCCCGGCGCCGGACCCGCGGCAGGAGGCCTCGGCGCGCTCGACGGCGCAGGCTACGACGCGGCGGGCACCGCCTCGCACGGGCCGGGCGGCAGCGGCTTCGACCCGACCGGGCACGGTGTGCCCGGTGCCGCGGAGGACGGTGTGCCGGGGCACGGCGGATCCGGACCGGGAGTCGGACTGGGCTACGGGCCCGCACCCGCGTACGGATTCGGATACGGAAGGTCCGGTTACGGGAGATCGGCTTACGAGGAGGCGGCGGGCCGGGACGCGGCCGGCTCCGACGGGACCGGTGGCCGAAAGGGCGCGTCCGGTGCTGCCGGTGGTGCCGCGGCGGCCGGACAGGGCGGTGACGTTCCGGGCTGGCTCCGGCACTGCCAGTCACTGGTGCGCACCTTCGCCACCCGCCGCGGGACGGTGGACGTGGCCCAGCCCCAGCGGTCGGCGCGGCGCTGGGGAGGCACCGCGGGAGCGCAGGGGCCGAAGCCCGCACGGCTGCGGGTGGAGGCGGACGGCGTGACCCTCGTCGACCTGGACCAGCCCGTCGACGCGGTCTGCGTCGCTCCGCACGCGGACGGCCTGGCCCGGATCGAGATCCATCCCGCGGTCCCGGGACCCGACACCCTCTGGATGCACGCCCAGGCCCACACGGTCACCATCTCCGGCGCGGACTTCCGCTACCGCGCGGACACCCTGATCGGGGGCCCGGTCCGCACCCGCACGTGGACGGCACGGGAGGGGGCCTGGGGGTTGACGCTGCCGGTGTGAGGGGTGCGGGACCGCGGGACCGCGGCCCTCACTCGCGTCATCCCGCCCCCACCCCCGCCCCCTACCGGACCGGTGGTGGATCACGGCTCGGCCCCGCCGCCCGGGGCGCAGGGGCGGCCTTCGAGAACCGGACGATCCGGTTTTCGGGGCGACGGGGCATCGGCGCGGCGGCAGGGGACCCGGGGCGACGGTGGAGGCGGCGGGGAGCCGGGGTGGTCAGTCCTCTCCGAAGAGCTCCTCGCGGTGCTTGCGCCAGCGGTCCATCACGGCGCCGAACTCGGCCTGGACGAAGGCGAAGAACTCCAGGGTCTCGGCGATCCGCCGCCCTGGCCTGCTGTCCGGGCCCACGGTGGCGATGCCCTCGCGCAGCGTCAGCTCCCAGCGCCTCAGCAGGCCCTCGCGGTTGGTGAGCATCTCGTACCACTGGTCGCGGTGCACGCGGTAGCGCTCCCGCCGGGAGCCGGGCTCACGCTCGCGGGAGACCATGGTGAAGCCGGTGAGGTAGCGGATCGCGCCGGAGACGGCGGCGGGGCTCACCTGGAGCTGTTCACCGAGTTCCGCGGATGTCATGACGCCTTCCTCGGAGGCGAGCAGCGCCGCGAACACCCGGGCCGGCATGCGCGACATCCCGCCGGCGACCAACTGGGACGCGAAGGCCTCCACGAACCGCGACACGGCCTCCGGATCTGCGGGCGGCGGCCCCCCGCCCCCCGCGACCGACGGGGCGCCCCCCGGTCCGGCCCCCGGCGGCCCCGCGGCGCCCGCCCGTTCCGCGTCCGCGGAATCCACGGGATCCGCAGGGCCCGCAGAGCCCGCAGAGCCCGCAGAGCCCGCAGAAACTGCGGAATCCCCAGAAGTCCCGGTCTCCGCACCGGGCACCCGCCCCGCGCCCCCGGCACCACCGCGCCCGGACACACCGCCGGCCGCGGATCCGACCACACCGCCCGCACCGACCACACCGCCCGCAGCGGCCCCGGCGCCCGCGGCCCCCGCAGCGGACCCGGAGATCCCCGCGCCGGTGCGCGTGCCCCCGCAGGCCCCGGAGTCCCCGCAGGCCCCGGAGTCCCCGGAGGCCCCGGCACCGAAGGCCCCGGAGTTCATGGTCCCGGAGTCCCCGGCTCCGGAATCGCCCGCCTGCGGGGCCCAGCTCGTCTCCCTCATCTCTCGATCATCTCCCACTCCCCCACCACACGGCACGGCTCCCACTCCCCCACCACAACGGCATGACTCCCGCTCCCCCTGCCGTGTGGGGCGGCTGAGTTTATACACTTCCTTAACTTCACAAATTTCTGAAGCAAGCGTACGTTCGCCCTCATGACGACGGCAATCACCGCCTCGGGGCTCCACAAGTCCTTCGGGCGGACACATGCGCTGGACGGCCTCGACCTGGAGGTCGAAACCGGCGAGGTGCACGGCTTCCTGGGGCCCAACGGCGCCGGGAAGTCCACCGCCATCAGGGTCCTGCTCGGCCTGCTGCGCGCCGACGCCGGCGCGGCGCAGCTACTCGGCCGGGACCCGTGGCGCGACGCCGTGGAACTGCACCGGCGGGTCGCCTACGTGCCGGGGGACGTGACCCTGTGGCGCAACCTCAGCGGGGGCGAGGTCATCGACCTCTACGGGCGGCTGCGCGGTGGACTCGACACGGCCAGGCGCGCCGCCCTCATCGACCGCTTCGAGCTCGACCCCACCAAGAAGGGCCGCACCTACTCGAAGGGGAACCGCCAGAAGGTCGCCCTCGTCGCCGCCTTCGCCTCCGACGTGGACGTGCTGATCCTCGACGAGCCGACCTCCGGACTCGACCCGCTGATGGAGGAGGCGTTCCAGATCTGCGTGGACGAGGCGCGCGACCGCGGCCGCACCGTGCTGCTCTCCTCGCACCTCCTCAGCGAGGTGGAGACCCTCTGCGACCGGGTGAGCATCATCCGCAAGGGGCGGACGGTGGAGACCGGCTCGCTGGCGGACCTGCGGCACCTGACCAGGACCAGCATCAGCGCGGAGCTCTCGGGCGAGCCGGGCGCGCTGGACCGGCTGCCGGGCGTGCACGACCTCGACGTGCAGGGCAGACGGGTCAGGCTCCAGGTGGACACCGACAAGCTGGACGCGGTGCTGCGCTCGCTGACCGACTCGGGCGTGCGCACCCTCACCTCCACGCCGCCCACCCTGGAGGAGCTGTTCCTGCGGCACTACCAGGGCGACGACGCGGACGCGGAGGCCGCCGGCACCCGGCCCGGCGGCGGACGGGCGGCGGGGGCGATGGCGCGATGACCGCCCTCGCCCTGCCCGGCACCGCCCGCACCGGCGGCTCCCGGCAGCTCGCCGGCACCGGCGCCCTGCTCAGGCTGGCACTGCGCAGGGACCGCGTGATGCTGCCCGCCTGGGTGCTGATCGTCGGCGGCGTCGTCGCCACCGGCTCCGGGGCCCTGAAGACCCTCTACGGCACCGCCGCCGAACGCGCCGAGCTGGCGCGGTCGATGACCGCGAACAGCTCGTTGCGCTCCCTGTACGGGCCGGTGTTCTCGGACTCGGTCGGCGGCCTCGTCGCCTGGCGCTACGGCGTCTTCGGCGCGGCGCTCGCGGGCGTGATGAGCATGCTCGTCGTCATCCGGCACACCAGGGAGGAGGAGGAGACGGGCCGTCAGGAGCTGCTGTCCTCCGCCATGGTGGGCCGCCGCGCGCCGCTGACCGCAGCGCTGCTCGCGGCCCTGGTCGCCAACGTCGCGATGGCGCTCGTCGTCACGGCGGGCCTGGCGGGCGAGGGCGCGGCGGGCGCGCTGGCGTTCGGGCTGTCCATCGGCGCCTGCGGCATGCTCTTCGCGACGACGGCGGCGATCGCCGCACAGCTCACCGAGAGCGCCCGGCTCGCCAGGGGCCTCACGACGGCGGTGGTCGGGCTCGCGTTCGTCCTGCACGCGGCGGGCGACGCGGCCACCGATGACGGCTCCTCGGTACTGACCTGGCTGTCGCCGGTCGGCTGGACGGAGAACGTGCGCGCCTTCGCCTCGACGGGCACCGTCGTCGGCGGGTCCGGCGAACGCTGGTGGGTACTGCTGCTGTTCGTCGCGGCGACGGCCGTCCAGGGCGTGGCCGCCTACACGCTGGCCGGGCGGCGGGACGTGGGGATGAGCTTCCTGCCGACGCGGCCGGGCCCGGCCGCCGGCCGGATGGGCACCGCGGGCGCGCTCGCGGTGCGGCTGCAACGCGGCACCCTGCTCGGCTGGTGCCTCGGCTTCCTGGTCAGCGGCGCCGTGTTCGGCGGGATGACCGAGGGCGCGGCCGACCTGGTCGGCGACAACGAGCAGGCCAGGGAGATCTTCCAGCGGCTGGGCGGCCAGAGCGGTCTGACCCAGGCGTTCCTCGCGGGGATGGTGGGCGTGCTCGGCATGGTCGCCGCCCTGTACGGGGTGGCCTCGGTGCTCCGGCTGAACGGCGAGGAGAGCGCGGGCCGCGCCGAGCCGATCCTGGCGAACGCCGTCGGCCGGGTCCGCTGGGCCGCGGGCCACCTCGTCGTCGCCTACGGCGGTGCGGCGCTGGTGGTGCTGCTCGGCAGCGCGGGCCTCGCCCTCGGCTACGGGCACCGGGCGCCGGAACTCCTCGGTGCCGGCCTGGTCCAGTTGCCGGCGGTGTGGACGCTGACCGGGGTGACGCTGCTGCTGTACGCCGTGGCCCCGAGGGCCGCGACGGCGGGCTGGGCGGTGGCGGGCGTCTGCCTGGCCATCGGCTGGATCGGGCCCGCACTCGACCTGCCCCAGCCGGTCATGGACCTCTCGCCCTTCACCCACCTGCCCAAGCTGCCGGGTCCGCCCGTGCAGTGGTTCCCGGTGGTGCTGCTGACCGTCGTCGCGGCGGCCCTGGCCGCGGCCTCCCTCGCGGCGCTGCGGCGGCGGGACCTGGCCACCTGACGGCGGCGGCGCACGGCGCGGCGGCCCGTCCCCGGGGGAGGGCGGTCCGCCTCAGACCTCCACCAGCAGTTCGCTCAGGCCCCGGATGACGGCACCCGGCTTGCGGACGGGTTCCGCGGCGAGCCGCAGCGACGGGGCCCTGCGCAGCAGCGCGCCGAAGGACGCGGTGAGTTCGATGCGGGCCAGGGGCGCGCCCAGGCAGTAGTGGATGCCCGCACCGAAGCTGATGTGGGGGTTGTCGGTGCGGGCCAGGTCGAGCCGATCGGGCGCGGCGAAGACGGCGGGGTCGCGGTTGGCGGAACCGAACAGGCAGGCGACCTCGCTGCCCCGCGGTATCCGCACGCCCGCCACCTCGATGTCCTCGAGCACCCAGCGCTCGAAGAGCTGGAGCGGGGTGTCGTAGCGCATCAGCTCCTCGACGGCGGTGGGCAGCAGCGACGGGTCGGCGCGCAGCGCGGCCAGTTGGTCGGGGTGCTCGAAGAGGGTCCACCAGCCGCCGGAGGTGGTGTGCACGGTGGCCTCGTGGCCGGCGTTGAGCAGCAGGGCGCAGGTGGAGACCATCTCCTGCTCGGTGAGCCGGTCCTCGTCGTCGTGCGCCGCGATCAGTGCGGAGACCAGGTCGTCGCCGGGCCGGGCGCGGCGCTCGGCGATCAGGGCGGCGAGGTAGGCGGAGAACTCCTCGGCGGCGCGCACCGCGCGGGACGCGGCACCGGCGGTCGGGTTCAGCTCGTACATGCCGACGATCGCGGCCGACCAGGGCCGCAGCAGGGGCCTGTCGCCCTCGGGGACGCCGAGCATCTCGGCGATCACGGCCACCGGCAGCGGCTCAGCGAGCCCCGCGACCAGATCGCCCCCGCCGTCCGCGAGCAGGCCGTCGACCAGTTCCTCGGCCAGGGCCCGCACGTACGGCCGCAGCCGCTCGACGGTCCGCGGGGTGAACGCCTTCGACACCAGCCGCCGGATCCTGGTGTGCGCGGGCGGTTCCAGGTCGAGCAGCCCGGAGTCGTTGAGGGTGTGGAAGGGCTCCTGGTCGGCGGGCGGGGCCGGGCGCCCGAACTCCTCGTGGCTGAAGCGGTGCCGGTAGGAGCGGCCGAGGCGGCGGTCCCGCAGCAGTGCGGAGACGTCCGCGTGGTGCGGGATCAGGTACTGGTCCGACGCCTCGAAGTAGTGCACGCGCCCCGCGGCGCGCAGTTCGGCATAGGCCGGGTAGGGGTCGGCCTGGAACCGGGGTGACCAGGGGTCGAAGGCTGCCATGGTCGGACGGTAGCGAACGGGACGGGGCGGCACGGCGGCGAGGGGCCCGGGCCCGCCCGCCCGGGACGGCCGCGCGCCCCGGGCCCCTCGCGCATCCCGGACGCCGTGCCGCACCGCGGGTGCGGGCGGCGTTCCGGTCCGGGTCCTGGTGCCGGTCCGGGTTCCAGTTACGGTCCGGGCCCCGTCCCGGTTCCGGTTCAGGCCCGAAGGTCCCGGTTCCGGCCCAGGTTCCGGTTCCGGTCCGGGTCCCGGTTCCGGCCCGGGGTCGCGAACGGCGGTAGCGTGCCGGCGCCGCCGGGCGGGGCTCAGGTCTCGTCGGTCAGCTCGCGCAGGCGCCGCTTCAGATAGCGGCGCTCCGCCTCCGTGGCGCCCAGGGAGAGGGCCTCGCGGTAGGCGGCCGCGGCCTCGGTGCCGCGCCCCAGGCGGCGGAGCAGGTCGGCGCGGGTGGCCGGGAGCTGGCGGTAGCCGGTGAGGGCACCCTCCGCGGCCAGGGCGTCGACCAGCACGAGACCGGCCTCGGGGCCCTCCGCCATGGCCACCGCGACCGCGCGGTTCAGCTCCACCACCGGGCTCGGCGCCCGCCTCGCGAGCTCCGCGTAGAGCAGGGCGATCTGCGGCCAGTCGGTGGCCTGCGGCTCGGCCGCGTCGGCGTGGCAGGCGGCGATGGCGGCCTGCACCTGGTAAGGGCCGGGGTACCGGCGGCGCAGGGCCCGGTCGAGCACCCCGAGGCCCTCGTCGATACGGCGCCGGTCCCAGAGGCCGCGGTCCTGCTCCTCCAGCGGCACCAGCGCACCGTCGGAGCCGGTGCGCGCGGCGCGCCGGGCGTCGTGCAGCAGCATCAGCGCGAGCAGGCCCTCCGCCTCCGCGCGCGGCCGGGGCCCGGCGCCCCCGGCATCCTGTGGCAGCAGGTCGACCACCAGCCGGGCCAGCCGGATGGCCTCCTCGGCGGGTTCCCTGCGCACCAGGGCCTCGCCGCGGGTCGCCGCGTACCCCTCGTTGAAGATCAGATAGAGCACCGCGAGCACGCCGGCGGTGCGCTCGGGGAGGCGGTGCGGCGGCGGGACGCGGAACGGGATCGAGGCGTTCCGGATCTTGTTCTTGGCGCGTACCAGACGCTGGGCCATGGTCGCCTCCGGAACCAGGAACGCCCGCGCGATCTCCGCCGTGCTCAGCCCCGCGAGGCTGCGCAGGGTCAGCGCCACCTGGGCCGTCAGGGGCAGGGCGGGGTGGCAGCAGGTGTAGATGAGTTCGAGGCGGTCGTCCAGGAAGGGATCCACCGGGCCCGCCCTGTCCACCGGGCCCGCGGCGCCCGCCCCCCTTCCCGTTCCCCCAGCCCGCGCTCCCGCGGCGCCCGCAGCCGTGGCACCGGACCCAGCGGCACCGGACCCCGGTGCCGCGGCGGGCCCGTCGGCTTCCGCCGCCTGTGCGGCCCCCTCCGCGGCGGCGTCGGCACCCGCCACCTCGGCCGTGCGCAGGTCACCGGCCAGTTCCCGGAGCTTGCGGCTCTCGGTGGCGGCGCGGCGCAGCCGGTCCAGGGCGGTGTTGCGGGCGGTGGTGGTGAGCCAGGCGCCGGGATTGCGCGGCACACCGAGCCGCGGCCAGCGCTCCAGGGCCTTGGCGAAGGACTCCTGCGCACACTCCTCCGCCAGGTCCCAGTCCCCGCAGAAGTGGATGAGCGCCGCCACGAGCCGCCCCCACTCGGCGTCATAGGCCGCGGCCACCGCGTCGGCGACGGCGTGTTCGTCGCCCCCGGCGCCCGGGCCGCGCCCGCCGGCACCGCCGTGCCCGCCGGAGCCCGGCCCGCCGTCCACCACCACCGCCGGTCACTCCGTCCAGAAGGGGCGTACCTCGACCATGCCGAGCCGGGCCATCGGGTGCTTGGCGGCGACCTCAACCGCCTCGTCCAGGTCGGCGCACTCGATCACGTCGAAGCCCGCCATCTGCTCCTTCGTCTCGGCGAAGGGGCCGTCGGTGACGAGGAGCTCGCCGTCCCGAACCCGTACGGTCGTCGCGTTCTCGGCCGGCCGCACGCGGCTGCCGAACTTCCGCACACCGCGTCCCTCCATCTCCGCCACCCAGGGCTCGGGGTCGCACTCCTCGGGAGCCGCCTGGACCGGCTCCGCCTCTTCGCAGATCAGCAGCAGGTACTTCATCGTGGTACGCCTCTCCTCGGCCGCCTGTTGTCGGCCGTCTGTTGTTGGCCGTCTCTTGGCGGCCGTCTCTTGGCGGCCGTCTCTTGGCGGCCGTCTGTTCTCGGCCGTCTGTTCTCGGCCGTCTGTCGTCGGCCGTCTGTCGTCGGCCGTCGTCCTACGGGCGTGTGCCGGCCGTCCCTCGCGAGTGTGCCGACTCCGTGCCGCACGTCAGGCGGCAGCGGCGGCCATCGCCGCCAGTGTGCGCGTCATATGGGCGCGCAACTGCTCCAGGCGCTCCGGGAACGCCTCCGGCTGCCGCCGTGCACCGGTGTCGCCGGGGCCGTGCTCGAAACTGTGCCGCACCAGCGTGCTGCCGGGGGTGGCACCGGGCCGCAGCTCGTAGCTCCACAGCGAACCCGGCGAGGCGGGGTCCTCGCTGCGGTCGAGCACCACCCAGGCGAAGGCGCCCGGCCGCTCGGCCCGGGTCACCACGCAGTGCACCTCGACCACGTGGTCGTCGGCGAAGCGGTTGCGACCGCGGAAGGACGCACCCGCCCGCGGGCCCGGCCGCTGCTCGTCCACCCATGCGCCGCCCACGCACTCGGGGCTGAACTCCCCGATCCGCGTCACGTCCGTGAGCACGTCCCACAGCCGCTCGGGGGACACGCCGAACTCCCCCTCGACGTCGACCCGGGCACCCGTCACACCGTCCCGGGCCACGCCGCTCTGGCCCCCGCCCCGCACGGCGCCCCCGCCGATCACCACACCGTCCTGAACATCCACGGTCCGTCCGCCCTCCGCGTGCCGGGCCGGCCGTTCCGGCCCGTCTGCCCCCACGACGAACGGACCCCCGCGGTATCGACACCCGGGGCGAGGAAAAATTCGGGGCAGCCGGAACCACGGCACCGCACGAGCCGGGCGGTGAGGGGGGAGAGCGCCGCCGCACCCGCGGCGGCGCCCCCGCACACCCGGGCGGGCCCGGCCCCGTTCAGCCGGGTACCACCAGGCGGGCCTCGTAGGCGAAGACGGCGGCCTGGGTGCGGTCCCGCAGGCCCAGCTTGACCAGGATCCGGCTCACATGGGTCTTGATGGTGGACTCAGCGACCACCAGCCGCCCCGCGATCTCACCGTTCGACAGGCCCTGCGCGATCAGCACCAGCACCTCCGTCTCCCGGTCGGTCAGCTCCCCGTACGCCCCCTGCCCCGGCACCGGCAGCCGCGGTGCCTCGGTGAGCCGGGAGAACTCGGTGATCAGCCGGCGCGTCACGGTCGGGGCGAGCAGCGCCTCCCCGGACGCCACCACCCGCACCCCGTCGGCCAGTTGCTGCGCGGAGGCGTCCTTCAGCAGGAACCCGGACGCACCCGCGCGCAGCGCCTGGTACACGTACTCGTCGAGATCGAAGGTGGTCAGCACCAGCACCTTGGCGTCCGCGTCCGCGGCGACGATCTCGCGGGTGGCCTCGATGCCGTTCAGCTCGGGCATCCGGATGTCCATCAGGACCACGTCCGGTGCCAGCGCCCGCACCCGCTCCACGGCCTCCCGGCCGTTCACCGCCTCGCCGACCACCTCGATGCCCGGCATCGCGTTCAGCAGGACCGAGAAGCCCTCGCGGACCATCATCTGGTCGTCGGCGATCAGCACCCGGATCGTCATGCCGGCTCCCCCTCCCCGTTCTCCCCGCCCCCGGCGCGGCCGGCGGCCTCGCGTGCGGGCCCGGCCGCCACCGGCAGGAAGGCCACCACCTCGTACCCGCCGTCGTCCGCCGGTGCCGCGGTCATCTCGCCGCCCAGCATGGCCACCCGCTCCCGCATCCCGGTGACACCGTGCCCGGCGCCCGGCGACGGCCTGGCCGGCTCGGTGGCCGGGCCGTTCACGATCCTGAGGCCGATGCCGCCGAGCACATGGCTGACCTCCACCACCGCACGCGCGCCCGGCGCATGGCGCAGGACGTTGCTCAGCGCCTCCTGCACGATGCGGTACGCCGAGAGCTCCACGCCCTGCGGCAGCTCGCGCACCGCGCCGGTCACCGTCTTCGTCACGTCCAGCCCCGCCTCGCGGACGTTGGCCAGCAGCGCGTCCAGGTCGCCGAGGGTGGGCTGCGGGGCGTCCGGCGCCTGGTAGTCCTCGGCGCGCACCACCCCGAGCAGGCGGCGCAGCTCGGCGAGCGCGGCCACCGCGTTCTCCCGGATGGTCACGAACGCCTGCTCCAGCTCCGGCGGCGGGTCCTGCACCCGGTACGGGGCGGCCTCCGCCTGGATCGCCACCACCGACATGTGGTGGGCCACCACGTCGTGCAGCTCGCGCGCGATGGTGGTGCGCTCCTCCAGCAGGGTGCGGCGGGACCGCTCGGCCGCGCTGACGTGGCGCTCCGCGGTGACCTCCTGCTGGGCGGTGCGGCGGATGTGGCGCACGGCGACGCACAGCAGCAGGACCGCGGACACCACCAGCATGGGCCCCGAGTCCGAGCCCCCGCCCTGGTCGAGCAGGACCGAGCCCACCACGCCGTACACGGCGGTCAGCCCCCACATCCAGGCGGCGGCCCGCGGCCCGGTGCGCAGCGCCACCACCGTCAGCACGGTCAGGTGGCCGAGGAAGGCGCCCGGCAGCCAGGGCACGTCGTCCGGATAGCCCCAGGCGGCGACGGCCGCGCAGCCCAGCAGCGACCCGGCGAGCGAGGCCCAGAAGGCGGCGACCGGGCGTACCAGGGTGAGCAGCACGGCCGCCGCCGGCAGCACCCCGTCAAGCGCGGCCAGCCCGGTGGAGCCGCTGTACGGGTCGGCGCCGCTGTTGTACCCGATCAGCAGCGTGAACAGGGCCAGCACCACCACCACGGCGTGCGGGGCCCACACCATCGGCCGCCGCAGCCGCGACGGCAGGTGCCGGGTCAGGACGCCGTCCGTGCTCCCCGGCGGCAGCGGCCGGTACGCGGCGGCGTCCTCGACGAGGTCCTGGCGCAGACCGCGCAGGGCGTGCACGGCGAACCGGTACTCGGGGGTGCGGGGCAGTTTGGAGGCGGCGGCCGCCTCGGGGAGCGCGCCCGCGGACGGGTAAGGAGCGGTCGGGACGGTGTGCCGGTCTCTGCCCGGGGCGGGGCGCGCGGGGTCTGCCGGGTGCGGCGCGGGGCTGTCGCTCATACCCGGCACGGTAGGCCCCGCGACGGCTCGCGGTCGTCCCCTCCCAGGAGGGTTGCCGGGGGTCCGTCTCAGGTACTACGCGCTCGCGGGAAGCCGTGGGCGGTGCGCGGTGGGCGGTGGGCACGTGGCCGGGACACCGTCAGGACACCGCCCCGGCGGGCGCCGGCCTCCGCCGACGCCCGCGACGGGGCCGGGCGCACGACGCTCGTGACGACGCCGGACGCCGGACACCGGACGCACGTGACAGCGGCGGACGCGCCCGCGGCCCGGCTCCGGAGGCCGGACGCCCGACTCCGGAGCCGGGCTCCGGACGGCCGACGCCCGTAACGAGGCCCGGCGCCCGTACCGGGCCCGCGCCAGGTCGTACCCGTGCGCGCAACGCCGCCTCGGCCGCTCAGGACAGGGGCGCCTCCTTCCGCAGCACCTCGATGAAGGCCCGCATCCAGCCCGGGTGGTCGGGCCAGGCGCGGGCGGAGACCAGGGTGCCGTCCACCACGGCGTCGCCGTCCTGGTACTGCGCGCCGGCGGCCAGGACGTCCGGTTCCAGGGCCGGGTAGGCGGCGGTCCGCCGGCCGGAGAGCACACCCGCCGCCGCGGTGATCTGCGGGCCGTGGCAGATCTGCGCGACCGGCTTGCCCGCGGCGAAGAAGTGCTCGACGATCCGCTTCAGGTGCGCGTCGCCCCGCAGGTACTCCGGCGCCCTGCCGCCGGGGACGACCAGCGCGGCGTACTGCTCCGGCTCGACCTCCTCGAAGGCCGCGTCCGCGGGCCAGGTGTACCCCGGCTTCTCCGTGTACGTGTCGAAGCCGTCCTCGAAGTCGTGCACCACGAACCGCAGTTTCTTGCGGGCCGGTGCGGCGACCACCACTTCGTAGCCTTCCTCCCGCAGCCGCTGGTAGGGGTACATCACCTCCAGGGACTCGGCCGCGTCCCCGGTCACCAGCAGGATCTTCACCGTCATCGCTGAACTCCCGTCCTCTCGGCGCGTACGGGCCCCGACGGCCCTCGCCCCGCCCACGTCGTCCACGATGCCCGCTGCGGGGCCGGCTGACCCGTCCGCCGGACGAAAGGCCCGGCACGGCGCCCGTCCGCACGGACGGACAGCCCGGCACGACGCCCCTCCGCACGGACGAACAGCCCGGCACGGCGCCCGTACCGCCGCGGGCCCGCGGCACGGATCCGCGGTGCGGGGTATTCCGGCCGCCCCCCCGGGTAGCCCTCCGAGCGACCCGTCTGCCCGGTACCGCAACCGTGGGAGGACACGTGCGACACCTCGGATCCGCGCTCGCCGCGCTCGGCGCCACCGCCCTGGCGCTGACCGGGCCCGCCACGGCCACCCCGGCCGCCGCCACCGGCACGGCCGGGGTGGTGACCGCCGACGACGCGTACCTGCGGCCGTACCCGCAGAGCTGGTTCGTCGGCACCCTGCTCAAGGGCGACCACTTCGACGTCCAGGGCGAGCAGAGCGGCTACTACTGGGGCTACGCGCAGGGCGACTACAACGGCTGCGCCTGGATCGTGGCCGGCTCCGTCGACAGGGGGACGAGCGCGTCCGGCGCCCCGGACTGCGGGCCGCCGCGGCGGCTGGCCCTGCCGGACTCCGCGCACGCACCGGCCGACGGCTACGACACCGACGGCGACGGCACACCTGACCGGCTCACGCTGGAGTACGAGGTGATCTGCCAGGACGCCGGCATGTACGGCAACTACCGCGGCGGGCACCACCTCACCCACCGCGTCGACCTGCCGAACGGCACGCCGGTCGGCTGGCGGTGGACCACCGCCGACGGGCAGTCCGCGGTGGTGCGCTGGGACGCGGGCGACCTGTGGGCGTTCATCCCCCGCGAGTGCGTCGGCCCGCGCTGAGCCCCGTGCCCGCACGGGGCTCAGCGCGGACCCGCACGGGCCGTACCCGGGACGGCCCGCGTCCGCGGCACGGGCGGCGGCGGCACGGGCAGCGGCGGGACCCGGGGCCCACACACCAGGGCCCCGCACACCGGGCCCCCGCTCACCAGGCCAGTTGTGCGATCTCCTCCGCCACCACCGCGCACGCGTCCGCGGCGGGATCGATCAGCGGGTAGTGCCCCACGTCCTCAAGCAGCGTCAGGCCCACCAGTTCGCCGGCCCGGGCGGCGGCATCCGCGTACGCCTCGGCCATCCGCAGCGGCACGACCTCGTCGGCCCTGCCCTGCACCAGCGTGGTGGCTATCCCGGTGGGCAGCAGCGTGGCGGGATCCGCGTACGCCCGCCGCTCCTCGGCGAGCCCCGGGCCGCCCAGTAGCTGCTCCGCCGCGCCCGAGCACACCTTGAGCTCCCGCGCCAGCGCGAAGTCGACTATCGGCGCCAGCGCCACCACTCCGCGCAGCGGGGCGGGTTCGCCGGTCCGCCAGGGCGCGTCCTCGGGCAGCACGTGCCGGGCGGCCGCCCACAGCGCGAGCTGGCCGCCCGCGGAGTGCCCGGTGGCCACCGTGCGCCGCGGATCGGCGGTCGGCAGCGCCTCGCCCACCAGCGCGGGCAGCGCGTCGAAGGCGGCGGCGACATCGTCGAAGGTCTCCGGCCACCTGCCCGCGGGCGCCAGACCGTCCCGTGCGGGGCCGTCCTGGCCCCGCCGGTACTCGACGCTGGCCACCGCGAAGCCGCGCCGCGCGAGGAAGGCGGCGAACGGCGAGACGTGCCAGCGGTCGTAGGGGGCCCGCCAGGAGCCGCCGTGCAGGAGCACCACCAGCGGCGCGGTGCCGTCGCCGCCCGCGGCCGCCCGCGGGGCGTAGAAGTCGATCAACTGCTCGGCGTGGTCTCCGTACGCGGCGGTGGCGTCCGGGGGCACGGCGGCGTGCGAGAAGGCCGACTGCTCCTCGGCGGCGCGTCGGGAGGCGCCCCCGGGGGCACCTGTGTCGGGAGCGACGGCGTCGTCCGGCATGCCTCAGACCTCTCAGCGGTGGGGGTCTCCCCTGGCAGGAGCGCGTCAAACTCCCGGGGAGGACGGGCGAACGCCGGGCGTAGCACGGCCGGTTCGCGGGTTCTGCGTCAGCCGGACGGTATCAGGGGCCGCGGCGCGCCGGGTTGCGGGCGGCCCGCGCTGGTGCGGGCGGGACGGCGGGGGCGCGGGACGGAGCCCGCGCGCCGGAACCCGGGCGGGCCCCCGCGCCCCCGACCGCCCGGCTACGCCGTCTGCCCGCCCAGTTCCCCGGCGAGCACCGCGGCCGCGGCCTCCGTCTCCGCGAAGCCCAGGTACAGCGGGGTGAAGCCGAAGCGCAGCACGTCCGGGGCCCGGAAGTCGCCCACGACACCGCGGGCGATCAGGCGCTCCATGACCGCACCCGCGTCCGGGCAGCGCAGCGCGACCTGGCTGCCCCGCTCGCCGTGCGGCAGCGGAGTGACCACCTCTACCCTGCCGGGCGGCACGTACGCCGCCACGCACTTGAGGAAGAAGTCCGTCAGCGCCAGCGACTTGGCCCTGACGTCCGCGATCCGCACGCCGTCCCAGACGTCGAGCGCCGCCTCGAGCGCCAGCATGGAGAGGATGTCGGGTGTGCCCACCCGGGCCCGCACCACACCGTCCGCCGGGGTGTACTCGCCGCGCATCCCGAACGGCGCCTCGTGCGAGTTCCAGCCGGGCAGCGGGGAGTCGTAGCGCTCCTGGAGGTCCTTGCGCACGTACAGGAAGGCGGGCGCGCCGGGCCCGCCGTTGAGGAACTTGTACGTGCAGCCGACCGCCAGGTCGACGCCGTGCGCGTCCAGGCCGACCGGCAGGGCGCCGGCGCTGTGGCACAGGTCCCAGACCGCGTACCCGCCCGCCCGGTGCACCGCCGCGGTCAGCCCCGGCAGATCGTGCAGCCGGCCGGAGCGGTAGTCGACGTGGTTGAGGAGGACGGCGGCGGTGCGCGGGCCGAGCGCGTCGTGCACCTCGCCGGGGGCCACCGGGCGCAGGGTGCGGCCGGTGAGCCGGGCCGCGGAGCGTGCGATGTAGCCGTCCGTGGGGAACGTGGTGGCGTCGACGAGGAGTTCGTCGCGGTCGTCGCCCGCCATCCGGACCGCCGCCACCAGCGCCTTGAAGACGTTGACGCTGGTCGAGTCGCCCACCACGACCTGCCCGGGCCCGGCCCCGACCAGTGGCGCGATCCGGTCCCCGATCCGCTCCGGCGCCGTCCACCAGCCGCTCTCCCGCCAGGACCGGATCCGCAGCTCGCCCCACTCGCGGCGCACCACGTCCGCCAGCCGCTCCGGCACCGAACGCGGCAGCGCGCCGAGCGAGTTGCCGTCCAGGTACACCCCGGCGGCGCCGCCGTGCGCCCCGGCCGCGGCGTCCGCCGCCCCCAGCACGAACCGCTCCCGCACATGGGCCAGCGGGTCCGCGGCGTCCAGGTGGGCCGCCTCGGCCCTGAGCACCGCGGAGTCGGGACCCCCGGAGTCGGGACCCGCGGGGCGCGCTGCCCGCGCCCTGTGCTGCTGCGTCACACCGTTCTCCTCACACATGGCTGCGCGCCGTCCACAGTTCGGGGAAGACGCTCTTGGCGGCCCGCTTCTCCAGCCACGCCACACCCGCGGAGCCGCCCGTGCCGGTCTTGGCCCCCATGGCCCTGCGGGTGGCGAGCAGGTGGTCGTTGCGCCAGCGCCACACCAGCTCGGCGACGTCCGTCAACGCCTCGCCGAGGCGTACGAGTTCGGCGTCCTGGTCGCCGGCGTAGAGCGCGGTCCACACGGCCTCCACCTCGGGCGAGGGCTCGTAGCGCTCGGTCAGGTCGCGGGCCAGGACGGCCGCGGGGACGGGGTGGCCGCGGCGGGCCAGCAGCCGCAGCACCTCGTCGTACAGGCTCGGCTCGTGCAGCGCCCCGGTCAGCTCGGCGTGGGCGCGCGGGGCGCCGCGGTGCGGGACCAGCATCGATGCGGACCGCTCTCCCAGCAGGAACTCAAGTCGCCGGTACATCGCCGACTGGAAGCCCGAGCCCTCGCCGAGGGCCGAGCGGTAGGAGTTGAACTGCGCCGGAGTCAGGCCGGCGAGCGGCGTCCAGGAGGCGTTCAGCGCCGTGAGCTCGCGGATGCTGCGCTTCAGGGCCGCCATCGCCGTCGGCAGGTCGTCGCCGCGCAGTGCCCGCGCGGCGGTCTCCCACTCGTGGACGAGCACGGTGAACCACAGCTCCATGACCTGGGTGGTGACCAGGAAGACCAGCTCGCCGGG
The DNA here is from genome assembly GCF_014656295.1 of Streptomyces sulfonofaciens. Lineage (GTDB taxonomy): Bacteria > Actinomycetota > Actinomycetes > Streptomycetales > Streptomycetaceae > Streptomyces > Streptomyces sulfonofaciens. The sequence goes on from NZ_BNCD01000001.1 coordinate 250,946, forward strand.
ATCGTCGGAGAGCGGCTGTTGGAGGTGGGTGAGGACGTCGGCCCTGACGTAGTCCTCGTACGGGGTCGTGCCCGCAAAGTCGAAGTTCGGGGCGGTCGCCTCCTGGGCGCTGCCGCCCTGCGGCACCTCGTGGGACATCGCTGTCTCCTTGGTACGACTTCGGGTAGCGGTCCGCCCCTGCCGTGCCGGCACGGGGGCCCCGGTCCCCACCCGCATCTTGCGCACCGGACGCCTCGGCGGCAAGAAGGAAATACGGCATAAGCCGGGTAACGGGCACCGGTCCCACCGATGCGCGGTGCGGTGACAGACTGCCGTCATGGACATCTACAACCCCCTGCTGGACGGCCCCGAGCCGACGAGGCTGCCCGACACGCCGGAGAACGCGGACGCCACCCGCCTGCTCGACGAGGGCACCTCCGCCACCGAGGTCGCCGCGCGGTACCCGGCGTTCTCACTGGCCTGGGCCGTCCTCGCCGAGGAGGCCCTCTCCGCGGGCCGCTCCGTCGAGGCGTACGCGTACGCACGAACCGGCTACCACCGCGGCCTGGACCAGTTGCGCCGGGCCCGCTGGGGAGGCCACGGCCCCGTCCCCTACGACCACCGCCCGAACCACGGCTTCCTGCGCTGCCTCGCCGCACTGGCCCGCGCCGCCTCCGCCATCGAGGAGACCGAGGAGGCCACCCGCTGCCGCGACTTCCTCAGGGACAGCAGCGCGGAGGCGTACGCGGCGCTGATCAAGGACTAGCCGGCACGCACCGCACCCGCCCCGCGGGCGGCGGTCGACGCGCCCCGCCCGCCCACCGGGCGCCCCGCGCCGGGCGGGGCGCCGGGCCCCGGCCCGCGGGCAGGACCGGGGCGGCGGTGCCCGCCGCTCCCCGGCCGGCCCGTGCCGGGTCCGCCGCTCACGCGTAGGGGCCGGCCGCCGGCCCCTACGCGGTCCGCGGGGAGGGCCCGGGCAACCGCCCGCGCCCGGTCGGCCGGGGCACGCCGGTGCGACGACCGGCACGCCAGTGCGACGACCGGCACGCCGGCACGACCGGCCAGGACCGATGCGCTCCGTAGGACCGGCGCCCCGCACGACCAGCGCGCCCCGTACGACACGTACGGCCGACGCGACCGTACGACCGACGCACCTCGCACGACCGGCGCGACCCGTACGACATGTACGGCCGACGCGACCCGCACGCCTCACACGACCGGCGCGCCCCGCACGACCGGCGGTCGGACTACTTGATCCTGGTGCCGCTGGACCGCAGGTTCGCGCAGGCCTCCGTGACGCGCTCGGCCATGCCCGCCTCCGCGAGCTTCCCCCAACTGCGCGGGTCGTACGTCTTCTTGTTGCCGACGTCGCCGTCGACCTTCAGGACACCGTCGTAGTTCCTGAACATGTGGTCCGCGATCGGGCGGGTGAAGGCGTACTGGGTGTCGGTGTCCAGGTTCATCTTGACGACACCGTTCTCCAGGGCGGTGGCGATCTCCTCGCGGGTCGAGCCGGAGCCGCCGTGGAAGACGAAGTCGAACGGCGCCTGCTTGCCGTACTTGGCGCCCACGCCTACCTGGAGGTCCTTCAGCAGCTCGGGGCGGAGGACGACGTTGCCCGGCTTGTACACGCCGTGCACGTTGCCGAACGAGGCGGCCAGCAGGTAGCGGCCCTTCTCGCCGAGGCCGAGCGCCTCCGCGGTGCGGACCGCGTCGTCGACGGTCGTGTACAGCTTGTCGTTGATCTCGTGCGTGACGCCGTCCTCCTCTCCGCCGGTCGGCGTGATCTCCACCTCCAGGATGATCTTCGCGGCGGCGGCCTTGGCCAGCAGCTCCTGCCCGATCTCCAGGTTGTGGCCCAGCGTCTCCGCGGAGCCGTCCCACATGTGGGACTGGAAGAGCGGGCCGAGGCCCGCCTCGACGCGCTTGCGGGAGATCTCCAGCAGCGGGCGGACGTAGCCGTCCAGCTTGTCCTTCGGGCAGTGGTCGGTGTGCAGCGCCACCGTGACGGGGTACTTCTCGGCGACGATGTGCGCGAACTCGGCGAGCGCGACGGCGCCGGTCACCATGTCCTTGTTGTACTGGCCGCCCAGGAACTCCGCGCCGCCGGTGGAGATCTGGATGATGCCGTCGCTCTCCGCCTCGGCGAAGCCGCGCAGGGCGGCGTGCAGGGTCTGGGTGGAGGTGACGTTGATGGCCGGGTAGGCGAACCTGCCTGCCTTCGCCCGGTCGAGCATCTCGTTGTAGACCTCGGGGGTCGCGATGGGCATCTGTCCGCTCCTCGTCGATGTGCGGGTGAGTGCTGTGCACGGGGTCGACATCGTCGTCGGCGCCCCATCTTTCCAGACCCGGCGCGCACCGTCCGTCATGCCGGACGCGGCGCCGCCGGGGTACCGGGCGAGACCGGGGCGGGCGCGTCAGTCAAGGCCGAGGTCGTCCTTCGAATAGGCGAAGAAGTACGGCACCCCGGCCGCCTCGATCTTCTCCGCGGCCCCCGTGGCCCGGTCCACGATGGTGGCCACCGCGACCACCTCGGCCCCGGCCTCGCGGACCGCCTCGACGGCGGCGAGCGGTGAGCCGCCGGTGGTCGAGGTGTCCTCCACGACCAGCACCCTGCGGCCCCGGATGTCCGGGCCCTCGACGCGGCGCTGCAACCCGTGCGCCTTGGCCGCCTTGCGCACCACGAACGCGTCCAGAGACCGGCCGCGCGCCGCAGCCGCGTGCAGCATCGACGCGGCCACCGGGTCGGCGCCCATCGTCAGCCCGCCGACGGCCGCGAAGTCGAGGTCGGCGGTCAGGTCGAGCAGCACACGGCCGACCAGCGGGGCCGCCGTGCCGTCCAGGGTGATGCGGCGCAGATCGACGTAGTAGTCGGCCTCCAGCCCCGAGGAGAGCGTCACCCTGCCGTGCACCACGGCCTTGTCCTTGATCTGCTGCAGCAGCACGCCGCGTGCGTCGTCCGTCATGCCTCCAGCATATGAGGCCCGCGGGACGGGCGGCCGGGAGCGCTCCTCGCCTCCGGCGGCACGGGCGGGGCGGGCGGATCGGGCTCCCTGCCCGGGCCCGGACCTGGCCCGGCCTGCGCGCGGGGGAGGCGGGCCGGGGCGCTCAGAGGCGTTGCCAGCCGAAGGTCGCCGTGGTCTCCAGGGGCTCGATGGGGGTGACCAGCCGCGGGTGGGTGTTCAGCCCGTTCGGCGGGCCCGTCTGCGGCTCCACGCACACCGCGGCGTCCTGCTCGTCGTAGACGACGGCCCACTCCTCCCGGGAGGCGACCGTCAGCCGCAGGCGGCCCGGCCAGGTCAGGGTGACGTCGACGCCGCCGGGCATGCCGAAGCAGTCGTCCCACGGGCCCGGCGCCGGTGCGATCCGCTCACCGGTCGGCAGCAGGTCGTCACCCTTGCGCTCCTGCCAGGCGGGTGCGAAGTCGATGCGGACCTCCTCGCCGCCGCCGTCGAGCCTGCGCAGGAACCACGGGTGCCAGCCGGCCTGAGCGGGGAACGACGACTCGTACGTCTCCACCGACATGGTCAGCGTCAGGCCGTCCGGGGCGAGGCGCACCAGGTGGGTGACGCGCCCGCTGTACGGCCAGGGGTCGGCGAGGTCGTAGGTGAACACCGCCTCCTCCGTGCCGGCCCGGGCGGTGTGCCAGGCGGTGTCGCGGCCGGTGCCGTGGATGGCGTGCGGGGGAGAGTTCAGCGGCATCTGGTGGACGTCGGCACCGTCGCGGAACTGGCCGTTCCTGATCCGGCCGCACCACGGCACCATCGGGAAGCACCCGTACCGCTCGCCCTGGCGCAGCAGCTCGGTGCCGGCGATCTTCAGACTTGCGATCCGGCAGCCGTTGTCCGGCCGCACGGTGACCTCCGCGTCGCCCGCGGTCAGCGTGATGTCGTCACTACCCACGGGGCGACCCTACGGGGCGCGGGGCGCGCCGGCACACCCGCAGCCCCCGCCGTGCCGCCCCGCGCCCCGGCCAGGGGCGCGGGGCGCTTGGCGGGCGGAGCCCCCGCGGGGTCAGCGGCGCCGCCGCAACGCCCTGCCGATCACGATGGCGGAGGCCAGGACCACGGCGGCCGCGGGGCCCGCCCAGCGCAGTGCGACCGACGCGGGCGAGCTCTCGGGCGCGGGGACCGGCGCGTACCGCCCGCGCGGCGGCGCGTGATCGACCTCCTCCGCGCTTCGGCCGATCATCGTCCGACGGGCGTGCGCGGCCTCGGCGGGCGGTTGGTTGTCCACCTCGAAGACGGCGCCGCCGTCGCCCGCGGCCGCGGCGTCGAGGGCGTCGGGGCGCGGTCCCTCGCCCTCCTCCCCGCGCGCCGGCTCCAGGGGCGCCGCGGGCTCGGCCCGCGCCTCGTCCGTGCCGCCCGCGGGCAGCTCGTCGGCGCCGGGGGCCGTGCCGGCCGTGTCCGGGGCCGCATCCGCCGTGCCCGGGGCCGCGTCCGCGAGCCGGGCGCCGGCCTTGTTCAGGAGCCTGCGGCCCGCCGTCTCCGCGACCTTCGCGTCGAGGTCGGCGAAGCGGCCGCCGCCGTGTGCGCCCCCGCCGAAGACGAGGGTCGTACCGCCGTCGGCGGCCAGCAGCCGGAGCGTCAGCGCGACCGACACCGCTCCACCCCCGCGCACCTCCGTGGCCTCCCCCTCGACGAGGTAGCCGCCGTCGTCCCGCTCGCTGATCCGCAGCGCGCCCCGGTAGGTGATCGAGGTGCCCCCGACCCGGACCTTGAGCCGGCCGGACACCGGCGGCCCGCCCGCGTCCTGCTGGAGCCCCGGCACCACGCCGGCGACCCGCTCGGGGTCGGCCAGCAGCCGCCGCAGAGGCTCTACCGCGACCGGAACGAACACCTCATGCTCCATGACTACCGAGCCTACCCACGCCCGGCCCCGGAACTCAGCCCCCGTACCGCGGATGCACCAGTGTCGAGGGCACCGTCCCGGCCGGCCGGGCCCCGGCCACGCTCCGGACGCCGGGCCCCCAGCCCCCCGGTCCGCCCACCCCCTTCGGCCCGCCGGGACCGTGCGCGGCGAGCACGAAGCCCCAGCGGCCCGCCCGGTACGGCGTGGTCGTGAGGCCGGCCGCCCGCAGGGTCGCGTCCACCGTCCAGAACGCCCGGTCCGGCGCGCCCGAGCGCCCGGCGCGCACCACGAAGCGCCCGCCGGGTGCCAGCGCCCTGCGGACGAGGCCGTAGAACTCCTGCGAGTAGTACTTCGTGCTGGCGGTCCCGCCGGGGCCGGGCAGGTCGGAGACGATGAGGTCGTAGCGGCGGCGCAGATGGCGCAGGCGGTCGAAGGGGTCGTCGGTGGCGACGTGCACGCGCGGGTCGCGGAACGCCCGCTCGTTCAGCGCGCTCAGGGCCGGGTCGGTGCGCGCCAGCCGGACGACGCCCGGGTCGAGGGCGACCACGTCGACGCTGTGCACCCCTGCCCGGCGCAGGGCCGTCCCGGCCGCCAGTCCGTCGTCACCGCCGAGGACCAGGACCCGGGCCAGGGGGCCGCACGCTGCGGGGGTGACGAGCGCGCTGTGGTAGCGGGGCTCGTCGCGGCTGCGGACGCGCAACCGCCCGTCGAGGAACAGCTTCAACGGCCCACGCGGGCCGCCGGTGAGTACGACTTCCTCTACGTCGGTGTGCAGGGCGATGCGTATGTCGTCGCCGTAGACGGCACGTCGGGCCGCGCGCTCGAAGTCGTCGGCGAGTGTGGCGGCGGTGGCGAGCAGGACGAGCACCAGGACGGTCACCACGAGCAGCACCCGGCGGCTTCTCGGGCTCATGTCACGGCGGAGGAGGCCGAGCGCGAGCGCGCCGCCCGCCAGCGCGTTCACCGCGCCGGTGAGCAGCGCGCCGGTGAGCTGGCCGAGCAGCGGCAGCAGCAGGAAGGGGAAGGCGAGGCCGCCGACCAGCGCGCCGACGTAGTCCGCGGCGAACAGGTCGGCGACGGCCGTGCCCGCGTCCTGGCGCCGCACCCGCTGGATGAGCACCATCAGCAGTGGCACCTCGGCGCCTGTCAGCACCCCGATGGTGAGTGAGCAAAGCACCAGCAGCCAGTGGGGGCCGCTCTCCCAGCCGCAGCCGTCGCCCCAGGCGAAGACCGCGTACAGCCCCATCCCGCTGCATCCGCCGACCAGCGCGAGCGCCGCCTCCACCGCCCCGAAGCCGGCCACCGCGTACGGCCGCAGCCTCTTGGCGCCCAGGGATCCGGCGCCCATCGCGAACACCATCAGGGAGAGCACCACGGAGGTCTGGGTGACCGAGTCCCCCATCAGGGAGGAGGCCAGGGCGACGAGTTCCAGCTCGTAGACGAGGCCGCAGGCAGCGCACACGAACGCTCCTGCCAGCACCAGGACACGGCCCGTCCTGGGACGGACGGGCAGCCCCGGGGCGGCCTGCTGCCCGGGCCCGGACGCCGCGGGCGCGGGCGGCGAGACGGACGCGGGCGGTTCGATCACGTACCGAACGCTACGTCACCGGACAACTCTGCTCCGTCACCCACACGTGTGGTACTGAGGTGAACGGCGTCAACAGCCCGCCAGCAGCAGGCTGGGCACGCGCACGCCCACCCTGGTGCGGGTCGTCACCAGCTCGCCGTCCTGCGGGTAGGCGTGCCAGGTGCGCCAGTGCACGTGTCCGTCGTGCCGCTGCGCCAGCATCGCCGTGAACGCGTAGGGGCTGCCGGGGAAGATGCCGACGAGGCCGTGCGGGTGGTCCGACACCAGCGCGATGAGCTCCCGCGCACGCCCGGCGAACTGGCCGGGGGCCAGGGTCTCCACGCAGGCGGCGAACTCGTACTCCCACTCGCCGAGCCGCTTGGCGACGCCCAGGGGGAGTGAGGTGCTGGTGCCCGGCAGACAGGCGACGGTCTCCGAGCAGACGCCCCGGTCCTCTTCGAGGATGACCTGGTGGGAAGCGCCGAGGAGTCTCAACTGGATCCTGGCGTCCTTGAGTTCGAGATCGAGGTCGGCGAGGGCGGGCAGCGGCTCGCGCCCGAGTGCCCAGGCGAGGTCAGCCGCGCGCGTGTCGGTGTAGGAGGTGGTCAGGGTCCTGAGCATGGGTCCGCTCCGCTAGCACGCAATGGAGGTGGGGCCGGCGCGTCCGTCCGGACGCCGGGGACGTGGCCGGCCGTTCACCGGTGATCGCAGAGAGATCCGTCCGGTCACGCACCGGGCACCCCGAATGCCGACTCGTGCCCACGAGAATGTCCGAGGGCCGCATTAACGGATAAGAGGGAATCATGAGCAGAGGTGTCACCACAGCGTTTTTACCCAACTTCGTCGGGTTTCCTTCGCCCGGGCGCCCCGCAGCCCACCCGTTCAACTCCGCGGCACCTCATGCGCGGGCGTGTGCGACAGCGAAGTGCCCGCCGGGTTCGCTCACCCGGCGGGCACTCCATGGGGACAGGCGCACCGGAGTCGTTCCCCCGGCGGCTCCGGTCCGTGCGGATCGGCTGCCCCGTGTCAGCCGTTCCGCCTCGGCCGCCCCCTCATCCGCCCCCGCCGCCGCAGCCGCCGCCTCCGCAGGACGAGCCGCCGCCGCAGGAGTGGCCGCCTGAGCAGGAGTGGCCGCCGCCGTGCGATCCGCCGTGCCCGTGCGACGAGCCTCCGCTGTCCGACAAGTAGGCGCCGCCCCCGGCCCCGCCGGCCCACCAGCTTCCGGACCCACCGCGCCGCGAACTCCCGCCGCGCCGCTGCGCCTTGGCGCGGGCCACCGTCTTGCCCCTGTTGTTGCGGCTGGTCGCGATCAGGACCGCCGCGACCACCCCCAGCACCACCAGGATGACGACCATCTGCATCGCCCTCCTCCTTCCGTTCTCCCCCGCAGCGACTCCCCCAGCCGCTGTCGGCGCGCTGTCCGCGCCGTTCTCCGTGCCCTGGTGCGTCCCCGAGCCCTCGCGCTTCGCGGCACCGCGGGTAGCGGCCGTCCACCATGGCTCAGACGCCTCAGGGCCTTGCCGTGCTCACGTTCCACCTTCAGCGTGACAGGGGGATGCCCTCGTGCACCGGGCGCCAAAGCAGAGTTGAGGAAGTCCAGAGGTTCGGCCCAGGATGGCTGGCATGACGTCCACTGCCCCCGCCGCCGGCACCGGGCCCCGCCCGCTGCTCAACCGCAGGCTGGCCGAGTTCGGCACCACGATCTTCGCGGAGATGTCCGCACTGGCCCTGCGCACCGGCTCCATCAACCTCGGCCAGGGCTTCCCCGAGACCGACGGCCCCGAGGAGATCCGCGAGGCGGCGGTGCGCGCGCTGCGCGACGGCCGCGGCAACCAGTACCCGCCGGGGCCCGGCGTCCCCGAACTGCGCACCGCGGTCGCCGACCACCAGCGGCGCCGCTACGCGCTCGACCACGACCCGGACACCGAGGTGCTGGTCACGGCGGGTGCGACGGAGGCGATCGCCGCGGCGCTGCTGGCCCTGGTGGAGCCCGGCGACGAGGTGATCGCGCTGGAGCCGTACTACGACTCGTACGCGGCGTGCATCGCCATGGCGGGCGCCACCCGCGTGCCCGTCACCCTGCGGCCCGCCCCGGCCGCCGCACCGGCTCAGGGCTCGGCGGCGCCGGACGCACCGCACGCCTCGAACCCGTCGGCCCCGCCGGGCGCCCCGGTCCCGCGGGGCTCGGCCGGCGGCGCGGCGGCGCACCGCACGTTCCGGCTCGATCTGGACGAGCTGCGGGACGCCGTCACCGACCGCACCCGGCTGCTGCTCCTGAACACTCCGCACAACCCGACCGGCACGGTCCTCACCCGTGCGGAACTGGCCGAGATCGCCCGCCTCGCCGTCGAGCGGGATCTACTGGTCGTCACCGACGAGGTCTACGAGCACCTCGTCTTCGACGGCGCCGAGCACATCCCGCTGGCCACCTTCCCCGGGATGCGGGAGCGCACGGTCACCATCGGCTCCGCGGGCAAGACGTTCTCGTTCACCGGCTGGAAGGTCGGCTGGGCCACCGGATCGGCGGAGCTGGTGACGGCCGTGCGGGCCGCCAAGCAGTTCCTGACGTACGTGGCCTCCGGGCCCTTCCAGTACGCGGCCGCCGAGGCGCTCGCGCTGCCCGACAGCTATTTCGAGGGCCTGCGCGACGAGCTCCAGGCCGGCCGCGACCTGCTGGCGGCCGGCCTCGCCGATGCCGGCTTCGAGGTCTACCGCCCCACGGGCACCTACTTCGTCACGACGGACATCCGCCCGCTCGGCGAGAGCGACGGCTTCGCCTTCTGCCGCGCCCTGCCGGAGCGCGTCGGGGTCGTCGCCATCCCGAACGCGGTCTTCTACGACCACCGCGAGATGGGCGCGCCCTATGTCCGCTTCGCGTTCTGCAAGCGGAAGGACACCCTGGCCGAGGCGGTGACCCGCCTGGGGCGGCTCGCGCCGTGACGGGGCCGGGGACGCGCACGTGCCGGTCCGGCTCCACCGGACGCGGCCGGGCCGGCCGCCGGGATCATGCCCGACGGCCCGGGCTCCGTCCCGCCGCCGGGACGCCGTGCCGTTCCGCCGCCGCGGGGGCGTGGTGCTTCAGGAGTCGTCGTCCGGCTTCTCGTCGTCCGAGGCCGAGTCGACGTCCTTCTCCAGGCCGAACTGCTCGACGAACCAGCGGTCGAACTCGATCGCCGCCCGCACCCAACTGACCGTGGACGACACGAAGTGCTCCAGGCTGACGCCGGTGCCGACCAGCATCTGCGCCTCACCGATGAAGCGGACCGTGCCGTCGTCATGGGTGTGGCTGTAGACCTTGGGCCACAGGGTGCGGCGGTTCCAGTCGTCGACGGCCTCCAGGAGCTGGGGCTTGTCCTCGATCTGGTGGGGCCGGTCGTAGAACGTGCGAACGGAGAAGACCTGCTGGTCGCCCTCGCCGCGGAACATGAAGTACGTACGGAACTTCTCCCACGGCGCCGCGAGGTCGCCCTCTTCGTCGACGACGTACTTCAGCTCCATCTGGTCCAGTAGCTGTTTGACCAGGTCCTGATCGGGGATGACGGGGCCCGCCGGTCCCTCAGGCTGCGGGTCGGGCTTGCCCCCGAAGTTCGGAATCGAGGACGGGTCGATGCTCACCGTGATTGTCCCTTCGTAGGTGCCGCCATCCTCCCCCATGTCCGACGGGTGCCCGCAACCCCCGCCCCTGGAACCGCTCGGGTTTCAGCTTTCAGCACAGTTCCGGCAGCGGCGCGCGTCGGCGGGGTGCCGGGGCGGGGTGCGGCCGGCCGGGGCGCCGAGGGCGCCTTCGCCCGCGGCGCCCTCGGCTCTACAGCTCCTTCTTCGCAAAGGCCGGGCCCACCAGCAGACCGTCCCCGAAGGCGCTCACCCGGACCGTGTCGCCGTCCTTGACCTCACCGGACAGGATCGACCTGGCGAGGCGGTCGCCGATGGCGGTCTGCACGAGGCGGCGCAGCGGCCGTGCGCCGTACGCCGGGTCGTTGCCCTCGTCGGCGAGCCAGACCAGGGCCTCAGGAGTGACCTCCAGGGCGAGGCGGCGCTCGGCGAGGCGCTCCGCGAGGCGGTCGATCTGGAGCTGGGCGATCCGGCTCAGCTCGTCCTTGTCGAGGGCGGAGAAGACCACCAGCTCGTCCAGGCGGTTGAGGAACTCGGGCTTGAAGGAGGCCCTGACCACCTCCAGGACCTGCTGCTTCTTCTCCTCCTCACCGAGCACGGGATCCACCAGGAACTGGCTGCCCAGGTTGGACGTCAGCACCAGGATGGTGTTGCGGAAGTCCACCGTCCGGCCCTGCCCGTCGGTGAGCCGGCCGTCGTCCAGCACCTGGAGGAGGATGTCGAAGACCTCCACGTGGGCCTTCTCCACCTCGTCCAGCAGGATGACGGAGTACGGCCGCCTGCGCACCGCCTCGGTGAGCTGGCCGCCCTCCTCGTAGCCGACGTACCCGGGCGGCGCGCCGACCAGGCGGGCGACGCTGTGCTTCTCGCTGTACTCGCTCATGTCGATGCGGACCATGGCCCGCTCGTCGTCGAAGAGGAAGTCCGCGAGGGCCTTGGCCAGCTCGGTCTTGCCCACGCCCGTCGGGCCGAGGAACAGGAAGGAGCCGGTGGGCCGGTCGGGGTCGGCGACACCGGCCCGGGAGCGGCGCACCGCGTCCGAGACGGCGCGCACGGCCTCGGTCTGGCCGATCAGGCGCTTGCCGATCTCCTCCTCCATGCGCAGCAGCTTCTGGGTCTCGCCCTCCAGGAGGCGCCCCGCGGGGATGCCGGTCCAAGAGCCGACCACGTCCGCGATGTCGTCCGGGCCCACCTCCTCCTTGACCATGGTCTGCTGCTTGCGGAAGGAGGCGACCTCCTCCTCGGCCTCGGAGGCGGCCTCCAGGTCGCGCTCCAGCGCGGGGATCTCCCCGTACAGCAGCTTGGAGGCGGTGTCGAAGTCGCCGTCCCGCTGGGCGCGCTCGGCCTGGCCGCGCAGTTCGTCGAGCTTCTCCTTCAGCTCGCCGACGCGGTTCAGGGACTGCTTCTCCTTCTCCCAGCGGGCGGTCAGGCCGCGCAGCTCCTCCTCCTTGTCGGCGAGGTCGCGGCGCAGCCGCTCCAGGCGCTCCCGGCTCGCCTCGTCGGTGTCCTTGCCGATGGCCAGCTCCTCCATGCGCAGCCGGTCCACGGCGCGCTGGAGCTCGTCGATCTCCACGGGCGAGGAGTCGATCTCCATACGGAGCCGGGAGGCGGCTTCGTCCACGAGGTCGATGGCCTTGTCGGGCAGGAAGCGGGAAGTGATGTACCGGTCGGAGAGCGTGGCGGAGGCGACGAGGGCGCTGTCCGCGATCTGCACCTTGTGGTGCGCCTCGTAGCGGCCCTTGAGGCCGCGCAGGATGGCGATGGTGTCGGCGACGGTCGGCTCGGCGACCAGTACCTGCTGGAAGCGGCGCTCCAGGGCGGCGTCCTTCTCGATCCGCTCCCGGTACTCGTCCAGCGTGGTGGCGCCCACCATGCGCAGCTCGCCGCGGGCCAGCATGGGCTTGAGCATGTTCCCCGCGTCCATGGCGGAGTCGCCGCCCGCGCCGGCGCCGACGACGGTGTGCAGCTCGTCGATGAAGGTGATGACGCGGCCGTCGCTGTCCTTGATCTCGGCCAGCACCGCCTTCAGGCGCTCCTCGAACTCACCGCGGTACTTGGCGCCCGCGACCATCGCGCCCAGGTCCAGCGAGACCAGCCGCTTGTCCTTCAGCGACTCGGGCACGTCGCCCTTGACGATGCGCTGGGCGAGGCCCTCGACGACGGCGGTCTTGCCGACGCCGGGCTCGCCGATGAGCACCGGGTTGTTCTTCGTGCGCCGCGAGAGGACCTGCACCACGCGGCGGATCTCCTGGTCGCGGCCGATGACCGGGTCGAGCTTGCCCTCGCGCGCCGCGGCCGTGAAGTCGGTGCCGTACTTCTCCAGGGCCTTGTACTGGCCCTCCGGGTCGGGTGTGGTCACCCGGCGTCCTCCCCTGGTCTTCTGGAACGCGTCCAGCAGCTTCTGCGCGGTGGCGCCCTGCCCGCGCAGCACCTCGCCCGCCTGGCCGCCCTTGGCGGCGATGCCGATCAGCAGGTGCTCGGTGGAGACGTAGTCGTCGCCCAGCTCCCCGGCGCGCTCCGCGGCGTCGGCGAGCACGGCCAGCAGCTCGCGGTTCGGCTGCGGGGGTGCCACGGTGGAACCCGTGACACGGGGCAGCGCGGCCAGGGCACGCTCCGCGGCGGCCCGTACCGCCGCCCGGTCGGCCCCGACCGCGGCGAGCAGATCGGTGACGTTCGCGGGCTCCTGCTGGCCCCGGCCCTCCAGGAGGGTCAGCAGCAGGTGCAGCGGGGTCAGGTCCGGATGGCCGTCGGCGACGGCTCGGTGGCTGGCCGCGCTGAGCGCGTCCCGGCTTCTGTTCGTCAGCTCGGCGTCCACGTGTGGTGTTCCTTCCTCGCTTCTGGCTCGTTCTGGTGCACTGCCGTCCGCGGGCCCCGGCACCCGGGCCGCCCCCGGCCGCTACTGACTCACATAGCGTACACAAAGTTGAGTCTATTCCGCTCAAGGACAGGAAGGGAGGGGGCGGCCGCGAAGCCGTGCACATCTGTGGATAAGTTTCCGGGCCATGGCCTCCCACCGGCGCGACCCGCACACCCCTTCCGCCTCGTACCTCCGCTTCTGGCAGGACCGGCACCTGTGCACCCTGACGACCCTGCGCGCGGACGGCACGCCGCACGTGGTGCCGGTCGGTGTGACGTACGACCCGGGGGCGGGCCTCGCCCGGGTGATCGCGTCCCGGTCCAGCGCGAAGGTGCGCCATGTGCTCGCCGCGGGCGGGGGTGGGGGCGAGAGTCCTGCCGGCGGGCCCGGCGGGCCCGGCGGGCCCGGCGGATCCGGTGCGCCCGGCGGGACCGGCGGGCCGGGCACGTCCGGCGGGCCCGGCGGATCCGATGCGCCCGGCGGATCCGGTGGGCCGGGGCGGCCGGGGGGCGCGCCGGTAGCGGTCTGCCAGTTCGAGGGCCGGCTGTGGGCCACGCTCGAAGGGCTCGCGGTCGTCCGCACGGAGCCGGAGCTGATCGCGGACGCGGAGCGGCGCTACGAGGAGCGGTACGGGAGGGCGCCGCGGCCGAACCCGAACCGGGTGCTGATCGAGATCGCCCTGACGGCGGCGCTGGGCAACTGCTGAGGGGGCGTGCCGCACCCGAGCGGGGCGTGCCGCACCCGAGAACTGCAGCGGCGCCACCGTGTCTCAGGTCCACGGTGACGCCGCTGCGGGGGGGAAGTGCCTGCGCGATCTACAACGACGGGGGAATCGCGTCAGGCACTGCGGGGGGTGGCGGAGATGGTCTGTGGCGCTCCAGGTGCGTCGGGTTCCACCATGTGGTGGTCGCGCTGGTCGAGGTTGACGAAGATCATTCCGTAACGGACGGCGCACCGCACGGGCCGGGGCGCGCCGCGCGGGCGGCGCAGGCACCGGTAGGCCCGGATGTCGTCGTCACCGTCACGGGCCACGACGACCGGCTCACCGAACAGCGTGACCATCAGCGAGTCCCCGGGGTGCGGGATCGCCGTGACGAGGTCGATGAAGTGCCATCCGGAGCGGTAGGCGGTCGCCATCTCGCGCCGGAAGGAACGGTCGTCGGGAGGGGTGGTCATACGTTCACCGAGCCGGCGGAGTTGCCCCAGCCGCTGTCCGCGGACACCAGGCCCCAGCCGCTGTCGGCGGGCGCGAGGCCCCAGCCGCTGTCCGCCGGCGTGGCCGCGACATCGTTGCCCCAGCCGCTGTCCGCGGGGATCACCCGCGCACCGCCGGAACCCCAGCCGCTGTCGCCGGCCGCGAGACCCCAGCCGCTGTCCGCCGGCGTGGCGCCCCAGCCGCTGTCGGCAGGGAGGACACGGTTGCCCCAACCGCTGTCGGCGGGCACCGCCGAGGCGCCGCTGCCCCAACCGCTGTCGGCCGGAGCCGCCTGTACCGAACCGGCGCCGACCTGCTGCACCGGAGCCTTGGCCTGGCCCTCACCGGCGGCACCGAGTGCCCCAAAAGCCACGACCGTGGAGAAAGCGGTCGCAAGTACTGAGCGAAGCAATCTCGTGTACATAGTCGGCTTCGTCCTCACTTGATGAAGTCTTCTCCCCCGGTGCAACAAGACGATGGCTCATTCAGGCACGTCAATGCCACAGGAGCGATGCATCATGTTCTTGCACGTTCAGGACCCTGGGGGGTGGAGCATTGCCTAGTACTGCAACAAACCCGACACATCCCCACTCGCTGGCCGAACTGTGCGACGAGGGGGCACAGCTCTACGCGAGCGCACTCAGTGCCGGTCGCATCGCCCGCGTCGAGGTGGAGGCCGCACCATGCCTCCTCGACTTCGCTTTGCTGCACCCGGATCCGGACGACGCGAACTGGCTGAGGCCCGTCCCGCCGTCCGTGGCACTCGCCCAGCGGCTGCACCCCCTGGAACGAGAGATCCTGGACAAGCGGCGCCTGTCCATCGAACTGACCGAATCTTTTGAGCCGTTTATGGCGCTGAGCGCCCAGAGCCCCGCGCCCACCCATGCGATCACCGTGCTGGAGGGCCTCGACCGCATCAACGCGGCGTTGAACCTGGCCACGGCCGAGTGCCACACGGAGATGCTGACCATCCAGCCGGGCGGCCGGCGCAGCGAGCACATACTGAATCAGGCCTTGGAACGCGACAGACCGTTGACGGCCCGGGGTGTCCGTATCCGCACCCTCTACCAGCACACGGTCCGGCACAGCCAGGGCACGATGGCCTACGTCGACCGGATGGCCGACGGCCGGGTGCAGATACGCACCCTGGAGGAGCTCATAGAGCGGCTGATCATCTGCGACGACACCGTGGCCTTCATCCCGGCGGGCGACCAGCACGACTTCGCGCTGGAGCTCCGCCACCCCGGTCTCGTCAAGTACCTGATCAAGGTCTTCGAGCAACTGTGGCGCCGCGGCGTCCCACTGCTGGAGGAAGTGCCGTACGATCCGACGCCGGACGGCATCACCGGCGTCCAGCGGACCATCGCGAAGCTCCTCGTCGAGGGGCATGTCGACGAGGCCATCGCCCGGCGTCTCGGTATGAACGTACGTACCTGCCGGGCGCACATAGCGAAGCTCGCCGCAGCCCTCGGCAGCGGCAGCAGGGCCCAGCTCGGATACCTCATCGCACGATCGGGAATCCTGGAGACCGACCGGTGAACCAGGGCCGTCCGTAACGGTCGGCGGCCCGTGGGGGCCGGCGGAGCGGCCCTTGCCCACCGGCGAGGACCGGTTGGTGGATTCCCGGCAGGAGAGCGGTCTGTGACCCAGGAGAGCCATGTGCACGGCGTCGACGAGCAACTGTGCTCGGCGGGCATGGACCTCTACACACGCGCCCTCCAGGAGGGCCGCATCCCGCCCCGGGACGCCGACGCGGCGCCCTGCACCGTCGAGCTCGGCCTGCTCTACCCGGACGGCGAGGGCATGCGGTGGCTGCGGCCCCTGGCTCCCTCCATCGCCCTGCCCCGGCTGCTGCACACCGTCGAGGCCGACATCGAGCGCCGCCGCCGCAGCGAGGTCGCCCTGGCCGACGCCTTCCAGCCGCTCATGGCCCTCGACGCGGAGAACGCGTTCTCGCACAGCCGAACGATGATCACCATGCTGCGCGGGATCCAGCCGATCAACGCCGCGATCAGGCAGGCCGCGATGGAGTCGTCCAAGGAGGTCCTCACCGTGCAGCCGGGCGGGACGCGCCCGCCCACCGCGCTGACCGGAGTGCTGCCCGTCGAGCAGGCGATGCTGGACCGCGGCGCCCGGATGCGCACGCTGTACCAGCACACGTCGCGCCACGCCCCGGCGGTCCTCGCCCACTACGAACAGCTCGTCGGCGACGTGGAGGTGCGCACCCTGAACGAGGTCACGGAGCGGCTGGTGATCCTGGACCGCAGGGTGGCCTTCGTACCCGCCAACACCGACCGCACCGCCGCCCTCGTGGTCCGGCACCCGGCGCTGGTCGCCTACCTGGCCACCACCTTCGAGAGGTTATGGGACCTCGCCACCCCGATGTGGCCGCGCCCCGCCCGCCAGGTCCCGGCCGACGACGGCGTCACACCCCGCCAGCGCGCCATCGCCGCACTGCTGATCGAGGGGCTCACCGACGACAAGATCGCCCTGCGCCTGGCGATGAACGTCCGCACGGTCCGGGTCCACATCGCCAAGCTCGCCGACATCCTCGGCACCGGCAGCCGGGCCCAACTCGGCTACCGCATCGGGCAGTCGGGGATCCTGGAGCAGGACCTCTGACACGGCGGGTGCAGTGGCAACGGGGAACGGGCGAAGAGCCGGCGCATTGCCGGCTATTCGTCGGCACGCGGGGCAGCGCCCGGATTCATGGGCACCCGGCTCGGGCGCCTGCGGCCGGACGGCGACGCGCTCTGCCGCCCCGGCCTGCCGCCCGGCACCTTCCGCACGTGCGGCGGGCGGTGTTCCGGTTGTGCTGCGGGGGTCAACGAGATGTGCCCCGGAAGAGGGCGTTCCTCCACCGCCGTGCACACCTTCCAGGTGCCCGGCCCGTCGAGCTGAAGCCGAAACCGCGACGTGGCAGGGTAGCGCCCCGCGTGGTGCGGCACCGGCCCGCCGCACACGCCCGGGGGCGGATTTACCCGCCGCACCGACCCCCATCCGGTCACGATTGTTTTGTGCACGCTATTCACACGGATCGGTGGACGAACTCCCCTGCCCCCGGGAAAACTCTGATCGACGGACAAGGAGTGCCCCCGTGGGATTGCGCAGCACCATCAGCGAGCGTCAGCGACGACTTGGTTTCGAGCTGAAACATCTACGTGAACAGGCCGGGTTGAGCGCCGCGGAGGCGTCGGAGCGGATCGGGATGGGCCGCGCCCAGCTCAGCCAGATCGAAACGGCCAAGACGACCATCCTCACCGAACGGCTCAGGGCACTCTGCGACCTTTACGGATGCACAGACAAGTCCTACGTGGATGCTCTGGTGGCCCTGTCGGAGGCCTCGGGTAAGGGCTGGTGGAGCGCGTACAAACGCTCCATGGTGACGGATGCCCTGAGCCTCGCCGAACTGGAGGCGGACGCTACGGAAGTGCGAATGCACCAGTCACTCTTCATTCCCGGGATCTTCCAGACCGCCGGCTACGCCCGGGCCATCTTCAACAGCCCCGGCCTCGGTTTCGACAATTTCGAGGCGCCTTTGCGGTTCCGCATGGAGCGGCAGCGCATCCTCAACGGCGAGAATCCGCCACGCATCCGTGCCGTCATCCACGAGGCCGCGCTGCGCATACGGTTCGGTGGGGCACAGGTGGTGCGCGAGCAACTCCTGCGGCTGGTCGAACTGTCCCGGTTGCCGAACGTGACGATCCAGGTCTACCCGTTCAGCGCGCAGGCGTACGCGGCGATCAGCGGTAATTTCCTGCACATCATCCCCAGCAATCCCAGGCTGGGCACCGTGGCACTGGAACAACCCATCGGCTACCAGTACCTGGGCGAGAGTTTCCACCTAGAGCGTTACAGCGCGTTGTTCGACCTGCTTACCGAGAACGCCCTTGCTCCTATCAACGTATCGTCCGCGCCCGAGGCGCATTCGGTGAAGGATTCGCTCGCTCTTATCCAACACCTGCTCTACACGTTGTAGGAAGGCACATATGCCCGAACTCCACTGGCAGAAGTCGACGTTCAGCAGCGGCCCCCAGGGGGAATGCCTGAACGTCGCGGTCGCCCCTGACGGAACGATACGCCTTCGCGAAAGCGATGCCCCGCGCACCGTGCTCATCGCCACGCCGCACGGACTGGCCGCCCTCCTTGAGGACATCAAGGGCGGCACCCCGCACGGCTGAGGGCCCACCGGGCCCTGGAGCGTGCCGGTCGTGTCAGGACCGCGGCACACGGCGCCGCACACGCGCGGTCCCCGCGCCCCTGCCGGGCCGCCCCGGCACCCGGGGCACCCGCCGGGGGCGCGGGGACCGCGCGATCGGCCACGGCGAAGGCCAGTCCCGGCCACCAGGCAAGCGGCCCGGGCGGGGCGGGTGCCCCGGGTCCGGCACGGCCCCGGACCGCGCCGGGCCGGACCGCGCCGGGCCAGGGCCGGATCACCGGCAGACGACACGCCCGCGCCCCGACCGGGACACCCGTGCCCCATGGAGCAGCCGGGTCCCCGCGGAACCCCCCGCGCGCCACCACGCGCCCATGCCCGCACCCGCACCCGCACCCGCGCCCCGCAGAAACACCGCCGCCCCCGCCGGAGAACCGGTGACGCCGGTACGGCGGCCGGTCCGGGACCCGGACAGGGGCGGGAGCAGGAGCAGGAGCGGGAGCAAGGGTGGGCACAGCGGCTGGGCCGGATGCGGACGGGCCAGGAAAGGTCAGTCGGCGGCCTTCTTCGGCCGCCACACGACCAGCGCACTGGTCTGCTGGACCTCCTGGTACGGCACCAGGTCCCTGCGGTACGAGGCGTGCACCGCCGCCTCCCGCTGGCGCATGGCCGCCGCGGCGCCGTCGACCGCGTCCTGGAGTTCGGCGACGCGCGCCTGGAGAGCGGCCACCTGGTTCTCCAGCTCGATGATCCGCTTGATGCCGGCGAGGTTGATGCCCTCGTCCTGCGACAACTGCTGCACCTGCCGGAGCAGTTCGATGTCGCGGGCCGAGTAGCGGCGGCCGCGGCCCGCGGTGCGGTCCGGCGAGACCAGACCCAGGCGGTCGTACTGCCGCAGCGTCTGCGGGTGCAGCCCGCTGAGCTGGGCCGCCACCGAGATGACGTACACCGGGCTCTCTTCGGTCAGCTCGTACGGGTTCCGACCGCGTCCTCGCCGGCTGTCCATAGCGTCAAGCTCCCTTCGCGGCCTGGAAAAGCTCCGCCCGCGGGTCCTCTCCCGCGGTGGCATCGCGATACGCCTCCAGGGCGTCACGCGCCTTGCCTGTCACGTCCTTCGGTACCACGACCTCCACGGTGACGAGAAGGTCTCCGCGGGTGCCGTCCTGGCGGACCGCGCCCTTGCCACGAGCGCGCATCGTACGCCCGTTCGGGGTGCTCTCGGGCAGTTTCAGGGTGACCGGAGGGCCGCCCAGGGTCGGGACCTTCACCTCGCCGCCGAGGGCGGCCTCCGAGAAGGTGACCGGCACGGTGACGGTGAGGTTGTCGCCCCTGCGGCCGAAGACCGGGTGGGCGTCGACGTGGACCACGACGTAGAGGTCCCCGGCGGGACCGCCGCGCTCGCCCGGCGTGCCCTTGCCGCGCAGCCGGATGCGCTGCCCGTCGGAGACACCCGCCGGGATGCGCACCTGCATCGTCCGCGACGACTTGGCGCGGCCCGAGCCCTTGCAGACGTCACAGGGGTCCTGGGCGATGAGGCCGCGGCCCTTGCAGTCCACGCACGGGTCGGTGAGCGAGAATCCGCCACCCCCGCCGCGGGAGACCTGCCCGGTGCCGACGCAGGTCGGGCAGACGCGGGGTGTGCCGTTCTTGTCGCCGGTGCCGGAGCACGCCTTGCAGGGGGCCTGCGAGGACATCCGCAGCGGGACCGTCGCCCCGTTGATGGCCTCCGTGAAGCTGAGGGTCACCTCGGACTCGATGTCCTGGCCGCGCCTGGGCTGCACGCGGCTGCCCGCGGTACCCGTGCCGCCGCGGTTGAAGAGACCGCCGAAGACATCGCCGAGACCGCCGCCGAAGCCGCCGGCGCCGCCCTGGGGGCCGCCGCCACCGCCGCCGAAGAGGTCGCCGAGGTCGAAGTTGAAGCTGCCGCCGCCCCCTGCTGGCCCGGGGCGGAAGCCCCCGTTGCCGAAGAGGGTGCGGGCCTCGTCGTACTCCTTGCGCTTCTTCGGGTCACCGAGCACGTCATTGGCCTCGGAGATCTCCTTGAAGCGCTCCTCCGCCCTGGCGTTGCCCTTGTTGGCGTCCGGGTGGTTCTCGCGGGCGAGCTTCCGGTACGCCTTCTTGATCTCCGCTTCGGTGGCGTCCTTGGGGACGCCGAGAACCTTGTAGTAGTCCTTCTCGATGAAGTCCTTGGTGCTCATTCCCGGCGTCCCTCCTCCCACTCGTGTGCCGCCCGGTGCGCGGCGGCGAGCCGGTGCGCTACGTCAGCCCTCGTCCGGGCCACCGCTGTCCCTGCTGTCGGCGCTCCGGCCCTCGGACGGCTCCGCGGAGCCGTCCGCCGAAGGCTCTCCCGGTTCGCCGGCCTCGTTCTTCCCGCTCTTCGCGGGCTTGTCCTGCTTGACGGTCTGCGCGCCCGGCTGGGGCTCGGCCACCGCCACCCGCGCGGGGCGGATGGTGCGCTCGCCGAACCGATACCCAGGCTGCAGAATCGCCACGCACGTGGTCTCCGTGACGTCCGGCGCATAGCTGTGCATCAGGGCCTCGTGGACCGTCGGATCGAAGGGCTCGCCCTCCTTGCCGAACTGCTGGAGGCCCATCTTGGCCGCGACCGTCTCCAGGGACTCGGCCACCGACTTGAAGCCGCCGACCAGCTCGCCGTGCTCCCGCGCGCGGCCGATGTCGTCCAGCACCGGGAGCAGCTCGGTCAGGAGGTTCGCGACGGCGATCTCCTTGACGGCGATCCGGTCCCGCTCGACCCGGCGTCGGTAGTTCTGGAACTCGGCCTGCAACCGCTGGAGGTCGCCGGTGCGCTCGCCGAGCGCACTGCGCACCTGGTCGAGCTGGGCCCGCAGCCCCGCCGTCTCGTCCCCGGCCGGGGCCGCCGCGCCCTCCTTGGAGGACTCGGCGGCCTTCGACTCGGCGTCGTCAGGGGTGGCGCCGGAGGAGACGTCGGCGGGCTCGTGCTGCTCGTCGAAGCCCGGGGTCTCCTCCGTCACGCGGCACCGTCCTTCCGCTCATCGTCGACGATCTCGGCGTCGACGACGTCGTCGGCGTCATCGGCCTTGGGCTGTCCCGCACCGGCGCCCGCGCCGGCGGCGGAGGCACCCTCGCCCGCGGCCTGGGCATCGGCGTACATGGCCTGGCCCAGCTTCTGGGAGACCGCGGCGACCTTCTCGGTGGCGGTGCGGATCTCGCCCGTGTCGTCGCCCTTGAGCTTCTCCTTGAGGTCGGCCACGGAGGTCTCGACCTCGGTCTTGATCTCGCCGGGGACCTTGTCCTCGTTGTCCTTGAGGAACTTCTCCGTCTGGTAGACGAGCTGCTCGCCCTGGTTGCGGGTCTCGGCGGCCTCGCGGCGGCGGTGGTCCTCCTCCGCGTACTGCTCGGCCTCCTGGCGCATCCGGTCGACCTCGTCCTTCGGCAGCGAGGAGCCGCCGGTGACGGTCATCTTCTGCTCCTTGCCGGTGCCCAGGTCCTTCGCGGTGACGTGCATGATGCCGTTCGCGTCGATGTCGAAGGAGACCTCGATCTGCGGGACGCCGCGCGGCGCCGGGGGCAGACCGGTCAGCTCGAACATGCCGAGCTTCTTGTTGTACGCGGCGATCTCGCGCTCGCCCTGGTAGACCTGGATCTGCACCGACGGCTGGTTGTCCTCGGCGGTGGTGAAGATCTCGGAGCGCTTGGTCGGGATCGTGGTGTTGCGCTCGATCAGCTTGGTCATGATGCCGCCCTTGGTCTCGATGCCGAGGGACAGCGGGGTGACGTCGAGCAGCAGGACGTCCTTGACCTCGCCCTTGAGGACGCCGGCCTGGAGCGAGGCACCGATGGCGACGACCTCGTCCGGGTTCACGCCCTTGTTGGCCTCCTTGCCGCCGGTCAGCTCCTTGACGAGCTCGGCGACGGCCGGCATACGGGTGGAACCGCCCACCAGGACGACGTGGTCGATCTCGCCCAACTGGATGCCCGCGTCCTTGATGACGTTGTGGAACGGCGTCTTGCAGCGCTCCAGGAGGTCGGACGTCAACTGCTGGAACTGGGCGCGGGTCAGGCGCTCGTCCAGGTGCAGCGGGCCCTCGGCGGAGGCCGTGATGTAGGGCAGGTTGATGGTGGTCTCGGTCGACGAGGACAGCTCGATCTTCGCCTTCTCCGCCGCCTCGCGCAGCCGCTGGAGCGCCATCTTGTCCTTGGACAGGTCGACGCCGTGGCCGTTGGCGAACTGCTTGACCAGGTAGTCGACGACGCGCTGGTCCCAGTCGTCGCCGCCGAGGTGGTTGTCGCCGTTGGTGGCCTTCACCTCGACGACGCCGTCGCCGATCTCCAGCAGCGAGACGTCGAAGGTGCCGCCGCCGAGGTCGAAGACCAGGATCGTCTGGTCGTCCTTGTCCAGGCCGTAGGCCAGGGCGGCGGCCGTGGGCTCGTTGACGATGCGCAGGACGTTCAGGCCCGCGATCTCGCCGGCCTCCTTGGTGGCCTGGCGCTCGGAGTCGTTGAAGTACGCGGGGACGGTGATCACGGCGTCCGTGACCTTCTCGCCCAGGTAGGACTCCGCGTCGCGCTTCAGCTTCTGAAGGATGAAGGCGGAGATCTGCTGCGGGTTGAAGCCCTTCTCGTCGATGTCGATCTTCCAGCCGGTGCCCATGTGGCGCTTGACCGACCGAACGGTCCTGTCGACGTTGGTGACCGCCTGACGCTTCGCTACCTCGCCGACGAGCACCTCGCCGTTCTTGGCGAAGGCGACGACGGACGGCGTGGTCCTGGCGCCCTCTGCGTTGGTGATGACGGTGGGCTCACCGCCCTCCAGAACGCTGACGACGGAGTTAGTCGTGCCCAGGTCGATGCCGACCGCACGTGCCATTTCGATTCCTCCAGCTTTATTGAGCGGATCGGGCTCAAGGATGCCTCACCGCGCACAGTGCGTCAACAGAGCTGAGTCGATCAGACTCAACTTTTATACGACGCTTATGCCCAAGAGGCCGCTGACCTGGGCGTACACCTTCACCCGACCCTGCCACGACCCGCGCCACCACCTACCACGGGGAGGGCTCACCCCCGGGCGCCCCCTCGGAGGCCCCGGGCGGCTCCCCCCGGGCGGCTCCCCCCGGGCGGCCCCCCTCGGAAGAACGCGTCCGGGGATCCCTCCCCAGGCGGACGCCGCCGCCCCGCCGCCCTCCCCTGCCCTGCCGCCCGGGCGCCGGTGCCACCAGGCCAGGAAGACCGCGCAGGGCACCAGCGCCCAGGCGGCCGGGACCGGGAACGGGAACGGGAACGCGTGCCGGTGCCCGTGGAAGTACACGGCCGCGCGCCGGCGACTCCTCGAAGGCGGTCCACCGCGCCGAGCGCGCCCCGTCCGCCCGGTGCGCACCCCCGCCGCCCCGCCCGGCCGGGCCCGCCGGATCCCACCCCCGCTCCCGGGCCCCGGCCGTCCTCCGCCCCGTCCACCCCGTCCGCCCCGTCCGCGCCGCCGGGGCGCCGGGGCGCCCCGACGCCCGCCGGGCGACCGCTCCGGCAGATCGGACTCTTCAGGCATACGGCCAAGCCAATCCACTCGTACGGTACATTCCTCCCAATCCACGGCCGGTGCCGCGGCCGGGCACCCCCGGCCCGCACGGCGGCACCGCCGCGGACGCGGCGCGCGCGCCCACCCGGCCCGTACAAAAGCGTTCGCCACACATTTGCCCGAGGTGAGATCCTGGATCGCGTATGTCCACGCAGCCTGGCCATTTGCCTGAATTGTCCTTCGGCGTCCTCGCCCCCCGCCTGTCCGAGCTGTCCCTGCGCGACGCGCACCGGCTCGGCCGCAGGCTGGAAGGCGCGCGCCGGATCCGTAAACCCGAGGCCAGGTCCGCCGTACTCGCCGAGATAGCGGCCGAGGTCGAGCGGGCCGAGGCCCGCATCGCCGTGCGCGCGGCGCGCCTGCCCGCGGTCACCTATCCCGAGCAACTCCCGGTCAGCCAGAAGAAGGACGAGATCCTGGCGGCCGTCCGCGACCACCAGGTGGTGATCGTCGCGGGTGAGACCGGCTCCGGCAAGACGACCCAGATCCCGAAGATCTGCCTGGAGCTGGGCCGCGGTGTGCGCGGCATGATCGGGCACACCCAGCCCCGCCGGATCGCGGCCCGCACGGTCGCGGAGCGCGTGGCCGAGGAGCTGTCCACGCCCCTGGGCGAGGCGGTCGGCTGGAAGGTCCGCTTCACCGACCAGGTCGACCCGGACGGCACCTTCGTCAAGCTGATGACCGACGGCATCCTGCTCGCCGAGATCCAGACCGACCGCGAGCTGCGCGCGTACGACACGATCATCATCGACGAGGCCCACGAGCGGTCCCTGAACATCGACTTCCTGCTCGGCTACCTGGCCCAGTTGCTGCCCAGGCGCCCGGACCTGAAGGTGGTGATCACCTCCGCCACCATCGACCCCGAACGCTTCTCGCGGCACTTCGGCGACGCCCCGATCGTCGAGGTCAGCGGCCGCACGTACCCGGTGGAGGTGCGCTACAGGCCGCTCCTCGAAGAGGCCGCACCCGGCAGCGACGGCATCGGCGCGGACGCCGACCGCGACCAGATCACCGCGATCACCGACGCCGTCGAGGAACTGATGGCCGAGGGCCGGGGCGACATCCTGGTGTTCCTCTCCGGCGAGCGCGAGATCCGCGACACCGCGGAGGCGCTGGAGAAGAAGAAGTACAGATTCACCGAGGTCCTGCCGCTCTACGCCCGCCTCTCGCACGCCGAGCAGCACCGCGTCTTCCAGCGGCCCGCCGCGGGCACGGCCCGCCGCATCGTCCTCGCCACCAACGTCGCCGAGACCTCCCTCACGGTCCCCGGCATCAAGTACGTCATCGACCCCGGCACGGCCCGCATCTCCCGCTACAGCCACCGCACCAAGGTGCAGCGGCTGCCCATCGAGGCGATCAGCCAGGCGAGCGCCAACCAGCGCAAGGGCCGCTGCGGCCGCACCTCGGACGGCATCTGCATCCGGCTCTACTCGGAGGAGGACTTCGCCGCCCGCCCCGAGTTCACCGACGCGGAGATCCTCCGCACCAACCTGGCCTCCGTCATCCTCCAGATGACCGCGGCGGGACTCGGCGACATCGAGAAGTTCCCCTTCATCGACCCTCCGGACCACCGCAACATCCGCGACGGCCTCCAACTCCTCGCGGAACTCGGCGCGCTCGACCCCGAGCAGAAGGACGTCCGCGGGCGCCTCACCCCGATGGGCCGCAAGCTCGCCCAGCTCCCGGTGGACCCGCGGCTGGCCCGGATGGTCGTCGAGGCCGACCGCAACGGCTGCGTCCGGGAGGTCATGGTGATCGCCGCGGCCCTGTCGATCCAGGACCCCCGCGAGCGCCCGGCCGACAAACAGGCCCAGGCCGACCAGCAGCACGCCCGCTTCAAGGACGAGACGAGCGACTTCCTCGCGTACCTGAACCTCTGGCGGTACCTGCGCGAGCAGCAGGAGGCCCGCGGCTCCTCGTCGTTCCGGCGGATGTGCAGGTCCGAGTACCTGAACTTCCTGCGCGTACGCGAATGGCAGGACATCTACAGCCAGCTACGCACCGTCGCGCGGCAGATGGGCATCCACGTCAACGAGGACGACGCCGCCGACCAGCAGATCCACATCTCCCTGCTGGCCGGACTGCTCTCCCACATCGGCATGAAGGACACCCAGGACGGCAAGTCCACCGACACCGCGAAGCGGCAGGGCGAGGGGGCCAGGCGCTCCTCGCGCAACGAGTACCTGGGTGCGCGCAACGCCAAGTTCGCCGTCTTCCCCGGCTCCGCCCTCTTCAAGAAACCGCCCCGCTTCCTCATGTCGGCGGAACTGGTCGAGACCTCCCGGCTGTGGGCCCGCGTCAACGCCCGCATCGAGCCGGAATGGGTCGAGCCGCTGGCCGGGCACCTGGTCAAGCGCACCTATTCGGAGCCGCACTGGGAGAAGGACCAGGCGGCCGTGATGGCGTACGAGAAGGTGACCCTGTACGGCGTCCCGATCGTGGCGCACCGCAAGGTCAACTACGGCCGGATCGACCCGGAGCTCTCCAGGGAGCTTTTCATCCGCAACGCCCTGGTGGAAGGCGACTGGCGCACGCACCACAAGTTCTTCGCCGCCAACCGCAGGCTGCTCACCGAGGTCGAGGACCTCGAACACCGCGCCCGCCGCCGGGACATCCTCGTCGACGACGAGGCGCTCTTCGACTTCTACGACCAGCGGGTGCCCGAGCACGTCGTCTCCGGCGCTCACTTCGACTCCTGGTGGAAGGAGCAGCTCCGGCGCGGCGGCCAGGCCGCGGAACTGCTCGACTTCGAGCGCTCCATGCTCATCAACGAGAAGGCCGGCCGGGTCACCAAGGACGACTACCCGGACACCTGGCACCAGGGCCGGCTGAGGTTCCGGGTGACCTACCAGTTCGAGCCCGGCGCCGACGCGGACGGCGTCACCGTGCACATCCCGCTCCAGGTGCTCAACCAGGTCACCTCCGAGGGCTTCGACTGGCAGATCCCGGGCCTGCGCGAAGAGGTCGTCACCGAGCTGATCCGCTCCCTGCCCAAGCAGATCCGCCGGCACTGCGTGCCCGCGCCCGACTACGCCAGGAAGTTCCTGGAACGGGCGGTGCCCCTCCAGGAGCCGCTGGCGACCACGCTGGCCAGGGAACTGCGGCAGATGGTCGGCGTCCCGCTCGGCCCGGACGACTTCGACTGGGCGAAGGTCCCCGACCACCTGCGGATCACCTTCCGCATCACCGACGAGCGGCGCCGCAAGCTCGACGACCGGGACGGCCCCACCGAGGACAAGGACCTGGAGGCGCTGCGGCTGCGGCTGCGGCCCAAGGCCCGCAAGGCGCTCTCGCGGGCCGCCGCGGCGACCGCCGAGCGCTCGGGCGGCGAGGCGATCGAGCGCAGCGGCCTGACCGACTGGACGATCGGCTCCCTGCCGCGGGTCTTCGAGACGAAGCGGGCCGGCCAGCCCGTCAAGGCGTACCCGGCGCTGGTCGACGACGGCCCCGCCGCGGGCACCGTCTCCGTACGGCTCTTCGACACCGAGGCCGAGCAGCAGGAGGCGATGCGCCGGGGCATCCGGCGCCTGATCGTCCGCAACATCCCGGTGAACCCGGCGAAGTTCGCCGCGGACCGGCTCACCAACCCGCAGAAGCTCGCCCTGTCCGCGAACCCGCACGGCTCCGTGCAGGCCCTCTTCGAGGACTGCGCCACGGCCGCCGCCGACCGCCTCATCGCCGACGCCGGGGGCCCCGCGTGGGACGAGGAGTCGTACCGCAAGCTCTACGAGAAGGTGCGCGCCGACATCGTCGACACCACGGGGCGCACGGTCGGCCAGGTGCAGCAGGTGCTGGCCGCCTGGCAGTCCTGCGAGCGCCGGCTGAAGTCCACCCGCAGCCCGGCGCTGGCGGCCAACCTGGCGGACGTGCGCGACCAGCTCGCGGCGCTCGTCGGGCCCGGCTTCGTCACGGCGACCGGCCTGGCCCGGCTGCCGGACCTGATGCGCTACCTGGTCGCCGCGGACCGCAGACTCCAGCAGATGCCGGCCAACGCCCAGCGGGACTCGACGCGGATGGCGAAGATCCACGAGATGCGGGACGAGTACGCCTGGCTGCTGGAACAGCTCCCCAAGGGGCGTCCGGTCCCGCAGGAGGTGCGCGACATCCGCTGGATGATCGAGGAGTTGCGCGTCAGCTACTTCGCCCATGCGCTGGGCACGGCGTACCCGGTCTCGGACAAGCGCATCATCAAGGCGATCGACGCGGCGCTCGGGTAGCCGGCGGCGCCGGTGCGCGCGCCGCCGGTCCGGGTTCGACCTCCGGTCCTGCCCTGCTGTACAGTCTCGTTTCGCAGCACAGCGCAGTACTCGGTGCCGCACCCTCCAGGTCCTGTGGAGCAGTTTGGAGTGCTCGCCACCCTGTCAAGGTGGAGGCCGCGGGTTCAAATCCCGTCAGGACCGCCCGATGGGCACCCGCCCGCAACCCTCACGAGGTTGCGGGCTTTTTCATGTGCGGTACCCCGGCGCACCGGCCGCATGTGACGGCACCTCGGCCCGACGACGGCTCGGCTCGACAGCGACTCGGCTCGACAGCGACTCGGCTCGACGACGGCTCGGCTCGACGGCGCCTCTCGGCTCGACGACGGCTCTCGGCTCGACAGCGGCTCGTGTCGGAGCGCCGGTGCCTCGGAGCCCCGGAGAGCCGGCACCCCGTGCCGGCACGCCCGAGCCCCCTCCTAGCCCGCAGGAGCCCCCTCCAAGCCCGCAGGAGCCCCGTCCAGGCGCGCCGGTGCCCTCGTAACCGTCCGGGCGCCGCGGCCGCGCCCGCGGAGCCGTGGGGGCCGTACAGACCGCCTGTCGGACCCGCCGCCCGGGCGCCGCCCGCTCCGCCTCCCCTACGCCGGGGTCCCGGCGTTGCGTCCGCCGTACGGCCCTCGCCCCGTACGCCCGCCCCCTCCGCCCTTCCGTGCACCGGCGCACTCCGCACCCCGCGCACCCAATGAATTTTCGGCCTACTACATGTGCACCCCACCCCGCGCGCTGTCACCCGGCATCCGGCATATGCAGCCGCATTGACGGTGTGAAGAACACGGATAAGAGGTACTTTTTCCAGTCGTTCGCACGAGTGCCGAGCAGAGGACACCCGCTGTCCGGATGCACATGTTCTCCCGGCCGAACCCCCGACGATCATCGCGCTGCGTCTTGACCGCATCACATTCCGTCGGTACTCAGACATGTGGGACCGCTGCCCGTCGCCAGCGGCCATGGAGGTGGGGCATGCCGGCATCCGCGAGGCACGAGACGCGCGCTCTTCTGCGCGCCCATCTGTCGGCCGCGACCGGCTACCGCCATCTGACCCGCCGCTGCCCGATATGCCACCAGCTCCAGCGGCTCGCCATGGAGCCCGCTCAGCTTCCCGCGGCAGTCTCCGGCACCCAAGGGGCCACGCGCACCCCACGGGCGCCCCAGCCGGGCGACGAGGGCCCTCCAGGGGCCTGACGCCACCGGGCCCCGGGACGCCGCCCGCCGGGCCGCACACAGGCGCCGACGCGCCCGCCGCGCACCCGCGCCGGCGCACCCGCCCGCACACCGGGACCCGCACACCGGCGACCCGTCCGCCCGACGGCCGCCCGCCCCGCCGCCCGGACACCCGCGCGGGCGGCCGCCCGGACACCTGTACGAGTGCACTCCTGCGGCATCGGTCGGCGCGCCGCGCTGCATCGAGACGCCCGGACACCGATCCTTGTACCGGACCTCGGCTCGAAGGCTCCACCCGTGCGCCACCCCGCGCACGGACGCGCCCCAATAACGCACGAGCAACCCGAACAACAAGCACCCTGCAACGTGACGGGTGTCACGGAATATTTTTCGGTGTCCACCCCACCAAGCCCTCCCCTACAACTGGTCAATTTAATATGTGCAATTGCACTACCCTCTGAGCGCCTCCGCTCCCTCCTCAGTGACCCCCACCCCCGGCGCACACCCCACCCGTCCGAGGATGTGATCGCGGGCCACAAGTGCGCCCCGCAGCACCCCCGTCCAGCGCCGGCGCACACTCACCGACCGCGCGCCCTACGCCGTCCGGGCACAAAAAAGATCGCGCTGGACCCGGCGGAGTCCAGCGCGATCTACGACGCACCCTTTGTCATGTACCCGTGGGTGGGACCTGTTGGGGCAGGACCCTCGTCGTGTGGAGCTGAGGTCCGGGCCTGCTGCGGGTTGGGGGAACCCGCGAAATGCCCGGGTTATGCGGTTTTCAGGCTTCGCTGCGCTGCTGCGGGATGCCCGCGAGCAGCGCGCGGACCTCCGCCTCGCGGTAACGGCGATGCCCGCCGAGCGTGCGGATCGACGTGAGCTTGCCGGCCTTCGCCCAGCGCGTCACCGTCTTCGGGTCGACGCGGAACATGGTGGCAACCTCAGCGGGGGTCAGCAGCGGCTCGGCATCAGGGGTGCGAGCGGTCATGAGCGGCCTCCTCGGGAGAACCGAACCTTCTCGGTTCTTTCCTCTAAATTCTGCACCTTGACCCGCGTTGCCCGAAATGGCGGACGCGGGTCGAGTCGGTTATAGGACGAACGGCTTGTCCTCGGCACTACAACTACACCATCTGTCCAGCCGCGTCGGCCAAACCGATGGAATTGCCCTCCCAGGTGTTCATCAGCGACGGAAGCCGATGGACCGTGCCATAGCGGACAGTCACCCCACTGTGACGATCAGTCACTGAGCGATCACCAGAGACAACAGCGCCCCCCAAAGCGTGCAATGCTGGGCAACCCACCCATAGATGGATGGAAAGAGTCTTCCCCGGACTCCTTGTCCTATTTTGGCACGAGGAGGGGCGATGGACGCAAGAGCACTGAAAGTGCGGTCCATCACGCTTGGCGTGAAAACCCGGGAAGGGACCTCCGTCCCTCACGCCCCGTCCCCCGGCTCCCGAGCGGCCGTTCCGGTAGGCCCCGAAGGGACCCGGCTACCGTCTCACCACCCGGGGAACATCCTCGGGCCCCTCGCACGGCCCGCGCGCCCCGGCGCGGGGGAGGAGCCCCAACTGCACCGCCGCCGGGCGCGGGTGCCCGGCCGGGGTCAGTTCGCCGACTGCCTCTCCCGCACCGTCCGCCAGCGCTCCACCAGACGGGCGTAGGCCTCGCCCGCGCCCTCGCCGTCGCCCTTGCGCAGCGCCTCGATGCCCTCGGCGACGTCCGCGGCCGAGTGGTCGCCGGCCAGGTGCTCCTCGGAGAGCGCGTGCACCAGGCCCCCGTAGTCCAGTTCGACCATCGAGCGCGGGTGGAACTCCTCCAGCCAGCGGCCGACGTCGAACAGGCCCTCGATCAGCGGCCCTTCGTCGAGCGTCTCCTTGAGCGCCTTCAGACCGCGCGCCACCCGTCGTCTGGCCTGCACCATCGGGGTGCGGTAGCGCAGCAGCGGGGGCGTCTGCCCGGACCGCTTCTCGTACGCGCGCTCCTCGTCGGAGACCAGGACGAACCAGTTCAGCGGGACGTGCCAGGTCGCGGTGCGGATCCAGGGGCGGGCGTCCGGGTTCAGCGCGCGCCAGCGCTCGTAGTCGGCCGCCGTCTGGCGGCGCACCACGGGCGGCAGCACCGCGTCGAGCACCGGCGGGAGCAGCTCGCCGTCCAGCGCGTCCAGCGCCTGCCAGCCGCGCAGCCGGGTGCGCCAGGGGCAGACGCACAGCACCCCGTCGACCTCCGCCACGAACGCGTCGTCGCTCTCGTGCACCGGAACCGGTACCGGCGGCGTGGGCAGCAGGTCGGCGAGCGAGCGGCGCAGCTCGTCCTGGTACGAGGGGCGGTCCCGGCGCTCCGCATAGCGCGCCCAATGGGTCCGCTCGGGCTCGGGAAAGGCGGCCAGCGGCTCGTACACGCGCAGGTAGGACGCGTACGGCACGATCAGCGAGGACACCTTGGGCACTCCTGCTGCCTCCCCTGTCGAAGCCCTGGAAAACGCCGGATGGAACCGGGAGGCTCCACCGGGAGCTCGTCGCCACCCAGCAAATCGTCCCATGCCCGTACTCCGCGAGAGGGTGATCCCCGGCACTGGACGATCGCCGGGCGCCCCGAGGCTCTAGTCTCATGCCCAACAGGCGTCCGCAGCGCTTCCCCTGCCACAAGCGGGGGTCCCCAGGGCTCCTCCCCACCCGCCGCAACTAACCGGGAGTCACCACAGTGACCGACGCGACCGACGGCGTCCTGCACACCCTGTTCGGCTCTGACCAGCATCCGGACCAAGGGGGACACGAGCAGGTCGTCCTCTGCCAGGACCGTGCCAGCGGCCTCAAGGCCGTCATCGCCATCCACTCGACCGCCCTGGGCCCCGCCCTCGGCGGCACCCGCTTCTACCCGTACGCGACCGAGGACGAGGCGTTCACCGACGCACTCAACCTCGCGCGCGGGATGTCGTACAAGAACGCCATGGCCGGGCTCGACCACGGCGGCGGCAAGGCGGTGATCATCGGGGATCCGGAGCGGATCAAGTCGGAGGAGCTGCTGCTCGCGTACGGCCGCTGCGTGGCCTCCCTGGGCGGTCGCTACGTCACGGCGTGCGACGTGGGCACCTATGTGGCCGACATGGACGTCGTGGCGCGCGAGTGCCGCTGGACGACCGGCCGCTCGCCCGAGAACGGCGGCGCGGGCGACTCCTCCGTGCTCACCGCCTTCGGCGTCTTCCAGGGCATGCGGGCGTCGGCACAGCACCTGTGGGGAGCCCCGTCGCTGCGCGGCCGCACGGTCGGCATCGCGGGGGTCGGCAAGGTCGGCCACCACCTCGTGGGGCACCTCCTGGAGGACGGTGCGCGGGTCGTCGTCACGGACGTCCGCGAGGAGTCGGTCCGCCGTGTGACCACCGCCCATCCCGAGGTCGAGGTCGTGTCGGGCACCGACGAGCTGATCCGCCGCCCCGGCCTCGACGTGTACGCCCCCTGCGCGCTGGGCGGCGCACTGGACGACGACACCGTGCCGGTGCTGACGGCGACCGTGGTGTGCGGCGCGGCCAACAACCAGCTCGCCCATCCGGGCGTCGAGAAGGACCTCGCCGACCGGGGGATCCTCTACGCGCCGGACTACGTCGTGAACTCCGGCGGCGTCATCCAGGTGGCCGACGAGCTCAGGGGCTTCGACTTCGAGCGGTGCCGGGCGAAGGCCGCGAAGATCTTCGACACCACGCTGGACATATTCGCTCGTGCGAAGGCCGACGGGATTCCGCCCGCCGCGGCGGCCGACCGCCTCGCCGAGCAGCGCATCGCGGACGCCGCGGCCCGCCACCGCGTCCCCCGCTAGCACGCCGACCGACGGCACCCGCGCCGTCCGCCGCCCCCGGCCACCCGGCCGGGGGCGGCAACCCGGCCCCGGGGCGGCGACCCGGGGTCCCTGGCGCCACGGCCGACGGTGGAGCCACCCTGGGCCCCGCCGGCACCTGCTTCCCTCCCCCGGCTGCCCCGCCCCCCTTCCGGGGGTCTTCTTGGGGTGTCCGGGTCACCCCGCCGACCAGGCCGGACGGGTGGGGAAACCGTGTGCGGTACGGAGGGGCGCGCAGACGGGAGAGATGACTCACCCCCGTCGGCGGGTCGTGCCCCATAAGAGGCTAAAATCGGAGTTGACCAGCGGGGACAGGGCGCCTCGCCGGTCTCGCGCAGGGGCACGTCCTGTGGGCGACGTACCGTACAGGCGCGGAAGCAGGTACGGTTGAAGCCCTACGGACCGGTCTCTCCACGGAGGGCCCGTTCCAGATCATGAACGCGTGTCAAGACTCTGGGGCCGTCGAGCCCCGTCACCGAGGGGGTCGAGCCATGGGGCGCGGCCGGGCCAAGGCCAAGCAGACGAAGGTCGCCCGCCAGCTGAAGTACAACAGCGGTGGGACTGACCTCTCACGCCTGGCCAACGAGCTGGGCGCATCGACTTCGAGCCAGCCGCCGAACGGCGAGCCGTTCGAGGACGATGAGGACGACGACCCGTACGCACAGTACGCGGATCTCTACAACGACGACGAGGACGACGAGGAAGAAGAGTCCGGTCCTTCGTCAGGCCGCCGCGGCGCTTGACTGCCGGGCACCGGTCCTCGCGATCCAGACGCGGACCGGCTGCCCCAGCCCCGTAGCAACCGCACCTCTCCCGGTCCGGGCCACAGCGCCGGGCCGGGTTTCGTGCTGCCTCGGCCATGGTGCCGGGGCCCGCGCCACCCGGGTGCGCGTCCTGCCGGCTCCCCGGCCGTGCCTCCACCACGCCGACGCCCGCCTCAGCTCGCGTAGCCGCCCGTGAGCGCGGCGCCGGTGGTGCGGTCGGCGTCGCGGGGGACGATCTCGCCCGCCACCCAGGCCGTGACACCGCGCTCGCCGAGGGTGGTGAGGGCCGCGTTGGCGGCGGTCTCGGGGAGCACGGCGAGCATGCCGACGCCCATGTTCAGGGTCCGCTCCAGCTCCAGTTGCTCGACCCGGCCCACCGTGCCGACCAGTTCGAAGACCGGGGCGGGCGCCCAGGTGGAGCGGTCCACCACGGCGTGCAGCCCGTCCGGGACGACCCGGGCCAGGTTGGCCGCGAGACCCCCGCCGGTGACATGGCTGAAAGCGTGTACCTCGGTACTGCGGGTCAGGGCCAGGCAGTCCAGGGAGTAGATCTTGGTGGGTTCCAGCAGTTCCTCCCCTAGGGTCCTGCCGAACTCCTCGACCGTCCCGTCGAGCGGCATGCCGGCCTGGTCGAGGAGCACGTGCCGGACCAGCGAGTACCCGTTCGAGTGAAGTCCGGAGGACGCCATGGCGACGATCACGTCACCCGCGCGGATCCGTTCCGGCCCGAGCAGCTCGGTGGCCTCGACCGCGCCCGTGCCCGCGCCGGCCACGTCGAAGTCGTCGGGGCCGAGCAGCCCGGGGTGCTCGGCCGTCTCACCGCCGACCAGGGCGCACCCGGCCAGCACACAGCCCTCGGCGATGCCCTTGACGATGGCGGCCACCCGCTCCGGGTGGACCTTGCCCACACAGATGTAGTCGGTCATGAACAGCGGCTCGGCCCCGCACACCACGATGTCGTCCATGACCATCGCCACCAGGTCGTGCCCGATGGTGTCGTACACGCCGAGGCGGCGGGCCAGGTCGACCTTGGTGCCGACACCGTCGGTGGCGGAGGCCAGCAGGGGACGCCGGTAGCGGGTGAGCGCGGAGGCGTCGAAGAGGCCCGCGAAACCGCCGAGGCCGCCCAGCACCTCGGGTCGCCGGGTCTTCTTCACCCACTCCTTCATCAGCTCGACGGCGCGGTCGCCCGCTTCGATGTCGACGCCCGCGCTCGCGTAGCTGGCACCGTGGGTCTCAGACATGACGGAAGGCCTTCGGGTCGTTTCTGAACGTCGTGGTGGAAGAGCGGGGCCGGGCGCCGCGGGGCCGCGGCGCCCCGGCCCTAGGGGCGGCGCAGCGCCTCGGCCGCGGCGGTGGCCGCGGGCCCTGCGGCCAGCTCGGTCTCCAGCAACTGCTTGCCGAGCAGCTCGGGGTCGGGCAGGTCCATCGGGTACTCGCCGTCGAAGCAGGCCCTGCACAGGTTCTGCTTGGGGATGGTGGTGGCCTCGATCATGCCGTCGATGGAGATGTACGAGAGGGAGTCGGCGCCCAGCGACTTGCCGATCTCCTCGATCGTCATGCCGTTCGCGATCAGCTCCGCGCGGGTGGCGAAGTCGATGCCGAAGAAGCACGGCCACTTCACCGGCGGCGAGGAGATCCGGACGTGCACCTCGGCGGCACCCGCCTCGCGCAGCATCTTCACCAGCGCACGCTGGGTGTTCCCGCGCACGATGGAGTCGTCCACGACGACCAGGCGCTTGCCCCTGATGACCTCGCGCAGCGGGTTCAGCTTCAGCCGGATGCCGAGCTGGCGGATGGTCTGGGAGGGCTGGATGAAGGTCCGGCCGACGTAGGCGTTCTTCACCAGGCCGCTGCCGAAGGGGATACCGGACTGCTCGGCGTAGCCGATGGCGGCCGGCGTGCCGGACTCCGGGGTGGCTATGACGAGATCGGCGTCCGCCGGGGCCTCCCGGGCCAGCGTGCGGCCCATCTCGACCCGGCTGAGGTAGACGTTCCGGCCGGCGATGTCCGTGTCGGGGCGGGCCAGGTACACGTACTCGAAGACGCAGCCCTTGGGTTTCGCTTCCGCGAACCGGGTGGAGCGCAGGCCGTTCTCGTCGACGGCGATGAACTCGCCGGGCTCGATCTCGCG
The DNA here is from genome assembly GCF_014656295.1 of Streptomyces sulfonofaciens. Classification (GTDB taxonomy): domain Bacteria; phylum Actinomycetota; class Actinomycetes; order Streptomycetales; family Streptomycetaceae; genus Streptomyces; species Streptomyces sulfonofaciens. The sequence continues at coordinate 286,854 of NZ_BNCD01000001.1, forward strand.
TACGAAGCTGGCGCCGCAGATGTCGAGCGCGGCGCTCTCCGAGGCGACCACCCAGCCGCGCTCCAGACGGCCGAGCACCAGCGGGCGCATGCCCTGCGGGTCGCGCGCCGCGTACAGGGTGTGCTCGTCCATGAAGACCAGCGAGAAGGCGCCCTTGACGGCGGGCAGCACCTTCACGGCTGCGGCCTCGACGGTGAGCGGCTTGCCCTCGTCGTCCATCTGGTTGGCGAGCAGCGGGGTGATGAGGTCCGAGTCGTTGGTCGCGGAGACCCGGGGGGTGTGGCCGTTCTCCTTCGGGAGGTCGGCGACCATCCCGGCGAGTTCGGCGGTGTTGACCAGGTTGCCGTTGTGTCCCAGTGCGATCGAGCCGTAACCGGTGGCGCGGAACGTCGGCTGTGAGTTCTCCCACACCGAAGCACCGGTGGTGGAGTAGCGCGTGTGTCCGACCGCGATATGGCCCTGCAGCGAGCTGAGGGAGGTTTCGTCGAAGACCTGGGACACCAGCCCCATGTCCTTGAAGACGAGGATCTGGGAGCCGTTGCTGACCGCGATTCCCGCGGATTCCTGGCCCCGATGCTGGAGGGCGTAGAGCCCGAAGTACGTGAGCTTGGCGACCTCTTCGCCCGGCGCCCAGACACCGAAGACGCCACATGCGTCCTGGGGGCCCTTCTCACCGGGGAGCAGGTCGTGGCTGAGTCGTCCGTCACCACGTGGCACGCAACCGAGTGTAGGCGAGATCGACCACTGGTCCGAATTGGGGATGCCCGAGGGGGCGGTTGTGCGCACGGAGCGTGATCACGGCATGACGCGGAGCCGGGGGAACCGGCCCTCCTGGACGGGTATCCGCCCGGTTCCGTCCGCTCAGCTCATCACCGGGAGCAGTGCCTCCAGATCGGCACGCTCGCCGCTCGCGCCGACCCTGGCCTCCGCGACCTCCGTGCGCCACCGCGCACGGCCGGTGGCGAGCCGGATCCAGGTGAGCGGGTCGGTCTCGACGACGTTCGGCGGGGTGCCGCGGGTGTGCCGGGGGCCGGCTATGCACTGCACGACCGCGAACGGCGGAACGCGCACCTCCGTCGAGGCGCCGGGCGCCTTCGCGGCGAGCGCGTCGGCCAGCAGCCGGGTTGCGGCGGCCAGCGCCCGGCGGTCGACCGCGATGTCGAGGCCGGTGGCGCAGGCCAGGTCGTCGGTGTGCACGACCAGCTCGACGATCCGGGTGACGAGGTAGTCCGTGAGGTTCATGGCGCCGGCGTTGGTGTCCACGAGGCGCTCGGCGCCGGCCGCGGCCATCCGCTCGGCGAACCGGGCTGCCGTGTCCTCGTAGAGCGCGTCGAGGTCCGGATGGGCGGCGGCGAAGGCGCGGGTTCCCTCGTCGACGGCCTCGGCCCGGGCCGAGGTGCCGAGCGCCCAGTCGGTCGCGCCGGTCTCCTGCTTGGCCGGCTCGGGGCCGTCCAGCGCGCGTACGATCGCGTTCGGCGCCAGGGTCAGGTGCGCCGCGAGGTCGCGCACGGTCCACTCCCCCAGCCTCGTCGGCCCCGCCAGTTGCTCCTCGGTGAGGCCCCGTACGGCGTCGCGCACGTGCCCGAACTGGGCGCGCACGGCCGCGCGGGTCTTCACGGGGTCGTAGCGCCGCTGACGCCTCGCTGCTGGTGACATGGGCCGAGCTTACGTCGGCGGAGGGAGCGCCCGGCGGCCCGTCCCTGCGGCTCCCTGCGGCTCCCAGGGGCCTACGGCGGCTCCCCGCGGCTCCCGGCGCCGGAGGGATCCGCCGCGCACCCGCCGCCACCGGCCGGTGGGGCCCGCCGTACCGGGCGCGGGTCCCACCGGACCGGGACTCAGGCGAGCAGGCCGGGAATGGTCGCCTCGTAGGCGTCCCGCAGCTCGCTCAGCGGCAGGCTGAACTCGCCCTGGACCTCCACGGCGTCCCCGTCGACCACACCGATCCGTGCCGCGGGCAGCCCGCGGGCGCCGCACATGCCGGTGAACCTGGCCTCCTCGGAGCGCGGCACGGCGACCACCGCACGCCCCGCGGACTCGGAGAACAGGAAGGTGGAAGCGGACAGGCCCGCAGGCACCACGAGGCGCGCGCCCCGGCCACCCCGCAGACAGGACTCGGTGACCGCCTGGATCAGGCCGCCGTCCGACAGGTCGTGCGCCGCGGCGATCATGCCGTCCCGGGACGCGGCGATCAGGACGTCCGCGAGCAGCCGCTCCCGCTCCAGGTCCACCTTGGGCGGCAGCCCTCCGAGGTGGTCGTGCACGACCTGGGACCAGGCCGAGCCGCCGAACTCCTCGGCGGTCTCGCCGAGGAGGTAGAGCTGGTGCCCCTCTTCGGCGAACGCGGACGGCGTCCTGCGTGCCACGTCGTCGATCACACCGAGCACGGCGATCACGGGGGTCGGGTGGATGGCCGCCTCGCCCGTCTGGTTGTAGAGCGAGACGTTGCCGCCGGTGACCGGCGTGCCGAGCACCTGGCAGGCGTCCGCGAGGCCGCGGATCGCCTCGGTGAACTGCCACATCACCGCCGGGTCCTCGGGCGAGCCGAAGTTGAGGCAGTCGGAGACGGCCAGCGGCCGCGCGCCGGTGGTCGCCACGTTGCGGTACGCCTCGGCGAGCGCGAGCTGTGCACCGGTGTACGGGTCGAGCTTCGTGTACCGGCCGTTGCCGTCGGTGGCCAGCGCGATACCGAGGCCGGTCTCCTCGTCGACCCGGAGCATGCCGGAGTCCTCGGGCTGCGCGAGGACCGTGTTGCCCTGCACGAAGTGGTCGTACTGAGAGGTGATCCACGCCTTGGACGCCTGGTTCGGCGAGGCGACCAGCTTCAGGACCTGGGCGCGCAGTTCCGCGGAGTCGGCCGCCCTGGGGAGGGCGTTCGCGTCGTCCGCCTGGAGGGCGTCCTGCCACTGCGGGCGGCGGTAGGGGCGGTCGTAGACCGGGCCCTCATGGGCGACGGTACGGGCGTCGACGTCGACGATCTTCTCGCCGTGCCAGTAGATCTCCAGCCGGTCGCCGTCGGTGACCTCGCCGATGACGGTGGCGATGACGTCCCACTTGTCGCAGATCTCCAGGAACCGCGCCACCTTCTCCGGCTCCACGACCGCGCACATCCGCTCCTGCGACTCGCTCATGAGGATCTCCTCGGGCGAGAGGGTGGAGTCGCGCAGCGGAACGTCGTCCAGGGTGACGCGCATACCGCCGGAGCCGTTGGACGCCAGCTCGCTGGTGGCGCAGGACAGGCCCGCGGCACCGAGGTCCTGCATGCCGACGACCAGTTTCTCGGCGAACGCCTCCAGGGTGCACTCGATGAGCAGCTTCTCCTGGAAGGGGTCTCCGACCTGGACGGCGGGACGCTTGGACGGCTTCGCGTCGTCGAAGGTCTCCGAGGCGAGGATCGACGCACCGCCGATGCCGTCGCCGCCGGTCCGCGCGCCGTAGAGGATGACCTTGTTGCCGGCCCCCGAGGCCTTGGCGAGGTGGATGTCGTCGTGCCGCATCACGCCGATCGCCCCGGCGTTCACCAGCGGGTTCCCCTGGTAGCAGGCGTCGAAGACGGTCTCGCCGCCGATGTTGGGAAGGCCCAGGCAGTTGCCGTAGCCGCCGATGCCGGCGACGACGCCGGGCAGCACACGCTTGGTGTCGGGGTGGTCGGCGGCGCCGAAGCGCAGCGGGTCGACGACGGCGACGGGACGGGCGCCCATCGCGATGATGTCGCGGACGATGCCGCCGACACCGGTGGCCGCGCCCTGGTAGGGCTCCACGTAGGAGGGGTGGTTGTGCGACTCCACCTTGAAGGTGACCGCATAGCCCTGGCCGATGTCGACGACTCCGGCGTTCTCGCCTATGCCGACGAGCAGGGCGTCGCTGTGGGGCGCCTTCTCGCCGAACTGGCGCAGGTGCTTCTTGGAGGACTTGTAGCTGCAGTGCTCGGACCACATCACCGAGTACATGGCCAGCTCGGCGCCAGTGGGACGGCGGCCGAGCACCTCGCGCACGCGCTCGTACTCGTCCTTCTTCAGGCCCAGTTCGGCCCAGGGCTGCTCGATGTCGGGGGTCGCCGCGGCGTGTTCGACGGTGTCCAGCTTCGAGGGGGCGGCACCGGGGGATCCCGCCCCGGAGGGGGTGCGACTCATGCGGCGGCGCCTTCCACGAAGGTCCTGAGGATCGAGGTGAAGAAGGGGAGGCCGTCGGTGCGGCCGGTGCCCACGAGCGGATCGGTGGCGTGCTCGGGGTGCGGCATCAGTCCGACGACGTTGCCCTCGGCGTTGCAGATGCCCGCGATGCGGCGCAGCGATCCGTTGGGGCTCGCCTGCTCGGTGGGCGGGTATCCGGTGGAGTCGTCGTCGCCCGCGTAGCGGAACACGACGCGGCCCTCGGCCTCCAGCATGTCGAGGGTGCGCTCGTCGGCGACGTAGCGCCCGTCCATGTTCTTCAGCGGGATGTGGATCTCCTGGCCCGCCTCGTAGTCGGTCGTCCAGGCCGTCCCGGCGTTCTCCACGCGGAGCTTCTGGTCGCGGCAGATGAAGTGCAGGTGCTCGTTGCCGAGCATGGCTCCGGGCAGCAGGTGGGCCTCGGTGAGCACCTGGAAGCCGTTGCAGATGCCGAGGACCGGCATGCCCTCCCGGGCGCGCTCGACGACCGTCCCCATCACCGGCGAGAACCGGGAGATGGAGCCCGCGCGGAGGTAGTCGCCGTAGGAGAAGCCGCCCGGCAGGACGACCGCGTCGACCTGTCCCAGGCTGCGGTCCTTGTGCCAGAGCGGCACCGGCTCGGCCCCCGCGAGCCGGATCGCACGCTGCGTGTCCCGGTCGTCGAGGCTGCCCGGGAACGTGACGACGCCGATCCGGACGTTCGGGCGGCCCGCCGAGCCGTCGGTGGCGGTGGCGGACGGACGCACGGTCACTTCGCCTCTCCCGCGGTCACGGTCGCCGCGGGTGCGTCGCCCGGCGCACCGGGCAGGTCCTCCACCTTGACGTCGAAGTTCTCGATCACGGTGTTGGCGAGGAAGGATTCCGCGAGTTCTCGGATGCGGGCGAGCGCTGCATCGTCGACGGGGCCGTCGACTTCGAGTTCGAAGCGCTTTCCCTGGCGGACATCGGAGATGCCCTCGAAGCCGAGACGCGGCAGCGCGCGCTGGACGGCCTGTCCCTGGGGGTCGAGGATCTCGGGCTTGAGCATGACGTCGACTACGACGCGTGCCACTGGCACTCCCGGGTGTGTATGGCTGAGCAGGCAACGCCTTCAGACTACCCGGACAAAATTTCTACGCGGGTAGAAACCTAGTTACCCCCAGGGAACATGACACACGACACAATGCCCGGCACACCGCTCCCACGCCCCGCCGACGGGCCTGACCTGCTGCGCCCGCCCCGCACCCGGGCCGGTCCGCGCCACCCCTTCGCCGAAAATTCCCTGAAAAATCGCAGATCCACAATGAACCTGGACACGCTGATGGTTTTAGTCGGACTTCCCAATTCAATGCCGAGCACTGTACAAAGGGAAATGGCAATAGCCGATACATTGCCCAAGCAGCCGGACAGTCGCCATCACCGCACGTCAAGGCAGTGATGTCGCACGAAGGGACCGATATTCGTGGCGCAGCGTGTTGTGGTCACCCTCTACGACGACATTGACGGAGACGAAGCGGTGGAAACCATCGCCTTCGGCCTGGACGGCAAGTCGTACGAGATCGACCTCAATCCAGCCAATGCCAAGAAACTGCGTAAGGCCCTGGCACCGTACATGCACGCGGGCCGCAAGGCCGCGCGCGCGGGGAAGCTGCCGGTCAAGGCGCTCAAGTACACCTCGCTGACGGCGGATCCCGCGGCCGTGCGCGCCTGGGCCCGCTCGCACAAGATGGAGGTCCCGCCAAGGGGCCGGATCCCCAAGAAGGTGTACGAGGCGTTCGAGGCGGCGAACTGAGGCAGGCCGCCGGGGGAGGCCGCGGGCCGGCACGCGTGCGCGGTGCGCGGGCCGGGGGCCGTGAGCGGCCGCGGTCCCGCACCCGCGTACGGAGTGCGCGGGCTGAGCGTGCGTGCGGCCCGGTTCGCGTGCGGGATGCTCGGGCCGGACCTCCCTCCCCACCCGCTCGCGTGCGCGGCGTGGGCGCCCGCCCCGGCGGTGGCGGGCGCCCGTGGCCGAGCCGCCCGGAGGTGGAACGGCGGGCCTGCCGGGACCGGGACCGGACGGCGGGGGCCGGGCACCGGACGGCGGGGACCGGCGTCGGCCGCACCCCGGTTTCGCCGTGCCGTACGCCGGACGTCACGAGGCCGTCGGCCGGACGGAGTTGCGGTGATCAGGCGCCTGACGGGCCGACTTGCGCGGCACCCCCGCTGATCAGCTAGAGTCTGGAGCACGCCGAGGGGCGAACGAAGGCCGAAAGGCCGGAGCAGCCTCCTCGTAGTGTCCTTGCGGGTGTAGTTCAGTAGCAGAACACCCCCTTTCCAAGGGGGAGGCGCAGTGTGCAATTCCTGTCACCCGCTCTGCATCGTCCACTGATGGCCCGGGCGGTCGGCGACCGTCCGGGTGAATCAGGTAGGCTGGTGCCTGCGCCGATCGGTGAAAGCCGGTCGGAGGCAATGCGGACGTAGCTCAGTTGGTAGAGCGCAACCTTGCCAAGGTTGAGGTCGCGAGTTCGAGCCTCGTCGTCCGCTCGTGAGTAACCCCGGTCCCGGTGGGCCGGGGTTTTTCGTATGGGCCTGGACGCCAGGGTGAACGCCTCGGGCCGCAGCGGGCCACGGCGGCGGAAACGTCTGCCGGGCCAGGCCCCGTCCACCGGCATGGGTACGGACCCGGTAGGCGATGCTCCGGCACTTCGGCGGCGCCCTGCCCGCACCGCGCCGATCCGGCAGGCAGGGGCCGGCTCCGGCCACGAGCCCCGGCCCGCGACACGGACGCCACCGCCTGATCCGGCAGTTGTCGTGCCTTCCGTGCGTGGACGGTGCGCTCGTGGCCGGGGCTCGCAGGCCGGTACACCGCCGTCCGTCTCGCACGCGGCGCACCGCCGTCCGTCTCGCGCGGGGGCGCGGTTGGGTATAGTGGCGTCGCCGGAGTGCACGCCACCCGGGCTGGACTGCCGACCGACGGCATGGCAGTCGGTGTCCCTGCGGCGCGTGTGCACGGTGCTTACGACCCAGCGGTCGTCTGCGGACGTAGCTCAGTTGGTAGAGCGCAACCTTGCCAAGGTTGAGGTCGCGAGTTCGAGCCTCGTCGTCCGCTCCACAGTGAAGTCCCGGTGGCCCTGCCACCGGGACTTCGTGCGTGTACCGGCATATCGGGCCCTGTCCGGGTGCGTCGGGACGCGGGCGTCACCGTCTCCCGCCCGAGCACGCACGCCCCGGACCCGCTTCGAGCACGCACGCCCCGGTCCCGCCTGAACACGCCCCGGCCCCGCCCACGCCCCGGTCCCGGTGGGGCACGGGCAGGGCAGACGCGGGCGAAGTCGGCTCGGGGCCCGCGGGGCCCGCTCCGGGGTCCCCCGGCCCGGGCCCGTCGCCGATCCGGGCCCGTCGCCGTCCGGTGCCCAGAACGTGACCGTTCAGGGCTGTGACCGGTTCAACGCCGTCACCGATCCGCGGGCTTGACCGGCTCAGGACCGTGACCGGTTCAGGACCGTCACCGGTGCAGGACCGTCACCGGTTCATGGCACATGACCGGCTCAAGGCCGTGAGCGGTTCAGCTCCAGGCCGTCCCCGTCAGCCGCTCGTACGCCTCCACGTACTTCGCCCGGGTCGCGGCCACGACCTGCTCAGGGAGCTCCGGTGGCGGCTGCTCGGCGGTACGGTCCCAGCCGGACTCCGCGGAGGTCAGCCAGTCCCGTACGAACTGCTTGTCGTAGGACGGCTGGGCCCGCCCCGGCTTCCACTGGTCCGCGGGCCAGAAGCGGGACGAGTCCGAGGTCAGCACCTCGTCCGCGAGGACCAGCGTCCCGCCGTCCAGGCCGAACTCGAACTTGGTGTCCGCCAGGATGATGCCCCGGTCCCGGGCGATGTCCCGGGCCCGCGCGTACACGGCGAGGGTGGCCTGCCGCAACTGGGCGGCGGTGTCCGCGCCGACCTGGCGGACCACCTCCTCGTACGACACGTTCTCGTCGTGCTCGCCGACCGCCGCCTTGGTCGCGGGGGTGAAGATCGGGGCGGGCAGTTCCGAGCCGTCCACCAGGCCCTCCGGCAGCGCCAGGCCGCAGACGGTCCGGGTCTGCCGGTACTCGGCAAGGCCCGAGCCGGTCAGATAGCCGCGCGCCACGCACTCCACCGGCAGCATCGTGAGGGACTTGCAGACCAGCGTCCGCCCGGCCCAGTCGGCGGGCGCGCCCGCGGGCAGTTCGGTGTCCAGCACATGGTTGGGCACGAGGTCTGCGAGCTGGTCGAACCACCACAGGGAGAGCTGCGTGAGGACCCGGCCCTTGTCGGGGATCTCGGTGGGCAGCACCCAGTCGTAGGCGGAGAGGCGGTCGCTGGCGACCATGACGAGATCGCCCGCCTCGTTCTGGTACAGATCGCGCACCTTTCCGGTGTGCAGGTGCACCAGCCCCGGAACCTGGAGCGGTTCTGGCTTGTCGACGAATCCTGACACGGTTCCTCCCCTGGCTTGTCCAAGAGGGCCAATTCTCCCGTATCCCCCGTCCGGGAGCATCGGAGGCCCCTGCCGGTCGTCCTGCCCTGGGCGGAGCCGGTCCCCGTCCGGGTGGGGGCGCTGCGCGCGGCGGGCTCCGCGGGACGGTGGCCGATCGGGGGCCACGGGCTAGGCTCCGGGGCTCGGACGCGGGCGCGGTGCGCGGGATTCGGGGCGTGGGATTCGGGGTTCGGTGATCGAGGTTCGGGGGTCGGGCGTGGGGGCGCGCGGATCGGGACGCGGGGATCGGGATGCGGGGGCGCGGGGATCGGGACGCGGGGATCGGGACGCGGGGGCGCGGGCGTGGCGCGCGCGGGAGCGGGGGCGTCCGGGGGACGCGGGGCGTCGGAGACTCCCCGCAGACGGGCTCAGGCCCGCTTGCAGATCCGGTCCAGCAGATTGGCCGTGGCCCGCTGCACACGGGGGTCCACGTGCCCGGGCCGGTCCAGAGCGGGAGACCAGGCGAAGGTGCCGGAGGCGAAGACGAGCGCGCCGGACGGCGCACGGTACAGGGAGGTCTCCTGATGGCGCGCGGCACCGTCGGTGTCGAGGTACGGGGAGTGCGCGAGCAGGATCCGGCGCCGGTGCTCGGGCAGTGGCGCGCGCGGGAAGTAACGATCAGCCTCGCCCGCGACGAGCCCCGCGAGTTCGTCCCCCTCGTCCGCGCCCGTCGCCTCCCACAGCCAGTGGTGGCCGTTGCGGACGACCAGCGGATACGGCTCGGGAACCCGCCCGGCGTACTGGATGCCCAGCAGCTCCTGCTCGGGCCGCTCGACCTCGCGCCACAGCGCGGGCCGCCCGGGGCCCCGGTTCTTGCGGCAGGTCAGCAGCCGGTCGGGCGCACCGGACGGCGAGCCGCCCAGTTCGACCTGCCAGTACATGGTGTTGGCGGACAGGAACACCAGCGAGGTGCCGCGGTCGCGGGCCTGCTCCACGGCGCGGCGCATGCTGGTGGACCAGTACTCGTCGTGCCCGGGGAACACCAGACCCCGGTACCTCCCCGGGTCGACGCGGCCCGCGTGCAGGTCCCGGGTGTCGGCGTAGGCGAGGTCGTAGCCGTACCGCTCGGCCCAGCGGACGAAGTCGTAGGCGTGGCCGACGTGCAGTGGCAGGCCCGCGCCTGCGTACGGCCGGTCGAAGGAGACCGTGACCGCGGCGTCCTCCTCGCCGAGCAGCCGCCCGTGCTCGTCCCAGGCGTGGTAGAGGCTGGCCCCGGTACGGCCGTCCTCGGGGTAGAGGTTGTACGCCTGCCAGGTGATGTCCGGGAGGAGGAGCAGCAGGTCGGCGGGGCGGTCGTCGCGGACGGTGAAGGGGATGTGCGAGCGGTAGCCGCCCACCGTGGTGAGGACGGCCACGTAGGCGCCCACGTTCCAGTAACTGGGCATCTGCAACCGCCAGGAGAGCCACCAGTGGTGGCATGAGACCGTGCGGTCGGCCGTGAGCGGAGCGGGCTGCACGATGCCGGAGAGCCGGGGGCTGGTGGTGATCTTGGCGGCCCCGTCACCCGCGTAGTGCCCGATGCGGTAGATGTCCATGCTGAACTGCTGGGGAGGGTCGACGGTGACGTGGAAGTCGATCGCCTCGCCCGGCGCCGCCGCGCCCGGCGAGGCGAACCCCTTGATCTGGCGGTGCACGTCGTCGGCGGTGCGCAGGCCCGTGGCGGAACGGGAGCGGGGGACGTCGGCGGCGCCTGGGGCCGGGGCGTGGTCGACGTACCAGGGGACCACGTGGCCGGTGTCGTCGAAGTAGTTCTCACTCCCGCGCAACCAGGGCAGGGGCCCCAGGCCGAAAGGGTCGGACACCGCGTGCGCCAGCGCACCCGACTCCCAGCGGCGGATCGGCCCGGGCGGCTGCCTCAACCCGTCTGACCCCATCGTGCTCCCCTCCCGCGCTCCCCGAGACCCCGCTCCGCGCCCACCCGTCGCCGCGGCCCGACCCTCAGCACATCACACTACGCAGACAATCGCTTACGGTTCGTCGCGATCGGAAGGCGACAAGAACCTCTTTCCGCCCTGTTGACGTTATTGATTGCTAAACGAGGCGTACGGGCTTTTCGGGACGGACACCGATTCGAGTGAGCCAGCCGCGCAGGGGTTCGGGATCGCCGTCCTCGATCAGGCTGAGCACCCGGGGCGCGAGGTCCGCGGCGCGCTCGCCGCCGATCAGCAGGGAGGGCCCGTCCAGCCAGTCGAGACCCGGGGCCGCCCCCGCGGTGTCCACGGCGGCACAGCAGACCATGGCCGTGACGTGGTCCGCGAGCAGCTCACGGCCGGTACGGGGCGGCTGCGTCGGGAAGAGGGGCAGCATTCCGTCGTCCCACAGGGCGTCGTCGGGTCTGCGCTGCCCCGAGGCTCCCGGCGCCCCGCAGGCCCCCTCCTGCGCGGCCTCCTCCCGGGCCAGCTCGGCACTGAGCCCGGCGGCTAGCGCGGCGCCCCGGCCGTCGCAGAGGCCGCTCACCGGCTCGGGGCCGGCGCCGGTATCCGCTTCGCCACAGGTGCCCGCCGCCGTTCCGGAGTCCTGGCCCGGCTCATGGGCAGGGGGCGCGGGGTGGTCGGGAGCAGTGCTACGGGCGCCGGGCGCATCGAAGCCTGCCAGGGCGTGAGGGGAGTGCGACGGGTATGGGGCCCCGGTGTACACGGGTCCGCTGGGCGCCCCGGGGGTTCCGGGGGTTCCGGCGGCCCCGGGGGCTTCGGACGCTCCGGGGGATCCGGGGGATCCGGGGGATCCGGGGGATCCGGGGGATCCGGGGGTCTCTGCGGCGCCGTGACTTCCGGTGGGTTCGGAGGCTCCGGCGGGTTCGGGGGATCCGAGGGTTCCAGGGAGGCCGGCGGGGTCGGCGGCTTCCGCGGGTTCGGCGGGTTCAGAGGGTCCGGCCGCTTCGGGGGTTCTTTCTGCGGCTTCGGGGGTTCTTTCGGCGGCTTCCGGGATCCTCGCGGCTTCCGGGGTTGCGGCGGCCGCTCCGGGGGTTCCGGCGGCCGCGGGGGTTCCGGCGGTCCCGGTAGTTCTTCCCGCAGCTTGCGGGGTCCCGGCGGCTTCGAGGGATTCGGGGGTGCCCGGGGAGCCGTGGGTACTCGAAGGCGTGGGCGCGGGCGCCGCCAGATGCTCCATCACCCGCGCCAGGCTCGGCCCCATCGGATCACCGCCCCCGCCGTGCCCCGCCACCGCGGGCTGCCGTACGCCCAGGGTGTCGAGCACGCGGTGCAGCCGGGCCGCGTCGGCACGCCACTTGCGGTCGACGACCTCCTCCGGGTACTCCTGCCAGTCGACGGGCACCCAGTCGGGTCCGGGTTCGGCGGGTCCGCCGTGGAAGAGCCGGGCGGCGAGCAGGGACGCGGCCTCGTCGACCGTGCCCGGTTCCTCCAGGAGATCGCATGCCGGGCGCTCGCCGAGCCGTGACGCGAAGCCCTCCGCGAGCCGGTCGCGCCGGGAGAGCTCGGTCAGGGCCGACACCACTCCGGCGTCCAGCCGCGACGGCCAGCGCCCCATCCGCCAGGCGGGCAGCGCCACCTTCGTCAGCAGCCGGTCCCATCCCGCGTACGCGAGGCCCACCTGCTCCTGCGCGACGATCCGCAGCCCGTAATCCACGGCCTGCGCACGCTCGGCGGCAGCCGAGGCGACACCGCGCTCCATCTCGATCGCGGGGGCGCGGCAGGCCCGCAGCAGCGCCCGGGCCGCCCAGCCCGCGCCGCGCAGCGCGGCGCTGCGCAACGGCCCGAGGCCGGGTGCCGCGGCGACCGCGACGGCCGCGTCGAGACCGCGGACGAAGCGCCGCGCCGCGGCTATGTCCGGGTGCGCCGAGGGCCCCGTGCCCGCGACGACGGGAGCGAGCAGCGCGCGTAGCTCGGCGACCCGCATCCACCACAGGAAGGGCGATCCGATGACGAGTACCGGTGCTGCCGCGGCGTGCGTCCGCCGACGGGCGGCCCGGGCGGCCCGCGAGGCGTTCCGCGCACGGCCCGGGCGTCCGCCCGCGGCGCGGGGCGCGCCGCGCTGCTCTCCGGGAACCGGCCGCGCACCACCGCCGGCACCGCCGGACCCTCTGCCTTCCCCGCCCCCGTCGTCCGCCCGAGGGACCCCTGCCGCCGCCCGTCCGCCGAACCGCCCGGGTGCCGCGGAGTCGCCACGGGACGCCCGCGCACGATCCTGGTGGGCAGCGTGCGTACGGTCCTCGTGGGTCGTGTCCGTACGGTCCTCATGGGCCCGGTGCGTACGGTCCTCGAGCCAACTGTCGCAGTCCGGGGTGAGCGCTATGGCCGAGGGTGCGGGGACCTCCAGACGTTCGGCAAGGTCGCGGACCAGACGGTAGAGGTCGGGGGCGGCGGCCTCGGGGATGGTCACCGTGGGGCTGACGGCGGGACGGGCCCGGGTCACGACCAGGCCGAGGAAGACGGCCGCCAGCAGCACCAGCACCGCGAGCACGGTGACCGCCCAGCGCCCGACGGCCCAGCCGGGGCCGGTGAGCTGCCCGGTGGTGCCGCCGACCTGGAGGACCACGGCCACGGCCGCGGGCAGCAGCGCCAGGCCCAGCGCCCTGCCGCGGACCCGTAGTACGGCGAGCGCACGCACCCGCGCGGCCCGCGCCCCCGCTTCCACCGCCGTTCCGGACACGATCGGATGTCACCCCCTTCCGCACTGCCCGTCCGGCGCGCGCTGTCCCAGCCACCGCGGACGGACACCCTTGGCACTGCCCACTCCCCCACTGTGGCACCCGGCTCTGACATCGCAATATCAATGAGCCAAGTGCCGGAACGCCTGCGCGGCACCCTAGTTGGGGCCGCGGCACTCGTCAGCAGGATGGCGGGGCGGTCACTCGATGGAATGGCTTTGGGCAAAGCCAGGTGACGCCATGGCCCGGATCAGGCACGGGATCAGGCACGGAACCGGAGAGGCTGTCGGGGACGGACCGAGCCACGGCAGAACCCGGGACCGGGCCACGACCGCGCCCCGGCCGGGTCGGGTCAGGCCGGGGCGGGGCGGGCCGGGCCGGGTCGACGGAATCGAGCGGGGCCGCGGCCGTGCCCGCCCAGGACCACGGCACCACGGCCCCGACCAGCCCAGGAGCGGGCAGAGCCGGAACCGGAACCGGAGCAGCGACAGCGCGGGAGCAGAAAAGCCCGCGAAGTCAGCGGCAACGGCAACCGGCAACCGGCAACCGGCAGGAAAGACTGGGTCGCAAAGGTAGCGGCAGGAAAGCCTACGACGGCGGCAGGCGCAGGAAAGCCCGCGACGGCCACCACCGCTACGGACGCGCCGTGGCCTCCTCGGCCGCCCGCTGCGCGATGTCCGTACGGTGCTGGGAGCCGTCGAGCCGGATGCGTCCGATCGCCGTGTACGCCCGCTCCCGGGCCTCGCCCAGGTCGGTGCCGGTCGCCGTCACGGACAGCACCCGCCCGCCCGCGCTCAGCACGGCCGCACCCTCCCGCCGCGTCCCCGCGTGCAGGACGTACGCGTGCGGGGCGTCCTCGGACGCCACCTCGGCCAGCCCCTCGATGGGATCGCCCGTGCGGGGCGTACCGGGATAGTTCTGGGAGGCGACCACCACGGTCACCGCGGCGTCCTCGCTCCAGCGCAGCGGTTCGAGGTGGACGAGGGTGCCGTTCGCGGCGGCGAGCAGCACCGAGGACAGCGGGCTCCTGAGGCGGGCCAGCACCACCTGGGTCTCGGGGTCGCCGAACCGTGCGTTGAACTCGATGACCCGTACGCCGCGCGGGGTGATCGCGAGGCCCGCGTACAGCAGCCCCGCGAAGGGGGCGCCGCGCCGCCGCATCTCGTCGACGGTCGGCTGCAGGACCGTCTGCGTCACCTCGTCGACCAGTTTCGGGTCCGCCCAGGGCAGCGGGGAGTACGCGCCCATGCCGCCCGTGTTGGGGCCCTCGTCGCCGTCGAGTGCGCGCTTGAAGTCCTGGGCGGGCTGGAGCGGCACCACGGTGGTGCCGTCGGTGATGGCGAAGAGCGAGACCTCCGGTCCTTCGAGGAACTCCTCGATGACCACACGCCCGCACGCGCGCGCGTGCTCCCGGGCGGTCTCCAGATCGCCGGTGACGACCACGCCCTTGCCCGCGGCGAGCCCGTCGTCCTTGACGACGTAGGGCGCGCCGAAGGCGTCGAGCGCCTCGTCGACCTCGGCGGCGGTGGTGCAGACGTAGCTGCGGGCGGTCGGCACGCCGGCGGCCGCCATCACCTCCTTGGCGAAGGCCTTGGAGCCCTCCAGCGCGGCGGCCTGCCGCGACGGGCCGAAGCAGGGGATGCCCGCGGCCCGCACGGCATCGGCGACCCCGGCGACCAGTGGCGCCTCGGGACCGACGACGACCAGGCCCGCCCCGAGGCGCTCGGCCAGGGCGGCCACGGAGGCACCGTCGAGCGCGTCGACCTCGTGGAGCTCGGCCACCTCGGCGATGCCTGCGTTGCCGGGGGCGCAGTGCAGGGCGGTGACGGCGGAATCGAGGGACAGGGAACGGCACAGGGCGTGCTCGCGGGCACCACTCCCGATGACAAGGACCTTCACGAGAGCCAGCCTAGCCGCCGGGGTACGGCGCCTTGGGACAGGCCTCGTGCAGGGACAGCGCCCTACCGGCCGCACGGTACGCACCGCCGGGCCGTACCTCGCAGGCCGAACCACACGGTACGGCCGCACCGTACGGGCCGGTGCCGTACGGGCCGGTGCCCGTAGGGCCGGTTCCGTACGGGCCGCCCGGGGCGGACACCGCAGCACGGGCCTCGTGGCGCCTGGGTGGAGAGGAGCACGAGCGGCGGAGACACCGGGGCGGCGGAGGACAGCGGAGGACAGGGGAGGACAGGGGAGGACAGGGGTCGGCCGAGGGCCCCGGAGTCGCAGGGGCCGACGGGCCGACGGACCCGACGGACCCGACGGGAGCCTCCGGTCACTCGCTGGCGTACTCCTCCAGGACGGTGGCACCGAGTTCGCGAACGATCAGGTCGTGGCCGGAGAGGGCGGACTCGTCGAGGTCGGGATCGTCGTCCTCGGGGATGTCGTCCTCGGGCGCGACCGGTGGCGGGGCGCCCGGGTCCGGGGCCCAGGGCCGCGAGGAGGCGGACGACGAGGCACCCGTACCGGCGGACCCGGCGGCCGTGGAGGTGCCGTAGGACGACCCGGAAGGCCCGCTTCCGGAACCTTGTGAGGGACCGGAGCCATAGGCCCCGGACGGCCCAGGACCGGAGCCGGCGGATCCCGGCGCGTTCGGCGGCGGGGCGGGGGCCGCCGACTGCGGCGGCCCGGGCCGGGACGGGACCGACGGTTGCGGGGCCCGGCCGCCCTGCGGGCCGCCGGCATGGCCGGGACCACCGGACGGCGCCGACCCCCCGGACGGGTCGACGATGGCCTCGATGTTCCACTGCACACCGAACTGCTCGGCCAGCGCCTGCCGCAGCACGTCCTCGCTGCCGCTGCCGGCGAAGTTGTCGCGCGCGCCGGAGTTGACGAAGCCGACCTGGAGGGTGGCGCCGTCGAAGCCCGCGACGTGGGCGTTCTGGCTGAGCAGGATCCAGGTGAAGCGGCGGCGGTTCTTCACCGCCTCCAGGATGTTCGGCCACAGCGCACGGGGGTCGAGACCACCGCCCGCGCCGGACGCACCGGGGCCGGAGGCGCCTCCCGCGTAGCCGCCGGACGGACCGGGACCGGAGGGCCCCGCGTAGCCGCCGGAGGGCCCGGATCCCGAGGTGGCCGCGGGCCCGGACGGCCCCGCGGACCTGCTTCCCCAGCCGGACGTCTCCGTGGCGCCGGCGGGCCGCGCTCCGCCGCCCGCGGCGGCCGCGGTGGGCCAGCCGCCGGGCC
Organism: Streptomyces sulfonofaciens; assembly: GCF_014656295.1. Lineage (GTDB taxonomy): Bacteria > Actinomycetota > Actinomycetes > Streptomycetales > Streptomycetaceae > Streptomyces > Streptomyces sulfonofaciens. The sequence continues at coordinate 303,256 of NZ_BNCD01000001.1, forward strand.
GCCGCGCAGGCGAGCCGGAACCGGCTGCCCCGGCGCCCGGGCCCGTCCCGGAACCCTCGGCACCACCGTCGGAACCGGAGCCGTCCCCAGGGCCCGAACTGCCCGCCGGGCCGCTCGCCCCGGTGGAACGCCGGCCGCCCGTCCCGGGCCAAGCGCCGGGCCCGCCACGACCGGAAGCGGAACCGTCCCCGGAACCGGCGTCGGTACCGGCTTCGGTACCGGCGTAGGCGTCGGCACCGGCAGCCGGGCCTGCGGAACCGGTCCCAGGACCGCCCCCGAAACCGTCAGGACCACCGTCCTCGGTGCCGCCGACGGTGGCGGCCGCACCAGAACCGGCAGCCGGAGATCCGCCGGAAGCCGGGGATCCGCCGGAACCCCAGGCCCCGGATCCGTGACCCGCGCCCGCGCCGCCGGGGCCCGGGCCCGCCGCGCCGCCGACCGCCCCGGGATCGCTCCCCGCGCTTCCGGCACCTGCACGGACACCACCGCCGGCACCCGCGGCGCCGGGAACGCCGCTCGCGCCCGCACGCGCGGCGGCCCGCGCGGCCGAGGCACCGCCGCCCGACGGACCGCCGGCTCCCCCGGCCGCCGCCCCGGTGCCGGGTGCCGGTCCCGCGGGTCCGGCACCCGGCACGTGCGCGTCGGACCCGGGCACGTACCCCATGGCGGGCCCCGCACCGGCGGGCACGACCTGGACGCCGCGCTCTATGCGGTCGAGGCGGGCCAGTACGGACCGCTCGTCGTCGTACGCCGCGGGAAGCAGCACGCGCGCACAGATCAGCTCAAGCTGGAGTCGGGGCGCGGTGGCGCCGCGCATCTCGGTGAGTCCCTCGTTGACCAGGTCGGCGGCCCTGCTGAGCTCGGCGGCACCGAAGGCCCCGGCCTGGGCCTGCATCCGCTCGACGACGTCGGCGGGCGCGTCGATGAGGCCCTTCTCCGCGGCGTCGGGCACGGCCGCGAGGATCACCAGGTCCCGCAGCCGCTCCAGGAGGTCGGCGACGAAGCGGCGCGGATCGTTGCCCCCCTCCACCACGCGGTCGACGACCTCGAAGGCGGCGGCTCCGTCACCGGTGGCGAAGGCCTCCACAACGGCGTCGAGCAGCGAGCCGTCCGTGTAACCGAGCAGGCCGGTGGCCATGGCGTACGTCACGCCCTCCGCACGGGCGCCGGCCAGTAGCTGGTCCATCACGGACATCGAGTCCCGGACGGATCCGGCGCCGGCCCGCACGACCAGCGGCAGGACACCGTCCTCGACGGGGATCTCCTCCCGGCCGCACACCTCGGCGAGGTAGTCACGCAGCGTGCCAGGCGGTACGAGGCGGAACGGGTAGTGGTGCGTCCGCGACCGGATGGTGCCGATGACCTTCTCGGGCTCGGTCGTCGCGAAGATGAACTTGAGGTGCTCCGGCGGCTCCTCGACGACCTTCAGCAGGGCGTTGAACCCGGCCGAGGTCACCATGTGCGCCTCGTCGATGATATAGATCTTGTACCGGCTGGCCGCGGGCCCGAAGAATGCCTTTTCTCGCAGGTCACGGGCATCGTCGACACCACCGTGGGATGCGGCGTCGATCTCGATCACGTCGATGGAACCCGGCCCGTTCCTCGCCAGGTCGAGGCAGGAGCGGCACTCGCCGCAGGGCGTGGGCGTCGGCCCCTGCTCACAGTTCAGGCAGCGGGCCAGGATCCGCGCACTGGTCGTCTTGCCGCACCCGCGCGGCCCGCTGAACAGGTACGCGTGATTGACCCGGTTGTTCCGCAGGGCCTGCTGCAACGGGTCAGTAACATGCTCCTGCCCGATGACCTCGGCAAACGACTCCGGGCGATAGCGGCGGTACAGCGCAAGAGACGACACGCCTACGAGGTTAATGCCGCCCACCGACAACGCCCGGCTCCCCGCACACGGGCCCCGGCCCCCGCGCCCCCGCGCCCGGCCCCGCACACACGAGCGCCCCCCACGCACCCGCCAGAGCCGACCTACCCTTGCTGCCTTCCGGCCCTGGGGGAGTTCAGTCAGATAGCGCCACGTGAGGGGCTGCCCACACAGTACCCGATGGTGGGCCCGGCGAACGAGTTCGCGACCACTCCAGCCCGTCATGTAATGTTTCCGCCGGAGGATTCGCCTAGAGGCCTAGGGCGCACGCTTGGAAAGCGTGTTGGGGGCAACCCCTCACGAGTTCGAATCTCGTATCCTCCGCCACGGCCGACCAGCCGAAACGAAGGTCCCGACCGCCCGGCGGTCGGGACCTTCGTCGTTGCGTGGTCTCAGTCGTGCCAGTACAGGCAGGCGCGAAGTCGCCCACGGGTACAGGGCCGGTTCGCCTCGGTACGCGCGAGCTTGTCGACCAAGCAGATCCAAAGGATGCGGTGCGATGCGATCCTTGGCGGGCAGAGGACGAGCTAAGCAGTCTGGCAACCCCAGCCAGCACAGCAAGTGATCTGACTCACGATCCGGGTGTCGCCCCAGGCGCCACCTTTCCGCCGCCGCAGACGGCTGCGTGCAGGCCCGCCATGGGCTTCTGGCCGCAACCGCCCAATTCCCGGCGGGGCAGGGCATGATGGTCTCCTCGGATCAGGGGCCCTGATCGCCTGGCACCGCCCACTCGCCGACGCATTGCCCCAGGACGGAACGCCGTTCGCGGCCGTGATCCGTGAGGCCGAACTCCTCGGCGTGCTCGCCCGCGGCGCCCTGTCCTCCCTCGGCAGCCATCTGCGGACCGATGACATGCAAGGGCTGAGCGCAACGTGCCGACTGCTGCTGCCGCCGGCCACCGCAGCCGCCCGGATCGGCGCCGACCTCACCGCCATCGTCACCGGCATCCCCTCAGCCCGGCTCGCCGCCTCTGGACTCCGTTGCCGACCGGGAGACCAGCGGCACGGCGTCGGTGTGGCGGTTCAGCGCCGGCAGCATCCGCCGGGCCCTGGACGCCGGCCATGTCCCCGACGGCATCACAGCCGACCTGGCCGCTGTCGCCGCAGGGCCCCTGCCGCAGCCCCTGTCGTACCTGATCGCCGACACGGCACGAGGCCACGGGCGCGTGCGTACCGCCCCCGCCGCCTGCGTCATCCACGGCGACGAACCCGCGCTCCTGGCCGAGCTCGCTGCCCATCGAAGGCTCGCCAAGCTCGGGCGGCGACGTCTGGCGCCGACAGTGCTGGTCAGCCAGAGTCCGCCCGACACGACCCTCGCCGCGCTCCGAGCCGAGGGGTACGTCCTGCTGCCGAGACGGCTGACGGCGAGGTGCGCATAGACCGGCGGGGCGGCGGTGGGTAGCTGGGTCGCTACCACTTCGCCAACTGGGCGGAAGCGGTGGACGCTCTCCTGGCCCTCGGCTCCGAGCGCCCGGTGCCCGTGGTGATCGACGAGTTCCCCTACCTTGCCAGGGCCAACCCCGAGCTCCCCTCGGTGATCCAGGAAGCACTGCGCCCACTGCGCGACCAGCGCGCAGCATCCCGCTCCCGGCTGCTCCTGTGCGGCTCAGCCCTGTCCTTCATGGGCAGACTGCTCTCCGGCAACGCCCCACTGCGCGGCCGGGCCGGACTCGAACTGCTCGTCCGCCCCCTCGACCACCGCCTCGCCGCCGAATTCTGGGACATCACCGACCCCCGTCTTGCACTGAAGGTCAACGCAACCGTCGGAGGCACCCCCGCGTACCGCCGCGAATTCGCACGTGGCGACACCCCGAGTGGTCCGGACGACTTCGATGACTGGGTCATCCGCACCGTCCTCAATCCCGAGACACCCCTGTTCCGTGAGGCGCGGTACCTGCTGGCGGAGGAACCCGACCTGCGCGACACGGCCCTGTACCTGTCCGTCCTTGCCGCCGTGGCCGACGGCAACGCCACCCGCGGCGGCATGGCCGGCTACCTGGAACGTAAGGCCACCGACATCGCCCACCCCATCAACGTCCTCGAAGACGCCGGGCTCCTGCACCGCGACGCCGATGCCTTTCGCGAGAACCGGCCCACCTACCGTATCGCCGAACCGCTGATCGCCTTCTACCACACGATCATGCGCCCGGTCTGGGACCAGCTCGAACGCCCCGGCAGCGCCGCCCGGGTCTGGCAGGCCAGCCGCCGCCGCTTCACCAGCAAGGTGCTCGGCCCCCACTTCGAGCAGGTCTGCCGCGACTGGGCACTCCACCACGCTGACCCCGACCTCCTCGGGGGACTGCCGGCCCGCGTCGGACACGGCGTCGTCCACGATCCCAGAGCCCGCACGGGTCATGAGATCGACGTGGCAGTCATCGGCATCGCCGACGGCACCAAGCCACCCCTGCTCGCCATCGGCGAAGCCAAATGGAACGACACCATCGGCATCGCCCACATCGAACGCCTCCAGCACATTCGCGACCTCATCACCCAAGCCGGACGCTACGACACCACCCACACCCGGCTCATCTGCTTCAGCGGAGCGGGCTTCAACGACAAGGCAGTGGCCGCCGCCAACACGAGGCCCGGAATCGTCCTGATCGATCTGCCCACGCTCTACGGCCAGACCTGAGGCGCTCGGGAACACGCTGTGTCACTCGGGCGTGGTTGCAGTTCTGGTTGCGTTCACCGCCCTGCGGCACCGTTGGAAAGCCAGGCCGGACCTTGCCAGACCGCAGGTCAGAACGTTTCCGTACACTCCAGAGCACTCAGACGAACATGTGGAGAGCGTGTTCGGGGCGACCCCTCACGAGTTCGCATCTCGTATCCTCCGCCCAGCTCTCACCGGGCTGTACGAGGGCCCCGACCGGTCAGCGGCCGGGGCCCTCGTTGTTGTGTGGTCGAAGATCGCGGTCCCCGGCCAGTGCCCGTCGAGGACGGGCCGGCACACGTTGCAGCGCAGGGCGGCGCCCCGCCGGTAGCGCCGCAAAAGCCGGCCACAGCCGACACACAGCCGGCACACGGCACGATCGCCCAGGGCGGGCACCACGGCGCGGCGAAGGCAGCAGCACGCTCCACGGCGGTGATCCGTATCGGTCGCGGGAGCACTGGACCCCCATGCGCCGGCCGGCGCGTCCGTCCCCGCGGCTCGGCACGTGGACCGGCACGCTCCCCCTGGTGGCGCTCCGCAGAACCAGGTCCTCGACGTACACGGGCTTCCGCTGCGGGAAGCGCTCAGCTCGGCCCCGCTCCCGTGGGAACCGGCGGGGCAGCCCGTGTGGACGGCGAAATCCTCGTGCGTCCCGCGCGCGTGGTGCGGATACTCGCTGCATGGAGGCAGTCGATGCCGCACGTGCCGTGGTGGGCGAACATCATCCCGACGCCCGGGCGGCGTTCCTGGGCGGCAGCGTCATCACGGACCGCCGCACGGTGACATCCGACCTCGACATCGTGGTGCTGGTCCACGGCAGCCCGGCCCCGTACCGCTGGAGTTTCCGGCACGAGGACTGGCCCGTCGAGATGTTCGTGCACACCGAGACGACGTGGCACGCCTTCGTCGAACGGGAAGTGCGAGAGCGCCGGTCGCCTCTGCTCCGGATGTGTGCCGACGGACTCCTGCTCCTCGACTCCGACGGACTCGGCGCACGCATCGCGGCGGAAGCCGGCAGGCTGACGGCCGCAGGACCGCCCACGGTGTCCCCCGAGCAGATCGAGGACTTCCGCTACGGCATCACCGACCTCCTGGACGACCTCTCGGGATGCACCGACCAGGGCGAGCTGCTGTGCATCGCCACGGAGCTGGCGCGGCGAACGGGCGAGTTGGCGCTTGCTGCCGGCGGTGCCTGGGGCGGCTGCGGCAAGTGGCTGGCACGTCGTCTCGAGGACGCGGCACCAGGGCTCACCCTGCGTCTGCACCACGGCGTCCGTGAGGCACTGGAGGGGCGGAAGGAACCCCTCGTAACCGTCGTGGACGAGCAACTCGGCCAGGTAGGCGGCCGGCTCTGGGCCGGCTACAGGCGTGCCGGAACCCTCTGAGTTCGGACCGGAGGAGCCCCCGGGGAACACCCTCCAGGCGTCGGGACCGTAGGCGCGCGGCTGGTACTCGACGCCTTCGTCCCGCCGCCACGGCCCTCCCCAGGCGCTCGTGGGAAAGAGGAACCCCGGCCGACGGACGGCTGGGGTTCCTCGACGCGGTGGGTGGCGGTCAGCAGGTGGAGTTGGCAACGCCCTGCACCGCTCGTCCACGCGCCGGCAGACCGCACCGGTTCGCGATCACCGTGGTTCGGGCGGGTCAGCGCTGCAGGGTGAGCACACCCGGCCGCCAGGGCAGTTGGTCGTAGGGGCCGCTCGCGCTGGGGGACTTGCCCTGGTAGAGGAACTGCAGGTTGCAGGGGTCGATGGTCATGGTCTGGTCGGCGTTGTTGCGGACCAGGTCACCGTGGCTGATGTCGTTGGTCCAGGTGGCACCGCTGTTGGCCTTGCCCGCGAAGGGGTTGCTCTCGCTGCCGGCCTGCGGGGTCCACGAACCGCTCAGGCTGGAGGCCGTGAACGAGCGGAAGTAGCGCCCGTTCGCGCCCATCGCCTCAACGAGCATGAGGTACTGGTTCTGGCCCTGGACCTTGTAGACCTGGACCCCCTCGAACAGGTTGTTCGTCGAGTCGCTCATGATCGTGGTGTACGACGAGCCGAAGTTGCCCGGGAAGTTTCCGATCGGCATGCTCGCCCGGTAGATCTTGCCGTTGTCACCGGCGAAGAACAGGTACATGTTCTGGCCGTCAGCGATCAGGGTCTGGTCGATCGGACCGGTGCTGGATCCGGAGATGCTGCCGGTGAACAGCGGCTGCGGCGAGGACCAGCCGTTGGGGTTGGTGGGGTCGCTCGACGTGCGGTAGATGAAGGGCCACGCACCCCACTGGTACGCCAGCACCCAGATGTTCTTGGGCGCGAAGTAGAACAGCGTGGGTGCCACCGCGGACTGGCTCATCCTGTTCTGGCCGGCCGAGCCCATGTCCGACCAGTTCGTGAAGGGGCTGAACGCCATCGAGCCGTAGGCGCTCCCCGCCGTCGTCGCGTAGACCAGGTGCTTGCCGTTGTAGACCACGTTGGTGAAGTCCTTGAGCGCGGCCCACCCGTTCGACGGCTGCGCCAGCACACCCGTCGACGACCACCGGTACGTCGACGGAAGAGAACACGCGTCCTGCGCCGAGGGGGCGCCGGGACCAGCACCGCGCAAGGCGCCGCCGGCGGCCGCCTGAGCCGGGTTGGCGACGAGCGTCGCCGCTAACGCGATCAGGGCCGCGACCGCGGCGGTGAGCACCACGGACAGATTTCTGCGGCTGGAACTTCCTCTGCGCATGGGGACCTCTCAATCCTTGAGCGAGCGTTTCCGGTCGGCCCCTCGGAGGCTGTCCGGACTGTCGATGTGGGGCGGTCTGCTGACGTGGAGCGGACTGCTGACGCTGACGTGACCGTCTGTTGACGTGACGCGTCTGCTGACGTGGAGCGGTTCGTGGCGGGCCATTGCGATCCGCGGTGGTCCGTGACGGCCGGCGGTGATCCGTGGCAGCCCGCGGTGAACATGTCGGTCCGCGAGCGCCGGGCTGTCCCTTGTGGCCTCCCGACCCTTCGAGACCCCCGAAGACGCGGTGGCGACCGTTGTCCTCGAGCCGCAGCGGAATGCGCCGTCCCGGGTCCGAGGAGGGTGAACGCGGTGCCGTCGGCTCCGACCTCGTGCTCGGCACCGGTCCACACGGAGGAGCCGCGCAGCAGCGCGAGTCCGGCCCGGGTCCCGCCGTGCGACGCCGGGAGAGGGTACTGGCGTGCCCATGACACACACATAAGCGGCGTACTCCTTGCGGTTCGGCCAGTGCGGTGGTCGTGACCCGGGAGGTGCCCTGCTGCGCGGGTGGAGCGACTCCGACTCGACTTGTTCGCATTACCGAACAAGGGTCGAAGTATCGAGCAACTTGGATGATAGAGAACCGGCGAACGGCGTCAATACCTCGCGCAAAACTTGCGAGCGATACCGAAAATGTTTCGCAGAGTCAGATGGATGAAACACCGCAGTTCAACGCGATCGAATGACCGATCCGAGCGGATGAAGATCCCTCACGGTCCGCAGAGTTCTGGGGCCGACGGTGTGGGCTTGCCCGAGGTGTGTCGGTAACTTCCCGGTCGCGGGGCATGGTGGGATCAGGCTCGTCGCCCGCGCGGCCCGGGGTCCGTAAGGGCACCGTCCCGCCGGGGGCCTGACCGGGGAGTGCGGTGAGGCGCCGTTGCCGTGGGGACGGGCCGACGGGGAGGGCGGCCGGCGCGGGCGGACCCATCGGCACCACTTCAGTCGGCTCGTCTGAACGCACCCGTCCGGCGACGGCTCACAGGGCCGCCGCCGGATGGGAAACGCGTGTCTCACCGCCGGGCCAAGAGAATCCGGAGCCTGCGAAACAGATGCGACTTGTATAGCCGGAGCGGAGTCCGGTCGGGCAGAAGAAGGGACGGCACGCCTGTGACAACGTGCGATGTGAACGGTGCGGGCTCATCTCAGGAGTCGGCTGCGTCCACGCCAGTTGGTCGCCAGACGGCCTGTCGACGGCTGCCCCGGCGAGGGTTGCCAGCCGGCTGCCGCTCCTGTGGGTCAGCCATCGTCGCCAGGAAGTAGGCAGCCCGCCGGGGATATCACGGTCAGTACTCTTCTTCGCCGCCGGCGAAGCGGGCGCCGGCTTCCATGTCGTCGTAGTGCACTCGTACGTCCTGGATGCCGAGCCCGCGCATGAGGTCCCGGAGACGGACGACGTAGATGCATCCCTTCTTGTGGAGGTGGCACGGGAAGTCACCCCGTCTGGCTCGCCGGTAGGCCGTGGAGAGACCCAAGTCCAGCGCCTTGGCCGCGGTCCGCATGTTGACCAGTGCGGGCAGTCCGAAGACCTCGGAGAACGGTACGGACTCATCACGGCAGCGGGCCATCGGGCGCCCTCCTCATGTCGAACAGGCGCTGCTGCCCGGTCGCCGTGCCGTGCGCCTCACGCCTCGTCGCACGCATTCGCCCCGCGCCGATCGCGCCTGACCTGACGGACGTGCGGCATGACCCCAGGCGGTGGGCCAAGGACCCCAACCGCTCGCCTTGGGCCTGCTGGGCGAGGGCGGGAGAAAGCCATTCGACCCGCACAGCGTGGGAGCGGTCCGAATCGTGCGTTCCGAGCCCCGTCCTGGTTGTTCGCAGCCGCCCTCCATCTCGTCGCGCAGGCGCCGTAGAAGGCGCTGCCACACGACCGCGCGCTCCGGGTTGTCGGGGGCTGTGTCGCTCACCAAGGTGTTCAGTTCGCGCAGCGTCATGTGGTCGAATGCCGGCTGCCCATGGACCGCGTACTCATGCACCGCACGGCCTTGAGGCCGTGGTGTGCGGCACTGCCCTGGTCGCAGACACAAGGAGGTGTCGGCGCATCGACTTTCCACCCAGCGAGCGATGCGGGCGAAGACGTCTTCCGGTGGCTGCATGGTCACTCTCCACCCCAGGTCAGGTCTGGCGGCTGGGACCCGTCCGTCCGGTTCTGGCCAGGTTGGCCAGGCGCCTCCAAGGCAGGATCCTGGTGGGTCGGCGACGTCTCCGAGCGATGATTGGGCGTCCCTTCGACGGTGCCGCCGAGGTGGTCCGTGGTGTGCGGTTCCGGTTCCAGGTCCGGGTCCGGGAGGTCGAAGGGGGACGGGGAGTGCGTCTGGCCGGCCATCGTCTCGCGGGCGGGTGCGGCCGGATCCGCGGTGTGCGGCCTTGCCGGCACCGGTTCGCTGTTGAGGTTCCGGCGCATGTTCTCCGCCACGTCGGGGCGGCCGACCTTCTCCGACATCCGGGCGAGGCGGTCGACGAAGACCGCCCGCTCGTCCGAGCCCGGCGCGAAGCCCATCTCGTCGAGCAAGGCCGAGACGTGCTCGCTGGGCTCCGATGCCCGTCTCCCCCGCACGTGCTCCTGCGGTTCCCGCGGATCCGCGGCTTGCTCCTCCGGTTCCGGATGGCCGAAGCCGCCCGTCGGCTCCCTCTCTGCCGGTGCTCCCGGCGGTGCGCACAGGTGGCGGAAGGTCTCCGGCACTTCCTGGTCGTTGGCAGCAGCCGACAGACAGGTGAGCGGGCCGATCATCTCCACCGCGCGCTCGATCTCGTCCTCGTGGCGGGACAGCCACCACACCACAGCGCTGCCCGGTGTGCGTAAGACGTCCTCGCCTAGGTAGCCACGACGATTGCGCTCGTGCTGCCGGTGCCCCTCCCACGCCCCCACGGACTTGCGCAGCGCGTCGAGTTCGTCCAGACGCTGCTGGTCCGCGGGCCGGAGGGTCAGGCGTACGTTGGTGGCATAGGCGGTCACCAGAGCGGATGCATCGGTCACGGGGGCGCCGAGAGTGCTCTCCAACCAATGTTGGAGGAATCCGCAGCGGCTGGGGGACTCTGCCGCAGCGGTGCTCTGCACCCGGTGCAGAACGGATGCCACGGCCACGCTCGCCGGATTACCGTGCGAGACGGTGGTCAACCCTGTGACATGCCGCCAGTGCACAGTGGCGGAGAACAGGAACGGGTAGTCCGCCATCGCACTCGGGAGGGGAACACCGCTCACCGGGTAGGCGAAGTACGGAGGCTCGGGCGGCGGCTCGGGGGCCACGAATTCGGCTTCGAACCCGTCCTGTGCGAAGACGGCCGGCGCACCGGTGCCCGACCACAGTACGGTCAGCAGGAGCACCCCCGCCAACAGGGTCGGTAGGAGGATCCACAGCCAGACGGGCCATCCGCAGACGGTGCCCAGCACCAGGGTTGCTCCGATGACCAGTCCGACGAGGCTCATACGCGGAACACGGCGGGGATTCATATGCTCTCCGTTGTGCATTGAGGATCAGGGCCGGGGCCCGCTTCATCGACGCCCTGCACCAGGTCGATCTCTCGGCAGAACCGCTCGGCGATCTCTTCGCGGAAACGGCACCGCGTCGGGGACACCTGCGGTGGGCCAGGGGGAGATTGGCCCGCCCAGGCACGGGTGGCCACGTAGAGGCGGTTCAGCAGGAGGTCGTCGCCTGCAGCCGCGAGGAGGAGGGCATGCAGAACCCTGTTGCCCCCGCGACGCTGCTCCAGGGCCGAGAGCCAGCGCTGTACCACTGGCGTCCAGACCTCCGCCGCCATCGCGTTCATGACCACCCGCCAACCGAGCGTGAACTCCCGCCACGGCGGCTGGATCCGCAGATCGGTCGGATCGAGGAGGTCGAGGAGGATGTCCGCATTGCGGGGACTGGACAGGCCGGCATTGACGAGCCGCATCGCGAGCCGCCGGAACAGGAACCGGTTTCCGCGCGCCAGTGTCAGCACGGCGGCCCGTGCGGCTGCGGCCTCCGCGCCGGCCTGACGCACGGCGAGATGCCGGAGTCTGACCACCGCCTGCTCGGGGTGGGTCGCCGCCATCACCTGCTGGCAGACGTCCGTCAGCACGCGCGCGAGGTCCTCGGGCAACGGTCCTGCGGTGACCCAGCCGTACACACGGGATCGAAGGTGCGAGCCGTACTGGTCGTGGCTGAGGCCCAGTTCCAGTACCGCCGCAGCCTCGGGGCGCAGCTTCCCTCCCGCGTCCGGATGTGTCCATCGCCGGGCGAGCACGCACAGGTCGTCGGGGCGACCGGTGGCCAGGGCCTGCTCGGCGAACCGGGCGACCAGGCGCATCCGATCCTCGCCCCGGAGTTCGGACAGCTCCATGCACCGTCCCACCCAGTCTCGGAAGGCCGGCCGCAGATCGGGAAAGTTCTGCCAGAAGTGCCGTCGCACGGCGCTGTCGTAGTCGAGTTGGGCGAAACTGACCCATCCGTCACCGTCTCTGGAGATGGCGAGTGCCCGCAGTTGCTCGCCCAGGCCGGTCTGGGCGAGCCGCGGGGTGTCGTCCCGCTCGTGGCGCAGTACCTCCAGCAGGCGAAGGGCGCCGCTCAGCACCGCCTCCGCCGCCGCGCCACTGGTCATCGCGGCAGTGAGGAGCAGGGCGCGGTCAAGCCCCCCGCGATGGTCGCGAAGTTGCCGGACCACCGCGTCGGAGGCATCGGTGACGGCGGCCACTGCCCCCACGCACCACGCCTCGAAGCCGTTGCCGTACTGGTGACTGTCCCGTGCCCGCACGACCAGGTCCGCCAGCCGCGCCAGCTCACGCATCGGCGAGGTGGAGAACATGCGCGCCAGGACCTCGGTATCGAGCTGCTCCGGCTCGAAGGGGACACGGTTGACGCGCAGGCACCTGGCGAAGACGGCACGGCCACGGGGCCGTTCCAGCTGTACCACCAGTGGTGAGAGTGCGCGGTCGAGCATCCACTCCTGGCCGGCCGGAAGCACTGCGACCAGCCGGGCACCGCTCTGCTCCGTGATCGCCCCGTAGTGCATGAGCGAACGCTGTGCCTCGGGATACTCCGAGTCGGACACACCCGACAGGTCCAGGAGGTAGCAGTCACCGACCGACGCGTCGAGTGAGTCCTCCTCCCACCGCAGCGGCAGTTCCTCGATCCGACTTCCGGGCGCCGCCGCACCCTCCAACAGCATGGTCGCGGCCGCTCGCCGCCCACTCCCGGAGGGACCGTTCAGCAGGACGACCGCACCAGGGTTGTTCAGCCGTTCTGCAGCCTTGCCGTAGTGACGCGGAGGCACAAAGCACTGGGCCAGTCGGCGTCTGTACTCCTGCACGACCCGCAAGCGGGTGGCACCAGCCCTCACCAGGCGTTCGTTCGCGCCTATCAGCCAGTTCGTGACGACGAACTGGTTCCCGCTGCCACTGTGCACGGCCCCTTGCGGATCGTTGACACATGTGTGGCCCGGTCCGGTCACCGCTCTCCGTCCACGGGACGCTCATCCTGGCGTTGCCTGCGCCGGTCCTCGGTGCCGGAGCCGCCCTCGGCGCGGTCGGTGCGCGCCCCGTCATCGGGGAAAGGGGCTCCCCAGTACTGCTCGCGCGAGTGGTAGAGGTGCCCGCTTCCGGTGTGGACCGGTCCCTGGGACTCGCTGACGAACGTCCCGGAGAAGGCGCCGTTGAGGTTGCCGATGCCGCCACGCTGGCGGTGTTTGACCACCTGTGCCGGAAGGCGGGCCTGGTCGGCCTGTCCTACGGACGAGGGCCCGTCTCCGTCCGACTCCACTGGAGCTCCCCGCCCCCGGCCCCGTGCGGCATCTGCCAGCTCGGGTACCAGTAAGGCAAGGTCGATGGCCAGTCGGTCCAGGTCGGCCTCGGCATTGCGGTGGTCGAACCTCCGATACTGGCAGTCCGCGAGCTCACCGAGGACAGGTGGAAGCACTTCCTGCCGCAGCGGTTCCGTCCGGCCGACCAGAAGCGGGATGACCATCGCACCTGACTCGAACGCTTCCAGAATCTCCCGTCGGGTCCAGTCGTCGGGAGCTTCCAGTGCAGTGTGGCCGTCGGCGGATCGCGCCTGCAGCCACCGGGGCCCGATCACGGCGAGCAGAACGCTGCTGCGGCGCACCGCCGTGATCAGCTCCTGCGGATAGCGCCGTCCAGGGCCGATCGACTTGCTGGCACGGAAGACGTTCGTGTCACCGAACCTCCGGGACAGCTCGCGTTCGACGAGCGTTGCCGTGGATTCCTCATCGCCGGTCCGGTAGTTCACGAAGATCAGCGGCATGGTGGTTCCTCCTGAGTGTCGATGGGTGTCTCGGAGCGGCGGTGGGCGCCTTGGCTCGCAGGGCACCGCGGGTTCGCGCACGGGGCCTGACGCGTGGAACAGGTCGGCGCGCACGCGGCGGCGCGCGGCAAGAGAGCCCGTCCGGCCCTGGACACCGGCGGGCTTTCGGGCGCTCGGGACTTTCGGGCTGGTCGAAGAACGGCTCCTGCCGTCCCGCAGGAGCCGTTGTCGGCTGAGTCAGCTGCTTCCCAACGTGCGCAACAGGGCTGGTTGGAGATCGCGCACTGTGCGATGGGTGCGGAAGCGGGACAGTTCCCGCTCGAGCCGGCGTACGTCCGCACGTACGGTGGCGGAGGGAACGAGGTCCGCGCACGGGAGCAGTTCCCGAGCCAGCTCACAGGAGCGTTCGATCTCGCCTGCGGAAGCGTGCGCCAGGGCACTGCGGAAGCCGTAGCGGGCACGGGTGCGCAAGGCGTGCGGGGTGATACGCCGGCATTCCTGGTCCAGGATCTCCGCGGCTTCCCGAGGACGTCCCAGGTCGTAGAGGCACCAGCCGGTCACCATGGACGCCGGGTCGGCCAGGTGCGTGGTGCCCAGTACGGGAGCGTCGGCCGCCGTCTCCTGGGCACGCCGCAGGAGTTCACGTGCGCGGTCCAGTCCGTGCAGACAGGCCTTTTCCTGGCCGGCGAGGGCGTGCCCCTGTGCCTCTCGTTGCGCCGCCAACCCCCGGATCCGGGGCGGTAGGGCGCCGCTCTGGGCCTGTTGGGCAAGGCTGATCGTCTCTGTGGCCGCTCCGCCGTAGAAGGCGACGAGTGCCCGGCGGACCAACGCGTAACCCGCCAGGTGTTCATCACCGCCGGCCTGGGCCAGTCCGACGGCATCGGCCGTCCACCGCAGGGCCTCGGCGTCGTCGCCGGCCTCCTGGGCCATCCAGCCCGTGTACTCGGCGAACCGCGCCGCGAGGGTCAGTAGACCGTCCCGGGTGGAGCCGGCGGCCCTGGTTGCGCAGTTCATCACCGTGGAGGTCTGCGCGGACAGGACGGGCAACAGCATGGCGGGGTCGGTGCTCTGGCCCAGGAGCCGCATCTGTTGCAGTTGGTCCCGGAAGACGGCCAAGGCAGGCAGTGCTGCACCGTCGCCGTGGTTCCCTCCGCCGATCATCCCGATGCCGACCAGCGAACCGACACCGGTGGCGATCACATCACGACGCGCCATGGTCGGCTCGTCGCCGACAGTCTCGTCGTCCTTCCTCTCGGCTTCCGCAAGACGTCGCAAAGTGCCCTCTGCGACGAAGAGGGCGTCGCACCGCCGCGCCAGGGCGGTCGGTGGACGTTTGTCGCCCCGTTCGATCTTACAGAGATAACCTTTGCTGTAGTGAACAGCATAGGCGAGATCCTGCAACGTCATGCCGGCCTCCTGGCGCAGCCGACGCAGCTCCGCACCGAACGCTAATCGCACACCTATACCCCTCTCGATCCACCAAGGTCTTCTGCGCCAGCCCCAGTTGGCGCGCTTTCCGCCTTCGCGAATGAGTCTGACACGCGGTCCACGGCTGTCGCCCCGTTGCGAGAGAGTTTCCTGTTTCCTCTTCTTTCCGTCCGCAAGCATGTACGGGCCAGCCGCCACTTCGCGTGCCGCATTGCAGCCTCGCGGAGCAGAGGTCGGTTGTGCGACCGGTACCCAGCCGAGGTGACGTGTGCTGGGCGACCCCGGCGACGACGGGACCACCGCGTTCCCTCCGACCGACGAGCCGAGCCCGCACGCACCGACGGACCCCGGCCATCACCCCGGCCGGGGTCCGTTCGCACCGCTCAACGCGGAGGTGCTCCTGACTGGCTCCCTCAGCGCCGGGCCGTGGCGGCTACTTGCCCGTGCCGATCGGGTCGACGGTGATGCCGGGGCCGGAGTTGTCGTCGGCGGGGAGGTTGATGCTCTGGGGGAGGGTGTGGGAGTGGGTCTCGTTGGGCGGCGTGACGATGAGGCTGGTGAACGTCACGCCGGAGCCGCCGGTGTGGTTCGGCGGGTAGTGCAGGGTGAAGCGGGTCTCCTGCCCGGGCGCCAGGTGGACGTCGGGGGCGGCGAGCTTGCTGCGGTCGGCGCTGACGGTGCCGTCCCGGCCCTTGAGGTCCACGCTCGGGAAGCCGTGCATGGTGCAGGGGCCGGAGCCGGTGTTCTTGAGGTTGACGATGAGTTCTCCCTCCGCCATGCCGCCCGAGGTGGTGAAGGAGAGGTTGGCGGTGCGGCAGGCGTTGCCGGCGGTGCCGGAGTGCGAGGAACCGGAACGGGAGGACGCAGCAGAGCCGGAGGCGGCACCGGCACCGGAACCGGACCTGGAACCGGAGGACGAAGCAGAGTCGGAGGCGTTGCCGGCCGCTTCGGCGGATCCGGCGGCCGATCCGGCCGACGAGCCGCCCTGGCTGTCCGCGGCGGCGGAACTCGCGGGCGCCGAGCCTCCGTTGGCGTCGGCGTCACTGCTGCAGGCGGTGAGCGAGAGACCGGCGGCCACGGCGACGAGGGTGAGGACCGAGATCTTCCGCATGCGCATTGCTTCTCCGTAGGTTCTGACGCCCGCCCCTGCCGAGCAAGTCGTTCTGCCTTCCTTGATGCCGGTGGCGCCTCCTCAGTTGGCACACCGCAGGCACCAGGACACGCCTGTGACACGGGAGTGGACGGGCCGCAACAAACCGGGAGCGGGCGGGGGCCTCGCGTACCGGGTCGCACGGGGGCAGGGTCGCGCACACCGGGTCACACGGGGGTCTGCTCGTGCAGGGCGAACACCCGGGCCGGGAAGCCCGAGCCGCCGAGGGGCTTGGGCCAGGTGGCGACGATCAGGGCACCGGCCTCCGGAACGTCGTGCAGGTTCGCCGGCATCTCGATCTGCCACCGGTCGCGCTCCAGCACGTACCGTTCCAGGCTGAAGTCCCCGACGGTGGTCGCGCGTCCGGGATCGGTGTCGGTCTGCTCGTGGCCGACGGCGGTGACCCCCGCCTCCTCGCACAGGTAGCGCAGGACCTCGGCCGACCAGCCGGGTGTGTGGGCGGTGCCGTCGCCGTCCCGGTCGGCCATCGCGACGGGGTCCGGCCAGCCGCGGCCCCAACCGGTGCGCAGCGCGACGAAGCAGCGGTCACGAGCGCGCTGTCTGGCCGACCGGGTCAGGCTGTCTGGTCGGTATCGAGTGCACTGTCTGGCCGGCCGGGTCAGGCTGTCTGGTCGGTATCGAGCGCGCTGTCTGGTCGGCCGGGTTCGCCGGTCCCCGCGGTCTGGCTCGCCGGTCCCCGCAGTCGGGTTCGTGTCCCCCCGGCCGGGTTCGTCGGTTCCCCCGGCCGGGTTCGTCAGTTCCCCCGGCCTGGCTTGTCAGTTCCCCTCGGTCGGGCTTGTCAGTTCCCGCGGTCGGGTCGTCAGTCGCCCCGGCCGGGGGCCGTGTCGTCGTGCGTGTCCGTCTTCTCCTTCCCGATCCTTCCCGTTCCTTCCCTCCCTCTCGCATCCGTTCCCGTCCGTGCCGGGGCGAGCGGCGGGTGCTGCGCGTGGGTAGCGGGAGACGGGAGTGATGTGCCGTCAGGCGGCGGGACGGTGTCGTGTCCGGCGGCGACGGCGGGGAGTGGCGGCACGGGAACACCACGGGAACACCACGGGGGCCCCGGGCGCATCGCGCCCGGGGCCCCCGTGGTGTTCCCGTCGCGGCGCGGCGGGACGCTCCGCGAACCGGGACCCGTCGGGGCTCACGTCGAGTACTCGGTCCCGCGTGGTCACCGTGTCGTTCTGGTGGCGAAGACCCATCGGTTGCTCGACAGGGCGTCGTGGGCTTCGGGCAGCGGGCCGCGGCCGTATTGGTGTGTGAAGTCGAAGGGGGTGCGGGTCGACGTGGACCAGCCCCTGGCCGTCAGGGTGCCTGCGGAGTCGGGGCGTGGCTCGGAGTCGAACAGGTGGAGGAGGTCCACGCCCGTCTGGTCCTTCGTCGCGGTGTAGATCGGGCTCTCCCGGACCTCCCGCGACTCGGTGCCGACCTTGGCCTCGTAGGCCAGTGTGCTGCCCCGGGGGCTCAGACGGTCGACGGTGGCGATGAGGTGCCGCTCCGCGGCGCCCGGGAGGTAGAGCAGGAGCCCTTCGGCGAGCCAGGCGGTCGGGGCGGCCGGGTCGTGGCCCGCGTCGGCCAGGGCCCCTGCCCAGTCGGTGCGCAGGTCCGCGGCGACCGGGGTGCGCGCCGGGCCGGGGGTGGCGTTCAGGTCGCGGAGCACGTTGTCCTTGAACGCGAGGACCTCCGCCCTGTCGATCTCGAAGAGGGCGCAGCCGGGGGGCCAGTCCAGGCGGAACGCCCGCGAGTCGAGACCGGCGCCGAGGATGACCGCCTGGCGGACGCCCTCCCGTACCGAGCGGAGGAGGAAGTCGTCGAGGACCCTGGTGCGCAGACCGAAGTACCGCGCCAGCCGGCCCCAGAGCGGGTTCGCTTCGCCGTCGGGGACTTCGTGCGGGCGCAGCGGCCAGTTCGCGGTCGCCCGCGCGGCGCGGACGAAGTGTTCCGCGTAGGCGTCCTGCGCCAGGGAGTCGGCGCGGTGGGTCTCGATGGCCCGGGCCGCGGCGACCAGCAGGGCGGTCAGGCCGACGCCGGCTTCGACGCCGGCGTACCGGCTCTCCGTGTCACGCACCGGGCTCAGGCCGCCGGCTGCCCGACCAGCCGGTCGCCGGGGATGCCGGCCTTGTCGGGGGCGTAGTAGTCCTTGATGCCCTCGACCCAGGTCGTCACCGCGATGCGGTCGCCGTCCGAGGGGCCGAAGGCGTCGAAGAGCGCGTCGATGTTGGGGCGCTCGAAGCCGATCGCCGTCATCAGGGCCGCGAAGAGCGGGCGTTCGACGAGCCCGTCGGCGTCCGGGTCGCCGAGTGCGCCGAGTGATTCGGCGAACTCGGCGATGGTCCCGTCGAAACGCTCGGGTGCCAGCACGCAGGCGACGTACTCGTCGAAGCTGATCCGGCCGTCCTGGTCGGTGTCCAACTCGGCGGCCAGGGTCGTCCAGTACCGCTGGAAGGCGGCCAGCATCGCGTTCTTCGCCGTGTCGTCGGAGTCGCGCGCGGCCTCGACGACACGGCTCGCCATGAGCGCGAGGTCCTCGGCCTCGATGTACCCGTTGCCGTTGGCGTCGAAGAGGGAGAAGACGAGTTGGACGCGGCTGATCGCCTCTGTGCGCATGGGCCGTTCACCTTTCTCACGGTCATCACCTGGTGGCCGGCGCGGACATGGTGCGGGAGCGGTGGGGCGGTGCCCTCCCGCACGGGCGGAGAGGGCGCTGTCCGGCGACGTCCTCACTATCCGGTCGGCAGCCGCGCTCCAGAGGAGAAGACCGGTGCTTTTCACTTGAAAGGATGAGAGACGTCGTGGACGCCTCGGCCGTGGGCGGCTCCGGTGCCCCGCGCCGCCGGGGCCCCGACCTGCCGCGCCGTCCGCGGCACGCCGACCCCGCGCCGTCCGCGGCACGCCCGCACGTCGCCGTCCGCGGCACGCCGAACGGCTCGGTACCAGGAGGCGCGGCCGACGGCTCGGTACCAGGTACTCCTCGCGCGCGTCCAGGTCTCCTGCGCTGTCCTGCCCGGACGTCGCGGCCACCGAGCGGACGCGCACGGGAGGGTGCCGAGCCGCTCGCCGCGCTGTTCGACGGGGCCGCGCCGGCGATCCACCCGCTGACGGCGGGCTGAGCCCCCCTGTCAGAATCGGACCAGCACAGGCGTACGGCCACCGGACCGGTCGCGCCGCGGACGAGGGAGGACTCCCGTGCCGTCGAGTTCGGAGCCGTTGCGGAGGATGGGCTTTCTGACCATCGGGCTGTTCGACGGGGACGACCCCCGTCCCGGCCACGAGACGACGCTGGAGATCATCGAACTGGGCGAACGGCTGGGCTTCGACAGCGCCTGGGTGCGCCACCGCCACCTCCAGTACGGCATCTCCTCACCCGTCGCCGTGCTGGCCGCCGCCTCGCAGCGCACCCGCAGGATCCACCTGGGCACCGCGGTCATCCCGGTGGGCTGGGAGAACCCGCTCCGGCTCGCCGAGGACCTGGCGACCGTCGACGTGCTCTCCGGGGGACGGCTCAATCCCGGCGTCAGCGTCGGGCCGCCGCGGCACTTCGACCGGGTCGGGCAGGCGCTGTATCCCGACACGGCGGGCGCCGAGGACTTCAGCTACGAGCGCGTGCGGCGGCTGCTCGGCCTCGTCCGCGGGGAGGCGGCCACCGACTTCAGCGGCACGGAGGGCTTCGAGGTGTTCTCCGACCGCGTCCAGCCGCACTCGCCCGGCCTGGGCAGCCGGATGTGGTACGGCGGGGCGAGCCTGCGGTCCGCGCGGTGGGCCGGCGAGCAGGGCATGAACTTCCTGACCAGCAGTGTCGTCAAGGCGGAGGAGTCCGAGGAGTTCGCCGAGATCCAGCTCGCGCACATCCGCGCCTTCCGCGCCCACCACCCGGACGGCGAGCGCGCCCGGGTCTCCCAGGGCCTCGTCGTCATCCCGACGGACAGCGCATCGGCCGAGCAGCGTGCGAAGTACGAGGCGTTCGTTGCCCAACGGACCCCGCGCACCGCCGCTCCGCAGGGTCCGGCCCGCATGCTGTTCGCGCCCGACCTCGTCGGCACCTCCGACCGGATCGCCGAGCAGTTGTACGCCCACGCCGCCTTCCGCGAGGTCGACGAGGTCGCCTTCGCGCTGCCCTTCACCTTCGAGCACGAGGACTACGTCCAGATCCTCACCGACATGGCCACCCGCCTCGGTCCCGCCCTGGGCTGGCGGCCGGGCACGGCACAGGACTGAGGCCGGGCACGGCACAGGAATCGGGCCAGGCACGGCACAGGAATCGGGCCGGGCGCGACACCGGGCTCAGGTCGGCGCGGCCGGCGGGCGCGCCGGGGCGGCGCAGGCCCGCGTGAGCACTACTGCACCGAGCGGACGGTTCCGCCGTCCACCCGGAGCGTGGCCCCGCTCACGTAGTCGGCCGGCGGTCCCGCGAGGTAGACCACGGCAGCCGCGACCTCCTCGGGCCGGCCCAGCCGGCCGGTGTCGTTCGGGACCAGTTCCCCGGCGGCGGCGCGCTCGATGCCCTCCCAGTCCTCGCCCCAGCCGTGGGCCGGTGCGATGTCGGTGAGTAGCCGCCGGACGGAGTCCACCAGGATCGCGCCCGGCGCCACCACGTTCGACGTCACGCCCGAGCCCTCCAGCTCGCGCGCCAGCGAGACGGCGAGGTTGTGCCGGGCGGCCAGGGACGCGGTGTAGTGCGGCTGGGCCTGCGTGGGCTGCACGGCGAGACCGCCGCCGATCTGGATCACCCGGCCCCAGCCGCGCTCCCGCATGGCGGGGACCAGCCGCTGGATCATCCGCACCCCGGAGACCACGTTCACCTCGTAGGTGCGGGCCCAGATCTCCGGCGTGGCCTCGGCCCAGGACAGGTGGCCGTAGCCGCCCGCGTTGTTGACCAGGATGTCGACCGGTCCGCCGGCCAGCGCCGCGGCGGCGACCGCGTCGGCACCCGCGTCGGTCGCGAGGTCGCCCAGGGCGACGGCGGCCCGGCCGCCCGCGGCCCGGATGGCGGTCGCCACCGCCTTCGTGCGGTCCGCGTCGCGGCCGTGCACCACGACCTCGGCGCCCTCCGCCGCGAGCATCGAGGCGATGGCCTCGCCCAGCCCTGAGCTCGATCCGGTCACCAGGGCCCGCTTGCCCGTCAACTGGGTGTCCATGAGGTCCTCAGCCTCCTTCCCCTTCTCGACCGTCTCCGATTGCTTCAGGCCGTTCCAGGCCGTTCCAGGCAGTTCTAGGTCAGTTCCGGTCACTTCTGGTCTTTTCCGGCATTCTCCGGCCGTTCTCGACTGCACCAACGAGGGGACCGGACGTTACGCGGACGCTATGTCTACGACTGTATACATGCCCCCACAGGAATGTCTACACTGGTAGACATGAAGTCTGGAGAATCCGGCACGGACGCGCCCGAGCCCCCGGCCAAGCGCCGCCGTGACGCCGGCGCCACCCGCGAGGCGATCCTTCGATCCGCCGTCGCCGCCTTCACCCGGCACGGATACGACGGCGTGGGGGTCCGCGAGATCGCCCGGGACGCCGGGGTGACCGCCATGCTGATCAACCGCTACTTCGGCTCCAAGGAGCAGTTGTTCGCCGAAGCGGTGGACACCGCCTTCGCACCGCGGACGGTGGTGAGCGGCGAGGCCGGAACGCTGGGCCGCGACACCGCCCTGACGCTGGTGGCGCGCACCGCGTCCGGGGCGGACCGGCTCGACCCGTTCCTGCTCATGCTGCGGTCCGCGGGCAGCCCGCGCGCCGCGGAGATCGTCCGGACCGGGGTCGAGCGCCATGTCGGACGCGACCTGGCGGCCCGGCTGCCCGGGCCGGGCGCCGACGAGCGGGCCGAGCTGCTGCTCTCCGTCCTCGCCGGGGTCTGGCTGATGCGGAAGGTGCTGGGGACGCAGGCTCTCGCCGGAGCGGATCCGGCGGAACTGGCCGGCCGGATCGAGGCGCTGTTCGAGCCTCTCGTCAGTCCGCCGGAGGCGGCTTCGACGCAGGACTGAGGGGCCGCGCCCCCGGCCCCCCGGCGGTGGCCGGCTTCGCGTCGCCTGCCGTTCGCGCCCGTCCCGGTGCGGCACCCCGGTGGGACGGCCCGGTACCGCGAGTCGTCGTCGCGGTGGCCGCCCCCTTCCCGTTCCTCGTGTTGCGGCCGGAGAAGCACGGATCGCTGCTGGTCACCATCGTCAGGATGGACGAGGACGAGTGGAAGTCCTTCATCGCCGAGGGCACCCGCACGGGCAAGTTGGCCACCGTACGGGCGGACGGCGCGCCGCACATCGCTCCCGTGTGGTTCCTCCCGGACGGCGACGATCTCGTCTTCACCACGGAGAACGTCACCGTGAAGGCCCATGACATGCTCCGCGACCGACGGGCCGCGATGTGCGTCGACGACGGGGTGCCGCCCTGCTCCCACGCCGTCCTGTGGGGGCACACCGGGATCTCCGAGGACCCCCGGGAGCTGCTCGACTGGGCGACCCGCATCGTCGCGCGCTACATGGGTGAGGAGCGTGCCCCCGAGTTCGGCGCACGCAACAGCGTCCCCGGCATGCTGCTCGTGCGAATGCACGTCGACCGCGTCAGCGCCGACGCGGCCATCGCCTGACGGGGGCCCTCCGCCGAGCCCACCGCCGAGCTCGCCGAGCCCTCCCAGCTCTCCCAGCCTTCCGCCGAGCGGCACCCGTGATCCCGCCGACTCCCGCCGTGGCTCCCGCTACGGTGGCCGCTGCCCGCCGGCGCGCGCTCGGGCCAGGACGGATGGGGCCGCGGACCGGCCCTCGGGCAGACATCGGACGGACTGCGGACCGCCCCTCGGACCGACCGCGGGCCCACCCGCCGGCCTCGGACCGACCGCCGGCCGGCGTCCGTTCGCGGCGGTCCTACGCCTCGTCCGCCGCTGTCGGCTGGTAGAGGTCGTTGAGTTCGTCCGCGTGTTCCTC
The DNA here is from genome assembly GCF_014656295.1 of Streptomyces sulfonofaciens. Classification (GTDB taxonomy): domain Bacteria; phylum Actinomycetota; class Actinomycetes; order Streptomycetales; family Streptomycetaceae; genus Streptomyces; species Streptomyces sulfonofaciens. The sequence goes on from NZ_BNCD01000001.1 coordinate 326,245, forward strand.
CTCCTCCGCGAGGACGTCCTCGATGAGCCGCCGGCTGGTCGGATCGCTCTCCCCGATCCAGCGGACGATCTCCGTATAGGTCTCGATGACGATGCGCTCCGCGACGAAGTTCTCGCGGATCATGCCCTGGAGGTCCGTGTCGGCCGGTGCCGCGTATTCGGTGTGCGAGCGGGCCACCAGGGAGCCGGGGTCCATGTCGGGACTGCCGCCCAACTGGTTGATGCGGTCCGAGACCCGCCGGAAGTGGTCGAGTTCCTCGTCCGCGTGCTCCCTGAACATGGCGGCCACCTGCTCGCGGTCGATCCCCTGGGCCACGATCGCGTTCTGGGTGTAGCGCAGGTAGCAGACCATCTCGGTGGCGACGACCTGGTTGAGCACATCGATCAGACGGTCCAGGTCGGAGGTGTTCGCCGGGGTGACGGGGCCCCGGGTGATGTGCTTCCTGGCCTCTTCGCGGATCCGGCTGACGTCGATGGCGAACTGGTTCTGCACGGGTGTCTTCATGGCGTCTCCTCGGCCGACGGCGGAGCGCACCGGCTCTCCGGTCAGCCTTGCTCGATCGGTCCTGCGTCGCGTCGGGCGATGCGTTCGGTGCGGTGTGCGGTGCGGGGGCGGTGTGCGGTGCGGGGGCGGTGTCCGGTGCGGGGGCGGTGTCCGGTGCGGGTGCGGTGTCCGGTGCGGGTGCGGGGGCGGTGTCCGGTGCGGGGGCGGTGTCGGGTGCTGTGTGGGTGCGATGTGCGGTGCGGGTGCGGTGTCCGGTGCGCTGCGGGGCGGTCCGCGAACACGTCCCGTGCGGCGTGCTGGTCCGGGGCCGGGGCCCGCGTCCGAGGTTCGGGTCCCGGGGCCGCGTCCGGGGCCCGGGGCCGGGGGCCCGGAAGGTGGGGTGGGGCGGGGCAGGGCGGCGGAGGAGGACCGTTCCGGACGGGTGCGCCCCGTGCGCTCGGCCCCGGAAATCGTAAGTCGGCGGTTCCCGCCTCCCGGGCAGACGCGCCCGGGCTGCTCCCTTCGCGACATCCCGGAGGACGTCAACGGCCGCAGCTCGCTCTTCGGCACCCTGCACCGCGGTGTCGCACCCGGCGGCTCCTGCAACGAGTCCTCCGGTGTCCGCAGCGGCGAACGGCCCTGTGGGGGTGCCAGAGCGGTTACCACACCTACGCCGTGGAGCTCGACAGGTCGACGTCCCCCGAGCAGATCCGCTGGTACCCGGACGGCCAGGACCGCTTCACCCGCGCGGTGCCCGTCCATCATCGGGCTGCCGGGGCGCACGGCGAGCCGGTCCCGCGGCCTCCCACCCAGAGCCGACCGGCACCCGACCGGTTGCCGACCGGGCGCCTGCCCCGCCCCCGGACCGGGGTGCTCCGCGCCCCGGCGCACGCGTCCAGCAGGACTGCGGGCCTGTCGGGCGGGACCGCGGGCGCCTCCGGCGAGACCACGGCCTGTCCGGCGGACCGCGGGCATGGGCCCGGACCACCGGTGCGCCCGGAGCACGCGCGTAAGCCCCGGAGCACGCGCGTGTGCCCGGAGCGCGGGCGTGCCACCCGGCCACCGCCGGCGTGGGCCCGGACAGCGGGACGACCACCGGAGCCGCCGCAGGAAACCGACCACGGAGCCACCGCACGGGAAGCCGTCCGCAGAACCGCCGCACGCGAAGCCGCACGCGGCGCCACCGAGCCCACCCCACCGACCACGAGGCACACCAACCGCGAGGCACACCGACCACGAGGCACACCAACCGCGAGGCACCGGTACCAGGCTGCGTGCAAGCGCCGACCAGCGCGGCGCGCCGGATGTCAAGGAACGGCGCACACCGCGCGGGAGGCGTTCGCAGCGGCCCTGCACGTCACCGGGGGTGTCGCCGCGCCCCTGCACGTCACCGGGGGCGTCGCCGCGGCCCACTGCGCAGGGGCTCGCCGTACTGGTCCCTGCCGTGCGCCCGGCGACCCGTCGGCCCGGCCGCGCGCCCCGACCGCGAGGCGACCCGCGCGTAGCGCCCTGCCCCGCGGAGCGGTGGGACCATCGGAAGGGACGGGCGTTCCCGGCCTGCGCCGCGGTGGGCCCGCATGGGAAACGGCGGCCCGGCGGCCCCGGGAGGGCGGCGGTGGGAAGCCGGAGAGGGTCCAGGCCAATGTGCGGGCGGGGATGTCAAGGCGACCGCGGCGGCTCCGACCAACGGGTCGAAGGGCCCCGCCGGGGCTCGCGCACAACGAGGAGTACGCGATGCAGTTCCTGATCAGCCTGCACATCAACCCGGCCGTGCTGGACGCGCTGACCGACGAGGAGAAGGCGGCGATCGGCGACGGCCACGCCGCGTTCATCGCGGCGCTGAAGGAGTCCGGCGAGCTGATCACCACGCAGGCGCTGGTCGACCCGTCACAGGCCGCCGTGGTGTCCGTGCGCAACGGCCAGCCGGTGGTGACCGACGGTCCCTTCCTGGAGTCCAAGGAGTACCTGGGCGGCTTCTACCTGCTCGACTGCGAGAACAAGGAGCGGGCGATCGAGCTGGCGCTGCGGATCCCGGACACCGCGATCGAGGGTCTGGGGGTCGAGGTGCGGCAGGTGATGTTCGCCGACGGACAATTGGAGGCATGACGGCACGAGCCATCGAGGACCTGCTGCGGGAGCTCACGCCGCAGGTCCTCGGCGCGCTCGTACGCAGGCACGGCCGGTTCGAGGGGTGTGAGGACGCCGTGCAGGAGGCCGTGCTCGCCGCCGCCGTGCAGTGGCCGGCCGAGGGGGTCCCGGACAATCCGCGCGGCTGGCTGGTGACGGTCGCCTCCCGGCGCCTCATCGACCAGGTGCGCAGTGACCACGCGCGCCGCGAGCGGGAGTCCCGGACGGCCGCCGAGGTGGTGCCCGAGGACGTACCGGACACCGACGACACCCTCGTCCTGCTGTTCCTGTGCTGCCATCCGACGCTGACCGCGGCCTCCCAGACCGCCCTGACACTGCGGGCGGTCGGCGGTCTGACCACGGCCGAGATCGCCAGCGCCTTCCTGGTGCCGCAGGCCACGATGGCGGCCAGGATCAGCCGGGCCAAGCAGCGCATCAGGGCCGCCGGCAGCTCGTTCAGCCTCCCACGGGGCGCGGAGCGCGAGGAACGGCTGCGGGTCGTCCTGCACGTGCTCTACCTGATCTTCAACGAGGGCTACACCGCATCCTCGGGCCGCGAGCTGCACCGTGCCGACCTCGCGCACGAGGCGATCCGGCTGACGAGAACGGTGCACGCCCAGCTCCCCGAGGACGGCGAGGTGACCGGGCTGCTCGCGCTGATGCTGCTCACCCACGCCCGCCGCCGGGCACGGACGACGGCGTCCGGCGACCTGGTGCCGCTGGACGAGCAGGACCGTACGAAGTGGGACCGCGCCATGATCGACGAGGGCGTCGAGCTGGTCAAGGCGTCGCTGGCCGGCCCGGCACTGGGGCCCTACCGGTTGCAGGCCGCGATCGCGGCCACGCACGCCGGCGCGGCCAGGGCCGAGGAGACGAACTGGCGGCAGGTGCACGCCCTCTACCTGATCCTGGAACGGATCGCGCCCAACCCGATGGTCACCCTCAACCGGGCGATCGCGCTCGCCGAGACCGAGGGCCCGGCGGCCGGGCTGGCCCTGCTGTCCGCGCTGGACGGTGACGAGCGGATGGCCGGGCACCACCGGTTGCTGTCCGTACGCGCGCACCTGCTGGAGAAGACCGGCGACACGGCCGGGGCGTACGAGCACTACCGGCGCGCCGCGAGGTCCACCGCGAGCATCGCCGAGCGCCGCCACCTGGAGTCCCGGGCCCGCCGGGTGCGTCCTTAAGGGCTGTCCCGGCGGGCAACGTCCGCCCCGCCACGGGGACCCTGCCTGCCGGGGCACCGGCTCGCCCGCCGACCGGTCCGCGACTCCCCGGGGGCACCCGGCACTTGCCCAAGAACACCCCAAGGGTTGCCCAAGAACATGCTGGTGCCCGAACCGGCGGGCGAGTACGTTCGTTCCGCTCGGCCTGAGATTCTTCTCGACTCTCCTGCGTTTCACTGCGCATCGCCATGAGGAACCCCCACACACCTCTGGAGCCGCCATGACGCAACGCCGATGGACCAAGCTGCTCGTCCTCGCCCTCTCCGCGGCACTCTTCACGCCGTTGACGGCCGGCCAGGCCGGCGCGTCCGTGCCGCTGGACGAGCTGACCGCAACCACCACCCAACTGGCGCAGGGCCTCCAGCGCCCCGTCGGGATCACCGCGCCGGACGACGGCACGGACCGGCTGTTCATCCTGGAGAAGGCCGGAGACGTACGGGTCTACGACCCGGACGGCGGCCTCGCGCCCGACCCGCTGCTCGACATCAGGGACAAGGTCGACACCTCCGGCAACGAGCGCGGTCTGCTGGGCATCGCCCCCGCACCGGACTTCGCGCGGAGCCAGGTGCTCTACCTGGCCTACACGGCCCTGCCGGACGGTGCCGACACCCTGGCCCGCTACTCCCTCGCCGACGACTCACTGGAGGTGCTGCTCTCCCAGGACCACAGCGAGAACTCCAACCACAACGCCGGCCAGCTCGCGTTCGGTTCCGACGGCGACCTGTACTGGAGCATCGGCGACGGCGGCGGCGCCGACGACGCGCCGAACAACGCCCAGAACCTGAACACCCTGCTCGGCAAGATCCTGCGCATCGACGTCAGCAGGACCTGCGGCGACCTGCCGTACTGCGTGCCCGAGGACAATCCGTTCGTCGGCGTCGCGAACGCCCGCCCGGAGATCTGGGTCTACGGGGTGCGCAACCCCTGGCGGTTCTCCTTCGACGAGGCCGACGGGTCGCTGTGGATCGGCGACGTGGGCCAGGGGTCGCAGGAGGAGGTCGACCACCTGACGCCCGACCAGGGCGGCGCCAACCTCGGCTGGTCCTGCCGCGAGGGCAGCGAGGCGCACCTGCCCGGCCGGTGCGCGGACGGCACCGAGTTCACCGAGCCCGTCTTCACGTACCGGACCTCGACGCAGGGCTGCTCGGTCATCGGCGGCTACGTCTACCACGGCGAGGAGTTCGGCGACCTCGCCGAGGGCACCTACCTGGCCAGCGACTACTGCTCCTCCACGGCCTGGGCGATCCGCCAGAACGCCGACGGCACCTACACCACCGGCACCCTCGGTACCCTCCCCACCCAGGTGACCGCCTTCGGCCAGGGCGCCGACGGGGAGCTCTACCTGGTCAACGACCTGCCCGGCCAACTCCACAAGGTCACCTTCGAACAGGTTTCGGCAAGCCGCTGACCACGGCAACCGGCGCCCCGCCGGCGCGGGGCGCCGCACGGCCCCGGCCGCGGGCCGGCGGCCGCAGCGGACCGCCCCCGGTGGCTGCGCCGCACGGCCCCGACTGCGGCTGCCCGTGGTCCGCCATCGCACCTCGGCGTGCGTTCCCGGAGGGCGGACCTTCCGCTGACGCGGAGAAGTCCGAGGAAGACGAAGACCCGGGAAGACGGGACCGGGAAAGACGAAGACCCCATGAGCCGCAAACCATTTCATCGCCTGGTGCGTTGACTACCTCTTTCCGCCATCCAGGTGTATTTCGCCGAGATATCTGTCCCAAACGGCCGTACCGGCGTTGTCACAGGGCATGAAACCACGTGAATTCTGGGATCGGAACACCATCCTGGCCGAGGCTTTCTGCGCCAGCGACGAACGCGTGCGGCAGGCCCGGTCCCTGCTGGACGAGGCCCAGGCGGAACGTTCCAGAACGCTGGCCGCGTTCGCCGTGACCGTCGGCAGCGACGTCACCATCGCGGCCCTCATGGGCCTGAACGAGCGCGAGGTGCGGATGGCCCGCCGCACCGTGGGCCGCGGCGACGCACGGACCGTCGCACAGGACCTGCTGACCCTCGGCCGGCGACCCCAGCAACCCCAGCAGCGCGAACCCCCCGCGCCCGACGCCGCAGCGCCGCCCCGTCCGGACGCCCACGTTCCGCACCCGCGCGAGGAGCAGCCCGCGGCCCCGCTCCCCGCCGGGGCGTACGGCACCCCGCACAGCGCCCCGCACGCCCCCACCACCAGTACCACCGGCCAGGGGCCCGAGCCGGAGCCTGCGGTCATCTGGTCGTCGAGCATGGATTCGGTGCTGCTGTGGAGCTGGAAGTCCGGACTCGACCTCCAGACCGTGGCCACCGAACTCGGCCTGGACGTACGGACCCTGCTGCTGCGGGTGCAGGTGCTCGCCGATGACGGTCTGCTCTCGCCCACCGTGCCGCCCGGCCCGTCGCCCGACCACACCAGATCCGACCACGCCAGGTCCGACCACCCGAGCGCGCCGCCAGCGGACCACCGCCGCCGCTCCGGCCGCCACCGCCGCCACCACGAGGGTGCCTATGCCGCCTTCTTCAGCCCCACCACCACGTTCCCCTCGTACTCCCCGCACTCCCCGCACTCCCCGCACTGAAAGCTTTCGCCTGGCGGTCGCGACGAGCCCGCCGCGAACGGTCCCGTCCCCGTGCGGGCCCCTGGATCGCGCGACGGCCCACTGGCGCACCCGGGATCCGCCGGCCCGACGACCGGCCGCCGAGCACTCGCGCCCACCCGGAGCCGAGCACTCGCGCCCACCTGGAACCGGGCCGCGGTCGGCGAGCGCTGTGCGCCTTTCCCGTGGGCGATATCGCGGAGAACGTCCCTGCCCGGGCCGCCACCGCGGAACTCACTCCCTCCCCGCACCGCGTGGGAATTGTTCGACAACCCGGCCCACCGCGGACTCGGACCGCGGACCGCGGACCGGAAACGGCGAGATGTCCGGACCGAAACCAGGGAGCCTCAAAAGCCAGGTGTATTCCATACTGCGCCGGCAAAGGCGGCATCAGCAGTCGTTTTTCCTCGCGGATGCCGTATCGGTCGACGCGCGGGCGGCGCGACTCGGCTCGGGGCGCGGGCCCGACCCAGGTCTGCGCGGGCGCGGGCCAGCTCTGCGCGGGCGGGACGGGAGCGCAGGCGGGCGGGACGGGAGCGCAGGCGGGCGCGGGCGCCACGGTCAGGACAGGCGGGCGCGGGCGCCACGGTCAGGCTTCGAGTTCCTCCGCGAAGTGCCGGAAGCCCCGCCGCTCCTCGTGCAGGTTCCACAGGGTCTGCGCCAGCACGGCCGGGTCCTTCTTCGGGTGGCCCGCGGTGATCGCACCGGGGATCACGAGCTGGGCGACGTGGATGCCCTCACCCGCCAGCTCCTCGTGCAGCATCTGGGCGAAGGCGCTCTCGCCGGCGAAGGCGATCGAGGTGCCCGCGAGGTGCGGCCTCGGACGTACGGCGGTGCCGCCGTTGACGAAGAGCAGGGTGCCGCGGCCGAGCCTGCGCATCCCCGGCAGCACCTGGTGCACGGCCGCCACCGGCCCGTAGACGGAGAACTCGAGCGGGCCCACCAGGTCGGCGGGGGTGGTCTCCAGCACCGGCCGCATGAAGTCCTTGTGCGGCAGCGGGCTGTACTGCATGACCTCGATCGGGCCCAGCGTCTCGGCGGCGGCCTCCAGGGCCGCCGTGAGGGCGTCCGGGTCGCGGGCGTCGGCGGCGAAGCCGCGGGCCCTCACGCCGTCGCCGGCGAGGCCGGTGGCCAGGGCGTCAGCACGGTCCTGGTGGCGGGAGACGAGCGCGACGTCGAACCCCTGGAGGCCGAACTGCCTGGCGACGGCGGCACCGAGGCCGCGTCCCGCTCCGATGATGGCGATGGTGGTCATGACTCTGCTCCTCGGTACGTCCGGGCGCCGTGCACGCCGGGAGCGCCGACCTTTGCCGCGCGCCCTCCTGCGGTCCGCGCAGTCTTTCAGGACGCACCCGAGCTCCTGGGGGAGGCAGGGCCCTGCCCCGCTCGGGAAGCCGGCGCCCGGGAAGCCGGAGCCCGGGAAGCCGGCGCCCGGGAAGCCGGCGCCCGGGAAGCCGGCGCCCGGGAAGGCAGTACCCGGGAAGGCAGTACCCGCGCAGCGCACCCGGGCCGCGGGCGCCCAAGCCTCAGGCGCCCTAACCACGAGCGCCCTGGCCGCGGGAGCCGGGTCATCCGTGCCGGGAGGGGCCGGAGGTGTGCCGGTGCGGGGTGAAGCGGCGGACCGTCGTACGGCGCAGCCCGGGCCAGGTCTCGATCTCGCGGAAGGACGGGTGGACCGCCCCCGCGTCCGGTGCCTGCGACGCGGCCGCACGGTGCTCGTCGTGCGAGGTCCACTCGACGTAGTTGAGCACCCGCGCGCCGTCCACACTGACGTGGAAGTGCGTCGAGATCAGGCCGGGCGGCGGGTCGGAGGCCGGCAGCGCGAACATCGCGTCGACCCACCGGCGGGCCCGCACCGTGTCCGGCGTCTCGAATTCCCGGCCGACCAGCACGATGCAGCCGGGGATGCGGCGCAGGCCGAACTGCCTGCTGCGGCAGCGCAGGTACGGCACCGTACCGGTCCACTCCGTGCCCGGCACCGCCTCGGTGACGCCGCGGGCCAGTCGCGGTTCCGAGACGGCCGTGTACGCACGCGCCGCGTCGTCGTCGGCCCACTGCGACAACTGGGCCACCCAGGGCCCGTCGGCGTCGAGCAGGCAGGAGCGCGACAGCAGCCCCGCGGGCCAGCGCCCCAGCGCCCAGCTCCCGACCACCGCGTCGGCCGCCCTGCGCTGCCGGCCCGCCACCGCGACCCACTCGCTCAGCAGGGTGACCCCGGCCTCGGGACGGCTCATGTCGGGCACCGCGCCCCGGCCGTGTTCCATCGCAGCTCCCACTCCTCTCCCGCGGCCCCCCTTCCAGTGCGTACCCCGCTGGTGGGCGTTTGCTCGGCGCGGCGGGCACGGATGCCCGGCGGGCGGCCCGGACTCCGGCGCGACCCGGACTCCGGCGCGACCCGGCCGCCTACCCGCCCGGCCGCCTCCCCCGAACGTCGGAGCCCCCCACCGCCGAGCCCGCGCCGGCCGAAAACCGGTGGTGCGCCGTGCCCCGCCCCTGCCACGCTCGCCGGATGACGGATCCGTCCGACCCCACCGCGCATCCCGCCGCCCCGCATCCCGCTGCCGCCCGTCCCACCGCCTCCCGCCCCTTCGACGAGCTGGTCGCCGAGGCCGAGGCCGTTTCCGTCGACGGCTGGGACTTCTCATGGCTGGACGGCCGCGCGACCGAGCAGCGGCCCGAGTGGGGCTACCAGCGGCTGATGGCGGAGCGGATGGCCGGGGCGTCGGCCGCGCTGGACGTGCAGACCGGTGGCGGCGAGGTGCTCGCCGGGGTGCCGCGGCTCGCGCCGCTGACGGCCGCGACGGAGTCCTGGCCGCCGAACATCGCCAAGGCGACCGCACTGCTGCACCCGCGCGGCGCGGTGGTCGTCGCGGACCCGGACGAGCCGCCGCTGCCCTTCGCGGACGGCGCCTTCGACCTGGTGACCAGCCGTCACCCGGTGACCGTCTGGTGGCGGGAGATCGCCAGGGTGCTGCGCCCCGGAGGCACCTACCTCTCCCAGCAGGTCGGGCCCGCCAGCGTCTTCGAGCTCGTCGAGTACTTCACGGGACCGCGCACCGAGGAGGAGCGGCGGGGCCGGCATCCGGACACCGCGCGCCGTGCGGCGGCGGCCGCCGGGCTCGACGTCGTCGACCTGCGGTCCGCGCGGCTGCGGATCGAGTTCTTCGACATCGGCGCGGTGGTCTACTTCCTGCGCAAGGTCATCTGGATGGTGCCCGGCTTCACCGTCGACCGACACCGCGCACGGCTGCGGGAGCTGGACGCGCTGATCCGTGCCGAGGGCCCGTTCGTCGCGCACTCCACCCGCTACCTCGTCGAGGCCCGCAAGCCCGCCGCCTGAGGCGCGTCCACGCCGACGGCCGGCTCCCCGGGCGCCGTGCGGGCCACGCCGGTGCGCCGTCCCGCCACCGGCTGACGCCGGGGACCGCACCCGTACGGGCGAACGCGCGCTACGGCACCCGGACGGCGGAACGCGCAGCGCCGCGCCGCGCGGGCCCCGGGGCCACCGGGCGGCGATCATCGACGGCATGGACGTCACCCTTCACCTCGCCCAGCAGCCCGAGGCCGACGCGCTGCTGAGCCGCAGTCCGCTGGCCGCGCTGGTCGGGATGCTGCTCGACCAGCAGGTGCCGATGGAATGGGCGTTCACGGGGCCCTACACCATCGCGCAGCGGCTGGGCGCCGACGACCTCGACGCCCACGCGATCGCCGCGCACGACCCCGAGGACTTCGCCGCGCTGCTCGCGACGCCGCCCGCCGTGCACCGCTACCCGGGATCCATGGCCAACCGCGTCCAACGGCTCTGCCGGTACCTGGTCGAGCAGTACGACGGCCGGGCCGAGGGTGTCTGGGAGGGGGTGGAGACCGGCGCCGAGGTGCTGCGGCGGCTGGTCGACCTGCCGGGCTTCGGGCGGCAGAAGGCCCAGATCTTCCTGGCCCTGCTGGGCAAGCAGCTCGGCGTCCGCCCGGAGGGCTGGCGCGAGGCGGCGGGCACGTACGGCGAGGAGGGCGCGTACCGCTCCGCCGCCGACATCACCGGCGAGGAGTCCCTGGCGAAGGTGCGGGAGCACAAGCGGGAACTGAAGCGGCGGTAGCCGCGCCGGCCCACCCGGCGACGCACCCCGACCCACCCGCCGACGCACCCCGACCCACCCGGCGACGCACGCGGCCCACCCCGGCGGGGGCAGCACCCACCCGGGAGCGGTCCCGGCGCGGCCGAACCCCGGACGCGAGCAGGGCCCCGGACACGGGCGGAAGCCTCCCGGACGCGAGCAGGGGCCCGGGCGCGGGCGGAAGCCTCCCAGTCGCGGACCGGACCCTCCCGGACGCGGACCGGACCCTCCCAGTCGCGGACGGGACCACCCCGAGCGCGGACCGACCACCCCGAGCGCGGACCGACCATCCCGGGCGCGTACCGGACCATCCCGGGCGCGGGCAGAAGCTTCCCGGGCGCGCGCGGGAGACTCCCCGGCGCGCGCGGGCGCCTCCCCGGCGCGGGCCGCGGCAGACGGGCGCCCGGGCACCGCCGATGACGACGGGCGGGCTTGATTCCCACCGTCGCGGCTGCGCCCACGGAGCGTTGCCCGGTAGGCTTTCCGTGTGATCTTCAAGCGCATCGGCAACGGCCGGCCGTACCCCGACCACGGCCGGGAAAGCACCCGGCAGTGGGCGGACGTCGCGCCGCGCCCGGTCCGCCTCGATCAGCTCGTGACGACCAAGGGCCAGCTCGACCTGGAGACCCTGCTCGCCGAGGACTCGACGTTCTACGGCGACCTCTTCGCCCACGTCGTCAAGTGGCAGGGCGACCTCTACCTGGAGGACGGCCTGCACCGCGCCGTGCGCGCGGCCCTCCAGCAGCGCCAGGTGCTGCACGCCCGGGTGCTCGAACTCGGCTGAGCGACCGGGCCGCCCCGGTGGCCCCTGCCCGCGGGGCCGGTCCCGCATTGGGCCGGACGGGGGCCCGTAGTGACCCATTCGGGGCAGAGTGCGTGTCATACGATGATCATCCGGTAGGCATGGCCGTCCCCTCGCACTACGCTGCGGCCATGAGCATGCTCACTCCCCCCGGCTTGGGCGGCAAATACCGCATCACAGGGAACAAATACCCTCGTATGCGCCGGGGTCGTCGGCGCGGCAGAATCGTGCTCGCCGTCGTCGCCTCCGCCGCGGTGGTCGGCCTGCTCGGGTGGGGGAGCCTCCAACTCGTCAACGTCTTCACGGGCGGCGAGGCGAGTGCCGCGGGTGCCGGCAGGGACTGCGCCGTCACGCCCGGTACGGGCAAGGCGGGCCCCGGGTCCGCGGGCGCCGCCGGAGCCGGCGCCTCGCCCAGCCCCGCCATGACCCTGCCGAAGCCGAAGCAGGTCACCGTCAACGTCCTCAACGCCACCACGCGCAGCGGCCTCGCCAAGAAGACGGCGGACGAGCTGAAGAAACGCGGCTTCACCATCGGCGACGTCGGCAACGCCACGCCCGAGTACGACAAGAAGGTCAAGGGCACCGGCCTGCTGCTCGGCCCGCCGTCCACCATGGACACCGCGATCCCGCTGCTGGGCACGCAGCTCGTGGGCGCCGAGAAGAAGGCGGACGACCGCAAGGGCAAGAGCGTCGACCTGATCATCGGGGACGGCTTCAAGGGCCTGGCGAGCGAGGCCGCCGCGGCGCAGGCGCTGCGGACGCTGACGCATCCGACACCGGCTCCGTCACCGTCGAGGAGCTGCTGAACCCAGCAGCACGCTGAACCCAGCGCCACGCCGAGCCCAGCAGGCGCTGGTCTCAGTGACGCGCTGGTCTCAGCGCACGTTGCACTCGGCAGCACGTTGCACTCAGCAGCGCGCTGGACTCAGTACCCGCCCCCGAACTCAGCACCGCGCACCGCTCGGACACCGCAAGCCCCTCGCCGCTCCGGTGCGCCCTCTCAGGCCACCGTGCCGTACATCCTGTCTCCCGCGTCACCGAGGCCCGGAACGATGTAGCCCTGTTCGTTGAGGCGCTCGTCCAGGGCGGCGGAGACCACGGTGACGGGGGTGCCGGCCAGCTCGCGTTCCATGATCTGTATGCCTTCCGGCGAGGCCAGCAGCACCACGGCGGTGACGTCGTCGGCGCCGCGCCCGATCAGCTCCCTGATGGCCGCGACGAGGGTGCCGCCGGTGGCCAGCATCGGGTCGAGCACGTACACCTGGCGGCCGGAGAGGTCCTCCGGCATCCGGGTGGCGTAGGTCGATGCCTGGAGGGTCTCCTCGTCCCTGATCATGCCGAGGAAGCCGACCTCGGCGGTGGGCAGCAGCCGCACCATGCCCTCCAGCATGCCGAGACCGGCCCGCAGGATCGGCACCACCAGCGGCCGCGGATGCGTCAGCTTCACACCGGTGGTCGTCGACACGGGCGTCACGATGTCGACCTGCTCCGTGCGCACGTCCCGGGTGGCCTCGTACGCGAGCAGCGTGACCAGCTCGTCGGCGAGCCGCCGGAAGGTCGCGGAGTCGGTGCGCTGGTCGCGCAGGGTGGTCAGCTTGTGGGCCACCAGCGGGTGGTCGACGACATGGAGACGCATGCCCCTAACAGTAACGGGGCCCGTGCCGGGGCCATGCCCGCATCAAACCGCCCGGTAGGGGGAAGGTGATGGTTCTTACTGGGGGCTGGGGTGGTGGGGGCCGATGCCTGAGAGCAACGGGGAAGCGCACGCCGGGGACGAGCGGCCGACGGGGAGCACGGCGGGCGGGGGCAGCAGGGGGCGCCCGGGGGCCGGAGCGGGTCAGCGGGGGGCGGGCGCGGGACGGCAGGAGAGCGAGGCGGAGCGCAGGAGGCGCAGGGCGCAGTTCCTGCGGGAGCTGGCCGAGGCGCGCGAACTGCGCGCCCGGGTCCGCCCCCGGCACGCCCGTGCGGAGCGCATGAGGCGGGCGGTGCGCATGCGCACCTTCCGCTGGTAGCCCGACTCCCGCGGGACGGCTCGGGACGGCTCGGGACGGGACCGCGGCCGCCGGGGCCCCTGGCGGGCCCCGGCGCGTCGCACGGATCCTCCGTATTCCCTCGCCTGGCCCCCCGTTCGCCCTCCTGGCGGCAGCCGCGCCGCATCCCGCGCACCGGCACGGCACACCCGCCCGGTCCGCCGGGGCCCCTCGGGCGGTCCGGAGAAAGCGCAGGCCGTGGGCGGGGGGAGTGCTGTTCGCAAGCCGGCGGGGATACGGAAGAATGCCCGAAAGGCGGACCGGGCGAAAACAAGAGCGGACACAGGGGGCGGAAGACCTCTCCTGAAGCCGTTCTTTCTGCCACGATTCCGATTGGGGCGGGGCTCGGCACAGCACCCGCCCCAAGCCGCCGCCGGGGGGACCACCAACCGGCACGCCTATGACCAGTGGGAGAGTCACGGTGTACTTCGCCGCACTGCTCGCGCGCACCGAAGACGGGTGGGAAGCGAGCGACACGGAGCTCGACGATGTGGAGACCCTTTCGGACCTGACCGACCTGGCCCGCGAGGCCGCGTCCGACGAGGACACGGTGCTCGTCTTCATCGAACAGGAGGACGCCTGGTTCGGCGTCGTCCGCGTGGACGGCGAGGAGGACCCGCGCATCTACGTCTCGGACGGCTCGGCCGCCGCCCGCAGCGCGTACGGCGAGATCCTGCTCACCGACGAACTGCTCGGCAGGGAGCCGGGCACCGACGACGACGGCGACGACCTGGACGCCCTCGACCTCGACGGCACGGAGGACGGTGAGCCGGGCAGCGCCGGGGACGACGCCGACCTCGACGCCGACGAGGCCGTGCCGTCCGGCCCCCTCGGCGACTTCGAGATCCTGGCGGACCTGGGAGTCGACGAGAAGGACCTGCTCGCCCTGGACAGCGGTGACGCGCTCGGCGAGATCGCCGATGTCCTCGGGGCGGCGGAGGTGCTGGAAACCGTACGTTGAACTCCACGGCGGGGCCCGGCCACGGGCCCGCGGGTCCGCACGGGCCGCGCACCGCGCTCACCGCATGAGCACGGCGCACGGCCCCCTGCCGGACCCCGTACGCGACCGCTGGCGGGCGTCGATGCGGCACGCCCTGGACGAGGCCGAGCAGGCCGTCCAGGGCGGTGACGTGCCCGTCGGCGCCGTTGTGCTGTCCGCGACCGGCACCGTGCTGGCCACCGGGCACAACGAACGCGAGGCCGCCGCCGACCCCACCGCGCACGCCGAGCTGCTGGCGATCCGGCGCGCCGCCGCGGCGCTCGGCGGCTGGCGGCTGACCGGCTGCACCCTCGTCGTCACCCTGGAGCCGTGCACCATGTGCGCGGGCGCGATCGTGCAGTCCCGCGTGGACCGGCTGGTGTACGGCGCCCGCGACGAGAAGGCCGGCGCCGCGGGCTCGCTCTGGGACGTGGTGCGCGACCGCCGGCTCAACCACCGGCCCGAGGTGATCGCGGGCGTCCTCGCCCAGGACTGCGCCCGGCTGCTCACCGACTTCTTCCGCACCCGCTGACCGGACGGACCGCGGCCGCACCCGTCCCGGCAGCGCGCACCGCCCGCCCCGGCACCGCGCCCCACCCGGGCCCGCCCGCACCCGCACCCACGCCCGCGCCACCGACGGAAACGGATTTCGGAGCACGGGCCCCGGTGGGCTAGGATCTCTCTCGGTAGCGTGTCCGAGCGGCCGAAGGAGCTCGCCTCGAAAGCGAGTGTGGCGCAAGTCACCGAGGGTTCAAATCCCTCCGCTACCGCTGACGGACGAAGGGGCGCACCCGCACGGGTGCGCCCCTTCGTCGTCACCGGGCACCCGGCGCGGCGGTCGGCGCGCCGCGGCGGCGAAGCGGGCCCGGCCGGCCGCCCGGCCGCCGAACGGCGCACGGCGTGCCCGTCGTTCCTCCTCGTCCGGCGTGGGCCGCCGGGTTACACTCACCGCCGGCACCAGGGGACCCACGCGACACCGTAGGCAGGGGAGGCCACAGCACCGTGCAGCCGAAGAAGATCGCACTCTATGTCGTGATCGTCTTCGTGCTCTATCTGATCATTACGGACCCGGCCAAGGCTGCCGACTATGTCCAGATAGGGTTCGAGGGCATATCGAACGCCGCCAGTTCCATCGGCGACTTCATGACCTGGGTCATCAACGGCGGCCACTGACCGGCGCCACCCCTCGCGCCTCCCCGCTCCCCGGCGCCCCCACGCCCGCACCCGGCCGCCCCGCGACGGACCGCCGTGCGCCCGGACCTCCCCGAGCCCGCGCGCCCGACGCCGCTGCCCCGCGCCCCCGCACCGCGAAGGAGCCCCCGTGATCCGCCATCTGGTCCTCTTCAAGCTCAACCAAGGCGTCAAGCGCGACGACCCGCGGGTCGCCGAGGGCTACCGCGCGTTCAAGGAGCTCGGCGACCGCATCCCCGAACTGAAGTTCTGGGAGTGCGAGTGGAACATCTCGGAGCGGCCGATCGCCTACGACTTCGCCATCAACGCCGCCGTGGAGGACGCCGACGCCCTGCGCCGCTACCTGGCCCACCCCGACCACCAGGCGGGCGTAGCACTGTGGCGTGAGTTCTCCACGTGGGTGATCGCCGACTACGCGTTCTGAAGCCTCCCCCACAGGGCCCCCTCGCCCTGGCGGCGAGGGGCCCACCGGCCTTCCGGCGGCCTCAACTCGCCTTCAACACGGCATTATGCGGTGCTTGCACACAGTGCACATGTCTTGTGATGCTATGACCGCTTTTGCTAGCCGAGGTGAACGATTCCCCCTGTGCCGCCCCTCCAGTCCGCGGCCAGCCGCCGTCGTACGAAGGGAAGGGGTGGCCTTGTCCGTGCCGGCCAGTACCGTGCCCCGGGCCCCGACCCGTGACGACCCCCCGGCCACCGCCCCCGAGCCCCCCGCAGGACCCGGCACCGCGCCCGGCGAGCCCCCGCTCCCCGACCCCGCGCCCGCCGGCGACGCGCCCGCCGGCCCAGCCGTGCCCGCGTCCGGTTCCCCGCCCGGTGCGCCGTCCCACCCGAACGCCCGCGGCGCCGACACCCGCGCCCTGACCCAGGTGCTCTTCGGCCGGCTCAAGGACCTCACACCGGGCAGCGCCGAGCACGGCAGGGTGCGCGGCGCGCTGATCGAGGCCAACCTGCCGCTGGTGCGCTACGCCGCCGCCCGCTTCCGCAGCCGCAACGAGCCGATGGAGGACGTCGTCCAGGTCGGCACCATCGGCCTGATCAACGCCATCGACCGGTTCGACCCGGACCGCGGCGTGCAGTTCCCGACCTTCGCGATGCCCACCGTCATCGGCGAGATCAAGCGCTACTTCCGCGACAACGTGCGCACCGTCCACGTGCCGCGCCGGCTGCACGAGTTGTGGGTGCAGGTGAACGGCGCCACGGAGGACCTGACCACCAGCTTCGGCCGCTCGCCCACCACCGCGGAGATCGCCGAGCGGCTGCGCATCACCGAGGAGGAGGTGCTGGCCTGCATCGAGGCGGGCCGCTCCTACCACGCCACCTCCCTGGAGGCCGCCCAGGAGGGCGACGGGCTGCCCGGGCTGCTGGACCGGCTGGGGTACGAGGACCCGGCGCTGGACGGCGTCGAGCACCGCGACCTGGTGCGGCACCTGCTCGTACAACTGCCCGAGCGGGAGCAGCGGATCCTGCTGCTGCGCTACTACAACAACCTGACGCAGTCGCAGATCAGCGCCGAGCTCGGCGTCTCCCAGATGCACGTCTCCCGGCTGCTGGCCCGCAGCTTCGCCCGGCTGAGATCCGCAAACAGAATCGACGCGTAGCTGAGAAGAGTGACCGGCGCCGGGCACTTTCGCGACAGCCGTCCCGGTAATCCACCCCACACCCTTCCTTTCCAGCCCAGAGCCGCCGTCAGGTTGTCGACAAGTCACTACAGCGTGTTGCCGACATGTGACATTCTGCTGGAACCGCGTTTGCCGGAGCTCAGCCTCCGGTATTCAGGTGGAGGCTGTGCTTCTCGGCGTTCCCTCGACGAGAGCGGCCGCAGTGACCGTCCGCGACCTCAAGGGGGTGGCATGTCCGTAGACCAGGGCAGCTCGAAGGTGCTCACGCTCGGTGCGAGTGAGCCCGCGCCCGCACCCGCGCCCGAAGCGTTCCCGCACCCGGAGTCCATCGACACCCGGACCCTCTCCCGCTCCCTCTTCCTGCGGCTGGCCGCGCTGGACGAGCACAGCCCGGAGCGGGCCTACGTCCGGGACACCCTGATCGAGCTGAACCTCCCGCTCGTGCGGTACGCGGCCGCCCGCTTCCGCAGCCGCAACGAGCCGATGGAGGACATCGTCCAGGTCGGCACCATCGGCCTCATCAAGGCCATCGACCGTTTCGACTGCGAACGCGGCGTGGAGTTCCCCACGTTCGCGATGCCCACCGTCGTCGGCGAGATCAAGCGCTTCTTCCGTGACACCTCGTGGTCGGTGAGGGTGCCGCGCCGGCTCCAGGAGCTGCGCCTCGCCCTCACCAAGGCCAGTGACGAGCTCTCACAGCGCCTCGACCGCTCCCCGACCGTTCCCGAACTGGCCTCCGCCCTCGGGGTGTCGGAGGAGGACGTGGTCGACGGACTCGCGGTCGGCAATGCCTACACGGCCTCGTCCCTCGACTCGCCGGCCCCGGAGGACGACGGCGGCGAGGGCTCGCTCGCGGACCGCCTCGGCTACGAGGACAGCGCCCTGGAGGGCGTCGAGTACCGCGAGTCCCTGAAGCCCCTGCTGGCCAAGCTGCCGCCGCGCGAGCGCCGCATCATCATGCTCCGCTTCTTCGCGAACATGACGCAGTCCCAGATCGGCGAGGAGGTCGGCATCTCCCAGATGCACGTCTCCCGGCTGCTCACCCGCACGCTCGCGCAACTGCGCGAGGGGCTCATCTCGGACTGACCCGCCCGGCCGGGACCGCCGCGCCCGGCCGGGACCGCCGCCGGCACCCGGCCACCCGCAGTCGGTCGTCGGCCACCGGCCAGGGACCACCGGAGTCGCCCTCGCCGTGTGCGAGGGCGGCTCTCGTGCGTGCGGGCCGCGCCCGAGCACACGGAACGACCGCGCACCGCCGCGCACCACCGCCCCATACGGCAGCGCACCGCCGCCGCACACAGCGCGGCGGTTCCGCCTCCGGCAGCGACCGGTGCCGTGCGCGGCCGCGTGGACGCCCCGGGACGCGGCACGGCGGGCCCGGACATACGGCCGGGCGGCCACCGGACCGCCCGCGGCGATCCGGGACCGCCCGGAAGATCCTGCTAGGAGACCGCCAGCCAGGCGACTGCCGCCACCACCACGATGACGGCCAGCACGCCGACGATCACGCCGGCGCGCGGTCCGCCCGAGGCGGCCGCCGCCTGGGGGCGGCGCTGCTGTCCTCCGTCGTCGACGAAGGCGCGGAACATCTGGGTACTGCCCGCCGGGTCGTGATTGCCCTCGGGGCCCTGCGGCGCTTGGGGGTTGTGTGCCATGGGCCAGGACCCTAGCGAATCGGAACGGCCCACCCAAGGGTCACCCCTGCCCCCCTGGGGTACATGTTTGCCTCTGCATATAAGTTTCTTTACCAATTCTTGGATCCTGTGAGTTTCCTATCATTTGCCTGCGGCAACCAAATACCTTACGGTTGCCTTAAGCAACGAAAACCCCGGTCCGGGAGGTGCGATGGCGGAACGCCGTCAGTACGAGGAGCTGGCCCGGCAACTGAGCGCGATCGGCGCCGTGAAGCGGGGGCTCGCGCGCATCCTGCCGCCGGAGTGCCCGACGGGCTCCGCCGCGGTACTGACCCTGCTCGACCGGCACGGCCCCATGCGGATGAGCCGGCTGGCCGAACTGCTCTCCGTGGACATGTCCGTGACCAGCCGCCATGTGGCGCACGTGGCGCAGTACGGCTGGATCGACAGGTCCCCGGACCCCTGCGACCGCCGCTCCCGCATCCTGCGGCTCACCGCCGACGGGAGGGCCAAGCTCGCCGAGCTCTCCGAGACCTACGTACGCGCCCTCGCCGGCTGTCTGGCGGACTGGTCCGACGAAGAGGTCGACCAGTTCAACGCCTATCTCGCCCGGCTGCGCGACGGCTTCGACGACTTCCGCTCGGCACCGGCCCGCCCGACGCACCAGCCGGACACCGCGGCCACCCCCACGTGACCCGACGCACGCAGGCGCCCGGCCCCCCACGAAACGCATGACCAGCAAGAGAAAAGGACGTCCATGGCAACGACCACACCGAACGGTGTGCGGGGCAGCCATGCCAGGCACGGCGGCGCCCCCGGGAGCGCGCCGATGACACACCGGCAGATCATGGAGGCGCTCTCCGGGCTGCTGCTCGGCATGTTCGTCGCGATCCTGTCGTCGACGATCGTCTCCAACGCCCTTCCGCACATCATCTCCGACCTGGGCGGCGGGCAGAGCGCCTACACCTGGGTCGTCACCGCGGCGCTGCTCTCGATGACGGCGACCACCCCGCTGTGGGGCAAGCTCGCCGACCTGTTCTCCAAGAAGCTCCTGGTCCAGACAGCCCTGGTCATCTACGTCGGCGGCTCGGTGGTCGCCGGCCTGTCGCAGAACCCGGGCATGCTGATCACCTGCCGCGTGGTGCAGGGCATCGGCGTCGGCGGCCTGTCTGCGCTGGCGCAGATCGTGATGGCCGCGATGATCTCGCCCCGCGAGCGCGGCCGCTACAGCGGCTACCTGGGCGCCACCTTCGCGGTGGCCACCGTCGGCGGCCCGCTGCTCGGCGGTGTCATCACCGACACGAGCTGGCTCGGCTGGCGCTGGTGCTTCTACGTCGGCGTGCCCTTCGCCGTCATCGCGCTGCTCGTGCTCCAGAAGACGCTGAAGCTGCCGGTGGTCAAGCGCGAGGTCAAGGTCGACTGGGGCGGCGCGTTCCTCATCAGCGCCGCGGTCTGCCTGCTGCTGATCTGGGTGACCTTCGCGGGCAACAAGTACGACTGGATCTCGTGGCAGACCTGTGCGATGGTCGGCGGCTCGATCGTGCTGGGGCTGCTCTTCCTCCTGGTCGAGGCCAAGGCCGGCCAGCCGATCGTCCCCCTGCGGCTGTTCCGCAACCGGACGATCGCGCTGGCCTCGCTCGCCTCGCTCTTCGTCGGTGTGGCGATGTTCGCGGGCACGGTCTACTTCAGCCAGTACTTCCAACTGGCGCGCGGCAAGTCGCCGACCATGTCGGGCGTCCTGACCATCCCGATGATCGGCGGCCTGTTCGTCGCCTCCACGGTCTCGGGGCAGATCATCACCAGGACGGGGCGCTGGAAGATCTGGCTGGTGACCGGCACCGTGCTGCTCACCGCGGGCCTCGGTCTGCTGGGCGGCATCCGGTACGACACCCCGTACTGGCACCTGGCCGTCTACATGGGCCTGATGGGCCTCGGCATCGGCATGACCATGCAGAACCTGGTGCTGTGCACGCAGAACCAGGTGGCGGCCGCCGACCTCGGCGCCGCCAGCTCCACCGTGACGTTCTTCCGCTCGCTGGGCGGTGCGATCGGCGTCTCGGCGCTCGGTGCGATCATGGCCGACCGCATCACCGACTACGTCAGGGACGGCCTGGCCGGCCTCGGCCCAAAGGCGGCGCGGCTGGCGGCCGACGGCTCCGACAGCACCGCCATCCCCGACCTCGGCAAGCTGCCGGCCCCCGTGCGCACGGTCGTGGAGAGCGCGTACGGTCATGGCATAGCCGACCTCTTCCTGACGGCGGCGCCGCTGGCCGGAGTCGCCTTCCTGGTCACCCTGTTCATCAAGGAGGTCCCTTTGCGCACCAAGGCCGGTATCGCACAGGAGCAGTCCACCGAGGGCGCACCGCCCGAGGCCGCACCGCCGGCGCAGGCGACAGAGGCCGCCGAGGCCACCGGCGCCTCCGCGGCCACCACATACTCCGGGTCCACCGCGTCCGGCGCGTCCGGCGCGTCCGGCGCGGAGGAGCCCCCCGAGCTGCCCAGGCGCGAGCGGGTGCCGAGCTGGGCCGCCGCAGGCCCCGCGGACCCGTACGGCGGCCAGCGCCTCCAGGCGGCCGCCTCCGCCGCCCCGGCGAACGGTCTCGGCGGTTCCGGTTCGGGCGGTAGCGGCATACCCGTCCAGGGCTTCGTCCGGGGCGCCGAGGGCCTGCCGGTGGCCCGGGCCGCGGTGACCCTCATCTCACTGGCCGGCCGGCAGCTCAGCCGCTCCATGGCCCACCTGGACGGCGGTTACGCCGTCGACGCACCCGGTGCCGGCTCCTACGTCCTGATCGCCTCCGCGGACGGCTACCAGCCGCAGGCGTCGACGGTGGTCGTCGGCGAGGGCCCGGTGGCGTACGACATCCTGCTCAGCGGCACCAGCGGACTCACCGGCACGGTGCGCTCCGTGGACGGCGGCCCGGTCGCGAACGCGGTGGTCATCGTGACCGACGTGCGCGGCGATGTGCTGGCCACCGGAACCAGCGGCGTGCAGGGCGAGTTCGCCTTCACCGAGCTGGTGCCCGGCTATGTGACGGTCGCCGTGAACGCGGAGGGGTACCGGCCGCAGGCGCTGCCGGTCGAGATAGGCGGCTCCGGGGTCACCCGGGCCGATGTGGTGCTCTCCTCCGGCGCACGGGTGCGCGGCACGGTGCGGGCCGCGGGCGGGGCGCTCTCCGAAGCGCGGGTCACGCTGGTGGACGCGGCCGGGAACGTGGTCGGCACGGCGACCACCGGAGTCGACGGCGCCTACGGGTTCGCGGATCTGGACGAGGGGGAGTACACCGTGATCGCCACGGGATACCCGCCGGTGGCCACCGGCGTCTGGGTCAGCGGTCGCGGCGTCGAGGGCCACGACGTCGAACTCACCCACCCCACCGAGTAGCCCGCCCGGGGGCCGACGGCGCCCCCGGCCCGTCCTCCTGGTGGACGGGGTGCGGGGTGTTCCTCCCCCCGCACCCCGTTCCCCGCGGTCACGGCACCTGACCTGCGCCCCACCGCGCCCACCGCTGCCGTCGGCCCCTTCCCCCCGAAGCCGCCACAGAACCCCCACCGACCGCCCCCACGCGAAGAACACTGCGCACCGGCCCCCACGAGAGCCGCGAAGCACCACGTACGACCCCGAAGGAGAACCACACACCATGGCGTTGAGCGCGCGGGTCCGCACCCGGGACGGCTGGGGCGTGTCACACGCGGTAGTCACCGTCACCGACATGACCGGCACCCAGATCCTCCGTGCCGAAGCCGACGACGACGGCACCATCCACGACGACACCCCCCTTGCCCCCGGCCCCTACACCGTCATCATCACGGCCCTCGGCTACACCCCGACCGCCTCGACGGCCATCGTCTCCGCCGCGGGCCGTGCCGAGATCGGCCAGATCGTCCTCGCCCGCCAGGGCGGCTCGCAGCTCCCGCCGCCAGGCGTCTGGACCATCGACCCGGCCCACTCCTCCGTCGCCGCGGTCGCCCAGCACCTGGGCATCTCCAGCGTGCACGGCCGCTTCACCGAGTTCAGCGGCCGCATCGAGATCGCCAAGTACAGCGAGGGCGTCGCCCCCGCCCCCGCCGGCGACCGGGCGGAGAGCATCGAGAACTCCCGCGTGGAGGCCGTGATCCGGTCCGCTTCGATCGACACCGGCAACGGCATGCGCGACGGCCATCTGCGGTCGGCGGACTTCCTCGACGTGGAGCGGCACCCGGAGATCACCTACCGCTCCACCGGCCTGACCCCGGCCGGTCCGGACCGCTGGACGGTGCACGGCGAACTCGGCATGCACGGCGTCGTGCGCCCCGTGGACCTGGACCTCAGCTACCTCGGCACGGGGCCCGACCCCTGGGGCGGCGTCCGCGCCGCGTTCCGCGCCGTCGCCGAGCTGCGCCGCGAGGACTTCGCGATCACCTACAACCAGGTCGTGCAGGCGGGCATAGCGGCCATCGGCACCACGCTCAAGGTGGAGCTGAACATCCAGGCGGTCCAGGGAGAGGCCCTTCCGCAGGCGTAGGCTTCCGGCCATGGCACCGAACATCGCAACGAACACCCCCGTCTCCCGCTCGGAGCTGCTGGACTTCGTCCGCCCCCGCCACCACGCCGTCCTGATCACCCGGCGTGCCGACGGCGCGCCGCAGGCATCCCCCCTGACCTGCGGTGTCGACGACTCGGGCCGGATCGTGGTCTCGACGTACCCGGAGCGGGCGAAGACGCGCAACGCCAAGCGGGACGCGCGCGTCAGCGTGCTGGTGCTCAGCGACGACTGGAACGGCCCCTGGGTCCAGGTCGACGGCACGGCCGAGGTCCTGGACATGCCGGAGGCGGTGGAGCCCCTGGTCGAGTACTACCGCACCATCGCGGGCGAGCACCCGGACTGGGACGAGTACCGCGAGGCCATGCGCAAGCAGGGCAAGTCCCTGATCCGCATCACCCCCGAACGCTGGGGCCCGGTGGCGACGGGCGGCTTCCCGGCGCACCTCGTCCAGGACTGAGGACGCCCCTGGCCGGGCCGGGGGCGTCCCGGCGGCACCGGCCCGCCACGGGCCGGGCCGCCACGGGCACGCCCCTGCGCACCGGGCAGGACCGCGGCCGGGCGGCCACCGGCCCGCGTCCGGGCGGCCACAACCGTTCGCTCGGGCGGCCACCGGCTCAGACGCGGGCGACCATCGCCTCGATGCCCGCCACCAGCACCTCCAGCGCGAACACGAAGTCGCCCTCGCGCAACTGCGCCACCGACCCCGCCCCGCGCGCCGCCACCATGTCCGCGGACTCCCGCATCGGCCCGGCCACCTCGGGCGTCGCCGCTATCGAGCTCATCGCCTCGTGGACGTACTCGTCCTGCGTCATCCCGGCCTCCGCGCACCGCTGGATGAAGTGCCCCTCGATGGTGCCGAACCCGTAGACGAACTGGAAGACCGCCGAGATGGCGCCGGCCTGGCCGTGCGGCGGCAGGCCGGTGCCGCGGATGACGCGCTGCACGGCGGTGGACAGTTCGAGCGAACGGGGGCCGATGTTGAGGAACCGGCCGGCGAGCGGTGACAGCCAGGGGTGGCGCACCAGCAGGGCGCGGTACTCGGTGGCCAGGGCGCGCAGTTGCGGGCGCCAGTCCCCGCCGTCGCCGTCAGACGGCAGGCTCAGCTCGCCGAAGGCGGCGTCCAGGGCCAGTTCGAGGAGGTCGTCCTTGGTGTCCACGTACCAGTAGACGGACATGGCGGTGACGTTGAGCTCCGCGGCGAGCCGGCGCATCGAGAACCGGGCGAGCCCCTCGGCGTCCAGCAGCCGCACCGCCGTCTCGGTGATGCGCTCCCGATCGAGCCCGCTCGGCTGGTCGGAGCGACGGCCCGCCCCGCCGCGCGGGGCCTTTCCGTCCAGCCAGACGCTGGCACGTGGCGGACGCTTCGTCCGGTCGGCTGCCCTCACCATGGCCACCCCTTCGCTGAGCCGTACGCCTCGTCCCGCACCGGAGGGAATCCGGTCCACCTCTCTCGATGCTATGCGGGCGCGGCGCCGATTCCGTTACCGGGCGACCGTGCGCCCCCTCGGAAAGAGCCTGGTCGGGCAGGAGCAATCCGTCAGCTTTGCCCCCTCATAGCCCGTTTCAGCAAGACGGCCGCGAGCAGGCCCCCGAGCAGCACGGCGAGAGCTCCTGCCAGTTGGCTGGTCTCCAGACCCGCGGCGAACGCGGCGGTGATCCGGTCGCGCTGCGCGCCGGGGCGCGCGGCGGCCAGGGCGGCGGGCAGGGACGCGGCGGAGACCGCGGCGGCGGCGGTGAAGCGGGAGCCCAGCACGGCACCGAGGACGGCGACCCCGAGGCCGTTGCCGAACTCGGCCAGCGTGCCGTTGACTCCGGCGCCCACGCCCGCCTTCTCCCGCGGGATGGCGCTCATGATGGCGTTGGCCATGGCCGGCATGGCGAGCGAGATGCCCGCACCCATCACGACCAGGCCGAGCAGCATGCCCGCGTACCCGCCGCCGAGCAGGGCGATCGCGGCGAGACCGGCGGCGAGCAGGGTCATTCCGGTGGCGATGGTGGCGGGTGTGCCGAGCCTCGGCAGCAGGCGGGCGCCGAGTCCGGTGAGGTTGAGCGCGACGACGGTCAGCGCCAGCGGCACCGTGCGCAGGCCCGCCTCCAACGGCCCGTAGCCCAGCACGAACTGGAGGTGCTGGGTGAGCAGGAAGAGCGAGCCGCCCATGCCGAAGGCGACCAGTACGGCGCCCGCGACGGCGCCGACGAAGCGCTGGTCGCGGAAGAAGTGCATGTCGAGCATGGGGAAGGGGGCGCGCAGCTCCCAGCCGGCGAACGCGGCCAGCAGGGCGGCGCCGAGCGCGGCGGAGACCAGCACGTGGGCGGACGTCCAGCCGTGGCCGGGGCCGGAGATGATGGCGTAGACCACGCCCGTCATCCCGCTGGTGGAGAGCAGGGCGCCGAGCAGGTCGGGCCGGTCGCCCTGCGGGTTCCTCGACTCGGGGACCAGCCGCAGCACGAAGACCAGGCCGATCGCCGCCACCGGGATGTTGACCAGGAAGATGGCGCCCCACCAGAAGTGGTCGAGGATCAGCCCGCCGAGCAGTGGACCGACCGCGAAGCCCAGCGAGTTGACGGTCGACCAGATGCCGATCGCCTTCACCCGCTCGGCCTCGTCGAAGATCTGTACGACGACGGCGAGGGTGGTGGTCACCAGCAGGGCCCCGCCGATCCCCATCCCGGCGCGCGCGGCGATCAACTGCCCGCTGGACTGGGCGAGTCCGGCGGCCAGTGAGCCGGCGCCGAAGAGCGCGAGGCCGGCGGTGAGCATCTTCCTGCGCCCGTACCGGTCGGCGGCGCTGCCCGCGGTGAGCAGCAACCCCGACTGCACCAGCGAGTAGGCGTTGATCATCCACTGGACGGCCGCGGTGGACGCCCCCAGCTCCCGGGTGAGGGAGGGGATGGCGACGTTGAGAACCGTGTTGTCCAGCAGGACGGTGAGCTGGGCCAGGCAGATCACCCCGAGGACCAGCCAGCGCTGCGGGTGGCCGGACGGCGCACTGCGGGACCCCTCGTGGGTCGTCGTGGACGTCATGCGGGGCTCCGACTTCTACGGTGTACAGGACTGTGGTTCCCTCACGGTAGGCGAGGCGTCGTACGGTGTGCCACTTGATTTCAGGCGGTAGCGTTCTTCGCGCACGAGTCTGCTGACGCGGGCGGCGCCGGGCGCAGGACCGGGCGGCGGCCGACGTGGAGGCGAAGAGCGGAACCGAGGCCCGAGGACGCGGCGATCGCAGGATCCCGCCGGGCGGATGGGGGTCGTATGTCAGGGCGTCGGCGCGGTGCGAGAGGGCTGGTGACGGCGGGCGCGGTGCTGGGGGTGCTGGGCACCTCCCCCGGGGTGGCCGGGGCCGCACCCGGACCGGCGGCGCACGGCGGCGCGGTGCCGCTGCGGGTCGCCTCGTACAACATCCACGCGGGCGCGGGGACGGACAACGTCTTCGATCTCGACCGGACCGCCGGCGAACTGCGTGCGCTGCACGCGGACGTCATCGGACTGGAGGAGGTCGACGTGCACTGGGACGCGCGCAGCCAGTGGCGCGACCTGGCGGCGGAGCTGGGCCGGGCGACCCGTATGCACGTGTACTTCGCGCCCATCTACGACGAGGACCCGGCCACCGAGGGCGCACCGCGCCGCCAGTACGGGGTGGCCGTGCTCTCCCGGTTCGCGTTCCGCTCCGCCGAGAACCACGACATCACCCGGCTCTCGACGCAGGACCCCGACCCGGTACCCGCTCCGGCGCCCGGCTTCCCCGAGGTCGTGGTGAAGGTGCGCGGCGTGCCGGTGCACGTGTACGTCACGCACCTGGACTACCGCGCCGATCCCGCGGTGCGCCGGGCGCAGGTGGCGGACACCCGGCGGATCATGGCCGAGGACTGCGGTCCCACCGGGCACTGCCCGCGGCAGATCCTGGTCGGCGACTTCAACGCCACCCCCGACGCCCCCGAACTCGCGCCGCTCTGGCAGGACCTGCTGGACGCGGGTCCTGACGCCTCGGCGGGCGCGGCCGGGTACACGTATCCGGCCCTGAACCCGGAGAAGCGCATCGACTTCGTCACCGGCTCGCGCGAGGCGATGTCGGTCCGCGCGGTGACGGTGCCCGACACGCTGGCCTCGGACCACCGACCGGTGGTCGCGGACGTCACGCTGCGCCGCGGGTAGGCGGTTCGGGGGGCGCGGTGCGGCGGTGCGGTTCGGCGGTGCGCGGTTCGGCGGTGCGCGGTTCGGCGGTGCGCGGTGGACGGGCTGCGGGGCACGGCGCTGTGCGGCGTCGTGCGGCACGTGCGCGTGCGTACGGGGGGTGCGGCACGTGCGCGTGCGTACGCTGCTACGCCTTCCTCGTCAGGTCGTAGAACGCCGCGTCGCCCACGGTGACCTTCCTGAAGGTGGCCTCCACCCAGGTGCTGATGTCCGAGGAGACGCGGCTCCCGCCCCGGCTGAAGCCGCCTTCGCCGCCGGCACGGCCGCCGAACGCCGTACGTCCCGTGCCCCCGGCGATGAAGTAGTGGATCCTCCCGTCCGCCACGTACGTCTTGAACTGCGCGAGGGTCGGTGACGGGTCGCTGCCGTTGAAGCCGCCGATCGCCATGACCGGGTCACCGGTGGCCAACTGGTAGCTGGCCGCGTTCTGCGAGCCGACGGCCGCGGCGGGCCAGGTGTACGCCCCGGCGTTCCGCTCCAGCAGGGCCGCGGCCGCCTCGGAGACCCTGGCACCGTCGAGCAGCCCGCCCATACCGCCGCCCCCACCACCACGCGCGCCTCCGCGCATGCCGCCGCCCCGCGCGCCGCCGGGGCCGCCTGCCGCGCCCGAGCCACCCGGGAACCCGCCGGGGAACGGACCGTGGAACGCACCGGACCCTGCGGCGTTCCCGCCCTGGCCGGTGCCCCGGGTCCGGCCCCGGCCGAACGGGCCCGACCGGCCTGCCGCGCCCCGCGGCAGGGCTGTCGCGCCCTCCGGCAGGGCCGCCGGCCCGGCCCAGCGGCCGCCGGGTGCCCCGCCGCGCCAACCGCCTCCGCCGCGGCCCATCACGGCGGCGCCGGGCGGGCCCGCCGTGACGATGGAGCCCGCGTGACCGGTCTCCACGGTGGTGAGGGTGTACGCCAACGGGCCCGCGAGGCAGGCCGCGAGACCGGCGCCGACCGCGGCGAGAGCCGCCCGCCGCGCCGTACGCCCGGTGGACGGCACCCGGAGCGCGGTACTCCCGGTGGATGCCACCCGGTCCGCGGTACTCCCGGTGGACGCCACCCGGTCCGCGGTGCTCCCGGCGGGTGCGGCCCCGGGCGCGTCCGGGCCCGGCCGGCCCGTCGTCCGGCCGCTCAGCGTCCGGCTGTCCATCGTCCGGCCTTCCATCGTCCGGCCGTTCACCATCTGGCTGTCCGCCATCTGGCTGTCCGCCATCTGACGGCCCGTCGTCCAGTGGCCCACCGCCGCGAGGCCGAGGGTGCCCGCGATGGCGCCCGCCAGCACCGCCCAGCGCAGCCAGGGCAGGTAGTCGGGAGTGCGGCCGAGCAGTACGAAGGACCACCAGCCGGTCAGCGCGACCGTGCCCGCGAGCACGAGCGGGGCCCAGCCCCGGGACCGCTCCTCCCAGAGCACCGTCGCACCCATGCCGACCAGCGCGGCCAGGTACGGCGCGAGCGCGACCGTGTAGTACTGGTGGAAGATCCCGGCCATGAAGCTGAAGACGGCGGCCGTCACCAGCAGCGAACCGCCCCAGGCGAGGAACGCCGCCCGTGCCGTGTCGGTCCGGGCGGTGCGCCGGGTCACCAGCAGGCCGGCGGCCAGCAGCACGAGCGCGGCCGGCAGCAGCCAGGAGATCTGGCCGCCGACCTCCGGGCCGAACATCCGGTCCAGGCCCGTGTCCCCCCAGTGCCCGCCGCCGCCCGGGCCGCCGCCTCCGCCGACGCTGCCGGTCTCGTCGCCGCTGATCCGTCCGAACCCGTTGTAGCCGAAGGTCAGTTCGAGGAACGAGTTGTGCTGCGAGCCGCCGATGTACGGACGGGACGACGCGGGCCACAGCTCCACCAGCGCGACCCACCAGCCGCCGGACACCACGAGGACCACCGTGGCGAGCAGCAGTTGGCCGAACCGCCGCAGGGGCCGCACCGGCGCACACACCGCGTACAGCAGCGCGAGCGGCGGCAGGATGAGGAAGGCCTGGAGGGTCTTGACGAGGAAGGCGAGGCCGACCGCCGCCCCGGCCCACACCAGCCACCTCGTACGCCCCTGTTCCAGCGCCCGCAGCACGCAGTACACGGTGACCGTCATCAGGAGCGCGAGCAGCGCGTCCGGGTTGTCGAACCGGAACATCAGGGCGGCCACCGGGGTCAGCGCGAAGGCCACCACCGCGAGGAGCCCGGCCGTCGCGCTGAAGCGGCGGCGCACCGCCGCGTGGAGCACGGCCGCGGTGGCCACGCCCATCAGCACCTGGGGCACCAGGATCTGCCAGGAGCCGAGTCCGAAGATCCGCACCGAGAGTGCCATGGGCCACAGCGCCGCGGGCGGCTTGTCGACGGTGATGGCGTTGGCGGCGTCCAGCGAACCGAAGAAGAATGCCTTCCAGCTCCGGCTGCCGGCCTGGGCGGCGGCGGCGTAGAAGGAGTTCGCGTATCCGGACGCGCTCAGGTTCCAGAGGTAGAGAAGGCCGGTGGCCAGCAGGGACAGCAGGAGGGCGGGCCGCGCCCACGCCGCGTCCCCGGGCCGGCCCCGCCACAGCCGGGCGAGGCGACCGGCGAGGCGACCGGTACCGGTCGGGCGCAGGGCCGGGGAGCAGGTGGTCATCGCGGAGTCCTCGGTTCGTGGTCGGTGGCCGGCGGCGCGGCCCACACGGGGGACGCGCCTTCGGGGGTGGCAGTGGGTGCGCCGGCTTCGGATGCGACGCCTTCGGGGGCGACGCCTTCGGGGGCGACGCCTTCGGGGGCGGCACCCTGGCGGAGTGCCCCGCCTGCGGACGACGGGGGCGCGGAAAGGCACGGCGACGTGGCCGGGGTGACGCGGTCCGGGCGGATCGGGACGGGCGGCTCAGGGCGGGCCTGGACCACGGGGGGCTCAGGGCGGGCCCGGACCGCGGGCTCATCACGGCGGGGGCGGTGGCGCGGTGCCTGGAGTACGGGCTGATCACGGTGGGCGTGGACGACGGGCGGCTCGTGACGGGCCTGAGCGACGGGCGGATCGCGGCGTTCCGCGAACACCCACGCCCGCATCAACAGGAACCGCAGCACGGTGGCCGCCAGGTTCGCGGCGACCAGCACCGCAAGCTCGGTGGAGTGCGGTGCATCGGCGCGCGCCGTGTGCAGCGCCGCGAGCGACCCGCTGGTCAGCGCGAGGCCGATGCCGAACACCACGAGGCCCTGCGCCTGGTGCCGCAGGGCACGTTCGCGTCCCCGCACCCCGAAGGTGAGCCGCCGGTTGGCCGCGGTGTTGGCGAGGGCGGAGACGAGCAGCGCCAGCGCGTTCGCGGCCTGTGCCCCGCAGAGGGTCCGGAAGGCGGAGTACAGCAGCAGGTAGCACGCGGTCGAGAGCACCCCGACGACGCAGAAGCCCACCAGTTGCCGGGCCAGCCCGCGGGGCACCCCGGCCAGCGCGCGGTCCCGCGGGTCGTCGCCGAACGGCCGGGCGAGCCGGTCCAGCGGCAACGCCCCCACCGCGAGCGCCCGCCCCACCCGCCAGACCCCTTTCAGGTCCTCGACTGCGGTGCGTACGAGGTGCACGGTCGAGTCCGGGTCGTCCACCCAGTCGACGGGCACCTCGTGGATCCGCAGCCCGGCGCGCTCGGCGAGCACCAGCATCTCGGTGTCGAAGAACCATCCGCAGTCCTCGACCAGCGGCAGCAGTTCCCTCGCCACCTCCCGTCTGATCGCCTTGAAGCCGCACTGCGCGTCGGAGAACCGGGCGGCCAGCGAGCCTCGCAGGATGAGGTTGTAGGCGCGGCTGACCAGCTCGCGCCGCGGCCCGCGCACCACCCGCGAACTGCGCGCCAGACGGGAGCCGATGGCCAGGTCGGAGTGGCCGGAGAGGAGCGGCGCGACCAGCGGCAGCAGCGCGTTGAGGTCGGTGGACAGGTCTACGTCCATGTAGGCGAGGACCGGTGCCTCGGATGCGGACCACGCGGTGCGCAGCGCCCGCCCGCGCCCCTTCTCCGCCAGCCGGACGCCGCGCACCCCAGGCACCGAGGCCGCGAGCCGGGCCGCGACCTGCGGGGTGCCGTCGGTGGAGGCGTTGTCCGCGATGGTGATGCCGAAGGGGTAGGGGAAGGTACGGGTGAGGTGCTCGTGGAGCCGCCGCACACAGGGTTCGAGGTCCTTCTCCTCGTTGTACACGGGTATCACGACGTCAAGCACGGCCGCGCCCGGCTCGTCCTCGCCTCCGGCCGGCACGTGCTCCCGCGCCGGCAGCGCCCCCGGGTGCCAGGGGGCGCGGGAGCCCGCAGAAGATTCGGTTCGCATGGCTCAGACGTTCGCGACACGCGCTGTCAGGGGCGTGTGGCGAGGCTGTGGCGGGACTGTGAGTCGAAGCGCCGGGCAGGTTCGCTCCGGGCAGGCTCGCTCCGGACCGGCGGACCCGCGGACCGGCGGGCGGCGCGGCCGCGAGCGGGGCCCTCCCACGCCGACTCGGTACCGGTGCCGGTGGCCGGTACCGGTGCGCGATCCGAGCCGGAGGCCGCCGGGCGGGGCCCGATCCGACCCGGGCCGCGAGTGGAGCACGCTCAGGCACCGGGGGCCGGACCCGGCGGCGCTGCGGGCGCGGCCCGTGGCGGATCGACGGCCGATGGCGTTTCGGCGGCCGGTGGCAGGTCGACGGCTGGTGGCACGTCGACGACCCGTGGCGTCTCGGCGACCACTGGCACGTCGACGACCCGTGGCGTCTCGGCGGCCCGTGGCACGTCGACGGCCAGAGGCGTTTCGGCGGCCGGGGCGCCGGGGTCCGTCACCGCGGGCAGGTGCACCGTGAAGACGGTACGGCCGGGCACGCTCCGGGCACCGACCGTGCCGCCGTGCGCCGTGGTGACGGCCTGCACGATCGCCAGGCCGAGGCCGGTGGACCCCGTGGCACCGGGGGCGGCGGACCCACCAGAGGCACCGGAAGTGCCGGGTACGACGGTTGCGGCGGGTACGGCCCCGTCCGCACCGGCTCCCCCGCCCGCCCGCGCCCGGGAGGCGTCCCCGCGGGCGAAGCGTTCGAAGACGTGCGGCAGCAGGGCGGGCGGGATACCGGGGCCGTCGTCCTCGACGTCCAGCCGCACCCACGGCCCCTCCCGCTGCACGCGCGCCGTGACGGTGGTACCGGGCGGGGTGTGCGTTCGGGCGTTGGCGAGGAGGTTGAGCAGGACCTGGTGGAGCCGGGCCGGATCACCGGTCACCAGCATGGGCTCGTCCGGCAGGTCGAGCCGCCAGGCATGGCCCGCACCGGCCGCCCGGGCGTCGCTCAGCGCGTCCACCACGATCGGTGAGAGATCGGTGCTCTCAGACGAGAGCGGCCGTCCCGCGTCGAGCCGGGCGAGCAGCAGCAGATCCTCCACGAGCCCCGACATCCTGCGCGCCTCGGACTCGATCCGGCGCAGCGCGTGCCGGGTGTCGGGACCGGCCTCCTCGCTTCCGCGCCGGGTCAGTTCGGCATAGCCGCGGATGGAGGCCAACGGGGTGCGCAGCTCGTGGCTGGCGTCGGCGACGAACCTGCGGACGCGCGTCTCGCTCCGCTGCCGTGCGTCCAGCGCCTCGTGCACATGGTCGAGCATCCGGTTGAGGGCCGCGCCGACCTGCCCGACCTCGGTGGCCGGATCCGCCTCGGCGTCCGGCACGCGCTCGTGGAGGGCGACCTCACCGCGGTGCAGGGGGAGTTCGGAGACGCGGGTGGCGGTCGCCGCGACCCGGCGCAGCGGGCGCAGGGCCATGCCGACCGCGGCGGCACCCGCGAGGGAGGCCGCGATGAGGCCGGCACCGGTGACGCTCACCTCGACCGCGATCAGGGTCTGCAGCGTGTTGGTCACCCGGTCGGTGGGCAGCCCGACGAGGAAGGAGCCGCGTTCGCCGGAGACGGCCGCCACCCGGTACTCGCCGAGGACCGGCACGTCCACGGTGTGCGGCCTGCCGTCCTCGGCGACGGTACCGAGCGCGGCCGCCTGCGCATCGGTGAGCGGTGCGGCGTGCGCCTGACCGCTGGAGCGGTCCGCCCGCCGCTCCTCGCTGACGACGGCCCTGGCGATGGCGCCGTGGCCGTCCAGGACGGCACCCACGGTGCCGAGTTCCTGGGGCCCCTTGCTGACGAAGTCCAGCGGGTCGCGGCGCGGCAGCTCGGCGCCGGGCGGCGGCCCCGGTGGCCGCTCGCTCCGGGACGCGAACACCCGCGGTCCCGTCGCCCGCATCCCCAGTTCCCCGAGTTGTCCGTCCAACTGCTCGTAGAGGTGGGACCGCAGCGCGATGGTGGTGACGGTGCCGATCACCGCGCAGACGACGGCGATCAGGGTGACCGCGGCGACGACGAGCCGGGTCCGCAGCGACCGCCTCCGCAGTGGCCGCCGCCCCGTGAGCCGTGCCCACGGCCGACGCGCGCGGGGTGTCCCCTCCCCGGGCGTGTCCCCGTCCCGCGCGGGCGGCCGCCGGCCCACATCCGGCAGCCGCCCCGCACCAGGCGGCCGTTCCGCATCCGGCGGCCGACCCGCATCCGGCAGCCGGCCCACATCCGGCAGCCGTCCATCACCGCCGCGAGCGGGAGGCGCCTGTCCGCCACCCCCGCCGTCCGTCACGCCGCGACGGCAGGCTTGATCAGGTAGCCGGCACCGCGGCGCGTGTGGATCATGGGCTCGCGGCCGGCGTCGATCTTCCGCCGCAGGTACGAGATGTACAGCTCGACGACGTTGGCCTGCCCCCCGAAGTCGTACGACCACACCCGGTCGAGGATCTGCGCCTTGCTCAGTACCCGGCGCGGGTTGCGCATCAGGAAGCGCAGCAGCTCGAACTCGGTGGCGGTCAGGTGGATGCCGGTACCGCCCCGGCTCACCTCGTGGCTGTCCTCGTCCAGGACCAGGTCCCCGACGACGAGGGTGGAGTCGCTGCGCCGGTCGGCCGCACCCGAGCGCCGGATCAGCCCGCGCAGCCGGGCGACGACCTCCTCCAGGCTGAACGGCTTGGTCACGTAGTCGTCCCCGCCCGCCGTCAGACCGGCGATGCGGTCCTCGACGGCGTCCTTCGCCGTCAGGAACAGCACCGGCACGTCGGGCAGTTCACGACGGAGCCGGCCGAGGACGGACAGGCCGTCCATGTCCGGCAGCATCATGTCGAGCACGACGGCGTCCGGCCGGAAGGAACGCGCGGTCCGCACCGCGCCCGATCCGTCCCCCGCACTGCGGATCTGCCAGCCCTCGTAGCGCAGGGCCATGGACAGCAGATCGGTGATCGACGCCTCGTCGTCCACGACTAGCACCCGGACGGGCCTCCCGTCCGGCCTGAGCAGTTCGGTACGCCTCTGGGGCGAGGTGGTCGCGGTCATGCCCCTACGGTCGGCGGCCCGCGTGAAGGGGACCTTGGCCTTGTCTGTGAATTCCCTGAGAAAACGCGACGGCGCCCGGGAGACGGTCACCGCCCTCTTCGTCCTCTGCGTCGCCCTCTTCGACCGGCCGTCCGTCTGTCTCATCGCCGCGGGCTCGGCCCTCGGCGGCGGACTCGGCAGCGGACTCGGCAGCGGACTCGGCGCCCGCGCCGGACGCCGCCTCGGCCCCGGTGCCCTGCGCCGGCCCATCGTGACGGTGGGCACGCCGGCACTGGTCCGGCTCCTCCGGGGCCGGCGGCAGGGCACCCCCGCCGACCTCCCCGTCTCCCCGCCTCCCCATCACCCCGCCTCCCCGCCTCCCCGCCTCCCCGCCTCCCCGCCTCCATGGGCGCAGGAAGCGAGCCGGACGTCCGCTGCGGCGGCATGGCCATGCGTCCACGACGGCAGTCTGCGCGGCCGTGCGCACCGCCCTACCCGAAGCGCCGTACGTACCTGCGCTGCCACGGTGTTTCCACGGCCCGGCGGGCGTAGTGCGCGCGGACGTAGTCCACGGCCCGGTCCGCGGGCACGCCGTCCAGAACGGCCAGGCAGGCCAGTGCCGTGCCGGTCCTGCCGTAACCCCCGCCGCAGGCGACCTCGACCCGCTGCTCCCCGGCCCGCCGCCACACCTCCCGGAACGCCTCGGCCGCCGCGCCGCGGTCCGCAGGCAGACGGAAGTCGGGCCAGCGCAGCCATCGGCTCTCCCAGTCGACGGGCACCGGCTCACGGCCCAGCAGATACAGCCCGAAGTCCGGCGCAGGCCCGTCCGGCAGCGGCCGCCGCAACCCCCGCCCCCGCACCAGCCGCCCCGACGGCAGCCTCAGCACACCGACGGCCCCCGGCTCCCAGGCACCGCTCCTCATCTCAGCGCTCACGGGCGCGAGGGTAGCCGCGGAGCGGTTCGGCCGGACGGCTCCGGTCGGCACCTGCGCCTTTGAACAGCTACCCACCGGCTGCCCGACCGGGTGTGCCCGGCCGCGCCGCCCACCGTGCACCTTCCACCGCTCTGCCACCGCCCCCTCCCACCGTCCGTACTCTTTAGCCGCTCTGCCACCGCCCCCTCCCGCCATCCGTACTCTCCGGCCGTGTCCGCCCGCCGTGAGCGGGGTGACGTTCACCGGGCGGGTACGTTCGTCCCGTGGACCTGTCTCCCGCCGAAGCCCGCGACCGCTTCGCCTGCGCCCCGGTCGCCCGGCTGGCCACGGCGGACCCGGCCGGCGTACCGCACCTCGTACCGATGACCTTCGCGGTGCGCGGCGACACGGTCCACTCCGCGGTCGACCACAAGCCCAAGCGCACCTCCCACCTGCGCCGGCTGCGGAACATCGCGGCCAACCCCAGGGTGACGGTCCTCGTGGACCACTACACCGACGACTGGTCGTCCCTGTGGTGGGTGCGAGCCGACGGCCACGCCGAGATCTGGCACTCCGGAGAGCCCCGCCTTCGCGCCCTGGCGCTGCTGCGCGGCAAGTACCACCAGTACGCCGAGACACCACCCACCGGGCCGGTGATCACCATTCGCGTCGACGCCTGGCGCGGGTGGACGTCGGCCGGCTGAACCCGGCGCCCGAACCCCCGGGCCCGGAGCCCGCCGCCCGGCCCCGGGAACCCGCAGCCCGCCCACCGGGCTCCGCCACTCCCCGCACCGAGCCCCCCGCACACCGCTCGCGCCCGCACCGGCCCCACCGCCCGCACCACGCACACGGCTCACCTACGGGAACGCCGACCCACCACCAACACAGCACCACCCCGTATGCCCTACTTGACCCGCTTGACCTACTTACCTGGATCGTCCGCCCAGCGAATCAAGTAGTAGGGCCCGTAGACCATGCCCCAGACCAGGACGGCGGCCCCCGCCGTCAGCACGATGATCGCGATCTTCCATCGTCGTGACACGTACCTCTCCCTCCGAGTGACCCTTGCCGGGTCGCAACTCCGGTCACGGAACAGGAAGCCTCGCCACTGCCGTCCGGTTCCACCGGAGGTCGAATCGGGCACCGGTCCCGGCTCCGCCCTCGGCGGACCGCCGCGACGAGGGGCGAGGAACGAGGCGCAAGGAACGAGGGATGAGGAACGAGGCGCGAGGGGGATCCATGCATGGGCGGGTGACGAGGGGCGGCGGGCCACCGAGAAACGCCAGGGGCCCCGGATCACTCCGGGGCCCCTGACCTACTGTGCACTCGGCAGGATTCGAACCTGCAACCTTCTGATCCGTAGGATCGGGCAGGACGCTGAGCGGGGACCCTGCCTTCTGCCGGAATGATCGCTGACGCTCGTGATCGCCGGTTTGCATGTGCGGTCGTTGCCGTCAGCGGTGCCGTCAGCGGCCTGCCCCCTACCTTGCCCCGGCTGGCCGCGCCCGGCAGCGCTGCGTGCGTGCCGGCTGAGGTAGGCAGCCCTCCGTGGCTGAGATGGTCAGCAGCGGCCGGCCACGGATCGAGCTACAACAAGCCCATCTCGGTTGTCACACCTCGCAGTTACTCTGAAGCAATGGAGCGCCTAGCCGTACAAGATCATCAGGTACTTGTCCTCGCTGCGGGGGACACGCCAGCGGCCCGCAACAACGCCAAGGGTCACCTGTTCGAGAGCTTCGTTGCGCTCCTCTTGCACGAGTACGGCTATGAAGCACCCACAACGAGTGATCTGAATGTGCATTCAGACGGAATCGAGATCGATGTTTCCGCCGCCAACACGATCACTCGCCACAAAGCGATCGTTGAGTGTAAGGCGTACACGTCCAATGTTCGGGCGCAAGCATGCACTTCTTTTCTCGGGAAGCTCCAGCTAGCGCGATACGAGACAGAGGATAATGTCTTTGGTTACTTCTTCGCCCTGCCTCGCCTCGTCGCAGAGGGCGAGGAAGTGGCGAGGAAAGCACGGGCTAAAGACAAGCATTTCAGATACTTCAATGTGACGGATGTGGTCGATCTCCTCCGGAAGCGTCAGCTTATTTCCGAGCCCCCAGAGAACAACTCTGCGACTGCACCCCTACTTAGTGATCCCGCAATCATCATTACTGAGCACGGAATCTATAGCTGCGCCAAATCCCTAGATGCTGCAACCCATCGAGCAGACTCGGTATTGGTTTGGGGCCCCGGGCCCACAGGAGTACCCGAGCCGGTCATCGAGTTACTCGAGGGCGACTCCTACGCCACCGGTCTCCCGATTCGTACAGCTCGGGGTGAGGACTCACGCGCAACGCCAGCAATGCTTGAAGACGAGGCACTTCCGACGATCGTCCGAGTAAGGGGAAGTACGGAAGACTTCGAATATCAACTACCCGCCTCACCCCAACACTTCGTGGGCCGAGGATCTGCAGTACAGGATCTGGAAGCCTTCGTTAGCCAAAATCGGGGGACCCTAGTTCTGAATGCACAGTCCGGCTGGGGAAAAAGCTCTCTTGCGCTACAATTGAAGAAGATCGTTGAATCGCGGGCCGGATACGCAATGATTGTAGACAGCCGAACCGCTACGTCCGCCCGATTCATCAGTGAAGTACTGCGCGTAGCTGCACACGAGGCGGAAGAACTGGGCGTAATCAAGTCGCCCGAGGACTCTTCGTGGGCTAGCTTGGCTAGTTCCATTTGGACTCTCAAAAGAGCAGAATGGAACAGTCAGGATAGGCCCTTCCTTGTGTTCTTCGACCAGTTCGAGAACGTCTTTCAAGATGAGCGCATGACGCAGGAGTTTAGGGATCTAACCCTGATGGTGCGCGACTCAGGGATGCCTCTCCTCGTCGGGTTCGCCTGGAAGACTGACCTTGTCGCATGGACGGAGTCGCATCCCTTTCGCCTCCGTGACGAAATCCGAACCAGCAGCACCTCCATCTCGGTAGGCCCCATGAGGGCACGCGAGATTGAAACACTATTGCGTCGACTAGAGAAAAAACTCGGCACATCACTTTCTCGCGACTTGAGACAAAGACTCCGAGAATATTCCCAAGGGCTGCCGTGGCTGTTCAAAAAACTGAGTGGCCACATCATCCGCGAGTTGCAGACGAGGCAGAAAAGCCAGGAACAACTCGTTAGCGAGGCATTGAACGTTCAGAGTCTTTTTGACTCCGATCTTTCAGGCTTGTCCCCCATCGAGAGCGAAGCACTTCGCCATATTGCGAGATTCGCTCCGGTGTCAGCCGTTGAAGTCACGGAGCGGTACAACAGTGATGCAATTCAATCGCTCCTCGACTCACGTCTAGTTGTCGCACTGGCGGGTAAACTGGATACCTACTGGGACACGTTTCGAGATTTCCTGAACACTGGCCGCGTTCCAATTGAGGACTCGTATATTGTTCGTCAAAGTCCGCGGACTGTAGCGGAGCTACTGTACGCCGTTCTGGCACAGGGCGGTGATGCTTCCGTTGGCGACCTATCAGTGGAGCTGAATGTCAGCACTAAGGTCATCTACAATCGCTCACGCGAGCCTCGACTTTTTGGCTTGACCGCATACGAGCCCAACCGCGTGCGCCTACTGGATGAGGTGCTTAACGCGGTGGACATTGAGGCCGAAATGAGGCGCCGAGTAGCATCCGCTCTCAGAAGGAATAGAGCCTATTCTGCATTTCTTGGCCTAGCCGAGCGGCATGGCGACCGGGTCACCGTAGCCATGTACTCGCGGGAGCTCACTAACGTATTCCCTGCAGTAGAAGCCCAACCGAAATCCTGGCTCGAATACGCACGCTCGTTCGCTATGTGGTTTCACTACGCCGGCCTAGCAATCATGGATGCTGACCAGCTTCAGGTACCTCCAGATGGCTATGTGCCTACTGGCACGCTACGCGGGGGGCGCACGCGGAGCCGAAACGGCGAGTCCTTCACTCTGCGGACGCCTAAGGCGGCATTTGACATGCTGAAGAAGCTGTCGACTAGCCCCGTCACCACCAGAGAGTACAGATCACTCTCTAAAAGGGACCGCCGGGCCTTAACTGAACTCCTCACTCTGAATCTAGCTCAGCGGCTCAATGATGAAATTCACATAGCAGACGACGTTCTCGATAGCTCCGGGCAAGTGATCCCGTCAAAAATCCTCGGAGCTTTGCAGCAAGTTCCGGGAGGCACCGAAGCCCTGAACCTAATTGAGAGCGATCCCCGGGTAAGCAATTACGAGCTGGGCGTCGTCATGCAAGAGGCTCTTGGAGCCGTTTGGGAAGAGTCCACCGTA
Organism: Streptomyces sulfonofaciens; assembly: GCF_014656295.1. Lineage (GTDB taxonomy): Bacteria > Actinomycetota > Actinomycetes > Streptomycetales > Streptomycetaceae > Streptomyces > Streptomyces sulfonofaciens. The sequence goes on from NZ_BNCD01000001.1 coordinate 366,235, forward strand.
TGGCAGGTGGGAAAGGACTTCCGTTCGTGGGCCAAGAGGGCAGGGGCGCAGGTTGTTCGCGCCCGAGCTTTCGAGCTGTCTCCGGAAGAAGATGAAGAACCTTTCCGCCTCTTCTGAACCGAGGCAGCTTAGCGGGACCCAAGTCCCGCTACATCGTTAAGGTTCTTGGGCCTGCGCTGCCCTATTACGGGCAGCGCAATCCCGAGGTTTTTCGCTTATATCACGGAAGCGGTTGGCTTGTTGGAGTACTCACCCAAAAGGCGAGTGAGCTCATCGTAGTCGGCCTTGAACGCCTCAGACTTCACAATCACTGGCCGCTTCACCAAGCCATAGTCTCCTATTTGGAATCTGTCTCCTCGCTGTACCCCCCACATCATGTCAGCTATAGAAGGCATTATTTGTTCAGCGACTTCGTCCTTACCTACACCCATCGCCGTATTGACACAGTATCTAAACCCTCCCACCGCGAGATCGAAGAGCGAACTCATGTGAGAGGCCCCGTCACACGTCATCGAGTAGTGGACAACCCGTTCGAGGGCCACCTTCCTGCCATCAGGCAGCAACAACGGCTTTTGGAATCGATCGCGCAAGTGACGGTACCCGAATTCTTCATCTATCCTATCTATGCAGACAGCACCATAAGCGTTGCCATGCTGCGCTAGATAGCGCAAGTCGAAATGCGATATCAGCGTATTGAGTGCGAATTCAACCTTCGCGCTGCCCTCTGCCCCTTTCGCGATCCCGTGATGCACGACATAGGCAAGCATCTTCACCCCAGCAGCACGGCCGGCCTTAAGGGCCTCACTCTTCGCCTGATTCCAATCCTGCAGTGAGATCTGCTTGGGTCGTGAACGCGTGTGGAACTTGAACTGGTCAGTATCGACGAAGCCGAATCGAGCACGAATTTCTTTTATTGCGTTGTGGCAATCGACAATTTGACCAGGGGTTCCGATTAGTCCGCCATATATGAAGAACTTCCCCTGGTCCGGCGTGACATTAGTTTCATCCGCGAACAACCAGTGCATGACACCCTCCCTGCCGAGCGTAGGAGACGGTCATATCACTTTTGCTGGTCTGCTGCAGTACTTATGCGAATCCCGAAGGTATCTGGACCCCTGGAGCTCAGTCCATGGGTCGTTCCACATCTGCGTCATGGCTACGATCAGCCGAGGTAGGGCCGCTCTCGGTGTTCCAGGAAGTGGCGGATCCGCAGCCGCTGCGTGTGGTGCATCGGCAGTTGGTCAATCTCCGCCGGCCGTGCGAACCGCAGCTCCGTGGACTCGTCCGAGATTGTGAGCCGACCCCCGACCACCCGGGCGGTGAAGCAGACGTTGAACTGCCTGCGCACCTCACCGTCCGAGTAGGCGATGACGTGACGAGGGTCGGTATACGTGCCCACGAGCCCGGTGATCTCCACGTCCAGACCCGTTTCCTCCTTCACCTCACGCACGGCTGTTCCCGGGAGTGAGTCGGTCATCTCCATACCGCCACCTGGTAGCGCCCAGAGATCGTTGTCCCGCCGGCGCTGGAGGAGAATGCGTCCTTCGTCGTCGGTCACCACGGCGGACGCGGCGACCACCATGTTGTTCGGCTCCGGTGCCGCCGGGTCGTCGTAGTACTCGGTCCTGGCCATGGTCATCCTTCTTCGCTTATCGGCGTCGCGGTTTCCCACACCGCGTCGAAGCTGCTGGCGTAGGTATCGAACATGCCACCCTCCCCGCTGCGGCGCAGATGCCACACGGGAGCACCGTAGGCGTTCACGCCCCAGACGTGGGCATTGACCAGCGCCTGGTCGTCCGCGCGGTAGATCGAGTTGTAGAGCGTGGTGGCATGGGTCCGGACCTCGATGCCAGTGACCTCGGCCAGCGGGCGGTAGTGCATGAGGGCGAGTCGGCAGCGGGACTCGATCCCGTGCCCGAACTTCTCCTCCATACCGCGCTGCTGAACGTTCGTGCTGTCCGGGTCGCCGACTGCGATGCGGACCGCGCACCCATCGGCAGCTCGCTCTCGCAGCAGGTCATTGAGCCGCGGGTACGCCTCGTGCAGGAAGACGGCGGCATAGACCAACACGTCGATGTGCTCGCGAGCCTGGGTCAGCATGTTCACGAAGATCGACACGGGGATGTCTGCCCGCTGGTCGTAGAGCGCCACAAGTTCCGGGCTGACGGCGCGGGCGGGGCGTGCCTGCCGGAGCGCAGGCCATAGAGCGTGCACGTCTTCTCCTAGTGTTTCCGCTGCCAGCATGGCCGTGGCGCGACGCGGCGTACGCCCCAGATTGACCCACCGTTCGACGGACTTGGGATCGACCTCGACCTTGTCCGCGAGGGCGGCGTACGTCCATCCGCTGGCCGCCATGGCAGCACGTAGCCTCTCGTTCGGCATCCCAATCTCTCCTAATACGCGGGGACGGCACTAGGGACGTTCTACCCGACGCAGGACGTCCCAAAGTGGGGTGCGTCGGGGGTTCTGGCGTCCTGCTGAGTGGCGGGATGCTCTGCCGCATGGCGAGCAACCAGCAGACCAGACCAGGCATCGGTGAACTGGCGAAAGACACTGCCAGTGGACGGATCGGCGTCGTCATGGATGAGGTCGGCGCCAGGGTGCAGATAAGGCCCATCGGCGGCGGTGTCGAGTGGGACGCCCTGCCGAACAACCTGGTGGCGCCGACCGCGCGGGAGGAACTGAGCGTCCGCCTTGCCATCAAGAACGGCAACAGCCGGGGTGGCCTGTGATGCGCGCCATCGGCCGGTTCGCGAGGGGTCTTTTCGTCATCGTGGTCAGTGGGTCCTGCGGCCTGGTGATCGGTATGGCCCTCGGTATCAGCCAGTAGACCGGCCGCCCCGAACGGGATGACACCTTCCCCGGCTCCCCCTTCCCCGTTCGGGGCCGGCCTTCCAAACCCCCGGTGGCCCGTGGTCCCCCCCTCGGCGACCGGCGCGGGCGCAAGTGCCAGAGCACAGCGACACTCAAGGAGTATTCGCATGACGGCAACGGCCAACGACCAGAAGACCGGTCGTGCGGTGGCTGGTGAGGAACTGCTCGACAGCCTCAGCCACTTCATGATGGTCCACAACGGACAGACGCGCGAGCGCGCCGAGCGGATCGCGGACCAGGCGGTGGCCTTCGTGGTGACCGCGGCGACCGCCACCGTGCCCATGGTCCCGTCGGACGACGTGGACCTCGGCCTCCACGCGCTCATCCTGCACACCAAGGAGTACGCCGAACTGTGCGATCGGTTCGCGGGCCGCTTTCTCCACCACAACCCCAAGCCGGGTGGAGGGGCGCGTGACCCGAAGAAGGTCGCCTCCTCCGCACACGCGATGAAGGCGGCCGGGTTCATGGTCTTCAACGACCTCTGGACCGTGGACGGCACGAACCTCGCGCAGTTCGACGCGGACTGCGGCCGTCCGTACGGTCAGGCGTAGGGACACGACACCAGCGACGCGGCCGGCCTCGGGTACGGCGTCGGCCGCGTCGCCCGGAAGGAGAACAGACGTTGCCTGGGACACCCCCCGAACTGCCGATCGTCGTGCTCGACGCACTCATGCCCACGGCTCAGCGCCTGGTCCTCAATCGCCGGGGCTCCATGGTCTGGGAGGTCGAGAGCCATCGTGGCCACTACGCCGTGAAGATCGGATACCCCATCCAGGCAACGGCCGACTGGCCGGCCCAGCCCTGGACGGCGCTCGCACCCGCACGCGAGGGCGCCGTGCTGTACCGCCTCGGCTTCCACGACTTCGCGTACGGCGAGTGGGACGGCGGTACCTGGAACTTCCAGCCGTGGCGCGAGGGGCTGGACCTCTATCGAATGTGGGAGCCCTGCCGCGATCCGGAGTCGCGCATCGAACCGGACCCCAGCGTGGCTCTGGGCTGTGTGGAAGCCCTGGCCGAACTGCACGCCAAAGGCTGGGCCCACGGCGACGTACAGCCCGCGCACTTCATCATCGGTCCGGATCGAACTCACCTGATCGACTTGGCATTGGCGAGCGGTGGTCGCGTACCCGAGGGGTACGACTTCCCGTTCCACGGCTGCCTCGTCCACTACGAAGCCCCGGAGATCGCGCGCAGTGTGCTCGCGACCGGAGTGGCAGAGCCCACGCGGGAAGCCGACATCTACGCGCTCGGCGCCGCGCTGCTTATCTCCGCCACGGGTTGGCGGGCGGTCGACTACCCGGACGACGCCCCACGCCCCGTGCAGCGGAAGGCCGTGGCGGACGGCAAGCGTCGGCCCGTCAAGGTGCGGGGTGAGCTGGGGCAGCTGATCGAGGCCATGCTCAGCCACGCTCCCGAAGACAGACCGACGATCTACGAGGTCGGCAAGGCCCTGAGCTGAATTCGGGGCGGGGCACTCCCTGACGCCGCACCCCACAACGAGAACCAGTCTCCCAAAGACCGGACCACCCCTCAGCCTGGACAGCATTCCGGGTGGTCCGGTCGCGGAAGCCCTGATCAGGACCCCGATGCCGATGGTACCGGGGCGATTGGCGCGCTCGGATGCGGGCGCCGCCGCACCCCGGCTCCTTGTCACTGCACTGGAGAGGGGCCTGACATGAGCCACCGAAAGTCGACCACGACGGTGGGTGCGCCGAACGAGCACCCGTCACGTGGGTCTCCAGCAACCCCGTACCGGCCTCAGCCACGCTTCTTTCGTGCGTCGCGGCCCACGCCCCGACCCGGCCTGGGCGTTGATGACACGGCCGGGCAACACGGCACGACCTGTGGTTCGCGGACCCTGCGGCTCTGAATCGGCGAGCGGTTGAGGGGAGTGATCGCGCCTGGCGCAAGGTCGGCGTGCTCCTGGTGCTCGGACTGGTCGGGTTGCTTCCTGAGTTGATCGTCCGCCTTGGCAATGCCGCGCGCTGAGCGGGTGGGGGCCGCCGGAGCGGGGCGGCAGACAGGAGCGGCGGCGGCCCGTGGCCGCCAGCGCCCGCGGCCCGCCGCAGGCGGGCCGCCTTGATCCAGTAAAGAAACTCTGAACAGCTCCGCCGTGCCGGGCCTCTGCCGGTCGTGCGGCCATGCCCTGATCTCGTCTTCCCAGCCGCTCGCAGCTTTCTGCGTCGATTAGGTCCGTTACACCCACATAAGCGCCTATTTGCTCTGGCGGCCGCCGAACTTTATCCACAGGCAAGGGCTTGCAGGATGCCGTTACGGGACCGGTCGGGACCTTCCCGGCCATCCCAGCGCTCGGCCCGCCGCGTGGCTCTGCCGGCCGAATGCGTGACGGCGCTCCGTGCCCAGCGCGCGCAGCAGATAGCCGACCGGAAGGCGGCCGGTGCCAACTGGAAGGGGACAGGTCAGGGCCTCGTCTTCACCACGAAGAACGGGACCCCCATCGAGCCGCGCAACCTAAACCGGTCCTTCGAGGTACTGTGCGCTCGCGCCGGAGTCCGTAAGGTCCGCTTCCATGACCTGCGCCACACCTGCGCGTCCCTGCTCCACGAACAGGGCGCGGACGCCCGGATGATCATGGAAGTCCTCGGCCACAGCTCCATCCGCGTGACCATGGACATCTACACCTTCGTACGACTCGACTCCCAGCGGTCTGCTTTCGACCGCGTGGGCCAAGCCCTACGGGAGGACGACGACACGAAGTGAGTGAGTAGATGGAGGCGAAACCGAGGCCCTAACTGCAACCCCGTGGTTTCGCACTTCCCGAGACGGAGCCCTCGCCGCGCTGGCAGGGGCTCCATCTCAGCACTGCCTACCTGGGTCAGCCACTGACCAGGTCAATCGTCTCTACCCGAGCGGACCGGATTCGGAGCGTCACGACGATGTCACCGTCTTCATCGACCGTGTAGAAGTCGATGAAGTCGCCAACGGTCTTGAAGCCGGCGGCTTCAACCTCACGCTGCCCGCTGAAGTCCTTATTGATCACGTACTTGCCCATCGCGATCAGCCCTTCGACTTCTTCGGGTCCCTGCCCGGCGGAACGGTGTTCTGCTCCCGCACCTGCCCGTTCTTACCGCGAACGCGAAGCTCTCCGCCGCCCTCGTTGGCCAGGATCTCTTTGGCCCGAGCAACTGCCGCCGCCTGAGTCGGCAGAAGTGCACTGGCTCTCTCGGCCCCAGGCTTCGTCACCGCCCAGCCATCGTCGCGCTTGGACACATCCCGGGTGTTGGGCCGGCCTGTCATGGCACATCCGTTTCCGGAGTCGGACGCGCGGTGCTGCCCGTCTTGGAGGAACCAAGAGAGGGCGATAAGGTCCCAAGGCGCGACCAACGCATCAGGCCCCATTGCCGTGTGCCCAACCCCAAGTTGGGCCCCGGCTGGGGCCTGTTTTGGTTTGGCGGATCAAGTGAAGCACCCCGGACGGCCCAGCAGCAAGCAAGACACCACAACATGTGCCATGGCCCAATAGGCACACCACAACATCTAGTGTTCGCGACGGAGCACAACACCAGGCTACCGGCACCCACCGACACCTCAGGGGGCTCAAGGGGAGCTAAGGGCCGGGCAGCCGCACCAACCTCCATCTGCGTCGCCACCGGGCGCAAGCGTCAGCCCCGCGATGGGCGCGCGTGGGGTTCGTGGTCCGCGGTTCGCATCGACAGACGCCCTCGCCGATCGGGGACAGGAGCGGTTGCCGTCAAACACTGCCGTCAAGGCAAAAGCCAGAGGCCCTGTGGATCACTCCACAGGGCCTCTGAACTGTTGTGCACTCGGCAGGATTCGAACCTGCAACCTTCTGATCCGTAGTCAGATGCTCTATCCGTTAAGCTACGAGTGCCTGTGTTCTCTTGTTCTGCCGCTCCGCTCGGCCGGGGTTTTTCGCCCCGTCGGCTTCGCGGGAACAACATTACATGACCCGTGCCGTCAGGCGAAATCCGTTTGGGTCAACCGTGCTGACCTGCGCAATCGTTCCCTGGGCGAGGGGAGCCGGCCAATGGGGCCGCACCCGTGGACCGCCTTCTTCCGGCGGGGAGGCAGGATGCGGAGAACAGCCGTCGAGGGCGGCCGGGCCGCCGAGGGCGACAAGGACGACAAGGACGACATGGCGGAGCCGAGGGGGAGACGGGCGCCGGGGCGTGCACGTGCCGAAGCCCTGGCCGAAAGGGGCCAGGGCTTCGGGATCATGAAGCGGAGGCGGAGGGATTTGAACCCTCGATGGGGTTTAAGCCCCAAACCGCATTAGCAGTGCGGCGCCATAGACCGGACTAGGCGACGCCTCCAAACCTCGCCCGCGCGAGCGCGGTGCGAGCAGATGATGACACAGTCGAGCGGGCTGTCACCAATCGGCCCCCACGGTACTAGGCAGGCAGCCCACAGAGCAAAGCCCATTCGGCGCGCAACGTCTCGGGGCGCCCGGCGTTAGACGCGGTAAAGCCGCGTACGCCCCCCGCGTACCCGTTCCTCCCGGAGCCGCCATGCTGCACCGTCTCGCCCTCGCCGCCGCCGCCTCCCTCGCCGCCCTGGCCGCCGCTCCCGCGATGGCCCACGCCGACGTCGCGCCTATGCCGCTGAGCCTCATGCCGCTGTTCGCCGACCACGACCAGCTCACGGTCACCGTCACCGACGCGGGCACCGGCATCGACGGCTCCTACGTCCTCGAATGCCGCCCGAACGGCGGTACGCACCCCAACCCCGTCGGGGCCTGCGGCAGACTCGGCGAGATGTTCACGGTCGGCCGGGACCCCTTCGCCCCGCTGCCCGAGCGCAGCATCTGCACCCTCCAGTACGGCGGCCCGGCCACCGCCCACGTCACCGGCACCTGGCAGGGCCGCGTCGTCGACGCCCGCTTCAAACGGACGGACGGCTGCGAGGTCAGCCGCTGGGACGCCCTCGTCCCGGTCCTGCCGTCGGCCACCCCGAGCTGACAGCCGCCCGCCGCCCGCCACCAGCCCCGTCCGGCCACCTGACCCGCCGACCCGCCGACCCGCCGACCCGCCGACCCGCCGACAGGATGCCCGACCGGCGGGATCCGGCCCGGCCGGTGCGCCGCGCCGGGTGCGCCGCCGGGTACGCCGGACCGGTTCCGCGCATCGGTGCCCGCCCTCCCGGCCCCGCCCCGTCCGCCCGAGGCCACGCCGAATCACCCGAAAGCCGTACCCGGCGGCCGAGCCCCCACCCCCGAACGTGCCCACGACGGGCCCGGCGGCCGGCCGAGGAGAAGCCCCACGGGCGACAGTGCATCCGGCCGGCGACCGAGCCGGTTCGGCGACCGAGGACCGGCCCGCAATCGAGCCGGGCCGGCGCTCGGGGACAGGGCGGCGATCGAACCGGGTCGGCGATCGGGGGCGGGGCTGCCCCCGGGAGGTGGCGGCCAGGCAGCACGTCCGGGGTGCCCCTCGGACGGAGCCCGGCAGGGAGGTTACGGCAGGGGGATTGAGGACGGGCCCGAACGGCAACAACACCAACACACCCGAAAGTCACGGCGCCCCGTCACCGCCGCCATGACCAGGCACAGGTTCCCGGAAGCACAGCTTCCACGCGCACCCTGCCCGCAACACCCCCCTCATCCGGCGTCGCGAGCGCAACCACTGCCCGTAGACTCGCTCGCGTGACACGCTGCGGGCGGAGAGGCAAGATGGCCCTGGCGGCCAGTACGGAGCAGTAACAAGGGAGGAAGCGTCGTCGTGAGCAGCAGGCCATCCCGAGGCGCTGCTCGCCTCGCAGCCATACTCGACGCGCTCCCGGACGCGTTGGTCCTGGTCAACGCGAACGGCACCGTCGTCAACGCCAACTCCATGGCCCTGGAGGCCCTGGAGGCACCTGGCACCGCCCTCGTCGGGCGGGGACTGCTCGACCTGCTGCCGCACTTCGACTCCCGGCTGATCCCCGGCTCGATGCGCCGCCCGGACACGATGGACGGGCACGGCCGCACCAAGCCCACCCGGATGATGGCCCGCCGCACCGACGGCAGCGAGTTCCCGGTCGAGGTCACGAGCGCGAACGTGGAACGCGGCCAGACCGGCTACGACACCCACGGCTACACCGGCGACGAACTGCTGATGCTGGTCGTGCGCGACCTCTCCGGCACCCTCGACACCGAGGCCGAACTCGCGCGTTCGCAGCGGCAGACGGAGATGATCCTGCGCGCCGCGGCGGAGGGCGTGGTCGGCACCGACACCGACGGCCGGGTGGTGCTCGTCAACCCCGCTGCCGCCCAGATCCTCGGCTACCGGGCCAGCGACCTCGGCGGCCGGGAGCTGCACAACCTCATCCTGCACTCGCGCGCCGACGGCGAGCCCTTCCCGTACGCGGAGTCGCCACTCGCGGACACCCTCAGGTCGGGCCGCAAGCACCGGGTCCGCGGGCAGGTGCTGTGGTCCAAGAAGGGCGAGAAGGTCTCGGTGGACCTGACCACCGCGCCGGTGCGCGACGGCGACCAGTTGGTCGGCGCCGTGATGACCTTCACCGACCGCCGTCCCTACGACGCGCTGGCCGCCGAGAAGGACGAGGAGGAGACCCGGCACCGCGAGGAGCTGGCCCGGGTCCGCGAGGAGCACGCGGCCGAGCTGGCCGAACTCCGCGAACGGCACGCCACCGAGCTCGCCGACCTGCGCGAGCAGCACGCCGAGGCGTACGAGGCGACCGTCGAGGCGCACGAGGAGGAACTGGCGGTCGAGAAGGACCGCTACGCGGCGCTGGCGGAGCGCGAGAAGGACCGCTACGAGGCCCTGGACCAGCGGCACGAACAGCTCCTCGCGGTCCTCGGCGGCTCCCTGCGCGGCCCGCTCGACGAACTCCGCCGCGAGCTGTACGCGCTGGCCCAGGACGACGGCGGCCAGTTGTGGCCCGAGGCCAACCAGGTGCTGCACCACCTCGCCGCCGGCTACTCCCGCATCACCACGCTCGTCGACAACGTCCTGAACTACCAGCGGCTCGACGCGGGCGCCGACCGGATCTACCGGCGGCCGGTGCTGATCGACGGGGTGGTGGCCGCCGGCGTGGACGGCGCGGTCGAACTGATCGGCCCGGGCCGCGCCCAGTTCGCCGTGCACGCGCCGCCGCTGGAGGCCGAGGTCGACCCCGACCGGCTCGCCACCGCGCTGGCCCATCTCGTCGCCGACGTGGCGGGCGTGGACGCCACCGGCAACGCACCCGTCACCTCCGGCGGCTACATGGACTCCACCATCGTGGTGGCCGCCGCCCAGCGCGGCGACGTCGTACGCATCGAGGTGCGCGGCCCGTACTCCGGCGGGGATCTGGTGCACGAGCCGATCGTGCGCGGCATCGTGCGGGCGCACGGCGGTGTGCTCCAGACGCACCAGGTGCCCGGCATGAGCGGTACCGCGTACGTGCTGGAGGTGCCGATCGGAGGAGTGGCGGCGCCCAGCGGCTTCGGCGCGGCGGCGCCCGGGGGTGCGGCGGCGCCCGGCGACGTGGCGGCGCCCGGCGGTGCGACCGCGCTGCCGGCCGCCCGGCCAGGGCCCGGCACGGCCTTCGCCCTGGGCGGCCCGCCCGCGGGCGCCCCTTCGACGGCAGCGGCCCTCGGCGATCCGGCCCTGGGTGATCCGTCCCTGGGCGGGTCCTCCTCCTACCCGGACGACCCTGCGCCCGGCGGGGCCGACCCCCATCCGGCCGTCCCCCCCACGGGGGGCGCGCCCGCGGTGCCGGGTACTCCCCAGGCCGCTGCGGCAGATGCGGGCCAGGAGCCCGGTGCGGTGCCGGCGCTGCCCCAGCAGGCGACCGGTGGACGGCGCAGGGCGCGGCGGTCGTCGGTGGACTCCTTCCTGGACAGCGGCAGGGGCGGGCAGGACGCCCCGGCCGCGGAGGACGACGGCACGGACGGTTCCGGTGCGCCCGCGCCGACCGGGACGGGGCGGCGCCGCGGCCGGCGCGCCGAGGAGGCTCCGGCAGGCCCGCAGCCCGCGAGCCCGGGCCCGGCGCCCGCGCCCGCGCCCGCGGGTGGCGGTACGGGACGCAGGCGCGGCCGGCCGGCGGAGGGCGCCGTGACGACGGCCGCCGAGCACGCGGCGGGCTCCGCGGCCCAGGGCCAGGCGGTACCCCCGCAGGGTGTGCCCGAGCCCACCGGGCGGCGGGCGCGCAGGGCCGTGGGGAGCGCGGAGCAGCCCGCGCTGCCGGCACCCGCACTGCCCGCGGCACCGGCCCAGGGCAACGGGCAGGGCCAGGGCCGGGCAGGACAGTCCGGCCAGGCAGGCCACGCAAACCACGCAGGCCACGCGGGTCACCCCGGCCAGACGGGTCACCCCGGCCAGACGGGTTACCCCGGCCAGACGGGGCGTCCGGCGGGGCCGGGCGCCGGGCGTCAGCCCGGGCGGCCCGGGCAGGCACCCGGCGCGCCGGAGCCGGCGGCCGCCGCGGCCGGCGTCCCCGGCATCCAGGTCCCCCCCGGCACACCGGTGGCACCGGGCAGCCCGCTGCCGCCCGGCGCGGCCCTCCCGCCGGGCGCCCCCGTGCCGCCCGGTTCCGTACTCCCGCCCGGTACGACGATTCCGCCGGGGGCGCCCGTCCCGCTGGCCACGCCGCCGGGTACGCCTGGTGGGCTTGGTGCGCCTGGTGGGCCTGGTGCGCCGGCGATTGGGGGCCCGCAGGGAGCCGGTGGGCCCGGCAACACGCCCGGAGCAGCCGCGGCGGAGAGCGGTGCCGCAGCACGCGGTGGCGCCGCACAGCCCGCCGGGCGCCGCGCACGCCGGGCACTCGCGACGGCCGGAGACCGCGCTCCCTCGGAAGTCGCCGCACCGCGCGCCATGTTCGCCCTGCCGCCCGCGGAGGCTGACCGCACCGCAGACGACACGGACGGCTCCGGCGGCCATGCGGCGGCGCTGCACGACCCGGCCGACGACCACACCCCGCCCGAGCCCCACCCGGTGGAGCCCACCGGCCGCCGCCGGGCCGCCCCCCGGCCCGGGCACCAGCCGGATCCACGCGTCGACCCCAGGCTCGGCCCCGTGCCGCCGTCGTCCGCCCGGCCCCGGCACACCACGACCGGCGCACCCACCGCAGGGCACCCGGCCGCCCCGTCCTGGCCCGGCCACCCCGCCCCGGCATCCGGCACGGGGCCCGCCCCCGGCGCGTCCGACCCCACCGGGCGCCCCGCGCCGACGGCACCCGACCAGCGCGCGCGGCCCGAACTTCCCGTCGCACCGACCGCACCCGCCGGGACCGGTGGGAACGGCGGGACCGGCGGGACCGGCGGGACCGGCGGGACCGCGGCAGGAGGAGCCGGAGCGCCCGGTACGGGCCAGCCGCTCGCCCCGCCCGGCACCGCCATGCCCGCCGAGCACGGCCGCCGGCAGCCGGCGGCACCGGCCGCCCGGGGTCCCGTCCAGCCCGGCGCCCCTGACCCGGACTCGACACAGGGCCGTGCGATCAGCGTCCGCACGCTCGGGCAGGGCGTGCCGTTCGGCCGCCAGGTTCCCGAGCAGTCCGCCACCGGCGGTCAGCCGCATGCGCCGTCCGGTCCCGCCCCCGCGCCGGCCCAGGCCCCGTCCCACCAGCCGGCCCCGCCGGCGGGCGGGCCCCAGGCGCCGGCCGCCGCGGCGCCCCCGCAGCAGCCCGTCCCGCAGCAGCCCGCCCAGGCGCCGGCCCAGAGCCAGTCCGCGGCACGCCGCCGCAAGCTCGGCACCCGGGAGGCCGACGGCGGCACGGCGGGCGGTGCGCACCAGCAGCTCGGCCAGGCCAGGCCGGGCGCCCAGGCGCCCGCCGCGCCCCCTCCGCCGGCCGCGCACACCCGTCTGGCTTCGGCGTCCGAGGGCGCCGGGCGGTCGTACGCGATCGGCGCGCCCGACCAGGACGCCGACGAGGGTCCGGAGCCGCTGGACGGCCCCGGAGGAGCGGTGGAGGTCTCCGACCAGCCGGCGCCGCAACCGCTGGACGACGAGCTGCCGCCCGAGCCGCTGGACAACCCCCGCCGACTGCTCGTCTGGCCCGCTCCGGACGTCTACACCCAGCAGGCCCTGAGCGACCGGGGCTACCGCCCGGTGATCGTGCACTCGCGCGAGGAGGTCGACGCGCAGATCGCCGCCTTCCCCGCCGCGCTCTTCGTCGACCCGCTGACCGGCCCGATCACCAGGACCGCCCTCCAGTCGCTGCGCCAGGCGGCGGTCGCCGCCGAGGTGCCCGTACTGGTCACCGCGGGACTGGGCCAGGCGACCCGGGAGGCCGCGTACGGCGCCGACCCCGCCGTGCTCCTGAAGGCGCTCGCGCCCCGCGACAGCGAGCAGCACCCGCCGCGGGTGCTGCTCATCGAGGAACACCCGGAGATCGCGGTCGCCCTGACCGCCGCGCTGGAGCGGCGCGGCCTCCAGGTCGCCTGCGCCACCAGCGACGCGGACGCGGTGACGCTGGCCGCGCAGATGCGGCCCAACCTGGTCGTCATGGACCTGATGCAGGTACGCCGCAGGCGCGCCGGAATCGTCGACTGGCTGCGTGCCAACGGCCAGTTGAACCGCACCCCCCTCGTCGTCTACACCGCCGCCGTGGACCACGCCGACCTGCCGCGTCTCGCCGCCGGCGAGACGGTCCTCTTCCTCGCGGAGCGTTCGAACAGCGGGGAGGTGCAGGCCCGGATCGTGGACCTGCTGGCGAAGATCGGCACGAACTGACAGCCGGCACGGGCTGAGCGGGCGGCACGGCCTGAGCGGCCCACGGCCTGAACGGGCGGCACGCACGCGCGCGTGGCGGAGTCCGGGCCGTGGGCATGCGGACGGGCGGGCGGGCCTCAGATGCGGGTGACGTCCAGCTCGCCGTCCGCGTACTGGCGCCGGAGGACCTTCTTGTCGAACTTGCCGACGGAGGTCTTGGGCACCGCCCCGACCACCGTCCAGCGCTCCGGAAGCTGCCACCTGGCCAGGCGGCCGGCGAGGAAGTCGCGCAGGGCGGTGAAGTCGGCCGTGGCGCCGTCCTTGAGGACGACGGTGGCGAGCGGCCGCTCGCCCCACTTGTCGTCGGGCACCGCGACGACGGCGGCCTCGGCGACGTCCGGGTGCGCCATCAGCGCGTTCTCCAGTTCCAGGGACGAGATCCACTCGCCGCCCGACTTGATGACGTCCTTCACCCGGTCGGTGAGGACCAGATAGCCGTCGGGGGTGATGGTGCCGACGTCGCCGGTCTTCAGCCAGCCGTCCGGGCTGAACTTGTCCGCGGGCCGCAGCGGTTCGCCGTCCTGGCCGCCGTAGTACGCGCCCGCGATCCACGGCCCGCGCACCTCCAGTTCGCCCGCCGACCTGCCGTCCCACGGCAGCCGCCGCCCGTCCGGACCGGTCAGCCGGGCCTCCACGCCGGCCGGGAAACGGCCCTGCGTGATGCGGTACGCGAACTCCTCGTCGGTGCCGTGGGCGTGCGCCGGCGGCCGGGCGACCGTGCCGAGCGGGGAGGTCTCCGTCATGCCCCAGGCATGGCAGAGCCGCACCCCCAGCTCGTCGAAGGCGGTCATGAGGGCGGGCGGACAGGCCGAGCCGCCGATGGTGACCTGCGTCAGCGAGCCGATGTCGCGCGGCCGTTCGCGGAGCTCGGCCAGCAGGCCGTGCCAGATGGACGGGACGGCGGCGGCGTGCGTAGGCCGCTCGGTCTCGATCATCTCCGCGAGCGGGCCCGGGTGCAGGAAGCGGTCCGGCATCAGCAGGTTGACGCCGGTCATGAAGGTCATGTGCGGCAGGCCCCAGGCGTTCACGTGGAACTGCGGCACGACCACCAGGCTGGTGTCCCGGTCCGTGAGGGCCATCGACTGCGCCATGTTGGCCTGCATCGAGTGCAGGTAGATGGAGCGGTGCGAGTAGACGACGCCCTTGGGGTCGCCGGTGGTGCCGGAGGTGTAGCACATGGCGGCGGCCCGGCGCTCGTCGAGGTCGGGCCAGTCGAAGTCGGTGGGCCGGCCCGCGATCAGCTCTTCGTAGTCGTGGACGTGCGGCCGCACCGGGCCCTGCTCCAGTGCCGCTTCGAGAACGGACGGCTCGCCGGGTCCCGAGACGACGATGTGCTCGATGGTGGGCATCTTCGGCAGCAGCGGCGCCAGCAGCGGCAGCAGCGAGCCGTTGACGACGAGGATCCGGTCGGCGGCGTGGTTGACGATCCACACCAGTTGGTCGGTGGGGAGCCGGAGGTTCAGGGTGTGCAGGACCGCGCCCATGGCGGGAGCGGCGAAGTAGACCTCGACGTGCTCGGCGTTGTTCCACATGAGCGTCGCCACTCGCTCGTCGTCCCGGACCCCCAGCTCGTCGCGGAGCGCGTGCGCGAGCTGTGCAGCCCGCTGCCCGACGGCCGCGAAACCACGGCGGTGCGGCTCCTCGTCCGCTCCCCGCCAGGTGGTGATCGTGGACGCGCCGTGCACCAGCGCACCGTGCCTGAGGATGCGGGTGACGGTCAGCGGTACGTCCTGCATGGTGCTGAGCACAGCATCCTCCCGGGCGGCGTGGCGTACACCTGCCACCGGCCGCCACCTGTACGCGCACGGACGGCTACGCGCGCGTGGGCGGCCTGCGCGGCAGTAGGGGTGCGGCGATTGTCCGTGCATACCGGCCGGTATGTCACTACCCGTGGCAATGATCGATCATGGAGAGGCGCGTTACGGCCATGGCGAGTCCGACTTGGGCGGCACTCAGGGTCGCTCCGCGGTCCGCTCGGACGGTGCTCCGGGCCGGTCCGCGGTCCGCGGTCCGCTTGGACGGTACTCCGGGGGCCGGCCGGACCACGCGTACGGGCGGGCGGCGCCGGCAGATCGACGGACTGTCGACGACAGACCGGCGAAAGGGCGACGGCAGACCGGCGGAAGGACGGCGGGAGACCGGCGGAAGGACGGCGGGAGACCGGCGGAAGGACGGAAGACGGAGGCTCGACGGACAGACGACGGCCGACCGGCCAACGGCCAGTGGGGGATGGGCGACGGACGACGGGCGGGCGACGGGCAACGACCGGCGGCGTACCGCCAACGGGTGGCGGACCGGCGGCGGACGGTCCCATGAGCGGCCAGGTGGGCGGTCAGGTGGGCGGTCAGGCGGCCGGGATGAGCTCCGGGTCGTCGCGTAGCTTGCTCAGCGCACGCGACACGGCGCTCTTGACCGTCCCCACCGACACGCCGAGGACCGCGGCGGTCTGGGCCTCGCTCAGATCCTCGTAGTAGCGCAGGACCACCATCGCACGCTGCCGGGCGGGCAGCTTGACGATCGCGCGCCACATCGCGTCCCGCAGGGCCTGGCTCTCCGCGGTGTCCTCCGCCGGGGCGTTCTCCGGTTCCGGCAGCTCCTCGCAGGCGAACTCGTCGACCTTCCGCTTGCGCCACTGCGAGGTACGGGTGTTCAGCAGGGCCCTGCGGACGTAGCCGTCGAGTGCGCGGTGGTCCTCGATGCGGTCCCATGCGACGTACGTCTTCGTGAGCGCCGTCTGCAACAGGTCCTCGGCGTCGGACGGGTTGGAGGTCAGCGACCGTGCCGTACGCAGCAGGACGGGGCCACGGGCGCGGACGTACGAGGCGAAGGAGGCGTAGGTGTGTCGCGCCACATAGGCATCGTGCGCCGTGTGCGCCGTTGCGGTCCGCACCGCGCGCACCGGGTGCGCCGCGGGGGCAGCGGGTGCCGCGGGCGCCGGGGGTACCGCGGGTGCGCGCCCCGTGGTCGTAGGGGGGCTGGTGCGGACTGGCGGCGCCAGAAGAACGGTCATGACTCCACGCTAGATTCGTCCCCCATATCCCGGGATCGGCCGCAGGTCCTGAAGCGCTGTCCGCCTCAGGTTGTAGGAGGGGGGCTGTCTCCACCTCCTGAGGGTGGAGGCAAGCGCTTCGACCCCTGCGGGTCGTCCCTGACGGAACGGTGCGGCCGGTGCGGGCGGGGCCCACGGGACCCGCGGGGCCCACGCTCCCCCGGGAACCCGGGTGCCCTCGATGCCCCGGGGCCCGCGACGCCCCCGGGTCCCCGTCCCCCGGCCCGGCGAGCCACTCGGAACCATCCCGACACCTCCCGCTATCCCTCGCCACTCCCGACACCCCCGACACCCCCGGCACCTCACAACTCCTCCCCCTCGCGCCCCGTCTCCCTCTCTCTGCTCCCCTCCTGCCCCCTCCCGTCCACGGCCCCGCACACGACTGTGCGGCGATGCCCGAGGCACCGCCGCACAGCCCCTCACACCCACCCCGGGGGAGCCCCCTCACCACCTCCTCACGTGTCCCCAGCAGAGCGCGGAATCCCCCTACCCCCCGCACGACCTCGAAGACGGCTTCGGCACCACCCCGAATGCGACCTCACGCGGCCTCGAACCGACCTCGAACCAACCTCGTGCCGTCGGCACGGCTCCTGCCTTGCTCCCCGCAACCACCTCGACTTCCCGAACCTCACTCCGCCACCCCTGTCCCCCAGGCACCGGCCACACGGTCACCGGCTCCTCACTCCGGCTCCCCCGACCCACCCCTCGAACTGCCGGAGCTCCCGGACTCCACCAGCTCGCCGGCCCACTTCCTCCAGCTCCCCGCTTCTCCTTGCTCTCCCCAACTCCCCTGCTCCCGCCCCTCGGGCGGCAACGGAGGCCCACCCAGCGGATGCGGTGAGCACGGCGTTGCGAGTTCAGAGTTGCCCACCGGAACCGGCCGAACCACCTCAAGAGTCTCGATTCGCTCGCAAGCGTGATCCCCTCCCGGTAAACCCACGAGGCTCCCCGGACCACCCGACCCGGGGGTCCTGTTCGAACCGGGTGGCCTGTTCGACCAGCCACCGACCCACGCACACCATCGACCACCGGGGCACGGCCCCCGGGCTATGGGCCCCGAGCCCCGGGCTACGGGGCCACCGGGGCGCCGGGGCGCCGGGGCGCCGGGGCGCCGGACCAGGGCGCCCCTACGCCAGCACCACCTGCACGAGCACCACCCACGCCAGCACCCCACGCGAGTTCCAGCCCACACGGGCCCCGCCGCCCCTCCGAGACACGCCCGTTCGAACCCCCGCCCTCTCGCACCCCACCCCCCTTCCCTTTATCGAACGTGCGTACGAAAATAATCCCATGGCCACCACCGACCGACACGCCGCTCCCGCCGCAGCCCTGGCCCTCGCCCATGCCCTGGCCGCGGCCGAGCGCGGGCTGTCCGTCCTCCCGCTGTCCCGCACCAAGCTCCCGGCGCTGCGCTCACCGCATCACGACGACCCTCTGCCCACACCCTGCCGCGGCGAGTGCGGAAGCTTCGGGCACGGCGTGTACGACGCGTCCAGTGACCCGCGGCGTGTCCGCGCCCTCTTCGCCGCCGCACCCCGCGCCACCGCCTACGGCGTCGCCTGCGGTGTGCCGCCGCACCACCTCGTCGGCGTCGACCTGGACACCAAACCGGGCACGGACTCGTCGGCCGCGCTGCGCGAGCTGGCACTGCGGCACCTGTTCACCATTCCGGCCACGGTCGTGGTGATCACGCCGAGCGACGGCCGCCACGTGTGGCTGAGCGGTCCGCCGGATGTGGCGGTGCCCAACTCCGTCGGCCGACTGGCCCCCGGCATCGACATACGGGGCGCGGGCGGCTATCTGGTCGGCCCCGGTTCCCTCACGGCGCACGGCGTCTACAGCGCCGCCCCCGGCACGGGACACCTGCGGCCCGCGCCCTGTCCGCCCGCGCTCCTGCGCCTGCTCCTGCCGCCGCCCGCGCACCCGTACCACGCCGCGCCCGACCCGGACGGCCAACGGGGAGCCGGCCTCGTCCAGTTCGTCCTTGCATCGCACGAGGGACAACGGAACACCCGCCTGTTCTGGGCCGCCTGCCGCGCCCACGAGAACGGCCTCGCCGAAACCCTCACGGCGCCCCTGGTCGCCGCGGCCCTGCAAACCGGCCTCACCGAACAGGAGGCCCGCACCACGATCGCCTCGGCGGCCCGGCTGACGGCCACGCGCGGACGCGGCTGACCGGCCGGCCCTGGAGCCGTACGAGGGTCAGCCGGGGCGGGTCCCACGAGGACGTCCGGAGCCGAAGGCCGCACTGGGCATCTGGTCCGCCTTCCAGCAGAAGTACGCCTGGGACACCACCACCTCCCGCCCCGGCGCACAACGCGTCCTGCTGAGAGTCCGCACACACCGCCGGCTCCTGACCGGCACCGCCCAATGACGACTGCACAGGCATCGCGGATACCGGAACCGGACGGAACGCGTGTCAGACCAGATGCTCGACGGCGACGCCACCCCAGCGCTGCGCGAGATACTCCGCGACCAACCGACGGTGGCAGTGGTGGGGTTTGTCCTCGCTGCAGAGCAGGACCGCGTTGTTCAGCAGTTCCTGCGGGACGGTCTCCTCGATTCCCCGCTGCTCCATGAGTGCCAGGAAACTGCCTTCGTACGCAGCCCAGCCGGTGCGCTGCTTCTTGAAGTCATCGAGCATGGGCTGTGTCGGTGCCAGATCGGGCAGGTGCACGTAATCCATTTCGCAGAGCGCGCCCAGAAAATACTTGAGATCGTCCCGTTTCGCGAAACCTGACAGTTGTGAGGTGTTGTTGAGCCGGACGTCGACGAGGGTTGCCGCTCCCGACATACGCAGCAGACCGAAGAACTTCTCGGCAGACTTCTTCGTGAAGCCGATGGTGTGGATTCTCATACGCCTGCCGTCCTACCGGCACGGAACGCCTCTTTGACGTATGCGATCTGGTCTTCCTGGCGGCTGAGCGCGTCTTCCAGTCGCTCGTCCGGCGTGCGGAACAGCTCAGCCTCCGCCAGTCCGAACTTGACCATAAGGCGTTCCATCGCGGAGGCGTGGCTCTCGACCCGCCCGTTGCCGTGGACGTGCCCGATGGTCATGCCGCGCTCCGAGAGCACCCGCGCGATGAGCACCGTGCGATGGCAGTTCAATGGCTCGCCCTCGCTGCACATAATTGCGATGCGCTCGACCTCTGCTCCTTTTGCCAAACGTTCAATCCCGCTCAGAAACTCGTGGGTCTGCGCGAGGCGACCGTACTGCACCCGCCCGTCGACGTAGCAGGTCGTATCGTCCGTGCGCGCCCCGAGTTCCTTGCCCAGGAAGACGTACTTGATGCCCGCCTCGTGGAGGCCGAGATCCAGTGGGCGTTGGTTGTACTGCGGCGCGAAGCGACTGGCGGGAATCGACCGGACATCAGCGACTGCCGTGACGTTGCTCTGCCGAAGCAGCTTTATCAGTGTCGGAAATTCGTGCGTGGAGTGACCGATCGTCACCACAGCGTTCGGAGCCATCACCCACCACCTGATGCGACTTCGGTTCGCTCGATTATAGCAGCCACCAATTTATAGAGATACTCGCGGAACTCCTTCGCCAGACTTATCGTCAGAAAGGACTCACCTAACCCGTAACACCCAAGCCCCATCCTCCTGTACCTTTCTTCATACATGGGGTCGGTCACCCTCAGCGCGTACTTCATTCCCGCGTAGTAAAAATGAGCATATACGACGGGTCTCTGATCGGAGGCCTGACTGAAAGGGGGGACCACCCTTATCTTCACGGCATCCACCCGGATGAGTTTGAGCGAGTCCGACACTGCGTCCTGTCGGGAGGCCGGCACTTGGTTGTTCATACCCTCGCTTGAACTGCTCCCGTTGATCCATAATCGTCTGGGGTGCTGCTCCAGGCGACAGAGGTCACCCCACCCGATCCGCCCCTTCCTTTCCCAACGGAGAGTGGGGTCGAGGAGCCAGTTCTCGCACTGGAAGCCGTCCGGCCGATGCCTGAGAAGCCGCATGGATATGACGTCAAGCACGCGCGGCTCCGCGCCACTCACATATTGGCGCTCCTTTTCCGCGACCCCTTCACCGTGCCCCCTGCTGATGGGGCGAACCCAATTATTCGTACCACTCTCGATCCCCGCGATGCACCGCCCGCCGGGTTTGCGAGAATTCGCTAAGCACACCAACTGCTTGGTCGTCACCATTCGCCCCTCCCGAGTCCACCTTCCCCCAAATACGTCATATTACCGCCCGATCGACTCATTCGGGTGTTCTTTCGACAACTCCGGCGGGATTCGTTCGGAGGCACAGGGACGTCTGGCAGCGGACATCCGGCAGCCACTGAAGCGCGGCGGCATTCCTCTCGCCACCCACACGCGTATCCCGCCGACCCCCGACCCGGTTCCAGGGGCGGGTTTCGGCCTGCATCAACTCCCCCTGGAACTCCGCGAGGTTAGGCATCACCGAAGGTGAAACAGGGTCCGCCAACGTGTGTACGGGTGACAGGAGTTGCTCTGCAACCGCAGGTCAGGCGACTGACCTCCAGCCGGCCCCCAATGTCCTCGCATCCAGTCGGCATGACGGACAAGAGAGGGACGCACCCATGGAAACCCAGAAGGGGAGAAGCGCAGGCGTCGAGTGGCGGCGGCCGAACTCCGCCGAAACCGTTCTCGCCGCAGTGGCCCGGTACGCCCCGCACACAGGCCCCAGATCCCAAAGGCAATCGCTCCGGTGGCCCCCGTCATCCTGCTCCGGTGCGTCCGACTCGGGCCGCGCAAGGTCCGCCGGTAGGTCCAGCCGCGGAATCGGTTCTCCGGTCCGCTTCCCGGCCCGCAGGGACCCCACCCGCACGATCAGCTACTGGGATCCGGGCGAGCGAGCGAGCCGGGGTGAGACAGCGCGCACAGAAGGGGTGCCCCCGATCGAGGGCACCCCTTCTGGCCTGCGACGCCTTACCGTCTGCGCGGAGGCGGTGGGATTTGAACCCACGGTCGTGTTGCCACGACGACGGTTTTCAAGACCGTTCCCTTCGGCCGCTCGGGCACGCCTCCCCGCCGCCGCCCACCTGGGCGGGGCGGGTACAGCCTAGCGGGTGGGCCGGGCAGGTACGGGGGCGTGCCCACCGTGCGCCCGCAACCGCACCAGTTCTCCCCCCGTCGCCTCCTCGCGGAGAGCGCCGCCGGGCCGTGCGGCCGCCGCGTTGCCGCGGCCGTGCCGGGCCCCGCCGGCCCGACCCCACCCTGCGCCAGGCCGAGTACCGAGCCCACGTAAGCCCGAACATCAGGCTCATCGCCGGGCCCCCGGAAAGACCCACCCCAGCCCGCGCCCGGCCGATGGCCCGGGCCCAACATCAGGGGATCGCGCACCCGAGCGCCCGGGGACAGCCAGAGCACCCGAGCACCCGAGCACCCCGGGACAGCCGGAACGCCCGAGCTTCAGGGACGGCCCGAAGGCTCAGGCCCGTGCCCAGACCCGTGCCCAGGCCCAGACCCGTGCCCAGGTCCAGGCCCAGACCCGTGCCCCGGGCGGGCGGTAGGCGCTGGGGGCGAGAGGCAGGCGTGCCGAGGGGGCTGCCGGGTGGCCGGCAGCCCCCTGGTGTCGGCGGTGCTCAGCTCGTGCTGTCGCCCTTGCGCTCGCCCAGCGTCACGTTGACCGTGTGCTCCTTGCCGTCCCGCTTGTAGGTGATCTTGACGGTGTCGCCCGGCTGGTGGTTCCAGATCTCGCCGATCAGGGTCGGGCCGCTGTCGATCACCGAGTCGTCGAAGCGGGTGATGACGTCGCCGGGCTTCAGGCCCGCCTTGTCCGCGGGGCCGCCCGGGGTGATGGGCTGGGAGCCGCCCGGGCCCTGGTCGGAGAGGACCGCGCCGTTGCCCTGGGCCTGGTCGTCCAGGGCGACGGAGGCACCGATCACCGGGTAGACCGGTTGGCCTGTCTTGATGAGCTGCTTGGCGACGTTCTTGGCCTGGTTGATCGGGATGGCGAAGCCGAGGCCGATCGAGCCGCCCTGGCCGCCGCCGCCCATGCCGCCGTCGCTCGACGGCTTGATGGCCGAGTTGATGCCGATCACCGCGCCGCGCGCGTCGAGCAGCGGGCCGCCGGAGTTGCCCGGGTTGATGGAGGCGTCGGTCTGCAGGGCGCTCATGTACGAGGCGTCGTTGCTGTTGCCGCTCTCGCTCGTGGTCACCGGGCGGTCCTTGGCGCTGATGATGCCGGTGGTGACCGTGTTGGACAGGCCGAAGGGCGCGCCGATCGCAATGGTGGAGTCGCCGACGGCCACCCTGCCGGAGTCACCGAGCGGCAGCGGCTTCAGGTTGGACGGCGCGTTCTTCAGCTTGATGACCGCGACGTCGTAGCCCTGGGCCCGCCCCACCACCTCGGCCCTGTACTTCTTGCCGTCGGAGAAGGTCGCCGAGAGCGTCCCGCCGCCGGCCGCGGCCGCCACGACGTGGTTGTTGGTGAGGATGTGGCCCTGCTTGTCGTAGACGAAACCGGTGCCGGTGCCGCCGTCGCCGTTGCCGCTCTGCGCCTCGATGGTGACGACGCTGGGCAGGGCCCGGGCGGCGATGCCCGCCACGGAGTTGGGCGAGCGCTTGATG
Organism: Streptomyces sulfonofaciens; assembly: GCF_014656295.1. Taxonomy (GTDB): domain Bacteria; phylum Actinomycetota; class Actinomycetes; order Streptomycetales; family Streptomycetaceae; genus Streptomyces; species Streptomyces sulfonofaciens. The sequence continues at coordinate 389,382 of NZ_BNCD01000001.1, forward strand.
TCGGAGGGGCCATTGGAGGCGGAGACGGTCGTCGAGTCGGTCGCGTTGTCGCTGCGCTCGGCGGCCCAGTAGCCGATACCGCCGCCGATGCCGCCCGCGACCAGCGCCGCCACCAGCACGGCCGCGACGAGTCCGCCGCCGCCGCGGCGACCACCGGGCCGCTGCTCCGGGGACTGGTACGAGGAGCCCCATCCGGCACCGCCGCCCGCGCCCGCGTCCGCGTACATGGGCGTGGCGGGCGGCGGGGCCGGCCACTCGCCGGAGGCCGGCGACCCGGTGGCACCGGGCTGCCCGGGTGCGTACCCCGGCTGTCCCGGGGCCTGGCCCGGGTGGCCGGGCTGGACGGGGGGCCGGTCGGGCGCCTGGCCCGGGCCCTGGGCCACAGGACCGCCGGGCTGGGGTGGCGCGGGCGGCGGGTACGCCGGCATCCGCGCGGTCCCGGCGTCGGGTGCGGCCGGCGGCGGATCCTGGACGGGATGCTGCACGGCCGTGGCGGCCGGGTCCTGCCCGGCGGCCGGGGCTTCCGCAGCGGAAGGCGCCGCGGGGGAACCCGCCGGCTCGGGAGACTCCACCGGCACGGGAGGTGCGGACGGGGCAGGCGGTACCGCAGCGCCCTCGTTCTCGGTGCTCACAGCTCTTCTCCTCAATCCACGGCTGCAGGTCTCGACAGCACTCGGTCGCATGTTCACGGCACGGCGCGGTCCAGGCTGTGCATTTGTACGCCGTCAGCCTTTCCTACCGGGCGTCAGGGCACTGTAAGCCGATGCTGTGCGTCCGGGCCCATCCTTTACATCGGACACGTCACACCAAATCGGCGCATCCCCAACGCGGCCGGGCGCGGGCCGTCACCGGTCGCACGCCTACCCCGTCGGAGTGGCACCATGACGCGGTGACCGACGCACGCCAGCATGCCATTCAGGTCGTCGCCCACCGAGGGGCCTCGGAAGACGCCCCCGAACACACCCTGGCCGCGTACAAGAAGGCCATCGAGGACGGTGCCGACGCCCTGGAGTGCGACGTCCGGCTCACCGCCGACGGCCATCTCGTGTGCGTGCACGACCGGCGGGTCAACCGTACGTCCAACGGCCGCGGAGCGGTCTCGGCACTCGAGCTGTCGGAGCTCGCCGCGCTCGACTTCGGCTCCTGGAAGCGGCGTGCGCCCGGCGCCGACGCTCCGGGCTGGGAGGAGGGTCCGGACTGGGACGCGTCGAACGGCCCGCCGGGCACCCCCCTCAGCGCCGAGGACACCTCCGTACTCACCCTGGAACGGCTGCTCGGCCTGATCGCGGACACCGACCGCAGGATCGAGCTGGCCATCGAGACCAAGCATCCGACCCGTTGGGCCGGCCAGGTCGAGGAGCGGCTGCTCGCCACACTGCGCCGCTTCGGCCTGGACGCCCCGCGCCCGGCCGCCGGCGGTGGCGGGGAGGGGTCACCCGGCCACCGGCGTGAGGAAGCACACAAGGAAGCACACAAGGAGGACGCCTCCGAGACGGCACACAGGGAGGACGGTTCCGGGACACAGCCCAGGGAGGGCGGTTCCGGGGCAGCGCGCGGGGGGACCGATGCCGGGCGGCCGCACCGGCCGGGCGCCGGCGCGCACGGCGCCGCGGCACGGGCCTCCCGCGCCCCGCAGCGGCAGGGTGGCCCGGGGGCGCCGGTCGGACCGGCCGGTGCGGAGGCCGCGGGCACGGCGGCCGGTGCGAAGTCGGCGCAGTACGCGGCCGTCCCCGAGCCCTCACCTGTGCGGATCATGAGCTTCTCGGCCCGTTCCCTGCAGCGGGTGCACGCCCGCGCGCCCGGCCTGCCGACCGTCTACCTGATGCAGTTCGTCTCACCGCGGCACCGCGAGGGCAGGCTGCCCGACGGAGTGCGCATCGCGGGGCCCTCGATGCGGATCGTCCGCAACCACCCGGGTTACGTCACCAGGCTGAAGGAGGCCGGCCACCAGGTCCACGTATGGACCGTCAACGAGCCGGCGGACGTGGACCTGTGCGTCGCGCTCGGCGTGGACGCCATCATCACCAACCGCCCGAAACAGGTACTGCACCGGCTCGGCCGCGCATAACGGCGGTTACCCGGCCACCCATAACGTCGGTTACCAGGCGTACACCGGCGCGTTCGATGCGTATTCGAGCGTGAGTAATGCGTCACGGTAGGGGGCCTGGCCGGTTTCCGGTCCAGCGGGCCGGGGCATCCACACCGTGGCGTGGGGCAAAGGAGGTCTCGGGGGTGGCGTTGGTGGTGGCACAGGAGGTGCCCGCGTCGTCGAGCATGGCCGTTCCCCATGGCCCTGCGGGCGTGGGAAAAGCGAGACGTTGCATGCGTGATCAACTGCGCGTCAGCGGGGTTTCCGACACGGTCGTCGACGATGCCGTTCTCATCCTTTCCGAACTGCTCAGCAACGCCTGCCGGCACGGCAGGCCACTGGGCGACGCGCCGGCCGGCGACGGGGACGTCATGGCTGCCTGGCGCATCGACACGGCGGGCCGGCTCACGGTCGAGGTCACGGACGGCGGTGGTCCCACCCGCCCGGTTCCGGCCAAGCCCTCGGTCACCGCCCACGGCGGCCGCGGGCTCAACATCATCACCGCCCTCGCCGACGACTGGGGCGTACGCGACGACCCGCACGGCGAGGTCACCGTCTGGGTCGTGGTCCACAAGGAACCCGCTCCCGCCCGCCGCTCCGACGGCGCGGGCCGCGTGGTCGGCCGCGCCCCTCGCGCCGAGAACGGCGTCCACGGCGCCCGTTCGGAAAGCGCCGCTCGGCCCGCCGTCGGCAAGCAGGCCCGCAGGACCGGGGCCGCCCCCGCCGCCCACGCCCACCGCCAGGCGCACCGGCTCGGCGGTGAGCTCGGCGCCCGTCTGCCCTCGCGCCCCCTGTCCGGCCGCGCCGACCGGGAGTTCGCGGAGCCGTTCGACGACCCGGAGTGAGCCGCCCCGGCTCCCGACGGCCCGCAGGGCGCCCCGGCCCGCAGGCGCCCCAGCTCGCCCGCGTGCCTGACTCGCCCCGCGTACCCCGGTTCCTGACGAGTGCCCCGGCCGCCGCGGGCCCCTCTCCCCGGCGTCCGGTCTTCCCGGCATCCGGTCTTCCCGGCATCCCGCCGGTGCGCGCGCCGTTCGCGGGGCGAGTCCGAGTCCACCCCGGTCCGACGGGCGGAGATGCCGTCCCGCCGCCCGGACGCCCACACGCACCCGGACACCCACGCACGGGGCGCCCAACCACACCGGACACCCACACTCACCGAACGCCCACGCGCACGGAACGCCCGCGCACCGAACGCAAATCCACACCGGACGCCCACCCACCGCCCGGACGCCCCAGCCGCCCGCCCCGGCCTCCGCTCCCGCCGCCCGCCGCCCGCCCCAGCCGTCGCCCGCGCCGCACGATCGCGCCGCCCGATCGTGCCGGTGGCCCGTCCCCACCCGGGCGTCCCCCGGATCTCCCCGTTTTCCCCGTTTTCCCCGTTTCCTCGTTTCGCCGTTTCCCCGTTTCCCCGGGCCGTCCACGCGAACGGCTAGGCTCGCGCCGTACGAGACGAGCCGTAACCGGGAGATGCCCACGATGGCGAAGAAGCGCGCCCAGACCAGGGCCAGGCGCCCGCAGCAGAGCACAGGTGCGGACGGAAGCGTTCCGGTCGTCGGTGCCCGTGAGCCCTGCCCGTGCGGCTCGGGCCGCCGTTACAAGGCCTGTCACGGTCGGGCCGCGGCCCATGCGGCGACCGAGCTGGTGCAGCGTCCGTTCGAGGGGCTGGCCGCGGAGGGCGACTGGGTGGCGCTGCGCGAGCTGGTGCCCGCGGCGACCGTCGAGCTGACCCTGCGGGAGGGGCTGCCGGACGACGTCCCCTCGGTCACCCTGGCCACGGTCCTGCCGATGGCCTGGCCCGCGCTGCGCCGCGACGACGGAGCGGTGCTGCTCGGCCTGCAGAACGACATCTCCTCCGGTGACATCAGCCGCGACCTCGCCGACACGCTGCAGCGCGCGCTCACCTCGGAGCCCGGTTCCCCGGTGGCGGGACGGCGAGTGCCCCCGGACGGGCCGCGGCTGCAGGACCTGCTGGACCCCGAGGCGCCCTTCGAGCCCGTGGTGCACGCGGGTTTCGAGTTCTGGGTGCCGGACGCGGAGAACGCCACTGCGGAGGTCGCGGCCTCACTGGAACGTGCGAACGCCGCGGCGATCCCGACCGCAAAGCTTTCCGGGGTGCCTTCGGCGTACTGGTGCGAGACCCCGGAGAAGAACCATCTGCGCTGGGTGATGGAGCATCCCGAGGAGCGGTTGCTCGACGCGCTCGCCAGGCTGCACGCGGCGGATGCCTCGTCGCTGGGCGAAGGCACCCGTCTGGTCGGCTCGTTCCGTGCGCACGGCCTGACCGTGCCGGTCTGGGACCTGCCGAGCGCCATGTCCGCGCAGGACACCGAGAAGCCCGCGGCGCAGTTCGCGGAACGGCTGGCCACCGCCCTGGCCTCGGACGCCCCGCTGACGTCCGACGAGCGCCGCGCCCGCGGTGGACTCACCAACCGGCAGGTCACGCTGAGCTGAGGGAACACGGCTGCGGGGCCCGGGTGGACGGCGCACGCAAGGCGTTCGTCCGCGCGCGGCCCCGGCCTTCTCCGGCCCGCTCGCGAGGGGCCGTACGGGGCGCCGCGCGCACATGCCGCGGCCCGCGGGTCCGCCCGCCGCGTCGGGCGCGTGCGTCGGTCCCGATGGGTCCGTGCGCCGAACGGCCCGGCCGAAGTGGCGAGAGAGCGTGGACGCCGAACCCCGCGAAGGACAGGACGGCCGGCACCCGAGGGGTGCCGGCCGTCCGCTGTCCGTGCGGCGGGGACCGCGTGCCGTGGGCTGCGCTGAGTGACGAGCCGGGTCGTCCACGGACCCCGTATGCGAGCGCCCGGTTGCTGGCGACGGGGGATGCACCAGCAACCGGGCTATATGAACGGTAACAAGAGATCGCCGGTTAGCAAATTCGATCTCGGCCATTCAGACGCCGATTTACCTGCGTGGATGGGGAGTTGTGACAGGAGTCACCCGTCGTTTCCCGCGTTCCTTAGCTGACTGGTCGGTCAGCCGCAAAGGGCGACGGGCAGGTCAGGGGTAGGACGACCGGCAGTGCCCGCAGTTGGCCGGGAAGGGTCCTGGAAACGGGGATGAGCCCGGTGCGGGAGCGGATGCGGCGGATGGGGCGCAGTGGACCCCGGCAGAGGGTGGGGCACGGTCCAACGGACTCGGGTGGGATGGCGAACGTGAGTCCGTGGAGCGGGGTTCCGGGGGCCGGGGGATGCGGAAAGCGGGGTTCCGGGGGCCGGTGGTGCGGGAAGCGGGGTTCCGGGGACGGGAGCGCCGGGTTCCGGTGCACGGGGCGCCCGGAAGTGGGGCCCCGGGGGCCGGAGCCCCCGGGTTCGCCTGCGGCGCACCGTCCTCCACCGGACGGGTGACACGGCGCCGTGCGGCATGGCACCGGATGCACGGTGCCGGGTGGCACGGTGCCGGGTGGCACGGCGCGCGGGTCGCGCCTGCATCACCGGCACACCCGCTCGCACCACCGGCGCGCACCCGCTCACATCTCAGGCACGCCCGCCTGCACCAGGGGCGAGCCGGCCTGCACCGCCGACGTACTCACCCGCACCGCCGAGTCTCACCCGCACCATCGACCTACTGCCCTACGTATGCGGCGGCCTACTGCCCTACATCTCCGGCGCGCTCACACCGCGGTGTGTCAGGGCGTCTACCACCGCGTCCACCACGGCTTCGACGTCGGGCACCCAGGGGGCGGCGGAACCCGGCAGCGGCGCACGCTCCCAGCGGACCTGGCCCTGGCCGGTGGGGGAGGGCGGGAGGGCGATGTAGCCGCCGGTGCCGTGGAAGCGCAGGGAGCCGGGGACGAAGTCCTTGGCGTAGAGCAGGGCGCCGAGCTGCTCCATCGAGTACGGCGCCACCAGGATCGCCCAGCGGGTGGGCGTGGCGACCACCGGGCCGAGCCGGATGTCCTGCTGGTCCAGTACGGCAAGGGCCCGTGCCGCGGCGACCGCGGGGAGGCTGACGGCGCACGGCGCGCGGCCTCCGGTGGCCATCACGACGGGGGCCGTGGGGCGGTTGGACCACCACCAGCGGACCATGCGCTCATCGGTGCTGGCCGCCAGCAGACCGGGGTCGAAGGGGTGGGCGCCCGGCACCGCGCACTCGGGGTCCGGGCACGCGCAGCGGGTACCGCGGGTGCCGCGGTGGGACTGGAGCGCGACGCCCGGCAGCACCGGCCACTGCCACTCGGTCGCGAACGTCAGCGCCGCGCCGGCCATGTCGGGCCGGCCCTTTCTGCCGCCGGACCTGATGCCGTCGCCGCTGCCTTCCTTGCCGGTGCGTGCGCCGCTCACGGGGCTCTCGTCCCCGTTCCCCTTGCCGTTCTTCCGTCCGAAGGTCCACCTGGGCAGGAGCCTGCGTCGCCTTCCGAGGATCTCGCGCATGAGCGCTCGTTCCTTTCCGCGTTGAACGCCGAGGACCACATCACAGCATGTGTCGATCACTTCACTACGCGTACGTGCTGGCGCGTCACACCCCTGCACGGGCAGGGGAAACCCCTCTGGGCCGAGCACTGGCTGTTGTCCATACTGCGCTGTTCAAAGCATGGGCATGGCGTGGGGTGACGGTGCCCGGCGATGTGCCGTCCACATGGCCATCGCCGCCTCCGCCACGGAGGATAGAAGCACGACCGTCGGTGGTTATGACGCCCGGGTCCGCCGTCAGGTTCCGAGGATCACTCAATTCCCGGGTACCCCTGACCGTCACCGATTACGTACCCATCGCGGCCGTCGTGACGCTCCGTTGAACGAAACCAGTCGACCGCAATATGCCCTTCATTGCAGCTCTTTTTGGCCAAGTTCCATGCGTGACGGGCGGGATGCGGCACCACGAATCCGACTAGGACAATACTGGACATCTACGTATCTCTGCGTGTAGATGTGGAGCCATTGCCAGCAGGGCCAGCGGCGCGGAAAGACGCGGGATGTCAGGGGGTTTGCAATGCTTTTGTGGAGTACGCACCGTCCTGAGAGCTGGACACCATGAGCGCTCCGCATCTTCCGAAAGTGGCTGGAATCGACTCCACGGTCCCGGCGCCAGCACACACTGCCGCGCCGTCCGGCGGCCACCCCACCTCCGCCGCAAGCGCCTCTGCGCCCCTCGCTCAGCCGTCCGGACCCGCGGCCGCGTTCCAGGACCGCCTGGCGGGCTGGGTGTCCGATCTCACCACGCTCCACGAGCTCATCGAGCGCCTGACGCGCACCGGGCGCCTCCAGGACGCCCTGCACGAACTGCTGCGCGCCGGCGCCGCCCTCGTCGGCGCACGGCGCGGTCTGGTGGTCCTGGAACCGTCCGACGGACTCGGCCCCGACACCACGCTCGGCTTCGGCCTCTCCCGTGCCGACCTCGGGCATCTGGAGACGGTGCCGAGGGCCGCCACCTCGCACGGGCTGCTGCTCGACACACCTGCCGGGATGCCCGGCGGGGAGCGGGAGATCGTCCATCCGGACCTGCCGTCCGAGGACGGTCTCGATCCGCGGCACCGCGAGGTCAACGCCCGGCTCGGCTGCGGGGCCAGCTACGCGCTGCCGCTCACCACCAAGGCGGCGGGCCGGCTCGGCGCCGTGGTCTGGCTCTACGACGAGCCCGCCGAACCCACCGAGCGCCGCCGTCACCTGATCGGCCTCTACGCCCGGCACGCCACCGAACACCTCGGCCGGCTGCTGGAACTGGAACGCGCGCGTACCGCTCTCACCACGCTCGCCCAGGAGCTGCTGCCGGCCCGGTTGCCGCGGGTGGCCGGGGTACGGCTGGCCGTGCGGCACCGCACCGGGCCGGGGGGCGGCGGCGACTGGTACGACGCACTGCCGCTGCCCGAGGACGCGCTGGGGCTCGCGGTCGGCTCCGTCACCGGGTCGGGGCCCGGGGTGGTGGCCGCGATGGGACGGCTGCGGGCCTCGCTGCGGGCGTACGCGTTGATGGAGGGCGAGGATCCGGTCGCGGTGCTGTCCGATCTCGAACTGCTGATGCGGCTGACGGAACCGGCGCGCGCCGCCACGGCGCTCTTCGCCTACTGCGAGCCCGCGGTGCGCAGGATCACGTTCGCCGGGGCGGGGCACACGCCGCCGCTGATCGTGGGTGCGCACCGCACGGAGTTCGTGGAGACGTCGCTCTCCGCGCCGCTGGGGATGCTCTCGTGCTGGGAGGCGCCGAGCGTGGAGCTCTCGCCCGGGCCGGGAGAAACGGTGCTGCTCTGCACGGACGGGTTGTTGCGGCGGACGGGGGAGCCCATGGACCGGGCGTTCGCCCGGCTGCACGCGGCGGCCGCGAGTGTGCCCGAGGAGGTGCGGGGGGACCCTGCGGCGGTGGTCGACCACGTACTGGGGCGCATGGTGGCTCCCCAGGCCGCTCCCCAGGCCCTGGTCGCGGGCGGCGGGAGCGCCGGGGGCGGGCGGTCCTGCGGGCGGGACGACGCGGACGTGGTGCTGCTGGGGGCCTGCTTCGCCTGAGGCAGGCCCCGGGACGGGCGGGGGTGCGCCGGAGGGCGCCCGGGGACGTGTCAGGGCGCCCGGGCACACCTCAGGGGCGGGCGGGGGCACGCCCCGGACGGACGGGGGCGTGGCGGGAAGGCGGACGGGGGTGCGCCGGGCGGAGCCGCCGTACGGGCAAGGCCACTGACCGCGCCCGGGCCGCCGATCTACGATGGACGGGGTCCAGGCGTTGCGTGCCGTAGTAGAGGAGAAGACCGTGGCCGAAGAGCAGCCGTCGCCGTCCCCCGAGGCCGCGGACGAGCAGCCCGCCGAGAAGCCGATCAAGCAGCGGAAGAACGGTCTGTACTCCGCCGTCTCCGACGAGCTCGCGGAGAACATGAAGTCCGGCTGGGCCGACACCGAACTGCACGACCTCGCACCCATCGCCCAGGCCGACCGCACCGCCGCCCGCCGCGCCGCGCTCTCCGCGCGGTTCCCGGGCGAGCGCCTGGTGGTCCCGGCCGGCAACCTGAAGACCCGGTCCAACGACACGGACTACCCCTTCCGCGCGTCCGTCGAGTACGCGTACCTGACCGGCGACCAGACCCAGGACGGCGTCCTCGTCCTGGAGCCCACCGCCGGCGGGCACACCGCGACCGTCTACCTGCTGCCCCGTTCCAACCGGGAGAACGGCGAGTTCTGGCTGGACGGCCAGGGCGAGCTGTGGGTCGGGCGGCGGTACTCGCTCGCGGAGGCCGAGCGGCGGTACGGCATCCCGGCGGCGGACGTCCGGGAGCTGCCGGGGATCCTGCGGGAGGCGACGGGCCCGGTCCGCGTGGTGCGCGGCCACGACGCCGGGATCGAGGCGGCGCTCACCGACAAGGTCACCCGCGAGCAGGACGACGAGCTGCGGTTCTTCCTGTCCGAGGCGCGGCTGGTGAAGGACGAGTTCGAGATCGGCGAACTCCAGAAGGCCGTGGACTCCACGGTGCGGGGCTTCGAGGACGTCGTGAAGGTGCTGGACCGCGCCGAGGCCACCAGCGAGCGCTACATCGAGGGAACGTTCTTCCTGCGCGCCCGCGTCGAGGGCAACGACATCGGCTACGGCTCCATCTGCGCCGCGGGCGCCCACGCCTGCACCCTGCACTGGGTGCGCAACGACGGCCCGGTGCGCTCCGGCGAACTGCTGCTGCTGGACGCGGGCGTCGAGACCCACACCCTCTACACCGCGGACGTCACCCGCACCCTGCCCGTGGACGGCCGGTTCAACGCCGTGCAGCGCAAGGTGTACGACGCGGTGTACGAGGCACAGGAGGCCGGTATCGCCGCCGTGCAGCCCGGCGGCAAGTACCGCGACTTCCATGACGCGGCCCAGCGGGTGCTGGCGACCCGGCTGGTCGAGTGGGGCCTGGTGGAGGGGCCGGTCGAACGGGTCCTGGAGCTGGGCCTGCAACGCCGCTGGACGCTGCACGGCACCGGCCACATGCTCGGCATGGACGTGCACGACTGCGCGGTGGCCCGCCGCGAGACCTACGCCGACGGCGTACTCGAACCGGGCATGTGCCTCACCGTCGAGCCCGGCCTCTACTTCCAGGCCGACGACCTGACGGTGCCCGAGGAGTACCGGGGCATCGGTGTCCGCATCGAGGACGACATCCTCGTCACCGAGGACGGCAACAGGAACCTGTCGGCCGGCCTGCCGCGCCGCTCCGACGAGGTGGAGTCGTGGATGGCGAAGCTGAGGGGGTGAGCCGGATCCCCGACGCGGCGGGCCGGGGCGTTCGCCCCGGCCCGTTCTCTGGATGTGCCGGACCTTCCGGATGTTCCAGGCGTTCTACACGGCGACCAGTGGCGCGTCCTCCCGCCACTTGAGGATCTTGTCGAAGCTCACCACCGCTCCGCTCTGCCCCGGCTTGTTGCCGAAGTGCACATGGTCGGCGAGTTGTTCGATGAGACCGAGTCCTCGGCCGTGCTCGGTGCTCGACGGGGCCGGGCGGGTGACGGCCCGCGGGCGGCCGGCCGGGAAGCCCGGGCCCGAGTCGGCCACCTCGATACGGCATTTCTCGCCGTCGAGATAGGCGGTGACCTGATACGCGCCCGACGATCCCGCCGGGGCGGCAGACCCGCCGTGCGCGACAGCGTTGGCACATGCCTCGCTGAGCGCGACGGAGAGGTCGTAGGAGATGTCCGGATCGACTCCGGCGGTCTCCATCGCGCCGATCAGCAGGCGCCGGGCAAGCGGCACGCTCGCAGCTTCACGCCGCAAGTGGAGTGACCACGAGATGCTCATGCTCCAGCCTCCTCGGTGCGGCTCGACATACCGATACGTATTGCCTCAAGCAGGCGGAAGTAAGCCCTACGCGTATCGGACACCGCCCGTTCGGCGGATGCGCGAAGCAGGGCGGTCAAGGTATGGAACACGGCGCACAACACCCCCTGAACAGCGGACCTGCGCGGACGGCGTAGGCAAGTGCGGCGGCGGGAGCCGGTCCCGGCGTGTGCGATCCGAAGAAACACGCCTGGTGTTTCTGTCAAAGTCAGCCACTCAGGGAACGCCCTATGCCATTGAATTCCAGGAACTTTTACGGATAGTGCATGGAATAGCGACTCAGTGTGACCTATTCGGACCTAATATGACCTTGCGGACCTGCCGCGTGGAACACCAGTACGCAATGGGATGATGGCCCAGCCATGACTGCCCCCCGCCCGCGCGAGGCACGCGCCGGAGCCGGCCTCCGGCTGTTGAGGGCCGCGGTGTTCACCGCGGTCTGCGTCGCGCTGTCCGCGGCGGGCCACAGCCTCGCCTCCGAGGCCACCGTCCCACTGTGGACGCTGGCCGCCGGATTCGGCGGCCTGCTGCTGGTCGTGGTGCCGCTCGCCGGACGGCAGCGCTCGCTCCCCGGCATCACGGCGGTGCTCGCGGTCGGGCAGATCGCCCTGCACACCCTCTTCGGCCTGGGCCAGTGCGACATGGCGGTGCCGAACACCGCCGCGGGAGCCGGGCTGACGGGCGGTGCCGCACGGCTGGTGCGCGGCGCCGCGGCGGCCGCGGCGGGCGCGGGCCACCCGGGCACGGCCGTCGCCTCCGGCGCCGAGCGCTCCGGGGCCATGGCAGCACATATGCCTGGTATGTCACATATGGCCGATATGACCTCCGGAAGCGGGGCGGTGTCCTCGCAGCTCGCCGAGGCGCACATGGCCGGTGCCGCGCCGGGTGCCGCCGGCGTGCTGGGTCAGACGGGCGGCCTGCCCGGGCTCGCGGACGCCTCGCTGCCGGCCCCGCACACGGTGTCCCTGCTGCACCTCGTGCCCATGCTGCCATCGCTGCCGATGGTGCTCGGGCACCTGCTGGCGGCGGTGGTCGCCGGATGGCTGCTGCGCCGCGGCGACCTGGCGGTCTTCCGGCTCCTCGCCCTCTCCGCGCAGGGTGTCGCGGAGGCCGCGCTGGTCCGTGCGCTGCGCGCCGCGCTCGCCCTGGTGTGCGCCCTGCGCGCCGGACTGCCCTGCGCCGGCCGCACCGGCCCGCGCCCTCCGCACCCCGCCGCGCCCGCCCCGCCGCCGCCCCACGCGGCCGTTCTCCAGCACACGGTGATCCGGCGCGGGCCGCCCCGCGCCCTTCCCTGCCTCCTCGCAGCCTGACGCGACACCGCCGTACCGGCCACCGGTCCTCCGTACCCGGCCAGGTGGTCCTCGTGCTCCTCCGCGCGCTCCTGCCGCGGCCCGGGCACCGGGGCCACCGGACGACGGGCGCCTCCGCCCGCCGCCGTCCGGTACTCCACGAGAGGTGTCGCGCTGCACAGCACCGTGCACTTCCTCACCGGTGGCCGCCGGTGAGCACCGAACCTCTCCTGACCGTGGAGTGTCCGACATGAAGCTTTCCCGCGTCGGCGTGGTGGGAGCCACCGCCGCGCTCGCCGTCCTCGGACTGTCCGTGCCCGCCTTCGCACACGTCAGCGTGGCCTCCGAGGGCGAGGCCGCCAAGGGCGGATACGCCGTGCTCGACTTCAAGGTGCCCAACGAGCGCGACAAGGCCTCGACCACCAAGCTGGAGGTCGACTTCCCCTACCAGCAGCACCCGCTCACCTCCGTGGCGCCGCAGCCGGTCCCGGGGTGGACCATCAAGATCACCAGGAGCCGGCTGGCCACGCCGCTGAAGTCGGAGGGCGGCACCGTCGACGAGGCGGTCTCCAGGGTGACCTGGACCGCGGACGGCGACGGCATCGAGCCCGGCTACTTCCAGAAGTTCCCTGTCTCGGTCGGCAAACTGCCCGAGGACGCCGACTCGCTCACGTTCAAGGCCCTGCAGACCTACTCCAACCACGAGATCGTGCGCTGGATCGAGGTACAGCAGAAGGGCCGACCGGAGCCGGACAACCCCGCACCCGTGCTCCAGTTGACCGCCCCGCCCGCCGAGGACGGGGCCGGCGGTGCGCAGGCGGCCGGCAGCCGGGCCCAGGAGGGGAAGACGGGCACCGGCGCAAGCACCACCGCCGCGGCCGACGATTCCGGCGGCTCGGACACCACCGCGCGCGTCCTGGGCGTTGTCGGCATCGTCGTGGGCGTACTCGGTGTGGCCTTCGGCGTGCTGGCGGGACGCCGCCGCACCAACTGATTCCGCGCGCCGGCACGCTCGGGCCACGCCCGGGCCCACCGGCCACCGCCCCGGGCCGGCCACGGCCGACCCGGGGCCCTTCCGGAGCGCGTGGCCCCCGTACGGTGCCGTACGGGGTGCGGGCCGCCTGCCCGCTCCGCCACGCGCCCCGGGACGCACCAGCCCGGGGACACACCGCTCCGGTGCACCCCGGGGACCACACCATCTGGGACGACCATTCATGCGCAAGAAGACCCTGCCCCTGGCCGCGGCCCTGCTGACCTCGGCCGTACTGGCCCTGTCCGCGTGCGGCGGCGGCAGCGGAGACGAGAGTTCCAAGCCCGTCGACGTCCAGGCCGACGCCCACTCCGGCCGGCGGGCCCTGACCGTGCTCGACCCGCCCTTCACCAAGCCCGACCTCGTCCTCACCGACACCCACGGCGAGAAGTACGACCTGCGGGAGCGGACCAAGGGCCGCCCCACACTGCTCTACTTCGGCTACACGCACTGCCCCGACATCTGCCCGCTGACGATGAGCAACATCGCCGTGGCCAAGAAGCAGCTACCCAAGGCCGTACAGGAGAAGCTGCGCGTCGTCTTCGTCACCACCGACCCGGAGCGGGACACCCCCGCCGCGCTCGGTAGCTGGCTGCGCCAGCAGGACCCCGAGTTCATCGGCCTGACCGGGAAGTTCGCGACGATCCAGCACGCCGCACGGCAGCTCGGCATCAGCATCGACCCGCCGAAGAAGGAGAAGGACGGCACCGTCGTGTCGACGCACGGCACCGAGGTCGTCGCCTTCTCGCCGAAGTCGGACGGCGGCTACCTGCTCTACCACGAGGACGCCACCGTCGACGACTACACGAAGGACCTGCCGAAGATAGTGCAGGGGCAGCGGCCGTGAGGCGGCGCGGCGCCGCGGCGACGGCGGCAACAGCAGCGACGAGCAACACGACCGCGACGGACACCACGGGACCGACAGCACCGGCGGCCATGGCGGCACCGACGGCGGCAGCCGGAGCACGGGCCCGGGTGGTGGCGCTCGCGCTGGCGGCCGTGGTGGGCTGCGGGGCGCTCGCCGGGTGCGGTGGCGGTTCCGGAGCCGACGGCACCGACGGCACCGGAGGCAGGAGCGGCGGGCAGGCCGCGGCGGACACGGCGGCGCGACCGCACCTGCGGATCAGCGGCGCGTTCCTCCCCGTGCCCGTCACCACCGGTCTGGCGGCCGGGTTCTGCGTCGTGCGCAACACCGGCGGAGCCGACACGCTCACCTCTGTGACCAGCGACATCGCCGATCGGGTCACGCTGCACCGCACCCGCAACGGGCGGATGGAGATGCAGGACTCCTTCCCGGTGCCCGCGCACGGCGCGCTGGACTTCTCCCGCGGCGGCAACCATCTGATGTTCGAACAGCTCACGCACAAGCCGAAGGTGGGCGACACGGTGACGGTCCGGCTGCACTTCCGCCGCTCGGGGACGCTCACCGTCAAGGTCCCGGTCCGGCCCGCCACCTACAACCCGGGCGCCGGCGGCGCCTTTGGCACCCCGCCGGACGGCGCCGGCAGCGCGAGAACACCGTGAGGAGCTGACCGTGCAGAGCACCCCCTTCCGCCCCGGTCCGACCGGACAGCGCCGCCGGGCGCTGTACGCGTTCGTGCTGTGCGCGCTCGCCTGCGCGGCAGCCCTGCTCGCGGCCGCCGCGCCCGCCGGTGCGCACGCCGCGCTCACCGGCAGCGACCCCCGCCAGGGCGCGGTGGTCCAGGCGGCCCCGACGCAGGTGTCGCTGACCTTCTCCGAGGAGGTCAGCATCGCGGCCGGCGGGCTGAGGGTGCTCGACCCGGCGGGGGGCTCCGCCACCGCCGGCACGGTCGTCCACACGGGCGGCGACACCTACCGGGTGCCCCTGCGCACGGGTCTGCCGCACGGCACCTACACGGTCGCCTACCAGGTGATCTCGGCGGACAGCCATCCCGTCTCCGGTGCCTACACCTTCTCCGTGGGCGCGCCGTCGAAGACCTCCGTGTCGCTGCCCGACCGGGCGGCCGGCGGCGGTGTGGTCGGCGCCCTGTACGACACCGCACGGTATGTGTCGTACACGGGGTTCATCCTGCTGGTGGGCGGGGTCGCGTTCGTCCTGGCCTGCTGGCCGCGCGGGGCCGGGGTACGGCCGGTGCAGCGCCTCGTGGTCTCCGGCTGGGTGGCGATGACCGCGGCGACACTGGCCCTGCTGCTGATGCGCGGCTCCTACACCGGGTCGGGGAAGGTCGCCGACATCGTCGACCTGGGCCTGCTCCATGACGTACTGGGGACCAAGGAGGGCACGGCGCTCGTCTCCCGACTGCTGCTGCTCGCGGTGGCCGCGCTGTTCGTCGCGGTGCTCTTCGGTGCGTACGCGAAACGGGCCGGGGCCGGGGATCGGCCGGGTGCCGGTGAGGACGGGGGCGCCGGCGGGCCGGGGTCCGGCGACGGCGGCGGGCGCGACGGGACGGCTGCCGGAAGCGGGCGCGAGAGCGGGGGTGCCGCCCGGCAGGACCCGGGCGCGGGCGACCTCGCCTTCGGGCTCTCGGTGGGCGGGGCGGTGGTCGCGATCGGTCTCGCGGCGACCTGGGCACTGTCCGAACACGCCTCCGTGGGCATCCAGACCCGGCTCGCCGTCCCGGTGGACGTCCTGCACCTGCTGGCCGTGGCGACCTGGCTCGGCGGCCTCGCGACGCTGCTCACCGCGCTGTACCGGGCGCCGTCGGACGCGGCGCCGCCGATCGGGGCGGCGGCGGTGCGGCGGTTCTCGGCCGTCGCGTTCGGCAGCGTCCTGGTGCTGGTGGCCACCGGGCTCTACCAGTCCTGGCGCCAGGTCGGATCCTGGTCCGCGCTCACCGGCACGGACTTCGGACGGCTGCTGCTCGTCAAGGTCGCCCTGGTCGCCGTGGTCGTCGCCATCGCCGGCACCTCGCGCCGCTGGACCGGGCGGCTGACGGACGCCGCGGCGGCCACGGCCGGGGACAGCGCGAGCGCCGAGCCCGGCGCCGCGCGGGCGGATGCGGCCGCGCCCCGGCCCCAGGCGGCGGCACGCGCGGATGCCACCGCGGCGGTGGACACCGGCGCCGCCACCGCCCCCACGGACACCTCCACGGCGGCGGGCACCCGCCCGGCCGCGGACACCCGCACGGCGGCGGGCGCCTCCACCGCGCCGGAGGCAGGCGCGGCGCCGGCAGCCGGCACGGCGGTACATGCCTCCCCCGCGGAGGAAGCCCCCGCCACGGAGGAAGCCCCGGGCGCGGGGAGAGCCCCCACCTCCGAGGAAGCCCCCGTCGCGAGGGAAGCCCCCACCCCCCGGAAAGCCGCCGCCGCGGAGAAGCCCCCCGCACCAGGGGAAGCAGGCACGGACGCCGGCGGGGACGCCCCCGCTCGTGCCGCGCAACTCGCACGGCAGCGCGCGGCCATGGCCACCGCACGCCGCAGGAGGCTGCGCGATGCCGACCCGGCTCGCTCCGGACTGCGCCGCTCGGTCCTCGCCGAGGCGGCCGTCGCGGTCGTGGTGCTGGCCGTCACCACCCTTCTGACCACGACGGAGACGGGCCGTACGGCGGAGGAGGCCGCGCGGGCCGGCGGCGCGGTCGTCACCGGGGAGCAGGCTCCTCCGGTCTCCCTCGACCTGCCCTTCGACACCGGCGGCCCCCGGGGACGGGGCACCGTGATGCTCGACCTCGACCCCAGTCACCCAGGCCGCAACACCATGGACATCATGGTGATGGACCCGCAGGGCAGGACGGTCGACGTCCCCGAGGTGCAGGTCGCCCTGACGCTCAGGTCCCAGCACATCGGCCCGCTGCGCATCACGCCCGAGCACATCGCGCCCGGCCAGTGGACGGCGCGTGGCGTCCAGATCCCGATGGCGGGCGACTGGCAGTTCGCCCTGACCGTCCGTACCTCCGACATCGACGAAGTGACCGTCTACAAGAACGCGAAGATCGGCTGACCCACCATGGCGGATTCTGCCCACCCCTCCGACTCCCCGGCCCCTCCCGCCCCCCGGGCGGCAACCGGGACCACCGGACCGGCGATCACCCGACGCCGTCTGCTCGGTACCGCAGGTGCCACCGGCCTGGCCCTGGGCGCGGTGGGAGGCGCCATCGGCCATGCCACGGCCGGCGGCGACCCTTCGTCCGGGGCACGGTCAGCGGGCGGATCCGCCGTACCGCTGACCACGCTCGGCGCCGACACGGCGATGTTTCACGGGAAACATCAGCCCGGGATCACCACCGCGATGCAGTCCCGGGGCCATCTGGTCGCGTTCGACCTGCGTGCCGGCACCGGCCGCAAGGAGGCCGCGGCCCTGCTGCGCCGCTGGTCGGCCACGGCGGAGCGGCTGATGGCGGGCGAGCCCGTGACCGCCGGTGGGCATGACACCGGGATCGCCCTGGACGCCGGGCCGTCCTCGCTGACGGTGACCTTCGGCTTCGGCCACAGCTTCTTCGCCCGGACCGGCCTGGAGAAACAGCGCCCGACAGCGCTCGACCCGCTGCCCGACTTCTCCTCCGACCGCCTCGATGCGGCGCGCAGCAATGGCGACCTCTGGGTACAGATAGGCGCCGACGACGCGCTGGTCGCCTTCCACGCCCTGCGCGCCCTCCAGAAGGACGCGGCGGGCACGGCCGGAGTGCGCTGGCAGATGAACGGCTTCAACCGCTCGCCCGGCGCCACCGCCCGCCCGATGACCACCCGCAACCTGATGGGCCAGATCGACGGCACCGACAACCCGGAGCCCTCCGACCACGACTTCGACCAGCGGATCTTCGTACCCGCGCAGGGCAGCCCCGACTGGATGTCGCACGGCTCCTACGCCGTCGTACGCCGTATCCGGATGCTCCTCGACGACTGGGAGAAACTCAGCGTGGGGGACCAGGAGAAGGTGATAGGGCGGCGCAAGTCCTCGGGGGCGCCGCTGACCGGCGGCGGCGAGCGCAGCGAGATGAAGCTCGACCGGGTGGACGGCGACGGCAGGCCGGTGATCCCGCTGAACGCCCACGCACGGATCACGCGTCCCGACCAGAACGGCGGGGCCGCGATGCTGCGCCGCCCGTTCTCCTTCCACGACGGCTTCGACGCGGACGGCACCCCGGACGCGGGCCTGCTCTTCATCTGCTGGCAGGCCGATCCGCTGCGCGGTTTCGTCCCCGTCCAGCGCAAGCTGGACCGCGGCGACGCCCTCTCCGTATTCATCCGCCACGAGGCCAGCGGCCTCTTCGCGGTGCCGGGCGGAGCGGCGGACGGCGAGTACGTGGGGCAGCGGCTGCTGGAGGCGTGAGCGCGGGGGCCGGTCACCGGGGCGCGGCCGCGGGCAGGTCGTCGGGCCCGATGCCGGTGGCCGTCCGTTGCGGGCATGTCCGAGGTCACTTCCGGCGCGGACTAGGGTGACCGTATGTCGGCAACACGCTTCACGTATCTGGGCCCCGAGGGAACCTTCACCGAGGCCGCTCTCCGTACGCTCCCGGAATCGGCCACCCGGGAGCTGGTCCCCATGGTGTCCGTGCCGGCCACGCTGGACGCGGTGCGCAGCGGTGAGGCCTCGGGGGCCCTGGTGCCGATCGAGAACTCGGTGGAGGGCGGGGTCACCGCCACGGTCGACGAGCTGGCCAAGGGCTCCCCGCTGATGATCTACCGCGAGGTGGTCCTGCCGATCGCGTTCGCGCTGCTGGCGCGGCCCGGTACCACGCTGACGGATGTGAAGACGGTCACCGGGCACCCGGTGGCCCAGCCCCAGGTCCGCAACTGGCTGGCGGCACATCTGCCGGACGCCGTGTGGGAGTCGGCGGCGTCCAACGCGGACGGTGCCCGGCTGGTGCAGGAGGGCCGCTACGACGCGGCCTTCGCGGGCGAGTTCGCCGCGGCGACCTACGGCCTCACCCCCCTGGTCACCGACATCCACGACGCGGCGAACGCCGAGACCCGCTTCGTCCTGGTCGGCCGCCCCGCCCGGCCCTCGGCGCCGACCGGTGCCGACAAGACCTCGGTGGTCATCTGGCTCGGCGACGACCGCCCGGGCGGCCTGCTGGAGCTGCTCCAGGAGTTCAAGGTGCGCGGCGTCAACCTGATGCGGATCGAGTCCCGGCCCACCGGTCGCGGCATCGGCGACTACTGCTTCTCGGTGGACGCCGAGGGCCACATCACGGACCGCAGGATGGGTGAGGCCCTGATGGGGCTCAAGCGCATCTCCCCGCAGGTCCGCTTCCTCGGCTCCTACCCGCGCGCCTCGGTGGCGCCCTCGGACGTCGGCGCACCCGTGCCCGGCACCTCCGACGACGACTTCGTGGCCGCCTCCGACTGGCTGACGCGGTGCCAGGACGGCCGCTTCTGAGACGGTCACGGCCGCCGGTCCTCCGCAGGGGCAGGGGCCGGTACTCCGCGGGCACCGAGGCCGGTCGTCCGCGGGGCACAGCGGCGTGTCCGCAGTGCCCACAGGGGCCCCGCACCGGTGGGCACGGGTTGTCCACAGAGGTTATCCACAGGGTGTCCGACGACCTGGGGACAAGTCGACAAGGAAGCGCAACACAGTCGACAAATCACCCCAGAGGCACCCTCCACCCCTAGATCGCCCCACAATCCACCGCATCGCCACTCGTCCACTCATTTCTCTTGATCAACTCTTTGGAGCGAACCGATTCCACTCGAAAGTGGGGCTGAGCAGGGTTTGCTGCCTGAATCATCCCATTCTCCTCCAGTTTCGGAATGATCACTTTCCGTGCCGCCAAGGTAACCTTCCGACGTCCACAGATCTTCCACACAGGCTGTGGATAACTTTCCCCGACATGTGGACACCTGTGGACAACCAATGCCCCGACCGGCCGCCAAGTCCCGCTCGCGGCACCGGAGTACGGTCAAGGCGCCACCTTCGCACTCCCTCGTTCCAGGGAGTGCGGAACGCCTGATTGACACCCCGGAACAGACAATTCCGATCCGCGGCCACGGCACCGCACGCAGCGGCATTCCCGATTTCCCTTTCCGGCAATTCGGTCATCACCGTCCGGGTGGAATATGGGCTCGTGACCCGGAAGCGGGCACCGGTAGCCTTGAGGGGTGATTGACCTTCGCCTGCTCCGTGAGGACCCCGACCGCATCCGCGCCTCCCAGCGCGCCCGTGGAGAGGACGTCGCCCTGGTCGACGCCCTGCTCTCCGCCGACGAGTGGCGCAGGTCGTCCGGCGTCCGCTTCGACGAGCTGCGCTCGGAGCAGAAGGCGCTGGGCAAGCTCATCCCGAGGGCCTCCGGCGACGAGAAGCAGGAGCTGCTGGCCAAGGCGGGCGAGCTGGCCGCCGCGGTCAAGGCGGCCGACGCCGAGCGGGACGAGGCCGACGAGGAGACCAGGAAGCTCCTCCTGCGGCTGGGCAACCTCGTGCACGAGGACGTCCCTGTCGGCGGCGAGGAGGACTTCGCGCTGCTGGAGACGCACGGCACCATCCGGGACTTCGCGGCCGAGGGCTTCGAGCCCAAGGACCACCTGGAGCTGGGCGAGGCCCTGGGCGCCATCGACGTGGAGCGCGCCGCCAAGGTCTCCGGATCGCGGTTCTACTACCTCACCGGTGTCGGCGCCCTCCTGGAGCTCGCCCTCGTCAACGCGGCGGTCGCCCAGGCCACCGAGGCGGGCTTCATCCCCATGCTGACGCCGTCGCTGGTCCGCCCGCGCGCCATGGAGGGCACCGGCTTCCTCGGCCAGGCCGCGGAGAACGTCTACCACCTGGAAGGCGACGACTACTACCTCGTCGGCACCTCCGAGGTCCCGCTCGCCGCCTACCACATGGACGAGATCGTCGAGGCCGACCGCCTCCCGCTGCGCTACGCCGGCTTCTCGCCCTGCTACCGCCGCGAGGCCGGCACCTACGGCAAGGACACCCGGGGCATCTTCCGGGTGCACCAGTTCGACAAGGTCGAGATGTTCTCGTACGTCACCCCCGAGGACGCCGAGGCGGAGCACCAGCGCCTGCTCGACTGGGAGAAGCAGTGGCTGACCGGGCTCGGGCTGCCGTTCCGGGTGATCGACGTGGCCACCGGCGACCTGGGCGCCTCGGCCTCGCGGAAGTTCGACTGCGAGGCGTGGATCCCCACCCAGGGCAAGTACCGCGAGCTGACCTCCGCCTCCAACTGCAACGAGTTCCAGGCCCGCCGCCTGTCCATCCGGATGCGCGAGGGCAAGCGGGTACGCCCGCTCGCCACGCTGAACGGCACGCTCTGCGCCGTCCCGCGCACCATCGTCGCCCTGCTGGAGAACCACCAGCAGCCCGACGGCTCCGTGCGCGTCCCCGAGGTGCTCCGCCCCTACCTCGGCGGCCGGGAGCTCCTGGAACCCAAGTGAGCACCGCTTCCGACGAGCCCGGGCGCCCGCCGGCACCGCGCCCCCCGCACCGCCGTACCGGCCCGCCCTCGCCCGGCGGATCGGCTGCGGCCGCGAGCCCGCCCCTCCAGCCGCCCCGGCCGCGCGAGTCGCCCGGCCCTGCGGCGTTCCCCTACCGGCTCCTCGCCACCGACCTCGACGGGACGCTGCTGCGCTCCGACGGGACGGTCTCCGACCGGACCCGTGCGGCGCTCGCCGCCGCCACCTCCGCGGGCGCGGCGCACATCGTCGTCACCGGGCGTGCGGTCCCCTGGACCCGGTACATCCTGGACGACCTCGGCTACCGGGGCCTCGCGGTGTGCGGCCAGGGCTCGCAGGTGTACGACGCGGGCGCGCACCGCCTGGTCACCTCGGTGACCCTGGACCGCAGGCTGGCCGCCCACGCGCTGGAGCGCATCGAGGCCGGGACGGGTCCGCTGGCGCTGGCCGCGAGCCGCGACGGCGTCGAGGCGGACGTCCTGGTGGGACCCGGCTACCGGGTGCACGAGGGGCCGCTGCCCGTCACCCCGTTCACCGACCGCAGCGAGCTGTGGTCCGCGCCGCTGAACAAGCTCTACCTCCAGCACCCCCGGCTCTCCGACGACGAGCTGGCGCGTGCGGCGCGCGCGGCCGCCGGCGACCTGGTGTCGGTGACGATGGCGGGCGAGGGCATCGTGGAGCTGCTGCCGCTCGGCCTCAGCAAGGCCACCGGGCTGTCCCTGGCCGCCCGCCGCCTCGGCGTACGCCGTGCGGACACCCTCGCCTTCGGGGACATGCCCAACGACGTTCCCATGTTCGCCTGGGCCGCGCACGGTGTGGCGATGGCGAACGCCCACCCGGACCTGCTGGCCGTCGCCGACCAGGTCACGGCCGGAAACGACGAGGACGGTGTCGCACTCGTCCTGGAGGACCTGCTCAGCGCTTCCTGCGCCACCACCGACGCCGCGCCCGGCTGAAGAACCAGCCCGCAGGCGGCTCGTCGGACCGCCACGGCTGGGGCTCAGGGGCGCCGTCGCGCCAGCGTGCGGCGAGCATCCGCGCTCGCGCGGACGGCTCCCGCTGCCGGGCACAGCGTATGAAGTCCTCGTCGAGGGAGACCTCGTCCCAACCTTCGCCGGGGGGCGTCTCCCCCTCCGGCACGGGCTCGCTGCCCATCTCGGCTCCTCACTCAACGGGCGCGCACGGCGCTCGGCCGGAATCCTCGGTGCCCGGCCCGCGCGGAGCGCGCTCACCCTCCCACCAGTGTCCGGAAGGGAGGGTGAAGACGGCGTCAAGATGTGTACGCCCTGGGCGAAGCCCTCTGGCGGGCCGCTGCCGGACTGCGCTAGGCCCTGGCGGGCGCCGCGCCCGCCGGCCCCCGCCGGCACCGGCGCCTTCTGCCGGCCCGCGCCGGAGCCTGCTGCTCGCCTGCTCGTCTGCTCCTCTACTCGTCGCCCGCCAGCTTCAGCGCGCGCAGCTTCCGGCCCGCGTACCAGGTGGCGGCGATGGTCACCCCGGCCAGCAGGACCGTGGCCGTGGGCAGGCCGACGTCCGAGGTGATCAGGTCGTTGCCGGCCGCCTTGTGGGCGACGGCGAGCGACCACTGCTGCACGCTCAGCGTCTTCGCTCCCGACACGAACGAGCCGAAGAGCGCCTCCCAGACCAGGGCGTAGACGAGGCCGAAGACCACGGCGTGCCGGGTGACCGTGCCGAGCAGCAGGAACAGTGCGGCGTAGGCGATCGAGGAGACCAGGGCGGCGATGGTGTAGGCCACGGCGACCTGCTGGCCGTTGCCGTTCAGGATGAGGCCGGCGAGCAGGGTCGGGACGGCCGAGAAGGCCATCGTCACGGCGATCGCCACGATCAGCTTGGTGAGGATGATCGTGGGCCGCTTGACCGGCTTGGCCAGCAGGTACACCACCGAGCCGTCGTCGATCTCGGGCCCGATCGCGCCGGTGCCCGCGATCACGCCGATGATCGGCACCATGGTGGCGAGTGCGAAGCCGCCGAGCACGTCGGAGGCGGTCTGGTCGTCCGCGCCGCTGAAGCCGCGCACCGCTGCGGCGATCACGAGCAGCAGGGCCGGCAGCACGAAGAGGATCAGGGCCCGGCGGCGGCCGAGCAGGGCCCGGTAGGTGAGCCGGGCGACGGTGGGGTTGTACATCCTGGGCCTCCTACGGCCGCGACTAGGCCGCAACTAGATACGAGAAGACGGACTCGAGGGACTCGTCGGACGGCGAGACGGTGAGCAGCCGGACGCCGTGCTCGCGTGCGACCCTCGGCAGCAGCGCCGTGAACCGCCCGAAGTCGACCGCCTGGATGTGCAGCGCGCCCTCCTGGACGTCCACCTCGATGCCGGCCGTCGACGGGTCCGCGATGAGTGCCGCGGCCAGGGCGCGGTCGTCGCTGGAACGCACCAGGTAGCGGTGCGGGCGGTCGGTCATCAGACGGCGGATCCTGCGGAAGTCGCCGGACGCGGCGTGCCGACCTGCGACGATCACCTCGATGTGGGACGCCAGTTGCTCGACCTCCTCCAGGATGTGCGAGGAGAACAGCACCGTACGGCCCTCCTCCCCCATCCGCCGCAGCAGCTCCATGAGCTGCATGCGCTGGCGCGGGTCCATGCCGTTGAAGGGCTCGTCGAGCAGCAGCACGGACGGCTCGTGCACCAGGGCGGAGGCCATCTTCACGCGCTGCCGCATGCCCTTGCTGTAGGTGGAGATCTTCCGGTCCTGGGCGTACTCCATCTCGACCGTGGCGAGCGCGCGCCGGGCCTCGGAACTGCCCAGGCCGTGCAGTTCTGCGTTGGCCTCGACGAACTCGCGACCCGTGAGGAAGTCGTACATCGCCTCGCGCTCGGGCACGATGCCGATGTGCCGGTAGATCCCCTCGTTGCGCCAGATCGTTCCGCCGTCCAGGGTGACGGTGCCGGTGGAGGGCGCGAGGAAGCCGGCCATCATGTTGATGAGGGTGGACTTGCCCGCACCGTTCGGACCGAGCAGTCCGGTGACGCCGGGGCCGATGGTCATGGTGACGTCGTTGACGGCGACGACGTTGCCGAACCAGCGGGAGGTGTGGTCGATCTGAAGAGTGGTCATGGGCGGGGCCCGATCCTTGGAAGGGTGGTGGCGGGCGACGGGCCGGCGGGGGCTGGGCGGGGCCCCGTGCGCGGCGCGCCTGCGGTCGGCAGCGGGGAGGTCACAGCCCGACCTTTCGGTAGCGGCGGATCAGCAGGCCGTAGCTGCCCGCGATGAGGCCGAGGACGACCAGCAGGTAGACGGTGCCGAGTCCGGCGGACAGGTCCGGCGCGCCGGGGAAGGCCGAGGTGGCGCCGAGGAAGGCGCTCTGCACGCCGTCGATCAGGGTGATCGGCGAGAACAGGCCGAGCCAGCCGACGGCCGCGTGGCTGTCCTGCGTGTAGGCGATGGCCTGCACGGTGGAGACGGCGCCGTAGGAGATGGTCATGACGGCGATGACGGCCGCGATACCGAAGCCGCGGCGCGGGGTGATGGCCGAGATGACCAGGCCGATGCCGGCGAAGAGGAGGGAGAGCAGCGCCACGGAGACCAACCCCTGGAGGAAACCCTTCGTCTGGTCCGCGAAGTCGAGCTTCGCGAGCAGCGCGCCCACATAGAGCACCAGCAGGGGCGCCGCGGTGAGGATGAGCAGGGCGGATGCCATGGCCGCGTACTTGGCGCGCACGTAGTCGCCGTGCTCGATGGGACGGGAGAAGTACAGCGGCACCGTCTTGAACCGCAGGTCGCGGGAGACGGACTGCGGGGCCTGCGCCGCCAGGTAGAGGCCGATGACCGCCTGGAGGACGATCGCGTACCTGGTGTAGTCCAGCGGCAGGTCCTTCGCCTTGGTGGCGACGGTGACGGCCACCAGGATCAGCGCGGGCGCGATCATCGCCACGAACAGCACCATCGGCAGCACCTTGGACTTGGCCGAGCGGCCGAGGCCGTAGGCACCGCGCAGGGACTGCGAGTACAGCGAGCGGGTCGCGTACCCCCGGCCGAGGCGCGGGCCGTCGTAGCTGCGGTAGCCGATGTTGTGGATCCGGCTCTGCTCGGCGAGGGCCGCCGCCGCGGTCCCCGGCGGGGTTCCCGGGGCGGCCCCTGCCGCGGTCCCTGCCGCCCGGCCGGTCGGTCCGGTGCGCTCAGCCGCCATTGCGGGCCTCCTCCTTCTTCTGCGGGTCGGGCTGGGACGGGGACGCCCCTGCCGCGGGCCGGCCGGTGGGGGCCGTGCCGTCGCCCGGCCGGGTGCCACCGGACTCCTCGACACGGAACACCTCGGCGATCTGGTGCCTGCGCTGCTCCATGCGGACCAGACCGAGGCCCAGGTCGGCGACGGCGTCGCGGACCACGTCGTAGGTCTCCTCGCCGTCGGCCGTGAGCAGCAGGACGTGCCCGGCGCCGGGCAGACCGCTGCCGGACTCGGTGCCGATGCCGCGGGCGGCGAGCTCGTCGCGCAGGGCCGCGGTGCCGTCCGGGTGCTCGTCGGTGTCGGTGACCTCGACGGCGAGCGTGGTGGTGGTCTGGGTGAAGTCGGTGGTGGCGCTGGAGCGCAGCAGCTTCCCGCCGTCGACGACGACGACGTGGTCGCAGGTGCGCTCCAGCTCGCCGAGGAGGTGCGAGGTGACCAGGACCGAGATGCCGAAGTCGGTGTGCACCCGGCGGATCAGCCCGAGCATGTCGTCGCGGCCCACCGGGTCGAGGCCGTTGGTGGGCTCGTCGAGGAAGACCAGCTCGGGGTCGTGCACGAGGGCCTGCGCCAGCTTGACGCGCTGCTTCATGCCGGTCGAGTAGCCGCCGATGGGGCGGTAGCGCTCCTCGTAGAGGCCGACGTGCCGCAGGGTGTCCGCGGTGCGCTCACGGGCCGACGTGGGCGGCAGCCCCGACATCCGGGCCATGTGCACGACGAACTCGGTGGCCGAGACGTCGGGCGGCAGGCAGTCGTGCTCGGGCATGTACCCGACACGCTCGCGGATGGTGGAGCCCTTGGTCGCGACATCGAGGCCGAGCACTTCGGCACGGCCCTCGGACGCGGGCGACAGACCCAGCAGGATCTTGATCAGTGTGGACTTGCCGGCTCCGTTGGCCCCGACGAGTCCGGTCACACCGGGCCCGATATCCACGGAGAGCCGGTCAAGAGCGGTCACCCTGGGGAACCGCTTGCTCAGGCTTTCGGTCGCGATCACAGTCACACCTCGACGGTAGGGGCGGCTCCGGAGCCAGGCGTCAGACCAGAGTGCCGGACCGGTCTCAGCCTCCAGTCGTACGGGCCCGTAGGGGAAGGGACCGCAGGGGGAGGAGCCGCGCTACGCCAGGAGCGGTGCGGGCGGTGGACGTCTCCGCGGTGGAGCGCCGCTGGGCGCCGCTGCGAGACGCCGCGTGCGCAGCGGGGCGGCGCCGTGCAGAGGCCGCCGTGCGCTGTGGAGCACCGCCGTGCAGACGCCGCCGTGCGCTGTGGAGCACCGCCGTGCAGACGCCGGCGCCCAGGCGCCGTCCGCCCCGGCGCGACGATCCGCGTACGGGCCGAGATGCGCCCTCGGCCGCGGGTGGCGGCCGTCAGGCTCGGCCGCGGCGCGCTGCTCGGGGAGCTCGGCCGCGGGTGGTGGCCGGGGTCCTCGCCCACAGGCCTCGACGCGGGGCCACACCCACGGGCGGCGGCAAAACGAAGGAAGCGGCCAAAAAACGCGTAGGGGCCTGCCACTTGTCCACAGAATCGCCAATTCCCCTGTGGATAACCGTACTTGGCTGTGGATCAAACCTCGTGACGTCATTTTCTGCTGTGAATTCACGGGCACGGCCGGGTGACCACCGGGTTGCGGGCGGGGTGCACGGCAACCGCCGTGGCGGGGCCGGACCATGGCACGTGCACATGGAAAGATGGCCGCGGACCCGCACCGACCGTCCTGGAGGGCGACCGCCCATGCCCCATGATCCTTCCCCGCCCGCCGAGCTCCCCCTGCGGGACGAGACCATCGGCGGATTCCTCGGCCGGCTGGCGGCGCGGGTGCCCGCGCCCGGCGGTGGCGCCTCCGCCGCGCTGCACGCCGCCCAGGCCGCCGCACTGCTCGGCATGGTCGCCCGGTACAGCACCGGCGAGAAGTACGCGGCGCACGCCGGTGCGGTCGCACGCATCACCGCCGCCTCCGACGACCTGTGCACCACCGCCGTGTGCCTCGCGGAGGACGACGCCCGGGCCTTCACCGCGGTCACCGACGCCTATCGGCTGCCGCGCGCCACGCCCGACGAGAAGGCCGCCAGGTCGGCGGCGATCGCCCGGGCGCTGGCTGCCGCAGCGACGCCTCCGGCCGAGGTCATCGGCACCGCCCTGCGCACCGTCGAGCTGGCCGAGGAACTGCTGCCCGCCGCCAACCGCAATGTGGTCACCGATGTGGCCGCCGCCGCGGAGGCGGCCCGCGCCGCGGCCACCACCGCGCGGATCAACGTGGAGATCAACCTGTCCGGCATCAAGGACCCCCTGGTACGCGCCGAGCTCACCGAGGCGGTGCACCGGGTGGACGCCATCGTGGCCCGCGCCGAGCAGATCACCGCGGCGGTGCGCAAGGAGATCACCGCATGACCGCCGGGTCTCCGGGCGCCGCGGGGAACGCGGCGCCGGCCCGGTTGCGGGAGCTCCGGGGCCGCGAGCTGGCCGCCGCGCTGCGCACCGACACCGCGGACCGGGCCGCCGAGCTGGCCGCCCGGGGCACCGCGCCGCACCTCGCCGTGGTGACCGCGACCGCGGACGAGTCCAGCGCGTGGTACGTGCGCTCCATCGCGCGCAGCGCCGAGAAGGCCGGGCTGGAGTGCACCGTCGTCGACCTCGGCCCCGGCGCGGCCGAGTCCGGGATCCGCGCACGGCTGCGGACGCTGAGCGCCGACCCGACGGTGCACGGGATCATCCTCCAGACGCCGCTGCCCGCCGGGGCGCGACTGGAGGACCTGGCGTCCGCGATCGACCCCGTGAAGGACGTGGACGGCGCCAACCCGCTCTCCCTGGGGCGCCTGGCCGCCGGTCTGCCCGCCTTCGCGCCGGCCACCGCGGAGGCCGTGGTGGCCCTGCTCGACCACCACAAGATCCCGCTCGCCGGCCGCCACGCCGTGGTCGTGGGCCGCTCGACCGTGGTCGGCAAGCCGGCCGCCCATCTGCTGCTCGACCGCGATGCCACGGTCACGGTCTGCCATTCGCGCACCACGGACCTGGCTGCGCTCACGCGGACGGCGGACGTGCTGATCGCGGCGGTGGGGCGGCCGCGCCTCATCACCGCGGACCACGTCGGGGAGGGCGCGGTGGTCATCGACGTGGGCACCAACGTGACCGAGGACGGCAGCCTGGTCGGCGACGTCGACCCCGCCGCGGGCGCCCGGGCCGGCGCGCTCACTCCGGTTCCTGGCGGCGTCGGGCCCGTGACGACAGCCCTCCTGCTCCAGCACACGGTGCGGGCGGCCCTGACGTTGTGAGCAACGGCCGGTGGCCCGCGAGGGCCACCGGCCGCGCGGGGACCGGCGGGGCGGCGCCGCGCGGTGACCGGCGGGGCGGCGCCGCGCAGGACGGCAGGGAGGGGCCCCGGAGCAGGGCCACTCAGATGTGCGCCCCAGCGCACGCCCGTGCTGGCATATGCGGGACAATACGACCGTGACCTCAGCTACCGCACGGCCCCGGAACCCCGCCCACCCCGTTCGGCCGCGGCTGATCGCCACCGATCTGGACGGCACGCTGCTGCGCGACGACAAGTCCGTCTCACGGCGTACGGTGGCCGCGCTCGCAGCCGCCGAGCAGGCCGGTATCGAGGTCTTCTTCGTGACCGGCCGGCCGGCCCGCTGGATGGACGTGGTCGCCGACCACGTCCACGGGCACGGCCTGGCCATCTGCGCGAACGGCGCCGCGGTGGTGGACCTGCACAGCGGTAGGGAGACGGCCGGGAGCACCGGCGGAGCGGAAGGCACCGGGAGCACCCCGGCCGGCGCAGGCACCCCGAATACCGAAGGTGCCTCAGGTGCCTCAGGTGCCGGAAACGTCCAGGGGGGCGGGGGCGCCGGGAGCGATGAGGGGCAGTGGTTCGGTGGGCATCGGTTCATCAAGATCCGGCCCTTGGCGCGGTCCCGGGCCCTGGAGGTCGTGGACGTGCTGCGCTCCGCGGCGCCCGGCACGTCGTTCGCCGTGGAGCTGAGCGGCGGACTGCACCACGAGCCCACGTACCCGCCGCTGCACCTGGAGCCCGGGGAGAGCATCGCACCGGCGGAGAAGCTCCTCTCCGAGCACTCCGACGTCGCAGGCCAGCCCCTTCTGAAGGTCCTGGCCTACCACCCCGAGCTGGCCCCCGACGACTTCCTGGCGCTCGCGCGCACCGAGGTGCGGGAGCGTGCGACGATCACCCGCTCCAGCCCCAGCGCGCTGCTGGAGATCAGCGGTGCGGGGGTGTCCAAGGCCAGCACCCTGGCACTGTGCTGCGAGGAGCGGGGCATCTCACCGGCCGAGGTCGTCGCCTTCGGCGACATGCCGAACGACGTCGACATGCTCACCTGGGCGGGCACCTCCTACGCCATGGGCAACGCCCATCCCGCCGTCACCGCAGCCGCCTCCGGCCGCACGGCGGGCAACAACGACGACGGCGTGGCGGCGGTCATCGAGCAGATCCTGCTGAACCGCTGAACGGCTGGTACCGCTGGGACTACTGGCACCGCTAGGACTACTAGGACTGCTGGGGCTGCTGGGGCTGCTGGGCCGCCGTGCAGCAGTGCAGCAGTACCGTCGAGTCGTCGAGTCGCCGAGCACCTGGGCCGAGGGGCCGGCCGATCCGCAGGGCCTCGCACGCGCCGTGCACCGCGGCGGCCCCCCGCCGAACGTCCCGAGGCCGACCTCGCGGGCACCCCGGCTCCGGTGAGGCAGCGGGAGGGCGGCAGCGGCGGACCCGGCAGCGGAAACGACGGCAGTGGCGGACCGGCCGCCGAAACGACAGCAGCGGCGGACCGGCAGCGGGAGAACCGCTGGCGGCCTCCTCTCAGCCCAGGGCCGCCGACTCCGCCCCACTCGCCCGTTCCCGCTCCCACAGCCGCCGCAACGGCCCCTCCACCGCCACCAGTTCCGCGTACCGGCCGCGCTGAACCACTCGGCCGCCGTCCAGTACCAGCACCTCGTCCACCGCTTCGAGACCGGTGAGCCGGTGGGTGATCAGCAGGGTGGTGCGGCCCTCGGTCGCCGCCAGCAGATCGGCGGTGAGGGCGTCCCCGGTCGGCAGGTCGAGGTGTTCCGCGGGCTCGTCCAGAACGAGGACGGGGAAGTCGGCGAGGAGTGCACGCGCCAGCGCCAGCCGCTGCCGCTGCCCGCCGGAGAGCCGCGCCCCGTGCTCGCCGACCAGCGTGTCCAGGCCGTCCGGCAACGACTCCGCCCAGTCCAGCAGCCTGACCCGGGCCAGGGCGTGGCGCAGTTGGTCCTCGGTCGCCTCCTTCCGCGCCAGCAGCAGGTTCTCGCGCACCGAGCTGTCGAAGGTGTGGGCGTCCTGCGCGCACAGCCCGACATGGCGCCGCACCGTGTCCCCGTCCAGCGCGTACGCGTCCACCCCGCCCAGCGTGTACGTCCCCTGATACGCGTCCAGGAACCGCAACAGCACCTGTGCCAGCGTCGACTTGCCCGCACCGGACGGCCCGACCACGGCGACCCTGCGGCCCCGCTCCAGCGTCAGATCGAGCCCGAAGAGCGCGTCGCCCTCCGGCACTCCGGTTCCACGGGGCCTCGCTGACCGTACGGGGTCCGGCCCGGTCCCGGGGCCGGGCCGCTCCGCGTACCGTGCCGCCAGTCCTCGCAGCCGGAGCGGAAACGGGGTCGCGGGCGCGGCGGCGGGGGCCGCCGGTTCACGTACCGGGACGGGTGCGTCCAGCACTTCGTACACGCGCTCCGCGCTCCTGCGCACCCGCTGCCGATGCCGGGCGGCGAGCGGCAGGCCGAGGAGCGCTTCGAAGGCGGCGGTCGGAACGAGGACGACGACGGCGAGGGCCACCCCGTCGAGCCTCCCCTCCCGCACGGCCGTCACCCCGCACAGGGCCGTACCGGCCACCGTCAGCCCGGACACCAGCGCGGTCAGGCCGCTGCCGAGTGCCGTGGCCGCCGCGGCGCGCGCGGCGATCCGGGTCAGCGCGGTGTCGGCGCGCTTCGCGAGGGCGGTACGGGCGGGCAGCGCGCCGGCGACCGTCAGCTCGGCGGTCCCGGTGAGCAGGTCGGCGACCCGGGTGGCGAGCATGCCCCGCACGGGTGCGAGCCTGCGTTCCGCACGCCGCGCCACCGCCGCGGCGAGCAGCGGTACGCCGACACCGGCGACCAGCAGCCCGGTGGCGAGCACCGCACCGGCGGAGGGCAGCAGCCAGGCTGTGAACGCCACGGTGCCCATGGAGACCAGGACGGCCGCGGCCACCGGGAGCAGCCAGCGCAGCCAGTAGTCCTGGAGCGCCTCCACGTCGGCGACCAGCCGGGAGAGCAGGTCTCCGCGGCGGACGGTGCGAAGACCTGCGGGCGCCAGCCGTTCGAGGCCCCGGTAGACCGTCACCCGGGCATCGGCCAGGATCCGCAGCACCGTGTCGTGCGACACCAGCCTTTCGGCGTACCGGAAGGCGGCCCGGCCGATGCCGAAGGCCCTGGTGGCTGTGACGGCCACCATCAGATACAGCACCGGAGGCCGCTCGGCCGCACGCGAGATCAGCCATCCGGACGTACCCATCAGCCCGACCGCGCTCCCCAGCGCCAGCGCCCCCAGTGCCAGGGCCGCCACCAGTTGTCCGCGCCGTGCCGCCGCCATCCTGCGCACCCGCCGCAGCACGGCCGCGCCACCCGTGCCCGCCGCCTCGGCCGCCGGGGGCGCAGCACCGTCCGCCCCGCCCCCGACCCGCGGGGGGACCCCGTCTTCGGTGCCCCCCACTCCGCCGCCCGCACCGGCACCAGTGCCAATACCCGCATCTCCCCGCCCCGTCCAGGAGCGCTCCGGCACCGGCTGCCCCACGGGAGCGCCGTCGGTCCGGCGCGCCGCCGGGTCCGCGTCCGTCGCGGGGCCGGGTATCCGCACCACCCGGTCCGCCGCCGCGAGCAGCGCCGGCCGGTGTGCCACCAGCAGAACGGTCCGGCCGTGCGCCAGCCGGCGGACGGCCGCCACCACATCGGCCTCGGTCGCGCCGTCCAGTGACGCCGTCGGCTCGTCGAGCACCAGCACAGGACGGTCCGCAAGGAACGCCCTGGCCAGCGCGATCCTCTGGCGCTGGCCAGCCGACAGTCCGGCTCCGTCCTCGCCGAGCACCGTCCGTACTCCGTCGGGCAACGCGTCGACGAACTCCAAAGCGCCCGCGTCGTGCAGCGCCCCGCGTACGTCTGCCGTGGCGGCCCCCGGGCGGGCCAGGCGGACGTTCTCGGCTATCGAGCCCGCATGGAGGTGGGGCCGCTGCGGCACCCATGCGACCTGGCGGTGCCACTCCTCAAGCGGCACCTCCGCCAGGTCGGCACCTCCGGCGCGCACCCGTCCTGCCGTGGGGCGTACCAGCCCCAGCGCCACGCTCACCAACGTCGACTTGCCCGCTCCGCTGGGCCCGACCAGCGCCACCGTCTCCCCGGGCCGCACCTCGAACGACATCTCGGACACCGCCTCCGAGGACCGCCCGGGATACCGCACCGACACCCCGTCGAACCGGATCCCCCAGGGCCCTCGGAGCAGCCCCCCACCACCCGGCCCCGGGCGGCCTGCGCCGGCCGGGGCACCCATCGGCACCAGCGGCTTCCCGACCTCCGGTGTGCCCGTCTTGTGCACCGTCTCCGGCATGGTGTCCAGCACCGCGAAGACATCCTCGGCCGCGGCCAGCCCCTCCGCCGCCGCGTGGTACTGCGCACCGACCTGCCGCACCGGCAGATATGCCTCCGGCGCCAGGACCAGGACCAGCAGCCCCGTGTGAAGATCCAGTTCACCGTGCACCAGCCGCATTCCAATGGTCACCGCCACCAGTGCAACCGACAGGGTGGCCAGCAGTTCCAGGGCGAACGACGACAGGAAGGCGATCCGCAGGGTGCGCATGGTGGCACGGCGGTAGGCACCGGTGATCCGGCGGATGGACTCCGCCTGCGCCTTCGCCCTGCCGAACACCTTGAGCGTCGGCAATCCGGCGACCACATCCAGGAAGTGGCCGGACAGCCGTGACAGCAGACGCCACTGGCGGTCCATCCGGCTCTGGGTCGACCAGCCGATCAGCACCATGAAGACCGGTATCAGGGGCAGTGTGCCGGCGATGATCACGGCAGACAGCCAGTCCTCGGTGACGATCCGTGCCAGCACGGCCGCCGGCACCACCACGGCAAGGCCCAGTTGCGGCAGATAGCGCGCGAAGTAGTCGTCCAGCGCGTCGACACCACGGGTGGCAAGCGCCACCAGCGAGCCGGTGTGCTGTCCGCCGAGCCACTGCGGCCCCAGCACGCCCACGCGTTCCAGTAGCCGTCCTCTCAGCTCCGACTTGACCGCGGCGCTGGCACGGTGCGCCGCATGCTCGGTCAGCCAGCCGACGGCGCCCCGGCCCATCGCGACGACCACCAGCAGCGTGAGGGGCTCCCGTAGCTCGCCGACGGACAGCCCGTGCTGGAAAGCACCCACCACCACATCGGCGATCAGCATCGCCTGCGCCACCACCAGACCCGCCCCGGCAAGCCCGAGGACGACCACGGCGACCAGGAAGAACCGGGTGGCCCGGGCATAGCGCAGCAATCGCGGATCGACTGGTTTCACGTGAAACACCGCCCCTCGGCCAAGTCCCTCAGTGCCCGGTGTCGGCTATGTGCTGCGTGCCGATCCGCTTACGGAAGACCCAGTACGTCCACGACTGGTAGAGCAGCACCAGCGGGGTCGCGATCCCCGCGCACCACGTCATGATCTTGAGCGTGTAGGGACTGGAGGCCGCGTTGGATACCGTCAGGCTCCAGTCCGCGTTCAGCGAGGACGGCATCACCTCGGGGAAGAGCGCCAGGAAGAGCATGGCGACGCTGGCCGCGATCGCGGTCCCGGAGAGTGCGAACGCCCAGCCCTCACGACCGCGGGCATTGGCCATGAGCGCTCCCCCCAGCCCGGCCACGGCCACAACCAGGGCCACGAGGCTCCGCCCGTTCCCGGTACCGGCCTGGGTCCAGAGCAGGAAGGCGATGGCGGCCACCGCGGCGACGACACCGGCGAACCCGGCCAGCCGCCGCGCCCGCACCCGGATGTCGCCGACCGTCTTGAGCGCGACGAACACCGCGCCGTGGAAGGTGAAGAGCGTCAGCGTGACCACTCCACCCAGCAGCGCATAAGGCCCCAGCAGGCCCCCGAGACCGCCGGTGTAGTCGCCGTGCGCATTGATCCGCACACCGTGCACGATGTTCGCGAAGGCCACCCCCCAGAGCACCGCAGGCACCACGGAGGCCCAGAAGATCGCCCTCTCCCAGGCCCGCTGCCATCCCTCACCCGGCCGCTTCGCCCGGTACTCGAAGGCCACCCCGCGCACGATCAGCGCGACCAGGATGACCAGCAGAGGCAGATAGAAACCGGAGAAGAGCGTGGCGTACCAGTCGGGGAAGGCGGCGAAGGTGGCACCGCCTGCCGACAGCAGCCATACCTCGTTGCCGTCCCAGACCGGCCCGATGGTGTTGATCAGCACCCGCTTCTCGGCCCGGTCGCGGGCCAGCACCCCGGTGAGGATCCCGACCCCGAAGTCGAAGCCCTCCAGGAAGAAGTAGCCGGTCCACAGGACGGCGATAAGGACGAACCAGACAGTGTGAAGTTCCATGTCCGCGCTCCTGAGCTCTCGCTGCTCGGTCTTCCGGTCCCGGCCTCAGTACGAGAAGGCCATCGGCCGGTCGGGGTCGTGATCGGCGTCGTCGTGATCGCCGCCGATACGGGTGGGCGGGTGGAGGTCGGCGTCCGTCAGCTCCGGTGGTCCCGCCTTCACATAGGTGGCCAGCAGCCGGACCTCGATGACGGCGAGGATCGCGTAGAGCACGGTGAAGACACCCATGGACAGCAGCACCTCGCCCTGGGAGACACCGGGGGAGACGGCCTGACGGGTCTGGAGCACGCCGTAGACGGCCCAGGGCTGGCGGCCCGTCTCCGTGAAGATCCAGCCCCATGAGTTGGCGATCAGCGGGAACGCCAGCGTCCAGACGGCGGCCCGCCAGTACCAGGCGGTGAGGCGCGAGCCGAGCGGACTCCTGAACAGCACCAGATGCGGAACCTCGTCCTCGCCCGTCCGCAGCCACTGGGGCAGCAGGAACCTCTTCCTGGTCAGCCAGAGCCCGACCGCACCCAGGGCGAACGACGCCATGCCGAAGCCGATCATCCAGCGGAAGCCCCAGAAGGCGACGGGGATGTTCGGCCGGTAGTCACCGGGACCGAACCGCTGCTGCTCGGCCTTGTTGACGTCGTTGATCCCGGGCACATAGGAGTGGAAGCTGTCGTCGGCGAGGAAGGACAGCAGTCCGGGTACCTCGATGGCAACGGAGTTGTGGCCCTTCTCCACATCGCCGTAGGCGAAGACCGAGAAGGGTGCGGGCTGCTGCCCGTCCCACAGGGCCTCCGCCGAGGCCATCTTCATCGGCTGCTGCTTGAACATCACCTTGCCGAGCGCATCGCCGCTCACGGCGGTGAGGAGTCCGGCGATCACAACGGTGACCAGGCCGAGCCGTAGCGAGGTCCGCATCACCCGGATGTGCTTCCTGCGGGCGAGGTGGTAGGCGGCGATTCCGACCATGAAGGCGCCACCGGTGAGGAAGGAGGCGGCGAGCGTGTGGAAGGCCTGGGCCAGTGCCGTGTTCTGCGTCAGCACCGCCAAGAAGTCGGTGAGCTCCGCCCGGCCCGTGCTCTTGTTGATGTGGTAGCCGACCGGGTGCTGCATCCATGAGTTGGCCGCCAGGATGAAGTAGGCGGACAGCACGGTGCCGAGCGCGACCATCCAGATCGTGGCCAGGTGCAGGCGCTTCGGCAGCTTGTCCCAGCCGAAGATCCACAGCCCGATGAAGGTCGATTCGAAGAAGAAGGCGATCAGGGCCTCGAAGGCCAGCGGAGCACCGAAGACATCACCGACGAAGCGGGAGTAGTCCGACCAGTTCATGCCGAACTGGAACTCCTGCACAATGCCGGTGACGACCCCCATCGCGATATTGATCAGGAAGAGCTTCCCCCAGAACTTCGTCGCTCTGAGGTACTTCTCGTTCCCCGTGCGCACCCACGCCGTCTCCAGGCCGGCCGTGAGGGCGGCGAGCGAGATCGTCAGGGGCACGAAGAGGAAGTGGTAGACGGTGGTGATACCGAACTGCCAGCGCGCCAGGGTCTCCGGCGCCAGAGCCATATCCACGTCGACCTCTCCTTAGCTCGGCCGTGCTCTGGGTCCAGCGGCGCTTTGCCCGCATGATCTCTGCCATACCGGGATCAAGCGGGTGCGCTTGTGAACGCGTTCACATTCACAAGCATTATGACTCACTCGATTGGAGGGTGTTCACGGGGGGGTCCCCTTTGGGACGTATGGCCGATGCGCCGGGGACCGGCCGAGTGGAGGCGGCAGCCGCACCGGCCAACCGGGTGCCGTTCCGGGGAGGGGCTGGGACGCGGCGGACGAGGGCTGGGATGCGCCGGGGGCGAGCCGAGCGCGTGCGAACCAGGACCCCCGGACACAGACCGACCACCTGCGAACCGGGACCACCGGACACAGACCGAGCGTCGGCCGCGACGGGCCGGGTGCGGTGGCGCGGTGGCGCGACAGGCCGGGGCGCGGCCGCGCGGATAGCCGGGACGGCGGATGGCAGGCGGCGGGTGGCGAGGGCGTGAGTGCGGGACGCCCGGCGACCCGGGCGGGGCCCCGGCTCGCCCAGCCCCCGCTCCGGGGGAGTCCAGCAGCGTGCCGCGCCCAGCAGCTTTGCTACCGGGAAGGAAGGGATGCCCGGTACCGACCGGTGCGGCCCGGTTCCGGTACGGGGACGCGCCGGCCGCGTCCAACGGCGGCGAACCGGCGCCGATCCGCCCCGGGGCCGGGCCCCGGGCGGGGTCCGGCCCCGCCCGGAAGACCGCCCACGAGCAGGGCCCGGCCCCTCATCCGGGTGCGGGCCCCCATGAGGCGCGCACCTTCTCGAAACTCACATCTTCTTGCGGAACTCCGCGGCCGTCTGCAGGAACAGGTCGTCCGCCTCGGTCTCGGCCACCGTCACCCGTACGCCCTCACCGGAGAACGGCCGGACCACGACGCCGCGCTCCTCGCAGGCCGCCGCGAACTCGTTCGTACGCTCGCCGAGGCGGAGCCAGAGGAAGTTCGCCTGGGTCTCGGGGACCGTCCACCCCTGGGCGCGCAGGGCGTCGACCACGCGGGTGCGCTCGTCGACCAGGAGGCCCACCCGGCCGAGCAGTTCGTCCTCCGCGCGCAGCGAGGCCACCGCCGCCTCCTGGGCGAGCTGGCTGACCCCGAACGGCACCGCCGTCTTCCGCAGGGCCGCCGCCACCGGCTCATGCGCGATCGCAAAGCCGACGCGCAGACCCGCGAGCCCGTACGCCTTGGAGAAGGTGCGCAGGACGCAGACGTTCGGCCGCTCGCGGTAGAGCTCTATGCCGTCCGGCACGTCCGGGTCGCGGATGAACTCGCAGTAGGCCTCGTCGATCACCACCAGCACATCGTCCGGGACGCGGTCGAGGAAGCGCTCCAGCTCGGCACGGCGTACCACGGTGCCGGTCGGGTTGTTGGGGTTGCAGACGAAGATCAGGCGGGTGCGGTCGGTGACCGCGTCGGCCATCGCGTCGAGGTCGTGCACCTCGGTCGAGGTCAGCGGGACCTGCACCGCGCGTGCGCCGCTGATCTGCGTGATGATCGGATACGCCTCGAAGGACCGCCAGGCGTAGATCACCTCGTCGCCGGCACCGGCGGCGGCCTGGAGCAGTTGCTGGGCGACGCCGACCGAGCCGGTACCCGTCGCCACGTGCGAGACGGGCACCGCGAAGCGCTCGGACAGCTCGTTCATGAGGTGGGTGCACACCATGTCCGGGTAGCGGTTGAGCGTGCCGGCCGCGGCCACCACGCTCTCCATGACACCGGGGAGCGGTGGGTACGGGTTCTCGTTGGACGAGAGCTTGTAGGCGGCGGGGGCGCCGGGGGCCACGGCGGCGGCCGGCTTGCCCGGCTTGTAGGTGGGGATCCCCTCCAGCTCCGGACGCAACCTCGGATGTGTCTCGCTCACTCCAGCCCTCCTCACGACCACCGGCACCCGCCGGTTCCACCACTGCTCACCATAGGAGGATTGCCCCCGTCAGCGAATGACCTGTGGATAACTCTGCCACCGCTGCCCGTCCGGTCCCCCGCCGCCCCTTCCCACCTCGCGGGTACAGCCGCCTCGACCACCCCGTGGGCATCCGCTCGGGTGCCCGCCCGGGTGCCCGTGGGGACCCGGGCGGGCGCAGCGAGCACATCCCGGACGCACGGTCCCGGACCCGACGGGCCCACCGCCCTCGGGACCGACGCGCGCCGTCCCGAAGCCGACGGGCACCGCCCCGGGACCAATGTGGATCTTCACGGACCGGCCGGACGGTCCGGCTGGACGGATCAGGGGGGCGCGTTGTCCTGATCTACGCGCGCCGGTGGTCTGCGCCCTTGCACGCGTCGCTCGTCAAGGTGAGTTGAGACCTCTTCGAAACATGGTTCATTTGGCAGGTTTATGCGCTCAGAAAGCAAATCAATCCCCCACCATCGGACTTACACCCTTCCAATCCAAGGTGAATGACCCTGTTCCACCATGCAGAAACGTGCCTGTCAACGCATGCTTGTACGTCCGCGCTACCCCACCCCATGAGCCCTACTATCGGCTCGCCATGACAGCAGCAGGGAAGCACCAGGTGAACCGGGCGGAGGCTGCCCGGCGGGGGCGTCGACCGGGGCGGGCGGGCATCAGAGATGTGGCCGCCGCGGCCGGTGTCTCCATCACGACCGTCTCCGACGCCCTCAACGGCAAGGGACGGCTCCCGGATGCGACTCGCCGCCACGTGCGCGAGGTCGCCGACCGGCTGGGCTACCGGCCGTCCGCCGCGGCCCGCACCCTGCGCACCGGCAAGTCCGGCCTCATCGGCCTGACCGTCACCACGTACGGGGATGAACCTTTCACCTTCACGGAGTTCGCCTACTTCGCGGAGATGGCGCGGGCCGCCACCTCCGCCGCGCTGGCCCGCGGCTACGCGCTGGTGATCCTCCCCGCCACCTCCCGCCGCAGCCCCGTCGACGTCTGGTCGAACGTCGCCCTGGACGGCACGGTGGTCATCGACCCCTCCGACAAGGACCCGCTCGTCATGGAGTTGGTCCGGCAGGGATTACCGGTCGTCTCCGACGGGCGCCCGGCGGGCCAACTGCCCGTCACCGCATGGGTCGACAACGACCACGAGGCCGCCGTCACCGGCATCCTCAACCATCTCGCGGACGCCGGCGCCCGCCGTATCGGCCTGCTCACCGGCACCTCCACGGACACCTACACGCACCTCTCCACCACCGCGTACCTGCGGTGGTGCGAGCGCATGGGGCAGGACCCGGTGTACGAGAGCTACCCGGCCCACGACCCGCGCGCCGGCGCGGGCGCCGCCGACCGCCTGCTGGCACGTCCGGACCGTCCCGACGCCGTCTACGGCCTCTTCGACCCGAACGGCACGGACCTGCTGGCCGCCGCCCGCCGGTACGGCCTGCGCGTGCCCGACGACCTGCTGCTGATCTGCTGCAGCGAGTCCACGGTCTACGCCAACACGGAACCCCCGGTCACCACGCTCTCGTTGAAGCCGCGCCGGATCGGCACGGCGGTCGTCCAACTGCTGATCGACGCCATCGAGGGCATCGACTCGGGCCAGCCGGTCGAGCAGGTGATACCGACGGAGCTGATCGTGCGGAGCTCGTCCCAGAGACGACCGCCGCGTACCACGGTCAGCCCGCCCCGGTCCTCGGGGCAGAGCTAGTCCTCGGGGCAGAGCTAGTCCTCGGGGCAGGGCCGATCCTCGGGGCAGAGGTGGCGGCCCCTCCCGCGGGCCCCGCGGCCCGGGAACGCACCGGGGTGGCCCAGGCTCAGGGGAGACTCAGGGGAAAGGGTCGGATAATTCGGGCGAAATTCTCGGTGAAACGGTGTCAGGCGCCGATTCACCACCCCTGGGTCATCACACAGCGCGAGCCGCATTCCTATGATGGGCGCACGACACCGCGGGCCGCTGCGACCAGGCAGTCCGATCCGGTGCAGTTGCGGCGCGATGTGGTGGAGGGGTCGATGACTCAGGGGGCCGGTCAGGGACCCGCGATGCGGACGGCAACGCTGCGCGACTTCCGCGTACCGGCGTATGTGCACGGCATCGGTCCCGAGGACGACGGGCCGGATCCCGCCGACGGGTATGCCGACGGGTATGCGGAGAGCCCCGGCGCCCACGCCCACCACGACGTGCCGGGCGAGCAGGAGGAACCCGCCGGCGCCAGAGGGTACGACGAGGGCGCGCAGGTCCCTGGCGAAGCGCACACCGCGCAACCCACGGCGCACGACCCGTTCGACTCCGCCCCCCTCCCGCCGGAGCCCCCGCACCCCGTGCACGGTGCCGTCGCCCCGGCACCACCGGCACCGGCCGCCGCACCGCACACAGCCGTGCAGGGCCCCCAGGTCACCCAGGGCCCCCAGGTCGCCCAGGGCGCACCCGACGCCGTGCGGGAGAGCGCCGCCCACGGCCCCGTACCACCCGCCGCCACCGCCTCCTTCGACGCGCCCGGAGGGCTCGCCGAGCCGGAGGGGTACACCCCCACCCAGCGCGACCTGCCGGTCATCAACCGCGGTGACACCGTGCAGGTGCCGGTCACTCCCGCCCCCGCGCCCGCCCCGGTCCTGAACAACCCGGAGGGGCCCGGTCCGCTGTTCGTCGTCGGCGACGTGCACGGCTACCTCGAAGAACTGCTCGCCGCGCTGCGCGCGCAGGGCATCATCGACGCGGAAGGGCAGTGGATCGCCGGCAACACCCGCCTGTGGTTCCTGGGCGACTTCACCGACCGCGGCCCCGACGGCATCGGCGTCATCGACACCGTCATGCGGCTGTCCGCCGAGGCCGCCGCCGCGGGCGGCTACTGCAAGGCGCTGATGGGCAACCACGAGCTGCTGCTGCTCGGCGCCAAGCGCTTCGGCGACACGCCGGTGAACTCCGGCGCGGGCACCGCCACCTTCCAGGCCGCCTGGCTGCTGAACGGCGGCCAGAAGACCGACATGGAGCGGCTGGAGGACCACCACCTGCAGTGGATGGCCCGGCTCGACGCCATGGAGGAGGAGGACGGCCACCTGCTGGTGCACTCGGACACCACCGCCTACCTCGACTACGGCGACTCCATCGAGGCCGTGAACGACACGGTCCGCGAGACCCTCACGCGCAACGACGCCAACGAGTGCTGGGACCTGTTCCGCAAGTTCACCAAACGCTTCGCCTTCCGTGACGACAACGGCGCGGACGCCGTGCGCGAGCTGCTGAACGTCTACGGCGGCACCCGGATCGTGCACGGTCACAGCCCCATCCCCTACCTGCTGGGCGAGGTCGGTTCCGAGGAGGCCGAGGAGGGCACAGGCCCCGTCGTCGAGGGGCCGCACGTCTACGCGGACGGCCTGGCCATCGCCATGGACGGCGGTGTGACCATGGCCGGAAAGCTGCTGGTCCGCCCTCTTCCCCTGACCGCCTGACCGGCCGACTGTCCGTTCGTCCCCAAGCGGTCCTCGAACTGCCCTGGCCAGTGGGGCAATTTTCGGCAACCCCCTGTCACCGCGTGCCGAGACCGCTCTACCATCTGTTCATCCGTAGCAGGGTTCCCCTCCGTTTCTGCCCGCGGCCCGCGTCCCAGCGGGCCGCACCGTCCTACGGAGCATCGGGGGAAGCACATGAACAGCGCTCCGCGCCTGCTCGATGAGGACCGCCGGGAGTACGAGCGGCTCCTCGACGAAGCGTTGCGCGCGCACCGTCAGGACCTCGCCGTGGCCGGCGGCCCACTCACCGCCGGGCGGCTGCGCACCATGGCACTCGACGCGACGGCCCTGATAACGGCCGCCGCCGACGCCGAGTACCGGCACTATGTGAAGGTGCGCGCCGACCTGCGCGCTCCGGCGCGCACCACCCGCACACCTCGCACCACCCGCACACCCCGCACCACCCGCACATTCCGGATGGGCAGAGTGAGACGCGACGCGGGACGCGACACCGCAGCCGGTGCCGGGGCCGGACGGAGCACGGGAGGCGGCACGGGACCGGGCACTGGACGCGACGCGGCGGGCGGCGCCGGGCGCAGTTCCGAGCCCGGCTCGGGGGTCAGCGCGGTGGACGGGCCCGGGCGCGGCGCTGCGCACGGCTCACGCCGGGAACGAGGCACCGGCCAGGAACGCAGCGCCCGCCAGGAGCCGGGCGCCCCGAGCGGCTCGGCCCGAGCCGGCGCCGAGCCCGGGGAGCGCACCGGAGCGGGCCTGGCCGCAGTGGTCGCGGTGCTCGCGCCGCTACTGGCCGGCGCCGCCGCGCTGATCTTCCTCCTCATCGGTTATGCCCTGCGCATGGTCGGGCCCGAGCCGGCGTTCGCCCGGGCGCTGCGCACCACGGGATGGGTGTTCGCCGTGATCGCCGCGGCGGCCATCCTCGTCGCCGGGGCCGGCCTGCTGCTGACGGCACTGCGCAACGGCTCGACCTCGGTGCTGGCCGAGGACCGCGACCAGCTCGACGAGGACGTGCGGCGGGCCCGTGATGCCTGGCGCCTGGCCCTGCTCGAACGGGGCATCCGCCCCTTCCTCCGGGACGCCCTGCTGGAACGGAGGACGGCCGCGGCGAGCGGCACGGAGCACTCCGAAGCCGGGGGCACCGGCCGCATGCCCCACCTCGGCTACCACCGCCCCGGCTTCACGAGCCCCGAAGGCGGCCCCACAACCACCCGCCCCCGCTACTCCAGCCCCGACTTCACCAGCCCGGACTTCGGAGGTCCTGAGCACCAGCCGGAGTGAGATGGGCGCAGGGCGCGGGGGGTGCGCCCGGAGCGCAGGGGTACACGCCGGCGCGGCCGAACACCACAGACTGGAGAGCCAGTACCACGCGTCCGCACCGCTGAGAGGCCCCGGCCACCGGGGCCTCTCAGAATCGAGCTCGTCCGTGACGGCTACTCCGCCAACGGCAGGTACACCCTGTTCCCCGCCGCCGCGAACTCCTTCGACTTCTGGAGCATCCCGGCCTCGATCTCCTCGTCCGAGGCCCCCGCGGCACCGTCCGCGCCCCCGCCGCCCTCACCGCCGAAGCGCTCGGAGATATCGCGACTGATCTTCATGGAGCAGAACTTCGGCCCGCACATCGAACAGAAGTGCGCCGTCTTCGCCGGCTCCGCCGGCAGTGTCTCGTCGTGGAACTCGCGGGCCGTGTCCGGGTCGAGGGCCAGGTTGAACTGATCCTCCCAGCGGAACTCGAAGCGGGCGTCCGAGAGGGCGTCGTCCCAGTCCTGGGCCCCGGGGTGGCCCTTGGCGAGGTCCGCCGCGTGGGCCGCGATCTTGTAGGTGATCACGCCCGTCTTCACGTCCTCGCGGTTCGGCAGGCCCAGGTGCTCCTTCGGCGTGACGTAGCAGAGCATGGCCGTTCCCCACCAGCCGATCATCGCCGCGCCGATGCCCGACGTGATGTGGTCGTACGCGGGCGCGATGTCGGTGGTCAGCGGGCCGAGCGTGTAGAACGGCGCCTCCTCGCAGATCTCCTGCTGAAGGTCGATGTTCTCCTTGATCTTGTGCATCGGGACATGGCCCGGACCCTCGATCATCGTCTGCACGTCATGCCGCTTGGCGATCCTGTTGAGCTCGCCCAGTGTCTCCAGTTCGGCGAACTGCGCACGGTCGTTGGCGTCCGCGATGGAGCCGGGGCGCAGGCCGTCGCCGAGCGAGTACGTGATGTCGTAGGCCGCGAGGATCTCGCAGAGCTCCTCGAAGTGCTCGTAGAGGAAGCTCTCCTTGTGGTGTGCGAGGCACCACGCGGCCATGATGGAGCCGCCCCGCGAGACGATGCCGGTCTTGCGGTTCGCGGTGAGCGGCACATAC
Organism: Streptomyces sulfonofaciens; assembly: GCF_014656295.1. GTDB lineage: Bacteria > Actinomycetota > Actinomycetes > Streptomycetales > Streptomycetaceae > Streptomyces > Streptomyces sulfonofaciens. The sequence goes on from NZ_BNCD01000001.1 coordinate 433,876, forward strand.
GCCAGGCGTACGCCCGCGTGCACCGTCATATAGTCCACGCCCTGCTCGGCCTGCTCGACGACGGTGTCCTTGTAGATCTCCCAGGTGAGTTCCTCCGCCTTGCCGTCGACCTTCTCCAGCGCCTGGTAGAGCGGGACGGTGCCAATGGGTACGGGGGAGTTGCGGAGCACCCACTCGCGGGTGGTGTGGATGTTGCGGCCGGTGGAGAGGTCCATGACCGTGTCCGCGCCCCAACGGGTGGCCCAGGTCATCTTCTCCACCTCCTCCTCGATGGAGGAGGTCACCGCGGAGTTGCCGATGTTGGCGTTCACCTTCACCAGGAACCGCTTGCCGATGATCATCGGCTCGGACTCCGGGTGGTTGATGTTCGCGGGCAGCACCGCGCGGCCCGCCGCGATCTCCTCGCGCACCACCTCGGGCGCCATGTTCTCCCGGACGGCGACGAACTCCATCTCGGGGGTGATCTCGCCCCGGCGCGCGTACGCGAGCTGGGTCACCGCGAATCCCGGACGGCCCCGCAGCGGCCTGCGCGAGCGGCCCGGGAAGACCGCGTCGAGATTGCGCAGCCCGCCGCGGGGGGTGGTGTGCTTGACGCCGTCGTCCTCGGGGCGGACCGGACGGCCCGCGTACTCCTCGGTGTCCCCGCGCGCCGTGATCCAGTTCTCCCGCAGCGGTACCAGGCCGCGGCGGACGTCTGTCTCGACGGCCGGGTCGGTGTACGGGCCCGAGGTGTCGTACAGCGTGACCGACTCCCCGTTGGTGAGGTGCACCACACGGACCGGTACACGCATCTCGGGGTGGTTTCCCCGGGGATCAGGCAGATACGCCTTGTGCCAGCCGACGGACTTCCCGTTCTCCGTGGTGGGAGACGGGGAGGACGTGGCCGGGGCGGTGGCAGGCGTGTGTGCGTCCTGACTGGTCATAAGACCTACTCCCTACGCCGGCATTACCCGGTAACAGGTTCGGCGGTCGACGCAGCCACTCCCTACGACGGGGCCTCGATCCGTGTGTGCGTACGTCCGTACGCGAACGGCAGGTGTCCCGTGTGTGAGATTCAGCGCCCTCTCAGCCCGGTGCTCCGAGCTCCCGCGTGTGCAAAGGTGCCTCCACGCTAGCGTCATGCCGGGCGCGATGAACAGAGGGCCCACGCCTCTATGCGAGTACTTGCGATGATCGGTCGGTGACCAACATGCAGCCGCCTCCTCCCCCGCCCCCCGGCCGCCGTCCCCGCCCGGCCTCCGGCGGCTACGGTCCTCCCGGTCCCGAATCCGCAGGTCAAGGGCGCGGCCCGGGCGCCGCGGGGCCGGGCCGCGGGCCTGGCTGGGCCCCGGGCGGGGAGCGCGAGGAGTACGGCGGCCACGACGGCCCGTCCCAAAGGGCACGCGGGTTCGAGGGGTACGGCGGGCCCGGTGGGTCCGACGGGCCCGGTGGCCGTTCCGGTGCGCGGGACGGTTACGACGGCAACGACGGCTACGGCGGTTACGGCGGGCGCGACGGCTACGACGGTCGGGGCGCGTACGGCCCGCGCGACGAGTACGGCCACGGCGGGGACGAGTACGGCCACGGCGGGGACGCGGGCGACCGCGGGTTCCCTGGCCCCGGGCCCCTGCCCGGGCGGCGCGAAGCCACCGGGCCGCAGGGACCGGACGGGCGCCCTGGACAGGGTGGACGACCTGTCCCGGGTGGACGACCCGGACCGGGCGGGCACACCGGTCCGCCCCTCGTCGCATCCGGCCCCGGTGCCCCGCAGGCCCCCCACGACCACACACACGCCCACCCCCCTGCCCACGCCCCCGCCGGCCAGGACCATGTCGGCCACTCCCATGGCCACTCCCACGGCCACGGCCCCGCCACCCCCGTCTCACGGCATCTGCGCAAGGTGATCGCCGCCGTGCTGATCCCCTTCACCGTGGCGGTCCTGGTGGGCCTGGTCGCGCTCTGGCCGGGCGGGGCGCCGCCGCACAAGCGGACCGGGGTCGGCTTCGACCGGCAGACCCAGCAGGCCGTGGTGGTCCGCGTCGACAAGGTGAGCTGCGCCTCCGTGAACGCCTCCGCGGACACCCCTACGGGCGACACCTCGACCGCCGAGGGCAGCTCGGCCCAGCAGGAGAAGGGCGGGACCTGCGGAAAGGCCACGGTCCGGGTCTCCAGCGGCAAGGACAGCGGCCGTACGTTCACGGAGATCGTCCAGCCGGACGCCCCTCGGCAACTGCACCAGGGGCAGAAGGTGGTGGTGGCCTACGCGCCCGATGCGCCCAGGGACCTGCAGTACTCGGTGACCGACGTGGACCGGAAGTTCCCGATGCTGCTGCTCGCGGGGATCTTCGCACTCGCGGTGGTCGTGGTGGGCCGATTGCGCGGCCTCACGGCGCTGGTCGCGCTGGCCGCCAGCTTCCTGGTGCTGACGTCCTTCATCCTGCCGGCGGTCCTACAGGGGCAGAACCCGCTGGTCGTGGCCGTGGTCGGGTCGAGTGCCATCATGCTGATCGCGCTCTACATGTGCCACGGTCTGACCGCGCGCACCTCCGTGGCCGTGCTGGGCACGCTGGTCTCTCTGCTGCTCATCGGGGTGCTCGGCTCGGTCTTCATCGGTTGGGCCTCCCTGACGGGCAACACGGACGACAACACGGGTCTGATCCACGGCCTGTATCCGTCGATCGACATGAGCGGTCTGCTGCTGGCCGGCGTGATCATCGGTTCACTGGGTGTGCTCGACGATGTGACGGTGACGCAGACCTCGGCGGTCTGGGAGCTGCACCAGGCCGACCCGACGATGGGCTGGCGGGGGCTGTACCGGGCGGGCATCAGGATCGGGCGCGACCACATCGCGTCGGTCGTCAACACGCTGGTGCTGGCCTATGCGGGCGCGGCACTTCCGCTGCTGCTGCTCTTCTCGATCGCACAGAGCGGGGTGGGCACGGTCGCCAACAGCGAGCTGGTGGCGGAGGAGATCGTACGCACCCTGGTGGGGTCGATCGGGCTGGTGGCGTCGGTGCCGGTGACCACGGCGCTGGCGGCCCTGGTCGTCTCCGCGGATCGGACCGGCGGCGGAGCGGCCGCCGCCCGGATTCCCGAGCCCGGGGCGCCGGCGGACGGGGTGCCGGTGGCGGCCGGCGACGGCGGGGCGGTGCGCGGCGGCGGTCAGAAGGCCGGCAGGGGACGGCGGCGCAGGCACTGACCACGCGCGCCACCTGCGACGGCCCACGTACGCGCGGTCCCAACGGCCCACGTGCGCACGACACCGACAGCACACGAGTACCTGACTTTCGTCCGGGCACGGCCGCCGTGGTCGGCGGCCGACGCGACCGGCACGAGCGATGCGGCCGACGCGACCGATCCGGTCGGCACGAGCGATGCGGCCGACGTGCCCCGCGCGGACGCCCGCGCGGGCGTCCTGCGCGTCACCAGCCGCCGTGTGAGGACTTGTTCGACATGAACTTGCGTATCACGTACAGCAGCCCGCCCACGATCGCGACGAACACGAGCACCTTGAAGAGCAGCCCTATGAGGAAGGTGAGTATGCCGACGATCAGCCCGCCGAACACGAAGAGGGCGATGACCGGTATCACGACCCATTTGAGCCACCAGGGCATGCCCGCGAAGATCCCACGCACCGCCATCGTCCTTACCGTCCTTAACTTCTACGACCTCTACAACCTCTGCGCCGCCGCGGACCCGAATTCCCGGGGGGCCGCACGGCCCGGTGCCCGCGCACCGCGGCTGTGTCGTGCTTTCGATGCTAAGCGGCCCGGAGGCAAGACGGAGGTCCCGGCGGCCCTTGTCCTTCCCTGACCCGTCCCCTAGGGAATCCGGGGCTCCGGCCCCCGAGGCCGGCACGGGCTTCCCGCCACCGCCCTCCCACCGCGCACCGGCCGCCCCTGCGGCACGGAACAGCAGGTCAGCTTCCCTCCGGCGGAGAGAAGACCACCAGTACCCGCAGGTCCTCGGTGATGTGGTGGAACTTGTGCGGCACTCCGGCTGGGACGTACACCACACTGCCGCGGGCGACCTGGGTGCTCTCGGTGCCGACGGTGACGGCGGCGCGGCCGCTGACCACGAAGTAGACCTCGTCCTGGCGGTGCGGCTGCTGCGTGTCGAGGGCTCCGGCGTCGAGTGCGTAGAGACCCACTGACATGTTCCGCTCACGGAGGAACTGGAGGTACGCCCCGTCGTTCGCGGCGCGCTCCGCGTCCAGCTCGTCAAGTCGGAATGCCTTCATCGCCCTGTCCGCCCCTCGTACGCCGTGTGGCCGTCCACCGGGTGGCCGCCGATCCATGGCCCGTGGCCCGTGGCACATGGCCGTGGCCCGTGACCCGTGGCCCTGCTCACGATCCATCCCGGATGGTCTCCCGTGTCTGCGACGATCAGACACATGAAGAATTTCCTAGTCAAGACGATCGCCAACGCGGCGGCCCTGGCCGTGGCGGTGTGGGTGCTCGACAAGATCACTCTCACCGGAGGCAGCACCGGCGGCAAGGTGCTCACGCTGATCATCGTCGCGTTGATCTTCGGCTTGGTGAACGTCCTGGTCAAGCCCATCGTGAAGGTGCTGACGTTCCCCCTGTTCATACTCACCCTGGGGTTGATCACGCTGGTGGTCAACGCCCTGATGCTGCTGCTGACCTCCTGGGTCGCGGGCAAGCTGGACGTGAGCTTCCACGTCGAGGGCTTCTGGACCGCGGTGCTGGGCGGTCTGATCGTCTCCGTGGTGTCCTGGGCGCTGCACCTCGTCCTGCCCGACGAGGACTGAGGACCGGCATGGCGACATCGGGGCCCGCTCCGCGGCCGTACCGCGTGTGCTTCGTGTGCAGCGGCAACATCTGCCGTTCGCCGATGGCCGAGTCCGTCTTCCGTGCGCGGCTGGACGACGCGGGCCTCGGCGACCTGGTCGAGGTGGACAGCGCGGGGACGGGCGGCTGGCACGTGGGGAACGGCGCGGACCCGCGTACGGTCGCCGTGCTTCAGGCGGCGGGTTACGGCAGCGAACACACGGCCCGGCAGTTCGACGCCTCCTGGTTCGCGGGGCTCGACCTGGTGATCGCGCTGGACGGCGAGCACCTGAGCGCACTGCGTCAGCTCTCGCCCACCGGGGCGGACGCCAAGAAGGTGCGGCTGCTGCGCTCCTACGACCCCGCCGTCGACGGCGACCTGGACGTACCGGACCCTTATTACGGCGGTATCGACGGTTTCGAGACCTGCCTGGAGATGGTGGAGGCGGCCTGCGAGGGGCTGCTCGCCGCCGTCGCCGAGGCGGTGGAGGGCAGGACGGCATGACGCACGCGCGCGTGGACGACGACGGGCGGCGGGACGACGCGCCGGGCACCACTGGCGTGCCGGGCACGACGGGCCCGGCGGGCGAGACCGGCTCGGCGGGCGCGGGGGCGGCGGTCGAGGGCGACGGCACCCGGCTGGTGCGGGCCGGGCTGCCCGCCCCGCTGAAGTACGAGCCCACGCTCCCGGGACCGGTGTTCGCGGCCCACTACCACCTGCCCGGCGACCCCACCGGCCCCTACACGTACGGGCGTGACGAGAACCCCACCTGGACACGCCTGGAGCAGGCCATCGGCGAGCTGGAGGCACCGGGGCAGGAGGGTGTGCGGACGCTGGTGTTCGCCTCCGGGATGGCGGCCACCTCCGCGGTGCTCTTCTCGCAGTTGCGCGCCGGCGACAGCGTGGTCCTGCCGAGCGACGGCTACCAGGCGCTGCCGTTGATCGCCGAGCAGTTGACCGCGTTCGGCGTCGAGGTGCGCACGGCGCCGACCGGTGGCGACGCCCAGCTCGACCTGCTGGACGGTGCGCGGCTGCTCTGGCTGGAGACGCCCTCGAACCCGGGCCTCGACGTGTGCGACGTACGGCGCCTGGTGGCGGCCGCACGCGCGCGGGGTGCACTGACGGCTGTCGACAACACCCTCGCCACCCCGCTCGGCCAGCGCCCCCTGGAACTGGGCGCGGACTTCTCCGTGGCCAGCGGCACCAAGCAGCTCACCGGCCACGGCGACGTGCTGCTCGGCTATGTGACCGGCCGCGACGCCGCCCTGATGGCCGAGGTGAAGCGCTGGCGCAAGATCGCGGGGGCCATCCAGGGACCGATGGAGGCCTGGCTCGCACACCGTTCGCTGGCCACCCTGCACCTGCGGGCGGAGCGGCAGAACGCCAACGCCCTGGCGCTCGCCGAGGCCCTCGCGGCGCGGTCCGACGTCACCGGGCTGCGGTATCCCGGACTGCCCGGGGACGCGGCGCACGAGGTCGCCGCCCGGCAGATGCGGCGCTTCGGGTGCGTGGTGTCGTTCACGCTCGCCACGCGCGCGCGTGCGGAACGGTTCCTGGCCGCGCTGCGCCTGGTCGACGACGCGACGAGCTTCGGCGGGGTGCGCTCCACCGCGGAGCGCCGCGGCCGCTGGGGAGGCGATGACGTGCCCGAGGGCTTCATCCGCTTCTCCGCCGGGGCCGAGGACACCGCGGACCTGGTACGGGACGTCCTGCACGCCCTGGACACCGCGGCGGGGGAACCCGCAGGCAGTGACGGCCCGGGCAGCGACGGCTGAGGTTCTCCAGCGGCAGTCGGGGCGCTGGAGGTGCAGGGGGCTCTGGGGATACGTGTGCCGGTAGGGGAGCATGGGGCGGTAAGGGGTCATGGAACCGCAAGGAAGCATGCCCCGGGGAGCCTCAGGCCCGCCGCCCACGCGAGGAGGACGCAATGGAGCACGACGACGCAGCACCGGCGCCGGCTACCCCCAGGATCGACACCAGCAAGGCCCACTCTGCGCGTGTCTACAACTACATCCTGGGCGGCAAGGACAACTATCCCGTCGACGTGGCGGCCGCCGAGGCCCTGCTGGACGCCTGGCCGAAGCTCGCCACCAGCATGCGGATCAACCGCGACACGATGCGGCGGATGGCGCGCTGGCTGGCGACCGAGGCCGGCATCCGGCAGTTCCTCGACATCGGCACCGGGCTGCCGACCTCGCCCAACCTGCACGAGGTGGTGCAGGAGGTCGCGCCGGAGAGCCGGGTCGTCTACGTCGACAACGACCCGATCGTGCTGGCCCACGCCCGTGCCCTGCTCACCAGCAGTCCCGAGGGGCGTACGGCCTATATCGACGCCGACATGCGCAGCCCCGAGAAGGTGCTCCGCTCGCCCGACCTGCTGGAGACGCTCGACCTCGGCAAGCCGGTCGGCGTGACCCTGATAGCGATGCTGCAGTTCGTGGCGGACGCGGAGAGCCTGGTGCGTCAGTTGACCGCGGCCCTGCCGTCCGGCAGCCATGTGGCGCTGACGATCGCCACCGGGGACCTGACCCCCAGTGAGGTGAAGGCCATGGCCGAGGAGTACACCCGTCGGGACGTGCCCATGTTCCTGCGCACCCGGAGCGAGGTCGAGGCGCTCTTCGCGGGTCTGGAGATGGTCGGCCCCGGAGTGGTCCCCATGAACCGCTGGATGCCGGAGCCCGGTGACGAGATCCGCGACGACGACGTCAACATGTACGCCGGTGTGGGACGCGTGCCCTGAGCGGCGCTCGACGGGGTGGCACGGCGCACTGCGGCGTGTCGAGGCGGCACGGCGCGTCCGCTAGGAACGGGGGCCGAGCAGGACCTGGCCGCGGGCCCCGGCGGCCGCGGCTGCCTCGGTCCTGACGGGCGTGCGGTCGCCGGACACGGACGCGGTGGGGGCCGCGGGGGCACCGGACACGGACGCGGCCACGGCTCCCGTGGTGGTCCGCGTGGCGGCGGTCCGGGCCCGGCGTGCGCGGGCGTGGGGCAGGGCCTCGTTCCGCACGCCGGAGGCCACTTCATGGATGCCGAGTCCGCCGGAGCGGCGCCGCGCCAGCACCGCGTACGTCCCGAGCGCGCCGAGGAGCAGCACCACCAGGAGGGTCTGCGCGGGGTGGTAGGCCATGAGGTACAGCGCGCCTGTGTCGCCCCCCTGCCGGGCGTGGTCCAGCACGGTGGACGGTGAGGGGTCGAACAGCAGTGCCGCCGGCAGGGCCGCACCGGAGGTCAGCAGGGGCAGGGTGACGACGCCGAGGACCAGCGCGCGCACGGCGAGCCGCCAGGGCGCGGGCCGACCGCCGCCGGCCGTCACCAACCTGAGCAGCAGCAGTCGCTTGCCGGGGGTCGCACCGGTCAGCCACGGCAGCAGCACGAACCAGACCGCGAAGACCACCGGCGGCACGCGCAGCACGTTCTGCATGCCTCCGTCGCCCACGTAGGCCATGGCCAGCACGCCGAACGCGGTGGTCGACGCGACTCCGATCAGGTCCACCGCCAGTGCCGTCAGCCGTCGGCCGAAGGCCACCGGGCGGCGGGCGAGCACCCGGTCGTCCAGCGTCTCCATGGTGGGCAGCAGGCGGGCCGGGCGGCCTGCGAGGACCCAGCCGACGACCGCTCCCGCGGTGTTGATGAGCAGGTCGTCCACGTCGAAGAGGCGGTACGGGCACGGGTAGGCGCCCCAGAGGCCGGTGCCCTGGGTGAGTTCGAAGAACAGCGAGGCGCCGAAACCGGCCGCGGCTGCGGCCCGGATGCCGCGGCGGAAGTGGTAGCGCAGGAAGACGCCCAGCGGCAGCAGCAGGATCAGGTTGAAGACCGCTCCGGCGACCGCCGGGTTGTGCAGGACCAGGGCGTTCAGCGTGGTCTTGTGGTGTGCCTCCTTCCAGATGTCGCTGAAGGTGTTGCCCGGTATCCACTGCGGGTGGGCGACGGGCGCGAAGGTGCGGCACATGTCCTGCGTGCGCCTGGGCAGCGGCACGACCGTCATGCAGACGGCGGTGACCGCGTAGTAGAGGAAGCCGGAGAGGCTCAGCGCGCGCCACTGCGAGAGCACGCCGTGCCGCCGGTAGAGGACCACGGCCGTCGGCAGGAAGAGCGCCAGCGCGAGCAGGGGGAAGAGGGCGGCGGCCGTCTTGATCGGCAGTACGTAGGCGGCGGTCATGGCGATGACTATACATCAAGCGTATACACCATGTGTATAGCCGAAAGGGTTGCGATGGAGGCGCCTCTGAACAGGAACTTTCCACATGTGCCTGTTCAGGCGCCCCACTCAGCCGTCCACTGAGGCGGGCGGCCTCCCGCGTACGCCCACCCGCCCGGGCGGCCGCCGCCCCTCAGGCACCGAGGGGGTCGTCGGACGTCTGTGAGGGGGGTGGGGCGTGTGTGATGGTGCGGACGGCCGCGTCCAGGGGAGGTTCCGCAAGCGCCGGGCCCGTGGGGCCGAGGAGCGCGGCCAGGGCGGCCCCCGGCCGGACGAGCCGGGACATCGGCTCGGAGAGGGTGAAGGCGTCGTAGAGGGCAGCGGCCGCCCCGGGCCGGTCGTTGGCGGTCCTCATGAGCCGGTCCGTGTAGCGCTGGACGAGGCGTGCGGTGACGGTGGGCGGGGCACCCATGGCGTCCGGGTAGCAGACGTCCTGCGTGGTGGCCGTCGCCCAGGCGCCTTCCGTGGTGCGGGCGACGGCCCGCTGGATGCGGTGGGCCACTCCCGAGAGCCGGCCGTAGCGGGCCAGCCCCCGGTGGAGTGCGACCGCGCCGTGTGCGGCGACCGACATGCCGTGCCCGTAGAGGGGGTTGAAGGTGGCGAGTGCGTCACCGAGGACGATGAACCCGTCGGGCCATCGGGGCAGCCGCTCGAAGTACCGCCGTCGGTTGGCGGTGCTGTGCGAGCAGTACACCGGCCCCTCGGGCTCGGCGTGCGCGATCAGGTCGCCCACGATGGGGTGCCGGACGCCACGGGCGAAGTCGACGAAGCAGGAGGCGTCGGCGGGCGGCTCGCCGCCCCGGGTGCCGGAGAGGGTGACCAGCCAGCGGTGGTTCTCGATGGGGACCAGGGTGGCGGTCTGACCGGGCTGCGGCATGCGGTGGTCGGCCTGCACGTTGATGAGCGGGAAGTCGGCCGGCGCGTCGGGCGGGGCGCGGAAGATCCTGGTCGCGTAGGCGAGTCCGGAGTCGACCGTCCGCTCCCGCACGCCGTACAACCCGATCCCGGCCAGCCAGCGCTCGGCCTGTGAACCGCGCCCGGTAGCGTCGACGACGAAGTCGGCCCGCATCTCCGTCTCCCGGCCGCTGTCCTCGTCACGCACCCGGACCCCGGTGACACGGGTGACACCGCCCAGCAGCCCCACGGCCCGGCCGTGCGGGGCGAGCGTGACGCGTTCGTGGGCGAGGACGCGTTCGCGGACCACCCAGTCCAGGAGGTCACGGCTGCAGGTGATCAGGTACTGGCGCTGCGGCCCGCGGCGCAGCCAGCCCTGGGCGGACATGGTGACGAGTTCGTCGGGGACGCCGATCCTCCGGGCGCCGACGGCCAGCCACCGCCGGGTGATGCCCGGCAGCAGCGACTCGACGGCACGGACGCCGCCCGACCACAGCAGATGGGCATGCCGGGCCTGGGGCACTCCCCGGCGCTCGGCCGGGCCGTCGGGGAGGGGGTGGCGTTCCACGACGGTGACCCGGTCAAGGTGGGGAACCAGTGCGGCGGCGGCCAGTGTTCCGGCCAGTCCGCCGCCGAGGACGATGGCGTGCGTGTGCGCACGTACGGTGTCGATGCCTTGCCGCATACCAGCAGGCTGTGGGCCGGCCGGGGGTCGAGGCAAAGATAATTTCCCCTTTCTTTGCTCCCTCATGATTGATTTGAGCCATCGGCTCGACCTCGTCATGGCAATGAGCGGCTCCCGCGGACGGCCCGGGCACGGAGAACCGGCGGACTCGCCGCAAGGAGGCCGCGGCACGACCGGGGCCGGTCCTCAGCGCCGGGACATGTAGAGCTCGAAGGCGCGGTACAGGAGGCGGTTGAGGGGGAAGTCCCATTCGCCGACGTACTCGACGGCCTCACCGCCGGTGCCGACCTTGAAGCGCAGCAGGCCCACCAGATGGTCGGCCTCGTCCAGGGTGTCGGTGATGCCGCGCAGATCGTAGACGGCGGCGCCGCGCTCGTGGGCGTCGGAGAGCATCCGCCACTGGATGGCGTTGTTCGGCTGGACCTCGCGCTTGCGGCCGGTGGATGCCCCGTACGAGTACCAGACGTGCTCGCCGACGGTGATCATGGTGGCCGCCGCCAGCAGGTCGCCCTCGTGATGGGCCAGGTAGAGCCGCATCCGGCCCGGGTCCTCGGCGGTCAGCGCCGTCCACATACGCTGGAAGTAGGCAAGCGGCCGGGGGGCGAACCGGTCGCGTGCCGCGGTCTCCACATACAGCTCGTAGAACCCGGGCAGGTCGTCGCGGTCGCCCTGGACGACCTTGACGCCCGCCTTCTCGGCCTTCTTGATGTTGCGCCGCCACTGCTGGTTCAGGCCGCGCCGTACCTCGTCCAGGGTCCGGCCCGCCAACGGCACCTGGAACACATAACGAGGCTGGCCGGCGCTGAAGCCGTCCGCGCCGTCCGCTCGGGGGCTCCGCCAGCCCATCCGGCGCAGCCGGTCGACGAGGGCGGCGGCCGCCGGCTCGTGCGCGGTGGCGTGGACGTCGGACAGCCGCCGTGCGTCGGGATCGGCCAGCGCGGCCTTGACCGTCTCGGCGTCCCATCGGTGGGCCACGACCGGCGGCCCCATCTTCACCCCGAAGGCGCCCCTGGCCCGCAGATGAGTGAGCAGGAGGGTGAGCCGCTGTTCCAGGTCGGGCGCGGACCAGTCGAGGAGAGGGCCCTCGGGTAGATACGCGAGCGAGCGCCCGATTCCGGGGAGGGGGCGGAAAAGGACCAGGCCGGCGCCGACGAGCCGATCGCCGTCCAGCCATCCCAGACTCTCCGGCCGCCAGTCCGGCTTCACCTCGCCCCAGGACGGCAACTGCAGATGGCTCGCCGAGGGCCGGGATCCGACGAACTCCAGGTGCTGCTCACGGGTAATCGGTGTCAGGCGAAGGCTCATACGCCACGCACTCCTTCGATCGGCACCGTCAGCCTATGAGCTGCCGTAGGAGTCCGTCCGGCGAGGAAACCGGCTGTACGCCAATCGTGGGAGCGAACACACTCGCTCGGCCCGCCCCTGGGCTCCCGAGCGTCCACGAGCGCACGCAGACGGCCCGAGCCTCCCCCCTCATGGCTCGGGCCGCCTTCCCCCGGGGTCTCCGCGCGGAGAACCGTGTGAAACAGGCTAGTTGACTCTCTGTCAGTGTCCAATCACTCTGGTAACGGGCACCTATCGACTTATTTATAGTTGCACGGTTCCGAGGGCAGGGAGGGGTGAGGTGCGGCATGGATCTGGCCCTGTTGCGCACCTTCGTGATGGTGCACCGGGCCGGTTCGTTCACCCGCGCCGCGGCTCTACTGGGCCTCTCCCAACCTGCGGTGACCGCCCAGATCCGGGCGCTGGAGAGGCAGCTCGGCCGCCCTCTGTTCCTGCGGCAGGCGCGTGGGGTCACGCCCACCTCCCTCGGTGACGAGCTCGCGCACAAGGCCGCACCGCACCTCGACGCCCTGGTGGAGATAGTCCAGAGCGGGCTCGACGATCCCGCGTCACAGCGCACCCTCCATCTGAACGGGCCTCCGGAGTTCATCTCGGAACGGGCCCTGCCCGCGCTGACCGCCCTGGTCGAGGACGGGCACCGGATGGCGCTGCGTGCGTCGTTCGGCCACGCCGAGGCATCCCTGGAAGGTCTGGCGGCCGGCCACTACGACCTGGCCATCACCACCGCCCGTCCTCGCGGCACACTGCTCACGGCCACGGCGCTCTGCGACGAGGAGCATGTCCTGATCGCCGGTCCACGCTGGGCCGCGCGCATCGCGCCGGGCGTGCTCCGGCTGAAGGGGGCCCCGGCGATGGAGAGCATGCCGGTGGTGGAGGTCCATGAGTCCCTCCCGCTGGTCACCCGGTACTGGGCCGAGGTCTTTGACGCGCTGCCCTCCACCTCCGGCACGGTGATCGTTCCGGACCTCCGCGCCGTCCTCACCTGCGTCATCTCGGGAGCCGGTTTCGCCGTCCTGCCGCGCTACCTCTGTACTGCCGCACTGGAACGGGGGGAGGTCGTGGCGCTGCTCGATCCACCGATACCCCCGCTGCGCACCTATTTCCTTGTGGTGCGCTCGGGCACTCTCGCCCTGCCGCATATGGCCTGGGCCCATGAATGGTTGCTGCGTGCCGCGCTTGACTGGGACTGAACGGGAATGTTTCACGTGGAACCAGCCGGGCCACATTTCTCCCATGACCGTCCGACCCGTGGTCAAACGCACCGCACGCGCCGTCCTGCTCGACGGCGACGATCTGATCCTGATCAAGCGGACCAAGCCCGGGGTCGACCCGTACTGGGTGACTCCCGGCGGCGGGGTGGAGCCCAGAGACACCACCGTGATAGACGCCCTCCACCGAGAGGTGGACGAGGAGCTGGGCGCCAAGATCGTCGATGTGGTGCCCTGCTTCGTGGACACCGTGGAGCACATCGGCGAGGACGGCGGTGCGACCGGGGTCAAGGTGCAGCACTTCTTCGTCTGCCGTCTGGAGTCCATGGACATCTCCCTGCGGCATGGCCCCGAGGTCGAGGAGCCCTGCGGGGAGTACGAGATCGTGCGTGTGCCCTTCACCCGGGTAGGTATCGCCTCCGTCCACCTTGTTCCGCTCTCACTGAGGCACTATCTGGACGGCAATATCGAGGGCGTACGGGCGCTCCACGCGCCTGACCTGGGGTGACGCCGGTATCCCGGAGAGGTGGGCAAGCGGCGGACCAGGGCCTGCCCGGAGCGGGCGCGGCGCGTGGCCCAGGGCCGGCGGCGCGGGAGCGGGGTGTGGTGTACGCCGACGCTAGTAGGCCCGGTTACTCCCCCTGCCGGACGCCGCCCCGGCCTTCGCTCGGCACGCTGGCGGAATGAGACTTCGTCGACCGGCCCGCCGGGCCCTCCTTGTCGTCCATGTGGCCGCCTCGGTCAGTTGGCTCGGGCTCACGCTGGGGCTGCTGGCACTGGGCGTGACCGCGGCCACCACACGTTCGCCGGCGGTCGCCGAGGCGTCGTACCGCTCGATGAAGGTCTTCGCCGACTGGCTGAACATCCCCATCGCCCTGCTGAGCCTGGTGTCGGGTGTGGTGCTCTCGCTCGGCACCCCCTGGGGACTGGCGCGGCACCGGTGGGTCCTCACCAAGTTCTGGATGACCCTGGCCGCCACCGGCCTCACGATCTTCGCTCTTCGTCCGGAGATCACCAGAGCCGCTCAGCAGGCGGTGGCGGGTCGGCAGGTCACCCAGGCGTCGGATCTCATCGTGGCCCCGTCGGTCGCCCTGGTCACCTACGCCTTTATGACGGCGATCTCCGTGCTGAAGCCGTGGGGACTGACCCGGCGAGGTCGAAAGCTGAGGATCAGTGCCCGCAAACAGGTGGACGTCAAGGCACTGCGTCCGACAGCCTGACCTGCGTGTCGACACCTTCTCTCACCGCACTCCCCATCCGCCGCCTGACCCCGCGCGATCTCCAAGCCTGCGCGGATCTGTCCGAGGACCGCGGCTGGCCCCGTGAAGAGCACAAGTGGGGCCTCCTCCTCACGGCCGGCACCGCCTACGGCATCGACGATCCGGGGGGCGGCCTCGTCAGCGCCTGCGTCCTCACCTCCTACGGCCCTCGGGAGGCGCCCGAGCTGGGGGCGATCGGCATGATGCTGGTCGCCGAGCGCCATGCCAGGCAAGGGGTCGGACGCAGGATGATGCGGTACGTCGTCGAAGCCGCGGGCCAGACACCGCTGACTCTCTACGCCACCCCCGAAGGTCGCCCGCTCTACGAGGAACTGGGGTTCAAGGCGATCGGACGAGCCGAGATGCTGCGAGGGCCCTTCGTTGCCGACGGGACTGCGGGGCCGGCGACCCGCCCCGCCGTCGCCGAGGATCTGCCCGCCATCCTCCGACTGGACAACGCGGTCTTCGGCGTCGACCGCACCCATATGATCACGCGCCTGCCCGCCTTCGCCGACCAGTTCCGCGTCGCCGAGGCAGCGGGAGAGGTCACCGGGTACACGGCAGCCTGGCCGAACACGGGCACCCATGTGATCGGGCCCCTGGTCGCCCAGGACCTTGCGACCGCCAAGGCGCTGATCAGCTCTCTGGCCGCCCACACGGACGGTCCCCTACGGGCCGATGTGGACGTCCGCCATGAGGGACTGGCGGCCTGGCTCAAGGAACGCGGCCTCGTCTCGCAAAGCTTCGACACCGTCATGGCCTACGGCATGCCGGAGCTTCCCAGTGACTGGACGCGGAACTTCACACCGCTGACGATGGCCACAGGCTGACCTGCCGAGGTGCCGGTGCGCGTGTGGGCTCTCCCGCCTGTCGCCGGCGGGCACCGGCTCACCGGTCCGGTGAGCCGGTGCCCTTAGGCTCGGGACCATGGGAGAACTCGACATACGACCGGCCACCGCGGAGGACATCCCGGCCATCGTGGCGATGCTGGCCGATGACCCGCTGGGGGCCGAACGGGAATCGCCCGGCGACCTCACGCCCTACACCGCCGCCTTCGAGCGGCTGGTCGGCGACCCGCACCAGCACCTGGTCGTCGCGGTACGCGAAGGTCGTGTGGTGGGGACGCTCCAGCTCACCATCATCCCCGGACTGTCCCGGCAAGGCGCCACGCGTTCCCTCATCGAGGGCGTCCGCGTCCATGCCGAGGAGCGCGGCAGTGGGCTGGGCAGCCGGCTGATCACCTGGGCCATTGAGGAGTCGCGGCGCCGGGACTGCCATCTGGTCCAGCTCACCTCGGATTCGACGCGCACCGACGCCCACCGTTTCTACGAACGGCTCGGATTCTCCGCCACACATATCGGGTTCAAGCTGGCGTTGTGAGAGGCGCCGGCCGCCCGGTCTTGTCCGGAAGGTCACTGGCGGGTGTTTCACGTGAAACACCCGCCGAGGACTGCTATGCCGGAAGCGGTCCCCATCCCTTCGGGTCCACTCCGCCCGGAACCGGGGCTTCTCTGTCATAGGGCTCGCGGGTGAAGACGAACGACCCCAGGTCCAGATGGCTGACCGAGCCATCGGCTCGTCGTACGGCACGCAGGATCTCGCCGGCGTAGTAGCCGTTGAGTCCGATCCATGTGCCGTCAGCGCGGGACCGGAAGCGTGCGCTACGGCCGCGCCCCGCCAATGGACTCAGCTCAAGAGTTCCGTCCCCGGTCAACCGTAGGGCCGATGCCTGTGTACCCCAGTACCAGGGGCCGGCCAGTTCCAGGACGGCCGGATCCACGTCCTTCAGCGGTGTCCAGGGTTCCGGGATCGGCGGCTCGGCCTCGGCGACGATTCGTACGAGATCGGCGGCCACGGCGCCGACAGCCAGGCCGGACGTGCAGTTGGTGAGGACGACGGCACCAAGCCGCTCTTCCACGCTGATCGTGACGGTCGCGAGAAAGCCCGGTAGTGAGCCGGAGTGGCCTACCAGGACCCGGCCCTCCTGGTCCTGGATCTGCATTCCCAGGCCATAGGTGTAGCCCGCCGACACATCGGCGGTCTCGGCGGGTGCCGCGGGGGTCCGCATCTCACGCAGCGTCTGCGCGCTGAGCACCCGGTCGTCGCCGTCCATCAGGAAGACGGCGAACCGTGCCAGATCACCGGTGGTGGACCATAGCTGTCCGGCGGGTGCCATCAGTCCGAGGTCCTCGGCGGGCTCCGGCATCATCACATCGGCCCAGGGGTGCACGGCCCAGCCTCCGGCGTTCGGCGGCTGCGGTCGGCCGCTGGTGCGGTCCAGTCCCAGCGGGTCCAGAACCTCCCGGCGCAGTACGTCTTCCCAGCATGCTCCTCGTAGCTTCTCGACCAGGGCACCCAGCAGCGTGTACCCGGGGTTGGAGTAGTGGTGCAGCCGTCCGGTCGGGTGGCGGAACGGTGTCTCGCCGAGGACATCGCCGAGCGTGGGGCGCAGCGATCCCGGGGTCCGCTCCCACCAGGAGCCCGGTGTCTCGGCCGCCAGGCCCCCCGTGTGCGAGAGGAGTTCGGCGATGGTGACCTCTCCGACGCCGGTGCCCGGGAGGTGCTTCTCCAGCGGGTCGCCGAGCTCCAGCAGGCCCTCGTCACGTAGCCGCATCACCAGGACGGCCGTGAACGTCTTGGTGATCGAGCCGATCCGGTACTGCACCTGCTCGTTCGGTCCGTGGCCGGGCACGCAGGTCCGTGCCCCGTGCCAGACCGTCTCGCCCTCACGGACCACGGCGGCCGCCACGGAGGGCGCTCGACCCTCCTTCTGGCCGACGGCGAGACGGTGCAGCAGGGCACGGCGCGTGGCCGGCAGCAACTGCTCGGTGCCGGACGGGGCCTGATCGGCGTTCGGTGTCTTCATGGGGTCAGTCCACCGCGGGACGGGGCGGGCGTCGAGCGGATTACCCGAGGGACCGCCGGGCGGGGGGTGCCCGCCGGCCCCCGCCCTCTTCGCACCACCGCAGTCCGGAGTTCCGCGCATCCTCGGCCCGGGGCCGGACCGCGTGCCGGGATTACACGGTCCGCGGGAAGAACCGTGCCTCCGGAAAGCGCGGCGACGGGCCGTCCAGCAGCCCGTGGTCATCCCTGCTCCGCAGGAAGCGGTCGAAGAAGGCGGCGAGGTAGGTGCGCCCCGCCGTGATCGCGCGCCCGGGGGCGATGGTTCCCACGTTCTCCCGCACGGTCTCGTCCGGCAGGCCGAGCTGAGCGGCGATCTGGGGGACGATCGTCTCCGCGTCCGTGTATGTGGCGTGCTCGGCGCCGCGCAGGATCAGCCCGCGGTGCCAACCGCTACTGTTCCGCCACAGCGCTTCCCAGGACGGTTCCGTACCGAGGTCGTCGCCGTCCTTGCCGATCAACAGGAACGGCCGGTCGAGTCCCTCGGCGGCAACGGTGGAGAGACGACCCGGGTCGGTGTCCTCCTGGACGTAGGCGAGGACGCCGTCGAAGTTGGCGCCGGCCAGGATCCGCGGGTCGTCGTGCATGGCCTGGAGCGCGGTGAAGCCACCGGCCGACTGGCCGAACATGCCGATCCGGTCCGGGAGGGCCACGGCACGCGGCCCCCTCGGCAGCGCGTCCGGCAGGCAGTCGAGGACGAACCGGGTGTCGGCGACCCGTACCGATGTCACCTTCTCCAGCAGCGCCACGATCAGCTCCGGATCCCCGCCGGCCTTGCCAAGCTCCGCGGGCAGGACGGACGCCTCCACCCGCCCACCGGGGAACTGAACCGCACCCGCGTCGTACGTGTGGTCGACGCTCACCACGACATACCCGCGGGAGGCCAGATCGTCACAGAGGGTGGTCCCGAGTGCCCGCGGGTCGGCGACGCCCGGTGAGTAGAGCACGATCGGGTACGGGCCGCGGCTCGTGTCGGCCGGCGCTCCCTCGTGGGCGTGGGTACGGGTGGCCGCCCAGTCGACCTTGTCGGCAGGGATTCCGGCGAGGTTGTTGAGTGCGGCGAAACCGGCGGCCTCACCGGGCAGCATCTGCGGGGCGGCCGGGTGGGCGGCGGGGCTGAGGGCCGGGTACCGGACGGTGGTCATGAGTTCGCGGTACGGCTGCCCGGGTCGCCAGGGGTCGGGCCGGGAGCGGTCCACCAGGCGCAGCGCCTCGGTTCCGACGGCGTACGGGCCGGTGGGTACGGGCAGCGTCAGCCGGACGAGGCCGCTCGTACCCGGTGCGCCCGCGGTACGCGCGGGAGTACCGGCCGTCCTTCCCACGGCGTTGCGCCCCCTGCCTGCGGCGGAGGTGGAGCGCCCGGCGGAGGCTGCCGGAGGTACGACGGCCAGTGCGGCGACGGCGGTGCCCGAGAGCAGTGCCGCGCGACGGGTGAGCAGTACGGAGCGACGGTTGAGCATGAGGGATTCCCCCGGGTGGATGGAGGGCGGGCGGTGCACGGGGTCCGCGGGAGCCCCGGGTGTCCGGGCTCACGGCGCTTCGGCGGCACGGGCGCACGGCGCTTCGGACTTCACCGCACCGCGGCTGCTGGCTTCACCGCCTCGGTGCCGGCGTGCGTCCGGGCGCCGACGCACCGAGGCTCCGAAGTGCCGGCCGCCGCGAGAACCGATGCCCGGAACCCGGATGACCCCGGCACGCCGGCGATGACGGCCCCAGAATCGCCGATCACCGCGGGGGTGCCCACCCGGCTGGCCGGGTGATCTGTGTGGGGGACAACCGGTAGCACCGGGCACGTCGGCTGGGCCAGGGCAACCGGACCGCCCCGACGACACCGCCTTCCACACCTTTGACGACCAGCTCCTGACCGCCGCCCGGCTGCGCGCGCCGCCCGGCCCGGGAGACCGGTCGGCCGTCAGCGCCCGCAACCGGGTGCTCGCTCCACCGGCGAGCGGCCATTCCTGCGTGGTTCGCGTGAGCGCCGACACGGCGCTTCACCGGCCAGGAGGCCCCACCCTCACCCTCCCTGCCGTCAGCCCAGTTCCCTGGGCCCGTAGGGCGCGGCCGCCGCACCCGTCAGCAGGGCCCAGTAGCGGTCGCCGTACGACCAGTGCCACCACTCCGTGGGGTAGTTGACCAGGCCGGCAGCAGCCAGCGCAGTGCCAAGGACCTCCCGGTGG
Source organism: Streptomyces sulfonofaciens (assembly GCF_014656295.1). Lineage (GTDB taxonomy): Bacteria > Actinomycetota > Actinomycetes > Streptomycetales > Streptomycetaceae > Streptomyces > Streptomyces sulfonofaciens. Next base: position 453,312 of record NZ_BNCD01000001.1, read on the forward strand.
GAGCGAGCGGCGTCGCCGATGTTGTCGGCCCCCGTGTAACAGGCGCCCGCGCTCTCCTCCGGAGTCGCGTTCATACGCGTGCCGAGGTCGAGTTCACGGCCGTCCTCGTCGGCGAGCGTCAGGTCGACGGCGGCCCCGGCGCTGTGCGGCGCGATCTCGGGCGGGGAGACGTAGCGACTCGCCGCCGCCCGGACCTGCCCAGCGGTCCATTCCGGATGATCCGCACGCAGTTCTGCGGCGTACGTGTCGAAGTAGTGGCGTTGGAGGGACGGGGGCCGGTACCCCTCGACGAACAGCAGCCGCATCCCCCGCGGCAACTGCGCCTGGGCTTCGAGGAGCCGGTCGAGCACCCCTTCCCGGAGGTGCACGAAGGCCCCTGCGGAGTCCTGCCGCTTCCGCTCGTCGACCAGCAGGGCACTGTCCCTGCGCACGTCCACGAGCCGTTCACCGCACTCCCGGACGGACACCGCCGCGACCCTGGGGTCCGACATCAGGATGAGCTCAGTCATGCCACGATCATCCCGCGGACACACCGCCGTGCGGACCGCGCAGCCGGATCCGGCGGGACCGCCCGAGGGCCGGGCGGGGCCGCTGCGCGGGGCCGGGCAACGTGTACGAGGCGGCGGTACGGGTCGGCTGACCGGCCGTCACTGGGAGATCTCGCTCCACCGGGGCCGGCGCGAGCGCACCCGCACCCTGCGGTGCGGCGGTGAACTGTTGCGGTACAGCGAGCGCTCGCCGTCCGTCAGGAACCACGGGTCGGCGGGCAGATCCCCCTCGGGGAAGGAATCCCGCACCGCGAGGTAGTTGATGCCGATGACGGCGCGCTGGAAGTCCGTGAGCGATGCCACGGGGCTCTCCGGGGCGCCGTCGAAACCGTGCCCTGACCCCGGTGGCGGGGCCGGTGTGCCATCGATCGGCAGGGGGTGGTCGGTCAACCGCCGGTAGATACCGATGATCCACCGCAGGTGGGCGCGGTCGACGGTGGCGCCGCTCCTCGGTTCGAGGAGGGCGCTGATCTCCCGTCCCATGAAGGAGCCCGGCGCCCGGCTCGCCGCTGCGTCCTGTACGTCATCCTCGTCCCGGACGCCATCCTCGTCCCGGACGGCTTCGAGCCGGGACAGACCGATCAGCCACCTGCCGCCCGCCCACCAGTTGACCACCGTCAGCACCAGTGCGAGCGCCACCAACCAGCCGCTCCCGCCGAAGCGCAGCCCCGTCTTCCCCCACCACCACGGCGCTACCGCCAGGACCAGGAGGACGCCGGCGCCCCGGGCCACCCAGGCGGACGGATCACGGCGTGACATCCGATGGACGAACCCGGGCCGGCGTCGAGGAACGGCACGCGAGACCAGCCCGTGCACGAACGCGTTCCCGCCGGTCGTGATCTCGTCGAACACCCAGCCCGCGCGCTCGGCCGAGGGCATCCTGTCCAGGTACTCCTCGATATGGGCGGCGAGGAACCATGCCGTGAACGCGTGGGCGACCGTCAGCGCGGCGAAGACGATCCACATCCGCTCGACCTGCACGGAGACCGCGGCCACCTGGAGGGACCGACCCCCGGCCAGGAGGCGGGTGAGCACGACGGCGACGGCCAGGAGCCCGCCGAAGGCCAGGATCCGCGCCGCGTTGCGGGCTCCGGCCACAATGCGCCGCTGGGAAGCACTCGGGTCGTTCACCGGCTCACGGTCGTTCAGCCGGACCGGGGTTGGCAAGTCCCCGCACGTGTTCCGCGACCCGCCGCGGCTTCCTCCGCCCGCCGCGGCAGCGTTCGGCACCCTGACCGCGCGACCGAGGACCGCGTCTCCTCCGGGGGACCGGCCCTGCGGGTCTCGCGCTCGTGTCGAACGCCGCCCTCGTGGCCTGCGGCTTCGCCCGGGGCCTCACGACGTGTCGGACGGTGGAACCTCGCGCCTGTGTCGTCCGCCCGCGGGTCCGCCTTGGCGTGCGTAAGCATGACCGATGTGGCGGAGTCGGGAGATCACTTGGGCCGATCCTCGGCATGACCGGTCGGGCGACGCGGGGACGAGGGAGCAGGGCCGCTGTCACAGACCGGGCTGCCGTTCGCTGTGGGCACCGGCCGTCCGACATCGACCGTGGGCTTCCGACACGGGAAACGAGACCCCACAGGCCCGGCCCTCACGTCCCCGCCATGTCCACGAACCGCGAGTAGTGCCCCTGGAAGGCCACGGTGATGGTGGCCGTCGGGCCGTTGCGGTGCTTGGCCACGATCAGGTCGGCCTCGCCGGCGCGCGGGGACTCCTTCTCGTAGGCGTCCTCGCGGTGCAGCAGGATGACCATGTCGGCGTCCTGCTCGATGCTGTTGTGGGCGAGGATGCCGTCCGCGATGAAGTTGTGCGTGCCCTTGACGGTGGCGTCGAAGACCGGCTGCTCGCCGAGCGGTTCGATCGCGACCACACGGTCCCAGAACACGTCGTTGCGCTCCTCGGAGGCGGGGACCGCGCCGTCGTCCAGGACCCGGCCCGGCGCCGCTCCGCCCGCCGCGCCGATCACCTGGTGGAAGACCCGCGACCCGGCCGCGTCGGCGACCACCACGCGGCACCGCGGGCCTCGCCCCTCGGGCCCGGCGGCCGCACCGCCCCGCGCAACCGCTCCCAGTTCCTCGATCCGGGACACGATCCCGAACCGGGACAGCAGCACCGCCACCGCATCGGCCAGCTCACGGCTCGACGTGGTGAACGACGGGGTGTCCGGGGCCGCACCCGCGCCCACAGCCGTATCCGCGCCCGCGCCGCACTCCCACAGGCGCCGCAGGAAGACCGCCACCTCACGATCGCCCGCCGCGTACACGGCATCGGGCACACGCTCCGCGCGGGCGCCGGTCGCATCGTCCGCGACCGCCTCCGCCAGTTCCCCGATCCTGCTGTCCGGCCAGTCGAGTCCCGCCACCAGCGGAGCCGGGACGCGCCTCGGCACCGCGATGACGCTGCCGGCGGCCAGCTCACCCAGCGGCCGCCAGCCCCCGCCCGTCAGGAACGGGTGGTTCGCCGTCGCCTTGACCCGGCGCCCGGATGCCAGCCGCAACCGGAACACGGGCTTGGTGCCGGACGAGAACACATGGGTGACCGGCGCCCGCACCAGCCGTCCCGCCTCGTCGAGCGACCACACCAGCACTCCCTCGTGGCCGTTCGCCATCAGCTCGGCGAAGGTCACCGGCGCGCCGGTGTCCGCGCGCAGCAGGGCCGTGTCGGCGGTCATGCAGCCCGACTCGCGCAGGTCGGACACCATGGGCTTCTTGTCCGTACGCTGCTCGGGCCCGCGGTTGAGCTGGGAGAGCGCGATGACGGGCAGTTCCAGCTCCTTGGCGAGCAGTTTCAGGTTCCGGGACATGTCGGAGACCTCCTGCTGACGGCTCTCCGCCCGCCGGGAACCGCCGGACTGCATCAGTTGCAGGTAGTCGATGACGACCAGCCGCAGGTCGTGCCGCTGCTTCAGGCGGCGGCACTTCGCCCGGATCTCCATCATGGAGAGGTTCGGCGAGTCGTCGATGTAGAGCGGGGCAGCCGTCACTTCGGGCATCCGCCGCGCCAGACGTGTCCAGTCGTCGTCCGTCATGGTGCCGGAGCGCATGTGGTGCAGCGCCACACGCGCCTCCGCGGACAGCAGCCGCATGGCGATCTCGTTGCGCCCCATCTCCAGCGAGAAGATGACACTGGGCAGATCGTTCTTGATCGAGGCGCTTCGGGCGAAGTCCAGGGCGAGCGTGCTGTTGTGCGTGGGCACCATCGAGCGGGTCGCGAGGTACAGGTGCGCGGGGTTGTCCACCTGTACGCACCGGACGGGAACGGAGCTGACCTCCTGCACGTCCCTGATGAACCGCTGCTTCAGCCTCGGCGCCACCGGGCGGCGCCGGGCCCGGTGCACCTGCTGCCCGGGCCCCGGCCGGAACACCTCGTCGTCGGTGGAGAAGGTGACGACGTAGCGGGTCGAGGGCTGCCCGGAACGTCCCCTGACGCGCTCGCTCCGCGTGCCGCACCGGTACCCGAGGCTCAGCACCAGCTCGCGGAAGCCGTCGGCCAGGGCGGGGTGCCCGGCGGCGAACCGGACCGCGCCGGTGCGGTGCACGCGTCCGCCGGAGTGGAGGAGACCGGCGAGCAGGGCCCGCCGCTGGGAGAGCGACGCCCGCAGATACGCGCCGGGGATGTGCCTGTTCCCCAGCAGTCCCATGGCGCGGTACCGCGAGAGCTGCGGGTCCCCGGTGGCGTGTGCCGCCGCGTCGCCGTCCGCGTCCCCGAGCCACACCCCCAGCGTGTAGGGCTCCACCGGGAGGTCCCGGTCGGGGAGGTCGAGGGGGGCACCTAGGCGGACGGAGTGGTTCATCCGCCGGTCGTCGGCGGCACAGCGCACCGTCTCGGCGATCTCCTTGGTGGTCCTGACCGAGGCGAACACCCGCTGGGCGCGGACCTTGCCGGCCGCGGCCTCCTGCGCCGACCTGCGGGAGGCGCGGGTGTCGGTGAGCCACTGGTGGTCGGCGTCGGCGATCACACTCGTCCCGTCATCGAAGGTGATCTCGAAGCACGGGCGCCCCTCCATCACCTCCGTGGCGGCCACGACCCGGGTCGGTCTTCCGTCCGCCCCCATGAGCAGGTCGCCCTCCGCGACCTCGCCCATCGTGGTCCAACCGGTGGGCGTGGGCAGCGGGGTGTCCAGGGCGAGGGCCTTGCCCATGGCGGGACGCGCCGCGATAACGATCATCTGGCCCGGGTGCAGGCCGTTCGTCAGCGAGTCGAAGTCGGTGAAGCCGGTCGGCACGCCCGTCATCTCACCGCTGCGGGAGCCGATCGCCTCGATCTCGTCGAGGGCGCCCTCCATGATGTCGCCGAGCGGGAGGTAGTCCTCGCTGGTGCGCTGCTCGGTGACGGCGTAGATCTCGGCCTGGGCGCTGTTCACGATCTCGTCGACGTCGCCGTCGGCCGCGTATCCCATCTGGGTGATACGCGTGCCCGCCTCCACCAGACGGCGCAGCACCGCACGCTCGCGGACGATCTCCGCGTAGTACTCGGCGTTGGCCGCGGTCGGGACCGTCTGCACGAGGCTGTGCAGGTAGGCGGCACCGCCGATGCGGGTGATCTCGCCGCGGCGGGTGAGCTCGGCCGCGACCGTGATGGGGTCGGCCGGCTCCCCCTTGGCGTACAGGTCCAGGATCGCCTGGAAGACGGTCTCGTGGGCCGGGCGGTAGAAGTCGCGGCCCTTGAGGACCTCGACGACGTCCGCGATGGCATCCTTGGAGAGCAGCATGCCGCCGAGGACGGACTGCTCGGCCTCCGGATCCTGGGGCGGCACCCGCTCGAAGGAGGCACCGCCGTCCCAGGTGTCGCTCTCACGGCCGCGCTCGTGCTGGTCGTCACGGCCGCGGCGGCCTTCGGCGGCGCGGTCTGCGTCGGGGCGGCGGCGCGAGGCGGGCAGACGATCGCCTGGTCCACTGTCGGCCCACGGATCGTCCAAGGGCTCGGAAAGGCTCACCGGGCCACCTCCTCGCGTCCGCCGAGCGGACCTAGCCGTGCCCTTCTTTCCTACGGCACGGCACTGACAAAGTAAGAGGGCCCAGTCCACTTCCGACGCGTGATTCTGTGGGGTTTCCGCGGTCTCCGAACGGGACGGGCGCCGCACTACCGTAGGCCGCTCGGCGGCGTCAGCCAATCTGGTTATCCACAGGCACTGTGGATAACGGTTCCCAGGCTGTGGAGAACCCGCCAAAACCTGTGCACGAGCCAGTGGACAGCACTGTGAACAAGCCGGAAGTCCTCTCCATGGACACCTTCTGACCTGGCCTTTCAGCGTCCACCGGCTGTGCAGAAGAAAAATTTTCCCGGTCGGCTCAAGATCACACCAAGCCCTGTACGGCAGGCCACCCGACCGAGTCAAGGTAATAGGCAGAGAAGCGTTGCGTCTCTTACCTGTGGAAGATTACATTGATGCCCATGACACAGGCTCCCGCGGCGGCCGACCGCGCCTCACAGAAGCCGCACCGACGGCACGATCGAGAGATCCTCGCGCTCGCCCTCCCCGCCTTCGGTGCCCTCGTCGCCGAGCCTCTGTTCGTCATGGCGGACAGCGCCATCGTGGGCCACCTCGGCACCAGTCAACTGGCCGGGCTCGGCGTCTCCTCCGCCCTGCTTACCACCGCGGTCAGCGTCTTCGTCTTCCTCGCCTACGCCACCACCGCCGCCGTAGCCCGCCGGGTCGGCGCCGGGGACCTCCAGGCCGCCGTCCGCCAGGGGGTGGACGGCATCTGGCTCGCCCTGATCCTCGGCGCCGCCGTCATCCTCGTCGTCCTGCCCACCGCGCCCGCACTCGTGGAGGTCTTCGGCGCCTCACCGACCGCGGCCCCGTACGCCACGACCTATCTGCGGATCTCCTCCCTCGGCATCCCCGCCATGCTGGTCGTGCTGGCCGCCACCGGTGTCCTACGCGGTCTCCAGGACACCCGCACCCCGCTCTACGTCGCCATCGCAGGCTTCGTCGCCAACGGCGTCCTCAACGCCGCCCTGGTCTACGGCGCCGGCCTCGGTATCGCCGGGTCCGCCTGGGGGACCGTGATCGCGCAGTGCGGCATGGCGGCCGTCTACCTCACGGTCGTGGTCCGCGGCGCCCGGCGGCATGGCGCCTCGCTGCGGCCCGACGCCGCAGGCATACGCGCCTGCGCCACCGCAGGCGCTCCCCTGCTCATCCGTACGCTCTCGCTCCGGGCCATCCTGATGATCGCCACCGCGGTCGCCGCACGGCTGGGAGACGCCGATATCGCCGCCCACCAGATCGTCCAGTCGCTCTGGAGCCTGCTCGCCTTCGCTCTCGACGCCATAGCCATCGCCGGGCAGGCGATCATAGGCCGCTACCTGGGAGCGGCCGACACCCGCGGAGCCCGTGACGCCTGCCGCCGGATGGTGCAGTGGGGAATCGCCTCCGGAGTGGTGCTCGGCCTGCTGGTGATCGTGGCCAGGCCGCTGTTCCTTCCCCTCTTCACCTCGGACGCCGCCGTCAGGAACACCGCGCTGCCCGCCCTGGTGATGATTGCCGTATCGCAGCCGATCTGCGGGATCGTCTTCGTCCTGGACGGCGTACTGATGGGCGCGGGGGACGGGCCTTACCTGGCCGGAGCCATGCTGGTCACCTTGGCCGTCTTCACACCCGCGGCTCTTCTGGTGCCCGTCCTCGACGGGGGGCTGACCGCCCTCTGGGGAGCCATGACGTTGATGATGGTGGTGCGGATGCTGACGCTGTGGCTCCGCTCCCGCTCCGGACGCTGGATGGTCACCGGCGCCGCACGCTGATCTTTCGCCAACACCGTCCACAGGGCACCGCGCGCCGACCTCCGATGGAACCGATCGCAGAACACCGCGGGCTGACCTTTCAGCGGCACCATGCGCTGAGCACACCGCACCGAGTCCCACCGTCTCGCTCCGTCCGTACACCTCAAGCATGTTTCACGTGAAACACCGCCATCGGACGCAGAGGGGACGGAACACACCACAAGCCCGGCCTCGGTTCTGTGCACCGGGACAGCGAAGGGGCCGCACCCTCACGGATGCGGCCCCTGACGCGCTGTCTCGCCGCGCTCTATCGCTCTGCCCAGCGCCTGCGCTCAGGCAGCGACCACCTCGACGGTGACCTGAGCGGCCACCTCGGGGTGCAGACGCACGGACGTCGCATGCGCGCCCAGCGTCTTGATCGGCGAGCCCAGCTCCACACGGCGCTTGTCGACCTCGGGACCGCCGGCGGCCTTGATCGCCGAGGCGACATCGGCCGGGGTGACGGAACCGAAGAGGCGTCCGGCGTCGCCGGAACGCACGGCCAGACGGACCTTCACAGCCTCAAGCCGGGCCTTGATCTCGTTGGCCTGCTCGATGGTCGCGATCTCGTGGATCTTACGAGCACGACGGATCTGCTCGACGTCCTTCTCGCCGCCCTTGGTCCAGCGGATCGCGAACTTCCGCGGGATCAGGTAGTTGCGAGCGTAACCGTCCTTGACGTCGACGACATCGCCGGCGGCGCCGAGGCCCGAGACCTCATGGGTAAGGATGATCTTCATCAGTAGGTCACCCTTTCCTTAACGCGCGGTGGAGGTGTACGGCAGCAGCGCCATCTCACGGCTGTTCTTGACGGCCGTGGCGACGTCACGCTGGTGCTGCGTGCAGTTGCCGGTCACGCGGCGGGCACGGATCTTGCCGCGGTCGGAAATGAACTTCCGCAGCATGTTCGTGTCCTTGTAGTCCACGTACGTGACCTTGTCCTTGCAGAATGCGCAGACCTTTTTCTTGGGCTTGCGCACAGGCGGCTTCGCCATGGTGTTTCTCCTGTGTGATCAAGAAGTGTGGGGTACGGGCCCTTAGAAGGGGGGCTCGTCCGAGTAGCCGCCGCCGCTGCTGGAGCCACCGCCCCAGCCGCCGCCACCGCCGCCCTGGCCACCGCCGGCCGGCGCTCCGGTCGCCCAGGGGTCGTCGGCAGGCGCGCCGCCGCCACCCTGCTGACCGCCACCGGGGCCACCGCCCCAGCCGCCGCCCTGCTGGCCGCCACCGCCGCCGCCCCCGTAACCACCCTGGCCGCTGCGGCCGGTGGTCTTGGTGACCTTGGCCGTGGCGTTGCGCAGGCTCGCCCCGACCTCTTCGACGTCGAGCTCGTAGACCGTGCGCTTGACGCCCTCCCGGTCTTCGTACGACCGCTGCTTCAGCCGGCCCTGCACGATGACGCGCATGCCCCTCTGGAGCGATTCGGCGACGTTCTCCGCCGCCTGGCGCCAGACCGAGCAGGTGAGGAAGAGGCTCTCGCCGTCCCGCCACTCATTGGTCTGACGGTCGAAGGTACGCGGGGTGGACGCGACACGGAACTTCGCGACCGCCGCACCGGAAGGGGTGAAGCGCAGCTCGGGGTCGTCGACAAGATTGCCGACGACCGTGATGACGGTCTCGCCTGCCATGGGGAACCTCTCGGCGGGTTTGCTGCTGGCTTGTGCTGCTACTCGGTGCCCGAGCGCCGCTGAGCCGTCCGGCTCAGTGCGTCTCGGGACGGAGGACCTTGGTCCGGAGGACCGACTCGTTCAGGTTCATCTGGCGGTCGAGCTCCTTGACGACCGCAGGCTCGGCCTGCAGGTCGATGACCGAGTAGATGCCCTCGGGCTTCTTCTTGATCTCGTACGAGAGACGACGACGGCCCCAGGTGTCGACCTTCTCGACCTTGCCGTTGCCCTCGCGGACGACGGACAGGAAGGTCTCGATCAGCGGGGAGACAGCGCGCTCCTCGAGATCGGGGTCGAGGATGACCATCACCTCGTAATGACGCATGTGTAACCCACCTCCTTTGGACTCAGCGGCCACGGTCGTTCCGTGGCAGGAGGGTCGTGATGCGTACGCACCGGTTTCTGCGAGTAAATCAGCCGCCACTGACATCGCCATGCCGACTGGATGTCCCGCGGGGGAGTACCCGGGCCATGGCCTGGGCAGACACCGATGCAGACGGTACAGCCTACCCGTACACCGGCTTCCGGTTGAAATCCGGCACCGGCGACCCGCAGTCTGTATCCGACGGGTGTGTATGGCACTACGATGCGCTGCTCTCTTGCGGGAGGTGCCCTCCATGGCACATGCAATGCGGTCAAACGCCGTTTCGTCCCTCCTCTCCACGGACGGCAAGCCCCACCCCCTCCAGGACACCCTGCTCGTGGTGACGCTGGTCCTGGGAGCGACCGCGGCCATTTCCTCGATCTTCACCGGGCTCCACCTGCTCAGTTCCTGGACGGGGCTGATCGGGGTGCTCACGGGTGGCTACGGGCAGTTCATCTCCGAGACGACGCGGGCCCGCTTCGGGCTGATCCTCGGCATGGGGGCGGCCGCGGTCGGCCTCCTCATCGGCATGGCGCACGGCGGCCTCTTCGGCGGCCTCATCGGCTGACCGCCGCTTTGGGCAGGTGCCCTCCGCTCCGCCCCGGCACAGCGGTGGAGCGAGGTCCGGCATGCCCGGACAAGGCGCTTACCGGGCGCAGTAGGCTTCGGCGCGAGAGCCGGAGCCCCTGACCCCATGGGGACACACCAGCCCAAGGAGCGTCCCGAATGAGCCTGACGTTGAGGACCATCAGTCGTGAGCAGCATCTGGCCCACATCCAGAGCCTGCCCGCGGCCAGTCACATGCAGGTTCCGGCCTGGGCCGACGTCAAGGCGGAGTGGCGCGCGGAGAACCTGGGGTGGTTCGACGACAGAACGAATGAGCTGGTCGGTAGCGGTCTGGTGCTGTACCGGCAGTTGCCCAAGATCAAGCGGTACCTCGCCTATCTGCCCGAGGGTCCGGTGATCAACTGGTATGCGCCGAACCTCGACGAGTGGCTGCGGCCGATGCTCGCGCACCTCAAGCAGCAGGGCGCGTTCTCGGTGAAAATGGGGCCGCCGGTGGTGATCCGGCGCTGGGACGCCGCCTCGATCAAGCAGGGCATCCAGAGCCCGGACGTCAAGAGGCTGCGGGACATCGAGGCGGACGTCATCGAGCCGCGCGCCTTCGAGGTCGCCGACCGGCTGCGGCGCATGGGCTGGCAGCAGGGCGAGGACGGCGGCGCCGGCTTCGGCGACGTACAGCCCCGCTACGTCTTCCAGGTGCCGCTGGCGAACCGCTCCCTGGAAGAGGTCCACAAGAACTTCAACCAGTTGTGGCGACGCAACATCAAGAAGGCCGAGAAGGCGGGAGTCGAGGTCGTCCAGGGCGGCTACGACGATCTCGCCGAATGGCAGCGGCTCTACGAGATCACGGCCGAGCGGGACCGCTTCCGGCCCAGGCCCCTCGGATACTTCCAGCGGATGTGGACCGCGCTGAACACCGAGGACCCCAACCGCATGCGGCTGTACTTCGCGCGGCACAACGGGGTGAACCTGTCCGCCGCGACCATGCTGGTCGTGGGCGGGCACGTCTGGTACTCCTACGGGGCGTCCGACAACATCGGGCGCGAGGTGCGACCGTCGAACGCGATGCAGTGGCGGATGCTGCGCGACGCCTACGCACTCGGCGCGACCGTCTACGACCTCCGGGGAATCAGCGACTCCCTGGACGAGGCCGACCATCTCTTCGGACTGATCCAGTTCAAGGTGGGCACGGGTGGGCAGGCTGCCGAGTACCTCGGCGAATGGGACTTCCCACTCAACAAACTGCTGCACAAGGCGCTCGACATATACATGTCGCGCCGCTGAGCACAGCAGGAGTCGGCACCCGGCCCACAAGGCCCCCGGCGGCGGTGACCGAGGCCACCGGAGCAAACGAGGGTCACGTCGGCTTTCCGGCGTATCCGGCAGAATTTCCGTCCATACATGTCATACACCGCAGACACGAGAAGGGTTCCGGGACCGGCCATGGCGCTCACGCTGTACGTCGACACCGCGCGCTGGCGGGCACATCACAAGCACGTGCTGGAGCAGTTCCCCGGGCTGGTCCCGGTCTGCAAGGGCAATGGCTACGGCTTCGGTCACGAACGTCTCGCGGAAGAGGCGACACGCTTCGGCTCGGACGTCCTCGCCGTCGGTACCACCTACGAGGCGGCCCGGATCAAGGACTGGTTCAGTGGTGACCTGCTGGTGCTCACGCCCTTCCGCCGCGGTGAGGAGCCGGTACCGCTGCCCGACCGGGTCATCAGGTCCGTCTCGTCCGTGGACGGGGTGCACGGCCTCGTCGGTGCCCGCGTCGTCATCGAGGTCATGTCGTCGATGAAGCGGCACGGTGTGAACGAGCGCGACCTCCCGCTGCTGCACGCGGCCATCGAGGACGTCCGGCTGGAGGGGTTCGCGATCCACCTGCCGCTGGACCGCACCGACGGCTCCGACGCCGTCGAGGAGGTCATCGGCTGGATGGACCGGCTTCGCGCGGCCCGGCTGCCGCTGCATACCATGTTCGTCAGCCATCTCAAGGCGATGGAGCTGGCCCGCCTCCAGCAGCAGTTCCCGCAGACCCGCTTCCGCGCCCGGATCGGCACCCGGCTCTGGCTCGGGGACCACGAGGCGACCGAGTACCGCGGTGCCGTCCTCGATGTCACCCGGGTCGCCAAGGGCGACCGCTTCGGCTACCGGCAGCAGAGGGCCGCCTCCGACGGCTACCTGGTGGTGGTCGCGGGCGGTACGTCGCACGGGGTGGGCCTGGAAGCGCCGAAGGCCCTGCACGGCGTGATGCCGCGTGCCAAGGGCGTCGCCCGCGCCGGCCTGGCGACGGTCAACCGCAACCTCTCCCCGTTCGTCTGGGCGGGCAAGCAGCGTTGGTTCGCCGAGCCGCCGCACATGCAGGTGTCCATCCTGTTCGTGCCGGCCGAGGGCTCCCCGGAGCCCAAGGTGGGCGATGAGCTGGTGGCCCATCTGCGGCACACCACGACGCAGTTCGACCGGCTGGTCGACCGGTAAGCCGGCGGCGGGCCCTTTCTGGGTATCCGCTACGTGTCCGTGCGCCCGCCTCCCTTGCGGCCTCCTGCACGCCCGTAGGGGCGTGCCCACAGGGGTGCGCCCGCCAAGGCCCCGCCGCTCACTCCCACCGGTGCCCCTCCGCGGCCTCCGGCGGGTTGTTCCCCCAGTGCACCGACGGCCCTCCTACCGGAGGGGCTCCTGCCGCGTGTGCCGCATGCCTGGGCGGGTGGGCGGCCTGGCCGAGGACGAAGACGTCCTCGGCCCCGTCCAGCACACCGCCCGAGGGATCGTCGTCGCCGGAGCGCCGCACCGGATCCCGCTCGGGCAGCAGTACGTCACGCACCACCACCGCACAGAGGTAGAGGGTGCCCAGCAGGTGCACGGCGATGGCCAGGTGGTACCCGTCGGTGGGCAGGCCGCGGTGCTTGTCGCCGCTGGTCGTGTAGGCGAGGTACATCCAGATACCCAGGAAGTACGCCGTCTCGCAGGCCTGCCAGATCAGGAAGTCCCGCCAGCGGGGGCGGGCCAGCGCCGCCAGGGGGATCAGCCACAGCACGTACTGCGGTGAGTAGACCTTGTTCGTCAGGATGAAGGCGGCCACCACCAGGAGGGCCAACTGGGCGAAGCGGGGCCTGCGGGGAGCGGTGAAGGTCAGGGCCGCGATGCCCGCGCAGGCCGCCGCCATCAGCACCATGGCGAGGGTGTTCACGGTGTCGGTGCCCAGCGGACTGCTCATCCGCTGGGACAGGATCAGCCAGAAGGATCCGAAGTCCACGCCGCGCTCCTGGCTGAACGTGTAGAACTTCGCCCAGCCCTCCGGGGCCAGCAGCAGCACCGGAAGGTTCACCGCCAGCCACGCCACGGCCGCGCCCGTGACCGCGATCCGGTACTGGCGCCAGGCGCCTGCCCGCCAGCACAGCAGGAGCAGCGGCCCCAGCAGCAGCGCGGGATAGAGCTTGGCAGCGGTCGCCAGGCCCAGCAGCACACCGAACGCCAGCGAGCGCTCACGGGCCCACATCAGCATCGCCCCGGCCGTGAGGGCCACGGCGAGCAGGTCCCAGTTGATGGTGGCGGTCAGGGCCAGGGCGGGCGCCAGAGCGACCAGCAGGCCGTCCCAGGGGCGGCGCCGGTGGGTGCGGGTGACGCAGACGGCGACGAAGGCCGCGCAGACCATCAGCATCCCGGCGTTGACCAGCCAGTACACCTGCTCCCGGTGCTGCATGGTGCCGCCACCCGGAGTGAGCCAGGAAGCCGCCTCCATGAACACTCCGGTGAGGACCGGATACTCAAGGTAGTCCATATCGCCGGACAGCCGGTCGAAGTACGGCACGAGGCCGTCGGCGAAGCCCCGACCCTGGTAGAGGTGGGGGACATCGGAGTAGCAGGCATGGGTGTACTGGGAGCTGGCCCCGAAGAACCAGGCACCGTCGTAGCACGGGAACTTCTGCACCATGCCCAGCGCGAACATCCCCAGCATCACCAGCGCGATGACCCGCACCGGAGTCCACCAGGACGCTCCCCGAAGCGCCCGTAGCCCCATGGGACCGCCGAGCAGCTCACTGCCGGCCGCAGCGACCTCGTCCTCCCTGGTCGGCCGCACGGCCTCCGGCTGCTGGACGCTCGTGGGCATCATCTCTGCACTGGGCATGCCGCCCATCCTGCCGTACGCGTCCGGGGAACCCTAAGAAGCCCGGAGAGGGGCCGCGGCAAGAGCCGTCAGCGCCGGGAAGGAACCGCGAAGAAGGGGGGCAGGGGGAAGGCAGGGGGAGGGCAGGAGGAGCGCGAACAGGACGGGAGGCCGGAAAAGGAGCGGGCGGTCGGACTGGCGGAAGGAGCCGGGAACGGGACGAGGGCCGCCCCAGGGGGACGGCCCTCGTTTCACGTGAAACACCGGCTACTGCCGGCCATCACCGGCTCAGCCTGATGGTCCTCCGAAGAGTCCACCACCGTCTTCGCCGCCGTTGCCGCCATTACCGCCACCGTTCTTGCCACCTCCGGTGTCGGTACCGCCGGTATCGGTGCCGGTCGTGGTGCCTCCGGTGTCGGTACCGCCGGTGGTGCCTCCGGTGTCCGTGCCGCCGTTCTCCGTACCGCCATTGTTGTTTCCGCCGTCACAGGGCCACCAGGGGCCGCAGGACTGGCTTTCCGACGGGCTCGGGGAGTCCGACGGGCCGGAATCGGACGGGGTGGGGCTGGGCGAGTTGTCCGGGCTGGCCGTGTCCGAGGGTGTCACCGACGGCGACGGTGTGGCGCCCACGACCTCACCGATGGGCTGCGGCTTGGCGAAGGGCACGGGCGGCACGCCCTGGAGCGCCTTGGACATGTAGTCATGCCAGATCTCGGCCGGGAACGAGGCGCCGTGGATCTTCTCCTGGCCGCCCGTGCCGAACATCTCCAGGAACTCGCGCTTCTTGTTCTTCTCGTTGTCGTCGAGGCGGTACATGGAGATCGCCGTGGACAGTTGCGGGGTGTATCCGGCGAACCACGCGGACTTGTTGCCGTCCGTCGTACCCGTCTTGCCCGCGACTTCCCGCCCCGGCAGCTTGGCCGCAGTACCGGTTCCCGCGTCGACGACGGTCTTCAGTACATCGGTGACATTGTCGGCGACCTCCGGAGTGAAGGCCTGCTTGACCTTGTCCGTGTGCCGGTAGGTGACTTCCCCGTCCTCCTTGACCTGCTTGACCGAGAACGGGTCACGCTGCTGGCCGTGGGTCGCGAAGGTCCCGTAGGCGCCGGCGATCCGGATGGCACTGGGGTCGGAGGTGCCGATCGAGAACGAGGGGAAGGCGGAGCTTGCGAGGCTGCTCTCCAGGATGCCTGCATCGAGAGCGGACTGCTTGACCTTGTCCAGACCGACGTCCATGCCGAGCTGGACGTACGGGGAGTTCACCGACTCCCGCATGGCCTCGCGGAGGGTGATGAGGTAGTCGGGCTTCTTCCCGAACGACTCGTCGCCGTCGTTGGTCTGCAGCCACTCCTTGCCGTCCCGGTCCTGCCAGACCGACCCGTCGTAGTTTCTGATCTTGAGCTTGTTCATGCCGTTGTACAGGCTCTTCGGCGAGGCGATGGTGCGTTCGTCGGCGCCTTGGTCGGGCCCGTCGTGCGGGTTTCGCACACCGTCCCTCATGGCCGCTGCCAGTACGAAGGGCTTGAACGTCGAACCGACGAGGGCACCTGTCTGGTCGGCGTTGTCGGTGAAGTGCTTGGTGGCGTCCTCACCGCCGTAGATGGCCTCGATCGCCCCTGTCTTGGGATTGACGGAGGCGGCACCGAACTGCACGTGCGTATCCGTCTTCGGGCGCAGCTCGGGCTTGATGTTCGCCTTGCGGACCTTGTCGACGGAGGTCTGCAGCTCCTGGACCCTCTTCTTGTCGAAGGTCGTGTAGATCTGGTAGCCGCCGCGCTCGAGGTTGCTCTCCGGGATGTGGGCGTTGTTGACGATGTAGCCGTTGGCCAGATCGACCAGGTAACCGATCTGCCCGCGCTGGGTGTTGGACCGGGGGGTGTGCAGCTCGGGGAACTCGGTGTACTTGGCACGCTCCGCGGCGCTCATATGGCCGAACTTGACTTCCAGGTCAAGGATGTCGGTCCAGCGCTTCACGGCGCGCGCCCTGTTCGCCTCCGGGGTGGCGGCGGGATCGATGTTCGTCGCGCCCGCCGGGTCGTAGTACGTGGCGCCCTTCAGGGTCGCGGCCAGGAAGGCGCACTGGCTCGGGTTGAGCTTCGAGGCGTCCACGTTGTAGTACGCACGCGCGGCGGCCTGGATCCCGTAGGCACCGCGTCCGTAGTACGCGGTGTTCAGGTACCCCGCCAGGATCTCGCTCTTGGGGACCCGGGCGCCCACCTTGATCGAGATGAAGAATTCCTTGAACTTACGGCTGAAGGTCTGGGCCTGGTCGTCGAGCCGGGCGTTCTTCACGTACTGCTGGGTGATGGTGGAGCCACCCTGGGTCTCACCGCCCTTGGCCATGTTGAGCAGCGCGCGGGCGATACCCGTCGGGTCGACGCCCTTGTCCGTCCAGAACGTCTTGTTCTCGGCGGAGATCACGGCCCAGCGCATCGCCTCGGGGATGTCCTCGTACTTGAGGATCTGCCGGTTGGCACTGCCGCCCGTGGCGACCATCTCGGTGCCGTCGGACCAGTAGTAGACGTTGTTCTGGGCCTTGGCCGATTTGGCCTCGTCCGGCACGCCCACCATCGCGTACGCGATGCCCGCGACCGCCATGATGCCGCCGAAGAAGGTGATGCACATGCCGGTCACCAGGCGCCACGACGGCATCCAGCGCGCCCACCCGTACCTGTCGGAGCGCGGGTAGTCGATGAACCGCTTCCTGGGCGCGGGGCCGCGGCCCTTGCCGCGCCCAGGCCCGTTCGGGCCGCCCGGTCCTCCCGGGCCGCCGGGACCGCCACCGCGGCCGCGCCCGCCGCGGCCGGCGCCGTCGGCGGCTCTGCGCCGACCGCCGCGCTGTGCTGCGCGCCGGGCCGCAGCCCTGCCTTCGTAGGGCGGCTCGCTTCCGGCATCCGGACCGTACGAGTCGTATGAATCGTATGAATCGGAAGGTGTTCCGGTGGTGCTTCGGGGGGCCGCTCGGCGACTTGGCGGCGCACTGGGCGTGCCACGGCGGGCCGCGGCACGTCCGCCACCCCCTGGCTGAGGCGATTTGCGACGGTGCTCGCTCATCGAAGAACTACTCCTCGGGCAGGCGCTGGTCCGCCTGGACACGACAACGGTTTTCCGGCTTCCCCCCACATACGGATGTGGCCTGATCGGCGTCCACCCGCGGTGCACCAGGGAGAACGACGATAGGGGGACGTCACTCGGTTCCCGGTGGTCTGCATGGCGCACAGACTACGCACCGTCAAAGCCCTCGGAAGACACAAGGGGCCCCTAATCCAGGCATCTTGTTTCCCATGAATCACCGATGTGACGCCGTTCACGGTTGTCCCTCTTGTCGCGTCCGGCAGGCCGTTCTATCGTCGAGATGTATCGAGTCGATACATCAGCACGAGATAAGCGCGGATCCGGGCACCGGATCCCCCACCGTGCGGGCGTCCGTACGGACCGGCCGCGCCGACAGCACAGACGCGGCACAGCCAGACCGTGCAGAAGGAGGCGACCATGAGCCGACGCTCCGGCATCCTTGAGTTCGCCATCCTCGGTCTGCTCCGCGAGTCCCCAATGCACGGCTATGAGCTGCGCAAACGACTCAATACATCGCTGGGGGTGTTCCGTGCGTTCAGCTACGGGTCGCTCTACCCCTGCCTGAAGACTCTGGTCGGCCAGGGCTGGTTGATCGAGGAACCGGGCAGCACACCGCAGGACGCCCTCGCCACCCCGCTCGCGGGCCGCCGGGCCAAGATCGTCTACCGGCTGACCGCGGAGGGCAAGGAGCACTTCGAGGAGCTGCTCTCGCAGACCGGGCCCGACGCCTACGAGGACGAGCACTTCGCCGCCCGTTTCGCCTTCTTCGGACAGACGTCACGGGATGTGCGCATGCGCGTACTGGAGGGTCGCCGCAGCCGGCTGGAGGAGCGGCTGGAGAAGATGCGCGCCTCCCTGGCCCGCACCCGGGAGCGTCTCGACGGCTACACGCTGGAGCTGCAACGCCACGGCATGGAGTCGGTCGAGCGCGAGGTGCGCTGGCTGAACGAGCTCATCGAGAGCGAGAGAGCGGGTCGGGAACGGCCTCGGGATGCCGATGCCGCTTCCCCCACGGGGGATGCCGCTCAGCAGGACACATCAGGGACACCGGGCGGCCTGCCCCGGTCCGGGGAGACCCGGCCGGATCCGTCCGATGGCCCCACCTCATGAGGACCTGCACGTCCGCAGGCCCTCATCCGCAGGATCGACAACACAGGGAGCAACCGGTATGGGTTCGGTACGCGTAGCCATCGTGGGCGTGGGCAACTGCGCCGCATCGCTGGTGCAGGGCGTCGAGTACTACAAGGACGCCGACCCGAAGAGCAGGGTCCCGGGTCTGATGCACGTCCAGTTCGGCGACTACCACATCAGCGACGTCGAATTCGTCGCGGCTTTCGACATCGACGCCAAGAAGGTCGGTCTCGACCTCGCGGACGCCATCGGGGCCAGCGAGAACAACACCATCACGTTCGCCGACGTGCCGCGCACCGGGGTGTCCGTCCAGCGCGGCCACACGCTCGACGGCCTCGGCAAGTACTACCGCGAGACCATCGACGAGTCCCCTGAGGCGCCGGTCGACGTGGTCCAGGTCCTGAGGGACAAGCAGGTAGACGTCCTCGTCTGCTACCTCCCGGTCGGTTCCGAGGACGCCGCGAAGTACTACGCCCAGTGCGCCATCGACGCGAAGGTCGCCTTCGTCAACGCCCTGCCTGTCTTCATCGCCGGGACCAAGGAGTGGGCGGACAAGTTCACCGAGGCCGGCGTGCCGATCGTCGGTGACGACATCAAGTCTCAGGTGGGTGCCACCATCACGCACCGCGTCCTGGCGAAGCTGTTCGAGGACCGCGGCGTCATCCTGGATCGCACCATGCAGTTGAACGTCGGCGGCAACATGGACTTCAAGAACATGCTGGAGCGTGAGCGGCTGGAGTCCAAGAAGATCTCCAAGACGCAGTCCGTCACCTCGCAGATCCGCGACCGCGAACTGGGTGCCGACAACGTCCACATCGGCCCGTCCGACTACGTGGCCTGGCTCGACGACCGCAAGTGGGCCTACGTCCGTCTGGAGGGCCGTGCCTTCGGCGACGTCCCGCTGAACCTGGAGTACAAGCTCGAGGTCTGGGACTCGCCGAACTCGGCCGGCGTCATCATCGACGCCCTGCGCGCCGCGAAGATCGCCAAGGACCGCGGCATCGGCGGTCCCATCCTCTCCGCGTCCTCGTACTTCATGAAGTCCCCGCCGGTGCAGTACTTCGACGACGAGGCCCGCGAGAACGTGGAGAAGTTCATCAGGGGCGAGGTCGAGCGCTGACTCCGCTCCCGGCACGGCTACGGGAGTCCAACGCCCGGTTCACCGGCGTTGACCTGCCGTGAGCGGTGAAGGGGCCCCGGGCCGTGCGCCCGGGGCCCCTGCTGTGCGCCGGTGTGTGTGAGGCTGTGATCCATGGCTGTCGTCGGTGACCTGCGTGCACTCCTGCGCTTCGGGGGCTTTCGTCGGCTGCTCGCCGTACGGCTGCTGTCCCAGGGGGCCGACGGTGTCTACCAGGTCGCGCTGGCCGCCCATGTCGTCTTCTCGCCCGAGAAGGAGACCTCGGCGGGCGCCATCGCCTCCGCCATGGCCGTCCTGCTGCTGCCGTACTCGCTCGTCGGGCCCTTCGCCGGGGTCCTGCTGGACCGCTGGCAGCGCCGACAGGTCTTCCTGCACGGCAATCTGCTGCGTGCGCTGCTCGCCGCCACCACGGCCGCTCTCATGGCGACCACCGCCCCCGGCTGGCTCTTCTACGCCTCCGCCCTCTGCGTCACGGCCGTGAACCGTTTCGTCCTCGCCGGCCTGTCCGCGGCACTGCCCCGGGTCGTCGACGCGGAACGGCTGGTGGTGGCCAACTCCCTGTCCCCCACCGCCGGCACCCTCGCGGCAACCGTCTGCGGCGGACTCGCGTTCGTCGTCCGGTTGGCCGGAGCCGACTCCGACGCCGCCGTGGTGCTGCTGGCCGCGGCGCTCTATCTGGCGTCGGCGCTGGCGGCACTGCGCTTGGGCCGCGCCCAACTAGGCCCCGGCGCCGCGGACATCCGGCCCGGTCTCGGCGCCGCGCTCGCCGGCACGGCACGAGGTCTCGCGGCGGGCGTACGGCATCTGGCGGCGCCGCGGTGCCGACCTGCGGCCCGGGCGCTGCTGGCGATGACGCTGATGCGGTTCTGCTACGGCGCACTGACCGTCATGGTGCTGATGCTCTGCCGGTACGCGTGGCCGGCCGGCCACGGGGCACTGACCGGCCGGAGCGGTGGGCTTGCGCTGCTGGGGCTGGCGGTGGGGCTCTCGGGTGCCGGGTTCTTCGTCGCGGCCGTACTGACGCCCTCGGCGGTGGCACTGCTGGGTGCCGCGGGGTGGATCACCGCCTGTGCGGGGTCGGCCGCGGTCCTGGTGCCGGCGCTCGGCCTGCCCTTCGCTCCGGTGCCGCTGCTGATCGCCGCCTTCGTCCTGGGGCTGGTCACGCAGGGAGCGAAGATCTCCACGGACACCGTGGTACAGGCATCCGTCGACGACCGCTTCCGTGGCCGGACCTTCTCCCTGTACGACGTGCTCTTCAACGTCGCCTTCGTCGGCGCCGCGGGAGTGGCCGCACTGATCCTTCCGCCCGACGGCCGATCCGTCCCCCTCCTGGTCACCGTGGCCGCCGTCTACGCGGTCATTACGGGGTCGATGGCCCGTTTTGGGGCACGGTAAGTGTCACATCAATGCCACAGACCCCTTCTTGAGCGCAGAGTTCCGAGGCGCGCCCGGTAACTTACGTGGGTCTTATCCGCGCCAATGCGCCAAAATTTCAAGGGGGACCCCCGTGAGTACGCCGCCGCCCCAAGGCCAGAACCCATATGCCCAGGCACCGAACGCCTACGGGCAGCAGCCGCCGCCTCCGCAGGGAGGCTACGGCTACCCGCCGCAGCAGGGGCAGCAGCCGGGCATGCCGCCGGGGCCCTCGCCGTACATCAATCAGGGTGCGCCGCTGCCGCCGGCGCCCCCGCGCCGGAGCAGGAAGTCGGTTCTGCGCATAGCCGGCTTCGCGGTGGTCGCCGTCGTGGCCATCGGCGGTTGGTACGCCAGCAGGGACGACGCGAAGACCGCAAGCGTCGGCGACTGCATGCACCGCGGCAGCACCAACGACACCAACCCCGATCTGGAGGTTGTCGACTGCAACGACGCCAAGGCGCAGTACAAGGTGCTCGCCAAGATCGATGGCACCTTCACCTCCACGGAGGCGGACGCCAAGTGCGTAGCAGCGGCAAAGGACTTCCAGTACGCCTACACCGAGACCGGTGGCGGCAACAGCTTCCTGCTCTGCCTGAAGGACTACAAGTAAGAGCCTTCGGCGCGAAGGGGTACACAAAGGAGTTCGCGCCGGAGGAGCGGCCCTCAGAGCGGTCCTCAGCATGAACGAGGGGCCGATGTTTCACGTGAAACATCGGCCCCTCGTCGTGTGCGAAGTGATGTTTCACGTGAAACATCGGCCGTCGCGACCCCTGGCCGCCCCCGACCACTCCTTGGTTCTGCCGTCGCGAGCCTTCCTCAGCCCTCCGTGGGGGAGCCTGCCTCCTGGGCCTTCCACCACGCCAGGAGAGCCTCCACTGCCCGGTCGTGTTCCATCGGCCCGTTCTCCAGACGCAGCTCCAGCAGGAACTTGTAGGCCTCACCGACCACCGGCCCCGGAGGAACGTCCAGGATCTTCATGATCTGGTTGCCGTCGAGATCGGGACGGATGGCGTCCAGCTCTTCCTGCTCCTGGAGCTGAGCAATGCGCTCTTCCAGGCCGTCGTAGGCACGGGAGAGGGCGCTCGCCTTGCGCCTGTTCCGCGTGGTGCAGTCCGAGCGGGTCAGCTTGTGCAGCCGGGACAGCAGCGGGCCGGCGTCCCGGACATAGCGACGCACGGCAGAGTCCGTCCACTCTCCGGTGCCATAGCCATGGAAGCGGAGATGGAGTTCGACCAGGCGTGAGACGTCCTTCACCATGTCGTTGGAGTACTTCAGCGCGGTCAGCCGCTTCTTGGTCAGCTTCGCGCCCACCACTTCATGGTGGTGGAAGGAGACCCGGCCGTCCTTCTCGAAGCGGCGGGTCCTCGGCTTGCCGATGTCATGCAGGAGTGCGGCCAGCCGCAGGGTGAGGTCCGGGCCGTCCTCTTCCAGAGCCATGGCCTGTTCGAGAACGGTCAGTGTGTGCTCGTAGACGTCCTTGTGCCGGTGGTGTTCATCGCGTTCGAGACGGAGGGCGGGCAGCTCGGGCAGGACATGCCCGGCAAGGCCGGTATCGACCAGCAGCGTCAGGCCCTTGCGGGGATGGGCGGAGAGGACCAGCTTGTTGAGCTCGTCCCGTACCCGCTCCGCGGAGACGATCTCGATGCGCTCGGCCATGGCCTTCATGGCCGAGACGACCTCCGGAGCCACGTCGAACTCCAACTGGGCGGCGAAGCGCGCGGCACGCATCATCCGCAGCGGATCATCCGAGAACGACGCCTCCGGAGTGCCCGGAGTACGCAGCACCCTCGCCGCCAGGTCCCTGAGCCCGCCATGCGGATCGATGAACCGTTTCTCGGGGAGGGACACCGCCATGGCGTTCACGGTGAAGTCGCGGCGGACGAGGTCCTCCTCGATGGAGTCGCCGTAGGAGACCTCGGGCTTACGAGAGGTGCGGTCGTACGACTCCGACCGGAAAGTCGTGATCTCGATCTGGAAAGTCTGATCAGTCCCCTCCACATGGCCGGTCTTGTGGCAGCCCACGGTGCCGAAGGCGATCCCCACCTCCCAGAGCGCGTCCGCCCAGGGCCGGACGATCTTCAGTACGTCATGGGGGCGGGCATCGGTCGTGAAGTCCAGATCATTGCCCAGCCGGCCCAACAGCGCGTCCCTGACCGAGCCCCCCACCAGCGAGAGGGAGAACCCGGCCGCCTGGAACCGGCGGGCGAGATCATCGGCGACGGGGGACACCCGCAGCAGTTCGCTGACCGCGCGGTGCTGCACCTGGCTCAGGGCACTGGACTTGTCTTCGTTGGCGTTCGGCACAACAGAAAAGGGTACGTGCCCACGGTCCCGCGTCGCGCCTTCCAGAGGCCCTCAGCGGCCGACCGGGGACCCGGGGCGGCCCGGCGCACCCGCTGGTCCCGGTACCCTGCCCGCACGGGTCGAGTGATCGCGTGGGGTGGTGCGCGGCACGTCGCCACAGCGAGCCTCGTTACCATGCGGGGAACGGTTTCCCACGAGCGCGGACACGCGCGGGCGGGACACCCACGACCACTGACGACGACGAGGACGGGCGAGCGCGTGGCCGAGGCGGCAGACTTCCAGGGGACGAGTGCCTCGGCCGCCCGACGGTGGCTGCGGCGGACGGGGGCGGTGCTCGCAGGAGCACCGCTCGTCATGGGCCTGGCGCTGCACTCTCCCACCCAGGCGGCCGCCGGCACCGCCGGTGCCACTCCCCTGCGGGGCGCGGGCGCCCAGGCGGCGCAGAAGACCGCGCCCACCGGTTCGGGGACCGTGGACGTGGCACTGGACTCGCTCTCACCGAGCACGCCGACCGCAGGGGACACCCTGAAGGTGTCAGGCACGCTCACCAACAAGGGCCGGCGCTCGATCTCCGCCGCCTCCGTGGCACTGCGCGTGGGCCCCGTCCTGGGCGGGCGTTCCGCGATCGAGGCGGTGTCGAAGCACATGGCCTTCGGAGCGGGTCCCGAGGGCTCGGGGATCGACGACAAGTACACGAAGAAGGTCGCCGGGCTCGCTCCCGGCGTCGCCCAGCCCTTCACCCTCTCCGTTCCCGTCAGCAAGCTGCATCTCGGCTCCGACGGGGTCTACCAGCTCGGCGTCACCCTGACCGGGAAGACCGCCGCACAGCCCTGGCAGCAGGTGCTCGGCGTGGAGCGGACCGTCCTTCCCTGGCAGCACGAGCCCGCTGGGTCCAAGACCAGGACTACCTATCTCTGGCCGCTGATCTCCGCCACGCACGTCACCGCGGAGACGGGCTCCGACGAGCAGCAGACGCCCGTCTTCCACGACGATTCACTGGCCAAGGAGATCGCTCCGGGCGGCCGGCTCCAGCAGATGCTCTCGCTGGGCAGCAAGCTCGACGTGACCTGGGTCATCGACCCGGACCTGCTGGCGTCCGTCGACGCGATGACCCGGAACTACCGGGTTCAGCAGCCGGACGGCACCACCAAGCCCGGCACCAAC
This sequence comes from Streptomyces sulfonofaciens, assembly GCF_014656295.1. Taxonomy (GTDB): domain Bacteria; phylum Actinomycetota; class Actinomycetes; order Streptomycetales; family Streptomycetaceae; genus Streptomyces; species Streptomyces sulfonofaciens. Next base: position 477,547 of record NZ_BNCD01000001.1, read on the forward strand.
CAGGCGGTGGCCAAGCAGTGGCTGAACGACCTGGAGAAGGCCGTGGCCGGCGCGAAGGTCGTCGCCCTGCCGTTCGGCGACCCCGACCTCGCCTCGCTCGCCCACACCGGCAAGAACGTCTCCGGTTCGCTGGGCCACCTCCAGGACGCCACCGATGTGGCAGCCATCACCGTGGAGACGGTGCTCCACGTGAAACCGGACACCGGCTTCGCCTGGCCCGCCGACGGGGCCGTGGACCCGTCCATCATCGATGTCGCCACCTCGGCGGGCGCCCATGCGGTGATCGCCCGTAGCGACAGCTTCCGTGAGGCGGGCACCCTGCCCTACACGCCCACGGCCGCCCGGCCCATCGGCGGCGGTACGACGGCGGTGGTGGCCGACGCGGGCCTGTCGAAGGCGTTCCAGGGCGATATGACACGCGCCGAGAACTCCACCCTGGCCGTGCAGAGCTTCCTGGCCCAGAGCCTGATGATCAGGCAGCAGGCTCCTGACAAGCAGCGCAGCATCGTGGTGGCCCCGCAGCGCACGCCCAGCGCCAGCCAGGCCCAGACGATGGCCAGGGCGGTCCAGGCACTCCAGAACGGGGGCTGGTCCCAGCCGCAGGACCTGGCGGCGGCGGCCAAGGCCAAGCCCGACCCGAGTGCCACCACCCACGTACCGTCGGCCCGCTCGTACCCGGCGGCGCTGCGCCGGCAGGAGATCCCGAAGCGCGCCTTCGAAGCCATCGAGAGGACCGAGCACACGCTCGACGGCTTCAAGGTGATCCTCACGGACTCCTCCCGAGTCGTCACCCCCTTCGGACGGGCCATGGACCGCGAGATGTCCACGTCCTGGCGGGGGCACGCGGCGGACGCCAGGACCTTCCGCAGGGGCGTCACCTCGTATCTGGACGGCCTCACCAAGGGCGTGCGGCTGATCGACAAGTCCGAGACCAAGCTCTCGGGCCGCAGCGCCACGATTCCGGTGACGGTGCAGAACGCCCTGGTGCAGGGCGCGGACCACCTGACGCTGCGGCTCACCTCGTCCAAGCCCACCCGCCTCAAGATCGGTAACGGCGCCTACGCGGAACAGCCGGTGAAGGTCAGCGGCGGCCACAGCCAGTCCGTGAAGTTCACCACCACCGCCAACGCCAACGGCCCCGTGCCGGTGGTCGCGCAGCTCTACACCGAGGACGGGCAGCCCTACGGCGCTCCGGTCACCTTCGACGTGGACGTAACCGAGATCACAGCCACGGTGATGCTGGTCATCGCCGGTGGCGTGCTGCTGCTCGTCCTCGCCGGGTTCCGTATGTACACGCAGCGCAAGCGCGCGGCGGCCAGGGAGGCCGGCGGCGACCTCGAAGGTCCCGGGGGCAGCCCTGGGGGCGGTGAGGGGGCGGGCCCCGCGGACGGTGCGGCGAAGGCCGTCACACCGTCGGACGAGGCCGCAGGGAGCACGCCGGGGACCGGCGCTGCGACTGCCTCCACCTCCGGTGCCACGACGGGCGACGGCAGCCGGGCCACGGCCCCGGCAGGCGATGGAACCACCTCGGACACCCTTCAGAAGTCACGGGTCGCGGGCCCTGAGCAGCCGAGTGACCCGGCACCGGACACCGCGCCGGAAAGCACCGACCCGTCCGGGACGGGTGAGAGAGTGGACCGTTGAGCGATGTCGTGGCCGGGCCGGCCGGGGACGATGAGGTGGGGTATCCATGAACGCGCCGTACGACGGTGACCGTGGCCAGGGCACGGGCGGTCCACCCGCCGGCGACCCCTACCCCGGCACGCCCGAGCCCGGCTACCCCGGCACCGCCGAGTCCGGCCCCCGAGGCACCCATGATCCCGGCCGTCCGGGCACACCCGGCCCCGCCGGCACGGCCGCCTACGAGCCGGGGCACGCCGGTGCTCCCGGGCACCCCGGCACCGGACGCCACGCCGCTCCCGGCAGCGGTCGCCCCGGCCCGGACCCCCGGATGCCGCAGCAGCAGACCGCGGACATGTACGTCCAGGACGCCTACGCTCAGGACCCCTACCGCGGACAGGACCCCACCCTCCACGACCCGGTCGCCGAGGCTCTCTACGACCGTGCGGCGCACCTGCCGCCTGCCCCCGGCGGCTACCCGGCCCCGCAGGGCCCCTACCCCCCTCCGCCCGCCCCCGACCGGTCCGAGCATCCGCAGATGTGGGCCGCGCGGGGCCAGGGGCCCGGGCCGGAGGGCCCCGGCCACACCGGCCGCACCGGACACACCGGGCCCTACGGCGACGACGCGCGTACGACGCAGTACCTGGGCGCCGACGGCCCGATGGGGGACGCGGGCCGGGAGAGCCCGCAGCAGGACGCCTTCGCGTACCTCTTCCGCGACCAGCAGTACGACGCCACGCGCCCGGCCGACCCCCGCGCGACCCCTGTGGCTGCCTCGGCGCCGGTCGAGGCCACCGGACCAGGCAGGCCGGGCGGACCGTCCGTGCCCGCCGGCCCGCTCGGCGGCGGCACGGACGTGCCCGATGCCTCCCCCGCGCCGGCCCCTGCTCCGGCGCCCGCGCCGAAGGCCGGGGGGCGCGCCTCCAGCATCCTGAAGTCCAGCGCCGTCATGGCAGCCGGCACGATGGTGTCCCGTCTCACCGGGTTCGTCCGCACCATCGTGATCACGGCCGCACTGGGCGCGGGAACACTCGGCGACAGCTTCACCATCGCCTACACCCTGCCGACGATGGTGTACATCCTCACCGTCGGCGGCGGTCTGAACTCGGTCTTCGTTCCGCAGCTTGTGCGGTCCATGAAGGAGGACGACGACGGCGGCGAGGCCTACGCGAACCGGCTGCTGACGCTGGTGATGGTCACCCTCGCCGTGATCACCGCCGTCGTCGTGCTGGCGGCTCCCTACCTGATCCGCCTCCAGTCCCCCACGATCGCCGACAACGTGGCGGCCAACAGCGTCTCCGTCGCCTTCGCCCGCTACTGCCTGCCCACCATCTTCTTCATGGGCATCCATGTGGTCATGGGCCAGATCCTGAACGCCCGCGGCAGGTTCGGCGCGATGATGTGGACCCCGGTCCTCAACAACATCGTCATGATCGCCGCCTTCGGGTCCTTCATCTGGGTCTACGGCACCTCTGCGCACACCCGGATGGGCGTGCAGACGATCCCGCCGGAAGGCATGCGGCTGCTGGGCGTCGGCACCCTGCTCGGCCTGGTCGTACAGGCGCTGGCCATGATCCCGTATCTGCGGGAGGCCGGTTTCCGCTTCCGCCCGCGCTTCGACTGGCGCGGCCACGGCCTCGGCAAGACGGTGGCACTGGCGAAGTGGACCATACTGTTCGTCCTGGCCAACCAGGCGGGCCTGATCGTCGTCACCGAACTGTCCACCGCGGCCGGCAAGACCTCCGGCGTGGACGGCACCGGCTTCCTCGCCTACAGCAACGCCCAGCTCATCTGGGCGATGCCGCAGGCCATCATCACCGTCTCCGTGATGGCCGCGCTGCTCCCGCGCATCTCACGGGCCGCCGCTGACGGCGACCTGGGAGCGATCCGTGACGACATCTCGCACGGCCTGCGCAACTCGGCCGTGGTGATCGTGCCGATCTCCTTCGCCTTCGTCGCCCTAGGCGTCCCGATGTGCACGCTCCTGTACGGATCGAGCAGCACAGAGGCCGCCATGTCCATGGGCTACATCCTGATGGCCTTCGGAGTGGGGCTGATCCCGTACTCGGTCCAGTACGTCGTCCTGCGTGGCTTCTACGCCTTCGAGGACACCCGTACGCCGTTCTACAACACGGTGATCGTGGCGATCGCCAATGCCGCCGTCTCGGGCCTGTGTTACCTCCTCCTCCCCGCCAGGTGGGCGGTCGTGGGCATGGCTGGCGCCTACGGGCTGGCTTACGCCATCGGGGTGGGCGTCGCCTGGCGGCGGCTGAGCAAGCGGCTCGGCGGCGATCTGGACGGTGCGCACGTGCTGCGCAGCTACGCGCGGCTGTGCATGGCATCGATCCCCGCGGCTCTGATCGGCGGGGCACTGGGGTTCCTGATCAACCGGGCGCTGGGACACGGCGTGCTGGGCTCGGTGGCGGCCCTGGTCGGCGGCGGTATCGCACTGGTCGCGGTCTTCGTCCTGGCCGCCCGCCGTATGCGCGTCCAGGAGCTGAACTCGGTACTCGGCATGGTCAGGGGCAGACTCGGGCGCTGAGCTCCGGCGACAGCTCCGGGTGGGGGTCACGCACAACCATCGCCACCCGTCGTGTGTCGTGCATAGCGGTGGACTGTGGGCACAATTGGGTTTGGCGTCGAACGGATCACACATGGATGGGGAGGCAGGAACGACGGTGGCGGAACGGAGCACGGCTGCCGTCGACGTGGCAGACAACAGCGGTGACGAGCCGCTGCCCGCGAAGGCGGAGCAGGCCACGGCCGACGGGGTGGCCCGGGAGCGGGACACTGCAAACGAGGCCGCGGACGGCGCGAACCGGACGTCCGAACCGGCCGGCGCCGGCGACGGTGCCCCCGACGCCCCGCCCGGCAGGACTCCCGGGGCACCGGGCACGGAGTCCGGGACGGACGACGAAAACCCTGGCGAGACCGCCGAAGACACCGAACGGGCAGAGCCGTCCCGCGGCCCCTCCGGCAAGTCCTCCGGTACGGACACCGAGAAGCCCTCCACAACGGACTCCGGCGGGGACACCGACCCGGACCCGAAACCGGGCCCGGCCAGGGCCGCTGACAGGGCCTCGGGCACGGAAGACACGGAAACCTCCGCGGACACGAAGTCCTCCTCGGAGAGTCCCGGCGAGCCGTCCGGGAAGCCGTCACAGCCGCCCGAGCTACACAGCGGGCACAAGCTCGCCGGGCGCTACCGCCTTGAGGAATGCGTCACCCGTTTGGACGGGTTCAGCAGTTGGCGTGCGGTGGACGAGAAACTCCGTCGGGCCGTGGGCGTACACCTGCTGCCCGCGGACCACCCGCGAGCCCGTTCCGTGCTCGCCGCGGCCCGTTCCTCCGCGCTGCTCGGCGACCCGCGCTTCGTACAGGTGCTGGACGCCGTCGAGGAGAACGACCTCGTCTATGTCGTCCAGGAGTGGCTGCCCGACGCCACGGAGCTCACCGCACTGCTCGCCTCCGGCCCGCTGGAGGTGCACGACGCGTACCAGATGGTCAGCCAGGTCGCGCAGGCGATGACGGCAGCGCACCGCGAGGGTCTGGCCCATCTGCGCCTCAACCCCGGTGCCGTGCTGCGGACCTCGTCCGGGCAGTGGCGGGTGCGCGGGCTCGCGGTCAACGCGGCCCTGCGCGGCATCACCTCCGAGGCCCCGCAGCGCGCCGACGTCGAAGCGATCGGCGCCCTGCTGTACGCGGCTCTCACCCAGCGCTGGCCGTACGAGAGCGATGCCTACGGCCTGCACGGGCTGCCCAAGGGAATGGGCCTGATCGCCCCCGACCAGGTACGGGCGGGCGTGCACCGCGGTCTGTCCGAGCTCGCCATGCGGGCGTTGGTCAATGACGGCGCGACGGCCTCCCGCCAGGACCCGCCGTGCACCACCGCCGAGGACCTGCTGAAGGCCATCAGCGCTCTGCCGAGGATCCGCCCGCCGGAGCCGGCGTTCACCGCACCGCCGGAGTACCGGCGCACCGCCTACCAGCAGGGGGCCTACCGCCGGGCGGCCACGGGCGGTCCAGCGGTGCCCGCACCCGTGGAGCCGCCCCCGCCGCCGTTGCAGAGCCGCACCGGCCGGGTCCTCAAGTGGGGCGTGTCCGCGCTTCTGATCGCCGCTCTCGGGCTCGGCAGTTGGCAGCTCGCGGACGCCCTCCTGGACCGCGGCAAGGACGCCGGCGCGGAGCCGGGCGCCTCGGGCACCCACGACGGCGGCACCGGCAGGAAGGCGACCCTCGACGGCAAGCCGCTGAAGATCGACAGTGCGAACGAGTTCGCGCCTTCGGGATCGGGGATCCAGGAGGACCAGGTTCCACTGGCCGTGGACGGCAAGAAGGACACCGCCTGGGTGACCCCGTACTACCAGGGCTACGCGAACTTCGGCAATCTGCCCAACCGCCAGGAAGGCAGCGGCATCATCGTCGACCTGGGCAGCGTGCAGGACGTGTCCGGCTTCGATCTCGACCTGTACCGCAGCGGGCAGAAGTTGGAGGTGCTCGCGGCGGGCGCGGATGCGTCCGGTCCCACCGCGCTGAGCGACTTCCCGCAGCGGCTGACCAAGCTGAACACGGTCGGCAGCACGCTCAAGCAGGCTCTGAGCAAGGCGGTGCGGACCAGGTACGTACTGATCCACATCACCTCGCTGCCACCGGAGAGAACCCAGGGTCGCTATCGTGGCGGAATTTCCGAGATAAAGGTACTCGGCACCTCCTCCTAATAGCCTTCCAAAGCCCGGGAGCTGGTTTCCTCTCTCCTCCACGCCTTCGCCGAACGAAGCTCGTATTCCGGCCAAGATGTGGAGGTACCACAGGTGGAGGTGCAGGCACGGGGGGTGGCGCGGAACCGCCCACCTGCCCGGGAAAATGCAGCATCGGATAAATGGTCCAGGGGTTAACAGCTTCTGGACCATTTCCTTTGCCTGGGAACCCCCGGCCGTTTACAGGCACCTGGGGCGCCTATAGTCTGAGCGCCCTGGACGGCATAGGGGGCACGGTGCAAGCGGAGGAGACCTCATCAGGGGATTCCGACAAGGCCCTCCTGGCCCGCCATGTCGCGGGCGATCCGGATGCCTTCGGTGAGCTGGTACGACGCCACCGGGACCGACTGTGGGCGGTGGCACTGCGCACCCTGGGTGACCGCGAGGAGGCCGCCGACGCGGTGCAGGATGCCCTGGTCTCCGCCTATCGAGCCGCCCACACCTTCCGCGGGCAGTCCGCCGTCACCACCTGGCTGCACCGCATCACCGTGAACGCCTGCCTGGACCGGGCCAGGAAGACCGCTTCCCGCAAGACCTCGCCCATCGAGGACACCGAGCGCCTTGAGCACCTACTCGAACCCCATGAAGCGGCCTCCGTCCCGGCAGAGCGCAAGGATCTGAGTCGAGAGCTGCTGGACGCCCTGCGGACCCTTCCCGCCGAGCAGCGGGCCGCCCTTGTGCTCGTCGATATGCACGGCTATCCCGTGGCCGAGGCCGCGGGCATCCTCGATGTGGCGACGGGGACGGTGAAGAGCCGCTGCGCGCGCGGCAGGGCCAGACTGCTACCGCTGCTCACCCATCTGCGGCCCGGCAGGAAGGGCAGGGACGATGACGCCGGCCGCACCGAGGACGCTGCCGATGATGAGCGGGAGGCCGGCAGCGGAGCTACCCGCAAGGGCTCGGGTGGACGTGGGAGCAAGATCAGCGGCAGAGGAAAGTCGGCCGGAGGCCGCGGTGGGGGAGACGGTGGCGTCAGGAAGCCCCGCGAAGGAAGGAACCGGACGCAGGAGGCATCCGTCCCACCCGCGGAAGACTCGGTGGGCAAGGAATCACATGACTCAACTGCTGTGAAGGGCGGAGGTGGGCGAGCGTGACATCCACGACCGGCGCGGCCGGACATCCCGACGTGGACGAGATCTCCGCGCTCGTCGAGGGCCTGTTGTCCCCCGCCGAGACGGAGGACATCCATCGGCATCTGGCGGACTGCCCGGACTGCTCGGACGTCTATGCCTCGCTGGAGGAGGTCCGAGCGCTCCTCGGTGAGCTGTCGGCCCCGATACCCATGCCGGACGACGTTGCCGAGCGTATCGACGCAGCGCTCTCCGCCGAGGCGCTCCTCGCTGCGGCACCCTCGCCGCCCCCGTCGCTGGCGCATGTTTCACGTGAAACATCGTCCGCGGATGATTCCAAGACTTCGGGAAGCCGTCCTGGGGGTCATCCGCGAGGCTCCACGGGCCCAGGCCGTACGGGGCACACCCGTTCCCGGAACCGTCGCCGGACCATCACCCTCGGAGCGGTCTTTACGGTGGCGCTCCTCGGGCTGGGCTCCTTCCTGCTCCAGTCGATGAACAGCGGAGACGGTGGAGGGCCGTCCGACGCATATGGCGTCCGGCCGTCCGATGCTCGCCACACCTTCTCGTCGCGGAATCTTGAGGAGCAGGTCACCACGCTCCTCAAGGAGGAGCCTGCTCCGGTGAAGACTGAGGGCGACTCGGAACCCGTCACCCCTACGCCTACGCCGTCCCTCGATCTGGGCCCCAAGGACACTCCGCCGAAGACGGCGACTCCGTTGCAGAGGACCGAGATCGCCGTGGCGATACCTGACTGCATCCGAAAGGGCATCGGGCGGCCTGAGGCACCGATTGCCGCGGAGCAGGGAGTCTTCGAGGGCACGGAGGCTTACCTTGTGGTGCTGCCCCATGCGACGGACCCCAGCAAGATCTCGGCCTATGTGGTCGATGCAGATTGCACGCAGCCGCCCGTGTCCCCCGTGGGGGCGATCTTGATGGCCCGCTCCTACGCACGCCACTGATCCAGACGGCCACGCTCACGCGCCTGACCGCAAACGGCGACACTCACGCCACTGACCGCAGCCGGTGACGTGCTCAGCCGGTTTCTGTGCCGACCACGCCGCGAGCATCCACATAAGGCCCGCGGATGGGCCCATGAGGCGCTGCCGCCCCGAGCCCCGCCGGAGTACCGCACATGTGCGGCCCAGGCGCTCAGAGGCCCGGTAGATGGTCTTGGGAGCGTCGACACACGTGTCGCCCCGGGCACGCAGTCGTCGGGAATGCAGGCCCCGTAGGATCCGTTGGGTGGTGTGAGAGTCCAGAAACGGCTCCCGCCAGGAGTAGCAGCCAGTCCCCAGAGACGAGGAATGAAGCCGTGAGCGACGTCCGTAACGTGATCATCATTGGGTCCGGGCCCGCCGGTTATACGGCGGCGCTCTACACTGCGCGTGCGTCGCTGAAGCCGCTGGTGTTCGAGGGCGCTGTCACCGCCGGTGGCGCACTGATGAACACCACCGAGGTCGAGAACTTCCCCGGCTTCCAGGACGGCATCATGGGCCCTGAGCTGATGGACAGCATGCGGGCCCAGGCAGAGCGCTTCGGCGCGGAGCTGATTCCGGATGACGTGGTCTCGGTCGACCTCAGCGGTGAGATCAAGACCGTCACCGACACCGCCGGTACCGTGCACCAGGCCAAGGCCATCATCGTCGCTACCGGGTCGCAGCACCGCAAGCTCGGTCTGCCGAATGAGGACGCCCTCTCCGGACGCGGCGTCTCCTGGTGTGCCACGTGTGACGGCTTCTTCTTCAAGGACCAGGACATCGCGGTGATCGGTGGCGGTGACACCGCCATGGAGGAGGCCACCTTCCTCTCCCGCTTCGCCAAGTCCGTCACCATCGTGCACCGCCGCGACACCCTTCGCGCCTCCAAGGCGATGCAGGACCGTGCCCTCGCCGACCCCAAGATCAAGTTCATCTGGGACAGCGAGGTGGCCGAGATCCACGGAGATCAGAAGCTGTCCGGGCTGACCCTGCGCAACGTCAAGACGGGCGAGACGTCACCGCTCCCGGTGACGGGTCTGTTCATCGCCATCGGCCACGACCCGCGTACCGAGCTGTTCAAGAGCCAGCTCGATCTGGATGTCGAGGGCTACCTCAAGGTGGACGCGCCCTCCACGCGCACCAATCTGACCGGCGTCTTCGCTGCCGGTGATGTCGTCGACCACACCTACCGCCAGGCGATTACCGCGGCGGGCACAGGCTGCTCCGCGGCCCTCGACGCAGAGCGGTTCCTCGCTGCTCTCGCTGACACCGAGACCGCCCCCTCGGCCAGCGCCATCGTCTGATACACCCACCCACACCCATCTAAGGAGCTAGCCGTGGCCGGCACTCTGAAGCACGTGACCGACGATTCCTTCGAGCAGGACGTCCTCAAGAGCGACAAGCCCGTACTGGTGGACTTCTGGGCCGCCTGGTGCGGTCCGTGCCGCCAGATCGCTCCGTCCCTGGAGGCGATCGCGGCCGAGTACGGCGACAAGATCGAGGTCGTCAAGCTCAACATCGACGAGAACCCAGGAATTGCCGCCAAGTACGGCGTCATGTCCATCCCGACGCTGAACGTCTACCAGGATGGCGAGGTCGCCAAGACGATCGTCGGCGCCAAGCCGAAGGCCGCAATCGTCCGCGATCTTGAGGACTTCATCTCGGAGTGACACAGCGGTGCTGTTTCACGTGAAACATCGACGGGCCAACCCACCGGGTTGGCCCGTCGATGTTTAGGCACTGACAACTTGCCGTCGGCGGCGCGAGAGGCTTGCGACGGAGTTCGTAGACTTGGACCGTGGCATTCACGAGTACTCCGCACTGCTTCCTGTGAGCGGGAACCCTTGAGGGCGATGCTGGACGGCATCGCCCTCCTTGGTGTGCCTGCTGTGTGACCCACGCTTTCCGGCTCTGCCCGAACCGAGGCGGCCAGACGCCGGGTCCGCTCCTTCCCGGGGCAGCGACTCTCCGGGCGCGCGCAGGCACGGTCCCTTCCTTTCACCGTTGCCAGGAGTGCCTTGTGCCCGTATCGCTTCCCCCTGCCCTCGAACCGTTTCTCGCGCAGTTGCGCTGCCCGACGTGCCGCGCCCACCTTGATTACGACCGAGGCGCGTTGGGCTGCCCCTCAGGCCACACCTTCCATATCGCCCGTGTTGGCTACGTCAGTCTCCTGACAGGCGGCCGCGCCACGAGCGGCGACGATGCGACCATGGCCCGGGCTCGGGATCGGTTCCTGTCGACCGGAAAGTACGGGATGATCCGGGACACCGTGACGGCCTTGGCGGACAGCGTCATGGCCGAGCAGAGTTCGGTAGTGGACGTCGGGTGCGGCACCGGCTACTACCTGGCCGGTGTACTCGACGAGGTGCCTGATGCCCGTGGTCTGGGGCTTGACACCTCGGTACGCGCACTGCGCTCGGCGGCCCGGGCCCATGAGCGAGCTGCCACGGCGACCTGGGACGTCTTTCGCCCCTTCCCGCTGGCCGACGGAGCAGTCGATGTGGTGCTGGACGTGTTCGCGCCGCGTAACCCTTCCGAGTTCCACCGAGTACTACGTCCGACCGGCCGACTGATCGTAGTGCGCCCCAGCGGCGGACACTTGGCCGAGCTGCGCGGCCATGTGTCCGCGATGATCACGATCGACCCCGCCAAGGAACAGCGCCTGCGCCAGGCGCTGGACCCCTTCTTCCAAGCCACCGGTACCGAGCAGATCGAGTACGCCATATCTCTGACCAAGCAGGATGCCCTCGATCTGGTGGGGATGACGCCAAGTGCCCGCCATCTGGACCATGCAGGGCTGGACGGTCTGGACGGTCTTCCTGATCAGGTGACCGTCTCCGTGCTGGCCACCGTCTATCGGGCCCGGTGAGCACTGCGGGCGTAAGCGACTGGCTTCGTTGGCGTTCGGTAGCAGCGTGCGTCCACCGGTTTGGAAGGCGACGGGGAGTCGGAGTCTCCGTAGATGTTCAGGAGAGATGACGTCGTGACGTCGCCCTAAGCCCGCGAAGCTCAACCGTGCCTAGTTGAGTGACGGGCAACCGATAATGCGTTGTCGGTCTCAACTGGGTTGCGAGAGCATGCGATGCATGGAAGAGCCTGCCGAGAGTCTCGTTTCTGACCAGGTTGAACTGCGCCGGTGGCGTATGAGCGATCTCGATGCCTTGGAACGGGCGATCCACGAGTCCCTGGACCATCTGGCGCCGTGGATGCCCTGGGCAGCCGACTCTGGAAGACAGCAGACCTCTGATTTCCTCGCCCGCAACCAGGAAGAGTGGGAAACCAGGCAAGCCTTCGGCTATGCGATCACATCAGAGGCTGCGGTGATCGGTAGCTGCGGCCTCATGCGTCGCATCGGAGCCGGCGGCCTCGACATCGGTTACTGGCTCCACCCCCATTGGACCGGGCGGGGGCTGGCCACGATGGCCGCAGCGGCTCTTGTCCGCCAGGGCTTCCAGCTCGCAGGCATCGACCGTATCGAGATCCATCACGATCTCGCCAACCCTGCCAGCGGAGCCGTCGCCCGCCGCTTGGGATTCACTGAGGTTGAGCGCGTACGAGCAGTTGAAGGGCCCGTCGCTCCTGGCGAAGTGGGGATCGATGTCATCTGGCGTATGACGGCAGACCAATGGGAGGCAAGGACGGCCGAGCATGCCCAACAAGCGAGCTGAGCAGAGGTAGCCCGGGACTTCCTGTTGGCGGACACCGCCCGTGCAGCGGCGTCCGCCAGAACGGGACCGTCAGGTGCCAACCAGCCTTGGCGTGCTCTTCGGCTCCTGATCGGGTGCCGGCGAGGCGGTAGGAGCCGGTGCCGGTCTCGAACGGCCCTTCCGGCAGCGGCATGGGCAGCGGCTAGCGGATCTTGCTTTGCGGGACACCGCCGCTGACCACCACCGCACCATCGAGGGGATCATCTCCAGATGGAGCACTGGGGTCCCATGGCGCGACCTGCCCCGCGAGGCGGGTGCGGCAGCGAGATCCAACACGGCGTGCGGCAAGGGGCCGCCTGATCGCCATCGGGGTCACCGCAGGGCAGCGCAGCGACCACGCGCTCCTGCACGAGGTTCTACCGGAATACAGCACCATGCCCGAACCCCGGCCCACAGCAGCGGACGACGCCCGTGAACGTGTGCGGTGTCGGCTCACAGCGGCCGAAGCACGGGTTCCTTCTGGACCGCACCGAGAAGGCGGTCAATGGCCATCTCGACGTCTTCCTTCCATGACAGCGTCGTCCGTAGTTCCAGCCGCAGCCGGGGATAAGCGGGATGGGGGCGCACCGTCTTGAAACCCACCGCGAGCAGATGGTCGGCGGGGAGGAGACAGGCGGGCTCCTTCCAGCGGGCGTCGCCGAACGCCTCGATCGCCTTGAAGCCCCTGCGGAGCAGATCCTTTGCGACCGTCTGGACGATCACACGCCCCAGCCCCTGTCCCTGGTAGCCGGGCATGACCCAGGCAGTCATGAGCTGTACGGCGTCGGGCGAGACGGGACTCGTGGGGAAGGCGGTGGAGCGCGGAACATACGCCGGTGGTGCATAGAGCACAAAGCCGACCGGCACATCATCGATATAGACGACGCGCCCGCAGGACCCCCACTCCAGCAGGACGGCGGAGATCCATGCCTCTTTCTCCAGATCGGGTGTGCCGGCCTTCTCCGCGGCCTGTCCACTGACCGGATCGAGCTCCCAGAACACGCAGGTACGACAGCGCTTGGGGAGATCCGGAAGGTTGTCCAGCGTAAGCGGTACGAGCCGACGCCCCATGAAGGCAGTTCCTCACTTCCTCCGCCATCCGCCGCGCCACGGACGGCTGTGATGCGCCCCGTTACCTGAGCCGGGCTGCCCGGCGATCGCCCGGGCAGCCTGCCCATACCTCAGTCGACGGCACGGTGCGGCCCACCGGCTGCAGGGCCCGCCCATTGTGGGAGTCCTACCAGGTGCGCCCGCCTTACCTGATCGCATCGTAGCCACGATGCGATTGCACCGATACCGTAATAAAGCAAAGAGCGGGCCGTGTTCCGGTACACACCGGACACGGCCCGCTCTCCATGTCACTCATCGCGCTGCGGTCAGAAGCCCATCAGCTCAGGCTTCCTTCACCTCGGGCTCCTCATGACCCAGTCCGTTTCCCAGGACGGGCCCCTCGCCGGGGGCGAGCGTGCCGAGAATGCGCTCCAGATCGTCCATGGAGGCGAATTCCACGACGATCTTGCCCTTCTTCTGGCCCAGGTCGACCTTGACCCGTGTCTCAAAGCGATCCGAGAGCCGTGTGGCAAGGTCGCTCAGCGCGGGCGACACCCGACCGCCGGCCCGCGGCCCCTTGGGGCGCGGGGCGCTCGCCGGACGCGACCCCATCAGGGTCACAATCTCCTCCACCGCCCGCACCGAGAGCCCTTCGGCCACGATCCGGTGGGCAAGGCGATCCTGCTCCTCCGAGTCCTCCACGGAGAGCAACGCCCTCGCATGCCCCGCGGAGAGCACCCCGGCGGCCACCCTGCGTTGGACGGCCGGTGAGAGCTTCAGCAGGCGCAGCGTGTTGGAGACCTGAGGGCGCGAGCGGCCAATACGGTCGGCGAGCTGGTCATGGGTGCAGTTGAAGTCCTTGAGGAGCTGGTCATAGGCAGCGGCCTCTTCCAGCGGGTTCAACTGGGCGCGGTGCAGGTTCTCCAGCAGGGCGTCCAGGAGGAGCTTCTCGTCGTCGGTGTCGCGAACGATCGCGGGGATACGATCCAGGCCGGCCTCACGGCATGCCCGCCACCGGCGCTCGCCCATGATCAGCTCATAGCGGGACGCACCCACCTGCCGGACCACAACCGGCTGCAGAAGGCCGACTTCCTTGATGGAGGTGACCAGTTCCGCCAGAGCATCATCGTCGAACACCTCGCGCGGCTGACGCGGGTTGGGAGTGATGCTGTCGAGCGGCAACTCCGCGAAATAGGCGCCTGCGGGATGCTGCTCCAGAGTCTCCGTGACGCTGGGCGCGTGTCCCGGCCCCACCTGCGAGGACTCCTCCATCTCGGGAGAGACGGTGCCTCTGGGAAGGGTGGCCACCTTGGCCGCCGCCACTCCCCGTTCGGCACTGAGGACGGGTGCGGCCGCTGCCGGTGACGACGCGCCGTTGCCCACTGCCGGGGGCGCGGACTTCTCGGCTGTCGGAGCCGCAGGGATCAGAGCCCCGAGGCCGCGGCCCAATCCTCTCCGTCGGTCACTCACTGGATCCCCTCCGCGATGCTTTGCTGTTCATTCTGAGAGCCCAGATGGGCATGCGTGGCGTCGTACCGCAAGCCGACACCTCGCAAGGCAATCTCCCGGGCCGCCTCCAGGTACGAGAGGGCGCCGCTTGATCCTGGATCGTAGGTCAGGACGGTCTGCCCGTAGCTGGGTGCCTCCGAGATACGTACCGAGCGCGGGATGCTGGTCCGTAGGACCTCTTCTCCGAAGTGATTGCGTACCTCTTCGGCGACCTGTGACGCCAGCCTGGTCCGACCGTCGTACATGGTGAGCAGGATCGTGGAGACATGCAGGGTCGGATTGAGATGGCCGCGCACGAGGTCCACGTTCCGCAGTAGCTGCCCCAGGCCCTCCAGTGCGTAGTACTCGCACTGAATGGGGATCAGGACCTCCGCGCCGGCCACCAGAGCGTTGACGGTCAGCAGGCCCAGCGACGGAGGGCAGTCGATCAGAACATAGTCCAGCGGCTGCTCATACGCCTGGATGGCCCGCTGCAACCTGCTCTCCCTGGCCACCAGAGAGACCAACTCGATTTCCGCGCCGGCGAGATCGATGGTGGCGGGTGCACAGAACAAGCCCTCCACATCGGGGACCGGCTGCACAACCTCGGAGAGCGGCTTGCTCTCGACCAACACGTCGTAGATCGAGGGGACTTCCGCATGGTGGTCGATCCCCAGGGCGGTGGACGCATTGCCCTGCGGGTCCAGGTCGACCACCAGGACCCTGGCACCATGCACTGCCAGGGACGCAGCCAGGTTGACCGTGGTCGTGGTCTTGCCGACCCCGCCTTTCTGGTTGGCAACCACCATGATCCGGGTCTGCTCCGGCCGTGGCAAGCCTTCACCGGCACGCCCCAGGGCCTCCACCGCCATCTGGGCAGCGCGACCGATGGGGGTGTCGTCGAGCGGGGCCGGTGTTTCACGTGAAACATCCTCCCCCGCCGTCTCGGTGCGGGGACCGGGGACCGGATCGGTCATCGGTCCCGCGATGTTGGCGTCGGACCGCAAGGATTCACTCTCCTCGACTTCAGGCTCGCGATGAACAGAGCCTCCCATGTCTTTGGGGTCGTGAACCAGCGAGGTCTGTTCTTCTGTGGAGAAATCCGCGCCTGTGGACAACTCCATGCCCTGTTCGGGTGACCCCAGGGCCCCCAAGGGCCTGCGATCACGCGGATGGGCCGCAGCGCGACCCCGACTGATGATGCCATGCAGAAGTGAGCGACGTTTCACGTGAAACACGATGCATACCCGTCAACGCCATACTCGCGCGACACTCCGAGATGCGTACTTTCGGCAGCTTGTGTGGAGTACGGCCTATCGCCAAGACGGATGACCGACGTCGTCCATTACCGCGGCCAGCAGGAGCGCACTCCGTGACCAATTCGTGATCACGGTCTTGACCAGGGCGGAGTCAGCTACTGGATCATCGGCGACGCCGTGCACGTCCCGTCCGAGCCGCCTTGGCCCGCTTCGCCGCGAACCGTACCCCGCCCGGGCTCTCGCCGACCTCGACGCGTACCACGGTCGCCCGAGGATCCACCACACCTTCACCGACGTGAAGGACCGACGCCTCGACGGCACCCAGCTTGCTGAGGGCTGCGCGGGCGCTCTTCACTTCTTCCTCGGCGGTATCGCCCTTGAGCGCCAGCATCTCCCCGTAGGGCCGTAGCAGCGGCACTCCCCAGCCCGCCAGCCGGTCGAGCGGAGCCACGGCACGGGCCGTGACCACATGCACCGGCTGTAGCGTGCCCAGCACCTCCTCGGCCCGTCCGCGTACCACGGTCACATGATCAAGCCCCAGCAGCTCGACGGCCTCGGAGAGGAAGTTGGTGCGGCGCAGCAGCGGCTCAAGGAGCGTGATCTTCAGGTCGGGACGCACCAGAGCCAGCGGGATGCCCGGTAGGCCCGCCCCCGAGCCCACATCGCAGACGGTGACGCTGTCCGGCACGACCTCGGAGAGCACGGCACAGTTGAGCAGATGGCGCTCCCAGAGCCGGGGCACCTCCCGGGGTCCGATCAGCCCCCGCCGCACGCCTGTATCGGCCAGCAGCTCTCCGTACCGAACCGCGTCCGGGAAACGCTCGCCGAAGATCGCCCGGGCCTCCTCGGGCGCCGGGGGAAGCTCCGCTGCCTCGGTCACGGGGACCGTCCTTCCGTACCGCGCTGACGCACGGCTGGTGACTATCAGGCTGACAAAGATCGGCCCCGTCTGCGAACAGACGGGGCCGGGGCTTGTGAAAAATCAGGCGGGAAGCACAACGACGAAGCGCTGCGGTTCCTCACCCTCGGACTCGCTGCGCAGGCCGGCGGCCTTCACCGCGTCGTGCACCACCTTGCGCTCGAAGGGGGTCATCGGGTCGAGACGGACCGGCTCGCCGGAGCTCTTCACATCCGCGGCGGCCTTGGCACCCAGTTCGGAGAGCTCGGCGCGCTTCTTGGCGCGGTGCCCGGCGATGTCCAGCATCAGCCGGCTGCGGTCGCCGGTCTCGCGGTGGACGGCCAGGCGGGTGAGTTCCTGGAGAGCCTCCAGCACCTCGCCCTCGCGTCCGACCAGCTTCTGCAGATCGCGGCTCCCCGTGTCGCTGATGATCGACACGGATGCCCGGTCGGCCTCGACGTCCATGTCGATGTCACCGTCCAGGTCGGCGATGTCCAGCAGACCCTCCAGGTAGTCCGCGGCGATCTCGCCCTCCTGCTCCAGGCGGGTCAGGGTGTCGCTCGCCTCGGCAGGGGCAGCGGTGGTGCCTTCCGTCACGAATGGACTCCTTCTTACTTCTTGGACGGGTGCTTGGGCCGCTGCTGGCCCTTGCGCTGTCCGGACTTGGCTTGGCGTGCATTACCGGACGACGCCCTGCTCCGGGCCGGCTTGGCCGACGACTTGGTGTCCTGCGGCTCTTCCCGCTGGGCGCCTCCGGACGCGCCCTGGGTCTTCTCCAGCGAGGCCTTGCCCGCGTCCGACCCCTCATCGGCCGCATCGGCCGGCCTGGCACCACCCGGGGCCTTGGCGCCGCCGTGGCCGCCTGCGCCTCCCGACTGCCGCTGGGACTTCGACTGCCGCTTGGGCTGCTGGCGCCGGGGCGCACCGCCGGTCGTCGGAGTACCGCCCTCGGCGTCTCCGGCGCCCTCCACCGCGGCGGTGGCCTTCACGCTCTCGCTCTGCGCCACGGTGCCGTCGGCCAGGGCCGCCAGCCCCGCCTTGCCCAGTCCGGTGATGAACTTGCGCTCGAACTCGTTGCGGTCCCGGCCCTTGGCGACGATCGCCTTGACGATGGCGCGCTCACGACGGTTGCGGGTCTTGCCGTGGTGCGTGACGTGCTTGTGCAGGCGCTCCAGGTAAGCGGCCTGGGCCTTGGAACCCGGGGTCGGGTTGTTGCGGATCACATACATCTGCTGGCCCATGGTCCACACGTTGGTGGTCAGCCAGTAGACAAGGACACCGACCGGGAAGTTGATACCGAAGACGGCGAAGATCAGCGGGAAGACGTACATGAGCATCTTCTGCTGCTGCATGAACGGCGTCTTCACCGTGGTGTCGACGTTCTTCGTCATCAACTGGCGCTGCGTGTAGAACTGCGAGAACGACATCAGCACGATCATGATCGCGGTCACGACCCGGACGTCGGTCAGGCTGGCGCCGAGCGCCCCGACCTTGTCGGCGCTGTCCAGGAACTTCGCGGCCAGCGGCGCGCCGAAGATGTGCGCCTTCTGGGCGCTCTGCAGCAGCGGCTGGTCGATCACGCCGATGGTCTTGCCGGAGGCGATGCCGCTGAGCACGTGGTACAGGGCGAAGAAGAACGGCGACTGCGCCAGGATGGGAAGACACGAGGAGAGCGGGTTGGTGCCCGTCTCCTTGTAGAGCTTCATCATCTCTTCGGACTGACGCTGCTTGTCGCTCTTGTAGCGCTCCTGGATCTTCTTCATCTCAGGCTGGAGCGTCTGCATGGCGCGGGTCGCCTTGATCTGCTTCACGAAGAGCGGGATCAGGCAGATCCGGATCAAAACCACCAGGGACACGATGGACAGGCCCCAGGCCAGCCCCGTATCGGCGCCGAAGATCGCACCGAACAGCGTGTGGAACTGAACGATGACCCAAGAGACGGGTGTCGTGATGAAGCTGAACAAGCTGGCAATCGTGTCCACTAATCAGGCTCCTTGAGCATGGGTCGGGGTCTCGGCGACCCGGCTCTGGGTCTCGGCGGGGTGGTGGTCCCCGGAAGGCTCGCCGGCGGCGGAAGGCCCGCCCCTGCGTGTACGCCAGGCGTCACGCAGCATCTCGTGCCATCGTGGACGCTTACGCGGCGGGACGTGATCCACGCCACCCGGCGACCAGGGATTGCACCGCAGGATGCGCCAGGCGGTGAGCGCCGTGCCTTTGACCGCGCCATGCCGGTCGATGGCCGCGTAGCCGTAGTGGGAACACGACGGGTAGTACTTGCACACCGGTCCCAGCAGTGGGCTGATGGTCCACTGGTACAACTTGATCAGGGCAAGTAGTGGGTACTTCATCGCGCACCCCCTCCCAGCAATCGCTGAAGAGCGGCGTCCAGGTCTCGGGCCAACTGTGCGTGATCGGCGTCGCCCGCACCGGGCAGCGCTCGCACGACTACCAGGCTACCGGGCGGCAGAAAAGCCACTCTGTCGCGCATCAGATGGCGAAGCCTGCGCTTCACTGTGTTCCGTATCACCGCTCCGCCCACGGCTTTGCTCACGACGAAACCCGCACGGGCCGGGGGAACACTTTCCCCGGCCGCGTGCGGGTCCGTGACACCGCTGCGGAGGTGGACGACGAGGAGCGGGCGCCCGGCCCGGCGTCCCCGGCGTACCGCGGTCGCGAAGTCCTCGGGCCGCCTCAGCCGATGCTCGGTAGGCAGCACGGCGACATCGGCCTCGGCTCAGCCGGCTCAGGCCGACAGACGGGCGCGACCCTTGCTGCGGCGGGAGGCGATGATCGCGCGACCGGCACGGGTGCGCATACGAAGCCGGAAGCCGTGGGTCTTCGCGCGACGACGGTTGTTCGGCTGGAAGGTGCGCTTACTCACTCGGGGGCTCCAGAGATGATGTCGTTGGATGGCGGGTGTCGCCTGGCTGTCACCGTGCGCCCACGAGTAGCTCGCTTACGCCCGAGTGCACCGCTTCCCGATCACTCTGCGTGATCTATGCCCTTCGGAGGCAGGCGGCAGCAGCCATCGACAACTCGACCTCGTAACGGTACGGCGGCCCGGGCCACTCGGTCAAACCAGCGGCCTCGGTGCGGGCGAAGCGCAGACTGCGAGACACTGTGCACAGCCTGTGGACAACAACTTGAACCGTACGGGCGCCCTGACTACCGTGACTGGACTCCGATTCGTCCCTTCCACGACCCGTCGCCCCCGTCCTGCCATCCGTCAGGATCCCCACGGTCCGAGTCCCTTCCGGGCCCCTCAAGATTTTCTTCCGACCCGTCCCAAGAACCACACCTTCGTGGGACCTGTGAGAGAGCGTGCCCTGTGGCTGATGTACCTGCCGATCTTGCCGCAGTGTGGCCACGGGTCCTCGAACAGCTCCTCGGTGAGGGACGGGGCCACCGGGAGCCCAGCGTCGAGGCGAAGGACGAGCACTGGATCAGGCGCTGCCAGCCCCTGGCGCTGGTGGCGGACACGGCCCTGCTTGCCGTGCCGAACGAGTTCGCGAAGGGCGTACTGGAGGGCAGGCTCGCACCGGTCGTCAGCGACACCCTGAGCCGCGAGTGCGGCCGCCCGATCCGGATCGCCATCACGGTCGACGACTCCGCGGGCGAGCCTCCGTCGCCGGCCGCCCAGCACCCCGTCCCGCAGCAGCGCTACGAGGAGCCGGAGCTGCCGCCGCGTCCCGACCAGCTCCCCACCGCCCGCCCGGCATACCCGGAGCAGTACGAGCGCCGCGAGCCCGGCGGCTGGCCACGCCCCGGGGACGACTTCTCCTGGCAGCAGCCCCGGCTCGGCTTCCCCGAACGGGACCCGTACGCGACCACGCCGCACCAGGCGGGGCACGACTACCGGCCGGGGCCCGCCGAGCGCTCCCCGTACGAGCCGGGCCGCCCCCCGTACGAGAGCGAGCGGCCCGGCTACGACCAGGAGCGGGCGCCGTACGACCAGGACCGGCAGACCTACGACCGCGATCGGCAGCCGTACGATCCCGACCGGCAGGCGTACGAGCAGCAGCGTGCCGACTACGAGTCGCAGCGCCCCGACTACGAAGGTCGCTCCGACTACGTCCAGCGCGGTGACCGTTCCGAGCGGCCGGAGCCGCCGTCCGTCGGCATGCGCGGGCCGGGCATGCCCGGCGGAGTGCGCGGCGGAGGCCCGGTCGGTTCCGTGCTGCCGGCGTCCAGTGGCGCGCCGGGGCCGCTCGCCGCGCAGCCCGCACCCGCGACGGGTCCCGGCGAGCCGACCGCCCGGCTGAACCCCAAGTACCTCTTCGACACCTTCGTGATCGGTGCCTCGAACCGTTTCGCGCACGCCGCCGCGGTGGCCGTCGCGGAGGCTCCTGCCAAGGCGTACAACCCGTTGTTCATCTACGGGGAGTCCGGTCTCGGCAAGACGCACCTCCTGCACGCCATCGGCCACTACGCCCGCAGTCTCTACCCGGGGACACGGGTGCGGTACGTGAGCTCGGAGGAGTTCACGAACGAGTTCATCAACTCCATCCGGGACGGCAAGGGCGACAGCTTCCGCAAGCGCTACCGGGAGATGGACATCCTGCTCGTCGACGACATCCAGTTCCTCGCGGACAAGGAGTCGACGCAGGAGGAGTTCTTCCACACCTTCAACACGCTCCACAACGCGAACAAACAGATCGTGCTGTCCTCGGATCGCCCGCCCAAACAGTTGGTGACCCTGGAGGACCGGCTGCGCAACCGCTTCGAGTGGGGTCTGATCACGGACGTCCAGCCGCCCGAGCTGGAGACCCGGATCGCCATCCTCCGCAAGAAGGCGGTCCAGGAGCAGTTGAACGCGCCGCCGGAGGTGCTGGAGTTCATCGCGTCCCGCATCTCGCGGAACATCCGCGAGCTCGAGGGCGCACTGATCCGGGTCACCGCGTTCGCCTCGCTCAACCGGCAGCCCGTGGACCTCGGTCTCACGGAGATCGTCCTCAAGGACCTCATCCCGGGCGGGGAGGACGCGTCCCCGGAGATCACGGCGACGGCGATCATGGGGGCCACGGCGGACTACTTCGGCCTCACCGTCGAGGACCTGTGCGGCTCGTCGCGGAGCAGGGTGCTGGTGACCGCGCGCCAGATCGCCATGTACCTGTGCCGGGAACTCACGGACCTGTCCCTGCCCAAGATCGGCGCACAGTTCGGCGGCCGCGACCACACGACGGTGATGCACGCCGACCGGAAGATCCGGGCGCTGATGGCCGAGCGCCGGTCGATCTACAACCAGGTGACGGAACTCACCAACCGCATCAAGAACGGCTGACCTCACGCTTCACGGACGGCCCCGCCGGCCCTGTCTCGCCGGCCCTGTCTCGCCGGCCCTGTCTCGCCGGCCCCGCCACGTAAGCCCTGCCGCGTCATCCGGAGTGGCGGGGGCGAGCGCCGGTGTGCCGGCATGCCGTCGGCCGGGCCTGCCGCCCGTCGTCCGGGGTCCCCGCTTCGCCGGGGGCGGGCCCGGCCGGGCGCCGCCGCGGCCCGTCCGCAGGCCCGCCCGGCCCAGTCCCCCCGCAGCCCCGCCCGGTCCCGCCCCGCCCGGCCCGGTCCTGTCCGGCCCGGTCCTGTCCGGCCTGCGACCTGACCGGTGTCGCCGCCCGTGCCGCCGCCCAGTACGCCCTCCCGCACCGGACAGGGCTCCCTCGTCCGCGTCCCGCAGCCGGCGCCCTCGCCCCCTCCGCAACGTGGCCCGCGAGCAGGGCGGCCCCCGCGCCCCCCTGCGACCCGCCCCGGTCACCGACCATCCGCCCGACGCCAGTGCCGGACGCCACCGCCGGACGGCACGCGCGCGGGCCCGGGAGCGCGTGCAGGACGCACAGGGCCTGCGGAGTCCCGTCGCAGCCCCGTCGGAGCCCGCGCCGCTCCGTTCGATTTCCCCACAGGTCACGGGTGTTCTCCACAGATCCGGGGACTTTTTCCCGTCCACACCCTGGGGAGGGCGAAGTTGTCCAGACCGTGTCCACAGGCGCGCCTGCCGAAGATCCTCCATGCCAGGTCACCGGGCTGTGGATTCGTGGACAGAGGCTCTCCACAGACTGTGGACGACGCCGCTGTCCACAGTGCCGCGCGATCGTTGTCCACCGCCCGCCCACAGGCTGGGGACGGTTGTCCCCAGCCTTTCCCCGCTTCTCCACACGGCTGTCCACTGTTCGGCAACACAACGCGCCTTCTCACCGGGTCGAGTGAAAGGCGTCACATCGATGCGCCGGCATGGCCTGTGGGGAACCTGGGTAAACCTGGGGACGCCGCTGGGGAGAAGTGGCCCCTGCCTGTGCATCGGGTGTGCAGAACTTTTCCCCGTCCACAGAAGCACCGGGTTGTCCACGGGCACCGCCCACAGGCCCGGTGGACAAAATTCGCTCTCTGAGCTGCGGAAACAGGGTTATCCACGGTTTCCACAAGCCCTACTACTACCCCCACTTGGAGAGAGCGAGGAATCCGTTTCGAAGTGGGGGCTGTGCACAACTCGCGGCTCGCGGCGACACGACACCCCGGCACCGACGGGCATGACTTGACCCCGACGGGCTCCTACTGTCAGTGCTGTGCGTCAGACTGTTCCCCGGTGTCCTTCCCCGTACGGGACGAGCCGACACCGAGTCAGACGGCAGACGGCAACCAGAGGGCACACGCCGGCGCGGCAAGGGCCGGCAACAGCGAGAGCGGCCGGCACGCGGCCGGCAACAGCAGGAGGCGGCTTACGGTGAAGATCCGGGTGGAACGCGACGTACTCGCGGAGGCAGTGGCCTGGGCGGCGCGCAGCCTCCCGGCCCGTCCGCCGGCGCCTGTCCTCGCCGGCCTGCTGCTGAAGGCCGAGGACGGCGCGCTGAGCCTCTCCAGCTTCGACTACGAGGTCTCGGCCCGGGTCTCCGTGGAGGCCGAGGTGGAGGAGGAGGGCACCGTCCTCGTCTCGGGCCGCCTGCTCGCCGACATCTGCCGCGCCCTCCCGAACCGCCCCGTGGAGATCTCCACAGACGGTGTACGGGCGACCGTCGTCTGCGGTTCCTCGCGCTTCACCCTGCACACCCTGCCCGTGGAGGAGTACCCGGCGCTGCCGCAGATGCCGTCCGCGACCGGCACCGTGCCCGGTGAGGTCTTCGCCTCGGCCGCCTCCCAGGTGGCCATCGCCGCCGGCCGCGACGACACCCTCCCGGTGCTCACGGGCGTCCGGATCGAGATCGAGGGCGACACCGTCACGCTGGCGTCCACCGACCGCTACCGCTTCGCCGTCCGCGAGTTCCTGTGGAAGCCGGAGGCGGCCGACGCCTCCGCCGTCGCCCTGGTCCCCGCCAAGACGCTCCTGGACACCGCCAAGGCGCTCACCAGCGGCGACAGCGTCACCATCGCGCTGTCCGGCTCCGGCGCGGGCGAGGGCCTGATCGGTTTCGAGGGCGCCGGCCGCCGTACCACCACCCGGCTGCTCGAAGGCGACCTGCCGAAGTACCGCACCCTCTTCCCGACGGAGTTCAACTCGGTCGCGGTCATCGAGACCGCCCCCTTCGTGGAGGCCGTCAAGCGCGTGGCCCTGGTGGCGGAGCGGAACACCCCGGTCCGGCTCAGCTTCGAGCAGGGCGTGCTCACCCTGGAGGCGGGCTCCAGCGACGACGCACAGGCTGTGGAAAGGGTCGACGCCCAACTGGAGGGCGATGACATCTCCATCGCCTTCAACCCGACGTTCCTGCTGGACGGCCTCAGCGCCATCGACTCGCCGGTCGCCCAGCTCTCCTTCACCACCTCCACCAAGCCAGCCCTGCTCAGCGGCAAACCCGCCGTGGACGCCGAGGCCGACGACGCGTACAAGTACCTGATCATGCCGGTGCGCCTGTCGGGCTGAGCGGCCCCTCCCGGCCACGCGAGTGACGCCTGAGCGGCTGAGCCCACAGGTGTGCACGGAGGGCCGGGCGTAGGCTCGAAGGCGGGTACGCAAGTGCCGCAACGCGACGTCGCTACTTAAGGAACACTGATGGAGCTCGGTCTCGTCGGCCTCGGCAAGATGGGCGGCAACATGCGTGAGCGCATCCGCCGCGCCGGCCACACCGTCATCGGCTACGACCGCAACCCGGATCTCTCCGATGTCGGCAGTCTGGAGGAGCTGGTGGGCCGGCTCGAAGGCCCCCGCGTGGTCTGGGTGATGGTCCCCGCCGGCGCCCCGACGCAGGCAACCATAGACGAGCTGGCCGGCCTCCTGGAGCCCGGTGACGTCGTCGTGGACGGCGGCAACTCCCGCTGGACCGACGACGAGAAGCACGCCGTGGAACTCGGCCTCAAGCGCATCGGCTTCGTGGACTGCGGCGTCTCCGGCGGCGTCTGGGGCCTGGAGAACGGCTACGCCCTCATGTACGGCGGTGACGAGAAGGACGTCGCCAAGGTGCAGCCCGTCTTCGACGCCCTCAAGCCGGAGGGCGAGTTCGGCGCGGTGCACGCCGGCAAGGTCGGTGCGGGCCACTTCGCCAAGATGGTCCACAACGGCATCGAGTACGCCATGATGCAGGCCTTCGCCGAGGGCTGGGAGCTGCTGGAGGCCGTCCACTCGGTGACCGACGTACGCGAGGTCTTCCGCTCCTGGCAGTCCGGCACCGTCATCCGCTCCTGGCTGCTCGACCTCGCCGTCAACGCCCTCGACGAGGACGAGCACCTGAAGGGCCTCAAGGGTTTCGCACACGACTCCGGCGAGGGCAGGTGGACGGTCGAGGCCGCCATCGACAACGCCGTCCCGCTGCCCGCCATCACCGCCTCCCTCTTCGCCCGCTTCGCCTCCCGCCAGGAGGACTCCCCGCAGATGAAGATGATCGCCGCGCTGCGCAACCAGTTCGGCGGCCACGAGGTCGAGAAGAGCTGACCCCGGCGCGCGCCACGGCAGGTCCGGACCGACCGCCACGGCAGGTCCGGACCGACCGCCACGGCAGGTCCGGACCGCGCAGGGGCGCGTGTGCCGTACGGGCCCTGCGCCTGCCACCATCAGCGCACACAGCAGCGCGCACCCGGCAACCAGCACCCAGTTGTACCCGTAGTACTCCGTGACACCAGGGGGAGGTCGGCGTCCGACCATGCACCTCACGCATCTGTCGCTCGCCGACTTCCGCTCGTACGCCCAGGTCGACGTGGCACTCGACCCGGGCGTCACGGCCTTCGTGGGCCCCAACGGCCAGGGCAAGACCAACCTCGTCGAAGCGGTCGGCTATCTGGCGACGCTCGGCAGCCACCGGGTCTCCTCGGACGCGCCGCTGGTCCGCATGGGAGCGGAGCGCGCGGTGGTCCGGGCCGCGGTGCGCCAGGGCGAGCGCCGGCAACTGGTCGAGCTCGAACTGAACCCCGGCAAGGCCAACCGCGCCCGTATCAACAGGTCCTCGCAGGTCAAACCGCGCGATGTGCTCGGCATCGTACGCACGGTGCTGTTCGCGCCGGAGGACCTGGCACTGATCAAGGGCGACCCGGGAGAGCGCCGGCGGTTCCTCGACGAGCTGATCACGGCGCGGACGCCGCGCATGGCGGGAGTGCGCTCCGACTACGAGCGCGTCCTCAAGCAACGCAACACCCTCCTGAAATCGGCCGCGCTCGCCCGGCGGCACGGCGGCCGTTCCATGGACCTGTCCACACTGGACGTCTGGGACCAGCACCTCGCGCGCGCGGGCGCGGAGCTGCTGGCGCAGCGGCTCTCCCTGATCGCCGCACTGCAACCGCTGGCGGACAAGGCGTACGAGCAGCTTGCGCCCGGCGGCGGCCCGGTCACCCTGGAGTACAAGCCGTCCGCGCCCGGTGGGGCGGAGACCCGCGACGATCTCTTCGAACAGCTCATGGGCGCCCTCGGCGGTGCCCGCAAGCAGGAGATCGAACGAGGTGTGACGCTGGTGGGCCCGCACCGCGACGACCTCCTCATCAGGCTGGGCCGGCTGCCCGCGAAGGGGTACGCGAGCCACGGAGAGTCCTGGTCCTGCGCGCTGGCGCTGCGCCTGGCGTCGTACGACCTGCTGCGCGCCGAGGACCCCTGGGCACCACAGCACGGGCCCACCCCCTCGGCGCCGCCCCAGGAGGCCGCAGCGGACGCGTCCTCCACCGCTTCCACCGCCCCCTCGGCCGAGGGCCGGCGGCCGGGTGAACCGGTGCTGGTGCTCGACGACGTCTTCGCGGAGCTGGACGCGCGGCGCCGCGAGCGCCTGGCGGAGCTGGTCGCCCCCGGCGAACAGGTACTGGTGACGGCCGCGGTGGACGACGACGTCCCCGCGGTGCTCACCGGGCGGCGCTACGCGGTCGCCGACGGGACGGTGGAGCGCATATGAGCGACATCACACCGCACGGCGGGCTGCCCGGCGACGGCACGCCCCGGGGCGGCGGGCTGCCCCTCGGCGGCCGCCCCGCCCCCGGCGGGCTGCCGGGCCGGCCCCCGGAGCCCGGCCGGACCGCGGCACAGGCCCGCGGCACCGGAGCGGAACCGCCGCGGTCACCCGGACCCACCGAGCCGCCCGCCACCCCCGCCACCTCCTCCATTCCTGCCGTCTCCTCCACATCCCCTTCCATCTCCACATATGCTGCTCCCGTCGCCCCCGCCGCTCCTGTCCCCACCGGCGTCGACCTCGCGCGGGTCGCGCTGCGGGCCGCCAAGGAGGAGGCACGCGCGCGTGGAGCCCTCGTCCAGCAGAAGCGGCAGGCGCGCAGGGGCGGCCTCAGGTCCGGCGCGCGGGCCGACGGCCGCGACCCCGTCCCGCTGGGCTCCGCGATCAGCAGGCTGATCACCGACCGGGCCTGGGAGACACCGGCCGCGGTGGGCGGGGTGATGGGGCGCTGGCCGCAGATCGTCGGCGAGGACCTGGCGCACCACTGCGCACCGCTCTCCTACGACGAGGCCCCCGACCAACGGGTGCTGACCGTCCAGTGCGACTCGACGGCCTGGGCGACACAGGTGCGGCTGCTGGCGCCGCAGCTCCTCGCGCGCCTCAACGCCGACCTGGGACAGGGCACCGTGAAGCGCATCAAGGTGCTGGGACCCCATACGCCCACACGCCGTTTCGGGCCCCTTCGCGCCCCCGGCAGCGTGGGGCCGCGCGACACCTATGGGTGATCGCCGAGGCACCCTGGGTGATCCTCCGGGGCGGTAGCTGGGGGTTGACGGCCCAAAGCGCTGAGTGCCGCTGTGAGCCTCTTGGAGGCGGGGGCCGCATATGGGGAGTCGGTAGCGGCCGGTTCAGGGCGGCACATGCGGACTCAGGTACCCGCAAACCCCCATCACTGTCGGCGCTACCGGTAGACTGAAGCCAATCCTCGCCCATTCGTGGGAGGAGCGCTTCAGAGAACGCCGAGCAACCCCGTGCGACGCGGGGGGACCCCGAGTACCAAAGACCCATCCCGAAGATCACCGATAGTCGCTGCACCTAGCTGAGCAACGCTGACAAGGCTTACCAACGCACCACGCCGCAGCCGCTCCGGCCCCTGCCGGGACCCTGGTTGTGCTGTGCCAGAAAGGGCGCTTCGTGGCCGATTCCGGCAACCCCAACGAGAACATCCCGTCCACCGCCGCAGGCGAGCCCGCAGAGGGCCGTGTGGGCGTCCCAGAGGCCGTCACGGGGGCCTCGGAGGCCGCGGCCGGGACCGCGCAGTCGGCAGTGCCCACGAAGTCCGCGCAGACTTCCGAGCCTTCCGAGTCCGCTGCGTACGACGCCAGCGCCATCACGGTCCTGGAGGGCCTTGACGCGGTCCGCAAGCGGCCCGGCATGTACATCGGCTCGACCGGCGAGCGCGGCCTGCACCACCTCGTGACCGAGGTCGTCGACAACTCCGTCGACGAGGCCCTGGCCGGCCACGCGGACTCGATCGACGTGACGATCCTGCC
The DNA here is from genome assembly GCF_014656295.1 of Streptomyces sulfonofaciens. Lineage (GTDB taxonomy): Bacteria > Actinomycetota > Actinomycetes > Streptomycetales > Streptomycetaceae > Streptomyces > Streptomyces sulfonofaciens. The sequence goes on from NZ_BNCD01000001.1 coordinate 506,188, forward strand.
CGACGGCGGCGTGCGCGTCGTGGACAACGGCCGCGGCATCCCGGTGGACATCGTGCCGTCCGAGAAGAAGCCGGCCGTCGAGGTCGTGCTGACGGTGCTGCACGCGGGCGGCAAGTTCGGCGGCGGCGGGTACGCGGTCTCCGGCGGTCTGCACGGCGTCGGCGTCTCCGTGGTGAACGCCCTGTCCACCAAGGTCTCCGTCGAGATCAAGCGCGACGGCTACCGCTGGACGCAGGACTACAAGCTCGGTGTCCCCACCGCCGCCCTGCAGCGCAACGAGCCCACCGACGAGACCGGCACCACGGTCACGTTCTGGGCCGACCCCGACATCTTCGAGACCACGGACTACTCCTTCGAGACGCTCTCGCGGCGCTTCCAGGAGATGGCGTTCCTCAACAAGGGCCTGCGGATCGCGCTCACCGACGAGCGCGAGTCCGCCAAGGCCACCAGCGGCGCGGACGCAGGCGAGGCGGTCGACGAGACCGTCGCCGAGCCCCGCTCGGTGACGTACTACTACGAGGGCGGCATCGTCGACTTCGTGAAGTACCTCAACTCCCGCAAGGGCGACGTCGTCCACGACACCGTGATCGACATCGACGCCGAGGACAGGGAGAGGATGCTGTCCGTCGAGGTCGCGATGCAGTGGAACAGCGGGTACAGCGAGGGCGTGTACTCCTTCGCCAACACCATCCACACCCATGAGGGCGGTACGCACGAGGAGGGCTTCAGGGCCGCGCTGACGGGCCTGATCAACCGCTACGCGCGCGACAAGAAGCTGCTCAGGGAGAAGGACGACAACCTCACCGGCGACGACATCCGCGAGGGCCTGACGGCCATCATCTCCGTCAAGCTCGGCGAGCCCCAGTTCGAGGGCCAGACGAAGACCAAGCTGGGCAACACCGAGGCGAAGACCTTCGTGCAGAAGGTCGTCCACGAGCACCTCAGCGACTGGCTGGACCGCAACCCCAACGAGGCCGCGGAGATCATCCGCAAGGGCATCCAGGCGGCCACCGCGCGCGTGGCGGCCCGCAAGGCGCGCGACCTGACCCGCCGCAAGGGCCTCCTGGAGACCGCGTCCCTGCCCGGCAAGCTCTCCGACTGCCAGTCGAACGACCCCACCAAGTGCGAGATCTTCATCGTCGAGGGCGACTCCGCCGGCGGCTCGGCCAAGTCCGGCCGCGACCCCATGTACCAGGCCATCCTGCCCATCCGGGGCAAGATCCTGAACGTGGAGAAGGCCCGCGTCGACAAGATCCTGCACAACCAGGAGATCCAGGCGCTGATCTCGGCCTTCGGCACCGGGGTCCACGAGGACTTCGACATCGAGCGGCTCCGCTATCACAAGATCATCCTGATGGCGGACGCCGACGTCGACGGCCAGCACATCAACACCCTCCTGCTGACGTTCCTCTTCCGCTTCATGCGGCCGCTGGTCGAGGCCGGGCACGTGTTCCTCTCCCGCCCGCCGCTGTACAAGATCAAGTGGGGCCGTGACGACTTCGAGTACGCCTACTCGGACCGTGAGCGCGACGCGCTGATCGAGCTGGGGCGCCAGCACGGCAAGCGCGTCAGGGACGACTCGGTCCAGCGCTTCAAGGGCCTCGGCGAGATGAACGCGGAAGAGCTGCGCATCACCACCATGGACCAGGAGCACCGCGTCCTCGGTCAGGTCACGCTCGACGACGCCGCCCAGGCCGACGACCTCTTCTCCGTGCTGATGGGCGAGGACGTCGAAGCCCGCCGCCAGTTCATCCAGCGCAACGCCAAGGACGTCCGCTTCCTCGACATCTGACCCGGCACCCGGCCGGCGCGAGCCGGCCGGTGACGGATGCGAGAAGTCCGAAAGGATTGAGTTACGGCAATGGCCGACGAGAACACCCCCACCCCGCCCGAGGGTCCCGAGGGCCCCAAGGTCCCCGAAGGCCTCGTGGGCATCGAGGACCCCGCGGCCCTGGCCCAGCGCGTCGAGCCCGTCGGGCTCGAGACGGAGATGCAGCGCTCGTACCTCGACTACGCGATGTCCGTCATCGTCTCGCGCGCCCTGCCGGACGTACGGGACGGCCTGAAGCCCGTGCACCGCCGTGTGCTGTACGCCATGTACGACGGCGGCTACCGCCCCGAGAAGGGCTTCTACAAGTGTGCGCGCGTCGTCGGCGACGTGATGGGCAACTACCACCCGCACGGCGACTCCTCGATCTACGACGCGCTCGTCCGCCTCGCCCAGTCCTGGTCGATGCGCATGCCGCTGGTGGACTCCAACGGCAACTTCGGCTCCCCGGGCAACGACCCCGCCGCGGCCATGCGCTACACCGAGTGCAAGATGGCGCCGCTGTCCATGGAGATGGTCCGCGACATCGACGAGGACACCGTCGACTTCACGGACAACTACGACGGCCGCTCCCAGGAGCCCACCGTCCTCCCGGCCCGCTTCCCGAACCTGCTGATCAACGGCTCGGCGGGCATCGCGGTCGGCATGGCCACCAACATCCCGCCGCACAACCTGCGCGAGGTCGCCGACGGCGCCCAGTGGTACCTCCAGCACCCGGAGGCCAGCCACGAGGAACTGCTCGACGCGCTGATCGAGCGCATCAAGGGCCCCGACTTCCCGACCGGTGCCCTGGTGGTGGGCCGCAAGGGCATCGAGGAGGCGTACCGCACCGGCCGCGGCTCGATCACCATGCGCGCCGTGGTGGAGGTCGAGGAGATCCAGGGCCGCCAGTGCCTGGTCGTCACCGAGCTGCCCTACCAGGTGAATCCGGACAACCTCGCGCAGAAGATCGCCGACGGGGTAAAGGACGGCAAGATCGGCGGCATCGCCGACGTCCGCGACGAGACCAGCTCCCGCACCGGCCAGCGCCTGGTCATCGTCCTCAAGCGCGACGCGGTCGCCAAGGTCGTCCTGAACAACCTCTACAAGCACACCGACCTGCAGACCAACTTCGGCGCCAACATGCTGGCCCTGGTCGACGGTGTGCCGCGCACCCTCTCCCTGGACGCGTTCATCCGCCACTGGGTGACGCACCAGATCGAGGTCGTCGTCCGCCGCACCCGCTTCAGGCTGCGCAAGGCCGAGGAGCGCGCCCACATCCTGCGCGGCCTGCTCAAGGCCCTGGACGCGATCGACGAGGTCATCGCGCTGATCCGCGGCAGCGACACCGTGGACACGGCCCGGGACGGCCTGATGGGCCTGCTGGAGATCGACGAGATCCAGGCGAACGCCATCCTGGAGATGCAGCTCCGCCGGCTGGCCGCCCTGGAGCGTCAGAAGATCGTCCAGGAGCACGACGAACTCCAGGCGAAGATCGCCGAGTACAACGCGATCCTGGCCTCCCCGGTCCGCCAGCGCGGCATCATCAGCGAGGAGCTCGCCGCGATCGTCGAGAAGTTCGGCGACGACCGGCGCTCCAAGCTGGTGCCCTTCGACGGCGACATGTCCATGGAGGACCTCATCGCCGAGGAGGACATCGTCGTCACCATCACGCGCGGGGGCTACGTCAAGCGCACCAAGACCGACGACTACCGTTCCCAGAAGCGCGGCGGCAAGGGCGTACGCGGCACCAAGCTCAGGGAAGACGACATCGTCGACCACTTCTTCGTGTCGACGACCCACCACTGGCTGCTCTTCTTCACCAACAAGGGCCGCGTCTACCGCGCCAAGGCGTACGAACTGCCCGACGCCGGCCGTGACGCCCGCGGTCAGCACGTCGCGAACCTGCTCGCCTTCCAGCCGGACGAGTCGATCGCCGAGATCCTCGCCATCCGCGACTACGAGGCGGCGCCCTACCTGGTGCTGGCCACCAAGGCGGGACTCGTCAAGAAGACGTCCCTGAAGGACTACGACTCGCCCCGCTCGGGCGGTGTGATCGCCATCAACCTCCGGGAGACGGAGACCGGTCCCGAGGGCACCGCCGACGAGCTGATCGGAGCCGAGCTGGTCTCCGCCGAGGACGACCTGCTGCTCATCAGCAAGAAGGCGCAGTCGATCAGGTTCACGGCCACGGACGACGCCCTGCGGCCCATGGGCCGCGCCACCTCCGGTGTCAAGGGCATGAGTTTCCGCGAGGGCGACGAACTGCTCTCGATGAATGTCGTCCGGCCCGGTACGTTCGTGTTCACCGCGACCGACGGCGGGTACGCGAAGCGGACCGCCGTCGACGAGTACCGCGTCCAGGGCCGCGGCGGTCTCGGCATCAAGGCGGCCAAGATCGTCGAGGACCGCGGTTCGCTCGTCGGCGCGCTGGTGGTCGAGGAGGCCGACGAGATCCTCGCCATCACCCTCGGCGGTGGCGTGATCCGTACGCGGGTGAATGAGATCAGGGAGACGGGCCGTGACACCATGGGCGTCCAACTGATCGCCCTGGGCAAGCGCGACGCCGTGGTCGGCATCGCGCGCAACGCAGAGGCGGGCCGCGAGGCCGAAGAAGTAGAAGAAGCAGCAGAAGCAGCAGAAGCAGCAGAAGCAGCAGGAGCCGGAGAGGCAGCGGAGGCCGGGGAGGCGGTGGGCACTGCGGACACCGCAGGAGCCGCCGACGCCGCCGACGACGCCGGAGCCGTGGCCCCGGGCCAGCCGGCCACCGGTACGGACGAGGACACCCGGCCCCCGGCCGAGTAGGACGAGGAGAGAGTCGACGTGAGCGGAGCCACGGGCCCCGGAGCGAGCGGAACCGGAGCAGACGGCGTCCGTGGCGCCGCCACCGACGCTCAGCAGCCACATGGACCCCAGGGGGGAACTGTGACGGACACCCGCGGGTCCCAGGCGGGGCCTTACGAGGGATACGGCGCGTCCCAGGGATACGACGCCGCGGGGGCACCGCCCTCCGCGACGCCCCTCCCCGGCGAGCGGCAGCCCTCGGCCCCGCAGGGCCCGTACCACCCGCCGGAGGCGTACCAGACGCCGCCGGACGCCGTCCGCCGTCCGCGGACCGGTGCGCGCACCGCGCCGCGCACCCGCAAGGCGCGGCTGCGGGTGGCCAAGGCCGACCCGTGGTCGGTGATGAAGGTCAGCTTCCTGCTCTCCATCGCGCTCGGCATCTGCACGGTGATCGCCGCCACGGTGCTGTGGATGGTGATGGACGCCATGGGCGTGTTCTCCACGGTCGGCGGCACCATCTCGGAGGCCACCGGATCCAACGACGCGGGCGGCTTCGACCTCCAGTCGTTCCTGTCGCTGCCGCGCGTACTGACCTTCACCGGGATCATCGCGGTCATCGACGTCGTTTTGGCCACCGCGCTCGCCACGCTCGGCGCCTTCATCTACAACCTCTCCGCGGGGTTCATGGGCGGCGTCGAGCTGACTCTGGCGGAGGACGAGTAGGGCGCCCCGTGCGGGCCTTGCGGCCCGCACGGGCGGTCGGTCCCCGGCACGGGGCGGCGCGGTTACCGATTTTGGGACTGACCCCGTCGTGCGCTAATCTTCAGTGGTCAGCGCGCAGTGCGTGCAGGTCCGCTCGGCGGTCTGCAAGGCGCGGGGCTATAGCTCAGACGGTTAGAGCGCTTCCCTGATAAGGAAGAGGCCACAGGTTCAAGTCCTGTTAGCCCCACAGACGAGGCACAGCACGCCGGAGGCCCGGCGGATCCCAGGATCCGCCGGGCCTTCCGCATGTGTGCCGTCCCTTGAGGCGCGGGCCGTTCCGGCGCGATGCGGTGGGGTGCGGTGTGGTGCGGTGCGATGCCGCGGGGTGTGGCTGATGCGGTGTGGTGCGATGCCGCACGGTGCGGTGCGACGAGGCGTGGTGCCACGGTGCGGCGGCAGCCGGTTCATCCGGCCCGGCGGCCACCTGCCGCGCGGGCCGCGCGGAGCAGGGCCGCGCCGGCCAGGAAGACTGCCAGGGCCGCGGCCGGCACACCCAGCGGGCCGCGGTCGGCCGGACCGGTGACGGCCACGTCCAGCAGACCGGCCACACAGGCGGCGTAACCGACGACGGCCGCGCCGGTGCGTGTCCGGGGCCGGTCGAGCGCGTGCGGCGTCCACCACCCGCGTGCGGCCGGGGACGCGCGCCGCAGTCCGTGCGTCTCGACCCGGCCGAAGACCGCCACCAACGCGCCGAGCACGGCGAAGAGCGCGACCAGCCACGGCAGCTTCCACAGCAGCCACGCGCCCGTGTCCCCGGGCGGCCGGGGCAGCGGGAGACCGGAGGCGTACGCGGCCGCGACGACGAGGACGAACGCGCTCATGTGCCACAGCAGCACCGTCAGGATCACCGAGTTCACGGCGATCACGGCCGTCCACGGGCCGAGCCGCCGCAGCCACCGCTCCGAAGTGTCGCGCAGCAGCAGCATGAGCCCGAGCTGGGTGGTGGCCAGCGCCAGCAGTGCGAGCGTCGGTGGCGACAGGTTGCCCAACGCCCCACCGGGAACGTCGACCATGCTGATCGGGTACGGGCCGGCCACCGTCAGCAGCACCGCCGCCGTTCCCCCGCCCGCCAGCAGCGGCACGGCCACCCGCGGCCGCACCGGGAGCGTCCCGTCCTGCCAGGCGAAGCCGATCTGGTGCACCGCCAGCCAGGCGAACAGGTAGTTGCCCCGTTGCAGGGCCACCGCGTCGAACGCCAGTCGCGCCACGTCGCCCGCCGCCACCAGCACCACCAGCACCAGCGGCACGACCAGCCCCGCCCGCCGGTGCAGACGGTGTGTCAGGGGCGTCAGGAAGACCACCACGAGGTAGACCAGCACGAACCACAACGGGATCGAGGCCAACCACACCGCCCTGCCGACCTGGGCGGGAGCGACGCCCGCCGACCGGGCGACCAGCGCGGCGGCGGCCAGCACCACCAGCAGGACGGTCGTCGGCCGCACGAGCCGCGCGCTGCGGTCGAGCAGCCAGTCCCCGGCCTGCCCGCCGCCGCGGAGGTGCGAGGTCAGCGAGGCTGCGTTGGCGAACCCGCCCACCACGAAGAACACCGGCATCACCTGGACGAGCCAGGTGACCGGCCGGCCCCACGACAGGACTTGCAGTGCGCTGAAGCCCCCGGCACCGCCACCGCGCGCGGTGACGACGATGACCATCCAGTGGCCGAGCACCACGATGAGGATGGCGATGGCCCGCAGCAGATCGACATGGCGTTCGCGGTGCGGCGGTGTGCGCTCTGCGTTCTCGCGCAGGCGGTGCATACGGCCATCGTAGGAGCGCCGGCCGGCGAAGATCGGCAAGCACGGCGGCGGATGCCACGCGTGCGTGCACGCCGTTGGACGGGGCCGCGCCCGCGGAGTCCGGGCGTGGGCCGTGGACGGGGGCTGCCAGGTGGTGCCGCGGACGCCGGAAGGCCCGGCAACCCTGGGGTTGCCGGGCCTTGTGTACGCCGGTGGAGGTGAGGGGCGAAGGCTCAGGTCCTTCTGCCGGTGAGGGCCGCCAGGATGGCCTGGGCGATGGAGGTGTTCTCCGGGCGGAGCTGGGAGGCGGCCCCGGGCTGGGCGGCCGGCTGTTCCTGGCCGCTGCCGTCGCCCTCACCGGGGCGGTCGGCCTCCGGGGCCTGGGTCCCGCCGGCACCCTCGGCCTCGGTGGGCTCGCTGTTCTCGCTGTTCTCGCCGCCCTCGGTGGGCCCGGCGGCTTCGGCGGACCGTGCCGGCTGGGTGGACGGGGCGGGCTGTGCCTGCTGGGCGGGCCCCGCGGACCGGGCGGCTTCGGACGACGGGGCGGCTTCGGAGGACGGGGCGGCTTCGGTGGACGGGGTGGCGTCCGCGGGCTCGGTCGCCGTCTGCCCGGAGTCGCCTGCCTGCGCGGCCCCTGCATCGGCGGGCCGCGCGGCCTCGTCGGGGCGGGACGCGGCGGTGGGCTGCGCGGTCCGGTCGGGTCCTGCCGCCGCGGGCTGCGCGGCCTCCGAAGACGGCACCCCGGCCGGCTGTCCCGCCGCGCCGGCCTGGGCGGGCGTCTGCTGCCAGGGGTTCGCACCCGGCTGATCGGCGCCCGGTCGGCCGGTGCCGTCCGCGGGGCGGGCCTGGTCCGTGGAGGTGTCCGTCGCAGGAGCGGCGGCCGCCTCGGAGCCAGATGCGGACGACGCCTCAGGGGCGGTGCCGCCCGGAGCGGTGCCCCCCTGGGATGCGGTGTCAGGAACGGCGGCGTCTGAGGTGCCCGCGGTGGACTCGGGAGACGCGGTGGATTCGGGAGACGCCGAGGACTCGGGGGAGCCCGCCTCGGCGCCGGAGTTCCCGCACCACTCGGCGAGTTGCCCGGAGGAGGGGGCCGACCCGCTGCGGCAGCTCGGGGACGAACCGTGCGCCTCAGCCAGGATCCGCTGCTTGATCGTGGGGGGCAGCGAGCGCAGGAACGACTCCGTCCACTGCTCCGGAACCGGCTGGGGAGCCGGCAGGTCGGCGGCGCTGTTGCGCGCTTCGCCGATCTGGGGTACCGCGGCGGCAGCCGGCGCCGTGGTGGCGAATCCAAGGGCTGCGAGCACCGCGACACAGGCGGCCAGAAGGACGGACCACAGCTTCATGACCTTGTTTCCGGTCATGGCCCCTCACTTTCGGGTCAGGCGATTTGCGTACTTTCCTCATGATGTGTATGCAGGGTGCGGGGCACAGGACCGACGCTCCTCTCGTGGTGTTCACGAGGGGAACACCACTCGAACAGCGGTGTATGAACGAAAAAATGAAAAGCGCGGGGAATGTCGTGGAGTGCGAACGCGGGCCGGGGGGCCTGCGGAGGGGTGACCGGCGGCGCCCAGGGCGCGTCCGAGGGGCGTCCGGGTGGCCGGAGGGGACTGCTTCCAAGCCCTTGTCAGGCCCGCGGGAACAGGGTTCCGCGGGTGCTCCCGGGGCTCGGGACGCAGGTCACCGATCGGTATCGGTCGGTGTGTATAGTCGGGCGGCAGAAGTCCCCTACGTCAAGGAAAGACGAGGTCGCGCGGTGAAGAAGCTTCTCCTGGTCGCACTGGCCGCCATCGGCGGGCTCCTCGTGTACCGCCAGATCCAGGCGGATCGCGCCGAGCAGGATCTGTGGACGGAGGCGACCGACTCCGTGCCCACGGGTTCGTGAGTATCCCCGACAGTCTCGCCAGGGCCCCGGCCGCCGATGCGGCCGGGGCCCTGTGCTGTGTGCGGACGGTATGCGATCTCGGTCACGTGTACCTGTCACACACAGGTGATCCTTTGGCCATCGAATTTACTTGAGCAAATGATCATTTCGGGGATCCGCCGCGTTGTTCTCCTCGTGGCGCATAACCGACGTTTATGACGTGCGTGAGGAGCCCAGGGTCGCGGGGCGGCCGGGTGGGCGCCGTGAACAAGGCGGACCTTACGGGTGATTGAGCCTTCGGTGCGGACAGTGGACACCTGGGCGAGGCAGGATGGCCACCGCTGCGGTTGCCGCGTGCATGCGCTCGGGTGCACAGGGTGCACAGGGTGCACGGAGTGCAGGGGCGCGGTGCCGCGCAGCGGTCCGACGGGGCCGCCGGGTCGGCGACCAGGGGACGAGAGCGGCAGGGACGGAGGGCGGCGCAGGATGTGGCGCGTGATGAGGCGTCTCGCGACGGGACGGCGGCACGGTGACAAGGCCCCGTCGCACGCTCCCCGGACACCGCCCGCGGTGCGCGGCGCGCTCTGCCTGACGGCGGCTCTGTGCGCGGTGGCCCAACTGCCGGGCGCCGCGGTCGCCGACGCGGGGGCCGCCGACCCCTACGCCTACGACGGGGCGGCGGGCACGGTGCAGGGTGCCGCGAGCAAGGGAGCCGCCCAGGAGATGGCGCTGGGTGCCACGTACAAGAGCACGATCGGCCCGCAGGGCGGTTCCCAGGGAAAGCTCTACTACCGGCTGGAACTCGGTGCGAGGGACGACGTCTACGTGTCCGTGACGGCCGTCCCGCGGCTGGGCACCAAGGCGGAGTACGCCGACGGCCTCAAGGTGAGCCTCCAGGACGCCGAGGGCTACGAGTGCTCCGACGACAACGCGCAGTTCGGCTCGGCGGAGAGCCCCTGGCCCGTCGCCGCCCTGGCCACCCGGAGGATCGACCCCACCACCACCGCCTGTCAGAAGCCCGGCACGTACTACCTGATCGTCGAGCGCAACGAGGCCGCCGCCTCCGCCCCGGACGACTGGGGCCTGGAGCTGAGTTCGGTCACGGAGCCCGCCGCACGGGCGACGGGCCCGAGCACGCCTCCGCACGGCTGGAGGTCCCTTCCTCCCGGGACGCCGTCGGGCGGTCACGGCAGGCGCCACGGCGGCACCAGCTTCAGTACGGCCACCACCGTCGAGGAGGGCGTCTGGCAGGACACCGTCGAGCCGGGGGAAACGCGCTTCTACCGGGTCCCGGTGGGCTGGGGCCAGCAGGTCTCCGCCGCGGCCGATCTGGTCGGCCCGGCCGGGTCCGCTGGACCGGACGGCGGCACGGGCGGCCAGGACCGCGGCGACTTCGTCGGGGCCGCGCTGGCCATGTGGCTGTACAACCCCGTCCGCGGGCGCGTGGCCACCGCGGACGCCTCGTACAGCGGTGACCGGACGTCGGCCGCGTTCGGCTCGCTGCCGCCCGTCGCGTACCGCAACCGCGGCTCCGTCGACCCGCGGGTGTCGGGGATGCGGTTCGCCGGCTGGTACTACCTGGTGGTGAACCTCAATCCGCAGCTCGCCGAGGAGTACGGCGACCAGGCGTACGCGGTGACGCTCCAGGTGCGTGTCTCCGGCACCGCCGAGCGGGGCCCGGACTACGCGGGCGTGCCGAAGCCCGAGGGAGTCTTCGACGTCCCGGGCCAGGACGGGACCGGTGCCGGCGGGGGCGCCTCTGCGGGGCCGGCCGGCGGAACGCTGCGCGTGCTCGGCGTCGCCGCCCTCGGTGTGGGCGTCGCGCTGCTGCTGGTCCTCGCCGTCTGGACGGTGGCGGCCCGGCGGCAGGCGGCGGCGGGCGGACCGCCGTCAGCCGGGCGGGAGACCACGCCCACGGGCGGCGCCCCGGGCGACGGCGGGGACCTCACCGGTGACGGCGGCCACCGGGGCGGAGCCACCGGCTACGGCGACGGCACGGATCCCACCGGCGGCCAGGGCTACGGCGAGGTGCCCGGGTACCGCGACAGGGGCGGGTACGGCGGTGGGCACGGCACCTCGGAGTACGGGGAGCACGGGCAGCACGGCGTGGACCACGGTCGCGCGGAGTACGGGCCGCCGGGGTACGGGCCCGCGGGCGGCCGGGGCGCGGGTGCCCCACACGGCGGCGCGTCGGGACACGGCGCCCCGCAGGGCCAGTCGGGACCGTACGGACCACCGCGCGGCTGGTAGGTGCCGGGTGCCGGGCTTCCGGTTCGGGGGACCGGTGGGCGCCGGTTCGGTGGGGCGCGGGACGGGGCGTGACGGGCACCAATGCGTGGAGCTCCGTGCGAGCCGGCCCCTGGGCGAGCGCCCGCACCCGGCGGGCCGTCCGGACCAGCGCCCGGTTCCGAAGGGGTGCTGTGGCGGTTGGGCCAGGAGAGGTGCCGAGGTGGTCGGGTCTGGTGCGGTGCTGTGTCGGTCGGGCCAGGAGAGGTGCCGTGGCGGTCGGACCTGGAGGGTTGCTGTGGCGGTCGGGTCTGGTGCGGTGCTGTGGCGGTCGGACCTGGAGGGTAGCCGCGGCGGCCGGGCCCGAAGGGGTGTTGTGACGCCCGGCCCCGGAGCGGTTCCGTGACGGTCGGCCGTGGGCGGTGCCGGGCGGTACGACTCCCGGACCAGCGCCGGGACGGTCGGCCCCGGGCCCGCACGGGGACGGTCGGCCCCCGGACCGGCGCCGGGACCGTCAGCCCTCGACCAGCGCCCAGATGCCGAACACGATGCAGAGCACCGCGACGACGAGCACCGGGACGGCGACCTTGAGGGGCGGCCCCGGTTTCCGCTGTCGTGGCCTGCGCCGGGACGGCCGGCCGGCACGCGGGGCGGCGTCCGTCCCGGCCGCGGCGGCCGTCGCCCCGTGCGCCCCGTCGGCGCACGGCCCGCCCTGCTGGGTGAGTACGGCGGCGGGTTCGTAAGGCGCCGGTTCGTACGGCGCACCGCCCCCCGCGGGATGGGGAGCCCTCGGGTACTGGCCGGTGTACGGACGGGTGGGAGCCGTTTCGCGCTGTGCCGGGGTGGTGGGGGTCTGGGAGGAGTCGGGCGGCTGCGGACCGCCTGGTGACGGGGCCCCGGGCGCGGCCTGACCCGGGGAGGCAGGACCGGGGGAGAGCTGGGGGGACGGCTGGGCGGGTGCGGCGTGCCGGGCGGGGTGCGCGTGCTGCGGGGGCGCCGGAGGGCCCACGGCCGGGGCGTGCCGTGCGGCCGCTGCGCCGGGAGCGGGCGGCCCGTGGGGCGCGGGTGGCTGCTCGTGCGCCGGGGGCTGGCCCTGACGCTGCCCCTGCACCGCCTCGTAGGCGGGTGTGGGAGCGGGCGCGGAGGAAGCGGGGGAAGCGGGGGACGGGGAACCGGTGCCGGGTTCGGAGGGGGCGGGGGCTCCGGAGGGCGCGGCGGCTTGGGCGGGGGCGGCGGAGGAGGCCGCCTGCCCGTGCCGCGCGCCGGGCTCCTGTCCGTCCTGTGCGCCCAGTCCGTCCCGTGCGCCCAGTCCGTCCCGTGCGTCCTGTGCGTCCTGTCCGGGCGCGGGGGCGCCCGGGTGCTGGGGGTCCGCCTGCCGCCCCTGACGGAATCCCTCCTGCGGGCCGACCCGGTGGCCGCCCGTCCGCGGGTCCTCCCCCCGGGGCCGCGGCCCGGCGGCGGAGGCCCCCTCGGAGCCCTGCGCCGCCCCGGTGCCGCCCCGGGCCGCCGCGGCGCCTCCGGAGAAGGAGGCGGAGCCGGACGCCGCGGGCTCCGAGAAGGAGGCGGCGCCCCGGGAGGCTGCCGGCCCCTGGCCGGGAGGCGGCGGGAGGTGGAAGCTTCCGGTCTCGGACATGGCGGGCCCTGCGGTCGGCCCCGTGCCGGGCGGCTGCCGGTCCGCGCCCGGTACGGCGGGTGGCGGGGCGGGCAGCGGGCCCTGCGGGCCGAAGCCGGAGGGCAGCGGCCCGATCTGGTCGAAGACCTCCACCAGTTCGTCGTCGGGCCCGGGCTCCGGCAGCATCTCCGCCGCGTGGATCAGTGCCTTGCGCGCTCCCGTGGCGGTACGGAAGCGGGCGTCCGGGTCGGGCTGCAACAGGGTGGCGATGACCTGCCACAGCGGCTCCGGGATGTCCTGCGGAGCTGACGGTGTGCCGTGTGCCCGGAAGCGGTCCACCAGCGCCTTGGCGTCCGGCTTGGCGCCCTGGAGCAGATAGAGCGTGACCAGGCCCACGGCGAAGAGGTCGGCCGGGAAGTCCGGCTCGGAGCCGATGATCTGCTCCGGTGCGAAGTAACCGGGCGTGCCGACGACGAAGTTGGTGTCCGTCAGCCGCGGCTCGCCCTTGCGCATCGAGATGCCGAAGTCGGAGAGCCGCAGATGGGGCCGCCCGGTCCCGGTCGCCTCAAGGAGCACGTTCGCGGGCTTGATGTCGCGGTGCACGACCCCCTCCGCGTGCACCGCGGCAAGCCCGGACAGCAACTGGTCCACGAGGGTGCAGACGAAGGCGGGCGGCAGCGGCCCGTAGTCCCCGATCAGATGGGCGAGGGAGCCGCCGGCGACGAGGTCCATCGTGAAGAGCACCTTGTCGTCGTCCGCGGCCCAACTGGCCGGGGCGAGCACATGAGGGTGGTCGATCCGCACCGCCTGCTCCCTGACGAACCTCAGCAGGGTGTGCGCGTCGCTCTGCTGGAGGACCTTGGCGGCCACGTACCGCCGCCGCCGGTGGTCCCAGGCACGCCAGACGGCGCCGACTCCCCCGCGCCCGATCGGGTCGACCAGTTCGTACCTGCCGGCGAAGACCTCACCCATCGTCGTGCGTCGCTCTCCTTCAGCGCGGCGGCGGTTCTCGCCGCCGCCTCAGCTCTGGTGCGCCTGGTAGTGCGCGACCGCGTCCGCCGTGCGCCCCGCGCCGTACACCCGCAGGAACTCTGCCAGCTCCGGATGGCTGTCGGCGAGCGTGTCCGCCGCTTCGATGATGTCACCGGCAGCGGCGACCGACCGGAGCAGCGACTGGATCTCCCGCACCACGCGCTTGACGGTCGGCGCTCCCGAACTGTTCGTCGTGTGCACGGTGTTGCTGAGCACCGAGCCCCCCTGCGACTTCTTGATCTCGTCCATCCGGTCGGTGGCCTCTGCGGCGCTCACGGTGCCGTCGGCGACCTGGCCCGACAGCTCCTGGAGAAGCTGCACCCGCTGGACGACCGCAGGATTCCCGATCTTGGCGCGCTGGCCGCTCATCAACTGGGAGAGCATGGGAGCCGAGAGCCCGAGCACCCCGGCCAGCCGCGCCTGGTTGAGACCGAGATCGTCGATCAGTCTGCGGAAGAGCGCCCCCAGCGGCTCCCCGTACCAGTTCCGCTGCAGTTCGCGGGCTCTGGCCGTTGCTTCCTGTTGTGCGGCATCCATTGCGTCTCCCCATCGCTTCAAGAACCGCGGTTCGCTCCAGCGAACCCGTGGGGGGCATCCTACGGAGCGTGGTCGCATGCCGGGACCCCCAATCCTTTTGCGGAATACCGGGGAGTACCCGGTACTCTTGTCCCCGGCGCCCACCCGGAACGAGATCCCTTCGGAAGCCCGGCCGGACGCCTCCCTTACGGGGCCTTAGCTCAGTTGGTAGAGCGCTGTCTTTGCATGGCAGATGTCAGGGGTTCGACTCCCCTAGGCTCCACCTGATCCGTAGCAGGTAGAGGACTGTGTGTGGCCCCTTGGAGGCGACTCCAGGGGGCCACTTCCATCGGATAGTCCTCATATCGTCCACATCCCCGAGCGGCTCCGCCGGGAGATGTCACCTGGACGGGGGATTCGGTCACCCTGCGGCCGTACCCGCAGCGGCGAAAGCTGACGGGGACCGGCGCACCTTCCCGAGCCCGCCGCACGCGCGCGCGTGCCGACCCACGGCGTCCTGGTGGGGAGGCCGGGTCCGCACGGCGCCCCCGTGGGCTGCCACCGGCAGACGTGTCCGTCCCGTCCCGCGGGCACGGGCGCGGGACGGCCCGCCCCGGCGACCTCCGACCGGGCCGGACGGCCACCGGCCAGACGGCCAGACGGCCGGGGTGACCGGGGCGGTGGCCCGGGTGGCATACCCATCGGGCAGCGTGCGCGCCGCATCCTCCACGAGGGGAGTCGGCACCATGAGATGGGCCCGCAGCCGGGCCGCCGCGTCGGCCAGGTCGTCGAACCGCGGCAGCAGCGCGTCCGGCTCCGGCAGTCCGGATGCGGCCGCGCGCATCGACTCCGTGCCCGGGGGCCCGCTTCCCACCGGCGCCGAGGGGGTGCTGCGTTCGCTCATGCCGACTCCTGGCAGTCGGCCGTGCCCCGGGGCCGTGGGCGCGGTCGCCGGGGTCGACTCCTGCACCGTTCGTGGAGCCGGACGGCAGGCGCGCTACGTTGCCGGGTGAGCACGCAAAGCGCGTGCCTTGCGGCGGGTGTCGCACACGGACACCGGGCGCCTCGGCCGCCGCACCGCCCACTGGGACGCTCGCAGAGGCTTCACGCAGGCGGACTCCGGCCGGCTGACGGGGCGGTCGAGGCGCTGGGACGCCGTCCGCCGCCCGGTGGTGGGAGCCCCGACTGAGGGAGCTGGAGGACTTCCGCAGGCCACCCAGTGCGCTCGCAGTACAGACTGCCGTGGGAGAGCGACCGCCTGCCGAAGGCCGACGTGATGCTCGTCGCCCCCTGTCGGCAACGAGTCCGAACAAGTGGGGCGCTGGAATCGCGGACACCCTTGCACTGGGCCTCGTGACCGAAGGCGTGCACATGGGCGCGCCGGTCGTCGCCACGCCCTTTTTCAACCGTGCGCAAGGCGCCCAACCGGCGATCACCCCGAGCGCCGCCGACCTACGGGGCCAGGGGTGCGGTACCTCGGCGGCCGGGCCGGCATGGGGCAGACCTGCCCGAGCAGCAGGATGCTTCTGCCTTTCCGTGGGCACGGGCCCCTTGACGCCGTCGATGCCGTCGACGGCGTCTGACGGTGGCGAACGCCCCCGCCGGCCGCGGGCGGAAGGAAGCACGGCTCAGCAATCCGTGCCCAACACCCCCTGAACCGACCGAGTCGGATCGGTGACGCCGCTCTGAAGAGTTTCTTTTCGTATGTCTGTTTTCGGCCCTCCTCAACGGGACCCGGGCGCGGGAGACGACGGGGGTGCCGGGCCCGGCCGGGCGTGTGGGGGTGCGGGGGCGGCGCGCGGGGCCGGGCGGGGGGCGGAGGGCCAGATGAACGGGTGTTCCCACAGGGGCCCGGGTGGTGTCCGTGCGGGACGACGGCCCTGTAGGGAGCGTCCCGCCCGGCAGGATTCCGTAGATCGATTCCGGCCGCCGGTTCACCAATCTCCATGGCGCGTTTCCTTTATGGCTGGACTTCAGTTGTCACGGGGGTGGGGGAACACGGGATCGGACGGCTGGAAAAGGCCGCTCCGAAGGCTGACTCATCACCGCAAAGGGCATGCACATGACATGCCTGCGAACTATCGCCGGCGCGTCTCGTGGCCCAGGTGACGGATGAGGCAGGAGAGTCCGACATGATCAATCGAAGGGCCTTTGTGCTGGCCGGTGCGGCCGGACTGGCGGCGGCCACCACCTTGACGAGTCCGGCCATCGCGGCCGGAGCGTCCCGTTCCGCGGTACCGGGTGCCCGTACCGCCGCGTCGGACGGTCGGTTCGACCTCACCGCACCCGCCGTCCAGTACCTCCGGGAGAAGACCCTCTACAACTCGACGATCTTGCAGTCGTTCGCCTTCGACGACGTCCACCGCTGCATCTTCGCGGTGCAGTTGATGGAGGGCGGCATACAACTGCCCGACGAGCCCGGGCCCGTCTCCGGCGGCGACCGCAGCGCCCGCGGCGACATGTGCCTCACCAGGCTCGGCCTCGGTGGCGAACAGCTCGGCCATATGTACCTGCGTGGTTTCGGCCATGGCGCCTCCATCGGGGTCGAGCCCGGCAGCGGTACCTCGTACATCTGGACAGAGGCGGATGCGAATCCGGACAGCGGTTACGGCACGGCCGTGGCTCGTTTTTCCTATGTGGACGGGGCCGTTCTGGACAGTGGTTCAAGCGCGGTCGACAAGATCTACGTCGTGCCGGGCTCGACCAGCAACCGGCCGGCAGTCGACGTGCTCAACCGGAGGCTGCTGGTGCAGTACATGGTTCCCGACGGCGGCTACCGCTACCGCGTGCTGGACCTGGACCGTGCGAAGCGGGGCGACCTCCGCCCCCTCTTCGACATTCCCCGTGTGGGGATCGACGACACCGAGACCCCCCAGGGCGTGGCCATCCTCGGCGACCACGTCTACCAGATGACCGGCACCCACTACACGGACGAGTCCGGCGACAACCCGCCCTCCGGCCACGGCAACGCCTACCTCAGCCGTGTCCACCTGCCCACGAGCCGGTTGGAGCAGCGGATCCGCACCGAGGCCGCGTACTCCCTGGACTACCGCGAGCCCGAGGGCATAGCCATCCAGTTGGGCCCCTCCCCCCGACTCCACCTGGGCTTCGCCTCGGGCGTCGCGGGGGCGCGCAAGTACACGCTCTACTACAAGTCGCAGTCCTGACGGCGGCACCGGGGCAGACGGTAGGTGCCGAGCGCCGAGCGCCGAGCGCCGAGCGCCGGGCGCCGCGTGCGGCGTCCGACGGCCCGCGGTGCGTGCGGCGTCCGGCGTCCCACGTGCGGTGTGCGGCGCGTCCGGCAATGCGTCCCGCGTCCCGCGTCCGGCAACGCGTGCGGCGCCCGGCAGCGGACCCCAGCACCAGCGGGAGCCCTCCGCGCCCGCGGAAGCCCTCCGGATCCGCGGAAGTCCTCCGGTACCCGCGGAAGCCCCCGGCGGTCCCGGGGGCTTCCGCTCGCCCGGCGCCCGTGGGCATCGGGGGCACGGGGGCGCGTACGCCCCCGCAGTCTCACTTTCCTTGGCGCCGCTCCCGAGCGACCCGCTCCGCGGACTCGGACTCCGTCTGCCTGGCGGCCACGTCCGGGTCGAGCGAGCGGCCGACACTTCCGTCGACCGACGAGAGCCGGGATTCCTCGGACACCTCCGTGGCGGCCGGCGGCTCGACCAGCCAGTCCGGGTTGGCCTGCTTGTCCCACCACTTCCACACCGCGAAGGCGCCGCCGGCCAGGGCCCCGAGCAGCAGGGCCCCCTTGGCCATCCGGCCGGCCATGGCGCGCCGCTCACGGCGGCGGACGATCCGCTGGACGTCCTTGGCCGACACCTGGCCGCGCAGTGCCGCGAGCGTGGCGCTGCTGCGGGAGACCGCCTCCTGCCGGGCCGGCCCGGCCACGGCGACGGCCTGCTCGATACGGGGGCGCGACACCGCGACGGCCTGCTCGATCCGCGGCCCGGCCACGGCGGCGGCCTGCCGTGCCACCTTGGCGGTGCGCCCCGCGGCCTCGTCGACCTTCGTCGGCACGTGCGAGCGTGCCTGTTTGCGCGCCTGGACGATGCGCGGCGCCAGGTGCGCGTCGTACTGGACGCGTGCCTGGTCCGCGGCGAGCGAGACCTTGGGCGCGATGCGCACCCGGGCCTCGTGGGCGTAGTGGACGGCCTTGTCCCTGGCCGTGTCGGCGTAGGGCGCCACCACTTCCGCGGCGTGCAGCACGCTGTCCTTCGCCGAGTCCGTCGCGGCGCGCACGCTGTCGATGCGGGTCACGGGAATCCTCCTCCTTGGTGGCGTACGGTATTGCACCTTTCCACCCCTTTACGGATCATGCCTGCCGGACTCTGCCCCGGCATGCGAAGGCGGGCATCCGGGTCATGACCGTCCCGGAACGTCTGCCCGGGTTCCCCCGGCACGGCCCGGATAGGCGCGGACGGGCCCCGAAAGGGGCGAGGAAAGTCACCGGAAGGGCCTCGGCGGGGTCGTGGACGGCTGCGGAGACGGGCGAGGACGGACGCGGACGGGCGGGCGCGGGCGGCGCCACCCCGGCGGACGTGCCCATGCGCACCCGGCGCGGGCGCCGGTCGTGGTGGCAGCCGCCCGGAGAGCGGTCCATGCGAGGATCGTGGGGTCCCAGACGACAACGGAAGGCAGATCGTGGCTGAGCAGCTCTACGCCACCCTGAAGACCAACCACGGCGACATCGAGGTACGGCTGCTGCCGAACCACGCTCCCAAAACGGTCAAGAACTTCGTCGAGCTCGCCCAGGGCGAGCGGGAGTGGGTCCACCCGGAGACCGGCGCGAAGTCCACGGGCAGGCTGTACGACGGTACGGTCTTCCACCGGGTCATCAGCGGTTTCATGATCCAGGGCGGGGACCCGCTGGGGAACGGCACCGGCGGCCCCGGCTACACCTTCGAGGACGAGTTCCACCCCGACCTGGCCTTCGACCGGCCCTACCTGCTGGCCATGGCCAACGCGGGCCCGGGCACGAACGGCTCGCAGTTCTTCATCACCGTCGCCCCGACCGCGTGGCTCACCCGCAAGCACACCATCTTCGGCGAGGTCACGGACGCGCCCAGCCAGAAGGTCGTGGACTCCATCGCCGGTGCCCAGACCAACCCGCGCACCGACCGGCCGGTCAACGACGTCGTCATCGAGTCGGTCGTCGTGGAGACCCGCGCCAGCTAACAGGGGCGCCGAGGGGGGAGGCCGACGCAGGGCGGCAGGACAGAGCCCGCCCCCGGCCGCGTTCGTGCGCCCGTTCGGGAACCAATCCGCCCCGCCCGACCGTAAGGAAGGGCGGGGCTGGGCGTCACCACCCGGGCCCTTCGGGCTCCGGGGAGCGTTTGGTACGGCCCCGGTGCGTTCGTACGGAGAATGAGGGGATTCCCATGGGCCAGGCCGACCAGGCGCCGGACACTCCGCCGCCGGGCGACCGGCAGGGCGCGGGCGGTGCGGGGAGCGCACCGACCTGCTACCGCCACCCGGACCGCGAGACGGGCGTGCGCTGCTCCCGCTGTGACCGCCCGATCTGCCCCGAGTGCATGGTCAGCGCCGCGGTCGGCTTCCAGTGCCCCGCATGCGTCAGCAGCGGCTCCGGCACCGGGCACGGGCCGGCGGCCGGCCGGCCGCGCACCATCGCCGGCGGGGCGGTGGCGTCGGACCCGCATCTGATCACCAAGATCCTCATCGGGATCAACATCGCGGTCTTCATCGCGATCTCGCTCGACGACAGCCTGGTCGACCGCCTGGTGCTGATCGGAAGCTGGCCGCCCAGGAGCGTGTTCCCGCCGGGGGTGCCCTACCACGCGACGGAGGGCCTTGCGGCCGGCCAGTGGTACCGCCTGGTCACGTCCATGTTCGCGCACCAGGAGATCTGGCACATCGGGTTCAACATGCTCAGCCTGTGGTGGCTGGGCGGCCCGCTGGAGGCGGCCCTCGGCAGGGCCCGCTACCTCGCGCTGTACCTGGTGGCGGGGCTCGCCGGCGGCGTCCTCACCTATCTGCTGGCCTCTCCGACGGAGGCATCGCTGGGCGCGTCCGGAGCGATCTACGGCCTCTTCGGCGCCACCGCCGTCCTGGTGCGCCGGCTCCGCTACGACATGCGTCCGGTCATCGCCCTGCTGGTGATCAACCTGATCTTCACCTTCAGCATGAGCGGCATCGCCTGGCAGGCCCACATCGGCGGCCTGGTCGCCGGTGTGCCGCTGGCCTACGCGATGGTGCACGCGCCACGGGCCAGGCGTGCGCTGGTGCAGTGGGGGGCGTGCGCGGTGGTGCTGCTCGTCGAGGTGGTCGTGCTCGTCGTACGGACGGTGTCGCTCACCTGACGGGGGCGCTCACCCGACGTCGGGCGCCGTGTGTGTGAGCGGACGGCGCCCACCCCCGACCACTCGCCTGCCCACAGCGTTGTCCACAGCGTGTGCTGGATCTTGTGCATGGTGTGGGCAACACCGTCCGGCCACCCGGGCGCCCTGTGTTCAGAGCTGCTTCCGCCGCTCTGACCAGGGCTTTTTTCAACCGTGGAGGAAGTGGAAGGCGGACCGGAGGGCCGGGATGACAGTCATACCGGCGTCAACGCCCGCTGAGTTATCCACAGATCTTCTGAATATCCCCACGTGTGGACAGGCCTGTGGATAACTCAACGGATACGTTCCTGGTGGGACGGTGTACACCCGTCCGTCACCCGTCGTTCCCCGAGCGTGCGGCCGCGCTCCGGTGCCCCGGAGGCGCCGTCACTTCCACTGGGTGGAGACGCCGAAGCCCGCCGCGATGAAGCCGAAGCCGACGACGATGTTCCAGTTGCCGAGCGAGTCGATCGGCAGGTCGCCGTCCGTCACGTAGAAGAGGACGATCCAGGCGAGGCCCACCAGGAACATCGCCAGCATCACCGGCGCCACCCAGGCGCGGTTCGTCAGCTTGATCGCCGCCGTCTGCCTGGTGGGCGGCGGCGTGTAGTCGGCCTTCTTGCGGATGCGTGACTTCGGCACGAGAAACTCTCCTGTCGATGCGCTGCGTGGCCGCGCAGGGAAACGGGCGGGCTCCCGGGCAGCGTACAAGGGGAAGTACGAGGGGCACCGAGCGCTCCCCAGGGCGTCCGTTAGCGTAGTGCCTTCCAGGCGCCGTAAGGAGTAAGGATACCGTTGAGCAAGCAGAGCAATTCTGCCGACTCCCCCGGCACCGGCACCAGCCCCGCGCACACCGGGCGCCGGGGACCGGCCGGAACGGGCCCCGCGCCGCTGCGGCACTGGGGAAGGGTGCTCACCGTCGGCGTCTTCGCGCTGGCCGGCCTGATCTTCGTCACGAGCTTCAACACCGCCAAAGGGACCAACATCCGCACGGACGCCTCCCTGCTGAAGCTGTCCGACCTCATCCAGGAGCGCAGCCGCAAGAACGCCACCCTGGAGACCGCCAACGGCACCCTGCGCGAGGACGTCGAGTCCCTCGCCGCCCGCGACGACGGGCGCACCAAGGAAGAGGACGACAAGCTCACGGCCCTGGAGAAGGAGGCGGCCACCAAGGCGCTGCGCGGCAGGGCCGTCAGCGTCACCCTGGACGACGCGCCGCCGGACGCCACCGCCAAGCTGCCCGGCTACCCCGAGCCGCAGCCGAACGACCTGGTGATCCATCAGCAGGACCTCCAGGCCGTCGTCAACGCCCTGTGGCACGGCGGCGCGCGGGGTATCAAGGTGATGGACCAGCGGCTCATCTCGACCAGCGCCGTGCGCTGCGTCGGCAACACCCTCATCCTCCAGGGCCGGGTCTACTCGCCCCCCTACGAGATGACCGCCGTCGGCGACCCGGACAAGCTCCAGAAGGCCCTCGCGGACTCCCCCGAGATCCAGAACTACATGCTGTACGTGAACGCCTACGGGCTCGGCTGGCGGGTCAAGGAGGAGGGGACGCTGACGCTGCCCGGCTACAAGGGCACCGTGGACCTCCACTACGCCGAGCCGCTGGAGTAGCCGGCCGCACGCCCGCGCCGCACGCCCGTACAGCCCCGCGCCGTGCCCGCGCCCTGCTCCCGCGCCACCCGCGCGCACCACCCCGCGCCGGCCGTGACGAGGCGCACGTCACGCTTTCCACAGGCTGCCCACGTACCCTTCGCCTCACCGTAGTCTGGTGGACGCAAACTTTGTCGACGGCGAGTAGGGACGGCATGTACGGCTGGATCTGGCGGCATCTGCCGGGCAACACATGGGTGAAGGCGCTGATCTCGTTCGTCCTGGTGCTGGCCGTGGTGTACGTCCTCTTCCAGTACGTCTTCCCCTGGGCCGAGCCCCTCCTCCCCTTCAACGACGTCACGGTCAACGGCAGTGCGCCGTGGCCGGGATCGGTGGCCGCCCGATGACCAGCCAGAGCTGTCCGCCCGCCGGCCCGGTCGCGCCCACCGGGGCCCGTGCGGCCGTCCGTTCCACCGCCGTCCCTCCTGGTACCCCCCGCCCCGCGCGTGTGCTCGTCGTCGACAACTACGACAGCTTCGTCTTCAACCTCGTGCAGTACCTCTACCAGCTCGGCGCCGAGTGCGAGGTGCTCAGGAACGACGCCGTCTCCCCGGAGTACGTCCGGCGGCGCGCGGCGGACGGCGGCGGCTTCGACGGCGTCCTGCTGTCCCCGGGCCCGGGCACCCCCGAGGAGGCCGGCGTCTGCGTCGACATGGTGCACCGCTGCGCGGAAACCGGAGTCCCGGTCTTCGGCGTCTGTCTCGGCATGCAGTCGATGACGGTGGCGTACGGGGGCGTGGTCGACCGCGCCCCGGAGCTGCTGCACGGCAAGACCTCGCCCGTGGAGCACGACGGACGCGGCGTCTTCGCCGGCCTTCCCTCGCCCTTCACCGCGACCCGCTACCACTCCCTCGCCGCCGAGCCGGCCGCCGTCCCCGCCGAGTTGGAGGTCACCGCCCGCACGCGCGACGGCATCATCATGGGCATCCGCCACCGTGACCTGCCCGTGGAAGGCGTGCAGTTCCACCCGGAGTCCGTGCTCACCGAGCACGGCCACCTGATGCTGGCCAACTGGCTGGCGCAGTGCGGGGATGAAGGGGCGGTGCAGCGGTCCGCGGGCCTCGCGCCCGTGGTGGGCAGGGCCTCGGCGTGACCGCACTGCGCCCCGAGCGCGAAGGAGCCCCGTACGGCGAGTACGACGCGCAGGACGCGTACGCCCCCGGGAAGCCGTCCGCCTTCGGAGACGCACTCCTTCCGGACGCCGCCGTCTTCGGGGCCGGCTCCTACGGTGACGCCGCCCGGTTCGAGGCGGGCACCTACGGGGACGCCGCGGCCTTCGAGGCGGCCGTGGAGCAGCTCGCCGACCCGTTGAACGACCCGCTGCCCGGCTCCACCGCCCAGGACGCGTCGCCGGGCCCGCACAGCACGTACGGGCACCCCGGCCGGCGCCCCCCGCTGCCCGAGCCGCCGCCGGGCCGCTACCCGGCCTCCTACGACCCGCCGCAGGGCAGGCACTCCGCCGCGCCGCAGGACCCCTCTTCGGGCCGCCCCCCCGCGGTCGGCGACCCGTTGGCCGGGCCTTCGCCCGCGACGCAGGGGCAGCCGTCCGCGCCGTACGCGTTCGGGTACGCCCCCCTTGCGGGTGAACCCGCCGCCGCGTCGCCGCATCACTCCTCCGAGTGGTTTCGCAGCGAGCCCGTCGAGCGGCAGCCCTCCGAGGAGAGACAGCCCCCCGGGGAACCCCGTCCGCAACCGCGCCGCTCGCACCGCAAGCCGCCCCCGGAGGCACCCCAGGACGTCACCCAGACCCTCGTGCAGCCCCTCTACGACCCGGCCGCGCAGGACGCGCCCGACACCGCACCGGGGCCGCCGCGCAGGCCCGGCTCCGGGCACGCGGCCGGAGCGGGCACGCGACGCCGCCCGAACCGCGGCGCGGCTCCCCGCACCGACCACGGCGCGGGCGCGGACACCGACCGGGAGACCGGCACAGGCGCACAGGAGGCGGCACCGGCCGCCGGGTCAGCGGGCTCGGACGCGGCAGGGTCGGCCCTGGGCGCGGCCGTGACCGCGTCAGCCGCGGCCGGGGGCCGGGCCGCGCGGCGGCGGGCCGCCAAGCAGCGCAGTGGCGGTGGCGGCGGTGGCGGACGCCGCCGTGCCGGTGGCCGGCACGACAGCAGGACCGCGGGCCGCGGCGGGCACCGGGCCCGCGGGCACCGGGCCCGCGGGCACCGCGCCGGCGACGAGCCCTGGGAGCAGGAGCAGGAGCAGGAGCAGGAGACCGGGAGCGCCGGGGAGTCCGCCCCGCTGACCCGGATGGAGGCGCGCCGCGCGGCCCGTGCGGCCAGACCGAGCGCCTCGGTGGTCGCGAGCCGGGTGATCGGCGAACTCTTCATCAGCATCGGTGTGATGATGCTGCTCTTCGTCACCTACCAGCTCTGGTGGACGAACGTCCGCGCGCACGAGGAGGCGGACGGTGCGGCGCACAGCCTCCAGGACGACTGGGCGAACGGCAAGGGCAAGCCGGGTGTCTTCGCGCCGGGCCAGGGCTTCGCCATCATGCACATCCCCAAGTTGGACGTCGTCGTGCCGATCGCCGAGGGCACCGACAAGCACCGGGTCCTCGACCGCGGCATGGTCGGCCACTACGGCGGTCCGAACGACATCCAGACGGCGATGCCCGACGCCAAGACGGGCAACTTCGCGGTGGCCGGCCACCGCAACACCCATGGCGAGCCGTTCCGTTACATCAACCGCCTCACGCGCGGCGACGTGATCGTGGTCGAGACGCAGGACACCTACTACGTCTACAAGGTGACCAGCATGCTGCCGCAGACCCCGCCCAGCAACATAGGCGTCATCGGCCCCGTGCCCCCAGGATCCGGTTTCACCGGGCCCGGGCGGTACATCACCCTGACGACGTGTACGCCTGAATACACCAGTAAGTACCGTCTGATCGTCTGGGGCAAGATGGTCGAGCAGCGGCCCCGCAGCAAGGGCAAGCCGACGGCCCTCGTCAACTGAGCGCACGCGCCCTGACCAACGGCCGTCCGGACGAGGCAGACTGACACGGACAACACCGGCTGAACGCGCCGGGGGCCGGGCAGCTCCGACAGCCGTGGGCCCGGCGGGACGGACAGAACAGGGCAGATGCAGTGGTAGCGACGACCGACCCCGACGACAGGACCGAAGCGTCCTCGCCGCCGCCACCCGTCCGGCGGCCGCGCCACCGGATCGCCTTCGCGGTGAGCGTGTTCGGAGAGCTGCTGATCACCGTGGGGTTGGTGCTCGGCCTCTTCGTCGCCTACTCCCTGTGGTGGACGAACGTCACCGCGGACCGCGAGGCGAACCGCCAGAGCGACCAGGTGCGCCACCACTGGGCCGACCCGGGCCCCGGCGCGCTCGACACCAAGGACGGCATCGGCTTCCTGCACGTGCCCGCCATGCACAACGGCGAGGTGCTGGTGAAGAAGGGCACGTCGGCCGCGGTGCTGAACGACGGCGTCGCCGGCTACTACACGCATCCGGTCAAGTCGGCGCTGCCCGGCGACCCCGAGGGCAATGTCACGCTGGCGGCGCACCGGGACGGGCACGGCGCGAAGTTCCACAACATCGACAGGATGAGGAAGGGCGACGCGATCGTCCTGGAGACCAAGGACACCTGGTACGTCTACAAGGTCTACGACATCCTCAAGGAGACCTCGAAGTACAACGTGCAGGTGATCGACCAGGTCCCGAAGGAGTCCGGCAAGAAGAAGCCCGGCCGGTACATCACCCTGACCACCTGTACGCCCGTGTACACCTCCCTGTACCGCTATGTGGTCTGGGGCGAGCTGGAGCGCACGCAGAAGGTCGACAGCGACCGGACGCCACCGGTGGAGCTGCGGTAGCCCGTGCGGTGGCCCGGCACCGCCCCGCGCCCGGCGCACACCCGGCGGGTGCCGGTCCACCGAGGAGGCGTACGTCCGGTCGGCGCCGGCCCGCTCCCGGGCCGTGTCGGGTGCCGTTCCACGGAGGGGGCGCCCACCCGGCGGGCGCGCCGGCCCGCTCCCGGGCCGTACGTCCGGCGGGCGCCGGTCCACCGCCAGGGAGGGCTACGGAAAACGCATGTGGGCCCGGCCGGAAGCCGGGCCCACATGCGTTTCTCAGGTACCGATCAGAGCGCGGAGCCAGCAGCGGAGCAGGTGCTCCGGAGGCGGGGGTCCCGCGGCTCCCGGGGGCCCGTCGAGGGCCCCCGGTCAGCTCAGAAGCCCCGCTGACCCCCGAAGACGTTGCCGCCGGGGCCGCCGTCGTCCCCGCCCGGGCCGCCGGGGCCGCCGGGGCCGCCTCCGCCGCCCACCGTCTGGAGATCGACCGCCGTACCGGGTGCGACCTGCTGGCCGGCCCCGGGGCTGGAGGTGATGACGAAGGCGTTGTCGTCACCCGGGCCGTTGATCTTGCCGACCTGGAGGCCGGCGCCCGCCAGCGCCTGCTTGGCGGCGGCCACGGTCTGCCCGGAGAGATTGGGGACCGCGACCTGCTGGGCGGCCTTGGCCACCTGGACGGTCACGGTGGAGCCGGGGTCGACCTGGGTGTTGGGGGCCGGACTGGTCTGGACCACCTTCCCGGGCTCGACGCTGCTGCTCTCGACGTCCTGCCGCTGGACCTTGAGGTTGTTGGACTCCAGTTGGGCCTTGGCGTCCTCGAAGGTCTTCCCGGTCACATCGGGGACGGTGACCTGCTTCTTCTCCTTGGCGACGGTCAGCGTGACCGTGCTGCCCGACTCCCGCTCGGTGCCCGGGTCGGGATTCTGGGAGAGCACCTGGTCGACCGGCTGCGTGGACTCCTTGAATTTGACCTCGACGTCGAACTTCTTGTCGGACAGCTCCGACCTGGCGTCGTCGAGCGAGTCACCGATGACGTTGGGCACCGCGACCTTCGGGGCGCCCGTCGACATCACGACCGAGACCGTGCTGTTCTTGGCGATCTTCCCGCCGGGCTCGGGCTCCTGGGTGCAGACATGGCCCCGGGGCTGGTCCTTGCACTCCTTGTTGCCGGAGACCGAGACCTTGAGGTCGACATTGGCCGCCTTGGCCTTGGCGCCGGACAGGGTCTCGCCCACCAGCGTGGGCACGGGCACCTGGGCGTCGCCCTGGCCGCTGTCGCTGAACGCCCACTTCCCGATCAGGATCGCGCCGACCAGCACCAGCACACCGGCGACGACCAGCAGGACCGTGGACGTGCTCGACTTCTTCTGGCGGCGCCGGTCTGGCCGCTCCTCGTAGCCGAACCCGCCGTCGTCCGGGTTGACCGGCGGCAGCATCGACGTGCGCTCCCCACCGGGGTCCTGGGGGCGCATCGCCGTGGTCGGCTGGTCGTCGGGGCCGTAGCCCGCGTAGGCCGCCGCACCCATCGCCGCGGCGGCCGCGACGGGCGCTCCGTCGAGGCATGCCTCGATGTCGGCGCGCATCTCGTCCGCGGACTGGTAGCGGTAGTTGGGATCCTTTACCAGGGCCTTCAGGACGATTGCGTCCATTTCGGGCGTGATCTCGGGATCGAAGGCGCTCGGCGGCTGCGCCTCCTCGCGGACGTGCTGGTAGGCCACCGCGACCGGGGAGTCGCCCACGAACGGCGGGCGGACGGTCAGCAGCTCGTACAGCAGGCAGCCGGTGGAGTACAGGTCGGAGCGGGCGTCGACGGTCTCGCCCTTGGCCTGCTCGGGCGAGAGGTACTGCGCGGTGCCGATCACGGCAGCGGTCTGGGTCATGGTCATCCCGGCGTCGCCCATGGCGCGGGCGATGCCGAAGTCCATGACCTTGACCTGCCCGGTGCGGGTGAGCATGACGTTCGCGGGCTTGATGTCGCGGTGCACGATGCCGCTGCGGTGCGAGTACTCCAGCGCCTGGAGGATGCCGATGGTCATCTCCAGGGAACGCTCGGGCAGCAGCTTGCGGCCCGAGTGCAGCAGCTCACGGAGCGTGGAGCCGTCCACGTACTCCATGACGATGTACGGGATCGAGACCCCGGCACCCCCGGTGGCCTGGTCGTAGACCATGTCCTCGCCGGTGTCGTAGACCGCCACGATCGCGGGGTGGTTGAGCGAGGCGGCCGACTGGGCCTCACGGCGGAACCGGGCCTGGAACGACGGGTCACGGGCGAGGTCGGCGCGCAGCGTCTTCACCGCCACGGTGCGGCCGAGGCGGGTGTCGTGCGCGAGGTAGACCTCCGCCATGCCACCGCGGCCGAGCACCTGGCCCAGCTCGTACCGGCCGCCGAGGCGACGCGGCTCTTCCATAGCTACCTACCAGCCCTCTCCGTCGGTCCCGACCGCACCCGATGTGTGGTCCGGCGGTGTGCTGTCCGGGCTACCGTACCCGGCTCACCTTCCTTGCCACGGCCCTCCCGGCCACCCGATACCGGACCGGTACCGCATCGTGCACCGATGTGAAGGGGACGTGATCAGGGTCACGTCCGGGCTCAGTGCTTGCTGTTGATGACCGCCTGCATCACGTTCTTCGCGATCGGTGCGGCCAGACCACCACCCGAGATGTCGTCCCGGTTGGCAGCGCCGTCCTCGACCACGACCGCGACGGCGACGGGCGAGCCCGAGTCCGTCTTGGCGTACGAGATGAACCAGGCGTACGGCGTGCCCTCGTTGTTGATGCCGTGCTGCGCGGTACCGGTCTTGCCGCCGACCGTGACGCCCGGGATCTTGGCGGTGTAGCCGGTGCCCGAGTTGATGACGGTCTGCATCATCGACTGGAGCTTCTGGGCGTTCTCCGGCGAGAGCGGCTGGCTGAGCTTCTTCGGCGTGTGCTTCTCGATGGTGTCCAGGTTGGGCGCCTGGAGCTCGTCCACCATGTACGGCTCCATGAGGGTGCCGTCATTGGCGACCGCAGAGGCGACCATGGCCATCTGGAGCGGGGTGGCCGCGGTGTCGTACTGGCCGATCGCGGACAGCGCCGTCTGCGACGGGTTCATGTTCTTGTCGAAGTTGGACGCGTTCGAGCGCACCGGGGTGAACTGCTCGGAGTTGAATCCGAAGGACTCCGCCGTCTTGAGCATCTTGTCCTCGCCGAGATCGGAGCCGATCTTGCCGAAGACGGTGTTGCAGGACACTTCGAGTGCCTGGCGCAGGCTCGCGTCCTTGCAGGGGAGCGGGCCCTCGTTCGGCAGCACCGTGGTGGTGCCGGGCATCGTCCACGGCAGCGGCGACTTGGTCTTGGCGTCGATGTCCTCGTACAGGCCGTTCTGGAGGGCGGCGGCGGCCGTGACGACCTTGAAGGTGGAGCCCGGCGGGTAGGTCTGGCGCAGTGCGCGGTTGAGCAGCGGCTCGTCCGGGTCCTGCTTCTTCTGGAGCTTCACCCAGGCCTTCTCGTCCTTGGTGGAGTTCCCCGCGAAGGTGGACGGGTCGTACGAGGGCGTGGAGGCCAGTGCCAGGATCGCGCCGGTGGACGGGTCGAGCGCGGCCACCGCGCCCTTCCTCTTGCCGAGCCCCGTGAAGGCGGCCTTCTGCGCGTCGGGGTTGAGGGTGGTCACGACGCGGCCGCCCTCCTCCTTCTTGCCGGTGATCATGTCCAGCGTGCGGTTGAAGAAGAGCCGGTCGTCGTTGCCGGTGAGGATGCCGTCGTCCAGGTTCTCCAACTGCGTGGCGCCGAAGGCCTGCGAGGCGTACCCGGTGACCGGTGCCCACATCGGCCCGTTCTTGTAGGTGCGCTTGTACGCGAAGTCGCTGCCGGGGGTCGTCACCGAGCCGGTGACGTCCTTTCCGCCGACGATGATGTTGCCGCGCGGGTGGGCGTACCGCTCGATGGAGACGCGGCGGTTCATGTCGTTCGACTGGAGGGACGACGCCTGCACGTACTGGATCCAGTTGTCGCGGGCGAGGAGGGCGAGGACGAGGAGCGCGCAGAAGATCGCGATCCGGCGCAGGGGCTTGTTCACGGTCGGACCACCTGGGTCATCTCGGCGTCGGGGTTGGTGGCGGGGGTCGGGGCGGGCCGGCGGGCCGTGTCGCTGATGCGGATCAGGATGCCGATCAGGGCCCAGTTGGCGATCACGGAGGAACCGCCGTAGGCGACGAAGGGCATCGTCATGCCGCTGAGCGGGATGAGTCCCATCACACCGCCGCCGACCACGAACACCTGGATCGCGAAGGCGCTGGACAGGCCCACCGCGAGCAGTTTGCCGAACGGGTCGCGGGCGGCGAGGGCGGTGCGGATGCCGCGCTCCACGATCAGCCCGTAGATCAGCAGGACCGCCATCACCCCGGCGAGGCCCAGTTCCTCGCCGAAGGTGGCGAAGATGAAGTCCGAGTTGGCCGCGAAGCCGATCAGGTCCGAGTTGCCCTGGCCGAGGCCCGTGCCGAGCACACCGCCCGAGCCGAACGCCATCAGGGACTGCGCGACCTGGTCGCTGCCGGTCTGTGCGATCACCTTGTCCGAGAACGGGTGCAGCCAGGCCGCCACACGCGACTGCACGTGCGGCTCGAACGAGGCCACGCCGACCGCGCCGACCGCCGACATCAGCAGACCGAAGACGATCCAACTGGTCCGCTCGGTGGCGACGTACAGCACGACGACGAACATTCCGAAGAACAGCAGCGAGGTGCCGAGGTCGGTCTCGAAGACGAGGATGAGCAGGCTCATCGCCCACACGGTGATGATCGGCCCGAGGTCGCGGCCGCGCGGCAGGTACAGGCCCATGAAGCGGCGGCTGGCCAGCGCCAGCGCGTCCCGCTTCACCATGAGGTAGCCGGAGAAGAAGATCGCGATGATGATCTTCGCGAACTCACCGGGCTGGATGGTGAAGCCGCCGATGCTGATCCAGATCTTGGCGCCGTTGACCGCCGGGAAGAACACCGGCGCGACCAGCAGGACCAGCGCCACGACCATGGAGATGTACGTGTAGCGCTGCAGGATGCGGTGGTCCTTGAGGACGATCAGGATGACCGCGAAGAACGCGATGCCCAGCGCGGAGTACATCAGTTGCTTGGGCGCGTCCGGGCTGAAGGCGCCGAAGAGGTCCTCGGCGCGCTGCTGGAGCCTCGGCGACTGGTCGAGCCGCCAGATGACCACCAGGCCGAGGCCGTTCATCAGGGTCGCAAGCGGCAGCAGCAGCGGGTCCGCGTAGGGCGCGAACTTGCGCACCACGAGGTGGCCGACGCCGGCCAGCAGCCCGAGGCCCAGGCCGTAGCTGAGCAGGCCCGGTGGGACGGAGTCGTTGATGGCGAGGCCCACGTTGGCGTAGGCGAAGACCGGGATGACGACCGCGAACACCAGCAGCGCGAGCTCGGTGTTGCGCCGGCTCGGCGTGCCGATCGACCCGATGGTCGAGGTATGGGCGGTATGCGTCGTATGCGTACTGCTCATGGTGTGACAGGGCCCCTCACGGCTTACTGCTTACCGCACAGCGCGACCAGCTTCTGCTCTTCCTCGGAGAGGCTGGGCCCGGGTGTGGGTGTCGGTGCGGTCTTGGTCTTGTCGTCGGAGCTGTTGGCCGTTTCCTGCCCGCCCTGGGTCTGGTCGGTGCCGGCCGCACTGTCCTTGTCGGTGGTCTGCTGGCCGGACGTGCCGGCCTCGGTGCTGTCGGTGAGCGGCTTCTTGGCGCCGCTGTCGGGGCCGCCGGGGGCCTTGCCGCCGGGCTTGGCGTTGCTCTCGGAGGAGCGGCGCTCGGCGTCCTTGCGGCACGCGGAGGCCTGCACCGCAAGCTCGTCGATCTTGCTGCTGGCCCTGGAGCGGTCGTCCTCCGCGATGGTCGCCTGGACCTGCTCGCGCTGGTACGGCGGCAGGTACTTGAGCTCGATCTCGGGGTGGTCCGTCTCGACCTTGGACAGGCTCACCCAGGCGAGGTCCTGGCTGATGCCGCGGTACAGGGCCACGTGCTCGCCCTTGGCGCCCACGTAGTACTGGGTCTGCGTCCAGCGGTAGCCGCCGTACAGGCCGCCGCCGACCACGGCGAGCGCCAGCACGAGGTACGCCGACCTCTTGAGCCAGGGGTGGCGGCCGCGGCCCTTGACGAAGTCCTCGTCGCCGTACGGGCCGAAGCCGTCCTCGGGGGCGTAGCCGGCCGCCGCGCCGCTGCCGGGCGGGCCGAACCGGCCGCCCGCGCCGCCCTGTCCGGGCACCGACCTGCCGAGGCCGGAGGCCCGTCCCGCGGGCGTCTCCATGGCGCCGCCGTCGTGCAGTTGGTGCTGGTTCTCGGCGACCGCGCCGACCACGACCGGGGTGTCGGAGAGCCGTTCCGCCAGGGTGTCGCCGCTGTCGATGTCCAGGACGTCCGCGACGATGACCGTGACGTTGTCCGGGCCGCCGCCGCGCAGGGCGAGCTGGATGAGCTCCTGGACGGTCTCCTGGGGGCCCTGGTAGCTGGCGAGGGCGTCCTCCATCGTCTGGTGGGAGACGACGCCGGACAGCCCGTCGGAGCAGATCAGGTAGCGGTCGCCGGCGCGCACCTCGCGGATCGACAGGTCGGGCTCGACGTGCTCGCTGCTGCCGAGGGCGCGCATCAGCAGCGAACGCTGCGGGTGGGTGGTGGCCTCCTCCTCGGTGATGCGGCCCTCGTCGACGAGCCGCTGCACCCAGGTGTGGTCCTGTGTGATCTGGCTGAGCGCACCGTCGCGCAGCAGGTACGCGCGCGAGTCGCCGACGTGCACGAGGCCGAGCCGCTGGCCGGTCCACAGCAGCGCGGTCAGGGTGGTCCCCATGCCTTCCAGTTGCGGGTCCTCCTCGACCATCACCCGTAGCTGGTCGTTGGCGCGCTGCACGGCGGTGCCCAGGGAGGTGAGGATGTCCGAGCCGGGGACGTCGTCGTCGAGCGCGACCAGGGTGGAGATCACCTCGGACGACGCGACCTCGCCCGCCGCCTGCCCGCCCATGCCGTCGGCGATGGCGAGCAGCCGGGGCCCCGCGTAACCGGAGTCCTCGTTGCCCTCACGGATCATGCCCTTGTGCGATCCGGCGGCGAAGCGCAGTGACAGACTCATGCGCACCTCGCCCGTCGGCTCCGACTGCAGCCGGTCGTGTCGAGCCACACTGCCCACCCTCCGGTCGGGAGCGTGCTGGCGTCCGTGGTGGGGACAGCGTCGGCTCGCTCGCTCCGCTCGCTCATTGTCGTACTACTTCCGCAGCTCGATGACGGTCTTGCCGATGCGGATCGGTGCGCCCAGCGGGATCGGCGTCGGGGTCGTCAGCCGGGTCCTGTCGAGATAGGTGCCGTTGGTGGACCCGAGGTCCTCCACGATCCACTGGCCGTCACGGTCCGGGTAGATCCTGGCATGCTTGCTCGACGCGTAGTCGTCGTCCAGCACGATCGTGGAGTCGTGGGCACGACCCAGTGTGATCGTCTGGCCCTGGAGCGCGACGGTGGTGCCGGCCAGCGTGCCCTCGGCGACGACCAGCCTGGTGGGGGCGCCGCGGCGCTGCCGTCCCGCGGCCCCGCCGCGCTGCTGAGGGGGAGCCTCACGGGTGGGCCTCGCGGCCGGCGGGCGACCGCCATCGCGGCGCGCCCCGCGCTGGGTGACGCGCGTACCGAACAGGTCGCTGCGGATGACCTGGACGGCCACGATCACGAACAGCCACAGAACGGCCAGGAAACCCAGCCGCATGACCGTCAGGGTCAGCTCTGACATTGCCCCCGCTTCACCCTTCGGCTTGCCGGTAAATGATGGTGGTGCTGCCCACGACGATCCGCGAGCCGTCGCGGAGCGTAGCGCGGGTGGTGTGCTGCCCGTCCACCACGATGCCGTTGGTGGACCCGAGATCCTGGATCGTCGAGGGCGTGCCGGTCCTGATCTCGCAGTGCCGGCGGGAGACACCGGGATCGTCGATCCGTACGTCGGCGTCGGTGCTGCGGCCCAGCACCATCGTCGGGCGGGCGATCTGGTGGCGTGTGCCGTTGATCTCGATCCAGTGGCGGACCTGGCCGCCCATCGTGCCGGGGTGGGAGCCCGAGGGGCCCTGGCGCATGCCGGGCGGCGGCGCGGCGGGCATGGGGGGAGCGCCGACGGGCTGCGGGGGATAGCCGTAGCCGCCGCCTCCCCGGCCGGGGGCGCCCTGGGGCGGGTAGCCGCCCGCGGGGCCCGGCGGGGCGTTGCCGGGCGTCTGCGAGCTGCTGGACGCCAGCGTGCGGCTGCGCACCCGGTACAGGCCGGTGTCGAGATCGTCGGCCTTCTCCAGATGGACCTTGATGGGGCCCATGAAGGTGTAGCGCTGCTGCTTCGCGTAGTCGCGGACCATGCCGGCGAGCTCGTCGCCGAGTTGGCCCGCGTAGGGGCTCAGGCGCTCGTAGTCGGGCGCGCTCAGCTCGACGATGAAGTCGTTGGGGACGACGGTGCGCTCGCGGTTCCAGATCGTCGCGTTGTTGTCGCACTCGCGCTGGAGGGCGCCGGCGATCTCGACGGGCTGCACCTCGGACTTGAAGACCTTGGCGAAGGTGCCGTTGACCAGACCTTCGAGGCGCTGCTCGAACTTCTTCAGGACTCCCACGGGGCACCTCCTCCTTCTCTTCCCAGCACGGCTCGGTGGCCGCGGCGTTCGTCGTGTTCGCTCTGCTCGTCGTGCTCTTGCCGGTACTGCTTACTGATCGTATCCACGCGCCGGTAAATCGGCTGGTTCCCCCTGTCTGCCCGGCCGACGGGTGTCGACTCTCACAGGACATGCCCCCGCCGGACTCCCGGGATCCCTCCCGGGCCCTTGCGGGCCCCCTTTCAGGGCGGCGGCCCGTGCGCCTTGCGGCACCGGCCCGGCCCTTCGGGGGTGGCCGTTCCGGCCTCCTCCCAGGAGGACCGTTCGGCCTCCTTCCAGAAGGATCGTAAAGGGGGCCGGAATCCAGTGTCCCGCACCCGCGGCGCACTCCGGACCATGCGCGCCCGTGGTGCGGCGACTGGTGCGGGGTTGATGCGGGGTTGATACGGAGTGGGGGGTGGGGAGCATCACGGGGGCCGCCGTGCGGTGCGTGCGGCGGCTCCGGCGGGGGTGCCGGTCCCGTTCGGCCGGGCGGCCGTCCGCGGCTGCTGCGCGGTCGACCGCGGGCCGGACGCGGGTCGACCGCGCAGCAGCCGCGGGTCAACGGCGGGTCAACCGTGCGAAGCGGTGTATCACTGGTCCTAACGGTGTGGATCGGGTTTTTCCCTATGTTCGGACCGGATATTCAGGTCAGTGGTTACGGATGTGCGGACCGGTGGTTCCGGATATCGGTCCCGGTGGTTCCGGATGCGCGGACCGGTGGTTCTGGATCTCGGGTCCGGTGGTTGCGGGGTGTGCGGACCGGCGGTCCCGGTCGGTGGCCCGGGGCGTGTCGCGGCGGCGGGGAAGCGGGGCCCGGTCCGGCCCTCGCGGTGTCGAGTGGGTCGGTCGAGCCGGGTCGGTCGAGCGGGGGCCGGCGGGGGGCCGGGCGGGGTCAACAGGGTGGCTCCCGCGGTGGGACGGCGTACGGGCGGAGGCGGGTGGGCCGGTGGAAACGGATGTGAAGCCACCCTTGTCACCGTGCTAACCTTCTGGGTGTCGGGAGGCGATCTCACCAGCAGGCGAGGGAGCCGAAGACAGCACCTATGCGCGGGTGGCGGAATAGGCAGACGCGCTGGATTCAGGTTCCAGTGCCCGCAAGGGCGTGGGGGTTCAACTCCCCCCTCGCGCACAGCGAAGCGGTCCTCACGGTTCTTACCGTGGGGGCCGCTTTCTTTTCTTGTGTCCTGCTGCGCTTCGTCCGAGGAGCTCTGCACGAGGAGCTTTGCCCGAGGCGCTCGTCTGCTGTGTTCGGTCTGGCGTGCTTGGCCTGGCGTGCTTGGTCTTTATTGCCTCGTCCTCTGTGCTTCGGCTTCTGTGCTTGGTCTCTGTGCTCGGGTCTCGTGCTTGGTCTGGCGTGCTTCGTGCGATGCGCGTGGGGGCTGAGTGTGTGTGAGAAGGGTCTCAAAATGTGTGCGGACTGTGGAGGCCCTCGCGCGGGCTCCGTAATCGCCTGAAAAGCCCGTTCTGCTCCTGCTTCTGACGTGTCCCGCCCCGGACGTGCCGGAGCCCGGTCGGGCAACCCCTGGAGTGGGGTTGCCCGACCGGGCTGCCGGGTCTCCGCCGGACGCGGCGGAGAAGCGTGCGGTGCCTTCGCGGGGTCACCGCCGCGAACGGCCGGAAAAGGTCACGAACCGGTGGCCGCAAGGCGCTCGGCGAGTGCCTTGGCCTTGGAGGCGGCGTCCTCCAGGGCCTTGCTGCGGGACGCCTCCGCCAGCGGAACCAGGTCCTTCATGGCCGGCACGGAGTGCGCCAGCGTGAGCTCGGTGACGATGAAGTCCACCTCGGCGCCGAACATGTCGGTGAGGGCGGCCTCCAGGTACCGCTGCACGTACTCGAAGGACTCGCGCGGCGTGCCGGCCGAGTAGCCGCCGCCGCGGCTGGCCACGACCGTGATCGGCTTGCCCTTGATGGACGAGTTCTCACCGGCGGTGCGGCCGACCAGGATCACGTTGTCCAGCCACGCCTTGAGGGTGGAGGGGATCGTGAAGTTGTACATCGGAGCGCCGATCAGCACCGCGTCGGCCTGCTCCAGCTCCTCGATCAGCTTGACGCGCCCGGCGAAGGCCGCGGCCTGCTCGGGGGTGTGCGTGGCGGGGTCCGCGAAGCCCGCGGACGCACCGTGCACGTCGAGGTGCGGTACGGGGTCGGTGGCGAGGTCGCGGTAGATCACCGTGCCCTCGGGGTGCTGTTCCTCCCATGCCTTGCGGAATGCGTCGGTGACGACGCGGGACGCGGACGCGGAACCCGGGAAGAGGGAAGAGTCCAGGTGCAGCAGGGTGGCCATGTCGTTCTCCCAAAACGGGTGTGCCCGGACGGCCGGTGGTCGGGCCGGTCGCAGAGGGCGGTTGTTGAGTACTGGACTATTATTAGCACAGCCGCTTACTTTTTCTCACCTACTTGTTCCGACGCAGTACTCTTGTGGCATGGCGGCAGACCGGATCCACGACGAGGCGGCCTGTACGAAGGTCGACGACGATATGACGCGTGTCTTCACGCTGCTCGGAAAGCGCTGGTCAGGCCTGGTCGTCGCCGTGCTGATGCGGCAGCCCGCGCACTTCGCCGATCTCCGTCGGGCCATTCCTGGCATCAGCGAGCGGATGCTCTCCGACCGGTTGGCCGAGCTGGTGGGCGTCGGCCTGGTCGTCCGGCAGGTGGCGGAAGGGCCGCCGTTGCGGGTGTCCTACCGGCTGTCCGAGGCCGGCTCCGCCCTTGGTCCCGCGCTCGGCGAACTGCGCCGGTGGGCCGAGCGGTATCTGCCCGAGGACGGGCAGTGTCCGGAGGAGTTCCGGAAGTAGGGGGCAGGGGCGGGCCACGCCGGGGCGGGACTCGGGGCTCGGTGGGCCGGGGTTTCGGGGTTTCGGGGTTTCGGCCGGGGTTCTGGGTCCGGGCTCGGTGATTCGGGGCTCGGACTCGGGGCTCGGTGGGGCAGGGCTTCTGGTCGCGGTCCCGGGAGGTGGGGCCACGGGTTGTCCACAGGCCCGCACGGGGTACGGCGTGTGGGGGTACCGTCATGCCCAGTTGGTGTCCGGAAGGCCCGGTTGCGACGACGTCCAGCGCGTCCGTACGGCCGAAGCGGCCGCCGGGTGCGCAGGCGGCGAGACGGGGGTGGTCGGCATGACCGGGAGCGGTGCGGCGCTGCCGCGGGGTGGCGAGGAGGCTCCTGCCCGGAGCGCGCGCCCAGAGGCGTGGATCTCTGAGAGACCGGCGGCGGCGGATCGCCGTCTGCCGCACGTGAGGGGCTTCGCCGAGCGCTCCCCCAAGGGTTCCCCCAAGCGGGCCGGGCGCGCCCTGCGCGACCGGGTGCCGCGTGCGGCGCACGCCGAGCTGCCGGCGGACGGCACCCGTCCGGACGCGGTGACGGCCGTCCAGCAGTCGAACGAAGGCCGCCTCGCCGACCTGGTCCCCATCCGGGTCGGCAGGATGATCGCAACCCCGTTCGCCTTCCTGCGCGGCTCCGCCGGGCTCATGGCCCATGACCTCGCGCGCACCCCCATGACCGGCATCGGCGCCCAGATCTGCGGCGACGCCCACGCCGCCAACTTCGGCCTGTACGCGGACGCCCTGGGCGGCCTGGTCATCGACCTGAACGACTTCGACGAGACCGCCCACGGCCCCTGGGAGTGGGACGTCAAGCGCCTCGCCGCCTCGCTGGTCCTCGCCGGCCGGGAGGCCGGCGCCGCCGAGGACGTCTGCCGCGAGGCGGCGTTCGACGCGGTCGGCGCCTACCGGCGCACCATGCGCCTGCTGGCCAAGCTCCCCGCCCTCGACGCCTGGAACGCCATCGCGGACGAGGAACTCGTCTCGCACACGGACGCCCACGACCTGCTCGGCACGCTGGAGCGGGTGGCGGAGAAGGCCAAGAAGAACACGAGCGGCCGGTTCGCGGCCAAGTCCACCGAGTCGGTCGAGGGCGGCGGCCGCCGGTTCGTCGACGCCCCGCCGGTGCTGCGCCGCGTCCCCGACGCGGAGGCGGCCGCGGTCGCCTCCGCGCTGGGCGACTGGGCCGACACCCTCCCGGAGGACCTCCTCCCACTGATCGGCCGCCATGCGATTCACGACGTCGCCTTCCGGGTGGTCGGCACCGGAAGCGTCGGCACCCGCTCCTACGTGGTGCTGCTCCTCGACCACCGGGGCGAGCCGCTGGTGCTCCAGGTGAAGGAGGCCCGCCCCTCCGTGCTGCTGCCGCATCTGTCCACGGCAGGGTTTCCGGTGCCCAAGGTGACCCACGAGGGCCGGAGGGTGGTGCTCGGCCAGCAGCGGATGCAGATCGTCAGCGACATCATGCTGGGCTGGACCCAGGTGGAGGGCAGGCCGTTCCAGGTCCGGCAGTTCCGCAACCGCAAGGGCAGCGTCGACCCCGCCGCCCTCGCCGCGGACCAGCTCGACGACTACGGCCGGATGACCGGCGCCCTGCTGGCCCGCGCCCACGCCCACAGTGCCGATCCGCTGCTGATCGCGGGCTACTGCGGCAAGAACGACTCGCTCGACACGGCCATGGCCGATTTCGCCGTCAGCTACGCCGACCGCACGGAGGCCGACCATGCCGCCCTGGTGAGCGCGGTACGCGCGGGCCGAGTGGCGGCCGAGACGGAGGTGTGACCGACCCGGCGCCACGGGGCCGCTGCCTGGGCGTCCGCTGCCGTGGACGTCCGCTGTCACGGAAACCCGGCGCCATGGAGCCCGGCGGCGCCCGGCCATGGCGGTCGGGTTGCTGGGATCTGGCTATGGCGGTCGGGTTGCTGGGGTCGGAGCGCGGGGGCCGGGCTGTGGGGCGCCGGGCTGTGGCGGTCGGGTTGCTGGGTCTGGCTACGGCCGCCGGGGTGCCCGGAGCGCGAGGGCCGGGCTAAGGAGCGGCCGGAGCGCGGGGGCCGGCTGATGCGGGCCTGGGGCGCGGGAGCCGGGGACGGGTGTGGGCCTGGGGTGCGGGTCCTTGCGCCGCGCGGGCCGCGGTGGCCCACCCTCTACTCTGGACGGGTGACGAGCCCGGAAGCCGAACCTCCCCAGTCCGACAGCCCTGCCGCGGTGCCGCGCGGGGACGCCGAGCCCGGAGCGCGGCCCGCAGCGGCGTCCGGCGACCCCTCGTCCCGGCAGGCCCCGGGGCCACAGGGACAGGCGGCACACACAGGCGGCGAGACCGGCGGTGACGCGGTCGGCGTCGGCGAGGCCGGCGGTGACGCGGCCGGGGGGCACCCAGCCGCGGGAGGGGGAGCCGGAGCAGACGGGGCCCGAGGTGACGGGGCCCGAGGTGACGCGGACGCCGTGGAGCAGGCCCCGGAGGGCAGCCGGGCGTCGACCGGTTCCGGGTCCGGGTCCGCATCCGCGTCCGGGCGCCCGCGGCCCGAGGAGCGGCTGGAGCGTGCCGTGCGCACGGCGGAGCAGGCGCTGATCGAGTACGAGATCGCGGTGGAGACGTTCCGCATCGAGGTGGAGAACTTCTCCCGGCTGCACCACCAGAAACTCGGCCCCATGTACACCCGTCTCGACGAGCTCGACGCCCAGATCGCCGAGGCCAAGGCGGCCAGGACCGGTGACCCGGAGGACATCCGCGCCGCGCACGACGCCCGCGCCCGGGTGATGCCGATGCCGAACGTGGAAGAGCTGTTCCACGACTGGCTGGACTCCGACGGCCTCTCGCCCGAGGCCACCGCCATGCTCACCGAGCAGCCCGTCCGAGCGCCGGAACGGGTGCGCCCCAGCGACGAGGCCCGCAAGCTCTACCGCGAGCTGGCCCGCAAGGCCCATCCCGACCTGGCCCAGGACGAGAAGGAACGCGCGCGCCGGGACGAGTTCATCGCCCGTGTCAACGCCGCCTACGGCCGCGGCGACGAAACGCTGCTGCGCGAGCTGGCCGAGGAATGGGCGGCGGGACCCGCGCCGCAGGAGCGCCGGCCCAGCAGGAGCGAGGAGCTGTACGCCCGCCTGGAGTGGCTGACGCACCGCAAGGAACTGCTCACCATGGTGGCCCGCGATCTGGAGGAGAGCGCCATCGGGGCGATGCTCCGGATGGCCCCGGACGATCCGGACCGCCTCCTGGACGAGATCGCGGAACAACTGCTGGCCCAGGTCGCCGAACGCGAGGCGGAACTGGTGGCCCTGACGGCCTGAGCCGCCTGCCCAGCCCGGTCCTGCCTTGCCCGGTCCTGCCCTGCCTGGTCCTGCCCTGCCTGGTCCGGCCCTGCCTGGTCCGGCCCGGCCCTGCCCGGTCCTGCCCTGCCTGGTCCGCTTCGCGTCCCGGCGCTATGAGGCGTCCTGGGCCGGAAGGCCTGGCCTGGCCCTTTCCATTCCGCCCCGGCCTGCCCAGTTGAACCGCGGGCGGTCCTGCCCTGCCCGGTTCGGTCCGCCTCGGTGGCGGCGGGGCGCCGGGGTGGGCGCGCGCCCGAAAGTCCCTTCGGCGGGATGATCGGATGACTGCTCGGTTCGGGTAGCGTCACATCATGGATTTCGGTTCTGGTGTGCCTACGGTCAGGGTCGGCGAGCTCGCTGACGGGGATTTCCTGCTGGACGTCCGGGAGGACGACGAATGGGAGGCGGGCCACGCCGAGCGTGCGCTGCACATCCCGATGAGCGAGTTCGTGGCCCGGTACGGCGAGCTCACCGAGGCGGCCCCGCAGGACGCCAAGGTGCACGTCATCTGCCGGTCCGGCGGCCGCTCGGCGCAGGTGACGATGTACCTCACCCAGCAGGGCGTCGACGCGGTGAACGTCGACGGCGGCATGGTGTCCTGGGAGGCGTCCGGTCGTCCGGTGGTGGACGACAAGGGACAGCCGGGGACAGT
Organism: Streptomyces sulfonofaciens; assembly: GCF_014656295.1. Lineage (GTDB taxonomy): Bacteria > Actinomycetota > Actinomycetes > Streptomycetales > Streptomycetaceae > Streptomyces > Streptomyces sulfonofaciens. The sequence continues at coordinate 547,718 of NZ_BNCD01000001.1, forward strand.
GATCTGACCCGGCACTGGCGCGCGGCCCGCTGGGCCCGCGCTGCCCGCTGGGCCCGCTGAGGGCGCTCAGGCTGAGCCCGGTCTACCGGCACCGTGCCTGGGACCACGGTGCCGGTGCCGCGTGTGACCGATGAGCCGGCCCCTGCCCTCCTCCGGGCGGCTCCGAGCCGGACCCACGGCCCGGGATTCGGGACCGGCCGCAACCGCGGGGGCAGTTTCGCCACCCGAGACGCCTGGAGGCGCCCGAGACGTCTGGAGGCGCCCGAGACGCCTCGCTGCGCCCGCGGGCCAGGGGCCCCGCGCCCTCCGGGGCCGGGTGCGACCCGCCCGCGACCCGGCCTCCACCGCTCGCGACCGGCTACCACCGTCCGCGTCCGGGGGCGGCCGGGCGCCGGGCGTCCTCAGCGGTCGAAGTCCAGTTCCACCCGCTCCGTGGCCGGACGGGACTGGCAGGCCAGCACGTAACCGGCCTCCGTCTCCTCCGGCTCCAGCGCGAAGTTGCGGTCCATACGCACGTCGCCCGCCACCAGATAGGCGCGGCAGGTGCCGCAGACCCCGCCCTTGCAGGCGTACGGGGCGTCCGGACGATTGCGCAGCACCGCCTCCAGCAGGGACTCGCCCTCCCGTACGGGCCAGGAGCCGGAGCGGCCGTCGAGCCGTGCGGTCACCGTGCTCCGCACCGGCGCGGAGCTGTGCGCCGAGTACGGTGACCCGGCCGTTGCCGCCGTGGCCGCGGCGGACGGTGCCGTCGCGATGACGAACGGTGCCGTTGCGGTGGTGGACGGTGCCGTTGCGGCGGCGGCCGTCCGGTCGTCGTCCACGTGGAAGATCTCCTCGTGGATACGGGACCGCCGCACACCCAGCCCGCGCAGTGCCCGCTCCGCGCCCTGGACCAGGCCGAACGGCCCGCACAGGAACCATCCCGCCACCTCGTCCACCGGCAGCAGCGCGGGCAGCAGCCGGGCCAGGCGCTCACGGTCGAGCCGCCCGGACGGCAGGCCCGTCTGCTGATCCTCGCGCGAGAGCACCGTCACCAACTGGAAACGCTCAGGGAAGCGGTCCTTCAGATCCGCGACCTCCTCCAGGAACATCGTCGACGCCGCGGTGCGGTCACTGCGGACCAGGCAGAACCGTGCGCCCGGGGCGCGCTCGAGCAGGGTGGTGACGATCGACAGCACCGGTGTGATGCCGCTGCCGCCCACCACCGCCGCGTAGAGACCGGGCGCCGGATCCAGCGTGAAACGTCCGGAGGGGGTCATGACCTCCAACTCGTCCCCGGCGGCGATCTCCTTGTGGGCGTACGTCGAGAAGGCACCGCCCGCCACCAGGCGTACGCCGACCCGCAGCGTGCGCGGTCCCTCGCCGCCGGGCACCGGGGCCGGGGAGCAGATCGAGTAGGTGCGGCGTATCTCCGTGCCGTCCTCGGTGCGGCGCAGGGCGAGGTGCTGGCCGGGGGCGTGGTGGTACTCCTCGCGCAGGCCGGGCGGTACGGCGAAGGTGAGGGCCACGGAGTCCTCGGTGAGCCGGTCGACCGCTGCCACGCGCAGCCGGTGGAAGCGGGCCATCACAACTCCTTGAAGTGGTCGAACGGCTCCCGGCAGGCCAGACAGCGCCGCAGCGCCTTGCAGGCCGTCGACGAGAACCGGCTCAGCAGCTCGGTGTCCGCGGAACCGCAGTGCGGGCACCGCACGGCCTTGGGCACCGCGGCCGTGCCGTGGGGCCCGCAGGGGTGCCCGGGCCGGCGACCCGGGGCGGAAGCGCCGCCCGCCGACGAGCCCCCGCCCGCCGACGAGCCCCCGCCCGCCGACGAGCCGGGGCGCGTACGGGTCGGACCGAGGGACACCGGGACCGGTCCCGCGGCATGCCGGGTGCGGGGCGGGGCTATCCCCGACTCCCGCAGTTTGCGCAGGCCCTCCTGCGAGATGTCGTCGGTCGTCCAGGGCGGTGACAGCACGCGGCGGACGCTCACCTGCGGGATGCCGTGGGCGTGGAGCACGCGCTCGATGTCCGTCGCCATGGTCTCGACCGCCGGGCAGCCGGTGTACGTGGGCGTCAGCACGACCTCGACCCGGTCGGGACCGAGGACCTGAACGCTGCGCAGGACGCCCAGCTCCTCCAGGCTGAGCACCGGCAGCTCAGGGTCCGGGACGGCGCCGGCCAGCCTGTGCAGCTCCGCTTCCAGCGCTGTCGCGGCGCCGTCCGGCCGTGCCGGAACGCCCGTCCGCCCACCTGCCTCCGCCGTCCGCCCACCTGTCTTCGCCGTCCGCCCCCCGGTCTCCGCCTGCTGCCCCCCGGTCTCCGTCGTCCGCCCGTCTGCCGTCGGTGCTCCCTCCTGAGGGGTGCCGTCGGCGTGGGCGTGCCGGATGCCCTCCGTGTGGCTGCGGCTCACCACGACGCTCCCGGGTGGCTGCGGTGCAGGTGCTGCATCTCCGCGAGCATCCGCCCGAACGCCTCGGTGTGCACCCCCTGCCGACCCGCTCCCGCGCTCCACGCTCCCCGGCGCGGGCCGTCGGGCACGGAGAGGGTGGCCTCCTCCAGGACGGCCGTGACGGACGACAGCCAGTCGGCCTCCAGGGCGGCCCAGTCCACCACGAGGCCGCCGTCCCCGAGGCCGCCGTCCCCGACACCGCCGGGCCGGCTGCCCGGCCGCACGTCCTCCGCCGGGCCCTGCGCGCCCCCCAGCGGTTGGAAGAGCTCGCCGGTGAACCGCCACAGGCTCTCGCAGCCCCGCTGCATCCGCCGGTGGCTCTCGTCGGTGCCGTCGCCGAGGCGGAGGGTCCACTGCCGGGCATGGTCCTGGTGGTAGGCGACCTCCTTCACCGCCTTGGCGGCCAGCGCGGCGAGCGGCCCGGAACCGTCGCCCGCGGCGGCGAGCCGTGCGTAGAGCAGGTGCTGGTAGGTGGAGAAGTAGAGCTGCCGGGCGATGGTGTGGGCGAAGTCGCCGTTCGGCTGCTCCACGAGCTGGCAGTTGCGGAAGGCGCGCTCTTCGCGGAGGTAGGCCAGCTCGTCCTCGTCGCCGACGAGGGAGAGCAGGACGCGGGCCTGGCCCAGGAGGTCGAGGGCGATGTTCGCGAGGGCGACCTCCTCCTCGAGTACGGGGGCGTGCCCGGCCCACTCCCCCAACCGGTGCGAGAGCACCAGGGCGTCGTCACCGAGGGCCAGGACGGGTGCGGTCTCCGCGGTGGCGGTCACAGGTGCCTCACCCCTTCCGGGATCTCGTAGAAGGTCGGGTGGCGGTACGGCTTGTCCGCGGAGGGCTCGAAGAACGGGTCCTTCTCGTCGGGGGAGGAGGCGGTGACGGCGGCGGAGGGGACGACCCAGATGGAGACGCCCTCACCGCGCCGGGTGTAGAGGTCGCGCGCATTGCGCAGGGCCAGCTCCGCGTCGGGAGCGTGCAGGCTGCCCGCGTGGGTGTGGGACAGGCCGCGGCGCGCGCGTACGAAGACCTCCCACAGCGGCCACTCCCCGGCGGTCCGGCCGCTGCCCGCTTCCGCGCCTGGGCCCGCGCCCGCGCCTGGGCCCGGGGCCGCCGCGCCCGCGGCTTCCTGGTGCCCTTGCTCCGGTGTTCCGGTCATGCCGCCGCCTCGCCTTCCGTGCGGACACCGCTGTGCTTGCGGGCGTGAGCCGCGGCGGCCTCCCGCACCCAGGAGCCTTCCTCGTGCGCCCGGCGGCGCTGGGTGATGCGCTGGTCGTTGCAGGGGCCCTGGCCGGCGAGGACCTGGCGGAACTCGGCCCAGTCGATGGGCCCGAAGTCGTAGTGTCCTCGCTCCTCGTTCCAGGTCAGCTCCGGGTCAGGAAGGGTGAGGCCGAGGGATTCGGCCTGCGGTACGCAGATGTCCACGAAGCGCTGGCGTAGCTCGTCGTTCGAGTGGCGCTTGATCTTCCAGGCCATGGACTGCGCGGAGTGCGCCGACTCGTCGTCGGGCGGGCCGAACATCATCAGCGAGGGCCACCACCAGCGGTTCACCGCGTCCTGGGCCATGGCGTGCTGGGCCTCGGTACCGCGGCTGAGGGCGAGCAGCAGCTCGTATCCCTGGCGCTGGTGGAAGGACTCCTCCTTGCAGATCCTGATCATCGCGCGGGCGTACGGGCCGTAGGAGCAGCGGCACAGCGGGACCTGGTTGGTGATGGCGGCGCCGTCCACCAGCCAGCCGATGGCGCCCACGTCGGCCCAGGTCAACGTCGGGTAGTTGAAGATCGACGAGTACTTCTGGCGGCCGGAGTGGAGCTTGTCGAGCAGCTCGTCGCGACCGGTGCCCAGGGTTTCGGCGGCCGAGTAGAGGTAGAGGCCGTGCCCTGCCTCGTCCTGGACCTTGGCCATCAGGATCGCCTTGCGCCGCAGGGAGGGGGCGCGGGTGATCCAGTTGGCCTCGGGCTGCATGCCGATGATCTCGGAGTGCGCGTGCTGGGCCATCTGGCGCACCAGCGTCCTGCGGTAGGCGTCGGGCATCCAGTCGCGCGGCTCGATGCGCTCGTCCGCCGCGACGGCCGCGTCGAAGACGGCCTCCAGCGCGGCCGTGTCCGGTGCGCCGGAGCCGGGCCGCGGGGCCTGGTCCTGCCCCGCCCCGGATGTCCGCTGCACAGATGCTGTGCTCATGCCGATCCCCTCGACTCCCGACTCCTACCACGGCTGCCCGCACATGCGGCTGCCCGTCCACCGCCGACCCGACAGGACCGGACCCGACCGGCGCCCGGCGCGGTCTGCCGTCGGCTTTCGGCGCGGCAGGCGCGATGGGCTCGCGGCCCGGGGCGCACCGGCGCGCGATCCGGTTCCGATGTCCCGACCGATCGTTCGGTCAGCCACCCCCATGGTGAGTCGCGATTCCATAACGTGTCAACCCTGTGGATAACCTCAAGGCGCCCTGCGCCGAGGGGCCGAGGTGAGTACCGTGCTCGTGCGATCGCGGCCGCGCGGCCGTGTGCGAAGGCGCGTGCACCGGCAGGGGCCGCGGCCGCGGCGGGCGCGCACGTCCCCTGGTACCCGGCCGGGGGACGGCCATGGCGCAACCGACCGGAACGGGAAGCGGGAACGGGACGGAATGGACTCGTACGACGAGCGAACGAACTCACGGCCCGGTGCACGGCGGCCCGCCGTGCCCGGGGCCGCCGAGGCATCCCCCGGCCCGAGAGAGCAGTCCGCGGATCACGGCCCGGGCGGGGGCCCGGACGACGCAACACCCCCGAGGGACGAGGCGCTGCCGTCGGCGGACGGCGTGGGAACGCACGGGAACGGCGTGGGAACGCACGGACACGGCGTGGGGGCGTATGGGGACGGCGCAAGGACGCGGGGGGACGACGCGGGCCCGGGCCCGGAGCCGGATTCGGGGTCGGCGGCGGTGCCTCCGGCAGAGGGCGTGCAGCCCGGCATTACGGCGCCCGGTGCAAGCACGGCGCGCGCCACCCCCTCAGCGCGCCCCCTGGAAGCGACCCGCACGACCCGCGCGGCGGACCAGGCGCACGGCGGCGAAGGGCACGAGGTCGAGGACCCGGCTCCCCCCGTCGGCCGCCACGCTTCCCCCGTCGGCCACGAGGCCCCCGTCGGCCATGCGCCCCCCGCGGGCCCGTCCGCACCCGGCACCGGCATCAACGGACTCTCCTTCCGCTACCAGGTGGTCTCCGCCGTGGCCCTGGCCGCCATCGGGATCGTCGTCTGCGTGCACCTGCTGCTCGTCTTCCTGCACGTGGCCCCGGCGAACACCATGACCAAGCAGCACGGTCAGGTGGTGAACGACTGGGTCCTGCCGGAGTTCGAACAGAACTGGAAACTGTTCGCGCCCAACCCGCTCCAGCAGAACATAGCCGTGGAGGCGCGCGCCCAGGTGCGCACCGCCTCCGGGGACATGCGGACCACCGGGTGGTACAACTTCTCCGCGCTCGACGGCGCGGCCATCGACGGCAACCCGCTGCCCAGCCACACCCAGCAGAACGAACTCCGCAGGGCCTGGGACTTCTTCGTGTCCTCGCACGACAACCGGAACCGCCCCATCGGAACCCGCGGCAAGCTCTCCGAGGGCTACCTGCGCCGCATCATGGCGCTGCGGCTCAGCCGCGTCGGCGTGGGCGGAAAGGGCGCGAAGGACACGGTCGTGAGCGTCCAGGTCCGCTCCATGACGACGAACGTGCAGCCTCCCGTGTGGAGCGGTGAGGGCCGAACGAGCACCAAGCCCTTCTACCGCACCCTCTCCTGGTGGCCGGTCAGCGCCGGCGACCTGCCGTCGGACGCCGCAGCGGCCGCCGGCCCCCAGGACGCCGAGACGGAGGCGAACCCCCGGTGACCAGCATCGAAGTGTGGCTCGCGCGCGGGATCAACCGCATCACCGCCGCGCCCCTGGGCGTCTACCAGTCCGCCGTGATCCGCATCGGCTTCTCGGCCACCTGGCTGCTGTTCCTGCTGCGGGAGTTCCCGCACCGCCAGGAGCTGTACGGGCCCGACGCCCCGTGGAGCTGGTCCATGGCGCGTGAACTGATCGACGGCAACGGCGCCTTCACCGCCCTCATATGGACCGACGGCCAGGTCTGGTTCGAGGTCGTCTACGCCCTGGCCGTGGTCTCCGCCGCCCTGCTGCTGCTGGGCTGGCACACCCGCGCCGTGTCGGTGCTCTTCATGGTGGGCGTGCTCTCCCTGGAGAACCGCAGCATCTTCGTGAGCGACGGCGGCGACAACGTCATCCATCTGATGTCGATCTACCTGGTGTTCACCCGCTGCGGAGCCGTCTGGTCCCTGGACGCCCGCCGCAGGCGGCGCAGCGCGCGGGCACGCGCGCGTGGGGCACGGCTTCGTGCGGACGCGGTCGGTCCCGTGCTGTGGGCGCTGCTCGGCCTGGTGCTGGCGGTGGTGTCGGGACGGGGCTTTCTCAGCACGGGCTGGATGCTGGTCTTCTGGGGTCTGTGGGCGGTGCACGGCCTGTGGTGGATCGCGGACCGGCGGGCGGCCCGCGAGACGGCCACCGTCGCTCCTACCGCTCTCACCGGTTCTGCCGCTCCTGCCGCTCCCGCCGCTGCCCTGGGCGGCTCGCCGTCCGCCGGCGGCCCGGCCCGCGACCAACTGCGGCTGCTGCTCGACGTCATCGCCAATCTGGCGCACAACGCGGGGCTGCTCGTGATCATGGCCGAGGCATGCCTGATCTACGCCACGGCGGGCTGGTACAAGATCCAGGGCAGCCGCTGGGAGGACGGCACCGCCGTCTACTACCCCCTGCACCTCGACTACTTCTCACCCTGGCCCGCCCTGTCCGACCAGCTCTCCGCCCATGGGCTCGTCGTCATGGTCATCACCTACGGGACGGTCATGGTCCAGGTGGCCTTCCCCTTCACCCTCTTCAACCGGAGGGTCAAGAACGTGCTTCTGGTGGCCATGATCATTGAGCACACCGTCATCGCCGTCACGCTCGGTCTGCCGTTCTTCTCACTGGCGATGATCGCCGCGGACTCGGTGTTCCTGCCGACGTCGTTCCTGCGGTCGCTGGGGAGCTGGGCGACGCGCGCGTCGGGCCGGCTGTCCCCCCGTACCCGGCGCCCGGCGGCGGGCCTTCCGCGGGCGGACGGCGCAGGTGGGGACGGCGGACCCGGCGAGCCGCCTCCGGGTGCACCGCTGAGCCCGGCCGGCGCCCGCGGCCGACACGTCTGAGCCCGCCCCGCCGCCCCGCCGCCCCGTCGCCCGTTCCCGCGACCCCCGCGGCCCTCGCCGCCCGGCACCCGGCCACCGCACGTACGCTGCACGCAAGGACCGGACGGCGGGGCCGAGGAGCGGCGCGGGCCCCGGGACGGGAGACGGGTTGATGCGGGTACGGGAGAACGGTGCCGAGGCCGGCGGCGCCGGGGCGGCGGCCGAGCGGGCCGCCCATGCCGTACGCGCATGGCGGCAGGCCGCGGAGGACGCCGATGCCGTGCTCCTCGACGGCTTCCACGCGGTCAAGCACGCCCTGCGCTTCGGCGCGGCGCCGGTGGTGGCGCTGACCTGCGACCTGCCGGCCGCGCTCGCCCTGGCCGACGACCTCGCGCCGGACGTCGGGCCTGCGCTTGCCGACCGGCTGGTGGAGCTTCCGGCGGACACCCTGCGCTCCCTGGTGCCCCGGCTGCACCCCACCGGGGTCGCGGCACTGGCGGTGCGGCCCGCCCGCAGCGCCCACCTGGAAGCGCTGTCGCGTCGCTCGCGCACGGCGCCCGTGGTGGTTCTCGACCAGCCCCGCAACCTCGGCAACGCAGGGGCCGTGATCCGCCTCGCGGCCGGCTGCGGCGCGACCGGAGTGATCACCACGGGGCCGCTCGACCCGTGGCACCCGGCGGTCGTGCGCGGCGGCGCCGGCCTGCACTTCGCGACCGCCGTGGCCCGCATGGACGTCGACGAGCTGCCGGAGGGTCCGGTCATCGCCCTGGACGCCGAGGGCGAGGACATCCGCGGGACGGTGATCCCGGACGACGCCCTGCTCGCCTTCGGGTCCGAACGCACCGGCCTGTCCGACGGGCTCCGGGCGAGGGCCGATCGTGTGGTCGCGCTGCCGATGCGCCCCCAGGTCTCCAGCTACAACCTGGCCACCAGCGTCGCCATGGCGCTCTACCACTGGTCACTGGGCGGGTAGCGGGACAGCCGGGGCCCGGCGCCCCGGCCCTACCCCCGCCCGGGCCTACACCTCCCGGCGCACCTCCACCACCCGGAACCGGTTGGCCACGAACGCGCCGTCGCACAGGGCCGCGTTCGCCGCGGGGTTGCCGCCGGAGCCGTGGAAGTCGGAGAACGCGGCGGTCTGGTTGACGTACACACCGCCCGTCAGGTTCAGGGAGAGCTGGGCGCACTCCTCCAGGCAGGTCTCCTCCACGGCCCTCTCCACCTCCTCCGAGGTGGTGTAGGCGCCGACGGTCATCGCGCCGCGCTCGCGGACCGTGCGCCGCAGCAGGTCAACGGCCGCCTCGGCGGAGTCGACCGCGACGGCGAAGGACACGGGCCCGAACCACTCGCTCTGGCAGGCGGCGAGGTCGTCCGGCCTGGCGGCGTCGAGCTTGACGATCAGCGGGGTGCGGACCGCGGCGTCGGGGAACTCGGGGTGATCGATCTTCCGGGAGGCGAGGGCTACTTCGCCCAGGTCCGGAGCGGCCTCCAGGCGGGCCCTCACCTCCGGGTTCACCAGCGCGCCCAGCAGGCCGCCGGCCCGGGCGTCGTCGCCCAGCAGGGACTCGATCGCGCCCGCCAGGTCGGTGACGACCTCGTCGAAGGACTTGGGTCCGGCGTCCGTCGAGATGCCCGCGCGCGGGATGAGCAGGTTCTGCGGGGTGGTGCACATCTGGCCGCTGTACAGGGAGAGGGAGAAGGCGAGGTTGGCCAGCATGCCCCGGTAGTCGTCGGTGGAGTCGATGACTACCGTGTTGACCCCGGCCTTCTCCGTGTACACCTGGGCCTGGTGGGCGTGGACCTCCAGCCAGTCGCCGAAGGCCGTCGAGCCCGTGTAGTCGATGATCCTGATCTCGGGGCGCACGGCCAGGGTCTTGGCGATGCCCTCGCCGGGCCGCTCGGCGGCCAGGGCCACCAGATTCGGGTCGAAGCCCGCCTCGGCGAGCACGTCGCGGGCGATCTGGACGGTGCGGGCGAGCGGCAGCACCGCGCGCGGGTGCGGCTTGACCAGGACCGCGTTCCCCGTGGCGAGGGAGGCGAAGAGGCCCGGGTAGCCGTTCCACGTGGGGAAGGTGTTGCAGCCGATGAGCAGGGAGATGCCGCGAGGGACCGGGGTGAAGCGCTTCTGGAGGGTCAGGGGGTCGCGCCTGCCCTGGGGCTTGGTCCATTCCGCGGTGTCCGGGGTGCGGGTCTGCTCCGCGTACGCGTACGCCACCGCTTCCAGGCCGCGGTCCTGGGCGTGCGGCCCGCCGGCCTGGAACGCCATCATGAATGCCTGACCGCTGGTGTGCATCACCGTGTGCGCGAACTCATGGGTGCGGGCGCTGATCCGGGACAGGATCTCCAGGCAGACCGCCGCGCGCAGCTCCGGGCCCGCCGCGCGCCAGGCGCGCATCCCGGCGCCCATGGCGGGCAGCAGGACGTCCACGTCCGGGTGCGGGTAGGTGACGCCGAGTTCCACTCCGTACGGCGAGGTCTCCGCGCCCACCCAGCCGTCGGTGCCCGGCTGGTCCAGGTCGAGGCGGGTGCCGAGGAGGGCGTCGAACGCGGCCTTGCCCTCCGCCGGGCCCAGGGTGCCCTGCTCCCCGTAGGCCTTGGGGTGCTCGGGGTGGGGGGACCAGTACGCGCGTGTGCCGATGGTCTTCAGGGCCTGGTCGAGGGTGGGCCGGTGACGGGCGGTGAGCTGGGACTCGGTGAGTGCGGCGGCCATGAGGGACCAACTCCTCCTCGCGCCGGTTCCGCGTCGAACCGGCGGGCTGGGTAGGACGGGATCTGGGCGGGCGCGGAGCGCCCCGGTGCGCGATCGTGGACGGCGAACGGGCCGACATGGTTAGAGTAACCGAACGATCGGTCGGGACAAGAGGGGTCCGGCGAACCTGTGGAAAACCCGGTGCGGGAGGATCGTGAGCATGACAGCAATCGACCGGAAGAGCGCTGTGGCGGTCGTCGGCAGCGGCACCATGGGCCAGGGCATCGCCCAGGTCGCGCTCCTGGCCGGCCATCCCGTACGGCTCCATGACGCGGTGCCCGGCCGCGCGGAGGAGGCCGGGGAGGCGATCGCCGCCCGGCTGGAGCGGCTGGTCGGCAAGGGCCGCCTGAGTACGACGGACCGGGACGCCGCGCTGGCCCGCCTGGAGACGGCGGACAGCCTGGCCGCGCTCGCCGGCGCCGCTCTGGTCGTCGAGGCGGTCGTCGAGCGGCTCGACGCCAAGCAGGCGCTCTTCCGCGAGCTGGAAGAGGTCGTCGACGACGCGTGCCTGCTCGCCACCAACACCTCCTCCCTCTCCGTCACCGCCGTCGGCGGCGCGCTGCGCGTCCCCGGGCGCCTGGTCGGCCTGCACTTCTTCAACCCGGCACCGCTGCTGCCGCTCGTGGAGGTGGTCTCCGGCGTCGCCACCGACGAGGCGTCGGCCACGCGCGCGTACGACACCGCCCGGTCGTGGGGCAAGACACCGGTCCGCTGCGCGGACACCCCGGGGTTCATCGTCAACCGCATAGCCCGCCCCTACTACGCGGAGGCCTTCCGCCTGTACGAGGAGCGTGCCGCCGACCCCGCCACCATCGACGCCGTGCTGCGGGAGAGCGGCGGCTTCCGGATGGGCCCCTTCGAGCTGACCGACCTCATCGGTCAGGACGTCAACGAGGCCGTCACCCGCTCCGTGTGGGAGTCCTTCTTCCACGACCCCAAGTTCACCCCGTCGCCGGCCCAGCGCCGCCTCGTGGAGTCCGGCAGGCTCGGCCGCAAGTCCGGCCACGGCTGGTACGACTACGCGCAGGACGCCGAACCCGCCCGCCCGCACACCGCGGAGCCCTGCCAGGCGCCCGCCGAGGTCGGCGTGCTCGCCGGACCCGAGAGCCCCCTGAGGGCCGTCGTGGGCCTGCTGGAGGAGTCCGGTGTGCGTCTCACCGGCGAGCGCTCGCCGGCCGTGGCGCAGTCCGCCCTCACGCTTCCCGGGGGCACCCGGCTGACCGTGACCGAGGGCGACACCGCCACCGGCGACGCAGCAGGCCCCGCCATCCGCCTCGACCTGGCGCTGAACTACCGCACCTGCACGCGCGTGGCGCTCGCCCCGGGTGCCGGCGCCGGCCCCGGGGACGTCCGCGCGGCGATCGGCCTCTTCCAGAAGCTCGGCAAGAAGGTCAGCGTCGTGGCGGACGCACCGGGCATGATCGTGGGCCGCACGGTCGCCATGCTGGTCGACTTCGCCCTGGACGCGCAGGCCCGCGGGGTCGCGGACCGCACGGACATCGACACCGCGATGAAGCTGGGCGTCAACTACCCGCGCGGACCGCTGGAATGGTGCGACGAGCTGGGGGTGCGGTGGGTGCGGCAGACGCTGCAGAATCTGCACGCCGCCTATCCCGGCGGACGCTACGGTGCCAGCCTCGCGCTCGCGCACCGCTCGCATCTCGCCGACAAGCAGGGGCTCTCATGACGACCGCCAGGCGCGACACCTACACACCGGATTCGCTGCTCGCGGTCGCGGTCACCGTCTTCAACGAACGCGGTTACGACGGCACCTCCATGGAGCACCTCTCCAAGGCCGCGGGCATCTCCAAGTCGTCGATATACCACCACGTCTCCGGCAAGGAGGAACTGCTGCGGCGGGCCGTCAGCCGTGCGCTCGACGAGCTCTTCGGGATCCTGGACGAGGACCACGCGCGCGGGGGGCGCGCCGTGGAACGGCTGGAGTACGTCACCCGGCGCATGGTCGAGGTGCTCACCGCCGAGCTGCCCTACGTCACGCTGCTGCTGCGCGTGCGCGGCAACACCGCCACGGAGCGCTGGGCGCTGGAGCGCCGCAGGGAGTTCGACCACCAGGTCGCCAGGCTCCTCAGGGAGGCGGCTGCCGACGGTGAGGTGCGGGCGGACGTCGAAGTCCGGCTCGCCACCCGGTTGGTCTTCGGAATGATCAACTCGATCGTCGAGTGGTACCGGCCCGACGGCCGCGACGCGGGCGACGGGCGGCTCGCCGACACCGTGGTCCGCCTGGTCTTCGCCGGACTGCGCGGCGAGGGCTGAGGCACCGCGGCAGGACGACGCCGCTGCGGGCGCCCCGCAGCCGGGCCGCCCCGCAGCCGGGCCGCCCCGCAGCCGGGCCGCCCCGGGGTCGGTGCACGCCGCCCGCGCGCTCAGATCTCCTGCTCCAGGTCCTCCTCCTCGAAGACCAGCAGCGTGCGGGTGCTGAGCACCTCGGGGATGGCCTGGAGCCTGGTGAGGACCAGTTCGCGCAGGGCCCTGTTGTCCGGGGTGTGCACCAGCAGAAGGACGTCGAAGTCGCCGCTGACCAGGGCGATGTGGGAGGCGCCCGGCAGCGCGGCGAGCTGGTCGCGCACCGTGCGCCAGGTGTTCTGCACGATCTTGAGCGTGATGTACGCCGAAGCGCCGTGCCCCGCCCGCTCGTGGTGGATCCGGGCTCCGAAGCCGCGGATCACGCCGTCCTCGATGAGCCGGTTGATACGGGCGTAGGCGTTGGCCCGCGAGACGTGCACCCGCTCGGCCACGGATCGTATCGAGGCGCGGCCGTCCGCCTGGAGCATCTGGAGGATGTCGCGGTCGATGGCGTCCAGCGGGCGCGGCGGCGGCACCTGCGGGGCACCGTCGTCGTCCTGCCGCGGCGGTGCCTCGGGCCCGGGGGGCCGGGGCGGTGCCTCGGGCCGCCGGGGCCGCCCGGGGCCCGGCGAGGCGTCTCCCGTCCGGCCCAGCGCGTCCAGCGCACGCGCAGGCGCCTGCGGCCCAGGGCCGTGCGCGGTTCCCTCCTGCGCGCCCCCCGGCGGCTCCTGCCGGTGCGGCGCCGTCGTCCGGCGCTCCTGCGCGGGCTCCCCGGCCATTCGTTCAGATGCCATGTCCCCCCGCCTCTCCAGCATGGACGCACTGCATCCATCTCAGGCTGTGGAGAACCGTTTGTCCACAGGCTGAGGGTGCCTGTAGCCAAAATGCCCCTGTCGACCGAACAATCGGTAGGTGAGGCGTGCCCACCGTGCACCGCCTCCGCCGCTCCCACGAGGAGATCCGTTCACGAGGAGGTGCACGCGGTGAAGAGGCACAGCACGCCCGTCATGGAGCAGCCCGGTGCGCACCGGCCGATCCCGCCGCCGGCCTGGCAGCCGCGCACGGACCCCGCCCCGCTGCTGCCCGACCCCGAGCCCTACCGCGCCCTGGGCACGGACGCCGCCCGCACGGCCGACCCGGCCCTGCTCCGCAGTCTCTACGCCCACCTGGTCCGCGGGCGCAGGTACAACACACAGGCCACCGCCCTCACCCGCCAGGGCCGGCTCGCCGTCTATCCGTCGAGCACCGGTCAGGAGGCGTGCGAGGTCGCCGCAGCGCTGGTGCTGAAGGACCAGGACTGGCTCTTCCCCAGTTACCGTGACACGCTCGCCGCCGTCGCCCGCGGCCTCGACCCGGCGCAGGCCCTGTCGCTGCTGCGCGGCGACTGGCACACGGGATACGACCCCCGCGAGTGCCGCATCGCCCCCCTGTGCACCCCCCTTGCCACCCAGCTCCCGCACGCCGTGGGCGTCGCGCACGCCGCCCGCCTCAAGGGTGACGACGTGGTCGCGCTCGCCATGGTGGGCGACGGCGGCACCAGCGAGGGCGACTTCCACGAGGCGCTGAACTTCGCCGCCGTCTGGCAGGCCCCCGTCGTCTTCCTGGTGCAGAACAACGGCTTCGCGATCTCGGTCCCGCTCGCCAAGCAGACCGCCGCCCCGTCGCTGGCCCACAAGGCCGTCGGCTACGGGATGCCGGGCCGCCTGGTGGACGGCAACGACGCCCTTGCGGTGTACGAGGTGCTGGACTCCGCGGTGCGCCGCGCGCGCGAGGGCGGCGGTCCCACCCTCGTCGAGGCCGTCACCTACCGCCTGGACGCGCACACGAACGCCGACGACGCCACCCGCTACCGCACCGACTCGGAGGTGGAGGCCTGGCGTGCGCACGATCCGATCGCCCTGATGGAGCGGGCACTGGCGGATCGGGGCCTCATGGACGAGGAGGGCAGGGCCGCCGTGCGCGAGGAGGCCGAGGCGATGGCCGCCGCACTGCGCGCCCACCTGAACGAGGACCCGCAGCTCGACCCGATGGAGCTGTTCACGCACGTCTTCGCCGAGCAGACCAGCCAGTTGCGCGAGCAGGCCGCGCAGTTGCGCGCCGAGCTGGCGGCCGAGGAGGAGGGCCCTGCGGAGAGAGGCCCGGAAGAGGCGGACGACACGGAGGGGACGGGGCGATGATCACCGAGCAGACCACCGGGACCGCGCCCGCCGAGCCCGCCGTCAAACCGGTCGCGATGGCGCAGGCGCTCCGCCGGGCGCTGCGGGACGCACTGGCCGAGGATCCGTCCGTCCATGTGCTGGGCGAGGACGTCGGCACCCTGGGCGGTGTCTTCCGGATCACCGACGGCCTCGCGAAGGAGTTCGGCGACGACCGCTGCACCGACACCCCGCTCGCCGAGGCCGGCATCCTGGGCACGGCGGTGGGCATGGCGATGTACGGGCTGCGGCCGGTGGTCGAGATGCAGTTCGACGCGTTCGCCTATCCGTCCTTCGAGCAGTTGGTGTCGCACGTGGCGCGGATGCGCAACCGCACCAAGGGAGCCATGCCGCTGCCGATCACCGTCCGAGTGCCGTACGGCGGCGGCATCGGCGGTGTGGAGCACCACAGCGACTCCTCCGAGGCCTACTACATGGCGACCCCCGGCCTCCACGTCGTCACCCCCGCGACGGTCGCCGACGCGTACGGCCTGCTGCGGGCCGCCATCGCCTCCGACGACCCGGTGGTCTTCCTGGAACCCAAGCGCCTCTACTGGTCCAAGGCGGAATGGAACCCGAGCAGTCCGCCGGCCGTTGAACCGATCGGCCGCGCGGTCGTGCGCCGCAGGGGCCGCAGCGCGACCCTCATCACCTACGGGCCCTCGCTCCCCGTCTGCCTGGAGGCGGCCGAGGCGGCGCGGGCCGAGGGATGGGACCTCGAAGTCGTCGATCTGCGCTCCCTGGTGCCGTTCGACGACGAGACGGTCTGTGCGTCGGTGCGGCGCACCGGCCGAGCGGTCGTGGTACACGAATCGGGTGGTTTCGGCGGCCCGGGTGGGGAGATCGCCGCGCGGGTCACGGAGCGCTGCTTCCATCACCTGGAGGCTCCGGTGCTCCGGGTGGCCGGCTTCGACATCCCCTTTCCGCCGCCGATGCTGGAGCGGCACCATATGCCCGGGGTCGACCGGATCCTGGACGCGGTGGCGCGATTGCAGTGGGAGGCTGAGGGCTGATGGAGCAGGCCTTTGACATGCACAGCCTGGAGTTCAGGCTGCCCGACCTGGGGGAGGGGCTCACCGAGGCCGGGATCGTCCGCTGGCTGGTGGAGGTCGGCGATGTCGTCGCGGTCGACCAGCCCGTGGTCGAGGTGGAGACCGCCAAGGCCATGGTCGAGGTGCCCTGCCCCTACGGCGGTGTGGTCACCGCCCGCTTCGGCGAGGAGGGCACGGAGCTGCCCGTGGGCGCGCCGCTGCTGACCGTCGCGGTGGACCGGCCGGGCGAGGGCGGCACGGCGGGATCGGGCGGTGCCGCGCGGGGCGGTCGGACCGCGGAGCATGCGGAGGCGCCGGCCGGGGCCGCCGAGCACGGCGGCCGGGCCCAGGGGGCGCCGCGGGACGCGGCTGCGGGGCCGCGGGCGGCGGATGAGAGCACCCAGGGCGGGGCGGGCGGCGACCGGAGCACGCGGAACGGCACCGTCCGGGGTGCCGCCGGAGCGCGGCCCGCGGCAGGGTCGGGCGCGCGGCCGCCGGGCGGGCCGGGGCGCGAGGCTTCGCCCCCCGCGAGCAGTACGGCAGGCGGGGACGGTCGACGGGCGGCGCGGCCCGGCCCGCAGCAGGGCGGGGCGGGCGGCGCGTCGCAGCCGGCCGCCGCCGAGGAGGGCTCGGGGAACGTCCTCGTCGGGTACGGCACCGCGGCCGCTCCGGCGCGTCGCCGCAGGGTGCGGCAGTCGGACCTGACGGCAGCGCGCGGGCCCGTGCCCGTCATCTCGCCCCTGGTGCGCAGACTGGCCCGCGAGCATGGCCTCGACCTGCGTGAACTGGCCGGCTCGGGCCCCGATGGACTGATCATGCGTGCGGACGTGGAGTACGCGGTGCGTGCCGCGGCACGGGCGCAGGCGGCACCGGGCACGGCCGCCCTCTCGCTCACCGGGGGCCCCGGCAGCCGGACCGCCGTACCCGCCGAGACCACCGGCAGGGCGACCGCGGCGGCTCCCGCCGAGGCCCCCGCGCCCGGCACGGCTCCTGCGCCCGGCGGTCCGACGGTGCGGGGCAGTGCGGCAGGAGCGGGGCAGGCGGCAGGGGCCGCGCGTGCCGAGTCGCGTGCCGGCGTGCGAGTGCCGCTGCGGGGTGTGCGCGGTGCCGTCGCCGAGAAGATGGCGCGCAGCCGCCGCGAGATACCGGAGGCGACCTGCTGGGTCGACGCCGACGCCACGGAGCTGCTGGCCGCACGCGCGGCGATGAACGCCGTGCAGGGGCCGAAGATCTCCGTCCTGGCGCTGTTCGCCCGGATATGCACCGCCGGGCTGGCCCGCTACCCGGAGCTCAACTCCACGGTGGACACCGAGGCCCGCGAGATCGTCCGGTTCGAGGAGGTGCACCTGGGCTTCGCGGCGCAGACCGATCGGGGCCTGGTGGTGCCGGTGGTCCGGGACGCCCACACCAGGGACGCGGAGTCGCTGAGCGGGGAGCTGGGCCGGCTGACCGGGGCGGCTCGCGCGGGCACGCTCACCCCGGGAGAACTCACCGGCGGCACCTTCACGTTGAACAACTACGGCGTGTTCGGTGTGGACGGTTCCACCCCGATCATCAACCATCCCGAGGCGGCGATGCTCGGTATCGGCAGGATCGCGGCCAAACCGTGGGTGCATCAGGGGGAGCTGGCGGTGCGCCAGGTGGTCCAGCTCTCGCTGACGTTCGACCACCGGGTGTGCGACGGCGGCACGGCCTCCGGTTTTCTGCGCTTCGTCACGGACTGCGTGGAGCAACCCGCGGTACTGCTGCGCAGCCTGTGACGCGGTTCTCGGCCAGGCGGTGGCCGGTGCGGGGGTGGCAAAGATCGCGCGGGCACTCATACTCGGGGGATGACCGCGTATGCGTACGAGCCCGAGGGTGAGGCGGGTGCCGTGGCCGACGGGGGCGGAGCCCCCGGGGCCGGTCCCGCTGTCCGGCAGGCCGGGCATGCCGGTGCGGCGGGGCGGGGATCGGTCTTCGACGCCGTCGTGCTGGCCGGCGGTGCCGCCCGGCGGCTCGGCGGTGCCGACAAACCGGGTGTGAGCGTGGGCGGCAGATCGCTGCTCGACCGGGTGCTCGCCGCCTGTGCGGCGGCGGGTACCACGGTGGTCGTCGGGGGTCGCAGGCCTACCTCCCGGCCGGTGGTGTGGGCCCTTGAGGAGCCCCGGGGAGGCGGGCCGCTCGCGGCACTCCACGCCGGTCTGCGCCGGACCACGGCCGAGCGCGTGGTCGTACTCTCCGCCGATCTGCCGTTCCTCGCCGAGCAGACGGTGCGCGGTCTGCTGGCGGCACTCGGCGCCCCGGGGCAGGACGCCCGCCCGGATACCCCCGAAAGGGACGTCGGCTCGGACACTCCCGGGCAGGACGCCGGCTCGGGCACCTCCGGTGCCCACCCGGTGCACGGCCCCGAGGGCGCGGTGCTCGTCGACGCCGAGGGGCGCGAGCAGCCGCTGGTCGGCGCCTACCTGAGCGAGCCGCTGCAACGGGAGATCGCGCTGCTCGCGGCCGAGCACGGCGGACTGGCGGGACTGCCGCTGCGGCTGCTCACCGCGGAACTCACCCTCACCCGAATGTCCGACCCTGTCGCGTCCTTCGACTGCGACACCTGGGACGACATTGCCACCGCGCGATCACGGATCAGGGAGCATGGGCACGTGCTGGATGAATGGATGACCGCAGTCAAGGACGAGCTGGGCCTCGATCTCGACGTCGACACCGGCGTCCTGCTCGACCTCACACGCGATGTGGCGCACGGTGTCGCCAGGCCGGCGGCGCCGCTGACGTCCTTTCTCGTCGGCTACGCCGCCGCGCAGAACGGCGGCGGCCGGGAGGCCGTGGCCGAGGCGGCCCGCAAGGCGGCGGCGCTCGCCGCCCGCTGGGAGGCCGAGGACCGGCCCGGGAAACCGGACGCGGGATGACCGGCCGCCCCACCCACCAGGGCCCGCAAGGCCGGCCGGCCGCGCCGGGACCCGCGGCCGACCGGGCGCAGGGCGCCGCCCCCGGGCACACCACCGGCCCGGGGCACCCGGGCACCGCGGGCCGTGCGACCGCGCCCGGGCGCCCGGCCGACCCCGGAGGCCGCCAGGCCGCCCCCCAAGGACTCCACCCGGCAGATCACAGCCACCCACACCACCACGCATCCACCCCCTGGCCCGAGGCCCGTGCCATCGCGGCGCGGGCCGGCGCGGCCCAGCGCGCTGCGCAAGGGCGCCAGGGGCGGACCGCAAGGGGCCGGGAATCCCCCGACACTCCCTGGACGCCGCTGGACGAGGCGCTGGGCCTGGTGACGGCGGCTCCCCTCATCGCGCTCACCGACCTGCCGTCGTTCGACAGTTCCGCCATGGACGGCTGGGCGGTCGTGGGTCCGGGGCCGTGGCTCATCCAGGGTGAGGGTGAGGGTGAGGGCGGGGGCGAAAGGTCCGGTGCGCCCGCGTCCGACCGGATCCCCCGCGGTCTCCTCGCCGGCCATGACAGCCCCGAACTCATCGGTGACGGCCAGGCCGTCCATATCGCCACTGGTGCACGTATCCCGCACGACGCCACCGCCGTCATCCGCAGCGAGCACGCCCACACCGACCACCGGGGCCGGCTCTATGCGACCCGCGAGGTGGTGCACGGGCAGGACATCCGCCCGCGCGGCCAGGAGTGCCGCAAGGGCGACCGGCTGCTGCCGAGCGGGGTCGTGATCACCCCGGCCGTGCTCGGACTCGCCGCGGCCGCCGGATACGACGAGCTGCCGACGGTGCCACGTCCGCGTGCCGAGGTGCTCATCCTGGGCGATGAGCTGCTGACCGCCGGATTGCCGCACGACGGGCTGATCCGCGACGCGCTCGGCCCGATGCTGGCTCCCTGGCTGCGCGCCCTCGGCGTCGAGGTCACCGCGGTCCGCAGGCTGGGCGACGACGCACGGGCGCTGCACAGGGCCGTGACCGGGTCCACCGCGGACATGCTCGTCACCACGGGCGGTACGGCCGCCGGGCCGGTGGACCACGTGCACCCGACGCTGCACCGGATCGGCGCCGACCTCCTCGTGGACGGTGTCGCCGTGCGCCCCGGCCATCCCATGTTGCTGGCCCGCACCAAGGAGCACCAGCACCTGGTCGGCCTGCCCGGGAATCCGCTCGCCGCCGTCTCCGGCCTGCTCACCCTCGCCGAGCCCCTGGCCCGTGCGCTGAGGGGACTCGGCGTTCCGGGCCTCGCGGTCCCCGCCGTCCCGCAGTCCTCCTCGTCCTCCTCGTCCTCCGTGCCAGGGACGCGGGGCCGCACGGCGGTGGTCGGCGACGGCGTCCAGGGGCATCCGCGGGACACCCGGCTGGTTCCCGTCGCCCTCAGTGGCGGCGATGCCCTTCCGCTGCACTACAACGGCCCCGCGATGCTCCGGGGTGTCGCCGAGGCGGATGCGCTGGCCGTGGTGCCGCCCGGGGGTGCCCAGGCCGGAGAGGTGCTGGACATCCTGGACCTGCCGTGGGCCCGGGGCGGTGGCGGGAGCGGGGCGAGCTGACGGGTGCCCGGGGGTGCCCGCGGGTGTAGCGGCCGGGATGTTTCACGTGAAACTGTCAAGCACCCGCGCCGGGCTCCAGCGACTCTCGCACCCGGAGGAGTCTCCCTGCCCGTCGACCGATCGGGCGTGAGCCCTCTGAAAATCGGGTGTGACCCCTCTGAAAGGGGACACGCTCAGCCACGGAACGACGACCTCCTGATGGCGATCACCCGGTCCCCCGCTTGGAGCTGCGCGGCCTCGGGATGGGTGTAGTCCAGTACCTGCTTCCGGCGCACCACGGCCACCACCAGATCGGAGCAGCCGCGGGGAGACTGCCCGACCTCCTCCTTGGTCACCGGTCGCTCGACCATCTCCAGTCTGCTGCCGTTGGCCATCAGGGATTCCAGGGTGCTGGCGGCATGGGAACTGGTCATGGAGACGCCCAGCAGCCGGCCCGCCGAACTGGAGCTGGTGATGACGGTGGTGGCGCCGCTCTGTTTGAGCAGGGGGACGTTCTCGTCCTCGCGGACCGCGGCCACGATGGTCGCGCGCCTGTTGAGCTGACGGGCTGTGAGGGTGACCAGGGTGGCGGTGTCGTCGCGCTGAGGAGCGATGATCACCTGGGCGGCGCTCGGCAGCTCTGCCTTGCGGAGGGTGTCGGTGCGGCTGGCGTCCCCGAGGACGGAGACGAGGCCATCGCTGCCGGCGGCCTCGACCGCCTTGCGCTGGGCGTCGACGACGACGATCCGGTCCTTGGCGACCCCCTGGCCGAGCAGTGTCTCCACGGCATGCCGTCCCTTGGTCCCGTAGCCCACCACCACGACGTGGTCACGCGTCCGGGAGCGCCAGCGGTGCACACGTACCTGCTGGCGGGTGCGCTCGGTGAGCACCTCCAGGGTGGTGCCGACCAGGATGATCAGGAAGAGCACGCGCAGCGGCGTGATGACGAGGATGTTGGTGAGACGGGCTGAGTCGCTGACGGGGGTGATGTCGCCGTAGCCGGTGGTGGAGAGGGTGACGGTCGAGTAGTAGGCGGCGTCCAGCAGGTCGACCGCGCCATCCGAGTTGTCCTGGTAGCCCGCGCGGTCGACCCAGACGAGGAACGTGGTGAGGGCCAGCAGCAACAGGGCCATGGCCAGCCGCCGCAGTACCTGCTGGAGGGGTGCGGTGCCCTCGATCGGTATGGTGATCGAACGTCCGGCCTCGGCGTCATGGGCTTCCGAACGCGAGCGGTACCAGAGGGATCGCACGATCGAGAGCCTGCCTGCCTTGGGCGATGATCGGTCGCCGTCCCTCATCGCTCACTCCCCGCGGCGGTGATCCAGTCAGTCAGCACGGTGACCATGGTTGCGGAAGAAGCACGGGCGGGGAAGGACGTGCAAGCCGCTCGAATCGCCCGGGTCGTGCGGGGCCACTCACGTCACTCACGTCACGCACCTGCTGTCCACGTCACACACGTACCGCTCATGCCGGGAACACCCGACGGCGGGGGCATCCGACGGTGGGGCATCCGACGGTGGGGACACTCGGGGTCGGGAGGCTTCAAGTCGGTGACGCCCCATGTCGGTGACGCCCCATGACGGGGATGCCCATGACGGTGGAACCTCACATCGGTCACGTGCTGCGCCTCGGTCACGGCACGAGGGCACGCGCGATGCGTCGGTCGGGGGCCGGGTCGCGTGTCGTGCGGGGCGCGGTGGTGTGGCCCTCCGCTTCTCCGGCGGAGGGCCACTTCTTCGGCACAGGTTCGCAGCGCAGAACTCAGGCGTTGGGGTCGAACGGTATTCCGTCGGGCTTGGAGTTGGCCAGCGCCGAGTTGAAGGTGCTGTCGGTTATTTTGATGGTGGCCTCACCGAAATCGGCGGTCATGAGTTTGTCGCGAAGACCTGCCGGGTAGCCTTCCCAACCCACGAGGCGCGGGTAGAACCAGCCGCCGGTGGCGTTCTCCGGCGGTTCGTCGTTGTCGTTGGCGAAGCGGAAGTCGTGCGTCGAAACGCCGTCCTTGTGGTAAACGATCTTCGGGTGTGTGCCGTCGAAGCGCACGGACGAACTGGCCGACACCTGGTAGCCGGAGTGCTGTGACACCGAGACGTACTGGACCTGGTTGTTGTTGATCCACACCACGACGTGCTCCCAGTCGTGGGTGTGCCCGATGGCCGCCGGGCCCAGCGTGGCCTGGTCCTTCTCGAAGTAGCTGGCGTACACCACCGCGCACCAGCCGTTGTTGCACTTCTCGCGCGAGTAGGTGTTGGCGGCGTCCAACTGGGCCTGGTCGTGGCAGTGGCCGTTGACGTCCCCGCCGAGCTTCAGGCCCGGGTTGAGCGTGCCGTCCGCGCCGATGGCGGCCGTGGCGTAGCAGCCGTCGCCGTCGTAGTCGTAGGCGGGTGAGAAGGTCTGCTCCAGGCCGTCGGCGTTCTGCGGCAGAGGCTGGAGTACGTCCGCGTGGGCCTGCGCGGGCAGGGCCACCACCAGGGCCGCGGCACCGAGGGCGCTCGCGAGCGCGGTCCGCCGGAGTCTCCCGTGCCGCCTGGGACGGGCCGCCGTTTCCCCGGGATTGGTCGTCGATGACATCAGGCTGCGCACACCAGCTCCTCAGCAACAAATATGGCGCGCGGGTTTTGTGTGAATTCCTTGCGCCGGGTCCGTGGTTCCTGTGCGGTGGAAGATCCCATTTGTGTCGAAGGCCCGTAGGCACACGTCTTCGGTGTGGGATTTATCCGGGTGATGCGGCATCAAATTAGCCCGGCGCCCGGCGTGATGCAAGGAAATGGGCGGCTCGAATAACGTCCGCAAAAGGCATTCCGGGATATACCGTGAGATCCCCGGGGCGGGAAAGCGGGGTAATCAAACAATGCTGCAAAACTATCTGAACGGAAGAGGGAGCGGCCTTTGCGCCGGGTTCCGGTCCGGCGGTGGTGGCGCCGTGCGGCTGGAAGGGCGACCGATGTGGAGAGCCCGGGGAAGGTGTGGGTGGAACCTGTGGGCCCTGTGGACGCGGTCGACATGTTCGGCAGGGTGGACACGTTCGACGCGGTCGACATGTTCGGCACGGTGGGCAAAGGCGGCTGCGGGGGTTCGGCGGGCCGGTTCGGGGCGGACGCGTCTGCCGGACCGTGAGCGGTTCGGGTCGGACGCGTCTGCGAGGCTGGTCCGGGGCGGACGCGTCTGCGAGGCCGGTTCGGGTCGGGGCCGGCTGCCGGGTCGGCCCGTACCCGTCCGCGGGACCGGATCCGGCTCCTGGATTTCCGGGGCTTTGCGGTGGGCACGTTGCACAGGGCCCGGTCCGCGTACCGTGGCCACTTCCGTCACACCGCTGGAGGCACCCCGTGCGTGACCACACCGTCGTTGTCGGCTTCGGCACCAAGGGCCGCTCGGCGATCCAGACCGTGTGCGCGACCGGTCTGAGGAGCAAGCAGGTGGTGGTCGTCGACCCGAGCGGCCGGGCGGTCGACGCGGCCGTGGCCGACGGGTACACGGGCGTCGTCGGCGACGCCACCAGGAGCGACGTGCTGCTGCGGGCCGAGGCGCAGCGGGCCCGGCAGATCATCATCGCCACCCAGCGCGACGACACCGCCGTCCTGGTCGCCCTGACGGCCCGCCAGCTCAACGGCGAGGCGAAGATCGTGGCGGCGGTGCGCGAGGAGGAGAACGCACCGCTGCTGCGGCAGTCCGGCGCCGATGCCGTGGTCGTCAGCGCGGGCGCGGCCGGGCGCCTGCTCGGCCTCTCGGTCCTCAGCCCCAGCGCCGCAATGGTCATGGAGGACCTCATCCAGCAGGGCAGCGGGCTCGACCTCGTCGAACGGCCGGTGGTGAAGGCCGAGGTGGGCCGAGGCGTACGGGAGACCGAGGACCTGGTGGTGAGCGTGATACGCGGTCACCGGGTGCTGGGGTTCGACGATCCGGCGGTCGGCACGCTCCAGTTGACGGACCGCCTGATCACGGTCGTCCGTGCCGACCCCGCGACGGCGACGGCTCCGGCCGCCCGGAACGTGCCGGAGGCCCAGCCATGCCGGGCCCCCGACGCCGCGCAGGACGGAAGGGGGCCGGCGGAACGGTAGCCGCGCGACCCAGCGGCCGTCCGCCGCCCGCCCCCGGGCCCGCCGGCGCGCCCTGACCTGTCCGGCCCGGGGTCGGTCACCGGTTTTCGTTCGGTCCGGGGTCGGTTACCGGTTTTCGTTCGGTCCGGGGGCGGTCACCGGCTTCCGTTCGGTCCGGGGGCGGTCGCCGGCCTTCGTGCGGCTCGGGGGCGGTCACCGGCCTTCGTCCGGCTCGGGGCCGGTCGCCCGCCCTCGTCCGGCCCGCGGCCGGACGCCGAACCTGCTCCGACCCCGGTCGGTTGCCCGCCCAGTCCGCCCCGGGCCGCTCAGCCGTCCTGTGCGGCCGCCCACCGCCCGGCGTGTGCGGGTGTCTCGTTGCGGCCGGGCGCAGGCCAAGGAGGGAGCGCACCACGAGCGCACCACCCGGCCCGTGCCCACGAGTACGCGGCAATCCCGGGGAGTACCGTCCACCCCATGCATGCGATCACGATTCCTGAACCCGGAGGGCCTGACGCTCTGGTGTGGGCGGAGGTCCCCGATCCGGTGCCCGGTGAGGGCGAGGTCCTGGTGGAGGTGACGGCCAGTGCGGTCAACCGCGCCGACATCCTCCAGCGCCAGGGCCACTACAACCCCCCGCCCGGCGCCTCGCCATACCCAGGTCTCGAATGCGCGGGCCGCATCGCCGCGCTGGGACCGGGGGTCACCGGCTGGGCGGTCGGCGACGAGGTGTGCGCACTGCTCGCGGGCGGCGGGTACGCGGAGAAGGTCGCCGTCCCCCACGGGCAGTTGCTGCCGGTGCCCGAGGGCGCGGACCTGGTCCGGGCGGCGGCGCTGCCCGAGGTGACCTGCACGGTCTGGTCGAACGTCTTCATGGTCGCCCACCTGCGGCCGGGCGAGACCGTGCTGGTGCACGGCGGTTCCAGCGGTGTCGGCACCATGGCGATCCAGCTCGCCAAGGCGGTCGGCGCCAAGGTCGTGGTCACGGCGGGCAGCAAGGAGAAGCTGGACCGCTGCGCGGAACTCGGCGCCGACGTGCTGGTCAACTACCGCGACCAGGACTTCGTGGCGGAGGTGCGCGACGCCACCGACGGGGCCGGCGCCGACGTGATCCTCGACATCATGGGTGCGAAGTACCTGGAGCGCAACGTGAAGGCGCTCGCCGTCAACGGGCGGCTGGCGATCATCGGCCTCCAGGGCGGCGTCAAGGGCGAGCTGAACCTCGGCGCCCTGCTCAACAAGCGCGCCGCCGTCACCGCGACCTCACTGCGCGGGCGTCCGGTGGACGAGAAGGCGGCGATCGTGGCGGCGGTGCGCGAGCACGTCTGGCCGTTGATCGGCGGCGGACAGGTCCGGCCCGTCGTCGACCGCACCATGCCGATGAGTGAGGCGGCGGCCGCCCACCGGGTGGTGGAGGAGAGCGGCCACATCGGGAAGGTGGTGCTGGTGCGGTAGGGGCCGCCGCGCGCCGCCTCCCCCGGCGGCGCGGCGGGGCGCGAGGTTTCCTACGGCGGCCGGTGCCGAGGGCTGGGCGATGCGCCCGCCCCGGTACCGGCCGCCTTGGCCTGTCGCGGGCATGCGGGGCGGCCGGGCGGACAAGATGCCGGGATTATTGCGCTATGTAACGCTTAGTGGCGTACATCTTGACGGCTTCGCCCGGAGGGGGCACCCCACGTGGCTCCGCGGTTCAGCAGGTCCCCTATGCGTGGTGCAGGCCGCGGTAGCCGGGCGTCCGGTGCGAACGGCGACGGCAGTGGGGCGGGTGCCCGGACACGGCCCGTCGGCCGTCCCACCGGCGAGCCCGCCGTACGCGGCTCCGCAGCGGGCGAAGCGGATCATGACACGGCGCACGACGAAGCGCACGGCCCTGCCAGCGACCCTGCCCTCGGCCCCGCCCTCGGCCCCGCCCGCGACAGGGCGCAGGACACGGTGGATGCCGCCCACGGCAGTGTCCACGACGGCGTCCACGACGGCATCCACGACGGCGCACATGGTGGGGCACACACTGCCGTACGCCGCTCCGGCCCCGGCGGCCCGCACCGGGCGGACCCTCATCGGGCAGGCCCCCATCGGTCAGGCTCGCACGGGGCGAACCTCCGTCGGGCGGACCCGCACCGCGCGAACCCCCGCCGGGCGGGCCTGCGGGCGGCCGCGGCGGTACTGGTGCTCGTCGCCGCGGTGCTGGGGCAGGGCGTGCCGGCCCACGGGACGGCGGCCGGGGACGGCGCCGGCCGCGTCGTGGGGGTCGCAACAGGGGCCGCGGGCACGGCAGGCGCGGTGGCCCGGGCGGCTGGGGCGGCCGGGGGAGCCGTGGTGCAGGTCCGCGGGCCCGGGTCACCGGATGACGCCTGGCGGGAGCGTGCCGGACGCGACGTGCCGAACCGCCCGGTTCCCGGCGATCCGGGCCATGCGCCCCGGGGGGAACGGGACGACGGCGGTGCCCGGGACGACGGGGTGCCCGGGGGCGGGCCGGGGCGGGGCCACGAGCTGCCGGGCGGCGGCCCGGAGCAGCCCGGTCAGGACGGCGAGGACGACCGGTGGTGGGAGGCGGTGCCGAGGGAACCGGGGACGCGCGGCGAACGGGAGCGGCACCAGGGGCATCGCCATCAGCACCACCACCGCCATCACCACGATCGTCACGGGGTGCACCCGGGCCGGGGGCCGTCCGACACGGCGGACGGATCGTCCCGGCCGCACGGCGAGCACGGCACGAACCCGAGGGTCGGCACGAACCCAAGGGGCACCAGGGATGCCAGAGACGCCAGGGACAGGAGGGATGGGCAGGACGGGAGGGATGGGCAGGACAGGAGGGACGGGCAGGACGGGAGGGACGGGCGGGACGGAAGGAAGGGGAACCCGGAGCCGGGCCGGGCCGCCGGGGGGAGGGCGGCCTCCCCGACGGAGCCGGGCACCGGGCGGGTGGGGGCCTCGCCGGACGGCGGCGAGCACGGCCGGGCACGGCAGCGGCGCGACGGTGACGCGGACGCGGGCGCGAACGCGGTGGGGAGTGACGGGGACGGCACGTCGACCGGCGAGCCCGGACGCACGGTGGACGCGGCGGGCCGGGGAGCGGGCCGGGTGCGGATGGGTACGGCGGAGTCCGGGGTGGTCTCGTTCGGGGCGGGCCTGGTGTTCATCGGGCTCGGCCTCGGATTCCTGGGCGTGCGGTTGCGCAGAGGGTGACGGGGGCGCGAGGAGCATGGGGAACCACGCCTGCTCACCCCACTACGACTCCCTCCTACTCCTCCCGGCCCCCGCCCCTGACCCCCGGCGTCTGACCCCCGGCCCCTGGCCCCCGGCGTCTGACCCCCGGCCCCCGGCCGCTGGCCCCAGACCCCCGGCCGCCGGAGCCGGACCCCGTCCGGCCCGGGACCCCGTACAGCTCCGCCGCACATCCCACACCGCTCCGTCGCACGTCCGCCCGCAGCCGGGCGGTGCACCCCGCCATGGGTCATGACCTGCGCGGGTGGATGGCGGGTGCAGGGAGATCGGGGTGGGGCTGGGCCTTCGGTGGATGGGGGCATGGGAGACAATGGGGGCATGGAGAAGCCGAGTAACGAAAGGTCGCAGGAGAGCCCGAAGGTTCTGGTAGTGGGCCAGGACGGGATGGCGCTCGGCGGCGGAGACAACGAGGACTCCCGCGAGGTCTCGGTGACGGACCAGGTGGAGCAGCCCGCGAAGGTCATGCGCATCGGCAGCATGATCAAGCAGCTCCTGGAGGAGGTGCGCGCGGCTCCCCTCGACGAGGCGAGCAGGCAGCGCCTCAAGGAGATCCACTCAAGCTCCGTGAAGGAGCTGGAGGACGGCTTGGCGCCGCAGCTTGTGGAGGAGCTGGAGCGCCTGTCCCTCCCGTTCACCGACGGCACCACACCCACCGACGCGGAGCTGCGCATCGCGCAGGCCCAGTTGGTCGGCTGGCTCGAGGGCCTCTTCCACGGGATCCAGACGACGCTGTTCGCCCAGCAGATGGCCGCGCGCGCCCAACTGGAGCAGATGCGCCGCGCCCTGCCCCCGGGCGTCGTCCCGGCGGAGGAGGGCGACGACCCGCGCACCGGCGGCCGCTCGGGCGGCCCGTACCTGTAAACCGGCGCCCCGGCGCTCCTGGTGCCCCGGCGCCTGCCGCCGGGCGCCGCGCGTACGCACAGCCGGCCGGACCGGCGCGACAGCCCGGACGCGGTCGACCGCGTCCGGGCTGTCGCACGCTGTCACGCCCCGCGCGTCCCCGCGCCCGCGCCCCGGCGCGTCCCCCTCCGGCACGTCCCGCACCCGCAGGGCCGCGCACCCGTAGGGCCACGCCTCGGCAGCCGCGTGCCTCGGCAGCCGCGTGCATGGGCAGCGGCGCGCATCGGCAGGCTCGTGCCCGCTCGCAAACCTGAACGCCTCCGCACCGCTGCACCGGCGCCGTGCGCCCGCACACCCGCGTACCGGAACGATGAGCCCGCGCGCCCTGGAAGCACCGAGCCCCCGCGTACCGGAACCACCGAGTCCGCGCGTACCGGAAGCACCGAACCCCCGCGTACCGCCTGCCGTGCGCCCCTGTCGCCCTGTCGCCCTGTCGCCCTGTCGCCCCAGTCGGCGCTGCACTGCGCAGTGCAGCGCCGCTACCGGCCGTCAGGCCGGCGGGTTGCCCGTCGAGACGTCGAACTGGATCTGCGGCGGGTCCTTCGGGTCGAAGTCCGTGTCGGCCTTGGGGGACTGGTGCATGACCGTGTCCTGGCCGTAGGTGTTCTCGTCGATGTCCGTGATGTCGTAGCGCCACCCGGCCGCCTGGAGGCATGCCTGGACCGACTTCCAGTTCTTGAACTGGAAGTCGGGCATCTGGACCTTCTTGGGGTCGTTGTACGACTCCTCGGGCTCCGTGCACGCGGTGGTCTCGATCGTCTTCGTCAGGTCGGGGCCGCGGTGGCCCGCCACCGCGGACGGCGACTTGTCGGGCTGGTCGGCGGCCTGGCCGTCGCCGTGGTTCAGCGACAGGGCCGTGATGACTCCGCCGACGACGACCAGTGCCGCGACGATCGAGCCGACGATCAGCGGCGCGTTGCTCCTGCGGCCCCCGCCGACGGGGTGTGACGCCGCGGTGCTCGGCTGGGGCGAGATCGGGTACGGGGCCGGGGCGCCCGCGCCGGGCACTCCGTACGCGCCGGGAGCGCCCGTGGTGGGCGCCGGGGTCTGGTAGCCCGGCTGCGGATAGCCGTATCCGGGGGCCGGGGCGGGGGTGCCGTAGGGGCCCGGCTGGTAGGGGGTCTGGACCGGGCCGGTCGGAGCCGGGGTGCTCTGGTCGACGGGCGGGAAGACCGCGGAGCCCACGCCCTGGCCGCTGGCCGACTGCGCGCCCGGCACGATGCTGGGCGCCGCGGGCTGCAGCGACTGGGCGACGCGCAGGCACTCGTCGCGCATCGCCTCGGCGCTGGGGAAGCGCTCGTTCGGGTTCTTCCGCAGGGCGCGGGCGACGAGGGCGTCCACCGCCGGGGGCAGTGCGCGGTTGATCGAGGAGGGGGCCACCGGCTCCTCCTGGACGTGCGCGTACGCGATGGCCAGCGGGGAGTCCGCGTCGAACGGGAGCCGGCCGGTGACCAGTTGGAAGAGCATGATGCCGACGGAGTAGAGGTCGGAGCGCGCGTCGACGCCGCGGCCGAGGGCCTGCTCGGGCGAGAGGTACTGGGGGGTGCCGACGACCATGCCGGTCTGGGTCATCGAGGTGACGCCGGACTGCATGGCGCGGGCGATGCCGAAGTCCATGACCTTGACCACATTGCGCTTGGTCATCATCACGTTGCCCGGCTTGATGTCCCGGTGCACCAGGCCCATCTCGTGGCTGATCTCCAGTGCGGCGAGCACGTCCGCGGTGATCCTCAGGGCCTTGTCGGCGGGCATCGCGCCGTACTGCCGCACGTCCTGGTCGAGGACCGAGCCGAGCGGGCGGCCCTCGATGTACTCCATGACGATGTAGGGGGTGGTGCCGACACCCTGGAGCTCGTCCTCGCCGGTGTCGAAGACC
Source organism: Streptomyces sulfonofaciens (assembly GCF_014656295.1). Classification (GTDB taxonomy): domain Bacteria; phylum Actinomycetota; class Actinomycetes; order Streptomycetales; family Streptomycetaceae; genus Streptomyces; species Streptomyces sulfonofaciens. The sequence goes on from NZ_BNCD01000001.1 coordinate 578,094, forward strand.
GAGACGATGTTGGTGTGCGTGAGCTTCGCCACTGCCTGGGCCTCGCGGCGGAACCGCTCGCGGAACGCCTGCTCGCGGCCTAGCTCGGTGTGCAGGGTCTTGATCGCGACATGGCGGTCGAGCACCGAGTCGTACGCCAGGTGCACGGAGGCCATGCCGCCTTCGCCGAGCAGGTCACGAAGCTGGTACCGACCGCCGGCCACGGAACGCCCCGCGTACCGGCCCTGTGCGCCGTCCTGGCTCATGTTCTGCGTCCCCCATCGGCGCGGGCGGTGGCCGCCCGGGCGCTCCCGCGTTTGGTGATCGAATGCCCTATCCCGGGCCAAGTCTGCCCGAGGGCACCGACACGTCAAGCTCGGTGCCCGTTCCGTGACCGTACGGCCGGGAAGCGTCGCGGAAGCGTTACAGGGCGGCACGGGGGCGCCGGGGCCGGGCCCCGTGGCACCGTCCACCCGCCTGCCCCGGCCACCGCCCGCCGAGCCGCGGGCCACCGCCCGCCGGTCCGCGGAACCGCCCTTCGGCCACCGCCCGCCGGTCCATCGGTATCGGCCACCGGGAGCCGGTATCGGCCACGAGGTGCCGGTGACCGTCACCGGTCACCGGTAACCGCCGGTACGCGGGGGACGAGCGGGGCGTTCTTGCTCACTCGGCTCTGGCCGGAATCCGCGGAAAGCTCTTCCTTTTCCTTCGGTTTCCCGCCCTTTTCTTTGCATTTCTTATGGGTCTGCAAAGAGCCGCTTCCCCGGTGCCGACGGATTCCGTTTCCGCCCCCGCGCCGACCCCGGCCGCTTCCCCCAGGTCGGTCCCGGATTTGCGGTGCGCGGCGGCAAGCGGTTTGATGGCCGGTCGCCCGCGGTCCGGCCGTCCGGTCGGCCATCCCGGAACGGCGTGGTGCGCGGAGGCTGTAGCGTGGCCCGTGGAGACCCCGGAGGACCGTAACAGCCACCGCGCGGTCGCGGGAGCACACCGCACGGACGCGGGCAGATACGACGGCGAGGACAGATGGCACAGACGCAGCGCGCCCAGGGCCCGTCCGACCCCGAGGCGACTGGCGGTGGTATGTCAGATGCGCCGGAAATGTGGGGTAACGGCGGGCTTGTCGGGGATGGCCGGTACCGGTTGACCGGCAGACTCGGCCGGGGCGGCATGGCCGAGGTGTTCGCCGCCGAGGACGTCCGGCTCGGCCGCACCGTCGCCGTCAAGCTGCTCCGCGCCGACCTCGCCGAGGACCCGGTCTCCAAGGCCCGCTTCACGCGCGAGGCCCAGTCGGTGGCGGGCCTCAACCACCACGCGGTGGTCGCTGTCTACGACTCCGGCGAGGACGTCGTCGGCCACAGCACCGTCCCGTACATCGTCATGGAGCTCGTCGAGGGCCACACCATCCGCGACCTGCTGCTCAACGCCGAGGCGCCGGGCCCCGAGCAGGCGCTGATCATCGTCTCCGGAGTGCTGGAGGCGCTGGCCTACTCGCACCAGCACGGCATCGTGCACCGCGACATCAAGCCCGCGAACGTGATCATCACCAACACCGGTGCGGTCAAGGTGATGGACTTCGGCATCGCCCGCGCCCTGCACGGCGCACAGCAGACGATGACCCAGACCGGCATGGTCATGGGCACGCCCCAGTACCTCTCGCCCGAGCAGGCGCTCGGCAAGGCCGTCGACCACCGCTCCGACCTGTACGCGACCGGCTGCCTGCTCTACGAACTGCTCGCGCTGCGCCCGCCGTTCACCGGCGAGACCCCGCTCTCCGTGGTCTACCAGCACGTCCAGGACCCGCCCGTGCCGCCGTCCCGGGTGCTGGGCGAGGTGCCGCCCGAGCTGGACGGCCTGGTGATGCGCGCGCTGGCGAAGGAGCCGGACGACCGGTTCCAGACCGCGGAGGAGATGCGCGGCCTGGTCCAGTACGCCCTCCAGATGCTCTACGACCAGGGCAGCCACACCGGCACCTGGAACACCGGGCCGGTGGACGTGCACGAACGCGGCAACACCCCTGCCATGGGCCTCGGGGGCACCACCGCGCTGCCGCACCCCGGCGAGCACGGCACGACCCAGGTCCCCCTGCTCCAGCCGCACGGCGCCGGCGGGCCCGACAGGCGCCGGGGCGGGGGCCGCGGCAAGGTGTGGCTGCTCGCGGTCCTCGCGGTGCTCGTGATCGCCGCGGGCGTCGCGGTCGCACTCCAGAACGGGGGCGGCGGCGGAGGCTCGCCCGCCACCCACGAGTCGCCGGCCACCACCCCGTCGAGCGACGACCAGCAGCCCAGCGAGAGCACCGGCGACGAGGGCACGGACGACACCACGGAGCCCGGCACGGGCTCCGACGCCGGCACCGGCTTCACTCCGTCCGCACCGCAGACGAGCGGTGACCAGGGCAACCCGACGCCCACGGAGAACACCCCGTCGGGCCGTCCCACGCCGACCCAGAAGCCCACGCCGACCCAGAAGCCGACCGACGACGACCCGCCGCCCCCGAGCGAACAGCCGTCCGGCGATCCGACCGACACGATCGGCGGCGACGACGGCGGCGGCCCGGGCGCGACCGGCGGCACCGGCTCCGGCGGCGAGTGAGCTGAAGCCCGGGGCCGGACGGCCACCGGACCCCTCCCCGAGCCGTCCCGGGCCGCGCTCGACGGGTGCGTCACGGGCCGCGCTCCACGGCCGCGTCGCAAGCCGTGCCCCACGGGACGTGCTCCACGTCCACGGGTGCGTTCAGGGGTCCGTTCAGGGGTGCGTTCAGGGTCGCGGGCCCGGTGCCCGCGCCGGAGCTGCCGGCGTCGAAGCGTCACCCGAACGGCGGCTCCGGAGGGCGTGCGCGAGGACCACCGCGCTCCGTACGGGCCGGGGACGCCGCTCGTACGGGGAAGCGCCCGTCGTACGAGCAAGGACCCCGGGCGTACGGCCAAGGGCGCCGGCGCCCCCACGCACCGGCGCCCCCGCAACGGGGCCCGTACCACGTCCCTTCCCGGCCCCCTGGTACCCGCCCGGGCCCGGTGCATGCCCGCGCAGGACGGGCCGCGGGCGCCCGCCGCGAGACGCCGCACCCCTGCCCCCGCACGCACCGGGTGCCACGGGGGCCGAGCCTTCCGCGATCTCTTCCGCTGCTCCGGTCGGCGGGATAACGTGCCGGTGTTCCGGTGGCCTGCGAGGCTGGGAAGCGGTTGATCCAGGGCCCTGACCAGCAGCGTTGTCAGAATCTCGGTTTTTACTTGGAAATCCAAGCAAAATCGCAGGTCAGACAGGGTTTCGCAGATATGCGAAGCTCTGGGTAACGTGCCCTTTGCAGGGCACTCGCCGGAGCACCTGTCACGCCTGTTCCCGGCCGAGTCGCACCCACCCCGTGCGGGGCCGGGGCCGGGCGAGCCGTTCCCTCCAGTCCACCAGGACAGGGGGGTTCCCCGTTCCCGGCGACCCCGGGGGCAGGACCGACGGAGGAGCACACGTGACCGTGGACAGCACTGCCGCGCGCAAGCCGCGCAAGCGCACAGGGGCCAAGAAGCCGCCGGGCGGCAAGCCCGACCCCGACCTCGTCCAGTTGCTGACCCCCGAGGGCAGGCGGGTCACGCCCTCGAGGACCGCCCGGAGCGCACGGACCTCCCGCACCGAGGGCGCCCCGGCGCCGCAGGAGTTCGCCGAGTACGTCGCCGACATCACCGCGGAGGACCTGCGCGGCCTGTACCGCGACATGGTCCTCACCCGCCGCTTCGACACCGAGGCCACCGCCCTGCAACGGCAGGGCGAACTGGGCCTGTGGGCCTCGCTGCTGGGCCAGGAGGCCGCGCAGATCGGCTCGGGGCGCGCCACCCGCGACGACGACTACGTCTTCCCGACCTATCGCGAACACGGCGTCGCCTGGTGCCGGGGGGTCGACCCGACCAACCTGCTGGGCATGTTCCGCGGGGTCAACAACGGCGGCTGGGACCCGACGGCCAACAACTTCCACCTGTACACCATCGTCATCGGCTCCCAGGCCCTGCACGCCACCGGCTACGCGATGGGCGTGGCCATGGACGGCGCCGACTCCGCCGTGATCGCGTATTTCGGCGACGGCGCCTCCAGCCAGGGCGACGTCGCCGAGGCGTTCACCTTCGCGGCCGTCTACAACGCGCCCGTGGTGTTCTTCTGCCAGAACAACCAGTGGGCCATCTCCGAGCCCACCGACCGGCAGACCCGGGTGCCGCTGTACCAGCGCGCCCAGGGCTACGGCTTCCCGGGTGTACGCGTCGACGGCAACGACGTGCTCGCCTGCCTCGCGGTCACCAGGTGGGCCCTGGAGCGTGCCAGGCGCGGCGAGGGGCCGACGCTCATCGAGGCGTTCACCTACCGGATGGGCGCGCACACCACCTCCGACGATCCCACCCGCTACCGGGCCTCCGAGGAGCGCGAGGCGTGGGAGGCGAAGGACCCGATCGCACGGCTGCGCGCCCATCTGGAATCCGAGCATCACACGGATGAGGGATTCTTCGCGGAACTCGAAACGGAGAGTGAAGCGTTGGGCAGGCGGGTGCGTGAGGCGGTGCGGGCCATGCCCGATCCGGAGCACCTCGCCATCTTCGAGCACGCCTACGCGGACGGCCACGCACTCGTGGACGAGGAGCGTGCGCAGTTCGCCGCCTACCAGGCGTCGTTCTCGGATTCCACCGACACTACTGCCACCGAGGGGAGCCGGTGACCATGGCGGTACAGAAGCTTCCGCTCGCGCGCGCCCTGAACGAGTCGCTGCGCAGGGCGCTGGAGACCGACCCGAAGGTCGTCCTGATGGGCGAGGACGTGGGCAAGCTCGGCGGCGTCTTCCGGGTCACGGACGGCCTGCAGAAGGACTTCGGCGAGGACCGGGTGATCGACACCCCGCTCGCCGAGTCCGGCATCGTCGGCACCGCCATCGGTCTCGCCCTGCGCGGCTACCGCCCGGTCGTCGAGATCCAGTTCGACGGCTTCGTGTTCCCGGCGTACGACCAGATCGTCACCCAGCTCGCGAAGATGCACGCACGCGCGCTGGGCAAGGTCAAGCTCCCCGTCGTCATCCGCATCCCCTACGGCGGCGGCATCGGCGCCGTGGAGCACCACTCCGAGTCGCCCGAGGCCCTGTTCGCGCACGTCGCGGGCCTGAAGGTGGTCTCGCCCTCCAACTCGTCCGACGCGTACTGGATGATGCAGCAGGCCATCCAGAGCGACGATCCGGTGATCTTCTTCGAGCCCAAGCGGCGCTACTGGGACAAGGCCGAGGTCGACACGGAGGCCATTCCCGGCCCCCTGCACGCGGCCCGCGTGGTCCGCGAGGGCGCCCGGGTGACGCTCGCCGCCTACGGGCCGATGGTGAAGGTGTGCCTGGAGGCCGCGGCGGCCGCCGAGGAGGAGGGCATCTCCCTGGAGGTCGTCGACCTGCGCTCCCTGTCGCCGATCGACTTCGGCACCGTCCAGCGGTCGGTGGAGAGGACCGGCCGGCTCGTCGTGGTGCACGAGGCACCCGTCTTCCTCGGCGCCGGGGCCGAGGTCGCCGCGCGCATCACCGAGCGCTGCTTCTACCACCTGGAGGCGCCCGTGCTGCGCGTCGGCGGCTACCACACCCCGTACCCGCCGGCCCGCCTGGAGGAGGAGTACCTGCCGGGCCTGGACCGCGTGCTCGACGCCGTCGACCGCGCGCTGGCGTACTGAGGGGGCGTGACGATGAGCAAGGTGAGCGGTGCGGTCGGCGGCGCGGTCCGGGAGTTCCGGATGCCCGACGTGGGCGAGGGGCTGACCGAGGCGGAGATCCTGAAGTGGTACGTACGGCCCGGTGACGCGGTCACCGACGGCCAGGTGGTCTGCGAGGTCGAGACCGCCAAGGCGGCCGTCGAGCTGCCCATCCCCTACGACGGCGTGGTGGCCGACCTGCACTACCCGGAGGGCACCACGGTGGACGTCGGCCAAGTGATCATCGCGGTGGACGTGTCGGGCGGTGCCGCGGGGAGCGCGGAAGCCGACTCGGGCGGCGGTGCGGCGGGCGGCGAGCCCGGTGGCGGTGCGGCGGGTGGCGAGCCCGGTGGTGCCGGCGCGCCGAGCGCTGCCGAGGAGGCCGGGGCGGCAGGCGGCGAGGGGCGTCAGCCCGTGCTCGTGGGCTACGGGGTGTCTCCGTCCTCGTCGAAGCGGCGGCCGCGGAAGAACGCGGCGGCGGAGGCGCTCCAGGCCGAGCTGAACGGTCACGGTGCCCCCGCGCAGGCGGCGCGCGCAGCCGAGGGTGCGGCCGCCGGGGCGGGTACGGCACCCGCGGGTACACCGTCCGCGGCGTCCGCGCCGTCCGCACCGGCTGCGGTGGGCGCTCCGGCGGACGGCGGGGCGCGGCCGCTGGCCAAGCCCCCGGTGCGGAAGCTGGCCAAGGACCTCGGCGTCGACCTGGCCGGGGTCGCGCCGTCGGGGCCCGACGGGATCATCACCCGTGAGGACGTGCACGCCGCCGCGGCCGCGGCGGCCCCGCCCGCCCCACCGGCGCCCGCCGGCCCGGCCGGCGTGCAGGCGGGCGTTGCGGCGGATGCAGGCGCCGGGCAGGAGGGGGCCGCGGCCGCCGGGGCGGACGGCGCCCGGGAGACCCGTATCCCCGTCAAGGGCGTGCGCAAGGCCACCGCGCAGGCGATGGTCGGGTCCGCGTTCACCGCGCCGCACGTCACCGAGTGGGTGACCGTCGACGTGACGCGGACGATGAAGCTCATCGACGAGCTGAAGCGGGACGCCGACACCCACGGGCTGACCGGGCTGCGGGTGAACCCGCTGCTGATGATCGCGAAGGCGCTGCTGGTCGCCATCAGGCGGAACCCCGCCATCAACGCGTCCTGGGACGAGGAGCGGCAGGAGATCGTCCAGAAGCACTATGTGAACCTGGGCATCGCGGCGGCCACCCCCCGCGGCCTCATCGTGCCCAACATCAAGGACGCGCACGCCAAGACGCTGCCCGAGCTGGCCGGGGCCCTGTCCGAGCTGGTGAGCACGGCTCGGGAGGGCCGTACGACGCCCGGCGCGATGCAGGGCGGGACGGTCACGATCACCAACGTCGGTGTGTTCGGGATCGACTCCGGGACGCCGATCCTCAATCCCGGGGAGTCGGCGATCCTCGCGGTCGGAGCGATCAGGCTCCAGCCGTGGGTGCACAAGGGCAAGGTGAAGCCGCGCCAGGTGACGACGCTCGCGTTGTCGTTCGACCACCGCCTCGTGGACGGCGAGCTGGGGTCCAAGGTGCTGGCGGATGTGGCGGCGGTCCTGGAGGAGCCGAAGCGGCTGATCTCCTGGGGCTAGGAGCCCGCCCCGGGGGCGGGTCCCCCGGGCCCCCGGGCCCCGGGCCGGGGTTCTGCTCGGATGTACGGCGAGGCGTGCGTGACGCCTCGCCGTACGCGTCTTGCCGTTCGCGTCTTCTCGTACGCGTCTTGCCGTTCGCGTCGCGTCGTTCGCGTCTTCTCGTACGCCTCGCGCCGGTGTGCGCGCCGGTTCTCAGCTCGGGCGCGGCGGGAGGGTTGTGCGGGACCGTGTGGGAGACGCGTGGGCCTTGTCCGAACACCCGTTGAACGCATCACCAACTCTCCTGGCTCGCACGCAACGCTGCCCGGGCCACCGGGGTCGCACAGGGCATCCGCTACCGACCCCCCTCAAGGAGCCTCCTGATGCGTGCGCTCGGACGAAAAGCCGCCACCGCGCCCCTGGCCCTCGCCCTCGCCCTGGGCGGTGCCCTGCTCACGGCACCCACCGCCACGGCGGACACCACTGCCATGGCGGAAGCCACCGCCACCGCGGACGCCACCGCCACCGCGGACGCCACCGCCACCGCGGACACCGCAGCCCCGGCGGCCACCATCGTCTTCGAGGACGGCGCGCTGTGGTACAAGGCCGCGCCCGGTCAGACGAACGAGCTGTCGGTCTCCGTGTCGACCACCGGCACCGGCCCGTCCCGGCCGAACGCCGACTACGTCATCACGTTCCGGGACCGGGTCGACATCGGCTTCGTCCCGGCCGCCCGCGTGGTCTGCACATATCCGGCCCCGGCCGACCGCACCGTCGTGCGGTGCACGGATCCCGAGCCCCTGGGCTCGGACGACTCCGACATCTACGACGTCGACCTCGGCGACGGCGACGACACCGCGACGGTCGAGGACGGCGGCACCACGGTCTACGGCGGCCCGGGCGACGACGTCATCCACGGCACCGGGCCCAACGCGTACCGGGGCGGGGACGGCAACGACCGCATCGACGCGGAGGGATACGGGTCCTGGGGCGACGCCGGCGACGACATCCTCACCGACTGCGTGTGGGAGTGCCACGGCGGCGCCGGGAACGACTCCCTCACCGCGTCCGGCGACGGCGAGGCCCCGGTGCGCTCCCTGTACGGGGACGCCGGCGAGGACACCCTCCAGGGCGGACCCGACGCCGACGCCCTGTACGGCGGCGATGACGACGACCTGATGTACGGCGCCCAGGGCGACGACCAGCTCTACGGCGAGGGCGGCGACGACACGATGTACGGCAACAGCGGCGACGACCTGCTGCACGGCGGCGCCGGCGACGACACGCTCTCCGGCGGTCCGGGGAGCAACGAGGTCCACCAGGACTGAGCGCCGCCACGCGGTCGGGCGGCGCGGGGCAGCAGGGATGCTCGGACGGCCGTCCCGCCCGGGGGCCTGACCGGACCCGTGCGCGCGGGCGCTGCGCCGTCGGCCCCGCCGCGTTCGCCGTCGGCCCCGCCACGTTCACCGGCGAGCCCGGCCCGCTCCGCCGAGGTGGGCCGGGGCCGTCCTGGAGACCCGGCGTGCTCGTCCGGATGGCGGACGGGAAAAGGCATCCGGGCGTGTTGTATCTATGCTGTACGCATGTCCCCAGCAGCCTCGACCGCGACGACTCCCCTGCCCGCGACACCCTCCGCACCCCGCCCCCGTACCGACGCCCCGCCCGCCGTCAGGCAGCCGGCCGCCGCCGACCGGGTCTACGACCATGTGAAGCGCGGTGTGCTGGAGCGGCGGTACGAGGGTGGGACGCTGCTCACCGAGGGCGAGCTCGCCGAGGCGGTGGGGGTGTCGCGGACCCCGGTGCGCGAGGCGCTGCTGCGCCTTGAGGTCGAGGGGCTCATCAGGCTGTATCCGAAGAAGGGCGCCCTGGTGCTGCCGGTCTCCGCGCAGGAGATCGCCGATGTGGTGGAGACCCGGCAGTTGGTGGAGGCGCATGCCGCGCGCAAGGCGGTGCCCGCGTCGCCGCGGCTGATCGCCCGTCTGGAGGAGCTGCTTGAGCAGCAGAAGCGGCAGGCGGCGGCGGGCGACTTCGCCGAGGCCGCGGTCAGCGACCGGTGCTTCCACGCCGAGATCGTCCGCAGCGGCGGCAACGAGATCCTCTCCCGGCTCTACGACCAGTTGCGGGACCGCCAGCTCAGGATGGGCGTCGCCGTGCTGCACGCCCACCCGGACCGGATCGCCAAGACCCTCACGGAGCACGAGGAGATGCTGGGCGCGCTGCGGGCGGGTGACGCCGAAGCGGCCGTGGCGCTGGTCCACCGGCACGTCAGTTGGTTCTCCCACCTGGCCCGGGGCGAGGAACGATGAGCGCTCTCTCCTCCTCGTCGGCCGGGGACTCCGGCGACGGCGGCGGCATAGCCCTGCCCGCCGACCCGCCCGGCGGCCGGCGGGCCGTCGTGGTGTGGGGCGTCGGGGTCGCGGTCTACTTCGTCGCGGTCACCTTCCGCACCTCACTGGGTGTCGCGGGGCTGGACGCCGCAGCCCGCTTCCACGTCAGCGCCTCGGCCCTGTCCACCTTCTCCATTCTCCAACTGCTCGTCTACGCCGGTATGCAGATCCCGGTGGGCCTGCTGGTCGACCGGCTCGGCACCAAGAGGGTGCTGGGCCTTGGGGCCGTGCTGTTCACCGCGGGGCAACTGGCCTTCGCGCTCTCCCCCTCGTACGGCATGGCACTGGCCGCGCGGGCGCTGCTGGGCTGCGGGGACGCGATGACGTTCATCAGCGTGCTGCGGCTCGGCACCCGCTGGTTCCCGGTCCGGCGCGGCCCGCTGATCGCCCAGCTCGCCGGTCTCGTCGGCATGGCCGGCAACCTGGTCTCCACGCTGGTGCTGGCCAGGCTGCTGCACTCGCTCGGCTGGACGCAGGCGTTCGCGGGCAGTTCGCTGGCGGGTGTCGTCGTCCTCGTCCTGCTGGTGCTCCTCCTCAAGGACCACCCGGACGGTCACGAGCCCGGGCACGTGCCGCACCAGGGCCCGGCATACGTGCGCCGGCAGATCGCGGCGGCCTGGCGGGAGCCCGGCACCCGGCTGGGCATGTGGGTGCACTTCACGACGCAGTTCCCCGCGATGTTCTTCCTGCTGCTGTGGGGGCTGCCCTTCCTGGTCCAGGCCCAGGGGCTGTCGGCGGCGGGCGCGGGCGAGCTGCTCACGCTGGTCGTGGTCTCGAACATGGTGGTCGGCCTCGTCTACGGCCAGATCGTGGCCCGGCACCATGCGGCGCGGCTGCCGCTCGCGCTCGGCACGGCCGGGGCGACGGCCCTGATGTGGGCGCTGACCCTCGGGTACCCGGGGGAGCGGGTGCCGATCGGTGTGCTGGTGGTGCTCTGCACGGTGCTCGGCGCGTGCGGGCCCGCGTCCATGCTCGGCTTCGACTTCGCGCGTCCCGCCAACCCGCCCGAGCGCCAGGGCACCGCCTCCGGCATCGTCAACATGGGCGGCTTCACCGCCTCCATGGTCACGCTGCTCGCGGTCGGCGTCCTGCTGGACGCGACCGGCGACGACTACCGGGTGGCCTTCTCGGTGATCTTCCTGCTGGAGGCGCTGGGTGTCGTGCAGATCCTGCGGCTGCGGGGCCGGGTGGCCCGTATCGAACGGGAGCGGCTGGTGGTCAGCAGGGTGGAGACCTGGCGCAAGCCCGTGCACCGATGAGGCCCGGCGGGCGCCCGCCGGGCCGGGGCGTGGGGCGGCGGGCCGACGCGCGGGCCGCCGGGCCGGTTCCCGGCCGACCGGCCGGCTCCCGGGCGGCGGGGCCGCACCGGCTCAGGGCGTGACCGCGAAGTTCGCCAGGATCCTGTGCGCCATCTCCAGGTCGCCCTCCAGCTTGAGGCGGTCCTCGACCGCCTCGGGCGCGACCCGGCCGCAGGCGAGGCGCACGTACGTCTCCCAGTCGACGGCGATGGTGACCAGCGGGCCGAGCGAGGGGGCGCCGTCGATGGTGCCGTTGCCCTCGGCGTCGACGCGGACGGTGCGCAGGAACTCCACCGGGCCGTGCACGTCGAAGACGAAGGCCGAACTGGCCGGGGCCTTGGCCTTCCTGGCGACGACCCCGGGGAGCAGTTCGAGGAGCACGTCGCGGGTGACGTGGGCGCCGGGGGAGTCGAGGTTGCCGGGGCGGTCCAGTGCGGTGCGCAGGTCCTGCTCGTGCACCCACACGTCGAACGCCCGCTTGCGCATGGCGTTCTCCAGCGTCTCCTCGGTGCCCATCGGGCCGCGCACGGCACGGTCGGGCTGGCGGTTCTCGTTCCGTAGCTGGCGGTTGCGGCGGATGATGGTGTATTCGAGCTCCGCCGTCATCTCCGGCGCGGTGTGGTGGCGGCGCACGTCGACCTGCATCTCGTTGTACCGCTGGTGGTCGTTCTTCACGTGGAACAGGTCGCGGGGCAGCGAGTGGATCGGCCGGGGGTCGCCCAACGCCTCGCAGTCGAGACCTATGACGTGCGAGACGATGTCCCGCACCGACCAGCCCGGGCAGGGCGTGGCCCTGCTCCACTCCCCTTCGACGAGCGGCTGCACCAGCTCTGCGATCGACTCCACGGAGTGGGACCAGGCGTCGGCATAGGTCTGAAGGCTGGGATGGAGACTCACGGACGGGACCCCTCGGGCGTTCGTTGCGTGCGGCTGGGTGACGACTGGGTGATCGGGTACGGGACTTGGCGGTGACTGCGGTGGCGTCGGAGGGCTGGCGAGGGTCGGGGGGACTCCCCCGGAAAGGCACAGTACGCTGCCCCGCGGTACCCCGGCAGCCCTTTCGTGACGATGGTAGGCCGGTATGGCCGACTCGAATGCCAGGACGGTGGTAGTGTGCGCGCCTCTCTGATCCAGATCGCCGTGACTGATGACGAACCGGTCGAATCCCGGCGGCGGCGCGCGGCTTCCCTGGTGGCGCGGGCGGCCCGCGAGTCGGGTGCCCGGCTCGTCGTCCTGCCCGAGCTGTGGACCGTGGGCGCCTTCGCCCACCGGGACTTCGGGAGCGGCGCGGAGCCGCTGCGCGGGCCGACGTACGAGGCCATGGCCGCGGCCGCGGCCGACGCGGGGGTGTGGCTGCACGCGGGCTCCGTACCGGAGCGGGTACCGGCCGGTGCGGAGGGCTCTCCTGCGCAGGGCTCTCGGGGCGGCTCCCTCCCGGAGGGCTCTCCCGCGGACGGTGGCGGCGGATCCGGTGCCGGCACCCTCTACAACACCTCCCTCGTCTTCTCACCGGAGGGCGAGCTGGCCGCCGTCTACCGCAAGATCCACCGCTTCGGCTTCGACAAGGGCGAGGCGGTGCTGATGGGCGCCGGGTCAGAGCTGGTCACCGTCCGCCTCCCGGAGACCACCATGGGCGTCGCCACCTGCTACGACCTGCGGTTCCCCGAGATGTTCCGGGGACTGGTCGACGCGGGCGCCGAGCTCCTGGTGGTCCCGGCCGGGTGGCCGGAGCGGCGCCGCTCGCACTGGACCCTGCTGGCCAGGGCCCGCGCCGTGGAGAACCAGTGCTACGTCCTGGCCTGCGGCAGCGCGGGCACCCACGCCGGCGTCCCGCAGGCCGGGCACAGCATCGCCGTCGACCCCTGGGGCGAGGTGCTGGCGGAGGCGGGCGCCGAGGAGGAGATCCTCACGGTCGACCTGGACCCGGCCGAGGTGCCCGGCGCCCGCAAGCGCTTCCCGGTGCTCAGGGACCGGGTGCTCGGCCTCGCGCCACCGCGGCGCTGACGCGGCGGTGCGGACTCGCCGAGCTGATGCCCCGGTGCGGCCGCGGCGGTGCTGATGCCGCGGTGGAGACGGGGCGGTACGGACGCTGCCCCGCTGACACCGCGGTATGGCCACTGCGGCGGTATGGCCACTGCGGCGCCGACGCCGCCGTGCTGACGCGGCGGTACGGACGTCGCCGTGCTGACGCCGTGTCCGCTCGCCGTACCCGCGCGGGCCGAAAGGCCCTTGCGTGCCGGGCCGCCCGTGCGGCCGGTTCGGTTCAGTCTCCGCCGTGCTCCTTGTCCGCCAGGTGGACCACGCACACCGTCACCGCGATCAGCAGCGCCGGATCGGCGTCGTCGCGGACGATCTCCACGCCGTACGTCTCGCGGATCCGCAGCCAGCGGCGGGAGATGTGGGCGAGCAGGTCGCCGTCCCGCTCGATGGCGAACTCGCGGTCCAGGACCTTGCCGCTGACGTCCAGCTCGGAGCCGTCCGCGAGCTCCACCCGGTAGTGGTGGCGCAGCAGGGAGAGGCGCTTGCGCCGCACCGTGGCGAGCGGGCGGCCGTCCCGCTCGATGCGCATGGTGTCGCGCAGCGCGAACATCTTCTTCCTGATGTCGATCAGCACCCGCCCCTGCCGGTCCTTCAGCTCGAAGGTGTCCCGCAGGCGGAGTGCCTTGCCGTCGACGAGGAAGACCTTGGAACCGCTCTCGTCCTCGATCCAGTAGTCCTCGCCGATGCCGAGGAGCCGGTCGCGCACCTGGAACTTCATACCGGTACCGGTTCCCCGGCCACGGGTCCGAAACGCCGCCGGTAGGCCGACGGGCTGAGGCCGGTCTCGCGGCGCAGCCGGGCCCGCAGGTTGGCCGCCGTGCCCAGGCCGCTGCGCCGGGCCACCACGTCGAGACGGCCCTCGCCCCGCTCGATGAGCCGGCAGGCGTACCGGACGCGTTCACCGGTCAGCCACGCCAGGGGGGTGGTGCCGAGCTGGGCGCGGAAGCGGCGGTGCAGGGTGGCGGTGCTGACGGCGGCACGCTCGGCGAGTCCCGCGACGGTCAGCGGCTCGCCGATGCGCTCCTGGGCCCAGGCCAGCAGCGGGGCCAGCGACTCGTCGGCCGCCGTGGGCACCGGCCGTTCCACGAACTGCCGCTGGCCGCCGTCCCGGTGCGCGGCGAACACCAGCCGCCTGCTCACCGCGGCGGCGATCTCGGCGCCGTGGTCGCGGCGCACCAGGTGCAGGCCGAGGTCGAGCGCGGCGGCGCTGCCCGACGCGGTGAGGATGTCGCCGTCGTCGACGAAGAGCACGTCGCCTTCCAGGCGCACCCGCGGGAAGCGGTCCCGGAAGGCGTCGGCCCACATCCAGTGGCAGGCGGCCCGCCGCCCGTCCAGCAGCCCGGCCTCGGCGAGCGTGAACGCACCGCTGCAGAACCCGACGAGCCGGGCGCCGCGGGCGTGGGCGCGGCGGACCGCGTCCAGGACGTCGGGGGTGCGCGGGGTCGCGGTGTCCGGACGGTTCGGCACGATCACGGTGTCGGCGGCCTCGGCCGCGTCCAGACCGGCGACGCCGGTGAGCGCGAAGAAGCCGTCGCGCATCCTGGTGGTGGGCTCGGGCGCGCAGAGCCGGAAGTCGTAGAGGCGTCTGCCCAGTTCCGGTCTGTGCAGGCCGAAGACCTCCGTGGCGCAGCCCAGCTCGAACGGGTTGGAGTTCTCGTCGACGATCACGACGACCCGGTGCGGCGCGGGGGCCCCGGCGGTGTCGCGCGGCCGGGCGGCCCCCGGGAGCGTGCCGTCCGGAGCGCCGCTGCCCGGGAGCGCGCCGTCCGGGGCCGTGCTGCCCGGGGCCGTGCCGTCCGGGAGCGTGCTGCCCGGGGCCGTGCCGTCCGGGAGCGTGCCGTCCACCGGGCCGTGCGAGAAATCTTGCGCCATGTGCGATTTCTAGCACTCGCACGGGCCGCCCGGCACGGCGGACGATGGCCGGCATGAGCAACGAACCGACCACCCCGGGCACGGGGGCCGCGCCCACCGCCCCCGCCGGGCGCCCGGCGGGCGAGCCCGTCTCCCTGCCCACCGCCCTGGCCGCCTTCGACGACCTGTGGAGCCCGCGGATCGTCACCCGCGTCAACGACCACGACGTGCGCGTCGCCAAGGTCGCGGGCGAGCACCTGTGGCACGCGCACGACAGCGCGGACGAGTTCTTCCTCGTCCTGGAGGGAGAGCTGACCATCGCCCTGCGCGAGCCGGCCGGCGAGCGCACCGTCACCCTGGCCGAGGGCGCCGCCTTCACGGTCCCGCGCGGCGTCGAGCACCGGCCCGCCGCACCCGGCGGCGCCTCGATCCTGCTCTTCGAGCCCACCGGCACCCTCACGGTCGGCGACCGCCACGACACCGTCCCCGACCACGTGGACGCGACGACCGGCCATGCGCTCCCGTAGGCCCCCGGGACCGGCGCACCCGGGCACCACCGCGGCGAAGGGGGACACAAGCACGTAAGGGCGACCCCCGGGAATACTCACCCACAGTGATGGCATTCTGGGACGCATGAGCAATCCCGTGCCCGCCCCCGCCCCCCGCCGTGCCCGTGTCCGCGCCCCCGAGCTGATCGGCAGGGGCGGCTGGCTGAACACCGGCGGCAAGGACCTGTCCCTCGCGGACTTCCGGGGCCGCGTGCTGGTGCTGGACTTCTGGACCTTCTGCTGCATCAACTGCCTGCACGTCCTCGACGAGCTGCGCGAGCTGGAGGAGAAGCACCGCGACACCGTCGTGATCGTCGGGGTGCACTCGCCCAAGTTCGTCCACGAGGCGGAGCACGAGGCGGTGGTGGACGCCGTCGAGCGGTACGGGGTGGAGCACCCCGTGCTGGACGACCCGGAGCTGGCCACCTGGAAGCAGTACGCGGTGCGGGCCTGGCCCACGCTCGTCGTGATCGACCCGGAGGGCTACGTCGTGGCCCAGCACGCCGGCGAGGGGCACGCGCACGCCATCGAGCGGCTGGTCGCCCGGCTGGAGGAGGAGCACGAGGCCAAGGGCACGCTGCGGCGCGGCGAGGGGCCGTACGTGCCGCCGGAGCCGGTGGCGACCCATCTGCGCTTCCCCGGCAAGGCGCTCCTGCTGCCGTCCGGGAACCTGCTGGTGTCCGACACCACCCGGCACCAGCTCGTGGAGCTGGCGGCGGACGGCGAGAGCGTGGTGCGGCGGATCGGCTCCGGGCAGCGCACCTTCCTGGACGGCCCGGCCGAGGTCGCGGGCTTCAGCGAGCCGCAGGGGCTCGCACTGCTGGACGAGGGGTCGGTCGTCGTCGCGGACACGGTGAACCACGCACTGCGCCGCGTCGACCTCGCCACCGGCGCCGTCACCACCCTCGCGGGCACCGGCCGGCAGTGGTGGCAGGGCTCACCGACCAGCGGCCCGGCGCGCGAGGTGGCGCTCTCCTCGCCGTGGGACGTCGCCCTCTTCGGCGGCAGGGTGTGGATCGCCATGGCGGGCGTGCACCAGTTGTGGGCGTACGACCCGGCGGAGGGGACCGTCGCGGTCGCCGCGGGCACGACGAACGAGGGGCTGGTCGACGGGCCCGGCGCGCAGGCGTGGTTCGCGCAGCCGTCCGGGCTCGCGGCGGCCGGCGACCGGCTGTGGGTGGCCGACTCGGAGACCTCAGCGCTGCGCTGGGTGGACACCGAGGGCGCCGTGCACACCGCCGTCGGCACCGGCCTCTTCGACTTCGGGCACCGCGACGGACCGGCCGGGCAGGCGCTGCTCCAGCACCCGCTCGGGGTCACCGCCCTGCCGGACGGCTCGGTTGCCGTCAGCGACACGTACAACCACGCGCTGCGCCGCTACGACCCGGCCACCGGCGAGGTCAGCACGCTCGCGACCGATCTGCGCGAGCCCTCCGGGGCGGTGGTCGACGGTGACGACATCGTGGTGGTGGAGTCGGCGCGGCACCGGCTGACCAGGCTGCGGCTGCCGGATGAGGCGGTCCGCGTCGCCGCCGTCGCGCACCGCACGCGGCGTGCCGCGACCGAGGTGGCCCCCGGCGCACTGCGGCTGGACGTGATCTTCGAGGCGCCCGCCGGCCAGAAGCTGGACGAGCGCTACGGTCCCGCGACCCGGCTCCTGGTCTCCTCGACCCCGCCCGAGCTGCTGCTCGACGGCAGCGGCGCGGACACCGCCCTGAGCCGTACCCTCACGCTCGACCCGGCCGTGCGGGAGGGTGTGCTGCACGTCTCCGCGATGGCGGCGTCCTGCGACGACGCCGCGGACATCGAGTTCCCCGCCTGCCACGTCCACCAGCAGGACTGGGGCGTCCCGGTCCGCCTCACCGAGCACGGCGCGGACCGTCTGCCGCTGGTGCTGGCGGGGCTGGACACGGGTGGGGAGTAGGCAGGCGCTGCCGGGCCGCGGCGCGGGTGCCCCGCCGCGGACCCGGAGGCGCCGGCGGCCGGGGCCGGGGGCTCGTTCGCGGCCGCCGCGGTCCGGGGCTCACTCGTAGCCGCCGTAGTCCCCGTAGGTGCCGTCCGGGCGGTGGTGGTGGTGCCGCTCCTCCTCCACCACCGGGGCGTTGGGCATCAGTACGCGGCGACGCCTGGCGATGCTGCTGAAGGTGGCGATGCCGATCAGCCCGACGGCCATGAGGATCACGCCGACCAGATCGAGGTTGACGCCCTTCATGTGCCAGTTGGTCGCGAAGGTGAGGATCGCGCCTGCGGCGATCAGGATGATGCACCCGCCGAGACCCATGTCGATCCCTCCAGTCCGTCCGTGCGGAGTTGGTTCGTGGTGCCGGGGAGGGGGCTCCCGCTCCCGGCTCGTGAGTCCGGGTCAGGAACGCTCCCCGCCCCGGCTCCTGAGCCCGGATGAAGGCACCCGGACCCGACCTCCGGGTACCCCGGCCCCGGGCGGGCATGCGGGACGATGCTCAGGCGGGGCGGACGGCACGGCGGGAACGGGGCGGGAACGGGACGGACGGCACGGCGGGAACGGGACGGGGACGGGGCGGACGGCACGGCGGGAACGGGACGGCGGGGGAGGCGCGCCCGTCCGGTGGCGGTCAGTCCTCCAGGAACGCCTTCAGCGCGCTCGCCAGCAGGAACGGGTCCTGGGCGGCGCACAGTTCGCGTGCGCTGTGCATGGACAGGATGGCGACGCCGACGTCCACGGTCCTGATGCCGTGCCGCGCGGCGGTGATCGGGCCGATCGTGGTGCCGCACGGCATCGAGTTGTTGGACACGAACGACTGGAAGGGCACGCCCGCCTTCTCGCAGGCCGCCGCGAAGACGGCCCGGCCGCTGCCGTCCGTGGCGTAGCGGTTGTTCACGTTGACCTTGAGGATCGGACCGCCGCCGGCGCGTGGGTGGTGCGTCGGGTCGTGCCGCTCCGCGTAGTTGGGATGCACCGCGTGGCCGGTGTCCGAGGAGAGGCAGACGCTTCCGGCGAAGGCCCGCGCCCGGTCCTCGTAGGACCCGCCGCGGGCGAAGACGGAGCGCTCCAGCACCGAGCCGAGCAGCGGGCCGTCGGCGCCCGTGTCGGACTGGGAGCCGTTCTCCTCGTGGTCGAAGGCGACCAGGACGGGGATGTGCGGCAGCTCGGGCTGCGCCGCGCCCTGGCCGTCCGCCGGTCCTTCGGACGGGGTGGGACCGCAGGCCGCGCTCGTCACGGCGGTCAGCGCCGCGGTGGCCGCGTGCACCGAGAGCAGGTCGTCCATGCGCGGTGCCGCGATCAGCTCGCGGTCCTGTCCGAGGTAGGCAGGGGCCTCGACGGAGTGCGTCATCAGGTCCCAGCCGGTGACCTCGCCCGCCGGCAGCCCGCACTCCTCTTCCAGGAACCGGAGCAGATCGCCCTCGTGCGTCTGGCCGAGGCCCCACACCGGCTGCATGTGCCGCTGCTTGTCGAGCTTCAGGCCCTCGGAGCCGACGCCCCGGTCGAGGTGGATGGCGAGCTGCGGCACCCGCAGCAGCGGCCGGTCGATGCTGACGAGCCGGGAGCTGCCGTCCCGCAGCGTGAGCCGGCCCGAGAGCCCGAGGTCGCGGTCCAGCCAGGAGTTGAGCAGCGGGCCGCCGTAGATCTCCACCGCCACCTGCCGCCAGCCGTGCGCACCGGTGTCCGGCAGCGGCTTGACCCGCAGGTTCGGGGAGTCGGTGTGTGCGCCGACGATCCGGAAGGGGGTGTGCGCCGCCGCGTTGTGCGGCACGTACCAGGCGACTATGGCGCCGCCGCGCAGGACGTACTTGCCGCCCGACGACCCGTCCCAGGCGTCGGTCTCGGCGATCTGCCGGAACCCGGCCTTCTCCAGCCGCTCGGCCGCGTTCGCGACGGCGTGGTACGGGGAGGGGCTGGCCGCGAGGAAGGACATGAGGTCGTCCGTGTGGCCGCGGTCGAAAGTGAGAGGTGCGCGCGGTTCGCCCCCTGCGGGGGCGGCGGCGGGAGACGGGTGGGCGCAAGTGCTCATGGGTTCACCTTAACGACGCGCGAGGGCCCGCTCCCGGGGTTGGGGAACGGGCCCTCGAACGAGGGCAGGAACGAACCGGTGCCCCGGGGCGGTGAGGCCGCGGACCGCCGGTCACTCGGCCGGCGCCGCCGGTGCGGGACGGCCGGGGCCCCGGCGGTCGGTCGGGGGGTGGGGGCCCGGCCTGCCGGCCGGGGCCCCGGCCGCTCGTGACGGACGTGCCGGGGCGGCCGGGGCCTGTCGTCCGGATCATGCCGGGGTCACGGGCCCCGGTACAGACCCGATCCAGGCGAGAGACCCTAGAAGGCCGCCTCGTCCAGGTCCATCAGGTCCAGTCCGACTCCCTCGGCGATGCCGCGCTGCACGGCGACACCGGGCAGCACGGTCGACGCGAAGAACTTCGCCGCGGCGATCTTGCCCTGGTAGAAGGCGACGTCCCTGGCGGTCAGGCCGGCCCCGCCGGACAGCTTCTCCGCGGCCACCGCCGCGCCGCGCAGCAGCAGGTAGGCCACGATCACGTCGCCGGAGGCCAGCAGCAGGCGGGTGGTGTTGAGGCCGACCCGGTAGATGCTCTTGACGTCGCTCTCCGTGGCGGCCAGGTCGGTGAGCATGGTGCCGACGATGGCCTCCAGCTCGACGGTGGCCTTGGCCAGCTCCTCGCGGGCACCGGCCAGCTCCTCGCCACCGCTGCCGACCGCGAGGAACTTCTTGATCTCCTCGGCGAGCGAGTTCAGCGCCTGGCCCTGGTTGCGGACGATCTTGCGGAAGAAGTAGTCCTGGCCCTGGATGGCGGTGGTGCCCTCGTAGAGGGTGTCGATCTTGGCGTCACGGATGTACTGCTCGACGGGGTACTCCTGGAGGTAGCCGGAGCCGCCGAAGGTCTGCAGGGACTGCGCGAGCTGCTCGTACGCCTTCTCGGAGCCGTAGCCCTTGACGACGGGCAGCAGCAGGTCGTTCAGCGCGTGCTGCTGGGCCGCGTCCTCGCCGCGGGCCTCCCTGAGCGCGATCTCGTCCTGCACGGTGGCCGTGTACAGCACCAGGGCGCGCATGCCCTCCGCGTACGCCTTCTGCGTCATCAGCGAGCGGCGGACGTCGGGGTGGTGGGCGATGGTGACCTTCGGCGCGGACTTGTCCATGAACTGCGCCAGGTCCGGGCCCTGCACCCGCTCCTTGGCGTACTCCAGGGCGTTGAGGTAGCCGGAGGAGAGGGTGGAGATGGCCTTGGTGCCGACCATCATGCGGGCGAACTCGATGATCCGGAACATCTGCCGGATGCCGTCGTGCCGGTCGCCGATCAGCCAGCCCTTGGCGGGGTGGCGGTCGCCGAAGGTCAGCTCGCAGGTGTTGGAGACCTTCAGGCCCATCTTGTGCTCGACGTTGGTGGCGTAGACGCCGTTGCGCTCGCCGAGCTCGCCGGTCTCGAAGTCGAACTCGTACTTCGGCACGAGGAAGAGGGACAGGCCCTTGGTGCCGGGCCCCGCGCCCTCGGGGCGGGCCAGGACGTAGTGGAGGATGTTCTCCTCCAGGTCGTGCTCGCCCGAGGTGATGAAGCGCTTGACGCCCTCGATGTGCCAGGAGCCGTCCTCCTGCCGGACCGCCTTCGTACGGCCCGCGCCGACGTCGGAGCCGGCGTCCGGCTCGGTGAGCACCATCGTGGAGGCCCAGCGCCTGTCGACGGCGACCTGGGCTATGTGCTTCTGCTCCTCGGTGCCCTCCTCGAAGAGGATGCGCGCGAACGCCGGGCCCGAGGCGTACATCCACAGCGCCGGGTTGGCGCCGAGCACCAGTTCCGCGTACGACCAGATGAGGGACGGGGGTGTGGCGGTGCCGCCGATCTCCTCGGGGATGCCGAGGCGCCAGTACTCGGAGTCCATGAAGGTGCGGTACGTCTTCTTGAAGGACTCGGGGAGCGGGGCCGTGTTCGTCTTCGGGTCGAAGACGGGCGGGGTGCGGTCGCCCTCCGCGTAGGACTCGGCGAGGTCCTGCTCGGCGAGGCGGCTGACCTCGGACAGGATGCTCCTGGCGGTGTCGGTGTCCATCTCCGCGAACGGGCCGGTGCCGTACAGCTTGTCGCGGCCGAGGACCTCGAAGAGGTTGAACTCGACGTCGCGGAGATTCGACTTGTAGTGGCCCATGGCTACGGCTCCGTAAGCGAGTCGGAGGGGTGGGTACCTCGTGGGTTCGTGGCGGTGCGGGGGCGTGGGTGCCTGCGATTGCTTTGCCTTGCTTTTTTCCTTTGCTTTGCACGCACACGCATCCACGCGCAGCTATGTCCTTCTACTAGCTGGTAACCACCATCATGCTACCCACCGGTAATAAGAATCAACCCCTTCCTGCGGTTTCGTGGATCCATGGGAGGGGGCGCGCTGTTTCGGCCGCGGGTGGTACGGGCGCGGCCCGCGGGCCCGGGCGAGCCGGGGGCGGGGCGTGAGGGCATGGCGGAAGGCGGCCACTGGGTACGCTTGCGTACATGTACGGCTACGACCAGCACGCGGCCCACGGACAGCAGTACCCGCCGCATCAGCCGCCGCCCCAGATGCCCAACGGGTACGGGCAGCCGCCGGGGCCCCTGTACCCGGAGCCGTCGCCCCCGTCGCTCGCCGACGCCGTACGCGCCTTCACCACCGGCTCGATGTCCGCCGAGGACTTCCAGCAGATCTTCGCCACCTCCAAGGTGTACTGCCCGCGCGGCGACAGCCCCGGGTTCCTGGCCCTGCACAACACGCAGCAGCCGGTGATCCCCATGTTCACCTCCCTGAAGGAGCTGCGCCGGTACGCCGGCAAGGACTCGAAGTACTTCGTGATCACGGGGGCGGAGGTGATCGACCTGCTGCCCACCGGGTACGGGTTCGTCCTCGACATGGAGGGGGACCACCGGATGGTGTTCGACGCCAAGGCGGTCCAGGAGATGGTCGACTTCGCCATGCGCCGCATGTACGGCTAACCGTTGGGGCGTGCCCCCGAGGGGTCGCCTCCGTTCTGTGCCCGCGGGGTGCTCCTCTTGTCCGCGGCGCCCGTGATGACCCCTTGTGCCCCGTAGTGCCCGTAGTGCCCGCAGGGAATGCCCTGCGGGCACTTCTCGTTGTTGAGGTGGCAAGAAGTTCTACGTTCAACTAAACTCGGAGCACAAGGAGGTACCACCATGCCCGCAGTGACCGTCGAGAACCCGCTGACCCTTCCGCGCGTGGCACCCCCGGCCGACGCCGCCCCCCGCCCCGTCCTGGCCGTGACCACCGCCCCCAGCGGATTCGAGGGCGAGGGCTTCCCGGTACGCCGCGCCTTCGCCGGCATCGACTACAAGTACCTGGACCCGTTCATCATGATGGACCAGATGGGCGAGGTGGAGTATCAGCCCGGGGAGCCGAAGGGCACCCCGTGGCACCCGCACCGCGGCTTCGAGACCGTCACGTACATCATCGACGGGATCTTCGACCACCAGGACAGCCAGGGCGGTGGCGGCACCATCACCAACGGCGACACCCAGTGGATGACGGCGGGCTCCGGCCTGCTGCACATCGAGGCGCCGCCGGAGCAGCTTGTCGTGTCGGGCGGGCTCTTCCACGGCCTCCAGCTATGGGTGAACCTGCCGGCCGCCGACAAGATGATGGCCCCCAGGTACCAGGACATCCGCAGCGGCAGTGTCCAGCTCCTCACCTCCCCGGACGGCGGCGCGCTGCTGCGGGTCATCGCCGGTGAGCTGGACGGTCACGAGGGCCCGGGCATCACGCACACGCCGATCACGATGGTCCACGCGACCCTCGCGCCGGGCGCCGAGGTCACCCTGCCCTGGCGGGAGGAGTTCAACGGGCTCGCGTACGTGCTGGCCGGCCGCGGGTCGGTGGGCGCCGAGCGGCGTCCGGTCCACCTGGGGCAGACGGCGGTCTTCGGGACCGGCGGCTCGCTGACCCTGCGCGCGGACGAGAAGCAGGACGCCCACACCCCCGACCTGGAGGTCGTCCTGCTCGGCGGCCGTCCGATCAGGGAGCCCATGGCGCACTACGGACCGTTCGTGATGAACACCCGCGAGGAGCTCCAGCAGGCCTTCGAGGACTTCCAGAAGGGCCGGCTCGGCACCGTCCCGGTGCCGCACACCTGATCCCGCCGACCGGTCCCCGACGCCCCGCCGGCCAGGCCCCGGGCGGGCCTCGCGGACGGGCCCCGAGCCGCGCCGGGCGTCCGGCGCACCCGGCAGCGGGCCCCCACTCCCCGGGGCCCGCTGCGCCCGCGGGGCCGGGCAGGACCCGGCCGTGCGGGACCGACCCCGGACGGGCAGGACCGACCCCGGACGGGCAGGACCGACCCCGGACGGGCAGGCCGCCGCTCAGCCGCTCAGCCGCCCCGCCGCCTCGGGGGCCGCCCGGCCCCGGACCAGCCACGCGGCCAGGGCCAGCACGAAGGCCGCGGCCGCGGCGTGCGTGGCCGCGAGTAGCTGCTCCCCGGCACCCAGCGTCAGCTCCGACTCCTCGGCGCGGATCCCGGTGACCGGGTCGGGCGTGAACACCGCGAGCAGCACCAGCAGGAACACCACCGCGGGACGCGACCGCTCGGTGGCGGCCAGTTGCGCGAGGCGCAGCACGAGCGGCACCAGCGCCCACGTCCAGTAGAAGGTCCATGCCACCGGCAGTACCAGCAGGATCAGGGTGGCGCAGACCGCGAGGCCGAGCAGTTCCTCGTCCCGCTGCCAGCACTTCCTGGCCAGGCGGAGCCCGGCCGCGAGGACGGCCGCGGCGAGCAGCAGGTACGGCACCGTCGTGCCGTCCGTGCCGTGCAGCGCGCGGACCAGCAGGCTCTTGATGGTCTCGCTGTCCGCCGTCTGCGGGGCCCCTATCCGGTCGCTCGCGAAGACGTAGCGGGACCAGTAGTCGAAGGAGTCGCCCGGCAGGACCGCCGCGCCCAGCGCCGCCGTGGCCGCGAAGGTGCCCGCCGCGGCCAGGGCCGGGCGGCGGCGCCCGGTGCACAGGTAGTACGCCGCGAAGACGCCCGGGACCAGCTTCAGACCCGCCATCAGCCCTATGCCGAACCCCTTGGCCCTGCTGCCGTCCGCACGGGTGAGGTCCCAGGCGGTCACGGCCAGGATCAGGAACGTGACCTGGCCGAGCATCAGGCTGGTGCGCCCGGGATAGAGCCAGACGAAGACGGCGCTGAAGGCGATCACGGCCCGGTGCCGTACCCGGGGCGCGGGCCACGCCGCGTGCCTGAGGAACGACTCCACCGCCACGTGCAGCAGCACCGTCGAGGAGAAGACCACGAGCAGCGCGCAGCAGGCGCCGCCGGGCAGGGAGAGCGGGGCGAGCAGCAGTGCGCCGAACGGCGGATAGGTGAAGTCGATGTCGTTGCGGTAGAGCGGCGCCCCGTCCAGGACCTGGTCCACGCCCTGCCGGTACACGGTCAGGTCGTACTGCCAGGCCCCCGCGGTGCGGTAGGAGAGGAGGACCAGGGCGGTGAGCGTGGCGGCCGAGAGCGCGTACCAGGCCGCCCGGTACGCCGCGCGCGGCGGCCCGCCCTCGGCGGCGCCTGTCCCGCCGGCCGCCTCGCGCCTGTTGCTGTGGCCGTCGCCGTTGTTCCCCTTGTGCCGCTCGTTGCCCTTGTAGCCCTTGTAGCCCTTGTTCCCTTCGTTCGCCGCGTTGTCGTTCTCCTCGTTCCGGTGCTTCCGGTGCTTCCGGTGCTTCCGGTGCTTCCGGTGCTTCCGGTGCTTCCGGTGTGTCTCGTCCTTACGGTGCTTCTCGTCGTTCTCGTCGTTCTCGTCGTGCGCATCGTCCGTTGCTTCGCAGAGCGGCACGTGTGCGTCCCCCCGTGGCCAGAAGTGCTCGGAACGCGCTGTACCTCAGGACCGCGGTGCCGGTCGTGACCGCGGTGCCCCGTACGCGGTGCTGGTCGGGCCCGGTACGCGGTGCTGTCGGTGTGACGCCTTGTGGGTGAGCAGATTCGCAGCGTGTCCGGACGTCCGCTATATACCGATGATGTGATGCATGACACATTCTGTGGTGCCGGTCTTCACCCCCGTGGCCCGGTCCGCATGACTGCGGACCGGCTGCGTGATCGGCTGTCAGGGTGCAGCCCGTGCAGCCCCTGCTCCCGGAGCCCGTTCGGCGCACCGCGGCCTGGTGCGTCGTCATCCTGCTGGTCACCGGGGTGGCCGCGGTCGGCATCCGGTTGTGCGTGGTGCTCCAGACGGCCGTCACCCCCCTGCTGCTCGCGCTGCTCGGCACGGCCCTGCTCAGGCCGCTGTACCGGCGCCTGGTGCGGGCCCGGGTCAACCGTTCGCTGGCCGCCGGGCTGACCTGCGTCGCGGTGCTCGCCGTGGTCGGCGGCGCCGTCTGGGTCGTGGTGGCCTCGCTGGTCGACAACGGCGACCAGATCACCGCCTCGCTCAGGCACGCCGGCACCTCCGTGGCCCGGCACTTCGGCGCCGCGGGCACCTCGCTGGACGACGTGGCCGAGAACGCCGGCAAGCTGCTGTCGAAGTTCGGCGCGACCGCGGCATCCGGCGTGATCAGCGGGCTGAGCGTGGTGGCGGAGTGGATCGCCACCGGCGTGCTCGCCCTGCTGCTGGTCTTCTTCCTCCTGCGGGACGGCGGGCGTGCGCTGCGGACGCTGCGGGCCCTGGCGCCGCGGGAGAGCGGAGCGGTGCTGGAGGCGATGGCGCGGCGCGCGTTCGGAGCCGTCGAGGGCTTCATGCGCGGCACCACGCTGATCGCGCTCATCGACGCGCTCTGCATCACCGCCGGCCTGCTGATCCTGCGGGTGCCGGGCGCGGTGGGCCTCGGCGCGCTGGTCTTCGTCGGCGCCTTCATCCCCTACCTCGGCGCCGTGATCTCGGGAGCGGTGGCGGTCCTCGTGGCGCTCGCCGACCGCGGCTTCGCCATCGCCCTGTGGGCGCTCGGCGTGGTGCTGGCCGTGCAGGTCCTGGAGGGCCACGTCCTCCAGCCGGCCATCCAGAGCCGCACCGTGCAGATGCACCCCGCCGCCATCCTGCTGGCCCTCACCGCCGGCGCGTCGGTGGCCGGCATCCTCGGCCTGCTGCTCGCGGTCCCGCTCACCGCCGCCGCCTTCGGCGTGCTCGCGGAGCTGCGCGAACGCTACGAGTAGCCCGGCCGAGGGTGCCGCCCGCCGCCGCGCCCCCTCAGCCTCCTCAGTCCCCTCAGCCCCCTCAGTCTCCTCGGTCCGTCCGGTCTCCTCGGTCCGTCCGGTCTCCTCGGTCCGTCCGGTCTCCTCGGTCCGCCCCGGGCTCGGGCTCGCCCAGCTCGAACCAGATGCTCTTGCCCTGCCCCCGCGGCGCCACGCCCCACGAGTCCGCGAGGTACTCGATCAGCAGCAGGCCGCGCCCGGACGACGCGAGCTCGCCCGGCCGTCGTTTGTGCGGCAGGTCGTCACTGCTGTCCGCGACCTCCACCCGCATGTACCGGTGCCCGGGGCGGCCGGTGACCTCGGCGACCAGCCGGGCGTCGCCGTCGGTGTGCCGCAGCACGTTCGACAGCAGCTCGGAGACCAGCAGTTCCGCGGACTCCACCTGCTCGCCGTCCGGCCAGTCGTGCAGCAGCTCGCGCAGTTGGAGGCGGGCCTCCGCGATCCGCTCCGGCTCGGTCTGCGCGATGGCCAGCGTGGCCCGCCTGGCCGCCCTGCCCGACTCCGGCACGCTGGTCCTGCGCAGCAGCATCAGGCCGATGTCGTCGTCGCGGCGGTCGGTGAGGGGGCCGGTCGTGTGGTGCGACCCGGGTCCGTACACGGCCCCGATCAGCGCGTCCGCCAGCACCTCCAGGTTCTCGCTGCCGAACTCCTCCAGGGTCGCCTTGATCCGCGCCCACCCGGTGGACAGGTCGTGCCCGCCCGTCTCCACCAGGCCGTCCGTGCAGACCAGCATCGTCTCGCCGGGCTCCAGGACGATGCGGGTGGTCGGGTAGTCGCAGTCCGGGTCGATGCCGAGCGGCAGCCCGCCCGCGGTCGGCCGCATCAGCACGGTGCCGTCGGCCATCTGCACCGCCGGGTCCAGATGGCCGGCCCGGGCGATCTCCAGCATCCCGGTGGCCGGGTCCGCCTCCACGTACAGGCAGGTCGCGAACCGCTCGTCGCCGTCCCGGCCGTCCTGGCCCCGGGTGGCGCCGGTGGCGCCGAACTCGGCGATGCCGGCCATGAAGCGGTTGGCGCGGGTCAGCACGGCGTCCGGCGGGTGGCCCTCCGCGGCATAGGCGCGCAGCGCGATCCGCAGTTGGCCCATCAGCCCCGCGGCCCGTACGTCGTGGCCCTGCACGTCTCCGATGACCAGGGCGATCCGGTCGGACGGCAGGGTGATCACGTCGTACCAGTCGCCGCCCACCTCCAGCCCGCCGCCGGTGGGTACGTAGCGGCCCGCGACACCGAGGCCGGGCACCCGCGGGCCCAGGTCCGGCATCATCGAGCGCTGGAGGCCCTGCGTGAGCTCCTTCTCCGTCTCGGCGGCGCTCGCCCTGGACAGCGCCTGCCCGAGCATCCTGGCCACCGTCGTCAGCACGGACCGCTCGTCCGGTGTGAACCGCACCGGGTAGGCGAAGGCCGCCAGCCACGCGCCCATCGTGCCGCCGCCCGCGGTCAGCGGCAGGAACGCCCAGGACCTGCGCGCGAACCGCTCGACCATCGGCCAGGCGGCCGGGTAGCGCTCCGCGTACTCGCGCGGCGAGGAGAGGTAGACGGCGTGGCCGGTGCGTATCACCTCGGCGGCCGGATAGTCGGAGTCCAGCGGCATCTCCGTGAAGGGACCCACGTCCGAGGGGTCGTGCCCCTGGTGGCCGACGAGCACCAGCCGGTCGCCCTCGGAGCCGAAGACGGCCAGGCCGTCCGGCGAGAAGCCGGGCATGGACAGGCCCGCGGCCACCCGCAGCACCTCGGCGGTGGACCGCGCCTCGGCCAGCGCCCGCCCGGCGTCCAGCAGGAACGCCTCACGGGAGCGCCGCCAGTCGCCGGTGACCTCGCTGAGCGCGGCCGCGCCCGCCGAGGCGCCGGTGACCTCCTGGAGGGTGCCGGTCATCTCGTAGCTGTCGTTCCTCGGGTCCACGAGGGGCTTGCAGCGCGCCCGCACCACCCGGATCTCGCGCCCGTGCTCGTCCACGATCCGCAGCCGGGCCTCGGCCACGGTGCCCTCGGTGATGGCGAGCCGGGAGATGCTGTCGAGTTCGTTCCAGTCGACCGGGTGGAAGCGGGAGCGGATGTTCGCCGAGGCCACCGTGACGGCATGGGCCGGCAGGCCCACCAGCCGGGCCGCCTCCGCGTCCAGGGTGACCGTGCCCGCCGCCTCGTCCCAGCGCCAGACGCCGGTGCCGACGGCGGCCAGCACCGTGTCCGGGTCCGGCAGCGACCCCTCCTGCACCTCACCGGTCCCGCTCATCGGGGGGAGCGGGGCGCCCGGGTCGGGTCCGCCGGGGCCGTCCCCGCGGGGCAGGCCCCGCCCTCCCGCCTGGGAGAGCGGGCCGCCACCCAGCTCCGGGTGGGGGTCATCCCCAACGGACGGGAGGGGATTATTGGTGCGCATCACTCCACTGTAGGAACATACGGGCGCTGGTGGCGACTGAGCGTGACCCTCTCGGCGGTTCGGACCGGACGGTAGCCTTGGTTCGCCCGGCACCCGGCCACTGTCACCGGGGCCCGGGTACCGAATACCGGGCCCGCGCTGACGGGCGGCCCCGGCGGCCGGGCCTCGCGGCCCGAGCCGGCCGGCTGCCGGCCACGGGCGACGAACAGCGACACGAAGGCTGGATGAGAGATGCATCGGTACAGGTCCCACACGTGCGGCGAGCTGCGTGCCTCCGACGTCGGCACGGACGTCCGGCTGAGCGGCTGGCTGCACAATCGCCGAGACCTGGGCGGCATCCTGTTCATCGATCTGCGTGACCACCACGGCGTCACCCAGCTCGTGGCCCGCCCCGGCACCGCCGCCGCCGAGGCGCTGGACAAGCTCTCCAAGGAGACCGTGCTCCGCGTCGACGGCCGGGTCGTCTCGCGCGGCGCCGACAACGTCAACCCCGACCTGCCCACCGGCGAGATCGAGATCGAGGCGGCCGAGGTGGAGGTGCTCGGCGAGGCCGCGCCGCTGCCCTTCACCGTCAACGCCGACGACGGGGTGAACGAGGAGCGCCGGCTCGAATACCGCTTCCTCGACCTGCGCCGTGCCCGTATGCACCGCAACATCATGCTGCGCACCGCCGTCATCTCGGCGATCCGCAACAAGATGACCGCGCTCGGCTTCACCGAGATGGCGACCCCGATCCTCACCGCCACCTCGCCCGAGGGCGCCCGCGACTTCGTCGTGCCCTCCCGCATCCACCCGGGCAGGTTCTACGCGCTCCCGCAGGCCCCGCAGCAGTTCAAGCAGTTGCTGATGATCGCCGGCTTCGACCGCTACTTCCAGATCGCGCCGTGCTTCCGCGACGAGGACGCCCGCGCGGACCGCTCGCCCGGCGAGTTCTACCAGTTGGACCTGGAGATGTCCTTCGTCGAGCAGGAGGACATCTTCCAGCCGGTCGAGAAGCTGATGACGGAGCTGTTCGAGGAGTTCGGCGGCGGCCGCCACGTGTCGTCGCCCTTCCCGCGCATCCCCTACCGGGAGGCGATGGAGAAGTACGGCTCGGACAAGCCCGACCTGCGTGCGGAGCTGGAACTCGTCGACGTCTCGGACGTCTTCGCCTCCTCCGGGTTCAACGCCTTCGCCGGCCGGCACGTAAGGGCGCTGCCGGTGGCCGGTGTGCAGGACCAGCCGCGCAGGTTCTTCGACCAGCTCGGCGAGTACGCGGTCGAGCAGGGCGCCAAGGGCCTCGCCTGGGTGCGGGTCGGCGAGGACGGCGCGCTGTCGGGGCCGATCGCCAAGTTCCTCACCGAGAAGGACGTCGCCGAGCTGACCAGGAGGCTCGCGCTCGCCCCCGGGCACGCCGTCTTCTTCGGCGCGGGCGAGTACGCCGAGGTGTCCCGGATCATGGGCGCGGTACGGGTGGAGGCCGCCCGGCGCTCCGGCCACTTCACCGAGGACGTCTTCCGCTTCTGCTGGGTGGTGGACTTCCCGATGTACGAGAAGGACGAGGACACCGGGCGGATCGACTTCTCGCACAACCCGTTCTCGATGCCGCAGGGCGGCCTGGACGCGCTGCGCACCCAGGACCCGCTGGACGTGCTGGCCTGGCAGTACGACATCGTCTGCAACGGCGTCGAACTCTCCTCCGGCGCGATCAGGAACCACGAGCCGGAGATCATGCTGTCGGCCTTCGAGATCGCCGGCTACGAACGGGCGGACGTGGAGCGCGACTTCGCCGGCATGCTCCGCGCCCTGCGCTTCGGCGCCCCGCCGCACGGTGGCATCGCGCCCGGCGTGGACCGCATCGTGATGCTCCTCGCCGACGAGCCCAACATCCGCGAGACCATCGCCTTCCCGCTGAACGGCAACGCCCAGGACCTGATGATGGGCGCCCCCTCCGAGCTCACCGAGGCACGCCTGCGCGAACTCCACCTCGGGGTGCGGCGGCCCTCGGGGGCGTAGCCGCGCTCCGGGCGCGCCCGCACGGGGCGCGCCCGGGACGGCACGGCCGGGGCCGAAGCCCCGGGGCCCCGGGCGCCGTGGCGTCCCGGGGCCGGTGCCGTCTCAGGCCGTGGGCCGCTCCTCCAGCCGGGGGAAGAGCACCTCGCCCTTGGTGACCGTCGAGCCCGCGGGCAGCAGGCCCCAGTCGGCCGCACCGGCGATCCGCTGGTCGGCCAGCGCGCCGAGGGACACCTCGGCGCCCAGCGAGTCCCAGAGCTTCTGGGCGGTGGCGGGCATCACCGGGTTCAGCAGCACGGCGACGGCCCGCAGCGCCTCCGCCGCGGTGTACAGGATGGTGGCGAGCCGGGCCTGGCCCTCGGGGCTCTTGTCCTTCGCGACCTTCCAGGGCTCCTGCTCGGTCAGGTAGCCGTTGACCAGCCGGATGAACTCGAAGACCGCGGCGATGCCGCCGGCGAAGTCCAGCTCCTCGCCGATCCGCCGGTCCGCCTCCGCGGCGGCCTTCGCCAGGCCCTCGGAGATCGCCGTCTCCGCCGGACCGGCCGCGGTGGCCGCCGGCAGCGCCCCGTCGAAGTAGCGGGCGACCATCGCCGCCACCCGCGACGCCAGGTTGCCGAAGTCGTTGGCCAGCTCGCTGGTGTACCGGGCGGAGAAGTCCTCCCAGGAGAACGAGCCGTCCTGGCCGTAGGCGATGGCGCGCAGGAAGTACCAGCGGTAGGCGTCGACGCCGAAGTGCGACGTCAGATCCTGCGGCTTGATGCCGGTGAGGTTGGACTTCGACATCTTCTCGCCGCCGACCATCAGCCAGCCGTTCGCGAAGACCCGGCCCGGCACGGGCAGGCCGTTCGCCATCAGCATCGCCGGCCAGATGATCGCGTGGAACCGCAGGATGTCCTTGCCGACCAGGTGGATGTCGGCGGGGAAGACCGAGTCGAACCTCGCCTGGTCGGTGCCGTAGCCCACGGCCGTGGCGTAGTTCAGCAGCGCGTCGATCCACACGTAGATGACGTGCTTCTCGTCCCAGGGGACCTTGACGCCCCAGTCGAAGGTGGAGCGTGAGATCGACAGGTCCTGGAGGCCCTGCCGGACGAAGTTCACGACCTCGTTGCGCGCGGACTCGGGCTGCACGAAGTCGGGGCGGGACTCGTACAGCTCCAGCAGCTTCGGACCGTACTCGCTCAGCCGGAAGAAGTAGTTCTCCTCCTTGAGGATCTCCACCGGGGTCTTGTGGATGGGGCAGAGCTTCTGCCCGGCGAAGGCGCCCTCGCCGTCCAGCAGCTCGCCCGGGAGCTTGTACTCCTCGCAGCCCACGCAGTAAGGGCCCTCGTAGCCGCCCTTGTAGACCTCGCCCTTGTCGTACAGCGCCTGGACGAACTCCTGCACACGGTCGGTGTGCCGCTTCTCGGTGGTGCGGATGAAGTCGTCGTTCGCGATCTCCAGGTGCTCCCAGAGGGGCTTCCACGCCTCCTCGACGAGCTTGTCGCACCACTCCTGGGGGCTGACGCCGTTCGCCTGGGCGGTGCGCATGATCTTCTGACCGTGCTCGTCCGTGCCGGTGAGGTACCACACCTTCTCGCCGCGCTGACGGTGCCAGCGCGTGAGCACGTCGCCTGCGACGGTCGTGTAGGCGTGGCCCAGGTGAGGAGCGTCGTTGACGTAATAGATGGGGGTGGAGACGTAGTACGCCTTGCCACCCTGCTTCTCGGATCCAGTGGCCGCCATGGTCGAAATCCTACTGGCCCGGGGGAGATCGACTCACACCGATCACACGCGGTGACGGGGTGGGACCGCCGGTGCGTACCGGTGGTCCCACCCCGTCGTCCGATGGTCGGGAAGGCCCGCGGGCTACGGGCGCCAGACCGCGAGCAGGCCCTCGTACAGCTCGGCGTCGGTCAGCTCGCGGGGCGTGGGGCCCGCGTGGAAGAACGCGGCGTTGTCCGCCTTCAGCCTGCGCAGGTAGTCGAAGCCCTTGGCGTCGTGCTCGCCGAAGGCCACGAACTGGAAGAACAGCGGCAGCTTCGCCGCGTCCGCCAGCGCCTGGGTGGCCGGGCCCTTGGTGTCCGGGGGCCCGTCGGTCTGGAAGACCACCAGGGCGGGGTCCTCGCTGCCCGACTTCTCGTAGTCGGCCACGACCTCCTCGACCGCGCGGTGGTAGCTGGTGCGCCCCATCCGGCCGCATGCCTCGTGCAGCTCGTCGACCTTGCCCTCGTGGGCGTCCAGGGTCAGCTCGCCGGTGCCGTCGATGTCCGTCGAGAAGAACACGACGTGCACGGTCGCCTCGGGGTCGGTGTGCGCGGCCAGGGCGAGCACCTGCTCCCCGAGGCTCTGCGCGGAGCCGTCCTTGTAGTACGGACGCATGGAGCCGGACCGGTCCAGCACGAGGTACACCCGGGCCCGCACGTCCGCGAGCCCGGCCCGTTCCAGGACGGCGCCCGCGGTCTCGTAGGCCGCCGCCAGCCCCGGCGCCACGTCCCTGACCCGCTCCCCGGCGGCCGCGCCGACGGCCACGGGCTCCCCGACCTGCACGGCCTCGGGCTCGGGCGCCGTTTCGGCGGCGGGTGCGGGCGAGGTTGCGGCGGCGGGCTCGGCCACAGGCTCCGCCTCCGGCTCGGGTTCGGGCTCCGGTGCGGGTTCGGCGGCGGGTGCGGGCTCGGGTTCGGGCTCCGGCTCGGGCTCGGCTTCGGCGGCGGGTGCGGGCTCGGGTTCGGGCTCCGGTGCGGGTTCTGGTGCGGTCTCGGCGGTGGTTTCCGGCTCGGCTCCGGGTGCGGTTTCGGCGGCGGGCTTGGGCCCGGCTTCGGCAGCGGGTTCGGCTTCGGCGGCGGGCTCGGGCTCGGCTTCGGGCTCGGGCGCTGCGGCGGGTTCTGGTGCGGTTTCGGCCACCGGCTCCGGGGCGGGTTCGGGCTCGGGGGCGGTGGCGGGCCGCGCCTCGGGCTCGGCGGTGGCGGCGGGCTCGGCGGTGGCGGCGGGCTCGGGGGCGGCTTCGGGTGCGGTTTCGGCGACCGGCTCGGACTCGGGCTCAGGGGCGGTGTCGACCTCGGCCTCGGGCCCGATCTCGGCCTCGGCCTCGGGTTCGGGCTCCGGCTCGGATTCGGCTTCGGCGGCGGGCTCGGGCCGGGGCTCCGGGTCGGGTTCGGCTTCGGCGGCGGGCTCGGGCCGGGGCTCCGGGTCGGGTTCGGGGGCGGGCGTGGACGCGGTCGCGGGTTCCGGCTCGGGGTCGGCGGCGGTCACGTGCGCCCGCTCGGCTTCGGGCTCGGACTCGGACTCGGGCGCGGTGTCGGCCGTGGGCTCCGGCTCGGCTGCGGACTCCGGCTCGACCGTCGGCTCCGGTGCGGCCGTGGGGGCGGGGGTGGTTTCGGGGGCCGCCGGGGCGACGTCCGCGGATCCGTCCCGGGTCGGCGCCTCCGCCGCGGGCTCGCGCGCCTCGGGGGCGGCGTCGGACTCCTCGCCCCCGGCCGGTGCACCCCCGGCGGAAGGCTTCGCGGCCACCCGGTCGAACGCGGCGGCGACAAGATCGTCCACCAAGGACCCCTCCGCCGCGGACGTGTCCGTCTCAGCGGTGGAGGAAGCGGAGGACGCGGAGGACGCGAAGGGCCCGGTCTCCTCGGACGCCGTGGACGAGGGGGAGGCCCCGGAACCGGTGGACACCGCGGAAGGCGTGCCGGCCGCGGAGGCGGCGGGGGACTCCGACCCGTCCGGCGCCGCGGGCGTGCTCACCGCGGAGGCGGAGCCGTCACCCTCGGCGGACGCCCCCACCTGCTCCGCACCCGACCGACCACGCTTCCGGGACCGACCCCCCCACGCATCCCGCAGCCGACTCAGAATGCCCATGTGCACAACCCTCCGCGTGACGTGCTTCCCTAGATCCCTGGTAATCCCTGGCCAGGGCGGACACGTAAGGTTAGCCTCCACGGCACATGATCTTCGGGAGGGTGGCGACCGGCCCCCGCTGCCCGGCACGCGCCCGCGGCGCCCCGGCGGGCCCCGAACCCACCCGAACGCCTACGAGTTCGTGACCTCGGCATTCAGGAGCCGCACGTCGTCGTCCCGCAGCGCGGGAAGTCCCGCCCCGACGGTTCCCGCGGGCGACCGGCGCAACCACTCACGGTAGGCGGGCGCCTCCCACGCCACCTCCCAGTACGCCTCCTCCAACTCCGGGTAGACCGCGTCCGCCTCCGCCTCGGTACGCGCGGCGAGCAGCAGCCGTACGCCTATCGGATCGCCCTGGAGGGGCCGTATCACCAGGTCGGGACGGGGCCGTGAGGTCGGCTGGCTGATGGTGACGACCTCGCCGGTGGCGACCAGGGAGTAGGCGGTCAGGTAGTCGCCGTGCAGCATGCACGGGTCGAGCCCGGCGGTGCGGAACACCCGGCACAGCGCGTCCCACTCGCCGTCCACCGTGGAGTCCACCATCCACCGTTCCGAGGCGAGGTCGGAGAGCGGCACCACCTGCCGGGCCACGGAGGGGTGGTCCGCGGCGATCGTCACGAACTGCGGCTCCCGCTCGACCAGGGTCCGCAGGCACAGTCCGGGTGGGATCCGCAGCGGGCTGCCCTCCACCTCGTGGACGAACGCCACGTCGAGCTGGCCGGCGGCCACCATGCGCAGCAGCGCGTTCGCCGAGACGTCCATCTGGAGGGTCGGCTCCGGGCGCGGCGGGCAGGCGCGCAGCCTGCGCAACCAGCCCGGGATGGCACGGCTCGCGGTGGCACCGATCCGCAGGTGGGGTCCGCCCGCGGCGCGCGCCGCGGTCGTGCGGGCCTCCTGGACCAGCGCCGACAGCTCGGCGATCAGCGGCCGGGCGCGGCTGAGCACCGCGCGGCCGAGCGGCGTGGGGCGGCAGCCGGTGCGCTCGCGGGCGAACAGCTCCCCGCCCAGGGAGTGCTCGATGCGGCGCAACTGGGTGCTCAACGAGGGCTGTGCCATGCCCAGTTCGCGCGCCGCCTTGTGCAGGCTGCCCGTGTCGGCGATGGCGCACAGTACGCGCAGGTGCCTGACCTCCAGGTCCATGGCCACCGAGACTAGGCCCGCCCCAAGCGCCGCGCCAGATGGTCAAATCGGCCCAGAAGCACACCAGTCGAAGGCCGATAGCTCCGGGCTATCCCCAAGTGCCATCATCCGCAGGGCCGTTCGTTCGCCGAGACTCCTCCTACCGACCGTTCGTTCTCGACCCCACACAAGAACGAGTAGGAGCCCCCCATGACTTCCATGACCAGGAAGCCCGCCAAGAGACTCGTCGCGCTCGCGCTGGGCCTGGGCCTTGCCACCGCGGCCCTCGGCACCGCGGTTCCCGCCGCGGCGCAGACCGCCACCCCGGGCGCGGCCTCCGCGGCCTCGTACGCGCGGTACGCGGGTTCGGCCGAGGACAACGCCAACACCAAGGCGTTCTTCGAGGCCGTGCTGAAGGCCGCGGCCGAGAAGCAGGCCGCCCACCCGGACCTCGCGGCCGTCACCGTCACGTACGACCCCTCGGACGCGCCCAGCTACCGGTCGCAGATCTCCAGCGCCGCCCAGATCTGGAACAGCTCCGTGTCGAACGTGCGCCTCGCGGCCAGCAGCGGCGGATCCGACTTCTACTACACCGAGGGCGACGACCCGCGGGGCTCGTACGCGTCCACGGACGGGCACGGCAGGGGCTACATCTTCATCGACCACGCCCAGAGCCAGCAGTACGACCAGATCCGGATCGTCGCGCACGAGACCGGCCACGTGCTCGGTCTGCCGGACCACTACACCGGCCCGTGCAGCGAGCTGATGTCCGGTGGCGGCCCCGGCCCGTCCTGCACCAACCGGTACCCGGACTCCAACGAGCGGTCCAGGGTCAACCAGCTCTGGGCCAACGGGTTCGCGAAGGCCCTCGACAAGCTGAACAAGGTCGGCTGACCGGCGACGACGGCTGACCCGGCGCCGACCGGCCGGGGCCCGTGCCGGGGCCCCGACCGGCCGGCTCGCGTCCAGCTCCGGCCTCCCCCGGCTGTCACCCCCCACTGGTACGGGGCCGCTCTCCCACCGTGCGGTCCGTGCCCTCACGAACGGCCCGGGGAGGCCGGCTCCATACGTGGGACGCACCCCCTCGATGCCCCGGCTGCCGGCCGGGGCATCGCCGCGTTCGCCGCGGGGAGGCCCCCGCACGGGCCCGCCCGCCGGTTCGGTCCACCGGCTCGGTCCGCCGGTGCGGTGCGCCCGTGCGGCCTACCGGACCGGCGGTGTGCCGTGCAGCGTGAGGTCGGTGAGCAGTGCCCGGTGGTCGGTGCCGGCAAGACCGAGGAAGCGGGCGCCGCGGGCGGAGAGGTCGGCGCTGACGAGGACGTGGTCGAGCTGCGCGCCGAGCACCGGGGCGGTGCGGGAGGGCCAGCTCGGGGTGCGCGCCTGGCCGGCGAGGCGGGCGCTGTCGCGCAGGCCGGTGTCCAGGATGCGGCGGAACGCGGCGTGGTCCTGGGTGGCGTTGAAGTCGCCGGCGAGGATCGTCGTGCGGTGCGCGGCCGCCGTCCCTGCGGCGAAGCCGCGCAGGGCGGCCAGGTCCGTGCGCCAGCGGCCGAGGCTGTCCGGCAGCGGCGGCACGGGGTGGGCGAGCTGGAGCCGGACGGGGCGGCCGTGGACGGTGGCGGTGGCGCCCGGCATCCGCAGCGTGCCGGGCAGCGCGGGCGCGGGGACGAGGGGGTAGCGGCTGAGGATGACGGAGCCGTGGGCCCCGGGGGCCCTGGCCTGACTGCGGTAGGGGTACGTGCCGGGCGGGCCGGGCCGCCCCTCGCGGCGGGCCCGGTCCTGGGCCGGGAACGCCGTGTCCAGGAGACGCAGGCAGCGGCTGTCGCACTCCTCGACGAAGACGATGTCGGGGCGCTCGCGGCGGACGGCGCCGGTCAGTGCCGGGGTGCCGCGGCCGTACTGGACGTTGGAGGCAAGGACGCGGATCTCGGCGACCGGCGGGCCGTGCGGGTCCCCGACCCTGCCGTAGGGCTCCATGAACCAGGCGAGGGCGGCGAGGACCGCGAGTCCCCAGACGAGGCCGGTGCGGAAGCGGGTGAGGGCGGCCAGCAGGAGGGCCGCCGCCGTGGGGGCGATCAGCCAGGGCCAGAACGCGAGGAGCTGCGGGACGGGCGTGGTGGCGTCGGTGTCGGTGATGCGGCAGGTGACGACGGCGGTGACGGCCGCGAGGAGCAGGACGGCCGGCCAGGCGGCCGGGTGCGGGCGGCGCCCGGCGCGCCCCTGCCCGGGGCTCGGGGCGCCGCCGCCCGGCCGGCGGGCCGGCGGGCCTTCGACGATCATGCGGCTGCTCATCGTGGACGCATCCTCTCGCATCCGGCGCCGAGCGGGGCCCAGGACGCGCGGCCTGGACGCGCGGTGTGCTGGGTGCGGGGGCTCCGGGGTCGCGCGGTGTGCTGGGTGCGGGCGCGTGGGCCGGGCGGTGGCGGTGTCCGCGGGCGGGCGGGGCTAGGACCGCGGCGACCCGCGGCGGGTCAGGAAGAAGGCGACCGCCGCCACCCCGGCCGCGCCGCCCGCGATGCTCCACGCGGTGACCCGCAGGCTCCGCGTCAGCGCGTCATACACCGCCCCCGCCGCCGCCCGCGAGACGTCCGGCGGCAGGTCCCCCAGGGCCAGCCCCCGCCCCACCGCGATCGTCCCCAGCAGCACGGCCGCGCCCAGCGCCACGCCCAGGGCGGTGGCCAGGACCGCCCGTCTCCTGCGGACGGCCGCGGCCACTCCGCCCACCGCGCATCCCACTGCCGCGACCGGCAGCCACAGCCCCATCACCTGGAGCATCCGGAACCCCTTCCGTGACACCGCCAGGTCCTTGGGCCCGAGCAGGGTGACATCGGTGTGCTCCACCGGGATGTGCTCGGCGAACGGCACCGAGTCGTCCAGGAGCTGCTGTTTGATGTGGGCGCTGATCGGCGCGAGGTCGAAGCCGACCTCGTCCCCGTGCCCGCCGCGCAGCTCCCGCACCACCGCGTCATGGGTGGCGCGGTTCGCCGCGTTCCAGGCCGCACGGAACGCCTTGGTCCCGGTGAAGGAGCGCACCGCGTCGTTGACGAACGTCTCGACGCCGCCGTGCAGCGGCCCCCGGTCGCCCGAGCTGCCGCCGCTGCGCCCGGTACGGCTGACATAGGTCATGATCGCTTCGGTGACGGCGTCCGCGACGTCCTCCTTCACCGCTGTGTCACTGGCCAGCGGTTCCATGGTCGCCACGTAGGTGTCGGTGTCGGCGATGTCGTTGAGGGCCCAGGCGGAGACCGTCGCCAGGGGCACCAGGAGGCAGGCGACGGTGATCAGCACCGTCGACAGGACGTTCCGTGCGGTGGTGCGTCGCTGGGACATACCTTCAAGGCAAGAGCCCGGGTGCGGCGGGCGCTAGCGGGGGGAGTGCATCCGGGTGCCGGTGTCCGGGGCCGGGTGCCGGTGCGGTGCCCGGGGGCCGGGTGCGCGGGGTGTGCACCGCGGGGACGGGCGGGCGCGCGTCAGTGCGGGCAAAAAGGGTAGTGCGGCAGAAGGCAATGAGACGCGAAGGAAGAGCAAGAAAAGGGATGAACGGCAGCAGAGGAAGAAGAGGAAGAAGGGGAGTCAGCCATGACCTATGCGATACCCGCGCGCAGTGACCGTGCCCAGGTCCTCCCGCCCGCGATCCGGCCGCGCAGCACCGCGTCCTGGTCGCTCCCCCTGACGCTGGGCATCCTGTACGGCCTGTGGGCCGCCATGATCGACCGCAGCGCGGGTCCGATCACCACCGGCAACGTCCTCTTCGGCGTCTTCAGCGGGCTGGCGGTGGCCTTGTCGGCCTTCGCGCTGCACCAGGTCTCCCCCCGGCTGCCGCGGGTACGCCGCGCGTTCTCGTGGGGGGCCTTCACGGGGGTGACCTTCGGGTGGATGTACAGCATCACGGACGCGCCGCACATCCGGACCGTCGTCATCAGCATCCTGGCCGCGGCCGGCACGGTCGCGATGACGTCGTACTTCTACCACGTCTCGGAAGTGCCGCCCGAGCGTCTGTGACGGTCCTGGCCCGCGCGTCCGGTACCGACGCCCACCTCGCCCACCTCGCTCACCACCCCGTCAGCAGCAGATGGTTGACCAGCAGGGCCAAGGCCGCCTGAGCCGCCAGCCAGCGACGGTGGGAGCCGGTGGGCAGCAGCGCGGCGGCCGGCAGGAGCCACAGCGCGAACGGCTGCCAGATGCGTTCCGTCTCCGCCTTGCTCATGCCGGAGAGGTCCGCGGCCAGGATCGCGAGGAGCGCGACCAGGACCAGGACGACCAGGTGGTCGGCGGCCCGGGACCCGGTGGCGGGCCGTGCCCCGGCAGCGGGCCGGGGTGCGGTGGGTGCGGTCCGCCGCGTGCGGCGCCCCGGTGGGAGGACCGCCGCGAACGGGGCGAGCACCCGCCCCGTCGCCCCGGGTGCCGCGGCCAGTACGCGCCGGACCCCGGCGGCCGTCGCCAGCCCGGTGATCAACCCGGTGCAGGCCGGGTTCGCCCAGATCCAGTAGCCGTACGGACGGATGCCGCCCGCGCCCTGGTCATAGCGGGTGACGAGCAGCCGGTACGCCTCCCACCAGTCGAAACCGGCCAGGGTGAAGGCCGCGGGCACCACCGCCGCGCCCACCAGCACCCAGGGCAGCGGCCGCACGGTGCGGGTGAGCAGCAGGACCGCGGCGGCGGGCAGCGCCATGAGCGTGAGGCCGTAGGAGAGGTAGCAGGTGAGGCCGAGGAGCAGACCGGAGCCGAGGCCCGCCGCGACCGGGGCCCGGGTGGTGCGGGTGGCGGCCAGCGCGAGCAGCGCGACGGCCCAGGCCGCGACCGCGGCGAAGTACGCGTCCGCCGAGACCCCGGCCCACACCGCCATCGGGGCGAGGACGAGGAAGGGCGCGGCGCGGCGCGCGGTGGCCTCGTCGGTGAGCGCGCGCAGGGCGACCAGCACGGCCGCCACCGCGGAGGTCCCGCTCACCAGCACGAAGACCGCCCCCCACGCGCCGCCGCCCAGGCCGAGGTGGTCCAGCCAGACGAAGGTGAGCGTCGCGGCCGGCGGGTGACCGGCCACGTGCGCGGGCCAGTGGTCCGGGGAGTGCAGCAGGATGTGGTGCGTGAAGTCCCGCAGCGCCGCCCCGACGTCGTGGAAGGCGCCGATCGACTGGAGGTACTCGTTGCCGGTGGTGAGGCGCCGGGCGACGCCGCGGTGCCAGCCGTCGACCAGTGCCAGGGAGAAGGTCCAGGCCAGTGCGGCGGCCCAGGCGGCCGCTACCAGCGCGCGCCAGCCCAGCCGCGCGGCCAGCCCGGGCCCGTAGGCGACGACGGCCACCGCCACCGCGATCGCGGCCGGCGTCCCGGGGCCCGCGTGCGGCTCCCAGGACGCGAAGAGCGGCGGCCAGCTCACGAAGAGGGAGTGGTGGACGGCCTCGATGCGGGTGCCGACGACCGCCGCGGCGGCGAACAGGAGTACCACGAAGGCGGCGGCCAGCAGATCGGGCCGGACGCCGGACGCGCCGGGCCCGCCGGGCCGCGCGGCCGGAGCCGGAGCCGGAGCCGGAGCCGCGCCGGGGCCACCGTGCCCGGTGGGGCCGCCGTGTCCGGTGGGGTCGCCGACACCCCCGGGGTCGCCGTGCCCGCCGGGCGCGTGGGGGGCGCCGGGTGCGCGGGGGTCGCGGGAAGTGGTGGCGCCCGGGGCGCGGGAGGGGGCGGGGCCCGGGGCGCGGGTGCCCGTGGGGGAGCCGTCGTCGGAGGTCGCGGGTGTCACCCTCGGCACGCTAGGCGGCTTCCGGCCGTCGCGGGCCGATTGACGGGGCGGTGTCACGGAACCGTCAGATCCCGGCGGACGCCCGGCCGCACGGGCGGTGACGTCAGCGTTTCGTCATACGCCATGGGCCCTGTCACGGGCCGGCACCGGCTTACGGTCGGCCCATGTTCGACCTACGGAACGACAGACTCCCCACCTCGCCACGCTTCTGGCGCAGCCCGCTGCGCGGCCCCTGGCTGACCTCGCTTCTGGGCCTCGTGCTGCTGGGCGGTATCACGCTGGTCTTCGTCACCGGGCTGCTCTCCTACGCCGCGTACAACCCGAACCTCGGCGTCAACGACCAGACCCCGGACAAGGGCCTGCTCGGGTTCTACCTCTTCTCCTGGCCGACCCATCCGCACTGGCTGTACCGGCTGACGCAGGGCGTGCACGTCACGCTCGGGATCGTGCTGGTCCCGGTCGTGCTGGCCAAGCTCTGGTCGGTGGTGCCGAAGCTCTTCGAGCTGCCGCCGGCCCGTTCCGTCGGCCATGCGCTGGAGCGGATCTCACTGCTGCTGCTCGTCGGCGGTGTGCTCTTCGAGTTCACGACCGGCGTGCTCAACGTCCAGCTCGACTACATCTTCCCGGGCTCGTTCTACCCGCTGCACTTCTACGGCGCATGGGTGTTCTTCGCCGCGTTCCTCACCCACGTGGTGCTGCGGACACCGCAGGCCGTACGGGTGCTGCGGGAGGGACGGTGGCGGTCGGGCGCCGACGGCGCCGACGGCGGCGAGGGCCGTGCGGGCGCCGGGGGTGCGACGGACGTGGCCGGCGGTGGCGGCGGTGTCACGGGTGCGGCCGGCGAACGGGTGGCGCGGGAGGCCGAGGGACTGGCCTCGCCCCGCCCGGCCCCGGCCACCCTCTCCCGGCGGGGCGCGGTCGGCGTGGTCGGCGCGGGCTCGCTCGTCCTGCTGCTGGTGACCGCGGGGCAGAGCATCGGCGGGCCGCTGCGCCGGCTGGCACTGCTCGCGCCGCACGGCGGCGGCGATCCGCAGGGCCCCAACCGCGGCGGGAACTCGTTCCAGATCAACAAGACCGCGGCGACGTCGGCGATCGACCTGCGCGAGACGGGCACGGCGTGGCGGCTGACGGTCGAGGGCCCCAAGGGCGTCGTACGGCTCGACCGGGCCGCGCTGCTGCGGATGGCCCAGCACACGGCGGCCCTGCCGATCGCCTGCGTGGAGGGCTGGTCGACGGACGACCAGCACTGGAGCGGCGTACGGCTGCGCGACCTCGCCGCGCTGGTGGGCTATGCGCCCGACGCGGCGTACGAGGGCACGCCACGCCCCGGTGAGCGGCTCGCGCCCGATGTGCTCGTCGAGTCCCTCCAGCGCCGCGGCGCCTTCCGGCACGCCGCGCTGCGCGCCAACCAGGTCCGCGACTCCCGCTCGCTGCTGGCGCTGCACGTGAACGGCGCCGACCTCTCGCCCGACCACGGCTATCCGGCCCGCATCATCGTCCCCGCCGCCCCGGGTGTCCTCAACACCAAATGGGTGGCCCGTCTGACCTTCGGAGACCTGTGATGACCGACGACTCCTCCGGCTCCCCGGACGACCGGGGCCCTTCCGGCGTTCCCGAGAACCGGCGCCCCCGCGGCGCCTCGCCCGCCGACGGCGGCCGACGGCAGCGGCCGCCGGGGGGCGCCCGGGGGCCGGCCGGTGCGCTCGCCGCGCGTGCGGGACGCTGGTACGGCGAAGGACCCCTGCAACTGGTGCTGCTCGTCGTCTCGTTCGCGGTGGCGGCGTACGCCGGGGTGCGGCTGGTGCACGGCGCGGACAGCGCCCTCACACTGGTGCTGTGGTTCGTCGGCGCGGCCCTGGTGCACGACGTGGTGCTTGTTCCCCTGTACGGGTTCGTCGACCGCCTCGCCCAGGCGGTGTTCGCCGTGGGCGCGTACACGCCGGCCGGACGCGGCGCACGGGCGTCCGCGGGCGAGGGCCCGGCGGGCGGGTGGGCGGACGACCCGGAGGCCGGGCGGGTGGACGGCGCGTCGGAGGCCCGCGGGGACGATCCGGCGCAGGGGCGCGGGGACGGTCCGACGGCGAGGCGCGGGGACGGTCCGGCGCAGGGGCGCGAGGACGGCACGGCGGATGCGCGCCGGCTGCGCCGTACCGCCTGGCTGAACCACCTGCGCGTCCCCGCCCTCCTCTCCGCCCTGCTCCTGCTGGTGTACTTCCCGCTGATCTCGGGTCAGCGGGAGGCCCACTACGAGGCGGCCACCACGCTCTCCGGCAGCGGGTTCCTGTCCCGGTGGCTGCTGATCACGGCCGGTCTCTTCGTGCTGTCCGCACTGTGGCTGCTGGTCCGGCTCGCCGTGGGCCGGTCGGCTCCGGGGCGCAGGGCCACGAAGGGCCGTCCGTCGACGACCCACTGACGTACCGGCCGCCAGCCGAGCCGGTGCGCGTGCCGGAGCAGCGCCGGGGTGCCGACCCGGGCCCAGGGGAACAGGGTGCCCGCGGCACCCCGGCCGTCGTCCACCCGGACCTGGACGCGTTCGTCGACGTCCACGGGCGCGGCCTCCGCGAGCAGCAGCCCGCCGGGCCCGAGCAGGGCGCCGACGCGGGCGATCAGGGCGCCCGGGTCGCCCCCGATGCCGATGTTGCCGTCGATCAGCAGAGCGGTGTCCCAGCGCCCCTCGCCCGGCAGCGTCTCGAAGACGGAGCGCCGCAGGGCCTGCCCGCCGAGCCGCACGGTGTGCGCG
The DNA here is from genome assembly GCF_014656295.1 of Streptomyces sulfonofaciens. Taxonomy (GTDB): domain Bacteria; phylum Actinomycetota; class Actinomycetes; order Streptomycetales; family Streptomycetaceae; genus Streptomyces; species Streptomyces sulfonofaciens. The sequence goes on from NZ_BNCD01000001.1 coordinate 622,397, forward strand.
ACGGCCGCCTCGCTGACGTCGATGCCGAGCACGCGGTGGCCGCGCGCCGCCAGTTCGGCGACCAGCCGGCCCGGGCCGCAGCCGATGTCGAGCACGGCGCCCTCGCACTGCCGCAGCGCGGACAGGTCGGCCGCGTCGGGCCGGGCGCACCAGCGCTCCACCTCCAGCGGCAGCAGCCACCCGTCGGTACGCCTGAGGAACAACGGGCCACGGCCGCTGCGCAGCGCGTCCGCGTACGGGTCGACGGGGCCGACGGACCACGAGATCCGCTCCGTGGCCAGGTCGGGCACGAGGTCTGGTGCCGCGTCAGCCATCCGGTCCCCGCTCGTATCCGCCGTCCGGTCGACCGTCCCGTTCGCCGCCCGATCCGGCGTCCGGTCGGACGGTCGCTCGGGCAGCCGCTGCCTGCGTACCGGGCTCAGCCTGCCCCGGGCCGTGCTCACAGCGCGCCGGCCCTGGTCAGGCCCGCCAGGGCGGCGGCGAAACGGGTGCCGGGGGCGGCGGCGGCGACCTGCTCGGCGTCCTGCGGCGTGTCGACGTCCCGCAGCCTGGGCAGGTCGCGCACCCGCAGGCCCGCGCTCGTCAGCCGGGCGCGCTGGACGGCGCCGGTGGTGGCGGTCGACATGGGTACGCCGCGCAGCAGCGCGGGATCCGGCGCGGCGAGGCCGAGCGCCCAGAAACCGCCGTCCTCCGCAGGTCCGAACCACGCCTCGCAGTCCCGCCAGGCGTCCGCGGCGAGCGCGGGCGCGAGCAGTTCGGGGGTGATCTGCGGGGTGTCCATGCCGACCAGCAGTGCGGGTCCGGTGCACTGCCCGAAGGCCGCGGCGAGCCGCTCGTCGAGCCCGCCCGGCGTCTGCGGCACCACCTCCACGCCGGGCGGCAGCCACGGGCCCGGTGCCCCGTCCAGGACCAGCACCCGGCGCCGCGCCGGTACCGCGAGCACCGCCTGGAGCGTGTCGGCGAGCGCGGCCGCCGCCAGGTGGGCCGCCTCCTGGGGGGTGAAGTGCGGGGTGAGCCGGGTCTTCACCCGGCCCGGCAGGGGCTCCTTGGCGATGACCAGCACGGTGGTTCCGCCCTGCCGGGCGTGCGTCGTCGTCCCGGCGGTGTGCACCGTGCTCATAGGGCGGAGGTCTCCGTGCGTCCGGTGGGGTCGGTAAGCGTGCGGCTCGCGACCGTGCGGTTCGCGGCCGTGCGGTTCGCGGTCGTGCGGTTCGCGGTCGCGGGGCTCGTGGCCGCGGGGCCGGTGGGTGGGGGACCTGTGGTCGTCGCCGCGGCGGGAGTCCGGCCCGGTCCCGTGGGGCCGACGGGTCCGGTGGGGCCACTGGGACCGGCGGGACCGGCGGGGCCGGTCGGCGTGGGGCCCGTGGTCGTCGCCCCGGCGGGAGTCCGGCCGGGGTGGGCGGAAGCAGTGCGGCCGGTGGGGCCGGTGGGACCTGCGGAGGCGCGGGCCGCGCCCGGGGGTTCGGCGAGTACGCCGCGCATGTCGCGCACCGCGTGCCAGGTGCCCCGCCAGGTGCCGGTGACCTTGGACTTCCCGGCCCGCGGGAGGTAGGGGACGTCGTGTTCCGTGATCCGCCAGCCGTCGTCCGCGGCGCGCACCACCATCTGGAGCGGATAGCCGCTGCGCCGGTCGCTGAGGGCGAGGCCCAGCAGCGCGGTGCGGCGGGCGGCGCGCAGCGGACCCAGGTCGTGCAGGCGCACCCCGGTGCGCCGGTGCAGCATCCGGGCCAGCGCGAAGTTGCCCACGCGCGCGTGCGGCGGCCAGGCGCCGCGCCGCTGCGGCCTCCTGCGGCCCAGCACCAGATCGGCCCGGCCCGTCGCCACCTCCTCGACGAACGGGACGAGCAGCCCCGGATCGAGGGAGGCGTCGCAGTCGCAGAAGCAGACGAACTCGGCGGTGGCCGCGGTCAGACCGGCGTGGCAGGCGGCACCGAAGCCGCGCCGCGGTTCGGCCACGACGGTGGCCCCGAGGCTGCGGGCGAGGTCCGCGGAGCCGTCGGTGGAACCGTTGTCCACCACGATCGCGCGCCAGCCGGCGGGGATGCGGTCCAGCACCCAGGGCAGCGCCTCGGACTCGTCCAGACACGGCAGGACGACGTCCACGGCGGGGGTGGCCGGGTGGGCTGGTTGAGGTGGGGGAGGAGAGGCAGTCACGCCCCTCACCCTACGGACGCAAAACGGGCAAAAAGGGTGGCGGCGCCTTACGAAAGTCGGACGTCGACCGGACCGGCTCAGACGCCGACCGGACCGGCCTCAGCGGTGTCCCGCCGCACCGGGCCTCCGGTTCGCCGGGAGCGCGCAGGCCGCCGTGCCGCCCGGCATCCTGTGGCGGTGGTCGGCGACGGCGCGGTAGAGCCCGTGGGCGAGCCACCGGAGCGGCGGCACGCTGAGCACCGCTCCCAGGACGGGCCAGGCGCCGCCCCCGCTCAGCAGGAGCTTCGCGACGGCCCGGGCGCCGCCGTACACCGATCCGCCGGGAGTGATCCAGAGCAGTTCGTGCTCGGCCCGCCGCCGGGTGACTCCGAGGGCGTCCAGCTCCGCGAACTGCCAGGGTCCCGCGTCGCAGTCCGGCCGGATCCGCTTCCCGGCGAAGGCGACCGAGGTCGTGCAGAAGCCGCAGTCGCCGTCGTAGACGAGCACAGGTCGGGTCCGCATGCCACCCATGATGCCCCCGCCCGGCGGTGGAACGCGGGCTCGCGGACGGCGGCGGCCGCAGGGCGTGCCGGGCCTCCCCTCCGCCGCCGCCCGCACCCGTCCGCCGCCGTCCCGCGCCCGTCCGCCGCCGCGGGCCCCGTCCGCTGCCGCCGTCCCGTACCCGTCCCGTACCGTCCGCTGCCGCCCGTCCCGCATGCCGCAGGCCCGCACCGTCCGCTGCCGCCCGTCCCGCACCTGGCCCCTGCCGCGCGCCCGCACCGTCCGTCGCCACCCGTCCGCCGCCGCTGTCCCGCACCCTCTCCGCCGCCGTCCCGCACCGCCCCCCTGCCGCCGTCCCGCACGTCTTCCCGCCCGGTGGCCACGAACGGTCACCGGGCGGTCCCGGCCGGTTCCCGCACTCCTTACGAATCGCGGACATCGCACCTCCGCCTTCCCGCGGATGCGGTGGCCGCGCGGCCCGGGTGCGAGGCTGATACGCATGCCGTATCCCTCCCAGTCCCCAGGCCGGCCCGCCGGTGGCCCCCAGGACCGGCCCACGGGCGGACCGGACCAGCCCCGCGCCCCGTTCACGGACCCGGCACCTGCACCGTCCGCGGGCGCACCGTCCGCGGCCGCGTCCGCGGCCGGCGCGCCGTCCGGTGCCGCCCGGATCCTCGTCGTGGACGACGACCCCACCGTCGCCGAGGTGGTCTCCGGCTATCTGCAACGCGCCGGGCACGCCGTGGACCGCGCCGCGGACGGGCCCACCGCGCTGGCGCGGGCCACGGCGCACCGGCCCGACCTCGTGGTGCTCGACCTGATGCTGCCGGGCATGGACGGTCTTGAGGTGTGCCGGCGGATGCGGGCGCAGGGGCCGGTGCCGGTGATCATGTTGACCGCCCGGGGCGACGAGGACGACCGGATCCTGGGCCTCGAAGTCGGCGCGGACGACTACGTCACCAAGCCATTCAGCCCGCGTGAGCTGGTGCTGCGCGTCGAGTCGGTGCTGCGCCGCAGCCGGCCGCCGGCGTTCGGCGAGGTCCGACCGCCCGGCGGGCTGCTGCGCGCCGCGGGCCTGACCGTCGACCCCGGCGCCCGGCGCGCCACCAAGGCCGGTGCGGAGCTGTCCCTCACCGTCCGCGAGTTCGACCTGCTCGCCTTCTTCCTGCGCAACCCGGGCCGCGCGTTCGGGCGTGAGGAGCTGATGCGCGAGGTCTGGGGCTGGGACTTCGGCGACCTCTCCACGGTCACCGTCCACGTCCGCCGGTTGCGCGGCAAGATCGAGGACGACCCCGCCCGGCCCCGGCTCATCCAAACGGTCTGGGGTGTTGGGTACCGGATGGACGCGGAAGGCGGGGCCGACCCGGCCGGTCCCGCCGGTGCGTCCGACCCCCGTGCCGCGGACGGCCCGAACGGCCCCGGCGCCCCGGGCGGCCCGAGCGGCGCCGCCGGCACCTCCGGCGCCTCCGGCCGGGCCGCCCCGTGACGCGTTCCTGACCCGCGCCCCCGCCACTCCCCGAGGTTCCACCCGCCCCGAAGGACCGCCGTGCACAACAACCTCCTCATCGCGCTGTTCGCCTTCCTCGGCGCCGCCACCGCGGGGCTCCTCGGTGCCCTGGTGCTGCGTGCGCTGCGGCGCCGGTCGCTGATCGTGTCCGTTTCGGTGGTCGCCGCGGTGGCCGTCCTCGCGATGCTGGCCGGGACGCTCGCGGTGGCGTGGGCGATGTTCCTCTCCGAGCACGACCTGAAGGTGGTGACGACGGTGGTCGCCATGGCCGCCGTCGTCTCGATGGCCACCGCGCTGCTGCTGGGCCGCTGGGTGGTGGCCAGCGGGCGGGCGCTGACCGCGGCGACCCGGTCCTTCGGCGAGGCCGGCAGCTTCGCCGCCCCGGCGGCCCCGGCCGTCGCGGAACTGGCCGCCCTCACCCGCGAACTGGAGCTGACCAGCGCCAGGCTGGCCGAGTCCCGGGACCGCGAGCGCGCACTGGAGACCTCGCGCCGGGAGCTGGTCGCCTGGATCTCGCACGACCTGCGCACGCCGCTCGCCGGTCTGCGGGCCATGTCCGAGGCTCTTGAGGACGGCATGGTGGACGATCCGGACCGCTATCTGCGCCGGATCCGCACCGAGGTGGAGCGCCTCAACGCCATGGTCGGCGACCTCTTCGAACTGTCCAGGATCCACGCCGGGACGCTGGCGCTCACGCCCTCCAGGATGTCCGTCTACGACCTGATCGGCGATGCGCTCGCGGGCGCCGACCCGCTGGCCCGCGAGCACGGCGTACGGCTGGTCGGCGACGGCATCGAGCAGGTGCCGGTGGAGGTCGACGGCAAGGAGATGAGCCGGGTGCTGGGCAACCTCCTCATCAACGCGATCCGCCGCACCCCGGCGGACGGCACGGTGGCGGTGGCGGCGCGGCGCTCCGAGCAGGGCGTGGTGCTGTCGGTCACCGACGGCTGCGGCGGCATCCCCGAGGACGACCTGCCGCGCGTCTTCGACACCGGCTGGCGCGGCACGGACGCCCGTACGCCGCCGGCGGGCGCCGGCCTCGGCCTCGCCATAGTGCGCGGCATCGTGGAGGCCCACCAGGGCAGGACGACGGTCCGCAACGTCACGGGCGGCTGCCGCTTCGAGGTCACCCTCCCGGCCGCGGAACCGGTGGGCTGACGCCCCGGCCCGCCCCGACCCGGCCCGGTCCGGCCCCGGCCCGCCCCGCGCAATCGGGCTCGGCGGTTCGGTGGATGCGGCGGGCTCAGGGGATGTGGCGGGTCCGGCGGGCTCAGGGGATGCGGCGGGCTCGCGTGCGAGCGTGCGAGACTCCGCGGCCGACCCGGCGCAGAACCCTTACTTCTCCAGCCCGATCGTCCGGCAGGCCGCCTCGTACGCCGGGGTGCAGATGTCCTTGACCGTGTAGATCCCGTCCTTGACGACCGTCGACGCGATGGTCCGCTGCATGACCGGCCGCACCGGGACGAGGTGGGAGGGGATGTCCCTGGTCGAGGCGTTCTTCGCGCGGTCCATGGCGAGGGCGTCGAACTCGATCAGACGGCCCTGGGAGATCTTGACGGCCATCTCGGCGGCCACCGCCGCCTCCTGGCGGTAGGGCTTGTACACGGTCATGTACTGCTCGCCCGCGACGACCCGCTGCACCGCGGGCAGCTCCGCGTCCTGGCCGGTGATCGGCGGGAGCTGGGTCACACCGGCGTCCTTGAGCGCAGTGACGATGCCGCCCGCCATGCCGTCGTTGGCCGAGTAGACGCCCGCGATGTTCCGCGCGCCGATCGACTTGATGGCGGCGGCCATGTTGGCGCGGGCGTTCTCCGGCTTCCAGTCCACCGTGTCGTACGACTTGGCGATGGTGACGTCCTGGAGCTCGGCGAGCGCGCCCTTCTTGAAGAGGGCGGCGTTCGGGTCGGTCGGCGAGCCGTTCATCATGACGATCCTGCTGCTCTTGTCGGCATGCTTGCCCAGCGCCTCCATCAGCGCCCGGCCCTGCACCTGGCCGACCAACTCGCCGTCGAAGGTGATGTAGCCGTCGACGGGGCCCTCGGCGAGGCGGTCGTAGGCGATCACGTTGATGCCGGCGGCCTTGGCGCGCCCCACGGCCGGTCCGATCGCCTTGGCGTCCACGGCGTCGACGAGGATCGTGTCGACGTTGTCATCGATCATGTCGTCCATCTGCGCCTTCTGCTTGCCGGCGCTGGAGTCGGCGTTGGCGTAGACGACCGTGCCCTTGCCGTGCGTCAGCTTCTTGACCTGCTCCTCCACCACCGGCCGGTCGAACCTCTCGTACCGCGCGGTCTCCTTCTCCGGCAGCAGCAGCCCCACCTTGACGGCGTCGCCGGCGACCTTGCGGTGCGGGTCGTCGTCGCCGGAGCCCGGGAGGTGGCCGCAGGCGGCGGCGCAGAGCGTCAGCGCGCACACGACCCCGGCGGCACGCGCACCCCGGAACCCCGCGCTCCCAAACCCCGCACCGCGGCCCGCACCGCGGCGCGTGCGGAGGGCCGGGGCGCCTTCCGCCACCGCGCCCGCGCCGGGCGCGGCCCCCTGTGCGGCGACCCGTGCAGCGCCAGTGCGTACGGTGCCGGCACGTGCTGTGCCACGTATAAAGGTCTTCACTCCGGTGCACCTCCTGACGTGGCCACTGGGCGGGCCCGAACTGGCTGAAAGCCAACCTCGGGCAGACATCGGCGTCAAGGAGTCAAGACTTAACGAGATAGCAATGGGTCCGGGCGTTTACCCCGTGAACACCGAAAGCGCCCGACCCGTCCCGTTCCGTCAACTCCCGCCCCGCAGCGGCTCCTTGGCGAACTCCCGCATCCCGTCCTCGAACCCGACCGACGCCCGCCAGCCCAGGTCGGCACGGAGCCGTGCGGAGTCGGCGGTGATGTGGCGCACGTCCCCGAGGCGGTAGGCGCCGGTGGTGCGCGGAGCGGGTCCGCCGTGGGCCCCGGCGAGCGCGTGCGCCATCTCGCCGACCGTGTGGGGGTCCCCGCTGCCCGTGTTGTAGGCGACCAGCGTCCCGGAACGGCCGTCCGCACGGCCCGCGGCGCCGGTCTCCGCAGCGACTTCCTCCACGGCCAGCGCATGCGCCTCCGCGACATCGCGTACATGGATGAAATCGCGCCGTTGTCCGCCGTCCTCGAAGACCTGCGGGGCCTCGCCGCGGGCCAGGGCCGAGCGGAAGAGGGAGGCCACACCCGCGTAGGGGGTGTCGCGGGGCATGCCGGGACCGTAGACGTTGTGGTAGCGCAGCGAGGTGGCGCGGCCGCCGGTGGAACGCGCCCAGGAGGCGGCCAGGTGCTCCTGGGCGAGCTTGGTCGTCGCGTAGACGTTGCGCGGGTCCACGGGAGCGTCCTCGGCGACCAGGCCGGGGCGCAGCTCGTCGCCGCACCGCGGGCAGCGCGGCTCGAAGCGGCCGGCCTCCAGATCGTCGACGGTGCGCGGCCCGGGCCGTACGGTGCCGTGCCGCCCGCACTCGTAGCGGCCCTCGCCGTACACCACCATCGAGCCCGCCAGGACCAGGCCCCGGATGCCCCGTTCGGCCATGGTGGCGAGCAGGACGGCGGTGCCGAGGTCGTTGCAGCCGACGTAGTCGGGCGCGTCGGCGAAGTCCTTGCCGAGGCCGACCATCGCGGCCTGGTGGCTGACCACGTCGATGCCGGTGAGCGCGATGCGCAGCGTGTCCCTGTCGCGGACGTCCGCCACGACGCGGGGCACGTCGTTGGGCGGGGGCGGCGGCGGCTCCTTGTGCGCCGCGGGCAGCAGGGCGTCGTAGACGACGACGTCATGGCCGCGGTGCGTGAGCACCTCCACGATCTGGGATCCGATGAACCCGGCACCGCCGGTGACCAGTACACGCATGACCGCCACGCTAGGCGGCACCGGTGCCCCGCGGACGGTGCCGCGGCCGGGCGTCACAGCTCCGTAAGCTCCTTCGGACGGCATCCCGACCCCCGACCCCCTGTCCCCGATCCCCGATCCCGATCCCCGATCCCGCCCCCTATCCCTGGTGCCCGGTTGCGCCGAGCGGGCGAAATCCGGTGGCCCCGCGGCCGGGCGGCGTGGCAGCCTGCCCTGCCATGGACGCGGATGACCCCCAGCGGGACGCCCTGGACACGGATGACCCGGAGCGGGATGCCTTGGACACGCATGCCCCGGTGTGGGACGAGCGGGTGGCGCGGAGCTACGACGAGTCGTCCGCGTACATGTTCACCCCCGACGTCCTCGATCCGGCCCTCGACTTCCTCGCCGCACGCGCGGGCGGCGGCCGGGCCCTGGAGTTCGCGATCGGCACCGGACGCGTCGCGCTGCCGCTGAGCGCCAGGGGCGTGCCGGTGGCCGGCATCGAGCTGTCGGAGCCGATGGCGCGCCGGCTCCGCGGCAAGCCCGGGGGCGCCGACCTGCCGGTGACCATCGGCGACATGGCCACCGCCCGGGTGCCGGGCGAGTTCGGCCTCGTCTACCTCGTCTTCAACACGATCACCAACCTGCTCTCCCAGGACCAGCAGATCGCGTGCTTCCGCAACGCCGCGCGGCACCTCGGCCCCGGCGGACGCTTCGTCATCGAGAACTTCGTCCCCGACCTCCGGCGCCTGCCCCCCGGCGAGACCGCGCGCCCGGCCCACATCGGCGCCGACCACGTCGGCTTCGACACCTACGACGTGCCGAACCAGCGGATGGTCTCGCACCACTACTGGATCACCGACGGCAGGGCCGACACCTTCCGTTCCCAGCACCGCTTCGTCTGGCCCTCGGAGCTGGACCTGATGGGCAGGCTCGCCGGTCTGGAACCGCGCGAGCGGTGGGCGGACTGGCGCGAGACGCCCTTCACGGCCGAGAGCGACTCACACGTCTCCGTGTGGCAGAAGCCCGCCGACTGAGGGCAGTGCGTCGGCGGCCCCGGCGGGGAGCCCCCGCGATCGTCGCGGCCCGGCACCGAGCGCCGTGATCTCCGTGAATCCTGTGTCCGGCGTGACCCCTGCGGCCGGCGGGCCCGGTGCGGCCGGCGTGGTCGCGACCGGCCGAGGTCGGTGCCGCACCAGCGAGCATTCTGGACATATGTACTGATTCTCGGCGTGTGGAACTACTCTGGTGAGAACAGTGCTCACCGTGCTCAGTGTGCTCGCCGGCACGGAGTCGGAGCGACGCCCGCGTCCGGGAGCGACGCTCGTGGACGAGAGCAGCGCCCGCGGACGAGAGCAGCGCCCGCAGACGAGAGCGTTGCTCACGGCGAAGGCCGGTGCACGCGGCCGGGAGTGGCGCTCATGGTCGAGAGCGGCGCTCACAGTCAAGGGCGGCGCTCACGGTCAAGGGCGGTGCCCGCGGCCGAGAGCAGCGCCCGCAGACGAGAGCGTTGCTCACGGCGAAGGCCGGTGCACGCGGCCGGGAGTGGCGCTCATGGTCGAGAGCGGCGCTCACAGCCGGGGCGCGACGCTCACAGCCAAGAGCGTTGCCCATGGCCAGGTGCGGCGCTCACAACCAAGAGCGTTGCTCATGGCAGAGGAGAGCGACGCACTCGCCGCCACGGTGAGTCGAGGCGAGACCAGGTGAGACCACGCGAGACCGGGTGAGACCAGGTCAGACAGGCGGGAGCAGTGCTCGCCGCCGCCGGAACAGGAGCAGCCACATGCCAGCCACCTCCCGGCCGGACCCCGCTCCGACCCCCTCCGCACTCTCCGCCGCCGAGGAGCTCCGCGGGCGGCTGCCGCACGACAGCGTCATCCTCCCGGGGCCGCACTTCCGCGAGAGCGCCCGGATCTGGAACACGGCCGTGGACCGGACGCCCGCACTGATCGTCCGGCCCGCAACGGCGTCCGAGGTGCAGGCCGCCGTACGCGCCGCCCGCACACACCACCTCCCGCTCTCCGTGCGCGGCGGCGGACACGACTGGGCGGGGCGGGCGCTGCGACCGGGCGGGCTGGTCGTCGACCTGACGGCGATGCGACGGGTCACGGTGGACGCGGAGCAGCGCACCGCCACCGTCGAGGGCGGTGCGACCACGGAAGACGTCATCGAGGCCGCGTTCCCGCACGGCCTCGCCGCAGCCACCGGCACCGTCCGCAGCGTCGGCCTCACCGGTCTCACGCTCGGCGGCGGCTACGGTCCGCTGATGGGCCACTACGGCCTGGCCGCGGACAACCTGCTCGGCGCGGAGGTGGTACTCGCCGACGGCAGCAGCGTCACCGCGGACGCGGGCCACCAGCCCGACCTGTACTGGGCGCTGCGCGGCGGCGGTGGGAACTTCGGCGTGGTCACGGCCATGCGGATCCGGCTGCACCCGGTGCCGAGGGTGCTCGCAGGTCTCGTCCTCTACCCCTTCGAGAAACCCGCGCAGGCCGCACAGACCGCACAGGCCGAGCGGACCGAGCGGACCGCACAGGCCGAGCGGACCGCACAGGCCGCGCACGTCTTCGACCGGCTGGGCACCGTGCTGCACGCCGTGCCGGACGAACTCACCGTGCAGAGTGGCGTGCTCCTTACGCCGGAAGCCGGTCCCGTCGTCTTCCTCAACCCGGTCTGGAGCGGGGACCTCGAACAGGGCCGCAAGTACATGGACGAGCTCCGGCAGCTCGGGACGCCGCTGCCGACCGAGGTGGGGCCGCGCCCCTACGGCGAGATGCTCGCCCTCTCCGACCCCTGGACCACCGAGCGCGGCTACGACCTGCGGACGCGGACGGTGCCCGGGTTCAGCCGGGCGGTCGTCGCGGCGCTGGTGGCGGCCGGGGAGACGGTGCCCTCGCCGTCCAGCGGCATCGTGATCCACCACTTCCACGGGGCGGCGACGCGGGTGCCGAGCATCGCCACCGCGTTCGGGTTCCGGGCGAAGCACTTCGTGGTGGAGATCGTGGCGGGCTGGGACGAGGGGGAGGGGGGCGCGGAGCGGGCGTGGGCCGAGCGGGTGTCCGCCGCGCTCGGCCCGCACGCGCTGCCCGGTGGCTACGCGGGACTGCTCGGACCCGATCACCACGAGCAGATCGCCCACGCGTACGGGCCCAACGCGGCACGGCTGCGGGCGGTCAAGCGGCGGTACGACCCCACCGGCCTGTTCTCGGGCATACCCCTGCCGCCCGCACCGACATGAACGGTGTCCCACGACCGCCGGACTGCTGCCACACGCCTCTACCACACGCCTCGGGCGGGTCGGCCCCGATGACCATGGCGGTGAACGGCGGTTCCCTCGGATCGGTGGTGTGCCCGGCGCGGTCGAAGCGGGCCGTGGCCAGGACCGCGACGTAGAACAGGCTGGGCACGTCGTCGATCGCGGGCACCCCGTCCGGTGGCCCGATCGGCGACCGCATCGGCGAGGCGGCGTCGGCGAGCACCGGCGCCAGCACCACCGCACCCCCCCAGCGGCAGCAGGATCGGGGCGGCCACCACCCCGCGCACCGCATCCGCACGAACATCTCCGAGAAGGTCTCCCTGCCGACCTCGACACACAGCTCGTACAGGATGGGACCGGGCCTCTCCCCCCCCGTGGGGTGCCGCTGACGAGCGGCGAACCAACCGACAAGCAACCCGCCTGGTGGCAGGTGGATACGACCTGGCGAGTGGACTACCCACCGCCGCTTGCCCCAAGCCGTGAGCACGCCTGGCCCATCTCAATCGACACCCAACTTCTCCTTGAGCTCGGCCAGCGGAAACCGGGCGTCGGCACCGAATGCCCGGACAGCCTCCGCCAGGGCCGCCAATACCGCTTGGAGCGGTGTGAGCGACCTCGCGGCGTAGAGGGTCCCCACGGCCCGGCGCAGCGAGGAGTCCTCGTCGGCTCCGACCTCCAGCATCGGCGCGAAGCGCGCCGGCACCCGAGGTTCGGTCCGCAACCGTTCCCAGGCCACGCCCACCCGGTGGAACGGCGGGGGAAGCGTCTCACCCGCGTCCAGGGCGTCCAGCGCGGGCGCCACCCAGTCCAGCTCGGCGATGCCGATCTCCTGATAGGCGCGGCGCACCAACCAGTTGGCGATCCTGCGCTGTCCGTCCAGATCCACCGCGGCGAGCGCCCTGGTCAACGCCTTCTCCGCCAGGGCCACGTCGCGCGCCTCTCCGCCCATCCCCCTCATGGCCGGGCTGGGCAGCGTCCCGCCCCACGGTGCGGCCTCGGCGGCCATCTCGGCCGCGACCCGCTCTCCCTCCCTGTTCCATTCGTCCAGTTCCGCCTTCCAGCGGGCCTCCTCGTCCGGATCGGGCAGTTCCGGGGGCGGCAGTGTGCTGACGAGCTCGTGCAGGTGGTCGGCAACTCGACTGGTCTGCTTGACCACCTGGTCAGGCTCCGGCGGGCAGGGCCAGAACTGAAGCAGGTAACGGTCGATCATCGGCTCATCGTCGCCGCGACTGTGCGCGTCGGCCGCGCGGTCCACCCCGGAGGCCGAGTACCGGACCCGGTAGTCGGTCTCCGCCAGGCCCAGGTCCCAGGAGTCCCCGCCGCCCCACTCCACCAGCGAGGCCCGCCCGACCGGACGGTACGGCGCCTCGACGATCTCCTCCCACCCCTCGTCCGCATCCGGCCGTTCGTCATGCACTTCAACCCGGAAACCGACCCGGCCGTAGTGCAGTCCGGTTGCCAGCCACAGTGTGCCCGGCCAAGCCGCACCGCACAGCCCGTTGCTCTGGCCGCCGAACGTGTCCTTCATGTCGTCGAACGGGGACGCGTCCTCGCTTTCCACGTAGATCTGGCTGTACGACACGTCGACTTCGTCATCCAGCACCGTCCGCACGTTGGTTCTCCCCTCCGCTGTGAAGACCGCTCACTTCGGAGTGGCCCCGGTCGTCTTCGATGTTGCACCGCCCCACTGACAGAGCTTGTCGGACGCGAACCGCGGGCCATCGCCGTGCCGGCCGGCGGTTGCCGCCGGCGCGCACGGCCTGCGCAGGGCGGCCTCTTTCGGGATGTCGATCAGGGCGACGGTGCCCCACGTGTTGCGGATCGCCTTCTTGAGGCGGCGCGGGCGTCCGCCTGCTTCTTCGTCAGGCACCTGTCGCAGACCACCGTGACGTCGATGTGCGGGTTGTGCCGGTGCAAGTACTCGGCGAGGTCGTTGCAGCGGTGCGGGCCGCGGGGCTCGTCGAAGCAGTCGAGCTGGGTGCCTGCGGGCCGGGCCGGTTCGAACGGTGTGCACCCGCCCTTCGAGGCGCAGTGGTGCTCCTTGACGAACCAGTCCACTGTTGCGCAGCCCGCCCCCTCTGTTCGCGGAACTCCCCGCCCGTGTCGTGCACCGGCCCCCACCCGCACAACGAACGCGGTCGTGGGGTCGGCGCGGCGCCCCTTCCGCCTCGGCCCCCGCCCGCGTCGGCCCGCATCCGTCCCCGCCCGCGCCGGTCCGCGCCCGCGTCAGCTCCCCTTCGCGTCGCATTCGTACCACACGGTCTTGCCGGCCCCGTCCACCCGCGGCAGCACCCCCCACCGGTCCACCGTCCCCGCCACCACGGCCAGACCCCGCCCGTCCTCCGTGAGGTCGTCGGGCCCCACGCCCGGCTCCGCCGGGTGCGGCACCGGCCGCACCCGCGGCAGCACCGGACTGTCGTCCGAGACCTCCACCCGCAGCCCCTTCGGCTCCCGGAGCAGCCGCACCGTGCAGTGCCGCCCCGGCACGTGCCGCACGACGTTCGCCACCAGCTCGGTCAGCGCCAGCGTGCCCGCGTCGACCAGCTCCGGCATCTCCCAGGCGAGCAGGTACGCCCGCAGGATCCGGCGCAGATGCCGAGCCGAGTGCTCACCCATAGTGAAGCTAACACCATATGTCGTGCCAAGTACGGGCTCGGACGGATTAGTTGTGGGATTCACCCCCCAAGAATGCGCACGCTCAACTACGCTCGGCTACCGTCCGAAATCGACGCCTGCGGGCGTGAGCTAGGGGGTGACCGTCCATGGTCAACATCCGCGCACTCGATCCCAGCGCCTCTCCGCTGGACTTCTACGGGGCGGAGCTGCGCCGCCTGAGAGAGGCGGCGGGGCTCAACCAGAAGCAGTTGGGCGAGCTGCTCTACTGCACGGCGTCGCTGATCGGCCAGATCGAGACGGCCAGCAAGGTGCCGACCCGCCCGTTCTCCAAGCAGGTGGACGCGGCCCTCAAGACCGACGGTGTGATGGTGAGGTTGCTGGGGCTGGTGTTACGCAGCCAGCTTCCGTCGTGGTTCCAGCCGTACGCGAAGATGGAGGCGAAGGCCACCTATATTTCGACGTACCAGACGCAGGTGGTCTACGGGCTGCTCCAGACACCGGAGTACGCGCGGGCGGTACTGGGCGCACCCTCGCCGAAGAACCTCGACGAGTTGGTCGAGGCTCGCATGGAGCGCCAGCAGATCCTGCTGCGTGAGAGCCCGCCGCTGATCTGGGTAGTCCTGGACGAGGCTGTGCTGCACCGGGTGATCGGCAGCAGGGAGACTATGCGGAGGCAGCTCGATCGTCTGTTGAGCTTCGATGGTCAGCGGGCCGTGCAGATTCAGGTGCTTCCCTTCGAGGCGGGACAACATCCCGGCCTGACGGGATCGTTCAATCTGCTGCGCTTCGAAGAAGACCACGACATCGTCTATACGGACGACTTCTACTCGGGCCATATGACGGCGAATCCAGAAGCCGTCATGGAGGGGTGGCTCCGTTACTCTCGACTTCAGGCCGCCGCATTGTCCGTTGAGGACTCGGCTGCCCTGATTTCCCGGGTAATGGAGGAGCGCTATGGGGACAAGCCGTGAACTGTCAGTCGTAACGTGGCGAAGGTCGTCGTACAGCGGCGATAACGGCGGCGACTGCGTCGAATGCGCCCCCCTCGGCCCCATCGAGTGGCGCAAGTCGTCATACAGCGCGGACAACGGTGGCCAATGCCTCGAAGTCGCCACCCTGAACGCATCCGTAGCCATACGTGACTCGAAGAACCCCGACGGGGGAACCGTACGCATCAGCCCCGTCGCCTTCGAACGGTTCGTCCGGGCCGCGGCGACCGCCGCGGTCTGAACGGACCGCACGTCACACCCACAGCACAGCGCACCCACAGCGGCCGGTGACCCCACCGGCCGCTGTCCATGCCGGGCGCTACGCGTCGTCGAGGTCTTCGCCGTAGGTGACGTCCAGCTCTGCGGCGAGGGCTTCGGCCAGTTGCAGCGTCTGCGCCCGTTCGATGATCACCTGCTTGAGCGAGGCGATGCCACGGAGCTGGGAGAGGTCGTTGCCGCGCAGGTCCAGGCCGCGGTACCTGCCGCCGTCGAACTCGGCCTGCCGTAGATTGCAGGCGTCGAACAGCGCCCTGCCCAGGTCGGTCGTCGTGAACGTGGTCTCCCGCAGGGAGCACTGGGAGAAGATCACGGGCCCGGCGGCCCGGACGCCGGTGAGGGTGCTGTAGTCGAGCTTGCAGCGTTCGAACAGGACGTTGTCGAGGATGACGTCCTCCATCCTGGCGCCCATCAGCTTGCAGTCGCGGAAGAGGGCGCGGGAGAAACCTTGCTGTCGGACCAGCGCAGAGAGGCCAGGTCGCAGCCGGTGAACTCCACGGAGTCGACGCGTAGCCTCTCCAGACGCACGCCCTGGGTCCTGAGCCCGGTGACGCGGCCGTCCGCCAGGTGTGTGTCGGCCAGGTCGAGCGCGCGCAGGTCCGCATCGCCGTAATGGAACTCCGTGACCCGACCGCGGCCGCTCCCCAGCGAGGTCACGCTGGACAGATACGCCAGTTGTCCCACGTAGGTCGGTTGTCCCACGGCGTCCCCGTGGTCGCGGAGACCGGGAAGCCGTGGGTGTGGATCAAGTCCATCACGACGGGCGCATCGGATGCGGCCAATCCTTCCAGGAGTGTCATGCTGCTTGTCCCTTCTCTGTGGTCGCGAGCGTGGACAGGGCCGTGACCAGGGCCTGCCGTGAGACCCGGCAGTAGTTGGTCTCGGTGGTCGTGAGGCTGCCGTTCTCGAAGTAGCGGTTGGCGGCCTGAGCCCCGCGGCAGAAGTCGAAGAACGCGCATCCGGCGCGGCAGTCCTCCAGGCCGGTGAGGAAGTCACCTTCGGTCCGTCCTCGTGCGAGCGGGTCCATACGAGGGTGCGACGCCAGAACTCCACCGGCCACTGCCAGATGCCAGGGGCACCTGGGATGCGGCGGGCCATCTAGCCGGGAGAAGCTGTCCGTAGCACACTGGTCACTGAAAGCAACGCGCCGAGCAGGAGGCGTAGATGACCGACCACACCACGAAGCCCTGGGGACTGACCCGTATGAGGCCGTTCCCGGCAGGATCGCGGGTCTCCCACAGTGTCGTCGTGCTCGACCCGAAGACGCAGACCGGTCTGTGGGTCGACGAGGACGGCACGCCAGTGCCGGTGACGGACCGGCACAAGAGGTCCGAGACCTCGAAGGAGACCAGCCCGAGGACGAGCCTTGACGGTAACAGGGACGAAGGGAGCGACCAGGAGGGCGACACCGACTGATGCCCGGCACCCGAGAGCCACCGGCCGTACTTGTCGTCAGCAGGCTCGACGATGTGACGGCGGACGTGGTCATCGAGAAGCTGAACGACCGTGCGGTACCCGTCTTCCGGCTGGACCCCGGTGACTTTCCCGCGGCCGTCAGCGTGAGCGCGTTCCTGGGTGCGGGCGGGTTGGGCGGGAGCCTGCACACGTCCACCAGGCGTGTCGACCTCCAGCAGGTGCGCTCCGTGTACTGGCGCAGGCCGAGCCCCTACGGGGCGCCCGAGGGGTTGCCCGAGGAGGACGCGCACTGGTGCGTCGACCAGGCCCGGTACGGCCTCGGCGGCATCCTCGGGGCGCTGCCCGGTGCGCACTACGTGAACCACCCATGGCGGAACCGGGACGCGGAGTACAAGCCCGCGCAGCTCGCGGTCGCCGCCCGGTGCGGTCTCGCCGTGCCGGCGACGTTGGTCACCAACGACCCCGACCGGGCCCGGAGGTTCGCGAAGGACCACGGGCCCGTGGTTTACAAGCCGGTGCGAAACACTGCCTACCGCGGCGGTGGTACCCGAGCGCTCACTGTGTGGATCGAGGAGGTGGACCCGTCGGAAATCGGCGTGGGCGTGGCCGGGACCATCCATATGTTCCAGCAGCGCCTGGACAAAGTCGCCGACGTCCGCCTCACCGTCGTGGGCGGACAGCAGTTCGCGGTGCGCATCGACGGTGCGCCGGGCCTGGACTGGCGCCGGGACTACGAGGCGTTGTCCTACACCGTGATGGAGACACCACCGTCGGTGGCCGAGGGGGTGCGGGCCTATCTGCACGCGTTCGGCCTCGTCTTCGGAGCCTTCGACTTCGGCCTCGACGCGCACGGACGGTGGTGGCTGTTCGAGTGCAACCCCAATGGTCAGTGGGCCTGGTTCCCCGACCGCATCACCGACAGGATCGCCGTCGCGCTCGCCGACCGGCTTCAGCAACCGGGACATCGCCATGACCACTGACACCGCAGAACTCCGCCGCGCTCTGGCCGACAGGATCAGTGGAACCGGTGCGCTGAAGGACCCGGCGTGGCGGGCGGCCGTGGAGGCCGTGCAGCGTGACCTCTTCCTGGGTGGTCATGTCTATCGGGCCGACGGGCCGAAGTGGGAGCCCGTGCACAGAGCGGAAGTCGGTGAGGAGGACTGGCTCGGGCTCGTGTTCTCCGACACCACGTGGGTGACCCAGGTCGAGGGCGTCGCCGCCGCTGACGCCGCCGGGCCGCTGTCCGGTCGGCCGACGTCCTCCTCCACCCTGCCCTCCCTGGTGGTGCGGACGCTCGAAGCGGCCGGAGTCCGGGAGGGGGACAAGGTACTGGAGATCGGAACGGGGACCGGCTACTCCACCGCCATCCTCTGCCACCGGATCGGCGCGGAGCACGTCTACTCGGTCGAGTACGACGCCGCCCTGGCCGCGAGCGCCGCCCAGCATCTGCGCGCAGCCGGTTGCTCCCCGCACCTGGTCGTCGGCGACGGCCTCCAGGGGCACCGGGAGGGCGCTGACTACGACGCCGTGGTCGCCACGTGCTCGGTGCGGCACATCCCTCGCTCATGGCTGTGGCAGGTACGCGCCGGTGGCACGATCACCACCACCCTGGGTGGCTGGATGACGGCCTCCGGCCTCATTCGTCTCACGGTCGACGACGAGGGCGTGGCGACCGGTCGCTTCACCGGGGACACGATCTCCTACATGCTCGCCCGACCTCACGAGCGCCCGCCCCGCCCGGTGTTCTACCCGCTGGACGGCGAGACCCGGACCTGCCGTGTCGATCCCGGCCTCCTTGAGGACTGGACCGGTTGCTTCGTCGCCCAGCTCGCCGCTCCGTCGGCCGAGTACGTGGGAAGCGGCGACCGTGCGGTCCTGGTCGACGTGGCGACCGGATCGCAGGCGTGGACGGAGGTCGCGGGGAGCGGCTGGCGGGTCCACCAGCACGGACCGCTGCGCCTGTGGGACCAGGTGGAGGAGGCCCTGCTGACGTGGCGGGCCGCGGGCTCGCCCGATCAGTCGGGGTTCGGTATGACCGCCACCGACGAGGTGCAGACGGTCTGGATCGGGGACCCGGCGGGACCGGGCTGGCAGCTCCCGTTCTAGGGGCACGGGAGGAAGCCGACGCACGTGGAACGGCCGCGACCGAGAACTTCGCGGAGGCCACGCACCGTCCACGGGTGCCCTTGTGAGAGCGCTTCCCGCGGGTGAGGATTCCGACGTGAGCAACGAACCGGCCGTCCGCCGATACCGCCCTGAAGACCGTCCCGCGCTGGACGACATCTGCGTCCGCACCGGCCACGCGGGCGGCGACGCACGCGAGGTCTACCCGGACCACGGCCTGCTGTCGACGATCTTCGCCGCGCCGTACGCCGAGCTGGAGCCCGAGCTGACCTTCGTCCTCGACGACGGCACCGGACGCGCCGTCGGCTACGTGCTCGGCACCGCTGACACGCCCCGGTTCGCCGCGGCCTTCCGCACCGAGTGGCTGCCGAGGGTCGCGGCCCGCTACCCGGCGCCCGCCGGCCCGCCCTCGACCCCCACCGAGGAGATGCTGGCGCTCCTGCACGACCCCGAGCGCATGGTCGTCCCCGAGCTGGCCGACCACCCGGCCCACCTGCACATCGACCTGCTCCCCGAGTGGCAGCACCGCGGCTTCGGCCGCGCCCTGATGCACCGCTTCCTGGACGAGCTGCACGGCAGGGGCGTCCCCGCCGTGCACCTCACCATGGCCACCGCCAACGTCGCGGCCCGCGCCTTCTACGACCGCCTCGGCTTCAGGGAGTTGGCCGTGCCGCACCCGGACACGGTGACGGTCCTCGGGCGGCCGACGGAGCGCACGCCCCCCGAGCGGGCCCCGGGGCCCCTCGGCCGGAGCGCCCGGCCGGCGACGTCGTAGAGTGCCCGTCGGACTCCCGTCCACCCCCGTCCACCCCGCCGGAGCCACCCGCGCCGGCCGACCCCGTCACGAGGCGACCGCGCAGATGGCTCCCGTTATCCCCTCGCGTCCTGGTGTGAGTGTCGTCGGCATCGGTGCGGACGGGTGGGCCGGGCTCGGCCCGGCCGCCCGTCGGGAGCTGTGCGGGGCGGACGTCGTGATCGGCGGGGCCCGCCAGCTCGCGCTGCTGCCGGAGGAGTGCCGGGGCGAGCGGGTGGCGTGGCCCTCGCCGCTGCGGCCCGCGGTGCCCCGGCTGCTCGCCGCCCACGCGGACCGCAGGGTTGCCGTACTCGCCAGCGGGGACCCGCTGTTCCACGGCATCGGGCGGGCCGTCGCCGAGGAGGCGGCCGCGCTGCGGGGCGAAGGCGTCGCGGAGCCCCGGTTCCTGCCGCACCCGTCCTCCGTGTCGTACGCCTGCGCCCGGCTCGGCTGGCCGCTGGAGGACACCGACGTCGTCACGCTCGTCGGCCGCCCGACGGACCGGCTCGCCGCCGCGCTGCACGACGGCCGCCGGCTGCTGGTGCTCAGCGCGGGTGCCGGCACGCCCGCGGAGGTCGCCGCGCTGCTGCGGGACCGCGGGTTCGGGCCGAGCGCGCTGCGGGTGCTCGAACAGCTCGGCGGACCGCGCGAGCGGGTGGTCCCGGACGCCGGGGCCACCGCCGACGACTGGTCCGAGCCGCCCGGCGACCCGCTCAACATCGTGGCCGTCGAGTGCCGCAGGGCACCCGGCGCGGTCCGGCTCGGCGCGGTGCCCGGGCTGCCCGACACGGCGTACGAGAACGACGGACAGCTCACCAAGCGGTACGTCCGCGCGGCCACCCTCGCGGCCCTCGCGCCCGCACCCGGCGAACTGCTCTGGGACGTGGGCGGCGGCTCCGGCTCGATCGCCATCGAGTGGCTGCGGGCGCACCACGCCTGCCGCGCCGTCAGCGTCGAACGCGACCCGGTCCGCGCCGCGCGCATCGAGCGCAACGCCGCCCGGCTCGGCGTACCCGGCCTGCGCGTCGTCACCGGCGCGGCTCCCGCCGCGCTGGCCGAACTGCCCGCGCCCGACGCGGTGTTCGTCGGCGGCGGGCTGACCGCGCCCGGCCTGCTCGACACCTGCTGGGCCGCGCTGCCGCCCGGCGGGCGGCTGGTCGTCAACACCGTCACCCTGGAGTCGGAGGCCCTGCTCGCCGACGCCCACCGCAGGTACGGCGGCGAACTCGTGCGCCTCGCCGTCGCGCACGCCGTGCCCGTCGGCACCTTCACCGGCTGGCGGCAGGCGATGCCGGTGACGCAGTGGGCGGCGACCAAGCCGGAGGACGGCCGGGACCCGGCCGGGAACCCGCCGCCCTCCTCCGCTGACGCACCGCCCGCTGACCCACCGCCCGCTGACGCGCCGGATGCCGCCGCGCCGCCCGGCGCCCCCGTGCTACCCGATGCCGCCGCGCCGCCCGGCGCGGGCCCCGCAAGCCCCCCGTACCCCACAGCCCCAGGAGGCCGGCCATGACGGTGTACTTCATCGGCGCGGGACCCGGCGCCGCCGACCTGATCACGGTGCGCGGCGCCCGGCTGCTCGCCGCCTGCCCGGTCTGCCTGTACGCCGGCAGCCTGGTGCCGCGCGAACTGCTCGACGGCTGCCCGCCGGACGCCCGGCTGGTCGACACGTCACGGCTCGACCTTGACCAGATCACCGCGGAGCTGGTGGCCGCGGACCGCGCGGGTCAGGACGTGGCCCGGCTGCACTCCGGCGACCCGTCCGTCTTCAGTGCCGTCGCCGAGCAGATGCGGCGGCTCGACGCGGCGGGCGTGGCGTACCGGATGGTGCCGGGCGTGCCCGCGTTCGCGGCCGCCGCGGCGGCGCTGGGCCGGGAGCTGACCGTGCCGACCGTCGGCCAGACCGTCGTCCTCACCCGGATCGCCCGGCAGGCCACCCCGATGCCCGAGGGCGAGGACCTGGCCACCCTCGGCCGCAGCGGCGCCCTGCTCGTGCTGCACCTGGCGGTGCGCCACGCGGACGAGGTCGTCGCCGAACTCCTGCCGCACTACGGCCCCGACTGCCCCGCCGCCGTCGTCGCCCACGCGAGCCGCCCCGAGGAACTGGTGCTGCGCGGCACCCTCGCCGACATCGCCGGCCAGGTGCGCGAGGCGGGCATCACCCGCACCGCCGTGATCATCGTGGGCCGGACGCTGGCCGCGGCGGAGTTCCGCGACAGCCACCTCTACTCGGCGGAGCGCGACAGGCACGTCTGCTAGGCGGCGCGTCTGCTGGGCGGGGCGCGACCCGTACCCGTGCCTGGTGGGGCGCGACCCTTACGTGTGCGGGGCGGGTGGTCCCGGCCGTCACTGGCGCTGCCGGTGTCCCGTGTTCAACCGGCGATCCGGTGCGGTCGAGCGGAGCGGTGCACGGGCGGGCCCGCCATGCCGACGCACGCCTCGTTCCCCTCGGGACCGGCCGGCACCCGCTTCGGCGGCGCGTCGGCGCCGTCCACCAGACGGCCGCCGACCACGGGCGCCACGGCTGTCCGGGCCTCGTTCCGGTGGCCTCGTTCCGGTGGCCTCGGTCCGGTCGCCTCGGCCCGGTCGTACGGCACCCACACGTCGATGTGGACCCGGTGCGCTGCGGGCGCGGTGCGTCCATCCGCCGGAAGGAGAACGGCACCGCGCGGCGGTGCGGGTCGATCAGGTCCTCGCCGCCGTCCGCGCGGCCTCCGCCGGCTCGTGCGGTGCGGGGTCCTCGCGGCGCGGGAGCAGGAGCGGGGTGGCGAGGAGGAGCACGCCGGCGAGCGCGATCGCGGTGCGGGGGCCCGCGGCGGCGGCCAGCACGCCCCACAGTGCGGTCAGGGTCGCGATGGCGGCCTTGCTGGTGACCGACCAGGCGGACAGGGTGCGGGCGACGCGGCCCGGGTCCGTCTGCTCCAGCCGGTAGGTGGCGTACACCGGGTTGAAGACCCCTATGCAGAAGATCAGCCCCAGCTCCACACCCATGACGAGGACGAGACCGGGCAGGCCGGGACGGATGAAGGCCAGCCCCACGGGCCAGCAGACGCGCAGCGCCCCGGCGGTGAGCATGACCCTGCGCCGGCCGAACCGGGCGACGAGCCCGCCGGAGAGCCGGGAGCCGGCCAGCCCGCCCAGGCAGGGCACGGCGAAGGCGAGGCCGTACTGCCACGGCGCGAAGGCGAGGGGGCCGAGCATGAGGACGGCGAGCAGCGGCTCGGCCGCCATGATCAGGCCGTTGACGAGGACCGTGTTGAAGAACAGCGGACGCAGCGCCGGGTTCGCCAGGATGTGGCGCCACCCGTCGAGCAGGTCGCCGGCACGCGGCCGGGCCGGTGCGCCGCCGGTGCGTCCGGTGCCTCCGGTACGGCCAATGCGCCCCGTCCGCCCAGTGCGCCCCGTCCGCCCTGTGCGCTCGGGCCGCCCAGTGTCCTCGGGCCGCTCGGGCCGCTCGGGCTGCGGCTCGCCGCCGCCGATCGCGCGGATGCCCAGCGCCGACAGCAGGTAGCTGACCGCGTCCGCCAGCACGGTCGCCACCGGGCCGAGAAGACCCATCGCGGCCCCGCCGAGCGGCGGCCCGAGCACGGTGGTGGTCCAGGTCGTGGACTCCAGGCGGCTGTTGGCCGCGAGCAGGTCCTTCGGCGGCACGAGCGCCTTCAGGTACGCGCCACTGGCCGCGGTGAAGGCGATGTCGGCGGCGGCCACGGCGACCGACACCACGAGTAGCTGGGCGAAGGTGAGCAGGCCGCACGCGAACGCCACCGGGACGGTCAGCAGCGCGGCGCACCGGACCAGGTCCATCGCCGCCATCACCGGCCGCTTGCGGCGGAACTCCACCCACGGCCCGAGCGGCACGGCCACCAGGGCGCCCACCGCCGGTCCCACGGCGGCCAGCGCGGAGACCTGCGCCGGGCTCGCGTGCAGCAGACGGATCGCCATCAGCGGGAACGCGTTGAACGCCAGCCTCGTCCCCATCGCGCTGACCGCGTACGCCGCCCACAGCCACTCGAACCGCCGCCCCAGCGACCGCCTCCGCCACACCATGCCCAGCGCACCCTTCCGCCGTCCGGTCCCCCGGCCCGTCGCGCCGACCCCGCGCCGACCAGCGAGATCCAAGCGCGAGGCGGGGCCGGAGAGCAAACAACCGACCCGGCCCGCGGGCAACAACCGCGCGTTGTAAGGCTAGGCTGGCGGATGTGGATCTCACTGCGGTGCGCACCTTCGTCGCCGTCGCGGACACGGGCCAGTTCCAGGAGGCCGCCGCGGGCCTTTCGGTCACCCAGCAGGCCGTCTCCAAGCGCGTCGCCGCACTGGAGAAGGACCTCGGTGTGCGGCTGTTCGCGCGCGGCGCGCGCGGTGCCCGGCTCACCATCGACGGCCAGGCGTTCCTGCCGCACGCCCGCGACCTGCTGCGCGCCGAGGAGCGGGCCGCCGCCTCCGTGCGGCCCGGCCGCCGCGCGCTGCGCGTCGACGTGATCGGCCGCCGGCTCGCACCCGCCGACCTGCTGCGCGGCTTCCACCGCGCGCACCCCGCCACCGAACTCGACGTCGTGACCCTCTTCGACGCGGAAGCCGCCGTCGCCGCCGTCCGCGCCGGGACCATCGACGTGTCGTTCCGCGCCGTCCCCGGGTCCGCGCGGCGGCTCCCCGACGGCGTCGAGGCCACCCGTGTCCTCGACGAACCCGTCCAGCTCCTCACCGGCCCCGGGCACCCGCTCGCCGCCGCAGGCGCGATCACACCCGACCGGCTCGCCGGGCACCGGATCTGGATGCCCGGCAACGTCGCCGGCACCGAGTGGGCCGCCTACTACGACGAGCTGGCCGCGGCGTTCGGGTGCACCATCGAGGTCACGGGGCCCGACCTCGGCACCGAGCCGCTCCTCGACACGATCGCCGGCTCACCCGTGTTCGCGACCTTCATCGGCGAGCGGACCAGCCTGGTCTGGCCCGCCGAGTACGACCTGCGGCGCGTCGCGCTCCACGACCCGACGCCCGTCTACCCGCACTCGCTGCTCAGGCGCGCCGACAACCCGCACCCCGCGCTCGCCGCGCTGCGCGACCACCTCGACTCGCTGCGGCCCCGCCCCGGCGCCCCCGGGACCTGGATGCCGAAGTGGACACGGCGCGCGGTCGCCGCCCGGGCGCCGCGCGGCGGCAACGACATGAGCCGCACGGTCTAGACGGCTCCGGCCCCGGCCCCCGCCCCCGCCCCGGTGCCGGGCCCGGCACCGGGATCCGCGACGGCGCTGCGCCCCACCACCGTTCCGGCCCGGTCGATGCAGATCACGTCCACCGCCACCGGCGCGCCGCGCAGCACCGACAGGGCGTGGTCGCGGGCCGCCCCGGCCACCAGGTCGCCCAGCGGCACCGAGGCGGCCTCGCACAACCGGAGCGCCTCAAGGCCGGTGTTGGCCGCCGCGACCGCCGCCGCCAGCGCCTCGTCGGCCCCGCCCCGCCGGGCCAGCGACGCCAGGAACCCCTTGTCCACCTGGGAGCGCGCCGAGTGCAGGTCGAGGTGCCCGGCCGCCAGCTTGGACAGCTTGGCGAAGCCGCCGCAGACGGTGAGCCGGTCGACGGGGTGCCGGCGGACGTACTTGAGCACCGCGCCCGCGAAGTCGCCCATGTCGAGCAGCGCGTCCTCCGGGAGCCCGTACGCGTCGACCACGGCCCGCTCCGAGGTGGCGCCCGTGCACCCTGCGACATGGCGGCGCCCCGCGGCCCGCGCCACGTCCACGCCGCGCCGGATCGAGTCGATCCACGCGGAGCAGGAGTAGGGCACCACGATGCCGGTCGTGCCGAGGACGGACAGACCGCCGAGGATGCCGAGCCGCGGGTTCCAGGTGGACCGGGCTATCTCCTCGCCGTCGTCGATGGAGACGGTGACCTCGGCGGAGACGGCTTCCGTGGTGGTGGGGGCTTCCGCGACGGCTTCCGTGGCGGCGGCCTCCGTGGTGACGGCTGCGGTGTCCGCGGCTTCCGTGGTGGTGGCTACCGTGGTGACGGCTTCGGCGGTGGCTTCCGTGGCCGCGGTCCCGGCGGGGCCGGTGGGGTGGGCGGCGCGGGCCAGGTTGTCGCGGATCATCTGCCGCGGTACGGGGTTGATCGCGGGCTCGCCCACGTCGAGGGGCAGTCCGGGCCGGGTGACGGTGCCCACGCCGGGGCCGGCCCTGAAGACCACGCCCGAGCCCGGCGGCAGCCGCCGCACGGTCGCCCGCACCAGTGCGCCGTGCGTGACGTCAGGGTCGTCGCCCGCGTCCTTGACGACCCCGGCCGTGGCCGTGCCGCGGTCCTCGTCCAGCTCCTCCACGGCCAGCGCGAACGCCACGGTGCGCCCGCCGGGCAGCACGATCGTCACCGGGTCGGGGAACTCCCCGGTGCGCAGCGCGACCCACGCCGCGGTGGCCGCCGCGGTCGCGCAGGCCCCGGTCGTCCAGCCGGGCCGCAGCCCGCTGTGCTTCAGTTGACCCCGGCGCCCGCCCTGTCCCGCGCCGTCCGTCGCCTCAGTCATGGAAGGACCTCCCCGGCATGCACATACTCGTCCTCGGCGGCACCACGGAGGGCCGGAGGGTGGCGGAGCTGCTGACCGCAGACGGCGCGACCGGCGCGACCGGCGCGACCGGCGCGACCGGCGCGACCGGCGCGACCGGCGCGACCGGCGCGACCGGCGCCGACGGTGCGGCCGGTGCCACGGCCCGGGCCGCGTCCGCGGGTCCGGCCGTGCGGGTCACCACGTCGCTCGCCGGGCGGGTCGCCGCGCCGCGCACGCCCCCCGGCGAGGTGCGCGTCGGCGGCTTCGGCGGGATCGCGCCCATGGCGCGCTGGCTTGCCGAGCACCGGGTCGATGTGCTCATCGACGCCACCCATCCCTTCGCCGGGACCATCAGTTTCCACGCGGCCGAGGCCGCCGCCAGGGCCCATGTTCCCCTCCTCGCGCTGCGCCGCCCCGGGTGGGTGCCCGGCGCGGGCGACGACTGGCACCCGGCCGGCTCCCTCCAGGAGGCGGCCGCGCTGCTGCCCGCGCTCGGCGGCCGTGTCTTCCTCACCACCGGACGCATGGGCCTCGCCGCCTTCGCCGCACTGGACACGCCCTGGTTCCTCGTGCGCTCCGTGGACCGGCCGCAGCCGCCGCACCCGCCGCGGATGCAGGTGCTGCTGGACCGCGGCCCCTTCACCCTGGACGGCGAGCGCGAGCTGCTGCGCCGGCACCGCATCGACGTCCTCGTCACCAAGGACAGCGGCGGCCTCGCCACCGCCCCCAAGCTCACCGCCGCCCGCGAGGCGGGCATCCCGGTGGTGATGGTCGGCCGGCCGCCGCTGCCCGACGGCGTCCCGGTCGTCACCACCCCCGAGGAGGCGGTGGCGTGGCTACGGGTGCGGTGGGGCGACGGGTAGCGCGGCGGGCGGTGCGGCGTCCTCCGGATACGTGCGCGGTGTCCAGGCGACCACCACCTCGTCGCCGTCCGGCCCGCCGCGGCGTGCCGTGCGGGTCTGGGACGAGCCGACGATCAGGAGGGTGCGCATGTCGACCTCGGCCGGGTCGAGCGCGGCCAGCTCGACCACCCGGATCCGCTCCCCTGGCCCGCCGACATCCCGGGCGACCACCACGGGGGTGTCCGGCGCCCGGTGTTCGAGCAGCACGTCGCGGGCCTTTCCGACCTGCCAGGTGCGGCTGCGGGAACCGGGGTTGTAGAGCGCGAGCACCAGGTCGGCGGCGGCCGCGGCGCGCAGCCGCCCCGCGATGACCTCCCACGGCTTGAGCCGGTCCGACAGGGACAGCGTGGCGTAGTCGTGGCCGAGCGGCGCACCGGCGCGTGCCGCGGCCGCGTTCGCCGCGGTCACCCCGGGCAGCACCCGCACCGGCACCTTGCGGTACGCGTCCTGCGCGGCGGCCTCCAGCACGGCGGTCGCCATCGCGAAGACGCCCGGGTCGCCGCCGGACACCACCGCGACCCGCCGACCGCGCCGCGCCAGCTCCAGCGCGAACTCGGCGCGCTCCGCCTCCACCTTGTTGTCCGAGCCGTGCCGGCGCTGGCCCGGGCGGACCGGGATGCGGTCCAGGTAGGTCGTGTAGCCGACCAGGTCCTCCGCGGCGGCCAGTGCGCCCCGGGTCTCGGGCGTCATCCACAGCGGCCCCGCGGGTCCGGTGCCGATCACCACGACCTCACCCGCGGGCGGGGCACCGGTCTCGGCGGCGGGCGGGGCGGGCGCCAGGGCCGCCGGGAGCACGCCACGGGCGTGCGGTGCGCCGGCGGCGGCGTCCGCGTGCGGCTGCGGTGCGTCCGCGGTGGGGTCCGCGTAGGGCTGAGGCGCGTCCGCCGGGTCCCCGGTCGTGGCCAGATGTGCCGCGGGACCGGTGGCCGGGGGCGCCGTGAGGCGGCTGGGCAGGACCGCCACCGAGAAGTACGGCACGGAACCCGCGTCGACGGCGGCGAGTTCGCCGGTGCGCTCGCCGGGCATGGTGGCCCGCTCCACGTAGTGCGCGTCGGCCAGCCGGCCGGCCCTGGCGAGGGCGCCGCGCACGGCGGGGAAGGTGCGGCCGAGCTTCATCACCACCGCCGCGTCCGTGGCGGCGAGCCGTGCCGCCAGCTCCTCCTCGGGCAGGGTGCCCGGCAGGATGCTCAGCACCTCCTCGCCCTCCACCAGCGGGGTGCCGAGCCGGGCCGCGGCGGCGCTCACGGACGTCACGCCCGGCACCACCTCGGTCGGGTAGCGGTGCGCCAGCCGCTTGTGCATGTGCATGTAGGAGCCGTAGAACAGCGGATCGCCCTCGGCGAGCACCGCGACGCTGCGGCCCGCGTCCAGGTGCACGGCGAGCCGGGCCGCCGCCTGCTCGTAGAACTCCTCCAGCGCCCCGCGGTACCCGCCAGGGTGGTCGGTGCTCTCGGTCGTGACCGGGTAGACCAGCGCCTCCTCGATGTGGTCCGCACGCAGGTGGCGCGCCGCGATGGACCGTGCGATCGAGCGCCCGTGGCGTGCGCTGTGGTACGCGACCACGTCCGCGGCGCCGATCACCTCGACGGCCCGCACGGTGAGCAGCGACGGGTCGCCGGGGCCGAGTCCGACGCCGTAGAGCCGGCCGGTGCGCGGGGCGCCCGTGCCTCCCTGCGCCGTGCTGCCCTGCGCCGTGCTGCCCTGCGC
Organism: Streptomyces sulfonofaciens; assembly: GCF_014656295.1. Classification (GTDB taxonomy): domain Bacteria; phylum Actinomycetota; class Actinomycetes; order Streptomycetales; family Streptomycetaceae; genus Streptomyces; species Streptomyces sulfonofaciens. The sequence continues at coordinate 650,986 of NZ_BNCD01000001.1, forward strand.
CGTGCTGCCCTGCGCCGTGCTGCCCTGCGCCGTGGCGTGCGGCGCCCGGCCCGCGTCGCCGCGGGGTGCCGTGCCGTTCTGCCCGGTGCCGTTCCGTCCGGTTCCGTCGCGGCCGGTGCCGTCGTGGCCGGGCCGTCCGGTGCTCGCCTGAGTGCTCACTCCGCCTCGCTCGCTATCGCGTTGACGGCCGCAGCGGCCATCGCACTGCCACCGCGCCGCCCGCGCACCACCAGGTGCTCGACGCCGAGGGCGGAGGCCGCCAGCGCCTCCTTGGACTCCGCGGCCCCGATGAACCCGACGGGCATCCCGATGACGGCCGCCGGGCGCGGCCCGCCGGACCCGCCCTCCTCAAGGATCTCCAGCAGCCGGAAGAGGGCGGTGGGTGCGTTGCCGACGGCGACCACGGCGCCGTCGAGCCGGTCGCGCCACAGTTCCAGCGCGGCGGCGCTGCGGGTGGTGCCCAGCTTCTCCGCGAGTGCGGGCACGGACGGGTCGGAGAGGGTGCAGATCACCTCGTTCCCCGCGGGCAGCCGGCGGCGGGTGACGCCGCTCGCGACCATCTGGGCGTCGCACAGCACGGGCGCTCCGGCCCGCAGTGCGGCACGCGCCCGGGCCACGACGCCCGGCGTGTACCCGAGGTCGTCCACCAGGTCGACCATGCCGCAGGCATGGATCATGCGGACTGCTACCTGGGCCACGTCGGAGGGCAGTCGCGCGAGGTCGGCCTCGGCGCGAATGGTCGCGAAGGACTGCCGGTAGATCGCGGCCCCGTCCTTCTCATACTCGAACACGGTCACTGTGCGCTCGCTCGGGTCGGTGGTACGCGGACAGGGGGGACGGGGGACACAAGGGGGACGAGGGAGTCGGGGTCAGGGTCTGGTCCGGTGACGGGTGCGGGCGCCGGGGCCGGGACGGCCGTGCGGCGCAGGGCGGTGCGGTAGCCGTGCCGTGCGGCGGGGGTGGGACCGGCGGTACCCGGTGCGCCGTGCGGAGGGGTGCCACGGTTGTCGCCGGGTGCGCCGTCCTGCGCTTCCTGCGCCTCCAGGGTTTCCTGCGCAGGCGCGTCGTCCGCGGCGAGCACGTCGACCCAGTCGCCGTGCGGGTGACCGCACCGCCGTGCGCAGCCGGACCAGTAGACGGGCAGGCCATGGCCGCCGGCCGGGAGCGCGTCCGGGACGCGGGCCCCGGCCCGTGCGGCGGCCGAGGCGTCGGAGCGCACGTCGGAACGGGACTTGGCGCAGCCCGGCGCTCCGGTGCAGGCCCCGAGCCCGTACCAGGGGGAGTCGGCGCGGGTGACGAACCCGGCCCGCTCCAGTGCCCGCAGCCGTTCGTCCGCGACCGCCGCGGCACAGCCCGGCACGACGATCCCCCGCCACGGCGTCAGCCGCAGCTCCCCACCGGACCCGGGCAGCAGGGCGCGCCACTGCGCGACCGAGAGCCTGCCGAGCCGCGGGAAGACGGACAGGACGACGGTGCCGTCGGGGGCGGGCAGCAGACCGGGCGGCGGGCCGCCGGCGGTTCCGCCGGTTCCGCCGGTTCCGCCTGATCCGCCTGATCCGGCGGATTCGGCGGGTGCGGCGGATTCGGCGGGTGCGGTGGGTGTGGCGAGATCGGTGGGTTCGGTGGGTTCGGTGGGTGCAGTGGGTTCGGTGGGGTGTGCGGCCGCGGCGGTGAACTCCGCCTCAAGGCCGGCCCGGTGCAGTGCCCCGGCCAGGTCGGGCGCATGTCCCGAGGGCAGTTCGTCCACCCGCCAGGCGCCGGTGCCCGCGGCGCGCGCCGCGTCGAGGAACGCCCGCGCGGCGGCGAGCGCGGCCCGCGGCGCGTCGGCGGCGGCGATCCGCGCGGTGTGCGCACCGACGCGCAGGACCGCACGGCCCCCGGGCGCGCCGGACACGGTGACGTCGCCGCCGAGGCCGGTGACGTCACCGCGGCCGTCGTCGAGTACGAAAAGGAAGCGCCCGGACAGCTCCGCCGTCCAGTCCTGTCCGCACAGCAGGGCGTCGAGCTGCGCGGCCCAGGCGCGGGTGTCGGCGTGCCCGCGGCCGTCCAGGCCGGACAGCGGGGTGGCGACGATGTTGCGGACCCGCTCGTGCCGGTGGGACGGGAGCAGGCCCGCGCCGGTGAGCAGGTCCGTCCACTCGGCGGCGTCGTGCTGGTCGAGGCCGCGGATCTCGACGTTGCCGCGGGAGGTGATGCCGAGGTGGCCGTCTCCCAGGCGGTCGGCGGCGTCCGCGAGTACGGCTGCCTGCCGACCCGTCAGCACGCCACCGGGGACACGGATCCTGGCCACCCGGCCGTCCTCGGCGCTGTGCAGCCTGAGGGCGCCGGGGCAGGCGTCTGTGGTGGGCCTGGTGGGAGGGGGCATGCGGGCGAGCATACCTACGGGGTTCAACCGAAATATACGGCGCCGACCACGCGGACAGGGGATACCGTTCGGCCAGGGGGAAAGGTTTCAGCCGGACCCGGTGGGACGGCCGGGGCCGGACGGCACGGAAGGGGACGGCGTGGAGGGACGCCGTATCGCGCTCACACGCGAAGACCGCACGGCCGGCAACGAGTTGATCTCGCTACATGGCCACCTCGTCGACGACGGCAGCCTCGACCGGCTCGGCGGGCCCCGCACCGCGGCCGTGCGGTACGACCTGACGGATTTCGGCCAAGGGCTGCTGACGGACGTCGCCGCCGACCGGGAGGCGGCCCCGGCCCCGGGCACCACCGCTCCCGTGGCGCACCACGTCACCGACGCGGCCGTCACGGACCCGGCGGCCGACGCGGACGCCGCACGCCCCTGAACGGCACGGCTTCCCCGGCTTCCTCGGTTTCCCCGGCCTCTCCGGCCTCTCCGGTTTCCCCGGCTTCCCTGCCTCGACCGCCTCGACCGCCTCGACCGCCCCGACCGCCCCGACCGCCCCGACCGCCCCGACCGCCCCGACCGCCTCGCGGCTCCGGGCGGTGGCGCGGAGGCCCGGTGCCCGTCGGCGGTGTCCCGGTGGCCGGTCGGCGGTGGCGCGGTGGCCCGGTGGCCGGCTGCCGGTGGCCGTGCGGCTCGCGGGGTCCTGTGCCGGTGCCGGGCGGGGCCCGGGGCGGTCTGCGCACTGCCTGATCGTCAGAAAAGCCCTGTACCGGGCAGAGGTCCCCGCGAAGCCATGTGCGGCCGTACCATGCCTCACGGTGGTTCCGCCCCCGCGGGACCGCTGTTGCCAGCGACGACATGGGTCCCCACCGGGGGTCCGGGGGAGGAAGCCGGTGTGACACCGGCGCGGTCCCGCCACTGTGAGTCCGGCCCGGGGTGAACCCGGACCGGGCGAGTCAGGAACTCCCGCCGTCCACACGACCACCCGGGGCGTGGACACCCCGAGGAAGGCCCCGCCGCATGATCCTGCTGCTGTCGACCTCCGACACGGACCTGCTCAGCGCCCGCGCAGCCGAAGGCCCCGTCACCTACCGGTACGCGAACCCGACCCGGCTCGCCCTGGACGACCTGCCCGCCCTGCTCGACGGCGTCGACCTCGTGGTCGTGCGCCTCCTCGGCGGCATCCGGGCCTGGCAGGACGGCCTCGACCTGCTCCTCGGCGCGGACAGGACCGCATCCTCGGACGGCACGGGCACGGGCACCGGCGGCGAGGTGGAGGCCGCCGGGACCGGGGGCGGGCCGGGCGCACCGGACGTGCCCCGCCTCCCCGTCGTCGTCCTCACCGGCGAACAGGCCCCGGACGCCCAACTGATGGCCGCCTCCACCGTCCCCATCGGCATCGCCGCGGAGGCGCACGCCTACCTGGCGCACGGCGGCCCCGCCAACCTGGCCCAACTCGCCCGCTTCCTGTCGGACACGGTCCTGCTCACCGGCCACGGCTTCGACCCCCCGGCCCCCGCCCCCACCTGGGGCCACCTGACGGGCCCCACCGGATCCGAGGCGGCACCCGCGGCCCGGCCCCAGGCCGAACCCGCCGCCCCCCGCCCGACCGTCGCCGTCCTCTACTACCGGGCCCACCAGATGAGCGGCAACACCGGCTTCGTGGCGGCGCTCTGCACCGCCATCGAGGACGCCGGAGCCCGCCCCCTGCCCCTCTACGTCGCCTCCCTGCGCGCCCCCGAGCCCGAGCTGATCGAGGAGCTGCGCGCGGCGGACGCCATCGTCACCACCGTGCTCGCCGCGGGCGGCAGCAGGCCCGCACAGGCGTCGGCGGGCGGCGACGACGAGGCGTGGGACGCGGGGGCGCTGGCCGCGCTGGACGTTCCGGTGCTCCAGGCGCTCTGCCTGACCAGCCCGCGCAGCGCGTGGGAGGAGAACGACGAGGGTGTTTCGCCGCTGGACGCGGCGAGCCAGATCGCGGTGCCCGAGTTCGACGGGCGGCTGATCACAGTGCCGTTCTCCTTCAAGGAGATCGACGAGGACGGCCTGCCCTCGTACGTGGCCGACCCGGAGCGCGCGGCGCGGGTCGCCGGCATCGCCGTGCGCCACGCGCGCCTGCGCCACATACCGGCCGAGCGCAAGCGCCTGGCGCTGGTGCTCTCCGCGTACCCCACCAAGCACTCCAGGATCGGCAACGCCGTGGGCCTGGACACGCCGGCCTCCGCGGTGGCGCTGCTGCGCAGGCTCAGCGCGGAGGGCTACGACCTCGGTGAGCCGGACCCGCAGACGGGCGCGCCCGCCGTGCCCGGGCTGGCCTCGGGCGACGGCGACGAGCTGATCCGCGCGCTGATCGACGCGGGCGGCCACGACCAGGACTGGCTGACCGAGGAGCAACTGGCCCGCAACCCGATCCGGATCCCGGCCGCCGACTACGAGCGCTGGTTCGCCACCCTCCCCGAGGAGCTGCGGGCCGCGGTGGAGCGGCACTGGGGCCCGCCGCCCGGCGAGATGTTCGTCGACCGCAGCCGGGCCGGTGCCGACGGCGCCGGGGACATCGTGCTGGCCGCGCTGCGGTACGGCAACGTCCTCATCCTCATCCAGCCGCCGCGCGGCTTCGGCGAGAACCCCATCGCGATCTACCACGATCCGGACCTGCCGCCGTCCCACCACTACCTGGCCGCCTACCGCTGGCTCGCGGCCCCTGCCGGCGAGGGCGGCTTCGGCGCGGACGCCGTGATCCACCTCGGCAAGCACGGCAACCTGGAGTGGCTGCCCGGCAAGAACGCGGGCCTGTCCGCGGCCTGCGCCCCCGACGCCGCCCTGGGCGACCTGCCGCTGGTCTACCCGTTCCTGGTGAACGACCCGGGCGAGGGCACGCAGGCCAAGCGCCGCGCGCACGCCACCCTCGTCGACCACCTCGTGCCGCCGATGGCCCGCGCCGACTCCTACGGCGACATCGCCCGCCTCGAACAACTGCTGGACGAGCACGCCCAGATCGCCGCCATGGACCCGGCGAAGCTCCCGGCGATCCGCGCCCAGATCTGGACGCTGATCCAGGCCGCCCGGCTCGACCACGACCTCGGGCTCGCGGACCGGCCCGACGACGAGGGCTTCGACGACCTGATCCTGCACGTCGACGGCTGGCTCTGCGAGGTCAAGGACGCCCAGATCCGCGACGGCCTGCACGTGCTGGGCGCACCGCCGGCCGGCGGGGACCGGGTCAACCTGGTCCTCGCGATCCTGCGCGCCCGCCAGATCTGGGGCGGCAGCACGGCGCTGCCCGGACTGCGCGAGGCCCTCGGCCTGGACGAGTCCGCGGCGACCAGGACCGCCGCCGACACCGCGGAGGAGCAGGCCCGCGCGCTCGTCACGGCCATGGAGGACGCCGACTGGGACCCGGCCGCGGTGCCCCGGGTGGCCGCGGGCCTGCCGGACGCGGTCGCGGACATCCTCGCCTTCGCGGCCCGCGAGGTGGTGCCGCGGCTGGCCGCCACGACCGCCGAGCTGGACCACACCGTGCACGCCCTGAACGGCGGCTTCGTGCCCGCGGGCCCGTCCGGTTCGCCGCTGCGCGGCCTCGTCAACGTCCTGCCGACGGGCCGCAACTTCTACTCCGTGGACCCGAAGGCGATCCCGTCCCGGCTCGCCTGGGAGACCGGCCAGGCACTCGCCGACTCCCTCCTCGCCCGCTACCGCGCCGACAACGACGGCGCGTGGCCGACGTCCGTGGGCCTGTCGCTGTGGGGGACGAGCGCGATGCGCACCGCGGGCGACGACGTCGCCGAGGCGCTGGCGCTGCTCGGCGTGCGGCCGGTGTGGGACGACGCGTCGCGGCGGGTCACCGGCCTGGAGCCGGTGCCGCTCACGACGCTGGGCCGGCCCCGCGTCGACGTCACGCTGCGCATCTCGGGCTTCTTCCGCGACGCGTTCCCGCACACCGTCGCCATCCTCGACGACGCGGTGCGGATGGTCGCGGCACTCGACGAGCCCGACGAGAGCAACCACGTGCGCGCCCACACCCGGGCCGACCTGGCGGCGGGCGCCGACGAGCGGCGCGCCACCACCCGGATCTTCGGCTCCCGGCCGGGCACGTACGGCGCGGGCCTGCTCCAGCTCATCGACTCCCGCGACTGGCGCACCGACGCCGACCTCGCCGAGGTGTACACGGTCTGGGGCGGCTACGCGTACGGCCGCGGGCTCGAAGGGCGTCCGGCACGTGCCGAGATGGAGTCGGCGTACCGGCGGATCGCGGTGGCCGCGAAGAACACCGACACCCGCGAGCACGACATCGCCGACTCCGACGACTACTACCAGTACCACGGCGGCATGGTGGCCGCGGTGCGCGCGCTGCGCGGCAGCGCGCCCGCCGCGTACATCGGCGACTCCACGCGACCCGAGACGGTGCGCACCCGCACCCTCACCGAGGAGACCTCCCGGGTCTTCCGGGCCCGCGTGGTCAACCCGAAGTGGGTCGAGGCGATGCGCCGGCACGGCTACAAGGGCGCCTTCGAGCTGGCCGCCACGGTCGACTACCTCTTCGGCTACGACGCGACGACCGGAGTGGTCGCCGACTGGATGTACGACAAGCTCACCGAGACCTACGTCCTGGACCCGGTGAACCGCGCGTTCCTGGAGGAGTCCAACCCCTGGGCGCTGCACGGCATCGCGGAGCGCCTCCTGGAGGCGGAGTCCCGCGGTATGTGGGCCAAGCCGGATCCGGCGGTCCTCGCAGCCCTGCGGGAGGCGTTCCTGGAGGTGGAGGGCTCCCTCGAAGAGGACTCGGAAGACGGCGCGGACGGCGTCTGAGGCCGGCGCACCGGTGCCGTCGGCGAACCGGCCGGCGGCACCGGCGCACCGGTGGCGGTGCGCTTCACGGCACCGGGGCGCCTGGCGGCACCGGGGCGGCAGGTGGCGGGGCGCCAGGCGTGCCGGTGCGCCGGTGCGCCGGTGGCGGGGGGTCAGGCGGTGCTGGTGAGGACCGCCTTCATCACCGTTCCGTCCGCGACCGCCGCCAGCGCCCGCGCGTGCTCGGCGAGCGGGAACTCGGTCACCAGGGACGCAAGGTCGAAGCGCGCGTTCAGGGCGGGAAGCAGGCGCACGTACTCCACGAGGTGGGCGCCGGAGAACGCCCAGGAGCCGATCACGTCGAGCTGGCGGTGCACGATCTGGTGGGGGTTGAGGAGGGTGTCACCGGCATCGGTGTACTGGCCCACCACCAGGTACGAGCCGCCCCGCCGGGCCAGGGTGAGCCCCTGGGCGACGGCCGCGGGGACGCCCGCGCACTCGATCACCAGATCGGCACCGGCGCCCCCGGTGGCGGCGCGCACCTCGTCGAGGACGGCGCCGGGGTCGGCGGCGCCCGCGATGTCCAGGTGGACGTCGCCGATGCCCGCGGCGGCCGCCAGCCGCAGCCGGCCCGCCGGACCGCCCGCGACGATCACCTTCGCGGCCCCGGAGAGCTGCGCGAAGGCCGCCGCCGCGAGCCCCACGGGCCCGCTGCCCTGCACCACCACGGTCTCCCCGAGCCGGACCGGGCGCCGCTCGTACAGGGCGTGCACCACGGTCGGGCCCGCGCAGGCCAGTGCCATCGCGGCCGGCGGCGGGACGTCCTCGGGGGCGCGCACCAGGGTGGTGCCCGGTTGCAGCACGATGTGGTCGGCCCAGGACCCGGAGAGCGCGGGCCCGTCGGTGATCGAGCGGTTGACGCCGTAGGTGCGGCGGTTCTCGCAGAGCGTGGGCTCGCGGTGCAGCCGGCACGGCGGGCACTGGCCGCATGCGATCGACGAGGCCCACATCACCGCGTCGCCCTCGCGCAGCGGCGCACCCGTCGCGTCGTGCGTCAGCCCGGGCCCCAGCTCACGCACGGTGCCCAGTCCCTCGTGGCCGAGCACGAGCGGGGTGGGCACCGGCAGGTGCCCCTGCTGGAGGTGCAGATCCGTCCCGCAGATCCCGCCGTACCCGCACGCGACGACGGCGCCCCCGGCGGGTGCCCCCGGCACCCCGAACTCCCGCAGCACGGTGGGCCGCCCGACCTCTTCCAGTACGACGGCCCGTCCCACGACACCCTCTCCCACAGTCATAGGGCCATGGTCGCAGCCACCGCCTCCCGCCCGGGCGGCACCCGGGAGGTACGGGCGCCTCCTTCACCTCGCGCCGGGCCGGGGCCCGGACTCCCGTCCTGAGCGGGCGCACGGCCGGGCGGCGGCCGGGGCCCGGCGGCCGGGCACCGGGCACCACTCGTGGCCGGCACCGCGGCCGGTGCCGGGCACCCCGGTCGGCCCACGCGCCGTGGGCGCACTACGCCCCCACCCGCCCCCGCACGTACCGCCCGAGCGCCGTCGTCGCCGCCGTCAGGAAGACGAAGGTGTAGAGGATCTGGATGACCGTGACCAGGCGCGCGGACTGGCCGAGGGGGGCGATGTCGCCGTAGCCGACGGTGGCGAGGGTGACCATGGTGAAGTACACGGCGTCGAGGCGGGTGTGCAGGCTGCGGATCTCGCCGGGCTGCTTGGCCAGGGCGAAGTAGGCGGCCGAGAAGACCAGCACGGTGAGGCAGACGAGCAGGGGGATCACCAGGCCCGGCCTGCGTCGCGGGCGGTCCGTGAGCACCGCGAGGACCTCCCGGACGAGGAGGGCGGCGACGAGGGCGAGGGCGGTGACGAAGACCGTCCAGCTCACCGCTGGGTGCCGGGGGCCGAGGCCGTCCAGGGGGAGCAGCCAGTACGCCGCCACCATGGCCGCCGCGAGCAGGACCGCCACCGCGTACACCCGCGCGGGCGCGAAGGAGCCGCGCCCGTCCGGCGGGCGCCCGGCGGGGCCCGGGTGGGCGGGTCCGGCGGGACCAACCGGGCCGCCCCCGCCGGGGCCCGCACCGGAGCCGCCTCCGCCGGGGCCCGCAGGGGGGCGACCCGGACCGTCCCCGCCGGGCCGGCCCCCGTCGCCCCCGCCGGGCTCAGTCCATCTGCACACGCCTGCGGTCCGTGCACAGCGCCCACACCACGAAGATGTCGATGGCGATGGAGATCAGCGCCCAGACCGGCTGGTAGGGCAGCCAGATGAAGTTCGCGATGATGCTCAGCGACGCCATCGCCACACCGAAGGCCCGCGCCAACGGCGCCCTGGCCAGGATGCCCAGGCCCGCGAGGACGACCACGATGCCGACGCCCAGGTGCAGCCAGCCCCAGGAGTTCACGCTGAACGCGTAGACGTAGTTCCCCACCCCCGCGAACGCGTTGTTGCTGATGATCCCCGCGATGCCCTTGAGGATGCTGAGCAGGCCGTCCACAAGGAGCAGGATGCCCGCGAAGATCGTGCCGCCCCTGGCGAGGCCGCCGGCCATCCCGCCGGGTGGGGGGCGGTGGGGCGTGCGGGGTGCCGCTGTCTGTGCCATGAGAGGGCTCCTTATGTCGGAAGAGGACACCTGGAGCTGAGCCGGTGTCCCTAGCTCATATCGAGCGTGTGCGCCCCTTGTGGGCCCCACCACCGCAGTACGGCCAAACGGGTGATGGCCTTCCCGTCGCCGCAGGTCAGGGCCGTGCGAGAGTGGCCGTCGAACCCCGCGACGCGTCGAAGGCGCCGCGTGCGCGTCACTCCACCGGCCCCGCGAAGGGCGCCCGGGGCGTGTGCGCTGTCGCGGACCGGCCGCCGCTGCCCCTGCCGGTCGCCGCTGTCGCGGACCGGCCGCCGACGCCCACCGGTCACCCGGCACGCCTGCCGGAGCCGGGGAGCCCGGACGGCCCGGACACCGCGCCGCAGCCGCACAGGCGCGCGCGGGCCCCGGGCGCCTCGGCGGTGTCCCGGGCCCCTCGGCCGAGGGGCGGCCCGCGGCCCGGTAAATGGCTCGTGGCCGACCACCGCACCCCCGTACCGTGGGCCGGTCGCGCACCGGCGTGCGGGCCCGGCGCCCGGTGGCCGCACTCCGGGCAGCGGCACACGGACGAACGGGACAGGGGTCGTGGAACACAACGGATGGGCCGACGAGCGCTTCGGCGCCGTGGCGGACGCCTTCGCGCGGAACTACACCGCGTACCCGGAGCTGGGCTCGGCCGTCACGGTGTTCGCGGGCGGACGCAAGGTCGTGGAGCTGTGGGGCGGGGTCGCCGACGAGCGGACCGGGCGCCCCTGGCGGCAGGACACGGCGGTGCCGGTCTTCTCCTGTGCCAAGGGCCTGGTCAGCGTGGCCGCGCACCTCCTCGCGCAGCAGGGCCGACTCGATCTCGACGCGCCGGTCGGCCGGTACTGGCCCGCCTTCGCGGCGCACGGCAAGGAGGCCGTCACCACCCGGATGGTGCTCGGCCACCGGGCCGGGCTGCCCGCCCTGGACAGGGTGCTCACCTTCGACGAGACGGCCGCCTGGGCACCCGTGGCGGCCGCCATCGAGGAACAGCGGCCGCTGTGGGAGCCGGGCACCGCGTACGAGTACCACGGCCATGTCTTCGGCTTCCTCGTCGGCGAGGTCATCCGCAGGATCACCGGCCTCACCCCGGGCGCCTACCTCCGCACCGCCGTCACGGGGCCGCTGGGCCTGCGGGCCTGGATCGGGCTGCCCGCCGAGGAGGTCGCACAGCGGGCGGTGCTGGTGGAAGCGGCCGGCCGGCCCCCGCTGCCGCCTCCCCAGTCGCTGCTCACCCGGATCGTGACGATGAACGGCGCCCTGGTCTTCCCGGGCCTGGACGAGCCGCGCGGCTGGAACGACCCGGCGCTGCTGCGCATGGAACTGCCCGGCGCGGGCGCGGTGGCCTCGGCGAGCGGTCTCGCCGGCCTCTACGCGGCGGCGGCCACGGGTCTCGACGGGGGCCCGCGGCTGCTCGGCGCCGAGCAGGTGGCCGACGCGGTGCGCGAGGTGTCGTCCGGCACCGGCTGGCTGGGCTTCGACGCCGGTGCCCGGTGGGGCTCGGGGTTCCTGCTCGACTCCGCCTTCCGCCCGATGCTCGGCCCGCGCAGCTTCGGCAACGACGGCGCCGGCGGGCAGTTCGCGTTCGGCGACGACGCGTACGGGGTCGGCTTCGCCTACGTCGCCAACCGCATGGTCGGGCACGGCGACGGGCGGGCCCGCGCGCTGGTCGACGCGGTACGCGGCTGCCTGGCGTCCTGACCGCCCCGGCCGGCCGCCGGGTGGCCCCGGCCGCCGGGGGCGCACCCCTGCCGGGCCGGGGGCGCCGGCGCCGCCGACGGAACGGGGCGGGTGCACGGGCCGGTTCGGCGCGGGCGGCGGGCACGCGGGCGGATCGCCGCGGGCGGCTCAGCGCAGGCCGCGGGCCGTGCGGAAGCGGTCCAGGCCCTCGGCGAGGTCCACGATCGGCTCGGGGTAGTGCCCCGGCAGTGCGCGGCCGGGCAGCAGCCAGGGCCGGTGCACGGCGCGGCCCTCGACGCCTGCCAGCTCCGGCACCCAGCGCCGTACGTAGTCCCCGTCGGGGTCGAAGCGCCGGGCCTGCACGAGGGGGTTGAGCACGCGGTGCGGACGGGTGTCCGTGCCGGTGCCCGCCACCCACTGCCAGTTGAGCTGGTTGTTGGCCACGTCGCCGTCGACCAGCCAGTCGAGGAAGTGCCGGGCGCCCACCCGCCAGTCCACGTAGAGCGTCTTGGTGAGGAAGCTCGCCACCAGCAGCCGGGCCCTGTTGTGCATCCAGCCCTCGTGCCGCAGTTGCCGCATCGCCGCGTCGACCACCGGGTAGCCGGTGCGTCCCGCGCGCCACGCCTCGGCCTCGCGCGGCGCCCGGCGCCAGCGGTCGTGCCGGGTGCGGTAGTCCGCGTGGGCGGCGTCCGGGCGGGCCGCGAGCACCTGGTGGTGGAAGTCGCGCCAGGCGAGCTGGCGCACGAACGCCTCGGCGCCCGCGCCGCCGTGCCCACGGGCCCGGTGCACCACCTCGGCCGCGGACAGCGTGCCGAAGTGCAGGTGCGGCGAGAGCCGAGAGGTGCCGTCCAGGGACAGGTCGTCCTGCCGGTCGGCGTACCCGTCGAGACCGCCGCCGAGCCATCCGGACAGCGCACGGCGCCCCGCGCGCTCGCCGCCCCCGGCAAGGCCCGGCGAGGTGCCGGGCACCCCGGCGCTGTGCGGCAGCGGCTCGGAGGCGATGCCGTCCGGCACCCGGGCGGCCCGCGGCGCCGCGAGCGGCGACCGCAGGCCGGTGGCCGACCAGCGGCGGAAGTACGGCGTGAAGACGGCGAAGTGGTCCTTGCCCTGCGGAGTGACCGCGGCCGGCGGCAGCGCGGTGACGACACCCTCGTGGACGTGCAGCCGCACGCCGTCGGCTGCGAGCGCCGCCCGCAGCCGCGCGGTGCGCCGCTGCGCGTAGCCGCTGACATCGGCCGCGACGTGCACGTCCCGGGCCCCGGCCGCGTGCGCGACCCGGCAGGTCTGCTCCACGACGTCGCCCGAGCGCAGCACCAGCCGGCCGCCGCGGCGGCGCAGCCCGGCGTCGAGGTCGGCGAGGCAGTCGGCGAGGAAGGCACGCCGGTTGGGCACGTCGAATCCGGCCGACCCGATCCCGCCGTCCCGCACGAACAGCGGCACGACCGCGTCCGCGCCGCCCGACGCGCCGTGCAGCACCGGGTTGTCGTGCAGCCGCAGGTCCGCGGTGAACAGGGCGACTGCTGCGGTGGGCACACGGGCTCCCGGGACGGCGGATCTGGGCGAGCCGCACCACCCGCGGGCGGCGCCCGCCCATTGTCGGCCCGTCGCCCGGCCCCGGCCGCCGGGCCTGCCGCGACACGCCGCGCCGCGCCCCGGTCGGCCGCCGGACGCCCGCCCCGGTCGGCCGCCGGACGCCCGCCCCGGTGGGCCCGGCGCCGGCCGCCGCCGGGGACCGGTCCCCGCGTGCCGCCCTAACGTGCACGCAGGCCGGGGCGTCGAGCCGAGGGACAACGGTGGGCAGGCGATGGGGTCATGGGTGAACAGGCGTGGGCGGACGAGGAGCGGTTTCCCGAGTACCGGGCGGGCTCGGGCGGGCTCGGCCTCGGACTGCCGGGCTTCGGTCTCGTCGGCATCATGGCCGGGATGGCCGAGCTGTCGAGGAGCGGGGCGCCGCTGTGGCTGCTGCTCGGGCTGCCGCTGCTGCTGGTCGTGCTGCTCCTGCTGGTCCGCGCCGCGGCCAGGCGCAGCGCGACGCTCACCGACGCGGAGGGCATCACGGTCGTGACCGCGCTGGGCTCCCGCAGGACGGCCTGGCGGGACGTCCAGGCCATCGAGATCCAGACCGTTCCCGTCGCGGTGAAGGGGCCCGGGTCCGTCACGGAGACGGTCGTGATCCACGACGGCACGGGTCGCCGCAGCCTCCTGCCGCACCTCGACGACAGGGCCGTCTTCGCGCTGCACGAGGAGGTGCGGGAGCTGCGGGCCCTGTGGGAGCGGCGGCGCGGTCCCGGCTGGGCGCCCGCTCCCGGCACCGCCGAACGCGTCGCCCGCGCGCGCCGCGGCATCGAACGGTCCCGCGCCTGGATCGCCGGCACGGCCGCGGGTCTCGGCGGGATGTTCCTGGGCGTCGCGCTGCTCCTCGTCCTGCTCTTCGCCGGAGCGCTGGACGACCTCGACGGAGCCGCGGCGGTGGTCCTCTCACCGGCGGTGCTCATGGCGGTCCCCGCGGTGCTGTGCGGGGTGGCGGGCGCGGTCCTCTCCGGGCGCCGCGAGTCCGGGTGCCGCGGGTCGGAGTGCCGCGGGTCCGGGTGCCGCGAGCGGTGCCGGCGGGAGCGGGACGCCGCCGCGGGTGGCTCGGGCTGAGCGGTCGGCCGGTCCCGTGCAGGCCGGTCCCGTGCCTCTTCCGCCGACTCCCGGATCTCCCCCACTGGCTCCGGCGTCCGTACCGGCTCGGCTTTCGCACCGGCCCTCGTTCCGGCGCCCGTACCGGCCCCCAAACCTCCCCCACCGGCCCCGGCGCCCGCACCGGTCGTCGTCCCGGCTTCCGCTCCCCGGCTCCGGCTCCCGCACCGGCCGTCGTCCCGGCGCCCGTACCGCTCTCCGGGACGGCGGCCGGCTCAGGCGGCGTGCCGGGGGCCGAGCAGGTGCAGGTCCGCCCTGGCGATCGTCGTGGTGACCAGCAGGTCGGTGATCAGATGGTGGTTGAGGGCGTTGCCCACCGGCTGCGGGACCTCCTCCTCCAGCAGCCCGGGCACCCCGTGCCGTGCGCTGAGCCGCTTGCGCACCCGCGCCACGATGTGGGCGGCGCGCTTGGCGCTCCACTGCTCCGCGGGCCTCAGCTCCGCCAGCTCGAAGGCGACCTGAGCCCAGGTCAGCGGCTGGGGCTGCGGATCGTTGCGCAGATAGCGCTGGGCGAGGCAGACCAGGACCAGCTTCTCCTCGCCGCTCAGGTCCCGTGCGTCGCGGTCGAGGGTCTCCTCGCCGTACAGCTCGGGGCCGCCGCCCGCGCGCGGCGGCGCACCCGCGGCGATCCTGACCTCCAGCAGGTGCTCCTGACGGGGGGCCACGATGAACAGCGGGGTGTACCCCGTCGGCAGCTCCGCCTCGTCCCCGCTCAGCACCAGGCGCGAGCCGGGGAAGCGGATCGGCAGCTTGCCGGTGTTGCGCAGCACCCAGCGCGAGTACTCGTGGGTGATCAGGCCGTGCCGCCGGCTGACGCAGGTGTCGCCGACGCCGACACAGACGTGGACGTCGGGCTGGTTGCGCCCGAAAAGCAGCCGGAAGCCGGCGTCCGGGGACACGCTCATCCCGCCGTCGGAGCCGAGGACGAAGAGCGTGCCCGGCCGGGACGGCGGCAGCCCGCGGCTGAGGCTGCCCATGCCCTTCGGCAGAAAGCTGACCTTGCTCGCCATGCTGTACGCCCCTCCCTCGCGACCGCGCCCGCGGTGCCCGGATCCACGCTAGCCGCCGGTGCCGGGGAGGGGTCCCGGGGCGATCGCCACGGCTCCTCCCGTGTCGACGTCGTACGGGTACGGGAACGTCGTGCCCCCCATCGGCAGGGGGTACGTCTCGTCGCTCTTCTCGACGCCGTTGACGAGCACCCGGCATCTGGCCCTGCCCGCCGGGATGGTGAACCGCAGCCGCCAGTCCACGCTGCCCGCCGCACTCGTCACCTCGACCTTCGTGCGCCAGGACAGCCGTACGTCCTTCCGTACGGTGAACGTGCCGTTCACCGCGTACGCCAGGGAGGTCAGCGGACCGTCGCCGGTGATCACGAACTCCAGGGTGAAGCGTCTGGCGGCGGGCGAGGGGGCAGGGGAGGCCGCGGCGCCGGAGGAGCCGGGCCGGTCCGACGCCGCCCCGTCCTGGCGGCCCGGCCGCGCACGCCCGCCGGGCGCCCCTTCCGACCCCCCGCCGGACGCCACCGCGAACACGGTGCCCGTGGCCGCCGCGACGAGGACGGCGGCACCGGTGAGCAGCAGCCGGCGGCGCGGTGGAAGGGCGGCGGGCAGCGGGGGGTTGTCCGCGGCGCTCGCCTTCGCGTCGATCGCCGCCAACAGCGCCGGGGCGAGCCAGGGCGCGCCGGCCGGCGGCAGCCACGGCGCACCGGGCCGCTCCGCGTCCGCGGCCGGTGCGGCCAGCCGCCGGGTCAGCTCGGCCGCGGTCGGCCGGTCCGCGGGCTCGGGCCGCCGGCAGGCGCCGATCAGTTCGCGCAGCGCGCCGTCCGTGCCGGGCCGGCCGCCGAGGGCGTACTCCAGCGTGGCGCCGAGCGAGTACACGTCACTCGGCGCGCCCGCCGTCCCCGCCACCTGCTCCGGTGACATGAAGCCCCAGGTGCCGGCGGGGCGGGACACGGCGGCCGGGTGCTCCCCGGCCGTGCCCGGCGGACCGTGCGGTGCGTGCGGCTCGGGGGCCGGGCCGTGGGAGTCCGGGTCCGCCGCCGCCGTCGTCGGCGCGGCGATGCCGAAGTCGATCAGTCGCGGTCCCTCGGCCGTCAGCAGGACGTTCGCCGGATTGACGTCGAGGTGGGCGATCCCGGCGCGGTGCAGTGCGGCCAGTGCCTCGGCGAGGCCGGCGGCCAGCCGCCGGACCGTGCCTGCGGGCAGCGCGCCGAACCTGTCCACGGCCTCCCGCAGCGACAGCGACGGCAGGAACGCGGTCGCCATCCACGGCGTCGCGGCCTGTGGGTCCGCGCCCAGCACGGGCGGGCTGTGCACGCCGCCGGCCGCCGTGGCCGCCGCCACCTCGCGCCCGAAGCGGGCCCGCAACTCCTGTTCGCGGGCCAGCTCCGCGTGCATCACCTTGACGGCCACCGCCCGGCCGCCCCTGGACCGGGCCAGGTAGACGGCCGCCATCCCGCCGGACCCGATCCGCGCCAGGATCCGGAAGCTGCCGAGCACCCGGGGGTCGTCCTGCTCAAGCGGCTCCACGCGGGCCCCCGTCCGTCCGGCCCGGCACGCTCAGCGCCCGGGCCCGCCCGCCATCCGTGCGGAGCCGGCCCCGTGCGCGTGCCCGCACGTACCCGGAGTGCCCGGCCTGACCGAGATGGCCGCCGTACCCGGCGTACGGCACGCCGCCGCGGCCCGACGCGCCCTGCGCGAGTCCGCCGTGCCAGGGCCCTCCGTCCGCGGGCCCTCCGTCCGCGGGTGGGCTGTCCGCGGGTGGGCTGCCCGCGGGTGGGCTGTCCGCGGGTGGGCTGTCCGTGAGTGGGCTGTCCGCCAGTCCGTCGTCCGCGGGTGCGCTGTCCGCGGGTGGGCTGTCCGAAGGTGCGTCGTCCGCGGGTGCGCCGTCCGCCAGTTTGTCGTCCGCGGGTGCGCCGTGCGCCGCCCGGCCGTCCAGGATGAGCGCACCCACCTGCCCGCCCACCTGCCCGCCGCCCGGTCGGGCGCCGCCGTCCGTTTTGGCACCCCGCGCACGACCGGGGGCGCGCGCCGCCTCCACGTGGCCCGCCTGGGTGCCGAGAACCACGAGCCCGGCGACGGACACCGCACCCGCCCCGGTGCCGGAGTCGGTGTCGAACCCGGCGTCGGCGCCGTAGGTCCACAAGGTCCTGCCGTCGGAGGCGTCCAGCGCGTACACCGTACGGTCGGTGCCGCCGACCCACAGCACACCGCCGGACAGCCCCAGCACGCTGGACTCGGCGTACGGGTTCCGGGCGTCCCGGCCCGGCCGGCGGGACCACACCGCCTCACCCGTGCCGGCCCGCAGCGCCCGGACGCGCCCGTCGGTGTCGTCCACGTAGACCAGGCCGCCGCCGGTGTGGCGGACCTGGCTGCGGTAGTCGAGCGTCTTCTTCCAAACGCCCCCGCCGTCGGCCGAGCGGATCGCGTACAGCGTGCCCAAGGCGTCGCGCACGAAGACCAGGCCGTCGCCGACCAGCGGGGACTGCGGCGACTCGGCGACCCGATACGTCCACAGGACCCGCCCGTCGGACGCGCCGAGGCCGGTGAGGACGTCCTCGCCCACCGCCACCACCAGCCCGTCGCCCGCGACGACGGTCATCCCGGTGGCACGGGCGCTCCAGCGCCGCCCGCCGGTCCTCGCGTCGAGCCCCGCGACCTGCCCGCCGAAGGCGACGCAGACCACGGGCCCCGTGGCGGCCACGCCCCACGGGAAGTTGCCGAGCGGCACGGTGTACGTCCACCGGGTGCGTCCGGAGGCCGGGGCGACGGCGCGCAGCACCGAGACCTCGTGGGCACGCGGGTCCACCAGGTACGCGCCGCCGGGGCCGACCGTGACCTTGTCCGCGGGGCCCGGGTCGGCGGGACGGGACCACAGGGTGCGGCCGGTGGCCGGGTCGAGCGCGTGCACCTCGCTACCGCCGCCGTGCGTGGCGAGCAGCACGCCGTCGACGGTGTGCAGGAGCGGGTAGCCGTAGCGGTCGTCGATGACCTTCTTGCGCCACTGCCCGGCGGCCTCCGGTGGCGGCGCGCCGGTCGAGGGCGAGGAGGCGGGTCCGTGCGGGGCGCGCCCGGACGGCGGCGCGGTGTCCGGCGCCGACAGCGTCCTGCGGAGCAGGAAGGCGGCTCCCGTCGCGACGGGCACGGCGACCGCGGCCGCCAGCAGCGCACGGCGGGCCGGAGGCCACGGGGCTGTGGGGGAGCTGGGAGCCTTGCGGGACCTGGGGGATCTGGGGAACCCAGGGAACCTGCCGGACCTTGGGGACTTGCGGGGGTGGTTGGCGGGTCGGGGCGGCGCGTGCCCGGCCGGCGGCGAGGGCCCGTCCGCCGTCGTGAGCGCGGCGGGCCGCGCGGCCCCGTCGGCCGCCGCCGGCCCGGCCACCGCGGCGGGACCGCCCGCCACCCCGGGACCGGTCGTCATGGCCGCGGGACCGCCCGTCACGGCCGGCCCGCCCGTCACCGCCGGCCCGGTCGTCACCGCGGAACAGCCCGCCGACGCGGGTCCCTTTGCCGCAGATTCTGCGGGAGCCGGCCCCGTGGCCGCAGGTTCTGCGGGAGCCGGCCCCGTGGCCGCAGGTTCTGCGGGAGCCGGTCCCGCGGCCGCCGGTCCTTCCGCCGTCGAGTCGTCGTGCAGGGCCGGCGGGTGCCCCGGGGCGGGCTGCCCGGGCGCCGTGCCGGGCGGGGGGAACGCGGTCGGCGGCAGTACGGTCCCCGGCGGTGGCTCGGGGTGGCCGATGCGCCGGTCGATCTCCTCCGCCAGCGGCGCGGGCAGCCAGCGGGTGCCCCGCACCGACGCGGCGGGTTCGCCGAGCCGGTCAAGCACCGCGGCCGCGGAGGGCCGCTGCCGCGGCTCGCGGCGCAGGCAGGCCGCGACCAGCGCGCGCAGCCGGCGGTCCGTGAGCCCGGTGAGGTCCGGGCGCGCCAGCCGGACCCGCGCCAGCGTGGCCGCCCGGTCGGCGGCAGCGAACGGCTCGTGCCCGCTCGCCGCGTACAACAGGACCGCGCCGAGCGCGAAGACGTCGCTCCCCGGCCCCGCGACACCGCCCAACGCCTGCTCGGGGGACATGAAGCCGGGCGTGCCGAGGACCGCGCCCGGCAGGGTGATCGCGGTGGCGGCGTCCGGCCGGGCGATGCCGAAGTCGATCACCCGGGGGCCGCCGGCGGTCAGCATGATGTTCTCCGGCTTGAGGTCGCGGTGTGCGAGGCCGGCCCGGTGGATGTCGGCCAGCGCCTCGGCGAGCGCGGCGGCCAACAGCCGTACCGTGGCCTGCGGGAAGCCGCCGAAGGTGCCGACCGCCTCGCGCAGCGAGAGCCCCGGCAGGTACTCGGCGACCAACCACGGCACCAGGGCCTCCGGGTCGGCGTCCAGCAGCGGGGCCGTGAAGGCGCCGGTGACCGTGCGGGCCGCGGCCACCTCGCGCCGGAACCGCGCGCGGTAGCGGGCGTCACGGGCGAGGCCCGCACGGACCAGCTTGACCGCGACCATCCGGCCGCCCGGCGAACTGCCGAGGTAGACGGCGCCCATGCCGCCCGCGCCCAGTCGCGCCAGCAACCGGTAGGCGCCGACCCGGTCCGGATCCTCTGGCTGGAGCGGCTGCACGGTACTCCCCCTCCGCCGCCACGGCGTACGAAACAGACCGCACCGCCCCGTACAGGCCGCGCATCGCTCGGGTTCCGGTGACGGCGGCGCGACTTCACCAGACTCTAACCGCCGGGCCGCCCCGCCCGCCTCCGCCTGCGGCTGGACCACGGCGCCCGGGGAGCCCGCGCCCCGGGCGGCCGCGTATGCAGGGGTGCAAGTGTGTCCGGCGTTGCCGTGTGCTCGTGGTGCGGCGTGTCCGGTGGTGCGGTGTGTCCGGTGGTGCGGTGCGCCTGGCGGCCCCGCGTACCGCCCGGCCCCGCATACCGTCGGTCCCGCGCGCGGCCCGGTCCCGCGCACCGCCCGGGGCCGGGGCCCGTCGGCACCCCGGTGGGCGGCTCGCGCGTCAGCAACGTGTCAGTATCCGCGTCCTCGCCGTCAGCATCGCGTCATGGGGCCACGGGGAGGCGGGAGCGCGGGCTTAGCGTCGGTGGCGTGCCGCGGCTCCGGCCCCCGCGGGGCGCGGGACCGCGGCACGTACCGCCCACGGATCCTCCAGGAGGCATCCCATGACAGAACCCACCCGCGGTGGCGATCCGGAACCCCTCGATCGTCTCCCGGCCGGACCGCTCTACGTGCCCGTCCGGCCGGGGCCCTCGGGGTGCGCGACCCGTCTGTTCCGCACCCCGCTCGGCGGCCGCACCGCCGTCGCCTTCACCACCGAGCGGCGGCTGACCGCGGCCCTCGGACCGCGGCAGGCGTGGATCAGACTCGCCGAGCCCGCGCTGCGCGCCCTCACCGAGCCGCTCGGCGTCACCGCCCTCACCGTCGATCCGCAGCTCACCGCGCCGTCCGCGACCCGGGTGCGGCGTCCCGCGCCCCCCGCCGCCGAACCGCGGACCACGCGGGCCCGACCCCACCGGCACACGCGGACCGCCGCCGCGCTGCGCGTCACGGGTGCCGCCGCGCTGATCGAGGCGCTGGCACTGTGGGCCGGCTGAGGAGGCACGCGTGATCACCGTTCCTGACCCCGCCGGCACCGCCGCGTTCGACCTCTCGGTGTGGCCGGCCGGTACGACCGAGCGGACCCGGGGAGAACCGGCCGTGGGCGGTGTCCCGCTGACCGAGGTCGCGAGCCGCTTCGGCACCCCCGTCTACGTGCTGGACGAGCAGGAGGTGCGGAACCGCTGCCGCACCTACCGGCTCGCCTTCCCGGACGCCGACGTCCGCTACGCCGCCAAGGCGTTCCTGTGCAGGGCCATGGCCCACTGGGTCGCCGAGGAGGGCCTCGGGATGGACGTCTGCTCCGCGGGCGAACTGGAGGTCGCGGTCGCCGCCGGGGTGCCGCCCGAGCGGATCGTGCTGCACGGCAACGCCAAGTCGCCCGCCGACCTCGATGCCGCGCTCAGGCTCGGCGTCGGGCGCATCGTGATCGACAGCCCCTCCGAGATCGCCCGGCTCGCCGCGGCGGTCGGGCCCGAGGGCCGGCAGAAGGTCATGGTGCGGGTGGTGCCGGGTGTCGGCGCCGGCGGCCACGAGAAGATCCGCACCGGCACGGACGACCAGAAGTTCGGCCTGTCCCTCACCGACGGCCACGCCCAGCACGCCGTCGCCCGCATCCTGGACCAGCCCCGGCTGACCCTGACCGGGCTGCACTGCCACCTCGGCTCCCAGATCACGACCGTCAAGCCCTACCTGGCGGCGGTGCGCCGGATGGTGGGGCTGATGGCCCGCATCCGCGAGCAGCACGGCCTGGTGCTGCCCGAACTCGACCTGGGCGGCGGACACGGCATCGCCTACCGGCCGGGCGAGGCGGCGCTCGACGTCACCGCGCTGGCCCGCAGGGTCCGCGCGGAGCTGGCGGGAAGCTGCGCGGCGGCCGGCCTGCCCGTGCCCCGGCTGATCATCGAGCCCGGGCGCGCCATCGCCGGGCCCGCCGGGGTCGTCCTCTACCGGGTCCTGGCGGTCAAGCGCACCGCGGGGACGGTCTTCGTGGCGGTGGACGGCGGCATGAGCGACAACCCGCGGCCCGCGCTGTACGGCGCGCGCTACGCGCCCCGGCTCGTCGGCAGGGCCGGCGCGGCGGACCCGGCCCTGATGACCGTGGTCGGCAGGCACTGCGAGGCCGGTGACGTGCTCGCCCCCGACGTCGTGCTGCCCGGCGACGTGCACCCGGGCGACCTGCTCGCCGTGCCGGTGGCCGGGGCCTACCACCTGTCCATGGCCTCCGGCTACAACATGGTCGGCCGGCCACCGGTGGTCGCAGTGCACGAGGGCCGCGCCCGGCTCCTGGTCCGCCGGGAGTCGCTGGACGACATCCGGGGCCGTGACGTGGGCCTCTGAACCCGGCCCAACCACGCGGCCCACGCGGCCCAGACGGCCCCCCACACCACCTCCGGGCGGGTGACCCGGCCCGGCCCCCTCGCCCGGAGGTGCCCACACCCACACCCGCACCCACCGCCCGTCCCGGCCGGAGGCGGTCTCCCGGATGTGGTCTCCCGGAGGGGGGTCTCGCGCCGGCGCGCAGGAGGACCGGCACGCGCGTGTCCCCCGTGGCAAACCCCGGCGTCTCCTCCGGTTCCACCGGCGTACGCCTCGGGCCGCTTTCCTTGCGACATGGATCACATCACGTTCCTCGTGGCGGTCGTCATCGTCACGGCGCTCGCCTTCGACTTCACGAACGGGTTCCACGACACCGCGAACGCGATGGCCACCTCCATCGCCACCGGTGCGCTCACACCGAGAACGGCGGTGCTGGTCAGCGGCGTGCTGAACATCGTCGGCGCGTTCCTGTCGACCGAGGTCGCCAGGACGATCTCGGGCGGCATCGTGGACGACACCCTGGTCACCCCGGGCATGGTCTTCGCCGGGCTGGTCGGTGCGATCCTGTGGAACCTGCTGACCTGGCTGCTCGGCCTGCCGTCCAGTTCCTCGCACGCGCTGTTCGGCGGCCTGATCGGTGCCGTGTGGGTCGGGGCCGGACAGCACGGGGTGCACTTCTCCAAGGTGGTCGAGAAGGTGCTCGTACCGGCGGTGGCCTCGCCGATCGTGGCCGGCGTCGCCGCACTGCTCGCCACCTACCTCGCGTACCGGATCACCGCGCGGGCCCGCACGGAGTCGGTGACGCGGGGCTTCAGGCTCGGCCAGATCGCCTCGGCCTCGCTGGTGTCCCTCGCACACGGCACCAACGACGCACAGAAGACGATGGGCGTCATCACGCTGACGCTGATCTCCGCGGGCGCGCTCGGCCACGACGCGGGACCGCCGCTCTGGGTGGTCGCGGCCGCCGGGCTCGCCATCGGCCTGGGCACCTACCTGGGCGGCTGGCGGATCATCCGCACCATGGGCCGGGGTCTGACGGACATCCAGTCGCCGCAGGGCTTCGCCGCGGAGGCCGCCGCCACGACGGTGATCCTGAGCTCCGCGCACCTGGGCTTCGCGCTGTCCACCACGCAGGTGTGCTCGGGCGGCATACTCGGCGCGGGCCTGGGCCGCCGCCTCGCCGAGGTGCGCTGGGGCACCGCGGGCCGCATGGTGATCGCCTGGCTGGTCACGCTGCCCGCCGCCGCGCTGGTCGGCGGCCTCTCTGCGATCGCCGTCACCCACGGCGGCAACCTCGGCACCGCGCTGATCGCACTGCTCGCCGCTGCCGTCGCCACCGCCATCGTGCTCGCCTCGCGCCGCAACCCGGTGCACGCGCGGAACGTCAACGACGCCCACCGGGTCACCCTCCGCGGCGCCGCACCCGCGAGCGTCGGCAGCGCCGCCTGAGCACGGGAAGGAAACCCACCATGGATCTGGACTGGACCGCCCTCGGCGAGGTCGCCGCCGTGAGCACCGGAGTCACCGTCGCGGTCGTCGCCGTCTTCGCGCTCGGCGTCCTCGGCCTCTCCCGGGCCGACAGCACCCGCACCACGGGCAGGCCCCGCACCGCGGGCAGGGCCCCCACCGCGGGCAGGGCCCCCACCGCGGCCCTCGCACAGGCAGGCGTGTGCTTCCTCGCCTGCGCGGCGGCGGTGGGGTACGGGATCTACCTGATCGTGCCGCAGTTCCACTGACCGGGGGTCGCTGACCGGGGGCCACTGGCCGGGGTTTCCGGCCGGAGCCGCTGGCCGGGGTCGCCGGCCGGGGCGCGCCCGTGGGGCGGGGCCCACCGCTGTGCGTGCTGCTGCCCGGTTTCATCCGGGTGCGCGCTGTTCCCGTTTGCTCCTGGATATCCGGAAGTTCGGATGTCCGGAACTTTCTGTTCTATTTTGAACGCATAGGTAATATCTGGCGGTTTCCTTCCGGAACCGAGAAAGGCCCGCCTCCGGGTGCACCGGAGGCGGGCCCGTCCTCTTTCCCACCGAGCCCAGGAAGACCGCCACGTGAACCAGCCTTCGTCACCGCCTCCGCGCACGGCCGCACGGCCCTGGTGGAGAACCACCCCTGCCGCGCTCGGCCTCCTCGTCCTGGTCGCCGTCCTCGGGGCCTTGAGCCTCCCCCTGGGGTTCCTCGTGCTGATCGCCTCGGTCGTGGCGCTGTGGATGCTGCCGCCCTGGCGGTGGTTCACCAGGCTCGGGGCCACCGTCGGCGCGTTCTTCCTCCTGACGATCGGCGCGGGGCTGGGCGGGCAACTGGACGACACCGGGAAGGAGAAGGCGAACCAGGTGGCGGTCGGGACGGGTACGCCGGCACCGTCCTCGGCCACGGGCTCGCCGCGCGCGTCCCTGCACGCGCCCGACCTCACCGGCAGTCACCTCGACGAGGCGGAGGACAGGGCCCGCGACGCCGGGTTCACCACCGGCCACCACGATGCCTCCCCGGCCGGGCGGACGGTCGTCGTGCGGTCCGGTTGGGTCGTGTGTTTCCAGCAGGCCGAACACGACGGCGGCCGCGAGGTGATCGAGTTCGCCGCGGTCAAGGACCGTGAGCCCTGTCCGGAGGAGGACGGCGGACGGATCCCCTGGCCCGCGATGCCGGACCTGATCGGGAAGACCTGGCGGACCGCCGTGGCGGAACTGGCCGACCGCGGTGTCGACGGGCACGACGTCACGGCGGAGGCCCGCTACCTCAACGACGCCCTGCCGGAGGGCGGTCACGACTCCTGGCGGGTGTGCGAGCAGGACCCCGCCGAGGGCGAGGACATCACGTCGCAGGTGACGCTCGGACTGGCGCACCCCGCGGCGGGTTGCTCCACGGACGGCTCCTACCTGGGCGACAGGGACCACGACGGCCGCCCGGACTACCGGGACCACAGCGACGACCGCGCCACCACGGGCGGTGGAGCCCCGGGCGGCTCGTCCACCGCCGGCGGTACGTCAGGAGGCTCGGCGGCCTCGTCCACCGGTGGCGGTGGCAGTGGGGACGGCAGTAGCGGCGGTTCGTCGGGGGGCTCGTCCACCGGGGGTGGCGGTTCGTCGGCCACGGGCGGCGGCGGTCCGATCGTCCACCCGGGCGCCTTCTGCGCGCCCGCGGGTGCGACGGGTGTCACGTCCGCGGGCACGCCCATGGTGTGCGGCCCGGCCTCCGACGGACGCAACCGCTGGCACCACGCCTGAAGCCGGCGCCCTCTGCCGCAGCCCCGACCGTCCTGCGGCAGAGGACCCAGCAGGCCCCGCAGGCCCCACGTCTACCGCTACCTCATACCGCCACCGCCGGCTCCGCCGCTCTCCCCGCCGCTCGGCCGTCCCTACCCCTCGGCCGGACCGCCGTCGGCGGTGCGCACGCCGTGTGCGGTCGCGGCGGCCGGCACCGGGGCCGGGGCCGTGGCCGAGGGGACCGGTCCCGTGCCCGACCGGGGCGCGGCCGAGGGCGACCTGCTCAGCAGGGTGCGCCCGGTGCCCGGCAGGGGAGTGGAGGCGGAGGGGAACTCGATGCCGTCGCCGAGCGGCCGCAAACGGTCCTGGCGGGCCTCCCACACGATGAGCGCGGCCATGGCCAGCCCGCCGACCACCTCCAGCAGGTTCTGTCCGCTGGCGGCCGGCACCTGGAACAGCGTGCCCGCCACCGAGGCACCCCACAGGTCGGTGAACGACGACGGCACCATGAACAGCGAGAGGCCCAGCGCGAAGCCGTCGGCCACCGGACGGCGCCGGGCGGCGAGCAGCATGC
This sequence comes from Streptomyces sulfonofaciens, assembly GCF_014656295.1. Lineage (GTDB taxonomy): Bacteria > Actinomycetota > Actinomycetes > Streptomycetales > Streptomycetaceae > Streptomyces > Streptomyces sulfonofaciens. Next base: position 676,764 of record NZ_BNCD01000001.1, read on the forward strand.
CCGCGCCGCACAGCAGGGTCAGGCACGTCCACTGCCAGGGCGACGACACGGCGAGCACCGCACGTCCCGTGCCCCGCCCGGCGAGCAGGTGGGCGAGCCCGTGCGGGCCGACCCGGTAGGCGGTGATGGCGTTGCGGAAGATGTAGACCACGTTCAGCACGGCGAGCACGGCACCGGAGGCGGTGGCCGTGACCTTCACCGGCCGGATCGCGCCGCCGTGCAGGGCCGCCGCCTCCGCGGCGGCCTCCGCCTCGGCGATCTCGTTCTCCAACTGCCGGGCCCGCACCAGCAGGGTGCCCAGCACGGCGGCGACCAGGACCGCGAAGACGCAGGTGAGGCCCACCACGTCGAGCGACGCGCCGGTGAGCATGCCGAACCACGGGTTCGAGGGGGAGTTCAGCAGCAGGTACCAGAGCACGGGGAGCCGGAACAGCACGGTCGCGGCGCACGCGGTCACCAGCAGCCCGCCGGCGCCGCGCCCCCTGCGCAGTGCGGCCCAGCCCGCGGTGAGTTGCAGGGCCGCGAGTCCGAGGTCCAGTGAGCTGGTCGCGGACAGCCCGGAGGGGGTGCCGGTGGTCCACACGGTCCACGCCCCGTCGACACCGCGCTCGGCCACGTCGTAGCCGAGCCAGCACGCCGTCTGCGCGAAGAGCACCAGGCTCAGCACTCCCACGACGGTCCGCACCCGCTTGATCGACGTCCCTGGATGGCTCATGTTGCGCTGTCTCCTCAATGGTGCACGCGGGACCGGGAGATGGGCCGGCCGCAGCCGACCAGAGAGAGGTTGAGCGCGCAACGACCAAGCGGACGGAGCAGAGCATAGAGCGTGCCCCCCGCCCGGCACCACGCCGGAGCACGGACCTGACACGTGAACATGCGGTGTGCGTCACCGCGCCGGGCACACGGGGCGCCCCGCCTCCCGCCCGAGCGGGCCGGTGTTCCGGCCGGAGTCGGACGGTACGTCAGGGCCGGCTCGGCCGGTACGCCGGGGCCGGCTCGGCCGGTACGCCGGGGCCGATTCGGCCGGTACGTCAGGGGCGTTCCGGCCGTGGGTGACACGACATCACGACGACCCGGTCCGGCGGCCGGGCGAGGACGCCGATGCGGATGCCGATGCCGATGCCGATGCCGACGTTGACGTTGACGTTGACGCCGATGTTGAGGCCGACGTGGGCCGCTCGTCGACGGACCGGTCGTCCAGGGGGTGTCCGTCGACGGGCCGGTCGTCCTCGGGGTGTTCGTCGACGGGCCGGTCGTCCTCGGGGTGTTCGTCGACGGACCGCTCGTCCAGGGGGTGTTCATCGACGGACCGCCCCAGCAGTCGCGCCATGGCCTCGGCGGCCCGTACCGCCGCGTCGCCGCAGCAGTTGTTGAACAGGACGTGGAGTTGCTCGACCCGTCCGGCGAGGGTACGCAACCGCGGCAGCCACTCGGCGAGTTCGCCGTCACCGTAGGCGTACCGGAACCGCTCCTCCTTGCTCCCGGTCGTCCAGGCGGCACTGCGCCCGTGGAACCGCACGACGGACAGCCTGGACGAGGTGACCGGTGCGACCGGTGGTACCGAGGACGGCAGCGACTGGTTCATGTCGACCGCGACGGCGGCCATGCCGTACCGCGCGAGCAGCGCGCACGTGGCATCGGCCTGCCCCTCCCGCCACCACGCGGGGTGCCGGAACTCGACGGCGACGGGCCACCCCTCGGTCCGCCGGGCGGACTGTGCCAGAAAGGCCTCCGCACGCGCCCCGGGCCGGAACCACGGCGGGAACTGGAACAGCACGCTCCCCAGCCGCCCGGCCCGCCGCAACGGCGCGATCCCCGCGGCGAAGCGCGCCCACACCTCGTTCAGCACCCCCGGGTCCCGTGCGTCGGCCGGCAAGCCGTCAGGCATCACCGCGCTCCGGGTGGGGTGCCCGGTGAGAAGGGAGAACGCCTTCACGTCGAACACGAAGCCGTCCGGTGTCCGCTCCGCCCACAGCCGGCTGTTCCGCTCGCCGGGCAGCGCGTAGTAGGAGGCGTCGACCTCCACCACCCCGAACCGCTCGGCGTAGTGCCGCAACCGGCCCTCGGCGTCCCGCCGCCCCGCCGGGTACCAGCCGCTGCGGACCAGCATCGGGTCGGTCCACGAACACGTGCCCACGAGGATGTCGCCCATGGCGGGCGGTTACCCACCCGGCACGCGGGCAGACGGGCGGACCACCACCCGGACTCCACCACGGCGGGCGCGGGCCGGGCGGCGCAGGGCCGCGCACCCGGCTCCCGTCAGCCCTCCCGCTCGATCCACTCGCCGCCGCCCAGCGGGTAGTCGTAGCCCGGACGGCCGGCGTCGGCGCTGGTACGGAAGGCGGTGCCGCTGTTGTCGACGTGGACGGTGCCGTGGCGGCTGCCGCTGGACCAGTCCAGGGCGAGGTCCCAGCGGACGTCGTGCGCCGCGGTGTGGGCGTTGACGTAGAAGACCTCCGGATCCGACTCGCTGACCTTGTACGGGAAGTCGCGCTGGCCGTTCTCGGCGGTGACCGTGGGACTGCCGTCGTCGAGGCCGATGTCGAACGACGCGGTGCCGACGCCGCCGCCGCAGCCGACACCCATCGAGTAGTCGTTCCAGGCGAGCGGCGCGCCCTTGGAGAGGACGCGTACGTGCAACGCCTCCAGGACGACGGTGTCCTCGCCGGTGCCCTGGACGGTGAGGGCGACCCGCTGGGAGCCCGAGGACACCGCCCCGTACGCGGCGGCCCAGCGCGGGGCGTCCTGCTCGCTCGCCGGCGGACCGACCTGCTCGGGCCCGCTGTCGACGAGGAAGTGCTGGCTGCACGGGTCCTCGTAGACATAGGGACGGGTGCCGACGGTCAGCGGGACGGCGCCGGAGGCGCTGCCGCCGGCGCCGCCGTCCCCGGTGGGCCGGGCCGCGCCCTGCTCGCCGCCCCCCGCGGTGCCGGGCCCGGGCCCCGCGGACCCGGTGGGGGAGCCGGAGGCCGACGCGGGCGACCTGGGACCCTGCGGGCCGTGGGACGGCGCCGGGGACTTCCCCGCGTCCGACGTAACGGTGTTCCCGGCGGCCTTGCGGTCCCCCGCCCCGTGCCCACCGCCGAACGGCGGACGCACGCTGAGCGCGACGGCTCCCAGCACGGCGGCCGCCGCGACGGAGGCGATCAGCACGGTACGGGTACGGGGCCGGGGCCGGGCAAGCCGCGGTGCCGTGAGCTCGCCCGCCACGCCGACGACGACCGCCTCACCGCCGTTGCTCTCGCTCTCGCGCTCGCCCTGGCCCTGGCTCTCGTCCTGGCTCCCGGTCTGCCTCTCGCCCTGGCTCCCGTAGTGGTTCCCGCTCCCGCTCCCGTTCTGGTTATGGCTCTGGTTCCCGTTCTCGTCTTCGCCCCGTCCGCGCGCTGCCGCCGGGCCGGACCCCGCCGTTTCCACGGCTGTCGGCGCAGGGGCCGAACCCCCGGAACCGGTCGAACCGGCTCCGGGGGCCGAACCGATGCCGGGCGCCGAACCGGTCGAACCGATGCCGGGGGCCGAACCGGTCGCCGCAGCCTGATCCGCCCGGCGTCCTCGTTCCGCGTCCGCCAGGATCCAGCGCCGGTGGAGTTCCACCAGCTCCTGCGGCGTTGCCCGGCAGACCCGTGCGAGCCGCTCCACCGGTGCGTACTCGATGGGCACCGCGGTGCCGTTGCAGTAGCGGTGCAGCGTCGACGTGCTCATGTGCAGCCGCTTGGCAAGCGCCCCGTAACTCAGCCCGGAGCGGTCCTTGAGCTCCCGCAGCAGCCGCGCGAACGCCTCCGTCCCCCCGGCCCCTGTTGCCCCTGACACCCGTTTCCCATCCCGCCGTGTTCCAGTCGCGCGTTCCAGGGCACTTGCTCCGTGCCTGGTCAGAGCGCGTTTTCGTGTTCCAGCGTCCCCGACTTCCCGCCGTGCGTGGCGGCTGGGACGGATCACCTCACAAGCTTCGGTCATCCAATCACCACCCCACCCGAACACCGAAGGGGCACAGCCAGATGTCCAGCCTCCGCACCCCCCGCACCCGTCTCGTCGCCGCCGCCGCGACCGCCGTTCTCGCCGCGCTCTCCCTGACCGCGTGCAGCGACGGAACGGGCGTCCACGACGAGGGCGCCTCGGCCGCCACCACCACGCCGGCGAAGTCCCCGGCCGGCACCCCCGCTTCAGGCTCCGGCTCGGGCACCGACTCGTCCTCTTCCTCGTCCTCTTCCATGTCCACGTCCACGGATGCGAAGCCCGCCCACACCACCACGACGACCACCGCGAGGCCCGCCACGCGCACCTCCGCACCGAAGGCGCCCGCCTCCTCCGGCAGGCCGGTCACCTGTGAGGGGTCCGTCACCAAGACGGTCGCGGCCCCGCTGAACCGCCCCGTGAACCACATGCTGCTCACGGTGACCAACACCGGCAGCAGGAGCTGCTACCTCTACGGCTACCCGGCCGTCCGCTTCGGTGAGGCCCAGGCCGTGCCGCCGGTCATCGAGGACTCGAAGCCGCAGGCGGTCGTCACGCTCAAGCCGGGCGAGTCCGGCTACGCCTCCGTCACCCTGTCCGCCGCCGACGGCAGCGGAACGAACAGCCACAACGTGACGTCCCTGGCCGTCTACTTCCAGGGCCGCTCCGGCAACGAGAGCGTCGGCACGGGCGCCCACCCGTCGCTGCCCGCCGAGGGCGTCTACGTCGACGACTCGCTCAGGGTCACGTACTGGCAGCAGTCGTTGGACGACGCCATCGTCTGGTGACGCCGGCACGGCGCGCCCGGCGGCCCGCGCGGCCGCACCCGGACAGCACCTTCGCCGCGGCCGTCCAGGAAACCACCCTGGACGGCCGCGGCGCGTCGTGCCAGTTCCGGAGTCGCAGGGCCGCCTACTCGTCGTCGGTGTCGGAGGCGGGGAGGATGGCCGTCAGCTCCTCGGGCAGGTCGACGTGGTGGCGCGCGGCGATGATGCCGAGCTGGATCCCGAAGACCGCTCGCAGTTCGCCGAGGGCAGCACCGAACGTGGCGGACAGCATGTGACTGCGTGCCCCTCCGGTGTGGTCGGGTCCCACGGTGTCCAGGAACCGCCGGCATGCGGCCCGCATCGCCTTGAGGTTCTCCGCGAGTTGGTCCCCGGTGTCGGGCTCCATCAGGATCCGGGTCAGCGTCGCCCTGATCTCCAGCACCGAAGCGACACAGTTCTCCCGGTCCTCGACCGCGACCATGCCCACGCGGCGCACCGTGAGAACCCTGCGGTCCTCCAGGTAGACGACGACCTTCTCGGCAACGGCGCGTTGCGGAGGCGGCAGCTCCCAGTCCACGCCTCCGAGCGGCGTGCTGAAGCCCTTGATCCGTCGCATGACCTCCATGACCCTCATGCTCGGCATCCTAAGGAGGCCGGCGAACGGCCGTGGCCCATCCACGCGGGTTCGTGTGAACGGCGAACCACGGGTGGCACTCGGGTTCCGGCCTCTTCCGTACGTCCGTGCGCGCGGCCGGTGGTCGCCGCACGACCTGCGCCGACGACCGCGGTGTTCGATGGTGCGTGGCGAGCGCGCGCCCGCACCGTCGCCGTGTCCTTCGGCAATGGCCTCCACCTCTTCGACACCGCCCTGATGCCGTGCCGGGCGGTCGCCGTCCACGACGAGTTGCCCTCATCCCTCATCCGCGCCCCTCGTCCCTCATCCCTTGCCCCCTGGCCTCTTGCCCCCTCGCCCCTCGCCCCTCGTCACCGAAGTGAGAGCGGACCGGCCGCGAGATCGTGGGAAGACGGCCACGAGATCGGAGGCAGTCGCCGGGGGCGTCGCTCGGTACCTGACCGGCCGTCGGACCGGCCGTCGGACCGGCCGTCGGACCGGCCGTCGGACCGGCCGTCGCATCGGCTGCCGCTTCGCCGATCCGCTGCGACCACCGCGCCAACGGAACGGCGGACCAGCACGGCCGCCGCCGTCATGTGACCCAGGTCACGGACCGCAGGTGCAGCGTGGGTCGGGTGCCAGTGCCTTCTTCAGGGTGTAGGCGACCGGCGAGAACAGGGACAGTGCGGATGGAGAAGGGCCGAGCCCGAGAGTTCGACGAGTTCGTGGCCGCCCGCTGGTCGGCGCTGGTGCACCTGGCCCGTCTGCTCGTCGGAGGCGATCGGCACCAGGCCGAGGACCTGCTGCAGGAGTCCCTGGTCAAGCTCTGGTTCGTCTGGCCCAGGGTCGCGGACGGTGCACCGGAGCCGTACGTCCGCAAGGTGATGGTGCGCGCGGCGGCACGCTCCAGACAGCGGCGCTGGTGGGGTGAACGGCCCGTCGAACGGATGCCCGAGGCGGCGGTGGCCGGCGATGTGTCCGCGGACGTGGCGGAGCGTTCCCGGCTGGAGACCGCGCTGGCCCGGTTGCCGCCCAAGCAGCGGGTGGCGGTGGTGCTGCGCTACTACCAGGACCTGCCCGAGAGACAGGTGGCGGAGGCGCTCGGGTGCCCGGTGGGCACGGCCCGGTCCCATGCCGCACGCGGAGTGGCGCGGCTGAGGCAGCTCCTGGCCGAAATGAACGAGCCGGTGCGGTGAAGGAGAACCCCATGGATCACTTCGAGCGGCAACTGGTGCGGATGATGCGCGACGCCGAGGCACCCGCACCCTTCGAGCCGAGGCACCGGGAACGGCTCTGGGCGGGAGTCCGTGTCCGCCGTCGCAAGCGGGCCGCGCGGAGGGCCGTCGGCTCCGTCCTGGCCGTCGCCGGCCTCAGTGCCGGGCTGTTCCTGCTGCCCGGCCACGTGACCCGGGTCGAGCCCGGCCACCCCCGCCCACTGCCCGGGACGAGCCCGTCGCCCGCCGTCCCGCCCGCCGTCCCGCCCGCGACGCCCGACGGGGCCTCCTCCTTCCCCCCTGCGACACCCGACGGGCCTCCGGGCGCGCCCTCATCGTCGGGCACCCCCACTGCCACCAACCCCCCGGCCACCAGCACGCCCGGGAGTGAGGGCACCGAGACCCCGTCGGGGAGCCCGGCCGACGCGTCGTGACCTTCGGCCTCGGCCCCGCCCTCGGCCTCGATCCTGCCCTCGGCCTCGATCCTGCCCTCGGCCTCGGCCTCGCCTCGGGCACGGCGACTGCGCAGAGGGAGCCGTAGGCGGCCCCGTCCCCGCTCACCACGCGTAACGCCCGCGCACGCCCCGCCCCGAGTGTCTTCGGCCTGCCCCGAGTGTCTTCGGCCTGCCCCGAGTGTCTTCGACCCGCCCCCGCCAGGTCACGAACAAGGACGAAACGTGAGAGACCAGAGATCCCCTGAGCTGAAGGATCTGGACCGGCTGCCACATCGCGCACCGGCGACGACGAACGACCCGGAGTCCGTGCCGAGGCACCGCCTGGAACCCGTCCCGCCGCACCACCTGCAACCCCTGCCGACGCACCGTCCGAAGCCCGTGCCGCCGCACCGCCCGGAGTCGACGGGCCACCTGGACCTCCTGCCGACGCACCGCCCGGAGCCGGTGCCGGCACACCCCCCGGAGCCCGTCCTGGACATCGTCGTCCCCGTGTTCAACGAGGAGAGGGCTCTGGCGCCGAGCGTACGGAGGCTGCACGCACATCTGCGTAAGACCTTCCCCTACCCGTTCCGTATCACCATCGCCGACAACGCCAGCACGGACAGCACTCCGCGCATAGCCGCCCGGCTGGCGGACGAACTGACCGAAGCACAGTGGCTCCGGCTGGCCGAGAAGGGCCGCGGCCGGGCGCTGCGCACCGCCTGGTCGCTCTCGCCGGCACTCGTACTCGCGTACATGGACGTGGACCTGTCCACGGAACTGACCGCGCTGCTGCCGCTCGTGGCCCCGGTGCTCTCCGGCCACTCCGACATGGCCATCGGCACCCGTCTTGCCCCCGGTTCCCGGGTGGTGCGCGGCCCCTACCGGGAGATCACCTCCCGTGGCTACAACGCCCTCCTGCGCGCCGTCCTCGGCGTGGGTTTCTCCGACGCGCAGTGCGGGTTCAAGGCGGTGCGGCGTGAGGTGGCCGAGCGGCTGCTGCCGCTCGTGCAGGATTCCGAGTGGTTCTTCGACACCGAACTGCTGGTGATCGCCGAGCGTGCCGGGCTGCGCATCCACGAGGTGCCGGTCGACTGGGTGGACGACTCCGACAGCCGGGTCGACATCCTCGCCACGGCGCTGGCCGACCTGCGCGGCATCGCCAGGATCGGCGTGGCGCTGGCGCGAGGCACGCTGCTGCCGCGCGGGTCGCTCCGCGACGGCGGCGCGGACGCACCGGGCGGGCTCGCCACCCGACTCGTGTGCTTCGCCGCGGCGGGATCCCTCAGCACCCTCGCCTCCCTGCTCCTCTACGGGGCGCTGCGCCCAGCGGCGGGATCCCGGGCCGCCGACGCTCTCACGCTGCTGGTCTGCGCCGTCGCCGGCGCGGCCGTGACCGGACGGCTCACCTTCGGCCCCCGCGGTCGCCGCGGTGTGCCGCGCCACCGGGGCAGGGGCCTGGCCGCCCTCCTGATCGGCCTGGCGCTCACCGGCGGATCGCTCGCCGCCCTGCACCACACGGCCCCGGCCGGGCGCGCCACCGAACTCGCCGTACTCCTCGCCGCCAACCTGGCCGCGGCGCTGCTGCGGTTCCCGCTCTCGCGAGCACGGGCGTTCCGCGCATGAACAGGACCACCACCCGTACGGCCGCGACCGCCACCCCGTACCGGCACGCGAGGCCGTCGCAGCAGCCCGCCACCACGGGTCCCGACCGACGACGCGGACTGCGCCGCACGGTCGAGCACCAGGTCGAGCACCATGGGCCCGTACTGGCCGTCTACGGCACGCTCAAGCTCGTCGGCTTCGCCGCCTTCATGTGGCTGCTGCACTCCGGCGGGGACTACCGCACGAAGCACCCGCGCTTCGGCGGCGGCGCTCATCCATGGGACGTCCTGGCCAGTTGGGACGGCTGGTGGTACCAGCAGATCGCCGCACACGGGTACGACCCCCGGCTGATCCCGATCCCGGGCGCCACGGGTCCGATCACGCTCGAAGGGAACTCGGCGGCGTTCTTCCCGCTCTACCCCGCTCTGATGCGGCTGGTCTCCGAGCTCACCGGCCTCGGCCTGTACGGTGCAGGACTGCTGGTCTCCGTCGTCGCCTCCTTCGCCGCCGCACTGGGCGTCTACACCCTCACCGAACGCCTCGGGGGCAGACGGGCCGGGCTGGCCGCGGCCGGCCTCTGGGCGGTCTGGCCCGGTTCCGGCGTGGAGTGGGCGCTCTACTCCGACTCCCTCTACGTGGCCCTGGCCGTCTGGGCCTGCCACGCCGTCCTGAGCCGCCGCTGGCTCACGGCCGGTCTCCTCACCTGCGTGGCCGGGCTCAACAGGCCCACCGCCGCGGCGCTGATCGCAGCCGTCGCCGCCGCGGCCCTGCTCGCGCTCCACCGCCGCCGCGACGGCATCCTGCGGCCGGTGGCCGCGATGGCCGTCGCCCCACTCGGCCTCCTCGCCTATCTCGGCTGGGTGGGTCATCGAACGGGTCAACGCGACGGCTACTTCAGACTTCAGTCCGGTGCCTGGGCCCACGAGTGGGACTTCGGCCGGCACACCCTCGACGTCCTCTCCTCCGTCCCGGTGGGCCACTTCGACTACCCCTTCGCCTGGCCCTTCGAGGACCTGGTCGGCGTCGGTGTCGTCCTGCTCGCGCTCGTCCTGTTCCCGCTGCTGCTCCGGCTGCGTCCCCCGGTCGTCCTGGTGGTCCACACCGTGCTCACCCTCGTCCTCGTCCTGGGCAGCCGGCAGATATTCGGCAACGTCTCCCGCTATCTGCTCCCCCTCTTCCCCCTCTTCCTCCCGCTCGCCCTCGCCCTGCGCCGCCTCAGCCCGACCCACCAGACCCTGCTGCTGGGCATCGCGGCCCTGGCTTCCGGCTCGTACGCCGGCTACGGCCTTTTCGAACTCGGCGTCCCGTAACCGACGGACCCGGGAGAGGACGCCCGATGACCACGACCCTGCCCACCGCCGACCGGTCGGCCGCGCATCCGGCACACGACGCTCCCGTACGGGACCCAGGTCCCGTACGGGACCCAGGTCCCGTACGGGAGCCCACCGGCGCCCCCGAGCAGCGGCGACTGCTCACCCGACTCAGCCGACTGGCCCGACTCACTCGGCTGGCGCGACTCACTCGACTGGCGCGACGCACTTGGCTGGCGCGACTGGCGCGACTGGCCCCGACGGACCTCCGGGTACTCCGGCTCTACCTGTTCACGCGCCTCGGGCTGTGCGTCGTCGCGTACTGCACCGCCTGGCTGGCCCCTGCCGGATCCGACGCCGGAACACCCGCCCCATGGCTGTCCCGCTGGGAGCAATGGGACTGGGTGCACTACCAGCACATAGCGCAGTACGGCTACTTCGGCCCCTTCCCGGGACTCGACCCCGCGTCCGACAACCGGGTGGCCTTCTTCCCCGGTTTGCCCTTCCTGCTGCGCGCCGTGCACACCCTCATCGCGGACTGGGCCGTGGCAGGGCTGCTGATCTCCCTGGTGAGCGGTGCGGTGGCCGTCGTAGCCCTGGCCAGGATCGCCGGACAGGACCGACGGGATGGTGCTCTGGTCGGTCGGCGGGGCGGTGCTCCGGCCGACCGGCGGGACGGCGCTCTGGCCGGCCGACGGGCCGCGAGCTTCCTGCTGCTGTCGCCCGCCGCGGTGTTCCTGGCGGCCGGCTACACGGAATCCCTCTTCCTCGCGTTCGCGCTGCCGTCCTGGCTCGCGGCGAGGAACCGCAACTGGCCGGCCGCGGGCGTTCTCGCCGCCCTGGCCACCACCACCCGGATCAGCGGCCTGTTCCTGGCCGCCGCGATCGCGGTCGAATGCGTCCTGGTCCGGGACGGGTGCCCAGGGCACGGTCGTTGGCGCACCCGTTGGCGTGGCCGTTGGCGCGCTCTGCCCTGGTGCGCTCTGCCCGCCGTGCCCGCCGCGGCCTACACCGCCTACCTGCACGCGAACACCGGCGACTGGAGTGCCTGGAAGCACGCGCAGGAACGCGGCTGGAATCGGTCCTTCCATACGCCGGCCGAAGCGTTCCGGAACACCTGGCGGAACGCCTTCGACCACCTCCAGACCACCGGCTACGCCTGGGAGTTCCAGCTCGAACTGGCCGCGATGGCGGTCGGTGTCCTGCTGCTCTCCGTCCTCCTGCTCCGCCGCCGCTGGCCGGAAGCCGTGTACATCGGGCTCAACCTCTGGGCCCTGGGCACGTCGTACTGGTACCTCTCCATCCCCCGCGCAACCCTGCTCTGGTGGCCGCTGTGGACGGGCCTGGCCCACTGGAGCCTGCGGCGCACATGGGTGAAGGAGGCGTACGTCGGCACAGCGGCTCCGCTGATGGCGGTACTCGCGGTGACGTTCACCTCGGGTCACTGGTCCGGCTGAGGTGATGTTCGTGTCGGCCTCTGGTCCGGGTGCGGTGACGTTCCTCCGGCATACATCTGGCACACCTCTGGAACGCCTCCCGCCAGGCTGTTTGCGGTCTACTTGCCGGGAGGGCGGAAGGCGACCTGCCGGCGGGCGGCCTCGTCGACCTCACCGACGGTGAGGAGGGGAGTGGCCCGGGTGCGGACCGCGCCGCTGGCCTTGACCGTGAGGCTGACGGCGGCCATGGAAACCGGATCGGGGAAGTCCACGATGCAGACGAGGTCGTCGTCCCCGAAAGCGAAGTACATGACCTCGACAGTCCCGCCGAGTTCGCCGACGACGTGGTCGACGGCCGCCCGGCGCCCACTCCCCCCTTCCTTGAGCAGACCTTTCGTACCCTCGGCGGTGTAGGACGCCTGGATGAGAAACTTCGGCATGGGGGCTCCCTACCAGCGAACTCGTACGGTGTGCAGGTGGACCTTCCCGCCGCCACGCCGCCCGCCACGCACGACACGGCTGAATCACTCGTTGGAAGCCGAACGGTGTCTTCGTGTCGCCAAGGCCACCGATGCGACGGTTGACGTCCGGTTGGTTCGCCCGGCGTCATCGTGATCGGGGGATGTCGGCGTTCACGGTGGAGGCTGAGGCGGGTCGGGGATTCGGCGGTAGGCGGTCGGCCGGAGGCGGACAGTCCCGTGGCGGGAGAGGAGCACGGGCCGTCACAAAACTGACGACAGGGCCGTCCTCGGAATTCGATGCCGTGACCTCGAACGTACGATCTGGGAACGCTTCCCGCAGACAGCGGCGCCATGAAACGGAGATCTGTTCTGCAAGGGCAACGGCACCGGCCTCCGAGGCGGGACCCTCGGAAATGTCGACGTACAGCCACAACCGGAATTGGTTCAACGTGGCTTCAATGGCTCTGCTGTCGCCCTGCAATCGTTCGTGCCAGTCTTGGAAGTTTCCCGGATCGTAGACCCGATCCCACAGCACGCAGCCTTCCACTTCTACGAACCGCGGCATGAAAACTCGCGCGAAAGCAGCCCATCCACCCAGACCCACATTCTGTGCGAGGTAATCCAGGTAGTCGGTCGTGTCGCCCGCGGCTTGCGTCCACTCACTGAGTCCCGGGATGCTCGTGGGGTCCATGGGCGCTCTCTTCGGCCCAATCTCAAGGCCAGTCGGGGCAGAAACATGCGTGAACGGCGATGGCGACCTTCCGCGAGATCGGGTACGGGATAAGAGACCAAGGATTCACTGTCACCCCCAGACCGCTCGCAGATCATTGCTCCGCACGGTGATCGATGCGTCCGTCAGTGCCATCTCGTGAATGCAGCCGCCGTCCTGATCCGGAAGGATCTCGTCGAGCAGTATCGCATCGGCCGGCATCCAGTCGATTTCCTGCTGGTAGTCGATCGAGAAATGCCGCACGCCTGAGTAGGTGATGGTGAGGCCGGTGTCGTGCTTCCACTCATTGGGCGCAAATTCCAACGTCAGACGGCCGCTCTTGTCTGTGGCCAGGTGGATGTCGGAAAGTTCGAGGTCCTTGACGCAATGAGTACTACTCATGCTGTAATGCCCCGGGTCGGATGCAAATTCCCAGGCGCCCGGGGGGAGTTCCTCGCGCAGTTTGGGAAGTTCAGCCAGATAGGACTGTGGGTCAACATGGAACCCCTGCAGGTCCGCATCCCAATCCGCCTTGACGAATTTCATTTGCAACCTTCCGCTGAGAGTGGCGGGCGACGCCATTTATCTCCCGAGATGTCCTCGGTTCCCTTCGGACCGATGCGTCCGATCTTTCGCATCGTGTCGACGGCGCGTCCCTTGACGGCATTCTCCACGCTCGGTGGAACCTCGACGTCGGCCCCGGTGTGGCCATGCTTGTTGAACCAGCCGTCACTGCGGAACACTCCGACCTCACGCATCGACTTATCGTAGACGTGGATCTCGAAGTCGGTTCCCTTGGTCCCTTCCGGCCAGGTGTCGAGGCGGCCGGTGTACCCCTGGCCGAATTGCAGGGGATTCTTCGGCCCCCGTGGGGCCAGGCCGAGGGTGTCGTCCCAGCCAAGTGGGTTGGGCACGTAGGCGTGATGATTGGGCGCCGGCTCCAGGCCGAGGGGGTCGGGGCCGATGTAGCGGGCTGCTTCCGGGTCGTAGTAGCGGAAGTAGTTGTAGTTGAGTCCCGTTTCGGAATCGGCGTACTGTCCCGGAAAACATCGCGCCACAGACGGGACTTGTAGCAGGAACCGTTGTCGGTCAGCACGCGCTCGACGGTGATCCCGCTCGAGGCGAAGAACGCCTGCGCCCGGACCTAGAAAGCGACGGCAGTCTCCTTCTTCTCGTCGGTGAAAATCTCGCTGTAGGCCAGGCGGGAGTGGTCGTCGACGGCGGTGTGCAGGTAGCTGTAGCCGGTGCCGGAGCGGGTCTTGCGGCCCGCTTGGCGGCCCAAGACCTTGTGGCCGCCGTCATCGGGGATATTGCCGAGCTTCTTGATGTCGACGTGGACCAGCTCGCCGCGCCTGGCGCGTTTGTAGCGGCGTATGACGCGGCCGGTGGCCCGGTCCAGATGTGTGAGGCGGGCCAGGCCGTAGCGGGTCAGTACCCGGTGCACGGTGGAGGGCGCCAGCCGCAACAGGCTCGCGATCCGTGCGGGTCCCCAGTGGCGCAGTACGCGCACCTTGATGATCCGCCGCTCGGTACGTGTCTGCGTCTGGCGTGGGCTGGCGTGCGGGCGGCTGGAGCGGTCGGTCATGCCCGCCTCTCCGAGCCTTCGGTAGCGGTCGGCCCACCGCTGTGCCGTTGTCGGTGAGACCTGGAAGCGTTCCGCGGCCCGCCGCAGGGGCCCCTTGTCCTCGACGATGCAGCGGGCCAGCCGCAGTCGTCCTGTCTCGGTCAGCGGTGCGTTACGGTGCGGCATGAGGGCCTTTCTGGTCGCCGGTGCAGATGTGGCAATCCACACCGAGCCAGAAGGCCCTCACTCATTTCAAGATCACACAACAGTGATCGCTGTCACCAACCTCCGTGGACAGAACATCTAGAGCACATAGTGCATGCCCGCGTGGTCCGACTCGGATAAGCTCCATACCCTGACCAGCGACTCTGAAGAAGCCTACGGCTCTGACTAGCAGATGCCGTGGGCTTCTGTCGTTGTTGGTCAGCCTCGGGCGACTTCGTACGGCCCAGGGCGGCCGGCTACGGTCGTGATGGTTGCTGAACTTCGGTGCTGTACTGCAACGGCTTTGGAGAGTCCTGCGCTCCCAGGCGTGTGCTCAGGTCACGCGCTTCCAACTGCCTGGCCTGGTACGGCTTGTCCACGGATAGTCCACGGGCACGATTTGGTCCGTAGCTATGTGTGGGTAGATCAGGAAGGGGCATACAGGTCACCCGAAGGTCCGGGAAGGTCAGTATGGGGTGCTGCCGGTCACTGCGGTTGCTGTGCCTACTTGCTGTACCGCGATCAGACGCCCACCGCCTTAGAAATTTGACCTTAACGCACAAAAAGCACCATTTGTATAATGCAGGTTGGATACACGCAATCATCGACAGTGAGCATTACACACATAGAGACCTAATCGAGCGAAGTGGTGCAAATTGCCTGTTCACTGCCGACTCTGGCATTTTAACTGCGCGGACCGCACGCTTGCGGGTACGATCACCGACAAGCAGCTCAAGAGAGGCAGGCATGGGAATGGTCGAAGAACCTCTTCTCGCTAGCGTGTTCGAGGAGAGGGCTGAGTACCTGTCCAAAACCGAACTTTCCGAATGGACTGCGGTCACTAATGCCGACAGAGCGACGCTCTCAAAACTGAAAGGGCCCGGAGCGAAACTCCTCATCGGCCCACGTGGCAGCGGTAAATCCACGCTGTTGAAGCAAGCCTATTTTGAGCTCCAAGATGAGGGGAAGAGCCTCGCTGTTTACGTGAACTACAGCAAGTCACTGGCACTGGAGCCGCTATTTCACAAAACTGCAAACGCATTGCAGCTATTCCGCCAGTGGGTTCTGCTGAAGATCGCCCTCGGAGCGGCAGAGTCGTTGAAGGAGTGCCAAAAAGAAATCCCTGACGATCTCGCGGAAATGACTACTGCCGCGGATGAATTTATCAAGCGACTCGAAGCCGGCGCAGTAATTAACTTCCCCGAGCATTACACCACACCAACTGAACTTTTGCATGCCTTGGAGACTTGGACAGCGGAATCGGGTTTGAAGCGCTGCGTACTACTTCTCGATGACGCCGCTCATGCTTTCTCTTCTGAGCAGCAGCGAGAGTTCTTTGAAATCTTTCGAGAGCTCCGTTCGCGCGGCATTGCACCTAAGGCTGCAGTATACCCGGGGATTACGAGTTACTCTGCCAACTTCCACGTTGGCCATGAAGCTGAATTGGTCGAGTGCTGGTATCGTCCAGACGATGAGGACTACCTGCAGGTGATGCGGGAAATCGTCTCCCGTAGGATTCCTGAAACGCTCCTTGCTCGCCTCAAAGGTCGGGAGGAGCTGATCGATTACCTCGCTCTCGCCTCGTTTGGACTCCCTCGCGGCTTCCTCGTCATGCTTTCTCAGTTGCTCGGCGTGGAGGAGGACGAGTCACACAGGCCAACACGCCCGTTGGCGGACAAGGCAATCGCCGATCACGCATCGTCTGTTCGGCAAATCTTTTTTAGTCTCGCTGAGAAACTACCTCGCTACAAGCGCTTCGTGGAGTTGGGGGGCGAGCTAGAGCAGGGTTCGATTCGGCAATTGCAACATTTTAATGCTGGCCGAGCTTCGCGTTCAAAGGCTACGGTAATCGCCTATCCCGAGCCAGTTGACTCCAAGCTGGCGCGAATGATCTCCATGCTGGAATATGCGGGAATCATTCGAGATGCGCATACCATCTCGCATGGTGCAAAGGGAGTATATCATCGATACACGCTTCACTATGCCCTATTGGTAGAAGGGAATGCGCTCGGACTTGGGCGAAATTTCTCTGTAGGGGATATCATCTCTGCGCTTTCAACACGCGACGCACATGCCTTGTCCCGGGTTAGCCCAGTTGCTTTACTCGGCAAGGACTACGCAGACAGATGCACACTCGATTTGTTGCCCTGTCAGAATTGTGGATCTCCGCGCTTCTCTGAAGACGCTCAGTTCTGCATGAAATGTGGACGTCAGCTACGATCTGCTTCCGTCTACGAAGAGCTTATTAAATCACCGATCGACAAACTCCCATTGACGCCTAATAAGCTTCACGGCCTCTTGAACCACACCGCCATTCGCACCGTTAATGACATCTTGATGGATGAAGACAATATGCAGATCCGTCAAGTGCCACACATCGGACCAGTGTGGTCGGACCGGATTCGACGCTACGCGCAGGAGTTTGTGAGTGTCTAGCGCAAGACCGGGTTTCCGCTGGGATGCAATTAACGAGTCGCCGGATACGGTTGATGATGATTTTTCTGCTTGCTGTGTGCAGTCGACTTCTTCCGCTTGCCCCATCGACGCCTTTTATGAAAACACCGGCGAGGTACTTAAACTCGGCTTGCCTCAAAACCTAGCTAGTAGTCCGACTCTGGGTCGTCTACTAACGCTTGGTTTGGTCACCGGGGCGGAAGCCTATTTCCGCTCCATCTTCTTGGGTATGCTTCGCATATGCCCGCTTGCCCGTGAGAGGGCTGCCGATCAAATGATCCCTTTAGGCGCTTTGGAGTATTACGGGGCCGATAAAATCGGAATGGGTATATTTGAAGGTATAAGCTTCGCAGGTGGACTTGAAGTAAAAAAGCGCAGCGGTACGCTACTCAATTTCTCTTGGCCCGCGACCGGTTCGCTTGGCGTAGCACTGAGCAACTTCGACGCAGTCTGCCACATTCGACACGCCAGCGTGCATTCACAAGGGATGCTGAGCAGAGGTAACGCTCGCGCTTTGCGGGTTCCACCGACGGCGGCGGCAAGTCAGGTGGTCATCGATTTTCCACACCTACAAAAAATTGCCCTAATCTGCACGAGCCTAGTGCGCGCCTACAACAGTGATCTTTTCAAGGTGACGGTCGATAAATGGATATCGGAGAAGATTCTTACAGGGTCATGGGCGGACGACCGCAAATCATTCACGGAACTATGCGCCCTGTTCGTATCTCGCGTAGACGCCGTCGGCCCAAGAGCGGCAAATTACCGGTATAAGGCGCTCGCGCCAAAGATTGGTAAGCGAATCTCGCGGCCGAAAGCTTAGACGTGTAGGAACCTTCGCTTTCCCTCTAAGATCGGCGGAGCGATTTTGGCCAGGAGCTACTTTGGGGCGAGTGATCATGGCCCCGTAAGTTTCCCGCACGTCGGGCAGTCGTTGACCTGCCTGGTAATGGGGCCATGATCTTGGAGGCTCGCCCCAAAGTGGCTGCCTAGAGCCGTGGAGCCGACCGCCCCAGCCACGACGTATCCCCTTTCTGGCATCAAGTGGTTGATCGCCGAAGTGCGCGGCATGGGTGCCGGCCGGCTGGGGCGGGGCGGAGACAAAGCGCAGGCCCGGCCGGGGGCCGGGACGCGCGCGGTGAGCGGAGCGAGCCGCCTTGAACTCGTAGAGAAAGTTGTAACTCAGCGCTCCTGGGCTCGATGTCGGCCCGGACTGCTGCGACGGCGGCCGTTGTTGGCGGCGAGTCCGAGTGTCGGGCGAGCCGTGAGGATGTAGCGGGTCGAGTGCTCGAAGGCCGTGAACGTGTAGGAGTGGCCGGCGGCCAGTAAGCGCAGGGCCTGTTCGTGTTCCTTGCGGTCCTGGAGCCAGTAGCGGATGAGGTCGGCTGCCCGGGTGTCGAGTTGATCGGCGATGTCGTGGCCGCGGCTGTGGAGCCAGCGCAGGGCGAGCCGTGGTGTGGAGGCTGAGTGGGAGCCGAGCCAATGGGTGCCGACCATGGGGACGACTGCGACGGCTTCTGACCAGTAGAGGGCGCTGGTGCCCTGTAGGGAAGTTCCGGCCTGCCGTTTCAGGAGCTTCAGCATGTCTGGCGCTCCGGGGAGGGTGTCGGGCTGGTGGTTGGGACCGCGGGAACTCCTGCTTCTTTTGCGCGAAGCGTGGCGATGACGACGTGGCCCAACGCGTAGTTGCCGTGCACTTCCATCCGGTGGGCGATGGCTTCGACCAGGGCGAGCCCGCGGCCGTGAAGGGTCTTGTCGCTGGGGTGCTTGATGCGGGGCTTGGCGCGGGTCCCGCCGGAATCCTTGACCGAGATCGTCACCTCCTTCGAACTGCACGTAAGCGTGAGGTGGAAGCGGTCTTGGCTGCTGCCGCTGTCGGTGTGGAGGAGCGCGTTGGTGGCCAGCTCGGTGACGATCAGGGCGGCGTCATCTGCGTGTGGGCTGTCGCTGAGGACGTCGCGTGTCCAGCGGCGGGCGCGGCCCACCTCTTCGAGGAGGCCGGGGCAGGTGAGTTCCCAGATTTGCGCTGTACTCATATACTCGTGCATACAAGTTCCTTTGCGCTGGTGGCCGCTATGGGTGGTGGGTTAGAGCTAGACGAGTTTCACGCCGTCGTGCGCGCGCACGGCCGGCGGGGAGGCCCCGTCCAGGGCATCCAGGACGCGGATGGCATACGCCTCGTCGGCCAGGTCGGTGACCTCTTCACGCGTGGCCCAGCGCAGCGCGTAGGTCTCCTCGCCGGTCGTCGGGGCACCGTCGGCCGCCTTGCAGCGGAAGACGAGGGAGACGATCAGGCCGGTCATGTTCTTGTAGACGCCGGTGAGGGTGGCCGGGAGATTGATCTTGATGCCGGTCTCTTCGAGGACTTCGCGTTGCAGGGCCTCGTTGATGGTCTCGCCGGGTTCGAGGACGCCGCCCGGCGGCTCCCAGTGGCCGTTGTCCCTGCGCTGGATCAGCAGCGCTCGCCCGCGGTCGTCGACGATGACTCCTGCGACACTCACGGAGTGCGGGCGCTCGGTAGTGCTCACGTCTCTCGGCTTTCCCTCGCTGGCCAGGCTCCACCGTAGCAACGCCACTCGACCTCTCGTCTAGATATCTGAAGGAGTAGAAATGGCGGCTCTACCTCCCGGCCTTCTCGGGACGCTGGACCCCACCAGTGACCGTGCGGTGTTCCGGCAGATCGCCGATCAACTGCGGGAAGCCATCGCCAAGGGCCGTTTCGCCGAGGGTGCCAAGCTGCCATCTGAAGCGGAGCTGACCGATCATTTCGGGGTCTCCCGGATGACCGTCCGTAACGCGCTTTCCATCCTTCAGAGTGAAGGGCTCGCCTCCGCCGAACACGGGCGCGGTGTCTTCGTGCGGCCTCGGCCGCCCGTGCGGCGGCTGGCGTCCGATCGGTTCGCCCAGCGGCATCGAGATCAGGGGAAGTCGGGCTTCACGGTGGAAGCTGAGGCGGTCGGCAGCCGGCCGGAGGTGGACAGTCTCGTGGTGCGGGAGGAGCGGTCCACCCCGGAGATGTCCGCTCGTTTGGGGTCGGCGCGGAAGGTGCTCGCTCGGCGCCGCCGGTATCTCCTGGACGGCAAGCCTGTCGAGACTGCGACCTCGTATCTTCCGCTGGACATCGCCCGGGGTACGCCCATTGCCGAGCCGAACCCCGGGCCTGGTGGGATCTACGCCCGGCTGGAGGAGTTGGGGCACCGCCTGGACCACTTCGAGGAAGAAGTGCGGGCTCGGATGCCGGCACCCGACGAGGTCAAGACGCTGCGACTGGCCCCCGGCGTGCCCGTCATCCACGTCGTGCGTACCGCGTTCGACACGGATGGGCGGGCGGTGGAGGTCTGCGACACGGTCATGGCTGCGGATGCCTACGTGTTGGCCTACCGGCTTCCGGCTACCTGATCTGATCTGGTGTGGGTGGGCGGGGCTTCTGCGGTGGCTCGGTGTGCTGTCGCCGTCTCGTACGTGTCGAGCGGTTGTGGTGCGCCGCCCGGACGCCGGTCTGGGCAGCAAACAACCCCCGGGCCTCGGGGCTGGGGGTTCGTGGTGGAGCGGGTGACGAGAATCGAACTCGCGCTCTCAGCTTGGGAAGCTGATGTTCTACCATTAAACTACACCCGCGCGGGGACAAAGCCGACTCAACCGGCCCTCCCAACGTCGCACACTGTACCCCATCTCAGGCCCCCGGCGCTCATGCCGAGGGGCCTTTGCGCTGCCTGCGGGGGCTTCCCGGGGTAGCTCCGGACGTGTCCCGGCTGTGTCCTGGGCATGTCATCGGGGACAATGCCCCGGGGGCTTCGGAGTGCCGCCCGACGTGAGTGTGGGCCGGGTGGCGTGGGGCGTCCGGGCGGGGGTGGGTGGGGAGCGTGAGAGTGTGGGGGGTCCCGGTGTGAGGGTGGGGTGAGGGGGGTTGGATGGGGCGTGCCCCCCTGGAAGGGGATCCCTTTCGTCCCGTAATGTGGCAGTTGTTGGTGCCATGTCGGTTCGTGGGGAAGGGACTTGAGGATTTGATGGAGCCCACCGTCGTCCGTTGTGCCGAAGGTCATGTGTTCAGTACGGCGTCGTTCCCGATGCAGCAGGCCGAGCGGCTCGGCCCCGGACGGCTCCTTCGGTGTCCACGGTGCCAGCGGCTTCGGAACGCAGTTCCCGTCCGGGCCGCGGGTGTGGGCCGGACGGTGTGCGAGGCCGGTGCGGTCGGTGGCGCCGAGGTTGCGGGAGGTGCGGCCGCGCTCCGTGTGGTGGGGCCCGTTCCCGTCGAGTAGTCCGCCCGTTCCAGGCGAGTAGTCCGGCAGTCCGGTAGTGCAGTGGTCCGGTAGTTCAGTGGTCCAAGGGGCGAGTGGTCCAGTGGCGCTGTGAGCGAACGGCCGACGTTCGCCGGGGTACGTCGAGGGGCGTGTGGCCGGGGCTTATGCCTCCGGCCCGCGCCCCTCGCGCCGTACGACCGGTGACTGCACGCTCCACGGGAAGTTGATCCAGCGGTCCGTGCGGCGCCAGACATACTCGCACTTCACCAGGGAGTGCGGCTTCTCGTAGATCACGGCGCTGCGTACCTCGGCCACCGCACCGACGCAGAAGTCGCGGACGAGCTTCAGGGTCTTGCCGGTGTCGGCGACGTCGTCGGCGATCAGGACCTTCTTGTCGGTGAAGTCGATCACGTTCGGTACCGGGGCGAGCATCACCGGCATGTCCAGGGTCGTGCCGACGCCGGTGTAGAACTCCACGTTCACCAGGTGGATGTTCTTGCAGTCGAGTGCGTACGCCAGGCCGCCCGCCACGAAGACGCCGCCGCGTGCGATGGACAGGACGAGGTCCGGTTCGAAGCCGTCCTCCGCGATGGCGCGCGCCAACTCGCGTACGGCGGTGCCGAACGTCTCGTAGGTCAGGTTCTCGCGGGCGTCCGGGGCCGCTCCGCCCCCTTCGGGGGCCGGCGGCGTGCGGCCGGCGTCCCCGGCCGTGTTTCCAGGCCCGTCCCCGGTCGCGTCCCCGGTCGTGTGCCCTGTCGTGCTCCCGGTCGCGTCCCCTGTCGTGTGGGCGCCGCCCGCGCCGGTGCCGCCCGCCCCGGCTCCGCCGGCTGCGGTGCGGCTGCCGCCGGCCCCGCCGCGTTCGCCGGCCCCACCGCGTTCACCGGTGCGACCGTTCTCGCGGGTGCCGCCGTTCTCGCCGGTCCCCTCGGCGCCCCGGGCCGCCCCGTGCGCTCCACCACGTGCCGGTGCGCTCATACGTTCGTCCGATGGAAGTTGAGGAAGGAACGGGACGCGGTCGGGCCGCGCTGGCCCTGGTAGCGGGAGCCGTAGCGGTCGGACCCGTACGGGAACTCCGCCGGGGAGGTGAGGCGGAAGAGGCAGAGCTGGCCGATCTTCATGCCCGGCCAGAGTTTGATCGGCAGCGTGGCCAGGTTGGAGAGTTCCAGGGTGACGTGGCCGGAGAACCCCGGGTCGATGAAACCGGCCGTCGAGTGGGTGACCAGGCCCAGCCGGCCGAGGCTCGACTTGCCCTCCAGCCTCGACGCGAGGTCGTCGGGGAGCGTGATGGCCTCGTACGTCGAGGCCAGCACGAACTCCCCGGGATGCAGGATGAACGGCTCCTCCCCCTTCGGTTCCACCAGCCGCGTCAGATCGGTCTGCTCGATGGAGGGGTCGATGTGCGGGTACCGGTGGTTCTCGAACACCCGGAAGTACCGGTCGAGCCGTACGTCGATGCTCGACGGCTGCATCATCGACTCGTCGTAGGGGTCGATCCGCACCCGTCCCGCGTTGATCTCGGCCCGAATGTCCTTGTCTGAGAGAAGCACGCCCCGAGGATACGCAGGGTGGGGGGGCGTGGGGCAATGCGGGAGGCCCCTGGGGCGTGGGCATTCCAGGGGGTGGGTGGGGTGTGCGGCGTTCGAGGGGCGCGGGGCTCCTGGTGCGGCCCCCGCCCCGGCCCCGGCGGCCCCCAGCCACCGCCCACCAACGGCGGCACCGGCGGCACCGGGGGCACTGGCGGCGCCGAGGGCACCAGTGGCCTTAGTGGCCCCGGGGCCCCCGGGGCCAAACCCCTAGAACGTGCCCAACTTCAGCAGCGACAACAGTGCGATCAGTTGGATCGCCGACGCACCCAGCGCCTTCGGCCACGGCAGGTCATGGGACCGGGACACCATCATCGTGAACAGGAAGCCCGCGCCGATCCAGGTCGCGCCGCCCAGGACCTGCACGAACGACGCGTCGCCGCCCATGAAGATCGCGAACACCAGCCGGGGCGCGTCGGTCAGGGACATGATCAGCATGGAGAGGCCGACCGTCGGCTGCCACGCCCCGTCGCCGCCGAGCTGGCGGGCGAGCGTGTGGGTGACGACACCGAGGATGAGGGCGCTCAGCACCAGTGCGACCGCGGTGAGGAGGACGAACGGCACGGCCGACGAGATGGTGGCGTGGATCGCGTCCTCGCGGGCGCCGTCGAAGCCGAACACCGCCAGCAGCCCGTACACGAACGTCACGATCAGGGCCGGGCCCCACATCGGGTAGTCGCGCATCTGGAGGAAGGTCTGCTTCGGGCGCAGCACGACGCCGGTGATCAGGTCCTTCCAGGGCAGCCGCGGACCGGCGGCCGGCGCGGAGGTGTGGCCGGCGCGGTAGGTCCCGCCCTGGCTGTACGGGTCCTCGCCGATGCTGAAGGCCTGGGTGTGCCCGGGATTGTTCGCGACGTACGAGTCGGGCCCGGGGCCCTGGTCGTAGCCGTCGCCGTCGCCGAAGTACTCCGGCTCCTCCTGGCCCGTCGCAGCGGAGCCCTGCGTCCACTGCTGCTGGTACTGGCCGTACGGCGGGCCGCCCGCGGGGGCGCCCGGCGGCTGCTGGGCGTGGGGGTACCCGTAGCGCTGCGGCTGCTGGGTGGGGGTGTAGGGGGGCGCGGCGGGGGCGCCGTACGGGGCGTGGCCCTGGGGGGCCTGTCCGTACGGCTGCTGCCGCGGGTGCTGTTGCGGTTGCGCGTGCGGGAGGCGGCCCGCCCGGCCGCGTCCGATCCTGAATCCAGCCACGTCAACGAACGTACCCGTTCCGGCGAACTGCCGTACGGGGCCCGGGCTGCGTCCAGCTCTTTGCGGCCGAGCTGTGACATCCCCTAGGGGGTTCCGGCGGGGCGGTTCTCAGGGGTTCTCAGGGGTCCGCGGGGCTCCCCGGGGGTACGGCGGCATGCCCGGGACGGGGGACCGGACGGGAACGAGATCTCGATCACATCTGAGCTGGACGGGGGAGGGCGGAGGTGACCGAGGCGAGGACGTGACGGAGGGGACGGCGGGAGTGGAGGGGACGGCGGGAGTGGAGGGGACGAGGGGCGACGGGGGACGTCGGCGGGGGAGAGGACTGAGGCGACGAGGGACGGAGACGGGGGATGGAGGCGACGAGGGATGGAGACGGGGGATGGAGCTGACGGGGGACGGCGGCGGAGGAGGGGACGGAGGCGACGGAGGCGACGGGGGGGAACGGAGATGACGGATATGACGGAGGGGTGGGCGTTGGTGAGGTGACGGAGGGGAGGGCGTGACTGAGGCGATGGCGGGGGCGGAGGGGGCGGGCCGGTTCCGCGCCGCCGTGTGTGCGGCTGCAGACCGGCCCGCCGGCTCAGGTGGGACGGGCCCTGGGCCCGGGGCCGTCCCGTGCGGAGGCGGAACCCGGTGAACCCGGCGCACCAGGTCAATCCGGTGAACCCGGTTGAACCCGGTTGAACCCGGTGGACCCGGTGGGCGCACCGCCCACGGCACGCCCCGCCCGGTGCGGATCCGCCCATACGCCGCCGGTACACGACCGACGCGCCGCCCGGCCGCCCACCTGCGCCGGAGACCGAGCAGCCCCACCCGCGCCGGGGACCGCGCGACGGACCAGCGCCGGAGACCGCCACCCGCGCCGGAGCCGCGCGACGGACCAGCGCAGGGAACCGCGCCCCGCACCTGCGCCGCGGACCGCACCCCGTACTTCCAGCATGTACCCCCAGCATCCCTCCTGGGCCGCTACTCGTCGATCGCCGCGCCGTACGCCGCGCCGCGGTACGCCGCTCCGAGCGAACCAGCCCCGTACGTCCACGCGCCCTTGGTGGTGATGCCGCCGGAGGCCGCCGGGAGGAGCCAGGCCGCGCCGTTGCCGGCGTTCTCGCCGGGTGCGGCGGCCACCAGGTCGAAGCGGCCGTCGGCGTTCGGGTCCGCGAGCCGTACCTGCGCGCCCCAGCGGTCGCCGTCCTCGGCGGTGCCCGGAACGTGCGGGGTGTCCTGGGACCATGTGTGCGCCCCGGTGCCCGTGAGGCCGTCGGGTGTGCCGTGCAGGACCGTCACCGAGCCGGCGTCGACGGCTGCGTCCCCGGTGCCGGGTGCCAGGTCCTCGCCGGGTGCGCCGACGGCCACGTCCGCGTAGCCGTCCCCGTCGGAGTCGCCCACCGAGACGTCCGCGCCCCAGGCGTCGCCGCGCTCGGCGGTGCCGGGGACGTGTGCGGAGTCCTGGGTCCAGTGCTGGACGCGCGTGTCGGGGCCCGGGCCGCCGGGGCCGCCGTAGTGCACGGTGACCACGCCGGCACCGGGCTGCTCCCCGGCGCCCCCGTCCTGGCCCGCGGCGGTGGCGGTGGTGGCGGCGGTGGCGTCAGCGGCGTCCGTGGGGCCGGTGGCGTCCAGCTCGCCGGTGACCAGGTCGTCGTAGCCGTCGCCGTCGATGTCGCCGGAGGCGGCGACGGGGCCGCCGGGCAGGTCGTGCGTCCAGACCGGTCCCTCGACGCCGCCGGCCAGGTACGCGGACCAGCCGCGCCCGGGGCCGTCACCGGTCGGGCCGTCACCGGTCGGGCCGTCACCGGTGGTGACCCCGGAGACCACCAGGTCGGCGAAGCCGTCGTTGTCGTAGTCCCCGGTGGTCAGGGAGCGCGGGGCGAACGCGCGCCGGCCCTCGCCCGCCCCGGCCCCGGCACCCCGCGCGACCCCCTGTCCCGCGACCCCCTGGCCCGCGGTTCCCGTCCCCGCGGTCGCCGTGCCCATGGCCGACGGCCGCAGCGTCCCGCGGCCCCGGGTGAGGGCCCCGTCGCCCGCCCCACCGCCGCCGGGCGCGGCCTCGTAGGTGAAGAGCCGCACGTCGGAGCGGTCGAGCACCGCGAGGACGTCCCCGGGGGTGGCGCCGCTGAGCCGGGCCGCGGTGACGGCGGAGCCGAAGTGGCCCCCCTTCGTGGCGGCCACAGGCGCGAGCCAGGTGCTGTCGGGGCCCCTCAGGCCGTCCGGGGAGCCCCACAGGATGAGCACGCCGCCCGCGTCGGCCACCCCGGAGAAGTCGTCGCCCGGGATGCCGACGATCGCGTCGTCGTAGCCGTCGGAGTCCAGGTCGCCGCTGGCCACGGCGGTCCCGAAGCCGTCGCCCGGCTGCGCGGGGCCCGCGACGCCGGGCGTGGCCCTGCTGATGGCACGCGCGTGGACGGTGCCGATGCCCCTCGGTGAGCCGTACTGCACGGTCACCAGCCCCGCGCCCCGGGACCCGGCGGCGGCCGCGCCGGGCGCGCCGATGAGGACGTCCTCGAATCCGTCGCCGTTGAAGTCGCAGTTGCGGTCGTTGGCGTGCGTGCCGCCGGGGGTTCCGGCGGAGGCGGCCGGCGCGGCGGCGATGGCGGCGCCCGCCAGCAGCAGGAACGAGGCCGCGGCTGTCGCGGCCGAGCGGTAGGTACGCACGTACGGCTCCCAGGGTCCGGTGTGGGCCGGGCTGTGCTGCGGATGGCGCTGCCGGACGGGGCCCGTTCCCGACCGGCGTCTGTACGACGCCGGGTGGGCGGCAAGGGTTGCACGGGGGGTGCGGGGTGTGCGGGGTCCCCGGGGTGGTGCGCCGGGGTGAGGGGGGCGTGTGCCGGTGCTGTGCGCCAGGGCCCTCGCGTGGGGCGCCCCTGGCATGGGGCGCCCCGGTCCGCTACTCCACCGGCTCCGGCCTCGCTCCTTCGGAAGCCGCGGCCCCACCCTCCGGACCGGAACCGGAACCGGAAGCGGAACCGGAACCGGTGCCCGTGCCGGTGCCGGAACCTGTCCCGGAACCGGAGCCACTGGCACGCCCGGCGCCGCCACCGCCTGCACGGCCCCCGTCCCCGGCACCGTCCCCGTCCCCGGCGCCGTCCGCGGAACCGCCCCCGGCACCGTCCGCGGCCTCGTCCTCGTCCTCGTCGGGAGCCTTCTTCACGGAGTCGAGCAGGAGCTGGGCCACGTCCACGACCCTGAGCGACTCCTTGACGGCCACCGCGGTGGCACCGCCCGCACCGCCGGCCCCGCCCGAGCCGGCGGCACCCGTCGCACCAGCCGTCCCGGCCGTCACGGACTCGGCCGCGGCCTTCTTGCCGTTGACCGAGTCCGTCAGCATGACGAGGCAGAACGGGCAGGCCGTCGAGATGATGTCCGGGTTCAGGGACAGCGCCTCGTCCACGCGCTCGTTGTTGATGCGCTTGCCGATCCGCTCCTCCATCCACATCCGGGCCCCGCCGGCGCCGCAGCAGAAGCCGCGCTCCTTGTGGCGGTGCATCTCCTCGTTCCGCAGGCCCGGCACCTTGGCGATGATCTCGCGCGGCGGTGTGTAGACCTTGTTGTGGCGGCCGAGGTAGCACGGGTCGTGGTAGGTGATCAGGCCCTCCACCGGCGTGACGGGGACCAGCTTGCCCTCGTCGACCAGGTGCTGGAGCAACTGGGTGTGGTGGATCACCTCGTACTCGCCGCCGAGCTGCGGGTACTCGTTGGCGAGGGTGTTGAAGCAGTGCGGGCAGGTCGCGACGATCCTCTTGGTGGACCTGGGCTTCCTGTTCGCGGGGTCGGGGTTGCCCTCGTCGTCCGGTTCCTCGCCGAACGCCATGTTCAGCGAGGCGACGTTCTCCATGCCGAGCTCCTGGAACAGCGGCTCGTTGCCGAGGCGCCGCGCGGAGTCACCGGTGCACTTCTCGTCGCCGCCCATGATCGCGAACTTCACGCCGGCGATGTGCAGCAGCTCGGCGAACGCCTTGGTGGTCTTCTTGGCCCGGTCCTCCAGGGCGCCGGCGCAGCCGACCCAGTACAGGTAGTCGACCTCGGTGAGGTCCTCGACGTCCTTGCCGACCACGGGCACGTCGAAGTCGACTTCCTTGACCCACTCAAGCCGCTGCTTCTTGGCGAGCCCCCAGGGGTTGCCCTTCTTCTCCAGGTTCTTGAGCATCGTCCCGGCCTCGCTGGGGAAGGCGCTCTCGATCATCACCTGGTAGCGGCGCATGTCGACGATGTGGTCGACGTGCTCGATGTCGACGGGGCACTGCTCGACGCAGGCGCCGCAGGTGGTGCAGGACCACAGCACGTCCGGGTCGATGACGCCGTTCTCCTCCAGCGTCCCGACGAGCGGCCGCTCGGCCTCGGCGAGCGCGGCTGCCGGCACGTCGCGCAGTTGCTCCTCGGTGCCCTTCTCCTCGCCCTCGGCCGTCTTGCCGCCGCCCGCGAGCAGGTAGGGCGCCTTGGCGTGCGCATGGTCGCGCAGGGACATGACCAGCAGCTTCGGCGAGAGCGGCTTGCCGGTGTTCCAGGCCGGGCACTGCGACTGGCAGCGGCCGCACTCGGTGCAGGTGGAGAAGTCCAGCAGGCCCTTCCAGGAGAAGTGCTCCACCTGGCTGACGCCGAAGACGTCGTCCTCGCCGGGGTCGGTGAAGTCGATCGGCTCACCGGCCGACGTCATGGGCGACAGCGCCCCCAGCGCCGTGCCGCCGTCGGCCTCCCGCTTGAACCAGATGTTCGGGAAGGCCAGGAAGCGGTGCCAGGCCACGCCCATGTCCGTCTTCAGCGCCACCGTGATCATCCAGACGAAGGATGTGCCGATCTTGATCAGGGCGACGAGGTAGACGAGGTTCTGCAGCGTGCCGAGGTCCAGGCCCCGGAAGGCGGCGACCAGCGGGTACGAGACCAGGTACGACGCCTCGTAGCCGGTGACGTGGTGCAGGGCGCCCTCAAGGCCGCGCAGGGTGAGGATGCAGAGTCCGATGATCAGGATGACGGCCTCGACGAAGTACGCCTGACCGAAATTGGATCCCGCGAAGCGGGACTTCCGCCCGGCGCGGCCGGGCAGCGAGAGCTGGCGGATCACGATGAGCGTGAGGATGCCGAGCGTCGTCAGGATGCCGATCAGCTCGACGAAGACCTCGTACGGAGCCCAGTCGCCGATCACCGGCAGGGCCCAGTCGGCCACGAAGAGCTGGCCGAAGGCGTTGACGAGTGTCAGGACGAGGGTGAAGAAGCCCACCGCCACGAACCAGTGCGCGACGCCGACCACGCCCCACCTGTTCATCCGCGTGTGGCCCAGGAACTCCCTGGCCAAGGTGGCGGTGCGCTGTGCCGGCTGGTCGGTCCTGGTCCCTGCGGGCACCGGCTGGCCGAGCCGCACGAAGCCGTAGATCTGCGCGACGGCCCTGGCGAACAGGGCCACGCCGACCACGGCGAGGACCAACGACACGATGATCGCGGCGAGTTGCATGAAGGCTCCTCGAACCTGCGCGAGCGGATTACCAAGCCGCTTACTAAGCGGTAACTTATGTAGTCCGTTCGAGAGTACCCAGTTCTTGCGTCGCACTGTAGCCGTGGGGCGGTGATCTGCGTCGTGGATCTTCTGCGTCGTGGATCTTCTGCGCTGTGGGTGGGGTGCGTTGTGGGTGGGCTGCGCTGCGGGTGTCCGGGTTGCGGGTGGTCCGGGTTGTGGGTGGGCTGCCTCGTGGGTGGTCCGCGCTGTGAGCGGCCCGCGTTGTGGGTGGTCCGGGTTGTGGGTGGTCCGCTTGTGGGTGGTCCGTGCCGCGGAAGGTCCGCCTTGCGGATGTGCGGTGCGGATGTGCGGTGGGGCAGCCGGGGGCCGGGCGGTGGCGTCACCGCGGGTGGCGGGGGCGGCCGGGGCCCGGGGGCGGTCCGCGGGACGGTACCGGGGCGCGGCAGAGCGCGACGAGGGCGGCGTCGTCGGCCAGCCGCCCGCCCGCGTGACCGAGCAGATCGCGCCGTACGCGGTGCAGCAGCGCTTCCGGCGGATCGTCCGTCCACTGCGCGGCACGCTCGGCGAACGGGTAGAACGCGCCGTCGCCGTCGCGGGCCTCGACGACACCGTCCGTGTACAGGAGGAGGGTGTCCCCGGGCTCGAAGGAGAGGTCGAGCTGGCTGCCCGCATCGCCGGCCCCGCCGACGCCGAGCGGCGGCGAGGGGTCCACGTCGGGCACGCTGACCGGGCGCCCGCGGCTGAGCAGCAGCGGCGGTGGGTGCCCGCAACTGGTCAGGCGCGTGACCGGGCGGTCGTCGGGGATCTCCAGGAGCAGGACGGTGGCGAAGCGCTCGCCGGCCTCCTCGGTCGGCTCGAAGTCGGCCAGATAGCGGGTGACGCTCCTGTCCAGGGCGCGGGCCAGCCGGGGCAGGGTGCTCTGCTCGTGGGCCGCCTCCCGGAAGGCGCCGAGCACGAGGGCGGCCTCGCCGACGGCGGGCAGGCCCTTGCCCCGTACGTCGCCGATCATCACGCGGGTGCCGTGCTCGGTGCGGGTCGCGGCGTACAGGTCGCCGCCGATCTGGGCCTCGTCCTCGGCGGCCAGGTACAGGGAGGCG
Organism: Streptomyces sulfonofaciens; assembly: GCF_014656295.1. Lineage (GTDB taxonomy): Bacteria > Actinomycetota > Actinomycetes > Streptomycetales > Streptomycetaceae > Streptomyces > Streptomyces sulfonofaciens. The sequence goes on from NZ_BNCD01000001.1 coordinate 707,032, forward strand.
ACCCGCAGTGGCCCGAGCCGCTCCGGCAGCGGCCACAGCAGCACCTGCTGTGCGGCCTCGGCGACGGACCGTACCTGCGCGAGCTGTCTGCTGCGCCGCTGCCGCACCACCGAGAACGACCAGATGAGGGCGGACAGCACCGCGATGGTCGGGATCTGCACCAGGTGGTTGGTGGTGGTGAGCCCGCCGTGCCACTGCGCGATGACCACCTGGGCCACCGTGGCCAGCACGCCGATGAACGCGACCCTGCGTGGCCCGGCGAACGACGGCGTGAGCGCCGGCGCGATCACCAGCGCGGGCCCCAGGTGGACGGTGTCGGGGGTGCGGATGTCCACCACCGTGATCACCGCGATGAGCACAATCGGTATCAACAGCAGCACGGTGCCCGATGGCCACGACTGCCGCACCCCGGCAAACCGCCGCCGGAAGTCCACCACTCCACCGTGCACGGTGGGACGGCAGCCGACAAACGCAACGCACACACCGGGCGCGCCCGGGAACGTTCCCGCCGGACATCCCTTCCGGCTGTCCGCCGGCGCGGCGGACACGGAAGAAGCCCTCGCCGGAGATCTCCGGCGAGGGCTTCTTCCGTACAACTCTCTTGTGGCTGGGGCCGGGGTCGAACCGGCGACCTTCCGCTTTTCAGGCGGACGCTCGTACCAACTGAGCTACCCAGCCACGCGGTTCACGGGGAACCGCAGCGGTCCTGACGGGATTTGAACCCGCGGCCTCCACCTTGACAGGGTGGCGAGCACTCCAAACTGCTCCACAGGACCAAGCTTCGTGGTTTCGCGGGACTTAGTCTCGCACACCATGACGCGTGCCCCCAACGGGATTCGAACCCGTGCTACCGCCTTGAAAGGGCGGCGTCCTAGGCCGCTAGACGATGAGGGCTATCGGCCCGCCTGGGCGCTTCTCAGCGCGTCGGGGACGAGAGAAGCATATGGGATGGCGGTTGGGATCGCCAAAACGGTTTACGGAGGGGTGGACGGCCCCGCGCGGGCGCTCGACGGCGGTCACCGGGGGCTCCTCGCGGTCCCCGGGCGCTCCCAGGCGCCTCCCGATGGTTACGGGTGCCTTCGAGCGCCCGCGCCGGGCCTGTGGGCGCCTGCGGAGCGGGGTCGGTGGGGCTGGCGGGGGCCGGCGGGGCCTGGGGGGCCTGGGGGGCCTGGACCCAGCCGGGCGCGGGTCACCAGGTCAGCCGGGGGCTGCCTGTCCGGGGCCTACCGGGGTCGGCGCGGTGTCCGGGCCGGAGGGGGCACGTGCGGTCGGCGGGCTCAGCGGGACGGTGACGGCGACGACGGTGACGGTGCCGGCGGCGACGGCGATGAGAACGGGGGCGGGGACGGGGCCGGGGTGCCCGGGGTGGCCTGGCGGATTGCGGGGGCGGAGGAGGAGCCGGTCGGCCGGGGCGGCGCGGGGGTGCGGCCGCCGTGCGCCGCACCGGGCTGGTTCTCCTCGGGGAGGTGGCGGCTGACCTCCGCCGTGGACAGGCCGAGGCCGCCCAGCCGGATCTGGTCCCAGGCCTGGAGGTGCCGGGTGTCCCGGTCGAAGTAGAGCACCGACGCCTCGATCGGGTCCGGGTACCTGCCCTCCACCGCGCGCAGTCCGCTGCCGCCGGTCGAGCCCTCGACGCGCAGCCGGGTGCCGAGCTTCATGACCTCGGTCTCCTCGTGGTGGATGTGGCCCGCGAGGACCAGCGGGACGGTGCCGTCGGTCTGGCGTGCGGCCATCGGGTTGTGGGCGATGGCGATGTCCACGGGTGTGCCGGCCGCCTTCTGGTCGCGGACGGCGGACGCGAGCCGGGCGCCGGCGATCACCTCGGCCGGGTCGCCGGCGGCCTGGATCGAGCGGTCCGGCGTGTACTGCGGATCACCCGTTCCGGCGAACCGCAGGCCCGCGACAGAGACCGCCCGGCCGCCGTCGAGCACGTGCACGTTCCGCATGTGCTCCAGGTACCGCTGGGTGGTGCCCGAGTCGTGGTTGCCCCGCACCCAGATGTAGGGGGCGCCGAGGTCCTTGATCGGGTCCAGGAAGCCGTTCTCGGCGGCGGTGCCGTGGTCCATGGTGTCGCCGGAGTCGACGATCACGTCGATGTCGTACTGGTCGACGAGCGAACCGACGATGTGCCAGCTCGCCGGGTTCAGGTGGACGTCGGAGATGTGCAGCACCCGGATCGTGCTCGGGTCGGGGCGGTAGGCGGGGAGGGTCGACGTCACCTCGTAGAGCTTGGTCACGTTGGTGACGAGGCGGGCCAGTTCCTGCTGGTAGACGTCGAACTCGCTGACGATGCTGCGGGCGTTGCCGACGACCGAGGGCGCACTGCTGAGCAGTCCGGAGAACTTGGGTTCGAGGACGGAGTTCGGGTTCCAGGTGGCGTACGCGGTGCCGCCCGACGCGGCGAGCAGGGCGAGCGCGAGGCCGCCGGCGGCCAGGGCGCGGCGCGGGCGCCGGTAGACGACGAGGCCGAGTGCGGTCGCCCCCGCGACCACGGCCACGCAGGAGCGCACGGCGAGGTCCAGCGTGCCGTGCGCGACGTCGCGGGCGACCTCGTCCTGGAGGCCCGAGAGCCGTTCCGGGTGCTTGACCAGGGCCTCCGAGCGCACCGGGTCGAGCCGGTCCACATCGACGTCCAGGCGGATGGGCGCGGTGTGCGAGTCCAGTTCCAGCGCGCCGAGCGGCGACACGTTGATCTTCGTACCGCCGGTCAGCGACGGCCGCAGCGTCATCCGCGTGTCCATCGGACCCACCGGCGCCCGCACTCCGCCGACGGTCAGCAGCCCGAGCCAGGCGCCCAGCAGGACGACGCAGATCAGTGCGAGGGCACGCAGGTACGGGCGGGGCGGCCCTGACGCGGGGTCGGGGAGGGCGGGACCCCGCGGCGGCGCCGGGGGCCGGCCACCACCGCCCGGACGCCCCGGGAACCGGCCGCTCCCCGGGCGCCCCGGGAACCGGTTACCGCCCGGCAGGATCCGGGGCCGGACGCCTGACGTCCCTTCGTGGCGCGGCCGGCCCTGCCGCGGCCCGTCACCTTGCGGGCGGCCGGTGCGGGCGCGCAGGAGGCGGCCGAGCCCGGCGGGCGTGCGCCGGAGCAGCCGGAGTGTGGTGCCGGAGCGGCGCAGGGCCCGGGGCGCACGGCGCAGGGCCGCGGACATGCGGTGCCGGGTGCGGCGTGCCGCGGGGGCCGTGGGGGCCGCGGGGGCGGTGACTGCACGGGCGGCGACCGCACGGGCGGTGGTCGTGCCGGTCCGCGCGGCACGGCCGACGGCGGCGGCCGTGCCGGCGGGGGTCGACGCGGGGGCCGACGGGGCGGTCGACGGGGCGGTCGACGGGGTGGTCATGCCGGCCGCAGTCGACGCGGCGGTCGTGGCGGCTGGGGCATCGGCGCGGGTGGCGGGTGCGCGGGCCATTCACCGCGTATGCCCAAGGCCGGTGGCCGGTATGCCCGGTGCGCGGTGCCTGGTGCAGGCCGCGGGGTCGTGCGCGGCGGGGCTGGTGCACGGCACGCGCCGGCTCCCGGGGCCGCCCGGTGCCCGGTGTGCCGGTGCGCCGACGGCACGGGGGTCGCAGGGTTCCGCCGTGGCCGACAATGGCGGTGTGCTGGAGATGACGCGCGAGGAGTTCGAGGAACTGGTCGCCGAGGCGCTGGACCGCGTCCCGCCCGAGCTGATGCGGCTGCTCGACAACGTGGCGGTGTTCGTCGAGGACGAGCCCGATCCGTCCGACCCGGATCTGCTCGGCCTGTACGAGGGCACGCCGTTGACCGAGCGCGGCGAGTGGTACGCCGGTGTGCTGCCCGACCGCATCACCATCTACCGCGGCCCCACGCTGCGCATGTGCACGACCCGGGAGGAGGTCGTCGAGGAGACCGAGGTGACCGTGGTCCATGAGATCGCCCACCACTTCGGCATCGACGACGCGCGCCTGCACGACCTCGGCTACGGATGACACGACCCGGGCCGCGGGTGAGGGCGCGGGTGGGGACGAGGGTGAGGGGCCCGGCGGCTGGAAATGAGCGGTGCGGTGGGTGCGCGGCGGGGTGTGGGGTCCCGGCGCGTGTCCTTGTGCGGGCGGCGGGAGTTGGGCAGGTGGTTCCGTGCCCCCGTGTCCCGGAGGTGGCTTTCGTGCGCCCCTTGTACGTGTCCGACCGTCCGTTGCGCGCGTCCACTCGCTCGCTGCACGTCCCCGTACGCCTGACGGTGGCGGTGCTGGCCGTCGCCGCGACCGCGGGGTGTATGAGTTTCGCCTCCGGCGACGAGCGCGCGCCGACGCGCTCTCCGCTGCCCTCCCGCTCCGCCGCGCACCCGGACGGGGCCGCGGGCGGCGGCGCCGCGGTGCAGGGCGGCGCGCGGGGGGAGGACCGGCCGGACGGGGCGGCGGCGGAGGAGAGGAAGGCACGCAAGGGCGCGGACAAGGCAGATAAGGCAAACAAGGCGGATAAGGCGGATAAGAGGGGGAAGGGCGGGAAGGCCGAGGGCGGCGAGGAGGACGGGCAGGGCGGGGCGGGGCAGGGGCGGCCCGGTGCGGGTGCGGCGTCCGGGCCGGGAGGCCATGCGGGGTCCGGCGGGGGCGGATCCGGTTCAGGGGCGGGATCCGGCCATGCGCCGCAGCCGGGGGAGTCCCGGCCCGGCACGCCGGACAGCCCGCCGCCGTCCGGTTCCGGGAGCGGTCCCTCCGCGCCCGCTCAGGACCCGACGCCCACCCCCACGGCCCCTCCCGCGTCCCCCGCGGCGACCAGGGACGTCAAGGACGCCAAGGAGGCCGAGGGAGGGGCGCCCTCGGCCCGTGGGGCCACGCCCCGGCCGTGGGGCAACCCGCCACCCGCGGCGCGGAGGCCGGGGAGCGCCTAGCGGTGCCGGTGCGGGACGTGACGGGGCTCCCCCGCAGGGTGGGGTGCGGTGTGGTGGAGCTCGCGCTGCCCGGCGCGGTGGGCAGCCGGGCGCGGCGTGGCGTGGCGCGGGCAGTGGCGGGCTCCCGGCGTGGTGGGGGAGTGCGGGCAGTGATGGGTTCCCCGGCGTGGCGGGGGTGCGGACGGATCGGTGTCGGGCGCGTGTGCCGGGGCGCGGGGGGCGGAGGCGGCGGAGGTGACGGAGGTGACGGGCGGTTTCCGGCCGGTTTCGGCGGGGGCTCCGGGGCGGTCAGGTACGACTTGCCTGCGGGGCTGCGGGGCTGCGGGGCTGCGGGGCTGCGGGGCTGCGGGGCTGCGGGGCTGCGGGGCTGCGGGGCTGCGGGGCTGGGCGCGGCTTCCGTGCGGGGCTTTCGCGTGGGGGCCCGGCCCGGCTTCCGCGTGGGCTTTCGCGTCGGGCCCCGGCCCGGCTTCCGTACGGGACTGCGGTGGGGCCTCGGCCCGGCTTTCGCGTCGGGCCCCGGCCCGGCTTCCGTGCGGCCGGTCGCGGCGTGCCCCGGGTGGTACGCGTCCCCGAGCGGTGGCGGCCCCGGGTGGTGGTGGCGCGGCCTCGGGCGGTGGTGGCCCCGGGTGGTGGCGGCGCGGCCTCGGGCGGTGGTGGGGCCCCGGGTGGTGGTGGCGCGGGCCCGGGCGGTGTCGGTGCGGCTGCCAGCGGCGGGCTCCCGGGCGGTTTCCGCGGGGCCGCCGACGGGGCTTCCGGGTGCCGCGGGAGCGGGTTCCGACCCGGTTCGGGCAGGACCTCCGCGTGGACTTGGGCCGGGCTGGGGCCGGGGCTTCGTACGGGCTTCCGAGCGAGTGCGGGGCCGCTCGCGGGCGCGCTCCGTGCTGGTTTGCCATTCGGGCCCGGGGCCCCGTATGGTGGTAGATCGTTTGATCCCATTTGCCCGGCGCACTCCCCACAGAGCGGGGACCTGAAGCGCGCCGCGTGTGGCGCGTATCCCTAGCCGTGGCAGGACCGCATCGAGGCGGCCGGTAATGACCTCACGGAGTCCGGGCGCGTGCCGTGAACTCCGGAAGGTTTGCATTTCGCATGTCTGTTTCCATTCCTGACCACGTCGCCGTGTCCGAGTCCCGGTCCGACGCGATCGACGCCCCCGGCGCAGCCGACGCGGCCGACGCCGTGGACATGGCCGGCGCCGCTGATGTGGCCGACGTGACCGGCGAGTTGGACGTGGCCGGTGTGCCCGACGCGACCGACGTGACCGACGTTACCGACGGCACCACCGAAGCCGACGCACGGTCGGAGACCCGGTCGTACGACGAGGCCGCCGGTACCGAGGCCGCCGCGACCGACGAGGTGGGCGAGGCCGCGGACAGCGAGTCCGCTCGCAACGACGGCGCCCCCGCCCCGTCCGACGGGCCCGCCCCGTCCGACGAGCCCGCCGCCCCCACCTTCGCCGACCTCGGCCTGCCCGACGCCGTCGTCCGCAAGCTCGCGCAGAACGGCGTGACCACCCCCTTCCCGATCCAGGCCGCCACCATCCCGGACGCCCTGGCCGGCCGGGACATCCTGGGCCGCGGTCGCACCGGCTCCGGCAAGACGCTCTCCTTCGGCCTGCCCCTGCTCACCACCCTGGCCGGCGGCTACACCGAGAAGAAGCACCCCCGCGGCGTCATCCTCACCCCGACCCGCGAGCTGGCCATGCAGGTCGCCGACGCCCTCCAGCCCTACGGCGACGTGCTCGGGCTGAAGATGAAGGTGGTCTGCGGCGGCACCTCGATGGGCAACCAGATCTACGCCCTGGAGCGCGGCGTCGACATCCTCGTCGCCACCCCCGGCCGGCTGCGGGACCTCATCGGCCGCGGCGCCTGCTCGCTGTCCAGCGTCCAGGTCGCCGTCCTCGACGAGGCCGACCAGATGGCCGACCTGGGCTTCCTGCCCGAGGTCACCGAACTGCTCGACCAGGTGCCCGAGGGCGGCCAGCGGATGCTGTTCTCGGCCACCCTCGACCACGACATCGACACCCTCATCAAGCGGTACCTGAACGCCCCGGTCACCCACGAGGTGGACCCCTCCGCCGGTGCGGTCACCACCATGAGCCACCACATCCTGATCGTGAAGCCGCGCGACAAGGCGCCGGTGACCGCCGCGATCGCCTCGCGCAAGGGCCGCACGATCGTGTTCGTGCGCACCCAGATGGGTGCCGACCGCATCGCCGAGCAACTCCGTGACGCCGGCGTGCGCGCCGACGCGCTGCACGGCGGTATGACCCAGGGCGCCCGCACCCGCACGCTGGCCGACTTCAAGGACGGTTACGTCAACGTCCTCGTCGCCACCGACGTCGCCGCCCGCGGCATCCACGTCGACGACGTCGACCTCGTCCTGAACGTCGACCCGGCCGGCGACCACAAGGACTACCTGCACCGTTCGGGCCGTACCGCACGCGCGGGCCGCTCGGGAACGGTCGTCTCGCTCGCCCTGCCGCACCAGCGGCGCCAGATGTTCCGCCTCATGGAGGACGCGGGCGTGGACGCCGCGCGCCACATCGTGGGCGGCGGCGGTGTGTTCGACCCCGCGGTCGCGGAGATCACCGGCGCCCGGTCGATGACCGAGGTGCAGGCCGAGTCCGCGGGACGTGCGGCGGAGCAGGCGGAGCGCGAGGTCAAGGACCTCACGAAGGAGCTGGAACGCGCCCAGCGCAGGGCGGTGGAACTCCGCGAGGAGGCCGACCACCTCACGCTGCGTGCGGCGCGGGAGCGGGGCGAGGAGCCCCCGCGGGCGGCGTCCGGCGCCCACTCGCCGTCCGGTGCCGCGTCCGAGCCGGCAGGGGCGGCGCCCGCTGGGGCGGCGCCCGCCGAGACGGTCTCCGCCGGGACGGCGCCTGCCGCCCCCGTTCCGCCGGTCGCGTCCGCGGAGGCCGCGGCACCGGCCGCGGAGTCCGGCGCCACGCAGGGCGGTACGGCCGCGGAGCCGTCCGAGGACACCGCGGAGGCGGCCGACGCGTCGTCCGCCGAGACCATGCTTACCGTGGCGTCCGACGGGTCCGTGACGCAGACTCCGTCGTCCCAGCCGCCGGTCTCCGTGCCGCGGCAGTCGGGTCCCCAGGACGCCGACCGGGCCGCGGGCACCGACCGGCGTACCGGCGGCTTCGGCGGCCGGGACCGGGATCGCGACCGTGACGGCGGGCGTGGCTTCGACCGGGACCGTGGCGGGCGTTCGTACGAGCGCCGTGACGGTGAGCGTGCCGGCCGTTCGTTCGACCGGCGTGACGACCGCCGTGACGGTGGGCGTGACGACCGCGGTGGCTACCGGCGCGATGACCGGGCCTCCGGCGGCTTCCGCCGCGACGACCGCGGTGGCCGTTCGTTCGACCGCCGCGAGCAGGGCGGCAACCGGAGCTGGGACCGCGACCGCGGTACCGCGGGCCGGGACCGTGACGGCGAGCGCGGCGGCTTCGGCGGCCGGGACCGGGATCGCGACCGTGACGGCGGGCGTGGCTTCGACCGGGACCGTGGCGGGCGTTCGTACGAGCGCCGTGACGGTGAGCGTGCCGGCCGTTCGTTCGACCGGCGTGACGACCGCCGTGACGGTGGGCGTGACGACCGCGGTGGCTACCGCCGGGATGACCGGACCTCCGGCGGCTTCCGCCGCGACGGCGACCGGCCCGGCCACGGCCGCGACAGCCGTCCCGCCTTCGGCCGGGACCGCGACCGCGACAGGGACCGCCCGGGCTTCGACCGGGACCGGAACCGCGACGGCGACCGCGGCGGCTTCGGCGGCCGGGACCGGGACGGCGACCGCCCCCGCTTCTCACGCGACCGCGACCGCGGCGACCGCCCCGGCTTCCGCCACGACGACCGCGGCGGCCACCGCGGCAGCGACCGGCCGTACAACCGCGACCGCCGTGACGACCGCCCCTCCGGCGACCGTCCCGCCGGCGGCCACCGCTCGGGCGGCTACCGCCCCGGCGGCCACGACCGGCCGGGCGCCCGGCGGGACGACCACAGGGGCGGCGGCACCGGCTCCGCGTCCGGTGGCGGCGCCGGAGCCCACCGGCGCCGTGAGGACAAGCCCCGCTGGAAGCGCAACGGCTGAGACCGGCCGCGGTGGCCGAATGCGTGAGAACGCCAGGGCCCCGCGCACGGCACGGACCACCGCAGCGGCCCGCGGCACCGGCCCGACCTGCTGAGAACGGCCCACCCACCGGGTGGGCCGTTCGTGTTCCACCCCCGCGCACGCCGGTGTGTTCGGCCGGAACCGCACGCCGAGCCGCCTCACTTCCCCAAGGGCGGCCCCGGGCGAAGCGCATGCGGCGCACCCCGCGTGGGAATCGCTGGGTGCATGACAAGCGACCCCCGCCAGGCCCCCGACCCCGCCGCACCGGCCGCCCAGGAGTCCGGCGCGGCCCCACCCGCCGCGCTCTCCGACGAGCAACGGCTGGCCGAACTCGGCTACACGCAGGTGCTGGCCCGCCGGATGTCGGCGTTCTCCAACTACGCCGTCTCGTTCACGATCATCTCGGTCCTCTCCGGCTGCCTGACCCTCTACCTCTTCGGCATGAACACCGGCGGCCCGGCGCTGATCACCTGGGGCTGGGTGGCCGTCGGCCTGATGACGCTGTTCGTCGGGCTCGCGATGGCCGAGATCTGCTCGGCGTACCCGACCTCGGCGGGCCTCTACTTCTGGGCGCACCGGCTGGCACCGTCCCGTACGGCGGCGGCCTGGGCGTGGTTCACGGGCTGGTTCAACGTGCTGGGGCAGGTCGCGGTGACCGCCGGCATCGACTTCGGCGCCGCGTCGTTCCTGGGCGCCTATCTGAACCTGCAGTTCGACTTCGCGGTCACGCCGGGCCGCACGATCCTGCTGTTCGCCGCGATCCTGCTGCTGCACGGCCTGCTGAACACCTTCGGCGTGCGCATCGTCGGCCTGCTCAACAGCGTCAGCGTGTGGTGGCACGTGCTCGGGGTCGCGGTGATCGTGGCGGCGCTGGCGTTCGTGCCGGACAGCCACCAGTCCGCGTCCTTCGTCCTCACCCGGTTCGTCAACAACACCGGCTGGGGCAGCGGCGTCTACGTCGTCCTCATCGGGCTGCTGATGGCGCAGTACACGTTCACGGGCTACGACGCCTCCGCGCACATGACCGAGGAGACCCGCGACGCGTCCACGGCCGGGCCCAAGGGGATCGTCCGGTCGATCTGGACCTCGTGGGTGGCCGGTCTCGTGCTGCTGCTCGGCTTCACCTTCGCCATCCAGTCGTACGACGACGAGCTGGCCTCGCCGACCGGGGCGCCCCCCGCGCAGATCCTGCTGGACGCGCTGGGCGCGACCGCGGGGAAGCTGCTGCTGCTCGTGGTGATCGGGGCCCAGCTCTTCTGCGGGATGGCCTCGGTCACCGCCAACAGCCGGATGATCTACGCCTTCTCACGCGACGGCGCGCTGCCCTTCTCGCGCCTGTGGCACACCGTCAGCCCGCGCAGCCGCACCCCCGTCGCCGCGGTGTGGCTGGCGTCGCTGGGCGCGCTGGTGCTCGGGCTGCCGTACCTGATCAACGTGACGGCGTATGCGGCGGTGACGTCCATCGCGGTGATCGGTCTCTACATCGCCTACGCCGTCCCGACGCTGCTGCGGTTGCGCAAGGGCGACGGTTTCGAGCGGGGGCCCTGGCACCTGGGCCGGTGGTCGCGGCCGGTGGGGTGGGTCGCGGTGGTCTGGGTCGGGGTGATCACGGTGCTCTTCATGCTGCCGCAGGTCTCGCCGGTGACCTGGGAGACCTTCAACTACGCCCCGGTCGCGGTCCTGGTGGTGCTCGGCTTCGCGGCGACCTGGTGGCTGGCGTCGGCGCGGCACTGGTTCCTCAACCCGCAGCACGAGCGGACCATCGAACGGGAGGCGGCGCGGGAGAGGGCCGGCCGGGACTGAGCGGCACGGGCGGACGGGTACGGACGGGCCCGGGCCGGGTGGTGCGGGAGGGGCACGGCCCGGGCCGAGGAGGGGGCGGGCCCGGGCTGAGGGGTGCGGGAGGGGCAGAGCCCGGGCCGAGGAGGGGGCGGGCCCGGGCCGAGGGGGGAGTGGCGGCCGCCGCGCAACAGCACGACGCGTTGTGTTCGCACCGCTGAACCCGGCAGGACCGCAGGGCAATGCTGGAGGTATGTCTGAGTACGGCGAACATGTGCCCGGGTACCGGAGGGTCCGAGTGGTGGCCCACGAGGACTCGCCGGTGGCCGCCCTTGCCGATGCGGAGGCGTGGGAGGCCCGCGAACGCTATCCGGAACTGATGTCCGGCGGGGGGCCGCTGTTCGCGGTGGCGCAGGAGCTGGAGTCGGGCGGCTGGGAACTGCTGACCCGGGCCGATGCCACACCGCAGGGCGCGCGGGACGCCATGGCCATGGTGTTCCGCGAGCGGGCGCACCACGCGGGCCCGGCCGGCGACACCGCCGCGCGCGACGGCCTCCTCGCGGCCGCCGAGCTGCTCGACCGGGAGCGGCACGACGAGCTGGCCGTCCACGGCGTCCGCCACCGGATCGTCCGAGCCGAACCGTTCATCCGGATGGGCCCCTCGGGCCCCGAGCCGCCCCGTCCCACCGACCCCGACCCGGCGGCCGCCGGCAGGTCCCACGAGGTGCCGAACCCCACCCGCGGGTTCGTGATCGACCCGTTCGCCGGGACGGGCCCGTCCGAGAGCATCCTGCGCCTCGAACTGCTCGCGCTCGTCCGCAAGGCGGGCACCGTCCCCCTCGACGTCCACAGGGATTCCCGGCACGCGGCGCACACGCACCCCGGCGGGGTCCTGCTGCCCGCCGAGTTCATGATCGCCGAGTACGCGGACGGACGCTGGCAGCCGACCGCGGGGCCCAGCAGCACGCCGCAGGGCGCCCGGGACTCCCTGGCGATGTACCTGCGCGTGCTGGCGCCGGTCCTCGAACGGCTGGACGACACCGGGCGCGCGGCCTACGCACGGCTGGCCGACCGGCTGGACGCAGAGCGCCGCGACGAGGTGGAGATAGCGGGCCGGCCCACGCGCGTGGTGCGGGTCGAGCGGCTGGTCCGCATCGGCCCGGACGGCCCGGAGGGCCCGCGCCCCTCCGACCCCGACCCGGACCCGCCCACCGCCCTGGGCGCCGAGCAACTGCGCGAACGGGGCGTCCGCATCGACGACGATGCCCCGTACGACCCGTCCCCCGCCGCCCGGGAGCTGGCCCGCCTCTTCGACGAGGAGCGGCGGCGGAAGGACGGACCGGCGGGGGACCCCGCCTAGGTCCGGGGTACGGGCGGTGTGCCTCGGAGGCGGGCGGTGTGCCCCCTGATGCGGGGGGTGTGCTTGGGGAGCGCGCGGTGTGCGGTGTGCGGGCGGCGGCGCCCGGCCGTGTCGCGGCTGATCCGTGCCCGTCGCGTGCCGGTCCTGTCGAGGCGTGCGGGCGGAAACTCGGAGGCGTGGGAGGGCGGACGGGTGCCAAGATGACGGGGCGGGGCGGTGACGCCCCGGCCCCGGGGCCGGTCGGCCCTGGTGAGCGGTGGGAGCCGTGGCTCTACGGGGGGAGCCGCGGCATCACCCACCGTGAGACCACCCCCCCACCGGGACGCTGGGCCTCCCGTGTGTTTGCGCACATCCCGTCAAGGGACGGCGACAGCCCGCGGCGACCGGCCCGCTATGCTGCGGGATGCGGGCCGTTAGCTCAATTGGCAGAGCAGTGGACTTTTAATCCATTGGTTGTGGGTTCGAGTCCCACACGGCCTACCGAACAGGCGATCGAAAGTTGGTCGCTGACCTGCACAGGGTCGCCCGCCTTGGGATCGCCAGGGCGGGCGATCAGCCTTTCCCGGCCTTCTGCGTGAGCGGTGCGTGAGCGGATGTACCGGTGCCCGTCTTCCGTGCCTGTCTTCCGTGCCCGAGGTACGACCGCTGCCGCGCGCTCGGTCGGTTCATCCTCGTACTCCTCGAACAGCTTGGGTCACCGGCGACGGCTGGCAGGGCGACACGCACGAGGTGTTCGGGATCGACCTGGACGGCGGCGAGGTCTCCGCCGACGTCAACCACGACCCGCGCGACCACGACGACCTGGTGGCCGATCTCAACGACGCGGTGGCCCGCGACTACAAGCTGGTCCGGCCCATCGGCCTGGGCGAGTGGGCGTTCAAGGCCGTCATGACCGGGTTCGAGCCGGACGCCTCCCCACGACGACAAGCTGTCCGCTTCCCTCACGTTCCGGGTGACGGGCAGTTGCCTAGCTGTGCCCTCCCATGAGTTGGTGCCGTCTGCTGACGGCCTCAAGCCACGCGGTGAGCAGGCCACCGGACGGATGGCCGAGGCAACCTGCTGCCTCGGCCCCGCACCGAGTACCACAGCCGCACCATCCGCCGACTCGCATGACGACCTCCACACGCCGAGCCGGGCCAGAAGTTACCGACCAGTGGAAACCACTGATCAGCGATTGTCGCGTCACCTTCAGCGAGTCGTCCGCGCCGCTCGACGCCTACCCGAACGGTTCATCAGCCGTCGTCGCTTGTGATGGTCCGGGAATTGCAGGAGAAGGGCGTTCCACTCGCGCCGTCCTGGGCGCACACCTTGAGCCCCACAGTGTCCCCCGCCGTCACATTCGGGATGTCGACGTACACCTCTGTGTTGAACCCGCCGCCGTTGCGCTGCGCACCGATCAGCGTGCCATTGATCCAGAACCACGCTTTGACTCCGACGCCGTCCTTGCACGCGTCGTAGACTCCGACGGTGTCATCTCCGTGTTCGTCGTAGTCGATGTACGCCGCCGATCCGTATCGGGAGCACAACGGCGACTCACCGGTGTCGATGGAGAAACCGTCGTTGGTCGTGGCCCTGGCCGAGGCGGGAACGGCGCTCAGGACAGACAAGACGGCGCTCACGAGCAGGGCACTGCTCATGGTGCCACCGCGCCTTGAACGAGTCGTTCTCATGACCGTTTTCCCTTCGAGGAGATGTCGGGCGTCTGTGAGCCCGGCTGGTGTCCCCATCGTCGGGATGGATCTCGGGTTGCTCAATGGTCCGCTGCTAGTTGAGCACGCAATGGGATGTCCCACCTGCTGACCAGCGGAGACTCATCCTGGACTGACACCTCGCCGGGACGAGGAGGCAGCGATGCGGGCTGCAAACGGCTGTGTCTCCAGAGGGCTTTCCAGACCACATCCGCTACGAGTTCCAGGGGGTGAGCCGTGGCGGTCGACACCAACACGGCCGAGTTCGTGGGCGCGACCGCCATGCGCACGTGGGCCCGCGCGCTGCCGGCCGACGCGCCGGATGCGCCGCCGGCCCGGCCCACGGTGGACCTGTCACGGCTCGTTGCCCGCGGCCCGCACGGACCCGCGCGCCGCCCAGGGCGCCCCTGGGCCGGTCGGCCCGCCCGGACCGCCCGGGCGCGGAGGGAAGGACGGAGCCGCCGGCCCTGACGGCGACGCGGGGGCGGGCGCCGACGGTGCGACCGGCCCAGCCGGCCCGCAGGGCGAGCAGGGGCCGAAGGGCGACACCGGCCCCGAAGGGCCCCGCGGACCGGCCGGGCCAGCCGGACCGGCCTGCCCGGACGGCTACTCCCTCCAGGCGCCGCCGAGCGACCCTGACGCGCCGGTGTGCCGCCGGAGCGACGGCGCATGTCGACGAAGCAGGTGAGATCGCCGAGCAGCAGGGTGCTGACCTGGACCTGGTCAAGGACGTCCTGGGAGCAACACCGGTGCCGAGCGCGGCCTTGCGTCGGCTCGCCGCCCAATGTGGACTCACGGCATGAGCACTCTGTACCTGATCGCCTGCGCGGCGGGGCCGACGCAGTATGTCGACGAGGGCGTCCGCCAGGCGCAGGCCCGCGGCTGGGACGTCTGCCTCATCCTCACCCCCTCGGCAGCTCGGTGGTGGGAGCCGCGCACAGGCGAACTGGAGGCGTTGACCGGGCACCCCGTGCGGTCGCAGTACAAGCTGCCGTGGGAATCGGACGTTCTCCCGAAGGCAGACGCCATGCTCGTTGCGCCCTTGTCGGCGACGAGTCTGAACAAGTGGGGCGCCGGCATCGCGGACACCCTTGCGTTGGGCCTCGTCACTGAAGGCGTGCACATGGGCGTACCGGTCATCGCGATGCCCTACTTCAACCGTTCTCAAGGCGCCCAACCGGCGATCGCCCGGAGCATTGCCGACCTGCGGGCCCAAGGCGTTCGGTACCTCGACGGAGCGGACGGCTACGAGCCGCACCCGCCCAAAAACGGAGATGCCTCCGCATTCCCCTGGGTGCGGGCGCTCGACGCCGTCAGAGCTGCCTGACAACACGAAACCACCCCCTTCCGCCGCGAGGACGGAAGGGGGCGCGGTGCTCAGGGGCACCGCCTGCGTCGGGGTCCAGGCCGGCGGCCTCCGGAACGGTCGAGCCTCCACTGTCACCGGGCGGCGGCGGGGACCCGTACGACGCGAAGGTGAAGCTGCGGCACTCGACGATCACGCTGACCTCGGACACGTACATGGCGCTGTGCGCGGAGTACGAGGAGGAGCCGGCGGAGCGCGCCGCCGCGGCGGCGCCTCGGACACGCCGTGCTTCGCACAGTGCCGTCACGGGTCCCCTCAGTAAAGCGTCACGCCTCCCTCTTCTTCAGAGCAGGCAGGCTGTGGGTTCGAGTCCCATACGGCCTACCGAGCAGGTGACCGGGTCTCGGCCGCTGACCTGCGAGAATCGCCCGGATCGGCGCGACCGGCCCGGCCGGTCCGCCGTTTTCGGTCCGGGCGGTCCGCCGTTTCGGGTCCGGGTGGGTCCCGGTGGTGCCGGTGGGCCCCCGGTGGTCAGAGTGGCCCCCGATGGTCCGGGTGGAGCTCCGATGGTCCGGGTGGTCCGGGTGGTCCGGGTGCGCGCGGGTGGGTGGGCGTGGGTGGGCGTGCCGGTTGGCCCGGGGCCGCCCGCACCGACGGGGCGTGCGTGCGCTTCGCTAGCAGACCTCGTTGACCAGGTCCTGCGCGTTCACCACGTCCTCCCGTCTCTCCGGCACCTGGGCGGTCAGCTTCTCCACAAGCTGTTCCTGCGCCTGGATCCTCTCGGGGTCCGCGGGCGTCTCCGCCTGCAGACGCACCAGCTCGCGCCTGGCCTCGTCCCGCCTCCGGAAGGTGTCGTTGAGCCTCTTCTTCGCGGTTTCCAGCAACTTCTTGGCGTCCCTGCAGATGTCCGGAACCTCTTGCGGCATCTCACGTGCTCCTTGCCGATCCTGCGAGCCGTCAGGTGTTTCGCCCTGTGACCGGTTTCCACCGGTTTCCTCAAGAGTCTTTCGTGCCGCACGGCGCCTCGCACCTCGGCGGGCGGCCGTTGCGCCGTGCGGGGCGGCGATCGGGCGTGTGCGGCGCCGACCGGATGTGCGGGTGCGTCGCCGGGCGCGCCCGGGGCGGCGGTGGAGCCGCCCATAGGGACGGGCGCCCCGTCCCCGCGCCGTTACGCGCCGGTGCCGCCGTCGGCTCCGGCGCCGGTGTTTGCGGCGTGTCCCGCCACCCCCTGCGCTGCTCGTGCGCCGGAGGCGCCCTAAACTTGCGCACTCACGGTTACCACCTGCCGTCCCGGAGGCCGTCTCGGGCCGGGAGGAGAGCACGGGCAGGGCGGGCCCCACGAGCCGGCCGGCCCGGGGGAGCCCGCCGGGCACGCGGCCACCGACCCGGACCCGTGCGGCCATGACCCCGACCCACCCAGCCACGAGAACGAACCCACCACGCCAAGACCGAGGGGTGTTCGGCGCCTTGATAGTCATCGAAGATGTCAGCAAGCGGTATCCCGACGGCACCGTCGCCGTCGACCGGCTGTCGCTGGAGGTGCCGGACCGCTCGATCACCGTGCTGGTGGGCCCCTCCGGGTGCGGAAAGACCACCACACTGCGGATGATCAACCGCATGATCGAGCCCTCCTCCGGGCGGATCCTGCTCGACGGGGCGGACATCCAGCAGCAGCCGGTCAACGCCCTGCGCCGCTCCATGGGCTACGTCATCCAGAACGCCGGCCTCTTCCAGCACCGCACGGTCATCGACAACATCGCCACCGTGCCGAGGCTGCTCGGCTGGCACCGGCAGCGCGCCCGCGCCCGGGCGGCCGAGCTGATGGAACGGGTCGGTCTGGACGCGTCGATGGCCAAGCGCTACCCGTACCAGCTCTCCGGGGGCCAGCAGCAGCGGGTCGGCGTGGCCAGGGCACTGGCCGCGGACCCGCCGGTGCTGCTGATGGACGAGCCGTTCTCGGCGGTCGACCCGGTGGTGCGCCGCGGCCTCCAGGAGGAACTGCTGCGGATCCAGGAGGAGCTGGGCAAGGCCATCCTCTTCGTCACGCACGACATCGACGAGGCCATCCGGCTCGGCGACCAGGTGGCCGTACTGCGCACCGGCGGCCGGCTCGCGCAGTTCGCGCCGCCCGACGAGCTGCTGTCCTCGCCGGCCGACCCTTTCGTGGCGGACTTCCTCGGCGCCGACCGAGGCATCCGCGGCCTGTCGTTCTTCACCTCCGCGGGGCTGAACCTCGATCCGGCGCCGGTCGTCGCGGTCGACGCCACCGCCAAGCAGATGGCCAAGCGCGTCACGCCCGATGTGCCGTACGTGCTGGTCACCGATGTGGACGGCAAGCCGCTCGGCTGGGCGGAGCCGGCGCGGTGGGCGGAGGGCGGGAAGACCCTCACACCGTACGGGCAGACCTTCGAGTTCGGCCGGGACTCCCTGCGCGTCGCCCTGGACTGCGCGGTGCTCTCGCCCACCGGCTGGGCGGTGGGCGTGGACCGCACCGGCAGCGTGGTGGGCGTCGCCTCACAGGAGTCCGTCGCGACCGCGATCCGCGCAGCGCACGCCGAGCGTGCCGTCAGGGCCCGCGACGCGGCGGCGCCCGGCACGGGGGCGCGGGGCACGGGGGCGCCCGGCACGGGGGCGCGGGGCACCGGGGCGCGGGGCGCCGGGCCGGCGGGTGCGGCGCGGCGCGGCGGTGCCGGTGGTGAGGCAGGTGGTGCGCCGGGCTCCGCGGCGGGCGCCGGCGCGGAGGCGGCGCAGTGAACGGCTTCTTCGACATGCCAAGCGACCTCCAGCACACCTGGCTGGGCCTGGTGGGCTGGCATCTTCAGGAGTCGCTGGTCCCCGTGCTGGCCGGGTTGCTGGTCGCGCTGCCGGTCGCCCAGCTCTGCGTACGCTTCAACTGGCTGTACCCGCCGGTCCTGTGGATCACCACCGTGCTGTACGCGGTGCCGTCGCTGGCCTTCTTCGTGGTCCTGATCGACTACACGGGCCAGAGCCAGACCACCGTCATGATCCCGCTGGCCCTCTACAGCCTGGTGGTCCTGGTGCCGGCGATCGTGGACGGCGTGCGGTCGGTGCCCGCGGAGACCAACGCCGCGGCCGTGGCCATGGGCATCGGCCCGGTGCGCCGCTACCTCCGGGTCCAGCTCCCCATCGCGGTCCCGGCGATCTTCGCGGGACTGCGGGTGGCGACCGTCTCCAGCATCAGCCTGGTCAGCGTCGGCGCGCTGATCGGGAACCAGGGCGCGCTCGGCAACCTGCTCGCCGACGCGATGTTCTACCACCGTCCGATCCTCGCGGTCAGCTCGGTGGTCACCACGGCCGTGCTCGCCATTCTCGCCGACGCGCTGCTGGTGCTGGCCAGAAGACTGCTGACGCCGTGGCAGCCGCCCGGGGCGCGGGCCGCCGCGCGTGCCGCGCGCCGCGGCGGGCGGGGCGCCGGCCGGCCGAGCGGTGGCCGCCCGCACTCCCGGGACGCCGGAGAGGGCCCCGCCCCGGCCCTGGAGCGTGTGCCGTGAACGTCTTCCACTTCGTACAGGCCTTCTTCTCCGACGGCGCGCACTGGCACGGCTACGACGGCATCCCGCGGCGCATGGTCGAGCACCTCCAGTACTCGGCGGCGGCACTGGGCGTCGCGGCGGCGATCGCACTGCCGATCGGCCTGGTCACCGGGCACACCGGCCGTGGCGGCAACGCGCTGGCGTTCGTCGCGACGGCGGCCCGCGCACTGCCCAGCTTCGGCCTGCTCGTGCTGATGTTCGTGCTGATGGGCCTGAGCATCCTGCCGGTGATGATCCCGCTGGTGGTGCTCGCCGTGCCGCCCATCCTGGTGACGACCTACGAGGCGGTGCGCAATGTGGACGCCTCGCCCGTGGACGCCGCCCGGGGCATGGGCATGCACCCCGCCAAGATCCTCTTCCAGGTGGAGCTCCCGGTGGCGCTGCCGCTGATCCTGAGCGGGCTCAGGTCGGCGGCGATCCAGATCGTCTCCACCGCCACCATCGCCGCGTACGTGAGCCTCGGCGGCCTGGGCCGCTACATCGTCGACGGCCTCTACCAGCGCGACTACGAGAAGGTGGTGGGCGGCGCTGCCCTGGTGGCGGCCCTCGCCCTGCTGGTCCTCGGCCTGTTCTGGGCGGTGGGCCGGGCGGTGGTGTCACCGGGCGTGCGCAGGCGCTGAGCCCCGCCCCGGGGAGGACGCCGGGACCCGTCCCAGGGAGGGCGCTGGACCCCGTCCCGGGGGAGGGCGCTGGGCCCCGTCCGGGAGGGGAGCGTGGCTCTGGGGCGCGCCCCCCACGAGCGCCGGGGCCCCACGAGCGCCGGGGCCGGTCATCCTCCCGCCGGGGCGCTCGCCCTCCCACCGGGGCCCCGAGCCCCTGTGCGGTCGCTCAACCCCTGCGTGACCGGTCGCCCGTGCGGCCGGTCGCCGGTGCGGCCGGTCGCCCGTGCGGACGCTCAGCCTCCCGCGCGGGCCAGCGCGTGTTCCAGCACCACCAGCAGCGCATCGCGCACCGAGCCGCGCTCACGGGCGTCGAAGACCGTCAGCGGGACGTTGTCGCGGACGTCCAGTGCCCAGCGCACATCGCCGAGGTCGTGCTCGACCTGTCCGTCGAAGGCGTTCACGGCGACCGCGAAGGGGATGTCGCGGTGCTCGAAGTAGTCGACGGCGGCGTAGCAGTCGTCCAGCCTCCGGGTGTCCACGATCACCAGACCGCCCAGCGCGCCCTCCACCAGGTCGTCCCACATGAAGCCGAACCTCTCCTGGCCGGGCGTGCCGAAGAGGTACAGCTTGAGCGTCGGGTCGAGCGTGACGCAGCCGAAGTCGAGGGCCACCGTGGTGGTGGTCTTCTGCGGGGTGTGGGTGAGGTCGTCCACGCCCGCGGCGACCGAGGTGATGGACGCCTCCGTGGTCAGCGGTGCTATCTCGGAGATGGACGCCACCGTGGTCGTCTTGCCCACCCCGAAGCCGCCCGCGATCACCATCTTGACCGGCAGCGGCGGGCGCGCGGGGACGTCGTCGGGAAGGCGGGCCATGCCGGGCTCCGGGGCGTCAGTAGTCACGGCGGGCGCCCCTGGAGTCGGGAACGGCGCGGAGTCCATCGATAACCCTTCTCAGGACGGAGGCATCGCGGGCGGGGTTGCCCTGCGGGAGGTGCAAGGTCAGCCGGCCGTCGACGCGCAGGTCGTCGGCGAGCACACGGATGACGTTGAGGTGCATGCGGAGCTTCGCGGCGATCTCGGCCAGCGACAGCGGCTCCTGGCAGACGGCGACGATGTCCCGGTGCTCGAAGGCGAAGGTGTCGAGCGCGGCGATGCCCCCGCTCGTCGCCACCACCTGCGTCTCCACCGGGATCGGCGGTACCAGGCTCTCGCCGCCCGCCACCCTCCCCGCGGTGAGCAGGAACGGGCGGACCGCCGAGGCGGGCCGGACCGGTTCGGTGTGCGGTTCGGGGTGCGGCTGCGGGTACGAACCGGGGCACGGCTCGGGGTAGGCGTCGTCGGCAGCGCTCCCTGATGGTGCCTCACCGGCCGTCATGGTGCCCGCCCTCCTCGCCCGTGGCCCTCGCCGTGGCCCTCGCCGTGGCCCTCGCCGTGGTCCATCGTCCCGCCCGGTCCGCACGCGTCGTCGCCGGGGCCGGTTCACCCGGTGGCGGTCCCGCCGACCGAGTGCTTCAGCTCCATGATGAGCTGCGGGGTGAGCGCGGCGCCCGCACGATTGGCGAACAGGGCCATTTCATAGGCGATGTTGCCCAGCTTCGCCTCCTTCGAGGCGACCACGCCGAGCACCGCTCCCGCCCCGATCGCCGAGACGAGCAGGTGCCCGCCCGCGAGGTCGACGATGACCTTGTTGAGGGCGCCGAGGCCGTAGGCGCCGGAGGCGCCGGCGGCCAGGCTGGTGAGGCCGGAGACGATCGCCGCGAGCCGTTCCGAGTCGGCGTGGTCGCGCAGCCGGGAGACGGCGATCAGCAGCCCGTCGGACGACACCCCTATCGCGTCCACGACGCCCGCGGTCTCGGTGGCGAACCTGCTCAGCAGCCAGTTGAAGTCGGCCGCCGCGCTGCGCAGGGCGGGGTCGGCGGTGCCGGGGTCGGCTGTGGCGGGTGCTGCGGTGCCGGGTGCTGCGGTGCCGGGTGCTGCGGTGCCGGGTGGTACGGACGCGTGCGGTGTGCCCGGGCCCGGGCGCGGTTCGGCCGCGCCGGAGGCGGACCCGTCGGTCCAGGTGGTCATTGGCCCACCCCTTCTGAGGATGCGGACGGCTCGGTACCGGTCGTACGGCGCCTGTCGGGCCAGGGGGCCGCCGTCCGGTGCGGTGCGCTCGGCGGCACAGACGCCTGGGACCCCTGTGGTGGTTGCGCTTCGTGATGCTCTTGCAACCGGTTGCGTAGGTACGTGGCGCCGAGGAACCGTGCGCTGTCGCGTTGTGCCCGCTCGACGGCCGCCTCGAACTCCTCCAGTTCCAGGCGGGCCGCCTCCGCGTCCACCGGCCGCCACCCCGGTGGCCCCTGCTGCCCGGGCTGCTGCGGCAGCACGCCGGACGCGGTGGTGGCCGACAGCGTCGCGCCGCGCACCCGGCGCCGCAGCGGCCGCGGAGACCGCGCACCCGGCACCGGAGTGCGCCCGGCCGCCGGCCCGCCGGCCGCCGACCCGTGCGACGCGCGTCCTGGCGGACCGTCCGCGCCGTACGAGCCGCCGGTGAAGGCCGACGCGTCCTCGTACGGCGAGCGCTCCTCGTGCGGCGAGCCGTCCGCGCGCGGTGAGCGGTCCTCGTGCGGTGAGCCGTCCCCGTACGGTGAACGGTCCTCGTGCGGTGAGCCGTCCCCGTACGGTGAACGGTCCTCGTGCGGTGAGCCGTCCCCGTACGGTGAGCGCTCCCCGTACGACGAACCGTCCCTGTACGACGAACCGCCCGGGGTGCCCGAACCCTCGGGGAAGCCCGAACCCTCGGGGAAGCCCGAACCCTCCGGGAATCCCGAACCCTCCGGGACGCCCGGGCCCTCCGGGGCGGGTGCGTCGCCGCGGAAGGCGTCGAAGAACGGCGAGCCGTCCGGGAGGCCGTCGGGGAGGGCGGAGCCGCGCCCGACCGGCCCCACGCGGTCCGTGTCGGGCGCCGACCGCGGGGCCGGCACCCGGCGCGGCAGCCCCGTGGCGGCGCCCGTCGGCGGGCCGGCGGGCGGGCCGGCCGGTGGGCGCCGGACGCGGCCGGGCGACTGGCGCGCGGGCGTGGGCCGCGGCGCGACCGTGGCGGCCGTGTGCATCGGCAGCAGGTGCACCGGCGGCACGATGACCGTGGCGGTGAGGCCCCCGCCGGGGGTGCGCGACAGCGTGACCTGGATGCCCCAGCGCCGCGAGAGGCTGCCGACCACGAAGAGCCCGAGCACCTTGGTCGGCACCAGGTCGAGCCGTTCGCGGCGCACCAGCCTGGCGTTCTCCTCGGCCAGCCGCTCGGGGCCCATGCCCAGGCCGTGGTCGGCGATCTCGACCACGGCACCGTCGGTCACCAGCCGCCGGGAGGCGCCGGCCCACGGCTCCGCCACGTCCTCGTCCTCGGCCGCGGGCGCCGCTCCCGTGGACCGGCCTCCGCCGCCCGTCAGCAGCCGCACCTCGACCCGGCTGCCGGCCGGCGAGAACGCCACCGCGTTCTCCAGCAGCTCCGCCAGCATCAGCGTGAGGTCGCCGACCACGTCGGGCGCGATGGTGACGTCGCCGTCGGCGCGCGGCGTCACCCGCTGGTAGTCCTCGATCTGCCCGAGCGCGGCCCGCACCACGTTGCTCAGCCGGACCGGGCCGGTGTCGGTGCCCCGCTCGCGCAGCCCGGCGAGCAGCATCAGGCTGTCGGCGTTGCGCTGCAGCCGTACCGCGATGTGGTCGATCCGGTAGAGGCGCTCCAGCACCTCCGGATCGGTCTCGCCGCGCTCGACCGCGTCGATCAGCGCGAGCTGGCGCGCCGTCAGGTTGCTGACGCGCCGTCCGATGTTGCCGAACATCTCCGCGAAGTTGCGGCGGCTGAGCACCTGCCGTTCGAGCAGCGCGGTCGCGGTGATCTGCACCTGGTTGAACGCCTCGGCGAGCTCGCCGATCTCGTCGCGGACCGGCACCGGCACGGCCGCGAGGCGGGGCGGCCCGGTGTCGGCGGAGCCGTCGTCCGCGACCCGGGCCAGCTCCTCGCCGGCCGCCGCGGCCACCTGCCGTGCCGCACCGGTCAGCGTCCGCACGGTCCGCAGCACCGAGCGGCGGGCCAGGACGGAGAACAGCAGCCAGGCGGTGAACGCCAGCAGGGCCGCCACCAGCAGCCCGCCGGCCCGCCACCAGGCGTCCTCGGAGGCCCGCTGGGTCTGGGCCGCGATCTGGTGGATCAGCGCCCCGGTGACCTCCAGCCGGTGCCGTGCCTGCTGCTCGTAGGTGGGGACCTCCCGCAACGACGCGTCGAGAGCGGCCCGCACCTGTGCCGGGCGCTCGGCCACCAGGCCGCCGGGGTCGACCTGGAGGGCGGCGTAGTGCTCGGCGATGACGCTCTGGTAGGGGGTGCGTTCGATCCCGGCCAGCTCGTCGCCCTGGGCGGGGCCGGCGTGCCGGCGGAACCGGTCGGACTGGTAGGTGTACTGGTCGTAGGAGCCGACCGCGCCGGTGAACTCGATGAGCGCGTTGGGGTCGCCGGTGCGTGCCGAGAACACGCTGGTCTCGAAGGTGGCGTGCGCGGTGTCGGCGCGCAGCAGGGCGTCCAGCAGGGTGGCGGAGGCGTTCGTGGGCGGCTCTGGCGCGTCGGCGGGCTGCGCGGCGCCGGTGCCGGCCGCTGCCGGGTCGCCGGGGCGGCCGGCGGACGCGTCCCTTCCGTCGTCCTGGTAGGCGTTGTCGGGGTCCGAGCCGTTGATGCCGAGCCCGTTGATCAGGTCGGCGACGGCACCGCCGTAGGCGGGGTCGATGTTGTCGGCGGGGATGGGGCCCTGCGCGACGGTGCCGCGCAGGCTGTCCAGGCCCTCGATCTCCTTCAGGGCCCGCGCCTCCGCCTCGGGCAGCCGGTCGCCGAAGGTCCTGCGCACCGTCTCCACCTGCGCGTTCACGGCCCGCTGCGCGGCCAGGTAGGGCGCGGTGCCGGGTGCCCGGGTGGCGCCCCGGCCCTTCGCCTCGTAGCGCAGCGAGACCAGGATCGCCTGGCGGTGCTCGGTCTGCAGGCCGTCGATGAGCCTCGCCACCTGCTCGCTGCTGCGCACCAGACGGGCGGTGTCGGCCGCCGACCGGGCCTGCCCGATCTGCTGGTGCGCGACGAACGCCAGCATGGCCGCGATGACCAGCACCGGGACGAACACCAGAACGTCCAGCTTGCGGCGGAAGGGCCAGCGGTCGAGCAGCGGGCCGCGCGGCCGGGGCACCTCGCGCACCGCCGGTGCGCCGGTCCTCGGCGGGTCCTTTCTCTGCCCGGGCACCGGGCCTCCTTGCAGCACTCCTGGGGGTGGGGACGACTTGCTGCGGCGCTGGGGGGTTGGTTCCGGGGAACGGCCGTACGGAGGGCGAGACTAGCGAGCTGTCAAACCACTTCGCCCACGAATCGACCAAGAATGGGCCACAACACGCAGCGGAGTCGATCACATCTTCACCAGGACCATGCGTCGGGGCCCGGAGCGCCGGGGCGCGCAGCCGGTCCCCGTCCGTGCGTGGGGCCGGTCCCGTCCGCCCGGGGAGCCGGTCCCGTCCGCGCGCGGAACCGGCCGTGCAGGACGCGGCGGATCGCAATCCGAACGCGCTTGACTCCGCGTGCGGGCTCTCGTTGGATCGTCCGCACGTGCCGTCCCGCACAGCCGTGCGGCCGGCCCCGTCAGCCGTCGCCTGGACAAGGGAACGTGACCGCAACCATGAGCAGCCAGAAGCGCCTCCTCGCGACCGCCGCGGTCGTCCTGACCAGCGCCCTGACGGCCGCCCTGACCGGATGCTCCTCGTCCGGCGGCTCCGGAGGCGATCCGCTGAAGGGCGACGGGGGCGGGAACGGCACGGTCGTCGTCGGCTCCAACAACTTCGCCGAGAGCACCCTGCTGTCCGACATCTACGGCGAGGCGCTCAAGGCCAAGGGCCTCAAGGTCGAGTACAAGCACAACATCGGCAGTCGGGAGACCACCTACGGCCTGATCAAGAACGGCACGCTGACGGTGCTCCCCGAGTACAACGGCGCGCTGCTCGCCTACCTGGACAAGGACGCGGTCCCGAAGACCGTCGAGGAGACCGGCAAGGCCGTCACCGACAAGCTGGCCCCCAAGCTGGGCCTCCTCGAACCGTCCAGGGCCCAGGACAAGGACGCGGTCACGGTCAACGCGGCCACCGCCGGGAAGTACCACCTGACGTCCGACTCCACGATCGCGGACCTCGCCGACGCCGCACCCGGCCTGGTGATCGGCGGCTCGCCCGAGTTCCAGACCCGGCACCAGGGCCTGGACGGGCTGAAGTCCGTCTACGGCGTCACGTTCAGGTCCTTCAAGGCGCTCGACGCGGGCGGCCCCCTGACCATCGCGGCGCTCAAGGGCGGCAACATCCAGGTCGGCGACGTCTTCACGACCGATCCGAGCATCCGTAAGAACAGGTTCGTCGTCCTCCGGGACCCGAAGAACCTCTTCGGCTTCGAGAACGTCGTCCCGCTGGTGTACCGCCCGGACCTCCCCAAGGCCGGCGCCGCCGCGCTCAACGCGGTCTCGGCCGCGCTCGACACCCCGACCCTGCTCAAGCTCGGCACCGAGGTCCAGAACGAGCAGAAGGACCCCATGGACGTCGCGAGGTCCTGGCTGAAGGCCGAGCACCTGATCTGACCCGGGCCCGGGCCCGGGTCAGATCAGGTGCTCGGCGTACCCGCCGTACACCCGTACACCGCACCCGTACAGCCCGTACGCCCGTACAGCCCGTACGCCCGGACCGGCCCGGACCGCTGCGGCCGCCGCCCGCCCCGCGGAGGGGCGGGCGGCGCCGTCGGGCGCAGTCCCCGCCCCCGCCCGGGGGCGGCACCGGAAGACCCAGGAGGAGGCGGCATGCTCACGACCCCCGTACACCGCAGCGCACCCCCCGACCCGGTGGTGCTCGACGGCCACACCCTGGACGCCACCGGCGTGACCCGCCTGGCCGATGTCCAGGCGGACCCGCGCGTCGACCCCGCGGCGCTCACCCGGATGGAGACCACCTGGCGCGCGGCCCGGCAACTGACCAAGACAGGGCGGATATACGGCCGCAGCACCGGCGTCGGCGCCCACCGCTCGGTGGAGATCACCCCCCAGGACGCGGACGGCCACGACCTGCGCCTCCTCGCCAGCCACGCCGGCGGCATCGGAGCCCCGCTCCCGGCCCGCCAGGTCCGGGCCATGCTCGCGGTGCGGATCAACCAGCTACTGGCCGGCGGCTCCGGCCTGCGCCCCGCCATCGTGCTCACCCTCGCCGAGGCGCTCCGCGCCCGGGTGCACCCGGAGGTGAACGAATACGGCGCGATCGGCACCGGGGACCTCACCGCACTCGCGCAGCTCGGTCTCACCCTCGTCGGCCGCAGGCCCTGGTCGGCCGCGGAGCCGCAGGCGGGTGACCCCCCTGCCGCCATCCCCATGGAGCCCGGCGACGCGCTCGGCCTGCTGAGCAGCAACGCCCTCACGCTCGGCCAGGCCGCCCTGGTCTGCCACGACCTGGGCGGGCTGCTGCGCGCCTCGCACGCCGTCACGGCCCTGTCGCTGCTGGCGGTGGAGGGCTCCCTGGAGGCGTACGCGGCACCGGTGCACGCCGCCCGGCCGCACCCCGGCTCGGTGCACACCGCCGCGGAGGTCCGGCGGCTGCTCGGGGCCCCGGACCGGCCGGAGCCGCCGGCCGGCCGCATCCAGGACCCGTTCGCCTTCCGCTGCTTCCCGCAGCAGCACGGTCCCGCGCTGGAGGCCTGCGCGGCGCTGGAGCGGGTGCTCGCCGTGGACCTGAACTGCGCCGCGGAGAACCCGCTGTTCACCCGGGAGGGCCCGGGCGGCGGTCCAGGCGCCTACCACCACGGCGGCTTCTTCGCCGCGCCGCTCACCCTCGCGCTCGACCAGCTCTGCCTGGCCGTGCTCGGCACCGCCCGGCTGTCCGCGGCCCGCCTGGTGGCCCTCGGCAGGAGCGATCTCACCGGGCTGCCGTCCTTCCTCACCGACGGCACGCCCGGCAGCTCCGGGATGATGATCCTGGAGCACAGCGCCACCGGCGCGCTGGCCGAGGTGGAGGCGTGCGCGGCGCCGGCCTCGCTCTCCCATGCGGTGCTCGCGCAGGGCGTGGAGGAGGCCGCCAGCTTCGCCACCCAGGCGTCCCGCAAGGCGCTGCGCGCCATCGGCGCCTACCGGCTGGTCCTCGGCTGCGAACTGCTGGCCGCGGTGCGCGCGCTGCGACTGCGCGGCTGCGCGCCTGACCCGGCGCTGCCCGCGGGGCAGGCGTTCGCACTCGCCGCGGCCGCCCTCGACCCGGAGACGGCCGACCGTCCGCTCACCGCGGACGTCGCGGCGGCCGCCGCCGTACTCGACGACCTGCCGGGTCTGTAGCGGCGGCCTGCCGGGTCTGTAGCGGCGGCTACCGGTCGGCTACAGCGGCTACCGGTCTGTAGCGGCGGCCTGCCGGGTCTGTAGCGGTGCCGCCGGGTCGGTAGCGGCGGCTACCGGTCTGTAGCAGGTGGCCTGCCGGGTCTGTAGCGGTGCCTGCGGTCTGTAGCGGTGCCTGCCGGGTCTGTGGCGGGGGTCGCCTGTGTGTCCGGGGTCGCCTGTGTGTCAGGGGTCGCCGGTGGTTCTGGGGTCACCCGTGATCATGGGTCGCCCGTGCCCGGGGTTGCCTGTCCCTGGGGAGCTGGTTCCTGGGGCGCCTTTGCCCGACGGTCGTCCGCCGGTGCCGCCTGCGTCCGGGGTTGCCGGTCCCTGCGGTCGCCGGCGCCCTCCCGCGGCGCCCGCCGGGCGCCGCGGGCTGTGCCGCGGGCAGTGGTCCTGGCGTCCGGTGCCCGTGGTGGCCCCGGCCCCGGCCGCCCTCGTCCCTGCCGAGGTGCCCGGCACCGACGAGCGCGGTCGTGACCGCACCCTCGGATGTACCGGTGCCGGTGCACCTGGCCTCGGCCAGTGGGCGGATGGTCCCACCGGCCGAAGTCGGTGAGGGCCGCCGGCGTGGGCAGGGAAGGACGGCGGCCCCCCTCCGCACGGACACCGGGGCCCGCACGGCCTTGCCGGCCAGTCCACCGCTTTCCGGGGCCCCTGGGGAGTGTGCGCACGCCGGGAACACGGGTGCGCGTTTCACACGGGGTGCGCGCCAGGTCCGGACCACCACGGCCCCCTCCGCCCCGGGCCACCACGGCTGCCCCCTCCGCCCCGGGCCTCCGACCCGCCCCGGGCCTCCGCCCCGCTTCTGCTGTTCGCCCCGCGTACCTCCGCTTCTGCCGCCCGCCCCGCCTCCCTCCGGTGGGCCCCCGCCGCGCCCCCGAACGGCAGCCTCGTGCCGCCAGGCGCCGGCGCACGCGGGCAGCTCGGTGGAGTGGCTGCCGGGGACTGGCAAGATCGGTCCGGAAGATGGCGTACACTCGTAATCACCGACGCGGGGTGGAGCAGCTCGGTAGCTCGCTGGGCTCATAACCCAGAGGTCGCAGGTTCAAATCCTGTCCCCGCTACTGAGACCGAGGGGCCGGAACCGCTCATGGTTCCGGCCCCTCGGCGTGTCTGCGTGCCGTTCGTGCGCCGTCTGCGGGCGTCTCCATGCATCTGCGGTGCGTGTACGTGTACGCCCGCGGCGCGTGTACGTGTGCGCCCATGGGGCCCCGGCCCGTGTCCGTCCGCGGTCCGTGTCCGTGTCCGTCCGCGGGGCGTGCCCGTGTCCGTCCGCGGGGCGCGTGTGGCGCCCGCGGAGCCGACGACCGAGCGCCGATCGATTCGCCATAAGCGACAAAACCGGTCAAGCTTGATTCTGTTGCCGAAACACGAGCAGCAGTGGCAGGAGAAGAGCGGTGACGCAGCCAGGACCGTACGGCGACGGACACCGCGAGGGAGACGGGCCGTCCCTCGGCGGCGGGCCGCCCGGTGCCGTGCGGCCGCCCGACACCCCACGGCCGTCCGGCGCCTCCCGGTCCCCCGCCGCCCGGCGGGGGCCCGCGGGAGCACGTGCGGCCGCCGGCCCGCCGCGCCCGGGCGCCGTCCCGCGCCGCGTGCCGTCCAGGGGCGCCACCCGGCACCGCGCGTCCGTCGCGCAGCCGCTGCGGCCCACCCTGGTCACCACCCTCTTCGCGCCCGTCCGACCGCTGCCCGGCAGGGCCCTGCCGGGCACCGGCGGCGGGCTCGCGCCGGACGCGGGGCGCTGGGCCCGGCTGATGCGGCAACTGGTGCGGCTGTCGCCGTGGCTGATCGTCCTCGGCGGGCTGCTCTTCGACGCCCTGCTGCCGGTGAAGTACAGCGCGGTGCCCATCTTCGTGGCCGCCCCGCTGATCGCCGCGCCGTTCTACCGGCCGCATGCCGTGATCGTCATCGGCGCTATCGCACTGACCGGCACCCTGGTGCGCAACGCCGAGCGCATGACGATCGACAACGCCAACGGCATCACCCAGCTCGTCACCTGCTTCGTCGTGAGCCTGCTCGCCCTGCTCATCAACCGCGTCGTGCAGCGCGGCTACACGATGCTCACCTCCGCCAGACAGGTCGCCACGGCCGTCCAGCGCGCCGTGCTGCCCGAGCCCCCCGAGCGCCTCGCGGGCCTGGAGGTGGCGGCGCGCTACGAGGCGGCGCAGGCCGAGGCGTTCATCGGCGGCGACCTCTACGCCGTGCAGGACACCCCGCACGGCGTACGGGTCGTGGTCGGCGACGTCAGAGGCAAGGGCCTCGGTGCGGTGGCAGCGGTCGCGGTGCTGATCGGTGCCTTCCGGGAGGCCGCGGAGCAGGAGTCCTCGCTGGAGGCGGTGGCGCAGCGGCTCGACCGCGCGCTGGCGCGCGAGACGGCGATCCGGCAGGGGCCCGAGGGGTTCGAGGAGTTCGCCACCGCGGTCTTCGCCGAGATCCCGCACGGCCGGGACGTCGTGCGGGTCGTCAACCGCGGCCACCCCTGGCCGCTCGCGCTGTACGCGGACGGCGCACTGCGGGAGGTGGCGGCCTGCGACGCCGCGCTGCCGCTCGGCATGTCCGACCTCGGCGCATGGCCCCCGCAGGCCCGGGACGTCCCGTTCCCGCGCGGAGCCACCCTGCTGATGTACACCGACGGGGTCACCGAGGCCCGCAACGCGCACGGGACCTTCTACGACCCGGTGGCCAGCCTCCGGGGGCGGGTCTTCGGCGGCCCCGACGACCTGCTGTCCGTCGTCACCGGGGAGGTGCGCCGGCACACCGGAGACGGTGGGACGGACGACCTGGCCCTGCTCGCCGTGCGCCGCCCCTGAGAGCTACGCGCGTCACTCCACCGTCGGCACTCGTCACCTTCGGTGACCGGGTGACCCCCCTGCGCATAACAACTGAGGCACCGTCAGAAAGTTACCAGGCGGAACACCCGGGTCAACTCGCCCGATTGCGTTCCCTCGTGTCCTGTTAAGTCCGGGCCGAAGCGGTCAATGATCAGTGGGAACTGCTTGGAATCGGGTGTGGTCCTCTATTAACGTTCGATAACGCAGCGCGGTCGTCCCAGCCGCCACAAGGCGGCTCCGCGCGCACGCGCCGAATCCCGCGAGGGAACCGGGGAACCATCCATGTGGGGTGAATCGGGCGCGCCTTGGCCGTACGGAGCCATCCGTACGGAGCGGGCCGCCCGTAGGAGACCTTCCTGCTCCGAACCCGTCAGCTAACCCGGTAGGCGAGAAGGAAGGAAAGGAGCGCGCCCCCGTGGCGTCCAACCGGCCTGCCCCTTATGCCCCGGGCAATCCCCAGTCCACCCAGTCCTTCCCCGCCTTTTCCGGCGAGGGCCCCGGCGGCTCGGCCCACCGCCCCGCCGGGCACGTGCACCACCAGCCGTACCCCGCGGCCCCCGCCCCGTCCCGTCCGCAGCAGGACCGGGCCGCCGAGCAGTACGGGCGGCAGTACGGAGAGCAGCACGGGCAGCAGCACGGGCAGTGGGCCGCGGCGCAGGGCGCCACCGGCGAGCTCCGGCAGCCGGGCGGCCGGCAGCCCACTCCGCCGCGTGGCACCCGGGTCGCCGCCGACGACCCGTGGCAGCCCCGGACCACCCATGCCTTCGCCGCCCCGGCCCCCGCGGCACAGGCCGCCCACGAGGCCCACACCGGCGACTTCGGCACCCGCACCTTCGGCCTCCACGACATCGCCGAGGGCACCGGTACCGGCACCGGGCAGTTCACCTTCCCCGACCTGACCGCCGGCGCCCCCGACGACGCCCGCGCGTTCCACGGCACCCGCCCCGGTGACGACTTCTTCGCCGACGCCGACGACGCCGCCGACCACGCCGGTGCCGAAGACCACACCGGCGCCGGGTACGCCGACGAGAACGGGGTCGCCGGGGACGCCCGGGACACCGAGTGGAACCCGACCGCGGACTCCGTGCGCCCCGTACGCGGCAGGCACCGGGTCATGAAGCAGCGCGGCGGCCTCGCACGCAGCTCCACCGTCCTCGGTGTCGGCGTGATCGCCGCCGTCGGCGCGGGCGGCATCGCCACCGCGGAGGGCGGCAAGCCCTCGGTGCACGTCGCCATGCAGGACCTGTCGTCGATGGCCCACTCACTGCCCGACGAGGCCAGATCGCTGCCCGGCGTGGGCCACCTGCTGCCCGGCGGCTCCGACTCCTCCGGCACCCGCACCGACCCGCTCACCGGTGCCGGCGTCACCGCCGAGGACGCCGAACGCGGCACCACCGACGCCGGTGAGGCACTGCGCGAGCGAATCCTCCAGCAGGCCGAGCAGCAGCAGGACCAGGCGGAGAGCGCCGTCGAGCGCGCCGCCGAGGACGCCGCGGCGAAGAAGGCGGCCGAAGAGGCGGCCCAGCAGAAGGAGGCGGCACGGAAGAAGGCCGCCGCCGAGCAGCAGAAGGCGGAGGAGGCCGCCAGGCGCAAGGCCGAGGCCGAGCGCCTGGCCAAGCTCGCCAAGAGCTACACCCTCCCCGTCTCTTCCTACA
Source organism: Streptomyces sulfonofaciens (assembly GCF_014656295.1). GTDB lineage: Bacteria > Actinomycetota > Actinomycetes > Streptomycetales > Streptomycetaceae > Streptomyces > Streptomyces sulfonofaciens. The sequence goes on from NZ_BNCD01000001.1 coordinate 739,168, forward strand.
CCCTGACCTCCCGCTTCGGTGACGCCGGTTCGATGTGGTCCTCCGGCTACCACACCGGCCTGGACTTCGCGGCCCCCACCGGCACCCCGCTGAAGGCCATCCACACCGCGACCGTCAAGGAGGCCGGCTGGTCCGGCTCCTACGGCTACCGCACCGTCCTGGAGCTCGACGACGGCACGGAGCTCTGGTACTGCCACCAGTCCTCGATCAGCGTCAGCGTCGGCCAGAAGGTCAGCACCGGCCAGGTCATCGGCCGGGTCGGCGCCACCGGCAACGTCACGGGGCCCCACCTCCACCTGGAGGTCCACCCCGGCGGCGGTGCCGCCATCGACCCCTTCGCCTGGCTGGAGAAGGACGGCATCACGCCGTAGGCGCGCGGCCCCGGCCCCGGCAGGGGGCCGGGCCGGGGGGCCGGGCCGGGCTGCCGCCCGGCCCGGCTCCGTGCCGGACCGGTCCGGCTCAGTACCGGACCGTGCCGGACCGTACCGGAATACGCGCCTCAGCAGGCGCGTTGGCACCTGCCATGACCTCACTCCGCACACTCGGCTCGTCCGACCTCGCTGTTTCCCCGCTCTCGCTCGGCGGCAACGTCTTCGGCTGGACCGCCGACGAGTCGCAGTCCTTCGCCGTGCTCGACGCCTACGCCGCGGCCGGGGGCAACTTCATCGACACCGCCGACGTCTACTCGGCGTGGATCGACGGCAACAAGGGCGGCGAGTCCGAGACCATCATCGGGAAGTGGCTGGCCGCACGCGGCAACCGCGACGAGATCGTCGTCGCGACCAAGGTCGGTGCGCACCCCGACTACCCGGGCCTGTCCGCGGCCAACATCAAGGCCGCCGCGGAGGAGTCGCTGCGCCGCCTCGGCACCGACCACATCGACCTGTACTACACGCACAAGGACGACACCTCCGTCCCCGTGGAGGAGATCGTCACCGCTCTGGACGACCTGGTGAAGGCCGGCAAGGTGCGCGCCGTCGCGGCCTCCAACCTCACCGCCGAGCGCCTGAAGCAGTCCCTCGACTTCGCCGAGCGCGAGAACCTCGCGCCCTATGTGGCGATCCAGCCGCACTACAACCTGGTCTCCCGGGACACCTACGAGGGCGCCCTCCAGGACACCGCAGAGGCCGCGGGCGTCTCCGCCGCGCCCTACTTCTCGCTCGCCTCCGGCTTCCTGACCGGCAAGTACCGGCCAGGCGGCACCGTCGACAGCGCCCGGGCCGAAGGCGCGGGCAAGCACCTGACCACCGAGCGCGGCCGCAGGGTGCTCGGGGCGCTGGACACCGTGGCGAAGGCGCACGGCGCCGAGCCCGCCACCGTCGCCCTCGCGTGGCTGCTCACCCGGCCCACCGTCGTCTCCCCGATCGCCAGCGCCCGCACCCTGGAGCAGCTTCCCGCGCTGCTGGCCGTGACGGATCTCACCCTCACGGAGGAGGACGTCCGGCTCCTGACGGACGCCTCGGCCTGACGAGCCGCCCGGCCCGGGTCCCCACGGATCCGGGCCCGGCTCAGACCCCCACGGGCCCGGCTCCCACGGCCCCGGTCCCACCGCCGCCCGTCGACGGGCCCTGACGCCCGGGCCCCTCGCCGCCGCCCGGGCCGTAGGGGGCCACCCCGTACGGCACCCCGTACGGCAGGACGGGCTGCGCCGCGTAGGGAGCCCCGTACGGAAGCTGCCGGGCACCGGGCAGCGGGTGGCCGTAGCCGCCGGTCGGGTGGCCGTGGCCACCGGGCCAGGATCCATGGCCGCCGGTCGGGGGCCCGTACCCGTACGGGCCCCACCGCGGGCCGAACCAGGGCACCGGAGGCAGTGCGCGGGTGGCGTGCGCCAGTGCGGGCCCCGCCACCTGCCTGCGCTGCCAAAGCTGCCGCAGCAGCGCCTCCTCGCGGGCCACGAAGTCCGTGCCGGCGCGCCCCCGCCGGCCCCGGTGCCGCAGGAAGGCCAGGGACGTGGCGAACGCCTCGTACTCGGCGACGGCCCGTGCGGCCGGCCTGCCGCCCAGCGTGTGGCCGGCGTACTCCCGTGCGGTGCGGCGGGCCCGCATCGAGCCCAGCACCAGGGGTTCGTGGGGCGGCAGCCAGCCGGCCGCCACATAGACCGGCAGCTCCTCGCGGACCGTGCGCAGCTCGCGCTGCCTGCTCCAGATCACCAGCCAGGTCAGCAGCGCAAACACGGGCACCATGAACACCACGTACACCAGCAGAAAGCCGTAGTCGCCGAAGTCCGACGAGGCGTTCCACGTGGCGTGCATGCCGGCGGCCAGCAGCAGCCCGCAGAGCGGCAGCAGGACCCGGCGCGCCCGCTGGCGGTCGGCGGAGCCCGCCGCGAGCCCGAACCCGATGCCGGAGAGCACGGTGAACAGCGGATGCGCGAAGGGCGACATGACCACGCGGACGAAGAACGTGGCCATCGTCAGCGAGGCGAAGCCGCTGTCGCCGGTGAGCTGGTCGTCGCCGAAGGCGGTGCCCAGGTAGAGGACGTTCTCGGTGAACGCGAAGCCGGTGGCGGTGATGCCGGCGACCACCACGCCGTCGACCAGGCCGGTGAGGTCCCGGCGCCGGAAGAGGAAGATCAGCAGCACCGCGGCGGCCTTCGAGGACTCCTCCACCACCGGCGCTATCACGGTGGCGCCCAGCGTGTCGGCGCCGGACGGGTCGGCGGTGGCGGTGGCTATCCAGTGCGTCGCGAAGCTGTTGGCGACGATCGCGATGAGCGCGGCCGCGCAGGCGCCCCAGGCGAAGCAGAAGACGACGTTCCGCCAGGGCCCCGGAGCGACCCGGTCGAGCCAGCGGAAGGCCGCGACGAGCAATGGCACGGGCAGCACGGCCAGCCCGAGGCCGACCAGGAAGCCCTCGGTGCCGGTCTGCTCGCGCACCAGGGCCAGGATCACCAGCCCGCAGAGTGCGAGCAGCGTGCTCAGCGCGCCCACACGGGCGCCGCGCCGCTGCCACCAGTGCGGATGACGGGCGGCGGGCGCGGGCACGGGCACGCCCGGCTGGGCGGGGGGCGTCACCGCCGGGGCGTAGGGGTTCGGACGGGTGGACACGGTATCGACCCTAACCAGCCCGGCGTTCGGCCGCGATGGTGCCTCGTCCGCTCACGGGCGCCTCGCCGGCCCGGCCCGGGTCACGGGGCGTCGTCGGTTCGGGGTTGCCTTGTCGGTTCGGCTCGGCGTGGACGTGCCTTGTGCCTCGTCGGTTCGGGGTTGCCCTGTCGGCTCGGCCCGGCCCACGGGGCTTTGTCGGTTCGGCTCGGGCCTCATCGGCTCGGCTCGACCCGGCTCGGGGATGCCTCGTCGACCCGGCTCACGGAGCTTCGTCGGCCCATGGAGCTTCGTCGGCTCACGGAGCTTCGTCCGGTCACGGGCCCCGTCGGCTCACTCGGGCCCGGCCGTGTTCTCCGCCGCCTCGGCCGCGGTGCGGCGGAACATCAGGTCGTGCACCACGTGCCCCTTCTCGACGCCCTGCTCCTCGAAACGCGTCCTGGGACGGAACGGGGGACGCGGCGCGTAGCCGCCGTCGGCCTGGGTGTTCTCGAAGCCGGGGTGGGCGCTCAGCACGTCGAGCATCTGCTCCGCGTACGGTTCCCAGTCCGTGGCGCAGTGCACCAGCGCGCCCGGTTTGAGGCGGGTCGCGGCGAGGGTCAGGAACGCGGGCTGGATCAGGCGCCGCTTGTGGTGCCGCTTCTTCGGCCAGGGATCGGGGAAGTACACGCGCAGGCCGTCCAGGGACGCAGGCGCGAGCATGGTGCGCAGCAGGATGACGGCGTCGCCGTTGGCCACCCGGACGTTCGTCAGGCCGTACCGCTCGGCGAGCGCGAGCAGGTTGCCCTGGCCGGGGGTGTGCACGTCGACGGCGAGGATGCCGGTGCCCGGGTCGTCGGCGGCCATCCGAGCGGTGGTCTCGCCCATGCCGAAGCCGATCTCCATGACGACCGGACGGCCCTCGAAGAGCGCCTCCAGGTCGAGGACGTGCGATCCGTCGACGTCGAAGCCCCAGGTCGGCCAGAGCCTCCTGAGCGCTCCCGCCTGTCCCGCGGTGACGCGGCTGCGACGCGGCTGGAAACTCCGGATCCGCCGCTCGAAACGGGTTCCCGCAGGGTCGGGGGAGGGGCCGGTGCCGGCGGGGAACATGCGCTTGCGGTCGGGTCGCCCGGGGCCGGATTCGTCGTGCTGTGACACAGTGCGTCGATTGTACGGAGGGGTGGGGCGTGCGGAGGAGTGGGGCCGTGCGGTGGGGCGGGGCCTGCCAGGGGGCGGGGGCTGTGTGCCCATGTCCGTGCGGTGGGGCCGGGGCCCGTTCGGGCGGTGGGAATGGCCGTCGACAGTCGGCCGTCGGCCGGTGCTCAGGTGCCGGACAGCGCCCGCAGCGCCCTGCGGGCCACCTCCCGTCCGATGGGCAGCGACGCGGTCGCCGCGGGTGACGGCGCGTTCAGCACGTGGACCGTGCGCACCGCCTCCCGTATCAGGAAGTCGTCCACCAGGGTGCCGTCCCGCAGCACCGCCTGGGCGCGGACGCCCGCCGCGGTGGGCACCAGGTCGTCCGCCTCGACCTCCGGCAGCAGCCGGCGCACCGCCTCCGCGAACGCCCGGGGGGACACCGAGCGCCGCAGCTCCCCGGCCCCGTACCGCCAGTGGCGGCGGGCGATGCGCCAGGAGCCGGGCCAGGCGAGCGTGGCGGCCAGCTCACGGGGCCGGACGGTCGCCCACCCGTACCCCTCGCGGGCGAGCGCCGGGACCGCGTTGGGGCCGATGTGCACGCCGCCGTCGATGCCGCGGGTGAGGTGGACGCCGAGGAAGGGGAACGCCGGGTCGGGCACCGGATACACCAGGCCGCGCACCAGCTCGGGCCGGGCCAGCTCGTAGTACTCGCCGCGGAAGGGGACGATCCGCATCCCGGGCTCGTCACCCGCGAGGCGGGCCACCTCGTCGCAGTGCAGCCCCGCGCAGTTGACCAGCACCCGGCCGCGCAGTACCGCGCCGTCCGAGGTGCGCACCGCCACACCGCGCTCCGGGCGGCGGTCGATGCGCGTCACCCGCGCGCCGTAGCGGATGCGTGCTCCGGATGCCTCCGCGAGGTGGCGCCCGACCTGCTGGTAGTCGCAGACGCCGGTGGTGGCGACATGGATGGCGGCGAGGCCGCGCACGTGCGGCTCGTACTCGGCGATCTGCGCGGGGCCCAGCTCCCGCACGGGAATGCCGTTCTCCCTGCCGCGCTGGACGAGGGCGTGCAGGCGCGGCAGCTCACCGCGCTCGGTGGCGACGATCAGCTTGCCGGTCTGGGCGTGCGGGATGTCGTACTCGGCGCAGAACTTCTGCATCTCCGCGGCGCCGCGCACCGCGTACCGCGCCTTCAGCGAGCCGGGCCGGTAGTAGATGCCGCTGTGGATGACGCCGCTGTTGCGCCCGGTCTGGTGGCGCGCGGGACCCTGCTCCTTCTCCAGGACCGTCACCCGTGTGCCGGGCGCGGCGCGCGTGAGCGCGTACGCGGTCGACAGGCCGACGATCCCGCCGCCGATCACCAGCACGTCGCAGTCGGTCTGCGCCACGCGTCCACCTCCCACGTCCGATAGTGCACTGCACCGCTGACGACGCGCTCAAACCCCTGAACGGGCCCGTGGTGCGCCCCGCAGCACACCGGACCGCCCGGACCGCCGCCGGACCGCCCCTCCCGCCCCTCCCGCCCGGGCCGCCAGGGCGGCGGGAGTCGCGCGGGTGCCGCGGGCGCGCCGGGCGGCGGGAGCCCGCCGGGGGCCGGCCGGCCCGCCGGGACGGTCACCGGCGGGCGGGGGCCGGGGCCCCGCGCCGGCCGGCGGTCAGGCCGGTGCCATGAGCAGCGGGCGGGCCCGCTCGCGCAGCTCCACCACCCGCGGCTCGTCCCCGTACGGCTCCAGGCGGTGCAGCAGGTCCTTCACGTACTCGGTGGTACGCGCCGACGAGATCCGCCCGGCCACCTCCACGGCCCGCACGCCCTGCTCGCACGCCGCGTCCAGGTTCCCCGACTCCAGCTCGGCGACCGCGGAGACCACCAGGCGCAGCCCGTGCGAGCGCACGTACTCCTCGGTGGGCCGGGACAGGGCGTGCTCGGTGAAGCGCCGCACCTGGCGGGGGGCCTTCAGATCCCGGTAGCACTCCGCCGCGTCGGCCGCGAACCGGTCGTACGAGTAGAAGCCCAGCCAGGACGGGTCGTTGTCGCCCTCGCGGGACCGCTCCAGCCAGCCCTCGGCGGCCCGCAGCGCGGCACCGGCCGCCTGGGCGTCGCCCGCGCGCGCGTGGGCACGTGCCTCGACGAGCCGGAAGAAGCTCATGGTGCGGGCCGTGGCCAGGCCGCGGTTGCGCTCCAGGGCCGCCTGGGCGAGGTCCACGCCTTCGTCGCCGAAGCCCCGGTAGGTGGCCTGCAACGACATCGACGCCAGTACGTAGCCGCCGAGTGGGACGTCCGCGGCGGCCCGGGCCAGGCGCAGCGCCTGGATGTAGTAGCGCTGCGCGGCCTCCTGCTGGCCGGTGTCGAAGGCCATCCAGCCGGCCAGCCGGGTCAGCTCGGCACTGGCGCCGAAGAGGGCGCGGCCCACCTCGTCCGAGTACGAGGCGAGCAGCAGCGGGGCCGCTTCCACCCGCAGGCATTCGGGCACCATGGAGGAGCGCCAGTCGCCGCCCCCGTACTTGGAGTCCCAGCGCCGGGCGTCCTCGGCCGCCTCCCGCAGCTTGCGTACGTCGCTGTGGCCGACCTTCAGCGGACCACCGGCCCCCAGGGGCCCGGCGTTGCGCTCCACCGAACTGTCGGCCGGGGTTATCAGCCAGCGTGAGGCGGGCGTCGCATACGCACTGACCGCGAACGACCCGGCGAGTGACTGCCAGATGCCGCCGCTGCCCGCCCGCCGGCCCGCCAGGTCGAGCCTGTAGAGCTCCGTCGCCGACTTCACCGCGGCGCCGACGTCGCGCGGGAAGGCGAGGCCCACCTCGGGGGCCGGATCCGCGTCCGCCAGGCCGATCTCGTGCAGCGGCACGGGTCGGCCCAGCTTCTGCCCGATGGCCGCCGCTATCAGGTGGGGCGCGGCGCCTTGCGGCACCATGCCCTTCGACACCCATCTGGCGACCGAGGTCTTGTCGTAGCGGAGCGTCAATCCGCGTTGCGCTCCGAGGTCGTTGACCCTCCGCGCGAGTCCTGCGTTGCTGATTCCCGCGAGGGCGAGGACGGCGCCGAGCTTTTCGTTCGGCCCGCGTTGGTCCCTGGACATGCGCCACCCCTCGACACAGAAGGCTGCCGCGGCGGTCGCACCACCGCCCGGCATTCGTACCGTGTCCCCACGGCGCCGCTCCGGCCCCCGGCTGCAAGCGCAGGTGTCCGAGCCCCGGGGTATATGCCACCGCGAAAACACAGGCACACACAGGGTAGTTCGGTGCATCCCAAGCGTTAAGAGGCATAGTTCCGGATGGCGAGATTGTTGCCCGTCGCGAAGTGCGACCATGCCGGCGCGCGCTCCGCGCGTGTGGCCGTGCGCCTGCCCGTGCGCTCTTCTCCGGCCACTACGGGAGCGCTTCGATGGATCACGCGTGGGTCGGCCCGCTGTACTGGGTCCAGTGGGCTGGGGGACACCGCCGCCTCCATCCCCGCGGGCGGCGGACCGGTCCGGGAGGCGTACGCCGCCTCCCGGACCGTGAGTTGGGTCCGCCCGCTGGGATGGAGTGCGTAGGGCAATTTCATCCCGGCCGAAATGGCTGAATCCCGCCCCACGGATCGGTCCCGAGAGGGCCGAGGATCTTTCCCGCCCGGGTCCGGGCGCCGCCTGCGCGGCGCCCCGTTCCCGTCCGGACGCCGCGAGGGCGCGAGGTACGGGTGAGGGTGGGGGGCGGGAAGGTGCGGGGCGGCCCTCCGGGGCCCCGGGGAGCCCGGGAGCGCGCGGGAGTGTGCGGGAGCGCGCGGGAGTGTGCGGCAAGGCTCGGGGGAGAGCCCGGGAGAGCACGCGAAGGCCCGGGAGGGCCCGGAGAGGCCGGGAGGGTTCGGGAGAGGGGTGCGCCGGGCGCCCGGCGCGGCCCGTCGTGCGGTCCTCCGGTGATCCCTGGTGATCCACTGGCGACCTCTTGGTGGTTCTCCGGCGGTTCTCCGGCAGTTCTCCATGGGTTCCCCGATGGCTCCATGACGGCTCTCGGGCGGGCCTCCGGCGGCTCTCCGGAGGCCCGCGGGACGCCGTTCGACGAGGACCTCGGGCCTCGCGGGGTCCCTGGCCGCCGCTGCGCCCCCCGGGCGCTCCCGGATATCCCGAACCGCGGCTCCGGGGTCCTCCCCACCGGGGTGAATATCGTGTGCACTTGTGAAGTCGTGCAACGCGGCCCCTGCGCCCCGCCTTCGTGCGTCGGCTCGCCCGACCTCGTCCGGCTGATCGTCAGCCTGCATGGCCGCCTGGTTCTGCATGGCCGCCTGGTTCTGCACGACCGCATGGTTCTGGTCGTCCCGTCTGGTCCTGATCGTCCCGCCCGATCGTTCGACACCGCCATGCCTGGTCGTACGGCGGCGCCGGTTCGGTCGTACGGCGTTCCGGCCTGACGGGTCGTCCGGGTCGTCCGGCTTCCCAGGTCGTCGCCCGGCTTCCCGGCCGCTCGGTCACCCGACCTCCCGGCCGCCCGGGTCCGCCGTCCCACCGCGCCCCGATGAGCGCCACACATGCACCGGGACGCCTACCGCGTCCCGCGACCCGCGCCCCACCGGCGCGTTCCCCGCCGTGTCCGCCGGTCCCCGCATCCGTGCCCCGTGGTGCAACTTCCGCTCCGTGGACCGCATCGCGACCCGGTGGCCCCCCGGGTGCGCCGCCCGCTCGCCCCGGCTCCGGCGAGCCCCGCTCCACCGCGCGCGGACGCGGTGGATTCGTCCCTGGGTGTGGTTGTCTGTTGTTCAACCAGCAGTCTCCTGTGGTGCGTCACCTGTCGCATGCCAGGGGCGCATGCAGGAGCGCGGAAGCAGGTCCGTAAACCTTCCCGTGCGCCTCCTTCGTGGCAGCATGGTCCCGAGTCCGTCCGGTGTGGTGGTTCTTCGACGCCCTGGTTGCACTGGTCGCAGTGCTCGTAGTGGTTGTCCACAGCCTGTGGAGGCGGCAATGCGGTGGTTGGTGGGGTGGAGCAGTGCCACCGCAGGAGCCCTCCGGCCGGGGGCGGTACGCCCGGCCCCGGCGGGCGGCTGGAGTGACGTCGAGGGCGAGACCGTGCACCCGGTGGGTTCCCAACTCCTGTGGGGCGATCCCGATCCGCTGTGGGCCGTGGGCGACTGGCGTCCCGACGAGGTCCGCGTCGTCAAGGCCGACGCGGAGACCCGCATCGCCGTCCTCGGCACCTGCGCGGCCACCGACGAGCAACTGCGCGTCGCCCTCTTCGCGGCCCGCGGCGGCGCACTGCGGCACCTCACCGCGTGGGCCGGCAGCTACACGGCCGTCGTCCAGGTCGGCCGGCGCGTCACCGTCGCGGGCGACCTCGCCGGCGCACGGCCCGTCTTCCACACACCCTGGGCGGGCGGCACCGCGTACGCCACCGCCGCCCTGCCCCTGGCCGACCTCATCGAGGCCCCCCTCGACATCGGGCACCTCGCCGCCCTGCTCGCCGCCCCCGACGTGCCCGAGGCCATCCAGGACTCGACGCCCTACGACGGCGTGCGCCGCATCCCGCCGGGCCACGCCCTCGTGCTGCGCACGGGAGCCCGCGAGATCGCCGGGTACGAGCCCGTCGCCTCCCTCGCCGTCGCCGCCCCGCCCGTCGACGCCGCCAGTGCCGTGGAGGGAGTCAGGGACGCCCTCGTGGAGGCCGTACGCGCCCGGCTCGCGGCCCCCCGCCACGTCCCCGGGGCCGGCATCGACCCGGGCCCCGTCCCCGGCATGGGACCCGCCGAGCGGCGCGCGGCCCGCGGCATGCCGGTGCCCGGCATCGGCGCCGACCTCTCCGGCGGGCCCGCCTCCGGCACCCTGGCCCTGCTCGCGGCGGGCCTGCCCGGCATGCCGGGCACCGTCCTCGGCCACGGCACCGGTGCGGGCGAGCGGCTCCTCGCGGTCACCTTCAACGACCTCGCCGTCGGCGGCCAGGAAGCCGAGCTGGAGCGCGCGGGTGCCATAGCGGCCAACCCCCGCCTGCACCACGTCGTCGTCGCGGGCGGCGAGGAGGCACTCCCGTACGCCAGCCTGGACGCGCCCCTCACCGACGAGCCCGGCCCCTCCCTGGTGGTCGCCGCGCGCCACCGCGCCAGGCTCGCCGCGGGCAGCGCCGACCACTTCACCGGGTACGGCGCCCGCCAGGTCCTGGACGCGCACCCCGCGCGCCTGGCCGACCTGCTGATGGACCGCAAGCGCCGCCACCTGGTGCGCCCGGTCGCGGCACTCGCCAAGGCGGACGGCTCCGTCATGGTCCCCGCGCGCGTGTACAGCGCGGCGCGCCGCCTCGCCCGCACCCCCTACCGCGCCGGCGTCGACGCCCTCGCCGACCTGCTGCTGCGCCGCCGCTTCGACCGGACGGGCGACCTGGGGGGGCCGGTGGACGCCTCGCTCGCGGCACTCGCCTGGGGCAGACCCGGTCCGGCCGCACGGTGGCTGACGGGAGAGGCCCTGGCCGAAGTATCGGTTCGCCTCAGCACCGCGGCGGCCCGGCCGGGACCCGGTTCCGGACTGCGCCCGGGCGACTTCCGCGCCCGGGCCGCCCTCGCCCGGTACGCCGCCGACCTCCGCATCCTGGAACAGGCCGCGGAGATCCGCTTCCAGCGGCTGCACACCCCGTTCCTGGACAACCAGGTGGTACGCGCGTGCCGCGCACTCCCCGTCGCGCTGCGCGTCCAGCCCGGCGCCCGAGCCGCCGTCCTGCGCAAGGTCCTTGAAGGCTCCGGCGTCGCCGACCTGCCCGCCGGCTGGGGAGCGCCCACGCCCGCCGGCTCCTCGGCCGCCGTCCGCATAGGAATGCGCACCGCGATCGGTGACCTGGTGAGCCTCTTCGACACCCCTCTGCTGGCGGAGGCCGGGCTCGTCGAGGCCCGGGTGGTGCGCAAGGCCCTGCGCGCGGCGTCCGAAGGCGAACCGCTGCCCCTGGACGGCCTCGCCGACCTGGTCTCCCTGGAGGTGTGGCTGCGCCGCCTCCTCGCCCGCCGCGGCACCTGCTGGACCGGCACCCCCTCCCGCCAGCGCGCCGTCCCCTCCGGAAGCGTCGTCCCCCAGAGGGACGCCCTGGGCGCGGCACGCCGGCAGTGAACGACGCCGGCAGTGAACGACGCCGGGGTGTGCACGGAACGGGTGTGTACGGCTCGGGGTGTGTACGGCTGGGCATGTACGGCGCGGGTGCGTACGGCGTCGGGGGCGTGTGCGGCGTGTGGTGACGTGTACGGCTCGGGGTGGTGTGCGGCGTGTGGTGACGTGTACGGCGTGGAGGACGCGTACCACGTCCGGAGGCGCACCAAGGGGCTCCCCCGGACTCGTCCAGCACCTGCCCCGGCCTGCCGGGCCCCCGCCGCCTACGGCACCGTGGAGCGCCCGGCGCGCGCGTGCCCCCCGCCCAGAGCGCCGCTCGGCACCCGGTGCGCCACCGCGAAGCCGGCTTCCGAGCCGCCCGCAGGCCGCCGCCCCTGGGGCCGCACGGGGCCGTCCCCGCAGGCCCCCCGGTGGCCGTCCCGGCGGCCGCACGCCCTGCCGCGCCGCCACGAGCGGAAACAAGCTGCTCCAGGACCGGGCCCCGGTGAGAATGGACCCGTGCGGTACCAGATCCTCGGCACCACCCGGGCGCAGACCGACCAGGGCGCTCCGATACCCCTGGGCGGCCCCCGCCTGCGCGCACTGCTGACGGTCCTGGCCCTGCACCCCGACCGTGCGGTCAGCACGGACCGGCTCATCGCGGACGTGTGGGCCGACCGCCCTCCTTCCGACGCGCCCGCCGCGCTCCAGGCGCTCGTCGGCCGGCTGCGCCGCGCCCTGGGCAAGCTTGCCGTCGCCTCCGACGCGGGCGGCTACCGCTTGGTGGCCGACCCCGAGGACGTCGACCTCTTCCGGTTCGAACGGCTCGCGCGGGAGGGCGCCGCGGCCCTGGGCCGCGGCGACGCGGGCACCGCGGCCCGCACCCTGCGGGAGGCGCTGGCCCTGTGGCACGGCCCGGCCCTCGCCGACCTGCCGGACCGCGGTGCGGCCACCCGCCCCGAGGTCCAGCGCCTCGAGGCGGTCCGCGTCCGGGTCGCCGCCGACCTGCGGCTGGGCCGCGCCACCGAGCTGATACCGGAGCTGACGGAGTTGACCGCGGCGCATCCCTACGACGAGCCCCTGCACGCGCTCTTCATCCGGGCCCTGCGCGCCGCCGGCCGCGGCGCCGACGCACTGGCCGCTTACGAGCGGGCACGCCGGACCCTGGCGGAGGGTCTGGGCGCCGACCCCGGCCAGGAACTGCGCGCGCTGCACACCGAACTCCTGGGCGGCGCCGACCCACCCACCCACACCCCTCCGGTCCCTCTGGCCTCTCCGGCCCCTCCGCTCTCTGAGGTCACCCCGGTCGTCCCGGTCACCCCGGTCGTCCCGGTCACCCCGGTCGTCCCGGCCACCCCGGCCGTCCCGGCCACCCCGGCCGTCCCGGGTGCCCGGGTCATCCCAGGCGCCCCGGGCGTCGAAGCCGCCCCGGATGCCACGGAACCCCCGGGCAACCACTCCGCCCCCGCCGCGTGGTCCGGCGCGGGCACCCGATCCGTCCCGCAAGCCCGGTCCGCCCGGGAGAGCTGGTCCGTCCAGGAAGTCCGGTCCACTTCGGGCCCCCGGGCCGTCCAGGACACCCGATCCGCCCCCGGCGCGAGGCAGACCGCTCCCGGCGTGGGGCCGACCGACGGCGCGGGGCAGACCGCCCCCGGCGTGGGGCCGACCGCCCCGCACACCGCCCCGCACACCGAGGACCCCCGGCCTCAGGAGCACCCGCTCCCGGAGCACCCCCTCCCGGGGCGTCCGCTTCCCGAACACCCGCCCACCGGGCGCCCGCTCTCCGGCCCGCCCGGCGCGAAGGACGACCGGAAGGGCAACCTCCGCCCCCGTTTGACGTCCTTCGTCGGTCGGGAGCCCGAACTCGACGCCATCCGTGCCGACATACGAAGAGCCCGTCTGGTCACCCTCACCGGCCCCGGCGGCTCCGGGAAGACCCGCCTCGCCGAGGAGGCCGCCGCCGGGCATCCGCGGGCATGGCTGGCCGAGCTGGCCCCGCTCGACCGGCCGGAGGCGGTCCCGGGCGCCGTCGTCAGCGCCCTCGGTCTCCGTGAGACGGTGCTGCGGACGGCCGACAGGACCATCCCGCAGGACGACCCCGTCGCCCTGCTCGTGGAGCACTGCGCGGCCCGGAGCCTGCTTCTGATCCTCGACAACTGCGAGCATGTCGTCGACGCCGCGGCCCAGTTGGCGGAGACCCTGCTGACCCGCTGCCCCGGGCTCACCGTCCTCGCCACCAGCCGCGAGCCCCTGGGCGTGCCCGGTGAGTGCGTGCGCCCCGTGGAGCCGCTGCCACCGCAGCCGGCCCACCGTCTGTTCATCGAGCGCGCCGCCGCCGTCAGCCCCGGCCTCGACCCCGCGCGTGACCCCGCCGCGGTCGACGAGATCTGCCGCCGCCTCGACGGCCTCCCGCTCGCCATCGAGCTGGCCGCCGCCCGTCTGCGCCTGCTCACACCCCGTCAGATCGCCGACCGCCTCGACGACCGGTTCCGCCTGCTCACCAGCGGCAGCCGCACCGTCCTGCCCCGCCAGCAGACCCTGCGGGCCGTCGTCGACTGGTCCTGGGAGCTGCTCACCGACCAGGAGCGCAGGGTCCTGTGCGAGGTCTCGGTGTTCGCCGGCGGATGGGACCTGCCCGCCGCGGAGGCCGTCTGCACCGGCCCCGCCGCGGACGTCCTCGGCGCCCTCGTCGACAAGTCCCTCGTCGTCGCCACCCCGGACGAGAGCGCGCGGGACGGCGTGGGCGGCATGCGCTACCGCCTCCTGGAGACGATCCACGAGTACGCGGCCGAGCGTGCCGCCGAGCGCCCCCGCGAGCGTGCCGCCGCCGAGCGCCGCCACAGTGCGTACGTCCGCGCCCTGGTCGAGGAGGCCGAGCCCCTGCTCCGCTCCGGCGAGCAACTCCCCTGGATCGACCGGCTGGAGACGGAGCTGGACAACATCCGCGCCGTCCTGCACCGCGCCCTCGCCGAGGGCGACGAGGAACTGGCGGCTGCCGTGGCCCTCGCCGTCGGCTGGTTCTGGTGGCTGCGCAACTACCGCGGGGAGGGCGCCGACTGGGTCCGGCGCATCCTCCGCCTCCCGGCCGCCCAGGCCCCCGTCCCTGCCCAGGCCCCCGTCCCTGCCCAGGCCCCCACCCCTGCCCAGGCCCCCGGCGCGGCCCCGTCCCGCCGGCCCGGCGGGCCCGCCCCGTCCGCCGTTTCCGCCGCCGCGCCCTCCTTGCCGGCCGCGGACGGGGCCCGGCTCCTCGCTCCCATCGATGACCAGGGCAGAGCTGCCACGGATCCCGTCGGCGACGACGACCACCCGCTGTACTGGCCGCGGATGAACCTCCGGCTGATGTACCTGTTCCTGGTGGCCGAGTCCGGGCCGGTGGAGGCGATGCACGACGAACGCTCCCGCGCCTCCGTCGCGCGCGTGCGCCGTGCCTTCGAACGCCCCAGCCCCGCCGCGGCCCGTTTCCCCGGGCTGGTCTGGCCGTTCACGGTCTTCTTCCTGGACGGCCCGTCCGCGGTCGCCCCCGCCATCGACGCCGCGGTCGCCAACTGCCGTGTGCACGGCGGTGACTGGGAGATCGGCGTGATGCTGATGTTCCGGACCCACATCGCCGTCGACATGCCGGGCGGCCTGCGGGGCGTCGACGAGGACCTGGCCGAGCTGCGTGAGCTGAGCAAGCGGGTCGGCGACCGCTGGATGCGGGCGCAGGTGTGCAGCGCGAGCGGCGAGGCCGCCATGGCCCGCAGCCGGTTCGCGGAGGCCGAGCAGGAGTACGAGGAGGCGCTGCGCCTCGCCTACGAGGTCGGCGCCCACGCCGAGGCGCCGTTCCTGCTGGCCCGGCTCGCCGAGATCGCCTACCGTGCGGGCGACCGCGCCCGGATGGTGAAGTTCATCGACGGGGCGGCCGACGCCGCCGACCGGTACGGAGTGATCGACTCGCGTGCGTTCATCCGTCTGCTGCGCGCCCTCATCGCCCTGGACGACGGCGATCTGCCCGAGGCCCGTGCCTGGTGCGAGGCCGCCCGCGCCGACACCGTCCTCGGCACCCCGCCCCCGCAGTTCCTGGCCATGCTGGACAACGTCCAGGCCCGTGTCACCGCCGCCGACGAGGGCCCCGCGGCAGGGCTCCTGCTGCTGATCCACGCGCTGCACCAGGCGCTGAGCGGCCATTGCGCCGAGGTGGTGACCGCGGCACTCGTCGACAGCGGTGCCGCGCTGGTGTCCGACCTGGGTGACCACGCGCGCGTGGCCCGGCTGCTGGCGGCCTCGTCGGCCTGGCGCGGCGGCCACGACAGGCCGATGCCCGACCGTGCGATCGCCGAGCGGGCGGCCGCGGCGGCGATGGCCGTGCTCGGCACGGACCGCTACGAGAGCGAGCGGACGACGGGCCGGCACCTCGATCCGGACGGGGTCCTCGCCGAGCTTGCCGCCGCCATCGGCGCGGCCCCGCCCCGCCCGGTGGCCGAGAGCCTCCGGGCCTGGCCGCCCACCGCTCGCTGACCCGGCCGCATCCGGTCGTGTTCGTCTCGGCCGTGCTTGCTCCGGTCGTGTTCGTCTCGGCCGTGCTTGCTCCGGTCCCGTTCGCTTCCGGCCCTGCTTGCCCCGGCCCCGTTCATTCCGGCTCCGCTCGTCCCGGCCTCGGGCGCCGTGTCCCACCTCGGCCACCGCGTCCCCCTTCGCTCGTGGCCCGCGCGCCCCGGGCGGCGTTCCCGCAGGCCGGACGGCGTCCGCCGGGGCACGGGGTCCCGCGGGAGCCCGGCCGGAGGTGCGGCGGCGGTCCCGCCGGGCACCTCGGGTTCAGCGGCAGGTGAACCGGGACTCGGCCCAGTCCGCGAGTACCACCGCGTCCAGCACGCCCCGCGGTTGCACGTCGAAGCGCACCGTGCTGCGCCCCGCCAGCGACAGATGCACCGGCAGGGCCGGGCTGCCACCCCTGACCAGCGGTGACCGCCATATGGGCACACCGTCCGCGACGACGGAGAACCGCACCGCGCCAAGGCCCAGCATGGTGTCGTCGATCCCGACGAGCGCGTCGTACGCCGTGCAGGCGCGGTTCAGATCGATGGTGACGGACGACCTGCCGTGCACCGTCACACCGTGGGCGTACCGCCGGTGGCTGATGTACAGGCCCTGGCGCTGCCACACCCAACTGCTCGTGCCCCGCATCTCCGGCCTGCTGCCGTCGCCGACCGCGCCGTACTGCAACTGGCTCCACTCGTAGACGACCGGGGCCGGCGGCGACGTGGGAGGTGGCGGCGGTGCGGACGGGGTCGGTGCGGTCGGTGTGGATGTGGGTGTGGGTGAGGGGGAGGGGGAGGGGAGCGACGGTGCCGGGTCGTGAGGCGGCTCCCCGGCCGGTTCCGCGGTGGGCTCTGTCGGGTCTGCGGGTACTGCGGCCGGTGGGGAGGCGGGCATCGGCTTGGCGACCGGCGGCCGCCCGGGCCCCGGCTTCTCCGCCGCGGGCGGCGCCCCGGACGAGGGCGGCTTCTGCGGCACCACCGGTTCCGACGCCGGGGGCTTGGCCCTGGGGCTGCCGGGCGGGGTCGTCCCGCTGCCGGCCAGGGCCAGGGCCAGGGCCACCGCGGCCGCGGCCGCCGCGGCCACCACCGCCGTGAGCCCGGCCTTCACCGACATGCCGAGCCCCGTCGAAGCCGCTTGGGAACCGGCTCCGCCGCCCGAGGCGGACGCGGCTCCGCCGCCCGCCGCCGCACCTCCACCGGTGGCCGCTCCGCCGGCCGTCCCGCCGCCGGCCCCGCCCGAGACCGCCCCTGACCCTGCCGCCGCTCCCGATCCTGCCGCCGCGGAACCAGCGGCCCCGCCCGATGCCGCTCCAGCTCCTGCCCCCGCTCCAGCTCCAGCCCCTGCCCCCGCACCCGCCGCTGCCCCGGCCGCGCCCGCGGCACCTCCGGCGAAGAGCGCGGCCACCTTCGCGTACCCCGCGGCACCGAACCAGCCGATGACGGCGACCGGTACCACGCCGGGAATGCCTCCGGCGACCTCCTTGATCTGCCCCGCGGCCAGCCGGCACCGCGCGCAATCGGCGAGGTGCTTGCGCAGACCGCGTTCCGCCCGGGCCCGCAGGCTGCCGCGGGCGTACGCGCCGAGCCGGTCGGCGAAGCGCGCGCACTCCTCGTCGGCGGCCAGCGCAGCGCTCACGTGCGCCTGCAGATAGGCCTCCTTCAGGCCCTCGCGGGCCCGGCTGGCCAGCACCCGGGTGCCGTTGGCGTCGAGTCCGAACAGCGTGGCGACCTCGCCCGGGGACTCGTCCTCGACCTCGGTGTGCCACAGCACCGCCTGCCAGCGCTCGGGCAGGCTGCGGAAGGCCTGCATGGCGAGCGACTGCTCCGCCTCGTGCATGGCGAGCACGTCGGCGCCCAGGTCCAGGGTCTCGTCGCCGGGATGGTCGGTACCACGGGCGGACTGCGCCGCGAACGCCGCGAAGTCGTCGACCAGGTGCTCCCGCCGGCGGGATTTGGTCCAGCCCGCGGCGACCCGGCGCACCGTGGACAGCAGGTAGGCGCGTATCGCGTGCTCGGGCCCCGCGCCGCCGCGCACCGCCTGGAGCATCCGGGCGAAGACCTCGGCCGTGAGGTCGTCGGCCGTGTGGGCGTCCTGGCAGCAGGTGCGCGCGTAGCGCCGTACCGCCGCGGCGTGGCGGCGGAACAGGTCCTCGTACGCGCTGTCGTCGCCCGCCCGCATACGGGCGATCAGTTCGGCGTCGGAGGGGGGACGGACGGTGCCGTCCGTCGGGTCGCCCAGCGCACCCCCGGCGCCCGCCCCTGCCGGGCCGGAGCCCGTGCGCTGGGCGGGCACGTTCGCGCTGTCTGGCGTGCCCTCGCCACCGGGTGGTTCGTCCCGTCCGTGTAACTCGTCCCGTCCGTCAGTGCTCATCGGGGACAGCCTCCGCTTGCCCGTACGACCCGGCCATCGGCTCAGCGTGCCACACGATCGCGCCCCTTCGGTGCCCCTTCGCGGCCCTCACCCGTACGGCGGTTGCGCCGACCGTCCGGCGGGCTCACGCCCGTCCCGTCCGGCACGTTCCACGGCGCACGCACACTCGCTCGCCCGCCCGCTCGCGGGGCCGCCCGCAGGGCCGCCGAAGGCCGCTCGCGGACCCGCTCACCACGGACGGCGATGCCACGACGACTCCCGCGGCAGCCTTATGGCACATGGGTTCGACGGGTGAAGCCGCACCCCGGCGCTGTCGCCCCACCAGGGCCCGTGAGCACCAGCCCGTGAGCACCAGCCCGTGGGCAGGTTCGTGGATGCCAGGCCCGTGGGCGCCAGGCCCGTGGGCGGGCAGCCGCGTCCGCAAAGGCCCCTTGACCCCGGGGGCCCGCCCCCGAGCCGAGCCCCGCACACCCGCGGACGCCCGGGCCTGCGGAACCGCCGGAGCCTGACCCCGCGGCCCAGCAACCTGGCGCCACAGCCCACCAGCCCGGACCCGTGGCCCCCGCCCCGCGGACCCACCGCCCGACGCCCTCGCGTCCCCGCCCGGCCCCGACGCCCTCGCGTCCCTGCCCACCGCCCGACGCCCTCGCGTCCCTGCCCGGCCCCGTCGACATCAGGCCCCGCCAGGCCCCCAGGTCCCAGCGGACGCGCCAGGCCCCGCCAGGACCTAGCAGACCCGTCGGCCCCACCAGGTCCCGTCGGCCCCACCGGGTCCCGCGCCACGCGCGTAGCGCGCGTGCCTACGGACGTCCGGGCCGTGACCGGAGCCCCTCCAGCAGGATGTCGAGCAGCCGCTCCGATGCCGCGGCCTGCTGGGCGGCGTCCGGCAGCGCGGGCGCCGCCGTCGCTATCACCAGCAGCACATCGGAGACCGTGACGTCCGCACGGAGCTCGCCCGCGGCACGCGCGCGCTCCACCAGCCGTCCTACGACGTCGAGCAGCGCACGCGCGCCGGGTTCGTCCAGCGGACCCGGGGCCCCACCACTCGCCGGACGCCGCTCGGCCGAGGACCCCACCAGCCGCAGATCGGGCGCGGAGCCACGCCCCGCGGGCCCGGCGCCCGCCGGGGGCCGGACCGGTGAGCCGGTGGCGCCGCCCGCCTCCGTGCCGGTCGTCCCGCGCTGCTGCGGCAGCCGCCTCGCCGACTGGTCCGCACCGGGGCCGCTCTCGCCCCGCCCCTGCGCGGCTCCCGTCCCGGGTTCGGCCCGGCGGCCGCCCTCGACGTCGACGCGGAGTATCTGCGGCGGCAGCAGGCGCCCCGCGCCGGACGCGACCGACGTGCGCAGGAAGCGGGAGAGCGCCGACCACGGCTGCTCCTCCTGCCCCAGCGCGGCCCGCGCCTGGTCGGCCAGCCGCGCGGTCTCCTCCGCCGCTATCCGTCTGACGAGGACGTCCTTGCTGGGGAAGCGGCGGTAGACGGTGCCCACGCCGACCCGGGCGCGGCGCGCCACGTCCTCCATCGGCGCCCCGTACCCCAGCTCGCCGAACACCTCGCGCGCCGCGCGCAGCACGTGCTCCAGATTGCGCTGTGCGTCCACCCGCAGCGGGGCCGTCCGTGCCCCGCCCGCGGAAGCCTGACCGCTCCCACCGCCTCCACCGCCGGAAGCGACGGCAGGTGCGACGGACCAAGAGTCATGAATGTGCATAAAATTCCCCCGGTAATGACGTCTCCCCCCGGAGACTCTCCCCGCCATTGGCAACCGGAGCACGGGGAACAACCCTGTGGCACTGGCCCGGTGCGAGCCTGCCGAGCGCATCCCCCAACGCCCCGACGTCCCACGAACATAGTTGAGCTGGGGTCAATTCAGAAGGGGCAGACTCCGCATCGACGGCCGCCCGATCGGGCTACCCACCCGTCCACCCCGGGGCACGCCTCGCCCCGACGCCCCCTGCGCCCCTCCTGACCTGCGTTGATCTCAAGGACTCCGGCATGTCGCCTGGACGACGTTTCGTACGACTTCCAGTCATACAAATTGCTGAGCCTGTGGACAAACGCCGGACCGCGATGCGTCATGGGAAGGTGAAGGCCTCACTATCACCGGGGACCACCCCCGGCCCCACAGCGGCTGCGCGCATTCTCGTCGTAGGCGGCGGTTACGTCGGCATGTACACCGCCCTGCACCTCCAGCGGAGACTGAAACGCGAGCTGACCCGGGGCGAGGTCGAGATCGTCGTGGTCACCCCCGACCCGTACATGACCTACCAGCCGTTCCTGCCGGAAGCCGCCGCCGGATCGATCTCGCCGCGCCACGTCGTCGTACCGCTGCGCCGGGTCCTTCGGCAGTGCCGGGTCGTCATCGGCGAGGCCCAGTCCATCGACCACGCCAAGCGGACCGCCACGCTCGCCACCCTCTCCACCCACGAGGAGGGCACCGGCTCCGTGGAGATCGGCTACGACGAACTGGTGCTCGCCCCCGGCTCCGTCTCACGGACCCTGCCCGTGCCCGGCCTCGCGGACCACGGCATCGGCTTCAAGACGGTCGAGGAGGCCATCGGGCTGCGCAACCACGTCATCGAGCAGATGGACATCGCCTCCTCCACCCGCGATCCCGCCGTCCGCGACGCCGCCCTGACCTTCGTCTTCGTCGGCGGCGGGTACGCGGGCGTGGAGGCGCTCGGGGAACTGGAGGACATGGCGCGCTACGCCGCGCGCTACTACCACAACATCCGGGCCGAGGACATGAAGTGGATCCTCGTGGAGGCCACCGGCCGGATCCTGCCCGAGGTCGGCGAGGAGATGGGCACCTACGCCGTGCGCGAACTGCGCGGCCGCAACATCGACGTCCGCCTGCACACCCGCCTGGAGTCCTGCGAGGACCGCGTCGCCGTACTCGACGACGGCTCCCGCTTCCCGACCCGTACGCTCGTGTGGACCGCGGGCGTCAAACCGCACCCGATCCTGGCCGCCGCCGACCTGCCGCTCGACGAGCGGGGCAGGCTCGTGTGCACCACCCGGCTGACCGTCGGCGGAGTGACGCACGCGTGGGCGGCCGGTGACGCCGCGGCCGTCCCCGACTCCACCTCCGACCAGCCCGGCGCGCTCTGCGCACCCAACGCCCAGCACGCCGTGCGCCAGGCCAGGGTGCTCGCCGAGAACATCGCCGCCACCCTGCACGGGGCGCCCCTCAAGGAGTACGCGCACTCCTACGCCGGCTCCGTGGCCTCCCTGGGACTGCACAAGGGCGTCGCGCACGTCTACGGGCGGAAGCTGAAGGGCTATCCTGCATGGTTCATGCACCGCGTCTACCACCTGAGCAGGGTGCCCACCTTCAACCGCAAGGCACGCGTGCTCGCGGAATGGATCCTCTCGGGACTGTTCAAACGCGAGATCGTGTCCCTGGGGTCACTCGAACATCCCCGTGCGGAGTTCGAACTCGCGGCCGGAGGGAAACACCCGAAGGACCCGAAGGGGTCTTCCTGAGCGGAGCCAGGAACTCCCCTCCCCGGCCCAGCGTCTGACGGATAACGGATTTCCGCCCCGTCGGCCAGACTGGATCCGTGACCATGGGCGGTGCTCCCCCACCAGGGACGCGCCCCGCCCGGCGACACCCCATGACACCCCATGACATCGCTGACACCCCCCGGCACCCCGGCGTCCCCGACATCGCAAGGCTGCTCCCCAGTGCTGCGTCTCCCGGAGCACCCTCCGGGACCGCTGCGACGGGGCGGACCGCACCCGACGACACGAGGCAAGAATTCGGTGAATTTCACCCGCTGGAGCGCCCGGCTCTCCGGAACGCAGCGCCGCGCTGCACGGACCGACCCCGCGACCTCCCCGGCACCGCGAGGGGAGAGCGCCGTGCCCGCCGCCCGCGCCGAGCGGCCGGCCCACCAGGGCGCATCCGCCGACCACGCGCCCAGCGCCGCCTCCGCCACCGACACGGCCCCCGCCCCGGGCCTGCCCGGCGTCACCGACGCGCGCGTACGTGACGTACTGGACCACCTCCCTGCCCTCGTCGCCCTCGTGCACGGCCGCGACCACCGCGTCAGCTACGTCAACGGCGCCTACGAGACCGCCTTCGGACCCCGTCGGCACGGCGCCCCCGCCCGCGAGGCCCTGCCCGAGCTCGACGAGCTGGGCCTGCTGCCCCTCCTCGACCAGGTGCTGCGCAGCCACAGGCCACGCACCGTCAAGTCCCGCAAGGCCCCCGACGGCCGCTCGTACACGTTCACCTGCACCTACGTCGACTCCCTCGCCGCCCACGAGGACAGCGGCGTCCTGATCTTCGCCGCCGACGTCACCGACCACGCCGAGGCCGCCGAGCGGCTCCGCGCCGGGGAGCGCAACCAGCGCGAGACCGCCGTCACCCTGCAACGCTCCCTGCTGCCGCAGAAGCTGGAGGAGCCCGACGACCTGCGCATCGCCGCCACCTACCACCCCGGCGGCACCGAAGCCGCGGTCGGCGGCGACTGGTACGACGTCATCACCCTGGGCGGCGGCCGCACCGCCGTCGTCATCGGCGACGTGATGGGCCGCGGCGTGCGCGCCGCAGCCGTCATGGGCCAGCTCCGCACCGCCGTACGCGCCTACGCCCGCCTGGACCTGCCCCCGCACGAGGTACTGCAACTCCTCGACGGCCTCGCCGCCGACATCGACCCCGACCAGATCGCCACCTGCGTCTACGCCGTCCACGACCCGAACGAGGGCCGCCTCGTCTACGCCTCCGCCGGCCATCCCCCGGTCCTCGTACGCGGCGAGGACGGCTCCGTGCGCCGCGCCGACGAACCCACCGGGCCCCCGCTCGGCACCGGCGGCTGGCTGCACGCCTCGGGGTCCGTCCCGCTCGGCCCGGGCTGCACCGCCGTGCTCTACACGGACGGCCTCGTCGAGCGGCGCGACCAGGACATCGACGAAGGCGTCGCATCCCTGGAGCTCGCCCTCGCGGGCGCCACCGGCACACCCCAGGTCGTGTGCGACCGCCTTCTGCGCACGGCGGGCGTCACCGCCGACCACGACGACGACGTCGCCGTCCTCGTCCTCCAGCACGCCGCGCGCAGCGGCCCGGACCGCGACCTCTTCCGCAACGCCGCGCTCGACCTCCTGGGAGGCGTCGAGGCCGCGCCACGCGCGCGTGCCTTCGCCTCAGGCGTCCTCACCAGTTGGCGCTTCTCCACGGAGATCCACGACCTGGGCGTCCTCGCGGCCAGCGAACTCGTCGCCAACTCCCTCCAGCACGGCACCCCGCCCATGCGCCTGAGGCTGCGCCGTACCGACCGTCGGCTCATCATCGAGGTCACCGACGGCGACGACCACCTGCCGCGGCGCCGCCGTGCCGCGCCCGCGGACGAAGCGGGCCGCGGCATCGCCATCGTCGCCACCATCGCCGCCAACTGGGGCGCCCGCCGGACCCCGGACGGCGGCAAGGCCGTGTGGTGCGAGTTCGACCTGCCGCCGGCGTCCGGCGCGCCACGGGCGCTCCGCTGACGCAGGCCCCTCGGGCGGCCCGGCCGGCTCAGGCGCCGGCCGGGTCCGGGGTGATGCGCTCCGCGGCCGGCCCGCCCGCGGCCACGACCCTGCTGCGCGCGGGCAGGGGCAGGTCCTGCGCGGGTGCGAGCCGTCGTCCCAGGCGCAGCGCGAGAACCGTCACACCCAGGGAGAGCGCCAGGAACGTCAGCACATAGGGGGTGTGCGCGGCCGCGGCCATCGGCCCGCCCACGGCCGGACCCGCCGCCAGGGCGAGCTGCTTCACCAGCGCGAAAGCGGAGTTGTACCGGCCGACCGTGCCGGCCGGAGCGAGATCCGCGACCAGCGGCGCGAGCGTCGGCGACAACATGGTCTCGCCGAGTCCGAACAGCGCGTACGCGGTGATGAACGCGCCCGTGGCCGTCGCCCTGCCACCGTGGCCGAGCCCCGCACAGCCGGCCGCCGCCCACGCCACGGCCCACAGCAGACCCACCACGGCGATCACCCGCGAGCGCCGCCTGCGCTCCACCAGCCGCAGCACGGCGAACTGCGCGACCACGATCATCGCCGTGTTCGCGGCGAGGGCGACGCCGAGCGTCGACGGCGAGACCCCCGCCGCCTCCACGCCGTACGCCGAGAGCCCCGACTCGAACTGTCCGTAGCAGACGAAGAACACCGCGAAGGCGAGTGCGCAGAACTGGACCATGGCCCGGTGCGCCAGCAGCGCGCGGACACCGCCCGGGGCGGCGCCCTCGGACTCGCCCGGCACCGCCTCCGCGCTCCCGGCGCCCGCAGCGATCCCCGGCACCCTGACCGACAGCACGATCCCGGCGAGCACCAGGAACATCGCCGACTCGAACGAGAAGAGCAGCGTGAAACTGCCGGGACGGTGTACGTCGACGAGCTGCCCGCCCAACAGTCCGCCCGCACCGAGGCCGAGGTTCTGCAGGAAGAACTGCGTCGCGAAGGCACGCGTACGCGTCTCGGCGTCGGAGCACCACACGATCAGCGTGGCGAGCGCGGGCTGCATCACCGCCGTACCCGCGCCGAGCATCGACGCCGACAGCAGTGCGAGGGGCACACCGTTCGCGAAGCCGAGGCCCGCAGCGCCCGAGGCGGCCATCAGGGCCGCCCCCACCAGGACCGGCAGCGGTCCGCGCCGGTCGATCGCCCTGCCGACGAACGGCAGCACCACCAGCGCCGCCAACGCGAACACGGCGAGCACCAACCCCGCCGCGCCGGCCCCCAGCCCCCGTACCTGCGCCACGTAGACATAGAGGTACGGGACCGTGAACCCGGCGCCGAACGCGCTCAGTGCACTGCCTGTCTGGATCCGCCGCACCGCGGCGGCCACTGCCCTGGTCACTCTCACCTTCCTGAAGACTTCGAACCTAAACTTCGACTCTAAACTTTATAGGATGAAGGACTTCAACGCAAAGACAGCTCGTGCCATACTGGCCCCATGGGTGAAACCCCGCATGTGAGCGAACCGGCGCTCGACGAGCAGATCGCTGCCTACCAGCGAGAATTCGCGGATCTGGATCCGCAGGTGGAGCAGATCGTCTCTGCCCTGGGCCGCCTCAACCGCCGCATGAACGTCGCCTACGGCCGTCAGAACGCGACCCTGGGCATCAGCAACGCCGAGTGGGAGGTCCTCAAGGCCCTCGTCCTCTCCGGCCCGCCCTACCAGCTCGGCCCCGGCGACCTGGCCAAGCGGCTGGGCCTCACGCCCGCCGCCATGACCCATCGCATCGACCGCATGGTCGACGAGGGCCTGGTCACCCGCGACCGCGACGAGAGCAACCGGGTGCGCGTGATCATCGAGATCACCGCGGAGGGCCGCGGGAAGTGGCTGGAGGCCATGCGCCTGGCGACCGTCTTCGAGGGCGACCTGGTCCAGGACCTCTCGCCCGAGGAGCGCAAGTCCCTCGGCGAGGTGCTCATCCGGCTGCTCCGTCGTGTGGAGCAGACCCAGCCCGACGGGGGCGGCCGCATGGAGGACCTCGACCGGGCCTGAGCCGGCACCGCCTGGCCCCGACCGGCCGCACCGCCCCCGTGGCGGGAACCGAGTTGACAGCCTTCTGGGTGATCCGTAAGGTACTTCGAGTTGCCACGGAGCCGTAACGGTTCTACGGCAGCGAGTCACGCCGCAACTGCGGCAAACCCACACCTCAGCACGGCCTCCCAGCGGAATCGAATTCGGCGTGCCCGAAATTCAATTGCGCAGACTCGATTAGGAGTCGCCGGGAAAGTGGGCTAAGGTGTGGAACGCCGCACCGGCCGCAAGGCCGAAAAGGCAACCCGCTCCGACCGGGAATCGGCTCCGAAAGGATCTGATAGAGTCGGAAACACCGAAGGGAAACGCCCGGAGGAAAGCCGCGGAGGGTCGCGGTGAGTACGAAGGAAGTGTCCGTTCCTTGAGAACTCAACAGCGTGCCAAAAGTCAACGCCAGATATGTTGATACCCCGTCCGTTCAGGAATTCAGGTTTCTGGATGGTCGTGGTTCCTTTGAAGAAGAATACACAGCGAGGATGCTGTGAGCCTCCTGATTATTCCTTGGGAGGTTCCGCTCTCGTGATGTGTTGCCGGGATAGCCCGGAAGCATTCACGGAGAGTTTGATCCTGGCTCAGGACGAACG
>NZ_BNCD01000002.1 GCF_014656295.1 Streptomyces sulfonofaciens
GGCATCGGAGCGGGCAGGGCGCCCTGCCCGCTCCGATGCCGTCGCGCCGCGCGGACGGCGGTGGTGGCGCCCAGGGGGTTGCTCTCCCTCCGGGACCGGTACTAGGAGGTCTTCTCGCCCTGCGCCTCGACCTGCTTCTGGATCGACGGCCAGAACTTGTACATCTGCGTCGGGTAGGGAAGGTCCGGGAAGTACTTCTGGTAGAGCTTCAGGAACGTCCCGTTGTCGGCGAGGACGGTGAGTTCCTTGTTGTAGTCGGCGAGGAACTTGGTCAGCTTCTTGTTGACCGCCATCGCGCCCGGCTGGTCCTGCGGGGAGGTCAGCGCCGTCCTGAGCTTGCCGGGGTGCTCCTTGAGTATCTTGCTCACGTGGGTGGAGCCGAGCACCATCCCGTCGAGGTTGCCGGCCAGCAGTTGACTGACGCCCGCACTGTCGGTGGCCTCCGACACCAGCCGCGACTTGGTGAGGCTCTTCTGCGCGAAGTCGGCCTGCGAGCTGTTCGCACCGGCGCCGACCCGCTTGCCCGTGAAGTCGTCCAGCGCCTTCGCCTTCGAGCCGGCGGGGACGACGATGACGTTCTGGCCCCAGAAGATCGGCTTGGTGAAGGCCACGCTCTTCCTGCGCTCCGGCGTCGCCACCAGGCCCACGGACATCATGTCGTACTGACCGCTGGTCAGCGCGGGCAGGCCCGCCTGGACGGTGGTCGTCTTGTAGACGATCTTGAGGCCCATCCGCTTGGAGATCATGTTGTTGAGGTCCACGAGCATGCCCACCGGCTTGCCGGTCGCGTCGGGGGCCACAAAGGGGTAGTCGCCGGCGGTCACCGCGGCGGTGATGGTTCCGGACCGGACGAGGCCGTAGTCCTTCGCGGTGCCGGAGGAGCCGGAGCCGGAGTCGCCGTCGCTGCCACTGCCGCACGCGGTGGCGGACGTGGCCATGGCAACGGCGACAGCCAGTCCGCTGACGAGTCGTCTCATGATGTGCCGGTTCATGCTTCTCCTTCGAGTCGCCGGGGGAGGACCGACCGACTGAACTGCGGGGATGTGCAACCAGGTGCAATGATGGAGCGTGACTATAGGTTATAGGGAATAGGGCGTCAACGATCCGTCCGACTGTGGACCGGGCCGGGGCCCGTGGTGCGTTTCCGGGTCGTCCCGGTCGGCGGCGCCATGCCCTTCGTGCTCCGTGCTCCCGGCCTCGCGGCGCTTTCGCACTCGCGGCGGCGGTGGGCGGTCCGCGGGGGGCGATCTGCCGGGGCCGCCCGCCCCGGCAGGTCGCCCCGCCCTTCGGCGCGGTGTCCGCACCCGCCGCCTGCGCCCCTCCGTCCCACGGTGGTGCGCAGTCCTGGCGTTGACAGCGCAGTACGCACCGTCTAAAAACTACCCATAGCCTATAGGCTATGCGGACAGGGCGCAGTGGCCCAGGACTTCGCCGAGAACGCCGCCGAACAGCCGGAGGAAGACTGGATGGCCATGAACGTGCTCGTACTGCCCGGCGACGGGATCGGACCGGAGATCACGGCCGCCACCCTGCGGGTGCTCGAAGCGGCCGACGACGTGTACGGGCTCGGCCTCGCCGTGGAGAGCGAGGACATCGGGCTGGCCGCCCTCGCGAAGGAGGGGACCACGCTGCCGCGGCGTGTGCTGGAGCGCGTGCCGGCCGTGGACGGGGTGATCCTCGGTCCTGTGTCGCACTACGACTACCCGCCCAGGGCGGAGGGCGGCATCAACCCCTCGGCGGAGCTGCGGGTGAGGTTCGAGCTGTTCGCGAACGTCCGGCCGTGCAGGTCGCGGGCGGACCTGAGCGTGCTGCGCGCCCCGATGGACCTCGTGATCGTCCGTGAGAACACCGAGGGCTTCTACTCCGACCGGAACATGTACGCGGGCAGCGGGGAGTTCATGCCGGACGCCGACCAGGCCTTCAGCCTGCGGAAGATCACCGCACGCGGCTGCGCACGGGTCGCCGAGGCCGCGTTCGAACTCGCCGGCCGCCGCCGCGGCAGGGTCACTGCCGTGCACAAGGCGAACGTCCTCAAACTCTCCGACGGCCTCTTCCTGCGCGAGGTGCGCAAGGTCGCGGAGCGCTTCCCCGGGATCGAGCTCGACGAACTGATCGTCGATGCCGCGGCGGCCGCGCTGATCCGCAGGCCGGACACCTTCGACGTGCTGGTGACCACCAACATGTTCGGCGACATCCTCTCCGACGAGGCCGCGGAGCTCTCCGGCAGCCTCGGGCTCGGCGGTTCGCTCAACGCCGGGCACGACGTGGCGGTCGCGCAGGCGCAGCACGGCTCCGCGCCGGACATCGCCGGCCGCGGGACCGCCAACCCGGTGTCGCTCGTCCTGTCGGCCGCCATGCTGCTCGACTGGCGGGGCCGGCGCGCGGGCGACGAGGCACTGACCACGGCGGCATCCGCCATCGAGTCGGCCGTGGACCGGGTACTAGAGGAGCCGGGATCGCGCACGCCCGACGTCGGCGGCAGCCTCGGCACCACCGCATTCACCGATCGTGTCGTCGCCGCACTGCGTGCCGCGGCGCCGCTCGGGAACTGACCAGGACCAGCACCCGAAAGGAGCCGGCATGCCGCTGTCCGTCAACCCGGCGACACAGGCACTCGTCGAGAAGTACGACGAGCACACCGCCGAGGAGGTCGAGGCCGTGCTGACGGCCGCCGCCGCGGCCCAGCGGGCCTGGCGCGCCACACCTGTCGAACGGCGGCTGCCGCTGCTGAGCGCCATCGCCCGGGGACTGCGCGCCGACGAGGACCGCTTCGCCCGGCTGATCACCCGTGAGATGGGCAAGCCCCTGGCGGAGGCACGGGCGGAGATCGAGAAGTCGGCGTGGACGCTCGACCACTACGCGGAGCACGCCGAGCGCTACCTCGCGCCCCGGCCGGTCGCCTCCGCGGCGAGTGAGAGTACGGTCGTCTTCGAGCCCCTCGGCGTCCTGCTCGCGGTCATGCCGTGGAACTACCCCTTCTGGCAGTTCTTCCGCTTCCTCGCCCCCGCGCTCGCCGCGGGCAACGGGGCGGTACTCAAGCATGCGAGCAACGTGCCGGCCTGTGCCCTGCTGCTGGAGGAGATCGTCCGTGAGGCGGGCGCTCCGGCAGGACTGTGCACCTCGCTGCTGGTGGAGCCGGGGGCGGTGGCCGCCCTGATCGCCGACGACCGCATCGCGGGCGTCACCGTCACGGGTTCCACGCAGGTGGGCGCCATCGTGGCGGGCCAGGCGGGCACCCATCTGAAGAAGCACGTCCTCGAACTGGGCGGTTCCGACCCCTTCGTCGTGCTCGCGGACGCCGACCTCGACGAGGCGTCCACGGTGGCCGTCCGGTCCCGTTTCAACACCTGCGGCCAGAGCTGCGTCAACGCCAAGCGGCTGATCGTGGACGAGCGCGTCGCGGACACCTTCGTCGACCTCGTGGTGCGCAAGGCAGGTGCGCTGGTCGTGGGCGACCCGCTCGACGAGGCCACCGAGATCGGGCCACTGGCCCGGGGGGACCTCAGGGACACCCTGCACGACCAGGTGCGCCGCACCGTCGAGGCGGGAGGGGTCCTGCGGCTGGGCGGCCGGCCCGTCGAGGGTCCGGGTTTCTACTACCCGCCCACGGTCATCGACCACGTCAGCCCGGACATGGCCGCCTTCACCGAGGAGACCTTCGGCCCCGTGGCCGGTGTGAGTCGGGTGCGCGGTGCGCAGGAGGCCGTCGAACTGGCCAACAGGACCGCGTTCGGGCTGGGCGCCGCGCTGTGGACCGCCGACCTCGACGAGGCCCGGCGGCTCGTTCCGCTGATCGACGCCGGGGCGGTCTTCGTCAACGGCCAGGTGGCCTCGGACCCCCGGCTCCCCTTCGGCGGCGTCAAGAAGTCCGGATACGGGCGTGAACTGGGCGAGTACGGAATCAAGGAGTTCGTCAACGTGAAGACCGTGTGGATCGGCCCGGCGGTGGCGTCATGAGCGACCGAGCACGCAGGGGGACGGTGCTGCGTCCCGACGAACTGCCCGCCAGGGACCGGGGGGCGGGCGCGCGTACCGTACCGCTGGTGACCACCGCCCGCGGTGCCACCTCGTTCCTCAACGGCATCACGGAGTTCGAGGCGGGCGCGGCGATCGGGCACCACACCCACAACGCGACCGAGTCGGTCGTGGTCATCCAGGGGGAGGCCGTCGTCGACATCGCCGGCGAGCGGACCCGGCTGCGGTGCTTCGACACCACCCTCGTACCGGCGAACGTCGCCCACCACTTCGAGAACGCCTCGGCCACCGAGCCCATGAAGATCTTCTGGACGTACGCGTCGCTGGAGACGACCAGGACCCTCGTGGCCTCGGGCGAGCGCTCCCGCATCGACGCGGAGGACCCCACCGGGTCCGCGGAGCCGGCGTCCGTGGTCCGCGAGGCCGCGCGGATCACGGTGCTGCCAGGCCGTGCCAAGGACTTCGAGGCAGCCGTCGCTGCGGCGGCCCCGCTGTTCCAGCGCGCGCGGGGGGCCCGCACCCTGACCCTGGAGCGGTCCCACGAGGACCCGCTGGAGTACCGCCTGGAGATCGGCTGGGACTCGGTGGAGGATCACGTCACGGGGTTCCGCGGCTCGGCTGACTTCAGGGAGTGGCGGCGCCTCATCGCGGACTGCGTGGCCGGGCCGCCGGAGGTCATGCACTTCCGGCCCGTCCTGACCGCCTTCTGAAGGCGCCGGGGAGTACGCGACGTGAAGCGTGAAGAAGGCGACGACCAGCGCGTCTGGGAACGCGACGACGTCCTCGACCTGCTGTACGGGCGGAGCAACTGGCACCGCTGGGGCGAGGACGACCAGGTGGGCGCCGTCAACCTGATCACCGACCGCAAACGCGCCGAGGCCGCGGCGCTGGTGCGGGCGGGCCGGACGGTCTCGCTGAGCCGGCCCTTCCCGACCCTGCCGCGCCCCGGCAACCCCCGTCCGGCGTCGCACTACACCACGTGGACCCCCCGGGGCACCGGGGGCATCGCCGGCGACTACTACGGGATCGAGTACCACGGCACCGCGGCCACCCACATCGACGCCCTGTGCCACGTCTGGGACGAGCGCGGGATGTGGCAGGGCCGCGACCCCGAGGCGGAGCTGACCTCCCGCGGCAGCCGGTGGGGCTCGATCGACCACTGGCGGGACGGCATCGTCACCCGCGGCGTACTGCTCGACGTGCCGGCCTTCCGCGGCGAGCCGTACGTCACCCACGAGCGGCCGGTGCACGGCGACGAGCTGGCAGCCGTGGCACGGGCCCAGGGGGTGGGCGTCACGGCGGGCGACGCGGTGGTGGTCTACTCGGGGCGTGACCGCTGGGACCGGGAGAACCCGGTCTGGGGCACCGAGCGCACCGACCGGGGCGAACCGCGCCGGCCGGGCCTGCACGCGTCCTGCCTCGGCTTCCTGCGCGAGCACGACTGCGCCGTGCTCGCCTGGGACATGCTCGACCACGCACCCAACGACTGGGGCATCCCCTGGACGGTGCACGGCGCCATCTTCGCGTACGGGCTCGCCGTCGTGGACAACTGCGAACTGGCACCGCTGGCCGCGGTCTGCGCCGCACAGGAGCGGCACACGTTCATGTTCGTCCTGGCGCCGCTGGTGGTCGAGGGCGGCACCGGCTCGCCCGCCAACCCGCTCGCGGTGCTGTGAGGCCGGGACACCGGACCGGCCGGGTCGAAGCCCGGCCGGTTCGGTGTCCCCGGCCGATCGCGGGGATCGGCAGGCCGCGGGGATCGGCTGGTCGGCGCGGGGCTCAGCTCGTCAGCGTGGCGATGGCACGCTGACCGAGGCTGGCGCGCACGTGCTTCTTCATGGCGCTCTCCGCGGCCTTCGCGTCCCCGGCGATCACGGCCTCGGCGATCGCGTTGTGCTCGTGCCTGACCCGCTCCTGGTCCTCGGGGGAGTCCGGGCCCGCCTGGAGACGGAGCTGGCGGTAGCGGTCGGCCTTGTCCCACAGGCCTTCCAGCAGCGACATCAGCAGGGGGTTGTGGGAGGCCGTGTAGACGCTGCGGTGGAAGGCCCGGTGGGCGAGCAGGTGCTCGAAGTCGGCCGAGGCACTGAGTGGCTCCAGCCCCTTCAGGGCCGCTTTGATCGCGGCGGCGTCCGACTCCGTGCGCCGGGCGGCCGCCAGCCGTGCGGCCAGCGGATCGAGCTGCTCGCGGACCTCGTAGAGGCTGCGGGCCTCCTCGGCACTCAGCTCGGTGACACGCGCGTCACGGTGGGCGTCGATCGTGACGAGCCCCTCGGCGTCCAGCCGCCGCAGCGCCTCCCGCAGAGGTGTGGTGCTCACGCCGAGCTCCATCGCCAGTTGCTCCTGGGAGATGGACCGGCCCTGCCGTAGCTCACCTGCGAGGATGCGGCGGCGCAGCTCCTGGTAGGCGTAGGCGCTCTTCGTGAGGGCGGGGCGAGGATCGACGCTCATCAACCTGACAATCTCTTCTCCGGCGGACGGGGTGAGCGCAAGGATACAGAGCCGAGGGCACCGGTGCAGGTTGTCAAGTACGGCCTACAGCCTATATGCGCCCCGCTCGCATCTGGTCCTGCAATCCCCATGCCTATAGGCTATATGAAACCTGGCTTGATCACGACCCAAGGGATGCGCACATGTCTCAGAGCCCCGAACGCGACGCCCAGGGCGCCCACTTCATAGGCGGGACCCCCTTCTTCGCCTCGCAGCACGACCAGCGCCTGTCCTACGCCCTCTACGTGCCCAAGGACCACACGCCCCAGGCGCCCCCGCTGCCGCTCGTCGTCATCCAGCACGGCACCGGCCGGTCGGCGGAGCTCTACCGGGACCGGTGGAAGGAGTTCGCCATCCGGCACCGCTGCATCATCCTCACGCCGCTGTTCCCCGCGGGCATCGGCGAGCCGGGCGAGCTGCACAACTTCAAGTTCCTCAAGTACCAGGACATGCGCTTCGACGAGGAGCTGCTGTACATGGTCGACGAGGTCGGCGAGCGGTTCAACGCCCAGCGGGAGAGGTTCGTCCTGCACGGGTTCTCCGGTGGCGGGCAGTTCGTGCACCGGTTCTTCTACGTGCACCCCGACCGGCTGGCGGGCGTGTCGATCGGTGCGCCGGGCCGGATCACCCAGCTCGACGACACCCTCCCGTGGTGGATCGGCACCGCGGACTTCGAGGAGCGCTTCGGTGTCGGGATCGACCTGGAGGCACTGCGGAGCGTCCCGGTGCACATGGTGGTGGGTGCCGAGGACGTGGAGACGTGGGAGATCAACAACGTCGGCGGGCCCAACTGGATGGACGGCGTGGAGAAGACCGGCCGCACCCGCATCGAACGGCTGAGGACGCTGCGCGACAACTTCGAGGCCCACGGGATCAAGGTGCGGTTGGACATCGTCCCGGGCGTCGCGCACCAGGGTGTCGGAGTCGCGCCCGCGGTCCAGGAGTTCGTGGCCGACGTACTCGCCCGGAATCTCACTTCCTGAAACGTCCACTTCAAATATTGACAATGTTGTCGGTGCTGTTACGTTACGGTCATCGCCGCACGGCCTGTGGACCGGCAGCGACCGGGCCACCGGCCAGGCCCCGGCCCCAGGCGGTCACCGCCCGCCGAGCGTGATCGCCGCTACGGCAGACCCAAGGTAAGGACACCGTGTTCCATGGGCGATTTCCTGCATTCCTTCTTCGACATCCACCAGATACTCCATGTGCTGCCCACGCTCCTGGGTGAGGGACTGCGCAACACACTGATCATCGCGTCGCTCTCGCTGCTGCTCGGGCTCACGGCCGGACTGCTGCTGTCGATGCTGCTCATCGCCACGCGGTGGTGGCTGCGGGCGCCGGCCAGGATCTACGTGGACATCTTCCGCGGACTGCCCGCCATCGTCACCGTCAGCATCATCGGCATCGGTCTGCCCTCCGCCGACATCAGGCCGTTCGGTGAATCGCCCATGGGCTACGCGATCCTCGCCATCGGCCTGATCAACGCGGCCTACATCGCGGAGATCTTCCGGTCCGGCATCCAGAGTGTGCCGGTCGGCCAGATGGAGGCGGGCCGCAGCCTGGGCATGAGCCACCTGACGACGCTGATGCTGATCGTCGTGCCGCAGGGCATCAGGAACGTGCTCCCCGCGCTCGCCAACCAGTTCATCATCGCCGTCAAGGAGAGCTCGCTGGTCTACCTGCTCGGCCTGGCCGTGGGGGAGCGCGAGCTGTACTTCATCGCCCAGCAGGCGCAGGCGGTCAGCTACAACTCGTCCTCGTTCGTCGCGGCCGGCCTGGTGTACATCGCGTTCACCGTGCCGCTGACCCATCTCGTCAACCGGTTCGACCGGCGGATGCGGGAGGGCAAGCGCCCCACGGTGGCCGACGAGCCCGTCGGCAAGGAGCCACTGACACCCGTCGGGGCCGGTATGGAAGCGGGAGCATGACCATGGAACAGACAGCCATCGACGACGCGAAGCCGCGGCAGCGGGGCGGGGACCGCCCCGTCGAGCCCGCCGTCGAACTGCTCGACATCTGCAAGTCCTTCGGCAAGGTCGACGTCCTCAAGGGCGTGTCGGCGACCGTCGTCCCCGGTGAGACGGTGTGCCTCATCGGCGCCTCCGGCTCCGGCAAGTCGACGCTGCTGCGCTGCATCAACCTGCTGTCGCCGCCGACCTCCGGGACCATCCGGGTGCACGGCCAGGTGATCACCGCCCCCAAGGTGGACCTGAACGCGGTCCGCTCCCGTATCGGCATGGTCTTCCAGCACTTCAACCTCTTCCCGCACAAGAGCGCGCTCGACAACATCACCGTCGCGCTGCGGCGGGTGCGCAGGATGTCCCGGCAGGAGGCCGAGGAGCGTGCCCTCGCACAGCTCGAGAAGGTGGGCCTGCGC
The DNA here is from genome assembly GCF_014656295.1 of Streptomyces sulfonofaciens. Taxonomy (GTDB): domain Bacteria; phylum Actinomycetota; class Actinomycetes; order Streptomycetales; family Streptomycetaceae; genus Streptomyces; species Streptomyces sulfonofaciens. The sequence continues at coordinate 8,840 of NZ_BNCD01000002.1, forward strand.
TCCCTCGCGTCCTCGCGCCCGGGGAGCCTGTCCGGGGGTCAGCAGCAGCGGGTGGCCATCGCGCGCTCGCTCGCCATGGAACCCGACATCATGCTCTTCGACGAGGCCACCTCGGCCCTCGACCCCGAGCTGGTGAAGGGCGTGCTCGACGTCATGCGCGACCTCGCCACATCCTCCGGTATGACCATGGTGGTGGTCACCCACGAGATGAACTTCGCCCGGGAGGTGTCCGACCGCGTCCTGTTCATGGACAGCGGCGTGATCGCGGAGGAGGGCCCGGCACGGCAACTGCTCGCCGACCCGCAGACGCCCCGGCTGCGCTCCTTCCTCTCCCAGGTGCTGTGACCGGGGTGCCCTGACCCGGTGCGCCGCCCCGGCGCCCGGCCCCGGTGTCCCGTCGGCCCGGCGCCCGGCCCGAGCCCACCGGCACCGACTTCCTTCCACCGTTCGCAGTGCGCGCGGAGCACTGGCGCCGCCCGCCCGCTCCGCACCAGGTGCACGAGGCAGGGCCGGGTGCTCCCGCCGCCCGACAAGACTTGGTGACCATGACGAACGAAGCGCCGGCCCTCGGCATGCGCCCCATCCACACCCTCCTGCGCGACCTCTCGGCCCGGGGCATGCGGCTGCATTCGCTGCTCGTTCACCGGCACGGGAGAACGGTGCTCGACCTGTGGCAGTGGCCCCACGAACCAGACCTCAAGCACAAGACCCACTCGGCCACCAAGAGCTTCACCGGCACCGCCGTCGGCTTCGCCGAGGCCGAAGGGCTGCTGAGACTGGACGACCCGGTGGTCTCCTTCTTCGCCGGACGGCTGCCCGGCCCGCCCGGCGAGAACCTGAGCCGGATGCGGGTCCGCGACCTGCTGACCATGCAGACGGGCCACGGCAGGGGACTGTCCGGGGCGACGACGAGGCTGCGCCCCACGGGCTGGGTGGGAGAGTTCCTCGACGAGCCGGTCCGCCAGGCCCCGGGCCTCTCCTTCCAGTACAGCAGCACCACCAGCCACGTCCTGTCCGCCATCGTGCAGCAGGTGTCCGGGGTGCCCGTGGACGAGTACCTGCGTCCCCGCCTCTTCGAACCCCTCGGCATCACCGACTTCGCGTGGGAGCACGACCCCGAAGGAGTCGCGAGCGGCGGCAACGGGCTGTCACTGCGGCCGCGTGACCTGCTCTCCTTCGGGGTGCTCCACCTCCAGGACGGGATGTGGCAGGGCAGACGCGTCCTGCCGGCCGGCTGGCCCCAGAAGGCGTCGGCCCTGCACGTGCTCAAGGCCGTCAGCGGCCGGTGGAACGGCTCGGAACTCCTGCCGCCCCCCGAGGACGCCCCGGTGGACTCCGGCTACGGGTATCAGTTCTGGACCACCGACGACGGCATCTACAACGCCTCCGGCATCTTCGGACAGGAGTGCATGGTCTTCCCCCGCCACGGCGGTGTCGTCGTCGTCACCGGCGCGATGGGGGACGGCAGCTACCACGACCTGCCCGCCATGCTCAGGACGGCGTTCCGCGCGTCCTTCGGCGACGGCGCGGCGGACGACGCGCAGGACGCCGGGGAGGGTGCGGCGGTGCGGCGGTGGGTGCGGGGCGCCCGCGATCCCGAGCGGCTCGACCCCTCGGTGCGCCGGGTCGGCCTGCACGAGACCTACGACTTCGAGGCCAACGAGCAGGGCGTTCGCTCCCTGTCCGTCGAGGTGCGTGCCGACTCCGTGCTGCTCGTCGTCGAGGACGAGCGCGGACGGCACACCATCGAGCACGGTGTCGGCCACTGGGTCCGCCAGCGCACCGGCGTCAGCACCTGGCGGCTCCACCACTCCTACCAGGAGGAGTCCGCGCTCGTGCTGGCCGGCGCCCAGTGGTCCGACGGGGAGGGGGCCGACGGGGACGTCCTGAGCGCGACGTGGCACTTCCTGGAGAGCCCGTTCATCGACCGGCTCGTGCTCCGGTTCGGTGACGGGCGGGTGAGCGTCGAACGCGCCGTCAACGTCAACTCCGGGCCCACCCGGCTCCCGTCCGCCCACGGCGTGCGCCGCGGGTGACGCCCGGCCCCCCCCGAGCGGGCCGGGCCGAACGGACCGGGTCCCGAGCGGGCCGGGTCCCGAGCGGGCCGGGTCCCGAGCGGGCCGTCCCGGGCCGGCGCCCGGGACGGGGTTCACCTCGGGTCCCGGCCCAGCCCCGCGAGCGCCCTCGCCAGCCCGTCCATGAACGCCTCCACGTGGCCGGTCTCCCACACCAGGGGCGGACGGATCTTCAGCACGTCCCCGCGGGGGCCGGTACGGCCCGCCAGCACGCCCTGCTCCACCAGGCGGTCCAGCAACTCCCGTGCCAGCGCCCCGGAGGGCCGGGCGCCGTCGGAGAGCACGTCGACGCCCGCGAGCAGCCCGGTGCCGCGTACCTCGCCCAGCAGCGGTTCCGCGGCGGCCACCGCACGCAGCCGCTCCCGCAGCAGCGAACCCACCTCGACGGCACGCTGCGGGAGACCCGTCGCCTCCAGCACATCGAGGACCGCGTGCCCGGCGGCCGCGGCGACCGGTGTCGCGGCGAAGGTGGAGAAGTACTCGTAGTCCCGCGCCAGCACCTCGGCGATCTCCCGCCGGGTGACCACCGCACCGATGGGGTATCCGGCCCCCATCGGCTTGCCCAGCGTCACGATGTCGGGCGTGATCCCCGCCAGCGAGAAGCGCCACAACTGCGGGCCGCTGCGCCCGTAACCGGACTGCACCTCGTCCGCCAGGCTCAAGGCGCCGACGGCGTGGGCGCCCTCGACGAGACCGGCGAGGAACCCGGCGGGCGCGTCGAGGATGCCCTCGGACGTGAACTGCGAGTCGGCCGCCACCAGCGCCGGCCGGGCCCCGCCGGCCGCCAGCGCCGCCCCGGCCCGCTCGATCCGCCCGGCCGCCACGGCCGCGGTCAGGTCGGCCGCGGGGCCGTGCGGGGCGCGGTAGGTGGCGACGCGCCGCGGCCGGTACCCCTTGGGCCACTCGTTCGAGCTGAGGTCCGCCATCCACGCGGAGGCACCGTGGTACGCGTGCTCCGCGACGATCGCACCGTCGCCGCCGGTGGCGGCGACGGCCAGCCGCCAGGCCAGCTCGTTGGCCTCGGTGCCGGAGGTGGTGAACAGACAGGTGTCGAGGGGGGCCGGCACGGTGGCCAGGATCCGCTCCGCCAGCTCGACGATGCCCGGATGCAGATACCGGGAGTGCGTGTTCAGGGCGGCCAGTTGGGTGCCCACGGCGTTGGTGACGGCCGGGTGCGCGTGCCCGACCACGGGGACGTTGTTGTAGCCGTCGAGGTACCGCGTGCCGTCGGCGGCGAACAACCAGGGGCCCTCGCCGCGGACCAGTTCGAGCGGGCGCCGGTAGAACAGCGGTGACAGCGGACCGCCCATCGCCGCGGCCCGCCGCGCCGGCAGCGCGCCCCGCGGCACGGCACCGGCGAGGTCGCGGGCCCCGGCAAGGCGCGTCATCCGGTCGGCGAGCCCGGCCGGCTCAAGGGCGGCGAGGACCCCCAGCACCTGCTCGCTGCCGTCGTCGTACTGCGTGATGTAGCGGTGGTTGTCGCGGTGCCGCCCGCGGCGGGCCGCCGACACCGCCAGGGTGGTCAGCAGCCGGGCGATGACCAGCTCACCGAGGACGGACGCCTCGGCCGTGGACAGCCTGCGGTGCCGCTGGTACCCGCGCAGCACGGCCTCCGTCAGGCGCCAGAGCCGGCCGGACGACACGTCGGTGCCGCGCAGCACCGAGGTGAGGGTCACCGCGAGGTCGCACACCGCGGCGGTGTGGTGCATGTCGCCGAAGTCGATCACCCCGCTGATCCGTCCCCCGGGCCCGGCCAGCACATTGGTGAGCGTGACGTCGGCGTGCTGCACCCAGGACGGCAGGGTGCGGGTGGCGTCCAGCGCGGGACGCACCCGGTCGGCCAGTTCGTGCAGCCGCTCCGCGCCGGCCCACGAGCCGGCCCGCACCACCTCGGGGGCCCGCCGGATGTCCCACATCAGCGCCCGGCCCGCGGCCGGGTGGAAGAAGCCCTGCAAGGCGGTCGAGACCCGGCCGGCGGCGTCCCCGACCCGCTCGGCGAGCTCAGGGCCGAGCCGCTTGCCCTCCAGCGGGGCACCGGGGAGCAGCGTGATCATCCGGACCAGGCACGCGCGGCCGGAGTCGTCGTGCACGCGCACGACCGGCTTGCCCGCCTGGGCGGGCACCAGGGCGGGCACGGCGAGGGACGGATCGGACGCGCGCACGTGCTCCAGCGCCCGCACCTCCATGTCGACGACACCGGGGTCCTCGGCGGGGTTGGAGATCTTCAGGACGAAGCCGCGGTCGACGAGAACGTTGAGGTCGCGTTCGCTGTCGAGCGGACGCACCCGGGGTTCTGACATGTTCCAGTGCCTCAGCAGCGCCTGCCTCAGGCGCTCCGAGGAGAACGCCGGTGCGGGCTCGGCGAAGACTCCGCTCACCGAGCCGTCCGGCCCTGGCGCGTCCGTGGTCATGATGACGGTCCTCTCTCGTGGGTGGTCCCGGCCGTGCCGGGGGGCCTGCGCGTGGCGACGGGCGCGGGCGCTCACGGAGCCGGCGCGGAGAGACCGCCGGTGCCCGGAGCGTGCGCGCCGGGCACGGCGGGTGGGAGCAGATAGTCGCCGGGGGCCCCGTCCACCACCGTGAACGGCCGGTCGTGGCCGGGGTAGACCAGGTCGGCCCGGGTGCGCACGAGTTCCACCGACCGTGCCGCGTCCGCCTCGTCGGCCAGCACGTTGGTGCAGCGTCCCGCCCGCAGCGCGCGCGCCGACGACACGGCGTCGCCCGTCAGCAGCGCCGTGCCGCCGGCGGTGTGCACGGTCAGGCCGATCGAGCCCTTCGTGTGCCCGGGCAGACCCGTGACGGTGACGCCCGGCGCGATGCCGAGCCCGTCCGCGGCGTCGCGCACCGCGCAGGACCGCAGGATCGCCGCCGACCACGGGGGAGTGAACGGATCGTCGGTGGGCGCGGAGCCGAGGTGGTCCGCCTCCGCGGGGTGCAGCAGGACGTCGGCGCTCCGGAAGAGGTCGGCGTTCTGGATGTGGTCCCAGTGGCTGTGGGAGAGCACCAGGACGTCGATGACGCCGGGGCCGAGTCCCCGCCGGGCGAGGGCCCCGAGCAGCGCTCTTCTGCGGCCCGTGTGCCCGCAGTCGAACAGGATCCGCAGCGATCCGGCGGTGACGAGGTAGACGGCGCCGAAACCGATGCTCCCCTGGTCGGAGGAGAGCCCCTGACCGGTCAGCAGCGTGTCGATCGCGGGCGGGTCGGAGGGGAGGCGGTCGCGGGCGGCGGGCGGCTCAGTCAAGGCCGCCCCGCAGGAACTGCCGGTAGACGTACGGCAGGACGCCGCCGTGGGCGTAGTAGCGGGCCTCCTGGGGCGTGTCCAGCCGCGCCGTCACCGTGAACGAGAAGGGGGCACGGGCGCCGTCGTGCGGGGTGACCCGCACCGTCACGGGTGAGCGGGGAGCCCGCAGCGCCTCCCCGATCCCGAGGACGTCGAACCTCTCGCGCCCGTCGAGACCGAGCGACTCGGCGCTCTCACCGTCGGCGAACTGCAGCGGCAGGACGCCGAGCTGGACGAGGTTGGAGCGGTGGATCCGCTCGAAGGACCGTGCGATGACGGCCCGCACCCCGAGCAGGGCCGTCGCCTTCGCCGCCCAGTCCCGGGACGAGCCCGTGCCGTACTCCTTGCCCGCCACGACCAGCAGGGGGGTTCCGGCGGCGGCGTACGACCGGGCCGCCTCGTGGACCGGGACGAGAACGCCGTCGCGGGTGAAGTCGGGGGTCACCGCGCCGCTCGCCGGCGGCGCGAGCAGGTTGCGCAACCGGGGGTTGGCGAACCCGCCGCGCACCATGACGTCGTAGTTGCCGCGGCGCGAGGCGTAGGTGTTGAGCTCGCTCTCCCCGAGGCCCGTGAGCAGGCGCCCCGCCGGGCTCGCGGCGGGGATGCGGCCGGCCGGGCTGATGTGGTCGGTGGTCACGGAGTCGCCGAGCAGCACCAGGGTGCGGGCGCCGACGACATCCCGGGGCGGTGGCGCCTCGGCGGTGACCCCGTCCAGGAACGGGGGCCGGCGCAGGTAGGTGGAGTCCGCGGGCCAGTCGAACAGCTCCCCGGTCGCGGCGGGCACGGCGGCCCAGCGCTCGTCGCCCTCGAACACCCGCGCGTACGCCGCGCCGAACAGCTCCGGCGCCAGGTGGGCGCTCACGGCCTCCTCTATCTCCGCGTCGCTCGGCCACAGGTCGGCGAGGAAGACGGGCACCGAGTCGGCGTCCCTGCCCAGGGGCTCGCGCAGCAGGTCGTGCGTGATCGAGCCGGCCAGCGCGTAGGCGACGACCAGGGGCGGCGAGGCCAGGTAGTTCAGGGAGACGTCGTTGTTGATGCGGCCGTCGAAGTTCCGGTTGCCCGACAGCACGGAGGCGACCACCACGTCGCGTTCTGCGACGGCCCTGGCGACGTCCGGCAGGAGCGGCCCGGAGTTGCCGATGCAGGTCATGCACCCGTAGCCGGCGAGGTGGAAGCCGAGTTCGTCGAGCGGCCGGGACAGGCCCGCGCGGCCGAGGTACTCCGTGACGGTCCTGGACCCGGGCGCGAGGCTCGCCTTCACCCAGGGCTTCGCGGTGAGGCCCCGCGCGCGTGCGTTGCGGGCGAGCAGTCCCGCGGCGATCATGACGTGCGGGTTGGACGTGTTGGTGCACGAGGTGATCGCCGCGATGGCCACGGCGCCGTCGCGGACCGCGCCGGAGCCCTCGGCGCGCATGCGCTCGCCGCGGCCCTGCCCGGGGCGCGGGGCGCCGGCGGCGGCGGCGCGTCGCGACCGCGTGCCGACCAGGTTCTCGATCGCCGCGGCGGCACCGGCCGGAACCGCCGCCAGGGGCAACCGGTCCTGGGGTCTGCTCGGACCGGCCAGTGAGGCGGTCACCGCCGACAGGTCGATGCGCAGGTGCTCGTCGTAGCGCGGACGGTGGGCCGGATCGTGCCACAGGCCCTGTTCCTTCGCGTACGTCTCCACGGCCGCCAGGTGATCGGGGCGGCGGCCGGTCAGCCGCAGGTACTCCAGCGTGGTGCGGTCGATCGGGAACATGGCGGTGGTCGCGCCGTACTCCGGGCACATGTTCGAGATCGTCGCCCGGTGCGCCAGCGGGAGCCGGCTGATCGCCTCACCCGTGAACTCGACGAACTTGCCCACCACCCCGTGCCCCCGCAGCGTCTGCGTGATGGTGAGCACCAGATCGGTGGCGGTCACGCCCGGCGACGGTTCGCCCACCAGTTCGACGCCGACGACCGGTGGCACGGCGATGCTCAGCGGTTGCCCGAGCAGGGCCACCTCCGCCTCGACACCGCCGACGCCCCAGGCCAGGGTGCCGAGGGCGCTCACCATCGTGGTGTGCGAGTCCGTGCCCGCGCAGGTGTCGGGGAACGCCCATCCGTCGCGCCGCTCGACCACCCGGGCCAGGAACTCCAGGTTGATCTGGTGCATGATCCCGGCGCCCGGCGGGATGACGTGGACGCCGTCGAGCCGCTCGCCCCACTTCAGGAAGCGGTACCGCTCGGCGTTGCGCGCGTACTCCAGCTCGACGTTGACGTCGAGGGCGTCCGGGCGGCCGGAGACCTCCGTGGCGATCGAGTGGTCGACGGTCAGATGGCTCGGGATGCGCGGGCTGACGCGGCGCGGGTCACCGCCCGCCGCCGCGACCGCGTCGCGCAGCGCGGCGAGATCCGTGAGCACCGGTACGCCGTTGGTGTCGTGCAGGAGGACCCGCGACGGTGAGAACGACACGGCGTCCGCGACCCCGTCGCCACCGCCGCGCACCAGCGCCGCGATCTGATCGGCCGTCACGGAACTGCCGTCCTCGTGGCGCAGCAGGTTCTCCAGAAGGATCTTGAGGCTCATCGGCAGGCGTTCGGCGCCGGGGACGGCATCGAGCCGGTGCACTCGAAAACTCCGACCCGCAAGGTCGAGCCGCGCGAGGCTCCGATAGCTGTTCAACGGCCCTGTCTGCATCGTGCTCCTCCCTGAATAGCTTATAGGCTATAGCAGCAGTGGAGGCAAAACCAGCCGGCCCTGGACCGCAGGTGGTCCAGGGCCGGGCCGAGGGGGGCGGGGTGTGCGCTGGGGGTGCGGGGTGTGCGTGCGGGGGCGGTGGAGCCGGGGAGGTGGAGCCGGTTCGCCGGACCGCGGCCCGTCCGGCCCTGTCACCGTCCGGGCCCGTCATCGTCCGGGCCCGTCACTGTCCGGCCCGTACGGGACTCGGTGCCGGTCTAGCTGCCGGCCGGTGTGCCGGAGGCGTCCGCTCCTGCCCCCGGCAGGGCGACCACGGCCGCCGAGCCGTCGGAGCGCGGGTCGCTGCCCGCGGTCAGCGTCCCGTCCGCGTCGACGGAGACGACGTTGGTGTGCCCGAGGAACTCGGTACGGGCCGGGACCTCGCGCAGCGGGAAGTCGTCGGCGGCCAGTGCGGCGACCGTGGCGGGCGACAGGTCGGCTTCGTGGTACACGGTGTCCGCGGTGTCTCCCGGCTTCCTGGGGCCCACGACGTACCGCGGAGCGCTGACCGCCTGTGCGGGGGAGTGCCCGCCGAGCAGTTGGACGAGCACCTGGGCGTGGATCTGCGGCTGACCGTGGCCGCCCATCGTGGAGTTGACCCAGCGGACGCGGTCCTGCTCGGTCACCAGGACGGGCATCAGCGTGTGCTTGGGCCGCTTGCCGGGCCGCAGCACGTTCGGCGAGGCCGCATCGAGGGAGAAGGCGGTGCCGCGGTTCTGCATGAGGATGCCGGTCCCGGGTTCGAGCACGGCGGACCCGAAGCTGCCGTAGACGCTCTGGATGAGGGAGACGGCGTACCCGTGGGAGTCCGCGGCGGCCACACCGACGGTGTCGCCGCGCGGCACCGACACCGAGTCCGGGGGGACCGCGGCCCCGGTGCGGCGCGGTGCACGGGAGCGCAGCAGCCGGACGAGTTCGCCGAAGCCGTGGTCCAGGACGTCGGTCGGCGCGAAGTCGGGATCGGCGAGCAGGGTGTCGCGCACCTCGGTGCCGTCGAGGAACAACCGGGCGAGCACACCGGCGGGAAGCCCCGGAGAAGGGGTGTGAAGGCCCAGTTCGGTCAGCGCCCGTACCGTGCGCAGCAGTGCGAAGCCCTGGGTGTTGGGCGGGCTCGTGTGGACCCGGACGCCCGAGAAGGGCGCCGAGATCGCGGGGGTGGTGCGGACGGTGTACGCCCTGAGGTCGTCGACCGTCAGCGGACATCCCGCCGCCTGGAGTCCCGCCGCCAGCGTGGCGCCGACCCGGCCGCCGTACAGCTCGTCAGGGCCGTTCGCGGCGATCTGCCGAAGCGTTTCCGCGAGCCGTTCCTGAACCAGGGGCCGGCCCTCGCCGAGGAAGTCGCCCCCGGGCGCGAACACCTGCCGGGCGCCCGGGTCCCGGGCGAGCACCTCGCCGTCGGCGGCGAAGGCCGCGGCGAGCGAGCGGGCCACCGGAACGCCCTCGGCGGCATGGGCGACGGCCGCCCGGAACTGGTCGGCCCAGGCGAGGGCGGCACCGTGCCGCCGGATCTCCTGCCAGCCGCGCACCGCACCCGGCACCGTGATCGTGTCCGGGCCCTTGGCCGGCAGACGGCTGCCGTGTGCGGCGCGCAGTTCCGCCGGGTTCCGGGCGGCGGGGGCCGTGCCGGTCGCGTTGACGCAGACGATCGTGCCCCGCGGATCGCGTACGAGGGCCACCAGGTCACCGCCGACGGCCGTGTTGTGCGGGTACACCACGGTGAGCGTGGTGGCCGCGGCCAGTGCGGCGTCGATGGCGTTGCCCCCTGCCCGGTAGGCCCGCTCCCCGGCCTCGGTGGCCAGATGGTGGGGGGTGGCGATGGCGCCGTGTGTCCGTCTCAAGGGAACTCCTCGACCGAGTGCGTGGCGGCCGGGTGACGGAAGGTCGGCATCGCGGCCGTGGCGGGGCGGATTCGAACAGATCGGGTACCGTAGCATTCTCGACAGAAATGGCAATGCTTGATATGAATACTACGGAACCTCCGAGCGGGCACTCGCTGGCGAGCCGGGTCAACCACGAGTGGAGTCGGCTCACCAGGACCGAACGCAAGGTGGCGCGCTATCTGGTGGCCGCGGCCCCCCAGGACGTCATGCTGGCCGCCGCGGGCGACATCGCGCGCAGGACGGGCACGAGCGACGCCACCGTGGTGCGCACCGCAAGACGACTCGGCTACGCGGGCCTTCCGGACCTCAAGAACTCCCTCGGGGCACACCTCGGCGCCGGTGGGGCACCGCAGATCAGCACCCGTCTGGAGATCTCCCAGGCGTCGAAGGACCTCGCCGACGCCTCGTCGGCCGTCGTGGACGACGCGAGGGAGCGCATCAGGCGGTTCGGCGCCGGGCTCGACGTGGCCCGGCTGACCGAGGCGTTGCGGCTCATCGTCTCGGCCGGGGAGGTGTTCTGCTACGGATGGGGCTCCAACGAACTGAGCGCCCGGTACCTCGCGCTCAAGCTCAACCGTGCGGGCAAGCGGTCCCGGGCCTGCGGCACCACCGGATTCACCCTGGCCGACGAGCTGCTGACCCTGACCCCCCAGCACGCCGCCGTCGTGTTCGCCCCCGGCCGGGCCCTTCCCGACCTGCGGCTGCTGATCGCCCACGCGAAGGCGATGGGCATCGGGGTGGTCCTCGTGACGGAGCGGCTGGACCAGGAGATCGTCGACATGGTGGACGTCGTCCTCTCCGACGAGAGCTCACCGGGCGGCCTGACCGCCGAACCCCTGTGCGCCATGCTCCTGGCCGACATGCTCGTCCTCGCCGCGATGTCGGTCGGCAAGGAGCCGGCCGTCGACACCTACGCCCTGCTGACGAGGCTCAGGCAGGAGATCGTCCCGGACGCCTGAGTGCCACGCGCCCCGGACCGGGCCCGACCGGGCCCGGTCGGGCCGAAGGCCCCCATCGAGGAGTGAGATGAAGTCATCCGGCATGCCCCCGCGCTCCGCGGGCATCGACGAGCACGTCCTGGACCATGCCCGGCGGGCGGTGGCACGGCACCTCGCGCCCACCCCCCTCATCCCGTTCCACGCGGCCGGCCTGTCCGTGCCCGTCCACCTCAAGTACGAAGGGGCCCAGCCCACCGGCTCGTTCAAGGTCCGCGGAGCCGTCAGCGCGCTGAGCGCCTACGCCGCCCAGGGCGTCCGGGTCGTGACGGCGTCCGCCGGCAACCACGCCCTCGGGATCGCCCACGCCTCCCGCCTCCTCGGTGTCGACGCCACGGTGGTGGTGCCGAAGAACGCGTCGCGGGCCAAGCTCCGCGCCCTGGGCGGATACCCGGTCGACCTCGTGCGGGAGGGCGACGACTACGACGGCGCCGAGCGGCATGCGCTCGCCCTGGCCGCGCAGGGCATGACCTACGTGTCCGCGTACAACAACCCGTACGTCATCGCCGGGCAGAGCACCCTGGTCGGGGAGGTGGCGCGGGAACTCGCCGGGGACTTCACCATCGTCGTCCCGACCGGAGCGGGCGGGCTGGTGGCGGGCGTCGCGCTCGGCGCCCGGCGGGAGCCGCGCGACATCCGGGTGGTGGGGGTGGAGTCCGACGCCTGCCACGCGCTCTCCGCGGCGGTGGCGGCCGGGCACGTGGTACCGGTGCCGATCGGCGACACCATCGCCGACGGCCTGGTGGGCAACATCGAGCCCGACTCGCTCACGCCCCTCGTCATCAGGGAGTGCGGCACCCCGCTCGTCTACGTCGACGAGGCGGCCATCCGGCGCTCGGTGAGGGAGTTCGCGGTGAGCGCGGGCCTGGTGGCGGAGGGGTCGTCCGCCGCCGCGCTGGCCGCCCTGCGGGCGGGACTCGTCCCCACCGACCGCCCGGTCGTCCTCGTCGTCTCCGGACGCAACATAGCCCCCGACCTGCTGGCCGACCTGCTGGCCCGGCAGGACCGCCACGGCGGATGACCCAGGGCCGGTGCTTCTGCCGGGGCGCCCGGCGCGGCCGCCGCGTCCGCTCGGACCCTCCACCGTGCGACCAAATTTGTTGATGTAGCAATTACTTCATATTTCGCGGAATCGTTGTATCCGCTACTGTTCAGGGCCTGCCCCCCACCCCACTCCGTCGTTGTCCCACCGGAGGTACGGCTTTGACGTCCCCATTGCTCACCCATGTCGTGCTCGCCAACGTCTACAACCCCACCCCGGCTCCCTGGCGGATCATCACGAAGATGGCCTACTTCGCCGGTCTGATCGGGGTGATCGGCGGCTGCATGCTCCACTTGATCGTGCTCAGGCCCGTCCTGCGCAGGGCTTCGGTCGACCCCCGGGACCGGGCCGTGCTGCACCGGCGGACCGGTCTCCACCTGGCCGTGGTCGGCACCTGGTTCCTGGTGTCGCTCTACTTCCAGCTCGCGGGCAAGGCGGCCCGGGTCAAGGGAAAGGAGATACCGTACGGCCGGGCGTTGGAGCCGAGCAGCATCTGGAACTTCGTGCAGGTGCCCGCGGGCCCCGGCGAATGGGTCTCCAGCGGCACCCTGGCGTTGGTCCAGTACGTCCTGTGGGGTGTGTCGGCCGTACTGCTGATGCTGCTGTGGATACCGAGAGTGCGGGCCCGGCTGACGGCGGTGGTCTGGGCCGGCCTGGTCACGGTGTTCCTCGCCTACCAGGTCACCCTGCTGCCCACCGCTCCTGCCGAGGAGACGGCCTACGACGTCGTGGACTCCCTCCTCGACCATCTGCACGTCTTCGCCATCTCCACCTGGGTGGGCGGCATCGCCGCGCTGGTGGCCCTGGCCGCGGGCCGGCGCCGGCTCACCCCGGCCGCGGGCGGTACGTGGGCGCAACTATGGACCAGGTTCAGCACGCTGGCGCTCACCGCCGTGGGCTGCGTGCTGATCAGCGGCCTCTTCCTCGCCTGGACATACGTCGGCAGCCCCGGCGAGTTGTTCACCACCAGCTTCGGCCGCTTCCTGCTGGTCAAGGTGTCCCTGGTGGCCGCGATGATCCTGGTGGGCGCGGTGAACGAGTTCGTGCTGATGCCCCGGATCGCCCGGGCGCGGAACGCCGGGGAGGAGGGGTCGGTGTTCCGGCTGGCCCTGAGGGCCTTCCCGTCACTGGCCGCGGTGGAGGTGGCGCTCGCGGTGGGCGTCCTGTTCGTGCTCGCCTTCCTCTCCGGCTCGGCCCGCGACGAGGCACACGACGCGGCTCCGGCCCTCAGCGGCACGATCTTCGCCGTCGGCGCCGTGCTGGTGGTCCTGCTCGCGGTCTCCTTCGTGGCCACCGCGAAGGTGTCCGACCGGCTCTCCCGGCACGTGCACGCCCCGACCGACGAGACGGCCGGCAGCAGGCAGGACCTGGAACGGGCCTGATGGCTCGTCACCGATGCGGGGCGGCAGGCTCCGGCGGCCCGGGCGGCACGGTCGCCGTGCCGACGGGGCGATCGGCGCCCTGAAGGGGAAGGGCCGGCCGGACGGCGCCCCGCCCCGGCTGATCGGCGCATCCACCGGTTCTGTGTCACCGGGGCCGGGCGGGCGTGCCCGGGCGGAGGCGCGCATCGCCGTCGCCTGCCGGGCGGCCGGGCCGGCAGCGGCGTTCACACCGGAGCAGCGGATCATGGTCCGTGACCGGCTCGAAGGTGTCTCCAGGGCCTGCCGCTGAGCCGCTGAGCCCCTGGCGCATCCATGTGGCGCGAGCCGCCCGCGGGCGGCGGCCATCGCGGACGTCCGGTGGGCGGCGGGCCGGTCTCCCGGGCCGGGAAGGGCGCCCGGTCGCCCTGCGCGGTGCGGGCCCCGGGCGCCGGCTGCGCCCCACCGCCCGGGCCCGCGGCGAGGAGGGCGACCGCCGGGGAGGGCGGCCCCTTACCGCGGCGGCACGATCCGTCCGCCGCCTCCACTGCGACCGTGCGGCCGCCGATCACCCGACATGCGCGGCGATGGTCCGTGCGCAGTCGATCGACTCGGCACGGGCGGTGTCCACCTCCACGTCGTAGACCACGCCCCGGTGGACCAGATCCGCCTGGGCCGCGGCCATCCCGATGACCCGGTCGCCCCGTGCGAGTTCGCGGCCCGCGGCGACCGCAGCGTCGCAGCGGACGCCGACCCACAGCACCCCCAGGTCGCCCAGGGCCCTCCGCCACCGCTGCTGGGAGTCCGCTCCGCCGAGGAAGACCTCGTCGAGGATGATCCGGGCGCCCGCACGGGCCATCGCGGCGATCCCCTCGGTCCACGCCGCTTCCAGGGTCCGGAACTGCGGCCCGACGCTCACCCCTCCGTCCGCGGCGAACGCGATCCCCGCATCCGACGCCCGCATGGACGCGGGTGCGGCCTCGACCAGCGTGTCGATCCCGAAGGCCGGCCACGGGTCGGGCAGGACCGCCTGCAGACACCGGGCTATCCCGGACTTGCCCGCGCTGGAACCACCGTTGAGAACGATCACCTGAGTCTTCACCGCGCCACAGTAGGGGCAGTGCGGCGACCTCCGGCAACGGATTTCCGCACCGGCCGCCCGCACCTGCACGAGGTGGTGATGCACTCCGCTGTCGTCCGTGCCGTCAGGCCCGCGACGGCCGCGGCCCGCGCCCCGGCAGTACCCCCGGGCGTCGCCGCCTGCTGCGGCTGACCGGCGGGCAGCCGCGTGGGCGGTCGGGGAGTACGCGGCGCGGGTTTCTGTATGTGCTGAGGGTATTCAGTCAGGCGGGTCGAGGGGCGCGTCACGTGCGGGCGGCGGCCCGTCCGGCGTCCGGCGTCCTGGCTTTCGGTGTCCTGGCGTCCGGCGTCCCGCTGCAGAACCCGTACGATGTGCGCCGTGACCGGTATCCACCACCCCCTGCGGCCCGTTGCGGGTGTGCGCTGGATGCTGGTCGTCCTCGCCGTCCTGGCCGGAGTCATCGCCATGCACGGGCTGTCGCCGTCAGGTGCGCCCGCATCCGGACGGCACACGATGATGACGGTGCCGGTCGGGCCGGACTCCGCCGTCCACCGCGGCGGCGCCCAGCAGGTCGGCGAGAGGTGTACTCGCCGGCATGCGGAGGCCATGGACGCCGGCGGTACGGCGATGGTTCACGCCGGGGATACGGCGATGGTTCACGCCGGCGGCACTTGCGCGGCAGGGGGGACCTCCGCCGCGTACACCCCGCCCGCGCCGCTGTCCGCCTCCGCCGTGCCCACCGGTCCCGACCCGGCCGAGCGGGGTGCCACCGGCCCCGCGGACGTGGCGGGCCGCGCGCCACCCGATCTCTCCGAACTGCAGCTCCTGCGGATCTAGAGGCACCCGCACGGCACCGGACAGGTGTCGTGCTCCGGGCTGTCCCTTCATCCACTCATCCACTCATTCACGTCCCGCGGCCGAGCCGCGGGGCGCTTCAAGGAGCTGTGTTCCCATGACACATCGTCGTTCGCCGGTCCGCCGGACGACCGCGCTTATCGCGGCGGCAACCGCCGCGCTCGTACTGGCCGCGTGCGGCAGCGAAGGGGGGTCCTCGCCCTCCGGTCACTCCGGTCACTCAGGCCGCGCCGACCACTCCGGGCACGGCATGGGCTCGATGTCCGACGCCCCTTCGGCCGCCGCGTCCCAGGACGGGCACAACGCCCAGGACCTCTCGTTCGCCCGGGGGATGCTCCCGCATCACCGCCAGGCCGTGGCCATGGCCCAACTCGCCCCGTCCCGGGCCGGGTCCGACGGTGTGAAGGACCTCGCGGAGAAGATCAGGAAGGCGCAGGACCCGGAGATCAGGACCATGTCCGGCTGGTTGAGGGCCTGGGGCGAGAAGGTTCCTGACGGAGCCTCCGACACCGGTGCGTCCGGTACGCCGAGCATGCCCGGCATGGACCACTCCGGCCCGTCGGCACCCGGTATGAGGACGGGCGACGACATGGCCGAGCTGAAGGAGTTGTCCGGAACCGCCTTCGACACCGCGTTCCTGAGGATGATGATCGGTCACCACCGGGGCGCGGTCGAGATGGCCAGGACCGAGCAGACCAAGGGCGCCTACGGTCCCGCCATGACGATGGCGCAGTCCATCGTCGACTCGCAGTCGGCGGAGATCGAGGAGATGAAGCGGATGCTCGGCACCGAGTAGCCGCGCCCGCGCCGCCGGTCCCCCGCGGGGGACCGGCCCCCTCGTCGCTCCTTCGCGCCGGACGGGCGGTGTCCCGCCTCCGCCCGCGCGGAGCCGGGAGACCGCCCGTCCCCCCGCGCTCGGCCCAGTGGGCGCCTGCTCGGCTCGCGCCCCGAGGAACCCGGGGGGAGCTGACGCGCCGCACGGCTCGCTGTAAGCTGCGAATGAGCACCTGACCTGCAAAAACGCAGGCAGGGAGCCTAATTTACGGGAGTACCTCGATGCTGCGCACCATGTTCAAGTCCAAGATCCACCGTGCCACCGTGACCCAGGCGGATCTCCACTATGTGGGTTCCGTGACCATCGACGCCGACCTGATGGACGCCGCCGACCTGCTCCCCGGCGAGCTGGTGCACATCGTCGACATCACCAACGGCGCACGCCTGGAGACCTACGTCATCGAGGGCGAGCGGGGCTCGGGCGTGCTCGGCATCAACGGCGCCGCAGCGCATCTGGTGCACCCCGGCGACCTGGTGATCGTGATCAGCTACGCCCAGGTGGACGACGCGGAGGCCCGCACCCTGCGTCCGCGGGTCGTGCACGTGGACCGCGGCAACGGCATCGTCGCGCTGGGCACCGATCCCTCGGAGCCGGTCCCGGGCGGAGGGGCGGTACGCGGCCCCGGGGCCGTGGCGCGGGCGTGAGGCCCGGCCCGCGGGGCCCGCGGGCGTGAGGCCCGGCCCGGGCGCGCAGTATGCACCCTTGCGCGCCCGGGCGCACTCCGGGGACCTCCGAACATGCGTGGGTGCAGACCCGTCGGGTACGCGTGGGTCGAGTCCAGAAGCATTCACATCCGGACGACCGGTCTGGAGGCCGACCATGACCCATCCGTTCCCCGACCCCGTTCCACCGCGCCCGACCCCCGGTCCCGATCGGCCCGAGCCGCCCGCGCCCCGTCCCGAGCCGATGCCCCCGGATCCGCTGCCGGGCCCCGGCCCCGAGCCACGACCCTCCCCGGAGCCCTCGCCGGTCCCGAAGCCGCCAGGACCGGACCCCGTGCCCGAACCGGAGCCGGGGCCCCTGTCCTGACCCGGGACCGCGCCCCCGCCCGACCGCGCCTGGGGGCGCGCTCGGCAGGGAAGTCGGCACCGCGCTCGGCAGGAGCGGCGGCACCGCACTCCGGGGGAGCGCCGGGAGCTACGCCTCGACCTCCGAGCGGTCGCCGCCCCAGAGCGTGTGGAAGGTGCCCTCGGTGTCGGTCCGCTTGTAGGTGTGCGCGCCGAAGTAGTCACGCTGGCCCTGGGTGAGCGCGGCCGGCAGGCGGTCGGCGCGCAGCGCGTCGTAGTACGCGAGCGCCGCCGAGAAGCCGGGCGTCGGCACGCCCTGCTGCACCGCCGCCACCAGTACCGCCCGCCAGTCGTCCTGGGCCGCGGCGATCTCGTCCGCGAAGCCCTTGTCGGCCAGCAGGCTGGGCAGGTCGGGACGGGCGTCGTAGGCGCTGCGGATCCGGTCGAGGAACACCGCGCGGATGATGCAGCCGCCGCGCCAGATCGCGGCCACGGCCCCCTCGTCGATGTCCCAGCCGTACTCCTCGCCGCCCGCGGCGATCTCATGGAAGCCCTGCGTGTACGACACGATCTTCGACGCGTACAGCGCCTGCTCCACCCGGTCGGCGAAGGCCGCCGCCTCCTTCTCGCCCAGCGGCCGCGCCGACGGGCCCGCCAGCCCGCGGGACGCCTCGCGCAGTCCGGCGTGGCCCGACAGCGAGCGTGCGAAGACGGCCTCGGCGATGCCGGACACCGGCACGCCCAGGTCCAGTGCGATCTGCACCGTCCACCGGCCGGTGCCCTTCTGCTCCGCCTGGTCGAGCACCACGTCGACGAACGGCCGGCCGGTGCGGGCGTCGACGTGCGACAGCACCTCGGCGGTGATCTCGATCAGATAGGAGTCGAGGCGGCCGGTGTTCCAGGTGCGGAAGATGTCGGCGATCTGCGCGGGGGTGTATCCGGCCACGTCGCGCAGCAACTGGTAGGCCTCGCCGATGAGCTGCATGTCCGCGTACTCGATGCCGTTGTGGACCATCTTGACGAAGTGTCCCGCGCCGTCCGCGCCCACGTGGGTCACGCAGGGCGCACCGTCCGCGGCCTTCGCCGAGATCTTCTCCAGCATCGGGCCGAGGGAGGCGTACGCCTCCGCGGAGCCGCCGGGCATGATGCTCGGCCCGTGCAGCGCGCCCTCCTCACCGCCGGAGACACCGGTGCCCACGAAGTGGATTCCCCGCTCACGCAGTTCACGCTCCCGGCGCCGGGTGTCCGCGAAGTGCGCGTTCCCGCCGTCGATGATCATGTCACCGGGTTCGAGGAGCGGGGCGAACTCCTGGATCACCGCGTCGGTGGGGTCACCGGCCTTCACCATGATCATCACTCGGCGCGGACGCTCCAGTGCGGCCACGAGCTCTTCAGGCGTCTCGGCCGGCACGAATTCGCCCTCGCCGCCGAACTCCTCCACCAGCGCACGCATCTTCGACGGGGTGCGGTTGTGGACGGCGACCGTGTAGCCGTTGCGTGCGAAGTTGCGGGCGAGATTGCGCCCCATCACCGCAAGCCCCGTGACGCCGATCTGGGCCGAACTGCTCATTGCCATAACTCCTGTATCAGGAAGGAACTCGTGATGGCCAGTATTACTCGTGGGCCGCCGTTCCTCTCGACGAGGCGACGCCCGGCACAACGTGCCGAGCAAGGTGCCGCTTTCGGCCGTGGCACCCAGTGCCGCCCGTGTCCGGCCCCCACCCGGTGACGGTCGGGAACCCGCAGGACAGGCGTCCTCGCTGAGGTGTCTGGTGTGCGGTGGTTGCGGGCCCGGAGCCCCGATATGAACGACTGATTGCCCTCTTGTCCTGCCTGTGTGCAGCACGTAGCTTTGCCGCGCCCGATGCTGTGGGATCCGGGGGCTCGCCCCTGGCCATTCGACGGGGGGACCCCCATGGCCGTACGCGGTCGTCACCGCAGGTACCAGCCGAACCGGCTCAACCGCGCCTCGCTGACCGTCACCGCGGGCGGCGCCGGCCTCGCGATACCGCTCATCGGCGCCTCCGCCGCGCACGCGGCCGACGTGGACACCTGGAACAAGGTCGCCGCCTGCGAGTCCAGCGGCCACTGGGACGTCAACACCGGCAACGGCTACTTCGGCGGCCTGCAGTTCACCCAGTCCACCTGGGAGGCCTACGGCGGCAGGGCCTACGCCCCGCGCGCCGACCAGGCAGGCAAGGACCAGCAGATCGCGGTCGCCGAGCGGGTGCTGGGAAGCCAGGGCCCCGGTGCCTGGCCCACCTGCTCGGAGCGCGCGGGCCTGGCAGGCGGCGTGCCCGCGCAAAACGCCGCCCCGGCGAGCGCGGCCGGCGAGCGGCAGGCCACCGCGGCCACCGAGCGCCGTAGCGCCGCGGTCACCGGGCAGCAGGCGAGCGCGCGCACCGGCCGGGGGGCCGCCGAGCACCCACGCGAGGGCGGGCGCAGGGCCCCGGACGTCAAGCCGGAGACCACTCCGCAGTCCCGGGCGGGCACCGTCGAGATGTACACGGTGGTCCAGGGCGACACCCTCTCGGACATCGCCGACGACCACCGCGTCGACGGCGGCTGGCAGCGGCTCTATTCGGCCAACCGCGGCACGGTGGGCTCCGACCCCGATCTGATCATCCCGGGGCAACGGCTCACCCTCGGCGGTCCGAACGCCGCCGCACCCCATCGTGACGGGACGCGGAAGCCCCTACCGGCGCGCCCGGCCGGCACCGAGCGCCCCGACCGGCACACCCCGCCCGCCCAGCAGCCGAAGCCGGAGCACACGCGGGAGCACAAGCCGGAGCACAAGCAGGACGCCCACAAGCAGGACGCCCACGAGCAGGGCAAGGCACCGTCCAGGGCCGCTGGATCCGACGCGAGGGCGGCAGAGCCCGCCAAGCCCGCCGCGAGACCGTCCAAGCCCGCCAAGCCCGCCGCGAAACCCGCGAAACCCGCGAAGCCGGCCGCCAGGGCACATCCCCCCGCGCACTCCGCGCACCACGGCCTGACCGCGCCGGTCGCCGCCTCCATCGGCACGCCCTACCACCAGCACGGCAGCTCCTGGTCGAAGGGCTACCACACGGGCGTCGACTTCCTCGTCCCCACCGGCACCTCCGTCAGGACCATCGCGGCCGGCCAGGTGGTCGCCGCCGGCTGGGGCGGCTCGTACGGGTACCAGGTGGTGGTCCGGCACGCCGACGGCAGGTACAGCCAGTACGCCCACCTGTCGGCCATCTCCGTGAAGACCGGGCAGAAGGTGGTGGGCGGCCAGCGGCTCGGCCGCTCGGGCGCCACCGGCAACGTCACGGGCCCGCATCTGCACTTCGAGGTGCGGACCGGGCCCGAGTTCGGCTCCGACATCGACCCGCTGGCGTATCTGCGGGCCGGGGGCGTCAAGGTCTGAGGCGGCCGCGGCCGCAGGGAGCGAGCCGCCCCCCGGCGCCGCGCTCGGCGGCGCCGGCCTGGTGCGGCAGGTGGGGCACACCGCCCCGCTGCGGGACGTCCCTCAGCTCGGAGAGGTCCTTCAGCTCGCGCACCTGTGGCAGTCGCCTCAGCGCCGGCAGCCTCTCCTCGCGCTGCATCCGCTCCAGGTCCCGGAGCACCTGCGACGGATCCGCGGGCACGGTCAGCGCCACCGCCTCCAGCGCCGGCTGCTGCCCGCCCGCGGCCGCGCCCGCCGGGACGGTACGCGCGGCGGCCGGTGCGTCGCTGGCGCGGATGCGCTCCGTGGTCAGCAGGATCAGGCCGCCCGCCGCGACGATCCCGCAGCACAGGGCGAGCGCGGTGCCGGTGGTGCCGTGGCGGAAGCTCTCGCCGAACATGGTCAGGCCGACCGCGGCGGCCACCACGGGATTGGCGACCGTCAGGGTGGCCAGCGGCGCCGCCAGACCCGCGCCGCGGTAGGAGGCCTGGGACAGCAGCACACCGGCCACCGCCATGACGGCGGTCACGGCCAGGCTGGGCAGCAGCAGCGCCGGCGTGGTGCCGGCCGACCAGTCCAGCGCGACGGTCTTCGTGAACACCGACGCGATACCGAAAGCGGCACCCGATGCCGTGGCCAGCAGTACGCTGCGCACCGCGGGATGGCGGTGCACCGCGTGCGCCGCCACCGTCAGGGCCGCGATCGAGCCCGCACTGGCCAGGGCCACGACCAGGCGCTGCGACCCACTGAGCGACTGGGTGTCCGCGGCGCTGGTCAGGGCCAGCAGGCCGGCCAGGCCGACGGTGGCCATCATCGCGCCGCGCCAGGCCGTCGCGCCCGCCCGGCGCCCCACGAAGAGGGCCGCCATCGGCAGGGCGAACACGATGGTCAGGGCGCCGAGCGGCTGGACCAGGCTGAGCGGGCCGAAAGCCAGCGCGGCGACGTGCAGTACGGCGCCCAGGCCGTTGAGACCGACCGCGGCCCACCAGACCGGCCGGTGCAGCGGGGCGTACTGGGGACCCGCCCCGGCGGCGGCGACCCGCTCCTGGACGATGGCACCGCCCGCGTACGCCACGGCCGAGACCAGGGAGAGCAGCACGGACAGGGCGAGGGCACTCATGACGGGCTCCCCATCAGGCCCGGTGTGCGGTGGGCAGAGCGCGCTCGGCGGTCTGACCGGTGGTGCGTACGGTCGGCGTCCATGTACTCCACGATGCCTCGCATTATGTTTCGCGTCGTCGTCCCTGAGCACGCATTGGGTCCTACTGCCAATGGAGTACGCCGGGGCCGGTGTCATCCCCCGGGCTTCCGACCGTGGGTGGACACGGAATAAAGGCTTCCGGTCCCGGGCGGTATTCCCGTCGGGACGATTTGGCATGGCACGCCGTGCCTGACGTAAAGTTCCGGTTTTGGAACGCCCGTGCGCGGCCGTTTCCGAGGGCCCCCGGCCGACCGGTCATGCGGACCGCGTCCGCCGCCTGCGGGGCCCGGCGACCAGGCAGTTCGAGCGGACAAGGGGCACGCGGCGGTTATGACGGCGACAGACGACGGTCCGCAGCACCGTCCAGACGGCGCTGCCCGAGGCACCGCGCCCGCACCCGTGCCTGCGCCCGGGGTCCCGGGGGAGTACGGCCCGGGGATCGACCCCGAGCGGCTCGCCATCTGCCTGAGCGTGCTCGAAGAGCTCGACGATCTGGCGGTCGACCACCCCGACGCGATCACCGTGCGCCGCGCCACCTCCGGGATCTACCGCACGGTCAAGCAGCGCCGCCGCCAGGAGCGCCGGGCGGCCAAGACCGCGCACGACAAGGCCGTCACCGAGGCCACCGCCACCGGTTCTGCCGACCGGATCGACGACGAGACGCAGGGCATCCTGCCGTCGTCGACCGTGCAGGGCGAGATAGCGGGCGTCCTGCGGCGGCCCCGGTCCTGCTACACCTGCAAGGTCCGCTACGTCGAGGTGGACGCCTTCTACCACCAGCTCTGCCAGAAGTGCGCCGCCGAGAACCGCGCCCGCCGCGACGCCCGCACCGACCTCACCGGCAGGCGCGCGCTGCTCACCGGCGGACGGGCCAAGATCGGCATGTACATCGCGCTGCGGCTGCTGCGCGACGGTGCCCACACCACGATCACCACCCGCTTCCCGGGCGATGCGATACGGCGCTTCACGGCGATGCCCGACAGCGCCGAGTGGATCCACCGGCTGAAGGTCGTCGGCATCGACCTGCGCGACCCCGCCCAGGTGGTCGCGCTCGCCGACTCCGTCACCGCCGCGGGTCCGCTGGACATCCTGATCAACAACGCCGCCCAGACCGTGCGCCGCTCGCCGGCCGCGTACCGCGAGCTGGTGGCCGCCGAGTCGGCCCCGCTGCCCGCCGGGGAGCTGCCCGCGGCCGAGGTGATCGGGTCCTTCGGCTCCGGTGCCGTGCCGGCGCTGCCCGAGGCCCGGCCCGGTGGTCTGAGCGCCCGGGAGATCACGGAACTGGCCCTGGTCTCCGGCTCGGCGACGCCCGCCAGGATCGCGGCCGGCACGGCGGTCGACGCCGGTGGCCTCGTCCCGGACCTGCACGAGAGCAACAGTTGGGTGCAGGCCGTCCAGGACGTCGATCCGGTCGAACTGCTGGAGGTGCAGCTCTGCAACTCCACCGCGCCCTTCATCCTCATCAGCAGGCTGCGGGCGGCCATGACGGCGGCCGTCGCGGCCGGCGCCCGGCGCGCCTACATCGTGAACGTCTCGGCGATGGAGGGCGTCTTCGGGCGCGGCTACAAGGGCGCGGGCCATCCGCACACCAACATGGCCAAGGCCGCGCTGAACATGCTGACCAGGACCAGTGCCCAGGAGATGTTCGAGGCCGACCGCATCCTGATGACGGCGGTGGACACCGGCTGGATCACCGACGAGCGGCCGCACCCGGACAAGATGCGCCTCGCCGAGGCCGGCTTCCACGCCCCGCTCGACCTCGTCGACGGCGCGGCCCGGGTCTACGACCCCATCGTGCGGGGCGAGGCGGGCGAGGACCTCTACGGGGTCTTCCTCAAGGACTACGCACCGGGCGCCTGGTAGGAAGCGGGCGCCCGGCAGGAGCGTCACCCCAACGGAGCAGCCCCCCGGGCCCCGCGCGGGCCCGACTCCCGCTGGTCGTAGGGGACTCGGCGGCCACATGCCCTCCGGGGCGGCCTGCGGGGCCGCACCGGTCGGAGGATCATGGCCGAATGGAAGCGGATGGTCCGGGACGAATAACCTGATTATTCTTCGCTATCGAGCGGACGTACGCTCACATGGTTAATCTAGAGCGGACGGACGGTTCTCGGGGCCACATCCATTTCCATGGTCCGTCCAGGGGACAGGCCGGTCACCACGGCCCGCCCCACAGCGAACTGCCGGCGCCACCGCGTCCTAGCTGCCCTCGTCCCAAGCCCCACCGGGCGTCAGGCGCCCGGTCGGAGACTGGGCGGACCTGCCCCGAGGGTTACCCGACACAGAAGGAGTGCGCGGTGACACCAGACAAGACCACGATCGAACAGCCCCCGAAGGAACGCACGGAGCACCTCGTCACAGGCCCCGAGAAGCTCGGCAGCCTGGACGTCTGGGCCAGGTCGGCCCCGATCCGCCTCGCGGGCTACGAGGACGACCTCGCCGAGCCGCACATCCTGCCGAGCGTCGACTGACGTACCGCAGCGGCGCCGGCCGGCGCAGGCGCCCTCACCGGCGCCGCGAGCCGGCGCCGGGTGTTCGGCCGTCGGGGTGGTCGTTCGGGCCCTGGCGCGCCCGCCGCCGCGGCACCGATCGCCGGGCCAGCACCATGGTCAGCGTTGCGCCGCGGTGAACGGCACGGCGGCCAGATGCCCGGAGGACGCTGCATGACCACTCCGTCGCCGGCCGCCGCCGATGCGCCGCCCGCCCGCTACGACGACCTGCGGGCGCTCTACATCAACTGCACCCTCAAACGCTCCCCGGAGCGCAGCAACACCCAGGGCCTCGTGGACCGCAGCATGCGGATCATGTCGGCACAGGGCGTGCGGACGGAGCTCGTACGGGCCGTCGACGAGGACATCGCCCCCGGCGTCTGGCCGGACATGACCGAGCACGGCTGGCGGAGCGACGCCTGGCCCCCGCTCTACCAACGGGTGATGGCGGCGGACATCCTGGTGCTTGCCGGGCCGATCTGGCTCGGCGACAACAGCTCGGTGGCAAGGAAGGTCATCGAGCGGCTGTACTCGTGCTCCAGCATGTTCAACGAGGCCGGCCAGTACGCCTACTACGGACGTGTCGGCGGCTGCCTGATCACCGGCAACGAGGACGGTGCCAAGCACTGCGCGGCGGGCGTCCTCTACAGCCTCCAGCACCTGGGCTACACCATCCCGCCGCAGGCGGACGCCGCCTGGGTCGGCGAGGCCGGCCCGGGCCCGTCCTACCTCGACCCCGGCTCCGGCGGCCCGGAGAACGACTTCACCAACCGCAACACCGCCTTCATGACCTGGAACCTGCTCCACCTGGCCCGCCTGCTCAAGGACGCGGGCGGCGTACCGGCCTACGGCAACCAGCGCACGGCCTGGGACGCCGGCTGCCGGTACGACCAGGAGAACCCCGAGCACCGGTAGGCGCGCCGGTCAGGCACCCGGTGCCGGGCCGGTGCTCTCGCGCTCGATCAGGTGCGGCACCGGTACCGGAACCCTGCGCGCGGGGCCGCCGTCGAGCAGGGCGAGCAGCTCGCGGGCCGCGGTGCGGCCGAAGGACACCGAGTCGCGGGACAGCGCCGAGAGCAAGGGGTGCACCATGCGGCACAGGGCCGAGTCCTCCCAGGCCACCACCGAGAGGTCGGCGGGCACCGAGAAGCCGAGCGCGGCCGCGGCGGCGACCCCGGCGACGGCCATCACGTCGTTGTCGTACACCAGCGCAGTCGGCGGGGCGGGCGAGGCGAGCACGCGGCGGGTGGCGGCCGCGCTCTGCGCCTCCGAGTAGTCCGTGGTCACCGAGCGGACGCCGGTGAGCCCGCGCCGTTCGGCCTCGGCGCGCAGGGTGCGGATCCTGCGGTCGGTGTGGGCGAGGCCCGCCAGGCCCGCGATGTGCACGATGGCGCGGTGCCCCCAGGTGTGCAGCCGCTCCACCACCGACGCCATGGCACGGGAGTCGTCAGCCCAGACCGTGGACAGTCCCGGACGGCCGCCGTCCGGCCCGCCGCCGATGACGACGACGGGCAGGTCCAGCTCGTCCAGCAGCACGGGGCGCGGGTCGTCGAGGCGAGGGTCGACGACCATCACACCGTCCACCCGGTGCTCCGCCCACCAGTCGCGGTACACCTCGCACTCCGCCTCGACGTCCTCCACCACCTGGAAGAGCAGGCCGAGGTGACGCTCCGCCAGCACCTCCTGGATACCGGAGACGAGTTGCAGGAAGAACGAGTCCACACCGAGCGTGGCCGCCGGCCTCGCCAGCACCAGGCCCACCGTCGCCGCTCCCTCGCCGGACAGGGCGCGCGCCGCGGTGCTCGGCCGCCAGCCCAACTGCTCGGCGACCCGGCGTACCCGGTCGCGGGTCACCTCGGAGACCCCCGGCCGGTCGTTGAGGGCGAAGGAGACGGCGCTCTCGGAGACGCCGGCGCGCAGTGCGATGTCCTTCATCGTCGGGCGGCGCGCGGGTGACCGCTTGGCTACCACTCGTGTCCCTTCCACCGGATTCCCGCGACCGCCAAGCCTAGCGCAACCGCTACGGGTAAAGCGCTTGTGCAGAAGCCCCCTAAAGCGCATTAGCAGCAGGCGGGAAATTACCAGTGGTGCGGTCACCACCTGCAAATACGCTTCCGGTGCAGCTTTTCTTCTGCGGAATCCATTCATGGACGGGGCGACCACCTGGCAGCGGTTCTGCCGGATCGCGCTGCCGTCCGTGAAGGGCACCCTCGCGGTCGTGGCGATCTTCGCGTTCATGGGGGCCTGGGACGACTTCCTGTGGCCGCTGATCGTGCTCAGCGACCCGAGCCGCTTCACGCTCACCATCGGGCTCGACCACCTGCACGGCACCTTCGCGGGCGACGAGCGCCTGGTCGCCGCGGGCACCGTCACCGCCGTGGCACCGCTGATCGTCCTCCTCGCCTGCCTCCAGCGGTACTTCTTCCGCGGTGTGGACGAGGGCGCCGTCAAGGGATGACGCCCGCTCACCCGGCCCCCGGGCACCCCCTGGCGCGCCCTGCGGCACCGTCCGCCACGCCTCCGCCCGGCTCGCCGCGGACGGCGCCCGGCCCACCGCCGTACCCGCCCGGCACGCGCACGGCAGCGCGTTTGAAACAACCCGCGCCGGCACCGAGCCGGTCGCCCACGGGTGGCTCCTGCGGCCCTCGCGACCAGGCAATCCGTCCGAAGCCGGATGATCGGGCCGCGCCGCGGGCAGTACGGTCCCTGGCAGAGCTGTATCCGTCCGGCCGCCGTGTCCGGTCAAGACCGACCGCCACGCGGCCCCCGCAGGGCACATCCCGCGGTGCCACCCGGCCCGCACCCGATCCGGCAACACACCACCGAAACACTACGGAGCACCCGTCATGCATGACGACCGCACCCTGGTCGAGTCCCGGCTCAAGCGTGTCCTCGACGAACGCATCAGGCCCGCCGTGTACCCGGAGTCCGTGCCCCTGGAGGTGGCGGTGTGGCACGCACCCGGCGAGCCGGTGCCCGTCGAGGAGGGCCTCGCGGCCCGGCCGCAGCCGATCGCGGTGGGCGACCGCTGGGGCGCCCCGTGGGGGACCAGTTGGTTCCGGGTCACCGGAACCGTGCCCGAGGCATGGGCGGGCCGCACCGTCGAGGCCCTGCTCGACCTCGGGTTCGACGAGAACATGCCGGGCTTCCAGTGCGAGGGCCTGGTCTACCGCCCCGACGGGACCCCGGTGAAGGGCCTCAACCCGCGCAACAACTGGGTGCGCATCGGCGCTCCGGTGGCGGGCGGCGAGGAGGTGCGCCTGCACGTGGAGGCCGCCTCCAACCCGGTCATCATGGGCTACCGCCCGTTCGCGCCCACCCCGCTCGGCGAGAAGGACACCGCAGGCAGCGCGCCCCAGTACACCCTGACGAGGATGGATCTCGCGGTCTTCGACGAGACGGTGTGGGAGCTGGTCACCGACCTTGACGTGCTCGGCGAGCTGATGCTCGAACTGCCCGTCGACTCGCCCCGCCGCTGGGAGCTGCTGCGCGCCCTGGAGCACGCGCTGGACGCGGTGGACCTGCAGGACGTGAACTCCACCGCGGCCGAGGCCCGCGCCCGCCTCCAAGGGGTGCTCGCCAAGCCCGCCGCGCCGTCGGCGCACCGCATCAGCGCGGTGGGCCACGCGCACATCGACTCCGCCTGGCTGTGGCCGCTGCGCGAGACGGTGCGCAAGGTGGCGCGCACCACCGCCAACATGACGGCGCTGCTGGAGGACGAGCCGGACTTCGTGTTCGCCATGTCGCAGGCGCAGCAGTGGGCCTGGGTCAAGGAGCACCGGCCCGAGGTGTGGGCCAAGGTGAAGAAGGCCGTGGCCGACGGCAGGTTCGTGCCGGCCGGCGGGATGTGGGTGGAGTCCGACACCAACATGCCGGGCTCGGAGGCGATGGCACGGCAGTTCGTGCACGGCAAGCGGTTCTTCATCGACGAGTTCGGCGTCGACAACGAGGAGGCGTGGCTGCCCGACACCTTCGGCTTCGCCGCCGGTCTGCCGCAGATCATCAAGGCGGCGGGCGCCAAGTGGCTGCTCACCCAGAAGATCTCCTGGTCGCAGACCAACAAGTTCCCGCACCACACCTTCCGCTGGGAGGGCATCGACGGCACCCGCATCTTCACCCACTTCCCGCCGGTGGACACCTACAACTGCTCGATGCAGGGCAGCGAGATCGCCCACGCGGTGCGCAACTTCAAGGACAAGGGCCGCGCCGGCCACTCGCTGGCGCCCACCGGCTGGGGCGACGGGGGCGGCGGCACCACCCGCGAGATGATCGCCAAGGCGGCCCGGATGCGGGACCTGGAGGGCGCGGCCCGGGTCGTCTGGGAAACCCCCAGGGAGTTCTTCGAGAAGGCGCAGGCCGAGTACCCCGAGCCGCCGGTGTGGGTCGGCGAACTCTACCTGGAGCTGCACCGCGCCACCCTCACCAGCCAGGCGAAGACCAAGCAGGGCAACCGCCGCAGCGAGCACCTGCTGCGCGAGGCCGAACTGTGGGCCGCGACCGCCGCCGTGCGCACCGGCTTCGCCTACCCCTACGAGCAGCTCGACCGGATCTGGAAGACGGTCCTGCTGCACCAGTTCCACGACATCCTGCCCGGCTCCTCCATCGCCTGGGTGCACCGCGAGGCCCGCAGGACCTACGAGAGCCTGGCCAAGGAGCTGACCGGCATCATCACCGACGCCCAGCGCGCCCTGGCGGGTGAGGGCGGCACAGCGCTGGTCTTCAACGCCGCCCCGCACACCCGCGGCGGCGTACCGGCCGGTGGCGCGGCCGCGCCGGACGCCGGGCCGGCCGTGACGCTCACCGCGCGCGAGGGCGGCGGCCACGTCCTGGACAACGGCCTGCTGCGGGTCGAGGTCGACGCACGGGGCCTGGTGGTCTCCGCCTACGACCTGGTGGCAGATCGGGAGGCCGTCGCCCCAGGGCGCAGCGCCAACCTGCTCCAGCTCCACCCGGACCTCCCCAACAAGTGGGACGCCTGGGACGTCGACGCGTTCTACCGCAACTCCGTCACGGACCTCGTCGACGCGGACGAGGTGGCGGCGGACACGGACGGGGGCGGGGCCTCGGTGCGGGTGGTGCGCAGCTTCGGCGACTCCCGCGTCACCCAGGTGCTCTCGCTCGCGCCCGGTGAGCAGCGGCTCGACATCGCCACCGAGGTCGACTGGCACGAGACGGAGAAGTTCCTCAAGCTCGCCTTCCCGTTCGACATCCACGCCGAGCGGTACGCGTCCGAGACGCAGTTCGGGCACTTCTACCGTGCCACCCACACCAACACCAGTTGGGAGGCCGCCAAGTTCGAGGCGTGCAACCACCGCTTCGTGCACCTCGCCGAACCCGGCTGGGGCGTGGCACTGGTCAACGACTCGACCTACGGCCACGACGTGACGCGCACCGTAAGGACCGAGGACGGCGGTACGACCACCACGCTGCGGGCCTCGCTGCTGCGCGCCCCGCGCTTCCCCGACCCGGAGACGGACCAGGGCGTGCACCGCTTCCGGCATGCGCTGGTGCCGGGTGCGGAGATCGGCGACGCGGTGCGGGAGGGCTACCGCATCAACCTCCCCGAGCGCCCGGTCACCGGCGCGGGCGAGGTGGCTCCGCTGGTCTCCGTCGACAACGACGCGGTGGTGGTCACCGCGGTCAAGCTCGCCGACGACGGCAGCGGCGACGTGGTGGTGCGCTTCCACGAGGCGCACGGGGGCCGTGCGAGGGCCGTCCTCACGGCCGGCTTCCCCGTCGCCTCGGTGACCGTCACGGACCTGCTGGAGCGTGAGCTGACCGACGCGGCCCGGCCGGAGCGCGCCGGGGACGCGGTGACGGTGTCGCTGCGGCCCTTCCAGCTCATGACCCTGCGTCTGCGGCGCGGCTGATCCCCGCGCCGCGGGTGGCCGCGTCCCGGGCCCCGGTGGCCCGGGACGCGGCCACCGGCCGGCGGACCGCAGTGTGCGGTCCCCCGCGCCCCGCCCGGCGGGCCCGCGCAGGCCGGTGGTCACGACGGGGGGCGAACGGTGCCTTGCCCGGTGCGTCCAGGGAAGACGCCAGAAAGGCGGAAGGGGCGGAGCGTGAGCCGGGCGAAGGGACGTGGCGTACGAGGGGAGGGCGCCCGAAGCGGCGCGGGGTGGGTCGGGCGCCGCCGTTCACCGGGGCAGGCGGGTCGGGCGCCGTCCGGTCACCCGGGCAGCCGGCTCCGCAGCCACTCCTCCACGCCGGCGACGTGCGCCGCCGCGGCGGCGCGTGCGGCCTCCGGGTCGCGGGCGGCGAGCGCCGCATGGATCCGCTCGTGCTCGCGCCTGGTCCGCTCGAAGGCGCCTTCCTGCTGGTAGCCGCGCCAGACCCGGGCGCGGAAGGTGCGCGAGGACAGGCCCTCCAGGATCGCCGCCATGGTGGGGTTGCCCGCGGCCATGGCGATGGAGCGGTGGAAGGCCAGGTCGTGGGCGACGATGTCCTCCCACTCGTCGGTGGCCGTCATCGCGGCGAGGTGCCCCTCCACCTCGGCAAGCTGCTCCTTGCTGATCCGCGCCGCGGCCAGTGAGGTGGCCGTGGACTCCAGGATCCGCCGCACCTCCATCAGCTCCACCAGACCCGCGCCGCGGGACAGGTCCGCCACCACGCCGAAGGTCTCCAGCAGGTCGCCGGCCTCCAGTCGGGTGACGTAGATCCCCGAACCGTGCCGGGCCTCCAGGACGCCCATCACCGTCAGGGCGCGGATGGCCTCGCGCATGGAACTGCGCGAGATGCCGAGCTGCACCGCCAGGTCGCGCTCCGTCGGCAGCCGCTCGCCGGGCTCCAGACGGCCCTCCCCGATCAGCGCCTTGATCTGCTCGATGGCGCGCTGCGTCACCGTGCCCTTCTGCGGGGCGCCCTCGGCGCTGTCGTTCACTCCACGTCCTTCCGTTGTCCGGGATCGCCGCAGTGTAACCACCCAGGTGGTCGGACCACCACGGATGTGGCCCGACCAATCGGGCGGGAAAGCTCAGGGAAATCTCTGTCAGAGGGTGTTGCGGGGCCCAAGTGGTCTGATAAATATTCGTCCCGGCCGGGAACGGGACGCCCGGTCCGCGGACGCGTCGCTCAGTCCCCACGACCCCGTTCACCGCTAGGCGAGGAGAGTGCCGTCAGATGGCCGGCAGGACAGTGCGGAACAGGCGAACCACATCGCGGGCGGTGCGGGCGGCGGCTGCGGCCGCCTGCGTCGCGCTCGCGCTCACGGCGTGCGGCAGCACCAAGGACACCGGCGCCTCCGCCGGAAGCGGTGACGGCAAGGGCGACGGCAAGGTCGGCGTGATCCTGCCCATGCTCACCTCGCCGTTCTGGCAGTCGTACAACGACTACGTGCCGAAGATGGCGAAGTCCGAGGGGGTGGACGCGCTCAAGACCGTCAACTCCGACAACGACCCCTCGCAGCAGATCACCGACGTCAACAACGCCCTCACCCAGAACGTCAAGGGCCTGGTCGTCGCCCCCATCGACAGCGCCGCCATCTCCGCGGCACTCAAGCAGGCCGAGCGCAAGGGCGTGCCGGTCGTCGCCGTGGACGTCGCGCCCGAGAAGGGCAAGGTCGCCATGGTGGTGCGGGCCGACAACGTCGCCTATGGCGAGAAGGCCTGCGACTACCTGGGTCAGCACGTCAAGACCGGCAAGGTGGTGCAGGTCATGGGCGACCTCGCCTCCGTCAACGGCCGCGACCGCTCGGAGGCGTTCCGCACCTGCGCGAAGAAGAAGTACCCCGGGCTCAAGGTGCTGGAGGTGCCGGCCGACTGGAATGCGGACACCGCCGCCTCGAAGCTCGACACCCTTCTGAACGCCAACCCGGACATCAAGGGTGTCTACCTGCAGGCGGGCGGCGTCTACCTCGCGCCCACGCTGCAGACGCTCAAGTCCAAGGGGCTGCTGAAGAAGGCGGGCCAGAAGGGCCACATCACGATCATCTCCAACGACGGCATCCCGCAGGAGTTCGCCGCCATCCGCAGCGGCCAGATCGACGCCACCGTCTCGCAGCCCGCCGACACCTACGCCAAGTACGGCATGTACTACATCAAGGCGGCGATGCAGGGGAAGACGTTCAAGCCCGGCCCGACGGACCACGACTCCAAGATCGTCAAGCTGCCGGGCGGCATCCTGGAGGACGAGCTGCCCGCGCCGCTGGTCACCAAGGAGAACGTCGACGACCCCAAGCTCTGGGGCAACACGGTCAAATGAGTACGAGCGACACGACCGGACAGCGACCGCTCGTCGAGGCGGCCGGCATCGTCAAGCGATACGGCCCCACCGTCGCCCTCCAGGACGGCCGGCTGACCGTCCTGCCGGGCGAGTCCCACGCCCTCGTCGGCCGCAACGGCGCGGGCAAGTCCACCCTGGTGCGGATGCTCACCGGGCTCGAGGCGCCGGACGCGGGCACCGTTCTCTTCGACGGCGAGCCCGCGCCGCCGCTCGGCGACCGCGACGCCTGGCGGCAGAAGGTGGCCTGCGTCTACCAGCACCCCACCGTCGTCCCCGAACTGACGGTCGCGGAGAACCTGTTCATCAACCGCCAGCCGTCCAGCCGCCATGGCTTCTTCAGTTGGCGTACCCTGCGCGGCGAGGCCGCACGGCTACTCGACACCTGGGACATCCGCGTCGACCCGGAGGCGCGCACCGCCGACCTCAAGG
Source organism: Streptomyces sulfonofaciens (assembly GCF_014656295.1). Classification (GTDB taxonomy): domain Bacteria; phylum Actinomycetota; class Actinomycetes; order Streptomycetales; family Streptomycetaceae; genus Streptomyces; species Streptomyces sulfonofaciens. The sequence goes on from NZ_BNCD01000002.1 coordinate 41,691, forward strand.
TCGAGGACCGGCAGATGCTGGAGATCGCCCGCGCCCTGAGCGCCGGCGCACGCTTCATCATCCTCGACGAACCCACCGCACAGCTCGACAACCGCGAGATCGAACGGCTCTTCGCACGGATGCGGGCCTTCCAGCAGTCCGGCGTCACCTTCCTGTTCATCTCCCATCATCTGCAGGAGGTCTACGAGGTCTGCCAGGCCGTCACCGTGCTGCGCGATGCCCGGTGGATCACCACCGCGCCCGTCGCGGAGCTCGACCGCCCGGCGCTGGTGGAGGCCATGGCGGGGGGACTCGTCACCCGCGAGGAGTCCGCGGCCCGCGCCGGCGTCCCCGACGACGCGCCGGTACTCCTCAAGGCCCGGGACCTGACCTCGGACGCCTACCAGGACGTCGACCTCACCATCCACCGCGGCGAGGTCGTCGGGCTCGCGGGATCCAGCGGCAGCGGCAAGATCCAGCTCGCCGAGTCGTTCACCGGCCTGTACCGGCCGACCTCCGGCGCCGCCACGCTCCAGGGCAGCCCGCTGCCGTTCGGCGACGTGACCGCGGCCCTGCACGCGGGCGTCGGCTGGGTACCCCGCGACCGGCACGAACAGGGCCTCGTCAAGGGCCTCACCGTCGGCGACAACGCCACCCTCAGCGTTCTGGACCGCCTCGGCCGCCGCGGTTTCGTCGGCACTGAGCGCAGGCGTTCCGTCGCGTCCGACCTCATCGAACGGCTCGACATCCATGCAGAGGGACCCGACCAGCCTGTCTCCGACCTCTCCGGAGGCAACGCGCAGAAGGTCGTCATGGCGCGCGCCCTCGCCTCCGACCCCCGGCTGCTGGTCCTCATCAACCCCACGGCGGGCGTGGACGTGAAGTCCAAGGAATCCCTGCTGCGGCGCGTCGACAGCGCCCGCGAGGACGGCACCGCCGTCCTGGTCGTCTCCGACGAACTCGACGACCTGCGCCGCTGCGACCGGGTCCTGGTCCTCTTCCACGGCCGCGTCGTCGCCGAGTACCCGGGGGGCTGGAGCGACCACGAGCTGATCGCCTCCATCGAAGGGGTCGCCGCAGGGCACACGCACTCACAAGGAGCTGAACACGATGGCTGACACCAAGGCCCCGTCGGCCCCGAACCCCGCACCGGGGCGGGCGGGACGCGAGGGGGCTGCCAGGTCCGTCCTGCTGCGCAAGGCCCGCGAACTCTCCCTGGTACCCGCGCTGCTGGTGCTGCTGATCCTCGGCAGCTTCCTCAACGACGCCTTCTTCACCGAGACCAACCTGATCTCGATCCTCTCCGCGTCCGCTTCGCTCGCCATGGTGGTGCTCGCCGAGTCCCTGGTGCTGATCTCCGGCAAGTTCGACCTGTCCCTGGAATCGGTCGTCGGGATCGCGCCCGCCTTCGGCGCGCTGCTCGTGCTGCCGGCGACCGGGGCCGGATTCGGCACCGAACTGCCCACCGGGGTGGCCATGCTCGCCATCCTCGTGGTCGGCGCCCTCCTCGGCACCTTCAACGGGCTGCTCGTGGTCAAGCTGCAACTCAACGCGTTCATCGTCACCCTCGCCATGCTGATCGTGCTGCGTGGCCTGCTCGTCGGCGCCACCAAGGGGAAGACCCTCTTCGACATGCCGGACGCCTTCTTCTCCCTGGCCACCACCACCTTCCTGCGGATCCCCCTGTCGGTGTGGCTCGCCGCCATCGCCTTCGTCGTCGCCGGGGTGATGCTGAGGTACCACCGTTGGGGCCGTTCGTTGTACGCCGTCGGCGGCAACGTCGAGGCGGCCCGGGCAGCGGGCATCCGCGTGGACAGGGTGCGCCTGGCCGTCTACGTCGTCGCCGGAGTCCTCGCCTCGGTCGGCGGCATCATGTACACCGGCTACGTGGGCGCGATCGGCGCCAACCAGGGCCAGAACATGATCTTCACGGTCTTCGCCGCCGCGGTCATCGGCGGCATCAGCCTCGACGGCGGCAAGGGCACCATGTTCGGTGCCGTGACCGGAGTCCTGCTGCTCGGCGTCGTCAACAACATGCTGCAACTCGCCCAGGTACCGGCACACTGGATCCAGGCCATCTACGGCGGAATCATTCTGCTCGCCCTGGTGATCGCCCGCGTCACTACCGGCCGTGCGCAGGACTGACCCACACCGAAAGGGCCTTACGTGACCGAGAACGTCACCTCCGCCGCCCGCGTCACCGCGGTCGACACCCACGACATCCGCTTCCCCACCTCCAGGGAGCTCGACGGCTCCGACGCCATGAACCCGGACCCCGACTACTCGGCGGCGTACGTCGTCCTGCGCACCGACGCCGGGGACGGGCCGGAGGGCCACGGCTTCACCTTCACCATCGGGCGTGGCAACGATGTCCAGGTCGCCGCGATCGACTCCCTGCGCGACCACGTCGTCGGACGGCGGGTGGCCGACCTCGCGGCCGATCCCGGCTCGCTCGCCCGCGACCTGACCGGCGACAGCCAGTTGCGCTGGCTCGGGCCCGAGAAGGGCGTGATGCACATGGCCATCGGCGCGGTCGTCAACGCCGCCTGGGACCTGGCCGCCAAGTGCGCCGGCAAGCCGCTGTGGCAGTTCCTCGCGGACGCCGAGCCCGAGTGGCTGGTGCGCCAGATCGACTTCCGCTACCTCACCGACGCGCTCACCCGCGACGAGGCGCTCGACCTGCTGCGCCGGGGCCGCGAAGGAGCGGCGGAGCGCGCCGCCCGGCTGCGGGAGCGCGGCTACCCCGCCTACACCACCTCGCCGGGCTGGCTGGGGTACGACGACGAGAAGCTGACCCGGCTCGCCAGGAGGGCCGTCGCCGACGGCTTCACCCAGATCAAGCTGAAGGTCGGCGCCGACCTCGCCGACGACGTCCGCCGCTGCCGGGTGGCGCGCTCCGTGGTCGGCCCCCACGTCCGGATGGCCATCGACGCCAACCAGCGCTGGGACGTCGACGCGGCCGTCGAGTGGACCCGGGCGCTGGCCGAGTTCGACCCCTACTGGGTGGAGGAGCCCACCAGCCCCGACGACATCCTCGGCCACGCCGCGATCCGCCGGGGGGTCGCACCCGTCAAGGTGGCCACCGGCGAACACGTCCAGAACCGCATCGTCTTCAAGCAGCTCCTCCAGGCGGGGGCCATCGACGTGCTGCAGATCGACGCGGCCCGGGTCGGCGGGGTCAACGAGAACCTCGCCATCCTGCTGCTCGCCGCCAAGTTCGGCGTCCCCGTCTGCCCGCACGCCGGCGGCGTCGGGCTGTGCGAGCTGGTGCAGCACCTGTCGATGTTCGACTACGTGGCCCTCACCGGCTCCACCGAGGACCGCGTGATCGAGTACGTGGACCACCTGCACCAGCACTTCACGGACCCGGTCGTGATCACCGACGGCCACTACCGGGCACCGGCCGCACCCGGCTTCTCGGCCACCATGCGGCCCGAGTCGATCGCGGAGTACACCTATCCCGACGGCACCTTCTGGGCCGCCGACCTCGCCCAGCGGAAGGAATCAGCGGTATGACGTCGCCGCACCCGACCAGCTCCCAGGAGTTCGCGGGACTGAACGCCCTGGTCACCGGTGGCGCCTCCGGCATCGGGCGGGCCACCGCCGAACTGCTGGCGGCCCGCGGCGCCCGGGTCGCCGTGCTCGACCTGGACCCGGCAGGGCCGGACGGCGCCACCGGGTCCCTGCTCGGCCACCGCGCCGACGTCACGGACGACACCTCCGTGCGTGCCGCGGTCGGCGATGCCGCCGACGCACTCGGCGGCCTCGACGTCCTGGTCAACAACGCCGGCATCGGGGCACGGGGCACGGTGGAGGACAACGAGGACGCCGAGTGGCAGCGGGTGTTCGACGTCAATGTGTTCGGCATCGTCCGCACCACGCGCGCCGCCCTGCCGCACCTGCGCCGTGCCGCTCAGACCGGCCGCGGCCCCGCGATCGTCAACACCTGCTCCATAGCCGCGACCGCCGGCCTGCCGCAGCGCGCCCTCTACAGCGCCAGCAAGGGCGCCGTCTACTCGCTGACCCTCGCGATGGCCGCCGACCACGTCCGCGAGGGCATCCGCGTCAACTGCGTCACCCCGGGCACCGTCGACACCCCCTGGGTCGGCCGTCTGCTGGACGCCGCCGACGACCCGCTCGCCGAGCGTGCCGCACTGGAGGCCCGCCAGCCCACCGGCCGCCTGGTCAGCGCGGCGGAGGTGGCGGCCGCCATCGCCTACCTGGCGGGCCCGCTCTCCGGCGCCACCACCGGCACCGCCCTCGCGGTGGACGGCGGCATGCAGGGGCTCAGGCTGCGGCCGGCCGGGCGGTGAGCGCGGTGCCCAGCATGCCGACCCGGCTCCTCGGCCGCAGCCGGGTGGCCGCCACGGAGCTGGCGTTCGGCGCCGCGGCCATCGGCAACCTCTACTCGCCGGTCGCCGACGAGGACGCGCACGGTGCGGTGGAAGCCGCCTGGGACGCCGGGATCCGGTACTTCGACACGGCTCCGCACTACGGCATCGGCCTCTCCGAGCGGCGGCTCGGGGCGGCTCTCGCCGGCCGGCCGCGCGCTGCGTACACGCTCTCCACCAAGGTGGGGCGGCTGCTGGAGCCCGTGGCCGGCGACGGCACGGTCGGCGACGACCTGGCGCAGGGCTTCGCGGTGCCCGCCACCCACCGCCGCGTGTGGGACTTCAGCGCCGACGGCGTGCGCAGGAGCCTGGCGCAGAGCCTGGAGCGGCTGGGCACCGACCGGATCGACGCCGTCTACCTGCACGACCCGGACGAGCACGGCGAGCAGGCCCTGCGCGAGGCGTACCCGGCGCTGGAGCGGCTGCGCTCCGAAGGCGTGGTCGGCGCCATCGGCGCGGGCATGAACCAGGCCGCCATGCTGACCCGGTTCGTCCGCGACACCGACGTGGACGCCGTGCTCTGCGCGGGCCGCTACACCCTGCTCGACCAGCGGGCGCTGGCCGAGCTGCTGCCCGCCGCGGAACGCCGCGGCACCTCCGTCGTGGTCGGTGGCGCCTTCAACTCCGGGCTGCTCGCCGACCCGAGGCCGGGTGCCACGTACAACTACACCGCGGCACCCCAGGACCTGCTCCAGCGCGCCCTGCGGATGAAGGCCGTCGCGGAGCGCCACGGCACCACCTTGCGGGCCGCGGCGCTCGCCTTCCCGCTCGGCCACCCCGCGGTCGCCGCGGTACTGGTCGGCACCCGCTCGGCGCACGAGGTGCGCGACTGCGTGCACCAGTACGAGAGCGCGGTGCCGGCGGACTTCTGGGCGGAGCTGCGCGCCGAGCGGCTGCTCTCCCCCCAGGTGCCGGTGCCGGGCGGGGCCGTCGTGGGGCGGGAGCCATGAGGGTCGCGCTGCACACCACGGTCCGCGCGGACCGGATCGCGGCGTACGAGGCCGCCCACCGCGAGGTCCCGCCGGAGCTGGTCGCCGCGATCCGCGCCGCGGGCGCCACCTCGTGGACGATCTGGCGCAGCGGTGCCCACCTCTTCCACCTCCTGGAGTGCGAGGACTACGCCCGGCTGCTGGCCGAGCTGGAGCGGCTGCCGGTGAACGTCGCCTGGCAGGCGAGGATGGCCGAACTCCTCGACGAGGGCCACGACTACTCTCCGGCGGGCGCCGAGGCGGGCCTGCCGGTCGTATGGGAGCTGCCATGACAGAGCCGGACGCAATGCCTCCCGGCGGGGAACCGGACCTCGGCCCGCCCGCCCCGCCCGCGTCCGCGCCGCGGGCGATCGTCGACGCCCACCACCACGTGTGGGACCTGTCGGTGCGCGACCAGGACTGGATCACCGGACCGGCCATGGCGCCGATCAGGCGGAACTTCACCGTCGACGACCTGGCGCCCGAGGCGCGCGCCGCGGGCGTCACCGCCGGCGTGCTGGTGCAGACGGTCACGGCGGCCGCCGAGACCCCGGAGTTCCTGGCCCTTGCGGACGGCAGCGACCTGGTCGCGGGAGTGGTCGGCTGGACCGACCTGACCAGGCCGGACGCCGAGGAGTCGCTGGCCGCGCTGCGCGCGCTGCCCGGCGGGCGGCACCTGGTCGGCATCCGGCACCAGGTGCAGGGCGAGAACGACCCGCAGTGGCTGCTGCGGCCGGACGTCCGCCGGGGTCTGGCGGCGGTGGCGGACGCGGGCCTCGTCTACGACCTGGTGGTACTGCCGCACCAGTTGCCCGCCTGCGCCCGGGCCGCGGCCGAGCTGCCGGGGCTCACCTTCGTGCTGGACCACCTCGGCAAGCCGCCGATCGCCGGCGGGGCCCTGGAGCCCTGGGCCACCGGGGTGCGGGCGCTGGCCGCGCTGCCGAACACCGTCTGCAAGCTCTCCGGCATGGTCACCGAGGCCGACTGGGCCTCCTGGACGACTCAGGACCTGCGGCCGTACGCCGAGACCGTGCTGGACGCCTTCGGGCCCGGCCGGGTGATGTTCGGCTCCGACTGGCCCGTCTGCACGCTCGCGGCCGGCTACGGGCAGGTCGTCGACACCGCACGGCAACTGACGGCGGGGCTCGACGACGGCGAGCGCGCCCAGGTCTTCGCCGGGACCGCCACCCGCGTCTACGGACTGTGAGCGGCACGGCGGGCGGAGCACGCGTCCGCCCCCGCCCGGCTCAGGGCTCCCGCTCCGGGACCGGGGGTTCCGCGGGGGTGGGCGGCCAGTACTCGCGCACATACGTACGGTCCCAGCAGGCACCCGTCGTACGCAGTTCGGACGGCGTCGTGAAGCGGTAGCGGTACAGCCGCGCCCGGACGGCCCGCGGCGGGGCATCGGCGGGGAAGGGCGAGCGGCGCAGCAGCCGCAGAGTGTCCCGGTCGCCCCTGAGCAGGCGCTCCACCAGGGCGCCGAACCAGGGCCGGGCGTAGGCGGGCGAGAGCGCGGCGAACCACATCATCCAGTCGAGCCGCAGGTGGTAGGGGGCGAACTGCCGCGGCCAGTGCCGGGGATCGCCCGGCTTCCCCCGGAACTCGTACTCCCGCCACGCGCCGTCCGCCCGCGGTGCCGGCTCCGCGCTGCCCTCCAGCACCACCTCCATGCGGACCCTGCTGACGCTGCCGAAGGCGCCGTAGGTGTTGACCAGGTGCAGCGGGTCGAAGGAGAAGTTCATGAGCTGCCGCCGGGAGAACAGGTTGCGCGCCGGACGGTAGCTCAGGGCGACCAGCACGGCCGCGACGGTGAGCACCACGACCTCGTACCACAGCGGTGCCGCCGGCCGGTCGCGGTCGCCGACCAGCGGGGAGAGGTCCAGTGCGGCCGACGCGACCACGATGGTCAGCCAGTTCAGCCAGGCGAAGTTGCCGGACAGCACCAGCCACAACTGGGTGATGATCATCAGTACGGCCGCGACGGAGGCGACGGGCTGCGGGGTGAAGAGCAGCACGGGGACCACTAGCTGGGTGCCGTGGTTCGCGGCCACCTCCACGCGGTGCAGCGGCGCCGGCAGCCGGTGGAAGAACCAGCTCAGCGGGCCGGGCATCGGCTGTGTCTCGTGGTGGTAGTCCAGGCAGGTGAGCCTGCGCCAGCAGGCGTCCCCGCGGATCTTGATCAGCCCCGCGCCGAACTCCACCCGGAACAGCACCCAGCGCAGCAGGAACAGCACCACGATCGGCGGCCCGACGCGGTCGTTGCCGAGCAGGATCGCGAGGAACCCCACCTCCAGCAGCAGCGACTCCCAGCCGAAGCCGTACCAGGTCTGCCCGACGTTCACGATGGAGAGGTACAGCGCCCACGGCAGTGCCCACAGCAGCATCGCGGCCCACAGCGGTACCTCGTCGCCGGCGCCCGCGAGCAGCGCGAGCGCCACGGCGCAGCCCAGCCAGGCGCAGCCCGCGAAGAAGCGGTCCGAGTAGTGCGCGTGGAAGACGCTCGGCGCCCTGCGGAACGGCACCCGTGCCACGAAGGCCGGTACCGGCAGCATTCCGCGGCTCCCGATCAGCGCCCTGAACTGCAGCGCCGCCGCCAGGAAGGCCACCAGATAGATCGCCGCCAGACCCCGCTGTAAGATCAGCCGGCTCATCCAGTAGCCGTCGGCCGTGAACCATCGCATACGCCCAGTGTGACGCACAGTCACGCCTTCGGGCTCTCCGGAGTGAGGGGAACGGCGGACCTGCGGCGGCATATGGTGTGAACGGCGGATAAGATTCACAATCGGAGCAAACCGGTGGGGGAGCTGTGGACCGGTGGGGGAGTGACGGAACCGTAGAGACGCGACAAGGCGGCAACCAGCGGCAAGGTGGCTCCATGATTGAGCGGGGAGCGAGGGCGCCGGCACTCCCGGACGACTGGCCCGTCAACCCGGATCCGATCCTGGCGCTCAACGGCATGGGCAGCTTCGACTGGGACCTCGACAGCGGGCTGCTGCACCTGGACACCCAGGGTCACGAGGTGCTGGACGTGTGGCCCGGCGAGTACGACGGGGTCGCGTTCAACCTGGGCGCGCTCTTCCCGCCCACCGAGGCGGCCAGGATCGACGCCGTCATCTCCGAGGCCCTCAAGAACGGCGCCGACAACTACGGCACCTACTTCCGCATCCGGCGCCACGACGGCGACCTGCGCTGGACGCACACCCAGGGGTACATCCACCGCGACGAGAGCGGGCGGCCGCGCCGCATCCTCGGCATCGTGCGGGACGCCACCCAGGAACTCGACGACAAGGCGACCCGCCGCCACCGGGGCCGGCGTGACGAGGAACGCAGGCGCCGGACCAGCATCGTGCAGCACACCACCGCCGCGCTCGCCCACGCCCGCACCGTCCAGGACGTCATCGACGTGCTCGACGACCGCCGGGGCCCGGTGCACCTCGGGACCGCCGGCCTGGTCATGGGCCTGGTGGAGGCCGGGCGCATCCGGCTGGTGGCGGAGGGTCCCGCGGGCGGCCCCGTGCTGGGGGCGAGGACCACCCGGATCGACGAGCCGTATCCGATGGGCGAGGTGGTCCGCACCCTGAAACCGCGGTTCATCGAGTCACCGGAGGACTTCTCCACCTCGTACCCGATGCTGTGGCCGCGCCTCACCCATCTGGACGTCACCGCGGCCGCCTACCTGCCCCTCATCGCGCAGGCCCGCCCGATCGGTGCCCTCGGGCTGCTCTACCACGACAAGATCGGCTTCGCGGACGAGGAGCGCGACGTGCTGGTGGCGCTGAGCAGCAGCATCGCCCAGAGCCTGCAGCGGGCCATGTTCTTCGAACAGGAGAAGGACCTGGCCGAGGGCCTCCAGCACGCCATGCTGCCGCGCACCATCCCGGAGGTCGCCGGAGCGGAGATCGCCGTCCGCTACCGCTCGGCCTCCCTGGGACGCGACATCGGCGGCGACTGGTACGACGTCATACCCCTGCCCGGCGGCCGGGTCGGTGCCGTGATCGGCGACGTACAGGGCCATGACACGCATGCCGCGGCGGTGATGGGCCAGCTCAGGATCGTGCTGCGCGCCTACGCCGCCGAGGGCCACACCCCCGCCGCCGTGATGGCCAGGGCCTCCGTCTTCCTGCAGGAACTCGACACCGAACGCTTCGCGACCTGCCTGTACGCCGAGGCGGACCTGACCACCGGAGTGGTCCAGCTCGTGCGCGCCGGCCATCTGGACCCGCTGCTGCGGGCAGCCGACGGCTCCTGCCGGCGGCTGCCCGTGGAGGGCGGGCTGCCGCTCGGTCTGTCCGCGGAGTTCGACCAGCTCGCGTACCCCGTCGGCACCGTGGAGCTGGACCCGGGTGAGACCCTGGTGCTGTGTACCGACGGCCTGGTGGAGAAGCCGGGGGGCGACCTGGACGACGGCATGCAGACGCTGACGACGCTGGTCGACACGGGTCCCGCGGATCTGCCGCGGCTCGCCGACCGGCTCTGCCTCGCCGCGGACGAGACGAGCGGCCGGGACGACGTCGCCCTGCTCCTCCTGCGCCGAAGCGGCGTGCGGGCCCCGCAGTCCGGCGGCCGGCTCCAGCAGCACGTCGAGCCCGGCGACCCCGACGCGTTCCGGGAGGCCCGGCACATGATCCGCGCGGCCGTGCACGCCTGGGGGGCGCAGGACCGCACGGACGAGATCGAGCTGGTGGCGGGCGAGCTGATCACCAACTCTCTAATGCACACCGAGGGCGCGGCCATCGTCACGCTCCGTGTGCTGACGGGCACCGACCGGCGGCTGCGTGTGGAGGTCGAGGACGGCTCCAGTGCCCTGCCGCGCCGCCGGGACGCAGGCGGCGTCGGCATGTCCGGGCGGGGCCTGTTGCTGGTGGACCGGATGGCCGACGTGTGGGGCGTGGAGTCGCGCGGCAGCGGCAAGTGCGTGTGGGGCGAGTTCGTGGTGCCACCGCGGGACCAGCGGGACCAGCGGGACGAGCGGGACCAGCGGGACTGAGGGGCCCGGGGAGCGGGGTGCCCGGGAGCGGTCGGACCGGGGGTGCCCGGGGGAGCGGTCGGGCGGGGTGCCCCGGGGAGCCGCGGGCCGTTCCGCCCGGCGCGGTGGCACTCTGGATCCATGCCCGAACTCCCCGAGGTGGCAGCGCTCGCCGACTTCCTCGGCGGCCGCCTGATCGATCACGACATCGTCCGGGTGCTGCCGGTGGCGGTCAGCGTCCTGAAGACCTACGACCCGCCGGTGACCGCGCTGGAGGGCCGTGCCGTCACGGCGGTGCGCAGGCACGGGAAGTTCCTCGACCTGGACGCGGACGGGCTGCACATGATCGTGCACCTCGCCCGCGCCGGATGGCTGCAGTGGCGCGACCGCCTGCCCGACGGGGCGCCTCGGCCGGGCAGAGGACCCCTCGCCCTGCGGGTGGCCCTGGAGACGGGCGAGGGTTTCGACCTCACCGAGCAGGGCACCCAGAAGCGCCTGGCCGTGTACGCGGTGCGCGACCCGGCCGAGGTGCCCGGCATCGCCAGGCTCGGCCCCGACCCGCTCGCCGCCGACTTCGACGAACGGCGCCTGGCCGAACTGCTCGCCGGGGAACGGCGCCAGATCAAGGGCGCCCTGCGCGACCAGAGCCTGATCGCCGGCATCGGCAACGCCTACAGCGACGAGATCCTGCACGCCGCGAAGATGTCGCCGTACAAGCTGGCGGCGCGCCTCGGCGACGAGGAGGTGCGCGGTCTTTACGAGGCGATGCGCGCCACGCTCGGCGAGGCGGTGGAACGGGCCGGGGGAGTGGCCGCCGGCCGGCTGAAGGCGGAGAAGAAGAGCGGCCTGCGGGTGCACGGAAGGGCCGGACTGCCGTGCCCGGTGTGCGGGGACACCGTACGGGAGGTGTCGTTCAGCGACTCGGCCCTGCAGTACTGCCCCACCTGCCAGACGGGCGGCAAGCTGCTCGCCGACCGCCGGATGTCACGCCTCCTTAAGTAGCCGGCCGGCGAGGGCGCTCGCCGGCCCCCGGGCCCTTCCGGTTCGCTCCTGCCCGTGCGGCCCTCCGGTTCCTGCCGGCTGTCTGCGGCTCCTCTCCCCTCCTTCCGGTCCTCCCCGATCCTCCGGTCCCCGCCGCGCGAGTGGTGCCGGGCGAACCCGGGCCCCGCGGCAGCGCCCGTCGCCGTGGGGCCCGGACCTTCGCCAGGTCAGCGGCATGATCACCCGGCGCGTACCAGGAGCCCCTACACTCCAGCCGCATGCTGCGCGTACTGGCCGTGGACGACGAAGAACCAGCACTCGCCGAACTGGTGTACCTGCTGCGGGCCGATGCCAGGATCGGGCAGGTGGCCCAGGCCACCGACGCGACCGAGGCGCTGCGCCGCATCGGCCGGGCCACGGACGCCGAGCTCCGCCAGGGGCAGGGCGCCGAGGACGCCTTCGACGTGCTGTTCCTCGACATCCAGATGGCCGGGCTCACCGGCCTGGACGTCGCCAGGCTGCTCGCGGGCTTCGCCCGGCCCCCACTGATCGTGTTCGTCACCGCCCACGAGGACTTCGCCGTCCAGGCCTTCGACCTGAAGGCGGTGGACTACCTGCTCAAGCCGGTGCGCAGGGAGCGCCTCGCCGAGGCGGTGGGCCGGGTCGCCGAGCAGATCGCGGTCACCCGGCCCACCGACCGCACCCCCACGGGGGTCGGCGACCGCATCCCCGTCGAACTCGGCGGCGTCACCCGCATGGTGGCCGTCGCCGACATCACCTACGCCGAGGCCCAGGGCGACTACGCACGGCTGCACACCGCGGACGGCAGCCATCTGGTGCGCATCCCGCTGGCCACGCTGGAGGAGCGCTGGGCGCCCCACGGGTTCGTCCGCATCCACCGCAGCCACCTGGTCGCGCTGCACCGCATCGACGAACTCCGGCTGGACGGCGGCGGGATGAGCGTCCGCATCGCAGGGGCGCAGCTCGCCGTCAGCAGGCGGCACGCGAGCAGGGTGCGCGAACTGCTCATGCGACGCGGCGAGGGCTGAGCCGTGCGGAAGGCCGCACCGCGGCGGGTCGAGCACGGCGGTGGGCCCCGGGAGGCGGGCCACCGTGGTGACCAGCCCCGTACGCGTGTTCCCGGCTTCCCTTCGCGCCTCCCCCCTGCCTACACTCCACGCCGTGTCCGCCAGCGCCGAGCCCGCACCCCGCCGTGAGCGGGTCACCGGCGAGCCGCGCACGGTGCACCGGCTGCCGGGCCACCGCACCCAGTGGGAGATCGACGAGCAGACCACGCTCGGCGCCGCCTACGTCCGCTCGCTGATGCGCAGTCAGCTCCGGGCCGGTCTCGCGGCGTTCGCGCTGCTCGCCCTGCCCGTCGTCACGCTGCCGCTGTTCTTCGCCGCACTGCGCAACGCCACCGTCGTCTGGGCCGTGCTCGGGTTCTGCTGCTATCCGCTGCTGGTGCTGCTGGCCCGCTGGTACATACGGCGGGCTGAGCGCAACGAACGCGACTTCGCCCGCCTGGTGCGCGGCGCCGACCACGACGGACCGCCATGAACGAGGCATACACGATCAGCGCGGTGAGCGCGGTGGTGCTCGCCAGTGTCCTCATCGGCGGCTTCGGTCTGCGCATCTCCCGGACCACCTCCGACTTCTACGTGGCCTCCCGCACCGTCGGGCCCTCGCTCAACGCCTCCGCGATCAGCGGCGAGTACCTCTCCGCCGCCTCGTTCCTCGGCGTCGCCGGCCTGCTGCTGGTGCACGGGCCCGACATGCTCTGGTACCCGGTCGGCTACACGGCCGGATACCTCGTCCTGCTGATCTTCGTGGCCGCACCGCTGCGCCGCTCAGGCGCCTACACGCTCCCGGACTTCGCGGAGGGCCGGTTGGAGTCCGCGCGGGTGCGGCGGGTGGTGAGCATGCTGGTGGTGGGCACGGGCTGGCTGTACCTGGTGCCCCAACTCCAGGGCGCGGGGCTGACGCTGGGCACGCTCACCGGCTCGCCGCGCTGGCTCGGTGCGGTGCTGGTCTCCTGCGTGGTGGTGGTCGCGGTCGCCGCGGGCGGCATGCGCAGCATCACCTTCGTGCAGGCCTTCCAGTACTGGCTGAAACTCACCGCGCTGCTGGTCCCGGCGGTCTTCGTCCTGCTCGTCTGGCACCACGACGGCGGGGCCCCGCCCGTGTTCCCCGCGGATCCCGGGGCGGCGCCCACCGCCGCGGGCGCCGGGCAGCCGCTCGCCACCAGCCGCGCCGACCACCCGCTCTACGCCACCTACGGCCTGATCGTCGCCACCTTCCTGGGCACCATGGGCCTCCCGCATGTCGTGGTGCGCTTCTACACCAGCCCCGACGGCCGCGCCGCGCGCCGCACCACGGTGGTCGTGCTCGCCCTGGTCGGCCTGTTCTACCTGCTGCCGCCGCTCTACGGCTGGCTCGGCAGGCTGTACGCGCCGGAGCTGACCGGTGCCGGGGACGCGGACAGCGCGGTGCTGCTGCTGCCGGGCCGTGCGGTCGGCGGGGTCGGCGGCGACCTGCTGGGCGCGCTGGTGGCCGGCGGGGCCTTCGCCGCGTTCCTGTCCACCGCGTCCGGGCTCACCATGGCCGTCGCGGGAGTGCTCAGCCAGGACGTGCTGCCGGCCCGCGGGGTGCGGCACCTGCGGGTCGCGACGGTGCCGGCGATGGGCGTGCCGCTCGGCGGGGCGCTGCTGATGAGCGGGATGCCGGTGGCGGACGTGGTGGGGATGGCCTTCGCGGTGTCCGCGTCGGCGTTCTGCCCGCTGCTGGTGCTCGGCATCTGGTGGCGCAGGCTCACCCCGCCCGGAGCGCTGGCGGGGCTGCTGCTGGGCGGCGGGTTGGCGCTGCTCGCGGTGGCGCTGACGGTCGCCGGAGCCGGCCCGGTGCGCACCGGCTGGCTGCACACGCTGCTGGCCTGGCCGGCGGTGTGGTCGGTGCCGGTGGGGTTCCTCGCGATGGTGCTGGTCTCGCTGGCCACACCGGGCAGCATCCCGCCGCACACTAGCGCCACCATGACCCGCCTGCACCTGCCCGAGTCGCTGGGCGCCCGGCAGACCGCGGCCGCCGCGGCCGGCGGCGCACCGCAGGGGCCGGGCGCCCGGCAGGCCAGGGCCGGCCGAGGACGGGAGCCGCAGTGACCGGGACCGCCGCCGCCGTGCTGCTCGCCCTGTGCCCGCTGCTGCTGGCGGGCGGATTCCTGGTGGGCCGGCGCACCGCCCACCCGGCCGGCCGCAGCGATGTGGGCTCGCCCGTGGAGCGTGCCACCTTCGAGACCCTGCACACCGCCTCGCTCGCCGCGCCGCCGCTGCGCGCCGGGCTCAGCGAGGACACCGCCCGCAAGGCGGTGCGCGGGCTGCGCACCCTGCTGGGCACCGACGCGCTCTGCGTCACGGGCCGCTCCGCCGTGCTCGCCTGGGACGGCAGCGGCGAACAGCACGCCGGGCAGGTGATGGAGAAGCTGGCGGGGCTGCTCGCCACCGGCCGCTCCGCGGCCTTCGACTGCGGCTGCGGCGACCCCGACTGCCCCCTGCGGTGGGGGGTGGCCGCGGCGATCGTGGTCGACCAGCGGGTGCTGGGTGCGCTGGTGGCCTATGCGACCCGGGACTTCGCGGTGCTGGCCCGCGCCACCGACGAGGTGGCCCGCTGGGTCTCCGTCCAACTGGAGCTCGCCGAGCTGGACCGCTCACGGACCCGGCTGATCGAGGCGGAGATCAAGGCACTGCGGGCGCAGATCTCGCCCCACTTCATCTTCAACTCGCTGGCCGCCATCGCGTCGTTCGTGCGCACCGATCCCGAGCGGGCCAGGGAACTGCTGCTGGAGTTCGCCGACTTCACCCGCTACTCGTTCCGGCGGCACGGGGAGTTCACCACGCTGGCCGACGAGCTGCACTCCATCGACCAGTACCTGGCGCTGGTGCGGGCCAGGTTCGGCGACCGGCTCTCGGTGACCCTCCAGATCGCGCCCGAGGTGCTGCCGGTGGCGCTGCCGTTCCTGTGCCTGCAACCGCTGGTCGAGAACGCCGTGAAGCACGGCCTGGAAGGCGCCGTCACCCGCAGCGCCATCAGCATCAGCGCGCAGGACTCGGGAGCGGAGGCGGAGGTGGTCATCGAGGACGACGGCGTCGGCATGGAGCCGGAACGGCTGCGCGCGATCCTGCGCGGGGAGGGCGGCCCGACGTCCGGTATCGGTCTGTCCAACGTGGACGAGCGGCTACGGCAGGTCTTCGGGGACGACTACGGGCTGGTCATCGACACCGGTGTGGGCGCGGGCATGCGGATCACGGTACGGCTTCCCAAGTACCGTGCGGGCGTGCACTCCTCGCCCGCCGGCGGCGCGGGCTGAGCACCGCTGCGGCGCCGGAGGCACGGCTTCAGAAGAGGTGGATCGCCAGGTGCCCGAGCGGCAGCCCCAACTGCCAGGCCGGCGTCCACACCTGCGGAGCCTCGTCCTCCTCGGGCACCGCGCCGCCGGGCACCGCGTCCAGGTCGGGTGCGAGCAACTCGGTCTCCTCCAGCCAGCGCCACGCCTCTGCCGCCAGCTCCAGGTCGGGGCCGACGCCGCCCGAGGCCACCGCATCCGCGGTGAGCAGGGCCATCCGCTCGCGCACCCAGTCCCGCCACGGCTGGTCGTAGGCCGTCAGCGACAGCCAGTCCTCCAGGTGCGAGACCACGAGGGCGCCGGTCAGCTCGGTGCCCGGCTCCGACAGGAAGACCGTCAGCGCCAGCGCGTCGCGTCCGGCACGGAACTCGAACGAGGTGGGCGGCATCAGATCGCCGGCGCGCAGCACCTCGTCGGCGATGTACTCGGCGTACAACCACGCCATGGGAACGGTGAGTTCGCCGCCGCCGGCGTCGTCGGTACTCCCTCGGCCCCTGTGCTGCATCCTTCCCGCCTTCCTCCGGCCCGCGGCGCACCACGGACCAAGCCCCATTGTCTGTGGAACACGGATGAGGACAGCCGATTACTCAACCGGCCCGGTGGCAAGGCGATTTGCGAAGCCTTTGCCTCAGCCGTGGTTTCGTCCCTGGTCGGGTGCGTAACCGGGGAGCACCCGACGCAGCGCGCGCAGCGCGTAGTACGCACGGGACTTCACAGTACCGGGCGGTATCCCCAGGGCCTGTGCGGCTTCCGCCACGCTCGCCCCTCGGAAGTACACCTGCAACAGGACGTCCCTGTGCTCGGGAGTGAGAGTCTTCACAGCCTCGCGTACGTCGAGCATCGCGGCGGCGCGCTCCGCGTGGTCCGCACAGATCCGGGCGCTCTCCAGCACCTCGCCCTGCACCTCGGCGGGACGGGCCTGCCGGGCGCGCCGCGCGTCGATCGCCAGCCGCCTGCCGACCGTGAACAGCCAGGGGCGCACGGAGTCGTAGTCGGCGTGCAGCGCCTCCGGGTGCTGCCAGGCACGCACCAGGGTCTCCTGCACCAGGTCCTCGGCGCGCTGCCGGTCTCCGTCGCTCAGCCTCAGTAGCAGGGCGAAGAGCGGACCGGCGTGCTCGCGCAGCAGTTCGGCCAGCTCCCGCTCCCCCGTCGTCACCGTCATGGGCGTATGCCAGCGCAGGCCGCGCGGCGCGGACAGGGCGCGTACCCGGGTCTGCGGCGGGCGGTCGATGCCGTCGGCGAGCGGTGCGGTGAACGGGCCACCGGGCGCGCGGCGTGCGGCCGATCCGGGGACCGTGCCGGTCTTGTTACTTGACTCCCTATTAATCATATATGCGGATTGTGCGTATAAAGCTCCCGAGTGAGAGGCATCCCGATGCACGAGCGCACCCCACGCCGCGGACCCACCGGATGTCCGAGACGCCCGGGACGTGCGGCGGCCGCCGGGCGCACTCGGCGCCCCCGGGGCTGCCGGCCCGCCGCCGGGCCCGCGTCCGCCGCCCGGGTGCACGGTGTCCGCGGCGTCCTGCGCTGGACCCTGGTCCCGGCTCTCACCGTGCTGCTCGCGGTCGCGGCGTGCGCCACACAGCAGCGCCAGGCAGGCCGCGGCGCGACACCGTCTCCGGTGACCGGCGGGGGCGCGCCGCGCGGCTTCACGCTGCTCGCCTCCGGCGACGTGCTGCCGCACGACTCGATCATCCGCCAGGCCGGCGCCGACGCCGGAGGGCGCGGCTACGACTTCGCCCCGATGCTGGCCGGCGTCAGACCCGTGGTGTCCCGGGCCGACCTGGCCATCTGCCACATGGAGACGGTCTACGGCGCGAACGGCGAATACACCGGCTACCCCGCCTTCAAGTCTCCGCCCGAGGTGGCCGCCGGACTGCGGGCCACCGGGTACGACGCCTGCTCCACGGCCTCCAACCACACGCTCGACGACGGTGCGGAGGGGGTCCGGCGCACCCTGGACGCCCTCGACCAGGCCGGGGTACGGCACACCGGCTCCGCGCGCACCGCCGCGGAGGCGGGTGCTCCGTCCTGGCTGCCGGCCGGCGGCGCCAAGGTGGCCCACCTCGCCTACACCTACGGCACCAACGACGTCCCGCTGCCCGCCGGCCGGCCGTGGACGGTCAACCTGATCGACCGGGACCGGATCGTCGGGGACGCCCGGGCGGCCCGCCGGGCGGGGGCCGACGTGGTCGTGGTGTCCATGCACTGGGGCACCGAGTGGCAGGACGAGCCGGACGAGAGGCAACTGACCCTCGCCAGGGAGCTCACCGCGGCCCGCACCGCCGGCCGCCCCGACATCGACCTGATCCTCGGCACCCACGCCCACGTCCCGCAGGCCTACGAGAAGGTGTCCGGTACCTGGGTGGTCTACGGCATGGGCGACCAGATCGCCGGCGACATGGTCAACCACGCGGGCCGGCCCGACCCGCGCGGCAACGAGAGCACCCTCGCCCGCTTCACCTTCGCCCCGCCCGAGCGGTCCGGCGACCGGTGGCGGGTGACGAAGGCGGAGTTCGTCCCGCAGTGGTTCGACACCGGCACCGGACGCGTCACCAACCTCAACGAGGCGATCGGCCGGGGCCGGCCGCTCACCGCGGTGCGCGACCGGATCCGGCAGGTGGTGCTGAGCCGCGGTGCGGGCCAGGACGGCCTGCTCATGGGGCGGTAGTGTCCCGGGCGTCCGGTGCGGCGTTGCCCGCGCCGGACGTGGCCAGCAACGACTTCCGGCGCGAGTACCCGAAGTAGATCACCAGGCCGATCGCGAACCACACCGCGAACCGCACCCAGGTCTGCCACTGCAGGAACGTGATCAGCCAGAGGGAGAAGACGACCCCCACGGCGGGCACCACCGGCATGCCCGGGGCGCGGAACGTACGGGGCAGGTCGGGCCTGCGGTAGCGGAGCACGATCACCGCGACGCACACCACCACGAAGGCCAGCAGGATGCCGATGTTGGTGAGCTCGGCCGCCTCGGCGATCGGCAGGAACCCGGCGATGACCGCCGAGGCCGCGCCCGCGATCCAGGTCACCCGGGTGGGCACCCGCCGGGTCGGGTGGGTCTTGGCGAACCACTTCGGCAGCAGCCCGTCGCGGCTCATCGAGAACCACACGCGGGTGACGCCGAGCATGAAGGTGAACATCACGGTGAGGATCCCGATGATCGCGCCCACCGCGATCACGTCCGCGAGCCCGCCGAGCCCCACCGACTTGAACGCCGTGGAAAGGCCGCTCGCCTTGTCGATGTGCCGGTAGTCCTGCATGCCGGTGAGTACCAGGCACACCAGCACGTACAGCACCATCGCGATCACCAGTGAGTAGATGATCGCCTTCGGCATGTGGCGCTGGGCGTCCTTGGACTCCTCGGCCGCCGTGCTCATCGCGTCGTAGCCGAACACCGCGAAGAACACCGTCGCCGCACCGGTGAACGCGCCGCCGATCCCGTACGGGAAGTAGGGGTGGTAGTTGCCGGTGCTGATGTGGAAGAACCCGACACCGATCACCAGCAGCACGACCAGGACCTTCAGGCCCACCACGACCGTCTCGAAGCGCGCCGCGTTCTTGATGCCCAGGTTCAGCAGGTACGCGATGAGCAGGCACAGCAGCATCGCGATCAGGTCCACCCGGTGGCCGCTGCCGGTGCCCGGCGCCCCCAGCATCCACCCCGGCAGCCGGGCGCCCATGTCACCGAGGAGGAAGTTGAAGTAGCCGGAGATGCCGATCGCCACCACCGACACGATCGCGGTGTACTCCAGCAGCAGGTCCCACCCGATGCACCAGCCCGCCAGTTCGCCGAGCACGGCATAGCCGTAGGTGTAGGCCGAGCCCGCTCTCGGGATCAGTCCCGCGAACTCCGCGTACGACAGCGCCGCCGCGGCGCTGGCCACTCCCGCGATCAGGAAGGACACCAGCACCGCGGGTCCGGCGGTGCCGTTCGCCACCGTGCCGGCCAGCGCGAAGATGCCCGCCCCGATGATGCCGCCCACGCCGATGGCGGTGAGCTGCCACAACCCCAGCGTGCGGGTCAGTTGCCCGCTCTCGGTTCCCTCGGCGCCGGGGGCGCCACCGGGCTCGGAGATCTGGTCGATCGGCTTGCGGCGGAGTACGCCCTCGCCCATACGGAGTCGCGCCATGAGGACCCACCTCTTCGCGGACGGCAGTCGGTTGATGGCCGATCATGATGTCCGACGAACGTCCGGGAGGGAAGACACCGCACCTTCGCGACCCAGGAACTCCCACGCCGGCGAGACACATCGTCATCAAGGGGTCACGATGTGCCTGCGGGTGCGGGTGCGGGTGCGGGTGCGGGTGTGTGCGCGAGTGCGGGTGCCTGCGCCTGCGCGGGTGCGGTGGTGGCGGGCGGGCCGGGACCCGCCAATCCGTCACGGCACCACCGTCACCGGCCACCGCCCGGCCTTCACCAGCCGGATCGCCACCGATCCGACGATGCGGTGTCCCGCCTGCTCCGACGCGCCCACCACCACGGCGTCGGCCTTGAGTTCGTCCGCGGCGGCCACCAGGCCGTTGTAGGGGTCGCCACGGAAGGTGTGGAACTCCCAGCGCACCTCGAACATGTCCTTCACGCGCTCGGCCGCCGCCCGGATCTCCCCGGCCAGCGACTCCGCGATCTCGTCCGTGGTGTCGGCGACCGGCACCCCGAGCGCGGCGCCCGCCGCCATCACCGGCTGTACGTACACGATGGCGAGCAGTGCGTGCTGCCTGCGGGCCAGCCCACCCGCGTAGGCGGCGGCCCGCAGCGAGGAGTCGGAGCCGTCGACGCCCGCGACGATCACCTTGGGGCCGTCGGTGCCGCGTTCGAACTGGGTGGACTGCTGATCGGTCACAGCGGTGAGGCTAGCCGAACGGGCAGCCCCAGGACCCCGGGGGGACGGAAAGTCGCGACGGAGCCGATCAGCGCACCTCCACCATGCGCGCGAACACCACCACGTTGCCGTCGTACCCGTGCTGCTTGGAGAAGCCGCCGCCGCAGGTGATCACCCGCAGTTCAGGCTTCCCGGTACTGCTGTAGACCCGGTCGCCGGGGAAGTTCTCCTTCTCGAACAGCTCGATGCCGTAGACCTCGAAGACCGCGGTGCGCTGGTCCCTGCGCCGGACCTCGACGTGGTTGCCCTGCTTCAGCGAGCCGAGGCCGTAGAACACCGCCGGACCGTGGGCGTTGTCGACATGGCCGACGATGACGGCCGTGCCCTTCTCGCCGGGCGACACGGCACCGGTGAACCAGCCCGCCAGATTGGGGTCCTCGGGCGGTGGCGCGCCCACCCAGCCGTCCGCGTCGAGCCCCACGGGAGTGACCGGCGCGTCCACCTTGATCTCCGGGATGGTGACCCGGTCGACCATCGAGTACGGCAGCGCCTGCATGCCCGGCGCGGGTACCCCGACGGCGAAGCTGCTGCTCGGTGCCGCGGCTGACGCGGGCTGCGGGGGGCCGGTGCTGAACTCGCCGGAGCCGTTGCGGATCAGCGCGAGGCCGGCGAGCAGGACCAGCGCGAGAGCGCCGAACGGCGTGCGCTTCCTGGGCCGTTCCTCCTCTTCGGCCGACTGGGACCCAGACATTCGCCATCCCTTCTCGACGCGGCGGCGGGCCGCGTACGGTGCGCGTACCAGCACCGTAGGCGCACCGCCCGCGGGCGGCGACGCGACAGCGGCGAACGGGTGGCGGCCGGGTCCCGGTGCGCCATCCGAGTCCCGCCCACCGGGAAATTTCTGACACTGGGTGACCTGCGGTGATCCACACCGGTGTGACGGCCACCGGCGTGTCGTCTCACCAGGACGGACGAGTCCCGACATGCGGGCCTGCGCACCGCATCTGAGGGTCTGTCTGGAAGGCGTGCTCACCGACCGACCGGGGACGGCTCCCCGGGCGCCTTCCGCGGAGGATTCCCATGCGTAGATTCCGAGCCCTGGCGGTCTCGGCCGTCACGGCCGCCGCCGTCGGACTCGCCGTTCCCACGGCCGCGGCCTGGAACGACCCCGACAACATCACCGTCACCCCCAGCGTGATCGCCAGGGGCGGCCAGCTCACCGTCTCCGTCGACGCGCCGGAGTGCCGTACGCCCGGCAGCACCGTGGAGTCGGAGGCCTTCCCGAGGACCGAGCTCCAGCCCGTGGCCGGCAGCAACCGGGTCACCGCCACCGTCCGGGTCTTCAGGAACGCCGCCCGGGGCTCCTACGACGTCACGGCCCGTTGCGACGGCAGCACCCTGACCAGGCGGAACGCCTTCACCGTCATCGGCGGTGTGCAGGGCGGTCTGGGCGGCAGCTCCAAGGGCGTCGCCGGCAGCGACATGGCGATCGGCGGCGGTCTCGTGGCGGCGGCCCTGCTGGGCGGCGGCCTGGTGCTGCGGCACCGGCGCGCCGAGAGCAACGCCTGACCCCGCACCGCTCCCTGCGTGCCCTTCCCGGCGGTCCGGTACCCGGCCGCACAGGACGTCGCCGCCCCTTCTGTCCCCACGCATCCGCCATCCACCTCTGACGCTCCGCGGCCGCGCCCCGCGCGTGGCCTCCGCTACGGCCCTTCACCCCGGAACCATCGCTTCCGGGGCGAAGGGCCGTGGTTCATCCCGCCGGGCGGCCGGCGTGCCCGCCGCGTTCGGCGGTCGTCTCCCGCGCGGCGGCCCCGTGCCGCCGGGCACGGCGGTAGGCCAGCACCAGCGCGGCCCCGAGGAGTGCCGCCCCCACCCCGATCTCCTGGAGGTCGAAGCCGCCGAGAGCGCCCGTGGCGCCGGTCCGCGCCGCGTGCCGCACCGCGCCGCCCTCGCCACCGCCGTGGCCGCCCGCCACGGTCAGCTCGCGGCTCAGCGCGGTGCCGTCCGCGCAGGCGAACACCACCCGGTAACCGGTGCCCGCTCTCGCCCCGCGGTGCACGGTGGCCGTGCCGGGGCCCGAGTGCGCGTGCAGCGTCACCACGCCGAAGGCGTCCGAGGACACCGTGGTGTCGCCCGGGCACCCCCGTGCGCTGAGCGTCACCACGCCGCCCGCGGCGACCAGCGGGGGGTTGAGACCGGGCAGGAACCGTCCGTCCTCCCGGTCGGCGACGGTGGGCGGCACGGCCCCGGAGCGCGGCGCGGCGAGGGCGGGCGGGGCAGGAGGCGCAAGGACCAGGACCGCGGCGCAGAGCAGAGCGGCCGAGGCGGCGCGTATCGCGCACATGGGCGTCCTCCGTCCCGAGGGGCACCCCGCGGACCTCTTCCGCTCGCGTCGTATGCACCTCGATGTCCCAAACGCTAAGGAGGCGCGCGGTGTGGCGCGATCGCTGTCGCGCGAACGGGGCAAGCGTGGAGGCCGAGCGGGCGAAGCGGGCCCGTTCCCGGGCCGAACGGGCCGTGCGGTGCGCGGGCAGGACGGCCCAGCGCCTGCCCCTACGGTGCCCGGGTGTACGCCCCGACGCACCGGCCCCATGCGCCCCGGGCGCATCGCAAGGATAAGAACAAGCCATTCCGGTTCGGGCGACCCCTCGGAGCAAACGACGGCGTGTACGCGTAAGCAACGCGCCCTGGTCCGCTCCCATACCGTTCCCGTGCGCCGTGCACACCCGCGCCCCGTCCGGCCGTCCCGCCCGAGAGCCCCGCAAACCGGACACCCGGCGCTCCGGTCGCCCGTTCTCGACCGCACCGCACCGAAGGAACCCGCCGGCGTCCTTCGTGTGCCTTGGCAGGCTTCCGACAGATTCATCGGATTTCAGGAGAGTCTTTTGCGGCACTTGCCGCAGGCAGTGACCGAGAACGGATCGCCAATTTCCGTTTGGGCTCGCTCCTTTGGCGGGCGATCAGTAGCCTCAGCTCGAACACCGGATCGCCTAGGCCTTGGAGACTTTGATGGAGCGTCCGCCGTGGGCACCGCGCGGCATCGACATCTCGGTGCCGAGCGTGGCCCGCATCTACGATTTCTACCTGGGCGGTTCGCACAACTTCGAGGTCGACAGGCAAGCGGGCCGCAGGGCCATGGAGTTCATGCCGGGGCTGCCGAAGCTCGCCCAGGCGAACCGTGCCTTCATGCGGCGGGCCGTCGAGTACGCCGTGGCGCAGGGCGTCACCCAGTTCCTCGACATCGGCTCCGGCATACCGGCCTTCGGCAACGTCCACGAAGTCGCGCGGGGGGCCTGCGGTGAGGCGAAGGTGGTGTACGTCGACCACGACCCGGTCGCCGTCGCCCACGCCGGCGCGGTCCTCGACGGCGATGCGGGCGCCGGCGCCGGTACGGCCGATCTGCGCAGGCCGCGCGAGGTTTTGGCGCTCGAACCCGTCGGTCGGCTGCTCGATCTGACGCGGCCGGCCGTGCTGTTGCTCGTCGCGGTGCTCCACTTCCTGGCCGAGGCGGACGATCCGTGCGCGGCCGTGCGCGAGCTACGGGACGCCATGGCGCCGGGTAGTCTGCTCATCCTCACGCACGTCTCGTACGAGGGGATCCCCGTCCCGGCCGAACAGGCGGGCGGAGCGTTGGATGTGTACAGGGACATCCGCAATCCACTGATCATGCGCTCGCGTGACGAGATCGCGCGGTTCTTCGAGGGGTACGACATGGTGGAACCGGGCCTCGTGCCGTTGCCGTGCTGGCGGCCAGTGGCCGCTCCCGACGAGGAGGACGCCCTCGCCCTGTGGGGTCTCGCCGGTGTGGGGCGGAAGGCGTGAGCGCGGAGCCGGACGGTCCGGAAGACAGACTGCACAGGTTCGCGACCATCTGGAGCCGGGCGGTCTTCCCGGTGACGGCCACCTCGCTGAACCGCCCGGAGTTCGAGCGGCTACTCCTCCCGCTCGCCCGGCAGTTGCGTGACGCACTGCTCGCCCGCACCTTCGACGCGGTCGCGGGCCGACAGGTCGGAGCGGCCCTCGTCGAGGTGCACTGCACCGACCCCGAGGCGCTCAGCCGCACCCTCGACGTGGTCGACGCCTACCTGGTGCTGTACTGCGGCGGGGAAGGCCCGCAGGAGGAACTGCGCTCGCGCAGCGCACGCCTGCAGCACGCCGCAGCGGCCGGCTTCGCCGGCGCCCTGCGGGAGCGCACCCTCGCCGAGCAGGAGGCCATCGCGCGCGCCACGCTCGACGCCCGCAGTACGGTGGCGGCGGCCCTGCACGCAAGCGAGGCACGCTTCCGCGCGGTCTTCGAGGAGGCCGCGATAGGGATCGGCATAGCCGACCTGGACGGCACCGTCCTGGAGGCCAACGACGCCCTGGTGCGGATGTTCGGCGGCTCCGAACAACTCGTTCGCAATCGCAAAGTCACCGAGTGGGTGCACTCCGAGGACACCCCGCACATCTGGCGGCTCTACGAGGAGCTGGTGCACGGCGAGCGCGAGCACTACCGCGTGGAGAAGGCGTTCTACCGCCCCGACGGCACCGTGCTGTGGACCAATCTGACGGTTTCCCTGCTGCGTGACGCGGACGGCCGCCCGCAGTACCAGTTGGCGCTGATGGAGGACACCACCGAGCGCAGGCTGCTCAACCTCCGGCTGCGCTACGAGGCCACCCACGACGCGCTCACCGGACTGCCCAACAGGACGCTGTTCTTCGAGCGCCTGGAGAAGGCCCTCGCGGCGGGCGAGGGCAAGCGGTTCGGGCTCTGCTACCTGGACCTGGACGGCTTCAAGACCGTCAACGACAGTCTCGGCCACGCGGCCGGCGACCGGCTCCTGGTGGAGGTCGCCGACCGGCTCCAGGCCTGCGCGACGGCGCCGGGCGAGATGGTCGCCCGGCTCGGCGGCGACGAGTTCGTCGCGCTGACCACCGGACCCGACACCGAGACCGACGTCGACGACCTGGCGGGGCGCATCATGAACGCCCTGGCCGGCCCCGTACGCATCGAGGGCCGCGAGCTGACGGTGCGCGGCAGCATCGGGATCGTGGAGGGCCCGGCGAAGGAGCGCAGCCCCGCGGAGGTGCTGCGCAGTGCCGACATCACCATGTACCGGGCCAAGTCGGCGGGCGGCAACCGCTACGAACTCGCCGACCCGGAGGCCGACGCCCGCGCCATCACCCGGCACGGCCTGACCACCGCGCTGCCCGCCGCGCTGGAGCGGGACGAGTTCTTCATCGAGTACCAGCCCCTGGTGCACCTCGGCGACGGCAGCGTGCGCGGCGCGGAGGCGCTGGTGCGCTGGGCCCACCCGCAGCACGGCGTGCTCGGGCCCGACCGTTTCATACCCCTGGCCGAGGACACCGGACTGATCGTGCCGCTCGGCCGCTGGGTGCTGGAGGAGTCCGTACGGCAGGCCCGGCGCTGGCAGGAGCGGCATGCGGAGGCGGGGCCGCTGCGGATCAACGTCAACCTCTCGCCCTGCCAGCTCCAGCATCCGGGCCTGGTCTCCGACACGGTCGACATCCTCGACCGGCTCGGGCTCGATCCCTCCGGGCTCTGCCTGGAGGTCACCGAGTCGGCGCTGATCGGGGCCGACGACGACCTGCTCAAGCCGCTGCGGCGGCTGAGCGAGATGGGCGTCGACATCGCGCTCGACGACTTCGGGACCGGCTACTCGAACCTGGCCAACCTCCGCCGGCTGCCCGTCAGCGTCCTCAAGCTCGACCGGTCCTTCACCCAGGGCATGCAGCAGTTCCCGGCCGACCCCGTCGACCTGAAGCTCGTCGAGGGCATCGTCTCGCTCGCCCACAGCCTGAACCTGTCGGTGACGGTGGAGGGCGTGGAGACGGGCGCACAGGCCGAGGCCCTGCGCGACATGGGCTGCGACACGGCCCAGGGGTGGTACTACGCCCGCCCCGGCCCGCCCGACCGGCTGCACGAGCTGGCCCTGGCCGACGCCATCGGCTAGCCCCCGTGCGCCGTGAGGGGCGCGGGCACTGCACGGGTTCGGGCCGGCGGTCCGCAGGCGGCCGTGTCGCGCGCCGGGCCGGTCGCCCCGGCGTCGCGCGCCGGGGTGCGACCGGGCGTCCTGACCACGGTCCGCCGCGCCCCACCGCGCGCCCTGCGGGGCGTACGCCACCGCCGCGCCCGGCTCACCGATCGGGGTGGCGGGAGCGCGGGTGCCGCCGCGCGGGCGCGGGGAACAGCATCACCGGTCGGGGCGGCCGCTCCCGCGGTCGGGGCAGCGGCGCCACCGCGTGGGCGCGGGGGCGGCCCGGTCACCGGGCCAGCAGCATCCGCTGGAGCTCCCTGGCTCCGCGCGGCGGGGCCACGTCGCTGCGGTGCGCCAGTGCAATGATCCGGTGCAGCCCCGGACGGGCCAGGGGGGTCACCCGCAGGCCCCGGCCCGCCCGCTCGGCCACCATGTGCGGGACCACGGCCACGCCGAGGCCGGCCCTGACGAACCCCAGCACCGCGTCCATCTCGCCGCCCTCCACCGCGAAGTCCGGCTCGAAGCCCTCGGCGCGGCAGGCGGCCACGGTCAGTTCCCGCAGGTCGTAGCCGTGCCGGAACATCACGAGGCGCTCGCCCTCCAGGTCGGGCACCCGCACGATGCTCCCGGTACCGGGAGCCGGCGCGTCCGGCGAGGAGACCACCACCAGGTCCTCGCGCAGCAGCTCCACGGTGGTGAGCGCGGGGGAGGGGCTGGGCAGCGGCAGGACGATCAGGGCCAGGTCGAGCGCCCCGCGCGCCAGCTCGCGCACCAGGTCGTGGGAGCCGCCCTCCTCGATCATCAGCCGGATGCCGGGATAGCGGTCGTGGAAGTCGCGCAGCACATCGGGGAGCAGGCCGGTGCACAGGCTCGGCGTCGCCCCGAGGCGGACCCGGCCGCGGCGGAGCTGTACCAGTTCCTGGACTTCCTGGCGGGCGGTGTCGGCGTCCGCCAGGATGCGGCGGGCCAGCGGCAGCAGGGCCTCTCCGGCGTCGGTGAGCGTGATGTTGCCCCGGGCGCGGCGGAAGAGATCGGCGCCCAGCTCCCGCTCCAGCGACCTGATCTGCTGGGACAGCGACGGCTGGGCCACGTGCACCAGCTCGGCGGCCCGGGTGAAGTGCCGGGTCTCCGCAACCGCCACAAAATACTGAAGCTGCTGGAACTGCATGGGGTCAGCATAGTCGATCAATAGGTTTCACCTATCGAAATGAGCTATTCCATCTCTTGGACCGATCGCCTCCTGTCGTTCTAACGTTCTGTGACATGGCTCTGGCAACGCGGACGGACCGACGGCCGTCCATGACTCGCACCATGTGGGACTCGTCGGTCGGCAAGAAGACAGTGATGGCCGTCAGCGGCCTGATCATGCTGCTCTACCTGGCCGTCCACATGTTCGGCAATCTGAAGATCTTCTTCGGTGCCGGTGACTTCAATCACTACGCCCACTGGCTGCGCACCATCGGCGAACCGTTCATGCACTACGAGTGGACCCTCTGGGTGATCCGCGTCGTGCTGGTTCTCGCCGTCGTGGCGCACGCCACCTCCGCGTACCAGCTCAGCCGCCGCGACATCAAGGCACGCCCGAGCAAGTACGTGCACGCCAGGCCCCGCGCCAGCTACGCGACCCGCACCATGCGCTGGGGCGGGATCATCCTCGGCCTCTTCATCGTCTGGCACATCCTCGACCTGACCACCGGCACCGTGCACTCCGGCGGCTTCCAGCCCGGGCACCCGTACCAGAACGTCGTGGACACCTTCTCCACCTGGTACGGCAACGTCATCTACATCGTCGCGATGCTCGCGCTCGGCCTGCACATCCAGCACGGGTTCTGGAGCGCCGCGCAGACCCTCGGCGTCGGCAGCCGCACCCGCGACCGGGTCCTCAAGATCATCGCCAATGCCCTCGCCGTGATCCTGACGGCGGGCTTCATCGCCGTACCCGTCGGCGTCATGACCGGATTGGTGGCCTGAACATGACCTCAACCAGCGAATACAGCGACTACGCCGCCTACACGACCGGTGAGCCGGTCGCCGACACCAAGGCCCCCGAGGGCCCGATCAACGAGCGCTGGGACACCCGCCGCTTCGAGGCCAAGCTGGTCAACCCGGCCAACCGCCGCAAGCACACCGTCATCGTGGTCGGCACCGGCCTCGCCGGCGGCTCCGCGGGTGCCACACTCGCCGAGCAGGGCTACCACGTGGTGCAGTTCTGCTACCAGGACTCGCCGCGCCGCGCCCACTCCATCGCCGCGCAGGGCGGCATCAACGCCGCCAAGAACTACCGCAACGACGGCGACTCCGTGCACCGCCTCTTCTACGACACCGTGAAGGGCGGCGACTTCCGGGCCCGCGAGTCGAACGTGCACCGGCTCGCCCAGATCTCCGTGGAGATCATCGACCAGTGCGTCGCGCAGGGCGTGCCGTTCGCCCGTGAGTACGGCGGTCTGCTGGACACCCGCTCCTTCGGCGGCGTCCAGGTCTCGCGCACCTTCTACGCCCGCGGTCAGACGGGCCAGCAGCTACTGCTCGGCGCCTACCAGGCGCTGTCGCGGCAGATCGCGGCGGGCAACGTCGAGATGCACCCGCGCACCGAGATGCTGGACCTGATCGTCGTCGGGGGACGGGCCCGCGGCATCGTCGCCCGGGACCTGGTCACCGGCAGGATCGACAGCTACTTCGCGGACGCGGTGGTGCTCGCCAGCGGCGGCTACGGCAACGTCTTCTACCTGTCGACGAACGCCATGAACTCCAACGCCACCGCGATCTGGCGCGCGCACCGCAAGGGCGCCTACTTCGCCAACCCCTGCTTCACCCAGATCCACCCGACCTGCATCCCGCGCACCGGCGACCACCAGTCGAAGCTGACCCTGATGAGCGAGTCGCTGCGCAACGACGGCCGCATCTGGGTGCCGAAGGCGAAGGGCGACACCCGCCCGCCGAACGAGATCCCCGAGGACGAGCGCGACTACTACCTGGAGCGCATCTACCCGTCCTTCGGCAACCTCGTCCCTCGGGACATCGCCTCGCGCGCCGCCAAGAACGTCTGCGACGAGGGACGCGGGGTGGGCCCCGGCGGGCAGGGCGTGTACCTGGACTTCGCCGACGCCATCCACCGCATGGGCAAGGAGAAGGTCGCCGAGAAGTACGGCAACCTCTTCGACATGTACGAGCGGATCACCGCGGAGAACCCGTACGAGGTGCCGATGCGGATCTACCCCGCCGTGCACTACACCATGGGCGGCCTGTGGGTCGACTACGACCTCCAGACCAGCATCCCCGGCCTGTTCGCGGTCGGCGAGGCCAACTTCTCCGACCACGGTGCCAACCGCCTCGGCGCCTCCGCGCTGATGCAGGGCCTCGCGGACGGCTACTTCGTCCTGCCGTCCACGATCAACGACTACCTGGCCCGCAACCCCCACCACGAGGAGGTCACCGCCGAGCACCCGGCCGTCGCCGAGACGCGCAAGGAGACCGAGGAGCGCCTCGCCCGGCTGCTGGCCGTCGACGGCGACCGCACGCCGGACTCCTTCCACCGCGAGATCGGCGAGCTGATGTGGGAGTTCTGCGGCATGGCACGCACCGACGCGGGGCTGCGCAAGGCACTGGAGCGGATCCCCGCGATCCGTGAGGAGTTCTGGCGGCGCATCAAGGTCCCGGGCACCGGTGAGGAGTTCAACCAGTCCCTGGAGAAGGCCAACCGCGTCGTCGACTACCTGGAGCTCGCCGAGCTCATGTGCCTCGACGCGCTGCACCGCAGCGAGTCCTGCGGCGGCCACTTCCGCGAGGAGTCCCAGACCCCGGACGGCGAGGCGGCCCGCAAGGACGAGGAGTTCTCCTACGCCGCGGCCTGGGAGTTCACCGGCACCGGCCGCGCTCCCGTACTGCACAAGGAAGACCTGGTCTTCGAGTACGTCCATCCCACTCAGCGGAGCTATGCATGAAGCTCACCCTGCGCGTCTGGCGGCAGAAGAACGCCGACGCCGAAGGCGCCATGTCCACGTACGAGGTGGACGGCATCTCCTCGGACATGTCGTTCCTGGAGATGCTGGACACCCTCAACGAGGAGCTGATCCTCAAGGGTGAGGACCCGGTCGCCTTCGACCACGACTGCCGCGAGGGCATCTGCGGAGCCTGCAGCCTCGTCATCAACGGCGACGCACACGGCCCGGAGCGCACCACCACCTGCCAGCTCCACATGCGGGCGTTCAAGGACGGCGACACGATCGACATCGAGCCGTGGCGTGCCGCCGCCTTCCCGGTCGTGAAGGACCTGGTCGTGGACCGCTCCGCGTTCGACCGGATCATCCAGGCCGGCGGCTATGTCACCGCGCCCACCGGCGCGGCCCCCGAGGCGCACTCCACGCCCGTCCCCAAGGCGGACGCCGACTTCGCCTTCGAGCACGCCGAGTGCATCGGCTGCGGGGCCTGCGTGGCCGCCTGCCCGAACGGCGCGGCGATGCTCTTCACCTCCGCGAAGATCAATCACCTCAACGTGCTGCCGCAGGGCGCACCCGAGCGTGAGAGCCGGGTGCTGGACATGGTGGCGCAGATGGACGAGGAGGGCTTCGGCGGCTGCACCCTGACCGGCGAGTGCGCGACGGCCTGCCCCAAGGGCATCCCGCTGATGTCGATCACCGGGATGAACAAGGAGTGGCTGCGGGCCACCCGCAAGGCCGGCAAGCGGTAGCCACCAGGGGGCGAGGCCCCCACGTGGGGGTCTCCACGGAGATCCCCACGGGGAAGATCCCCGACGAGGCTGTCGCCCCTGCCCGGGGCGCGATCCCGAAGGCGGGTGCTGAACGCCCCGGGCCGTTCAGCATCCGCTCACCCCCGCTCCCGCCGCAGGTCATGTGCACGCCAGCAGACAGCGGAAGAACTGGAACCACGGACCCCTCATGGTCCGTGGTTCCGCCGTCTGCGCCGCCCGTGACCAGGAGAGAGCCATGACCGCCGTCCCCGCCCTCGCCACCCCGCCCGCGCCCCCCGCCCGCTACACCGTCACCCTCGCCCGTGACGAGTCCGACGTACGGGCCGCCCAGCGGCTGCGCCACGACGTGTTCGCCCTGGAGATGGGGGCGCATCTGCGGGCCACCTCGGAGCCGGGTCTCGACACCGACGCCTTCGACGCCTACTGCGACCATCTGCTGGTGCGCGACGAGGCCACCGGACAGGCCGTCGGCACCTACCGACTGCTGCCGCCCGAGCGCGCCGCGATCGCCGGACGGCTCTACGCCGAGGGTGAGTTCGATCTGAGCGCCCTGGGCGCCATCCGCGGCGGACTGGTCGAGGCCGGCCGCTCCTGCGTGCACCCGGACCACCGCGACGGCGCCGTGATCGGCCTCATCTGGGCCGGCATCGCCCGCTACATGACGGGTGCGGGGCACGAGTGGCTGGGCGGCTGCTGCTCGGTGCCGCTCGCCGACGGCGGCGCGCTCGCCGCGGGCACCTGGGACCGGGTGCGGGAGCGCCACTTGGCGCCCGAGGAGTACCGGGTGCGCCCCCTGCTGCCGTGGCGCCACGAGGACATCGCCCGGCAGGACCGCACCGAACTGCCTCCGCTGCTGCGCGGCTACCTCCGGCTGGGCGCCTGGGTGTGCTCGGAGCCCGCGCTCGACGCGGACTTCGGCGTCGCCGACCTCTACGTGCTGCTGCCCATGCGCCGGGTCGACCCGCGCTACCTGCGGCACTTCCTCTCCCTCGTGCCCGCCTCATGAGCACCTGGCAGCCCACCTCGACCTGCACACCCGCAGCATGCATCCCGGGCGCCGCGGGCCGGGCAGCGGCGGCCGGCGTCCCGCGCGCCCTGCTCAGGCTCGCGGCGCTGGCGGCCGTCCTGGGCACCGGGATCGTGCTGTCCCCGGCGGTCCTGCGGTGCCCCCGCGGACCGCGCGAGCGGCTCGTCAGGCTCTGGTGCCGCACCCTGGTGCGCGCGATCGGGGTGCGTACCAGGGTCAGTGGGGAGATCGCGGCCACGGGCGGAGTGCTCGTCGTCGCCAACCACATCTCCTGGCTCGACGTCCCGCTGCTCGCCGCCCTCCGGCCGGCGCGGATGCTCGCCAAGTCGCAGGTGCGCGGCTGGCCCGTCGCCGGTGCGCTGGCGGCCACGGGCCGCACCCTGTTCATCGACCGGACGCGGCCGCGCGCGCTGCCCCGGGCGGTGCGCGAGATCGCCGGCGCCCTGCGCGCGGGCTCCGCCGTCGCGGCGTTCCCCGAGGGCAGCACCTGGTGCGGCCGGGACCGGGGAGCGGTCAGGCGGGCCGTCTTCCAGGCGGCACTGGACGCGGCCGTGCCCGTGCAGCCGGTGCGCCTGCGGTACGCGGACGCCCACGGCGCCCGCAGCACCGCTGCCGCGTTCATCGGCGCGGACACCCTGCTGGAGTCGGTGTGGCGGATCGCGCGGGCCCGCGGCCTCGTCGCCCATGTGCGGGTAAGGACCGCGCTCGCGCCCGCCGGCCACCCGGACCGCCGCTCCCTGGCGCGTGCCGCGCAGGACGCACTGGGGGACACCGCCCCGGCTGGTGCCGAGCCCGACGGGACGGTGCCCGGCTGTCCGGAGCCGGGCTGTCCGGAGCCCGCCGGGGCGGGCCGCGGGAGCCGGGCCGCTCATCCCGCCGGGCGTGCCGGTGCCGTCCCGCGCGGGATGAGCTCCGCGATCCCGGCCAGCCGGGTGTAGGAGTCCAGCAGGGCCACCCGGTCGTGCGTGCTGGTGGTGACCAGCACCTCCTGGGCCCCGCTCTCCCCGATCAGCTCTTCGAGCGCCTCGGTGACCTCCTCCTCGGTGCCGTGCACATGGCCCCGCAGCGCCGACTCGTACAGCTCGCGCTCCTTGGCGGTCATGGCGCGCCCCTCGACCGCCTCGGCAGGCGGGAGCGGCGGGAACGTGCCGTGGGTGCGCGAGTGGGCCGCGGCCCAGGCCTCCGGTACCAGCAGGCGGCGCGCCTCCTCGGTGCCGGCGGCGACCGCGACCGTGCCCGACACCACGACGTACGGCTCCGCGGCCCAGGGCGAGGGCCGGAACGCCCGCCGGTAGCGGTCGATGGCGCGCAGCATCCGCTCCCGGCCCCGCACGTCGCCGATGACCAGCGGCAGCCCGGCCTCGGCGGCGATGTCCGCGCCCTCGCCGGTGGCCAGCACGAAGGCCGGCACCCGCAGGCCCTCGGCGGGGCGGGCGTGCGCCCGGGTCGGCGAGTCGCCGCGGAAGAAGCCCAGCAGTTCGGCGAGCTGCGCTGCGAACTCACCGGCGTCGTCCTTGCCGCGGCCCAGCGCCCTGCGCACCCCGTCGGTGAAGCCCACCGAACGGCCGAGGCCCATGTCGATCCGGCCCGGGAACAGCGACTCCAGCACGCCGAACTGCTCGGCCACCACGTACGGCCGGTGGTTCGGGAGCATCACGCCGCCCGTGCCCACCCGGATCCTGCGGGTGGCGGCGGCCACGGCGGCCGCCAGCACGGTCGGCGCCGAGCCGGCGACCCCGGGTACGCCATGGTGCTCCGAGACCCAGAACCGGTGGTATCCGAGCCGCTCCGCACGGACCGCGAGACGGACCGTGTCGCGCAGCGCCCGGGCCTCGCCGTACCCCTCGCGGACGCGCGAGCGGTCCAGAACGGAGAAGCGGGTGGCGGCGATGACGGAACTCACCCTGGTGTCAACGCCCGGGCGGCGCCAGGATTCCCTTCCGGCCCGCTCAGCCGTCCTCCTCCAGGCGGAAGCCGACCTTCAGGCCCACCTGGTAGTGCTCGACCTGCCCATCCTCGATCTGGCCGCGCACCTCCGTCACCTCGAACCAGTCGAGGTTCCTGATGGTCTGCGAGGCCCGTCCGATGCCGTTGCGGATGGCCTGGTCGACACCCTCGTGGGAGGTTCCCACGATCTCGGTGACCCGGTAGGTGTGATGTGACATGACGATCTCCCTTCGTCGTTCGCGGCCGCTCGGCTACGCGGCCGCGCTGAGCGAGAGCGCGAAGCGCCCCGCCGCGTCCGTCCACCAGTGGGTGCGTCTGAGGCCCGCGGCGGCCAGCTCGGCGCGCACGCCTTCCGGGCGGAACTTGGCGGACACCTCCGTGCGCAGGTCCTCGCCCGCCGCGAAGTCGACCGCGAGGTCGAGCGCCCTGATCTTCACCGTCTGGGCCGTGCGCGAGCGCAGCCGCATCTCGATCCACTCGTGTTCCGGTTCCCACAGGGCCACGTGGCTGAACGCGTCCGGGTGGAAGTCGGCCGCGAGCTCGCGGTTGACGACGGACAGCACGTTCTTGTTGAAGGCCGCCGTCACCCCGACCGCGTCGTCGTACGCGGCGACCAGCACCTCCTCCTCCTTCACCAGGTCGGTGCCGAGCAGCAGCGCGTCCCCGGGCGCCAGCAGGGCGCGCACCGCGGACAGGAACGCGGCGCGCTCGGGCGGCAGCAGATTGCCGATGGTGCCGCCGAGGAACGCCACCAGGCGGGGCCCCGGTGCCTCGGGCAGCGTGAGGTCCCGGGTGAAGTCGGCGATCAGCGCGTGCACGTCGAGACCGGGGCGCTCCGCGAGCAGTGCTTCGCCCGCCAGGGTGAGGGCGCTCTCGCTCACGTCCACCGGGAGGTAGGTCTCGAGGCCGGTGAGCGCGTCGAGCAGGTACCTGGTCTTCTCCGAGGAGCCGGAGCCCAGCTCCACCAGGGTGCGCGCACCGGTGGCGGCGGCGATCTCCGGGGCGCGGTCCCGCAGGATCTCGCGCTCCGCGCGGGTCGGGTAGTACTCGGCGAGCGCGGTGATCTCCTCGAAGAGGGCGCTGCCGCGTGCGTCGTAGAACCACTTCGGCGGCAGGGTCTTGGGCAGACGGGTCAGGCCGTGCAGGACGTCGGCGCGCAGCGCCGCGCTGGAGGCGTCCTCGGGCAGGGTGCGGGTGACGTGGAACGGGCTCACGCTGCGACCTCCTTGAGCGGGGTCAGCCGGACATCGCGGGGGTCCGCCACCAGCAGCGTCCGTTCCGGAACCGGGTGCCAGCCGGGTTCGTCGTCGTACGGCTCGGAGGCCACGACGACCCGGGGGCCGGGACCGGTGCGGTACCACAGGGCGTCGCCCCACGATGTGGCCATGATCGCCGAACCGTTCGTCAGCAGAAAGTTGAGACGGGACGCGGGAGCGGCACGTGCCACGTCCAGCACGGTGTCCGCGAGCGCCGCGCCCGCCCGGTCGCGGTAGTCGCCGTGCCGCAGCCGGTGCAGCACCAGCGCCCACAGCAGGGCCGAGTCGCTGCGCGCCACCAGGTCGAGCAGGGCGGTCGGCGGCAGGTCGGCGGCGAGCGGCGCCAGTGAGCCGGGCCAGCCGTCGACCGCGCCGCTGTGGCTGAACAGCCAGGGTCCTTCGGCGAAGGGCGCCGCCGCGGCCTCCCCGTCCGCGCTGCGCAGCGTGGCGTCGCGCACCGCGCCGAGCAGCGCCCCGGTGCGCACCACCCGGGCCAGGTCGGCGAAGGACTGGTCGGCCCAGATGGGTCCGAAACGGCGGTAGCGGGCCGGCACCGGGTCTTCGCCGGCGTACCATCCCACGCCGAACCCGTCGGCGTTGACCGTGCCGTGCTGCTGGTGGCGCGGTGCCCAGGACTGCCGGAAGAGGCTGTGCGGCGGGGTGAGCAGCAGCTCGCCGATGGGCACGGAGGGCCCCAGGTAGGCCAGGTGGCGGCACATCAGCGCGCCCCCCGGGAGCTCTCGGCGGGCGTCGCGTCGCGAGCCGTGCGGAAGCCGGAGAAGATCTGCCGGCGTATGGGGTAGTCCCAGTTGCGGAACGTGCCGCGGCAGGCCACCGTGCCCACCGCGAAGGAACCGCCGCGCAGCACCTTGTGGTCGGATCCGAAGAACACCTGCGAGTACTCCTCGTAGGGGAACGCCCTGAAGCCCGGGTACGGCAGGAAGTCGCTCGCCGTCCACTCCCAGACGTCGCCCATCAACTGGCGCACCCCGAGCGGCGACTCGCCGGCCGGGTAGCTGCCGGCGGGCGCCGGGCGCAGATGGCGCTGGCCCAGGTTGGCGTGTTCGGGACGCGGGTCGGCGTCGCCCCACGGGTAGCGCCTGGAGGTGCCCGACACCGGGTCGTACCGGGCCGCCTTCTCCCACTCGGCCTCGCTGGGCAGCCTGCGGCCCGCCCAGCGGGCGTAGGCGTCCGCCTCGTACCAACTGACGTGCAGCACCGGCTCGTCCGGCGGCACCGGCTCGGTCGCACCGAACCTGCGCCGCAGCCACATGCCGCCCTCCTCGCGCCAGAACAGCGGCGACGAGATGCCGTGCTCGCGGATGTGCGCCCAGCCCCGCGGGCTCCACCAGCGCCGCTCCCGGTATCCGCCGTCGGACATGAACAACTGGTAGGCGCCGTTGGTGACCGGCACCGTGTCGATGAAGAACGGCGGGACGAGCCTGCGGTGCGCGGGCCGCTCGTTGTCCAGCGCCCAGGGCTCGGTGGAGGTGCCCATGGTGAACGGCCCGCCGGGCACCATGACCTCGGCGGGCCCGGTGAACTCGGACGGCCCGGGGTCCGGGGCGGTGAGGACCGCCGGGCCCCTGCGTAGCTGGTGGGTGATCAGCATCGTCTCGTCGTGCTGCTGCTCGTGCTGCGCGACCATGCCGAAGGCGAAGCCGTCATGGGTGAGGGGCGCGCCGTGGAAGGCGGTGCGCTCCAGGACGTCCAGCACCCGGCCGCGTACCTCCGCCGCGTAGCTGCGGGCCTCCTTCGGAGCCAGCAGCGGCAGTGAGGGCCGCTCGGAGCGCGGGTGCTCGAAGGCGTCGTACAGGGGGTCGATCTCGGGCCGCATGGCGTCAGCGCCCGCCACCGCGCGCAGCAGCCACAGCTCCTCCTGGTTGCCGATGTGCGCGAGATCCCACACCAGAGGCGACATCAGCGGTGAGTGCTGCGTCGTCAGGTCCGCCTCGTCCACGCACTCCGTGAGCTGAGAGGTGCGGTCGCGTGCGGCGAGCAGGGCGGCGAGGGCGCGCCCGCGCAGCGTGTCGGGGTCGGCCGTTGGAGTGGTGGGATCGGTCATGACAGCACGTCCTTCCCCTGCGGGGCGAATCGGTCGATCAGTTCGTCCGCCGGGCAGCGCCCGCGGACCACATAGCGCTCGGTGTAGGCGCCCACGGCGTCCAGCACGGCCGGGGTGGCACCGAGCCGGGGCAGCGCGTCGAGCGCGGCGGCGAAGCAGACCACGGCCGCGTCGTGCAGTTCGCGGTCGGCCAGGGCATGCCGGGCGGCGGACGTCCACAGGGCGTTGCGCGGCGCCGGCCGGGACCCCGCGCGCTCGGCCAGCGGCTTGACGGTCCGGTAGGCCGTCTCCGCGGCCTCGGCGTCGTCGAAGAGCGCGGCCGTCACCGCCAGCGGCACGATCCAGCCGTCGTCGCCCTGCTGGGCGTCGATCATGCGCAGCTCCAGGTGCCCGCGTGGCCGCACCGGTGGGAAGAGGGTGGACAGGTGGTATTCGAGGTCGGCACCGGTGGGCGGTCTGGGCACGCCGCCGCGCACCCACGCCCGGAACGACAGGTCCTCGGGCACCAGCCAGGGGCCCGCGTCGGCGCGGACGCACATCACGGGCGCGTCCAGCACCCGTCTGGCCCAGGCCGTGCGGGGATCCAGGTCGAGTCCCGGCGCGGCGGACCTGCCGGGCTCGATGCCGGCCCACAGGGCCTGCCGGGTGGAGCGCCAGCCGCTCGGCCGCCCGGCGATGAACGGGGAGTTGGCGAACGCGGCCACCAGCACGGGGCCCAGCAGGTGGGCGAGCCGCCAGCGCCGTCCGTGACCCAGCGGGCCCGGTTCCTCGTACCCGGCGTCGACGCAGACCTGCACGGAGGCCGAGGAGCACATCATGCCCCGGCCGGCCGGGCCCGCGCGGTCCAGGTAGACCTCCATGGCCTCGTACCGCGGGTCGTGCAGCAGCCGGGTGGGCGGGCGCCACGGGTCGGTGCCGAGCCCCGTGAGGGTGAGGTCGAGAGCGTTCAGCGCGGTGCGCACCAGCGCCAGGTCGGCCGAGACGGCCGTGATGCACTCCATCAGGGATGCGGCGGGCAGCGAGCTCAGCTCAAGCTGGCCGCCGGGTTCGACGGTGAGCGCCGAACTCAGGGTCAGGGCCCGCACGGCGGCGTGTGCCGCTGCGAAGCGGGCGGGTGTGATGGGGACACGGGGGCGGTGCGGCTCGTGCAGGAGCCACTCCACCTCGACGCCGATGGTGCGCGGCGGCCCTGTCTTGAAACAGATGCCGCGTACCAGGGCCTCCAGGTCGGCATCGGTGATGTCCGTGCCGACCTGCACACACTTTCCCTCGGTCATGTCGGGAGTCTCCTGATCCTCCGGTCGAGAACCACGAGCCGGCCCGGTCCGCGCTGGACCCGGCCGGCCACACCTGTCCCACCCAAGCCGATCACGACGGCACACACAAGGGTATTTCGAACTTATATACGATTACGGAGTGCGAACGGACGCGGGCGTGCCGAGCGGGGGAACGGCACGGGAGGCGCCCTGGGGACCGCTCACCGCCAGCCGTAGCGCAGTCGCAGCCGGTGCACCACCAGGTTGAAGCGCATCCGGTCCAGCGCGCACGCCTCGCGCCGCATGCCCTGCTCGTGTACGCGTAGTACCCGGTCCACGTCCACCCATGACTCACGGCCTTCCCGGTCCCACGGCCCGCTCCCGATCGGCACCCACTCCCGGTCGTGGTCGTGCCGCCTGCTCGACAACTGCACGGCGAGCAGGGTGCCCGCCGCCTCGCGGGCGACGACCAGAACCGGCCGGTCCTTGCCGCGGCCGTCGTTCTCCTCGAACGGTACCCACGTCCAGACGATTTCGCCCGGATCGGGATCTCCGTCGTACACCGGGGCGTACTCGGTGCGCACCCGTCCTACCCGGTCGGGCCGGGCCTCGGTGGTGGCGGTGGGCCCGCTGCGGCCCGGGGTCTCGTCGGTCTGGGGATGGTCGATGCGCTCAGTCACGCGGGTCACGTTAGAGCCGGTGTACGGTCACCTCGGGAGCGGGGCGCCCCGCTGCCCGCGGTCCGCGGTTTTCGGGAGTTTCGCCCCACAGCGTCGCGTGAGTGGAAAAATACGGGGCGTCATGGTGCAGATACCGAAACAGCATGGAACACAGCCACCCGGGGGACAGCGCCCCGGCTTACCCCTCGCAGGGCCGCCGGCCCTGCCCCGGCCGCCCGGACCGGCCGTCCGAGCCGCCCCCACCAGCGCGGACGTGGCACGCCTCGCCGGCGTCTCACGGGCCACGGTCTCCTACGTGCTGAACAACACCAGCACCATGCGGATCAGCGAGCCCACCCGACGCAGGGTCAGGGCGGCGGCCGAGGAACTGGGCTACGTGCCGCACGCCGCCGCCCGCAGCCTGCGCGCCGGGCACAGCCGGATGGTGCTGATGGCCTCCCCGACCGTGCCGCTCAGCCCGCTCTACGAGAGTTTCCTCGGCGATCTCCAGGCGGCGCTCGGCCGTATGGAGTACACCGTGGTCCAGTACGGCGGCCCCGGCTGCACCGGTGACGCGGCCGTACGCGCCTGGGCCGAGCTGCGGCCGGTGGCGGTGCTCGCCCAGTCCGGGCACGGCCTCGACCCGCAGGGCGTGGCCGTCCTGAAGCGCTCCGGCGCCCGTGCGGTCCTCACGCTCGGGCCCGAGCGGGTGGACGGCGCGCACGCCCTGCTCACCGACCACAGCCTGGTCGGGCAGTGCGCCGCCGCCCACCTGCTGGCGCGCGGCCGTACCCGGATCGGTGCGGTCGTCCCGGCGGAGCGCGGCCTCGACGTCTTCTCCCGGCCCATGGTGGAAGGCATGCGGCGCGCCGCCGAAGGCACCGGGGCCGAGGTGGCCGAGTTACCGCTCGCCCACACCGAGGAGGCCGCCGCACGCCTCGCGGGGCGCTGGCGGGACCTCGGGCTGGACGCCGTGTTCACGTACAACGACGAGTACGCGATGCTGCTGATGCGCGCCCTTCAGGACGAGGGCGTGCGGGTGCCCGCGGAGACCGCGGTGATGGGCGCGGACGACCTGCTGCTCAGCCGGCTGCTGCGGCCCCGGTTGAGCACCGTCCGCATCGAACTGCCGTCCGGACAGGCCCTCGCCGAGCTGGTCGACCGCCTGGTGCGGGCGCCGGGCGCACGGACCGAGGCGCACGACCTGCTGGCCGCCACGGCGGTGCGGCGGGAGTCGACGTAGGGTGCCGGCCGGCCCCGACGCGGGGGCCTGCCGCACCGGGCACGGGCCGGCCCGGGCCCGGGGCACACCAGCCCCGGGCCCGGGCCGGTGGTGTCCTGAGCCCTGGAAACGACCGCCGTGCTACTCGGCGGGCCCGCTGCCGTCCGGCTGGGCGCCCTGGCGGCCCTGGGCCTCCGCCTGTGCGATCGACTGGCGGACCTCGTCCATGTCCAGGTTCCTGGCCTGGCCGATGACGTCGTCGAGTGCGGCCTCGGGCAGGGCACCGGG
Organism: Streptomyces sulfonofaciens; assembly: GCF_014656295.1. Classification (GTDB taxonomy): domain Bacteria; phylum Actinomycetota; class Actinomycetes; order Streptomycetales; family Streptomycetaceae; genus Streptomyces; species Streptomyces sulfonofaciens. The sequence goes on from NZ_BNCD01000002.1 coordinate 82,607, forward strand.
CTGCGCGAAGACGGCGACCTGGTCACGGACGATCATCAGGGTGGGGATCGACTGGATGCCGAAGGCCTGCGCCAGCTCGGGCTGCGCCTCCGTGTCGATCTTCCCGAAGACCAGGTCCGGATTGGCCTCCGCGGCCTTCTCGTAGACGGGCCCGAACTGCTTGCAGGGTCCGCACCACGACGCCCAGAAGTCGATCAGGACGAAGTCGTTGTCAGTGACCGTCTGGTCAAAGTTCTCTTTGGTGAGCTCGACGGTGCTGCTCATGGGCGTCCTTACCTCTTCCTGGATATCCGGACTCCGGCTCCCGGATCCGGTGCAGCGAGAGCGACAACCGATCCGGACCGGCACGTATTCCGCGCGCGTACCCGAGTGGCCGCGGCGCACACCTGCCGCCAGACTGACGTTCATGACGGATGTGATCGAGTACGACGTGGTGGTGCTGGGCGCCGGGCCGGTCGGCGAGAACGTCGCGGACCGGGCCCGTGCCGCGGGACTGAGCACCGCGATCGTGGAGAGCGAACTGGTGGGCGGGGACTGCTCGTACTACGCCTGCGTGCCGAGCAAGGCCATGCTGCGACCGGTGATCGCACGCGCGGAGGCCCGGCGGGTGCCCGGTGTCAAACAGGACGTGCAGGGACCGCTGGACGTCCAGGCGGTCTTCGCCCACCGCAAGTACTGGACCGCGAACATGCAGGACGGCGGTCAGGCCGACTGGCTGACCGGCATCGGCGCCGACCTGTTCCGCGGCCAGGGCCGGATCGCGGGCCCCCGCCACGTCACCGTGACGGCCCCGGACGGCGGAGTGCAGGAGCTGTCCGCGCGCCAGGCCGTCGCCGTCTGCACCGGAAGCCGCGCCGCGCTGCCCGCCCTGCCCGGACTCGACACGGTCCGGCCCTGGGACAGCAGGACCGCCACCTCCGCCGACCAGGTGCCGGGCCGGCTCCTCGTCGTCGGCGGCGGCGTCGTCGCCTGCGAGATGGCGACGGCCTGGCAGGCGTTCGGATCCGAGGTGACCATGCTGGTCCGCGGCCAGGGGCTGCTGCCGCGGATGGAGCCGTTCGCCGGGGAGCTGGTCGCCGAGGCGCTCCGCGAGGCGGGCGCCGAGGTGCGCACCGGCACCGCGGTGTCCTCGGTCGCCCGGGACGGCGACACGGTCACGGCCGAGGTCGTCGGCGGCGGGACAGTGGAGGCCGACGAGATCCTCGTCGCCACCGGGCGTGCGCCCCGCACCGAGGACATCGGCCTCGACACCATCGGTCTCGAACCCGGCTCCTGGCTGAGCGTCGACGACACCTGCCTGGTGAAGGGCACCACCTGGCTCTATGCGTGCGGTGACGTCAACCACCGTGCGCTCCTCACCCACCAGGGCAAGTACCAGGCCAGGATCGCGGGCGCCGCCATCGCCGCGCGTGCCCAGGGCGTGCCCATCCTGGAGACCGACCCCTGGGGTTCGCACACCGCGACCGCCGACCACGCCGCGGTACCGCAGGTCGTCTTCACCGATCCCGAGGTCGGCTCCGTCGGCCTCACCCTCGCCGAGGCGGAGAGCAGGGGCCTGCGGGTGCGCGCCGTCGACCAGGAGATGACCTCCGCCGAGGGCGCCGGCCTCTACGCGGAGGACTACCGGGGCCGCGCCCGTATGGTCGTGGACCTGGACCGCGAGGTGCTGGTCGGTGCGTCGTTCGTCGGCGCGGGCGTTGGCGAGCTCCTGCACTCGGCCACCGTCGCCGTCGCCGGCGAGGTCCCCCTCGACCGCCTCTGGCACGCGGTGCCGTCCTTCCCGACGATCAGCGAGGTGTGGCTGCGGCTCCTTGAGGCGTACCGGGACAACTGAGGGGTCCGCCGCCCCGGGCGGGTGTGCCGGCCCGGATGCGTGTGCCGGCCCGGGCGGGCCCCGCGGTCACTGGCCGCCCAGTCCCGTGGTGGCCACCGACTTGACGATGTGCCGCTGGAAGAGCATGAACACGAGCACCAGCGGGAGGGCGGCGAGCACGGCCGAGGCCATGGTCTGCGCGTACTGGACGCCGTAGGCGTCCTTGACCGAGGTGATGCCCACCGGCAGCGTCATCAGCGCCGGATCGGACGTGGACACGAAGGGCCACAGGAAGTTGTTCCAGGCGGTGATGAAGACGAAGATCGCGACCGCGGCCAGCATCGGACGGGACAGCGGCAGCACGATGGACCAGAAGACCCGCCAGTGCCCGGCCCCGTCGAGCCGCGCGGCCTCCTCCAGCTCCCGGGGGACGGAGTCGAAGTGCCTCTTCAGTATGAAGACCATCATGGGCATCACCGTCTGCGGCAGGATCACCGCCGCGTAGGTGTCGATGAGCCCCAGCGCGAGCATCTGCCGGAACCACGGCACGATCAGCACCTGCTGCGGCACCAGGACGGCGGCGACGGTCACGGCGAACAGCCACCTGCGCCCGGTGAACAGGGTGCGCGAGAAGGCGTAGCCGGCCATGGCCGAGACCAGGACGGTGACCACCGTCACCGCGGTCGAGATCAGCAGGCTGTTGAACATCCACAGCGGCAGGTCCCCACGCTCGATGACGGTGCGGAACCCGTCGAGCGTGAAACCGGAACCCGGCCAGAACCAGTGGCCGGGGTCGCTGGCGTCCCGTTCCGACTTGAAGGACGTCAGCAGCGCCCACAGCAGCGGCAGCAGCCACACGGCGGCGAAGACCGCGAGCGCGCCCAGCGCCAGCGCCCTGGTGAGCCGGCTGCCGCCCAGCGTCAGGTTCGTGCCCGTCCCGAAGGCGGACCCGCGTCGGGCGCCGGCCCGCGGCACCGGGCCCCGGACCGGGCGGGCGGGGCGCACGGGCAGTTCGGTGGAGGTCATGTCACTTCTCCCTGCGGCGGAAGGCGGTGAGCTGCGCGACGGAGGCGAGGACGACCAGGGCGAAGAAGACGTAGCTGATCGCCGAGGCGTAACCGAGGCGGTAGCCGGTGAACCCGACGTCGTAGACGTACTCGACGACCGGCCGGGTCGAGCCGTTCGGGCCGCCCTTGGTCAGCAGGTACACCTGGTCGAACACCTTGAGCGAGGCGAGCACCTGCAGCACCGTGATCACACCCGTGATCCGGCCGAGCTGCGGCAGCGTGATCGACCCGAGCCGTCGCCAGGCCCCCGCACCGTCGATGGCCGCCGCCTCGTAGAGGTGGTCGGGCAGCGACTGCAACGCGGCCAGGTACAGCAGGAAGTTGAAGCCGACCGTCCACCACAGGGTGGTGAGCGCGATCGCCCAGATCGCCACCGACTCGTCGCTCAGCCAGGCCACGCCGTCCAGTCCCAGGGAGTTCAGCAGGTGGTTGTACAGGCCCAGATCGGGCTGGTACAGCCACAGCCACAGCAGACTCACCACACCGACCGGCAGCAGGTAGGGCGCGAAGAAGGCGAGCCGCCACACCCACTGCCCCGGCAGCCCGGTGTGCACGAGGAGGGCCATGACCAGCGCCACCAGCACCAGGGGCACGGTCGAGATCAGGGTGAACAGGACGGTGTGCCCCACCGAGCGCCACATCTCGGCGTCACCGAGTGCCTCCGCGTAGTTGTCCAGGCCCACGAAGGACGGCGGGTGGGCGGACAGTGACCGGTCCGTCAGGCTCATCCACAGGCCCTGCACCAGCGGCCAGACCATGAAGACGGCGAACAGGACCAGGAACGGCAGGGCGAAGAGCAGCCCCGGACTGGGGAAGCGGCGCGCCGCGGCGGGTGGGGTGCCGGTGGCCGGGCGCGGCGCGGCTTGGGGAGCGGACATCGTGGTTCCTCCTGCGCTCGGGCTCAGGCCGGACTGGGTTTCGAGAGGAAGGTGTCCAGGCGCCGGACCATGGCGCGCGCGGCCGCCCTCGGGGCGAGACCGTCGAGCAGCGCCTGCTGGAGCACCTGGCACATGGCGTTCTGGAAGTCGGAGCCCGCCCCGGCGAACCAGGCCGGCGGGTCGAGCACCACGTGGTCCTGGGCCGCCGCGTAATGGGCCTGCGGCATCAGCTCGGCGTACGCCTTGGTGCGGGTCACGGGGCGGTACGCCGGGATGTGACCGGCCGTGGCCCAGACCTGGCCCGCCTTGAGGAGTGCCGCCACCGCACGGTGTGCGCGCCTGCGGCGGGCGGGGTCGGGGTGCGGGCGGTGCGGCAGGACGAACGAGTGCGAGTCGGCGTAGACCGCGGGCGTGCCGAAGACGGTGGGGAAGGGCGCTGCACCCACCTTCGGGTCGGCCGCCTTGAAGGTGGGCAGCTCCCACTCACCGGAGAGGATCATGGCGGCCTGCCCGTTGACGAAGCCGGCGAGGCCCGCGTTGTAGTCGAGCCCCCTCGGATTGGCCTTCCCGTCGGTGATCTTCGCCATGAAGGCGATGACCTCCGCCATCCGGTCCTCGTCCACCTCGGCCGGGCCGCCGTCAGGCAGCTCCAGGCTGGCTCCGGTCTGCCGGTACAGACCGTAGAACAGCCGCCAGGCCTGTGCGGAGTCGTTGACGTAGCCGAAGGCGATGCCCTGCTTCCCGGAGGCTTTCGCCAGTTCCCGGCCCGCCTCCAGGAACCCCTGCGGGGAGTTGAACGCCGCCAGGTCCAGTGCGCCGTCCCCGGTCAGCAGGCCCGCCTGCGCGGCCGGATGCGGATGGAAGAAGACGATGAAGGGGTGGGTGTCCAGCGGGACGGCGTAGGTCCTGCCGATGGACTGGGCGCGCGCCCACACGGCCGGGGCGAAGTCCGCGCGGCGGATGCCGTACTCGGCGAGCAGGTCCGCATCCCAGGGGTCCAGCAGGCCGGTGGGCGCGTAGCCGGGCAGCCGCGACATGTGCATGACCGCCACATCCGGGCCGCGGCCGCCTGCCGACGCCATCGCGAGCTTGGTGTAGTAGGGCGTGCCCCACTCCAGCACGGTGCGCTCGATCCGGGTGCCGGGCATGTCCGGGCGGGCGGTGTCGATCATGGTGTTGAGGTTGGCCCCGTCGCCGCCCGAGAACAGGTCCCACAGCCGTACCGTCCGTTCGTCGGCGGCGAGGGCGGAACCGCAGGCGCTGAGGGCAGGGCCGGCCAGCAGTGCGGAGGCCGGGGCGAGAGCGGCCCGCAGCGCCCGGCGGCGGGTCACACGGGCGCCGCCGTCCAGGGAGGCGGCCCGGGGGAGAGGCAGGTCGACCATGGAATGCCCTTCCTGTACATCGGTGTACGGGTGGCGCAGGGGGTGCGGGCGCCGGGGTGTGCCGGGGCGCCGGGTGGCGGCCCCGCGGCTGTCCGGCCTGCGCCGGCCGGCTAGGAGCGCGACTCGCAGGCCGCGGTGCGCCGCTGGACGTCACGCAGCAGCCCGGTGTCGACCTTCTGCGCGCGGTCGAAGCCGTAGACGCCGTTGCGCTCCTGGAAGACGTCCGTGAGCTGCGTGTAGCAGTAGCCGAACATGTCGGGGTCGTCGAGCAGGACGTCCACCAGGCCGGTGAAGCGGGAGACGAACTCCTCGGCGGTACGCGGCCGCTGGCCGTAGCCCCAGGAGGAGTCCGGCTCGTCGCCGGCGGCGGTCCCGGCGGCCGAGGGGTCCCACCAGATGCCGCCGAACTCGCTGCAGAAGTACGGCTGCCCGCGGTACGGCACCGACCAGGGCCTGCCGTCCGGGGCGGTGTTGGTGTGCGGCCGGCCCTCGGCCAGGCCCGCCATGAGGCCGGCGAACACCTCGGGGTCCTGCTCGTAGCAGTGCGAGTCGTACACGTCGGTCTCGGCGATCCGGTGCGCGTAGCCGGAGGCGTCGATCACCGGACGGGTGGTGTCCATCGCCTTGGTGGCCAGGAACATGGCCCGGGTGACGTCGTCGAGCTGGGTGATGCGGTCGTGCAGGTGCTGGTAGGTCTCGTTGAGGGGGCACCAGCCGATCACCGACGGGTGCGAGTAGTCGCGCTCCAGCGCCTCCAGCCACTCGGCGGCGTAGGACGCGTCCGGGCGCTGGTTGTCGTCGCGGGCACCGACCTCGCAGCCCCAGTCGCCGAACTCCCCCCACACCAGGTAGCCGAGCCGGTCCGCGTGGTAGAGGTAGCGCTCCTCGAAGACCTTCTGGTGCAGCCGTGCGCCGTTGAACCCGGCGGCGAGCCCCAGGCGGACGTCGCGCTCCAGGGCCTCGTCCGACGGTGCCGTCATCAGTCCGTCCGGGTAGTAGCCCTGGTCGAGGACGAGGCGCTGGAAGACCGGTTCGCCGTTGAGCAGCACCCGCCTGCCGTGCAGGGCCACCGCCCGCAGTCCCGCGTACGAGCGTGCCTCGTCCACCACCGTCCCCCGCGCGTCGAGCAGTTCAAGGCGCAGGTCGTACAGGTGCGGGTCGCCGGGGGACCAGGGGCGCACCCGGTCCTCGGGCAGGGTGAGCACCAGGCGCGGGCACAGGTCGAGATCCGCGCGGCTCTCCGCCCGTACCGCCTCGCCCCGCTCGTCACCGAGCACCGCCCTGACCCGGTGGCCCGGCAGGTTGGCGGTCACCGGCAGCTCCAGGTGGAAGGAGCCTGAGGCCAGGTCGGGTGTGATGCGGGGACGCTTGAGACGGGTGGCGAGCGGCACCGGCTCCAGCCACACCGTCTGCCAGATGCCGGTGGTGCGCGTGTAGTGGCAGTGCGAGTTGGCGTACCAGGTGGCCTGCTTGCCGCGGGCCTGCGGTCCGTGCCGGGTGTCGCGGGCCCGGACCACGATCACCGCTTCGGAGCCCGGCTCGGCCACCCCGTGCAGATCGGCCGTGAAGGGCGTGAAGCCGCCCCGGTGGCGGGCCACCTCGGTGCCGTTGACCCACACGGTGGTGTCGTGGTCGACGGCGCCGAAGTGCAGCAGCACCCGGGAGCCGGCCCACTCACCGGGCACCGCCACCGTCCTGCGGTACCACACGGCCTCCATGAAGTCCGTCTCACCGATGCCCGACAGCGCGGACTCCGGGCAGAACGGCACCGTGATGACGTCCGCGAGAGCACGTTCCCCGAGGCCCCGTTCGAGGCCGCTGTCCGAGCGGTCGATCTCGAACTGCCAGCGGCCGTTGAGATTCAGCCACGCCTCGCGGGCGAACTGCGGCCGGGGGTACTCGGGACGTGGGACGTCCGGGAGCGGGGGAGAGGACATGCTGCTCCTCGCGTACGCAGGTGCCGTTCGGTGCGGGGCTCATGGCACCATGGCATTACATCGATGTAAATAGTCCGGGGCTCAGAACGGGTGCCGCGAGACCGATTCGTGATGCTGGGTACGATCATGGCGGCGGAAAGGAAGCGAACGTGGTGCCCAGGCCCAGGATCAAGGACGTGGCGGAGTACGCGGGCGTCTCCCCGAAGACCGTCTCGAACGTGATCAACGACTACGAGCACGTCTCCGAGCGCACTCGCACCGCCGTCCGCGAGGCCATCGACGCCCTGGGCTACCGGGTGAACCTCGCGGGCCGCCAACTGCGTCGGGGCCGCACGGGCATGCTCGCGCTCGTGGTGCCCGAGCTCGACGTCGCCTACTTCGCCGAGCTGGCCCGGCACGTGATGCTGGAGGCCGACCGGCGCGGCGGCACCGTGCTCATCCACGAGACCGGCGGCCGCCGGGAGCGGGAGCTGGCCGCCGTCTCCGGCTTCGACGCCCAGTTCACCGACGGAGTGATCCTGAGCCCGCTCGCGCTGCTGCCGCGCGACCTGACCGGTCGCGACACCCGGCTGCCGCTGGTGCTGCTCGGCGAGCGCACCGCACCCGGCGGCGCCGACCACGTGGGCATCGACAACGTCCTGGCGGCCCGCGAGGCGACCGAGCACCTGCTGGCCCGCGGCCGGCGGCGCATCGCCGTGGTGGGCGGCGCGCTGCGCGGGCCGCAGGGCACCGACCGGCTGCGCACACACGGCTACCGTGCGGCGCTGGGCGCCGCCGGGCTGCCCTTCGACAGCGGCCTGGTGGTCCCGGTCCCCGCCTTCCACTGGCAGGACGGCGCCCGCGCCGCAACCGAGCTCGTCACCCGCCGCGACCCGCCGGACGCCCTGCTGTGCCTCAACGACCACCTGGCGCTCGGCGCGGTCCGGGCGCTGCACGAACGGGGCCTCTCCGTGCCCGAGGACCTGGACGTGGTGGGGTTCGACGACATCGAGGCGTCCCGTTTCAGCATCCCGACCCTCAGCACCGTGGCCCCCGACAAGCGGGATATCGCCCGGGCGGCCGTGCACCTGCTGATGGACCGCATCGACCGGCCGGAGGACGGCCCGCCTCCCGTGGAGCACGTGGCGGGGCACCGCCTGATCGTCCGGGAGAGCTCGGGGGGCTGAGCGGCACGCGTCCGCGGAGCGCGTCCGGGGCCGTCCTGTCCGCGTCCGGGTCAGTCCTGTTCGTGTGTGCGCCGCTCCGTCCGCCGTCCTGTTCGCGTCCGGGGCACCGTCCTGTCCGGGCCAGTCCTGTGCGCGTGTGCGTCTGCTCCGTCCGCAGTCCGGGGCCGTCCTGTCCGCCGTGCGGGCCGCCCCGGCCCGCTCCGGCCCGGCTGGTCCCGCCCCGTCCGCCGCCCGGGGCCCTGCCCGTCCCCGCCTGCGCCCGCCCGGCCCGGCGTCCGGCCTCGTCCGCCGCCCGCCCGTCCGCCGTGCGGGCTCGCCCCGGCCCTGGCGGGCCGGTGGGGGAGCGGAGGGTGCCGGCGGGCCGCGCGCGACCCCCGCGGGGGTGGACGGGCGGCACCGGGCGGGGGCACGCCGTCGGCCACCTCCCCCTTGTGCCCCCGCCATTGACAGGTTCACGCCCCGTCCTTACCGTCGTCGCGACGTGGTTACATCGATGTAAAGCCCGTCGAGGCGGTATCCCGCGGCGGGCTTCGTCCGAGACGTGTTCCGGAGGGATGCCGTATGTCCGCACCGCTTCCCGCACACCGGGCAGGCCGAAGAGGTCTGCTCGCCACGCTCCTGTTCGCTCTCGCCGCCCTGCTCGCGGGCTCGCTTCCCGCGGCGGCCGCTCCCGCGGCGGCCGCTTCTGCCGCTGTCGCTCCCGCGGTGGCCGATCCCACCGGCGGGACGTCCGCGGCGGCGCCCGGCACGGTCCGGCCGGCCGCCGGGTCCGGCACCTTCCGCAATCCGCTGAACACCGGCCCCGACCCGTTCATGACCTACTTCAACGGCGCCTACTACCTGACCACCACCCAGGGCGACAGCATCAGGATGTGGCGCTCGCCGTCGCTCGCCACCCTGCTCACCGCGGCCCCCGCCACGGTCTGGACCGACGCCGACCCCTCCCGCAACCGGAACATCTGGGCCCCGGAGTTCTACCGTTTCGGTGACCGCTGGTACCTCTACTACACGGCCGACGACGGCGTGGACGACCACCATCGGCTGTACGTCCTGGAGTCCGACCGCGACGACCCCGCCGGCCCCTACCACTTCAAGGCGAAGCTCGCGCCGCCCAACCACGCGCAGGACTTCGCCATCGACCCCGGCATCCTCCAGGTCGGCGGACGGCTCTACCTCGCCTACAGCGGGATCAACCAGTACCAGCACAACGGCCTCGACATCGCCCCGCTCGCCAATCCGTACACGCTCTCCGGCAACGCGGTGGCCGTCGACGCGGCCGGCGGCTGCCCCGAGGTCAGGGAGGGGCCCGAGTTCCTGCACCACGGCGGGCGCACCTGGATGACGTACTCGACCTGTGACACCGGCAAGCCCGACTACCAGGTATGGATGATGTCGCTGCCGGACGGCGCCGACCCGCTGGTGCCCGCGAACTGGGTCCAGCACCAGGGGGCCGTGTTCTCCCGCGCCGACGCGAACGGCGTCTTCGGCCCCGGCCATCACGCCTTCTTCCGCTCTCCCGACGGCACCGAGGACTGGATCGTCTACCACGCCAAGAGCACCGGCACCTACACGTACGACAACCGCACCACCCGCGCCCAGAAGTTCACCTGGCGGGCCGACGGCAGCCCCGACCTCGGGGTTCCCCTCGCCACCGGCGCCACCCAGGACCTCCCGTCCGGCGACCCCGGACCCGGCGCCTACTGGATCAACGACGACGGGCGTTCCAGCGGGCCGGGCGGGGTGGCGTTCACCGGCACCTGGAACACCGGCACCGGCTGCGCCGCACAGTGCTTCTGGGGCGACGACCACTGGCTGGACCAGGCCGGGGCCTCGGCCACCTTCACCTTCACGGGCACCCGCATCGCCCTGCTCTCGGTCCGCGACGTCGGCAACGGCTACGCGGCGATCAGCGTCGACGGCGGACCCGAGCAGCAGGTCGACTACTACGGCGCCATCCGCACCGGCGAGGTGGTGCAGTACATCAGCCCGCGGCTGGCCCCCGGCCAGCACACCCTGCGGATCCGTGTGACCGGCGCGCACGACCCGAACTCGTCGGCCTCCTTCGTCAGCGTGGACCGCGCCGAGGTGTACACCGACTGAGCCCGGGGCCCACCAGGGCCCGCCGCCACGAAAGGAGAGCTTCCGGATGCACCCGTACCCCGGCAGAGCCGGTTCCCGGCCGCGCCGCGCCCTCACCGCCCTGCTCGCCGCCGCCGTCCTCGCCGCCGTCCCGCTCGCCACCGCCCCGGCCCGGGCGGCCACCGGCGGCCCCGTCCTCGACCGGGACTTCCCCGACCCGGACGTCGTCAAGGTGGGCGGCACCTACCACGCCTACGCGACCAACGGCGACGGCAAGAACATCCGGCACGCCACCTCCACCGATCTGGTGCACTGGTCGGTGGCCGCCGCCGACGCCCTGCCCGCCGTCGGTTCCTGGGCGCTCCCGCAGGCGTCGCTGGTCTGGGCCCCCGACGTCTTCGACAACGGCAGCGGGCTGACGATGTACTACACCGCCCGCGACCGGGCCAGCGACAAGCAGTGCATCGGTGCCGCCAAGGCCGCCTCGCCCGACGGCCCGTTCACGCCGGTGGGCGACGGCCCGCTGGTCTGCCCGGCGGCCGACGGCGGTGCTATCGACCCCTCCAGCTACACGGAGGACGGACAGCGGTACCTGCTCTGGAAGAACGACGGCAACTGCTGCGGGCTCGACACCTGGCTGCACATCCAGCCGGTCGGCCGCGACGGCACCTCCACCACCGGCGCCGCCGTCCGGCTCATCCGCCAGGACCGGCCCTTCGAGGGCAACGTCATCGAGGCGCCGACCCTCGTCAAGCGCGACGGCCACTACGTCCTTATCTACTCCGCGGGCTCCTACGCGGGCGACGGCTACGCCACCGGCTACGCCGTCTCCGCGGGCCTCACCGGCCCCTACACGAAGGCCGCGGCGCCGCTGATGACCACGGACTCCTTCGCCGGCACGGTCCGCGGCCCGGGCGGCCAGGACGTGGTGACGGGACCCGACGGCCGGGACAGGATCGTCTTCCACGGCTGGGACCCCGCGTACCGCTACCGGGCGCTGTACGTGGCGGACCTCGGCTGGGCGAACGGCTATCCGGTGGTGCGCGGCAGCAAGGTGGTCTACCAGGCGGAGAACGCGGCGGTGCACGACGCCGTGGTGCGCTGGACGGCCGTGCCGTGGGGAAGATCGACCATGCGGACAGCTACGTGGAGTTCAGCGTCTTCGCGGCGTCGGCGGGCGACCACACCCTGTCCGTGCGCTTCGGCAACGGCTCGCTGGACGCGGCGGGCACCAGGAGCCCGGCCTCGCACGTGCTCACCGTGAACGGGGTGGGTGCGGGCGCGGTGCACTATCCGTTCACCGGCTGGGACAACTGGCAGAAGGTCGATGTCACGGTCGGCCTGCACGAGGGGTGGAACACGCTTCGGCTGTCCAAGGGCGACTACTACGCGGAACTGGACAGCATCGAGGTGGCCTGACGGCGCCTGCCTCGGTCCGGCCGCCCGGTCCGACCCGGTCCGGCGGCCCGGTCCGACGGCGCATGGTGGGCGCACCTGCCGGGCGATGGCACCGGCAGACGCGCTCCGGTGGGCGAGCCCACCGCGGGTGCCGGCCGCGTCACACCGGCCGGTGTCGCGCCGGCTCGGGCTGGGTCGGGGCCGGCCGGGTGCGGTGCGGCGGCCCGGCGCGGCCCGGCGCGGCCCGGCGCGGCCTGGACCGGCGCGGCCCGGCCTGAGGCGGTGGTCCGGCCGGCCGAACGGCACCGAGTGCGCCCGACCGGTGCTCCTGACCGCATCGGGTCTCACGGGCCCGGCACCGCGGGGTTAGGTTGGGCACCATGAGCAATCTCGAACGCGAGGCAGTTCCCGCACTCTGCGGCGGACGCGGGTTCGTCGTCGCGGAGCCGGTGCGTGAACTCCTCAGTCCCCGGAAAGTCAGACTGGGCGAGTCCACCGAGGTGCGCCGCCTGCTGCCGAACCTGGGCCGCCGCATGGTCGGCGCCTGGTGCTTCGTGGACCACTACGGCCCCGACGACATCGCCGACGAGCCCGGTATGCAGGTGCCGCCGCACCCGCACATGGGTCTGCAGACCGTGAGCTGGCTGCACCAGGGCGAGGTGCTGCACCGCGACTCGCTGGGCAGCGTGCAGACCGTGCGCCCTTACGAGCTGGGCCTGATCACCTCCGGCCGGGCCATCAGCCACTCCGAGGAGAGCCCCCGTCCGCACGCACGGTTGCTGCACGGCGCCCAGCTCTGGGTAGCCCTGCCGGACGGGGACCGCCACACCGAGCCGCACTTCGAGCACCACGCCGAACTGCCCACCGTCACCGCGCCCGGACTCACCGCCACCGTCATCCTCGGCTCCCTGGACGGCGCCGCCTCACCGGGAACCACCTACAGCCCCCTGGTCGGTGCCGACCTGTCCCTCACCTCCGGCGCGGACGTACGCCTCCCGCTCGACCCCGACTTCGAGTACGCCGTGCTCGCCATGTCGGGCGAGGCCCACGTCGACGGGGTGCCCGTGCTCCCGGGCTCGATGCTCTACCTCGGCTGCGGCCGCACCGAACTGCCGCTGCGTGCGGCCTCGGACGCCGCCGTGATGCTCCTCGGCGGCGAGCCCTTCGCGGAGGAACTGGTCATGTGGTGGAACTTCATCGGGCGTTCCCAGGAGGACGTCGCACAGGCCCGTGAGGACTGGATGAACGGCTCCCGCTTCGGCGAGGTGCACGGCTACGACGGCGATCGCCTGCCTGCTCCCCAACTGCCCCCGGTTCCGTTGAAACCGCGGGGGCGGGTGCGCTGACCTGGGCATACTGTTCCGGAGTGGCCCTCTTGTGTGGCGCGAGTGTCTCAGCTCGGCGCGTGTCGCGGCGGAGAAGGTTCGCGCCCCCGAGGAGCCCCCTCGCGGGCCGCCTCCCGTTCCCAAGTCCGGTCTTCTGCGGGCGTCCTCAGACCGTGTCCTATGCGGTGGGACGGACGAGGCGTTTGTAGCAGCACAGGGTTGCAGCTAGTCCCAGAAGGGCGAGGTGGTTACGGGGGTGGCGTTCGTATCGGTGGTTGAGTCGGCGATAACCGGTCAGCCAGGACATGGTCCGCTCGATCACCCACCTGCGGCGGCCGAGGCGTTCGCTGGACTCGATGCGCTTGCGGGCGATCCGGACGCCGATGCGTTTGCCGCGTAACCATTTCCGCAGGTGAGGAACGTCGTAAGCCTTGTCTGCGTGCAGACGTTGCGGCTTGAGGCAGCGGCCCCTGTGCGGGTCGTCTCTCGTTTGGCGACGGGACCAGATCAGAAACCGGCGGTGCGCGGTCGACTTCGATATCCCGCAGCACGGCGGCAACGCACGCCGACCACAGCCGCTGACCAGCACGTAGATGATCGCGGCAAACAGCGTCTCGTCAGGCGTGTCCTGCGTTCCCGCGGCCCTGCGGCCGCACCCTGGGCGGCGGGATCAGCGGCTCGGTGATCTCCCACAGCCCATCCGGAACCATCCAACTCCACCTGCCCCACCCCATGAACACCCCAACGAGCGATCACCACATGGGACACGGTCCAACGCCGCGGACCAGGAGGCCGCGGGTTGTCGTCCCTCCGGCCAGAGGTGTATCGTCCAGGCATTAGCTTTCTTGAAGAAAGGAAATACTATGCCTCTGAGGTCGGACTGGTCGGACAAGCCATGCCCGATCGCTCGCAGTCTCGACGTCCTCGGTGATCCGTGGACCCTGCTGGTCCTTCGCGAGCTGTTCGCCGGCAACGTTCGCTTCGAGGGCCTGCGCACGGCGCTCGGCTCGTCCGACAACGTGCTCGCGGCCCGGCTCGCGCGCATGACCGAGGCCGGCCTGGTGGCCCGGATCCCTTACGGGGGTACCGTGCGCCCGCGGGTCGAGTACCGCCTGACCGACGCCGGGCGTGACGCCCTGCCCGTACTCCACGCCCTCGCCAACTGGGGGGCCAAGCACACCACGGCACCGCAGTGGGCACGGCCGATGGCGATCACCTGTACCGAGTGCGGCCAGCCGGCGCAGTCCGCGGACTGGTGCACCAGTTGCAACCAGCCGCTGACCGTCGAGCGAACCGAGTGGACCCGGCCCGGCGCCGACGGACCTCCCGTGCACCTCGCCGCTGTCGTGTGACCTGCATCAGGTCACAGGGTCCACTGCTGACGACTGTCGTCCATGGGCGCAAGAGAAATCCATGCAGACACGTTGCAATAGGAGATGCAGTGCCTGAGAACATTCGGTCATCGTGGCGCGTGTTGGCGCTGCCTCCCCTGGCTGAGAAGCGCTTGCATGAGCTGTTCGATCCATTGGGTGTGCAACTCAGCGTTCCCGCCGTGCGGGACAGGGCCGGAGTGCTCGCGGCGTTGGAAGATGTCGATATAGTCATGGGAGACTACACGGGGGCGCTCGCGTTCGAAGCCGACGCCGTAGCGGCAGCTTCACGTCTCGCCTTTTTGCAGGTACCTCGGGTCGGACTGGATTCTTTCGACGTGGAGGCCCTTACAGCGGCGGGAGTTCCGGTTGCGAACGCGCCCGGGGCGAATGCGCGAGCGGTGGCTGAATGGGCGCTTGCGGCCACGCTTGACCTGACACGCAGCCTTACCTGGGCGGACCGGCGGATGCGTGAAGGCGGGTGGCCGCAGTTCGACACGACCGCACGCGGCGCCGACGAACTGGGTAATCGCCGCGTGGGTATTCTGGGGATGGGGGCGATCGGCGCAGAGGTCAAGCGGCTTTTCGAGGCACTGGGTTCCCCAGTTGTGTACTGGTCGCGTCGACGTCGGGCCGAAGGGACGTTCCTTGAGATGGAAGAACTTCTCGCCACCTCCGATGTCGTCGTCGTATGCCTGCCTTTGACGGCTGAGACTCACGGCCTTCTCGATGCGCGGCGAATCGGAATGATGAAGGAGGGGGCTTTTCTGGTGAACGTCGCTCGTGGAGAGATCGCGCCAGATGACGCCGTCCTTGCTGCTCTGGAGAGTGGCCGTTTGGCAGGGGCCGCGCTCGACGTGTACGTGCAGGAGCCTTTGAGCGTCGCTCACCCACTGCGTAGCCACGAGAACGTACTGCTGTCCTCCCACACGGCGGGGGCCACGCGTCAATCCCTGAAAAATGTCTTCTCCGTGACCTTCGAGAACGTTAAGGCTGCCATCGAGGGGAGACCAGTGGCCAACGTAGTCAACGGAATCGATCCTGTCATTACCAAGCGCGGTTGATCCCGCTTCATCGACGACGCCACCGGGAAGAGCAAGCGGTTCCCTTGGGCGTGCAGGAGCCCGATGTGAGCACCCTGCGCACCCCGGTCATCAGTGAATGGCCTCCTGTATGGCGCGCCCCTCGGAGGACTTCCAGAACCGATGCGCTTTTGTCGCACCGGCCCCGAGACCAAGGAGTAGAGGATGAATGGCGCCGATCGCCTGCCTGGGCCAGGCACTTCTTCAGCAGAGTCCGCGTTCCTCACGGAGTTCCAGGGTTTCGACGTGGATGTCGACGGTGTGCGGATTCACGGCCGGGTCGGTGGCTCGGGGCCTCCCGTGCTGCTCCTGCACGGCTTCCCGCAGACCCACCTCGCCTGGCGGTACGTGGCTCCGAGGCTCGCCCGCGACCACACCGTCGTCGCCGCCGACTTGCGCGGCTACGGCGACTCCGGCAAGCCGCCCGCAGGCCCGGACCACTCCGCGTACGGCAAGCGGGCGATGGCCGCCGACCAGGTCGGCCTCATGGCGCGGCTCGGATTCGACCGCTTCGCAGCCGTGGGGCACGACCGCGGAGCGCGCGTCGTGCACCGGATGGCCTTGGACCATCCGCACGCGGTCGAACGGGCGGCGGTCCTCGACATCGTCCCCACCCGTCACGTCTACGCGACGGTCGACCGGGCACTCGGCGAGGCATACTTCCACTGGTTCTTCCTCACGCAGCCGGCCGGTCTGCCCGAAACGCTCATCGGTGGCGCGCCCGAATTCTTTCTTCACCGGCTGCTCGGCGGGGGCCTCGCCACGACCGCCGGCCCCTCTTCGGCGTGGGCGGAGTACGCACGGTGCTTCCGCACCCCGGAGGCCATTGCCGCGATGTGTGAGGACTATCGCGCGGCTGCCACCATCGACCTGGAGCACGATGGCGCGGACGCCGCCGCGGGCCAAAGGATCACCTGTCCCCTGCTCGTGCTCTGGGGGAAGCAAGGTTTTGTCGGCCGGACGTACGACCCACTGGCCGTATGGCACGAGTACGCGCACAACCGCCACGGCACGGCTGTGGACGCCGGCCATTTCCTCCCCGAGGAAAACCCCGACGAGACGGTCGTTGCCCTCGCCGAATTCCTCGGTTGACGCCTGGGCGCGGACCGTTCAACCAGGACCGGGTCATCGGCCAGAAGCAGACGGCATGACCCGAGTGCTCGAAACGGACAGCACGGCAGGGTGAACCGCGGGCCGACCTGCCGGCGGTTCACCCTGCCGTGCTCCGGCACACGTCCAGTCACCCCACCACCTAAGAGAAGGCATCTCATCATGCGCGTCGGAAACCTCTCCCGGCGTCTCACCTTGTTCAAAGGACGAGGGTGCGATCGGCGTGGAGAGCGCCGGCAGCGGACGGTTCGGCCCTGAACCGCAGAGCGCCTACGACGAGTGGCCCGCCTTCCGCGTCCGGGCGCCGGAGGCGGTGGCGCAGGCACGAGAGTTCGACCCGGCGGCTCTGGGCGCGCCGGTTCCGCGTCCGTCGCAGGGTTTCGCCATCGGCGCGGACTACGCTGAAACTCCCCAGCCGCGTGCCGACCACACCGTCTGCCCCCCGGGCGCCCCCGGGGCTTTTCCTGGGAATGCGTCCTGAACAAGCCCGGGCCTGTATCCGCCAGTTCCCGTGCCACCTGTCGGCACCACGTCGCGCATGCCGCAGACCAGCGGGCCGCGGCGATGCTCAGTCTCGGCAGGCCTCGTCCGCGACAGCGGAGATCCGATCGAGTACGTGCCGAGGACGGTGACGGCGAGCCCCGCTCCGAGGGTACGGGCGTTTCGGGACGGCGAAGATGTCGGACGGTCGTTCCTGCGAGAACTCGTCCGGCGTGACGCTCTTCTCCGGTAGGGAGACGCGTTGGCCCTCAGCAGACTCAGTCTCGGCCACGTTCTCACTGGTCATCGATGCGTCCTCTTCGATCAGGAGTTACACCGAACGTGTTATGGCCTCCATCCGAGCCGTCCGAAGAAGTCATCTGGTCAGGCAGAGCTTGCTTCTCCGCGTCGACGAGACGGCGGAGCAGGTTGAGCAGCAGTTCTCGGTCCGCCGGCCCGAGGCGGGCGAGGACCGCTTCCTCTGCGACGCGGGCGCCGGGGAACGCCTCGGTCACCACGCGCCTGCCCTGGGAGGTGAGCGAGATCAGCCGCCGCCTGCGGTTGTCGGGGTCCATCTCGGACTCCAGGTGTCCGTCCCCGTGCAGACGCTTGATCAGGTAGCTGGTGGTGGAGCTGTCCAGTCCGAGGTGTTCGCCGATGGTGACTTGGTCGATCGGTCCGGTCGCGCGGAGCAGCACCGCGAGGATGGCGAACTGGGGGGTGGTGAGTTCGCCCGGAAGGGCCTCTGTCCAACAGGCGGTCACGCGTTGGAAGGCCCTGCGGATCAGATGGGTCGCGGTGGTGGTGGGTTCCCAGCTCGGTGGGAGTTCGGTCACGAGGGTCTCCCTTGCGTAGATGGTGGATACAACCTACATTGAAAGTACGAGCTCACACAGTTTGAGCTCACGGAATTAGGAGCATCGTATGCCTGTCTACACCGTGACCACCACCCGCGACGTGGTCACCGACGAGCAGAAGGCGAACCTGGCTGTGGAGATCACCAAGATCCACTCCGCCGTCACCGGCGCCCCCACCTCCTTCGTCCACGTCACCTTCACCGAACTGCCCGAGGCCAACGTGTTCTCGGACGGGTCCCCGTCGCGGCCTCTGCTGATCGAAGGTATGACCCGGGCCGGCCGAGCGGACAGCGAGAAGATACGGCTGGCAAAGGACATTTCGACCGCCGCCGGCCGCGTGACGGACATCCCGGAATCCAGGATCCTCGTGATGATCCTGGACACCCCGGCCAGGTTCGCCGTCGAGGGCGGCCGCATCCTCCCCGAGCCGGGAGCCGAGGACGACTGGCTCGACGAGCGGGACAGCGACTGACGTTGAAGCCGTGGTGTCGTCTTGGTGGGGCGGGTACGAGTCCGGTACCGACTCGGCAGCCGTTGGGGGCGTCGGGGCGGTATCGGAGTTGGCGTAAGCCCCTTCGGACGGCGACGAACCAGCGACCGATAAGCGCGGCGAAAGCGGCCCCGGACTCGCACGAGAGGGGATTGACCGCGCCGCGCCCAGGTCTGGATGGTGGGCGGCTCCATCGAGAAGCCTGCTCCGTCTTCGAAGACGAGCCAGGCATCGAGCACCGCCGTCGTCCTTCCACGCTCGGCCAGTTCCCCTTCACCCGGCCGGCCACCGCAGCCTCATCGCGCACCCTCGCCCAGCGAGCCGGGATCTGACAGGACCAGCCATGCCGCTGAGCAGAGCCGCGGCCCGAGGGCTCAGGGCGTGGCGTTCTTCGAGCCGACCGACGCTTTTGTGCGTGCGGATCATCCGAATCCCAGGCCGATGGGTTTTACAGGCGGCAGAGCACAGGCGGCCGTCCTTCCCTGCTCGGCTCCGCCTGGTGGTGGCGGCCGGCACCATCTACAACGGCGTGCACCAGTCCTTCGGCGGACGGCCCCGCCGGATGCATCGGACAAAAAGGAGTTTCCATGGAAATCAACGCGAGCACGCTGGACGCCAAGTCGGCGTACAAGCTGCTGATCGGCAGCATCATCCCGCGTCCCATAGCGTGGGTCAGCACACAGTCGGTGGCCGGCGTCGGCAACCTGGCGCCCATTTCCTTCTTTACCGTAGTGGGGCGCAAGCCACCCAAGGTTTCGCTGTCCATGCAGCCGAAATCCGACGGGCGCACCCTCAAGGACAGCTTCCTGAACATCCGTGACACGGGCGAGTTCGTCACCAACCTGGCGACACTACCGCAGATCATGCCACTCCACCGCAGCGCCGTCGAGTTCGAGCCGGACGTGGACGAGTTCGACACCGTGGGCGTGGAAAAGGAAGCGTCGGTATTGGTCGCACCGCCGCGGGTGAAGGGCTCACCCATCGCGCTGGAATGCCGGGTCGACGAGATCTTCTCCTCCCCGGACGGCCTCAACCACGTGGTGTGGGGCGAGGTGGTCAACTTCCACGTGCGCGACGACATCTACATCAATGGACGCATCGACTTCGGAGCTCTCGCGCCCGTCGGGCGTCTGGCGGCCGAGTACACCGTCGTGGATAACGCCTTCGTGCCCCCGTTGAGCGATGAGGTCCTCACCGAGCGAGCGAGCCGACGCATGGTACGCATTGACGGCAACGACGCAGAATACTCGGCGGTGGAGAGTACGAGCTGGTCTGCTTCGGGGTCGGTCAAGGACGAACCGCCCACTGCCCATGACTGATGGGGAAGTTGGGCGTGTCAAGGAACTCCCGCCACGGCGAGATCTCCTCGGCAAGGTGTCCGCGTACTCGATCCTGTGTGGTCGGCAATCACGGAGGGCACTGGGACCGGATGTCTCCTGGTCTACAGCGGTTTTTCCGCGTTCCGGAGGCGTCTGAGCCGGGCCCAGGGGTCGTCCTCTCCGGGATGTGCGGCTTCGGCGGCGAGTGCCCATGGAGCGCGGTGGTCGCCGATTCGGAGCCAATCGCACTATCCCTGCCGGATCAGCGATTGCTTGACATTGAGGTTTCCGGGCCATCCGATGGAGTGCCTCTCGTCTACTATCACGGATCGTCGACCTCGGGAAGGCAGTTCCGCTTCCTGCAGCGTGCCGCACATGATCGCGGACTGCGGCTGGTTTCGTTCTCTCGCCCAGGAGTAGGCACGTCCACCCGGCTGCCCGGCCGCTCGGTAGTGGATACGGTGAACGATGTGGCTGCCGTGCTGGATCATCTCGGAGCTCCCCGGTCACTCCATCTCGGTTGGTCGGGTGGTGGCCCCCACGCCCTGGCAGCCGCGGCTCGACTGCCTGAACGGGTCGCCGGGGCGACGGTCATGTGCAGTGTGGCCCCGTACGAGGAACTCGGGTCCGAATTCTTCGTCGGCATGGCGCAGAGCAACGCCGACGAATTCAACAAGGCGTTGCAGGGAGAGGACGCCATCCGCCCCGCAATGGAAGACGAAGCTCAGGGAAAGCGTTCAGCCGGCGCCGAGGAGGTACGCCAGATCCTGATGAGCCTGCTGTCTCCCGCCGATCGAATTCTCGCGACAGCAGAAACAGCAGCAGACATCGGTGCGAGTTGGGCCGAGGGCCTGCGGCATGGAGTCGACGGCTGGGTCGATGAAACGCTTTCCTATGTCAAACCCTGGGGATTCTCGGTGCGGGAGATAGCCGTACCCACCGTCGTATGGCACGGAGCCGAGGATCTGGCAGCACCCTTCGCCCATGGCGCATGGCTCGCACAGCATATTCCTGGCGCGACGTCACATCTACTCAAAGGACATGGGCACATGTCGATTTTCCTCTCATCAATCGATCGGGCTCTCGACGAACTGCTCTCCACCCTCTGAGGGAAGGCGACCTTCCCCAAGGCTCGGTGTGAAAGGTGAAAGCGTGGTTCCTCATCGATCCTTGGTGAGAGAACCCAGGACTGACCAGCGTCCTGCGCTGGGAGAGTTCCAGCTTGAGTTCATCACCCAGGAAAGTTCGCCAACTGCTGTTTGATCTCCGCGGCTTAGGCACATCGCGCTGCGCGTCGCGCTGGATGTGATAAAAGCCAGATGTTCTCCGTACCTCGTTCACGGAAAACCCGTTCCCCACGCGCTGCTGCCCCCGCCTCAGCCTGGATCCACCGCGTGACGTTCGGGCTGTGGACGGTGAAAGAGAAAAATGTGCTGCTGAACCGGGGATGATGGGAGTTCCAACGCCCTTCATCAGTCCCACGTAGCAAGGCATCTCGTAAGTGAAAGTCTTCCAAGCCCCATGGCGCTGTTCGCCGCCTTCGACGACCCCGATCTGATCGCGCACGCGGGGGCTCGTCCCACGATCCGGCTGGCCGAGCGGTGCGGCCTGCCCGCTCTGATCGCTGAGGAGGACCGCCTGAGCGGCGCGAGGCACGGGCCGGTGCGGGCCCAGTGGCCCAGCGCCGCACGCGGGC
Source organism: Streptomyces sulfonofaciens (assembly GCF_014656295.1). Classification (GTDB taxonomy): domain Bacteria; phylum Actinomycetota; class Actinomycetes; order Streptomycetales; family Streptomycetaceae; genus Streptomyces; species Streptomyces sulfonofaciens. The sequence goes on from NZ_BNCD01000002.1 coordinate 104,056, forward strand.
AGTCAGTTGAACAGGTCCGGGTCGGAGGCGGTGATCTGGTCCCACAGGGGCTGGGCCTGGAGCCAGCCCGCGGTGGGGGTGCCGACCTGGTCGCGGGTCTTCAGAGCCGTGGCATGGTCGATGTGCCGGGGGGTGCCCGCGGCCATGGCGAGGAGCTGGGCCTGGCAGGAGCGTTCCATGGTGATGAACCACCACACGGCCTCGGCCACCGTCCGACCTGTCGTCAGCAGGCCGTGGTTGGCGAGGATGACGGCCTTGTGCGGGCCGAGTGCCGCGCCGATACGCTGCCCTTCCTCGATCTCGTCGGCCACTCCCCGGTAGTCGGTGTACAGGCCGTGGTCCTCGTAGAAGGCACAGGCGTCCTGGGTGATCGGGGCCAGCGGGATGCCGAGGCTGGAGAACGCCTTGCCGTGCAGGGAATGGGCGTGCGCGGCGGCCAGGACGTCCGGGCGGGCGGCGTGCACCTGGGAGTGGATGACGAAGGCGGCGCGGTTCACCGGCCGGTTGCCGTGCAGGACTTGGCCCTCGTGGTCGACGAGGACCAGGTCGGACGCCTTGATCTGGCTGAAGCTCATACCGAACGGGTTGACCCAGAAGTGGTGGGGGTTGTCCGGGTCACGGACGGTGATGTGTCCGGCGACGCCCTCGGAGAAGCCGAAGCGGCCGAAGAGGCGGAATCCTGCGGCGAGTTGCTCCTTGCGGTACTGCCGTTCCGCCTCGGGCGAGTCGAAGACCGGCGGAGTGGGGAGGCCCGCGCTCTCGGGAGCGGGGCCCAGGATGTAGCGCTCGTCGGCGAACGTGGCGGTGCCCATGGTGGTCCTCCATGAGGTCGGGAATGCTGCGAACAACAAAAAGATACACCCGTGCATCGGATACATACATGTATCGTGGATCACGTCACGGAGCCACACATCAGGCGAGAGAGAGCCAGCCATGCCCAAAGGGGTCACCAAGCGCCGCCCGCGGACCCGAGCCGCCCTGCTCGGGGCCGCACTGGAGGTCTTCGCGGAACAGGGCTTCCACGCCGCGACCATCGAGCAGATCTGCGAGCGCGCCAACTACTCCCGAGGGGCCTTCTACTCCAACTTCCGTACCAAGGAGGAGCTGTTCTTCGCGCTCTTCGACGAGCACATCGACCGCTCGGCCGAGCGCATGGCCGCCATCGTCGAACAGGTCACCGCGGACGGCGAGCCCAGCGTCGACGCCCTCGCACAGGCGCTCTCCCGCAGCCGCCTCGAACCGTCCGAGCGCGCCTGGTACTTGGTGACGACCGAGTTCACCCTGCATGCCATCCGCACTCCCGAGGCCGCCCGCAAGCTGGCCGAACACGACGCCCGCGCCCGCACGCTGCTCGCCCGCCATATCGAGGACCTCGTACGCCGCCTGGGCCGCGAACTCACCGTTGATGCCGAGGACTTCGCCCGCCTCCTGGTCGCCATCCGCGAAGGCGGCCTGGCCCAGAGCTATGTCGAGCCGGATCGCCTCCCGCCGGGCGAACTCGACCGCCGCTTCACGGCACCCCTACTCGCTGCCGTCACCCGCGATGCATCGAACGCCCGCTGAGCGGTTCGCCGTGCCCTACCCGCTGCCACCGTCGGCTGACTACCGGCACTGGCCGAAGGCGAGCACTTCCGCCCCCGCCTGATCCCGCTGATCCCGTTGATCCAGGCTGTCCCGCCGATCCGCGGCAAGCGCGGCCAGCCACCGCACCGCCCCGAGCACCTGTACGCCGACCGAGGCCATGACCACGGGGTCCACGGGACAAGGTCCGCCGGTTCCAGATCACCCCGCACATCGTCCGGCGCGGCACCGGGCACGGCTCGCTCCGGCCCGGGCGTCCACCGCTGGGTCGTGGAGGGAGCGATCGCACCGCTGCACTGGTTCGGCCGCCTACGCGTCCGCCGGGAGATCCGCGACGGCATCCACCACGCGTTCGTCACCCTCGGCTGCGCCGTCATCTGTCGGCGACGACTGCGCACCGGGGTGCGAGCTGTGCGGCCGATGAGGTTCAACTGGCTGTCGTCCATCCGTTCGTGTGCTCGGTCCGGTTCGAACGAGGTTTTGGATCGGGTGGGTTGTCCTGCGTCGAGGCACGAAGGAAGGGCCTCTTGGTAGCTCGCGGTTGTCGAGTCCAGTGAGAAGCAGGAGGCCCTGTTGTTGAAGTGTCGCGGGGTCGTGGTAGCCGCGGCTGCGTGAAGCCGTCCGCCGGGCTGAGGGCCCCAGTCTGGAGCCGAGCGCAGGGGGCGTGGACTCGCAGCCGGTGAAGGCGGACGCCACCGTCGCCCTCGCTTCACGGGGATACGATGCCGGGAAGAAGATCAACGGGCGCAAACGGCACTCTCGGGTTCGTGCAGGCCGTGCTGGTCACGCCGGCCTCCACAACCGGCCGGGACGGGGCCCGCACCCTGCCAGCCCAGCTCCACTGCTGCCCGCCGGGCACCCAGCCCCTCGGCTCCCGCCTCCGAGGCGGCGGCCCATCCATGCCCGGTAGGCCACCGACAGCACGGCCGGGCAAGCACCGGCCTGCGAGTAGGTGTTCTCGATCCTCAGGTCTGGCGGGGCACCGGGTCATCCCGTGGGCGTGGCGAGGTCACCCACGGGATGTGCTCACCTGGGGGACCGGGAGGTGAGGTGCCGTTGCCTGAGGGGACTGCCGGTCATGCTGTCAAACGCCAGAGGGACGTGGTCTCGGCGCTTCGTGCCGCGTGCAGTGGGTCGGTGGCGTCCTTGGCACGTGGATGCCGGGGCCTGGTGTCGATCTTCTCCACAACCCGGAGGCGCGCTGCCCGGATGGCGTCGAGCAGTTGCCGACGTGTCCGGAGGCCGAGGTGCTCTGCCAGGTCGGACAGGACGAGCCAGCCCTCTCCGCCTGGCTGGAGGTGGGCGGAGAGTCCAGCGAGGAAGCTGTGGAGCATGGTGCTGTCCGGGTCGTAGACGCCTTGCTCGACGGAGCTGGTCGGACGGGCGGGAAGCCAGGGCGGGTTGCACAAAACGAGGTCGGCGCGGCCTTCGGGGAACAGGCCGGGGCCGGACACCTCGATCCGGTCGGACAGTGTGAGCCGGTGGGCGTTCTCCCTGGCGCAGGTCAGGGCGCGTGGGCTGATATCGGTGGCCACGACGCGGTCGATTCCGCGGCGGTCCAGGACAGCGGCGAGGACGCCGGTTCCCGTGCCGAGATCGAACGCCGTACTGGTGGCGGGACTGCGCCGGGTCTCCGGCGGCAGAGGCGTACGGGCGACCAGGTCGACGTACTCGCCTCTGACCGGCGCGAACACGCCGTAGTGGGGGTGGATTCGGGTACCGAGCGCCGGCACGTCGATCCCCTTCAGGCGCCACTGGTGGGCGCCGATCACTCCCAGCAGTTCCCGGAGCGGGACTGCCATGGGTCCCTGCGGGGGCCGTAGGCTTCCAGGCAGGCCTGGCGGGTGTCGGGAGCTCGGCGCAAGGCCGGCCTGTGGTCGTCGTCCAGTGGCACCAGGAGCTTTCCGAGGACATGGGCGCGGTGACTGGTGCTGCGTCGGTGCAGATGGAAGGCCTCGCTCAGCGAAGTGCTGGGCCTGGGTGATACGCGGTCGATGCGGCGGCCCATCGCGTGAAGCAGTTGCCGGCCGTTGTGGAAGTCGCCTTGCCAGAGCAGGGCCGTTCCCTCACATGCCCGGCGGTAGGCGTCGTCGGCCTTCATCCGGTCATCGGCGACGACGGTTCGCTGCGGAAGCGGGGCGGCGCTCTCGGAATGCCAGCGGGCGGACCGGTGGGTGCGGCCCGTGGTCCAGTGGATGGTGGACACCGCGTACTCCTCGTGGTCGAACGTGCAGGGGCACGAAGAGCACTTCGACGGGGAGCAGGCCGAACCCACGCCTGTCCGTCGGACAGGCGTGCGCGTTGAGGCAGGTGGTCGTTACCGCTCTCGCGTCGAAGTGCGAGAGCGGACGTCCCGGACAACCATGCCGAGCATCAGGGTCAGCCCTTTCGAAGGAGTGGCAGCAGGCTCGCACAGGTGCTGCTCGGATTCCAAGCACCGGCTGCGAGGTCAGCGGGTGGGCTTCTTCGTCCACTGACTGGTGCGGGGCTTCTGCGGGTGGGGCGCCTGGCCGTCTCGGTGATGAGTGCCCAGTGCAGATGGGCTTCGCAGTGCTGTGCAAGACGCTCGCAGTCGCGTGCGTCACGGCGTGTGTTCATGCACCAGCCGATCGTCCGCTCCACTTTCCAGCGGCGGGGCAGGACGACGGTGCCCTCGGTGCCTTGCCGTATCCGTGCGGGCGGACCCGGTGGGTGCTTTCCGTGCCGACGGCTGCCCTGCGCCCCGCACGATCGCCCGCTCGTCGGCAGCCGCCCCCACCAGGGTGCCCCGTCCGGTTCCCCCGCCGAGTCCACGGACTGGTGCCGGACGATGACGCCGAGGCCACCAGGAGGACCGGGGGAGACCGCGGGCGTGCCGGTGCCGGACCGTGCTGGCGGCAAGCCGAGGAGCGTTCCGTGGCCCCGAGGGGCAGGAGTGTGCCGGGCGACGTATGCCACCATGGCTCGCTCACCGACCGACGAGCGCCCCGAGAACAACAGCAGTGGCGGCCGGCCACTCTGATGACGACCTTCGAACGCTGGAGAGACGTGACCGCTGCACAACGCCCGAGCAACCGTAGCCGAGCAGCCCTCACCGCCTGCGGTGCCGTAGCCCTGGTGCTCACCGTCAGCGCCTGTGACCAGGGCTCCTCGGCAGCGCCCGGTTCCTCGAACGCATCCGACACCGACCCGTCGAGCGCTTCCTCGGACTCCTCGCAGGGGTCCTCGACGCACACCTTCGACTTCAGCGGCAAGAACCTCACCGTCGACTCCGACGGCACCGGCGTCGAGATCGTCCCCGGTGATGTCACCGGCGTGCGGGTGCAGCGGGAGATCCACGGAACCGGAGCCGAGGCGTCGTGGGGGCTCAGCGGGAACACGCTGACGCTGAGGGTGAAGCCGAAGTGCCACGGGAACGTCTCCGTCTGCTCGGCCAAGCACAGGATCACGGTGGGACGCGACGTCACCGTGACCGCCGAGAGCCGGACCGGTGCGGTCACCGCCTCCCACATCAGCACGCCGCTCTCCATCAGCACCTCGACCGGTGCCGCGAAGGTGAGTGACAGCTCCGGCCCCGTCAACCTCAGCACCCGCACCGGAGCCGTCCTGGGGACGGGGCTCACGTCCAAGAAGGTCACGGCCAAGGCCCGCACGGGGTCCGTGGACCTCGGCTTCTCGGCCGTGCCTGACGACGTCGAGGTGGACGCCCGGCAGGGGACGGTCGACATCGGCCTGCCGAAGGGGGGTGCCACGTACGCGGTGGACGCGAGCAGCAAGGTCGGCACGGCCGACATCGGAGTACCGAGCGACAGCGGGAGTCCCCACTCCGTGAAGGCCCACACCACGGTGGGCAGCGTTTCCGTCCACGGGAACTGACGGACGCCTCCGCTGTCCGTACCGCGGGAGCAGACCGCAGGGGGGACACCGCTTCGGGCCGGGGCACCACCCTGCGTGCCGCACGTGTCTTGCACGCGGCCGCGCGGCACGGTCCTCCGCCCGGCACGGTCCTCCGCCCGGCACGGTCCTCCGCCCGGCCCGGGCCGGTGGACGGCCGGGAGAACGCGAGGGGGGCGGCCGACACGGTCAGCGGACCGTTGCGGGGAGCCGGCCCACGGCTGGGACGCCTCGGTACCCGCACCTTGCGGACCCGGGGCGCCGCCGTCCCCCTTGCCTGGTCCCCGCGTCTCAGCCCTTGACCGCGGAGCCGGCGACGCCCTGGACGAACCAGCGTTGGAAGAAGGCGAAGACGATCAGGACGGGCAGCACCAGGAGGACGCCGAAGGCGAGGATCTGGCCCCAGTCGGGGGGTTGCTGGCCCTGGAAGACGCTCAGTTCCAGAGGCAGGGGGCGCTCCGAGGGGTCGGAGACCATCAGGACCGGCCAGAGGAAGGAGCCCCACTGGGTAAGGAAGGTCAGGATCGCCACGGAGGCGAACACGGGCCTGCTCATCGGGATGACGACGGCGAAGAAGGTCCGCCAGGGCCCGGCCCCGTCGATGCGGGCGGCTTCCTCGATGCTCACGGGCAGCGCGCGGAAGAACGTGGCGAACTGGTAGATGGAGAAGGCGTTGGCGACGAAGGGCACCGCCTGGACGGCGAGGGTGTTGCGGGCCCCGTTGAGCAGGTAGAACAGCGGCACGGCGACCGCCTCGAAGGGCACCAGCATCAGCAGCAGGATCAGGGCGAAGAGAGCCGAGCTGCCGCGCCAGCGCAGCCGGGTCAGCCCGTATGCCGCCATCGAGTTGACGACGAGGCCCCCGAGGACGACCACCGCCGCCAGCAGCAGGGAGACCCCCATGAAGTGCCAGAAGTAGCCGGTGCTGTCGGAGTCGAGGGCGGCCAGTACCGCCCGGTAGTTGTGCAGGGTCAGATGGGTGGGCAGGAAGCCGGACAGGCCGCTGAGTACCTGGTCGGACGGCTTGAAGCTGCCGAGGAACAGGTACAGGGCGGGCAGGACGAAGATGAAGGCCAGCACGCTCAGGACGAGGTAGTCCAGGGTCCGGCGCAACGGCGTTCGGGTCATCTCAGTCCTCCGGGTCGGGGCGCACGAAGCGGCGCTGGAGCAGCGTCAGGACGACGACGATCAGGAAGAAGACGACGGTCACCGCTGCGGCCTGACCGATGTCGTTGCGGTCGAACGCGGTGGTGACGGCCTCGTACATCACCGTGTGGGTGGCGTCCTCGTTGAGCCCGCCACCACGGATCAGGATGTAGACCTGGTCGAAGACGCGGAACGACAGGACGGAGGTGAGCAGGGCGACGAACACCAGGGTGCCCCGGATTCCGGGCAGGGTCACGTGGCAGAAGCGCTGCCAGCGGCCGGCGCGGTCGAGTTGGGCCGCTTCGTGGAGTTCCGCCGGAATCTGCTGGAGACCCGCGAGCAGGATGACCATCTGGAAGCCGACGCCCTGCCAGATGGACAGTGCGATCACCGAGACCATGGCGGTGGCGGCGGAACCGAGCCAGTCGTGGGCGCCCCAGTGGCCGAGGCTGAGGTGGTGCAGGACGGAGTTGAGCATGCCCTGGTCGCTCCGGGCGAGGATCAGCCGCCAGACGACCGCGACCAGGGCCATGGGGAAGACCACCGGCATGAAGAACAGCGAACGGAAGAAGCCGATGGCCTTCAGCGTGCGATTGAGCAGGACCGCAAGGCCGAGGGCCAGTGCGGTCTGCACGGGTACCACGACGGCGGCGAAGACCAGGTTGTTCAGCAGGGCCCGCAGGAACGGGCCCGAGAGATCCGGATCGGTGAACAGCCTTCGGTACTGTTCGAGCCCGAAGAAACTCGGCGGCAGCGGAGAGCCGAGCCGCACATTGTAGAGGGACAGCACGACGGCGTAGCCGAACGGCACGCCGACGAAGGCGATCAGGCCGGCGAGCGCGGGCGCGGACATCAGCAGTCCATGCACCCATTCGCGGTTCCTGCGTCCGGGGCGCCCAGGCCGCGCGGACGCAGGGGGCGGCGCCTTGGCCCGGCCCGCGGCCAGGGCCTGCGCAGGGCTGTCTGAGGTCACGGTGGGGTCCTGTTCCCGGCCGACCCGTCGGGATCCTGCTCGCTGGATCCCCGCCGGCCGATGTGTGCTACGGGATCTTGTAACCCTGGTTGTCGGAGAAGTCCTGGTCGATGGCCCTCGCGGCCTTGGACAGGGCGGCCTTGGGATCGGCTCCGCCGAAGACCGAGTTCAGTGCCTGGCTGAACTGCGAGGTGACAGCGGGGTAACCGGCGGTCACGGGCCGGGTGACGGCGACGCAGGAGGAGGTGATGTGCGTGTCACCGCAGGGCTTGGCGAGCTGGTCCGCGAGGAGCCGGAGCGGTCCGCCGGGCTTGTACAGGGGGCTCTTGGCAAGCGCGGTCCTGGTGGCCGGCGGCGCGCCGTTCGCCGTGGTCATCGCCGAGACGTTGGTGTCATCGAGCAGGTAGTCCAGGAACGCGCCGGCGGCCTTGCCGTTCCCGGTGTCGGCACCGATGCCCCAGGTCCACGAGCCCTGCCCGGTCTTGGGACCGTTGCCGAAGTCGGGGAGGGGCAGCACCGCAAGGTCGGAGCCGAGGGCCTTGTGGTAGGCCGGGTACATCCAGTGGCCGACCCAGCTCAGGGCCACCCGGCCCTTGGCGAAGGCGTTGCCGTCGGTGTTCGGGTCGGTGTACTTCTTCCACGACTGGAACGTCCTGAGCGCGGAGACCGCGCCGGGGGAGTCGATGGCGCCGGCCGCCTTGCCGTTCTTGAGCAGTGCTCCGCCCGCGGACCAGACGATCGGTGCGAACTGGTAGGTACCTGCCTCCGTGTCCAGACCGGTGTTCTCCTGGATGTCCAGGCTCTTGCCGTCCGGGTCCCGGGCGGCCAGCTTGCGGACCGCATCCGTGAACTGCGTCGAGGTCCAGTCGTCGGACAGGCCGGTGGGGTAGGCCACCCCCGCGGCCTTGAGCAGCTTCTTGTCGGCGAACAGCCCCATCCCGGAGTCGTACATGCCGAGTGCGTACAGCTTGCCGCCCACCGTTCCCTCGGCCTTGACGGCGCGGGTCGCGTTCTCCACGGTCCTGGCGGACACGTACGAGGTGATCGGGGTGATCTTCCGGTTGTAGACGAAGTTGGCGACCGTCGGTCCGTCCATCTCCAGCACGTCCGGGAGCTCGGACGCGTTGGTGGTGGTGATCGTCTTGGTGTAGTCGTTCTGGGGTATCAGCTTCAGTTTCACCTTGATCTTCTGCTGTGAGCTGTTGAAACCCCGTACCGCCTTCTGCAGGGCGGTGTCCTCGTTGGTCTGCCCCTGGTGGCCCCATACGGTGATGGCACCGGAGCCGCTGCCCGCGGACGCCTTGGCGGGCGTACCACCCGCGCCGCAGGCGGTCACAGCCATCAGCGGCAGGGCGAGGGCCAGGCCGGTCAGGCTCTTCGTGGGCAACCGTCGTTTCCTGACGGGCATGTTCTCTACCTCCGTGTTGATGTGGATCGCGTGGCAGGTGTGCGCGCGCCCACGGGGCCGCCGTCGACGGCCGGACCGCGCCCTGGGCGTCACTGGGGCCGACGAGGGTTGGGCGGGGCGGTGGTGTCGCGAAGCTCCAGACGGATGGGGAGCTGCACGTGGGCGGGCGGCGCGAGCCGGGCGTGCTCCAACTGCCGCACCAGCAGCCCGGCGGCCTGTGCGCCCTGGGCCGCGACGGGCTGGGCGATGGTGGTCAACCCGATCACGTCGGCCAGTTCGTGGTTGTCGAAGCCGATGATCGACACGTCGTCGGGCACCCGGAGCCGGTGCAGCCGCAGCGCCCGCAGCGCGCCCATGGCCATCTCGTCGGACTGCGCGAACACCGCCGTCGGTGGCCGGGAGGCGGCGAGCAGTTCCGTCATGGCGCGTTCGCCGCCCTCGACCGTGTAGCCGCCGTCCGCCTCCAGGGCGGGGTCGTGGGCCAGCCCGGCGTCCGACAGCACATCCAGGTACGCCTGCCTCCGCCGCACCGGGGCCGTCCAGTGCTGCGGTCCGCTGTCACCCGAGATCATGCCGATCCTCCGGTGCCCGAGGTTGACCAGATGCCGTACCGCGCTCTGCGCACCGGCCCGGTCGTCGATGCCCACCACCGTGAAGCCCGGTCTGGGCTCGCCCACGATGGCGGCCAGCGGCACGCCGAGCGACCGGAGCGCGTCGGCCTCGTCGTCGTCGGGCACCAGCAGCGACAGCACCGCGTCGACGCGTTTGCGCACCGGCAGCTTGGTGAAGAACCGCTTGCGCGCGTCCGGCGAGCCGAGGTTGTACAGCAGGACGTCGTATCCCGCGGCACTGAACACATGCTCGGCGGCGTCCACGACGGTGCCGAAGAACCAGCGCCCGACGTACGGCACGATCACTCCGATGCTGAACGTCCGCCCGCTGGCCAGGCTCGACGCCGAGCGCGAGGCGGTGTAACCGAGCGCGGCCGCCGCCTCCACGATGCGCGCGCGCACTTCGACCGACACGCCGGGCCGGCCGCGCAGCGCCCGGGACACGGTGGACGCCGACACTCCCGTGGCACGGGCGACGTCGGTGATGCTGGCCGTCACCGTCACTACCTCCGATCCCGGCGCACATCCATGTGAGCCGCCGGCGACCAGACCGTAAAGCCGTGACAGTCAGTTGCGCAAGCGTTTGAGCTCAGTTTTACTGGGCGGGATCTTTGGTAGCTGCGATATCGCTGTTGTAGTAACGCACACGCTTGCGTTATTCGAGCGAGCCAACCGACAGGAGCTGTCCGTGCGTTACGCCCCGCCCGGTCTGTGTGTGAACGACTTCGCGCTCATCCGCCACCCGGACACCAGCCACACGGTGCTGCACCTCCAAGGCCCCTGGACCCGGGACTTCGACCACCTGCGGATGGAGACCTCCTTCGGGCGGGCCACCACCACCGACCTGGTGCACTGGGAGACGCAGGGCACCGCGTTCGGCAACGGACTGCCGGGGCGCTTCGACCAGCAGGCCGTGTGGACCATGCACCCCCTCGTCCACGGCGACGGCCTCGCCATGTTCTACACCGGGGTCCCGGGGCTCACCCCGGGCGGCTGGCCACTGCAGTCGGTCGGCCTGGCCTTCTCCGACCGCACGGACGGCACCTCCTGGCGCCGGCACGGCACTGTGCCCGTGGTCGAGGCCGACCCGCGCTGGTACCGCACCGGCGAACGCATGGCCTGGCGGGACCCCTTCGTCGTACGCGACGACGAGTCGGACGGCTGGCTCATGGCCGTGTGCGCCAGCGACGCGGGCCTGCCCGTGGAGAGCAGTGGATGCGTGGGTCTCGCCACCTCCGACGACCTGGAACACTGGACCGTGCACCCCCCGCTCCTTTCCCCCGGGGACGTCGACGAACTGGAGTGCCCGACGCTGGAGCGCCTCGATGACGGATCCTGGCTGCTCCTCGGCTCCATAGGCGCCACCCGCGGCTTCGAGTCCTGGACCGCGCCGAGGCTCCGCGGCCCCTGGACCCGCCGTGGTCCGCTCGGCCCCACCGGCACCTACGCCCCCCGCGTCACCACCACCGCCGACGGCTCCCGCGTCGTGCTGCACACCACGCCCCGCCGCGTCGGCCTCACCGACACCGGAGACCGCTGCCGGGGCATGCTCGCCCAGCCGAAGCTCCTCGTCACCCCGCAGGACGGCGCTCCCCACCTCGCCTGGTGGTCGGGCCTGGACACCTGGCTCGGACAGGAGAGCGGCGAACCCGCCCTGCACGCTGTAGCCGACGTCCCCGTCACGGGCCCCCTGGAGGTGACGCTGCGCACCGACCGGCCCGGCGGTGACGCCACCGCCCTGGCCGTCCGGTACGACGGCCAGGACCTGCGCATCACGGGCCCGCACGGCACCACGCTGGAGCGAACCGCCCTGTCCCGTACGCCCGACACCCTGCGGATCCTCACCGTGGGGGAGTACGTCGAGGTCTACGCGGACGGCGCCTTCGTCCTGACCGGCCTGAGCTACACGGGCCACCCCGCACGATGGACGCTCGGCACGCCGGCCGGCAGGCGTGCCGTGCCGGTGCGCCCCGTCCGTCTTCCGCACCCGGACCGTGACGATGCCTCCGCGATCTGGCCCGGCCCGTCCGCGTGAACCGCGGCCTGCCGCGGGACGGGGCGTGACCGAAACACCGGACGGCGGATTCCGGCGGAGAGCACGTGCGGCGAGGGGTATTGACGTCCTGCGGGGGACGCCTATCATCGCTGGCTGTCCGACCTACTGAAAAGCGTTCGATATCTCAAACAGGTCGGCCGTGAACACGCGCCTCGCGCAGACCTGGAAGGACACACGACAGCCCACCGGCGGGCCCGGTGGCCATCGGCACGGCCGCCATCACCCGTGGCGGTCACCTGGGAGGCCGTCCTCGCAACAGCCCCGTTCCCTCGGGGCCACCGCGTCACCCCCTGTCCGTCCGACACCTCCACCAAGGAGACGATCGCCTGTGTCCCCGCTTCCCCACCCGCACAGCCGCCGTCAGGTGTTGAAGGCCGCCACCTCGGTGGCCGCGGCCGGTGCCCTGCCGATCCCGTTCACCTCGCAGGCGGCGGCCCCCACCGCCGCGGGGCCGCGGCCCGGCGTCCGGGCGACCTTCTCGAACCCGGTGGTCTGGCAGGACTTCGCCGACGTCGACATCATCCGGGTAGGCGACACGTACTACCTGTCGGCCTCGACGATGCACTACTCGCCGGGCGCGCCGATCCTGCGCTCGTACAACCTGGTCGACTGGGAGTTCGCCGGCCACTCGGTACCGGAGCTGGACTTCGGCCCCGCCTACGACCTGAACGGCGGGCGGGCGTACGTCAAGGGCATCTGGGCGTCCTCACTCAACTACCGCCCGAGCAACCGCACGTTCTACTGGATCGGCTGCATCGAGTTCTCGAAGTCGTACATCTACACGGCCAGCAGGGTCGAAGGACCCTGGACCAGGCTCACGACGATCGACAACGCCTACTACGACTGCGGGCTGCTCATCGACGACGACGACACGATGTACGTGTCGTACGGCAACACCGAGATCAGCGTCGCCCAGTTGTCCGCGGACGGTAAGACCCAGGTCAGGGCCCAACAGGTGTTCACCACGCCGTCGAGTGTGGGAACCCTGGAAGGGTCCCGCTTCTACAAGGTGGGCGGGAACTACTACATCTTCCTCACCCGCCCGGCCAACGGCCAGTACATCCTGAAGTCGACCGGCGGCCCCTTCGGCCCCTACACGATGCAGCAGGTCCTGCTCGACCTGCCGGGACCGATCCCCGGGGGCGGGGTTCCGCACCAGGGCGGCCTCGTCGAGACCCAGAACGGCGACTGGTACTACATGGCCTTCGTCGACGCCTACCCGGGCGGCCGGGTGCCCGCCATGGCACCCATCACCTGGAACTCAGGCGGCTGGCCCGTCCTGAAGACGGTGGACGGCGCCTGGGGCACCTCGTACCCGGCCCCGAACCTCCCGGCCCGCCAGGTCACCCCGCTCGTCGGCGTCGACACCTTCGACGGCACCTCCCTGAAGCCGCAGTGGGAGTGGAACCACAACCCCGACACCGGAAGGTTCTCCGTCAGCAACGGCCTGACACTGCACACGGCGACCGTCACCGACGACCTCTACTCGGCCCGCAACACGCTCACCCACCGCATTCAGGGCCCCACCTCCACGGCGACGGTCGTCCTCGACCACGCGCACATGAAGGACGGCGACCGGGCCGGCCTCGCGGTCCTGCGCAACTCCTCCGCATGGATCGGCATCAAGCGCGAGGGCGGCAGGGCCCGGGTCTGCATGGTCGACGGCATCACCATGGACAGCAACTGGAACACCTCCGGCACCGGCACCGAGGAGGCGGGCGCCGCCGTCCCGGGCACCCGGATCTGGCTGCGTGCCCACGCCGACATCCGCCCCGGCTCCGGCCGTCCGGTCACCTTCTCCTACAGCACCGACGGCCGCACCTTCAGCACCCTCGGCCCGACGTTCGCGATGGGCAACGCCTGGCAGTTCTTCATGGGCCACCGGTACGCCGTCTTCAACCACGCCACCCAGGCGCTCGGCGGCTCGGTGAAGGTCGAGCGGTTCGAGCTGTCCGCGCCCTGACCCGGCCCCTGTCGTCTGCTGACGCGCACGCCGTCCGGGTGCCCGGGTCGACCTGCCGGACATGGGATGTCGCCATGTCGCGCGGGGCACGGCCGGCCATGGCGATGCCGGCCGAAGGGGAGGGGGCGCAGGTGGTGGCGGAGGCCCACAAGTGATCGGGGAGCAGATGAGCGGAGAGTGAAGCGGTCTCTTCCGGGACATGGGATGCCCTGGTAGTCTCCCCCGCTACGGCAGGGGGGTGTGGAGTCGATCGATGTCACTGACCGACAAGGCCATCACGCGCATCAGGGAGCTCATCCAGTCCGGTGCACTCCCGCCGGGTGCCAAACTCCCGCCGGAACAGCAACTGGCCGCGGAACTCGGGCTGTCACGGAACCTCATGCGCGAGGCCGTGAAGGCGCTCGTGGTGGCCCGGGTCCTGGAGATCAGACGCGGCGACGGGACCTATGTCACCAGTCTGGAGCCGGCTCTGCTGCTTGAGGGCCTGAGCTCGGCCGTGGAACTGCTCCGGGGCGACACACTGCTGGAGCTGACCGAGGTGCGACGCCTGTTCGAGCCCATCGCCACCTCCCTGGCCGCCGCACGGATCTCCGACAACGCACTGGCCGAGGTCAGGCACCATCTGGACGTGATGAGGCGCGCCCGCGACGACGTCGAACTCCTCAACGAGCACGACGCCGCCTTCCACCGAGCGGTGGTCTGGGCAACGGGGAACGCCACGCTGGCCACCCTGCTGGAGGGCATCTCCAGCAGGACCGTGCGTGCCCGTGTCTGGCGCGGCCTGGTCGACGACAACGCCGGCGGCCGGACCATCGCGGAACACGAGGCGATCTACGCGGCCCTGGCGGCCAGGGACACCTCTCTTGCCCAGGCGACGGCCCTGGTCCACGTCAGCACGACCGAGCGGTGGCTGCGCGAGCACCTGGCCTACGACGAGTCCTGCGGGGACCGGGCCGGATGAAGCACCACCACGGCGGTCCACGCGCGAAGCGGGCGACGCCGGGCGTGTCGCGGTGGCCGATGACACGTGACGAAGGCCCGGACAGCCCCCCGACACAGCGCCGTCCGTGCATCGACCACCGCCCCGTGGAGGGCGGTGGTCGATGCACGGAGCGACGTGGCGGCCGCGGCGTACTGCCGCCGAGTTCCGGGTGCTCCTAGAACCTGTCGGTTCGGATCATGCTGGGCTCGCGGGCCCTGGCACGCGCGTCTGCGGCGGTGTCGTCGGTCCCCGACGCCCCGCGCCGACTCCTCCTGCGCCTTGCGGCCGCACGCACCGGACCCCGCTCCCCGATCCAGCCTGGGGGCCACCGCCGCCCGGCACGCCGGGGCCGCCGCCCCCACGAAAGGCCCTAGGCGCGATTCCACTTCTGGTTCGCCTGACTGTTGCAGGTCCACAGGATGAGCGGTGTGCCGTTGGCCGTGCCCCCGTCGGAGGCGTCGAGGCAGAGTCCCGCGTGGGCGTTGCGGATCGACCCGTCAGCGTTGACGGTCCACTTCTGGTTGGCCTGCCCGTTGCAGGGCCATGTGATCACGCGTGTGCCGTTGGCGGTTCCCTGGTCGTAGGCATCCAGGCACTTGTCCCCGAAGACACGGATCTCGCCGCCCGCCCATGTGGTCCAGAGCTGGTTGGCGGCCGTGTGGCAGTCCCAGAGCAACACCGTCGCACCGGCCGCCGTGGACGCCTGGTCCACATCCACGCAGCGGCCGGCCGCACTGCCCCGCAGCCGGGAGGTCGTGGCGGTGAGGGGGGTGCCGCCGCTCACCCGGAACGCGGCGACACCGTGCGCCGGTACGCTCGCGGAGATCTGGCCCGACGTGCCCGAGGCGGCTCCGGTCCACAGGTCGGTGAGGGCGAACGACCCGCCGGACAGACCGACCTCGGCGGCCGTCGTGGTGACTGTCGCGGCACTGCCGCCCCGGTTGAACAGGCCCACGGCCACGGAGCCGTCGGACAGGGCTTTGGCGAACACCTCGGTGTTGCCGTCGTCGCGGACCCTGCGCCCCCCGGCACCCAGCGGGTCCTGGTCGACCGCCAGCAGGCGCGGGTTGCGCAGGATCGCGCTGACGTCGGTGGACATGGTGCGGATGTCGTTGCCCGCCATGAGGGGCGCCCCCATCAGCGCCCACAGGGCGAAGTGGGAGCGGGACTCCGCCGGCGACAGGCCCGGTCGGCCGACGACGAGCATGTCGGGGTCGTTCCAGTGCCCGGGGCCCGCCTGCGCGGCCAGCGGGGCGTTGACGTCGAGAACGTTGCCCACGCCCATCGGGTAGCTGTTGGTGTTGCCGTTCTGCCAGGTGTCGAGCAGGTCCTCCGTCGTCCGCCACAGGTCGGCGACCTCGCCCCAGTTGTAGGTGGCACCGGTGATGGCGTGCAGACTGTTCGGGTTGATGCTGTAGACGATCGGGCGCCCGGTCGCGCGCAGGGCGTCGCGCATGACCGAGAACCGTGCGACCTGCTCGTCCCGCGTGCCGGCCGAGGAGCACCAGTCGTACTTGAGGTAGTCCACGCCCCACGCGGCGAAGGCCCGTGCGTCCTGGACCTCGTGGCCCCTGCTTCCCGTGGCTCCCGGGTAGGAGCCCACGCCCTGCGCGCACGTGCGTTCGCCCGGGGCCTCGTAGATGCCGAACTTCAGGCCCCGGGCGTGGATGTAGTCGCCGAGTGCCTTCATCCCACCGGGGAACTTGGCCGGGTCGGCACGCAGGTTGCCCGCGGCGTCGCGCTGCGGATCGAACCAGCAGTCGTCGACCACCACGTACCGGTAGCCGGCGTCCCTCATGCCGGAGGACACCATCGCATCGGCGGCCTGGTGCACCTGCGTCTCGGTGACGCCGCACCCGAAGCTGTTCCAACTGTTCCAGCCCAGCGGCGGGGTGAGCGCGGGGCTACCCGCTGCCGCCTGTGCGGTCGAGCGGGCCCCCGTGATGAATCCGGTGGCCGCCAGGGCGGCTGCCGCAACGAGGCAGAGCAGACGTCTGTGTGCTGGTAAGGACAAGGGGATGCCTTTCCGGGATGAGTGCCGGCGGGTTGGTCGTCGTGCGGTGCGGGCCGGGTGCCGGAGGTGCGCAGGGCTCAACGGTGTCCCGCGCACCACCGTCCACCTCCCGCCGGTGCGGTTCAGCGGTAGCCGGCGGCGACGACGTTCGCCTGGACGGCGTTCTCCGTCTGGTCGGAGGGGTAACCCGAGACGACGGCCCCCTCGTAGAAGGTGCCCGCGCTGAGGTTGGCGCCGCCACCCGGCTTGCAGCAGTCTCCGCCGCTGCCCAGGACGATGGCTCCCTGTTTCTTCATGGGGCTGTATCCGCTGGGCAGCGAGCCGTCCCACAGGGTGGTGAGGGCCCCGGCCTGTGCGTTGCTGCCCTTGACGGCGAAGCGGGAGGTGCCGTTGTTCTTCAGCGTCGCGGTCACGAACTTGCTGGTGAAGGCCCGCTGGTTGGGGTTCCATGACTGGCTGCCGCCGGGGTACAGGCCCCACTCGAGGTCGGCCTGTACCCAGGGGCCGCTTCCGGA
Organism: Streptomyces sulfonofaciens; assembly: GCF_014656295.1. Lineage (GTDB taxonomy): Bacteria > Actinomycetota > Actinomycetes > Streptomycetales > Streptomycetaceae > Streptomyces > Streptomyces sulfonofaciens. Next base: position 121,178 of record NZ_BNCD01000002.1, read on the forward strand.
GCAGCCGCCGAACCAGCACTCGGTGCCGAAGTTGATCGCGTCCATGGCACCGGCGGCATCGGCCTTCCGCGTGGTCTCGCTGTTGCCGTAGTCGAAGCAGCAGCCGCTGTTGACGTGCGTGCCGCTGGTCACCATGTACATGCCTTCAGGCGCGCTCCCGGTGGGGACACCGCTCGCGTGGCCGTCCCTCCAGTAGCTGTTGCCGGGGTTGATGTACAGCGAGTACGCCTTGCCGCCGCCGGCCGTCAGGGACTCGGACGTCGCCTTCGCCGGGCTGCTCTGGCTCGATCCCGGGACCACGCTCGACCCCTGGTACCACAGGTCGTTCCCGCGTCCCGACTGGTCGTAGACGACCGTGATGACACACGACGTGCTCGCACAGAACGAGTCCTGTGCCGCGGCGTCCGCGACTCCTCCCGCGGACCGCACACCGATGTCCCTCGTCGCGTTGTCTGAGGCACGTCTGACCTGGTAGAGACGGCTGTTGTAGGACCCGTAGAGTGCCCGCACCGTACTGTGCGCCGCCACACAGGGCGTACCGCCCGAGCGGTAGATGTCGCAGGGACCCGTGCCGGCCGCGGACGCCGGAACCGACCAGCCGAAGGCGGTTGCCAGCACCGCGACCAAGGTGAGCGCCACGCGTGCGGCCACGGCAAGGGGAGCACGGCGACCGTGCGGTACCCGGCCCGGCGCGGAAACGAGTGAAGACTGCATCAGCGTCCTCCTGGATGCGAGCTGTGCATGACGTAGTGCATGACGTGCATGACGTAGACATGCCAATATTCGATATCTCGAACGCCATTCGGAAAGTCGGACGGTCTCTGGATGATAGAGGGACGCCGAAGCGTGTCAATACGTGCCGCACACGAGTGAGCGGCGGAGTCGGCGGGCTGAGGACTCCTCCTTGACATGTGATGTCTTCGATCGCGAGGAGCGGTGGTCGCCGCCGTCAAGGCGAATGGACCGCACGGCCCCGTTCTCCAGTCCACGTCAGAACTATTGACAGTTCCCAAGATCACGTGGGACCCCTGGAAAGACATGGGATGTATCGCTGGGCATCATCCAGCTCTCCCAAGTCGCGACCCCAACCCCCGTACGCGTCACCGGAAGGTCACTTCATGACGATCAACAGGCGCCTGTTCCTGTCGGGAGTCGCCACCGCAGCCGCCGCCACGGCGGTGAACCTCGGACCGGGCGGCGGGATCGCGCACGCCGCCCCGTCGTCCTATTCGCCCACGTGGTCGTCGGTCGATCAGCATCCCGCGGCACCCGAGTGGTTCCAGGACGCGAAGTTCGGCATCTACTTCCACTGGGGCGCCTTCAGCGTGCCCGCCTACGACAACGAGTGGTATCCGCGGAACATGTACGTCGGCGGCAGTGCCGCGAACGCGCACCACGTCGCCACCTACGGCGATCCCTCCACATGGCCCTACGACAACTTCATCGACGGGGCTCGTGACAAGGCGGGCAACTTCGTGCAGTTCGCGCCGAGGCTGGTCTCGGCGGGCGGCAGGTTCGACCCCGATGCCTGGGCCCGGCTGTTCGCCGACGCAGGGGCCAGGTTCGCCGGCCCGGTGGCCGAGCACCACGACGGCTTCTCGATGTGGAACAGCGCGGTCAACGAATGGAACTCCGTCCGGCACGGCCCCCGGCTGGACCTGCTGCGGCTCTTCGGTGACGCCATCCGCGCCCAGGGCATGAAGCTGCTGGTGTCCCTGCACCACGCCTACAACTTCAACGGCTACTACGACCACGTGCCCGCGCAGTCCACCGCCAGTCTGAGGAAGCTCTACGGGCAGCTCGACACCGCCGCTGAGAACCAGCTCTGGTACGACAAGCTCAAGGAGGTGGTCGACCAGGCGAGGCCCGACATCATCTGGGAGGACTTCGACCTCACCCGCGTCGACGAGGCCAAGCGCCTGGACTTCCTGTCGTACTACTACAACCAGGCACTCTCCTGGGGCCGAGAGGTCGTGGCCACCTACAAGGACGGCTACAACAACAGGGGCGAGGTCTTCGACTACGAGCGCGGCGGCCCGGCCGAGACCACCACCCCGTACTGGCTCACCGACGACAGCATCAGCAGCTCCAGTTGGTGCTACACCCAGGGAATCGGTTACTACTCCACACCGCAGATGCTCCACTCGCTGATCGACCGCATCAGCAAGAACGGCAACATGCTCCTCAACATCGCGCCCACGGCGGACGGCGCCATCCCCCAGACGCAGAAAGACGTCCTGCTCGGTATCGGCGACCACCTCAAGCGCTTCGGTGAATCCCTCTATGCCACCCGCGCCTGGAGCGTCTACGGCGAAGGCCCCACCAAGATGGGCGGCGGCTCCTTCACCGAGCCGCGCGCGGGCACCGCCAAGGACGTCAGGTTCACCCGCAGCAAGGACAACACCGTCCTCTATGCCACGATCCTCGGCTGGCCGGGCACCTCGACGACCATCACCACCCTGGCCGGAGGCCGTATCGACATGCACGCCCTGAAGTCGTTGCAGTTGCTGGGCGGCACCCCGGGCACGTACACCGACCTGCCCCGCCCGACCCAGAGCGGCGACGGACTGCACATCACCCTCCCCTCGGCCACGGCACCGCACAGTGCACTGGCCTACGTACTGAAGTTCACCTTCGCCGGCCGCATCCCCGCCCTCGTGCCCGGCGGCTCCGGTGGGTCCGGCGGCTCCGGGGCGCGCGCCGCCTGAGCGCTGCGCCGGTCCTCGTCCGCCCGTCTTCGCGCTGCCCCGTGATCGCCCCGGTCCGACCGCCCGCCCCGTCGGCATCACCCGCTGGATCGCCGGCAGGTGGTCTCTGTGACAAGCCGTCAGCGAATCGATTCGATGCGCAAAGGGCGAGACCGTCACATGGCACAAGGCCCCGCCCGTGCTCGTGGAAGCCTGTCTCCCGGGAAAGCACGGGTTTCCGCCTTGACGGGCGTCGTAGCGCGCTCTACGTTCTCGAATCGAACCGGTTCGCCTAACCGATCCGACTGCTGGACGCAGCCCCGTGCCCCGTAACCCGCAACCCCGTGCAGGGGCGGTGGACCGCCCACGTCCGTCCGCTCCGCCTCGCCAGACATCAGGGAGAGCCGCTCATGAGTATCGTCACGCGCAGGGTGTTCGCCGGGATGGCAACCCTTGCCGCAGCACTGGCATGCTGCGTGGTGCCGCCGACGACCGCTCGGGCCGTCGACACCGGTGTCACCGTCGACTTCGCCACGGCCGGTGGAGCACCTGCGTACCGCGCATCGGGAACGCTGTACGGGATGTCACCGGACGGGTCCCGTCCCGGGGACGCCTTCTACACGGACATCAAGTGGCACCTGGAGCGGGCCGGAGGCGCACAGCTCAACAGCGGCGGCTACGCGACCAGCCCGGCCGACTACCGGACCCGCTGGGCCGCCACGCTCGCCCAGTACAAACGGACGACGGCCCTCGGAGGCACGTTCATCCTGCTGCCGCACGATCTGTGGGGGGCCGACGGCACCACGAGCCAGGCGTTCCCCGGCGACAACGGTGACTGGACGAAGTTCGACGGCTTCGTCCGGCAACTCATCGCGGACGTCCGCGCGAACCGCATGAGGGTCGAGTGGGACCTGTGGAACGAGCCCGACCTGTCGATCTTCTGGAAGCCGTCGCAGGCCCAGTACCTCCAGATGTGGTCCCGCTTCTACGGCGCCGTCCGGTCCGCGTTTCCCGACCAGCTCATCGTCGGTCCCAGTACGGCCTCCCAGCCCTCCTCGGGCAATGCCTGGTGGAAGACGTTCCTGGACCGGGCCAAGGCAGACGGCACGGTGCCGGACATCTACAGTTGGCACGACGAACCCGGCGACCCCGTGGCGGACGTCGGCAGGGCCGATGCGCTCCTGGCCGCCGGCGGTCTCACCAGGACCCGGCCCTACCAGATCAACGAGTACGCCACTTCGTCGATGCAGACCCCCGGCGGCGGCGGATGGTTCATATCCCGGCTGGAGCGGGCGGGCGCGGACGGGCTGCGCGGCAACTGGGCCGGCGGCCAGTCGCTCCACGACTACGAGGCGGGCCTGCTGACCAAGGACAGCGCGGGGCGGTACCAGCCCCGCGGCGAGTGGTTCACCTACCGCTACTACGGGTCCCAGACGGGGAACGTCGTCAACCTGGTACCGGGGGCGAACACGGACGGGTTCGCGACCAAGGACAACGCGGCCGGGAACGCCAAGATCCTCCTCGGCTCCAACGGCAACACCGGGGAGGTGACCGTCAGTCTCACCGGGCTGGACACCACGTCGGTGGTGTCCGGGGGAAAGGTGCGCGCCGTTCTCCAGCGCATTCCCTACAACGCGGGCAACGCGGTCACGGGCCCGACCACCGTATCCGACCGGGTGCTGAACGTGAGCGCGGGCAGGGCCTCGCTGACAGTGCCGTGGGGCAGTGCGCAGGACGGCTACACGATCACGTTGCTGCCTGCGGCGGGGTGACCGGCCGGGCCCGCCGGGGCAACCGCACGGGTGACCGCGCGTGTGCTCACCCGCGGTCCCCGGCGGCGCGGCCGTCCGCCCGGGCGAGCCGGCCGGCGGGAACGGCGGCCGTGCTGGAGCGGAGCGAGATCGGCGGGGCCAGCAGGATCTGGCGGGGCGGCGTGCCCGGCGCGGCGATCCTCTCCAACAGCAGGGACACCGCCTGTGCACCCATGTCCTGCGCCGGTACGTCGGCCGCTGTCAACGGCGGGCGGAAGTCCTCGGCCCAGAGGCGGGCCGCGACACCGATGACCGAGAAGTCGCGGGGCACCTTCAGGCCCGCATCGGCGAGCGCGCGCTGAACGCCGGGCAGTGCCGCTTCGTTGACGGTGGCGACGGCCGTGAGGCCGGGGTGGCTCCTCAACAGGCGCTCGATGCATTCCTGGCCGGAGCGGGCGTCGTCCTCGCACGGCACCTCGACGCCGTCCAGGCCGCGCTCCCGTACGGCGTTCAGGAAGCCCTGCCGGGCGCGGTGCGCAGGCCCGTAGCCGGCCGCGATCAGTTCCGGAGAACGGTTGACGAGCGCCACCCGGTGGTGGCCGAGATCGGCGAGGTGGCACACGGAATGATGGATCAGTCCCGCGTAGTCGATGTCGATCCAGCACATGTCCCGGTCCCGGGCGGTGCGGCCGATACCGACGAAGGGCACGCGCGCCTGCTGGAGCCGGACCGCGCGGGCGTCCTCCAACCTGATCTCCATCAGGATCACCCCGTCGATGCGCCTCTCGGAGACGAGCCGTTCGAAGGAGCGGTCGTGGTCGCCTCCGGAAGGGGACAGCAGTACGTCCAGGTCCGCACGGGAGGCGGCGTCGACCACGCTGGCCACGAATTCGAGCTGCATATGGGTGAGCCGGTTGCCGGCGGGCGGGATCACGAGACCGATCGTCCGCGTCCGGCCCTCCGCGAGGGCCCTCGCGGTTGCGTTGGGTCGGTAGTCCAGTTCGTCGATGACCTGCTGGATCCGCCGGCGGGTGGTGTCCGCGACGGGGCGTTTGCCGCTGAGCGCGTACGACACCGTGCTGCGCGACACTCCCGCTCGCCGGGCGATCTCCCCGATGTTCATGCAGCTCCTTCAAGGTCCTCGCCTCGGTGCTTCATGCTACTGCCTGGCGAATCGGTTCGATTTCCATGGGTCGCATGCGGTGTGCGGCAGGGGTGGCGACCCATGCGGTGGGCCCGGTTGAATCCCCGAATTACCAGGCTTATTGCGTCTTGACGCGCCTCAAGAGGCAGCTTTACGTTCGAGTCGAACCGATTCGTCTCATGTATTCGACTCGGCTGTGTGAACCCGTCCGGATGACGAACGCGGCCCTGCCCCTGCCAGGGGCGGGCACGGAGCGAGAGGGACAGGTGTCATGATAAGGGCCCCACGGTGGCGGATCCCCGTCGCGTCACTGGCCGCTCTCGCGGTCGCGTCCAGCCTGGCCGCATGCGGATCGTCGGCCTCTTCGACGGGCTCATCCGGGTCCGCCGGCACCTACACCCTCTGGGACCCGTACCCGCAGTTCGACGGTGCCTCCCCCTGGGGCAGGCTCGTCGACGGCTGCGGCGCCCGGGCCGGGGTGAAGATCAAGCGCACGGGCTTCGACACCAGTGACCTGACCAGTAAGGCCCTGCTCGCCGCCCAGCAGGCCGACGCCCCCGATGTACTCGTCCTCGACAACCCCGTCGTGTCCACCCTCGCCGAGGCGGGCGTCCTCACCACGACCGACGAGAACAGGATCAACACCTCGCGGGTGGAGCCGAACCTCCTGGCGGCGGGGCGGATCGGTGGAAAGACCTATGGCACGCCCATCGGTGTGAACACCCTGGCGCTGTTCTACAACAAGAAGATCCTGAGGTCGGCGGGTGTCGATCCCGCCTCCGTGAAGAGCTGGGCGGCGCTCACCGCGGCGCTGGCGAAGGTCAGGGCGGCGGGGAAGAAGGGCATCACGTTCTCGGCGATCGGCACCGAGGAGGGCAGCTTCCAGTTCCTGCCCTGGTTCTGGGGCGCCGGCGCCCGGTTGACCGACCTGAGCTCACAGCGGGCCGTGTCCGCGGTGACGTTGTGGTCCGACTGGCTCAAGAAGGGATACGCGCCCAACTCGGTGATCAACAACAGCCAGACCACCAGTTGGCAGGAGTTCGCCACCGGTGCCTATGCCTTCGCCGAGAACGGCACATGGGAGCTGGCCAATGCCAGGAAGGCCGGTTTCGACTACGGAACCCTTGCCATCCCGGCCGCCTCCGGCGGTACGGCACCGGCACCCACCGGCGGGGAGTTCGTCACCGTGCCCGTACAGAAGGACACGGGGCGCTACACCACCTCCGACAAGATCGTGACCTGCCTGACAAGCGCGAAGAACCTGCTGGCCACGGACACCGCCCTGTCCTATGTCGCGCCGACCAAGTCGGTGCAGGCCCAGCAGGTCGGCGCGGACCCGGAGCTGACGGTATGGGTGCGGGCGGCGCGCGCGGCCAGGGGCAGGACCGGTGACAACCTCGGCACGGCGTACCCGAAGATCTCGAAGCAGTTGTGGGGAGCGGTGCAGGCCGCGCTGACCGGAGCCAAGTCGCCGAAGGACGCCCTGGCCGCAGCGCAGTCCGCCGCCAAGTAGCACGTCGACTTCAGGGTCCCGCCCGGGCGGGCGGGGCCTGCGCACTGAAGGACTGACCACCGATGAACACCACCGCACGGATGCCGCACGCCGACGCCGCGCCCAGCGGGCACGCACCGGTGGCGGCGCCCCGCCCCTTCACCGGCGGCACGGGGCGGCCACGGCGGGGACCGCGCTCCCGGCAGTGGACCGCATGGGGATTCCTGCTCCCCGTCGTGGCCTATCTGGCCGCCTTCTACGCCTACCCGCTCTACCGCAACGCCGATCTGTCGCTGCGTGACTACACGGTACGGTCGTTCGTGCAGGGCGGCGCGCCCTTCTCGGGCCTGGCGAACTACCGGAAGGTCTTCGCCGACCCGACCTTCGTGCCGGCGCTCGAACACACCGTCCTCTTCACTGCCGTCTCCCTGTTCTTCCAGTACGCCGCCGGCCTGGCGCTGGCGGTGTTCTTCAACCACCACTTCCGGCTGTCCACGACGCTGCGGGCGCTGTTCCTCGTGCCCTGGCTCCTGCCGCTAATCGTGTCGGCCTCGACGTGGTCGTGGATGCTGAACTCCGACTCCGGGGTCGTCAACGCGGCCTTGGGCTGGTGGGGCGCTGGTCCGGTCGACTGGCTGACCTCACCCTCGTGGTCGCTGGTCTCGGTGACCCTGGCCAATGTCTGGATCGGCGTTCCCTTCAACCTGGTGCTCCTGTACAGCGGCCTTCAGACGATTCCCGGGTCGCTGTACGAGGCGGCCGCGCTGGACGGTACGAACGCGTGGCAGAGGTTCTGGCGGGTGACCTTCCCCCTGTTGCGCCCCGTCTCCGCCATCACGTTGCTCCTCGGCCTCGTCTACACGCTCAAGGTGTTCGACATCATCTGGATCATGACCAAGGGCGGTCCGAGCGACTCCTCGACTACGTTCGCCACCTGGTCCTACCGGCTGGGCTTCGGAGACCTCCTGCCGCAGTTCGGCCCCGGAGCGGCCGTCGGCAACCTCCTGGTGCTGATCGCCCTGGTCTTCGGCCTGCTCCACATCCGCGCCCAGCGAAAGCAGACGGACTCATGAGCCCACGCGCCCTTCCCACCACCGTGCATCACGTTCCGGCCCGGCGGCCGCGGCCGACTCGGCGCGGCACGCGGTGGAGGACGGCACTGGGCGTATTGCTCACCGCCGTGATGCTCTTTCCCGTCTACTGGATGGTCAACGTCTCCTTCACCCGGGACCAGGACATGCGCAGGTCCCCGCCGAACCTCTTCCCGGTCCACGGCACGCTGCAGGGCTACCGGGAGGTGCTCGACCAGCAGATGCCCTACCTCGGCACGAGCCTCGTCGTCGGTGTGGGCACCGTCCTGGTCACCGTGGCACTCGCGGCACCGGCCGGGTTCGCCCTGGCCGTACTGCGGCCGTACGGAGGACGGGTACTGAGCTTCCTGATGCTGGTGGCCCAGATGATTCCCGGGATCATCATGGCGATGGGCTTCTACGCCATCTACCTGGACCTGGGGTTCCTCCAGTCCACGGTGGGGCTGATCATCGCCGACTCCACCCTGGCGGTGCCCTTCGCCGTACTGGTCTTCACCGCGTTCATGTCGCGGCTTCCCCGGGAGTTGGTGCAGGCCGCGAAGACGGACGGCGCAGGCACCGTCCGCACCTTCTGGTCCATCGTGCTGCCGATGAGCCGGAACTCGGTCGTCACCGTCTCGTTGTTCGCCTTCCTCTGGTCGTGGTCGGACTTCGTCTTCGCCGGCACCCTGGACGGCGGCGGTGCCCACCGGCCGATCACCCTCGGCATCTACCACTACATCGGCAACAACAACCAGGAGTGGAACGCGATCATGGCCACGGCCGTCGTCGCGTCACTCCCCGCTGCCCTGATCCTCGTCCTCGCCCAGCGCTACGTCGCGGCCGGCGTCACCGCCGGCGCGGTCAAGGACTGAGCGGCCCACCGGTGTCTCCTCCCTCGACCTCGAAGGATTGGGTTCCTGCCGATGACCGACTCCTCCCTCGGCTGTGCCTTCACCGTCCAGGACATTCCCTTCAGTCACCACGGATCGTGGTTCGACCTGTCACCGGTCATCTCCCAGCACGACCGGGGCCGTGACCTGTACCTCGTCTCCCATCAGAACGGCATGCACCCCGTTCTGCGCCTGGTACCGCTCCACCCCGGGAACGGGGAGCGTGCCGGTACGACCTGGCAGGCCAGCCCCGCCAGGCTGACCTGGACCAGCGATAGCGGGCGCATCGACCTCGTCTACGAGACCCCCGACACCGTCCGGCTGCGCGGCCAGGGCCTCGCCCTGCTCGTCCAGCCCGCGGTCGCCGAACTGACCCCGTTCAGCGGGACGTATTTCTACCGGGACCCCGTCGACGGTTCCCACCAGTTCAGTTCCTACGAGACGGGGCGCCGGTACCGGGTCACGCTCCTGGGGGAGGCCGTCGCCGGTCCGCTGGGTGCCGAGGGCCTGGGGGCCACCGCACGTCGCCTCACCCTGTCCGGGCCGAACCAGTGGGAGGCGGTCATAGAGGAGATGGACAGCGCACGGCCGCCGTACACCGGTGCGGTCGACTTCAGCACCGCCCTGGCGCGCAGCGAGGCGGCCTTCCGGGGCTTCGCCGACTCCGTCGTCCCGGGAGAAGCCGGCGAGGCCCCGGCGGCGGAGCTGGCCGCATACGTGCTGTGGTCCGCCACCGTCCGCCCCGCCGGGTTCATCCGCCGCCCGGCGGTTCTGATGTCGAAGCACTGGATGGACAAGGTCTGGAGCTGGGACCACTGCTTCAACGCCCTCGCTCTGGCGCCGGGCCTTCCGGAGCTGGCCTGGGACCAGTTCCAGCTCCCCTTCGATCACCAGGACGGAACGGGGGCCCTCCCCGACTCCGTCACCCACTCGGAGATCCTCTACAACTTCGTCAAGCCCCCCATCCACGGCTGGGCCCTGCGGCGCCTGCGCGAACGCCTTCCGCGCCGTCTCGGGACAGGCGAACTCACCGAGACCTACACGCGGTTGAGGCGCTGGACGGACTTCTGGCTCGTGGCACGGACGGCGCCCGGTCAGAGACTGCCCCACTACCAGCACGGCAACGACAGCGGCTGGGACAACGCCACGACCTTCGACTGCCGACGGGTACTGATCACAGCCGACCTGGCCGCGTTCCTCGTGCTGCAGTTGACACAGCTCTCGGAGCTGGCCGCGGAACTGGGCCGCGGGCAGGACGCCGACCGGCATCTGCGCACCGCGGACTCGATCCAGCAGGCCCTGCTCGACCAGTTGTGGTCGGGCGGCCGCTTCCACGGCCTGTCACCCGACACCGGGCACCTCTCCACCAGCCGCAGCCTGCTCGACCTGATGCCCATCGTGCTGGGCGAGCGCCTGCCGCGGGACGTCGGCGACAGGCTCGCCGAGAACATCGCCTCCCACCTCACGGGCCACGGCCTTGCCACCGAGCACCCCGATTCCCCGCACTACGAGCCGGACGGGTACTGGCGCGGCCCCATCTGGGCCCCCTCCACCGTGCTCATCGAGGACGGTCTGCGCCGGGCGGGCCACACCGAGCTCGCCGACGACATCAGCCACCGCTTCCGCTCGCTGTGCGAGACGTTCGGCTTCGCCGAGAACTTCGACGCGCTGACCGGCCGGGGCCTGCGTGACCGCGCCTACACATGGACGGCGAGCAGCTACCTGCTGCTCGCCGACGACCACGACCGCCGCAGCAACCCGGCCCGACACCCAGCACCCCACACCCACCGGAGACCACGATGACCCCGGCACAACAGCACCGCAGCCGTACACGACTCGGACGGGCAGTCGCCCGGCTCGCGGGCCTCATGCTGGCCTTCGCCCTCTTATCCGCCGTGGCGCATCCCGTACCGGCCAGAGCGGACAATCCGATCGTGCAGTCCGTCTACACCGCCGATCCCGCTCCACTGGTGTACAACGGGCGGGCGTACCTCTACACGGGCCACGACGAGGACGGCTCCACCTACTACACCATGAACGACTGGCGGGTGTGGTCCTCGGACGACATGGTCAACTGGACCGACCACGGCTCCCCGCTCGGTCTGGCCTCCTTCGGCTGGGCCTCCGCCAACGCATGGGCGGGCCAGGCCGTGTACCGCAACGGCAGGTTCTACTGGTACGTGCCGATGACGGACCGGGCGACGGGCCAGATGGCCATCGGTGTGGCGGTGGCGGACAGTCCCACCGGGCCCTTCCACGACGCACTCGGACACCCGCTGGTGGAGAACGGCCGGATCGACCCGACCGTCTTCGTCGACGACGACGGCCAGGCCTACCTGTACTGGGGCAACCCCGACCTGTGGTACGTCAAGCTGAACGCCGACATGACCTCCTACTCCGGCAGTCCGACCAGGATCCCGCTCACCACCGCGGGCTTCGGCACGCGCACCGGCGACCCCAACAGGCCCACCTTGTTCGAGGAAGCGCCGTGGGTCTACAAGCGGGGCGATCTGTACTACCTCGTGTACGCGGCCAAGTGCTGCTCGGAGTTCATCGCCTACTCCACCGCGCCAGGCCCCACCGGCCCCTGGACCTACCGCGGTACCGTCATGCCCACGCAGGGCGGCAGCTTCACCAACCACCCGGGCATCATCGACTTCAAGGGCAACTCCTACTTCTTCTACCACAACGGCGCGCTCCCCGGTGGGGGCGGCTTCACCCGCTCGGTTGCCGTGGAGAAGTTCTCCTACAACCCCGACGGCACCATCCCGACGATCAACATGACCAGTACGGGTGCCCCTCAGGTCGGCACGCTCAACCCGTACACGCGCCAGGAGGCGGAGACGACCGCCTGGGAGTCCGGGATCGAGACCGAGCCGTCCAGCGGGGGAGGGATGGACGTCGGCTACATCGACAACGGCGACTACCTCAAGGTCAAGGGCGTGGCCTTCGGCGCGGGTGCGTCGTCCTTCACCGCGCGTGTGGCGTCGGGGGCCGGCGGTGGCACCATCGAGCTGCGCCTGGGCGGCCCCACCGGCACGGTCGTGGGCCGGTGCGGCGTGCCTGGCACCGGCGGGTGGCAGACCTGGACGACCGTGTCCTGCCCGGTCAGCGGTGCACGGGGGACCCAGGACCTCTACCTGGGGTTCGCGGGCGGCAGCGGCTACCTGGCCAACGTGGACTGGTGGCAGTTCACCGCGGTGCAGGCAGCGGCGGTCCGGCGGTAGTACCCGCGAGCAGCGCGTGCCGTGCGAGGAGCCGCCCCCGTTGTCTTCCGGGGGCGGCGGCCGATCAGCCGAAAAGGCGGCGCTGTATCTCACGGCGGTAGTCGTCGAGCGTGTTGTCCAGGTGGACGGCGGCGGCCTCAGCCGCTGCCTCCGGGTCGCCCTCGCGAATCGCCCGGCAGATCGACTCATGCTCCTCCACCGCCTCCGCGGCATGACCGCCGACGGTGCCGTGCAACCCGATCGTGCTCGACTGGCGTTGCAGCCGGCGGGCCTCACGCACTGCCGCGACGAGGAAGGGGTTGTGCGCGGCGGTGGCGATGCTGATGTGGAAGTCGTCGTCGCCGCGGTCGAAGAGGTCGCGCCGTCCCGTCACGTGCCCCTCCCGGCAGGTCGTGGCCGCGGCCTCGATCGACCGCAGCTCGGCGGGGGTCGCCCGGGTGGCGGCCAGTCGGCTTGCCGCGGTCTCCTGCACACGCCGGAACTCGAAGAGCTGGTAGACGTGCTCCAGGTCGGTCGGCAGGAAGAAGCCTCCCCACCGGGAGGACCCCAACAGCCCCTCGTCGTCGGTCACATACAGCCCGCGCCCCTTCTGTGCGCGCACCCGCCCGATCGCCGAGAGGATCTTCACGGCTTCCCGCACCACTGTGCGGCTGGTTCCCAGGCGTGAGGCCAACTCGTTCTCGGTCGGCATCCGGTCACCAGGCTGAAGCTGCAACTCGGCGATGAGCTGGAGGATCTGCTCGGCCACCAGCTCGTACCCGGGGCGGTAGGGAGCCGCCGGGGTGGTGGTGCGCTGCCGCGGCGCTGCCGCGTCGCCTGCCGCCAGTACGGGCTTTCCGTCCAACGGCTTGCCTCCTTCGACGCCGGGCCATCGCCCGTACGCAGCGGTCCTCTGTTCGCGTGAGCATACACCTGTGCCCGCCGATCCCAAGAATGAGTCGTACTCATTACGGTTCGCTGATCGCCTAATACGGCTCATAAGCGGCATAAGCTCCGGAGTATGGGTCCTCGTTGTTAAGGCATCTCGAAAATAAGCACGCTCATACCGTTGACTCCCTTCCTTCTGACCGTTCTTATGTGTGACCAAGGTGAGCGCTCCATTCCGTGGTGCTCACGAGGGGCCTGTCCTCCCTGCCTGCCGGACCCGCTGTCCAGGTCGGCGGGACGGAACACCGCCTGCTTGCCGGGCAGCCAGCAGGCCGTCACAAGGATGAGTGGAGTCGTTCATGACAGCGAAGATCCGCGCGGTCGGCGCGAAGAGATCAGGAAAGGGCCTCGGGCGCACGGGGCTGCTGGCCGCCGGCGGCGCCCTGGTCCTGATGGCCACGGCCGCCTGCGGAAGCGGATCCGCCGGGGCGCAGAACGACTTCCGTCCGGTGAAGCAGACGGACGGAACGCTGACGGTGTGGGTCGACTCCTCGCGCCTGGCGGCTGCGAAGCTGTACCAGAAGGAGCATCCCTCGGTGAAGATGGACATCGTCACCTACGACGGGGACGCCAACGGCTCCAACTACCTGCGCACCAAGGTGAGCCTGTTCGACCGCACCCGGCACGGCTGGCCGGACGTGGTCTTCAGCACGCAGAACAACGAGACGTCCTGGGCCGTGCAGGCCGGCTTCACCGCGCCGCTGGACAAGGGGCTGATCCCCAAGTCCACCCTCGCGGGCTGGGCGAAGGGGGCGAACGACCCGTGCACCGTGAACGGAACCCTCTACTGCCTGCGCAACGACCTGGCGCAGACCGTGCTCTGGTACAACGCCCCCCTCATGAAGAAATGGGGCTACCAGGTGCCCACGACCTGGGAGCAGTACGAGGCACTGGGGAAGAAGGTCGCGAGCGAGCACCCCGGCTACCTGGTCGGCTCCGCGGGCGACGTCTTCACTCCGGAGATCTACCTCTGGGCCGCGAAGTGCGGGGCGAACCACATCACAGGACCGAAGGCGGTCACCGTCGACACAGGCAGTGCGACGTGCAAGCGCATGGCCACGCTGCTGGACAACCTGATCGAGAAGAAGGCGCTGTCGCTGAGCAGTGTGTTCAGCTCGGACTTCGACAAGAACGCCGCTGACAAGATCCTCATGATGCCCGGGCCCTCCTGGTACGGCGGTTCGCTGTTCGAGGGATCGTTCAAGACCCCGGCACACCGGATCGCCGTCGCCCCGATGCCCCAGTGGGCGGGCGACTCCCACCCGTCGGTCGGCGACGTCGGCGGGGGCACTTGGCTGCTGTCGGCGCACAGCGCGCATCTGAAGGCGGCGACCGCCTTCCTCACCTGGGCGACCACCTCCGACGACTACCAGGGCAAGCAGGCGCCCGGCTATCCGGCGTACGCGCCCGCGGCCAGGACCTGGTTGGCGCACAAAGCGTCCTCCGGCTACTACGCGGGCGACATCACGCGCCCCCTGCGGACGGCGGCGGACCAGGTGTGGACAGGCTGGGGGTACGGACAGTTCAGCCAGGAGGCCATCTGGGCGGCCACGGTCACACCGGGCCTGACCGCGGGCAAGAGCATCGTCTCCATGCTGCCGGCCTGGGAGAACGCGATCGCCAACTACGCACGCACCGACGGATACAAGGTGTCCCGATGAGCGTGCCGAGCACGGGAGCCGGCCGGGTGCGGGCACTGCCCGCCCGGTCAGTGCTCCGGCGCCTTCGGCCCGGTCACGGATTCGTCGCCGCCTATGTGGTACTGCTGATCGCGTTCGGCGTGGTGCCGACCTGCTACGCGGTCTACTTCGCGTTCACCGGTGCGGGCGGCGCCTTCGTGGGCCTGTCGAACTTCGCCGCGGCTGCCTCAGACTTCCGGTACGTCTCCGCCGTCGGGCACGTGGCGCTCTACCTCGTCCTCTGGCTCCTGATGCTGGTGGTGTTCGTCGTCGGTCTGTCGCTGCTGCTGCACCGCCTGGCCGCACAGGGAATGAGCAGACTGCTGCGCTTCCTCTATTACGTCCCCGGTGCCCTGGCCGGCGCCGCGAGCGTGATGGTGTGGCTTTTCCTGCTCGACCCCGCGGTCAGCCCGGTCGGATTCCTGCTGCGTGGGCTCGGCTTCCAGACCTTCAGCCAGGTCATCGCCCCGTCGCACCTGCCCGTGCTCTTCACCCTCATCGCCTTCTGGACCGGCGCCGGAGGATGGATCGTCGTGATGTACGGGGCGCTCAACAACATCTCACCGGACGTACTGGAAGCGGCACGGATCGACGGCGCGGGCCCCTGGCAGACCGCTCGGCGGATCCAGATCCCCCTGCTGCGCAAGTGGATCGTCTACATGGTCATCCTCGCCTTCGCCGGCGGCACACAGCTCTTCGTCGAGCCCCAACTCCTCTCACAGGCCAGTGTCGGCGTCGCCGGCCGTGACTACTCCCTCAACCAGCTCTCCTACGACTTCGCCTTCCAGAACAACGACATCAACACCGCGGCGGCCATCTCCGTGGAGCTGCTGGTGGTGGGACTCACCGTTGCCGGGGTCTTCGTCGCCAGATCGGGGTTCTTCGATGCAGACTGATGTCCGGCGGCCCGTCTCCCCTGCGCTCTCCTCCGCGCAACCAGCACACCGGAGGGCACGGCCGCGCCACCACGGCCGTCGACTCCGTGTGAATCCGCTTCCCGCTGCGGTGCTCGCGCTGTTCCTGGTCTTCTTCGTCCTGCCGGCGCTGTGGCTGCTGCTGGCCGCAACGAAGACCGACCACCAGCTCGTGCACAGCAACCCGCTGTCGTTCGGGTCCTGGCAGGCGCTGCGGGCGAACTGGAACGCCCTGACGGCGTACCAGGACGACGCGGTCTTCCTGTGGCTGCGCAACTCGGCGCTGTACTCGTTCCTCGCCCTCGTCATCACCCTGTGCGTCGCGATCCCCGCGGGATACGGGCTGGCGATGACCGAGTTCAAGGGGAGGCACACCCTGCTCATCGCCACCCTCGTGGTGATGCTGATGCCGAACGCCACCCTGGTCGTTCCGCTGTTCCTCGAGGTCAACGCGGTGCACCTCATCGGATCGATGTGGTCGATCATCCTGCCGTACGCCTTCTACCCGTTCGGCGTGTACCTGACCTACATCTACTTCAGCACCGCGCTGCCGAAGGAGCTCCTGGACGCCGCGAGGCTCGACGGCTGCTCGGAGTTCGGAGTGTTCCGCCGCGTCGCCCTTCCCCTGGCCGCCCCAGTCGTCGCCCTGGTCGCCTTCTTCAGCTTCGTGGCGAACTGGACGAACTACTTCCTCCCTTACGTCATGCTGCCCGAGAGCCGCCAGTTCCCCGTACAGGTCGGCCTCGGGACACTGCTCAACGACGTCCCGCAGTTCAACCCCACGGTCGGCTCACTCGCGGTACAACGCCCCGAGCTGGCACTTGCGACACTCCTGTCGATCACTCCCGTACTGATCATCTTCCTCTTCTCCCAGCGCTTCCTCGTGGCCGGCATGCTCGCCGGCGCCACCAAGAGCTGAGGCACTGGCCCCCTCTGCATGCGGCGGACCCCGGAACCGGCCGCCGAACCGGTCCCGGAGACCGCCCTGCCCGAATGGAGATCCGATGCACCCCGTCATCACGGCCTCGGTGCCGTTGCTGGAGCCGCCGGGCTGGGCCACGGCACAGCGCGAGCTGTTCGACCTGCTCGACCACGCCTGGCGGCGCTTCGCCCGGGACTTCACCGAGGCCGACGGGCGGCTGAGGTACCGGGGTCGGCTCAGTTCCCGCGACGGCGCCGACGACTTCTACGAGGTCTTCTTCAACTGGCCGCAGCTCTACCTGCTTGGGGGGCACGACGACCTGCTGGCCGAGTCCGAGCGGCACTGGGAGGGGGTCACCCGGCAACTGACCGAACTCGGCATGCTCAAGGACGAGTTCGAGCGCGGCTACGACTGGTTCCACCAGGGCGAGAGCCTGCTGCTGTTCTACTTCCTGTGCATGGCGGCTCCCGAGCGCTGGGCCGGCCGGGCACGGCGCTTCGCGGATCTCTACGTGGACGCGGAGCACGGCAACTACGACCCCGAGCACCGCATCATCCGCCGGCCGCACAACGGCAGCGACCCGCAGCGCGACGGCCTGTTCGACGGCGACGCCTACCCCTGGCTGCCTCAGGAGGCCCGGATGTACGGGTACCCCCTGGAATGGACGCTGCCGGCCGGCGCCGAGGACCCGCCACTCGAACGGGACCCGCGGCTGGGGGAGGAGATGCGCCGGAGAATGGGCTCGGGCGACACCGCGGTGAACCTGTCCGTGGCCGGCCTGGTCCAGAATGCCCTCATCCTGACCGGAGAGCAGCGCTACCGCGAGTGGATCGCCGAATACGTCGGGGCGTGGCGGGAGCGTGCCGCTGCCCATGGCGGTGTCCTCCCCGACAACGTCGCGCCGGACGGGACCGTGGGCGGGCTGCTTGGGGGCCGCTGGTACGGCGGGCACTACGGCTGGTCCTGGCCGCACGGGTGGTACAGCGTCGGACACGCGGCCGTGGTCGCCGCGCTGGCCGGGGCCTCCGCCACGGGCGACGACACCTACCTGGACCTCGTGCGTCCCGCACTGGACGAAATCATCTCGCACGGCAAGACCATGGCCTTCGTGGAGGCGGACTCCAGCCTCCAGTCCAAGTGGGCCGTCCAGCTCGGCGAGGACGTGGCCACCCCCACGCTCCACGTGCCCTTCCGGTACGCCGACGGGGGATGGTTCGACTACAACCCGATGCTGATGGCCGTCCCGATGGCCCTGTGGCACCACTCCGCCTCGACGGCGGACCGGGAGCGCCTCGACCGGCTCCGTGCGGCCAGCGGTTACGACTGGCGCACGGTGCGGGCCTTCCGCAGCAAGGAGGAGGCCGGACACGAGGAGCCCTGGTTCGCCTTCCTCAGCGGCGACGACCCGGAGTACCCCGAACGGATCCTGGCCGCCGCGCAGGCCCAGGTGCGCCACCGGCTGACCCGGATGGAGCGCTACCGCGGCAAGGACGTGCCCGAGGCCGACATCCACCTGTGGCAGCAGTCGAACCCCGTGGTCACCGAGGCACTGGTGCAACTGACCTGGGGCGGGCCACAGGTCGTCTACAACGGCGGCCTCCAGCAGGCGCGCCTGCGCTACCACGACGCCGAAACCGAACGTCCCGGTCTGCCGCCGTCGGTGGCAGCCCTGGTCTCCCGGATCGATCCCGAGGCCACCGTCGTGGAACTGGTCAACCTCGACCCGGCCTCGGGGCGCTCCGTGATCGTGCAGGCGGGCGCGTACGCGGAGCACACCATCCGCACCGTCGAGCACACCGTGTGCGAGGACCCCTCCTGGATCGGCGACCTCTACGACTACGGCCACGGCCGACCGGCCGTCACCTCGGCCACGGTCCTGGCAGACGGGCCGTGGCTGCGGGTGGACCTGCCCCGCTCCACCCGGATCCGCCTCACCCTCGGACTCGACCTGCGCACTCGGACACCGTCCTACCGCACTCCGTTCGACGCGGAGAGCGAGGGGGAGAGCGAGGGGGAGACGCCATGACGGACAGTCCGCCGGGGGCGCTCCGCGGGCTCTCCGAGATCTGTTTCGGAGCGTCACCGCTCGGCGCGGTGTACGGGGCCTTCGCCGAACGGGACGGCATCGCCGCCGTGCACACCGCGCTGGACCTCGGCATCACCTGCTTCGACGTCTCGCCGTACTACGGGCGAACTCTCGCCGAGACGGTCCTCGGCAAGGCGCTGCGCGGCACCGACCGGTCCGGCTACCTCCTGGCCACGAAGGTGGGCAGGTACGGCGACACCGCGTTCGACTTCAGCGCTGCACGGGTTCGACGCAGCGTGCAGGAGAGCCTCCAGCGCCTCGGCACCGACCACATCGACCTGATCCACTGCCATGACATCGAGTTCGGGGACCTGGACCAGATCGTCGAGGAGACCGTGCCCGCCCTGCGGGAGCTGCAGGTGGCCGGTCTGGTGCGGGCCGTCGGTGTGACGGGGTACCCGCTGCCCGCGCTCGCACACGTGGCCGAGCGCGTGCACGTCGACGCGGTCCTGTCGTACTGCCAGTACACCGTGCAGGACCGTCGGCTGGCCCGCTGGCGGGACCGCTTCGCGCGGTGCGGGACCGC
Source organism: Streptomyces sulfonofaciens (assembly GCF_014656295.1). GTDB lineage: Bacteria > Actinomycetota > Actinomycetes > Streptomycetales > Streptomycetaceae > Streptomyces > Streptomyces sulfonofaciens. The sequence goes on from NZ_BNCD01000002.1 coordinate 140,496, forward strand.
GGTGCTCAACGCCGCACCGCTGGCGATGGGCGCACTCACCTCCCGGGGCCCGGCGCCCTGGCACCCGGCGCCCGCGGAAGTCCTGGACGCCTGCGCCGCCGCGGCCGAGCTCTGCCGTTCGCGCGGGGAGGACATCGCGCGTCTCGCCCTCCAGTTCTCCGTCACCACCGGCGGCTTCGCGACCACGATCGTCGGGGCCGCCCAGGCGGAGGAGGTGCGCCGCACCCTCCGGTGGATCCGCGAACCACTCGACGAGGACCTGCTGCACGACGTCGAGCACTGTCTGGCTCCGGCACGCGACCGTGGCTGGACGAGTGGACGTCCCGAGAACCAGCACCCAGGAGGACAGCCATGACCCCGCCCGGCGCACCGGACGGCGGCTTTGACACGGGCCGCCGCACGCTGATCGACTCCCACGTCCACTTCTGGGACCCGACCCGGCTCGACTACCCCTGGCTGGCCGGACTCCCCCCGCTCGACCGCCCCTTCACCCCTCGCCACCTCGCCGACGAGACACCGGAACCGACCGACGTGGTCTTCGTCGAGGCGGGGTGCGCCACGCACAGGGCGGCCGACGAGATCGCCTGGATCAGGAGCGAGGCGGGCGAGCGGCCGTGGATCCGCGGTGTGGTCGCGCACGCGCCGTTGGAGGATCCCTCCGAGGCGGCCGACGTGGTCCGCGGCTACGCGGACGACCCCCTTGTCGTCGGGGTACGGCGCAACATCCAGGACGAGCCGGCGGGCTTCACCCGGGACGCGGGCTTCCGCGCAGGGGTGGGGCTCCTGGGCGAGGCCGGGCTCCCCTTCGACGCCTGCGTGCGCGAGCACCAACTGCCGGAACTGATCGAACTGGCCGAGGCGTGCCCGGACACCGTGATCGTCCTGGACCACCTCGGCAAACCGTCCGCCGACAACCCGTCCGCCTCCTGGCGGCAGGCACTGCGCCGGCTCGCCGAGCACGCCAACGTCGTCTGCAAGCTCTCCGGGCTGGCCACCGAGGCCGCTCCCGGCACCGGTCCCGAGCCCATGGCCGCAGTGCTGCGCGAGGCCCTGGGAACGTTCGGCCCCGACCGGTGCCTGTACGGCAGCGACTGGCCCGTGATGATTCTGGCCACCGGGTACGGAACATGGCTCGACCTGGTGTGCACCGCACTCGTCCCCTTCGGGGACGCCGCGGCCGACGCCGTCCTGCACGGGAACGCTTCCCGGGTCTACCGGCTCGATCGCGCCGACGCCTCCACCGGAGGCCGGGCGCGCAAGGAACCGGCATGAAACGCGTGGCCCAGACGATTCGGCTACGGCCCGAACACCGCGAGGAGTACCTGGCGCTGCACCGCGAGGTGTGGCCCGGTGTCGAGGCGGCTCTGCGTGCCGCGCACATCCGCAACTACAGCATCTTCCTCCGCGGCGACACACTGTTCGGCTACTTCGAGTACCACGGCTCCGACTTCGCCGGGGACATGGCCGCCATCGGCGACGACCCCGAGACCCGGCGCTGGTGGGAGCTCACCGACCCCTGCCAGGAACCGTGGCCCGACACCGGCACCGGCGGGCAGTGGTCCGACCTGACCGAGATATGGCACTTGGACGAGGAGACACCCGCGTGACCCTACGACGTGTTGCCTACACCGGGGCCCGGTCCCTGGCCGTGGAGACCGCCGGCACACCACCGCTGCCCGCAGGACACGTCCGCATCGACGTCGCCTACACCGGGATCTGCGGCACCGACCTCCACGTCTACCACGGCGCCATGGACGCACGTGTCGAGCCGCCGGGCGTGATCGGACACGAGATGTCCGGACGGATCGCCGAGATCGGCCCGGACGTCACCGGATGGCACGTCGGCGAGCAGGTCACCGTCATGCCACTGGTGCCCTGCGGGCAGTGCCCCGCCTGCTCGGCGGGCCACGACCACATCTGCCACCGACTGGTCTTCCTCGGTATCGACGCCACGGGATCCATGCAGACGAGCTGGACCGTGCCCGCCACGACACTGGTACGGCTCCCCGCGGACCTCCGACTGGACCACGCCGCGCTGGTCGAACCCACCGCGGTCGCCGTGCACGACGTGCACCGGGCAGACCTCCGGGCGGGCGAGAAGGCCCTTGTCGTCGGCGGCGGGCCGATCGGACTGCTGATCGCGATCGTGGCCCACCGCTCCGGAGCCGACGTCCTGCTCGCGGAGCCCGACCCTTACCGCAGGGCCGTCGCCGAGGACGTGGGCCTGCCCACCTATGACCCCAGCGCCGAGGACGGGGCGGGGAGCATCGCGAGGTGGACCGGCGGCGCCGGCGCGGCTGTGGCCTTCGAGGTCTCCGGAGCCCAGGCCGGTGTGGGCACGGCGGTCGAGGCGCTCGCCACCCGCGGACGCCTGGTCCAGGTGGCGATCCACCCGGTGCCGAGGGAGATCAGCCTGCACCGCTTCTTCTGGCGCGAACTCACCCTCGTCGGCGCCCGACTGTACGACCGCGGTGACTTCGAGACGGCGGTGCGGCTGATCGCCGACGGCGAGATCCCCGCGGCCCGGTTGATCTCACGGATCGAACCGCTCGAACGAGCGGCGCAGGCATTCGAGGCACTGGAGGAGGGCGGCGGCGTCATGAAGGTGCTGATCGACTGCCGTGCCCGCGGAGAGGACAGGCGATGAACCCCACCGACCCGAGCCGCATCCCGGCGTTCGATCTCAGCGGGCGACTCGCCGTGGTCACCGGCGCGCGGCGCGGCATCGGCCTGGCCGTGGCCGAGGCCCTGGCGGCCGCCGGCGCCGACATCGTGGCCGTCAGCGCACACGTGGAGCCCACGGGCAGCGAGGTGGCGGAGCGCGTCACGGCGCTCGGCCGCCGCTGCACGGTGCTGCGAGCCGACTTCGCCGACCGCGCGGACGTGGCGCGCCTTTCCACCCTGCTCGGCGGTCTGGACCGGCCGGTGGACATCCTGGTCAACAACGCAGGCACCATCGCCCGGGCACCGGCCGCCCAGCACTCCGACGCCGACTGGGACCACGTCCTGTCCGTCGACCTCACCAGCCAGTTCATCCTCACCCGCGAGGTCGGACGCCGCATGCTGGAGCGAGGGCACGGCAAGATCGTGTTCACCGCGTCGCTGCTCAGCTTCCAGGGCGGCATCAACGTGCCCGGATACGCCGCCGCGAAGTCCGGGCTCGCCGGTCTGACCCGAGCCCTGGCCAACGAGTGGGCGGGACAAGGTGTGAACGTCAACGCGATCGTCCCCGGCTACGTGGCGACCGACAACACCCAGGCACTGCGGGACGACCCGGACCGGAACGCCGCCATCCTCGACCGGATCCCGGCAGGCCGCTGGGCCAGGCCGGAGGACTTCGGCGGCATCGCCGTGTTCCTCGCCTCCGCCGCCTCCGACTACGTCCACGGGGCGCTGATCCCCGTCGACGGAGGCTGGCTCGGCCGCTGACCCGCGCGTAGCACCCGCGGAACGCTCGGCGGCACGGCGGGAGAGGTACGCCTGGCCCGTACGGCCGCGCCGCAGGGACGGCGGAGGCCGCCTCACCGCCAGCCGCGCCGCAGCTCGCGCGTCGGCCACCGGTGGGCAATGCCCCCACGGGTCCGCCACGGCCGGGACCAAGGACGGCACGACCCCGCGCCCCACCGTACGAGCGGCTCACCCTGCGCCCCACCGTACGAGCGGCTCATCCCGCGCCCCACCGCACGAGCGGCTCACCCCGCCCGCACCACACCGGCTCACCTTCTCACCCTAGGATGCTCATGCTCCGATATCCAAGAACAGCAGTGGCCGCCATCACCGCGGCCCTCACCGCCCTCACCGGGACGGCGCTGTCCACGGCTGCCGCCGGCGCCATGGCCGGCCGTACGACCACGATCGTGGTGGCTCCGGAGGGCAACGACCGCAACTCCGGCACGGCCGACCACCCGGTCGCCACCCTCACCAGGGCGCAGCACCTCGCCCGCGAGTCGTCGCAGACCTCCGATGTCGTCGTGGAGCTGACCGGCGGTACCTACAGTCTGACGAAGCCGTGGCGGCTCACCGGCGCGGACTCCGGCCGCAACGGCCACACCGTCACCTGGCGGGCCCTGCCCGGGCAGACACCGGTCCTCTCGGGCGGACTGAAGGTGACCCACTGGAAGCTCAGGGACCAGGCGTCGAACATCTACGTCGCACGGGTGCCGAAGGGCGTGGATGCGCGGCAGCTCTACGTGGACGGCGCCCTCGCACCCCGCGCCTCCCTCACCATCTCACGTGACGACGTCAAGGTGACCCGGTCCGGGATGACCATCGTCAACCCCGCGCTGAACTACCTCGCGTCTCTTCCGCAGCAGAACCGGATCGAGGTGGAGAGCCAGAACTCCTTCACCGACCGCTTCGCACCTGTGCAGAGCATCGACGGCAGCACCATCACGATGCAGCAGCCGGCGTGGAACAACAACAACTGGGGCTACGACACCCTTGCCAAACCCTTCGCCGGCGGCACGCTCATGCTGCAGAACTCCTACGCCTTCCTGAGGAGTGCCGGGCAGTGGTACCTCGACCCGCAGGCCGGGAGCCTCTACTACAAGGCGCCCGCCGGTCAGGACCCCGAGGCCAGTGACGTCGAACTGCCGCAGCTCACCTCCCTGTTGCAGATCGGCGGCACCTACGACCATCCGGTGCACGACGTCGCGGTCCAGGGAATCCGGTTCGAGTACTCCACCTGGCTCCAGCCGGGCACCTCGACGGGCTACGCCGATCAGCAGAACGGTGCGTTCCTGGCTTCCGCCTACCCGCAGCCGGCGGATGTCCTGACTTCCTGCCAGTCCGGCTGCCGGGAGTTCGAGGCGGCGCGCAACGACTGGCACCAGATACCCGCAGCCGTCCAGGTCTCGGCCGCGAGCGGCATCACCTTCACCGGGAACACGTTCACACATCTCGGCCAGGTGGCCCTCGGCATCGGCAACGACGCCAACGCCCACGCCTCCGGCGTCGGCCTCGGCGCCTCCCGCATCACCGTCTACGACAACACCTTCTCCGACGACTCGGGCGCGGGCATCGTGGCCGGCGGCGTGCAGCCCGACGCGCACCACCCGTCCAACCCGGCGATGGCCAACAAGGACATCACGATCAAGGACAACCTGGTGACGAAGGTCGCCGAGGACTACAAGGACATGTCCGGCATCCTGTCCACCTACGTCACCCACGCCGTGATCGAGCACAACGAGGTCTCCGACCTCGCCTACGACGGGATCGACGTCGGCTGGGGCTGGGGCGCCAACGACCCCGGCGGCAGCACGGACTACGAGAACCGCGGCCTGTACGACTACCAGCCGGTCTACAGCACTCCGACCACGCTGGCCGACAACATCGTCCGCTACAACCTCATCCACGGCACCAAGAAGGTCTTCCACGACGGCGGAAGCCTCTACAACCTCTCGGCGAGCCCCGGCACCGTCATGGAGGGCAACTACATCTACGACAACCACAACACGGTCGGCCTGTACCTGGACGAGGGCTCCCGCTATGTGACGATGTCGCACAACGTGATCCAGGACGCCGGGGTGTGGGCGTTCACCAACGCCAGCTCGACCAACAACACCAACGACAACACGTTCTCGGGGAACTGGTACAACACCGGCGCCACCCAGGTGGCCACCGGTTCCCCGCACAACAACGTGCTGAGCGGCAACGTCCAGGTGAGCGACGGTGACTGGCCGGCGGCAGCCCGCCAGGTCATGGACCAGGCGGGCATCGAGCCCGGCCTGCGGGCCGCCACCGGGCACTCCGGCCCGGCGCCAAAGGGCTCCGCCCCGCACACGCGGACTCCCTGACCGCACCCGGGGCCCGCGGTGCGGTCACCGCGGGCCCCCGGGCCACCGGAGCGGGCCACCGACCGAGCCGGCGGCCACGTCACGAACGGCACGGGCCGAGCGGCCGGGCGGCCGGTCGGAGACAGACCGGACGGTGGAGTTCCTTCTGCCGCTCACGCTGGCGGCGGGTCGACAGTGGTTGGACCGGCTCCGGAACGCGCTTCGAACTTGGCGGCTCAGCCGGGCATTCAACGGACGCCGACGTGGCGTTCGTTCGGTCATGTGCTCCGACCAAGGCGCACAGGACCAGGACGAAAGCTGTGGGGGGTGAGTCTGCTGCCTGATGCGGCTGTGGGGGAGGGGTTCGCGGAAGCCTCACGCTTCCGGTACGCGTTGTACGCGTGTCCGCCCGGCCGCGGCTATGGGTCGTTCGAGCCGGCGGATGCGCTGCTGTGTGCGCCTCGTGCGCTGCGCTCGGCAGTCGAGCCGACGCTCCTGCCCGAGCACCGGGACCGCACGGGCCCGGCCCCGGGCGACCGCCTGGTGCCCCGGCACAGACACCAGGCATCCGCTACGACATGGGAAGAACCGACCGCCGCGAGAAGACACTTGTCGCCCTGCAACGGCCGGAAGGTCAAGGAACAGGCTTAGCTGATCCGGATCATGTTCCACGACAGCGGCGGCAGTGCGATGGCGAGTTCGCCGGCGTCGACGGCGAGATTCGCACCCGTACGGGGCACGACTCGACCAGGCTCGTCCTCGGTGTTCGCGGCCAGCGGGTCCGCACCGCCGATGTAGGTGTGAGCGGCCCGGCGCAGTCTCGGGACGGCGCGCAGGTCGACGGTCAACGGCAGGGTTTCGTGCTGGTCACGGTTGACCGCGAAGACCGTCACGCTGCCGTCGTCGCGCACTGCCACGGCGTCCAGTACGGGCACCTCGCCGAACCACGCGGTCTCGTAGGTCGGTGAGGTGATCACCGGTTGCAGCACCACCCCGCGGCCGTACCGACTTGTCAGGGCGAACGGATGGAAGGTCGTCTGCGGCCAGGCGGGGCCACCGGGTTCGGCACGGATCGCGCCGATCGCGTTGACCAACTGTGCCAGGCAGGCGATGCGCACCCGGTCGGCGTGCCGCAGCAGGCTGATCAGCATGTTGCCCACGACGACGGCGTCGACCAGGTTGTACTGATCCTCGATCAACCGCGGCGCCCGTTCCCACTCGCGTTCGACGGTCGTCTCCTGCGAGTACCACACGTTCCATTCGTCGAGCGAGAGGTTGACGCGTTTCGTGTGGCGGCCCTTTGCCCGTACGTAGTCGGCAGTGGCCACGACGGCGTCGATGTACCTGTCCATGTCGGTCGTGCAGGCGAGGAAGCTCGCGCGATCCCCCTTCCTCTCCTGGTAGTAGGAGTGCAGCGAGATGTAGTCGACGTGCTCGTAGCAGTGTTCCAGCGTCGTGGCATCCCACTCGGGGAACGTGGGCATCCGCCCACCGGACGATCCGCACGCCACGAGTTCGATGTCCGGGTCCACCAGCCGCATTGCCTGCGCCGCCTGGGCGGCCAGCCGCCCGTACTCGTCCGCGGTCTTGTGGCCCACCTGCCAGGGCCCGTCCATCTCGTTGCCGAGACACCACACCTTCACCGCGTGCGGGTCGGGCGCCCCGTTCTTGCGGCGTAGATCCGACCAGTACGTTCCTCCGGGGTGGTTGCAGTACTCGACGAGGCGGGCGGCCGCATCCGCCCCGCGGGTGCCGAGGTTCACCGCGAGCATCGGCTCCGAGCCGACCCGCCGGCTCCAGGTGCAGAACTCGTCCGTGCCGACGGCATTGCTCTCGATCGACTTCCACGGGAGGTTGAGCCGGGTGGGACGCGACTCCCGTGGGCCGATGCCATCCTCCCAGCGGTAACCCGACACGAAGTTCCCACCCGGGTACCGCAGGATCGGGACCCCCATCCCGGTGACGAGGTCTGCCACGTCGCCACGGAAACCGTGCTCATCGGCGGTCGGGTGCTCCGGCTCGTAGATGCCGCCGTACACGCACCGGCCGAGGTGCTCGACGAACGACCCGTACAGCCGCGGGTCGACTTCACCGACGACGAACGCGGGATCGACGACGAGGCGGGCATGGGACATGCGGATTCCTTACGTTGTAGGTGGGTCGGTCTCGGTCCCCGTGGATCGCACCCCCAGTTGCACCGCCCACCGTGCCCCCGGCACCCACCGGGGAGGGCATGAAGGCCGGGCGCAGGCGCCTTCAAGGACGAGGCGCCTGGCGAGGCAACCGCGTGAGGTGGCACCGCGGAGCCGTGTAGGCGATGGCTTCGCCCAGTCCCGAGGGGAAGGCGGCACGGCGGGCGGACCTCACGCCGCCTGCCTCACCGACATCACCGCCCACGGCGGGAGGTCGACGTCGATGTGGAGCACACCATCGTCGGGCACGGTCAGCGTGAATTGGCGGAGTGAGTCGGCGACCGCGCTCAAGTAGGTGCTCTCCGTCCGGGACAGGTTGACGGGGGATCCGAGACGGTGCCACGCCTCGGCGACGTTCCCGTGCTCCCAGTCCATGATCTCGACGAGGAACGCGGTCCCCGGTTCGAGTTCACCGATCGAGTGGCGGATCCTTCGGTCCGGGCCCATCCCGGCCAGCGCGCGCGTCGCCGGATACGAGTTCGCCGTGCCGAGTGCCTTCATGGCCATTTCGTCGGGGTAGTTGAAGAACAGCGCCGACACAGCCGATGTCCGGCTGTTCCGGGTGACGACGCCGTTGGGCGTCGCGAGGAGCAGCCGGTCGCCCAGCCGTCGGAGCATCGTGAACGCATGGAACGTGGGTTTGTGCAATCCGGCCTCGTTCACGAGACCGAACCCGCCGTGGAACGGTCCGAGTCCGGCACCGCCCTCCTCGAACACGTCCGTGAAGGTCCAGTAGGAGATCGAGTCGGCGAGCATGGCACATTTCAGGTACGTCCGCGTGATGAACGTGGCCGCGAACAGGGTGTCGTGCACGAAGTCGCGGGCGGACGGCGAGGTCGACCACTCCGTGATGTGGATCTCGGCGTCCGGATACGCGCTGTTCGCCACAAGATCACGAAGGAGGACCAGGTCGTCGAACGTCGCGTCGACGTATCGGGCGATGTGGACGCCCCGGCCGTCGGCGCCGTAGGCGAAGTCGGTCGGGTACAGATGGGTCGAGAGGAAGTCGACCGGGAGGCTGCGCTTCGCGCACCAGTCGATGAAGTCCTCGATCCACACCGGACGCCAGTCGAGTGCGTCGACGTCGGACGCGCCGGCCGTTCCGTGCATCGCCGAGCGGTCCTCGACCTCACCCTTGTAGCGGTCGTCGGGCACGAAGACGCTCGTCGCGGGCCCGCCCACCTTCAACTGGGAGTCGATCTTCTTGATCGCCGTCACGGTGTGCTCGTAGAGTTCGAAGTACTCCGTCTTCGTGCCCGTCCAGAAATGCGGAACCAGGTTCGGTTCGTTCCACACCTCGAATCGCCATTCGCGCACCTCCGCGAGACCGTACCTGTCGATCCAGTGCTCGACCGAACGCGTCACCAGCTCGACCCAGCGCGCCATGTCCTTGGGTGGACTGCAGTGAGCCCCCCACCAGAACACCGTCTCGTGTGCGGTCGCCAACTCGCGCGGCATGAATCCGAGTTCGACGAAGGGGCGGGCGCCGGACTCCAGGATGAAGTCGAACACCTTGTCGACGTAGCTGAAGGTGTACATCGGGGAGGCGAGCGGCGTGTTCGGGCCGAAGCCGTGGCCGTAGCTCTCCCGATACACGAACATGTCGTCGTGAAAGACGCCGTGGAAGCGGATGTAACGGAATCCGCAGGCATCGACGACCTCGCCGAACTGCTGTTGCCAGTCCGCGCGCAGTGCCTCGTTCGCCCGTCCGGCGCCGACGCACTCTGACCAGATGTGCGGGAGCGGGCTCTCGTCGCGCAGGTCGCCGTCGATGCGGATCCGAGATTCGCTCGGAGCGTGGTCGGTCATCGTCTCACATTCTTTGCGGAGTCGTTCATGAAGGATTTCTGCTTCGCGGCGGTACCGGCGTGCGCGCCGGTCCGGACGCCAGGTCGTGCGCGGGTGGCTGTCCACGCCGTCCGGGATCGATATCAGGTTGCCGAGACATCGCCCCTCAGCCCTTGACGGCGCCGAGCGACACGCCCGACTGCCAATACCGCTGCAGGCTGAGAAACGCGATGATCAGCGGCACGATGGTCAGCAGGGCTGCCGTGATCACGAGATTCTGGATGAGGGCACCGTTCCCCGCCGTCGAGCCCAGCTTGTTCCACTCGTTGAGCCCGATGGTCAGCGGATACCAGTTGGGATCCTTGAGCATGATCAACGGAAGGAAGTAGTTGTTCCAGATCGATACGAACGAGAAGAGCAGGACCGTCACGCTTGCCGGTGCGAGCATCGGGAGCGCGATCTGGACGAAGGTCCTGAACTCGCCGGCGCCGTCGACCTTTGCTGCGTCGAGCAGGTCCGTCGGTACGGCCTCGGCCGTGAACACCCACATCAGGTACAACCCGAAGGGGTTGACGAAACTCGGCACGAGAACGGCCCACGGGGTGTTGGTGATGCCGAAATGCGCGAACAGCAGGAACTGCGGGATCGCCAGGGCGATGCCAGGCACCGCGATCGATCCCAGGACGACGAAAAGCAGCAGGCGCTTGCCGATGAAGTGGAGCTTCGCCAGGGCGTACCCGCCGAGGGCGGCCAGGAACGTTGACACGGCCGCGCCCACGACGACGTAGACGACGGTGTTGAGAAGCCACCGGGAGAAAATCCCGTCCTGGAACCTGAACACCTCGACGATGTTGTCCCACAGAGCGAACCCGTGACCGGGCGCGAGCCCGAACGAGGAGACGAAGTCGGCCTGTGACTTGGTTGCGTTGATGACCAGCCACACGAGCGGCAGCAGGCAGTACAGGGCGGACAACCCCGTCATGACAGTGAGGGTCACGCTCTTCCTGGGGTTCTCCACGGTGTGGAGGCGACGGCGGCTGCGGGAATGACCAAACGATGTGCCGCGGGTCGCGATGCCGGATTCCCCTGTTTCCGTTCGCGTGCTAGTGATCGAAGGCATTTCTCAGTCCTCTGATCTGGACGGCGTAGGCGACCGCGATCGTGATCGCGGCCATGACGAGCGCGAGGGCTGCCGCATAGCCCTGCTGAGATCCCGTGAAGGCCAGGTTGTAGGCGTACAGGTTGGGCGTGTAGTGGGTGGTGATGCCGCTGTTGGCCACCATGGACGGCAGGATCTGCGGTTCGTTGAAGATCTGGAACGTACCGATGATCGAGAAGATGACCGCGATGACCAGGGAACTGCGCAGCGCCGGCAGCTTGATTCTGCGGACCACCTGGAACTCGCTCGCCCCGTCGAGTGCCGCGGCCTCGTACAACTCGCGCGGGACGGCCTTGAGCACGGCGTGGAAGATGAGCATGTTGAAGCCGGTGAACGCCCAGGTCACCATCATGCCGACGGAGAGGAGCGTGGTACTGGGCGCGAAGGGGTTGAGATCGGTGCCCAGAGCGTTGTTGAGGCTGCCGAACAGGCCGTACTTGACGCCCAGCATGAAGCCCCACATGAGAGTCGACACGACCGCCGGCACCGCATAGGGGAGGAACACCGACACCCGCACGAACTTGGCGCCGTGCAGACGCCCGGAGTCCAGTGCCAGCGCCAGCACCACGGCCAAGACCAGCATGACCGGCACCTGGACGAGTGTGAACCAGAAGACCCGGCCCACACCGTCCCAGAACTGCGCGTCCTGGAACAGCTTGGTGTAGTTGGCGAGCCCGGTGAACGTGTTGCCCCCGATGAGCTTCTGCTGGAAGAGGCTGAGGTATCCCGCGTAGACGACCGGCACGATGTACACGAGCACGAACAGCAGCCCGAAGGGCGCGATGAACGCCAGTCCGATCTGTTTCCTGCCGCGCTTTCTGGCCGGTGCCCGGTGTTGCGCTGTGTTCGACGACATCCCGGCGGTGGCGTCGAGACGTTTTGCGTGGCCCATGAGCGGTGTTCCTTTCGGTGCTTCGCCTTGCCGGGCTCGCTTTCTCATGCCGCCCTGACGGGGAACCGCTAGTCCACCTTGAAACCCTGCTCGTTGCCGTACTTGATCATGCGCTGCCTCCACTGCGCGAGGATTTCGGCGAGCGAGCCTTTGCCCGTGGTGTAGAACTGCGACACGAGGTCGCCGTAGGTCGATCGAGCCCACTCGAAGAACGGCGGGTACTGCCAGTCGCTCGCGACGCTCTTCGATGCCTTCGCCAACACGGGGCCGACCTTCTGGTCACCGAAGTACTTGTTGACCTTGCTCTGGGAGTCCGTGCTCGCCAGTACCGACGTGTTCGGCACGAAGGCACCCGCGTCGACGCGTTTCGCGAGGCCACCGCCGTGGGTGAAGTACTTCAGGAACTTGAACGCCGCGTCCTTGTGCGCGGCGGCAGCCGGGACACCGAAGCTGCTTCCGCCGTTCTCGGCCCCCACCTCGTCGCCCCGGTGCCACTGCGGCATCGGCGCAACCCTGAAGTCACCCGCGGCCTTGGGTGCACGCTGCGGCAGTGACGAGGTCAGCCAGCCGCCCATGATCTGGGAGGCGAGGGTTCCGTCGTTGAGCGTGCGGTTCCAGTCGTCGGACCACGCCGTGACCTTGGTGTTGAGCAAGTTCTGGTCGAGCATCTTCTGCCAGAACGCCACGGCCCTGGTCGTGCCGGGCTCCGTGAAGTCGATGTGCACCTTGTTGCCGTCCACCTTGAACGGGCGGCCGCCGGCCTGCCAGATCAGCGAGAGCAGGAAGAAGAGGTCCCCGGTGTCCTGGGCGATGTAGTAGTCGCCACCGAGCGCGCGAACCTTCTTGGCGTCGTTGTAGTACTCGTCCCACGTGGCCGGCGGTTCTTTCACCCCCGCCTTCCTGAGGGTGGCCTCGTTGTAGAACATGACCGAAGGACCGTAATCAGAAGGCAGTGCGTAGACCTTGCCATCGACTGTCACATCGTTCCACGAGGCGTCGATGTAGTCCTTCTTAAGATTCTTGGCGCCGAATTCCACGAGATCTTCGAGCTTGCCGGGGATGGCGAAGTAGGGCACCGCGAAGTACTCGAACATGGCGAGGTCCGGCACGCCGGAACCGGCCTGGATCGCATTGTCGAGCGCCGTGTACTCGTCGTACGACGAACCGGCGTTGACCACCTTGATCTTGATATTCGGGTTCGCCGCCTCGAAACCGGGAACGGCCCTCGCGACGGTGTCGTCCCAACTCCAGACCGTGAGCTTCACCTGGTTGTTGCCGCCATCTGCCGCCCCACTCGAGCAAGCGCCCAGTACGAGCATCAGCCCGAGCGCCGCGGAAAGGGACCTTGCTTTCTTGCGGGACCTCATGAGCCGCCTCCTCCTTGAGATGACTCGAAAGTATTTCGCATCTTTTTCGGAGCTCGTGGCAAGGTACTCGGCGCCGTCGAGGAGCGTCAAGGAATCTGACGCGATGGACGTCGAGGGCGGGACGTGTGTAACGTGCGCAGGCATACGAAAATGTTTCGGACGCGGACGGAGTCACGATGAGTCAGCGAGCTCGTTCCAAACGAGCCACCCTCGCGGATGTCGCCCGGCTGGCCGGTGTCTCACCGGCGACCGCCTCGAAGGTCCTCAACGGGCGCAGCGACGTGGGGGCGAACACGCGCGACCTCGTGCTCGGTGTCATCGCCGAGCTCGGCTACAAGCCGACGACGGCACGACAGGATCTGCAGCGGGAGCGGACGCTCGTCACCGTGCTCGACTTCGTCGAGTCCCGCTACGCCGGGACGGTGCTGCAAGGGATCCTCACGGCCGCGACCGCTGCGCAGGCCGAACTCCTGCTACGTCTGCCGCCCGACGGCTGGACCGGCACAAGCCGTACAGCGGCCCGTGCCCGGATCGCGGAGTTGCAGGGGTCAGGAGTCGTCGGCATCGTCGCGCTCGCCGTCGCCGTGCCCGACTCGGTGCTCATGGCCGCGGAGGACGCCGATCTGCCGGTGGTGACGATCGACCCCATCGACACCACCGACTCGCGTGTCGTCAGCATCGGCTCCACCAACTGGGCGGGCGGTCGCTCGGCGACGGAGCACGTCATCGGACTGGGCCACCGCAGGATCGCCTGGATCGGCGGCCCGCTGGGATCCACTCCCTCGGCGGAACGCTTCCACGGGTACCAGGCCGCGCTGCACTCGGCGGGCATCACGCCGGACAGCGCGCTGATCCGCCACGACACGTTCTCCGTCGAAGCGGGGCGTCGGCACGGGCATGACATGCTGGCGCTGCCCGAGCGGCCCACCGCGATCGTCGCGGGCAACGACGAAATCGCCGTCGGCGTGCTCGCGGCGGCCAACGAACTGCGCATCACCGTCCCGGGGGACCTGTCCGTCACAGGGTTCGACGACACGCCGCAGGCCCAATGGACGACTCCGCGGCTGACGTCCGTCGGGCAGCCCCTCGTCGGGATGGGCCGGATGGCCGTCGAGACCGCCCTCGGCATGGCGGACGGCGTGCAGCCCGTCTCCCGGCACCTCCAGTTGGCGACCACCCTCAACGTCCGTGACTCCACGGGCCCTGCCGCATGACCCGGTCCGCTCCGTCCCGGACGTCCGTCACGCGGCGGTGACCACACGACGGGGAGCCGTGCCCGTCGGACGGTGTCACCGCTGTTCCGGCGCCGTGTGCCATCGGTACGGCCGGTTCGGGCCGGACACGGGGCGTTGATCAGCTCGGGCCCCCGGCGCCGGCGCCCGGCCGCCGCTCGATCTCCGCTGCCGGGAACGGTGTCTGCTTGCTCCTGGTGAGCAGACGGCGGTGGAAGGAGTCCAGGACGACGGCAGAGCGGGCGTGCCGGTCGATGAAGGCCGTGATCTCGGGCGGGACGCCGCCGGGCCGCCGGCCCGCGATCCAGTCGTGCAGGAAGACTTCGTGCTCCGTGTCACCGCGCACACCGTCGAGCACGTGGTGTCGGAGCAGGTGGCTCGCGGTGTAGCAGTGGTCGTACGCGAGGTGGTCCGAGAGGAAGTCGGACTCGTCCGCCGAAAGGTCGAAGCGGGAGCTCAGGGCGAGCCCGAAATCAGCGAAGTAGAGCTGGCGGCCATCGGTCAGGATGTTGGCGAAGTGGGCATCGAAGTGGACAAGTCCGCGGGAACTCATGAAGGCAGCTCCGCCCGTCAGGGCTTCCTCCACCCAGCGCAGGAGCGAGCCGTCCCCGCCATCCGGCACGCCGGTCCTGCCGTGGTCGGCCAGCCATCCGGCGAGTGTCTGCGGCACGTGCTCCAGGAAGAGCACCAGGCTGAACGAGGACCGGCCGATGGCCTCAAGCCGGTCCCGAACGGCCGGTGAACCCTCCCAGTGCGCAACGGCCCCCTCCAGGCCCCCGAACTCGTCGGTGAATCCTTCGGGAGGCGAGTCCGGCAGCACCCGCCAGTGGTACATCAGGGGAAATCCCGCGTACTCGTCGCCGAGAACCCAGTTCGTGGTCATGGTGTGCACGGCAAGCTCCCGCCAGGCACCGAACCCGGCCGAGCCCACCCCGTACTGGTAGTACATCGGCAGTTCGAAGATGTTCGCCGTCGACCGTGCGTTCTCCGGGCGCAGTTCGGTGTCCGTCAACGGAATCCGCTTGACGAAGACGCGCGCTCCGCCGACGTCCAGCTCCGCCGACCTGCCGCCGATGCCCGACCCGAGCGGGGTAGCGGCTGCCACGACCTCCCCGAGCCGGTGGTCGCTCAGTAAGGAGAGCTGAGTGCTCACGGTCCCGTAACCAGCCAGGCGCGCGGCACGCAGCACATTCCGGTCCGGCATCGTCGGCTCCTCGGTGCCCGAACCATGGCGTCGGCGCATCCCACGTACGGCACCGACCTTACGCCGAAAGGTCGGCCACTGAGTCTTTCCCCACCCGGACGGCGAGGGCCGAAGTGGTGGCTCGCGGCGCTCCGGTGGACATCGCAGCGCTGCGTTGACCAGGATGACTGCCGTGTCCGAGAGCGCCATCCAGGTAGCCGACCATGACCCGAGCTGGCCCCGGCAGGCCGCTTGCGCCATGAACGCACTCCGGGCAGCGGCACCTGGGCTCTTCGTGGGGATCGAGCACATCGGCTCGACGGCTGTCCCGGGACTGGCGGCCAAGCCCGTCATCGATCTGATGGCCGCCGTCCATGGCCTCACGCACGCCGCGCCCCACCAGGCGGCGCTCGCCGACCTCGGCTTTCACCCGCACGACAACGGGATGACTGACCGGCTGCTGTACGTCCGCGCAGACGGCGGAGTCCGCAGCCATGTCCTGCACGTGGTGACCTTGGACAGTTGGCCTACCCGGAACCAGCGGATCCTCCGGGACCATCTGCGCGCCCATCCCGAGGAAGCGACCCGGTACGCGCAGCTCAAGCGGGAGATCGTCGCCGCTGGTGCAGGACCGGGTGAGTATGCGCGAGCCAAGACGGCGCTGGTGCAGGAACTCACCGACCGTGCTCGCGCGCAACTCGGTCTGCCATCGGTGCCCGTGTGGGAGAAGCAGTGAGCTTGTTGTTCAACGTCCCGTCGCTCGTGCCTCGGACGCCGGTGATGCCGGAATGATGTGGAGCCCTGGCCGGCAGGTCTGGATCAAGGTCCCGGGGAGAGTCGTGCTCGCCCGGTCGCTGGTGTGGCTCGCTGCCGACGAGGACTCGTCCCACGTCGTGGCGGGGTGCAGGCCGGCGGTTCTTCGATCCGGGTGGGCGTCCTGGGCCGGGGCGGGTGGCTTTCGGTGCACCGGCCGGCGAACCGGTCGTCGTGCGGAGGTTCCGAAACTCGCGCCGGACCCGGGCCGGGGTGAGCTTGTAGGGTGGCGCTGGTTTCTCCCACGGCCGTCGCAGGTCGGTGGCGAGGGGGCGGGCGAGGCGGAGCTCGGTGTGGGCGGTGATGATCAGCCACGTCCAGCGGCCGGCGGCTGCGGAGTCGCGCAGTCGGGGCCGGGTCCAGCCGAGGGTCTGCTTGAGCATGCGGAACGTGTGCTCGATGTCGAAGCGCCGCAGGAACGCCTGCCAGCAGCGGTCGACGTCGGCTTCGGTTGCGCCGGTGCGCGACCACCACAGCCAGACCGGCTTGTTCACCCCGTCGGACGGCAGATGCTCGACCGACAGGCGGATGACGGTGCCCTCGATGATCGGCAGCGGCCCGACGTGGTCGAGCCAGGCGGCCCGCCGGGTCAGCCTCGGGTGCAGTCGGTCCCAGGCCCGCGCGGTGGCCTGGCCGTAGAGCCGAGTGTCGGTGACCGTGACGGCCCGCTCCTCGCCCCAGGTGGCGGGATCGCCGAGGACGAACTCCCCGCCGTGCTTGGGCGGCCGACCGCCCTTGGGGTCGTAGACCCGCGGCGGGGTCGGCCGGCGCATCACCCGGCCCGACCGCGTCCGGCCCAGGATCTCGACCGGCAGGCCGACCAGCAGGTGAGCGATGCGCAGGGCCGTCGTATCCGGCATCCAGCACGATGAGGATCTCCGGATCGCCCTCGGCCCACTGGCCTGCGGCGATTGAGGCGTTCAACGACCTCGCGGATCTGGTCGGTCGTGGCGGCGGCCCCGTCCGCACCGGGGGCGAGCCGGACCGCGTCCAACAGAGCGGACCAGGAGGTGCGGCCGGTCTCCAGGGCGACGACGACCGAGTACGGCCAGCCGGGCATCATCTGGTGCTTGGCGTTGCCACGGCCGTAGGTGCGACAGAACGATCGGTCCGGCACGGTGCCTGCGTCGGGCCGCAGCCACGGCGATTCGTCCACCGCCAGGACCAGCCGCCCGCCGGCCGCCCGCGGCAGCGGCACCCCGGCAAGACCGCCGCAGCCGCGCGATGTCGAGCCCGCCGCGGTTGAGGTAGGCATAGAGGGCACCGTGGCCCCGACCGTGTTCGGGTGCCAGCGCGAGATCGACCAGCGACCGCACCGGTCCAGGTGCACAGCACCGCGTCGGTCAGCTCGAACAGCGCGTCGGCGCGTGCGGTCAGGCAGTCGTAGAAGTCGGTCCGGAACCGGGACAACACGGCCAGGGACTCGACGCGGACAGCGTCGTGCAGCAGACTCACCCTCGCGGCCTTGGCATGATCAATAGCGTCTCGACAACGCACATGATCACACCAAGGCCGCACCGCTGTCGCACCGATCCCAGAGGCCGATGTCATGTCTCCCGCCGATCTGGCCCGCGGGTGGGGATACGACCTGCGGCGACAAGATGGAATGAGACTCAGGACGCCGCAAACCCCAGCTAGGGTCGGAGTTTCCGTGCCTGTGGGTCGAAGCAGTTGAGGCCCATCGACGAAGCGACCCCTGCCGCATAAGCAGAGGCCTCCTCGGCCATACTCCAGCGCATGGGGAAGTAGATCAGCGGGCCGCGGGCCTCACCGATCAGCGGCCCGGTCGACCACGGTGAGGTGTCGTCCTCGTCCTCGGTGAGGTCCGGCCACTGCTCCAGGAGCACGGCAACGAAGGCCTCTATGCGTTCCACCGGAGCAACCGCAGGCTCCTCCGTGTCGATGTACCGGTCATACAGATCGGTGAAGCAACGGGCCGCAGCAGCGTCATCCGCCGGCCGCTCCCCCTCCCACACAGCAAGGTCATAGCTCATGGGCGCAGCCTCCCACCCCTCACTGACAACAGCACTCAAAGGCTGAGACGTTAAACAACAAGCTCAGTGCGTGTTTCTGATCCCATGCTTCTTGATCTCGAGGCGTCGATGTTGCCAGGTCATGAGTGGCGGCGCATCTGCCCGAAGTGTTGCTGGACTGGGCGTATCTCCCCATGCCACGTTCGAAGCCGTAAAGGAACCGGCTACGGAGGACTGGGAATGCTGGTGACGGAGTTCAGCACGGACGTCGTGGCGGCGCTGGAGCGGTTCGCGCTGTGGGAAGAGGCCACGGCACGGTCGCACATGCGCAATCTGATGCGCAGCAATGACCAGGACGACTTCCGTGCCAGGATGCGTGGCCTGGACCTGGGCGAGGTGCAGGTGTCCGCTCTGGCCTACCCGCATCTGGGGATAATGCGGACGGCGAAGCTGATACGGCAGTCGGACCCGGAGGTATACCTGATCAACTACTTTCTCGCCGGGGACGGGGCCATCTCCCTGGACGGGAGCGACACCACGCTGCACACCGGTGACCTCGTAGTGACGGACAGCAGCATTCCCTATCGCGGAGACGTCCACGCAAGCCCGAACAGATGGTCTCATGTGACCGTGCACTTTCCTCGTAGCCTGCTTCCGTTACCGGAAAGGCGAGTGCGCCCCCTACTCGCGGTCCCGATCAGCGGCCGCAACGGTATGGGCGGAGTTTTCACCCGGTGGCTGACTGACCTCAACACACGCGATGCCGACGACTTCGACTCCGCCGACATCCCCACTCTCGCCTCGGTCACCCTGGACCTCCTAGCGTCCGTTATCGCCCGCTGCCTGGACGCCGAAGCCGCACTGACCCCAGAGGCCCGCAGAAACGCCCTACGCGCTCAGATCAGCGCCTTCGTCGAGCAGCACCTCGCCGACCCGGCCCTGAACCCCCAGACGGTCGCGGACGCCCACCACGTCTCCCTGCGCCACCTCCAGCAGCTCCTCGCCGCCGACGGCACCTCACCGGCAGCCTGGATACGCCACCGACGACTGGAACGCTGCCGCCTCGACCTGGCCAACTCCCGCCTCCGCGCCGTCCCGGTCCAGGCCATAGCCGCACGCTGGGGCTTCGCCGACCCGGCACACTTCAGCCGCCTCTTCCGAGCCACCTACGGCATCCCACCCCGCGACTACAGACACCTGTCGGCTGTGACGTGCGCGAATTGCCAACACCCCTGCGCGCAATGACAAAGCCGGGTGCTGTCGCCCTCGACATCCTGGATAGCGAACAGCCAGGCATCAACTTCTCTCGACAAGGAGCCGG
This sequence comes from Streptomyces sulfonofaciens, assembly GCF_014656295.1. Classification (GTDB taxonomy): domain Bacteria; phylum Actinomycetota; class Actinomycetes; order Streptomycetales; family Streptomycetaceae; genus Streptomyces; species Streptomyces sulfonofaciens. Next base: position 160,190 of record NZ_BNCD01000002.1, read on the forward strand.
TACATGCGTTTTCACCGAACCCTCGTGACCGCCGTTCTCGGCAGTACCCTCGCTCTTGGTTCTGTCGCGCTGCCCGCTCACGCGACCCCGGCGCAGGTGTCCGCCCCCTCGGGTCCTTCTGCAGCGCGATGGATCAACACCACGAACGAGTACTTCTTCGAGTATCAGTGCGATAACGTGGGCGACTCCATGGTCCCGCAATACTACCAGGACTGGGATTGCCGGTACGGCAGCCTGACATCGTACTATCAGTTGTGGGTCTTGACGTACTGACACCCGGTTCGAACAGCTTGGCCTATGGTGGCGGCACAGGAAATCCGTGAGGCCGCCGTCGATTTGTCTGAGTGCGCGTTTCTGATCTCATGGTTCGTAACGCGCCTGGTGAAGGGATCGCTGGGCCCGTTATGGAGGGGCGAGTCCGAGAGCGAGTGCGGGTGGAGCTGAAGAAACCTGCGGACGGTGCGGTCACAGTCTGGGATCGCGTGAGAAGCCTGATTCCGAGCGCGGTGTGACGCACTGAGGTCTTTCAGCGTTGGCGTTCCAGAGTGAGGACGGTTTTGGCGATTGACGTCATTTGATGCGGGCTGCATCGCGCTCTGCGGAAGATCCACCAGGACTTCAGACGGGCAACGCCACGCTCGACCGGGGCTCGCGCCTTTGACAGGGCCCGGTTGACGGTCTGCTGGGTGAGCGCCAGTTCTCCTCTCGCAGGCCGTCTGGCCGGTGTGGTCACCCATGCACCGGCACCGATGTAGGCGCGGTCGGCCAGGATCGGCACCCCCTGGCGCTCGCAGATCCTGATGATCCGGTGAGCGCGGGCCGCGGTGAGGTCGTGGCAGCGCCCCGGCGGGGCTGGGGACAACCACAGCACCTCGCCGTCAGGGGCGGTGACCACTTGGACGTTCACCCCTGCCGGGGGACGAACTCGGGCTCTGCCTGGCGCAGGGCGCGCAGCAGACCGGGCGCGCGGTCGGCCAGTAGATCGATGACCGAGGTGGTGTAGGCGTGTGCGGTGCCCACCGAGATGCCGAACCCGGCGGCGATCCGTGCGAGGGGCTCGTGCTTGCGCAGGTACGCCAGAGCGACCAGGGCGCGCTGGTGTGGGGGGAGCTTGCAGCGACGGTCACCCTCGCGGGTGACGATCAGCATTGCGAGCCATTCGACGAGCGCGTGGGGCAGGTCGAGTGCGGCAGGATGAGGGGCCAACAATGCTCCTGAGCCTGCTGGGTTGAGCCTTTGAACACCTCTGTCAACGGCACAGGAACCTTGTTCGTTCTGGCCACGAGGCCCGTCACCCGAGTGGTGGCCACGCTGGAAGACCTCAATGTCTGGTCGGGCGGGTGCCCTCGGGCGCATGCGTTCGGGCCGACTGTGAACGGTCGGCCCGAGCAGTCCTGCGTAGGGCGGTGCCTACGGTGCCGGCCGGCCTGGTCGGTCACCTACGTGGCGGGGACTTCCCTCGTGAGACGCGAGGACCAGTCGCACCAGACCAGGCCGGGCAGGAAAGGGTCGCCGGCTTCGTCGACGTACGGGATGGTCGCGTCACAGACTTCGATGTGCTGGTCGAAGAATTCCGTGGTGTCGGGGTTGATGTGGTAGCTCCAGCGCGGGTTGTAGACGGCCGTCCGCTTGATGATCCGCGCGGCCAGATGGGGACGGTCGGTGGTCTGCCCGTTGACGAGCTCCCGGGCGTGCTCGATGGTCCCGGGCTTGGTCAGCTTGACGACGAACTCCTCCCGCGTGATGTCGGTCATCACGAAGTACGGGGCGCTCCCGGCGGCGGCGCGGCCGGGCTGGTTGCTGAGGGTGTTGGCCTCGGAGGGCTGTGCTGTGGTGAAGGCCAGCAGGCCGACGGCGGCCAGGCCGGCCGCCTTGGTGAGCACGCGTTGCGTGGGGTTCTCCTCGGTCCGGGCGTCGTAGATTGGACGACGAACACAAGAAGTATTGGATCAGTTACATATTGTATTTTGGAAGCAGAACTGATGTCGCAAGGGTGACGACCCCCGGCCCGCCCTGTCGGCCTCGGGGCATTCGTCGGTGGCGTGTTTGTCGCGCAGGAACGGCAGGCCGGGGAGCAGTCGGGTGGCCCAGGAACGCCCTGAGACAGCGCGCGGTTGCCCGCTGGACCGTGAAGCTGAGCCGGTTGCGGGATCGCCGCTTCGCCCCGTTCGGCTCCAGGTCCGCGTCCTCCAAGGCGCGGGCCCCGGTCGAGCGTGGCGTTGCCCGTCTGAAGTCCTGGCGGATCTTCCGCAGAGCGCGATGCAGCCCGAATCGGATGACGTCAATCGCCAAAGCCGTCCTCACTCTGGAGCGCCAACGCTGAAAGACCTCACTGTGCACCGCGGGCATGTCACGTGAGTCGGGGCTGTGCCTGTATGCGCCGCTGCTGAAATTTGGTCGTGATCGCGGACGTGGGTCCCCTATCGTCTGGTCATGCAGATTGTCGTGACGCTGGACTGTGTCGACACCGAAGCGCAATCGGAGTTTTGGCTCGCTGCGCTCGCGCCGCTGGAGTACCGGCGTGCCTTCGACGCACCTCCCTACCTCAGCATCACTGGGCACGCTTCGTCGCCGACCCTGCTCTTGCAGAAGGTTCCGGAGCGGAAGGGCGGCAAGAACCGGATGCATCTCGACCTTGACGTCGGCACCGCCGATTTGGCCGCGGAGGTCGACCGACTCGAACGGCTCGGGGCCCGACAGCTCTCCGGAGAACAGGCTGAACACGGTTTCCGCTGGGTTGTACTCGCTGATCCGGAAGGCAATGAATTCTGTTTGTTTGTTCCTCCTTCGGCCGAGTAATCGGCGACGAACGGTTGGGCTGACGAGATCGCCGTCCAGCCGTTCCAGAACGTCACAGATGAGTGGTCCTGACACAGCTTCTGAGTGCGAGTGACGTGCAGCCGGTGGCGGAGGCCGGTTACCTTGGCCACTTGGGGGTGGCGCCTTTTCGGGCGAGCCGTCTGGTCATGAGGGTGACGGCGGCCCAGGTGATCAGCGTCTCGGAGTGCGGGACGAGCCGTTCGTAGTCCCGAGCGTGGCCGGTCGGGGCGGCCGGGACGCGCAGGGGAAGCGGACGGCGCAGGACGCGGCAGTGCGCGGCGTGCGCCGTCCCCCGTCCGTCAGGCTGCGATGGCCCGGCTCATCGTGTCGGCTCGCAGTGCCGCCGACTTGCGCAGGTCACTGGTGAACACCACCCGGGACAGCCAGCGTGAGCGCCCCGGAGGCAGCGGGTCGAAGGCGTCGCGCGCGTGCGCGCAGCGGAAGTTGTCCACGTAGACGAACTCACCCGCCTGGAGGGTGATCGTCACCTTGTTCCGCTCAAGGTGTTCCCTGAGCCGCTCCAGGGCACTGAGTTCGACGCCGGAGTACTGCGTGAGATCCATCGCGGCGAAATTGACCCTCAGATAAGGCCGGTCCGGCCGGCCGAAGAAGACGGGCTTCAGGTCGTCGGGGCGTGCCTCCACGTTCTCGTGGATGGGGTTGTGCCGGATGGCGAACCTGGGCTGGAAGAGAGCCTCCCGCTCCTGGGGCTTCAGATTGTCGATGCCGTCCACGCAGGACACCGTCGTCCCCGCCTGCTCGTCGTTGCGCATGCAGACGAGGCCGAGGAAGTCGGCCCGAGCCTCGTGGAACGCGTCCTCGACATGGAATCCGAAGTCGAACGTGGAACCCGAGCTCGAATTGGAGACGCCGGCCAGGCTCGGGAGGGGGGCGACCGTGTTGTACACGCTGCCGGCCCGCTGCGAGGTGAAGCCGATGGCCTCGCCGAGCAGCGACCCGTACAGGCCGTGCAGCACCTGCGCCTCATTGATCCGGTACCCGGGCTCGATCTCGATGTGCCGTGTCGGCGTGGGCTCGGCGCCGTTCAGCAGCACCGGGCTACCGACGACATGAAGCACACTCTCGGCTTCGTGCCGTTTGAAGTCGTAGAGGGTCTCTCTCACCCGGCGAGGCAGCTCGTGGGCGAGCACGGCGGCCTTTTCTAAGAAGAAGAACTGATCGGTCATGCGGGGATCCGCGAGGATCTCCTCCAGCAGTTCCCGCGTCTTCGCCGCCTCCTCGGACGTGAGCTCGAGTCGAAGAACTTCAGTAGCCATTAGCGGCCTTTCTCGTCGTGGGACTCGTACTGCTGTTGCGCAGGGCTGGTGAACGGGGGCTGACTCATACGGAGGGCTCGACGGGGCGGAACTTGAACATCCCTCCCGGCTTGAGGGAGTCGTACAGATCCAGCAACGGCTGCGGACCGTCGGCGACTGCGGTGATCCTGGCGATCGTTCCGCCGGGAGTTCCCTGTTGCCACGCAGGGCGCGAGCCGATCGCGTACGGGACTTCGGCGTCCGTGATCTCCGGGAGGGCACGCAACTCGTCGGCGCTCGGTGCCTGCACGAGAACCGCCTCGAAGTCAGGTGCCTGCAGTGTGTAGTAACCGGCGCTGCGGACGGGCTTCGGGAACTCGGGCTGCGGACGCCCGGTGGCGATCGCGGCGCGTGCGAGGACCGAGTCGAAACCGCAGGAGTCGTGGAGCATCTCCGTGACCCCGCCGCCCAGACGGCTGTTCACCTCGATGACCCGCGGCCCCTTTGCCGTGAACATGATCTCGGTGTGGACCCCGGAGTTGGTGATGCCCATGGCGTTGATGGCCTTGGTGGCGCATTCGTACAGTTCCTCGACCAGTTCACCGCCCAGCACCGAAGGGAGGATCCCGCCGTTCTCGCGGAAGTTCCGCATCAGCAGCAGCTTGTCGGTGACCGCCAGATGCCGGATGCGGCCTTGCTGCACGAGCGACTCGACGCTGGTGTAGGGACCGTAGCGCGGATCGGTGTAGGGGCTGACACCGATCAGGAACTCCTCGAGGATGAAGTCCTGGGCGTCCCCGCCGCGGGGGTCCGACGCATAGCTGGCGCAAGCCGCCGTCCAGACGGCAGCCAGCTCGGCGGGATCGTCCACCCGGAAAGTGGCCATGCTGCCCGCACCGGCCAGCGGCTTCAGGATGGCCGGCGCACCCACCTGGTCGAACGCCTCCCTGAGCTGGTCCAGGGAGTGCACCTCCGCGAACGCGGGAACCGGCACACCCGCCTTGGCCAGCATCCGCCTCTGCTCCAGCTTGTTCCGCAGGGCGCGCATCGACCACGCGCTGTTCGCCGGCAGCCCGAGGGCGTTGGCCGCCGCGTGCACCGGCTCCATGGTCATCTCGCCGAATCCCATGATGCCGTGGGCTCCCCAGGAGCGGCCGAAGGCGACGAGTCGGCTCTCCGCCTCCTGCTGGTCGCGCATCGTCGTATGACCGCACCACTTGTCGAACTCCGCGGCCCTCGCCCGGTCCTTGACCTCGTTGCCGCTGGGAATCCACATCACATGGACGTCGTAACGAGCGCACAGCCGCGGCAGGTAGAAGGCGGGACGGGGGCCCGTGCTGACATCGAAGAAGAGAAGCCTCGGACGGTCCAGTTCGCCTGACGCCATCACCATGTCCTTCCTGTTCTGTGTTGTGCGAGGAGTCCGTCCTCGGGTTCGAGAAGGGGAGAGCCGTGCAGTGTCGCCCTGATTCCGTCGCCGGATCGCGCCTTGGAGCGCGTGGGCAGCAGGAGGTCCCTGGTGACCGCCGCCCCTTCCGCCAGGGCAGAACCGAGCGGATAGGCGCGCGCCGCAGGGGGGAGCGCGCCCTCCTCGCCGCTGAGCAGCACCCTGACGCCGCCCCCGCCCCCGGGTACCGCCCGAGCCGTGTTCCGCAGTCGGCGCAGCGTCTGCCGCGCCACCGCCTGCGAGGTGTCGAACAGCCGGGTTTCCGGGGGAAGCACACGGCGGATCCGATCGGCCACCAGCGGGTAGTGCGTACAGCCGAGCACGACCGAACGGCAGTGTGCGGGCGTCCGGTCGGCCGCTTCCGCGACCGCCGCGTCGACGGCACCCGCGTCACCGCTGTCCACGGCCTCAGCGAGCCCCGGACAGCTCACCTGGACCACGGTCTGCTCCGCCGCGAAGCGCCGGAGCAGCTCCGCTTGGTAGCTGCTCGCCGTGGTCCTCCGGGTGGCCCACACCGCGAACGGCCGCCCTGCCTCCGCGGCAGGCTTGACGGCGGGAACCGTCCCGATCACCGGGATTGCCGGCTCGAACTCCCGACGCAGTGCCTCGAGCGCCGTGACGCTGGCGGTGTTGCATGACAGCACCAAGGCACGGGCCCCGTGAAGAACGGCCTGCTCGGCACAGGCCAGCACCCTGTCCACGATGAATCCCGCCGGCCGCGGGCCCCACGGCGCACCCGCTGGATCGAGCGCGAGAACCATGTCGCTCGCCGGCTGCAGATATCTGATCCAGCCGGCGGTGGGCACGAGGCCGAGCCCTGAGTCGATCAGCCCAACAGTCATGACAGATCCCCGGTCTTCTGTCGTTGCGGATGGTGAGGGAGTGCGGAACCGGACGGCGGCCCTCCGGCCGCCGGGTCGCCCGCCGCGCGGCTGCCCGGGGCTGCGCCACCCACCCACCTCGTCTGCTGCGCAGCCGAGGTGAAGGAGAGCCCGCAGTCAGCGGTCGGATACGTGCCGTTACCGGAACCGGGCGCGAGCAGGTGCGTCATCAGGCCTTCCCGTGGTGACGTGCGTCGAGGGGGCGTGCTTCAGGTGCTATTGCGGAAGCTGCGCCGCGCGGGCGATGGTGCGTAGCCCGGCCAGCCATACGAACAGCGCAGCCGCGGCGGCGAGGACGCCGGCTCCGACGAACACCAGGCGCGGATTCCCGCCGTGCAGGCCCGCCAGCCCGCCGGCGATCATGATTCCCAGCGGGCTGGCGGCCAGTGCGGTCATCCGAGCCGTTGCGGTGACCCGCCCCAGCAGTGCACGCGGCACCACGGCTTGACGGGTGCTGCGGATGAGGACGAGAGCGAGCACCGAGGAGGCGCAGACGCCGAAGTTGAGTGCCGCGAGGACCGCGGCGGAACCGACCAGGCCCATGGCACCGAGCGACAGCCCCATCGTGGCGGTGCTGACGACGATGGTCCGCAACTGCCGCAGGGGCGTCCCAAGCCGGCTCGCCGCAAGCGCACCGGCGACCCCTCCGACACCGCCGGCGCCGACCACCAGGCCCACGGCTGAGCTGCCGAGCCCCAGCACGTTGTGTGCGAAGTACGGGATGAGCGTCGTCGCGGCGAGGAAGAAGTTGGCGAATGCCTGGCTCATGGTCAGCAGTGACACCAGTCGACTGGAGCGCAGGTAGCGCAGTCCTTCCGCGATGTCGTGCCGCAGAGAGGCGAGGGAGCTTCGCGCCCTGCCGGTCTCGCCGGCCATGACCCGTACCTGCCGGCCGCTGATGGCGAAGAACGCCAGCAGGGAGCACAGGTAGGTGGCCGCGTTGCCGAACAGTGCGGTGTGGAGTCCGAACACCGCCGTCAACAGGCCGAACAGGCCGGGCCCCACCGCCAAGGACGTCTGATTGGTCGCTTCCAGCCAGGAGTTGGCGCGTACCAGGCGCTCACCGCGGGCCAGGTCCCGTACCATCACGGCCAGTGCGGTGTCGAAGAAAACCCCCGCGCTCGAGGCCAGCAGGGCCAGCGCCAGCACCAGCCAGACCCGAAGTGCTCCGGCGTGGGCGAGCAGGGCCAGGCTCAGGAAGACACCAAGGCGCACGACGTCCATCAGCATCATGACCAGGCGTGGGTGGAAGCGGTCCACCAGGGCCCCGGCGATCAGACCGACCGCGAGGTAGCCGACTGTGCGCGGTGCCGAGGAGAGAGCAGCCGCGAAGGGGCTTCCCGTCAGGCTCAGAACGACCAACGGTATTGCCAGGAAAGCAAGACCGTCGCCCATGAGCGAGAATATCTGACCCCCGAAAAAAACAGCAAAACGGGAGGTCGAAAGCCTGGGATCCACTCCCTCTAATGACCCTGCGGAATCAGTTCCTAATGATCCCGTAGAACCAGTCATAGCCCCTCCCTGCGCGCCAGTCACCCGACTGGGGTCATCTTGTCGATCGAAGCAACAACACGCATGGATGTTACGCCGTTGCAGGTATGCAAAAAGAGCACCATGCAAACGGAAGACTCTCTGGAGAGTGAATTCTTCAGTCCTCGAAACTTCTCGAACGCGTCGGCGACTATACCTGTACAGCCGATGCCGATCAACAGATTCCCCGACGAGCGGCGCCTCGCGCCGAAGGGACCAAACGCCCGACATCGTCGAAATCGCCAACTGTATACAACCGCTTGGGCTTGCGCTCAATTCACCCCGGAGGGAACGCGGCGCGCCCCGGGTCCCGCCTTGAAGGTCGCCTCGATCCCTGGCCGAGCAGGTCGCAGCGGGAACGAAACATCCGGCGGGCGCACCGCCTCCTTGACGGGGCTCCGTTGCAGGGGCGGGCCCCAGAGAGTTGCCTTGGCCAACACAGGCTTCCATGTGATCTCGGTAACAGCGACTCGAAAACCGTGCTGCACCGGGGGCGGGGCAAAGAAAGCACGCGGGAGGCAGCGAGGAGAGCTTTGAGGAGAGCCTTTCGGTACACCGCACCGTCCTGCCGACCGCCTTGTAAGCTGCTGCGGCAGCCGTGGATCACCGGCCGCAACCGCTGCGGTCATCCGCCGCCGAGGCGCCGCGATCCCGGCAGCGGCGCATGAGTTGGCCCTCACCGGACGCCCCGCGGCCGGCGCACACGAGGAGATCGGACGTGACCGGCATTCGGGAGTTCACATGGCAGGTGGACGGTGAGGAGCTGAGCTGCGCCCTGGCCACGCCCCCGTACACGGTTTCCGCGGCGGAGCGAATCCTGATCATGCATGGCGCGGGCAACGGATCGAAGCAGCGCAATCTGCCTCTCGCCCGGGATTTCGCCGAGGCCGGCCATCAGACTCTGGCCTTCGACTTCTCCGGTCACGGGGCCAGTTCCGGTGCCCTGTCGGAGCTCAGTCTGCAACGGCGCCTCAATCAGGCGCTCGGCGTCCTGCATCGTTTTGCGCCGGATGGCGCGCCACTCTTTCTGGTCGGTTTCAGCATGAGCGGACAGACCGTTGCCGACCTGGTCGCGCGCCTTCGAGGGCGGGTGACGGGACTGTGCCTGTGCGCCCCGGGCGTCTACTCCCCCAGGGCCTGGGAGTTGCCGTTCGGCAAGGGCTTCACCGCGGTTCTGCGTGAACAGGAAAGCTGGGCGGAAAGCCTCGCCTTCGACGACTACGCCGATTTCGCCGGTCGGGCGGTGCTGGTGCTGCCCGAGCGAGACGACGTGATTCCTCCGGGGGTCACCTCGCGCATCGAGCAATCACTGCGACGGCGCGCCGCCTTCACCAAGATGGTGCTGGAGGGAGCCGATCACAAGCTCGGGGCGTGGCTCTCGCAGCGCCCCGAGGACCGCCGGCGGATCGTCCGGGCCGTCACCGCGACCGACCCCGAGCTGCCGGTCGCCGTCCCGGTGCCCGAGGCCGGCTGACGCCTGAGGGGGCCGGCCGGGCTACGGTCGACCGGCACGCGCGCGACGAAGCGTCGCCGCGCCCGCGGAACCCGCAGTGCATGCAGATCTGCCTGGCCGGCCCGGCCCGTGATCGCCGTGCGAAGCAGAGGCCGGCCCGGGCGGCCCCAGGCCCACGTCCGGAGCCGGAACTCGGCGCGCTCCCGGGACGGCCTGATCGCCCGCCAGGCACGGCGCCGGAACGGAACATCCAGCAGGATGACGGTGTCCGCCGCCTGGAGGCGGACGTCGGGTACGTCGTGGGGCCCGAGGCCGCCGTCCATGCTCCAGGTCTTGGGACCGGCCGGTTCCCGCTGGGCGGCCGCCCACTGGTCGAAAGGCGCGGCTCCAAGGCCCGGCCGCCGGAAGTGCTTGTCCGGCTCGATGACCGGAAGCCCGGTGGTCTCACCCAGGCGGGACGGGCCGCCAGGCCGGCTTCCCGGCACCGCCGCGGCCCAGGACCACCACCTGCTTCATGTCCACCGTGGTGCCAGGTCCGTCCACCGTGGTGCCAGGTCCGTTCCGCGGCACCCCCACCAAGGGCAGCCGGCGGGCCGGGACACACGGTGCCCAGGCCCGCCCGGTCCTCGCGCCAGGTCGCTCCCGCGCTCTTCCCCCCGCTACTCGTAGGTGAGGGTGATCGGGGCGTGGACGCTGTGGCGGGGCAGCGTGACGGTCAGGATCCCGGTGGCACCGTCCCAGTGGTACGCGTGCGGCGAGAGCCGTACCCCGGTCGCCGTGACCTTGGTGGGCGCGTGCGTCCCCATGAGCGAGAGCGTCCACCGGCGGTCCTTCACCTGGCCGGGGAAGGAGCCCTTCACCGCACCGATCGACACCGTGCCGCGCGCACCGCTGTGCCGGTAGCGGACCGTCGTCGTCGCGCTCCGGTTCTGCTGCGGCCCGGCCCCGTTGTCCTCGTAGAGGCTGTACGAGCCGTCGGCACCGGTGGCGACGCTCAGCGTGACGTCGGTCAACGGGTTGCGGTCGTTGTCCGTGACGTCGTGGGTGCGCGTGGGCAGGATGCCGCCGGCCTTGACGAACACCGGCATCGAGTCGAGGCTGGTGGTGATGTCCCGGGTGGTCCCGCCGGTGTAGGTCTTGCCGGTGAAGTAGTCCGTCCACGTGCCCGGTGGGAACCAGACCGAGGTGGTGGCCGAGTCGCCGGGCGTGGTCACGGGTGCCACGAGGACGTTCGAGCCGTAGAAGTACTCGTCGTCGGCCCGCGCGTACGCCTGCGCCTCGTCGGGATACTCCAGGTAGGTGGGCCGTACGATCGGCACGCCGGTGCGGTTCGCCTCGGCGGCGAGCGTGTAGGTGTACGGCAGCAGGTTCTCGCGGAGGTTGAGGAAGGCGTCGGCCGACTTCCGCGCCGCGTCGCCGTACTGCCAGGGCAGTCGGTCGCTGTGGTTGCTGTGCAGACGGTCGACCGGCTGGAAGGTGCCGAACTGGACCCATCGGGCGTACAGGTCGTCGGGCAGCTTGTGCGTGGTGAGGGTCCGCCCGCCGTCGGTGTAGGTCTCCGAACCGGTCAGCCCCGTCGTGTCGTTGTGGCCGCCGATGTCATGCGTGATGGCCGCCATCCCGGTCGCGGCCGACTCGCCCGGGGTGTAGCCGACCTCCAGCTTCAGGGTGCCCCATGTGGAGGAGGTGTCGCCGGTGAAGTGGACGGTGGTGCGCTTGTCCGCCCACGGGCCGGTCGGCAGCGCCTGCTGGCCGCTGTACCCGCCGGCCTGCAGCGAGCCGTACGCACGGGAGAGGACGAAGCCACGGCCGAGGGTCTGGGCGTCGGCGGTGGCGTACTGCTGGTTGATCCACGCGTCGGGACTGACGCCCGGCAGCGACGACTGCGACGCGTCGCAGCACCAGTCCAGCCACCAGAAGTCGTTGCCCGCCCGGTCCAGGGACCGGTGCAGGTCCATGTACGCCTTGAGCTGGTCCGGGTCGCCGAAGTCGAACGTGTAGCAGTTGTCCTCGACCTCGGCGCCCGAGGCGCAGCCGCCCTTGTGCAGCTTGCCCTTCGCCGTGGCCTGCGCCTGGGCGAACTGGGGGTCGGAGGCAAGGATGCTGGGGTGCACGTTGAGGGTGTTGTGCAACCCCTGTGCGGCGGACCAGTCGAAGAACCCCTTCGGATCGGGGAACTTCGCCGTGTCCATCTCCCAGGCGCTCCAGTCGTTGACGGCCTTGTAGTCCGTGTCCGTGACGAGGACGTCCAGCGGCACGCCCTCGGACCTGAAGGCCGGCAGGATCGTGTTCTCGTAGTCCGCCGCGGTGCGGTCGATGTACTCGGAGTACCAGACACCGTAGGCCCACGCAGGCAGCAGTGCGGGCGGCCCGGTCAAGGTGGCCAGGTCCGCGAGCCCCTGCTTGTAGTCGTGCCCGTAGCCGAAGACGTAGCCGTCCTGGTAGGGCTCACCCCCGTGGCCGGGACGCGGTGTGACCTTCTGTGCCGCGGTGTCGTACAGGGCCGACGGAGTGTCGTCGAGCAGGTACCAGCCGTCCTCGTTCAGCAGCCCGGGCGTCGTCACGGGCGCGGCGCCGCTGCCGGTCACACCGTCCAGACCCCGGCGGTAGCCGCCGAGCGCGACGTGCGGCGGGGGCGCCGCCCGATCGGCGGCCGTCACCGAGACGGTGTCCGCGTTGACGTGGCAACTGGCCGCGTCCGGGCAGTCGAGGGTGATGTCGTCGGATCCCGCCTTGAGGCTGACCGGAACGGATGCCGTCTGCCAGTCGTCCCAGTCCCTGGTCGCGGGGAACGACAGGGTGCGGGTGTCGCCGCCCGCGGTCACGGAGCCCTCGCGGCTCTGGTGGAGGCCGTCGCTGCCCGCGCCGTTGGCGTAGCGCACGTGCAGCGTGTAGTCGCCGTCGGCGGGCACGCCGACCACGTGGGTGGTCAGGCTCGACCCCTGGCTCAGTTCGGCGACGAAGCCGCTGCCCGCGTATCCCTTGTGGTCGGTCGCGCTGACCGCCGTGCCGCCGATTCGCCCGGCCTCAGCCTCGCAGCTCACGCCGTAGCGGCAGTCGGGGATCGCGGTCGTGGAGGCCGGGGGGTAGGCGTCGCCAGGCCGGACGAGCGCGAGGCTGTCGACGTTGACGTCGCCGGAGTCCGCGGCGGTCCGGGTCAGGGTGAGGGTGTGGTGCCCGGCGCCGAGCGCGACGCTCGCGGTGGCGAGTTTCCAGGTGTCCCAGTTCGCCGTGGTCGGCAGGCTGATGGTCTGTGCGTCCCCGCCGTCGACGGAGAGCGTCAGCGTACGGGTCGTGTTCTTGCCGTCGCCCCCCAGGGAGTTGGCGTACCGCAGGTCGAACTGGTAGGTCCCGGCGGTGCTGACATCGATGTCAGCCGACGCCGAGCTGCCCGTGCTCTCGAATCCCGCCGCAAATCCCGCTCCCGTGTGACCGTCGTGGTCGGAGCTTACGGAGACGCCGTTGAGCAGCAGGTTCTCGGCCTCGCACAACGCGCCGGGCGTGCAGGTCAGCCGCTGCCAGGGAGTTGACGTCACCGGGGTGCTGCCGGCGTCCTGCTGCACGGTGAGGTTCTGTGCGTCGAACTGCCCGGACCCGACCCGGTAGCGCAGCGCCATCGCGCTCGTCCTGATGGTCAGCCAGCCGCCGGAGGTCCTGGCGCTGTAGGCCGCCGGTGCGAACCCCTCGCGGCCGATCGCGTTGAACGTCGCGTCGTCGGTGAACTTGCGGTCGCCCGCGTACTCGGTGCGGATCAGTGTCGGCGAGAGGATCTGGAAGCGGGCGTCCCCCGACGAGACGGTCGGGATGGGGTGGGTGGCGGCGGGGGGAGCGCCGGCCGATGCCGTACCGCCACCTGCCAGCGTCATGGCGGCGGCAGTGCTCAGAACGGCGGTGAGGCCGATCTGCCGCCGCAGGGGTCTGGGCCACCGCCGCATTGATCGGCGTCTCATGGGCAACTCCGCTCTCAGGTCGGCCGGGCGGTACATCCATGCCGCGCCGACCGACGACCGCCGGGACCAAAGGGATCCCTCGCGGCAGGAACGATTCCATCGTTGGAAATCGTGCAGTTGGCATGACAGCACGTTCACCGGAGGATGTCCATAAGACGATGACGTCCCGGTTGACCGGCCACCGGAGGGCGCAGCCCGTCCGGCCGCGGCTGCGCACCAGCAGGCAGGTGATCGCGGCGCACGGCGTCTCACCGGGCGTGCTCCGGACCGGGCGGCACCCGGGTACGGCAGCGGGGCCGGCCCGGATGCCGCCTCCGTCTCAGCGGACACGGGAATGCCGGTGAACGCGGCGGCCCTGCGACGTCCTTCGCCCGCGTTCTCCTGCGCGTCCTTCATCCGAGTCCTTGGTCCGAGTCCTGCGTTCGCGTTCTCCGTTCGTCTTCCGTACGCGTCTTCCCTCCGTGTCCTCCGTACGCGTCTTCCGTCCGCGTCGCGCTCCGCGGGGTGTGCGCGGGCGCACTTCCCCGCTCAGGTGCCCCGTCCCGGTCAGGGGGGTGGTGTCAGACGGAGGGTGGGGAGGGCGTGGAGCGTGCGGCCGTGAGGGCCGTTGGTCGTGGTGGCGGTGAGGAGGGAGTTGAGGACTGATTCCTCGACCACGTCCATGATCGCTTCGAACAGGGGGTCGAGTTCCTGGTCCCGCAGACGAGGAGGGCCAGGGTGGACGGACAGCGCAAGGGCGTAGTCGCCGCTTGAGTGGGTGTAGGCGGCCCCCACCCGGGCCAGGGCGAAGACCGCGCGGCGGGCGAGCCGGGTGAGGTGGCGGGCGTCGAGGGGGGCGTCGGTGGCGGCGACGATCATGCAGGAGCCCGGGGCCGCGATGTCGAGGGCGGGTGGGGGCGGCACTCCGACGGAGGCCGGGGTGAGGGGCGTGCCGAGGACGCGCAGGGTGCCGGGGAAGTTCGCCTGGACCAGCACTCCGATGGTGGCCCTTTCCCCGGCCAGGTCCAGCACCCGCGAGGCGGTGCCGATGCCCGCCTTGAAGCCGAGGGCGCCCGTGCCCGTGCCCGCTCCGACGCAGCCCTGCGCCACCGGGCCGCTGCGGGCGCCGTCGAGTGCGGCACGGACGTGGGTCCGGGTGATCGGCCGGGCCCGGATGTCCGAGAGGTAGCCGTCGTTGCACTCGCCGACGACCGGATTGAGGCTGCGCACGTCGGCGCACTCGGGCCGGTCGAGCATCCATCCGATCAGGGCGTCGGCGACGCGGAACGTGGACAGCGTGGAGGTGAGCAGGACGGGGGTCTCGATCGTGCCCAGCTCGGCGATCTGAGTCGTCTCCACCAGCTTGCCGTACCCGTTGCCGCAGAAGACGCCCGCCGGCAGCGGGGTGCGAGGGGTGACGGCGGCACCTGCCCCGCTTGCCGCGGGGGCGGGCACGATCGCGGTCACGCCGGTGTTCACCTCCGGAGCGCGCCGGACCGTGGTGTGGCCTACCCGTACGCCCGGCACGTCGGTGATGGCGTTGTGCGGGCCGGGCGGCAGGTCGCCGAAGGCCAGCCCGATCTCGCGTGCCGACGGCCTCGCCCTCATGACGCGGGCGTGGTGTCGTCCCACGGCGCGGTGGGCAATCGCGGGCCGCCTCCCGGTCCACGCCTTCCCCACGCGGTCGGGGCGGCGGGCGCGACGGCCGGTGAGTCCGGCCGGGGCCCGGCCCGGTGGGCGCTGCCGCTCGGCGGGCCACTGCGCATCCTCGCGGTCGACGACCACGGTGCGCAGCGCCCGGTCATCGCCTGGGCCCGTGGTGCAGGTGCGGTCTGCCGTGTGCCGTCATCGCTGTCTCCCGTTTCTCCTCCGCGGCCCGGCACCTGTTCGGTGGGGACGGCCTCCAGGGTTCCAGTCAAGCAGCGGACCGGGGGGTTCGGGTACCGTTCGCCCACCCTGGGCGGCGGTGCTGCCTGCACCGCCGGCACCGTCCGATCACTCCGGGAGCCGGCATCCCGCTTCACCGATCGTTTCGGCAGCGCATCGGGGAACTCCGGAGTCTTCTCCACTCCGGCTGTCCACCACTGTGCTCCACCAACCGGAGAGCGCATTTCACAGCCGACGTGGCGAGCAGGCGGCACGCGCCGGACGCCCTCAGGTGACGCGGTGTCCTCACTCTGAAACGATCAGTTCGGGTGGTTTGTCGCGATCCACGCGAGAAACCCGGTTATCGAGGTGATATCCGTCATTTCTCGATCGGGAGGGTGCGATGACCAAGGAGAGGAAACTCGGCAAGGGGGACAAGGTGACCTGGTCGAGCCACGGCAGCAAGGTCCCCGGCACGATAAAGAAGAAGATAACCAGCAGGATGCGGGCGGGCGGCCGCACCGTGGACGCGTCGCCGGACGACCCGCAGTACGAGGTGGAGAGCGAGAAGTCCGGCCGCAGGGCCGTGCACAAACCGCAGTCGCTGCGCAAGAAGGGCGGCGGGTGACCGTGGGGGAGCAAGGCCGTCGCGACGAGGTGATCGCGCAGTTCGACGAGGCGGTCAACATGACCCCCACCGAGCTGGAGCGCTGGCTGGGGACCGAGGACTCCCGGCAGGTCGGGCAGAAGGCGTCCCGGGGCGGGGAGAGCGTGGGGCACGCCTCGGGGCGCCGCATCGCCGAGCTGAGGCAGAAGAAGAAGGGCGACCTCACTGAGGACGATCTCGCCCATATGCGCAAGGTCGTGGGGTACGTGCGCCGTCATCTGGCCCAGCAGCCGTCGGGAAGGGTGCAGGACGCACCGTGGCGGTACTCGCTCATGAACTGGGGTCACGACCCCTTGAAGGACGACGGGAACGGGTCCCGGCGCTAGCCAGGGGGTGTTGTGTGGATCATGCTGGGTTCGCGTGGTCCGGCACGCGCGTCCGCGGCGGCGTCGGTCCCCGACGCTCCGCGTGGACTCCCTCCTGCGCCTTGCGGCCGCACGCACCAGACCGTTCCCCGATCCGGTTCGATCCGGCCCGATCCGAAGGCAGGACCCTGGAAGCCTCCGCTCATGGCCCCGGGAGGGCGGGACCGGACGGCGCCGGTGTGAGCCGCCGCGCCCTCCCCGGGCCCTGGCCACGGGGCGCCGACGGCCTCGGGTTCGGCCGCCGGTACGGCAGGACACGGCACGCTCCGGCAGGGCAGGGCAGGGCAGGGCACGCCGCGGCGGACGTGAGCGGCGGCCGGGACGACGGTACCTTTCGGCGGTGCGGCAGCGGGTACGGGATGTGGCCCGGCGCGGCGGCACCCGACGGCGGAGGAGGTTCGGCATGCGCCGTCCGGCGGTGATCGAGGCGCCGTCCGTGCTCGGCCTGAGCCCTTCCGGGGTCGAGGACCTGCCTGCGGCACTGCTCGACGCCGGTCTGCCGGCCGCTCTCGGGGCGGAGTCGGCCGGGCGCGTCGAGGCTCCGGAGTACGACCCGCGGCGGGACGGCGACACCGGGATCCGCAATCCGGCGGGCATCGCCGAGTACTCCGCCCGGTTGGCCGACACCGTCGGCGGGGTCCTCGACCGGGGCGGGTTCCCCGTGGTCCTCGGCGGGGATTGCAGCATTCTGCTCGGCAACCTCCTTGCCCTGCGGCGCCGCGGACGTCATGGGCTGCTGTTCATCGACGGCCACACCGACTTCTACCAGCCCTCGGCCGAGCCCAACGGTGAGGCGGCGTCGATGGAACTCGCCCTGGCCACGGGGCGGGGACCTCGCCTGCTGGGTGATCTCGAAGGCCGCGGTCCGCTGGTGCGTGATGAGGACGTCGTGGCCTTCGCCTTCCGCGACGCGGACGAGTCCGCCGCTGAGGGCATGCAGCCCCTGCCGCCCCGGTTGCACGCGATCGACCTCGCCGGCGTGCGCGCGGTCGGTGCTGCCACGGCAGCGCGCCGGGCGGTCGACCGGCTCGCCGCCGCAGCGAGCGCCGGGTTCTGGGTCCACCTGGACTCCGATGTCCTGGACGACGCGATCATGCCCGCCGTCGACTACCGGCTGCCCGGCGGACTGAGCTGGTCCGAACTGGAGGGAGCCCTGGGGGCGGCGCTGGCGGACGAGCGAGCCCTGGGACTCGATGTCACGATCTTCAACCCCCGCCTCGACCCAGATGGGAGCATCGCGGCCCGTCTCACCGAGTGCCTGTGCCGCGGGCTGTCCGCGCGGACCGGTCGGTGACGTCGGTGACGTCGGTGACGTCGGTGGATCTGGTGGAACTGGTGGATCCGGTGGGGCGGGTGGATCGGGTGGGGCGGTGGGGAGGCGGGTGGTGTGGTGGCCGACCGGCATCACCTCTGCCGTAGGGAGACACCAAGAGCGCGGTCGAGGGCCTTACCGGGCTGCGAACGTCGTTCCCGGGCGGCAGGTCGCGCCAACCGGTGCCGCCGGTGGACGCGACCGGTGGCGGTGTACCACTGGGTGGCGAGAACGGCGGCAAGAGCGGCTTCGACCAGATCGCCGCCGTAGTACATCAGCCGGGCTGCCGTGTGCAGGTCCGCGGCCGTGAAGGAGGTGCCCGGCGGGGGTGCGGCGTAGAACATCCCGGCGAGGACGGTGTGGGCCCATCCAGCAGCCAGCAGGGTGGTACCGCGCCAGGCCGCACTCCACCGGCGGCGCACCGGGTCGAGCTGGCAGACGGCCGACGTGAACAGCAGGCCGGCGGCCAGGACGTGGGCGTGCACCGCCGCACCGAGCACCGGCTGGTGATGGGCGGCGGCCAGCAGGGGCGTGCGGTGCAGCAGCCACAGGCCGCCGAGGTCGAGGACAGCGGCCAGGGGCGGGGTGAGCAGCCAGGCAGCGGGCCGCGAGTGCGCCACGGCCAGCAGGCCGCGCCGCGCCGGTCCGGGAGGCAGGGCACGCAGCGTCAGTGTGAGGGGCCGGGCCAGGGCCAGCAACAACGGTGCCGCCATGGCGGTGAGGAGGTGCCGGGCCACGTGGACGGTGAACGGACCGCCCGGCAGCGGGGCGGTCATCGCGAGCACGAGGATGGTGCTGCCGGCGGTGAAGGAGGCGTCCCGCAGGCGGGGCCAGGCGTCCCCGCGCCGTCGTAGCCGCGCGGCGGCCGCCAGATAGGCGACGGCGGCCGACACGACGGCCGCGGCCACCGCTGCCCCGACGGCCCCGGTACCGGTCCCGGTGGCGGGGTGGGCCTGGGTCTGGGCGAGGATCATGTGCGCGTCCGGTGTGGTGCGCGGCTGCCCGCACGCACGGTCAGGGCGGCGCCGATGAGCAGCAGGGCGAACCCGGCCAGGTTCCACGCCCAGTCGTAGGGGGTGAGTTCGACGCCGTAGCGGATCTGGTGCAGACGCAGCAGCTTGTGGTCGACGATGCCGTCGAAGAGCTGGAAGGCGCCGAGACCCAGGAAGAAGCCCGCCCAGGCATGCGCGGGTGCGAGTGCACGGCGTCGGCGCAGGTCGGCGAAGAGGGAGAACCCGGCGACCAGGGCCAGCAGCTCGCCGGTGTGCAGCAGTCCGTCCGTCAGCAGGGCGAGGCCGAAGGTGGAGCGGTCGTAGAAGTGGTGCCAGTGCAGGATCTGGTGGAAGAGGATCTCATCGACCGCGGCCATGACGGCCACACCGATCAACGCGCACACGGCCAGTGACCGGCGCGGCTGAGGACGGTCGTCGTACCGGGCCGGCGGGGCCGGTTCGCTCGTCATCGCTCGGTGCCTTCTCGTGCCTTCTCGTGCCTTCTCGGGTGTTCTCAGGCTTCTCGGTGTCTTCCGGCTGTGTTCGGTCTCCTCGGCGGGCACACCCCCGGGTGCGGTACGCCTTCCCCGGAGGGCCGCGCCAGGCCCGCTGCTTGCGGCATCCGGGTGAGGTCTCCTGCTGTACCCATGCGCTTCACCGGGCCGGACCAGTGCTGGGTGCCCGCGTGCGGGTACTCCTTGCGACATGATGAAGCGCGCACTGTGGCAGGGCCTCCTCGCCGGCACGGCCGGGGTGGTGGTGATGACGCTGGGGGAGAAGGCCGAGCAGCGCCTGACCGGCCGGCCCGGCTCCCACGTCCCGGCGCGGACCCTGGAACGGGTGGCGGGGATGCCGGAGCGCCCCGGGCGTCAGCCGGTGCCGGTGAACTGGGCGATGCACTACGGCCAGGGCATCCTGCTCGGTGTGCTGCGGTCGGTGATGGCGCACGCGGGGCTGCGCGGACCGCTGTCGTCGGCGAAGTTCACGGTGGTACGACTGACCAACGACCAGATCCTGGAGAACGCCACCGGCGTGGGCGCCCCACCGGAGACCTGGCCGCGTGGCGAACTGGTCGTGGACCTGCTGCACAAGGCCGTCTACGCCTTCACCACCGGAGCCGTCGCCGACGCCCTGGCCGCCCGCTCGGGCCCAGGCCCGGGACAGCGGCACGCCGCGATGCGCCCGGGACGGCACACGGACGTCGGACCGCCGCCGCGCTGAAGCGGTGAGCGGGGGCGCACCGCCTTCCAGGTGAGGCCCGGCCCCGTCCGCGCCGGCGCCGGAACGGCGGCCTCCTCCGGGCCGCCGTGTTCTCGAACCTCGGCCGGCAGTCCGCCGAAGGCGCGGTGGTGACGAGAATTACTCCCGGCATTCCGCTACGCAGGCGCCCAGCATCCACTCACAGCAGTGCCGAAAAGAACCAGCCGTGTCGTCATTCCGGTCGTGGAACTCCGTGATGATCCGGCCGTCCTCGATACGTGACACTCCCACTTGCTCAGTGAAGTCGATTTTCAGTACGTCACGTTCGCGCCTGACGCACCGTACTGAATACCTGTCGGCGGCCTCGGGGTACTCGGCGAACACCTCGTTGATTGCGGCGAAGAACTCCGGGTCTCGCTCCGGCCCGCAGGCGGGCTTTGCGTCCATGGCTACTCTCCCAAGGGTCGGGTGCTCCCCCTCCCCGGCAGCCATGGTCCTTCGGTTGCGACGCAGGCGCCACTCGGCCCGTGCCGCGGCGTACATGCATCCAGGACTGGAGGCGGCCGGTACTTCCCCGGAACATCTCGCGATCACGGATCGGGCGCGAAGGAGGCCCACTGGGTGCGGGGTGCAGGGAGCTGTTCACAGGAACCGGGAGACCGTTGCCGTGGCTCGCTCGCATCGGATATCGCTACAGGCGCCAATAAAGCAACGCTCCGCAGGAATGTGCATACCGGTCTTCAGGTCTGCCGTCCCGTTCTTCCGTGCTGTCGAGGATCGGGGACCCGCCGCCACCGGGACGACGGGCGAGGAGGGCGCGCGTGGCGGGGTCGGTTCGCCGTCGGGGCCCGTGCGAGCGTGGCGTAGCCTGCCGCATCCCAGGTCGGTCTGCCCCCGGGCGGGCCGAGCCGGCCGTCGCGTCGGAACTGCTGGTTGTCCCAATCCCCGCCGGCATCACGCGGCTTCAGCTCCACGGGGTCCGGATGCGGTCCCGCGACAGCGCCCGCACCAGGTCCCGCCCGAACCGCAACCCGCCCATCCAGGGGCCCCGGTTCAGGGGGAGAGCAGGGAGTCGTCGTGCGGACGCGCGCCCGGCAGATGGTGGCGCGCGGCCACCAGCGCCGCGTCGATGTCCCGGGTGCCCGTGGAGACGCACAGGCTGTAGGCGAGGTCGTCCATGCGCCGGCGTGCCTGCGGCGAGCCGTTCTCGGCATGCAGTGCACGCAGCGCGGTGTATTCCTCGACGAGTTCGTGCAGAACCACCGGATGGGCCAGCAGCACGGTCGAGCCTCCTTGTCGGTTCGGGTGTTCGGCGCCTGGCGCCGGGTGCGTCGATGACGGGACCGGTGCTCCGGTGCCCGTCCCGCCCGGCTCCAAACGTCAGGGCGACGCTGCCGGGCGGGTGACCCCGGACCGCAGGAGGGTCAACCGCAGAAGGGCCAAGGAGCGCCATGGAGCGCCAAGGGGGTGCCAGGGTGTCAAGAAGCCCCGGGGGAGCGCCGCCGCGAACGGGTCGCGCATGACGACAGCCTCGGCACGCCGGTGCAACCGGGCCGTGCCGGCGCATCCTCTCTGGTCGCGACGCCGTGCCTGCTCCGCCCGGCGGCAGCGTTATGTCCGTGAAATCCAGAATGCCCGATCAAGAGCCTTTCTCCGGTCGACGGAAAATCATCGATGATGCCCTCGTTTACCTGGAACTTGTTGTTGCATGACCAACTCTTGGTTAATCTGCTCCTGTCGGTGATCAGGAGGTAACGGTCAGTGGTGACCCATCCACACCTGACACTCCCCACAAGGGAAATTTGAGAACGCGTCTTCCCGCGTCCCGTCCAGGCAGGTGCGCACCGCATACGGCGGCCTGCAGGGGCACGGGACCACGCACAGGCCGAGGGCGCGCCGCATGACGCGACGAGCCCCCGGCACAGCCCGCTGACGTGCTGTGCCCCGTCGCCGGCCGGAGCTTCGCAGGCAGAGGCCGGCAGGACCGCACGACCCACGTCAACGTAACCAACTCCCGGGAGGGTACCCGTGAAGCACCCCCAACGGCTACGCGCAGCGGTGGCCGAAGAAGGCACGACGCCGCTCATCGGCGTCTTCGACATGTTCTCGGCGTCGGTGGCCGCCCAGCACTACGACGGCATCTTCGTCTCCGGCTTCGGCTTCGCCGCCTCCCACTACGGGCTGCCGGACATCGGGTTCATCGCCTGGCCCGACATCGTCAACTTCACTCAGCGGCTGCGCCTGGCCTTCCCCGGGCAGCACCTCCTGGTGGACATCGACGACGGGTACGTCGACCCCGAGACCGCCTGCCACGTCGTGCAGCACCTGGAGGCGATCGGCGCCTCAGGGGTGATCCTCGAGGACCAGAAGCGGCCGCGGCGCTGCGGGCACGTGGACGGCAAGCAGGTGCTCCCGCTGGAGGAGTACCTGGAGAAGCTGAACATGGTGCTGGAGTCCCGCCGTGATCTGGTGGTGGTGGCCCGCACCGACGCCACCGAGGAGGACGAGATCCTGCGCCGAGCCAAGGCGCTGGCGGCCACCGACGCGGACGTGATCCTGGTGGACGGGGTGCGCAGCGTCGACTGGATCCGCAGGGTGCGGGCGGTCATCGGCGACAAGCCGCTGCTCTTCAACCAGATCGCGGGCGGCAGATCGCCGCGGCTGTCCCTGCCCGAGCTGTCCGCGCTGGGCGTGAACGCCGCCATCTACAGCACCCCGTGCCTGTTCGCGGCCCAGACCGCGATCCACGGGGCGCTGACCGAGCTGAAGCGGGCGGACGGCCGGCTCCCGGAGCACACCCCGGGCAGCGTGGGCGTCCAGGAGTCCCTTGCCCTGCTGGAGAAGAACATCAGCCGGCACCACGGCCGGACCCCCGCAGAGGTGGGCGCCGGCTGACGGTCCGCGCTCCCCGCTGACACGGGCGGGGCTCCGGCCGAGCCGTTGCGGTCCGGGGCCCCGCCTTCCCCTCCCGCCGTCGCCCGGGCGGCCGTCCGGATCGTTTCGGCCGTCCGGGGCGCTCGGGCTGTCCGGGGCGCTGGGCCGGCAGCCCCGGCACGCTCCTCGGCCTGCCGCGGCAACCGCGGCACGAGGGGACGGCTCGTGCGGAATGACGCGCCGTCGTGCCCGCGGCGGCCCGCCGTGCAGGGGCGCCGACGCCCGTGCGGCCGTGCCCTCGTCCCCGATGCCCCCGGCTCACACCCCCCGTCCTGACCGGAAGGCGAGCCCTGCCGATGTCCCCCTTCACCGCACCGCACACCCTGCTGCGCCGCGTCGACCGGTACGTCCTCGCGCTGCTCGCCACGGTCGGTCTGGCCGCGCTGCTCCCGGCCGGCGGCGGACCGGCCGAGGCGCTCGACGTCGCCACCAAGGCGGCGGTGGGGCTGCTGTTCTTCCTCTACGGCGCCCGTCTCTCCCGCGCCACGGCCCTGGCCGGACTGCGCCACTGGCGCCTGCACCTGCCGATCCTGCTGTGCACCTTCGCCGTCTTCCCGCTGCTGGGCCTGGCCGCCGGTCTGCTGCCGACGGCGTTGCTCAGCCACGATCTGGCCACCGGAGTGCTCTTCCTGTGCCTGCTCCCCTCCACGGTGCAGTCGTCCGTGGCCTTCGTGTCGATGTCGCGCGGCAACGTCGCCGCCGCGATCTGCTCGGCGTCCTTCTCCAACCTGCTCGGCGTTCTGC
This sequence comes from Streptomyces sulfonofaciens, assembly GCF_014656295.1. Classification (GTDB taxonomy): domain Bacteria; phylum Actinomycetota; class Actinomycetes; order Streptomycetales; family Streptomycetaceae; genus Streptomyces; species Streptomyces sulfonofaciens. The sequence continues at coordinate 183,586 of NZ_BNCD01000002.1, forward strand.
TCACCCCGGCCCTGGCCGCCCTGCTGCTGACACACGGCGGCGCCGCCGTACGCTTCTCGACCGAGCGCGTGATCGACATCGTCGTACAACTCCTGGTGCCCTTCCTGGCCGGTCAGTCGGTGCACCGCTGGATCGCGCCCTGGATCACCCGGCACAAACTGCTCACCACCCTCACCGATCGCGGCTCCATCCTGCTGGTGGTCTACGCCGCGTTCAGCGAGGGCATGAACGAGGGCATCTGGAGCCGGGTCTCCGCCGGGCGCCTGCTGTTCCTCGCGGCGCTGTGCGGGGTGCTGCTGGCCTCGGTGCTGTGGCTCACCGGGCACTCCGCGCGCCGGCTCGGCTTCCCGCACGAGGACCGGATGACCGTGGTGTTCTGCGCCGCCACCAAGAGCCTGGCCAGCGGCCTGCCGATCGCCACGGTGCTGTTCGCCGAGGCCGAGGTGAGCCTGGTCGTGCTGCCGCTGATGCTGTACCACACCATGCAGCTCATGAGCTGTGCGGCGCTCGCCCGGCGCTGGTCCGGCACCCCCGGTACCGGGCCGGCGGACTCCGCCCCGGTGCCCGGGCCCGACGCCCCCCGGCGCGCCCCCGGGCTGCGTGGCTGACCCGCACGGGTCTCGTACGGCGGCACCGGTCGCGCCCTCGGACCGGGGGCCCTCGCCCACCTGCTGCCGTCGGACGGGGTCGGGAGCGCCCCGCCCGACGGCCGCGTGCAAGAGCCCACCTCCACCGCTCCCGGCTGAACGGTCCCGCGCCCGCCGCCGTTCCTCCTTCCGTACACCCATACGGAGAACGACCTCTCGCAGTGCGCCCCCCGCGGGCGGCCGCCTCCGAGAGGCGCGGGTGCACAGGAGCGGATGCCGGCCCTGTGCGCCCACGAGCACCAAGGAGAACGCGATGACGGACAACGACGCGCAGCAGGGCACGCTGGGCAGACGCGGCCTGCTCGGCGGCGGACTCGCGGCCGTGACGACCACCGCGCTCGCGGCGCCCGCCTCGGCGGAGGGCGGGACGGCCACGTCGGGGGCGAGCGCCGGGGCGACCGTGCCGGAGGGCGAGTTGCTCGGCTACAGCCTGCCGCTCAGCGCACGCGGCACCGCGCAACTGGTCGCGGCGCCGCCGTGGCACTACGTCGGCGAGGTGGTGGGCGTGGAGTTCTGGACGTCCTCCGACGCCGCAGAGGCCGCGCTGCCCGCGGGCCTGACGCCCGACCCCACCACGTCGGGACACGGCTACGCCCTCTTCATCGACTGGCAGTTCTCCGGCGACGAGCAGGAGTACCTCGACCCCGTGCGCAGCCAGTACGCGGAGTTCCTCGTACTGCTCGACGCGCAGTGGCAGGGCGCCCCCGTCGCCTGGTGCCCGTTCATCTACGTCGACAACGACGCGGCCCTGGCCCGCGGCTGGTTCCAGGGCTTCCCCAAGAAGCTGGGCGCCATCCGCCAGACCCGCGCCTTCGCCGTCGACAGCAAGGCCGCGCCGGCCGTGGGGCCCGGGGGCACCTTCGCCGCCAGCATGTCCGCCGCGGGACACCGGCTCGCCGAGGCCCGGGTCACCCTGGAGAAGACGGCCACGAGCCTGCCCGCCCTGAGCCGTCCGATCGTGAACCTGCGGCACTTCCCCCGGCTTTCCGCCGGGCAGTACGACAATCCGGCCGTGCACGAACTCACCCAGTCCGTGCTGGACGACCCGTAGGTGGCCGAGGTCTGGACCGGCAGCGGAGACCTCGGCTTCTTCGCCGCACCGCACGAGGAGCTGGCCGACCTGAAGGTCGCACGCACCGGAGCGGGCTTCCGCGGCGCGCTCTCCTACACCGTGACCGACCTGAAGATCCTCACGGGCCCCGACGCGTAGGAGGTCCGGCCGGGCTCCCCTCCCTCACCGGCCCGTACGGCGCATCCGTGCCTCGGCCGGCGGTCCCGTACGCGCCGCCGGCCGGAGCCGATCCGGGGGACACCGCCCCTCGACGGACCCGCCGGCGCCGTGGGCGCACTCCCGGTGTCGCGGACCGCCGCGGGCCTTCACCGCTCGGCACCGCCCGGGCACCGGACGGCTCGCTCGCGGGGAGGGGCCGTGCCCGGGGGCGCCCCACGGCACGCGGTGCGGCACCGCTTCGGGAGGATGCGGTCCGTCCACGGCGGACGACGAAAGGCAGGAGATCACCGCTCCTCGCCACTCTCAACCTATAGCGCACCCGGGGCCTTGCGGCAAGGCCCGGGCCGTGCCGCAGAATCTCCCGCTGTAGCCGGTACCTGCGGAGATCAGGGCTTCGCGGGACGCGCACCGTTGCCGACGTACGGGTCGCCCTCGTGGGACGTTCGGCCCGGCGAGGGGACGCGCGGTGCGGTTGCGGGGAGACGGCGCGGCGCGCGGGTGCGCCCGCCGCCGGGCCGCGCGGAGCAGCCGGCCGGCGTTCACCTTGGCACAGGGGGGTTCCATGATTGACGTGATCGTGGTCGGCGGGGGGCCGACCGGCCTGATGCTGGCCGGCGAGTTGCGGCTGCACGGTGTGCACGTGGTCGTGCTGGAGAAGCTGGCCGAGCCGACCGGGCAGTCCCGCGGGCGCGGCCTGCACGCGCGCAGCGTCGAGCTGATGGACCAGCGCGGCCTGCTGGAGCGGTTCCTCGCGGTCAGTGAGAAGTTCCAGGTCGGCGGTCTGTTCGGAGGCATCGTGAAGCCGTGGCCGGACCGGCTCGACACGGCTCACCCGTACGGCCTCGCCACCCCGCAGCCGACCACGGAGCGGCTGCTCGACGAACGTGCCCTCGAACTCGGCGCCGAGATCCGGCGCGGCTGCGAACTCGTGGGGCTGAGCCAGGACGGGGACGGGGTGAACGTCGAGCTGGCGGACGGCACGCACCTGCGCTCGCGCTACCTCGTCGGGTGCGACGGCGGTCGCAGCACGGTGCGCAAGCGGCTGGGCGTCGCTTTCCCCGGCGAGCCCGCCAGGGTCGAGACGCTGCTGGGCGACATGGAGGCGGCCGAGGACCCGGCGACCGTCGCAGCCGTCGTCGCGCGGGTCCGCACGACGCAACTGCGGTTCGGCGCCACTCCCGACGTGGACGGGCACGCGGGGGTGTACCGCATCATCGTGCCCGCCGGCAAAGTCGCCGAGGACCGTACGACCCCGCCCACCCTGGACGAGTTCAGACAGCGGCTGCGGGCCGTTGCGGGCACCGACTTCGGCGTGCACTCGCCGCGCTGGCTCTCCCGGGTCGGCGACGCCACCCGGCAGGCCGAGCGCTACCGGGTCGGCCGGGTGCTGCTGGCCGGCGACGCGGCGCACATCCATCCGCCGACCGGCGGGCAGGGCCTCAACCTCGGCGTGCAGGACGCGTTCAACCTCGGCTGGAAGCTGGCCGCCGCGGTCAACGGCTGGGCACCGCAGGGGCTGCTGGACAGCTACCACGCCGAACGCCACCCGGTGGGCGCCGCCGTGCTGGACAACACCCGCGCGCAGATCACCCTGCTGGGCAGCGAGCCGGGTGCGACAGCGCTGCGGGAGCTGTTCTCGCGGCTGATGGACTTCGAGGAGGTGAACCGGTACGTGACCGGGCTCATCACCGCGGTCGAGGTCCGCTACGACTTCGGCGAGGGCCACGAACTGCTCGGCCGGCGGATGCGGGACGTGGGGCTGGAGCGGGGCCGCCTCTACGAGCTGATGCACGGCGGCCGCGGACTGCTGCTCGATCAGAGGGGCCGGCTCTCCGCGGCGGGCTGGGCGGACCGGGTCGACCACGTGGTCGACGTCAGCGCGGAACTGGACGTGCCCGCGGTGCTGCTGCGGCCGGACGGCCACGTGGCCTGGGCCGGTGAGGACCAGCAGGAGCTGCTCGGGCGGCTGGCCCAGTGGTTCGGCGCCGCCACCGGCTGAGGCCACGGTCGCGGGCAGGCTGCCCGCTGTGCGGCGTGCGCCGTTTGCGCCGTGCGCCGGGCCGGGCCGGGCCCGAGGAGGCGGGGCCGGCCCGCCTCATGCCCTCTGCGGGGCGAGCACGATGTCGAACCGCACCCGCGACCACTCCGAGGAGGAGAGATCGCGCCCGTCCGGGGTCTCGGTGCCCGGCGGGCACACCTCGAAGTCCTTGACCAGGGAGGGCAGGACACCGAACACGGCGTCGCGGTCGAGGAGTTCGTCGCCGCGTACGAAGATGTGGGTGACCAGCGTACGCAGTCCGGACGCGGTGACCATGAAGTGCAGGTGTCCCGCTCGCATGGGGGACCGCCCCGTCGCGGCGAGCAGGGCACCGACCGGACCGTCGTGCGGTATGGGGTACGGCGTCGGAGTCAGCGCCCAGAACGCGTACCGCCCCTCGTCGTCGGTGAACAGATGCGCCCGCCCCGCCGTGCGGCCGTCCCCGTGCTGGACGTCGTACAGACCGTCCTCGTCCGCCTCCCACACCTCGATGCGGGCACCGGCCACCGGTGCGCCCCCGGTGTCCCTGACGGTTCCCTCGACCCAGCAAGGCTGTCCGCCCGCCCCGCCCGCGATGTCGCCGCCGGCCTCGACCGCCGGTGCGTCAGCGACGAAGAACGGCCCGAACACCGTGGCCTGCGTGGCGTCCCGGTGGGCCTCGTTGCCGACCGTGACGGTCTGCATCGAGGCGCCGAGGACGTCCGACAGCAGGATGAACTCCTGCCTGCGCTCATCGGTGACGGCCCCGACGGCGGTCAGGAACTCCACGGCCCGCCGCCACTCCTCCTCGGTGAGCCGGACCTCGCGCACGAACGCGTGCAGATGGCGGGTGAGGCTCTGCATAAGCTGCCGCAGCCGGTCGTCGGGCGCGTCGGCGAACGAGGCCACCACCCGGTCCGTGAGCTGCTGTTCCCGGGCCGCCTGCTCGGCGGACACCGCGGGGGCTGCGGACATCGTGTCACCTGCGGTCATGCGGGGTCATCTCCGTTCCACGCCGCCGTCAGGAGGCGTTCGAGCACGGCACGGGTCACCGGGGCCGGGTTGTCGGGAGGTACGACGGGCAGGATCAGGCCGGCCGCGGCGGAGACGTCCGCCCGCCTGAGTCCGACATCGCCCAGGGCCCGCGGGGCGTCCACCGCGCGCCGCAGCCGGTCGAGCCCCGCCAGGGCGCTGCCGGCGTCGAAGGCACGCGCCATGCGGGCCTGAGCCTCGGGTGCGTACGGTGCGTTCAGGGCCAGGACGTGCGGCAGCACGATGGCGTGGGTCTGTGCGTGCGGCAGCCGGTAGGCACCGCCGAGCACATGGCAGATCCTGTGGTGCAGTCCGGAGCCGGCCGAGGAGAACGCCACGGCCGACACATAGGCGCCGTACAGGGCCAGTTCCCGGCCCCTGAGATCCGCGGGCCCGGCGGTGACCAGCGGCAGCCCCTCGGCGAGCGCGCGGATCCCCTCCGCGGCCAGGGTGCGGTCGATCGGGTCGGAGCCCGGGCTCCACATCGAGTCGACGCAGTGGGCGACCGCGTTCAACCCCGAGGCCACGGACATCCCCACCGGCAGCGAGAGGGTGAGCTCCGCGTCGTAGACGACCGCCCTGGGCAGGACCCGGGGATCGCTGCCGGTCGTCTTGCGGGAACCGTCGGTCGTGCCCCACACCGCCGTCGCCTCGGAGCCGGCGTAGGTGGTCGGGACGGCCACCACCGGCAGGCCCGAGGCGAGCGCGACGGCCTTGGCCAGACCCGTCGCGGAACCGCCGCCGATGCTGACCACGGCATCCGCCCGCGCTTCGACCGCTGCCTGGTGGGCCCGCGCGGCCACCTCGGTGGGAACGTGCATGACGACCTCGTGGTGCCGCAGCGCCAGGGGCAGCCCGGCCGTGATCCGGTCGGCGGCGTCCCGCGCGGCGGGTGACGCGATCACCATGACACGGTGTGCGCCGAGCCGCTCGACCTCCTCGGCCACCGCGTCGGGCGCCGTCCCCGAACCGAAGCGCACCCGCTGCGGCCGGGTCTCGTGGACGAACCTCATGCCGTGCCACCGCGTCCAAGGATCCGTGACACGGCCACCAGCAGCGTCTGCGCCGGGTCGTCGGGCAGCCTCGCCGCACGCCACGCGATGTGCTTGTCGGGGCGGACGAGCAGTGCCCCGTCCTCCTCGACCTCGCGCAGCCGGGCCCAGTCGTAGTACAGGTCGGTGACGTCGCGGCCAGGACCGATCACGACGGTCGCCAGCTCGACGCCCAGCTCGGCCGCGGTCTTCGCCGCCGCTGCCGCCCACGCCTCGCCCGAGATGCCCGTCAGGAGGGTGAACCGGCCGTAGGGAGCCAGATCGTGCGTGGAGAGCTTGCGGGAGTTGTCCCCCACCCAGGCGTGCGGCAGGCGTGCGCCCGGCACCGTCGTGGGCTCGTAGAACAGCTCGGGATCGCGGGAGGGCGAGGGGCGCACCGAGCCGTCGGACAGCACCGCCTCGGAGGCGTAGAACTGGCCGAGTTCGACGCCGTGCGCGTTGAACTCGTAGTTCTTGACCTCCATGGCCTTCATGAGCGCCGCACGCTTGGCGGCACCGGCCGGGGTGTTCGCCTTGCGTTCCTCCATCTGCTCGACCATCTCGGCCTCGGTCATCCCGCCGTGGACGCCGAGGGCCTCGAAGAGCTGCACGAACTCCCGGCCTGACTGGTTGGCCCGCAGCACGATCTGCCGTGCGACGGGGGCGCGCTCGGCGGTGTACGTCTCCAGCAGGGAGGGCGCGGCCCGGCCGGCGAGCACGGCCGCGAGCTTCCATGCCAGGTTGTACGAGTCCTGCACGGAGGTGTTGGAGCCGAGGCCGTTGGACGGCGGGTGGCGGTGGACGGCGTCTCCGGCGCAGAAGACCCGGCCGGAGTGCAGCCGCGTCGCGTACATCTCGTTGTTGCCCCACAGTGACGTGCCGGTGATCTCGACCGCCAGGTCCGGCAGACCCAGCAGGTTGCGCACGATCCGGGTGGCCTCCGCCTCGTCGACGACCGGCGGCTCCTCGTCGATGTCGTAGCCCCACACCACCAGCCACTCGTTCCAGGGGCGCACCATGCGCACGAGACCGGCGCCGATGCCGCCGACGTCGGAACCGGGCTGGATCACCCAGTACAGGACGGAGGGCCGGTGGCCGACGTATTCGCTGATGTCGGCCTTGAAGGTGATGTTCATCGAACCCGCGATGTCCATCCTGCCCTCCATGGGCAGGGCGATGTCGGCGGCCACCTTCGACCGTGCACCGTCGGCGCCGATCAGGTACTTGGCGCGGATGGTGTACCGCTGACCGGTGAGGCGGTCGAGCACGTCGGCGTCGACACCGCCGGAGTCCTGGGTGTGGGAGAGGTACTCGGTGGAGAACCGGGTCTGCGTACCGCGGGCCGTCGCGTTCCTGACGAGGATCGGCTCCAGGTAGTTCTGCGGTATGTCGCAGGTGAGCGAGGGCGAGGCCAGGCGCTGGTCGGCCTCGCGGGCGGGGTGGGTGCCCCAGGCGAGGATGCGGCCGATCTCCTCCCCGGCGATCGAGGAGCAGAACACGGTGTCACCGATCAGCGCGTGCTCGGTCGCCTCGGCCAGCACCTCGTCCTCGATGCCGAGGTCGCGGAAGATCTCCATGGTGCGCTGGTTGGTGATGTGGGCCCGGGGCGTGTTCGCCGTCCACCGGTATTTGGTGATCAGGATGTTCGGGACGCCGAGCGTGGAGAGGAACAGCGCCGCCGACGCTCCGGCGGGCCCGGATCCGACGATCAGGACGTCCGTCTCCACGACGGTGCCGCCGGGCTCCGCCGTCGTGTGCCTGTCCTCGTCGACATCGGGCATGGAACGCCCCTCCTGTGTGCCCGGTCCGCCCGTCGGACCGGTATGGAACCGCAGTGTGGCGGACGGCCCCGGGGCCGCTGGAGGACCTGGCCGTGCCGTGGCGGAAACCGTCAGGCCGTGACGGTTTCCGCGTGGCGGGGCGCGGTTCGCGCGGCCGGTTCGCGCCGTCCGGCCGAGTGGGGCGGTGCGGGGGTGGTCAGGCCGCCACGGCAGCCGGCAGCCGGCAGCCGGCACCGAGGGGGCCCGGCTGCCGTGCGGTCAGGTCGTGCCGCGAGCGCCGCCGCGGGTTCGGCGGCGCACCGCGCCGGGTGGCGTGCCGGTGTGGGTGCGGTAGACCCGCGAGAAGTGCCCCACCGAGGTGAATCCGCAGCGCAGCGCGATCTGTTCCACCGACTCCGAGGACAGCGACGGCGCCCGGAGCAGCCGCTCGGCCAGCTCGATGCGGCGCTGCTGGACGTAGCGAGGCACGCTCGTGCCCATCTCGGCGAAGACCCGGGACAGGTGCCGCTCGCTCACCCCGATGCCCCGGGCGATGCGCGCCGCGGACAGGCCGGGCGAACGCAGCCTGGCCTGGATGAAGGCCTGGGCCGCCGCGTAGTGCGAGGTGGCCGGGCGGTTGGTGCCGCGTTCCAGCAGGGTGGAGACCAGGTCGAGCAGCGCGCCCTCGTCCGCACGGCCGTTCCCGCGCGGGCCCACCGCCCCGGCGACCGACCGGGCGAGGGCCTGGGCGTAGACGTTGACGTCGGCGGACCCGTCGAAGTCGACCACGACGGGCCTCGCGGGCACGGACCGGTCGCTGAGCTCGGCGAACACCGACTTGGGGATCTTGACGGCCAGTTCCTCCAGCCCCTGGGAGAAGCCGCGCATGAAGGGCCGGTCGACGTCGCAGAGCAGCAACTGGCCCGGCCGCACGGTGCGCACGCCCTCGTCGTGGTAGAAGAACGCCTCGCCGACGAGCGTGAAGTACAGGGCGACGGAGTCGGTGGGGGAGGCGCGGACGACGTCCGCGGTGCGTTCCACGACGTGCGAGGTGCCCTCCACATGGGCCAGGTGCAGCCGCTCCAACTGGAGGTTGACCTCCGTCGCCTCCAGCGCGGTGCCGGCGAGCGTCCGGCACCGCAGTGCGACGAGGGAGGCCGCGTTGTGCGCCTCCCACATCTCGATGCGCCGGCTCTCGGACAGGCCCCGGGTGCTGAACCGGACGGCGGCGGGCGCACCGACGGCGCCGCCGGCGGCCGAGGCTTCTGCTGCTGGCGAGGTGGGGCCTGTCATGGGTGCACTGTAGTGGGGCGAGCCCCGGGCCGCGGCCGGGCCGTGGCCGGTACGTGCAGACGGTGGGGCGCCCGGGCGAGCGGGCGGGATGGCCGCCGCTGCCGGCCGGACCGCGTCCAGTCCCTCAAGGGCGCGGGACCGGCGTAGCACGGTGTGTCCCTCAGCCGCGGGGAAGCGGGCGGCGCCGCAGGCGGAAAACCGGCCGGGACATGCCGGTTCGACGCCACCGACACCGCAGGGCGCACGAGCGGTGGACAGGTCGACGACGGGGACACGAGCCGGTGTCTCGGCTCCGACGTCTACCGGCCCGAAGCCGCGGTCCACGGCACCGGTTGGCGGATCTCGCTGCCCAACGCGCCGGCCACCGCCCGCTTCCGCACGACCACAGGCGTCGACGTGGCCGTCGCCGCGGCCGAGGGCGCGAGCCGCCACGCCGTGGTGACGCTGACGGCACGCTCCGTCAGCGGCCCGTCCCGGTCCGCGGTTTCGACCTGCACGGCCACCAGGTGGCCGTGGGGAGCGCATCCCGCGGGGTCCCGCCGCGCCACCGGCGCCGGGGCCCCGTCATGCCGCCCGCCGTGTGCCCCTCCACGCCGTCATATCCACTCATTCGGGTGATGTGCCAGGAACAAGGATCTTCTGCGGTGATGTGGGTATTTTCCTCACCAGCGACGCAGAAGGGTGAAGGCATGGGACCGTCACGCGCGTACTCCCGCGCCATCAGCGAGGGCCCGACTCCGGCCGATGCGGCGGGGGCACCCGGCCTGCCCTGCCCCAGCGGCTGGTCCGCGCTGGCCTTCTCCGACGAACTGCGCCCGGGCACGGTCCTCACCCGGCCCCTCGCGGGCCGGGACGTGGTCCTGTACCGCCGCAGCTCCGGGGCGATCCACGCCATCCACCCGTTCTGCCCGCACCTCGGGGCGCACCTGGGTCTGGCGAAGGTCGACGGCGACCACCTCGTGTGCCCGTTCCACTCCTTCGCCTTCGGTCCCGACGGTGCGTGTGCGCGGACCGCGTACAGCACTCCGCCGCCCGGCATCTCCCTCACCCCGCTGCCCGTGCAGGAGGCCAACGGCGCCGTGTTCGTCTGGCGGCACCACGACGGCCGGGAGCCGGACTGGTCGATCCCGCAGTGGCACACCATCGGCCGCCGGCCCGCCCGGCACAGCGCCTGGGAACTGGCGGGCCACGCCCAGGAGGTGATCGAGAACTCGGTGGACCTCGGGCACTTCGCCACCTTGCACGGTTGGGCCAAGGCCGAGATGGGCAGCCCGGTCAGCTACGACAAGTCGACCTTCCACGTGTCCATGAGGGCCCATGAACACGCCCCGCTGCTCGGCGACTTCGTGGTGGAGGTGGAGGTGGACGGGTTCGGGCTCGCCTGTCTGCACGCGGACATCCGCACCCCGCGGATCGGGCTCGACATGTGCACCATGGTGATGCCCACGGCGATCGCCCGCGGCCGCATGCAGTTCCGGCAGTTGAACCGCATCGCCTTCGCCGAACCGCACCGGCTGCCGAGGCCGCTGGCCAGGGCGGTGAGCAGGACGGCCGCCAGGCTGCTGGACGGTCCCATCTTCCGTTCGAGTTGCGCCTTCACCGCCGCCGACTTCCCGATCTGGCACCACAAGCGGTACCTCCAGCCCCCCGGCCTGGCCCGCGGCGACGGCCCCATCGGTGCGTTCCGGCACTGGGCGCGGCAGTTCTACCCCCCGCAGGAGGACGGCGACCGGCAGCCGGGCCCCGCCCCCCGGTAGACGCCCCGGCCTTGCGGCCGCAAGGCCGGGCCGTCACACGAGCCGGGGCCGGAGCCCCTCGGCGGTCTCCCGCAGCACGGGCAGGACGCGCTCGCGCATCTCCTGCTCGGACATCCGCTCCACGGTGGTGCCCACGTTGAGCGCCGCGATCGGGGTGCCGTCCCAGCGGTGCAGCGGCACCGCGATCGAGTGGAAGCCCGCCTCCACCTCGTGGGCGACGTACGCGTGGCCCGCCGACACCACCTCCCCGATCTTCGTCTCCAGCGCCGCCACCGCCTCCCCGCCCGGAGCCGAGTGGGCGGCCAGGTGCCGGTGGCGGCTTTCCTCGTCGAGCCCGCCGAGGAGGACCAGGCCCAGAGCCGACCGCAGGGCGGGCACCTGGAACCCGATGCCCTGTCCGATGGGCAGGGCGTGCCGCGGCAGCGCCCGTGCGACCATCACGGCCGCCGCGCCCGGCATCACGATCCCGCTCAGCGCGACGATGGCGATCACCCAGTGGCATGTGCCCATCGACGACGTTTCCTGCTACTGGTACGCCGGACTCTGCCGGGCGGCGGGTGTCAGGTGCTAGACCGAGCACTTCGGCGCCGCCGCCCCGGGACCCGGTGCCGGTCCGGGCGAGGAGGTCGAGCTCGTGCTGCGCCGGTCCGGAACGACCGTGGTGGCCGCTCCGGGGACGACGTTGCTCCAGGCCGTCCGCGACGCGGGGGTGACGATCGAGTCCGACTGCGAGGAGGGCTACTGCGGCATCTGCGAGACCCGCGTCCTGGAGGGCGAGCCGGACCACCGCGACGTCGTGCTCTCGAAGAAGGAACGGGCCGCGGGGCGGACGTTCATGCCCTGCGTGAGCCGTGCGTGCGGCAGCCGGCTCGTCCTGGACCTCTGACCGGCAGGCGGCACCGGCACCCAGTCGGTGCCCGCGCTCCGGCGGTGCCCGTCCCGGCTCCGTCCACGGGCGGGTGCCCGGTGAGCTGGTTACGCTCGTGCCGTGTAACTGAACTTCCGAGTGGATCCGCCGGCCCCGTCCCGGGCCGGCGGATCCGCCCGGGCGCACCAGGAGGTGTACGAGGTGGTCGACGCGAACCGCACCGAGGTCACGGTGGTGCAGCCGGGGGAGGGCGACACCGTCTCCCTTGCCGGATTCGGCGCCGTGTTCAAGCTGTCCAGCCGGACGAACGGCGGAGAGGTGGCGATCATCGAGCACCCCTTCGCGGTCGGCACGATCACCGCACCGCACCGGCACACCCGTGAGGACGAGCACTCGTTCGTGCTTGAGGGCGAGATCGGGTTCCGCTCCGACGACAGCGAGGTCGTCCTCGGACCAGGTGGCTACATCACCAAGCCGCGGGGGCAGATGCACGCCATGTGGAACGCCGGCAGCAGTCCCGGCCGCATCATCGAGGTCATCACTCCGGGAGGCTTCGAGGGCTACTTCCATGAGCTGGGCGAACTGCTCGCCGCGCACGCGGGCGGCCCCACCGGCCATGGGCCGAGCCTGCACGAGCTGCCGGAGTTCACGGAACTCGCCGAGAAGTACGGGCTCACCTACGGCGCGCCGGAGTGGCTGGGCGACATCGTGCGCAGATACGGCCTCAAGCCGCCCACGCACTGACGTCCGCACCGGGGCTCCGGCGTAGCCGTCGAGCAAGCCCCGGCGCCGGGGCCCGTGTCCCCGGTTCGGTCCGCGGCCGCGGCGGGCGGGGCCGGGGGTCAGCCGGTCGGTTCGGCGGGCCAGAGCGGTGCGGGGACGGCGAGGCCGAAGTCCTGTCCCCAGCGGTTGCGGCTGCTGACCTCGTGCACGGGGCGCCGGTTCGCGGCCACTGCCCACCGCCCTCGCGGATAGCCCATCGAGAGCATCGCGGTCATCCGCCAGCCCTCCTCGGTGGGCACCTGGAGCAGCTTCGTCACCTCTTCGGCCTCGTAGCGCAGCACCGTGGTGATGACGCTCCCGACCCCTTCCGCGCGTGCGGCGAGCATGGCGCTCCAGATGGCGGGATAGATGTTCGCGCCGCCGTGGTCGTCGACCGCGAACACGAACAGCAGCAGGGGTATCTCGGCGAAGTGCTCGGTGAAGTAGTCCCCGGACGCCTTGATCCGGCGCATCGTCTCGGCATGCGCCTGCGGGTCGTGCACCGGTGCCGCCAGCCGGCCGGCCTCGATGTCGGCGTACTCCCGTGCCCGGCAGCGCCGGTAGATGGTGGCGAGTTCCGCCTTCGTGGCCGGATCGTCGACGCCGAGGAAGTGCCAGCGCTGGGTGTTCCCGCCGTTGGGCGCCCGGATCGCGGCGTCCAGGGTCCGGGCCTGGGTCCGGAGCGGGATCGCATCGGGGTGGGTGCGGCGCATCATCCGCGTGGTGTACAGCGCTTCGTGGACGTCCATTGCCGACGCTCCTCGCGACTCGCGGCCGAAGGAGAACGGCCGGTGCGGCAGCGGGCGCGGGACCCGCGGGGGCCGGCCCGAGCCGGCCCCTCGACGATTATGCTCCGACTTACGTTACAGTCAATAATCGGAACGAAATGCGGAAGCGGAAGGGCGGGGGTGGGGGAGGGGGGCCGGGGAGAGGGGGGCCGGGGAGAGGGGATGTCGGGGAGCTGACAGCTCACCGGGTGCGCTCGGCCGTTCCGGTGGCGTGCCGCCCGGCGTCGTCCGTCTTGCGCGCGATCGCCGGCCACAGCACCGCGACCACCGCCTCGGGTATGTCCTCCTTGCTCTCGCCGCGGTAGAAGGCGGCGAAGTAGCTGCCGAAGCACATGGTGGCGATGGTGTGCTCGTCGATCTCCTCGCGCACCGCGCCGAGTTCGCGAAGTTGGGCGAGCGTGTTCTCGACCAGGGTGACGCGTGGTTCGACCGCGTGCCTGCGGAGGATCTCCAGCAGTTCCGGTGTGCGGTTCGCCTCGCCGGCGAAGTTGCCCATCAGCATCATCGCGTCCGGGTTGAAGTACGCGGGATCGAGGCGGCGGACGGCCTCGACGAGGGCCTCGCGCGGCTCCATACGGCTCAGGTCGAGCGCGTACATGTCGCGCTGTTTGCGGAAACCGTAGTCCAGCGCGTCGACGACCAGCTCGAACTTGCTGCTCCAGCGCCGGTAGAGGGTGGGGCGGCTGACCTTCGCGTCGGCCGCGATGTCCCCGATCGTCATGCGTGAGTAGCCGTCCTGGACGAGGCGGTTGCGGGTGGCCAGGATGATCGCCTCGTCGAGCGCGGCGTCGCGGGGGCGGCCGCCGGGGCGCGATCCTGCGGCGTCCGCGTGCTCGTTCGTCGCTGCGCGTGCTCGGGTCATGAACCCACCTCGTAGACGGTGCCGATCGCCATCATATCCAAGTCGTTACAAGGGCCGGCTGTTGCGTATAGGCTTTACATCGATTGATCGTAACGTAATTCACGAGTCGTGGGAGGACCGGTATGGCGCGCACAAGCAGGAGGATCGAGTTCCCCGGTTCCGAGGGCGCGCCGCTGGCCGCGCGCCTGGAACTGCCCGAGGGCCCGCCGCGCGCGTGCGCCGTCTTCGCGCACTGCTTCACCTGCGGCAAGGACGGGCTCGCGGCAGCCCGGATCTCGCGGGCACTCAGCGCCGGGGGGCTCGCCGTGCTCCGGTTCGACTTCACCGGTCTCGGCGACTCGGGCGGCGACTTCTCGCGGACGACGTTCAGCTCCAACGTCGAGGACCTGGTCCGCGCGGCGGAGTACCTGCGCGAGACCGTGGCGGCGCCGTCGGTGCTGATCGGGCACTCGCTCGGCGGAGCCGCGGTCCTCGCCGCGGCGAGCCGCATACCGGAGACCCGCGCCGTCGTCACGATCGGCGCCCCGGCCGACCCCGCGCACGTCACGAAGTCGCTCGGCGCGGCGCGCGCGGAGATCGAGGCGCTCGGCGCGGCGGAGGTGGACCTGGGCGGCCGCACCTTCCGGATCCGGCGCTCCTTCCTCGACGACCTCGCCGTGCAGCCGCAGTCCGGGCGCATCCGCCGGCTGGGTGTGCCGCTGCTGGTGCTGCACTCGCCGGTGGACCGGGTCGTCGAGGTGGACAACGCCCGGCTGATCTTCGACACCGCCCGGCACCCGAAGTCGTTCGTCGCGCTCGACGGCGCCGACCACCTGCTGACCTCGCGCGCCGACTCCGACTACGTCGCCGAGGTGCTGCGCGCCTGGGTCGGCCGGTACCTCCCCGTCCTGGAAGGGGCGGCGCCGCGGCGCGAAGAGCGGGTGCCGGGTCCGCGGCCGACCGCTGCCCGGGGCGGGAGCCGGGGCGCGTGCGAGGCCGCAGGACCGACGGGGCCTTGAACGCGGGGCGTGCCTTCGCCGTTCCGGGGCCCCGTCCGCGAGTTGCGTTACATAGCTTGACCGTAACTAAACAGGGGACGTAACGTCGGGCGTGCCGCGCACGGTGGCCGATCTGGCCGGCCACCTGGACCGAAATGACGGAAGGGAAGTCGACGATGACGACCGCACGGGAACTGATCGACCGGAGCATCCCGTTCCTCGGCGAGGTGAAGAACCGCACCGCGGGCGCGGAGCTGGAGACCTGGCTGAACGACACCTACGGACCCGGCAGCGGGCTGTACGAGGACCTCGCCCGCATGATCAAGGACGGCGTCCGCGCGGGCTGGGCGGCGAACGTGGAGGTGGAGGGCCGCAAGTACCGGCGCAGCCGCATCGCCGAGCCGCGCGAGGACCTGCACTACTTCAGCATCACGGCCGTCTACATGAACAGTGCCGAGCCGTTCCGCGGGCAGTACCACCAGCACCCGTACGGAGAACTCAACCTCGTGGTCCCGCTGGACGCGGACGCCCGGCTGATGGGGCCGCGCGGCTGGAGCGGACCGGGCTGGACGGCCCCCGGGCCGGGCAGCCACCACTACCCGGAGGTCAAGGGCGGCGCGCTCATCGCGCTGTTCTACCTGCCGGCGGGCCGCATCTCGTACGACATCACCGCGCCGGCCGCCTGACGCCCCGGGGGATGGAGGTGCCTTGGACACCGTGACGACGATCGAGGACGCGCTGCTCACCCGGCGCAGTTGCCGGGCTTTCCTGCCCACACCGGTGCCGCGCGCGCAGGTCGAGCGGCTGCTCTCGCTGGCGGCCAGGTCGGCCAGCAACTCCAACTGCCAGCCCTGGCAGGTGCACGTGCTGACCGGCGCCGCGAAGCGGGCACTGACCGCGGACCTGCTGCGGGCGCACGACGCGGAGCGCAGGGCCGAGGCCGGTGAGTTCGACTACCAGCCGCGCGCGGACCAGTGGCCCGAGCCCTTCCGCGCGCGCCGCCGCAGGTTCGGCGAGAGCCTGTACCGCGACACGCTCGGCATCGCGGTGGACGACACCACCGGCCGCCGCGGACACCACCGGCGCAACTACGACTTCTTCGGCGCGCCGGTGGGGATCATCCTCACCGTCAGTCGCGCCCCCCTCCAGGGCGCTCTGGTGGACGCCGGCCTGTTCCTCCAGGCGCTGATGCTGGCCGCTCGTGGGGCGGGGCTGCACACGTGCGCCCAGGCTTCGCTGATCGACTTCCATCCGGTGCTGCGCAGGCACCTGGCGATCGCCGACGACCATGTGGTCGTGTGCGGCCTCGCGCTGGGGCACGCCGACGAGGGCCACCGCCTCAGCGCCCATCGGACCACCCGTGAGTCGGTCGCGTCGTTCGCGGCCTTCTACGACTCCGCGTCCTACGATTCCGGCGTGGCACCCGGAGCGGATTCGGCATGAGCGGCGCGGGTGCGGTCGCGGTCGCGGTCGAGCGGGATCTGGCGTACGCGAGCGTCGACGGCAGCGAGCTGCGCCTCGACGTCTACCGCCCCGCCGAGCCGGACACCCCGGTCGTCGTGTACGTGCACGGCGGCGGGTGGACCCGGGGCGACAGGCGCACGGACGGCACCGGGCGGCTGGCGCCCCTGGCCGCCCACGGCGTGACCGTGGTCGCGGTCGACTACCGCCTGGCTCCGCACGCGGTGTTCCCGATGCAGTTGCACGACCTCAAGGGCGCCGTGCGATGGCTGCGCGCCCACGGTCCGCGTCTTGGCCTCGCCACCGGGCGGCTCGGCATCTGGGGGGCTTCCGCGGGAGCGTACCTGGGGTCGCTGCTCGCCCTCTCCGAAGGCGACGGCGTGCTGGAGGGCACGGTCGGCGGAAACCTCGAACAGCCCAGCGGGGTGCAGGCCGTGGTGCACTGGTTCGGCCAGGCGGACCTCGTGGCGTCGGCGGCGCGCAGCGAGGTGGAGGCGCGGCTCCTGCCCTTCCGGTTCGAGGCGGATCTGCTGGGCACCGACGATCCGGCGGAGCTGGCGGAGCGGGCCCGTGGGCTGAGCCTGCTGTCGCGGGCGTCGCCCGAGGCGCCCCCGTTCCTGATCGCCCATGGCGACCGCGACCGGGTGGTGCCCGTCTCGGAGGGCCTGTCGCTGCACCGGGCACTGGGTCACGCCGGCGCCCGCAGCCGCTTCGAGCTGCTGGCCGGTGCCGGGCACGAGGACGCGGAGTTCGACGGCCCCGCCACGCTCGCGATCACGGCAGCCTGGCTCCGGGCGGTGCTGGCCTGACCCTGCCCGGCGGCAGGGCCGCTGCCGAACGCGCCGCCGTTTCGGCGGCCTTCGCCGGGCGCGACGGCACGCGGCGCGCGCTCGCGCCGGCCGATGCCGCCCGATGGCGCAACGGCGAGGTGTGGCACCCGTCCGCAGCGGGGAGACCGGTGACGACCGGGTGGGTACGGACGGAGGGGGGAGCTGCCGTACGCGGTCGGTGCGCCACCGGTCGGGGTGATGCCCGAGAAGCTTATGGCGGCCCGGCCCCGGGGGCGTCAGCGGTGGCATTACCGAACCCTTACGCGTGCGCCGGTGCGGCCGGGGTGGGCGGGAGTGCCCGGTGCCGCGCCCGGCCGCGCCGATGCCGCACCGGTCACGACCGCCCGGCGAACGGGCCCCGATCCCAGGAGGATGCCGCCTTGTCCACCTTCGTCGTCTTCGACCTGGAGTTCACCTCGTGGGCGGGAGCACTCGAACAGGACTGGTCGGCACCCGGGCAGCTCCGTGAGATCGTGCAGATCGGCGCCCTGCGGCTGGGCGAGGACTGTTCCGTCGTCGAGGAGTACGAGGCGCTGGTGCGGCCCGTGGCCAACCCGCGGCTGTCCGCCTACTTCACCGAACTCACCGGCATCGACCAGGCGGCGGTGGACCGGGACGGACTCCCCGCGGCACGGGCGCTCGGCGACTTCCTGGAGTTCTGCCAGGGGCAGTCCGTCCTCTCCTACGGCAACGACATGGTCGTCCTCGGAGAGAACGCGGGGTGGGCGCGCGCTCGCGGTGAAGAGCTCAGGAGCGGCTTCCTCGGGGCCGGCTTCCTGAACATCCGGCCCTGGCTGAACGCCGTCGCACCGGTGACGGCACCGGTCAACGTGGGCCGGCTGTGGCACGTACTCGGCCTGCCCAGGCCCGCGGTCGCCGGGCAGGAGCATTCCGCGCTCTTCGACTGCCATTCCCTCGCCGCGGCCCTCGGACATCTGCGGGCGACGGGGACCGCCCTGCCTGAGGGGTGCTTCTAGCTCCTCCCGCACGCACTCCCGCGGTGCCGGGCGCCGCTCGTGCCGACGGCGAGGCCGAGCAACTCCAAAGAGCGGTTTCCGTTCCCGACGCCCTCCGTGTACGTTCAGTATGTCGAACGGACCCTCCGGGGCGGTCGTACGCTGAACCGAACAATGCCGGCGGGTGAAGGAGTCCCGAGTGAAGTCCCCCAGCAGTTCCATCCGGGACGTTCTTGCGGCCAACCTCAAGCGGGAGAGGACGCGCCGGGGGCTGTCGCTCTCCAAGCTCTCCCAACTGTCCAGGATCGGCAAGGCCACCCTCTCGCAACTGGAGTCGGCGACCGGGAACCCCACCATCGAGACGGTGTTCAGCCTCTCGCGCGCACTGGACGTGCCCATCTCCGACCTGATGGACACCCGGTACTCGGACGCCGTGACCGTGGTGCGCGCCGAGGAGACCGAGGTGCTCAGCGGGGCCGGCGTCGACCTGCGTGCGCTGGACCGCATCGAGGCGGGCGGCGTCATCATGGAGGTCTACGACCAGCAGGTACGCGCGGGATGCGAGCAGCACTCGCTCGGCCACGCGGGCACGGAGCACACCGTCGTGCAGTCCGGCATGCTGCTCGCCGAGGTCGACGGGCGCCGGGTGGAACTCGGCCCGGGCGACTACATCGCCTTCGACGGCCGGCTGCCGCACACGTACGCGGCCCCCGAGGGCGCGGTCCGCTCCGTCCTCGTGCTGCACTACCGATCGGGGCACGAGAAGCTCAAGGACCCCCCGCACTAAGGGGCCCCCTCGGGCGCACCCGGGCCAGCCCGCCGGCCCCGACCGCCCCGCCGTGGAGCCGTTGACACCTCACACCTGCGGTCCCTAGCCTGAAATCGTTCGCTATACAGAACGGAGGCGGGCGGGTGCACCGAACGAGAGCGGTGGTGCTGGGCGCCGGCATCATCGGCGCCGCCTGTGCCCGCGAACTCGCCGTGGCGGGGCTCGACGTCCTCGTGCTCGACCGGGGCGGCGCCGCGGCGGCCACCACGGCGCACGGTGAGGGCAACATCCTCGTCTCCGACAAGGGCCCGGGACCCGAGCTGGATCTCGCCCTGCTGTCGCGGCGGTTGTGGCCCGAGGTACTGGCGGACATCGCCGCCCGAAGCGCCGGACGCCCGCCCCGCCCCGCGTCCGATCAGGCCGCCCCGCCCGCCACGCGCGCCGCGGAGTGGGAGCCCAAGGGCGGCATCGTCGTGGCGACCACTGCCGAAGGCGCCGAGGGACTCACCCGGTTCGCCGCCGGGCAGCGCGCCGCGGGCGTCCGCGCCGAGGCCATGGACCCACACGAGCTGCGCGCCGCCGAGCCCTTTGTGACCGACCGCCACACAGCCGCGCTGCACTACCCCGACGACGCCCAGGTGCAGCCCTCCGGCGCCGCCCTCGTACTGCTCCGCGACGCCCTGGCGCACGGGGCCGAACTGCTCACCGGGCACGAGGTACTGGGCGCCGTCACCCGCGCGGGGCGGCTCGTCGCGGTGCGCACCGCGAGGGGGCCGGTCGGCGGGGACGTGTTCGTCAACGCGACCGGGCCCTGGTCCGGCGAGGTGTCCGCCCGCCTGGGCGCGCCCGTGGACATCCGGCCGCGCCGCGGCGAGATCCTGGTGACCACGCCGCTGCCGCCCACCGTCTTCCACAAGGTGTACGACGCCGACTACGTGGGTGCCGTCGGCAGCGCCGACACCGGGCTCCAGACCTCGGCCGTGGTCGAGGCGACCCGCGGCGGCAGCATCCTGCTCGGCTCCTCGCGGCGGCACGCCGGCTTCGACGACCGGTTGCGCCCCGAAGTGCTCTCCGCCGTCGCCGCCACCGCGCTCCGCCTCTTCCCCGCGCTCGCGGACGTCCCGGTGATGCGGGCCTACGGCGGCTTCCGGCCCTATGTGCCCGACCACCTGCCCGTCATCGGCGCCGACCCGCGGCTCGCCGGGCTGTGGCACGCGGGCGGCCACGAGGGCGCCGGCATCGGCCTGTCCGTGGGCACCGCCCGGCTGCTGCGCGAGCTGCTGCTCGGCGACCGGCCGAGCCTGGACGCCGATCCGTTCCGGGTGGACCGGCCTGCCGTCCTCGGCACTTCGGACGGCGCCCGGGACACCCACGCCGGCAGCACCGGCCCACCGGATTCGACCGGCACGCCGGCACAGGCCGGGGCATCGGGTCCGGCCGCGGTGGCGGATCCGGACCAGGCCGCAGCACGGAACATGACCGAGGAGGGAGCATGAGCCCAAGACTCGTACCCGCGCGGGACGACTCCGTGCGCCGCACGGACCATCCGCTGACCGTCACCGTGGACGGGGAACCGGTGCCCGGCATCGCGGGCCAGACGCTGGCCGGGGTGCTGCTCGCGGCGGGCCGCACCGCCTGGCGCACCGCGGGCAGCGGCGCGCCGCGCGGCGTGTTCTGCGGCATCGGCGTCTGCTTCGACTGCCTGGTCACCGTGAACGGCGAGCGTGACGTGCGCGCCTGCACCCGCCGCGCCCACGACGGCGACGCCGTGACCACCCAGTCGCGCAGGTCCGGGGACCCGGGCGACGCCCGCGCGGGGGAGCGGCCGTGAGGCGCCGCTCGGTGGTCGTGGTGGGCGCCGGCCCCGCCGGGCTCGCCGCCGCGGACACCGCGCTGGCGGCGGGCGCCGACGTCACCCTCGTCGACTCCGCGGAGCGGCCCGGCGGCCAGTACCACCGCATGCTGCCCGACGCCTATGGGGCTCGCGCCCCCGAGGCCGTCCAGCACGGCTACCGCTCCTTCGAACGCCGTGTGCGCCGTGTGCTCGACCACCCGCGCTGCTCCTGGTGGGCGGGTGCCGAGGTCTGGGCACTGGAACGCCGCGACCCGGGTGGCGCGGCCCCGGCCGCACCGGCCCCGTCCTGCCCGCCGCCCAAGGTGCACGTCCTCGCGCCCGCGCCGGGCGGCGGCCCGCGGCGGCGCCATGTACTCGAACCCGACGCGCTCGTCCTCGCCACGGGCGCGCACGACCGCGTCCTGCCCTTCCCCGGTTGGGACCTGCCCGGTGTCTGCACCGCGGGCGCCGCCCAGGCGCTCGCCAAGGGAGAGCGGGTGGTCGTCGGGGACCGCGTGGTCGTCGCGGGCACCGGGCCCTTCCTGCTGCCGGTCGCCGTGTCCCTGCTGGAGGCCGGGTCCACCGTGGTCGAGGTGGTCGAGGCCGGCGCCCGCGCCCGGGTGGCGCGCGGCTGGCTCGGCCGCCCCTGGGAACTGGGCGCACAGGCGGGCAAGGCCGGCGAACTCCTCGCGCTGACCGGTGTGCTCGCCCGCCACCGGGTGCCGTACCGCTTCGGCAGGGCCGTCGTGGCCGCGCGCGGCGACGGCCGCGTCGAGGAGGTGGTGACCGCGGCGGTGCGCGCCGACTGGTCCGTGGTGCCCGGCACCGAGCGGGCCGCGGCGGTCGACGTCGTGTGCGTCGGGCACGGCTTCACGCCTCGGCTGGAGCTCCCGGTGGCCGCCGGGTGCGCCCTGCGCCCCGGGCCGCGGGGCACGTCCGAGGTGTACGTCGACGTGGACGACGACCAGGCCACGAGCAGCCCGGGCGTGTACGCGTGCGGTGAGATCACCGGCGTCGCCGGGGCGCCCGCCGCCCGTACCGAGGGCGCGCTCGCCGGCTGGCTCGCCGCCGGCGGCGCACCCCGGGCAGGTGCCGTACGGGCCCTGCGCAGACGCCGCGACCAGGGCCGGGCCTTCGCCCGGCGGCTCGCTCACGCCCACCCCGTCGGTGCCGCCTGGCCCGGCTGGCTCCGTCCGGACACCGTCGTCTGCCGCTGCGAGGAGACCGACTACGCCACCGTGTGCGCGGCGGCCCAGGATCCGACGGCCACCGAGGCACGGGCGGCCAAGCTGGCGACCCGGGCCGGCCTCGGCCCGTGCCAGGGCCGCGTCTGCGGACCGACCATCGCAGAACTGCGGCACCGCCACGGCACCGGGCAGCCCCCTGCCGGGCCCACCGACCCCGGGTCCCACCACCGGCCCCTCGCCCAGCCCATCAGGCTCGGCGAACTCGCCAGGCCGCCGGCGCCGCCGGCCCCCGACCGTCCCGACCTGGCGCATCTTCCCCCTGAGGAGAGCGGTTCATGACCACGAGCACACCCCGCCCGCACGCACTGACCGGAGTCGTCGTCGCGACGGCACTGCCCTACCGGGAGGACCCGAAGGCGCCGGCCGGCCTCGCCGTCGACTACGACCGCTACGCGGAGCACTGCCGCTGGCTGGTGGACAACGGCTGCGACGGCGTCGGCCCCAACGGCTCCCTCGGCGAGTACTCGTCGCTCACCGACGAGGAGCGCCGTCGTGTGGCGCGCACCGCGATCGAGGCGGTCGCGGGGCACGGCAAGGTCGTCGTCGGCGTGCACGGCGTCGGCTCGCACCAGGCCGCGCACTGGGCCGAGGTCGCCGCGGAGGACGGGGCCGACGGGGTGCTCTGCCTGCCGCCCACGATGTACCGCGCCAACCCGGGCGAGGTCGTGGCGCACTTCGAGGCGGTGGCCGCCGTCGGCCTGCCCGTGATGGTCTACAACAACCCGTTCGACACCAAGGTGGACCTCACGCCGGATCTGCTCGCCGAGATCGCCTCCATCGACAACGTCCAGGCGGTCAAGGAGTTCTCCGGCGATGTGCGCCGGGTGCTGGAGATCAAGGAGAAGGCGCCCTCGCTGGACGTCGTCGGCGGCGCCGACGACGTCGTCCTTGAGAGTCTGGTGATGGGTGCGACGGGCTGGTTCGCCGGCTTCCCCAACGTCTTCCCCGCCGAGTCCGCGGAGCTGTTCCGGCTGGCCCGCGAGGGTCGCGTCGCCGAGGCCCGTGCACTGTACGAGCCGCTGGTGGCCGCGTTCCGCTGGGACTCCAGGACCGAGTTCGTGCAGGCCATCAAGCTGGGCATGGAGATGGTGGGCCGGTTCGGCGGACCCTGCCGGCCGCCGCGCGGCCCGCTGGTGCCCGCGCACCGGGAGCAGGTGACGGGGGAGATGCGGCGCGCGATCGAGGCCGTCGGGGCACGGAACGCGGAGCAGGCCGCCTGATGCGCAGCGCCCGCGCGATCAGCGCCGTCGACTCGCACACGGAGGGCATGCCCACCAGGGTCGTCACCGGGGGGGTGCCGCCGATCCCCGGCGCCACCATGGCGGAGCGCCGTGCCCACGCCGTCGAGCACCTGGACGGTCTGCGGCGCTTCCTCATGGACGAACCGCGCGGGCATCCGGCGATGAGCGGCGCGCTGCTCCAGCCGCCGACCCGCCCCGACGCGGACTGGGGCGTCGTCTACATCGAGGTCAGCGGCTTCCTGCCGATGTGCGGGCACGGCACGGTGGGGGTGGCGACGGTCCTGGTGGAGACCGGGATGGTCGCCGTGACCGAGCCTACGACCGTGGTGCGCCTCGACACGCCCGCCGGTCTCGTGGAGGCCAGGGTCGCGGTGCGCGACGGGGTCGCCGAGCAGGTCACCCTGCGCAACGTGGACGCCTTCGCGCTCGAACTCGACGCGAAGGTCTCCGTACCCGGCATCGGCGAGGTCACCTACGACATGGCCTACGGCGGGAACTTCTACGCCATCGTGGACCTGGCGAGCGTCGGCCTGCCGTTCGACCGGGCGCGCAAGGACGACATCCTCGCCGCGGGCCTCGCCATCTCGCGGGCCGTGGACGAGCAGAACCCGCCGCGGCACCCCGCCGACCCGCACATCAGGGGCTGCAAGCACGTGCAGTTCCTGGCACCGGGATCCGACGCCCGGCACTCGCGCAACGCGATGGCGATCAGGCCGGGATGGTTCGACCGTTCGCCGTGCGGCACCGGCACCTGCGCGCGCATGGCGCAGTTGTACGCGCGCGGAGAACTGGCGCTCGGGGCGGAGTTCGTCAACGAGTCCTTCATCGGCACCCGGTTCACCGGACGCCTGGTGGACACCGCCGAGGTCGCGGGCGTGCCCGCGGTGGTGCCCGAGTTCTCCGGGCGCGCATGGATCACGGGGACGGCCACGTACCTGCTCGATCCCGACGATCCGTTCCCCGAGGGCTTCGTCCTCTAGGCGTGCCGCCTCCGAGCGCGCGGGCGGCACGGGCGGTGTCCCTCGTGCGCTCCGAGGCGGCCGCGCCTCATCCGCGGCGCGCCGCGAGCGGACCGCCCGCGGCGAGGGCCAGGGCGGCGAAGCGCGTCCCGATGAGGCGGTGGGTGGCGGCGTCGGGGTGCAGGCCGTCCGGCAGCGGGTGGTCGGTGGCGTCGGCCTCGCCGTAGAGGTCGCGGCCGTCGAGGTAGTGCAGGCGGGGGTCGTCGGCGGCACGTTGTTCGACGATGCGGGCCAGCTCTTCGCGGATGACGGCGAGCGTCAGTTTTCCGGTGGAGCGCTCCGCGGGGTCGCCCGCGGCCAGGAACCTCACCGCGCCGCTGCCGAGTGCGGTGAGATCCGGGACGGTGGGGCCGGGGGTGTCCTCGTGGGCGGGGCACAGCACGGGGGAGACGACCAGCAGCGGCGTGGTGGGGTGGCCTTCGCGGACGGTGTCGAGGAAGCCGTGCACGGCGGGGGTGAAGGCACGCAGGCGCATCAGGTCGGTGTTGACCAGGTTGATGCCCATCTTGATGCTTATCAGGTCGGCCGGGGTGTCGCGCATGGCGCGGGCGGTGAACGGGTCGAGCAGGGCGCAGCCGCCCAGGCCCAGGTTGATCAGCTCTACACCGCCGCGGGCGGCGGCCACCGAGGGCCAGATGCCGGTGGGGCTTGCGGCGTCGGAGCCCTGGCTGATGGAACTGCCGTGGTGCAGCCACACGGCGCGGCCCCGGTCGGGGGCGGGCTCGACGGGGGCGTCGGTGCGCAGGACCCTCAGCTCGGTCCTCTCGTTGTGGGGCAGCCAGATCTCGATGTCCTTGACCCCGCCGGGCAGGTCGGCGAAGCGGACGGTGCCGGCCGGGCCCGTCTGCCTTTCGGTGGCCCCGGTGGTCATGTCCAGGGTCAGGAGGTCGCCGCCGCCCACACTGGCCTGGGCGGTCAGGTCGCCGTCGACGAGCAGGTCGTAGA
Source organism: Streptomyces sulfonofaciens (assembly GCF_014656295.1). Lineage (GTDB taxonomy): Bacteria > Actinomycetota > Actinomycetes > Streptomycetales > Streptomycetaceae > Streptomyces > Streptomyces sulfonofaciens. The sequence goes on from NZ_BNCD01000002.1 coordinate 208,913, forward strand.
CGCCGTCCGGGCGTTCAGGTGCGCCCCGGTAGGCCATCTTGGTGCGCAGGGCGTCCAGCTCGACGGCGGTGGCCCGGGTGCGGAAGGCGAGCCGTACGCCGGAGGGCTGGGCCTCCACCGTGGCCAGTTGGTCGTCGGTGTACTGCGCGCGGGCGCGGGCGGGCAGCCGGTGCGGCAGCACCCCGTGTTCGGTGCGCTCCAGGTCGAGGGCGCCGCGCAGGAGGTCCTCGGTGATGGGCGTGGTGATCCAGTCGTGCGCCATGTGCGTTGTCCCAGCCTGTCGATCGGTGTGTCTTGAAGGGTGCAGGGCGCCGGTGCGCTCTCGCCCACCGCCCCCCGGCCGCGCGCCCCCGTCAGGGCGCGGGCCAGTTCCGCAGCAGGGCGTCGAGGGCGTCCACGATCCGCACCCAGCTCTCCTGGGAATCGGGGGCGCTGTGAGCGAACCCTCCCGCCGCCTCCAGGCTGACGTAGCCGTGGAAGGTGCTGCCGAGCAGCCGGACCGCGTGTGTCCGGTCGGGCTCCGCCAGGTCGTAGCCGCGCAGGACGGCTCGCGCCATCTGCGCGTGCCTGCCGCCGGCACTGGCGGCCGCCGCCTGCGGGGTGAGCCTGAACCGGGCCGCCGCGTAGCGTCCGGGGTGCTCGCGGGCGTAGTCGCGGTAGACGTTCGCGAAGGCGGCGAGGGCGTCCTTGCCGGAGCGTCCGGCCAGGGCGTCGGCAGCCCGGTCGGCGAGTTCCTCCAGGGCGAGCAGGGCGATCCTGGTCCTGAGGTCCTGGGAGTTCTCCAGGTGCGAGTACAGGCTGGCGACCTTGACGTCGAACCGCCTGGCCAGAGCCGACACGGTCACCTGGTCGAAGCCGACCTCATCGGCCAGTTCCGCTCCCGCCCGCGTCAGACGCTCCGCGGTCAGCCCCGCGCGTGCCATGCCCGTCCCCTCGCTCCGCGGATAAAGTTTTAAGCAGTTGCCTAATACAGTTAGGAAATTACCATACACACCTATGAAGCAGCTTACCGACCAAGAGATCCGCTCCGCATTCGTGAACTGCACCAAGGGCCAGGCCAAGCGCCTGTTCGTCCCGCGTGACCTGGCCGACCGGCCCTGGGCCGACCTGGACTTCCTCGGCTGGCGGGATCCGGGGGCCCCGGACCGCGCCTACCTCGTGGCCGAACTCGACGACCGGCCGAGGGCCCTCGCGCTCCGCACGCCCGGGCCCGCCTCCTGGCAGGCGCGGCGCAGCATGTGCTCACTGTGCCTGACCGCCCACACCGGCGGGGTCTGCCTCATGGTCGCGCCGAGGGCGGGCAGGGCCGGGCAGCAGGGGAACTCGGTGGGTGCCTACATGTGCAGCGACCTCTCCTGTTCGCTGTACCTGCGGGGCAGGAAGGACGCGGGTCCGGGCACGCGGTTGCAGGAGTCCCTGTCCCTGGAGGAGAAGATCCGGCGGACCACGGCGAACCTCGCCGCGTTCCTCGCCAGGGTGACCGAGTGAGCGGGGACGGGCCCGCGGGTGCGCGGCCGGAGCAGGTACGGGGCCGCGCCGCGCCGGTTGCACCGGCCGCACCGGCCCGCCTGCGGGGCGCGGCCGCCACCGGGCACGGCCCCCGGGGCACGGCCACCGGGCACGGCCACCGGGCACGGCCCCCGGGCCACCGCCGTCTGCGGGTAGGGCCGTCTGCGGGTAGGGCCCCCGGGGCGCCTCCGTTCACGCCCCCCGGACCACGACCACCCCTCATGGCGTCGTGGTCCCAGCGGAATACCAGGGCACTCCCGTCCGCCGGAGGTACGACTGCACAATGCGTCCCGGCACCGAGGTGCTCGGGCAGTGCGGGGCGGCCGATGAACTGTGCGTGAAGGCGTCGGCCACCGAGACGGCCTGCAACGGGGACTCCGGCACGCCGGCCACCGTCGACGGCGCGGTCGTGGCGGTGACCAGCCGGGGCCCCATCGGGGACTGCGGCGCGGAGGGGTTCACCGTCTACACCGCCGTCGCCCCGCACCTGGACTGGATCCAGCAGACGATCGGCGCGAACTGAGCCGCCGCGCCCCGTGGGCGCCGTCGTCACATTCCCGACATCCGCCCGGAGGGCGGGCACGGCGTCGCGGGGCAGATGGGAATGCGACGACAGGCCCGAGCCTAGCGGGGCGCCGGCAGATGGCCGGCCTCCCGCAGGAGTCCCACGAGGCGGGTGAAAACCCGCCCGTCCTCGTGCAGCCCGTCGTGCTCGAACTCGTTGGTCACCCAGGTGTGGACGTTGCCCACGGCGGCCGCCGTCTCAAGCTGGAGGCCCGCGTCCACGTACATGTCGTCGTGGTAGACGACCGCCGCCACCGGCACCTCGTTGGCGGCGAGGCGGTCCGGGGCGTACAAGTGCGACCACTCCTCGCGGGCCGCCAGCTCCTCGGCCGCAGGAGCGAACGGCCGCAGGGGCCCGATCTCCTCGAACATCCAGGGGTAGATCATCTCGCCGGTGAGCAGCAGCGGCCTGGCGTCGGCGGCGAACTCGGGATGCCGCGCACGCTCCCGCTCGGCGGCCCAGGCGGGCGGCGCCCCGGGACCGCTGCAGAAGATGGACTCCTGCAGCACCGTGAACAGCGGCCGGTCGGCGAACGACGTCCTGCTCCGGACCTCGCCGAGGAAGGTGTCCGTGAGCCGCTCCCGCGCCTCGTCGGCGAACGCCTCGTCGAAGATCCAGTGCACCCGCTCGAACCCGGGCTTCATGCCGAAGTCGAGGCCCAGCACCTGGAGCCGTCGCACCGTGAGCGCGTCCCCGTCCGGCAGCCGCACGTCCCCGGTGGACAGCAGGTCGGCGACGCGGTGCAGCACCTCGGCGTCCGCCGGATAACGCCTCTGGAAGACGCGGTTCTTGGCCGCCACGCGCGGATACGTGCGCCGGTAGACCTCCTCCACCGACGGGCGGATCGCCGCGAGCCCGCCCGCCACCAGGCAGCCGGCGAGTCCTTCGGGGGCCAGGGAGAGATAGGTCAGGGTGAGGAACCCGCCGTAGCTGGTGCCGAGCGTGATCCAGGGGCGTCCGCCGAAGGAGGTGCGGCGCAGGTGCTCCGCGTCGGCCACGATCGAGTCGGCCCGGAAGCAGCACAGGAAGTCGGCCCCCCGCGCGCCGGAGTCGAAGCCCCGCATCACACGGCCGTCGACGGGCGAGCTGCGCCCGGTGCCGCGCTGGTCGAGCAGCACCACACGGAACTCCCGCAGCGCGGGCCCGATCCAGCCGCCGTCCGCGGGGCCCAGCGGCCGGGGCGACTTTCCGCCCGGGCCGCCCTGGAGGTAGAGCAGGCACGGCAGGTCCTCGCCACGGCGCGCCGGGTCCACCAGCTCGCGGGCGAACAGGGACAGTTCGGGGCCGGAGTCCGCCGCCCAGTCGAGTGGCACGGGCACCCGGTGGTCGCGCACGTGGACACCGGGCAGCGTGTATTCGGCCGTGATCATTCCCGGTTCACCTGCCCACCGCGTAGCCCTGGTTGCCGCGGGGGTTCGCCGCGGCCCGCAGCCAGCCGTCCTCGCGGGCCACCGCGCTGACGTGCCCCAGCGACCAGGCGTCGCCCGTCTCGACCCGGTGCCCGCGACGCCGCAGCTCGGCGAGCACGTCCGGATCGAAGCGCTCCTCCAGAAGGAGGTGCCCGGGGTGGGTGTCGCGCGGGTAGAAGGAGTTCGGCACGTGCAGGGTGTGGAACTCGGGTGCGTCGATGGCCTCCTGGAGGTTCATGCCCCCGTGCACCGCGTTCAGGAAGAAGTGCAGCGACCACTGGTCCTGGAAGTCGCCGCCGGGCGTGCCGAACGCCAGCCACGGCTCGCCGTCGCGCAGTGCGAAGGAGGGCGTGAGGGTGGTGCGCGGACGGGCACCGGGCCGCAGCGAGTTGGGCAGGCCCGGCTCCACCCAGAACATCTGCCCGCGGGTGCTCAGGCAGAAGCCCAGCTCCGGCACGGTCGGCGAGGACTGGAACCAGCCACCGCTGGGCGTCGCGGAGATCATCATGCCGTGCCGGTCCGCGACGTCCAGGTGGCAGGTGTCGCCCCGGACCTCGCCGGTGGCGGCGAGGGTCGGCTCGCCCGCGCCCGCGGTGCCGTCAGCGGCGCCGAGGACGTCCGGGCCCTGCGGGTAGCGGGGCAGCCGGGGAGATCGCCCGCCGGGCGAGCCGGGCCGCAGGTCGAGGGAGGCGGTGCCGGTGATGAGCCGGCGCCGCTGCGCGGTGTACTCCGGATCGAGCAGGCCGTCGAGCGGGACGTCGGTGTGGTCAGGGTCGCCGTACCACGCCTCGCGGTCCGCGAACGCGAGCTTGCCCGCCTCGATCACGGTGTGCACCCAGTCCGCGGAGCCCGGGCCCATCGCCGCCAGGTCGAAGCCCTCCAGCAGCGCGAGCTGCTGGAGGAAGACGGGGCCCTGGCCCCAGGGCCCCGTCTTGCAGACGGTGTACCCGTGGTAGTCGAAGGTGGCCGGCTCCTCCACGGCCGGCTGCCACGCGGCCAGGTCGTCCGCGGTCAGCAGCCCGCCGTGCGCCCGTCCGGAGGTGTCCATGACCTCCGCGGTGGCGCAGTAGGAGCCGATGGCCTCGGCGACGAAGCCCCGGTACCAGGCGTCGCGCGCGGCCGCGATCCGGCGCTCGCGGGAGCCCCCGGCTGCCTCGCCCTCCGCGACGAGGCGGCGCCAGGTGCCGGCGAGCACCGGATTGGTGAAGCGGCTGCCGGCCGCCGGCACCGCACCGCCCGGCAGCCAGGTGGCGGCCGAAGTGGGCCAGTGCGCACGGAACATGTCCGCGACGGTCCCCAGCGCGGTGGAGACCCGGCCGAGCAGCGGATGGCCGCGGTCGGCGTAGTGGATCGCGGGCGCCAGCACATCCGCCAGCGACCAGGTGCCCCAGCGTTCGAGCAGCAGCAGCCAGGCACCGAACGAGCCCGGCACCACGGTGGGCAGCAGCCCGGTGCCGGGCACCAGGGAGAGCCCCAGGCCCAAGAGCCGCTCCCCGGTGGCCGCCGCCGGTGCCACGCCCTGGCCGCACACCACGGACACCCGCCGCTCACCGGGGTCCCACAGCAGCACGGGCACCTCGCCGCCCGGGCCGTTGAGGTGCGGCTCGACCACCTGGAGGACGAAGCCGGCGGCGACCGCGGCGTCGGCCGCGTTGCCGCCGCGCTCCAGCACGCTCATCCCGGTGGCGGAGGCGAGCCAGTGGGTGCTGGCGACCATGCCGAAGTCGCCGGCCAGCTCAGGACGTGTGGTGAACAAGGCCGTTGCCTCCCTGGGTGATGTCGGGACCGCCGGCCTCGGGGGTGACCAGGTGGCAGGAGACGAGGTGGTCGGGTGCCGTGATCCCGGTCAGTACGGGGGCGTCGGTGCGGCAGCGGTCGACGGCGACCGGGCAGCGGGTGTGGAACGCGCACCCGGGTACCCGGCTCGTCTGGCTCGGCAGGTCCCCGCGGAGCACGACCCGCCGCCCGGCCCTCCCCTCGCGCGGGTCGGGCACCGGCGCCGCCGACAGCAGGGCCTGGGTGTAGGGATGCTGGGGGTGCGCGAAGAGCTCCTGCCGGGTGGCGGTCTCCACGATGCCGCCGAGGTACATCACGGCGATGCGGTCGCCGACGAACTCCACCACGGACAGGTCGTGCGTGATGAACAGGCAGGAGAAGCCCAGGTCGCTCCGCAGATCGAGGAGCAGGTTCAGGATCGACGCCTGGACGGACACGTCGAGCGCGGAGACCGGCTCGTCGGCCACCACGAGACGGGGCCGCATGACGAGGGCCCGGGCGAGCGCGACGCGCTGGCGCTGGCCGCCGGACAGTTCGTGCGGATAGCGCGTCGCCGTCCGGGCCGGCAGCCCCACCCGCTCCAGCATCTCGGCGGCGCGGCCGCGGCGTTCGCGGACGTCGCCCTCGCGGTGCTGGCGCAGCGGCCCCGCCACGATGTCGCCGATCTTGGTGCGCGGGTTGAGGGACGAGTAGGCGTCCTGGAACACGACGTGCACGTCGCGCCGGAGCGGGCGCAGCTCGCGGCGGCTCATGGCGGAGATGTCCTGGCCGAGCAGCCGCACCCGGCCTGCGGTCGGCGCGGTCAGCCGGGCCACGCACCGGCCGATGGTCGACTTCCCGCTGCCGGACTCACCGACGAGGCCGAGTATCTCGCCCCGGCCGATGCTGAGGTCGACCCCGTTCACGGCGCGGACGGTGCCGGTGCCCGCCCTGCCCCGGTAGTGCTTGACCAGTCCCTCGACTTCGAGGACCGGGGTGTCGTCGGTCATGCGTCCCTCCGTGGTCCCGGGTGGTAGCAGGCCACCAGATGGCCGTCGCCGCCGTCCGCCCCCGTCAGCGCGGGCCGTGCGGCGGTGCACTCGGCGGTGGCTCGCGGGCAGCGCGGGGCGAACTGGCAGGCGTCGGGGTCCGTCGCGGGGGACGGCACGAGCCCGGGGATCTCGGTGAGCCTGCGCCGGCCGCCGCGCAGCGCAGCCCGGGCGGGCAGCGCGTCCAGCAGGCCGATGGTGTAGGGGTGCTGGGGGCGGTCGAAGACCGCGGCGGTGGGCGAGTGCTCGACGTGCCGTCCGGAGTACATCACCACCACCCGGTCGGCTACCTCGGCGACCACACCGAGGTCGTGGGTGATCAGGATGACGGCGGTTCCGAGCTGCTCGCGCAGGTCGCGGATGACATCGAGCACGCCCGCCTGGATGGTGACGTCGAGGGCGGTGGTCGGCTCGTCGGCGATCAGCACCTTGGGGTCGCAGGCGACGGCCGTGGCGATCATCACGCGCTGCCGCATGCCTCCGGACAGCTCGTGCGGGTACGAGCCCGCGCGGCGCCGGGCGTCGGGGACACCGACGAGGTCGAGAAGCTCCACGACGCGCTCGCGCACCTGCCGCCGGGTGAGCCCGGTGTGCTGCCGCAGCACCTCGCCGATCTGCCGGCCCACCGTGAAGGCCGGGTTGAGGGAGGTCATCGGCTCCTGGAAGACGACGGAGATGTCCTTGCCCCGTACGTCGCGCATGCGCCTTTCGGACAGCGCGGTCAGCTCCACCCCGTCGAGCAGCACCGACCCCCCGATGGTGGCCCTGGTGTCGTCGAGGAGGCGGGGGATGGCCATCGCGGTGGCGGTCTTGCCGCAGCCGGACTCGCCGACCAGTGCCAGGATCTCGCCGCGCCCGAGGCTGAACGAGACGTCCTTGGCGGCCAGTACGGGCCCGTCCTCGGTCCGGTACGTCACGCGCAGGCCGGACACTTCGAGCAGAGTCACAGGAGCTCCCTGGGATCGAGCACGTCACGCAGCCCGTCGCCGAGCAGGTTGAAGCCGAGCGTGGTGAGGGCGATGGCGACACCGGGGAAGACGGCGAGCAGCGGGTCCTGGGACAGGAACTGCTGGGCGCTGGTCAGCATGACGCCCCAGGACGCCTGCGGCGGCTGGACGCCCAGCCCGAGGAAGCTGAGCGCGGCCTCACCGAGGATGCCGGCGGGGATGGCGACGGTGGCCTTCACGATCAGCGTGTTGGTCATGTTGGGCAGGATCTCCCGCCACATCACGGCCGCGTCCCGGGCCCCGTCGGCGACGGCGGCCTCGACGAAGTCCTGGCTGCGCAGCACCAGCGTCTCGCCGCGCACGATGCGCACCACCGAGGGGACCTCGGCCACCGCGAGCGCGATGATCACGTTGCGCAGCGACGGGCCCAGGATGGCCGCCATGCCCACCGCGAAGACCAGGTAAGGGAAGGAGAGCACCAGATCGGTGAGGCGCATCAGGACGGAGTCCGCCCAGCCCCGGTAGTAGCCCGCGGCGAGCCCGAGCGGGACACCGACCACCAGGGCGAGCGCCGTGGAGACGACACCGGCGAGCAGCGACACCCGGGCCCCGCCGGTGATCCTGGCCAGCACGTCGCGGCCGAGGTCGTCGGTGCCGAGGGGATGGGCGCCCGAGGGGCCCGCGAGGAGGTGGGTGAGGCCGAGCCTGGTCTGGCTGCCGGTGACCAGCGGGCCGACCAGGGCGAGCAGCAGGAACAGCAGCACGAGCACCGCGCCGGCCACCGCCATCCTGCGCCGCAGCAGCCGCCGCAGGGTGCGCCGCCACTGCGGCACGGGCTCCGGGGCCGCCGCGCCCGGGTCCGCCGCGGCGGACGGGCCGTTCTCAAGGGCCGCGTTGTTCATTCCGGGGCTCCAGCCGTGCGCAGACGGGGATCGAGGTAGGCGTAGGCCACGTCCACCAGCAGGTTGACCAGCACATAGCCGGTGACGGTGACGAGGACCGCGCCCTGGATCACCGGATAGTTGCGGGAGGAGACGCCGTCCACGATGAGCTTGCCGAACCCCGGGATCACGAAGATCTGCTCGGTGATGACCGCGCCGCTGATCAGTCCGGCGAGCTGGAGCCCGACCACGGTGGTCACGGTGGTCAGGCTGTTGCGCAGTGCGTGCCCGAGCTGCCCGAGCCCGCTCATGCCCTTGGAGCGCGCGGTGCGCACGTAGTCGGCGGAGAGCTGGCCGAGCAGCGACGAACGGGTCTGCCGCATGATCACCGCAGCGAGTCCGGTGCCCAGTACGAGCACCGGCATCACCATGCGTTCGAGGTTTCCCGCCGGGTCGTCGGCGAACCCGACGAAGCCCGAGGCCGGCAGGACGTGCCAGTGCACGGAGAAGACGACGATGCCGAGCAGCCCGAGCCAGAAGTGCGGGATGGACAGGCCGAAGAGGCCGAAGGCGTTGGCCGCGTAGTCGAGGGCGGTGCCACGGCGCACGGCCGCGACGATGCCGGCGAGCATCCCGACGGCGATGCCGACGACCATCGCAAGCACCGTCAGCTCCAGGGTCACCGGCAGGCGTTCGGCGAGGATGTGGGTGACGGGCGCCTTGTCCTGCGTCGAGGAACCGAGGTTCCCCTCGAGCGCCTGGGTCACGTAGTGGAGGTACTGGACGGGCAGTGGCTGGTCCAGGCCGAACTGCTGCCTGATCGCCGCCACCGCCTCGGGCGTGGGGCTCTCGCCGGCCAGCACGGTGGCGGGGTCGCCGGGCAGCGCGCGCACCCCCAGGAACACGGCGATGCTGGCGAGGAAGAGCGTCACCACCGCGGTGCCCGCGCGGCGGAGTAGGTACCGGATCATGAAACCTGCCGGATCTTGCGGGGACGGGTCGGCCGGGGAGCGGGGACGGTGGGTTCAACCGGCGTGTGCGGACGGGCAGACGGGCCGTGGTGCGGCGGGCCCGGAGCCCGGCCCGGAGCGGGAGCCGGGGGTGGCGAGGCGGTGGGCGTCGGCGCGGCCACGGGGGCCGCCGCCTTCCGGGGGGTCGCCGCGTCCACCGGTGGCACGGGGTGCACGGGGTGCACGGGGTTCAGGCGCTTCGCGGGGTTCACGGCACTCACCGCGCCAGGTGGGCCGTCTTGAAGCGGGGGATGCCGTCCGGCTGGTAGACGACCCCGTGCAACTTGGCGCTCGTCCCCGTGAACCAGCGGTTGTGGTACAGGTACAGCAGCGGCCGCTGCTCGCCGACCCGGCGTACCGCCCGGGCGTACAGCCGCGACCTCTGCCGGTCGTCGTTGGTGGCCGCGGCCCGGGCGATCAGCGAGTCGACGGTCCTGTCGGAGTAGCCGGAGAAGTTGTTGGACCCGCCGGTGGTGATGATGTCGTTGGTGTCGCCGTCCGGGTCGACGCGGCCCGACCAGCCCTCCAGGAATGCGTCGAACTTGCCGTTGCGGGCGAGGTCGAGACCGGAGACGAGGTCGATGGGCCGTACGGACACCTTGAACCCGACGTCCTGCGCCATCGACTGGATGACCTGCGCCTCCCGCTGGGTGGCGGCGCCGGTGGGGACCATGAGCTGCACCGCGGGGGAGCGCACGCCCGACTTCCTGACCAGGGCGCGCGCGGCCGCTGGATCGTAGGGCGTGCAGTGGGGCCTCACGCGCAGTGGGCTCTGGGCGGGAAGCGGTCCGCAGTCGGGTACGTTCTGGGACTTCCAGACCGAGGTGTTCAGGGCGCCGCGGTCGATGCTCATCTCGAACGCCTTGCGCAGGCCGGCGGAGCGGCTGAGCGCGGTGCCGGCTCCCGGTCGTACGTTGATGGAGATCGACTGGTAGGCGATGGTGTCGGAGTGCAGCACCCGGGTGCCGGACTCTCCCCTGAGGGTGATGGCGTCGTTGGCGTCGATGTGCTCCGCCGCGTCGACGTCCCCGGACTCCAGGTTCGCGGTGGCGACACTGGAGTTGGTGATGAACTCGTACCGGATGCCGTTCAGCCGCACCTTGTCGGCGTCGTAGTAGTCGGTGGACTTCACGAAGTCCATCTCGTTGCCGGACACCCGGTCGCGGAACTTGAACGGGCCCACGCACACGGGAGCCGTACCGAAGTCGGCGCCGAGCCTCTTGAGCGCGGTGGGCGACATGATCAGCCCGGACCTGTCGGCGAGTTGGGCGAGCAGCGGGGCCGACGGGTGCTTGAGCACGAGGCGCACCGTCGTGGGGTCGCGGACCTCGACCCGGGAGATCGCGGACAGCTCACCGGCCCGGGCGGACGCCTTCATGGTGAGGTCCCGGTCGAGCGTGGTCTTCACCGCCGCGGCGGTGAAGGGGGTGCCGTCGTTGAACCGAACGCCCCTGCGCAGCACGATGTCCATCGTCCTGCCGTCCCGGGAGACCCTGGGCAGTGCGGCGGCCAACTGCGGGACGATCTTCAGGTCGCTGTCGACGTCGTAGAGCTTCTCGCAGAAGCTGGTGAACACCAGCCGCGCCGCGAAGGTGTTGGCCAGCGTCGGGTCGAGGCTGTCGGGCTCGGTGGGGGTGGACACGACCAGCGTGTTCGGGGACGCCTCGGGGGCGGACCCCGAGCCCGGTGTGGAGCAGGAGGCGAGCAGTAGTGCCGCCGCCGTGGCGGCCCCCGCGCGGTAGGTGCGTCGGCGCATGAGTCCTCGCTGTGGTGCCGGTGGTGGGAGCGGTGTCAGTGGGCGGGCAGCCACTCCTCGGGGCCGCCCGGGGTGTGAGGCGGGGCGGTGGAGGGCAGGTGGCCTGGCGCGGCCGCCTCCGTGGTGTCCGCCGCCTGAGCGGCCCGCTCCCCGGATCGTCCTTCGCCCATACCGGATCAGCCTCTCGGTGCGGTTCACGGAAACGAACCATCCGTTCCGTAGATCGAACACGGTGAGGCTAGGACCGCGTCCGTGGTGTGTCAATGCTCACGTCGCCCGGAGTTCGCCGCGCGTTGCCCTCTGACGTCGTACATGTGACATACGTGTGGCGGACGTGGGCAGAAGGCGGCGGCAGGGTGGAGACGGTCCGTGACGCTCGTCGGCTGTTCCCTCGACCGGGTGCAACCGTTCGTCGAGACGAACGGCATCGGCGCCTTCCTGACCGTGGGCCCCGGCGGGCGGGCGGGTCGGCGCCGTGCGCGCACGAGGCCGCGGCCCGTACGGACCGCGGCCTCGCGTGCCGTCGTGCGGGGCGTCCCGCGGTTAGCTGGTGTACGCCTCCAGCTCCGAGAGCTGGGCACCGGGCCAGCCCGTGTTGCCGGTGAACGTCAGCCGAAGGTAGCGCACCGGGGTGCCGGGCAGCGAGACGGTGGCGGTGTTGCCGCTCGACGGGTTGAAGGTGTAGCCCGCCGAGCCCTTGAGGGTGGTGTACGTGCCATTGTCGGTACTGCCGAGCACGCTCAGCGTCTGCGTCCGGGTGCTCCAGGCCGCGGCGGGCGGGAGCTTCAGGACCAGCCGCCCCACGGCCTTGGATGAGCCGAGGTCGACCGTGAGGGACTGCGGGAAGGCGTTGTTGGGGCTCTCCCAGTAGGTGGTGGCGTTGCCGTCCACCGCGTTGCCGGGCACGTAGACGTCGGCGTGGCCCGCCGAGACGGGGCGGCCCTGCGCGAGGTTGCCGGTGTCGCCCGGGTCGCCGGGGTCGTCGGGGTCGCCCGGGTCGTCCCCGCCGCCGGTCGACGGGACGCCCCCGTTGGTCCACACCGGTGTGGGCCAGCCGCCGCAGTAGGGCTGGTCCGTGTACCAGCCCGAGTTCCCGCTGCCCTGGGTGATGGCGAACGCGTTGCCCTGGCAACTGTAGATCGGCGAGGGGCCGTTGACGTGCTTGGCGGTGACGTTGGTGAAGGTGCCCGCGCCGCCCGCCTGGAACTGGAGGGCGAAGGTGCCGGTGCCGTCGATGTTGATGTTGCTGAAGTTGAGCGTCCTGCCGCCGCCCTCGATGGTCTGTATCGCCTCGTAGGAGGAGTCGAGGATGTCGGAGTCGCTGATGTTGATGGTGGCGTTCAGTGCCTCGTTGAGGCCGTCGAACCACATGGCGCCGACGCCGAACTGCCAGTTGTAGTCGCTGTTGCCGGTGCGGATCAGGGTGTTGCGGGCGGCTGTGAGGGTGCCGGAGACGGCCGTTCCCTGGCCGGAGTTGACGCCCGGGTACCGGTTGGCGATGTGCAGGCCGCCGCCGTTGGTGACGGTGTCCGACATGGTGTTGTCGGAGATGGTGATGTTCTTGCCGCCGTAGGTGACGATGTTGTTCGCGAGGATCGGTGCGACCACCGTGTTGTGCGTGAACGAGTTGTTCACGTTGGGTATGTTCTCCGCCCACATGGCCAGGCCGTCGTCACCCGTGTTGCGTACGAAGGTGTTGGTGACGGTGGAGTTGGTGACGCCCATGTGGAAGTTGACGCCGTCGGCCGTCTGGTCGAGGATCCGGCTGTTCTTGATGGTGAACCCGTCCATCGGACCGTCCATCCAGGCCCCGACCTTGGTGTGCTGCATCCAGACGTCGTCGACCGTCGAGTTGGACAGCGCGCCGCCGATGGCGTTGACCTGGTCGGCGTCGACCCGCTCCTGGATGTCGCCCAGGATGGCGAAGTCCTTCAGGGTGACGTCGCTGCTGCCGCCCTGGTTGGCGTACTTGCCGTAGACGCCGACGGCCTTCGCGCGGTCGGCCGGGTCCCGGCCGGTCAGCACGCTGTACCAGGGGCCCGCGCCCGCCAGCGTGACGTGGTCCACGACGATGTGGTCGCGGACCTGGAACGTGCCCTCGGGGATGTATACGGTCCTGCCCTGCTGCTGGCCCGCGGTGACCGCCGCCTGGATCTTGGCGGTGGAGTCGGCGGCGCCCGTCGGGTCGGCGCCGAAGTCGGTGACCACGTTCAGCGCGCCGGACGGCTGTGCGATCGGCGCCGCCACCTGCTCGAAGTCCGCCAGGTCGATGGTGAACGAGGGCGCCTGCGAGGTCGAGGGCACCTGGAGGCGGACCTTGGTCCCGGCCGCCAGGGTCCTGCCGAACAGGGTCCGGGCCTCGTCGTAGAAGTGGTGCGGGTTGCCGCTGCCCGGGTTGTTGTTGAACGGGTAGCCGCCGTAGTACCAGCCGTACCTGGACGTCACGGGCACGCTCTTGAGCACGGCGCCGTCGACCCTGACGTCGAGCGAGGCGTTGCGGCCCGTGCCGTCCGGGCTGTCCGGGATGGAGTAGCGGAAGTCGATCGCGTTGGCGGGCTTGGTGAGGGTGAACTCGACGTACTCGCCCGTCGCGTCCAGCGTCACCGCCTGCCGCCCCGACGCCTCGGAGGCGAGGTGCGTGTAGAGGCGGTCGGGGGCGATCACGGTGCCGTTGGTCGCGGCGTACTCGGCCTCCTGCTCGGTGAACGGCACGGACGCACCGCGGCCGGATATGCCCACCGGGGAGGGGGCGGGCACGCCCGCCGCCCGGGCGGCGGGCGCGGTGGTCAGGACCAGCGCGGTCGCGGCACCGGTCGCGAGGAGGGCCAGGGAGGTGAGCGCCGAAAGGCCACGGCGCAGCACGCGTCGTCTCGGGGGCGATGTCACAGATTCACGTCCTTGCGGCTCGGTGGGAACTCTGCGGACGCGAAAAGGCTAGGAGTGACAACGCAGGAAGTCTATAAATCTGCGCAAAACTCGAAGCTGCAAAGTAAAAATCATGGAGATTGTGGCGGGGGCGAGCCCTCGTTCGGGCGACGGGCCCCCTCAAGTCACCGAGCAGGAAAGGAGTTTGGCTGCGCGAGTGGAGGATCCGCGGTTCCTTACGGAAGGGCAGTCCGGGGGACGGAGACATGCAAAAAACGTGTCAGATCCGGCAATTAATTGATCCAGTGGTGCGGCTGATCAGGGGCGTGCCCGGTGACGTCCTGTCAGCCGCCGCCCCCGCGCTGTAGATTTCCGTCAGCCGGAGTTCGGCGCACCACACCACGGAAGCCGCTGGCGCGTGTGGCCTTCCGCAGTAGAGCGAAGGAGACACATGGCCACGCACCTTTCCGCACGGCCGGACACCGGGAGCAGGTGCCCCGGGCGGGCCCTGCGCGGCCTCGGCCGCACGGCACTCGCCGCCGCGGGACTGCTCGTCGCACTGCTGCCGGGCACCGGGCAGGCGGCACCACCCGCCGCCGGGCAGCACGGCTTCGCCGCCACCCCGACCGCCGCGCAGCACGCCGCGGCGCCGGACACCCTGGGCGCCGTCCACACCCCCGCGCACACCACGTTCAGGATCTGGTCGCCGGACAGCTCGGACGTCACCGTCCGCGTCGGCGACCGCAGTCACCCGCTGCGCCCGGTCGCCCTGGAGGGCTACAGCGACGTGTACCAGGCGGTCGTGGAGGGCGATCTGAGGGGCCGGGCGTACCAGTTCAGCGTCGCCGGCAGGGACGTGCCCGACCCGTACGCCCGGATGGTCAGGCCCGGCACCACCGAGGGAATCGTCATCGACGACGCCGCCCTGCCGCCCCACGGCGGGTGGGCGCCCGCACCACCGCTGGCGAACCGCGAGGACGCCACGGTCTACGAACTGAGCGTGCGGGACTTCACCATCGACCCCAGCTCCGGCGTGGACCCCGACAAGCGCGGCAGGTTCCTGGGCCTCGTGCAGACCGGCACCAGGCACAACGGCGTCCCGACGGGCATCGACCACCTGAAGGAACTGGGCGTCACCGACGTCGAGCTCATGCCGTCCTTCGACTTCGGCTCCACGGAGCCCAACTGGGGCTACGACCCGGTCGGCTACAACACCCCGGAGGAGCAGTACTCGCAGTTCACCGATCCGGAGGACCGGATCAGGGAGTTCAAGGACATGGTCAACGGGTTCCACAGGAACGGCATCCGGGTGATCATGGACGTGGTGTACAACCACACGCTCGGCAAGGAGGTCTTCCAGGGGATCACCCCCCGGTACTACACACCGAACGACCTCTCCGGCACCGGCAACTCCCTGGACGACGGCAATCCCATGGTCAGCCGTATGATCCGCGACTCCCTGGAGCACTGGGTACGGGACTACCACGTGGACGGCTTCCGCTTCGACCTGATGGGCATCCACTACCACGAGAACGTGTCGCAGTGGGCGGGCCACCTCAACGCCGCCTACCCCGGGCGCACCCTTCAGTTCCACGGGGAGCCCTGGTCCGGTGGGGTCGCCGACCCGCTGGAGCCCCGAAAGGTGCGCTACGGCACCGTGCCCACGCTCGCCGGTGCGCATGTCGGTGTGTTCAACGGCGCCTACCGCGACGCCATCAAGGGCGGTACGCGGGACGCCTCCATGGCCTACATGGGCGGCTCCGGCGACGCCTCCGCCATCGCCACCGGCATGCGCGGCTCCCCGCTGGCAGCCAAGAGCACCGACCCGCTGCCCGACCCCTGGGACCCGGCGTTCGCCTACGACCCCGAGCAGACCGTCAACTACGTGTCGGTCCACGACGACCTCAACCTCTGGGACAAGATCACCTACTCGGGAGGCACCGGTGGCGCGGACGGCAGGGCGGGGCGGATCGACCGGTTCGCCGCGGGCATGGTGCTGACCTCGCAGGGCATCCCGTTCCTCTCCGAGGGCGACGAGTTCCTGCGCTCCAAGGTGGTGGGCGGCGACTACACCACGGCGATGAACTCCTACAACGCGTCGGACAGCGTCAACGCCCTCCATTGGGGCGACAAGACCGCCAACGCCGGCGTCTTCTCCTACTACAGGGACGCCCTGGCGCTCAGGAGGTCCACCCCGGCACTCCGTCTGACCTCCTGGGACGCCGTGCACGACCAGATGGCCACGCAGACGGACGGTCCTGTCGTGGTGTCCCGGATCAGCTCCCGCGCCGACGCGCCGGACAGCTACGACACCGTCGTCGTCGACAACCCCGCGGACACCGACTACAGCGTGGCTCTGCCGCCGGGCACCTGGACCAAGGTCCTCGACGCGAGCGGCGCCGTGCACGCCTCGGACCGCACCTGCGGGGGCCTTTCCGTGACGGTGTTCACCAGGAACTGACCGACCGCGGCCCCCGGCCCGCAGGTGGCAGGCACGCGTTCGGCAGGCGTGCGTTCGGCGGCCGTGCGGTGCACCCGGGCGGGCCCTGCCACGGCGGGCCCGCCCGTGACGCCGGCGGCCGCGCCTAGGCAGGGCCGAAGAACCTTCCGGGACCTGACGGGTTTCTCACAACTGCCCGTCAGGGTCGGAACATGACCACGAAGCACCCCCGCACCCCCGCACCCCCCACACCCCCCGTGCCCGCAGACGGGAGGGCGCCCCTGCGCCGCGCCGCCCGTCTGCGGGCACCGGCCGCCAAAGCCGCGGTCCTCGCGACGGCGCTGCTGCTGTCCGGCTGCGGCGCCGTGACCGGCGACGCCAGGACCGACGCCGCGGCCACCGCCGACGCCGAGCCGCCCAGCACCCCGAAACCGTCGCTGTCCATCGACGTGGCCCCCCGGCAACTGCCCGGCCTCGGCCCGAAGACCTGGGCCGAGGTGCCCCCCGGGACACGGCAGGCCATCGTGGTGACGGGCCGGAACCGGAACTCGCCGGTGTCCACCGCGGTGCTCTACGAACGCACCGCCGCGGGCTGGCAGGCAGGGGAGAGCTGGCCCGCGCACAACGCCCTGCGCGGCTGGAGCGACCACCACCGGGCCGGTGACCTGCACACCCCGATCGGCGTCTACACCCTGACGGACGCGGGCGGGCGCCTCGCCGATCCCGGCAGCAGGCTGCCCTACGACCGGTCCGCCGCCTTCGTCGCGCCCGGCACCGGGTTCGAGGGCGAACCGCTGGCGGGCTCCTTCGACTACGTCGTCGCCATCGACTACAACCGCAGGCCCGGCACCTCACCGCTGGACTGGACACGGCCGCTCGGCGCGGGACGCGGCGGAGGCATCTGGTTCCACGTCGACCACGGCGGCCCCACCCAAGGCTGCGTCAGCCTGAGCGAGGACCACATGAAGGACCTGCTGCGCGCGCTCGACCCGGCCCGGCACCCCGTCGTGGTCATGGGCGACGCGGCAGCGCTGCGCAAGTGAGCCGCCCGGCCGCGGTGCGGGGCCCGGCGGGGCCGTCCGCCGGGGCCGGCCCGGGCCCCGCACAGGGATGTGAGGAACCTGTCAGGATGTGGGAAGGCCCTCACACCCGGCCGGCCGCCCGCCGCTGCGCCTAGCATCGGCCGCGTGTGCGCACATGTGCTGGTCGCCGAGGACGACGAGATGCAGGCCGAGCTGATCCGCCGCTCCCTGCTCCAGGAGGGCCACACCGCCACCGTGGTCCACGACGGCCGGGCCGCCCTCGACGCGGCCCGCCGCGACCGGCCCGACCTGGTCGTTCTGGACCTCATGCTGCCGGTGGTCGACGGCTACGGGGTGTGCCGCGTGCTGCGGCAGGACGACGACGTCGCCATCCTGATGCTCACCGCCCGTTCCACCGAGGACGACGTGCTGCTCGGCCTGGAGCTCGGCGCTGACGACTACATGACCAAGCCGTACAGCCCGCGCGAGCTGATGGCCCGGATCCGCACGGTGCTCAGACGCAGCCGGCCCCCGGCGTCCGGCCGGCCCGCCCCTCCCGTGCTGCGGGCCGCGGGCCTCGCGGTCGACCCGGTCCGCCACGAGGTGCGCTGCGAAGGCTCACCGGTCGACTGCACCCCGGGCGAGTACGAGATCCTGCTGGCCATGGCGGCGGAGCCGGGCCGGGTGTTCTCACGACGGCAGTTGCTGGAGTGCACCCGCGGCATCGACAGGGCTTCCACGGAGCGGGCCATCGACGCCCACATCATGAACATCCGCAGGAAGACAGAGGCCGACCCGCGCCACCCGACCCGCCTCCTGACCGTGTTCGGCGTGGGGTACAAGCTCAGCGGTGAGCGGCCGTGAGGCGCCGCCGCGGACCCGGGCGTGCCATACCGCTGCACAAGAGCCTGCTGGTCAGGCTGATGTTCACCTCGGTGCTGATCGCCGCGTGCTCGGTGGCGGGCACGGCCTGGCTGGCCGTGCAGACCACCGCCAGCGCCCTGCGGGAGGAACAGGGCCAGGTGCTCTCCGAGGACACCGACACCCTGCGCCGGCTGAGCGGTTACGCCGCCACCCACGCCGACTGGGACGGGGTCGCCGACGAACTGCACGCACTGGCCGCCAGGACCGGCCGGCGGATCGCACTGACCACCGCCGACCGCAGACCCGTCGCGGACTCCGCTGCCGGCAACGCCCCGCTGCCGCCGCGGGCCGCCGCCACCATCGACCCGCTGCACACCGACACCTACACCGAGCCCGGGGCCCAGCTCACCGGCATCGACCCGCGGGCCGTGGGCCCCTACCGCCTGACGGCCGAGGAGCGCGAGCGGGTACGGGACCTGGCCGTGATCCGCCGTACCTGTGCCGCGAAGCACGGGGTCGCCACGCGCATCACGCAGACGCCCAGCGGCCGCTCCGTCCTGATCGGCGCGGACGGGTCCACCACCCCGCAGATACCCGACCAGTGTGCCGACGGCAAGCTCAACGCCCCGGTGCCGACCGAGAAGCAGGCCATGGCCAAGCTGATCGGGCTCGCCAACGACTGCCTGGGGCGCGGCCGATCGGACCGGTCCGTGCTGGTCGCGGTGGACTTCGGCCGCCAACTGTTCGACGCCCATGCCTTCGTCAAGGCGTCGCAGGACCCTTCTGCCGCCGGCGAGCGCAAGGCGCGGGACTGCGTCGACTCGGCGCGCCGCAAGCAGCTCGACCCCTATGTCGCCCCGACCGCGGAGCTGTTCCTCGGCAGCGCCGACACCGCCCAGCCGCCGTTCGACATGTCCGCCGCCAACAAGGCCAAGATCGTGGCGGTCGCCGCGCTCGTCCTGGCGCTCACCGTGGCGGTGACCGTCGTGGTGGGCCTGCGACTGGTGCGGCCGCTGCGCGCCCTGACCCGGGCGGCCCAGCAGATGCCGGAGCGGCAGCCGCGGGTCCCGGTCGGCACCCGGGACGAGACGGGCATCCTCGCCGCCGCGTTCAACGACCTCACCGAGCGCCGTGAACGCATCGAGGCGCAGCGCAAGGCGATGGTCAGCGACATCGCCCATGAGCTGCGCACGCCGCTCACCAACATCCGGGGCTGGCTGGAGGTCGCCAGGGACGGCATCGTCGAGCCCGATCCGGCGCTGCTCGCGTCCCTGCACGACGAGGCGGTGGTCCTCCAGCGCGTCATCGACGACCTCCAGGACCTCGCCGCCGCGGACGCCGGCACGCTCCGCCTCCACCGGGAGCCGGTGCGCGCCGACGAACTGCTCGAACAGGTCGCCGCGGCCCATCGTGTCGCGGCGGAGGCGGCCGGTGTCAGGATGGGCACCACGGTCGGCGCGGACACCTGGGTGGACGCGGATCCGGTCCGGATGCGGCAGGCGCTCGGCAACCTGGTCTCCAACGCCATCCGCCACACGCCCGCGGGTGGCGCCCTCGCCCTCACCGCCCGGCCCGACGGGGACGAGGTCGTCTTCGAGGTGGCGGACACCGGCAGCGGAATCGCCCCCGAGGACCTGCCGCACGTCTTCGACCGGTTCTGGCGGGCCGAGAAGTCCCGCAGCAGGCGCACCGGCGGCAGCGGGCTCGGCCTGGCGATCGTCCGCCAGCTCGTGACCGCGCACGGCGGCACCGTGACCGCCGAGAGCGAGCCCGGCGCGGGCTCCGCCTTCCGGCTGCGCCTGCCCTCCCGCGCGGCGCCGCCGCGGCCCGCGGCCGACGGCGGCTGACACCGGGCCCGCGGCCTGCGCCCGTCAGCGCAGCAGACCCAGCCCTCCGACGAGTCGGTTGATGCGGTTGCGGGGCCCCACCAGGCTGACCGCGCAGTACGCCAGGTCCCCTGCCGCGGTGCCGGCCAGCTCCGCGAGATAGGCGTCGTAGACCCGGGCGGTCTGGGCGGGCTCCGGCATGTCGACGATCAGGAGCTCGTCGTACCCGGCCGCCTTGGCGCGCACCGCCCGCACGGTCGCCGCATCGGCGGCCAGCACCGAGCAGCCAGTCCAGGGCAGGCCCGGGTGCCGGACGCCGTCGGCGTCCTCGCCCGCGCGCCCGAGCAGGTCGGGAAGGGCCTTCCCGACGGCCGCGGCCATGCAGGCCGCCGCGTTCACCACGCGTCCGGCAGGAAGCCCCTCGTCGACGACGATGACCCATTTGAGCCTGGTCTGCCGGGTCGAAAGATCGGTACGAACGTCCTGGTCGGACAGGTGGGGAGTGGACACCGCAAACTCCTTGTGGCACGGGCGGGCGCAACATCCGTGTGTCCCGCTCTGCCCGGATACGCTAGGCAGACCTCTGGCATCGGTCATCCGTCGGCGAACTTCGTACGGCATATCGTGGCGGTCATGGAACTTGATGCACTGGACCGTGCCCTGCTGCGGGAACTGCAGAACGATGCACGGCAGACCAACCGCGACCTGGCCGCCAAGACCGGCGTCTCCCCCTCGACCTCGCTGGAGCGCGTCCGGCTGCTGCGCGAGCACGGCGTCATCACCGGCTACCACGCGGCCCTGGACCTGGACGCGGCCGGCCGTCCGGTGCAGGCCCTGATCTCCGTGCGCATCCGGCCGCCGGCCCGGCCCGTCATCGAGGGGTTCCGCGAGTGGGCCGCGCAACTGCCGGAGACCATCGGCCTCTTCGTCACCTCCGGCGCCCACGACTTCCTGCTGCACATCGCCGTCCCCGATGTGAACGGCGTGTACGCCTTCGTCATCGACCGTCTCACCGAGCGCCGCGAGGTCGCGGACGTGCAGACCACGCTGGTCTACGAACACGTCAGGACCCGCCGTATCGAACCCGCGGGCGGCGACCGCGACCGGGCCCGCGCGGCCCGGCCCCGGCCGCGCGAACGCACCCGGTGACCGCGCACCGCCCATGAGCCCCGCAGGCGCCGTCGTGCCCCGGCGGGCGCGGCCCGTTTGACCTGGAGCGCACTCCAGGGAGCAGGCTGGTGTGCATGGACGATCTGATCCTGCCCGACGTGCCCGACGTCCCCGACGAGGGCCTGCCCATCGGCGAGGCCGCGGCCGCCTGCGGTCTGAGCGTCGACACCGTGCGCTACTACGAGCGTGCCGGTCTGACCCTCACCCGCACGCCCCGCTCCTCCTCGGGGCAGCGCCGGTACGGCACGCGCGACCTGGCCTGGCTGTCGGGTCTCGTGATGCTGCGCGGCACGGGCATGCCGATCGCGGACATCCGCAGGTACGCGGCGCTGGCCCGCGAGGAGGGCACCGAGAAGGAGCGTCTGAGCCTGCTGGAGGAGCACCGGAACAAGGTGGTGCACGAGATGGAGCAGACCCGGCGGCACCTGGCGGCGATCGACAGGAAGATCGAGGCATACCGGCGGACGGCCGGCACACAGAAGGCGTGAACCTCATGAAGACGACCGAGCTGGGGAGCCAGGGGCTGAGGGTACCGGTGCAGGGATTCGGTGCCATGGGCATGAGTGCGTTCTACGGCGAAGGCGACGAGCGGGAGTCGACGGCCACCCTCAACCGGGCGCTGGACCTGGGAATCACCCTCATCGACACCGCGGAGGCGTACGGTCCCTTCGAGAACGAGAAGCTGATCTCCCGGGCCCTCGGCCACCGCCGCGACGAGATCGTGCTGGCGACGAAGTTCGGCACCGAGTTCGACGACGACGGCACACCGCACGGCCTCAACGGCAGGCCCGCGTACGTGCACCGGGCCGCGGACCGCTCGCTGCGCCACCTCGGCACCGACGTCATCGACCTCTACTACCTGCACCGCGTCGACCCGGCCACGCCCATAGAGGAGACGGTCGGCGCCATGGGGGAGCTGGTCACGGCCGGCAAGGTCCGCTACCTCGGCCTGTCGGAGGCCGCCGCCGACACCGTCCGGCGCGCCCACGCCGTGCATCCGATCAGCGCACTCCAGTCGGAGCTCTCACTGTTCACCCAGGACCTGCTCGGCAACGGGATCAAGGCCACGCTGGACGAGCTGGGCATCGGCCTGGTGGCGTTCTCGCCGATGGGACGCGGCTTCCTCTCCGGCGCGATCACGACGGTCGACGACCTCGCCCCGGACGACGCCCGCCGCGGCCTCCCCCGGTTCTCGCCGCAGAGCATCGAGGCCAACCTCCGCCTGGTCGACGAGGTCAGGTCGATCGCCGCGGCCCGCGGTGCGACAGCGGCGCAGATCGCGCTGGCGTGGGTGGCGGC
Source organism: Streptomyces sulfonofaciens (assembly GCF_014656295.1). Classification (GTDB taxonomy): domain Bacteria; phylum Actinomycetota; class Actinomycetes; order Streptomycetales; family Streptomycetaceae; genus Streptomyces; species Streptomyces sulfonofaciens. The sequence goes on from NZ_BNCD01000002.1 coordinate 231,280, forward strand.
CCAGGGCGCCGTGCCCATCCCCGGCACCAAACGGCGCGCCTACCTGGAGGAGAACGCCGCGGCCGCCGACCTCGTCCTCACCGACGGCGAACTCGCCGCACTGCACGAGGCGGTACCGCCCAGGGCGGTCAGCGGGGCGCGCAACACCGAACAGGGCCTTGCCACCACCAATCGCTAGCGTCTTGGGGTTCGGATCGGGCCGGATCGGGGAGCGGGGTCCGGTGCGTGCGGCTGCAGGGCGCAGGAGGGAGTCGACGCGGGGCGTCGGGACCGGCGGCAACGCCGCAGACGCGCGTGGCAGGGCCGCGAACCCGGCCTGATCCGAACGACAGGCCCTGGCGGTACCCGTCGCGGCGCCGGCCGGCAGGCCGGGACCCCGCCCTGATCCGGACGTGCCGGGACGGCCGCGGCTGAACGGCGGGCGGCGCCGGGTGAACACACCGCGACGGCGGCCCCAACACACGCCGTCGCCCTCTTCCCCGCGGCGCCCGGCCGTGCTGAAGTCCCCCCGAGACGCAGTGATGCGACCGGTGGCGAGACTTCAGGGGTGGGACTGTGGCACAGCGATCTGTCCGGGAATCCAGACGTGTCCGTTCGGCGGCGACCGCGCTCGCCGCCTGCGGCGTCCTCATGGCGGGCGGGGTGGCGGGCGCCGGGTCGGCGGCGGCCGCACAGGGCGTGGCGGTCGACACCGCGCGCAGCACCGGCATCGCGCCCGGTGTGGTGTACCAGGACATCGGCCTCACCGCCTCGCACGGTCAGGTCAACGGCCATCTGATCACCGTCGACCTGCGCAATCCGCACGTGGGCGTCGACCTGTTGCACGGCGCCTCGGCCACCGACCGCGAGCCGGTGTCCGAACTCGCCGACGCACAGGGAGCGGTGGCGGGCGTGAACGGCGACTTCTTCAACATCTCGGAGACGCATTCCGGTGTGCAGCCCACCGGTTCCTCCGACGGCCCCGCCATCGCCGCAGGACACCAGCTCAAGGCCGCCGTGCCGGACGGCCAGCGGTTCGGGCCCGCGCTGCCGCCCGGCACCTCCACCAAGGACGTCATCGGGGTGGGTGCCGACCGCAGGGGCCGCCTGGACAGCCTGGTCCTGAGGGGCGCGGTGCTCACCGGGAACGGCACGCTGCCGCTGAGCGGCCTGAACCAGTACGCGGTGCCGGAGAACGGCGTGGGCGCGTACACCCCGGACTGGGGCAGCGTCTCCCGGGCCCGCGCCGTCTGCGGCACCGACACCGTGCGCGGGGCGCCGTGCAGCACCGACACCTACGAGGTGACGGTGCGCGCCGGCCGGGTCGTCGCGGCCTCCGGCACGCCGGGCTCGGGCGCGATAGCGCCGGGGTCGGTGGTCCTGGTCGGCCGTGAGGCGGGCGCCGACGCACTGCGCGCGCTGGCCCCGGGGACGCACGTCCGGATCTCCCACCACCTCGCGGCGCAGGGCCGCACCCCGCTGACGTTCGCCGTCGGCGGCTTCCCCGTGCTGCGCGACGGCAGCCCGCTCGCCGGACTCGACACCGTCACCGCCGCCACCCGTACGGCTGCCGGTGTCGGCGCCCACGGCCGCCTGCTCTACCTCCTCGCCCTGGACGGCACCGCCGAGACCAGCGCGGGCCTGACGATCGGTGAGCTGGCCTCGGTCATGCGCGGCTTCGGCGCCGACGACGCGGTCAACCTCGACGGCGGAGGGTCCACCACCCTGGTCACCCGCGATCCCGGCGCCTCCCGGGTGACGGTCCGCAACCACCCGGGCGGCGGCGCGGAGCGCCCGGTGCCCAACGGGATAGGCGTGTTCTCCCGGCCCTGACGGGTCGCTGGGGCGGCACGGTCCGCAGCGGACCCGGCGACGCTCCGCAGCGGAGCCGGGCGGCGCTCCGTCGCGGTCCGTGCCGACCGGGCCGCGACTCCGTTCCGGTCCGCCGCGGTCCGTGCCGCCGGAGTGCCGCCCTGACGTGCCAGGGCCCCCGGCGGCCGGTGGCTGCCCGGGACCCCGGCGGGGGGCGGGGACCTCAGCGCAGGGAGAGGGCGGCGGACAGCTCGCGCCACTCGGGCAGCGGCAGGGCCGCTCCCCGGCCGTCCCCGGCCAGCGCCTGGAGGGCGACGTGGTCTGCGCCCGCGGCGATGAACGCGTCGACACGGGCCTTGGCCTGCTCGACACCGCCCAGGGCGAAGAGCGCGTCCAGGAGGCGGTTGCTGCCGCCGTCGCCGAAGTCGTGCTCCTCGAAGCCCAGCCGGAGCAGATTGCTGGTGTAGTTGGGCATCCGCAGGTACATCGCCAGCGTCTGGCGCGCGATGGCCCTGGCCTTCTCCAGGTCGGGCTCCAGGACGACCTTGAGCTCCGGGGCCAGCAGCGCGTCGGGGCCGAGCGTCTCACGGGCCTGCCCCACGTGTTCCGCGGTGACCAGGTACGGATGGGCGCCGCGGGACCGCTCGGCGGAGAGCGCGAGCATCCGCGGGCCGAGCGCGGCAAGCACCCGCCGCTCCTGCGGCACGGGACGCTCCGCCGCGTCGAGCGCGTCCAGGTAGGCCACCATGTGCGAGTACGGCTTGGCGTACTGCGGCGCCAGCACACTGTGGCTGACGCCGAGACCGAGGACGAACCTGCCCGGGGCGCGCTCCTCGACCTGCGCCACCTGTGCGGCGACGTCCTGCGCCGCGTGCTCCCAGATACTGAGGATGCCGGTGGCCACGGTGATGCGCGGGGCGGCGTCCACGATGGCCGCGGCGTCGGCCATCGTGGGGTTGCCGCCCACCCAGACGGTGCCGTACCCCAGCTCGTCCAGCTCGGCGACCGCGTCGGTGACGGCGCCGCGCTGTGCCGGGTCGGCGTCCGCGATCTTCAGCGAGGGACTCCAGATGCCGATGCGGCCGAACAACTGATGCGTGTCAGAACTCATGGAACGACCAGCGAGCGCACCGGTCACAGTTATTCCTCCTCATCGGCGCGCACTTCGGGCGTCACGCCGCCAGGGGTCGAAAGCGGCCGCCGCCCATCCTCGCCGATCACCGCGCGGCCGCGGCCGGCACATGCCGGCACCTGCGCCCGCGTCACCCGATCGAATGCCCCGCGCCCCGCTACCTGGCCGATGCCACCGCCGCCTCCACCGCGGCAGAGAGGCTGTCGACGTCGTACGGGCCGTGGTGGCGGCGGCCGTTGACGAAGAACGTCGGGGTGCCCGACACCCCGCTCAGGTCGGCGCTCTCCATGTCCTGCGCGATGCGCACCGCCCCGGCCCTGCTCCGCAGCGCACGGCGGAACCGTTCCGTGTCGAGTCCCATCTCCTCGGCGTAGCGGATCAGATGGCGCCTTTCCAGCTCCCCCTGGTGGTCCAGGAGGCGGTCGTGCATCTCCCAGAACGCGCCCTGCTCCGCCGCCGCCTCCGTGGCCTCCGCGGCGAGCCGGGCGTGCGGGTGCACATCGCTGAGCGGCAGGTGCCGCCACACGTAGCGCACCTCGTCGCCGAAGCTCGCCAGCAGGTCCCTGATGATCGGCTCGGCCTGGCCGCAGTACGGGCACTCGAAGTCGCCGTACTCCACCAGCGTCACCGGTGCGTCGTGGGGCCCGCGTACCCGGTCGCGCTCCGGGTCGACCGGCTCGGCCAGGTCGACGAAGCCCTGTGCGGTGCCGTACAGGGCGCGGGCCCGCCAGCGCGGTGGGAGGGCCGAGACGACGAGTGCCACCGTCCAGGTGGTCGGCAGGGCGCACAGGACCGCGGCGAGCACTCCGAGTTTGGCTTCCGCGAGCTGCTCGCCGTGGAAGGCCAGGGTCGCGATCAGCAGGGACACGGTGAAGCCGACGCCCGCGATGGTGCCGCCGGCCGTGACCGCGGCCCAGCCGGCACTCGGGCGCAGCCGGCCCTTGCTGAGCTTGAATGCCAGCCACGAGGAGCCCGCGATGCCGCACGGCTTGCCGAGCGTGTAGGCGAGCAGGATGCCCCAGGTGACGGGTGAGCCGACGGCGCGGGAGAGCAGATCGGTGCCGATCGTCACGCCGGCGTTGGCGAGCGCGAAGAGCGGCACGATCACATAGCTCGTCCACGGGTGGTAGAGCCGCTGCAGCCGTTCGTTCGGGGAGAGCGCCTCGGCCAGGCCCCTGCGTGCCGAGCGCTCCAGCTCCGGCGTCGGCTGCTCGCGGAACTCCCTGAAGAGGTCGCTGGCCCGCTCCAGATCGCTGCGCACCGCCGGATACGCGTAGGTGAGCAGCCCCATGACCAGCCCGACGACGACCGCCTCGACGCCGGAGAGGAAGAACGCGACCCAGGCGGTGCCGCCCAGCACCGCGTCCACGGGGCCGCGCCGCACCCCGGCGGTGTGCAGCACCAGGACGACTACGAGCACCCCCACGCCGACCAGCAGCGCGGTCCGCGAGACCGAGCCGCTGTAGGCCACCGTGATCACGCAGAGCGCCACCAGGTCGTCGACGACGGTCACGCTCAGGATGAAGGTCCGCAGCACCCGGGGGAAGCGGGACCCGAAGAGCGACAGGAGGCCCAGGGCGAACGCGGTGTCCGTGGACATCGCCGCGCCCCAGCCGTGTGCGGTGGAGTGCCCGGCGTTGAGAGCGAGGTAGATCCCGACGGGGACCAGCATGCCGCTGAGACCGGCCAGCAGCGGCACCACGACCTGGCGGCGCTCGCGCAGGTCGCCCATGTCGAGCTCGCGGCGCGCCTCCAGGCCCACGACGAAGAAGAAGAACGTCATCAGGCCGTCGTTCACCCAGTGCCGCAGGTCCTGGGAGAGCCCGTGACCGCCCACCCGGATGACGAGGTCGCTGCCCCAGAACGCGGCGTAGGCGCCCGGCGCCGCGTTGGCCCAGGCCACGGCGCCCACCGTGGCCAGGACGAGCACCACCGCGCTGCCGACCTCGGTGCGCAGGAACTCCCGCAGCGGGGTCGTCAGGTTCCTGGTCCAGACGCTGTACGAGGAGTAGGAAGGCGCCGACGGCGAGGCGGGCGGTGGCGGGGAGGACGATGAATCGTCCCTGTCATGCGGGCGGCTCATCGCTGGTCCCTCTTCCCGGCGTGGATGACTCGGCCGACCGCCCGGTAGGCAGTACCGTCGCCTGAGCCGTACCGTAATCGATCGGCGATTCGTACGGCAGGGAGCAACATGGCCGTGCGGACCGCGGCTCTGAGCAGGGGACCGAGTGGACTTCCCGGAGCTGCTGCGAAAGCGGGATCCCGATCTTGCCGCGCTGCGCAGGTCGTGCCGTGCGGGGATCGTGGCGCCCGGCGTCTTCGCGCTGGCCGACCTCGTCATCGGCAACCCCACCACGGCCGTCTTCGCGGCACTGTGCTCGGTCACGGGCCTGCTGTTCGTGGACTTCGGCGGGCCGGTCCGCCAGCGGGTCGCCCAGCAGGCCGCGCTGGTGGTCGCCGGGGCGGTCCTGGTCTGCCTCGGCACCCTGGTGTCGTCCACGGTGTGGCTCGCGGCGCTGACCACGCTCGCCGTCGGGTTCGCCGTGCTCTTCGCGGGCGTGGCCAGCTCGGCACTCGCCACCGCCTCCACCGCCCTGCTCGCCGGCTTCATCATCTCGGTGTCCCTGTCCGCGACCGCGGCCTCCGTGCCGGCCCGGTTGGCGGGCTGGACGCTGGCCGGCGCCGCCACGGTGCTCGCGGTCGGTCTTCTGTGGCCGGCACCGGAGCGCGAGCCGCTCAGGCCGGCGACCGCGCACGCCTGTGCACTGCTGGCGCTCAGGCTGCGCGCGGAGGCGGAGCACGGACGTGCGGCCCGCGCGGCGGACGGCCGCGCCGCTGCGGGCGGTGACGCGGCTCGCGGTGCCGGCGCCCCGCGGAACGGCAACGCCTTCCGGCGGGGCCGCACGGATCCGGACCACCGCGCCGAACGGGACCGGCTCGCCCGCGAGGCGACCGACGCCGTCAGCGAGCTGCGCACCGCCTTCCTCGGCACGCCTTACCGGCCCACGGGACTGACCATGCAGGCGCGGACGCTGGTGCGGCTGGTCGACCAGGTGGTGTGGCTCGCGGCGATCCTGGAGCGGACCCCCGTCGGACCCCGGCCGAGCCCCGTAGCCCCTGCCGCGGCCGGGGTCCAGCGGGCCGCCGCCGACCTGCTGGAGGCGGGCGCCCACCACCTGGAGGCGGGCGGCGGCCCGCAGGCCGTCCGGGCCGCCGCCCGGCGGCTGGACGAGGCGCGGGCGGCCATGCGGGACAGCGTGGTGTCCGCCCTTCTGCCGCGGTCGTCGGCCGTCGCCGCGGGCGACCGCGCACGGGCGGCGGTCAGCGGGCTCGCCGACTCGCTCGAACCGGGTTTCCGTGCCCACGAGATGGGCTACGCCGTCGCCGCCATCGCCACGACCGTCGAACTCACCGTGGCCGCCGCCCGCCGCACCTGGTGGCAGCGGCTGCTCGGCCGCCGGCCCCCGGGGGTGCCTTCCGCGCTGAGCTCGCTGGAGGAGCGGGCCGGATCCCGTGCCGAACCGCACTCGGTATGGCTGCACAACAGCGTCCGCGGTGCGGTCGCCCTGGGCCTGGCCGTCACGGTGGCGCAACTGGCCCGGGTCCAGCACGCGTTCTGGGTGGTGTTCGGCGCGCTGGCGGTGCTCAGGTCCAATGCGGTGCTCACCGGTGAGAACGCGGTGCGGGCTCTGGCCGGTACCGTCGTGGGGATCGTCGTCGGTGGCGGGCTGGTCGCCACCCTGGGCGGCAGCCCCGTCGGGGCCTGGCTGCTGCTGCCCCCGGCGGTGGTGTTCACCGGCCTCGCACCGGCCGTCATCTCCTTCGCCGCGGGCCAGGCGGGTTTCACCGCCACGCTGCTCATCCTGTTCGGCATCGTCGCGCCGCAGGGCTGGCAGACCGGTCTGGTCCGCGCCCAGGACGTCGCCATCGGCTGCGGAGTGAGCGTGCTGGCCGGTGCGCTGTTCTGGCCGCGTGGCGCCGCGTCCGAGCTGGGCCGGGTGCTGGCGGAGGCGTTCTCGGCGAGCGCCCGCTATCTGAGTGGCACCGTCGACTACGCCGCGGCGAGGTGCGACGCGCAGCAGGCCGACGCGCGGGCAGTGGACCGCCGGCGGCGGCACGCCGCGGCGGCGGCCCGGCGGCTGGACGACGCCTTCCGCGGCTTTCTGGCCGAGCGCGGCACCAAGCACCTGCCGCTGGCGGACGTGACGGCGCTGCTCACCGCGGTCGCCGTGCTCCGGCTGACCGCCGATGCGATTCTCGGGCTCTGGTCCCGTGACGCCGGTCCCGGCGCGGGCCGCGCCACCGCCCGTGACGCGCTGCTGCGCGGCGGTGCGCCGGTCGCCGACTGGTACCAGCGGACGGCCCACGCGCTGGCCGGATACGGCCCGGTGCCCGGCCCGCTGCCCGCGGAGCGGTCCGTCGCGGGCGGTGTGGGGGAGGCGGTGCGCCACGACCTCGTCCGCCCCGGCGGTGGTGCGGCCGCGCGGGCCGACGAGGCGGCACGGACCGCCGTCAAGATCCTCTGGACCGCCGACCACCTCGATGTGGCGCGCCGGTTGCAGTCCTCGATGGCAGGGCCCGCCGGGGCCGTCGCTGAGTACCAGCACCGGGTGGCCACCGGGGGGCGCCGTCCGGCGCCGCGCCGCCGTCCGACGCGCTCGAAGCGGGCGTGAGCCCACGGGACGGCGGCGGTCCGGTGGGCGGCGCCGGTGTCCGCGGCCAACGGTGCCTGGGGCCTCGAAGGCCCGCGCACCGACGGTCCGCGCACCGAGGGCCGCGACCTGGCGTCGCTGTCCGCTGCCCGCTGCCCGGCGCGCACTGGCCTGGTATCCGTGTGCGGTGGCCACGGTCCGGTGCCCGTGGGCGGTCCCACGGTCCGGTGCCCCGCGACCTGTGCCCGGATCGGTACCGGATCCGACGTCGGGACGGCTTCCCGGCCGGTGGCAGCGCGGTTCACTTGCTGAGTGCGTTCGCCAGCACGATGAGCAGCCCGAGCAGCATGTCGACCGCTCCCGCACGGCACGAGGCGAACCAGTTGCGGTCGGCCAGCCTGGCCGACCACAGGCCCCAGCCGAACAAGGCTGCCGTGTTGATGCCCAGCGCCGCGTCGATGCCGCCGTTCTCGCTCCACCAGCCCCAGTAGGATCCCGCCAGCGCGGCGAGGGTCGGCACCACCGCGGCGAGCAGCGGCCACTCCTGCACCACCGAGCGCACGGTGCTCAGCGTGGCGGTCCCGCCGTGGGCGGTGCGGTGCGCGAGGGCGTGCGCGAACCCGTGCGCCGCCGCCGCGGCCAGGGCCGTGAGCAGGACCCACAGCGCGTCGTAGCCCGGGTCGGCCGGGCCGCTTTCATGGCCGAGGGCGGACGCCGTCGCACTGGCCAGGACCGTGCCGTACACCCCGGCGAAGAGCAGCCGCTGCAAGGGCTCCGCGCGGAGCGGGGGCGCGGGCACCGGCGCGCTGTCGGCCACGGCGCCACCTCCCAAGACCTGGGCCGCCGCTCCGAGAGGTGTAGCAGTGCGGCGCCCGCGCGGCGCAGAGGCGCGCCGTGCCGGGCAGATGCTCTCACGGCCGGCGGACCCGGTCCCGGGCCCGCCCCGCCGCTGCCCGCCCGTCGCCGCCCGTCCGGTGCTGTCGCCGCCCGTCGCGTGCCGTCGTGACCCCTGCCGAGCCGTTCTCACTCCTCCAGCGCCGCCTTCACCCGGTCCGAAGTGAACGGCAGGGTCCGCAGGCGCTTGCCCGTGGCCGCGAAGAGTGCGTTGCCGATGGCCCCGCCCATGGCGCCGAGGGCGGGTTCGCCGGCGCCCAGCGGAGGCTGGTCGGGCTGGTCGAGGAGGATCGTCTCGATCTCGGGGACCTCGTTGAACCGTTGAACCGGATCACCTCGTACTGCCTGCCCGGGTGATAGCCGCCGGTCTGCCAGACCACCGACGTGATGCGGTCGTCGGTGTACACGACCTCCTCCTGCAGGGCGCGGCTGACGCCCTGGACCACATTGCCCTCGATCCGGTTGCGCAGCCCGTTCGGATTGGCGATCAGTCCGCAGTCGTGGGCGACGACCCGCGGGACGCGGACCCGTCCGCTCGTCAGGTCGACGGCCACCTCGGCGTAGGCGGCGACGTAGGCGTTGACCACCCTCTACTGCTGGAAGGCCACGCCTGCACCGGAGCCGTTGCCGCCCCGGGGGCGGCCCTGCCAGGCCGGGCGCAGCGCCTCGCAGACCGCGACCGCCCGCGGGTCGGTGAGCGAGGAGATGCGCAGTTCGAGTGGATCGTGCCCGCCCGCGTGGGCCGGCTCGTCGAAGAACGACTCGTTGGCGAAACCGTTCGAGAATCCGCCCAGCGAGCGCAGCGCGGTGGTGCGCGGCAGCCGGTACGTCAGCGGGCTCGCCGGGGTGGCCGAGGCGGGCCCGGTCGTCTCGAAGGTCCTGACGAGCCGGGTCTCGTCCCGCTGCAGGACGTCGTAGCTGACCGGGCGGTCGCGGCGGCCCGGCGGAGCCGGACGCCGCCGTTCTGGATGTTCTTCGAGCCGGTCGCGCCGCCTTGGCCGACGGTGCGCAGGGTGTCGCCCTGGACGCAGCCCACAGCACCACACGGTGGGGCATGCGCCGCACGGACGGCGGCAAGACCGTCTGGACCGAGCAGCCGCTGCGCCGAGCCCGGCCGGGCCGCCCTCAGTCCTCGCTCGTCAGCACCACCTCGAGGGTGCGGGGCCCGTGCACGCCCTCCACCCGGTCGAGTTCGATGTCGCTGGTCGCGGAGGGGCCCGAGATCCAGGTGAGGGGGCGCGCCGGGTCGAGCCGTCCGAGGGCCTCAGGGACGGACGAGACGACCTGGCCGGGCACCCGCACCACGCAGATGTGGTGGTCGGGGACGAGCGTGATCCGGCGGCGGCCCTGGTCGGGCCCTGCGTCGAGCACGATGGTGCCGGTCTCGGCGATCGCCACCGCGCAGCCCGTGATCACGCTGTCCACCCGGTCGAGCTGGTGCGGTGTGAGTTCCGCGTCGTCCGCCACCCTGGTGGGCAGCTCCCCGGCCAGCCAGTCGGCCGGCAGGCCGGGCGGCACCAGCACCGACCGCGCTCCCCGCCCCGCCAGCAGGCGCGCCAGCAGGCCGGGCAGTCGGGCCGCGTCCGTGCGGTGCACCAGAGCGCGGTAGTCCGCCAGGTTCTCGGCGAGCAGGTCAACGGTCTCGCCGATGGAGCGCTCACCGTGCGCTCGCCGGTAGCCGCGCTGCACGGCCACCTCGTAGGGGGTGTCGTCGTCCGGTACGTCGGCGAGCGCCCTGCGCACCCGCCCCAGGATCACGTCCCTGCTGCTCACCGCTGGTCCTCCTGGCGGTCGGCCGGGGCCTGTCCGCCCGGTCGGTGGGTGCGCCGCCACCACTCGCGGAACGGCTCGGGCGGCAGCTTCGGCAGATCACGGGTGGCGCTCCAGGCACGTCCCGGGCCCGGCAGGGTGCGCGGCACGAGGCGCCGGGTACCGGACGCCAGGCGCTGGCCGGCGCGCAGCGCACCCGGATGGCGGAAGGTCCAGCGTGCGGCGCGCATGGCGGCGCGCTCCGCGGCGTGGCCGCGGGCCGGCCGCAGGGTCACCTTGGCGCCCTGCCGGACCGCGGGCCCTCCTTCGACGACGCGCTCCCGCAGGTGCACCAGCACCTCGGGGATGTCGATGGCGACCGGGCACACCTCGTAACAGGCCCCGCACAGCGAGGACGCGTACGGCAGCGAGGCGTCGATGTCCGACGCGGTGCCGCGCAACTGCGGGCTGAGGATCGCGCCGATCGGCCCCGGGTACACGGATCCGTACGCATGGCCGCCGGCGCGCTCGTACACCGGGCAGACGTTCAGGCAGGCCGAGCAGCGGATGCAGCGCAGGGCCTGGCGGCCGACCCGGTCGGCGAGGGTGTCGGTGCGGCCGTTGTCGAGCAGCACCAGGTGGAAGGTCCGCGGCCCGTCGTCGTCCGTGGTGCCGGTCCACATGGACGTGTAGGGGTTCATCCGCTCGGCCGTCGACGAGCGCGGCAGGGTCTGCAGGAAGACCTCCAGGTCACGCCAGGTCGGCACCAGTTTCTCGATGCCGACCACCGAGATCAGGGTCTCGGGGAGGGTCAGGCACATCCGGCCGTTGCCCTCGGACTCGAAGACGGCGAGCGTGCCGGTCTCGGCGACCATGAAGTTGGCGCCGGAGATGCCGACCTTGGCGCGCAGGAACTTCTCCCGCAGGTGCAGCCGGGCGGCCTCGGCCAGCTCGGCGGGCGTGTCGCTCAGCCCTTCGGGGGCCGGTCGGCCCCATTCGCTCATCTCGTGGGTGAAGATGTCCCTGATCTCGCCCCGGTTGCGGTGGATCGCGGGGACGAGGATGTGCGAGGGGCGGTCCCTGCCGAGCTGGACGATGAGTTCGGCGAGGTCGGTCTCGTAGGCGTGGATGCCTTCGGCGGCGAGGGCCTCGTTGAGTCCGATCTCCTGGGTGGCCATGGACTTCACCTTGACGACCTCGCTCTCGCCGGTCGCCTTCACCAGGCCCGTGACGATGCGGTTCGCCTCGTCCGCGTCGGCCGCCCAGTGCACCACGCCGCCGGCCGCGGTCACCGACTCCTCCAGTTGCAGGAGGTAGCGGTCGAGGTGGCGCAGCGTGTGGTCCTTGATCTGCCGTCCCGCCTCGCGCAGCGCCGCCCAGTCGTCCAGCTCGGACACGGCGGCGGCACGCTTGGCGCGGATCGTGTGCGTGGCGTACCGCAGGTTGCGCCGCAGCGTCGGATTGCGGACGGCCTCTTTCGCGGCGGTCGGGAACGCAGGGAGGGTGGGCGGGGAGAACGCAGGGAGGGTGGGCGGGGAGAACGCCGGCATTCCGATGAAGGTGCCGCTCATGTCAGGGGCTCCTCTTCCGTGCTCGCGAGGATCTCGGCGATGTGGACGGGCCGGACGGTCGTCCGCAGCCGGGCCATGGTGCCGCCGATGTGCATCAGGCAGGAGTTGTCGGCCGCGCACAGCACCTCGGCGCCGGTGGACTCGGCGTTTCGCACCTTGTCCGTACCCATGGCCGCGGAGACATCGGAGTTCTTCACGGCGAAGGTGCCGCCGAAACCGCAGCACTCCTCCGCACCGGGCAGCTCCACCAGATCGAGTCCGCGGACCGCCGACAGCAGCCGGCGCGGCCGGTCGCCGAGCCCCAGCGCGCGCAGCCCGTGGCAGGTGGGGTGGTAGGTGACCGTGTGCGGGAAGTAGGCGCCCACATCGGTCACGCCCAGCACGTCGACCAGGAACTCGGTGAGTTCGTGGGTCCTGGGCACGATCGGTGCGAGCTGCTCGGCGAGTGCCGTGCCGCGGCCCTCCGCGCGGGCCCGGTCGCCGAGCCGCGGATACAGCTCACGCACCATGGCCGCGCAGGACCCGGACGGGGTCACGATCGCCTCGTAGTCCTTGAAGACATCGGAGAAATGGCGGGCCAGTGGCTCGGCCTGGTGGCGATAGCCGGTGTTGTAGTGCGCCTGCCCGCAGCAGGTCTGCGCCATCGGGAAATCCACCTCGACGCCCAGTCTGGTCAGGAGTTTGACCACAGCGCGCCCGGTGTCCGGATAGAGCGTGTCGTTGACGCACGTCAGGAACAGGGCGACACGCATCGCGGGTTCCTCCTCGTCGGTCATCGGATGGGTGCAGACTACGCGTCGCCCCGGGGGACGGGTAGCGGTGGGTCGGCCGCACGCCCGGGCCCCTCACCGTGCCGTGAGGTCCTCCCGGGCCACCCGGTCCCACGCACCGCGGTCCGCGCAGGGCTCGTAGCGGGTGAGCGGCTGGGTGGTGGCCAGCAGGGCGCGCATCCCGGGCAGGTCGCCGACCAGGCCGCGGGCCCGCGCCTGGACGAGCACGTTGCCGAACGCGGCCGCCTCCGCGGGGCCCGCCACCACCGGCAGGCCGAGGGCGTCGGCCGTGAGCCGGCACAGCAGGGCGTTGCGTGCGCCGCCGCCGACGATGTGCACCACGTCCACGTGCCGGCCCGCGAGGCGCTGGGCCTCCTCGATCGCACGCCGGTGGGCGAGTGCGAGCGAGTCCAGGATGCAGCGGGTCACCTCGGCGCGGGTGCCCGGCGCGGGTCCGCCGCGCCGGCGGCAGGCGGCCGCGATGCGCTGCTCCATGCCGCCGGGCGCGAGGAACTCCGGATCGCCCGCGTCCACCACCCAGCGCAGCGCCGGCAGTGCCGCCGCCTCGCGCAGCAGCGGCTGGAGCGGCGGGTCGCCCCACTCCCGCAGGCACTCCTGGAGCAGCCACAGGCCCATGATGTTGCGCAGGTAGCGCACGGTGCCGTCCAGGCCCAGCTCGTTGGTGAAGTTGGCCGCGCGGCTCTCCTCGGTGAGCACCGGCGCGTCGAGTTCCAGGCCCGCCAGGGACCAGGTGCCGGTGCAGACGTACGCGAAGGCCGCACCGTCCGCCGCGGGCACCGCCGCCACCGCGGACGCCGTGTCGTGCGAGCCGACGGCGGTGACCGGCACCGGGGACGCCAGCCCCGCCTCGGCCAGCACCTCCGGCAGCAGCCGCCCTGCCGCCTCGCCGGGCTGCCGCAGCGGCGCGAAGAGAGCGAGGTCGATGCCGAGGCGGTCCGCCGTTCGGTACGACCAGTCGCGGGTGCGCGGGTCGATCAGTTGGGTGGTGGAGGCGTTGGTCAGCTCGGTGCCCTCCTCGCCGGTCAGCCAGTAGGTGATCAGGTCGGGGATCAGCAGCAGCCTGCGGGCGGCGGCGAACTGGGCCGTACCACGGGCGGCCACCAGTTGGTAGAGCGTGTTGAAGGGGACGTGCTGCAGACCCGTCGCGGCGTACAGCTCACCGGCGGGCACCGTCCGCCACACTCGCTCGGCCACCCCGTCGGTGCGGCTGTCGCGGTAGTGCACCGGATTGCCGAGCAGCCGGCCGTCGGCGTCCAGCAGGCCGTAGTCCACGGCCCAGCTATCGATGCCCACCGAGTCGACGGGCCCCACGGCCCGCAGCCCGTCCAGTACCCCGCCGTACAGCCCGAGGACGTCCCAGCGCAGTCCCTCCGGCAGCCGCAGCGGCCGATTGGGGAAGCGGTGCGCCTCGGTGAGGGCGAGGTCGCCGGGCGCGCCCTGTTTCGGCGCGCTCACCCGGCCGGCCATCACCCGGCCGCTGGAGGCGCCCAGGTCGACCGCGGCGCAGACGAAGGAACTCATCGCCGCCTCCTCACCTCCCGCGCCTGACCGGCCTGACCGGCCTGACCGGCCTGACCGGCCTGACCGGCCCGCAGGCGCCCGTGCGGCCTGCTCACCGCAGGAAGGCGGCCGCGACGCCCGCGTCCACCGGGATGTGCAGGCCGGTGGTGTGCGACAGGTCGCCACCGGTCAGCGCGAAGACCGCGCCCGCGACGTGCTCGGGCAGCACCTCCTGCTTGAGCAGGGTGCGCTGGGCGTAGAACTCGCCCAGCTTCTCCTCCGGCACCCCGTACACCGCGGCACGCTTGGCACCCCACCCGCCGGCGAAGATGCCCGAGCCGCGCACCACCGCGTCCGGGTTGACGCCGTTGACGCGGATCCCGTGCTCGCCCAGCTCGGCGGCGAGCAACCGGACCTGGTGGGCCTGGTCCGCCTTGGTGGCGGAGTAGGCGATGTTGTTGGGCCCGGCGAAGACCGCGTTCTTGGAGGCGATGTAGACGATGTCGCCGCCGAGGCCCTGCTCGGTCATCACCCGGGCGGCCTCGCGGGAGACCAGGAAGGAGCCGCGCGCCATGATGGCGTGCTGCAGGTCCCAGTCGTCGGCCGTGGTCTCCAGCAGGGGCTTGGAGACCGAGATGCCGGCGTTGTTCACCACCAGGTCGAGCCCGCCGAAGGCGAGCACGGCCGACCGGACGGCTGCCGTGATCTGCTCCTCGCTGGTGACGTCGGCGGTGACGGCCACCGCGGTGTCGGGGCCGCCCAGTTCGTCGGCGACCGTGGCGGCGCTCTCGCCGTTCACGTCGGCGACCACCACGCACGCGCCCTCCGCGGCCAGCCGCCGGGCGATCGCCCGGCCGATGCCGGAGCCGGCGCCGGTCACCAGGGCGATCCGGGTGGCCAGCGGCTTCGGCGCGGGCATCCTGCGCAGCTTGGCCTCCTCCAGCGCCCAGTACTCGATGCGGAACTTCTCGGCCTCCTCGATCGGCGCGTACGTCGACACCGCCTCGGCGCCGTGCATCACGTGGATGGCGTTCACGTAGAACTCGCCGGCCACCCGGGCGGTCTGCTTGTCCTTGCCGAAGCTGAACATGCCCACGCCCGGCACCAGCACGATCGCCGGGTCCGCGCCGCGCATCGGGGGCGAGTCGGGCTCCGCGTGCCGGGTGTAGTAGGCGGCGTACTCCTCGCGGTAGGCCGTGTGCAGCTCCCTCAGGCGCCCGATCGCCTCCTCCAGCGGAGCGGCCGGCGGCAGGTCGAGCACCAGCGGGCGGACCTTGGTGCGCAGGAAGTGGTCCGGGCAGGAGGTGCCGAGGGCGGCCAGCCGCGGATGCTCGGCCCGGGAGAGGAAGTCGAGGACCTCGTCGCTGTCGGTGAAGTGGCCGACCTGCGGGCGGTCCTGCGAGGCGAGGCGGCGGATCACCGGCGCGAGCGCGGCCGCACGGCGCCTGCGCTCCGGCTCGGGCAGCGGCTCGTATCCGTCCAGGACGGGGCCGAACGGCTCGGGCCTGCCGCGCTCCGCGAGGAAGCGCTCCGCGGTGCGGATGATGGTGAGGGCGTTGCGCTCGCACTCCTCCGACGTGCTGCCCCAGGCGGTGATGCCGTGGCCGCCGAGCACACAGCCGATGGCCTCGGGGTGGGCGTCGTGCACGGCCGCGATGTCCAGGCCGAGCTGGAAGCCCGGGCGGCGCCAGGGCACCCACACCACCGTCCGGCCGAAGCACTCGGCGGTGAGTTTCTCGCCGTCCGCGGCGCAGGCGAGCGCGATCCCCGAGTCCGGGTGCAGATGGTCCACGTGCGGGGCGTCGACGAGGCCGTGCATCGCGGTGTCGATGGACGGCGCCGCTCCGCCCCTGCCGTGCAGGCAGTAGTCGAACGCGGCGACCATCTCGTCCTCGCGCTCCACTCCCGGGTAGACGTCCTTCAGCGCCCGCAACCGGTCGAGGCGGAGCACGGCCAGGCCCCGCTCGGTGAGGGTGCCCAGGTCGCCGCCCGAGCCCTTGACCCACATCAGCTCGGTGTCGCCGCCGGTCACCGGATCGGTCACGGTGCCCTTGGCGGAGGCGTTGCCCCCGGCGTAGTTGGTGTTGCGCGGGTCGGCGCCGAGCCGGTGGGAGCGGGCCAGCAGCTCGGCCACCCGGGGGTGCCCGGCCGGTTCCCGCGTGCCCGACGCCGTACGCGCCGCCCCGGCGGTGTCCTCGGTGCCCTTGGTGTCCTTGACTTCCCGGGTCATTGCCTACGCTCCCCATCCGGCCTGCGTGCCGCCGACGCGGTCCGCGACGATGTGTTCCTGCCAGCCCGACGCCCGGTAGGCCGCCATCGGGTCGGGGTGCAGCCCGGCCTCCGTGCGGACCTCGGCGAGCAGCGGGCGGACGTCCGTGTTGAACGCGTCCATCAGGACGGCGTTCGCGCCGAGCACATCGCCGGCGAGCTGCGCGTCCCGCAGGGCCTTGGCGTCCACCAGCAGCGCCTTCGCGGTCGCCTCCTGGACGTTCATCACCGAGCGGATGATCGCCGGGATCTTGGCCTCGATGTTGTGGCACTGGTCGAGCATGAACGCGATCTCGTCGCCGAGTCCTCCGCCGCGCACCACCTCGTACATGATCCGGAACAGTTGGAAGGGGTCGGCGGCGCCCACCATCAGGTCGTCGTCCGCGTAGAAGCGGGAGTTGAAGTCGAAGCCGCCGAGCTTCCGCTCGCGGAGCAGCAGCGCCACGATGAACTCGATGTTGGTGCCCGGCGCGTGGTGTCCGGTGTCCACCACGACCTGCGCCTTCGGGCCGAGCTTCAGGCAGTGCGCGTAGGCCGTGCCCCAGTCCGGCACGTCGGTGGCGTAGAAGGCGGGCTCGAAGAACTTGTACTCCAGCAGCATCCGCTGGTCGTCGCCGAGCCGCTCGTACACCGCGGCCAGCGCCTCGGCGAGCCGGTCCTGACGGGCGTGCAGGTCGTCCTGGCCCGGGTAGTTCGTACCGTCCGAGAACCAGAGCTTCAGATCGCGCGAGCCGGTGGCGTCCATGATGTCGACGCACTCCAGCAGGTGACCGAGAGCCTTGCGGCGGACCGCGGGGTCTGGGTTGGTGACGGAGCCCAGCTTGTAGTCGTCGTCCTGGAAGACGTTGGAGTTGATCGCACCGAGACCGAGGCCCCGTTCCCTGGCGTAGGCGGCCAGGGCGGCGTAGTCGTCGACGCGGTCCCACGGGATGTGCAGGGCCACGGTCGGCGCCACGCCCGTGTGCTCATGGACCCGGGCGGCGTCGTCCAGCTTCTCCCGCGGGGTGCGGGGGACGCCTGGTTGGGCAAACACCTTGAAGCGGGTGCCGGAGTTCCCGTAGGCCCAGGACGGCGTCTCGATGCGCTGGGCTGCGAGCGCCGCTTTCACGGTCGCAAGATCGGGCATGTGGCCACCTCTGAAAACGATTCAATCCAATGTCAACGAACTTTGGCGCCGATTACGTCTGACGTCAAGGCCCCGGCGTCCCCGGATCGTTCATGGTGAGGGCTGTGGGGCCGACGCACCCACCCTTGACGGGAAATCTGTTCGGGACTAGCTTCCCCGGAACTTGATTGAATCATTTCATGACAGCGGGCCACGGCCGGAGGCCGCTTGAGCGGTTCCTAGCAGGCTGCGTCGGGTCCTGTGCCGGGCCCCGGCAGATCCTGTGCCAGGTCCTGCCGGGGCCTGCCGGATCCGGGCACCCCGGCGCGGCCGGGGGCACGCCCGGCGGCACGGCCGCCCCGTACATCGCTCGTCGAGTGGGAGTCGCAGCATGACCCGATCGGAGCCGGACGCCGTGCCGGTGCTCGCGCTGGAGGGGGTGAGCAAGTCCTTCGGCGCGGTGCGTGCGCTCAGGGACGTGTCCCTGCGGCTGTACGCCGGCGAGGCGCACGCCCTGGCGGGGGAGAACGGCGCGGGCAAGTCGACGCTCATCAAGACCCTGGCGGGAGTGCACCGCCCGGACACCGGCACGGTGCTCCTGGACGGCCGCCCCGTAGTCCTGCACGGCCCGGCGGACGCGCGTGACGCCGGGGTGGCCGTGATCTACCAGGAACCCACCCTCTTCCCCGACCTGTCGGTGGCCGAGAACGTCTTCATGGGCCGCCAGCCGCGCCGTTCGCTCGGCCGGGTCGACCACAGGGCCGCGCGCACCGCCGCGGCGGCCCTCTTCGCGCGCCTCGGCGTGGACCTGGACCCGCAGCAGCCGGCGCGCGGCCTGTCCATCGCCGACCAGCAGCTCGTCGAGATCGCCAAGGCGCTCTCCTCCGACGCCCGGGTCCTGATCATGGACGAGCCGACCGCCGCGCTCACCGGCAGCGAGGTCGCCAGGCTCTTCGGCGTGGTGCGCACCCTGCGCGAACAGGGGGCGGCCGTGCTGTTCATCTCGCACCGGCTGGAGGAGATCTTCCGGCTCTGCCAGCGGGTGACGACCCTGCGCGACGGCGCACTGGTCGCCAGTGACCTGCTCGGTGATCCGCAGGGCCGTCGGGCTCCGGAGTCCGGAGGTTCCGGCGCTTCCGGGGGTTCAGGGAGTACAGGGGGTTCCGGTGGTTCAGGGGGGTCTGACCGCCCGGCCGGATCCGGGGGCGCCGCCGGTCCCGCGGACGCCGCGGACGGTGCCGGTGCCCCGGGTGGGCGCGGCCTCACCGAGGACGACCTGGTGCGCCGGATGGTCGGCCGCGACCTCGACGAGCTGTACCCCAAGCAGGACACCCCGATCGGCGAGGTCGCGCTGGACGTGCGGCAGCTGACCCGGGAAGGGGTCTTCACCGACGTCTCCTTCACGGTGCGGCACGGGGAGATCGTCGGGCTCGCCGGTCTCGTCGGGGCCGGCCGCAGCGAGGTGGCACGTGCCGTCTTCGGCGTCGACCGCTGGGATGCGGGTTCTGTGCACGTGGACGGCAGGCCGCTCACCAACGGCGCACCCAGCATCGCGATGGCGGCCGGGCTGGCCCTCGTCCCCGAGGACCGCAGGGCCCAGGGCCTGGTGATGGGCATGTCCATCGAGCGGAACGTCAACCTGACCGCCCTGACCGGCCTCGGCGGCACGGTGCGCGGCGGCCTGATGGACCGGCGCGCGGAGCGCAGCCGGGCACTGGACTGGGCCGTCAGGCTCCAGGTCAAGTACGCCGCGCTGGCCGACGCCGTCGGCACCCTGTCCGGCGGCAACCAGCAGAAGGTGGTCCTCGCCAAGTGGCTGGCGACCACACCGAAGGTGCTGATCGTCGACGAACCCACCCGCGGTATCGACGTCGGTACCAAGGCCGAGGTGCACCGGCTGCTCTCCCGGCTCGCCGCCGACGGGGTGGCGGTCCTGATGATCTCCTCCGACCTGCCCGAGGTCCTCGGCATGGCCGACCGGGTGCTGGTCATGCACGAGGGCCGGCTGACCGCCGAGATCCCCCGAGCCGGGGCCACCGAGGAGTCCGTGATGGCGGCGGCGACCGGCCGGGGTACCACAGGGAGGGCGGCATGACCCTGACCCAGCAGCCCCCCGCGCCCGCCACCGGCGAGGCACGCGGCGGCGCCACCCGGCTCGTCGACCGGGTATTCCGGATACGGGAAGTCGCGATCCTCCTGGTCTTCCTGGTGATGATCGCGATCACCCAGGCGGGCAACAGCCAGTTCCTGTCCGAACAGGGCGTCAAGGACCTGCTGCTGAACGCCACCATCCTGGTGCTGGTCGCCACCGGACAGGCGCTGGTGGTGATCTCGCGCAACGTCGACCTCTCGGTCGGCTCCACCCTCGGCATCAGCGCGTTCGCCGCCGGAGACTACCTCCAGGGCGGCGGCGACTCCTTCCTGGCACTGCTGCTCGCGGTGGCGCTCGGCATCGGCTGCGGACTGCTCAACGGAGCCCTCGTCAGCCTCGGCCAGGTGCCCGCGCTCGTGGTCACCCTGGGCACGCTGTACGTGATCCGCGGCGTGGACTCGATCTGGGTCGGCTCCCGGCAGATCACCGCCTCCGACCTGCCGGGCCCCTTCACCGACTTCGGATCCGGCGGCCTGGGCGCGCTGCCCTACCTGGCGCTGATCGCCCTCGCGGTGGTGGTCGCCGTCGCCTACTACCTGCGCCACTTCGGCGGCGGCCGCGAGCTGTACGCACTGGGCTCCAACCCCGAGGCCGCGCGGCTCGCCGGAATCCCGGTGCGGCGCCGGATCCTCGCCGCCTACACCGCCTGCGGCGCGCTCTCCGGACTCGCCGGCGCGCTGTACCTCGCCCGCTTCGGCAACGTCGACTCCGCCACCGGCAACGGCTACGAACTCACCGTCGTCAGCGCCGTCGTGGTGGGCGGCGTCGCGTTCACCGGCGGCGCGGGCAGTGTCTACGGCGCGGCCCTCGGCGCCCTGCTGCTGACCTCCGTGAACAGCGTGCTGCCCGCGCTCGGCGTCAGCTCCGTGTGGGTGCTCGCCATCAACGGTGTCCTGCTGGTGCTCGCCATCGCCGTGGACCGGGTGGTCGCCCTGCGCCTGGCCGCGGCCCTGAAGAAGAGGAACGCCCGCCATGGCTGACAGCTCCCCGAAACGTGCCGCGCGGCGCGCCGGCGCCCTGCGCTGGGACGGTGTCGTCGGCGTCCTGCTCCTCGTGCTGCTCCTGCTCTCCTTCGGCTTCGTCGACGGCTTCGGTAACGCGCTCAACCTGTCGTTCCTGATCGGCAACACCCTGCCCATCGCCCTGATCGCACTGCCGATGACGCTGCTGGTGGTCGCGGGCGAGATAGACCTGTCGGTGGCGTCGACGGCCGGGCTCAGCGGCGCCGTCATGGGGGCCCTGTGGAACGCGGGGATGGCCATCGAGACGATCATCCCGATCTGCCTGCTGCTCGGCGTGGTCTGCGGCCTCGTCAACGGCCTGCTGGTGACCCGGCTCGGCCTGCCCTCGCTCGCCGTGACCATCGGCACGCTGGCCGCCTACCGGGGCATCGCGCAGATCGTGCTCGGCTCCAACGCGGTCACCGACTTCCCCGCGCCGTACCTCGACTTCGCCGCGGGCCGGATCGGCTCGACCTTCGTCCCGTACGCCTTCCTGCCGTTCCTGGTGCTGCTCGCCGTCGCCGTGGTGGTGCTGCACGCCACGCCCTTCGGCCGCTCGCTCTTCGCCGTCGGGGCCAACGAGGAGGCCGCGCGGTTCGCCGGTATCCGCGTCAGGCGGCACAAGCTGTGGCTCTTCACCGCCACCGGCCTGATGTCCGCCCTCACCGGTGTCTTCTGGGCGCTGCACTACGCCAGCGCCCGCTACGACAACGCCACCGGCCTCGAACTCTCCGTCGTCGCCGCCGTGCTGCTCGGCGGCATCGACTTCGACGGCGGGCGGGGCACCCTCGGGGGCGCCGTCGCCGGGGTCTTCCTGCTCGGCGGGCTGCAGAACGCCATGAGCCTGCTGAACGTCTCCGCCCAGTCCCAGACCGTGGTCACCGGTGTGCTGCTGGTCATCTCCGTCCTCGGACCGCGCGTCGCCCGGCAGATCGCCGCGCGCCCCGTCGCGCTCCCCGTCCCTCCTGCCCCGCAAACTTCCCCAGGCCCGTCCGAAAGGGACCGCTGATGTTCTCTCCCGCACTGCGCCGCGCCGGCCTCACGCTCGCCGCGATCACCTCGCTCGCCCTGGCCGCCACGGCGTGCGGCGGCACCACCAAGGACTCGGTCGACCACGACAGCGGCGGCAAGGGCGCGGCCTCCGGCGCCAAGGCCGACCCGAACGCGCCCACCAAGAAGGGCCTGAAGGTCGCCTTCCTGCCCAAGCAGGTCAACAACCCGTACTTCACCGTCGCCGACAAGGGCGGCCAGAAGGCCCTCGGGCAACTGGGCTCGACGTACAAGGAGTCCGGTCCGAGCAGCGCGACCGACACCTCCGGCCAGGTCTCCTACGTCAACATCCTCACCCAGCAGCAGGTCGACGCGATGGCCGTGTCCGCGCAGGACCCCGGCGCGCTGTGCACCGCCCTGAAGCAGGCCATGAAGAACGGCATCAAGGTCGTCACCTACGACTCCGACACCAATCCGGACTGCCGCAACGTCTTCATCTCGCAGGCCGGCGCCGAGGAGATCGGCCGCAGCCAGATCCAGCAGATCGCCAAGCAGATCGGCTACAAGGGCGAGATCGCGATCCTGTCCGCCGCGCAGACCGCGACCAACCAGAACACCTGGATCAAGTACATGAAGGACGAGCTGAAGAAGCCCGAGTACAAGAACGTGAAGCTGGTGAAGACCGCCTACGGCAACGACGACGCCCAGCAGTCCTTCCAGCAGACCCAGGGCCTGCTCCAGGAGCACCCGAAGCTCGCCGGGATCGTCTCGCCGACGACGGTCGGCATCAAGGCCGCCGCCCAGTACCTGTCCGGCTCCAAGTACAAGGGCAAGGTCCGGCTCACCGGCCTCGGCACACCCAACGACATGCGGCAGTACGTGAAGAACGGCACCGTCAAGGCATTCGAGCTGTGGGACCCCGCCAAGCTGGGCGCTCTCGCCGCGCACGCCGCCGTGGCGCTGGCCTCCGGGCAGATCACCGGGGCCCGGGGCGAGACGCTGAAGGCCGGCGGCATGGGCACCTTCACCGTCGGTGCCAAGGGCGTGATCGACCTCGGCAAGCCCACCGTGTTCGACGCCGGGAACATCGACCGCTACAGGTTCTGACACGGCGCTGCCCGGTGGCGGTCCGTCCGCACGGCGCGGGGCGCATACGCTGACACCCACCCGGCCCGCGCCCCGCCCGAGCCCGGGCACCCGACGGCAGGACGGAGCAGGGACGAAACATGGTCGGCATCAAGGACGTGGCCCGGGACGCCGGGGTGTCGGTGGGCACGGTATCCAATGTGATCAACCGTCCCGACCTGGTGTCAGAGGAGACTCGGCGCCGGGTGCAGTCCGTCATCGACCGCCTGGGGTATGTCCGCAGCGAGTCCGCGCGCCAGCTACGGGCCGGGCACAGCCGCATCATGGCCCTGCTGGTGCTCGACATGGGCAACCCGTTCTTCGTGGACGTCGCGCGCGGCGCCGAGCGCGCCGCGCGCGAGGCGGGCCTCGGCGTGATGGTCTGCAACAGCGCCCAGGACCCCACCGAGGAGGCCGACTACCTCTCGCTCTTCGCCGAGCAGCGGGTCCGCGGCGTGCTGCTCACCCCGACCGACGCGAGCGGCCGCAACATCGCCGCGTTCCGACGCCACAAGATCCCGTTCGTGCTCGTCGACCGGGTCGCGGAGGGCACCACCGAGTGCTCCGTCTCCGTGGACGACGTCGCGGGCGGCGCGCTCGCCGTACGGCACCTCGTCGACGCGGGCCACCGGCGCATCGCGTACGTCAGCGGCCCGCCGGGACTCAACCAGGTGAGGGACCGCCGGGAAGGCGCGCTGCGCGCCCTGGCCGAGGCCGGACTGCCCGCACAGACGCTGCACGAACTGCCCACCGAACGCCTCGACGTCGCGGCGGGCCGCGACGCGGGCGCCCGGCTGCTCGGCCTCGCCGACCGGCCCACCGCCGTCTTCTGCGCCAACGACCTGCTGGCGCTCGGCGTCCTCCAGGCGATGTTCGCGGCCGGGGTCCCGGTGCCGGAGGAGGTGGCCATCGTCGGCTACGACGACATCGAGTTCGCCGCTGCGGCCGCGGTACCGCTCACCTCGGTGCGCCAGCCCGCGGTCACCATGGGAGCGATGGCCGCGGAACTCCTCCTGGAGGAGACGGAGACGGAGACGGGCGGGGGCGCGGGCGGTGGAACGGGCACGGGCGCCGGCGGAGGCGCGGGCGCAGCGGACACGGCCGGGCACACGCACCGGCGTGTCGTCCTCCAGCCGGAACTGGTGGTGCGCAGGTCCAGCCTGCGGCGGCGGTGAGAGCTTGGTGCCGGAGGCTTCGCGGGGCGGCTGCGCGGCCGCATGGCCGCATGACGGGGCCGGGGGCCAGGTCGTCCCGTGGCCCCGTGGCCCCGTGGCCCGTCGCCCCGCGAGCCCGTGAGTGCGTGGCGGCCGGGGGCCTGTGCGGGTGGACGGAACCTGATGGGTGGCGGGCGGCGGACGGCCCCGGGCGCGGCGTGGCGGGGCCGCGAGGCGGCTTCCGGATGGGCAAGCGACCGCTTAGTATGTCGGGCAGTCAGGTTCGACGACCCTCCCGTGGAGGCCCCTCTATGCCCCACATGCCCCCGATGCAGGCATGGCACGTGCACCAGACCGGCGAACCGCGCGAGGTGATGCGCCTGGAGGAGTCGGTCCGGCCCGAGCCGGGCGAGGGCCAGGTCCTGCTGAAGGTCCGCGCCGCGAGCGTCAACTTCCCCGACGCCCTGCTCTGCCGCGGCCAGTACCAGGTGCGTCCGCCGTTGCCGTTCACACCCGGAGTGGAGATCTGCGCGACCGCCGAGGACGGCCGCCGCGTCCTCACCACCTGCGCCCTGCCGCACGGCGGCTTCGCCGAGTACGCCCTCGCGGATGCCGCCGCGCTGCTGCCGGCGCCCGACGCGCTCGACGACGCAGAGGCCGCAGCGCTGCACATCGCGTACCAGACGGGATGGTTCGGGCTGCACCGCAGGGCGCGGCTGCGCCCGGGCGAGACGCTGCTCGTGCACGCGGCCGCCGGCGGCGTAGGCAGCGCAGCCGTCCAGCTCGGAAAGGCGGCGGGCGCGCGGGTCATCGGTGTCGTCGGCGGCCCGGCGAAGGCCGAGACGGCCCGTGCCCTCGGCTGCGACCTGGTGATCGACCGGCACTCGGACGACGTGGTCGCGACGGTGAAGCAGGCGACGGAAGGCCGTGGTGCCGATGTGGTCTACGACCCCGTCGGCGGCGATGCGTACACCTGGTCCACGAAGTGCGTGGCCTTCGAGGGCCGGATCGTGGTGGTCGGCTTCAGCAGCGGCTCCATCCCGAGCCCCGCCCTGGGACACGCCCTGGTGAAGAACTACTCCATCCTCGGCCTGCACTGGGGCCTGTACGCGGCCAGGGCCCCGCAGACGATCCTGGAGTGCCACGGCCAGCTCACCGCGCTGGCCGAAAAGGGTGCGATCAAACCGCTGGTCAGCGATCGGGTGCCGCTGGCGGCCGCGGTGGACGCGGTCCAGCGGGTCGCGGACGGGACGACCACGGGGCGCGTGTGCGTGCTGCCCGGACTCCCGTCCGGGAACGGGACCGGTGCGGCGGACGGAGCGGGGGCATGATCGACGCAGCCGAACTGCGCCGCCGTACACGGGAACTGCTGGCCACCTGCCCGCCCGCCACGGCCGACCGCGCGACGTTCCTGCGGGCCCGCTTCGACGCCGGTCTCGCTTGGGTGCACTACCCCGAGGGGCTGGGCGGGCTCGGTGCCCCGCGTGCCCTGCAGGCCGTGGTCGACGCCGAGCTGACGGCCGCGGGCGCCCCCGACAACGACCCGCGCCGCATCGGCATCGGCCTCGGCATGGCCGCACCGACGATCCTCGCCTTCGGCAGCGAGGAGCAGAAGAAGCGCTTCCTGCGTCCGCTGTGGACCGGTGAGGAGGTGTGGTGCCAACTGTTCAGCGAGCCGGGCGCCGGATCCGACCTCGCGGCACTCGGCACCCGGGCGGTCCGTGTGGCGGACGGGACCGATGAGGGTGCCGGTGTCGGTACAGGCGGCGGCGCCGGCGATGGTGCCGGTGCCGTTCTCGGCGGGGAGGGTGCCGGTCCCGCCGGCGGGGGCTCCCGTGGCGCGGAGGAGTGCGCGGGCCCGGACACCGGGGACGGCGGATGGATCGTGAACGGGCAGAAGGTGTGGACCTCCAGCGCCCACCTCGCCCGCTGGGCGATCCTCGTCGCCCGCACCGACCCCGGTGTTCCCAAGCACCGCGGCATCACGTACTTCATCTGCGACATGACCGCTCCCGGGGTCGAGGTGCGCCCGCTGCGGCAGATCACCGGCGAGGCCGAGTTCAACGAGGTCTTCCTGACCGACGTCCGGATCCCCGACGCCCACCGGCTCGGCCCGGTCGGCGAGGGCTGGAAGGTCGCACAGACCACCCTGATGAACGAGCGCGTGTCCATCGGAGGCTCCCGGGTGCCGCGCGAGGGAGGCATGATCGGCCCGCTCGTCAACACCTGGCGCGAACGCCCCGAGCTGCGCACCCACGACCTCCATCAGCGGCTGCTGACCCTGTGGGCCGAGGCCGAGGTGGCCCGCCTGACCGGTGAGCGGCTGCGCCAGCAACTCGCCGCCGGCCAGCCGGGCCCCGAGGGGTCCGGTATGAAGCTGGCCTTCGCCCGGCTGAACCAGGAGATCAGCGCCCTGGAGGTGGAGCTCCTCGGCCAGGAGGGACTGCTGTACGACGACTGGACGATGCGCCGTCCCGAACTGGTCGACTTCACCGGCCGCGAGGCGGGTTACCGCTATCTGCGCGCCAAGGGCAACAGCATCGAGGGCGGGACCAGCGAGATCCTGCTGAACATCATCGCCGAGCGCGTCCTGGGCCTTCCTGCCGAGCCGCGCACCGACAAGGACGTCGCCTGGAAGGACCTCGCCCGATGAGCACGCCACGTGAGACGACGACCGGCGGCCCGCGGCGCGGCGAAGGCGGCGGTACGGTCCCCGACCGGGCCGCACCACCCCTGTCGGCCGGCGGAACGGACGCCGGTCCGGGAAACGACCGCGGCACCGCCGACGCCCGGCCTGTGGAGGCGGATCCGGTACCCGACCTGCTCTACTCCGAGGAGGAGGAGGCGCTGCGCGCCGTCGTACGCCGACTTCTCGCCGACCACTGCGACGCCGCCGCCGTGCTCGCCCGCAGCGAGTCCGACACACCCCACGACCCGGGGCTGTGGAAGGCCCTTGCGGTGGACATGGGCCTGGCGGGCCTGCTGGTACCCGAACACCTCGGCGGGCAGGGCGCCACCCACCGCGAGACCGCGGTCGTCCTGGAGGAACTCGGCCGTGCCCTCGCCCCCGTCCCCTACCTGACCAGTGCCGTCCTCGCCACGGAGGCACTCCTCGGCTGCACCGCGGGCGACGACGACGCACCGCCCGCAACCGGAGCGGCCCCTGCGGCGGCCGCCTCCCGCGCACGGCCGCACGCGTCCGCGGACGGCGAGGATATAGACGGCGCGGCCCCGCCCGAGCTGCTGACCGCACTGGCCACCGGCCGCACCGTCGCGGTCCTCGCCCTGCCCCTCGCCACGGCGGTGGTGGCGCCGGACGAGGACCCGGGGCCCACCGGGCGACGCGACGAGCGGCACGGACAGGGGGTGCGGGTGGAGGGCGGCACCCTGCACGGCCGGATCACCGGCGTCGCCGACGCCGCGGCCGCCGACGTCCTGCTCGTCCCCGCCGGCACCGGGCTCCACGCGGTCGACGTCCGCCAGGACGGCGTCACCATCACCCCCCTGATCTCGTTCGACCGGACACGGCCGCTCGCCGAGGTGACCCTCACCGCGGCGCACGGCCGCCTGCTCGCCGCTGATGCCCGGAGTGCTCTGGGACGCGCCCTGCGCGCCGGCGCCGGACTGCTCGCCTCCGAGCAACTGGGCATCGCCGACTGGTGCCTGACCGAAACCGTCGGGTACACCCGCGAGCGGTACCAGTTCAACCGGCCCGTGGGCTCCTTCCAGGCACTGAAGCACCGCCTCGCCCGGCTGTGGCTGGAAACCGTCCATGCCCGGGCCGCTGCCAGGAACGCCGCCGACGCCCTGGCGACCGGGAGCCCCGAGGCCACGCTCGCCGCCTCCCTCGCGCAGTCCTATGCCTCGGGCGTCGCCGTGCACGCGGCCGAGGAGGCGCTCCAACTGCACGGTGGCATCGGCATGACCTGGGAACACCCCGTGCATCTCTACCTCAAGCGCGCCAAGGCCGACTCCATCGCGCTCGGCACGGCAGGTCACCACCGTGAAACCCTGGCTCGGCTCGCCGGGCTGACAGGGCCTTGAGGCCGGCGCCGCGCTCAGGCGCCGCGCCCTCGGCGTGGCTCCCTGAGCGCGGGCCGGTGCTCGCAGGACCGGCTGGGCCCGCCGCCCCGGTGCGCCGGTCTCCAACCTCCCGGCCGTTGGCCGCCACGCCCCGGAGCCCGGCCGTTCCCCTGGGGTGAACGGGACGAGCATCGCACCAACTCGCTCCGGACCACTGCCTCCCCGGCCCGCCGACCCCCATACTCGCTGGGGTCCCGCTACGGCATCTCCACGGAGGCAGTGCATGCCCCTCACCACACGCCGCAAAGCCCTCGCCGCGCTCGGTGCCGCCCTCGTGTGCGGTACGGTCCCGGCCGGGCCGGCCGCGGCAGCCCGGGCGCACGGCAGGGTTCCCGGCCCCCGACCGCTGGCCCACGCCCATGCCCACAACGACTACGACCATCCCCACCCCCTGTTCGACGCGCTCGACCACCGCTTCGGCAGCGTCGAGGCCGATGTCTACCTGGCGGACGGGCAGTTGCTCGTGGCCCACGACCCCGTCGATCTGGACCCCACCCGCACTCTCGAAACGCTCTATCTCGCCCCCCTCCTCGCCCGTATCGAGGCGAACCGCGGCTGGGTGTACGACGGCTGGCGCACACCCCTGCAACTCCTCGTCGACATCAAGACCGAGGGCGCGGCGACCTATCTGGAACTGGACCGCCACCTCCGGCGCCATCAGCAGATCTTCACCTCCTTCTCCCATGGTGCGGTGCACCGTGGACCGGTCACCGCCGTCGTCTCCGGCGACCGCGCCGCACGTGTCCCGATGGAGACCCAGCAGGTCCGGCACGCCTTCTACGACGGACGCCTCGCCGACCTCCAGACCCCCGCCCCGGCCTCGTTCATCCCCCTGATCAGCGAGGACTGGACGGCGACGTTCACCTGGCGGGGCGACGGCCCTTTCCCCGCCACGGAACGAGCCGCGCTGCACCGGATCGTCTCCACCGCCCATGCCCACGGGCAGCGCGTCCGCTTCTGGGGCACCCCCGACACGGCGGGCCCGGCCCGCGACGCCCTGTGGCGCGAGTTGCTGGCCGCCGGCACCGATCTGCTGAACACCGATGATCTGGCCGGCCTGGAGGCATTCCTCACCGCCCGCTCACCGAGCCGGACCGAGGGCTTGACCGAGCTGGACGGATAGGGCTTCACCGCGCTGCACGGACGGACAGGGCTTCACCGCGCTGCACGGACGGATAGGGCTTCACCGCGCTGCACGGACGGACAGGGCTTCACCGCGCTGCACGGAGTGGTGTTCACCGCGCTGCACGGGGCGGAGAGAGCTTCACCGAGCCGGAGGGAGAGTATCCACCGACCTTGACCGGAGGCCTGGCACAAGCGTCCGCGGCGCCCGAGCGTGCCCTCCGCGTCGTCACCCGCAGTCAACACACGTTCGGAGGACACGCCGCTCGCCCGGGCGGGCACCGCGCTGCGCCACACTTACGGCCGAAGGCCATGGGCGTCGACATGGCTGTGGAGGGTGACGATGGCCATTTCCATCTCCGCTGTGCTGCTGCTCCTGATCCTGGCCGTGATCTTCGTGCGCAACGGTGCGCTGAAGATGTCGCACGCCGTGGTGTGCGCGCTGCTCGGGTTCTACCTGTCCAGCACGAGTATGGCCCCGACCATTCAGGAAGGGCTGACCGCGACGGCGGACATCGTCAGCCGCCTCGATCCCTGAGCCGGACGCGCCCTGCCCGCCCCTGACCCGGGCTCGGCCGTCCTGGGCCCGCCCCCCGGACGGCGGCCTCCGACAGGCCGGCCGCCGTCCGGGGGACCAGGCCGTCAGCGTGCTCGGAGCGCGGCCGAGTTGACCAGGTCCATGTACTTGACCCAGTCCCAGAAGGGGCCGGGATCCGTGTGGGTCGCCCCCGGGACCTCGCTGTGGCCGACGATGTGGCCGCGGTCGATGGGTATGCGGTACTTCGCGCAGACCGCCGCGGTCAACAGCGCCGACTGCTCGTAGAGCTCGTCCGTGAAGTACTGCGGCTGGTCCACCCAGCCCTCGTGCTCGATGCCGACGCTGCGCGTGTTGTAGTCCCAGTTGCCGGCGTGCCAGGCGACGTCGCGCTCGCGGACGCACTGGGCGATGTGGCCGTCCCTCGAACGCACCACGTAGTGGGCAGAGACCTTCGCCGTCGGATCCTGGAAGATCCCGATGGCGTCGTCCCACGTCTCCTGCGTGACGTGGATGACCACGTGGTCGATGGGGTACGTGGTGGGGCGGTTGGCCGCCGTGTAGTTCGAGGTGCTGGCGGGGCGTGACTCGGCGAGCGGGTAGTCGACCGCCTGTGCGCCGGCGAGCGCCGGCTGTGCCGTGAGCAGTGCGGTGGGCACCGCCGCGAGAGCGGCGCCCTGGAGCAGCCGGCGGCGGCTGAGGGTGCGTCTTGCTCGTTCCATTGCTGATCTACCTCTCGGTGGGGGGGGGAACAGCGGATACAGGAGCGATCTGAACGGTGCAGCAGGTGGAGAAGGTGGAGCAGGAGCAGGAGCAGGAGCAGGAGCAGGAGCAGGAGCGGGTGGAGCGGGGGAGGTGCGGTCTTGGACGGGGATCGGTCAGTGGCTCGCGGAGGCGGGGCCCGGTGACGGCCGGGTCCGGAAGGAGCCCCCAGCCTTCCGGCTGCCCGAGCCTCAGGTGTCGGGCCCTTCGGCTGCCCGTCTCCTGGAGGTCCCGCCTTCTGAACGCCCGGCTCTGAACGTCCGGTCGTCGCGAGGCCCGGGCTGCGTCCGGCCGGGGTCAGCGTGTCAGGGCACCGGCGGTCTCCCGCAACTGGGCATGGACGCCGCGGTAGGTCTCACTCGGCGGCAGCCACTCCTTCCTGAGCTTCGCCACGCAGGTGTAGTTGGTGTCGCAGACGTTCGCGAGGGGCGACTCCACGGTCTGGGAGGCGAACTGGTAGGCGTCCAGTTCACTGAACCCGTAGTCCCGCACCAGCCACTGCACCAGATCGAGCTGGGATATCCGAAAGGCGTCCTCCAGCGGGCGCGCGGAGCCGGTGGACATGATGTGCGTGTCGGACTCCAGACGGGGCCAGGGGGTCGCCACACCCTTGAGCAGCTCGACGATGACCACCGTGTTCATGGCGCACTCGACGGCCACTCCGCAGGTTTCGCCCTCGCCCTGCCGCGCATGCCCGTCGCCGAGACTGACCAGCGCTCCTTCCACGTTGACGCCGAGGTAACACGTCACTCCGGCGCGCATCTCCGGCGTGTCCATGTTCCCGCCGTGCGCGTCGGGCACCAGGGCCGAGCGCACTTCCAGATTGGCCGGCGCCACACCCACGGTGCCGTGCATCGGGTCCATGGGCAGCTCCCTCGTGAAACCGCCATCGCGGGCGGAGAACATGGCGGTGCGCCGCTCCCGGTCCAACTGCCAGATCCACACCCGCTCGGGCAGCGGTGCCTGCAACGAGGCGGTCGCGTGCGTCGATGTGAGCGCCCCGAACAGCGGTACCGTCGTCGAGGCCGCCCAGTCACGGGCAGGCTCGATCGAGACGAAGTGCACTGCCACCGTGTCGCCCGGCTGCGCGCCCTCGACGTGGAACGGACCGGTCTGGGGATTCAGGAACGGAAACTCGCACACCTCGGAGACCAGGTCCTTCTCCGACCGGACCCGCCCGGCGTAGCAGTCCTCCGTGAACAGGTCGAGAACCGTGCCCGGGGTGATACGGGCCACCGGTGGGGCTCCGCCGAACGTCCAGGCGTACTCGTCAGGCCGGGGGCGCACCGTGAGAATCCTCGGGTCGCTCATTGCAGCTGGGCTCCGCTCTTTCCGGGGTCCGGTAGGGGTTCGTCGTCGAGGTGGACACGGGCGGTCTCGGCTATTCGTCCCGGGTGGCGTTTGGCCAGGACGGCCAGTACCAGGACCCCGGCGAGCAGCCACAGGCCCACGACGGGACCGGCGTACGACACGGGCGCCGTCAGCTCGGACACGAAGTCGAACACGGGCAGCCCCGCGGCCGTGCACAGCGCGGGTACGAAGGCCACAATGCCCAGCAGCGGGAAGAGCAGGTGCCGCACGGGACGCAGCTCCGCGCGCCTGCGACGCAGGAAGTAACCGGCGCAGGATGCGTTGGTGACGATGTAGACCCCGATCACGACGGTCACGATCATGGTCGCCAGCAGCAGGAAGGCGGTCTGCGGGTCATAGCCGAACCCCAGGCCGAGCATCACCGCCACCGCCACCGCGAACTGCACGGCGACTCCGGCGACGGGGGAGAGCCGTACGGGGTGCAGATGGGCGAACGGCCTCGGGAAGACTCCGATGCGGCCCAACGCGAAGGCGGTACGGGTCGAGACGTTCGCGCTGGCGTTGGCGTTGGCGATCGTGGAATTGACCACGGCGAGGAACACCAGCACCCAGAAGAGCCCGAACGACGCCCGCGCCACCCCTTCCCAGGACGCCGCCCCGGAGGTACCGAAGCCGGCGAACCGGTCCGGGCCGAAGAACACGGTCATCGCATAGGTCGTCAGGACGTAGAAGAGCCCGATCGCCAGAGCCGATCCCAGCACTGCCCGGTGCATGGTGCGCCCCGGGTCCTTCGTCTCCTCGGCGAGCGGGGCGGCGGCCTCGAAGCCGGAGAACGCCAGCACCGTGTAGACGGATCCGGCGAACACGCCGCTGAGGCCCTTGTGGTCCACCGGGGTGTGCGCGGTGCCGAACACCGACAGGGTGTTGTGCCCGCCGGCCTTCACGATCAGCAGCACGGCGAAGACCAGCAGGACGGCCACCTCGAAGACGCCGAGCACCGTGCCGAACCGTGCCGAGGCGCGCACCCCGAAGTACCCGGCGGCAGCGATGATCACGGCGCCCGCGAGCGCCCAGGGCCACCACAGGTCGCCCGGATACGAGGGCCACTCGTCGTGCAGCGTCCCAGCCGTGGTGAAGCCGAGCTGGAGCAGGAGCAGGGGAGGCACCAGGGCCTGCACGAACACATAGCCCCAGCCGACCAGGAAGCCCACGGCCGGATGCAGCCCCTGCGCCGTGTACGTCGCCACCGAACCCGCCGCCGGCATGTGGCGCGCGAGGTCGGCCACACAGGACGCCGTGAACAGGCAGGCGACGAGGGCGATCAGCACCGACAGGGGCAGACCGCCGCCCGCGAACGCCGCGCCGGACGGGACGGAGGCCGCGACCGCCGCGGCCGGGGCCATCGCCGTGATGCTCTGGAACAGGACCTCGCGCAGTCCGACGGCCTCACGCCGCAGGCCCGGACCCGCCTGGCCGGACTTCTCCGGCATATCGCCTCCCCCTCCCGCCGCACCGCACACACTCGATCATCCGCGCGAATTTACGCGCGTCACTTACGGTACGAGCCACGGAGGTTGAGGCGGAAGAGCACGGTGTGGATCTGGGGAGAACGCAGGGATTGTGCATAACTCCGTCCCTCGTTCGGGTGTTTGAGGGTCGGGCCACGAGCCGGAGGGTTCACGTGTGGTAGAAGCGGTGCGCAACGCAAGGGCGGGGAGAGGCCCGCCGAGTGGGAAGCGGAGCGACGGCACGGCCCGGCGGTGCCCGCGTTCCCCCACGTTCGCGCCTTCGCGCGGGCCCTTCATGCCGCCGTGCGGGTGCCCGCGTTGCTCATGCGCTGTGGGCCACCCCGGCCGGGTCGTCGAGTACCGCCCGCACCACGGAATGCGCCGCGCCCAGCAGCGGGCCCTCGGATCCGAGCTGCGACACGGCGATCTCGCATGCCGGCCCCGCGGTGCGCCGCTCCAGCTCCGCCTCCAGCGACGGCAGCAGCCACGGTGCCAGCCGCGACAGTGCGCCCCCGAGCACCACGGTCTGCGGGTCGAGCAGATTGACCGTGCCGGTGAGCGCGATGCCCATCGCGGTCCCCGCCTCGCGCAGCGCGCTCCTCACCCGGCGATCGCCGGATACCGCGCGCTCGGCGAGCAACCCGACACGGCCTTCGCCCGGGTCGAGCCCCGCAGCACGCAGCACGGCCACCTCACCCGCGAACTGCTCCAGGCAGCCCTGTCCGCCGCAGGCGCAAGGCGGCCCCTCGGGATGCACCGGCACATGGCCGAGTTCTCCCGCGAAGCCCCGGGTACCGCGCAGGAGCCGCCCGTCCACCACCACAGCCGCGCCGATGCCGATCTCCGCTGAGACGTGGACGAAGTCACCAGGGGCCCGCTCGCCCAGCCAGAGTTCGGCGAGGGCACCGAGATTGGCCTCGTTGTCCACCGTCACCGGCGGCTTCGCGGGCAGCAGTGCGCCGAGATCGGTGTCGTGCCAGTCCAGGTTGGGCGCTCTGACGACGGTACGGCTGTCCCGTGCGACCAGACCGGGAACGGCGACGGTGATGCCCGCCGGACGCAGGCCCTCCCGGTCCGCCTCCTCACTGACCTGCCGGACCAGCGCCGCCAGGTCGTCGACCACCGGCTCGGGCGCGCGCCCTCTGTTGCTGACATGCCGCTCCGCCCGCGCCCGCACCTCGCCGCGGAGATCGACCACACAAGCCGCCAGGTGGTCGACGCCCACCTCGGCGCCGACTCCCGCGGGTCCGCTCCTGCTGACGGCGAGCGCGGAACCGGGACGTCCGACCCGTCCGGGGCGCTCCGGGCCGAGCTCCTCCAGCAGACCCGCGCGGATCAGCTCGTCCACCAGGGTGGAGACAGCGGCCCGGGTCAGCCTGATCCGCGAGGCGACGGCGGCCCGCGACATGGGACCGTCGGCGGCGATCGTGTGCATCACACGTGAGAGGTTCCTGCGGCGCATCCCCTGCTGGGTGTCGGGAGTGCCGGAGCGTGCCTCGTGCAGGGGTGCGGTCATACGGTGGTCGGTCCTCTGTGAGAGAGGCCCGCGGCGGTCCCCGCGGGCCTGGTCACGGATCTGGTCACGCCCGGTCGAGCAGGGGCGCGGCGTCGGACAGTACCCCGCTGATCCTCTCCAGTGTCGCCTCGTCCCGTTCGACGGCCTCGAGCACCGGTCCCCGCGCCGTTCCCCACCGTCGGGCGACCGCCGCGGGATCCTCGCCGGTGAGGACACCCGCAGCCTGTGCGGCGGCACCCAGGGCGACCAGTTCCCCGGCCTCCGGGATCTGCACCGGCCGTCCCGACAGCCGGCGGACGGTCTGCTGCCAGGCCCTGCCCCGTGCGCCGCCTCCGATCAGCAGCAGCGGGGTCGAGCGGTCCGCGTCCGCGTCGAGCACCAGGTCCAGGGCGCCCAGCAGCGAGTGCACCGCGCCGTCGTAGGCCGCCTGCAGCAGTTGCCCGGCCGTGGTCTCGTGCCGCAACCCGTGCAGCAGCCCCGAGGCGCCCGGCAGCGCCGGGGTGCGCTCACCGTCGAGGTAGGGCAGGAGCGTGATGCCGCCGCCCTGTTCCACGGCCTCGCGGTCGCGACCGAGCAGGGCGGCGATCCGGTCGACGGCGAGCGTGCAGTTGAGCGTGCAGGCGAGCGGCAGCCAGTCGCCCCGTGCGTCGGCGAAGCCGGCCACCGTTCCGGTGGGATCCGCGGGGCGTCTCCGCGACACCGCGTACACCGTGCCGGACGTGCCGAGGCTGAGGACGGGCGTGCCGGGCCGCAGACCGAGCCCCAGGGCGGCGGCCGCGTTGTCGCCGGTGCCCGGTGCCACCAGCGTGCCCTTGGCGAACGGCAGGTCGCTGCCGTCGCGGGTGGTGCCGGCGACCTCCCCTGGGCGCACGACACGGGGCAGCAGCGCAGGGTCGAGGCCGACCCTGCCGAGGATGTCGTCGTCGTACGCCTCGGTGGACGATGCCCACCAGCCCGTACCGGAGGCGTCCCCACGGTCGGTGGTGCCCGCGCCCGTCAGACGCTCGGTCAGGTAGTCGTGCGGGAGGCGCACCGCGGCGGTGGCCCGGGCGGCCTCGGGTTCGTGCTCGGTGAGCCAGGCCCACTTGGTGACGGTGAACGATGGCCCCGGCACACTTCCGAAGCGGTCGGCCCACACCTTGGCGCCGCCCATCTCCTCGATCAGACGGTCCGCCTGGGGCGCCGAGCGTACGTCGTTCCAGAGGAGCGCCGGGCGGACCGGCCTGCCCTGGGCGTCCAGGGTGACCAGTCCGTGCTGCTGACCGCCCACCGAGACCGCCGCTGCCTGCTGCGCCGCGTCACCGCACTGGCGCAGCGCCTCGCCGAGGGCGCTCCACCACTGCTCCGGATCGCTCTCCCGGCCCGCACCCGAGGACACGGTGTGCCCGGCCTGCCCACTGGCCACAACGCGTCCGGTGGCGACATCGACGACCAGGATCTTCGTGGACTGAGTGGAACTGTCCACTCCGACGACGAGTGGTCCATCGGCTGCTGTCATCGGGCTCTCCGTTCTGCGGCGTGTACCGGACCTGTCACAACTGTTCCCGCGGATCGCGGGATCCCAGGAGCCCTTGGTCCGCGATCCGACCGTTTCGCGCTCCCCGGCTTCCCAGGGCTGCTCATGCATACTAATTTGTAAAGTGCCATGACGAAATAGCGCGAGCGAGGAGCCGTGTCATGAGTTTTCAGCCCACCCCCGAGGACAGGTTCACCTTCGGCCTGTGGACCGTCGGCTGGCAGGGGAGGGACCCCTTCGGAGACGCCACCCGCCCCGCTCTCGACCCGGTCGAGTCCGTACAGCGACTGTCCGAGCTCGGTGCCCACGGCGTCACGTTCCACGACAACGACCTGATCCCCTTCGGTGCGTCGGAGACCGAGCGCGAGTCCCACATCAAGCGCTTCAGGCAGGCGCTCGACGCCACCGGCATGGTGGTCCCGATGGCCACCACGAACCTGTTCACGCACCCCGTGTTCAAGGACGGCGGCTTCACGGCGAACGACCGCGACGTGCGCCGGTACGCCATCCGCAAGACGATCAGGAACATCGACCTGGCGGCGGAGCTCGGCGCGAAGACCTACGTCGCCTGGGGCGGCCGTGAGGGCTCCGAGTCCGGTGGGGCGAAGGACGTGCGGGACGCGCTGGACCGTATGAAGGAGGCCTTCGACCTGCTGGGTGAGTACGTGACCTCCCAGGGTTACGACATCCGCTTCGCGATCGAGCCCAAGCCGAACGAGCCGCGTGGCGACATCCTCCTGCCGACCGTCGGCCATGCGCTGGCCTTCATCGAGCGCCTGGAGCGGCCCGAGCTGTACGGCGTCAACCCGGAGGTCGGCCACGAGCAGATGGCGGGACTGAACTTCCCGCACGGCATCGCGCAGGCACTGTGGTCGGGCAAGCTTTACCACATCGACCTGAACGGCCAATCCGGTATCAAGTACGACCAGGACCTGCGCTTCGGCGCGGGCGATCTGCGAGCCGCTTTCTGGCTCGTGGACCTCCTGGAGCGCGGCGGGTACGAGGGGCCGCGGCACTTCGACTTCAAGCCGCCGCGGACCGAGGACTTCGACGGAGTGTGGGCGTCGGCCGCCGGGTGCATGCGCAACTACCTGATCCTCAAGGAGCGCGCCGCGGCCTTCCGCGCCGATCCGGAAGTACAGGAGGCCCTGCGC
This sequence comes from Streptomyces sulfonofaciens, assembly GCF_014656295.1. GTDB lineage: Bacteria > Actinomycetota > Actinomycetes > Streptomycetales > Streptomycetaceae > Streptomyces > Streptomyces sulfonofaciens. The sequence goes on from NZ_BNCD01000002.1 coordinate 268,662, forward strand.
GCCTCGCGCCTGGACGAGCTGGCCCAGCCCACCGCGGCCGACGGCCTGTCCGGCCTGCTGGGTGACCGCAGCGCCTTCGAGGAGTTCGACGTGGAGGCCGCCGCCAAGCGCGGCATGGCCTTCGAACGCCTCGACCAGCTCGCGATGGACCACCTGCTGGCGGCCCGCGACTGACGCGCACGCCATGGACCCGGGGCTGCCGGATACCTTCCCGCAGCCCCGGGCGGTGGTGCCGTGCCCTGCTGCCTGTTCCCCTCAGGGCCATCAGCCGCGCCGCGAGGGGCCGCGGCCGGGCCCCGGGTGGCCGGCCCCACCGGTACCCAGTGACCCCCTTCCCCGCGGTACGGCCACCAGCGGCCGTCATGGTCCAGGCGCACCTGTGCCCGCCCGTCGTTCGCGGTCCAGCGGTTCCCGGCCGTGTGCAGGCATGGGCGCTCGCCTTCGTCCCATGCCGTGCCGAGTGCGGTACGCGCGCGTGCGTGTGCCTCCGGGCTCGGGACACTGCTGTTCGAGAGCCTGCAGCTCGCTGGCCCCGCCGTGTTGCCAGGCGCGTACCGCCCGCGCGAGGGTGTCCGGATCCCGGCCGCTGCCGGCGGCCAGGCGGGCCGTGATCTCCGCATCGCAACCGCGGGCGGGGGCCGGCAGCGCCGCCGGGATCCGTACGGCGTCCTGCCCCGGGGCGAGTTCGCCGGACAACTGCTCGTACCGTGCCGAAAGGGCTGCCGCGAGCAGCCGGTGAGCCTCGTCTGCGGCGCGCGCGGCGACGCATTCCAGGCCCTGAACGGCGATCTCGGCCGCCGTGCCGGGGCCGGTCTCCGGGGACGGCGGCGTCCCCGGTGCAGCGGGAACCTGGGGGAACGCGGGCAACGGCGGAAGGAAGCTCGCCGAGGCGTATGCCTCCGCGGCGTCCACCCCGGGAACACCGCCCCCTTCCTGCGCGGCCCGCTCGCCGGCGGCCGTCCCCTCACTGGTCTCGACCGCGGACGCGGCCGTGCTCCAGCAGAGCCGCGATGTGCCCCGAGCTCTCCGCCGCCACGCCCAGGAACCTGTCCCACTGCTCGTCGCTCAGGGGCTGTATGAGAACGGCAGAACGGTGCGCGGTGAGGTCCCCGTCCCTGATCACCGCGGTGACCCGGCCAGGCCGGACCGAGAGGGCGCCGACGGTGTCCGCCCGCGCCAGCCGCCGACCCGTCAGCGGTCCGCTCCGGACACGAGCGAGGGCGGGCGGCTCCGTCCCGTCCGTACGCCAGAGGGCGAGGCAGCCCGAACGAGGTGAATCCGCGGGGACGAACACGACGGAGCAGCGGATCGCTTCAGCGGCTCTTGAGGACGGCTCGGTTGCGCGGGGCGGGACGATGGCCACTCCTCGAACTCGTCTACTGGGCGGCCGAGAGTACACCGCAACAGGGGCGGGGGCGGGGGGCTCACGAGATGTCCTGGGGCTTGCCCCAGGGCCGCAGGTGTGGCCAGCCCCCTGCTCCGCCGGGGGGCGCACACCGGCTGGACCGGGGTGGTAGTGCCATGGTCACCAATGGTCACTGTGCGTACGTTTTCTGAGGTCAGCACCTACCTCAGAGACCGGAGACGCACCATGGCCCAGGCCGCCGCAGCCCTTGGCGCACCCCCACCGGAAGCCGCCCGTTCCCGCGGCGCGGAAAGCGAGTTCGCGCCCCTGCTGCGCGCGGTCAGGGGCCAGGGGCTGCTTGAGCGCCGGGTCGGGTGGTACACGGCCGCGATCGCCGTCAACACCCTGATGCTTGCCGCTGCTGTCATCGGTGCCGTCCTGATGGGCGACTCCTGGTGGACGCTCACCATGGCACCCGTTCTGGCGGTCCTCTCCGCGAGGACGGCCTTCCTCGGCCACGATGCCGGGCACGCCCAGATATCCGGTGACCGCACGCTGAGCCGGGTGATCGGGCTCGTCCACGGGAACCTGCTCCTGGGCATGAGCTACGCCTGGTGGAACGAGAAGCACAACCGCCACCACGCCAACCCCAACCACACCGAGAAGGATCCGGACGTCGCCGCGGACGTCCTGGTGTTCACCCGCCGACAGGCGGCCGTGCGCATCGGTTTCAGACGCTGGCTCACCCGCAACCAGGCATGGCTGTTCTTCCCGCTCACCCTTCTGGAGGGAGTGGCACTCAAGGTCCACAGCATCCGGAGCCTGCGCATCCAGTCACCCGGCAAGCGCAGGGTGGAGGCGGTACTCCTCGGGGCCCACGCAGTCGGTTACGCGGCACTGCTGCTGAGCGTGCTGCCGCTCGGCAAGGCGCTGCTCTTCGCCGCTCTCCACCAGGCGCTCTTCGGTCTTCACCTGGGCCTGGCCTTCGCACCCAACCACAAGGGCATGGAGATGCCCGACCCCGGCAAGGACCGCTGGGGCCATCTGCGGCGGCAGGTACTCACCTCACGCAACATCCGCGGAGGCATGCTGACCGACTGGTTCCTGGGCGGTCTGAACTACCAGGTCGAGCACCACCTTTTCCCCAGCATGCCCCGCCCCCACCTGAAGCTGGCCCAGCCCATGGTGCGCGACCACTGCCGCAGCCTCGGCATCCCCTACACCGAGACCGGACTCGTCGACTCCTACCGTCAGGCCCTGCGGCACATGCACGAGGTGGGCGAACCCCTCAGAGGTGTCGAGCCAGGCGTGAGCGGCGATGCGCGGTGACAAGCAGGGGGAGGGGCTTGGGGACGCATGGGGGATGCGGCTCAGAGGCGCCTCGGGGTCGAGATGCGGAACCGCCGGGGACGCGAGCTCGTTTCTCAGGCAGAGAGCGGCGTCGGCCGCATGAGGAGGCGACACACATGTCGAAGAGGGCAAAGATCGCCGCAGGAGGTGTGGCGGTCGGACTTCTCCTGCTGATCTGGCTGCCCTGGTGGGCCGCGTTCCTGATCGTGCTGGGCGTGCCCACCGCCGCCTACCTGGCACTGGACCCGGGACAGCGGCGCAGGCTGCGCCGTGTCTCCCGCCGGGAGCTGGGTCGCTGAGGCCCGTCTGGGACGGCTCGCTCACGTGCCGGCGGGGCCGGGCCGCACCCCGGCTGCCTGCCCCGGCAACGGTCCGTCCTCCCCACGGACACAGAGGGTAGGGCGGCCGATACCGAGGCACGTCGGCGCCGGTCAGGACGGACGTACGGCCATCTTGTCGAGGGCTTCCAGCAGCCCGGGCAGCTCCGGCCCGCGGCCCACGGGGAGCACCTCGCCGGGCTCCTCGTCGAGCAGGACGAAGGCGATGTCGTCCGTCCTGGCCACCATCGACCAACCGGGCCCGTCGGCGCGCAGCGTGCGGGCCCGTCCGGGGGCGAAGGACGAGCGAACGCGCCCGAGCGGCGGCGGGGCGTCCACATAGGCACGCGCCTCGGCCAGCACCCGCTGGATCCCGTCATGAGCCCTGCGTTCGCCGCCCGCGGCGCTGTCGGCAGCTTCGTCCGCCTCGCTGCCACCATCCCCACCGCCTTCGCCGTTCGCGAAGTTCGCGTCGTCGATCTGCTCCCGCCACGCAGCCCACTGGAGCGCTATCTCGTCGGCACCGAGCCGCCGCTGCGCAGGGCCCCAGACCTCGGTGTCAGGCGGTGTGAGGGGCGACTGGTCGACGCTGTCTGAGTCCGGCTCGGGATCGTGCGGCGCGGGCACGCCCGGCGCGGAGACCGCCAGTGCCAGCGGCCAGCCGGGCAGCGCGGTGACGACGGATCGCTCATCAGGGGACAGGTCGTACTCCATGCCGCAGTCCCAGGAGGCGATCGCCACCGCGACGAGCGACACATCGTCCACCACGACCGTCCACCGCGCACCCGCACTGTCCTGGCCGAGAACCAGGCCGTACCCCTCGGCATCAGGAAGCAGACCGAGCGCCTGACACGCCTCCGGATAGTCGTCGCCCAGCACGCTCGGGAACTGCGCGGGCGTCAGCAACACCGCGGTCAGCACATACAGCGCGTCGTCCTCGGCGGCGACGGCTGCGTCGTCCGTCACGGCCATGATTCCTCCCCAAAGCTTCGTCCGTCGGCGCACCTTAACCTTCGGCGATCAGCTCGTCGAGGGCGGGTGAGCTGGAAAGTTACCCGGGGTCCGCCGTGTGGCGCGGTTGTCCGACCGGTCGGACACACCGGCGATGAGCGTGGCAGGTGCCGGGCTCAGCGGAGTCGGACGGCGAGGGCGAGGAAGCGGGCGTCCGTGTCGACGTACGAGGTCATTCGCCAGCCGGAGCGCGCCAGCAGTGGCCGCAGATTCCCCTCCGCCCGCAGGTCGGAGGGGGTGACCCGGCGTCCTTGACGAGCTGCCAGGGCCGCGCGTCCGATGGGGTGGAAGAGGGCCAGGATCCCCCCGGGGCGCACCACCCGGGCCAGTTCGCGGAGGTTGTCGTCGGGCTGCGGCAGATGGGCCACCAGGCCCGCCGCGAACACGGCATCGAGCGCCTGCGTGCGTACGGGCAGCCTCGCCACGTCCGCGAGCAGCAACTGCCCCTCGATGTGGCGTCCCGCCTGCACGGCCTCGTCGAGCATGGCTGGGGTGAGGTCGGCGCCGAGCACGACGCCGTCAGCGCCGACCTCACCCCGCAGCGCCGGCAGGGCGCGGCCGGTGCCGCATCCGGCGTCCAGCACCCGGTCCCCGGGCCGCAGTCCCAGTTCGGCGGCTGCCGCCCGGTACGCGGGCCCGTCGTCGGGGAACTTCGCGTCCCAGTCGGCGGCCCGTGCCGTGAAGAACTCGCGTACGCGTGCGTGGTCGTCGTTCATGGACGGCATCGTCTCGCACGACCCGGCTCCCGGGTGGCGGCGGCGGTCAGTTCGACAAGTCGGCCGTCCCGGATCCGGGCCCGTGCCACCACGACCACGACCGGGGCGGCGCCGGTCACGGCCCAGGCACGCAAAGGTCGTCCGCCACGGGTAGGGACCCGCATCCCCTGGGGTCCCTGCCGGTCGTGAGGGCGACCTCATCACCGTCCATCAGGAACCGGACCCATGCGCCCCGCGCGTTGCCGTCCTCTGACAGGGTCGGAAGTGTGGCGGTACGGGTGCTGTGAGAGGCAGGCCCGCCAATCCTCGTCGGTCATCTTGTGCGCCATGCCTCCATCCCGCTTGCCCCGAAGCCGAGGGTGGTGAAGGCTGGCAGACAGATCCTCCGGCCGGGGGGAAACGGGTGGAGGACACGCGAGCGGGGAGACCGCACATGCCTCAGAACAAAGGGCTCGGTTGGCTGCTGGACGACTTGACGCAGCGCGTCGAGCACGTGCAGCACGCCATGGTCCTGTCGAACGACGGACTCGTCACCGGTGCGAGCACCGGCCTGAAACGCGAGGACGCCGAGCATCTGGCCGCCGTCTCATCGGGACTGCACAGTCTGGCCAAGGGCTCGGGACGTCACTTCCGTGCGGGCCGGGTCAGGCAGACCATGATCGAGTTCGATGACGCGGTGCTGTTCGTCACGGCGGCGGGCGACGGCAGTTGCCTGTGCGTCCTGAGCACCGCCGAGGCGGACGTGGGCCAGGTCGCCTACGAGATGACGCTGCTCGTCAACCGTGTCGGGGAGCACCTCGGAGTGGACGCCAGGCAGCCGGAGCACGCTCCCGCCGCGGAGAGCTGACGACCGGCAGGGGACCCTCCGAAGAAGCCGCAGGCGACCCCGACGGAATCGAAGACGAGCCTCGAAGGCGCTCCTGACCTGCGAAAACCAAGGCAGCAACGAAGTTATCCACAGGCTCGGCGAGCCTGACGGCAATCGGGCTACGGTTTTCCCGGGATCGATCGCACCCCGATCGATCGCCTCACACGGGGGAGACCAGCCATGACAGGCAACACCATCACGAAGCCCGCTGCCGCAGCCGGCTCATCGGCCATGCCGGCATCGCTCACCTGGAGCCGGGCTGCTCGCGAGCTCGGGCTGCGGCGTGCCGAGTTCGACTTGGCCGTCCACCTGGGCCGCGTCCGCACCGTCAGCGATGCTGCTCGCGCCCATGAGCCGCCCGGAGCCGCCCGGGCCCGCAGGCGTGTCACACGCGAGGAGATCGACCGCATCCGCGCCATGGAGGGCTTTCCCGAAGTCCTGCGCGCGGACGTCTCGACCGTCAGCGCTCCCGAGGGCGCCCGGACAATGGGCATCACCACCGCACGCTTCACCCGGCTGGCCCGGCTGGGTCTTGTGACCCCGGTCCGCTTCTACCTCAACCGATACCGCACCGTGGTGTGGCTGTATCTGGTCGAGGAGCTGCGCGACTTCGCCGCCGCCAAGGAGAACGAGGCCCTGCTGAGCGCACGCCTGCCCGAGACGCTCCGCTCGCAGTTGGACTCGGGTACCGACCTGCGCGCCCGGAACTGGCGTGGCAGGCATGCGGGATTCCTCCTGCGGCTCGTCGAGGATCCATGGGCCAAGGCTGCGATCACCGCCTCCCTGCTTGACGCGGACGAGGTCGCGGACGTGGTCGACGATCCGCACGAGCGCGCCTACCTGGCCTGGCTCAGGCCCGAGCGGCCCGATCAGAGCCCCGCGGGCTCGCCGGCGTCGCGGGTCGTCGACGAACTGGTCAAGGCGGACGCCCCGGAGGAGCTCGAGTGGCTGCGCTCCAGCCTCTCGATCGCGGTCACCGAAGCCAGAAACGACAGGCCCGCACCGCGACTGGAGCCGGCGGCCCCGCTCGGCGACGAACCGGACGGAGCGGCGTCGCCGACCCCGCAGGAAGGCGGCGCCGGGCAGCCCGAGACAGTACCCGAAGACCCTCCAGCCCGCCCGAAGAGGCTACTGGCCAGGCTTCGCCGGAGCCGTGAGTGAGCGACGGCTGCCGCCCACCCGCGGTCCCGCACTTCAGACGGACCTGAAAAGTCCCTCCTGGACGACGGACACCAGCAGGCAGCCCTTCTGGTCGTAGATGCGGCCGCGCGCCAGACCGCGTCCGCCGATCGCGATCGGGGACTCCTGGTCGTAGAGGAACCACTCGTCCGCGCGGAACGGCCGGTGGAACCACATGGCGTGGTCGAGCGACGCCATATCGAAGCCCCGAGGCCCCCACAGCGGTTCCACAGGGATGCGCACCGCGTCAAGCAGGGTCATATCGCTGGCATAGGTGAGTGCACAGGTGTGCACCAGCGGGTCGTCGCCCAGCGGTCCCACGGCACGCATCCACACCGCGCTCCGCGGCGGGGCGTCCTTGATCTCCTCCGGCGTCCAGCGCAGCCGGTCGACATAGCGGATGTCGAAGGGCTGGCGCCTGGCCATCCGTTCCAACTGCTCGGGCAGGGCGCCGAGGTGTTCCCGGATCTCCTGCCCGATCGTGGGCAGCTCCTCCGGGCCCGGCACCTCACGCGGCAGCGGCAGCTGGTGTTCGAAAGTTCCTTCCTCAGGCTTGTGAAAGGAGGCGGTGAGAGTGAAGATCGTGCGGCCCTGCTGTACGGCGGTGACCCGCCGGGTCGTGAACGACCGCCCGTCGCGGACCCGCTCCACCAGGTACACGATCGGCACTCCCGGCCTGCCCGGACGAAGGAAATACGCGTGCAGGGAGTGCACGGGGCGCTCGCCGTCGGTGGTGCGGCCCGCCGCCACCAGTGCCTGGCCCGCGACCTGCCCGCCGAAGACCCGCTGCAGGGACTCCTCGGGGCTGCGGCCGCGGAAGATGTCGACCTCGATCCGCTCCAGGTCGAGCAGATCGACAAGTCGCTCCGCCGGATTCGTCATGGCTGCTGTTCTCCCGGGTGCAGGTCGGAATGTGGGCGACGGCTTGAACGGGGCGGGTGCGCAGGACGGTTTCTCACAACTGGCCGACGTCCGTGACACGGACCACCGCCCGGCCCTCGGCATCGGAGGCGGTGAGATCGATCTCCGCACTGATGCCCCAGTCATGATCGCCGTTCGGGTCGGCGAAGGTCTGGCGGACGCGCCAGAGCCCGTTCTCCGGCTCCTCCTCGATCATGAGGAGCTTCGGACCGCGCGCGTCGGGGCCGGTGCCGAGGGTGTCGTACTCGTCCCAGTAGGCGTCCATCGCCTCGCCCCATGCATCGGCGTCCCAGCCACCCTCGGCGTCCATCTCGCCCAGCTCCTCGACATGGTCGAGCGCGGCGAGCTCCACCCGGCGGAACATGGCATTGCGGACCAGCACCCGGAAGGCGCGGGCGTTCGCGGTGACAGGCTTGACCTGGTCGGCCTTCTCCTGGGCCTCCTCTGCGGTCATCTCCTCCGGATTCGCGAGTTGTTCCCACTCGTCGAGCAGGCTGGAGTCGACCTGGCGGACCATCTCACCCAGCCAGGCGATCAGGTCCTGGAGATCGTCCGACTTCAGGTCGTCGGGAACCGTGTGGTCCAGTGCCTTGTAGGCGCTGGCGAGGTAGCGCAACACGATGCCCTCGGTCCTGGCCAGCTCGTAGAAGGAGACGAACTCACCGAAGGACAGAGCCCGCTCGTACATGTCACGGACGACGGACTTCGGCGACAGCGGATGGTCGCCCACCCAGGGATGGCTCCTGCGGTAGGTGTTGTAGGCGTGTTGGAGGAGCTCTTCGAGTGGCTTCGGGTAGGAGACGTCCTGCAGCCGCTCCATGCGCTCCTCGTAGTCGACGCCGTCCGCTTTCATCGCGGCGACCGCCTCGCCGCGCGCCTTGTTCTGCTGGGCGGCCAGGATCTGCCGGGGATCGTCGAGGGTGGACTCGACCACGGAGACCATGTCGAGCGCGTACGACGGCGACTCCGGATCCAGCAACTCGAACGCGGCGAGGGCGAATGTCGACAGCGGCTGGTTGAGCGCGAAGTCCTGCTGCAGGTCGACCGTCAGCCTGACGATCCTGCCCTCCGGGTCCGGGGCGTCCAGCTTCTCGACGATGCCGCCGTCCAGCAGGGACCGGTAGATCGCGATGGCCCGGCGGATGTGCCGCAACTGCTGTTTGCGGGGCTCGTGGTTGTCCTCCAGCAGCCGGCGCATCTCCTCGAAGGCGTTGCCGGGGCGGGCGATCACCGCCAGCAGCATGGTGTGGGTGACCCTGAAGCGGGACGTGAGCGGTTCCGGCTCGGATCCGATCAGTTTCTCGAAGGTGTTCTCCGTCCAGCCCACAAAGCCCTCCGGCGCCTTCTTGCGGACCACCTTGCGCCGCTTCTTGGGGTCGTCACCCGCCTTCGCAAGCGCCTTCTCGTTCTCGACGACGTGCTCGGGTGCCTGCGCCACCACGAGCCCGGCCGTGTCGAAGCCGGCGCGGCCGGCCCGCCCCGCGATCTGGTGGAACTCCCTGGCCCGCAGGACCCGGACCCGGTTGCCGTCGTACTTGGTGAGAGCGGTGAACAACACCGTGCGAATGGGCACGTTCACCCCCACGCCGAGGGTGTCCGTCCCGCAGATCACCTTCAGCAACCCGGCCTGTGCCAGCTTCTCCACCAGCCGCCGGTACTTGGGCAGCATGCCCGCGTGGTGGACACCGATCCCGTGCCGCACGTAGCGCGACAGATTGCGGCCGAACCTGGTGGTGAAGCGGAAGTTGCCGATGAGCTCCGCGATGCGGTCCTTCTCCTCGCGGGTACACATGTTGATGCTCATCAGCGCCTGGGCGCGCTCCACGGCCTGCGCCTGCGTGAAGTGCACGATGTAGACGGGCGCCTGCCGGGTCTCCAGCAGCTCCGTCAGCGTCTCCGTCAGCGGCGTCACCCGGTACTCGTACGACAGCGGGACCGGCCGGGTGGCGGAGCGGACCACCGCCGTCGGGCGGCCGGTCCGGCGGGTGAGGTCCTTCTCGAACATCGACACGTCACCGAGCGTGGCCGACATCAGGATGAACTGTGCCTGCGGCAATTCGAGCAGCGGGATCTGCCAGGCCCAGCCGCGGTCGGCCTCCGCGTAGAAGTGGAACTCGTCCATCACGACCTGGCCGATGTCGGCGTGCCTGCCGTCCCGCAGCGCGATGGAGGCGAGCACCTCGGCCGTGCAGCAGATCACGGGCGCATCGGCGTTCACGGAGGCGTCGCCGGTCAGCATGCCCACGTTCTCGGTGCCGAAGAGCTTGCACAGCTCGAAGAACTTCTCGGACACCAGTGCCTTGATCGGAGCCGTGTAGAAGGTGACCTCGTCACGGGCGAGGGCGGCGAAGTGCGCGCCTGCCGCGATCATGCTCTTTCCCGACCCGGTCGGGGTCGCCACGATCACATTCGCACCGGAGACCACCTCGATCAGCGCTTCTTCCTGGTGCGGGTAGAGCGTGAGACCGCGCTCGGTGGCCCACGACTCGAAGGTCTCGTAGAGAGCGTCGGGGTCGGCGGTCTTCGGGAGCTGATCGATAAGGGTCACACCCCCATCTTGCCCGCCGACCCGCTCGAAGAGGGAATCGGAAGCTCATGCGAAGATCGCAAACGCTACGCTGGGGCGCCGACGAAACGTCACCGATCGCGGACAACTCCACACACGGACAAGGAAAACGGGGCGGGATGCAACCATGATGGGACCGGCACACTCATTGTCCGGGGCGGCGGCCTGGCTGGGGGTGGGCGCGGCGGCCGCCGCAGGGGGGCACGCCATGCCCTGGCCGGTCCTCCTCGTGGGTGCCCTGATCTGTGCGGGGGCGGCCCTCGCCCCGGACCTGGACCACAAGGCGGCGACGATCTCCCGGTCCTTCGGACCGATCTCGCGGGGCGTGTGCGAGATCGTCGACAAGCTCTCCTACGCCGTCTACAAGGCCACCAGGATGACGGGCGACCCCAGACGCAACGGAGGACACCGCACCCTCACCCACACCTGGCTGTGGGCGGTGGTGATCGGCGGCGGCACCTCGGCGCTGGCGGTCACGGGCGGCCGCTGGGCGGTGCTCGCGATCCTCTTCATCCATATGGTGCTGGCCATCGAAGGGCTGCTGTGGCGGGCCGCCCGCGGTTCGAGCAGCGATGTGCTGGTGTGGTTGCTGGCCGCTACCAGCGCCTGGATCCTCGCAGGGATCCTGGACCAACCGGGAAACGGCTCGGACTGGCTGTTCGCAGGATCCGGGCAGACGTACCTGTGGCTCGGCCTGCCCATCGTGCTGGGCGCTCTGGTGCACGACCTCGGGGACGCCCTGACGGTGTCCGGCTGCCCGATACTCTGGCCGATACCCGTGGGCCGCAAGCGCTGGTACCCGCTCGGACCGCCCAAGGTCATGCGTTTCCGGGCCGGGAGCTGGGTCGAGCTGAAGGTCCTCATGCCGGCGTTTATGCTGCTCGGCGGCGTAGGGGCGGCCGCCGCGCTCAACTTCATCTGAGGACGGCGGCCGCCCCTGCGCCGGCACGGCCACGGACGCCGGGATCACACCGATCACCCGTGCCCGCCGACCCGCACGCTCTATCCGTGCCAGGAGCGCCACAGCGCCGCGTACGCACCGTCCGCCGCCACCAGCGCGTCATGGCTGCCGAGCTCGCTGATGCGGCCGTCCTCGACGACCGCGATCAGGTCCGCGTCGTGTGCGGTGTGCAACCGATGCGCGATGGCCACCACGGTGCGCCCGTCCAGGACCCTGGCCAGGGAGCGTTCCAGGTGCCGGGCCGCGCGTGGGTCGAGCAGCGACGTCGCCTCGTCGAGGACGAGGGTGTGCGGGTCGGCGAGCACCAGTCTGGCCAGTGCGAGCTGCTGGGCCTGGGCCGGCGTGAGTGCGAGCCCACCCGAGCCGACCTCGGTGTCCAGGCCGCCTTCGAGGTCGCTCGTCCAGGCCTGGGCGTCCACCGCGGCGAGTGCCGCCCACAGCTCGCTGTCCTTGGCACCCGGCCGGGCCAGCAGCAGGTTGTCGCGCAGGGAGCCGACGAACACATGGTGTTCCTGGTTGACCAGGGCCACATGGGCGCGGACCCGCTCGGCGGGCATCCGGGACAGCTCGGCGCCACCCAGCGTGACGCGTCCGTCGCGCGGCGCGTAGATCCCCGCGAGCAACCGGCCCAGGGTGGACTTGCCCGCGCCGGAGGGGCCGACCAGCGCCAGCCTCGTACCGGGGGCGACCCGCAGCGACACCTGGCGCAGCACATCGACTCCCGGCCGGTACCCGAAGTGCACCGCCTCGGCGTGCACGGCCCGCCCGTCGGGGGCGAGGCAGGCGTCACCCCCGTCGGGGCTGATCTCCCGTACGCCCACCAGGCGGGCCAGCGAGACCTGGGCGACCTGCAGTTCGTCGTACCAGCGCAGGATCAGTCCCACGGGGTCGACCAGCATCTGGGCGATCAGTGCGCTGGTCGTCAGTTGGCCCACGCCGATCCAGCCCTGCAGGACGTACACGCCGCCGATCATGAGCACCGAGCACAGCACGGTCACGTGTGTGGCGTTGACGATGGGGAAGAGCACCGTCCGCAGCCACAGTGTGTACCGCTCCCACGCCGTCCACTGGGCGATGCGGCTGTCGGAGAGTTCGATGCGGCGGGGGCCGAGCCGATGGGCCTCCACGGTCCGGCCGGCGTCGACGGTCTCGGTGAGCGTGGCGGCCACGGCCGCGTAGCCGGCTGCCTCCGAACGGTAGGCGGACGGTGCGCGTCTGAAGTACCAGCGGCAGCCCGCCACCAGCAGCGGTACAGCGACCAGTACGGCCGGGGCGAGTGCCGGCGCCGTCACGACGAGCCCGCCGATCAGCAGGGCGGCCCATACGACACCGATCGCCAGTTGGGGCACGGCCTCCCGCATGGCGTTCGCGAGGCGGTCGACGTCGGTGGTGATCCGGGACAGCAGGTCGCCCGTACCGGCCCGCTCCAGCACACCGGGCGGCAGTCCCACGGACCGTACGAGGAAGTCCTCGCGCAGGTCCGCCAGCATCCGCTCGCCGAGTACCGCCCCGCGCAGCCGTACCTCCCGTATGAAGTAGGCCTGCACCACCAGGGCGGCCGTGAACAGCAGGATGGTGCGTTCCAGGTGCAGTTGGCGCAGGGCGGCGGTGTCCGTCACGTCCTGCACGAGGCCGCCCAGCAGGTAGGGGCCGGTCATGGAGGCGGTGACGGCGATCGCGTTGGCGGTGATGAGCATCAGGAAGGCCCGGCGGTGACGGCGGAAGAGCTCGCCGATGTAGGCCCGGACGGTGGCCGGGGAGCCGACGGGGAGGGTGTGTGCGGTGGTCGGTGCCGCAGGGTCGTAGGCCGGTGGCGCCACGCCGATCATGCGGTCTCCTCGATGTCTTGCAGTTCGTCCGGTGTACGTGAGTCCGGCAGGGCGTCCGGCGGGCCGGGAGGCCCTGCGGTGGTGTGCAGCCCGGACGTGGCGGCGTGCGGGCCCCGCTCATCGGTGCCGGCAGCCGCGTGGGACTCTCCGCCGTCGGGTTCACGGGTCACCACGGATCGGTACGCGGTTTCGGTGGCCAGTAGTTCGCGGTGGGTGCCCGTCGCGCAGACCTTTCCGTCATGGACCAGGACAACCCGGTCGGCCCGGTCCAGTAGCAGCGGTGACGAGGTGAACACCACCGTCGTCCGCCCCGTCCGCAGGCTTCGCAGCCCGTCCGCGATGCGTGCCTCCGTGTGCGAGTCGACCGCAGAGGTCGGCTCGTCCAGTACCAGTACTTCCGGGTCGGTGACCAGCGACCTCGCCAGCGCCAGCCGCTGCCGCTGGCCGCCGGACAGCGAGCGCCCGCGCTCCGTGATGTGGGACCGCATGGGATCCGTCGAGTCGGGTGCGCCCTGCAGGAGGGCGTCCAGGACGTCGGAGCACTGGGCGGCGGTCAGGGCCTGTTCGGCGGTGACCGCGCCTGAGGCGGGGACGTCGAAGAGCTCGCCCAGCGTGCCCGAGAGCAGGACTGGGTCCTTGTCCTGCACGAGGACGGCGGTGCGTGCGGTTGCCAGCGGGAGTTCGTCCAGCGGGACCTCACCGAGCCGGGCGGAGGAGGTCTTCGGGGCGCCGGGGGAGGTGTCGCTCGGAGCGTGGCCACCGAGCCGTTCGGCGAGGCGGCCTGCCGCGTCCGGGTCGCCGCACACCACGGCGGTGAGCCGGCCCGCGGGCACCAGCAGGCCCGTCGCCGGGTCGAACAGGTCGCCACCGGGCGGTGCCGCGGTGCGCGACCCCGGTGCCGCGGCGCGTGACCCGCCGGCGTCCGTGGGCCGTTCGAGCGAGAGAACCCGGGCCGCACGCCGGGCCGAAGGTCGTGAGAAGGAGTACGCCATGGCGATCTCCTCGAAGTGTCGTAGCGGGAAATTGAGGAGGGTGACGGCGCTGTAGACGGTGACGAGTTCGCCCACGGTGATCCGGCCCTCGCGGGCGAGGTGCACGCCGTACCAGACGACCGCGATCAGTAGGGCGCCGGGCAGCAGCACCTGGACCATCGAGATCAGCGACCACATGCGGGCGCTGCGCACGGCGGCCCTGCGTACCTCCTGGGAGGCGCGGCGGTAGCGGTCGAGGAAGAGCTGCTCGCCGCCGATGCCGCGCAGCACCCGCAGCCCGGCGACCGTGTCGGAGGCCAGTTCCGTGGCTCGCCCCGCCTTGGTGCGTTGCTGTTCGGCCCTGCGGGCTGCGCGCGGCAGCAGCGGCAGGACGGACAGTGCCAGTACGGGCACCCCGATCGCGACCACCACGCCAAGGGCGGGCTGGTAGACGAGCAGGCCCGCGCAGATGGCGACCACGGTGAGCGCGGCGGCGGTGAAGCGCGACAGCGCCTCCACGAACCAGCCGATCTTCTCGACGTCGCCGGTGGAGACGGCCACGACCTCGCCGGCTGCGACCCGCCGGGTGAGGGCCGATCCCAGATGGGCGGTGCGGCGGGCCAGGAGCTGCTGGACGCGGGCGGCTGCGGTGATCCAGTTGGTGATGGCGGTGCGGTGCAGCATGGTGTCGCCGGTGGCGATCGCGATACCGCACAGTGCGGTGAGCCCGCCGGTCAGGGCGAGCCGTACACCGCTGCGGTCCACCACGGCCTGTACGGCGAACCCGACGAGGTAAGGAAGCGTGGAGATGGACAGGAACGTCACCAGGCCCCAGGTCAGGGACCTCAGTTGCCCACCGAGCTGGTTCCGGCCGAGCCACAGCAGGAAACGGGGGCCCGAGCGGGCGTCGGGTACGCCCGGGTCGGCGTAGGGAAGGTCTCGAATCTGCATGGCGCCCCGGTTCTCGCTGAGTTGGGAATAGGACGGACAGGTGGAAGAGTGCCGAAAGATTGGGAAGGAGGCAGGGAAGGAATGTGGAGGCGATGAAGCGTACGGAGCGGGTCCGAGCCCCTGCATGGGCCGGACCGGCAGGACGGGTGCGGGAACGGGCGAAGAGATGAGGAAGAAAACCGTGACAGGCTCGCGGCACGAGGCAGCACAAGGCAATCGATTTTTAGGCGGCGGGCGATGGCTCGTGAGGCGCCCTACGGACATCGCACCACGCCACGACCCCTATCAGGCGCCGCTCGGCAGCCCGGGGCCGATACGGCCGAACGGGTCAGTCCGTCCGGTTCTCGCCGCTCTGGCCTGCGGGGCGCTGTTGGCGACCCTCGTCTCGTGCGGGCACGCGAAGGACACGAGCGCGCCGAAGAACAGAGCGTCCTCGGACAAGACCGAACACGCCCGCGCACAGTCCGCCGGCCTTGACCGAATCCCCGATGTGGGTGAACGACTCCAAAGCCGTATCCCTGCCGAATCCCGTCAGGTGGTCGCCGTCTACGGCAAGGGGCCCGATTCCGCCGACTCCACCGTCTCGCTGTTCAGCAAGCGCAGCGACGGCTGGCACAAGACCCGTACCTGGTCCGGGCACAACGGCAGGAAAGGGTGGGCGCGCCCGCATCACGTGGACGACAAACGCAGTCCGGTGGGCGTCTTCACGCTCAGCGACGCGGGCGGCGTGCTGCCCGATCCCGGTGCCAAGCTGCCGTACACCTCGTCCGCGGCGTTCCAGGCCCCGAGTTTCTGGGGCAAGACGTACCAGCACGACTTCGACTACGTGATCGCGATCGACTACAACCGCGTCAAGGGCACCCCGCCCAATGATCCGACGCGGCCCCAGGGCTATGCGAAGGGCGGCAGCATCTGGCTGCACATGGACCACGGCAGCGGAACGACCGGATGCGTGAGCGTGTCCAAGTCGGCCATGGAGTACCTGCTGCGCACGCTGGACCCGGGCCGGCATCCGGTCGTGGTCATGGGGGACACCGCGAACCTGCAGTCCTGAACCGCTGCCTACGCGGCTCGCCCGTCGGCTCGCCCGTCGGGTCGCCCACTGGTGGGGCGGCCCGGTGCCGCGTGGACGTACGGGCGGCCCCACTCGTGCAGGTCCCGGCTCCATCGAGCCGACGACCCACGATCCTTGAGGCTGTGCATCCGTGCCGCACGGGCGGCAAGGCCCCGGGCGGCACGGGCCCAAGGGGCGCGGCCCCGACCGGCACGGACCCGAACGGTGTGGATGCGAATCCGGTGGCGGTCGCTCCGCCCCCGTCCGTACGCCCCTACGTCCGCGGGACGCCCGCGACCGCCGTCTGCTCGGCGGGGCCGGAAGGCGCGACAGGGGCAGAGGGCTCGTCCGGGCCGTCCAACAGGGCGGACAGCAGTCCGCCGAGAACCTCGCGCTGACGTGTGCTCAGCGCGGCCAGGATCTCCTCCGCTGCCCCTCGGCGGGCACGCCGCAGTTCCTTGAGGGCCAGCCGTCCGTGCTCGGTGACCTCGATCCGTATCACCCGGCGGTTCCCTGGGTCGGGGACGCGGCGCACAGAGCCGCCACCCTCCAAGCCGTCCACCAGTGTGGTGACGGCCCGGGGCACCACCTCGAGACGGCGCGCGAGGTCGGCCATGCTGGGCGGCGCTCCGTACTGCGCGAGAACACGCAGCAGCCGCGACTGGGCCGGCGTGATCCCGAGCCCGGACCGCTCCAGATGGCGCTTCTGGATGCGGTGTACACGGCGGGTCAGCCGCAGCAGTTGCTCGGCGAGCAGTCCGTCGGCGTCTGGGGTGCTCATACGGGAACCATATCAGGACCTTATTCATTGTGAATATAGGTAACAGTGAGCTAGGCTCTGTACGCCTCACCAGGCGTGTCCCGCCGTGCCCACCCTGCCGACCGCCGTGCTCTTCCATCCGATTCCCGACCACCGTAGGAGCCCATGCACACCGACCGGACCATCTGGACGCCGCCCACCGCCGATCCGGACCAGCCCCGCCAGACCCGCCGGATCCTCCGCCTCTTCCGCCCCTACCGCGGCCGCCTCGCCGTCGTCGGCCTGCTCGTCTGCGCCTCGTCGCTGGTGTCGGTCGTCACGCCCTTCCTGCTCAGGGCCATCCTGGACACCGCCATTCCGCAGGGCCGCACCGGCCTGCTGAGCCTGCTCGCCCTGGGCATGATCCTCAGCGCCCTGATCAACAGCGTCTTCGGCGTGTTGCAGACACTGATCTCCACCACCGTCGGCCAGCGTGTCATGCACGACCTGCGCACCGCCGTCTACGGCCGACTCCAGCGGATGTCCCTGGCGTTCTTCACCCGCACCCGCACCGGCGAGGTCCAGTCGCGCATCGCCAACGACATCGGCGGCATGCAGGCCACGGTCACCTCCACCGCCACCTCCCTGGTCTCCAACGTCACCAGCGTCATCGCGACGATCGTGGCCATGCTCGCGCTCGACTGGCGGCTCACCGTCGTGTCGCTGCTCCTGATGCCGGTGTTCGTGTGGATCAGCCGCAAGGTCGGCAGGGAGCGCAAGAAGATCACCACTCAGCGGCAGAAGCAGATGGCGGCCATGGCGGCCACCGTCACCGAGTCCCTCTCCGTCAGCGGCATCCTGCTCGGCCGCACCATGGGCCGGGCCGACTCGCTGACGCGTTCCTTCGAGATCGAGTCGGAGGGTCTGGTCGATCTGGAGGTCCGGTCGAACATGGCGGGCCGCTGGCGCATGGCGGTCATCACCATCGTCATGGCCGCCATGCCCGCCGTCATCTACTGGGCGGCGGGCCTCGCCTTCCAGCTCGGCGGCCCGACCGTCTCGATCGGCACGCTGGTCGCCTTCGTCTCGCTCCAGCAGGGCCTCTTCCGGCCGGCCGTCAGCCTGCTGGTCACCGGTGTGCAGATACAGACCTCCCTCGCGCTCTTCCAGCGCATCTTCGAGTACCTCGACCTGCCCATCGACATCGAGGAGCCGTCGAGCCCGGTGCATCTGGGCGAGGTGAAGGGTGAGATCCGCTTCGAGGGCGTCGAGTTCCGCTACGAGGAGACGGCACCGCCGACGCTCGAGGGCATCGACCTCACCGTTCCCGCGGGCGGCAGTCTCGCCATCGTCGGGCAGACGGGATCGGGCAAGTCGACCCTGAGCTATCTGGTGCCGCGGCTGTACGACGTGACAGGCGGGCGCGTCACCATCGACGGTGTCGACGTGCGCGACATGGACTTCGAGAGCCTGGCGCGCACGGTCGGCGTCGTCTCGCAGGAGACCTACCTCTTCCATGCGTCCGTGGCCGACAACCTCCGTTTCGCCAAGCCCGACGCCACCGACGAGGAACTCGTGGCGGCTGCCCGCGCCGCGCAGATCCACGAGCACATCGCCGCGCTGCCGCAGGGGTACGACACGCTCGTGGGTGAGCGCGGTCACCGCTTCTCCGGTGGCGAGAAGCAGCGCCTGGCGATCGCCCGCACCATCCTGCGCGATCCGCCCGTGCTCATCCTCGACGAGGCGACCAGCGCGCTGGACACCCGTACGGAACATGCGGTGCAGGAGGCCATCGACGCCCTGTCGGCCGACCGCACCACCATCACCATCGCGCACCGGCTCTCCACCATCCGCGGCGCCGACCAGATCGTGGTGCTGGAGGCCGGCCGGACAGCCGAGCGCGGTTCGCACGAGGAGTTGCTCGAGGCGGGCGGGCGCTACGCGGCGCTGGTCCGCAGGGACGCACGATTGGAGCAGGCGAAGTGACTATATGCCCGGTTTCTCGCTGTATGCGGGTTACCGTGCCGCCATGAGACCCACACCTCCGAGACGGAGGCGGAGCAGCGTCCGGCTGACGCGGCGCGGCCGGCTCGTGGTGAGCGCCGCCTGCGCGCTCACCCTGGCAGCGGTCGTCGCGGTGATCGTGAACGCGCTGCTTCCCGACGAGCACGAACAACCGCCGCAGATGCTGACGATCCCGGAGGGCTGGCGCGCCCGTCAGGTGTACGAGGCGGTGGACAAGGCCCTGGCCGCGCCCGCGGGCACCACCAAGAAGTCACTGGCGACGGCGCATCTCGCACTGCCGCAGGAGGCACGGGGCAACCCGGAGGGCTACCTCTTCCCGGCCACGTACCCGATCACCGGGCAGACCACGCCCGGTGGGTTGCTGGCCGAGATGGTGGAGACCGCCAACAAGAAGTTCAGCGGCGGTGGTGTGGCGGCCGGAGCTCAGGGCAACGCGCTGAACGTCTACCAGGCCGTCATCATCGCCAGCGTCGTACAGGCCGAGGCCGCCGCTCCGGACGACATGGGCAAGGTGGCGCGGATCATCTACAACCGCCTCTCCCGTGGAATGCCGCTCCAGATGGACTCCACCATCAACTACGCGCTGAACCGCTCCACGGTGCACACCACCGAGAAGGACACCAAGCTGGACAGCCCCTACAACTCGTACACCCGGATGGGCCTGCCGCCCACGCCCATCGGCAACCCCGGCGACCAGGCGATGCGCGCTGCGGTCGCCCCCACGCCGGGCGACTGGCTCTACTTCGTGACCGTCAAGCCGGGGGACACGCGCTTCACATCGAGTTACGAGGAACAGATGCGGAACGTCGCGGAGTTCAACCGCAACCACCGGGCGGCCCGGATGGCGAGCTGAGATCAGGCGGCGACCGGTTCCCCGGCGAGCAGCCTGCGGATGTCCCGGACGGCCGCCCGGCCCGCCCGGTTGGCCCCGATGGTGCTGGCCGAAGGACCGTAACCGACGAGGTGGACCCGCGGATCGGCGACCACCCGCGTGCCGTCCAGGCGGATCCCACCGCCCGCCTCGCGCAGCCGGAGCGGCGCCAGATGGTCGATGGCGGCACGGAAACCGGTCGCCCAGAGGATGACATCGGCGTCGACGCGGCGTCCGTCGCTCCACTCCACACCGTCGGGGGTGATCCGGTCGAACATCGGCAGCCGGTCCAGTACGCCCTCGGCGCGCGCCCTTCGGATCGCGTCGGTCGACGGGAGCCCCGTGACCGAGACCACGCTCAGCGGGGGGAGTCCCTGCCGGACCCGTTCGTCGACGAGCGCGACGGCCTCCCGGCCCCTGTTCTCGTCGAAGGGACCCTCGCGGAAGACGGGAGGGCGGCGCGTCACCCAGGTCGTCGCGGCGGCGTACGGGGCGATCTCCATCAGGTGCTGGGTGCCCGAGGCCCCGCCGCCCACCACGATCACCCGCAGCCCGGCGAACTCCTCGGGGCCCCGGTACCGGGCCGTGTGCAGTTGCCGTCCGCGGAAGGTCTGCTGGCCGGGATAGCGCGGCCAGAAGGGCCGCTCCCAGGTGCCGGTGGCATTGACCAGTGCGCGGGTCGCCCAGTTTCCCGCCGGGGTCTCCACCAGCAGGCGGCCGTCATCGCCCTCGCGCACCGCGTGGACGTCCACCGGGCGCAGCACGGGCAGGTCGAAGGCCCGCTCGTACGCGTCGAAGTACTCGGCGATCACCTCGGACGAGGGCCGGGTGGGATCGGCGTCGGCCAGTTCCATCCCGGGCAAGGAGTGCATGCCGTGCACCACGCCGTACGTCAGTGTGGGCCAGCGGAACTGCCAGGCGCCGCCGGGCCGTGGGGCATGGTCGAGCACGACGAAGCCGCGGCCCGGTTCGAGGCCGGTGCGGCGCAGGTGGTAGGCGCTGGACAGCCCGGCCTGGCCCGCCCCGACGACCAGCACATCGACGTCCCTGGCCGCTTCGGTGCGGGTGGTGCCGGGCCTCTGACGGGCGTGTCGCGCGCCGTCGGTACCGCCGGCCGCCGCGGCGCTCGCGGCACCCGCAGACCGGCCGGAGCCGTCGAGATCCACGGCCCCGTGCACGCCACCGTCCAGAAAATCGTTCACGCTTCTACTAACTCCGGCGAGTCGTCGGGTCTTCCCCTCGGGTCTTCCCGTCGCGGCCGACCCCGGCCCCGGTTCCCGGTCCCGCCCCCGGCCCCCGCACCGACTCCCGGTCCCCCGCCGCTCCCGCACGCCACGCCGCCCCAACTTCCTCACCCTCCGCACGACACGCCACCCCGGCCGCCTCGCCCCTCGCGGCTCGGAGAGCCCGGGTCCTCCCTCCGGCGAGCGGCGGCCACCCGGTACCACCCGGCCGGCGGCGGCCCCCGGTACCGCAACGGCGGGACCCGCGTCAGGCCCGGGCACCCGGGCAGGCCCGTTCAGAGCCCATGCCCGCGATCGGGCAAAGGTCCGCGTACAGGCCGGCGCCCGCGGACAGGCCGACGTCCGCAAGAAGGCCGACGTGCGCGGGTGGACCCGCGTGCCAAGGCAGGATGGGAGCATGTCCGATGCCTTCAGCACCCGTGTCCTCGACCTCAGCACGGGATCCGACGAGACCGTCCTCGACCTCACCCGCGCCTGCGACGACTACCTCCAGGAGGTGGCTCCAGGGCGGGACGGCCTGCTCAATGTGTTCGTGCCGCACGCCACCGCCGGGATCGCCCTGATCGAGACGGGCGCGGGGAGTGACCACGACCTGCTGGCCGCCCTGCGCGACCTGCTGCCGGCTGACGACCGCTGGCGGCACCGGCACGGCAGCCCCGGGCACGGCAGGGACCACGTCATGCCCGCGTTCGTGCCGCCGCACGCCACGTTGCCCGTCCTCGGCGGCAGCCTGGAGCTGGGCACCTGGCAGTCGGTGTGCCTGGTCGACACCAATCGGGACAACCCCCGGCGGACGGTACGGCTGACCTTCCTCGGCTGAGTGCGGGGCGCGAGTTCGAGCCACCCTGTAAAGGTTTGTTTGGTTCATTGACCAAAGCAAACACAGGGCGACACACTCGCCATCGTTCGGCCAGCGCGGCGGCGCCTTCCGGGCATCGCCGCGACGACCACGGCCCCGGAGGCACAGATGGCGATCTCACGAAGAACGGCTCTGAGCAGGGCGGGCGCGGCCGCGGTCGGGGGTGCGATCGCCCTCCGGTCGGCACCCGCCCCCGCGGCGCCTGCGACCGCAGCCCCGGACGGCGCGGGCACGGCGGCGCCGGAACCGCTCGCCGCCGCATCGGCCCGTACCGTCGACCTCCGCCGGGGCTGGCGCTTCGCCCTGGTCAACACCACCGGCGAGGACGCCGCCCGACCCGATGCCGACGACCCGCTGTGGCGCGAGGTGGACCTCCCGCACGACTGGAGCATCGAACTCGACCCGCGCAGCGACGCCCACACCACCGCCGGCAGCGGCTATCTCCCCGGTGGCCTGGGCTGGTACACGAAGACCTTCACCGTCCCGCCGGCGGCCACGGGCAGACGGCTCACCGTGGAGTTCGACGGCGTCTACATGGACGCGCAGGTTCACTTCAACGGCGAGCAGACCGCCACCCACCCCTACGGTTACACCGGATTCGCCGCGGACCTCACCTCCCTGGCCCGCACCGACGGCACGACGCCGAACACCCTGGCGGTCCGGGTGCGCAACCAGGTCCCGAGCAGCCGCTGGTACTCGGG
Organism: Streptomyces sulfonofaciens; assembly: GCF_014656295.1. GTDB lineage: Bacteria > Actinomycetota > Actinomycetes > Streptomycetales > Streptomycetaceae > Streptomyces > Streptomyces sulfonofaciens. The sequence goes on from NZ_BNCD01000002.1 coordinate 291,140, forward strand.
CAGCGGCATCTACCGCGATGTGCGCCTGGTGGTCACCGACCCCGTCCACCTCACCCGGCACGGCGTCACCGTCACCACGCCCGGGCTCGCCGAAACGATCACCGCCGGTTATGCCGAGGTACGGGTGGCGGCAGTCGCCGTCAGTACCGAGTCCACCGTGTCCGCCCAGGTCGCCGCGACGGTGGAGGACGCGTCCGGCACGGCCGTGGCAAGCGCACGCGCCACGGTGACGCTGACCGGCACACCCTCGACCGCCCGGCTCGGCCTGCGGGTCGACGACCCCCGCCTCTGGTCCACCAGAGCCCCTGAGGGCGCCCTCTACACCCTCCGCACCAGCATCAGCGTGGACGGCCGCGTGCGCGACGAGACCCGTACGCGGTTCGGCATCCGCTACTTCGCCTTCGACCCCGACCGCGGATTCGCGCTCAACGGCCGGCGCATGAAGCTGCACGGCGTCAACCTCCACCACGACCAGGGTGCGCTCGGTTCCGCCTTCCACCCCGACGCGGCCCGCCGGCAGTTGGCGCTGATGCGGCAGATGGGCGTCAACGCGCTGCGTACCTCGCACAATCCGCCCGCGCCCCAACTGGTGGACCTCTGCGACGAGATGGGCGTCCTGCTGATGGTGGAGGCCTTCGACTGCTGGCGGACCCCCAAGAACCGGTATGACTACGGCCGGTTCTTCGACGAGCACGGCCATGACGACATCACCGAGATGGTGCACGCGGCGAAGAACTCGCCCGCGGTCGTGATGTGGTCCATCGGCAACGAGATCCCCGACAGCACCAGCGCCGCCGGGGTACCCATGGCCAAGGCGCTCATCGAGGCGGTCAGGTCCGTCGACGCCACCCGGCCGGTGGTGATCGGTTCGGACAAGTACCGCGATGTTCCGGCGGACGGCTCGCCGCGTGACCAGATCCTGAGGATGCTGGACGGCGTCGGGCTCAACTACAACACCGCGGCCTCCGTGGACGCGCTGCACGCCAAGTACCCCGGCACCTTCTTCTTCGAGTCCGAGTCCTCCTCGTGCACCTCCACCCGGGGCGTCTACGGCAGTCCCGACCAACTGAACAGCGGTGAGGACTACACGCCCGGCAGACGCGGTGCCTCCTCCTACGACAACAACCTAGAGACATGGACCATGAGCGGCGAGTACGTCCTCAAGAAGGACCGCGACCGGGAGTTCTTCGCCGGGCAGTTCGTGTGGACCGGCATCGACTACCTCGGCGAGCCGACCCCGTACTACGACGTCTTCCCGGTGAAGTCGTCCTTCTTCGGCGCCGTGGACACCGCCGGGTTCCCCAAGGACCAGTTCTTCCTCTACCGCAGCCAGTGGAGCGAGGAGCCGATGGTGCACCTGCTGCCCATGGACTGGACCGGGCACCGCACGAAGGACGAGGTGACCGTGTGGGTCTACAGCAACGTGGCGGAGGTCGAGCTCTTCCTGAACGGAACCTCGCTCGGCACCCGGCACTTCGACCGGAAGACGACCCCGTACGGGACCGCGTACCTGGAGACGACCGAGGCGACCGGTGACGACAAGACCGTCACCTCCGGCCCCTATCCCGGCAGCTACACGAGTCCGAACGGCAGTGCCGGACGGCTGCACCTGACCTGGCGGGTGCCTTTCGCGCCCGGGAAACTCGTCGCGGTGGCGCGCAGGAACGGCACGGAGGTCGCCCGTGACGTGCTGCGCACCGCCGGGCGGCCGGCCGCGCTGCGGCTGACCGCGGACCGGGAGGAGGTCGCGGCCGACGGCCGTGCGCTCTTCTTCGTCACGGCCGAGGTCACCGACGCACGGGGCGTGACCGTGCCGGACGCGGGCCACGCGCTGACGTTCACCGTGGCCGGAGGCCGGCTGGCGGGCGCCGACAACGGCGGGCAGGAGAGCGCGGAGAACTACCGGTCGGCCACCCGCAGGGCCTTCCACGGCAAGGCCCTCGCGATCGTGCGGGCCGGCCGTGAGGCGGGCGGGATCACTGTCACGGCCCGTGCGGAGGGACTGCGCCCCGACTCCGTGCGGGTCGCGGCCGGCGGCGGCCGGGGCGCGGACGCCCCTTACGCCGCCTCCCTCGCGCCGGTCGCCCCCGAGGCCCCGCCCGCGCCGACCGCCGCGAGCGGCCCGGAGGCCGACGCCGGCTTCTCCGGAGCCCCCGACACCCTGCCCGCGGCGATGCTCGACGGGGACCCGGCCACCGGCTGGTCGAACGCCTGGACCGCGGCCGCGACGGCGCTGCTGCCCGAGATCAGCAAGGCGCACCCCACCGCCTGGGTGTCGCTGAGCTGGCCGGAGCGCCGGGAGGCCGGCGCGGTCGAAGCGGTGTTCACGGCGGACGGCACGCACGCCCGGCCGCGGTCGATCACGGTCAGCCACTTCAACGGCAAGGAGTACGTGCCCGTGGACCACCCCGTGATCACCTGGGCCACCGCCTCGGAGCAGCCCACCACGATCACCTTCGAGCCGGTCTCCACCACAGCGCTCCGGCTCGACATGACCAGCGCTCACCCCCATGAGACCGACGGCTTCCTGCGGGTGGTCAGCCTCCGCGCACTTCCGGGGCGCGGCGAGGGCTGACGCCGGCCGTTTCCATCACCCAGGCGAAGGCGGTCCCGGCCGTGAACTCGCGCTGGCCTGCGCGGAACAGCAGTCCCGCGGAGGCGAAGCCGGGATCGTCGGCCTGGGCGGGCACGTAAGGCACCGCGATGCAGCGCATACCCGCAGCCCGCGCCGCCGCGGCGCCCGGTGCGGCGTCCTCCACCACCACGCAGTCCCCGGGGGCCGCGCCCAGCCGGCGTGCCGCCTCCAGGAAGGTGTCCGGGGCGGGCTTGCCCTGAGCGACCTCGTCGGAGGAGACGGTGACGGGCAGCAGGGCGGCGAGGCCCGCCCCCGAGAGCACCGCCGCGATCGCCTCACGCGAGGACCCGGACGCCACCGCCATCGGCACCCCCGCCTCGTCCAACCGGTCGACGAAGGCCCGCATCTGCGGATAGACCGTGGTGCCGGTGCGTGCCAGGCGCAGGTAGCGGTGCTCCAGGTCCGCGAGCAGCGCGTCCACGGACGCCGCGATGCCGTACCGCTCCCTCCAGAGCGCGACCGTCTCGCGCGTGCTGATTCCGACGTAGCTCTCGTGGTCCTCCCAGGTGAAATCGGTGACGCCGTGGTCGGCCAGGGTGCCGCGACCCGCCTCGTAGTAGAGGGGCTCGCTGTCCACCAGCGTGCCGTCGAGATCGAAGACGACCGCCGGCGCGGCGGGCGCGTGCGTCGCCGGACGGGGGGTCCCGCATGTGGTGTTGCCGGGGCTGCTCATGCACCCCAGCATGCCAAGCCGGACAGAGCAGCCACATGGGCTGCCAGGTCCGTACCTGTACGCCGGACTGCTACCGTCGGCCGCACCAGGACGGAGCCGAGAGGGGACGCAAGTGGGCAAGGGCGGCAGTCGGGCGTATGTCGGATCGTTCACCGCGGCCGGCGGCAGGGGCGTGCTCACGGCCGCCGTGGAACCGGACAGCGGTGCTCTGACCGTGCTGAGCGCCACCGACGCGGTCCCCGACCCGTCCTACCTCGCACTCTCGCCCACGGGCGAGACCCTCTACGCGGTGAGCGAGACGAACAACGGCGCGCTCGCCGCGTTCCACGTGACCGCCGACGGCCTCAGGCCCGCCGGTGCGCCGGTGCCCGTCGGCGGCGACGGCCCCACCCACCTGGCCGGCTACGCGGGGCACCTGCTGAGCGCCAACTACGGCTCGGGCAGCGTGAGCGCGGTGCCGGTGCGGCCCGACGGGGGACTCGGCGCGCTCGCGTCCGTCCTGCTGCACGAGGGCTCCGGCCCGCACCCGCAGCGCCAGCAGGGCCCGCACGCCCACCAGGTGCTCGCCGACCCGAGCGGCCGCTGGGCGGTGAGCGTCGACCTCGGTACCGACTCGGTGCGCGTCTGCACGCTGGACCCGGTGAACGACCTCAAGCTGCACCACGAGACGGCGCTGCGGCCCGGCTCCGGCCCCCGCCACCTCGCCTTCCACCCCCGCGGCCACCGCGCCTACGTGCTCAACGAACTCGCCCCTACGGTGACCGTGTGCCGCTGGAACGCCGCGGAGGGCGTGCTGCAGGCGGGGCCCGAGATCCCGGTGCTCACCTCCGTGCCGGACGGCGACGCCTATCCGTCCGAGATCGTCGTCGCGCCGGACGGGCGGTTCGCCTGGACGGCCACCCGCGGCGAGGACGTGATCTCGGTACTGGCGCTCGACGCCGCCGGCGACCGCTTCGCCGTCACCGCCACCGTGCCCTGCGGCGGCCGCTGGCCCCGCGACCTGGCCCTCGACCCCACGGGCCGGTACCTGTACGCGGCGAACGAACGGTCCGGGGACGTCACCTGGTTCACGATCGACGCGGACACCGGCATCCCGGCCCGGGCGGGCGCCATCGAGGCCCCCGCCGCCTCCTGCGTGATCCTCGACTGACGTCCCGGCGCGGGTAGGGCACGTCCGATGCGTCAGGACACGCCCTGACACGGCCGGTGCGACGTGCTGCGGCCGCCGCGGCGTACGCAGGCCGGTTGCGGCCGCTGCGCAGCGCCCCGCCGAGTGCGGCCGGTGGCCGGTCCACCGGCGGCGCGGTGCGCACGGCCGCTGCACGCCAGAGGGCCCGCTCCCAGGAGCGGGCCCTCTGCACGGCCGTGCGACAGCGGGCGGTGCGTCCCAGGTCAGCGGCCCGGAACGCCCTCCTGTGTCAGCTTGATGCCCATCACCGAGGCGTACTGCGACAACGCCAGCTTGCCGACCGCCGGGTACGCGCCCAGGGGCTCGGCCGCCGAGCAGCCCGCCTCCTTGGCCGCGGCGTCCAGCAGTGCGCGGTCGACCTCCGGACCGATGAGGTACGGCGCGAGCGCCAACTGAGCCGAACCGGCCGAACGCAGCTCCTCCGCGGTGGCCGAGATGGCGCCCTCGTCGTCCAGAGCGGCGGCCATCACCGGCACGGCGAGCCGTGCGGCCAGCAGCATGCCCGTGATGCCCGCGGCCTGCACGGCCTCGGCGCCGCCCACGGACGCGAGGATAATGCCGTCCGCCGCGGTGGCCACGGTGAACAGCCGGGCCCGGTCGGCACGCGAGAGGCCGGCCTCGGAGAGGCGCACGTGCAGGGCCTCGGCGAGCAGCGGATGCGGGCCGAGCACATCGGTCAGCTCGGCCGGTGCGCCGCTGGCCGCCACCTCCTGGCGGATGCGGTCGAGCAGCACCGGGTGGGGGCCCGCGAGCAGCGGCACCACCACGGCGGCCGGGCCTTCGGGCTCGCGCACGTCGGAACCGGCGGCCCTGGCCTGCTCGTAGCGGGCCGTGCGCTCCTCCACGGTCCGGGCGAGCACGGTGGCGAGGCCCGGGAACTCCGGGTCGTCACCCGCCCCGTCCAGATAGCCGATGCGGCCGTCCAGGCCGGGCAGTTCGGAGCGCGCGATGCTCACGATCTCCTCGGCGAGGTTGCGGGTGTCCACGCCGGGTGTCCCCGGCACCGCGAGGACGAGCGCGGGTGCACCCTCGGGAGCCACGACGGGCTCCGGACGGCGGTGTCGCCCCGACCGGCGGGGAGGCGGCATTCGTACAGGCAGGGCGGAAGCGGGCCCAGTGGGGGAGCTCATGGCGCCGCATGCTACTGGTTTCCCGGGCATCTCTGTTCGGGGAGGGGTGGGTGAGCGGTTTATATCCGTTTTTGTCCGTGCGGCGGGTTGGTCCCGGAGCACATCAAGACGGGGCGGACGGGAAACCACGGGTGACGGGGGCTATATCCGCTTTCCTCCGCGAAGGCTGCGGGGAGCCGTGAAGCAGTCGTCCTGTCGTCCTCCGGGGTGCCGCCGTCCGGTGCCCGGGAGCCGCCCCGGGTTGCGGCCCGCGGCACGGGTGGCCGAGCGCGGGACCTCACCGCGCCTGGGTGTCCTGCGGTGCGACGTACAGCATGCGGCCGTCCCTGGGCAGCGTGAGCCGGTCCTGCGCCAGATCGACGGCGATGCGGACGGCGCCGGAGAGCGGGTCGCCGGCCGCGGGGACCTGGCGGGCGTCGGGCAACTGGGCGGCCAGTTCTGCGCGGAGCGGGGCGAGCAGGGGTTCGCCGAGCTGGAGGAGGCCACCGGTAAGGGCCACGTCGCGGGCGCCGGTTGCCGGACAGGCGGCCGCGGCGGCCTCGGCGATATGCCGGGCGGCCGCGCGCAGGATGTCCGCCGCCACCCCATCGCCGGTGCCTGTGCCGGCCGCGCCCGCCACCTCGGGAGCGAACGAGGCGAGCACGGCGGGGCGGTCGGAACGGGGGTAGAGCTGCCCGGGCAGGGCGGACGCCGGCCCGAACACGCGCTGGGCGCGCTCCAGCAGTGCCGGGGAGCCGCCCCGGCGGCCGTCGAACGCGCGCAATGCCGCCTCCAGACCGGCGCGGCCGATCCACGCCCCGGAACCGCAGTCGCCGAGCAGATGCCCCCAGCCGTCGACGCGGCGCCAGCCGACCAGGTCCGTGCCGAGCGCGATCAGACCGGTGCCCGCGGCGACCACCGCACCCGGGCGCGGACCCAGGGCGCCGGTGTACGCGGTCACGGCGTCGGCGGCGAGCGCCACCCTCCGGGTGCCGAACTCCCTCTCCAGCGCGGCGGGCAGCTCGGCTCGCAGCGCATCGCCGAGGGTGGCCATTCCGGCGGCGCCGACCGCGACCGCCGCCAGCCCTTCGGCCCCCGCCCGCGCCATGAGTTCCCGCACCATCGGCACCAACTGCTGCATCAGGTGCTCGGGGTCGATGCCACCGGGGCCGGTGCGGACCGGGGTGCGCGAGGCGAGCGGCGCGGCGGCATCGCCGGGTCGGGTGGCGAGTACGGCACGCAGGCCCGAGCCGCCCGAGTCGACGCCCAGCACCGCGTCCGCGGCGCCGGGCCCGGCCGGGCGGCCCGGCTCGCTCACGGCAGCCGCCAGTCCACCGGGCCCGCGCCCTGGCCGATGAGCAGGTCGTTGGTGCGGCTGAACGGCTTCGAGCCGAAGAAACCGCGGTCGGCCGACATCGGTGACGGATGGGCCGACTCCACTGCGGGCAGCGGGCCGAGGAGCGGGCGGGCATTGCGCGCGTCGCGGCCCCACAGGATCGACACCAGCGGCTTGCCGCGGCCCGCGAGCGCCCGGATGGCCTGCTCGGTGACCTCCTCCCAGCCCTTGCCCCGGTGGGCGCCGGGGCGCCGGGGCGCGGTCGTCAGGGATCTGTTGAGCAGCAGGACGCCCTGCTCCGTCCAGGGGGTGAGGTCGCCGCTGGTCGGCTGGGGCATGCCGAGGTCGGTGCCGAGCTCCCGGAAGATGTTGATCAGGCTGCCGGGCAGCGGTCTGACCTGGGGAGCGACGGAGAAGGAGAGACCTACGGCATGACCCGGGGTGGGATAGGGGTCCTGGCCGACGATGAGGACGCGTACGTCGTCGAAGGGCTGCTGGAAGGCCCGCAGGACATGCTGCCCGGCAGGCAGATAGGTGCGTCCCGCGGCGATCTCCGCCCGCAGGAACTCGCCCATGGCGGCGATCCGGCCCGCCACTGGTTCGAGAGCCTTCGCCCAGCCTTCTTCGACGATTTCATGCAAGGGTCGTGGTGCCACGGAGCGTCACTCTACTGCCGCGCCCCGGCATACGATCAATTCGCGGCCGCGCGCCCGCACTTGTCGGCCGGGACAACCGCCGGAACCCGTCGGGGCCCGCCTGCACGGCACTCCGTCAGCCGATCACCGCAGCCCGTACGCACAGCACGTCCGGCAGGTGGGAGGCCAGCAGCCGCCAGTTGTCACCGTCGTCGGCCGATGCGTACACCTCGCCGTTGCGGTTGCCGAAGTACACGCCGGCCGGGTCGGAGTCGTCCGTGCACATGGCGTCCCTGAGCACGGTGCCGTAGTGCTGCTCCTCGGGGAGGCCGGCGGAGAGGGGCTCCCAGGTGCCGCCCGCGTCGGTGGTGCGGTGCACCCGGCAGCGGCGCCCGGCCGGCACGCGGTCCGAGTCGGCGTTGATCGGGAAGAGGTAGGCGGTGCCGGGGCGGTGCGGGTGGGCGGCCACGGCGAAGCCGAACGTGGACGGCAGGCCCTCGCCGATGTCGGTCCACCGGGCGCCCGCGTCGTCGCTGCGGTAGACGCCCCAGTGGTTCTGAAGGTAGAGGCGGTCCGGGTCGCCCGCGTCCTGGGCGATCTTGTGGACGCACTGGCCGAACTCCGGATTCGGGTCCGGCAGGAAGACCGCGGAGACGCCCTTGTTCGACGGGGCCCAGCTCGCACCGCCGTCGTGGGTGCGGAAGACGCCGGCGGCGGAGACGGCCACGGTCACCGACCGGGGGTCGCGGGGGTCGGTGACCACGGTGTGCAGGCCCTCGCCGCCGCCTCCGGGCGTCCACCGCCCGCGGGTCGGGTGCTCCCACAGCGGACGGACCAGCTCGAACGTCTCGCCCCGGTCCTCCGAGCGGTACAGCGCGGCGGGTTCGGTGCCCGCGTACACCACGTCGGGCTCGGCGGCGGCCGGGTGCAGTTGCCAGACCCGCTCCAGGGACGCCCCGGTGTCCTCGGGGAACGCGACGGCGGGCCGCGCGGGCTCCGTCCACGTCCTGCCGAGGTCGTCGGAGTGGAAGACGGAAGGGCCCCAGTGCGAGCTGTCGCCGCCGGCCAGCAGACGGGGGACCGGGCCCCGGGTGTCGATCGCGACCGAGTGGACCGCCTGCGCGGTGAAGTACGGGGCCTCGTCGAACTCCCAGGTGCCGGCGCGTCTGCGGGCGACGAAGAGCCCTTTCCTGGTGCCTACCGCGAGCAGGACCTCGGTCATCTGGGCCACCTCCGGGGATGCGTCTGTCTCAGCTCACGGCACAGTCTGCACCGCACCACTGACAGTTACCCCGTGACGCGCGCCGGCCTCCCGGGGCCGACCGTGCAGCCGCAGGTCACAGGGGTCGGCCCGGCCGGGGGAGGGGACCGGACGGGCCCGGGGGCCTGGTTGGCCGTCATGGTGTTCCGGCCAGTTCGGCGGCCACCTGCGCGATAGCACCGGGCCCCACCCGGCAGCACCCGCCGATCAGCCGGGCGCCCGCGTCGCGCCAGGTGCCGGCCCGGCCCGGCGCGAAGAGTGCCGGCCCCCGCCAGGCGCGGGCCGCCGGGTCCCAGCGCTCACCGCTGTTCGGGTAGACCACGACAGGCTTTCCCGTGACGCGGGCCGCGACGGGCACCGCCGCGTCGGCGTCCTCGGGCGAGCAGCAGTTCACCCCGACCGCCACCACCTCCTCCGCGTCGGCCGCCACCGCGAAGGCCTCCTCCAACGGCTGCCCGGCCCGTGTGCCGCCCCCGGCGATGCTGTACGACAGCCAGGCGGGGACCCCGAGCCCGCGTACGGCACGCAGCAGCGCCCGCGCCTCGTCGACGTCCGGAACCGTCTCCAGGGCGAACACGTCGGGTGCCGCCTCGGCCAGCACTTCCAGCCGGGGCCGATGGAAGCGCTCCAGTTCCCGCACGCCGAGTCCGTAGCGGCCGCGGTACTCGGAGCCGTCGGCGAGCATCGCCCCGTACGGGCCCGCGGAGGCCGCCACCCAGCGCGGTCGCCGTGCCCCGTCCCCGTCCCCGGCCGCGTCCCGCGCCAGCCGCACGCTCAGCCGCAGCAGCTCGGCGGCGCGGCCGCGGTCGATGCCACGGCGCCCGAAACCCTCGAAGGTGGCCTGGTAGCTGGCCGTGATCACGACGTCGGCGCCCGCGTCGGCGTACGCGCGGTGGGCCGCCGTGATCGCCTCGGGCCGATCCGCGAGCAGCCTTGCCGACCAGAGGGCGTCGCCCAGGTCGTGCCCCGTGTGCTCCAACTGGTTCGACAGGCCGCCGTCGAGCACGAGAGCACCTTCGGCGAGCGCGTTTGCGAATGTCCCTGCACCGTCCACACCACCGACGCTAGCCGAACGCCGCACGGTGGGAAGGGCGCGGACGGCCGGCGAGGGGCCCCGCCCCCGGTCGCCTCGCGGTCGGCCGCTGTGCGCGGCCGCACCGGAGGGCTGCCCGCGCGGCCGCGGGGTCCACCCGGCCGGTCCTCCGCGCGGTCCGCGGCCGTCCCCATCGCTCGCGGACGACGACGCAATCGCCGCGGACGACGCCACCGCCGACGACGAGGAGGCCGCGGGGGCCCGGCCTAGACGGAGCGCAGGTACTGGTCGGGCACGTGCGCGGAGGCGCCGAGTGCCTCGGCCGCGTGCCGGGGCCAGTACGGATCGCGCAGCAGTTCGCGGCCGAGCAGCACCGCGTCCGCCTCGCCGCCGGAGACGATCTTCTCCGCCTGGTCGGCGTCAGTGATCATTCCGACCGCGGCGACCGCCAGGCCGGCCTCGTTCCTGACCCGGGCCGCGAAGGGCACCTGGTAGCCGGGGCCGACCGGAATGCGGGCGCCCGGTACGTTGCCGCCGGTCGACACGTCCAGGACGTCCACGCCGTGCTCCTTGAGCAGGGCCGAGAGGCGGACCGTGTCGTCGTCCGTCCAACCGCCCTCCTCCAGCCAGTCGGTGGCGGAGATCCGGAAGAACAGCGGCTTGTCCTTCGGCCACACGGCCCGCACGGCGTCCACGACCTCGAGCGCGAAGCGCGCCCTGTTCTCGAAGGAGCCGCCGTACTCGTCGGTGCGGTGGTTGGAGTACGGCGAGAGGAACTCGTTGACCAGGTAGCCGTGCGCCCCGTGCACCTCGACGACCTCGAAGCCGGCGTCCAGGGCGCGCCGGGCGGCCGCGGCGAACTGTTCGGTGACCTCCCGTATCCGCTCGGCGGTCAGTTCCGTGGGCACCGGGTGCCCCTCGTCGAACGCCAGCGGACTCGGCGCCACCGGCTGCCAGCCGCCTTCGTCCGGGCCGAGCGGCGCACCGCCGTTCCAGGGTGCGTCGGTCGCGGCCTTGCGGCCCGCGTGGGCGAGTTGGATCGCGGGCACCGTGCCCTGGTCCTTCAGGAAGGCGGTGATCCGCTTGAACGCCTCGGTCTGGGCGTCGTTCCACAGCCCCAGGTCGTAGGGGCTGATGCGGCCCTCGGGGCTGACGGCGGTCGCCTCGGTGAAGATCAGGCCCGCACCGCCGACTGCCCGCGCCGCCAGGTGCTGGAAGTGCCAGTCCGTGGGCACCCCCTGCTCCGGTCCTTCGGCGGCGGCGCTGTACTGGCACATGGGCGACATCCAGACGCGGTTGGCAACGGTCAGCGAACGCAACGTGCAGGGCTCGAACAGGGCGCTCACGGCGGACTCCTCGGATCGCGGGACGGAGGAAAGGACGGCCCCGGACGGCTCCGGAGCGCGATGTACGATACCTCTCGTAGTACGGCGCATGTCAAACTACGAGGACTCTCGTACAATGAGCGCCCGGGCGACCGTCGAGGAGCGGCGTTCGCCGTCCACCCCCGACGAAGTGGAGCCGCCGTGACCACCGCAGCCCTCGGCAGCCGCACGCTCGCCCACCCCGCCCGGGACGCCGTCCGCCTGGAGGCGGTGCTGCACGCGCTGTCGGACCCCGTACGGCTCAGTGTGGTCCTCGACCTGGCGGCCGCTGACGGCGAGCTGCCCTGCTCGTACTTCGACCTGCCCGTCACCAAGTCCACGACGACGCACCACTTCCGTGTGCTGCGTGAGTCCGGAGTCGTGCAGCAGGCCTACCGCGGCACCGCCAAGATGAACGCCCTGCGCAGGGCCGACCTGGACGCCCTCTTCCCCGGCCTGCTGGACAGCGTGCTCGGCGCCGCCCGGCTCCAGGCGGACCGCCTGGAGCATGTCTGACCCTCCGTCGGCCGGTGCGCCCGCCGACTCGTCGGCGCGGTATGCGCCCCGCGGGCGCCTGGCGCGCGCGGTCTCACGCCCGGAGGTTCCGGCCACCCCGGCCGTCCGCCTCCTGGGCGCGGATCCGGGTGGGCGCGGCGCGGGCGTCCGGTCAGCCCGGCTGCTCCTCGGGTGCCGGGCACGGGTCGAAGAACGCGGAGAAGTCCGCGGGCTCGTCGGCGGCCGCACCGCCGGGGGCCCGCTCCTTCGGCGGTGAGCCGAGCTCCCAGTCGAGCCGGTAGCGCCGGAACAACTCGGTGCGCAGCATCGGCAGCGGCATCGGGGCGCCCGGCACGAGCGCCGCGAAGACGGCGCCCATGAGCAGCGCCCTCAGCATCGGGTAGTCGCTGTCCACCGTGTCGGATCCGTACCGCTGGACCGTCTCGCGCAGCAGCTCGGCCAGCCTCTGCTGCTCCGGGCACTGCACGAAGCCCTCGGCCTGGAGGATGCCCGCCATGTGCGTGCGCATCAGCACGGGACGGTCCTGGGCCAGGCCCAGGATCGCGTCGATGGCCCGCGCCATCCGCTCCCGGCCGTCGTCGGTGCGCGGCTCGCGCTCCAGGGCGGACTCCAGGGTGCGGTGCATCAGCCGGTGCACCGCCGACTGCACGAGCTGGCGCTTGCCGGGGAAGTAGTAGGAGACCAGGCCGCGCGCCGACCCCGCACGGTCGGCGATTCCCGCCAGGGTCGTGGAGTCGTATCCGCGCTCGCTCACCAACTCCACGGCAGCCTGCAGAAGTCGCTCCCGCGAGCGCCGGCGCAACTCTTCATTGACCGATGCGCTTCGAGGGGACATCCTGTAACTCCTGCGTTGACTGGCTCACAGCCAATATACTCAGTACGTCGCGCCACCGGGCCGTTCTCGGGGGACAGGTGTGCGAGGCTGCCGTCTGCATGGGCGACGCGGGGGATCGTCCATGCAGACGGCTTTATTCCGGTCTGCGGTATGCCGAAAGCATATGCCTCAGGGGCTGCGGGTGTCCGACTGCCGTCCGGTTCCGTCCCCGGCCAGCTTCAGGACCGGCCGCAGGCCGTCCGGTCGCTCGCTCCGGGGCAGGTGGTCCACGAAGAAGACCCCGCACCCGATCCCGGCCGCTCCGCCGTCCGCCCCTCGGTCGTCCCCGACCATCAGCACCTCCTCGGGCGCCAGCCCCAACTCCTTGCAGGCGAGGGCGAAGATGCGGGCGTCGGGCTTCTGGATGCCGTACTCGTACGACAGCACGTACGCGTCGACGTACGGGGCGAGTCCGTGTGCGCTGAAGACCGGGCGCAGGTCCCAGCCGATGTTGCTGACCACGCCCACCGCCACCCCGCGCGCGTGCAGCTCGGCGAGCACCGGCGCGGTGTCCGGGTAGGGCTGCCAGGCCTCGGGGGTCTTGTGGCGGTCGTACAGGGCGTCGTGCAGGCCCGGGTCCGGCAGCCGAACCTGGCGGGACAGGCCGGTGTACGCCGTGCGGTGCAGGGCCGCGGTGCTGTCCCGGGCGGCCCAGGCGCCGGCCAGTTCGTCCGGCACCCGCTGGGGTGTGGAGCCGCCGGGCAGCGCGCCGGCCGCCGCGAGCGCCGCCGCCGTCCGCTGGACCTCCGCCCCGGACATGCGCACCCCGCAGGCGTCGAGCACCGCGCGCAGCCAGCTCTCGACCGGCTCGACGCGGAAGAGGGTCCCGGAGAAGTCGAACAGCACGCCTGTGACCATGCCAAGATCCTTTGGCACCCGGGGGCACGGGTCAAGGGGGCCACGCGCGATAGTGAGTGATCGCGAGTGGTGTGAGCGGCCTCGGTGGCTTCGGACACCGGGAGCGGCTGCGGGGAGCCGGTGCGGGGGGTCCCGGCCCGCCCGGCCGGGCGCCCCGGTGCCGCCCGTGCGGTGCTGGGCGCACACTGCTGTCCGGACGCCGGGCCCGGCATCCGGACAGCACGGTGTCCGGGCCTGGTGGGTGCCGGGGAAGGCGTGGCCGGGGCGGCAAGGGGATGACGTCCGGTCCGAGGGGCCCCTGCGGTGTACTCCCGCCGTACGGCACCCGGCCGAGCCCTCGTGCGCCCGCTGCCGCACGCCCGCAGTCCCCGCAGGACTACCGCAGGGCCTGCAGCCCCGGCCAGAGCGCCACCAGCAGGGGTACGACCGGAACCAGTGCCGCGACCGCGGTGAGCCGCAGACGGTGGGCGGCGGGGAGGCGGGACTGCGGCGTCAGCAGGCGGTGCACCCGCTGGGGGAGGTGGGCTTCGGGGACGGCGCCGGGGCCGAAGACCCCCCGGTCCTCGTTGAGCTCGACCAGGGCCAGCGCGGTCGTGAGCCGGCCGAAGCGGCGGGACGCGGTGTCGTCCGCGGCCAGCTCGACCAGCCGGTGCATCTCCCTGCGGAACGCGGCGAACACCGGGACCTGCGGGAACCCTTCCGCCAACGCCCCCGAGCAGTGCAGCAGCCAGTCGTGCCGCGCCTGTGCGTGGCCCTGCTCGTGGGCGACGACCGCGTCGAGCTGGCGCCCCTTCAGGCGCCGCAGCGCTGCCGTGGTGACGACGAGCCGGGGCGGGGTGCCGGGCAGCCACCAGGCATCGGGACGCTCGCCCTCCAGCACCACCAGACGCTCTGCACCCGGCTCCTCACCCGGCAGCGCAGGTGCGCGCACGAGGAGTTCGGCCCCCCGGCGACGCCTGTTCGCCCGGGCCCGGCCGACCTCACGGACCAGCATCGCCGCGGTCCACAGCCCGCCGCAGGCCAGCAGCACCGCCACCGCCGCAGCCCAGGGACGGGAAGCCTTAAGGGCGTACGCCTCGACGACCGGGGGCGGTGCGGGCGCGAACACCGGGCCCCGCACCTCCTGCCACGCGACCGACGCGCTCAGCGTCATCGAGAGCACACAGCACAGCAGGACCGCGGCCACCACGCACTGCCAGGCCCACAGGGCCACGACGGGCTCGCGCTCCGGCCAGTCGGCCCGGGCGAGCAACCGCGGTCCGACGATGGCGATCAGCGCGCCGAGCAGCAGCAATGCCACGGGGACCATCATGAAGTCAGCCTATGAGCGGGGGACCCGCCGCGATACGGGATGCCCGGGCAAGTGACGTACGCCACGATCACCGGCGCGCCAGTCACCGTGCCGGCCGCCGCGGACGTCACATCGCGAGCAGCATCGCCAGCATGCCCACGCTCATACAGAGCCGGCAGGCACGTGCCAGCTCGGGGCGGTCCGTCCAGGCCGGTGCGGGAGTGCTGCCGGCGCGTACCGGCACCGCCGCGACCGGTGCCGCGGCGGGCAGCAGCCGGACGCCGGCCCACAGCGCGTACCCGGCGAAGTACAGCAGCAGCGGCCCGGTCAGCGCGGGTGTGCCGGCGCCGCCGTGGCCGGTGTGCGCGTCCGGCATCGGCGGCATCGAGGCCATCACCGCCGACATGTAGACCATCGCGCAGGAGCCGATCAGATGGTGCAGGTGGCGGTGGTCGCGCCGGGCCGACCAGGCCGCGTGCAGGGCGGCGGCGGCGAAGACGGCCGCGCACGCGAGCCATGCCTGGCGCGGCGGCGTCAGCACGGCCGCGGGCACGGCCATGGCCGCCATGCCCAGGCCCATCAGGGCGTCCCCGCCCGCGGTGTGGCGCTGCCCCGGTACCGCGCTGCGCATCCGCAGCAGGCAGTAGGCACCGCTGCCCGCGCACACCGCCACGACGAGCCATGCCGCTGACACCGGTCCGTGCACGGCGCACCCCCTCGACCCCGTCCGCAGGAGCGATGCCCGTGCGGCCGGCGGCACAACCGAGCGCACGGAGGTGCGGGGGGAGCAGGACACCGAGGGAGTGCGCCGCACATCGCCACCGCGTCCACCGCCGGGCGGACGGCGGCCACCTCGGACGCGCAGCACGCGCACCGGCGGCCCGCACCGGCGCACGCGCCCGCGTACGTGTATGCGGGCGTGTACGAGAAACGTGCGCACCCGTATCCGCCTCGCGTGCGCCCGCGGCGTGCTCGCGCGTACGCGTACGCGCGAGCACGCCGCGGGCGCACGCCGACGCAGGGGTGGCGGACGGAGCCGGGCAGGGCTTCAGCCCGACCGGGCGCGGACGTCCGTGCCCGGGAACCGCCCGGCGGCGTCTCAGGGGCGACGGCGCGGGAGATGGTCTCAGGGGCGGTACCGCAAGGGATGGTCCCCGGGCACTTCCACGAGGACGATCCTGCAGCCGTCCGGGTCCGTGATCCACATCTCGACGAGTCCCCAGGGCTCCTGCCGGGGCGCGCGAAGGATCTCGACGCCGCGTGCCCTGAGCTCGTCGTGGGCCGCCGCGGCGTCCGCCACCTGGAGCCACAACCGCAGGGCCGGCGACGGCGGGTGCTCGGAGCGGCCCGACAGCTCCAGGAAACCGCCGCCGAGGAAGTAGACGGTGCCGCGCTCCGGGCCCGTGCCGAACTCGCGGTAGACCTCAAGGCCCAGCTGCTCACCGTAGAAGGCGCGGGAGCGCTCGGGGTCGGTAGGACTGAGGAGGGTCCTGCTGCTCAGTACGTGCACCATGGGCCGACCTTACGGGCCGCGAAGGCGCCGGGTTAGTCTCACTCGGGCCGTGCAGGAGCCGGATGCGGCGCCCGACCCGGCGCGCAAGGCACTTCCGCGCCCCGCCCCGCCGAGGGCCGTACCGCGCACCTCCGCGCGCCGCAGGTACCGGGCACCGGGCACCGGGCCTCAGCAGAGCAGCGAAGAGCAGCGAGAAGCAGCGAAGATCGGAGAACCCCCCATGGCAACCGCACCGTCCCCCGCCCCCGGCGAGCTCGTCTTCCGGGACGCGCTCGGCAGCGACGTCGACGCGCTGGTGGCGCTCATCGAGTCGGCCTACCGTGGGGAGTCCAGCCGGACGGGCTGGACCACGGAGGCCGACATCCTGGAGGGGCAGCGCACCGACCCGCAGGGCGTGCTGGAGGTCATCGAGGACCCCGGCAGCCGGTTGATCGCGGTGCAGCGGGACGGTGTGATCGTGGCCTGCTGCCAACTGGAACGCCGTGGTGAGCGCGCCTACTTCGGCATGTTCGCGGTCCGTCCGGAACTTCAGGGCGCGGGCCTGGGCAAGACGGTCATCGCCGAGGCGGAGCGCACCGCGCGGGCCGACTGGGGCACGCGGGAGATGCAGATGACGGTCATCTCGGTCCGCGAGGACCTGATCGCCTGGTACGAGCGGCGCGGTTACCGCCGTACGGGCAGGACGACCCCCTTCCCTTACGGTGACGAGCGGTTCGGGATCCCGCAGCGGCCGGACCTGGAGTTCGAACTGCTGGTCAAGCCGCTGGTCTGAGCGGGGCGAGCCGGGCACGGTGCGCGCGCCGGGCAAGGCGCCGTTGCGGGCACGTGCCGCCGGTGACCGCCGTGACCGCGGTGGTCTCCGGCCGAGCCGCGAGCCGTTGGTCAGCCCCTCACGCCGGCCCCGGGACCCGGGCGCCGCCCCCGGGGCCGGGCCGTCGGGCGGGCGGCGCTCGACCGGGTGGCGGCGCAGGCGGTGGCGGTGCGGATGTCGGCGGTGCGGATGGTGGAGGCACCGCTGGTGGCGCTGCGGGCGGTGGCGGTTCAGGCGGTGAAGCGGGCGGTGCGCTTGATCTCCGGGTAGTCGGTGGTCGCGCCGTCCAGCTCCAGGGCGCGCACCAGCCGCAGGTGCTCCTGGGTGTTGACGACCCAGCCGTAGACCTTCAGCCCCGCCTTCCTGGCCTCCTCGACGACCTCCAGGGTGAGCCGACGGATGTCCAGCGCCAGCGCGGTGGCGCCGACGGCCGTCGCACGGCCCACCACGTCCGTCCCGTAGTGGTCGGCCACGAGCGTCGTCCGTACGCCGGGGACCAGGCGTCTGATCTCGGTGAGCGCGCCGTCCTGGAACGACAGCACCTCCACCCGTGCGCACAGGTCGCGCCGGACCATCACCTCGGCGAGCGCCCGGGCCGCGGTGATGTCCTTGATCTCGGCCTGGAGCGGTGCGGTGACGGCGTCCAGCACCTCCTCGAAGACCGGGACGCGCTCGCCGCCGCCGGCGTCCAGCGCGCGCAGCTCGTCCAGCGTCTTCTCGGCGATCCGCCCTTTGCCGTCGGTCGTACGGTCCACCTCCGCGTCGTGCATGACGACCAGTGCGCCGTCCTTGCTCAGGTGGAGATCGAGTTCGATGACGTCGAGGCCGGCGTGCTGCGCGGCGATGAAGGAGCGCAGGGTGTTCTCGGGGGCGACACCCATGACTCCGCGATGACCGATGGTGAGGAAGTTCAAGGTTCACTCGCTTCCGTCGAGACGGTTCGGCTCCCGCGTGGTGTTCGGGGGCCCCGGCTCGGAGTGGCGCTGGGAGCAGGGGGAAGGGGAAGCGTGCCCACGCGGCCAGGCTGGCAGCCTAATGGCCCCCCTGGGAGAGGGAACCGCTCGAACGGGAGTGGCCGAAGTCCGGCCGCACGGCCTTTCCAGGGGCCTGCACGCCCCTCCCACACGCACATCGCTTCACCCGCGCGTGGGCGTGTCCCGGGCAGGTTGACGCACGGGCGGCGGAAGGGTGGGACGCCTGGGTGACATCAAGCCAACGCCCCCATCCTTTCCGTAGAAGTATCCGTGAAACATTTATGCAACAGGAAAAACATGCGTTGTAGCGTCTGATCGCCGGATGATTTACCGAGGCCGACTTGTGGGGAGTGGCCCTGGCTGCATACGGTGGTGTGACGAGAGGTTCTCCTGTGGAGGAGGGGTCATGACGGAAATGCTGGCGCGGGCTCGCGAGGCAGAGGGGATTCCTTCGGCAATGCGGGTGGTCGAGCATCCCGCCTGGCCGCTGTTGAAGAAGGCCGTGGAGGACATCAGGCCCTGGCAGTCCGCCGACGGCTCCATCGACTTCGACGCCGAGGGCGCGCCCACGCCGGCCGCCGCCCGGGAAGCCGTCCGGCGCGTCATCTCGGCCATCGAGCGCCTGGCGCCCCTCCTGCCGCACGACGCCGCCTACCACGAGGCCCTCGTCACCGATCTGCGCCGGTGGGCCGACGGCGGTTTCCAGGTTCCGGACTTCCTCGATGCGCTGCTCGCCTTCCAGCCCGCGGCGCGGCGCGAGGACGGGCTGCAGCACCTCGTCGTCTTCCCCATGTACACGCAGAACGGCAATCCCGACCGGAACCTCGAAGCGGTCGTGGTGCGCATGGTGTGGCCCGACTGGCTCGCCGAGCTGGAGCGGACGCGCTACGACAACCCCGCTTTCTGCGGCATCACCTTCGAGGACTTCACCGCCGGCTACGACACCAACTCCGCCGTGCTCTTCCCGGAGACCATCGCGGTGCGCGAGGCGCCGGAGCGGTTCGGCTGGGGCGGCATCTTCTGCGACCGCGAGGCGGCCCGCTTCCGCACCGTGGTCGAGGCGGCCGTGGACGTCCTCGGGGTGCGGCTGCCGGACGACATCCGCGAGATGATCGGCGATCAGGACCGCTGCCAGCAGGCCTTCGTGCTGTGGGACATGATCCACGACCGCACCCACAGCCACGGCGACCTGCCCTTCGACCCCTTCATGATCAAGCAGCGCCAGCCGTTCTGGATGTACGGCCTGGAGGAGCTGCGCTGCGATCTGACCGCCTTCCGGGAGGCCACAGCGCTGGAGGCCGACGGCGTCCCCCAGGGCCGCGACGTGCAGTACGCGGTCCTCTTCGACAGGATGTTCCGCTTCCCCGTCACCGGCCAGCGGGTCCGCAACTACGACGGGCTCGGCGGCCAGTTGCTCTTCGCCTACCTGCACCAGCACGACGTGGTGCGCTGGACCGACAACACCCTCAGGATCGACTGGGAGCGGGCCCCGGAGGTCACCAAGGAGCTGTGCGCCGAGATCGAGCGGCTCTACCGGGACGGCATCGACCGCCCCAAGCTGGTCCACTGGTTCGCCGGCTACGAGCTGGTGTCCCGCTACCTGGCCCCGCACCCGGGCTCGCGCTGGGCCAGGGGCCCCGAGGCGCTCGACCTGAGCCAGCCGCCGAGGAAGCTCGTCGACGACGTGCTCGCGGACGAGTTTCCCCTGAGCATGTTCTACGAGGCGCTTGCCAAGAAGCTCAGGAAGGTGATCGCCTCGACCAGGGGAATCACGGCGGCGGACGCGGCAGGGCCCGTGCGGGGCAGGGCCGCGTGAGCCGCCAGGGGCCGGAGGTGAGGACGATGGACGGCAACGGGCCACTCGACGGCGCGGTGATCGCGGTTGCGGGCGCGGCGGGACCCGCGGGACGGGCCGCGCTGCTCAGGCTCGCGGAGGCGGGCGCCGTCGTCGCGGGCGCCGACGCCGATCCCGAGCGCCTGGCGGAGGCGGTCGACGCCGCGGAGTCCGTGCGCGGCGGCGCCACCGTCACCGGTGACACGGTCGACCTGCTCGACCCCGCCGCCACCCGGAAGTGGGCGGAGCGGATCGAGAAGGACTTCGGGCACGTCGACGGTCTCGTCCACCTGGTCGGCGGCTGGCGCGGCAGCGCCACCTTCGCGGCCACCGACCTCGCGGACTGGGACCTTCTGGAGAAGCTGCTGGTCCGCACCGTCCAGCAGACCTCGCTGGCCTTCAACGGCCCGCTCCGCCGCAGCGACCGCGGTCGCTACGTCCTGGTCAGCGCGGCGGGCGCGAGCAGGCCGACCGCGGGCAACGCCGCGTACGCCGCGGCGAAGGCCGCGGCCGAGGCATGGACGCTGGCGCTCGCCGACGACTTCCGCAAGGCGGGGGGCGAGCAGGGTCCGCGGGCAGCGGCTGCCATCCTGGTGGTGAAGGCACTCGTGCACGACGCGATGCGGGCCGAGCGGCCGCAAGCCAAGTTCGCGGGCTTCACCGACGTCAAGGAGCTGGCAGACGCCATCGCCGGGATCTGGGAGAGGCCCGCCCCGGAAGTGAACGGACAACGCCTGTGGCTGACCGAGAAGCCGTGAACCCTCCCAGGACCGATGCCCGGCGCAGGCACGATCCGGACATACGCGGATTCGCCAGCGACAACTACGCCGGCGCGCACCCGGAGGTGCTGGCCGCGCTCGCCGTCGCCAACGGCGGGCACCAGATCTCCTACGGCGAGGACGACTACACCACCCACCTCCAGCAGGTCGTCCGCAGCCACTTCGGCGCCACCGCCGAGGCGTTCCCGGTCTTCAACGGCACCGGCGCCAACGTCATCGCCCTCCAGGCGGTCACCGACCGCTGGGGCGCCGTCATCTGCGCCGAGACGGCCCATGTGCACACCGACGAGTGCGGCGCCCCCGAACACGTCGCGGGACTGAAGCTGCTCACCGTCCCCACCCCGGACGGCAAGCTGACACCCGAGCTGATCGACCGGCAGGCCTTCGGCTTCGACGACGAGCACCGCGCGATGCCCCAGGTCGTCTCGATCACCCAGAACACCGAGCTGGGCACCGTCTACACCCCGGCGGAGATCAGGGCCGTCTGCGACCACGCCCACCAGCTTGGCCTGCTGGTACACATGGACGGAGCGCGCATCGCCAACGCCGCGGCCGCGCTCGACGTGCCGATGCGGGCCTTCACCAATGCCGCCGGTGTGGACATCCTCTCGTTCGGCGGCACCAAGAACGGCGCCCTGTTCGGCGAGGCCGTCGTCGTCCTCAACCAGGACGCGGTGCGCCACATGAAGCACCTGCGCAAACTGTCGATGCAACTGGCCTCCAAGATGCGCTTCGTCTCCGTCCAGCTCGAGGCGCTGCTCGCCAGGGACCTGTGGCTGCGCAACGCCCGGCACGCCAACGCCATGGCCCAGCGGCTCGCCGAAGGAGTGCGCACGGTGCACGGCGTCGAGATCCTCCATCCCGTCCAGGCCAACGCCGTCTTCGCCAGGCTTCCGCACGACGTGAGCGAGCGCCTGCAGAAGCGCTACCGGTTCTACTTCTGGGACGAGGCCGCGGGCGACGTGCGCTGGATGTGCGCCTTCGACACCACGGAGGAGGACGTCGACGCGTTCGTGGCGGCACTCAAGGAGGAGATGGCCCGCTGACCACCCCCGCGGCCGGCTGACCGGGCCGCGGGGCCGACGGACCGGGACCGTGAGGCGCAGCCGGCAGCCGGGGGCCCGCGCCGGATCCGCGGCGAGCCGGGTTCCTGGCGGCGAGCCCTGCCCTGCACGGCGCAGGGTCCCCCGTGGGGTCCGCGGCCGGCGGTGGGCCGCGGTCCGCCCGCACGGCGGCGGGATTCCGCCCCGCCGGGAATCTTCGGCGGCCGCCGAGCGCTGCACTGTGCGCCGGTGGCGAGCGGAGGGAGAGCGGGAGTGGGCGTGCGCGGAGACGACGACGCACAGCGGCTGGGCGCGGCAGAGCTGGGGTGCGCGCCCGGGGAGCGGGCCACCCTCGTGCAGTTCTCCTCCGCCTTCTGCCGCCCCTGTGCGGCGACCAGGCGCGTGCTCGCCGACGTCGCCGCCATGGTGCCCGGTGTCGCCCACGTCGACCTGGACGCCGAGGGGCACCTCGCCCTGGTCCGTGCCCTGGACATCCGCAGGACGCCCACCGTCCTGGTGCTCGACGCCACCGGCCGCGTGGTGCGCCGTGCCGCGGGCCAGCCGCGCCGTGCCGATGTGATCGCGGCGCTCGCAGACGCCGTGGGTCCCGCGGCGGGCGTCCGGTGAACGAGCGCACCGCCGCACCCGCGCCATCGCCCGCCACCCGTGGGGACTTGACCGAACCGACGACCGGTCGACAGCCTGAGCGCATGCCCAGAGAACTCCACCTGCACGCGCGGGTCCACGTGGACCTCGCCCGCACTGCAAGCGCCCGCTGTCCGGCCGGCTGAGCAGCCAAGGATCCGGCCATCTCCCGCCCAGGCAGAAGGACATCTCCATGACGGCCTCGTCCGATCTCGGTACGCCCCGGCGCACCCCCCTCGACGCACCCGACCTGCTCCGTGCCGTCTTCCGCCGCCACGCGGCCGGGGTCGCCGTGATCACCGCTCAGGGGGAGAGCCCGGTCGGCTTCACCGCCACCTCGCTGACCTCCGTCTCCGCCGAGCCCCCGCTCATATCCTTCGGGATCAGCATGATCGCCTCCTGCTGGCCGGTGATCTCCACGGCCGAGTACGTCGGCGTGCACATACTGGGCGAGGACCAGCGAGAGCTCGCCGCCACCTTCGCGCGCAGCGGTGCCGACCGGTTCGCCTCGCCCACCCGGTGGAGCGCGGGCCCCGAGGGCGTGCCCGTGCTCGCGGACGTGCCGGCCTGGCTGGTCTGCCGGATCGCCGGCCGGGTGCCCGCGGGCGACCACCACATCGTCCTCGCCGAGCCGCTCGCCGGCGACCACACGGGCGGGGGCAGGCCGCTGCTGTACCACGAGGGCGGCTTCCGTACGCTGCGCGACTGAACAACGGGCGCACCTGCCGAACACCGACGTAACAGCGGTACCGCCCACCGCGTCACGGCTCTCCTCGACTACGCAGCGTTGCGAACGTCACAGTTCAAAGCGCTTGCTCAGGGGGAATCACCTTGGATGTACTGGCGAGTAATATCGTGGTCGGAGGCGCGGTCGCCCCGACCGGGATCTGCCGCTTCAGGCGCTTATGCTGCCTGCAGAAGGCAGCCGAAGGATTGACGACGCAGTAGGAGAGCCGGCGTGAGCTTGAGGATCGTTGTCTGTGTGAAGTACGTGCCCGACGCCACCGGCGACCGGCACTTCGCCGAGGACCTGACCGTCGACCGTGACGATGTCGACGGGCTGCTGTCGGAGCTGGACGAGTATGCGGTGGAGCAGGCGCTGCAGATCGCCGACGAGGCCGACGAGGCCGAGATCACCGTGCTCACCGTCGGCGGCGACGACGCCAAGGACGCGCTGCGCAAGGCGCTGTCGATGGGTGCCGACAAGGCCGTCCACGTGGCGGACGACGACCTGCACGGCACCGATGTCATGGGCACCTCCCTGGTGCTGGCGAAGGCCGTCGAGCGCACCGGGTACGACCTGGTGATCTGCGGTATGGCCTCCACCGACGGCACCATGGGCGTGCTGCCCGCGATGCTCGCCGAGCGGCTGGGCGTCCCGCAGGTCACTCTGCTGTCGCAGGTGTCGGTCGAGGACGGCACCGTGCGGGGCCGCCGCGACGGCGATGCCGCTTCCGAGCAACTGGAGGCGTCCCTGCCCGCGGTGGTGTCGGTGACGGACCAGTCGGGCGAGGCCCGCTACCCCTCCTTCAAGGGCATCATGGCCGCCAAGAAGAAGCCCGTGGAGGTCCTGGACCTGGAGGACCTGGAGATCGACGGGGACGACGTCGGCCTCAAGGGCGCCTGGACGCAGGTCGACTCCGCCGAGCAGCGCCCCGCGCGCACCGCCGGCACGATCGTCAAGGACGAGGGCGAGGGCGGCAGGCAACTGGCCGAGTTCCTGGCCGCTCAGAAGTTCATCTGAGGCCGGGCCCGGCCACCGCGCCCCGCTGCCGCACGCACCGCCCGAGCCACTTCGTACTCGCAGGAGAGCAATCCCATGGCTGAAGTTCTCGTCTACGTCGACCACGTGGACGGCGCCGTCCGCAAGCCCACCCTGGAACTGCTGACCCTGGCCCGCCGCATCGGCGAGCCGGTCGCCGTCGCGCTCGGCCCCGGTGCCGGCGACACGGCCGCCGTGCTCGCCGAGCACGGCGCGGTGCGGGTCCTGACCGCAGAGGCCCCCGAGTTCGCCGACTACCTCGTCGTGCCGAAGGTGGACGCGCTGCAGGCCGCGTACGAGGCCGTCACGCCCGCCGCGGTGCTGGTGCCGTCCTCCGCGGAGGCCAAGGAGATCGCCGCGCGCCTGGCGGTGCGCGTCGGCTCCGGCATCATCACCGACGCCATCGACCTGGAGAGCGGCGACGAGGGCCCGGTCGCCACCCAGTCCGTCTTCGCGGCGGCGTTCACCACCAGGTCCCGCATCACCAGGGGCACTCCCGTCATCACCGTGAAGCCGAACTCGGCACCCGTCGAGCCCGCGCCGGCCGCCGGTGCCGTCGAACCGCTCGCCGTGACCTTCGGCGCCGCGGCCACCGGTACCAAGGTCGTCTCGCGCACCCCGCGCGAGTCCAGCGGGCGCCCGGAGCTGACCGAGGCCGCGATCGTGGTCTCCGGCGGCCGCGGGGTGAACGGGTCGGAGAACTTCTCGGTCATCGAGGCGCTCGCCGACTCCCTGGGTGCCGCGGTGGGCGCGTCGCGGGCCGCCGTCGACGCCGGCTGGTACCCGCACTCCCACCAGGTCGGCCAGACCGGCAAGTCGGTCTCCCCGCAGCTCTACATCGCCTCCGGCATCTCCGGCGCGATCCAGCACCGGGCGGGCATGCAGACCTCGAAGACCATCGTCGCGATCAACAAGGACGCCGAGGCCCCGATCTTCGACCTCGTGGACTACGGCGTGGTGGGCGACCTCTTCCAGGTCGTCCCCCAGCTCACCGAGGAGATCACCACCCGCAAGGGCTGACACGGCCCCCGGGCCGGGATGCGACGGGCCGGGCCGAGCGGGAGACCACCACCGCGCGGCCCCGGCACCTGCTCTGCCGCCGTTGACGCGGATCACCGCCGCCGACTACGTTCCTTCAACAGGTTGTTGATCCGGTATGCGGACCGTCCAGCGGCAGGAGGCGCCCCATGGCCCCGCAGGAGAACGTGACGACCTCCCTCCCCGCGGGCCTCGGTGCGGACATCGGCACCCTCCTCGCCCCCGTCGACGCGGACCTGGCCCGCCGCTACCCGGGTGACCCCGGGACCCGCCAGCCGGTCCACACCGTCTACGTCCCCGCCGACGCCCTCACCGCGGACACCCCCCGCTCCTGGGGCGAGCAGGCCCTGCGCACCCTCGACGAACACGCGCCCACCGCCGCCTCGTTCGCCGCCGTCCTCGGTCTGCACGACGACCTCGCGGAGCCCGTCCACGACCGGGTGCGCGCCAAGCTGGCGCGCGAACCCGTGGAAGACCTCCGCATCGACTTCGAGGACGGCTACGGCACCCGCCCGGACGCGGAGGAGGACGAGGCGGCCGCCCGCGCTGCCCGGCTGACCGCCCGGATGGCCGCCGACGGTACCGCTGCCCCCTACACGGGCATCCGGACCAAGGGCATGGAGGCCGCCGTGCGCGACCGCGGCATCCGCACCCTCGACATCTACCTCACCGGCCTGATGGCGGCGGGCGGGCTGCCCGCGGGCCTGGTGCTGACCCTGCCCAAGGTGGGCTACGCCGAGCAGGTCGCCGCCTTCACCAGGGTCCTGGACGCCTTCGAGGAGGTGCACGGGCTGCCGGCCGGGCGGATCGGTTTCGAGGTGCAGATCGAGACCAGCCGGGCCATCCTCGCCGCCGACGGCACCGCCACCGTCGCCCGGATGATCGAGGCCGCCCGGGGCCGCGCCACCGGACTGCACTACGGCACCTTCGACTACAGCGCCGCCCTCGGCGTCAGCGCTGCCCACCAGGCCGGTGACCACCCGGCCGCCGACCATGCCAAGGCCGTGATGCAGGTCGCGGCCGCCGGCACCGGGGTACGCGTCTGCGACGGCTCCAGCAACGTGCTGCCCGTCGGGTCCACCGCGCGCGTGCACGACGCCTGGCGGCAGCACTACCGCCTCGCCCGCCGCGCCCTGGCCCGTGCCTACTACCAGGGCTGGGACATGCACCCCGGCCAGTTGCCCACCCGCTACGCCGCCGTGTTCGCCTTCTACCGCGAAGGCTTCGCCCCGGCCGCCGGCCGGCTGGTCGCCTACGCCCAGCAGACCGGCGGCGGCGTGCTCGACGAGCCCGCCACGGCACGGGCGCTCGCCGGCCATCTGCTCCGCGGTCTCGACTGCGGCGCCCTGGACACCGCCGAGGTCGCCCGGCGCACCGGACTCACCCGCGCCGACCTCAAGGCGTACGCGGCGCCCGGACCCGCGGCGCCCGGACCCGCGGCGCCCGGACCCGCGGCGCCCGGGCCCATGACGGCCTGACCCGGCACCGGTCGGCGGACGGGGCCGGTCGGGGCCGGACCGGGGCCCCCGCCCACGACGGGCCCGCGGCCCGGCCCGCGCCGGGTGCGCCGGAGTTGGTCCCCGCCCGTCTGCCGACGCGCCGTCCCCACCAGGCCCGGACACCGCGCCCACCCCGCCCGCCTGACGGACGGGCGGCCGAACACGTGGTCAGAACGCCGGCGGGATCTCGCCCGAACCCCGGGTGATCAGACGCGTCGGCAGCTCGATGCGCTCCGGGTCGAGCGAGAGGCCGTCGAGCCGGCTGAACAGGCGCTCCGCCGCGGTGCGGCCCAACTGGGCCGCGTCCTGGGCGACGACGGTGACCCCCGGCTGGAGCAGGTCGGCGAGCTCGAAGTCGTCGAAGCCCACGAGGGCGACGCTGCGGCCGCGTTCGGCGAGCCCGGAGAGCACCCGCACCACCGTGACGGTGACCCGGTTGTTGCCCGCGAAGACCGCGGTGACCGCGTCCGGCCCCGACAGCATCTCCTCGGCGGCCCGGCGGACCCGCTCGGGGTCGGTGAGGCCGAGCGACATCCAGGCGTCCTCGATCGGGATGCCGGCGTCCTCCATGGCGGCCCGGTAGCCCCGCAGCCGCTCCGCCGCGGTGTGGATGCGGGGCTGGTCGCCGATGAAGCCGATCCGTCGGTGCCCCTGAGCGACCAGGTGGGCCACGCCGTCCCTGGCGCCGCCGAAGCTGTCCGAGAGCACGGCGTCCGCGTCGATGCGCCCGGCGGGCCGGTCCACGAAGACGGTGGCGACGCCCGCCCGCATCTCGGGCTCCAGATAGCGGTGGTCGTCACCGGCGGGGATGACCAGCAGTCCGTCGACCCGGCGGGCGCACAGCGCGAGCGCGAGCTCCTGCTCACGCTCCGGTTCCTCGGCGCTCGACCCGTTGATCAGCAGGGCGCCATGGGCCCGTGCGACCTCCTCCACGGCACGGCTGAGCGGTCCGTAGAACGGGTCGGCGAGGTCCTCCAGGACCAGGCCGATGCTGGCGGTGCGTCCCTTGCGCAGCACCCGTGCCGAGTCGTTGCGCCGGAAGTTCAGCGCGTCGATGGCCTCCTGGACGCGCCGTTCGGTGTCCGCGGTCACGCCCGGTTCGCCGTTGACCACACGGGAGACCGTCTTGAGGCCCACTCCGGCCCGTGCGGCTACGTCCTTCATCGTCGGACGGTTGCCGTAGCGGGTCTCGGCTCTGCGGGTGGTCTCGCCCACGGTGATCTGTCCTGTCGTTCATGAATGTATGAGGATGTGGCGTCGAGCATACGGCCTGGACAACGTTGTCAGATGCAGGAGAGACTGGTCCGACCCATTCTCCGGCCTGCCCTTTCACCTGGAGACCTCACCTGATGCACACCGACCTCGTCGCCGCGCTGGACATCGGCGGCACCAAGATCGCCGGAGCTTTGGTGGACGGCGACGGCCGGATACTGCAGCGCACGCAGCGCCCCACCCCTGCTCAGGAGGACGGCGACACCGTCATGGGCGCCGTCGAGGAGGTGCTCGGGGACCTGGCGGGTTCCCCGTCGTGGGCCGGGGCCCGGGCGATCGGCATCGGCAGCGCGGGCCCCGTGGACGCCACGACCGGCACCGTCAGCCCGGTGAACGTGCCCGGCTGGCGGGACTTCCCACTCGTGGACCGGGTGCGCGCGGTCACCGGCGGGCTGCCGGTCGAACTGATCGGCGACGGCGTCGCGATCACCGCCGCCGAGCACTGGCAGGGCGCGGCCCGCGGCCATGACAACGCCCTGTGCATGGTGGTCTCCACCGGCGTCGGCGGCGGCCTGGTGCTGGGCGGCCGGCTCCACCCGGGACCCACGGGGAACGCCGGGCACATCGGCCACATCAGCGTCGACCTGGACGGCGACCCGTGTCCCTGCGGGGCGCGCGGGTGCGTCGAGCGCATCGCGAGCGGCCCGAACATCGCCCGGCGCGCTCTGGCGGCCGGCTGGCGCCCTGGCCCGGACGGCGACACCTCCGCGGCCGCGGTGGCCACGGCCGCCCGGGCCGGCGATCCGCACGCGGTGGCGTCCTTCGAGCGTGCCGCCCAGGCACTGGCCGCCGGGATCGCCGCCACGGCCACTCTGGTCGAGATCGACATCGCCGTGATCGGCGGCGGGGTGGCCCGGGCCCAGGACGTGCTCTTCGCGCCGCTGCGCCGGGCCCTGCGCGACTACGCCACGCTGTCCTTCGTGCAGCGCCTGACGGTGGCACCGGCACTGATGGGGACGGACGCCGGGCTGGTGGGTGCGGCCGCGGCGGCACTGCACGCCGCACCGGACACCACCGCCGCCGGCGTCGGCTGAGCCGCGGCGGCGGACCGGGAGGACGCGTCCGTCCCGAAAGCCCGTCGAAACCCGTGGTGCGCCGATGGCTTCGCGGCGGGATCCGGGCCTCGTGCGGGCGGGATGAGCGATTACCGAGGATGGGGCCAGGGCGCAGTCATCGCTCCGGGACCGCGAGGCCGGTCGGACCGTGGCGCGACAGGGGGCGCCACCGGTGTCCGGAGGGGGCCTGCTGCGCACCACGGCGGTGGCGGCGGGCGCCGTCACGCTGCCTGCTCCGCAGGCCGCCCCGAGGCGAGGGCCCAGGTGACGGCGAGTCCGTCATGACGGGCTCGAACGCCTCGGAACGGGCTCGAACGCCTCGGACTCGGTAGCGAAGAAGGCGTTGGCCGCTCCCGTTCAGGACCCCACTCGGATCGGCATCCGCGACGACCTCCGCGAGGACTGCGCCGAGACCGGCGCGGCGTCACCGCGCCCGGGGCGGCGTCAGGGGCCGGGGCCGGACTGGGGGGCGTTGTTGACCACCGTCGGGGACGTGTCCTGCTGATCGGTGAGCGAGGTCGCCCACGAGCCGGCCAGGACCGTGGCGACGGCGGTGACCGCGGCGACCAGGACCGTGGTGGTGGGCACGGCCAGGGACGACAGGCTGCGGAAATTGCGGATGTGCCCCCAGGGCAGTCCGGCGGCACGCACCATCCGCACCTCCCAGTACAGGCCGAGCCCGAGGGCGACCAGCAGGTGCTGGGCGGTCAGCACGCAGACGACCCTGGCGACCCCGCCGGGCGGGCCGGTCAGGTCGATCAGGAGCAGGAGCACCTGCAGCGGCCACAGCACCGCGAAGAGGCAGCCGGACCTGCCGAGCGGTCCGACGCCCCGCAGCCACGGGTGGAGGTAGCCGTAGCAGAAGCCGGCCGAGATCCACAGCCCGGGCGCACCACCGGCCGCCGTGAGTGTCTGCGGAAGTGAGGCGAAGACGCCGCTGGACCAGAACTCCGAGACGGTCCAGGGCAGCGAGAGGAGGGCGGCGGCCGTGGCACACGCCAGGCCGTTGCGCCACGGTGGGAACCCGCCGGACGTCCCCAGCGCGGTGTTCTTCAGCCGCCGCAGGCGTCCGGCCGGATCGGCGCGCTGGGACGGCGACGTCTCGCTGAGCGAGTGCCACCGGGCGTCCCACGCGGACGGCGCCAGCGAACCGTCCGCCAGGGACATGAGCGAGTCACGGAAGAAGCGGTGCCGGCTGCGGGCGAGGAGCTGGGTCCGCAGCAGGGTCTGCGTCAGCCGGACGTGGGCCGCCCTGGACACGGCGTGCAGCCGCCGCGCCCCCGCCTCCCGCCGGGCCGGGACCAGCCAGAGCGGGGCCAGGCAGCCGAGCACGGCGACCAGCGGCGCGTAGTGGTGGCCGACGCGGCTGTCCACGGCGCCGACGACCGGCGCCGTCGCGGTCAGCCAGACCAGCGCCAGGCAGGCCGGCCGGGCGCCCCTGGGCCACTGCCGCGGCCGACCGCCCTGCAGCCTCAGCCAGCACACCAGGCAGACCACGGCGCCGACCCAGGCGGTCTGCCAGGGCAGTGCCAGCGTGGTGACATCGGTGATGTCCGCGGTCCCCGGCAGGAGGTTGGTCAGCCAGGCCAGCACGCCGATGCTCTGCGGGTACCTGTCCACGGAGCCGTTCCAGGGCAGGGTCAGGGCCGCGAGCACCACGCCGAGCGGCCAGGACGCCGCCGCCTTGCGGGGCGCGGCACCGTGCAGGGCGCGCACGGTGCGCAGCACGACGATCGTCCACGGCGCCGCCACGGCCAGTGCGGCGGGCCAGGCGGCCGCCGTCCACGTGGTGTCCGCGCCCGGCAGCCACCGCGCGCCCGGCCCCGGCAGCAGACTCAGGGCGCTCAGACCCGACACCAGCGCCAGGGTGACGGCTGCGCAGGTCACCGCCCACCGTCGGCCCGCGGGCCCGAGGACACCCGAGCGCAGCAGCCCCCAGACGCCGGCCGCCGCACCCGCGGCGACCGACTCCGCCAGCAGCGACCAGGGCGCGAACGCGGCCACCGCGCTCTCCACGCCGAGCAGGGCGGGCCCGGCGAGTGCGGCCCCGGCGAGCTCCCGGGCACCCGGCGGCCGTCCGCCGGCCAGGCGCAGCAGCACGGCGAGCACCGCCACGGGCAGGACGAACCAGAAGAGCGCGAGCACGGCCTGCTGCCCGGCGACGTACGGGGCCGGCGCGGACACCGTCCCGCCGGTGGACCAGGAGATCCAGTTCCATCCCGAGTCGCCGGCCCGGGCCTCGGCGAACGCGGCGGCGAGCACCGCGGCGGCCGCCAGGGCGGTGACCAGCGCTGAGCCTGCGAACGCGGCGCCCCAGCGGCGGTGGGTGGCCGTGGGCAGGGCCGTCAGAAACCCGGCACGCGCCAGGAGCGCGCCCGTGGCGGCGAGGCCGCCGACAGTCGCCAGGGCCAGTGCTTCGGCCGTCGCGCCCGGCGCCGCGCTGCGCGGTCCGGAACCGATCGGCGGCACCAGCCGGACCCGTGTCACGCCGTCCCGGGCCGCGAGGTCGGCGGTGATCTCGCGGCCGGTCTGCCGGGTCGGCTGTCCGGCCACGTCGAGCTTCCAGCCGCTCGGCACGTCGGCCTGGAACGTCCAACGCGGCGGACGGCCCCGGAAGGTAGCGCTCCGGTAGGTGCCGGTCGGGTCCTGCCCCAGCCGGTAGTCGAGCGTCTTCAGGGTGTCGGGCCACAGGCGCGCCCGCCGGGAGGCGGTCACCACGACATCGGCCCCGGGGCGTTCCTGCGTGACGACGCACGACCCGGGCGGCAGCGCCGGGCCCAGAGCGTGCGCGGCGGCATACCCGCCCGGCAGGTTCGGCAGGACGTACCGGAACGCCGAGACGTCACCGCGCAGCTTCACGGCGACGCGGTCCGCCGGGTCCAGCACCAGGCGGTAGCCGGTGGCGACGTACCAGGACCCGTCGTCGGCGGGGGTGACGCGGACCGTGGTCGTCCCGCTGAACGGCCTTTGCGGCCGGTACACCCGGTAGGGCGCCCCCGCCGTGTACCAGGGGTCGCCGGTGCGCAGGTCGTTGCGGTCCGTGCGCAGCAGTTGGCCGGCCCCGGGAGCGGCCCCGGCCACCCACTGGGCACGGGCCCACAGCCCGGCGCCCGCGACCGCTGCCACGACCAGCAGGGCGCCGACGAGACGGGCACACGCCCTTGCCGCCCCCGACCGCACCAACTCGCCCCTCCACAACGCGCGATGGAAGGAACATGGTGCCCCACCCGCCGGAGCGGGGGGTAGTTTGGCCCCCACGGATAAGCGGGCACACACCCGGAGTAACGGCGGTGAACCTCTCCTGCGGCTCCGCTCGGCGCCGAAGTGGCTGGTGGGGCGGCACGCCGATGTCGGACGACAACGGCGTGCCGGAGCACGGTGAGGCAGGCGGCACCGGCGGTGGTCACCGGGTGTGCGTCACGGCAGGCGCCGTACCGCCCAACGTGTAAGGGGAGCCGCTGTGATCAAAGGGATCGACGTCAGTGACTACCAGGGGACCGGATTCTCCACGAGTGGCCTCGACTTCGTCATAGTGAAGGCCACGGAGGGCCGTTCCTACATCAACCCGAAGCAGGCCGCGCAGGTGAAGAGAGCACGCGACGCGGGATGCGTCGTCGGCTTCTACCACTTCCTGTGGCCGGGCCACATCCAGGACCAGGCCGAGTACTTCGTGCAGAAGTGCCTGTCCATAAAGGGCGACCTGCTCTTCGTCGACTGGGAGAACACCTCCTCGGGCACGCGCGCCTCGGGGGCGGAGAAGGACGCGTTCATCCGGGCCGTGCAGCGTCTGCGGGGCAAGTCGCACCGCGTGGGCCTCTACTGCAACCGCGACTTCTGGCTCAACCACGACAGCACCGCGTTCGCCGGGGACGGTCTGTGGATCGCCGACTACAACGAGAACCCCGGCCGCCCCGGCGTCGAGGCGCCGTGGGTCTTCCACCAGTACACCAGTACACCGGTCGACACCAACCTCGGGAACTTCGCGAGCAGAGCCGCCCTGCGGAAGTGGGCCACCGGCACAGGATCATCCACGGAGGACGACATGCCCCAGTACGTGAACCTCGGCATCGACAAGCCCTTCACTCTCGCGCCCGGACAGGACTGGGACGCGATCGAGTTCACCAAGGAGTGGACCGACGAACCCGGCGGCCACGCCAACGACGGCTCGGTGTTCGTCCGCGGGGCCGCCCGCTACACCGGCCAGGTCAGCCTGGTGCTCACCGGCGTGCCGGTCGGCACGCAGTTCCAGGTGCGCCAGTCGGAGGTCGACTCCTCCGGCAAGTACGTGGCCGACCACCCGATCGCGGAGCTGATCGGCACCGAGGGCGGCACGTACGGCATCGTGCCCCTCGTCGGCCGCGTCGGCTCGGGACGGCAGATGCGGATCCGCGTCAAGGCGTTCCAGGACACCCCGGTCACCGTGAAGTCCGCCGTCCTCAAGGCCATGGTCTGGAAAGAGGACTGAGGTGGCGGCACCCGTCGAGAGGAAGGTCACGGCGGCCACCGCCGCCTCGTCGGCCGTCGGCGTCGTCATCGCCGTGCTGAACGCGGGCGTCGCCGACGCGCACCTGCTGGGCTCGCTGCCGGAGTGGCTCCAATCGGTCATCCTCGCCGCGGCGCCGCCCGTACTGACGTTCCTCAGCGGCTGGCAGGCCAAGCACACGCCCCGCGAGGCCGGGACCTGAACGACCCCGGTCCCGGTCGCTGAATCGTGTCCGCCAGGAGAGGGAGGAGGCACCTGGCGGCCCGGCGCGGGCGATCTGATCAGCGGCTGGTTTCCGTGGCAGGGTGTTGCGGGCAAGCCACAGGGGGCCGACAGTAGAGGGGGAGCCGTGATCGTCTGGGTCAACGGTGCGTTCGGTGCGGGCAAGACCACCACCGCACGCGAACTGATCGATCTGATCCCGAACAGCACGTTGTTCGACCCTGAGGTCATCGACGGCGGACTGTCCTGTCTGCTGCCGCCCAAGCACCTCGCCGAGGTGAGCGACTTCCAGGACCTGCCCATCTGGCGACGGCTCGTGGTGGACACCGCCGCCGCGCTCCTCGCCGAACTGGGGGGCGTCCTCGTGGTGCCCATGACCCTGCTCCGCCAGGAGTACCGTGACGAGATCTTCGGCGCTCTCGCCGCCCGCAGGATCGCGGTGCGCCATGTCGTGCTCGCACCGGCCGAAACGATCCTGCGGGCCCGTGCCGCCGGACGGGGAGCCCCAGGTGCCCTGCCCGGCGACGAGATACGCGTGCGCCAGTGGGCGCACGATCACATCGAGCCGTACCGCACCGCGCTGGCCACCTGGCTCGCCGCCGACGCGTACCTCCTCGACACCAGCGCACTCACCGCCCGCGAGGCCGCGGTCCGCATCGCCGACGCGGTTCGCTCCGGAGCCGCGCCCGTCTGCGACATCGTGCAGACCCCCGAGCCCACGTCCGAGACCCTCGCCTCCGGGGTGCTGCTCTTCGACGAGCAGGACCGGGTGCTGCTCGTCGACCCCACCTACAAGGCCGGTTGGGAGTTCCCCGGCGGGGTCGTCGAACCCGGCGAGGCGCCCGCGCGCGCCGGAATGCGCGAGGTCGCCGAGGAGACCGGGATACGGCTCGACGACGTACCCAGGCTGCTCGTCGTGGACTGGGAGTCGCCCGTGCCCCCCGGGTACGGCGGCCTGCGGCTGCTCTTCGACGGCGGACGGCTGAACAGCGGCGCCGCCCGCGGCGTGCTGCTGCCCGGGCCCGAACTGCGCGACTGGCGCTTCGTCACCGAGGAGGAGGCCGCGGACCTGCTCCCGCCGGTGCGCTACGAGCGGCTGCGCTGGGCGCTGCGCGCCCGGCAGCGGGGCGCGGCGGTGTACCTGGAGGCCGGGGTGCCGGTCTGAGGCACAGCCCCGGCCGGGGCAGCGGGTACGGCTCCGGGCTGCAGGTGCGGTCCGCGCCGGCGGGTGCGGCTCGGGAATGCGGGTGCGGGCCGGGGGAGTGGCGGTCCGGGGCTGCGGTACCCGGCCCGGATGCGTCGTGCCGCGGTGGGGCGGCGGTGCCGGTCCTCGCCGGTGACGGCGGTTCGACGGCGGTCCGACGAGGTCCGACGAGGTCCGACGAGGTTCGGCGCCGGGCTGCGGCGCGGCCGGCGGCCCCCGCCCGTCGGATGCGCCAGGGGGACGTCCCGTCGGATGCACCGGGACGTCCGTCCCGCCGCGGTCACGAGGGGACGCCGTGCCGTCCGGCCGCCCGGCCCAGCTCGCGCCCCGCCCGCCGCGCCACCGGGGCGCCGCCGCCTGTCACATCGCCGTACACGCAGCTCGGGGACGGCATCCGGCCGCGCCCGCCGCACGGACGGCGGCGAGGGACGTCGACGACCTCCACACCGTCCGTGCGCCGACCGCTGGGAGCACACCGGACCGCAGCCGGGCACCCCGCCGCGGCGGAGCGGCTCAGCCGGCCGCGTAGTTCTGCAGGAACAGGGCCTCGGCGATCGCGAGCCGCCGCAGCTCCTCCGGCGACACGCTCTCGTTCACGGCATGGATCTGCGCCTCCGGCTCGCTCAGGCCGATCAGCAGGATCTCCGCCTCGGGGTAGAGACCCGCGAGGGTGCTGCACAGCGGAATCGAACCGCCGTTGCCCGCGTACTGCATCTCCTGGCCCGGGTAGGCCGCGCTCATGGCACGCGCCATCGCCGCGTAGGCGGGGCTCTGCGTGGCGGCGCTGAACGCCTGGCCCTGGCCGATCTGCTCGCACCGCACCCGCGCCCCCCACGGAGCGCGGGCCTCGCAGTGCGCCATCAGCAGCCCGGTGGCCTCCGCCGCCTCCACCCCCGGCGGCACCCGCAGGCTGACCAGGGCCCGGGCGCCCGCCTGCACCGACGGGGTGGCCCCCACGACGGGCGGGCAGTCGATGCCGAGCACCGTCACAGAGGGCCGCGCCCAGATGCGGTCGGCGACGGAGCCGGAGCCGGTCAGCCGCACACCGTCGAGCACCTTGGCGTCCCGGCGGAAGGCGTCCTCCGGGTACTGCAGGCCGTCCCAGGCCCCGCCGCCGTCCAGGCCGTCGACCGCCGTGGAACCGTCCTGCGCGCGCAACGAGTCGAGGATGCGGATCAGCGCGGCCAGCGCATCGGGCGCCGCCCCGCCGAACTGTCCGGAGTGCAGGTTCCCCTCCAGGGTGTCCACCTGGACCCGTACCAGGGTCATGCCGCGCAGCGCGGTGGTCACCGTCGGCAGACCGACACGGAAGTTGCCCGCGTCGCCGATGACGATGGCGTCCGCCGCCAGCAACTCCGGATGCGCCTCCGCGTACCGTTCGAGACCGCCCGTGCCCTGCTCCTCCGAGCCCTCGACGATCACCTTCACGCCCACCGGGACGCCGCCCGCCGCACGCAGGGCGCGCAGCGCGAGCAGGTGCATCACGATGCCGCCCTTGCAGTCGGCGGCGCCACGCCCGTACCAGCGGCCGTCGCGCTCGGTCAGCTCGAACGGGGGCGTGGCCCAGGCCGCCTCGTCCAGCGGCGGCTGCACGTCGTAGTGCGCGTACAGCAGTACCGTCGGGGCACCCTCGGGACCGGGCAGGAAGCCGTAGACCGACTGCGTGCCGTCCGGCGTGTCGAGCACGGCGACGTCCTGGAAGCCCTCGGCGCCGAGCGCGTCGGCGACCCAGGACGCCGCCGCCTCGCTCTCGCCCCTGGGGAACTGGTCGAAGTCCGCCACCGACCTGAAGGCCACCAGCTCCGCGAGCTCCGACCTGGCCCGGGGCAGCAGGGAGGCGACGGTCTCGGCGATGGTGTGCGACGGCATGGGCTCGCTCCTCGTGGGTGCGGGGAAGGGAAGGGAGAAGAGGGGGGAAGAACGGACGGGATCGGACAGTGGGCCGGTCCATTCTCGGACCCGGCCGGCCCGGGGCCACGGCCGGGTCCGGGCGACCGGCCCGCGCCCCCGGCGGGACACGGCGCCCGGCCCCGCTGCTGCCGCCGTGCGCCTGTGTGTACGGTGCTCCGACGGCGCCGACCGCACCGGTGAACACGATGATGATCCTCCCACCGGGGCCGGCGGACGGTGCCACCGTAGGATGCCGGGGAAAGACGTGCCAGGCAGCGTGATCGGGAGCGGTAGACCAACGTGAGCAGCGACAACTCTTCGGACGACGCTCAGCAGGTGTGGGACGTCGTCGTGGTGGGAGCGGGACCCGCGGGAGCCAGTGCCGCGTACGCGGCAGCCGTCACCGGGCGCCGAGTGCTGCTGCTGGAGAAGGCCGAGCTGCCCCGTTACAAGACGTGCGGCGGGGGCATCATCGGCCCCTCCCGCGACTCCCTGCCCCCCGGCTTCGAGCTGCCCCTGCGGGACCGCGTGCAGGCCGTGACGTTCTCGCTCGACGGCAGGTACAGCCGCACCCGCCGCTCCTCGCAGATGCTCTTCGGCCTGGTCAACCGGCCCGAGTTCGACCAGCAACTGGTCATGCACGCACAGAAGGCCGGTGCCGAGCTGCGCACCGGCGCCACCGTCTCGCGGGTGGAGCAGCACGGGCCCGCGGTGCCGGACCGGCGCACGGTGGCGGTCGTCCTGCAGGGCGGGGAGACGCTGCTCGCCCGGGCCGTGGTCGGGGCGGACGGCAGTGCGAGCCGTATAGGAGCCCACGTCGGGGTGAAGGTCGACCAGGTGGACCTGGGCCTGGAGGTGGAGGTCCCGGTGCCCGAGCCGGTCGCCGAGGACTGGGCGGGGAGGGTGCTGATCGACTGGGGTCCGATGCCCGGCAGTTACGGCTGGGTGTTCCCCAAGGGGGACACCCTGACGGTGGGGGTGATCTCCGCCCGCGGCGAGGGCGCGGCGACCAAGCGGTACCTGGAGGACTTCATCGCCCGTCTGGGGCTCGCGGGCTTCGAGCCGAGCATCTCGTCCGGGCACCTCACCCGCTGCCGCAGCGACGACTCGCCGCTGTCCCGCGGCCGTGTCCTCGTCTGCGGTGACGCCGCGGGGCTGCTGGAGCCGTGGACGCGCGAGGGCATCTCCTTCGCGCTGCGCTCCGGACGGCTGGCGGGGGAGTGGGCGGTGCGGATCGCCGAGGCCACCGATGCCGTGGACGCGCGGCGCCAGGCCCTGAACTACACCTTCGCGATCAAGGCCGGTCTCGGCGTCGAGATGAGCGTCGGCAAGCGGCTGTTGAGCGTCTTCGAGCGCCGCCCCGGTATGTTCCACGCCGCCATCACCGGCTTCAGGCCCGCCTGGAAGGCGTTCACCCGTCTGACGCGGGGGTCGACGTCACTGGCGGAGATCGTGCGCACGCACCCCATGGCGGGGCGCGTGCTGAGCGCGATGGACCGCTAGCGCGCGGCGGGCCGCCGCCTCGGGCCGCCGCGGCGGGTGTGCGGTGCGGGCGGTGCGGTGGGCCGGCGGTGTGCTGTACCGGCGGCGGCGCGTGGCTCGCGTCGTGTGCGGCCTGCGCTGCGTGCCCGCGTTGTGGGTGGCCTGCGTCGCGCGTGAGGTGCGTTGTGCGTGAGCTGCGCTGCGCATGAGTTGTCCTGCGCGTGAGGTGCGCTGCGCGTGGTCCGTGGTCGGGCCTGTGGCACCAGGCGTGTGCCGTCCCGCGGGGGCGAGGAGGGGCGCGGGAAGCCGGACGCCGGACCCGGCGCCGTTGCCGGGCCGCAGCAAGGCATGTCACCAGGGACGGCAATCGGCGTGCAGCGCCGCCAGCGGGATCGTAGGGGGGGCCGCGCGGACGGGCCGGCGGATGGGCGGGCGCACCGGTGATCCGGATGGTCGGCGGACGGGTGGGCCGGTGGGTCGCGCCCGTGGCGGGTGCCCCGGTCACGTGGTGACCGCGAGGCGGAACACCGGGTGCCGGTGCGCGGCGGCCAGCAGCTCGGCGTCGGTGGAGTCCGCGGTGACACCGCCGAAGAAGCGGCCCACCTGCCAGCCCCACTTGGCCAGGTAGGCCCGCAACACGGCCGGCTTCTCGTCGTCGGTCAGCTCGGCGGCGGTGAACTCCCGCGTACTTCTCCCCACCTGCAGCCGGCCGCCTCCTGCCGCCCGCATGTTGCGTACCCACTCGGAGTCGCCGCGCGCCGAGACCAGGTAGGGCCCGCCGTCGTAGGGCAGCGGGTTGACCGGGAGGCGGCGCCACTCGCCGCTGGTGCGGCCCCGCACGGAGAGCTCCGCGGCGCCGACCAGGCTGACGCCGTGCCGTGCCAGCCAGCCGACCAGTCCGTTCATCGCCTTGTCGAGACGCTTAGGCCGGAGATAGTGGGGCGTGGACATGGGTTGCCTCCATGGGGTGAGTGACCTGTGGTGCTGGTGCTGGTGCTGGTGCTGGTGAGGGGGACGGGGACGGGGTCGGCCGTGGGGCGGAGCGCTGATCTCGGTCGAGTGCGCCGATCTCTTTTGTGAGCAGTGCTCTCGCTCTGCTCTGTGGAGCAGTGTGCCGGATACGGTGGGCTGCTGGCAAGAGCAGTGCTCACAAACGTGTGCGGTGATCTGAAACGTGTGCGGTGATCCAAACTGCGCGCCCCGGACGGGTCGGCGGCCTCGCGGCTCGACGGTCTTCGCGCCCTTCGCCACGACGGCGAGTGTGAAGGCCACCGCGCCGCGGTGGCGGTGTGCCGGGGCACCGGGGCACCGGGGCGCCGGTGTGGCGGGTGTGGCGGTGTGGCGAGCGCGGCCTTGGTGCGTGCGGGGGTCGCCTGCGCGTGAGCGCTGATCTCGTCGTAGAGCAGTGCTTTCGTTTGTGGGCAATGCTCACGCGAGCGTGGCAGACTCCTCACCATGAGTGCGACGAATGGGGCCCGGGCGCGGGCGCGGAGCGAGGTCACGGCGGCGATCAAGGACGAGGCCCGCAGGCAGTTGGCTGCGGAGGGCGCCGCAAGGCTGTCGCTGCGTGCGGTGGCCCGGGAGCTCGGCATGGTCTCCTCGGCGCTCTACCGGTACTTCCCCAGCCGTGACGATCTCCTCACCGCCCTCATCATCGACGCCTACGACAGCATCGGAGCGTCCGCGGAGAAGGCGGACGCCGAATCCGTGAAGAGGGGGGCGGATCCGCGGGAGCGCTGGATCGCGGTCTGTACGGCGACGCGGTGGTGGGCGCTGGGGCATCCGCACGAGTACGCGTTGATCTACGGCACGCCCGTGCCGGGGTACGTCGCGCCCAAGGCGACGGTGCCCCCGGCCTCACGGGTCGGGCTGCTGCTCATCGACGTGGTCCGGGACGCCTCGCGGGGGCGCGGGGTCGCGGTGCCCGTGGTGCCGGAGGAAGCCCGGGCCGAGGCGGCACGGATGGCGGCGGACCTGGCTCCGGACCTGCCGCCCGGCGTGGTGACGGCACTGGTCGCGGCCTGGGCGCAGCTCTTCGGGCTCATCGGGTTCGAGTTGTTCGGGCAGTTCAACCGCGTGGTGGAGGACCGGGAGGTGTTCTTCGCCCATGCCGTGGGGCAGCTCGCGCACGGGGTCGGCCTCGTGGGGCCGTGGGGTGGAAGTGCGGGCCGTGGACCACGGGTTTCCTGAACGGGCTCACGCACCGCGCCAGGCCCCCGCGCCGGGCTCTGCGCCGGGCCCCCGCGGCATCCCCGGCCCCGCCTCGGGCCCGCGCCGCCCGCGTCGGCGTACGCAGGGGCGCACGCAGCGGCACGAACGGCGCCGGCCCCGGGCAGGAGTGCCCGGGGCCGGACCGTCGCGGAACCGGCCGTCACGTAAATGACTCCCGCCCCCGACCCCCCGACCCCTCGGAGCCCGGCCCCCCGGCGCTCCGGCCGTTCGGCTCCCCGCCCCCCGCCCCCCGCCCCCCGGACCCACCCAGCCCCCTGGCCCCCCGGACCCCCGAATCGGCCCGCTCGTCTACTCCCCACGGAGTACCCGCGACCACCCCGTCCGACGGACGCCGCGCACGTCCCGCGGCGTCTAGCGTGGCGGCATGGCAGAAGAGCGCAGGCGCCCGCGCCCGGGCCGGCGCATGGGTGAGGGCCTCGCCTGGGGCGGCCCGCCGTCGCGGTGGCGGTACAGTCCGCCGTGGGCCGGGGCGCGGGACGACGAGGACGGGACCGGCGCGGACCGGTGGCCCTGGGTCTCCACGTTGCTGGTCACCGCCTTCGTCATCGCCGGCTCCCACCTCGCCGCGCGGGGCCAGGGGACCCGGGAGGCGCTGGACCCGTTCGCCACCGCCCTGCTGGCGGGCGGCGGTCTGCTCCTGCTGTGGCGGTGGCACCATCCGGTCCTGGTGGCCTTCGGCACCTCCCTCGCCACCCTCGTCTACCTCGGGGCGGGGTACCCGTACGGGCCCGTGTTCCTGATCGCGGCCCTGGGCTGCTTCAGCGCCGTCGTGACCGGGCACCGCAAGGCGGCCTGGGCGGCCATCGGGCTGCTGTGGACCGGGCATCTGCTCGTCGCGCACTGGCTCTACCCGCATCTGCCACCGTCCGGTGACGGGGCCGCGGCCTGGCCCACCGAGGTCGGTGTCGCCGCCTGGGCGCTGGCCATCGTCGCGGTCTGCGAACTCGTCCGGGTCCGTCGCGAGCAGTGGGCGAAGGAGCGTGCCGAGCAGGTCGAGGCCGCCAGGCGCCGGGCCGACCAGGAGCGGCTCAGGATCGCCCGCGAGCTGCACGACGTGCTCGCGCACAGCATCTCCGTGATCAACGTCCAGGCAGGTGTGGGCCTTGCGCTGCTCGACGCGGATCCCGAGCAGGCCCGTACCGCGCTGACCACCATCAAGGCCGCCGGCAAGGAGGCGTTGGGCGAGGTGCGCCAGGTGCTCGACACCCTCCGGACACCGGGTGACGCACCGCGCGCGCCCGCGCCCGGGCTCGACCGCCTCGGCGAACTCGTCGACCAGGCGGCCGGCATGGGCCTCACGGTGCTTGTGGACACCCACGTCGGCGACGAGGCCCCGGACGACGTCCCCGGCCGCGCCGTCCTCCTCGGCGGCGACCAGCGGGGCGGCGACCAGCCGTACGCCGCCCCCGCGACCACTGCGGCTGCGGCCACCCGCCCTCCGCTTCCTGTGGGACTCGACCTCGCCGCCTTCCGCATCGTCCAGGAGGCACTGACGAACGTGGTGCGGCACTCCGCATCGCGGCGGGCACGCGTGCACATCTGGTACGGGACGCGTGGGCTGCGGCTGCGGATCGACGACGACGGTCCCGCCACCGGCGCCGACGCGGGCGGCACGGGCAACGGTCTCGCCGGGATGCGGGAGCGTGCCGCGGCCCTGGGCGGAACGATCGACGCGGGCCCGCGCGCGGACGGCGGCTTCCGGGTGTCCGCCGCACTGCCGTTCAAGGAGGACCGTTGATCCGGGTACTGCTCGCCGACGACCAGTTGCTGGTCAGGGCAGGTTTCAAGGCACTGCTCGACGCGCAGCGCGACATCGGGGTGGTGGGGGAGGCCGCGGACGGCGAGGAGGCGTTGCGCGCGGTGCGCGAGCTGCGCCCCGACGTCGTGCTGATGGACATCCGCATGCCGCTGCTCGACGGGCTGGCCGCCACGCGCGGGATCACTGCGGATCCGGAGCTCGGGGACGTCAGGGTGGTCATCCTGACCACCTTCGAGCTGGACGAGTACGTCTTCGAGGCGATCAGGTCGGGCGCCTCCGGCTTCCTGGTGAAGGACACCGAGCCGGAGGAGCTGCTGCGGGCGGTGCGTGCCGTGGTGGACGGTGACGCGCTCCTGTCTCCCGGTGTGACGCGCCGCCTGATCGCGGAGTTCGCCGCGCGCTCCAAGGAGCCGGCCGCGGCCGGGGCGCTCGCCGAACTCACCGAGCGCGAACGGGAGGTGATGGCCCTGGTGGGCATCGGCCTGTCCAACGAGGAGATCGCCCGCCGCCTGGTGGTCAGCCCACTCACCGCAAAGACGCACGTCAGCCGGACGATGGTGAAGCTCGGCGCCCGCGACCGTGCCCAGCTCGTCGTGCTCGCGTACGAGTCCGGCCTCGTCCGGCCCGGGTGGCTCGGCTGACCATCGGCACGCCACCGCACTCCTGCCGGGCAGACCGTGCAACTATCTGGCAGTCGCACGGGTCGCACGGGCCGTACCAGTCGCGGCGGTCGCCCCGATGCCGCCGACCGGCAGTGCCGGAGTGCCGGAGCGTCCGTCCCGCAGCCGCGCAGCCGCCTCACCCGCGGAGCCGATGCCGCCGTTCCGCGGAGCCGAGGCCGGCCGCCCCGAGCAGCAGCCGGCTGCCGAGCGGAAGACGGCCGTCCCGCGAACGGAGCGCGGCTCCGCGGCCCCGGGCACCGCCACCGGGCGCCCGAGCACCCGTCACATGATGCAGGACCTCTCCTGCCACAGCTCCGCCAGCGCCCGGTCGCCCTCGACGGAGGGGATGGGCAGGCGGTTCCACAGGGCCTGGTAGAGCTGGGCGGCGGGGCCGGACAGCTCGCAGTCCG
This sequence comes from Streptomyces sulfonofaciens, assembly GCF_014656295.1. Lineage (GTDB taxonomy): Bacteria > Actinomycetota > Actinomycetes > Streptomycetales > Streptomycetaceae > Streptomyces > Streptomyces sulfonofaciens. The sequence continues at coordinate 334,483 of NZ_BNCD01000002.1, forward strand.
GGTCGGTCGTGGTGCCGCGCTCGGTGACCGGAGGCTCGGCGGACAGCCGTACCGTCCAGAGGTCGCCGGTGTCCGTGGTCCGCACCCGCAGCACCCGGGGGCGGTCCGTGCGCAGCTTGCTCCGGGACCGCCGGTGGAAGCCGGAGAGCAGTTCGTCGATGCCGTCGACGGCCGGTTCCGCGCCGATGTCCTCGACCCGTCGGCCGCGGGCGGCCTCGGCGTCCACCCGGTGGATCGTGGTCTCGTGGGCCTGTCTGCGGGCCCAGAACGCGAGCGGGGACGGCGCGGCCAGGAACGTCCAGCACTCCAGCTCGGCGGGGGCGGCACGGAGGGCGGCGACGAGCGCCGCGTGCCCGTCGGCGAACCAGGAGAGCAGGTCCGCGTCGGCTTCCGGCGCGGGCGGGGCGGGGTGGTGCGAGGTGAGTCCCCCGGTGATGAACGCCGTGGCCCAGCGGTGCACCTGCCCGGTGTGTCGCAGCAGGTCGGCGACCCGCCAACCGGGGCAGGTCGGCACCGTGGCCGCGAGGCCCGCATCGGCTGCCGTCCGAGCCATGGCCGTGCCCTGCCGGGCCAGGATCTCTATGTGATCGGCTGTCTCCATGCGGGGATTGTGCCCCGCGGGGATGGCTCTACCACGGCGTGCCGCACCATGGCGGCTCGCGCGCGTCCGATGCCGCGGACCCGGGCCTGCGCCCTGGGGCGGCCGGGACGGGAGTCCGCTCCTGCGGCCGCCGGGGCCGTGCGGGCCCGCGCCCGCACGGCCCGGGCGGCCGGATGCCTGCGGCTGGGCGCTCAGGCCGGAGCGGCGTGCCGGGTGGCATGACCGACGAGGGCGGCCAGTGCCGCCAGTGCCGCCACGCTCGTGAGCGCGATGGGCAGGGAGAACCAGTCGGCCATGAAGCCGATCGCCGGCGGGCCCATCAGCATGCCGGCGTAACCGAGTGTGGAGGCGGCCGCCACCCCGCTGGGCCCGGCGAGCGCGCCCGCCCGGTCGATCGCGACCGGGAAGATGTTGGCCAGTCCCAGGCCGGTGATGCCGAAGCCGATCAGGGCCGCCCACAGAGCTGGTGCCAGGGAGCCGAGCAGCATTCCGACGGCGGCCGTGGCACCGCCCGCCACCAGCGTGCGGGTACGGCCGAGGCGTTCCAGCAGGGTGGTGCCGGTGATCCGCCCGATGCTCATGGCCAGCGCGAAGGACGCGTATCCGGTGGCGGCGACGCCCGCGTCCGTGGCCAGGTCCTGTTGCAGGTGCAGGGCGCCCCAGTCGGCGAGCGCGCCCTCCCCGTAGGCGGTGCACAGGCCGATCAGGCCGAACACGATCACCAGGCCGCGGGTCCCCGCGTCGAGGCGGCGCGCAGGGCGCCCCGCGACGGGCTCCGTGGCGGGGGCCGTACCGGCGGCGGCCGTGCCCGAGGCCGTACCGGCGGCCGGGTCGGCGTCCGTGCCGGGGGTCCGCGCGGTCGTTTGCGCAGCGGCCGGCGCGATCCGCGTGGGGACCGGTGCCGTACGGCGCAGCAGGGTGCGGCCTGCCGCCGCGGTCACCAGCAGGCCGACCACGGTGAGGGCGAACAGGTGCCGGGTTGCGGAGAGGTGGCTCGCCAGCAGGCCGCCGACGGCGGATCCGAGCATGCCGCCCAGGCTGAACGCGGCGTGGAAGCTCGGCATGACGGGCCGCCGCAGGGCGGCGACGACATCCACGGCGGCGCTGTTCATCGCCACGTTGAGCCCGCCGAACGCCGCGCCGAACAGCAGGAGGACCCCGCCCAGCGCCTGTGCCGAGTGCGTCAGCGGCGGCAGGGCGACGCTCAGGGACAACAGCGCACCGCAGGCCACGGTCATCGGATGGTTGCCGAACCGCCGGCAGAGCCGGCCGGTGACCATCATCGTCACCACCGCGCCTCCGGAGACCCCCAGCAGGGCGAGCCCCAGCGCACTCGCGGACGCGTCGGTCTGCTCCTTGACGGCCGGGATGCGCACCACCCAGCCCGCGAAGACGAACCCGTCGAGCGCGAAGAAGACGGTCACCGCGGCACGCAGCCCCGTCAGGGCCACCGCCTCAGGGGTACGGGACGCGGCGCTTCCGATTTTGTTTACTATCGGCACAAAATCAGATTAGAGACGTGCCTCCGGGTGGGCAAGGGAATTGCGCCGAGGATCCGCCCCATCCCTGGCCGCCCTGCCTCTTCCCGTCCCTGCCCGCTCCCCTCCCCGTCGGCTCCCGTCCCGTCTGCCCCCGTGCCGCCCGGCGTCGTCCCACCGGTCCCGTCCCGCCGGGAAACGCTCTTCCCCTGCCCTGCCCTCCCCAGCCCCCTCCCCGTCCCTCCCGCGGCGCCGCGGCCGTCCCGCGGCGCCCGGTCACACCGCCACGACCGTGCCGACGCCCGCCTCCTCGAACCGCTCCAGCGTCTCGGGCGGTGCGGCGGCGTCCGTGATGAGTGTGTGCACCCGGTCCGTGCCGCAGATCCGGGCGAAGGCGCGGTGGCCCAGCTTGCTGGAGTCGGCCGCCACGATCACCCGCTGGGCCCGGTCGCACAGCAGGCGGTTGATCGCGGCCTCCGCCTCGTCGTGCGCCGCGGCCCCGTGCACGGGATCGAAGCCGACCACGCCCAGGACGGCGACGTCCAGTGTGATCTGGCCGAGCACCCCGTCCGCGAGCGGGCCGATCAGCTCGTACGACTGGGCCCGGGCCACCCCGCCGGTCACCACGATCTTGAACTGCGGGCGCACCGCGAGCTCGTTGGCGATGTTGAGCGCATTGGTCACCACGGTCAGCGCGGGTGAGCCGGAGCCGAGATCGGGGCGTACGGCGAGGGCGCGCGCCACTTCGGTGGTGGTGGTGCCACCGGTCAGCCCCACGGCCTCGCCCGGTGCGACGAGAGCGGCCACCGCCTCGGCGATCCGCTGCTTCTCGGAGGCACGCCGTGCCGTCTTGTAGCGCAGCGGCAGCTCGTACGACACGCCATGCGCCACAGCGCCGCCCCGGGTGCGCACCAGCAACTGCTGCTCGGCCAGCCCGTCGAAGTCGCGCCGGATCGTCGCGGACGAGACCCCGAGCCGGGCCGCCGCCTTCTCCACGTCGAGCCGGCCGTGGGCCGCCAGCAGCTCCAGCAGCTCCTGCCAGCGGGCATCGCGCGACATGGCGTGCCTCCCTCCGCGCTCACCGGCGCTCATGTCCCTGGCGTCCGCGAAGCGCTCGTCCAGGATCGTCCGGGCGTGTCGAATCGGCAGCCGGCACCGTCGGCGGTGCAAGCCCGTCGGGCCGACCCGGTGGGCCGACCCGGTCCACCCGACGCCGGTCAGGACCGGGGCAGGGCCGCTTCGCAGGGTCCGACGACGGTGACCTTAGCGCAGGGCGGCCCGATGCATGCTTGATGCTGCTTGTAACGTGCCTATATCTTGCAGAAACAATCACACCGAGGAGGCGTGGCATGAGTCATGTCGAGAACGAGCTGACCAGCCAGCCGGAGTGCTGGTCGCGCGCGGCCGAACTCGCCGGCCGGCAGGCCGCCGCGCTGCCCGGCGCCGGTGAGCGGGTCGCGATCGTCGGATGCGGTACCTCGTACTTCATGGCGCAGGCGATCGCGGCGCTGCGCGAGGGTGCCGGGCAGGGTGAGACCGACGCCTTTCCCGCGTCGGAGTTCCAGGCCGGCCGCCGCTACGACCGGGTGCTCGCCCTGACCCGGTCCGGCACCACCACCGAGGTCCTCGAACTCCTCACGGCGCTCAAGGGTCGCATCCGCACCACAGCGGTCACCGCCGACCCCCGCACCCCCGTGATGGAGGCGGCCGACGAGGTGGTCGTGCTCGACTTCGCCGAGGAGCGCTCCGTCGTCCAGACCAGGTTCGCCACCACCGCGCTGACGCTGCTCCGCGCCCATCTGGGCCTGTACGGCGAAGCGGTCGTCGACGACGCGCGCACCGCCCTGCGCGAGCCGTTGCCGGACGGTCTCGTCGACTGCACGCAGTTCACCTTCCTCGGCCGCGGCTGGACCGTGGGCCTCGCGAACGAGGCGGGGCTGAAGATGCGGGAGGCCTCACTGTCCTGGACCGAGGCGTACCCGGCGATGGAGTACCGCCACGGCCCCATCAGCATCACCACCCGGGGCACGGCCACCTGGATGCTGGGCAGGGCCCCTGACGGGCTGGCCGAGCAGGTGCGCGCCACCGGCGGCATGTGGGTCGCAGGCGAACTCGACCCACTGGCCGAGCTGGTGCGTGTCCAGCGCCTCGCGGTTGCCGTCGCCGCCGCCCGGGGCCTCGACCCCGACCGTCCGCGCCACCTCACCCGCTCGGTGATCCTGGTGCCGCCCGCGTCCTGACGCCCCGGCGGCCCTGCCGCGGGCCGCCGCACCCGTCGCCGCAAGATCGAGGGAAAACGAGGGAAGGAGGGGCCGTGCCCCTCGCAGCATCCGGCACGCTGGTCAGCCGTGCCGCGGCCGCCGGTACCGCCGTCGCCGCGTTCAACGTCATCACGCTGGAACACGTGGAGGCCGTGATCGGCGGTGCCGAGGCCGCGGGGGCCCCCGTGATCCTCCAGGTCAGCGAGAACGCGGTGGGCTTCAGGCACGGGCGGCTGCTGCCGCTGGCCCGGGCGGCCGCGGCGGCCGGGGAACAGGCGTCGGTGCCGGTCGGGCTCCACCTCGACCACGTCCAGAGCGGCGAACTGCTGCGGCAGGCCGCGGACGCCGGTTTCAGCTCCGTGATGTACGACGCGGCCCGGCTGCCGTACGAGGAGAACCTCGCCGCGACCCGCGCCGCCGCCGACTGGGCGCACGCCAACGGGCTGTGGATCGAGGCGGAGCTGGGCGAGGTGGGCGGCAAGGCCGTGCCCGGCCGGCCGGCCCCGGCGGCCCCGCTGAGCGCGCACGCGCCCGGCGCCCGCACCGACCCGGAGGAGGCCAGGGCGTTCGTGGCCGGTACCGGTGTCGACGCGCTGGCCGTCGCGATCGGCAGCACGCACGCCATGACGCACCGCACCGCGGCCCTCGACCACGGCCTGCTGCGCCGGATCGCCCCCGCGGCGGGCGTCCCGCTGGTCCTGCACGGCTCCTCGGGGGTGCCGGACGCGGAACTCGCCGCGGCCGTCGCAGGCGGCATCGCGAAGGTCAACATCGGTACGGCGCTCAACCTGGCGATGACCACCGCCTTGCGCGCGTTCCTCACCGCCCACCCTGAAGCCGTCGACTCCAGGGCCTACCTCACCGCGGGACGTGCGGCGATGGCCGAGACGGTGACACGGCTGATCGGCGTGGTGAGCGCGGCGTCATAGCGCTGCGACCGGTCGGGTGGGCAGGCCCTCCGGCGTGGTAGGCGCGGGAGGCGCGGGAGGCGCGGTGGTGCTCAGCGCGCGGGCTCCGGCAGCGGCTCGCCCGTCTCCAGGAGCGTCTTGAGGCTCGACAGCACCGAGGGCCAGCCCTGGCTGATCAGCTCGCGCAGGGTGCCGCCCGCCTCCAGGTCGTCGTGCACCACCGTCAGCTTCACCAGCTCGCCGGCCGGCTCGATCTCGAAGGTCACCTTCGAGCGGCGCTCCCCGGCGATCCTGTCGAGCACGTCCTGGGGCAGACCGGAGGCCTCGGCCCACTCGGGGGTGAAGGTGTGCCAGGTGTAGGAGAGGCGGCGGCCTGGCTGGGCGTCCAGCACGATCTGCTCGGGGTGGGAGATCCTGCCGCCGGCGCCGGCCCAGACCACGGGCGATCCCTTCTCCCAGTCCGACTCGAAGGCGTGGCCCCAGTAGCGCCGGGTGAACGCCGGTTCGGTGAGCGCCTGCCACAGCCGCTCGGGAGTGGTGCGGATGTAGGTGGTGTAGACGAACGGGTTGGTTCCGGTGTCCATGGGCGTCTGCTCCAGTGCTGTCTTCAGGTCGGCGAGCGCGCCGGCCCGGTCGCGGTCGTACCGGTTGATCCAGCGGTCCGCGACGGCGTTGATCGGTGCGGCGTCGAGGTAGTGCAACTTCTCCCTGCCGCGGCGCGCCGTGGTCACCAGGCCCGCCGACTCCAGGACCGCCAGGTGCTTGCTCACGGACTGCCGGGCCATGTCGAGCCCGGCGCACAGCTCGCGCAGGCTCTGGCCGTTGCGGTCCCTCAGACTGTCCAGCAGCCGGCGGCGGCTGACGTCGGCCAGAGCCTTGAACACGTCGTCCATCGCGTATCCCGTCCCGGGCTCTGCCCGGCTGTGATAGGCAACCAATTGGCTGCCTGTCCATTTAAGGCAGCCGATTGGCTGCCTGTCAAACGCTCCGCCGAGTCCGCTGGGTCTGGTGGCGCGCTCAGCCCGCCGAGCCCGCTGAGGGTCCGCTGGGTCTGGTGGGTCCGCTGGGCGGCTGCGGTGCGAGAATGGGCGGGGAGACGAGGAGAGCGGAGAAGAGGCGGGACGATGCGCGGGGGAGCGCCTGCGGCGGACGGCGGTGAATTCTTCCCGCGTGACCGCGCGGAGGTCGCCCCGGGTGCGGTGCACCTCCCGGGACTGCTCGACGCCGTCGGGCAGCGCGAACTGCTGGAGTCCTGCCGGGCCTGGGCGCGGCCACCCGCCGGTCTCCGCACGGTGCGCACCCCGGGCGGTGGCACCATGAGCGCGCGCCAGGTCTGCCTCGGCTGGCACTGGTACCCCTACGGCTACGCCCGCACCGTGGTGGACGGCGACGGCGCCCCCGTCAAACCGTTCCCCGCGGAGCTCGGCGAGCTGGCACGCCGTGCGGTCGGGACGGCGTACGCGGCCGGGCCGTGCACGGAGCCGTATGACATCGCCCTCGTCAACTACTACGACGCGGACGCCAGGATGGGCATGCACCGCGACAGCGACGAACGCTCCGACGCCCCGGTGGTCTCGATCAGCCTCGGCGACACCTGCGTCTTTAGGTTCGGCAACACGGCCTCCCGCGGGCGGCCCTACACGGACGTGCGGCTGCGCAGCGGGGACCTGTTCGTCTTCGGCGGTCCGGCGCGCGGTGCCTACCACGGGGTGCCGCGCATCGAGCCGGACACCGGCCCGCCCGCACTGGGGCTGCACGGACGCCTCAACATCACGCTGCGGGTCAGCGGACTGCCGGCAGTGTCCTGAGGAACGCGGGGACCAGGGACGCGGGGACGCAGGCGCGCGGGGACGTAGGGACGCAGGGACAGGGGACACGGGGATCCGGGAGGCGTGGAGGCCCACCGGGGCCGGACGGCCCGCAGGCCCGCCGTGCAGGCCCCGTTCCGCCGGCCCGCCCCGTCGGCCGCCGCCATCCCGTACCGTGTCGGAGTCCCGCCCCTGGGCGGTGGCAGCGGACACTGATCATGGGAGACTCGCTCACATGGACGGCAAGGCGGCCCCCCGCGCCACGGGACCCACCCAGACCAGGCTGGAGCGGGGGCGCGGCGCACTCGGCCCCGCGCTCGAGCTGGTGCACACCGGCCGTGCCCCGACCCGCGCCGTCCTCACCGCCGAGCTCGGCGTCACGCGTGCCACGGCCGGTGCGGTCGCCGCGGAGCTGGCGGCCCTCGGCCTGATCCGCGTCGACGCCCGTCCCGCAGCCGCGGCCGGCACGCACGGCCGGCCCTCGCACCGCCTCGACGTCGCGGAACAGGGGCCCGTCGCGCTGGCCGCCCAGGTGCACGCCGACGGCTACCGGGCGGCCCTCGTCGGACTCGGCGGCCGGATCGTCGCCACCTCGCCCGGTTGCGACATCATCGACCCCGATCCGGCGCAGGTGCTGGGTGCGGTGGTGGCGGCCGGCGCACGGCTGCTGCGGGAGACCGGGCGCCGCTGCATCGGGGCGGGCCTGGCCGTGCCGTCCTCGGTCGCCGAGCCCGAGGGCACCGCGCTCAACGCGCTCCACGTCGCCTGGCCGGTGGGGGCCCCGGTACGGGAGATCTTCGCCCGGCAGGTCCGTGCGGCCGGCCTCGGCGGGCCCGCGTTCGCCGGGAACGACGTCAACCTCGCCGCGCTCGCCGAGCACCGGCACGGTGCGGGCCGCGGCGCACGCGACCTGCTCTGCGTCGCCACCGGGCACCGGGGAGTCGGCGGGGCGCTGGTGCTCGACGGGCGGCTGCACACCGGCAGTTCCGGTCTCGCCCTGGAGGTGGGGCACCTCACCGTCAACCCCGAGGGCCGCCCCTGCCACTGCGGCAGCCGCGGCTGCCTGGACGTGGAGGCCGACCCGCTGGCCCTCCTCACGGCCGCCGGCCGCGAACCCGGACCAGAACCCTCACTGCTCGACCAGGCCAGGGCCCTGCTCCGTGCGGAGTACGCGCAGCCGCGCGTACGTGCCGCCGCCGGAGAGCTGATCGACCGGCTGGGCCTCGGGCTCGCCGGCCTGGTGAACATCCTCAACCCGGACCGGATCATCCTCGGCGGCCTGCACCGCGAGCTGCTCGCCGCCGACCCGGAGCGGCTGCGTGCGGTGGTCGCCGAGCGCAGCCTGTGGAGCCGCAACAGCGGCGGCGTACCGATCATGCCGTGCACGCTGGACCACAACAGCCTGGTGGGAGCGGCGGAACTGGCGTGGCAGCCGGTACTCGACGACCCGCTCACCGCACTCGCCCCACCCACTGACTGACCGCCGAGCCGTTCCCGCGCCGAGCCGTTCCCGCGCCGCACCGCCTCTCGTCGCGCCGCTCCCCGCCGTGCCGTCCCCGCATCCCACCGGGAGCGGTGCCGCACAGGACCGCGCCGTGCGGCGTGCAACCCGGACGGCTCACCGCCACCGCACCGCGAAGGCGCGCCCCGGGTTCTCGGTGAAGATGCGCTCCACCAGTTCCTCGCCCAGCGCGGCCGACAGCCGCGGCCTCACCCTGCGCAGCAGGTACGGCATGCCGGGGCCGCCGTTCACCGAGCGGGCGGCAGCGGTGGTGGTGTCGCCGCCGAGCAGCAGCCGGTCGCCGAAGCCCGCGTCGGCGAGCGCGCGCAGCGCCTCCGGCATCCGCCAGTCCGTGGCGTGATGGGCGCGCGAGGGCCCGTCGAAGGCGAGGAACGCGCCCGCCTCGGCGGCCTGGCGGTGCAGGACGAAGTCCGGACAGCGGTTGAGATGCCCCAGGATCACCCGCTGTGGTGGCACGGCGAGGGCACCGCAGAGCAGGTCGAGTACGTCCAGGACCCCGGTGCCCAGTTCGTGGTGGACGGCGATGGGGGCACCGGTGGCGTGGTGCGCCTCGGCCGCCGCGCGCATCGTCCAGCGTGCGTGCCCGTCCAGCGCGTGGAAGCCGCCGGCGACCTTGATCAGGCCGGCCCGCACCCCCGATGTCCCGATCCCCTCGGTCAGTTCCCGGGCGAACACCTCGGCGAGGCGGCCGCCGGGGCGCAGCGCGCCGAGTGCGTCGGGGGCGTAGTGCACCGCCTGGTGCAGTCCGGTCGCCGCCACGATCCGTACGCCCGTTCCGTGCGCCAGCGAGGCCAGGTCCCCAGCGTGCCGGCCGAGTCCGTGCGGTGTCCACTGCACCACCGCACGGCCGCCCAGCGCATGGAACGCCCGCAGCTCCGCGTCCGCGGCCCGGGCGTCGTCCAGCTCCTGCCCGGGCAGCCGGGGACTGCGGAAGAAGAGGTGGTCGTGGGCGTCGCACGGGCCCAGGTCGTGCGGGGCGACGTCGCCGGTCACGGTTCGCACCCGTACACCGCCGTCCGCGCGGTCGCCGTCGGAAGCGCTCACCGCTGCGGGGACAGCGCTCACCACTGCCTGCCGCGGGGCAGCAGATGCCGCTCCGGCGCCGACAGGCGCAGCACACGGTAGACCTCGCCCGCCGCGTGCGGCGCGTCATGTGCCCAGGCCGAGAAGTGGACCAGCTCCCAGCGCCGGGGGTCGACGGCGAGGGCCGCGTACACCACACCGTCCTGGCGTGCGAGGCGCGCCGTCGCGCGCACCGTGTCCTCCATGAATGCGGTCAGGGGGGCGTCGGCGGATATCCGCTCACGCCGGCGTACGGCGGTCAGCGGCGCGTCGCCCGCGGCGGCGCCCTCCTCGTAGGCGAGACCCGTCCACTGCCTGACCGCGGGACGGCCGAAGTCCTCGGCCACGCCGCGGAATCCGGGCCCCCACAGGAAGGAGTGCATCCCCTCGTGCGTGCCCCAAAGGTAGAACGGCGCGTACTGGTTCACCGGTGAGCCCTGCACGCCGCGCTCCCTGATCAGGTACGCCTTCACCCCGAGGCCGGGGAAGTCGTCCAGGAGCGGGCCCCTGGTGGCCACGCGGTCGCGGATGACGGCCATGTCGTAGTCCGCCGGCAGGGTGATCTCGTACTGCATGACGTGCATGGCGGGGTGCCTCCTCAAGGCGCCTGCGCCGGGTCCGCCCGCACAGTCGTGCCGGCGCCGGTGCGCCCGAGTGAGTGTACATACTCATAGGTACAGAATATGGGCTTCGGTGGACGGCCCACGAGGACCGCGGCCTGCCCGCCACCGGCGACGGCCGTTGCGCGCTCGCTCCCGGGAGGCCGGCTCCGGAGGAACGCGCCGACTTCTCGCACGGGGTGGCGGCATCGGCCTCCGGCCGCTGTTCCTCCGTACGGGGCCGGCACCGGCCACCGGGCGCCGTTCCTCGCGCTGGTCCGGGCGGCCGTCGGCGGGGTTCCTCTGTGTCGTGTGTGTGCTGCGTCGTGCCGTGGCGCGGCCCGCTGTTCCGTGCCGCAGCCGGCGGTGCCGTGCCGTGCTGCGCGTGCCGCACCGCCCGGCTCGGCTGCCACCCGCCCCGCGCGCCGCTCAGCCCGCGAAGACCGAGCGGGCCGCGACCCTTCCGTGCAGGGACCCGGCCGGGCCCTGCGTCAGGTCCACCAGGGCAGCCAGGTCCGAAGGGCCGGCGAACGGTCCCGTGGTGGCGGCCCCGTACACCGGCAGCGCGGCCGTGAGGGGGGTGCTGCCGGGTGCGGGCAGGGTGAACCAGACGACCTTCCCGGCGTCCCCCTGCGTTCGGGCACCCCAGCTCTCGCACATGGCGGCGATCATCGCGAGGCCGCGCCCGCAGGTCGCGAACGCCTCCGCCTCGTGCAGCCGGGGCAGCCGCGGGTCGTGGTCGCGCACCGACACGGTGAGCCGGTCGAGCAGCAGCTCTATGTCGACGGTGCAGATCTTGTCGGGGCGGGCGTGCCGGTGCACGTTCGTCAGCAGCTCGGTCACGCCGAGCGCCGCCCGGTCGGTCAGGACGTCAAGACGCCAGTAGCGGAGTTGTGCAGAGACGATTCTGCGGACCTGTCCGATCCGCGACGGCAGGGCTTTGAGCTCCACCGTGCAGTGCCTTCTTGGCTGGCTGATCACGGCCACGACTCCCCGAATTCGAGGTTCCGGAAGAAGACGGAGAACTGGACCAGCACGGCGGCTGCGCCGAGCGGTCGCCTGCTGGAGGACCGGCGGTCTTGGCCTCAGTGTGATCGCCGGTGCACCCTGAGTGATGTGAGACCAGAGTGACTCAGGCCTGGGAGGCATGCAACTGGAGGGCCGCCGAACGGTGCACGAAAGCGGCACCCGGTGAGAACCGGGGGCGGCGACTGGTGGGAACGCGGGCAGTGCGTGATACGAACGCGGGCGGCAGGAGCGGCCCGAGCGCGGTCGCCGTGGGACTTCGGCCGGGACCCGGTCGAGACAGCCGGTTCCCCACGCCCCGCCGCCCGGGCGCGGCCCCGCCCTGGGCAGGACGCGGGGAACTGCGCGCCAGGCCATGGACGGAAGGGAACGCCCGGGGCGTCACCGCCCTGCGGCCCGGCGCGAGCCCGCGACACTTCGCTGTGCGGCCCGGCGCTGTCCCGCGACGTACCGGCGCTCTGCGTCAGGGGTGCCGGCCACCCGCCTTGCGCACCGCTTCGATGAAGCGCCGGGCGCGTCCGTCCTGCGGGGCGTCCGCGGTTCCGTCGCCCATGGTCAGCGTATAGCGCGTGCCGTTGACCTCGGCCGAGGCGCTGTCGCCCGACGAGAACCACGATTTGCCGGCGCGCACCGCCTGCACGGGCGCGCTGTCGATCTCGCTGCCGTAACTCGTCAGCAGTTCCACTCGGCCGTCATTGATGCGGACCTGGCCGGCCCGGGTGAGCGACCGCAGTCGCTTGCCGATCCGAACCCGCTCCGCCGTGAACTCCGGCTCCGCCATGATGCCCCCCTTGGGTGCGAGGTCTGCGCCGGCAGGTCCTGCGAACCGTGCCGGCCCTGGTCGCAAACGCGGCTACCACCGGGAATGTTCCCGTGGCAGCAGTGTGCCCGCGCCCGTCGCGGGGCGCCAGGGTGTACGCGGGTGGGCCGGGCGCACGGGCCGGGACCGGCCACGCTCCGGGGGCGCCTGCGACGCGCCAAGCGGGCCCACCGACCCGGCCGCGGGCCGGCCGGCGTGACGTTTGCGCAGGTGAGCAGGGCCCGGCAGATGTCTATGATCGGGGCAGCCAGGGGCTCGTACGGATGCCCGAGCCGGACCGGCGGCCGACGCGACACAAAGGAGCCGAGCGGTGAGTACCACCCACCCCCCAGCAGTCCAGGGCCTGACGGACACGCCGGACGTCGACCGCAGCGACCCCGCCTACCGGGCCTGGCTGCGGGAGGCCGTCCGCAAGGTGCAGGCCGACGCCAACCGCTCCGCCGACACCCATCTGCTGCGCTTTCCGCTGCCCGAGACCTGGGGCATCGACCTCTATCTGAAGGACGAGTCGACCCACCCCACCGGCAGTCTCAAGCACCGCCTGGCCCGCTCGCTGTTCCTCTACGGCCTGTGCAACGGCTGGATCCGCCCCGGTCGCCCCGTCATCGAGGCATCCAGCGGCTCGACGGCGGTCTCCGAGGCATATTTCGCCCAGTTGATCGGCGTCCCCTTCATCGCCGTGATGCCGCGCACCACCAGCGCCAAGAAGTGCCGGCTCATCGAGTTCCACGGCGCACGCTGCCACTTCGTCGACGACCCGCGCACCATGTACGAGGAGTCCGCCGCGCTGGCCGCCAGGACCGGCGGCCACTACATGGACCAGTTCACCTACGCGGAACGCGCCACGGACTGGCGCGGCAACAACAACATCGCGGAGTCCATCTACCGCCAGTTGTCGTTGGAGCGCTACCCGCAACCCACCTGGATCGTCGCCACCGCCGGCACCGGCGGCACCTCCGCCACCCTGGCGCGTTACGTGCACTACATGCAGTTCGACACCCGGATCTGCGTCGCCGACCCGGAGAACTCCTGCTTCTTCGACGGCTGGACCAGCGGTGACCACGGCCTCACCTGCGAGCGCGGCTCCCGGATCGAGGGCATCGGACGGCCGCGCATGGAGCCGAGCTTCGTACCGGGCGCCATCGACCGGATGATGAAGGTGCCGGACGCCGCCAGCGTCGCCGCCGTACGCGCCCTGGAGCGGGCCATCGGGCGCAGGGCGGGCGGCTCCACGGGGACGGGCCTGTGGAGCGCGCTCAAGATCGTCGCCGAGATGGTCGCCGAGGGCAGCACCGGCAGCGTCGTCACCCTGCTCTGCGACCCGGGCGACCGCTACCTCGACAAGTACTACGCCGACGACTGGCTGGCCGAACAGGGCCTGGACATCGCCCCGTACACGGCCGCGATCGATGCGCTGCTGGACACGGGTGCGGGCGCCCGGCCGGGCGGCGCCGCGGGCTGACCGCAGGCCCCCGGCCCGGCACCCCGCCGCGGTCGCCGGTCCGGCCCGTCAGCCGTCCGCGGTCGCCGGTCCGATCCGTCAGCCGTCCGCGGTGGCCTGCGCCTCCCCGGCCGGTGGAGCGGGCCGCCGGTCCGGGGCGTCGGCCGCCCCGTCATCTGCCCCCGGCTCACCCGCCACCACCAGCCGCCGCAACTGCTCGGAGATCTCCGCGCGCACCTCCTGCGGCAGCCCCGCGTCGGTGACCAGGGTGTCGACCTGCGACAGCGCCGCGAACGAACTCAGGCCCACGGTGCCCCACTTGGTGTGGTCGGCGACGACGACCACCCGGCGCGCGGAGTGCACCAGGCGCCGGTTCGTCTCCGCCTCGGCCAGATTGGGCGTCGACAGGCCCGCCTCGGCGGATATGCCGTGCACACCGAGGAAGAGCAGGTCGAAGTGGAGCGCGCCGATGGCGCGGTCGGCGACCGGGCCGACCAGCGAGTCGGACGGGGTGCGCACACCGCCGGTGAGCACGACCGTCGCCGCGCCCTGGCGCTGGCCCGCGGTGCGCTGCGCCGCGTGGAACACGTCCGCCACCCGCACCGAGTTCGTCACCACCGTCAGATCGGGCACGTCCAGCAGATGATGGGCGAGAGCGAACGTCGTCGTACCACCGGACAGGGCGATCGCGGTGCCGGGCGTGACCAGGGCGGCGGCCGCCCGGGCGATGTCCTCCTTGGCCGTCAGCTCCAGACCCGACTTGGCCTCGAACCCGGGCTCATGGGTGCTGGCCTCCGGCACGGGGACCGCGCCTCCGTGCACCTTCTCCAGTACTCCCTGGCGGGCCAGCGCGTCCAGATCGCGGCGGACGGTCATGTCCGAGACGCCGAGCCGCCTGGTCAGCTCGTTGACGCGGACGCCGCCGCGGCGGCGCACCTCGTCCAGGATCAGGGCGCGGCGCTGCTCCGCGAGGAGGTTCTGGGTCTCGCTCACGCCGCTGGGATCCTCTCGCCTCGCTCCGGGCCCGCGGCCCTCGTGCCGTCTTCGTTCACCTTGCCGCCGTTCGCCGTGCAGTCGTCGCAGTCGTCGCAGTCGCCGCAGTCGCCGCAGTCGCCGCAGTCGCCGTTCAGGATCCCCCATCCTCCCACGGGCCACCGACAGCCGTGCCGCTCCGGCCCCGGTCCCGCGGCCACGGCCCGCGCCGTCCCTCGCGCGGGCGCCCGGCCGAACGGCCCCGCAGCGCCGGGCAGTCCGTCTGCGCGCGTGTCAGGCGGAAGGGGGAGATTCCGTGACGAGGGGTGTCGTCGAACGCCCCCGAAGGGAATCCTGGAAACGGACATCACGCATACGTGGGACCCGGGGGGATACGGAACTGTGGATGCCACGAAGGGGCCCACGGCGGGCAGACCGGCGCGCGCGGAGGACACCGCCCTGGAACTCCTGGTGCACGGCGTCGGCGGCACCACACCCGAGGAGATGCTGGGCGACCCGCGCACCGTGCGCATCACCGGTGACGACACCGCCGCGGTCTTCCGCAGGGCGGACGACATCGACGCCGAGCAGCGTCCGCAGGACTACCGCGACAAGCCGGTCCCCGAGGCGTACGTGTGGTGCAACCTCACCTCGGGCAACGGATCGCGCGCCCTGTGGCTGCTCCTGCTGCCGTTCATGGTGGTCAACCTGGCCCACTGGATGCGCCCGAGGGCGCGCCGCCACCGCGGCAGGACGGTCAGCGCCTACGGCCTGCTGGTCCGGCTGACCGGGCTGACCCTCACCGTGGTGCTCGTCGCCGCCGCCTGCGAGGTCTCTCTGGACCTCGCCGCCTGGCAGTGCGCGGGCACGCGCGCGTGCGCCCAGGACCACTCCTGGCTGCGCTTCCTGTCCCCGCAGTTGTTCCACCACGGCTGGTGGACCCAGCCGGGACGCCGCCTCGCGCTCGCCGCACTGGTGCCGACGGTGCTCACCCTCCTGTTGTGGTTCCTCTCCCACCGCACCTGGAGCGCCTACGAGTCCGCGCAGCCGATGCCGCGCGGCAGCACCCCGGAGGACGCCACGCGCACCGCCCTCGGCAGGCCGGGGTTCTGGTACGGACGGCGCCTGGTGGCCCGGCTGCGCGCCGCGCACACCGCCGCGGGCCTGCTCACCGTGGCCGCGGCGGTCGGTACCTCGGCCGCCCGCTTCGACCGCGCTCCGGGCGGTCCGGCCGTGCTCGACGTGCTGGGCCGGGTCCTGGACGCACTGCTGATCGCGGGCGCCTGCTCCGTCGTCTGGGTGGTGGCCCGCAGGGGCCGCAGCGAGCGACGGCTGGACTGCGAGCTGGACGAGACCCTGGTGCGCCGGCTGCCGCTGGCCGCGCTCGCCCTGCTCGTCCTCACCCTGGTGTACGCGGGCTGGTCGCGGCCCTCCTGGGAGTCGGCGGGCCGGCTGCCCGGCGATGCCACGTTCGGCGGCGTCGTCCTCGTCCAGGGCGTGCTGGTCGTCGCGCTCGCCGCGGTCGCCCATGTGCTGCACCGCGGCTCGCCCGACTCCCGAACCGTGCTGCACGGCCTGGGCGGGCCCGCCGTCGCGATGCTCGCCTGCGCCCTGGGCGGCGTCATGACCGGCGGTGTGGCACAGCGCGTGGCCGACTGGGTGGACGGCACGGGCGGCACCATCGCGGGTCCGCCCGTGCTGCTCACCTGGCAGGCATCGGTGATCCCGCCGCTGCTCGTGGTGCTGCTGGTGCTCGCGGGCTGGCTCGCCGTCCGCACCTCCGTGCGCACCCGCCGCGGCCTGGCGCAGGTGCGCTCCGACTACGCGGACGAGTCCGAGGATGCCGCGCGCACCCACCAGATCGCGGCGACCCGGGCCCGTGCCGCGCTCACCGACCGCGCTCCGCTCGCCGTCGGCATCACCTCCGCGGTGACCATGCTGCTCGGCGCGGGCGCGCTCGCCGGGGCCTGGGCCACCGGAGAGGTGCCCGCCCGGGCGGCCGAGGGGTCGGGGGCCGTCGTGGACGGTGCCGCGCAGGCGGCCCAGGCGCTCGGCTCCTGGCTCATCGGCTTCGGCTTCATCCTTTTTGTCACCTGGGGCCGCCGCGCCTACAAGGACCTCTCCGCCCGGCGCACGATAGGGATCCTCTGGGACGTCGGGACGTTCTGGCCGCGTGCCGCGCATCCGTTCGCGCCGCCCTGCTACGCCGAGCGTGCGGTGCCCGACCTCACCTGGCGCATGGCGACCTGGACACGGGTCACCGGCGGTCGGCTTGTCCTGTCCGGGCACTCCCAGGGCAGTGTGCTCGCGGCCGCGGCGGCCTGGCAGCTCCCGCCCGCCATGCGCGGCAGGGTCGCCCTGCTCACCTACGGCTCCCCGCTCGAACGCCTCTACGGACGGTGGTTCCCGGCCCACTTCGGAACCGATGCGCTGGAGGGACTGCACCGCGAGGTGGTCTGCTGGCGCAACCTGCACCGCGCCACCGATCCGATCGGCGGCCCGGTGCGGCTGCCGGGCCGATCGGGCCCGCGGGTCGACGCACCGGCCTTCAAGGACCCCCTGGCCTACGGCCGCACTGCACTGCATCCGTTGCCCGCGCCCATCCTCGGCCACTCGGACTACCAGGCCGACCCGGCCTTCGAGCAGGAACGCGACCGGCTGCTGGGGCGGCTGCGGCCCGGTGTGCCTGCGCCTCGCTCCGGGGCCGCCGGCGAGGACGACGCGACGGACGTCGGCGGGGTCGCCGTGGCTGTCGACAGCGAGCGGCAGGCCCCGCCGGACGGGCCCGCAAAGGGCGGTCAGGGCAGTTCCGGCAGGTCCTCGGGGTAGAGGAGCGTCAGGTCGTCGGTGCTGGGCTCGGCCATCTGGGCCACCCGGCCCGCGTGCTTCTCCACCATGGCCTCGAACGTCTGACGGGCCGTGCGGCCGTTGCCGAAGCCGGGGCCCTTGGGGAGTTCGGTGAAGTACTTGAGCAGGGCCTCGCCGGTGGCGGGACCGAGCCGGTACTCCTGCTCGTCCGCCTGCTGCTCCACGATCCTCAGCAGTTCGCCGGGGGTGTAGTCGCCGAAGGTGATGGTCCGGGAGAACCGGGACGCGACGCCCGGGTTGACGGAAAGGAACCGCTCCATCTCCGCCGTGTAACCCGCGACGATCACCACGACGGCGTCCCGGTGGTCCTCCATCAGCTTCACGAGGGTGTCGATGGCCTCCCGCCCGAAGTCCCGCCCGGAGTCCTCGGGGGAGAGGGCGTACGCCTCGTCGATGAACAGCACACCCCCGCGGGCCCGCTCGAACGCCTCCTGGGTGCGGATGGCCGTGGAGCCGATGTGCTCGCCCACCAGGTCGACCCGGGAGACCTCCACCAGATGGCCCTTCTCCAGCACGGCGAGCGATGCCAGGATCTCGCCGTAGAGCCGGGCGACGGTGGTCTTGCCGGTGCCCGGGGAGCCGGTGAAGACCAGGTGGCGGCGTACCGAAGCCGCCTTCAGGCCGGCCTGCTGCCTGCGCCGCCCCACCTCGATCATGTCGGTGAGGGCCCGCACCTCGCGCTTGACGCTCTCCAGGCCCACCAGGGCGTCCAGCTCGCCCAGCACGTCCGTGGAATCGCGTACCGGCCGCTCGGCGACCGCGGGTGCGGCGGCACCGGGGGCCGGGGGCTGCTGCTCGGCGACGCGCTGGGCGGGAATCTGGCCGAGCAGCCCGGACGAGGACGCCGCCGTCTCCACGGCGGCCTCGGGTATCGCGGTCCTGGGGCCGGCGCTCTCGTCGCTGGTGCAGTCCTCGACGGTCGGGCCGCTGCCCGCCCCCTGGCCCGCCGGGGCGTCCGCGAACTCGTAACCGCCGCGTGTGCACCGCTCGGTGCGGCACTTGCGCAGCGTGGTGCGGCAGCCGTCGATGACGTGGAAGCCGTACCCGCCGCTGTCGGTGACACGGCAGTTCAGAAAGCTGCCGCGACCGCCGGCCGAGACGTAGCCGCCGGCCTCGGCGGGGGAGGTGATGGTGCAGCGCTCGACGGTCGGGTCGGCTCCCTTGGTGACGATCACACCGGTCTGGGTGGCGTCGATCGTGCATCCGGAGAGGGTGCCGCCGCTGCCGTGGTCGCGGAACCAGGCGCCCGTGGCGGCCTCCCGGATGCGGCAGTCGTCGAGCTGCGCGGTGGCGCCGTCGCTCACCGACACCGCGGTGTTGCGGACCTGGGAGAGGTCGCTGTCGACGACGTCGACCCTGGAGCCGCGGTCGAGCACGAACAGCGCGTCCGGCACGTCGTGCACCCGGCACGCGTCCAGCACGGCCGTGGCGCCGTCGCTGACCCACACCGCCGGGTAGTCGCCGGTGCTGTCGTGGATCTCGCACTGGTTGGCGTCGACACGGGTGCCCGGGTCCCACACGGACAGGCCGTTGCGGCCGAAGCGGCTGACCGTGGAGCGGGTCAGGGTGAGCACGGAGCGGGACCGCAGGTCCACCGCGTTCTCCGGGACGTCGTGGATACGGCAGTCGGCGAGGGTGAGCACCGCGTCGGTGTCGAGGGTCACGCCGTCGGCCGTGGTGCGGTGCACATCGCAGTCGGTGAGGTGCGCGCCGGCCCGGCCGGTGACCTGGACGCCGCTGCCCTTGACCTCGTACACCTCGCAGCCGACCGCCTCCAGGCCGGTGTGCTCGCCGGTCGCCGACAGGCCGGCGCCGGAGGTGTGGTGCACCCGGCAGCGCTCCAGGCGCGGATGCGCCCCCGAACGCGCCGCCACGCCGGCCTGGCCGGCGGCGACCACCTCGCACTCCTCGAACAGGCCGCCCGCCTCGTCGAGCACGGCGATGCCGATGCCCGCCGGGTTGTCGACGGTGCACTTGCGGACGGTGGGGCGCGCCGTCCCGCCGCGCACCTCGATGCCCGTCGCGGAGCGGGTGACGATCCGCAGCGCGGACAGGTCGGGGGTGCCGTCCTCGACGAGCAGCGCCGGGGCGGCGGCGTCCTGCCCCTCCACCTGGAGGTCCTGGACCACCGCGGAGGCGCGCACGGTGAGCGGCACGCCGTCCACGGGCGCGATGCGCACCGAGCCGGGAGAACCCTCGGGGCCGCGCAGCGTCACCGCCCGGTGCACCACAAGGTTCTCGCGGTAGGTACCGGGGGCGATGGTGAGGACGTCGCCGTCGACCGCGGCCTCCAGCGCGGCGGTGAGGGAGGCGTACTCGCCCGCGCGGCGCCGCCACCTCGATGTGCCGGTGTGCGTCACCTGGACCGTGCCCTGTGCCATGCGGTGTTCTGTCCCCCACCTCGTGGTTCGGTCGGCGAAGAGTGCCGGAAGAGTGCCGGGGAGCCGGCCGGCTCCACCGTAGCGTGTGCGGGGCGGGGGAGTTGACGCAAGGCGGGGGCTGTCAGCTACCGGTGCCCGTCCTGCCCCAGTCGGGACCGGCCTTCTCCCATGCCCGGTCCCAGCGTGCGTACCTGCGGCGCACGATACGCCAGAGGACCAGCCGGCGCCCCGCCTCGACCAGGGCGGCGAAGGCGGCGGCGGCCCCGCAGCCGGCCAGCGCGGCATGCGTGCTCGCGGCTATCGGGTCCAGCGGGCGGGCCATGAGCCGGCCGTGCCGGTCGGTCCACACCGGGAAGCGGTCGCCGACGCGGGGGCTCTTCAGGTCGGCGACGACGCCGCCGGTGTGCGGCCTGCCGTCGGGCGCACGCCAACTGGCGATCACCCGGCTGTGCGCATCCCGCGCGGACACCGTCTCCGGGTCGGTGTCCAGGGGCGGCCTGCGTACCGTGCGCACCACGGTGGCGGTCGTCGCGTGGCGCTCCCTGTGCTGCTGCTGTACCGATCGCAGCAGGGCCTGCTCGCTCAGCGTCCCGGTGACCACCCCGGCCAGCGGGGCGGCGGCCACGATCAGCACCGCTGCCGTCAGCGCCACCCAGGCTTCGAGGAGATCGGTCGCCCGGCGCAGCGGATTGTGCCGCCAACGCCAGAGCCCGGCGATCGCTCGCACAGCCCTGCACCCCCTTCCGTGTCCGTCATGGCTTCGAACGGCACGGTCCGCGCACGCATGGTGCGAAGAGAGGGCGACATCACGCCCCTCACCCACATTCTGCCGACTTCTCAGCCCAGTCATGTGAACGACCGTGCAGGGCCGCCGGGTTCCCGCGACGGGCGAGGCTATGCGGGGACCCCCGAGGGCCTGCGGAGTCGGACCCGTGGGCCGGTCAGGATGGCCTGATCTATGGCCGGTTCTATGCCAGGACGGTCACCGGATCACCCAGCCGCAGGGTGCCGGTGCTCTCCGGGATCAGGTGGCGTCCGAAGACCAGTTGGTCGCCGAACCGGTGGTGGCGGGCCAGGGTGTGCAGCGGCTCCCTGCCGCGCCGGGCGGTGAGCTGGTCGGTGGTGGCGACGACGCAGCGGCCGCACCGTCTGGCGGCCCGGAAGACGACCTCGCCGATCGTGACGCGCCGCCATTCGTCCTCGGCCCACGGGGGCGCGTCCGCGACGACCGCGCTCGGACGGAAACGGCTCATGGGCAGGGGGCCCTCGGCGGCGTACGCGCCCTGCGCGATCAGGGTGTTGAGTGCGTCCAGCGAGGACAGGGAGGCGAGCAGGACCGGAAAGCCGTCGGCGAGCGCGACGGTCTCACCGGGGCGGGCGTACCGGGGGTCGACCGGGCGGGCCGTCGCCGGTCGCGCCAGGTGCACGAGGCGTACGTCCGCGTCCAGGTAGGCACTGAACCAGGCGTGCGCCTCCTCGTCGGCGAGCACCAGCTCGACCTCGTCCCCAAAGAGCCGCGCCATGACGGTGCGGTGGGCTTCGGGCACGCCGACGGTCAGTGGGTCCCGGCCCGGCCCCGACAGCCCGAGCCCCCCGCTGGGCAGCGGCTGTGCGGTGACGAGTGCCAGTCCGGGATGGGAACGTTGGGTGACGACCCTGCACGCGTCGTCGATCAGCATCCAGCGCCGGTCCCCCGCAAGACCCCACGGCTCCACGACCGTCTCCGCGGGCGCATGTCCCCGGACGGCCTTGAGCGGATACACGTGCAGCGACGCGAGCGCGGGATTCGACATGGCGCCATCCTGCCAGTCGGCACCGGCACGGCGGCGGGCCGCGCTCACGGCCGCTCAGTAACCGCGGTACTGCCGGTTGTAGGGGTCCTCGTACCCGCCGGGTGCCGGGGCCGGGGCGGGCGCCGGGGGGCGCGGCGCGGCCGGTCGCACGGGAGCCGCGGGGCGCATGGCCTCGTAGCCGGTACCGGACGGCGCGGGGCGCTGCGGCTGCTGGTACCCGACCGGATAGCCGCGCGGCGGCGCGGGCTGCTGCTGTCCGTAGGGCGACGGCTGCTGCTGCATGGGCGCCTGCTGCGGAGCGGGCGCGTACCCGCCGTACTGCGGAGGTGCCGCGGCGGGCGTGGGCCCGGCGGGCAGGGCGGGAAGTGCCGAAGGGAGAGCGGGCAGATGGCTGCTGCTCTCGTAGGCGGCGGGAACGCGGATCGGAGCGATCTGCGGGGTGCCCCGCTCTGCGACCAGGGAGTCGTAGATCGGAGTGTCCGGGAAGGACGGCGCGGAGTAGTAACCGCCGCCATAAGAGGAGCGGGGGGAGGTCATGCCACATAAGTTAAGCCCACGATGTGCTGGTTGGGGAGTCGGATAAGAAGGTTGTTTTCAGAGCTGGGGGCGGCTGTGGATCCCCAATGCGAGCGAACGTGGGGAAAACGGTCGCCGGACCACGTAGGGATCGGGTAAAGACCAAGCTCCTGAAGGGTTACCCGGCGGTCGCCAAGGCGGTCCGTGACACCGTGCCGGGCCGGTTGAGGCAGGCTGGAACCGGGTGGCCGGCCGGGAAATCGGGAGAATGGACGAACGGGGCGGTCGTGGCACTGTGCATTGGGGGCGGACATGTCAATGAGTAAGGGTTCGAATGTCCCGGTGGGGTCGCCTGCCGTGCGTGTCGAATTGGGCCGGCGTTCGGGTCCCCGAGTGCCCGACGTGGACGCCTCGGCGCTCCTGCTGGCCTCTGGGAGGGTCCGCTCGGACGACGACTTCGTGTTCTACAACCAGCCGCGGCACCCCTCCGGTGCCGTCTGGCACGAGGGCAGGCGGACCGCCGGCGACCAGGTCACCGATGTGCTCGGCATCGACCTCGCGCGCGTGGAGCCCGCGGTGGAACGGGTGGTGCTGGCCGCCTCCGCGGACGGCGGCACGTTCGGGAGCGTTCCCGGCCTCTTCGTCCGGTTGCTCGACGCGGCCGACGGCACCGAGCTGGCCCGCTTCGACAGCACGGACGCCACCGTGGAGACGGCCTTCCTGCTCGGCGAGCTGTACCGCAGGCAGGGGGCCTGGAAGTTCCGTGCCGTCGGACAGGGCTACGGCAGCGGGCTCGCGGGCCTGGCCGCGGACTTCGGGATCACCGTCGACGAGCCGGGGCCGGCGGCTGCACCGGCCACCGGCCCGGGCGCGGGCGCCGCGCCCGCGCCGTCGGCGGTCCCGCAGCCCGCCGCACCCGCGCCCGTTGCCGGCCCCCCGGTGCCCGCGGATCCGCCGCCCGCCGCACCGCGCGTGCGGCTCGGCAAGGTGACGCTCACCAAGCAGGCGCCCTCGGTCTCGCTCACCAAGCAGGGCGGCACCTCGGGCGTCCTGCGGGTGAACCTCAACTGGCAGGTGCAGAGCCCCGGCGGGGGCCTGACCGGCAGGTTCCGCAAGGCGCCCGCCGTGCCCGAGGCCCTCGACCTCGACCTGTGCGCGCTCTACGAACTCGCCGACGGCCGCAAGGGCGCGGTCCAGGCACTCGGCAACGCCTTCGGCGCGCTGGACCGACCGCCCTACATCCACCTCGACGGGGACGACCGCACCGGTGCGAGCGAGAGCGGCGAGAACCTCACCCTCAACCTCGACCACCGCGCCGCCTTCCGCCGCATCGTGGTCTTCGTGACGATCTACGAGGGCGCCCGTTCGTTCGCCGGCCTGCACGCGACGGTCACGCTCCGCCCCGAGCACGGGGCGCCGGTGGAGTTCTCCCTGGACGAGTGCACCGTGCCGTCGACGGTCTGCGCGCTGGCACTGATCACCGGGGACGGCCGGGACCTGGTGGTCCACCGTGAGGCCCGCTACCTGGTGCCGGAGTACGGCGTGAGCCCGCAGCGCACCGTCGACCGCGCCTACGGCTGGAACATGGACTGGTCGCCCGGCAGGAAGTGACCCGCACAGGTGCCGCCGCGCGCACGGGTGCCCCGGGCCGCCGCAGACGCGGGGCCGCGCCGCACGCGTGCGCGGATCCCGCTGGCAGCGCCGCACTCCGTGCGCGGGTCCGCCGCGTCGCGCACCGGGTGCACCCCTGCCGTACCGGGCCCCCGCCCCTGCTCAGGGCTGCTCGGGCGCGGCCTCCGCGGAAGCCTGCGGCCGGTCGTACGTACGGCCCTTCCACGCCGCCCCGCGCCCCCGGTAGTGCTGCACCGCGGAGTCCACCGTCATCAGCAGGTACAGGAAGGCGGTGAGCGGCAGCAGCGGGGCGAGCCACCACGGCTGGCCGTAGTAGCGCAGCATGGGCAGGTACGTCGCCGCCATCACCAGCCAGGCCAGGCCCGCGGCCACCGCCGTGCCCGTGCTGCCAGCGGCCGCCCCCGTGAACAGCCCCACCGGCGGCACGAGGTACACCAGCGCGAGACCGAGCACGGTGCCCGCGAGGACGAGCGGGTTGTGCCGCAACTGCGCATAGGCGCTGCGCGAGACCATGCGCCACAGGTCGTACAGACGCGGATAGGGGCGCACGCTGTCGACCCGCTCGGCGAGCCCCAGCCAGATGCGGCCGCCGGTGCGCTTGACCGCCTTCGCCAGCGACACGTCGTCGATCACGGCCTGCCGGATGGCGTCCGGCACCCGGGCGCGGTCGGCCGCCTCGGTGCGCAGCAGGACGCACCCGCCCGCCGCGGCCGCCGTGCGCGAACGCCCGCCGATCCACCGGAACGGGTAGAGCTGCGCGAAGAAGTACACGAACGCCGGCACCACCAGCCGCTCCCAGACGCTCTCCACGCTCAGTCGCGCCATCTGGGACACCAGGTCGAAGCCGCCCGTCTCGGCCGCGGCCACCAACTCCCGCAGGCTGGACGGCGCATGGGCGATGTCCGCGTCGGTGAGCAGCAGGTACCGCGGGCCACGCGCGCGTGCCAGGCCGATGCCGTGCCGTACCGCCCAGAGCTTGCCCGTCCAGCCCGCGGGCGGCTCGCCCGGCGAGGAGACGGTGAGCGGCAGCCCGCCGTGCCGCTCGGCCAGCGTCCTGGCCAGCTCGCCGGTGCCGTCCGAGCTGCCGTCGTCGACGAGGAAGACCTCGGCCCGGCCGGGATAGTCCTGGGCGAGCAGCGACGGCAGACTGCGCGGCAGCACCTGTGCCTCGTCCCGGGCCGGCACCACCACGCACACCGGCGGCCACTCGCGCGGCACGCGCCGCGGCGGCAGGCGCACGTCGGTGCGCCAGAAGAACCCCTGGCCGAGCAGCAGCCACAGCCACGCGAGAAGTGATACGAGGGCGATCCCCATCATGGCGCTCACGGGCCGCAGTCTGCCCCACGCGCCCCGGCCGGCCCAGCCCGCCCCGCCGCTCGCCGCCCGCCCGGCACCCGCCCCGCCGCTCGCCGCCCGCCCGGCACCCGCCCCGTCCCACCGCCCGACATCCCGTGCCCGTCCTCCGCGCACCCCGCTCGCCTCCGGTGGCCCGTCGCCCCTGAGCCCGCGGCCGCCGCGCTGGAGGCGCGGCCACCGCCGGGGCCGCCATGCCCCGCGCCCCACGGGCCCGCGCTCCCGGTCGATCGGCGGTCCCGGTCGCGCCGCCCGTACGCCCGCAACCGCCCCGTACGCCCGCACGCCCCGCCGCGCGCCCCTGTGCTTCCGAGCGCCCGCCGTCCGGGCTCGGCCCGGCCCGCGGGAGCCGGATCGTCTAAAGTGGCCGGGTGAAGATCGCGCTCGTCGACTCCGGACTCGGACTGCTTCCCGCCGCGGCCGCAGTGCGGCGCCTGCGGCCGGACGCCGACCTCGTCCTGTCCTGCGACCCGGACGGCATGCCCTGGGGGCCGCGCGCCGGCCACGACGTCGCGGCACACGCCGTGGCCGCCGCCGAGGCGGCCGCCGCACACGCGCCCGACGTGCTGATCGTCGCCTGCAACACCGCCTCCGTCCACGCCCTGCCCGCGCTGCGCGCGCTCCTCGAACCGGCGCTCCCGGTGGTCGGCACGGTTCCGGCCATCAAGCCGGCCGCGGCGGGCGGCGGCCCGGTCGCCATCTGGGCGACCCCCGCCACCACGGGCAGCGTCTACCAGCGCGCCCTGATCGCGGACTTCGCGGCCGGCGTCGGCGTCGCCGAAGTGCCGTGCCCCGGACTCGCGGACGCGGTCCAGTACGCCGACGGGCCCGCCGTCGCCGCGGCCGTCGCCGCCGCGGCGGAGCGCACCCCCGCGGACACCCGGGCCGTCGTGCTCGGCTGTACGCACTACGAACTCGTCGGGGAGCGCATCCGTGCCGCCGTCCAGCGGCGCGGCGCCCCGCCCCTCGTCCTGCACGGCTCGGCCGGTGCCGTCGCCGCCCAGGCCCTGCGCAGGATCGGCGCCGCGCCCCGCACGCCCGGCGAGGCGGCGGCCGAGCCCGGTGGCCTCACCGTCCTGTTGAGCGGCCGGGAGGCGGCGCTGCCCGACGAGGCGCTGGCGTATCCGGAAGGCAGGCAACTGGCCGCCGTCGGCGCGGTGCGCTGAGCGCCGCCGCCGGGTGACCCCGGCCCCGATCCGCTGCCGGCGATGCCGATCCTGGGTACCCTCAGTGGCATGAGGCACCACCTCAGCGGCGCGCGTCGTTCCGGCGACGCCCTCCCCGCGATCTGGACCGGACGGGCAACCAACCGCGCACAGTGGCTGCTCGCGATCGGCGGTGCCGCCTGCATCGCGCTCGGCATCGAGCTCGCCGTCGACCCCGGATGGGCCTCCGGACTGCCCGCCCTGGTCGTGGCCGTCGTCGGCTGCATCGCCGCCGGCCTGCTGATGCTCTACGGCACGCTCGCGTTCGTCCACGTGGCCGTGCGGGTCGACAAGGACTGCCTGGAGGTGCGCTGCGGGCACATCGGAGTGCCGCGCCGCCGCATCCTCCTCTCCCATGTCGTCGACGCCTCCTTCGCACCCCGGGTCACGCCCCGCCAGTGGGGCGGCTGGGGATACCGGTGGCGGCCCGGCAAGGGCACCGCCGTGGTGGTCCGCCGCGGCGAGGGCATGGTGCTGGTCCTGGGTGACGGCCACCGGTTCACCGTGACCGTGGACAACGCCGAGGCGGCCGTCAGGTGCATCCGCGACCGGCTGCGCCGCAACGCGCCGGGCGCGCCCGCCTGACACCCCCGCCGCCCGTGCCCGTCATCCCGCACCGTCGGCGGGTGGCCCGCCCTCCAGCGGGCGCGCCGTGGCCAAGCCCGCAAGGAGCCCAGCGCCTGCCGTCACCGGCGTGAAGCTCAAGGCGTCACCCGCCAGGGCCAGTCCGGCCAGTACCGTCAGGGCGGCGGCCGCCGTGAGGACCACCGGGGTGGGCCGCCGCGAGCGCCACAGGGCGTACAGGGCCCAGCAGGGCCCCGCGCCCAGCAGGGCCACCCCCACCAGCCCCTGTTCGGCCGCCTGCTGCAACAACGCCGACCGGGGCCCGCCGGTGCCCGGCGAGTAGGCCGCGACGGTGGGGCTGAGGTCGGCGAACCTCCCCGGGCCCGCCCCCAGCACCGGGTGCTCCACGGCGAGGGCGGCGGCGTCCCGCCACAGCAGGACGCGGTGTGCGCCGAGCGCATCGGCCGCGTGCGCCGGGAGGCCCGGCGGCAGGGCGTCCGCCGCGACGGCCCAGGTGGCCGCCGCAGCCAGCACCGACACCCCGGTGAGTGCCGCCAGCCCGTACGACCTGTCGATTCCGCCCACCGCCAGCGAGCAGGCCAGCACCGCCAGGGCGGCCGCGGCACCGGTGGGCGAGCCGAGCAGGGCGGCGGCCACCGCGAGCCCGGCGGCCAGCAGCCGAAGGACCGACCGCGACAGCGGCCGCCGCGCGGCACATGCCGCACAGCAGGCCGCGCCCGCGGACAGCACCCACACGGCAGCCGTGCCCGCCGTGTCCCCCAGTGCCAGAAGCCCGCCCGGCAACCGCGCGGCGTGCGGCGCGACCACCACCAGGAGGGCTCCCGCCGGCGCCATGGCCGCGGGCGCCGCGACCGGCAGCAGCACCCCCGCGATCCGCCCGCCGGCATACCCGGCCGATACCGCGAGGACGGCCAGCAGCGTGCCCTCCGGCCTGCCGCCGCTCACCGCCGCCGTCACCAGGGCCCATGCCGCACACGCGGCGAGCGCCACCATCCCCGCCGCGTCCGCCCCGCCGCCGTGCCCGTCCGCCGCCCGTGCGGACGCGGCCGTCCTGCCCGAAGCCCCCACCCGCCGCCCCCCGACGTCCTCCGGGTCCCGATCGGTGCCGCCGGTACGGCCGCACCATCAGGGACATGCACACACGGTAGTCGCTGGTCGCCGAAGTGTGGATGAGTGGGGAAGAAATGATGCAGAAATCAAGGAGGCGCCTGTGCGGAGAAGGCAGCACGGGGTCGTCGAGGGCGCCGCATCGGCCAGGTGGCCGCGTTCCGCCCGCGCCCGGGTCGCGGGCGCGCCGGTGACGCGCCGTACACTCCCCGGGTGACCGCCATCGCGACCTCCGTGAGTGAAACGGAACCAGTCCCGCCGGCCCCGGCTTCGCGGCTCGCGCGGTTGGCCGGGGCGCTGCTCCCGGCGACCGCGGCGGTGCTCGCCGGTGTGCTGCTGTACGAGAGCTTCCCGCCGCGGACCCTGTGGTGGCTGGCGCTGCCCGCCTTCGCGGTCCTCGGCTGGTGCCTGCGCGGCCGGGGCTGGAAGGCCGGAGCGGGACTCGGTTACCTCTTCGGGCTCGGGTTCCTCCTGCCCCTGCTGGTGTGGACGGGCGTGGAGGTCGGCTCGGGGCCCTGGCTCGCGCTGGTGGCGGCGGAGGCGTGCTTCACCGCCCTGGTGGGTGCCGGCATCACGGTGGTCTCCCGGCTGCCGGTGTGGCCGCTGTGGGCCGCGGCGCTGTGGACCGCGGGCGAGGCGGCACGTGCGCGCGTGCCGTTCGGCGGCTTCCCGTGGGGCAAGATCGCGTTCGGGCAGGCCGACGGGGTGTTCCTGCCGCTCGCCGCGGTCGGCGGCACGCCGGTGCTCGGCTTCGCGGTGGTGCTGTGCGGCTTCGGACTGTACGAAGCCGTCCGCCTGGCGCTCACCGCGCGCCGCACCCGGACACTGCACCGCGGCGCGGCCGCGGCCGCACTGCTCACCGTCGCCGTGCCCTTCGCCGCCGCCTTCGCCGCCCTCCCGCTGGTCAGCGACGCGGCCGAGGACGGCACCACCACCATCGCCGTCATCCAGGGCAACGTGCCCCGCGCGGGGTTGGAGTTCAACGCCCAGCGGCGCGCCGTCCTCGACTACCACGTACGGGAGACCGAGCGCCTCGCCGCCCGGGTCAGGGCAGGCGAAGTGGCCCGCCCCGACCTCGTGCTCTGGCCGGAGAACTCCTCCGACGTCGATCCGTTCGCCGACCCGGAGGCCCACGCGGAGATCGACGCAGCGGTCCGGGCGATCGGTGTGCCCGTCTCGGTGGGCGGCGTCGTCCAGAAGAGCGACGGCAGGCTCTTCAACGAGCAGATCCTGTGGGACCCGGTCAAGGGCCCCA
The DNA here is from genome assembly GCF_014656295.1 of Streptomyces sulfonofaciens. Classification (GTDB taxonomy): domain Bacteria; phylum Actinomycetota; class Actinomycetes; order Streptomycetales; family Streptomycetaceae; genus Streptomyces; species Streptomyces sulfonofaciens. Next base: position 363,676 of record NZ_BNCD01000002.1, read on the forward strand.
CGAGCACCTACGACAAGCGGCAGATCCAGCCCTTCGGCGAGTACATCCCCCTGCGGTCCCTCGCCGCCGCGGTCAGCAGCGACGTCGGGATGGTCCGGCAGGACTTCAGCCGCGGCACCAGGCCCGGCGTGTTCACCATGGCGGGCGCCAAGGTCGGCCTCGCCACCTGCTACGAGGCGGCGTTCGACTGGGCCGTGCGGGACACCGTCACGCACGGCGCGCAGATGATCTCCGTGCCCAGCAACAACGCGACGTTCGACCGCAGCGAGATGACCTACCAGCAGCTCGCGATGAGCCGGATCAGGGCCGTGGAGCACAGCCGGACCGTGGCCGTCCCGGTGACCAGCGGGGTCAGCGCCGTGATCAGGCCGGACGGCCGGATCGTCAGCAGGACGGCGATGTTCACCGCCGACTCCCTGGTCGAGAAGGTTCCGCTGCGCTCCTCGCTGACTCCCGCCACCCGCCTCGGCGTGCTCCCGGAGGGCCTGCTGGTCCTGGTGGCGGCCGGCGGCCTCGGATGGGCCCTGACGGTCTCCGCGCGGTCCCGGCGCAAGGGCGCGCACCCGGCCGGTGGGCGGGGTGCGGACCCGCTTCCCGGCGACGTGCCGGGTGCCGGCACGGGCACGGGTGCCGCGTCCTCGGGTGGATGACGCCGGGGACGCGTGACGGCGTGCGTCCACCCTGGTGTCCTCCCGGATGCCCCGGACGCACCGGACGCACCGGACGCCACATGGACGGCGGGGCGGCCCCGGCGGTGCCAAGGGCGGGCTGCGCCCCGGTGGACGCGATCGGCGGCGGTGGTGACGCCCCGGCGCGACCGGCGGGGGAGGTGCACGCCGCGGGGCCGCTGTCCGGCGCACGCGCCGGGGCTTCGACCGCACTCCGGTCGCGGGCGGCGCTCACCGTTAGGGTCGGGCCATGGCAATTCCTGACTTCATCCGGACGGTGCGGGCCACCGCGGGCCGCCAGTTGCTCTGGCTGCCCGGCGTCACCGCCATCGTCTTCGACGACGACGGCAGAGTGCTCCTGGGGCAGCGCAGCGACAATCGGAAGTGGTCGGTGATCGGCGGCATCCCGGACCCCGGCGAGCAGCCCGCGGCCTGCGCGGTGCGCGAGGTGTACGAGGAGACGGCGGTGCACTGCGTGCCTGAGCGCATCGTCCTGGTGCAGTCCCTGGAACCGGTCACCTACGACAACGGCGACCAGTGCCAGTTCATGGACATCACCTTCCGCTGCCGGGCCGTCGGCGGGGAGGCCAGGGTCAACGACGACGAGTCGGTGGACGTGGGCTGGTTCCCCGTGGACGCTCTCCCCGAGCTGCACGAGACCGGACTCTTCCGGATCAAGCAGGCCCTGACCGACGCCCCCACATGGTTCGACCCCACCAGTCATGAGTGAAGTGTGGGTAGCGGCCATATGGGTCGTGCGCGTGCCGCTGTCTAAGGTCGGACCATGACCGCGTCCGGCACACCGAGCCCCCACGACACCCCCGCCCCTTCCGCGGCCGTGGCCTCCCAGGCCGCCGCCCCGGACCTCGCGGGCCGCACCGCGCTGGTCACCGGCGCGGCCAGCGGCATCGGACGGGCCTGTGCGCTGCGGCTCGCCGCCGCGGGGGCCGCGGTGCGCGCCGTGGACCGGGACGCGGCGAACCTCGGCACCCTCCCCGGGGAGGCGGCCGCGCTGCCCGGCCCGCTCGACACCCTCACCCTGGACCTGACCGACCTGGACGCCGCGGAGGCCAGTGCCGACGGCGCCGACATCCTCGTCAACAACGCGGGACTCCAGCTCGTGCGGCCCATCGAGGAGTTCCCGCCCGACGTCTTCCACACGGTGCTGACCGTGATGCTGGAGGCGCCGTTCCGGTTGGTACGCGGCGCCCTGCCGCACATGTACCGGCAGGGCTGGGGCCGCATCGTCAACATCTCCTCGGTGCACGGACTGCGCGCCTCGCCGTACAAGGCCGCCTACGTGGCCGCCAAGCACGGCCTGGAGGGCCTCTCCAAGACGGCCGCACTGGAAGGCGCCGCGCACGGCGTCACCTCGAACTGCGTCAACCCCGGATACGTGCGCACCCCCCTGGTCGAGCGGCAGATCGCCGACCAGGCGAAGGCCCACGGCCTTCCGCAGGAGCGGGTGCTCACGGAGGTGCTGCTCAAGGACAGCGCCGTCAAACGGCTGGTGGAGCCGGCGGAGGTCGCCGAGGCGGTCGCCTACCTCTGCTCGCCGGCGGCGTCCTTCGTGACCGGCGCCTCCCTGGTGCTGGACGGCGGCTGGAGCGCGCACTGAGCCCGTGCGGGCGCGCCGCGGGGGCCGGGAGTTATCCACAGGGCTGGCGGGGTGCGGCGGACGGCGGGTAATCCTGGTGAGCATGGAACGTGACGGCGACCGGCCGGGCACCGGGAAACCCGCCCACCGGAGCAGGGAAGCGCGGCCCGCCGATTCCGCCGGGTCCTCGGACGGGCGGTGGTCCGCGGGCCCCGGGCAGGACCGGGAGCCCGGTGCGGATGGGCCGGGGGCCGGGGACCCCGGCGGGCAGGGGCGGCACGGCGGATGGGCGGACCTGACGGAGTTCCTGGAGCTGCTGGCACGGGACGCACCGGCGGATGCCTACGAGCGGCCGGTGCTGCGGGCGCGCGCGGCCGGACAGGACGCCGAGCGGGCCGCCGCGCTGGAGCGGGCGAAGCTGCTCGCGCTGCGGGTGCGGGCCGAGCTGGAGGGGCGCAGACGGCGCGAGGCGGAACTGTCCGCGCTCTTCGAGACCGCGCACGACCTGGCGGGCCTGCGCGACCTCGACGTCGTCCTCCAGGCCATCGTGCAGCGCGCACGCTCCCTGCTGGGCACCGATGTCGCCTACCTCACGCTCAACGACCCGGAGCGCGGCGACACCTACATGCGGGTCACGGAGGGCTCCGTCGCGGCCCGCTTCCAGCAGTTGAGGCTCGGCATGGGGGAGGGTCTCGGCGGTCTCGTCGCCCAGACCGCCCGCCCGTACGTGACCGAGGACTACTTCGACGATCCGCGCTTCCAGCACACCCGCACCATCGACACCGGTGTGGCAGACGAGGGGCTGATCGCCATCCTCGGGGTACCGCTGAAGCTCGGCACACAGGTGATCGGCGTGCTGTTCGCCGCCGACCGGCGCGCCCGGGTCTTCGAACGGGAGCAGATCGCGCTGCTCGGCTCGTTCGCCGCGCTCGCCGCCGCCGCCATCGACACGGCCCACCTGCTGTCGGAGACCACGCAGGCGCTCGGCGGTCTCGAACGGGCCAACGAGATCATCCGGGACCGCAGCAGCGTCATCGAACGCGCCTCCGAGGTGCACGACCGGCTCACCGAACTGGTGCTGCACGGCGGCGGCGTGCACGACGTCGCCGCGGCGGTCGCCGAGGTCCTGGACGGCACCGTCGAGTTCACCGAGGTCTCCGCGGCCCCCGCGGGGGCCCTCACCGCGTCCGCCCAGGACGGCCACGCGGTACGGCATGGGTCCGACTGGACCGCGGCCGTCGCCGCGGGCGGCGAGCTCTTCGGAGCCCTGGTGCTGCGCGGCCGGCCCCGGCTCGACCCGGTCGACCAGCGCACCCTGGAGCGCGCGGCCATGGTCACCTCGCTGCTGCTGCTGGCCCGCCGCTCCGCCTCCGACGCCGAGCAGCGGGTCCGCGGGGAGCTCCTGGACGACCTGCTGGACGCCCGCGACCGCGACCCGCGGCTGCTGCGGGAGCGCGCGGCGCGGCTCGGTGCCGATCCGGACGCCGCCCACGTGGTGCTCGCCGCCCGGCTGGGGGGCGAGCACGCGGACGCGGAGGCCGAGGACGACGCCCGGCGCCGGCTGTGGTCCGCCGCGTCCCACCTGGCCGCGACCCGGCACGGCCTGGCCTCCGCCCGGGACGGCGGCACCGTCCTGCTGCTGCCGCTCGCCGCCCCGGCCACCGCCGCGGAACTCGCGGGGCGGGTCGCCCGGCGGCTGGGGACGGCCGTGCACGAGGCGGTCACGGTGGGCGCGTCCGGGCCCGTCGCCGGCCTCGCGGCCGGCACCGACGCGGTGGCCGCGGCCTACGAGGAGAGCCGCCGCTGCCTGGACGCGCTGCGGCTGCTGGGACGCGCGGGGCAGGGCGCCGCCGCGGAGGACTTCGGGTTCCTCGGGCTGCTGCTCGCCGACCGCAGGGACACGGCGGGGTTCGTGCACCGCAGCATCGGCGCCGTCGTCGACTACGACCGGCGGCGCGGCACCGATCTGGTGCGCACTCTGGACGCCTACTTCGCCTGTGGGATGAGCCCGGCGCGCACCAAGGACGAGCTGCACGTGCACGTGAACACGGTGGCGCAGCGGCTGGAGCGGGTGGGGCGGCTGCTCGGCGCCGACTGGCAGAGCCCCGCACGCGCCCTGGAGATCCAGCTCGCGCTGCGCCTGCACCGGCTCTCGCCGGCCCTGGGCGACGCCTGAGAGACACCCGGGCGTGACGCGGTGCCCGAGCCCGGCAGGGCGGGGCACCCGACGAGGAGCGGGGCGCCCCGGAGGCCGGCGGGGTGCCCCGGGGCCGGGCGCCCACCGGCGTCCCCCCTCAGGCCGAAGGCGCGTCCGCCGAGGCCGAAGGCGCGCCAGCGGCCGGGGCGGGCACCCGCCGGCCGTCCTCGCCGGCGGTCACGTCCGCGAGGTCCCGGTGCCTGGTCTCCTTGGCCACCCCCACCGCGATCAGCGTCAGGACCGCCGCCGCGATCACATAGAGGGAGACGGGGGTGGAGCTGCCGTAGCGATCGAGCAGTGCGGTGGCGATCAGCGGTGCCGGTGCGCCGGCCGCGACCGAGGCGAACTGCGCGCCCATGGACGCACCCGAATAGCGCAGCCGGGTCGCGAACATCTCGGCGAAGAACGCCGCCTGGGGCGCGTACATCGCCCCGTGCAGGACCAGGGCGACGGTCACCGCGAGGACCAGAGCGCCGAAGGAGCCCGTGTCGGCCAGGGCGAAGAACGGCACGATCCACACCCCCACTCCGGCGGCGCCCAGCAGGTACACGGGTTTGCGGCCGATCCGGTCCGACAGCGCGCCCCAGGCCGGGATCACCGCGAAGTGCACGGCCGAACCGATCAGCACGGAGTTCAGCGCGGTCTGCTCGGACACGCCGGCCGACGTGGTGGCGTAGACGAGGACGAAGGCGGTGATCACGTAGTAGCCGATGTTCTCCGCCATCCGGGCGCCCATCGCGACCAGCACATCACGCCAGTGCTCGCGCAGCACGCCGACCAGCGGCAGCCTCTCGGCCGCGGCCGCTGCCGGGTCCTGCGCGGCGGCCTGGGTCGCCGCACGGGCCTCGGCCCGGGCGAGCGCCTCCTTGAACACCGGGGACTCGTCGACGGAGAGGCGGATCCACAGGCCGACCACGACCAGCACCCCGGACAGCAGGAACGGCACCCGCCAGCCCCAGGAGCCGAACGCGGCGTCGGACAGCAGCCAGGTCAGCAGCGACAGCACTCCGGTGGCGAGCAGTTGTCCCGCGGGCGCGCCGGTCTGCGGCCAGGACGCCCAGAACCCGCGTCGCCGCGCGTCCCCGTGCTCGGAGACCAGCAGGACGGCACCGCCCCACTCGCCGCCGAGCGCGAACCCCTGGACCAGGCGCAGCAGGGTCAGCAGCACCGGCGCGGCGCTGCCCACCGTGGCATGGGTGGGCAGCAGCCCGATGGCGAAGGTCGCCCCGCCCATCATCAGCAGGCTCAGCACCAGCAGCCTCTTGCGCCCCAGCCGGTCCCCGTAGTGCCCGAACACCAGGGCGCCGAGCGGCCGGGCGGCGAATCCGACGGCGTAGGTGAGGAAGGACAGCAGCGTGCCGACGAGCGGGTCGGAGTCGGGGAAGAACAGCTTGTTGAAGACCAGCGCCGCGGCGGATCCGTAGAGGAAGAAGTCGTACCACTCGACGGTGGTGCCGATGAGGCTCGCGGCGACGATCCGGCGAAGCCCCGCCGGAGTCGGGGGAGCGGCTGCTGCGGAGGCCATGTGCACCACTTCCAGGAGGAGGGGACGTCTACGTGTCGGCACAAGGTAGGAACACGCAGATCGGGCGCACATATGGTGGAGCACCATAGTTCGGGGGCAGCCTATGCGCGTGGCCTCTATGCCCGTGGGGAGTGGCGAGCGGGTGCGGCCGCGCGGAACGTGACCTTCACGCCGGGTCCGACCGCCCCGCGCCGTTGCGCTGTACGGCGACGACCGCCGCGTCGTCCTGCAGCGCCCCCCGCACATGGCGTTGCAGGTCGTGCCGGAGCTGCCGTACGACGCTCTCCGGGTTCGCCCAGGTCCACTCGGCCGCGCGCTGCGCGAGGGGGAAGAAGGCGCCGTCGGGGTCGCGCGCCTCGGTGATCCCGTCGGTGCACAGCAGGATCACGTCGTCGCCGTCGAACGCGTAGGCGCGCGGCCGGAAGGAGCGGGTGCCCAGCAGGCCCAGGCCCAGGGGAGGGTCGGGCTCGGTGTCGCAGGTGAGGACGCGGCCCCCGTGGTGCAGGAGCGCGGGCACATGGCCGGAGTTGATGAGCAGGGCGGGGCCGGGGGCGTCGGGGACCTCGACGACCGCGGCCGTGGTGAAGAACTCCGTGGTCTCCTCTGGCCGCGCCGTCTCGGCGGTGCTCGCGGACACCCGGGCGTCGAGGTACGCCATCAGCTCGCCGAGCCCGGTGATGCGCGGGGCCGCCTCGCGGAACACGCCGAGCAGCAGTGCGGCGTCTCCCATGGCGGTGATGCCCTTGCCCATGACGTCACCGATCAGCAGCCGGGTGCTGTGGGAGGTGCGCACGGCCGCGTAGAGGTCCCCACCGATGAGTGCGTGGTCCTCGGCGGCCAGGTACAGCGACTGCACGTTCAGCGGGCCGACCCGTCGGGGAAGCGGGCGCAGGACCGCCTGCTGGGCCGCCACGGAGACCCGCCTGACCTGGCCCAGCTCACTGGCCCGCTGGTCCTGGAGATGGCGGGCCAGGCTCACCAGGGCGGTGATGACGGTGATGGCGATGGTGTGTGCGACCACGTTCTCCATGGCCACCGGCGTCGGCTGGAGGCTGGTCGCCACCTGCGCCCCAACCGCCAGCGCTCCGATCGCACAGGTGGCCAGGGGCCCGGCGAAGGAGGCGGTGACCGCGGGGGCGACGACCAGCAGCGCGCCCAGATGCACCTCCGCAGGCGCCAGCACGTCGGCCAGCACGATCGCGACGATCAGGGCGAGCGGAAAGGCCAGTGCGCCGTGCGGTCGCGTCGCGCCCAGGGCGCTTGCCACCCGTGTCCGCGGCCCGTTCTCTCCTGCCCGCACAGCCCCTCCTTCCTGACCTGTGTTGAATTGTGGCATTTGCCTGATTGGCTGTCATATCGGACAGGTGCCTCCTCGCCGGACCGCAACCGCGGCCGGCCCGGGCGGGTACGCCCGGCCGCGAGGTGTGCCCTGAGAGGTGTGCCCTGCGAGGTGCGGGCAGATCGTGGCCGCCGCGCCGCCCCCGGTGCCGCAGGGGCGCACACGGCCACCGCGGCGGGCGGTGCCGCCCGGCGGCCCCTTGGCCGCGCCCGCCGACCGGGCCGCCACCCCGTGGGAGCGGCTACCGCGCCGCTTCCCGCGCCCTCGACCGCGCTCCGCCAGGACCTCGCGCGTCCTGGGCCCCCTTCGCGCCGCCCGGGGCGCGCAAAGAACTACTAAAGCGCTTGAGTGCAAGTGTGCTAAAGCGCATTAGCCCGCTTCTCAGTGTGGCCTTCGGAACGGCTCTGACCAGGCCGTAGACCCCTTCCCTGGGTTTCCGCCGGCAGTTGCGTATTGACTTCAGGCGCATTGCATTGCAATGTCTGCTCGTCGAACGTCGATGGTGCGGAACCCCGAGGCGCCATCCCGGTCACCGTCCGCGCGGGAAAACCTCGCGCTCCGGTTCCCCCCGACTGCGCCGTATGCGCGGGAGCGCTCGACGCAGCCGGCATCCGACAGCGCCGACGCTCCCGACAGCGCCGAAGAGCATGGGCCCCTTGCCTCCGAGGAGCACGCAACCGATGCACGGTCACCCGCAGTTGATCCTCGACCGCCTGGAACGGGTACGGCCCGAGAGGGGCGCACCCGCCGTGCACACGCCCCTCGCACAGGTGCAGATGGCGGCCTGGCACGTCGACGGCGACGGCGAGCCGGTCCTGGCTGCCCACGCGCTCGGCCCTGCCGCTCCGGCGGGGCGGAAGCCACCGGTCCACGAGCCGCTGGGCGTCGGTGAGACCTGGGGCCCCGCCGGGGGCACGACATGGCTGCACGCCTCGGGCACGGTGCCCGAGGCGTCGCCCGGCGTGCTGGAGCTCGTCCTGGACCTGTCCCGCAAGGACCATTCCGCCGGCGGTCAGTGCGAGGGGCCGGTGCACCGCGCGGACGGCGGTGTCGTCGAGGGCCCGCGTCCGCGCGGCGGCCCGGTGCGGCTGCGCGGTCCCGGCGCGCCGGGGGACCTGCCGGCCGGCGGCGGTTCCTTCGAACTGGACGTGGAGGCCGCGGCCAACCCGCTGGTCCTGGGACCGCCCCCGGGCTTCCTGTGGCCGTTGATCACCCTTTCCGGCCAGGACCACCGCACGCCGACGGCCGGTCTCAGCCGGCCGCGCGGCACCTTCTGCGACGATCCGCGCGTGGTGGCGGCCGGTACCGTCGTCGCCCCCGTGCCGATCATCGTGTTCTTCACGGCGTTGCAACGGTACTTCTTCCGCGGCATGGAATCCGGAGGGCTCAAGGCATGACCGCCACCCCCACCGCTCGCTTCGGCGTGAACTACACGCCGTCCCGCGACTGGTTCCACACGTGGCTCGCGCCCGACTGGGACTCGATCCGCCGCGACTTCGACGGCATCGCCTCGCTGGGCCTGGACCACGTGCGCATCTTCCCGCTCTGGCCCGTGCTCCAGCCCAACCGCACCCTCATCCGCTCCCGGGCGCTCGACGACGTCCGGACGATGGCCGAGCTGGCGGCGGCCGCCGGGCTCGCCCCCGCGGTCGACGTCATCCAGGGCCACCTGTCGAGCTTCGACTACCTGCCGGCCTGGCTGACGACGTGGCACGCGCGCAACATGTTCACGGACGCCGAAGCAGTCCAAGCGCAGGCCCGACTGGTGGGCGCCGTGCACGAGGCGGTGTCGGACGTCAGGGGCTTCATCGGCCTGACGATCGGCAACGAACTCAACCAGTTCTCGGACCGCCCCCACCCGAACGCGATGCGCATCGGACCGGCCGAGGCGGAGCACTGGCTCGGCACGCTGCTCGCCGCCGTGCCCGCCGCCTCGCCCGGCCTGCGCGCGCACGCCGTGTACGACGCAGCCTGGTACCTCGACGGGCATCCGTTCCTGCCCGCGCAGGCGAGCCGGCTCGGCGACGTCACGGTCATCCACTCGTGGATCTTCAACGGCACGGCACAGCACTACGGCGGCCTGTCACAGGAGAGCGTCCGGCACGCCGAGTACCTCGGCGAGCTGTCCCGCGCGTTCGCCGCGGACGTGCACCGGCCCGTGTGGCTCCAGGAGATCGGTGCGCCGCTCAACTGCCTGACCGCCCGGCAGGCACCGGACTTCTGCGAATCGGCCGTGCGCCACGCGGCCGCCACGGCCGACTTCTGGGGCGTGACCTGGTGGTGCTCGCACGATGTGCACCGCGACCTCGGCGACTTCCCCGCCCTGGAGTACTCGCTGGGGCTCCTCGACTCCGACGGGGCGGTCAAACCCGTCGGCCGGAGGTTCGCGGACGTCGCCGCCGAGCTGCGCGCATCCTCCCCCGCCGCGGCACCGGCGCGCGGCACGGCGGTGGCGATAGCCGTGGACGACGACGACACACCGCTCTCCCGTGCCGCACTGGCGCCGGGCGGCGCCGCCTTCACGGCGTGGCACGACCTCGTACGGGCCGGTGAGCGCCCGACGTTCGTCACCTCGCGGACCGCGGCCGACCCCGCCGCGCTCCGGGCCCGCGGTGTGACGAGCGTCGTCGTGCCCGGTACGGCGGGTCGGAGCGTGTACACCGCGGTCAGCGAGAGCGACGCGGCCGCCGGCAGTTGACCCGGCGACGGCCCGCACACCGCCGTCGGCCGACGGCAGGCGGTACCGGCGGCCGACCGCCGCGGACAGCGGCCCGGGCCGATGCCGCAAGGGTCCGCCCACCCGCCCGCGGCAGGCACCGGCCCGGGCCGCCCGACCTGCCCCGGCCCGCCCGGCCCAACGAGAACCATGGCACCCCGTCAGACCGGCGACCGCACCCCCACCCTGACCGAGGGCTCCTGGGACCTCGCCGCCTACCGCAGGAAGGACCTGCCCGTCGACGCCCGGGTCGCCGACCTGATCGGCCGGATGACCCTCGCGGAGAAGGTCGGCCGGCTCAACCAGCGCATGTACGGCTGGGACGCCTACCGGCGGCAGCCGCCGGTAGGCGGAGCCCGCACGCAGCAGGGCGCCGCCGGCTCCCCGGGCAGCGACACCGTGACGTCCGCGAGCGGCAGGACCTACGAGCTGACCGACGCGCTCAGGGCCGAGGTGGCACGCTTCGGCGGGCTGGGCGCGCTGTACGGCCTGCAGCGGACCGACGGCTGGTCGGGAGTGACGCTCGGCACGGGCATCGCACCCGCCGACGGTGCCGAGGTCTGCCGGCTCGTACAGCGCCACGTCGTCGGCCACTCGCGCCTCGGCATACCGGCGCTGTTCGTCGAGGAGGCACCGCACGGCATCCAGGCGCCCGGCGCCACCGTGCTGCCCGTGGGACTCGCCGCCGCGTCGGCCTGGGACCCGGCCCTCCACGAGGAGGCGGCGCGCGCGGTGGCCGCCGAGCTGCGGCTGCGGGGTGCACACGTGGCCCTGGTCTCGGGTCTCGACGTGCTCCGGGACCCGCGCTGGGACAGGTCGGAGGAGACGTACGGAGAGGACCCGGTCCTGGCGGCGGAGATGGTGCGGGCCGCGGTCGTCGGCATGCAGGGCCCTCCCGGCGGGGACCGCGAGCCCTTCGGGGCGCGGAGCGCGGCCGTGGTGGTCAAGCACGCGGCAGGGCAGGGCAGGGCGCGGCGACCGGCGGCCGCAACTGGGCCGCCACCGAGATCGGCTGGCGCGAACTGCACGAGATCCACCTGCCTTGGTACGGGCCGCGGTGGCCGCCGGGGTGGCGGGGCTGATGGCCGCCTACACCGAGGTCGACGGACTGCCCTGCGCGGCGAGCAGCCGCCTGCTCACGGACGTGTTCCGCGGCGAGCTGGGCTTCACCGGACTCGTCATGGCGGACGGCACCGCCCTCGACCGCCTGGTGCGACTGACCGGCGACCTGCTCGTCCAGGGCAGGCCGCACGTCATGGGCGAGGTCCTGGACGCCTCGTCGGCCGTCCTGTCGGTGTTCTACCCGGGACCCGACGGCGGTCTCGCCCTTGCGAAGGTGCTCCTGGGCCTCGCGGAGCCGGCCGGCCGGCTCCCGGTCTCCGTACCGCGGACGGCCGCCGGCCTCCCGGTTGGCGTACAACCAGAAGGACCACCCCTACCGCGGCTACGTGGACGCCGACGCCTCGCCGCTGTTCCCGTTCGGGTACGGCCTCGGCTACGGGCGGCTCTCCCTCGGCACGCCCGTCATCACGGCCGGCGCGGACGGCGACGGGGGCGGGCCTGGCGGATCTCGGCCCGGGCGCTGCGCCGGGGCGCCACCGTCGACTGCTCGGTGGAGGTCGCCAACACCGGGCCGACCAGGACGTCCACCGTCGTGCAGCTCTATCTGCGGCGGCTGACAGCCACGAGTTGGCCGCGCGTCAGGAACTGCGCGCCTTCGCACGCGTCACCCTGGACGCCGGCACCACCACCGTCGTTCGGCTGCGGCTGGGCGGCGACGACCTCGCCGCCGTCACGCGCGACCTCCGGTTCGCCGTGGAGCCCGGGCGCTACGAGGTCGAGGCCGGCGAGTCGAGCGGCGCGCTGCGGGCGGCCGTGCTCGACATCGTGTGACCGCGCGGGCGGGGCGGGACACGGACGGCAGCGCCGAACGGGGTGCGGCCGGGTGCGTTGGCGCCTTGCTCCGATTGGCGGCTGCCGCGGTTTGCGGGTGCCGGGGCGGAGTGATCCATTGAGTCGGACACACCGGCACGCCCGTCGGGCCCCCGGCCCGCCGCGGGCCACGGCGCTCCGGCTGCCCGGGCGGGCGGAGCCGTCCGTGCCGGGAGGCACGAGAGCACGGAGGGGCCCGTGAGGCTGCTGGCGCGCACCATGCGACCGGTGGGAAGGCGCTGAGCGATGGCGGAGTTCGACCGCGGGCCGACCGACGGCCTCGCCGCACTGTTCGCCCGGGTGCCCGACCCGCCCGTCACGTCGGCGTTCTGGTTCGACTGGGGGCCGGTCTTCTACCGCGGCCGGCTCGACGGCTCGGCCCGGGTGCTGATCGTCGCCTCGGACCCCGGGCCCACCGAGCGGATCGCCGGGCGCAGCCTCGTAGGCAACGCCGGCCAGCGGGTGCAGGGCTTCCTCACCAAGCTCGGTCTGACCCGCTCCTACGTCTGCCTCAACGCCTGGGCGTACGCCCTCCATCCGGGCGAGGCGTCCGCGATGGAGGGGCGGCTCGGCGAACCGGCGCAGCGGCAGTGGCGCAACAGCGTCTTCGACCGGGCGACGGACACCACGTTGCAGGCCGTCGTCGCGATGGGGTTCCTGGCCCAGGAGGCCGTGCGGCTGTGGACCGCACGGCCCCCGGTCACGCTCGTCGAGGTGCCCCACCCGTCCAACCCGAACACGGCGGCGCTGCTGGACGCCTGGCGCGACGCCGTCGCACTGCTGCGTCCGCTCGTGACGCCGGACGAGGACGGCGACAACACAGGACCCACCTACGGCACCGCCTTCGAGGAGTCCGACTACGGCGCGATCCCCCGCCGTGACCTGCCCTTCGGCGCCCCGGCGTTCCTGGGCGACGACGCCTGGGTGCGCGCCGGGCCGGGCGGGGCGCAGAATGCCGTCCGACGCCCGTCTCCCGACGACGGGCACACGCTGATCTGGAAGGCGCCGGGCTGATGGCGCTCGTGCTGCGGGGCACCGTCGTCACCTTCGACAGCGACCACCGGATCCTCGACCCCGGCGCCGTGTACGTCGGCGACGACGGACGGCTGGCCGCCGTGCGGTCGGCCGGACAGGATCCGCCCGCCGGGTTCTCCGGCGCACCGCGCATCGACACGGGCGCGCTGATCCTGCCCGGTCTGATCGACCTCCACAACCACCTCGCCTACAACACGATCCCGCTCTGGGAGGCGGCGGGCGTCCCCTATCTGCACCACGACCGGTGGGTCGGTGAGGACCAGCCGCCCGGCTACTCCGCCTCGGTCACCTGGCCCGCCAAGGTGCTCCTGCAGGCCGCACCCGAGGCGCTGATCAAGTACGTCGAGGTCAAGGCGCTGATCGGCGGCACCACGGCCATCCAGGGCGCCCCCCGCTCGACGCGGCCCGTCGACGGCTGGCTCCTGCGGGTCATCGACAACGAGAAGCTTCCGGCGGGCACCGACATGGTGATGACCGCGGCGCTCCAACTCGATCCCGGTGTGCTGCGCGACGACCGGGCGGCGAAGCTCGACGGCACGCGCCTGCTCATCTACCACGTCGCGGAGGGCAGGCCGGGATCGATCGTCCACCGCGAGTTCGACGAGTTGGAGCCGTGCCTGAAGCCCGGCCTGGTCGGCGTGCACGGCACCGCACTGACCGCCCCCGACTTCCACAAGTGGCAGCAGGCGGTGGCGGCGGTCGACGCCGCCGAGAAGGGCACCCTCGTGTGGTCGCCGTTCTCGAACTACTGGCTCTACCACGCGACGACGGACGTCGTCGCGGCCCACGGGAAGGGGCTGCGGATCGCGCTCGGCTCCGACTGGTCGCCGTCGGGGACCAAGCACGTACTCGGCGAGCTCAAGGTCGCCGACGCCGTCAACCGCCATGTGCTCGGCGGCAGCTTCAGCGACCGCGACCTGTGCGACATGGTCACCGCCAACCCCGGCGACGCGCTGGCCACCGCCTGGGGGCCGCAGGTGGGACGCCTCAAGCGGGGCAGCGCCGCCGACCTGCTCGTGCTGGAGCGCCACGACCCGGCGCGGGACGCGTACCGCAACCTGATCAACGCGACCGAGCGCCACGTACGGCTGGTTCTGGTGCGCGGCAGACCGTTCTACGGAACGTCCGCGTTGATGGCTGCCGCCGGGGCGGGGGACACCGACCCGCTCACGGTGGCCGGGCTGAAGCGCCGCGTGGCGGTGCGCCAGCCGGACCGGGCCGACGCCCGGCTCGACTGGCCGGGCGTCAGACGTGCGCTCCGCACGGTCCGCGACGATCCGGTGGCCGCCTGGCACGACTCGCAGGACGCGCTCGCGTCCTGGGGCGGGCCGCTCGACGATCCCGATGCGCCGCTCGCACTCTTCGGCGACATGCCGGAAGGCGATCTGGGGGCGTTCGCCGCCGCCGAGGAGGTCCCGCCGGACCTGGTCGTCCCGCGCCCGGACACGCTGACCCACGACGCGGCCTACTTCGCCGCCGTGGCGCGCAGCGGTGTGCCCCAGCTCCAGCACCTCGCGGGCTACTACACATGAGCCCGGCCCTCGCACAGCCGGCCCGGGCCCTGCCGGAGTCGATCGGACTCGACGAGTTCGTCCGGCGGGCCGACGCCGATCCGCTGCCGCTCGCGGCCCGCTACCAGCTCGTGGCCGCCGCCCGCGTCCTGCTCCAGGAGCTCTACGTGCACCTTCCGCTCAAGCGGGCGATGCACGCCACCGATCCGGTCCAGGCCCTGCGGCTGCTGGAGCACCGCCTCGCCCCGCTCAGCGAACCGCAGTTCCACTGCGAACTCGCGGGCGTCTTCCGCGGGCTGCACGACCTGCACACCGTCTACCAACTGCCCGAGCCGTACCGGGGACACGTGGCGACGCTCGGCTTCCTCGTCGAGCGCTATGCCGACCGGGACGGGACGCCGCACCACGTCGTCTCCAGGATCGAACCCTCGCTCGTGCACGCCGGCTTCGACGTCGGTGCCGAGCTGAGCACCTGGAACGGGGTCCCGATCGAGCGTGCGATCGAGCGGAACGCGGCCGCCCAGGCGGGCTCCCACCGCGACGCCCGCCTGGCACGCGGCCTGGAGTCGCTGACGCTGCGCCCGCTGCGGACCGGGCCTCCGCCCGACGAGCACTGGGTGCTGCTGTCCTACCGCACCCCCGGGGGCCGCCGCCGCGAGACGCGTGTGCCGTGGCGCGTGCGCGCCGTCGAGCGGCACGCCGGACGCGTGCAGGACCCCGTTCCGACGCTCTCGACGGGCCTCGGCATCGACACCGGCAGCGAAGCGACCCGCCACATCAAGCGCGCGCTGTTCGCGCCGCCCCGGCGGCGGCGCCCGGCCGTGCGGACCCGTGGCGGTGTCCTCGACCACCGGACGTTGCGGCGCCGCGGCCGCCCGTACGGCTACCTGCGCATCTTCTCGTTCAACGTCGCCAGCGCGCGGCTGTTCGCCGAGCAGGTGGCGCGGATCGCGGCGTGCGCCCCTGCGGGAGGGCTGATCGTGGACATCCGGGGCAACCCGGGGGGCCACGTCCCGGCCGCCGAGTCCGCCCTCCAGGTGCTGAGCGGCAGCCCCGTCGTCCCGGTGAGCTTCTCGCTGCCGACCACGCCCGCCGCGCTCGAACTGGCGCGGTCCCACCCGGGCTTCGGAGGCTGGGCGAACTCGATCCGCGACGCGCTTCAGACCGGCGAGCCGTACTCGCAGGGGTTCCCGCTCACCGACCCCGAAACGATCACCGCCGGGCTGCCGCGCCACGCCGGCCCCAAGGTCCTGATCACCGACGCGCTGTCCTACTCGGCCGCCGACATCTTCGCCGCCGGGTTCCAGGACAACGGCCTCGGGCCGGTCCTCGGCACCGCGCCGCGCACCGGCGCCGGCGGCGCCAACGTGTGGACGCACGAGCTGCTGCGGGTATGGCTGCCGGAGCTGCTCGGCGACCTGCCGCGCGGCGCCGGGTTCCGCGTCGCGCTGCGGCGCGCCACGCGGGCGCGCGGCAACGTCGACGTCCCGCTGGAGGACCTCGGCGTACAGGCCGACGAGGTGCACCGGTTGACCAGGCGCGACATCACCGGGCGCAACCAGGACCTGCTCGCGGCGGCCGCCGAACTGCTCGGGTGAGGCCGCGCCCGGCCCTGCGCGCGCCCGGCCCTGCGCGCGCCCGGCCCTCCGCGCGCCCGGCCCTCCGCGCGCCCGGCCCTCCGCGCGCCCGGCCCTCCGCGCGCCGGGGGCCACCCGGCAGGTTGGCGGCCGCCGGGCGACCGGTCCCGCGCACGCGTGCGGACGCCGCTACGTGATCTTCCGCGGCACGGCACCCGTATGCGTGTCGAGATGGACCGACAGCTCCGCGTTCAGCGGCTCCGTCGCCCTCACCTCGCCGTCCACCCAGGCCAGCGGCACGTCATGGCCCGGGACCATGACGATGGACGGATCCTGCCGCATCATCGACCGGAGCCGCTCGACGCTGGCGCGGCTCGCCGCGAAGTCCAGCGAGGAGTGCACGTCCCCGGTCGCCAGCTCGAACCGGTTCTTGACGGCGTCGCCGGCGAAGAGCACATCGCCCCCGGAGACCCTCGCCCGGTAGCACATGTGCCCCGGAGTGTGCCCGGGAGCGGCGACGGCCCTGATGCCGGGGACGACTTCCGCCCCGTCCTCGACGGTGCGCACACGGTCGCCCAGCTCAAGGAGCCTGCGCACATGCAGGTCCGCGACCAGTGGCGTCCCTGGCGGCTGCTGCGAGGCCCACTCCAGCTCCGCACGGCCCACCGTCATGGTGGCGTGGGGGAACATAGTGAAATTCCCTATGTGGTCCCAATGGAGGTGGGTGGTCAGAACATCCGTGACATCGGACGGGCTGATCCCGCGCCGCGCCAGCTCCCGGTGCAGTATCTCCAGGTACGCGGGGTGACCGGCGTCGACCACGACGGTCCGTGTTCCGTCCCTCAGGACGGAGACGCTGCACCATCCCAGCCCGCCGTGCGTCGCCGTCGTCCCCGGGAATCCGCGAACGAGGACATCGAGTTCGTACGTGCCGTTCACTTTCTCTCCTACCCCTTGCACAACGTCACCTGCCGGCGGCCTGCGCCGGTTGCAGCGGGCGCTTCGACATCGTCCAGGTGACCCCCGCGCCGACCAGGAGCAGACCTCCCGCGACCAGGAACGGGACGGTGTAACTGCCGGTCCAGTCGACCAGGTAGCCGGTGACGATCGGAGCGAGCAGGCCGAAGACGTTACCGCCGACACCGGTCAGCGCGAACGCGCGACCGCTCGACGCCTTGTCCACGATGAGATCGCTCGTCAGCGCCCAGTTCAGCGTGATCGCGGCGGTGTCCATGATGAGCACCCAGGAGATCAGGGCGATGACACCGGCGGTGCTGGTGATCCAGGGCAGCGCCAGCAGGGGCAGCGTCAGCAGCATCACGCAGGCGACCGCCTTGCGCCGCCCTCCTCGCCGCACCTCCGCCTTCCTGAGGGCCCGGTCGCTGATCCGTGCGGCGATCACACTGCCCACGGCGGCGATCCCGTAGGTCAGACCCGTGACCCAGCCGGAGCTGAGGATCTTCAGGTGGCGCTCCGTGACGAGGTACAGCGGCAGGAAGCTCAGGAAGAGGTAGCTGGTGTAGACACCGCACCCCTGCGTGATCATCAGCCCCCAGACGGTCCTGGTCCGCAGGAGCCCCCCGATGCTCATCGCAGCGGTCGGCGGCTTCTCCTCCGCGGTCGCGGCGCCCTCGCGCTCGGCCAGGATCATCGCCCGCTCGCCCGGGCGGAGCCATCTGGTTCTCTCCGGGGAGTTGTACGCCAGGTACCAGATCACGCCGACCAGGAGTCCGGCGCCGCCCTCGACGAGGAAGGAGCCGCGCCAGCCGAGCTCCACCACGAGGTAGGCGGCGACGACCGCGCCCACCGCCGGCCCCACCACCGTTCCGGCGTTGAGCGTCCCGGTGAAGATGCCGCGCTCCTTCGCCGGCGCCCACTCGCGCACGGCGAGGTTGCCCGCCGGGAACGTGCTCGATTCACCTGCGCCGAGGAGCAACCGCGCCACTATCAGGGTGCCCATTCCCACGGCGAGCCCGGTGAACAGCGCACCGAGGGACCACACGATGACGGAGAGGGCGAGCACCAGGCGGGCGCCGCGCCGGTCGGCGATGATGCCCACCGGGATCAGGACCACCACATAGGCCCAGTTGAAGATCGACGTGGCCAGACCGAACTCGCCGGTCGACAGGCCGAACGCCTTGATGACCTCGTCCCCGGCCACGGAGAAGTTCACCCGGTCCATATAGCCGAGGCACACCACCAGCCCGAGGACGAGGGCGATGACGTATCGCCGCCGGCCCGGGGAGACCGAGGTCGATGCGGGGCTCGTTCCAGTAGCCGGCCCACTGGCACTCTTGAGGGACATCTTTGTCACTTCCTTCAGCCGGTTGCGAAAGATCCCGGGCGGCTCATTCGCCGACGCGGGTTGCACTCGCCAGATCGAGCGAGATGCCGGAGGCACGCAGACGGTCGGCGGCGGCCTGCGGAAGACCCCGATCGGTGATGATCCGATCGAATCGCCGCAGGGCCACGACGTCGTACATGCCGAATGTTCCGAATTTCGAGCTGGTGACGGTGAGCACGGCCTCGGAGGCGGCTTCCAGCGCCGCCAGCTTGACATCGACCTTGGCCTCGGACGGGGTGGTCACGCCCCTTGTGATGTCCCAGGAACTGGCACTGATGAAAGCGATATCCGTATTGACCTTGCGCAGTGTCTCCGCGGCCAGCCTGCCGACCGCGGAGCGGTTCGCGTGTTCGAGCCGGCCGCCGGTGTGGATCGTTTCGACGTGTTCGGCACTCATGAGCTGTTCGACGATGACGAAGTCATTGGTGATGACGGTCATACCGGTACGCGCACGGATGGCGGGTACGAGCGCGCCCGTCGTCGTTCCGGCGTCCAGATAGACGATCATGCCGTCGTGCAGCAGCGTCTCGGCGACGCCCGCGATGGCCGCCTTCTCCTCCGTCTCACTGACCGACTTGGCGGCGAAGGCCGGTTCGGAGCGCACCACGCCCGCCAGCCGGACCCCGCCGGGCACCGAGCTGACACGGCCCTCCCGCTCGAGTGCGGAGATGTCCCGGCGCACGGTCATGTGCGAGACGCCGAGCATCTCCGTGAGCTGGGCGACACTGAGGATGACATCGCGGTGCAGCAGTCTGATCAGCTTCTCGCGCCGCTGCTCCGGAATGAGATTGGTCTCCACGTCGGCCATGGGGGTCCCCGTTTCTCGACAGTTCCTGGTGTGTGCCCGCGGAATTGGTCAGCGCCCTACCGGCCCGGTGCGGGGCCGAGCTGCTTGCGCAGTGCGCTCAGGGCCGCGTACGCCTTGTCCCGGTAGGCGACCAGGGCGGCCGCTTCGTCCGCCGGGACATCGAGGAAACCCCGCCCGCTCTTGAGGCCGAGATGCCCGGCCCGGACGGTCTCGGTGAGCAGTTCCGGCGCCGCGAGGCGTTCGCCGTACTCGGCGGCCAGGCTTTCGTAGGACGCCGCATAGACGTCGAGCCCGGCCATGTCCCCGATGGCGAAGGGACCGAAGAGCGCGAGGCGGAACCCGAAGGTGTTGCTGACGACGGTGTCGATCTGCTCGGGAGTCGCCAGACCCTCCTCGACGACGCGCACGGCTTCCTTGTAGAGCGCGAACTGGAGCCGGTTGGCCACGAAACCCGGGCTGTCCGACACCCGGGCGGGGTTCTTTCCCGCCGCGGCCACAAGGGCCTCGGCGGTGTCGACGGCCGACGCGGCGGTGCCGGCGGCGGGGATGAGCTCGACCCCGGGGACGAACGGGGCGGGGTTCATCCAGTGCACCCCGAGAAAGCGCTCGGGGTGCACGACCGCCGCCGCGAGCTCCTCGATCGGGATCGCCGACGTGTTGCTCCCGATGATCGTCGACGGGGCGGCCGCACCCGAGACACGGGCGAGGACGGCCTTCTTGACCTCTCGGCTCTCGAAGACGGCTTCTGTGACGTAGTCCACACCGGCCACCGCCGCCTCGATGCTCTCCGCGGCACTCAGCCTTGCGGTGATCGTCTCCACGGCGCCCGGCTCGAACAGCCCGCGCTCCACGAAACGAGCGGCCTCGTCGATCAGACGGCGGCGCGCGGCCTCGGCACGTTCGGCGTCGACGTCACCGAGCACGACATCGATCCCGGCCAGGGCGAGGACCTGCGCTATCCCGCCGCCCATGTAACCGGAGCCCACCACGGCCGCGCGCCCGACCGCGGTCGGCTGCGCGCCGCTCCCGTCCACCGATGACTGGTTCACGAATCGACCCTCCTGTGGTGCCCGCACGCGACACGCGGGCGTTGGACACGGCCGAAACGCGACGTCAGCGCCGCGTGGCACACCCGGCCTGATGGGGCGTGTGCTACGACCGCGAGCGGACTCTACACGAGGGTTCACACATACGGACACCCTGATAACATTTTTTCACAGACTGGATCATGGAGATAACGGATTCAGCCAACCCGAGGAGAGCCGCGTGGTGCAGTGGGGCTGTATTGCCGATGACGTGACCGGTGCGACGGATCTTGCGACGAACCTGGTCGGGCAGGGGCTGCGCACGGTCGTCCTGTTCGGGCCGCCGGAGGAGGACGGGACGGAAAGGCCCCCGGCCGGGGCCCGCGGACCCGGCGCGCCCGGTGCCCTCGACGGCCTCGGCGACGTGGATGCCGTCGTGATCGCCCTGAAGTCGCGCACCGCCCCGGTCGACCGGGCCGTGCGGCAGAGCCTTGCCGCCGCTCGCCTGCTGGAGGCGGTCGGCTGCGACCGCTTCTACGTGAAGTACTGCTCCACGTTCGACTCGACCCCGGCGGGAAACATCGGGCCCGTCGTCGACGCCCTCATGGAACATCTCGGCGAGACGGTGACCATCGTGGTCCCGAGCTTCCCCGACGCGGGGCGCACGGTGTACCTCGGGCATCTCTTCGTCGGTGACGACCTCCTCGACGAGAGCCCGATGCGGGATCATCCGCTGACTCCCATGCGCGATTCGAGCCTGCCGCGGCTCCTCGCACCCCAGACCTCCTCCGAGGTGGCGCAGATCACACTGCCCACGGTCCGCTCGGGACCGCAGGCACTCGCGTCCGCACTGGAGTCCCTGCGCACCCCCGGCGGCCGGGTGGCGGCCGTGCTCGACGCGATCACCACGGACGACCTCAGGACGATCATGGAGGGAAGCCGGGCGCTGCGGATCGTCACCGGGGGTTCCGGACTCGCCCAGGGGCTGGCACCGCTGGAGAACGCCCGAGCACGCGACATCACCGTGCGGCCGGGGCTGCGCGCCGTCCTGTGCGGGAGTGCCTCGCAACGCACCCGCGAACAGGTGGCGCACGCCCGCGACCGCCTGCCCTGGCGCAAGCTCGACCCGCAAGTCCTGCGCACGGCGTTCGACCGGGCCGTCGCCGACATCGTCCGATGGGCGCGGGAGCTGTGGGCCTCGGACGAATCCGCCACACCGCTCGTCTATTCGGCCGACTCACTCGCCGACGTCGTGCACGACGCGCCGGGTCGGGACGCGGAGTCATCTGCCGAACTGGTCGAACGGGCCATCGCGGCGATCGCGCGCGGCTTCGTGGACGCGGGCGTGACCCAACTGATCGTCGCGGGCGGGGAGAGCTCCGGCGGGGTCCTGGCCGGCCTGGGCGTGACCCGGCTGCGAGTCGGACCGGAGATCTCCGCGGGAGTCACCTGGGGAGCCGCCCTGACACGGGGCGGTGCGCTCCTCAACGTCGCACTGAAGTCGGGCAACTTCGGGCCGGTCGACATGTTCACCACGGCCTGGCGCGAGCTCGGCCGCACATCCGGGCAAGAGGGGAAGGTCAGCGCGAAGTGATAGCACCGAAGACACGACAGGAACTGGTGGACGCGGGAGCCAGGATCGCCGCCGCCGGAATGAGCCCCGGCTCGTCCGGGAACATCAGCATGCGTGAGGGGGACCGCGTCGTCATGTCGCCCACCGGTGCCGACCTCGCCGCGCTCAGAGCGGACGAACTCTCCGTCCTCGATCTCGGCGGCACCCTCCTGAGCGGGCCGCGGCCGTCGAAGGAGTTCCCCTTCCACCGGGCCTTCTACCGGCGTGCCCCCGCCACGGCCGCCGTCGTCCACGTGCACTCGCTCAAGGCCACTGCCGTGTCGTGCACCCCGCCGTGGTCCGCGCACAGCGCCGTCCCCCCGCTGACACCGTATTTCGTGATGCGCGTGGGCCAGACCCCGCTCATCCCCTATGCGGACCCCGGCGACGCAGCACAGGCCGACGCGATCGAGGCCCTGCGGTTCCCGTTCCGCGCGGCTCTGCTCCAGAACCACGGCTCCATCGCGGCCGGCACCACCATCCACGAGGCCGTGGAGACCGCCGTCGAGCTCGAACAGACCTGCGCGGTCCTCCTCAGCCTCGGCGAGAAGCGCTTCCAGCCCCTGGAGGCGGCCGCTGTGTCCAGGCTCGCCGAGCGGTACTCCTCGCCGTGGACCTGACCGGGCGTGCCGCACCGCGAACGCCGAGCGGCCCGAGGCCGACGGCCCCTCGACGGGCACAGGTCGGCCGCCCGGTCCGAGGGGGAGTTCTTACGAAACGGTGACCGCCCCCACCGGTGCGAAGTGGCGCACGGGGAGTCGGGGCCGTCCCCCGGCACGATGGCGCCTGCAGGTTGCGCGCGCATCCGGCGCGCGCGACCCGAACCGAGGAGTTGCCAGTCATGATCAGTCGACGGACCGTCTCCGGAGTGCTCGCCGTGGGTCTCGCGGCGACCGCGGGGGCCGTGGTCCCGGGCGGCACAGCCTCCGCCGCGGGAGCAGGAGGGCCGGGCGGCACCACCCGGCAGCGCACCACGGCCGCGGGCGCCACCCGCCGTCCCGGCCGCCGGGTGCGCAACGTGGTGCTCGTCCATGGTGCGTACGCGGACGGTTCGTCCTGGTCGGACGTCACCGAGCGGCTGCAGAGCGCCGGAATGAACGTCACCGCGGTGCAGAACCCGCTGACCTCGCTCGCCGACGACGTCGCCGCCACCGAGCGGGCCCTCGCCCTGCAGGACGGCCCGACCGTGCTGGCCGCCCACTCGTGGGGCGGCACCGTCATCTCCCAGGCGGGGCTGGCCCCGAACGTGACGGGACTGGTCTACGTGGCCGCGCGGGCGCCGATGGCGGGAGAGGACTACACCGCGCTGGCCGGCCGGTTCCCCACCCCGCCCGCCAACGCACAACTGGTCGAGTCCGGCGGCTTCAAGCAACTGAGCCGGGAGGGCTTCCTCGACGACTTCGCCAACGGCGTCCCCCGCCGCCGGGCGCTTGCCCTCTACGCCGCACAGGGCCGCATCGCCGACTCGCTCTTCCCCGGCTCGACGACGACGGCCGCCGCCTGGCAGCACCTGCCGACCTGGTACGCGGTCTCGAAGAACGACCGGACCACGGCACCGGAGCTGGAACGGTTCCTCGCCGCCCGGATGGGAGCCACCACCATCGAACTGGCCGCCGGTCACCTGTCGATCGTCACGCACCCGGACGACATCGCCCGGCTCATCCTGCAGGCCGCCGACCACCCAGCCTGACGCCAGGCCCCGCGGTACGGGCCCGCCCGGCAGGCTCACCGGCGTCCGCGGCGCCCGGCGGCGGGGCGGCAAGGGGTGCCGCGGGGGCCGGACGGGCATGCCGGTCCGGCCCCCGGTCCGCTGAGCCGACGCCCGGTCAGGATGCGGCCGGTGCGCCGAGGGCCCGCCGCAGCACGGCCAGTCCGTCGGTGTGGATGCCGCGGAAGAGGGCGACTGCTTCCGCCTCGGCCACGCCGACCGCTGTGAACGAGCCGCTCCACTGCACCGTCGCGGCGTCCTGGCCCGGCACGTCGCGCACGGTCAGCGTGCCGACCACCCGCCGGCCGGCCGAGAGGCGATCACTCCGGCCGACCTGCACGGGCGGCCGTGGATCGCCGTGGAGAACTCGGAGGTCCCGGCCTGGCGGGATGCCTTCATCGCGACCAACGCAGCCGCCGGGTCCACCCCGGAGGTCCGCCTCGAAGCCGCCGAGCCACTGACCGCACCGGGCCTCGTCATCTGCCGGACCGGGCCTCGCACTCGTCCAGAAGAGTATGCTCCGCAACGCCACGGACGGCGTCACCGTACGCGAACTGCCCTGGTACGACGCCCCCATCGCCTCCGGGCGGCCTGGCCGCGTCGATCTGCGCCCTGTCGTGGCGTCCCTCCGCGCCCTGGCGCTGCGCGACGCGCAGACGGGGACGGGCCGAGGACCGTCGCCGAGGCGCCGGACACCGGCACACGGGGCCTGCCGTGCCGGGTCAGGACCGTGGGATCCGCCCTGTCAGAAGGAGACTGCCATGGCCAAGCTGATCTACTCGTGCCCGGTGTCGCTGGACGGCTGCGTCGCCGACGAGAACGGCGACTTCGACTGGGCCGTGCCGAGCGAGGAGGTCCATGCGTTCATCAACGACCTCCAGCGTCCGGTCGGCACCTACCTGTACGGACGCCGTATGTACGAGACCATGCTCGGCTGGGAGACCGGCCCCGCGCCGGCCGCCCGATCGGCGGTCACGCGCGACTTCGCCGACCAGTGGCAGGCGGCCGAGAAGATCGTGTACTCCACGACCCTGCACCGGGTCTGCACGGGCAGGACACGGCTCGAAAGGACCTTCGACCCCGACGCGCTCCGGCAACGGAAGGCGGCATCGGACCGCGATCTCACCGTGGGCGGCCCCGGGCTCGCCGCGCACGCGGTCAGGGCCGGGCTGGTGGACGAGTACCAGCTCTTCGTCGTTCCCACCGTCGTCGGAGGCGGGAAGCGCTTCTTCCCGGCCGGGGTCCGGGTCGGGCTCGACCTCCTGGAGGAGCGCCGTTTCGCAGACGGCACGGTCCACCTCCGCTACCGCGCGGTGCACTGAGGGCCCTGGGCACGCGCGTCCGCCGGGGGAGGCGGTGCACGTCGCTCCCCGGCCCCGCCCGTTCGGGGCGGGGCCACCGAGCGCCCTCGGCGAAGCCGCCTACCCCCATCCGCGCGTGCCTGCCGTACCTCGGTGCCGGGTTCGGGCCACCCGCCTTCGACCGGCCCGCAACCGGTCCCGGCACCGTACGGAGCGCAGGGCCCCGGGACCGACCTCACCTCACGGACGCACTTCGGAGGCGAACGGCACCGAGGCCGCCGCCGGAGCCCGGGTCGTCGCAGCCGCCGGGTGGGACCACAGCCCCGCCCCGGCCAGCAGGGGCAGCACGCCCTCGCCGAACCAGTAGGACTCCTCCACGTGCGGGTGGCCGGACATGACGAACTCGTCGATGCCGAGCCGGTGGTACTCCGCGATACGGTCGGCCACCTCGCGGTGGCTGCCCACCAGTGCCGTGCCGGCGCCGCCGCGCACCAGGCCGATGCCGGCCCACAGGTTCGGCGAGACCTCCAGGCCGTCGCGGTTGCCGCCGTGCAGGGCAAGCATCCGCCGCTGCCCCTCGGACTCGCTGCGCGCGAGTCCCGCCTGGACGGACGCGATCGCCTCCGGCGAGAAGCCGTCCAGCAGACGCCGCGCCTCGGTCCACGCCTGGTCGGCGGTGTCCCGGGTGATCACATGCAGTCGGATGCCGAACCGCAGGGTGCGGCCCTTCTCCGCGGCCAGCGCCCGGATCCAGGCGATCTTCTCGGCGACCTGCTCCGGTGGTTCGCCCCACGTCAGGTACACGTCGCTGTACCCGGCCGCGACAGCACCGGCCGCGGGGGACGAACCGCCGAAGTAGACGGGCGGCACCGGGTCGGGGACGCGGGCCAGTTGCGCGCCCTCGACCCGCAGGTGCTTGCCGTCCAGGGAAACCGGCCCGCCCTGCCACAGGCCGCGGACGATGGACAGGAACTCACCGGTCCGCTCGTAGCGGGCCTCCTTGTCCAGGAAGTCCCCGTACGCGCGTTGCTCGTGGCTCTCGCCGCCCGTCACCACGTTCAGCAGCAGCCGGCCCGGTGCGTGCCGCTGGAAGGTGGCGGCCATCTGTGCGGCGAGCGTCGGCGAGAGGAAGCCGGGTCGGAAGGCGACGAGGAACTTCAGCCGCTCGGACTCGCGGGCGAGCATGGCCGTCGTGAGCCAGGCGTCCTCGCACCACGCGCCGGTCGGGGTGAGCGCGCCCACGAAACCCAACTGCTCGGCGGCGCGGGCGATCTGGGTGAGGTAGCCGAGATCGGCGGGGCGCTGCCCGCCGGCGGCACCGGCGGGCATGCCGTGCCCGCCGCCGACGACATGGCGGCTGTCCCCGTAGGTGGGCAGGAACCAGTGGAAGGTGAGACTCAACGAACTCTCCAGACGCCGAGACGGGAAGGCGCCCCGGTGCTCCGGGGCGGGACGGGGGCGGGGCGCGGGGGACGGCGGTGGCGACGAGGCCGTGGCGCACCACCGCTGACCGCCGGCGCACCACCGCGGACCGCGGCGCGGTGGCCGCGCGCCGTTCGGGACGTACCGGCCGACGTGCCTGCCGCCTCGGGCCCGCTGCGCACGGCACCACGGGGCGACGGCACGGGGCCCGCACGGCCCGGAACACAGCCTGGCGCCGGGGCGGTTCCCGGTTGGGCCGACGGGGGAGAAGGATCCGGCGACGGGCGTGGGCCCCGTGGGCCGGCGCCGTGCGGCGGTATTTCCCTCAGACCGGAAAGAGGAAAGCGCAGGCGGCAGAAGGGACTGGTGACCTAATTCAGCCCGCGCTGCGACACAGGGCGCTGGAAACCCGTACGAGATCGACGTGGCGCCGCCGGGTCAGTTGACCCAATTTCCGCATCGGCCACTCACCGCCTCTCGCAGGACAGCGAATCGTTGCCGATTCACGCTGTCGTTCCACCCTGTGCCCCGGAGCGTACAGGCCGCCCGCTCTCCGGCATATTCGGGTTATTCGACGTGGTGATAGGGTTTCCCTTCCAGCGGGCCGGGGAAGACCTGGATGCCATGCGGATCGAACAGCTCGAGTACATCGAGGCCGTGACCCGTCTGGGCTCCCTGCGCCGGGCCGCCGAGGCCCTGCACCTGTCCCAGCCGGCCCTGAGCGAGACGGTCCGCAACCTGGAGCGCGAGCTCGGCGTGACCATCCTGGACCGCAGGCGCTCGGGAGCGCGGATCAGCACCGAGGGTCGCGAGTTGCTGCCGCACATCGTCGGCGTCCTGGA
Source organism: Streptomyces sulfonofaciens (assembly GCF_014656295.1). Classification (GTDB taxonomy): domain Bacteria; phylum Actinomycetota; class Actinomycetes; order Streptomycetales; family Streptomycetaceae; genus Streptomyces; species Streptomyces sulfonofaciens. The sequence goes on from NZ_BNCD01000002.1 coordinate 390,835, forward strand.
AGCGGTCGACAGACTCCGCCGCGTGGCCGACGAGCAGCACCACACCAGCCGGATGATCCGGCTCGGCACGGTCAACGCCGCCACCGTCCCGCTGCTCGTCCCCACCATCCGCACCTTCCGCGCCGCCCATCCGGGGACACAGGTGGAGGTGGTCGGTGCCCAGGAGTCCGTCATCCACCGCGAGCTGCTGGAGGGCGGCCTCGACCTCGGCCTCGTCAACTACCTCCAGGGCGACGACAAGCCGCCCGGGTTCCACACCACCGAACTGCTGCGCGGCCGGCCGGTCGCCTGCATCCGGTCCGACAGCCCGCTGGCGGCCAGGAGCCGGATCTCCGTCGGCGACCTCCTCGGCGAACCGCTCATCGTGATGCGCTCCGGCTACGTCATGCACCGCTATGTGCACCGGCTCCTCGAAGGGCGCGGGCCCCGCTTCTCGTATTCCACCGACGGGGCGGAAATGGGCAAACTGATGGTCGCGGAGGGCCTCGGCACCACCGTGCTGCCCGATTTCAGCGTCCGCGGCGATCCGCTGGAACGCGCCGGTCTGATCACCTGCCGACCCCTCGACGTCGACGACACCGCGGTCCTGATGGTGATACAGCGCCCGCTTTCCGGTTCCGTTCCGATGGCGGTCCGGGCGCTTCACACGATGTTCATGGAGAACGCCGAGAACTACACGCGCGACGGCGACCGCACCGGCGGCCCCGTGCCCGACTCGCACTGCTTGCCCGACTCCTGCGGCGAATGCGTGGCAGCCGAAAGGGCTGTGCAGGAGGAAGGAATCCAGGACGACCGGGAAGCGGGAGCAGTCGGGAAATCCTCACCGGCAAAGGAGTTCCTCGGCGGTCCGGAAATGCGCACGGGCCGGGGGGCCTTCGGCAGTCGAGAAATCCGCACAGGCCCGGGGATCCGCGAAAGCCCGGGGGCCGGGGGAGCGGGCGGGGTGGGCAGAGCCAGCCGCGGCGAGGAAGCGGCGCAGCCCGGGACGCCGTTGCATCCGTGGACTGAGGACTGAGGACTGAGGGCTGAAGGCCCCGCGGCGCGCCCGCGCCGTTTGCGCCCGCGCTGTTGGCGCGGCGGTACGGCAGGGCGCGCGGCGAGACGGTACGGCAGGGTGCCCGGCGAGGCGCTGCACGAGCGCATGTCCGCCGCGCCCGCCTTCCGACCGCCGCGCCCGCCTGCCGACCACCACGGCCGCCGCCCCCGCCACGGCGGGTCCGCCGCCAAACGGCCGGGGCACCGGTGCGGGACCCGTTCCGTCGCACCGCGGCGGGGCCGGTGACCGGGGCCCGGCCGCCGGCGCGATCGCCCTGTCCTAGGCCCCGGCTCCGTCCGCGCCCGCCGACTCCAGCGCCAGCGTCGCGAAGGTGGCGAGCCAGTGGTCGCTGGCCCAGGTGCCGGTGGCCACGAACGGCAGTGCGGCGGTGAGCTGGTCAGCGGCAGCGGCGGACAGCACGGCCACCCGCGGGTCGCCGGCCGGCAGCGCGCGCCCGATCGAGGAGAGGGCCGCCGCGCGGCTGAGGCCCAGCCCCAGCAGATGGCCGATCTGCGGGTCGGCCGGGTCGGAGACCACGGGCGGGGTCAGCAGACCGGCGGGCCGCCCCTCGGCCAGGCCCGGCAGGAAGCCGGTCAGCCACTCGGCGAACTCCGCCTCCGGCAGGATCCGGCGCACCGCGTCGGCCTCGGTGAGCGCCGGGGAGAGGAAGTCCTGGCCGGAGGGCTCCCAGGCGGCCGGGTAGTCGCGATCGGCCAGGAACCAGCGGCGTACGGCATCGGTCGCCGCCTCGGTGGCGGTACCCGAATCGAGCAGCAGCCCGAGCGCGAAGGCGCTGTTGGTGTGCACCCCGTGCCGGATCGGATACGTGGCCTTGGCCAGCCACGCCCCGGCCAGTTCCGCCACCACGTCGGCGGCGGGGCCGAGGGCCTTCGCCCACGCCTGCGCGCCCTCGACCCCGTCGGCGCTCGCGCCGGTGCACTCGGCGGCCAGCATCGCCAGCCAGGCCCAGCCGTAGGGACGTTCGAAGGTAGGGTTGGCGCGCAGATGAGCGGCCTCCGCGGCCAGCGCGCCGGCGGTGAGATGGGCGTCGAGCACCTCGCGCACGGCCTGCGTGTCGATGCCCGCGGGCGTCCTGCGCAGCAGCCGCACCAGGAGCCAGTGCATGTGCACGGAGGAGTGCCAGTCGTAGGAGCCGTAGAAGGCGGGGTGCCGGGTGCGGGGCGGGGTCAGGTCGTCGGGTCCGGTGAGGAGTTGCTGCGGGGCGTACGGGTAGGCGCGGGTGACGTTGGCGGCGGCGAGCCGGGCGAAGGCGTCGGCGTGCTCGTCGAGGGTGGTGGGACGCCGGGCGGGGTCCTGGGCGAGGGACACGTACTGCTCCGATCAGTGGGTGCGGCGGCGGTCCGCGGATGGCGGCCGGTGACGGGCGGGACCGAAGGACGGGGCCGTCATCAGAAGGCGAACAGGCACATGATGGCGATGTTGCAGCCGAGCATGGCAACCGCGGTGGGAGCCTGCGCCTTGATCGGTCCGTAGGTGTCCTTCAGTTCCAGCAGTGCGGCCGGTATGAGGTTGAAGTTGGCCGCCATCGGCGTCAGCAGGGTGCCGCAGAAGCCGCTCAGCATGCCGACCGCGAGCACCGCGGCGGGGTTGCCGTGCGCATGGAGGATGAGGACGGGCCAGCCGACCGCCGCGGTCATCACGGGGAAGGCGGCGAACGCATTGCCCATGATCACGGTGAACAGGGCCATGCCGACGCAGTACACGATGACGGCGGTGTAGGTCTGCCCGTCCGGGAGCAGGTGCTCGGTGATCCTGCCGATCTGGGTGCCGACCCCGGCGGTTGCGAAGATGGCGCCGAGGATCGCGAGCATCTGGGGCAGCACCAGCGCCCAGCCCATCGACTCCAGCATCGAACGGCCCGCGTGCACGGGGACGGACACCCGGCGCTCGTGCAGCAGGACCATGCCGACGGCGAGGGCGACGAGGGAGCCGATGCCGAGGCCGAGCAGCGTCTCGGAGTCCTTCTCCAGGATGGGCGTGCCGCCCACGCTCCAGTGCTTGACCAGCACCGAGCAGAGCACGGCCACCACCGGGATGCACAGGGCGGGGATGAACAGCTTGTTGCCGTACCGGGCGGCGAACGCCTCGCGGCGCTCCGGCGGAGTGCCCTCGGCCGTGCCGCGTCCGGTGCGGCCGAAGCCGGCGAGGGCCGCGATGACCAGTACGGCGACACCGAGCGGTTGGGCGGGCGCGCTCTTGTCCACCACCCAGGTGCTGTAGACGAAGCAGACGCCGAGCAACCCCCAGAAGGCCGCGGTGCCGTAGCGCTTGGGGTTGGTGGTGTCGCGGAGCATCTGCAGGGCCATCACCACGAAGACGGCACCGACGAGCCAGTAGAACCACTCTGCCTTGATCATGCGCCGGCCTCCTCGGACGTGGTGGCGGCGGACTTGACGGACTGTAGCTCGCGCGCCAGTAGCCGGTCCTGGTACAGCAGCCGGCCGCCGTGGATGAAGAGCGCGCAGACGGCGCTCGGGATGGCCCACAGCGCGAGCTTCAGCGGCTCCAGGTGCGTGTGGTAAGTGGCGTTGACGAACCCGGTGATCAGCAGGATCGAGCCCACCGCGAGGAAGATGTCCTCCCCGAAGAACGCGCCGACGTTGTCCGCGCTCGCCGCCAGCGACCTGATGCGCTCGCGCACCCGGTCGGGCAGGGAGCCGTACTTGCGCTCGGCGGCGCCCTCGGCCATGGGCGCGATCAGCGGGCGCACGGTCTGGGCGGGCCCGCCGATGCTCATCAGCCCGAACGCGGCGGTGACCTGCCGCAGCAGGAGGTAGAGGGCGAGGAGCCGGCCGGTGGTGAGCCTGGCGAGCCTGCTGATCAGGGCCCTGCCCTGTTCGCGGAGACCGTAGCGCTCCAGCAGGCCGATGACCGGCAGGGTGATGACGAAGACCGTCACCGACCGGCTGGAGGCGAAGTTGGTGCCGAACGTGGTCAGTATCTCGTTCGGGGACTGTCCGTCGATGCCCGCCGTGACGATCCCGGAGACCGCGACGACGAGCAGGGCGTTGCGTTTGGTGGCGAAACCGAGGACGACCACGAGTACGCCGAGCAGGACGAGCATCCGATGCCCCTTAGAGGGTTGTGCTGTTCTATGCCCCGCCGAAACGGCGAGGCGGCCTGCCCGGGAGAGTAGGAGATCGTTCAACAGTCCAACAATATGCTGGCTGTTTCTTTCTGGCGTCCGTTCCTGGCATATCGTCGGAAAGGGGAGAAGGCGCCTCGGTGCCTGTCCGTTCCGGGCTCTTTGCGCCTGCCCGGATCCCGGCCGGGCGCGCCCCGGGCGTCGGGATCCGGGCGGCCTCGGCGCTGCCGTCAGGCCGGGTTCCAGATCTGCACGCTGTCGGTCTTCGCGGGGTCGAGTTCGATCCCGAAGCCGGGGCCGGTGGGCAGCGGGAAGCATCCGTCGACGGGCGTGGGCGGGTTCGCCTCGAAGTGGTGGCGGGCGGGTATGTGCCGGACCAGGTACTCGACCATGGGGCAGGTCGCCGGGGGCTGGCTCGCCACCACGTGCAGCGCGGCGTGCAACCCGTGGCCGTGCGGGATCACGGGCACGCCGTAGGGCTCGGCCACCGCGCAGATCCGCACCAGTTCGGTGACCCCGCCGCACCACTCCGGATCGGTCTGGAGCACCGACAGCACTCCGTCGCGCAGGTACGGCAGCACGTCGGCGCGGTCGTAGAGGTGCTCGCCAGCGGCCAACGGCACGCGCGTGGCGCGGTGCAGTTCGGTGAACGCGCCGTACTGGGTGGGCGAGAACGGTTCCTCCAGCCACCGCGGCCGCAGCCGTTCCACCTCGCGCGCCCAGGTCGTCGCGTGGTGCAGGTCCCAGCCCATGAACGCGTCGAACATCACCTCGGCGCCGGGCCCGAGCGCGTCCCGCACGGTCTCGGCGAGTTCGACGTCGGCGCGCAGGCCCGCCCAGCCCTCTTGCGGACTGCGGGCGAGGAACCACTTCTGCGCCGCGAACCCCTCCTCCGCCAGCCGCGCGGCCACCCCCCGTACCGTGTCCGGCTCCAGCGTGGTGCCCAGCGTGCTGGCGTACGCGGGCACGCGGGTGCGCGAGGAGCCGCCGAGCAGCCGCCACACCGGCACGTCGTACGCCCTGCCGCGCAGGTCCCACAGGGCGTTGTCGACGGCGCTGAGCGCGATCTTCAGGTGGCCGTGCCGGGAGTGCCGGTCGAGGCGGTACAGCTTGTCCCAGACGATCGTCCCGGCCAGCGGGTCCTGCCCGATCAGGAAGTCGGCGTACAACTCGACGATCGGCCAGGCGGCCTCGCGGTCGATCGGCCCGTAGAAGCCGAACGGGCCGGCGTCGGTGCCGATCCTCAGGTACAGCGACTCGGTCCAGGCGGGCTGCCCGGGCGGCGCGGAGCGGGGCGCGCCGGTGACGGGCCGGTGCTCGGGGTAGATGTGCAGGGGCTTGACCTGGCTCTGGCCCGGTCCCGGGGGCGGTGCGGGGCGCGGCCCGCGCACGGCCTGCACCTCGACGGAGGAGATCGTCATATCGGGCTTGTCAGGCATGGGTGTGTGCCTTTCGGAGGAGTTCCGTGTGCGCCTTGCGGCGCGCTACGCGCGGGAACGCGAGGATGCCGAAACCGCCGACGGCCATGACCGCGCCCATCACGTAGCACGCCGTGGAGAAGGTCCCCGTGGTGTCCTTGAGCCAGCCGGTCGCGTACGGCGACACGAAGCCGCCGAGGTTGCCCACCGCGTTGATCAGGGCCAGCCCGCCGGCCGCGGCCATCCCCGTCAGGAACTGGCCCGGGATCTGGAAGAACGCCTGGCTCATCGTGCCGATGCCCATGCTGGCCACACAGAGCGCCACCATGATCGCGACCGGCCGGTCGAACGCGGCGGCGGCGCAGAGCCCGGCCGTGGAGGCGAACAGCGGCAGGGCGCTGTGCCAGATCCGCTCGCCCGTCCGGTCCGAGTGCATCGCCCATGGGACGGCCACGAGCACGGCGGCGAGCGCGGGGACGGAGGTCAGCAGGCTGACCGTGGTCGCCGAGTAGGTGTGGTGCGCCTCGGCCTCGAACAGCACGATCATCTGGGGCATGAAGAAGGTCAGCCCGTACTGCCCGACGGCCTTGCAGAAGTAGACGAAGGACAGCATCGCCACCCGGATGTCCGTGATCATCCGGAAGCTGCCCGCGTGCGCGTTGCGGCCGTGCACGAGCGACTGCTCCGCGTCCAGCTCGCCGGTGAGCCAGGTACGTTCGCGCTCCGTGAGCCACTTCGCGTCCACGGGGCGGTCACGCAGCACTAGGAGCGCCACCACCCCGACAGCGATCGCGGGCAACCCCTCCAGGACGAACATCATCCGCCAGCCGGACAGGCCGAGGAGGCCGTCGGTGTGATCGAGGATCAGTCCCGTCAGCGGATTCCCGAACACCCCCGAGAGGGAGCCGCCGAGCACGAAGAAGGCCAGCATGCGGCCCCGGTAGCGGGTCGGGAACCAGAACATGAGGTAGAGCAGCACACCGGGGTAGAACCCCGCCTCGGCCACACCGAGCAGCACCCGCACCGCGTACAGGCTGCCGCTGCCGTGCACGAGGGCGGTGGCCGCGGACACGACCCCCCAGCTCACCATGATGCGGGTGATCCACCGGCGGGGTCCGACCTTGTAGAGGATGACGTTGCTCGGTACCTCGAAGACGAAGTAGCCGAGGAAGAAGAGCCCGGACGCCAGCCCGAACGCGGCCTCGGTCAGGCCGAGATCCCTGTTCATGGTGAGCGAGGCGAGGCTGATGTTGGTCTTGTCGATGGAGTTGACGAAATAGGCGAACGCGAGGACCGGCATCAGCCGCCAGCCGACCTTGCGTATCGTCCTTCTCTTCTCCTGCTCCGTCAGTCGGCCGTCGCCGGAGTTCTCCGGCGGTGCGGAGGCCGGGTGTTCCTCGGGCAGTGCCATGGTGCTCCCTTGCCCTCACATGGTCAGGTCTGCTCGGCCGCACGGACGCGGGGTCGTGGTGCGGCTCACGGCGGTCGGGCGCGAAGGTGCGGACCGCGCTCGAAACCGGTGTCGGTGGGCGCGCCCGGGGCGCCCGGCGTGCACCGAAGCGCACGGCGTGCGCGGTGCGGGGGCCGGCGGCGCGCGGGGATCGGGGGACTGGGCGCCGGAGTACGGGGTGTCGGGAGGCGGGACGGGGCCTCGTGCCCGTCTCCCGCGTCCGAGGGCCGTGTGCACGGCCGCTGTGGTGGGGGTGGAACCGGTGGCAGCGGCGTCAGCCGGACCGTGCTCGTGCTGCAGCCGTCATCCGCCCGACCCCGGCTTTCCTTGATGTAAAACGTTATCGACGGTATGCATCACGGTAGACCCGCGCCCTGCGCCGCACAAGGTCGGCAACCGATCGCGGTGCGCGAGGCTCCGGACGGAGGAAGGCGGCCCTCGGGCCCGGCCGGTGGCCGGTCGATGGCCGGTAGGTGGTGGGCGGTGGTGGGCGGCGGGTGGCCGCGCGGGCGGTCAGACGGCCGGGAGGAGGTGGCGCAGGGCCCGGGCGCTGGGGCTGCCGGAATCCGCCGTGATGAAGACGACCTCCTGGTCGTCGTCGGGGACGGTGAGCAGATCGCAGTTCAGGTGCAGTCGGCCGGCCTCCGGGTGGGTGATGGTCTTGGTGCGGTGGCCGGGTGCGTGCACAGGAGCGGTGTCCCAGATCTGGACGAACTCCTCGCTGTGGGCACGCAGTTCCGCGAGCAGCCGGGCAAGTGCCGCGTCGTGGGGGTAGCGGTCGGCGGCGCGGCGCAGGCGCGCGACCGCGATGCGGCCGAACTCCTCGGCGCTCGAACCCTCGTGGGGACGGCCCAGGAACCGCCTCCGCGCCAGGTTCGGACGGGTGCCCTGGCCGTCTTGGAGCAGGGCCTGCGCGAGTGGATTCCAGGCGATGACGTCATAGGTGGCGTCGGTGACGATGACCGCCGTCTCCGGGATGCGCCGCAACAGGGCGTTCACATGCGGGCGGGCCCGGCGCACCGGGGACGCGAGCGGTGTGGGAGGCGTGCCGGCCAGCCGGAAGAGATGGCTGCGCTCGGCCGGGGTGAGCCGGAACACGCCGGTCAGGGCGTCCAGGACGCGCGGCGACGGGCGCGGGCCGCGCGCCTGCTCCAGGCGCGTGTAGTAGTCGACGGACATATGGGCCAGCTCGGCGACCTCTTCGCGGCGCAGGCCCAGGGTCCGGCGGCGGGGGCCGGCAGGCAGGCCGACGTCGGCGGGCCGCAGGCCCTCCCGCCGGTGGCGCAGAAAACGGGCCAGGTCCTGCTTCGCCATGCTGCCTCCCCCGGCTGCCAGGGATCCGTTGTCCCTGGCTCGGTCGCCGTCGCCGCGCGATCGTCGTTGCCATGAACGATTCCACAGCACTGGTCACCGGTGCCAACAAGGGCATCGGCAGGGAGATCGCACGGCAGCTTGCCGCGGCCGGCTCGACCGTCTACGTCGGTTCGCGCGACGCGGGCCGGGGGGAGCGGGCGGTCGAGGAGATCGGCGGCGACGCCCGGCTGCTGGTCCTCGACGTCACCGACGGCGGGAGCATCGCCGCGGCCGCACGGCAGATCCCCACGCTGGACATCCTGGTGAACAACGCGGGCATCATGGTCGACGGCGGGTCGGCGCCCGAGGCCGACCCGGACGGCTTCCGCCGTACCTACGAGACCAATCTCTTCGGGGTCCTCGCGGTCACCAACGCCTTCCTTCCCGCGCTGCGCCGCTCCGCCGGACCGCGCATCGTGAACGTGTCCAGCGGAACCGGATCGCTGACCTGGAGCGCGGATCCGGACCACCCGTTCGCCGTCTCGGCCGGCAGCGCCGCCGCCTACCGTTCGTCCAAGGCGGCCCTGAACGCGCTGACGCTCTTCTACGCCCAGGCCCTCGCGGCCGAGGGGTTCAAGGTGAACGCGCTGGCACCCGGCCTGCGGGCGACCGGTCTGACCGCCCGTGCCGCCATGAGCGACGGGGACCCCGCCGAGGGCGCGGCGGGCGCGGTGGCCCTGGCGCTGCTGCCCGACGACGGTCCCACTGGCGGGTTCTTCTCCTGGGACGGGACGCCCGTGCCGTGGTGAGGTCCGTCCCGCCGTACGGCCGGCGGCCCGCTCCTCGCCGGCGGTGCCCATCGCTGGTCGGCGGCGCTCGCCACGGCGAATCCGGCGAGCGCCACGTCGCGAGGGCGCCCCGCGCCGGGTGGGACGCGGCGGGCCGGCGGGTGCAGCCGGCGGAGGAGCGCCGGGTCGCTCCCGTCCGCCGGCTCGTGCCCGCGCGGAGGTGCCCGAGCGGGTGCTGAGGCCGCCGGAGCCAGGCGCACGCGGAGGATCCGCGCGCCCCCAGCGGCCGGGCGCCTACCGTCACGCCACCCCCGCGGGGCGGACGAGGAAGATCGGGGTTGTTCTCTGTGGTGGAAGCGGGCTGCTGAACAATGCGGCAGCCGCTGAACTGGGTCCCGGCGGCCGCTGACGAAGCACCAGCGGCCAGGGCCCGGCGCGCGCTCCACGGGGGTGAACGCCCGCCGGGCTCCCCGCCCCGGGGCCGGCAGCGGTCGCGCACCGACCGCGGGACCGGCGCAGGCGAAGGCCGGCCGGGGCCCCGGATCCACACCCAGACACAGCTTCGCGAAGGGATGAGCATGAGAGTTCCACTGCGCCTCAGACTGCTGGCGCTGACCGCCGCGGGGGTGACACTCGCAGGCGGGCTCGCCGCCGCCGGCGACCCGGCCTACGCCGCGCCGGCCGAGGCGGCGAACACCTGTGCGCAGGACACGGGGCAATGGGGGATGCTGAAGGGCTCTCAACCGGTCCGGACCGCGGACACCTACCAGCAGCCGAACAACCGCGTCACCGACCCGAGCTTCTACCTCCCGCAGCAGGTCGTCTCCAGCGGCCAGCAGTGGCGGTTCCAGTACGACACCACGGTGCAGGGCGGGTCCGGCACGACCGCGCGGGCGCGCGTCGACGTGGACTGGTACGCCACGCCGTCCGGCGACAACTCCGGCTACCTCGGGCACCAGGACGGCTCGTGGACGGCCCTGCCGGTGAACAGCACCTCGTGGACCACCCTCGCCTCCACCTTCACGGCCCCGCGGGGCGCCGTGCGGGCCAACGTCCTCACCGAGCTGAGCGCGAGCTCCGTGGGCACCACGTGGACCGGCCGCAACTGCGACTACCGGCTCGCCGACGGCACGGGGGAGCCGCCGACCGACCCGCCGCCCACCGGCGGCGGTGACACCGCCGCCGAACGCTACGGCTGGGGCGCACCGCTGTCGCAGTGGTCGGACGAGTTCGACTACGGCTCCTCGTCCTCGCCCGCCGTGCCCGACCAGGCCAAGTGGGACCTGGCGGGCGGCGGCGTGAACCAGTGCTGGCCGGGCCACGACGACAACGGCAGGCGGTGCGACGCCAACAGCCGGGTGGTGGGCGGCGTGCTGCGCCAGACCGGGGACAGCGACGGGGACTCGGGCTGGCTCGCGTCGAAGTTCGGCCAGCGGTACGGACGCTGGGAGGCCCGCGTCCGTTCGCAGGCCACCAGCTCGGACAACGGGCGGCAGTACCATCCGCTGCTGATCCTGTGGCCGGACTCCGACCGGTGGCCCGAGGACGGCGAGTACGACTACCTGGAGAACAGCGCTCCCGGTGAGGACTGCGCCGAGGGCTTCATCCACTACCCGCACGACGCCGACGCCCCGGTCCAGCAGGAGTTCGCCCAGAAGTGCGGCGTCGACCTGACGCAGTGGCACAACATCGCCGTCGAGTGGAACTCCTCCCACGTACGGGGCTACGTCGACGGCGTGCAGTGGTTCGACTTCTCGGGCGGCGCCAACTCCCAGCGCGAGTGCATCCAGTGCGCCTCGTCGATGCACCAGACCATCCAGCTCGACAACTTCTACGGCACCGGCATGCAGAGCGCCGTCTACGAGGTCGACTGGGCGAGGGTCTACCCGGCGACGGCGACGGCAGCGGCATCCGCCCCGTCGTCGAACAGCCTGTAGCGGCAGCCGCCGCAGCGCCGGGACCAGCCCCGGCAGGGACCCGGCGGACTCCACCGGCCCCGGGCCCGCGGTGAACGGCCGCGGGCCCGGGGCCTCTCACGCGCACGGGGACCGGTACGGCAGTTGCGGCACGTACCGCTCCCACTGCCGGGGCACGAGGGCGCCCCCGGTGCCGTCGCAGACCTGCCGGATCACCCGGTCCATGTCCAGGGGCCACAGCCGGACCGTGACGTCGTAGCTGCCGCTGGCAAGGGTGCGCCCGTCCGCGCTGAACGCGACCGAGGTGACGGTGTCGACGTGGCCGGTCAGCGGCTGCCCCCACGCGGCCGCCCGCGCCGGATCGCGTACGTCCCACAGCCGCACCGTCTGGTCGCTGCCGCCGCTGGCCAGGGTGTGCCCGTCCGGGCTGAACGCGACGGAGGTGACGGCGTCGGTGTGGCCGGTGAGCGTGCGCCGGAGGGCCGGGCGGGCCGGGTCGCGCACGTCCCACAGCCGCACGGTGCGGTCGGCGCTGCCCGCCGCGAGGGTGGCTCCGTCGGGGCTGAACGCCACCGACATCACCCTGTCGATCGCGCCGTCCAGCGGCGCACCGAGCGGTGCGGCACGCCGCGGCTGCGCGACGTTCCACAGCCGTGCCGTGTTGTCCTCCGAGGCGGTGGCCAAGGTGTGCCCGTCCGGGCTGAACGCGACGGAGGTGACGGCGTCCCCGTGGCCCCTGAGCACGCCCGCGGGGGCCGGGCGGGCCGGGTCGCGTACGTCCCACAGCCGTGCGGTGTTGTCCTCCGACGCACTGGCCAGGGTGCGTCCGTCGGGACTGAACGCGACCGCGTCGACCGCGTCGCCGTGCCCGGTCAGCGGTGCGCCGAGCCGCCGGGGCCGGGCCGGGTCGCGGACATCCCACAGCAGGACGGTGCGGTCGGCGCTGCCCGCGGCGAGGGTGTGCCCGTCCGGGCTGAACGCCACCGACGTCACGGCACCGGTGGGCCCGGTCAGCCGGGCGGCGAGGACCGGGCGGCCCGGCCCCGCCACGTCCCACAGCCGCACCAGGTGGTCGTCGCTGCTCGCGGTCGCCAGGACGCGGCCGTGCGGGGCGAACGCCACCGCGTTGACCGGGTTGGTGTAGCCGGTCAGCAGGGTGTCGGGCAGATGCCACACCCGTACCGTCCGGTCGTAGCCGGCGCTGGCCAGGGTGCGGCCGTCCCGGTTGAACGCCACCGACCACACCCCGTTGGTGTGGTCGGTCAGCGGGCCGCCCAGGGGCAGTGGATAGGCCGGGTTCTCGACGTTCCACAGCCGCACCGTGTCGTCGGCGCCACCGCTGGCCAGGGTGTGCCCGTCAGGGCTGAACACCACCGACCAGACCGGGGCCGTGTGGCTGGTCAGCGGCTCGCCGAGCTGCCGGGGCCGGGCCGGGTCGTGCACGTCCCACAGCCGCACCGCCTCGTCGAAACCGCCGGTGGCCATGGTGCGCCCGTCCGTGCTGAACGCCACCGACCACACGGCCGCCGTGTGCCCGGTGAGCGGAGTGCCCAGCCGGCGGGCGTGCGCCGGGCTGCTGACGTCCCACAGCCGCACCGTGTGGTCGTCGGCGCTGCTGGCGAGGGTGCGCCCGTCGGGGCTGAACGCCACCGTGGTGACGAAGTCGGTGTGCCCCCTCAGCGGGTTCCCGAGCCGCCGGGGCCTGCCGGGATCCGTGACGTCCCACAGCCGTACCGTCCGGTCGCCGCCCGCGCTGGCCAGGGTGCGGCCGTCCGGGCTGAACGCCACCGTCTCGACGTAGTCCGTGTGCCCGGTCAGCGGTGCGCCGAGGTGCCGGGGGCGGGCCGGGTCGCGCACGTCCCACAGCCGTACCGTGTGGTCCTCCCCGGCGGTGGCGAGGACGCGGCCGTCCGGGCTGAACGCGACCGCGTCCACGAAGTCCGTGTGCCCGGTGGGCAGTTCCCGCAGCAGCCGGGGCCGGCCGGGCCGTGCGACGTTCCACAGCCGCAGCCGCCGGTCGTAGCCCGTGGCGGCGAGGGTGCGGCCGTCCGGGCTGAAGGCCACCGAGGTGACGATGTCCTTCGGCCCCGCAAGGGCCGTGGACAGTACGGCCCCCGCGTCCGTGGTCAGCCGGGTCTTCAGCTTGGCGGTGGCCCGCATGCGGTAGGCGGCGAGATCCAGGCGCGCGGCCAGCGAGGACTGGCTGCCGCGCAACTGGTCGGCCTCGGTGGCGACCTGGTTGAAGACGGCCGTGTTGCGTTCGGCCCGGGCGGTGGCCCGCTGCTGGAGGGCGACGACGGCCGTTCCGGACGCGATCAGCGCGAGCGCCGCCACCAGCGCCGTCACCGAGCGGCGCAGCAGCACGCCCCTGCGGCGCTGCTGTGCGGACGCGGACAGGAACGCACGCTCGGGCCCGGTGAGGTCGCGGTCCCGTCCGGACGCGGGGAAGGCGTCCTCGGCCGCGGTGAGCCTGCTGCCGCGGTACAGCACCCCGGGGTCGCGGTCCAGTTGCAGCCAACTGCGGGTGGCCTCGCTGAGCTGCCGGTGCACGCGAAGCCGGTCGCGCTCGGCATCGATCCACCCGCGCAGCCGCGGCCAGGCGGTGATGAGCGCTTCGTGGGCCAGGTCGACGGTGTCCTCGTCGGTGACGAGCAGCCGCGCCGCGACCAGGGCCTCCAGGACCGCGGCACCGCCGCCGGCCTCGGTGAGCCCGAGTTCGCCGCGGTCGGCGGGACGGCGGGTGTCGGGAGTGCCGTCGCCGGGCGTGACCAGCCGGAGCAGAACACGGCGCGCGACGTCGGCCTGGGCGGGGCTGAACCGGCCGTAGACGCCCTCGGCCGTCCGTGCGATCGCACCGTGCAGACCACCCGCGGCCTCGTAGGCGGCCTCGGTCAGCGCCCGGCCCCTGCGGCGGCGCCAGGTCTCCAGCAGTGCGTGCGACATCAGCGGCAGCGCCCCCGGCTCGCCCTCCACCTCCGCGACGATCCGGGCGGTCAGCGAGCGCTCCACGATCAGGCCCGCGGCCGCCGCGGGCCTGACCACCGCCTCGCGCAGCTCGTCGCCGCTCATCTGACCCGTCAGCACGGTGGCGTCCTGGAGCACGGCGGTCAGGCCCGCGTGCTCGGTGCAGTGCCCGAGGAAGTCCGCGCGCACCGCGACGACCACGCGCAGCCGGCTGCCGGGCTCGACCGCCGCGAGGAGCCGGTCGACGAAGGCGACCCGCTCGCCCGGGTCCCGGCACAGCGTGTACAGCTCCTCGAACTGGTCGACCACGAGCCAGGTGTCGCCCTCCCCGCCGGGCCTGGCGGACAGCCGTTCGCCGTGCGTGCGCATCGGACGGTCGCCGGGGGTGAGGACGCGCACGGCGGCCGGCCGCAGGGCCGGGTCGTCGGTGCCGCGCAGCCGGGGGATGAGACCGGCGCGCAGCAGCGAGGACTTGCCGCTGCCCGAGGGCCCGAAGACCGCCGCGAACCGCCGGCGGCGGGCGAGGCCGGCCACCTGGTCGACGAGCCGGTCCCGGCCGAAGAACAGGGCGGCGTCGTCCACCTCGAAGCGTGCGAGCCCCCGGTACGGCGACCCGGCCGCGTCGGCGTCCCGCGGTCGGGCGGCCACCTCCTCGGCGGCCTCGCGCCAGCGCGGCTCCCACTCGGACTCCAGCCCGCCGCAGGCCCGTACGTAGGCCAGCGCCACGGCGAGGGAGGGGAGCTGGGAGCCGGCGGCGGCCTGCGAGAGCGCGCTGACCGAGTAGCCGGCCCGCTCGGACATCTGCCGGTAGGTGGGTCCGCCCGCCCGCTGCCGCAGCGCCCGCAGCTCACCGGCGAACCGCGCCACCGGCCCGGCGTTCGGATCCAGCGGTAACTCCCGACGCCCCATGCTCCGCCCCCGTTCCCAGCCGCCCGTTGCGCCCGTGCGGCGCACACAGTAGGCAGAGGGCCACCGCTGGGCAAGCGGACGGGTGGGGGCCGCCCCCGCGCGACCCGGTCACGGCCGCCGTCAGTCGCGCGCGGTGGGCCAGGCGTCCAGGGGCAGCGGGCCGCGGTCCACGACGGTGCGGATGGATATGGTGCCGCGGGCATCGCGGACCGGGCCGATGCCCAGGACGTCGCCGAGCACCCGCTCGTAGGTGGCCAGGTCGGGCACGGCGAGCTCCAGGAGGAAGTCCGCGTCGCCGGAGACCAGGTGGCAGGCGACCACGTGCGGCATGTCCGCCAGGGCAGCCTCGACCACGTGTGAGGTCGTGGTGGAGTGGTCGACCTTGAGGGAGAGGAAGACCGTCAGTTGGAGGCCGAGCCGCGCACGGTCCAGCGCGGCGCGGTAGCCCGCGATGACGCCGTCCGCCTCCAGGGCCTTGGTCCGCCGCAGGCAGGACGACGGCGACAGCCGCACGGCCTCGGCGAGGTCCACGTTGGGTGTGCGCCCGTGGTGCTGGAGGTGGTCAAGGATGGCCCGGTCGATGCGATCGTACAGAGGACGCGGCATAGAATGCAGCGTAATGGCCCTGTCGCCGCACGATCCTCCGCAATGAGGCGCGGGGGGCGCTGATTGCGCCATCGCGTGCCGCGCCCGAGGGTGCAGGCTGGTCACCGTCTTCCGGCCGGCGGGACGCAGTGCCCGCCCCGCCCCCACCCCACCTCCCCTTGGACGAACCATGCCCTTTCACCCCCTGGAACCGGACCGTGCGGCGATGGCCGAGCTGGGCGGTCTCGTCCTGGACCGGCTCATCGACCGCATCGAGCGGCTGCCCTCCCGCCCGGCGAGCGATCCGGGCGGCCCGGCGGCCGCAGCGGACCTGGTGTCCGCCTTCCTGGCCCCGCCGCCCGCGCGGTCCGGCGATCCGAAGGCCCTGCTCGCCCGCCTCGACGCGGCCGCCGACTGCGCCGTGGAGACGGCGGGCCCCGGGCACATGGCCCACGTTCCCGGGGGCGGCCTGTTCACCGCCGCGCTCGCGGAGTTCTACACCCTGGCCGTGAACCGGTTCGGCGGCCTCGCGTCCGTGGCACCGGCGCTCGCCGCGCTGGAGGAGAGCGTGCTGCGCTGGATCGCGGGCGAGGTGTGCGGGCTGCCACCGGGCAGCGGGGGCCTGTTGACCAGCGGCGGTTCGCTGGCCACCTTCTCCGCGGTCGTCGCCGCCCGGCACGACCGGCTCGGCGAGGACATCGCCGCGGGCACCGTCTACACCACCGCCTTCGCCCACCACTCCGTCGCCAAGGCGGCCCGGCTCGCCGGCATCCGGCAGGACCACGTACGCACCGTGCCGCACACCGCCGACCTGCGGATGGACCCCGACGCGGCCGCGGCGATGATCGGCGAGGACCGGCGGGCGGGACTGCGTCCCTTCCTGCTCGTGGCCACCGCGGGCACCACCGACACCGGCACAGTCGACCCCCTGCCGCCGCTGGCCGACCTGGCCCGGCGCGAGGACCTCTGGTTCCACGTCGACGCCGCCTATGGCGGGTTCTTCCGCCTCACGGCACGCGGCAGGGCGCGCCTGGCGGGCACCGAGCACGCCGACTCGATCACCGTGGACCCCCACAAGACCCTCTTCATGCCCTTCGGCACCGGTGCCCTCGTCGTCCGCGACCCGGCCACCCTCTACGCCGCGCACGACGGCACCGGCCACTACCTCCAGGACACGGGCCGGACCGGCGGCGTCCCCGACTCCGCCGGCCTGGGCCCCGAACTCACCCACGAGATCCGCGGCCTGCGGGTCTGGTTCCCGCTGCACCTGCACGGTGTGGACGCCTTCCGCGACGCCCTGGACGAGAAGCTCGACCTGGCCGAACACGTCCACGCCACACTGTCCGCGCTCCCGCAACTCGACGTCCCCCACCGCCCGGACCTCAGCACCGTGGTCTTCCGCGTCCGTCCCGAGGGCACCGGCCCTGCGGCCGTCGAACGGGCCGAACGGGCCTCCCGCCGACTGCTGGAGCGCGTCAACTCCCACCGCCGCACCGTGCTCTCCAGCACCGTCGTCGGCGGCCGGTACACGCTGCGGGTCTGCGTCGTCTCGCACCGCACCCACCGGGACCGGGTCGAGGAGGCGCTGCGGACCATCGCCGGCGAGACGGCCCTGGCCACCGCCGAGGCGGCACGCGGGTAGAGGGCCCGCCGGCGGGCGGCCGGGCGGGGGAGGGGGCCGGTGCCGGCGCGCCCGCCCCGGCCTGCCGCCCGGCGGCCCCTGCGCGGACGCTCGCGCACGCACCTCGCGCACGCACCTCGCGCACGCACCTCGCGCACGCACCTCGTGCCGGGCCCGCAGGCCCGGTGTGCTGCCGGGCCTTGCGCCGCGCCCTGGACGGCGCACCGACGGGAACCGCCCCGGGTGACGCGGGGAGCCGCCCTTCCGCACCCGGAGGGACCACCGCGACCGCACTGCCCAGGCTCGGCGAGACCGTCGGCCCGCGGACTCCCTGGCCTCGGCGCCGTACCCCTGGGGCGAGGCCCCGCGGCTTCCCCCACCCAGGGGACCCGGACATCCCAGAGGGCGACACGTCCGACGCCTGTCGGGACGACGAGGGGGCGTCCGCGAAGATGGTCCTCGTGACGAAGCCGGACGGAGGGCGCCCTGAGCACCGGGACCCGCTGGACCCCGGGGAGATGTGCCGCACCTCCCGCGGCGCGACCCCACCCCCTCGGGGTGGTGGGCAAGTGGCCCGGCGGCACCGGATCCTGCGTGCCGTCAGGCGAGGCCACCGCGCGGAACCGCCGGAGGACACCGGGTCCGTCAGCCCCGTGAACGCCGAGCGGCCCCCTGATCCGTGTACCGGGCCCGCATCAGCTCGCCGGCCGCCGGCCCCGCGGTGAAGGGGAAGGCGGTGCTGTCGTCCAGGCGGCGGCCGGTCCTGGCGTCCACCACCACGGGCTCCACCTCCTCGCCGGTGGCGGAGTCGACCAGGATCATGCTGCGCTGCTCCGGGGCGAGGCGGGCGTTGCCCCAGGCGGCGAGGGTGACGATGACCGGCCGCAGCGAGCGGCCCAGGTCGGTCAGGACGTACTCGTGGCGTATCGGATTGCTCTGGTACGGCCTGCGCTCCAGCAGGCCGTCCGCCACCAGGGTCCTCAGCCGGCTGGTGAGCATGCTGGAGGAGATGCCCAGGTTCCGCTGGAACTCGTCGAAGCGCGTGTAGCCGTCGAAGGCGTCGTGCAGGAGCAGCAGGGTCCACCACTCGCCGACGTGCTCGATCGTGGTGGACAGCGGGCATTCGCGGTCCTCCTGCCGGGTGCGGCCTGCCACGGTTGCCTCCTCGTGAGTGACTGCTATGGTCGAAGTCAGTTACTGCTATTTTAGCAGTTACCGTTGGCCTGAAGGACACATCATGCCCCGCACCCAGATGATCGCCCTGAGCTCGCTTCCCGAGACCGTCACCCGCTACCTGGCGGCGCACAGCGTCCACGACACCGCGGCCCAACTCGTGCTGTTCGCCGCCGACGCGACCGTCGTCGACGACGGCAGCACCTGCGAGGGCATCGAGGCCATCGCCGACTGGATGGGCCGCTCGGCCGCCGAGTACCGCTACGCCGTCCGTCCGATCGCCGCCGAGCGCGCCGACGACCGGCACTACACCGTCGTCCAGCACCTGGAGGGCGACTTCCCCGGCGGTGCGGTGGATCTGAACTTCCGTTTCGCGCTGCGCGGCGGGCTCATCGAGAGCCTGGTCATCGAGCCGTGAGCAGCCGTCCACCGCGCCGGACCGCACCGGCCGCCCCCCCGCCGCGCCCCTGCACGAGGACACGCATGAGGAACTGGTTCATCACCGGTGGGACCCCCGGTGGATTCGGCATGGCCTACGCCGAGGCGGCCCTTGAGGAGGGTGACCGGGTGGTGCTCACCGCCCGCAGTCCACAGCGGCTCGCGGACTGGGCCCGGGCCCGGGGCGAGCGGGCACTCGTCCTGCCGCTCGACGTCACGGAGTCGCAGCAGATCGAGCGGGCGGTGTCACGGGCGGAAGCCCGCTTCGGCGGCATCGACGTCCTCGTCAACAACGCGGGCCGCGGTTGGTATGGCTCGGTGGAGGGCATGGACGAGGCCGCGGTGCGCAGGCTGTTCGAGCTGGACTTCTTCGCGGTGCTCGCGGTCACCCGGGCGGTACTGCCCGGTATGCGAGCCCGGCGCAGCGGATGGGTGGTCAACATGTCCTCGGTCGCCGGCCTCAGGGGTGTCCCGGGCTTCGGTTTCTACACCGCGGCCAAGCACGCCGTCGAGGGTATGACGGACGTACTGCGCCAGGAGGTGGCGCCGCTGGGCATCAGGGTGCTGGCCGTGGAACCCGGCGCCTTCCGCACGCGGGCCTACGCCGGCTTCGCCGACGAGCCGGTGGAAGAGGCCGTCGAGGACTACCGGGAGATGCTGGAGGGCGTCCGTGCCGCCATGGTGGAGCAGGACGGCCGTCAGCCGGGCGACCCGCGGCGCGGGGTGCAGGCCGTGCTCGCGGCCATGAAGCGCCCCGATCCGCCGCGGCGGCTGGTGCTCGGCGGCGTTGGGTACGACGCGGTCGCCGAGGAGTTCGAAACGGCGCTCGCCTCACTCCGGGCCGACGAGTCGCTGTCCCGCGGCGCCGACTTCCCGCCCGGGGACTGAGGCCGCCCCTGCCCGCGGGGCCGCCGCCTGCGCCCCGAGGGCCGCCGCTCCTGCCGCGGGGGCCGCGGTGCTCGACGGCGGCGGCCTACGCGGGGCCGCCGATGGTGCGGCCGTTGCCCAGCGGCCAGCGGGTGGAGAAGGACGCGATGTCCTCCTCGGCGACCCCCGCCGCCCACAGCACCGACTGCCGCAGCAACTGGCGGAACCAAGGGTTGCCCCAGGCCCGGGCGTCATGGCCGAGGGCCGTGTAGCAGACCCGGCCGGCGCCGTGCGCGCGGGCGTAGGCGACGGGCTGCGGACCGTCCGGCGTGTCGCGTTCGGCGAGGACGTCGAGGCCGGGCCCGCAGTCGATGAGGTAGTACTCGTCGTCGATGGCGAAGTCGTCCAGGTGCCGGGTCGCCGGGTGGCCGGGGTGCACCCGCACCTCGAAGCGGCCCTCGGAGCCCGCGTCGCCGTGCGAGAGGTAGCGGGAGCCCACCAGGTCGACGGCTGCCCGGTCCGCTTCGACGCCGCCGGGGCCGAGGCCGAAGAGATTGCTCGCGTGCACCGCGACCACCCCCTTGCCCCCCGCCACCAGGGCCGACAGTGCACGCTGCTCCGCCTCGGCGAACCGGGGCCCCGACAGGTAGAGCACGTAGACGTCGGCCTCCGCGGTGGCCGGCATCGGGTCGGCGAACCGGTTGATCCCCCCGCCTCGCGCCGCGGGAACGCCCGCCTCGACGACGATCTCCTGGAGCGCCAGGGCGGCGCCGATCAGGTCGTGGTGCAGGTCCGTGCCGTCCACCAGGACCAGCGCGGACGGCACTGCTCGCAGCTTCAACGTCTACCTCCGGTACTTCCGGCGCCTGATGCCCAGGACGATATCAGGCAGAGGTAATACCAGGTGATACCAGTAAAGACCTCTTGCGATACCACTTGTACCAGCAAGAGACACCGAGTAGCGTCCGAAGGCATCCGCGCTACCTCGGGAGAACGCCGTGCCGACCGTCCTGACCAGCCATCTCGGATACAACACCGACGCGTCGAAGAAGGCGGTGGTGCTGTGCAGCGAGCCCACCGACGTCCTGTCCGCCGCTCTCGTGGAGACGGCCACGGGCGCCGCGACCGCCCTGGCGGCGGGCCCCGAGCAGACCGTGGACAGGTGGTCGCTCGGCACCTTCCGGCGCATCGACTTCAGCGGCGTCGACACCCCCGGCCGCTACCGCGTCGAGGTGCGCACCGCCGACGGCACCCACTCCTCCGAGCCCTTCGAGATCGGCGCCGGCCGCCTGCAGGCCGCGACCCTGTCCGACATCGTCAACTACTTCAAGGCGGTGCGCTCCAGCGGCGAGATCGACCGAAAGGACCGCGCGGCCCGCTTCTACGACGACGACTCGGGCCGTACCGTGGACGCCAGCGGCGGCTGGCTCGACGCCTCGGGCGACTTCAGCAAGTTCCTGAGCCACCTCAACTACACCCGCATGATGAGCCCGCAGCAGACTCCGCTGTGCGCCTGGGCGTTCTTCGCCGCCCGCGACGAGCTGCGCACCGCCCACCCCGAGCAGGCGAGCGCCCTCGGCGCCCGGCTGCGCGACGAGGGACTGCACGGCGCCGACTTCCTGGTGCGCTTCCAGTCCCCGGAGGGCTACTTCTACACGGCGATCTTCGATGCGCTCACCAAGGACCTCGACGAGCGCGTGATCAACGCCCCGCTCCAGGACAGCGTGCGTACGAAGCGCTGGCAGGCCGCCTACCGGATGGGCGGGGGCCTCGCGATCGCCGCGCTCGCCCGCGCCGCCACCGCCGAGGACCACGGCGACTTCACCTCCGAGGAGTACCTGGCCGCCGCCCGGCGAGGCTTCGCGCACCTGGAGGAGCACAACACGGAGTACCTCTACGACGGCACCGAGACCGTCCTCGACGACTACTGCGCGCTGCTCGCGGCGACGGAGCTGGCGGCCGCCACCGGGCAGGGCGACCGTGCGCCGTACCTCGCCGCCGCCGAGCGCCGTGCCGCCTCGCTCGCCGAGCGGTACACCGACTCGGGGCGCGGCTTCGGCTATCTGCGCGGCGACGCCGAGGGCCGCCCGTTCTTCCACGCGGCCGAGCCCGGCCTGCCGGCCGTGGCCCTGCTGCGCTTCGCCGAGGCGTGCCCGCACTCGCCGCTCGCGGCCCGGGCCAGGGCCACGGCGATCACCCTGGCCAGGGACGCGGTGTTCCTGGCCGACGAGGTCGCCAACCCCTTCGGCTGCGCCCGCCAGTTCGTCCAGCCGCTCGGCGGCGAGCCGCGCACAAGCTTCTTCTTCCCGCACGAGAACGAGACCGGCTACTGGTGGCAGGGTGAGAACGCCGGTATCTGCTCCACCGCCTACGCGGCCCTGCGCGTGGCGGCCCTGCCCGAGTGCGGCGAGGAGCTGCGGGCACGCCTGCGGGTGCTGGCCGAGGACCAGTTGCAGTGGGTGGTCGGCCTCAATCCCTACGACAGCTCGATGATGCAGGGCCGCGGCCGCAACCAGGCGGTGTACTCGGCCGTGTACCAGAACGTTCCCGGCGGCATCCTCAACGGCATCACCGGCGGTGTCGAGGACGAGCACGACATCGCCTTCATGCCGGCCGACGAGGTCGCCAAGGGTGTCACCTGGCGGTGGGCCGAGCAGTGGATCCCGCACTCGGCGTGGTTCCTGCTCGCGGCCTCCGCGGCACGCTAGCGGTACGGCAGGGGCGAGGGGCGAGGGGCGAGGGGCGAGGGGCGAGGGGCGAGAGGCGAGAAGTGGGCAGGAACGCCGCGGCCGGCGCCGTGGCGCCCCCGGCGAGGTCCTCGTCGTCCCTGCCGTGGTCCCCGCCCCGTCCTCGGTGGCGGTGGCGGTGGTGGCGGTGGCAAGCCGGGAGCGGCCGCGGGGGAGCGGCGGCTGCCCAACGGCCGAATCCGCTGACCGCTGCCGCAACCGGGCACCGCGGACCCCGCCGCGTACCGGCACGAGGAGGGAGCGCCGGCCCGGAGCGCCGGCCGCATCGCCCTCGGGGCACCGCAACGGCCCGCCGTCCGCCGTCCGCCGTGCGCTGGCCGCCGCGGACCGGTTCCCGGAAGGCTCAGGCGCCGGCCAGCCTGCGGCGTGCGAGGGCGACGCCGCCGATGACGGGAGGCACATCCAGCAGGCGGAGCGTCAGCCCGGGGTGCGAGAGGGCGAGCAGGGCCCCGAGCCGTCGTGCGAGCCGCGGCTGACGCACCAGCACACTGCCCGCGGCCACGACCGCCCCGCCAACCGCGCCGCGCCCGGTCAGCCGGGCCACCAGCGTCCGCAGGTGCTCCGCCGCCTCGTCCACCACCTGAGCGGCGAGCGCGGAGCCGGCGTCCGCCGCACGGAAGACGGCAGGGGCCCCGGGACCCCACAGGCCGGGGTCGGGGCGGTCGTTGACGAGCCGGGCCAGCGCGGGCGGATCGGCGGCGCCGAAGTGCCCGAGCAGCGCGGCAAGCAGCCCGTCGTCGGCCAGCCCCGTGTCGTGCGCGGCCAGCGCCGCCCGGGTCGCGTCCCTGACGATCGCGGGAGCGCTGCCCTCGTCGCCGAGCACCCAGCCCCAGCCGCCCGCGAACAGCACGTTCCCGGCGGCGTCCGTCCCGACGCCGATGGAGCCGGTGCCCGCGATCAGGCCGATGCCGTGGTCGAGCCCGGCCGCGGGGACCAGCAGGGCGGCGTCGTTGACGACCGCCGCGGGCACCGCGCCGACCGCCTCGACGGCCTCGGCGAGGTGCGCGCAGTGCTCCTGGGTGTCGCAGCCCTGCGCGCCGATCCCGACCGCGGCGATCTCGTCGCCGGCGGGCACCGCGGCCCTCAGGTCCCCCACCAGCCGGCGTGCCGCGGCCTCGACGGGGACGGCCTCCCAGTCTCCGGCGGGACGTCGGACCATCGCGCGTACGGTGCCGTCCAGCGCCTCCACTCGGATGTCGATCTTGGTGCCGCCCACGTCCGCGCCCACCACCACCCTCATGGCCGCGGCCCCTCGGACGCCACCTTGATGTCGGTGTTGTGGAACACGAACTCCTCGACGTCGACACCGCGGAGCTCGGCGACGGCCTCCACCAGGATCTGGGTGACGAGGATCTCGGTCACGGCACGCTGGGCGGCCGGCAGGGCGGGCACCGGCACCCGGTGGACCAGGGGTGCCCCGTCCCCCGGCTCGCTGGTGACGAGGACGGCCGGGTGCCCCGAACGGGCCAGGGTCTCGGCGATCGCCGCCTCCCGCGCCCCGCCGAAGAGGACGTGGACACCGCCCCCCGCCGACTCCATGGAACCGTGCAGGTATTGACGGGTGCTCATGCCCGTCGACGGGATCCGCGCGACCTCCCTGAAGAGCAGTGCGCTCTCCTCGGCCGAACCGACCGCGGGCCCGGTGCCCACGAAGTCGGCGGAGGCGGCGGCGGTGAACAGCGGGGCGAGCGCCCGCACCCGGTCGGTCAGGTCCCGCTCGGTGGAAGCGAACACCTCCCCGAGGTCCGCCCAGCCCGGGTGCACCGCGCCGCCCTCCCAGGCGTCGGCGAGCATCCCGGCCGCGGCGACCGTGGCGGTGTAGCCGATGGTCGAGGCGTAGCTGTCGGGTATTCCGCCGAGGCCGAGGACGACCGTGGCGGTGTCGGCGATGGGCGAGGGGGCGGCATTGACGACGGCGTACCGCTGCGGGGCGTCGACCGACTTCAGAACGGCCAGTGTCTCCGCGCTGCGCCCGCTCTGCGAGACGCCGAACACGGGGTGGCTGCTCCGCGGGAAGGGCAGCGGATGGTCACCGGCGCCGAGCCGCCAGGAGTGCACGCCCCGGCTGCGCAGCTCCCACACCGGCGCGCAGACCGCGGCCAGGCTGGCACCGATGCCGACGAACACCGGCCCCGGCCCGGCCAGCCGGCCCTCGTCGGCGAGGCGGGTCACCTCTCCGGTCAGCCGGGTGATCGCCGCGGCGAGGGCCGTCGCCTGCGTCGCACGGGCCGAGGAGTAGGTGATGTAGCCGTCGGTCATTTCTGCTCCGTTCCTTCGGGCGCCCGGGTGGGCCTGGTGGACGCCGCGCGGCGCGGACACCCCGTCCGTCGTCATGCCCCGTCCCCTTCGCGGCCGGTGCCCGGGGCGGGGTGGCAGTGGTGGCCCGCGGGGGCGGGCAGGTCCAGTGCGGGGTTGCGGTCGAAGAACCCGTACGGCTTCAGCACGAACCCGGTCGTGTCCACCGGCATCACGGGCCAGTCCTCCGGGCGTGGGAAGTGGGTCAGGCCGAAGGTGTGCCAGAGCACTATGTCGGTGTCGTCGACGCTGCGGTCGGCGGCGGTCCACGCGGGCAGGCCCGCGCCGCCGGGATGCATGTTGACCAGGTCGCCGGCCGGGTACTTCTCGTCGACGGCGTAGGGCGTCACCCACAGGTGCCGGGTGGCGAAGGCGGCCCG
Organism: Streptomyces sulfonofaciens; assembly: GCF_014656295.1. Lineage (GTDB taxonomy): Bacteria > Actinomycetota > Actinomycetes > Streptomycetales > Streptomycetaceae > Streptomyces > Streptomyces sulfonofaciens. The sequence goes on from NZ_BNCD01000002.1 coordinate 415,821, forward strand.
CCGGCTGATGTCGGCGTCCTCGTCGGCCAGCAGCACCGGCCCGCCCTCGGGGTGCAGCATGTAGCCGACCGGGTTGCCGAGGCGGTTGGCCACCGACGGGTTGGTGATCAACCAGGAGCGGTTGCGGGTGTTGTCCGCGAGCCGCGCCGCCTCGGACTCGGTGCGCAACCGGGTCAGTGTCCGGGTGAACCCGCTGCCGGTCGGGTTCCGCGGGCCCCGGGGCACCAGCGCGGCCTCCACCTCGGCCACCGAGTTGGCGGTGCCGTCCACCATGGTGTCCAGGCGGGCGCTGAACAGGTGCTGGTGGTAGGGCGCGCCGAGCCCCGGGGCGAGTTCGGAGGCGTACGGGTGCTCAGGGCCCGGGTAGGCCGAGGTGAAGACGACGCCGGTCGCCTTGACCTCCAGCTCGATCGCGCCGTCCAGGGAGAAGTACCAGTAGAAGCCGTAGTCGTAGTTGCCGACGGTCGCGAAGAACGAGACGACCAGCCGCCGGTTCCTGCGGGAGTCGGTCGAGCCGTTCCAGATGTCGGAGTGCTTCCAGAGGATCCCGGCGTCCTCCTCGTGGATGCAGATCGCCTGCGCGACGGTGTGCACGTCCCCCGCGGCGTCCGCGAGCACGGCGTCCAGGTAGGTGATCTCGCCCACGCAGTCGCAGCCCAGTTCCAGGGAGTTGGCGTAGCCCCCGAGGAGGTACTCGCCGCAGTCGAAGAAGTTCTGGAACCAGCGCTGCCGGCTGGGATCGCCGTACGGCACCACCATCTCGGCGAGCGAGGCCCGGTACAGCACCGGGCGCCGGCGGTCCGCGTCGTCGATGGTGATGTTGCGCAGCACCAGGCCCTCGCGCTGGTCGAAGCAGACCTGGAGGGTCCAGCCGAGCCAGCGCAGTACGCCGTCCTCGTCGACGGTGAAGCTCGGCCCCTGCGGCTGGCTGACCTCGATGGGCCTGAGACCGGTGCGCGGCGGCCTGCCCAGCCACGCGGGGTCGTGGAAGTTGCCGTCCTCGGCGGGCACCGGGAGGTCCACGTGGTCGACCACGTCAAGGACCTCACGGGCCACCACGTCGACGACGACCGTCACGCCGTCCACCGGGTGGGCCCAGCCGAGGTCGTCCGGGCTCTTCTGGACGAAGGTGAAGCACCGCTGGATGCGGCGGCCCTCCTCGCCCGGGGCGGGGGCGCCGGCCGAGAGCGGGTTGACGCGCAGTTGCGTGAGGTCGGTCAGACCGCGCCTGCGCATCGCGGCGAGCCACCGCTCGTCCTGGTGGACGACCTCCTCGACGAGTGCGAACTCGGCGGCCACGATCGGGACGTGCCCCTCGTCCGCGGTGTCGATCAGGTGCTCGGAGACGACCCGGTCCTCACCGGGGCAGATCACCACGTCCCGGGAGAGCCCCGACTCCATGTCGAGGAGCAGTGCGCGGAAGCGGCGCGGCGCGATGCCGCCCGCGAGCAGTTCGCGCTTGTCCTGTTCCGCAAGGCCGAGGTAGGAGACGTGGACGCCGGGGCCGAGCAGCCCCTCCCGCTTGAGGACGGCACTGGTCGCGGTGATCTCGTCAGGGCGCGGCGAGGCGAGCGCGCCGGCCAGGGTGGGGCCGGCGTGTGCGGGTGTGGTCACTGGGGCTCCGCATCTGGTTCGGGGTGGGGGCGCCGCACGGCGGGGTGGGCGGGCACCGGGGGTCAGGGGCGGGTACCGCGCGGACGGGCACCGGGGCGGCTGTCATGCGCCGGTGCCCCGGGCGAAGGAGGTGCGCAGCCGGTAGCGGTCTCCCGCGTAGCGGATGGTGGAGGACAGCAGCGGGCGCTGCGCCGGGTCGCGGACGATCTGGCGCATCTCCAGGACCGGTGTGCCCGAGGCGATGTCGAGGTGCCCGGCGAGCCCGGCGTCGGCGGGGCGGGCCTCGATCGTGGTGTCCGCCTGGGCGAGCCGGTGGCCGAGCCCGGTGAGGATGTCGTACAGCGAACCCGTGGTGAAGTCGGCGTCGTCGAATCCCTCGGCGACGCCGGCGGGCAGCAGGGACTCGTCCACGGCGATGGGGACGTCGTCCAGCATGCGGACCCGGTCGAGACGGTAGACGGGGGTGCCGGGGGCGATCTGGAACGCCTCGGCCTCGTCGAGGGTGGAGGGGCCCAGCTCGCTGCGGAGCACGCGCGAGGTGGCCGCCAGGCCCATCCGCCGCGCCGTCTCGGAGAACGACTCCAGGGTGTTGGGCCAGTCACCGCGCTCGGGCGTGGTCACGTACCAGCCGCGGCCGTGCGCCGGACGCAGCGCGCCCTCCTCCACCAGTGCCGTCAGCGCCTTGCGCAGCGTCACCCGGGAGATGGCCAGCATCCGGCACAGCTCGCGCTCGGGCGGCAGCCGTGAGCCGGGCTTCACCTCGCCGCTCTCGATACGGGTCCGCAGGGCCGCCCTGGCCTGCGCCCACAGTGGCTCCGGGTACTCCGCGGGCAGGGCCCGGGGAGTGCTCGCTCCGGTGGTCATCCGCCCACCCGGGGGGCACGCGCGCGGGAGCCGCCGAGGAACCCGGAACCGATGGGACCGACGCCGATCACGTTCTCTTCTTTCCTCTCGTGCCGCCGTCGGCCGCCGCTGCGGGCCCGATCGGCTTTCATGATAGCAAGTGGTTTTGCTTTGGTCTTATAAAGGTACACATGGCGTCACCTCTCCAGAGCCAGGAGGTCGGGGGCCGTCACGCCTCGCCCACCAGCAGGTCCATCGCCCGGTGGAGCGCGGCGTCCGCCACCTGGAGCCCGGGGTGCGCGTCGTAGTGGGCGAGCACCTCGCGGGCGCCCTCGGCGAACGTCACCTCCGGGGCGAAACCGGGCACGAGCGTCCTCAGCTTGGTGGTGTCGAAGAGCATCGAGTGCCGGAAGTCGTGCTCCAGCACCTCCCCCCAGCCGGGCACCCGCTCGGCTATCGACTCGCTCGAGCGGTGCCGCAGGACCGGGTGGCGCACTCCCGCCGCGGCGGCCAGCGCCAGATGGATCTGGTCCCAGGTCAGGATGTCGCCGCTGACGACGTTGACGCTCTCGCCCACCGCGTGCCCGTTGCCGAGCAGCGGCACGAAGGCGCGTGCGAAGTCGCGGGAGTGCATCAGCGACCACAGGGAGGTGCCGTCGCCGTGGACGACCACCGGCCTGCCGGTGCGCATCCGCTCGATCGCGGTCCAGCCCGCGAGGCTCGGTATCACCGTGCGGTCGTAGGTGTGGAAGGGCCGCACGATCGTCAGCGGGAAGCCCTGGGAGCGGTGGGACTCCTCAAGCAGCACCTCGCAGGCGATCTTGTCCCGTGCGTAGCCGAACACCGGCTGGCGGCGCGGGCTGGACTCCGTGACGGGCAGGCTCGGGACCGGGCGGCCGAAGACGGAGCAGGTGCTGATGAAGACGTACTGCCCCGCGGACCCGTCGAACAGCCCGGGGTGCGCGCGTACGTCGTCGGGCGTGAACCCCACCCAGTTGACGACGGAGTCGAACTCCTCGCCGCCGAGCGCGTCCCGCAGCGCCGCCGGGTCGCGGACGTCCGCCGCGAGCCGCCGCACACCGGGCGCGAGCGGCCTGCGCGGCTCGCTCCTGGTGACGACGGTGACCTCGGTGCCGCGGCGGGCCGCCTCGGCGGCGGCGGCCGAACCGATCATGCCCGCGCCGCCCAGGAAAAGTACCTTCATGCTCGCTCCTTCGGGGCGGCCCCGCGCCTGCCACCGCGTGACAGGCCCCGGCCGACCAGGTGGTCGTGGCTGCGGCGCAGCGCCTCGAACGTGTCGATGTCCAGCCGCTCCAGCTCGACGATGTGCCAGCGGATGCCCGACGGCACCGCCAGGGCACGCGCCCAGTCGATCCGGCCCTCCCCGATCGGCACCATGACGTCCTCCTCGTAGCTGACCGCAGGACCGTCCTTGACGTGCACGAGGCGCACCCGCTCGCCGAGGCGGGCGATCACCTCGGCCGGGTCCGCGCCGCCCATCAGGGCCCAGTACGCGTCCAGTTCGACCAGGACGCGCTCGTCCAACTCGTCCAGCAGCAGGTCGTAGGCCCGGCGGCCGTCGAAGACCTGGGAGAACTCCGCGTAGTGGTTGTGGTAGGCGATCCGCATGCCGCGTGCGGCGGCACGCTCCGCCGCCTCGTTCACCCGCTCGGCGCCGCGCCGCACCGCCTGGGGCGAGTCGAACTCCTCGCGCTCCATGCTCCACACCAGGACCTCGGCGCCGAGCTCCGCGTTCCGGTCGAGCACGGCCTCGGCGCCCGGGCCCGCGGGGAAGGGGGCGTGGGCACTGGTGAGGACCAGGCCCGCGGCGTCGATCGCGCGCCGCACCCGGGCAGGCCCGAAGTGCTCCACGAGGCCGTAGGTCTCGACGCCCGCGTAGCCCAGGCCGGCCAGCCGGTCGAGGGTGCCCTCCAGGTCCGCGCGCGCCTGTTCCAGGACCGTGTACATCATGACGCCGAGGTCAGCCGGCATCGTTCCTCCTTGCGTTCGCGGCCCGGCGCCGGCCGGTGGTCCGGCCGGCGCCCGCGTCGGGAGTGCGGCCCTTCGGCCGGCTCATACGGGCTTCAGACGAAGGGCGACGACCGGATTGGGCACCGGGCTGAAGTAGGGATTGCCCGGCGTGGGGAAGCCGCTGACCTTGGCGGTGCTCCAGTTGCCGTAGCTGCCCCAGTAGAACATCGGTATCCACGGCAGGTTCTCGACGAAGACTGTCTGTATCTTGTCGAGGATCTGCCGGCGCTCCTTGTCGCTGGAGGCCTTCGGATACTGCTTGAACAGTTGCGCCGCCTCGGTGTTGCGGAACCGCTCGATGTTCTGGGAGGTCGGTGTCGCCTTGCCCAGGGGGTAGTAGAGGTTGGGGTTGATCGTGTCGTTGTAGAAGGAGAAGGCGCGCGGCGCGGAGCCCACCGGATAGCCCATCGTGGAGTCGAAGTCGCCCTTGGCGGTCACGTCGTTGATGTCGTTGACCGTCGTGGTGTCGATGGTGAGCTTGATCCCGATGTCCTTGAGCTGGGAGACCAGCACCTGGACGCGCGAGGCGATGTCCGTGTAGGCGGACGGGAAGCTGATCGAGAACTCGACCCGCTTGCCGCCCTTGTGGTAGTAGCCGTCGCCGCCCTTGGTGTAGCCGGCGTCGGTCAGCGTCTTCTCCGCCTTCGCCTTGTCCTGCACGAAGTCGACACCCCGGTACTGCGCGGAGACCTCGTCCTGGTACGCCGGCATCGGCAGGCCGGTGACGTTGGTGGCGGGCGGTGCGCCGGTCGCCCCGCCGACCTGCTTCCGGTCGACACCGAGGCTGATGGCCCTGCGCACCGCGAGGTCGCTGAGCGGCCAGCGCTCCAGGTTGGGGATGAGGCCGTCCGTGCCGGCGAGCGGCGCCCAGTAGTGGTTGTCCTTGCTGCGTGACAGGTACGTCTTGTCCGCGTCGGCTATGTAGGTCCCGCCCCAGTCCGCCTGGCCCTGGACCAGCGCGTTGGTCATGCTCTGGTTGTCCTTGTAGGCCACGAAGCGGATGCTTTCGACCTGGGCCTTCTGCTGCCAGTAGTGCTCGTTGCGCTCCAGCACGAAGCTCTGTGCGGAGAACGAGCCCAGCTTGAACGGGCCGGTGCCGACCGGGTTCTTGTCGGTGTACGTCGTCGGGTCCCCGGCCTTCGACCAGATGTGCCGGGAGACGATCGGCGCCGAGACGATGTTGGTGAAGAACTGCTCGGAGGGGGCCGCGAAGGTCATGACGACCTCGGTGGGGCCGGTCGCCTCGATCGTGTCGAACGCGACGCCGAGGAGGTTCAGCCCCGGGTGCTTCTTGAGCATCTCGAAGGTGAACACCACGTCGTCCGCGGAGAACGGCTTGCCGTCCGTCCACTTCACACCGGACTGCAGCGTGAACGTCAGCTTCCTGTTGTTCTCGGCCCAGGCCCACTTCTCGGCGAGCCAGGGGATGTCCTTGCCGATGTCCACGGTGTTGATCTGCACCAGCGGCTCGTAGATGAACCCGCCCTGCCCCTGGCTGGCGTAGGTGAGGCCGTTCGCCGAGTGGGCGAGGAACGGGTTGAAGACCTGGGTCAGGTTGTCGGACTGGCCGGCGACGACCAGGGTGGTCCCGCCGCCGGAGCCGGCCCCCGCCGACGGTGAACAGGCGGCCAGGGCGACGCCGCCGGCGGTCGCCAGCGCGCCGGCGAGAACGCTGCGTCTGGTCGGCTTCGCGGATGCCGCGCGGGCCCCGCGGGCCGGCGGCTGAGTGGTGGTCACGGTGCATCTGCTCCTTGTGTGCAGGGGACGGCGGGGGGCGGCGCTTGTGGGGCCGGACGGGGCCGGATCACTGACCGGCGGGTTCCGCGGGCGTGGCACTGCCCGTGGTGAGCCCGGCGACGGCGTCGGCGTTCTGCGCCCGCCGGGTCCGGGCCTCGGGCGTGTCCGCGTACAGCCAGCAGCGGGCCGCATGGCCGCCGGGCAGGTCGAACGCGGGCGGCGCCTCGCGTGTGCAGCGGTCCATCGCGAAGGGGCAGCGCGGATGGAACCGGCAGCCCGCGGGCGGGTCGATGAGGCTCGGCGGCTGCCCGATGTCACGCACCCGCGGCGCGCCCGCGCGCGAGGGGTCCGGCGCGGAGGAGATCAGCAACTGGGTGTACGGGTGCGCGGCCCGCTGCGTCACCGCCTCCGAGGGCCCCGACTCCACGACCTCTCCTGCGTACATCACCGCCGTGTCGGCCGCGAAGTAGCGTGCGGAGGCGATGTCGTGGGTGACGTAGAGCATCGCGGCGTTGCGCTCCTCGGTGAGGCGGCGCAGCAGGTTCAGGATGCCGAGGCGTATCGAGACGTCCAGGCTGGAGACCGGCTCGTCGGCGAGGAACACCGCGGGGCTCGCCGTCAGCGCGCGGGCGATCGAGATGCGCTGCAACTGCCCGCCGGACAGTTCGTGCGGGTACTTCTCGGTGAACTGCCGCGCGGGCACCAGGTTGATCTGCCGGAGCAGATCGTCGATGACGGCGTCCTGCTCCCCGCGGCTCGTGCCGGGGTGGTGCAGGGCGACCGCCCTTCTGAGCGTGCTCGCGACGGTGGCCACCGGGTTGAACGAGGCGAAGGGGTCCTGCAGGATTAGCTGCACCTCGCGGGTGTAGGCGCGAAAGGCCCGTCCGCGGGCCGGCCGCACCGGCCTGCCGTGCAGCCTGATCTCGCCACCGGTCAGCGGATGGAGCTGCGCGAGCAGCCGGGCCAGTGTCGACTTGCCCGACCCGGACTCGCCGACGAGGGCGGTGATCCGCCCCGGGTACAGGCTCAGGGACACGTTCTCCACGGCGTGCACCATCCGCCGGCCCCCGCCGCGCCGAGGCACCACGCTCCGTACGGGGAACCGCTTGGTGACCCCCACGGCCTCGAGGACCGGCTCGTCGGCCGGCCGCCCGCCGGTGCCCCGCCGGCCGCCGCCGGTGATCTCGTCGTCGCTCACTGCGTCCCACCCCTCGCCAGTTCGTGCTCCGTCCCGCCGCCGCCGGCGTCCGCGTACAGCAGGCAGGCCGCCCGTGCCGCCCCGCCGCCCCCCTCGATCCGGTACAGCGCGGGCTCCCGCGCCGAGCAGTCCTCGAACGCGACCGGGCAGCGCGGGCTGAAGGCGCACCCGGACGGCATGCGGCGCAGGTCGGGAGGCGAGCCGACGATGCCGGTGAGCTCCCGCCTGGGACCGCCCAGGGTCGGGAACGACGCGAGCAGACCGCGGCTGTAGGGATGCCGGGGCCGGTGGTAGAAGTCCGCTGCCGCCGCCATCTCGACGATCCTGCCGCCGTACATCACCGCGATCGTGTCGGAGAGCTCGATCAGCAGCGACAGGTCGTGGGTGATGAAGACGACCGAGAAGCCCAGCGTGTCCTTGAGCTCCATGATCTTCGCGATGATCTGCCGCTGGATCACCACGTCGAGGGCGGTGGTCGGCTCGTCCATGACAATGATCTCGGGATCGAGGGCCAGCCCGACGGCGATCATGGCCCGCTGCCGCATACCGCCGGACAGCTCGTGCGGATAGGAGTCCGCCCGGTCCGCGGGGATCCCCACGATGCCGAGCAGCTCCACGATCCGGGCCGCCCGCTCCTGGGCGCTCATGTGCGGGCGGTGGGCGGTGAGGACGTCCTCGATCTGCGCGCCGATCCGCATGATGGGGTTGAGGGCGTGCATGGCCGACTGGAAGACGATCGACAGCTCCTCCCAGCGGAACCCGCGCAGTTCGTCGTCCCCCATCGACAGCACGTCCACGGTGGTGCCGTCGGCCGCGGTGTAGCGGACCTCGCCGTTCGAGACCTCCGCGGGGGGCTTGTGCAGCCGGGTGATGGCGTACGCGAGCGTGGACTTGCCGGAGCCGGACTCGCCCGCGATGCCGAGCACCTCGCCGCGCCGCAGGGTGAACGAGACGTCGTCGACCGCCCGGACCCGGCCGCCCTCGCCCGCGTACTCCACCCGCAGATCGCGGACGTCGAGCACGACGTCGGTGCTGTCCGGGGTGAAGGGCGCGGCCGGGGGTCGCGGCCCGGTGCGTGCGGTGCGCCGGGGCCTTCGGGTGCGGTGGCCCGCGACTTGGGCCCGCTGGGCCTTTTTGGTGCCGATGCCGGCCTGCCGCAGCCGGGGGTTGATGAACTCGTCGATGCCGAAGTTCACCAGGGACAGCGCGGTGCCGAGCAGGGCGATGGCGAGACCGGCCGGGACGAACCACCACCAGGCGCCGGTGAGCAGCGCGCTGTTGACCTGTGCCCAGTAGAGGATGGTGCCCCAGGACCACTGGGTCACGTCGGTGAGGCCGAGGAACGCGAGGCTCGCCTGGGTGAGGATCGCGGCGGTGACGGTGCCGAGGAACGAGGCGGCGATGACCGCGACCTGGTTCGGCAGGATGTCCTTGAGGATGATCCGGGAGGTCCGCTCCCCGGTGGCCCGCGCCGCCTCCACGAAGTCCCGCTTGCGCAGCGACAGAGTCTGGGCCCGCAGCACCCGGGCGCCCCACGCCCAGCCGGTGACGGAGATGACGAGGATGATGCCGAGCGAGCCGCTGTGCGGCAGGTACGCGGCGAGGATGATCGTCAGCGGCAGGCTCGGCAGCACCAGGAACACGTTCGCCAGCAGGGAGAGCAGTTCGTCGCCCAGGCCGCCGAGGTAGCCCGCCGTGACGCCGACGAGGACCGAGAGCACCGTCGTGACCACCGCGGAGCCGAAGCCCACCAGCACGGAGGCGCGTGCGCCGTAGAGCATCTGGGAGAACAGGTCCTGCCCGTTCTGGGTGGTGCCCAGCAGGTGCGCGCCGGAGGGGCCCTCGGTCACGGCGTGGCTGACGGACGAAGGGTCGTAGGGGGCGATCCAGGGCCCGATCACCCCCAGCACGAGGAAGACCACCGTGATGACCAGGCCGGTGCAGGTGAGGGGCGAGCGCAGCAGGCGGAGCCAGAGCCTGGAGGGGCTCACCGAGGCCTCCGGTGCCGCGTCCGCCTCGGCGACGGCGGCTGCTTGTACGGCCATGGGTCAGCTCTCCCTCGTCCTCGGGTCGAGGAACACGTAGGCGACGTCCGCGAGCAGGTTGGCGACCAGCACCAGGACGGTGATCAGTAGGAAGATGGCCGACATCAGCGGGTAGTCGGCCGACTGGGCGGCCTTGAAGAGCACCGTGCCGATGCCGGGGTAGTTGAAGACGACCTCGGTGACGATGGAGCCGCCCACGACGAAGCCGAGCGACATCGCGAACCCGGACAGGGACGGCAGCATCGCGTTGCGGGCTGCGTAGTGGTACATCACCCGCCGCCTGGAGAGCCCCTTGGCCTCGGCCAGCCGGACGTAGTCCTCGCTCAGCGTGGTGACCATCATGTTGCGCATGCCGATCAGCCAGCCGCCCACGGAGGCGACGACGATGGTCAGCGCCGGCAGCACCGCGTAGTAGAGCGCGCTGGAGACGAACCCGCCGCTGAACCCGATGGTCTCGGTCACCGCGTAGCCGCCGGACAGCGGGAACCACTTCAGGGTGATCGCGAAGACCAGCACCACGATGATGGCGAACCAGAAGTACGGGATCGAGGACAGGAACGTGGTGACGGGCACCAGGGAGTCCAGCCAGGTGCCGCGCTTCCAGCCGGCGAGCATGCCGAGGCCGGTGCCGATGACGAAGCTGAGGACCGTGCAGGCGGTGATGAGGACGAGCGTCCAGTACATGCTCTGGCCGAGCACGTCGCTCACCTTCGACGGGTAGTACGCGTACGAGGTGCCGAAGTCGCCCGTGAACACGCTGTGCCAGTAGCTCAGGTACTGGTGCCACAGGCCGGTGTCCTTCTGCCCGAACAGCACCCGCAGCGCCCGGATCGCGGAGGGGCTCAGCTTCCCGTGGAACTGGTTGATCAGGTTGTCGGCCGGGTCGCCGGGCATGATGCGCGGAATGACGAAGTTGAGGCTGATGGCCGCCCAGGCGGTCACCACGTAGAAGCCGAGCTTCGTGAGCACGGTACGCATCGGTCAGTTCCCTTCCGCGCGGTACCCGGCGGCCCGCTGCACCGGCGGTCGCGCCGCGTTCCTCCGTGGGTCCCGGATCCGGAACACACGGCGTGCGCAGATGCTCACGAAGTCGGTCTGGTTCCCCATCGGGAGCTCGTGATAGTCCTGGCAGACGCGTTCGTCCTCGGCGTCCGCCGCTGGATGCCCGCTCTCCGACCCGTTCACCTTCGCGACCCGTGGACCCCTGGCCGCGGTGCGCCGGCCGTGGCTGCGCCCGCCTCCCGGTGAGCCCGTGCCGCTGATCGCCGCCGAGAGTGGACTCATATCCGCTTCTCCTTACCGGGCTCATCCAAGGCTGTGCCAAACAGATACCACTTGCGATCAAGTTAAAGACGAATAGCTGTCCTGTCTAGATGCTTGACGGCAACGGTCGGGCAATGTGCGGGGCGCCTGGGCGTTACGCACGCGGATGGCGTCCTGTGGGGCGGGCCGGAAGGGGGCGGGAGAGGTGGACAGCTCAGCACTCCACCATGTACCACATAGGACCACATGGTGGAGAGGCCGTGGATCCGCGGGCCGCGCGGGCCCGCGCGGCCGGTCACCGACGGCCGGCCCGCGCGGCCGGCCCCGCGTCCGCACAGGAGACCACATGAAGATCAGTCAAGTCGTCGCACCGCGCACCTCGGAGGTCGTCGAGGTGGACGATCCGCAGCCGCGCGACGACCAGGTCCTGGTGGAGGTGGTCGCGAGCGGGGTGTGCACCTCCGACCTCGGCCCCTGGCTCGGTCACGATCCGGGCCGGCCTCCGGTGCGGCTCGGCCACGAGATGGTCGGCCGGGTCGTCGCCGCGGGCCGGGACGCCGAACGCTGGCGGCCCGGTGACCTGGTGACCGGACTCGGCGGCGAGGGGTTCGCGACGCTGGCCGTCATGGACGCCCAGGCGATCCTGCCCGTGCCGGCCGGCATCGAGCCCGCCCATGCGATCGGTGAACCGGTCGCCGACCTCGAAGAGGCCCTGTCCCGTACGGGGGTGGCGGCCGGGGACCGGGTGGGGGTGGTCGGGCTTGGCTTCATGGGGCTCGGACTGGTGCAGCTCGTCAGGCGGCACGCGCCGGGACTGCTGGTCGGCGTCGACCCGGACCCGGCCCGCCGTGCGCGGGCGCTCAGGCTCGGCGCCGATCTCGTCTTCGCCCCGGACGAGCTGCCCGAGGAGTTCCGCAGCGCGACCGGCAGGCGCACCGAGGCCCGGTTGGACGCGGTGCTGGAGGCGACCGGGGTGACCGCGGGTCTGACGACGGCGGGCAGTCTCGTCAGGCCGTTCGGCAGGCTGTGCGTGGTCGGCTACCACCACACCGGGGACGCCGTGATGGACATGGACCTCTGGTACAAGGCCGTCACCGTCGTCAACGGCTTCTGCCCCGACCGCACCCGGCTGATGGTGGCGATGCGGGAGGTGCTCGACCTCGTCGCACAGCGCCGCTTCAGCTACGCCCCGCTGGTCACGCACCGGTTCGGCCTCGACCAGGTCGACGACGCCTTCGCCGCGATGCACCGCGCGGGCGCCGACTTCGTCAAGGGCGTGGTGGTGCCGTGAGCCGCCCGGGACGGGACCCGGTCGGCCGGCGCCCCGTCGGTGTCCCGTGCAGGCCCGGTGTCCCGTGTCGGCCCGGTGTCCGCCGGCCGCGGATCACTCGTAGGTGCGCGTGAAGGACGTGCGCAGCCGGTAGCGGTCGCCCGCGTAGCGGATCGTCGACAGGAACAGGGGTTCCTGTCCGGCGCCCAGGGCGAGCTGGTGCATGACGAGCAGCGGGTCGCCGGGTGCCGTGCGGAGGTGCTCGGCGGCCCGTTCGTCGGCCTTGGTGGCCTCGATGGTGCTGTCGGCCCGCGCGGGCTCCACGCCCGCCTCGAAGAGCGTCGAGTAGAACGAACGGGTGCGGAAGTCCACCTCTTCGAGGCCGGGCGCGAGGGACAGCGGGATGCGGCTCAGGTCCAGCGCGATGGGGACGTCGTCGAGCAGCCGGACCCGCTCCAGGCGGAACAACGGCGTCCCCGGGGCGATCGAGAGCCGCTCCGCCTCGTCGAAGGTGGCCGGATCGGTCCCGGCGTGCAGTACCTGCGAGTGCGGTTTCAGGCCCATCCGCGCCGCCGTCTCGCTGAACGACTCCAGGCTGTTGGGCCACTCCTTCTTCGGCACGGCCCTGGCGACGTACCAGCCGCGGCCGTGCGACGCGCTGAGCTCGCCCCGCTCCACCAGGTGGCCGAGCGCCTTGCGCAAGGTGACGCGGCTGATGCCGAGTTGGCCGCACAGCTCACGCTCCGGAGCGAGGCGCGCCCCGGGTTTGAGGTTCCCCTTCTCGATCTCACCGTGGATCAGATTGACCGCCTGGATCCACAGGGGTTCGGAATAACCCGGCAGGATCGCACCCGCGACCTCGCGAGAGTCGTTCATACGTCAGAGAACCCCATCATCGTCTGCGCGCCCTCGCACGCTCCGGCCGCTCGCCGTCCGTCCCCGGCCCGGGCGGCCACGCGTGCCGTCCTCTGCGCGGGCCCTTCTCCTCGGTCGGCAGGGGCCCCGACGCCCGGGGGCGGCGGTGGTCGGCATCGGGGCTCAGGATAGCTTTCCCGGCAGCGGTCTGACCAGGAGACCGCACCGCGCCCGGCGGGTGGCGCAGGCCCGTTCGGCGGCTCCGGCCGACCGCCTGCGCAGGGCCGGTCCGGCCGGCTCGGGGGCCGCCGTGCGCCGGTGCCGGTGCGGGCTGGGCCTTCGGCCGTTGCGCGCGGTGTGCCGTGCGAGGGCGCCCCGCACTCGGCCGGGCGCCGATCCGGCCCGGCGCCGACCGGCGGGGCAGCCGCAGCCGTGCGCTACGCGGGGATGCCCGCCGCGTCCATGAGGGTGGCCGCGGTGGTCACGGCGAGCCGGTCCGTCAGCGCGTCCGCCTTGATGCCGGCCCGGGCACTCGCCCCGTCGTAGACCAGCATCAGTTGACGGGCCAGCAGCGCGGGGTCGGCCGCGCCGCCCCGCTCGGCCTCACCGCGGAAGAAGTCGCACAGCGCCTGCTTGCGGTCCGAGGCGACGAGGCTCGCCGGGTGGTCGGTGCGCTTCAGCTCGACCTGTACGGCCAGGTAGGGGCAGCCGAGGAAGTCGGGCGCGCTCGCGTGCTCCTCCAGTCGCTCGAACACGTACAGCACCCGCGCACGGGGCGTCGCGGAGGTGTCCGGCGGCCGCAGCACGGCCCGGAGTCCGGGGCCCTGCCGTTCGAGCGCGGCCGCGAGCAGCTCGTCCTTGGTCGCGAAGAGCTGGTACATCGACCGCTTGGACACTCCGGCGGCCTTGCACAGCGCCTCGACGCCGATACCCACGCCCTCCTGGTAGAAGAGCCGGCCCGCCGCGTCGAGCAGCCGCTCGCGGGGGGACGGCCTGGTGGCTGAGGCGGAGGTCATGGCACAAGGCTACCGGCCCGGCTTGGCAGGGGGAAACCGATCGGTTTACGGTGCTGTGAAACCGATCGGTTTCCCGGGTTCGCCGCGGTGTGCGCCGCGGTGAACCGGCTTTTGTGCTCCCGACCCACGAAGGGCGTGTCATGCAGATCAACGGTTCCGTGGCGCTGGTCACCGGCGGCAACCGAGGCCTTGGCGAACAGTTCGTCCGGGCACTCCTCGACGCCGGTGCCGCCAAGGTGTACGCGGGCTCCCGCGACCCCCGGAAGGTCACCGTGCCCGGCGCGGTCCCGCTGGCCCTGGACGTCACGGACGCCGACTCCGTGCGCGCCGCGGCCGAGCAGGCGGGGGACGTCGCCCTGCTGGTCAACAACGCCGGCTCGTCAACCGGGGCCGGTGTGCTGGACGGTCCCCTGGACGACTTCCGCACCGAGTTCGACACCCATGTACTCGGCACCCTCGCCATGACCCGGGCGTTCGCCCCCGCGCTGGCCCGGGCCGGCGGCGGGGCGGTCCTGAACGTCCTGTCCGTGCTCTCCTGGGTCACCCTGCCCCCGTCCGCCGGCTACAGCGCCGCCAAGTCGGCCGCCTGGTCGATCACCAACTCCGCCCGGCTGGCCCTCGCCGGCCAGGGCACCCAGGTGACGGCGCTGCACGTCGGGTACATGGACACCGACATGGCGGCGAACGCGGACGCGCCGAAGTCCGACCCGGCGAAGGTGGCCAGGCTCGCCCTCGACGGCGTCGAGTCCGGCCTCCACGAAGTGCTCGCCGACGACCTCAGCAGGCAGGTGCGGGCCGGGCTGAGCGGCGGCGTCGCCGCCCTGTACCCGCAGTTGGCGCGGCCGGCCGCGGGCTGATGCCGCCGCGCCCGGCCGCAGCCGCCGGCACCGGGCAGCCATGCCCAGGCGGCCGGCACCCGCCGGGCGCTCCCGGCCCGGCCCGGCTCAGGACCCCTCGCCGGCGCGCCGGGCGGGCCGTGCGCGCCGGTGCAGGAGCCGGCCGTGCGCGGCCTCGGAGTGGGTGACGACGTACACGTCGATGTCCTCGCCCGACCCCTCGATGACGGACTCGCCGACGCCCCTGGTGAACACTTCCTTCAGACGGCTGCGCCGGGTCGCGCCGATGACGATCTGGGTCGCGTTGACCCGGCGGGCGAAGTCCAGGATGGCCCGGGCCGGGTCGTCGCCCTCGACGGTGTGGTAGCTGCCTCCGAGGTCGTCCACCAGGGCCCGCTGGTCGTCGAGGAGCCGGGGCGAGACGGTGGCGAGTCCGTCGCCGCGCCGGACGTGCACGGCGAGGAACTCACCGCCCGCGCCGCGGGAGGCGGTCCGTTTGGCGCGCCGGATCAGCGTGCCGCCCTCGGGTCCGCCGGACAGCGCCACCAGCACACGTTCGCGGGTGCCCCACGGGTGCTGGATGCCGTGGTCCCTGCGGTACCGCAGCAGGGCCTCCTCCACCCGGTCGGCCACCCAGAGCATGGCGATCTCCCGCAGGGCGGTGAGGTTGCCGGTGCGGAAGTAGTTGCCGAGCGCGGCCTCGACCTTCTCGGGCGGATAGACGTTGCCGTGCGCCATCCGGCGGCGCAGTGCCTCGGCGGACATGTCGACCAGCTCGATCTGGTCGGCGCGGCGGACCACGTCGTCGGGGACGGTCTCCCGCTGCCGGACACCGGTGATCTGCTCGACCACGTCGCCCAGCGATTCGAGGTGCTGGATGTTGACGGTGGTCAGGACGTCGATGCCGGCCCGCAGCAGCTCCTCGACGTCCTGCCAGCGCTTGCGGTGCCGGCAGCCGGGGACGTTGGTGTGGGCGAGCTCGTCCACCAGGACCACGCGGGGGTGGCGGGCGAGGACCGCGTCGAGGTCCATCTCGGTGAACGTGGAGCCCCGGTAGGACAGGGTGGTACGGGGCACCGTCTCCAGGCCCTCGGCCATCTGCCGGGTCAGCGGCCGCCCGTAGTCCTCCACGAATCCGATGACCACGTCGGTGCCGCGCGCGGCGCGCCGCCGGCCGTCGCCGAGCATGTCGTACGTCTTGCCGACCCCGGGGGCCGCACCGAGGTACACCAGCAGCCTGCCGCGCGCCACGCTCACTCCTTCCGGGCTGCGCCCGGTCGCCCCCGGGCACGGCCGCCCCGGGGCCGTGCACCCCTGGTCCGGTCACGGCCCGGGCCCGCGCCGGCCGAGCCGCTCCAGAGCAAGGTTCAGTTCCAGGACGTTGACCCGGGGTGCGCCGAGGAAACCGAGCAGCCTTCCCCGTACATGGTCGCCCACCAGGGCCGCGACGCGCCGCTCGGGCAGCCCGCGGGCGCGGGCCACCCGGGCGGACTGCCGGCGGGCGTAACCGGGTGAGACATGGGGATCGAGGCCGCTGCCGGACGCGGTCAGGGCGTCGGGCGGCACGCGCCCGGGTGCGACGCCGTCCTCGGCGGCGGCCGCCGCCCGCCGCTGCCGCACCTGGCGCAGCAGTGTGCCGTTCTCCGGCCCCAGGTCGGACGCGCCCGAGGCCAGCGGGTCGTAGCCGCGCGGGCCGGCGGCGGAGGGCCGGGAGTGGAACCACCGGGGCCCGGAGAAGTCCTGGCCGATCAGCGAGGACCCCACGGTACGGCCCCGGTCGCCGACCCTGGAGCCGTCCGCCCCGTGCTCGAAGGCGAGCTGCGCGATCCCCCAGACCGCGACCGGGTAGAGCGCACCGGTGAGCAGGGAGAGCACGACCAGGACCCGCAGTCCCGCCGCGGCCTGTCGGAGGACCTGCAGCCCCATGGCCGGCCGTCACCCCAGCCCGGGCAGTTGGGAGACGACGAGGTCGATGACCTTGATGCCGGCGAACGGCGCGACGATGCCGCCCAGGCCGTAGACGGCGAGGTTGCGGCGGAGCATCCGGGCCGCGCTGGTCGGGCGGTAGCGGACACCGCGCAGGGCGAGCGGGATCAGCACGACGATGATCAGGGCGTTGAAGACGACCGCGGACAGGATCGCGGACTCCGGGCTGCCCAGACGCATCACGTTGAGGTCGTCGAGCTGCGGATAGGTCCCGGCGAACATCGCCGGGATGATGGCGAAGTACTTGGCGACGTCGTTGGCGATGGAGAAGGTGGTCAGGGCGCCGCGGGTGATGAGGAGCTGTTTGCCGATCTCGACGATCTCGATGAGCTTGGTGGGGTTGGAGTCGAGGTCGACCATGTTGCCGGCCTCCTTGGCCGCGGTGGTGCCGGCGTTCATCGCGACGCCGACGTCCGCCTTGGCGAGGGCGGGTGCGTCGTTGGTGCCGTCACCGGTCATCGCGACCAGCCGTCCGCCGCCCTGCTCCCTTCTGATCAGGTCCAGCTTGTCCTCGGGCGTAGCCTCGGCGAGGAAGTCGTCCACGCCGGCCTCGTCCGCGATCGCCCTGGCGGTGAGCGGGTTGTCACCCGTGATCATGACGGTTCTGATGCCCATCCGGCGCAGCTCGGCGAAGCGCTCCCGCATGCCGGTCTTGACGATGTCCTTGAGGTGGACGACGCCCAGCACCCGGGCCGGCCCGCCGGGCGGGCGCTCGGCGACCACCAGGGGGGTGCCGCCGCTGGCGCCGATCGCGTCCACCACCGACCTGACCTCCGCGCTGGGCTGCCCGCCGTGGTCGCGCACCCACTTCAGGACCGCGGCCGCGGCGCCCTTGCGGATCATGCGCTCGTCCAGGTCGACCCCGGACATCCGGGTGTGCGCGGAGAACGGCACGAAGTCCGCGCCGCGGATCATGCCCTCCTCGCGAGCCCGCAGGCCGTACCGCTCCTTGGCCAGCACCACGATGGACCGCCCTTCGGGCGTCTCGTCGGCGAGGCTCGCCAGTTGGGAGGCGTCGGCCAGCTCGGTGGCCCCGACGCCCTCGGCCGGCACGAACTCGGTGGCCTCCCTGTTGCCCAGCGTGATGGTGCCGGTCTTGTCGAGCAGCAGGGTGTCGACATCACCCGCGGCCTCCACCGCCCGCCCGGACATCGCCACCACGTTGCGCTGGATCAGGCGGTCCATACCCGCGATGCCGATCGCCGACAGCAGCGCGCCGATGGTCGTCGGGATCAGGCACACCAGCAGCGCCACCAGCACGATGATCGGCTGCTGGTGCCCCGAGAAGGCCGCGAGCGGCTGGAGGGCGACGATCGCGAGGAGGAAGACGACGGTCAGCGCGGCCAGCAGGATGTTCAGCGCGATCTCGTTGGGTGTCTTCTGCCGGATCGCTCCCTCCACCAGCGCGATCATCCGGTCGATGAAGTTCTCACCCGGCCGGACGGTGATCCGGACCACGATCCGGTCGGAGAGCACCTTGGTACCGCCGGTGGCGGCGGACCGGTCGCCACCGGACTCGCGGATGACGGGCGCCGACTCACCGGTGATGGCGGACTCGTCCACGCTGGCGATGCCCTCGACCACCTCGCCGTCGCCGGGGACCACCTGGCCCGCCTCGACCACCACCACGTCGCCCACCCGCAGCCGGGTGCCCGGCACCTGCTCCTCGCTGCCGTCCTCGCGCAGCAGCCGGGCCATCGTCTCCTGCTTGGCCTGCCGCAGCGCCGCGGCCTGCGCCCGCCCGCGGCCCTCGGCGACCGCCTCGGCGAGGTTGGCGAACACCACCGTGGCCCACAGCCACACCGCGGTCGCGATGCCGAACGCGCTGGTGTCCGTCGTCCCGGCGAAGACGGTGGCCAGCACCGAGCCGGCCCACACCACGAACATCACGGGCGTGTGCACCATGTGGCGCACGTCGAGCTTGAGCACCGCCTCCGGCAACGCCCGCACCAACTGGTGCGGGCGGAACGCGCCCGCCGCCACCCGCCGGGGGCCCTGCGCGGGCGGTGGCGCGGCGGCGGTCATGCGAGCCCCTCCGCGACCGGCCCGAGGGCGAGCCCGGGGAAGAAGGCCAGGGCGGCCACGACGAGCACCACGCCGACCAGCATCCCGACGAACAGCGGTCCGTGGGTGGGCAGGGTGCCCTCGCCGACGGGCACCGGCCGCTGCCGCGCCAGCGCACCGGCCAGCGCCAGTACGAACACGATCGGCAGGAAGCGGCCGACGAGCATCGCGAGGCCGAGCGTGGTGTTGTAGAAGACGGTGTCCGTGCCGAGGCCGGCGAAGGCGCTGCCGTTGTTGTTGCCCGTGGAGGCGTAGGCGTACAGCACCTCCGAGAGGCCGTGCGGCCGCGGGTTGAGCACGGTCGCGCGCGGTCCCGGGAACGCGACCGCGAGACCGGTGCCGACCAGCACCGCGAAGGGCATGGCGAGCACGTACAGCGCGACGAAGGTGGTCTCGCGCTGCCGGATCTTCTTGCCCAGGTACTCCGGTGTCCGCCCCACCATCAGCCCGGCCAGGAACACCGTCAGCACGGCCGCCACCAGCATCCCGTACAGACCCGAGCCGGTGCCGCCCGGAGCCACCTCGCCCAGCAGCATGTTCAGCAGCAGCACACCGCCGCCGAGTGCGGTGTAGCTGTCGTGGGAGGAGTCGACGGCCCCGGTCGACGTCATCGTCGTCGCGGTGGCGAACAGGGCGGAGTTCCAGACCCCGAACTGCTGCTCCTTGCCTTCCAGGGACGCGCCCACCGCCTGCGGAACGGTGCCCTGGTGCGCCGCCTCGGCGGCGGTGACCGCCACGAGGGAGCCCGCCCAGAGGACCGCCATGGCCGCGAGGAGCGCCCAGCCCTGGCGGGTGCTGCCGATCAGGCGTCCGAAGGTGCGGGGCAGGGCGCTCGGGATGAGCAGCAGCAGGAACACCTCGAAGAGATTGGTGAACGGGTTGGGGTTCTCGAAGGGGTGTGCCGAGTTGGCGTTGAAGAACCCGCCGCCGTTGGTGCCGAGTTCCTTGATCGCCTCCTGGGAGGCGACCGGCCCGCCGACGAGGGACTGCGTCCCCCCGGCGAGGGTGCGCACCTGCTCGGGGGACATGAAGTTCTGCACCGCACCCGCCGCCACCAGCACGATCGCCGCCAGGAACGCGAGGGGGAGCAGGATGCGCACCGTGCCGCGGACCAGGTCGACCCAGAAGTTGCCGAGCCGGTCGGTGTCCGACCTGGCGAACCCGCGCACCAGCGCCACCGCCACCGCCAGCCCGACCGCGGCCGATAGGAAGTTCTGCACGGCAAGGCCCGCCATCTGCACCAGATGTCCGAGCGTTGACTCGCCCGCGTACCACTGCCAGTTGGTGTTGGTCACGAACGACACCGCGGTGTTGAACGCCCCGTCGGCGGGCATGCCGGAAGAGCCCAGGGAGAGCGGCAGGTCGCCCTGCAGCCGCAGGAAGCCGTACAGGAACAGCACGGACACGGCGGAGAACCCCAGCAGCGACAGCGCGTACCCCGTCCAGCGCTGGTCGGCGTCCGGATCGACCCTGGTCACCCGGTACACCAGGCGTTCCACGGCCAGGTGCCGGCCACCGCCGTAGACCCGGGCCATGTATGCGCCGAGCGGCAGGTGGACCACCGCGAGCGCCAGGACCAGCAGGCCGATGGCGAGCAGTCCCGCCCCCGCCTCGCCCATCAGAAGCGCTCCGGGAACACCAGGGCGAGCACGAGGTAGACCACCAGGACCACGGCACAGCCCAGCCCCACCGCGTTCGAGGCGCTCACCGGCGCTCCGTCCCCTTCAGCACCAGCACCATCAGGGCGAAGAAGGCGATGGTCAGGGCGATGTAGGCCAGGTCGGCCATCGGCTGCCTCCTTCGGGAATGCGGTCGGGCGGGGTGCCTGCGCGCGGGCCGCGGGTGCTGCGCGGGCGGGTGCTGCGCCCGGCACCCGGGGGTGGCGCGGCGGGCACCGCGCAGCACCCCTCACGCATACCGCGCCGCGGCCGGGAAGCCGCGCAGACGCTGCCGCCGGCGGCCGTGCCGTCACCGGCAGGGCGTAGCGCGCCTCCGCCGGGCAGCACGGAGACCGGGGCCGGGTGCACGGCCGGGGCTGGCTCCGGCCGTGCGCGGCCGGACCCGGGCGCGCGGGTGGCGGCGCGCCCGCCCGCGCCCGCCGCGGAGCCGATCGGGTGAGCGGTCACACCACGCGGGCGCGGGCGGGCATGAAGAGGGAGAGGAGCCGACGGCACCGTCGGGCCGTCCACCGCCGTCAACGAAGGATGGGTGCCGCCATGCCCGAAGAACCGCAGCCGGGATCCGTGCCGCCCGAGTCGGAGCGCGTGAAGGGGGACATCGGCCGGCGCGTGGTCGCCCGCCGCGAGGAACTGGGCCTCAGCCGTGAGGACGTGGCCGCACGGTCGGGCTCGGCACCGGGCTACATCCAGTACATGGAGGAGCACACCTCGACGCCGGGGATGGGGTTCCTGCTCCGGCTCGCGGATGCCCTGGAGACCACGGTGGAGGAACTGACCGGCGGTA
Source organism: Streptomyces sulfonofaciens (assembly GCF_014656295.1). GTDB lineage: Bacteria > Actinomycetota > Actinomycetes > Streptomycetales > Streptomycetaceae > Streptomyces > Streptomyces sulfonofaciens. The sequence goes on from NZ_BNCD01000002.1 coordinate 437,042, forward strand.
CCACGGACCTGCCGTCCGGTCTGGGCCGCGCCGCCCGTCACGCGCGGCTGGCCGACCTCAGCCCGGCGCAGTGCCGTGAGCTGCTGGGCACCCACGGCGTCGGACGGGTCGCCGTGACGACCGGGAGCGGCCCCGCCATCTTCCCGGTCAACTACCTCGTGACCGACGGCGACCTGGCCTTCCGTACCGGCCCCGAGGCGCCGCCCGCGCACGCCGCGGGCAGCGACACCGCCTTCGAGGTGGACCACATCGACGACGCGCTCAGCCGGGGCTGGAGCGTCCTGGTGGTGGGTGCCGCACGGGCGGTCACCGACGACGAGACGGTGCGCAGCCTGGACGAGAAGGCGTACAGCACGCCCTGGGCGGGCGGCGACCGCCATCTGTGGGTGGTCCTGACCCCGCACCGCCTCACCGGCCGCCGGATCATCGTCGACGACCAGGACGCCGACCCGAACGACCAGGGCGACGACCAGGGCGACGACCAGGTGGGCCGCTCCGGCGGCTGACCGCCGCCGCGGCCTGGACCCGCTCGTCGAGGCCCGGACGGGAGCGCACCCCGGCGCTTGGAACACCCGTGCCGGCCCATGGTCCTGCGGGGTCCTGCGGCGGGGTCCTGCGGCGTCCTGCCGCCGGGTGCGCCCGTGGCGTGCGCCGACCCGCCGGTGGGCCCCTGCCGGTTCCGTCGGCCGGCCCGATGCCGCTTTCCAGGGAAGGTGCGGCCGTCAGCCGCCGCCGGTGCCGTACGCGCCCGCCCCGCTGCCGTGCCCCGTACGGGTGCCGCGGCCTGCGCGGTCGCCGTGGTCCCCGTGCTCCCGGCGGTCCTGTTCCTGGGTGGCGATGACGGCGGCCTGGATCCTGCGCTCCACGCCCAGCTTGGCCAGCAGCCGCGAGATGTGGTTCTTCACGGTCTTCTCGGCGAGGTAGAGCCGCTGTCCGATCTGCCGGTTGGTGAGCCCCTCGCCGATCAGCACCAGGATCTCCCGCTCGCGCTCGGTCAGGCCCGGAAGGGCGTCCCGCTCCTCCTCCCGGTCCCGGTCGCCGCGCAGCCGGGCCATCAGCCGTGCGGTGGCGCTCGGGTCGAGCAGTGACTGCCCGGCGGCCACGGTACGCACCGCGGAGACGAGATCGGAGCCGCAGATCTGCTTCAGCACGAAACCGGACGCACCCGCCATGATCGAGTCGAGGAGGGCCTCCTCGTCGTCGAAGGAGGTCAGCATCAGGCAGGCGAGCCCGGGCATTTTGGCGCGCAGCTCACGGCAGACGCTCACTCCGTCGCCGTCCGGCAGCCGGACGTCGAGCACCGCCACCTGAGGCCGCAGCGCCGGTACCCGCGCCAGGGCCTGGGCGGCCGTGGCGGCCTCGCCGGCCACCTCGATGTCCGGTTCGTCACTCAGCAGGTCGTGCACGCCGCGCCGCACCACCTCGTGGTCGTCCAGGAGGAAGACCGTGATCGGGTGGCCGGTGCCCGGCCGGTCGCCGTCCGCCATGGGTGCTCCCGTCGCGCGTGACCGCCGGCGCCGGATGCCGGGCCGGCGCCCTGGTGTGCGGCCCCTGACGGATACCCGTCCGACGGCGGCGCACACACCATGTGGCCCACACCGTGCGCTGGCGTACCCGGCGGCCGTCCCTCCCCGGGCGCTCAGGGGGTGACACGCGCCCCGCGGCCGCGGGTCAGCTCCCGGCCCGTGACCAGCTCCGGTTCGATGCGCACGAAGACCTCGTCGGCGTCCCCGGGCGGCGCCGCCCAGGAGCGGGGGCCGGTGCGCGACAGCCGCTCGTGCTCGTCCGGGCTGGTCACCACCGTGGCCCTGCCGGTCACGACGACGCTCCAGCCGACCCGGGCCCCGGCGTCCATCTCGTCCACCTCGAAGGCCACCACCACCCCGTCGAGCGCGCGCACCAGCTCGGAGCGCGCCGGGGCCCGCAGGACGACGGCGGAGTCACCGTCCAGGCAGAAACGGACCGGCAGCACCGCGGGCAGCGCGCGCCTGGTGTGGATCACCCGGCCCACGGGTGCCCTGCTCAGCAGCCGCAGGCTCTCCTGCCTGCCGAGTTCGTCGAAGCCGTCGTGGGCGTTCATGACACGGTTCGGTTCCCCGGTGGCGGTCCGGCGGTCGGACCCCGCACGCACCACGCTCCGTCCGGCCGCGCCGCCCGGGTAAGGGCCCATCGGGCACCCGTGCGCGGGGAACGGCCCAGCCGCGGCGGGCCCGGCCGCGACTACGGGCCCACGGCGGTCCCGGGCGTCGTGGCCAGCGTGTCGTGCGGCTCCTCGCCCAGCACCACCTTCAGGGCGCCGGTGCTCGCGGCACCGCCGAAGACGTCGTACGCCTCCTCCATGGCGTCCAGTGGGAAGTCATGCGTGATGAGGCCGGAGACGGGCAGCCGGCCGGCCGCCGCCATACGCAGCAGGGTGGGCGTGGAGTGGGTGTCGACCAAACCCGTGGTGATGGTCACGTCCCTGCTCCACAGCTCCTCCAGGTGCAGCGTCGCCGGTTTGCCGTGCACCCCGACAACGGCCACCCGGCCGCCGGCACGCACCATCCGGGTGCACGCCTCGAAGGTCTCCGGCACCCCCACCGCCTCGATCGCCACATCGGCGCCGAGCCCCCCGGTGAGGTCGGACACCAACTGCTCGGGGCCCTCCTCGGCGGTGACCACGGCGTCCGCACCGAACCGCTTGGCGGTGTCGAGCCGGGCCGCGTCGAGGTCCACGGCGATGGTCCGCTCGGGCGCGTAGAGCTGCGCGGTGGCCACCGCGGCGAGTCCGATCGGACCGGCCCCGACGACGGCGACGGTGTCCCCGGGCCGGACACCGCCGTTCAGCACCCCGACCTCGTGGCCGGTGGGGAGGACGTCGGCGAGGAGCACGGCGTCCCTGTCGCTCACGGTGCCGGGCAGCGGGTGCACGGACAGGTCCGCGTGCGGCACCCGGACGTACTCGGCCTGGGTGCCGTCGATCAGGAGGCCGAGAAGCCGGCCCCCGCCGCCACGGCACCGCCCGTACCTGGCGATCCGGCAGGGGCCGCAGCGGCCGCACGCCGAGACGCAGGACACCAGCACCCGGTCGCCGGGCCGGACCGAGCGCACCTCGGAGCCGGTCTCCACCACCTCGCCGACCGCCTCGTGGCCGAGCACGGTACCGGGCCGCACCTGCGGCACCTCGCCCCGCAGGATGTGCAGGTCGGTGCCGCAGACGGTGGTGGTGCCGACCCGGACGACGGCGTCGGCGGCGTCCTCGACGCCGGGATCCGCGACGGACTCCCAGGCCGACCGGCCCGGGCCGTGGAAGACCAGCGCTTTCATGACCGTCCCTCCGCTGGTGGACACCTCTTTACCAGACTGCGCGCCCGGTGCCGCGACCGGCTTGGGCCGGGCGGCCCCCCGGGTCCGGTCCCCCGGGGCACACGAGCACCCCGGGCGGCCCCTGCCGCGCCCCGGACACCGGGTGCCACGTTCGAAGTGAGCGTGAGGAGGAGTTCGATGGGCAGGGGCACGCCGGCGAGGCCGCCGCCCGGAGCAGGGGCCGGCCGGCCGCAGGCGCAGCGTCCGAAGCCGTGGTTGTGGCGCTGGCGCAGCAATCCGCTGCGGCGCCGCGAGGACGTCGTAGAGGCGTGGATCATCCTGATCGTGTGGATCGTGGTCGCGGTGGGCGGTGCTCTCGTCGGTGTGTTCGCGGCCCGCGCGACCGACCGGACACTGGCGGACCAGCGCGCCGAGCGGCACTCCGTGACCGCGGTGCTCTCCAAGGACGCTCCCTCGGCGCAGGGCGTCGCGGGCGGCGACAACAGCCGGGTGCGGGCCGAGGTGCACTGGACCGGCCCCGACGGCTCCCGGCACACCGGCCACACCATGGTCGACGCCGGCCACCGGGCCGGCTCCGAGGTGCGGGTCTGGACGGACCGGCAGGGAGAACTGACCAGCGCGCCCGCCGGCGGGACGGAGGCCGCGATGCAGGCCGTCCTGCTCGGTGGTTCGGCCGCCGTGTTCTTCAGCGGTGTCACCTATGCGGCCGGGCGGGGCGTACGGTTGCGCCTCGACGCGGTGCGCGCCGCGCACTGGGACAAGGAGTGGGAGGACGTCGAGCCCCGCTGGCGGCACAGGATGGGGTGACAGCGCCTTCCGCCCCACCGCAGGTGGCCTTCCTCCGGCCTTCCGGCGCGGCATGCGGGCGGGGCCTGTACATGACGGCATGCGGGGCGCGCACACCTGCGGTGCACACGGAGCACGGTGGCCGGTGCGGCCGTGTCGCGGACCGGCGGGAGCGGCCGGGTGGGCCGCTACGCCCACGCCCCGCTGCCGTACGGGGCGTAGAGGTCGAGCAACCGGTTCCTGGCCGTCTGGAGCCGGTGCGCCAGCACCCGGCCGACCCACTGGGAGACGGCCGCTTCCAGCGGCGGATCGGACCGGCACAGCGCTCGCACCGCCTCCGCGTCGAACTCGTGCGCGCGCACCGGTGACAGCGCCTCCGCGCCGAGCTGCCAGACGAACGGTTCGAACAGCCAGGACCAGCCGATCAGCTCGTTGTGGCCGAGCGTCTCGACCACCGGTGAGCGGCGGCCCGGCACGCGCATGTCCAGTGAGACGGTGCCGGTCCGCACGATCCAGAAGCGGTCCGCGTGCTGGCCCTCCTCGAAGATCCGCGCCCCCTCGGCGAACGACGTGTCGCGCGCCAGCTCCATCAGCCGTGCCCGGTGCTCGGGGGCCAGCGCGTGGATCGTGATGGTCGACGCGACGGTCATGGCCGGACCCTGCCTTCCTTCCCGGTACCGGGCGGCGGTGTCGGCCGGCGCGCCCGGGCGATCGGGCCGTCCGCCACCGGACCGCCCACCGCACGGGCCGCGCCCCGCCCGGCCCCGCGGCCGCGGCACAGGCCACGGACGCGGTACTCCTCCGACACGGACACCTGCCCGCTCGCGCCCTCGCGCCGCCTGCCGCGAGGCCGCGGGATCCACGCGCGGCACGTGTCCTGGTACGAGCGTGCCGTTCGGCGCGCCGCCGTGCCCTGGGCCGAACGTCCCGGGCCCCCGGGGCGTACGGCCCTCCTGCCGCGGCCTCGCCGGGGTGCCACGATGGAGGTGAGGCGGTGTCCTCGCGCGGGTGAGAGGCGGTGCGGATCATGGAACTGCCGCTGGTCGTGGGGGTGGACGGCTCGGAGTGCAGTCTGCGGGCGGTCGACTGGGCGACCGACGAGGCGGCCAGGGCCGGGCTTGCGCTCCGCTTGGTGCACGCCTCGCTGTGGCAGCGCTACGAGCACACCCGCCCCGCCCGCAGGACCCGCAGGCTCGCCGTGCGGGACACCGCGGGGAGCGGTGCCGCCCGGCGGCGCACGGCCCGCGGCGTGGCCGTGGCACGGCCGTGGGAGCCGCTCGTGCCTCCGCCGGCCGAGTGGCCGGGGGAGAACGGGACGCGGGAGACGCGGGAGAGGTGGGAGACCCAGGAGACCGCGGAGCGTGAACCGGGGGACGCCGGGACCGGGGAGCCGGAGGAGGCCGCCGGGGTCGAGGAGTCGCCCGAGCGCATCGTCGGCGCGGCCGCCGAGCGGGTCGCCCGCCGCAACCCGGACGTCAAGGTCCTCACCGACGTGGCCTGCGAGGAGACCGAGGCGGCTCTGCTGCGCGAGGCACGCAACGCGAGCGCGCTGATCACCGGCGAGCGCGGCCGGGGCGCGGTGCCCGGCGTGCTGCTCGGCACCGTCAGCCTCGCCGTGGCCACCAAGGCGCCCTGCCCGGTGATCGTGGTGCGCGGCAGCCCGGCCAACCGCGCGGGCGCCAACCGGCGGGTCCTGCTCGCCGCGGCCGAGGCGGCCAGTTGCGCGGACGCGGTCCGGTTCGCCTTCCGGGAGGCCGCGCTCACGCACAGCGAACTGGAAGCGCTGCGCGCCTGGCGGTGCCCCGCTTACCAGATGGCCGGCCGGCTGCGCTGGCCCAAGGAGCGCGCACGCCGCCACCAGCAGCGCGCTGCCCGGCTGCTCGACGAGGTGCTGCGTGAGGCGGAGCGCGAGCACCCCGGGACCGAGGTGGTCCGCACGGTGGTGGAAGGACCCGCCCACGAAATGCTGCTGGCCCGCTCGCAGAGCGCGGACCTGCTGGTGGCCGGCGCCCAGCGGCAGCCCGGCCGCGTCGACGCCCGGATCGGCCGGGTCGCCCACACGATGCTGCACTACGCCGACTGCCCGGTGGCCGTCGTCCCGCACCGCGAGTGAGCGCCCTGCCCGCCCCGACCGCCCGACCGGCAACCCGGCCCAGGCCCCGTGAGGACGACCCATGACAGCGATCCGCGCACCGCTCGCCGGCGTCCCGGCCGTGGTCCTCGACACCGACGGAGTGATCGTCGACTCGGCGCGCGTCCACGCCGCGGCCTGGCAGCGGGCCTTTGACGCGTACCTCGCCGCGCATCCGCCCGACGACCCCGCACAGCGCCGGCCCTTCGACCCGCACGAGGACTACCTGAGCCACGTCGACGGCAAGGCACGCCTGGACGGCGCGGCCGCCTTCCTCGCCTCCCGCGGGCTGCACCCCTCGCAGGACGAGGTGGACGACGTCGCGGCGCGCAAGGACGAGATCTTCGTCGCCCGGCTGCGCGAGGGCGGCATCGGAGCCTATCCGGGCACGGTGCGGCTGCTGGCCGCCCTGCGCGCCGACGGCGTCCGGCTCGCCGCCGCGTCCGCCTCCCGGCACGCCCGTGACCTGCTGGTGCACGCCGGGGCCGACGGCCTCTTCGACGCCCTGGTCGACGGCGTGGTCGCGGCCCGCCTCCGGCTGCCCGGCAAACCCGACCCCGCGCTCTTCCTGGAGGCCGCCCGCAGGCTGGGCCGCCCGCCCGAGGCCACGGCCCTGGTCGAGGACGCCGTGGCCGGGGTGGAGGCGGGCCGCCGCGGCAGGTTCCACCCGGTCGTGGGCGTGCACCGCACCCAGGACCCCGGTGCCGCGGAGCGCCTGCGGTGTCACGGTGCCGATCTGGTGGTACGCGACCTGGGCGAGCTGCTCACCGAAGGAGCGTCCACGTGACGGACAGCACCGGCGAGACCGACTGGACCTGGGAGTACCGGGGCTACGACCCGGCCGAGGAGAGGCTGCGGGAATCGCTGTGCACCCTGGGCAACGGCCGCTTCGCCACCCGGGGCGCCGCTGCCGAGTGCGTCGCGGACGACGTGCACTACCCCGGCACCTACGCCGCCGGCCTCTACAACCGCCTCGCCTCGACCGTGGACGGCCGCCAGGTCGAGAACGAGGACATGGTCAACCTGCCCAACTGGCTGCCGTTGCGGGTGCGGATCGCCGACGGCGACGACGGCACCGCCACCGGCCGCCGTTCACCGGCCCCCTGGCTCACCCCGGACACCCCGGCACTGCGCGACCACCACCAGCTCCTCCACCTGGACACCGGCCTCCTGGAGCGCCGGACCCGCTACGAGGACGAGAGGGGCCGGCGCCTGACGGTGCGCCAGCTACGGCTGGTGCACATGGCGGACTCCCACCTCGCGGCGCTGCGCACCGAGGTGGAAGCCGAGAACTTCACCGGCCGGATCGAGATCGAGACGGCGCTCGACGGCACGGTCACCAACGCGGGTGTGGCCCGCTACCGGGATCTGAACGGCGACCACCTCACCGACATACGGGCCGGCACCGCCGCCTGGGACACCGTCTGGCTGGCCTGCCGCACCCGCACCTCGGGGCTGCGCATCGGCATGGCGGCCCGCACCGCGGTGCGCGGCGGCACGGGCAGGGACACCGGCACGGCGCACGAGGCGGCGCGCGCCGTCCAGGTGTGGCGGCTCGGCGCCGAGGAGGGGCGCACGGTCACCGCCGACAAGGTGGTGGCCCTGCACACCTCACGGGACCGGGCGATCAGCGAGCCGCTGGACGCCGCCACCTACCGGGCGGCCCGCGCGCCGGGCTTCGACGACCTGCTCGCCACGCACCGCACCGCGTGGCGGCAACTGTGGCGGCGCGCCGAGCTCACCGTGCCGGGCGAGGCGGGCCGCATCCTGCGGTTGCACCTGTTCCACGTACTGCAGACCCTCTCGCCGCACACCGCGGACCTGGACGCCGGGGTGCCGGCCCGCGGGCTGCACGGCGAGGCATACCGCGGCCACATCTTCTGGGACGAGCTGTTCGTCCTGCCGTTCCTCAACCTGCACTTCCCCGAGGTCTCGCGCGCCCTGCTCGGCTACCGGCACCGCCGCCTGGAGCGGGCCCGCCACTCGGCCGGGGAGACGGGGCTGACTGGTGCGATGTACCCGTGGCAGAGCGGCAGCGACGGCCGCGAGGAGACCCAGCAACTGCACCTCAACCCCCGGTCAGGCCGCTGGCTGCCCGACCACTCCCACCTCCAGCGGCACGTCGGCTCCGCCGTCGCCTACAACGTCTGGCAGTACTGCGAGGCGAGCGGCGACACCGAGTTCCTGCACACCAAGGGCGCCGAGATGCTGCTGCACGTCGCGCGCTTCTGGGCGGACCTCGCGGGCTACGACAGGGTGCTGGGCCGCTACCGCATCCGCGGCGTGGTCGGCCCCGACGAGTACCACGACGCCTATCCCGGCGCAGCCGAGGCGGGACTCGACGACAACGCCTACACGAACGTGACCGCGGCCTGGGCGCTGGCGCGCACCCTCGACCTGCTCGGCACCCTCTCCGCACCGGAGCGCCGCGACCTCGCCGAGCGCACGGAGCTGGACGACGACGAGGTGGCGCGCTGGGAGGAGGTCTCGCGTGCGCTGTACGTGCCCTTCCACGAGGGCGTGATCAGCCAGTTCGAGGGTTACGGGGACCTGAAGGAGCTGGACTGGGACGGCTACGCGAAGGCGTACGGGGACATCCGGCGCCTGGACCGGATCCTGGAGGCCGAGGGCGACACCGCCAACCGCTATCAGGCGTCCAAGCAGGCCGATGTGCTGATGCTGGGCTACCTCTTCCCGACGGCGGAGCTGACCGCCCTGTTCGACCGCCTCGGCTACCGCTTCGACGACGACCTGTGGCAGCGCACCGTGGACTACTACCTGCGCCGTACGAGTCACGGCTCGACGCTCAGCGGACTCGTGCACGGCTGGGTGCTGGCCAGGGTCAGGCGGGCCGAGGCGTGGCGGTTCTGCCAGGAGGCCGTCAAGGGCGACATCGCCGACCTCCAGGGCGGCACCACCGGTGAGGGCATCCACCTGGGTGCCATGGCGGGCACGCTCGACCTCGTCCAGCGCGGCCTGACCGGCCTGTCCACGCGGGGCGGGGCGCTGTGCCTGGACCCCGTGCCGATGCCCGAACTCGCCTCCTACAGCTTCGCGGTCCACTACCAGGGCCACGGTGGTGTGCGCCTCGGGGTGCGGCCGGGGCGGCTGCAGCTCGCCGTGCCCGACTCGGACAAGTCGCCCATCGACATCCAGTTGCCGGACCGCTCCGTGGTCGTCGAGCCTGGGGAGTCGGTGGAGCTGATGCTCCCGGGCTGACGGCACCGGCGTGCGCCCGAACGGTCCGTAAGCGAGCGGCGCGTACCCGACCAAGAGCGACATCCTGGAGCGCAAGGGCGACGCCGCCAACTGGTTCAACACCTTCCGCACCGCCTCCGAGTGGACACCACCACGGTCGGCGTCTCCTCGCCGGGCTCCTGGCGGCGCCCCGTGGCCACCCGCCGGCGGCACGGGAGCGGGCCCCCGGGAAAGCTCCCGGGGGCCCGCAGCCACACGCGGTGGGGCGCGCACGGCGCGCGCCGGCGGCTCACCAGCCGACGGCCACCTCCAGCCACTGCGGATCGCCGTGCGAGACGAACGAGGACTGGCCCGCGTAGTCGTCGTAGGGGAAGCCGTAGGCCAGGTTGTTGATGGAGTGGTCGTGCCAGAACTTGGCGTAGTAGTTCGCCGGGGCGTCCTTGTAGTAGTTCTCCGGCTTCGACCAGGCGTCCTGGGGCAGCTCGGCCACATGGCGGTTGAGCGCCGAGCACATGCCCGGGTCGCCCGCGAGCGTACCGGCGCAGCCGAAGATGTCGGAGGTGGGGGCGTTCACGCCCACCTTCTGCGCGTAGTCGCTCATGTAGTTCGCGTACTGACCGCCCGCGCGGAAGTCCGGCACGCTGCCGGGGGCGAGGATCCGGTACGGCTTCTCCACCTCGGTGAGCGACTTGAACTCGGTGGGCATGGCGTCCGCGAACTTCTGCCAGGTGGCGTCCCGGGACTCCTGGAACGTCTCGTAGTCCTCGCCGACCTGGACGTCGTAGCCGTCGCCGGCGTGCAGCCGCATCGCCAGCTTCAGGCCGAACGCGTCGACGCGGGTGGTGTTGCCGTTGAAGACGTCGTCGCCGACGGTGAACTCGATGAAGTCCTGGTACTTGCTGTCCGGCGAACCGAGGTGGAAGTACATCCGGCCGGCGGAGTTGGCGGGCATGTCGACGTACGGCTGCTCGGCGATCGAGTGCGTCTCGTTGTTGAACGTCCAGTAGACCTGGTCGTCCGGGTACTGGCCGTTGGTCTTGTTGAGCACCTTGACCGTGAGCACGTTCTTCGCGGGCGGGATGCTGCCGGTGTCGCCCCACCAGTCGTCGGGCGGGGCGACACCCGCGGCGACGGCCGGCGCGGAAGTGGCGGCACCGTAGGCCGAGGGCGAGGCGGTGTTCATGATCACGGACGTGGTGGTGAGCAGCAGGGCGACGGCACCGATCAGATAGGTCGAGCGCCGGCGGTGGAGCGGGGGCGTTGCTGTGGGGGGCATCGGTCCTCCGTGGCTGTGGGGGGCGCTGGCGGGCGTGGACGCACGGCCGCGGCCGGGTGGCGGCTCTCGTCCAGCCCTTGTGGTACGCGCTGTTGAGCGCCCTGCGGCGATCGGCCGACCGGGCGAGAGAGCGCTCTCAAAGCCTCTTGGGATGCCCGTGCTTTGTCAAGGCGCGGGACGCCGGGGCGTCTTGGGCAGGGCACGACGGAGCCGGGCGCGGCAGGCGCGGCAGGCCGGGGCGAGGGACGCGGACCGGCGCGCGGGGCCTGTGGTGCGCTCCGGCGTCTTGCTCTCGGCCCCGGGGTGCGTGTGCCCAGTGCGTGTGCCCAAGCCGGGGTGCTGCTTGCGCCCTCCGGGGGTACGGCTCGCCTTCCCGCGGTGCGGTTTGCGTTACAGGGCACCGACCGCGGGTGCGGGGTACTGGCGGATCGTGGAGCCGGGGCGTGCCGTGCGTGCCGCGGCTCGTGCCCGCACGAACCTCGAAGCCCGTGGCCCGTGGCCCCTGGACCCGGGTCGCCGCTCAGGACGCGTACCCAGGAGGTGTGCCCAGGACGCGGCCGTCCCGTCCGCTCAGGAGGCGGGCGTCGCGTCGAGCGGCTCGGTTGCCACCAGGGTCGAGGACACAACCCGGCCTCCCTGCACACCGTCGACTTTGAGACGAGAACGGCCCAGGAGATCAGGAGCGGCCGGTTCGGCGGTGATCCAGCAGGGCTGGTCGAGCTCGACGTAGCGGAAGAACGTGGTCTCGTAGCCGACGGCCAGCACCCGGCGCGGGCCCGCCTCGGCCTGTGCGGCCTGCGCGGCGGCCTCCAGGAGCACCATGCCCGGCACATGGTCGTGGGAGTGGTCGAAGAGCACCTCGTGGGTGGTGTCCGTGCGCAACTGCCAGCGGTGCGGGGTCCCGGTGGGCGCGATGACCACGTCCCGGGGCCGGTCGCGGCCGACCTGGGCGGCGGCGACGGGAGGCGCGGGCGCCAGGGTGCGGGCGAAGGATTCGGCCGCGTCCGCGTACCGTCCGCGGAGTCTGCGGTAGAACGCGGGAGGATGGGTAACATACCGGATCTCGGCGGAACCCACGTACGCACCGTCACTCGCCGCCTCGATCTCCGCGGTGACCTGGACCGAACCGAAGCGGCGGCGTGACACGGCGGAGTGCGTGATCCGCATGTCGACCACGGCGGGGGTGGGACCCCGCCAGAGGGCGGCGGGGGCGACGGTGGAGCGGGCATACTCCCAGCCGAGCCGGTGATCGAGCGGTATGTGATGCACCGTATGGGAGAGGAGGGCCAGGGCCTGGCGGATGCTCTCGGTGAAGAGCAGGGGGCTGGTGACGTCCTCGCACAGGGTGTAGAAGGCGTGCGCCCCCGGCCATTTGAGCGTGACGACCTGGGACTCCTCGGAGTCCGGGCGCCAGTCGTGGACGAGGATCTCGGCACTCTCGATCTTCCGTACGTACCCGTGCAGCGCGTGCTCGGGTCCTCTGCGGGCGGCTGAGGCTGAGAGAGCATCGGTGGTACTGGTGACCATGCGGAATCTCTCCCTGGAACATCACTGGGCGGGCAACGGTCGGCGGCTGGATGCCGGTGCGCGACGACGTCTTGATGTCGACGGACCAAGTTGCGGGGTTAACAAAAATAGAGAGTGCTGATTTCGTTGTCGAGCAAGATCGGATAGGTGGGGCATGGCAGGACGGGTGGTGAAGCAGGGGCGGGCTGTGCGGACCCGTGCGACGCTGGTGCGCGCGGCGGCGGAGGTGTTCGCGGAGTCGGGATTCGCCGGGGCCAGCGTCGCCAGGATCGCGAACCGGGCGGGCGTGACCCTGGGCGCCATGTACTTCCACTTCCGCAGCAAGGAGGAGCTGGCCCGCGAGATCGTGCGCAGCCAGCCGGACCTGGTGGTGCCGCCGATACCGTCACAGGGCCTCCAGCAGGTCGTCGACATCACCCTCACCTGGGCCTACCAGCTCCTCGACAACCCCGTCCTGCTGGCCGGTGCACGACTGGTGATGGACCAGGAGGAGTTCATCACGCCCGAGGAGAACTCCCACCAGCAGTGGGCGGCCGTGGTGCTGCCCAGCTTCAAGGCTGCGCAGCGCAAGCGAGAACTGCGCTCCGGCGTGGACGTCGAGGCGTGGTCGCGGTTGCTGGTCAACGCCTGCACCGGCGCCCAGATGCACGCCAGCATGGAGTCAGGCCGCAAGGACCTGCCCGAGCGCATCGTCGAGATGTGGCACTGCATCCTGCCCGCGCTCGCGGTGCCCAGCGTCGTCAAGCGCCTGGAGTTCGGCGAGCACCGGGGGCGGTACATGTGAGCGGGCCGGGCCTGAGCCGCCCGCACTGACGGCCCTGTGCCGCAGGGCCGTACGGTGTGCCTCTCAAGCAACCGGTACCGGACGGATGTTCGGTCCGATCGAGGGGAATGCGGATGCTCAGCGGCAAGACGATCATGATCACGGGTGCGTCCAGCGGTATCGGCGCGGCGGCGGCACGGGTGCTGGCCGCGGAGGGCGCCGCGGTGGTCCTGATGGCCAGACGCGCGGAACGGCTACGGACGATAGCCGCGGAGATCACGGCCGCGGGCGGCCGGGCCGCGGTGGCGGCGGGCGACGTGACCTCCGCGGCCGACGTGGAACGGGCCGTCGCGACGGCCGTGGACACCTTCGGCTCGCTGGACGCCGCGTTCAACAACGCCGGCTGGGGCACCCTCGGCACACCCCTGCACCTGATGGACGACACGGACTTCGACCGGACCATGGACGTCAACGTCCGCGGGGTCTGGAACTGCCTGCGGCACCAGATACGCGTCATGCTGGCCCAGCCCTCGGGCGGTTCGATCGTGAACACCGGCAGTACCGCAGGGTCCTTCGCCACCGGCGCGGGCGCCCCCTACGTGGCGGCCAAGCACGCGGTGACGGGCCTGACCAAGGCCGCCGCCGCGGAGTACGGCGCCGGGAACATCAGGGTCAACGTGCTGATGGTGGGCAGCACCCGCACCGAACTGCTGGAACAGGCCATCCGCGAGGTGCCCCAGCTCGAGGAGCACTCCCTGGCGCGCGCCATCCAGAAGAGGCTGGCCGACCCGGACGAGATAGCACAGGCCGTGGCGTGGCTGTGCAGCGACCGCTCGTCCTTCGTCACCGGGGCCGTGGTGCCGGTGGACGGCGGGTGCAGCGCGGTGTGAGAAACGGGAGGCGGCGCCCCCGGTGCCCTGCCCGGCCCTGGGGCCCGCGCCCCCGTCCGCCCCGTGCCCGCGTCCCGCCGGGGTAGGGCCCGTGCCGCACCGGCGTGTGGACGCCGCGCCGCCGACCTCCGCCTGCCGTGCCGGCGCCGCCCGCGGAGCGCGGCACGGCAACGGCAGGCGCCCCGCGCCCCGCGAACGGCCACCGTGCGCCCCGTTCGGACGCATCGTGGCTGGCCGGCCGGCGGGCCGCCTATGCTGAACAGCGATGTTCGCACCCGAGGGCCCCACCGTCCGTGAGCTCGCCGTCCAGGCGCTGTCGTCGGTCGAGCGCGGCTACGACCTGCTCGCGCCGAAGTTCGACCTGACGCCGTTCCGCACCCCGGACGCCGTCCTGGACGCCGTGGCGCGTGTGCTGCGCCCGCTCGGCCCCTTCGACCGGGGCCTGGACCTGTGCTGCGGCACCGGCGCCGGCATGGACGTCCTCGCCCAGGTGTGCCGGCGCAGCATCACCGGCCTCGACATCAGCGCGGGCATGCTCGCCCGGGGCCGCGCCGGCTGGCCGCGCGCCCGGCGCGGCCCCGCTCCGCAGCCCTGGCCCACGGCGGCCGCGGGTCCCGCCCCGAGTACCGGGCCCGTACAGAGCGTGCGGCCGCTCGCCGCCCCGCGCCCCGCTCGGGGTGCGGCGCCCACCAGGGCGCGGGTCGGCTGGGTGCGAGCCGACGCCATGGCTCTGCCGTTCGGCGCCGCATTCGACCTGGTGGTCAGCTTCGGTGCCTTCGGGCACTTTCTGCCATCCGCGCGACCGGCGCTGTTCACCCAGGTCAAGCGGGTGCTGCGGCCCGGTGGGCGGTTCGTCTTCCCGGTGGTCGCGCCCGCCAGGCCCGGGAGCCGCGGGTACTGGATGCTGCTCGGGTTCGATATGGCGATGCGGGTGCGCAACGCGGTGTGGCGACCGCCCTTCGTCATGTACTACCGGACCTTCCCGCCGGGCCGGGTCTGCCGGGAGCTGCGGCAGGCCGGCTTCGGGGTGCGGGTACGCGCGCTGCCGGAGCTGGGCCTGCGGCCCGACGGCAGCCCGCGCTGTGCGGTGATCGTGGCCACCCTGCCCGACGGCCGCTGAGCGCCCGTCGAGCGGTCGGTCGCGGGCCGCCGGGCGGGGTGGCCGCATGCGGGCCCCGGCCGCTCAGCCGGCCTCGGCCGTGAGCCCGAGGCCCGTGAACCCCGGGCTGCGGTCGACGGTCTCGAAGAGGCGGTTGGCGGGCCGCGGCAGACCGTAGTGCTCGCGCAGCGTGCTGCCGGTGTACTCGGTGCGGAACAGCCCACGCCGCTGCAGGATCGGCACCACCTCGTCCACGAACCTCTCCAGCCCGGACGGCAGCACGGCCGGCATGATGTTGAACCCGTCCGCGGCCCCGCTGTCGTACCAGTGCTCGATGGTGTCGGCGATCTGCTCGGCCGTCCCCGCGAAGGTGCGGTGGCCGCGCCCGCCGCCGAGTCGTCCGATCAACTGCCGTACCGTCAGCCGTTCCCGCCTGGCCAGTTCCACGACCAGGGTGTAGCGGCTCTTGGCCCCCTCGATCTCGTCCTCCGCAGGCAGGTCCCCGGGCAGTTCCTCGTCGAGTGCGAGGGCCTCTGGGGGCAGCCGCAGGGTTCTGGCGAGCTGCCGCCGGGCGTACTCGGGCACGATCAGCCGGTCGAGCTCGGCGTCCAGCTCCCGGGCCTGTGCCTCGGTGTCCCCGAGCACCGGCACGACACCGGGCAGGATCCTGATGCCGTCCGGATCCCGGCCGATCAGCTCGGCGCGCCGCTTCACGTCCTTGTAGAAGGCGATGGCCTCCTCCAGGGTCTGCTGCGCGGTGAACACGGCCTCCGCGTAGCGCGCGGCGAACTCCCTGCCGTCCTCGCTCGAACCGGCCTGCACCAGCAGCGGGTAGCCCTGCGGGGGGCGCTGGAGGTTCAGCGGTCCGTCGACCCGGAAGAACTCACCGCGGTGGCCGATGCGGCGCACCCGGTCGGCCCTGGCGTGCACCCCGCTCTCCTTGTCGGCCACCACCGCGTCATCGGCCCAACTGTCCCACAGCTTGGTGGAGACCTCGACGAACTCCGCGGCCCGCCGGTAGCGGTCGCGGTGCAGCGGGGTGTCGTCGAGGCCGAAGTTGCGGGCCGCGTCCGCGCCCGCGGTGGTGACGATGTTCCAGCCCGCCCGGCCGCCGGAGACATGGTCCAGCGAGGCGAACCGGCGGGCCAGGTTGTAGGGGTCGTTGTAGCTGGTGGAGGCGGTGGCGATCAGGCCGATCCGGCTGGTCGCGCCGGCCAGCGCGGTCAGCAGCAGGGTGGGTTCGAGACGGCTGGACGGCCGGCGCCCCGGGTCCCCCTGGAGGGCGGGACTGTCCGCGAGGAACAGCGAGTCCAGCTTTCCGCGCTCCGCGGTGCGGGCCAGGTGCTTGTAGTGCTCGACGCCGGGTCCGGTCAGGCGCTCGCTCTCCGGCAGCCGCCAGGCCGCCTCGTGGTGGCCCGCGGCCATCAGGAACGCGTTGAGGTGCATCGGGGTGCGGTCAGTCCTGCGGGACATGCCGGGTCTTCTCCTTGTGGGGCCGGGAGGCGGGGCTGACGCCGAGGACCGCGGCGGCCGGCGGCGCGGCCGCCTGCGGGGGTCCGGTCCGCGCGGATGGGGCCTGCGCGGGTTCGGCGGTGACGCCGAGGGCCTTGAGCAGCGTCTCGCGGTACTCCTCGAAACGGGGGTCGCGCCGGGTCCGGGGTGTGGGCAGGTCGACCGCGAGGTCGACGGAGATCCGGCCGTCCTCCAGGACCAGTACCCGGTCGGCCAGCTCCACGGCCTCGTCGACGTCGTGGGTGACCAGCAGCACGGCGGGCCGGTGCCGCTCGTACAGCTCGCGGAGCAGGCCGTGCATCCTGATCCGGGTGAGCGCGTCCAGCGCGCCGAACGGCTCGTCCGCCAGCAGCAGTTCGGGGTCGCGCACCAGGGCGCGGGCGAGGGCGGCGCGCTGCTGTTCGCCGCCGGACAGCTCGTGCGGCCACGCCTTCTCCCGGCCTTCGAGGCCGACCTCCGCCAGCGCCGCGCTGCCGCGCTGCCGGGCCTGCCGATCCCGCATGCCGAGGATCACGTTGTCGAGCAGCCGCAGCCAGGGCAGCAACCGGGAGTCCTGGAAGGACAGCGAGACACGCTCCGGAACCACCAGCTCGCCCGAGCCCGCCACCCGGTGGTCCAGCCCGGCCACGGCCCGCAGCAGGGTGGACTTGCCGGAGCCGCTGCGCCCCAGCAGGGCGATGAACTCACCCGGCGCCAGGGTCAGATCGAGCTCCTTGAGGACCGCCCGGCCGCCGAAGCGCCGCACCAGCCGGGTGGCGCGGACGGCGGGAGCCGCGGCCCGCCCGCCGGCCACCGGGCCGCGGCTCCCGCCGTCCGCGCCCGGCCGCCCCGCACGGCTCGCGGCGGCGGTGGCCGCGCTCCCGGTCAGCTCGCCAGTGTGCGACGCCATGCCAGCACCCTCCCCTCGACCGCGCGGACCAGGGCGTCGGACAGGAAGCCGAAGACGCCGTAGACCACGAGCCCGACGACGATCACATCGGTCTGCGCGTACTGCTGGGCCTGGAACATCATGTAGCCGATGCCGCTGGTGGCGTTGATCTGCTCGACCACGATCAGGCCCAGCCAGGACGAGGTCACCGCGAGCCGCAGGCCGACGAAGAACCCGGGCAGCGACCCGGGTACGACGACCTTGCGCAGGAACTGCCAGCGGTTGAGCTCCAGCGACTCGGCCAGCTCCACGTGCCGGCTGTCGATGCCCGTCAGCGACGCGTACGTGTTGATGTACATGTTGACCGCGACACCCAGGGCGATGACGGTCACCTTCATCTGCTCGCCGATGCCCAGCCACAGGATCAGCAGCGGCAGCATGGCCAGGGACGGAATGGCGCGCTTGATCTGCAGCGGCCCGTCGACGAGGTACTCACCGAGCCGGCTCAGCCCGGCCACCACGGCCAGGGCCACCCCGGTGACCACACCGAAGAACAGCCCGAGCCCGGCGCGCTGCAACGAGATCAGCGCGCTGTCCTGGAGCCGGCCGTCGGAGACCAGGTCGCCCGCGGTGGACAGCACCGTGCCCGGCCCCGAGAGGATCCGAGGATCGAGCACACCGAGCGCGGAGGCCGCCCACCAGACGGCGATCAGCAGCACGGGCCCGAGCAACCGCCCGAACGGCACGCGCCGGCCCGGCCCGAGCCTGCGGCGCACCCGTCGGGCGGTCGGCGGGGACGCGGCGGCGGACGGCGTGCCGCGCAGGCCGGCGGCGCCGGCGGCGGTCTCGGGGGCCCGGACGTCCGACAGCGTGCCACTCACGGTGCCTCCCGGTAGCCGGCCGGTACGGCGCGGGCCGCGAGGCCCTCGAACCGGCGGTCGAAGAGCGGGGACGCTTCCAGCTTCCTGACGAAGCCGCCCGCGGCCATCAGGTCCGCGGTCTGCTGCTCCCAGGCGATGGCCTTGTCCCAGCTCTGCGGGAACCTCGGTGCGGCGAGCGAGTCCACGATGCGCTTGCCGTCCGCCCTGGTGACGCCCTGGTCCCTGACGTAGTAGGTGTCGATCCAGGCGTCGGTGTGCTCCCAGGCCCACACCTGCCCCTGGGCCCACAGCGGTACGAAGCGCCGTACGGCGGCGAGCTTGTCCGGGTCGTCCAGCACCTCGACCGGTGCCCACAGGACGGTGAGCAGGTCCACGACGTCCGTCGTCAGCCGCCGGGCGCCGTCACCGGCGTACTGGTCGAGGTACTTGGTCAGCGTCGGTTCGTTGAGCGGTGCCACGTCCACCTGGCGGGACTGCAGCGCCGTGAGGAACTGCGTGCTGGGCAGCGGCACCAGTGTCGCGTCGTCGTAGCTCAGGCCCGCCTCCTTCAGCGCGCGCAGGACGACGACACCCTGTGCCTGGCCCTGGGAGAACGCGATCTTCCGGCCGCGGAAGTCGGCTGCGCCCCTGATCGCCGAGCCGGGTGCCGTGGCGAACGAGTAGACGGGGACGGTGCGCGTCTGGACGGCCACGATCCTGGTCTGCACCCCGATCGAGGCGGCCTGGATCGGGGGGATGCCGGCGTTGGCCGCCAGATCGATGGAGTGCGCGCGGAAGCCCTGGATGATGTCGGGGCCTGCGGTCAGGTTCGGCCACTGCGCAACGGTGAATCCCAGCTTCCGGCGGAGCCCGGACGCGGCGAGCTGCAACTGCGCGGTGTGGATGGATATGGACAGCCGGGTACCGCGGGAGGGGGCACGGGTCGGCAGGGCGCCGGTGGGCGCGGGTCTGGTGGCGGCGTCCGAGGGGGCGATACAGCCGCTGAGGCCGAGACCGAGGGCCGTACCGCCGGCCAGCGCGAGGAGTTGCCTGCGGCCGGCCATGTCAGGCGACGTGCGGTTGGGCATCGCTGATGTCCGTTCGGGTTCGGAGCGAGTGGTAGGCGCCGTCGTGGTAGAGCAGTGGGTCGCGGTCCGCATCGAGCCAGGAGTCCAGCACCCGGCAGACGACGATGTGGTGGTCACCGGCCGGAATGCGCCGTTCGACGCCAAGGCGCAGCCGGCCGGCGACCCCGTCGAGCACGGGCTCGCCCGTGGGCAGGCGCCGCCAGCTCGTCGGCTTGGCGAAGCGGTCGATGCCGCTGGTGGCGAAGCGGCGGGCGAGTGGCTCCTGTTCGGCGCCGAGGAAGTGCACGACGGCCGTTTCCGCGCTCTCGACGTGCGGCCACGAGGAGGCGGTGTCCGCGATCGCGAAGGACACCAGCGGCGGGGCCGGCGAGAGCGAGGTGAGCGAGGTGGCGGTGAAACCGGCAGGCCCCCGGCCGGCGTCCAGCGTGACCACCACCACCCCCGCGGGGTGACGGCGGAACGCCTGCCTGAAACGGTCCTGGGCGATACCGGGCGAGGACCCCGGTGGAACGGCGGCCACGGTCATGGAACCTCCGGGACGGGGAGAAGGCGGAAAGGGAGGGGGTGCGGGAGAACGCAAGGCGGCGTCGGGGCAGCGCGACCCGGGCGGCGGGGCGCCGGGGAAGACCAGGACGACGCAGGGCGGCAAGGGACGGGGGGACAGCGAAGGAGGGGGGAGGGCCGGCACCGGGGGACGGCGCCACCGCAGTGCGCCGGTCCGGCCCGGGTACGGCCGGTGCGCGGCGTCCGCGATGTGCCGGGCGCTCGGCCGCCCGCAGGGCGAACGGCCTTCGTGGGCCTTCTCGCGGATGCCGCAGGGGTCCCTCACCGGGGGCGGGGGGATCCGCCGTGGCGGCGGGGCGCCCTCACCGGAGGCGAAGGGACCCGCCGGGGTGTCAGAGCCCGGTCACGGGCGACAACAAGAGCGGCGCGGACGCATCCGCGCAGGCGCAGCCACGGGGCCGTGCAGCGCCACCGGGGGCGTGTACGGGGCATTCCGCTGCGAGTTGCTCATGAATCCATCTTCGTCGGGGCGGCAGCGGCCGGTCAACAATGCAAGTCCCTGAATTAAGTCGGCTCGGTCGCTTCCGCCGGGCTCCGGGGGGCTCCGCCGGCTCCAGTGCTGAGCCTGGTGCCGTGGCTGCGTGGTCCGCTGCCGCCGCCGTGCGTCCACGGCGCGCGTGTGCCGGAAGCGGGCGGCGGAGGCGCGGCGGACGCCCCGGGCAGGCCGGTCCGGGCCGGCGGGGCCGGTCCGCCGCCCCTCGCTCTCAGGAGGGGGCGCCCAGTGCCAGCGTCGGCCAGGGGCCGAGCGGATCGGCGTACAGGGCGCCGAGCGCCACCGAGGCGCCGGCCACCGCAAGCACGGAACCGGTGAAGCTGCTGGGCACGACGGCCCGCGCCGGGTCCTCGCACACCCGGGACCGCTCGGCCACCTCGGCCCGCAGTGCCGCCGTGCACTCGGGCAGCCGCCCGGTGCCCGGCTCGACGACCACCAGCACCGCAGGGTCGAACATGTCGAGCAGCAGCGCCGCCGCCCGGCCGACCCGCCGCGCCCGGTCGGCGAAGAGCGCCCGGGCCCGCGGCTCGCCCGCCAGGGCCAGGTCGAGCAGGGCCGGGAAGTCCGGTACGGCCGGCCCCTGCTCCGCCGCGCGCCGCACCATCGCGGGTTCCGACACCTGAGCCTGCAGGCACTCCGTCGAACCGCAGGTGCAGGGCTCCTGCACCGTGGGGTCCGGGGCCCGGGGCGGGGCGCCCACCGGGAGGTGGGCGACGGAGCCCGCCCCTGCGTGCGGGCCGAGGTGGACCGTCCCGGCGGTGGTGAAGGCGGCGTCCACCACGGTGCCGACGAACAGCAGCACCGCGCTGTCCCGGGTCGAGGGCTCGCCGATCAACTGCTCTGCACGGGCCAGGGCGCGGGCGTGGCTGTCCACGTGCACCGGCAGGCCGGTCGCGCGGTGCAGCACCTCGCGCGCCGGCACCTCGCGCCAGCCGAGCTGCGGGTGGTCCACGATCGTGCCGGCCGCCGGATCCACCCGGTGGCCGGTGGCCACCCCGAGGGCGAGCACGGTCCGTCCGGCGGCGTGCCGGGCCACCAGGCGCGGCAGGCGCGCGGCCAGGCCGTGCAGCACGGCACCGGGCTCAGTGCCCCGGTGCGGCCGGCGTTCCTCGGCCACGATCCGGCCGCGCAGGTCCATCAGCGACAGCGTCACGTGCCGTACGGCGATGTGGGCGCCGGCGACCAGGTGCCGACCGGTGTCTATCTCCAGCGGGATGTGCGGCCTGCCGAGCCCCCGCGGCCCGGTGGTCTCGCTGCCCTCCCTGATCAGTCCGCGCTCCAGCAGGTGCCCGCAGTGGCCGGTGACGGAGGCGGGCGAGAGGCCGGTGAGCCGTGCGACGGTGCTGCGGGCCACCGGGCCGTGGTCGAGGATCGCCCCCAGCACCGCGTGCGTACCCGGCGGGCGGCGGGCGGGTCCTGCGGGGAGGTCGGAGCGGCGGGGTGCGGTGCGGCGGTGGGCGGGCGCCTGGGGTCCGTTCACGGGGGCCTTCCGGGGGTGCGGCAGTGGGCGGGGGCGCCCCGCGGCCCGGTGCCGGGGCTGGACGGAGCGCGTCCGCCGGAGCGGCACCGGGGCTGCCGTGGCCCGGAGAGCCCTTCGCACGGGTCCCGTCGGCACGGTCGCCGGGCCGGTGCCGCACCGGCGCTCTGGCGTGGCGCCGTACGGGGCGGGGGCCGCCGTGGGCGCTCAGGGCCGCCGACACGCAGCGGAACACACACGCTTCAGGTCGACGTGACCTCGCACGGTCAGGAGCGCGGATCGCTGCATGGGGCGCAAGGTATCCGCAGCGGCTCGGACCGGTCAAAGGGCTGCCCGCATCATGGACGGCGGCCCGACCACCGCCGCGGGCACCGGTTCAGACATGGGGCCTGACGAACTCGTAGCCCTTGTCGAGCAGCCGTGGCAGGTAGTCGGAGACCGCCCGCACGGTCTGGGACCGGTCGCCGCCGCCGTCGTGCTGAAGGATGATGCTGCCCGGCTCGATGCCCCGGGTGACGGCCCTCTTGATGCTGCCGATGCCCGGACGCGCCCAGTCGTTGGTGTCGATGGACCAGCCGAGCGGCTCCATGCCGAGCCTCGCGCACACGCGCAGGGACGGTGCGTCCCACTCGCCGTAGGGCGCACGGCACCAGCGCGGCGGTGCGTCGAGCACCCGCTCGATGACGTCGCTCGTCCTGCCCAGTTCGTCCTTGACCTTGCCGAGCGAGAGCGTCGTCAACTGCGGGTGCGTGTAACTGTGGTTGGCGACCACGTGCCCGCCGGCGGCGATGTCGTGCAGCAGCCGGGGGAAGGCGGCGGCGTTCTCGCCGATGACGAAGAACGTCGCCTGCACCCGGTAGGTGCGCAGCACGGCCAGTACCTGCGGGGTGAAGTCGGGATCCGGGCCGTCGTCGAAGGTCAGGGCCACGGCGCGGGCCCGGCCGGGCAGGGTGAGCTCCGCGTGGGTGCGTACCTGCGGGTGGAAGGCCGGGGTGCCGAGTGCCGAGTCGCCGGCGATCGGGCGCAGCCGGTAGGCACCCCGCCGGGCCGCCGCCGCGGGCACGGGCCCGGGGCGCGGGGCACTCGACGGCCGCCGGGGGCGTGCCGATGCGCTCTTCGCCGGGGCGCGCCGTGACGCACCGGACTTGCCGGGAGTGGCCTCGGGGCCCGCCGAGGGCGTGCCGGAGGCCGAGGCGCGTGCACGCGAAACGGTGTGGTCGGCGGGCCTGGACAGCAGGACGGCCGAGCCGGTCGCTGCCGCTGCTCCCACACCGAGAGCGCTGACCAGGAACCATCGGCGCGTATTCATATGATTATCGGATCGCATTTCTCCTCGATGCCACGGAAACCGGATGTATCAGCAGTAAGGGCCTCCAACACGCCGATTTCTTCACGCCAACGGAGCAGCGGGAGGCGGCCCCGCAGCGTCTGAGGGGCCGGGGACGGCGCCACCCGCCGCCGGGAGCGCGTCGCGGGGACCGGGCCCGGCGGGCGAGACGGGGGCGGTCCTGCAGGCGGCGTGGAAGGCCGCGGGGAAGCCGCGGGGCGGCGGACCGGGATGGCGGTATCCGCCTCGACCCGGTGCCGGCCACGGCCTAGGATCGCGGTACGGCATCGCGTGCCGGTCACCGACCGGGTGAGGCATGGAGGTGCCCGTGAGATTGCCTCCGGAGGCATTCCACAGTGTCAGTCGAGTTGAACCACACCATCGTGCACGCCCGGGACAACCGGGAATCCGCAGAATTCCTCGCGCACATCCTGGGACTCGAGGTCGGGGCCGAGTGGGGCCCGTTCGTCCCCGTCGCCACCGCCAACGGCGTCACGCTGGACTTCGCCAGCATCCCGCCCGAGTCCATCACCCTGCAGCACTACGCGTTCCTCGTCTCCGACGACGAGTTCGACGCGGCCTTCGAGCGGATCGAGGAGCGCGGCCTCACGTACTACGCCGATCCGCACGGCAAGCAGCCGGGGGAGATCAACCACCACCACGGCGGACGCGGCGTGTACTTCATGGATCCCGCGGGCCACGGCATGGAGATCATCACCAGGCCGTACGGCAGCCATCCCGAGCCGGCCGGGCGGTCGTAGGGCAGGGGCTCCTGCCGGCCGGGCTGCCCGGCGGTCACCCGAGCTGCGACCGGGCCGCCCCGGTCGCCGGCCGCCCGGTCGCGGGGCCGCACCCGGACGTCCGGACGTGCGGCGGTGACGTCGCCCCTGTGAGCGCACGCCCGCGTGACGGCGTCCGGTGTGAGCGCACCACCGTGCGAGCGCACCACTGTGTGACCGCGCCCCCGTGTGAGCGCACCACGACCGGACCGCCCGCCGTCCGACCCGGCGTGGCGGTCGCCGTGCCGTGGTTGTTGCGGAGATGTGAACACTCGCGTGACCGGGAATAGCAGCGGGCCGTGCCGTCCTTGCAGTTGGCGGTCACCGGGTGGACGACCGGCGCACCTCGGTGCGGGGAAGGAGAGGGAGCGGATGGGCAAGGCGTATGCGTACACCGGCTTCGGAGGCCCGGAGGTGGAGGCCTTCATCGACAGGCCGGTGCCCGAGCCCGGTGCCGGGGAACTGCTCGTCGCGGTCCGCGCCGCGGGGGTCAACCCCGTCGACTGGAAACTGCGCACCGGCTACACCAGGCCGGGCGCCGCCCCCACGGCACTGCCTGCCGTCTTCGGCAGCGAGGCCGCCGGGACCGTCGAGCGGATCGGGCCCGGCGTCGAGGGCTTCACCGTCGGGGACGCGGTCTTCGGCAGCACCATCGCCGGCGCGTACGCCGAGCACGCCCTCCTCCCGGTGGGCATCGCCGCGCACAAGCCGCAGGACCTCTCCTTCGCGGACGCCGCGGCACTGCCCGTCGCCGCGGCCACCGCCTACGACGGTGTCCGCCAGCTCGGCCTGCCCACCGGTGCGACCCTCCTCGTCACCGGCGCGGGAGGCGGCGTGGGCGTGGCCGCCGTGCAGGTCGCCCGCGCGCAGGGGCTGCGCGTCGTCGGCGTGGCGAGCGACGGCAAGAAGGACCTTGTGACCTCGCTCGGCGCGGTGCACGTGGTCTCCGGACCTGGCCTCGCCGACCGGGTACGGGCCGCCGCGCCCGACGGCGTCGACGCCGTCTTCGACCTGGTCGGCGGTGAGGTGCTGGAGGCCGCCGCGACCCTGCTGGGCGACCGCACGAAACTCATCACCGCGGCGGACCGGGAGGGGGTGGCCCGCCTCGGCGGCTCCCCGGTGGTACGCGCCCGCACCGCCGCCGTGCTCGACGAGGTCGCGGCCCTGGCCGTCAGCGGCGTGCTGCGGCCGCACGTGACGGCCGTCTTCCCGCTGGAGCGGGCCGCCGAGGCGCTGCGCGCGGTCGAGGAAGGGCACGCACGCGGCAAGGTCGTCATCGAGGTGGGTGCGTGACCGCCGGACACCGCCCGCATCCTCTGGACAATCCGGCGCACGGCGCGCTGACCGGGGCGCACGCACACTTCGCGGAGCGCAGGGGACGCGTGCTGCGCTACCAGGTGGACGTGTCGACCTGGCTCGCCCTGCCCGACGACCCGGGCCCGCGGGACTGGGCCGACCTCGCCGCGCTCGCGGGACCGGGTGCCGACGTGGCACTGCCCGGGGTGCGGGCGCCCCTGCCCCCCGACTGGCAGGTGACGTCCACGGTGCCCGGTGTGCAACTCGTCGACGACGGCGTCGAAGCCGCCCCCGACGAGGAGGCCAGGCGTCTCACGGTGGCCGACGTGCCCCGGATGCTGGACCTGGTGGCACGCACGGAGCCGGGCCCGTTCAGGCGGCGCACCATAGAACTCGGCACCTACCTGGGCATCCACCGGCAGGGCCGGCTGGTCGCGATGGCGGGGGAGCGGCTGCACCCGCCCGGCTGGACGGAGATCAGTGCCGTCTGCACCGACCCGGATTTCCGCGGCCAGGGCCTGGCGACCCGGTTGATCCGGGCGGTGGCCGCAGGGATCAGGGACCGCGGTGAGACGCCGTTCCTGCACACCGGGGCCCACAACGCCACGGCCCTGCGGCTCTACGAGTCGCTCGGCTTCCGGCTGCGCCGCACCACGGTGTTCCTCAGTGCGCGGACCCCGCAGGCCGCGCCCGACCGGCGCACGCCCGAGGTGGTCTGACGCGGACGGGGAGCCCCCGGCCGCACCGGGGCTTGCCGCCCTCCCGCCGGGTCATCCCTCGCCGGCGCCGCCGTCCCGCCGGGTCTCCTGCTGCGGGTCGTGGCCGTTGTACCGCTCCAGGAACGCGGCGAACGCCATGAGGTCGGCCCGCGGCCAGTCGGCCAGGCGCGCGTCGAAGGCGGCCCTGCGGCTCTCGGTGACCTCGGCGAGGACGGCGGTGCCCTTCTCGGTGAGGTCGAGCACCTGGCCGCGGTGGTCGCCGGGGTCCACCTCGCGGCGCACCAGGCCGCACCGCTCCAGGGCCGCCACCTGCCTGCTCACGGTCGACTTGTCGAGGGCGTAGTGGGCGGCCAGGTCCGTGGCCCGGCAGCCGTCGCGCTCCTCCAGGTGGCTCAGCAGGGTGTACGCGACGAAGGAAAGCTGCGGGTGCATCCGCCCGGCCAGGGCGCGGGCCCGCCGGGCGAAGGCCGTCAGCTCCCGGTGGATGACCTCGACGGCCTCCTCCTCGGCACGCTCCGCCGAGATCCCCTCGGCACGCTCCACAGCCGTCACGACGCTCCCTCCCGCCGGCGCGCCCGCCGCGCCCGCCATCCGGTTCAGTTGCATAATACAACCTTTGTGTCCCTGGGTAGACCCGCGACGACCGGGCGAGCGCCGCGCGGACGGGCGCCCCCGCCCCGGCGCTCAGTGCTCGGCCGGTTCGCTGACCACCTCCGCCACCCACCCGTAGGGCAGCTCGCCGCCGTCGACGGTGATCGCCTCGACCGCACCGGTCCGCGGGTCGATCTCCGCCTGCACACCGTGGCCGCTGTACCGCGGGAAGCCGGACACACCGAGGTCGCCCGTCGCCTCCACGGTGACGGTCCGCAGGCTGTTGCCGTGGTCCGGCCGGCCCTCGGCATCCGCCAGCCGGGGCTTGAGGGCCACGGTGTGGCGGCGGGGCGTGACGGTCATGATCCCGAGGGTATGTCCGGGCACCACCCGCCGCCCACCCCGCCGCACCGCTCAGGAGCCCCCGCGCACCAGCGTGGCGACCGTCGGATCCCAGTCCGCGGGCAGCGGGGCCGGTGGCAGGATCCGGCTCGCCGGTGTGCTGAACTCGCCCCGTGCCGCCGACTCGTCCACCGCCGTCATGGTCTGCAGCACATGCAGGGCCAGCGTGCCCGACGCCCGGTGCGGCCATCCGCCGCGTATCGCCCGTGCCATGTCGAGCACCCCGAGGCCCCGCCCGTCGGTGCGGCCGGTCACCGGCAGCTCGCGCCAGCTCTTCGCACCGTTCGCCCGCACCCGCAGCGGACCGCCGAACGCGCTGGGGTCGGGCACGCTGAGCATGCCCTCAGTGCCCGTGATGTCGAACTGCACACGGGGCAGCGCCGAGTCGAAGCTGAACGTCGAGTTGGACGTCGCCCCCGAGGCGAACTCCAGCAGCGCGCAGACGTGCGTGGGCACCGTGACGGGGAAGGTCTGCCCCGCCTTGGGCCCCGAGCCGACCGTGCGTTCCAGGCGGGCCCTGGTCGCCGTGGCCCCGACCCTGGTCACCCCGCCGAACAGCGCCACCAGGGCGGTCAGGTAGTTGGGGCCGAGGTCGAACAGCGGGCCGGCGCCCTGCTGGTAAAGGAACGCGGGATCGGGGTGCCAGGACTCCGGACCGAGGCCCTGCGTGACGGTCGTCGCCGCCACCGGGGTGCCTATGTGGCCCGCCTGCACGGCGCGCAGGGCGGACTGCAGGCCGGCACCCAGGAAGGTGTCCGGGGCGTTGCCGACCAGCAGCGCCCGCTCGGACGCCTCGGCGAGCAGCTTCTCCGCCTCGCTCGGGGTGAGGGTGATCGGCTTCTCGCCGTATACGTGCTTGCCCGCCCGCAGCGCCGCCGTCGCCACCTGGCCGTGGGCGGCCGGCACGGTGAGGTTGACGACCAGCTCGACCTCGGGCACCGAGAGCGCGGTGGCCAGGTCGCCGGAGACGGGCACGTCGTAGGCGCGGGCCGCGGCCAGGGCCCGCGAGGGGTCCAGGTCCGCGACCGCGAGCAGCCGCACGTCGGGAAAGCGGCTCAGGGTACTCAGGTACTGCTTGCTGATGACACCCGCGCCGACGACGGCGACACCGACGGGACCCCTGTTCATGCGGCCTCCAGGGCGGACACGTAGGCGCGGCTCGCCGCCAGCTCCGCGAACGGGTCGCCCGCGCACGCGTCGAACTCGACGATGCGCCAGGCGTCAGGTGCGGCCGCCAGTATCTCCGGCACCGGCATGGTGCCGCCGCCCACCGCCACGTTCGGCTCGCCCTTGACACCCGGGCCGTCCTTGATGTGCAGGGCGCGCACCCGGTCGCCGAGGCGGCGCAGTAGGCCGGGCACCTCGGCCCCGCCCACCGCCGCCCAGTAGGTGTCGATTTCGAGGAAGACGGCGGGGTCCAGGAGGTCGGCCAGTACCTCGATGGCGTGCAGACCGCCGAGCCGGGGCTCGATCTCCCACCAGTGGTTGTGGTAGCCGAGGCGCAGCCCCCGCTCGGCGGCCCGGGCGGACAACCGGTTGAGCAGGGCGGCGGCGCGGGCCAGGCCGTCGCGGCCGGTGAAGTCCTCGTGCGGGATGCCTGCGGGGACGATGGCGTCCGTGGCGCCGAGCAGGGCGACGGCGTCCAGGACGCGGTCGGGGTCGTGGCCTGGGTCCACCAACTGGCGCACGTGCACGCCGGAGACGGCGAGCCCGAGGTCGTCCAGCCGGCTGCGCAGCCCCTGCGGGTCGGTGAGCACGTCGAACGGTTCCACCGCGCCGAAGCCCATTCCGGCGAGGCGGGCCAGCGTGCCGTCGCGGTCGGCGGCGAGCTGATTCCGTACGGAGTACAGCTGAACGCTGAGCGGTCGTGGCATGAGCCCCCTCCTGTCGTCCTGGAGGAAGGTAATGCCCGGCCTCTCCTCTGCCAATGACCCGATTCCAGCCATGCCGGGCTTTTCCGGGCACACCGGGGCGCCCGGATGCACAAGAACGCGCACGGGCCGCTACGGGCGCCCTGGGAGCCGGCGTGCGGGCACGGGAGCGGCCGCCGCATCCGAGGGGGCTCCGGCCGTTTGCGCGGAGCGGGGCGGTCCCGGGCACACGCACGGCTGCCGTCCGCCCGAGCGGGTTCGGACGGACGGCAGCCGGCACGGGCGGGGACCCGGCGGTTCAGGCGCGCCGCTGGGTACGGCGACGGCGCAGGTACCAGGCCCCACCGCCCACCGCCCCGGCCACCAGGGTGCTGCCGATGGCGAGGGTGAGCGTGCTGTAGTCCGTCGACCCGCCGCCCACGCCGCCCTGCACACCGAGCGGCGGAGAGGCGGTGGGGGTGATCGTCACGGGCGGCGTGGTGGGAGGTCGGGTGGTGGGCAGGGGGGAGATGGTGGCCGGGGCCGTGGTGGCGCCGTTGGCGACGTGCACCGTGCCGGTGCCCGCGGTGGTGCCGTCGCTGCACATCACGATGACGGTGTGCGAGCCGGACGAGACGTTCGACCACGAGGCGCTCTGGCTGGTCCCCGAGCTCAGCATGGCCTGCCGGCCCTGGGCGAAGATGGCCTGCCCGCTCGACAGCAGCGAGGCGTTCCCGCCGTGCGGGCAGGCCGAGGTGGCGACCCGTACGGTCGAGCCGGTGGCGGACACGTTGACCCCCA
Source organism: Streptomyces sulfonofaciens (assembly GCF_014656295.1). Taxonomy (GTDB): domain Bacteria; phylum Actinomycetota; class Actinomycetes; order Streptomycetales; family Streptomycetaceae; genus Streptomyces; species Streptomyces sulfonofaciens. Next base: position 466,645 of record NZ_BNCD01000002.1, read on the forward strand.
CCGCGGACGCTGTCTCCGCGGCCAGGGTGAGCGGCAGGGCGAGCGCGGCCGCGGTCAGGCCGGATCGGACGACTATCTGAGTAGTACGCATAGGATTGCCCTCCGGCTGCACGGTTGGCGGTACATCCCATGCGCCGCCGGAATCGGGAGAACCGTGCTGCCTACGACGAGCCAAAGCGCCCCGGGCGCGCCCCGCATGCCGACCGCCCCCGTGAGGGTGACGGGGTCCCTCGGACGGCGCACCAGGGCTTGCGCCCGCACCGTGCCGCCTGTCAAACGGTGCGGCGGTCCGCGGTGCCGGGTGGGCGACGGGCGCCGGCCGCCCGAGCCGCGGTGCCGGCCCGCCCCCGGGCTCACTCCTTGCGGTAGTCGTACGCCTCCGTGGCCGCTGCCGCGACCGCGTCGAGCGGAGCGCCCGCGGAAGCGGTGACCATGGCCGCGATCGCGCCCTCCACGAACGGTGCGTCGATCAGCCGGGTGTGCTCCGGAAGGTCCTCGCCCTCCGCGATGAGCGCCTTCACCGTGAGCACCGCACTGCCCAGGTCCGCCAGCACGGCCACCCCGGCGCCCCGGTCGACCTGCGCCGCGGCGGCCGCGATCAGCTCCGCACTGGTGCCCATGCCGCCGCCCTCGGTGCCGCCCGCGGGAGCCACGGGCGCCGTGGCGCCGCCGCCCGCGAGGCCCACCGCCAGCTCCGCGACGGCGGATGCCACCGTGGCGCTGTGCGAGACCAGCACGATGCCGACCTGCCCCGTGCCCTCGCCCGGGGCGTCCGGGCCCGGGGCCGGCGGCCGCTGCCCGCCCGTCGTGCCGCCCGCCTCACTCACCGGAGGTGTCCTCCTCGCCGGACGCCCCGGCCGTTTCGGCGAGTGCCGCCACCAGCAGCGCCGAGGACGTCGCCCCGGGGTCCTGGTGGCCGATGCTGCGCTCGCCCACATAGCTCGCCCGGCCCTTGCGGGCGAGCATCGGCGTGGTGGCCAGCGCGCCCTGCTCGGCGGCCTCCCGGGCCGCGGCGAACGAGGTCCTGAGCGCTGTGGCGGCCGGTACCAGCGCGTCCAGCATGGTCTTGTCGCCCGGTGTCGCGCCGCCGAGGCCCGCCACCGCGTCCACGCCCGTGCGCAGCGCCTCGGCCAGCTCGTCCCGGTCGACCTCCACCGCGTCGCCGAGCGCCTTGCCGGTGCGGCGCAGCAGCGTGCCGTACAGCGGGCCCGAGGCACCGCCCACCGTGGACACCAGCCGCCGCCCCGCCACGGCGAGCACGGCGCCCGGTGTGTCGGGGTGCTGCTCGTCCAGTGTCGCTATGACCGCCCTGAAACCGCGCAGCAGATTGCTGCCGTGGTCGGCGTCGCCGATCGGCGAGTCGAGCGCGGTGAGCCGGTCCGCGTCCCGCTCCACCCACGAGGCGGCCAGCGTCAGCCAGCGGCAGAAGAATTCGGCGTCGAGCACGGGATCTCCTTGGGAGGTCGATTCCAACGGGTGGCACGGCATGTGCCACCCGGACAGGACGGCGCGGCGGCCGTCACATGCCCCAGCGCAGTCCCGGGGTGCTCACCGGTGCGTCCCACAGCCGCAGCAGCTCCTCGTCGACCTGGCACAACGTCACGGAGGCACCGGCCATGTCCAGCGACGTCACATAGTTGCCGACCAGGGTGCGGGCCACCGCCACCCGCCGCTGCGACAGCACCCGCTGCACCTCGGCGTTGAACCCGTACAGCTCCAGCAGAGGGGTGCCACCCATGCCGTTGACCAGTACCAGTACCGGATTGCTGGGCTGCAGGTCCTCCAGGACGGCGTCCACGGCGAAGTCCGCGATCTCACCCGAGGTCATCATGGCGCGCCGCTCACGGCCCGGCTCGCCGTGGATGCCGATGCCCAGCTCCAGCTCGCCCGCCGGCAGGTCGAACGTCGGGCTGCCCTTGGCCGGGGTGGTGACGGCGCTCAGGGCGACGCCGAAGCTGCGGGTGTTCTCGTTGACCTGACGGGCGATCGCCTGCACCTGCTCCAGGGGCCTGCCCTCCTCGGCCGCCGCACCCGCGAGCTTCTCCACGAAGAGCGTCGCCCCGGTGCCGCGCCGCCCCGCCGTGTACAGGCTGTCCGTGACCGCCACGTCATCGTTGACGAGCACCTTCGCGACCTGGATGCCCTCGTCCTCGGCCAGCTCGGCGGCCATGTCGAAGTTGAGCACGTCGCCGGTGTAGTTCTTCACGATGAACAGCACACCCGCACCGCTGTCCACCGCGGCGGCGGCCCGCACCATCTGGTCGGGCACGGGCGAGGTGAACACCTCGCCGGGACAGGCCGCCGACAGCATGCCCGGGCCCACGAACCCGGCGTGCAGCGGCTCGTGCCCCGAGCCGCCGCCGGACACCAGGCCGACCCTGCCCTCGAGCGGGGCGTCCCGCCGCACCACCACGCGGCTCTCCACATCCACCGTCAGCTCGGGATGGGCCGCGGCCAGGCCCCGCAGGCCGTCGGCGACGACCGTCTCCGCCACGTTGATCAGCATTTTCATCGGTACCTCCAGGTGGACCCGGTCGGGCGGAGCGCGGCTCACCGGCCGTCGTCCGCGCCGGTGCCGGGCGGTGGCCCGGTCGTTCAAGAGCAATATCATCAGTATCAAGAATTCACTGTCACGCGTCACGGCCGGGCCCGTTGCGTCGCACGGTGTCTGACGGCGCCTCACCCGCCTTCCGGGACGATGAACTCCGACCACACGCACTTGCCCCCGCCGCGCGCCTCCACCCCCCAGTCGTCGGCGAGCCGGTCCACCAGCAGCAGCCCGCGTCCCGACACCCCGGCCTCGCCCGCCTCCCGGCGCCTGGGCAGCGCGCTGGAGGAGTCCTCCACCTCCACCCGCATCCGGCGGGCCCCGCCGTCCTGCAACCGTACGGTCACGGTGGCCGGGCCCTCGGTGTGGACGAGCACATTGGTGATCAGCTCGTCGGCGACCAGCTCCATCTCGTCGCCGCGCTCCTCGACGCCCAGCGCCCGCCCGGCCGCCCGGATCAACTGGCGTGCCGCGCTCAGCGCGCCGGGGTCGTCCCGTGCCACCTCGCGGCGCAGCCGCGTCCCGGCCTGCCGGGCGTGCCGGCGCAGCAGCAGCAGCGCCACGTCGTCCTCGCCCTCCCGCTCGTCGACGACCGAGGAGAGCTCGTCCGCGAGCCGGTCCAGGTCGTGCGGTCCCGCCCCGACCTGCGCGGCGAGTGCGGCAAGGCCCTCGTCCACGTCGGCGCCCGGCCGCTCCACCAGACCGTCCGTGAACATCAGCAGCGTCTGGCCGGGCGCGAGCTCCAGCGTGGTCACGTCGTACTCGGGCCTGCCGAACTCCTCGGAGTGGCCGAGCGGCAGGCCGCCCGCCACCTCGACGGGCCGGCAGGTGCCGTCCTCCAGGCGCAGCAGCGGGGCCAGGTGGCCGGCCCGCACCAGTTGCACCATCCCGGTCGACAGGTCGGCCTCCGCGTACACGCAGGTCGCGAAGCGCTCGGTGTCCAGCTCGTTGAGGAAGACGGAGGCCCGGGTCAGCACGGTCGCCGGGGTGTGCCCCTCGGCGGCGTAGGCGCGCAGCACGATGCGTAGCTGGCCCATGACGGCCGCCGCGTGGGTGTCGTGGCCCTGCACGTCCCCGATGACCGCCCCGTAGCGCCCCCGCGGCAGTGGGATCATGTCGTACCAGTCGCCGCCGATCTCCCGGGCCAGCGAGGCGGAGCGGTAGCGCACGGCGACGTCGGCGCCGGGCACCGCGGGGATGCTGTGCGGCAGCATGGCCTCCTGGAGGCTCTGCGCGAGGTCCGTGGCCTGGTCGAAGAACATCGCCCGCTGAAGGCCCTGCGCGATGTTGCTGGCCAGCGCGATCAGCAGGGTGCGCTCCTCGTCGGAGAAGGCGGTCCTGTCGTGGTAGTGCAGCGCGAAGACGCCGATGGGGCGCCCCTGGGCGATCAGCGGCAGATAGGCGGCGGCGGTCAGGCCGTAGGCGCCGAAGACGTCCCACAGCTCGGGATAGGTCCGCTTGAACTCCTCGGGCGACTCGATGAACAGCGGGCTGAGCGTGCGCACCGCGTCATTGGTGGGATACCGCTCGTCCAGTCGGGTCACCTCGCTGCCGGGCGCGAGCCTGCTCGGGGGCTGGGCGGCGACGATGTGCAGCCGACCGCCCTCGACGAGGCCCAGCACCATGCTGGCCGAGCCCAGCCGCTCGACGTCGTAGGCGTCCCTGAGGACCTGGACCACGTCGCGCACGGTGCGGGCGCGGGCCAGCGCGGTGGTGGCGTTCTGCACGACGGTGCCGAGCGGCACACCGCCGCGGTGCGCCGGACGGGCCGGCGGGCGGCCCGGCTCGCCCAGCTCTTCCGTGGCGTCCCTGACGATGCCGTGCACCCACCGGGCGCGCCCCTGCGCGTCCCTGCGCACGAACCCGTGCGTGTGCGCCCAGCGCAGCCCCTCGCCGGGCCGCAGGACCCGGAAGTAGGTGCCGTAGCTCTCCGCCCGGCCGCGGAACGCCGTGCTGATGGTGTCCCGGATGCGGCGTGTGTCGGCGGGCGGGATGCGTGCGCCGAGGGTGCCCGGGCGTCCGTCGTACTCGTCCTCCGCGATGCCGAAGACGGCGAGCCCCGTGGCGTCCATCCGCATCCGCCGCCGGTCCAGGTCCCAGTGGAAGCTGCCCAGGCGGTTCAGCGCCAGGATCGGGACCTGGCGCTGGGGCTCGGGCTCCTGAGGCGAGGAGCGTGCTCCCCCATCGGCCATGTGTCCATTCTGCTCTGCCCTGCCGGGTATGCACAGAAAACCAGTGAAATCAAATGTTCCTGGCTGCTATGGCCTGAGTTGCATGGCTACGGGCGCCGGGGTCGGGCGAGGGCGCGATCAGCGGGCGATGCTGACGTGGATCGCCTTTCCCCCGCCCTCCAGTTGGTTGATGGTGACCTGCTTCGCCAGGCGGCACACCATCGGCCAGCCGTAGCCGCCGGGCAGCCACTGCCCGGTGGGGGCGGCCGAGGTGGGCAACGCGCTGCTGCGGTCCTGCACACTCACCGTGACGTGGCCAGGCTGTGTGATCACGTCGAGGTGGACGAGTCCGCCGCCGTGCCTGATGGCGTTGGTGACCAGTTCGGAGACCACCAGGAGGCAGTCGTCCACGAGCTGCTTGTCCAGGCCCCGCAACCGTCTTCTGGCCAGGTCGCGGGCCTGGGCGATGCTGGTGGACCGCACACCGCGGCCACCGGGCGCACCCGGGCTGCTGTCCGCCTGCACTTCCGCTTCCGTCACATCGTTCACCCCGTCAGAAACTCGCTCCACCATCCGCCTGCCCGACTTGCGGCGGCGTACGCCGGAATGCTCCCGCCAGTTTGCTGCGTGCTCGCCGTCCGCGGGGCTCTTTGCGGTATGTGGACGCCCCGGTTCCCCTGGCCCCACGGGGTGGGGCGGGGTGGTCAGTGCAGCCACTGGTCCTGGTCGGCAGGGCGGTAGACGGTCACGGCGCGGGGCAGTTTGTCGAGCACGAGGTGGGTGTCGGAGGCGCGGGTGACCTCGCCGTCGTAGGCGAACCGGGGGTCGCCCTCCAGCACCTCCAGGCGCAGCCGGCGCACCTGCCCGGTGGTCAGCACCCGCGAGCTGTGCAGGGTGCCGGTGAGCACCGCGAGCAGCAGCCTGGTCCTGGCGAAGGGAGTGCCGCCGTCGACCGCGCGGACGTCGAGGAGACCGTCGTCGAGCTGGGTGCGGTAGGTGGGCGCGAACCCGGCGGGATGGTAGATGCCGTTGCCGGCGAAGAGCAGCCACAGCCGGCGCGGCCGGCCGTTGACGGCGATCCGCACCGGGCTCCCGGTGGCCAGCACCGTGGCGAGGCCGACGGCGACCGCCGGCCATTTGCCGATGCGCTCCTCCAGTCGCTCCCTGGCCTGCACCAGATCCGAGTAGACACCCAGGCTGAACGTGTTGAGGAAGAGCTGGTCCGTGCCGCCCTGCGCCTTGGCGTGCCCGACGTCCGCGACGACCGCGTCCCCCTCGCGGACCGCACGCGCCACGTCCGCCAGGGACTGGTTGCCCAGATCGAGCGCGAAGTGGTTGAAGGTGCCGCCGGGGAAGACCGCCAGCGGCACGTCGTGGCGCAGGCATGCCTCGGCCGCGGCGTTCACGGTGCCGTCCCCGCCGCAGACCCCCAGCGCGCCGCCCGCCGCCGCGGCCCGGGCCGCCGCGGCGTCCAGCACGGCGGCCAGGTCGTCGCCCTGGTCGAGGACGGTGAGCTCGGCGGCGGGCAGCAGGGTGCGCAGCTCGTCGGCGGTGCCGGTGGCCTCCTGGTTCCAGGAGAGGCCGGAGGACGGATTGAGTACCAGTTCCATCCCCGCGCCGTCCTTGAGCGCGGGGGCCGGGGTGCGGGGCGGGGCGGCCGCCGCGGCCGCCTCGGGCTTGACCGGCCACCAGCGGCAGGTCAGCACCGCCGCACCGGCGCCGATGGCGATCCCGGCCGCGACCTCGCCCTTGCGCGAGCCGACGGAGCGGATCCGCGAGGCGGCCAGGGCACCGGTCACCGGCCCCACCACCAGGCCGAACCGGGGTGCTTCCAGCAGGGCGCCGAGGGTGAGGGCCGCCGCGGCGGCCGCGTGTCCGGTGGCGCCGGTGGGCGGGCGGCGGGTGCCGGCCGGGGCCAGGGCACGGCCGGCCGCGGTGGCCAGGGCCAGGGAGCCCAGCGCGCGCAGCGCCGCACGGCGGGCCGCACGCCCGGGGAGCCGGGGTGTCCACTTCATCTGCCAGCCCCCTGAGCCTCGGCCGTCACACGGTGCACTGCCTGCTCGCCGTGTGCGCCGTAGGCGGGTCACGGCGCCGCCCCACCCTATAGCGGTCCCATGGCGGTGCGGGGACATGCGGTGGGGCCGGCGTCCCCACCGCATGCGGCTCACGCGCGTGCCCCGTGGCTCGGGGCCGCCTGCCGGCTCCCTCTCAGGGGAGCCGGTTGATGGTGAAGGTGGATGTGGTGTTCTTCACATCCTGGGCGTTGTCGGAGAGGGTCAGGTTGTGGAAGGTGACCTCGCCGACCGCGGGCCCCTGCCCCGGTTCGGGCAGTTCGTTGGCCCACAGCCCGAAGCCGGACTTGGCGTCGTAGGCGTCACCGCTCTTGTGGGCGCCGGTGATGGTGATGTCGGTCAGCACGGTGTCCTTGATGGGGAACTGCGGCTGGCCCCCCACGTAGTTGGTCTGGAACATGATGCCGCTGTACGTCGGGTCGATGATGTCGGTGTTGTTGATCCTGATGCCCTGGAACACCTTCGAGGCCGAGAAGAGCCAGATGCCCGGGAAGGTCTGCGACCCCCAGAAGTGGCCTCCCGCGCGCACGATGGAGATGTTCTCCAGCGTGGTCGGGCCGGTGCCGAAGCCGTTCATCGGATATCCGAAGTCCAGCGAGCTGACGGTCACGCCCGAGTACACCAGGGTGTCCGCGATGTGGATGTTGCGGAAGGTGTTGTCATAGCCCCCGTAGACGGCGACGCCGGCGGCGCGCCAGGTCAGGATGGCCGTCAGGTTCTCGTAGACGTTGTTCTTCTCGTCCGCGCCACCGGCGTCGATGGCGGAGAAGAGGGCGAAGCTGTCGTCTCCGGTGGCCCGGGCCTCGTTGTTGACGACGTGGTTGTCCGTGCTGCCGTTGGTCATGTTGACGCCGTCGGCGAAGGTGTCGCGGATCCGCGAGTTCCTGATGGTGACGCGGTCGGTGTTGGCGCCCCAGTAGAGGCACACCGTGTGCTCGTTCCAGATGTTGTCGATGGTCATGTCGGCGACGTTGGAGAAGTCGAAGACCTTGCCCGGCCCGTCGATGCGGGAGGTGTAGTTGCCGAAGTAGGAGAAGTTCGCGAAGACCGAGCCGTTCGCGGAGCTCTCCGCGCGGAAGCCGACGTCGGTGTTCTCCTGGGACGACGGGGCGTGGAAGCGGGTGTACCAGGGCCCCGCGCCGACGACCCTGACGGCCTTGCCGTAGACCTGGAACTTGCCCGACGTCTGGTAGTCGCCGGGCGGCAGGTACACCCCGGTGAGGGTGCCGGTGGTGTCCATGCGGACCTTGTCCAGGGCGTTCTGCACGTCCTGCTGGGTGAAGCCGGCCGGCTGCGTGTACCGGGCGGGGTCCGGGTTGGCGAGCGCCGAGACCTGCTCCAGGCTGATGAAGTCGATCGCGTACTTCGAGGTGTTGGCCGCGTCCTTCTGCAGCCGGATGGTGCTGCCCGCCGGTACGGTCTCGCCGAGCATCAGATTGGCCTCGTCGTAGATGTGCCGCGGTGAGCCGGCGCCGGGCGAGTTGCCGGGACCGGTCTCCGCGCCGTACAGCCACGCGTACTTCGACGTCAGGTCGATCGCCTTGCGGAACGTGCCGTTGACGTACACGTCAAGCGTCGCGTTCGTGCCGCCGCCGCCCGCGGAGTCCGGGATGGAGAAGCGGGTGACCAGCGTGTTGGTGCTGGCCTTGGTGGTGAACTCGACGTAGCTGCCGGTGCTCTCCAGCGTGACGGCCCGCCGTCCCGACGCCTCGCCCGCGAGGTCCCCGACGGTGCGGTTGGGCCCGACGGTCCTGGCGCCGCCGCCGGCCACGCCGTCCTCCGCCTCGTAGGTGTCGTAGGGCAGGTCGGCGCCCCTGCCGACGAACAGCGGCTGCGAGGTGGTGTTGTTGGTGCGCTTGACCGGTACCTCGTTGGCGTCGTCGGCGATGACGGTCCTGACGGTGTACTTGCCGTTCGCCGCGGTCCAGGTGCCCAGGCCGACCGGCGCCGTGGTGGCGCCGGGTGCGATGGCGCCGCTGTAGGACCCGGTGAGCGTCTTGACGGTGCTGCCGTTCGCCGCCAGCACCGAGAGCGTGATGGCGTGTCCGCCGCCCGCGGAGGCCACGGTGCCCTGGTTCTTGAGGGCGACCGAGAAGGTGACCGTGTCGCCGCCGGACGCGGCGCCGGGCGACCAGCTCACCGGCGAGGCCAGCAGGTCGGAGCTGGAGACGGGTTTGACGACCAGCGGGGTCGGGCTGGTGTAGGCGTTGTTGCCGTCGTCCTGCTCGATGACCTTGTTGTCGGGGTCGACGGTGGCGCCGACCTGGTAGCTGCCCGCGTCGTGCGCTCCGGTGTTCGCCGTCACCGTCGCCGTGGCGCCCGCCGCGATGGATCCGACCTGCGCCGTGCCCACCTTGGTGGAGCCCAACTGGAAGGCGACGTCGGCGGGGTCGGAGGCCGCGGTACCGGTGTTGGCGACCGTCGCGGTCAGGCTGACCTGGTCGGACTCCACCGGGGCCGAGGGGCCGGCGGTGACGGCGGTGATGCGCAGGTCCGGGTTGGGCGCGGGCACGCCGAGCACCTGGAGCTCGCCGACCTGGCCGGCCGGGGCGCCGGTGTTGCCGGTGAACCTGAGCTGGACGTCGGCCACGCGTGCCGTGACGGGGACGGTCACCGTGTTCCCGGTGGCCGGGTCGAAGGCGTAGCCGCGGCCGGAGACCAGGCTGGTGAAGGAGCCGGCCTTCTGCTCGCGGCCCAGCACCTCGAAGGTCTGGGTGCGCTTGCCCCAGACGGGATCGGGGTTGAGCTTGACGACCACCTGGTGGACGTCGGCGTTGGCGCCGAGCTTGACGGTGAGGGTGTTGGGGTAGCTGCCGGGGCCGCCCTCCCAGTACGTGCCGGTGTTGCCGTCGTTGGCGTTCTCGGCGACGTAGGTGAACACCGTCGACGAGGCGCTGATCGGCTTGTGCGCGGCGAGGTCGGCGTCCTGTGCCCGCGGGCCGTCGCGGGTGACGGTGTTGCTGCCGATGGACCGGTTGCCCGCGGCGTCCCTGGCCCGCACCTGGTAGGTCGTGCTGGAGCCGGCGGGCCGGGTGTCGGTGTAGCCGGTCGTGCCGCCGCCGACGCTGCCGAGCAGGGTGCCGTCGTCGGCGTACACGTCGTATCCGGTGACCTTGGTGTCGTCGTGCGACGCGCCCCAGGTCAGCCGGATCTTGCCGCCCGTGCGCTCGGTGAAGGCCAGGTGCTCCGGCGCCGTCGGCGCCTGGCTGTCGCCCCGGACGGCCTTGCGGGTCACGGTGTTGCTGTCGGGCGACTGGTTGCCCGCGGCGTCCCTGGCGCGGACGAAGTAGGCGGCCGCCGAGCCCGCCGGCGGGGTGTCCGTGTAGGTGGTGGTGGCCGCGCTCACGCTGGTGCGCAGGGTGCCGTCGCCGGTGTAGACGTCGTACCCGGTGACCTTGGTGTTGTCGTGCGACGCCCGCCAGTTGAGCTTGACCTGGCCGGTCTCGGGTTCGCTGAAGGCGAGGGCGCGCGGGGCGCTGGGCGGCCGGGTGTCGCCCCGTGCCGGGCCGAAGACCTCGATCTCGGCCAGTTGACCGGCGTCCCGGTCGGAGTTGGCGGTGATCAGCACGCGGACGTGGCGCGTCACCGTGCTGCCGAACGAGAGCGTCGCGGACCGGTCCCGCGGGCCGCCGAACGTGTAGCGGTGCGAGGCGACCAGGTCGGTGAAGTGGGTGCCGTCCGTGCTGCCCTGGAGCGTGAGTGTCTGCGTCGTGGTGCGCCGGCCGGACGGCAGCGCGAGCACCACGCGGTCGACGGCCACGGAGGCCCCGAGGTCCGTCCGGATCCACTGCGGCAGACGGCCCCCGGCGCTCTGCCAGTAGGTGGCGCGCGTACCGTCGCCCGCCCTGGCCGCCGCCGAACCCTGCGCAGAACTGCTTGCGGTGAGCGGCTTGCCGTGGGCCAGGTCCACTGCGTCGGCCACGGCGGCGGGCCGGCCGGTGTCCGCGGCGCCGGGCACCGCCGGCAGGCCGATCGCGGCCAGGGTGGTGGCGAGGACGGCGGTCAGCGCCCGTCGCCTCCAGCGTTGTCTTCGCATCGTTCCCCTGTCCTCGGCGCGGGCCGCGCACGGCGGCCGGGCGCCTTGTCGTCGAGTACGGGTGTGCGGAGTGCCGGGCGCGCCGAGGTCCCCGAGCGCGGGGCAGGGCCACTCTGGGGTCCCGATCAGGACCTCGTATTCTTGCGCCTATTTGTTGAAGAATTGCAGAAGTGTGTACCCGAGTCCACGGTTTGAGCAGACCTTCTTGCTGGACTTTGTGTACTGCGGGGCGGGTGCAGGTCGGCGGCCAGGCCCGGGCGGGCAGGACCTGGCCGGAAGCGGTGCACGGCGGTGGGTTTGGCGCGCCCGGCGCGGGGCTACCCGCAGCCACGGGGAAGGGGCCGAGAGGCGAGTGCGAGTGGGGCACGGAGCACGGAGCTCGGAGAGGAGAGCCGAACGGTGACGTCCACGGCGTGGCACGCGGAGGACCGGCAGGATCTCGTCGCGTTCCTGGAAGAGGGTTTCGCCTGTGCGCAGGCGTGCGCCGACTGCGCCCGGGTCTGCGCGGGCCGGGTGAGCTTCGCCGGTCCCGGCGACGCGGCGGTGGGGCACGAGATGCGACGCCAGGCGGTGCTGTGCACGGAGGTGTGCGACGCGACCTGCGCGATGCTGTCGGAACAGGCGCATCAGGACGAGTACGGCATGCGGATCCAGGTCGAATGGTGCAGGGCGATGTGCATGGAGTGCGCTCATGCGTGCGATGCGCACCCGGGAGCCGAGGAGTGCGCGGCGGCCTGCCGCGCCTGCGCCCGCGCCTGCACGGACTTCCTCGCCATCCTCGGGTGAGGGGGCGCGGCACCCGGTGGGGTGCCGCCCGCACAGCGGTGTGCCGCCCAGGAAGTGATCTTCCTGGGCGGCACACCGCTGTGCGGGACGGCCGTCGGCTGTGAGGCGGCAGGGGCAGCGATGGCGGCACCGCATCTGTGCGCGCAGCTCCGCGAACGCCGCGCGGAACCGGCCGGGCCGCTGCCGGGACGCCCGGATAGCCTGACTGCCCGACGATCCGCCCCGACGGGCGGGAACAACAGGGGGTGACCGTGCAGGACGGCGATCCCGGGCTCTTCGGGCCGGCTTCGGTGACCTGGCAGATGCACGCCGACCCGATGATGTGGGTGGCGGGCGTCCGCGCGCTCTACCTCCAGGCACTGCACCCGCGCGCGGTTGGCGGCGTCATGCAGAACTCGGACTTCCGCAGGGACGCCTGGGGCAGGCTGATCCGCACCGCGCGCTTCGTCGCCACCACGACGTACGGCACCGCCGAGGCCGCGCGCGAGGCGGGCGCACGGGTGCGCGCCATCCACGGCGCGCTGACCGCCACGGACCCCGCCACCGGCGCGGTCTACGGCGTGGACGAGCCGGCGCTGCTGCTGTGGGTGCACTGCGCGGAGGTCGAGTCCTACCTGCACGTCGTACGCCGTTCCGGCTTCCCCCTCACCGACGGGCAGGCCGACCGCTACATCGCCGAGCAGCGCACCGCCGGCGCCCCGCTGGTCGGACTCGACCCGCGCGAGGTGCCGGCCGACCGGGCGGAACTCGCCGCCTACTTCGAGCGGGTGCGGCCCGAGCTGGCCGCAGGACCCGAGGCGGCGGACGTCGACGCGTTCCTGCGGTGCCCGCCGGTGCCGGCGGCGCTGCTGGCGGCACGCACGGCGCTCTGGCGCCCGCTGGCGGGCCTCGCGTACGCCGCGCTGCCGCCGTACGCCCGCGAGCTGTACGCCAGGCCCGCACCACCGCCCGACGTCGTGACCCGCCGGCTGCGAACCGCCGGGGCCGTGCTCCGAAGGATCCCGGGCCGGCTGCGCTGGCGGCTGCCGCCCAAGCACATCCTGCGTGCCATGGAGCGCCTCGGACCGGGCGCCCGCCCCTCGCCGTACACACTTCAGGGCCGTGTAGCCATACTGGACGGGCCGGGGGAGGGCACGGGCGGGTGACGGGGGCGACTGAGGGAGATGGCGGAAAGCAGACTCATCCAGGGCCGCTACCGGCTGCTCGACGTCATCGGGCGGGGCGGTATGGGCGAGGTGTGGCGCGCCCGTGACGAGTCGCTGGGCCGCCGGGTCGCCGTCAAGTGCCTCAAGCCGCTGGCGCCGCAGCAGGACCGGTCCCTCGCGCGCGTGATGCGCGAGCGGTTCCGCCGCGAGGCCCGGGTCGCCGCGTCGCTGCAGCACCGCGGGATCACGGTCGTGCACGACTTCGGCGAGCACGACGGCGTGCTGTACCTGGTCATGGAGCTGCTGGAGGGGCGGAACCTGAGCGAGGTGCTGGCCGGGGCGGACCGCGCGCGCCGGCCGATGCCGGTCACCGACGTCGAGGAGGTCGCCGACCAGGTGGCCGCCGCGCTCGCCTACACGCACGAACAGGGCGTGGTGCACCGCGATCTGAAACCGGCCAACATCATGCGCCTCACCGACGGCACGGTGAAGATCTGCGACTTCGGCATCGCCCGCCTCGGCCACGACATCGGCTTCACCCAGCGCCTGACCGGCACCGGCATCGCCATGGGCACCCCGCACTACATGTCGCCCGAGCAGATCAGCGGCGGCTACGTCGACCACCGCAGCGACCTCTACTCCCTGGGCTGCGTGCTGTACGAGATCGCCACCGGCGCGCCGCCGTTCGACCTGCAGGACGCCTGGGCGGTGCTCGTCGGACACCGCGACACACCCCCCAGGCCGCCCCGCCGGCACCGCGCCGACCTTCCGCCCTACCTGGAGCGGATCATCCTCGATCTCCTCGCCAAGGACCCCGGCGCCCGACTGGGCGACGCGCGCGACCTGGTCCACCGCATCCGCGCGGGCCGGGGCGGGCCGTGGCCCGCCGGCACCGTCCGCCGGGCCGGCCGGTACAGCGGCCTGCCGCCCTGGGCCACCGGCATGACCACCGGCCCCAAGGCCACCGGCACAGCGGGCCGGCTCCCCCTGGGACCGGACCCCACCCCGCCCGGCGCGGCCGCCGGCCTCAGCGGGCCCTGGACCACCGCGCCACCGGCGGCGCACCCGGAGGGGAGCGGCGGCCGCCCCGCGGGAGGCACGACGGGCCCGGGCCCCGCAGGCACCGCCGGAACGCACCGCACCGCTCCCCGCCCGCCGGCGCCGTCCGCGGCCGTGGCCGCCGTGCTCGCCTCCCGGCACGAGGCCGGGCTGAGCCTCGGCCGGCTGGGCCGCTGGGAGGAGGCGGCCGAGGTGCACCGGGCGGTCGCCGCCGAGCGCACCCGGGCGCTGGGCCGCGCCCACCCGGACACCCTCACCAGCCGCTACGAGGCCGCCTTCAGCCTCAGCCGCACCGGCCGTCCCGAGGCCGCCCTCGGCGAGTACGGCGACGTGGCCGCGGCCCGCGCCCGGGTACTGGGCGCCGACCACCCCGACACGCTCGCGGCCCTCCAGGAGACGGCTTTCGAGCTCGGGCGGCTCGGCCGGCACGCCGAGGCCCACCAGGTCTACTCGGCCGTCCTGGCGGCCAGGACGCGTGCCATGGGGCCCGACCACCCGGACACGCTGCGCTGCCGGCACAACCTCGCCTTCAACCTGAGCAGGCTCGGCCGCCTGGAGGACGCCTGCCGGATGGCCGCCGAGGTGGCCGAGGCCCGGGCCCGGGTGCTGGGCGCCGACCACCCCGACACGCTCGTCACGCAGTACGAGGTCGCCTACGTACTGGGCCTGCTCGGGCACTGGTCGAAGGCCCTGGAGACCTACCGTGCGGTCGCCGGGGCCCGCGCCCGGGTACTCGGCCCCGACCACCCCGACACGTTCGCCGCCCGCTACGAGATCGGCATCAGCCTCGGCCGGCTCGGCCGCAGCACGGAGGCCCTCCGGCTGTACCAGGGGCTGATCGACGACCGGAGCCGGGTGGACGGCCCGCTCGCGCCCGAGACGCTGCGCGCCCGGCACGGTCTCGGCGTCAACCTCGGGCGCCTCGGCCGCTGGGAGGAGGCACTGGCCGAGGCGCGCGACGTGGCCGCGATCCGGGCCCGGGTGCTGGGGCCCGACCACCCGGACACCCTGGTCAGCCGCCGCGAGGTCGCCGTCGCGCTCGGCTGGCTGGGCCGCTGGCCCGACGCCCTGCCCGAGTACCGCGCGGTGGCCGCCGCCCGCGCCCGCTCGCTGGGCACCGGCCACCCTGACACCCTCGCGGCCCACAACGACGAGGCGCACTGCCTGGAACAGCTCGGCCGCGGGCCGGAGGCCGTCGCCCTGTACCGCGGCGTGGCCGCCCTGCGGCAGCGGTACGCGCCCTGAGCGCACCCGCGCCCGGCGCCTTCCGCGCCCCTCAGCCGACCGCCCTCAGCCGGCGGCGGGCCCCCTCCCCCCGCCGTGCGGTGCACACCGTGGACCGGCAGGACGGCGCCCACCGCCCCCTGGCCCCGCCGATCCTCGCGTGTTACGAAGGACCATGCCTGCTCGCGATGCCTATGACGCCGTGATCATCGGCGGCGGACACAACGCCCTGGTGGCCGCCGCCTACCTGGCGCGCGCCGGACGCACGGTAGTGGTCCTCGAGCGGCTCGACGGAGCGGGCGGCGCGGCGGTCTCCACCCGCCCGTTCGCGGGAGTCGACGCACGGCTGTCCCGGTACTCCTACCTCGTCAGCCTGCTGCCGCGGACCATCGTGACCGACCTGGGCCTTGACTTCCGGCTCCGCAAGCGCACGGTCTCCTCCTACACGCCCGTGCAGCGGGCCGGACGCCCGACGGGCCTGCTGGTCGGCTCCGGCCCCGGCACCGAGGAGGGCACCCGGGCGTCCTTCGCGGCGCTCACCGGCGGCGAGCGCGAGTACGAGGCGTGGCAGGACTTCTACGGGCGCACCCGGCGGGTCGCGGAGCGGGTCTTCCCGACGCTCACGGAACCGCTGCCGACCCGGGAGGAGCTGCGCCGCCGCGTCGACGACGAGGAGACGTGGCGGATGATCTTCGAGGAGCCACTCGGGGCCGCCGTCGAGGAGCACTTCCAGGACGACCTGGTGCGCGGAGTGGTCCTCACCGACGCGCTGATCGGCACGTTCGCCGGTGCCCATGACCCGTCGCTGCGGCAGAACCGCTGCTTCCTCTACCACGTCATCGGCGGCGGCACCGGCGACTGGGACGTACCGGTGGGCGGCATGGGCGCGTTCACCGACGCGCTGGCCGCCGCCGCACGCGCCGCGGGCGCCGAGATCGCCACCGGGCACGAGGTCGTCAGCGTGGAGACGGACGGCCGTGAGGCGGAGGTGGCCTACCGGACCCGGGACGCGGAGGGCACCGTCGCCGCGCGGCACGTCCTGTCCGGCGCCTCTCCGCAGGAGCTGGCCACCCTGCTCGGCGAGGACCCGCCCGCGCCCGCGGAGGGCGCGCAACTGAAGGTCAACATGCTGCTGGAGCGGCTGCCGCGGCTGCGCGACACCTCGGTCGACCCGCGTGACGCGTTCGCGGGCACGTTCCACATCGCGGAGGGCTACGAGGCCCTGGCCCGCGCCCACGACGAGGCCGAGGGCGGCGCGCCGCCCGGCGCACCGCCGTCGGAGATCTACTGCCACTCGCTCACCGACCCGACCATCCTCGGGCCCGACCTCGCCCGGCGCGGCTGGCACACCCTCACGCTCTTCGGACTGCACACGCCCGCCCGGCTGTTCCGCCACGACAACACGGCGGTGCGCGAGCAACTGCTGCGCGCCACGCTGGCCCAGCTCGACGCGCACCTGGCGGAGCCCATCGAGTCCTGCCTGGCCAAGGACGCCGAGGGCAGGCCGTGCATCGAGGCGAAGTCCCCGCTCGACCTGGAGCGCGACCTGCGGCTGCCGGGCGGCAACATCTTCCACGGCGACCTGGCCTTCCCCTGGGCCGGGCAGGGCACGGGCCGCTGGGGCGTGGCGACCGCCCACCCCAACATCCTGCTCTGCGGCGCGGGCGCGGTGCGCGGCGGCGGAGTGAGCGGCATCGGCGGCCACAACGCCGCGATGGCGGTGCTTGGGCACTAGGACCCGCGCGTCGGGGCCGGTAGGAACGGCCCGCGCCGCGCGGGCCCGGTCGTCCCACGGACCCCGGTCGTCCCGCGGACCCCGGGCCGCCCCGGGCTCTGGTCGGACACCGGGGCGCGGTGGTGCCGGGGGGTCCCGCGTCAGGCCCTGGGCCGGCCGGGTGCCCGTCGGAGCCGGTCAGGTACCCGAGGGCCCGCGCAGGTCCACCAGGCGCCTGATCTTGCCGACCGAGCGCTCCAGCGACTCGGGGGCCACGATCTCCACGGCCACCGTGACCCCGATGCCGTCCTTCACCCCGGCCGCGATCGCACGGGCCGCCGCCTCGCGCGCCTCGGGCGTCGCGCCCGGCCTGGCCTCGGCACGCACCGTCAGCGCGTCCATCCGGCCCTCGCGGGTCAGCCGCAACTGGAAGTGCGGTGCGACCGCGGGGGTGCGCAGCACGATCTCCTCGATCTGGGTGGGGAAGACGTTGACGCCCCGCAGGATCACCATGTCGTCGCTGCGGCCCATGACCCTCGCCATCCGCCTGAAGACCCGTGCCGTGCCCGGCAGCAGCCGGGTGAGGTCGCGCGTGCGGTACCGCACGACGGGCATCGCCTCCTTGGTCAGCGAGGTGAACACCAGCTCGCCCGGTTCCCCGTCCGGCAGCACCTCTCCGGTGACCGGGTCCACGACCTCGGGCAGGAAGTGGTCCTCCCAGATGTGCAGCCCGTCCTTGGTCTCCACGCACTCCTGCGCCACACCGGGACCGATCACCTCCGACAGCCCGTAGATGTCGACCGCGTCGATCGCAAGGCGCTCCTCGATCTCGCGGCGCATCTCCTCGCTCCACGGCTCGGCGCCGAAGACGCCGACCCTCAGCGAGGTGGTCCGCGGGTCCACGCCCTGCCGTTCGAACTCGTCCAGCAGCGTCAGCATGTACGAGGGCGTGACCATGATGATCTCGGGCCGGAAGTCCTGGATGAGCTGCACCTGGCGGGCCGTCATACCACCGGACGCGGGGATCACCGTGCACCCGAGCCGCTCGGCGCCGTAGTGCGCCCCCAGCCCGCCGGTGAACAGGCCGTAGCCGTACGCCACGTGCACCTTGTGACCGGGGCGCCCGCCCGCCGCCCGGATCGACCGGGCCACCAGGTCGGCCCAGAGCGACAGGTCGGCCTCCGTGTAGCCGACGACGGTGGGACGGCCCGTCGTCCCGCTCGACACGTGCAGCCGCCGCACCTCGCTCTCGGGCACCGCGAACATCCCGAACGGATACGTGTCGCGCAGGTCGGCCTTGGTGGTGAACGGGAAGTGGGCGAGGTCGGCGAGCGAGCGGCAGTCCTCGGGTCGCAGCCCGGCCCGGTCGAAGGCGGCCCGATGGAAGCCGACGTGGTCGTAGGCGTGCCGGAGCGTGGCCCGCAACCGCCGGAGCTGCACCTCCCGGAGCTGCTCCGGATCCAGCAGCTCGCCCGCGTCCCGCGGGTCCGCAGGGTCCGCCGGTTCCGCGGCACAGGTCGTCGTCATGGGCGTCCTCCCTCGCCAGCAGGCCACCGCGGTCGACCGATCATTCGGTCTGGGGCCGCACGGAGATCAGTAATCCAGGGGCTCCGGGGGCGCGTCAAGGGAGCGGGCGCGGTCTTCGGAGCGGCCGGTCGGGCGCTGCGGCGAAGGCGGTGCGGGGGCGGGCGGTGCGGGAGCGCGGGGGACGGCCGGTCCGGTGCGGCGGCCGGCCGGGGCGTCGGCCCTGCCGCCCGGTGCGGGCGGGTCCGTGGACGGGCGGGGATCGGGACGGACGGGCTCGCGCAGCGTCCGCAGGAGCAGCCAGCCGAGGGCCGGCAGGCCGGTCAGCGGCGCGAGCGCGACCTCGAGCGAGGTGGCGTCGGCCAGTGCGCCGATGGCGGGGCTCGCCAGTCCGCCGGCGCTCACCGCGAGCCCGAGGGTGACGCCGCTCGCGGTGCCGACGCGCCGCGGCAGGTAGTCCTGGCCGAGGGTGACGTGCAGGGAGAACGGCACGTACAGGCCCGCCGAGGTCAGGGCGAGGAACAGGTACAGCAGCGGTCCGGGCACCCACACCACCGCGGCGACGGCGGGGACGGCGAGGGCGTAGGACCAGCGCATCACGGGCAGCCGGCCGAAGCGGGCGGCGAGCCGGCCGCCGGCCGCGGTGCCCACCGCACCGCCGAGGTAGAGCACGAACAGCGCGGCGCTACCGGCGGCTTCGCCGCCCGCGGTGCGCAGGGGCGCGTACAGCGGGACGAACGCGCTGAGGCCGACGAAGGCGATCGAGCGGCACACGACGGCCCCCGACAGCCTGGCGAAGGACGGCCAGTCGTCGGTGTCCGCGGTCCGCTCGGCGCGTGCCGCCGCGGGTGGCGCCGCACTGCCGGCCGTCCGGAGCGCCACGGCGCACAGACCGCAGCCGGCCAGGGCGGGCGCCACCAGCAGCGGGGAGGCGCCCGGGCCGCCGGCGGTCAGCACGGCCCAGACCAGCGGGGGTGCGGCTGCGAACCCGATGGTGCCGCCGAGCGAGAACCAGCCCATCGCCGTGTGGCTGCCGCGGCTGGTGGCGCGGGCGACCCGTGCGGCCTCCGGATGCCAGGCGGCGACGCCGATCCCCGACACGGCGATGGCGGCGACGGTGAGCGGGTAGGAGCCGCCGACGCCGCTGAGGGCGACCCCGGTCCCCGCGGCCAGCGTGCCGGCCGGCAGCAGCCACGGCATCGCCCATCTGTCGGTGAGCGCCCCGAACAGCGGCTGGACGACCGAGGAGAGGAGCGAGGCGGCCAGGACCAGTCCGGAGGCCGCCGCATACGTGTAGGCCCGCTCCGCCACGAAGAACGGCACGAGCGCGGCGACGGATCCCTGGTAGACGTCCACGCAGGCGTGGCCGAGCGACAGCAGGGCCATGGGGCGGGTGCGGCGGAGCGGCAGATGCGGGGGCACCCCCCGATCGTGGACTCCGCCGCCCCGGTCGCGCTTCCGATAAAGTGCCGAACCATGCCGGAAGTCCGCCACACCCCGCAGGCGCCCACGCGCACCAGGGTCCTGGGCCCCGGCGAGGGCATCGAGGCCCACTCGCACGACGAGCACCAGATCGTCTACGCCGGCGCCGGAGTCGTGGCCGTCACCACCGACGGAGGCACCTGGTTCGCGCCCGGTACCCGCGCCCTGTGGGTCCCCGCGGGCACCGTCCACGCCCACCGCGCCCACGGCCGGCTCGATCTGCACCTGCTCGGCCTGCCCGCCGGCGACAACCCCCTCGGCCTCGACGCCCCCACGGTGCTCACCGTCGGTCCCCTGCTGCGCGAACTCATCCGCGCGTGCACCCGCGAGGCCGCGGGCACCGGCCCCGAGTACCGGAGGCTGCGTGCCGTCCTCCTCGACCAACTGCGCGCCTCACCGCAGCAGCCGATCCACCTGCCCGCTCCCACCGACCCGCGCCTTGCGGCCGCCTGCGCACCGCTGTACGGCGACCCCGCCGACCGCCGGACCCTCGCCGAGCTCGGGGCCCGGGCGGGCGCGGGCGAACGCACCCTCAGCCGGCTGTTCCGCGCCGAGTTCGGCATGACCTTCCCCCAGTGGCGCACCCAGTTGCGCCTGTACCACGCCCTGCGGATGCTGGCCGACGGCACCTCGGTGACGAGCGTCGCGCACCGCTGCGGATATTCCTCCACCAGCGCGTTCATCGACGTCTTCCGCCGTGCCTTCGGGCACACGCCCGGCACCCACGACCGCCCCGACCGGCCCGGCCGCCGCGTCTGAGACCGCGCGGCGTTTCGGGTCCGGCCCACGGGGGGTGTCACCCGGCGGCGTCGATCCGCTCGATCGCGACGCCGAAGGTCTCCGCCAGGCCCGCACGGCCCGTGTCGGTGAGGTGCACCACGCGCCGGTACTTGCCGCGCCGCAGCCAGCCGCGCTCGAACAGCCGGGCCGTGACCAGGCCGCCGAGGGGCCCGGCGAGGTGGTGGCGGCGCTCCGCCCAGTCGACGCAGTAGCGCACGGACGCACGCCGGCGTGGCAGGGCCGCCAGATCCACCCCGAAGCCGCCGAGTACGGTACGGCCCTTCGGTGTGAGCCCGTAGGCGACGTCCGCGGCCCCGCCGTCGCCGGGCGGCGTGCGCACGGTGAGGACGCCGTCCTCGCACAGCGCGGCCATCAGGGCGACGCCGAGCCGCCCCGCCACGTGGTCGTAGCACAGCCGCGCCCGTAGCAGCGCCCTCGCCCGGCCGTCCGCGCTCAGCGTGCGCGGCGGCAGCGGGCGCGCGATGCGCGCGAGCTGCTCCAGCGCCTGGGCGACCTCGGGCGTGGCGAGCCGGTAGTACCGGTGCCGTCCGTCGAGTTCCACGGTGACCAGGCGCGCCTCGCGCAGCCGGTTCAGGTGTCCGCTGACGGTGGAGTTGGCGACCCCGGCCTCGGCGGCCAGCGCGCTGGCCGGCAGGGCGCCGCCGCCCGCAAGCGCGAGCAGGATTCTCGCCCGTGAGGGATCACCGATGGCGGCGGCCGCATCGGCCACGTCGGTCTCGGTGCTCAGGCTCATGCGGCCGAGGGTAGGCGAGAGTGGCTTCGGTCCCGGCCGAAGCGTCCTGCGGCACAGCGGCACGGACCGCCGCGGGACCGGTGCCGTGCCGGACCGCCCCGGGACCGGTGCCGTGCCCGCGCCGTTGCCTCGTCAGCTTCATCGGCTTCATCAGCTTCCTCTGTCCCGCCTGCCTTGTCGGTTCCGTCTGCTCCGTCCGCCTCACCCGCCGCCGGACGCCGGACGGGCCGGCCGGGACCGTCAACGCGGCGCACACCGCCCTGCCCGCACCCGCGTACGCCGGTTCCGCTCCTCGCGCCGGTTCCGCTCCGCGCTCCGGTCCCGCTCCTCCCGGCCGTCCCGCTCCTCTGGACTGTCCTTCGGCCCGTGGGAAGGACGTCTCGACCGGCACCGCACTGATCCGGCCCGACACTGGCCGCCATGACGGCACACCCCACCTCCCACACCGCGCGGACCGCCGGCGGCCCGCACCGGACGGCCCTCGCGGCCGTCTGCCTCGGCCACTTCTTGGTCGTCCTGGACGTCACGGCGGTCACCGTGGCCCTGCCGGTGATCGGCGACGCCCTGGACGCGTCCGTGACGGCCCTGCAGTGGGTCGCGGACGGCTACACGCTGGTCTTCGCGGGCCTGCTGCCGTTCAGTGGCGGCCTCGCCGACCGGATCGGCGCCCGGCGGGTCTTCCTCACCGGGCTCGCACTGTTCACGCTCGCCTCCGCCGGGTGCGCGGCCGCGTGCAGTGCCCCGCTGCTCGTCCTGGCTCGGCTCGTGCAGGGCTGCGGCGCCGCCCTGCTGCTGCCCGCTTCGCTGGCGCTGCTGCGCGCGATGTACGCGCACCGGGCGGCACGGGCCCGCGCCATCGGCCTGTGGGGCGCCGTCTCCGGCCTGGCTGCGGGGGCGGGACCGGTGCTGGGCGGCCTGCTGGCCCAGGGCCTGGGCTGGCGCGCCGTCTTCCTGGTCAACCTCCCGGTCGGCGCGGCCGGGGCGCTCCTCACGCTGCGCTGCGTGCCGGCGCCGCCCGGCCGCTCCCGGGGCGGCCTCGACCTGCCCGCACAGAGCGCGCTCGCGGTGAGCCTGGCCGCGCTGGTGACGGCCCTGGTCGAGGCGGGCGCACTGGGCTGGACACATCCCGCGGTGCTCGGCGCCGCCGCGCTGTGCCCCGCGGGAACGCTCGTCTTCCTGCGGCTCGAAGGACGCGCCCGGGCTCCCATGCTGCCGCTGCCGCTGCTCACCACGCCGGGCCTCCGCCCCGCCGTCGCCATCGGGGCACTGCTCAACCTCGGCTTCTACGGCCTGCTCTTCCTCGCTCCGCTGTACTTCCAGCGCCTGCACCACTACGGCGTGCTGCGCGCCGGCTGTGCGCTGCTGCCGGCCGTGGCGGTGGTGGCGCCGGGCTCCGCACTGGCCGGGCGGGTGATGGCGCGCACCGGGCCGCGCCCGCCGATGGCCGTGGGCCTCGGCGTGGGCGCGCTGGGCCTGCTGGGCTGGCTGCTCGCCGGTCCCGCCACCGGTTACCCGGCACTGGTCGCGCCGATGGCAGCGGTCGGATTCGGTACCGCCCTCACCATGCCCGCGGCGACCCTGGCCGCGACGGAGGCGGCGGCACAGGACCGTGCCGGGGCCGCTTCGGCCATCTTCAACACGGCACGGCAGAGCGGCAGCGCCCTGGGTGTGGCCGTCTTCGGCAGCCTCTCGGCGGATCGCCTGGTCACCGGCCTGCACATCTCGGCCCTCATCGGTGCCACGGGGTTCCTGGCCGCGGCAGCGCTGGCCGTGCGGTACGGAAGCGGTCCCTCCGCGGCGCGCTGAGGCGGCCGCGCCGGTCGCCGTCCGGGCCCCTTGCGCACCCCACCGGGCCCCTGTCCGGCACTGGAGCCGGTCGCTAGGCTGGCGGCGGTTGACGAACCCAGAAGGAGCACGGACGTGGCCGAAAGCACCACCCAGCAGCCCCCGCTCGCAGGCTGGGACAAACCCGAGCTGGACCTCAGCAACGCGGACTGGCAGTCGAGCAGCCGCGGGCGCGGAGACGTGCAGATCGCGTTCGTCGAGGGCTTCATCGCGATGCGCAACAGCGGCCGCCCGGGCAGCCCGTCCCTGATCTTCACCCCCGACGAGTGGGGGGCGTTTGTCCTGGGCGCGCGCGAGGGAGAATTTGATCTGACATGATCTGACCCGGTTCGACCGATCCAGGGGGGACCGACCTGGACCGGCCGTGCGGTGGCGGCCCATCGGCCGCCTGCGCGTCCGGCACCGGAGACGAGGACCCATGAGCACGCTGCCGGTCGTCGTGGCCGTCGACGGTTCGGAAGGCAGCCTGCGCGCCCTGGACTGGGCGCTGGCGGAGGCGCAGCTTCGCGAGGCGCCCCTGCGCCTGGTGCACGTGCGGCAGTACGCCGCGTGGCCGCAGCCGGAGGTGCCGGTCTCCGACCGGCCCGAGGAGCCCGCCGAGGACCGGGTGCTGACCCGGGTGCTGGCCTCCTTCTCGGGCCGTGCGGGACTGCCTGAGGTGGACACCAGGAGCCCGGAGGGCGACCCGGCCGCGGTACTGCCCGAGCTGGGTGCCGCCGCGCAACTGCTGGTGCTCGGCTCCCGCGGGCGCGGTGGCTTCGCCAGCCTGCTGCTCGGCTCGAACGGGATGGCCGCCGCGCGGGACGCACCCTGCCCGGTCGTGGTGGTGCCCCGGCCGGGCCGCGAGGCGCCGGACACCGCTCGGGCCGCACCCGGGCCCCGGGTCGTGGTCGGCGTCTCGGTGGAGGCCCCCGACGACAACACCCTCGACTTCGCCTGCGCCGAGGCCGTCCGGCACGCGGCCCGGCTGGAGGTGGTCTGCGCCTATCCCCGGCCGAGTTACGCATGGACCGCCGCGGGCGACTTCACGCCGACCGCCGAGGACGAGGAGGCGGCGCAGGCGGCCACCGCGGACCAGTTGGACGAGATCCTGGCCCCCTACCGCCAGGCCTTTGCCGGGCTGACCGTCGAGCCGCGGGTGGCGCCCGGGGACGCGGCCGGGCACATCGTCGCCGCGTCGAAGGACGCGGAACTCGTGGTGGTCGGCCGCCACCACCGGCGGATGCTCAGGCCCGCCCGGATGCTGGGATCGGTCACGCACGCCGTCGTGCTCCACGCGGCCAGCCCCATCGCGGTCGTCCCGCCGGGCCCCGAGGGCGCAGAAGCGGCGGAGTGAGCCCGGCGCCGCCCGCTCCCGCGCGCCGCCCGGTCCGGCGTGGCGCCCGGTCCGGCGTGGCGTCCGGTCCGGCGTGGCGTCCGGCTCGACGCGTCGTCCCTTCGGTGCAGTCCGGTGCAGTCCGGTGCAGTCCGGTGCAGTCCGGTGCACTGCGGGTGCAGTTGGGGTGTAGTCCGGGGCAGGTCCAGTGCGGTTCGGTGCTGCGTGGTGCAGCTCAGTGCAGCACCACGCAGCCCCGCGCCCGCAGCGCGTCCAGCAGCCGCGGCGGGATGCCGACATCGTTCCAGCGCAGGTCCAGCTTCTCCAGGGCGGGCAGCTCGGCCAGCCAGGCCGGCAACCGCCGCAGCCGGTTGGCGCGCAGGTCCAGGCGGCGCAACAGCGGCAGCCCGCGCAGCGCCTCGGGCACGTCCTCGAACACGTTCTCGCGCAGGTCGAGTTCCCGCAGCTCGCCCAGCCGGCCGAACGTCTCGGGCAACAGCGCCAGCCCGTTGCCGCGCAGCCACAGCTCACGCAGCGTGCCGAGCCTGCCGAGCGCCCCGGGCAGGGCGGTGAGGCGGTTGTGCTGGGCACGCAGCTCCACCAGGCCCGCCATCGACCCGATCGCCTCCGGCAGGGCCCGCAGCCGGTTCTCGCCGACGTTCAGATAGGCCAGCCGGGTCAGCCGGCCCAGCGTCCCTGGCAACTCCTCCAGCCGGTTGCCGTGCAGGTACAGGCAGCGGTCGAGACCGGTCAGGTCGCCGATCGCGTCAGGGACCCGGGCCAGCCTGTTGTGCCCGAGGTCCAGTGTGCGCAGGCCCTTCAGCGTCCCGATGCGATCGGGGACGGTGGCCAGCGCGTTGCCGGCCAGCACCAGGACCGCCACGTCGGGAAGCTCCCAGACCTCCTCGGGCACGGCCGTGAGGCCGCCCCGCCAGTGGCTGACGACCCGCTCCGCCATGTGCACCCGACCTCCTTCCGCGCCGTTTCGGGCGCGTCCACCGGTGGTACGTCTGCTGACTGCACGGCCCGTACCGATATATCCGCCTTCCATCCCGTCCGCCATCCGCGCCGCCCAGGAGTCCCGTCATGAACCCGTCAGGCAGCGCGCACCGCCCCCCGTGCGCACCACACGAGGACGGTGCGGGATGAAGGTCTGGCCGCTGGCGTTCTCCGAGGGCGACCTGGCCGCCGCGCGCGCCCAGATGGGCTTCTCCCTGGCATGGCACATCGTGGTGGCGTGCCTGGGCGTGGGGCTGCCGCTGCTCACCCTGGCGATGGAGTGGTACGGCATCCGCACGGGTGATCCCGCGCACCGGCTGCTCGCCCGCCGGTGGGCGCGCGGCATGGGAGTGCTGTTCGCCGTCGGAGCCGTGTCCGGCACGATCCTCAGCTTCGAGATGGGACTGCTGTGGCCCGGGCTGATGGGCCGCTTCGGACAGGTCATCGGACTGCCGTTCGCCATGGAGGGGTTCGCCTTCTTCCTGGAGGCCGTCTTCCTCGGCATCTACCTCTACGCGTGGGACCGGCTGCCGCCCCGGCGGCACCTGCTGACCGGAGTGCCGATCGTCATCGCGGGGACGCTGTCGGCGTTCTTCGTGGTCTGCGCGAACGCCTGGATGAACCAGCCGCGCGGCTTCACCCTACGGCCCGACGGCACCCTGGCCGACGTCAGTCCCTGGGTCGCCCTGATCAATCCGGCCAGCCCGCCGCAGAGCGTGCACATGATCCTCGCCGCGTTCATGGTGGCGTCCTTCGCGACCGCGTCCGTCTACGCCGTGGCCCTGCTGCGCGGCCGCAACGACGCCTACCACCGGGCGGGTTTCCTGCTGCCGTTCTCCTTCGGTGCCCTGGTCGCACCGTTCCAACTGGTGGTCGGGGACTGGGTGGCGCGCTTCCTCGCCCACTACCAGCCGGTCAAGCTTGCGGGCATCGAGGGCGTGTTCCGCACCGGCTCGCACATCCCGCTCACCATCCTCGGCGCCGCGCCCGGCAACGACCGGCTGGAGTACGGCCTGGAGATTCCCTCCGGCCTGTCGTTCCTGGTCGGCTTCTCGCCCGAGACCGTCGTGCGCGGCCTGAACGAGGTACCGCGCGACCAGTGGCCGGTCGTGACCGCGATCCACCTCTCCTTCGACGTGATGGTGGGCGTCGGCATGCTGCTCATCGCCATGGGCGCCCTGCTGCTGCTCGGCTGGTGGCGCGCCAGGCGCACCGGCCGCGACCTGATGGCCCTGCGCGGCCACCGGGTGTTCCTGGCCGTCGCGGTCCTGTGCGGACCCGCCGCGGTGGTCGCGCTGGAGTGCGGCTGGACCGTCACCGAACTCGGGCGCCAGCCCTGGATCGTGTACGGCGTGATGCTGGTGCGGGAGGCCGTCAACCCCGCGCCCGGGCTGGCGACGGGGCTGTGGCTGGTGCTGGCCGTGTACACCGCGATGACGGTGGCCACGGTGTACGTGCTGCGCCGCCTCGTCCGGACCACACCCGTACCGATCGCGCCCCAGGAGAGCGATGTCGAGCGTTTTCCCGTCACATAGCGTCTTCCCGGCGCATGGTGTCGTCCCTGCGCACGGGATCGTCCCGTCGTACGGCATCCGCCCGTCACATGGCTCCGGACCCCGGGCCCCGAGCGCCGGGCGGCACCGGCCGGCTGCCCTGCGCGGCCCGCGCGTGGCCCACCGGTCCGCGCCGCCCCGCCGGACCCGGGGGCGGTCGTGCTGGCCGATGTGATGCTGGCCCTGATGTGGGTCGGCCTGACCTGCTACGCGCTCTTCGGCGGCGCCGACTTCGGCGCCGGGCTCTGGGACCTGCTCGCCGGCCGGAGCCGGCAGGGGCTGCCGCAGCGCAGGCTGATCGAGCACAGCATCGGCCCGGTGTGGGAGGCCAACCACGTCTGGCTGATCTTCGTCCTCGTGCTGCTCTGGGCGTCCTTCTCGCCGGTGTTCGCCGCCGTGCTGTCCACCCTGTACGTACCGCTCACGCTCACCGCGCTCGGGATCATCGCGCGCGGCGCGGCCTTCGCGTTCCGCAAGGCCAGCACCGAGTTGTGGCAGCAGCGGCTGTTCGGCGGCTGTTTCGCGCTCTCCTCGGTGGTCACGCCGTTCTTCCTGGGCACGGTGGCCGGCGGGATCGCCTCGGGGCGGGTGCCGCCGGGGCTCGCCCGCGGTGACACCGTCACCAGTTGGCTCAATCCCACCTCCGCACTGGGCGGTGTGCTCGCCGTGCTGGCCTGCGCCCACCTCGCGGCCGTCTACCTGTGCGCCGATGCCGTACGCGCCGGTGAACCGGGGCTGGCCAGGGGCTTCGAGCGGCGGGCGATGCTGAGCGGGCTGCTGAGCGGCCTGGTGGCGCTGGCCGGCATCGCGGTGCTGCACGCGGACGCCCCGCAGCTCTTCCACGGCCTCACCCACCGGGGCCTGGGCCTGGTGATCGTCAGCGCCGTCGCGGGCCTGGCGGGCCTCGGCCTGCTGGCCACCCGGCGCCACCTCCTCGCCCGCGTCGCCTCCGCGCTCGCGGTCGCCGCCGTCCTGTGGGCCTGGGGCGCCGCCCAGTACCCGGACCTGCTCGTGCCCGGCACCACCGTCGCCGAGACGGCCTCGCACGAGTCGGTCCTGACGGCATGCCTGATCGCGACGGGCGTCGGGGCGGTCTTCCTCCTCCCGTCGCTGTGGATGCTGTACACCACGTTCCAGCGGCCCGGCGGCGCGGGCGCCTCGCCGGTCACGGGCGCACCGGCCGGCGGTACTCCGGCCGGCGGCCGCGACGGCACCGGCTGACCCGGCCGCGGGCGGCCGCCGTTCGCCCGTGCCGCCACGCCGCCGGTCAGCCATCGGCGTAAGCGCCACCGGCCGCGTCGACAGTCGTCCCGTGCCACGTACCATGTCGGCATGTCCTTCCTCCGCCGCCGCAGCTCCGCCACACCCGCGGGCCCGGACTTCGACGTCCTGGCCATGGACCCCGGGGACTGGCCGGGCAACCTCGGCGCGGGACTGCTGCCCGCCGCGGACGGAAGCTGCCAGGGCGTGTTCCTGCGCTACGACCTCTTCGGCGGCCGCGGCCCCGCGATGATCATCGGCAATCTGCCCGAGGGCTCGCCGGCACGCGAGGTCGCCGAGGGCGAGATCCCCTTCGAGGTGGGACAGCTCCTGCTCGCCCTGGAGAACGAGGAGGAGGTCACGGTCGTCGGTTCGGAGGACGTCCCCGTGATGCAGGGGGACAACCTCCTCGTCGTGCGGCGGATCAAGCTCTCCGAGAGCAGGATCTCCTGCGTGCAGTTCGACCGCAGCGACCAGGTGCTGGTCACCATCGCCGCCTGGGACCGGCCGATCACCGACGACCTCTACGCACTGCTGAAGCCACTGCCCGCGGAGCTCTTCCAGCAGGGTTGACCGGCCCGGCCGGGCCACCTGCCCCCGCACCGCCACCCATGCACGGCCGGTTCCGGCCATGGTTCCAGCCACCTGGGCGGGGGTTTGCCATGTCTCTTGTTGAATTAAGGTCGGACCTCTAGCGTCGACGGATATGCCTCATGGTCCGACCGGAAGAGCCACCATGAAGTCCGCCGTCGGCGGAGCGGGCGCGCTCGCGGTGAGCGCGGGAATCCAGGGCGGCACGGCGGCCGCCGCCGAAGGACCACCAGATACATCCGATGACCCAGTACCCGGCCCCGCCGACCCTGCCGGGCCCGCCGGCGATCCGGCGCTCTGGTACACGGCCCCCGCCGCCGACTGGGAACGAGAGGCGCTGCCGATCGGCAACGGCGCCCTCGGTGCCATGGTCTTCGGCACCCTCGCCGCCGAGCACCTCCAGGTCAACGAGAAGACGCTGTGGACCGGCGGCCCGGGCACCGCGGGCGGCTACGACCACGGCAACTGGTCCGAGCCCAGGCCGGACGCCCTCGCCTCGGTGCAGCGGCAACTGGACGAGAACACCACCCTCAGCCCGGAGGAGGCGGTGGCCCGGCTGGGCGGGCCCCGGCGCGGGTACGGCGCCCACCAGACCCTCGGCGACCTGTACCTGGACCTCCCGGGGGCTCCGGCCGCCGTCCCCGAGGACTACCGCCGCGCCCTGCACCTGGCCGCCGGCACGGCCACGGTCGCCTACACCGACCAGGGCGTCCGCCACGCACGGGAGTTCTTCGCCTCCCACCCCGACGGGGTACTCGTCGGGCGCCTGACCGCGGACCTGCCGGGCCGCACCGGCTGCACCCTGCGCTACGCCTCGCCGCGCACCGACTTCACCGCCACCGCGGCCGGCGACCGGATCACCGTGCGGGGGACGCTCGCCGACAACGGGATGCGTTTCGAGGCGCAGTTGCGGCTGCGGCACCGCGGCGGGAGCCTCACGGCGGGCGACGACGGCAGCCTGACCCTGACCGGCGCCGACGAGGCGTGGTTCGTCCTCGCCGCGGGCACCGACTACGCCGACACCCATCCCTCCTACCGCGGTGACGACCCGCACAGGTCCGTCACCCGCACCGTCGACGCGGCCGCCGGCCGCCCGGTTGCCGAACTGCGCGCCCGTCATGTCGCCGACCACCGTGCCCTGTTCGACCGCGTCCGGCTCGACGTCGGGCAGGGCGCACCCGTCCGGGTGCCCACCGACCGGCTGCTCGCCGACTACACAGGAGGGCCGGGCGAGGCGGACCGCGCACTGGAGGCGCTCTTCTTCCAGTACGGCCGCTACCTGCTGATCGCCTCCTCCCGGACCGGCACGCTGCCCGCCAATCTCCAGGGCCTGTGGAACCAGAGCACGCAACCGCCCTGGTCCGCCGACTACCACGTCAACATCAACCTTCAGATGAACTACTGGCCCGCGGAGGCCGCGGCGCTGCCCGAGACCACCGCCCCCTACGACCGGTTCGTGCGGGCGCTGCGGGAGCCGGGCAGGCGCACCGCCCGGGAGATGTTCGGCTCCCGCGGCTGGGTGGTGCACGACGAGACCAATCCGTTCGGGTTCACGGGCGTGCACGACTGGCCGACCTCCTTCTGGTTCCCGGAGGCGGCCGCCTGGCTCACCGCGCAGCTCTACGAGCACTACCGGTTCGGCGGCTCCACCGAGTACCTGCGCACCACCGCCTACCCCGTGATGAAGGAGGCGGCCGAGTTCTGGCTGGACAACCTGCACACGGATCCGCGCGACGGCACCCTGGTGGTGTCCCCGAGCTACTCTCCCGAGCACGGCGACTTCTCGGCCGGCGCCTCGATGTCCCAGCAGATCGTCCACGACCTGTTCACCAACACCCTGGAGGCAGCCGGGACGCTGGGGGACTCGGCCGCGTTCCGCGCCGAACTGGAAGCGGCCCTGGCCGCGCTGGATCCCGGGCTGCGCATCGGCTCCTGGGGCCAGCTCCAGGAGTGGAAGACCGACCTGGACGTCAGGACCGACGACCACCGGCACGTCTCCCACCTCTACGCCCTGCACCCGGGCCGGGCGATCCGGCCCGGCAGCGACTGGGCCGAGGCCGCCAAGGTCTCGCTCACCGCCCGCGGCGACGGCGGAACCGGCTGGTCCAAGGCATGGAAGATCAACTTCTGGGCGCGGCTGAGGGACGGGGACCACTCCCCACCGGATGCTCAGCGAGCAACTGAGGTCCTCCACGCTGCCGAACCTGTGGGACACCCACCCCCCGTTCCAGATCGACGGCAACTTCGGTGCCACCGCCGGGATCGTGGAGATGCTGCTGCAGAGCCAGTACGACGTCATCGAGGTGCTGCCCGCGCTGCCCGCGGCCTGGCCGCAGGGCTCGGTGCGCGGACTGCGCGCCCGCGGCGGCGCTAGCGTCGACATCGACTGGACCGCGGGCCGCGCCACCCGGATCGCCGTGACCGCCTCGCGGACCCGGGACCTCACCGTACGCAGCGACCTGCTCCCGGGCGGGGAACTCACCTACCGGGCCGTCGCCGGCACCCGCCGTGTGTTCGGCGCCGCGGGGGGCGAGGGCTGACGGGACCGGGGTCCGGATGCCGGGAGGCCGCCTCGACCGGGTGCCCGGCCCGGCGGCGGGGCCGCCTCGCCCCGTCCGCCCCCTGGCCGGCCGGGCCCTCCGCCCGGTCCCGGCGGGTCGGGGCTCCCGGACCGCACAGGTGCCCGCCGCGGCGCCTCCGTCAGGCGCGGGTCTTGGCCAGCAGGTCGATGATCTCGGCCGTCGTGCCGGTCTCGCCGAGGCGCGGGAAGATCCGCTCGATGCTGTTCAGGTGCGCCTCCGTGTTCAGGTCCGACATGGCGTCGGTGGCGAGGGTGACGTGGTAGCCGTGCTCGTGGGCGGCGCGGGCGGTGGACTCCACACCGATGCTGGTGGCGATGCCGGCCAGCACGATCTGGGTGACACCGCGGCGGCGCAGTTGGAGATCGAGGTCGGTGCCGTAGAAGGCGCCCCAGTTGCGCTTGGTGACGGTGATGTCGCCGTCGTGCCCGGACAGTTCGTCGACGATGACGTCCCAGCCCTGCGGTGGCGCGCCGGCGCCGCGGGACTGCTCGGTACGGCCCGGCATGGCGTCGGAGCCGTCCGCGGCGTGGGTGACCCGCACCAGTACGACCGGCGCGCCCTGGGCACGGAAGGCGTCGGCGAGTTCGACGCCGCGGGCCACCACCTCGGGTCCGGTGAGGGGAGTGGTGGGGGCGCCGACTATGCCGTTCTGGAGGTCGATGAGGACGAGGGCGGTGCGCTCGTCGAGCGTGCTGAGGGCCATGGTGGAGTCCTTTGCTGAGGGGGGATCGGAGGGGTAGGAGGCGCGGTCGGCCTCCGGTTGCTCGGCCGGTTCCGCCACCCCGCGCCGCCCGATGCGGCGCAGTGAGCGGTCCGCCACGGTCGCCGCGAGGAACACGGCGGCCGTGCAGAGCACGAAGAGGGCCAGGTGGTGCAGCCCGGCGGAGTCGGCGCCCCGGTCGAGGAAGGCGCCGTTCGCGGCGGAGGCGACGATGGCACCCAGGTAGGTGAAGGTGCGCGACAGACCCGCCGAGGAGCCCATCCGGGCCGGGTCCGCCTGGTGGTACAAGGCGTTCTGATTGGCCAGGTTGTTCAGGCCCTGCGGCACGCCGACGACCACGCAGACCAGCACGAGCAGCCAGATCGCGCTGGTCGAGTGCACCAGCAGCAGCAACGCGCAGGCGCTGATCTGGCCGATGCCGCCGACCACCAGCTTGCCCCGCACCTCGGTGCGCCGCCCGGTGGTGGTGGAGACGGCGATCGCGACCAGGAACATCGGCAGCAGCACGAGCCCGGCCCCGGACGCGGACAGCCCCCGGCCCTCCTCGAGCCACTGCGTGTAGCCGTAGAGGAAGGAGTACGACACGACGTACGACAGCAGGGTGCGGCCGTAGGTGGCGAGCAGGGGCGGATTGCCGCCGAGCACCCGCAGGTCGATGAACGGCTCGGCGACCCGCAACTCGCGCACCGCGAACCCGGCCGCCGCCGCGGCGGTCAGCACCGGCAGGTACCAGTGCGCGGCGGAGGGATCCATCAGGAACAGCAGCAGCGAGGTGAGCGTCGCAGCGAACAGGCCCATGCCGGCCAGATCCATGCCGCCCGCCGCCGGTGCGGTCCCGGACGTCCTCGGCAGCCGCCGGGCGCCGAGCGTCAGGGCAAGGAGCGACAGGGGCACGTTGACCAGGAACGTGGTGCGCCAGCCGCCCAGGCCGATGAGCAGCCCCCCGAGGGTGGGCCCGATGACGGCCACGGTCTGGCTCGCGACGGCGAGCGCGGTCAGCACACCGCCCGGGCTGTCCCGGCCGGTGCGCCGTGACTCGCTGCGTATCAGGTACATCGCGGCCGGATAGCCGGCACAGGTGCCGAACCCGAGCACGACCCGCGCGAGGACCAGCACGCCCAGGTCGGGCGCCAGCGTGCCCAGCAGGCCGGCGATCCCGGTGAGCCCGGTCCCGATCATGTAGAGGCGGCGGGGGCCGTGGGTGTCGACCAGGCGGCCCACCACGGGTTGGCCCACGGCGGTGGCCAGGTACAGCGCGGAGACGAGCCAGGCGGTGCGCGACGGCGGCGCGCCGAAGGCCGCCCCGATCGGAACCAGCGCCACCGCGATCATGGACGAGTTCACGGGGTTGAGCACCGAGCCGAGGATCATCGGCGTGATCAGCCGCCGGTCGAAGGCGTCCTGTGCGGTGGGGGAGGGGCGGCGCAGCGACCGGGCCAGGCGCAGAAGCCCGGCGATCACGAGCGGGTGAGCCGGTCGAGCAGGGCCATCGCCTCGATCACCGTCCGGCGCTCCTCCTCCGTGTACTGCTCGTGCAGCGCGCGGGCCAGCCATTCGACACGGGCCTGCCTGCTGTCCTCCACCCGCTCCCGGCCGGGTGCGGTCAGGGTGACCAACTGGCGGCGGCCGTCCTCGGGGTCCGGACTGCGCCGGATCAGGTCCTGCTGCTCCAGTGCCGCAAGGGTGGCGGCCATGGACTGCGGGCGGACCCCCTCGGCGGCGGCCAGCCCACTGGCCGAGTCGGCGCCGTCCCTGAGCCGGCTGAGCACGGACGTCTGGGACGGGGTGAGATCCCGCATTCCGGCCACTTCCCGCAGTCTGCGGCGCAGCCGGGTGAAGACCACCCGCACGTCGCGCGCGGCGCGCACGGCCGACGGGGAGACGCCCTCGGTGATCTCGTCCATGCCCTCAGCCTATGGCGTTCAGGTAAGACTGTCCAGGTAACCTGAGCAGTTTGTCTGTGCAGTGGTGCAGTGGTGCAGTGGTGCAGTGGTGCAGTGGTGCGGTTGCGCTGGGCGGGACCGGCCGCCGAAACGGCGAGGGCCGGGCCCCGGCCTGCGTGGGAGGCAGGTCGGGGCCCGGCCCGGGGCCGGCGGGGTCAGGAACCGACCCGCGACACGTCCACGTCGGCGGCGCGCACGTACTCCACGCGGTGCCCGAACTGGATCTCGTAGTAGGTGTCCTGTCCCCTCACCACACGGTGCGAGGCGGTGTCGAACGTCACCGCGTAGAAGTACTCGCCGTGGACCTTCCCGCCGACCACGTACTTCTGCCCGGCCGACAGCTTGTACGGCATCGGCGAGACGGCCTGCACGGGTACGCCGGCTGGATAGGCCGACGCCTCCGGATAGGCCCGCCCGTAGACCGGCACCTCGCTCCTGCCCGCCTTGGGCGTGACCACGAGGCCCGACGCGGGAACGGCCGTCGGGGCTTTCGCCGGGTTCTCGAACCAGGCCTTCTGGCCGAGGAACCAGATCGCCGTCCAGTCGCCCTGCCGCCCGGCCACCGCGTACTGCTGGCCGGTGGAGGCCCGCGCGCCGACGTCGTTCACGTCGATGGTGGAGTCCTGGCCGCCGGGGCGCAGTCCGATGTCCTTGACCAGGGGCGCGTCTTCGGCCGGCGCGGTGTGCAGCCGCACCTCGCCGGAGCCGTGCGCGGGGCACGGCTGGCCGGCGCTCGTGCAGCCGGTGTACGCGGGCCGGTTGTCCGCGTAGTCGGGCAGCACCGTGACCGCTTTGGAGTTCGGGCCGGCCGTCCGGTGGAAGGGCTTGCCCAGCAGCGTGAAGTAGTGCGCCCAGTCCCAGTACGGGCCCGGGTCGGTGTGCATGGCGGGGATGCCGGATCCGGTGGTGGCCGGCACGGTGTCGTGGCCGAGGATGTGCTGCCGGTCCAGCGGGATGTCGTACTTGTGCGCGAGGTACGCGACGAGCCGCGCCGACGTGCGGTACATCTCCTCCGTGTACCAGGCGTCCGGATCGGCGAGGAAGCCCTCGTGCTCGATGCCGATCGAGTGCGCGTTGACGTACCAGTTCCCGGCGTGCCAGCCGACGTCCTTGGTGTTCATGTGCTGGGCGATGTGGCCGTCGGTGGAGCGGACCGTGTAGTGCCAGCCGAGGTATGTCGGGTCCTGCACGAGACCCATCGTGAGGTCCCACGACTCCTCGGTGTCGTGGATGACGATGGCGTCGATGCTCTGGTCCGTGGGACGGTCGGCCAGGTCGTGGTTGCCGTAGTCACCGTCCCCGAACTCCTCGTAGGGGGCGGGCACCCATGTGCACGCGACCGTTGCGGGGCACTCCGTCGGGCCCGCCGCGGCACGGCGCAGGCCCGACTGCCGGACCTGGGCGGCGTCCGGTGCGAGGGAGGGCTCCGCGGCGAGGCTCACCCGCTGGCCGGTGTCCGTGGTGCGCCGGACACCGTCGCGGATGACGGCGAACACGTCGTCGGCGTAGGTCGCCCCGGTCGCGGTGTCGTCGGCGCCCGAGAAGCGGGCCACCGCGCCGTACCAGTCCGCCGGGTCGTCGCTCAGTTGCCTGCCCAACTGCTTCTGGGCCTGGGCGAGCAGCGCGGCACCGCCGCGGATGTTGGCCGCGGGGTCGGTGCGCAGCCGAGCCGCGGGGATACCGGTGAGCCGGGCCGCCGCGGGCAGGGTCCGCAGCCGGGCGGGCAGGGCCGCGGACGCGGGCAGCGCGGCCCCGGGGTGCAGCGCGGGGCGCGCGCCGTCCCCACGGGGGTCCTCGGCGCCTTCGCCGTGGCGCTGCCCCGTCGTGGCGAGCGCGGTGCGGGCGTCCGTGAGGTGCATCGGGCCGTATCCGCCCGACACGCTCGGCGCGCCCTGGTGGGTGTCCCAGCGGGACTGGAGGTAGGAGACGCCGAGCAGCAGGCTCTGCGGTACGCCGGAGTCGGCGGCCGCGGCCGCGAAGGCGTTCTGCAGCCGGGCGGTCGCCGGCACCGCGGCGCCGCTGGACGGTGCCGCGGCGAGCAGCGGCAGCAGCAGGGCCGCCGAGGCGAGAGTGCCCGCCGTTCTGAGGAGATGTCTGTGTGCGGCCGGTGAGTGGCCGGCGGCGGATCCGCGCAATGCAGCCTCCAGGGGCGATCGGCGCGATGCGGCGCCCGGGGCCGGGCGTGGATCAGTCGTATCGGCTCCACGACGATCCGTCAATCACACCCCGGAGAGAGGATTTCCCACGTCAGCGGTGGTGAAGGGGCCGAGAGGCGACGAGATTCACGCTGGCGGGCGCACCGCCTGCGGTGCGTCAGTGGCGTGGACCAATGATCGGCGTGGACCAGTGACCCGGCGGGATGAGCGCGGAAGGGCCCGCGGTGCGCACCGTCTCCTGCGCACCGCGGGCCCTTCCGCGTGTCTCAGCGGGTGCCGACCGCTGCCCGTACCGCCCGCCGGGCCAACTGGCAGTCGTCGTGCAGCCGCCGCAGCAGCAGCCGCTGCTCCTCGGCAAAGGACACGGCGACCGGTTGGCCGGGGCCGGGCTGCTGGACGGCGGGCTCGGCCAGCGTGCGCTGCACGGCCATCTCGTAGGTGCGGATCTCCCGGGTGAGGACCAGCATCAGGTTCACCAGGAAGGCGTCCCGTGAGGCGGGCCCGGCGAGCTGGGCGAGCTGGGAGATCTGACGGCGCGCCAGGGGCGCGTCGCCGAGGACCGTCCACAGGGTCGCCAGGTCGTAGCCGGGCAGGTACAGGCCCGCGTGCTCCCAGTCGACCAGCACGGGGCCGGCGGGGGAGAGCAGCATGTTCGACAGCAGGGCGTCCCCGTGGCAGAACTGCAGCACGCCGCGCCGGCCCGCCGACTGCGTGATGCCGTGCAGGAGCTTCTGCAGATCGCCCATGTCCCGGTCGGTCAGCAGCCCCAGCTCGTAGTAGCGGGACATCTGGGTGCCGTAGTCCAGCGGCCGGCCGAAGGTGCCCTGTGGGGGTTGCCACTGGCCCAGCCGGCAGACGGCGGCCAGCGCCGCCCGTACGTCGGCCCGCGGCGGCGCCTGCACCGGGTGGCGCTGCAGGGCGGCGGCCCGGCCCGGCATCCGCTCGATCACGAGCACACCGCCCGCGGGGTCGGCGGCGACCAGCCGGGGGACGCGTACCGGGGGGCGGTTGCGCACGAAGGAGCGGTAGACGGCTATCTCGTGCTGGAACCGCTCCTTCCACGCCGGGGAGTGGTCGACTAAGCACTTGGCCACCGCCGTGGCGCGCCCGGTGGTGCCGACCAGCAGCACGGAGCGGCCGCTGCGGCGCAGCAACTGCACGGGGCTGAACTCGGGGCAGATCCGATGCACCGCCGCGATGGCCGTACGCAACTGCGCGCCCTGCGGCCCCGACAGGTCGATCCGGCCGCTGAGCGGTCCGGTGCCGACTCCCGGCACCCGGCGCACCCGGCGGTCGACGGCCATCGGGTACGGGGCGTCCGGATAGGAGCCGCTGCCCGCCGTCACGGGTGCCTCCCTGGCCCTGGGGGTGTGGGTGAGCGGGTGCAGCGGCCTGGTCGGGGCGGACACGGAGGACGATGCTGCGTACATGGGGAGGACAGATCCCTTCGTGTGCCTGCGAATTCCCTGTACCGCCCGGCCCGGTGCCACCTGCGCACCCTGGGGAGTGCGGCCCGGCCGCCGGGCCGGGGCGGCGCTTTCCTACCTGACACCCCCCACCCACTGGCACACCATCTGGCGGACCCTGGCGAACCCTGGCGAATAGTCGCCGAGCAACTGACAGCGGGCTAGTGTCGGTTCAGCCGAGAACCTGGGGGCTTGACGTGAGCGGACAACCCAACACCCGCCTATCGGACCTGTTCGGCCTGGCCGGCTGGTCGAAGGGTGAACTCGCGAGGCTGGTGAACCGGAAGGCGGCCGCCATGGGCCACCCTCAGCTCGCCACCGACACCTCACGGGTGCGGCGTTGGATCGACATGGGAGAGATCCCGCGCGATCCGGTGCCGAAGGTGCTGGCGGTGCTGTTCACCGAGCAACTCGGCCGTGTCGTGACCATCGAGGACCTCGGTCTGGTCCGGCACGGGCGCGCCTCGAAACGGCGTGACGACGGAGGTGCCGAGCATCCCGACGGACTGCCGTGGGCGCCCGAGCGGACGGCTGCGGTCCTCACCGAATTCACGGGAATGGACCTCATGCTCAACCGACGCGGCTTGGTGGGCGCGGGCGCCGCGCTTGCCGCAGGATCCGCACTCAGCAGCGCCATGCAGGACTGGCTGAACACCGACCCGGCCCTCGCGGCCGACGCCCCCCGACCCCCCGATCCCGATGTCCCCCTGCACGCCGACCCGGCCGGACTCGACCGCTACGAGGCGGCCCCCGTCGGGTCGCAGGAGATCGAGGCACTGGAACACTCGGTCGAGGTGTTCCGCGCCTGGGACGCGGCCCGCGGCGGCGGGCTGCAGCGCAAGGCGGTGGTCGGGCAGCTCAACGAGGTGGGCGGCATGCTCGCCTACCGGCACCCCGACCACCTGCAGCGGCGCCTGTGGGGCGTCGCGGCCAACCTGGCGGTACTCGCGGGCTGGATGTCGCACGACGTCGGCCTGGAGCCCACGGCGCAGAAGTACTTCGTGATCGCGGCCCACGCAGCCCGGGAGAGCGGGGACCGGCCGCGGGCCGGTGAGGCGCTGTCCCGGGCGGCCCGCCAGATGGTGCACCTGGGCAGGCCCGAGGACGCCCTGGACCTGATGAAGCTCGCCAGATCCGGCTCCGGCGAGCAGACCCTGCCCCGCACCGCGGCCATGCTCTGCACCATCGAGGCCTGGGCACAGGCCTCGATGGGCCAGGGGCAGGCGATGCGCCGCACGCTCGGTCTCGCGGAGGAGCTGTTCGCCTCCGACAAGGGCGACGTGCCCGTGCCGAGTTGGATGCAGATGTTCGACGAGGCGGATCTGTACGGGATGCAGGCCCTGGCCTACCGCACCCTCGCCGAACACGAGCCGTCCGCCGCCGGTACCGCGCAGCAGCACGCCGAGCAGGCCCTGACACTGCGGTCGAAGGGGCGGCAGCGGTCGCAGATCTTCGACTACATCTCGTTCGCCTCGGCCTCGTTCATCGCCGGCGAACCCGAGCGGGGCGCGAAGTACGCGCGCCTCGCCCTGGTGTCGATGGGATCGAACTCCTCGCAGCGCACCTGGGACCGGCTCCGGGAGATGTACCGGCTGACCGGGCAGTACGCCGCGGATCCCAGGATCGCCGCACTGCGCAAGGACATCGATCTCGTGATGCCGAAGCCGGCGGCCAGGAAAAAGGCGGACGCGCCCAAGGGTGATGCCTGGGTGTGAGCCGGAACCGCAGGAAGACCCGGGGGCGCCCCGGCCCGCCGCTCGACTGCGGCGGGCCGGGGCGTCCTGCGGCGGGCCGCAGGTGCCCTGCCGGGCAGGCCGGGTGCTCCCGGTGGGCCGGGCACGCCGAGCCGTCTCGTCCGGGTCCGCGCCGGGCCGGTCCCGGCGCGCGGGAGCCGCGGGGCGCCGCCACGCCGTGCCCGGCGCCCCGCGGCTCGCTCGCGAACCCGCGCACGCTCCCGCCGGGAGGGGCGGGCCGGGCGAGTCACGGGTCTCGCCCGGCGGGCGCGCCGACCGCGCACGGGGCACCGGCGTCGTGCAGCGCCCACGGGTACGGCGCCCCGGCCGGTGCCGGCACGGGTTCACCCTTCCTCCGCGCCGTCCGGGTGTCGGCGTCCGGCCATGGACAGGGCCGACAACCACCGGCGTTGCGGGAAGGACCGGACATGACTGTCGCACAGCCGGGGACGCCCTGTAAGGGATTTGGCACAATCCGCTTCGATGATGCGTCTGGCATGTGCCCAAGCCCTCTTCGTGGGCCATGGGCCATCGCTCCTGCGCGGTGGCCACAGGTATCAGGGCCACGGGCGCATGCGGGCGCCCCGAGCGGGGGAGCCCAGGGCGCGGGCGCGCCCTGCCCGTCGACCACGCCCTGACCGTCATCCACGCCCGGCCCGGACGCGACCGCCCCCGCACCGGAACCGGACGCGACGGCCCCGGCAGCGGACTGCTCGTCCCCGTCGCTCGCGGGCACCGTGCCGCGGACGTCCATGTCACGGGGCGTGCACCGGCGCAGTTGGCCAGGTGCTGGAAGAAAACACGCGCCCTCGCGTGACATCTGCCCCTTCCCCCGTGTCATACAGGAGACGCACCCCGCACGGGCTCGACCGAAACCGGAAGGGGAGAGCGACGATGCCCCGCACCGTGCAGCAGCCCGCACAGGTCCGCCTGATCGCCTCGGAGCGCCGGCGGCCCGTCACCGTGACCCTGCGGTACGACGTCGTCGATCCACTGGCCGTCCATGTGGTCTTCCCCTCGGAAGCGACCATCGACGAGGCACCCGTGACCTGGACCTTTGCCCGGGATCTGCTGGAAGAGGGGCTGGCAGGGCCGGCCGGCCGGGGAGATGTGCGCATCTGGCCCGGCGGGCCGGGGCGCACCGTCATCGAATTCGACGCGCCGGAGGGCATGGCGCTCGTCGAGTTCGACGAGGCGGTGCTGCGCGGCTTCCTGCTGGACGCCTATGACGCGGTGCCCGTGGGCAGCGAGGACGTCACCGCCGATGTGGACCGCGGGCTCGCGGAGCTGTTCCGCCGGGTGTGAGGGCCGTGGCCGGGCGTGACGGCCCGCACGCCGCCCGTGCCCGGCCCGACTCCCCGTTACCGGAGCCCGGGCCCGGCCGCATCGCGCGAGCCCGGGCTCCGGTAACGGGGAGCCCGGACCGCTCCGGCGGGGTCAGCCGTAGAGCGACGGACGGCGTCCCAGCTCGACGGCGACCCGGCCACCGGTCTCCTGGGCGCGTACACCCGCCTCCGCCACCGCGGACGCCGCGTAGCCGTCCCAGGCGCTCGGCCCCGCCACGAGACCCCCGCGGGTGGCGTCCACCCACGCCTGGATCTCGCGGTCGTAGGCGTCGGCGAAGCGGACCAGATAGTCCTGCGGCACCTCTTCGCGTGCGCTGCCGTCCGTTTCCACGACCATGGTGCGCCCCTCGCCGATGCGCGCGCTGCCCGCCTCGCAGACGGCCTCGCAGCGCACCTGGTAGCCGAAGCCGCAGTTGACGAAGATCTCCACGTCCACGACAGCGCCGCCGGACGTCTCGAACAGGACGAGCTGCGGATC
The DNA here is from genome assembly GCF_014656295.1 of Streptomyces sulfonofaciens. Taxonomy (GTDB): domain Bacteria; phylum Actinomycetota; class Actinomycetes; order Streptomycetales; family Streptomycetaceae; genus Streptomyces; species Streptomyces sulfonofaciens. The sequence goes on from NZ_BNCD01000002.1 coordinate 507,928, forward strand.
GAGCAGGCCCTCGGGGGCGCCCGCCGATGGCCGCGGCCGCAGCACGGACACCGCGGTGATCTCCTGGTCGAGCAGCCAGCGGCCGGCGTCGATCTCGTGCGAGACCGAGCTGTTGATCATCATCGCGCTGGTGAACCCGGCGGGTGAGGAGACGTTCCGGTGCGTGCAGTGCAGCATCAGCGGCCGTCCCAGCCGCCCGGAGTCGAGCAGCGCCTTCAGGCGTACGTACTCGGCGTCGTAGCGCCGCATGAAGCCGACCTGCACCAGCCGGCGGCCGGCACCGGCCTCCGCCTCGACCACCCGCAGCGCACCGGCCGAGTCGGGGGTCAGCGGTTTCTCGCAGAGCACCGGCAGGCCGCGTGCGAAGGCGGCGAGCAGCGCCTCCTCGTGGGCCGGGCCGGGCGAGGCGATCAGGACCGCGTCAACTCCCGGGGCGGCGAGTGCCGCAAGGGCGTCGGTGTGCAGCGACACCCCGTCGATCCCGGCCGCCGCGGCCTCGGCGCGTGCGGAGTCGGGATCGGCGACCGCCGCGACCCGGGCACCGCTGACAGCCCGGTCGATGCGCCGCACGTGGTCGGCGCCCATGTGGCCCGCACCGAGCACGGCCACCCCCAGTAGGTCACTCACCCGCACACCTCTTCCGGTTCAGGATCGCTGCCGCCGCCGTCGGCCCACCATCATGCCCGGCGCCCGCCGGGGCAACCGCCTCGTGTGTGTGCGCTACGTCGCACCGTTCCTCGCCTGGGCCGGGGGCCGCGGACGTGCGAGGATCCCCCGCATGGCTGAGCTGACTGAGCTGCTTGCGGCCGAGGCCGTGCGGCTGGACGCCCGGGTGGCCGACTGGCGGCAGGCGATCACCGCCGCCGGGGAGCTGATGGTCGCGACCGGCGTCTGCACCCCCGCGTACACCGCGGAGATGATCCGCAACGTGGCCGAGAACGGCCCTTACGTCGTCGTCGCGCCCGGCTTCGCCTTCGCCCATGCCAGACCGTCACCGGCCGTGCTGAGGACGGGCATGTCGTGGGTGCGGCTCGTCGAGTCGGTGGAGTTCGGGCACGAGAGCAACGACCCGGTCGGGCTCGTGGTGGCGCTCGCCGCCCGCGACGCCCGCGAGCACACCTCCGCGCTGGCCGCCCTGGCCCGGCTGCTCGCGGACCCCGGTCTCGCGCAGGCGCTCAGGGACGTCTCGACCCCTGCGGCGCTGCGGGCCGTAATCGCGGCAGGAAGTGCCGCCCCCGCGGCGCCGCCGTCCGCCCCCGCGGCACCGACGCCCCTTCCCGGCGCGGAGCCGACTCCCGTGGACGGCGCCCCTGCGGCAGGGCCGGCCCCCGGTACGCGGCCCGGGCGGGAGGGCGCCGGCTCCGCGCCGCACAAGATCCTCACCGTCTGCGGCAACGGCCTCGGCACCAGCCTGTTCCTCAAGAACACCCTGGAACGGGTGCTCGACCGCTGGGGTTGGTCGCGGTACGTCACCGTGGAGGCCACCGACACCGTCTCGGCCCGCGGCAAGGCCGCGGAGGCCGTCGCGATCCTGACCTCCGGGGAGATTGCGAGCGCGCTCGGGGACGTCGGCGTACCCGTCAAGGTCGTCACGGACTTCACCAGCACCGCAGAGGCCGACCGCGTACTGCGGGACACCTACGACGTCTGAGGAGGCCCAGCCGCATGGCCTGGCTCGTCACCACCGCCACGTTCCTCGTCGACGAGATACTCAGCCAGCCCCCGTACCTGGTGGGCCTGATCACCGCCGCAGGGCTGCTCGCCCTGCGCAGACCCGCGGGGCAGGTCGCCGGCGGCGCCATCAAGGCGACCCTCGGCTTCCTGCTGATCAACGCGGGAGCGACGCTGGTCACCGGCTCGCTGGGGCCGCTGGGCGAGATGATCCAGGGCGCCACCGGAGCACACGGCGTGATCCCCACCAACGAGGCCATCGTCGGCATCGCACAGCAGCAGTTCGGCTCCAGGGTCGCCTGGCTGATGATCCTCGGCTTCGCCGTCAGCCTCGCGCTGGCGCGGTTCACCCCACTGCGCTACGTCTTCCTGACGGGCCACCACATGCTGTTCATGGCCACGCTGCTGACGGTGGTGCTGGCCAGCGCGGGTCAGCCGTCCTGGCTCGTGGTGGTGGTCGGAGGTGTGCTGCTCGGCATCATGCTGGTCGCCATGCCGGCCTTCGCGCATCCCTGGACCAAGCGGGTCACCGGCAACGACGCCGTCGCCATCGGCCACTTCGGCACCGCGGGGTATGTCGCCGCGGGGGCCACCGGGCAGCTCGTGGGCGGCCGCAGCCGCAGCACCGAGGACATGAAGCTGCCCGAGGGGCTGCGCTTCCTGCGCGACTCCATGGTCGCCACCGCCCTGTCGATGGTGCTGCTCTACGTCGTCATGGCACTGGCGTACCTGGGCAAGGCGGGCGAGACGAAGGCGTTCGGGGCGTTCGCGGTGGGCGGCGGTACGGCCGCCGGCGGGATGGGCGACTACGTCATGCAGGCCGTGATGCAGGGCCTGCAGTTCGGCGTTGCGGTCGCCGTGATCCTCTTCGGGGTGCGCACCATCCTCGGTGAGCTGGTGCCCGCGTTCCAGGGCATCGCGGAGCGGCTGGTGCCCGGAGCGGTCCCCGCCCTCGACGCGCCGATCGTCTTCCCGTACGCCCAGAACGCGGTGCTCATCGGCTTCATCGCCAGTTTCGCCGGCGGGCTGGTCAGCCTGGGCCTGCTCGGCTGGATCCTCCATCCGGCCCTCGGGCTCGCCCTGGTGCTGCCGGGTCTCGTGCCGCACTTCTTCACCGGTGGTGCCGCGGGTGTCTACGGCAATGCGACCGGTGGCCGCCGCGGCGCCGTCGTGGGCTCCTTCGTCAACGGGGTGCTGATCACCTTCCTGCCTGCCCTGCTGCTGAAGGTGCTCGGCGCGTTCGGCAAGGAGAACACCACCTTCGGTGATGCGGACTTCGGTTGGTTCGGCTCCGTCGTCGGCAATGCGGCCAAGGCGGGCCGGACCGGCGGTGCGGTACTGATGCTGCTGGTCGGCGCGGTGGTGCTGGCGGCCGCGATCGTGGTGCAGAAGCGGGTGGTGCTCACCGGCTGGGACCCGGGCGCGCGGCGGGACGCGCTGCTGCCGCCCGGTGCCGCAGGCACGCCGGGGCAGGGCGCGGCGGTGCCCGGGCCGCGCCCGGCCCCCGGCGCGGGGGGCGGGAACGGGGCCGGGAACGGGGTGAAGATCGCACCGCCGGCCGGCGCTCCCAAGCCCCCGCCGCCGTTCGAGGACTGAGCGGACGTCGGCGGTGAGGCACCGCGCGGTGCCGGGCGCAACCGGTCCCGGGGTGTGGCGGCCCGTCAGCCGGGGTGCGTCGCTCAGCGCTGGAGATGGCGGATCACCGCGAGCACCCGGCGGTTGTGGTCCTCCGAGGGCGGCAGGCCCAACTTGCTGAAGACGGCCGCCACATGCTTCTCCACGGTGCCCGGCGACACCGTCAGCGCCTGCGCGATCGCCGTGTTGGAACGGCCCTCGGCCATCAGCGACAGCACATCGCGCTCCCGCGGGGTGAGCGCCGCCGGCCCGCCGGCGCCCCGGCCCGCGCCGGCGAGCTGGGTGACGACCTCCGGATCCAGCGCCGTACCGCCCGCGCCCACCCGGGCCAGCGCGTCCACGAACTCGGAGACGTTCGCGACCCGGTCCTTGAGCAGATAGCCCACGCCCGCCGAGCCCGCCGCCAGCAGCCGGGTCGCGTACCGCGTCTCCACGTACTGCGAGAAGAGCAGAACACCCGTGCCGGGATGGTCCCTGCGGATGTCGATGGCCGCGCGCAGGCCCTCGTCGGTGCGGGTGGGCGGCATCCGGATGTCGACCACCGTGATGTCCGGCCGGTGCTCGGCGACCGCCGTGCGCAGCGCCTCGCCGTCACCCACCGCGGCGCACACCTCGTGCCCCCGCTCGCTCAGCATCTGGGCCAGCAGCTCCCGCAGCACGGCCGCGTCCTCGGCGATCACCACCCGCATGGCCGGCATGCTCTCACGCGTGCAGCGGCAGCTCGACGGTGATCACCGTGGGGCCGCCCGGCGGGCTGTGGATGTCGACGGTGCCGTCCACGGTACGGACGCGCTGCCGGAGGCCGGTGAGGCCGCTGCCGCGGCCGGGGCCCGCGCCGCCGTGCCCGTCGTCGGTGACGCCCAGCAGCAGCGCGCCGCCCCGCTGGGCCGCGGAGACGGCCGCCCGCCGGGCGCCGCTGTGCTTGATGACGTTCGTCAGCAGCTCCGCCGCGCAGAAGTAGGCGATGGTCTCTATTGCCGCCGACGGCCGCACCGGCACGTCCACCGACAGCTCCACCGGCACCGTGCTGCGCGCCGCCAGGGTGGCCAGTGCGTCCGGCAGGCCGTCGTCGAGGGCGGGCGGGTGGATGCCGCGGGCCAGGTCGCGCAACTCGCCGATGGCCTCGGTGGCGTTGTGGTGGGCGGTCTCGACGAGGCGGCGCAGCCGGTCCACGTCGACGCCCGGGGCTCCGGCGGCGAGGCCCTCCCTGATCATGTCCAGGCTCATCGCCAGTGCCACCAGTCTGACCTGCGCGCCGTCGTGCAGGTCACGCTCCACGCGGCGCAGCAGCGCGGCCGCGTCGTCCACGGCCAGTGCCCTCGTCTCCTCCAGGTCCCGCACCCGCTCGGCGAGCGTGCCCGGGCCCAGCAGCTCCCGCATCAGACGCCGGTCGACCAGCACCACCGCGCGGGTCAGCCAGGGGGCGACCAGCAGGGTGAGCGCCCCGACGAGCGCCGCGAGCAGGGTGCCCCCGAACGTGTGGAACCGCGGTGAGCCGCCGAACGGGAGCGGGGTCAGCGTGGGCGCACCGCGCTCGCCGCCGTGCCCCGGGTACTGCCCGAGCAGGCCCCAGCGCAGCGGTGTGGTCAGGTTGGTCAGCCCGGTCAGCCACCACACCACGGCGTACAGGCCGAACGCCGACACCGGCAGCTTGACGACGACGTAGGCGACGCAGCGCCAGGCGGCGGCATCCCGCAGGCGGGCGTCGAGGCGGCCGAACGGGCCCCGCGCCGGGGCCGACGGCACCGGCGACGGGATGTGCTCGCCCAGCAGCCACCGCGCAAGAGCCCGGTGCGCTCCGCCCAGCCCCCGTGCCAGGGCGAGGGCCAGCACCAGGAACAGCGCCCCCAGGATGCCGCCGATCAGCGAGACGAGCAGCCCGGAGCCGAGGCAGAGCAGCACGACGGCCAGTAGGAACCCGGCCAGGGTGAGCGGGAAGGCGGCCAGGCAGAACGCCGCCTCGGCCCAGGCCCGGGCGGTGAACGGCGCGGTCAGGACGGCCCGTGCCAGGCCCCGGCGCCCGGGCGGGGGCGGGCGCCGGCCGCCGTGCGGTGCTTCGCCGCGGGCCGGGTCGTACGGCGGCGAGGCGAGCGCCTTGGGGGTGTCGCGCATGGGCTCAGTGTCCTGTTCCCGCGCCGACTCGCACATCCCGCCGGACCAGCACGGCGCCACCGGCGCACAGCGCCAGCACCGCGTACAGGCACAGCACGGCGAACCCGGTCCAGGGCGAGAGCATGTCCGCCACCGGCTTGGCGACCGCGAGGGAGTTTCCGGCGATCATGGTGGGGAAGTACTTCGCGATCCGGACCCCGGTCAGCCCCGCGAGGAGCACCGGGAGGACGAACACGATGCCGACCAGGACACCGATCGCGCTCGCCGTGTGCCGGGTGAGGGCACCGAGGCCCACTCCCATGAGCCCGATCAGCGCGAGATAGGCGCCGGCCAGCAGCACGGCCCGCAGCACGCCCGGTTGGTCGAACGACGGGTGCGCAACGTCCTTGTGCAGCGCGGCTCGGCCCGCGAGGAAGGCGAGGAGGACGGCGGCCTCGCCGACGGCGAGCGCCAGCGCCCCGAACACGCCGGCCTTGGCGGCGAGCACCAGCCGGCGCCGGGGCACGGCCGCGAGCGTGGAGCTGATGGACCCGGACGCGTACTCGCCGGTGACGAACAGGACCCCGAGGACACCGATCACCAACTGGCCGACGGCCACACCGGCGAGGACGTTGTTGGTCGGGTCGAAGGCGGCCGCCTTGTCAGGGCTGGGAGCCCTGGTGTTGGCCATGGTGACCACGCCCATGGCGACCATCGCCGCGGCCGAGAGCAGCAGCGCCCAGGGCGTCGACCGCAGGCTGCGCAGCTTGATCCACTCCATACGGGCCGCATGCCGCATGCCGTACCGCTCGGCCGGGCCGCCGACGGAGGCCGGAGCCGAGGGGGAGGCCGGACCCGCGGGTGCCGGTGACGTCATGAGTGCCGCTCCTCGTGCTCTGCGGAGCCCCGGCGGGGCACGCCGTGGTGTGGTCGCTGCCCCGGGGCCGGAGCCTCGCGGTGCGCCGCGCGGTCGTCGGACGGGGGGCCCGGGGCGCTGCCGGTCGGGGTGAGGGCCATGCGCCCCGCGCGGATGCACGCGGGGCCGGTGGCGGGCGGGGCGCAGTCCGCCTCAGTAAGGCCGGCGCTCGGGTCGGCGCCCGTGCCGCGGTACTCGGCGCTGCCGCCGGTCAGCCGGAAGAATGCCTCCTCCAGCGACCCCCCGCCGCGGGTCAGCTCCCGCACCGTGGTGTCGGCGAGCAGCCGGCCCCGGCCTATCACCACCAGGTGGTCGGCGGTGAGCGCCATCTCGGCGATCAGATGGCTGGAGAGCAGGACCGTACGGCCCTCGGCGGCGAGGGATCTCATCAGGTTCCTGATCCAGCGCACGCCCTGCGGGTCGAGGCCGTTCACCGGCTCGTCGAAGAGCAGTACGGCAGGGTCGCCGAGGAGCGCCGCGGCGATGCCCAGCCGCTGGGCCGTGCCGAGCGAGTACTTTCCCGCCCGCCGGTGCGCCACGGCACTCAGGCCGACGGTTTCCAGCACCTCGCCGACCCTGCGGGACGCTATGCCTCCGGCGGCCGCCAGGGCCGCCAGGTGATGGTGCGCGCTGCGGCCCGGATGGAACGTACGGGCCTCCAGGAGCGCACCCACCTCGCGCAACGGCCAGGCGAGGTCGCGGTAGGCGCGACCGCCGATACGGGCCTCGCCGGTGTCGGGCCTGTCCAGGCCCATGATCATGCGCATGGTCGTCGACTTGCCCGAGCCGTTGGGACCCAGGAAGCCCGTCACGCTGCCGGGCCGCACCTCGAAACCCAGCGCGTCCACCGCGACGGTCCGCCCGTAGGCCTTCGTGAGATTCCTGACCTCGATCATCACCACTCCTCCGACACGCCGGCGTGCTCATGCGGTCTCACGCTACGGAGCCGGAGAAAGGGGCGTAACGAGGCTGACCTCCATCTTTTTCTGGGGGTACACCCCCAGGGCCGGGGGTGCGGGAAACCTCAGCGGGGGGTGCGGCGCACCGCATCGAGGAACGCGGCACACCGTACCGAGAGACGCGGGAGCCGTGTCGGCAGGCGCGTCCCTGCCCGTCACCGTGCGGCGGGTGCCCCGTGTCCCGGCGGTGGTGCGTACCGCGTGCGCGGGTGGCGGCGGCCGGCCCCGGGCGGGGGTCACGGACTACGGGCCCGGGTGCCCCGGGCCTCCCGTACCGGAGTCCGACGTGTGCGAGGTCCGGGCCGCCCGGTCGTCCTCATGGCCGGGAGCGTCCGTCGTGGGGCCGCTGCCCTCCGCGGCGTCCCTCTCCGGTGCGTCCCCGTTCGGGTCGCCCTCCGCGGGGCCCGATGCCGTGGCCGGGTCAGGCCCCAGGTCGCGGAAGCCCGCGGGGCCGGGCCCGGTGTCCTCCGGAGCCCGGCCAGGACCGCCCAGCACGCCATGACCGTCGCCGGAGGGCCCGCCGGGCCCCTGCTGGGCGCGTTCGAGGAACCGCAGCAGCTCCACGGGGAAGGGCAGTACGAGGGTGGAGTTCTTCTCCGCGGCGACCGCCACCACGGTCTGCAGCAGTCGTAGCTGGAGCGCGGCGGGCTGCTTCGACATCTCACGCGCCGCGTCCGCCAGCTTCTTGGACGCCTGCAGCTCCGCGTCGGCGTTGATGCGCCTGGCCCGCCGCTCCCGGTCCGCCTCGGCCTGGCGTGCCATGGACCGCTTCATGGCCTCCGGCAGGGAGACGTCCTTGATCTCCACCCGGTCGACCTGCACGCCCCAGCCGATGGCCGGGCTGTCGATCATCAGCTCCAGGCCCTGGTTGAGCTTCTCGCGGTTGGAGAGCAGGTCGTCCAGGTCGCTCTTGCCGATGATGGACCGCAGGGACGTCTGCGCCATCTGGGAGACGGCGAAGCGGTAGTCCTCCACGCGTATCAGGGCGCTGGCCGCGTCGACGACCCTGAAGTAGACCACCGCGTCCACCCGTACGGTGACGTTGTCGCGGGTGATGCCCTCCTGGGCCGGTATCGGCAGGGTGACGATCTGCATGTTCACCTTGTGCAGCCGGTCCACGCCGGGAAGGATCACGGTGAGTCCGGGACCGCGCACGGAGCCATGCAGGCGGCCGAGCCGGAAGACCACCCCTCGCTCGTACTGCTTGACCACGCGTGCGCAACAGGCGAGGCACAGCAGTGCCAGGCAGACCACTGTCACGATCGCGACGATGACACCACCCATGGCCGGACCCCCGACGTCCGAATAGCTGTTGTCGGCCTTGCTGTCAATGATATGTCTGTTTTGCCCAATAATGCTGGTGTGTGCTGCAGGGCTGGGACGGCAGGGCTGTGCACTGCCGGGGGCAGGGGTGGTCATGGTGGCGCCCGAGGGTCGGTGTGCCGCCGGAGCCTGCGGGCCGCGGGTATCCCGGCGAGTGGGGAGCCGTCCGGCCGGGGAGCCGTCCGGCTAGGTGTACTGACCCGTGGGGAGCGCCGGCTCCAGGAGTGACATCAGGACCCGGGCCGCCGGACTGGTGGCGGCTTCCTGGGGGAGGACCGCGACCGTCTCGTAGCCGATACCGGCCGGTTCCCCGAGCGGGATCGCGGCGAGGCCCGCCGCCTGCGGTTTGCGGGCGAAGTGCCCCGGCACCACCGCCACGCCCAGCCCCTCCTGGACCAGCTCCAGCAGGCCGTGCACGTCGTTGACCTCCAGCGTCACCGTACGGTGTGCCCGGGCCGCGGCGAACGCGGCGTCGGTGACGCGGCGCGGGCCCCAGTCCGGGTGGAAGTCCACGAACGCCTCCTGGTCCAGCTTGCCCAGTTCGGTGATCTCGCCGGTGTGCGCGGCGAGGCGGTGCGCCGGATGGCAGAGCACCACCATCGGCTCGCGGGTCAGCGGCACCGTGCGCACCGGACCGGGCAGCTCGCCGGAGGTGACCGCGAACGCGAGGTCGAGGCGGCCGGCGGCGACCTCTTCGACCAGCAGCCCCGAGCCCGCCTGCCGCAGCCGGATCTCCACCTCGGGGTGCCGCTCGCGGAAGGCGGCGAGCAGCCGCGGCACCCGGACCCCCGCGATGCACTGCTCGGTGCCGAGCGCCAGCCGGCCGCGGAGCACGCCCTGGACCGCGGCCACCGCCTCCTGCGCCGCCCGCACGCCGGCCAGCACCCGCTCCGCCTCACCGAGCAGCGCCCGGCCCGCCTCGGTCAGCGTCACATGGCGCGTGGTGCGCACGAACAGCGGTGCGCCGAGCTCCCGCTCCAGGGCCCGGATGGACGCGGAGAGGCCCGACTGCGAGACCATCAGACGCTCCGCCGCCCGGGTGAAGTGCTGGTCCTCGGCGACGGCCACGAAGTGCTGGAGATGGCGTAGTTCCATGATTCAGCAGCGTATCCGCTCAATCTCATCCGATTCTCCTGTTGGACCGCTGCCCGGATCGGCGAAAGGATCGCAGCGACCGCCTCATCACCTCAGCAGGAGCGCACGTGTACACCGCACACCCCGACCGGTACGCCGCCATGCCCTACCGCCGCAGCGGCCGCAGCGGCGTCAGGCTCCCCGTCCTGTCGCTCGGCCTGTGGCACAACTTCGGTCCCGACCGTCCGGCCCAGGTCCAGCGGGACATCCTCTGCCGCGCCTTCGACCTCGGGATCACCCACTTCGACCTGGCCAACAACTACGGCCCGCCGCCCGGTGCGGCCGAGCAGGCGCTCGGGGAGGTGCTTCGCAGCGACCTCGGGCGGTACCGCGACGAGCTGTTCGTCTCCACCAAGGCCGGCTACCTGATGTGGCCGGGCCCGTACGGCGAGTGGGGTTCGCGCAAGTACGTGCTCTCCTCGCTCGACCAGAGCCTGAGCCGGATGGGCCTTGAGTACGTCGACCTGTTCTACTCGCACCGCTTCGACCCGGACACGCCGCTGGAAGAGACCATGGGCGCGCTGCACTCGGCGGTGCAGCAGGGCAAGGCGCTGTACGTGGGGGTGTCCAACTACTCGCCGGAGCAGACCCGCGAGGCCGCCCGCATCCTCGGTGAGCTCGGCACCCCCCTCCTGATCCACCAGCCGCGCTACTCGATGCTCGACCGCTGGGTCGAGGACGGTTTGCTCCAGACGCTGGACGAGCTGGGCGTAGGCTCCATCGCGTACTCCCCGCTGGAGCAGGGCCTGCTCACGAACCGCTACCTGGACGGCATCCCGGCCGGCTCCAGGGTCGCGGGCGACAGCCCCTTCCTCACCGAGGCGAAGCTGACCGGCGAGCTGCTCGGCAAGCTGCGGTCGCTTCAGGAGATCGCCGCGGGCCGCGGGCAGACCCTGGCGCAGATGGCCCTGGCGTGGGTGCTGCGCAACGTCACCTCTGCGGTCATCGGGGCCAGCAGCACCGCCCAGCTCGAGGACAGCGTCGCCGCGGTGGGTGCCCTGGAGTTCGGCTCGGACGAACTGGCCGCGATCGACGCCGTCATCACGGGGGGCGACGGCGCCTGACCACCGGACAGGGCCGCCCGCGCCGCGTCCGGGCAGGGGTGGACCGCGCGGGGCGGGTGCACCGTCCGGGACGGGGGAGGTGCCCGGGACGGTGGGGGAACCCGGGACGCGTGGTCCGCCCGGGGCGGTGGGGCCGGCGTACGGCCCGCGTCACCGCGGTCCGGCCCGATCAGGACGGACAAGAGGTGAACAGGCATTCACCTACACTGGTGAATTCGTGTTCACCCTTCGGTTCGGCGGCCCGGCACCACGGTGCCGGGCCGCCGCCCACGTCTGCGCTGGAGCGTTCATGGAGTCCGTTCCGACCGTGCCCGACAGCCCCGGCATACGCGCCCGCATGACGGTTCCGGTGCTCGCCTTCGGCGGCATCCTGATGGCCGTCATGCAGACCGTCGTCGCACCGCTGCTGCCGGACCTCCCGCGGCTGACCGGGGCCTCGGCCGGCAGCGTGTCGTGGATGGTCACGGCCACCCTGCTGACCGGAGCGGTGCTCACCCCCGTGCTCGGCAGGGCGGGCGACATGTACGGCAAGCGGCGGGTGCTGCTGATGGCGCTGGCACTGATGACCGCGGGCTCCGTGCTCTGCGCGCTGACCTCCGACATCCGGCTGCTGATCGCCGCGCGTGCCCTGCAGGGCGCCGCCGCCGCGGTCGTGCCGCTGTCGATCAGCATCCTGCGCGACGAACTGCCTGCGGCGCGCACCGGCTCCGCGGTGGCGCTGATGAGCTCCACGGTCGGCATCGGCGCGGCCCTCGGGCTGCCGCTCGCCGCGCTCATCGTGCAGTACGCGAACTGGCACGTGATGTTCTGGGCCACCAGCGGCCTCGGGGCGCTCGGCCTGGTGCTGGCCTGGTGGGCGGTGCGCGAGTCACCAGTGCGCTCGCCGGGGCGCTTCGACACGGCCGGGGCGTTCGGGCTCGCCGTGGGGCTCGTCTGCCTGCTGCTCGGCGTCTCGCAGGGCGGCCAGTGGGGCTGGGGCAGCCCCGGGATCCTGGGGCTGTTCGGCGCCACCGTCGTGGTCCTGGCCCTGTGGTGGCGCCAGCAACTGCGTGCCGAGCGGCCACTGGTCGATCTGCGGCTCGCCTCCCGGCCCGCGGTGGCGCTGCCGCACCTGGCCGCGCTGCTCGCCGGCTTCGCCTTCTACGCCAACTCCCTGGTGACCGCCCAACTGGTCCAGGCGCCCACCGCGACCGGTTACGGGCTCGGCCTCTCGATCGTCGGCAGCGGTCTGTGCCTGCTGCCCAGCGGTCTCATCATGCTGCTGTTCTCGCCGGTGTCCGCACGCATCTCCGCAGCCCGCGGGGCGAGGGTCACGCTCGCCCTCGGAGCCGTGGTGATCGCCCTGGGCTACGCGGTGCGCATCGCCGACAGCCGGGCCCTGTGGGCGGTCATCGCGGGTGCGGCGATCGTCTCCACCGGGACCACCCTGTGCTATTCGGCGCTGCCGACCCTGATCCTGCGGGCGGTGCCCGGCGACCAGACGGCCTCGGCCAACGGGGTCAACGTCCTCATGCGCACCATCGGGCAGGCGGTGTGCAGCGCCGCCGTCGCCGCCGTGCTGGTGCACCACACCATGCCGCTGCACGGGCAGGCGCTGCCCACCCTGCACGGCTACCTGCTGGCCTTCGTGATGGCCGGTACCGTCGCGCTGCTGGCGTGCGCCGCCGCGCTCGCCATACCCGCGGACTCCGGCCGGGGCCGGTCCGGGGCCCCCGCCGGCTCCTTGGCCGCCCGCCCCGGGGCCGCCGCCGAACCGGCCGCGGACGCCGGCCGCGACGCCCCGGCGGGGGCGGGCGGGAAGACCCTGGAGGGAGCGTGACGCACATGGCGGTGCCGTCCGGCCGGCCGGACACAGCGCCCGTGGCCCCGTCGGGCCGCCGGGACGCGGGCGCGACCAGGGCGGCCATCCTCCGCGCCGCCCGCCATCTGCTGGCCCGGCACGCACACGCCGACATCACGCTCAGGTCGGTGGCGGAACGCGCGGGTGTCAGCCCACCGCTGATCCTCAAGTACTTCGGCTCGAAGGACGCCCTGTTCGCCCAGGTGATGTCCTTCGAGGCGGACGCGACCGCCCTGCTCGACGCGCCCTTGGACGCGCTGGGCGCGCACATGGTCCGGCACGTCCTGGTCAGCCAGAGCGAGCACGGTGCCGACCCGCTGCTGAGGGTGGTGTTCGCCCCGCTGCACCGCGAGCACGGAGACGTCCTGCGCGCCAACTTCCGCACCCAGGTCGCCGCGCGGCTCGCGGCGCGCCTGCCGGGCCCGGACGCCGGCCTGCGCGCCGAACTCGCCGTCGGCATGCTGCTCGGCCTCGGTGTGATGTACGGCATCGTGAGCGGCACCCGGCTGCGCGCGGCCGGACTCGACGCCATCACCGACCGCTACGCACCCGCGGTCCAGGCCCATCTGACGCGGTGGCCCGGTGGTGGCCCGGTGCGCGACATCCCGTGAGTCCCGCCGAGTCCTGCCGCATCTGCGCACGCCGATCTGCGGAAATGTGATCGGCTTCGGGCCTGTCGCACAACTCCCGCAACCGGTCGTGTACGAGAATCACTCCGTGCGCGGGCGGTCATGCCGGGTGTCGTCCTCGCGGCGCCACATCGTGATCTCCGCGACAGCCCGGGAACCGGCCGCGCGGCGGTGGAGCCCGCCGTGACCGCACCGGACTGTCCTTGCTTGCGATCACGGGCGCGCCCAAGGGCGGGGTGCGCCCGGTGAGCAGGAGGCATGCCTCGATGAGACCCCCCTCATATCCCGGCCATGGGTGAGCCCACCGACCCGGACGTCGATCTGCACGTCCCCGTTCGGCGGCCCGGATCCGGGCGGACGCAGATTCCTGTGGCGGCTGTGGTGGCGCTGGGCGGAGCGATCGGCGCCTCGGCCCGCTACGGTGCGTCCCTGCTGTGGCCCACGGCCGCCGGCGGCCTCCCGTGGACCACGCTCGGTGTGAACGCGGTCGGCTGTGCGGTGATCGGCGTGTTCATGGTCGTCATCAGTGAGGTATGGGTGGCGCACCGGCTGGTGCGGCCGTTCTTCGGCACCGGGGTGCTGGGCGGGTTCACGACGTTTTCGACCTACGCGGTCGACATTCAGCAATTGGTGGACGGCGGCCGGGCCCGCACGGGCCTGGCCTACCTGGGGCTGACGCTGTTGCTGGCCCTGGTGGCGGTGTGGAGTGCGGCCTGGGCGACGCGCCGGATCGTGACGTGGAGGCAAGCATGACGAGACTGACCGGTCGCGCGCTGCGCGTGACGATCTACATCGGCGAGAGCGACGTGTGGCACCACAAACCGCTGTACACCGAGATCGTCCACCGGGCGCACAGGGCGGGACTGGCCGGTGCGTCGGTGTTCCGGGGGGTCGAGGGGTTCGGCGCCTCGTCGCTGGTCCATACCTCGCGACTGCTGTCGCTGAGCGAGGACCTGCCCGTCGCAGTGGTCATCATCGATGACGAGCAGCGCATCCGCGCGTTCTTGCCGCAGTTGGACGAGCTGGTCGCCGAGGGCCTGGTGACCCTCGACGAGTGCGAGGTCATCCGCTATCTGGGCCGCTACAAGGTGCGCTCGTAGTGAACTGGCTGATGGTGATCATCGGCGCCGTCGTCGGTGCGCCGACGCGTTACCTGACCGACATGGCGGTGCAGAAGCGGCACGACACCGTCTTTCCCTGGGGCACCTTCGCGGTGAACGTGGCCGGCTGCCTGATCCTGGGGGTGCTGACCGGAGCCGTCAGCGAGGAGGCCGCCTCCGACTCGGTGCGATTGCTGATCGGTACCGGATTCTGCGGCACGCTGACCACGTACTCGACGTTCTCCTACGAGACGATGCGGCTGGCAGAGGCGGCGGCGAGGTTCTTCGCCGCCGCCAATGTCATCGCCAGCGTCGGCGCCGGCCTCGGAGCGGCCTTCGCCGGCGTCGCACTCGCGGAGGCGGCGTGGGCCTGATCCGCGGCAGCCGAGGGGTGCCGCGACCGGGTCAGTCCTCCGCCGCGTCCGCGTCGCCGTGCGCCGTCCGCCGCCATCCGTGCCGGGGTCTGAACCCGAGGAGCCGGGCGCAGGCCGTGGTGTCGTACAGCGCGGTGTGGTCCGCGAGCGGCAGGAAGGCGGGGACGCCCGGGTGGTAGGTGTCCATCAGCTCGGCCGAGGTGAGCGGTGAGGAGGTGTCGGCGGCGGCCACGGTGATCACGTGGCAGCCGGGCAGGTCCGCCTCCACCGCCCGGCGCAGTGCGGCGGCCGCGTCCCGGGTGTCCAGCCACGCCCACATGTCGTGCCGGTGCGCGCCCGGGTCGGCCGCCACCGCGGCAAGCTGCCGCTCAAGGCGCTCGCCGGTGCCGGTGAACGGGAAGCGCAGGCACACGATGTCTGTGCCCCACAGCCGGTGCGCGGTGCGCGCGACCTCCTCCAGGACCAGCTTCGAGAGCCCGTAGGAGTCCCTGACCAGCGTCGGGTGGTCCTCGTCCAGCGGCACGTAGAGCGGGGAGACCGGTACCGGGGACCAGGCGAGGCCGACCGCCGAGAGACTGGAGGCGGCGGCGACCCGCCGTACCCCGGCCCGCCCCGCCTCCTCCAGCACCCGGTGCGCGGTGTGGCAGTTGGCGGCGAACAACGCGCTGGGGTCCGCGGGGTCCGGGTGCGGGATGGCGCCGAGGTGCACCACCGCCTCGGCGCCCTCCATGGCATCGCGCACCAGCGCGGGGTCCTGGAGGTCGCCGATGTGCACCCGCTCGGGACGCGGGTCGTCGAGGGGGACCCGGTCGGTCGCCACCACGGTGTGTCCCGCGCCCAGGAGCTCGTCCAGGACGTGCCGGCCGATGTGGCCCGCGGCGCCGGTGACCAGGATCCGCATCAGCCCTTCACCGCCCCGACCAGGCCGCCCACGAAGTACCGTTGGAGGCTCAGGAAGAGCAGGACCACCGGGATCACCACGATCAGTGCGCCCGCCATCAGGTCGTTGTAGTGCGGCACGCTCTCCGCGGCGAGTGCCTGCAGCCCCAGCGGCAGCGTGTAGGTACCGGGGTCGTTGAGCGACACGCGGGTCAGCAGGTACTCGTTCCAGGTGGGGATGGCCGTGAGAAGTGCCACGGTGATGAGCGCGGGCCTGGCCAGCGGCAGGTGGACCCGGGTGAAAACGCGTATCTCCCCGGCGCCGTCCACCCGGGCCTGGTCCCGCAGCTCCTGCGGCACGGCCGTGAAGGCGCCGGTCATCAGCAGCACCGACAGCGGTGCGGTGCCGTTGACGAACGGCAGGACCAGGCCGAGGTGGGTGCCGAGGATGCCCATCCTGTTCTCCAGCAGCACGATCGGCAGCATCACCGTGATCCCCGGCACGAACAGCAGCGAGACGAACAGCCGGGAGAGCATGGTGCGGCCCGGGAAGCGCAGCACCGCGAACGCGTAGCCCGCCGCCGCGTAGACGACCAGCGTGAGGACCGTGGTCAGCAGCGTCACCTGGACGCTGTTGAGGAAGTAGTCGAAGAAGTGCAGCCGGTTCCAGGTGCCGATCAGGGTCTCCCAGGTCGGGCGCGCGGGCACGAGGTGGCCGCCGCGCACCACCTCCCACCGGTCCTTGAAGGCCGCCGACACCATCCAGAGGAACGGATAGATGCTGACCAGCCCGTACAGGGCCAGCAGCCCGCCCACGACCAGGCGCGTGAGCAGCCGGCGGGTGCGTTCCGCGCCGTGCGCGGACCGGGTGCGCCGAACGGCTCGCCCCGGGGTGATCGTCGTCATGTCGTGCTCCGCAGGGCTCGCAGGTTGACCAGTGCCAGGATCAGCGCGGCGGCGAACAGCAGCCAGCCGAGCGCGCTCGCCAGGCCCAGCGTCGGCGCCAGCTCCTTCAGGAACGCCAGCCGGTACGCCTCCAGGCCCAGCACGTTGGTGTGGTCCCCGGGACCGCCGTCCGTCATCACCAGGAACGTCTGGAAGCCCTGCAGACTGTCGCGGAGGTTGAGCAGGACCACGATGGAGGTGATCGGGCGCACCAGCGGCCACACCACGGACGCGGTCGAGCGCCACCAGCCGGCGCCGTCGAGTTGCGCCGCCTCCAGCAGGCTCCGGTCGATGCCCTGGAGTCCCGTGAGGTACAGCAGCATCGCCACCGGCACCGCACCCCAGGCGCTGACCACGATCATGGTGGGCAGCGCGGTGTCCGGATTGCCCAGCCAGCCCTGCGGCTGCCGGAGCGAGCCGAGGCCGAGCTGTCCGAGGAGGGCGTTGACGGCGCCGTCCGGTTGCAGGATGTACGTCCAGGCGAAGAACACCGCGACCCCGCTGGTGACGTAGGGCAGGAAGTACACCGAGCGGAGGACCGCCTGCATCCGTCCGGCCCTGTTCAGCAGGACGGCGAGCGGGAACGCAGCGGCGACGGTCAGCAGCGGGACGCCGATCATGACCCAGAGGGTGTTGAGCGCGGCGTGGTGCACCCGCGGCGCATAGCGCGGGTCGCGCCAGAGCACGTCGGCGTAGTTGTCGAGGCCGACCCAGGTCCAGTGCGGTGTGAAGCCGTTCCACTGGGCGAAGCTCAGCGTGAGGCCGTAGCCCACCGTGTACAGGCCCATGACGCAGAAGAGCAGTACGGCCGGAGCGGTGAAGGCGTAGCCGGTGAGGGCCTCGCGCCGCCGGCCGGCGCGTGCGGCGCGGCCGGCGGCAGATGCGGGGCCACCGCCCGGTGCCGGCCTGCCCAGGGGCCCCTGGCACCCGCTCGGGACCCGGCCCGCGGCCGCGCCGGGGGCCGCGGACCGGGAGCCGGCCATCACTTCGACTCCGCCCAGTACGAGTCGATCAGCTTGCGCATGTCCTGCCCGGTCGCGGCGGGTGTGGACTTCCTCAGCGGGGTCAGGTCGGCCAGCACCTCACCGACCGGGTCCTGGTCGTAGCCGGGCGGCCGGAAGTCGTTGAGGCTCGGGTCGTAGGTGTCGCCCGGTGCGCCGTCGAAGCTGTCGATCATCGAGCCCAGGGTGGGGCCGAGCACCTTCACGCCCTCCGCGCCGAGTGCGGTCGCCGGCAGGTCCGCGGAGTCCTTGGCGAACCGTGCGGCCACCTTCTGGCCGGACAGGAACTCCATCCACTTCCTGGCGTTGTCCGGGTGGGCGCTGGTGGAGGTCAGGGTGAGTCCGGTCAGGGCCAGCGGTCCGAGCGCCCGGTGCGGGACGGCGCCGCGTTCGGGCGCGGGCAGCCCGAAGGCCAGGACGTCGTCCGCCTTTACGCCGTTCTGCCGGAGGAAGGCCAGGGTGAAGGTGCCCCCCACGTCGAAGGCGGACTTGCCCTGGGCGAAGGCCTGGTCGGCCTCGTCGATGGTGAGCGACTGGGTGCCCGGCATCCAGTACGGGGTCAGCCGGTCGTACATGCTCAGCACTCTGGTGCCGTCGGGCGAGGCGAAGTTCCTCGACGCGTCCCGGCCGAACAGGGCCTCGTACCTCTCCTTGCCGAGCTGGGCGAAGGCGAGCGGCTGGAGGACCCAGGTGAGGCCGGTCGCCTTGACCTTCAGACCGAGGCTGATGCCGCCCCTGACCGGATCCTCGGCATGCGTCCTGCCGAGCGCGTGGAGGAACTCCTCCCATGTCGCGGGGGCCCTGGTGACGCCGGCGTCGGCCAGCATCCTCTTGTTGGCGTAGACGATGCCGAAGGTGCCGGTGGTGAACGGCACGCTGAAGCGCTGGCCCTTGCGGACGCCGTGCAGCTTGGAGTCCTTCGGCTGCGACTCGCGTAACTTCTGGTCGGTGACCGTGCCCGAGGTCCGTACGGCCTGCTCGAAGCGGTCGCTCCAGGCGGCCGGCACCAGGCCCCGAAGGTCGGCGGCGATACCGGCCGCGCCCAGCGACATGTCCTCGCCGTCCGAGTGCGTCTCCAGCACGTCCGGCAGGTCGTGCGTCTTGGCCGCGCTCTGCACCTTCGTGGTGTACGCGTCGTCCGGGGTGTAGGCCTCGACGCGGACCGAGATGCCGGTCTGCTTCCTGAACTCCTCGGCCGCGTTGCGCAGCGCCGCCACGTGGGACTGCTTGAAGGTCCACATCTCCAGCGTCGCGGCGTCGCCCGGGCCGGACGATCCCCCGCACGCCGAGAGGGACGTCAGCGAGAGCGCCGCGGCCACCACGGCGGCCGCACAACGGACCTTTCCGGATACAGCTATACGCATGGGCCCCACCTAGGATTGATGAGCATCGAGCGTTCAGATGACCGAATGGCGTTGGAGTGACTGAACTTAGGCTCGTCGTGATATAGCGTCAAGACGCGCGCTGCGACGGAGCGCGGCACACCAGTGCGCACACAGGCCGCCGGGTGCCGGTCCGGGGAGCGGAGGATCAGTGGATGCGGTGACAGAGGCAGCAGGCGGGCGCAAGGCCGACGAGGTCAAGTCCGCGGCTCGGGTGCTCGAGGTGCTCGAACTGCTGGGGCGGGACGGCGCCCGCCTGTCGCTCGCCGAGATGGCGAGCGCGATGTCCGTGCCGAAGAGCAGCCTCCATGCGATCCTGCGCACCATGCAGGCCCGCCGCTGGGTGGACCTCGACTCCGCCGGCACCCGCTACAGCCTCGGCCTCAAGGCGCTGCTGACCGGCACCGCCTACCTGGAGGGCGACGACGTCGCGTCCCTCGCGGGGCCGGTGCTCGACACCCTGGCGGAGGAGACCGGCGAGGCCGTGCACCTCGGCAGGCTGGACGGCACCGACGTGGTCTACCTGGCCAAACGAGAGTCGCGCCATGCGCTGCGGATGTACTCGGCGGTCGGCCGCAGGCTGCCCGCGCACGCCACCGCGCTCGGCAAGGCGGTGCTCTCCCAGTACGACGCGGCCGAGGTCCAGCGCCGGCTGAACTGGCCCCTGGAGCGGCTCACCCCCGACACCGTCACCGGTCCCGACGACCTGCTGGCGCAGCTCGCCGAGGCCCGGCTGCGCGGCTGGGCCCTGGACGACGGCGAGAACGCGGTGGACATCCGGTGCGTGGCCGTGCCGCTCGGGGCCACCCCCTCGGGCGGCGACGCGCTCAGTTGCTCGGCACCCAGGAGCCGGATGGACGACGCCCGCCTGGAGGAGGTGGCGTCGGCCGTGACCGGGGCGGCGCACTCGCTGCGCACCTTGCTCAAACGGCTCGGCCAGCACTGAAACGGCCCGGCGCTGGGCATCGACAAGGGAGCCGCACGGCCGGCACGGGCCAGGGGGGTGTCCTCAGCCGGGTCGTTCATCCGGCCTGTTTTGGTGGGTGCGTTGACAAAATCGGTATATGTGCGTTCGGATGAGAGAACGTCATTCTGACAACTGTATGCGGGAGTTCGCATGGCTCAGCCTGATGCCCGCACCGGTCTCCTCGCACCGGCCCCCTGGGTCGAGGAGCGCGGCGCCCCGATCCGCATCACGGCCGTACGCACCTTCCTGACAGCCCCGCACGGCTGCCCCCACCTCATCGTCCGCGTCGAGACCAACGACCCCGGCCTCTACGGCCTCGGCTGTGCGAGCGACCCGCAGCGCACCCTCGCGGTCCGCTCGGTCCTCGACGACTACCTGGCGCCCCTGCTCGTCGGACGCGATCCCGACGACATCGAGGACATCCACCGCCTCCTGCTCAACAGCGCCTACTGGCGCGGCGGCTCGGTCACCGGCAACGCGCTCGGCGGCGTCGACGTCGCCCTGTGGGACCTCAAGGCCAAGCGGCTGGGCACACCGCTGTACGCGCTGTTCGGCGGCCGGGTGCGCACCGGCGCCGCGGCGTACACCCACGTCGAGGGCGCGGACGCGCGCGAGATCGCCGACAAGGTGGCGGCGGCCTTCGAGCGCGGCTTCGGCCACGTCCGCATCCAGGCCGCCGTACCGGGCGCCGACACCTACGGCAGCCACGGCGCCGAGGCCGACCCGGCCGCCGTGCGCGCCCGCCGGGTGCCCTGGGACTCCGCCGGTTACCTGCGCACCGTCCCGGCGGTGCTCGCACGGGTGCGCGAGCTGGTCGGCGACGGAGTGGAACTGCTGCACGACGTCCACGAGCGGCTCGACCCCCGCCAGGCCCGCGAGTTCCTGCGCAGGATCGCCGACACCGGCCTCTACTTCGTCGAGGACCTGCTCGCGCCCGAGGACGCGGGGCACTTCGCGCGCCTGCACGACGCCTCGCCGGTACCGCTCGCGGTGGGGGAGCTCTTCCACGACACGGCGCAGTTCCTGCCGCTGCTCGACGGGCCCGCCATCGACTTCGCCCGGATCCGGGTCCCCACCCTGGGCGGCCTCACCCCGGCCCGCAAGATCGCCGCGGTCTGCGAGCTGCGCGGTGTCAGGCTGGCGCCGCACGGCCCTGCCGACGTGAGCCCCGTCGCGCAGGCCGCAACCCTCGCCCTGGACGTCAGCAGCCACGCCTTCGGTGTGCAGGAGGCCGCCGCCTTCAAGCCCGCCGTCCACGAGGTCTTCCCCGGCACCATCGTGCCCCGCCGCGGCACCCTCGTCCCCCACCGGGCCCCGGGCCACGGCGTCGACTTCGACGAGAGCGCCGCCCGCAGACACCCGGTGCCCGAGCCGCTCGGACACGACCGCTGGGCCCTGCTGCGCAACACCGATGGGAGCGTGCAACGACCGTGACGACCGACACCCGGCGGGCACTCGTCGTCCGCGGTGGCTGGGAAGGCCACCAGCCCGTGACGATCACCGACCTCTTCCTGCCGTTCCTCAAGGAGCAGGGCTTCACCGTCGACGTCTTCGACTCGCTCACCGTCTACGAGGACGCCGACCTGCTGGCCGCCGCCGACCTGGTCGTGCAGTGCTGGACCCTGGACAGCATCACCCGCGACCAGTGCGCGAACCTGGCCGCCGCGGTCCGCGCGGGCACCGGCTTCGCCGGCTGGCACGGAGGCATCGTCGACTCCTTCCGCGGCGAGGTGCAGTACCACCTGCTGACCGGCGGGCAGTTCCTGATGCACCCGCCCGGCTTCCACGACTACGAGGTCCACATCGCCGCCGACCGGGCCGACCACCCCGTCGTCGCCGGGCTCGGCGACTTCCGTGTGCACACCGAGCAGTACTGGGTCGCCACCGATCCGCTGATCGACGTGCTGGCCACCACCACCTTCGAGGCCGACGAGCTGCGCGGGCACACCGTCGTGATGCCCGCGGCGTGGACCAGGACCTGGGGCGCGGGCCGGGTCTTCGTCAACACCATCGGCCACAAGCCGGACGACTTCGACGTACCCGAGGTGCGGACACTGACCGAGAGGGGACTGCTGTGGGCGAGCCGGTGAAGCCGCTGCGGGTCGGCATGGTGGGCGCAGGGAAGATCAGCGGCGCCTACCTGGCCACCCTGGCCCGGCTGGACGACGTGCGCCTGACCGCCGTCACCGACCTCGACCCCGACCGCGCCAAGCAGGCCGCACTGCACGCGGGCGGCGACGTCTTCGTCGCCGGGTCCGTCGCCGAACTCGTGGGCAGGGACGACGTGGACGCCGTCCTCAACCTCACGGTGCCCGCCGCGCACGCCGGTGTCGCCCTCGTCGCGCTCCTGGCGGGCAAACACGTCTACGGTGAGAAGCCGCTGGCCGCCGGCCGTGCGGAGGCCGAGTCGGTGCTGGCCGCCGCGCGCGCCGGCGGGCTGCGGGTCGGCTGCGCCCCGGACACCGTCCTCGGCACCGGCACCCAGACCGCGCGCAAGGCCGTCGACGACGGGCTCATCGGGGTGCCGGTCGCGGCCACCGCGTTCATGACGACACCCGGCCACGAGGCCTGGCACCCCGACCCGGAGTTCTACTACCAGCCGGGCGGCGGCCCGCTGCTCGACATGGGCCCCTACTACCTCTCCGCCCTGGTGCACCTGCTCGGCCCGGTGGTCCGGGTGACCGGCGCGTCGTCGCGGCCGCGGGGCGAGCGGACGATCGGCAGCGGTCCGCGCGCCGGCCAGACCTTCCCGGTAGAGGTCGACACCCATGTCACGGGCGTTCTGGAGCATGCGGGCGGTGCGCTGTCGACGCTCGTCATGAGCTTCGACATCCACGCCGCACGGCTGCCCCGGATCGAGGTGCACGGCACGGAAGGCTCCCTGTCCGTGCCCGACCCCAACCGGTTCGACGGGCCGGTCGAGATCCACCGGGAGGGCACCTGGCAGCCGCTGCCCGTCTCGGCCGGCTACCGGGACGGCGGCCGGGGCACCGGACTCGCCGACCTCGCCGCAGCCCTCGCCGACGGCCGGCCGCACCGCGCGTCCGCCGACCTCGCCGCGCACGTCCTCGATGTGATGCTCACCCTGCTCGACTCCGCCGAGGGGCGCACCGGCCTCCCGGTGACCAGCACCTGCGAGCGTCCCGCGCTCGTGGCGGGTGCTGCGCCCGCGCCGTAGCCGGGGCCGTGCAAAAGCCCCCGCAGGGGGAGTCGGGCGGCAGGAAGGAGAGGGCCTTCCTGCCGCCTTCCGCTGTCCAGGCAATGTCACTCCAATTAATCGACGAACTCCGCAGAACATGGACTCAAATTCCCCTGACAATTCATCGGATGCTGCTGACAACCAGCAAGAAGAAGGAAACCGCCCAAGGCGTTGACTTGATAACACACGTGGTTTTACATGGCGGTGACCGGCTGGACAGGGAGGGCTCCCGATGCACGACCGGAGGATATCCGGCGAGGAACGCATCACCGCATTCCTCTCCGAACGGCTGAGGCCCGCGCTGTACCCGCAGCGGGTGCCGATGGACGTCAGCGCCTGGCACCACCCGGGCGAGCCGGTCCCGGTCGGCGTGGCCCTGCGCGCCGGCTACACGCCCTTCGCGGTGGGCGAGCCCTGGGGCGGGCCGTGGTCCACCACCTGGTTCCGGACCGGGGCCACGGTGCCCGAGCGCTGGGCCGGCCGCCGCGTGGACGCCCTCGTCGACCTCGGCGGCACCGCCGGCGGCCCGGGTGCTCCTGAGGGCCTCGTCCACGACGGGCACGGCACCCCGCTGCACGGGCTGCACCCGGACGGCGGCGCGGTCCCCGTCGCGCGGCGCGCCCGCGGCGGCCAGCAGGTGCGGCTGCTGATCGAGGCCGCGGCCGTACCGCCCGTCGACCCGGTGGCCGGCACCGGCCTGCACTACGGCGACCCCCTCACCGCGGGCGACCAGCCCCTCTACCGGCTGCGCGCCGCCGATCTCGCCGCGCGCGACGAGGAGGTGTGGCGGCTGCTGCACGACATGGAGACCCTGGCCGGGCTGATGCACGCCCTGCCCACCGCCCTGCCCCGCCGGGGGGAGCTCCTTATCACCCTGGAACGCGCGGTGGACGCCGTCGACCCGCGCGCCGTCGGTGCCACCGCCGCCGCGGCCCGTGCGCTGCTCGCCCCCGTACTCGCCCACCGTGCGCACGACTCCGCGCACACGCTCGCCGTGGTCGGCCACGCGCCCGCGGGAGGTGCACCGTGCCGTCCGCTGCGCGAGGCCGTCCGCGCAGGCGCCCGCGCCTTCAGCACCCTGGCCACACTCGCCGAGGAGTATCCGGAGCTGGTCGTGGCTGCCCCCTCGGCCCAGCACCACGCCTGGATGAAGGAGCACCAGCCGCACGTCTTCGAACGCATCCGCAAGGCCGTCGCGGACGGCAACTGGGTGCCCGTGGGCGGTATGTGGGTGTCGGCCGACACGGAACTGGCCGCGGGGGAGTCGCTGGTGAGGCAGTTCGCCTACGGCCGCCGCTTCTTCCGCGACGAACTCGGCGCGGACACCGACGGGGTCTGGCTGCCGGGCGCCATGGGCGCCTCCGCTGCACTGCCGCAACTGGCCCGGCTGGCCGGCGCCCGCTGGCTGCTCACCCGCCGCCCCGCGCCCGGCCAGGTACCCGCCCCGCCGCACCACACCTTCCGCTGGGAGGGCATCGACGGCAGCACCCTCTTCACCCACCTGGCACCCGGCGGCGCCGAGGACGGCACGCTCACCGCCACCGCGGCAGCACAGGCCGTCGCCGGCTCCGCCGACGGGGGCCGCGCCCCCCGCTCCCTGCTGCCCCTCGGCCGTCCCGGCGCCGTCCCGGACCGCGCCGCGCTGGAGCGCGCCCGCCGCCTCGCCGACCTGGACGGCGCCCCGCGGGTGACGATGCGGCACCCGGGTCCGTTCTTCCGCGCGGCCGAGGACGAGTACCCCGCCGCCCCCCTGTGGCGAGGCGAACTCGACCTCGCGCCGCACCGCGGCGGCTACACCAGCCAGGCCCGCACCAAGCGCGCCAACCGGCTGAGCGAGGCCCTGCTGCACGAGGCCGAGCTGTGGTGCGCGACGGCCGCCGTACGGCACGGCACCGGCTACCCGTACGACGAGCTCGACGCGGCCTGGAAGCAGGTACTGCTGCTGCAGAGCGACGACATCCTCTCCGGTGCCGGCACCGCCTGGGTGCACGCCGACGCCGAGGCCGCGCACCGCCTGGTGCGGCGCAGGCTCGAACGGCTCATCCGGCGCGCGGCAGGCGAGCCGGACGGCAGCACCGTCCTCAACCCCGCCCCGCACCCGCGCCGCGAGGTCGTCGTCCTCCCCCCGGGCGCCGGGAGCGGCACCGGACCCGTACCCGCCGGGGCGCAACCGCTGCCCGACGGCGGCCTCGCCGTCCTCGCCGAGGCCCCCGGGCTCGGGGCGGGCCCCGCCTGCCTCCCCCTCGGGGACACCGCTCCCGTGAGCGTGCGCACCGCTCCCGACGGCGGCCACCTCCTCGACAACGGCCTGCTGCGGGTGCACATCGACCCGCACGGCCTCGTGCGGTCCGTGCGCGAACTCGCCTCCGGGCGCGAGGCCATCGCGCCCGGCGCCGCGGGCAACCTGCTCCAACTGCACCGCGACGACCCCGGCCGCGGCACGGCCCGCGACCTCGACCCGCGCTACCGCGGCACCGCCCGCGACCTGGACCGCGCCGACCGCGTCACGGTACGCGCCCACGGCCCGCTGCTGGCCACCGTCCGGGTGGCGCGCGGCACCGGGCGGTCCACCTTCGTCCAGGACCTGAGCCTCACCGCGGGCGGCCGCGCCCTGACCATCGACACCGAGGTCGACTGGCGCGAGCGGGACACCGTCCTCAAATGCGCCTGGCCGCTCGACGTACACGCCGAACACAGCAGGGCCGGAGTGCAGTTCGGCCATGTCGCACGCCCCACGCACGAGAACACCGACCGGGACCTGGCCCGGCACGAGATGGCCGCGCACCGCTGGATCCACGTCGGCGAGCACGGCTTCGGCATCGCCCTGGCCACCGACGCGGCCGCGGGTTACGACGTCAGCCGCCGCACCCGCCACGACGGCGGCACCACCACCGTGCTGCGCACCACCCTGCTGCGCGCACCCTCCCGCCCCGACCCGGGCGCCGACCGAGGCCACCACCGCTTCCGGCACGCCCTGCGGCCCGCCGCGACCACCGGCGACGCGCGCGACACCGGCCACGCCCTGTGCCGTCCGCTGCGCCCGGGCCCCGCCGACCCGCCGGGACCACCGCTGGTCGCCGTCGACAACCCCGACGTCGTCATCGAGACCGTCAAACTCGCCGACGACCGCAGCGGCGACGTCGTCGTGCGCCTCCACGAGTCGCGCGGCGGCCGGGCTGCCACCCGGCTCACGGTCGCCTGCGCGGCCTCTGCCGTCCACGAGACCGACCTCCTGGAGGAGCGGCGCGCGGAGCACCGGCTCTCCGGCGGCCGAGTCCGCCTCGTCCTGCGGCCCTTCCAGATCCTCACGCTGCGCCTGGTACGCGGCCCCGGACCGTCGCACCTGCCCGAGGAGCGCGGTGCCTGACGCGCAGCCGGCCGGCGGCCTGCCGCCCGAGGCCCACGCCCGACTGCGCAGGTGGGCGCAGCAGGACGGACCCATGACCACCCGGGCCCGTGTCGTCCTGCTCGCCGCCCAGGGCCTGCGGGACGCCGAGATAGCGCGGCGCCTCGGCGTGTCCCGGCAGACCGTGGGAACCTGGCGGCACCGCTGGCAGGGCGCGGGCCTGGCCGGCCTGCGGCAGCGGCCGCGCACCGGACGCCCCGCCACCGTCGACGAGGCCGAGGTCGTCACCCGCACCCTCCTCGCGCCCGGCGGCAGCGGCGCCAGCCGTGCCATCGCCCGCGAGGTCGGCCTCTCGCACGCCACCGTGGCGGCCATCCGCCGCCGCTGGCGGCTGGCCCCCGACGGGCCGCCCGCACCCCACGTGCCCACCAGGCCGCCGCTGCCCGGCGCCGACATCTGGGTGATGGGGCTCTACGTCGACCAGCAGCGGGCCGTGCTGCTCGCCGGGACCCGGCCGGCTGCCTCGGGGCCCGCCACGGCCGCCGCGGTGATCGGCGAGGACGTGCTCGACGGGCTCGACCGCGCCCTGGACGCGGTGCGCGGCACGGCCGTGCCGCGCACCGCCACCGGGGCCGACGGCACCCAGGCCCTCATCCGGTACCTCGCGGCGGCCGCCGAGCACCACCCGGACATCGCCCTGCACGCCGTGACCCTGTGGGACACCGCCCAGGACACCGCACGGCGGACGCACCAGGAAGCGGACGCCGCACGGACCCGGCCCCCGGCCGCAGCCGGCCGGGTCACCTTCCACCAGTTGCCAGCCCGCTCCACCTGGCGCGGCTTCCTGCACGCCATGATCGCGCTGGACGGCACCAGCCACCCCGAGTCGTCCCGGCGCGTCTACCTCGACCTGACCAGCGCCCTGGAGCGGCACGGCGCGGTGCGCGGCGCAGGACCGTACGCGCCGGTGTGCTGGCTGCGTGGACACGTCGCCGAGCACCTGCGGGCCCTGCGCACCGGTGCGGGCGCCGCGCGCCGGGGTGCGTCGAGCGGCGTCAACCAGATCGACCTCGGTTCCTTCAACGAGTGCGTGGTCATCGAGACCGTGCGGCTCTCCGGCAGCATCACCCGCGGCGAGATCGCCCACCGCACCGGCCTCACCCAGCAGTCGGTCTCCCGGATCGCCCGTTCGCTGCTGGACCGCGGCATCCTCGTCGAGGACGCGCAGCGGCGCGCCACCTCGGGCAAGCCCCGCACTCCGGTGCGGCTGTGCGGCACCGCGGCGCACGCGCTCGGCCTGCACATCGACCCGGAGGTGCTCACCGCCGTCGTCATCGACCTCGACGGCTCGCTGGTGTGCACCTGCACCCGGCCGGTGAGCGCCGAGATCGAGCCCGGCGAGTTCGTCGGCCAGGCCGTCGCCCTCGCCAGGGAGGCGCTGGAGAACGCGCGCGGCGCGGTCCGCGACGACGGCTTCCTCGGCATCGGGGTGGCCGTGCCCGGCCCGGTGGACATCGCCTCCGGCACGGTCCTCGCTCCGCCGCTGCTCTCCGCCTGGGACGACCTGCCGCTGCTGTACCTCCTCAAGGACCACTTCCCCTGCCCGGTCATCATCGAGAAGGACTCGCTCGCGGCCGCGGCGGGGGAGCGGTGGATCGGCCGCGACCGCAGGGCCCGTGACTTCGCCTACCTCTACCTCGGCACCGGGGTGGGGTCGGGGCTCTACCTGAACGGCGACCTGTACCGCGGGGTGAGCGCCAACGCCGGGGAGTTCGGGCAACTGTGCGCCCTGGCACTCCACCGGGTCGACGCGGACGGCCGGCCCGAGATCCTGCCGGAGTGCAACCCCCCGGTCTCCGTGACCGGCCTCGCCGCACGCGGCGGCCTGCGCGCCCCGGGCGCGGCGCTCGGCAGCACGGCGGCCTACCGCGCCGTGGGGCGGGCGGCGGCCGCCGGCGACCCGGCCGCCGTGGCCGCGCTGCGGGAGGTGGCGGGGGCGGTGGGCCGCGGTGCGCTCGGCCTGGTCGACCTGCTCGACATCGACCTGCTCGTGCTCGGCGGCCCGTTCTTCACCGAGGACGTCGCGGAGTTCTACCTCGACGAGATCGGCCGGACGGTCAACGACTTCCCGACCGCACGACGGCTGCGCCGCGTGGAGGTGGAACGCTCGGTGCTCAGCGCCGAGGCCGCCGCGGTCGGCGCCGCGTCCACCATCTTCCACGCGACGTTCGCCCCCCGCCTGCGGGGCCGCGCCCGGGGCTGAGGACGCGGCACACGGCCGGGGCGGGCCCCGGGAAGGCCCCGGGGCCCGCCCCGCACCGGGGGCCGGCGGCCGGCGGGCGGAAGCGGTGTGCCGGCGCGCGCCACCGGCCCACTACACGACCGGCTTGGTCGGCCGGGTCGCGGTCAGCGGTATCCGGCCCTTCAGCATCCGGCCGCCGTCCGCGGTGAGCCGCAGGTAGTAGTCGGACGAGCAGGCGGTGCCGTCCTCGTCGAGGGCGCGGTACCCGGCACCGGCCGGCACGTCCGCCGCGGTCGCGGCGGTCTTGGCGATCTGGTTGCTCTCGTTGTACTCGTCGAACATGGAGATGTAGATGCCGGCCGCCTTCAGGCCCACCATGTTGTAGAACTGGCGCCACATCAGGTCGCCGTGCGCGCGGTGCCCGGACTGCAGGTCACCGGGGATCACACAGGGCTGGTAGTCGATGCCGTGCGCGTCGCAGTCGGCCTTGTCGGGTGTGTTGACGTCCCGCAGGAACCGGTCGGCCCCCGCGGTGTCGGAGATCCTGCCGACCATCCACGGCGAGATCATGTGGAAGCCGTGGTACACGTCCGAGAAGCCGGGCCGGGAGTCCTCGGTGCCGGTGCGCCAGTGGGTGGGCACACCGCCGATCAGGTAGACCCCCTGGCCCTTGAACCAGTTGACCACGTCGAGGCACTGCGCGGGCGCGAAGGGCCGGCCGTCGTCGTCGAAGCCGAAGCCCCAGATGCACACCACCGGCTTGCCGTTCTGCCTGGCGTACGCGCCGGACGCGGTGTGCGCCCGCATCTTCGACGTCCAGTCGTCCTTGATCTGCGACTGCATGGCGGTCCAGCCGGTGACGTCGTACATGATGTAGAACTTCCGGCCGTACGCCTCGGCGGCCTTGCGCACCTTCTGCGCCATGGCGTCCCGGGTGGGGTCCTCGGGACTGAACGGGTTGAAGCGCTGCAGGGCCGCGGTGTCGCAGTCGTTCTCCCGCATCCAGCGGAAGTGGGTGTCCACCGTCTGGTCGTCCCAGGAGGAGAACAGGGCGGCCGCCCGCCCGCTGTTCAGGCTGCCGTAGTCGGTCGGGTAGACGTTCTGGTACTCGCTGATGTCCGGCCAGGACGTGATCCCGGAGTTGGACGGCGAGGGAGCCCGGCCCATGTCCTTGCTCCAGTGCCACCAGCCGTTGATGGGGGCGCCGTCGCCGCCGCAGGCGAACCAGCCCTGGTAGCCGACGGTGATCTTGCCTACCACATCGCCCACGGGGCTCGCGGCGGGCGCGTCGGCCGTGCCGGGTACGGGGGCCGCTTCGGCCTGCCGGCCGGCGACGGTACCGGCGGCACCTGCGGTGGCGGCCAGTGCGGAGGCCAGTAACGTGCGTCGATCGATGCTCACGGAAGAATTCCTCCATCGCTTCTGCCGGGCATGCGCCGATCACATTCCGGGCTCGGGGGACGGCGTCATGGGGGACGGCCCGAAGAGGTGGGGGAACGTCAGGCGGCGGCAGCTCCGCCTACTCCTCCGGGCGTGCTGCGAAAATAAGGCCCGCGGTGTTCCCGTGGCAAGACCCCGGAAATACGGGAAAGCAGAACCCAAAACCTGCTGTGACCAGGTGTCATGTCAGTCTGCTTTTTTTCCGATTTCCGGTTCCTGCGCATTGTGGAAGGTGCCTTGCACATATCGGCCGGGTGCTGCGGCGGCCGGTGGGAAGAGCCGTGCGGAAACGGGCGCGGGGGTGCGGGCGCAAGGCCCGCACCCCCTGGGTGCGCATACCGCCGGCGCGGTTGCAGGACCGGCAGGACCGGCAGGACCGGTGGATCAGGGATAGCTGACCACGTTGGCCACCGTGCCGTTCTTGTCGGCCGGACCGCCCGTGTCGTTGATGACGTGGGTGATGCTCCCCGCGCCGCCGCCCAGCGAGACGGCGACCATGTCGTGGAACACCACCCCGGGAGCGTCGGGCACCTCGAAGGCGCGGTCCGCGCTGACCGAGTCGTTGACGTTGAAGAAGCAGTAGCTGCCCAGGCCGTATGCCTCGTGGTGCTGCACCGAGTCCGCGACCTTGTAGGCGGCGTACCCCTTGGTGTCACCGTTCATCCAGGCGCTCTGGTCCGGCGGGTCGTACGGCATCTCGTTCTGGAAGAAGTACGTTCTGCCGTTCTCGCCGTTCCAGGTCACCTGGTACTTCTGGTAGTGCTCCACGAACAGGCCGTACATGGTGACGTCGTCGCCGTTGACGACCAGCCCCTGGTCGGCGGTGTTGGAGTCCCAGCCGACGCCGTCGCCGTGGTCGGCCCGCCAGATCCACGTGTGGTCGCCGATCACGTCGGAGCTGTTCACCGTGAGGCTGGTGGTCGCCTTGCCGACCCCCGCGCCGCCGACCCGGAAGAACACGTCGTGCAGGGCGGTCGGATCGGCGGAGTGGTCCGCGCTGGAGCCCTCGGGGCCGACCTCCATCAGCTCGTCGGAGTTCGTGGTGCCCGCGTCGATGAGCAGCCCGGCGAGCTGCACCCCGTCGACGTCGTCCACCGACACGGCCGTGATGCCGCCGTCGGGGACGAGCGTGGCGAGTCCGAGTCCGAGCACCACCGTGTCCGGCTTGCTGACGTGCAGTGTCCGGTCGAGGTGGTAGACACCCGGCGTGACGAGCAGGTGCTTGCCCGCGTCCAGCGCCGCGTTCATGTCCTCGGCCGTGGCCCCCGGCTTGGCGATGTAGAAGTCGTCCAGCGGGATCGACGTGCCCTCGGGCGTGCCCGAGGACCAGGACGTACCGGCGGAGTCGGTGCGCACACCGGGTACGAACACCTTCCAGGCGCCCGAGTCGTCGACGTACAGGAACGGCTTCTCGCGGGAGACCGGGGTCTGGTCGACGCGGGTGTACGGCGGCTTGGGGAAGTCGCCGGCGGGTGCGTTCTCCGCGCCCACGAAGACCATGTTCCAGTTGGACCCGGTCCAGCCGCCCCACTCGGTGTTCCTGGACAGCCACTGCTGCTGGGAACCCGAGTTCACCGTGCCGTCGACCTTGGTGTCGGCCAGCAGGCCGCCGCTCGACCAGCCGCCGTCGTCGAGTTGCAGGTCGCCCTTGACGTGCATGCGGCGGTACGGGGCAGCCTGGGACACCGCCCAGCGGTCGCCGCCGCCGGTGGGGTTGACGGCGAGGTTCTCGGCGTCGCGCCAGAAGTTCTGCGTGGCGTTGCCGTCGAACCAGTCCGCCTCCGCGTGCACCGCGCCGTTGACGGTGGTGTCGTCCGGGGACAGGCCGAGCCCGGCGACCTCGGTGTAGAAGCCGACGTTGGCGTCGGCGTCGTAGGTGCCCGGCTTGAACAGCAGCGCCTGGCGCTCCTGCCCGAACTGGTTCGTCTCCTGCTGCTTGAAGACGCTGTCGAGTTTGCCCTGGATCTCGTCCTTGGACATCGAGGGGTCGAAGACGGCGACGTTCGGACCGAGGTCCGGGTCGCCCTCGGCGGCGTCGGCGCTCTGCATGCTCACGGCCGCGGCACCCGCTCCGAGGAGCACGGCGAACGCGGCGGCACAGCGGGCCAGCCTGCGGCCCCTCCTGTGGTCGCCCTTGACGCGTGGGAACATGTGTGCTGCCCCCTCAGCCGGTGTAACCGGCGAAGATCTTGGTGAACTGCCACGGGTCCTGGTCCACGCCCGAGCAGGTGTCGTCGTTCGGGTAGTCGCCGGGGCAGGGCCGGTCGCGGTTGACGGACCAGAACGACAGGCGCGCCAGGTGGTTCTGCTGGGCGTAGTCGAGGATGGTCCGGAAGTTGTCGGTGGTGACCTTCTCCTGGACGTCGGTGATCCCGTTCATCGACGACAGGCCGCTGTGCGCGTAGGCCTCCTCGTCGCTGTAACCGTAGGCATCCTTGACCCTGTCCTTGAGGCCGTCGGTGGCCTGGATGGTCAGCTTCGCCATGTCCTGGCCCGCGCCGCCGAAGTCGAACGGCATGATCGTCCAGCCGTCCACCTCCAGGCCCGAGTCGGCGGCCTTCTGGATCATGCCGCCGTCCGGGCCGTTCTGGTCGCTGGGGAAGGTCACGTAGGTGACCAGGCCGTCGTTGTCGGCCTTCACCTTCTTCAGCGCGTCGATCGTCTTCTGCTGGACGTTCGGGTCGTTGTACGCGTCGCCCTCGATGTCGATGTCGATGGCCTTCAGGCCGTAGGCGTCGATGACCTTCTGGTACGCGCCCGCCAGCGCGTCGGCGTCGGAGCAGGACTGCTCCAGCTTGTTGCCGCTGGCGCCGCCGAAGGACGGTACGACGTCACCGCCCTTGGCGCGCACCGCGTCGATGGCCTGCTCGTCCTGCCCGCCGCTCAGCGGCCTGCCGCCGTCCCACTGCGGGTCGCAGCCGCCGGCGTCCAGGACGAAGGCCATGGTGAACCAGCTAACGCCGGTGGCGTCCATGACCTCGGCCGGGTCGGGCGGGTTGCCCCAACCGGTGTACAGGTACGGCGCCACGGCGGCCGGAGCGGCCTTGACGCCGGGCGCTTCCTGGACGGTGCCTGCCCAGGCGGCGACGGTGGTGCCCGTCGCGGTGGCGGCCACGGCCGCCGCCAGGGCGATCCACCGACCGCGGCGTGACATCCGGTGCTGTGCTGTGCTCAAGGTGCTCACCTCTTGTTGTGGGGGGACAGGGCGGCCTCCGCGGCGATGGCCGTGCGGCCCGCCGGGGTGCCGTCCGGGGCGTGGCCGGCGGCCGAGGCCGGCCCGCCCCAGGTGAAGGTGGCCGACGCGCCGGCCGGAAGGTCGTAGGTGAAGTGCTCCCCGTTCCAGCCGACGTCGGCGGTCCGGGTGGAGCCGGTGTTGTTGTAGGCGATGAGCACCTTGCTGCCGTCCGGGTTCTGCCAGGCGACGTTCATCACCGAGGAGTCGGCGGTGGAGTCGATGCGGTGCGCACCCGGCTTCACGAACTTGGTGAGGTGGCCCATCGTGTAGTACTCGATGGTGTAGTCGACCTGGCCGGAGCGGTCGTCGCCGTTGTGCACCGTGATCAGCCCGGTGCAGGTGCCGCAGCCGCCGTTGTGCGGGCCGCCGTTCTGGTCGACGGCCAGGGACCACTTCACCCAACTGCTCGCCCAGTTGCGGGTGTAGTCGATGAGGTTGCGCATGTCCTCCTGCTGCTGGTCGGCGATCCAGGTGCCACCGGAGTGCTCGGTCCCGAAGACACCGAGGCCGGGGTACCTGTCGTGGACCGCCGACTGCTCAGTGACGTCGCCCTCGTAGCCGTGCCAGGCCATGCCGCCGAAGTTGGGCTGGCTGCGCACCGCGGGGTCGTCCGGGCCCTGAGCGGCGCCGCGTCTTTGGCTCTGCATCGTGGGGGGATGCCTTCCTGGTACGCGGGCGGGTCGCCCGGCACACCGGTCCCCGATGAGGCCAGGCGTCGCGCACACCCGCACATGCGGCCCGGCCGGAAGGTCGCGGCCGGTGTCTCGGCCTCATGCTTCGGGAGTTGAACATGTCTCGTCAATAGGTACGCACCAATGGCCGTGCTCTGACCGTCGGGAAACACCATTCCTTCGAACGGTGA
Organism: Streptomyces sulfonofaciens; assembly: GCF_014656295.1. Lineage (GTDB taxonomy): Bacteria > Actinomycetota > Actinomycetes > Streptomycetales > Streptomycetaceae > Streptomyces > Streptomyces sulfonofaciens. Next base: position 542,162 of record NZ_BNCD01000002.1, read on the forward strand.
AGATGTGGTGTGTCTGGTGTGACGCACGGTGTGACACGGCATCGGAAAGTGCGGTCTGCGGCAGCCGGGCACCCGGCTCTTGGCCGCACCGGGGCCGCCACGGCCGGGCCGTACGCCGCGCCCCCGGCCGGGCCGTACGCCGCGCCCCCGGCCGGGCCGTACGCCCGCGCCGCGGCCGCGGGCCAGTCCTACAGCGGCCGGTAGCAGGACACCGGCAGGCCCGGTGTCCCGACGCGGGCGGTGAACACGGCACCGTCCAGGGGCCCCGGGGACGTGAGGCCGATGCGGGCGGTGGTGACGAACAGGGAGCGGCCGTCGGGGCCGCCCAGGCAGACCCCCGCGGGCTGTGCGGCCGGCAGCGTCAGGACGCGGTCGAGCGTTCCGTCCGGGAGGTAGCGGCGCACCTCGGCCGCGCCCCAGACCGCGCACCACAGCCCGCCCGCCTCGTCGATGGCCATGCCGTCCGGGCTGCCCCCGCCGAGCGCCGTGAAGACCGTGCCCTCACCCAGCTCGCCCGACGCAGGGTCGAGCGGGTACCGCCGGATGAGCCCGCGTGCGCTGTCCGCCAGGTACATGGCGGTGCCGTCCGCCGTGAAGGCCGGGCCGTTGGGGACGGTGATGCCGTCAAGCACCCGGTGCACCGCCCCGTCGCGATCCACCCGGTACAGTGCTCCGGCGTCCGGCGTGGCGTCGTAGGCCATGCTGCCCGCCCAGAACCGGCCCTCCGGGTCGGCCGCGCCGTCGTTCATGCGCGAGCGCACCGGCGCGCCCTCGGCGGGCCGGGCCAGCCAGTCGGTGCCGCCGTCCGGGCCGATCAGTGCCACACCGGTGCCGGCCGCGCCGATCCAGTGCCCGGGCCGCCCGGCCACCGGCGCCACCGCACCCAGCGGCACCGGCAGCCGGGCCAGCAGCTCCAGCGTCTGCCCGACCCCCTCGGGCGCCCCGAGCAGCCGGCCGGAGAGTATGTCGGTGAGCACGATACGGCCGGCCACCTGGCGGATGCCCTCGCCGAGTTCCAGACGGTCGGACCACAGCGGTCGCAGCTCTGCCTCTGCGGCCTGCTCTGCCTGTGCGGCGTGCTCGTGCCGTGTGACGTGCTCGTGCCGTGCGGCCTGCCCGGGCTCTGCGGCCCGCTCGCGCCGGTCGGGCTGGCCGGGCTGGTCTGGCTGGTCCGTCATGGGGGTGGGTTCCTTCCTGTACCGGTGAGAGGGGGAGCGGCGGTGCGGCGCAGGGCCGTCAGCGTCAGCCGCCAGCGCGCCTCGCCACCGGGCGGAACCACCGCCGCGTCGCCCTCCGCCGCGTCCCCGAGCGCGAAGCAGCGGCCGAGCATCGGCTCCACACCGCAACTGCGGTACGGCGCCACGGCGGGGAAGCCGCCCAGGTTGCGCCAGAGCGCGATCCCGATCGGCTGCCCCGGCGCGCTCACCGTCATCCGCAGGACGTCCGGGCCGTCGTGCACCTCGGCCGCCGCGGTGTCCAGCACCGCGCCGACCGCGGTGCCGTCGTCCGGCCCGAAACGGTCCAGGCGCAGCCCGCACGGCGCCGGCCAGTCCCCGGTGACCCACGGCGCGCCGGCCGGCCAGGGGGCGGCGAGCAGCGGCGCCGCCTCCGGGTGCAGGCGCACCCGGACCCCGGCCGGAGCGACGAGGCGTGCCTCCTGCGACAGTCCGAGGAGCGCGTGCGCGGCCCAGAGGAACCGGCGGCCGGGCCGCGCCCGCAACCTGTAGTCGACGACGGCCGTGTCGCCCTCGGTGCGGATCAGGCGGGTGAGGCGGAAGCCGGGCCAGGAGACCGTCTCCGCGTCGCCCTCCCGTGTCCACGGCCGCGACCAGGCGTCGCCGTGGTCGGGTGTGCCGCGGACCGTCGGCAGGCACTCCTCCAGACCGCCCGCGTCGGCGAACGCGTCACCCGGTGCGACCCGGGCCCGGCGCGGCTCGGGCCGCCGCCAGAGCCATTCCCGGCCGTGGGCGCTCAGCGAGGTCCACCGGCCGCCGTGCGCCGGGTCGGTGACGATCCGCAGCACCCCGTCGGGTGCGGGCCCGCTCACCACTCGGCGAAGGAGCCGTCGGGGTGCCGCCACACCGGGTTGCGCCAGGCGTGGCCCCGCCGGTCCGCGGCCCGCACCGCCTCCTCGTCGACGATGACGCCGAGGCCCGGCAGGGTGCTCCGCCGCGCCAGGCCGTCGACGAAGCGGAACGGCTCGGTGTCGACGACGTACGACAGCAGGTCCGCGTCCTTGTTGTAGTGGATGCCGCGGCTCTGCTCCTGGATGAGGAAGTTCGGGGTGGCGAATCCGATCTGCAGGCTGGCGGCCAGCGCGATCGGGCCGAGCGGGCAGTGCGGGGCGAGCTGGGCGCCGAAGGTCTCCGCCAGCGAGGCGATCCTGTGCACCTCGGAGATGCCGCCCGCGTGCGACAGGTCCGGCTGGGCGACGGCGATTCCCGCGGTGAGCGCGGGCAGGAACTCGCCGCGGCCGTAGAGCCGCTCGCCGGTGGCGATCGGCACCGGGCTCGCGGCCACCAGGGCAGGCAGCAGATGGCCCTGGTCGGGCAGCAGCGGCTCCTCGGCGAACAGCGGGTGCAATGGGGCGAGCTCGGCGAGCACCCGGCGGGCGCTCGCGGGCGTGAAGCGGCCGTGGAAGTCCACCGCGACGTCCCGGTGGGGTCCGAGCACCTCGCGCACGGCCGCGATCCGCTCGACCACCGCGGCGGTCTCGGCGGGCGAGGTCAGCGCCGGGGTGCGCCCCGCGGCGTTCATCTTGACCGCGGTGAAGCCGGCGGCCGCCTGCTCCGCCGCCTGCTCGCGCAGCTCGCCCGGCTCGTCGCCGCCGATCCACGCGTACACCCGCACGGTGTCCCGCACGGGACCGCCCAGCAGGGCGTGCACGGGTGCCCCGTACGCCTTGCCCGCGATGTCCCACAGCGCCTGGTCGAGCCCGGCCACGGCACTGGAGAGCACCGGGCCGCCCCGGTAGAAGCCGCCCTTGCTGAGGACCTGCCAGTGGTCCTGGACGCGCAGCGGGTCCTGGCCGACGAGGTACTCGGCGAGCACCTGCACCGCCGCGCGGACCACCTCCGCGCGGCCCTCGACGACCGGCTCGCCCCAGCCGGTCACGCCCTCGTCCGTCTCCACCCGGCAGAACAGCCAGCGCGGCGGCACCAGGAACGTCTCGATCCGGGTGATCCTCACTTGCCGTCACCGGCCGGGCCCTCGACGGAGTCCCTGACCCGGTCCACATCGCGCAGGGCCTGGACCAGCAGGGCCCGCATGGCGCGCTCGGCACCCGCCGCGTCCGCCGCGCGCACGGCGTCGAGCACCGCACGGTGACTGGGCACCGGGTCGTCGGCGTGGCCGGTGCTGTGCACCAGGCGGTCGCGGTGCGCCAGGCCGGACTCGATCACCATCTCCATGCGCTCCAGCAGTTCGTTGTGGGTGGCGGTGAGCAGGGCGCGGTGGAAGGCGAGGTCGGACTCGACGGCGTGGTGCGGTGTGCCGCCTTCCTCGCCCATCGCCTCCAGCGCCGCCTCCAGCGCCGCCAGGTCGGCCCCGGTGCGCCGCTCGGCGGCCAGCCGGGCCGCGGCGGGTTCGACGATGCCCCGCACCTCGTCGAGGTTGTGCAGCAGCACGGAGTCCGGTTCGGAGGCGGCCCCCTCGGCGAACCGCCAGCGCAGCACGTCCGCGTCGAGGAGGTTCCAGTCGGAGCGGGCCCTGACGAAGGTGCCGCGCTTCTGCCGGGCGTCCACCATGCCCTTGGCCGCCAGGACCTTCAGGGACTCCCTGAGCGCGGTGAGGCTGACGTCCAGCTCGCTCTGGAGCGCCACGAGATCGAGCGTCGCTCCTTCCGGGAACTCGCCGCTGAGCACCCGGCGCGCAAGGGTCTCCACGGTCTGGCCGTGCACCCCGCGGCGCGCGTATGGCGACATGTCGGTTCCTGCCTTTCTCCTGATGAGGTGTGCGGCGCTCAGGACGAGGCCTTGGCGACGCTCCAGCCGCCGTCGACGAGCAGGCTCGCCCCGGTGACGAAGGAGGCGTCCGGCGAGGCGAGGAAGGCGATCGCGGCCGCCGCCTCCTCGGGCCGTCCCAGCCTGCCCAGCGCGGTGGCAAAACCGCTGAGTGCCCGGTCCGACTCCGAGATGCCGTCCCAGGCACCGGTCAGAATCGGTCCCGGCAGCACCGCGTTGACCCGGACGTGCGGCCCGTACTCGACGGCGAGCTGACCGCTCAGCGACAACAGCGCGCCCTTCGACGCGGCGTACGCGGGCCGCCCGGGCAGGCCCATACGGGCGTGCACGGACGAGGTGAGCACCACCGCCCCGGCCTCCTCGCGCAGGTCGGGCAGGGCCGCCTTGAAGCCGAGGAAGGCACCGGTGAGATTGACGGACATCTGACGCTCCCAGGAGGCGAGCGTCATCTCGTGCGCGGGCAGCACCTCGACCGTGTACGCGTTGCTGACCAGCACCCCGACCCGGCCGAAGGCGTGCGCGGCGGCGATGACCCGCTCCCAGTCCGCGGTGTCGGCGGCGTCCGCCGCGACGAACCGGGCCTGCCCGCCGCCGGCGCGGATGTCGTCGGCCACCTGCTCGCCGCGCTCGGCGGCGACATCGGTGACGACCACCGCCGCGCCCTCGCGGGCGAGCCGCCGCGCGGTGGCGGCGCCGATGCCCGAGGCCGCACCGGTGACCACGGCGACGCGGCCGGCGAAACGGCCGCCGGGCGGCTGTGGGGGATGGTTCATGAGGGGGGTCCACTCCTGGAGGTGAGTGCCGGGGTGCCGGACGCGGCGGTGCCGGGGCGGCGCTCGCCCCGGTCCATGTTATTTACGGGGTTTCGTGTGCAGGGCGGTCGCCGCCGCCCTCCTGGCGTGCCAGCACGACGAGTTCGGCGTCGTACCGGGCGCTCCAGGCGAAGGGCAGGCCCGCGTGCAGCAGGTGGGCGCCGCGGTAGGCGGTGCCGGTGGCCTGGTCCGTGTACCGGGCGGCCGGGTCGAGCCCGCGCAGCCGCAGGCGGGCCGGGCGGCCCGGTACCAGTGGCGCGCCGTCCAGCCGTCCGGTGCTCCAGGCGGTGACCACGACGCGCCCGCCGCCGTCCTCCTCGTACTGCACCCCGCACGTCGCGTCCGCCGGGCTGCCCAGCAGATGGACCTCGCCGTGGTGCAGGACGTCGCGGACAGCCTTGTAACGGGCCACCCAGGCGGCCGCCTCGGAGCGCTGTGCCGGCGTCCAGGTCCGGATGTCGGCGCCGATGCCGAGCACGCCCGCCATGGCGGTGACGAAGCGGAAGGCGAGCGAGCGGGGGCGCGGGTCGAAGACGCCGGGTGCGTCGGTGACCCAGGAGCTCATCACGTGCGGGGCGTGCGCGTGCAGGAAGCCGTACTGGATGGCGAGCCGGTCCAGCGGCGCCGTGTTGTCGCTCGGCCACACCACGTCGGTACGGGCCAGGGTGGCGTGCTCGATCCGGCCGCCGCCGCCCGCACAGCCCTCCACGGTCACCCCGGGGTGGGCGGCGCGGAGGTGGTCGAGCACCCGCAGGTACCCGGCGACGTGCGCGGCGTCCAGGTCCAGCCGGTCGGCCGGGCCGGCACCGGGACGGCCGCGCTCGGTCGGCGGGCGGTTCATGTCCCACTTGAGGTAGCCGATGTCGTACGAGCCGAGCAGCCTGTCGAGGGTGTCGAGCACGAACTCCTGCACGTCCTCGCGGCCGAGGTCGAGCAGCAACTGGTTGCGTACCAGCGTCGCCTCGCGACCCTCGATCCGGTACACCCACTCGGGGTGCTCGGCGTACAGCCGGGAGGCGGGGCTGACGGCCTCGGGCTCCACCCACAGGCCGAAGTCGAGCCCGAGCGCGCGCACCTGCCCGACGAAGGCGTCGAAGCCGTCCGGGAACGACGCGGCGTCGGGGTGCCAGTCGCCGAGCCCTCCGGTGTCGTCGCCGCGGCCGACGAACCAGCCGTCGTCCACGACGAACAGCTCGGCGCCGAGCTCGGCGGCGGCCTCGGCCAGCCGGAGCTGGCTGTCCGCGTCGACGTCGAACCCGGTCGCCTCCCAGGAGTTGTAGAGCACGGGACGGGGCCGGTGCAGTCGCTCGCCGGCGAGGACCCGCTCGTAGCGGTGCCAGACGCGCGCCAGGCCGTCCAGGCCGTCCGGGCTGAACGCGCAGGCCATCTTGGGCGTGCTCAGCGCCCGGCCGGGGGCGAGCGGCACCGAGCCCTCGTGCGGCACCCGTCCCGCACGCACCCGTACCGACCCGCCCGGCTCCGCGTCGGCCGTGATGTGCCAGTTGCCGGGCCAGGCCAGGGCGATGCCGTAGGTGGGGCAGGCGGTGTGGGCAGGGCCCGCGGGACCCGCGGTGTCGGCGCCGTCCTGGACGGCGAGCCACGGCGCGTACGCATGACCGGGCACGCCCTGCGTGGACCCGATCTCGAATCGGCCGCGGGGCAGGTCGACGGGGGTGAGCTGGAACTCCTGCGACCACTGGCCGGACAGGCAGGCGAGCCTGGCCGTGCCGGTCAGGGGCACGGTCACGGCGCCGGAGTCCAGCCGGTCTAGGCGCAGTTCCTGTTCGCCCGTGCAGGTCAGTTCGGTCCAGCGCAGGATCACATCGGTGCCGGGCACCGTCTCGTAGCACAGCTCGGCCCGCAGTCCGAGCACCTCGTCGGCGAACGCGAGCCGCAGCGTGCCGGGGCGGCCGGGCCCGGTCGGGGTGAAGCCGGCCTCCTCGAACTCCCACCACACGCCCCGCTCCCGGCCCGCTGCCCCTGCCACCAGGTCGGCGCCGGTGAAGGGCCGCAGGCCCTGCGGAAGGTACTCGGCGGGGGCGGCGTCGGCCGGGGTGAGGAAGTGGGTGCGCCGCGACCAGTCCAGCGGGTCGGGACCCTCCTCCACACCGAGCGGGCCCCAGGACGCGAGTTCCGCCCAGCGGCCGTGGGAGGGCAGGACGACGGTGTAGGAGGTGGTGTCGGTGGTCAGCGTCCAGCGCCGCGGGGCGCTCGGATCGCGGGTGGCGGCCCCCCGGGCCGCCGCGGGCGGGGTCACTTCACTGCTCCCAGGTTGAGGCCCGCCACGAAGTGCCGCTGGAACCGCAGGAACACGGCCACGGTCGGGGCGGCGGCGATGACGGAACCGGCTGCGATCACGTTCCACATCGACACGTACTGGCCCTGGAGGCCGATGAGCGCCGCGGTGATCGGCATCTTGGCGTCCGACCGCAGGACGGTGATCGCCCACAGCAGGTCGTTGAAGACCCAGGTGAACGACAGCGCGCTGAGCGCGGCCAGCGCGGGCCGGGCCAGCGGCAGGATGATCCGCCAGAAGATCTGCAGCGGCGAGGCGCCGTCGATCACCGCCGCCTGCTGGATCTCGGCGGGGATCGCGCGCATGAAGCCGTGCAGGACGAAGACGTAGAAGCCCACCCCGAAGCCGATCTGGACCAGCACCAGGGCGGTGAGGGAGTCGTACAGACCGGTCAGTTCCGTCAGCTTGTTCACCGGGATCAGCAGGATCTGCGGTGGCAGCAGGTTGCCGCCCAGCATCACCAGCAGCAGGGTGCGGCGCAGCGGCAGCGCGTAGCGGCTGAGCGCGAAGGCCGCCATGGCGGCCAGCGCCAGCGTGACGAGCACGCAGGGCACGGTGACCAGCAGGCTGTTGATGAGGGCGCGCTGCTGGCCGCCGTCCGACCATGCCTGTCCGAAGTTCGCCAGCGTGAAGGAGTGCGGCAGCGAGCCGAGGCCGTGCGCGGCGATGTCGTCGAAGGACCGCACACTGGTGACCAGGACCAGGACGATCGGCAGCAGCCACAGCAGCGACAGGCCGCCCGCGCTCACGTGGAAGGAGGCGGTGGCCCACCGCCGCCTGCTCAGGGCGTTCATCAGTCGGCCTCCTTGAAGGCGCGCACGAGGTACGAGGCGATGACCCCGAAGGCCAGCACGAAGATGACGACGGCGAGCGCCGAGCCGTACCCGAGGCGCAGTGACTGGAAGGCCGTGGAGTACATGTAGGTGCTCAGCAGTTCTGAGGAGTGGTAGGGGCCGCCGCGGGTGAGGGACCACACCACGTCGAAGGAGCGCAGCGAGTCGATGACGATCACCGACAGCACGACCGCGTTGACGCTGCGGAGCTGGGGCAGCGTGACGTTGCGGAACTGCTGCCAGCGGGTGGCGCCGTCCACCTTCGCCGCCTCGTAGAGCACCGGGTCGATGCCCTTGAGCCCGGCGACGTAGAGGACCATCACATACCCGATCTGACGCCACAGCGCGGGCACGATCACGGCGTACAGGGCGGTGCTCCGGTCGGCGAGCCAGGCGTGTCTGAGACCGCCGAGGCCCACGCCGCCCAGGATCTGGTTGATCACGCCGTCCGGCTGGTACAGCGCCTGCCACACCAGGGCGGTGGCCACCAGCGAGAAGACCACCGGCAGGAACAGCGCGGCGCGGTAGAAGCCGACACCGCGGCGCTCCTGCTGGAGCAGCAGGGCGGCGCCGAGGCCCAGGACGGCGGACAGGCCGCCGAACAGCACCAGCCAGAGCACCGTGTCGAGCAGCGCGGTGCGGAACACGGCGTCGTGCAGCATCTCCTGGAAGTTGCCGAGCCCGATGAACCGCGGTGCCGACACGCCGTCCCAGGACGTCAGGGACAGGTAGAAGCCCTGGAGCGCGGGCCAGAACACCCAGAACGCCTCGGCCAGCAGCGGTACGAGCACGAACGCGAGGACGACCGGCGGCACGCGGGTGGCGCGCCGCCTGGCGCGGGAGGCGTCACGGCTGCCGGAGCGATCTCCGGTGGCGGTGAGCACGGCCACGTCACTTCCCCCAGATCTTCTCGGCGTCCCGCTGCCAGGCGGTGAGGACCGACGAGAGCTGCCGCGGCTCGTCGAGGAACTTCGTCAGGGCGTTGTCGGCGCTGGGCTGGAGGGCGTCGCTGGAGTCGCGGTTGAAGAACTGGGTGACGTCGGCGGCCCCCTCGACCAGCTTGCGGCCCTTCTTGACCAGTGCCGTGCCGCTGTCCGCGGCGTCCGGGTGGGTGGGCAGCGCGGTGCCGGAGGAGTTCTTCAGGTAGATCTCCTGGGCCTCGGCGGTCGCCAGATAGGCCAGGAAGTCCTCCACCGGGGCCCTGCGGTGCGTGTGGGCGCTGGCGAAGTACCCGTCGGTGGGCGCCTCCTCGGCCAGCGGCACCTTGGGGTCGATCACCGGGAAGCGGAAGAAGTCGATGTCGTCCAGGGCGTCCTTGGGCGCCGAGTCGGCGAAGAAGGTGCCGATCAGCATCATGCCGGTCTTGCCCTGGAGCAGCTTGGTGGTGGCGTCCTGGAAGGGGATCGCGGTGCCGTCCGGATCGAAGTACGGCAGTGCCTCCTTCCAGCGGTCGAAGACCTTGCGCACCTCGGGGTCGTCGAAGCGGTGGCGCCCGGCGAGCAGGTCCCGGTGGTAGGCGGCACCGTTGATCCGGATGTCCAGGTAGTCGAACCATCCGGAGCCGATCCAGGCGGTGTTGCCGCCCATGCCGTTGCCGATCGGGGCGACCCCCTTCGACTTCAGGGTGTCGCACACACCGAGGAAGTCGTCCCAGGTCTTGGGCTCCTTGACGCCCCACTTCGCGAAGTTCGACTTGCGGTAGAACATGCCCCACCAGTAATAGCTCGTGGGGACGAAGACCTTCTTGCCGGCGCGCGAGGTGCACAGCTTCTTCAGCGCGTCCGAGTACTTCGCCAGGTCGGGCGAGTGCCTCCAGACGTCTCCGAGGTCGAGCAGCAGGTTCTTCGAGGCGTAGGCGTCGGCGACCGAGCCGGGGTACCAGGTGTAGACGTCCGGCGGGTTCCCCGAGGTCAGGTAGGTCGGGAGCTGGGTGCGGAAGGTCTCGGCGGCCACGGTGTTGAGCGAGGCCGTGTGCTTGCCGCTCCTGCCGTAGGCCGCGACCAGCTTCTCCATCGCGGTCTTCGCCTGTGGCGCCGAGAGATTCGACTGGAGGGTGACGGCACCGCCGGACGAGCCCTTGCCGGACGACGACGTCGAGGTGACGCAACCGGACATCAGGCCGGCCGTACCGAGGGCGCCGAGCCCCGCGAGGAACCGGCGCCGGGACGGGTCGGATGTGATCATGGGGTACTCCTCTGCGTCCGCGGAGCGAAGCACCGGTCCCCTGACGGCCGGGCTTTCGTCTACGGCGTGCTCAGATTGGTGGGAGGGGGTCGAAAACGTCAAGATTAATTAGTAATTTATTTTCTGACTCGGTGTCAGGTGCTTGGACGGGCCGGCCTCGCAGGTCGGCCGGGTCGGCCTGTCCGGCCCTGCGGCCGGTCCCGGGCGGGGGCGCCCGGGACCGGCCGCGGCGTCACAGCGCCGTCTGGTGGATCCGTCCGTCCACACCGCGGAAGGCCGCGAGGACCCGTTCGCCGTCGGGCGCCGCCGTGCCGCCGAGCGCACCGGAGAAGGACGCGCTCGGGAACTCGTCCCGCCTGCTCCAGTCGCTCCACGTCCCGTCGGCGCCGAGCGTCCGCTGCCACAGGGTGTAGTCGCCGGCCCGTGCGTACAGGTGCACGGTGTCCCCCGCCGTCACCAGGGTCGGGCTGCCGCCGACCGTGCCGCCCAGTGACGACCAGTCGGACCAGTCGCCGGAGGCGTTGCGGGTGCGGGTCCACACCGCGTCGTCGGGGGTGCGCACCGCGAGGTGCACCCGCCCTCCGGAGTCCACGGCCGCCGCGGGCCTGCCGTAGAACGGTGCGTCGGACGGTGCGCCGAGCGACGTCCAGCCGGACGTCGCGGTGCGCGAGCTGACGAGACCGTCGGAACCGCGCCCGAAGAGCGTCCAGCCCCCGGCGCCGTCCGCGACCACGCTCGGTGCGTCCGTGAGCGTACCGCCGAGCCGCTGCCAGCGGCCCCACCTGCCGTCCGCGTAGGTGCGCTGGTAGGCCGCGGAGTCGGTACCGCGCACGAAGACGTCGATCCGGCCGCCTGCCGAGGCGAGCGCCGCGGGTTGGCCCAGGATCCGCCCTCCGGTCGGACCGCCCAGCGGCACCGCCGGGCCGGACCAGGTGCCGTCCCGGCCGCGCTGCTGGTACAGCACACCGTCCGTGCCGCGCCAGAACCCCGTGAGCGCGTCGCCGTCGCGGACCAGGGCCGGGTCGGCCGAGGCGCGTCCGGCGAGCGGCGTGCCCGGTGCCGCGTCCTGTCCGGTGAGCTTCAGGAAGGCCGTGCCGTGCGCGGGCACCCGCACCGTGTACGAGCCGCTGTGCACACCCCGGTCCTCACGTGCCCGCAGGTCCCTGACCCGTACCGGTCCGTCCAGTGCGGTGTCGGCGAACCGGACGGTGCGCTCCGCCGCCTGGTCCGAGCGGTTCAGCAGCACCACGGCCCGCTGCCCCGAGCCCTTCAGCACCCTGCTGTAGACGTCTCCGGTCGCATCGGTGGCGACGCGCACGCCCTGAACGGCCAGCGGGTCCTGGTCGACGCCGAGGATCTCCGGGTTGCGCAGGGTGTCGATCATCGACTGCGGAAGGGTGCGCGGATCGGAGCCGATCACCAGCGGCGAGGCCATCTCGGCCCACATCACGAGCTGGGTGGTGGACTCCTCCTGCGTCAGCTCGTAGCCGCCGCCGTCCGGCAGTTCCCGCATGGGCAGCAGATAGTCGGGGTCGTTGTAGTGGCCGGGGCCGTTGGCCTCCGGGTGCCAGGCGTTGGCGTCCACGGCGCGCAGCACGTTGGGCCACTCGCCCGGGGACGGGGTGCCCCAGGCCAGGTCGGTCCCGGTGCGCCAGGAGTCGGCGGTGGTGGGCCCGTAGACGTAGGCGTTGTGGGCGTCCTGCGCGGGGGTGTGCGGCAGGCCCCAGTCGTCCGTGAGCGGGTTGCAGAGGTTGAGCAGCATGGGCCGCCCCGTCCTTGCGACCGCGGCGCTGAACTCCTTGAAGGCGGGCCCGGGATCGAGCTTCTCGGCGATCCCGCAGAGGAAGTCGACCTTGATGGCGTCGATCTTCCAGTCGGCGAACTGCCGGGCGTCCTGGTCGTAGTGGCCGCGGCTGCCGAGCCCGCAGCTCTTGCCGCCGTCGTAGTCGCCCGCGTCCGTGTAGATGCCGGCCCTGAGCCCGCGGTGGTGCAGGTACGACACCAGGGCGGGGATGCCGGAGGGGAAGCGGGCGGCGTTCGCCACCAGCTCGCCCTCGGCGTTCCTGGGCTGGTCCGCCTGCCAGCCGCCGTCCAGCCAGACGGTGTCGTACCCGCTGTCCCGCAGACCGGAGGAGACGAGCTTGTCGGCGACCGCCTTCACGGCGTCCTCGGTGGGCGCGCCCAGGCCGTAGTACGTGTTCCAGCCCATGTAGGGCGTGCGGGCGAGGCCGCTGTCGTAGTAAGCGGGTGCGCCCTGGTCGGCGCCGGTCGGGCCGCCCGCCGCCCTGCCGGCCGCGGTGCCGCCGTCCGCCACGGCGGACGGCGCGGTGACGGCCGCCACGGCAAGGGCCGCGGTCGCGGCCGCCGTCCAGCGGTGGGGCCGACTTCTTCGGGTGCGGGCTGTGCCCGCTGTGCGCAAACGCACGGGTGCCTCCCGGTGGTGGGCATGCGCATCGGAATGGGTCGCGCCGGCGCGGCGGCGTCCCGCGCACCGGGCCGGCGCTGCGACGACTGTGACGAGTCGAGAGACACGTGTCAACGATTATTCATAATTAACTTATAGTTCTTTGGAGAGGTGAACGGCCCGGCGCCGGGGGAGTCCTGGGTGCGAGGGGGCCCCGGAACGCCTCCCAGCTCCCGGTGCGGTGCGCCCGTCTGGCACAGTGAGGGCGGGCAGCGCCGGCAGGAGCAGCCCGCAGGGGACCGGCCCCGCGGGCGACGAGGGGGGAGCGGGACCGTGACGCGGAACATCGAGCAGGTTGCGCGGACCTGTTTCGGCTACACCGGGTGGAGTTGGCTCAATCCGCCGGCCGCCTGGACGCCCGACGAGGACGCCCTGGAGATCACCACCGCACCCGACAGCGACTTCTGGAACACCACGCACTACGGCTTCGTCCGCGACTCGGGCCACGCCCTGCTGCGCCCCGTCCCCGCCGGATTCCGGTTGCGGACCACCTTCAGCGGCGACTACCACGCCCAGTACGACCAGGCCGGTCTGCTGCTCAGGGTCGACGAGAAGAACTGGATCAAGACCGGTATCGAGTACGTCGACGGGCAGCGGCAGGTGAGCGCCGTCGTCACCCGCGACGTCTCCGACTGGAACGTCGTCCCGCTCGACCGGAGCACGCCCACCCGCGCACCGGTCACCATCGAACTCCAGCGCTCCGGCGACACCGTCACCGTGCGCTACGGGACGGGCGGCACCGCGCCCGACACCCTGCTGCGCCTCGCCTACTTCCCGCCGGACGCAGAGGCCCAGGCGGGTCCGATGTGCGCCTCGCCCGACGGGCCGGGGTTCACCGCGTGGTTCACGGACCTGCGCCTCACCGACGGCTGAGCGGCCCGGCGCAGGGCCTCACAGCCGTGCGGTGATGTCCTGCGCGGCCCTGCGCAGCAGCGGCGCCAGCTCGGCGGCGCGGCCCGCACCGCCGCGGGTGCTCGGCGCGGCGACCGTCACCGCCGCGACGCACACTCCGTGCCGGTCGGACACCGGCGCGCCGAAGCCGTGCACATCGGTCACGCTCTCGTCGATGTTCAGCGCGTACCCGCGCTCGCGGGCCACCGCCAGCTCCGCGTCCAGCTCGGCCAGGTCCGTGAGGGTGGCCGGGGTGAGCCGGTCGAGGCCGGCCGGGTAGAGCAGGTGCACCGCCTCCACGGGAAGCTGCGCGAGCTGCGCCTTGCCGCCCGCGGTCGCGTACGCGGGCACCCGGTCGCCGGTGCGCGGCGCGACGCGCAGCGGGTGCGGGCCGTCGACGCCGTCCAGGAACAGCACGTCGGGGCCGTCCAACTGGAGCAGGTTGCTGGTCTCCGCCGCCTCGTCACGCAGCCGCTCCAGGAACGGCCGGGCGACGCGGACCAGTTCCGCGATGCCGATCCGGCTGCGTGACTCCACCGCGGCCCGGCCCTCGGCGAGCGCCAGCAGCACCGGCCCGAGCCGGTACTGGCGGCCCCCGGGCACCTGCTCCACGAAACCGTGCAGCCGCAGCGTGTGCAGCAGCCGGTGGGCGGTGGACCTGGCGACGCCCAGGAGATCGCTGACGTCCGTCACCCGGGCGCTGTCCCTGCTGCCCAGGTACGCGAGGGTGCGCAGCGCATTGGCGACCGAGGCGGCGCCGTACACGTCCTCCGTACCGCTCCCGCGCGGTCCCGAACGCGGCGACCTCGGCTGGTTGTTCGGCATAGCAGAAATTCTAGTTTCACCCATTCCACGGGGCGAAGCACGGCCGTACGTTGGCCGCGGCCGGAGCCCTTGTCGCCCCTTCCCCCTCCGCGGCCTGCGCCCCGTCTCCGTGGAGGATCGCGGCGCGGCGCCGCCCCGGCCCCGACCGCCGCCGTTCCCCAGCGAGGAGATCCCGATGACGCCTGTACCGGGTGACAACCCGGCTTCCCCGCCCGCAGCCGGCGCCCCAGGCGCCCCAGGCGCCCCAGGTGCCCCGGCCCCCGGCACCGCGCGGCCCGCCGCCGGTGGTCCGGCGGGCAGTCGGCGCCCCAGGCCCTGGCACACGCTGTGGCTGCTGCTCCTGCTCGGCTGGACGGTCAGTGCCGCGGACCGCTCGGTCACCGGCCCCGTCGTCACCTGGATGATCGACAACGGCGTCGGCTTCATGGCGGGCGCCGAGCACCCGCACTCCCTGGGCGGGTTGATCGGCGGCCTGTTCTTCGCGGGCTACATGCTCACCCAGTTCCCCGGCGGCTACCTCGGCGACCGGTACGGACACCGCACCGTGATCGTGGTCAGCCTGCTGTGGGCGGGCGTGGCCACCGTGCTCACCGGTTTCCTCGGCGGGCTGATCGCCTTCATCGTGGTGCGCGTGGCCACCGGCCTCGGCGAAGGCGCCTTCTACTCCAACGACCGCACCCTGATCACCGACGCCACCCCGCCCGAGGACCGCAGCTTCGGCATGGGCGTGTGCATCACGGGCCTCGCCATCGGCATCACCATCGCCACCATCTTCACGCCCGACTTCATCGACTTCGGCAAGGTCTTCCTGTCCGACATCGAGGCGTGGCGGATGGCGTTCTGGGTGCTGGGCACCGCCACCCTGGTGGTGGCCGCCGCCGTCGCCTGGTCCTTCCGCGCCCATCTCAGGGCCGCCACGGTCGGCAGGGCGGCGCTGCACCTGGGCGGCTACGCGGCCGTCTCGCTCGCCCTGATCATGGCGGTCTACCTCATCGGCGACACCGCGGGCCTGTCCGACCTGTGGATCGCCGTCCTGGAAGTCGCGCTCGCCGTCGGCCTGGTGCTGTTCGTCCTCCTGCGCAAGGGCGAGGAGGTCGGGCCCGTGCTGAAGGACCGAGACCTGTTCCTCATCTACCTCTGCAACATCGCCATCCTGTGGAACCTCTGGTTCTTCAGCTTCTGGTCGGTGTCCATCGTCGCGGGCGCGGCCCACTCCTCGTTCGCCAGCTCGGCGCTGACCGCCGGATTCAACGCCGGGGCCGGCATCATCGGCTTCCCGGCCGGCGGCTGGCTCTCCGACCACGGCCTGCGCCGCGGCTGGGGGCGCAAGGGGATGATGCTGACCTTCACCGGCGTCCAGGCCGTCCTCACCGTCGCCTTCGCCTGGTACCTGAGCGCCGCCGACCATCCCTCCCTGTGGGTCATGGGCCTGCTGCTCTTCACCGCCAGCCTCTTCTTCAACGCCCTGCAACCCGTCGGGCACGCCCTCACGGCCGAACTGGCCAGGCCCGATCTGCGCGGGTCCGCCTTCGGCATGCAGAACCTGATCGGCGAGACCGGCGCCGTGCTGGCCCCGGCGATCGGCGGCGTGCTGCGCGACTCCACCGGCGGCTGGAACGCCGCCGTCTGGCTGGACGCCGCACTCGTCGTGGCCGGCTTCCTGCTGCTGTCCCAGGTACGTGGCCGGCGTGCGCAGAGCCCGTCCTGAACCCGCGGCCGCCCGGGGCCCGGCGGACCGCTCCCGCCGGGCCCGCCACCCACGGAACGAGGAACTGCCACAGATATGCGCACTGTCCGCGACGCCGCCTTCGACGAACTGCGCAGGCACGGCCTGACCACCCTGTTCGCCAACCCCGGCTCCACCGAGATCCCGCTCCTGGCCGACCTACCGGACGACCTCCGCTTCGTCCTCGCCCTGCACGAGGGCTCGGTCGTCGGGGCGGCCACCGGCTGGGCCGTCATCCGCGACGAACCCGCCCTGGTCCTCCTGCACACCACGGCGGGCCTCGGCAACGCCGTCGGCGCACTGGCCACCGCCCGCGCCAACCGCGCACCGCTCGTCGTGCTCGTCGGCCAGCAGGACCGTCGGCACCTCGCCCACGAACCCTTCCTCACCGGCCGGCTGGACTCCCTGGCAGGCGACTACCCGGTACGCGTGGAGACCCCGCTGCGCGCCCAGGACGTGCCCGGCGCCCTCGGCCGCGCCGTGCACGCCGCGCGAACCGGCCGCGGTCCCGCGCTTGTCATCGTGCCGATGAACGACTGGGCGGAGCCCGCGGAGGACCTGCCCGCCCCCGCCCCCGCCGTGCTCCGCCCGGCCGACGGGGCCCGCGCCGAGTCCGTCGCCGAGGTGGCCGCCCTGCTCACCGGCGCCCGCGCCCCCGCGCTGGTGGTGGGCGCCGCCGCCGACAGCCCCGGCACCTGGAGCGCGCTGGTGGCGCTCGCCGAACGGCTCGGCTGCCCCGTCTGGCAGGAGTCGTTCGGTGCCCGCGCCGGATTCCCGCAGGACCACGCCCTCTTCGCCGGCCACCTGCCCGCCGACCGCGGGCGGCTGCGCGCCGCGCTCGCGCCCCATGACCTGGTGCTCACCATCGGCGCCCCGGTACTGCGCCAGTACGCCTACGCCGAAGGCCCGCTGGTGCACCCGGGCACCCGGCTCGCCCTGGTCACCGACGACCCCGCGGAGGCCCACCGCGCCCCCGTCGAACTCGCCGTCCTCGCCCCGCTGGCCGACTTCTGCACCCGGCTCGCCGCCCGGGTCCCCCCGCGCGCCGCCGACCCGGTACCGCCGCCCGCCCGGCCCCGCCCGGCGCCCCCGGCGGCCGGCGGGCCGCTGCGCACCGCCCATGTGATGACCGCGCTCGCCGAACGGCTGCCGGCCGACACCGTGGTCGTCGAGGAGACCCCGTCCGGCCGTCCCGACCTGCACGCCCTGCTGCCGGCCCGGGCACCGCTCGGCTTCCTCAGCGCCGCCATGGGCGGCCTCGGCTTCGCACTGCCGGCGGCCGTCGGGGCGCGCATGGCCGAGCCGCGCAGGCCGGTGGTCGCGGTCCTCGGCGACGGCTCCCTGCTCTACCAGGTGCAGGCTCTGTGGACGGCCGCCCACTACGACGTCGGCGCGGTCGTCGTCGTCCTCTCCAACGGCCGCTACGCGATCATGGACAGGCTCGTCGAGAAGGCTGGCGGGAAGGGGCCCTGGCCCGGCTTCGAGGACATCAGCGTCCACGGACTCGCCACATCGCTCGGCTGCCCCGCCGAGCGGATCACCGACCACGGCCGGCTGCTCGCCGCGCTCGACGCCGCCGTCCCCACGCTCCGGACCCGCACCCGCCCGCTGGTGCTGGACGTCGCCGTCGAACCCGACCCGGCGTTCGAGCCCTGAGCCCGGCACCACCGCGGGCGCCCCCGGCCCGCCGGTGCACCGTCTGACCCCGCACACACGCCGTGCCGCACGGCCCACTGGCCGCCGACCGGTCGGGGCCACCCCGCCCCCGAGCCCCGGCAGCCCGGCGGTCCCGCACCGGGCCCCGCACCCCGGCACCACGAGAACCGAAGGAGCCCATGATGTCTCTGCTGGATACGCGCGCCTGGTCGGGCAAGGTCAACATCGGCGGCTGGACGGCCGCCTCCGGCGGCACCGCCCCCGTCGTGGAACCAGCCACCGGCCGGGTCCTGGAGCACGCCGGCGCCGCCGACGGCCGGGACGTGGCGCGTGCCGCCGAGCACGCCGGACAGTGCAGGACGGCCTGGGCCCGCACCCCGTACACCGAACGCGCTGCCGTGCTGCGCCGTGCCGGGGACCTGTTCGCACGGCACGCGGAGGAGATCCAGGGCTGGCTCGTCAGGGAGGCGGGCAGCATCCCCGGCAAGGCCGCCTTCGAGACGGCCACCGCTGCGCAGGAGTGCTACGAGGCCGCCGCGCTCGCCTCCCGGCCGCTCGGCGAGCTGCTGCCGTCCGCCGAGCCCCGGCTGAGCATGGCTCGCCGGGTGCCGGCCGGAGTGGTCGGCGTGATAGCGCCTTTCAACGTTCCGCTGGTGCTCGCCATCCGGTCCGTGGCACCCGCGCTCGCGCTCGGCAACGCCGTCGTCCTCAAGCCGGACCAGCGCACCGCGGTCGGCGGCGGGGTGTCGATCATGCGGGTCTTCGAGGAGGCCGGACTGCCCGAGGGCGTGCTCACCCTGGTGCCGGGCGGTGCGGCGGCGGGTGCCGCGCTGGTCGCCGCGGGGCCGGTACGGGTGATCTCCTTCACCGGCTCCACCGCGGCGGGCCGCAAGGTCGGTGCGGCCGCGGCGGACCACCTCAAGCGTGCCCACCTGGAGCTCGGCGGGAACTCCGCGATGATCGTGCTGCCCGACGCGGACCTGGAGCGCGCCGTCTCCACGGCCGCCTGGGGCTCCTTCTTCCACCAGGGCCAGGTCTGCATGACGACGGGCCGCCACCTGGTCCACGAGTCGGTCGCGGACGAGTACGCCGAGCGGCTGGCGGAGCGGGCCGGGCGGCTGCCCGTCGGCGACCCGGCCACCGGGGAGGTGGCGCTCGGTCCGGTGATCGACGCCGGTCAGCGCGACAGGATCCACTCGCTGGTGACCGCGAGCGTGGCCGGCGGCGCCCGGCTGGCCGCGGGCGGCACCTACCAGGACCTCTTCTACCGGCCGACCGTCCTCACCGCGGTCACCGACGCCACACCCGCCTACGCCGAGGAGGTCTTCGGTCCGGTGGCCCCCGTGCGCAGCTTCGCGACCGTCGAGGAGGCGGTGGCGCTGGCGGCCGCGAGCGAGTACGGGCTGTCGCTGGGCATCCTCACCCGCGATGTGATGAAGGCCCTGGACCTCGCCGAACGCATCCCCACCGGGCTCGTGCACATCAACGACCAGACGGTCAACGACGAGGTGCCCGCCCCCTTCGGCGGCACCGGCGCCTCCGGTACCGGCGCCCGGTTCGGCGGCGCGGCCAACATCGAGGCATTCACCGAGACCCGCTGGATCACCGTCCGTGCCCAGGAGGCCGTGTACCCGTTCTGACCCCCTCGGCCGCCGGCGGCCGGCCCGCCGCTTCCCCCGTGTCCTTCCGCTCAGCGGAAACCGGCCTGTTCACGGCCCGGCGGCGGGAGCACGCTGAGCGCGGTTTCCCCTACCCGGCAACCTTGCAGGAGGAGTCGATGACGTCTTTCGTCCGCAACCAGTGGTACGTCGCGGCCTTTGGCCGGGAGGTGGGCCGCGAGCTCTTCGCACGCACCGTGTGCGGCGAGCCGATCCTGCTGTGGCGCACCGAGTCCGGCGCGGTCACGGCCATGTCCGACCGGTGCGTGCACCGCCGCTTCCCGCTCTCCCAGGAACCCAGCCGCATCGTCGGGGACCAGGTCGTCTGCGGCTACCACGGCTTCACCTACGGCGCCGACGGCGTCTGCGTGAGCGTGCCGGGCCAGAAACGGGTGCCCCGCACCGCACGCCTGACGTCCTATCCGGTCGTCGAGCAGGACTCGTTCGTCTGGGTGTGGATCGGGGAGAGGGAACTCGCCGACGAGAAGCTCGTCCCGCGCGCGCCCTGGCTCGACCACCCCGGGTACACCACCGTCTCCGGCATGGAGCCGCTGGCCGCCCGCTACGACCTGCTGGTCGACAACCTCCTCGACCTCTCCCACGAGACCTATCTGCACGGCGGCTACATCGGCACCCCCGAGGTGGCCGAGACGCCGATCACCACCGAGGTGGACGAGGCGGCCGGGGTGGTCCGGGTCAGCAGGCGCATGGACGACGCCGCCTGTCCGCCGTTCTACGCCAACTCCACCGGCATCGAAGGCCGGATCACCCGCTGGCAGGACATCGAGTACCACGCCCCCTGCCTCTACCTCCTGCACAGCCGGGTCGCCCCGGTCGGCAGCCGTCCCCCGGAGCCCGACGGCACCGACCCGGACGGCTTCCACATGGAGGTGGTGTACGCGATCACCCCCGAGACGGAGCACAGCACCCACGACTTCTGGGCGGTGGCCCGCGACTTCGCGCCGGACGACCAGGCGGTCACCGACTTCGTCCACGACAACAACCGCACCGTGGTCCTCCAGGACGTGGTGGCGCTCGACGTGCTGGAGAAGGCCATCTCCGCGGAGCGGGACGGCTACCAGGAGCTGAGCATCAACATCGACACCGGTGGCCTCGCCGCGCGCCGCATCCTCAAGCGGCTGGCCGAGGAGGGCGCCCGGGCCACCGCCGGGAGCACCTCCGCGGGCGCCGAGGCACGTGGGAGCGCCTGATGACGGCCCACGACCCGGCGGCGCTGCCCGGCGGCGTCTTCCGTGTCCACTGGGTGCCCGGTGCCGACCGGCTGCTGGGCGTCTGCTACTGCGGCGCCGAGCAGGAGTTCGAGGACCCGGTCGACCTGTGGAACTGGCTGCTCGGCCATCCGGAGGCGCCTGAACCCGCCGAGCGACAGCGCCTGGCGCGGGCCTGAGCCGCGGCCCGCGCCGCGCACCCCGGCGCCCGGCGCGCCCGCCCCGCGTTCCCGTGGCCCGTGGCCCACGCCCGGCGCCCGGGCGTGGCGCGCCCGGGGCCGCACCCAGACCCTTTCACGCCCCGGACAGGCCCTCCGTGCCCAGGGCCCCTCCACGTCCATGGCCCCGGGCCACGACCGCGCCGGGCCGGGGCCTGCCCCCCCGGGCGGCTCGTGGCCTCGCAGCCGGCCGTGCCCGCACCCGAGAAAGAGACGCCATGCCCACCACGACGCCCCCGCACTCCGAGGCCGAGCTTGACCTGACCCTGGCGCGCAAGGAGCAACTGGCTGACGGTGTCGTCCGGCTGACCCTCGTCCACCCCCAGGGCGAGCCGCTGCCCGCCTGGCGGCCGGGCGCCCACATCGACCTCCTGCTCGGCCCCGGCCTGGTGCGCCAGTACTCCCTGTGCGGCGACCCGGACGACCCCTCGGTCCTCCAGGTGGCCGTCCTGCGCGAGCCGGACGGCCGGGGCGGCTCCGAGCACGTGCACGACAACCTGGCAGAGGGCGGCACGGTACGGATCCGCGGCCCGCGCAACCACTTCCCGCTGGTCGACGCCGAGCGCTACCTCTTCGTCGCGGGCGGCATCGGCATCACCCCGATCCTGCCCATGGTCGCAGAGGCCGCCCGGCGCGGCGCCGACTGGCGGCTGGTCTACGGCGGCCGCACCCGCGCCTCCATGGCCTTCGCCGACCGGCTCGCCGGCGACCACCCGGACCGCGTGCGGCTGTGCCCGCAGGACGAGACGGGCCTGCTCGACCTGGACGCGCTGCTCGGCAGCCCCCGCGAGGGCACCGAGGTCTACTGCTGCGGCCCGGCGCCGCTGCTCGACGCGGTGGAGCGGCGGTGCGCCGGCTGGCCGCCCGGAACCCTGCACGTCGAGCGCTTCGCGCCCCGCGAGGACCCGGCGCCCGACGGGACGGGCGAGAGCTTCGAGGTGGAACTCGCCGGCAGTGGCACCATCTTGACCGTGCCGCCGGACCGCTCGGTCCTGGAGGTCCTGGAGGAGGCCGGGGTGCCGGTGCTGTCCTCCTGCCGCGAGGGTACCTGCGGCACCTGCGAGACCGGTGTCCTGGACGGCGTCCCGGAGCACCGCGACTCGCTGCTGACCGAGGAGGAGCGGGCCGCGGGCGACGTGATGTTCGTGTGCGTCTCACGGTGCGCGTCGAAGCGGCTGGTCCTGGACCTCTGAGCACGGACCGACCGACCCGCCCGGGTACGCTGCGCGACGCCGCCCCGGGCACGCGAGAGACTCTGCTGGGTCGGGTGGGTACCGGGCGCGCAACGTCGAAGTTCGAGTCACAGACAACAGAGAGGCTGTCGGACATGGCACAGCAGGTGCAGGGTGTGGTCGCGGTGGGCAAGGGCGAGCCGGTCCGGATCGAGACCATCACGGTGCCGGACCCCGGGCCCGGTGAGGCGGTCGTGGACATTCAGGCGTGCGGCGTCTGCCACACGGACCTGCACTACCGCGAGGGCGGCATCAACGACGACTTCCCCTTCCTGCTGGGACACGAGGCGGCGGGCGTCGTGGAGTCGGTCGGCGCCGGGGTCACCGACGTGGCGCCCGGCGACTTCGTCATCCTCAACTGGCGCGCCGTGTGCGGCCAGTGCAGGGCCTGTCTGCGCGGCCGGCCCTGGTACTGCTTCAACACGCACAACGCCACCCGGAAGATGACGCTCGCCGGGAAGGGCACGGAGCTGACTCCCGCGCTCGGCATCGGCGCCTTCGCCGAGAAGACGCTGGTCGCCGCCGGCCAGTGCACCAAGGTCGACCCCGCGGCCTCCCCGGCCGCCGCGGGCCTGCTGGGGTGCGGGGTGATGGCCGGCATCGGTGCCGCGATCAACACGGGCAACGTGGGCCGCGGGGACACGGTCGCCGTCATCGGCTGCGGCGGCGTGGGCAACGCCGCCATCGCCGGGGCCCGGCTGGCCGGTGCCGCGAAGATCATCGCCGTGGACATCGACGACCGCAAGCTGGCGACCGCCACCGGACTCGGCG
The DNA here is from genome assembly GCF_014656295.1 of Streptomyces sulfonofaciens. Taxonomy (GTDB): domain Bacteria; phylum Actinomycetota; class Actinomycetes; order Streptomycetales; family Streptomycetaceae; genus Streptomyces; species Streptomyces sulfonofaciens. Next base: position 564,919 of record NZ_BNCD01000002.1, read on the forward strand.
CCACCCACACGGTCAACTCCCGCGAGTCCGACCCCGTCGAGGCGATCCGCGACCTCACCTCCGGCTTCGGCGCGGACGTCGTGATCGAGGCGGTCGGCCGCCCCGAGACGTACCGGCAGGCCTTCTACGCCCGCGACCTCGCGGGAACCGTCGTCCTCGTGGGCGTGCCCACGCCCGAGATGCAGCTCGAGCTGCCGCTGATCGACGTCTTCGGCCGCGGTGGCGCCCTGAAGTCGTCCTGGTACGGCGACTGCCTGCCGTCCAGGGACTTCCCGATGCTGATCGACCTGTACCTCCAGGGCCGGCTCGACCTCGACGCCTTCGTCACCGAGACCATCCCCCTGCAGGACGTGGAGAAGGCGTTCGGCCGGATGCACCAGGGCGATGTGCTGCGCTCGGTGGTGGTCTTCTGATGGCGGCCCGCATCGACCACCTGGTCACCTCGGGCACCTTCTCGCTGGACGGCGGGACCTGGGACGTCGAGAACAACGTCTGGATCGTCGGCGACGACTTGGAGGCCGTCGTGATCGACGCGGCCCACGACGCGGCCGCCATCGCCGAAGCGCTGGGGGGCCGGCGGCTGACCGCGATCGTGTGCACCCACGCCCACGACGACCACATCGACGCGGCACCGGACCTGGCGGCCCGCACCGGCGCCCCCGTCCTGCTGCACCCGGACGACCTTCCGCTGTGGAAGCAGACCCATCCCGAACGCCTCCCCGACGGCGAACTCGCCGACGGGCAGGAGCTGACCGTGGCCGGGACGGTGCTGCGGGTGCTGCACACGCCGGGGCACTGCCGCGGCGCGGTCAGCCTCCATGCGCCGGCCCTCGGCACCGTCTTCACCGGTGACACGCTCTTCGCCGGCGGACCCGGCGCCACCGGGCGCTCCTTCAGCGACTTCCCGACGATCATCGACTCCATCCGGGACCGGCTGCTGACCCTGCCGGCCGACACGGTCGTGCGCACCGGGCACGGCGAGAGCACCACCATCGGCACCGAGGCCCCCCACCTGGAGGAGTGGATCGCCCGGGGCCACTGATGCCGCGCCCGCCGCAGGGTGTGAGCGCGGCGACCACCGCCGCGCGCGGGTCCCGCCTGCGGCCGGCCGGCACGACGCCTCAGAGGCTCCTCCCGTAGCGGGCTGCGGGCTGCGGGGCTCGGGGTGCGGGGCTCGGGGCGCGGAGGGGCGCCCGGCGGGGCCGCGGGCGGCCGGAGTCCGGCGGGAGGAGTGCGCGGGGGACCGGCCCGGCGGCCCGCCGCGGGAGTGCCGCGGCAGGTGGCACCCGGGCGGCCGAGCCGTACGGCGCCGGTGCGCGGCCCCGCGACCCTTGCGGGGCGGCCGCACCGGTCGTGGCGCGGCCCCGTCAGGTGCCGGTGAGCCGCGCGTGCCCGGCCGCCCCCGGCCCCTCGCCGGCCCGCCCGCCGTCGTCCGCGGGGGGCAGCGGCGCGCCCAGCGCCCGGGAGATGCCGCGCGCCGCCACCTGGACCAGCGGGATCAGGGCGCGCGGCTCAGCCCTGTCGACATGGGCGACCACCGACACCGCGGCCACCACCTCACCGCCCGCGCCGTGTACCGGCGCGGCGACCGAGAGGCCGTCGGGCGTCACCTGGCGGGGGCAGACGGCCACCCCGCTGTGCCGTACCTCCGCCAGGATCCGCCGCAGGCGGGCCGGGTCGCGGAGGGTGTGCTCGGTGTACGCCACCATCGGCTGCGCCAGCACCCGTTCCTGCACCTCGGCCGGCGCGTGGGCGAGCAGCACCCGGCCCACCCCGGTGGGCGCCAGCGCGAAGCGGCCGCCCACCCGGGTCAGCACCCGCACCGAGTTGCGCCCCGCCAGCCGCTCCACATACAGCACGGACAGTTCCTCGCGCACCGCGAGCTGGACGTTCTCGCGGGTCACATGGCCCAGGTCGGACAGGTAGGGCAGGGCCAGCTCGCGCAGCCCGAGGCCGCGGGGCGCCAGCGCGGCGATCTCCCACAGGTGCAGCCCGATGCGGTACCCGCCGCCCGTCTCGCGCTCCAGCACCCGGTGCGCGGTCAGCTCCTTCACCAGGCGGTACACCGTGGTCAGCGGCAGCTCCGTGTGCCGGGAGATGTCCGTCAGCGTCAGTACGGGCGTGGCGGGGGTGAACGCCTCCAGCACGCACAGCGCCCGGCCGACCACGGATCCCGTGCCACCCCGGTGCCCGTCCTCCATGGACCCTCCTTCGGGTGACCGGCCGTTCTCCAGGCAAGCTAGACACCCAGGTCACGCGCGTCAATGGAGGGGCGGCGGCCCCGCGCCCGCCGGCGGCCGACGGCCCGGTCCACACGGCCCCGCCCCGGCCCGCACCGGGCCGTGCCCGCCGGCCCACACGGCCTCGCTCCCGCCGGTCCACACGGCGCAGCCCCCGGCCCCCAGGGCACCCCGGCCCGCCTCCGCCGCGGCCCCGCACGGGTTCACGAGGCGTCGTGGAAGACCAGGCCGAGGCTGTGCCGCAGCCCTTCGCGCACCGTGCTCACGCCGTGCCGCACCGCGCCGGCCGACCAGCCGCGCCGGCTCGCCACCGGGCGGTCCCGGGTGGTGAAGACGAGCCCGTGGCCCTGGACGAGGGTCCGGACGGTGCCGCGCGACTGCGCCCGCGGCCGCTGTTCCACCAGCAGGAACTCGCCGCCGGTGCAGTCGGTGCCGTGGACGTCCAGCCCGATCACCACCTGGAGTGGGAAGACCAGCTCGCCGAAGAGGTCGCGGTGCAGCGCGTTCCAGTCGCCGGGGCCGTAGCGCAGCAGGATCTGCGCCGAGCGGTCCTGGCCCGCCCCGTGGCACATCCCCAGCCAGTCGTCGAACGAGTCGGGCCAGGGTGCCGGCCGGCCGAGCCGGGTCGCCCAGTCGCGGGCCACGGGCAGCAGGTGCGGGTAGAACGCGGCACGGAGCGCGGCGACCGGCTCCGGCAGGTCGTGCGTGAAGTAGCGGTAGTGCCCGGACCCGAAGCGGTGCCGTGCCATGTCCACGGTGGTGCGGAACAGCTCCTGACGGTCGTACAGCGCGGCGAGGGCGCGGCGCTCGGCGGGGGAGAGCAACCGGGGGGTGAGGGCACAGCCGAAGGTGTCGAGTTCCTCGGCGAGCCGGGCCCAGTCGGCCCGGTCGAGCGCCTGGCGGGCGGCCTCGCCCGCGGGGGTGGTGGTCATGGGATCGCCTCTCTTCGCCTGCGAGTCTGCCCCCGCGCCTTGCGGCGCCTTGGGCGGTTTCCGGACATCGCCGTACGGCACGGACGCGCAGCCCGCGCCTGCCGCTCACGCCTGCCGCTCACACCTGCCGCGCCCGGGCGCCCACGCACGCGCGACCGCCCGCGCTGGCCATCCGCGCACCACACGCGCACCACCACACGCACGGCCGCGCCCCGGACACCCGCGCCCCGGACACCCGCGCCCCGGACACCCGCGCCCCGGACACCCGCGCACCGGACGACAGGCCGCGCCGTGACCCATCCCTATCCCGCCGGAGTCCGCCCCGCCGCTTGACACGCCCGCTCGGTGCGGGAACACTCCAAACAGCTTGGAGAGCGCTCTCCAAGTCCTGCCGGTCTCGGGTCGGCCGACGACCCGGGCCCCCGAGGCCGGTATGTCCTCGTCCGCTTGATCCCTGTGCACGGCACGGCACTTGGGACGGGTTACGGTGGTCCGATCTACGAGTTCGGCGTCCGCCACCGGGGCGTCAGGCTCCCCCTGGGATCCCTCCGGTCCGCCCCCGCCGCCGGTGAGGCCGCCGAGGCCGCCGCGGTCCACGGGTGGGAGCGGACCACGGCGGCCTCGCCGTCCGCAAGCGAGTGCCGACAGGCGAGGATGCGCGCATGACCATGACTGCCACGATGACCAAGCAGCTCGCAGCGGCCCTGGCCGCCGCGGGGGTCCCGGTGGAGCGGGTGAGGGACACCAGGGAGCTGTCAGGCAGTACGTACGACTACAACGACGTCACCGGGGTCACGCTCGACGACGGGCGGCAACTGGTGCTGAAGGTGCCACCGCACGAGAACCGGCCCGGGCTGGCGTACGAACGCGATCTGCTGCGCGCCGAGGCGATGTTCTGCCGTGCGGCCCACGAGGCGGAGGGCGCGGTGCCGGTGCCGCGCGTCGAGGCCGTGCACACCGACGCCGTGGCCGGGGCGGGCCCCTTCCTGCTGATGACCGCCCTGCCGGGCACCCGCTGGCCCGAGGCGCGGGAGCACTTCCTGGAGGGCGAGCAGGAGGCGCTCCGCCATGACCTCGGCAACCTGGTGGCGCGGCTGCACACGGTCGTCGGGGACGGCTTCGGGTACCCGTCGGGGGCCCTCGGCCCGCTCGCCGGCACCTGGCGGGAGGCCTTCTCGCGCATGGTGGACGCGGTCGTCGACGACGCCCGGAGGTTCGGCGCCCGGCTGCCGCGGCCCGCCGAGGAGATGGCCGGGGTGCTCCGGCGGGCGTATCCGGTGCTCGACGAGGTCGTGGTGCCGAGGCTGGTGCACTTCGACCTCTGGGAGGGCAACGTCCTCGTCGACGGCGGTCCGAGGGGCCCTCGCATCGGGGGTCTGGTCGACGGCGAGCGCATGTTCTGGGGGGACCCGCTGGCCGACTTCGCCTCGGGCGCACTGCTCGGCGAGATCGAGGGGGACCCCTACTTCCTGGACGGGTACAGGCAGGAGGCGGGGGGCTTCGTCGTCTTCGACGAGGCGACACGGCTGCGGATCGCCCTCTACCGCTGCTACCTGTACCTGATCATGCTCGTCGAGCAGGGGCCACGGGGGGCCTCTGCTGCCGAGCGCCGCTGGGCGCGCCGCGAGGTGGTGCCGTCGCTGACGGCAGCGATGGCGACCGTGGCGGCGCTGAGCTGACCCCTGGCGCCCCCGGTGGCCGCGGGTGGCCGCGGGAGAACGGGACCGGGCCCCGGTAGCGCAGGTCTTCTCCTGCGCTACCGGGGCCCGGTCTGCGGTGATGGCTCAGGCGGCCCGGGCGCCGCCCTCGCGGTGGCTGCGGATGATCTCCGCGTAGCGCCGACCGCTGCTCTTGACGGTGCGCTTCTGGGTCTCGTAGTCGACGTGGACGAGGCCGAAGCGCTTCTCGTAGCCGTAGGCCCACTCGAAGTTGTCCAGCAGAGACCAGGCGTAGTACCCGGCCAGCGGGGCGCCCCGGCCGACCGCGCGGGCGCAGGCGGCCAGGTGCTCCTCCAGGTAGCCGATGCGCTCGGGGTCGTGCACCGAGCCGTCCGGGCGCACCACGTCGGGGAACGAGGAGCCGTTCTCGGTGATGTAGATGCTGCGCGGGCCGTACTCCTCGGTGAGCCGCATCAGCAGTGCCTCGATGCCGCCCGCGTCGATCTCCCAGTCCATGCCGGTGCGCGGCACCCCGGGACGCGGCACCTGCCGGGCGAACGGGTAGGGGCCTTCGGGGTCGTCGGCGACCACGGCGGGGAAGTAGTAGTTGAGGCCCAGCCAGTCCAGCGGCTGCGCGATGGTCTCCAGGTCCCCGGCACGCTCGGGCAGGTCCACCCCGTACACCTCGCGCATGTCGGCGGGGAAGCCGCGGCCGTGCACCGGGTCGAGCCACCAGCGGTTGATGTGCCCGTCGGCGCGCTGCGCGGCGGCCACGTCGGCCTCCGAGTCGCTGGCGGGCGCGATGGTGGAGAGGTTGTTCACGATGCCCACCGCGGCGCCCGGGGCGGCGGCGCGGATGGCCTGCGCGGCGAGGCCGTGGCCCAGCAGCAGGTGGTACGAGGCCTGCACGGCGGCCTTGATGTCGGTCAGGCCCGGCGCCATTCGGCCTTCCAGGTGGCCGATCCAGGCGGAGCAGAGCGGTTCGTTGAGCGTCGCCCACTGGTGCACCCGGTCGCCGAGGCGTTCGGCGGCCGCCGACGCGTAGGCGGCGAAGTGCTCGGCGGTCTCCCTGGCGGGCCAGCCGCCGCGGTCCTGGAGCACCTGGGGCAGGTCCCAGTGGTACAGCGTGACGTTCGGGGTGATGCCCGCCTCGAGGAGGGCGTCCACGAGGCGGTCGTAGAACGCGAGGCCCGCCTCGTTCACCGGCCCGTCGCCGCCCGGCACGATCCGCGGCCAGGCGAGCGAGAGCCGGTAGGCGCCGGCGCCCAGCTCCTTCATCAGGGCGATGTCCTCGGGCCAGCGGTGGTAGTGGTCACAGGCGACGTCGCCGTGGTCACCTCCCGCGACCTTGCCGGGGGTGTGGGAGAAGGTGTCCCAGATGGACGGGGAGCGGCCGTCCTCGGCCACGGCTCCCTCGATCTGGTACGCCGACGTGGCCACCCCCCAGACGAAGTCCTTGGGAAGGGCGGCGAGGTCGATGGGCTCGGGCACAGAGGTCCTTTCGGGGTCGGTCACTTGACGGCTCCGGCGGTGAGACCGGCGACCAGATAGCGCTGGAGCAGGAGGAATCCGGCGACCACCGGAACGCTGACGACCAGTGAGGCGGCCATGACCTGGTTCCAGTAGACGTCGTTCTGGGTTGCGTAGCCCTGGAGGCCGACGGCGAGCGTGCGGGTCGTGTCGTTGGTCATGACGGAGGCGAAGAGCACCTCGCCCCAGGCGGTCATGAAGGCGTAGACGGCGACCGCGACGATGCCGGGGATGGCGGCGGGCACGATGATGCGGAAGAGCGCGCCGAGCGGCCCGCAGCCGTCGACCAGGGCCGCCTCGTCCAGGGACTGCGGCACCGAGTCGAAGTATCCGATCAGCATCCAGATGGAGAACGGCAGGGAGAAGGTCAGATAGGTGAGGATGAGCCCGCCGCGCGAACCGAACAGCGCGATCCCGGTGGCGTTGCCGATGTTCACGTAGATCAGGAACAGCGGCAGCAGGAACAGGATGCCGGGGAACATCTGGGTCGACAGCACGGTGACGGTGAAGACCCGCTTGCCGCGGAACCGGTAGCGGCTGACCGCGTACGCGGCGAAGACCGCGACGGCCACCGAGCAGACCGTCGCGACCCCCGCCACGATCAGCGAGTTCACGAAGTACCTGGCCAGCGGCACGGTCGACCAGATGTCGATGTAGGGACGGATCGTCAGGCCGCTGGGCAGCCAGTGGAACGCCCCGGAGACGTCCTGGAGCGGCTTCAGGGAGCTGCTGACCATGACGTAGACCGGTACCAGCACGAACACGGTCAGCAGCGTCAGGAAGATCCGCCGGGACCAGACGAACGAGGGCGGCGGGGCGGTGGGGGAGCGATGGTCCGCGGCCTTCGCGGCCTGGACGGTGCTAGCCATCGGCGGGCTTCCTTCCGCGGGAGGTCAGCACCAGGTACACGGCCGTCACCAGGAGCAGGAACAGCAGCAGCAGGACCGACATGGCGGAGCCGGTGCCGAAGTTCCAGGTGACGAACGACGACTGGTAGATGTGGATCGAGATCAGGTCCGCGGCCTCCGGTGCCGACTTCCCGAACAGCACGTACGGCGTGTTGAAGTCGTTGAACGTCCACAGGAAGAGCACCAGGACGAGCACCTGGTTGACCGGGCGCAGCGAGGGCAGGGTGATGCGGCGGATCTGCTGCCAGATGCCGGCGCCGTCGATGGCCGCGGCCTCGTACAGCTCCCGCGGGATGTTCTGCAGCCCGGCCATGATGATGAGGAAGGCGAACGGCCAGCCCTTCCACACCGAGACCGTCAGCAGCGCGACGAAGCTGTTGTCGCCGATCAGCCAGAACGTCTGGCCGTCGGTCAGCCCGAGCTGGTCGCCGAGGACGTGGTTCACCAGGCCGTTGTCCCGCTGGAACATGAAGGCCCAGGTGATCACGGCGGCGTAGACGGGCAGTGCGTACGGCGTCAGGAAGACGGCCCGCAGCAGCCCGCGGCCCTTGAAGTTCTCCTGCATGTACACAGCAGCCACGGTGCCGATCAGCCAGCACAGGCCGACCGAGAGCACCGTGAAGGCGCAGGTGACGAAGAAGGAGTGGAGCAGGGCCTGCCCGATGGGCGCGTCGAAGTCGATCGACACGCGGTAGTTGTCGAGTCCCGACCAGGGCGCCGTGCCCCAGTCGCGGATGAAGAACTGGGTCAGCTCCTTGAAGCTCATGACGATGCCGATGACCATCGGCACGAGATGGACCAGCAGTTCGAGGAGCAGCGCGGGGAGCAGGAGCAGGTAGGGCAGGCTGATGCGGCGCAGCCGCCCGGGCAGGCGGGGCCTCTTCGGCCTCGCCTGCCCGGAGTCGGCCCGCCCGCCGCCGTCGTGCGGCGGCGCCTGCCGGTCGGCGGTGGTGGTGGCGGTCATCGCAGGGCTCAGCTCTTCGGCATCTGCTGCTGGGCCTTGGTGAGCGCCGCCTTGACCGACTCCGTGGTCACCTGGCGGCCCGCGGCCACATCCGCGAACAGGCCCTTGATCGCCGTGCCCACCGAGGTCTCGTACTGCGACTCGTTGGGCACCTGCGGCAGCGGGGCGGCGCTGGTCAGCAGGGTGTTCTTCAGCACGGTCGCCTCCGGCCTGGAGAAGAACGGATCGCTCAGCGCGGCCTTGACCGGCGGAATGTTCGCGTACGCCTTGCAGAGCACCTTCTGCTCCTCGGTGCTGGTCATGAACTTCACGAAGTCCGTGGCACCGTTGAGGTTCTTGGTGTTCTTGAAGACGGCGATGTTGATGCCGGCGACCATCGAGTTGATCTGCTTGCCCGCGCCGGGGGCACCGGAGGCCACCGGGACGGGTGCGACGCCCCAGTCGCTGTCCTTCATGCCGTGCGCCTTGAAGGTGGTGGAGGCGTTCTGCCAGAGGACCATCGCCGTCTTGTTCTTGGCGAAGTCCTCCAGGGACTGGTTCTGCGAGTACTCGGCGTTGCCGGGCGCGATGATCTTGTCCTTGGCCATGAAGTCCACGTACTGCTTCACACCCGCCACGGCACCGGGCGAGGTGAACGTGGGGTTGCCCTTGGCGTCGAAGAAGTCAGCGCCGTGCTGCTTGGCGAGGACGAAGGTCTGGTGGATGTTCTCGACCGGGTTCGACCCCTCGGCGCCCAGCGCCCACTTGCCGTCCTTCGAGATCTTCTTGCCGTCGGCCACCAGCTCGTCCCAGGTGGCCGGCGGCTTGGAGATCCCGGCGTCCTTGAACATCTGCTTGTTGTAGTAGAGCGCGAACCCCATGGAGTACAGGGGCACCGCGGCCGGGTCCTTGCCCGGCGCGCCCGTCGAGGCCACCGCGGACGCCGCGAAGCGGTCCTTGCCGCCGATCTTGCCGTACTGCTCGGCGTCCCACGGCAGCAGCGCGCCGGTGGCCTGCAGCGAGGAGGACCAGGTGTTGCCTATGTTCAGCACGTCCGGGCCCTGTCCGGACGTGGCGGCGGCCAGGATCCGGTTGAGCAGATCCGACCACGGGACGACTTCGAGCTTGACCTTGATGCCGGTCTGCTTCTCGAACTTCTTCAGCTCGGGCGTCAGGATCTTCTTGTCCGCCTCGACGCTGGGGCCCTGGTTGGACGCCCAGTAGGTGAGCGTCTTCGGGGAGTCGTTGCTCCCCCCGCCGGAGCTGGTGCCGCCCCCGCAGGCGGTCGCTGTGGCGGACAGAGCGGTGACCGTGGCGATGACTGCGGCGGCTCGAAGTCTGAGCATGTCGGATACGCCCCTTTCCGGGGAGTCCTGAGTGTGGGTGCGTGTGCGAAACAAAAATGTCAGGGCTTAATTTAGGACGTGAGTTAAATCCTGAGAGAAGGTCGCGTCAAGTGGTGTGCAGGGGTATCTTGCGGGAAGGGAAGGAGCCACATGGCAGAGCGCAACAGACGGACCGTGCGTGACCTGCGGCGGGGCAATCGAGCGGCCGTATTGCAACGGTTGTATTTCGACGGCCCGATGAGCCGCCAGGCCCTCGGCCCGGCCACGGGGTTGAGTTCGGGTTCCGTCAGCAACGTCGTCGCCGAACTCACCGCGGACGGGCTGCTGGAGGAGGCCGGAGTCGTGGAATCCGATGGCGGGCGGCCGCGCACGTTGCTGCGGGTCGCGCCCGCCAGTGGGTACCTCATCGGCGTCGACGTGGGGGAGACCCGGGTGCGGGTGGAGGCGTTCGACGTCGCGCTCGAGGAGCTGGCCCGCACCGAGCGGCTCCTCACCCACGAGGGCTACGACGTCGACCTGATCGTCCGTCATATCAGGGACGGGATCGCCGAGGTGATGGCCGAGGCCGCCATCGACCCGGCCGGCCTGATCGGCGTCGGCGTCGGGGTGCCCGGCATCGTCGACCGCACCGCCCCGCGCGGCGCCGTGGTGCACGGCCAGACCATCGGCTGGGACGCGGTGCCGATGGAGCCGCTGCTGCGCGACGCGGTGGACCTGCCCGAGGACACGGCCTGGTACATCGACAACGGCGCCAAGGCGCTCGGCCAGGCCGAGATGTGGTTCGGCGGCGGCCGGGGAGCCCGGGACGCCGCCATCGTGCTGTTCGGCTCCGGTGTCGGCGCGTGCATCGTCACCGACGGGGCCATCTCCTCCTCGCCCGGCCGGCCCGGCGGCAGCCCCGGGGAGTGGGGGCACCTGACGGTCAGCGTCCGCGGGCGCCGGTGCCGGTGCGGGGCGCTCGGCTGCCTTGAGGCGTACGCCGGGTCGGAGGCGCTGCTCCAGCGCTGGCAGGAGGCCGGCGGCCGGCTCCCGGAGGGCGCCGACGAGGAGACCGGCGTGACCGCGCTGCTGGCCGCGGCGCAGCCGGCGCAGGGCAGGGCACCCGACCCCGTGGCGGTCGCCGTGCTCGACGAGACCGCCGAGTACCTGGGTGCCGGCATCTCCGACCTGATCAACCTCTTCGGCCCCGAGCGCGTCCTCATCGGCGGCTGGGCGGGCCTCCAGCTCGGCCCCTACATGCTCCCGGCGGTGCGCACCTACGCCGACGGCTACTCCCTGCGCCATCCCGCCGCCCGCGTCACCATCGAGCTCGGCAGGCTCGGGCCCGACGCGGTCACCGTGGGCGCAGCGACACTCCCGCTCGCCGACTTCTTCGCCCGCGGCGGCCGGCGCGCGGAACCGGCCCGTGAGCAGGGGCAGGGGGAGGCGGCTCCCGACTGGCAGGCGGTGCTGGAGAACCGGGTGCCGCGCTGAGCCTTCTCCCTGACGTTCCCTCTGCGGTGCACGGCGCGGGTGAAGGGGCGGGGACGACGCCGAACCGGATGACGGCCTCTCGGCTCTGCGCACCCCTCTCCGGCAGGGCACCGCTCTCGATCACACGGAGCGGGAGAGCTGTTCGCGCACCCACGCGGGGTCGGGGTTGGTGTGCGGCCGGCCCGCCACGACGACCGTCGGCACGGTCTCGTTGCCGTCGTTGGCCGCCCTCACCACCGCGGCGGCGGCCGGGTCACGCCAGATGTCGACCCAGTGCAGCCGGTGGGCGCCACGACCCAACCGGAAGCGCAGCCGGAGGCAGTACAGGCAGCCCGGCCGCCAGAAGACGACCGGCCGTCCGTCGACCGCGCTGCGGCGTTGTGCCTCCAGCGCACCGATCGACCTGGGGAAGACCAGGGGCGAGTGCACGCCTGCGAGAAGCACGAACACCAGCAGAACCACCACGGCTCTGCCAGGGGCCCCGCTGAGGAACAGCCCGGCTGCACCGAGCGAGCCGGACAGCACCAGCAGAACCGGCAGGTTCCAAGCGCGCGTCATGAGGACGAAGGCTACCGATGGGCCGAAAGGGGTCTCGGACCAGGCCGCTGATTCGGGCCTGCGCCGGGTCGCCTCGGCGGTCCTCGTCCGGTCAGGTGCTCCGGCCAGGGTGCACGTGATCGCGACGAAGGCCGTGGGGGTGGTGGTCTGCCGCCCGAGCTGTCGCGGGCAAGGCGCCACGCTTCTTCCGGGACGAGTCGCAGGGGTGTCCGACCGTGGGCGGGCGAGGGGCTGTCCGGGCCGGCGGAAGCGGCGCCCACCACCCGCACCGCCACGGCCGACCACGGCAAGGCCGTCACGCGGCACACACCCGGTTCGGGCTCGCCCGTCCCCTGCCCCGGACCTGCGGCAGCCGTGGGAGATGCCCGGGCCGCTGAGCCCCCCCGTCCCCCAGCCCTCGGGCCCCGGCCTCCGGCCCCGCGCCGCTCACGCCGACTCGCGGACCACCAGCTCCGGTTCGAAGATGACCGAGGCCACGCCGCCGTCCGGGTCGTCACGGTGCTCCATGCGCCGCTGGAGCAGCCGGGCCATCTCCGCCGCCATGTCCTCCACCGGCTGGCGCACCGTGGTCAGCGGCGGTACGCAGGCGGCGGCCGCGCTGCTGTCGTCGAAGCCGACCACCGCGACGTCCTCGGGCACGCGCCGGCCCTGCTCGCGCAGCACCCGGCAGGCACCCTGGGCCATCAGGTCGTTGGCCGCGAACACCCCGTCGAGGCCGGGGTGCTCGGCGAGCAGGCGGGCCATCGCCTCCTCACCGCTGTCCCGGGTGAAGCCGCCCTCGGCGACCGGCACGTAGCCGTGCCCGTGCCGCGCCATCGCATCCCGGAAACCGGCCAGCCGGTCCTGGCCCGCGACCACGTCAAGCGGTCCCGTGATGGTGGCGATCCGGCGGCAGCCGCGGGCCAGCAGGTGCTCGGCGGCCAGCCGCGCGCCGTCCCGGTGGGCCAGGTCGACATAGCTGATCGGCACCGGCCGCGCCGGGCGTGCGAACAGCACCGCGGGCAGCCCGGCGTCGGCGAGCACCGTCGGCAGCGGGTCGTCCGCGTGGGTCGAGACCACCAGGGCGCCGTCCGCGCTGCCCTGCCGCAGAAACGCCACCACCTGGTCGCGCGCCGCGCCGGTCTCCGCGAACATCAGCACCGGATGCATCGCGCGCGGCCGCAGATAGCCGATGACGCCGCTGGTCACCCGGCCGAAGAACGGGTCGGAGAACACCCGGGAGGCGAACGCGGCCTGCTCCTCGGGGGACTCGCCGCCCGCGCCGGACACCACCAGCGCGATGGTCTCCGCGCGGCGGGTCACCAGGGAGCGGGCGGCACGGTTGGGGGTGTACCCCGTGGCGGCCACCGCCGCGCGCACCGCCTCCTGGATCGCCGGGTCGACATTGCGGATGCCGTTGACGACCCGGGAGACCGTGGCGCGGGACACCCCGGCCACCCGTGCCACGTCCTCCAGCGTGGGCGGCCCGGCCGTGACTCCCTGCGGCTTGCTGCTCATATCCGCACTGTACCCGAACGGAGAGCGCTCTCCTGTGCGGTCGGGCCACCTGACGTGCGCCGTCCACCGCCGCCCTCAGCCGTGGTGTCGCCCTTGCGCCGTGGCGTTTTCCTCAGCCGTGGCGTCGACCCTGTGCCTCGGGGCCCTGCCACGACCGTGGCGCCGAGCCGCGGCGCCAGGTCCGTCCCGCCGCCTCCGCAGGTGCGCCCGGCGCCTTCGCCGGGGTGCCGCCCCCGCCCGGCCGTGCGGAGGCGGCGCCCCTGCGATCGCGTGCGGTACCTCTCCGGTGCGGGGCGGGCCTCACCGCACCGGCTTCACAGCGGCAGGGCGCACACCGCGGACGGCTGGGCGAAGGGCGGGCCCGCGCTCCGCAGTTCGCCGGTGGCCTTGTCGAGGTGGAAGACGGTGACGGTGCCGGAGTGCTGGTTGGAGGCGAACAGCAGGCTCTCGTCGGGCGAGAGGGCGAGGTGCCGCGGGAACGTGCCGCCGACCGGCACGGTGTCCAGCAGTTGCAGCGCGGCCCCCTGCGATCCGACGGCGTACCGTGCGACGGTGTCGTCGCCGCGGTTGGAGAGGAACACGAAGGCACCGTCCGACGTGGCCAGGATCTCGGCCGGGGCGTTGGAGTCGGAGTCGGCGCCCGTCGACTGCGGCTCACCCGGGGTCAGCGCTCCGGTGGCCCGGTCGTAGCCGCACACCACGACCGCGTTCGCCAGCTCGCAGGCCACGTAGGCGAACCCGCCACCGGGGTGGAAGGCGAGGTGGCGGGGCCCGGAGCCGGACGGGAAGGCGGCCACCGAGACCGGGGTGAGCGTGCCCGCGCTCTCGTCCAGCGTGTAGGTGTACACGGAGTCGGTGCCGAGGTCGACGGCGAGCACGAAGGCCCCGTCGGGGCTGGTGAGGATCTGGTGGGCGTGGGGGCCGCCCTGCGGTCCCGGCGGCGGGCTGTCGTGGGTGACGAGGTCGGTGTACGCGCCGAGCGACCCGTCGGCGGCGATCGGGTGGACGGCCACGCTGCCCGAGTTGTAGTTGGCGCTCAGCAGCCAGGCGCCGCTCGGGTGCACCGACAGGTGGCAGGGGCCGTCGCCGCCGGTGCTCCGGGTGCCCAGCACCTTGGCGGTGCCGCCGGCGAGCGAGATGGCCGTCACCCCGCCGTCGGACTGCTCGTCGACGGCGAAGAGGGTGTCTCCGGACGGGTGCAGCGCCAGGAACGACGGGTTGCTGACGCCGTCCACGGTGCCCTGCGCGGTGATCTCGCCGCTCGCCGGATCATAGGCGGCGACACCCACCCCGGACCCGTAGGTGCCGAGGTAGAGGGTGCGCCCGGCGCGGGGGGCCGCACCGGTGGCGAGGGCGGCGGAGGCGGGGGCGGTGGCGAAGGCCGCTCCCGCGGCGAGCGCACCGAGGAAGCGTCGTCGGCTTGTTCTGGTCATGCGCGGTTACCTCGTGTGTGTGGGGGGATGCGGACGTGGTCTCTCGCGTGGATCGTCCGCCGTGAGTGGATCGTCCGCCGTGCGTCGGGGTCGGGGTCGGGGTCGGGGTCGCGAGTCGTGGAGCGTGGAGCGTGGGGCGGGGCACCACAGTGTCCTGGTGTGCGCTCGGCCGCAAGGCCCCCTCGGGTTCCGGCCGGGACGAGCGGCCACCGGCCGCCCGGGTCCAGCCGCCCGAATCCGGCCGCCCGGGTCCGGTCGGCCGGGTCCGGGCGGCCGGACCCGCCGGGGGACGCGGCCCGCACCGGGCGGGAGCGGGCCGGCGCCCACCGGGGCCGGCGGTATCAGGGCAGCAGTTCGACCGTCAGCGGACGGAACGTGATCCGCGTCCTGGCGCCGTCCGCCGCCCAGCGTGCCTCGAAGCCGTCCGCCGTCACACTCACCTCCGTCAGCGTCCGGGGCAGCGGCTCGGGGTCCTCCTCCGCGGTCAGCGTGGCAAGGGCCGCGTACACCCCGCTGCCGCCCGCGTCGTCGGCGGTCAGGCGCGGGACGAGCGCCCAGCGGGTGAAGGCGGTGCCCTGCGGCGCGCGTACCTCGTCCGCGCTGTCCCAGCCGTGCACCGGGTGCAGCGCGGACGTCACCGGCTCCTCGGGCCCGGTGGCCCAGCCGGTCTGCCGCAGCCGCGCCCCGTCGGGCGCGCCGGCCACCCGGTGCACCCGCAGCTCGTAACGGCCGCGCACCACCGTGACGCTCTCCACCCGCAGCCCCGGCACCATCGGCGCGCCCTGCGGGAAGACGGGCCGGTGCCAGGACGCCGCCCAGCCCCACCCGTCCCCCTGCCCCGCACCCAGCGGCCGGATCCGGCGGCGGGCGCTCTGCACTCCGCCGACCTCGACGCAGAGGTGGTTGTCCGCGGTGTTCACGGCGGAGGTGGGCCCCGAGCGGGTCGAGTATGCCTGCCGGTCGTAGAGCGGATCGTCCTCGACGCCTGCCTCGCCCTCGTGCGGGCGGACGTGGTCGCAGCCGTGGTTGTGGAGCCGGACGATGCCGTCCGCCCGGGTGCTGTGCACCAGCAGTCCGGGACCGGGCAGCGCGACCACCCGGTCGGGGCCCTCGCTCGGCGCGGGTTCCTCGGTGTCGGTCCACAGCGGGTGGTCGCCCGGCGCCAGCAGCGAGACGAACGCCTTCGACGCCCAGTACGGCGAGGCCGGCCCCGAATACGGCTGGAGCGTGGCCTCGTGCGGCCCGTGCCAGCCAAGGCTCAGCAGTCCTTCGCGGCCGCTCGCCCCCCGGTCCAGGAAGTACCTCAGCGCCCCGCTGACGATGCGCCGCGACGCGCCGGGCGACAGCGGGGTGTGCCCGGTGACCGCGCCCAGCGCCACCGCCGCGCCGGCGGCGAACCGGTAGGTCAGCGAGCGGCCGAAGTGCAGCGGGGCGCCGTCACCGCCGAAGAACAGCCCGAAGCTCTCCAGGTGTGCGCGCAGCCGTGCGCCGTAGCGCTCCGAGCGGGCCGCGTCGCCGTCCAGGTGGGCGTCGAGCACCGGATACAGGTGCAGCGCCCAGCCGTTGTAGTGGTCGAAGGCGCGGCCGTCGCCGTCCGAGTACCAGCCCTCGCCGAGGTACCAGGAGTCCAGCAGTTCGAGCGCCCTCTCACGGGCCCGGGCCGTCTCCGCGTCGCCGCGGCCGACCGACTCCAGGAAGCCGGCGACCGTGAAGGGGAAGAGGTACCAGTTGTTCGGTGCCGGGGTGTGCCGCAGCGCGCCGCGCAGCCACTCCTCGGCGCGGTCCTGCACCCCAGGCTCCAGCCGGTCCCACAGCCAGGGCCTGGTCAGGCGCAGCCCGAGGGCCACGGAGGCGGACTCCACCATGGGCTGGCCCTGCACATGGTGGTCGAGGACGAGGGGCCACGACTCGGCATCGTCGCGGCCCGGGGTACGGGTGCCCGCCGCGAGGCCCGCCGCGTACCGCTCCAGCCAGCCGAACGGGTCCTTCCCGCCGGCGCCCGCGACCCGGAAGCCGGCGGCCAGGAAGGTGCGCGCGTACCCTTCGAGGCCGTCCGAGCGCACCCCGGAGCGGGACGGCCGGCCCGGCAGGTCGAGCAGCGCGCTGCCCGGTGTGGCCCAGCGCCAGGCGGCACGCAGCAGGCTGTCCGCGGCGGCCTCCCAGTGCACCCGGGTGTATCCGGTGTACGGGCTCGGCTGCCGTTCGTCGCCGGGGAGTTCAAGGGGGGAGCTCATGCCAGGAATGCCAGCCTTTCGCGTCGCACGGGATGGGCGAAGCCGTCGCCCGCGGCCCAGCGCTTCACCTCACCGATGGCGAGGTCCGCCAAACGCCGCCACTCGTTGCCCTGCGAGCCGGCCAGGTGCGGCGTGATCAGCGCGTTGCCGCAGTCCCACAGGGGATGGTCGGGCGGGGGCACCTCGGGGTCGGTGACGTCGAGCACGGCACGGATGCTGCCCTGCCGCAGGACGTCGGTGAGGGCGTCCTGGTCGACGACCGCGCCGCGTGCCGTGTTGATGAGCACCGCGTCCGTGCGCATCGACGTGAGCAGGTCGCGACTGACGAGTCCCCGGGTGGCGGGCAGCAGGGGCGTGTGCACGCTGACGATGTCGCTGCCGGTGAACAGCTCGGGCAGGCCCACCGGGCGGGTGCCGAGCGCGCGGGCCTCCTCGTCGGTGACGTACGGGTCGTGCAGCAGCACGTGCAGGTCGTAGGGGCGCAGCAGTTCGATGACGCGGCGGCCGATCAGCGAGGCCGAGAGGATGCCCACCGTGCGGTGGTAGTTGCCGACGGAGGCGGGGACGTGCAGCGGCTCGTCGCGCCGGCGTGCCAGCCGGTAGGCGGCGGCCCGCTCCAGCACCCGCTTGCCCGCGAGCAGGATCATGGCGACGGTGTACTCGGCCACCGGCAGTGCGTTGGCCGCGGCGGCGGACGACACCTCGATGCCGCGCTCCCAGCACGCCTCGGTGACATGGCCGCGCACGGTGCCCGCGGTGTGCACCACCGCACGCAGCCGGGGCGCAGATGCCAGCACGGCCGCGTCCAGCGGCGGGCAGCCCCAGCCGGTGACGAGGAGCTCGACGTCCGCGAGCACCCCGCGGGCGCGGTCGGTGCCGAAGTCGTCGAGGACGGGCGGCGGGGCGAGGTCGCACACCGCGCCGAGCGCCTTGAGGGCGGGCGGGGCGAGCACGGCCGACGCCGCGTCCGGCCCCATGGCCACGGCGGCGCGCGGACGGGGACGATCGCTGGGTGCGACGGGCATTCTTCTCCTTTGCGTACGGCCCGGGCCCGGTGGCGGCGGTCCGGCCTATTTCACGGCCCCGGCGGTCAGGCCGGAACGCCAGAAGCGCTGCAGCAGGGCGAAGGCGACGATCAGCGGGAGCACCGCGAGCAGCGATCCCGTGATGACCACGGGGTAGTAGTCGGGTGTCACGGATGCCTGGCTGTTCCAGGTGAAGAGGCCGAGGCTCACCGGGTACAGATGCTGGTCGGAGAGCATCACCAAGGGCAGGAAGAAGTTGTTCCAGATGCCGGTGAGCTGGAAGAGGAAGATGGTGACGACCCCGGGTACCAGCATCCGCAGGGACACCTTCGCATACGTCGCCAGCTCACCCGCGCCGTCCACCCGCGCCGCCTCCAGCACCTCGTCGGGAACGTACCCCTGGCTGAAGATACGCCCCAGGTAGACACCGAACGGGTTGAACAGGACGGGGACGAAGACCGCCCAGAAGGTGTTGACCACGCCGGTACCGGACGCCATCAGGTACAGCGGCAGCGCCAGCACCGTCTGGGGGACCATCACCGCGGCCAGCACCAGGCCGAACAGCTTCTCCTTGTGCCGGAAGCGGTACTTGTCGAAGGCGTAGCCGCAGGCCACGCTGATCAGTGCGCCGAGCGCGGCACCCAGCACGGCGTACAGCAGGCTGTTGACGTACCACCGTCCGTAGAGCCCGCCGTCCGTCGCGAACAGCGCACGCACGTTGGAGAACAGCGCGAAGTCGCGGAACGACAGCAGGTCGCTGCTGAACAGGGCGTCACTGCCCTTGGTGGCGGCCAGCACCAGCCACAGCACGGGCAGCAGCGTGTAGAGCACGGACACCGCCACGACCACGTTGACGGTGGAGCGGCCCAGAAGCCGTGGGCGCAGCGCCGCGGAGGCCCCCGCCGGCCCGTCCACCCTGACACCCCTGACACCCCTGACGTCCCGGGCCCTGCCCATGCTCATACCGCCGCCTCCTGCTGCTCGTCGGGGACGCTCCGGGCGTCGAGCCGGCCGGTCCAGCGCGTGACCCCGTAGGACAGCGCGATGGTGCACACCAGCAGGACCACCGAGGCCGCGGACGCCAGGCCGTAGTTGTTGCGGTTGAACGCGGCGTCGTAGATGTACATGCTGGGCGAGAAGCGCGAGCTGATCATCGGTGTGGACTGGCTGAGCAGCATCGGCTCGGTGAAAAGCTGGAGCGCGAAGATCAGGGTGAACATCGCCACCATCACGATCGACGCCCGGATCAGCGGCGTCTTGACCTGGAGCGCGGTGCGCACCGGGCCCGCGCCGTCCACCACCGCGGCCTCCACCACCTCACGGGGCACGGCCTGCAGCGCGGCGTAGAACACCACCATGTTGTAGCCGAGGTTGCTCCACAGGGCGATGTTCACGATCGACGGTACGACGGTGTGGATGCCGAGGAAGTCCACGGTGACCCCGGCCCTGCCGAGCAGGTCGATCACCGGTGACAGCCCCGGTGTGTACAGGTACAGCCAGATGATGGCGGCGATGATGCCCGGCACCGCGTGCGGCAGGAACAGCCCGAGCTGCGCCCAGGCCCGCAGCCGCACCACCCCGGAGTCCAGCAGCAGTGCGAGGACCAGCGCGCACAGCACCATCAGCGGGATGTAGAGGAGGCAGTACAGGGCCACGACGCCGAGGCCCGAGAGGAAGGTGGGGTCGGTGAGCACGGCCGCATAGCTGCGCAGGCCGACGAAGACGGTGCGCTCGGGGCCGAAGCCGAGGCCGGGCTCGTCGGAGCCGAAGAAGCTGAGCCACACGGCGGTCGCGACGGGGATGAGGAAGACCGTCACGAGGAGGACGAAGAACGGCGTCATCAGGACGCCGCAGGCACCGAGCGCACGGCGCCGGGCGGTGCGCCGGGCGCCGCGCGGCGCGGGCACCGCGGCGGGTGCCCGGCCCTCGCCGGCGGCGGGCCAGGGAGCGGTCGTGGTCATGGAGGTGTCACCTGCCTCTTCGCTGCTGTGGTCACTGCGGTGCCCGGCGCCGGTGGCCGCGGGTGCCGGGCCGGCCGGCTCCGGCGTCATGTGCTGTGCTGCGTGGTGGCGAGCCCGAGCGCCCTGAGGTCGGGCATGGTGCCCCGCTGCGCGGCGCGCACCGCGCCGATGACGGACTGCCGGCCGCCGCTCATCCGCGCGAAGCCGTCCTGCATCACCGTGACGGTGGGCCGCATCCGGGGCCCCCACCGCCAGTTGGGGCCGATCTTGCGCGCCTCCTCGTCGAAGAGCCGGTAGATGTCCTGGCCGCCGTAGTACGAGCGGTCGAACGCCTTCCTGCCCACCTGTACCAGACCGGGGGCGGCCGGGTACTGGCTGCTGGCGCCGCTGGACAGCCTGGCCCGCAGCGATGCCGGGTCGCAGACCTGCCACGCGATGAACTCCATCGCGGCCTCCGGGTGCCGGCAGTCCTTGGTGACGGCGAAGGTGGAACCGCCCTGGGTGCTCACCACCGGCCGGTCCGGGTCCCACTGCGGCAGACCCGCGATGCGCCAGTCGCCCTTCTGCGCCGGCCGGGCGTTCATCTGCGCCCCGGCGTCCCACGCGCCGGAGAACCGGGCCAGCAGCAGGCCCCTGCCGATCTGCGCGTCGTTCAGCTTGCCCGTCCCGGGATTGGCGAAGACCAGGTCCTCGTCGACCAGCCGCTGCCAGTACGCGGCGACCCGGCGGGTGGGCTCGTCGGCGAGGGAGATGTTCCAGGCCCCGTCGCGGATGTCGTACCACTGGGCGCCGGCCTGCCAGGCGAAGGCCGCGAACGTCTCGGCACCGTCCGTGGGGAAGACGGCCAGGCGCCGCTCCGGTGCCCTCCTCCGCACGGTGCGCGCCGCCTGCTCGAACTCGTCCCAGGTCCGCGGCACCTCGATGCCGAACCGGTCGAAGAGGTCCTTGCGGTAGTGCATCACCATGGGCTCGACGTCCAGCGGCACGCTGTAGATCCGCTTCTTGAACGTCGTCAGGCCCAGCGACTGCGGCAGCAGTTTCCTGCGCAGCCCGCCGTCCACCAGCGGGGTGATGTCGCGGGCCACTCCGTCGATGGCGAACTCGGGCACCTCGGGGTACTCGATGGTGGCCACGTCGGGGGAGTTGCCGGCCCGGGCGGCGTTGCTGAGCTTGAGGTAGCCGCCCTGGGTCCCCGACGGGATCTGCTCGAAGTCGACCTGGATGCGCTCGTGGGTGCGGTTGAACTCGTCCACCACCTGCTGGCTGCCGCGCAGCGCCGACCAGAAGGTGAGCCGGGTGACCCCTTTCGAGCCGCCCGAGGAGGACCCGCCGCTCCCGCAGGCGCTCACGGCGCCCGCCAGCGGCAGCGCGGTGAGCGCCGTCAGCACGGACCTGCGGCTGCTGCCCGGCCGCTGCCGCGCCTCCTGCGACGGCGGGGGGCCCGCGTCCGGCGCGGGCGGTGCCGGTGGTGCGGCCTCTGCAGGCGGTGCAGGCAGTCGACTGGGCATGGCGGCCTCCCGCGGCTCCGGTGTGAGACACGGGCATCCTGATCGGCTGACCAGACCGGGTCAATAGACCGATCAGAAGAAACTCGAAGCGGTCAAACGCTCAGTCAGCGACCGGTGCGGCCAGGGCGCGGACGGAGCCGCGCAGCTTCAACTCGGGCAGCAGCTCGATCCTGCGCACCGGCCCGGGCACGGCGCCCTCAGGCAGACCGAGCCGCCGCAGCAGCAGCTCCGCCGCGGCCCGTCCGATCTCCGTCTTCGGCGGCGCCACCGCCGTCAGCGGCGTGCTGCCCAGGGCCGCCACCCCATCGTCGTAGGCCACCACCGAGCAGTCCCGCGGCACCCGCACCCCGCGCTCCGTCAGCCGCTGCACCAGGATCAGCGCGTCCACGTCGCCGTGCAGCACCGCGGCCGTCGCACCCCGCTCGCGCAGCACCGCCGCGAGGTCCAGCGGCCCTGCCGCCGAGCCGTCCCCGGCCGGCACGCCGGGAGCCGCCTCCGGCGAGCTCAGCACCACCGACCAGTCGTCCACCTCCGGCCGGGCCGCGGCGATCCCGGCGAACGCCGCGCGGATGGCACGGGCCGTCGGGCTGTCGTCCCGCGCGGCCAGCACGATCCGGCGGTGGCCGAGCGACACCAGGTGGTCGATCGCCAGATGGATGCCGTACCAGTGGTCGGAGCAGACCGAGTCGAGCGCGTGCAGGGCGCTGCCGGGGCGCGGCCTGCGCTCCATCAGGACGATGGGCACGTCCACGGCGGCCAGCCAGCCGTAGTCAGCCTCCTCCGTGGCGGCGCTGCGCCACCGGGGCGCGACGATCAGGCCGCGGGCGCCGCCGGCCAGCGCGCGTTCCACCAGGGGGCGCTCGGCGCCGGCCGCGGGCGGCGTGATGTGCAGGGCGATCCGCAGGCCGGCGGCCTCCAGGGCGGTGCGGGCGCCGTGCAGGGCCTCGTAGAGGTAGGAGTGGCGCTCGGGGACGACCACTCCCACCGCGCCGCCGTCCGCGGGCGGGTCCTGGGCCACCGGCGCCTGGGCGCGCACCGCCGCCGTCGAACGGGCCACCCCGTGACCGCGCGTCAGCTTGCCGGCACGCTCCAGCTCCTCCACGTCGCGGCGCACCGTGACCACCGATACGCCCAGCTCCTGGGCGAGTTCCACGACCCTGGCCGTGCCGCGCGAGTCCACCGCGGCGAGGATCCGCCTGCGCCGGGCACCGACCGTGTCCCGCATGGTGACCGCCCCTCGCCCTGCCCCGATGGATGTTCGTTTGAACGCTTTCCGTGGCAGCATAACGATCGGGCCGACGCGGCTGTCCAGCCGGGTTCAGGACGATCGTGCCGCCGGGCCGCCCCGCCCTCGCGCTCAGGAGGAGGCGCGCACGATCAGTTCGGTGGGCAGGACGAGGTGCCGGCGGGGCGCGTCCGGATCGGCGATCTCCTCCAGCAGCACCCGGGCGATGGTCTCGCCGATCTCCTCCACGGGCTGCCGCACGCTGGTCAGCGGCGGGTTGGTGTGCCGCGCGATGATCGAGTCTTCGAATCCGACCACCGCGACGTCCTCCGGGACCCGCCTGCCCTGCCGCCTCAGCTCCAGCAGGGCCCCGGCCGCCATCACGTCGGACGCCGCGAACACCGCGTCCAGGCCGGGGGCGTCGGCGAGCAGGCGGGCCATCGCCCGCTCTCCGCCCTCCTCGGTGAAGTCGGAGACCGCCACCAGGCCGTCCGGCTCCCGTCCGGCCCCGGTCAGAGCCTCCCGCCAGCCGCCCAGCCGCCCCCGGCCGACGTCCATGTCCTGGGGGCCCGCGATCGTCGCGATCGTCCTGCGCCCGCGTGCCATCAGGTGCCGTACGGCCGCCGCCGCGCCCCCGGCGTTGTCGGAGTGCACATGGCTGAGCGACTCGCAGGACGAGCGGCGCCCGGCCAGCACGGTGGGCAGTCCCATCTCCTCCAGCAGCCCGGGCAGCGGGTCGTCCGCGTGCACCGACACCAGCAGCACCCCGTCCACCCGGCGCGTCGCGACCGTGTCGGTGAGCTGGTCAAGTTCGCCCTGGTCGCGCACCAGCACCAGTTGGAGCTGGGTCCTGGTGGCGGCGAGACCGGTGCTGACGCCCCGGATGACCGCGGAGAAGTACGGCTCCGAGCCCAGCCGGCTCTCCGACTCCGGGATGACCAGCGCGATGGAGTCCGTCCGGCTGGTGACCAGGCCACGGGCCACGGAGTTCGGCACGTACTTCAGCTCGGCGATCGCGGCGAGGACCGCCGCGCGTGCCTTGTCGCTGACCAGATCCGAGCCATTGATCACGCGGGACACCGTGGTGCGCCCGACGCCCGCGCGCGCGGCCACGGTCTTGATGGTCGGACGCTGCCTGCCCCCCATGGCTCCTCCCTTGCCTCCGCGCGGGTCCGGCCGCCCGTCACCGGCGCATTCTGCCAGAAATGCACGGCCTTTCCCGGCTCTTGCGGACGACGTTCCGCAGGCGTCGTCCGCAACAAGTGCCGTCATGTCCTTGACACGGTCAGCGTCCGCCGGTCACGCTTCGGGCACCTTTGGGAACGTTCCCACCGTACATCCGCGCACTGGTGGGAACGTACCCACCGCAGGATTCGAGCCAGGGACACGACCGGTCGACCCGGTCGGCCCGGCCGGGGCTGCGGTGCGTCAGGGCCGCCGCTAGGAGGACGAATGGGAACTGCCCGCAGGACGTTGCGCAACAGGATCATCGCCACCGTGGCGGCCGCGGCCGCCCTGGGGCTCGTCGCGGGATGCGGCGGCAGCAGCTCCGGCACGGGGGGAGGCAAGAAGGACGGCAAGACCGTGATCACCATGGGACTGTTCGGGGTGATGGGGTTCAAGGAGACCGGGCTCCTGGAGCGGTACATGAAGGAGCACCCGGACGTCCAGATCAAGACCGACGTGGCCGGTGACGAGCAGACGTACTACACCGCGCTGCAGACCCACCTGGCCGCCGGCAGCGGCCTGAAGGACATCCAGGGCATCGAGATAGGCCGGGCCAAGGAACTCGTCGACACCCAGGCGGACAAGTTCGTCGACCTCGCCAAGGTGCCGGGCACCGACCACTTCCTGCCGTGGAAGCAGGGCCAGGTCACCACCGGGGACGGCAAGGTGATCGGTCTCGGCACGGACATCGGCCCGCTGGCCGTCTGCTACCGCAAGGACCTCTTCAAGGCGGCGGGACTGCCCACCGACCGCGACGAGGTCGGCAAGCTGTGGGCCGGCGACTGGAAGAAGTACGTGGACGTCGGCAAGGACTTCAAAGCCCACAACAAGGACCCCAAGGTCGCCTACGTGGACAGCGCCAGCGCCCTGTTCAACGCGATGGTCTACGGCAACCCCGAGCAGTTCTACAACGAGAAGGGCGACCTGATCTACAAGACCAGTCCCGCGGTCAGGGCGGCCTGGAACCTCTCCACCCAGGCCGCGACCACCGGGCTGACCGCCAAGCTGCGGCAGTTCCAGCCCGGCTGGGACCCGGGCCTTGCCAACAGCACCTTCGCGACGACGGTCTGCCCGGCCTGGATGCTCGCCCACATCACCGAGAAGGCGGGCCCCGCCAACTCCGGCAAGTGGGACGTCGCCAAGGCGCCCAGGAACGCCAACTGGGGCGGTTCCTTCCTGGGGGTGACCGAGGCGAGCCCGGTCAAGGAGGAGGCCAAGAAGCTGGTCGCCTGGCTCACGGCCCCCGCGCAGCAGGAGTTCCTCTTCAAGAAGCTCGGCAACTTCCCCTCCTCGCAGAAGGCGCTCGCCTCGCCCGCGGTGCAGGACGCCACGTCCGACTACTTCTCCGGCGCACCGATCGGCCGGATCTTCTCCGAGGCCGCCCGGCAGATCCCCGACCACCAGGTGCTGGGCCGCAAGGACGGCACCATCAAGGACATCTTCGGACAGGGCCTGCAGCAGGTCGAGTCGCAGCACACCGCTCCCGACAAGGCCTGGGCCGACACCGACGAACGCATCCAGAAGGCCGTCGGCTGACGCCGTGCCGCGCACGGCACCCGGTGACCGCGCACCAGACGGTCACCGGGCCGCGCCCGTTCGGGCGCGGCACCGCACGCACGGAACCACAGCGCCCCTCACGTAAGGACTCCTCCGGTGGCCACTTCCACCCCCCTGCCCCCGCCGGGCGCCACCGCACCGCCCGGCCGCCGCGCGCGGCGCAGCACCCTCCTGCACCGCCTCGACCTGCGCGCGGCCCCCTACGCCTTCATCGCCCCGTTCTTCGTCGTCTTCGCGGCCTTCAGCTTCTACCCGCTGATCTACACCTGCTGGATCTCCCTGCACCACGTGGAGCTGTCCACGCTGAACCTGATGGAGTGGGTGGGCTTCGACAACTACACCGCGCTCTGGAACGACGACCGCTTCTGGAACGCACTGCGCAACACGTTCACCATCGGGGTGATCTCGACCGTCCCGCAACTGCTGATGGCGCTCGGGCTCGCGCACCTGCTCAACTACCGGCTGCGCGGCTCCGCGTTCTTCCGGGTGGCCGCGCTGACGCCCTACGCGACGTCCGTGGGAGCCGCCGCGCTCGTCTTCACCATGCTCTTCGAACGCGACTTCGGGATGATCAACTGGTTTCTGAGCCTGTTCGGCGTCGACCACATCGACTGGGAGAGCAACAAGTGGGCGGCGCAGTCCGCCATCTCCTCGATCGTGATCTGGCGCTGGACCGGCTACAACGCGCTGCTGTACCTGGCGGCCATGCAGGCCATCCCGCTCGAACGGTACGAGGCGGCGGCCATCGACGGTGCCTCGCGGTGGCAGCAGTTCCTCAAGGTCACCATCCCCGGCATCCGTTCCACGATCGTCTTCACCATCGTGCTCTCAACGATCGGCGCCACCCAGCTCTTCGGCGAGCCGCTGATCTTCGGCCAGGGCCCCAACGGCATCACCGGCGGCGCGGACAACCAGTACCAGACGCTCGGCCTGCTGCTGTACGAGGAGGGCTGGAAGAACTACCAGATGGGTCGGGCCGCCACCGTCGCCTGGGCGATGTTCCTGCTGCTCATCCTCCTCTTCCTCGTCCAGCGCGTCCTCAGGCGCCTTCTCTCCCGCACGTCCTGAAGGAGCACCCGCGATGACCACCGACAGCCTCAGGGCCCGGCCGGGCACCCGGACCCGCACCCCGGACCGCCCCGCCGGACGCCCGCGGCTCCTGCCACGGCCACGCGCCGGACGCCAGCACCACGCGGGACCGGTCACCTACGTCCTGCTCGCCCTGGCCGCGCTCGTCTCGCTCTTCCCGCTCTACTGGACGATGGTGGCCGCCTCCAGCGACAACACCCGGATCACCCAGACCCCGCCGCCGTTCCTGCCCGGCCCGCACCTGCTCGACAACCTCGGCAAGGCGTGGCAGGACGCCGCGCTCGGCAAGGCGATGGCGAACAGCCTGATCGTGGCCGGCACCATCGCGCTGTCGACGGTGCTCTTCGCGACCCTGGCCGGCTTCGCCTTCGCCAAGCTGCGCTTCAGGGGCCGCAACATCCTGCTGATGCTGGTGATCGGCACGATGCTGGTGCCGCCGCAGCTCGGTGTCGTCCCGCTGTTCATGATGATGACCCAGCTCGGCTGGAGCCAGCAGTTGCCCTCCGTCATCTTCCCCACGCTGGTCAGCGCGGTCGGCGTGTTCTTCATGCGCCAGTACCTGGCCGAGGCGCTGCCGGACGAGCTGGTGGAGGCCGGCCGGGTGGACGGCGCCCACTCGCTGCGGATCTTCTGGAGCATCGTGCTGCCCGTGGCGCGGCCCGCGATGGCCGTACTGTTCATGATCAC
Source organism: Streptomyces sulfonofaciens (assembly GCF_014656295.1). Lineage (GTDB taxonomy): Bacteria > Actinomycetota > Actinomycetes > Streptomycetales > Streptomycetaceae > Streptomyces > Streptomyces sulfonofaciens. The sequence goes on from NZ_BNCD01000002.1 coordinate 591,950, forward strand.
TTTCGTGCACGCCTGGAACGACTTCTTCTGGCCCTACATCGCGCTCGACATGGAGAACCCGACCGTGCCGGTGGCGCTCACCAAGCTCAGCGAGGGCTACATCCGCGACGACTCGCTGATCATGGCGGGGGCCCTGCTCGGCACGCTGCCGCTGCTCGCGATGTTCCTCGTCTTCGGGCGGCAGATCGTCGGCGGCATCATGCAGGGCGCCGTCAAGGGGTGAGGGCGCACGGTGGGCCCCGGCCGCCGCCCCGCGCGGGCGCGCAGGACCGAGCCACCTCCCCCGGCTCCCGCCCCCGCGCCGCCACGGGCCGCCCCCGAGCGGGCCGCCCCCGAACCACCGATCCACCCTCCGTCCACCCGACGGACCCACGCTCCCGGAAGGACCCTCGTGGCCACAGCAACCCACCGCCCCGCAGCCGACCCGGACACCACCGCCGTTCGCACCTTCCCGGAGGGATTCACCTGGGGCACGGCGACCGCCGCCTACCAGATCGAGGGGGCCGCGGCCGTGGACGGGCGCACCCCCTCCATCTGGGACACCTACTGCCGCACACCCGGCAAGGTGCGCAACGGCGACACCGGCGACATCGCCACGGACCACTACCACCGCTGGCGCGAGGACGTCGACCTGCTGGCGGGACTGGGCGTAGGCGCCTACCGCTTCTCGCTGTCCTGGCCCCGCATCCAGCCGACCGGCCGCGGGCCCGCCGTCCCGAAGGGGCTCGACTTCTACCGGCGGCTGGCCGACGCGCTCCTGGAGAAGGGCATCGAACCGGTCGTCACCCTGTACCACTGGGACCTCCCGCAGGAACTGGAGGACGCGGGCGGCTGGCCCGAGCGCGCCACCGCCGACCGGTTCGCCGAGTACGCGGGCCTGGCCGCCGAGGCGCTGGGCGACCGGGTGCGGACCTGGACCACCCTCAACGAACCCTGGTGCAGCGCCTTCCTCGGCTACGGCTCGGGGGTGCACGCGCCCGGCCGCACCGACCAGGTGGCCGCCCTGCGCGCCGCACACCACCTCAACCTGGCGCACGGCAAGGCCGTCCAGGCACTGCGGTCCGTCCTGTCGCCGGCCGCACGGCTGTCCGTCACCCTCAACATCCACCAGGTCCGCGCCCGCAGCGAGGACGCCGCCGACCTGGACGCGGCACGCCGCATCGACGCGGTGGCCAACCGCGTCTTCACCGGACCGATGCTGAACGGTGCGTACCCGGCCGACCTGTTCGAGGACACCGCCCGGCTGACCGACTGGTCCTTCGTGCACGACGGCGACACCGCACTGGCCCGCCAGCCGCTGGACTTCCTCGGGGTCAACTACTACTCGCCGACCCTGGTCTCGGCCGCCCGGGGCGAGGGCACCCACACCTTCGACGGGCACGGCAGGAGCGCACACAGCCCCTGGCCGGGCGCGGAGCGGGTCGCCTTCCACCAGCCGCCGGGCGACACCAGGACCGCCATGGGCTGGACGGTGGACCCGAGCGGCCTGTACGACCTGCTGCGCAGGCTCGGCGCCGACTTCCCGGGCCTGCCCCTGGTGATCACCGAGAACGGCGCCGCCTTCGACGACTACGTCGACCCCAACGGCGAGGTGCACGACCCGGACCGCATCGCCTACCTCCAGGGCCACCTGGCGGCGGTGCACCGGGCCATCGAGGCGGGCGTGGACGTGCGGGGCTACTTCCTGTGGTCGCTGCTGGACAACTTCGAGTGGGGGCACGGCTACAGCAAGCGGTTCGGCGCCGTGTACGTGGACTACCCGACCGGCACGCGCACCCCGAAGTCCAGCGCACGCTGGTACGGGCAGGTCGCCCGCACCGGCGCCCTCCCGGCGGGCAGCGCGGCGCACTCCGTCCGGTGAGCGGGTGACCGGCCCCCGGCCGGTGAACGGGTGACGGGCGGCCCCGGCCGGCACCACCCGCCGCCGGCCGGGGCCGCACCGGGCGCGATGATGGAGACACCGTCGATCATCACGCCACGGAAAGGCCGCCCTGGTTGAACACACCCTTGCTGGAGGCCCTGTCCGCCGTCCTGCTCGTCGCCGTACTGGCGGGCGCGGTGCTGCGGCCCTTCGGCCTCCCGGAGGCGGCCGTCGCGGTGCCCGCCGCCCTGGTGGTGCTGGCCACCGGGGCGCTGCCGCTCGACCAGGCCCGCGCCGAGGCCGCCCGTCTGGGGCCGGTGGTCGGCTTCCTGGCCGCGGTGCTGGTGCTCGCCCGGCTCTGCGACGACGAGGGGCTGTTCCGCTGGTGCGGCGCCCTGATGGCGCGCGGCGCGCCGGCCGGCGGACACGGCGGCGCACGGCGGCTGCTGGGCGCCGTCTTCGTGCTGGCGTCCCTGATCACGGCCGTGCTCAGCCTGGACGCCACGGTCGTGCTGCTCACCCCGGTGGTGTTCGCGACCGCGGCCAGGCTCGGCGTCCGGCCCAAGCCGCACGTCTACGCCTGCACCCACCTGGCCAACACCGCGTCGCTGCTGCTGCCGGTCTCCAATCTGACGAACCTGCTGGCGTTCTCGGCCAGCGGCCTCGGCTTCACCCGGTTCGCCGCGCTGATGGCCCTGCCCTGGCTGCTTGCGGTCGGGGCCGAGTACGTCGTCCTGCGCCGCTTCTTCGCAGCGGAGCTGGTCGCGCCCGTCGCGCCCGCGAGCACCGGCGAGACGCCTGAACCGCCGCTGTTCGCGCTGGCCACCGTCGGGTGCACACTGGCCGGGTTCGTCCTGGCGTCCGCGCTGGGCGCGGCACCGGCCTGGGCGGCGGCTGCCGGAGCCGCGGTGCTCGCCGTACGCGCCCTGGCCCGCCGACGCATCAGCCCTGCGGGACTGCTGGGGGCGGCGGCCCTGCCGTTCCTCGCCTTCGTCCTGGCCCTCGGCGTGGTGGTGCGCGCGGTGGTGGACGGCGGTCTCGGCGAGCTGCTGGGACGGCTGGTCCCGGACGGCACCGGGCCGGGCGAACTGTTCGCGGTGGCCGCACTCGCCGCCGTACTCGCCAATGTGATCAACAACCTGCCCGCGGTGCTCGTCCTGCTGCCGCTGACCGCCGACGCCGGCCCAGGTGCGGTGCTGGCGATGCTGCTCGGTGTGAACATCGGCCCGAACCTCACCTACGCCGGCTCGCTCGCCACCCTGCTGTGGCGGCGGATCGCGCACCGGCACGCGCATGACGTCGGCCTGGCGGAGTTCACCCGGCTGGGGGCGCTGACCGTGCCCGCCGCGCTCGCCGTCGCCGTGCCGGCGCTGTGGCTGTCCCTGCTCGTCATCGGAGGCTGATACGTGACCGTGCTCGTCTGGATCGCCGAAGGCACCTGGCCGGCCTGCGTGGACGCGGCCCGCGCCCATGCGCGCGAGGGCGCCGAGATCGCGCTGCTGCACGTCCGCGGGGACGACGTGCCCGCGGTCGCGCACGGCGCCTTCGCGGGTCTGCTGGGCCGCGGCCAACCCGAGGACGACCCGGGCGAGCGGCTGACGGACCTGGGCGCCGACGCCGCGGAGGAACTCCTTCGCGCCGCGGCCCGGCGGCTGCGGCGCCCCTGCGTGCGCCTGGAGCGCCACGGGCACGTGGAGCGCGAGGTGGTGGCCGCGGCGGAGGGCGCCGAGCTGCTGGTGGTGGCACGCGACGGCGACCCGGACCGGCTCGGGCCGCACAGCCTCGCACCGGCAGGCCGTTTCGTCGTCGACCACGCCCCGTGTCCCGTCCTGCTGGTCTGGCCCGCGGCCGCGCCCGCACTGGCCACCCTGCCTCCCCACCCGCCAGGCCATCCGGCCCCGCCCCACCCGCCGGTTCCTCCTGCGAATCCGCCCCGCCACGGCTGACGCACCGCGCCCTCCCGCCGCCAGGGCCGCACCCCGCGCACCGCGGCACGGCGCGCGCCACGGCGGAGCAGCCGGCACCGGGGCGGCGGGGGCCCTCCGCCCGCGCCGACCCGTCCGAACGGGGGAGCGCCCCGAGGCGGGCGCACGGGCCGGTGGAGGGGTGGGCGAACGGACGGACGCGCGTACACGCGCGAGCGGGCGCGCGAACGGGTGGACGAGCACACGCGCGGACGGGCGCGCGGCGCGGGGGAGTCCCGTGCCGCGCGCCCGTCGGGAGCCGCCGGACCGACGTCTCAGGCGCCGGTCCGGCGGCGGACGGCAGGAGTGCCGCGTGGTGCCGCGGGGATCAGCCGCTGGTGCTGACCGAGATCTCGTCGACGACGAGTTCCTGCGGGAAGCTGGTGTTGCCGTCCGGGTCGCCCGGCCAGTCACCGCCCACCGCGAGGTTGAGGATCAGGAAGAACGGCTTGTTGAACACCCACTCGTTGCCGCCGACGTCGGCGGGGGTGCGGGTCTCGTAGACGTTGCCGTCCACGGACCACTTGATGGAGTCGGGCGCCCAGTCGACGGCGAAGGTGTGGAAGTCGTCGGCGAAGGCGGCGCCGCCCGGCAGGTCGTAGCCGGCACCGATACCGCTCGCCCCGGAGTAACCCGGGCCGTGGATGGTGCCGTGCACGGTGCCCGGCTCCTTGCCGATGTTCTCCATGATGTCGACCTCGCCGCAGTTCGGCCAGTTGTTGCCCGAGTTGATGTCGGTGCCGAGCATCCAGAACGCGGGCCACATGCCCTGGCCGCGCGGGATCTTCATCCGTGCCTCGACGTGCCCGTACTGGGCGCTGTACGTGCCGGCGGTGTTCAGCCGCGCGGAGGTGTACTCGCAGGTGCCGTACCAGCACTGGTAGTTGCTCGGGTTCTCCTTGCGGGCGGTGATGACCAGGTGGCCGTCGCCGTCGAGCGCGGCGTTGGCGTTGCCCGCCGTGTAGTACTGGCGCTCATGGTTGTTGCCGTTGTTGTCGCCGGTCTCCTGCACCCACTTCGAGGAGTCGACGGCGGAGCCGGCCGGGCCGTCGAAGGTGTCGGAGAAGTCCGCCGACAACTGCGCGGCCGGCTTGGCCGCGGTGTCGGCCGGGGTGCTCGCGCCCGCCGCCGCCGGGACGGCCAGGGCGGAGGCGGCGACCAGGGTGGAGATGCCGGCGATGAGCAGGCGCCGGCCAACGTGCGGAGAGTCCATGACTCTGCCTTCCGGTGTGTGTGGGGGGGGGGGGGGTACTTCCGGAGTGTGTGAGCCTGTCATGAATCTGACAGAAACCAGCAGGCGTGCCCCCCGGGGGAGACGCCGACCGAGGTGGGGTTCGGTACGTACGTGGTTCGACCTTGATTTAAGGAATGAAGCAAGAGAGTGTCAAGGTCTGGTACACACCTTTCCGAACCGGGAGTCGGGCGCGCCGCACGGCTGGCGCGTTGCGCGGCGGCCGTGCCACCAGGCTGTTCGTGCCTGTGCTTCACCTTCTGATCGCACCATGCGTCCCCGGCCGCCTGTTCCGTGAGATCTTGAATTCGGGCATGCGGCCTGTAAGTGGCAAGCGGCCCATGTTGCTCCGGTGTCGCTGCCGTGTCTGCGCCCGAACGTGCGGCGAGGCGGCGGCAACTGCCAGTCCCTGCACAAGTCTTGACGTGGTGCCACGGCCGGGAGAAGGATCCCCCTGCCGACTGAGAGCGCTCTCTCGGGTCGAGGCGGCAGTCCGCACCTCATCTACTCCAGGAGTACTCCGACATGCATTCTCCCCCACGCAGCCCGGCGGAGCCGGGCAGAGTGCACCCGACGCACCGCCGTCGCCGCGCCTCGGTCAGGGCCGTGCTCGGCGCGGCCCTGACCGCGCTGGCCGTCGCCCTGGTGCCCGCACTCACGCCGGGCACCGCGCAGGCGGCTCCGCTGGCCGGCGGTGGCGACCTGGGTCCCAACGTCATCGTCTTCGACCCGTCGACGCCGAACATCCAGGCCACCCTCGACGACGTCTTCAGGAAGCAGGAGAGCAACCAGTTCGGCGAGGCGCGCTACCAGCTCCTCTTCAAGCCGGGCACCTACAACGGCCTCAACGCCCAGCTCGGCTTCTACACCTCCATCTCCGGCCTCGGCCTGACGCCCGACAGCACCACGATCAACGGCGACGTGACGGTGGACGCCGGCTGGTTCAACGGCAACGCCACCCAGAACTTCTGGCGCAGCGCCGAGAACCTGGCCCTCAAGCCGGTGAGCGGCGACGACCGCTGGGCGGTGGCGCAGGCCGCGCCGTTCCGCCGGATGCACGTGAAGGGCGGGCTGAACCTGGCCCCCAACGGCTACGGCTGGGCGAGCGGCGGCTACATCGCGGACAGCAAGATCGACGGTTCCGTGGGCCCCTACTCGCAGCAGCAGTGGTACACCCGCGACAGCTCCATCGGGGGCTGGGGCAACGGCGTGTGGAACATGGTCTTCTCCGGTGTGCAGGGCGCACCGGCGCAGACCTTCCCGAACCCGCCGTACACCACGCTCAGCACCACACCGGTCTCCCGCGAGAAGCCGTTCCTCTACCTGGACGGCAGCACCTACAAGGTGTTCGTCCCCGCGAAGCGCACCAACGCGCAGGGTGTGTCGTGGGCGAACGGCACACCGGCGGGTGACTCCATCGGGCTGGACAAGTTCTACGTCGCCCACCCCGGGGACTCCGCCGCGACCATCAACACGGCGCTGGCCCAGGGCCTGAACCTGCTGTTCACGCCCGGGGTCTACCACGTCGACCAGTCGATCAACGTCAACCGGGCCAACACCGTGGTGCTCGGCCTCGGATACGCCACGATCGAGCCCGACAACGGTGTGACGGCCATGAAGGTCGCGGACGTGGACGGCGTCAAGCTGGCCGGCTTCCTGCTCGACGCGGGCAGCAGGAACTCCGCGGAGCTCCTCCAGGTCGGCCCGCCCGGTGCCTCCGCCGACCACTCGGGCAACCCGACATCGCTGCAGGATGTGTTCGCCCGGGTCGGCGGCGCGGGGGCCGGCCTCGTCACCACCGCCATCACCGTCAACAGCGATGACACCATCATCGACCACACCTGGCTGTGGCGCGCCGACCACGGCAGCGGCGTCGGCTGGGACACCAACAGGGCCGACTACGGTCTGGTGGTCAACGGCGACGACGTGCTCGCCACCGGCCTGTTCGTCGAGCACTTCAACAAGTACGACGTGCAGTGGAACGGCGAGAGGGGCAAGACGATCTTCTTCCAGAACGAGAAGTCGTACGACGCCCCCAACCAGGCGGCCATCCAGAACGGCAGCACCAGGGGGTTCGCCGCCTACAAGGTGGCCGACTCCGTCAACACCCACGAGGGCTGGGGCCTGGGCAGCTACTGCTACTACAACGTCGCCCCGTCCATCGTGCAGGACCACGGGTTCGAGGCACCCGACAAGTCGGGTGTGAAGTTCCACGACCTGCTGGTGGTGTCGCTCGGCGGCCAGGGCCAGTACGCCCACGTCATCAACAACACCGGCCCGGCGACCTCGGGAACGAGCACCGTGCCCTCCACGGTGACGTCGTACCCGTAGACCCGCGGCCACCCCGTCGGACCCCGTGTCCTGACACCCCGTGAGCCCGCAGGCGCCGCGGCCCCGAGCCGCGGCGCCTGTGCGTGTACTCCGCTCCGGCGCCCCGGCGTGTCCCCCTCCGGTGTCCATGGTGTCCCGCCCCCGGCCCGGTCGGATGCCCCCTTGCCGGGTCTGTTCCGGTCGCCTCGTCCGGCACCCCGTGTTGAACCGCCTATTTATATGCTTATCGGATATATGGTGCGTCCATCGGTGGAGGCGACGCACGACGTGTCCGTCAGGCCACGGGTTGGGATACCAGTGAGCGGGATCAGCCGGAGAGACGCGGTGAGGCTGGGGCTTGGACTGGGCGCGGCGACGGGTCTCGCGGGATGCGCAGGGCCGGGGGAGGAGCGGGCCATGGCCCGGCCTCGGCGCCTGAACGCCCGGATGGGCGCCCCGCCGGAGACGAAGGACGTCGTACGGCGGATCGGTGACGGCTCCACCGCCTACACCGGCGACCAGCCCCGCCAGCCGGCCGCGCCCGTCGCCCTGGCGCCCGGGCAGGTGCCGCCCCAGTTCGTGGTCTTCTCCTGGGACGGCGCGGGCGAGGTGGGCACCGGACTCTTCCCGCGCTTCCTCGGGCTCGCGCGGGACCACGACGCCCGGATGACGTTCTTCCTGTCCGGCATCTACCTCCTTCCGGAGGCGAGGAGACACCTCTACCGGCCCCCGAACAACCCGGTCGGCGCCTCCGACATCGACTACCTCACCGACACCCACCTGGCACAGACCCTGCGGTGCGTGCGGCAGGCATGGCTCGACGGCCACGAGATCGGCACCCACTTCAACGGGCACTTCTGCGACGGCGCCGGATCGGTGGAGTACTGGACGCCCGGGCAGTGGCGCAGCGAGATCGAGCAGGCCCGGACCTTCGTCAAGACCTGGCGGACCAACACCGGCTGGCTCACCGAGGAGCCCCTGCCCTTCGACTACGACCTCGAACTCATCGGCGGCCGCACCCCCTGCCTGCTCGGCCAGGCCAACCTGCTGCCCACCGCACGCGACCTCGGCTGGCGCTACGACGCCTCTTCGTCCGGCGGCACACAGCGCTGGCCCCGGCGGCGCAACGGCATCTGGGACCTGCCCCTGCAGTCGATCCCCTTCCCCGGCCGCACCTTCGAGGTGCTGTCCATGGACTACAACATCCTCGCCAACCAGTCGGTCGACTCCATGAACGCCCCGTCCGAGCACCACGACGCCTGGCGCCTCCAGGCCGTCGCGTCCTACCTCGCCGGCTTCGAGCGCGCCTACCGGACCAACCGCGCACCGCTGTTCATCGGAAACCACTTCGAGGAGTGGAACGGCGGCATCTACATGGACGCGGTGGAGGAGGCACTGAAGCGGATGTCCGACTGCCCGGACGTACGGCTGGTGTCGTTCCGGCAACTCGTCGACTGGCTCGACGCCCAGGAGCCCGCGGTCGTCGAGAGGCTGCGCTCACTCGACGTGGGCGAGGCGCCGCCGGACGGCTGGGCCGGCTTCCTCACCCGGACATAGCGGCCGGCCGCGCTGTCACGCCTTTCCGTGGTTCCGCTGTTCAGCCCGCCGGCCCGTACCGCCGTGCGCCCCTGGCCCTACGGTGCCGGGCACCACTTCCCCCTGATGCACTGTGTACGGAGAACCCATGCCGAGGGCGGCCGGGTGACCGTAGCCTCCCCACGCCCGCTTCCTGCGCGCCCCCCACCGCGCCCACCGGCTTTCGGAGGTTGCCCATGAACGCCGTCTGGAAGAGAGGACCGGCCCGCCGCCCCGCCCGTCGCGCGCGCCGTCCGCGCCCCCTGCGCCCCTGCGCCACCGCGACGCTCGGCGCGGTCGCGGTGCTGGCCCTCACGGCGGCGGCGCCGGTACCCCCGGGAGCGCGGGAGGCCGGCCCGGCCGCGCACTGCGCAGCAGGCACAAGGCTCTCCGTCCCGGCCGCCGAACACCAGGTCGAGGCCTGCCTGGACGACCTCACCACCCGGGGCACCCTCGCCTCGGGCCACACCGTCCAGGCCGACTGGACGGGGCTCACACCGGCGGGCCTGCCGGCCCCCGGCGCCGCGGTGCCCGGCGTCCAGATCGACGGCTACTTCCCGGACGCCTCCACCACCAACACCCACCACGGCTGGAACCACGACGCGCAGTTCGTCATCCGGCTGCCGGACCGCTGGAACGGCGGGCTCGTCATCGCCGGCGCGCCGGGCACCCGGGCCCAGTACGCCAACGACCGTGCCATCGGCGACTGGGTGCTGGCGCGCGGGTACGCCTTCGCCGCCACCGACAAGGGGAACACCGGAGCCGACTTCCACCGCGACGGACACGCCCCGGGTGACGCGATCGCCGAGTGGAACACGCGGGTCACCCAGCTCACCCGCGCCGCCCGGGCGGTGGCCGCCCACAGATACCGCCAGCCGGTGCGCCGCACCCTGGTCACGGGCCTGTCGAACGGCGGCTACCTGGTCCGCTGGCAACTGGAGAACCACCCTGACCTCTACGACGGGGGCGTCGACTGGGAGGGCGCCCTGTGGCGCACCGACGGCCCGAACCTGCTCACCTTCCTGCCGCCGGCCCTGCGCGCCTACCCCGGCTACGCGGCCGGCGGGCCCGCCGCACGCAGTGCGCACCGCGCTCTGCTCGACGCCGGCTACCCGGCGGGCTCCGAGTTCCTGTGGCCGTACTACTACCAGACCTACTGGGACCTGACCCAGCGCACCTACCGCGAGGAGCTCGACCCCGGCTACGACGGTGCGCAGCAGGCGGGCACGCCCTTCTGCGCACCGGGCAGCCCGGCCTGCGACGCCGACTACGACTACGCCGCACGCCCGGCGGACGTCCGGCGGGCGGTCGCGAAGATCGCCCTGACCGGACGGATCGGCAAGCCGCTGATCAGCCTGCAGGGCACCTACGACGTCCTGCTGCCGATCAGCCGTACCGGCGACACCTACGCCCGGATGGTGCGCGAGGCGGGGCGCGGGGCGCTGTTCCGCTACTACCGCGTGGCGGGCGGCTCCCATGTCGACGGCCTCTTCGACGCGTTCCCCGACCGGCTGCGCCCGCTGACGCCCTGCCACCACTCGGCGTTCCGCGCGCTGGAGGGCTGGCTCGACGGTGGTCGGCGGCCACCGTCCAGCCACACCGTGCCCCTGCCCCGGCACGCGGACCCGGCCGCCCTGGTGACCGACTGCCCGCTCACCACGGGGTGAGAGCCGCCGGCCCCGCCGCCGGGCCCGCCGTGTGCGCCCCACGCACACGTCCGGACGGCTTCAGGCGCCGGCGCCCTCGCCGGACCGCTTGGACGCCGTACCGCTACCGGCCCTCGACGAGGTGCCGGACGCGGTGCGCACGGCCGAGTAGAAGACGGACTTCTGCTGCTTCGAGCGGTGTGCCTGGCCCTTGGCCACCAGGGCCTCCAGGGTGTTGCGCACCACGGTGGGACTGACCTTGCGCTCGGGGTGGGCCGCCTCGAGCGCGCTGGTGACCTCGGCGGCGGAGCGCGGCTCGTCGTGGGCGGCGAGCAGGGCGCTGACGACCTCGCGCAGGGTGGGCGTGCCCTTGCGGTCCGCGGGCTCCTTCTCCGCCTCCTTGGCAGCGGGCTTCGCCTGGCCGCCCGCCTTGGCGTTCGTGCTCTGCCGGCCCGCACCCGCCCCCGCGCCCTTCGCACCCTTCTCCTCTGCGCCGTCCTTGGACCTGCGGGCGTGCGGCAGCCGGGCCTTGGAAGGCGCGTCGGAGGACGCGGTGTCACCCGTGGGGGTGTCCGCAGGCGTGTCGGTGGGACCCGAGGCGAGCGTCTGCTGCATGCTGACCAGGAGGGTGTGATCGCGCTCCAACTCACCCAGATGGCTCTGCAGGGCGCTGATCTCCGCGCCGATACGTTCCTGCTCCTTGGTGTTGTTCTCCAGGTCGGTGGCCACCTGCTCGGCGTACTGGGTCTTGAGGTTGGTGTTGTCCGAAGCCTTGTCCGGCATCTCTCCCCGCTCTCTGTGTGTGTGGTGTGTGCGGTGTTGGTGCCGGATGCTACCCACATCGGAGCATGCGGCACCGCGTCGTCAAGTCTCTCGTACTGCGCCGGACATGTGTGTGCGGCCGTTCTGCCGGAGAAGACACCACCAACGAGTGGACTCTGTTGCACCTAAAGAGTGGTGTCTCACCCTTGACTTGAGGATGAGACACCAGGGCCGGGCTGTACTGCCGTCGGCGGGGGAGAACGCCTGAGTGGCAGTGTCGCCCGGAGACCGGAGTGGGTCGGAGACCGGAGTGGGTCGGGGACCGGAGCGGGGCGGAGACCGACTGCCGCGCCGTGGAGACGTCGGGGCGGGGGAGCCCAGCCGATATAGCTCCTGCGGCGCGGCAGTCCGGTCGGTGCCCGGCCTTGGGATCGGGCACCGACACAGAGGACTCTAGACAATGAAGATCCCTCGGGCAGCGGTGTGATCACACCGGTGGCCGAGACTGCCCCCCTGCCCCGGACCTGGGAAGCGTCACTGTCCGTGAGGGCGCAGACGCGCGCGTGCGCGCATCCGCGCCGTCCCGCGGACACCCCGGCTACCGGTGGTCAGCCACCGGTCGCACCGGAGCCGGGGCAGCCCGCGCACCGCACACCGCGCCTGCGAGCCTTTGGCCTGAATACGGTGGGGGCGGGCCCGCGACCGCCCCCACCGCCCGGTACGGGGTCCTCAGCCCTTCTGCTCCACCTTCACCCAGTCGACGTCGAGTCGGACGCCGCCGGCGGCGACCTTGTCCACGCTGGACTGCGGCAGGCCCCAGTACGGTGCGGTCACCTTGTTGCAGCCGGCCGGACAGGCGCCGCCCGGGGCCAGGTCGAGGATGAGGTACTGGTTGCGGTCGAACACCCATGAGCCGCGTGTGGATTCCACCTTCTGCCGCGCCGGTTCGGTGGTCAGACGGTCGTCGACGTGGAAGCGGATGGCGGTGGGCGTCCACTCGGCGGTGTAGGTGTGCCGGCCGGAGATGTCCTGCCCTGACGGGTAGTGCTGGGTGACGCCGATGTTCCCGTCCGCCGAGTAGCCCGGGCCGTGCAGGGACGAACTGGTCCAGTCGGTGTAGCCGGTGTTCTCCATGACATCCGTCTCGCCGCTCGCAGGCCAGGACACCGCGGGGTCGTCGACGTCGCTGCCGAGCAGCCAGAACGCCGGCCAGAACCCGTCGCCCACCGGCATCCGGATCCGCGCGCTGACCCTGCCGTAGGTGAAGTCCGGCTTGGTGTTGGTGTCGATGCGGCCCGACGAGGAGTCGTAGACCCCACCGCCCGGCGCGGTGGTGCAGCCCTTGCAGTGGCGGGCCTTCAGCGCCAGGGCGCCGTTCGGCACGGAGATGGACGAGCCGGAGTCCGTGTATACCTGCGCCTCGCCGTTGACCGAGCCCATGGTGCTGCCGGTGGTGGCCACCCGCCACTTGCCGCGATCCAGCGCGGTGCCGTCGAAGCCGTCCTGGAAGACGGTGCGGTGGTCGCCGCCGGACTCCGCGGGCAGGGCCGGGCAGGCCGCGCGGGCGCCGCCGCCCGTGCCCCACACCTGCATCTCGTAGAGCGAGTAGCCGAACTGGGCGGTGGCGGGCGCGGGGTCGTAGAAGGACCGCCGCTCCAGGCCCAGCGTCCGCACGTAGCGGCCCCGCGCCGGGGCCGGCAGGTCGATGCGGTCGTGGAGGCCGGACGCGTCCGCGGGGGACTGCACGTCGGCGCGGCGCCGCCGGACGTCGGCCGCCGAGACCTGCCCAGGACGTACCGCGTGCCGTAGGAGGCGTCCCAGTTTCAGGGTGCGCAGGTGATCCGCAGCGTGCCGCCGAGGTCGACGGAGATCCAGGCGTTGTCGGCGGCGTTGCTCGTCCAGTGCGCTGCGGGGCGGGGGAGGCCGGTGTGGGCGGGGGCGGGCGCGGTGCCCCCTCCCCGGGGCTGTCCGGGCACCGTGCGGCCGGTGGGCGGGACCGAGTGTTCCGGGAGGCCGGTTGGCGGTCGGCGGGCCCTCAGTCGCCGTGCGGGGCGAGGTTCGCCGACCACTTCTCCTCGATGCGGCCGTAGCGCCACACGAGGAGCGCGACCAGCCAGGAGAGGAAGAACAGGGCGACTATGCCGTATCCGGCGTAGTCCAGGTTGACTGCGGCGATCGCGGCCAGCGGTCCTGAGGTGATGTTCGCCTGGTCGGTGAGCACGCCGACGAGTTCGATGGTGCCGATGATCAGCGCGACCGCGACCGAGATGGAGGTGATGGTGATGTTGTAGAAGACCTTGCGCACCGGTTTGGCGAAGGCCCATCCGTACGCGGCGTTCATGAACACCCCGTCGATGGTGTCCATCAGGCACATCCCGGCCGCGAACAGGATCGGCAGCACCAGGATCGAGTAGAACGGCAGGCTGAACGCCGCCGCCCCGCCCGCGAGCACCAGCAGCCCCACCTCGGTGGCGGTGTCGAACCCGAGGCCGAAGAGCACGCCGATCGGGTAGATGTGCCACGCCTTGCGCACGGACCTGGTGAGGCCGTTGAGGAATCGGTTCATCAGGCCCCGCTTGTTGAGCTGGTCCTCCAGCTCCTGCTCGTCGTAGTGGCCGCTGCGCATCTGCCGGAAGATCTTGAGGATGCCGACCAGCACCGCGAGGTTGAGGATGCCGAGGATCCACAGGAAGACGCCGGAGACCGACGCGCCGATGATGCCGGTCACCGAGTGCAGGCTGGAGTCGTCGTGCTCCACCTGGCCGACGAGTGCCTTCACCCCGAACGAGAGCAGCAGGGAGAGCGTGAAGACGATCGTCGAGTGCCCCAGTGAGAACCAGAAGCCCACCGACAGCGGCCTGCGTTCCACCGGTCGCCCGGCCGTCTCGCGCGCGGTGTTGTCGGCGAGGAGCTTGCGGGTGGTGTTGTCGACGGCGGCGATGTGGTCGGCGTCGAAGGCGTGCCGCAGTCCGAAGGTGTAGGCCAGTACGCCCACACCGACGTTGAAGACGGGGTGGTCGCCGCCGAGGTGGTAGTGGTGCGGCGCGACGAGCCCGAACAGGACGCCGAAGCCCACCACGTGCAGCAGCACGATGAAGCCCGCCATCCCGCCCAGCGACCGCCTGTCCTGGCGTGTCAGCGAACGGCGAAACAGCCCGAGACGCTCACCCAGCGTCGGCTCGATCCCTATGTCGCCGCTCAAGGCGCCTCCCCAACACTCGACGACCAGCCGAAACATCCAGAACGTAGCAGCGGCTCCGGCTTTGTTGCAAGGTGGTCGCAACTAGTGTCGCACCGCAAGAACGCCTCGGGTGCCCTGTGCCCCGCAGCGCCCCGGCACCCCGGACGCCGCAGGCCAGGGTGATGATGGGCGCATGGCATGGACGACGGCGTTGACGGAACTGCTGGGGATCGACTGTCCGGTGGTGTGCGCACCGATGGGCGGCAGCGCGGGCGGGGCGCTCGCCGCCGCGGTGTCGCGGGGCGGTGGTCTCGGCATGGTCGGCGGCGGGCGGGGCGAGCGCGCCTGGCTGGAACGTGAGCTGTCGCTGGTCACCCAGGAGACCACCCGGCCCTGGGGAGTGGGCTTCTTGAGCTGGGCGGTGGACGGGGACACCGTGGCACGGGCACTGGAGTACAGGCCCGCCGCGGTGATGCTCTCCTTCGGAGACCCCCGGCCGTTCGCCGGGCGCGTCCGTGAAGCCGGGGTTCCGCTGCTGGTGCAGGTCACCAGTCTGGCGGAAGCGGTCCAGGCCCTCGACGCGGGTGCCGACGTACTGGTCGCGCAGGGCACGGAGGCCGGTGGGCACGGGGGCGGCCGGGCGACCCTGCCGTTCGTGCCCGCGGTGGTCGACGCGGCCGCACCGACGCCCGTCCTGGCGGCCGGAGGTATCGCGGACGGGCGCGGGGTGGCCGCCGCGCTGGCCCTCGGGGCGGCCGGTGCTCTGATGGGCACCCGCTTCCAGGCCAGCCGGGAGGCGCTGGTGCCCGCGCGGGTGCTCAAGGCGCTGGTCGAGGGCCGCGGTGAGGACACCCACCGCAGCCGGGTGCTGGACATCGCCCGCGGCGCCCCGTGGCCGGCGCGCTACACGGCGCGGACGCTGCGCAACGACTTCCTGGTGCGCTGGCACGGCAGGGAGGCCGAACTCGGCGCGGACGCGGCCGCGCTGGAGCAGTACCGGGCGGCCGTGGCGCGCGGTGACACGGCGGCCGTCCCGGTGTGGGCGGGCGAGGCGGTGGACCTGATCAACGGGGTCGACTCGGCCGCCGACATCGTCGCCGAGGTGTCCGCGCAGGCGGCTCGCGCGCTCGCCTCGGCGGTGCGCCTGAGCTGACGGCCGGGGCGGGCACCGAACCTGCGGCCGCGGCCGGACGGCACGCGGGGCCCTGCGCACCTGCGTGCGCAGGGCCCCGCGTCGAGGTGGCCCGTGGCGGGCCCGGGTGCGCGCCCGGGCCGCGCCCCGGGTCAGCAGCTCAGGTTGCCGCCGGGGTCGACGCCCAGGATCTGGGTGAACCTGGTGTAGTTGTCGATCCTGGACTGGACCTGGCCGGGGTTCTTGCCGTCGCACTCCAGGCTGCCGTTGATGCTGCGGATGGTCTCGCCGAAGCCGGCGCCGTTGACCATGGCGTCGTGGGGGGTCATGGTGCCCGGGCCGCTCTGGGTGTTCCAGTACCACAGGCCGGTCTTCCAGGACACGGCGGAGTCGTTCTGCACCAGGTCGGGGTTGTCGAGCAGGTCGATGCCCAGCGCGTCACCCGCGGCCTTGTAGTTGAAGTTCCAGCTCAGTTGGATCGGGCCCCGGCCGTAGTACTTGTCGTTGCCCGCCGGGCAGCCGTAGGGCTGCGAGGTGTCGCAGTAGTGCGGGTAGTTGGCCGTGTTCTGCTCGACCACGTAGACCAGGCCACCGGTCTCGTGGGCGACGTTGGCCAGGAACGCCGCCGCCTCCTGCTTCTGGACGGTGTCGCTGCCGGTGTGCGAGAACCCCGGGTAGGCGCTGAGCGCGTCGGTCAGGCCGCTGTAGGTGTAGAACGAGTTCCGGCTCGGGAACATGCTGTTGAACTGGGCTTCGCTGACGACGAAGTCGGCCTCCACCGAGGTGTTGTGGGCCGAGGCCGTCGGCGCCAGGGACAGTACGGACAGCGTCACCACGGAAGCGGCCGCGGTCAGCAGCCCGATCATGCGCCTTCGCACGTTGGTCACTCCTGCCTGCCGCTCCCTGAGGGGGCGGCACTGGTGCGTGTGGGGGGTTGGTGGTGCACATGCGTGTGGGGGTTGGTGGTGCGATCGTCACACCGGGCGCGGTGCCCGGTGTTCGGCCACCGGGCGAGATGCCCGGTGGCCGACATGACGCGGTGCCTCAGCCGATGTTCACATCGACGCAGGAGTAGAACGCGTTGGCGGTGTCGGCGATGTTCCACACCGCGAGCACCTTCTGGTGGCCGCGCAGGCCGCCGAAGTTCACCTGGTGGGTGGTGGTGTCACCGGGCTGCTGGTTGTTGCCGCCGAACTCGGCGATCTTGGTGCCGCCCACGAAGTACTGCCAGTTGCTGGTGGCGTGCCGCGCGGTGTACTTCCAACTGAAGGTGGCCGTGCTCCCGACGTTGGTGACGATCCAGCCCTTGTTGTTGTCGTCCAGGTCCGAGAACCGGGAAATTCCGGCGCTGCAACTGGTCAGGCCCTTGGGACCCTCGACGCTCTGGGGCTCGTACTTGATGTCACCGCAGTTCACCACACCCGCGGCACACTGCGCCTGCCTGCTCGGCGGCTGGGAGATGTAGCCGTGCGCACTCGCGGCACCCGAGGGGAGGCTGACCGCGATGACCGGGGCGAGTGCCGCGCCGACGAGCGCGGCCAGCTTTCTCTTTGCGTGCATGCGTACTCCTTCACATCAGGTCTTCCCGCCCGAATGCGTCATGGGGGTACCGGAGAGCATTCGGCAGGCCGGCCTCTCGAGTTGTGGGGCCAAGAGGCGCGAAGGGACGGCGGCACAAACCGTGACCGCCACCGCACAGGGGACACGCGAGGCGGAGCAGGTCCTGCTGCTTGGACTAGACCATACAGCTCGACGCGTACCCGTCAAGAGAGTGCGGAGAACGGCGCAGCGGGCCCCGGGGACGGGCCGTGGGCGCCCGGGTGCGGATCCGCTGAGCAGGGAGGAGGTCCTGCGGTGGAAGAAGCGGGTGGGGTGCGGAACAGGGTGCGCATCACGGACTGATGGGGCGTCAGAAGTTCACATCGTTGGTCGATCGCTTATTATCGGCCGTTTGAATCGGCCGGAATCAGACCCCGACGGTGCCGTCGATGGCCTCGCGGAGGAAGTCGGCGTGGCCGTTGTGGCGTGCGTACTCGTGGATGAGGTGCAGCATCACCAGGCGCAGGGAGACGTCCTCGCCCCACCGTTCGCAGTGCACCACCAGGTCGAGGGAGTCCGCGGCGGCCTCGATGGCTCGGGCCCGCTCGACCTCCGCCTGCCAGGCGTCGAACGCCTCGGGGCCGGTGGCCCCGCGAGCGTCGTACGCCGCCTGGAAGTCGCCCTCCTCGGACCAGACGAGGGGGATGTCCTCGCCGTTCACCACACGGCGGAACCAGGTGCGTTCCACCTCCGCCATGTGCCGCACCAGGCCGAGCAGGGAGAGCGTCGACGGCGGCATCGACTGCCGGCCCAGCTCCTCGTCGCCGAGGCCCTCGCACTTCAGGGCGAGTGTCGCGCGGTGGAAGTCGAGGAATGCGCGGAGCATCTCGCGCTCTCCCGCGACGGAGGGAGGGCCGATCCGTTCCATGGTCATCCGTGTCTTCCTCTCACCGCTGCCGCACGTCCCGGGGACGATATCCGACCGGCGGTCCGGCGTGGAAACCGTTTTCGCGACGGCCGCCGCCGGGTGGCCACCGGGCGGGTGCCGTGGCGGTGCGGGCGTCAGCGGGGAGGGTGTCCACGGCGGAGCGGTCGGCGCCGAGGCGGAACAGCAGGGCGGCGTCGCGGGCCGTGCACCGCACCCTGACGTCCCCTTGGCCGGCGCCCGGGTCCAGCGCCTCCACGAGGTCGGCGGCGCATTCGCCGCCGAGGAACGTCAGTCCTGTCAGGTCGACGGTCAGCCGCGTGCCCGGCGCCGCGCCGGACAGCCCCGTTCGCAGGGCTCGGCGAAAGCACCCGCGGGTGGCGATGTCCGCCTCTCCGATCAGGCGCAGGGCCCCGGGGTCGTGCAGTGCGTGCAACTGGCCGAGGCCCGAGAGCAGGTTGCGGGGATGGGCCTCGCACAGGGTGTCGAGGACGCCGGTGGGGAAGTCGCGGCGGTGGTAGGCGCAGATCTCGCTGTAGAAGCGGTCGGTGAAGAGGTGGTCGGCGCGCCGCTCCCGGTCCCTCAGCTCCTCGACACCGGTGTCCAGGTCCGCGGCCCAGCCCATGTCGACGTAGGCGCGCAGGCCGGCGTACCCCTCGCGGCGGGCCGCCCCGGCCTGCTCCCGGATGCGCTGCCACTGCCGCTCCGCGGTGAAGCGCCCGCCGTGGCCGAGCAGTTCCCGCATGCTGGTCAGACGGAGCTGGCCGGAGGTGCGGCCGGTGGCGAGCAGCAGCCCGGGCGCCTGCTGGAGGCGGGCCCACACCATCGGCTCGGTGAGGCCGGGCGGGGGCAGGACGAGGACCTTCTCGCCGCGGGCCAGGCCCGACCAGATGAAGGCGGACAGCACGTCCCAGCCGTCCGTCCCCGCGCCGGGGGATGCGCCGCCCTCCCGGGGGTCGGTGCCGCGCGCTTGGCCGTAGCAGAGGAACGCGTGGTCTCCGGGGCGCATCTGCTGCACCGCAAGGGTCCCGGTATGCCGCTGTCCAACGACCACGCTCCACCGCTCTCTTCGTGCCACCGACCGCGCTCGTCCCCCGGTTTTCGAGGGTATGCCCTCACCCGCCCCGGTCTTGGGGCTTTGCCGGGGAGCGGTCGACACCAGACACGATCGGTTGGTGTGTGATGCCGGGGGAGGCGACTTCGATCAACTCCGGACGCACCGTGCCCGACTGCGCCAGCACGTCGGCCGGTCCGCACCGCGGCGAACCGGCCGATGCCGACCGCCGTCCCCGGGTGAGGACGGCGGTCCGGTGTGTTGGGCAGCGCCCTGCGCCGCTGCGTCCGGTGTGGCCCGGCGCCGGCAGCGAGGGCTGGTCATGCCCCCTTCCCTCGTGCCGCCGGCCTAAGCGGATGCGCGTGGGCTGCTTTTGGCTTTCGCCGCTGCAGCCGCACACAAGAGCCCCAATGCCACGGTCAGGCCGCCCAGGACGGCGTTG
This sequence comes from Streptomyces sulfonofaciens, assembly GCF_014656295.1. Classification (GTDB taxonomy): domain Bacteria; phylum Actinomycetota; class Actinomycetes; order Streptomycetales; family Streptomycetaceae; genus Streptomyces; species Streptomyces sulfonofaciens. The sequence continues at coordinate 611,572 of NZ_BNCD01000002.1, forward strand.
TTGGCGATGACGCCCGCGTCGGGATTGGTGCCCACGATCCACGGCGAGATGATGAGCCACACGCCGATGGCGCTCATGGCCCAGCTCAGCCCGTACATCCTGGCCGGGGTCACGGTGAACCCCAGGGCCAGCAGGCCGATGGCGATGCCGATGATCACGTTGTGCACCACCAGGAACGACTGGTTCGTGGTGAAGTGCACCACCCAGGGCGAGACGGCGCAGTAGAGGCCGATGAGGAACACCGGCGCATCCATCAGTACGACGTCACGTCCACCGAGTACCCGGGCGTATCGTGCCCTCATTTCGTCCACATCGGGGTGACTTGTGATGTCACCCCTGTGGTGAACTTCGGCCATAGGACTCGACTCCTCACTGTACGAAGTCCGACCGAACTCACTGCCACGATTAGTGGCTGTTTATCCCATTCTGCCCTTATTTTCGGTTTATGTGTAGGGGGTCGGGTGATCCTTTTTTGTGGATCCATGCTGCGACCGGGCCGTCAGCGGGCGAGGCGGGGCAGTAGTGAGGAGGCCGCGGTGATGCCGAGCAGCGCCGCGAGTACCAGGACCGCGTAATCCGCGCCAAGGTGCGAGGGGGTGCCGAGCAGCAGGCCGCGCAGCGCGTCGACCTGGTAGCTCAATGGGTTGATCTTGCTGATGGCCTGTAGCCAGCCGGGCATCACGCCCACCGGGTACAGGGCGTTGGAGCCGAAGAACAGCGGCATCGTGATGGCCTGTCCGATGCCCATCAACCGGTCGCGGGTCAGCACGATCCCGGCGATGGACATCGACAGGCACGAGAAGAACGCGGAGCCCAGGATCACGGCGACCGCCACGCCCAGCAGCCTCAGCGGGTCCCATGTCAGCGCCACGCCCAGGAGTGCAGCGATGACGACGACCACGACCGCCTGGATGAGCGCCTTCACACCGGCCGCGAACGCCTTGCCGGTGATCAGCGCGGACCGGGGGGTGGGCGTCACCAGCAGTTTGGTGAGGATACCGGCGTCGCGCTCCCAGATGATCATGATGCCGTAGAAGATCGCGATGAACATCGCCGACTGGGCGATGATGCCGGGCGCGAGGTAGTCGAGGTAGGGGACGTCACCGGTGGGTATCGCGCGGATGCGGGTGAAGGTCTCGCCGAAGATCAGCAGCCACAGGGCGGGCTGGATGGCGCGAGTGTAGAGCTCGGTGCGGTCGTGCCGCAGCTTCTGCAGCTCGACCGCGCACATCGCGGCGACCCGTGCGGGCAGCACCCGCCATCCGGCGCGCGCCGCGGGCGGGGTCACCAGCAGGTCGAGGGGCCGGGGAGCGCCGGAAGCCCGGGCGGTGGAGTGCGGGTCAGCCGACGCGTGAGGCGGTGCGGCGGGTGCTTCGGACATCGCGGAAGTCTCCTGACTCGTCGAGGCCGCTGCCGGCGACGTCCCGGAAGACGTCCTCCAGCGTCGGGTTCGCGGGGGTCTCGCCGGTCGCCGCCCGGCGGGCACGCAGATCGGACCTGAGCTCGTCGGGGGTGCCCAGCGCGCGGATCCGGCCCCGGTGCATCAGGGCGACCCGGTCGCAGTACTGGTCGGCCTCGTCCATGTAGTGCGTGGTCACCAGTACGGTCATGCCGGTGGCGTTCCGCACGGCGTTGATGTGCTCCCACACGCTGGTGCGGGCGATCGGGTCGAGTCCGATCGTGGGCTCGTCGAGTATCAGCAGGCGCGGCGCGCTGACCAGCGCCTGGGCGAGTTCGAGTCGGCGGATCATACCGCCCGAGTAGGTCTTGGCCATTCGGTCGGCCGCGTCGGAGAGATCGACGGCTTCCAGCGCCTGGCTGACCCGGGCCGCGCGCTCCCGCCGGGAGACGTCGAACACCCGAGCGAAGAGGGCGACGTTCTCCCGGCCGGTGAGGCCGGAGTCCGCGGACAGTTGCTGGGGCACGTAACCCAGCAGCCTGCGCACCGCCATCCGCTCCCGGGCCGCGTCGTGCCCGAAGATCCTTACCGTGCCCGCGGACACCGGCAGCAGGGTGGTGAGGCAGCGGATCGCCGTGGTCTTGCCCGCGCCGTTCGGCCCGAGGAGGCCGAAGACCTCGCCCGCGGCCACCGCCAGGTCCAGGCCGTCGACGGCCTTCGTCGTCCCGAAGGTGTAGTCGAGCCCCGTGCAGGCGACGGCGTCCGTCCCGGCGCCTTCGGGTGCACGGCGCCCGCGGGCGGGCTGCTCGGCCGTGGGGTCGGCCCTGGCGTCGGTCGTCGCGTCGGCCGCGGGGTGCGTCCCGGAGGTGCGGGACGGCGCCTCGTCGTGGGCGGGGGGCGCCGGTGTCCCGCCGTCGTGGGCGGTGCCTCGCGGAACCGGGTCCTCGGGGGCGGTGCGTGCCGGGGTGGCGCCGCCGGTCGTGCGCGGCGCGGCACGGGACGCCGGGGGTGCGCTGCCCTCCGCCCCGCCTGACGGAGCGTCCGGGGCGCCGGACGGTGCCGCTGGTGAACCGGAGCCGCCCGTCCCCGGCGTGTCGGCCGTGTTCTGCATGTCCGTCTCCGGTGTGTCGGTCATGGGCCCTCCACTTCCTCGTGCAGGTTCTGGGCGAGTCTGCGCAGTGCGGGGACGGCGGCGGCGAGGGCCGCGCGGTCGGCCTCGCTCAGCCGTGCCACCTGCCCGCGGACGAGGGCGCTGCGCCGCGCCTGCCAGTCCCGCAGCCGTGACTCGGCGGCGGGCGTGGGCCGCAGCAGTGCGGAACGGCGGTCCTCGGGATCGGTCTCGCGGATCAGGTAACCCGCCTTGCCGAGCTGGTTGACCAGCGTGGAGACCGAATTGCCCGCCAGATACAGCTCCTTGGCCGCCGCCGACACGCGGATGCCGGGCCGGGCGACGACCAGCCGCAGCAGTTCGACCTGCGCACCGCGCAGCCGGGGCTCGGCCATGGTGCTGCGCACCCGCCGTCGGATCAGCCGCTGGATCCCGGCCAGCGCATCGGCCAGTGCGTCCGCAAGGTCTTCTCGGGCCATACGAAAAGGTTAGCTCTGACAAAGAGATATTGGCTACGGGTCGCCCGCGGGTCCGGCGCGCCTGGGCGGGCCCCCACCCGGCCCGCCCTCGGCCTGGAGAGGAAGCCGGACCGCGGGGGAGCCGGGTCAGGAGGTCGGGACGGCGGGGCGGGTGGTGGGCGTCAGTGGGCGGTGGGCGGTGGGCGGGGGCGCGCCGGGCACCGGGCGGCGCGCCGCCGATGACAAGGGGCGCCCCCGCCCACGAGGGGCACTGCCGATGACCAGGGCACCGCTCCGCTCGCGCCCGCCGCACGGTGCCGTTCCGCACGCCCGCCGCACGCCCACCGAACGGTCACCTACGGACGCGCGCAGGTCACGCCTGCCGGAGCCCGAGCCGGGGGTCGAGCCCGTACCGGGCCCCGTGGGCGTCACGGGGCCCGGGGCCCGCGGTGTGCCGCCGCCGGGTGCCCCGAGGGGGCCTCACTCCTTGGCCACCACGATCTTGCCGACCATGGTGGAACCCTCCACCGCCCGGTGCGCCTCGCGCAGCGTCTCCGGTGTGATGGGGGTGAGCTTCCTGGTGAGCGTCGACTTCAGGACGCCCGCGTCGAACAGGCGGGCCGCCTCGTCGAGGATCTCCCGCTGGGCGGTGCTCTCCGGATCGAACAGCGGACGGGTGAACATCAGCTCCCAGTGCCACGTCTGGCTCTTGGCCTTCAGCGGAAGGGTGTCCAGGCCGGCCGGTTCGTCGATCGCGACCACCTGGCCGTGCACCGCCATCACGTCCGCGTACGTCTGCACGTTGCCCAGGGAGAACGGTGAGAGGATGCGGTTCACACCGCCCGGCGCCACCTTGCGCAGGTCGTCGCGGAGGGCGTGGTGGTTCACCACGTGGTGCGCGCCCAGCGACTCGGCCCAGGCGGCGGACTCCTCGCGGGAGGCCGTCGCGATGACGGTGGCGCCGGTGAGCTGCCGGGCGAGCTGGATCGCCATGGAGCCGACCCCGCCGGCGCCGGCCATCACCAGTACGGTGTCCGTGCTGTCCTTGCGCAGGGCCATCCGCTCGAACAGCGACTCCCACGCGGTGAGGGTGGTCAGCGGCACCGCGGCCGCCGCCGCGAAGTCCAGCGACCGAGGCTTGTGCCCGGTGATGCGCTCGTCGACGAGATGGTGGTCCGCATTGGCGCCGTTGCGTGCGATGGAACCCGCGTAGTAGACCTCGTCGCCCACGGAGAAGGCACTGACCTCGGAGCCGATCGCCACCACGACGCCGGCCGCGTCGAAGCCCAGGACCTTGGGCGCCTCGGCGGCGCCGAACGCGGTGCGCACCTTGATGTCGACCGGGTTCACCGAGACCGCCCTGACCTCGACCAGCAGATCGTGCGGGCCGGGCGCGGGAAGCGCGATGTCGACGGCGGCGAACGAACTGTCCGCGTCGACAGGTCCCGCGGAGAGCGCGGCGATGGCGCGGGTGGTGGTGGGGAGATCGGATACCGAGCTGTGTGTGGTCATGGCCGCACGCTACGGCAGTGCCTCCGGCCGGCCCCGTGGCGCCTCCCCCGTTTCCGTGCTTCCGTGTGCGACCGTCTGCGCTCCCACGTGCGGCGGGAGGGTCGTTCCCCGGGTGGCACCAGGTTGGTACCGTGAGGGTATGCCATCCCTGAATGTGTCGTTCACCGACGAGGAACTGGAGGGGGTCCGTGCGGCGGCAGCCGCCGAGGGGAAGAGCCTGAAGCAGTATCTGCACGATCTCGGTGTGCGCGAGCACCAGCGGAAGCAGTTCGTGGCGGGCGCGCTCGCCTGGGGCGAGAAGCTGAGCGCCGAGTTCGACGAGGCGTTCCCCGACGAGCTGCCACCCTCGCGGCGAGGTGGCCGGGGAGCCGCGGTCGCCTGATGCCCCTCTACATCGACGTGTCATGGCTTCTCGACGTCCAGGAGCGTGCCATGCCCGAGGACGTGTCGGTCGCCGACTACTCCGCACTGGTCGCCGCCGTCGCCCGCCACAAGACGAAGATGCCGACGCTCGCCGCCTCCGACCCGGACGCGGCCTGGCGCGCCGCGGCGCTCCTGCACGCCATCGTGCGCCTGGAGCCGCTGCCCCACCTGAACTCCCTCTACGCCGCCCTGGTCGCCGCCCAGTACATGGGCCAGTCGGGCGAGGGCGTCGACCCGCCCTACGGGGCCCTGTCGGGCCTGGTGCGCAAGGTGCGCGACGGCGACGCAGACGTCTACTCGGCCGCGGAACAACTCCGCACCTGGCGGATATAGCGACGACCCCGGCCCACGGAGAACCAACCGGTACGGCTTCCTCGGAGCCCTCGGAGCCCTCGGAGCCCTCGGAGCCCTCGGAGCCCTCCCCGGGGCCCCGCGGGGCGGCGCTGGGTGCAGCGGGGCCCCGGGTGGCGCCGGATCCTCACAGCAGCGGGAAGAGGCGGGTGACCGCGGCGACGGCCACCGCGTCCGCCGGCCGCCCCGCCGGGTCCCTGTCCCGCCCTTGGTAGGCGGCCAGCAGTTCCCGTACTCCGGCGGCCACCTCGGCGACCTCCGCAGGGGTGAGGTGCACCACCGCGGAGAACGAGTGGTCGCCCTGCCACTCGACCGGCAGCCGCGGGCGCTGCTCCAGCCAGCGCTTGTGGCTCTCGTCCTCCAGGTCCCGGGCCAGCGCGGTGAACTCCCGTGCCGCCCCCTCCGGCTGCCGCGGTCCGTCCCACCGCAACCGCCACGGCCGTGCCCTGCCGCCGCGGTGCGGCGCCTCCTCCACCAGCCCGTGCCGGGCGAGCTGGCGCAGGTGGAACGAGCACAGGCCCGAGCTGTGCCCGAGCCGCGCCGCGGCCTCGGTGGCCGTGACGGTGCCGGTCTCGGCGAGCAGGTCGAGCAGCGCGATCCGCACCGGATGGTCGGGAAGCGGCTGAGGGGAGCGGCCCGGGGTGTGCGGCGCCGCACCGCCGGCGGTGCGGCACGGAGGGGCACCAGGGAGGCCAGGGGTGTCAGGGGTGTCGTGTCGGTTCTCCTCGGTCACACGCCGCAGTGTGCTACTTTGCAAACCACTTTGCAAGCATCCTCGGGTCCATGGCCGCGCGGCTCGGCCCGCGCCTTCGGACGGACCCGTGAGCGGAAGGGGTGTGGGGCGCCATGGCGGTGGGGTTCGGGCATGGGAGCGCAGGAGAGCGACGGGTGCGGGTGCGGGTGCAGGGAGCGCCGGTGGACGCCTGTCCGCGGCTCGTCCCCGAGGCCGTCCGGGGAGCGGTGCGCCGGGTCACCGTGGTCGGGGAGGAGGTGCTGCACCGCCCCTGCCGACAGGTCGTGGACTTCGGGTCGCCGGAGCTGGCGCGGCTGGTGGACGACATGTTCGCGACCCTGGCCGTCGCGGAGGGCGCGGGCCTCGCCGCCAACCAGGTCGGTGCGGACCTCCGCCTGTTCGTGTGGGACTGCGCCGACGAGTGGGGCGTGCGGCACGTCGGGCACATCGCCAACCCCGTGCTGGACGAGTTGCCCGCCGCGCGGCGCCGCCTCGCCGAGGAGGCCGAGGGCTGCCTGTCGGTGCCGGGCCCCTACCGCGTGCTGCCCCGGCCGGACCTGGCCGTCGTACGGGGCCGCGACAAGGACGGCACCCCGCTGGTGATCGAGGGCCGGGGGTACTTCGCCCGCTGTCTGCAACACGAGGTCGACCATCTGCACGGACGCCTCTACCTCGACCGGCTGGCGCGCAAGGAGCGGGCGTCGGCACTGCGGGAGATGGCCGCGGCCGAGGAAGGGGTCCTCGCCCGGCGCGCCGCACGGGCCGCCGCGCTCGGAAAGTGAGTCGTCGGCCCGGTGCGGTGCGTTCGGTTGCGTTCGGTGCGTTCTATGCGTTGCGCCAGGGCAGGTCCGGTACCGCGTTCGGTACCGTGAGCGATGCCTGCGGGTGCCGGCGCAGGCGCGGGCGGTGCGCCGGGCCGCGGTCAGAGCCCCGGCGCGCCCCAGAGCGGGAACCAGCGCGTGAGATCGGGCTCGATGCGCACGTCGTCCGCGAGGACCGCCCGGGTCTGGAGCTCCAGCGTGTTGTCACGGCGCTCGCCGGTCAGCGGCGCGAAGGGGTAGAACGTGCCGCGCTTGTAGAGGTACACCAGGGCGAGCCTGCGCCCCTTGGGATCGTTGAAGCCCACCAGTGAGCAGAGTAGCTGCGGGCCGAAGCCGGACTCGTGCAGGGCGGAGTTCACCGCGTGCAGGTCGGCGACGACGGCGGGCAGGTCCTCGGGCGCCCGGCGGGAGATCAGCCAGGAGTACCCGTAGGCGTCCTGCTCGAAGGCGATCGGCGGGCCGCTGCGTGCGGTGTCCGCGTCGAGCAGCTCCCGCACGCCGTCGTACACCTGCGTGAACTCCGCGCCCTCCACGCTGGAGAAGCACACCGAGCCGACCCCGGTCGGGACGAAGGAGGCCGCGGCCTGGAGGGTCACCGCCGCCGAGGGCAGCGCGAAGAGCTGGTCCAGGTCGGGCGCGGCCGGACGGCTGCGCCCGAACAGGGTGTCGAGGAAACCCATGCGCTCAGCTCCTGCTGCCCGCGGCGGGGCCGAGCTGGGCGGAGATCTTCGCCAGTTGGTCGAGCCGCTGCTCCAGGCTCGGGTGGGTGGAGAACAACTGCCTGAAGCCCGGAACCGCCCCGAGCGCGGGCGTGAAGTAGAAGGCGTTGAACGCCTTGGCGGTGCGCAGGTCACGCGTCGGGATCCGGGCGATGTCGCCGGTGAGCTTGGTCAGGGCCGAGGCCAGCGCCGACGGTCGGCCGGTGAGCATCGCTCCGGCCCGGTCCGCGGCGAGCTCGCGGTAGCGCGACAGGGCGCGGATCAGCACGAAGCTGATCGCGTACACCGCGATCGACACACCGACCACCATCGCGAGCAGGGCCAGGGTGTTCTGATCGCGGCGGCCGCGCCCGAACAGCTCCGAGTAGAACGCGAACCGCACCACGAGTCCGGCGATCACACCCAGGAACGACGCCACGGTGATCACCGCCACGTCGCGGTGTGCCACGTGCGAGAGCTCGTGGGCGAGGACCCCCTCCAGCTCCTCGGGTTCCAGACGTCGCTGGAGGCCGGTGGTCACGCACACCACCGAGTGGTTGGGGTTTCTGCCGGTCGCGAACGCGTTGGGCATGTCGGTGCGGGCGATGGCCACCTCGGGCTTGGGCATGTCCGCGGCGGCGCACAGGCGGTCGATGACACCGTGCAGGTGCGGCGCCTCCTCGCGGGAGACGATCCGGCCGTGCATGGCATACAGCGCGATCTTGTCGGAGAACCAGTACTGCGCCCAGAGCAGGCCGGCCGCGATGACGACCACGAGGATCACGGAATTGAGCAGCACGATGAGCGCGGCCACGAAGCCCACGTAGAGCAGGCCGAGCAGGAAGAGGGTTACCAGCATGCGGGCGGTCAGCCGCCGGTCCGGCTGGAAACGGCTGTGCATCCCCATCACTCCAGAGTGAAAGAGCAGGTCAAGGCCCGACTGCATCGCAAGCCGCACGCCGCAGCCCGGTCGTGTTACTTCCATAGTCCGCCATAGCGGGTCAATACCAGGTTAAGTCGACCACAGCGGTAGGAAGCGAGGGCCGACCGGGCGGAGCGGCCGTGGGGGGGCACTGCACTGGGGCAGTGACCGGCCACGTGGGGTGAGGGCGCGGGCGGGACCGCGCTGGGACCGGGTGGGCGGGTCAGGCGGCGGGCGCCGCTCCCGTCCCCAGCCACTTCAGGCCGTCCAGGAGGAACGTGTTCTGGGTGTCGCTGTCGAACGTCGACGACAGCGGGGTGTTGGTGTCGTAGTCCATGGCGTCATGGCCGAAGTTCGCGTACAGCATCCGGTACTTGGTGTTCGTCCACAGGATCGGGTAGTAGCCGTCGTACCAGGACTGGTCGGGATCGGTGCCGAGCGGGAAGCTCACCGGGTCGACCGAGGCCAGGATGTCGATGTCGGGGTTCTGGCGCAGGTCGTTGCTCCAGCTGTACCACTCGCTCACCGACGAGGTGAACGTGGCGGGCAGGCCGGCCGTCGCGGGGTGGTCGGGGTCCTCGGTGCGCAGGGTGGCGGCGGTGGGCCCCCAGGTGTTGGAGACGAAGTCGCCGCTGCCCAGGAACTGGTCGTAGTACCAGGGCCAGCTACCCGCGTCGGTGGTGAAGGCGGACACGTGGAAGCCCATCCAGGCGCCGCCGCCCGCCATGTAGCTCTCGAAGCCGGAGCGATCGGCCTGGGTCTGCGGGGCGTCGTCGAGGAAGAGCACCACCTGGTACTGGGACAGCGCGGAGCCGTCCGCGAGCAGGTCCCAGTTGTCGGTGGCGGTGTAGGTGAAGCCGTTCTCCGCGCCCGCCCGGGGGAACCACTCGTTGGCCTCGTGCACGAAGGCGATGTGGGCGGCGTCGTAGGTGCCGTTGTAGAAGGCGAGCACCTTGAACGGATCCGCGGCGGGGGCCCTGGTCTGCGCGGATGCGGGCACGACGGCGATACCCAGCAGCAGCGCGAGCAGCACGAGGAGCCGGGGGCCGAGGCGGCGGGCGACGGGGTCGGTCTTGCTCATCGGGTTCCTTCCCGTGACAAGCCGGAGAGCAGCCTGTCCCGTGGTGTGGGGGGAGGTGGAAGGTGTGGGGGCGGCTCCGGGGAGCGGTCCGCCACCGATTCAAGAAGTGAGTGATGTTCATGTCAAGGCTTTGGTACGGACCAGAGTGCGGAGGCTCTGCGTGCGGGTCGTGACGGGGCGGCCCCCTGGGCGGTGGTGTGGTCCGGGGAGACGGGAAGGTGGCGGGGGCGGGCCTGTCGGCGGGGCAGGGGTGCGGGTGGGCTTGAAGGGGGTGGGGGCGGGGCCGCGGCGGGGCTCGGGGAGGCGCTGGGCGCTCAGTCCGTGCCGGTCGGCACGCTGACGGTCAGCAGGGGCATCGCCCGGTGCATGCGCATCGCGTCCACCGACTCCGCCAGCAGCTCGTACTCCGTCGTGTCGTCCTGCGTGACGAACCGCATGAGGTGTCCGGCGGCGAGCTCCTCGGCCACGGTCTCCTGGTGCCCGGGGTCGAAGCACCAGGCGCGCAGCGCGCTCGGCACATCCGGTACGGAGTCCGCCACCGGGGCGAGGGCCGCCGCGGGGAAGAAGGCGCTGGCCGGGTCCGGGTCGAGCCGGTCGGCCATCCATGCCGCGCGGTCCCGCAGCCACCACAGGGCCAGGGGGAGCGTCGGGGCCCGGTAGGTGCCGAGCGGTACGCCGACCCGCCTGCCCCCGCACACTCCGTAGGCGGTGACCTGGCACAGGATCTCGTCGTGCACGGCAACCCCCGTCGCGTCGGCCAACTCCATGGTGAGCGGAGCGTGACCCGCGCACGACATGGTGTGATCAGACGACGAATATCGATTCCCGAGGGCTTTGTCACCATGAGGTTCCGGCCAATGCGCGTGCCGGGCGGCGGATGACGTCGGCTGGCCGAAAACGGCTACTTGTCATTTTCCGGATCACGGTAGGTTCCGAGGTTGCCGTGGGGGCGGAACCCGGCCGCATGCCCGCGGGCGTGGAAACCAGTCCGAAAAGCGGCTGGCTGGGCATGGCCCGGTCAACGGTCCGCTGCGGCTCCGTCGCCGGGCCGCGGCACGTCCACCGCCGTGTGCCCGCCGCCGCGCCGGCCCCGCCGACCCGTCCGCTCGGGCCGCAACCCCGGCGCCAGCACCAGCGTCACCGCGATCGACGCCGCCGCCATCACCACCATGCCCGTGCCCGGCGAGGTCCGCTGGGCCACGGCGCCCGCCAGGGCGGCCCCCACGCCCTGCAGGAAGAGCAGGCCGGACGACTGCAGTCCGAGCGCCTGTCCGCCCACCCCGTCCGGCGTCAACTCCATCAGCCGCTCCTGGAGCAGCAGGCTCGCCGCGAAACCCGTCGACGCCACCGCCACGGCGGCGACCGCGGCGGACAGGGGCAGCGGCAGCACGAAGAGCAGGTACGGTGCCGCGAGCAGCAGCCGCAGCGGTACCCCGAGCCGGTGCCGCAGCCGCCGCGGGACGAACCGCCCCGCGACCGTGTCGCCGACGAGCATGCCGCACGAGGCGGCGGCGAAAAGCAGCCCCGCGTGATGTGGCGCATAGGCCACGAATAGCGATTCACAGCCGACGATCAGCCCATTGGGCACCCAGAGCGTGAGATAGAGGCATCTGAGTGGTGCGGACGACCACAGCCGTCTGTCGGTCCGCCAGGTCTCGCCGACGGAGGGCCGGCCCGTCGCGCGGGCCGGGCGCCTCTCCAGGCCGAAGCGGGCCGCGCACGCCCCCGCGAGGTACAGCACGGCGGCCGCCAGCAGCGTCGCGCGAGCGGACAGCGCCACCGCCAGCGCGCCGCCGAGTCCATAGCCGGACACCTGCATGACGCCCGCGGACATGTTCAGCGCCGAGCGGCCCAGCAGGAAGCCCTCGCGGGGCAGCACCTCGCTCAGCAGCCCGTAGCGCACCCCGCCCCCGACCGAGGCGACCAGCCCCAGACCCGGCACCAGGCAGAGCAGCCCCCACACCGGCAGGCCCGGCACCGCAAGCGCCGCGGTGCCCACCGCGAAGACCACCGCGATACCGGTCAGGGCGGCGCGCGGCGGCAGCCGGTCGGCCGCGGACAGCAGCGTCAACGCGCCTGCCACCTGCGCGAACGACGAGCCGAACATGCTCAGCGCGGACAGCAGGGGCGAGCCCGTCGCCCCGTAGACGAGGGTGCCGAGGGCGAGACCGCTCACCGTCTGCGCGGCGACCTGCGCCGACACCGACAGGAAGAGGGACCGGAACTCGGGCACCCGAAAGAGATCCCCGTAGGTGCGCATGCCGGGAGTCTCCGCGGGCGGACACGGCGGAGGCTAATGTTGCGCCCGGAGGCGAAACCATTGGGACTGTGGCAGGTCAACGCCGACACGCTGGCCGGCGGCAGGTTCCTCGTCTCCGCCCTTGCCGAGACCACCGCCTGCCTCTTCGCCCTGCACACCCGCACTGCCGGGCACCCCGGCGAGCGCGCCTGGCTCGACCGCCACCTCGGCGCCTACGAGGCCCTCCTCGCCGCCGACCCGGTCACCGCCCGGCTCGTCGGGGCCGCACACAGCGACCGCTGGATCGCCGACTTCCTCACCCCCGCCCCCACCGGCGTCCACGAGCCCGCCTTCGACCGGGAGATACAGCAGGTCAGGGCCATGTCCGCGGAGCACGCGCGGCAGGATCTGCGGATGGCGCTCGGCGGCCCGCTGCCCGCCGAGCTGGACGGCTGCCACCTGCCCGAACGCGCCGCCGATCTGCTGACCTGGGTGTGGCGGCACACCGTGCTGCCCGACTGGGAGCGGCGCCGCAGGATCATCGAGGCCGACATCGTCGCCCGCTCGGGCCGGCTCGGCCAGGGCGGCTGGGCAGCGGTCCTGGACGCCATGCGCCCCGGCATGCGCTGGCTGGGCGGCAGCAGGTTGCAGGTCAACCCGCGCGACCACCCGCCGCGGGAGGTCTCCGGCGCACGTCTGTTCTTCGTCCCGGTCACGCCCGGCGGTCACGGCTGGGTCTGCTGGGCCACGCCCCCGCCCTGCGACCGGTACGCCGTCGTCCACCCCTGCTCGGGAACCCTCGCCGATGCGGGCCGCACCGCGGTGCCCGAGGCGCTGGGGCGGCTGATCGGACCGGCACGTGCCCAGGTCCTCGTGCTGCTGGACACCCCGAAGAGCACCACCCAACTGGTGGCCCTGACCGGCCAGGGCCTGGGCTCCGTCGGCCGTCACCTCAAGGTCCTGTTCGACGCCGGCCTCGCCGGACGGCGGCGCAGCGGGCGGTCGGTGCTGTACTACCGCACCCGCGCGGGCGAGGTGCTCGTCGAGGGCCGCAGCGACGGCTGAGCGCCCTCCCCGGCGGTGCCTCCCGCGGGCCGGCGGCGGTGCCTCCCGCCGGCGGCCGGCGCGCAGAGGCAGGTGTGGTCCGTCCCAGTCTGGATACGCGCTCCAGGGAGAAGAAGCCGGAGGGAGGGCCCCACCCATGGCAGCCGACGATACGAGCGGCGACGACGTCTACCAGCCTGACGACCCCGACGAGCCGCTCTACGAGGGCATCCGGGAACCCGAGGACACCCTGATCGACCGGGGCGCCGACCCCTACGACGAAGGCGTCTCGCCGCCCGAGCGGCCGCTGGCCGTGGAGCACCAGGGCACCACGGCGCGGGAGCAGAACGAGGGCGAGAGCCTGGACCAGCGCCTCGCGGAGGAGGAGCCCGACCCCGCCCTCGACGACGCGCTCCTCGACGACGGCATCGGCGACGCCCCGGGCGGCAACGGCGAGCCCCGCGACGACGAGGTAGGCGACGACCGCGCAGGACGCCTGGTGGCCCCCGACGAGGGCGCCCACGAGGACGAGGAGAAGGACCTGCTCGCCGAGGACGTCGGCATCAGCGGCGCCGCCGCATCGGCGGAGGAGGCCGCCGTGCACGTCGTACCGGAGAGCGCCGAAGGCACCGACGCGCTCCGCGAGTCCCGTGAGCAACCCCCGCAGAGGTGAGGACCGTGACGCTGCTCCCCGGCACCGACGCCCCGAGGACCCCGCAGGAGCCGCACGGCCCCCACACCGGCGCCGCCGGCGAGCCCGCGGAGGCGACCCACTCCCGCATCACCCTCAACGTGAACGGCACCCCGCGCACCCTCGTCGTCGACAACCGCTCGTCGCTGCTGGACGTGCTGCGCGAGCGGCTCGGCCTCATCGGCGCCAAGAAGGGCTGCGACCACGGGCAGTGCGGCTCCTGCACGGTGCTCGTCGAGGGCCGCCGCGCCAACGCCTGCCTGCTGCCCGCCGTCGCCCAGGACGGGTACGACATCACCACCGTCGAGGGACTCGCGGCGGCGGACGGCGAGCGCCTCCACCCGCTCCAGCGCGCCTTCCTGGACCGGGACGGCTTCCAGTGCGGGTACTGCACCCCGGGGCAGCTCTGCTCCGCGGTCGGCATGATCGCCGAGGCCGAGGCGGGCCACCCCTCCGACGCCACGGACCCCGGCCACCCGGCGAAGACGCCCGTCGCGCTCACCGCGGCCGAGATCCGCACCCGGCTCAGCGGCAACATCTGCCGCTGCGGCGCCTACCCCAACATCGTCGCCGCCGTCGAGGACGTGATCGAATGAAGCCCTACGCCTACGTACGGGCCGCCACCCTGGACGAGGCCACCGCCGCCTACGCCGGGCACTCCGGCGCGCACTACCTCGGCGGCGGCACCAATCTCGTGGACCTGATGAAACTCGGTGTGACGGCCCCGGACGCCCTCGTCGACATCAGCCGGCTCCCGCTGGACGGCATCGAGCTGCGCCCCGACGGCGCGCTGCGCATCGGAGCCACCGCCCGCAACAGCGACATCGCCGCCCACCCGGTGGTACGCGACCGCTGGCCCGTGCTCTCCCAGGCCCTGCTGGCCGGTGCCTCCGGGCAGTTGCGCAACATCGCCACCGCCGGCGGCAACCTGCTCCAGCGCACCCGGTGCCCCTTCTTCCAGGACACCGCGAAGCCGTGCAACAAGCGCCGGCCGGGCAGCGGCTGCGCCGCCCGCGAGGGCAGCCACCGCGACCACGCCGTGCTGGGGCACTCCCCGCACTGCATCGCCACCCACCCCTCCGACATGGCCGTCGCCCTCGCCGCCCTCGACGCGACGGTCGAGCTGCACGGCACCGGCGGCGAGCGGTCCGTGCCGGCCGCCGAGTTCCACCGGCTGCCCGGGGACCGGCCCGAGCAGGACACCGTGCTGCGGCCCGGCGAGCTGATCACCGCGATCGTGCTGCCCCCGCACAGCGCCGGCCTCCCCTCGGCCTACCGCAAGGCCCGTGACCGCGCCTCGTACGCCTTCGCGCTCGCCTCGGTGGCCGCCCTCGTCGAGGTGCAGGACGGCCTGGTGCGGCGCAGCGCGCTCGCCTTCGGCGCCCTCGCCCACCGGCCCTGGCGCGCCCACCGCGCGGAGGAGGCGCTACGGGGTGTCGAGCCGACCCGCGCCGCCGTCGAACGCGCCGTCGACGCCGAGCTGGCATCGGCCGAGCCCCTTCGGGACAACGCCTACAAGGTTCCGCTGGCGCGCAACCTGGCCTGCGAGGTGCTGACCCGGCTGGCCGGGCCGCGCTGACCGGCGCGCACCGCCCACCCGCACCACCCGGACCTGCCGCCCACGCACGCCGCCCACGGCCGCAGGGCGCCGCGGGGCCCGCGGCACGAGGCGCACGGGCGGCAGCCGCGGCACCCGACCGACGCTGCTCAGGAAGGAACCGGCGATGCGTCACACCACAGCGGCATCCGCAGCCGCCCCCCGCACGGGCCACCGGGCGCCCCCACCGTCCCAGTCCCCCGACGGCCCGGCCCTCGGAGCCTCCGTCGAACGCAGGGAGGGCCACGAGAAGGTCAGGGGCACGGCCCGCTACGCGGCCGAGTACCACCCCCACGGCCGCGTCTACGCCTGGCCCGTGCCCGCCACGGTCAGCCGTGGCCGGGTGGTGCGGGTGGACGACGCTGAGGCCCTGGACCTGCCCGGTGTGCTGGCCGTCCTCACCCCGGACACCGCGCCTCGGCTCGGCGACGCGGGCGACGCGGTCCTGCGCGTGCTGCAGGACGACCGGGTGCCGCACCGCGGCTGGTACGTGGCCCTCGTCGTCGCCGAGACCCTGGAGGCGGCGCGCGCCGCGGCCGCCGCGGTACACGTCGACTACGAGACCGAACCCCATGACGCCGCCCTGACCGCCGACCACCCGGACGCCTACATCCCCGAGTCCGTCAACGGCGGCTATCCGGCCGTGCGGGAACGCGGCGACCCGGACGCCGCCTTCGAGGCCGCGCAGGTCCGCGTCGACACCGGCTACCGGGTGCCACCGGAGCACAACCAGCCGATGGAACCGCACGCCGCCACCGCCGAGTGGCACGGCGACCGGCTCACCCTCCACGACTCCGACCAGGGTGCCAGCGCGGTCGGTGCCGCGCTCGCCGCCCTCTTCGAACTCCCCGAGGACCATGTCACCGTCGTCGCCGAACACGTCGGCGGCGGCTTCGGGTCCAAGGGCACACCACGGCCCCACGCGGTGCTCGCCGCCATGGCCGCCCGGCAGGTCGGCAGGCCGGTGACCCTCGCGCTGCCGCGGCGGCACCTGCCCGCCATCGTCGGCCACCGCCCTCCCACCCTGCACCGGATAAGGCTCGGCGCGGACCGCGGGGGGCGGCTGACCTCGCTGGTCCACGAGATCACCACGCAGACCTCCCGGGTGAAGGAGTTCGTGGAGCAGGCGGCCACCCCGGGCCGCACCATGTACGGCTGCGAGCACAGCCGCACCGTGCACCGCGCCGTCCCGCTCGACGTGCCCACCCCCTCCTGGATGCGCGCCCCCGGTGTCGCCCCCGGCATGTACGCGCTGGAGTCGGCCATGGACGAGCTCGCAGGCACCCTCGGCCTCGACCCGATCGAGCTGCGCGTGCGCAACGACACCGACCGCGAGCCGGACAGCGACCGCCCCTTCAGCAGCCGCCACCTCGTGGACTGCCTGCGCGAGGGCGCCGACCGCTTCGGCTGGGCGGGGCGCGACCCGCGGCCCGGCAGCGACCGCAGGGGAGCGCTGCTCATCGGCACCGGAGTGGCCTCCGCGCTCTACCCCGTGCACTTCCAGCCGTCCCTGGCCACCGCCCACGCCCTCCCCGACGGCAGCCACGTGGTGCGCGTGGCCGCCGCGGACATCGGCACCGGGTCCCGCACCGTCCTCGCGCAGATCGCCGCCGACGCGCTCGGCGTGCCGCTGGACCGGGTGCGGGCCGAGGTGGGCAGCAGCGCGCTGCCGACAGCGCCGCTCGCCGGCGGCTCGTCGGGGACGGCGTCCTGGGGAACCGCCGTCCACGAGGCGTGCACCGCCCTGGCCGGCCGGCTCGCCGAGCACCGGGGCCCGCTGCCGCCGGAAGGGCTCCGGGAGACCGCTGACACCTCCGACGCGGCCGACCGCGGCGCCGGGTACGCACGGGACGCGTTCGGCGCCCACTTCGCCGAGGTGCAGGTGGACACCGACAGCGGGGAGGTGCGGATCCGCCGGCTGCTCGGAGTGTTCGCGGCCGGGCACGTACTCAACGCCCGAACCGCCCGCTCCCAGTTCCTCGGCGGCATGACGATGGGCGCGGGGATGGCCCTGATGGAGGGCAGCACCATGGAACCCTCCTTCGGTGACTTCACCGAGACCGACCTCGCGCTCTACCACGTGCCCTCGCACGCCGACATCGCCGACATCGAGGCGCACTGGATCGACGAGGAGGACGCCCACCTCAACCCGATGGGCAGCAAGGGGATCGGGGAGATCGGCATCGTGGGCACCGCCGCCGCCGTGGGCAACGCGGTGCACCACGCCACGGGGGTGCGCTACCGCGAACTGCCGCTGACCCCGGACCGGATCCTCGCCGGCCTGTCCGGCGCGGTGGCCGCGGCCTCCTGACACCGGTAGGACCGGGCCCGGCCGCGCGGCCCGGTGCGGCCCGGCCGGTGCGGCCCGGGTGTTCGCGGTCCCGGGCCGGCAGGGCCTCGGCAACCGGGCACCCGGCGGCCTGCCCCCGTGGCGCCGCCGGGTGCCCGGTGGCCGGCCGCCCGATCCGCGCGCGGCGGGTGCGCGTGATCCGATCGCGGGCGGCAGGCGGCAGGCGGTGCGTGGTGGGCGGCGCGGGGCGCGGGTGCACGGAAAGGCGCCCCGCACCGCTTCGGCAGCGCCCGGGCGGCCGCTCAGTGCGGGGTCGCGGCACGCTCCAGCACGAAGACCGGAATCCGGCGGTCGGTCTTCTTCTGGTAGTCGGCGTAGTCCGGGTACGCCTCGACGGCGCGCTGCCACCACAGGGCCCGCTCGTCGCCGGTGACCTCACGGGCCGTCATGTCCTGGCGAACCGGGCCGTCCTGGAGTTCTACCCGCGGGTCGGCCAGCAGGTTGTAGTACCAGACCGGGTGCTTCGGGGCGCCGCCCATCGAGGCGATCAGCGCGTAGGCGCCCTCGTGCTCGACCCGCATCAGCGGCGTCTTGCGGATCTTGCCGCTCTTCGCACCATGCATCGTCACGACGACGACGGGCATGTCCCGCAGCGTCGTCCCCTCCGTGCCGCCCGAGCTCTCGTACAGCTCGACCTGGTCGCGCACCCATTCGCTCGTGCTGGGCTCGTACTCACCGGAAAGTGGCATCTCTCGTTCCTTGTCGCATCGCTGGCTGCCGGCGGCGGCCGCAGGCAGGGGGCCCGGGAGCCGCCATGTCCGAGGCAACACCCGTGGGCCGTACGAACATCCTCGTCACCTCGGCCGATGTGGCACAAGGGACAGTTGAGCCGGGGGAGGAGAAGACCCCGGGCCGGTTCCGCGTGCCGGCCGCGGCCCTGGGCCGGCGCCGCGGCCACGTCAGGGCGCTCGCCGGGTCCCGGCCCAGGCCAGCAGCTCGTCCGCCGTCCAGGTGGTGATGATCCGGCCGGCCGGGACGCCGCACTCCTCGGCCCGGGCGCAGCCGATGACCTGCCAGTCGAGCTGGCCCGGCGCGTGCGCGTCGGTGTCGACCGAGAACAGCGCGCCCGCCGCCAGCGCGGTACGCAGCAGCCGGCGCGGCGGGTCGCGCCGCTCCGGCCTGCTGTTGATCTCCACGGCGGTGCCCGTCTCCGCGCACGCCGCGAAGACCTCCTCGGCGTCGAACCGTGACTCGGGCCGTTTACGCTCACCGACCAGACGGCCCGTGCAGTGCCCCAGGACGTCCGTGCGCGGGTCGCGCACCGCCGCGACCATCCGCCGGGTCATCGCGTCCGCGTCCATCCGCAGCTCGGAGTGGACCGAGGCGACAACCACGTCCAGCCGGTCCAGGAGGTCCGGCTCCTGGTCCAGCGAGCCGTCGGGCAGGATGTCGCACTCGATCCCGGTGAGCAGGCGGAAGGGGTGCCGGCGCGCGTTCAGCGCGGCCACCACGTCCAGTTGCTCGCGCAGCCGGTCGGCGGACAGGCCGCGGGCGACGGTCAGCCGCGGCGAGTGGTCGGTGAGCACCGCCCAGTCGAGCCCGAGACGGGCGGCGGCCTGTGCCATCGCCTCGATGGGGCTCCCGCCGTCCGACCAGTCGGAGTGCACGTGGCAGTCGCCGCGCATCAGCGCCCGCAACCGCTCGCCACCCTCGGCGAGCGGTGCCCTGTCCCGTTCGAGCCGCTCCAGGTAGCCGGGCACCCGGTCCTGCAGCGCCTCCGCCACCACCTGCGCCGTCCGCGGCCCGATGCCCCTCACCGACCGGAGCGTGCCCGCCGCGGCGCGCTCGCGGACCTCGTCCCCGCCCATCGCCGCGACCGCGGCGGCCGCCGTGCGAAAAGCACGGACACGGTAGGTGGGCGCCTGTGCCCGCTCCAGCAGGAACGCGATCCGGTCGAGCGCTTCGACGGGCTGCATCGGCACCTCCTGCCTCCAGCGTGGCTCAGCCGCGGCCCGAGCGCACGGCGGTCGTGCACGCGGTGGTGCCGCAGCCGCAGCCGCAGCCGGTCCCGTGGCGCGGCGGCGGGGCGTCGAGCGGGAGGGCGCCCGCGCCCGGCACGGTCCGGGACCGGAGGGGGACGCCCTCCCGCAGCCACCGCTGCTCCGCGGATCCGTCGCGGACCTTCGCCGGGACGTCCGCGCCCGGCAGCGGGGCGGCGGGTGCGGCGGCCGGGTCCCGGACCCCGCGGGCGAGGAGGCCGCCCCGCAACGCCGGGTCGTGGCGCACGCCGGAGGACTCGGCCCCGGCGGAGCGGTCCGTACAGCCGCCCAGGTGCAGCACCCCGCCGTCCGCCGGCTGCGGAAGGCACAGCGCACGGTCGGCCGGGCCGCACGGCGGACCGTCCTCCCGGCACCGCAGCCCCTGGGCGGCGGATGCGTACACGGACAGGGGCGCGCCCGCAGCCTGCTCCGCCCGGCCGCCGCGCACGTCGGGGCAGCGGCCGGCGGAGGCGTCGTGCGGCCCGCCGCCCGGCGAGGCGCCCGCGGGCCCCGTGTACGCCGCGGGCCCCGTGTCCCACGTGGACGAGGACGGCGTGGGCGGTACGGCCTGCCGCACCGCCGTGCCACCGGCGCCGTCGGTGCCGCCGGTGCCACCGGCGTCCGTGCGGGCGGCGGCCGGTCCTTCCGGCCCTCTGGGGGCGTCCAGGACCTCGCCGACCGGCCACAGCGTGGACGTCAGCACCGCGCCCAGGGCCAGGGCGGAGGCCAGGCCCACTCCGGTGAGCAGCACCCTGGCGTGCCCGCGCACGGAGGGCGCGGGCCCCCGCCCCGGGGCCTCGGCGTCCGGCGGGAGGCGGTGCCGCCCGGGCCGGCGGGGCCGGCCGGTCCTGGGGGAGGGCGCGGCGGGTGGCCCCTCCCCGGCACCGGGACCGGTACGGCCGGGCCGGGAGGCGAGGTAGTCCCCGGCGGGACCACCCAGCAGGGCCTGGGCCAGCAGCTCGCCGAGCCGCCGTTCCACCATGCCCAGTTGCTCGGCGGCGGCCCCGCAGTCCGGGCAGTCCTGGAGGTGCTGGCGGACGTCCGGGGGAAACGCCCTGCCGCGCCGGGTGTGGGCGTCGAGCAGCCTGCTGTAGAAGCGGCAGACGGCGCTCGCGGAGAGTTCCGCATGGATGCGCAGCAGCCCGGCTCCGAACTGCCCGCGCGCCTGCTCCAGTTCGGTCAGGGCCGAGCCGATGTCGAGGGCCAGCAGGGCCGCGGGCACGGAGACCGGTTCGGCCTCGACCGCGGTGTGCCACAGCAGGCACTGCCCGGCCGGCGGCAGGGCCCAGAAGGACGTCGAGGCGAGCTGCCGCCCGGGCGGGTCCGCGAGTCCCGGCGCCTGCGCCCCCGCGACCGGGCGGGCCGTGCGGCGGTCCGCGGCCCATGCCTCGGCGGTGCGGCGGACGGCCGTCAGCAGCCGGGGGCGCAGCGCCTCGGCCGGCCCCGGCCGGCCGAGGCCCTTGAGGACCTGGTGCACGGCAGCGGCGGCCAGCGCCGGGGCGCGGACGCCCGTCAGGGCCGCACAGAGCACGGCGTAGTCGTGCACCGGCTCCCAGTGCCGCTCCAGCAGCACGGCCAGAGGGTAGGGGTCCACGCTCCAGGAGGGCGTTCTGAGGGAGACGGCGAGTGCCGTGTCGGACTCGCCGGGGAGCGGCTCGGTGTCGGGGAGGTAGGAGGGACGCGGGGGGTGGTGCGTGGGCACAGAGGCTTTCCTTCCGGGGCGAAGCAAAGCACGCGGAGACAAGGGCCGAAAGAAGGGGCAATCCCCGGGGGAGGTGTGCTTTCCGGGTCTTGGGTACGGGAGGCGGACCGGGGATGGACGACCGTCCCGAGTGGGTGCCGAATGCCTGCTGAGCAGGCCCGGCGGTGGTCCGTGCGGGACCGGGGTCACCCTGGCACACGCCGCTCACCTGGAACAAGTGACGGCGGCGAGGGCTACGTCGAAGGGTGAGCGCGATGCCGGTGGTTGCCCCGGGGGCTCGTACTCCCATACGAAGAATCGACGTTCTTTCGACATGTGATCACCCCTGCGTGAGGCGCGCATCCCCGGCCGGACCGCTGCCGACCCATGACCGGGCCCGCTTTTCGGCAGTGCCGCTCCACCCTGCCCCACGCCGTGCCCGAAGGCGCGTGGACCGGGGTCCTGACGGAGGCCGCGCCTCAGCGCGCGGCCCGATTCCTGTCGGGCGGTGACTCGGTGACGTCGAGGAATATCCGGTCTGCCGCCGGCACGATGTGGCCCAGGGACGCCTTGATGCGCTCCGAGACCAGTTCCACCTCCTCGCTGTCCATGCCGGGCCTGAGGTCGACACGGGCCGCGACCAGCGTCGAGTCGAGACCGAGCTTCATGGTCAGCACCGCCTCGATGTTGTCGATCTCCGGCTGGGCGCTCAGCAGCGCCCCGATCCGCTCCCGCAGCACCGGGTCCGCCGCCTCGCCGATCAACTGGTCCCGGGCCTCCCTGCCCAGCCGGTAGGCGACGTAGACGAGGAGCAGGCCGATGGCGAACGACGCCGACGCCTCCCAGACCACCTGCCCGGTGACCATGTGCAGCGAGAGGCCGGCCAGGGCCAGCGTGACGCCGAGCACCGCCGTGCCGTCCTCGGCCACCACGGTGCGCAGCGCGGGATCGTGCAGCCCCTCGGAGCCGGGGTCGTTGCGTGCCTGGTGCACCGCACGCAGCAGGGAGGCGCCCTCGAAGACGAACGCGGCGGCGAGGACGACCAGGCCCGCCACGTACCCCGCGTGGTCCTCCGCGGCATCCGTGCGCAGCGCGTCGAAACCCTGGAGCACGGAGAAGCAGCCGCCCATGACGAAGATGCCCACCGCCGCGAGCAGCGACCAGAAGTAGCGTTCCTTGCCGTATCCGAAGGGGTGCCGGCTGTCGGCGGGGCGCCGGCTGCGCCGCAGCGCGGCCAGCAGGAACAGCTCGTTGAGGCTGTCGGCGACCGAGTGCGCGGCCTCCGACAGCAGGGCGGGCGAGCCGGAGACCAGGCCGCCCGCGGCCTTGGCGGCGGCGATCGCCAGATTCGCGCCCAGCGCCACCAGAACGGTGAGGCGCGTCTTGCGGTCCGAGGATGTTTCGTCCACTCCTGCCCCAGGTGCTCTCGTCCGTCCGCGGCCCCTTCGGCCGGTCACCCGGTCACAAGGCACGCCGCGGCCGCGCGGATCTGCCGACGCGTACGCCCACTCGCCTACCCGCCTTCCAGCCGGCCGTGCCCGCCACTTCTCGCCGCCCCGCCCGCACACCCGCGCGCGGCCGCCCCTCCCCGGGCACCCGGCCGCCCGCGCCCCGGTCCTGACGCGCCTGGCGGGCCCCCGGTGCGCGGTGCGGGGCACCCGCTCGTACCGTGGAGCGCGTGCATTCTCCACGTCAGGGCGGTGAGCGCGGCACACGGCGGCCCGGGTACCTCGCCGCCGCGGCGGTCTTCACCGTCGGCATGGCCGGTATGACGCTGCCGACGCCCCTCTACGGGCTCTACCGGGCGCAGATCGGCTTCTCCGAGCTGATCGTGACGGTGGTCTTCGCCGTCTACGCCGTCGGAGTGATCGGGGTCCTGCTCGCACTGGGCGACTTCTCCGACCGCGTGGGGCGCCGCCCGGTGCTGCTGGCCGCCATGGCCCTGTCCGCGGCCAGCGCCCTGTGCTTCGTCCTCGAGGGCGGTCTGCCCCTGCTGTTCCTCGGCAGGCTGCTGTCCGGCCTCGCCGCGGGCCTGCTCAGCGGCGCGGCCACCGCCACCGTGCTGGAACTGGCCCCCGAGGGCCGCCAGTCGCGCGCCGGCTTCGCGGCCACGGCGGCCAACATGGGCGGCCTGGGCTGCGGTCCGCTGCTGGCCGGGCTGCTGGCCCAGTACGCGCCGTGGCCGCTGCGGCTGCCGTACCTGGTGCACCTCGCCCTGGTACTGGTGTCCGCCGCGGTCATCCGGCGGCTGCCGGAGACCGCGCGGCGGACCGGGCCCGCCGGGCCGCCCAGGCCGCCGGGGCTGAAGGTGCCGCCGCAGGTGCGCGGGGTGTTCACGGCGACGTCCCTGGCGGCCTTCGCCGGGTTCGCCCTGCTCGGGCTCTTCACCGCGGTGGCGCCGAGCTTCGTGGCGCAGACCCTGGAGGTGGCGAATCTGGCCGTGTCCGGTGCGGTGGTCTTCTCCGTGTTCCTCGGCTCGACCGCCGGGCAACTGCTCACCGGCCGCCTCGGTACCCGGCGTTCGCTGCCCGTCGGATGCCTGCTGCTGGTCGTCGGGCTGGCGCTGGTCGCCGGCTCGCTGGCCCTGCGGACGCTCGATCTGCTGGTGGCCGGGGCACTGTGCGGGGGCTTCGGCCAGGGGCTCGGCTTCCGGGCCGGGCTGACCGCGGTCGGCAGGGCGGCGCCGGCCGACCACCGCGCCGGCACCATCTCGTCGTTCTTCGTGGTGGCCTACACGGGCATCTCGCTGCCGGTGGTCGGCGTCGGGGCGATGGCCGTGTGGCTGGGGCTGCGCGACGCGGGCCTGGTCTTCGCCGTGTGCGTGGCCGCGCTGGCGGCCTGCGTGGGGCTGTACGTGCTGCGCCGGCCGCCGATCGCGGACTGAGGCACCGCCCGGCACCCGTGGCCACCGCCTCTCCGGCCGACGTGGGCCGGCCCCGGGCGCGGGCGGCGGGTGGAGCGCGAGCGGGCGAGGCCGTCAGAAGCGCATCCGGTCGGTGCTGCGAGGATCCCCCGTGACCCGGCGGGCCTCGTACAGGTCGCCGGCGCGGGCCCGGGTGCGCCAGGGCCGGCACATGTCCAGGGCGTAGGCGAAGCGCGGATCGCGCCGGTCGAGGTCGGCCCAGGTCAGCCCCGCGGTGCCGTCGGCCGGGCACCTGGTCAGCCAGGAGCCGTGCGGGCCCACCACTCCGGACGGCATGGCCGCGCTGCACCGGGACGGCACGGAGACGCCGATGAAGTAGTTGTGCGCGGCCGCGTGGCCGCCGGCCAGCACGTCGAACACCGGGTCCTCGGAGAACGTCGAGAGGAGCACGCAGTCCACCCCGAGCCCGCGGTACTCCAGGAAGAGCTCGGGGAA
Organism: Streptomyces sulfonofaciens; assembly: GCF_014656295.1. Classification (GTDB taxonomy): domain Bacteria; phylum Actinomycetota; class Actinomycetes; order Streptomycetales; family Streptomycetaceae; genus Streptomyces; species Streptomyces sulfonofaciens. The sequence continues at coordinate 636,017 of NZ_BNCD01000002.1, forward strand.
GTTGACCTCGATGCACAGGGTGCAGCCGAAACGGAAGCCGTCGACCTCGAACGTCAGCGGCTCGAAGCCGGGGGAGTACCAGTCGGTGATCTCCGTGAAGGAGCACAGCCGCTTGTCGTACCGGCCGACGAGCCGGCCCTCGTCGGAGATCACGTACAGGCTGTTGTGCGGCCGGTTCGGCGGCGTCAGCCGGTGGTTGCCGCCCATGACCACCCACAGGCCGAGTTCCGCGGCCAGGGCGGCGACGCGCTCCGACTCCCGCCGTACGAGGTCCCAGTCGACCGGCCAGCCCGCCAGCACCCGCTTCGCGTCGGCTCCCGACGGATACCCCGACACGGCCCCCTCGGGAAACTGCACCAACCGCGCACCCGCCTCGCCGGCTGCCACCATGAGGCCGCGTATCGCCTCGCCGTTGGCCGCGGGGTCGCAGCCCACCGGGCTCTGCGCGACCGCGACTCTGATCCTCTTTGCCATGTGGACGTTCTACCGGGTGCCGGCCGCACCTCCCGTGCCCGGCCACCGGTTCGAGCCGGCCGGGAAGGCTCCGGGAACCCGGTGTTCAGGGCCGCACCGCCGCCGGCACCTGCTCCGCGGGAGGTACCGGGCCGGGCGCCGTGCCGTCGCCGAAGGGCCGACCGCCCAGTTCTTCGCGGTGATGGGGCGTCAGCCACGACTGCGGGTCCGGACCCAGCGCGACGATGCCGGAGGGATTGATACCGGTGTGCACCTGGTAGTAGTGCCGCTTGATGTGGTCGAAGTCGACGGTGTCCCCGAACCCGGGCGTCTGGTACAGGTCGCGGGCGTACGCCCAGAGCACGGGATCCTCCGCGAGCTTGGCGCGGTTGCACTTGAAGTGGCCGTGGTAGACGGCGTCGAAGCGCACCAGCGTGGTGAAGAGCCGGATGTCCGCCTCCGTGATGCTGTCGCCGACCAGGTAGCGCCGGTCGGCGAGCCGCCGCGACACCTCATCCAGCCGCCGGAAGAGCGCCACGAAGGCATCCTCGTACGCCTGCTGGGTGGTGGCGAAACCCGCGCGGTAGACACCGTTGTTGACGTCCTGGTAGATGCCCGCCATCACTTCGTCGATCTCCTCGCGCAGCGGCTCGGGGTACAGGTCGGGCGCACCGGTCCTGTGCAGGGCCGTCCACTCGGTGGCGAGGTCCAGGGTGATCTGCTGGAAGTCGTTGGTGACGAGCCGTCCGCTCGGCACGTCCACGATCGCGGGCACGCTGACGCCGCCCGGGTAGTCCCTCTCCCGGGCGTCGTAGGCCTCGCTCAGGAAGCGGATGCCGAGCACCGGGTCGCGGCCGCCGGGATCCAGCGTGAAGCGCCAGCTTCGGTCGTCCTGGATCGGGTCGGTGACGGCCAGCGACAGCGACTCCTCCAGCCCGAGCAGCCGCCGGGACACCAGGGCCCGGCTCGCCCACGGGCAGGCGCGGCTCACCACGAGACGGTAGCGCCCGGCCTCCACCGGCCAGCCGTCGCGTCCGTCGGCCGTGATGCGGTCGGCGAAGTGGCTCTTGGAACGCTTGAACGGCTTCCTGCCGTACGCGCTGTTGCCGGTCCCCTCGGTGCGGGTGCTCGTGCTCATGTCCGTGCTCCTCTCCGAGGACGGCGCCACCACCGTGCGCCGCCCCTGGCCGGGTCGTGGCGGTGCCGGAGCCGCCCGTGGGGACTGCGTCCGGTCATCCCGCTCGTCTTGAAGGCGGCTTTCCGGGTACCCGGGACGTCATGACTGGATCAGCTAGCGAGACCGTCGTCGCCTTTCCGCACGTCCTGGCCGTCGTCGTGCCGTTTCTCGGCGCGCTGGTGGTGGCCGGGCTGCTGGTATGGGCCTTCGCGATGGGGATCAGGCGCATGATGCGGGAGCGTCCGCGGCCGGGGGCCGACGAACACGGCCGGCTGCCGGAGAGCGGGCCGGTCGGGGAGGTCAGCGAGCGCCGCGAGCCCGACGAGGTGACCGCCCGCGACGAGCGGGACAGGCTCACCCCGCACGAGATACCCGGCTACGGCAACGCCTCGAGCAGGCGCAGCGAGGACCAGCGGGACAGGAAGTGGAGCCCCGGCACCAGTGGATCGTTCGGCAGCGGCGGGCCCGGCGGGCGGTGAGACCCGGCACGGTCCGTGCGGTGCCCGCCGGCGCCGTGAGTGTGGAGGAGAGGAGAATTCCGTGACGACGAAGGTGTCCGACCACGTTTTGGAGCGGCTGCGCGAGTGGGGCGTGGAGCATGTCTTCGCCTACGCGGGCGACGGCATCAACGGCCTCCTCGCGGCCTGGGGACGGGCCGGCAACAAGCCCGAGTTCATCCAGTCCAGGCACGAGGAGATGTCCGCGTTCGAGGCCGTCGGATACGCCAAGTTCTCCGGCCGCACCGGGGTGTGCGCCGCGACCTCGGGACCGGGCGCCATCCACCTGCTCAACGGCCTGTACGACGCCAAGCTCGACCACGTGCCCGTGGTGGCGATCGTCGGGCAGACCCACCGCAGCGCGATGGGCGGCTCGTACCAGCAGGAGGTCGATCTGCTCAGCCTCTACAAGGACGTCGCCTCCGACTTCTGCGAGATGGTCACCGTCCCCGAGCAGCTTCCGAACGTGCTGGACCGTGCCATGCGCACCGCCGCGGCCAAGCGGACCGTGACCGCCGTCATCATCCCCGCCGACGTGCAGGAACTGGACTACACGCCGCCCAAGCACGCGTTCAAGATGGTGCCCTCCAGCCTCGGCATGGCCCGCTACGCTCCCGTGCCGACCGACGACGAGATCGACCGCGCCGCCCGGCTGCTCAACGAGGGCGAGAAGGTGGCCATCCTCGTCGGACAGGGGGCGCGCGGTGCCCGGCAGGAGGTCGAGCAGCTCGCCGACGTGCTCGGCGCGGGCGTGGCCAAGGCCCTGCTCGGCAAGGACGTCCTGCCGGACACCCTGCCGTATGTGACGGGACCGATCGGGCTGCTGGGCAGCCGTCCCTCGTACGAGCTGATGCAGGGCTGCGACACGCTGCTCGTCATCGGCTCCAGCTTCCCGTACACGCAGTTCATGCCCGAACTGGACCAGGCGAGGGCCGTGCAGATCGACGTCGATCCGCACATGGTGGGGATGCGCTACCCGTTCGAGATCAACCTGGTTGGCGACGCCTGCGAGACCCTGAAGCGGCTGCTGCCGCGACTGGAGCGCAAGAAGCACGGCAAGTGGCGGCAGAAGATCGAGAAGGACACCGCACGCTGGTGGCAGGTGATGGAGCGGCGTGCCGCCGTCGAGGCCGACCCCGTCAACCCGGAGCACGTGGTGCACGCGCTCGACGCGCTGCTGCCCGAAGACGTGATCCTGGCGGCCGACTCGGGCTCCGCCGCCAACTGGTACGCGCGCCACCTGCGGATCCGCGGCACCATGCGCGGCTCGCTGTCCGGGACGCTCGCCACCATGGGCCCCGGCGTGCCGTATGTGATCGGCGCCAAGTTCGCACACCCCGGACGGCCCGCGCTGGCGCTCGTGGGCGACGGCGCCATGCAGATGAACGGCATGGCGGAACTGATCACGATCGCCAAGTACTGGCGGCAGTGGGAGGACGGCCGGCTGGTCGTCGCGGTGCTCAACAACCACGACCTCAACCAGGTCACCTGGGAGATGCGCGCCATGGAGGGCGCACCGCAGTTCCTGCCCTCGCAGGAGCTCCCGGACGTGCGCTACGCGGACTTCGCGCGCTCCCTCGGCCTGGACGGCATACGGGTGGAGAAGCCGGGCGACGTCGAGGACGCCTGGCGGACCGCGCTCGCCGCGGAGCGGCCCTTCGTCGCGGAGTTCTGCACCGACCCGGCCGTTCCGCCGATCCCGCCGCATGCCTCGCTGGAGCAGATCGAGGCCGCCGCGGCCTCGGTCCTCAAGGGCGACAGCGACCGGGCCGCCCTGGTCAGGCAGGGTTTCAAGGCCAAGATCCAGGACATCCTGCCGGGCGGTCGCGCCCGGGACGCCGGCGCACGGCCGCACTGAGCGGGCGCAGGCCGCGGCGGGGGCAGCACCGGGTCAGCGCAGGGCCGCCGCGAGGGCGGTGCGGAGTTCGCCTGCGCTGGTGGTGACGATACGGGGGGTGTCGATCAGCGCGGCGTCGATCACCTGGGCCAGCCGCCGCGGCACCGCCGGGTCGCGCCGGCGGACCGGTACCACCGGCTCCCGCAGCAGCACCGCCAGCGGATCGGCGCCGGGCGGGACCTCGCGCGGCACGGCGCCCGTGAGCATCCGGTAGAGGACCGCCGCGGTGGCCCACACATCGGCCTCGGGACCGGTGCCGCGGCGGTCCACGACGTGGACGCGGGGCAGGTAGGCGACGGAGCCGCCGCAGTCCCCGGCCGGGGGCAGGCCCGCGAGACCGGCCCGTTCGAAGGCCGCGGCGATGCCGAAGTCGCCGAGTCCGACGGCGTGCGGCACGGTGCCCTCGGCGGCCCCGCCCCGGGCGGCCCCGCCCTCGGCGTCGTCGTCCGCGCCCCCGGTCAGAAGGATGTTCGACGGCTTGACGTCCCGGTGCGCGACTGCCGCCCCGTCCTCCCCCCGCGGTGCGGTGTGGGCGTGTGCCAGGGCGTCCAGGACCCGGACGGCGACGGCGACGGCCTCGCCGGGCGGCAGCGTCCCGCCCCGCGCCGCCAGCAGGTCCTGCAGCGTGCCGCCCGCGGCGTACTCGCCCACCAGGCAGAACGCCGCGCCGTGGGCTGCGGCGGCATGCAGGCCGAGGATGTTCCAGTGGCGCACGCCGCGCAGCCGCTCGGCCTCGGCGAGGAACCGGGCACGGGCCCGCGGCCCCACGGCGGTGCGGGCCGCCAGCAGTTTCAGCGCGACCCGCTCGCCGGTGCCGCGGTGGCGGGCCAGGTACACCGCGCCCAGGGCACCCCGGCCGAGCTCGCGCACCACCTCGTAGCCGCGCAGCGCCGCCAGGGCGTCGTCCCCGGCCGCACGGGCGAGCAGCCCCCGCAGCACCGACAGGGGCCGGCTGCGGCAGTCCGGGCACATGACGTCGCCGGGACGGCGGTCCGCCGCAGGGCCGCCGGCCGGCGCGCAGTGGGCGCACCGGCCGGCGGGCGCCGCAGGTCCGGGCGCGCGGATGCCGACCCGGAGCAGGGTGGCGCCGAGGCGCACCTCGTCGCCGTCCGCGAGGTCCCGCTCCGCGCAGCGCACGCCGGGCCGGTCGCCGGGACGGCCGATCTCCTCGCCGTTGACGAGGGTGCCGTGCGGGGCGCCGAGGTCCCGTATCCGGATGTCGGGCGGGCTGATGTCGAGGAGGCAGTGGTGCCGTGCCGCCCGGGCGTCGTCACGGGGCAACCGCAGCCGGCACTCCGCCGCGCGGCCCACCACGCAGGCGGTGCGCTCGGTGAAGGTGAACTCACCGCCCGCCCCGGGACCGCTCAGCACGGACAGGGTGATCTCAGGCGTGGCTGCGGCATCCTCGTGCGCCGGCGCGGTGCCGCGGGGCACGCCGCCGGGCCCGCGCCCCAAGGCGCGGGGTGGGTCGTTGGCCATTTGTTTCCGCCCCTGTCCCCTGATCCGGTGTCGAAGGACAGGGCCCATCCTGCCCGGCATCACCCCGTGTGGCCAGCGCTTACTTCCTCCCGTACGGCCTCACGGCAGGTGTCGAGCAGCTCTGACCTCCTCGGTTCGCCGAAAGAATCCGGACACGGCCAGGATGTCGGAGCGGGTGACGACCGAAAGGCAGCCGGCAGGAAGAGGTGCCCCACGGTGGCCGCCGGGCCCGCGGGCGCCCGGCGGCCGGAACCCGGCGGGGGCGGCCCCCTCCGGGCGGCGCCGGAGGTTTCACCGGTCACCGCCGGGAAACCCAGGTCCAATGGCGCAGATCGGATACACGATGATGACGGAGCAGGCCGGCCCTCGTGAACTGGTCGAGCATGTCGTGGCCGCCGAGCAGGCCGGGTTCGACTTCTCCGTCACCTCGGACCACTACTTCCCGTGGCTGGCCTCCCAGGGCCACTCGCCGTACGCCTGGAGCGTGCTGGGGGCCGCGGCACAGGCGACCTCGCGCATTCCGCTGATGACGTACGTGACGTGCCCCACCACGCGCTACCACCCAGCGGTCGTCGCCCAGAAGGCCGCCACGCTGCAGATACTGTCCGAGGGCCGGTTCCGGCTCGGGCTGGGCAGCGGGGAGAACCTGAACGAGCACGTGGTGGGCCGCGGCTGGCCCGCCGCGCACACCAGGATCGCCAAGCTGGCGGAGGCCGTCGACATCATCAGGGCCCTGTTCGCGGGCGGTTACGTCAACCACCACGGACCGCACTTCGACGTGGCGGACGCCAAGCTCTGGGACCTGCCGCAGGAACCCCCGCCGATCGGGGTGGCCGTCTCCGGGGAGCGCTCCTGCGAGGTGGCGGGCACGAAGGCGGACCTGGTGATCGCCACCGAGCCCAAGCGGGAGCTGCTGGACGCCTTCGACCGGTACGGCGGCGCGGGCAAGCCGCGGGTGGGCCAAGTGCCGGTCTGCTACGACCCGGACCGGGACGCGGCCGTCGCCAGGGCGCACGACCAGTTCCGCTGGAGCGTGGGAAGCTGGCCCGTCAACGCGGAGCTTCCCGGGCCGACCGGCTTCGCCGGGGCCACCGCGTACGTGCGCCCCGAGGACATCGCGGAGGCCGTGCCCTGCGGTGACGACGTCGACGACTTCGTCGAGGCGGTCAGGCCGTACGCAGAGGCCGGTTTCACCGAGATCGCGCTCGTCCAGATCGGGGGGCGCAGCCAGCTTCCGTTCATGGAGTGGGCGCACAGCAAGCTCCTGCCGGCGCTGCGCGCCCTGTGACCGCCGCGCCAGGCGGACGATGACGAAGGAGACCCCCATGGCCATCGCGGCCTACACGCTCGTCGCCCTGGACTGCCCCGACCCGGTGGCCCTCGCCGGCTTCTACGCCAAGGTCCTCGGCGGGCAGGTCAGCCGTTACGACGACGACTGGTACGACCTGTACGTGCCCGGCGGCGCCCGACTGGCCTTCCAGCGCGCACCGGGGCACCGGCCGCCCGACTGGCCGCAGGCCGGGAACAACTCCCAGCAGCTCCACCTGGACTTCGACGTGACCGACATCGAGGCCGCGCAGCGCGATGTGCTGGCCCTGGGCGCCAAGCCCCTCGATCTCGACGACCAGGACGGACGGCGCAGGTTCAGGGTGTACGCCGATCCGGCGGGCCACCCGTTCTGCCTCTGCTGGTGACCGACGGTTCTGCCGCTGCCGCTGCCGCTGCCGATGACCGATCCGCGGCCGCGGACCGGCAGCCCGCGGTTTCGCCCTGCGCCGGGTGAGGTACCCGCGCCGGAACGACACACGAACCGCGGCGGCCGACGGGCCGGCGCAGCCGAGGAGGACGTACCGTGGCCGACCACCGCAGGGCGGGCGCCGAGGACCGAGCGAGGGACGAGAGCCGGGCGACGGACGAGGCGAAGGGGCCGGAGCGCATCCCCCGCGACATGCCCGACCAGCAGTCGGGCGGCGGCAAGGACCGGTGGGACGTCCCGCAGGAGCGGCGCGACGACGGCGGGCGGTCCGACGAGGAACTGCCCGACACCGACGAGTCCGGCACCGGCAAGCGGGGCGACGCGGCCCGATCGGGCGGCGTCCACCCCGAGCACCCCGTACCGGACGAGCCGTCCGCCTGACCCGCCCGCACCGGTTGGCGGTGGGCGCCGGTGGGCCGTGCCGGCGCAACGCCCGCCGCCGCCCGGACACATCGGATCCGACCCGCGAAGGAGCGAATGATGAAGGCTCTGACCTGGCAGGGCAGGCGTGATGTACGCGTGGAGACCGTACCCGATCCCGAGATCAAGGAGTCCACGGACGCGATCGTGCGGATCACCTCGTCCGGCCTGTGCGGATCCGACCTGCACCTGTACGAGGTGCTCACCCCGTTCATGACGCCGGGCGACGTGCTGGGCCACGAGCCGATGGGCATCGTCGAGGAGACCGGCTCCGACGTGCCGGGCCTGAAGGCCGGCGACCGTGTGGTGGTGCCCTTCCAGATCGCCTGCGGCACCTGCTTCATGTGCGGCGCCGGCCTGCCCACGCAGTGCGAGACCACTCAGGTCAGGGAGCACGGCATGGGCGCCGCGCTGTTCGGCTACACCAGGCTGTACGGCAGCGTGCCCGGCGCCCAGGCCGAGTACCTCCGCGTGCCGCAGGCCCAGTTCGGGCCGATCAAGGTACCGCAAGGCCCTCCCGACGACCGCTACCTCTACCTCTCGGACGTGCTGCCGACCGCCTGGCAGGCCCTGCGCTACGCGGACGTGCCCAAGGGCGGCAGCCTCGTCGTCCTCGGCCTCGGCCCGATCGGCGACATGGCGTGCAGGATGGCGCAGCTCACGACCGAGGGGCCCGTCATCGGCGTCGATCTGGTACCCGAGCGGCTGGAGCGGGCCCGCGCCCGGGGCGTGGAGACGTACGACCTGTCGGCCTTCGACCGCGAGGAGCACCTGGTCGACGCCATCGCGTCCAGGACCCACGGCCGCGGCGCCGACGCGGTCATCGACGCGGTCGGCACCGAAGCGCACGGCAGCCCGCTGGGCCGAACCGCCCAGCAGGCGGCGGGGCTGCTGCCCCGCTCGTGGTCCGCACGGCTGGCCGAGCGCACCGGCGGAGCCGACCGGCTCGCCGCCCTGCGGCTCGCCATCGCCCTCGTCCGCCGTGGCGGCACGGTCTCCCTCAGCGGCATCTACGGCGGGATGGCCTCGCCGCTGCCGCTGATGACGATGTTCGACAAGCAGATCCAGGTGCGCATGGGCCAGGCCAACGTGCGCACCTGGGTCGACGACATCCTGCCGCTGCTCGGCGACGACGACCCGCTCGGCGTGGACGGCTTCGCCACCCACCACCTGCCGCTGGACGAGGCGCCCGGCGCCTACGAGACCTTCCAGGGGAAGAAGGACGGCGCCGTCAAGATGGTCATACACCCCTGACGCCCGCCGGCCCGGGCCCGGCCGCCCCGAGGGGCGGGGCCGCTCCGGCGCGCGCCGGCCCCGGGTCCCGCCTCCCCGTGCCCACCGGCTCCCGAGGGGCCTTCGCGCTCACCGGTTGCCGAGCCACGACCTGCGCCACCGGCCGAACCTCCGGTCCGCCGTACGGCGCAGCCGCATCAGACGGGGATGGCGCTCGTGGAGCAGCCGCGTGCTGCGGTCCAGCTCCTCCATGAGCCGGCGCGAGCGGTGCTCCATGTCCAGCTCGTCGAGGATGCGGTTGACCTCCGTGAGCAGCGCACCGTGCAACTGCCACTGCTCCGGGTTGCCCTGCACCAGTTCGAGCAGCATCTGGGCGACGGAGTCGCGGCGGGCGACCGCCGCGGCCAGTTCGGAGCGCAGCCGGGCCTCGGCGGTCTCCGCGTCCTCGCTGGTGCGGGTGGTCACCAGCACCGCGAAGCTGACGATCGCGTCGGCGATGTGCCCGAGCAGCTCGCGCACGGCCAGCGACACCTCGGGCTCCAGCAGCCACTGCTGCTCGCGCTCGCGCGCCAGGTCCGTCAGGGTGCGGGCGATGACGCGCAGCACGACGGTGCAGATCTCCAGCGTGTCGAGGCCGGTGCGCAGGACGACCCGGTGGAGTCGGCCCTCCCGCACCCGCGGGTTGAGCCGCAGACTGTCCTCGGCCTGCCGCAGTGACCCGTCCACCTCGGCGATGTCGTGGTCGAGTTGGCGGGCCTCCGCCAGGCGGGCCGCGGCATGCTCCACCGGTGTGTAGGAGTCGAGCTGCTCGCCCAGGTGCAGCAGCAGCCGGCGCATCCGGCGGGCCAGGCCGAGCAGGGAGTCGCCGGCCGTCTCCACCCAGACCGGCGGCGCGAAGAAGAGGTTGAAGCACAGGCCCGTCAGCGCGCCGATCAGCGTTTCGAGCACCCGGTCCCAGGCATTGGAGGCGACCTGCGTCACGCCCAGGACCAGCATCGCGCTGATCGCCACCTCGGGGACGAACTCCCCGGCCCGCACGTAGTGGCCGATGGTCAGCGACGCGATGATGATCAGTGCGAGGCTCCACCAGGTGAGCCCGATCAGGGAGCTGAACGCGATGGCGATCACCACGCCCACCACGACCGCGTTCACCCGGCGCACCCCGGTCTTCAGCGTCGCGTACAGCGTCACCTGGACGACCAGCAGGGCGGTGAGGGGCGCGGTCAGCGGGGCCGGTTGGTCGCTCAGGCGCTTGGCGATGACGTACGCGATGGTCGCGGCCATCGTCGACCGCAGGGCCTGGGCCACCACGGGATCCCGCAGCCGTTTCCTGACCCAGGCCCACCCGGGGGCGAGGCGGTCCGTTACCACGCGCATCCTTGGTCACTTCCCTTTCGCGCGGGCCAGGACACCTGTTCGCCGTCCCCGTGTGTATGACGGCCCGTCAGCTCGGCACGGGCCACCCGTGCCCGACGCCGGGCGGGCATGCCACGCGCCGTCGGGGGCAGACGGATGGATGAGGGCCCGCGGACCGGGCGTCCACCGCACCATTGTGACCGGTGCCCGGACGCCTGCCGTCTGCGGCACACCGCCCGTGCGGCCGTCGCGCGTCTCCCTCGTGCGACACGCCCGCGGTGCTTACATGACGGGGTTGACGCGACGAGGAGCACGGCCCCCGGCGGGCACGGTGCCGCCGTCCAGGCGGCCCGGCCGCGGCGGTCGGCGGAGGTGACCCATGGCACGAGGACCCGCGCGGGCCGCGGCCGCCGCCGAGACGGTGGCGTGGGCGGCCCCGCTGCTGGTGTTCTGGCTGATGCTGGTCTCCACCGTGGACCGGTGGGAGCTCGCCGTCGGAGCGGCGGCCGCACTGCTGTCGGGAGCCGCCGCACGCGGTGCGCGCCGGGCGGTGACCCGCCGGTGAACGGCTGGCTGGTGGCCGCGGCCGTGCTGCTCGCGGGCGGCCTGGGGGCGGCCGTGTGGGGCGTCGCCACCGGCCCGCTGGGCCGCAGGGTGGTCACCCAGAACATGACCACCTCCCTGGTCTGCGTGGCCGTCCTGCTGCTGGCGCAGGGCTACCGGCGGCCCGCCTACGTCGACATCGGTCTGGAGCTCTCGCTCCTCGGCCCGATCGGCACGCTCGTCTACGCCCGGCTGCTCGCCGACGACCTGCGACCCGACCCGCCCCGTGCGCCACGGCTCACCGCGGTCGCCGCCGCCGGCACCGCGGCCGTGGTCATCGCTCTTGCGGTGGCCTCCGGGCCCGGCCGGGCCGCCGTGAAGCTGCTGCTGGTCGGGGCGCTGCTGATCACGGGCAACGTGGTCGCCTCGCGCGCCCTGGCCGGTGGGATCCCCGAAGAGGCACGCCATGAATGATGCGCTCGTCGTCATCTGCCTGCTGCTGGTGGCCGCGTCGGCCACCGCGGCGGTCGCGGTGCGCGATCCGGAACGCCAGGCCCTGGTACTGGCCGTGCTCGGGCTCTCCCTCGCCGTGCTCTTCACCGTCTTCCAGGCCCCCGACGTGGCCCTGTCCCAGCTCGCGGTCGGCTCCGTGCTGACCCCGCTGCTGGTGCTGCTGTCGGTCCGCAAGGTACGCAGGGGCGCGGGCCCGAAGACGCGGCGGGGCACGGGGCCGGACCGCGGCGGCCGGGACCGCACACGTCCGGACGCCGGCCCCCAGCCGCCCGGCGGCCGGGGCGGACGGGACGGGGCCACCGGATGAGCCGGCGGCTGCGCATGCTCCTGCTGGCCCTCGGCGGCGCCGGCTTCGCGGCGCTCTTCGCCGCCGCCTGCCTTGAGCTGCCGCACTTCGGCGCCGCCCGCCACCCGTACGGCGAGCGCGCGGTGCACGCCGCACTGGCCCGGCACACCGCCAATGTCGTCTCGGCCGTCAACTTCGACCAGCGGGCCTTCGACACCCTGGGCGAGGAGAGCATCCTCTTCGCGGCCGTGCTCGGCACCGTCGTCCTGCTGCGCCAGACCCGCGGTGAGCGGCAGGTGCGGCCCGAGCCGGTCGCCGTCGCCCGGCCGGTACGGCGCTACTCGCTCGTCATGGTGCCCGTCGCCCTGCTCACCGGCCTCTACGTCGTCGCCCACGGGCAGCTCAGCCCCGGCGGCGGCTTCCAGGGCGGCGTGGTGGTGGCGACGGCCCTGCACCTGCTCTACATCGGCGTCGACTACCAGGCCCTGGAGCGGATCAGGCCCGTCGGCGGGTACGAGGTGGGGGACGCCGCGGGCGAGGCCGCCTACCTGGTGCTCGGCGCGGCGGGCCTGCTCGGCGGGTCCGCCTTCCTCGCCAACACCCTGCTGCCCTACGGCACCTTCAACACCATCCCCTCGGGCGGCACCGTGCCGCTGCTGAACGCCGCCATCGGCATGGAGGTCGCCTGCGCCGTCGTGGTGCTGCTCGCCCGCTTCCTCGACCAGGCCGTGGAGATCGTGGACGGGAGCGGTGAGTGATGTCCGTCCTGCCGTACCTCGCTGCCGGCTGGATGTTCCTGGCCGGCTGCTACGGGCTCGCCACCAGCCGGCACCTGGTGCACGCGGTCGGCTGCCTGGCGGTCTGCCAGTCCTCCACCTACGTCCTGCTGCTGGCCGTCGGCTACCGCACGGGCGGCACCGCCCCCGTCTTCTCCGACGTCAGGCCCGGCTCCCGGCCGCTGGTGGACCCGGTGGTCCAGGCGCTCACGCTGACCGACGTCGTGGTCGGTGCCACCGTCACCGCACTGCTGCTCGCGCTGGTGGTGCAGGTCGCCAAGCGGCACGGCACGGTCGACCCGGACGAACTCTCCGAGCTGCGCGGATGAGCCGCCTGCTGCCGCTGCTGGTCGCCGTGCCCCTGCTCGGCGCCGCGCTGCTGGTCGCCGTGGGCCGCAGACTGCCCAGGATGGCTGCGGAGGTGATGGGGCTCGCCGGTGCCGCGGCCACCGCCGGCCTCGCGCTCACCCTGCTGTTCACCACACCCGCCGACACCCTCGTCTGGGTGGGGGGCTGGACTCCGCGGCACGGTGAGAGCGTCGGCATCGTCCTCATCGGCGACCGCGCGGGCGTCGGCCTCGCCGCCCTGGTCTCCCTGCTCGTCGTCGCCGTCCTCGTCTACTCCTGGCGTTACTTCGAGGAGCCGCCGCGCCGCCACGCGGGCAGCTTTCCCGGCCTCGTGCTGCTCTTCCAGGCCGGCATGTGCGGGTTCGCCGTCACCGGCGACCTCTTCAACGCGTTCGTCTTCTTCGAGCTGATGAGCGTGGTCGCCTACGCGCTCACCGGATACCGCGTGGAGGACCGCAAGGCGGTGCAGGGAGCGCTGGCGTTCGGGGTCGTCACCTCCCTGGGCGCCTACGCCATGCTGCTGGGCACCGTGCTGCTGTACGCCCGCACGGGCGAACTCGGCATGCGGCAGATCGGCGCACGGCTCGATGCCCGCGGCGGCCCGGACGCGCTGGTCGTCGCCGCCTTCGTGCTCGTCCTCACGGGCCTGCTGGTGAAGGCCGCGGCCGTGCCGTTCCACTTCTGGCTGCCCGACGCCCACGCGGTCGCCCCCACACCGGTGTGCATGCTGCTGTCCGGAGTGATGGTCGAACTCGGCGCCTACGGGGTGTGGCGCGTGCACGACACCGTCTTCGCGGGCCCCGGCGGCATCCCCGCGCCGTCGGTCACCCGGGCCCTGGTGACCCTCGGGGTGCTCAGCGCCGCGGTCGGAGCCGTGATGTGCTGGCAGCAGCGGCACATCAAACGACTGCTGGCGTTCTCCACCATCGCCCACGTCGGGCTCTTCCTCGTCGGCCTCGGGCTGCTCACACCGCAGGGCAGGGACGGTGTCGCCGTGTACGTCCTCGCCCACACCGGCGTGAAGGCGGCCCTGTTCGCGGCCACCGGCATACTGCTCGACCGCTACGGCAGCGTGGACGAGCACGAACTGCACGGCCGCGCCCGCGGGCTGGGCCCGGTGGCCTGCCTGTTCCTGGCGGGCGGCGCCGCGCTCGCCGGGCTGCCGCCGTTCGGCACGGGCCTCGGCAAGGCCGTCACCGAGGAGGCCGCGGGCGGCCCGCTGACCGTGCTGTTCGTGCTGGTCTCCGCGGTCACCGGGGGAGCGGTACTGCGGGTGGCGGCCCGGGTCTTCTTCGGCTGGGGCCCGCGACCCGCCGCCGATCCCCCCTACGAGACCAGCGGCACGGACGAGGAACCGGAGACCGGCACCCGGCTCGGGCGCGTACCGGACACCATGCTGGCCGTGCCCGTCGCGCTGCTGGTCGCCGCGCTGCTGGTCGGTGCCGTGCCGGGATGCGCGGCCGCGGTGGGGCGGGCCCTCGGCGCGGGGGGCGGCGCGCCGCCGCACTGGTCGGCGTCGGGCGTCGGGCTCGGCCTGGCCTCGACCGCGCTCGCCGTCGGCCTCGCCGCGCTCGCGGTGCGCACCGGGTCCCTGCGCGAGGGACTCGACTGGACCGGACCGGTGCGCCGCCTCCATTCGGGTCACATCGGCGACTACGTCGCCTGGTTGCTCGCGGGCGCGGTCCTGCTCGGCGCGCTGGTGCTGCCGGGTGTGCCGTCGGGCTGACCCGGCCGGCGGGCGAGGCGAAACGGCCTGTGTGACCGCCCGTTTCGGCGCGGCCGATCGTGGTAACCGCGGGAGGACGGTCGGCGCACGGGGCCGGGAACGGTCCCGCCCGCGGGTGGCGGCGCACCGCGCGGTGCGCCGCCACCTCGCAGGCGCCGCCGCCACGGGCCACTCTTGGAGGTGCCCGCAGCCGCAGTCAGCACCGAGCCTACGGGCGGGAGGAACGCGATGGGCGTCCGCAAACGCATCCGCGACTGGCCCCTCTACCGACAGTTCACCGAGGGGGACCCCCTCGGCCGGGGCAGCGCCGCGATGTCCCCGCACACCCGCGGCCTCAGGCCCCGTACGGAGGGCGCGGACCGGGTGGTGCGGTCCGTCTGCCCGTACTGTGCCGTGGGCTGCGGCCAGCAGGTGTACGTCAAGGACGACCGCGTCGTGCAGATCGAGGGCGACCCCGACTCGCCGGTCAGCCGGGGCAGGCTCTGCCCGAAGGGCTCCGCGACCCTCCAGCTCACCACCGGCTCCGCCCGCCGCCACCAGGTGCTCTACCGCCGTCCAGGCGGCACCGACTGGGAGCCGCTGGATCTGGAGACGGCGATGGACATGGTCGCAGACCGGGTCATCGCCACCCGCCGCGAGACCTGGGAGTGGGAGCACGAGGGAATCCGCACCGCCCGCACGCTCGGTATCGCCAGCCTCGGCGGGGCCACCCTGGACAACGAGGAGAACTACCTCATCAAGAAGCTGCTGACCGGTCTCGGCGTGGTCCAGGTGGAGAACCAGGCCCGGGTCTGCCACAGCTCCACGGTCGCCGGACTCGGGACCTCGTTCGGCCGCGGCGGCGCCACGACGTTCATGCAGGACCTGCAGAACTCCGACTGCATCGTCATCCAGGGCTCCAACTACGCGGAGGCCCACCCCGTCGGCTTCCAGTGGGTGATGGAGGCCAAGGCGCGCGGTGCGAGGGTCATCCACGTCGACCCCAGGTTCACCCGCACCAGCGCGCTCGCCGACCTGCACGTGCCGATCCGGGCCGGCAGCGACATCGCCTTCCTCGGCGGGATCATCAACCACGTCCTGACCGAGGAGAAGTACTTCCGCGACTACGTGCTCGCCTACACCAACGCGGCCACCCTGGTGAGCGAGGACTTCCGCGACACCGAGGACGCCGACGGCACCGGCGGTGCCCCGGGTGTCTTCTCCGGCCTGGACGCGGAGCGGCACCAGTACGACCTGAGTAGCTGGCAGTACCAGGACACCCGGGTGCACCAGCCCACCGGCGACGTGGAGGAGCAGTACGAAGAACAGGAGCAGGAGAAGAAGGAGAAGGGGCAGGGGCGGCAGGGGAAGCAG
Source organism: Streptomyces sulfonofaciens (assembly GCF_014656295.1). Lineage (GTDB taxonomy): Bacteria > Actinomycetota > Actinomycetes > Streptomycetales > Streptomycetaceae > Streptomyces > Streptomyces sulfonofaciens. The sequence goes on from NZ_BNCD01000002.1 coordinate 651,830, forward strand.
GAGCGGCAGGAGCAGCGGCGGGAGCAGAACGAGCGCGGTGAGCGCCTCGGGGTCGGAGCCCACGACCTGATCCACTCGGCCGGCGGATCCGAGACCCACGGCTCCGGCGGCCCCCGTGCCGCGGCACAGGCGCCCCGCGACGAGACGCTCCAGCACCCGCGCTGCGTCTTCCAGATACTCAAACGCCACTACGCCCGCTACACCCCTCGGATGGTCGAGGAGATCTGCGGCGTGCCCCAGGCGGTCTTCCGCGAGGTCTGCGACGCGCTCACCGCCAACTCCGGGCCGGACCGCACCAGTTCCTTCGCCTACGCCGTCGGCTGGACCCAGCACACGGTCGGCGCCCAGTACATCCGCGCGGCCAGCATCCTCCAACTGCTGCTGGGCAACATGGGGCGGCCCGGCGGCGGCATCCAGGCACTGCGCGGCCACGCCTCCATCCAGGGCTCCAGCGACATCCCCACCCTGTTCAACCTGCTGCCCGGCTATCTGCCGATGCCGCACGCCCACGCCCACGAGACACTGGACAAGCTCATCGACGCCAGCCGCACCGCCAAGGGCTTCTGGGGCGACATGCGGGCCTACTTCGTCAGCCTGCTCAAGGCCTACTACGGTGACGCGGCCACCGCGGACAACGACTACTGCTTCGACCACCTGCCGCGTCTGACGGGCTCGCACTCCACCTACGACACGGTCATGGCCCAGCTCGACGGCACCTGCAAGGGCTACTTCCTGATGGGCGAGAACCCGGCCGTGGGCTCCGCCAACACCCGGCTGCAACGGCTCGGCATGGCCAACCTGGACTGGCTGGTGGTGCGCGACTTCTCCCTCATCGAGTCGGCGACCTGGTGGCAGGACGGCCCGGAGACGGAAACGGGGGAACTGCGCACCGAGGACATCGGCACCGAGGTGTTCTTCTTCCCGGCAGCCGCCCACACCGAGAAGTCCGGCTCCTTCACCAACACCAACCGCTGGGTCCAGTGGCACGAGGCCGCCGTGGAGCCCGAGGGGGACGCCCGCAGCGACCTGTGGTTCATGTACCACCTCGGGCGCCGCATCAAGGCGCGGCTGGCCGGCTCCACGGACCCCATGGACCGGCCCGTGCAGGACCTCACGTGGGACTACCCGATCGAGGGGCCGCTCGGCGAACCGGTGGCCGCCGCCGTGCTCGCCGAGATCAACGGCCACGGCCCGGACGGCGCCCCGCTGTCCGCCTACACCGAGCTCAGGGACGACGGCTCCACCCGCTGCGGCTGCTGGATCTACTGCGGCGTCTTCGCGGACGGCGTCAACCAGGCCAACCGCCGTAAGCCCCACACCGAGCAGGACTGGGTCGCCTCGGAGTGGGCCTGGGCCTGGCCCGCCAACCGCCGCATCCTCTACAACCGCGCCTCGGCCGCTCCCGACGGCACCCCGTGGAGCGAGCGGAAGGCGTATGTGTGGTGGGACCCCGACGCGCCCGGCGGCGGACGGTGGACCGGCCACGACGTCCCCGACTTCATACCCGACCGACCGCCCGGCCACGTACCGCCCGACGACGCCGTGGGCCCCGACGCGCTGCGCGGGGACGACCCGTTCATCATGCAGGCGGACGGCAAGGGCTGGCTCTACGCCCCAGCGGGCCTGGAGGACGGTCCGCTGCCCACGCACTACGAACCGCAGGACTCGCCGTTCGGCAACGCGCTCTACCCCGGTCAGCCCCGCAATCCGGTACGTCGGCTGCTCCCCCGCGAGGGCAACCGCTACCACCCGAGCGGCGACGAGCCCGGCGCGGACGTCTTCCCGTACGTCGTCACCACCCACCGCCTGACCGAGCACTTCACCGCCGGCGGTATGAGCCGCTTCTCGCCCTACCTGTCCGAGCTCCAACCGGAGCTCTTCTGCGAGGTCTCGCCACGGCTCGCCGCCGAGCGCGGCCTCGCACACGGCGGCTGGGCCACCCTCGTGACGGCACGGGGCGCCATCGAGGCCCGGGTGCTGGTGACGGAGCGCATCAAGCCGCTGACCGTGCAGGGCCGCACCGTCCACCAGATCGGCCTGCCCTTCCACTGGGGCCCGAACGGGCTCGCCACCGGCGACGCCGCCAACGAGCTGCCGGCCATCGCGCTCGACCCCAACGCTCACATCCAGGAGGACAAGGCGCTCACCGCCGACATCCGGCCGGGCCGCCGACCGCGCGGCCGCGACCTGCAACGGTTCGTCGCCGAGTACCGGGAACGGGCCGGCATCACCGCGACGACCGGGACGGAGGCCCGCCGATGACGGTCGACGGCACCGGCAACGGCCGGCCCCTCGACGCCCTGCGGGCGGCCGGGAACCTGTTCGGCGGCCCGGAGCCCGACCCGGCCGGGGACGCCGGGCACCCGGACCCGCCGGGGCGGGTCGGCTTCTTCACCGACACCTCCGTCTGCATCGGCTGCAAGGCGTGCGAGGTGGCCTGCAAGGAGTGGAACGCCATCCCCGAGGACGGCCTCGCACTGAGCGGCATGTCCTACGACAACACCGGTGCCCTCGGCGCCTCGACCTGGCGGCACGTCGCCTTCATCGAGCAGGGCCCGCCCGCGCCGGACGGCCGCACCGAGCTGCCGCTCGCGGACACCGGATCCGGTGGCACGCCCGACGCCGCCCCCGCGGGCGCCGGCGGCGACCTGCGCTGGCTGATGTCCTCGGACGTGTGCAAGCACTGCACCCACGCCGCCTGCCTCGACGTCTGCCCCACGGGCTCGCTGTTCCGAACCGAGTTCGGCACCGTCGTCGTCCAGGAGGACATCTGCAACGGCTGCGGCTACTGCGTGCCCGCCTGCCCCTACGGCGTCATCGAGCAGCGGCCCTCCGACGGCCGCGCGTTCAAGTGCACGCTCTGCTACGACCGGCTCTCCGCCGGACAGGAACCCGCCTGCGCCAAGGCGTGCCCGACCGAGTCGATCCAGTTCGGCCCACTCGACGAACTGCGCGAGCGCGCCGCCGTGCGGGTCGACCAGCTCCACCGGGCAGGTGTCGAGGGCGCACGGCTCTACGGGCACGACCCCGAGGACGGCGTCGGCGGCGACGGCGCGTTCTTCCTGCTGCTGGACGAGCCCGAGGTGTACGGCCTGCCACCGGACCCGGTCGTCACCACCCGCGACCTGCCCGCCATGTGGCGGCACGCCTCCTACGCGGCGCTGTCCCTGCTCGGCTCCTTCGCGCTGTCGTTCGCCCTCGACGCAGTCACCGGCAAGACCGGGCCGACCAGGCGGCCCGCAGGAAGGGGACGGTCATGAGCAGCTCCCGGGTGTCCCGGCACGGCATCGACGGCAGGCGTCCCGGCCGCCGGGCGGCGCCCGGCGCGCTGCGGCAGGGACCGGAGGCGGACCGGGACGGCGACGGCGCAGGGCCCGGCGCGGGAGCGGACGGGCCCGGCCCGTCCCGGTGGCGCGGCCGGCGGCGGCGCGGCGGCGAGGAGCCGATGGTGCCCCGGGCGGAGTTCGGCTCGTACTACGGCCGCCCGGTCATCAAGGCGCCCTCCTGGTCCGCCGCCGACATCGCCGGGTACTTCTTCCTCGGCGGGCTGGCCGGGGCGGGCTCGGTACTTGCCGCAGGCGCCCAACTGACTTCACGGACCCGCACGGCCACCGCGCTGAAGGTGTCCTCCACGGCCGCGATCTCGCTGTCGGCCGCCGCACTCGTGCACGACCTCGGCAGGCCCGAGCGGTTCGCCAACATGCTCAGGGTCTTCAAGCCGACCTCGCCGATGAGCGTCGGCTCCTGGCTGCTGAGCGCTTACGGGCCCGCGGCCGGGGCGGCCGCGCTGTCCGCCGTGACCGGCCGGCTGCCGCGCGCCGGCGCCGCCGCCACCGCGGCCGCCGGGCTGCTCGGCCCGGCCGTCGCCGCCTACACCGGGGTACTCGCGGCGGACACCGCCGTACCGGCCTGGCACGGCGCCCACCGCGAACTGCCGTACCTGTTCACGGCGTCGGCGACGGCCGCCGCCTCCGGCATGGCACTGGTGCTCGGCCCCACCGCCCAGACGGGGCCCGCCCGCCATGCCGCCGTGCTCGCAGCCGGCGCGGAACGCGCTCTGACCGCGGCCGTCGAACGGCGCCTCGGCATGGTCGCGGAGACCTACCGCACGGGCCGCGCGGGCACCCTGATGCGGTGTGCGCGCCTGCTCACCACGGGTGGCGCGGTGGCCGGCGCCGTGCTGGCCGGCCGCAGCCGCCCCGCCGCCGTGCTGAGCGGCCTCGCACTGCTGGCCGGCTCGGCCTGCACCCGCTTCGGTGTCTTCGCGGCCGGCCTGGCCTCCGCCGAGGACCCCCTCTACACGGTCGGCCCCCAGCGCGCGGCGCTGTCCGCGGCCGGCGGTACCGACCGGACCTCCGGTGACGGAGCCGGTCGGCAGGAATGACGAAGGGAGCCAGGGAAATGAGGGAAGTGGTCGTACGGCAACGGCGAGGGGAGCCACGACGGTGAACGACAGCAGGCGTCCGGGGCACCCCCCGGGCGGTCAGGTGCTCGTGGAGGTCAGCGGCTGCTCCGAGGGCGACGCACAGGCGGTGTTCGAGGCGCTGCGGGACTTCTTCCCGTCCGACCGCGGCGCCGCCGACACCCCGCACCGGGCGTCCGACACCCACCCCACGGTCTGGGCGGCCACCTTCGACGTCCAGGGCGGCCCGGGCACGGCGGGGCGGCGCCGGCTGACGGCACCGGTCACGGTGGACGTCCACGGCGGCTACCACGCGGTGGACCAGGTGCGGGACACCCTGGCCGCGGCGTTCGCCGTGGAGGTCGTCGGATCCGCGTCGGGCGACCAGGAGAACGAGCTCCAGCTCCGGCTGGAGAGCGGGTAGGGCGGCCGGGCCGGTGACCGCCGCCGGCCCCGCCGCCGGGCGGCCGGGCCGGCGGGGCCGGCTCATCCGGCCAGTTGCGGCAGCACCTTCGTCCGGTAGAAGTCGAAGAAGCCCTGCTGGTCGGGGCCCATCTGGTTGACGTAGACGGTGTCGAAACCGGCGTCCACGTAACGCCGGATCGAGGCCACGTGCGCCTCCGTGTCACTGCCGCAAGTCACGTGCTCGGCCACCTGCTCGGGCGTGACCAGCGAGGACGCCTGGTCGATGTGCGCCGGGGTGGGAAGCACCTGGGGCAGCTCGCCGGGCAGTTGGTCGTTGGGCCACAGGCGGTGCGCGGTGCGCACGGCCTCCTCGTGGTCGAGGGCCCAGCACACCTTCAGGCCCGCGGTCACCGGCTTGGTGCCGCCGCCGCTGCGGCGGAACCGCTCGATGGGCTCCGGCTCGGGCTGCATGGTGATGAAGCCGTCGCCGATGCGCCCGGCCACCTCGGCGGCCTGCGGCCCGAACGCGGACACGTCGATGGGCACGGGCTGATCGGGCACGGTGTACAGCCGGGCGTTCTGGACGGTGTAGTGCCGGCCGCGGTGGCTGACCTCCTCGCCCTCGAAGAGGCGCCGGATGATCTGCACCGCCTCCTCCAGCATCTCCAGGCGGACCGCGGCCTCGGGCCAGGCGGTACCGAGCACGCTCTCGTTGAGCGCCTCGCCGCTGCCCACGCCCAGCCGGAACCGCCCCTCGAGCAGCACCGAGCTGGTCGCCGCCGCCTGCGCCGCCAGCACCGGATGCATACGGACGGTGGGGCAGGTGACCGCGGTCTCCACGGGCAGCGACACCGCCTCGGAGAGCGCGCCGATCACCGACCACACGAAGGGGCTCTGCCCCTGGCGGTCGTTCCACGGATGGAAGTGGTCGGAGATCCACAGGGCGGTGAACCCGGCCTGTTCGGCCATTCTCGCCTGCTCGACGAGCTCCGTCGGCCCGTGCTCCTCGCATGACAGGAAATAACCGAACTCCGTCATCGATGCCTCCTCGGTTCGCCTTGCGCCACCGGGTAACCGGCGCCCGCGGTCGCTAACCCGCGGGCCGTTCGCGTACGACGTCCCCCGCCGCCTTGTCGTCGCGCAGCCCGAGGAAGCGGGGATGGCGCAGCATGCCGTCGCGGGTCCACTCGGTGAACGCGACCTGGGCCACCAGCCGCGGTTCCGCCCAGTGCGCCCGGTGTTCGCGCACCGGATCGGCGAAGGGCGAGTCGGGCCGGTGCAGCTCGCCGAGCATCCGGTCCAGCCGCACCAGCGTGGCGCGGTCGAATCCGGTGCCGACCTTGCCCGCGTACCGCAGCCGCCCCCGGTCGTAATAGCCGAGCAGCAGCGCCCCGAAGCCGATCCGGCTGCCGGACGGCTCGGTGCGCCCGCCGATGACGAACTCCTGGCCGCGGGCGCACTTGAGCTTGAGCCAGTCCGGGGTTCTGCGGTGCTGGTAGCGGCTGCCTGCACGCTTGGCGATCAGCCCCTCCCAGTCCCGCGCGCAGGCCTCGTCGAGCAGTTGGGCGGCGCCCGCGCCACGCGCGGGGTCGGTGTTGCGGTGGGTGGTGTAGCGCAGCGGCTGCCCATAGGCGAGCGCGTTGCGCAGCAGGGACTTGCGGGTGCGCAGCGCCAGCCCCGTGGTCTGCACCCCTTCGAGCCGCAGCAGGTCGAACAGGTAGTAGAAGACGGCCACCGGGCTGGCCCGCACCTCCTCGGGCCTGGTGAGCCCCATGCGCTGCTGGAGCCGGGAGAAGTCGGTGCGGCCGCGGGAGAAGGCGACCATCTCGCCGTCGGCGGTGAAGTCCTGGCAGTCCTGGGCCTCCAGCGCCGCCACCACCTCCGGATAGGTGGCGTTCAGCCGCCGGCCGGTGCGGGAGAAGAGCCGTACCCGGCCGCCCTCGCGGACGGTGAGGACGCGCACGCCGTCCAGCTTCCGCTCCAGGATCCAGTCCGCCGGGAAGTCCCGGCGGTCGGAGAGCGTGGCGAGCATCGGTGCCGCGGCCAGTTCCACACCGGAGGGCGCGGGGCGCAGCCTGGTCTTCTCACCGGCGGGCAGCCGGTCGAGCAGCAGGGCGGCGGGGTCCGGGGCGCCGGAGGGGGTACCGGGGGCACGACGGGCACTCATGGCCGGTTGCTCTGCCACTCGGCTTCGGGGTGCTCGGCGACCTGCCGCAGGGTGCGGCCGCTGCGGGCCGAGCGGGCCCGGCGCGGATCGGGCGGGCCGCCGTCCTGCCTGGCCCGCTCGTCGTCGGCCTTGACCAGGAGCCATGCCTCGCGCTCCGGGCCCTCCCCGCCGCGGATCCGGGTGAGCGCGTACCCGCCGCGCAGCTTGCCGCCGTCCAGCCGGAAGCTGGCGTGCCCCTTGCCCAGGGCCTCGCCGAAGGGCACCGGGCGGCCCCGGCGGTCGTGGCTGAGCGGCCGGTAGGTGCCCTGGTCCCAGACGATCACGGTGCCGCCGCCGTACTCGCCCTCGGGGATCACGCCCTCGAAGTCGCGGTACTCCAGCGGGTGGTCCTCGGTCGGCATCGCAAGCCGCTTGTCGTGCGGGTCGGCCGAGGGCCCCTTGGGCACCGACCACGACTTCAGGACGCCGTCGACCTCCAGGCGGAAGTCGAAGTGCATCGTGCTCGCGTCATGGATCTGCACGACGAACCGGGGCCGCTCGCCGCCTTCCCCGTCGCTGCCGCGCGGCTCCGCGGTCCGCTCGAAATGACGTTTGGCGCGGTAGGTCCGCAGACTGTCCCCGGCGTCGGCTGCTGCCCGGTTGCGCTTCTCACCCACGGTCGACTCCTTCCCGGCGGCCCGCCGGGCGTCCCGGGCCTGGTCCGGTCGCCGTCGGGCGGAGGACTCGGGTACCCAGGAGCGGGTCCGGGCAGTCCCGGGGCGGCCGGTCGGCGCCGCCGGGGCGTCAGCGCCTGCTCGGGGGAGGTGTGACGGCGTTCACGGTGAAGAGCCCGCCGTCGGGGTCGCGCAGCGTCGCCTCGGGCACCCCGGACGCCGTGTGGTCCTCGGTCACCGTCCCGCCGTGCGCGCGGGCCGTCTCGATGCACCGCGCCACGTCGGGCACCCGGAAGTGCACCTGCCAGCGGGGCCGCACCAGCGGGTCAGGCGCATCCTCCAGGGCGCCCGAGGAGAGCCGGGCCACCACGTGCCCGTCGCTGCGCAGCACCACCTCGTCGTCGACGTAGTCCACCTGGCAGGCGCCGGGCCGCCCCGTCGCCCACCCGAGGACCTCGCCGTAGAAGATGGCCGCCTCGAAGGCGTCGCGGGTGTGCAGTCCCGCCCAGGCAGGTGCGTGGTCGCGCCACTCCACCCACTCGTCGAGCAGCCGGCCCTCCCAGATGCCGAACGCGGCCCCGTCGCGGTCGGCGGCCAGCGCGCCGCGGCCGAGGACGAAGGAGAGCGGGCCGACCGCCATGGTCCCGCTGCGCTCGCGGACCCGCGCCGCGGTCTCGTCGGCATTGCTGACGGCGAAGTAGGGGATCCAGGCCACCCCCACCTGAAGGGCGGGGGCCAGGGCCCCGATGCCGGCGACCGGTGCACCGTTGTGGAGCGCGACCGTGAACTCCTCGCCCAGCTTCCCGGCACGGAACTCCCACCCCATGACCGCGCCGTAGAAGTCCTTCGCGGCCTTTTTGTCCCGGGTCATCAGACTGACCCAGCTCGGCGCGCCGAACACCTCGTCGGACGTGGTCGGGCGTACTGGGGACTGCGTCGTGTCCTTGTCCATCACAGGCAGGTTTCCGCTCGTACGGAGGCTACGCGACAGCGGCGCGCCGGGCGTGCGCGGTCGGGGCGGCTCTCGGAGGCCGTTACTCCATTCTGGGGCCCGTGCGTCCATTCTGGGGCAGCGGCGCGGTTGCCGCTCTGTGAACACGGGACACCTCGTCCCGTGAAACGGTACCGTGCGTTCGGTGATCGGGGCCGCGGGACGGTAGAGGCACCGTTTCGGGGTACCCGCGGCCCAATGATGGCACTGACCATGGAACCCCTGGCCCTGTCCGCCGGCCTCGCGGCCGGTCTCATCCTCATCGTCGGCCTGCCCGTGGTGGGCGGTCTGATCTGGGCCGTGGCGCTGGGGATCAGGATCCGCCGCGAGGAACCGCCCACACCGCAGGAGGAGGACCAGCCGCGCCTGCCCGAGGGCGGCCCGGTGGTCGAGGCGCAGGAGCGGCGGGAGCCGGACGAGCTGCCACCCCGCCCCGAACGGCTCCTTCCGCACGAGCTGCGCACACAGGGCTCGCACACCAGCAGCAACCAGCGGCGCCGCCGCTGGCACCCCGGTGCCAGCGGCTCCTTCGGCAGCGGTGGGCCCGGCCACCGGTGAGCCGGTGTGCGGGGGCCGCCGCGCCGGGAAACCCGGCGCATGCCCGGCCTGCTTCGGGGGCACCCGCCTTTCCAGGCGCAGGCCTGATCGCCGAGAGGTCCGGGCACGCCGGGAGGCCGGGACGGCCGGGAAGACCGGGACAACAGGGAAGACCGGCGAAGACAGCGCCGAAGACAGCTCCGAAGACACGATCACGTGACGAGGAAGGGAAGGCACGAGCATGGCCGCCATGCAGAGCCCGCTGCCCGACGAGGACCGCAAGGCCACCGGAGACGCCCTCCAGGGCGCGCTGGTGGAACTGCTCGACATCTCTCTCATCGCCAAGCAGGCGCACTGGAACATCGTGGGTCCGCGGTTCCGCTCGATCCACCTCCAGCTCGACGAAGTGGTCTCCACCGCCCGCTCCTACGCCGACACCGTGGCGGAGCGGGCCGCCGCGATCGGGGTGTCGCCCGACGGCCGGGCCAGGACCGTCGCCGAGACCTCGGGGCTCAGCGGGATGGGAGACGGCTGGGTCAAGGACACCGACGCCGTCGCCGTCCTGGTCGAGGCGCTGGGCGGAGCGATCAGGCGGATGCGGGAGCGCATCGACATGACCGACAAGAGCGATCTGGTGACCCAGGACGTGTTCATCTCGCTCACCAGTCAGCTCGAGAAGCACTACTGGATGTTCCAGGCCGAGCAGCAGTGACCGGCCGTGCGGGCCGCGGTGGCGACCACCGGCCGCCCCGGGCCCGCTCGGCACCCCGCACCGCCGCCGGGATGGCACCGGGGTGTCCCGCTCTGATGAAGGCGGGACACCCGGTGCCATCCCGGCGGCCCGGCCGTGGCGTAGTGGGTCAGGCCGTGGCGTAGAACGACCGCAGGATGTCCACGATCTCGGTGTCGCCGACCTCGTCGAAGTGGGCGTACCACTGGCTGATCGCCCGGAAGTGCTCGGGCATGTGCAGGCAGACCACGCTGTCCGCGTAGTCCCGCAGCTCCAGCGCGACGTCGGGGCTGCCCACCGGCACCGCGAGGATCAGCCGCCGCGGGTGCTGCTCGCGCAGGTGGCGCAGGGCCGCACGGGCCGTGGTGCCGGTGGCGAGCCCGTCGTCGACGAGGATGACGGAACGGCCCCTCAGGTGTGGTGCGGGACGTCCCGTGCGGTAGCGGCGCTCACGGCGGCGTATGTCCTTGCGCTCCCGGTCGGCGAGCGGCATGAGCTCCTCCTCGGTCAGCCCCAGGACCTCCAGCTTCTCGCGCTCGAAGACGGGCGGCTGGTCGTCCACCACGGCGCCGACGGCCAGCTCGGGACGGCCCGGCATGCCGATCTTGCGGACCATCTGGATGTCCAGCGGTGCGTTGAGGGCCCGCGCCAGCTCCGCCGCGACCGGTACGCCACCGCGCGGCAGCGCCAGCACGACGATGTCCGTCAGACGCCCGGTCTCCGGCCATTCGAGGAACCAGTCCGCGAGGTTTCTGCCGGCCTGGCTGCGGTCGTGGAATCGCATGGGGTCGCTCCCTGCGTCACTGGCGGATGTCCCGGCCTCCCGGACGGGTGGCCCCGGCCGGCCGCGCGCTTCCAGTCTCGGCACGCCCGACCCGGGACGCATCTCCCGGACGGGTTCCCCCGCACCGCGGCCTAAGCCCCGCCCGCGCGTCCTGCCGCGCCCGGGGACCGCACCCCGAGTACGCGGGCGCCGCGCCCCGCGATCCGCGGGCTCGGCCTCGCGCGCCGCGGTCCCAGCGCCGCTCGCCGGTCCACGCGACGGTGCCGTCGGCCGGCAGGATCCCGATCTGGCGCGGGGAGAGGTCGTGGCGGGCGCGGACACGGCATGTGGTCGGTGCCGAGCAGGGACGGCCCCGGCCGCCGAAGCGCTGCTGGTGGACGGCGTGGCTGATGCCGTTGCCCGCGGGGGAGTACCACATGCCGAAAGCGGCGCTCGGCGCTCTCCAGCAGCAGGTGGTCGTCGGCGTTGCGGCTGTCGCCCTGGAGCAGGAGGTGGTCCGCGTAGGCGACGGCGTCGTCGCCCCGGACCTCGCCCAGGCCCATGGCCTCAGGCTGGAGCGCGCACAGCGGGCCGTTCGCGTCGTGCGTCAGGCTCTGGTCCGCGGCCGGGGCGATCTCCTCCCCTCCCGCATCCCGCCCTCGGCGAGACGGGCCGCGATCAGTTGCCGGGCGAGGCCGTCAGCCATGGTCGAACCTCTCGCCCAGGGCGAGCACGCCGGGCAGGCCGACCGTGCCGAAGAAGTCGTCGAGGCCCGGCAGGCAGGCGACCGCCTCCTCGGGAGTGCCGACGCGCCGAACGCCCGCCAGCACGGCCGTGATCGCCTGGGTGGCCGCCAGCAGCGCGGTGAGGGGCAGGATGACAAGCCGGTAGCCCAGTTCGGTGAGGCGGTCCAGGCCGAGGGGCGGGGTCCTGCCGCCCTCCGCCCAGTTGAACAGCAGTGGCACGTCGGGGAAGGCCCCGGCCGCCGCCTCGATCTCGGCTTCGGTGCGCAGCGCCTCGATGAACAGCACGTCCGCGCCCGCCTCGCGGTACCTGCGGGCCCGAGCCACGGCGGCGTCGAAGCCCTCGACGGCATGCGCGTCGGTCCTGGCGATGATCGTGAAGTCCGGGTTCCGGCGTGCCGCCACGGCGGCCTCGATCTTGCCCACCATGGTGGCCGCCGGGATGACCTCCTTGCCGTCCATGTGCCCGCAGCGCTTGGGGGCGACCTGGTCCTCCAGGTGGATCGCGGCCACCCCGGCGGCCTCGTACTCGTGCACGGTGCGGATGACGTTGACGGCGTTGCCGTAGCCGTCGTCGGCGTCGGCGATCACCGGCACGTCCACCGCGGAGACGATCCGCCGCGCGGCCCCGGTCATCTCGATCATGGTGAGCAGTCCGACGTCCGGACGGCCCAGCAGCGACGCCGCGGTTCCGAAGCCCGTCATGTACACCGCAGGGAACCCGGCCTGCTCGACCAGCAGCGCACTCATCGCGTCGTAGGCTCCCGGTGCCACCACCGGCGCCCGTCCGGCCAGCAGCTCCCGCAGCCGCCGCGGCCCGTCCGTACGCCCGTCCAGCAGATCAGCCATGGCTTCTCTCCTCCCGCTCGACGGACGGCTACCCCTGGCCGTGCGGTGTTGAACAGACCGGACGGCACCCGGCAGGCGGTACGCGGGCCGCCTGCCGCCACGGATCCGCTCGGCCTCGGCCGCACGCACGCCGAGCAGGTCGGGGAGCCGTTCCGCGAACCGGTGACGAACCGGTTCCACGCGCCGGCCGCGAGCGTCCGCGCGGCCGGCTGCGCAGCCCACCGTGCGGACGCGGCACCGAGGGGACCGAGCCGATCCGGCCGGTCTCGGCCTCCCGGGCGGGCGCCGCGAACGGTACCGTCCACGCGGGCCGTCGGCCGCCACCGCCGACGCGCCTTCCCCGGCCCCCCGCGCCCGCGCGCACCGGTATGGGCGCACCGGTGAGCGCGCGACACGGCGGCAGGCGCCCTCCGGGGCGATCGGGCGCGACGGGGACCGCACGATCCGCCGGTCAGCCGACGCCCGCCGACACCGCACCGAGGCAGCCGATGAGAGCCGATGACCAGGGAGGACAGCACGTGCGCATCCCACCCGTAAGGCATCTTCCCGCGAACGCCCCCGCACGAGGGAGGACACGGGGCGCGGGCCGGCCGCGTCCACTGAGCAGGGCCCTGCTCGCCCTGCTCACCACGGCAGCGGTGGCCGGACCCGGCCTGGCCGCGGCCGCGGCCGCGGCCCCCCCCC
>NZ_BNCD01000003.1:0-348060 GCF_014656295.1 Streptomyces sulfonofaciens
GGACCGGTGCCTGCCCCCGCCCGGCCGCCGCCCGGCCACCACGGCCGCGGCCTGCTCGCGCCCGCCGCGCCCGCACCCGCGGGCCCGTGAGCTCCGTGCCGACCCCGGGTGATTCGGGCGCTGTCAGTGGCGCCCCGTATCCTCAGTGACCATGCTCGAAGATCCCTCGCTCGCGGCCCCCGCGGTGTGCCCGGCCTCCGCGGACTCCACGGCGTCCGCGGTGACTTGGCCTGCCGCCTTCCCCCAGGGGTACGCGGTCGTCGACGTGGAGACCACGGGCCTCGCGCGTGACGACCGCATCGTGTCGGCCGCCGTCTACCGCGTCGACGCCCGCGGCGAGATAGAGGACCACTGGTACACACTGGTCAATCCGGAGCGCGATCCGGGCCCCGTGTGGATCCACGGTCTGACGCACGAGGTCCTCAAGGGCGCGCCGCTCTTCGCGGACATCGCCGAGGAGTTCGCGTCCCGTCTCGCGGACCGCGTCCTGGTCGCGCACAACGCGGTCTTCGACTGGTCCATGATCGCCCGGGAGTACGCGCGGGCGCAGCGCACCGCGCCCGTGCGGCAGCGGCTGTGCACCATCGCCCTCAGCAAGGAGCTGGGCCTTCCGCTGGCCAACCACAAGCTGGAGACGCTCGCGGCGCACTTCGGCGTCGTCCAGCGCCGCGCGCACCACGCGCTGGACGACGCACGGGTGCTCGCCGAGGCGTTCCGGCCCAGCCTGCACGCCGCGGCGCACGGCGGGGTGCGGCTGCCGCTGCTGGAGTGCCGGCCGCTCACGGAGTGGTACGAGGGCGGGGCGGACCAGGGGGCGGCGGGCCGGATCGGACGTCAGGCGGGTTACCGGCCCGGCGGTTGGCGCCCGTCGCGCAAGCGACCGCCGTGCCCGTATCCGAACCCGGGCCGCTACGAACCGGGCAGGCCGCTCCAGCAGGGCATGCGGGTGGCGTTCTCCGGTGACACCTCCGTCGAGCGGGAGCTGCTGGAGGACCGGGCGGTGGCGGCGGGCCTGCACGTGGCGACCAGTGTGTCCCGGCTGACCAGCCTGCTCGTCACCAACGACCCGGACTCCGGCACCGGCAAGACCGTCAAGGCCAGGCAGTTCGGGACCCCCGTGGTCGACGAGGCGGCCTTCGGCCAGCTCCTGCAGGACGTGGCTCCGGCCCAGTAGCGCGGCGGCGCGGCATCCGGTGCGGACCCCGACGGCCTGCGCCAAGGGCAGCCACCCGCGCCGGGGCGCCGGCCGACGACTGCGGCGACACGGACAGCACGGCGACGGCGACGGCGACGGGCAAGGGTGACAGCCACAGCCGCGGCCACAGCGACCGGGTGACGCGCGCACCCTCGCCCCACGGCCCGGCACCCCGCGCCCCCTCACTCCGCGCCCCTCACCCCGTGGCGTCGGGTGGCGGCGGTCGCCGGCCGCGTAGGAGGCAGACGGACGTCAGACGGGTGACAGGCGGGCGACGCGCCCGGCCGTGGCTCGCCCCGCCGGCCGCGGAACCCCGCCCTGTGGCCCATGGCGGTGTGCGAGGTCTGCGGAAACGACTACGACATGTCCTTCGAGGTGCACGCGCCGGGCGCCGTCGTCGGGCACGCGTGGCACGTCGCAGGAGCCGGCGGACCGGGAGGGGGAGGGGGCCGCACCGCCGCCCGCCGCCGGGCCGCTCGTGCAGGTGCCTTCGGCGGACGACGAGGCGGCCGCCTGGCACCAGTTCATGGTCAAACTAGACCGCGCCAACGGCTCGGGATGACAGCTCCTCACCAAGAAGCTGCATAGTGCCCTGTCGGGCGGCGAGAAGGCGATAGCTCTGCACCTCCCGCTCTTCGCCGCTGTGGCGTCCCACTACGAGGCCGTACCGGATGCACCCCGCCCCATCCTGCTGGACGAGGTCGTCGGCGTGGACACCACCAACCGAGGTCAGGTGTTCGCCCTGCTCAGCGCCCTCGACCTCGATCTGATCCTCACCACCGACCACGAGTGGTGCACGTTCCGGGAGCTCTCCGGTATCGCCGTCCACCAGTCGATCACCGGGCTTCTGTCCAGTTTTGTGGGCCCACGCGACGATGATCCACTTTCCCCCGGTGACGCTTCCGTGTCGCGAAGAGTCTCCGTTGATGTCAAAAGTTGATGGGTGCGGGCAGAGTGCTGTGACCGGCACGGTTCACCGGCTTGCGACGCCCGACACGGCGCCTCGCTTCGTCGCCGAACCGACCGAGCAGCCCCGCTGCGAGGCCGGCCCGGCGCCTTGCGATTTACGGCACCGGACGCCGCGAGCTTCCGGCAGATCATCCGGGTCACAGCCCCAGCCGCCCGACGGCTGCGCTGGACGGGCCGGCGCCACGCCTGCTGCGGCCGAGGAGGGAGATCGGCGCTCCGGCCCTCATGGGTGGATCCCGAAGGGGCCGAGGACGTCGGAGTCGATGCGGAGCGATTCGACCAGCGCGGCGGCGTTGTCCACGGTGAAGACGTCGGCCGCGGCCAGTACCCCGAGGTATTTGCTGGTCACCGGGGCGGCGGCTTGCTCGGCGACTGCTGTCAGGTAGGTCTTGAAGACGGCCCAGAAATTGCCGGTGGGGCCGTATTTGGCGAAGTACGGGGTCGGGTCGAGCCCTGTGAGGGCAGCACGTGTGCTGGCGGTCAGGTCGGCCATGTACTGCTTCTGCGTCTCGGCGTCCGAGCGTTGGCCCAGGCGCCCGAGGTGGCCGCCGACCAGCGTCTGCCAGGGGTAGCCCAGCGCTGTGTCGTGGGCTTTGACCCAGTCGGGGATGTCCTGCGACACCGCGAGTTCCTTGAAGGGCACCCAGCCCGGGAAGAACACGTCGACCAGCATCAGGGTGCGGTACTCGGGTGCGTAGACGTAGATGTTGTCCGGGGAGTGGTTGGGCCCGTGGTAGGCCAGTTCCAGGCGCTCGCCGCCGACCTCGAGGGTGAAGTGGTCCTCGAAGACGGTGGTGGGCACAGGGCGCTCCGGGTCGGCTTCGCGCTGCAGCAGCCGGCGGCTCTCGACGTGGCCGATGCGCTCCACTTCCTTGCCCCACATCCCTGCCGCACCGATGTGGTCGGCGTGAGAGTGGGAGTAGACGAGGTGCGTGACCCGGCTCGGCAGGCCGAGCGGTCCGGTGACATCCTGGATGGCGCGCTGCAGGTTGTGGCCCAGGGTCGGCGGTGCGTCGACAAGCACCACTCCCTTCCGGGTGGCGAGGAACATCGCCTGGTAGGTGCCGTCGGTGACCCAGTGCAGGGCGCCGCCGATCCGGCCCACGTAGTAGCCCTGGGCGTTCGGCGCCGGGCCGAACGCCTGGCCGGGCAGGGGGGCGAAGTCGGGCAGGCCGTCGGTGTCGGCCGCGTGCGCGGTGCCGGGCAGCGCGGCGCCCAGCAGGCTGGCCGCGGCAGGTATGGACGCGGCCAGTGCGGCCCGCTTGAGAAGCGCGCGGCGGGCCGTCGATCCGGGTGTGTCGGTGGTGGTCATGCGCGATACCTTTCGGTGGAGGCGTTCGCCGCTACGGCAACGGCGAGCAACAGCAGCAGGGCGAGCAGGAGAGCCCACGCCGTGCCGGCGTGAAGGGTGAGCGCGGCTCCGCACAGGGCGCCGCACAGCATGGCTGCCACGGAGACGAGGCGGCGTATGGTCGGGAGCCCCGGGCGGTCGGACGCCAGCCCGGTGACGGTCAGCGTGAGCACGGTGGTGGTGAGGTCGGGGACGGCCAGTCGGCGGACGACTGCATTCTGCAGCCCCATCCCGCAGCCGAGCAGGATGATCAGCACCGTGACCGCACCTGTGGAGCGGTGGCCCAGCGTGGCAGCCGCCACCGCGGCTCCCGCCACCAGCAGAGCCTGGAGGCCGACAATGACTTGGAAGCGCCGCACGGTGTCGGCGGGGGTGCCCGCGAGGCGCGCCTCCGCCCACGCGCCCGCCATGAATGCGGCGATGGCCAGCGCGGGTGCCCAGACGGAGAGGGACTTGGCCCCCGCCAGGGAGAAAGCGGAGAAGACCACGTTGCCCGTCATGTTGGCCACGAAGACGTGACCGAGGCTGCGGTAGCTGACGGCGTCCACCACACCGGTGACGAAGGTGAGCACGATCAGCAGTGTCGGCAGCGGCCCGTACTTCGCGGCACCGCCGGGCAGCAGCCGGTCGGAGACACGGAGCAGGGCGCGTATCATGGCGCGTCCTCGGCGGCGGGGGTGGGCGGCGCCCGGTGCAGGACGAGTCGGGTGAGCAGGCCCGCGGCCACACCGGTCGCCGCGGCGGCCGCGGCGGCCCAACCGGGCCAGGGTGTCAGCCCGTAGACACCGTCGAGTGACCAGCGCCCGGGCCCCGTGAAGCCGAGCACCGCCGCGACCACCACGAGGAAACCGGGGTACTCGTAGCCGTCGCCCGGGGCCCAGGGCCCGTTCGCCCACTTCACGGTGACGGCGACGACCATCACTCCCACGGCTGTGGCGGCTGCCAGAGGAGTGAGCGCACCGGCGAGGAAGAGCGCTCCGGCCACGAGTTGACCGCCGCCCGCGGCCAGGGCGGTGAGCGCCCCGCCACGGAAACCGTCCCCACGGAACTCGGCGATACCGCCTGCCAGCCCCTGTCCGCCCAAGCGGAAACTCACCTTCTGCAGCCCGTGCGCGGCCAGCAACAGCCCGGCGGAGAGCCGGAGGACAAGCAGACCGACATTCATCCAAGCCCTCCCTATCCGAAGCAAGGGTCATCGAGGGCGGGGACATCGCCGGCCAGTCCGCGTTCGGCACGCCAACTGCGGTATTGGGTGGAATCGGCGGCGGCCTGGGCCAGCACCTCGGCCTGCCGGACCCCGGAGGGCTCCGGGCGGGACGGCCTGGGGGATGCCTGATAGCCGCCGAAGTGGGCGATCGGGCTCCAGTCAGGCACCACCGTCGGCGCCGGGGCGGCCAGTCCTTCGAACTGGCCGGCTGCGTACACGATGCGGCCGCCGGCTACGGTGAGCAGCGCTTCGATGCCGGGGATCTCCTCTTCCGGGACGGTGAAGTAGTCGTCGCTCAGGACTGCGAGGTCGGCGTAGAAACCGGGCCGCAACACGCCCTTGATCCCCTCCTCCCCGGTGAGGGACGCGCCGGCCGAGGTGTACATCGCCAGGGCCGTCTCCCGGTCGACCCGGTTGGCGCGCGAGCGCAGCGGCACCCCGCGGACGTTGCGGCCCGAGACCAGCCAGTACAAGGCGACCCAGGGGTTGAAGGTGGACACGCGGGTGGCATCCGTCCCCGCGGCCACGGTCAGGCCGCGCTCCCGCATCGCGCCCAGCGGCGGGGCAGCAGCAGCGGCCTCGTCACCGTAACGGTCGCGGAAGGTCTCGCCCTGATAGGCCAGCCGGTGCTGCACGCCTATCGCGCCGCCCAGGGCGGCGACACGGTCCAGGCTCTCGGGCGAGATGGTCTCCGCATGGTCGAAGAGCCAGCGGTTACCACCCGGGAAGAGCCCCTCAGCGGCCAGCTTCTCGAAAACAACAAGGTCGCGGCGGATGGTCTCGTCGTAGGTGGCGTGCAGCCGGAAACCCCAGCCATGCTCCATGAGCAGCCGCACCGCCTTTTCGAACTCACCCTCGTACGCAGGCAGTTGGGGGCGCGGCTGAGCGAAGTTCTCGAAGTCGGCGGCGGCCCAGGTGAGGTTCTCCCCCGCGCCGTTGAAACGCAGCCAGCCGTCGCCGTCCTCGGGGCGGACCATACCTATCCAGCGGCGCAGATCCTCCAGTTCACCGCCGAGGGTCTGCGGGAAAAGGTGATAGGCGACGCGCACGGTCAGCTCACCCGCCTCGTGCAGGCTGGTCACGGCGGCATAACCGCCGGGGAAGTCCTGGAAGCCGCCTGCCGCGTCGATCAGCGAGGTCAGCCCGAAGCGGTTCAGCTCGCGCAGGAACTGGCGCGTCGACTCCCGCTGGCCCTCGGGGTCCAAGACCGGGGCCTTGGCGATCGTGGAGTACAGCAGCAAGGCACTGGGAGCGGCGATCAGCATGCCGGTGGGTTCGCCGTCGTGGCCGCGGACGATCTGGCCACCAGGCGGCGCCGCGGTCTCCCGGCCGATCCCGGCAGCCTTCAGCGCGGCACGGTTGAGGATCGCCGCCTGATAGAGGTGCGTCACGATCACCGGCGTGTCCGGGGCAGCCTCGTTCAACTCGGCCGGAGTGGGCATCCGGCGCTCGGCGAAGGACTCCACGCTCCACCCGCCCGCCACCCGCACCCACTGGCCCTCCGGGGTCCGAGCGGCCTGCTCCCGCAGCATCGCCAGCGCCCGACGCAACGAACGCACCCCGTCCCAACGCAGCTCAAGGGTGTAGTGCAGACCACCGCGGACCACATGGTTGTGCGAGTCGTTCAGCCCGGGCACGGCCCGGCGGCCCATGGCGTCCACGACCACGGTGTCCGGCCCGATGAGGCCCGCGACGTCGGCGTCGCCGCCTACGGCGTCGATCACGCCATCGGTGGCCGCGAGCGCAGTTAGGAACGGCCGCCGGGAATCCCCCGTGTAGATCTTCGCGTTGCGGACGATGAGATCGGCGGGCCGGGCGGGCGATCCGGGGGCGAGACCCGCGACGGGCATGAATGTCATCCTTGGCTCCGTTTCCTGCCGCGTGTGAAGCGGCCTAGACTTCCGTGTTGAGCACTGCGCACCTGCGCTGACTTGAGTAGGAGTCGTTGATCTCGGGCCGGGTGAGTTCGATGCCCGCTGCTGTGCCATTCGAGGCCGGCGACTTCACGTGCCGGCCCGCGGCAGTCGGCCATGTCCGAGTAGGAGGCTGCTGCGTCCAGCAGACCGCGCACCCAGAGCACCGCGATCCACCGCCGGCGTCATCGCCTAGGGATGAATACCGAAAGCCCCGAGGACTCCCGCGTCGATCCGCACTGATTCGACCATCGTGGCAGCATTGTCGAGGGTGAAGACGTCCACGGCTGCCAACTTTCCGCGGTACTTGGCGACCAGAGGCGCCGCGACCTGCTGGGCAGCCGCATCCAGATACGCCGCATGTATGGCCCATGAATTATGGGACGGCCCGAACTCCTCCACGAAGGGCGCCGGGTCGAGCGAGGAGATGGCGTCTCGAGTTCCCGCTTCGAGATCCGCGACATACCGTTTTTGCAGTTCCGCATCCGCACGAAGCCCGAGCCGTCCGATGTGACCGCCCACAAGCGTCGTCCAGGGATACTTGAGAGCAATATTGTGCGCTTTGATCCAACCTGGTATGTCGCCGGACACGGCAAGCCATTTGAAGGGCACCCAACCGGGGTAAATGATGTCGACGACCATGAGGGTCTCATAGTCGGGGGCATAGACGAAGATGTTGTCCGGCGAGTGGTTCGGGCCGTGGTAGGCAAGTTCAAGGCGTTCGCCTCCCACGGAGAGATTGAAGCGGTCATCGAACGTCACCGAAGGAGGTATGCGGTTGGGGTCCCGGTCGATTCGCAGAAGGCGTCGGGTCTCCGTGTGACCGATCCGGACGACGTCCTTGCCGAAAACAGAGGAGGCGCCGATGTGGTCGGCGTGCGAATGAGAATAGATCAGATGAGTGATCCGACCCGGCCGGCCGTTCGCCTTGGTGACCTCGCGGATACCGCGCAGCAGGTTGTTGCCGATCGTGGGAGGCGCGTCGACGACGACGACGCCTTCACGTGTGCTGAGGAACATGGCCTGGAAGTAGGAGTCGGTGATCCAGTACAGGTTGCCCTTGATTCGACCGACGAAGTAACCGTCGGAGTTGAGGGCGGGCCCCAGCGCTGCGGAGGGGATCGGAGCATAACCGGACGAGGTCGGCGGCTCGTCCGCAGCCGCACTCTGGGATTCCAGCCCCAGAATCTGGACCGCCGTAGATCCGGCCGCAGCACCGGCGGCAATCCGGACGAATCCGCGACGATCGGGCCGGATACGGTGGGGTTGAATGGACATCAACGCTCCTTTGCTACAGAAACTTACGGGCGACATGGCACGGAACAGCAGCCTGCCCCCTTTTTCCGGGGTCGGCGAGACAGCGTACGATCAAATTCGGCCCACTGTTCTACGCAGCGGCAAATGATGCATTGCCGGGGTGCCGAGCAACCTCGGCTTCCAAGGACCGACCCGGCCTCCAGTCGGTACATGCAGCAGACCTCTGAACCGGCTTTGAATGCCGATTCCCTCCTGCATCCTCATCGCACCGCCGACAGTTGCGGTCACCAATTCCACCGCCCGCCGGCTGGCTTATGGGTGGTTGCCGAAGGGGCCGAGTACGTCGTAGTCGATGCGCATGGAGTTGATCATGGCGGCGGCGTTTTCCGAGGTGAAGACGTCGGCTGCGGCGAGCCGTCCGAGGTAGGCGCTGATGACAGGGGCGGCGGCCTGCTGCGTCGCGGCGTCGAGATAGGTCTTGAAGATGGCCCATCCGTTGCCGGTGGCACCGTACTTCTCGAAGAAGGGTGTCGGGTCCAGTGTGCTGAGCGTGGTGCGCACGCTGTCCTGGAGGTCGCTGACGTAGCCGCGCTGGACGTCCAGGTCCGTACGGGTCCCCAGGCGTCCCAGGTGCCCCCCGACCAGGGTGGTCCACGGATAGGAACGGGCGGTCTCGTGTGCGGCGATCCAGCCGGGGATGTCCTGGGACTCGGCGAGGTTCTTGAACGGGGTCCAGCCCGGGAAGACGACGTCCACGACCATCAAGGTCGCGTACGCGGGGGCGTGGATGAAAATGTTGTCAGGCGAGTGGTTGGGGCCGTGGTAGGCCAGTTCGAGCCGCTCGCCGCCGACCTCAACCACCAGGTTGTTCTTGAAGGTCACCGTCGGCAGGGGCCGATCGGGATCGGCTGCCCTGCGCAGGATCTCGCGTGTCTGGACGTGGGCTATGCGCTCGACCCGGTCGCCGAACAGGCCGGCCGCGCCGATGTGGTCGGCGTGGTTGTGCGAGTAGACCATATGCGTGACGCGGCTCGGCCTGCCGAGGGGGCGGGTCACGTCCTGGATCGCGCGCATCAGGTTGTGCCCGAGCGTGGGCGGTGCGTCGACCAGGACCACGCCCTCACGCGTGGTGAGGAACATGGCCTGGTAGTAGGAGTCGGTGACCCAGTACAGGTTGCCCGAAATGCACCCGACGAAGTAGCCCTCGGAGTTCACGGCCGGTCCCAGCGAAGCCGCGGGGACGGGCGCGAAGTCGGGCAGCGCGGAGCTTGTGGCCGCGCCGGCCGCAGTGACCGGAGTGGCCGCGGCGGCCGGTGTCGCCAGCACCGGTCCGAGCAGGGCAGCGGCCGCGGGCACGACCGTGCCCAGCGCCGCCCCCTTGAGGAGGACTCGGCGGGAGGACGACCGTGTCACATTGGAGTCGCGAGATTCAGATGTCATGATGATTCACCTTCGTGGAGTGGCCGGGTGAGTAGCCCGGGCCTTCGGATGAAGCGCTGTTTATCGGTCTTAGCCGTGCGCGGGGTCTGTCGGCCCGCAGCGGTGGCGTGGGAAGCCTTCGGAAGGAGGCGACGCTCAACTCGGCAGCGCGGGGCGGGCGCGATCGGCGCTGCGGGCCGACGCGTCACCGCGGGAGACGCTCGCGGTCCCCGGGACCGGGGCAGGCGCCCAGCAACGTGAAACGCGGTGTGGATCGTCGACGTCTCACGGGTGACCTCATCATGGTTCTTCCTGCCGCTGATGGCTGACGCACGGCCCTGGGGTGCAGCCGCGCCGGTGGCCTCAGATGCCCTGCCGCTCGAGCCAGGCGAGGGTGTATTCCGCGATCTCCCGCCAGCCGTGGTCGAAGACCAGCGAGTGGCCGCGGTCGGGGAACACCTGGTACTCGGTCGTGGCGTTCGAGCCCCGGTACAGTTTCCAGGCGGCCTTGGCGACGACTTCGGGGACGGTGTGGTCCTTTCCGCCGCCGATGATCAGCAACGGCCCCCGGTTGCTGTTCTTCGTGTCCACCGCTGCAGGGGAGGTCCTGCTGAAATTGGCGCTGCTCGCCTCGAACAGCGGTCGGCCGGGACCGGGGATGGCCCATCGCTCGAACAGGTCGTCCGATTCGGCCTTCGGAATGGCGTTGCCGAAGCCGTAGCGGAACTGCTTCCTGGTGAGCGAGACGGCCTTCTTCTTGTTGCCCGGCTTGCCGAGCACGGGCAGACCCGAGCGGATCTGTGCGAGCGGCACGGGCTTTACACCCTTGATCTGGCCGGGGTCGATGGCGACGGCGGCGCGGGCCCGCCCCTCGGCAAGGAGTTTCTGCGCTATCAGGCCACCGAAGGAGTGGCCGATGACGACCGGCGCGGCATCGAGCGTGTCGATCACACGACGGTAGCTCTCGGTGATGGCTTCGATGCCGTGGTTGGCCACCGCGGCGGCGTTCTGACGGGTGGCAGCCACGGTGTCGCCGTCTCCCGGCCAGCCCGGGGCCGTCGGCCGGTAGTGCGCCTGCTGGTAGACCTCCATCCAATTCTGCCAGGAGGTGGAGTGGATCCACAGGCCGTGAACAAGGACGATCGGAGTCGGAGCGGACATGGTGGGACTCCCCGCACATCAAGGTGGGCGTAGTAATAACTCAACGGGACGTGGCATGGCGCCGTAGGCCGCGGAACAGAGGCCCCCGGACCGGGGCTGCGGGCCGCGGGCCGGGAAACAGGTGAGGACGAGAGGATGCACCGCGTGAGTGAGCGGTCCGCCGGCACCGGCAGATGCCGAGGCAACGGCACCGGTTGCCGCGCCGGCCTCGGCTCCGGCCGACATCTGACCCGAAGGCACCGTTGCGTCGGCCGCGGCGACGGCATGCAGCCGATCGCGCCGGCGCGGCACTTCGCGGTCTTCGATGCTGACGAGCGGGGCGAAGTGGCTGCCGCAGGGGCGGCCCGTCCGGACACAAGTACCGTGTACTTCGCTCTCCGGCGCTGCTCCGGTCTCTCCTTGACGATGCGGAAGGAGGGGACCTTCGCGCCGGAGCGTTGTCGCGGACGGGCTTTCTCACGATAGTGCGGTGTTCTTCATTCCTGCCTTCCCGGGGAAACGTGGGTGTCTCGCGGTCATCGATGCGGCCGGCGAGGGGCAGGGGCGGTACGGTCCTGCGGTTTCCAGCCGCCCTCTTCCACGTCGGACGCGATGGACCTCGACAACGATTGCCGACTGGCCTCTTGCGCCGCTCGTCAGCGTCTCCCGATCGGCTGGTAACCGCATCCGTCGAACGACCGCCGTCGGCTGTCACGACACTCCGGGACGGGCAGTCGGTCCATCCCTGTCACCGGTATTTGTGCGGGTCGGAGGGTGGACGACGAGTGTCCCGGCGCGCATCAGTTCCCTGGCTCAGCGGTGGGGGTCGTCGGGGAGGGCGTCTGGACGCTGTGCCAAGCCATACGGGCGAGCAGGTGTCGGTCGGTGGTCGTGCCCGCGGGAATCGGCGGGCGGAAGGTGACGAAGGCGGTCAGGCCGCGTGCCCCGATAACGCGCCTTACGTACGAGAACAGATCCTCCTCGCCGAGGACTCCTGCGGTGACAGGTGCCGGGGCGCGGGGCCCCCGAACCGGGCGGCCTGACCGGCGTGTACTCAGGCCCGACGAGTTGTGCGGGCGACCTCCACTTCCCGCCGAGACGGCCGGAGCGGATACTGCCGTACACCGCACTGGTATCCGATGCATCGCGGAGGAAACCGGGTGGGACGGAACACGGGCGCCGTCGCCGACCAGTCCGCCGTAGTCCCGGTCTCAGTCACCCAACTCATGCGGGCGGGTCCCGTCCTCACTGATACTTGCCCGACAGGTCCGTACGGCAGCACGGGAGGTGCTGTTCCACAGCAGGCTTCCGAGGCTGGCAGGGGGAGAGGAGGGACGGTCCAGCAGCGGGCGTGAGCCGCCTGGTCTCCTTGGACAAGCTGTCGGCAGTGACCACACCGGAGAAGCCGCAATGTCAGGCATGTTCTGACGCCACTCTCCCGCGGGAGTGGCCCACGCCAGGCGCTCAGTACGTCCGCGGCCTTCGTGCCGCCGGCGGCATGCGCCGAGGAGCACTATGTCCAAGATCGTTCTTGTCGCGGAAGCTTCCAGCGGCCTCGGGGCAGCCACCGCGACGGCACTGGCCGACACCGGCCACACCGTCTACGCCGGCGTGGGACCCTTCACGGTCCATCCGGCTGCCGGCCCGGCCATGCCAGACCGGCGGACCCGTGACCACGACGCGCCCCTGCGTCCCATCGCCCTGAACACGGCCGACCAGCGCTCAGTGTCCACGGCGATCGCCGGCATCCTGGCGGAGGCCGGAAGAATCGACGCTGTTGTCCACGTCGCGGGACCTGTACCCCGTGGTCCCGTTGAGTCCTTCACCCCGTACCAGTTGGCACAGATCTACGACGCACATGTGCTGTCCACGCAGCGGGTGAACCGTTCTGTCCTGCCGCAGATGCGGCAGCGGCGTGAGGGTCTGCTGGTCTGGATGGTGCCCGGCGACCGCGAGGGCGCGAGCTTCCCCTACCTCGCCCTGCACTCCGCAGCGGTGACGGTGATCGAGCATCTCGCGGAGAGCTACGCACGAGAACTGATCGGCTTCGGGATCGAGACCACGATAGTCGCCGCAGGTTTCCCCACGCCGGTCACTGGATCGCGCTTGCGCGCCGTCCATCCCGACGACACCGAGGCTGTCCTGTCGTACGAAGGCCGCTACCCCGGCCTGCTTCATCGGGTTGAGGTGCAACTGGCCGAGCAGACGCCCGCGGAGGCAGAGGTGGCTCGGACGGCGCTGGCCATCGCCGCTGCCGTCGGCAGGCCCAAGGGTGCCCGTCCGCTACGGATCACGGCTGCCCGGTCAGGCTGCGGACCCGGCAGCGGCACATCACGGTAGGCGGCGTCCGCGTCCGCCAGGCCGCGTACTCCCGGTCCGGTCGCGCGGGGCAACAGGCGCCGGGCGGGGAGCATCCACGTTGTACCGTCCTGGTGGCCGGCCGGCCGGGGCAGCGGCTTGACGAACGCTCGGCCGCGGCGGCGGGGAGCTTTCGTATGTCTATGCCGCTGATCGGTTCGGCTTTCCCCCTGGCGGCGGCCCGATCAGCCATCGGGCCGCGCACCCGGCATGCGACATCCTCCGACCTGCGGGAGTACCGCCCGCACCGTTGTGACGACTGGCCACCCCGGCGGGTCGCGCCGGCGGACGGTGGTTGATCGACCGATGCGGCCACCATCTGTCCCAGGTGACATTCGGGGAGAACGGCCAGGGCCCGTGTGATCAGGCCGGACCTCGGTGAAAGACAGGGCTCTACGCCGCTGTGTCGCGTACGGCTCCCCTGTCTTATTCGATCTCGGCCACAACTCGTGACCACACATGGCCCTTACCCGGAGACATCCCTCTCAGAAGGAGACAACACATGTCCAGACGCCGCAATATACGCATCGCCGTCTTCGGCGCTGCAGGCTTCTCTTTGGCTGTGGGTATGGGTACGTTCGCGTGGGCTGCGCCGTCCGACGGCGCGGTCACCGCTGCCAAGCCGACTGTCGTGCTGGTCAACGGTGCCTGGTCCAACTCGGCCGGCTGGAGCGGTGTGATCAAGCGCCTACAGGCCGACGGCTACCCCGTCACCGCCCCGCCCACCGGCCTGCGCGGCCTTGCCGAGGACTCCGCCTACCTGGCCTCCTACCTCAAGACCATCCAGGGCCCCGTCATCCTGGCCGGCCAGTCCTACGGCGGATCCGTCATCACCGACGCCGCCACCGGCAACACCAACGTCAAAGCCCTCGTCTACATCTCCGCCTTCGCACCCGACACCGGCGAAAGCGCAGTCCAACTGGCCACCATGTACCCCGGCAGCCACATCACCACCGACCCGAACGCACCCGTCCCCACCGCCCTGACCGCCGTCCCCTACACCCAGCCCGACGGCACCAGCGCAGTCGACCTGTACGCCAAGGCCGACCAATACCACGACCTGCTCCTCAGCGGCCGCCTCAACAACAACACCGCCGCCGAACTCGCCGCCGCCCAAAGCCCCATCGCCTTCCAGGCCCTCGGACAGCCCTCCACCACACCCGCCTGGAAGACCATCCCCTCCTGGTACCTCGTCTCCGACGACGACCACCTCATCCCCCCCGCCGCCGAAAGCTACATGGCCACCCGCGCCCACTCCCACACCACCGAAGCCGACACACCCCACGCCGCACAGATCACCAACCCCGGACTCGTCACCCACCTCATCGAACAAGCCGCAAACACCACCACCGTCACCACCAACTGACCACACCCGACCACCCTGGCGAAAGCCGGGCGGCCACAGACCGGCACCTCGGCCGGGCGTGGTCGCAACGGGGGTGCCAAGCCCGCACACCCGGTCCTGGCACCCCCGCGCCAAGGGCGCCGTGGACCGTGGCCATCCCGGAAAACCCCAACAGGAGGCGGTCGGTCACAGCCCCGCCGAACCACGCAGGACCCAGGCCGGGGCCGTGAGCGACGGGGTCATTCCTGCGGGTCCGCCAGGGCGTCACGAAGAGCGGACCTGGACGTGATACCGAGCTTCGGAAAGATCTGGTACAGGTGTGAGCCGATGGTCCGGTGCGAGAGGTACAGCCGCTCCGCGATCTGCCTGTTGCTCAGGCCGGATGCCGCGAGCTCCGCGATCTCCCACTCCTGCGGCGTGAGCACCGCGCCGCTCGCCGTGGTCTTCACCGTGCCCCACCCGGTGGCCCGCAACTCCTTGGCGGCACGCTCAGCCCACGGCCCCGCACCGAGCAGCGTGAAGGCGTCGTACGCCAGCCGCAGCGGCTCCCGGGAATCGGCGTTCGCGCGGGCCCGTCGCAGCCGCTCCCCGTAGACCAGACGCACGCGGGCCAGATCGAACGGCCACCGCTCCGTTCCTGCTATGGCCAGCGCCTGCCTGAACAGGCAGATGGCCTCGTCGTCCTCGGTCGCGCACAGCGCCGCCGAGCCGCCTGCCAACAGGGCGAGCCGCGGGGACAGCGCTGCCATGCCGGTCTCCCGCATCGCGCACACATGAGCGGCCGCCTCGCCCTGCCGGTCGGTCCGTATCGCGGCTTCGACGACATCCATCGCCACCCACAGGGCGTGCGGAACGTGGGAGGCGAAGGTACCCGCGGCGCTGATCGCCGTCGCGTTGTGGTACGCGCGTTCGAAGTCGCCGCATCCGAGTGCGCCGACAGCACGTGCGTGCCGCGCGTAGTGCACCGCTGTCTCGATGCCCCTGGGGGTGGCCCAGCGGATCATCCGGTCGGTCATGCGGTCGGCGGTTTCCTCGTCGCCACGGGCCGCGGCGACGATGGCCCGGCTGTACAGGAAGTACCAGGCCAAGGCGTGGTACCCGGAACTCTCGCACAGCTGTATGCCTTCCTCGGCCAGTTCTGTGCACTCGTCCCACCGGCCGGTCAGATAGTCGTCCAGGCACAGGTGCACCAGCGCGCCGAGGTGCCGGCGCACCGGACCGCCGTCGCGCCCCTGCAGGACGACCCGCCATGAGGAATCGCGCACAGCCCCCAGGCGGTCGGCATAGATCGAGGCACTGCCGGCCCGGACGATTTGGGCCGGGTCGGTCTCGTCCTGGAACTCGGCGAGGACGGAATCCAGTTGATCCAGCGCGGCAGCCCCCGAACGAGCCGGATCGGAACCGGTCCGGGCAGCCACGGACAGCAAGGCGGGCGGCTCCGGTCTCAGACGGCCGACTGCCACGTAGAAAGGTTTCCACAGCTCTGCGCGGCCGCTGAAGAAACACAGGACCAGCAGCAGGTGGAGCGCGTCGACGAGGGCGCTGTCACTGGCCAGGTACTGGTGGGTGCCGGACTCGATGGCACCGACGAGCAGCCGGTAGGCAGCGCCGACGTTTCCGTCGTCGTTGAGGACCAGGAAAACGGCGGCGGCGGCGGAGCGCAGGGAACCCTTCAGATCCGGGTCGGCCAGCCGGGCGTTCTCCAGCAGTTCCGAAGCACCGCGGAGCTCCCCGGTCGCCTCGGCACCGAGGTAGGCCGCTTCTGCCAGCCGACGGGCACGGTCCGAGCCGCTCGGGCTCAATTCGGCCGCCCGCACGAGCACGGCCACCGCCCCGACACAGTCGCCCCGGCCCGTGATCCGGTGCGCCGTCTGTTCCAGCAGGGCGGCCACCTGCTCGTCCGGTTCGACGGAGGCTTCCCCGAGGTGCCAGGCGCGGCGCTCGGGCTCGTTCACCAGGACGTGCGCGAGGGCGCGGTGCGCGGCGCGGCGTTCGGCACTTGTGCAGACGTCCACCACCGCCGACCGGATCAAGGGATGCCGGAAAACGAGCCGTCTGGTGCCCTCCTTGAAAGTCACCAGGCGGTCCTGCTCAGCCGGGGCGAGCGCGTCGAGCTCGGCTTCGTAGCCGGCCCGCCGCGCCGACGCCTGCAGGATTCCGAGGTCGCCGGTCCCCTCCATCGTCACGAGAAGCAGCAGGCGCCGTGCGGCAAGGGGAAGGGCGGCCACCCGGGAGGCGAACATGGCCTGGAGCCGTCGGCTCATTGGCAGTACCTGGGGAAGGTCCTCCAGGGCCGCGCGCTGCTGGCCGTTCAGGGCCGTGGGCAACTCCAGAAGAGCCAGGGGGTTGCCCTCTGCCACCGACAGAATGCGCTGGGAAACGCGCTCGGCGAGCGTCGGGAATTGCGTGGTGAGTAGAGTTCTCGACGACTCCGCGTCCAGGGGCGGCACCTCGAACTCGGGCAGGCCGCCGCCGTTGAAGAAGGTATCGGTACCCGAGCGCATGGCGCCGAGGAAGGTGACGCCGGTGCCGTCGAGTCTGCGGGCGACGAAACCGAGGACGGCGGCACTGGCTCGGTCCAGCCAGGTCAGGTCGTCCACGACGAGGAGGAGGGGGCTGGATGCGGCCACGTGCCGCAGCAGCATGAGGGCCGCGCTGGACACGACGAGACGTTCCGGTGGTGGCCCACTGCCGAAGCCCAGGGCGACCCGCAGGGCATCGCCGTGACTTGTGTCGAGGTCACCGAACGCCTCGTGGAAGGGGAAGAGGACCTGGTGCAAGCCGCAGTAGCTCACGTCGGCTTCGAACTCCACGCCGGCAGCACGCAGTACCTGCGAACCGTCGGCGACTGCGGCCTCTGCCACGGCGTTGAGCAGGGCGGTCTTGCCCACTCCCGGATCGCCCGACAGCAGGAGTGCCCCACCGCGGTCCGTCGAGCCGAGAAAGTCGCGAATGCGTTCGAGCTGCCTGGCGCGCCCCACCAGGGCGTCGGCGGCGTCGTCTGTGAAGGGACTGCTGTAGCCCACAGGTCACGCTCCCCTTGTATCCGCGCCGAGCCTGGTAGATGGAAACGCGTTCGGCGAACATTCTTGATGCAACTGTGCGGCGTGTGTTCGCCGCGTGCTCGGTGTCCGTCGTCTGTGCCGTGCACCGGCTTACGCCGCATCCCGCGGACAGGAGATCACACAGCGCTGCCTCAGGACATCACCAGGACTGACGAGGACGACCAGCGGCGTCCTGTGTCCGACGCCCCGGAGGGTCGTCGGAACTGGTGATCCGTGCTGTGCCTCCATGGCGCCTTGCACGCAGCCTTGGCGCGGACCATCACCCGTTTGTCGGCCACCCTGGCCCGGTGGAGTCGGGTGCGGCTCTTCCGGACCGCACGACCAGCGGGCCGGGATGCGGGCGGAATCGTCGGTGAGCAGGTCGTCGATCCGGTCCGCATGGGTGCAGTGGACGAGGATGCAGACCCGTATGGTCTGGCGGCCGTCGACGACGGTGCTGGAGAGAAGCACACGCGGATCGTCGTTGAGCCGCGCCAGCAGGTGACGGGTGGCCCGGTCCGCCTCTTCCGCAGCCTGCGGGCTGTCATCGCGGGGGCGGGCCCGGAAGGCACGGTGGTCAAGTCCGGGCGCCGGGGAACCCCGAGCGCCTGGAACCCCGTCAGCCTGCCGTACACACGCTGGGCGAGGTCGATTTCTTCGTCGAGGGCTTCCCGGGAGGCTGCCCCGCCGCGCAGGTGCAGGTCATCCAGGCGCGCAGCCCACGCGAGGCGGTCGTGCCGGGCCGCGGGCACCGCCGAGAACGTCGCCACGGAGCCGCCGGTGGTCAGCAGGCCGGTACTGCCCTCCGGTAGACCGCACACGTCCTGCGCCATCCAGCGCAACACGCTCCTTCAGCGCGGTGAGTGCCGGAGCGCCACGGCCAAGCTGCTGTACGGGTCGGTACCCCGGGCGTAGAACTCGGCGAGTGCGGAGGTGCACGGACCACCGTACGCCAGATCCCCAGTCCCGCAGTCTCCGGAGCGGAGTCGACGGCGCTGTCCGGTAGCCCGTGGACGGCCGGCGAGCGACATCACCCGGCCGACTGCCTATCGTCACGAAGCTTGTTGGCGAGCTGGACGCGTGAATTGATTTCCAGCTTCCGGAATATGGTGCGAAGGTGCGCGGCAATCGTATTGGGGGAAAGCATGAGCTCACCGGCGGCCGACCGATTGGAGTGGCCTGCTCCCACGAGACGGGCGACACGCTGCTCCGTGTCGGTCAGCGCTTCCCAGCCGGACAGGGGCCGCTCGCCGGCGCTGGTCCAGCGCCGGCGACGCAGGCCCGTGGCCTGCATGGCGTGCTGGACGCGGCGCACGTCCCCCAGTGCCCCCAGGTTCTGGAAGGCGTCCCCGGCCGTTTCCAGCATCTGGGTCGCCTCCGCCTTGTCGCCGCGCCGGAGCAGCGCATACCCGACCCTCTCCCATGCCCCGGCCTCGAGAAGCCTTCGCCGGCTATGCTTGATCCCTTCGAGCCCCCGCCGCAGGAGTCCGACGTCATCGGTTGTCAGTCCTTCTGCCTGGTCGGCCAAGCCGCTGATCAGGTGGGAGTTCGGATTGCGCTCGGCGTAGCAGCGGAGAAGGCGGGCCATCCGGACGGCCACATCGTGATGACCGCTCGCGGCCGCTGCCTCGGTGAATTCGACGATCCACTCGGGAATGCCGGCCGGCTGCTCGGACCCCCTGAAACCGATGCGGAAGTCGTCCAGTATGCGGTGGTGCAGGACGAGGCGGATAGCTTCGTCGGGCTTGCCTTCGGCGAGGAGAATGCGACCCCACATGATCACCTGGCGTGGCTCGGGCGGTTCCCCGGTGACGTCCCAGTTCACTGCGCCGCAGAGCTCGCGAGCGATCCGGAGGTCGCCGCGGTGGAGGGCGATCCGGGCCATGACGACCTTCGCCGCTTTCTGGAAAACATGTTGTGGACCATCTCCCAGGGCCATCAGCGCGGCGAAGCCGGTGCTGGATTCGTCGAGTCGGCCTTTTCGGAAGTCAAGCACTGCTTGGGCGAACAGCAGACCGGGAATTTGGTACGAAGTTCCTGTGTCGTCGGCGCTGCGCCGGCTCAGCAGAATCAGGCGGCTAGCGGAGTCATATTCGTCCACGAGCAGCAGGGTCATGATCTCGCCCACATCGAAAGATCGTCCAGTGGAGCGCAGCAGCGAGAACTGCTCCAGAGCCGCGCTGACGCGGCCTTCGGTCAGCGCGATGTCGGCCCGCGCGCGCAGGGCAAGGGCCTCGGCGGACCGGTCGCCGCTGCGGCCGGCCTCTTCGAGCACCTTGACGCTGACCTGTTTGGCCCGGACAAGGTCCCTCCCTCGCGAGAGCGCGAGCGCGTGGAGGCTGAGCAGGTGCCGACGTGTTCTGGGCGAAAGTCCGTTCAGTGCGAGTGCCGCCTCGATCCTCGCGCACATCTCGTCGGGCCTGCCCAGGCTCCACAGCAGCCAGGCCAGCCTTCCCTGGATGCGTGCTGTGTCCTCGTTACTGAGATGGTTTTCCAGGAGGTCGTCGCCCAGCGCCATCGCCTCACGCGTGCGGTGGGCCTCGCCGAGGATATCGATGGCCTCCTCGCCGAGGCGCAACGACAGGTTGTCCCACCGTGGCAGCAGGGCGAGGGCGGCGACAATGAGGTCGGCCGCCGTCATGGGAGCGAGGGTACGCAGTGCCGCGGCCGCCCGGTGCAGGATGTCGACTGCTCTGCGGTCGTTCTTCACCGCACTCACCAGCAGATGGGGCGCCGCTTCCACGGGATCGTCGCCGGTCGTCAGGAGCAGCTCCGCCGCGGCCCGGTGGAGCATGGTGCGCATCGGGTGAGGCACGTCCGCGTAGACCGCTTGCCGTACCAGGTCGTGACGGAAGACGATGCGGTCCTTGTCGGTCCCGAGGACACCGGCCCGCATGGCCTGTTCCAGCCAGCGGATGACGTCCTCGGTCGAGGCACCGTCCAGCAGCGCCGCGGCATCGTCGATGCGGAATGACCGTCCCAGAACGGCGCCGACGGCCAGGACGCGGCGGACCTCCTCGGGCAGCGAGTGCAGCCTGCCGCGCAGTCCCGTCACAAACGGGGCGGGAAGTTCCTGGCCGCCGGTCGCCGCGTCGTCGCCCGCGGGTCCGGCCTCCACGCACATGGCATCGATCAGTTCGACCGCGAGGTAGGGCACGCCGTTCGCCCCCTGCAGCAGACGCACCAGACGCTCGCCCGGTGGAGCACCCAACCGGTCCCGGGCGACCAGTTCGACATCGGAGGCCGCCAACGGCTGGAGGTCGACGACCTCGACGGGAATGTCCGTCCTCACGGCGGCATGCACCTTCTCCGCCGTTCCAGCAGGGTCTGTGCGGGAACTGAGCATCCACACAACG
Source organism: Streptomyces sulfonofaciens (assembly GCF_014656295.1). Lineage (GTDB taxonomy): Bacteria > Actinomycetota > Actinomycetes > Streptomycetales > Streptomycetaceae > Streptomyces > Streptomyces sulfonofaciens. Next base: position 20,555 of record NZ_BNCD01000003.1, read on the forward strand.
GGCACATCCGCCAGCCGCACAGGCAGGGTGCGAAGAGCGAAGACGCTGAGGCGATCGGCCCATTGGACATCGTCCACCGCGATGAGGAGCGGGGACCGCATCGCGTGCTCCTCCAGCACTCCGGCCAGCCGGTCCACAAGCCACAGCTTCTGGCGGTACAGAGGTGCAAGGTCCGCGAAGGCTTCGGCCGACAGGAGCGGGCGGCTTCCGAAGCGCAACGCCGCGAGGAGAGGAGCCATCGGAGCGATCTGGTTCTGCTCTTCCGCTTTCCCGAAACCGATCGTGAATCCCAGGCGGGAAGCCTGTGCCACCACTGTGTCCAGCAGGGCGGTCTTGCCGATGCCGGGCTCCCCACGGACGAACACGGCTGCGCCCTGCCCCGTCTGCTCCACTCGTCGAAGGAGGCTGAGAACCCGGCTCATCTCATCCGCACGTCCTCTGAGAACTGGTTTCACGACCGCCGCCTTCCGACGCTGCCGCGGCCGGCGGCGGCCGCCTCGGCGAGGAGCGGGAGTACGTCCTCGTCGACGGGAGTCGCGTGGCAGCCACCGCATTTCAGCACGGCATCGGTCGCCGCCCCGCCGCGTCCGCGGAGGCTGCCGGTAACGTGCCATGTCCCGGGCACGGCATCTCCTCTCCTTCAACGCGGGCGGCCCGAATGGACGACCGGCCCGCGCCTGGCTCCGCCTCACTACGACGGGTCGCCCTTGCCCCCACTCTGCGCCAGTTCAGTCCACCGGTACACGAAGACCGTCAACACGCCCGACCTCGATTGCAGACAGCATTTTCCATATTTTCCATGCTGCGACGGCCGGGCTCTCCGCCGGTGCGGCCGGCCTCGGTCTGCCGACGTCCGGCAGAACGCAACCGTGGAAGGAACGCCCGCCACGAGGCGTCCCTCCGCGAGAGCGGCCCGCGCCCGAGCCTCGGGACTGCGCGCGGCTGCGGGTGCCCCCGTCAGTCCCGGTCAGCCCTCGTCAGGAGGTTTCGATCGCGTTCTTGATGCGCCGGCCGAAAGCGGGTGCGTCCTTGCGGGACGCGCTGACCGCGAGACCGACCAGCAGCTTGCCGAAGCCGTGGCCCTCCAGCACGTTGAACAGCCGCATCCGGGTCTTCCCGTCCCCGGTCAGTTGCAGGTCGTAGCCGCCTTCGGTCGTGGTCACCGTGTTCTTGGACAGTTCCGTCCAGCGGATCTTGAACGGGGCCTCCAGGGCGGTGATCCTGATTTCGCGCTGCGAGGTCATGCCCGCATCCTTCGCGGTGCTGCGGAACATCGTACCGACCGTGGTGGCACCGGCCGGATCCTTGTCGATCCGCTGCACCCGCGGGCTGAACTGCGGATCATTCGTGCCCTCCGCGAGAAAGGCGAAGACCTCCTCGATGGGCCGATCGATCTCGGTGACTACTTCGATCTGTCCGCTCATGACGATCACTCCCTCGTTCCAGAATAACGTCGTCCGAGCATCGAGACGATGACGTGAGTGTGGGCCAGGCCCAGGGCCTGCTTCATCTCGCGGTAGTCGTGCTCGATCCGCCAGCGGAGCTCGGACAGCCGCACAAGCGTGGTCAGCGGGGTGTCGTCGGGCAGGTTGGAGAGCCGGAACTGCACCGGCTCTGACGCGGTGGCGGGCCACTCCGCCAGCAGCCAGCATGCGGGCAGCTCCGATCCCCCGACGGCCTTGCGGATTCTCCCGTCCGGGCAGCCGGATCCGCAGACCACGAAGCGCGAGTACAGGCGCTTGAACCCGCTGCGGCCGGTGCCCCGGCGGGATCCCTCCCGCCACTGCACGGGCTGGGCCGCCTGCTTTCCCGCGGCGCTGACCAGCTCTTTCACGCTCTTGGCCGCCTCGGGGTATGAAGGGCCGGGTCGGACGTCCACGACCGCTGTGGGGCGGGGTCTGCAGCGTCGCGTCGTGCGGGTGGCGGTGACAGTGGCCGGGACTTCACCGCCGCCCGGCCCGGCACCCGGCTGCTCCCGGCGCTCCTCCACCACGGTCGATCCGCTCACGCTTGCCCCAGCCGCGCAGGATCTCCCGGCTCACCCCCGGATCCCGCGCGACCTCCGTGATCGTCTTGTCGGAGGAGCGAACCAACGCGATCACGGCCCGCTTGAACCCCACCGAGTACCGCTTCGAGTACTGGCTACCCACCTGGCACTACTTTCTTCGGACCCTCACCTCCCAGACTCCAGGTGTCCAGCCACACGGGGAAGCTTCAACGACCGGCTCCTCCACGGACTCGTGCTCGGTGATGGTCTCGCTCATCAGGCGTCTCCTTGATCATCGGATCCGCCGTTGATTAGTCAGACACTCCCGGAATCAGCGCCTGGGACGCACGTCGAGATTGCCGTACTGCTCGCCACGCACCTGTGCGGGGTCGAACAGACCCGAGAGGAATGCGATGTCGTCCGCGCTGAGCGGCACCGCTGTGGCGGCGATGTTCTGTCGTGCGTACGGTGCCCGCTTCGTGCCGGGGATGGGGGCAATGTCGTAGGGCTGGGCGAGCAGCCAGGCCAGGGCGATCTGCCCTGGGGCGTGTCCCCGCTCGTCGGCGAACGCCTTCAACTGTTCGATGAGGCGCAGGTTGTGCGCGAAGTTCTCTTCCTGGAACTTGGGCAAGGTGGCGCGGAAGTCGTCGCTGGACAGCGAGGGAGTGCCGGTGAAGCCGCCGGCGAGGGCGGCTCGGCCCAGGGGACTGTAGGGCACGAAGGTGATGCCCAGCTCGCGGCAGGTGGCAAGCACCTCCTGCTCCACCTCGCGGGCCCACAGCGAGTACTCGCTCTGGAGAGCCGATATCGGCGCCACCGCGGCCGCTCGGTGCAGCAGGTCCGGCTCGACCGAGCTGAGTCCGAGCGTGCGCACCTTGCCCGCGGTCACCAGGTCGGCCATCGCGCCCACGGTGTCCTCGATCGGCACTGTGGGGTCGAGGCGGTGGTAGTAGTAGAGGTCGATGTGGTCGACACCGAGGCGGCGCAGGCTTTCGTCGCAGGCGGCGGCGACGTATTCGGGCCTCCCATCGAAGGTCACCCCGCCCTCCGGGGCGGGTTTCGCGCCGAACTTGGTGGCCAGGACGACCCTGTCGCGTACGCCGCGCACGGCCCGGCCCAGTAGTTCCTCGTTGTGTCCGAAGGCCTTGCTGGACTTCTGGTCGGTGGCCGAGGAAGCCGCGCCGTAGATGTCGGAGGTGTCGAAGAAGTCGATGCCGGCGTCCATGGCTGCCCCGATCGTGGCGATGGAGTCCTCGTCGTCCGCGTCGCCGTAGTACTGGGACATTCCCATGCATCCCAGGCCGATCGGCCGGATGGAGACGTCGCTGTGTCCGAGGGTGATACGGGCTTTTTGCATAATGTTCCTTGGTCTTTCAGAGTCCTTGTAGCTGTCAGGCAGCGATAGCGGCGATGGTCTTGTACTCGATGTACTGGGCGAGGCCCGTGGCTCCGAACTCGCGGCCGATGCCGCTGCTCTTGGCGCCCCCCCGAAGGCGCCGCCTGTGTCGATGGGACGCCGTTGACGGGCACCCGCCCGGCGACACACCGCCGGCGAGGCCGTACTTGGAGTCGTTGGCGATGCGCACGGGACCGTCCTCGTCGTCGAAGGGGATGACGATCAGGACGGGGCCGAAGTCCTCCTCGCGAGCGATCCGCAGGGCGCTCTCGACGTCAGCGAACAGTGTCGGACGGACGTGGTGTCCGCCTTCCGGTCTCTCGGGCGTCCGTGTGTCGCCGGTGACCAGCCGGGCTCCTTCGACGACGCCGAGGACGATGCGCCGACAGCCGCGGTGGAACCGGTGAAGGCGTGGCCACTGGACACCTGTCAAGCGTCCAGTGGCCCACACGTTGGCGCGGTACGCCGTCGTCGCGGGGGCGCCCACACCGTGTGCCACGCTTGTGAGGCCGGGGACCCTGAGTGTCTTACACCGAGACCGTCTTGTACTCGATGTACTGGCTCAGCCCCACGGGCCCGAACTCCCGACCGATGCCGCTTGCCTTGTACCCGCCGAACGGGCCCTCCAGGGAGTGGGGAGCGCCGTTGACGGAGAACGTTCCGGTCCTGACCTGGCGTGCGATGGCCAGGCCGCGTTCTTCGTCGGAGGTCCACACTCCGCCGCCGAGACCGTAGGGGGAGTCGTTGGCGATGCGCACCGCCTCCTCGTCGGTGTCGAAGGGGATGACCACCAGCACCGGGCCGAAGATCTCCTCCTGCGCGATCCGCATCGAGTTGTCGACGTCTGCGAAGAGCGTCGGCCGCACGTAGTAACCGTGCGCGAGTCCTTCCGGGACCTCGGGGCCACCGGTGACCAGTCGGGCTCCTTCTTCGATGCCGAGGTGGATGTACGAGATCACCCGCTGCTGCTGGTCCTCCCGGACCATGGGGCCGATGAAGGTGGCCGGGTCGGCGGGGTCCCCGACCGTGAGCGACTCCACCATGCCCTTCAGCCGCGCGAGGGTCTCGTCGTACCGGCCGCGGTGGACCAGGATCCGGGTGTGGGCCACGCAGTTCTCGGCGTTGTTGCCGAAGGAGAGGAACTTCAGCCCTTCGCTCAGTGCGTCGAGGTCGGCGTCGTCGAGCACGATGGCTGCGGACTTGCCGCCGAGTTCGAGGCTGACCCGCTTGAGCTGCTCGCCGGCGATCGAGGCGATGCGGCGGCCGGCGGCCGTGGATCCGGTGAAGGCGATCTTGTCCACGCCGGGGTGGGACACGAGGTACTCACTGGTCTCGCGGTCGGCGGGCAGGATGCTGAGCACACCCTCCGGCAGTCCCGCCTCGTTGAACAGCTCACCCAGCAGGAGCGTGCTGAGCGCTGTCTCCGGTGAGGCCTTGAGCACGGCGGTGCAGCCCGCGAGCAGTGCCGGCACCAGCTTGACGAGAGCGGACTGGTGCGGGGCGTTCCACGGGATCACCGCGGCGACCACACCCACCGGCTCCCGGCGCACCAGGGTCCTGGTCCCTTCGGCGGTAGCGCGGGAGATGTCCTCCTCCCAGGCGAAGGAGTCGGCCGCGCGCAGGAAGGCGGCGGTCTGTTCGGACAGCGCCTTTGTGGTCCAGCCGGTGAACCAACGGGCCGAGCCGTTCTCGGCCGTGGTCAGGTCGGCGATCTCGTCCGCGCGGGCGGCGTGGAGCTCGGAGAAGCGGGCGATCACGCGCGCCCGCTCGGCGGCGCTCATACGCGGCCACGGCCCGTTGTCGAATGCCTCTCGCGCGGCACGCACGGCACGGTCGACATCGGGGGGCGTGGCCTCGGCCGCCCGTCCGACCAGGGACTGGTCATGAGGTGAGCGGACCTCCAGGAGCTCGGCCCGGGTCGGCTCGACCCACTGGCCACCCACGTACAACTTCGGGTAATTGATCATGATCTTCAAGCTTCCCATGAACCTTTTTGTCAGTAAATGATGCTGTTTGCTTCTCCTCGACCACGTTAACACAACGCCGTTTCACTAACAAGGGAACATCGTTGTGCTAACCTGGCCGTTGTCGTGAGCAGTCAAGATGTGTCGTTCCGGCGCGCCCGCCGGCCGGAGCACAAGGAGCTGAGGGCGTCGTCGATCATCGAGGCGGCGCGCAGGCTCGGGCTGACCAAGGGGGTCCGCGCGGTCACGCTCACCGACATCGCGGGCGAGGCGGGCCTCCACAAGTCCGCGGTGCTGCGCTACTTCGAGACCCGCGAGGAGGTCTTCCTGCGCCTCACCGCCGAGGGATGGACGCAGTGGGCCCGCATGCTCCGCGACGAGCTGGACGGAGCGTCCGGGGCCACCCCCCAGGCGCTGGCGGAAGCGGTAGCCAAGACTCTGGTCGAGCAACCGCTCTTCTGCGACCTACTGGCGCACGCCTCCCTCAGCCTGGAACGCGAAGTGTCGAGCGACACGGTGCTCACCTTCAAGACCGTCGTCCTCGCGGCGGTCGAGGATCTCGCAGCGACGGCCGCCCGCTACCTTCCGCCGCTCGGAATGAGTGGAGCCCGGGAGCTGATCGGAGGCGTCAGCATGCTCGCCGCCGCCCTCTGGCAGATCTCCCATCCGCCCCCCACACTGGCGACGCTCTACCTCGAACGCCCCGAGCTGGCCCACGCCGCCGTCGACTTCGCTCCCAAGGTCACCGAGTACACAGCAGCTCTGGCTACGGGGCTGACGGAGCGCGGAGCCGGCAAGCCGGCGCAGTGAGGGCCTGAAGGGCCTCGTCCTCGGCGAGCAGTTCCCGTAGGTCATTGGCATCCGGCCGGGACTGACTCAGCACAATTGTCGATTGCTCGATCTGATTTGGTCGTCAGCATCACGGGGAAACATCGGGCTGTCACTGTGGGTTCTTGAACACCTGCCCCTTCGCCTCGACGCCATAGCTCCCGTCCATGCCAAGCGGCTGGACGTACCGGTGCCGCGCTGCCCCTGGCATGTCCAACATGGCCTTGACCGGAGGGGCGCTCTCACTGGCTAAGCCGCCGCCCGCCCTCGCCGGGCAGGACTGTTTGCCACATCAGTCTTCGTCGTCTCCCCCAGTCGTAAGGATGTGGTGGATGCCCTCCAGCACCTCCTCCGACAAGACCGGAGCCCGTGACAGCCAGTAATCAAGCCAATCACCGTTCGCCATAGGTGCAGGTCACCACCCCAAGTCGAGGTACCGTCGTCGTCAAAGAGGAGAGTCCATCGCTTCGGCGGTCTCCCGGTCGGCCTTCAGTGCGGATGTGGTCCTCGATGGCGGGCAGGTAGGAGGGATCGGGCGTCCTCGACAATCCGGTGCGAGCGGTGGCGGAACCCGCCGGGAACGTCGTCCATCAGTCCGGCCTGGCGACCGAATTCGAGGACTTGCCAGAAGCCCGTCAGCAGGCTGCTGCGGTACTTGTTGGTGTCTTGGCATAACCCATGAACCATCCGGTTTCTAACCGGAACGCCCTCTCAGATCCCACTGCTGGTTCGATGCGCCCGAGCAACTCCACAGTTGGATCTTCGTTCCGTTGGCGGTGCCCGCGTCGCCGGCCTCAAGACACAACCCCGACTGCACTCCTGTGATCGTGCCGTTGGCGTTGACGTTCCACTGCTGGTTCGTCTGCCCGTTGCAGTCCCAGATGATCGCGGCAGTGCCATTGCCGGTCCCCCGCCCGGAGGCGTCCAGGCACTTGCTGCCGTAGATCATGAGTTGCCTGGAGGCGGTGTAGGTCCACCGCTGGTTGGTGCCGCCGTGGCAGTCCCACAGTTGTGCCTGGGTGCCGTTGGCCGTGGTGGAGTTGGGGATGTCGATGCAGCGGCCCGACTGCCCGCCGACGATCTGCTGGCCCGTGGGCGGGGGCGGGGTGGTCGAGTCGAACTGGGTGAAGAACTTCCACACCTCTCCCGACGTCCAGGTCTGCCAGCCGCTGCCGCCGCTGTCGATGGGGCCGGGGTCGTGACCCCCGTCGAACGCGGCCCATACGACGGGATGCCCGGACGAGCACCCCGAGTAGGCCGTGATGATGTGCGTGTGGCTGCCGGACGACGGCTCGGGCGGGTTCTGCGGGGTGCAGCCGTTGTTCCGTACGAACGTGTCGCGCAGCGCCCGTCCCGAAGAGATCGGCAGGACGTTGTCATTGATGCCGTGGAGCCCCATGTACGCGATGGGCTGGGTGCCGCCGCTGCATCCGCTGAGGTTCGCGCCGGAGTAGACCGCGACCGCGCGGAAGACCGTCGCCCGGGAACAGGCCAGGGCGTACGTCATCGCCCCGCCGTAGCTGAAGCCGCCGGTGAACAACTGCGCCGTGTCGACGCACAGGCCTGCCTCGATCTGCCGGACCATGTCGTCGACGAAGGTCACGTCCTGGCCGCCGGAATTGGCCCAGCCGTTGTTGATGCCCTGGGGCGCCACGAAGATCGTGCCGTTGTTCGCGCTGTCCGCCAGCCGCCTGAGGCCGTAATAGGACCAGTTGTATCCGTCGGATCCGCCCGAATCGACATCGTTGGCGGTGCCGCCCACCCAGTGGAATCCGAAGACCAGCCGGTAGGCGCGGGTGCTGTCGTAGTTCGCCGGGACCCTGAGGATGTAGCTGCGGCTCTGGCCGCTGCTCGAGATCGTGTGCGTACCACTGTTCAGCGCCGGAGCCTTGCCGCATCCGTCACTGGCGGCGGCACTGGCACTGGTGGGCGACGTGCCTGCGTCGGGACTGCGGCCCAGCGCCGTACCGGCACCGGACATGACGAGAAGTGCCGCGGCCACAAGGGGCATGAAGAGGGACCTTCTCTTCTTCACTGCTTCTCCTTCTCCTTCTCCGTCGAGGCGCAGGCGGCTCAGACGCCGGCGATGGTCCACGCGTTGTTGGTGCTGGAATTCGGCGTCCACATCACCGTCGTCGAGCCGGACGTGGTGCTTCCCGCGCCGTCGAGGGCGGTGCCGGTGCCGCGGTTGACGATCTGGTAGCGGTTGTTGCCGAGGCTCTTGAGCGACCACTGCTGGTTGTTGCCGCCGTTCCACGCGCTCTGCCGGGCGGGAGCGCCGTTGGCGGCGTCGCCCCAACTGTCGGCGGCCATGCCATTGGTGCGGTTCATGATCCGGTAGTAGCCGTTGCCGAGGTCGATCAACTGCCAGTGCAGGTTGCTGCTCCCGTCGTAGGTCCACTGCTTGAGGTTGGAGCCGGAGGCGACGTCGCCCCCGCTGTCGAGTGCCAGCCCGCTGGTCACATTGGTGATCTCGGCCCAGCTAACGGGGACGCCCGCGCCGTTCAGGGCGGGGATCTGGCCGGAGAAGGTGAGCTTGATCGTGTACGCCAGGGCGCTGAACGGCGCACCGGACGAGGGCATGGCCAGGTGCAGGCCGGAGGTGTCCTGGGTCGGTGCGGGCAGGTTGATGTACGTGCCCGCGGTGTTGTCCAGCAGTTGTGCGCCGGTCAGGCTGCTGAGGTTGATCCGGTTCGAGCTCAGCGTGGCGATGGTCATGGTGCCGCCCTGCCAGCCCAGCGCGGTGGCGTACAGGACCTTGTTGTCCTGGCTGCGGGTGAACCGGATGTCCTTCGCCGTGCCGGCCACCGGGCCGCTGAACGAGCCTCCGCCCATCTGGGTGGGGCCCTCGCCGTAGCTGGTCCAGGAGCGGGTGCCGTAGATCGCTTCTCCGAAGCGGCCGAGCCAGTCACCCATGGCGAGCAGGATCGACTGCTGCCCGGAGGGGATGGTGCCGTCGGCCGTCGGGGCGATGTTCAGCAGCATGCTGCCGCCCTTGCTGACGCGGTCGATCAGCGCGTGCAGCAGGGCCTGCGTCGAGTAGTAGCCGATGCCCACCGTGTAGCACCAACTGGAGGAGGAGATGCTGTCGTCGGTCAGCCAGTACGGGGTGAGCAGCCCGGCCGGGCCGCCGCGCTCGAAGTCGAGGACCTCGCCCTTGTTGTCGAAGCCGTCCTTGTAGGTCGCGGCCACGTCCTTGTTCCAGGCGACCGCCTGGTTGTAGTAGTGCGCGAGGAACTGGAGCCGGTAGGACTCCTGCACCTGACCCAGGTTGAAGTCCTGCCAGACCAGGTCCGGCTGGTAGCCGTCGACGACCTCGATCAGCTTCTGGTACCAGAGCTGGTTCTCCGCGGCCGCGCCCTGCTGGCCGTAGAGGATGCGCAGCGTCGGGTCGGACTGGTACGGCACGTGGTCGTAGTAGCCGGTGAAGTGGTACGCGTGGTGCAGCGAGGCCATGAACTTCAGCCCCTGGCCGCGGATGGCCTTCGCCTGCAGCCCGACGAGGTCGAGCTTCGGACCGTGCTGGACGGAGTTCCACGGGCTGGCGTGGCTGTCCCACATGGAGAAGCCGTCGTGGTGTTCGGCGACCGGGCCGGCGAACTTCGCGCCCGCGGACTTGAACAACTGCGCCCAGGCGTCCGGGTCCCACTTGCCGCCCTGGGAGGCGAGCTTGGGGGCGAACTGGACGAAGTTCCCGGCCTTGTCGCGGGCGCCGTCGATGAAGTTGTGGTACGGCCAGGCCGACGGGTCGCCGTAGGTGGCGATGTGGTGCTTGTTCTCGTTCGAGCCGCCGACGTACATGTTGCGCGGATACCACTCGTTCCCGTACGCCGGGACGCTGAAGACGCCCCAGTGGTAGTAGATGCCGAACTTGGCGTCCTGGAACCAGGCCGGGGCCGGAGGGTGCTGGTCCACCGAGGACCAGCTCGCGGTGTAGCTCTGCGGGCCGTCGGTGGCGGCGGCCTCGGGGGCGAAGCGCAGCAGACCGAAGGCCGTGGCCGCGCCCGCCGCCGCGATCAGCCGGCGCCGGCTGATCGGAAGGGAGGAGGAAGTCATAGGGGGGCCTCTCTGCGTGAGTGGCGCGGGTGGGTTCAGGAGGTCAGCCGTGCATCCACTTCTGGTTGCTGCCGCCGTTGCAGGTCCACAACTGCAGCAAGGTGCCGTTCGCCGTTCCGCCGCCGGTGGCGTCCAGGCACAGGCCGGACTGGACTCCGGTGATCGTGCCGTTGTCGTGGATCGTCCACTTCTGGTTGGTGCCGCCGTCGCAGGACCAGATGTCCACCTTGGTGCCGGGGCTGGTGCCCTGGTCCGAGGCGTCCAGGCAGGAGCTGCCGTAGACCCGCAGCTCGTCCGCCGCGGTCTTCGTCCACTGCTGGTTGCTGCCGCCGTTGCAGTCCCACAGCTCCACCTGGGTGCCGTTCGTCTGCGACTGGTTCGGCACGTCCACGCACCGGCCGGAACCGGTCCCGGTGATCGGGGCGGTGATGCCGTTGGATCCGCCGGACCCGGGGGTGAGGGACAGGTTGTCGAACTGCGCCGTCTCGGTCTGGCTGGTCGCGTAGCCGACCTGGCCGCCGGCGTAAGTGCTGTCGTTCACGGCGGCGACCTTCGTATCGTCGATGACGGCGGTGATGCTGCTGCCGGAGAAGGTCAGGCCCAGGGTGTGCCACCGGTTGGTGCCCAGGGCCGCGGTCGTGCCCTGGGCCAGGGTGGTGACGTTGCCGTTGGTGTTCGAGCGCTGGATCGACCACGCGCCGGTGTCGCTCACTCGCAGGTGATAGGCGTTGAGCTGGCCGGTGCTGCTGTAGTCCTGCGTGTTCGCGCGTCCGATCAGTTCGGCGTATCCGGACTGTTCGAGCAGTACGTCCGAGGAGACGGTGTAGTTGCTCCAGCCCACGTCGCCGAGCAGGGCGTGCGGATCGGACAGCGCGTCCCAGGTGATCGGCTTCTGCGGGCTCATCTGGCGTACGCATTTGCCGGAGCGGCCGCCGCCGCAGCCGGCCACCTCGAAGGCGCCCTGCCAGTCCATGAGGTACTTGGCCTCGGTTCCGGTGGCGTAGCTGTCGAAGGAGTCGCTGTACGGCAGGCCGAACGTGCCCCGGGCGGGACCGGTGGCGGTGCCCTTGCCCTGTCCGGTCGTGGTGGTGAGGGTGTACACGCGGCCGGGCTGCAGGGTCAGGCTGAAGGCGCCGCCGGACGGGGTGATGTCCGTGGCGTGCACGAAGTGGTCGGACGTGTTGTTGGACCGGACGTCGGTCGACCAGACGTGGACGGTCCTGGTCGAGGCCAGCCCTCCGGCGACGTTGAAGTTCAGGGTCTGGGCGCCGCTGGCGTCCATCGTCTCGATGACCGTGGAGTAGTCGGAGTTGTTCGTGGACTTCAGGGATACGTAGCTGCCGTTGTTCCGGTTGCCGCCGATATAGCCGCTGGAGTCGTCGAGGTAGTGCCACCCCGGGGCGGTGAACTGGCTCGTCTGCGCCATCACCCAGGCGTTCTTGCCGATCGCGTAGTAGCCGGACCACGGCTCCGGTGCCAGGGCGAGCCCCATACTGGGGTAGGGCAGGTTGGGCGTGAGCGCGGCGACCACGGGCCAGTTGAGATACGCGGTCATCCGGCCGTCGATGTATCCGCGGTTGATGCCGCGGGCCACGGCCGTCGCGCCCGCGTTGTAGTCGTCCGAGCCGTTCTCGCTCGCCCATAGCTGCTTGCCGGACGAGGTGGCGGCCGACGGCACCGAGCAGTTGGTCTGTGCGGAACGGTAGCCGCAGGGGTAGTGCGTGCCGATGATGTCCACCGACGCGCGGAACGCGGCGTTGGAGTTGATGTCGTTCGCCACGGCCCAGTCCGAGTCGGCTGCGACGATCTTTACGTTGCCGTAGCCGTTGGCGTTGAGCGTGCTGCGCAGTTGCTGGTACCAGGAGACGTTGTAGCCGCGCTCGTTCCACCCGCCGAGGTAGTCGATGGTCAGCCCGTGCTGTTTGGCGCAGCCGAGCCATGAGACCAGATAGTTGATCATGTCGGTGGACCAGAAGTTGCCGTTGCCGATCCAGCCGGGTGCACCCCAGGAGAGCGCGGCCAGTTTGATGTCCGGGTTGCGGGCCTTGGCCTGTTCCATCAGCCACCACTCGTAGCCCCGGTTGCAGTTCAGGTCGGACCGGGTGTGCTGGTGGCTCGGCTCGGCCCCCGAGGTGGAGTTGGTGTCGCCGCCGACCTCGGCTTTGAGGATCTGCAGGGAGGCGCCGTAGCCGGGCTTGAACAGGTAGTCCAGGACCTGGCCGCGTTGGGGTTCGGGATAGTCGATCAGGAGTCTGCTGTTGCCGCCCCCGCCGCTGATCGCGCCGACGCCGTCGAAGGTGCGGCCGCCCGACGCGCCGTTGATGGTGATCGAGGTGGCGGCCTGGGCCAACGTGGCGGTCGTGCCCACGATGCCGCCCGCGGCCAGGATGAGGCCCGTACACATGGCCGTCGGGACGCGCAGGCGCCGGAGCAACCGGCGGAATGCTGACACGATGGTTTCCTTTCGCAGGTCGGAGGTGCCCCGTGGCCGGTGCGGTGGTCAGCGGAGTACGAAGTTCTGGTTGGTGCCGGGAGCGTTCTTGCACGGCCACTGGTCGAGTTGCTGGCCCGGGGTGTCGGACGCGCCGTAGACGTCCAGGCACAGGCCGCTGTTCTTGTTCTGGAACTCGTAGGAGCCGTCGGACTGCCGTACGGGCAGCCAGAGGCTGCTTGCCGCCGTGCCGGTGGCCTGCTGGACGATGTCCGGGGTGCCCGCCGTCGTGGAGCCGCCGGCCACCGCCACGTCGAGGCCCGAGTTCTGGGCCCGCAGTTCGCCGTAGCCGCCAGAGGCCGGCACGAACCGGAACTGCTGGTTGCTCTGCCCGTTGCAGGTCCACTGGTCGATCGCGGCGCCCGCGCTGCCGGAGTTGCCGTGTACGTCCAGGCACAGGTTGTTGTCGGCGACCACGAGCTGGTGGTAACCGCTCGGGAAGCCGGCGCCGGACGTGGCGGGTGTCAGATAGACCGCGAACGCGTCGTGCGAGGCCTGGAACGACAGCGGCACCGTGAGCGAGCCGGCCGAGGTGCCGACGTTCTGGTCGTACACGATCTGCGGCGCGGCGAGCGGCGCCTGGTCCGGGATGCGGTGCACGGTGACGTGCACGCTGCCGGCGTCCGCCAGCCAGGGCACGGACGCGAGCCCGTTGAAGGCCACGGACGCGGAGCCGGTGTAGCCGTTCGCGTCGCCGATCATCGCCACGGCGCGCTTGTTGACGGAGTCCTGGGAGGCCGAGATCGCGGTGGAGCCGACCTGGCCGGAGGTCTCCACGAGGGTGCCGGTCATGTCGGCGTAGTCCCGCAGCGCCCACCAGTTGCCGGTCGGCTGCCAGCTTCCCCCGCTCTGGGTCAGGACCCCGGTCAGGTTCGGGGTCATGCAGCACACCCAGTTGCCGCGCATCGCGTTCGTGTACCCGGACTGCGCGAACCGCGCCAGGTACCACGCCGTCACCCCGGCGGTCTGCCGGTCGGCCGGCTGGTACTCGTTCGAGGACAGCGGCAGCGGGCCGATGCCCGCCGCGTTCAGGCTGCTGTTGAGGGACTGCGAGACGGTGACCGGGTCGTCGACATCGCCCTCATTGTGGTTGGCGATCATGTCCGGCACCGTCCCGGCCGCCTTCGCATGCGCGAGCCAGGTCTGCCATTGGCCCGGGTTGCGCTGCGGGGTGAAGGCGAAGGACGGCCCCACGATCTTCGCCGAGGGGGCGAGGCGCCGGATCTCGCGGTACGCGGTGTCCCACATCTGGAAGTACTGAGCGCTGTTCACGCCCCGGGTCCAGAAGTAGGAGATGTCCGGCTCGTTCCAGATGTCGTACGCGAACGTCAGCCCCGAAGCCTGCAGCGCTCCCACCGTGGAGTCGATGAAATTGATCCAGTTGGAGCAGTCGCCGTTGTCGCACGGATACCTGGTGTTCGACGGCTGGCCGCCGTTGGCGCCGTAGATGTCGCTGACCAGCACCTGGTACTGCGCGTGATAGGGCGCCTGGGTGAGCCGTTCTCCCTGCGCGATGATCGAGTCGAGGTCAGCCCGGGTGGCGGAGCCGTACTGGTAGTCGTCCTTGATCCAGCCGCCGGAGAACCAGCCGCCGCCGCGGAACGCGTTGACCCCCAGCGGCTTGATGAACTGGTCCGCCGGCTGACTGCCGTCCGCCGTGAACCCGTAGAGAAACCCCTCGCCCACGCCGGTCGCCGGGCCCCGATCCGACGCCAGGCTCACGCTCAGCGCCTCGCCCGCGGCGGCCCGGCTCTCGGCCGTCGCGAGCATCTGCAGCACGAACGCCAGGACGGTGCCGACCGCGAGTACCAGGCGGCCGCGTCTCGCTCTCGTTCTCATGGGATCCTCCGCGGTCAGCTCATCGACCATTGCTGGTTGGATCCGCCGTTGCAGGTCCACAGTTCGGCCAGGGCACCGTTGGCGGTGGAAGCGCCGGTGACGTCCAGGCAGAGGCCGGACTGGGCACTGGTGATGGTGCCGTTGGCGTTGACGTTCCACTGCTGGTTGTTCTGGCCGTTGCAGGTCCAGGTGATGACCTTGGTGCCGGGGCTGGTGCCCTGGTTGTCGGCGTCCAGGCATAGCTGGCTGCCGCCGCTGTAGACGGTCATCTGGTTGGCGGACGTACGGGTGAAGGTCTGGTTGGCGCCGCCGGTGCAGCTCCAGATCTGCATCTGGGTGCCGGTCGTGGTGGACGAGTTCGGCACATCCAGGCACTTGCCCGCACCCACCGCGTGCAGCGCGCCCGTCGTGCCGGTGCTGCCTCCGCCGCCGTAGCCGGCCGCGGTGATGGCGGCCTGGACGGCGTTCTCGGTGGCGTCGGAGGGATAGCCCGACGTCACCGCGCCTTCGAAGAACTCGCCGACGCCCGAGACGCTGTTGTCGCCCCCCGTCCCGAGCAGGACCGAGCTGTCCACCTTCATCGGTGAGTAGCCGTTCGGTAAGGGGCCAAAGAAGGTGGTGGTCAGGCCGCCGCTGGTGGCGTTGCCGTATTTCAGGGCGAAGTTGCTGGTGCCGTTGTTCTTCTCCCATGCGCTGACGAAGGGGTAGTGCACGCCGCTGTTGCTGGGGTCTTTGTTGGAGCCGGTGTTGGTGTGGAACATGCCGTTCTCCAGGTCGGCCTCGACCCACGGGCCGGTGCCGGTGCAGCCGCCGAACCAGCAGGCGTTGCCCCAGTAGATGGCGTTCATGGTGGCGTTGCCGGTGTCGGTGTGGGTGTTCTCGCCGAGGCCGTAGTCGAAGCAGCACCACTGGTTCGTGTAGTTCGACGACGTCACCATGTAGATGCCGCCGGGCTGGGAACCGGTGGGGACCCCGCTCGCGTTGTCGTGCCGGTAGCCGACACCCTGGGTGACCTTGACCCCGAAGACCTGGTGGCCGCCGGCGGTCACGGGCAGGGCCATGGCATCCGCCCCGATGTCGGAGCCGTTGGGTCCTGGCCCCTTCCAGTAGCCGCCCCAGGAGATCGGCAGGTCGTTGTGCCGGGCGGTCTGGTCGTAGATCTTCGTGATCGTGCACGACGTGCCCGAGCAGAACGACACCTGGGACGCGGCGTCCGCGTAGCCGCCGGGACCGAGCACCCCGATGTCGCGGTAGCTGTGATCGGAGGCCCGCTGGATCTGGTACAGCGGCCCGCCGTACGACGCGAAGAGCGCCCTGGTCGTGGCGTGCGCCGTCACACACGGCGTACCGCCCGCGGCATAGATGTCGCACGGAAGCGAGGCGCCGGCCGCGACCGCCGGTGTGCTGAACGCGGCCACGATCACCGCCAGGGCAACCATGATCAGGGCTGCGCATCGAAGGGGGAGCGCGGGGGACCTCATGCCAGCGTCCACTTCTGGTTGCTGCCGCCGTTGCAGGTCCACAGCTCGGCGAGGGTCCCGTCGGCGGTGGCCGCTCCCGTGACGTCCAGGCACAGGCCGGACTGGACGCCGGTGATCGTGCCGTTGGAATTCAGCGTCCACTGCTGGTTCCGCTGGCCGTTGCAGGGCCAGGTCACCACCTTCGTTCCGGGCGCGGTCTGGTTGTCGTACGCGTCCAGGCACATCTGGCTGCTGCCGGAGTAGACGGTGAGCTGGTTGGACGTGGAGTGCGTCCATCGTTGGTTGGTTCCGCCGGTGCAGCTCCAGATCTGCACCTGGGTGCCGGCGGCCGTGCTCGAGTTCGGTACGTCCAGGCACTTGTCCGCGCCCACCGCGCGCAACTCGCCGGTCACGTCGGTGCCGCCGCTGGTGCCGCCCGCGACCCGGTACATCACCGTCCCGTGCGCCGGCACCGAGGCGCTGATCGTGCCCGAGGTGCTTGAGGTCGCTCCCGACCACAGGTCGGTCAGGGCGTAACTGGACGCCCCGGTCTTGCCGATCGCCGCCGCCGTGGTGGAGATGGTCGCGGTCGAGCCCGTCTCGTTGAACAGCACCACCGACACGTCCCCGCCCGCAAGCGGCTTGGCCAGCACGTCCAGGCCGCCCGCGGACGACACCAGGGTGCCCTGCTTCCCCAGGGGGTCCTGGTCGACCGCGATCACCCGGGAGTTGGTCAGCGTGGCCAGGGTGTCCGCGCTCGCCTGGGGGATGTTGGTGCCGGCGATCAGCGGCGCGGCCATCTCCGCCCACAGGCTGAAATGACTGCGGCTCTCGGTGGCCGTCATCGAGCCGTTGCCGACCTCCAGCATGTCCGGGTCGTTCCAGTGGCCCGGACCGGCGTAGGAGGCCAGCCCCACGTTGCTGTGGAAGATCGACAGCATGCTGGCGAAGTTCGCGCTGATGTCCCCGGTGGTACGCCAGCTATTGCCCACGTTCGCGCCCCAGGTCCACACATTGTCCTGGCCCCAGTTGCAGAGGCTGTAGAGGATCGGCCGGCTGGTGGCCGCCAGGGCGTCCCGCATCGCGGTGTACCGGGTCTGCGCCGGCACACCGTTGTTGTTGCAGTTGTCGTACTTCAGGTAGTCCACGCCCCAGGACGCGAACGTCTGCGCGTCCGTGGTCTCGTGTCCCAGGCTGCCCGGATACCCGGCGCAGGTCGCGGTGCCCGCGTCCTCGTAGATCCCCAGCTTCAGCCCCAGCGAGTGCACGTAGTCCGCGGTGCCCTTGATGCCGTCGGGGAACTTGGCCGGATCCGGCACCAAGCGGCCGGCGGAATCGCGGCTGTGGGTCATCCAGCAGTCGTCGATGTTGACGTACTCGTATCCCGCCGCCTGCATGCCGTTCGTATGCATCGCCTGCGCGGTGGACTTGATCAGCGACTCGGAGACGTCGCAGCCGTACGCGTTCCAGTCGTTGAACCCCATCTGCGGGGTCAGCGCGAGCCCGTTGTCCAGCGCGGCGGCGGGCTGCGCCGTGCCGGCTGAGACGACGGAGGCCGCCGCGATGAGCAGCGCGACCGAGGTGAGCGCCACCGCCCTGCGCAAGAGCGGTCGCGGGAGGAGGGACAGAAGTCGTCTAATAATGGCCATGTCAATAACTCTCCTGGGCGGGTCTCTCGTGGCCGTGCATTGGGTGTGCTGGAGGAGGCCGGCCTCCTCCAGCACGGGGGCGAACCTCAGCGGTAGCCGGCCGCGGTGATGTTGGCCTGTACCGCGTTGTCGGTCGCGTCGGACGGGTAGCCGGCGACGATGGCCCCCTCGTAGAAGGTGCCGGCGCTCAGGTTGGCGCCGCCGCCGGGCTTGCAGCAGTCACCGCCGCTTCCCAGGACGATGGCTCCCTGTTTCTTCATCGGGCTGTATCCGTTCGGCAGGCCGCCGTCCCACAAGGTGGTCAGGCTGCCGGACTGCGCGTTGGCACCCTTGAGGGCGAATCTCGACGTCCCGTTGTTCTTCAGCATCGCGGTGACGAATTTGCTGGTGAACGCCCGCTGGTTGGGGTTCCAGGACTGGCTGCCACCGGAGTACAGGCCCCATTCGAGATCGGCCTGCACCCAGGGGCCGCTGCCCGAGCAGCCGCCGAACCAGCACTGGGTGCTGAAGTTGATCGCGTCCATCGCCCCGGCGGCGTCGGCGCTCCTCGTCGTCTCGCTGTTGCCGTAGTCGAAGCAGCAGCCGCCGTTGACGTGGGTGCCGCTGGTCACCATGTACGCCCCTTCGGGCGCGCTGCCGGTCGGCACGTCCGTCAGGTGACCGTCCCGCCAGTAGCTGTTCCCGGGATTGATGTAGAGCGAGTACGCCTTGGTGCCCCCGGCGGTCAGCGACTCGGAGGCCGCCTTGGCGGGGCTGCTCTGGCTCGATCCCGGGACCTGGGCCGAACCCTGGTACCACAGGTCGTTGCCGTGTCCGGACTGGTCGTAGACGACCGTGATCACACACGAGGTGCCCGCGCAGAACGCGTCCTGCGCCGCCGCGTCGGCGAAGCCGCCGGCCGCAAGCACACCGATGTTCCTGGTCGCGTTGTCCGAGGAGCGCCTGACCTGGTACAGGTTGCCGCCGTACGACCCAAGGAGCGCCCGCACCGTGCTGTGCGCGGCCACGCACGGCGTACCGCCCGCCGCGTAGATGTCGCACGGGCCCGATCCGTCGGGCGGCGGAGTCGACGGCGTGCTCCACTTCTGGTTGCTCTGGCCGTTGCAGGTCCACAGGATGACCGCGGTGCCGTTGGCCGTGCCCGCCCCGTTGACGTCCAGGCACAGGCCGGACTGGACGCCGGTGATGGAGCCGTCGGCGTTCTGCCGCCACTGCTGGTTCTGCTGCCCGTTGCAGGACCAGATGATCACCGCGGTTCCCGGAGCGGTCCGGTCGCCGTAGGCGTCCACGCACCGGGTGCCGCCCATCGTCCTCAGCTCACCCGCCGACGTGAACTCGAACGCCTGGTTCGCCTGACCGTTGCAGTCCCAGACGTCCAGCGCCGTGCCCGCCGTGTCGACACCGCCCTTGACATCGAGGCACCGCCCCGACGCCGCACTCACCAGGGGTGCCGGCGCCGATGCCGACCGCGCCGGCGCGATCGACAGCAGCATGGCCAGCAGTGCCGTCACGCAGACGGCGGCGGCCGTCGTCGAGCGGGAGCTCCGGAACGAAACCGATGAAGGCTGCATGGTGTTCCTCGGGTATGTGGAGGGCGAGGGTCCGGGAGCGCTCCGACTTTGCGAAACGCGCTCAGACATCCCATGTGCCATAGTGATTCCACAAGGCACTTCGCCTGTCAATACACATATCGCTCCCGGGGTTAACGTAATCGATCCCATGTCTACCTCGGTCAGACCGCCGTGAAGGCATGCCGGAACCAGCGCCCGGCCAAAGCCGCCACACCGGGCGCGGGAGTTCTCGCCGGATCACCTCACTTGAAGTTCCAGTGCTGGTTGGCGCCGCCGTTGGAGTCCCAGATCTGGACCGGTGTCCCGTTGGCCGTCAGGCCGCCGGGTGTCTCCAGCGCCCGTCCGGAAGCGACGTTGGTCAAGGTGTACGAGCCGTCGCCGTTCCGGCTCGCCCGCCAGTGCTGGTTCGCGCCGCCGTTGGCGTCCCAGATCACCATCTGCGTGCCGTTGGCCGTCTGACCGCCCGGCTCGTCCAGAACCCGCCCACTGCCGACGTTCGTCAGCGTGTACGAGCCGTCGCTGTTCTGGCTCGCCCGCCACTGCTGGTTGGCAGCCGTGCCGTTGGCGTCCCAGACCTGCACGGACGTGCCGTTCCCGGTCTGTCCCGACGGTACGTCCAGCACCCGGCCCGCGGCGGCATTGCTCACCGAGTACACCGTGCCCGAGACGATGCCGCCCCCCGTGTTCCCCTCGCCGCCCAGCGCGGACAGGACGGCGTCGTAGGCCGGCTTCTTGTTGCCGTTGCCGTCGAACAGCAGCGGGTTCTCCCCGGACCGCCACGAATCGCTGTCCCTGATCCCCCACACGGTGATGCCGGTGCAGCGGGCGACGTTCATGCACGCCCGGACCGTGTTGCCGTAGGCGGTCAAAGACGCCTGGGCGATGTCGAGTTCGGTGATCTGGACGTCGACGCCGAGGGCGGCGAAGTTGGACAGCGTGGTCTGGAAGCCGGCGGGCGGGCCGCCGGAGCCGAAGTGGCTCTGCAGGCCGACGCAGTCGATGGGCACGCCGCGCGCCTTGAAGTCCTTGACCATCGCGTAGACGCCCTGCGTCTTGGCGTCGCTCCAGTTCTCGATGTTGTAGTCGTTGTAGCAGAGCTTGGCCGCGGGATCGACGGACCGGGCGGTGCGGAACGCCTCCTCGATGAAGCCGTTGCCGAGTACGTTCTGGAAGACCGAGCTGCGGTGCTGGGTGGAGCCGTCGGCGAAGGCCTCGTTGACCACGTCCCAGGCGTAGATCTTCCCCTTGTAGTGGTTCATCACGGTGGTGATGTGGTTGTTCATCACGCTGCGCAAGGTGCCCGCGTCGCCGATGGAGCTGACCCAGCCGGGTAACTGCCCGTGCCACACCAGGGTGTGGCCGCGCATCCGCTGACCGTGCGCGGAGGCGTGGCTGACGATCTGGTCGGCCGGGCCGAAGTTGAAGTTGCCGCGGGACGGTTCCGTGGTGTCCCACTTCATCTCGTTCTCCGGGGTGATCATGTTGAATTCCCGGTCGAGAATCGTGGAATACGTCGAGTCGCCGAGTCTCCCGGCGGCCACGGCGGCGCCGAAATAGCGGCCGCTGTCGGCCGCGGCCGCACCCAGCGTGCTGGAAGCGCCATGTGCCTCGAGGCTCGCCGGCCCGGCCAGGGCCAGTACCGTACCGGCGATCAATCCGGCGACCGGGGCCAGGAGCTTGCGGCGGCGGGGCTCTTCGTTGAGCCAGGACATGAGGAATCAATCTCCTTGTGGGTGGGTCCGGGGGTTACGAGACCGGTAGCGCGGTCCACTGCTGGTTGGCGCCGCCGCTGCAGTCCCACAGGACTAGCTGCGTACCGTCGGCGGTGGACGAGTTGGGATCGTCGAGGCAGCGGCCGGAGACCGGGTTGCGGTAGCCGCTGTTGTAGGCCAGCCATTGCTGGTTGGTGCCGCCGTTGCAGTCCCAGATCTCGATCTTGGTGCCGTTGGCGGTGCCGCGGCCGGTGGCGTCGAGGCACTTGCCGAGCGCCCGCAGGGTGCCGTCGGAGCGCGCGGACCACTGCTGCCCGGTGGAACCGTTGCAGGTCCAGATCTGCGCGGCGGTACCGTTGGCGTTGCTGCCGCCGTTGACGTCCAGGCACTTCCCCGCGATGCCGGAGCGCACCTGCCCGCCACCCACGGAGACCGGCGGCTTGATCCAGCCGGCGGCGTCCGCGGCCTGGACACCTGCGTCGAATGCCGCCGCCATCTTGCTGAAGCCGTTGTCGTTGGGGTGCAGCGAGTCGGACAGGTCCGCGGTGGTCAGGGCACTCATGTCGACCAGGCGGACGTGTTTGCCGGCCGCCTGCTCGGCCTGGACGATGCCGGGCAGCTTGGCGTTGAACGCGGGCCGGTTGGCCTCCTCCGTACCGCTGGTGGAGATGAGCACGGTGCCGACGAGGACGGTCGCGTCGGGTGCGGCGTTGGTGATCTGGTCGATCAGCGCACGCATCCGGTCAGCGGCGGTCGGGATCTGGTAGTTGCCGTTCAGATCGTTGGTGCCGATCTCCAGCGTGACGACATTCGGCCGGAAGCGGGCCAGCACGGAGTCCGCGATGCCGGCTATCTGGTCGATCCGCCAGCCGCTGTGGCCCTCGTTGTCCGGGTCGGACATGGTGCCGTTGCGGCCCGAGCCGACGAAGTCCTGGGTGTGCCCCTCGGCGGCCAGCCGGTTCCACAGAAAGCTCCGGTAGCTGTTCCCGGACGCACTGCCGACGCCCCAGGTGATCGAGTCGCCCAACGGCATCAGCCGCAGGGTGGCGGGCGCGGCGGCGGACGCCGAGGTGCCGGTGGCGGCCGCCGCGGGCCATGCCGCGCCCGTACCGAGCGCGGCCGACAGCACCGCGACCAAGGCTGCCAAGAGCTTCTTCATCTGTTTCCTCACTGGTGCGGGACGGCGGGCGTAGGGAACGAGCCGGTCAGCGCGGAGTGAAGTCCTGGTTGGAGCCGGCGGCGTTCTTGCACGGCCATTGGTCGAGTTGCTGGCCGGTGTTGCTGCCGCCGCCGTACACGTCCAGGCACAAGCCGCTGTTCTGGTTCTGGAAGGAGTACGAGCCGTCGGACTGCTGCACCGGCAGCCACAGGCAGCCGGTCGCACCGTTCGCGGCCTGCTGCACGACGTCGGGCGTACCGGCGGCGGTGGCATCGCCGGACACCGCCACGACCAGCCCGGAGTTCTGCGCCTGAAGCCGGCCGTAGCCGCCTGAGGCCGGCACGAACTGGAACTGCTGGTTGGCCTGCCCGTTGCAGGTCCACTGGTCGATCTTGGCGCCCGGACTGCCGGAGTTGCCGTACACGTCCAGGCACAGGTTGTTGCTGCCGATCACCAGCCGGTGGTAGCCGGTGGGGAAGCCGCCGCCTGTGGACTGGACGCCGGCCTGCTGGATGACGTCCTTGGTGCCCTGCGGCCAGTTGGTGCCGCTGACCTGGACGTTTCCGGTGAGGACGGTGTTGTGCGGCGGACCGGTTGCCACGTAGGTGTTGCCGCCGTTGTACCAGTTGCCGGAGAAGGTGCTGTCGTCCGTGTGGTTGTTCGCGTTGGCGTTGGTCAGCGCCCGGTTGCCCGCGTCCTGCACCAGGTTGTGGGACACCGTCAGATAGCGGGCGCCCTCGTCGAGGTACGGCGCGGTGGTGTGGTTGTTGTCGTACATGTAGTTGTCGGAGATCACCGCGCCGGGGTTCGCGGACAGGGCGTAGATGCTGCCGCCGTCGAACATCGCGTTCTTGGTGTCGTGGATCAGGTTGTGGGAGACGGTGGTGTTCTTCAGCGTCGTGGGAGTGCTGTGGACGGGCTGGTGGTCGTACGTGCCGCGGTTGACGTAGTCCTGGCTGCCGCCCGGGTCGTTGACGCCCCAGCCCCAGCCGATGTCGATCCCGTCGTACGGGAGGTGGTCCACCTGGTTGTGGGTGATCGTCGCGTTCGTGACGTAGGTGGACAGGATCCCGGCGGTCTCCTTGTAGTCGGTGCCCACCCCGCTGACCTTGTTGTTGCTGATGGTGATGTTCTGGTTGGTCATCCGCGCATCGCTGGGGTGGTGAGCGTCCGGCCGGATCCCGCCGACCTGGATGCCGCTCCCGGCGAGGTCGGTGAATGTGTTGCCGGTGACGGTGACGCCGCTGGCGCCGAGTCCCGTGCCGGAGGCCGTGGCGGCGGCGTCGTTGCCCACGCCGATACCGGCCTGCCCGAGTTCGGAGAAGGTGTTGCCGGAGAACGTGATGCCGCTGGCGGCGGAGACCTGGACGGCCGCGGGCATCTGCGCCCAGTGGTTGCGGGTGGCCTCGAACTGCGTGCACCCCGACTTGCAACTGGTCGGCCAGTTCGCGGGCATCGGGTACGCGCCGGTTAGGTAAGCGCCGCTCTGCTGGTCCGCGTAGCCGTCGGAGCCGCTCGGGCCGAGCCAGGAGGTACCGGTGAAGTGGATGCCGCTGAAGTGGAGATCGGCCGCCGGCGAGCTGTAGCGCCCGCTGACGCCGAGGAGGCTCTGCAGCCGGGGCATTTCGACGTCGAGGCTGTTCGGGTTCTGCCCCGACGGGGCCCGGTAGTACAGGTCGCCGGTGGACGCGTTGAGGTACCACTGCCCGGCCTGCTTCAGGAACGCGTAGTTGTTCTCCAGGTACGTCGTCCCGCCGGCGAACGGTGCGTTGATGGTGTCGTAGCCCCAGGAGTTGTTGTTCCACGCGGGCTGCTGCATCGTGATGGTCCGGCCGCTGATCGACTGGACCGGCGCGTAGCGGTCGGTGAAGGAGTCGACGCTCTCGACTTCCATGTGGCTCTGGTCCGAGAGGCCCCACAGGTAGTCGAGCGAGGAGTCGGTGAAGGTCAGGCCGGTCTGGGTGAAGGTGAAGGCGGAGCGGGACACCTGGATCGCCGCCCGAGGTGCCTCCTTGCCGTTCACGTACGACTGGCGCGTGTGCACGCCGGTGCCGACGTGCACCGACCAGATGTTGTTCGTCTGATCCTGTTCCTGCCAGCCGGTGACCTGCTGGGCGCCGGTCACGACCGGCTGCTGCCCAAAGGCGGCCTGGTAGGTGATGGTGTGGCCGTTCTGGCCGCCGTCGCCGGCTCCGAAGGCCAGCGGCTCGGACAGCCGGTAGGTGCCGCCTGCCAGGTAGACCACGACGTCCGCGTCGGCCGAGAGCTGGTGCGCGGGCTGCTGCGCCTGCTCGATGGTCGCGAACGGCTGCTGGGCGCTGCCGTTGCCACCGGGAGCCGCACCCGGCGCCACGTACAGGGCGGCGGTGGCCGCCTGGTCTGCGGCCGGTGCGGCGCTCGCGGTCCCGACCGTGGCCACGCTGCCGGCCAGCAAGGCGAGCAGCCCCGCGGGGGTGGCCCAGCGGGCCCGGAACGGTACTGGTCTGGACATGTCATCCCTCCGGCGGCATCGGGGCCGTGTGGCGCCCCAGTGGCGAAGCCACCGGGGGCCGGAGCGGGGTCAGGTCAGCCGAGGTTCCACTGCTGGTTGGAGCCGCCGTTGCAGGTCCAGAGTTCGACCAGGGCGCCGTTGGCGGTGGAGGCGCCGGTGACATCGAGGCAGAGCCCGGACTGGGTGCCGGTGATCGTGCCGTTGGAGTTCAGTTGCCACTGCTGGTTGGCGCCGCCGTTGCATGGCCAGGTCTCCACCTTGGTGCCGGCGGAGGTCTGGTTGTTGTACGCGTCCAGGCACATCTGGCTGCTGCCGCTGTAGACGGTAAGTTGGTTGGAGGACGTGCGGGTCCAGGTCTGGTTGGCGGAGCCGCTACAGTCCCAGATCTGCGGCTGTGTGCCGGCCGTGGTGGACGAGTTCGGCACGTCGAGGCACTTGCCCGCGCCCACCGCGTGCAGCGCGCCGGTGCTCGTCCCGCCGGACGCATTGCTGTATCCGGCCGCGGTGATGTTGGCCTGAACCGCGTTCTCGGTGGCGTCCGACGGGTAGCCGGAGGTCATCACGCCCTCGTAGAAGGTGCCTTGGGCGCCCTTGCTGTTGTCGCCACCGATGCCCAGGATGATGGCGCCCTGCTTCCGCATCGGGTTGTAGCCCGCGACGTTGGGACGTGGTCCGTCGTAGAAGGTGGACAGTCCGCCGGACTGCGCGTTGCCCCCACGGATCGCCCAGTGGTTCGGGCCGCCCTTGATGATGGCGGTCGTATACCGGTGGTTGATGGTCGGGTCGCCCGCGTTGTAGTGCTGGTTCACCCCGGAGAACAGGCCGTTCTCCAGGTCGGCCATGATCCAGGGGCCGTTGCCCGCACCGTAGCCCCAGACCTTGATGTTGCCGAAGTAGATGGCCTCCATGGTGCCGTTGCCGTCGTCGTTGTTGGACGTCTCGGCGTTGCCGTAGTCGAAGCAGCAGCCGCCGTTGTAGTGCGTGCCGTCGAAGATCGCGTACATGCCTTCGGGGTTGTCCCCGGTCGCGATGCCGTTCGTGTGGTTGTTGCGGTACCCCGTGCCGGGCGCCACGAAGACGCCGTAGGCCTTGTGACCGCCCACCGTGGTGGGCGCGGCGGTCGCGTTCGCGAGGTTGTCGGGACCGCCGGCGGCACCGCCGCCGGGCGCCTGGGTGAGATGGTTGCCGCGACCGGACTGGTCGTAGAGGACCGTGATCAGACAGGTCGTCCCCGCGCAGAACGAGTCCTGGGCGGCGGCGTCGGCGTACCCGCCCGCACTCAGAACGCCGATATCCCGGGTGGTGTTGTCCGAGGCACGCCGGACCTGGTAGAGCGGCCCGTTGTACGAGGCGTACAACGCCCGCGTCGTACTGTGCGCCGCCACACAGGGCGTACCGCCCGCCGCGTAGAGATCACACGGCCCGGACGTGGCGGCCCCGGCCGTCTCCGCCGTGGCCGTGGCACCGGCCAGCGCGCCGACGACGAGCACGGTCGCGGCTCCCGCCCGGGCGAACGTTCTCGGCAGGGAGCGATGGGAGCGCTCCCATTGTCGTACAGGTGCCTGATCCGGCACATTTTCCGGCCTGCCGCGGCGCCGTAGCGCCGCGAGCAGCCGTTGGACGCCACCGCGCCCGGACAGCAGGTGGCGTCTCGTACGTGTGGTTCCCATCTGATCTCCCTACCGTGCCGGCGTAACCCAGTCCGGGTTTCGCAGGTGGCGCTGACATATGCGGATGCGCTTGCACGTGCCGTTCGTGCAGTGAGATTGCAGAAAGGTTTCGGGGGGAGACGGTGCTCCCGATTCCAGGAGGCTGTCAAGGGTGCGGAACCTTCTTCCACGACTCTTGTCGCGGAATCGATTCGATGGCCGGATCCTGCCGATCGGCCATCGACCGGCGCGCTTGAGCACGTTCGGCGAGGCGGCGGCCAACTGGTGGTGCGCCTCCCGCGCGCGCGGCGCGGCGGATCGCGTGGGTTCGCCCGACGGCCGGGCCCGGATCACCCGGGCGACCCACCGCCACGTCACTGAACAGGGACGCAGCCACCGAACCCCGGGTGATGAGGGGCCGGTGCGATGGCACGGGCAGAAGCGGCGGGCCCCGGCCCGTGCGTCGGAGCCGCCCTGGTCTTGTGGCACGCCATTGACCCCACCCCCCGCCGGTCATAGCATCCCGTCGAAGCGCTTGCATGGAATCGATTCGCTGTGTATTCGCCAACTGCCCTCCCGCAACGCGTGAGACGCGGAACGCGTGTCTGTGCCCGGCAGCCCGGCGCAGTTCCCCGCGTACTCATGACACTCGGGCATCCTTCGGCCGCCCTGGCCCACGGCGCGCAGGCCATCCGCCTGGCACCAGGGCGCTCGTCCGGCACCACCCATGACGAGTCCATCGGGGGTGGCTGCGCCGTCGTATGCACGGCCCGCCGCCGCGGACTCATCACCCTTGCGCCGCACGCCCACAGCGAAGTGGCGCCGAAGCCGAGGAAGACGCGATGAGACGAGACCCGGCCGCTCGGCCACGGCCGCCATGACTCCATCGACAACGGCGATCATGCTGACGGCACCGGCACGAGGCGAGGCGGGCACCTCGCCGGCAGTTGGATCGGCGACGGACTCCGCGACGGCTCCGCCCCTCCCCGCCACTCCATGCCCCGCCGGCGAACCGATTCGCGCGAGGTACCCTTCCGGCCGGCCGGCAGGTTCTTGGGGAGTCGCATGAACATAGGGGAGATCGCCCGGCGCGCCGGCGTGTCACGTAGCACTGTGTCGTATGCGCTCAGCGGCAAGCGGCACGTCGCGCCCAGCACCCGCAGACGGATCCAGGACGTCATCGACGAATTGGGATATCGCCCCAACGCGGCGGCGAGGGCTCTCAAGGAGGGCCGGACCCGGACGATCGGTCTCGTGATCCCACCGGCCGGCAACCGGCTCACGCACATGCAACTGGACTTCGTCGCCAGCGTGGTCGACGCCGCCGCCCGGGTGGACCTGGACGTGCTGCTGTCCTCCTCCGGCGGGGATCACGACCGTTCCTTCGAGCGCCTGGTCTCGGAGTACCGGGTGGACGGCGTGATTCTGATGGAGATCCGCCTGGAGGACCCTCGCGTGGGCCGCCTGCAGAAGGCCGGGCTGCCCTTCGTCGGTATCGGGCACACAGCCGGCGACCAGCAGATGCCCTGGATCGACGTCGACTACGCCGGCTTGATCCAGCACTGCGTGCGGCACCTCGCCGATCTGGGGCACCGCCGGGTGGCTCTGGTCACCCGTTCCCCGGAACTCATCGCGGCCGGCTACGGCCCCGCGCGCAGGGCCAGGGAGGGCTTCGAGACGGCTCTGACCGAACGCGGTCTCGACGGCATCGAAGTGCCTTGCGGGGACGATGCCCGCTCCGGCCAGGAATGCGTCGAGGCGCTTCTGCGCAGCCATCCGGACCTCACCGCGGTCACCACCATCAACGAGGCCGCCCTGCCCGGCATCCAGCGTGCGCTGGCGGACACAGGCCTCGAAGTGCCGTACGACTTCTCCATCACCGGAGTGGCGGCCAGGACATGGGCCGAGGACTTCCGTCCGCCGCTCACGGCGGCGGACGTACCGGCCCAGGAGATGGGCGAGAAGGCCGTTTCCCTGCTGGTGGAACGTATCGCCTCACCGGACACTCCGCCTCGGCACATCCTGTTGACGCCCCCGATCTCACTGCGCTCCAGCACAGCCGCGGCACCCACCCCCTGGCCGTCGCGAGTCGATCGCGCGGCGCACTGACGCACTGAGCTTGTCTTTTACCTCCGTGCGCTTGGGTGTGCGGCGCGCCTCCGTAGGGTGCGGTGTTTGATCAAGCGGAAGGGGAGAGCTGTTCGCGCACCCATTCGGGATCGAGGTTGGTGTGTGGCCGGCCCGCCACGACGACGGTCTGCACGATCTCGTTGCCGTCGTCCTGAGACGATCGCCCGGAAAACTGCGCTTGCGCAGGTCAGCCCCCGTAGCTCAGTGGATGGAGCAGGCGCCTTCCAAACACCTGCTCCACCACCTCGACGCCGTTGCTCCCGTCCACGCCAGGAGGCTGGACGTACCGGCCCGCGCCGCCCCTGGCACGTCCCACGGCCTTCCCCTGGACGATCCTGCTCGTCAACGTCACCGGCTGCGCGCCGGCCTCGACAGGAGGGGCTCTCGCCGGCTAAGCCGCCGCCGGCCCTCGCCGGGCAGGGCTGTTCGCCACCTCAGTCTTCGTCGTCTCCCCCAGTCGCAAGGATGTGGTGGATGTCGTCCAGCGCGTCCTCCGACAGGACCGGAGCCCGTGACAGTCAGTAAGCAATCCGATCACCGTTCGCCATAGGTGCAGGTCACCACCCCAAGTCGAAGTACCATCGTCGTCAAAGAGGAGAGTGCACGTCTTCGACTGCTTCGCCTGCGCCATCCACCGCATGGCGCCCCTGTGCGAGTACTGCCGGGTGCCGATCATCGGGCAGGGCGTGGAGGTGGACGGCCGCGGGTACTGCGGGGCCCACTGCTCGCGGGCCGAGGGCCGGGCGGGGATCATCGACAGGGCCTGAGGGCCCCTGACCGCGGCTGCCCGGGGCCGCGGGGGTACCGTCATGGGGTGTACCGCTTCCTGTTGTCCCGGCAGTGGGTGATCCTCACCCTCATCGCGCTCGTGCTGATCCCGGTGATGATCCGGCTGGGCTTCTGGCAGTTGCACCGGCACGAGCACCGCGTCGCGCAGAACAAGCTGATCGCCGACGCGCTGGCCGGACCACCGGTCCCTGCGGAACGGCTGACCTCTCCCGGGCATGCGGTGGCGCACTCCGAGCTGTACCGCCGGGTGACGGCGACGGGCACCTTCGACACCGGCCACGAGGTGGTCGTACGGCGCCGGACGAACGCCGACGAGCAGGTCGGTTTCCATGTGCTGACCCCCCTGGACCTCAGGGACGGGCGGGTGCTGATGGTCAACCGCGGCTGGATCCCGGCGAACGGCGCGCAGACCGCGTTCCCGAGGATCCCGGCGCCCGCGCACGGCGAGGTCACGGTCACGGGGCGGCTGATGGCCGACGAGACCACCGCGGAGAGCGGGATCAAGGACGTCAAGGGACTGCCGCCGCGGCAGGTCATGCTGATCAACAGCCGGCAGCAGGCGGAGCGGCTGGGGCGCCCGGTGCTCGGCGGCTACGTGGAGGAGGTCTCCCCGGCGCCGAAGGGCGGGTCGCCGGAGCTGATCCCCGAACCCGATCACAGCAGCATCGGGCCGCACATGGCGTACGCCGTGCAGTGGTGGCTCTTCTCGGCCGGGGTGCCGGTGGGGTGGATCGTGCTGGCCCGCCGTGAACGCCGTGACCGCGAGGAGCGGGCGGCCGCGCAGGCGCGGGCGGCGGCCGCGGCGGACCTGGCCGATGTGACGTCCTGAACGGCCCAGGCGCCCTGAGCCGAGCCCCGGCGCCATGAGCGCCCCCGGCCGCGCCCTGGGCGGGTTGCCTGCGGTCCGAGGGATCGGACGGCACACCTGCACCCGAAGGGGTGAATCCACCACCGTCCGGTCCCGCACGGCAAGGCCCCTCCGCCACGGTCCACGCCGCCACGGCGCGCAGCCGTGCGCGAGGCAGGGAAGCCGCGTCCCGGGGTCCCGCCGGGGCGGCGGGACGAGCCCGCGGGCAAAGCGCCGCAGGGCCCCGCGGAAGCCGTTCACCCGGCCGGACCTCGCGGGATTGCCGTGCGCCACGGCCGGGAACCCGATTCCAATGCAGCGACGCATCGAGGACTACGCGATCATCGGCGATCACCAGACCGCCGCTCTGGTGAGCCGCAGGGGCTCGATCGACTGGCTCTGCCTGCCGCGTTTCGACTCGGCCGCCTGCTTCGCCGCGCTGCTCGGCACCGACGAGAACGGCCACTGGCTCCTCGCCCCGAAGGGCGCGGCCGCCTGTACCCGCCGCGGCTACCGGCCCGACACGCTGGTCCTCGACACGGAGTGGGACACCGCCGACGGCAGCGTCCGCGTCACCGACCTGATGCCGCAGCGCGACGTCTACCCGGACGTGGTGCGGATCGTCGAGGGCCTCTCCGGCCGCGTCACCGTGCGCAGCACCCTGCGGCTGCGCTTCGACTACGGCTCCGTGGTGCCCTGGATGCGCAGGGCGGACGGCCACCGGGTGGCCATCGCCGGCCCGGACTCGGCCTGGCTGCGCAGCGAGCCCGAGGTGCGAAGCTGGGGCAAGAACTTCGGCACCTACGCGGAGTTCACCGTCGCGGAGGGCGAGAGGGTCGCCTTCGTCCTCACCTGGCACCCCTCCCACGAGCCCCGCCCCGAGCTGATCGACCCGTTCCAGGCCCTTGAGGACAGCATCGACGACTGGCGGGCCTGGGCGTCGCACTGCGGCTACCGGGGGCCTTACCACGAGCAGGTGCTGCGCTCGCTGATGGTCCTCAAGGCCCTCACCTACGCGCCCACCGGCGGCATCGTCGCCGCGGCCACCACCTCCCTGCCGGAGGAGCTGGGCGGCGTACGGAACTGGGACTACCGCTACTGCTGGCTGCGGGACTCCACCCTCACCCTCGACGCCCTGCTCGCCGCCGGCCACCTGGAAGAGGCGAAGGCGTGGCGGGACTGGCTGCTGCGGGCCGTCGCGGGCGACCCGGCCGACCTCCAGATCATGTACGGGCTCTCCGGCGAGCGCCGCATCCCCGAGTTCGAGCTGCCGTGGCTGCCCGGCTACGAGAACTCCGCACCGGTACGCACCGGCAACCAGGCCGTGGAGCAGCTCCAGCTCGACGTGTACGGCGAGGTCATCGACTCGCTGACGCTGGCCGCACGGGCCGGCCTCGGCTCGCAGCCGCACGCCTGGCGGATGCAGAACGCGCTGCTGGAGTTTCTGGAGTCCACCTGGCAGCAGCCGGACGCAGGGCTCTGGGAGGTGCGCGGCCCCCGCAGGCACTTCGTCCACTCCAAGATCATGTCGTGGGTGGCGGCCGACCGGGCGGTGCGGGCCATGGAGGCCGATCCGGGCCTGGGCGGGGACGTGGACCGCTGGCGCCGGATGCGCGACGCGATCAAACGCGAGGTGTGCGAGCGGGGCTACGACCCCGACCGGAACACCTTCACCCAGTCCTACGGCTCCGCCGACCTGGACGCCGCGCTGCTGCTCATCCCGCGCACCGGCTTCCTGCCGCCCACCGACTCCCGCGTCGTGGGCACCGTCGACGCGGTGTGCCGGGAACTGTCGCACGGCGGCCTCCTGCGCCGCTACACCAGCGAGGCGTCGGAGGTGGACGGGCTGCCGGGCACCGAGAACGCCTTCATCGTGTGCTCGTTCTGGCTGGCGGACGCGCTGTTCCTGATGGGCCGCAAACAGCAGGCGCGCGACCTCTTCGACCGGCTGGTCGGCCTCTGCAACGACGTCGGCCTGCTCGCGGAGGAGTACGACCCGGACACCGAACGCCAGCTCGGGAACTTCCCGCAGGCGTTCAGCCACATCGGCCTGGTCCACACCGCGTTCGTGCTGTACGGGGAGACGGGCGGCGGGCTGGGGGGCGAGTAGCGGCCGGAACGCGGGCTGGCAGGATGTCCGCATGGATCTGGGACTCAAGGGCCGTGTGTACATCGTCACCGGCGCCACCCGCGGCCTGGGCAACGCCACCGCGCGTGAGCTGCTCGCGGACGGCGCGAAGGTGGTCATCACCGGGCGGGACGAGCGGCGGGTGGCCGAGGCCGCCGACGAGCTCGGCGCGGGCGCGGTGGGCGTGGTCGCCGACAACGCCGACCCGGCGGCGCCGGACCGCCTGGTGGGCGCCGCCTACGAGCACTTCGGCGCGCTGCACGGGCTGCTGATCAGCGTCGGCGGTCCCGCTCCCGGACCGGCCGCCGGCGCCACGGACGAGCAGTGGACGTCGGCCTTCGAGTCCGTGTTCCTCGGCGCGGTACGGCTCGCCCGCACGGCCGCGGCACGGCTCGGGGCGGGGGATGCCGGCGCCGGGCGGGGCTCCGGTGCGCAAGGGGACGGCGGCACCGGCGAGGCGGACGCGGTGATCGGGTTCGTGCTGTCCGGCTCGGTGCACGAGCCGATACCCGGTCTCGCTATCTCCAACGGCCTGCGCCCCGGTCTCGCGGGTTTCGCCAAGACCCTCGCGAGCGAGCTGGGACCGCGTGGCATACGCGTGCTGGGGCTGCTGCCCGGGCGCATCGACACGGACCGGGTGCGCGAGCTTGACGCCCTGGCCGCCGATCCCGCGGCCGCCCGCGCGGCTTCGGGGGCCCGTATCCCGCTGCGCCGCTACGGCACACCGCAGGAGTTCGGCCGGACCGCCGCATTCCTGCTCTCCCCCGCGGCCTCGTACCTGACCGGCATCATGCTGCCGGTGGACGGCGGCGCACGGCACGGCTTCTGAGCGCACCGCTCCGGCCCCGTCGCAGCCGGGCCCCCCGTTGCCCCGCCCGTCGTCCCCGAGCCCGCCGCGGCCGAGTCGGCGTCTCCGCAGAGTCGGCGTCTCGGCCGAGTCGGCGTCTCCGAGCCCGTCGCGGCCCAGCCCGCCATGACGGCCCGCGCGCCGGCTCGCGCCCGCACGGCCCCGAGCCCTCGCGGCCGCTACAGCACCCGCTGGGCCCGGTGCTTGACCGGGCGGAGCTGCACGGTGGCGGGCAGCCGGCGCAGGCGGGCGGACTCGCGCGCCACCTCCAGCGGCCCGGTCGTGAGCCGGTGCAGGGTGTCGCCGGGCGCCGCCTGCGGTTCGAGCAGCAGCCGCAGCCGGGTACGGGGCGACTCGCGCCGTCCGGTGAGAACCACGTCGGCCCGCTCGACGCCGTCCAGCGCCGATGCCTCACCGGCCAGGACCGCTTCCACGGCCCGGCCCCGCAGCAGCGCCTCCTCACCGTCGCCGGTGTCCACGAGCACCTCCGCCAGCCGGTGCCTGCGCAGCACCGAGGAGAGCCACCACAGGGCGAGCAGCAGCGCCAGGGCAAGCACCGCGAAGACGGTGGGCCACCACCAGTCGCTGTCGTGCCAGCGCGTCCGCTCGTGCCGGCTCAGCAGGACGTCGTCCTCACCCTGGTGGATCCACCAGCCCGGTGCC
The DNA here is from genome assembly GCF_014656295.1 of Streptomyces sulfonofaciens. Classification (GTDB taxonomy): domain Bacteria; phylum Actinomycetota; class Actinomycetes; order Streptomycetales; family Streptomycetaceae; genus Streptomyces; species Streptomyces sulfonofaciens. The sequence goes on from NZ_BNCD01000003.1 coordinate 54,211, forward strand.
TTGGCGCCGAGGCCGACCGCGAGCACCGGCACGCCGAGCGCCAGCAGCACCAGGCCGGTGAGGCCCACCAGCACCCGGTTGACCGTCTTGAGCACCGTCCTCACCGCTTCCTGCTCGCGCGCTTGACGTGCACCGTCAGGGCGGGGGGGCTGGCCAGGCCCAGGTCCCTGATGCCGTTGCCGAGCGCGGCGTACAGGTCGGAGCGGACCTCGTCGAGCTCCCGGAAGTGCGAGACGGCGCGGACGCGTACCGAGCGCCGCCGGGTGCGCACCCCCGCCGACTGCACCCCGGGCACCTCCATGGCCCGGTCCCTGAGCACCAGGGTGACCGCGGCGCGGTGCAGACCGGCCCGTACGTCCGCGTGGGTGCGCACCATCGGCAGCAGCCTGCGCCGGCCGGGGGTGACGGCGAGCAGCAGCAGCCACAGCCCGAGCGCGGTCACCGCGGCCGCGCCCGCCAGCACCGCCGTGTCGTCGAGGTGGCGGGAGGCGAGGCCGTCCGCGAGGTTCTTGCGCCACTGCATCGCGGACCGTCCGGCGCGCACCGAGGCGAGGTCGTAGAGCACCAGGCCGCTGGCCGCGAAGACGAGCAGCGCCACGATGCCGGCCGGCACCCTGCGCGGCGACCAGAAGCGGCCGGCCCTGCCGGCGCCGTCGACGGGGTTGTAGACCGTGGCGGAGGAGGGTTCGCCGGCGCCCTCCCGCGCCTTCTCCAGGACCGGCAGCCGCTGTGTGGTGCCGGCCTCGTGCGACCCGGTCCCCCCGGCGGAGTCGGCGCGCCCGGCACCGCCGGGGGTGTGGCCGGGCTCGCTCATCGCGTCCTCCCCTGTCCCTCGCCGCGCGTCCGGGCCGAGTGCAGCCGCTCCACCTGGACGACGACCTCGCGCACCGCCATGCCTGCCAACGCCTTTACCCGCTGGGTCACCTGCCGACGCACCTCGGCGCAGCGGCCCCCGATGTCGCACGGGTACTCCAGATCGACGCTGATGCGCACCCGTGCCGTGCCCTGGTGCACGGCGACCGTTGCGTGCGGGGCGCTGCCGTCGCGCGGCACGGTCCCCAGCGCCTCGTGGGCCGCCTGTGAGGCGATCTTGGCGACCACCCGGTCGGTGATCCGGGTGGCACCGCGCTCCGCCGCACCGACGGTCTGACCGGGCACCCGGCGTCACCGCCGCCGGCTGCCGCGCGAGCGGAAGAAGTCGCCCGGTTCGAGATCACCGTCCGCGAACCGACCGGCTACGAAGCCGATGGCACCCAACGCCGCCACCAGCAGAAATGCCCAGAACCCGCCGAAGTACCCGGCGAATCCCAGAACCATACCGGCCACCATGCCGATCATTGGCGTGCTCATCGTGCGCTCCTTGGTGAGTGGCGGTCGGCCCGTGTGCGAGGCGTCGTCGCCGGACGACGCCGATGATCGACGGACGACGCTACTGCAGACGGGTCTCGCTCTCCTCCTCCTCTTCCTCGGGAAGCTTCACATCGCTGACCGCGATGTTGACCTCCACGACCTCCAGGCTGGTCATGCGCTCCACCGCTCCGACCACGTTCTCCCGCACATCCCGTGCGACGTCGGAGATCGCCACGCCGTAGTCGACGACGATCTCCAGGTCGAGCGCGGTCTGCAACTCGCCCACCTCGGCCTTGACGCCCCGCGAGACGGACCTGGCGCCACCCGGGACGCGCTCGCGCATCGCGCCGAAGGTGCGGGCGATACCGCTGCCCATGGCGTGCACACCGATGACGTCCCGGGCGGCGAGCCCGGCGATCTTCTCGACGACGCCGTCGGCGATGGTGGTGCGGCCGCGCTCGGCCGGTTCGCCGATGCGACGCTGGCCGCCCCTCCTGGTCTGCTCGGTCTGCCTGTCCGGAGAGGCCTTCTCCGCGGTCCCCGACCCGCTCCATCCTGTGGTGTCGGCCATCGCGATTCATCCCTTTCGGACGGAGGTGTACTCCTTTATGGGAATTCCACTTCTTTGACCACAGTAAGCGCAATGACCGCAGCTCGCGCCGGGGATGGGGCAAACCGGAGCAACGGAGTCGGACGGCCCGTCCACCCCGGCGCACCGCTGTCCCCACCTCGGCCACCCGCGTCGGGCCCGAGGAGCCTGCGGACACCTTCCTGGGACCGCCTTCCGTCCGCCGGCGAACCCGGCGCGCGGCGACCGGCGACCGGTAGCCGTGCCGGACGGCGACCGCGCGGGACGGCGGCGGGAGGCTCCGGAGCCGGGGCCGGGTCAGTGCCGGGGCCGGGTCAGTGCCGGGGCAGGTCAGTGCCGGGGCCGGGAGCGGCTCGGGGCCGGGACCGGGAGCGGCTCGGGGACCCTCCGATCGGGCGCGGCACCGTCGAACGGGTTCCTAGTCGCCGATGCCCGCCAGGTCCCGCAGCCGGCGGGCCTGGGCGGAGCGTTCCGCCGCACGCTGCTCGTCGTAGGAGCGGCCGGCCGCGCCCTGGAGCAGCGCCTTGGTCTCGACGACCGCGTCGCGCGGCGCGGCGAGCAGCGCCGCGGCGAGGTCGTCGGTGGCGGCGTCCAGCTCGGCGCGGGGTACGACCAGGTTCACCAGACCGGTACGGGCTGCCTCGTCGGCGTGTACGTAGCGGCCGGTCACGCAGATCTCCAGGGCCCTGGCGTAGCCGACGATGCCGACGAGCGGATGGGTGCCCGCGAGGTCCGGCACAAGGCCCAGAGCGGTCTCACGCATGGCGAACTGGACGTCGTCGGCCGCCACCCGCAGATCGGCGGCCAGCGCGAGCTGGAAGCCCGCACCGATGGCATGCCCCTGGACGGCCGCGATGGACAGCACATCGGGGCGCCGCCACCAGGTGAACGCCTCCTGGAACGTGGCTATGGCGGCGTCCAGCTCCGCGTCCGGACGGCGCGCCAGATCGGTGAACGACGGCTCGCCGTCGAGGCCCTCGGGCGTGAACGCCTGCCTGTCGAGCCCTGCGGAGAAGGACACGCCCTCGGCGCGCAGCACCACCACGCGGACGCTGCCGGGCAGGGCACTGCCCGCCTCCGCGAGCGCCCGCCACAGGGCCATGCTCTGGGCGTTGCGCTTGGCCGGACGGGTGAGCGTCACCGTGGCGATCGCCTCGTCGACGGTGAGTCGCACACCGTCCTTGTCGATTACCGGGTCGAGCGAAACCATGGGCTCCTCCGATGGGCCGCAGTCAGGCAGGGTGCAGCCCTCGACCGAGGACGACACCCATAAGTGACTGAACAGTAACCACCCGGCCGATCATGGGAAACCCCAGGTCCGCAAGGCACCGGGGAGGAACCGGCCGGGTGGCACCACCGAAGGCGGTGGGCCGCCCGCCGTTAGCTGGCGGAGGCCTTCTTGCCCCGCGTGGCCCCGCCGCGTCCCCGCAGCGTGACCCCGGACTCGCTCAGCATCCGGTGGACGAAGCCATACGAGCGGCCGGTTTCCTCGGCCAGCGCCCGAATGCTCGCACCGGAGTCGTACTTCTTCTTCAGGTCTGCCGCGAGCTTGTCGCGCGCGGCGCCGGTCACCCGGCTGCCCTTCTTCAGAGTCTCGGCCACCCGTGCCTCCTCATGGGAAGTGCGCTCTGGACTCTCATGATCACCCCTACCGGGCTTCCTGGCCACCCATTCGGCAAGGTCCATAGGACAAGGATCAGCCTCAAAACAATGATCAACACAAATGGAATGATTAATTCCGATGCCTGGCCTTGTCGTGACGCACCGCAATCGGCGATAAAACCGCAGCTCAACGGGGTCGAAAGGAAACGGTTCCGGCACAGGAGGGGTTCAGCGCCGAAATCCATGGCGGACACACCGGGGTACCAGGCGATCTCACACAGATGGTGGATCACGGATCGGCCGAATGATCCATCCGCAGGGGATCAGCCGTTCGAGCGCTCCAGGGTGACGGGAACGGCAGGTCGGGCCCTGCCCGGTGACCTGGGCCACCGGGCAGGGCCCGACCTGCCGGGATTGCGCCGGACGCCGGCCGGGGCGTCGGCAGGGCGTCCGCTCAGGCCAGGGCGACCAGGTCCGCGTACCCCGCGCCCCACAGGTCCTCGACGCCGTCCGGCAGCAGGATGATCCGCTCGGGCTGGAGCGCCTGGACCGCGCCCTCGTCGTGGGTGACGAGGACGACCGCGCCGCTGTAGGTGCGCAACGCGCCGAGGATCTCCTCGCGGCTGGCCGGGTCGAGGTTGTTGGTGGGCTCGTCGAGCAGCAGCACGTTGGCGGAGGAGACCACGAGGGTGGCCAGGGCCAGCCGGGTCTTCTCGCCGCCGGAGAGCACGCCGGCCGGCTTGTCGACGTCGTCGCCGGAGAACAGGAAGGAGCCGAGGACCTTGCGCACCTGGACCAGGTCCATGTCGGGCGCGGCGGAGCGCATGTTCTCCAGTACCGTGCGCTCCGCGTCGAGGGTCTCGTGCTCCTGGGCGTAGTAGCCGAGCTTGAGGCCGTGGCCCTCGACGATCCGGCCGGTGTCGGGCTTCTCGACGCCTGCGAGCAGCCGGAGCAGGGTGGTCTTGCCCGCGCCGTTCAGCCCCAGGATCACGACCCTGGAGCCCTTGTCGATGGCGAGGTCGACGTCGGTGAAGATCTCCAGCGATCCGTAGGACTTGGACAGCCCCTCGGCGGTGAGGGGGGTCTTGCCGCAGGGCGCGGGATCGGGGAAGCGCAGCTTGGCGACCTTGTCGGACTGGCGTACGTCGTCGAGGCCGGCCAGCAGCCGCTCGGCGCGCCGGGCCATGTTCTGCGCGGCGACGGTCTTGGTGGCCTTGGCGCGCATCTTGTCGGCCTGCGCGTTCAGCGCGGCGGCCTTCTTCTCGGCGTTCTGCCGCTCGCGCCTGCGGCGCTTCTCGTCGGCCTCGCGCTGCTGCTGGTAGAGCTTCCAGCTCATGTTGTAGATGTCGATCACGGAGCGGTTGGCGTCCAGGTAGAAGACCTTGTTGACCACGGTCTCCACGAGGTCGACATCGTGCGAGATCACGATGAAGCCGCCGCGGTAGCTCTTCAGGTAGTCGCGCAGCCAGACGATCGAGTCGGCGTCGAGGTGGTTGGTGGGCTCGTCGAGCAGCAGGGTGTCGGCGTCCGAGAAGAGGATCCTGGCCAGCTCGATGCGGCGGCGCTGGCCGCCGGAGAGGGTGTGGAGCGGCTGGCCCAGCACCCGGTCGGGCAGGTTCAGCGCGGCGGCGATGGTGGCGGCCTCGGCCTCTGCGGCGTACCCGCCCTTGGTGAGGAACTCCGTCTCCTGGCGCTCGTACTGCCTGAGCGCCTTCTCCCGGGTGGCGCCCTTGCCGCTGGCGATGCGCTGCTCGTTCTCCCGCATCTTGCGGATCAGGAGGTCGAGGCCGCGGGCGGACAGCACCCGGTCACGGGCCAGCACGTCCAGGTCGCCGGTGCGCGGGTCCTGGGGGAGGTAGCCGACCTGGCCGCTGCGGCTGACGGTGCCGGAGGCGGGGATGCCCTCGCCGGCGAGCACCTTGGTGAGGGTGGTCTTGCCGGCGCCGTTACGGCCGACGAGGCCGATGCGGTCGCCCTTGGCGACGCGGAACGTGGCGGACTCGATGAGGATGCGGGCACCGGCGCGCAGCTCGATACCGGAGGCGGTGATCACGGACAGACTCCAGGGCGGGGGCGGTGAGGGGACGGCGGACGTGACGTGTCGGGCGGTGCCGCGCGCGGCTCGCCACCCGAGCGCGAGGGCGCGAAGGGCGGCGGCGACGGGCGTGCGTCACGCCGTCTAATGCGCAAGGAGAATGGCCATGCCCTGAATTCTAACGGCACCGCGCAACCGGTTCTCCTCCCTGGCCCACCGGCCGTCCGTGCCCGGGGCCCACCTCGCCCCCGCCGGTGCCCGCCGACCCGTCCCGAGAAGCTCCGCCCCTGGTCACCGCCGTCGCGTTCACCCGTTCGGCGCACTGAGGACGCCGCCGGGCACGGCGCGCACCACGATGAAGGGGCAGATGAAGGGGCAGATGAAGCGCCAGGCGTCGACAGGCCGCGCAGCCGGGCCCGCGGGCACCGCCCCGCGTGGTCGGCGGGTGCCACGCGGCCGCCGAAGGAGGCAGGGACATGACGGACACCAGGACGGGCAAGGGCGTACGGGCGAGCGTCTGCCCGACGCTGCTGTACACGGACGCGCGGGCGGCCATCCAGGAGCTCACGGAGGGCCTGGGGTTCACCGAGGTGAACGTCTACGAGGACGGCGGCGGCACGGTGATGCACGCCGAGCTGGCCCAGGGCAACGGCGCCGTGATGCTCGGCACCAGGGGCCGCGGCGGCACCTACGACCAGACGATGCAGGCCGCGGGCCCCGCGGGCGTGTACGTGGCCGTGGAGGACGTCGACGCCCACCACCGGCGGGCCGAGGAGCACGGGGTGGAGATCCTGATGCCCCCGACGGAGCGGGAGTACGGCTCGCGCGAGTACCGGGCCAGGGATCTGGAGGGCAACGTGTGGAGCTTCGGCACGTACAGCCCGGCGCTCTCCTGAGGGCGCGGGCGGCGGGCCACCGGGGCCGAGGCCCGGCCGGTGCTGCGCTCCGGGCCCGCTCCCGTGCGGCGCGCGCCGCACGGGAGCGGTCGGGGCCACCGTGCTACGCGCCCCCGCGGTGCACCTGGAAGGCCGCGCGGCGCACCACCTTGGCGAGCGCCGGGTCCGGGTGGGCGGCGGCCAGGGCGACCAGCACCTGCACGGTGCGCGGGTGGCCGATGGCCCGTACGTCTTCGAGCAGCGCCGGCACGGTGCCCTGGACAGCGGACTCCAGGTGCCGGACGAGCAGGCCGGCCTCGCCGTGGTCGGAGACGGCCGCGGCGGTGTCCACCCAGAGCCAGGTGGCCTCCTCGCGCGTGAGCGCGGTGTGGGCCTCCTCCGGGTCCACGCCGTCGTGCTCGGCGAGCCACAGCAGCGCGTAGGGCCGCAGCGAGGTCTCGTCCAGGACCGCTCTGACGTCCGGTTCGGCGGGCGCGCCGACGACGCGCAGCGCCTCGAAGGCGAGGCCGCGCAGCAGTGCGTCCTCACCGCGGGCCGCGGTCAGCAGCTCGGTGACGGCGCTGCCGACGGGGCGGGCGGCGAGCCAGGCACGGTACTCGGCGCGGGCGGCATTGGGCCGCAGTTGGGCGCAGCCGCGCAGCATGTCCTCGGCGGACTGCTCGATGTTGCCCGCCGGACTCTGGGCCGCCACGCAGATCTGCTCCAGCTTGACCCAGACCGCCCAGCTACCCAGCGGGGTGAGCGTGACCTGTTCGTCGGCGCGGGTGAGGGCGCCGACGCCGGCGAGCGCGTCCAGTGCCCACCCGAGCAGCGGTTCGAGCGGCGCGTCCGGGTCGCCGACCGGCTGGGGCTGGGGGCCGTAGGGGATCTCGCAGCGCTCGGTGCGCAGTTCGGTGACGCGCTTCTGGAGCAGGTCGAGCAGTTGCGACACGGGAACGGGGCCGGCGGAGAGCTGGAGCAGCGAGAGCAACTGCGGCATCGCCTCGATGACCTCGGCCACCGTGGCGGGCGCCAGGCCGTCGGGCGCGGTGCCGGTCAGCGACCAGGCGTCGAAGAGGGCGACCCAGCCGCGCAGGACGGCGCTGTCGTCCCGGTCCCAGGCGCGCAGCCGCCAGCCGGGGCGGGCGGTGTCCGCGTGCACCTCGACGAGGCCGGCGAGGCGTGCGGTGTCCCAGTCGGCGCGGGCCTGCTGGGGCGTCAGTCCCAGGTCGGCGGCGGCCCGTTCCGCGGTGGCGGCGGAGAGTACGCCGGACCCGTCCGGAGTGGCATCACCCCGGCCCGGGCCGAGTGCCCCGTCGGCCCAGTGCGCGATACGCACGGCGCCCGCGAGACCGCGCCGCGCCATGCGGGCCAGTTCCGCGGGCGCCGGGGTGCCTTCCGGGGGCGGGGGCGCGGGGCGCCTGGAGCGCCCGTCGGTCACTGCCCGGGAAGCGGTGGCCAGCGGTCGTGAGCGGACGAGTCGGAGTCTGGAGTCGCGCGGGGTACGGGACGTCACGGGAGCAGTCTTCCTGTTGACGGTCCGAATTCCCAAACGGAATGACCAAGACCGAAGGACAACCCGCTGGTGAAGGGGGTCACAGGCGACCAACACCACGGCTAAGCGGAAGGGACTGCGAGGGAGCCGTCCGGGCGGTGGCCGTGGGGCGGGAGGCACCGGGCGGGACCGGACGGTGCCGACGGGACGCCGGTTTCCGCGTCAACGGCAGGCCGAAACCCGTCACTCGCACCGGGCTTGCCGGGGTGCCGGTCGGCGGGGTAGCGGGCCGGGCCCGGTGCGCGCCGGTCCGGCCCACGGGCACCCCGCCGAGGAGCCCTGCCCGCGGGGTCGCCACTCCGAGGAGCCCTGCCCGCGGGGTCGCCACGCCGAGGAACCCGGCCCGAGGAACCGGAACCGGAGGCGCCCCGAGGAACCCGACCCGGGGGGCGCCACGCTGGGAACCGGACCGCCCCCGGACCCGGCCCGCACGTCCGCGTCAGTCGGGCAGTGCCGCGGTGAGATCGACCTCGATGAGCTGCCCGAGGAAGCCGAGCCGGGCGACTCCCAGCAGCGTGCTCGCCGTGCCGAACGCCGGCCCCACGGCCGAACCGGTCAGGCGCCGCCAGGCGGCGCCCAGCACCGCCGCATCGCCGCTGACCACGTAGATCACCGAGCGCACGACATGCTCCGGCCGGGCGCCCACCGCGTTAAGGGCGGTGACGGCGTTGGCCGCCACCTGGTCGATCTGGGCGTCGAGATCGCCCGGCCCCACCAGCGCCCCCGTGCGGTCCAGCGGGCACTGCCCCGCCAGGTACGCCGTCCGGCCCGCCTCCACCACGGTGATGTGGTGATACCCCGGAGTCGGATGGAGCTGGGCGGGGTTGATCCGTGTGATCCGAGCGGGTTCGCCTCGCGTGGTCTCGGCGCGCATGGCGCGAGTCTGACGGTCCGGCCCGCGCGGTGCACCGGGTTTTCAGCCCGGCCCGCCCCGGCACCGGGCACGCGGGTGCGCGAGACGGTCCGCGGGCCCGGCCACGCGTCCGTGAGGGCCTTCGGCCACCCTCTTCGGACCTCCGCGCTGCCCCGCCGGTCTCCGCTGGTCTCCACGCAGCAGCGCCAGGGTCCCTCGTTCAGGACCGGGCCGGATCGGGGGGCGGGGTGCGGTGCGTGCGGCTGCGAGGGGGAGGAGGGAGTCGCCGCGGGGCGTCGGGGACCGACGACAACGCCCCAGGCGCGCGTGCCAGGGCCCGCGAGCCCAGCGCGGTCCGAACGAAACCCCTTAGGTCAGCGGGACGAGGAAGCGCCGCAGCGCCTCCTCGTAGGCCGCCGGGTCGGCGTTCCACAGCGCGCCGTGCGGTGCGTCGCGCACGGTGTGCAGGCTGACCAGCGAGGGCAGGCGGTCGGCCAGCCGCAGTGAGGGTGCCCAGGGCGCGATGGTGTCGTCCGGACCGTGCAGCAGGAGGGACGGCACCCTGACCGCGTCGGGGGCGATGACCGGCGCTGCCCGGTCGGACGCGTGCGCCCCGCGGCCCTGGGCGGCGCGCACGGCCAGCGGCAGCAGGAGTCGCGGAGTACCGCGGGCCGCGGCGAGGGCGCGCACGGTGGCCGCCCAGTCGAGTACCGGCGAGTCGAGGACGAGGCCGACGATGCGGTCCCGCAGCGGGGAGCGGGCGGCGGTGTGCAGGGCCATGGTGGCGCCGGTGGACCAGCCGTACAGGATGACCCGCTCGGCGCCGTGCCGCACCGCGTGGCCGAGTGTCGCGTCCACGTCCCGCCACTCGGTCTCGCCGAGGTGGTTCAGCCCGTCCGGTGAGCGGGGCGCGCCGGGGTCGCCGCGGTAGGCGGGGATGAGCACGGGGAACTTGCGGCGGTGCAGGAGGTCGAGCAGGGCCAGGGGGTGTTCGCGGGTGGTGCCGAGGCCGTGCACGGCGATCACCCAGGTGTCGCGGGCCGCGGGCACGAACCAGGCGGGCAGCGGACCGAGTTCGCCGGGGATGTGGGTGTCCTCGTACTCCAGGCCGAGCGCCGAGCGCGGATCGCCGGTGTGCACCTGCGGGGTGAGCCAGACCTTCGCACCGGGTTCCAGGGAGCCCCGGGTGATGCGTTCGAGGCGGCGCACCACCGTGTCGGGGGTGTGCGGGGCGTTCTCGTCGACGGGGCCGACGACCGCGTGGGCGCCCGCCGCCGAGGCGTCGACGAGTCCGTGGACACCGGGGCGGGCGGAGGCGAGGTCGCGGGTGAGGGTGATCCGGTCGGCGGTGACGGAGTGCACGGTCAACCGGGGCTCGGTGGGCAGCGGGCGGTCGGGGCGGATCCGCAGGGCGGCGTCGCCCGCCAGGCGCCCCGCGGCGACCGCGGCCGCGCCCGCGCCCAGCACGGCGGTGACGGCGGCGGCAGCGGCCCGGGCGGCGGGCGCGGCACCCGCCGCACGCGGGCGCACGGCCCGCGCCGAGGACAGCGCCCCTGCGAGGGCGTGCGTGGTGGCGGCCCGGGACGTCCTCACCGGTGCCGAGGTCGATGTTCTTGCGGTGCGCACCGCTCCAGTGTCCGCGCCCGGACCCGCGGGGGCCAGCCGAATGCCGCGGCGGATCCGCGCACCGGGCACACGGCCCGCGCTCCCGGCCCGTGGCACGCGGGCCGTGCGGCCGCCGTCCGGCCCGGGCACGGGTCAGGGTGCCGCGCGACGGTGCTCGCGTCCCCGGGCGCACCCGGCCCCGCCGGACCCCGCGTGCGCGTCGCCGGACCCGCGGCACCAGTCCTCACCGCGACCTCATCCCTCGTGCGGCATCAGCCCTTCCGCTGGCCGTAGCCGCGCAGCTTCTCCTGGACGGCGCCCAGTTGCTCCGTGGTCAGCAGGCTCGGCGCCCGGTCCGGCAGGGCGCTCGCGGTGAGCCAGACACGGCACATCCATTCGAGCTGGGCGGTGCGGTCGTATGCCTGCTCCAGGGTGCTGCCGTAGGTGACGGTGCCGTGGTTCTGCAGCAGGCACCCCGAACGGTCCTCCAGTGCCCTGAGCATGTTCCCGGCCAGCTCGTCGGAGCCGTAGAGCGCGTACGGAGCGACCCGGACGGGACCGCCGAGCGCCGCGGACATGTAGTGGACGAGCGGCAGTTCGGGGACGAGGGTGGAGACGGCGGTGGCGTGCACCGCGTGCGTGTGCACCACGGCCGCCGCGGAGGTGGTGCGGTAGACGGCGAGGTGCATCGGCAGCTCGCTGGTGGGCGTGAGGGTGCCGAGCACCTGCCGGCCTTCCAGGTCGACGCCCACGGCGTCCTGCGGGGTCAGCCGGTCGTAGGCGACACCGCTCGGGGTGACGAGGACGGTGTCCCCGACGCGCACCGAGACATTGCCCGAGGTGCCGACGACCAGCCCGTCGGCGACGGTCCTGCGGGCCGCCGCGACGAGCTCGTCCCACGCACGGGCCAGCGCCTCGCCCGCCGCCGCCCCGGCCGCCGGGTCCGCTCCGCCACCGGTGCCGTCTGCCGGATCCTGCGTTCCCGGCCGCTGATCAGCCATCTCTGTCATGTCGTTGATCCTGCCACCGCGGGCCACCCGCGATACATACGTTCCGCAATGCTCTGCGCACGGTTTCCCGGTCGCCGGTCGGTGCCGGGCCCGCGGAACCCGCGGAACCCGAATCCGTGAGGAGCGCAACGAGTGCAGAACTCACACAGGAAGCGGACCCGGAGGAACCGAATGGGCCGAAAGAGCCGAATGGGCCGAGATGCCCGAGAGGCCCGGCAAGGAAACACTGCCCCGGGGCTGCGCACCGATATACGGGAACCCGGGAACCCGGGAACGGGGAATGGGAAACGGCGGAACGGGAAACGGGGAACGGTCGGTGGGTGAGGAGGAGAGGCGGACCAGGGCGCCGCGGCGACGGTCGAATTCACCCCGGATGCCCGGCCGCGTCCGAGCAGTACGAGCGGAAGCCGGCGATAGTCTTCCCATCATCCGACGAACACACCGCCATCGGGGGACCTATGGCTTGTGACCACCGTCCACTGCCGCGCCGCACCCGGTTTCTGACGGCGTCCGCCGCCGTCCTCGCCGCAGGTAGCCTGTCGCTCGCGCCGGCCGAGGCATCGGCCGCCGCCCGGCCCAGGGGACACGACGTCTCCTCCCACCAGGGTTCCGTCGGCTGGCCCACCGCCAGGGCCAACGGCGCACGGTTCACCTATGTCAAGGCGACCGAGGCCACCTCCTACACGAATTCCTATTTCACCCGGCAGTTCAACGGCGCGCGCAGTGCCGGAATGCTGCACGGCGCCTATCATTTCGCGCTGCCCGACCGGAGTTCGGGAAAATCCCAGGCCGCCTACTTCGTCCGGCACGGCGGGCGGTGGCGGGCGGACGGCTGGACGCTGCCGCCCGCACTCGACATCGAGCGCGATCCCTACAGCACGCGCACCTGCTACGGCCTGAGCAGATCCGGCATGGTGTCCTGGATCAGGTCCTTCAGCGACGAGGTGAACCGCAGGACGGGCCGCCGTCCCGTCATCTACACCAGCACCCGGTGGTGGAACACCTGCACCGGCGGCAGCAGGGCCTTCGCGGCGCAGCATCCGCTCTGGGTGGCCCGGTACGCGGCGTCGGCCGGGGCGCTGCCCGCGGGGTGGGCGTACTGGACCTTCTGGCAGTACGCGGACGGCGGGAGCCTGCCGGGTGACCAGGACCTCTTCAACGGCTCGATGACCCAGTTGAGGCGCCTGGCCCGCGGCTGATGGCTGTCCCGTAGTCCCCAGCGGGTTCCCGACGCCGGCCACGGCCCCTCGCCGCGTTGCCGGGACCGCCCATGTACGACCCGGTACGAGGACGACCCTCCGCCCTGCGATCGACCGCATCCGACGCCGCTCGCCGATCCACCGGGGATCACGGGGCAGCCCTCAGGACGGAAGCACCGTGAGGTCACTCCCCGGACCTGCACAGTTCATCTTCCGTTCACCCAGGTTGCCTACGGTCGACGCGCCCGTGACCCACAACAGAAGCCTGGGTAAATGGACCACTTCACGCTTCTCCTCGGGATCGTGATCGTTACCGCTCTCGCGTTCGACTTCACCAACGGTTTCCACGACACCGCCAACTCCATGGCCACCACCATCTCCACCGGTGCGCTCAAGCCCATGACGGCCGTGGCCATGGCCGCCGGGCTCGACCTGGTGGGGGCCTTCCTGTCCGTCGAGGTCGCCAAGACGATCTCCGGCGGCATCGTGCACGAGGAGGGCATCAGGACAGAGGTGATCTTCGCCGCGCTGGTCGGCGCGATCCTGTGGAACCTGCTGACCTGGCTCTTCAGCCTGCCGTCGAGTTCCTCCCACGCCCTGTTCGGCGGGTTGATCGGCGCCGCCGTGATGTCCGCGGGCTGGTCCGCCGTCAACGGCTCCACGGTCGTCACCAAGGTCCTGCTCCCGGCCGCCGCCGCGCCGGTGGTGGCGGGCCTCGGCGCGATGCTCGCCACCCGCGTCACCTACGCCGTCGGCCGGCGGGCGACCGGGGCCGGCTCCGATGCCGGCTCCCGGGCGGCGGCCGGCGCGACCTCCAAGGGCTACCGTGCCGGGCAGATCGCCTCGGCGGCGCTCGTGGCGCTGGCGCACGGCACCAACGACGCCCAGAAGACCATGGGCATCGTCACGCTCGCGCTGGTCACCCAGGGTGTCCTCGCGCCCGGCTCGGCACCGCCCACCTGGGTGATCGTCGCCGCCGGCCTGGCCATCGCGTGCGGCACCTACCTCGGCGGCTGGCGGATCATCCGCACGCTGGGCCGGGGCCTGACGGAACTGGCTCCCCAGCAGGGCTTCGCCGCGCAGACCAGCGCGGCGACCGCCATCCTCGCCTCCTCGCACCTCGGCTTCTCGCTCTCCACGACCCAGGTCTGCTCGGGTGCCGTGCTCGGCTCCGGCCTGGGCCGCAAGGGCGGTGTGGTGCACTGGTCGACGGCGACCCGGATGCTGGCCGCCTGGTGCCTGACCCTGCCCGCCGCGGGCCTGGTCGGCGCGGGCGCCGAGTTCCTCACCCGGCAGGGTGCCTGGGGCATCACCGTCACCGGTGCCCTGCTGGTCACCGGCGCGGTCGTCATCTACGCGCTGTCACGCCGCGAGCCGGTGGACCGCACCAACGTCAACGCCCCGCAGACCGGGGGCGACGCGGCGGCCACGGCACCCCGCACGGCCGCCGCCGTCACCGCGCCGCCGCCGGGCGGCCCGCTGCCGGCCGCGCTGTCCGGTCCTGCGCCCGAGCCCACCGCCGGTGCCCCGTTCACCCCCGCCGACGTCCCGTCACTCGCCACCGTGCCGGCCCCACAGGCCGAGCCCTCCAAACCCGCCGCGGTCTAGCCACCCGAACGACGCCGACGAGCACGACGGCACACCGACATACCGGCATACCGACAGAACCGCACCGGCAGACAGGAAACCAGGCACGCCATGCATATCGACTGGGCAGCACTCGGCTCCGTCTTCGGGGTCAGCCTCATGGTCACCGTGGCCCTCGTGGGCCTGTTCGCCCTCGGTATCGCCGGACTCTCCAAGGGCGAGTCGGCCACCGCCCAAGGCGGTACCGCGGCCCTCGCCGTCACGGGCGCGTACGCGTGTTTCGCGCTCTGCACGGCGGCCGTGGCCTACGGGATCTGGCTCATCGTCTCCTGACCGGACCGGCGCTCCTCGCGGGCACGGGGCGGCCGCCGCCCCGTGCCCTTCGCGCGTGTGCGGCTGCGCACACTCTCCAGCCCCTGGTCAACGGCTGGTTGACGGGGCCTGCGGGGCATGGTGGACTGCCGGGGCCAAGTACGGCGGCAGGAGAGGAAGCCGGTGCGAATCCGGCGCGGTCCCGCCACTGTCACCGGGGAGCGCTCCCCCGTATCGGACGTCACGGCCCACTGGGGCCTCCCGGGCACGGGGGGGCACGGGGGGAGGGGCTGGAAGGCCGAGGGAGCGCGGATCCGGGAGCCAGGAGACTCTCGCCGTCGTTCCGTCGAGCCAGGGCGCGGACCCTGAGTGAGGACACAGACCGATGCCGGGACGGCACATGGCCGTTTTCCGACGCGGGGTCATATCCCCCGCACTGCCGGGCGCCGTCGGCGCCACCGCAGGCCTTCTGGGCGACCTGCTCTTCTCCGACCCGCGCCGCGGGCACCCCGTCGCGGCCTTCGGCCGCGCCGCGGGCGCCGCGGAGCGGTTGCTGTGGCGCGACCACCGCGGCCGGGGCGCCCTGCACACCGCCCTGTGCGTGGGCGGCGCGGTGGGCCTGGCCCAACTCGCCGTCCACGCGGTGCGCCGCTCCCCCACCGCCTACGCCGCCCTGACCGCCGCCGCCACCTGGGCGGTGGTGGGCGGCACGTCACTGGGCCGCGAGGCTCGCGTGATCGGCGCCGCGCTGGCGGCCGGTGACGTCGAGCGGGCACGCGAGCGGCTGCCGCACCTGTGCGGGCGCGACCCCGAGGCGCTCAACGCCCCGCAGATGGCGCGCGCCGTGGTGGAGTCCGTCGCCGAGAACACCTCCGACGCCGTGGTGGGCGCCCTGCTGTGGGGCGCCGTGGCGGGTGTGCCGGGTCTGGTGGGCTTCAGGGCCGTCAACACGCTCGACGCCATGGTCGGCCACAAGTCGCCGCGCTACCGGCGCTTCGGCTGGTCCGCGGCCCGGCTCGACGATGTCGCGGGCTGGCCGGGCGCCCGGCTGACGGCGGCGCTCGCCGCGGCGCTGGGCGGCCGCCCGGCAGCGGCGGTGCGGGCGTGGCGGGCCGACGCGGGGCGGCACCCGAGCCCCAACGCGGGAGTGGTGGAGGCCTCGTTCGCCGGGGCCCTGGGAGTGCGGCTCGGCGGTGCGCTGTCCTACGGCGGACGCACGGAGCTGCGGCCCGTGCTGGGCGAGCGTGGCCGGGAGGTGGCCGTGGCCGATGTCGAGCGTGCGGTGCGGCTGTCCCGGCGGGTGAGCTGGGGAGCGCTGGCGGTGCTGGTCGTGGGGCGGCTCGCCCTGACGCGGGCGTGCCGGGCGCAGCGGCCGGCCGCGGGCGGCTCGGGCGTCCGGCCGTGGACGGTGCGGGAGGGTGCCGCATGAGCCACGGACTGCTGGTGGCCGGCACCACCTCCGATGCCGGCAAGAGCGTTGTCACCGCCGGGATCTGCCGGTGGCTGGTGCGCAAGGGCGTCAGTGTGGCGCCGTTCAAGGCGCAGAACATGTCGCTGAACTCCTTCGTCACGAACGAGGGCGCCGAGATCGGCCGTGCGCAGGCGATGCAGGCCCAGGCCGCGCGGGTGGAGCCGAGCGTGCTGATGAACCCCGTGCTGCTGAAGCCGGGCGGCGACCAGCTCAGCCAGGTGGTGCTGATGGGCCACCCGGTCGGCGAGCTGAGTGCGCGCGGGTACCACGGCGGGCGCCAGGAGCAGTTGCTCGGCACCGTGCTGAACTGCCTGGAGGAGCTGCGCGCCGCGCACGACGTGGTGATCTGCGAGGGGGCGGGGTCGCCCGCCGAGATCAACCTGCGGCGCACGGACATCGTGAACATGGGCCTGGCCCGTGCCGCGGGGCTGCCCGTCCTGGTCGTCGGCGACATCGACCGCGGCGGCGTCTTCGCGTCCTTCTTCGGCACCCTCGCCCTCCTGGACAAGGCGGACCAGTCGCTGCTGGCCGGTTTCCTGGTCAACAAGTTCCGCGGCGACGTGACCCTGCTCGACCCGGGCCTGGCCACGCTGCGTGGCCTCACCGGGCGGGCCACCTACGGGGTGCTGCCGTTCCAGCACGGCCTCGGCATCGACGAGGAGGACGGGCTGCGCATCTCGCTGCGCGGCACCGTGCGGGAGAGTTCGTCGGCCGGGCCGGTCGGCGCGGACGTGCTGCGGATCGCGGTCTGCGCGGTGCCGCTGATGTCCAACTTCACCGATGTGGACGCGCTGGCGGCGGAACCCGGCGTCGTCGTCCGGTTCGTGGACCGGGCGGAGGAGATGGCCGACGCGGACCTGGTGATCGTGCCGGGCACCCGCGGGACCGTCGGCGCACTGCGCTGGCTCGAACGCCGCGGGCTCGCGAAGGCGCTGGTGCGGCGGGCCGCCGAGGGCCGTCCCGTGCTCGGGATATGCGGCGGTTTCCAGTTGCTGGGCGAGCACATCGACGACACCGACCGCGTCGAGTCCCGCGAGGGCTCCGCCGACGGCCTCGGCCTGCTGCCCGTACGGGTGCGCTTCGTCCGGGAGAAGACCCTCGCACGCCCGCGGGGGCAGGCCCTCGGCGAGCAGGTGGACGGCTACGAGATCCACCACGGGGTCGCCGACGTGCAGGGTGGTGAGCCGTTCCTCGACGGCTGCCGGGTCGGCTCCGTGTGGGGGACGCACTGGCACGGCTCCCTGGAGTCGGACGGATTCCGGCGGGCGTTCCTGCGGGCCGTCGCGGACACCGCGGGACGGCGTTTCGTACCGGCTCCCGACACCTCGTTCGCGGCGCTGCGCGAGGAGCAGCTCGACCGGCTCGGCGACCTGATCGAGGAGCACGCCGACACCGACGCCCTGTGGCGGCTCATCGAGTCGGGCCCGCCGACGCGGCTGCCGTTCGTCCCGCCGGGAGCCCCGTGAGGACACCTGCGCGTGCGCGGGTCCTGACGAGCCCACCGCCGAGCGCGGGGCGCCCCGCGGGACCGCCCCCGGCAGCAGCCGGGGACGGCGGGAGCACCGGGCCCGGCGCAACCACCGGGAGACAAGGACGAGCCCTGCCCGTGAAACCGAACAACAGCACTTCCGCGACTGCCACACGAAGGAGCGAGCCCCGGTGAGCCCCCCCTATCCCTTCACCGCCCTCGTCGGACAGGACGGGCTCCGGCTCGCCCTGCTCCTGAACGCCCTGTCTCCGGACGTGGGCGGGGTCCTCGTCCGCGGCGAGAAGGGCACCGCGAAGAGCACCGCGGTCCGGGCGCTGGCGGCGGTGCTGCCCCAGGTACGGGTCGTCACCGGCTGCCGGTTCAGTTGCGACCCCGACGCGCCCGACCCGCGCTGCCCGGACGGCCCGCACGCGTCCGCCCCGGGCGCGGCGCGGCCCACCAGGATGGTGGAGCTGCCGGTCGGCGCCTCGGAGGACCGGGTCGTCGGCTCGCTGGACATCGAGCGGGCGCTGGCGGAGGGCGTGAAGGCCTTCGAGCCGGGCCTGCTCGCGGACGCGCACCGCGGCATCCTCTACGTGGACGAGGTCAACCTGCTGCACGACCACGTCATCGACCTGCTGCTCGACGCCGCCGCGATGGGCTCCTCGTACGTGGAGCGCGAGGGCGTCTCCGTGCGGCACGCGGCGCGGTTCCTGCTGGTCGGCACCATGAACCCGGAAGAGGGCGAGTTGCGCCCGCAGCTACTGGACCGGTTCGGCCTCACCGTGGAGGTCAGCGCCTCCAGGGAGCCTGACGAGCGCGCCGAGGTGGTGCGGCGCCGGCTCGCCTACGACGCGCAGCCGGCGGCCTTCGCGGCGCGCTGGGCGGACGAGGAGAAGCAGCTTCGCGAGCGGATAGCGGTGGCGCGCGCGCTGCTGCCGCAGGTCGTGCTCGGTGACGCCGTGCTGCGGCAGATCACGGCGACCTGCGCGGCCTTCGAGGTCGACGGGATGCGCGCGGACATCGTGATGGCCCGTACGGCAACGGCCCTGGCCGCCTGGGCGGGCCGTACCGAGGTGCTCCAGGAGGACGTGCGCACGGCGGCGCTGCTGGCGCTGCCGCACCGCCGTCGCCGCAACCCCTTCGACGCTCCCGGACTCGACGAGGACAAGCTCGACGAGACGCTGGAGCGGTACGGGCAGCAGGACGAACCCCGGGCGGAGCAGGAACAGGAGCCGCAGGGCCCCGCCGACGACGCCGGGCAGCCCGGTGACGGGGGCACGGACGACGACCCGGATCCGGGCGGGCCCGGCGGCGGGGGCGCGCCCCCCGCGGACGGCGGCCCCGCGGACGGCGGCCCGCCGCCTGCGCCGGCCGGCCAGGCCCCGTCGGAGCCGGCCGCGCAGCCGCCCGACTCCGACGCCCCCGGCGTCCCCGCGCAGTCCCCGCCGCCGGCCTCCGGCGGTGTGGAACAACCCCCGGTCCAGGCCGCAAAGCCGTTCCGCACCAGGCTGCTGACCGTCCCGGGTCTGGGCGAGGGCGCGGCGGGCCGGCGGTCGCGGGCGATCACCGAGCAGGGCCGCACCACCGGTGCGCGGCAGCCGCGCGGCGCGCTGACGAAGCTGCACCTGGCCGCCACCGTGCGCGCCGCGGCACCGCACCAGCGGGCCAGGGGCCGCTCGGGCGCCGGTCTCGTGGTGCGCCGGGCGGATCTTCGGCAGGCGGTCCGCGAGGGCCGCGAGGGCAATCTCGTGCTGTTCGTGGTCGACGCCTCGGGGTCGATGGCGGCGCGGCGCAGGATGGGCGCCGTGAAGGGCGCGGTGCTCTCGCTGCTGCTCGACGCCTACCAACGGCGGGACAAGGTGGGACTGGTGACGTTCCGTGGTGCGGCGGCGGACGTGGCGCTGCCGCCGACCTCCTCCGTGGACGCCGCCGCGGCCCGGCTGGACGCCCTGCCGACCGGCGGCCGCACTCCGCTCGCGGCCGGTCTGCTGCGCGCTCACGAGGTGCTGCGGGTGGAGCGGCTGCGGGACCCGGCGCGCCGGCCGCTGCTCGTCGTCGTCACGGACGGGCGGGCCACCGGAGGCACGGACCCGGTGGGCCGGGCGGGCCGGGCGGCGGGGCTGTTCGCCTCGGACGGCACGGCGTCCGTGGTGGTGGACTGCGAGACGGGGCCGGTGCGGCTCGGTCTCGCCGGCCGCCTGGCCGGCCGGCTCGGCGCCACCACCGTCACGCTGGAGGAGCTGCGCGCCGACGTACTGGCCGGGCTGGTCAGGGACGTCCGCGGGGCGGCGCGCACCACGGGCGGCACGGCGCCGCAGCCCCCGCACACGGCGGGCGGCAGCGGGCCGCAACCGCCGCTCACCCCGGGCGCCGTCGGCGCCGCGGGTCGTCTGCGTACCGACAGGAGGGCCGCATAGTGCCGCAGGGACAGCCTGCCGTCGTCCCGGACGACGGCCTCACCACGCGTCAGCGACGCAACCGTCCGCTGGTGCTGGTGCACACCGGCCCGGGCAAGGGCAAGTCGACCGCCGCGTTCGGGCTCGCGCTGCGCGCCTGGAACCAGGGCTGGCCGGTCGGGGTCTTCCAGTTCGTCAAGTCGGCGAAGTGGCGGGTCGGCGAGGAGAACGCCCTGCGGGTGCTGGGCGCCTCCGGGGAGGGCGGCTCGGTCGCCTGGCACAAGATGGGCGAGGGCTGGTCGTGGATCCAGCGTCCGGCCGGCGCCGACGAGTCGGGCCAGGAGAGCAACGAGGCCAAGGCCCGGGAGGGCTGGGAGCAGGTCAAGCGCGACCTGGCGGCCGAGACGTACCGGCTGTACGTGCTCGACGAGTTCACCTATCCGATGCACTGGGGCTGGATCGACACCGACGAGGTGGTCTCGGTGCTCCGGGAGCGGCCCGGCATGCAGCACGTGGTGATCACCGGCCGGAACGCCCCGGAGCCGCTGCGGGACCACGCCGACCTGGTGACCGAGATGGCCAAGGTGCGGCATCCCATGGACAGCGGCCAGAAGGGGCAGAGGGGCATCGAGTGGTGAGCGGCCTCCCGATGGCGCCCGTGGCACGGGCGGTGGCGCGGTGACGGCGGTGCCGCGGCTGGTCATCGCCGCGCCCGCCTCGGGCAGTGGCAAGACCACGGTCGCCACCGGCCTGATGGCGGCCTTCGCGGAGAGCGGCCTCGCCGTCTCCCCGCACAAGGTCGGCCCCGACTACATCGACCCGGGCTACCACGCGCTGGCCACCGGCCGCCCGGGCCGCAACCTGGACGCGTTCCTGTGCGGCACGGAGCTGGTCGCGCCGCTGTTCGCGCACGGCGCCGCGGGGTGCGACCTCGCGGTCGTCGAGGGCGTGATGGGCCTGTTCGACGGTGCGTCCGGGCGCGGTGAGCTGGCCTCCACGGCACAGGTCGCGGCCCTCCTGGAGGCGCCGGTGGTGCTCGTCGTGGACGCCTCCGCGCAGTCCCGCTCGGTGGCCGCGCTGGTGCACGGCTTCGCGTCCTGGGACCCCGGTGTGCGGATCGGGGGCGTGATCCTCAACAAGGTGGGCTCGGACCGGCACGAGGCGCTGCTGAGGGAGGCGCTCGACGCGTCCGGGGTGCCGGTGCTCGGCGCGTTGCGGCGCGCCGAGCAGGTGCGCACCCCCTCCCGGCACCTCGGCCTGGTGCCGGCGGCCGAGCGGCGTGCGGAGGCGCTCGAGGCGGTGCGGGCCATGGCCGGGCAGGTACGGGCCGGCTGCGACCTGCCCGCCCTGCTGGCCCTGGCCAGGAGCGCCGGCGATACCGCGGCCGACGCCTGGGACCCGGGCGCGGCGCTCGCCGCGGCCGGCGCGGCGCCGGGCGCCCGGCGGACCCGGCGCCCGCGGATCGCGGTGGCAGGCGGTCCGGCCTTCACGTTCTCCTACGCCGAGCACGTCGAGATGCTGACGGCGGCGGGTGCGGAGGTGGTGTTCTTCGATCCGCTGCGGGACGAGCAGTTGCCCGACGACGCGGACGGCCTGGTGATCGGCGGCGGCTTCCCGGAGGTGTACGCGCCGGAGCTGTCGGCGAACGAGCCGCTGCGCAAGGCCGTCGGTGCGCTCGCGCTGTCCGGGGCGCCGGTGGCGGCCGAGTGCGCGGGCCTGCTGTATCTGGCGCGGTCCCTGGACGGTGCGCCGATGTGCGGGGTGCTGGACGCCGACGCCCGGATGACACCGCGGCTGACGCTGGGGTACCGGGAGGCGGTGGCCGTCTCGGCGAGCACGCTGGTGGCCGCGGGCACCCGGATGCGCGGGCACGAGTTCCACCGCACGGTCCTCGAACCGGGCGCCGGCCAACGGCCCGCATGGGGTCTCGGCGGCGGCGAGCGGCGCGTCGAGGGCTTCGTCCAGCAGGGGGTGCACGCCAGCTATCTGCACACCCACTGGGCCGCCCGGCCCGAGGTGGTGCGGCGCCTCGTCGACAGTTGCGGGCGCTCGTGACCGGCCGGTGCGCGGCGCCGGCGCCCTCAGCCGGCGGCCGCGCCGATCACCACCCACATCAGCGCCGCCCCGGCGACCGTGCACAGCAGGGTCGAGCGTGCGGGGTGGCGGTGGCTGGCCTCCGGCAGGATCTCGGCGGCCGCGATGTACAGCAGCACGCCTCCGAAGAACCCCAGGTAGCAGCCGAGTGCCTGCTCCGGGATGCTGAACAGCAGCGTGGACGCGGCGCCCAGGACGGGTGCCAGCGCGTCCGCGAACAGCATCGCCACGGCACTGCGGCGCGCGTTGCCGTAGGCCCGCGTCACGGTGTACGTGTTGAAGCCGTCCGCGAAGTCGTGGGTGACGACGGCGAGTGCCACCGTCAGGCCCATGGCCTCGTCCACCTGGAAGGACGCACCGATCGCGACACCGTCGGCGATGCTGTGCCCGACCATCGCCGCGGCGGCGCCGATGCCCACCTGCGGCACCTGGTCGGGCCGGTGCGCGCCGTGCTCCGCCTGCCGCATGGCGAGCAGCCGTTCGACGACGTGTGCGACGAGGAAGCCCGTGACGAACAGCAGCAGGGCGGCCGGTACGCCGAAGACGTGCTCTCCCGCGCCCTCAAGGGCCTCCGGCAGCAGGTCGAAACCGACCACGCCGAGCATCAGGCCGCCGGCGAAGCCGAGCACGAGGTGGCGCCGGTCGGCGACGTACTGGGCCGTCCAGCCGCCGACCAGCGTCATGAGGAAGCAACCCAGTGCCACGAGCACGACCATGGTCCTTTGGTAGCCGATCGGTCCGCGCCGTGCACACGCGGGGTGCCCGAAGGGCCGCTGGTCGTCGGGGTGGGCGCCGCGACGGGCGTGTCGGGGGAGGAGGTGCTCGCTCTGGTGACCGGTGTGCTCGCGGCGGCGGGGCTGCCGCTCGCCGCGGTCGCCGAGTTGGCGACCGTCCAGGCGCGTGCGGCGGAGCCGGGGCTGCGTGCGGCGGCGGCGTTCCTCGGTGTGCCGCTCGCGGCGTATCCGGCCGGGGCGCTGGCGCGCGTGCGGGTGCCCAACCCGTCGGCCGCGGTGCGGACGGCGGTCGGCACCGCGTCGGTCGCGGAGGCCGCCGCGCTGCTGCGGGGCGGCCGGCTGCTGGTGCCCAAGAGCACTTCGGCGCGCCACCCGGCGAGGGCGACCTGTGCGGTGGCCCGCCTGCCGGTCCCCGCGCCCCGGGAGGACCGGACGGGCCGGCGGGACCGGCGGGACCTGGCCGGCCGGCGGGAGGAGGGCCTGTGAGCGGGGGCCACGACCTGCGGCACCACGGCGACGCGGAGGTGCGCGACGGCGCTTTCGTCGACCTGGCCGTGAACGTCAGGACCGGCACTCCCCCGCCGTGGCTGCGCGCCCGGCTCGCCGCGTCGCTCACCGGGCTCGCGGCGTATCCGGACGACCGTGCCGCGCGGGCGGCGGTCGCGGCCAGGCACGGCGTTCCGGCCGACCGGGTGCTGCTGACGGCCGGTGCCGCTGAGGCGTTCGTGCTGCTGGCACGGGCGCTGAAGGTGGCCAGGCCCGTGGTGGTGCATCCGCAGTTCACCGAGCCGGAGGCGGCGCTGCTGGACGCCGGGCACAGCGTCGGCAGGGTGCTCCTCGACGAACGCGACGGCTTCCGGCTGCGGCCCGCGGCGGTGCCCGAGGACGCGGATCTGGTCCTCGTCGGCAATCCGACCAATCCGACGTCCGTGCTGCACCCGGCCGCGGATGTCACCGCACTCGCGAGGCCCGGCCGGCTGCTGGTGGTGGACGAGGCGTTCATGGACGCGGTGCCGGGCGAGCCGGAGTCGCTTGCGGGGCGCACCGATGTGCCGGGGCTCGTGGTACTGCGCAGCCTGACCAAGACATGGGGCCTGGCGGGGCTGCGGATCGGCTACGTCCTGGCGGCCCCGGAGACCGTGGCGGCCCTGGCGCACGCCCAGCCACTGTGGCCGGTCTCCACGCCCGCGCTCGCCGCCGCCCTGGCCTGTGTGGAGCCGCACGCGCTCGCGGAGGCCGAGCGCGCTGCGGGTACGGCAGCGGTGGACCGGAACCACCTGGTCGCCGGGCTCACCCGGCTGGCCGAGGCGGCCGGCGGCGCCGCGCGCGGGCCGCGGGTGGTCGGGCCGGCCCGGGGCCCGTTCGTGCTGGTGCGGCTGGCCGGTGCGGAGGCGGTGCGGGCCCGGCTGCGGGAGCGGGGCTTCGCGGTGCGCCGCGGCGACACCTTCCCCGGGCTCGGGCCCGAGTGGCTGCGGATCGCGGTACGGGACCGGGCCACCACGGACCGGTTCCTGGCCGCGCTGGCCGAGGTGCTCTGAGCGCCGGGGCCCGGGTCCGTGGCGGCGCACCGCCGCCACGGGCCTGCACTGCCCTGCCGCACGCGCCCCGCGCTCCCGACCACCGCGGGTGGGACCCGCCTCCGACGGGCCTGCGGCGGGGCGCTCCCGCCCGTGCCGCGCCGCCGTCCGGGCCCCACCGCGTCCGCCCGCCGCACCGCCCCCCGCACAACCCCCGCACCGCCCGCCGAGCGGTGCCGTCAGCCGACCGCGCGGCCGTTCAGCACGATCTGCCGCGGGTCCGCGAGCACCCGTACGTCGGCCCGCGGGTCCGTGTCGTAGACGACCAGGTCGGCGGGGGCGCCCTCGTCGAGTCCCGGGCGGCCGAGCCAGGCGCGGGCGCCCCAGGTGGCGGCGGAGAGGGCCGCTACGGGCGGCAGGCCGGCGCGCACCAGCTCCAGCACCTCGCCCGCCACCAGGCCGTGCGCCAGCCCGCCCCCCGCGTCGGTGCCCGCGTAGACGGCGATCCCGGCGTCGTGGGCGGCCCGCACGGTGGCGTAGCGGCGCCTGTGGAGCCGGCGCATATGGTCCGACCAGCGCGGGTACCTGCCCTCGGCGCCGGCGGCGAGATCGGGGAAGGTGGCGATGTTGACCAGCGTCGGCACGATGGCGACGCCCCGCTCCGCGAAGAGCGGGATGGTCTCCTCGGTGAGCCCGGTGGCGTGCTCGACGCAGTCGATGCCGGCCTCCACCAGGTCGCGCAGGGACTCCTCGGCGAAGCAGTGCGCGGTGACCCGGGCGCCGAGGCGGTGTGCCTCGGCGATGGCCGCCCGAGCCGCGTCGCGCGGCCAGCACGCGGTGAGGTCGCCCTCGGCGCGGTCGATCCAGTCGCCGACGAGCTTGACCCAGCCGTCGCCGCGGCGCGCCTCCCGGGCGACGTAGGCCACGAGGTCGGGCGGCTCGATCTCGTGGGCGTAGTTGCGGATGTAGCGGCGGGTGCGGGCGATGTGCCGTCCGGCACGGATGATCTTCGGCAGGTCGTCGCGGTCGTCGATCCAGCGGGTGTCGGACGGGGAGCCGGCGTCGCGCAGCAGCAGGGCGCCCACGTCGCGCTCCGTGCGGGCCTGGCGCTCCGCGGTCTCGGCGGACACCGGGCCGTGGGCGTCCAGGCCGACGTGGCAGTGCGCGTCCACGAGGCCGGGCAGCACCCAGCCGGTGACGGTGCGCACGTCGCGGGCGGTGGCCGGCCTGTCGTAGGTGATCCGCCCGCCGACCACCCACAGTTCGTCCCGTACGTCGTCGGGCCCGGCGAGGACGCCGCCCTTCACGTGCACCACCGCGCCGTCGTGGGACGGCCCGCGGGGCGTCGGCCGGGTGCCGGGGAGCGCCTGGTGGTCCGGGAGAGCCTGATCCGTCATGCCCGCAGCTTAGGAGGCGCCGCCCGGGGGCCGGGCCGCGGAGGGGGCCTACGCTCTGACCGGCGGCCGGGCCGCGGAGCGGAGCGTGTCGCACCGGGCCGTGCCCACCGCCCGAGCCGCACCGACAGACCCGGAGGCATACCTGTGACGCATCCCTTCCTCGATCTGGCTCCCTGCACGGCGGCGCAGTTCGCCGGTGTGGAGCGGCGCCTCGCCCGGTTGCTGGCGACCGCGCACGACGTCGTGATCATGCAGGGCGAGGCGCTGCTGCCGCTGGAGGGCTGCATCCGCGGCGCCGCGGGGCCCGGCACCACCGCGCTGAACGTGATCACCGGCCCCTACGGGCAGACGTTCGGCGGCTGGCTGCGGGACTGCGGGGCGACGGTGGTGGACCTCGCCGTGCCGTTCCACACGGCGGTGACCCCGGAGCAGGTCGCCGAGGCGCTGGCCGCCCGCCCCGAGATCGACTTCGTGTCCCTGGTGCACGCCGAGGCGGCCACCGGCAACACCAACCCGGTCGCGGAGATCGGCGAGGTGGTGCGGGCGCACGGCGCGCTGTTCATGGTGGACGCCGTGGCGTCCGTGGCCGCCGAACCGCTGCTGCCGGACGTCTGGGGCGTGGACCTGTGCGTGGTCGGCGCGCAGAAGGCGATGGGCGGCCCCGCCGGGGTCTCCGCGGCGGTGGTGAGCGAGCGGGCCTGGCAGCGGATGGCCGCCAATCCCCGCGCGCCCCGCCACTCGTACCTGTCGCTGCTCGACTGGAAGGAGCGGTGGATCGACGCAGGGCGTGCGGCGCTGCCGCACGCCCCGGCGCAGCTTGAGATGCTCGCGCTGGACGCCTGCCTGGACCGCATCGAGCAGGACGGTCCCGACGCGGTGATGGCACGGCATGCCACCGCGGCGGCCGCCACCCGGGCCGGTGCGGTCGCGCTCGGCGGTGGTCTCGCACCGTTCGTGCACGAGGCGCGCGCCGCGGCCCCTGTGGCCACCACGCTGCGGGTCCCCGCTGGTCACGACGCCGCGCGGCTGGTGGCGGCGGCACTGGCCATCGATCCGGCGCTGCCGCTGGTGGCGGGCGGTGGCGCCCTTGCGCGGGAGATGATCAGGGTCAACCACTACGGTCCGAACGCGGGCCGCGGCCCGGTACTCGCCGCTCTCACCGCGCTCGGCGAGGCGCTGGCCGAATCCGGCGCCCCGGTGGACCTCGCCGGCGCCCGGGAAGCGGTGGCGCGGTCCTGGACGGGCTGAGCGCCGCGGTGCCGCACGGGCCCGGTGGAACGTGCGGCACCCCTGCCCGGAGTGGGGCGCAAGGCCCACCGCGACCACAAGGGATTACCCTCCCGCCGCTTGCGCCACGCGCGTTCCCATGGCTCCGACCCAGCTTCGACACGGCCTCTTCACGGTTCTTTATCGTGAATTTGACATGACCCGTACGGTCGAATTAAAGAATACGTTTCATCGCAGCTTCCCGTATTCTTCTGCCCCGTTTCCGCGATGCTAAACACCCCTCTTCTCAGTGCCCGGGTCATGCAATTCTGGTTGATCTCCGTTGCGTTACGCACATGTGACCAACCCCACACCACGCCCGGTTCCTCCCGAAAATACCGGGCAAAACACCCGCCTCACATGCTCGCCGAGCGGGCCTCGCGCACGCGCGATAGCATAAAAGCGGCTAGTGCGTAACCCCTCCTCGCGATGCATTTTTAGAAATTGCTCGGTAAATTCAATAACCATGACCGCCGCACAAGCAGACCTGCAAGCGCAATTCCTGGAAATGCCAGAGGGCGTGCGGCTCGACTCTCCGCGGGTAGCGGACGGAGCCACTCTCTGGCGGATCGCCAGGGATTCCAGGACCCTTGACCTCAACTCTCCGTACAGCTACCTGCTGTGGTGCCGTGACTTCGCCGGCACATCCGTCGTGGGGCGCGGCCCCGACGGTGAGCCGGTCGGCTTCATCACCGGCTACATCCGGCCGGAACGGCCCCGCACCCTGGTCGTGTGGCAGGTGGCCGTGGACGACAGCCACCGCGGCAGGGGCCTCGCCGCCGCGCTGCTGGACGGCCTGACCGCACGGGTCTCCGCCGATCGTGGCCTGATCGGACTGGAGACGACCGTCACGCCCGGCAACGTCCCCTCGGAACGGCTGTTTACCTCGTTCGCCAAGCGGCACTCGGTGCCATTGGAGCGCGAGGTCCTCTTCCCCGCAGGTGTGTTCCCGGAGGGTGACCACCATGACCCCGAGGTGCTGTACCGCATCGGCCCCCTGGACTTCTGAGCCCGCGCGTCCCCCACGCCGGGCCCCCTGCACCGAGAACCTCCCTGACACCCCTCACATCCCAGATCCCAGGAGCATGCTGTGACCATCACCCAGCCGGACCTGAGTGTCTTCGAGACCCTGGAGTCGGAGGTGCGCAGCTACTGCCGCGGCTGGCCCACCGTCTTCGACCGCGCACAGGGCAGCCGCCTGTACGACGAGGACGGCCACGAGTACCTGGACTTCTTCGCCGGAGCCGGATCGCTCAACTACGGCCACAACAACGCCGTGCTCAAACGCGCCCTCATCGACTACCTGGAGCGCGACGGGATCACCCACGGCCTGGACATGTCCACCACCGCGAAGCGCGCCTTCCTGGAGTCCTTCCAGAGCATCGTGCTGCGCCCCCGCGACCTGCCCTACAAGGTCATGTTCCCGGGCCCGACGGGCACCAACGCCGTCGAGTCGGCCCTGAAGCTGGCCCGCAAGGTCAAGGGCCGCGAGGCGATCGTCTCGTTCACCAACGCCTTCCACGGCATGTCGCTGGGCTCCCTCGCGGTCACCGGCAACGCCTTCAAGCGGGCGGGCGCCGGCATTCCGCTGGTGCACGGCACACCCATGCCGTTCGACCACTACCTGGACGGCCGGGTGCCGGACTTCCTGTGGTTCGAACGACTGCTCGAAGACCAGGGTTCCGGACTGAACCAGCCCGCCGCCGTGATCGTGGAGACGGTGCAGGGCGAGGGCGGCATCAACGTCGCGCGTCCCGAGTGGCTGCGCGGCCTCGCGGAGCTGTGCGCACGCCGCGACATGCTGCTCATCGTCGACGACATCCAGATGGGCTGCGGCCGTACGGGTGCCTTCTTCTCCTTCGAGGAGGCGGGCATCACCCCCGACATCGTCACCGTCTCGAAGTCGATCAGCGGCTACGGGCTGCCGATGTCGCTGTGCCTGTTCAAGCCGGAGCTGGACGTCTGGGAGCCCGGCGAGCACAACGGCACCTTCCGCGGCAACAACCCGGCCTTCGTCACCGCCTCCGCGGCCCTGGAGACCTACTGGACCGACGGCTTCGCCATGGAGAAGCAGACCCTCTCCCGCGGCCAGCAGGTCGCCGAGGCGCTGGGCACGATCCAGGACGAGCACCGCGGGGAGATCAAGGAGCACCGCGGCCGGGGCCTGGTGTGGGGTATGGAGTTCCACGACAAGCAGCGCGCGGGAGCGGTCGCGCGGCGCGCCTTCGAGCTGGGGCTGCTGGTCGAGACGTCGGGCCCGGAGAGCGAGGTCGTCAAGCTCCTCCCGGCCCTCACGATCACCCCCGAAGAACTGGACGAGGGGCTGCGCACCCTCGCCCGTGCGGTGCGCGAGACGGGCTGACCCGGCCGCGCGCCCGACCACGTCGAAACCACGTTCCGAAACCGGCCACCTAGATGGCAGAGCACAGAGAGAAGGCGTAGAGCCACCGTGATCGTCCGATCTTTCAAGGACATCGAGGGAACCGACCGGCACATCAAGTCGAAGTCGGGCACCTGGGAGAGCAAGCGGATCGTGCTGGCGAAGGAGAAGGTCGGCTTCTCCCTCCACGAGACCATCCTCTACGCGGGTACGGAGACGTCGATGTGGTACGCGAACCACATCGAGGCCGTGCTCTGCGTGGAGGGTGAGGCCGAGCTGACCAACGACGAGACCGGCGAGAAGCACTGGATCACACCCGGGACGATGTACCTGCTGGACGGCCACGAGCGGCACACCATGCGGCCCAAGACGGACTTCCGGTGCGTCTGCGTCTTCAACCCGCCTGTGACCGGACGGGAGGACCACGACGAGAACGGTGTGTACCCACTGCTCACGGAGGAGGCCTGAGCGATGACCGTCACCCCCGAGAAGACCAACGACCTGTACCCGAGCCGCGGCGCGACGGAGGTCTCCACCCCGCGCCAGGACCCGGTCGTCTGGAGCGATCCGGACGCCCCGGGCCCGATCGGCGCCCAGGACCTCCACTCCTACGAGCGTGACGGTTTCCTGGCCGTCGAGGAGCTCATCACCCCGGACGAGGTGGCCACCTACCGCGCCGAACTCGACCGCCTGGTGTCCGACCCCAGGATCCGCGCCGACGAGCGCTCCATCGTGGAGCCGAAGT
This sequence comes from Streptomyces sulfonofaciens, assembly GCF_014656295.1. Classification (GTDB taxonomy): domain Bacteria; phylum Actinomycetota; class Actinomycetes; order Streptomycetales; family Streptomycetaceae; genus Streptomyces; species Streptomyces sulfonofaciens. The sequence goes on from NZ_BNCD01000003.1 coordinate 84,254, forward strand.
CCCGGGAGATCCGGTCCGTCTTCGAGGTGCACAGGATCAGCGAGGTGTTCGCGGAGCTGGTGCGCGACGAGCGGGTGGTGGGGCGCGCCCGGCAGATCCTCGGCTCGGACGTGTACGTCCACCAGTCGCGGATCAACGTGAAGCCGGGCTTCGGCGCATCCGGGTTCTACTGGCACTCGGACTTCGAGACCTGGCACGCGGAGGACGGCCTGCCGCGCATGCGCGCCGTGTCCGTGTCGATCGCGCTCACCGAGAACCACGACACCAACGGCGGGCTCATGATCATGCCCGGCTCGCACCGGACGTTCCTCGGCTGCGCCGGCGAGACGCCGAAGGACAACTACAAGAAGTCGCTCCAGATGCAGGACGCGGGCACCCCGTCCAACGAGGCGCTGACCGGCTTCGCCGAGAAGCACGGCATCAAGCTCTTCACCGGCAAGGCGGGCTCGGCGACCTGGTTCGACTGCAACTGCATGCACGGGTCCGGCGACAACATCACGCCGTTCCCGCGCAGCAACGTCTTCATCGTCTTCAACAGCGTGGAGAACGAGGCGGTCGAGCCCTTCGCCGCCCCCGTCCGCCGTCCCGACTTCATCGGGGCGCGCGACTTCACGCCGGTGCGGTGACGCCGGTGCGGTTACACCGATCGGCGGCGCCGGCCGGTGGCGCCCCTTCCACACGGCCGCGCGAAGGCCCGGCGTCCTCGGGATGCCGGGCCTTCGCCGTGCGCGCCCCGCACGGCGGCGGGCGTCAGAGGGCGGGGTAGTCCGTGTAGCCCCGTGCGTCGCCGCCGTAGAAGGTGCCGCGGTCCGGGGTGTTGAACGGGCCGCCGCCGCGCAGCCGCTCGGGCAGGTCCGGATTGGCGAGGAAGAGCGCGCCGAAGGTCACGACGTCCGCCGTGCCGTCCTCGACGAGCAGGAGCGCGTCGGGTCCTGTGGGCTCGCCGCCCGTGAACGGGTTGAGCAGCAGGGCGCCGGAGAACAGGCCGCGCAGCTTCCGGGTGAGGCCGCGGCCGGCCGCGCTGGTCTCGGCGATGTGCAGGTAGGCGAGGCCGAGCTGGTCCAGCTCCTTCACCAGCGCGGTGTACGCGGGCTCGGGCTCCGGTTCGTCGATGTCGTTGAAGGTGCCGCCGGGCGTCACGCGCACGCCCGTGCGGTGGCCGCCGATCGCGGCGGCCACCGCCTTGGCGGTCTCCGCGGCGAACCGGACGCGCCCCTCCACCGAGCCGCCCCACTCGTCCGAGCGCCGGTTGGAGCCGGGGGCCAGGAACTGGTGGATGAGGTAGCCGTTGCCGCCGTGCAGTTCCACGCCGTCGAAGCCGGCGTCGACGGCGTTGCGGGCCGCGGCGGCGAAGTCGGCGATGGTCCCGCGGACCTCGGCACCGGTCAGCTCCCGCGGCGTGACGAAGTCCTTCGGGCCCTGCGGAGTGAAGACCTGCCCCTTGGCGGCGATCGGCGAGGCGCCGACGTTCACCAGTCCCTCGGGCAGCAGCACCGGGTGTCCGATGCGGCCTGAGTGCATCAACTGCGCGAAGATCCGTCCACCGCGCGCGTGCACCGCGTCGGTGACCCGCCGCCAGCCCGCGACCTGCTCCGCCCCGTGCAGACCGGGGGTGTTCGGGTACCCCTGGCCCACCGGCGAGGGCTGGATCCCCTCCGTGACGATCAGGCCGGCACCGGCCCGCTGGCCGTAGTACACGGCCGCCAGCTCCGTGGGCACCCCGTCCCCGCCCGCTCTGCTGCGGGTCATCGGTGCCATGGCGACACGGTTGGCGAGGGTCAGGCCCCCGAGGTCGACGGGATCGAACGCAGTGGTCATCGGGCACTCCCGGGGGACTCTTCTGTGATCGGCCGGTCAGCAGAACGTCACCGAGTACCGCGGTCATTCCGGCGGCGGGCCCCTGGGCGGATGTGGAAACACCGCGTTCACGTTGTCCGCGGCCGCCCGTGCGCAGGGGGCCCGTTCAAACCCGCGAAGGTGACCCGGCAGGGGGCCGGGGACCCGTCAGGAGGCCAGGGCGTCCAGGAGGCGGTCGACGTCACGGGCGGAGTTGTAGAGGTGGAAGGAGGCCCGCAGGTTGCCCGCGCGGTCGGAGACCTCTGTGCCCGCACCGCTCAGGTCCGCCTGGCGGTGCCCCAGGCCCGGCACCGAGACGATCGGTGAGCCGGGGGCGGGCAGGCTCTGGTGGCCGAGACGGGCGAGACCGGCCCGGAAGCGGTCGGCGAGGCCCAGGTCGTGGCTGCGCACGGCCTCGGTGCCCAGTTCCTCGAGCAGGGCCAGCGAGTGGCGGGCCCCCGCGTAGGCGAAGAGGCTGGGGCTCTCGTCGAACCGGCGTGCGGAGTGGGCGAGTTCCCGCACCGGGCCGTAACAGCTCTCCCAGGGGTGTTCGCCGGCCACCCAGCCCGCGAAGACGGGGGTGAGTCCGCCGTGGTCCTCGGGGACCACCAGGAAGGCCACCCCGCGCGGGCACAGGAGCCATTTGAAGGCGACGGCCGCCACGTAGTCGTACTCCTTCGCGTCCAGCGGCAGCCAGCCCGCGGCCTGCGAGGCGTCGACGAACGTACGCGCGCCGTGCGCGCGGGCGGCCTCGCGGAGGGCGGGCAGGTCGGCGATCCGGCCGTCCGCGGACTGCGCGGCGCTGACCGCCACGAGGGCGGTGCCGGGACGGACGGCCTCGGCGACGTCCTCCAGGGCAACGGTGCGCACCTTGAGGTCGGGGCGCATGTGGAAGGCGGTCACCACCGAGCTGAAGTCGTTGTCGACGGTGACGACTTCCGCGCCCTGCGGCAGGGCGGCGGCGATGAGGCCCGCGTAGACGGCGACGGAGGCACCGGCGGCGACCCGGGTGGCCGGGACGGACACCAGCCGGGCGAAGGAGGCACGGGCCCGCTCCACGTCCTGGTACAGCTCGTCGGAGGGCTCGCCCCTGGCCACGGTCTGCGCGGCGCGGTGCATGGCCTCGACGGTACGGGCCGGGAGGAGGCCGGTGCTCGCGGTGTTCAGGTAGGTGGTGCTGGGCGTGAACTCGGCGGGGGCGAGGCTCTGCGCGAAGGGCTCCATGACTCCACTGTGGGGCCTGGGCGCGCGCTGGTCCATCGACTGTCCGTGCGCAGCGGCGCAAGAGCGCGGCGCGCGCTTTCCACGCCGCCGGGTGAGGACCGCCACCGTGCACCGGCTCCCCTGGCCTCGGCGGGGCTCAGGACGCGGGGCGGGTGGGCGGGCGCACCGGCGCGCGGGGCCCTTCCGCGCCGGCCCGTCCTGGCGGGTGGGCACCCGGACGGGCGCCCACCCGGACGGGTCACCGCTCCAGGCGTCCGTCGAAGCGCCGCGGCAGCCCCAGCGGGTTGTCGTCGCGCAGCTCCGGCGGGAGCAGGGCCTCCGGCGTGCCCTGGTACGTCACGGGCCGCAGCCAGCGCTCGATGGCCGTCGCGCCCACGGAGGTGGACGTCGAGGTGGTGGCCGGGTACGGCCCGCCGTGGTGCTGGGCCGGCGCCACCGCCACGCCCGTCGGCCAGCCGTCCACCAGCACGCGCCCGGCCAGCGGCGTCAGCTCCGCGAGCAGCTCGGCACCGCGGCCGTCCTCGCCCGCCGCTTCGCCGGCCGACAGGTGCACGGTCGCCGTGAGGTTGCCGGGCAGCCGGGACAGCACCGCCGCGGCCTCGGCGTCGTCCTCGTAGCGGGCGAGGACCGTGACGGGGCCGAAGCACTCCTCCAGCAGCAGGTCGTGCGCGCCGGGCTCGGCGAGCCGGGCGGCGGGCACGGTCAGGAAGCCGGCGCTGACGGTGTGCTCGCCACCCGCGCCCGGCGTCACCGGTGCCTCCACGCCGGGCAGCGCCGCGCGCTCGGCGACCCCGGCGACGAAGTTGTCCCGCATCCGGTGGTCGAGCAGCACCCCGGCCTCGGTGTCGCTGACCGCGTCGGTGAGCGCCTTGACCAGCCGGTCGCCCCCGGCCCCGGACGGCGCGAGCACGAGCCCCGGCTTGACGCAGAACTGCCCGACGCCCAGCGTCATGGAGCCCGCGAGCCCGGCGCCGATCTGCTCGGCGCGCTCCGCGGCCGCGGACTCGGTGACCACCACGGGGTTCAGCGAGCCCAGCTCGCCGTGGAAGGGGATCGGCACGGGCCTGGCGGCCGCCGCGTCGAAGAGCGCACGGCCGCCGCGCACCGAGCCGGTGAAGCCGGCGCCGGCCACCAGGGGGTGCGTGACCAGTTCGACGCCCGCCTGGAAGCCGTGCACCAGGCCGACCACGCCCGCCGGTACGCCGTGCTGCTCCGCGGCGCGCCGCAGCAGTGCGGCGACCAGCTCGGACAGGGCCGGGTGGTCCGGGTGGGCCTTGACGACCACGGGGCAGCCCGCGGCGAGCGCGCTCGCGGTGTCACCGCCGGCCACCGAGAAGGCGAACGGGAAGTTCGAGGCCGAGTAGACGGCGATGACCCCGAGCGGGACCTTGTAGCGGCGCAGGTCGGGGATCGGCGGGGTGGCGGTGGCGTCCGGGTGGTTGATCACCACGCCCAGGAACTCGCCCTCGTCGACGACGTCGGCGAAGGCCCGCAACTGATAGGTGGTGCGGGCCAGCTCACCGGTCAGCCGGGCGGGACCGAGTGCCGTCTCGGCGTCCGCTGCCTCCACGAGCTGGTCCTTTGCGCCGTCGAGCACATCGGCGGCGGTCCGCAGGAAGGCCGCGCGCACCGCCCGGTCGGCGAGGGCGCCGCGCGCGGCGTGCGCCGCGCGGACGGCCTGGTCGACCTCCTGGGCCGTGGCCTCCACCGCAACCTGCTCGCGCTGCTTCCCGGTTCGGGGGTCGACACTCCAGACTGCTGCTGCCACCGCGGATTCCTCCAGATGTATGCGACTCATCAGGGCGGCTTGTTCAGCCTCGTTCGATATACTGAACGCTGTCTCTGATGATGAATCTGCTTCTGGAGACTATATCTTCCAGTTATCTTCCAGTTCCAGGCGAACGAAGGGGTCAAGGACGATGGCGGCAGTCGAGGCGGGCGGTGGGGCGCAGGTCAAGTCCGCGGTGCGGACGGTTGAACTGCTGGAGTACTTCGCGGGCCGCCCCGGGATGCACTCACTGGCCGCCGTCCAGGAGGCCGTCGGGTACCCGAAGTCCTCCCTGTACATGCTGCTGCGCACCCTGGTCGACCTCGGCTGGGTCGAGACGGACGCCACGGGCACACGGTACGGCATCGGGGTGCGCGCCCTGCTCGTCGGCACCTCCTACATCGACGGTGACGAGGTCGTGGCGGCGGCGCGGCCCACGCTCGACCGGCTCTCCGACGACACCACGGAGACCATCCACCTGGCCCGGCTCGACGGCACGAACGTCGTCTACCTCGCCACCCGCCAGTCCCAGCACTACCTGCGGCCCTTCACCCGGGTGGGCCGCCGGCTGCCCGCCCACTCCACCTCGCTCGGCAAGGCTCTGCTCGCCACGCACTCCGACGAACAGGTGCGCAAGATGCTGCCGGAGACGCTGCCCGCGCTCACCGAGCACACCACCACCGACCGCGAGAAGCTCATCGAGGAGCTGCACCAGGTGCGCGAGCAGGGCTTCGCGGTGGACCGCGAGGAGAACACGCTCGGGCTGCGCTGCTTCGGCGTCGCCATCCCGTACCGCACGCCCGCCAGGGACGCCATCAGTTGCTCGGTACCGGTGGCGCGGCTCACCCCGGCGCACGAGCAGATGGTCAAGGACGCCCTCTTCGACGCCCGCGACCGGCTGACGCTGGCGACCAGGAGGCTCTGACCGGCCCGGTGCCCCGGGCCGGCTCGCACCGCACCGGGCGCCCGCCGCACCCGCCGGCGCCGGACGCCCCGCCGGCGCGGCCTGCGTCAGCCCCGCGGGGACGCCCCGCGGCCTGCGTCAGCCCCGCGGGGCGTCCGGTCGCCCGGTACGCCTGCGCGGTGTGCCGCGCCACCCGGCGGACCGGGCCTCACCCCCGCTGCTCGTCCCACTCGGCCCGGGCCTTGTCGAGCTGGTCGGCGAGGGTGTCCAGGAAGTCCTTCGCGGACTCCCGGCCGAGCAGCACCTTCTGCAGGTTGGGCTCGTTGTCGGCCTTGCTGACGGTGTTCCAGTCGGGCAGGTAGTAGGGCAACTGGACGATCCTGGTGCTGCCGTCGCCCAGTGCGTCGGCGGCGAGGGCGGTGGCCTCGGACTCCCGTACCCAGGAGTCGCCCACGGCCTCGGTGTTGGCCGGGATCGCTCCCGCGGCCCGGTTCCACCTGCTGTTGGCGGCGTGCGAGAGGGCGAACTCGATGAACGTCCAGGCCGCCGCCTTGTTTTTACTCGACCGGAAGAGGCCGAGCCCGTCGACGGGGTTGGAGACCTGCACCCGGGTGCCGTCGGCCAGCGCGGGGTTGGGCAGGCCGCGGAACCTGCGGGGCCCCAGCGCCTTCAGATGCTCCTGGTAGGAGCCCAGGTTGTGGCTCAGCATGCCGATCCGGCCGCTGTCCCACTGGGCGACCATCTTCCTGAAGTCGTTGTTGACGTCGGCCTCGGGCGTGTCCTTCCCGTACAGCCCGAGGTACTTCTCCAGCGCGGCGACGTTGCGCGGGTCGTTGACGGTGGTCGTCGTCGCCCCGCCCGCGGAGGTCTTCCAGAACGAGGTGATGCCGGACTGGCCGTACATCGCGTCCAGCGCCGGCGCGATGGAGCCCTCGCCGCCGCGCAGGGTGAACCCGAACCGGTTGCGGGCCCCGTCGGTGAGCCTGTCGGCGGCCGCGTAGAACCTGTCCCAGGTGGTGGGCGCCGCAAGGCCCGCGGCCCTGAACAGGTCGGTGCGGTACCAGAGCGTGCCGTTGTTCGCGGAGGTCGGCACCGTGTAGAGGCGGTCGCCGCCGCCCGCCGACCGGACGCTGTCGAGCATGCTCCCGTTCAGCTTGCCGTCCAGGGGGCTGCCTTCGAGGCGCTCGTCCAGCGGTTCAAGCGCGCCCTGCGCCGCGATCCCGGCCAGCATCGCCGTCTGCACCCCTCCCACGTCCGGCAGTCCGCCGCCCTGGATGGCGGTGTCGTACTTGGACTGCGCGCTCTCGGCCGGGATGCCGACGTACTTCACGTGGATGTCGGGGTGCGCCTTCTCGAAGCGGGCGATGATCTCCTTCCAGACGTCGGTGCGGACCCCGCCGTTGTTGTCCCAGAAGGTGATCTCGCCCTTCCCCGTTCCCTCGGCGCCCCGGTCGCCGCCGGCGCCGCTGCCGTCGTCGCCGCAGGCGGTGGCGGTCAGCGCCAGGACCGCGGCCAGGGCGGCGGCCAGGGCGGCGCGGCTCCCGTGCCGGCCGCGCGGCGTGGGCGCCGGCCCCGGGCCGCCGCGGGTGATGCGGTGTGTGGTGCCCGTTCTGGTCATGAGCTCTCCTCTTCAGCGGTGTCGCCGTGCGGATGGGAACGCCGGGCGGGCCGGACGGGCGGGCGGTGGCGGACCCGGCGGGCGGTGGGGCGGGTCAGGCGCCCGGCGGCTGCCGCCGGGCCCAGGCCGCGCCCAGCTCGGCGTAGCCGCTGAGCCGGTCGGCGGCGGCCGCGACCAGGCCGTCGATGCCGCGCACGACGCGCCGGGGGCCGCGCGCGCCCGGCGCCGAGTACCAGGCGTCCGGCGGCAGCGGCACGGGATCGGGCGCCCGTCGAACCGCTTCAACGACCCGCATGAAGGCACCCGTCGTGTGCACGTCGGCCAGGAGGGCGGCGCGGCCCGCCAGATGGTCGACCAGGTTCTCCAGCAGGTCCGTGCGCCCGTGCAGGCGCTCCTCGGGCGGCCGCCCGGCGCGCTCCACACGGACCCGGTCCTGCTTGTACCAGAAGGTGAGGCGCCCACGGCTGCCGTGCACCGTCACATAGGGCTCCCCGGGCTCGGCGGCGCACAGCGTGGCGGCGACGGCAACCCGGCTGCCCCGGGTGGTGGTGACGCGCACCCACGAGGTGTCGTCCGATTCGATGTCGTGCGCCCGGAACAGCTCGGTCTCCACCCGCGCGACGTCGGCGGCGTGCACCGCGCCGTCCAGCGCGAGTGCCGTGGCCACGGCGTGCGCCAGCGGGTTGGTCAGCGCCCCGTCGACCACGTCCACGCCGTCGAGCCGGCGCCGGCCGGCCCAGGGCGCACGGCGGAAGTACGCCTCCTCGCGCACCCAGGCGCCGGCCGCCCCGATGCCCAGCGGTTCGCCGATCGCCCCGTCCGCGACCAGGGCCCGGATCGCCGGCAGGGCCGCTGACCCCAGCGACTGGAAGCCGATCTGGCAGGCCACCCGGGCCCCGGCCACCGCCTCGGTGAGCGTCCTGAACTGCGCGTAGGACGGGGCGGGCGGCTTTTCGAGGAGCAGGTGCACACCGTGTTCCACCGCGGTCAGGGCCAGTTCGGTGTGGGTGTGGATGGGGGTGCAGACGACGGCGGCGACGGGCGCGGTGGCGGCCAGCAGCGTCCGCAGGTCGGCGGACTGCGCCGGTGCGCCGAACCCGTCGGTCTCGGCCTCCGTCAGCGGGGTCAGCTCGCAGATGCCGACCAGCCGCACCCTGCCCAGGTCCTGCAACCGCCGGATGTTCTCCAGATGGCTGCGGCCGTGCCCGCGGGCGCCCACCAGGACCACCGGTACCGGCTGTCCCGACGGCTCCCCGCGGCCCGGCACGGGCTGCCCGCCACCGGGACCCCGTTTGGCGCTCACCCCTTCACCGCCCCGGCGCTGAAGCCCGTGACCAGCCACTTCTGGATGAAGGCGAAGACGACCACCACCGGCACCGCGGCGATCACCCCGCCCGCCGCCAGCGCCCCGAGGTCGACGCTGTCCGCACCCATCAGGGTGTTCAGGCCGACCGGGATGGTCTGCTTGTCCTGGTCGCTGAGGAACATCAGGGCGAACAGGAAGTGGTTCCAACTGTGCACGAAGGCGAAGGAGCCCACGGCGACCAGCCCGGGCCGCAGCAGCGGCAGCACCACGGCGCAGAAGGCCCGCAGGCGCCCGCAGCCGTCGACCCAGGCGGCCTCCTCCAGCGCGTACGGCACGTTCTTCACGAAACCGCTGAGCAGCATCATGGACAGCGGCAGTTGGAACACCGTCTCGGCGACCACGACGCTGCCCAGGGAGTTGATCATCCGCAGGTGGGCGAAGATCTGGAAGAGCGGCACCAGCATCAGCGCGCCCGGGATGAACTGCGAGCACAGCAGCGCGAGGGTGAAGCCGCGTTTGGCACGGAAGTCGAAGCGTGCGAGGGCATAGCCGCCGGCGAGTGCCACGAGGGTGGTCATCAGCAGCGAGCAGGCGCCGACGGCCACGCTGTTGCCGAAGTAGGTGCCGAAGCTCCGCTCGGTCCACACCTTCGCGAAGTGCTCGGACGTCAGCGGCCACGGCACCAGCGAGGTGGAGCCCGCCGGGCGCAGCGCGAAGAGCAGCATCCAGTAGAACGGGACGAGGGTGAACAGCAGGTAGAGGGCGAGCGGGAGGTAGAGCCCCCAGCGGGGCAGGTCGCCCGCCGAGCGCCGGGGGCGGAGCGCGCCCGCCGGGTGCGCGGGCCGGCCGGAGACGACCGGCCCGGCCGGCCCCGTCCCTGTCGGCCCTGCGGGTCTCGCGGGTCTCGACGGCCTGCTCATCGGGCCTCGCCCCCGAACTTGCTCAGCCGCAGGTACACCAGCGAGCCGAAGAGCAGGATCACGAAGGCCACCGTGGTCAGCGCGGAGGCGTAGCCGAAGTCGTGCGAGTCCACGGCGATGGAGGCGATCCGCAGCGGCAGGGTGGTGGTCTCGCCCGCCGGGCCGCCGCCGGTGAGGGTGTAGAGCAGGTCGACGTTGTTGAACTCCCAGACCGCGCGCAGCAGCGTGGACAGGATGATGGCGTCCTTGAGGTGCGGCAGCGTGATGTGGAGGAAGCGCCGCAGCCGGCCGGCGCCGTCCACCTCGGCCGCCTCGTAGAGGTCCCTGGGCACGGATTGGAGGTCGGCGAGGATGAGGATGGCGAAGAACGGCACCCCGCGCCAGAGCTCGGCGACCACCACCGCCGGGAAGACGGTGCCGGTGTCCGAGAGCCAGGAGGTGCCGTAGGAGCCCATGCCGAGGTCGGCCAGATAGCGGGTGACACCGGTCTGGGAGTTGTAGAGCAGCAGCCAGATGGTGGAGGTGAGCACACCGGAGACGGCCCAGGGCGAGAAGACCAGGGCGCGCGCCGGCGCCCTGCCCACGAAGCTCTGGTGGACCAGCAGGGCGAGCCCGAGGCCGAGGAGCAGTTGGAGCGCCACCTGCGCGGCGACCCACCGGAGGCTGAAGCCCAGCGTGGGGAGGAACTGCGGATCGCCGGTGAGGGCGGTGACGAAGTTGCCGAGGCCCGCGAAGCCGTTCCGCCAGGGCTTGGTGGGGTTGTGGTGCCGCAGGCTGTAGTAGAAGACGCTGAGCACCGGGTAGGCGATGAAGCCCAGCATCAGCAGCCCGGCCGGCGCGATCAGCAGGTACGGCAGGCGGCGCGGCACCGCTCCGGTGCGGCTTCGCCGGGCACGGGCCGGTGGGGGCTTGGGCACCGGGGACTTCCGTGGCACGGCGGCGGCGTGGGCCATGACTGCTCTCCGTTCTCGGATCGTCGGAACAGGGCGGTGCATGACGTGCGGTGAAGCGCTTCAACGGGGCCGGTGACACGGCCCGGCCCCGTGGCGGCCTTACGCCCGGGGCCTGCGGGTGGGCCGACGGGCTCCGTTCAGCCCGCGTACGGGTCGGGCACCGTCCCGGGCCTGGCCAGGAAGGCGAAGTCGCAGCCGGTGTCGGCCTGCGTGATCTGCTCGTTGTACAGCGCTCCGTACCCGCGTTCGAAGCGCTCGGGCGGCGGGGTCCAGGCTGCCGCGCGCCGGGCCAGCTCCTCCTCCGGCACCTCCAGCGTCAGGCTCCGCCCGGCCACGTCCAGCGTGATCGGGTCTCCGGTGCGCACCAGCGCCAGCGGGCCGCCGACGTGCGACTCCGGCGCCACGTGCAGCACACAGGTGCCGTACGAGGTGCCGCTCATCCGGGCGTCGGAGATCCGCACCATGTCTCGTACGCCCTCTTTGAGCAGGTAGTTTGGGAGCGGCAGCATGCCGTACTCGGGCATGCCGGGCCCGCCCTTGGGGCCGGAGCCGCGCAGCACGAGGACGTGGTCCGGGGTGATGCCGAGGGCCGGGTCGTCGATGGTGCGCTGGAGGGTCCTGTAGTCGTCGAAGACGACCGCGGGCCCGGTGTGCCTCAGCAGCGCCGGGTCGGCGGCGATGTGCTTGATGACGGCGCCGTCGGGGCAGAGGTTGCCGCGCAGCACGGCCACCCCGCCCTCTTCCGCGACCGGGTCGGCACGGGTGCGGATCACGTCGTCGTCGTGCACGAGGGCGCCCGCGAGCTGGTCCCCGAAGCGGTCGTGGGCGACGGTGGGCCGCTCCAGGTGCAGCAGGTCGGTGATCCGCGACAGGAAGCCCGGCAGGCCGCCGGCGAAGTGGAAGTCCTCCATGAGGTACGGGCCGCCGCCGGGCCTGACGTTGGCGAGCACCGGTACCGTGCGGGCGATCCTGTCGAAGTCGTCCAGCGTGAGCGGCACCCCCGCCCGCCCCGCCATGGCGATCAGGTGGATCACCGCGTTGGTGGAGCCGCCGAGGCCGAGCACACAGGTCACCGCGTCCTCGAAGGCCTCCCGGGTGAGCAGCGCGGAGAGCCTCAGGTCCGCGCGTATCAGGTCGACGACGCGCAACCCGGAGGCCGCCGCCATCCGCTCGTGCCCGGAGTCCACGGCCGGGATCGAGGAGGCGCCGGGCAGGGTGACGCCGAGGGCCTCCGCGGCGGCGGTGAGCGTGGAGGCGGTGCCCATGGTCATGCAGTGGCCGGGCGAGCGCGCCAGACCGCTCTCCAGCTCGGCCAGCTCGCAGTCGCCGATCGCGCCGGCCCTGTGTTCGTCCCAGTACTTCCACATGTCCGTGCCCGAGCCCAGCACCTCGCCGCGCCAGTGCCCCGGCAGCATCGGCCCGGCCGGCACGAACACGGTCGGCAGGTCGACGGAGGCGGCACCCATCAGCAGCGCGGGCGTGGACTTGTCGCAGCCGCCCAGGAGCACCGCGCCGTCGACGGGATAGGAGCGCAGCAGTTCCTCGGTCTCCATCGCGAGCAGGTTGCGGTAGAGCATCGGGGTCGGCTTCTGGAACGTCTCGGAGAGCGTGGCGACGGGGAACTCCAGCGGGAAGCCGCCGGCCTGCCACACACCGCGCTTGACGGCCTGCGCGCGGTCGCGCAGATGGACGTGGCAGGGGTTGATGTCCGACCAGGTGTTGAGGATCGCGACGACCGGCTTGCCGAGGTGCTCCTCGGGGAGGTAGCCGAGCTGGCGGGTGCGGGCGCGGTGGCTGAAGGAGCGCAGCCCCGAGGAGATCCCGCTGCCGTACCACTGGTGGCTGCGCAGTTGCCCGGAGCCGCGCGGGGCGGGGCCGGACGCGGACTGCCCGGCGTCGGCGCCCGGTCCCTTGCGGGTGTGCGGGCTCATCGCGACCACCCCGCGGCCAGCGCGGCGACCTCGGCGCGCCGGTCCTGCGGCAGGGTGCTGCTCGGCGGCCTCACGTCGCGCCGGCACAGGCCGAGCGAGGCCAGTGCCTCCTTGACCACGGTGACGTTGTGCGCGGAGCCGTCGGCGGCGCGCAGTTCCTCGAAGCGGCGGATCCGCTCCCAGACGCGCATGGCGGCCGGGTGGTCACCGCGGCGGAGCGCTTCGATCAGCGCCAGTGAGATGTGCGGCGCGACGTTCACCAGACCGGAGGTGAAGCCCGTCGCGCCCGCCGAGAAGTAGGAGGGCGCGTACGGCTCGGCGAGCCCGGCCACCCAGACGAACCGCTCCAGGCCCGCGTCCCGTGCGAAGCCCGCGAAGCGGACCGCGTCCGGCACGGCGTACTTCACTCCGATGACGTTGGGGCAGGCGTCGGCGAGTTCGGCGAGGCGGGCGCCGGGGAGCCGCGGGTTGCGCACGTAGGGCACGACGCCGAGTTCGGGGACGGCGGCCGCGACGGCGCGGTGGTAGTCGACCCAGCCCTCGGCGGAGACGTAGGGGTGGACGGGCTGGTGGACCATCACCATCGCGGCGCCGGTGTCGCGGGCGTGCCGGGCGTCGGCCACGGCGGTCGGCACGTCGTGGCCGACGCCGACCAGGATCGTGGCCTCCTCGCCCGCCTCCTCGGCCGTCAGCTCGGTGACGGCGCGCCGCTCCTCGGGGCTGAGGGCGTAGAACTCGCCGGTGTTGCCGTTCGGCGTGAGGGTGCGGACGCCGCCGTCGAGCAGGCGGCGCAGCAGGCTCCGGTGCACGGCCCGGTCGAGCGAGCCGTCCGCGGCGAACGGGGTCACGGGGATCGCCACGACGTCGGCGAGTGCGGCCCGCTGGGCTGCGAAGGTCATGCGAGGATCCCTCCTTCTGCGGCGCCCGCCGTCGTGCGGGCGCCCGGGACGCCGGTGGTGCCCGACGCACCGGTGGTGCCGGGAGTACCCGCGGTACCGGCGGGCGCGGCGGAGGCCCGCGGGTAGGCGCGCGCCACGAAGGACGCGATGTGGCAGTGCAGGGCGCCTGCCGCGCCCTGCGCGTCCCCGGCGAGCGCGAGCCGCAGGATCTCCCGGTGCTCGGCCGCCTCCCGGTCCCAGGACGGCTGGGCGGCCCAGGCGACGGCGGAGACCAGCGCGGCCTGGTCGCGCACCTCGTCGAGCATCCGGGCGAGCAGCGGATTGCCGCACGGCGTGTACAGGGCGCGGTGGAAGGCCCGGTTGGCCAGGGAGCGCTCCGCGGTGTCCCCCGCGCCGTCGGCGCTCTCCAGCGCCTCGCGCGCGGCCTCCAGCGACGCGCCTCGGCACACCGTGCGGCGCAGCGCCTCCGGCTCGAGCAGCAATCGGACGTCGTACACCTCGCGGGCCATGTCGGCGTCCACCCGGCGCACGGTGACGCCCTTGTACTGGCTCATCACCACCAGCCCGGTGCCGGCGAGCGTCTTCAGCGCCTCGCGCACCGGGGTCTTGGAGACCCCGAACTGCGCGGCCAGCTCGCTCTCCACGAGCGCCTGGCCCGGGCTCAGCAGCCCGGTGAGGATGCGGTGCTTGATCCCCTCCAGCACGAACTGCGTGCGCGAGGGGATCGGGGTCGGCACGGAGTTCATGGCCCCTCGGATCCCACCTGTCGCGTCTCATATATGACGTACGAAGTACGACGCGGTCGAAGGTAGGAGGGTCGCACCCGTTCGTCAATGGAACGTGCGCCGGGGCGTTTCGGCACCCGGTGCCGGTCCGGCCGGAAGTGGTGGGCCCGGCCGGACCTGAGGTGGCGTTCGCCGTGCGCGCCGGTGCGCGGTGCGCGGGTGTCAGTGCGGGAAGGGGCAGCCCCCGCCGCCGCCCGGTGCCGCGGCGCCCCCTCCCCCGCCTGGCGTGGGGGGCGCGGCGGGGTGCGGGGGCCGCGGCAGTGGGCGGCCCTCCGTGTCATGGGTGGCGAAGTACGTTTCGGCCGGTTTCCGGCGCCGTGCGTCGAGCACCATCCAGGTCCCCAGGACCAGTTGGACCGGAGCACGCACCACGTCCTCGCACCGGTCCCGGACCCTGAGGAAACCGCGGACCGTACGCGCCGCCGCGGACGGGAGCGGTCGCTCGCGGGGCACCAGCAGGCAGGGGGCGCGGTGCGGCAGCGAGCGAGTGTGCGAGACGGCGGTGTCCAGCGTGAAGCGGGCCAGCACCTCGCGGGTCACCGCGCGCATCACCAGCGGTGCGAGCCGCCAGGCGGGGCAGGGCCGGTTGGCGGCGACCCCGAAGGGGATGTGGTGGGCGTCCTTCGCTGACAGGGTCTCCCAGCGCTCGGGCGCGAAGGTGTCCGGGTCGGTGTATCCGGTGCTGTGGTAGTCGGGGTAGCTGAAGCAGAGCACCGACCCGGCCGGGATGGCCCTGCCTGCGCCGAGATCGATGTCGCCGGTGGTGATGCGGTGCGCGACGCCGAAGAGCGGGTAGAGGCGCAGCGTCTCGTTCATGACGTGGTCGAGGTAGCGCTCGTCCGCGGGGTCGTCCGCCAGCCGCCGCTGCACCTCGTGGTGTTCGGCAAGGACGAGCAGCAGGTGCGCCATGGCCTCGGACATCTGGACCACGGCGGTGTTGAAGAAGGTGCCCTGGAGGTAGTGGGCGCGCTGCCGCGTCGACAGGCCGCCCGGCAGCGCGTGCGGCACCTCCCCGGCCGCCACCCGGCGCACCAGGTAGCGGGTGAGGCGGGCACGCCGGTGCATACGCCGGGGGCGGGTGCACTTCAGGGCGCTGACGACGTCGTCGGCGTTGCCGGTGATCAGGTCCCGGGCCGCGGGCGGGCAGGGCTCCTTGAAGACCAGTTCGTAGAAGAACGACGCCCAGACGGGCATCATCAGATCGCGCAGCCTGACCAGCGTGGGCCGGGTCCTGGACAGTTCGTCGAGCGCCGCGGCGGCGCACCGGCCCGCGGCGCGGGTGAGGTCGCCACTGGCGCCGGCGAGCACGGCCTGGGTGCAGCGGGCCACTTCGGCGTAGCGCTCCCCGGCCTCCAGGTGCTCCTGGTGGACTTCGGGTCCGGGTGAGAGCCAGTACCAGAACAGGTCCGAGAGGGCGGCACCCCTGCTGCGGCCGTTCGCCGCGGGATGGCTGTAGATCTCCTCGAAGCGCTCGGGACCGATCTCGGCGTTCGGGAGGGTGATGCCCTCGTCGCCGTTGACCTTGGCGAAGATCTTCATCCGCAGGGCGACCACGGACCGCGGCAGCCACAGCGGGCTGGACAGGACGAGGCCGGCGGCGGCGAGCCTGGCGGCCGTGCGGTGCGCGGTGCGGTGCCCGGCGGCCTTCGCGATGCCGTGCGCGGTGCTCTTCGCCGTGCCGTGCGCGCTGCCGTTCACCATGGAGAGCCTCCGGTCCCGGCCGGGCGTCCGCGGGTGACGACCATGTCGCGGGTGAGGTCGGCCGGTGACCGTCCGCCGCAGAGCGCCAGGGTGTGGTCGAACTCGGTGTGCAGCAGATCGAGCACCTGCCGCACGCCCTTCTCGCCGTCGGCCGCGAGGCCCCACAGCACGGGCCGCCCGACGCCGACCGCGGTGGCGCCGAGGGCCAGCGCGAGGGCCGCGTCGGACCCCCTGCGCACCCCGCCGTCGAGCAGTACGGGGATGCGCCCGGCGACGGCGTCGGCGATCCTGGGCAGGGCCTCGACGGTGGCGGGCGCGGCGTCGAGCTGGCGGCCGCCGTGGTTGGAGACGATCAGCCCGTCGACGCCCTCGGCCACCGCGAGCCGGGCGTCCTCGGGATGCAGCACGCCCTTGAGCAGCACCGGCAGGGCGGTCATGGAGCGCAGCCGGCGCAGATCGTCCCAGGACGAGGCCGGGGACATCGCGATGGCGCGCAGGCCGCCCGGTCCCGTGCCGGGCAGGTCGCGCATGTTCTCGGCGGCGAGGCCGGCGGGCAGGTCGTGGAAGCCGTGGCGCTCGTCGCGCTCGCGGCGGCCGAAGACCGGCGAGTCGACGGTGACGACCAGCGCGGAACAGCCCGCCTTCTCCGCGCGCCGCACGAGGGCCTCGGTGACCTCCGGCTCCGGTTGCAGGTAGAGCTGGAACCAGACCGCGGCGTCGGGCCGTTCCGACCGGGCGGCGTCGACCACCGCCGCGACGGGCGTGGTGGCGGCCATACCGGTGGTCAGGATGGTGCCGGCCGCCGCGGTGGCGCGTGCGACGGCCCGTTCGCCCTGCGGATGGGCGAGCCGGTGGAAGGCGGTGGGCGAGACGATCACCGGCATGGCGGCCCGGTCCCCGAAGAGGGCGACCGTGGTGTCTCTGCGCTCCGCGCCCCGCAGTATCCGGGGCAGCAGCGCCAGCCGGGCGAAGGCCCGCTCGTTCTCGCCGAGCGCCCTCTCGTCGCCGGCCCCACCCGCGTAGTAGTCGTAGTGCGCCGGGTCGAGGGAGCGCCGTGCCCGCAACCGCAGTGCGCGGAGCGGCGACGTCACGCCGGGCTCACCGCCCCTTCCAGCTCACCGTCGAGGAAGGCGCGCAGCGGCTCACGGTGCACCTCCTCGCTGTCCCACTCGTTCTCCAGGTTCTCGGTGAGGTGGTGCTCGCCGATCAGCTCTCCGGCACGGAAGTGCCGTACGACCGGGTGCAGGTAGCGGCCGTCGAGGCCCGCCTCCTGCTGGGAGTTGCGGGTCAGCGTCACCTCGAACGGGTTGACCTGGTCGTGGTCGGCGCCGTACTCCAGGGTGACGGTGAAGTAGCCGGCGGCGTCTCCGAAGACACCCCGGCCGACCGCCGTGTGCAGGTGGTCGACGGGGACCTCCTCGTGGTAGCGGAGGGTGCCGTCAGCGGCGAGCACCAGCGCGTCGCCGATGAAGCCGAACTGCTGCCACAGCGCCGAGCTGCGGTTGACCCGCTCGATGACCGCGTCGGCCGCGGCCGACGCGGTGGCCGGCAGTTCCCTGGCGGGCCAGGGCCGCTCGTGGTAGCGGGTCTCCAGGATGCGGTGCAGCGCCTTCACACCGTAGCGGAACCCGTGGATGAACCCGCTGGTGGACTTCTTGAAGTCCCGCACCTGCGTGATGGTGCCCGCGAAGTACAGGTCGGGTACGTTCGTGGACTCCCAGGCGTCGGTCTGGGCCGGGAACCTGTTCTTTATCGCCAGTTCCGGCCTGCATTCCTCGGCGAATACGGAGGCGTCGAACCTGAAACCGGTCGCGATGATGACCCGGTCGTACGGTATCTCCTTGAGTACCTCGTCCACCCGGTCGAAGCTCACGGTGACGCGGTAGCCGCCGCCCGGCTGCTTCCTGATCGACCTGACATGCCCGTCGAGCAGCGCGTTCTGCGACTTCAACTGGTAGGTGTCGAGGAAGTTGTTGTTGACCGCCCGCAGATGGCCCACGAAATGCGTCTGCCAGGCCAGCCGCAGCGATCCAGGACCGGCCATGTGGATGACCGCCGCGGTCTCCACCAGATTGTCCGCCGTTTCGAACGCGGAATTTCCGCGGCCGACGATGAGTACCCGTTTCCCCGTGAATTCCGCCGGGTCGACGGACACCTCGGTGTAGTTCTCCGCGTCCTCGATGCCCTCAATGTCCGGCACATAGGGCTTGGTGACGCCCGCGGCCATGACGATGCGCCGGGCGCGGAAGGTCCGGCCGTCCTCGGCACGGGCCACGAAGTGGTCGGGACGGGTGATTTCGGTGATCCGGGTGTGGTAGGCGATGTCGATGCCGTGGCGGTCGACAAAGTCGGCCAGATAGCCGACGAAGTCGTCGGCGGCCGGGAAGTAGCGCGGCGTGACCTTGGTGAAGAGCGGTTCGTTCTCCTCGCTCAGCAGCGAGTTCCAGTCCATGCGCAGGTTCAGCTCGGGGTCGTCCCAGCCTGTGTGCACCTTGTTGGACGAGATCAGCGTCCGATGCCGCGGAAACCGTGTGAAGAAGGTGCCCGGCACCGCCCCCGATTCGACGATCCGATAGCTCCTCCCGGCTTTCTGCAGAAAATACCCCATCTGCACTCCGGCCGGGCCCGCACCCACCACAAGATAATCAAGAAGGTCGTTATCCGACATATAACTCTCCCTGTCGACCGTTATCCTCAGCAAACCCAGGAAAGACCTGACGACACGTTACTTTAGGATTCAATGACGAACCAGTACCACATCCATGTGATATAGATCACATGCAACCGCGTGAAGTGCTCGGGCTATCGTTGCCCTCGAAAATGCGGAGTGGCGGCAGCCGCCTCCCACCTGCGCAATGCGATTTTTCGCTGAATTCGGCCACCGTGCGCCACCGCCCTCTTTTCCGGTGCCGCCCAGGCCCGGGTCCGGACGTGTGCGGCGCCCCATCGGAAGCGGACGGAACGTGGACAACGACACGACACACGCGGACACCGGCGCGGCCCCGGTCTTCCCCCAGGCCCTCGTCGACGCCCTGCGCGCCGCACCCGACGCCCCCGCCTTCGAGTACGAGGGCCGGTCCGTGAGCCGGGCCGCGCTGCTCGACCTCGTCGTGGCGGGCGTCCACGGGTTGCGCGCCGCGGGGCTCGGACGCGGGCGGACGGTGGCCCTGCGCACCGGCGTCACCCCGCAGGGCTTCGCCCTGCAGATCGCCGGGCACCTGCTCGGCTGCCGGGTGATCGGCCTGCGCGCCGGCATGGCGCCCGCACAGCTCGCCCACGTGCTGGCCGGCGGGGTGCACGCCGTGGTCACCGACACCGCGCCCGGCGAGGATCCGGACCTGGTCGAGGCCGCCGCCTCGATCCCCCTGCTGCACACCGGCCATGGCCCCCTCTCCCTTGGCGGGGCGCCCGCCTCGTACCGGCAGTCACCCGAGTCACTGGTCGCACACGGCCGGCCCGAAGACATCGCGCTGGTCACGCTCACCAGCGGGAGCACCGGCACGCCCAAGGGCGTGGAGCGCACCTACGCCTCGTACACCGCGGAGTGGCCCTGGCGGCCCGCCGGGTGGACGCCGCAGGTCAAGGCGCTCGCCACGCACTACCAGCGGTTCCTGCTCTTCGGTACGCTCACGAGCGCGGTGATGTTCAAACACCTGGGCTTCTGCCTCAACAGCGGCGGCACCGCGGTGATCCCGCCGGTGCCGTTCGCCTTCCCCCAGGTCCTGGCCGACCACCGCCCCACCGCGATGCTCATGACCGTGCCCCGGCTGCACCATCTGCTCGACACGCTGCGCGCCGAGGGCGCGGAGAAGGTCGACACCAGCAGTCTGCGGGCCCTGCACGTCGCCGGCTCCCCGCTCACCCCGCACCGGTTCGCCGAGGCCGTGGAGCGGCTGGGACCGGTGGTGTACCAGGGCTACGGCCAGACCGAGGCGGGCCTGCTCACCGTGCTCACCCCCGACGACATCGCCGAACGGGGCGCGGCGGTACTGGACTCGGTGGGCCGGGCCTGGGCCGACGTACGGATCAAGGTGCTGGACGGTTCGGGCGCCCCGGTCCCCACCGGCGCCACCGGCGAGATCTGGGTGCACAGCCCCGGGGCCCTCACCCGCTACGTCGACGACGAGCGGGAGACCCGCGAGGTGCTGTCCGAGGACGGCTGGGTCCGCACCCGCGACCTCGGACACCTGGACGCGGACGGCTTCCTGCGGCTGACCGGCCGCACCCGGGACGTGGTCATCGTCAACGCCGTCCTGTACTACACGGGCCCCGTGGAACGGGTGCTCGCGGGACACCCCGACGTCGACACCGCCCATGTGGTGACCGCGCCCGACGAGCGCACCGGCGAGGCGGCACACGCCTTCGTCGTACCGGCGGGCGAGCGCCGCCCGGACACCGCCGCCCTGCGCACCCTGGTCGCCGAAGCCCTGGGCGAGTCGAGCGTGCCGGCCACCATCACCGTCGTGCCCGAGGTGCCGGTGGCCCCGAGCGGCAAGCCGGACAGGCGCGCACTGCTGGAGAAGTACGGGCCCGGCGGCCGACTCGGCGGGCCCGGGAACGACTAGTGCCTCCCCGGCCGCGTCCGGGGCTGCCGGCGCCTGGCCACCGCAGCCCCGGACGCGGCGGCCAGGCGCGCACCGGCAGGCACCGGCAGGCACCGGCAGGCGGGAGTCGACCGGCCTGCGCGCGGTGCAGGGCACGCCACGGCCCCGCCCTGCACCGCGCGGGCGGGCCACGTCGCGCGCGGGCGCGGGTGCGAGCCGGTGGGAGCGGGCCCCGGCAGCCGGACGTGCCCCGGCCGTGCCCGAAGCGGTCCCGCGCCCGGCCCTGCCCGGAACGGCCCGCCGGGTCCGGCCCGCCCGGCGCGGGTCAGCGCGGCGGGGACCAGCGCGGGTCGCGGCCGCTGAGGCCGATGACGCGGTCCAGGAGCGGCGCGTCGTCCGGCACGGGCACGGTCCGGCCGAACATGCCGCCGCGGGACGGGTCGTCGGCGGCCGGTGCGAGCAGCGCGTGCGCCGCGCCCAGGGCGGCCTCGTCGGGCACGTAGTCCTGCCCGGTGGCGCGGGCGAGGTCCCAGCCGTGCACGACGAGTTCGTCGCAGACGACGAGGCCGCCGACCGCGCCGGGCAGGTCCACGCCGCCCGCACGGGTCTGCCCCGCCCATGCCTTCGGGTCGAGCCAGGTGTCGGCCAGCTCGTCGAGCGCCTTCGGCAGCGTGGCGCGCCAGTCGGGGCCCACGTCCGGCACTGCGGCTTCCGGCGGGGTGTCGGTGAGGGGGCCGAGCTCCTTGCGTCCGGCGGCCCGGAAGGCCAGGGACAGGCCGGCGAGGTGGCCGAGCAGGTTGCGCACCGCCATCCGCGGGCATGGTGTGGGGTCGGCCAACTGCCGGTCGGTCACACGCTCCGCCAGCTCGGCCAGCAGGAGGGCCTGCGGCCGCAGGTCGACGGTGGGCACCTGGTCCCTCGTGCCGTCGGTCATGGTGTGCTCCTTGTCGGGTGGTCCCTGAGAACGTTCTCCACGGTTACGACCGCCGCCGCACGCCGAACTCATCGGCACGCCGGCACCGACCCGCCCGGGCGTGCAGCGCCGCACCGGCCCGGGCACCGTTTCTAGGGCACCTTGCCGATCCTCCAAGCAGGTCCTTAGACCCACGATGACGTGCCATGACATGGTCACTGACGCGTGTCCTGCGGGACCGCGACGCGGGGTTGTACCTGGCCGGGGTGGTGGTCTCCGGCTTCGGCACGTCGGCGATGTTCCTGGCGGGCGGGGTCTGGGTGAAGGAGCTGACCGGGTCCGACGGACTCGCGGCCCTGGTCACGTTCGCGGTGTGGGCACCGAGCCTCGCCGGGCCGCTGCTGGGCGTCCTCGCCGACCGCACCCGCCGCAGACCGCTGCTGGTCGTGCTGAACCTCTGCCTCGCCGCCCTGCTGCTCTCGCTGTTCACCGTCGACTCCGCCGGCCGCCTGTGGATCCTGTTCACGGTGCTGCTGGTGTACGGCGCGAGCGCGGTGGTGGCGGACGCCGCGGAGTCCGCCCTGGTGGTGGCGGCCGTCGACAAGGAGCTGCTGGGCGACTTCAACGGGCTGCGGATGGCCGCCCAGGAAGGCATGAAGCTGGTGGCGCCACTGGCCGGTGCGGGACTGCTCGCGGCGTACGGCGGCCCGTCGGTCGCCCTGCTCGACGCGGTCACGTTCGCGGCCGCCGCCGGGCTCTACCTGCTGCTGCGGGTGCAGGAGGAGCCTCCGCGGCCGCGGACGGCCACCTGGTGGGCGGGGACCGCCGCCGGCGCCCGCCACCTCTGGAGCCGTCCGGCGCTGCGGGGACTGGTCCTCGCCGGCGGCACGACCATGCTGCTGGCCTCGCTCGGCAGCGCGACCCTCTACGCGGTGATCGACGCCATCGGCCGCCCGCCCGAGTTCGCCGGTGTGCTCTACGCCGTGCAGGGCGTCGGGTCCGTGGTGGCGGGGGCGGCGTCGGGGCCGCTGCTGCGGCGGCTCGGCGGACGGCGCTTCGGTGCGTACGGGATCGCGCTGACCGCGGTGGCGACTGCGGCCCGCGCGCTGCCGTCCGAGGCGGTGACGCTGATCAGCAACGGGGCGATCGGGCTCGGGCTGCCGTGTGTGCTGATCGCGGCCTTCACGGCGGTCCAGCGGGAGACGCCCGACGCCCTCCTCGGCCGGGTCTCCGCCACCGCCGGCACCCTGGTGTTCGCGCCGAACGCCCTCGGTCTCGGGCTGGGCGCGGCCCTGGTGGAGACGGTCGGCCTCCGGGTGCTGCTGCCCTCCTACGGTGCGCTGGGCCTGGTCACGGCGGGGGTGCTGCTGTGGCCCGCGCGGCGAGCGCGCGCGGTGCGCGAGCCGGCGTGAACGCTCCCGCGGCGCCCTGGGGCCGGGGCTCCGCGGGCCAATGGGGCGGCCCTGCGGGCCCCGCGCACCGGGCACGGGTGCCCGCCCGGCCGGGGAACACCGGTGCTGCCGGTGGCGACCACGGACGATGCGGCCCGGGCGCCCGCGGCGGGGAGCGCCGGGCCGGGGCCGCCGGGCCCCCGTTCAGCCCAGCCCGCGCAGTCCGTCCCCTACCGCCGCCAGATCCGCGTCGGAGGCGAGACCGGCGTGGTAGAGCCGCAGTTCGGTCGCGCCGAGGTCGGCGGCGCGTGCCGCGTCCTCCGCGAGCGTGCCGGGGCTGCCGCCCATGCCGGAGACCACGGTGAGGTTCGCGGCCAGCACGCTCCGCTCCGTGCGGTGACCGGCGAAGGGGCGGAGCAGCCCCGGTCCGCCGGTGCACGGCACGACCACGCCGTCCGCCGCGGCCAGGATCCGCGCCGGTTCGACGCCGACGTTGGCCCCGCAGTGGTAGGGCACCGGGTCCGCGTGCAGCAGCACCTGGAAGCCGTCCGGTGCCGCGGCCCGCACCGCCGCCACCGCTTCCTCCTGGAGCGATCCCGCGGTCTCGGTGCGGAACGCGCGCGTGGCCTCCGCACGGTCGGTGCCGAGCAGCTTCTCGACCGTCTGCCAGCCTTCGTCGGGCGCCTCGCCGCGCCACACGGGCCGGAGGGCGGCGCGCACGGCGGCCGCGAGTGCGTCGGGGTCCTGGCCGGCGTCGGCGTATCCGGAGCGGCAGGCCGGGCAGAAGCACAGCGACATCAGGTACTGGCCCGCGTCGCCGAGCGGCACTCCCGCGATCTTGTCGTGGGCGTGCAGGTGGGCCAGGCCGTACCAGCCGAGCGACTCCAGTTCGCAGCCGCCCGCGCCCGGCCGCACCGCGGCCTCGGCCGCGAGGTCGACCAGGTATGCGCGGGTGGCGGACTGGGCGATGCAGGGCGCCCACGGGTAACGGTCGCCGTAGGCGTTCACGACGGAGGTGTCCGGGTGCTCGGCGCCCAGCCGCGAGTTGTGGGCGAGCACCACCCAGGTGTGCACGTCGAGTCCGGCGGCCGCGAGCGCCGCAGCGGCCTCGCCGTAGGCGTCGCCGGGCGCCCAGTCCCCGGCCGCGTGGGGCCGCGGCGCCCTGCCCTGCCAGTGGTCGCCTGGCGGGTAGAGCACCGCGGCGTACTCGGCGGTGACGATGCGGTGGCGCGGGTGGCGCGGGGTGAGTGCGCGGGTCGAGTGGTAGGCGGCGGCCAGGGTCACCTGCTCGACGCCGAGGGCGGCCAGGCGCCCGGCGGCGTCCGGATCGCCGACGACGTCCCAGGGGTAGACGAACGCGGAGGTCTTCACCAACGGCTCCAGGTGTGGGTCCGGCGAGGGCGGGTCAGCCGTCGGTCAGCAGGGCGTAGCCGCGCTCGATCAGCTCGGAGAGCTGCCCGACGTGCTCGGCGGTCGGCTCGTGCAGTGGCGGCCGCACCTCCCCCACGTCCAGCCCGCGCAGCCGGACACCGGCCTTGACCAGCGCGACGGCATAGCCGCGGCCCTTGGCGCGCAGCTCGACCAGCGGCCGGTAGAAGCCGTCGAGCAGCCGCTCCGCCGTGGTGTCGTCGCCGGTGTTGACGGCCTTGTGGAAGGCGAGGGCGATCTCGGGCGCGAAGCAGAAGACGGCGGACGAGTAGAGCGTCACCCCGATGCCCCGGTAGGCGAGGCCGGTGAGCTCTGCGGTGGGCAGGCCGTTGAAGTAGAGGAAGTCGCTGATGCCGGCGGAGCGCACCGCACTGATGGTGCGCTGCATCAGGTCGAGGTCGCCGAGGCCGTCCTTGAGCCCGATGATGCCGTCCGTACGGGCCAGCTCCACCACCGTCTCGGGAGTGAGGACGACGTTGTCGCGCTGGTAGACGATGACGTCCAGGGAGGTGGCGGCAGCCAGCTCGCGGTAGTGCCGCAGCAGTCCCTCCTGGCCCGCGACGACCAGGTACGGCGGCATGGCGAGCAGCCCGTCGGCGCCCGCCTCCTCGGCGAGCCGGGCGTAGCGCACGGCCAGCGCCGTGCCGTACCCGGCGCCCGCGACGACCGGCACCCGCCCGCCGGCCTCCGCCACCGCGGCGGCGACGCAGTCGCGGAACTCCTCGGGCGTGAGCGCGTGGAACTCCCCCGTGCCGCAGCAGGCGAACACGGCCGCCGCGCCCGCCTCGATGCCGTGCCGCACGTGCGTACGGTAGGTGTCGAGGTCGACGGAGCCGTCGGGGCCGTACGCGGTGACGGGGAAGAACAGCAGTCCGTCGAGTCGAGCGGCGAGGGGGACTGACGTCACGGGCTCTCCCTGAGCAGGCACGCAGGCAAGCGTGCACGTTTCTGATTCACGTCCATATTTCTGAACGATTCTACGCTATGGCGCCTCCCTGGGGCCGGTCAAGTGCAGAAATCGATGACAGACAGGCGGATTCACGCACTCCGCAGCACACTTGACGGAGTCCTGAGACGATCTCTAGGTTGTCCATGGATGTGAATGATGTGCATGAATACGTTTGTGGCGCGCCCTGAGGAGACCCGTATGCCCGCTCCCCGCACCGTTCTGCTCACCGGCGCCGCAGGCGGCCTCGGCACCCACATGCGCAGGCTGCTGCCCGAACACGGCTACACGCTGCGGCTGTTCGACGTGGTCCCGATCGAGGACGAGCCGGACGCCGTCACCGCCGACCTCGCGGACCGGGACGCGCTGCGGGAGGCGGTGCGCGGGGTCGACGCGATCGTCCACCTCGCCGGCATCTCCCTGGAGTCCACCTTCGAGAAGATCCTCAAGGCGAACATCGAGGGCACCTACAACCTCTACGAGGCCGCGCGCGAGGCGGGCGTGCCGCGCGTCCTCTTCGCCTCCTCCAACCACGCCATCGGCTACACCCCCTTCCCCCAGGGCACACCGCCGCTGCCCGCCGGGGCACTGGTCCCCGTGGCCACGCCCCGCCGCCCGGACACCTTCTACGGCCTGTCGAAGAGCTTCGGCGAGGACCTGGCACAGCTCTACTGGGACAAGCACGGCCTGGAGACCGTCTCGGTAAGGATCGGCTCCTGCTTCGAGCGGCCCAGCAACGTGCGGATGCTGTCGATCTGGATGAGCCCGGCCGACTGCGCCCGGCTGTTCGACGCCGCGCTCACCGCCGAGGGCGTCGGCCACACGGTCGTGTACGGATCCTCCGCCAACACCCGCCTGTGGTGGGACCTCTCCCCGGCGCGGGCGCTGGGGTACGAGCCGCAGGACGACTCCGAGAGGTTCGCGGCGGAGCTGCTGGCCGAACACGGCGAACTCGACCCGTCCGAGCCGGGCCAGGCGTACATCGGCGGCGGCTTCGTCACCAACCCGCCGATCTGGCCCCGCTAGTCACTTCGCCGGCCCCCTTCGGGGCCACGGGCCTACCCGGCCGGCGCGGCCGGCGCGGCACGACCCGGCAGGGCCCGCGCCGGGCCCGGCCTCCGATCCGGCCCGGTCGCACCGGATCCCGTGCCGGTGCGACCGGGCTGACCGCGCCCGGCGCGCAACAGCACCCGGCGTCCGGCGTACAGCACCCGACATCCCCGCACTCCGGCGCCTACGGCACCCGCCACCCCCGCACGGGCAGCACCCGGCGGACGGCGCGTACGGCACCCGCCATCTCGCGCGTACAGCACCCGGTGCCCTGCGCGTACAGCACCGGATGCCCGGCGCGGGCCGCTCCGATGCCCGCGCCGGGCAGAGCACGCGGGCGCGAAACGGGCGCCCGGGCGCCCAAGAACGGGCGCGGCCCCGCCCGTTTCCCGCCTGCCGTGCCAGGTCGTCCCGGCCCTCGCCCGTCGCGAACGGGCAGACACGGGCAGACACGGACCGGCAATGAGCCTGGTCAACGCCACCACCCCGCTGTAGAACATCCCCCAAGGCCCGAACGGGCAGGATGCGCGGCGAGAAGAGGTGACACCCGATGACCGCGGAGGAACGCCAGCGGCAGATCGTCCACGCCGCCCGCCGCGCGGGTTCGGTCGACGTGGCCGCGCTCGCGGCCGAGCTGGGTGTCGCCAAGGAGACCGTCCGCCGCGACCTGCGGGCCCTGGAGGACCACGGCCTGATCCGCCGCACCCACGGCGGCGCCTACCCCGTGGAGAGCGCCGGCTTCGAGACCACGCTGGCCTTCCGCACCACCATGCACGTCCCCGAGAAGCGCCGGATCGCCGCCGCGGCCGCGGAGCTGCTGGGCGACGCGGAGACCGTCTTCGTCGACGAGGGCTTCACCCCCCAGCTCATCGCACAGGCCCTGCCCAGGGACCGGCCGCTGACGGTGGTCACCGCATCACTGGCCACCGCGGGCGTGCTCGCCGAGGCCGAGAACACCACCGTGCTGCTGCTCGGCGGCCGGGTACGGCACGGCAC
This sequence comes from Streptomyces sulfonofaciens, assembly GCF_014656295.1. Classification (GTDB taxonomy): domain Bacteria; phylum Actinomycetota; class Actinomycetes; order Streptomycetales; family Streptomycetaceae; genus Streptomyces; species Streptomyces sulfonofaciens. The sequence continues at coordinate 111,367 of NZ_BNCD01000003.1, forward strand.
CCTCGCCACCGTCGACCACTGGACGACGAAGATGCTGGCCGGCTTCGTCATCGACCTGGCGTACATCGGGGCCAACGGCATCTCCCGCGAGCACGGCCTGACCACGCCCGACCCCGCCGTCAGCGAGGTGAAGGCGCAGGCGATGCGGGCCGCGCGGCGCACCGTGTTCGCCGGGGTGCACACCAAGTTCGGCGCGGTGAGCTTCTGCAGGTTCGCCCGGATCGGCGACCTGGAGTCCATCGTCACGAGCAGCCAGCTACCGGCACCCGAGGCGCACCGCTACTCGCTCCAGGGGCCCCAGGTCATCAGGGTCTGAGGGCCCGCCCCCCTCCGCCGTACATCCCGCGCCCCCGCACTCCCACACCCGAGGCATTCCCCCCACCCATCCCCTCCCGCACCACCAGCCCCACGAGCCACTGCCACACACATATCGAACACCCTTTTCATCCCTATTTGATCCCTGTCTCATCCGTATTTTTTTCACCCTCACAGGAGCACTCATGCGAACCCAGAGCCGACGGAGGCCGCGCGCAGCGCTTGTCGCGGTCGCCGCAGGGGCGCTGCTCACCCCACTGCTCTCCGGCTGCTGGGCCGGGGCCGGCGGGGCGGGTTCCGGCGGCGACTCCATCAACGTCCTGATGGTCAACAACCCGCAGATGGTGGAGTTGCAGAAGCTCACCGCCTCGCACTTCACCAAGCAGACCGGCATCAAGGTGAACTTCACCGTCCTCCCGGAGAACGACGTCCGCGACAAGATCAGCCAGGACTTCGCCAACCAGGCCGGGCAGTACGACGTCGCCACCCTGAGCAACTACGAGATACCCATCTACGCCAGGAACGGCTGGCTGCACGAGATGAACTCCTACGTCGCGAAGGACCCCGGCTTCGACCAGCAGGACATCCTGCCGCCGATGCGCCAGTCCCTCACCGCGGACGACGGCAGGACCTACGGGCAGCCGTTCTACGGGGAGTCGTCCTTCCTGATGTACCGCAAGGACGTGTTCGCCGCGAAGCACCTCACCATGCCCGCCCACCCCACCTGGCAGCAGGTGGCCGACCTGGCGGCGAAGGTGGACGGCGCCCGGCCCGGGATGCGGGGCATCTGCCTGCGCGGGCTGCCCGGCTGGGGTGAGATGGCGGCGCCGCTGACCACCGTGGTGAACACCTTCGGCGGCACCTGGTTCGACAAGGACTGGAAGGCCCGTCTGACCGACAAGCCGTTCAAGGACGCCGTCCGGTTCTACGTCGGCCTGGTCAGGAAGCACGGTGAGTCCGGAGCCGCGCAGTCCGGGTTCGCCGAGTGCCTCAACACCATGACGCAGGGCAAGAGCGCCATGTGGTACGACGCCACGTCCGCCGCCGGCTCCCTGGAGGCGGCCAAGTCGCCCGTCAAGGGCAAGATCGGCTACGTGGCGGCGCCCACCGTGCGTACCAAGTCCTCCGGCTGGCTCTACACCTGGGCCTGGGGCATGCAGAAGGCATCCCGCAACCCCGACAAGGCATGGAAGTTCGTCTCCTGGGCCTCGGGCAAGGACTACGAGAAGCTGGTGGGCGAGGAGTTCGGCTGGGCCGACGTACCGGCCGGCAAGCGCGCGTCGACGTACGCCATCCCGCAGTACCGCAAGGAGGCCGCGGCCTTCGAGGACGTCACCCGGGCCGCGATCGAGAGCGCCCGCCCGCGCGATCCCGGCGTGCAGCCCCGGCCCGCGCCCGGCATCCAGTTCGTCGACATCCCCGAGTTCACCGACCTCGGCACGAAGGTCTCCCAGGAGCTCAGCGCCGCCGTGGCGGGCCGGCAGTCCGTGGCGGCGGCCCTGCAGAAGTCCCAGCAGCTCGCCGAGCCGATCTCGAAGGAGTACGAGGGACGATGACCGCCACCACGACCGCACCGCTCACCACGGCCGCGCCCCGCACCGCGCAGGGCGCCCGGCGGCTGCACGCCTGGGTCACCCGGGCGCCCCTGCTGCCCGCCCTGGTCTTCATGATCATCGTGACCCAGTTGCCGTTCGTGGCCACGCTGGTGATCTCGTTCTTCGACTGGAACGCGCTCTACCCCAGGGCCCGCCACTTCACCGGCCTCGCCAACTACTCGGACGTCCTCACCCAGGCCGACCTGCGCAAGTCCGTCCTGACCACGATCGTGCTGACGGTCGCCGTGGTGCTGGTGAGCCTGGTGATCGGCCTGGGCCTCGCCCTGCTGCTCGACCGCAGGTTCCGCGGCCGGGGGATCGTGCGGACCCTGCTGATCGCGCCGTTCCTCGTGGTGCCGGTGGCCGCCGCGCTGCTGTGGAAGCACGTGCTGTACAACCCGGAGTACGGCCTCTTCAACGGCCTGCTGCACTGGATCGGCGGCAACGGCGCACCGCAGCCCGACTGGGTCTCGAACACCCCGCTGCTCGCCGTCGAGGCCTCGCTGGTCTGGCAGTGGACGCCGTTCATGATGCTGATCCTGCTGGCCGGACTGCAGAGCCGGGACCCGGAGCTCCTGGAGGCGGCCCGCATGGACGGGGCGGGAAGCTGGCAGATATTCCGCCATATGACGCTGCCGCACCTGCGCCGCTACCTGGAGCTCGGCGTGCTGCTGGGGTCGATCTACATCGTGCAGAACTTCGACGCGGTGTTCACCATCACCTCCGGCGGCCTGGGCACCGCCAACCTTCCGTACACCGTCTACCAGACCTTCTACCAGGCCCATGAGAACGGCCTCGCCTCCGCGGCGGGTGTGCTCGTCGTCATCGGCTCGATCATCATCGCGACCCTGGCCCTGCGGGTCGTCTCGTCCCTGTTCCGCGAGGAGGTGTCCCGCGCATGACCACAGCAGCCACCGTCGCCGCAGCGCCCGCCGCGCGCGCGACCGCACAACGGCGCAAGGGTGCCGCGCTGGGCGTCGTCGCCTGGCTGGCCGGGATCCTGTTCTTCCTGCCCATCGCCTGGATGGCGCTGACGTCCTTCCACTCGGAGGCCGCCGCCGCCACCAACCCGCCGTCCCTCGCCGCGTCCCTGACGCTCGACGGCTACCGCGACTTCTTCGGCGTGGGCGGCGGCGCGAGCCCCTGGCCGTCGCTGATCAACTCCGCGGTGGCGTCCGTGGCCTCCACCCTGCTCGTCCTGGTGCTCGCGCTGCCCGCCGCCTACGCGCTCTCCATCCGCCGGGTGCGCAAGTGGACGGACGTGCTGTTCTTCTTCCTCTCCACGAAGATGCTGCCGGTCGTCGCCGGCCTGCTGCCGATCTACCTGTTCGCCAAGAACACCGGAATGCTCGACAACATCTGGCTGCTGGTCATCCTGTACACCTCGATGAACCTGCCGATCGCGGTCTGGATGATGCAGTCCTTCCTGGCCGAGGTGCCGGTCGCGGTGATCGAGGCGGCGCAGATCGACGGGGCCCGGCTGCCGGTCGTGCTCAGCCGGGTGGTGGCCCCCATCGCCGCTCCCGGTATCGCCGCCACCGCACTGATCTGCTTCATCTTCAGTTGGAACGAGCTGCTCTTCGCACGGGTGCTCACCGGAGTCGTCGCCGAGACCGCGCCCGTCTTCCTGACCGGCTTCATCACCAGCCAGGGCCTGTTCCTGGCCAAGGTGTGCGCCGCGTCGCTCGTCATCTCCCTGCCGGTGCTCGCCGCGGGGTTCGCCGCCCAGGACAAGCTGGTCCAGGGCCTGTCGCTGGGAGCCGTGAAATGAAGGCCGCCGTCATCGAGTCCGTGGGCAGCGCCGTGCTGGCCGAGGTTCCGGACCCGACGCCCGGTCCGCGCGAGGTCGTCGTCCAGGTCGCCGCGTGCGGCCTGTGCGGCACCGACCTGCACATCCTCAAGGGCGAGTTCGCGCCCAGCCTGCCGATCGTGCCCGGGCACGAGTTCGCCGGCGAGGTGGTGGGGCTGGGCAGCGAGGTCACCGAGGTCGCGCTCGGCGACCAGGTGGCCGTCGACCCCTCGCTGTACTGCTACGAGTGCCGCTACTGCCGCAGCGGCCACAACAACCTGTGCGAGCGGTGGGCCGCGATCGGGGTGACCCGGGCGGGCGGCGCCGCCCAGTACGCGGTGGCACCGGTCGCCAACTGCGTCCGGCTGCCCGAGCACATCCGCACCCAGGACGCCGCGCTCATCGAGCCGCTGTCCTGCGCGGTGCGCGGCTACGACATCCTCCAGGCACGGCTCGGCGCACACGTGCTGATCTACGGCTCGGGGACCATGGGCCTGATGATGCTGGAGCTCGCCAAGCGCACCGGCGCGGCCGGCGTGGACGTGGTGGACCTCAACCCTGAGCGCCTCGCGACCGCCCGGCAGCTCGGCGTCTCCGCCTGCGGCGCGAGCCCGGACGAGCTGGACCGGCCGCAGGGCTGGGACGTGGTGATCGACGCGACGGGCAACGCCGCGGCCATCCAGGACGGCCTCGGCCGGGTCGCCAAGGCCGGTACCTTCCTGCAGTTCGGCGTCGCCGACTACGCGACGCGGGTGACCATCGACCCGTACCGGATCTACAACCAGGAGATCACCATCACCGGCTCGATGGCCGTGCTGCACAGCTACGAGCGGGCCGCGGAGCTGTTCGCGAACGGGGTTCTCGACCCGGAGGTCTTCATCAGCGACCGGCTGCCGCTGGACGCCTATCCCCAGGCACTGGAGCAGTTCGCCGCGGGCACCGGCCGCAAGATCGTGGTGGTGCCGTAGGGGCAGGCCCCTGTCTTCCCGTCTGCCTCCGGTCCACCCCCGTCCCCCGTCCCCGTCCCCCGTCCCCTCTTCCCCCTTCCCTCCTCCCTCCTCGGCGGGTGCGTTCGGCGTCTGGCCCGGGGCGGCGGGCCGGGCGGGGCGGCTGTGGTCCGGGCCCGGAGCACCGCGTGCCCTCCGGGTCGCCGGACGCGGGGCGGCCGGGCGGGCGGGGACAGAAGCGCTCCCTGGGGTCCGTCCCGCCATTCGGGCTTGGTAAGGGAACGGTAAAGCGGGGTCGTTCGTTACGCCTGGCATGACAGCCATGAGCCCTGGTTCGAACATCCCGCTGGCCGTCGACCGCGTGACGGTCGACGTCACCGCCCCGGTGCGGCTCGACGTCTCCGGCCTGCTGCTCACCGCCGACGGCAAGGTCCGCTCCGACGCCGACTTCATCTTCTACAACCAGCCCACGGGGCCCGGCGTCGGCTACCACGCGGGCGGCGGCCGGGCACCGGACGCGATCACGGTGGACACGGCCGCGGTGCCGGCCGCCATCGAGAAGATCGTCGTCACGGCCAGCCCGGACGCCGCGGGCCAGACGTTCCAGGGCATCGAGCCCACCGCCACGCTGCGCGACGCGGACGGCTCGACCGTGCTCGCCACCTTCACCCCGCCCCGGCTGGGCACCGAGACCGCCCTGGTGGTGATGGAGATCTACCGGCGCGGCGATGCCTGGAAGGCCCGCGCGGTGGGCCAGGGGTACGCCGACGGCCTGGCGGGCATCGCCACGGACTTCGGTGTCTCGGTGGAGGAGCCCGCACCGGCCCAGGCCGCACAGGTCCCGCCCGCCCCGGTCGCTCCCCCCGCGCCCGTGCCGCCCGCGGCACCCCCCATGCCGCCGGCGCCCCCGGCGCAACCGCCGCTGTCCGCACCGGCACAGTCGGCGACCGCACCGGCCGCGGGGCCCACCTCGCCGGGCCCAGGCGCAGCCGCGGGCGCGGGCACCGGCAAGATCAACCTGGACAAGGGCAGGGTCAGCCTTCAGAAGAACCAGACCGTCTCCCTGGTCAAGGGCGGCCGCCCGCTGCTCGCCCGGGTCAGGATGGGCCTCGGCTGGGAGCCGGCGTTCCGCGGCGCCGACATCGACCTCGACGCCTCGGTCATCGCCTACGGCCCCCAGCGCAACCATCTGGACAGTTGCTACTTCGGCCGGCTCGCCATCCTGAACGGCGCCATCAAGCACTCCGGCGACAACCTCACCGGCGAGGGCGCCGGCGACGACGAGACCATCGTGGTCGACCTGGCCCGCATCCCCGAGGGGGCCACCGGACTGGTCTTCACGGTGAACTCCTTCTCCGGCCAGAAGTTCACGGACGTCGCCAAGGCCTACTGCCGCCTCCTCGACGACGCGACGGGCGCCGAACTCGTCCGCTTCGACCTCACCAACGCGGAGGCCCGCACCGGCGTCCTGATGTGCAAGCTGATCAGGCAGTACAGCGGCGAGTGGGAGATGACGGCCCTCGGCACCTTCGTCAAGGCCCGCACCGTGCGGAACATGATCGCTCCCGGCGCCCAGGCCCTGTGAGGAATGGCAGGTCAGAGGCTTGTTGCAGTCGATGAGGCCGTGTTCGGTGCACCCCCACGGCTTTCAGAGCGTTCACCGAGCCGACACGACGCCGGCCCTCTCCCGGTTCTCTCCCACTCCTGAGGCCCCGGCGGGGCGGCAGACGGGAGCGGCCGGGGCGGGTCCGCCACCTGGAGGGGTGCCCACACGGTCCACGGCGCCGGGCCCCGCGTGAAACCGCCACTGGCCCACGCCCGTGCTGCGCCGTGCCGTGCGGGATCCTGAGGCGCGTGGCCACCCATCCGGCAATCCGGGCGGGAGCGCAAGGAGTACGGCAGCGGCGCACACGAGGGTCGGGCGCCGGCTGAACAACGGGAGAGAGCCATGGGCGCCGTGAGTCTCATCGTCATCCACACCGACCGCCTGGACGAGTGCCGCCGGTTCTACGCCGACACCGGACTGCCACTGAGCAGAGAACGACACGGATCCGGCCCCGAGCACTACGCGGCCGTCCTCGACGGCGGCGTCGTCCTCGAGCTCTACCCGACCGGGCGCCGAGCTGCGACCGGCTACCTCCGTATCGGCCTCACGGTCGCAACGGAGCACTCCGCGTTCCCGCCCGGCCGGCACACCCTCACTGATCCGGACGGGCGCACGGTCGACCTGACCGTCGCCCTCAGCAGTAGCGCATGACGTCCGCTTCCCGACGGGTCCGACCGTCTCAGCCGACCGAGGCTCCGCCCGGACGAAGGCGAGTCCTGGAGCTCCCGCGCCCGCTTGCCGCGGGACAGACCCCGGGGAGGACGGGCGTCGGCACACGGATCCAAGCGCTCGCCACGTGGATGGGCGCCAGCCGACGGCGTCATCGCAACCAGGCCCCGAGCGTAGGGCCCCGAAGGCACGAAACGACGGCCCTCGGCGCATTCGTCAAGGCCCGTACCGTACGGAACAGGGTCTCACCGGCGCCCAGGCCCTGTGACGAAGGGCACCGCGGCCGCCTCGGCGTGACGGACCCCACTCGCGACCCGGCGCCCAGCGCATAGGCGTTGTCAGTGTCCCCGTCTACGCTGCCCACATGTTCGATACGCCCGACGACAAGTCGCCCGCCGCCGAGTTGAACGAGCGGATCCGCGCGCTGATGCTGCGCCCGGGCGGGCGGCTCACGGAGGACCAGCGGGCCGAGTACCAGGTGCTGCTTCAGGAGTGGGCCGCGGCGGTGCGCGGGTCCGTGGTCCGGGCCGCCTGAGATCCGGTCGTACCGGCCGGGTTTCCCGCGAGGTCCGCTTGAGCCCTGCGTCCCGCCTTGGCGCGGATCCGGACGGCCCGCGTTGGCGCCCTCACGTGGGGCCGTGGCGCCTGTCGTGGGTGGAGCCGTGCCAGGGGACCGCGAGAACACGGCCGGCATCGCGGTGACGCGTCTCCGACGCTCCCCGACCCGGCCCGCCCGTCGCGGATCGAGGGACCCGAACTGGCCCCATCGACCGGCCTGTCACCCCGGTCACGGGGAAGAAGTCCGGCATGGACACCGCCAAACTCGAACTCGCAGTGCAGCGCCAGCGCGACGCCCAGGTGGCCCTCGAAGCCGCCGGCGCCGATGTCCGGGCAGAGATCGCCGTCCTGCTGGAGAGTGCCGGAGAGCGGGAGGTGCAAGCGCAGGTCGAGCAGATCACCGGCTGGACGCCCCGGCAGCTCCGCCAGCTCATGAAGGCGGCGCGCAGACAGGCGAAGGCACGCCGCGGCTGATGAGGAACCCCGCCGCTGGTTCTGCGTACCGCGATGCTCGCCGCAGCAGTTCGCGGCATGCCTCCCCGGTGGGTGGAAGGGCTGGCTCACTGGCACGTCGGCATGAGTCAGCGGTCCGTGGTTGACCCGCGTCGGCCACGCGCCGCTCGGCAGGCCGTGCCACGCGGAAAGCCGACGAGCACTCGGGCCGGTTCGTGTGCCACGGCCCCGGCCGGTGACGGCCTGGAACTCCCGACGCCACGGCCTGGGGCAATGCGGCCATCCGTGATCAGAAGCTTCCGGTGCCCTCTCGCCGTGGTCGCGGAGCATCCGGGTGACGGTGGCCGCTGACGGGTGCCGGCCCTTCTTCTTCCCGGCGGAGTTGAAGAGCCGCTCAGCGATCTCCCGCTGGCTCAGTTCCCGGGCGCAGAGGTGGAGCGCGACGGCGGGCACGGCGTCGTCCGTGACGGGGCCCCGCCGACCGACTGCTGCCGCCCCGGTCGTCTCGTCCGAGCTGTCCGGCAGAGCGCTGAGGCCGTTCAGCACTACGGCAGCGTGCGGGGCCGAACCACCGGCCAAGGAGGCCAACGCATTGCGCGGGCAGGCCCGATGTCCTCGTCGCCTGACATGGCTGATCCGGCGCGGCCGGTGTCAGGACCAGGCGATCTCGCCATGGCGGGAGACGAAGCGTCCGCTGCCGGCGCCGGGCTCCTCGGTGGCGAGAGCGACGATCGCATCCGTGCCCTCGGTGACGGTTTGGGGGCCGCTGTGACCGTTGAGGTCGGTCGCGGTGTAGCCGGGGTCGGCAGCGTTGACGCGGATGCCCTTGAGCCCCTTGGCGTACTGCGTGGTCAACATCGTCAGCGCCGCCTTCGAGGAGGTGTACAGCGGCGCGACGACGTGCGACTCGGGCCGGCCGTGGTCGTGGGTGAGGGCGAGGGAGCCCATGCCGCTGCTGACGTTGACGATCACAGGGTCGTCCGAGCGGCGCAGTAGCGGCAAGAACGCGGTGGTGGTGCGGATGACGCCGATGACGTTGACGTCGAGGACGTCGCGGGCCTCGGCGGCGGTGAGGTCGCTGGGATCGCCGACGGGGCCGTGCACACCAGCGTTGTTGATCAGGACGTCGATCCTGCCCTCGTGTTCGGCGACATCCGCGGCCGCGGCGGCCACGGATGCGTCGTCAGTCACGTCGATGGGGACGTAGCGTGCGCCGAGCGCAGCGGCGGCCTCCTCGCCCTGTTCGCGGTTGCGTGCTCCGACGAGCACGGTGTGGCCACACTCGATCAGGCGGCGGGCGGTCTCGCGGCCGAGTCCCTTATTGGCTCCGGTGATGAAGGTGATGGTCATGCGTTCGACTCTGATCCCGACGAGGGAGGCGGACCAGGGACGCTTCGACGGTAGGAAGACCAGTACCACCCTCGCGCCCCCATGCACGACCGGGGATGCAGGAGAATGCAGTTCATGTCGGCGACACCCGGAACCGGACTGGGCGTGATGATCCGCACGTGGCGGGACCGGCTGCCCCCGTCGGCCGCCGGGCTGCCGGTGGCCCGCGGGCGCCGGGCGGCCGGGCTGCGACGCGAAGAACTGGCTGACCTGGCCGGGGTATCGGTCGACTACATCGTGCGCCTCGAACAGGGGCGGGCCACGACACCCTCAGCGTCGGTGGTGGCGTCCCTGGCGCGAGCCCTGCAGCTTTCCACCGCCGAGCGGGACCACCTGCACCGGCTTGCCCAGCTCGTACCGCCGGTGGACGGTACGATCTCTGACCATCTCCCGCCCGGCATGCAACGGGTGCTCGCCCGCCTCGGGGACGTGGCGGTGGCCGTGTTCGCCGCGGACTGGCAACTGGTGTGGTGGAACCGCGGGTGGGCCGCCCTTCTGGGCGATCCCTCCGCCTCGCCACCGCGGCTGCGCAACTTCGCCCGCGACAGGTTCCCCGTGGACGCCGGCCCCGCCCACCTCGCGCTGTGGCCAGTGACCGAGGCGGACCGCGACACCACCGACGCCGCCGTCGTCTCCGACCTGCGCCGCGCCACCGGCCGCTTCCCCCAGGACAGCCGCTTGGCCGCGCTGATCCGCGATCTGAACGCGGGCAACAGGAGGTTCGCCGAGCTATGGGCGACCGGAGAGGTGGCCGCGCACCGCGAGGACCACAAGACGATCGACCACCCGTCGGTGGGCCCGGTCACGGTGGACTGCGATGTCCTGACCGACGGCGACTCCGAGCTCAAGATCGTCATCATGACCGCCGTGCCCGGCAGTGAGGACGAGACCAAGCTCCGGCTCACCACCATCGCCGGCCCACCGGCCACCACGCACAACTGATCCCACCTACACGTCGATCGACCGGCCGCCTGTGCGTGGCGAGCGCCGAAGCACGATGCCGACCTCTACAAGGAGAGGAACACCGTCGAAGCGCCTGATCAGAAGGCTGAAAGCCTGGCGGGTATCGCCACCCGCCACGACAAGACCCCCGAGAGCTACCTCGCCGGCCTTCATCTCCGCGCCTCCATGATCTGGAGCACGGACCTCACGCGAACCACTTGATCGCGACTCGCTACGCGCTCTAGTTCTTATTCAGGGTTCGGGTCACGCCCGCGACGACGGCTGTGGTGAGCACCCAGCCGGCGGCGATCAGTACGTAGGCCAGCCACTGGGGGCCAGTGTCCGTCCAGTACCAGTCAGTGCGCTGGCCTAGACCGCCGATGGGAATCAGCAGGTCGAGGGTATAGACGAAGGACTGGAACGGGGTGCCTTCGCCCGGCTTCACCGGGGTCGGATCGTGGGTCCCGAAGACCAGCGTGCCGAGCAGGGCCAGTGCGATGAGCCACAGGCCGGCCAGCCACGGGCGGTAGCCGTAGCCAACGGTGGTATCCAGCAGATGTCCCCACACACGTCCGGCCGGGTGCAGCGTGCGGTGGCGGTGACGCTGCTTCGCCAAGAGCACCCGGCGCGCGTCGTTGTCGTGGCCGATCTGCCGGTACCAGCCCGCGAGTTGCTCGTACGGCTGCGGGGCGTAGCCGGGATTCCGACGGATCCACGCCAGGCGACGTGCCACCTCGTCCTCTGCGGGCGTCCTGTCCCCCTCGGGCATTCCGCCTTCTCCTGCAGCCCCGTCTTCCGCGGACGTCGTCTCCCCGAAACCGATGGAGCCGTACGTAAACCCTTCCAGCCGCACTTGCTCCGGCCAGCCTCGCTCGCTGTCCCGGCACCAGGCGACTTGTGCGAACCGGAGATCCACCGCTCCCGAGGGTGGTGCGGCGGGTCTGAAGTCGAAGTCCCCGACCTGCATCCCTGTGCAGACCAAGGCGGTGCCGTCCCCGTCAAGATGTGCTCCCTCGAAGGTCAGCAGGTCCTCTATGCGAGCCCTTCGCAGCCGTACGACCCCCTGCGCGGTGAACCCGTGGGAACAGTCCACGGTCGAGGTGGCCACATGGCCTGCGGCGAGTGCAACGCCACCGGGGTTCTCCAGCCGCGCGCCCTGCAGCAACAGGCCCCTGGGCAACTGGGCGCCAGGCAGCCGCAGCCCGCCCTGCGTGATAAGTCGTGCGCCGAAGAAGCCGCCTTCCATGACGAGGCCGCTCGCCCGCACCGCCACTTCGGGGCCCGAGATCCTGGCGTCCGCCAGGTGCAGATTCCCGGCCACACGGGCGTTGATGAGTATGAGAGGGCCGCCTTCCAGGACCGACCGCCTCAGGTCCAGATCACCCTCAATCCGGACGAGCTCGGCGCTGATCCCGGGAACCAGGCTGTTCGTGATCCTGATCGTCCGGGTCGTGGCCCCGTGCAGGCTCATCGCCTGCTCCAGCCGGCAGCCCTCGAGCGAGAACGTGTGGCAGATCTCCGCTCCGGACAGGTCCAGACGGCCGGTGATCCGCGCACCGGCGAGCCGCAGGGCGGCGACGGCGCCGGACCGCTGGTCGTTCGCACCAAGCAGCAGTGCCTTCACGACAGCCGCGCGAACCGAGCGTTCGGGGCCCCACTGGCCACCTGCGGCGGGTTCGTCCGCCTCGGGCATGCCCGCACGCAGCTCCACTCGACGCCCGTTGGGGAAGGCGTCCCACAGCTCGCGTTCCGGCGGGGTCAACTCGTCGTAGGACAGCACACATTCAGGGTAATGACGTGCTCGTCGACTCTACTTGCCTTGTCTCCTACCAAGCGGAGCCTGATTCATTCTGTTAGGACTTCCAAGAAGTCAACGCCGTCCCGCCCCGCGAGGAGAGTGCCGCGGTGGAGTGGATGAGGGGGCGGCAAGTCTCCTGCTCGTAGGGGTTCTGGGGATGCGGGCGGCCGCTTCCGCAGCCAGCAGGTCCGGGCCAGGTCCCGGGTGGCTGGCGCCGCGTTCCAGCAGGTGCGGCCCTGCGACCGGCAGCGCGTCCAGCCCGGCCGCAGAGTGTCACCGTCAGCTCGACACTTCCTCCCGTCGCCGGTCATCGCCGGCTGCGGCAGGGATGGCGTTGTCGATGAGGACGGCGGCGATGGCGGCGGCGGTGGGGAAGGCGTCGGCGTCAAGGACCCGGGTGCGGGCCGCGGCGCCGTCGATGAGCAGCGCGAGTTGCTCGCCGAGCTGTTCAGGGTCGGCGGCGCCGGCTTCGCGGGCGGTGTCGGCGAGCCGCGCGGCGACGGCCTTTTTGTAGTCGCGCGCGTACTGGGACGCGGGGTGTCGGGGGTCGTGGAGCTCGACGGCGGCGGCGATGTAGGGGCACAGGGGGGTGGTGGGGGGGATGTCGAAGGCGGCGAGGAGCCGTTCGCGGGGCGTGAGGTCGGTGCGGTCGAACACGCCGGGCAGAACGGAGGGGTCGAACCGGCGCAGGTACTCGGCGACGAGTTCGTCCTTGCTGGGGAAGTGCTGGTAGGCCGTGCGCTTGGACACCTCGGCCGCCGCGCAGAGCTGGTCCATGCCGGTGCGGTTGATGCCCTGCTCGCGGAACAGCCGCTGGGACGCGCTGAGGATGCGCTCGCGGGCGCCCCGGCCGCGGCGGCGGCCCGTGGGGCCCTTCTCCAACTCCGTCATGGGGTCCATGGTACCGCAGCCGGATAACGACCGGTGTACATAGTTTGCATCCCGGCCGCCCGCCACATACGGTAAGCACACCAGGCGGTGTACTTAACACCGTCATCCCAGGTGCACACGGCACCACCGACCCAAGGGAGCAACCATGGGGAAGCTTGACGGCAAGGTCGCGGTCATCACCGGCGGCACCACCGGCATGGCACTGGCCGGCGCGAAGCTGTTCGTCGACGAGGGAGCACACGTCTTCATCACCGGCCGCCGCCAGGACGCCCTGGACGAGGCCGTGAAGCAGATCGGCCGCAACGTCACCGGCGTCCAGGGCGACGCCGCCGACCTGGACGACCTGGACCGCCTGTACGACACCGTCAAGCGGGAGAAGGGCAGCCTCGACGTGCTGTGGGCCAGCGCCGGCGGCGGCGAGCCCGCCCCTCTCGGCGAGATCACCGAGGCCCAGTTCGACACCTGGTTCGGGCTCAACGCCCGCGGCACCCTGTTCACCGTCCAGAAGGCCCTCCCGCTCTTCAACGACGGCGGCTCCATCCTCATGACCGGCTCCAACGCCTCCCTCGGCGCCTTCCCCGGCTGGAGCGTCTACGCCGGCAGCAAGGCCGTCCAGCAGGCCTGGGCCCGGATCTGGCTCAACGAGCTCAAGGACCGCCGCATCCGCGTCAACGTCCTGACCCCCGGCCAGGTCGCCACCGCCAAGCAGGAAGAACTCTTCGACGAGGCCACCAAGCGCCAGTTCGAGTCCCTCATCCCCCGCGGCCAGATGGGACGCCCCGACGAGATCGCCACCGCCGCCCTCTTCCTCGCCTCCGACGACTCCAGCTACGTCAACGGCATGGAACTCGTCGCCGACGGCGGCACCACCGCCATCTGAACCGGACAACACACAACCAGGACAGGACATCTCATGAGCAACATCAGCATCATCGGCACCGGGAACATGGCCCGCACCATCGGCGCGCGGGCGATAGCGGGCGGCAACACCGTCGAGGTCATGGGCCGCAATCAGCCCAAGGCCGCCGACCTGGCCAAGGCTCTCGGCGGCGGCGCCACGACGGGAGAATGGGGCACCGCCCCGGCCGGGGACATCGTCATCGTGGCCCTGTTGCACGACGGTGTCGTGCCGGCCGTCGCCCAGTACGGAGACGCTCTCGCGGGCAAGGTCATCGTCGACATCAGCAACCCCTTCAATTCCACGTTCGACGGACTGGCCCACCGCGAGCAGACCTCGATCGCGCAGGAAGTCGCCAAGGCCGCCCCGGCCGGCGCCAGCGTGGTGAAGGCGTTCAACACCATCTTCCGCCATGTCCTGGAGAAGGGTCGGCCCGACGTCTTCCTCGCCGGCGACAATGCGCAGGCCAAGGCACGTGTGGAGGCGTTCGTCGAGAGCCTCGGGCTGCGCCCGCTGGATGTCGGCGGCCTGAGGATGGCGCACTGGCTGGAAGGCGCGGGCGTGGTCACGGTGGGCCTCGCCAACCACGGGGTGGGGAACCTGGACTTCGCCCTCGGCATCACCGAGCTTCCCGTCTCCGAGTAAACGGTTGACGGATCACCTAGAGGACTCGTCATGAAGCTTGGTTTCACACTTCCCATCATCGGGCCCGCCATCAGCAGCGCCGCTGGCCTGAGCGCCTTTTGCCGCGGAATCGAGGACCTCGGCTACGACACGCTGTGGGTCGGCGATCGCCTGGTTCAGCCGGTCGATATGCACAGCATCTATCCGGGCAGGGAGCAGCCGTACCCGCCGCAGATGAAGCGCTATCTCGACCCGGTGCTGCTGTGGACCGTCGCCGCGACGGCGACCAGCCGGGTGCGGCTGAATGCCAGCACGCTCAGCACCTTCTACTGGGAGCCGCCGCACCTGGCCCGGATGCTGACCACGCTCGACGTGCTCAGCGACGGCCGTCTCGAAGTCGGCGTGGGACTCGGGTGGATGAAGGACGAGCACGACATCTCCCGCAGCGCGGACTGGCGCCGGCGCGGGCGGATGCTCGATGACCTGCTGGCGTTCCTGCACGAGTGGTGGACGACCAACCCGGTCTCCTGGGACAGCGAGTTCTTCTCGCTGCCGCCGGTCCACGCCGACCTGCGCCCGGTGCAAGCGGGCGGGCCGCCCATCTGGATCGGCGGCGCCAGCGAGGCCGCGATGCGCCGGGTCGGCCGCAGGGCCACCGGCTGGCTCGGGGTCGATTTCCTCCCGGACGAGGTCGCCGACCACTTGTGGTCGCTCGCGCGCCAGGCGGCGCAGGAGGCCGGCCGCGATCCCGACGCGCTGAAGAAGGCCATACGTATCAACCTCGAACCGGGCACGACCGTTGATTCGCTGGCCGACAAGCTCAAGCGCTTCGCCGAATCCGGTGCGGACGAGGCGTTCGTGGACGCCTTCGCACCGTTCCCCGGCCTTGACCAGATGCTTGACTTCGCCGGCCAGGTGATCGCGCGCACCGGTCGGTTGTGACCACCCAGGAACCGGACGACCAGGGACGTCCTCGCCTGCTCGTCCGCCGACAACGCGGTGCCGAACAGCCCGCTCGGCGATGAGCCGCTCCTCAGCCGTGAGTCCGTCGTGGAAGCCGGACGGACTGTCCACGGACTGGCGGACCTCACCTACAAGGAAGGAGATGCTCAGCAGCGAGATCGCGGCAGGCGATGACCGGTCCCGACCGACCGTCCGAGTTCTTCGGTCGCAGGGGTTCGAGGCCGTGACCGGGGCGTGTACCGGCGGTTCTGGATATCGGTGAGGGCCTCTCCCCGGCCTCGGAGGGGCCTCACCCGGTCATTCGGTCAGATCCGTCCCGGCTCCGTCCGTCGGGTTCGAGGCGGCGGGGGATGCCGGTCAGAGGTCGGTCGGCGGCGGGCCTCTCATCGGACCGTTGCTCGTTAGGCTGATCACATGGCCCTCACACTCTCCCTGAACTATCCCGCCGCGATAGCCGTGGGACACAAGATCGAGGTCACCGAGTTCGCCGACACACGGCCGGAGAAGAAGAGGCACAAGCGCCTGACCTGGGCCGACGCTTGCTTGTACCCGGTCGTTCGCGACCTGGACACCGGCATCCGCTACATGAGCCACGTGCACGCCAGCCGGGGGGAGAACGGCGGGCTCATCATCGACCCGTATCCGCTGGCGCCCCGCAGCGACCTGCCGGTGAGCCGCGTCTACCACGCAGTGGTGAAGGCGTGCACGCTCGTGCTGGTGGACGCCTTCGACAACCAGTACACGACCCTGCTCGTGGAACCGGTGGAGTGATTCCCGGCAGCGTGGTCCTCGTTGAGCGCCCCCCGGGGCCGGGAGCACGGCGCACCCGCTCCCCCGGACGGCCGGTTGCGCCCGCGGCGTCGCCGGCCGCCCCGTGCGGCCTCCGCCGTGCTCACGCCCTCGCGGCAGGCGGCACCCGCGAGCCCGAGATGGACGAGCGGCACGGCCGGGCGTGCCGCCCGGGCCCAAGTCTCGTGGTGGGGCGCAGGAAAGCTGTCGCGGCGGGAGTAGGTATGCGGCCCTGCCCGGATGGGCGCTCCCCTCGCCAGTGAGCGTGCAAGCGGTGGACCGGGGAGCCAGCCCGCGGAGAACCACCCCGCCGTGCCGCGTACCCGGCCGCGGCGGCGGGGCCCGTCCCCCCCGCCGGCGCCGGGCGGCCGACCGCCCGGCGCCGGTCCGGCATTCCTCCTCCGCCGGTGACGCATATCTGATGCCGCGAGAGGAGAAAAAGCGACCCGCTCGGCAGAGTGCCGGGACACCCGCAAAACCGGGAAGTGGGTGCCGCGCGCGATCACCCGCCCTGTGCTACCGTTAATGTCAGTTGCAGTTGTGGTTCCCAGGAGCTTCAAGTGCTCTCACTGGTCCATCCGTACCGGTGGGGGTGCTTTTGTTTTTTCGGGTCAGTGCTTTCCGGTTTTTCCGGTGCTCTCCGGACGGGGCAATCATCACGGCGACGCTGAGCTCGCACAGTGCGCGCCCAGGACACCACCCCCGTTAGGAGACTGACATGGCTACCGGTACCGTGAAGTGGTTCAACGCGGAAAAGGGCTTCGGCTTCATCGAGCAGGACGGCGGCGGCGCCGACGTGTTCGCCCACTACTCGAACATCGCCACCCAGGGCTTCCGCGAGCTGCGTGAGGGCCAGAAGGTGACCTTCGACGTCACCCAGGGCCAGAAGGGCCCGCAGGCGGAGAACATCATCCCCGCCTGACGCTGGCGCGTACGACGTAGCTGGGGCCCGCACCTGAAGGGTGCGGGCCCCAGCTCGTTTGCTTCCTCCGGTTCCCTGTGTGTCGGTTCCTTCTGACACAACGGCAGGACGCATTCTGTTTGAATTTTGTTTTCCCGGCTCGTACCTGCAATTCTCCATGCGGCACACCGCTGCCCGGGAATTCCTCGTCACGTGCCGCATCGAGGAAGGTTCTGCATGAACCGCACAGGTCGCGCGAAAGACCGCCACTCCCGCGGCGGCGGCTCCGCCGGGTCCGCACACGGCGGCGGCTTCCGCTCACGCTCCCCCCGCCGCTCGGCCGCGGGCCGTTCCGAGGGCCCCGGCCGTTCCGGTGGACACGGGCGCCGCCCCGCACGCCCGGCCGAATTCGCACTGCCGGTCACTTCCACCCCCGCGCTGCCCGCGGTGGCGGCGTTCGACGAGCTGGACATACCAGCGTCCCTGCTGGCGGCCCTCGGCGCAGAAGGCGTGGCCGTACCGTTCCCGATCCAGGCGGCAACCCTCCCGAACGCGCTGGCCGGGCGGGACGTACTGGGCCGCGGACGCACCGGCTCCGGCAAGACGCTGGCCTTCGGGCTCGCGCTGCTGGCCCGCCTGGCCGGCCGCCGCGCCGAGCCCCGCCAGCCGCTCGCACTGATCCTGGTGCCCACCCGGGAGCTGGCCCAGCAGGTCACCGACGCGCTCGCCCCGTACGCCCGGCCGCTGAGGCTGCGGACGGCCACCGTGGTCGGCGGTCTGTCGATCAGCCGTCAGGCCGGGGCCCTGCGCAGCGGGGCGGAGGTCGTCGTCGCCACCCCGGGACGGCTGAAGGACCTCATCACACGCGGCGACTGCCGCCTCGACCAGGTCGACATCACCGTGCTCGACGAGGCCGACCAGATGGCCGACATGGGCTTCATGCCGCAGGTCACCGCGCTCCTCGACCAGGTGCGCCCCGGCGGTCAGCGCATGCTGTTCTCCGCCACCCTGGACCGCAACGTCGACCTCCTGGTACGCCGCTACCTGACCGACCCGGTGGTCCACTCCGTCGATCCCCCGGCAGGGGCGGTCACCACGATGGAGCACCATGTGCTGTACGTCCAGGAGACCGACAAGCAGGCCGTCACCATCGAGATCGGTGCCCGCGACGCCAGCGTGATCATGTTCCTGGACACCAAGCGCTCCGTGGACCGCCTGACCAAGGCCCTGCTGCACAACGGCGTCCGCGCCGCCGGACTGCACGGGGGCAAGTCGCAGTCCCAGCGGACCCGGACCCTGGAGCAGTTCAGGACCGGGCACGTCACCGTGCTGGTGGCCACGAACGTCGCCGCCCGCGGCATCCACGTCGACCACCTCGACCTGGTGGTCAACGTCGACCCGCCGAGCGACCACAAGGACTACCTGCACCGAGGCGGACGCACCGCCCGCGCCGGTGCGTCCGGCAGCGTCGTCACCCTGGTGATGCCCCACCAGCGCCGCGACATGACCCGGCTGATGTCCGACGCGGGCATCACCCCGGGGACCGCGCAGGTGAGCTCCGGTGCGGCCGAGCTGAGCCGCATCACCGGTGCGCAGGCCCCGTCGGGCGTTCCCGTCACCATCACCGCACCGGTCGTCGAGCGTGCCAAGCCCCGGACGCCTTCGCAGCGCAGCCGTCGCGGCCGCACCGCACAGACCCGCCGGTCCACCGGCTCGACCCGGACGCCACGCGGTACGGACGGACGGTAGCCCGCCCCGGGCACGGCCCGCCGGATGCCGTGTACCCGGCGACGACGGGCCGGTGCCCCGTGGAAACGGGTTGCGGCGCCGGGGGCGGCCCGGCTTCACTCGGGTCCATGACCGCTCCGGGGACGGAACCAGCGGACCGCACCGATTCGTACTTCGTCTGCGGCACCCCGCGCACCGGCAGCTCGCTGCTGCTCGGACTGCTGGAGTCCACCGGTGTCGCGGGGCACCCGCAGGCGTACTTCCGTGCACCGGACGAACCGCTGTGGGCCGAGCGCTGGGGAATCCGGCGCGGCGCCGGGGGCCGCTTCGACTACGCGGAGTTCGTGCGGGCCGCGCCGGCCGCGGGCCGGACCGGGAACGGCGTCTTCGGGGCCAAGCTGATGTGGGGCACGCTGGACGAGGTGGTCGCCAAGCTCGGTGCGGTCCACCCCGGCCTTGCCGGCCGGGACACCGCACTGCTGGAGCGGGCGTTCGGGCGGACGCGGTTCGTGTACCTGCGGCGCGTCGCACAGGCCGTGTCCTGGCTCCGCGCGGAGCAGACCGGCGTCTGGTACCTCGGCGGCGGCGGCGAGATCGGCGGCGCCGCGGGCAGCGGCCGACCGCCCCGCTTCGACCGGAACCGCATCGACGAACTGGTCCGGGTGATCGGTGAGCACAATGCGGCCTGGGAGGCGTGGTTCCACACCTGGGGCGTCCGGCCCCACCCGGTCCGCTACGAGGACCTGGACGCCGACATGGCCGGTGTCACGGCGGGCGTCCTCGACTTCCTCGGCCTTCCCCTGCCCGACCCGGACGCCGTCGCGCCCCGGCACGACCGTCAGGCCGACGCGCTCAACGCCTCCTGGCTCGACCGCTTGAGGACAGCATCCCCCGGGCCGTGCCCACCGGACAGCCCCGCGGCGCGCCCCGGGCACCCACCACCGCCTTCCGCACCGGCCCCCTCCGCACCAGCCGCACCCCTCTCCGCGGCGCAGGACTCACGCCCTTCCACCACGGAGGGGTGACGGAACGCCTCGGGGCGGCGCGGGGTCCGTCCTCGACCAGCCGCGGATCCGGCATACCCGCTCTTCCGCGCACGCGTTGACGCGCGCAAGTCGAAGCACGACGGAGCACACCGGCACCGGCGGCGTCGTCCGGGCCCATGGGCCCCGGGCGCACGCGCGGGCTGCGCCGCGGCCCGGGCCGTCGCGGACGGCCGGGGCCGCGGTGCGCGTGCGTGGCGTCAGTTCGTGCGCAGGCGCTTCCAGGGGCCCGTGATCGCCAGCATGATGCCGGGCGTCTGGATGTTGGTGTACAGCGTCCTGCCGTCCGGGGAGAAGGTCACGCCGGTGAACTCGCTGTACTCCGGCTCCTCGGCGGTGCCGATGTTCAGTTCGTTGCGCGCGATCGGGTAGGTGCTGCCGCTCTCGGTGGCTCCGAAGAGGTGCTGCACGCCCTCGCCGTCCTCCGCGATGACCAGGCCCCCGTACGGCGAGACGGTGATGTTGTCGGGGCCGTCGAAGGCGCCGTCGACCGACGGGTCGGGGTTCACGGCCAGCAGCACCTTCAGGGTGAGGGTGCGGCGGCGCGGGTCGTAGAACCAGACCTGCCCGTCGTGCTGGACCGGGCTCTCCGCACGGGCGTAGGAGGAGACGATGTACGCGCCGCCGTCCGCCCACCACATGCCCTCCAGCTTGCGGGCCCGGGTGATCTCACCGTCCGCGAACTGCTTGCGCACCGAGACCGTGGTGGCGTCCCGGTCGGGCACGTCCACCCAGTCGACGCCGTAGACCGTGCCTGTCCGGGTGGCGCGGGACAGGTCGTCCACGAACCGGCCGCCGGCGTCGTAGCACTTGGGCGCCTGGAGCACACCGGCGTCGTCGGCGAGGGTGCGCAGCCGGCCGCGGCCGTGCCGGAAGCCGTGCGGCGGGGTCCAGCGGTACAGCAGGCCGTTGGGGCCGGCTGCGTCCTCGGTGAGGTAGAGGTGGCCGCGCGCCGGGTCGACGACGACGGCCTCGTGGGCGTAGCGGCCGAGGGCCTTGATGGGCTTGGGGGCCCGGTTGGCGCGGCGGTCGGCCGGGTCCACCTCGAAGACGTAGCCGTGGTCCTTGGTCATCTCGTTCTGACCGGCCCGGTCCTCGGTCTCCTCGCAGCTCAGCCAGGTGTCCCAGGGGGTACGGCCGCCCGCGCAGTTGGTGCTGGTGCCGGCGAGGCCGACCCATTCCGCGACCTGGCCGCCGGGCCGCACCTCGACGACCGTGCAGCCGCCCGCGGCGCCCGGGTCGTACACCAGGTCCTCGGTGAGCGGCACCGGGTGGGGCCAGTCGGAGCGGGGGCCCGCGAGCTCGTGGTTGTTGACCAGCAGGGTGGTGCCGCGGGGACCGGCGAAGGTGGCGGTGCCGTCGTGGTTCGACGGGGTCGACTCGCCGGATTCGAGCGTGGTCACCCCGGTGCGGGTGATGACGCGGTACGAGAAACCGGCCGGCAGCGCGAGCAGGCCCGCCGGGTCGTCCGCCAGGGGGCCGTAGCCGACTCCGCCGCCGTGGCCGCCGTGGCCGTCCTGGCCGTGGTCGCCGTGCTCCGTCTCCTGCGCGGCCAGGGCACCGGGGGCGGTGGCGAGCACTCCGGCGCTGCCGACCAGGGCGACTCCGGCTCCGGTGATCGCGGAACGTCTGGCGAATTCCCTGCGGGTGAGCGACATGCCTTCTCCTGAGAAGTCAAGGCCGTAGGCCGTGAGGTGAACCGTGGGAAGAGAACCGTGAGGGGCGGCGCTGTGAAACGGATTCGGCACACGGTTACGCGCTCGGGCGAACGCCGGTTGAACGGCCGTCGACGGGCAGGGGCCGTACGAAGGGCGTTCGCTATACGATTGCTTTACCCCCGATTGACTCCGCTTGTACCCAGGATCGGGAAAACGGGTCGCCGGTCTCAGGGCCGGTGCTGGGAGCGCGCCTTGAAGGCCGCCTTGCGGGCCTCCTTGGCGATGCGCTTGTCCGGGTGCAGCCGGCCCATGGCTTCCAGGACCCTGGTGGTGGCGGGGTGGTCGACGCGCCAGGCGGTGTCGAAGAAACCGCTGTGCTGCCGCGCCAGCCCCTCCACCAAACCCTGCAACTCCTCGGAGTTGCCCTCGGCGGCGAGCTGGGCCGCGAGGGTGTCGATGGTCAGCCAGAAGATCAACGACTCGGTGGGAGCCGGCACGTGGGCCGCGCCCTTCTCGGTGAGCCACACCCGTGCCAGGCCCCCGAGTTCGGGGTCGTCGAGCACCTCCCGCAGGGCGGGCTCGGCCTCGGTGCCGACCAGGGACAGCGCCTGCTGACAGCGCAACCGCCGCAGGGGCGCGCCGTCGTCGTCGCCGCGCGCCGCGGCCAGCAGCTCGCGCGCGCCTGCGAGGGGCTCATGGCGCGCGAGCCACTGCTCGATCTCCTCCTGGGCCGCGGCCTGCGGGAAGGCCGCCGTGCCGTGCAGCAGCGCGTCGGCTCCCTTGCCCGCGAGGTCGCCGACGACGGGTGCCTGGAAGCCGGCGTCCAGGAGGCGGGTGCGCAGTCCGAAGCGGCCCAGCGCGGTGAGGCGGACCAGGCCGTACCGGGTGACGTCGGTGTCGTCCGGCTCACCGGCCCGTTCCGTGTCCTGCCCGTCGCCGCCCGCCGTCCCGCCCTCGGCCATCAGCGCCTCGTCGACCGGCCG
The DNA here is from genome assembly GCF_014656295.1 of Streptomyces sulfonofaciens. Lineage (GTDB taxonomy): Bacteria > Actinomycetota > Actinomycetes > Streptomycetales > Streptomycetaceae > Streptomyces > Streptomyces sulfonofaciens. Next base: position 133,906 of record NZ_BNCD01000003.1, read on the forward strand.
GAACTCCACCAGCCCCACCGGCTCCAGCATCCGGAACTGCTCGTCGAGCCGCATCATCGCCTCCGACACCTGCTCCAGGACGTCGTCGGTCGGCTCGGGCATGTCATCGGGCACGATCATGGACGCGGCGAGCGCCGGCAGTGGCACCGGACCGTCCTCGCTCACCGAGAGCAGATACAGATTGCCCAGCACGCCGTCGAGGAACTCGGCCTCGGCGGCCCGCTCCGCGCCGCCGGCCGCCGGTTCGGCGAAGCCCTCGTCGCCGTCCAGGTCGAGCACGCCCGCCTCGGCGATCACGCTCTCCATCGCGCCCAGCCACAGCCGCAGGACGTCCTTCGGCGACCCGGAGGTCAGCAGGGCGAGCTCGGCGCCCGCTCCGACGCCGTCCGCCCCGTCCCCGATCTCCACGAGACCGGTGGCCACGGCGACGCGCCATGCCTCGTCGGCGAGGGCGACACCCTCCGTGTCCGCGTCGAGTCCCAGCTCCGCCGCCGCGGCGGGGAGTTGCTCGTCGAGCAGTTCGCCACCCGCGCCCACGCGCGTACCGGGTCCCGCCCAGCGGGCGAGCCGTGCCGCGCGGGTCAGCACCGGGGCGGCCAGCGCGTCCCGCGCCAGCTCCGCTTCCGTGTGCAGCCGTACCGGGGGCAGGGGGGAGCGGTCTGACATCGGCTGGATCTCCTCGGAAGGTGCGGGTCGCCCCGCTCAGCCTAGACGGCTCAGGCACCTTCTCGGGCACGCACCGCCTCCACCGCAGGCACCGCCTGCACCGCACGCGCCGACGCACGCACGGGGACCGGGCCGGCCACTGGTCCACCGGTCCACCGGGGCCCCTTCGGCCGGTTCACGGTCCCGTCGGCGTCCGTACATCGGGCACACCTTGACAACTCCCCGGCGACAGAAGAGATTGACGCGCGTAGACGCTCGTCTGTTCCCGTTCCGCGACTCCGTCCGCGTCCCGACCGCCGTCTCCCCGCCCGCCGCAGCACCTCCCGCATGCACGCCCTCCCGGCCCTCCGGCCCCCGGCGTGCCACCCCCGACCTCGTACCCGAACCGTCCCACCTCCCCGGAGGCATCCCTTGCCCAGCAGGAAGTCGTCGCGGCTCGCCGCGCTCACCGTCGCCGCCGTCTGCTCCACCGTGACCTGCGCGGTCCTCGCCCCGCCCGCCGGCGCGACGCCGTCCGCGGCGGACGGGCCCCTCGCGGACCAGGTCCGCATCCACGACGTGCAGGGCGGCACGCGCATATCCCCGCTCGCGGGTGAGCAGGTCACGAACGTGCCCGGTGTGGTGACCGGGGTGCGGACGTACGGCTCGTCCAAGGGGTTCTGGTTCCAGGACCCGCAGCCGGACGGCGACCCGGCCACCAGCGAGGGCGTCTTCGTCTACACCGGCGGGGCCCCGAAGGTCGCCGTCGGCGACGCGGTGCAGGTCTCCGGGACCGTCTCGGAGTACGTGCCGGGCGGCACCTCGTCGGGGAACCAGTCGGTCACCGAGATCGGCAAGCCGGTGGTGACCGTGGTGTCCGCCGGCAATCCGCTGCCCGAGGCGGTCACCCTCGACGCGCGCACGGTGCCCGACGCCTACGCGCCGGCCGGCGACCCGGCCGCCCAGGGCTCCGTCAACGCCCTGCCGCTGCGGCCGACGCGGTACGCGCTCGACCGCTACGAGTCGCTGGAGGGCATGAACGTCCGGATCGGCTCCTCACGCGTGGTCACGGGTACCGACCCGTACGCCGAGCTGTGGGTGACGGTCAAGCCGCACGAGCACCCCGACCCGCGTGGCGGCACGGTCTACGGCTCGTACACGGCGCAGAACACCGGCCGGCTGCAGATCCAGTCCCTGATCCCCACCGCCCAGCAGCCCTTCCCCACCGCCGACGTGGGCCAGACCCTGAGCGGCACGAGCGCGGGTCCCCTGGACTACAACGAGTTCGGCGGCTACACGCTGGCGGCCCGGACCCTGGGAACGGTCACCGGTGCCGCACCCGCCCGTGAGGTCACCCGCAAGCAGCGCACCGGCGAGCTGGCCGTGGCCACGTACAACGTGGAGAACCTGGCCGCGACCGACCCGCAGGAGAAGTTCGACCGGCTCGCGGACGGCGTGGTGGCGCACCTGTCGTCGCCGGACGTGGTGGCGCTGGAGGAGATCCAGGACAACAACGGGGCCACCGACGACGGCACGGTGGCCGCCGACCGGACGGTGCGCAGGTTCCTCGACGCGGTGGTGGCCGCGGGCGGGCCGCACTACGAGTGGCGCTCCATCGACCCCGTCGACAAGGCCGACGGCGGCGAGCCGGGCGGCAACATCCGCCAGGGCTTCCTCTTCAACCCCGCGCGCGTCTCGTTCACGGACCGGCCCGGCGGCGACGCGACCACCCCGGTCGAGGTGACGAGGACGGCCGGCGGTGCGCCCGCGCTGAGCGCCTCCCCCGGCCGCATCGACCCCGCGAGCGGCGCCTGGCAGGACAGCCGCAAGCCGCTCGCGGGCGAGTTCGTCTTCCACGGCCGCACGGTCTTCGTGATCGCCAACCACTTCACCTCCAAGGGCGGGGACCAGGCGCTGAGCTCGCAGTACCAGCCGCCGTCGCGCAGCTCGGAGACCGAGCGCCACCAGCAGGCTGACGAGGTGAACGCCTTCGTCAAGCGCATCCTCGCGATCCGGAAGGACGCGGACGTACTGGCGCTCGGCGACATCAACGACTTCGAGTTCTCCGGCACCGCGCACCGCCTCGAAGCGGACGGCGCGCTCTGGTCGGCGATCAAGTCCCTGCCGAAGCGGGAGCGTTACACCTACGACTACCAGGGCAACAGCCAGGTGCTCGACCAGATCCTGGTGAGCCCCGCGGTGCGCAGGGGTGCGTTCTCCTACGACAGCGTGCACATCAACGCGGAGTTCGCGGACCAGAACAGCGACCACGACCCGCAGGTGCTGCGCTTCCGCCCCTGAGACCGAACGCCGCGCGGCCGCCCCATCAGACGGTGCGGCCGCCCGACGGGTGGCCGGGGCGGCCGGGCGGCGGCCCTCCCGCCCCGCGGCGCGAAAGGGCGCGGCTCATGCGAAGGCCCGGGCGAGCCACTCCTCCCAAGCGGCGCCGTTGCGCTCGCCGTCCGCTCCGGGCGCGAAGTCGTGGACGCTGACGCCGACCGGAGCACCCCACCGGTTGCGTCCGAAGAAGCGGTAGAGGGCCGTGCCGGTGCGCAGTCCGATGAAGTGCGGGGTGCGGTAGTCGACCACGGCGTCGAGGGGTTCGGGGCCCCGGGCACGGACCTCGGTGCCCTCCCCCGCGTCCTCGGCGAGGCCCAGCGCGCGGCCGACGGCCGTGAAGGCGTCCGGCGCGGCGGACGCCCCCGGGCCCTGCACCGTGGCGAACGCGACGGGGCGGCCGGAGAAGTGGGCCAGGTACTGGCGCAGCGTGTGGAGGTAGAAGTCGGTGTGCTGGTTCGCGCCGTCGTACTGGTTGTCCCAGTCGTCGGTGAAGATGCCGCTGTGCACGTAGCGCACCCAGGCGCGGCGGCCGTCGTCGCGCGCCTCGATGGTGTTGTCCAGCTCGTTCAGCGTCTGGCCGCCGACGCCTTCGGGGTTCTCGACCCGGCTGGTGAGCCGGTGCCCGGGTTCCCAGCGCGTGACGGTGCCGCCGAACGGCGCGGCGCCGCCCTCGCGCGGCTCGTACTCCATCGGCCACAGCCAGCCGCCGGTGCCGGTGGTGATGGCCTCCCAGACCTGTTCGGGTGAGGCGTCCACCTCGAATGCGCGGACGATCTCGAATTCCTTCGCCATGATGACGCTCCTTGCGATCGGCTTGTGGTCGGCGGGTGGACGGGGCACGGGTCAGTCCCGCTCCTCCTGAGGGGCCGGCGCGTCGGTGTCCCGGGCCGCCGGGAGCCGTCCGGCGGCCGGACCCCCCTCGCCCGAGGTGTCCTCCACCGTGCCGGTGCCCCTGCCGACGACGGCGGTGTCCTCCTTGACGGAGGGGTGCAGGGCGACGACGACCCGGTGGTCGCGGCCGGCTGCCGCGCCGCCGTCGTGGTACTTGCGCACGAGCGCGCCGACCCCGCGGGTCAGCTCCTCGACGAAGGCGGCCCGGTCGGCGGCGGAGGCGAACCGCACCTCGGCGTCGAGCGCGAAGGTCGCGAGCGGTCTGCGGGCCCTGCCCGCGCCCACGATGAGCGCTCCGACATCCCGGACCAGCCGGGCGGCGAGGGAGAGCAGCCAGCGCGCGGAGAGCTGGTCGCGGGCGCGGCCCGGGTCCGGCTGCACGGCGCCGAGGGCGGTCGGCGAGATCACGTACGACGCGGCGGTGGCCCGCATCAGCCGCTCGGTGACGTTGCCCTTGCGGCGCTCCCCCGCCAGCTCCACCAGGCCGTGCCGCTCCAACGTCTTCAGGTGGTAGTTCACCTTCTGCCGGGGCACGCCGACCCGACCGGCGAGCATGGCGGCCGAGGCGGGCCCGGCCGCAAGCTCGGCCAGCAGCCGCAGCCGCGTCGGGTCGAGCGAGGCAGCCGCGGCCGCGGGATCCTCGATCACTGTCACATCCCACATGCCTCCACGGTCTCACCGAAAAGAATTTTTGTCCAGGACGATTGTGTTGTCGGAACGGGTGTGTCGTCCGCGAGTCGCCGGGCGCACCGGCCTGGCGCCCGGCTCCCGGCTGGCGGCAGCTACCGCTGTTCGCGCAGAGCCCCCGTGACTACAGCCGGCTCGCCCTGACCGACGCCGACTTGATCAGCCCGTGGCTGACCTGGGCGAAGTACCTCGCACACCGGCTCGCCGAGACCCGCGGCTGAGGCCGCAACATCCGCTTCGCCGTCAACCGCGGCCTGACCCTCGTCCTCACCGGCTACGTCGAGGACGACGTCATCCGGCACAGGGAGATCTTCGCCCCGCTGCGGGCCCTGGACCTACCGGTTGGCCACACCGTCGCGGTCCTGGACCAGATGGGGATCTTCGAGGATGACAGCGAACCCCTGCTTCGAGCGATGGCTCGCCGAGAGGCTGGAGGGGCTCGCACCCGGCATCCGCTCGGAGGCCGAGCGCTGGACCCGCATCCTGCGCGACGGCGGCCCGCGCAGCCTCCCGCGACGGGTGGGTACGGTCTGGCTCTACTTCAACCGAGTCCGCCCGGCCCTGCTGGAATGGTCGAACCCCTACGACCATCTGCGGGAGGTGACCCGCGTCGACGTTCTCACCTACACCAAGGCACTCCACGGCCACAAGCGGCGTGACCAACTCGTCGCCCTGCGCTCGCTGTTCACCTGGGCCAGAAGGAACGGTCTGATCTTCCGCAACCCGACCAGCCGGATCAAGGTCGGGCAATACGAGTACGCCGTGTTGCAACCACTCGTCCCAGCGCAGGTCCGCCGCTCCGTCGCGGCGGCCACCACCCCGGCGACGCGGCTCATCCTCGCCCTCGCAGCGGTCCAGGCCGCCCGGGTCGCTCGGATCGCCAACCTCATGCTCGACGACCTCGACATCGGCAACCGCCGGCTGACCATCGCCGGACGCGCCCGCCCCCTTGACGCCCTCACCTTGAAGCTGGTGCTGGACTGGCTGGAGTACCGGCGCCGTCGATGGTCGAACACCGCGAACCTCCACCTCCTGATCAACAACCAGACCGCCACGAAGACCAGCCGCGCCGGCAACCACTGGATCAGCGCCGCGATGCGCGGGCAGGACGCCACGCTGGAACGGCTCCGCGTCGATCGACAACTCGAAGAGGCCCTGACCCACGGGCCAGACCCGCTCCACCTCGCCGAGGTGTTCGGGCTCGACGAGAAAACCGCAATGCGCTACGCGGACTCCGCACGAGCACTGCTGGAACAGGCCGCTGAACAGCACCTTCGACGAAACCTGCTCGACCGCGACGCACCATGAAGGGAATCATGAGCGAGTGACGTCGACCGAAGCAGCAGCAATCGCTCTACAAGACCATGCCGCCCTCTGGAGCACGGGAGAAATCCGTGCGAGCGACGTCGTCGATGCCGCCTGTGATGCGCTCGTCGCCGGACTCGACACCCCCGGCCTTCGAGTCCTCGCTGCCTGCACACGAGCCGAGGCGGACTACGAGGTCCACGTGCTGCTTCCCGCAGCACTCGACGAACTCGGCCTCACCTTCTATCCAGTCGCCAGTGATGCCGGCCAAGAGGCCGGCGCCCGAGCGCTCGCACGCCGCATGCTCACCGGCGAGCTGACACCTCGGGAGTTCACAATCCGTATCCACCAGCGCTGCGGGCATGAGCTGCCACTGACCGAGCGGCTCGCCGAACTCGATGACGAGTACGACGTCCTCGAATACGGCGACAGAACTGCGGACCAGGTCGATGCCGAGGTCACGGCCGAAGCCCGACGCCTCGCAGCCCACCCCGCGGTTCCCGCCGCACCCACGGACACGCTCAGCTGATGCACACGGAGCGACCCGTGGGTTCCCGCTGCACAGGCTTCGGTTTCCCTGAACCCGTGGGGCTCCAGGGGGTCGAGCAGGAACCAGGCAGCGAGTGCGGCTGGGCGCCACATGAGTTGCCACCTTGGGGTGAGGATCACCGAGGCTGGTCGGGGTCCTGTTCTCAGCCCTCATAAGCATCGCGACGGTCCGCCCGGCGCCCTCGGCGTCGGGCGGGGTCGGGCTCCGCATGCCGCGGGGCCGCCCGCCCAAGGCCGCAAAGGCAGCCCGGTGCACCCGCGCCACCGACGGGTGCCGCGGTCCACCGGGTCCCGGTCCCGGGCACCCCCACGTCTCAGACAGCGCCCAGTGCCGCCGCCACCGCGTCCCTGACCGCGCGGTCGGTGGGCACCGGTCGGCCCTGCGCCGCGGCCAGCTCGGCGAGCGACGTCATGGCCACGTCCGGCAGCCCGCAGGCCGTGAACTTCCTGAACTCGGCGAGGTCCGAGGTGACGTTCAGCGCGAAGCCGTGGCTGGTGACACCGCCGCGGATGCGCATGCCGATGGACACCAGCTTCGCGTCCCCGGGCGTCCACACCCCGACCAGGCTCTGCGCGCCCTTCGGCGTGTCCCGCCGCACCGTCTCGAAACCGAGCGCGGCGCAGGCGTTCATCAGACCGTTCTCCAGCCAGCGCACGATGTCGGCCGGGCCGCGCTCGCGCAGGTTCAGCACCAGGTAGCCGATCAGTTGACCGGGGCCGTGGTAGGTGGCCTGCCCGCCGCGGTCCACCGGGACCAGGGGGACGGGCGAACCGACGGGCAGCTCGGCGGGCGGCGTCCGGGCACCGTAGGTGATCACGGGCGGGTGGGTGAGCAGCACCAGCCGGTCACCGATCTCCCCGGCCCGCCGCCGCGCCACCCATTCCCCCATCGCGTCGACGGCCTCGGTGTACGGCACCTCGCCCAGGTCGATGCGCTCGATCCCGGGGGGCCCGGGGGTCCTGGGGATCCCGGGCGCCCCGGCGATCCCGGGGATCTCAGGTGGCTCGGGGATTCCGGGGGCCCCATCGATTCCGGAGAACCCGGGGCTGTCGGGGGCCCCAGAAGCCCCGGAGCCCCCGGGGGCCGCCGCGGCCACGTCCCGACGTCCGGTCCGCGTCCGTTCGAGGCGCCCGCCCTGCCGTGCTCCGCTGCGGGGCTCCGCCTGCCGGACCCCGCCGAGAGGGTCGGCCTGCCGCTCTCCGCCGGTGCGGTCAGCCTGCCGGGTGCCGTCGTGCAAGCGCGTCTCGCTCATCCCGCTGCCCTCTGCCTTCGTCGGGGCCCGTCCGGGCCTTCCCTGGGCGTGCGCAGGACGGCCGCCCGCACAGGGCAACTCCCCGGGCGCGCGACGCATTCCACGGGTCCCCGCACCCACCGCACCCACGGCGTTCGGGGAAGGGGCCCGGGTTCGCGAACCCGGGCCCCTTCCCCGAACGCCGTGGCGCTCTCCGGTCACCACCCGCGCAGGACGCGATGATCGAAACGACGACGGCAGCGGGCCTGCCCGGCACGGACAGCCAAGGGCCTGCCGGGCACGGTCACCGCCAAGGCCCTGCCCGGCGCCCCGGCCCGCCCTCGCGGGACCGGTGCTTCCACCGCTGCTGCCCCGCGGGACACGGGCCCCTGGACGCGCCGCCGCAGGCCGCCTACGCGGTGCCCGTGCGGCGCGGCACCCGGAGGCGGCACGTCGTGCCCGGCCCGCGGTGCCCGGCCCGCGGCGGCCTCCTGACGGGGCGTCCTCGGTGCGGCGGGCCGGACACACGGATATTCGGAGGCGGCGAGCGCCCGCGCATTGGTACGGTCCGCGCATGGCTGACGCGCATGGAGCAACGGACGGGCCCGTCACCGCGACCGACGTGGAGCTGGCCGTGCGGCTGGCCCTCCGGACGCTGGGCGAGGTGCGGGACCGGGACTGGAGCACACGCGCAGGCTCCCTGCGCTGGGACTGCTGGGAGACCGTGGAGCACCTGGCCGACGACCTGTTCTACTACGCCACCCAGTTGGGCCCCGAGACCCCTTCCCCGTCGGCCCCCATACCCTGGGCCTGGTACGAGCGGCGGGCCGGCGGACCGATGAACCTCGTCTTCGCGGACCGCGCGGCCGGGCCCGCCGGGCTGCTCCAGGTGCTGGAGGCCAGTGCGGCGCTGATGGTGGCGATGGCCCGCACCACCGCTCCCGGGAAGCGGGCGTACCACATCTACGGCGTCGCGGACCCCGAGGGCTTCGCGGCGATGAGCGTGGTCGAGATCCTGGTCCACATGTACGACATAGCCGAGGGATTCGGCATCCCGTGGGCACCGCCGGCCGAGTTGTGCGCCCGCGTCCTGGCCCGGCTCTTCCCGCACGTCCCGGCCGACACGGCCGAGCCCTGGCCCGCCATGCTCTGGGCCACCGGCCGCCTCGCCCTCCCGGACCGCCCCCGCCTCGACGAGTGGCGGTGGTACTCGGCACCGGCTGCCGAGCGCGAGGCCGTCGCGGACCCGGGCCTGCCCGGCTGATCCTGACCGGTCCCGCCGGCCGGGCTCGCCCCAGGCGCGTGACCCGCGGGCCGCGGTGGTCGTGGTGCGGCTCACCCCGGACGTCCGGTCCCCCACCACCGCCCGGGACGACCTCGCACACGTCCTCGTCGAGATGGTCGACGGCCGCGGCCGACCCGTCCCCTACGCGGTGGTCAAGGTGGCCTTCGAGGTCGAGGGTGCCGGCGTACGCTCCGCCGTCGGCAACGGCAACCCGCACAACGTCGACAGCTTCCGGCGTCCGCGCCGCCGCACCTGGCACGGCAAGGCCCTGGCGGTCCCGCGGCCCGCGAAGCGGACCGGCAGCCTCGCGCTGACCGCCACGGCCCCCGGTCCACGGCCGGCGACGCTGATGCTGGACGTCACGCACGAGCACGGCCGAGGCGGTCGCGGCCGGCACACGGCACCCGCCCGGGGGCGAGGCGGTCGGCCGCCTCGCCCCCGGGCCGCCGGGCCGCGGGCACCGCTAGTTGTGCTGGTGCAGGACCTCGTTCAGGCCGCCCCAGACGGCGTTGTTGGGACGGGCCTCGATGGCGCCGGTGACCGAGTGGCGGCGGAAGAGGATGTTGGAGGCGCCGGAGAGTTCCCGTGCCTTGACGATCTGGCCGTCGGGCAGGCTGACCCGGGTTCCCGCGGTGACGTAGAGGCCGGCCTCGATCACGCACTCGTCGCCGAGCGCGATACCGACGCCCGCCTCGGCACCGATGAGGCAGCGCTCGCCGATGGTGATGACCACGTTGCCGCCACCGGAGAGGGTGCCCATGGTGGAGGCGCCGCCGCCGATGTCCGAGCCGTCGCCGACCACGACACCCGCGGCGATACGGCCCTCGACCATGGAGGAGCCGAGCGTGCCGGCGTTGAAGTTCACGAAGCCCTCGTGCATCACCGTGGTGCCCTCGGCGAGGTGCGCGCCGAGCCGCACCCGGTCGGCGTCACCGATGCGCACGCCCTTCGGCGCCACGTAGTCCGTCATCCGGGGGAACTTGTCGACCGAGGTGACCTGGAGGTGCAGGCCCTCGGCGCGGGCGTTCAGGCGGACCCTCTCCAGGTCGTCGACCGCGACCGGGCCGAGCGAGGTCCAGGCGACGTTGGCGAGCAGGCCGAAGATCCCCTCCAGGTTCTGCCCGTGCGGCCTGACCAGCCGGTGGCTCAGCAGGTGCAGCCGCAGGTACAGGTCATGGGTGTCCAGCGGCTTGTCGTCCAGTGAGGTGATGACCGTGCGGACGGCGACGACCTCCACCCCGCGGCGGACGTCCGGCCCGAGGGCCTTGGCCGCCCCGGCGCCCAGCAGTTCCACGGCACGCTCGGCGCCGAGCCGCTCCGTACCGGCCGGGCCCGGCTCCGCGGCCAGCTCGGGGGCGGGGTACCAGGTGTCGAGGACGGTGCCATCGGCGGTGACGGTGGCCAGGCCAGCGGCAACGGCGCCCGTGGTGCGAGGAGCAGTCGTGTCGGTCATGGTGGCAACTTAGCCCGTGCGGCGCCCGGGAGGCGAACCCACGCACCGGGCGTCTCAGGGTCCGGGCAGCGGCCGCCGAGGACCTGCCGCGGCGGCCCTGCGGGTCAGGACCGCGGGTCAGCACCGTCGGGGCAGGACCGCGGGTCAGGACCGCCGGGGCAGGAGTCTGCCGAGCGCGGTGCGTGCGTACGCCTCGTCGAAGGGCCGGTCGGTCAGCAGGACCTGGAGGCAGATGCCCTCCATGAGGGCGGTCAGCGCACGGGCGGTGAGCGGGTCGGTGCGCCGGGCGAGGAGGTCGGCGAAGCCCTCGCACCATTCGGCGGCGACCGGGCGCAGCGCAGGGCGGCGCAGGGCGGCCAGGTACAGCTCGTACTCCAGTTCCGCTCCCGCACGATCGCCGGCCAGCCACTCCCCCATCATCCCGGCGAGCTCGTCGGCGAGGTCGGTGCGCGGGTCCTGCAGGGCGCCCCGGCTGCGCAGCACCTTCACGAAGCCCTCGTTGGTCTGCCGCAGAGCGGCGACGAGCAGTTCGTCGAGGGTCCCGAAGTGGTAGGTGGTGGAGCCGAGCGGCACGTCGGCCTCGGCCGCGGCGGTCCGGTGGGTCAGCCCGGCGATGCCCTTCCTGCCCACCACCCGGATCGCGGCGTCGATGATGCGCTGCCTGCGCTCGGGGTCGTGGCGCCTGGTCCTCAGTGCGCACCTCCCGTGTTGAGCAGCACGACACCGGCGATGACCAGGACGATCCCGGCGAGCTTGGCCGCGTTCACGGCCTCGCCCAGGAACGCCATGCCGATCGAGGCGATCGCCGCCGTGCCGATCCCGGCCCAGATCGCGTAGGCGGTGCCCATCTCCACGGTTTTCAGGGTCCTGGCGAGCAGGTAGAAGGCGACGAGATAGCCGACGACCGTGACGAGTGAGGGTCCGAGCCTGGTGAAGCCCGCGTTGTACTTCATCGCGGTCGTGCCCGCCACCTCGGCGGCTATGGCCCCTGTGAGCAGCAGATATCCCATGTGTACGAGCGTACACAGCAAGCGCGCGCAAAGGGCGCGGAGTACCGCGCGACCATCCCCACCGGCTGCGAGCCACCTGCGGTTGCCGCAGATGGCTCGCAGCCGGTGGTCCGCCACAGGCGCGTGGCGGCTGCTCGCGCGGTTCCCCGCGCCCTTCGGGCGCGCTCGGCTCAGACGTTGAAGCCCAGGGCCCGCAACTGCTCCCGGCCGTCGTCCGTGATCTTGTCGGGTCCCCACGGCGGCATCCAGACCCAGTTGATCTTCAGTTCGCTGACGATGCCGTCGGTGGCCGCCTGCGCCTGGTCCTCGATGACGTCCGTCAGCGGACACGCCGCCGACGTCAGGGTCATGTCGACGGTGGCGACGTTCGCTTCGTCGACGTGGATGCCGTAGATCAGGCCGAGATTGACGACGTCGATGCCCAGCTCGGGGTCGACGACGTCCATCAGCGCCTCGCGGAGTTCCTCCTCCGAGGCCGGCTTGGCCAGTGTGTCGTTCTCACTCATGCGGTCTTCGCCTCCTCCGCGAAGGCCTGGGCCGTCGCGTCCTTCCATGCCATCCAGCTCAGCAGTGCGCACTTCACCCGGGCCGGGTACTTGGAGACACCGGCGAACGCGACCGCGTCCTCCAGCGCCTCCTCCATCGCGTCGTCCGGCTCGATCCGGCCCTTGGACTGCATCAGCTCCAGGAAGAGCCCCTGGATCTTCTGGGCCTCGGCCAGGTCCTTGCCGACCAGCAGGTCGTTGAGCACCGAGGCGCTGGCCTGGCTGATGGAGCAGCCCTGGCCCTCGTACGACACGTCGGCGATGCGCTCGCCCTCGTACTTCACACGGAGCGTGATCTCGTCACCGCACGTCGGATTGACGTGGTGGACCTCGGCGTCACCGTCCCGCAGACCACGCCCGTGCGGGTTCTTGTAGTGGTCCAGGATGACGTCCTGGTACATGGAATCCAGCTTCACCGTGGCAGCCAGCCTCTCAGCCGAAGAAGTTCCGAACGTGCTCCAGGCCGTCGACCAGCGCGTCGATCTCCGCCGGCGTGGAGTACAGATAGAACGACGCTCGTGTGGTCGCAGGAATTCCGTACCGCAGGCACACGGGGCGGGCGCAGTGGTGCCCCACCCGGACCGCGATGCCCAGTTCGTCGAGGACCTGGCCCACGTCATGCGGGTGGATGTCGCCGAGCGTGAAGGAGATCGCGGCGCCGCGGTCCTCGGCCGTGTCGGGCCCGATGATCCTGAGGTCGGGGACCTCCCGGAGCCGTTCGACCGCGTACCTGGTCAGGACGTGCTCGTGCTGGGCGATCTTGTCCATGCCGATCGCGTTCAGGTAGTCCACCGCCGCGCCCAGACCCACGGCCTGCGAGATCGGGGGCGTGCCCGCCTCGAACTTGTGCGGGGCGGGGGCGTATGTGGACGAGTGCATCGAAACGGTCTCGATCATCTCGCCGCCGCCGAGGAACGGGGGCAGGTCCTCCAGGAGCTCCTGGCGGCCCCAGAGCACCCCGATGCCCGTCGGGCCCAGCATCTTGTGGCCGGTGAAGGCGACGAAGTCGGCGCCCAGCGCCTGGACGTCCAGCGGCATGTGCGGGGCGGCCTGCGAGGCGTCGATGAGGACCAGCGCGCCGACCTCCTGGGCGCGGCGCACGATCTGCTCGACCGGGTTGGCCGTGCCCAGGATGTTGGAGACCAGGACGAAGGAGACGATCTTCGTCTTCTCCGTGATGACCTCGTCGATCGAGGAGAGGTCGAGACGGCCGTCGTCGGTCAGGCCGAACCACTTCAGCTTCGCTCCGGTGCGCTGCGACAGCAACTGCCACGGGACGATGTTGGAGTGGTGCTCCATCTCGGTGATGACGACCTCGGTGTCCTGGTCGACGCGGTAGGGCTCGTCGGCCCAGCCGAGCATGTTGGCGACCAGGTTCAGCGACTCCGAGGCGTTCTTGGTGAAGATCACCTCGTCGCGGCTGGGGGCGTTGATGAACGCGGCGATCTTGTCGCGGGCGCCCTCGTAGAGCGCCGTGGCCTCCTCGGCCAGGACGTGCACACCGCGGTGGACGTTGGCGTTGTGCTGCTCGTAGTACTCGGCGAGCACGTCGAGCACCTGGCGAGGGGTCTGCGAGGTCGCGGCGTTGTCCAGGTAGACGAGCTTCCGGTCGTCGTGGACCAGACGTTCCAGGACGGGGAAGTCCTTGCGGATCGCCTCGGTGTCAAGGAGGCCGGTGAGCCCCTGACGGGCCGCTGTCACGCGGATACGCCTCCCTTCACGTAGGCCTCGTAACCCTCGTTCTCCAGCTTGTCGGCCAGCTCGGCGCCGCCCGACTCCACGATCCGCCCGGCTGCGAAGACGTGCACGTGATCGGGCTTGATGTAGCGCAGAATGCGGGTGTAGTGGGTGATCAGCAGGGTGCCCACCGCGCCGGTCTCGCGGACGCGGTTGACGCCCTCGGAGACCACGCGCAGCGCGTCGACGTCCAGGCCGGAGTCGGTCTCGTCGAGGATCGCGATCTGCGGCTTGAGCAGTTCGAGCTGGAGGATCTCGTGCCGCTTCTTCTCACCGCCGGAGAAGCCCTCGTTGACGTTGCGCTCGGCGAAGGCGGGGTCGATCTGGAGCCGCTCCATGGCCTCCTTGACCTCCTTCACCCAGGTGCGCAGCTTGGGCGCCTCGCCGCGGATGGCGGACGCGGAGGTGCGCAGGAAGTTGGACACGGAGACGCCGGGGACCTCGACGGGGTACTGCATCGCCAGGAACAGTCCGGCGCGGGCGCGCTCGTCGACGGACATCGCGAGCACGTCCTCGCCGTCCAGGGTGACGGTGCCGCCGGTGACGGTGTACTTGGGGTGGCCCGCGAGCGAGTAGGCGAGGGTGGACTTGCCTGAGCCGTTCGGGCCCATGATGGCGTGCGTCTCGCCCTGCTTCACGGTGAGGTCGACGCCCTTGAGGATCTCCTTCGTGGCGTTCTCGGCCTCGACGGTGACGTGCAGGTCTCGGATTTCAAGCGTTGCCATGGGCTCAGGACTCCTGGGTGAGGGAGACGAGCACAGCGGCAGCTTCGCCGTCTCCTTCGATCTTGACGGGATAGACGGGGACGGGGCGGGTGGCGGGCAGGCTGGAGGGTTTGCCGGTACGCAGGTCGAAACAGGAGCCGTGCAGCCAGCACTCGATCTGGCCGTCCTCCACCTCGCCCTCGGCGAGCGAGACGTTCGCGTGCGAGCAGATGTCGTAGATGGCGAACACCTCGTCCTCGGTGCGGACGAGGGAGACCGGGGTGCCCTCGATCTCCACCCGTTTGGCGGTGTCGACCTCCAGGTCACCCAGCTCACAGACTCGTACGTACTCGGTCATGCGACAGACGCCTCCAGCTCCTCTTCGATCCGGGCGATCAGGCGCTCCTCGACGTCCGGCAGGCCGATCTGCTGGACCAGCTCGGCGAAGAAGCCGCGCACCACCAGTCGCCGCGCCTCGTGCTCCGGGATGCCGCGCGCCATCAGGTAGAACAGCTGCTCGTCGTCGAAGCGGCCGGTCGCGGACGCGTGTCCGGCTCCGACGATCTCGCCGGTCTCGATCTCCAGGTTGGGCACGGAGTCGACACGGGCGCCGTCCGTGAGGACGAGGTTGCGGTTCATCTCGTAGGTGTCGGTGCCCTCGGCGCCGGCCTCGATGAGGACGTCGCCGATCCAGACGGCGTGTGCGTCCTCGCCCTGCAGTGCGCCCTTGTAGACCACGTTGGACTTGCAGTGCGGGGTGTTGTGGTCGACGAAGAGGCGGTGCTCCTGGTGCTGGCCCTGGTCGGTGAAGTAGAGGCCGAACAGCTCGGCCTCGCCGCCGGGGCCCGCGTAGGCCACCCGGGGGTTCAGCCGGACCAGGTCGCCGCCGAAGGTGACGGCGACGGACTTGAAGGAGGCGTCCCGGCCGACGAGCGCGTTGTGCTGGCCTACGTGCACCGCCTTGTCGTCCCAGTCCTGGACCGACACCACGGTGAGCTTCGCGCCGTCGCCGAGGATGTAGTCGACGTTGGCGGCGAGTACCGCGTCACCGGTGTGGTCGACGACGACGACCGCCTCCGCGAAGGCGCCCAGCTCGACGACGAGCTGGCCGTAGACGGTGGCCGCCGCACCGTCCAGGGGCTCGCCGTGGACGGTGATGCGCACCGGGGTGTCGAGCACGGTCTCCTTGGGGACCGTCACGACGGATGCCTTCTCGAAGGAGGAGTAGGCCTGCGCCGCGACCCGGTCCACCGGGACGCCCGCCCTGCCGAGCCGTTCGTCGTCCCGGCCCACGGTCTCCACGGTCACCCCGTCCGGCGCGCTGACCTCGACCTTGACGCCCTGCCCCGTGGCGACGGCCGTGCCGTCGTGCAGTCCGCGCAGCCGGTCGAGCGGGGTGAAGCGCCATTCCTCCTCGCGGCCGTGCGGCACGGGGAAGTCCGCCACGTCGAAGGACGGGCTCGCGCTCATCCGGGTGGCGACGGTCGATTCCGCCGCCACCGCGATGGCACCGGTCGTGGTGGAGCCCACCGGTGGGGTGCTTCCCTGGACCGGGGCCTGTCGCAGGTCCTTGGAGTTCTGGGCCTCAGCCATGGCTGTCGTCATGCTCGCTTTCTGCCTCGTCGTGCTCGTCCGCCGGGGGGCGGCTGCCTGAGCGGCGACGCCGCAGGGCGCCCTCCGGTCAGGGCCGCCCCTGTGCGGCGCTCGCGGGGCCCAGCGACTGAGCCCGTGGTGTGTGTCGGTGCCGCGGGCGCGTCAGCCCACCGCACCTTCCATCTGCAGCTCGATCAGCCGGTTGAGCTCCAGCGCGTATTCCATGGGCAGCTCCTTGGCGATCGGCTCGACGAAGCCGCGCACGATCATCGCCATCGCCTCGTCCTCGGAGAGGCCGCGGCTCATCAGGTAGAAGAGCTGGTCCTCGGAGACCTTGGAGACCGTCGCCTCGTGGCCCATGGAGACGTCGTCCTCGCGGACGTCGACGTAGGGGTAGGTGTCCGAGCGGGAGATCGTGTCGACGAGCAGGGCGTCGCAGAGCACGTTGGACTTCGCGCCCGGTGCGCCCTCTCCGATCTCGATCAGACCGCGGTACGAGGTGCGCCCGCCGCCCCGCGCCACCGACTTGGAGACGATGTTCGAGGAGGTGTTCGGGGCCATGTGGACCATCTTGGCGCCGGCGTCCTGGTGCTGGCCCTCGCCCGCGAAGGCGATGGACAGCGTCTCGCCCTTGGCGTGCTCGCCCATCAGGTAGACCGCGGGGTACTTCATGGTGACCTTGGAGCCGATGTTGCCGTCGACCCACTCCATGGTCGCGCCCTCGTAGGCCACGGCGCGCTTGGTGACCAGGTTGTAGACGTTGTTCGACCAGTTCTGGATGGTCGTGTACCGGCAGCGGGCGCCCTTCTTCACGATGATCTCGACGACCGCGGAGTGCAGGGAGTCCGACTTGTAGATCGGCGCGGTGCAGCCCTCGACGTAGTGGACGTAGGCGTCCTCGTCGACGATGATCAGCGTCCGCTCGAACTGGCCCATGTTCTCGGTGTTGATGCGGAAGTACGCCTGGAGCGGGATCTCCACGTGCACGCCCTTCGGCACGTAGATGAAGGAGCCGCCGGACCAGACCGCCGTGTTGAGCGCGGCGAACTTGTTGTCGCCGGCCGGGATGACGGTGCCGAAGTACTCCTTGAAGAGGTCCGGGTGCTCCCGCAGGGCGGTGTCCGTGTCCAGGAAGATGACGCCCTGCTCCTCCAGGTCCTCGCGGATCTGGTGGTAGACGACCTCCGACTCGTACTGGGCGGCGACGCCGGCGACCAGGCGCTGCTTCTCCGCCTCGGGGATGCCCAGCTTGTCGTAGGTGGCCTTGATGTCCTCGGGCAGGTCCTCCCAGGACTCGGCCTGCTTCTCGGTGGACCGCACGAAGTACTTGATGTTGTCGAAGTCGATGCCCGAGAGGTCGGAGCCCCAGTTCGGCATGGGCTTCTTCTCGAAGAGCCGCAGGCCCTTGAGGCGGAGCTTGGTCATCCACTCGGGCTCCGACTTCTTGCCGGAGATGTCCCGGACGACGTCCTCGTTCAGGCCTCGCTTGGCCGCGGCGCCGGCTACGTCGGAGTCGGCCCAGCCGTATTCGTACTTGCCCAGGCCTTCCAGCTCAGGGTGGGCGGTCTCCGTGGGGAGAGTCATGCGGGGTTCCTCCCGGCCGTGCTGTCGGATGAGTGGTCGTGTGTCTCTGATGGGCGGGGCGGCGGGCCGGGATCGCCCGGGATGAACGTCGTACAGACGCCGTCGCCGTGGGCGATGGTGGCCAGCCGCTGCACGTGAGTACCCAGCAGACGCGAGAAGATCTCGGTCTCCGCCTCGCACAGTTGCGGGTACTGCTCCGCCACATGGGCGACGGGGCAGTGGTGCTGGCACAGTTGCTCGCCCTGGCTCCGACCGGGTGCGCTACGCGCGGTAGCAGCGTACCCGTCGGCGCTCAGGGCCTTGGCCAACGCCTCGGTGCGCTCTTCCGGCGCGGCGGCCTCGACGGCCGAGCGGTACGCCTGCGCCAGGGTCTCGATGCGGTCGCGCGCGAAGGCGGCCACGGCGGCCTCGCCGGCCTTCCCGCCGCCCGCGCTGCGCGCGATCCAGCGCAGGGCTTCCGCGGCGAGCTTGTCGTAGGACTGGTCGAAGGCATCCCGGCCGTAGTCGGTCAGCGCGAAGACCTTGGCGGGCCGGCCGCGGCCGCGCGCGCCGTACACCCGCTGCTCGCGGGGCTTGACGACCTCGTCCGCCACCAGTGCGTCCAGGTGCCTGCGGACGGCCGCCTGGGTCAGGCCCAGACGGCTCGCGAGGTCGGCCACGGTCGACGGGCCGTGGTCCAGGATGGAGCGCGCGACTCGGTCGCGTGTGGAGCGGTCCGCACGCAACCCAGCCGCGAGCTCCTCCTGCGGGGCCTCGTCGACTTTTTTCACAACGCCATTGTTGCGTAATTCTTGAGAAGCTGACAAGCCGGTGTTCGACTGTGGGGGGTGCCCTGCATCACTTAGGCGGACCTAACCCGAAGGGGCGGCCCACCTGCGGGAACGGCCCGGGGACGCCCCGGGGGCCGCCCGAGCGTCCGCCGGCGCACACCCCGGCGCACTGCCTCGGGAGCCGCCCCGCCGGTTCCGTGTCCGGGTACCGTCCCTAGACTTCCGCCATGCGAAGCGAGCCGGTGGTCCACGTGCACGGCCTGGTCAAGCGCTACGGCACCAGGACCGCGGTCGACGGCCTCGACCTCACCGCCGCGCAGGGCGTCACCGCCGTCCTCGGCCCCAACGGGGCCGGCAAGACCACCACCATCGAGAGCTGCGAGGGCTACCGCAGGCCGGATGCCGGCACCGTGCGCGTCCTCGGCCTCGACCCGCGCCGCCAGGCCCGCGAGCTGCGGCCCCGGATGGGAGTGATGCTGCAGTCCGGCGGCGTCTACTCGGGGGCCCGCGCGGAGGAGATGCTGCGCCATGTCGCCGGACTGCACGCGCACCCGCTGGACGTCGGCGCGCTCATCGAACGCCTCGGGCTCGGTAGCTGCGGCCGCACCGCCTACCGGCGGCTCTCCGGCGGGCAGCAGCAGCGCCTGGCGCTCGCCATGGCCGTCGTCGGCCGCCCCGAGCTGGTCTTCCTCGACGAGCCCACGGCGGGCCTGGACCCGCAGGCCCGGCACGCCACCTGGGACCTGGTCCGCGAGCTGCGCGCCGACGGGGTGAGCGTCATCCTCACCACGCACTACATGGACGAGGCCGAGCAGCTCGCCGACGACGTCGCGATCATCGACGCCGGACGGGTGATAGCGCACGGCTCCCCCGACGAGCTGTGCCGCGGCGGCGCCGAGAACACGCTGCGCTTCACCGGGCGCCCCGGTCTCGACGTGGCGTCCCTGCTCAAGGCCCTGCCCACCGACTCGGCCGCCGACGAGCTGGTCCCCGGCTCGTACCGGGTGAGCGGCAAGGTCAACCCCCAACTGCTGGCCACCGTCACCTCCTGGTGCGCCCAGCACGGCGTCATGCCGGAGAGGATCTCCGTGGAGCGCCACACCTTGGAGGACGTCTTTCTGGAGCTGACGGGCAGGGAGCTGCGCGGATGAGTGCGGGTACGTACACGCCGATGACCGGGGCGGCGCCGCTGCCGCGGATGATCGTCTCGCAGGCGGCACTGGAGACCAGGATGCTGCTGCGCAACGGCGAGCAGCTACTGCTGACCGTGGTGATCCCCACCCTGCTGCTGGTGCTCTTCAGCTCGGTCGACATCGTGGACACCGGCGCGGGCAGGTCCGTGGACTTCCTCGCGCCCGGCATCCTCGCGCTCGCGGTGCTGTCCACCGCGTTCACCGGACAGGCCATCGCCACCGGCTTCGAGCGGCGCTACGGCGTGCTGAAGCGGCTGGCCACCTCTCCGCTGCCCCGCTGGGGCCTGATGACCGCCAAGACGCTGTCGGTGCTGGTCACCGAGGTGCTCCAGGTGGTCCTGCTCACGGTCATCGCCCTGGCGCTGGGCTGGTCGCCGCACGGGAACCCGGCCGCCGTCGTCCTGCTGCTGGTCCTGGGCACCGCGGCCTGCTCCGGGCTCGGCCTGCTGATGGCGGGCACCCTGAAGGCGGAGGCCACGCTGGCCGCGGCCAACCTGGTCTTCCTGCTGCTGCTGGTGGGCGGCGGCGTCCTCGTACCGCTCGACAGGTTCCCCGACTGGGCACAGACGGTACTGGGCCTGCTGCCGCTGTCAGCGCTCGCCGACGGGCTGCGGGACGTGCTCCAGCACGGTGCCGCCGTGCCGTGGGGCGACCTCGGGATCCTCGCGGTGTGGGCCGTGCTGGGACTGGGCGCCGCGGCGGCCTTCTTCCGCTGGGAGTGAGGCCGCGGCCGTCCGGCGGGAGTGACGCCCGGAAGTGGCACGGGTGGAGCGGGGCGCCGCCGGCGACGGGCGGAAAGCCGCGCAGGGAACCAGGGCCCTCGTGAAGCCGTGCACAAGCGGCACCCTACGATGGGCTCCGTGCCCCAAGTGACCCGAGACGACGCCCTTCGTGCCGTGCGCAGTCCGCTCGCCCTCATCGCCGAGCGCTGGACCCCGTCCCCCAGGACCGTGCAGCGTGCGGCCCTCGCCGCCCTCGTCATGACGGTGGTCATCGTGTGCACGGGCGGCGCGGTACGACTGACGGGCTCCGGCCTGGGCTGCCCGACGTGGCCCGAGTGCACCGACGGGTCGCTGACGACCACGCGCGCGATGGGCTTCCACGGTGCGGTGGAGTTCGGCAACCGCATGCTGACGTACGTGCTGTGCGCCGCCGTCGGCTGGGCGATCATCGCCGCGCGCTCCCACAAGCCCTGGCGGCGGAGCCTGACCCGGCTGGGCTGGGCCCAGTTCTGGCTGGTGATGGGCAACGCGGTGCTCGGCGGCATCGTCGTGCTCGTCGGCCTCAACCCCTACACGGTCGCCTGCCACTTCCTGCTCACCTCGGCCCTGCTCGCGGTGGCGACGGTGATGTGGCAGCGCACCCGCGAGGGCGACGGGGCACCGCGTCCGCTGGTCGGCGGGTCCGTGGTGCAGCTCGTGTGGGTACTGGTCGCCGCGGCGGTGCTGCTGATCGCGGTGGGCACGGTGGTGACCGGCGCGGGCCCGCACGCCGGTGACTCCAGCGACGTGGCCCGGATGCCGGTGAGCTGGGAGAGCGTCAGCAAACTGCACGCGGTCCTGGCCTGGATCGTGGTGACGCTGACCTTCGCGCTCTGGTTCGTCCTGAAGGCGGTCGACGCGCCCGCCGGGCCGCTGCACCGCACCCGTGACCTGTTCGTGGTGCTGCTCGCACAGGGCGTGATCGGCTACACGCAGTACTTCCTCGACCTGCCGGAGGCCCTGGTGGGCCTGCACATGCTCGGGTCCGCGCTGGTGTGGATCGCGGTGCTGCGGGTCCTGCTGTCGATGCGCGAGCGCCCAGCGACCGTGCCGGGCGTGCCGGCCCAGGCGGACGCGCGGCTCTCGACCGTGTGAGGACCCGCTCCGCGCACGGCCCCGCGCCGTCCGCCGGCGCCGGCCAGACAGTGCCCGCCGTGGCACATCGCGCGCGTGCCCGTGCCCGTGCCCAGGGGCTCCCCGGCCGAGCGTGAGGCGACCGTGTCCTCGGCACCGCCCGCCCGCCCGTGGCCGCAACGGGCGGGAGCCGTGTCTCAGGCCCGTGACGCCCCGCCGCCCCGCCCGCCGAGCTGGATCCCGGCCATCCGGGACCACTCGTAGGGGCCCGTGCTCAGCCGGGCCGCCAGGTCGCCGTCCAGGGTCTCGTGGACGGTGATGCCGGCCTTCTCCGCGGCCCGCAGTGCCGGCTCGTGACCGGGCGCCACCAGATCGCCCCAGCGGCCGTCCGCGCCCACCAGCACGATGCGGGCGCCCTTGCGGCCCAGGTAGGCGATCTGCCCCTCGGCTCCGCCGTGCGCATCAGCGAAGGCCCGGATCTCCCTGGCCAGCCGGGCCACCCGGCGCTCGTCCCTGGCGGCCCGCAGTGCCTCGGCGCTCCAGCGCCCGCCGACCCGGCCCCCGCTCGGACCGCCGCCTGCGCCGTCGTCCGTCGCGCCGTCGTCCGCTCCGCCGTCGTCCATCTGCTGCGTCTCTGCCATGGCCAGGATGCTACCGGCGGGTTAACCAACGGGCGACGGGCGGGGCCCCGGGGCCGGTCCGCCCCGAGGCCCCGCCCGTACCGAACGCCGGGGGGTGCCGCGCTACCGCAGGAAGGGGTCCACCGCCACGGCCACGAAGAGCAGCGAGACATAGGTGATCGACCAGTGGAACAGCCGCATCTCCTTGAGCTTGGCGCCCACCGCGCCGTCCTTCGCCCGGTGGTGCAGGCCGTGCGCCTCCCAGAGCCACAGGCCGCCGGTGACCAGGGCCACCGAGGTGTAGAACCAGCCCGTGTAACCGAGCGGCGTCAGCAGGAGCGAGACGAGCACCATCACCCAGCTATAGAGGACGATCTGCCGCGCGACGACCCGGTTGGAGGCGAGCACGGGGAGCATCGGCACGCCCACGCGCGCGTAGTCGTCCTTCACCCGCATCGACAGCGGCCAGTAGTGCGGCGGAGTCCAGAAGAACATCACCAGGAAGAGGACGACGGCCGCCCAGGAGAGCGAGTCCGTCACCGACGACCAGCCGATGAAGACGGGCATGCAGCCCGCGATGCCGCCCCACACGATGTTCTGCGAGGTGCGCCGCTTGAGGATCATCGTGTAGACGACGACGTAGAAGAGCAGCGCGCCCAGCGCCAGCCAGGCCGAGAGCCAGTTGACGAGGAGCCCGAACCACAGGGTCGACACCACGGCGAGCGAGAGGCCGAAGACCAGGCCCTCGCGGGGCGAGACCATGCCGGTGACCAGCGGACGCTGTGCCGTGCGTGTCATCAGCGCGTCGATGTCGCGGTCGATGTACATATTGAGGGCGTTGGCGCCGCCCGCGGAGAGGTAGCCGCCGACGCAGGTCACCAGCACGAGCCGGAGGTCGGGCACGCCCTGCGCGGCGAGGAACATCACCGGGACCGTGGTGATCAGGAGAAGCTCGATGATCCGTGGCTTGGTCAGTGCCACGAAGCCCTTGGCCCGGGCCCCGAACGGCCGGTGGACCGGAGTCGTCCCGAGCTCCCCCGCAACCCTCGCGGCGTGGGAGGTGCCCCCACCCGGCGAACGGGATTCAACGGCCGTCACGCACACCCCTGACAGAGACGTCCCAGCAAGCCCCTGGGTTGTGATGTCCCGGTGAAGGCTCGCGCGTACCACGCCACTGTAGACGTTGCCCCTCCTCCGCCCTTCGCGGGGGTCGGTCGTGTTGACGGGGCGACGACCACCGCGGACGGCACGCGCCCGCGTGCCGTCAGGCGCACCTCGCGCCCCGCGGGCGGGCCGCCGCGCACCGCGCACCGCACCGGGGCCGGCACTCACCGCACGGTGCGCCGGGCGCCCCGCGCACCATCGCGGTACCGGGCCCGGCGGGCCGGTATGGGGCGAAAAGGCGGCCTCCCGCAGGGGTAGGCTCGACTGCGGCCGGTGCGTGTGACAAGGGCCGGCACTCGACATGTGGAGAGGAGCCCTGACCCAGGGTGAGCAGCAAGCCGACCACCACAGACCTCGACTGGACCGAGGTGGACCAACGAGCCGTGGACACCGCACGTGTCCTGGCTGCCGACGCCGTACAGAAGGTCGGCAACGGCCATCCTGGTACGGCGATGAGCCTGGCTCCGGCCGCGTACACCCTCTTCCAGAAGGTGATGCGGCACGACCCGGCGGATCCGGCCTGGACCGGCCGCGACCGCTTCGTACTGTCCGCGGGCCACTCGTCCCTGACCCTCTACATCCAGCTCTACCTGGCCGGGTTCGGCGTGGAGCTTGACGACCTCAAGGCGTTCCGCACCTGGGGCTCCAAGACCCCGGGGCACCCGGAGTACGGGCACACGGCCGGTGTGGAGACGACCACGGGGCCGCTGGGCCAGGGTGTCGCCAACGCCGTGGGCATGGCGATGGCCGCCCGCTACGAGCGCGGCCTGTTCGACCCCGAGGCCGCCGCCGGCACCTCCCCGTTCGACCACCACGTCTTCGTGGTCGCCGGTGACGGCTGCCTCCAGGAGGGCATCTCCGCCGAGGCATCCTCGCTCGCGGGCCACCAGAAGCTGGGCAACCTGGTCCTCCTGTGGGACGACAACCACATCTCCATCGAGGGCGACACCGAGGCCGCGGTCTCCGAGGACACCGTCAAGCGGTACGAGGCCTACGGCTGGCACGTGCAGCGCGTCGCCCCGAAGGAGAACGGCGACCTCGACCCGCAGGCCCTGTACGCGGCGATCCAGGCCGCCAAGGCGGAGACCGGGCGGCCGTCGTTCATCGCGATGCGCTCGATCATCGCCTGGCCCGCGCCGAACGCGCAGAACACCGAGGCGGCGCACGGCTCCGCGCTCGGCGCCGACGAGGTCGCCGCCACCAAGCGGGTGCTGGGGTTCGACCCTGAGCAGTCCTTCGAGGTCTCCGAGGAGGTCATCGCGCACACCCGGCGCGCCCTCGACCGCGGCCGTGAGGCCAGGGCCGCGTGGGACAAGCGCCTGGCCGCCTGGCGCACCGCCGACCCCGAGCGCGCAGCCGCGTTCGACCGGGTGGCCGCGGGCGAGCTGCCGGCCGGCTGGGAGGCGAGCCTGCCCGTCTTCGAGCCGGGCAAGGCGGTGGCCACCCGTGCCGCGTCCGGCAAGGTGCTGCAGGAGCTGGGCGCCGTCATCCCCGAGCTGTGGGGCGGCTCCGCCGACCTCGCCGGGTCGAACAACACGACGATCGACAAGAACTCCTCGTTCCTGCCCGAGGGCAACCCGCTGCCGGGTGCCGACCCGTACGGCCGCACCGTCCACTTCGGCATCCGCGAGCACGCCATGGCCGCGGCGATGAACGGCATCGCGCTGCACGGCAACACCCGCATCTACGGCGGCACCTTCCTGGTGTTCTCCGACTACATGCGCAACGCGGTGCGGCTCTCCGCCCTGATGCACCTGCCGGTGACGTACGTGTGGACGCACGACTCCATCGGCCTCGGCGAGGACGGCCCCACCCACCAGCCGGTGGAGCACCTCGCGTCGCTGCGTGCCATCCCCGGCCTGAACGTGGTGCGGCCCGCCGACGCCAACGAGACCGCGATCGCATGGCGCGAGATCCTGCGCCGGTACACCAAGGTGTTCGGCAAGGCGGCACCGCACGGCCTGGCCCTGACCCGCCAGGGCGTGCCGGTCTTCGAGCCGAACGAGGACGCGGCGCGCGGCGGCTACGTGCTGCTGGACGCCGAGGGCGGCGCACCGCAGGTGATCCTGATCGGCACCGGCTCCGAGGTGCAGCTCGCCGTGGCGGCGCGTGAGGAGCTGCAGGCCGCGGGCGTGCCGACCCGGGTCGTCTCGATGCCCTGCGTCGAGTGGTTCGAAGAGCAGGACCAGGGGTACCGGGACACGGTGCTGCCGTCGTCGGTGAAGGCGCGAGTGGCCGTGGAGGCCGGCATAGGTCTCACCTGGCACCGCTACGTCGGTGACGCGGGGCGGATCGTCTCGCTGGAGCACTTCGGTGCCTCGGCGGACGCGAAGGTCCTCTACCGCGAGTTCGGGTTCACGGCCGAGGCGGTGGCCGCTGCGGCACGGGAATCCCTTGCCGCCGCCCAGCGCTGACGCTGGTGTACGACGAGATATCGCAGAGTTCCAGAAGCAGGAGATGCAAATTCCATGACAGACGCACTCAAGCGCCTCTCCGACGAAGGCGTGGCGATCTGGCTGGACGACCTGTCGCGCCAGCGCATCACGTCCGGCAACCTCGCCGAGCTGATTGATCAGCAGCATGTCGTGGGCGTCACCACGAACCCGACGATCTTCCAGAAGGCGATCTCGTCCGGCGACGGCTACGAGCAGCAGCTCGCGGACCTAGCGGTACGGCGGGTCACCGTGGAGGAGGCCGTCCGGATGATCACCACGGCGGACGTCCGGGACGCCGCCGACATCCTGCGGCCCGTCTTCGACGCGACCGGCGGCCAGGACGGCCGGGTCTCGATCGAGGTGGACCCGCGGCTCGCGCACAACACCCCGGCCACCATCGCCGAGGCCAAGCAGCTCGCCTGGCTGGTGGACCGGCCGAACACCTTCATCAAGATCCCGGCGACCGAGGCGGGCCTCCCGGCGATCACCGAGGTCATCGGCCTCGGCATCAGCGTCAACGTCACGCTGATCTTCTCGCTGGAGCGCTACCGCGCCGTGATGGACGCCTTCCTCGCGGGCCTGGAGAAGGCCAAGGCCGCCGGCCTCGACCTGGCCAAGATCCGTTCGGTGGCGTCCTTCTTCGTGTCCCGGGTGGACTCCGAGATCGACAAGCGGCTGGACAAGATCGGCACCGACGAGGCCAAGGCGCTGCGCGGCAAGGCCGCCGTCGCCAACGCCCGGCTGGCCTACGAGGCATACGAGGAGGTCTTCGGTTCCGACCGCTGGGCCGCCCTGGAGCAGGCCGGTGCCCACCGCCAGCGTCCGCTGTGGGCCTCCACCGGCGTGAAGAACCCGGACTACAAGGACACCCTGTACGTGGCCGGCCTCGTCGCGCCCGGCACGGTGAACACCATGCCCGAGGCCACGCTGAACGCGACCGCCCACCACGGCGACGAGATCGTCGGCAACACCATCGCCGGCGCCTACGACCAGGCCCGCGCCGACCTCGACGCGCTGGCCGCGGCGGGCATCTCGTACGACGACGTGGTCCAGGTCCTGGAGGACGAGGGCGTCGAGAAGTTCGCCACGTCCTGGAACGACCTGCTCAAGTCCACGCAGGCGGAGCTCGACCGCCTCACCCCCGCGGAGGGCTGAGCCGGTGGCCAGCCCTTCCGACACCTTCGTCACCGGGGCCAATCCGCTCCGTGACCCGGCCGACCGGCGGCTGCCGCGCATCGCGGGGCCGTCCGGCCTGGTCATCTTCGGCGTCACGGGTGACCTGTCCCGCAAGAAGCTGATGCCGGCCGTCTACGACCTGGCCAACCGCGGACTGCTGCCGCCGGGTTTCTCGCTCGTGGGCTTCGCCCGCCGCGAGTGGCAGCACGAGGACTTCGCCCAGGAGGTCCACGACGCGGTCAAGGAGCACTCCCGCACACCGTTCCGCGAGGAGGTCTGGCAGCAGCTCATCCAGGGCATGCGCTTCGTCCAGGGCACCTTCGACGACGACGCGGCCTTCGAGCAACTGCGGGACACCATCAAGGAGCTCGACGAGGCCCAGGGCACCGGCGGCAACTTCGCCTTCTACCTCTCGGTGCCGCCGAAGTTCTTCCCCAAGGTCGTCCAGCAGCTCAAGAAGCACGGTCTGGCCGACCAGGCCGACGGGGCGTGGCGGCGGGCCGTCATCGAGAAGCCCTTCGGGCACGACCTGGTCTCCGCCAAGGAACTCAACGCCATCGTGCACGAGGTCTTCGCACCCGACCAGGTCTTCCGCATCGACCACTACCTGGGCAAGGAGACCGTCCAGAACATCCTGGCGCTCCGCTTCGCCAACACCCTCTTCGAGCCGATCTGGAACCGCTCGTACGTCGACCACGTGCAGATCACCATGGCCGAGGACATCGGCATCGGTGGCCGCGCGGGCTACTACGACGGCATCGGCGCCGCCCGCGACGTCATCCAGAACCACCTGCTCCAGTTGCTGGCGCTGACCGCGATGGAGGAGCCCGCCTCCTTCGACGCGGATGCGCTCGCCGCGGAGAAGACCAAGGTGCTGGGGGCCGTGCGGCTGCCCGAGGACCTCGGCAAGGGCACGGTGCTCGCCCAGTACGCCGGGGGCTGGCAGGGCGGCGAGAAGGTGATCGGGTACCTCCAGGAAGAGGGCATCGACCCCCACTCGAAGACCGACACGTACGCCGCGGTCAAGCTGAGGATCGACAACCGCCGCTGGGCGGGCGTGCCGTTCTACCTGCGCACAGGAAAGCGCCTGGGCCGCCGTGTCACGGAGATCGCCGTGGTCTTCCAGCGCGCCCCGCACTCGCCCTTCGACCACACCGCCACGGAGGAGCTGGGGCAGAACGCCCTGGTCATCCGGGTGCAGCCGGACGAGGGTGTGACGCTGCGGTTCGGCTCCAAGGTCCCGGGCACCTCGATGGAGGTACGGGACGTCTCGATGGACTTCGCCTACGGCGAGTCCTTCACGGAGTCCAGCCCGGAGGCGTACGAGCGGCTCATCCTCGACGTCCTGCTCGGCGACGCCAACCTCTTCCCGCGCACCGAGGAGGTCGAGCTCTCCTGGAAGATCCTCGACCCGATCGAGCAGTACTGGGAGAAGAACGGCAAGCCGCCGCAGTACTCCGCGGGCACGTGGGGACCCGTCGAGGCGGACGAAATGCTCGAACGAGACGGACGGAGCTGGCGTCGGCCATGAACATCGACCTGACGAACACCACGGCGAGCGAGATCAACAAAGCCCTGGTGCAGGGCCGCCGCGCCATCGGCAGTCCGGCCGTCGGCATGGTGCTCACCCTGGTCATCGTCACCGACGAGGAGAACGCCTACGACTCGCTGAAGGCGGCGAGCGAGGCGTCCCGCGAGCACCCGTCCCGCACGCTCGTCGTCGTCAAGCGCGTCTCGCGCTCGCCCCGCGACCGTACGACCTCCCGCCTCGACGCGGAGGTCAGGGTGGGCGCGGACGCGGGCACCGGCGAGACGGTCGTGCTGCGGCTGTACGGCGAGGTGGTCAACCACGCGCAGTCGGTGGTGCTGCCGCTGCTGCTGCCGGACGCCCCCGTGGTCGTCTGGTGGCCGGTGAACGCGCCGCTCGACCCCGCCAAGGACCCGCTGGGCGCACTGGCCCAGCGCCGGGTCACCGACACCTATGCCGCCGAGGCCCCCCTGGAGGAGCTCGGCGCGCGTGCCGAGGCGTACACGCCGGGGGACACGGATCTGTCCTGGACCCGCATCACGCCCTGGCGCTCGATGCTGGCCGCGGCCCTGGACCAGGTCTCGTGCCGGGTCACCGCCGCCGAGGTGGAGGGCGAGGAGTTCAACCCGAGCGTGGACCTGCTGGCCATGTGGCTGGCCGATCGGCTCTCGGTGCCGGTGCAGCGCTCGCTCTCCACAGGCCCCGGTCTGACGGCCGTCCGGATGGAGACGACCAGCGGACCGGTCGTGCTCGACCGTGCCGACGGCTCACTGGCGACCCTGTCCATCCACGGCCAGCCCGACCGCGCGGTGGCACTCCAGCGGCGCGAGACGTCTGAGCTCATCGCCGAGGAGCTGCGCCGGCTCGACCCGGACGACATCTACGCCTCGGCACTGCGCTACGGCGTGGAGCGACTGGGCGAGCCGCGGGAGAACCCCGGCGGCAACCCGGGTTCCGCATCTGGGGACTCCTCGGGCGACTCCTCCCCGCAGGGCGGGGACGACGGGGCGAACGCCGACGCGCCGGCCAAGGGAGCGGCGAAGAAGACGGCCAAGAAGGCACCCGCCAAGAAGGCGGCCGCCAAGTGAGCACGGCCCCCCAGCTCGTCGT
Organism: Streptomyces sulfonofaciens; assembly: GCF_014656295.1. Taxonomy (GTDB): domain Bacteria; phylum Actinomycetota; class Actinomycetes; order Streptomycetales; family Streptomycetaceae; genus Streptomyces; species Streptomyces sulfonofaciens. The sequence goes on from NZ_BNCD01000003.1 coordinate 163,297, forward strand.
GCACCGCGACAAGGAGCTGATGGCCCAGGCCGCCGCCGCCCGTCTGATCACCCGGATCGTGGACGCCCAGTCCGCCCGTGGCACGGCTTCGGTCGTGCTCACGGGCGGGCGCAACGGCAACGGCCTGCTGGCCGCGCTCGCCGCCGCGCCCGCCCGTGACGCGGTGGACTGGGGCCGTCTCGACCTGTGGTGGGGCGACGAGCGGTTCCTGCCGGAAGGCGATCCGGAGCGCAATGTCACGCAGGCCCGCGAGGCGCTGCTGGACTCGCTGCCGCTGGATCCGTCGCGGCTGCACGCCATGCCCGCGTCCGACGGGTCGTGGGGCCAGGACGCCGACACGGCCGCCGGGGCCTACGCCGAGGAGCTGGCCGCCGCGGCAGGCCCCGAGGACCACGGCCCGGTGCCGCGTTTCGACGTCCTGATGCTCGGGGTCGGTCCCGACACGCATGTGGCGTCCCTCTTCCCGGAGCTGCCCGCGGTCCGCGAGACGGAGCGCACGGTGGTCGCCGTGCACGGCGCGCCCAAGCCGCCGCCCACCCGCATCACCCTGACCCTGCCCGCCATCCGGGCGGCACGCGAGGTCTGGCTGCTCGCGGCGGGCGAGGACAAGGCGCGGGCCGCGGAGATCGCCCTGTCCGGCGCGGGCGAGGTGCAGGCTCCTGCGGCGGGCGCGTACGGCAGGTCCCGCACGCTGTGGCTGCTGGACAGGGCCGCTGCGGCCAAGTTGCCGCGGAGCCTGTATCCGCCGGCTTCGGCCTGACGGCAGGGCGGTCCCGGGCGGCCAGAAGGTGCCCGCGCCCCAAGGGGCGTGTACCCGAAGGGGCGTGCGCCCGAAGGCTCCGGCACCCGAGTGGGCGTGCGGTGGGGCTGCGCGCCCTCCGCACCGAGGCCCGCAGCGGACGGGACGGCCGACCGGGCCCACCGGCCCCGCCACCCCGCCGCCCCCGCGGCATCGCGTGGCCCAGCCCTCGCCGCACCGTGCGGGACATGAGGGGTCGTCGCAGGGGCGGTGCGCCGGGCGCACCGCCCCTGCGGCGTACTCGGGCGCACCCGGGTCAGCCCCCCGCGGTGCCGCTGCTCCCGGTGGCGAAGTAGGGCTTGCCGACCATGCCGTCGTAGTCGATGGCGATCTCCAGCACCCGAGTGCCGTCCGTGGAGGGCAGCAGCGCGGAACTGTAGTTGGGGCAGTGGTCGACGGTGGTCGAGCCGACCGCCACCGGAGCGGCCACCTCCTGCCAGGGCCCGGTGCCGCCCCGGCTGTTGGCCCAGATCGTGCGTCCGCTGCCGGCCGCCACCGTGCCGTCCCGGTTGTACATCACCTGACCCACCAGCAGCAGCCTTCCCCGGGGATTGCCCGCCTCGGGTGCCCAGGCGAGCGTCGGCGCGTGCTTGCAGTACCTGCCGTCCGCCGTCTGCGGTCCGAGCCGAGGTCACTGGCCACGGTGTCGTGGTGCCCGCTCCAGGTGAGGCCGTCCGACGACCGGGCGGCGACGAGCTTCTGGCTGTGCACCCCGTCGGTCTCGTCCGAGTAGTGGCAGACCAGGTTGCCCCGGGCGTCGAGGGAGAACTCCGGCTCCCACAGCCCCCGGTCGTTCGATGCCGTGGCGACGGTGGAGAGATAGGACCAGCGGCGTCCCTGGTCGGTGCTCCTGAAGACGCGGATGGCCATCCGGCGGTCGGGGGCGTCCTGCCCGACCGACGCGGCCCACAGGAGCGTGCCGGCCGCAAGGCCGCCGACCCGCCGCGGGAGCTCGTACAACGTGGCACAGCACAGGCCCAGGCCGCCGGACGCGGCCGGGTCACCGACCGTCCCGACCTGGTGGAAGGACCCGCCGTCGTCGGTGCTCTCGTAGACCGCGCCGAGGCCGTCGCCACCGTCGAAGGTGACGACGGCCGCGAGGATCCGACCGTCGGCGGCACCGCTGTGCTCCAGCCGCACGGCCCGTGGGTACAGCCCGGTGCCGTCCCTCAGAGGATTGCCAGGTGCGGTGTCCGCGCGGCCGCGGCGCGGCGCCCGACGCGGCGCCCGAGGCGGGTTCCGGAGTGCCTGCGGTGGCTGCGGTGCCGGGGCTGTCGGGGCTCCTGCCGGAAATCCCGCCGGGCCGGGCCGGTAAGGACGGCAGGACAGCAGGGAAACACCACACGGGAAAAGCGGAATGCGATTCGGAACGGCACCCTTCCATTCGCTCCCACCACGCTCACGGGATTCGGCGCGGCGGACCACAAGGACGACAACACCCTCGCCCCACCGATACGCGTGGCACCGGCGACGCGGCCGACGGCCGAAAGGTCTCCGCCGAGATCTGCGCGTCCCACCCGACTTCCCCGGACCGCGGGACCCGCGAGGAGGAACTCGCCGCAAGGGCCGGCAGATCGCCGGGAAACCGCCGCCACCAGCCCCGACAAGCACCTGGACGGCACGGCAGGCAAGGGCGCGAGGGCGTTGCCGAGGTCCGTCCGGGCCGATGCGCGGGGGTCCGCACACCCCCGGAATCATCAAGACACCCGAGACGTAGAAAGGGTTGTGCAGAAATCAGAACTATTGCCGAGCCACAGCATTCGGCACGAATACGTGGCACAACGAGGGCCGTTCACCGAGTTCGGACGTGATAGTTTTTCAATCAGCCGTTCGAAACAGTACGAACGCATGGGTAAACGGGGTACGGAGATTCACGCCATGTTCAGCAACCGCATAATCCGCAGGGCCGCCCTCACCGTCGCTGTCACCGCGGCAGTCCTGCCGCTCGCCGCCGCAGGGCCCGCACTGGCCGCCGGCAGCAGCGCACACCACGCCCCGGCCGGCGTGGCCGCGGCGCACAGCACCACGCTGGGTGCCGTGCAGCGCGTCGACACGTTCTACAACGCCTACATCGACGCCGTGCGTGTGGACGACTTCGCCACCGCCGACAAGCTGCGTGCCGAGTACCTCTCCAGCGCCGCGCAGGCGGACGTCGAGAGCTGGGAGGAGGCCAACCACGCGAACGGCATCCTGCACGCACAGGACGTGCCGGACGGCGCCACGGCCGTCTACGAGGAGACCGCGGCGGGCACCGTCTACCTCCACGTCGACCTGAAGTGGGGCAGCGACACCAGCACCGTCCTGGTGCGCTACAGCAACGTCGACCAGGTCATCACCGGTATCTCGGACCCGAGCTGACGCCCTCGACGGCACCCGGCGGGCACGGCCCGGAGCGCTTCCCCGCTCCGGGCCGTGCCCGTGTTGCCGGCTCCGCCCCGAGGGGGGAAGTGCCACGGGTGGTTCCGGCTTGCGGTTTCCGCTGCGTCAGCTTCTACCGTCTTCGGTGGGGCCGGAGAGACCGGCCCGGCGACGGGAGGCGGGGCGATGGCCTGGTCGATCGCTGAGGTGGCCCGGATGTCCGGGGTGACGTCCCGGACGCTGCGGCATTACGACGAGATCGGCCTGCTGCCACCGGCGTGGATCGGGAGCAACGGGCACCGCTACTACGAGGAGGCCGGTCTGCTGCGGCTGCAGCAGATCCTGCTGATGCGGGAGCTGGGCCTGGGGCTGCGCGAGATCCGGGCGGTCCTGGACAGCCAGGTGGACCGACTGGCCGCGCTCCGCGAGCACCACCGACGACTTCTCGCGGAACGCGACCGGCTGGGGACGCTCGCCCGCACGGTCGGCCGCACCATCGCCGAACTGGAGGAAGGCAGGGGCAGCAGCGACATGGCAAAGATCAGCAGGCCAGGGAACCTGTTCGAGGGATTCGAACCAGGCCGCCACGAGGCGGAGGCGCGCGAGCGGTGGCCACGGCAGTGGGAACAGTCCCAGCAAGCCATCGCGGGGATGACCGCCGAGGGTATGGAGCAGTGGCAGCGCGAGGTGACCGCGCAGATGATCCGCATGGCGGAGTTCATGGTGGCCGGCACACCCGTCGCCGATCCCGCGGTGCAGACCGAGGTGGACGCCCACTACCAGGGCGTGTGCCGGTTCTGGACCCCGTGCGCGGCCGCGTACAAGGGGCTGGGCCGGACCTACGTCGACGATCCCCGGTTCCGTACGAACTTCGACGGGATCGCCGACGGACTGGCCGCCTACCAGCGCGACGCGATGGCCGTCTACGCCGACGCGCGGCTGAGCTGACCGACCGCTCGCACTGCCGTGGCCGCAGGGTCCGGCGGGGCGCCCGGCGGACGCCACCCGCGCCACCGGACGACCGGAGCCGGTCGGCGGCGTCCGCCGGGCCCGGAGGCGGGGCGCGGCGGGAGCTCCCGGCGCAGCCGGTCCCCCACCCACCGCGGCCGGGCCGGAGCGCCGTCCCTATGCCCTCGCCGACGAGGTGGCCGTGCTCGTCCACGCCCGTCGCACGGGTGCCGCCGGGCGCCGTGGCACCGGGGTTCATGGCCGGGGGCGGCCCCGCGTACCGGGCCGCCCCCGGGCGCTCAGCACCCGCCCGGGGGCGAGGCCCGCGGTCGGAGGCTCCGGGCGCCCCGCGGGACTCGGCACCCCGCGGGACTCGGCACCCCGCGGGGCTCAGCGCCCCCGCAGCTCCCGGTACCTGCCGACCAGCGCCTTGGTGGACGGGTCCAGGCCCGGTACGTCGACGCCCTCCGTGAGCGCGGGCTCCACCCGCTTGGCGAGCACCTTGCCCAGTTCCACGCCCCACTGGTCGAAGGAGTCGATGTTCCAGACCGCCCCCTGCACGAACACCTTGTGTTCGTAGAGCGCGATCAGTTGTCCGAGGACGGACGGCGTCAGCTCCTTCGCCAGGATGGTCGTCGTCGGGTGGTTGCCCTTGAAGGTCTTGTGCGGCACCAGGTCCTCGGGAACGCCCTCGGCGCGCACCTCCTCGGGGGTTTTGCCGAAGGCCAGCGCCTGGGTCTGGGCGAAGAAGTTGGCCATCAGCAGGTCGTGCTGGGCGGCCAGGGCGGGGGCCAGCTCGGGCACCGGCCGGGCGAAGCCGACGAAGTCGGCCGGGATCAGCTTGGTGCCCTGGTGGATCAACTGGTAGTAGGCGTGCTGCCCGTTCGTGCCGGGCGTGCCCCAGACGACGGGGCCGGTCTGCCACTCCACCTCGTTGCCGTCACGGTCCACGTGCTTGCCGTTGGACTCCATGTCCAACTGCTGGAGGTAGGCGGTGAACTTGGACAGGTAGTGCGAGTAGGGCAGCACGGCGTGGGACTGCGCCCCGTGGAAGTTGCCGTACCAGATGCCCAGCAGGCCCAGCAGGAACGGGGCGTTGTGCTCGGGCGGGGCGGCGTGGAAGTGCCGGTCGACCAGGTGGAAGCCGTCCAGCATCTCCCGGAAGCGCTCGGGGCCGATGGCGATCATCAGGGAGAGGCCGATGGCCGAGTCGTAGGAGTAACGGCCGCCGACCCAGTCCCAGAACTCGAACATGTTCTCGGTGTCGATGCCGAACTCGGCGACCTTGCCGGCATTGGTCGACAGCGCCACGAAGTGCTTGGCCACGGCCTCCTGACCGGCACTCAGCCCGGACAGCAGCCACTCGCGGGCCGAGGTCGCGTTGGTGATCGTCTCGATGGTGGTGAAGGTCTTCGAGGCGATGATGAACAAGGTCTCGGCGGCGTCCAGGTCCCGCACCGCCTCGTGCAGGTCCGCGCCGTCGACGTTCGACACGAAGCGGATTGTGAGGTCCCGGTCGGTGAAGGACCGCAACGCCTCGTACGCCATGGCCGGGCCGAGGTCGGAGCCGCCGATGCCGATGTTGACGACGTTCCTGATGCGCTTTCCGGTATGGCCTGCCCACTCACCGGAGCGGACACGGTCGCTGAAGGCCGTCATCCTGTCCAGCACGGCGTGCACCTTGGGGACCACGTTCTCCCCGTCGACCTCGATCACCGTGTCGCTCGGCGCGCGCAGCGCGAGGTGCAGCACGGCGCGGTCCTCGGTGGTGTTGATCTTCCCACCGCGGAACATGGCGTCGCGCAGCCCGGCCACGTCGGTGGCGGCGGCCAGCGCCTGCAGCAGCCGCAGGGTCCCGTCGGTCACAAGGTGCTTGGAGTAGTCGATGTGCAGATCGCCGACCTGGAGGGTGTACCTGGTGGCGCGGTCCGGGTCCGCGTCGAACAACTCACGCAGCCGCACCTCCCCCAGTTCCTCCCGGTGCTTGCCCAGAGCCGTCCACTCGGGCATCTGGTTCAGCCTGGCTCGGCTATCAGCGTTCATGTCGGACTTCAGCCTTCTCTCGTACAGCCGTACGTACCTTGCCCCGCCCGCCCGGGACTCCATCGCCGCCCCGCCGCCCCTCCGGGCCAAAACACTATAGGTGTCACAGGTGGCGCAATCGGTACGCGGCGTGGCACAGACAGCCCTTGGACATGCACGCCGGGCCTGACCCGCGCAGGAACACCGCCTTGGGGACGCCCGAACACAGGGAGCGGGCAATTGGTCTAGTCCTAATGTGGTACGGACTATTGACGTGGCATCAGGCCGCGGGCTACTCCCTTGTTCGTCCCTGCCTGTCACACGGGCTCGACGGCTTTGGTCACCTCACACCTAGGACGGTCATGAGACGTATCCGATCGCTCAGATCCCTGCTCACCGCGGCCGCGGTGGCCGTGGCCGGCGCGGGCCTGACCGCGCTGGGCACAGGCCCCGCCCAGGCGGCGACCCCGCTGCCCGCCCACGTCTTCGCCCCCTACTTCGAGGCGTGGACCGGCGACAGCCCCGCCGCGCTCAGCGCGCAGTCCGGTGCCGAACACCTGACGATGGCGTTCATCCAGACGGAGGCCGCGGGGTCCTGCACCCCGTACTGGAACGGCGACAGCGGCTCGCCGATCTCCTCGGCCACCTTCGGGGACGACATCAGGACCATCCAGGGCCGGGGTGGTGACGTCATCCCCTCCTTCGGCGGGTACACCGCGGACACCACCGGCACCGAGATAGCCGACAGTTGTACCGATGTCGGCAAGATCGCCGCCGCCTACGAGAAGGTCATCACGACCTACGACATCACCCGGCTCGACATGGACGTCGAGGTCGACTCGCTGGACAACACCGCCGGGATCGACCGGCGGAACAAGGCGATCAAGCAGGTGCAGGACTGGGCGGCGGCGGGCGGCCGCACGCTCCAGGTCTCCTACACCCTCCCGACGACGACCTCGGGGCTCGCCTCCAACAGCCTTGCGGTGCTGCGCAACGCCGTGCAGAACGGTGCGCGCGTGGACGTCGCGAACCTCATGACGTTCGACTACTACGACGGCGCCGACCCGCACGACATGGCGAAGGACACGCAGACCGCGGCCCAGGGGCTGTACAACCAGCTCGCCGGCCTCTACCCGGGCAAGTCGCCCGCCCAGCTCTGGGCCATGATCGGCATCACGGAGATGCCAGGCGTCGACGACTACGGTCCGGCCGAGACGTTCACACTGGCCGACGCCACCCAGGTCTACAACTGGGCCGTGTCCAAGGGCATCAACACCCTCTCCTTCTGGGCGCTGCAGCGCGACAACGGAGGCTGCCCGGGCGGCGGCGCGGGGGACGGCTGCTCCGGGATCGAGCAGGGGACCTGGGCCTTCTCGCACATCTTCGAGCCGTTCACCAGCGGGACCACGGCGCCGCCCAGCAACGACTTCTCCCTGGGCCTCTCCCCCGCATCCGGTTCGGTGACCGCGGGCAACTCGACGACTGCCAGGGTGAGCACCGCGGTGACGGCCGGATCCGCCCAGACGGTGAACCTGTCGGTCAGCGGCGCGCCCTCCGGTGTCACCGCCTCCCTCAGCCCGACCTCGGTGACGGCCGGCGGCTCGGCCACGCTCACCCTGCGCACCTCCGCGAGCGCCGCTTCGGGTACCTACACCCTCACGGTCAGCGGCGCCGGCGACAAGGCCGGTCACACGGCCACGTACACCCTGACGATCACCGGGGGCAGCGGCTCCCAGTGCACCGCGGCACCATGGGACGCGAGTGCGGTCTACGTCGGCGGTGACCAGGTGTCCCACGACGGTCACCGGTGGCAGGCCAAGTGGTGGACGACCGGCGAGGAGCCCGGCACCACCGGTGAGTGGGGCGTCTGGCAGGACCTCGGCGCCTGCTGAACCGATCGGCACGAGTGAACCCATCGGCGCGCCCTGAGCCCATCGGCGCCTGCTGAACCGATCGGCCCGACCGGGCCGAGCGGCGCGTGCCCGGCAGCGTTCCTCCGCGCGCTGCCGGGCACGCCACCGGTGCCCGTTCACGTGAGGGACCGGGCTGGTGTGCCGGTGCGCACCGCGGGCCACAGGGCGAGCACCGCCGCGGCGAACAGCCCTGCGGCGAGCAGGGCCGGTGTGTTCAGGCCCCAGGCCGTGGCGAAGGCACCGCCGAGCAGCGCACCCAACGGGGCTCCGGAGATCGCGACGGTGCGGAAGGCGGAGCTGACGCGGCCGAGCAGCCGCGCGGGACTGCGCTGCTGCATCAGCGTCGCCTGGTTGATGTTCCACACCATGCCCATCAGGCCGAAGACGGCCAGGCCCGCGGTCAGCACGACGAGGCTGCGCACGGTGCCGATGGCGGCCAGGGCGGCGGTCTGGGCGATCCCCGCGACGCAGACGCTCCGCATCCGGCCCAGCCGGGCGGCCAGGCGGGAGGCCAGCGCTCCGCCCACGAGGGATCCGACCGCATAGGCGGTCATGGCCGTGACGTACTGGGTGTCGTCCGCGCCCAGCCAGCCGGTGGCGAGCAGGACCAGGGTCGCAATCACGGCACCCATGCCGACGTTGCACAGGGCTGTCGCCGTGCACAGGCCGCGCAGGGGGCGGTCCTGCCACAGGGCGCGCAGGCCTTCGGCGATGTCGGCACGCAGGGTGCGGCCGGGCGGGCGCGGGGACCCCTCGGGCGGCGGGGTGCGCAGCGAGGCGACGAGCGCGGCGGCGGCGAGGAAGGTCAGCGCGTCCACCGCGTACGGGGTGGCGGCGCCGGCGGCGAGCAGCAGTGGCACCAGGGGCAGGGCGAGCAGGCCGCCCGCGATGCGCTGGCCGGTCATCAGGCGGCCGTTCGCCGGGCCCAGGGCCTCGTGGGGGACCACCCGGGGCAGCAGGGCGGTGGAGGCGTTGTCGAAGAGCGTCTGAAGGGTGGTGAGCGCGAAGGCCAGCACGATCAGCAGCCCGATCCCACCGCGGCCGAGCGCCACGGCCAAGGCGAAGGCCGCCACCATCAGCCCTCTGCCCACGTCCACCGACCACATCGCGCGCCGCTGGTCGACCCGGTCGGCGAGTGCCCCGCCCCACAGGCCGAAGATGATCCACGGCAGGTAGCCGCAGGCCGTGACGGCCGCGACGAGCAGCGGCCGGTCGGTGAGCGAGGCGGCGAGCAGCGGCAGCGCGGACGTGCGCAACGCGTCTCCGAACCGGGACAGCACGGCCGCCGCCCACAACCTCCCGAACCCTCCGCGCCACGTGGGCGCCACCGTCCTCGCGGACGCCTCGGCAGCCGTCACGGCTTCCCCCTCCGGTAAGGTGCACGGGCCCGTGCCCGTGTCGCACCACTGGAACGAACCGTAGAAGCCGCCACTGACAATCGGCCCGTGGAGCACGGCCAGGGGACCACCGTGCGCCCCCGGCGAGCACCGCATGACCCCGAACGAACCCGCGCCCCGAACCGTCCCCCGAGGCGCCCCGGCCGAGCGCGGTCGCCGTGCGTGCCGCGCAACGCAGAAGGTCCGGTGGGGCGGCTGCCCCACCGGACCTCAGGTGCTAGATCTCGCCGCGGAGTTTGGCGAGGGCCTCCGCGAGGATGGCCTCGCCGTCGGCGTCACTGCGCCGCTCCCGCACATAGGCGAGATGTGTCTTGTACGGCTCGGTGCGCGGCGGGTCCGGCGGGTTCTCCCGGTCCTGCCCGGCCGGAAAGCCGCAGCGTGGACAGTCCCAGGTCTCCGGAACCTGCGCGTCGCTGGCGAAACTCGGCTGGGTCTCGTGCCCGTTCGAGCACCAGAAGGAGATGCGCAGCCGTGGCGCGGACTCGCCGCGCTCGGCCTCGCCCATCGGCCCCGCCCCGACCCGGCTTCCACGGATCGCGTTGCCACTTGCCACGGTCGTAACTCCCTGCGTAATGGTGCCGCGGAGCGAGTCGACGGTCCGCTCCACTGCGGGGCCTTAAGTCTACGTAAGGCCCAACGCGCGTCCAGTGAGAGGAGTTACCCCGTCCCGAACGCAAGCCCCATGATAGGCCGCCCTGCCGGCGCGTACCCGGCACGCAGGCGCGGGCGGGGCATGCGCGCGAGCCGCCCTTGCCGCGACTACATCAGGATGCCGAGCACCACGATGCAGGCGGTCCACAGCAGACCGATCACCACGGTGATGCGGTCGAGGTTGCGCTCGGCGACCGACGAACCACCGACGGACGACTGCATGCCACCACCGAACATGTCGGAGAGGCCGCCGCCCTTCCCCTTGTGCATCAGCACCAGCAGCATCAACAGCAGGCTGAAGATGATCAGGGCGATCGAGAACCCCAGAACCACGGCTGGACCAACTTCCTCGGATACGGATGGACGACACGGGGGCCGGATCCGGCAGTGCCGCTCGTGCCCACTGCCTGCTCGGCCCCCGCAAGAGTACGACGGATCGCTGTCAGCGCATACTCACCGCCGGCTGCTGCCTGCGATGGTACCGATCACGGACGGTTCCTACTGGTCACGGAAGCGGACGATCTTGACGAACTCCTCCGCGTCCAGCGACGCACCGCCGACCAGGGCGCCGTCCACATCAGGCTGGGACATGATCGCGGCGACGTTGCCCGACTTCACGGAGCCGCCGTACTGGATGCGGATCTGATCGGCCACGTCCTGTGAGTACAGCTCCGCCAGCCGGCCCCGGATCGCACCGCAGACCTCCTGGGCGTCCTCGGGGGTTGCCACCTCGCCGGTGCCGATCGCCCAGACCGGCTCGTAGGCGATCACGAGGGACTCGGCCTGCTCCGCGGGGAGGTCCTTGAGGGCGGCGTCGAGCTGGTTCAGCGTGAACGGCACCTGCTGGCCGGCCTTGCGCACGTCCAGCGCCTCGCCGATGCACAGGATCGGGACGAGGCCGTGCCGGAAGGCGGCCTTCACCTTGGCGTTGCAGGACTCGTCGGACTCTCCGTGGTACTGGCGGCGCTCGGAGTGACCGACGGTCACGTAGGAGCACTTCAGCTTGGCCAGCATCGCACCGGAGATCTCGCCGGTGTAGGCGCCGGAGTCGTGCGCGCAGAGGTCCTGGGCGCCGTACTTGATCTTGAGCTTGTCGCCGTCGACCAGCGTCTGCACCGAGCGCAGGTCGGTAAAGGGCGGCAGGACGGCGACCTCCACGGCCTCGTAGTCCTTGTCGGCCAGGGCGAAGGCGAGCTTCTGGACGTGTGCGATGGCCTCGAGGTGGTTGAGGTTCATCTTCCAGTTGCCCGCCATGAAGGGCGTGCGGGTGGTCTTGTTCGTCATGTGCGGTGTCAGTTCTCCAGTGCGGCGAGGCCGGGAAGCGTCTTGCCCTCAAGGTATTCGAGGGATGCGCCACCACCGGTCGAAATATGGCCGAATGCGTTCTCGTCGAAGCCCAGCGTGCGGACGGCCGCGGCGGAGTCCCCGCCGCCGACCACCGTGAAGGCCGGGGACTCGACGAGGGCCTGGGCGACCGCCTTGGTGCCCTCGGCGTAGTCGGGGTGCTCGAAGACGCCCATCGGGCCGTTCCAGAAGACGGTGGCGGCGTCGGCCAGCTTCGAGGCGTAGAGCTTGCCGGTCTCCGGGCCGATGTCCAGGCCCATCCGGTCGGAGGGGATGGCGTCGGCGGCGAAGGTACCGGGGTCCTCCTGGGCCTTGGCCTTCAGGTCGGGGAACCGGTCCGCGGCCAGGACGTCGACCGGCAGCACGAACTCCACACCGCGCTCCTCGGCGCGCCGCAGATACTCCTGGACGGCCGGAATCTGGTCCTCCTGGAGCAGCGAGGCGCCGATCTCGTAGCCCTTGGCCTTGAGGAAGGTGTATGCCATTCCGCCGCCGACGAGGATGCGGTCGGCCTTCTCCAGGAGGTGGTCGATCACCCCGAGCTTGTCGGAGACCTTGGCACCGCCCAGCACGACCGCGTACGGGCGCTTGACGTCATCGGTGAGCCTTCTCAGGACGCCGACCTCGGAGGCGATGAGGTGGCCGGCGTAGTGCGGCAGGCGCGCCGGCAGGTCGAAGACGGAGGCGTGCTTGCGGTGCACGGCGCCGAAGCCGTCGCCCACGTAGACGTCGGCGAGGGCCGCGAGCCGGTCGGCGAACTCCCCGCGCTCGGTGTCGTCCTTGCTGGTCTCTCCGGAGTTGAAGCGGAGGTTCTCGATCACCGCGACCTGGCCCGGCTGCAGGCCGTCCACCGCCTCGTGGGCGGCGGGACCGACGGTGTCCTGGGCGAACGCGACGGGCGCGCCCAGCAGTTCACCGAGCCGTTCGGCGGCGGGCAGCAGCGAGAACGCCGGGTCCGGCGCGCCCTTGGGGCGGCCGAGATGGGAGGCGACGACCACCTTGGCGCCGGCGTCGGCGAGCGCCTTGACGGTGGGCAGGACGGCCCGGATGCGACCGTCGTCGGTGATGGTGCCGTCGGCGAGCGGGACGTTGAGGTCGGCGCGGACGAGGACCCGCTTGCCGTCGACCCCCTCGGCGAGAAGTTCGTCGATCGTCTTCATGAGTGGACTCCTAGGAAGGCTCTGGGCTGGCGCTGCGCATCCGAAGCTGCACATGTGACAGGGCCCGGACGGCGCTGTAGCGGCGCGCGCCCGGACCCTGCCCTACACGTCGAGGTGCCTGCCGTACCGGATACGGGTCAGAGCTGGCCGCCGACGTAGACCGTGAGGTCCACGAGGCGGTTGGAGTAGCCCCACTCGTTGTCGTACCAGCCGATGACCTTGACCTGGGTGCCCTCGGCCATGGTGAGCAGCGAGTCGAAGGTGCAGGAGGCCGGGGAGGAGACGATGTCCGAGGAGACGATCGGGTCGGAGGTGTACTCCAGGAGGCCCTTGAGCTCGCCCTCGGCGGCCTTCTGGTACGCGGCGTTGACCTCGTCCTTGGTGACCTCGCGCTCCAGGGTGACGACCAGGTCGGTGACCGAACCGGTCGGGACCGGGACGCGCATCGCGAGGCCGTCCAGCTTGCCCTTGAGCTGCGGGAGGACCAGGGCGGTGGCCTTGGCGGCGCCGGTGGTCGTCGGGATGATGTTCTCGGCGGCGGCCCGGGCGCGGCGCAGGTCCTTGTGCGGGAAGTCCAGGATGCGCTGGTCGTTCGTGTACGCGTGCACCGTCGTCATCAGGCCCTTGACGATGCCGAAGTTCTCGTCGAGGACCTTGGCCAGCGGCGCCACGCAGTTGGTGGTGCAGGAGGCGTTGGAGATGACGTGGTGCTTCGCCGGGTCGTACTGGTCCTGGTTGACGCCCATGACGACGGTGAGGTCCTCGTCCTTGGCCGGAGCCGAGATGAGGACCTTCTTGGCGCCGCCCGCGAGGTGCTTGGCGGCGTCGTCACGCTTGGTGAAGATGCCGGTGGACTCGACGACGACGTCGACGCCCAGCTCGCCCCACGGGATGTCGGCGGGGTCGCGCTGGGACAGCACCTTGATCGTCTTGCCGTCGACGGTGATGGTGTCGGCGGTGTTCGACACGTCGGCCTTGAGACGGCCGAGGATGGTGTCGTACTTCAGCAGGTGAGCGGTGGTCGCGGTGTCACCCAGGTCGTTGACAGCCACGATCTCGATGTCTGCACCCTGCTCCAGCAGCGCGCGGAAGTAGTTACGACCGATGCGGCCAAAGCCGTTGATGCCTACGCGGATCGTCACGAACCGATCTCCTCGTTGGTACGCCGGTTTCGACGCCGGCGAGTTGTATGGGATGTCCCCGACCGCATACGACCCTACCTCCCCGGGGGCTCCGGAGTGACATCGAACAGGGCCCTCGTCCGGGCGTCAGGCGCCTTACCGGCCGGTAGGGCGGCGCGTCGGGGACACGGGGACGGGCCCCGGGTCCCGCAGGGCGGCCGTGGGGTTCCCCACCTTCTCGAACCGGCCTTCGGGGGTCCGCCGCAGCCGCTCGGACACGGTCCGTGAGCGCTCGGCGCAGTGCGGCGGCGTTCGCTCGTCCGCTTCGGCGCCGACGCGTTCGCGGCGGCGTCCGCACGGCGGCGCCAAGGGGGCGCTCAGCCCGCCAGGTTCTCCGCCATCTCCTCCGTGAGGCTGGACTCCGTGCCGGGGATGCCGATGTCCTGGGCGCGCTTGTCGGCCATGGCGAGCAGGCGGCGGATACGGCCCGCGACGGCGTCCTTGGTCAGCGGCGGGTCGGCGAGGGCGCCCAGTTCCTCCAGGGATGCCTGCTTGTGCTCCATGCGCAGGCGCCCGGCCGCCGCGAGGTGCTCGGGGACCTCGTCGCCGAGGATCTCCAGGGCGCGCTGGACGCGGGCGCCGGCGGCGACGGCGGCACGGGCGGAGCGGCGCAGGTTGGCGTCGTCGAAGTTGGCCAGGCGGTTGGCGGTGGCGCGCACCTCGCGGCGCATCCGGCGCTCCTCCCAGGCCAGCACGGACTCGTGGGCGCCCAGGCGGGTGAGCAGGGCGCCGATGGCGTCACCGTCGCGGACGACGACGCGGTCCACGCCGCGCACCTCGCGGGCCTTGGCGGCGATCTGCAGCCGCCGCGCCGCTCCGACCAGCGCGAGGGCCGCCTCGGGCCCCGGGCAGGTCACCTCCAGCGAGGAGGAACGGCCCGGCTCGGTGAGCGAGCCGTGCGCGAGGAACGCGCCGCGCCAGGCGGCCTCGGCGTCGCAGGTGGCCCCCGAGACCACCTGCGGCGGCAGGCCGCGGATGGGGCGGCCCCGGCCGTCCACCAGGCCGGTCTGGCGGGCTAGCTGGTCGCCGCCCGCGACCACCCGCACGACATAGCGCGAGCCGCGGCGCAGGCCGCCGGGCGCCATCACGATCAGCTCCGAGGTGTGCCCGAAGATCTCCAGGATGTCTCTCTTGAGCCGGCGCGCCGCCATCGCGGTGTCCAGTTCGGCCTCGATCACGATGCGCCCGCTGACCAGGTGCAGCCCGCCCGCGAACCGCAGGATCGACGAGACCTCCGCCTTCCTGCAGCAGGTCCGGGTGACGGGGAGCCGGGAGATCTCGTCCTTCACCGCTGCCGTCATCGCCATGGGCCGATCCTTCCATGCATCCGGAAAATACGGTCGTACGCGGCGGCCAGCAGCTCAGGATCATGCCTGGGGCTGCCGTCGGGCCGGGCCACGGGCGCCAGCTCGACCGCGGCCCCGAACCCGCGCGCCGCCTCGGTGAGGGAGTCGGCGTCGGGCACGGCGGCCTTGTCGGCCAGCACCACGTCCAGGGCGAGTTTAGGGGCGTGTCGTCCCAAAACCTCCAAATGACGCTGCGGGGAGAAGCCCTCTGTTTCTCCGGGTTGCGGAGCGAGGTTGAGGGAGAGCACCCGGCGCGCCTTCGTCCTGGCCAGCGCCTCCAGCAGATCCGGCACCAGAAGGTGCGGGATCACGGAGGTGAACCAGGAGCCCGGGCCGAGGACCACCCAGTCGGCGTCCAGGACGGCCGCGACGGCCTCGGGGACGGCGGGCGGGTCGTGCGGCTCCAGGTGGACCGTCTGCACCTCGCCGGGGGTGAGCGCGACCGTCGCCTGACCGCGGACCGTGCCGACCTCGTCGGGGCGGTCCGGGTCGTGGCCCCGCACCAGGGCGCGCAGCTCCAGCGGGACGGCCGACATCGGCAGCACCCGGCCGTGCGCGCCGAGCAGCTTGCCGACCAGGTCGAGGGCCTGGACGTGGTCCCCGAGCTGTTCCCAGAGGGCGACGATGAGGAGGTTGCCGACCGCGTGGCCGTGCATCTCGCCGCTGGACTGGAAGCGGTGCTGGATGACCCGGGCCCAGGTCTGGCCCCAGTCGTCGTCACCGCAGAGCGCGGCCAGCGCCTTGCGCAGGTCGCCCGGCGGCAGTACGCCCATCTCGTCGCGGAGCCGGCCGCTGGAGCCGCCGTCGTCGGCGACGGTGACGACGGCGGTGAGGTCGCCGGTGATCCTGCGCAGCGCGGCCAGCGACGCGGACAGCCCCATGCCGCCGCCGAGCGCGACGACCTTGGGCTGGGTGCCGCGCCGCCCGCGGATGCCGCGGCCGATCCGCACGACCGGTCGGCCCATTCCGCCCTGCGCGGGCAGCACGCTCTGGCGGAGCCTGCCGGGCCGTGGTGAGCGCTTGGTCATTCGCGGCCCATGTCCCGGTGCACGATGACGGTCTCCACGCCCTCGGCGGCGAGACGGGACGCGAGCCGCTCCGACATGGCGACGGAGCGGTGCTTGCCGCCCGTGCATCCCACCGCGATCGTCACGTAGCGCTTGCCCTCGCGGCGGTAGCCGGCGGCGATCAACTGGAGGAGTTCCGCGTAGCGGTCGAGGAACTCCTTGGCGCCGGGCTGGTTGAAGACGTACGCCGCGACCTCCTCGTTGAGGCCGGTGTAGGGGCGCAGCTCCGGGACCCAGTGCGGGTTCGGCAGGAAGCGCATGTCGACCACCAGGTCGGCGTCGACCGGCAGGCCGTACTTGAAGCCGAACGACATCACGGTGGCCCGCAGCTCCGGCTCCTCGTCGCCGGCGAACTGGGCGTCCATCTTGGCGCGCAGCTCGTGCACGTTCAGGCTGGAGGTGTCGATGACCAGGTCGGCGTCGCCGCGCAGCTCGCGCAGGAGCTCGCGCTCGGCGGCGATGCCGTCGGTGATCCGGCCGTCGCCCTGGAGCGGGTGCGGGCGGCGCACCGACTCGAACCGGCGCACCAGGGCGTCGTCCGAGGACTCCAGGAAGACGATGCGCCGGGTGACGTGCCTGGCCTCCAGGTCGGCGAGGGACTCGCGGAGGTTGTCGAAGAACCGGCGGCCGCGGACGTCGACCACGACCGCGATCCTGGCGACGTTGCCCTGCGAGCGGGCGCCGAGCTCCACCATGGTGGGGATCAGCGCGGGCGGCAGGTTGTCGACGACGAACCAGCCGAGGTCCTCCAGGCACTTCGCGGCGGTGGACCGCCCGGCGCCGGACATCCCTGAGATGATCACCAGCTCGGGGATCGCCGCCTCGCCGGGCGCCTCGGTGCCCGCCGGGGCGGCGGTGAGCTGGGCACCGTGCTCGTGCTGCGCGGTGCGGGAGCCGCGTTCGTCGCGGCCGTCGCGGGTGTGCGGGTCCTCGTCGGTGCCGGGGCCCTCGGGTGTGTGCTCCTGCGGCCGGGCGGGACGGGTCTCCCCGTGCTCGGCGTGTTCGTCGTGGTCGCTCATTCCTCTTGCCCCCGTCGGTCGTCCGTGGTGCCCGTGGAGACGGGCTCATCGTCTTCAATGATCTCTCCGGTCGCCGTGTTCACGGCGGGGGCGGCGGGAGCCGCCTGCGCGAAGGCCGCGACGATCACCTCGGCGGTCTTGCGGCCCACGCCCGGAACCTCGCAGATCTGGTCGATTGTCGCGGATCGCAGCCGCTTCACGGAGCCGAAATGCTTGATAAGGGCCTGTTTGCGCGTCTCGCCCAGGCCGGGCACCTCGTCGAGCGGCCCGGATTTGAAGCGTTTGGCCCGCCTGGTGCGCTGGTAGGTGATCGCGAAGCGGTGGGCCTCGTCGCGCACCCGCTGCAGCAGGTAGAGGCCCTCGCTGCTGCGCGGCAGCACCACCGGGTCGTCCTCGGCGGGCACCCACACCTCCTCAAGCCGCTTGGCCAGGCCGCAGACGGCGATGTCGTCGATACCCAGCCCGTCCAGTGCACGCTGGGCGGCGGCCACCTGCGGCCGACCGCCGTCGACCACGACGAGCTGCGGCGGGTAGGCGAACCGCTTGGGGCGGCCGTCCTCGTCGGTGAGGGCGCCGGGGCCGCCCTCGCAGAGGTCTCCGGTCCCGTTCGCCGACGGGACCGGTGCCGGGGCGGCGGCGGGGCTCTCCGCGGCGCCCTCGCCTGCCCACTCGCCCGTACGCTCCTTCTCCGCGAGGTAGCGCCTGAAGCGGCGGGTGATCACCTCGTGCATGGAGCGGACGTCGTCCTGCCCGGCGAAGCCCCTGATCTGGAAGCGGCGGTACTCGCTCTTGCGGGCGAGTCCGTCCTCGAAGACGACCATGGACGCCACGACGTCGTCACCCTGCAGGTGGGAGATGTCGTAGCACTCGATGCGCAGGGGGGCGCTGTCCAGGTCAAGGGCGGCGGCGATCTCCTCCAGCGCGCGTGAGCGGGTGGTGAGGTCGGAGGCGCGCTTGGTCTTGTGCAGGACGAGGGCCTGCTGGGCGTTGCGCTGCACCGTCTCCATCAGGGCGCGCTTGTCGCCGCGCTGCGGCACCCGCAGCGACACCTGCGCGCCGCGACGGCCCGCGAGCCACTCCTGCACCGGCTCCGCGGGCTCCGGCAGCGCGGGGACCAGCACCTCCTTGGGCACCGCGTCACCGCTCTCCTCGGCGTAGAGCTGCTGGACGGCGGACTCGACCAGGTCGCCGGTGGTGACCTCCTCGACCTTGTCGGTGACCCAGCCGCGCTGACCGCGCACCCGGCCGCCGCGTACGTGGAAGATCTGCACGGCGGCCTCCAGCTCGTCCTCGGCGAGGGCGATGAGGTCGGCGTCGGTGGCGTCGGCGAGGACGACCGCGTTCTTCTCCATGGCCTTGCGGAGGGCTTCTATGTCGTCACGCAGCCGGGCGGCGCGCTCGTACTCCATGGCCTCGGACGCCTCGGCCATCTGCCGCTCCAGGCGGCGCACGTAGGTGCCGGTGCGGCCGGCCATGAAGTCGCAGAACTCCTCGGCGAGTTCCCGGTGGCCCTGCGGGGAGATGCGCTCCACGCACGGTGCGGAGCACTTGTCGATGTAGCCGAGCAGGCAGGGGCGGCCGGTGCGGGCCGCGTTCTTGAAGACGCCGGCGGAGCAGGTACGCACGGGGAAGACGCGCAGCAGGAGGTCGACGGTGTCCCTGATGGCCCAGGCGTGGCCGTACGGGCCGAAGTAGCGCACGCCCTTGCGCTTGCGGCCGCGCATCACCTGGACGCGCGGGAACTGCTCGTTCATCGTCACCGCGAGGTACGGATAGCTCTTGTCGTCGCGGTACTTGACGTTGAACCTGGGGTCGAACTCCTTGATCCAGGAGTACTCGAGCTGCAGTGCCTCGACCTCGGTGCCGACGACGGTCCACTCCACGGAGGCGGCCGTGGTGACCATGGTGCGGGTGCGCGGGTGCAGGTTGGCCAGGTCCTGGAAGTAGCTCGCCAGGCGCTGGCGCAGGCTCTTCGCCTTGCCGACGTAGATCACCCGGCGGTGTTCGTCGCGGAATCTGTAGACCCCCGGCGAGTCGGGGATCTGTCCCGGCTTGGGGCGGTAGCTGGAGGGGTCTGCCATGTCTCACACCCTAACGGCGGCCACCGACAACACGACGCCGCTCCGGCCCGTGCCGCGCGCACGGCGGCGTCCCCATGCGGAGGGTGACGGGGCGACGGAGGGTTTTGGGACGCCGTGGCCAGGTTTCGAGGCATTGTCGGGTCCAGATCAACACGATTGAATGCGGGGTGACCGGGGGCCGTAACAGAGGGCGTACGGACGCGACACCTCCCGCGCCTCGACGGGCCGGGCCCCTTCCGCGCCTCGACGGGCCAGGGCCTTCCGGCCGGGGTCCGCCGGCGGGGTCCGGCCGGGCCGGGCGGCGCCACCAGCACAGAGAGGCCCCTGCATGCGGCACGGCACCCACTTCGCGGACACCGCCGCGACGGAGCTGGAGGCGGCCCTTGCCTCCGGCCCCTTCCACGTGGCCCTGCGGGCGGCGATCAGAGCCCGGGGCCTGTCGTTGCAGCGCGTGCAGCACCATCTCGCACGGCACGGCGTCAATGTGGGGGTGACGAGCCTGAGTTACTGGCAGCAGGGCGCCCGGCGCCCGCAGCGGGACGAGTCGCTGCGGGCGGTGCGGGCCCTTGAGGAGATCCTCCAGTTGCCCGACGAGTCCCTGATCCGGCTGCTGACCTCCCAGGACCCGGCTTCCGGCGCCCAGCGCGCCGCCGCGCGCTCCTACCGCTCACGGCTTGCCGCGTCCGGAGCGCTGGAACTGCTGCTCGCCGAGCTGGGGTCCCCCCGGGAGGGCGGGCTGCAGACCATGGGCCACCACGAACGGGTACGCATCGGCACGCGGCGTGAACTCCTGTGCTGCGACTCCCAGCTCGTGGTGCGCGCCCATGCGGGCGGCGGGGACCGCTATGTGGCCGTCCACCACGGCGACCCGGGCTGCGATCCGGGGCGCATGTCGGTGCACGCGGTGGAGAACTGCCGCACCGGCCGCGTGCTGTGGAGCCGCGAGACGGGTGTCCTGGCCGCCGAGTTGCTCTTCGACACCCGCCTGCGGCCGGGCGACACCCATGTGTTCCGCTACGCCTTCGAGGACGGCACCGCGGACGCCTGCCACGAGTACGTCCGGGGTTTCGGCCTGGCGGGCGGCCAGTACGTCCTCCAGGTGCGCTTCGCGCCACAGGCGCTGCCGGTGCGCTGCCACCGGTTCACCCAGCACTCCGCCGCCGCGGCCCGCAGCGGCCGCCAGGAGCTTCCCCTGAGCGGCGCCCACCACTGCGTGCACCTGGTGGAACCGCAGGTGCGGGCGGGTTTGCTGGGGATCGGGTGGGACTGGGAATAGGCGCGGGGGCCGGGGGGACGGAGAGCGGGCACCGGGAGGCGGCCCCTGAGCGGCTCCCCTTCCACCGCCGGTCACGCTTCACCGCCTGTCACGCTTCACCGCGGTCCTCTTCGCCGCCGGTCCTGCCCACCACCGGTCACGCTTCACCAGCCGGTCCTCTTCACCTTCACCGCTGCTCGCAGACGGCCTCGGCGACCTGGGCCATGAAGGCACGCGCCGCCGGGGACGAACCGGCCCTGGCATCGACGGCGACCGCCAGGGAACGGGGCGTCCGCGGCTCCAGCGGGCGCGTGACCACGGCACCGAGGTCCGAGGGAAGACCGAGCGTGGGCAGGATGCTGACCCCGAGGCCCGCCCTCACCATCTCCAGCACCGCGGACAGCTCCCTGGCCTCGAAGGCCACGTCGAAGTGGACGGCGACGGTGCGCGCGACGGCCATGAACACCTGTGCGCAGCCGCCCGTCGGGCAGACGAAGGGCTCGCCTGCGAGCTCCTGGTAGGTGACCGCCGGGCGGGCGGCCAGCCGGTGGGAGGCGGGCAGCACCGCGACCATCTCGTGGGTGTCGAGCAGGACCGTGTGCAGGTTCGGCGCCGGCAGCGTGACCACGCCGACGTCCACGGCGCCCTGGCCCAGCCAGTCACGGACCTCCTGATCACTGCCTTCGAGCAGTCGCACCTGCACCTGGGGGTTGTTCCTCGCGAACGCGCGCAGGGGGGACGAGACGAGCGCTCCGGTGGCGCTGGGCACACTGGCCAGCCGCAGCGTCCCCGTGACCCGGCCGGAGACGGCGGCGACCTCGGCGTGCAGCAGGTCGAAGTGCCGGACCGACTCGCGGGCGTGCGCGACGGCACGCGCGCCGGCTTCGGTGAGGGTGACGCCTTCGCGGTGCCGGACCAGGAGCGCGACGCCCAGTTCCGCCTCCAGCGTGGAGACGGACCGGCTGACCGACGGCTGCGACATCCCCATCCTTTTCGCCGCACTGGTGAACCCGCCGTGCTCGGCGACCGCCAGCAGCACTCTCAGTTGAAGCAAGGTCATCGCTGCCCTCTCGCATCCGATCGCCCACCGCGCGGCCATAACGGCAACCCGAGGACCCATACCGTGGAGGTTATTTTACGAACAGCATCCAAAACAGTAACGTCATGATCCCGGCGCTTCACCCCGCGGCAGACCCGTCCGGCTCGCAGCAGACCCGTCCGTGCTCGCGGGGGCCGTCCGCGGGGGCCCGTCCGGCTCACGGGAAGGCCCGTCCGGCGGCGCGGAGGCGCCGAGGTGCGCGCTCGGCCGCACAGCGCCGGGACCCGTACTGAGGAGAGTGAGCGATGGACAGCAGAAGAGTGCTGATAACCGGGGCCTCGAAAGGCATCGGGAGAGCCGTGGCCGAGCAGCTCGCCGCGGCCGGGCACCGGCCCGTCGGTCTGGCGCGCTCCCGTCCCGACGACTTCCCCGGCGAGTTCCACGCCGTGGACCTCGCGGACCGCACGGCCACCGCGGCCGTGCTCGACGGCGTGCTGAGCGGCGGCACCGTCGATGCGGTGGTCAACAACGTGGGACTCGTCCGGCTCGCCGAACTGGGCTCCATCGACCTCGACGACCTCGCCCCGGTCTACGACCTCAACGTGCGCGTCGCCGTGCAGACCGCCCAGGCCGCGCTCCCCGGCATGAAGGCGCAGGGCTGGGGACGGATCGTGAACGTCTCCAGCATGGTCACCCTCGGCACCCCGGGGCGGACCGCCTACGGCGCGTCCAAGGCCGCCCTGGACGCCTGCACCCGCATCTGGGCCGGTGAGCTGGGCACGACCGGGATCACCGTGAACTCGGTGGCCCCGGGCCCGACGGAGACGGAACTCTTCCGCGACAAGACCCCGGTCGGCTCCCCCGGCGAAGCCCGCTACCTCAGCGGCATCCCCCTGAAGCGCTTCGGCCGGCCCCGCGAACTCGCCGCGGGCATCTGCTTCCTGCTCTCGGAGGACGCCGGCTTCATCACCGGCCAGACGCTGCGCATCGACGGCGGCGGCAGCCTCGCGGCCGCATGAGCCGCTCTCCCCGAGCGGCCACTCGTCCCTCCGATCGCCCACTCGCCCCCTGAGCGCCCGCTCGACCCTTCGGTCGGCAGCTCGTCCCCCGGTCGGGCGGCTGAGCCGAACGGCACCGCCACCTCGCACGGCCCTGGTGACGGATGGCCCGGGCGGAGGGCAGCCCACCAGGTCCGGCGGCCGCGTAAACGCTTGCGCAAGCGTTTACGCGGCCGTCCGCCGTGCGGTACCTTCGGCGAACCGGGCGCCAGAAGATCCGGATGCCGCAGACGTCCGGAGACCGTGAGACCCCGGCCCGGGATCCCGTGGCCCAGGGCAGGGGCCGAATCCGGGTGCCGAAATCCGGGTGCCGGATGGCGGATGCCGGTGGCGGGTGCCGGTGGTGGAAGGGGTGGAGCGCGGTGGCGACGATGGCCGACGTGGCACGCCTGGCGAACGTCTCCGTGGCGACGGTGTCCCATGTGCTGAACGGGACCAGAGCGGTGCGCCCGACCACCCGCAGGGCCGTGCAGGACGCCATCGAGGAGCTGGGATACACCCACAACGCCCTGGCCCGCTCCCTGGTCACCGCACGGACCCGGTCCATCGGCCTGGCGGTATCCACCATCGGCAACCCGTACTTCACGGAGATCCTCCAAGGCGTGGAGTCGAGCGCCCTGGAGCACGGTTACGGTCTGCTCATCGCCGACCCGCACGACGACCCCGTGCACGAGCGCACGGTCGCGCAACTGCTCCACGAGCGCCGGGTGGACGGTCTGATCGTGGCGCCGTCACCGCGGCCGTCCGCGCTCGTCGCGTACGTGGCGCGCCATGGTGTGCCGACCGTCTTCCTGGACCGACTCGTCGACCTCCCGGACGGCTCCGGTGACCGCTTCGACCAGGTGTGTGCGCGGGGCGCTGAGCCCATGGCGCGGCTCACCTGCCATCTTGCTGACCTCGGCCACCGCAGGATCGGCCTGGTCGCGGGCCTGTCGGGGTTGAGCACCAGTGCCGAGCGGATCGCCGGCTACCGCACCGGCCTGGACCGTGCGGGACTGGACGCTGATCCGGAACTGCTCGCGAGCGGCCATTCGGAGGCGGCGGGCGCCGAGCGTGCGACGCATGCGCTTCTGTCCGCGTCGGCGCCACCCAGTGCACTCGTCACCGCGAACAACGCCATGACCATCGGTGCGCTGCGGGCCCTGCGCGCCCGTCGGCTGCGGGTCCCCGATGACATCGCCCTGGCCTGCTTCGACGACTTCTCCTGGGCCGAGCTGTTCACTCCCCGGCTCACCGCCGTCTCCCAGCCCGGCCGGGAGATCGGCGCGCGGGCGGTCCGGCTGCTGCTGGACCGGCTCGACGGCCCAAAGCGGCGGCCGCGCACCGTCCGGCTGCCCTGCACCATCGTGCACCGCACCTCCTGCGGTTGCCCGGAGGATGCCTCGCCCGCGGCCCTGTCCGCTGAGTGCGCGGGCACGGCGGCTCATCCCCCGGTGTCCGCGACGCCCCCGCCCGGCCACGCGACCACGCAACCCTGGTGACCCACGTGACCAACGCGATCCCCGTTTCCCACGTAACCCCCATAGCCCATATGACCCACGCGACCCGCGCGACCCCGTGAAAGGACCGTATCGTGATCGTCGTTGCAGGTGAGGCCCTGATCGACCTGGTACAGGACGCGGCGGGTCCGCTCGCTCCGCTGGCGCCCCGGCTCGGCGGTGGCCCCTACAACACAGCGGTGGCGCTGGGGCGCCTCGGCTCTCCCGCCGCATTCTGCTCACGGGTGTCGTCCGACGTCTTCGGTCAGGCTCTGCTCGACGGGCTGCGGACGGCCGGCGTGGACGTGTCGTACGTACAGCGGGGCGCGGAGCCCACGACGCTCGCCGTGGCCTCGGTCGGCGAGGACGGGTCGGCCGGGTACTCCTTCTACGTGGAGGGGACGGCGGACCGGCTCTTCTCGGCGCCCGAATCGCTCCCGGTGGGCACCCGTGCGGTGTCCTTCGGCACCTGTTCGCTGGTCCTTGAGCCGGGTGCCAGCGCCTATGAACGGCTGCTGCGCGCAGCGGCGGAGCAGGGCGTCTTCACCGCGCTGGATCCGAACATCCGCGCCGTCCTGATTCCCGACGCGGACGCCTACCGTGCCCGCTTCCGCTCCTGGCTGCCCTGCACGGGCCTGCTGAAGCTGTCGCAGGAGGACGCCGACTGGCTGGGGGGCACCCCGAAGGAGTGGCTGGCGGCCGGGCCGGCGGCGGTGGTGGTGACGCACGGCGCCGACGGCCTGACGGTGCTGACCCGCGGCGGGGAGTTCGCGGTGCCGGGAGAGCGGGTGGAGGTCGTCGACACGATCGGCGCCGGCGACACGGTGAACGCGGCGCTGCTGCACCGGCTGGCCGCGCTCGACGCCCTCTCGGTCGACGCGGCGGCCGCGCTGGACGAGACCGCCTGGCGGGACGTCCTGACCTACGCGGCCCGCGCGGCCGCCCTCACCTGCTCCCGTCCCGGCGCCCAGCCGCCCTACGCCCGCGAGCTGGAGGAGTACGCCGGACGCCGGTGAGCGGCGCCGTCCGGCTCCTCGGGCCCCGGTGCCTCGCGGCCCCGGACCGGAAGCTCCCTCTCCGCGCGGCGCGAACCCGCGGGGCACGGCTCACTCGATCCGGTGCGGCCCGGGGACCCCGCGCCCCGGTCCACGCCTCCCCCGTCCTCCGCAGCCACCGGCCACCGGCCACCGGCCACCGGCCACCGGCCACCGGCCACCGGCCACCGGCCACCGGCCACCGGCCACCGGCCAGGATGCCTGACGCCTCGGACGCGTGTGGGGCCCGCCTCACGCGGATCGCTTGGCCGTCGCCCGCTTCCGTGTGCCGCTCCTCTTGACGGTCGTCTTCTTCACCCGCGCCGTCGCATCGCTGATCTGTTCCGGATCGAGGATGTCCCGGAGGAACTTGCCGGTGTGGCTGGCGGGGATGCCCGCGACCTCCTCCGGAGTGCCCTCGGCGATGACCAGTCCGCCGCCGCTGCCGCCTTCGGGGCCCATGTCGACGACCCAGTCGGCGGTCTTGATGACGTCGAGGTTGTGCTCGATGACGATGACGGTGTTGCCCTTTTCCACCAGCCCCGAAAGGACGGTGATCAGCTTGCTGATGTCCTCGAAGTGCAGGCCGGTCGTCGGTTCGTCGAGCACGTAGACCGTGCGGCCGGTGGAGCGCTTCTGCAGTTCGCTGGCGAGCTTCACCCGCTGCGCCTCACCGCCGGAGAGCGTCGGCGCGGGCTGGCCGAGGCGCACATAGCCGAGGCCGACGTCGTTGAGCGTGCTGAGGTGGCGGGAGATAGCGGGCACCGCCTCGAAGAATGCGAGCGCCTCCTCGATCGGCATGTCGAGCACCTCGGAGATCGACTTGCCCTTGTAGTGCACCTCCAGCGTCTCCCGGTTGTAGCGCGCACCGTGGCAGACCTCGCAGGGCACGTACACGTCGGGGAGGAAGTTCATCTCGATCTTGATGGTGCCGTCACCGGAGCAGTTCTCGCAGCGGCCGCCCTTCACGTTGAACGAGAACCGGCCCGGCTGGTAGCCGCGCACCTTCGCCTCGGTGGTCTCCGCGAAGAGCCGCCGTACGTGGTCGAAGACGCCCGTGTACGTCGCCGGGTTGGAGCGGGGAGTGCGGCCGATGGGCGACTGGTCGACGTGCACCACCTTGTCGACCAGGTCGTCGCCGTCGACGCGGGTGTGCCGGCCCGGCACGTTGCGCGCGCCGTTCAGCTCGCGGGCCAGGTGGGTGTAGAGGATGTCGTTGACCAGCGTGGACTTTCCGGAGCCGGACACTCCGGTGACCGCGGTGAGCACGCCGAGCGGAAAGGCGACGTCGATGTCCTGGAGGTTGTTCTCCCGGGCGCCGCGCACGACGAGCCGGCGCCCCGGGTCGACGGGCCTGCGGGTGGCGGGCATCGCGATCGACCGCTGCCCGGAGAGGTAGGCACCGGTGATCGACTCCCGGTTGCCCAGCAGCTCCTTCAGGGGACCGCTGTGCACGACCTTGCCGCCGTGCTCGCCGGCGCCCGGGCCGATGTCGACGACCCAGTCAGCCACCTTGATGGTGTCCTCGTCGTGCTCGACGACGATGAGGGTGTTGCCCATGTCGCGGAGCCGGACCAGCGTCTCGATCAGGCGGTGGTTGTCGCGCTGGTGCAGTCCGATCGACGGCTCGTCCAGCACGTAGAGCACGCCCACCAGGCCGGAGCCGATCTGGGTGGCCAGCCGGATGCGCTGTGCCTCACCGCCGGAGAGCGTGCCCGCCGCGCGGTTCAGGGAGAGGTAGTCGAGGCCGACGTCGACGAGGAAGCGCAGCCGCTCGTTGACCTCCTTGAGGACACGCTCCGCGATCTTCTTGTCACGGGCGCTGAGGGTCAGCTCACCGAGGAACTCGGCGCAGTCGCTGATCGACATCGCGGAGACGTCCGCGATGGACTTCCCCATGACCGTGACGGCCAGGACGATGGGCTTGAGGCGGGTCCCCGCGCAGGTGGGGCAGGGCACCTCGCGCATGTAGCCCTCGAAGCGCTCGCGGCTGGCGTCGCTCTCCGCCTCGCTGTGCCGCCGCTTCACGAAGGGCACGGCGCCCTCGAACGGGGTGGTGTAGACGCGCTCGCGGCCGTAGCGGTTGCGGTAGCGGACCTCTATCTGCGTCTTGTGGCCGTACAGGAGGGCCTTCTTCGCCCGCTGCGGGAGGCCGGCGAAGGGGATGTCGGTACGGAAGCCGAGTGCGTCGGCGAGGGCCCCCACGAGGCGGCCGAAGTAATCCTTGGTGTGGCCGTGCGACCACGGGTGGATGGCGCCCTCGTCCAGGGACTTCTCCTCGTCCGGGACGATCAGCTCGGCGTCGACCTCCATGCGCGTGCCGATGCCGGTGCAGTCGGGGCAGGCACCGAACGGGGAGTTGAAGGAGAAGGAGCGGGGTTCCAGCTCCTCGAAGGAGAGGTCGTCGTACGGGCAGTAGAGGTGCTCCGAGTACATCCGCTCGCGCTCGGGGTCGTCCTCGGGGAGGTCGACGAAGTCGAGCACCACCATGCCGCCGGAGAGGCCGAGCGCGGTCTCCACCGAGTCCGTCAGCCGGCGCTTGGCGCCGTCCTTGACGGTGAGGCGGTCGACGACCACCTCGATGGTGTGCTTCTCCTGCTTCTTCAGCTTGGGCGGTTCGGTGAGCTGGATGGTCTTACCGTCGACCCTGGCTCGGCTGTACCCCTTGGTCTGCAGGTCGGAGAAGAGGTCGACGAATTCGCCCTTGCGCTCGCGCACCAGGGGGGACAGCACCTGGAAGCGGCTGCCCTCGGGCAGTTCGAGCACCTTGTCGACGATCGCCTGCGGCGACTGCCGGGCGATCGGGCGACCGCACTCCGGGCAGTGCGGCTTGCCGATGCGCGCGAACAGCAGGCGGAGGTAGTCGTAGACCTCGGTGATGGTGCCGACCGTGGAGCGCGGGTTGCGCGAGGTCGACTTCTGGTCGATGGAGACCGCGGGTGACAGGCCCTCGATGAAGTCGACGTCCGGCTTGTCCATCTGGCCGAGGAACTGCCGGGCGTAGGAGGACAGTGACTCGACGTAGCGCCGCTGGCCCTCGGCGAAGATCGTGTCGAACGCGAGCGAGGACTTGCCGGAGCCCGACAGACCCGTGAAGACGATGAGCGAGTCACGCGGGAGGTCGAGCGAGACGTTCTTGAGATTGTGCTCGCGCGCGCCACGGACGATGAGACGGTCGGCCACGCCGGTCCGCACCTTTCTTGAGAGGACGACAAGGGGCGGTGCCCCCGTCTCCTGAAGACTATGGGGGGCCGCAGTCGGCGAGGGGCGGGGTTGCCTGGTCGGTGGGAGCACCTCGTCTCCCGGAGCGCCACACTGATGCGGTCCCGGACTACCAAGCATGCCCGATGCCTCGCCCGAGCCTATAGCACGTGCATTCGATTTGACGGGGTGGGCGGCCCGCTTCACCCGAACGTGTGGCGGGGCTATCGTCGACGCCATGATCGATCATGTGCGCGACCTCGCGTCTGTACGTGACGCGACGGACCGGCTGCTCAGCGCAGTCTCCCTGCTCGGCCCCGCTGCCGTGGCCGAGCCGTCCCTGCTGCCCGCCTGGAGCCGGGGGCACATCCTCGCCCACCTGGCCCGCAACGCCGACGCCCTGGTGAACGTACTCGCCGGGCGCCCCATGTACGCGAGCGGCACGGAGCGTGAGACCGACCTGGAGCGGGACGCGCCGCGCGCCCTCGACATCCAGGTCGCCGACATCAGGGCGAGCACGGGCCGCTTCCTGGAGGCGGCCGCGGCGCCCGCGGACTGGACGCGCACGGTGGTACTGCGCAACGGCGTCACCGACGCCGCGGCCCGCGTGCCCTTCCGCCGACTGGTCGAGGTGGAGTTGCACCACACGGACCTCGGCATCGGCTACACGCTGGAGGCGCTGCCCGGGGAGTTCGCCGACCGGGCGATCGGCTACCTGGCCGAGCGGTTCACCGGCCACCAGGACGTGCCCGCGACCACCCTGGCCACCGACGACGGCCGGACCTGGCGGACCGGTGGCGGGACGGCGGCCGGCCCGGTCCGTGTCAGCGGCTCTCCCGCGGGCCTGCTCGGCTGGCTCAGCGGCCGCCGCGACGGCTCGGGCCTGAAGGTCTCGGGCGGGCCCCTTCCCGTGCTGCCCGCGCTGTAGGCCGCCGCGCGCCGGTGGCGGTCCGGTGGCTGCGCCGGGCGGCCGGGCGGGCGCCCGCCGCGCTTTTGCGGGGGGCACCGCGGCTGCGGCGTACCGGTACGCCCGCCCTGTCTCCCCGGGTGGCGCCGCCTGCGTAGGCTGCGTGCCATGACATACACCGGAGAGGTGCGGGTCGGCGGGCCCGCGGATGTGCATGAGCTGCAGGAACTGATGATCTCCAAGGTGGCCGTCGGCCCCCTGGACAACAACGCCTACCTGCTGCGCTGCCGGGCCACGGACGAACAACTGCTGATCGACGCGGCCGACGACGCCTCGACGCTGCTGACGCTGATCGGTGACGACGGCATCGCCTCCGTCGTCACCACCCACCGCCATGGCGACCACTGGCAGGCGCTCGACGAGGTCGTCAGGGCCACGGGTGCGCGGACCTTCGCGGGGCGGTACGACGCCGACGGCATTCCGGTGCCGACGGATGTGCTCGTCGAGGACGGGGACACCGTGCGGGTCGGCAGGGTCGCCCTCACCGCCCGCCACCTCGTGGGCCACACGCCGGGCTCGATCGCGCTCGTCTACGACGACCCGCACGGCCACCCGCACGTCTTCACGGGCGACTGCCTCTTCCCCGGCGGCGTCGGCAACACCCGCAAGGACGCCGAGGCCTTCGCGCGCCTGATCGGCGACGTCGAGGCCAAGATCTTCGACCGGCTGCCCGACGAGACCTGGGTCTATCCCGGTCACGGCAACGACACCACGCTCGGAGCCGAGCGCCCGCACCTGCCCGAGTGGCGCGAGCGGGGCTGGTGAGAGCCGGCGGCAGGACACCCGCGGCCGCCGGGACACACAGCCGCGCAGCCACGCCGCGCGCAACCCGCGCGCGGCGGGCCGCGCCGTCAGGCGCCACGACCGCGGAACGCTCAGCAGAAAGCCCATGCGCAGATCGTGGCACCCACCACTGACAATCGTCCCCTCCCGCCCCTACACCCGGGCCGCGGCCGGCGCGAGCAGGGCCGCGACGCGCTCCACCGCGAACGCGTAGCCCTGGACGCCGCAGCCCGCGATCACTCCGTCGGCCCGGCGCGAGACGTAGGAGTGGTGCCGGAACTCCTCGCGCCGGTGGATGTTGGAGATGTGGACCTCGATCACGGGCAGGTCGTCGCAGGCGTGCAGTGCGTCGAGGATCGCCACGGAGGTGTGGGAGTAGGCGCCGGGGTTGATCACGATGCCCGCGTGGCGCTCGCGGGCCTCCTGGATCCAGTCGACGAGCTCGCCCTCGTGGTTGGACTGCCGGGCGTCCACCGTCCCGCCGTGCGCCGCCGCGGTCCTGGTGCACAGGGCCTCCACGTCGGCCAGCGTCTCGAAGCCGTAGATCTCGGGCTGGCGCTTGCCCAGGAGGTTCAGGTTGGGGCCGTTGAGAACCATGATCGGGGCGGTGGCGAGGGTGCGGGGCACGGGAACCTCCGGGCTTTTCGGCAGCTTTCCCGAGACGGTCTATCACGGTGCGTGCGGCCGGCCGGCACGAGCGCCGCACCGCCCGCTTCCCACGGCGGTGCACAGCTCCCCGGGCGCGCGGGCCCCGTGAGTAGGCCGCGTACGCTGCGTGCGCCGGGTGCGCTGCGTGCGCCGGGTGCGCCGCCCCAGATGCGCAGGGCGCACCGTCTCCCGGATCAGCGAGCCAGTGCACCGCAGGCCCACTAGGACTTCCGGCGCTGGCGGGGGCCCCCGCCCTCCGAGTCCTCCACGTTCTCCGCGTCCTCCACGCTCTCTGCTCCCTCCGCTCCCTCCGCGCCCTCGCGGCGCTCCTCAGGGTGCTCCGTGTCGCGGGCCTGTCGCGAGGAGGCCATCAGGCTGGTGATCGTCGTGATGACCAGCACCCCGCAGATGACGCCCAGCGAGACGGGGACGGAGATCTCGGGGACGGGGACACCGGACTCGTGCAGGGCGTGCAGGACCAGCTTGACGCCGATGAAGCCGAGGACGACCGACAGCCCGTAGCTCAGGTGCACCAGCCGTCTGAGCAGCCCGCCCAGCAGGAAGTAAAGCTGCCTCAGCCCCATCAGCGCGAAGGCGTTGGCGGTGAAGACGATGTACGGGTCCTGGGTGAGGCCGAAGATCGCGGGGATCGAGTCGAGCGCGAAGAGCACATCGGTGGTGCCGATGGCCAGCATGACGACCAGCATCGGCGTCATGACGCGTGCACCGTTCCTGCGGATGAAGAGTTTGGTGCCGTGGTAGCGGTCGGCCACGCCGAAGCGCCGCTCCAGGGACCTCAGCAGCCGGTTCTCCTCGAACTCCTCCTCGTGCCCGCCCTTGCGGGCGTCCTGGACCAGCTTCCATGCGGTCCAGATGAGGAAGGCGCCGAAGATGTAGAACACCCAGGCGAAGCTGGCGATGATCGCGGCGCCCGCGGCGATGAAGCCGGCCCTGAGCACCAGCGCCATCAGCACGCCCAGAAGCAGCACCCGCTGCTGGTAGCGGGACGGCACCGAGAACTTCGCCATGATCAGGACGAAGACGAAGAGGTTGTCGACGCTGAGCGACTTCTCGGTGATGTACCCGGCGACGAACTCGCCGGCGGGCCGACCGCCCGCGAACACCATCAGCCCGACCGCGAACAGCCCCGCGAGGACCACCCAGACGGCGGTCCACGTGCCGGCCTCCCGGATGGACACCTCGTGCGGGGTGCGGCCGATGAAGAAGTCCGCTGCGATCAGGACAGCCAGGCCCGCGATCGTCAGGACCCACAGCGTCAGGGAAACGTCCACTGCGCCTCCGGCGTCGGCACGTCAAGAATCTCGGCGTTGTCGCTGCCGGAGGTATCCCACGCTCAGAGCCCCCGCCAGTAAAGGAATGCTACAGGTATTGCCAAGTAATAGTAAAGCGACAGGTCATGAACCACCCGGGGGACCTGACAGGCACCGACTCACGGACGTTCAGCGGTTCCAGGGATGGCGTGCCGCCGCCACCTGCGCCAGCACCTGCTGGAGCACCTGGCTGCCCGGCGGCACGCGTGGTGGCTCGTAGATCCACGCATGGCCTACCCAGGGGTCGGCGAGGTGGTCGTCGGGTACCGGCGTGAGCCGCAGCAGAGAGCGCCACAGTGGTTCGAGCAACGGCCCGTACTCCGCCGCGTCCTCACGGGCGCCGACCACCAGCAGGTGGACACCGACCGCGGGGCCCTCGTCGGCCAGGTAGCGCAACTGGTTCACGGCACGGTCGTCGAAACCGTGCGGGAAGTCGTGGACGACCAGCAGGTGTTCGGCGGTGTCCACATCGGCCGGCAGGGCCTCCGGGGCACCGCCGCGGGCCGCCATCTGGACGAGGTCCACGCGCCTGGTCAGCCGGGCGAGCATGGCCGACACGCCGGCGGCCCCCGAGGCCGGGGGTTCGCTCAGCACTCCGGAGCGCAGCAGGGGACCGAGCGGGCCCGAGGCGGTGCCGGCGGGGTCGACGATGTGCACGGCGAACGCGCCCGCCGGATGGACGGCGAGCAGCCGGGCCGCCAGGGCGGCGGCGGTCTCGGTGGCGAGCCTGCGCAGTTCCTCGGGGCTGACGAGGATCGCGGACTCCAGACCGGTCGGGCCGCAGTCGATCCACAGTCCACGCTCCAGCGGCAGCCGCACCAGCATGGGGATGCGCAGCCCGGCGCTCTCCGGCAGGTGCAGATCGCCGAGGCGCAGTGCCATCGGCGCCTCGGCGGGGACCTGGTAGCCCTGCCAGACGGGGTTGTCCCAGCGGGCGTAGGCGGCCGGCAGGGCGGGTTCGACCACCTCCGCCTCGGCGACGAGCTGCGCGAGGTCGCGGTCCAGCGCCTGCCGGGCCTGGTCGACCAGCCGCCCGTGGCGCTCGTCCGCGGCCGTACGCGCGCCCTCGCCCGCGCCGCCGAGGCGGTGGCGCGGGTCGGAGAGCGCCTTGTCGAGCTCCTGCTCCCGGCGTGCGTCGGCGAAGTCGACGGCGCTGCGGTAGGCCGCCGTACTGCGGGCCAGGTCCTCGAACATCCCCCAGACCTGGTTGTACAGCCGCTCGTCCATGGTCCAACCCGTGGCATCACCCGCGACGGGAGGCACGGGAGAGTCCGGCGGGGCGGACGGAGGTGGCGGAGTGGCGCTTCCCCGCGCGGGGTGGGTGTAGTCGACGGGGCCCACGCCGGGCGCTTGCCTGGCATCGCGCGCCCCCGGCCCGCCCTCTGCTGCCTCCTGGGAGGCGGCGACCGGTGGGCCGGCGGACCGGCCGGGTGGTGACGCCGCCTCCCCGGGCGCGACGGCGCCGGTCGCGATGGCCGGCCCGGCTCCCTGGGTGACCGTCCGCGGCCCGGACCCGTACGGCGGACGGGGCGGGGCGGCGACCGAGCGGGCCCGGCCCTCGGCCACGGCGTCCTGGACGGCCGCCGCGATACCGGCCGCCCCCGCGAGCCCCTGGTCGGCGAGGAGGGCGGTCAGGCCCCCTGCGTACCCCTGGCCCACGGCGCGTACCTTCCAGGTGTCCTGCCTGCGGTAGAGCTCCAGGGCGACGACCGCGGACTCGGTGTCCAGGCCGGTGAGGGTGTAGCTGGCGATCTCGGTGCCGTCGAGTCCGGTCACCGCGACGAAGGGGGACGCCACCGCGCCGAACCTCGCCGGACCTCCGGCCCCGCCGGGCAGCGCGAGCAGGACGCTGACCCGGTGCACGGCGTCCTCCATGGCGTCCAGGTCCACCGCGAGGCGGTGGGCGGCGGCCGCCTGCTGGGGCACCTCCAAGCCCGGCAGGGCCGGCGAGCCGGGGTGCACCAGTTGGTCGGGACCGAGCAGCCTGCCCCGGTCGTCGCCGAGCGTGGCGGCGGCCACGACCGGGCTGCCGGCGGACACCCGGATTTCCAGACGGGTCCGGGAAAGGGGCAGGTTCTGCCCCCTGACCAGCTCGGCCGTCATCGCTGTCGCCCCCTTGTCCGGGGCGCGCCCGCGGCGCACCCCGCCCCCTCGGCCCCGTCCGGCGTGGGCCGTCCTGGCTGCTCCGGCCGTGCCCGGCCGGTCTTGCGTCCGTGCCGTACGCGCCGGGGCGCGGGGCACTCGCCGCGGCCTACGCGCGGGCGCAGTCCCGCTGGCCGGCGCTGCGGGCCACCCCCTGTGGCACGGCCGGCTGCTACGGGTCCCTACAGGTGCGGCAGGATCGCGGGCATCAGGTCCTGGAAGGTACGGCCGTTCGCCGGAGCGCCGAGGGCCGTCATCTGCCAGCCCTGGCCGGCGCGGTGCACCTTGGCCATGATCTGTGCGGTGTACGCGCCGCCGCCGTCGAGCGTGTAGCGGGCCAGCTCCTGGCCGTTGGTCTCGTCGACCAGGCGGCAGAAGGCGTTCTGCACTTCCTGGAACGTCTGGCCGGTGAAGGAGTTCACCGTGAAGACGATCTGGTCGATGTGGACCGGGACGCGCTGGAGGTCCACGAGGATCGACTCGTCGTCACCGCCCGCTCCGACGCCGCCGACCAGGTTGTCGCCGGTGTGCCGCACGGAGCCGTCGTCGCTGACGAGGTGGCGGAAGAAGACGACGTCCACCGGCTGCTTCTCGGCGAACAGCACGGCCGACGCATCGAGGTCGATGTCCCGGGTGCGGGAGCCGAAGAGCCCGCGCCGCGGGGCCGCCTTCCAGCCGAGGCCCATCCGCACCGCGGCCAGGGTGCCCCCGTCGTTCTTCTGCAGACTGATGCCCTGTCCCTTGGACAAGTTGACCGACACGCGCTTCTTCCCCTCTCGGACCGTCCCCCTGTGCCGCGTTCTGCGCGGTTGTGCATGCACCCTACGCAGGAGCGGTGACGGTGCCGCACCGCGAGCGGGACTTTGTGTCGCTCTTGCAACACACCGGAGCCGCCCGGGTGCCAGGGGCTCGCTGCGGAGCCGCCGGGCCGTCAGGACAGCCCCGCCTCCCTCATCTGCCGCAGCTCCTTCTTCATCTCCGAGACCTCGTCACGCAGCCGCGCCGCGATCTCGAACTGCAGATCGGCGGCGGCGGCACGCATCCGGTCGGTCATCTCCTGGATCTGCTCGGCCAGCTCGGCCGCCGGCCGGTCGGTGGGCACGGTCTCCTTGCCCCTGGCCGCCTTGCCGGCCTTGGCGCCCTTCGCGGCCCTGCCTCCCGCGCCGCTGGCACCGCCGAGGGACGGCACCGCCGCCTTGGCGCCCCTGCCGTCCTTGCCGGGCTTGCGGTAGCCGGTGCCGAGCAGTTGCTCGGTGTCGACGTCCTCGCGCGCGATGGTGGCGACGATGTCGTTGATCCGCTTGCGGAGCGGCTGCGGGTCGACGCCCCGCTCCTTGTTGTACGCGAGCTGCTTCTCGCGGCGGCGGTTGGTCTCCTCGATGGCCTTCTGCATCGCCGGCGTGACCTTGTCGGCGTACATGTGGACCTGGCCGGAGACATTGCGCGCGGCACGGCCGATCGTCTGGATCAGGGAGGTGCCCGAGCGCAGGAAGCCCTCCTTGTCGGCGTCGAGGATGGACACCAGGGACACCTCGGGGAGGTCCAGCCCCTCACGCAGGAGGTTGATGCCGACCAGGACGTCGAACTCACCGGAGCGCAGCTCGCGCAGCAGCTCGACGCGGCGCAGGGTGTCGACGTCGCTGTGCAGGTAGCGGACCCGGATGCCGAGCTCCACGAAGTAGTCGGTCAGGTCCTCGGCCATCTTCTTGGTGAGGGTGGTGACCAGGACGCGCTCGTCCTTCTCGCTCCGGATGCGGATCTCGTGCACCAGGTCGTCGATCTGTCCCTCGGTGGACTTGACCACGACCTCCGGGTCGATGAGGCCCGTGGGGCGGATGATCTGCTCCACATGGCCGCTGGCGCGGGAGAGCTCGTACTGCCCCGGGGTGGCCGAGAGGTAGACCGTCTGCCCGATGCGCTCCTGGAACTCCTCCCACTTCAAGGGGCGGTTGTCCAGCGCGGACGGGAGGCGGAAGCCGTGGTCGACGAGGGTGCGCTTGCGGGAGGCGTCGCCCTCGTACATGGCGCCGATCTGGGGCACGGTGACGTGCGACTCGTCGATGACGAGCAGGAAGTCCTCCGGGAAGTAGTCGAGGAGGGTGTGCGGCGGGGTGCCCGGCTTGCGGCCGTCGAAGTGCATCGAGTAGTTCTCCACGCCGGAGCAGGAGCCGATCTGGCGGAGCATCTCCAGGTCGTACGTGGTGCGCATGCGCAGCCGCTGCGCCTCAAGGAGCTTGCCCTGCTTCTCCAGCTCCGCGAGCCGCTGGCCGAGCTCGGTCTCGATGTCGTTGACCGCGCGCTCCATGCGCTCGGGACCGGCCACGTAGTGCGACGCGGGGAAGATGTGCAGCCGCTGGTCGTCGCTGATGACCTCGCCCGTGAGGGGGTGCAGGGTGGAGAGCGCCTCGATCTCGTCGCCGAACATCTCGATCCGGACGGCCAGCTCCTCGTAGACCGGGAAGATCTCGATGGTGTCGCCCCGCACCCGGAAGGTGCCCCGGGTGAACGCCAGGTCGTTGCGCGTGTACTGGATGTCGACGAAACGGCGCAGCAACTGGTCGCGGTCGATCTCGTCGCCGATCTTCAGGGAGACCATCCGGTCGACGTACTCCTGGGGGGTGCCCAGGCCGTAGATGCAGGAGACCGAGGCGACCACGATGACATCGCGGCGGGTGAGCAGCGAGTTGGTCGCCGAGTGGCGCAGCCGCTCCACTTCCTCGTTGATCGAGGAGTCCTTCTCGATGTAGGTGTCGGACTGCGGGACGTACGCCTCGGGCTGGTAGTAGTCGTAGTACGAGACGAAGTACTCGACCGCGTTGTTCGGCAGGAGCTCGCGGAACTCGTTCGCCAACTGGGCGGCCAGGGTCTTGTTCGGTGCCATGACGAGGGTCGGCCGCTGGAGCTTCTCGATCATCCACGCCGTGGTGGCCGACTTGCCGGTGCCGGTGGCGCCGAGCAGGACCACGTCCTTCTCGCCCGAGCGGATGCGCTTGTCGAGCTCGGCGATGGCCGTCGGCTGATCACCACTGGGCTGGTAGGGGCTGACGACCTCGAAGGGCGCTGCCCCGTCCTGGCGGAGCGCCTCGATGCTCTCCGGGCGGAGCTGTTCGATCTTGGATACGGGGGGCATGCATCCCACCGTACGACTCCGCACTGACAACCGGTTCTGATCAGCGGTTCTGCGGGGTGCGGGGCCGGCTGCGGGACAGGTCGTGAGCGCGCGAGCGCTGGGTCGGCAGGACGGCGAGCCGGCCCGTGGAGCGGGCCCGGGGGGCCGGGCCCGTCGCTCTCGCCGGGGCGAGCAGCAGGACCGCGGCGATCAGCAGCAGGAAGACGGCGGGACCGATCATCATCGTCAGGAGCGGTGTGGCGGGGGTGTCGCCGGAGGGGTCCGCCGCGGCGCCGTGCAGATGGACCCGCACGGCGCTCATGCCGACGTAGTGCATGCCGAGCACGGCCAGGCCCATCACCATGCTGGCGGCCGCGTTCCACCGCGGTCCCCTGCCCTGGCCGGCCGCCCAGAGGGCGCCGGTGGCGGCCACGACGGCGATCAGGACGGAGGCCGCGACGGTGAGGGTGTTGTACTCCAGCCGCCCGCCGAGCCGGACCCCGGCCATGCCCATGTAGTGCGTCGAGGCGATGCCCAGGCCGGTGACGGTGCCGCCGGTGAACAGGGCCGGTCCCGTGATGCCGCGGAAGCCGACTATGAAGATCCCGGTGCCCACCATGACGATGCCCACGCCCAGCCCCGCGAAGGTCGTCAGCGGGTCGTAGCCGAAGGGCGTGTGCACGACGCTGAAGCCGGTCATCGCCACGAAGTGGGTGAGCCAGACGCCGGTGCCGAAGGCGGCCGAGCTCAGCGCGAGCCAGCCGGCCCGCCCGGGCTGGACGGTGGTCAGGGACCTGGTGAGGCAGCGGAGGCCGATCGCGCCTCCGAGACAGGCCACCACATACGCCACCAGCGGTGTCACAAGACCGTAGCTCAAGCCGTCGACCTTGGCGTACATGCTGGGCAGCCCTCCATCCTGTCGTGCCCGCGACGCGCGTCAGGGCATGTGACACGCGCCCGGCCCGCTCCCGCGTGCCGGTGGACCCCTGCCATGAGCCCTGACGTCCCGCGTCACCGGCCGGCGAAGACCACGGGTGAGGCGAGAGTACGGCTCCCCCAGGAACACATGAACGATTTTCCGGCAAAGAATCCCGACTGATCGTGCGTGCCCGATGTGATGATCCTTTACAGACGGCCCCGCCGTCCCGGTAGCCATCCTTTCACTCTCCGGACACCTCTCGCCTGTGTTCCACCGCCGGTGTGCTGTCACGCTCGTACAGAACGTGATCGCTCGATGGAAGGAGTGCCCGTGTACGCTCGCGCCGCCGCAGCCACGACCGCCGCCCTGGTGGGAACCTGCGCACTGCTCCTGCCCGCCCAGCCCGCCCCCGCGGCCGCCCCGGGCCCCGTCGTCGTGGCGCACCGCGGGGCGTCCGGCTATGCCCCCGAGAACACCCTGGAGGCCGTGGACCAGGCCGCTCAGTTGGGCGCCGACTGGGTCGAGAACGATGTGCAGCGCACCAGGGACGGCGAGCTGGTGGTGATCCACGACACCGACCTGAAGCGGACCACCGACGCCGAGGCCGTCTTCCCTGACCGGGCGCCCTGGCGGGTCGGCGACTTCACCGCGGCCGAGATAGCACGGCTCGACGCGGGCTCCTGGAAGGACGAGCGGTACGCGGGAGCCCGGATCCCGACCCTGGAGCAGTACCTGCGCCGTGTCGAGCACAACGGCCAGAAGCTGCTGATGGAGATCAAGGCGCCCGAGCTCTATCCGGGCATCGAGAACGACATCCTGAAGGTGCTCGGCGCGCAGAGCTGGCTGGACCCGCGCCACGTCGGTGCCCGGCTGGTCATCCAGAGCTTCGGCGCGGACAGCGTACGGACCGTGCACGCCCTGCGGCCCGATGTCAAGACCGGCTTCCTCGGCGCACCGCCCGTCGCCGAACTCCCCGGGTACGCGGCCTTCACCGACCAGATCAACCCCGACCAGACGACCCTCACGGCCGACTACGTCAGGGCCGTGCACGCGCTGCGCGGTGCCCACGGCCGGCGCCTGGAGGCCTACACCTGGACGGTGAACGACACGGCCACGGTGCAGCGGGTCGCCGACCAGGGCGTGGACGGCATCATCACCAACTACCCGGACACCGTCGCGGGCGCCCTGGACAACCGCGCGGCGCTCTGCCCGTCCTGACCCGGCCGGACCGGCACCGGTGGCGGCCCGGGTGCCGCGGCTGCCACCGCTGCCGGAGCGCCGCCCGCTCCGGAGCGGCGGCCGCCCTTGGCGGCGCCCACCCTGGGCGGTGGTCCGACGCCGTGCGGCGGACCCGTGCGCGGCCGCCGCACGACCCGTTGTCGGTGCCGGCCCCTACGGTGGCGGTATGAACGACTACCGGGACGACCGCCGGGCAGACGACCAGACCGACCGCGACGGCCGGGGCGCCCGCGACGACCGGACGCAGCAGTGGTCCTCCCGGGCGGAGGGCGCACAGGACGGGGCGCCGCGGGAGGCGGCCGCAGGGCGGCTCGCGTGGGCCGTGATCGCCACCGACATCGGCCCCCTGCTGCTCGCGGCCACCGGGAAGGGCCTGGTCCAGGTGGTCTTCCACGCCTCGGACGCGGTGCGGGACAAGGCGCTCGGCCGGCTCGCCGCACGGCTCGGCGCCGAGCCGTGCGAGGCCCCCGGCTCCCCGCTGCTCGCCGAACCCGTACACCAGGTGAAGGCCTATTTCGCCGGTCGGCGCCGGGACTTCGAGCTGCCGCTCGACTGGTCGCTGATCACCGGCTTCAACCGCCAGGTCCTGCACGAGCTGGCCTCCGGCGTGCCCTACGGCACCGTCGTGGGCTACGGCGATCTGGCGCGCCGGGTGGGCCAGCCGGGCGCCGCGCAGGCCGTGGGCGCCGCCATGGGCGCGAACCCGCTGCCGGTCGTGGTGCCCTGCCACCGTGTGGTGGAGAGCGACGGCGGCATAGGGGGCTTCGGCGGTGGCCTGGAGACCAAGCGGAAGCTGCTCGCGCTGGAGGGCGTACTGCCGCAGCCCCTGTTCTGAGCAGAGCAGCCCCGTTCCGGGCAGGTCGCAGCCCGCGTTCCCGGGCCGGTTCCGAGATCCCTGGGGTCGACCGGCGCGCACCGGACTGGAAAGGCCATCGCTGGGAAGTCGGTCGGAGGAACGGCCCTGGCGCGGGGCGCACGGAAGACCGATCGGTTTTCCTCCCGCCCGGCGGTGGGCCGCCGCCCGAGGAACACAGCGCCGTAAGCCGCGGGGCGCTGCCCTGCGCTGGCCCAGCAGGAATCCGGATCACGGAAGCCGAAGGGACGGCGATCTCATGAACAACCGGGCAGTCAGCTACATCAGGCCGGGGACGGTCGAGGTCCACGACATCGACTATCCGACGCTGGAGCTCAAGGACGGGCCGGGCGTGGCGCCTGCGAACGTCGGCCGCAAGTGCCGGCACGGAGCCATCCTCAAGGTGCTCGCCACCAACATCTGCGGCAGCGACCAGCACATGGTGCGTGGCCGCACCACCGCGCCCGAGGGCCTCGTCCTCGGCCACGAGATCACCGGCGAGGTGGTGGAACGCGGTCCGGACGTGGAGTTCGTCCAGGTCGGGGACATCGTCTCCGTGCCGTTCAACATCGCCTGCGGCCGCTGCCGCAACTGCAAGGAGCGCCAGACCGGGATCTGCCTCAACGTGAACCCGGGGCGTCCGGGCGGCGCCTACGGCTACGTCGACATGGGCGGCTGGGTCGGCGGTCAGGCCGAGTACGTCATGGTCCCCTACGCGGACTTCAACGTGCTGCCCTTCCCGGACCGGGACCAGGCGCGCGAGAAGCTGCTGGACCTGACGATGCTGTCCGACATCTTCCCGACCGGCTACCACGGCGTGGTGAGCTCGGGTGCGGGCGTGGGCTCCTCGGTGTACATCGCGGGCGCGGGACCGGTCGGCCTCGCCGCCGCTGCCGCTGCGCAGCTTCTGGGCGCGGGCTCGGTCATCGTGGGCGACCTCAACACCGACCGCCTGGCCCAGGCCCGCAGTTTCGGCTGCGAGACGGTCGACCTGACCCAGGGCACCCTGGAGGACCAGATCGCCGAGATCCTGGGCGTGCCGGAGGTCGACGCGGCGGTCGACGCGGTCGGCTTCGAGGCGAGGGCGCACACCAGGGAGGGCGAGGAGGCCCCGGCCACGGTCCTCAACTCCCTGATGACCGTCACGCGCGCGGGAGGCGCGCTGGGTATACCCGGACTGTACGTCACCGAGGACCCGGGCAGTTCGGACGACGAGGCCCGGGTGGGCACCCTGAAGGTGCGCCTCGGGCTCGGCTGGGCCAAGAGCCACCGGTTCACCACCGGCCAGTGCCCGGTGATGAAGTACCACCGCGGCCTGATGCAGGCGATCCTGCACGACCGGGTGCAGATCGCGAAGGCCGTCAACGCCACGGTCCTCAGCCTGGAGGACGCGCCGCGGGGCTACGCGGAGTTCGACAAGGGCGCGAGCCACAAGTACGTCCTCGACCCGCACGGCGCCCTTGAGGGGGTGAAGCCCCTCTGAGTTCGGCGGCCGACACGCGCGCGTGGGCACACCGGGGGGTCAACGTGCACCACGCGCGCGTATGCATCCTGCCCGCCCGTGCCCCCGGCCAGACGCGCCGGGCGGGGCGGGCGGCGGTGGCCGCGGGCGGACACGGCGTTCGAAGGGTGCCTCGAAAAGCGAAGGGCGCGGAGGTGGGCGCCCGGCGGCTACTCGTGCGCCGGTGACGGGTCGTAGTGCCGTGCCACGAGCACGTTCTCGTCCGGGTCGGGAGAGTTGCCGTCCGGGTCGGGGAGGCAGAAGCTGCGACGGGGCCTCACCACGGGCTCCGAAGGCGTTCCCGGATCTCCGAGACGGGCACGCCGTGCTCTGGAGCCGCGCCCCGGGGGCGCAGTCGGACGCGGCGGACGGCAGGGCGACGCAGACGTGGTTGGCGGGGTGGCCGGCGCTGCGCGCGGCGTCGGGGACCGTCG
Organism: Streptomyces sulfonofaciens; assembly: GCF_014656295.1. Classification (GTDB taxonomy): domain Bacteria; phylum Actinomycetota; class Actinomycetes; order Streptomycetales; family Streptomycetaceae; genus Streptomyces; species Streptomyces sulfonofaciens. The sequence continues at coordinate 205,574 of NZ_BNCD01000003.1, forward strand.
TCATACGGGGCGCCGTCTCCAGCGGCATCAGGTCGAAGAGGTCTCCTCCATCGGGGCGGACCGAGGGGAAGGGCACCGAGCCCTCGGAGAACGCGCCCGACCGCAGTGCGGGCGGGCCGGGCACCTTCGCGCAGGACTCCGCGGACACCACCGGGTCATGCGCCCGCCAGCACGACGTGGTCGAGCCGGGCCCCGCCGGCCCGTCCGCCCACGGCGCCCCGTTCGCCGGCGCCCTCCGCCGCGGCGCCAGGACCTGCGGTACCGCGGGGAGCGCCCGGTGCGGACGAACCGCCTGTGTGACCTGTCATGCGCCAGGGCTCGCGCCGGGCGTGCGCGGCGGCAGGTTTGGCGCGGTGGGTCGCCCGCCGAAGATGTCAGAAGGCGCTTCGCGGCGCCCCTGGGACACGTTCTGGAGGCGGGAGAGACTCGTGCTGGTGGTGTCGGAAGAGGTTCGGCAGGCGCTCGCGACCGGGCGCCCGGTCGTCGCCCTGGAGTCCACGATCATCGCGCACGGGCTGCCGCGCCCCCGCAATCTCCAGGTCGCCCTGGAGCTGGAGGAGGCGGTGCGGGACGAGGGAGCCGTACCGGCGACGACGGCGGTGCTGGACGGGCGGCCCCATGTCGGTCTCAGGCCCGCGCAGTTGGAGCGGATCGCGGGCGAGGACGGCATACGCAAGCTGGGGCACCGCGACCTGCCGCTGGCGGTGGCGGCCGGGGCGAGCGGCGCGACCACCGTGTCGGCGACGGCGCTGCTCGCCGCCCGCGCGGGGGTGCGGGTGTTCGCGACGGGCGGGCTCGGCGGGGTCCACAGGGAGTGGACGGTGACGCAGGACGAGTCGGCCGACCTCGGACTGCTGGCCCGCACCCGGATCACGGTGGTGTGCGCGGGCGTGAAGTCGATCCTGGACGTGCCGGCGACCTTGCAGCGGCTGGAGACGCTGGGCGTGGCGGTGGCCGGGTACGGCACCTCGCGCTTCCCGGGGTTCTACCTGGCCGACTCGGGCCATCCGGTGGACTGGACGCTGCGCACGCCGGACGAGGTGGCGGCGGTCATGCGGGCCCAGGACATGCTCGCGGGCCCGAACTCGGCGCTGATCGTCGCCCATCCGGTGCCCGAGTCGGAGCAGCTCGATCCCGTGCTCCACGCGCGTGTGCTGGCCGACGCGCTGCGGGAGTGCGACGAGCGGGGCGTGACCGGACAGGCCGTCACGCCCTTCCTCCTCGACTACCTGGTCCGCCACACGGACGGCGCCTCCCTGGCAGCCAACCTGGCCGCGGTGCGCGGCAACGTGCGCCTGGCGGGACGCATCGCCGCGGCCTGGTCGAGGATGTGAGCGCCGGCCCGGGCGGCCCCGGAGGGCTGCTGGTGGTCGGGGACGTGGTCACCGACGTCGTGGCGCGCCACCACGGCCCGCTGAAGCACGGCACGGACACCTCGGCCACCGTGCGGGTGCTGCCGGGTGGAGCGGGGGCCAACGTCGCCTGCTGGGCGGCTCACTGGGGGTGCTCCGCGGTTCGGCTGCTCGGCTGCGTGGGGGCCGAGTCCGCCGACTGGCACCGGCGGGCGCTGGTGGCGGCGGGCGTCGTTCCCCAGCTCGTCGTCCACCCGGAGGCGCCGACGGGCACGGTGGTCTGCCTGGTGGACGGGGCGGCAGCCGCGGAACGCACCTTCCTGTCCGACAGCGGAGCGTCCGTGCGGCTCTCCCCCGCCGACTGGTCGGCCGCCGTGCTGGACGGCATCGCTCATGTGCACCTGTCGGGCTACCTCCTCTTCTCACCGTCGGGGCGCGACCTGGTGGTGACGGCGGTGGCATCGGCCCGCGCGCGTGGAGTACGGGTGAGCTGTGATCCCGCGTCGGCGGGGTTCCTGCGGGAACTGGGCGTCGGGCGCTTCCTGTCGCTGCTCGACGGGGTGGACGTCCTGCTGCCCAGCGAGGACGAGACGCGGCTGCTGACCGGTCTCACCGATGCGGTGGCCGCCGCGGCCAAGCTGAGCACGCTGTTTCCACTGGTGGTGGCGAAGCGGGGCGCGGACGGCGCACTCGTGGCGCGGGACGGTGCCGTACGGGCCCGGGTGCCGTCCTTCCCGGTCGTGCCGAAGGACTCCACGGGCGCCGGGGACGCCTTCACGGGGGCGTTCCTCGCAGCACTGCTCGCGGGCACGCCGGCCGAGGGGGCAGCGGTCGAGGGGTGCCGCGCGGGGGCGCGCGCCGTCGCCGCGCTCGGTGGGAGGCCGCCGGCCGGGCGCCGGGAGCGATGACGGTGGACGGCCGGCGGGGCAGGGCCACGGGTGCGGGCCGCGACGCAGGTGACGGTCGGGTCGCGGGGCGGGCAGCGTGGCGGAGGCATGCCGTCCGGTATTGGGGGCGCATGGGGCGTCGCGGGCGCCGTGGGGTTGTCCACAGGGCGCAACGCGTTTGGGCGGGTGCTGGCAGACTGGCCCGCCGAAAGCACAGTCCAGGGCAAGGAGCCGTACATGTCGATGGCCGGCAATCTCCGAAGGGTCCGGGACCTTCGCGGTGTGGGCGGCCTGCGGAAGGTGGCGCGTCTGACGCGCGGCCGTACCCGCACCGTCGACCTGAGCCACCACGCACGCTCACCCCTCGGCTCCACGGTGGTGAACTGCGTCACGTACCACGGCGGTGTCCGCCAGCCGGGCGGGCACGGACTCGTCGACGCGGTCGAGCGGGTCCGCGCGGCGGGCGAGGGCTTCGTCTGGCTGGGGCTGCACGAGCCCTCCCAGGAGGAGTTCAAGGACGTCGCCGAGCTGTTCGGCCTGCACCCGCTCGCCGTGGAGGACGCGGTGGACGCCCACCAGCGCCCGAAGGTGGAGCAGTACGGCGACTTCCTCTTCGCCGTGTTCAAGACGGTCTGCTACGTGGAGCACGCCGAGCTCACCGCCACGAGCGAGGTGGTGGACAGCGGCGAGATCATGGTCTTCGTCGGCCCCGACTTCGTCATCACCGTCCGGCACGGACGGCATGGCTCGCTGGGGCCGGTGCGCGAGGGTCTGGAGGCCGACCCCGAGCAGCTCGCCAAGGGCCCGGCCGCGGTCCTGCACGCGATAGCGGACCACGTCGTGGACGAGTACGTGGCCGTCACCGACGCGGTGCAGGACGACATCGACCAGGTGGAGACCGACGTCTTCGCCGAGGACGGCGCCCGCACCGATCCGGGCCGCATCTACCAGCTCAAGCGTGAGCTGCTGGAACTCAAGCGCGCGGTGCTGCCCCTCGCCCGCCCGCTGGAGGTGCTCGCGACCGAGCGGATACGGCTGATCGCCCCGGATATACGCGCCTACTTCCGCGACGTGGGCGACCACCTGGCCAGGGCCGTCGAGCAGGCCGCCGCCTTCGACGACCTGCTGAACTCCATCCTGCAGGCGCACCTGGCCCAGGTGACCGTCAAGCAGAACGAGGACATGCGGAAGATCACCGCCTATGCCGCCGTGATCGCCGTTCCGACGATGGTCTGCGGCATCTACGGCATGAACTTCGACCACATGCCCGAACTCCACTGGAGGTTCGGATACGGGCTGGTGTGGGTCGTGATCGTGACGGCCTGCCTCCTGCTGTACCGGGGGTTCCGGCGCGCCGGTTGGCTCTGACCCGGTGCCGCGCGGTGAAGCCGCCGCCGCGTCGGCGCACGCAGGGGCACGCCCGCTCAGCTCAGGACCGCCCAGGGCCGCTCAGGGCATCGCGTAGACGTCCTCGGCCCACCGTGCGAGCTGGCCCTCCGGCAGGTGGCCGGCGAGATCCGCCTCGCTGATCATGCCGACGAGCCTCTTGTTCTCGTCGATCACGGGCAGGCGGCGGATCTGGTGGCCCTGCATCTGCTGGAGCGCGTCGCTCACATCGGAGTCGGTGGTCACCCAGCGCGGGGTGCCCTGGGCCATGTCGCCCGCGGTCGTCCTCGACGGGTCGTGCCCCGCGGCGATGCAGCCCACCACGATGTCGCGGTCCGTGAGCATGCCGCACATCCGCTCGTTGGAGTCGCTGATGGGCAGTGCGCCCACGTCCATTTCGCGCATCATCTGCGCGGCCCTGTCCAGGGTCTCCGTTGCGGGGATCCACTGGGCGCCGCGGTGCATGATGTCTCCGGCGGTGGTCATAAACACCTCCACATACCGGACCGCCGGCGCGGCGCGCGTGACGGCACCGAGCCCGGCGCTCGTTCGCGCCGCACCGTGCGGTTCGTTTGCCAGTCTGCCTTGCGCTGCTTGCCGACTCTCCCTGACACGCGAGCGCAAACCCGGTCGGGGACGGGTTCTGCACCGGGCCGGGTACCCGCGGACCGGCTCACCCCGGCGGCCGCGCGGCGGCAGTCGGCGGCACGCGACGGCGATCGGCGGCAGTCGGCGGCACGAGGGCAAGCGGCGGCAGGACGGCGTCCGGCCGCCACCGGCGCTGTGCCCTCGGCACCCGGCCCCAGCGCCCCTCCCCGGGGGCTTTCGCCCATCAGCCCGGACCCCGCTCCCGCCTCCACCGGCGGGCTGCGCCGCCCCGCACCGGCTGGGTCAGTCCGCTTCGCTGCCGTGTGCGCTCCCGCCCCGTCCGCTCCCGGCCTCGCAGCCGACCCGTTCGGTGCTCAGGGCGATGTCGTCCAGGCGGAGGTCGTAGCCGTCCGGTACGGGGTCGGCCTGGTAGAGCTGCCAGCCGAGCTCGACGGTGCGGAAGCTCGGGAAGACGAAGTCGACCGGGTTGCCGCCGTGGTGCGTGGTGTCGACGGTGAGGTCCGGCTGTGACCGGCCGTTGATCCAGACGGCGATCCGGTTGTCGGCGGCGTCCATCTGCCACTCCAGGCACTGCCACACGCCCGCCCGGGCCGGGGCGGACTCCCGCCAGGCCGTCCAGTCGCCGGTCGGCCCGCCGTCGGAGCCCACGCCCCACAGATCGCCGCCCACGTCGGGCACGTACTGGCCGCCCAGCGGCCGGATGAGGCCGGGGCCTTCACCGGCGGCCTCGACGAGTGTCCAGTGCGCCCAGTCGGGAGCGGTGGGGAAGGCGTCGACGCGCACGCGCAGGCGGCCCCAGAAGCTGTTTCCGGGCGGTGCGAAACCGTTCACGCGGAGAAAGGCACTGCCATTGCCCCGGGTGCTGACGTGCAGGTTCCGTCCGCCGGTTCCGGCCGCCTCGACGGTGAGCGTGCCGCCCGTTGCGACGGTGTCCCAGTTCGGGCTCTCGGCGTGACCTGGCGCCAGCGCGTCGAAGTTCTCGCAGAACAGCACCGGCGGAGCGCACGCGATCCGGTGGGCGGGGGCGGCCGGGGCACCGGCGGGGTGCGGGGTGCCTGCGGCGCCCAGGGCCGCGGGGGCGGCTGCGAGCAGCAGCGCCGCGAAGGCCGCGAGGGACACGAGGAGCGGGCGTTTTCCCATGGCAGACGGACTCCTGGTCGTCGGGCCCGCCCCGCACGAGGAAGTTTGACGTGTACGCGGCATCCTACCGGCGGGAGAGCCGCGGCACACCGCAGGACCTACGGGAGGCATCATGGGCCGGGTGCGATTGGAAGCGATCACCTGGGAGAGGCTCGGCGAGGCGCTCGCCGAGCGGCTGGCCGACCTGAAGCCCGAGGACGGCGGCGCCTGGCCGAGGATCGCGTTCGACGGCGCTCCCGCCGCCCGGCCCGGAGAGCTGGCCGACCGGGTCGCCGAGGTGCTGCGGCTGCTCGGCAGGCCCTCGCTCGTGGTCGGCGTGGAGGGGTTCCTGCGGCCCGCCTCGCTGCGCCTGGAGCACGGGCGCGAGGACGTGGAGACCTACTACGACGCCTGGTTCGACACGGGGGCGCTGTGGCGGGAGGTGTTCGGACCGCTGCAGGCGGACGGTGACGGCCGGGTACTGCCCGACCTCTGGGATCCGGTCACCGACCGCGCCACGCGCAGCCCGCGCGTGGCCCTGCCGCCCGGCGGGCTGCTCCTGCTGCACGGGCCGCTGCTGCTGCACCACTGGTTCCCCTTCGACCGCACCGTGCACGTACAGCTCTCCCCGGGCGCCCTGCGGCGGCGCACTCCCCCGCAGACGCAGTGGACGTTGCCCGCCTTCGAACGGTACGAGCACGAGGTGGACCCGGCGGGGGCGGCCGATGTGCTGGTACGCGCGGACGACCCGCGACGGCCGGCCTGGACGGGGTGAGGCCCCGCGCACGCCCGAGCGCGCCCGGGTGGGCACGCGCACGCGACCGCGCCCGTACCGGCCGGCAGGACGGACGCCCCGGCGCACCGGCGCAGGCACACCGCACACCGCACACCGCACACCGCACACCGCACACCGCACACACGGAGGCGGTCCCACGACTACAGGTACACGCCGAACCGCAGAACCGCCGATGCGGCGAAACGGCGAAACGGCGAAGCGCGGAACGACAGCGGCACTCCGCGCCACGCGACCCGCGTAATCCCGGGCATCATGGGAAAAAGCACGACAGGACAGACGCACGACAGGACAGACTTACGAGACGATGCTGCCCCGGCCGCGCCGGTGCGCCGATCTGCGGCCGTGGGCCAGGAGGCGGCCATGGCCGACCCCGAGGGCTTTATGCACACCCCGCGCCGGGAGTGGCCGCGCCGGCCCGTCGAGGAGCGGGTGCGGGACTGGGACGAGGTCGCCGTTCCCGGCGCGCTGCTGCCGATCGTCGGCGAGCAGGCCGGACGCTGCATGGACTGCGGGATCCCGTTCTGTCACGAGGCGTGCCCGCTCGGCAACCTCGTTCCGGAGTGGAACATCCTGGTCGCCCGCGACGACTGGCAGGCCGCGGCGGAGCGGTTGCACGCAACCGACAACTTCCCCGAGTTCACCGGTCTGCTCTGCCCCGCACCGTGCGAGTCGGGCTGTGTGCTGGCCATCAACCAACCCGCCGTGACCATCAGGAACGTCGAGGCGGCCATCGCCGACCGCGCCTGGGCCGAGGGCTACGCACCGCCCAAGCCGCCGCGCCGCCTGACCGGCAGGACGGTCGCCGTGGTCGGTTCGGGGCCCGCCGGGCTCGCCGCCGCACAGCAACTGACCCGGGCCGGGCACACGGTCGCCGTGTACGAGCGCGACGACCGGCCGGGCGGGCTGCTGCGGTACGGCATCCCCTCGTTCAAGATGGAGAAGTACCGGCTCGACCGGCGCATCGAGCAGATGCGCGAGGAGGGCACCAGGTTCCGTACCGGCACCGACGTCGGACGCGACCTCGGAGCCCGCGAACTCCGCGGGCGCTATGACGCCGTGCTCCTCGCCATGGGCGCCACGGCCTGGCGGGAGCTGCCCGTACCGGGCCGGGGTCTGGCCGGCATCCACCAGGCGATGGAGTACCTGCCGCTGGCCAACCGCGTGCAGCAGGGCGACATCACCGCCTCGCCGATGTCCGCCGCGGGCCGGGACGTCGTCATCGTCGGCGGCGGCGACACCGGGGCGGACTGCCTGGGCACCGCGGTCCGGGACGGTGCCCGGTCGGTGACCCAACTGGACATCTATCCGCAACCGGGAAAGGAGCGGGACGAGGCCGCCGAGCCCTGGCCCACGCATCCCAGGATCTACCGGATGTCCGCCGCGCACGAGGAGGCCCGCGATCTCGGCACGGCACCCGCGGCCGACGCGGACGCACGGCTGTTCGCCGCGTCCACCCTCAAGTTCTCCGGCGACGGCCGGGGGCGGGTGCGGGCCGTGCGGCTGGTCGAGGTGGACGACGAGCGGCAGCCGAGGACGGGCACGGAGCGCGAACTCGCCGCCGACCTGGTACTGCTCGCCCTCGGCTTCTCGGGTCCGGGCCGCGGTGACGGGATCCTCGACCAGCTCGGCCTCGAACTGGACGGGCGCGGCACACTGGAACGCGACCGGGGCTTCGCCACCCCTGTACCGGGCGTCTTCGCGGCGGGCGACGCGGCGCGCGGCCCGTCGCTGATCGTCTGGGCGATCGCGGAGGGCCGGGCGGCGGCGTCGGCGGTGGACCGCCATCTGACGGGAACGACCAGGCTCCCGTCGCCGATCGGGCCCTTCGACCGGCCGATGTCGGTGTGAGACGGCACGGCCCCGAAACGTACGGGAAGGCGGCCCGGCCCCGCGAGGACCCGGCCGCCTTCCGCCGTCTCACACCCGTGGAGCGTTACGGCTTGCGCCCCACCGCCGCGTACCCGGGGATGGGGCCGTCGTCCTGGCCGGGCACCGGATCGCCGAGTTCCGGATGCCACTGGGGGACGACCACCACTCCCGGGTCGACGAGGTCGAGGCCGTCGAAGAACCGCGTGATCTGCTCGCCGGTGCGCAGGGACAGCGCGACGTCGCGGGACTGGTAGAGCTCGGTGGCCTCCTTGGCGGTGTCCGGCGTGAAGTCCGCCGAAGCATGGGACAGCATCAGGAAGCTTCCGGAGGGGAGAGCGGACACCAGACGGTCCACCAGGTCGCCCGCCCCGTCCTCGTCCCGGATGAAGTGCAGCAGGGCGACGAGGGAGAGCGCGACGGGCCGGTCGAAGTCCAGGAACTCTCCGGCCCGCCGCAGGATGGTGTCCGTGTCGCGCACATCGGCCTGCACGTACGCGGTGACGCCCTCCGGCGCGCTGCGCAGCAGCGCCTCGGCGTGGGCCAGCACGATCGGGTCGTTGTCGCAGTAGACGACGCGCGCCGCGGGAGCGACCTGCTGGGCGACCTGGTGCAGGTTCGGCTCGGTCGGGATGCCGGTGCCGATGTCCAGGAACTGCCGTACGCCGTTGCCGGCCAGCCAGCGGGTGGCACGGTGCATGAAGGCTCTGTTGACACGTGCCATGACCGGCAGACGCGGCTCCAGCGCGACGAGTTGCCTGCCCATTTCCTCGTCGACCGGGTAGTTGTCCTTGCCGCCGAGGAACCAGTCGTACATGCGGGCCGGATGCGGCTTGCTGGTGTCTATGTGCGACGGATCCCGCGGTACGGCGGTGTCGTGCACGGGCATGATGAGGGCTCCAGAAACTCTGTGTGGGGGGTGCCTGCGCAGTGCAGTGCCCCGGTCAGGACAGCAGGAAATCCGCTTCCCCGGCCTTGGCACCCAGGATGAACGCACTGATTTCGCCAAGGGTGTAGATCAGGGCGGGCCCGTCGGGGTCGGCGGACTGCCGAACGGCCACCCTGCCGTCCGCGAGCTTCATGGCCTCCACGCAGTTGCCGCCGTTGCCGCCGCTCCACGGTTTGTGCCAGCCCTCCGTGCCCAGGTCGCTGGAGGGCATTCCGTTGTATATGGGGGGTTGTTGCATTCACAGCTCCTTGCGGAGATCCCGGAGGATCTCCTTCGTGCGATGTGCTGTGGCGGCGTGCGCCGCCATGCGGTCCATGACCTCCAGGTGGGTCGCCACCTCGGCACGCGCGTCCAGGTAGACGGCGCCGGTCAGGTACTCGCTGTAGACCATGTCGGGGAGTTCCGGCATGGCGAATCGGAACAGCACGAAGGGCCCGTAGGTGCCGGGATGCGGTCCGGACGCGAACTGCGCGATCTGCAGCGTCACATGGGGCAGCTTCGACGCCTTCAGCAGACGGTCGATCTGCCCGCGCATGACGTCCGTGTCACCGACGGGCCTGCGCAGCGCGGTCTCGTCCATGACCACCCACAGGCGCGGGGCGTTCTCGCGGGTGAGCAGTTGCTGCCGCTGCATGCGCAGCGCCACGTGCCGCTCGATGTCCTCGGGCCTGGTCTGGCCGATGGCGCCGGAGTGCAGCACCGCGCGCGCGTAGTCCTCGGTCTGCAACAGGCCGGGCACGAAGTGGGGCTCATACGATCGGATGAGACTTGCCGCGCCTTCCAGGCTGACGTACATCGAGAACCAGCCGGGAAGGATGTCGTGGAAGCGCTGCCACCAGCCGGGCCTGTTGGCCTCCTCGGCGAGTGCGACGAAGTCCGCCGCTTCCTCGTCGCCGATGCCGTAGGACCTCAGCAGGAGCTGGAGGTACGGGATCTTGAGGGCGACCTCGGCCATCTCCATGCGGCGGACCGTGGCGGGCGCCACCCGCAGCACTCGCGCGGCCTCCTCGCGCTTGAGACCCGCACGTTCACGCAGGTCCTGGAGGCGCCGGCCGAGGACGACCTGGCCGACCGTCGGTGCAGACCGCGGTTCACTCACGTCCCACCTCCACCTGGTCAGCGTTGCACACGTCCGGTCCCCGTCATCTGCGGGCCACGCGGTTCAGCCCGGTGCGGTCGAGGTCTCCGGGCGGCCTGCGCAGGCCGGAACCGGCCGCGCGGCGAGCCACTGCGAGCAGTGTGCCACGGGCCCTCACTCGCACACAGTGCACTCTGCACTTTCCAGAGTGCCACTTGCCAAGTGTTCACGGCAGGGAGATAGTGGCAAGCGTGACTCCGTCCGTGCCGTTAAGAACGACGGCCATCGAAACCGGTACGGGTAGCGATACCGCGGCGGCGGTGCTCCCGCTGGAGGCCGTTGTGCGTCATCTCCGCTTCGAGCTGGCAGCTCATCCGGGCTCCGCTGCGCAGGCCCGGAGAATGACGCGTGCCTGGTTGACGGCCTGGGCGGTCTGCGAGGACACGTGCGACTCTGCCGCGCTGATCGTGTCCGAGCTGGTCACGAACGCCATCGTGCACACCTCCTCCCGGCAGATCGTGTGCGAGTTGCGCGACGAGGACGGCAAGGTGCGCATAGCGGTGGGCGACGAGGGTCGGTCGCCGGGTGACCCCAGTCCTTCGGTCTGCCGGGACGAAGAGGAGCACGGGAGGGGATTGCTCCTCGTCGCGGCCGTCTGCAGTGCCTGGGGTGCACTCGAGACCGGCCCCGGCCTGCAGGTGTGGGCGGAACTGCCCCATGAGGCGGCGGACCGCCGCACGGGGCCGGCAGCGGACAGCGTCCGCGGAACGGGGGCCGAATGGGTGTCATGACACCAGCTCTGCTGAGCCTCGACACGCTGGTCGGTTTCACCCGCAGAAGGGAGCCGCGTCCGGCGCCCTGCGCGCGCCTTGCGGTGCCCTCCGGGATGACGGCACCGCTCGGCTGCGACACGGTCGCCGTACCGGCCGCCTACGGCCGTCGGGTGCTCGACCGGCTGCCGCGTGTGGGGTGCGTGTACGGCGACGGGGAGCACTGGTGGTGGATCGTGCCGTCGGACTCGGACGTGGCCCTCGAGTGGCCGGCGCCGGCGCGCTACACCGCCGGGGCCCTCGTACCGGACGCGCTCCGTCCGCCCTGTCTGATCCACCGGCCGGACGGAAGTGTTCCCTACACTCCGCCGATCCCGCTCTATCTGGCACTGTGCGGGATCACGGGGACCGCTCCCGCGTGGTCGAGCGCGTACTCCACGTGAGGGCGGGCCGGTCCCCGGCCGGCCGCCGCCCGGCCTGACCGCCTCCGGCGCGCACGAGGGCTCCTGTCGGCACCGCCTCCCGGGCGAGCAGCGCCCCGCGGGACCACGGTGCCGCCCGGGGAGCACGGTGCCGCCCGGGGAGCACGGTTCGCGAAGAGGAGTCGGCTACCCCCGGGGAAGCACGGTCGACAGCACGTGGGGCAGCGGGTACCAGTCCGACGACACGATGCTGGCGTTGTCCTTGGCGAGCAGGGCGACGCGGTCCAGGGCCTGCTGCTCTGTCGGGTTGGTGCCGTCGATGGCCGGAGGCACGTTCTGGGCGTCGGTCATGATGACGAGGTAGCCGTGGGAGGCGTACCACGAGGTGTCGATGCCGCCGCCCGCGTACGCGGACGCGTCGCCGTCGAACACGACGAACCAGGGGCGCAGCGAGGCGTCGTAGCGGCTGGTGCGCGGGTCGCCGGCCTCGGCCCCGTGGACGGCGGGGAAGGCGGCGGCGTCCTGGAGGCGTCCGACGGCGGCCAGGTCCCGCAGGTGTGCGGCGTACTCCTCGTCGGTCCACAGCGAGTCGAGCGGGTTCTGCTCCTCCACCGTGCCCGGTATCAGCTCCACGATGAACTTGCCGGCGAGCGCGGCACGGGACGGCCAGCCGCCCGCCTGGACGGCCTCGTCGAGCGTGGCGTGGCCGGCGGCGAGGTCGGCGGGCCTGAAGAGGGCGTCGCCGAGCCTGCCGGAGAGCAGGGAGTCCAGCTCGGCGGGCCCGCGCCCCCTGTTCGCCGCGAAGCCGTCCTTCATCTCCACCTTGAGCAGGACGGGGCGGTGGCCGGGGTGCGCGTCGTGCCACGTCCTGATGTCGGCGAGGCAGCCGCCGAGATCCTGGTTGGTGGCCTTGCTGCGCAGGTCGCCCGGGGTGGTGGCGTTCTCGCAGTTGTTGTCGTTGCCGAGCGGGTTGTCGTGCGAGACGCGCCAGGAGCTGCCGAACTGGTTGGTCCACACGTCCAGTTCCAGCAGGCCGGCTCCGGAGTCCAGCGCGTCGGCGAAGTACGGGTACTTCGCCTTGTCGTAGGAGTTGTGCACGCCCACGGCGGTGGTGGCCGAGTACGGCGACTGCCCGGGGTCCGCGGCGAGCGTGGGGCCCGCGCCGAGTACGAGCGAGCCCGCCGCGGCCATGGTCACGACCGCACCAGTGACACGTCTCTTCATTTCCTTCGCCCTCCTCGCGACGGCCATCAACGTGTCCGAAAGGTAAGGGAGTTGTGTGACGGGAGGGAAGACGGCGGCCGACCGCGAACCGACGGCCGCACCGACGGCCGCCGGGCCCCCCGGGCTCCGGCCCCTGGCCCCCGCACCCGTCCCCGCACCCGCCCCCGGCGCCTGCGCCGCGCGGGCCGCTCCTCGCACCCGCCCCCCGCCGCCCGTCTCCCCGGACCCCAGCGCCGACACCGCCGACACCGCACCGGACTTGTGAGCCGACACCCCCGAACCGCTGCCCCCTGTTGTCCAAATGCGCCCGTGCATCGAGAATGCGCATGACAACAGCGGTCACAGCACCGCATCGAGGACCGAAACCGAAGAGGAACCCCCCACATGAGAAAACCTCTTGTCGGCGCGTTCTGCGCCCTGCTGCTGCTCGGCGCAGGGGCAACCCCGGCGATGGCCACGACCCTGCCCGCGGGCACGGCGGAGGCGGCCACGAGCACGCACCACACCGGCCACCCGCATGTCCGGGCGGTCGACTTCGCGGGCACGGTCGCGCTCAGCAACTGCTCGGGCTCGCTGGTGCGGATGCCGGACTCCAAGCCGAGCGACCCCGGCCTCGTGCTCTCCAACGGGCACTGCCTGGAGACCGGCTTCCCGGCGGCCGGCGAGGTCATCGTCGACCAGCCCTCCAGCCGCACCTTCGACCTGCTGGACGCGGACGCCGACTCCGTCGGCACGCTGCGGGCGGACAAGGTCGCGTACGCGACGATGACCGACACGGACATCTCGCTGTACGAGCTCGACAGCACCTACGAGGAGATCGAGAGCGACTACGGCATCAAGCCGCTCGACCTCTCCGACCAGCACCCCACCGCGGGCAAGGCGATCACCGTCGTCTCCGGCTACTGGCAGCAGACCTACAGTTGCAACATCGACGGCTTCGTCTACCGGCTGAAGGAGGGCGACTGGACCTGGAAGGACTCCGTCCGCTACACCCCGGAGTGCGAGACGATCGGCGGCACCTCCGGTTCACCGGTCGTCGACGACGCGAGCGGCCAGGTCGTCGCGGTCAACAACACGGGTAACGAAGACGGCCAGCGGTGCACCGTCAACAACCCGTGCGAGGTCGACGAGGACGGCAACGTGACGGTCCACCAGGGCACCAACTACGCCGAGGAGACCTACATCATCCCGGCCTGCGTCGGAACCGGCAACAAGATCGATCTGACCGCGCAGGGATGCACGCTGCCCAAGCCCTCGGGCGAGTAGCCGGCGTCCACGGCTGCCATGTCGGCGAGCGGCCCCCGAGCGCACGATGCGGTCGGGGGCCGCTCCTCGCGGGCGTCACGGCCCCCCGCGCGTGCCCGCCGCGCCGCGGCCCCCCGCCCGTGCCCCGCGGAGCTGCCGTGACCTGGTGCTGCCCGTCGGCACCGACCGAGGCCCGCCGTGCCGGACGCCTCCCACCGCAACGGAGTTCGGCCCGCCGTAGGGGCGGCGACCCGCTGTGACGGAGTTCGGCCCACCGCGACGCCTACGGCCTGCCGTGCCGTTGCGCGGCTACTCGGTGGAGGCCGCCGCGGTGCGCAAGAGCGCCTCGGCCTCGCCGATCGCCCGCGCGAGCGCGTCGGGCCCGCCGGTCAGGGAGGCGATGACGGCGTCGACCTCCCGCAGCCCGGCCCGTTCCAGCAACGTCTTCTCGTTGGTCACCCACTGGCCGCGGGCGGCGAGGACCGCGTGGGCGGACTGGGCTGCGGCGGTGGCGACGGCGCCCGCCACCTCGGTGAGCTGGCCGCGGGGAGCGTTGTTGTGGCGGGCGTAGTGGAGCGTGGCGGCCGCCCTGCCGTGCCACATCCCGGGAGCGGTGCGGCGCAGCGGCTCGGGGTAGGCGCCGGGGCGCGGTGCCCTGCCGCGCAGGACGCGGTTGACGGCGAGTTCTGCGACGACCAGGTAGCTGGGGATGCCGGCCAGGTGGAACATCAGCGGCTCCCAGTGGCAACGGCCCGCGCGCGCCTCGGCGAGTTCGTGCTCGACGACGTCGAGGTCGCGGTAGTGCACATCGACGCGGCGGTCGTCGACGGTGAGCCAGGCACCGCCGTTGAAGATCCCACCGCCCCAGCCGCCCACCTCGGAGATCTCGCCCGGCCAGCCGAGGGCGCGCAGTCCGGCCGGGTCGAAGGAGCCGCGGTAGTAGACGGCGAGGTCCCAGTCGCTGCCTGGCCCATGGGTGCCCTGCGCGCGCGAACCGCCGAGGGCGACCGCCTCGACGGCGGGCAGGGCGGCGAGGCGGTCCCCGACGTGGTCGAGGAAGGCGTCGTCGTCCATCGTGCCGTCCTGCCGGGTCATCGGTCCCTCAGGGGTGTTGGTGCGGCGGCTGCGGGGTGATGTGCGGCGACCCGACGGTGCGCGCCTGCACCACGATCCCGTGCGCACCCCCGATGACGGTGTTGTAGGTGTCGCCCCCGGCGTCGGCCGGGGCCTGCGGGCCCAAACCGTCGAGCAGGCCGCGGAGTTCCTCCGCGAACCGCGGGTCGGCGTGCAGTGCACGCCGCAGGCGGCTGCGCCACTCCGCCTCGACGTCCGCCTCGACGTCCTGGTCACCCGCCTCGCGCGCGGCGACGAGGTCCTCACGCGAGGCTTCCAGCTCCTCCCGGACGGCGCGTACGGCCTCCGCCCCGGCCCCGGCCTCGTCTCCCGGTCCGGGACGCCCCCGTGAGAAGGCCCGCGCCAGCCGCTCCCGCACCTGCGCCCACCCGTCGTTCACCATCTGCTGCACCAACGCGGTCGCCCCCGACGCGGCCAGCGCGGTCAACTCCGGGTCCATGTGCTCCCCCTTGGTCATGGTTTCGACCGACGGACCGTCCACACTAGCCGTTGCGGCTCCGCTCGGTTCAGGATTTCCCGTCCCGCCCCTTCGTCAGCCCGGCGTCCGGATGCGCGTCGACCCGCGCGTCGGTCCCGAACCCGCCGTCCTCGGCTACGAGCTACGCGGACTGTGCGACCCCACCGTCGCCGTACGCCGGCCTGGTCCGACCCCCTGACCGAACCGCCTGACCCGACCCCCTGACCGAACCGCCTGACCCGACCGCCTGACCCGACCGACCGCGAGTCCAACAGAGTTCGCGCCGACCGGCCGGCGCCGACCGGAGCGATGTGCAAGGGACCTGGCGTCCCCCCGGCCCGACGTCACGAAGCCTGACGACCGCGGGGCCTGAGGCGTGCGGGCATGCGGGACCCACGAGGGGCCGCGGCGGGGTCCGCGGTGAGGTCCGCGACGCCGGGTGCCTCCGGGGTGGCGGCTCCCCGCCTCACGGCGCAGGAGACTGGGGGCGGTCGAGGCCCGCCGCCCGCGCTCCGTCCCTCAGCACCTCTCGGAGCATCGGCGGGGTCAGACGGCCCGTGAACGTGTTGCGCTGGCTGACGTGGAAGCAGCCGAAGACGTCGAGCGGGGGGCCGCCGTCGGCCGCGACGAGACTCACCCGGGCACCATGGGCGAAGGCGGGGCGGGGGCGCGGCACCGTCCATCCTGCCGCGGCGAGTGCGGGGAGCGTCGCCTGCCAGCCGAAGGCGCCCAGCACGATCAGGGCGCGCAGGGTCGGGCGCATCGTGCGCAGCTCGGTCTCCAGCCAGGGCCGGCAGGTGTCCCGCTCGTGCGGGGTGGGTTTGTTGGCGGGCGGCGCGCAGTGCACGGGCGAGGTGATGCGGACGCCGTACAGCCTCAGGCCGTCGTCGGCGCGCACGGCGGTGGGGCTGGAGGCGAGTCCCACCGCGTGCAGGGCCGCGAAGAGCACGTCGCCGGAGCTGTCGCCCGTGAACATCCGGCCCGTGCGGTTCGCGCCGTGCGCGGCTGGGGCCAGGCCGACGATCATCAGGGAGGCGTCCGCGGGGCCGAAGCCGGGGACGGGACGGCCCCAGTACGTCCAGTCCGCGAACGCCGCGCGCTTGGTGCGGGCGACCTCCTCGCGCCACTCGACCAGCCGGGGGCACGCGCGGCACTCGGTGATGCGCCGGTCCAGGACTTCCAGGGCCTTCTCGGCGCCCGGCCCGTCCGCAGTAGCCGCGGTAGCGGCGCCTTCGACCGTGCGGGTGTGGGTTCCGGTGCCGTCCGGGGCTGCGGTGGTGTCCCGGACGCCGCCGGTGTCCGCGGTGCGGGAGGCGTACGGAGCGCCTGAAGTGCCTACGCTGTCCATCCTTCCACGGTACGGGCGTGACTCCCCTTCGCCGGTACGGGCAGCGGCCGACCCGCGACATCCGGAAACCGCCGAAAAGCGTTCCGCCCCCGCCGCCCTGGGCGACTAAGGTCAAGGCATGGCCACAGAAGCTTCGAGCGGTACGGCGCCGTCGTCGCCCGTGAAGGACGACAGGGCGCTGCCGGAGGCGCCCGGTGCCGTGCGGGTGGATAGCTGGATCTGGTCCGTACGGCTGGTGAAGTCGCGCTCCATGGCGGCCACCGCCTGCCGGGGCGGGCACGTACGGGTCAATGGTGAGCGCGTGAAGCCCGCGTACGCGGTGCGGGCGGGTGACGAGGTACGGCTGAGGCATGCGGGCCGTGAGCGGGTCGTCGTGGTGAAGCGGGTCATCCGCAAGCGGGTCGGCGCCCCACTGGCCGTGGAGTGCTATGTCGACAACAGCCCGCCTCCCCCGCCCCGCGAGGCCGTGGCACCCGCGGGAGTGCGCGATCGTGGCGCCGGGCGCCCGACGAAGCGGGACCGCCGCGACATGGAGCGCCTGCGCGGCCTCAGCCGCGGTATGAGCGGCCCGGGCGCCGGCCCCGGCCCCTCCCCTGACGTTCCGTAGCCAGTCTGGCACGGACCGTTCCTCGCCACGCGGTGAGGGGAGGACCGGGCGGGCAGCGCCCGACGTGTCGGAGCCGCGGGCGGTGCAGCGTCAGAGCCGTGGCACCGCCCGCGCCCAGGTCCGGTCGGCCGTCAGATACCGGTCGATCCTCAGCCCCGCCTCCGCCACCGCGGCCTCGAACGCCTCATTGGTGAGCGGGCGCGCGAGGAAGGTCTGGGTCCAGGTGGCATCGGGGAACACGTACTCCGCGCGAACGGAGTTCACCCCGTCGCCCACCGGCTCGGCGGAGGCTATGCGCACCGTGTAGCCGCCGGGGTCGATCCGCTCGCGCGGAACTCCGGTGTGGTAGTTCTCGCCTTCGCGCTGGATGAGGACGCAGCCGTCGTCGGCGACATGGCGGCGGCAGCTCGCGAGGAGGCCGCGGCGCACCTCGATGTCACCGGCGTGCACCAGGAACGAGGCGAGGACGACCGCATCGAACGTCTCGCCGAGGTCGAGGGCCTCGATGGACGAGCGCACGGTGCGCGCGCCACGGACGCGGGCCAGCATCTCGGCGGACTCGTCCACCGCGGTGACCGTGAAGCCGCGGTCGAGCAGCGGGTGTGTCACCCGGCCGACGCCGCTGCCGAGTTCCAGGATGTGTGCCCCGGGTGGGAGGGCCGCCGCGATGATGTCCGGCTCGTCACCGACGGACAGGCGGCTGTAGAGATCGACCGCGCAGCCGTCCGGCGTGATCGCGCCGGGTCCCGTGCCCGTGCACCCCTGCCGCGTCCCGCCGCTCATGTCCCTGCCCCCCGGTGCCCCGCCTGCCCGGCGCATCCACGCCGGCCCTCTCCTTCCCCAACGACCCGTCGCGCTGCGTGGTTCCTGCGACCACCATCCGTGTTTGAGCCCGGTTTGTCCCCCGGGGACGGACGCCGCACACTGACAGCGGAGCACCACGCTCCTCGGCCGGGTCCGAGGAAGGAGGGTGGTCGTATGCGTACGGGCAGTGAGCCCATGACCGCGCGCAGTCCGCTGAGGATGCGCTTCTGGCTGAGCATCTGGGGCCTGATCTGGACGACCGGCGGCACCGTCGCCTTCGCGATCGCGGAGCGCCCGGGTTGGACCGTCGCCTTCGCCATCCTGTGGCTGATCGTGGTCGTCGACCTGGTGATCGTCGTGCGGCACATCCGGCAGGGTCCGCACTTCCAGCCGGGCCGCGACGTGCCGCCGTACCAGCCGCCGTCACACCGCTGAACGGGGCGGAGTGCCGCCCGGTCGGCCGCCCCGCCCACCGGGGCCGGCGGCCGCGCGCCGGGCCGCCCTGCCTGCGCGCCTGCTCAGGAGTCGAAGCGTGCCGCCGCCACGTACTGCGGCCGTGGGTCGAGGGCGGCGGCGAGTCTGAAATGCCGCAGTGCCTGTTCGGGGCGGCCACCGCGCTCATAGGTGCGGGCGAGCGCGAAGTGCGCGAACGCGTTGTCGGGCTCGCGCTCCAGCACGACACCGAACTCCAACTCGGCGGAGCGCAGTTGCGCGGCGGCGAAGAAGGCACGCGCGCGCAGCAGGCGCGCCGCCGTGTTCTCCGGGTGGGCCGCGATGACGGGGTCGAGGAGCTTCACGGCGCCCCGCGGGTCGCGCGCCGAAAGAAGCTGCTCCGCGGCACGGAAGTCGATGACGTTCGTCTCGGGAGTACGTCCGATGGATCCGCTGCTCTCGGGCACGGCTGACTCCTTCCCTGGCTGGCTCGTTCAACACCGGCGTGCACGGACGCTATTCCACGGCAGCTTCCCGGCCGTGCCACGACAGGTCCACGCCGGATCGAGGTGCGTCCGCACACCTGCCCCGG
This sequence comes from Streptomyces sulfonofaciens, assembly GCF_014656295.1. Classification (GTDB taxonomy): domain Bacteria; phylum Actinomycetota; class Actinomycetes; order Streptomycetales; family Streptomycetaceae; genus Streptomyces; species Streptomyces sulfonofaciens. Next base: position 224,651 of record NZ_BNCD01000003.1, read on the forward strand.
TCCAAGGCGCCCACCGCGGCGGCGCCCTCACCCGCGACCGCCCCGTGCCGCCGACCGCGTTGCGGGGTCCGGCCGCCACTCCCGGGCCGGCTGCCACTGCGGCGGCCGACCGCCGCTCCGGCCGGTCACTCCGCTCCGTCGCCGGAGGCACCGGATGTGCCGGACCGCGCCCTGCGCGTCAACTGGTCCCATACCTCGCGGACCCGCTCGTGCAGCGCGTCAAGGCTGACTTCGTTGTCGATCACGAGGTCCGCGAGGGCCAGGCGCCTTTCGCGGGTCGCCTGCGCGGCCATCCGGGCCCGGGCGTCCTCCTCCGTCATGCCGCGCAGCCGTACCAGACGGTCGAGCTGGGTCCGCGGAGAGGCGTCGACGACGATCACCAGGTCGTAGAGCGGCGCAAGGTCGTTCTCGACCAGGAGGGGCACGTCGTGGACGACGACGGCGTCGGGCGGCGCGGCCGCCTCCAGTTCCGCGGAGCGCTCACGCACCAGCGGGTGCACGATCGCGTTGAGCTCGGCCAGCCTCTCGGCGTCGGCGAAGACGATCGAGCCCAGCCTGGGCCGGTCCAGAGAACCGTCCGCGGTCAGCACGTCCTCGCCGAAGGCCGCCACGACGGCCGCCAGCCCGCGGCTGCCGGGCTCGACGACCTCCCTGGCGATGCGGTCCGAATCCACCAGCACCGCGCCGTGCTCCACGAGCAGCCGTGCCACCTCGCTCTTGCCGGCGCCGATCCCACCGGTCAGGCCCACTCTCAGCATGACCCGAAGCTTAGAGAACGCCTCGGGCGAGCCGCCGCGGGGAGCCCGGTCAGCCGTCGCCCTCGCGCTCCGCCAGGAAGCGTTCGAACTCCTGGCCGATCTCGTCGGCGGACGGGATGTCCGCCGGCTCGGCGAGCATGTTGCCGCGACTCTCGGCACCTGCCGCGGCGTCGTACTGGTGCTCAAGCCCCTGGACCAGCGCGACGAGTTCGTCGTCGCCCTCCTGGATCTGCCGGTCGATCTCGGTCTGCGTGCGGTGCGCCTCGGTGCGCAGGGCGTGTGCGATGCCCGGCAGCACCAGACCGGTGGCCGCGGTGATCGACTCCAGGACGGTGAGCGCGGCGTCGGGGTAGGCGGAACGGGCGATGTAGTGCGGCACGTGGGCGGCGACACCGAGGACGTCATGGCCGGCCTGGTCGAGCCGGTACTCCACGAGGGCCTCGGCGCTGCCCGGGACCTGCGCCTCGTCGAAGGGGCTGCGGTGGCCGGGCACCAGCTCCGTGCGGTTGCCGTGCGGGGTGAGGCCGACGGGGCGGGTGTGGGGCACACCCATGGGGATGCCGTGGAAGTTCACCGCGAGGCGGACGCCGAGGCGCTCCACGATCTGCTCCACCGCGGCCGCGAAGCGCTCCCACTCGACGTCCGGCTCGGGGCCGGACAGCAGCAGGAACGGGGCGCCCGTGGCGTCCTGGACGAGCCGTACGTCAAGTGTCGGCTCCTCGTAGGACGTCCAGCGGTCCCGACGGAACGTCAGCAGGGGGCGCCTGGCGCGGTAGTCCACCAGGCGGTCGTGGTCGAAGCGGGCGACGACCTGGTGGGGCAGGGAGTCGAGAAGGCGCTCGACGATCTGACCGCCCGTCTCCCCCGCATCGATGTAGCCGTCGAAGTGGTAGAGCATGACCAGTCCGGCCGATTCCTGGGCCAGGGCCATGTCGACGACGCCCAGACCCTTCGGCTCCCACGCGTACAAACCCTGCGGATCAAGCACGATGACTGCTCCTCTTCGTATCTGCCCTTCCGAACGCACCGCACGGCCGGCTCATTCCCCGGAGACAGGCGGAGTCGACCGGATCTGGTCCAGACCTTGACGCGGACATACGGCACCCTTACCGTCACGACCATCACGCGTTCACACACGCGCCTGGTGTTCACGTATACAAACGTATGCGTGAACAAGCGGACCGGTCCCGGGAGGTCCGTGGGACCGTGCGCCGCCCCCCGCTCCCTCACGAGAACGCAGACGGGAAGGTCCTCATGCGCACCCGAAAGCTGCTCCTCCCACTGGTCGCCGCCCTCGCCGCCGCAGCCGCGGGTGCCTCCACGGCGCTCGCCGCTCCGGACCGGCAGGCGGTCACCATCGAGGTCTCCACGGCCGACGAGCTGGAGGCGGCGCTCGGCGACGCCGCGCCCGGCGACACGATCCACCTGGCGGACGGCACGTACACCGGGAACTTCGAGACCACCACGGCGGCCACGTCGGGCGCGCCGATCACCCTCACGGGCTCCGCCGACGCGGTGCTCACCGCCCGCGGCGGCTACGGCCTCCACCTGGACGGCGCCTCGCACTGGACGGTCAAGGGGATCACCGTCACGGGCGGCCAGAAGGGCATCGTGATCGACTCGGCCGACGGGGTGACCATCGACTCGGTGACCGTCCACGATCTCGACATGGAGGGCGTCCACTTCCGCAATTCGAGCAGTGACGGCGTCATCAGGAACTCGACCGTCCACGACACCGGCAAGGACGGCCGCGGCATGGGCGAGGGCGTCTACGTCGGCACGGCCAACACGCTGGACGACAAGAGCGACGGCGTACAGATCCTGGACAACACCATCGGCCCCGGGGTCGGCGGCGAGAACGTGGACATCAAGGAGGGCACGACCGGCACGGTGGTGTCGGGCAACACCTTCGACGGCAGCGGCTTGACCGGCGCGAACTACGACGACTCCTGGATCGACGTCAAGGGCAACGACGTCGTCGTGGAGAACAACAAGGGCACCCGCACCACGAACGACGGCTACGAGACCCACAGCCAGAGGGACGGCTGGGGGTGCGGCACGGTCTTCCGCGGCAACACGTCCGACCTGACGGGCGCCTCCGGCGCGAACCAGCTCGCGATCAATGTCACCAACCAGGCCGACGACTGCCGGACCACGGTCTACGGCAGCAACACGGTCACGGGCGGCAAGGGCCTTACCAACATCGAGGTGACGCCGTGAGGTGACGCCGTGAGGTGACGTCACGAGGTGCGCACGACACGGCCGGGCCGCAGGCGCCTGCCGCGCCCGGGACCGAACCGGTGCCCCAACCGGTCGACGGCGACCTCGCCCGGCCTCGGTGCAGCAGGGCGCACCGGTCGCCGAACACCGCGCGTCCCGCGCACCGCGGGCCGCCCCGGAGAGGCACCCGGGCCCGGAGGGCGGCCCGGACGCCGAACCCGGAGAACGGAAAAGCCACGGGGCCCGCATCCGAAGGATGCGGGCCCCGTGGCGTCGATCAGCGGCTCCACCTCAGCCGCGCGACCCGGCTACCCGGCTGCCGCCGGAGCGGCAGGCGCTCAGCTCTGGCCGCCGGCCAGCTTCTCGCGCAGGGCGGCCAGGGCCTCGTCCGACGCGAGCGCGCCGGAGTTGTCCTGCGTCTCCGAGGAGTAGGAGCCGCCGGAGGCGGCCGGAGCGGACTGCTCGCCACCCTCGGCCGCGGCCTGCGCGTCGGCCTCGCGGGACTTGATGACCTGCGCCTGGTGCTGCTCGAAGCGCTGCTGGGCCTCGGCGTACTGCGTCTCCCAGGCCTCACGCTGCTGCTCGTAGCCGGGCAGCCAGTCGTTGGTCTCGGGGTCGAAGCCCTCGGGGTAGATGTAGTTCCCCTGGTCGTCGTACGACGCGGCCATGCCGTAGAGGGTCGGGTCGAACTCGACCGAGGCCGGGTCGGCGCCGAAGGACTCGTTGGCCTGCTTCAGCGAGAGGCTGATGCGGCGGCGCTCCAGGTCGATGTCGATGACCTTGACGAAGATCTCGTCGTTGACCTGGACGACCTGCTCCGGGATCTCCACGTGGCGCTCGGCCAGCTCGGAGATGTGGACCAGGCCCTCGATGCCCTCGTCCACCCGGACGAACGCGCCGAACGGCACGAGCTTGGTGACCTTGCCGGGCACGACCTGCCCGATCTGGTGGGTCCGGGCGAACTGCTGCCACGGGTCTTCCTGGGTCGCCTTCAGCGACAGGGAGACGCGCTCGCGGTCCATGTCGACGTCCAGGACCTCGACGGTGACCTCCTGGCCGACCTCGACGACCTCGGACGGGTGGTCGATGTGCTTCCAGGACAGCTCGGAGACGTGCACCAGGCCGTCTACGCCGCCCAGGTCCACGAAGGCGCCGAAGTTGACGATCGACGAGACCACACCGGACCGCACCTGACCCTTCTGGAGGGTGGTGAGGAAGGTCTGGCGCACCTCGGACTGGGTCTGCTCCAGCCAGGCGCGGCGGGAGAGGACGACGTTGTTGCGGTTCTTGTCCAGCTCGATGATCTTGGCCTCGAGCTCCTTGCCCACGTAAGGCTGGAGGTCGCGGACACGGCGCATCTCGACGAGGGAGGCCGGAAGGAAGCCGCGGAGGCCGATGTCGAGGATGAGACCACCCTTGACGACCTCGATGACGGTACCGGTGACGATCCCGTCCTCTTCCTTGATCTTCTCGATGGTGCCCCAGGCACGCTCGTACTGGGCACGCTTCTTCGAGAGGATCAGGCGCCCCTCCTTGTCCTCCTTCTGGAGGACGAGGGCCTCGATCTCGTCGCCCACGGCGACGACCTCGTTCGGGTCGACGTCGTGCTTGATCGAGAGTTCCCGGGACGGGATGACGCCCTCGGTCTTGTAACCGATGTCGAGCAGGACCTCGTCCCGGTCGACCTTCACGATGACGCCGTCGACGATGTCGCCGTCGTTGAAGTACTTGATCGTCTCGTCGATCGCGGCGAGGAAGGCTTCCTCGTTACCGATGTCGTTGACCGCTACCTGCGGGGTGGTGGCGGTGGTCTCGGTGCTGCTCGTCATGTGGGAAAGGGCTCCGGTACGGACATTGAAGTCGTAGGTACTGCTTTGCGCCGTGAGCCCGTTTCGCTCTGAAGACGCCGGACAGCCTAGGAGGCGCTTTCCCTCTCCCCACCGGTCGCCGGGAACCGGAAGAGCCAGAAATGCACCTCGACAACCGAGGGGACATACAACAGATGCGAGCACGGCCTGCTCGGTCTGAGGCGCGCAGGCCCGCAGCGCAACTTGTAGCATACGGGGGCAGCCGGACAGGGTCAATGCACGAAGACGCACACCCGGGGCGGATCACCACATACCCGGCACACATCCTGTTGCCTCAGGCCACATGGGTAGCGAGGACGCGCCTCGGGGGACCGTCCGGCGGGTCGCACCACAGGGAACGGCAGCAGGCTCGACCGGAGAATACGACGATGGAGCCGATCATCCAAGAGCGCGATCTGACGGGGCCCTCCGGAGGCCCTGCGGAGGAGCATTCCCAGCCATCCGGGCCGTTCAGGCGGACCGAGGGGGCCGAGGGGGCCGGGCCGTTCGAACCGGAGGCCACTCGCCGCACCTCCTCGGCCGCGGAGAGCAGCCGCGCCAACCGCGGCTGGTGGGACAGGAACGCCGACGAGTACCAGCACGAGCACGGTGCCTTCCTGGGGGACGACCGATTCGTGTGGGGGCCCGAGGGGCTGGACGAGGCCGAGGCCGGGCTGCTGGGCCCGGTGGCCGCGCTGGCCGGCCGCAGGGTGCTCGAAGTGGGCGCGGGTGCCGCGCAGTGCTCGCGGTGGCTGGCGGCGCAGGGCGCGCGGCCGGTCGCCCTTGACCTGTCGCACCGGCAGCTCCAGCACGCGCTGCGGCTCGCGGACGCGCTTCCCCCGGGCGCCGGCGTGCGCCTGGTGCAGGCGGACGCCGGGGCCCTGCCCTTCGCGGCCGGCTCCTTCGACCTGGCCTGCTCGGCGTACGGGGCGCTCCCGTTCGTGGCCGAGCCGGTGCGGGTGCTGGCGGAGGTGTACAGGGTGCTGCGGCCCGGCGGCCGGTTCGTCTTCTCGGTCACGCACCCGATCCGCTGGGCCTTCCCGGACGAGCCGGGCCCCGAGGGCCTGTCGGTCGGCTCCTCCTACTTCGACCGCACGCCGTACGTGGAGCAGGACGAGGCGGGCCGGGCCGTGTACGTCGAGCACCACAGGACGCTCGGTGACCGGGTGCGGGACGTGGTCGCCGCCGGATTCCGCCTGCTGGACCTGGTGGAACCCGAGTGGCCGTCCTGGAACGGTCAGGAGTGGGGCGGCTGGTCGCCGCTGCGCGGGAACCTGATCCCCGGCACGGCGATATTCGTCTGCGAGCGCTGACGGCGGCCCGCCCCGCCCCACCCCCGCACGGGCGGCGCGGGCGACGGACCGGCGGCCCCGGCGGCCCCGGTTGGGGCTGAGCCGACGGCTGCGGCGGCCGACCCCGCGCGCCCCGCGGAGGCGGGGCCGACGGCGTTCCGTGCGCCCCGCGGAGACGGTGCCGGGCGCGCGGGCGCCGGGTGCCGGGCCCTGCCGCCGGCCCGGTCGCCGTCCGGGACACTGGCCGTGTGATGCGTACCGATGCCCTGGACCGGCTGCCGGTCCGCACTGCACTGCCCGCGCTGCGTACGGCCCTGGACGGCCCCGGCGCGCACGGCGCCGCGGTCCTGTGCGCGCCGCCGGGAACCGGCAAGACCACCCTCGTCCCGCTGGCGCTGGCCGGGCTCCTGGCGGACGGCGGTCCGGTGCGGCGCGTGGTGGTCGCGGAGCCGCGCCGTATCGCGGCCCGTGCCGCCGCGCGCCGGATGGCGTGGCTGCTCGGCGAGCAGCCCGGCGCGAGCGTGGGCTACGCGGTGCGCGGCGAGCGCGTGATCGGAGCGCACACGCGCGTGGAGGTCGTCACCACGGGCGTGCTGATGCAGCGCCTGCAGCGCGACCAGGAGCTGGCCGGTGTCGACGTGGTGGTGCTCGACGAGTGCCACGAGCGGCATCTGGACGCGGACACGGTGGCGGCGTTCCTGCTGGACGTGCGGGCCGCGCTCCGCCCCGAGCTGCGTCTGGTGGCGGCGTCGGCGACGACCGACGCGCAGGGCTGGGCGGCGCTGCTGGACGGCGCGCCGGTGGTCACGGCACAGGGGGTCTCGTATCCCGTGGACGTGGTGTGGGCGCCGCCCGCAGCGCCGGTGCGGCCGCCGCACGGGATGCGGGTGGATCCCGCGCTGCTGGCGCATGTGGCCGCGGTGGTGCGCAGGGCGCTCGCGGAGCGGGACGGCGACGTGCTCTGCTTCCTGCCGGGCGTCGGCGAGATCGGCCGGGTGTCGGGGCTGCTGGGCGGCCTGCCGGGCACCGAGGTGCTCCAGGTGCACGGCCGGGCGCCCGCCGCGGTCCAGGACGCGGTGCTCACGGGCGGCCGGAACCGGCGGGTGGTGCTGGCCACGGCGGTGGCGGAGTCGAGTCTGACGGTGCCGGGAGTGCGGACGGTGGTGGACTCCGGCCTCGCCAGGGAGCCGCGTACGGACCATGCGCGCGGTCTGGGCTCGCTCACGACGGTACGGGCCTCGCAGGCGGCGGCACGGCAGCGGGCGGGCCGCGCGGGCCGTGAGGGGCCGGGCGCGGTGTACCGCTGCTGGGCCGAGGCGGAGCACGCCCGGTTGCCGCGGTTCCCCGCGCCGGAGATCAGGGTCGCCGACCTGACGGCTTTCGCTCTCCAGACGGCGTGCTGGGGCGACCCCGGGGCCACGGGGCTGGCGCTGCTGGACCCGCCGCCCGCGGGTGCCCTGGCTGCGGCCCGGGAGGTCCTGACGGCGATCGGTGCGATAGGGGACGGGGGCCGGGCAACGGACCGCGGTGTCCGGATGGCCCGTATGGGGGTGCATCCCCGACTGGCGCGTGCGCTGCTGGACGGGGCGCGCGAGGTCGGTGTCCGGCGTGCGGCGGAGATCGTCGCGCTGCTGAGCGAGGAACCGCCCCGCGCCTTCGGGGACGATCTGGCGGCGGCCTGGCGCGCGGCACGGCGCGGCGGCGACGCTGCGGGGGACGGGTACGCCGGGCGGTGGCGGCGGGAGGCGGGGCGGCTGGCCGGCGCGGCCCGCGGCGCTCTCGGGAGCTCCGGCCGGCAGCCGCGGGACGACGGGGCGCAGGACGACGGCGGTGGGCGGGGGGCCGGGGACGACCAGGCGGCCGGGCTCGTCGCCGCCCTGGCGTTTCCGGAACGACTTGCGCGCTCCCGTGGTGACGGCACCTATCTGATGGTGTCCGGCACCGGGGCGGAGCCCGCGGACGGATCGGCGCTGCGCGGTGCGCCCTGGCTGGCGGTGGCCGTGGCGGACCGGCCCGTGGCACGGGCACACGCCCGCGTGCGGCTCGCCGCGCCGGTCGACGAGGACACCGCACGGCAGGCGGCGGCCCCCCTGCGTTCCGGCGCGGAGGAGGTCGGCTGGGTGGCCGGGGACGTGGTGGCGCGCCGGGTGGAGCGGCTGGGCGCGGTCGAGCTGACCGCACGGCCGCTGCGCGACCCGGCGCAGACCCTGGTGCGCGCAGCGCTCCTGACCGGCCTGGCGGACGAGGGCCTGGGACTGCTGCACTGGACCCGCGAGGCACGGGAACTGCGTATGCGCCTGGCGTTCCTGCACGACAGGGCCGCCGGCCGGGGCAAGGACGCCGAGGGCCACGCGCGCGTGGCGGACGGTGCGCCGAAGGGCGCGGCGGATGCCGGCGGTGGCCCCGCACCGGTCGGCGGTGCATGGCCGGACGTGTCGGACGAGGCCCTGCTCGCACGGGCCGGCGAATGGCTGGAACCGGAGCTCGGGCGGGCCCGGCGGCGGGCGGACCTGGCCAGGATCGACGCGGGCGGCTGCCTGCGGCGGCTGCTGCCGTGGGCGTCCGGTGAGGCGGCGCGGCTGGACGAGCTGGCTCCTGAGCGGATCGTGGTGCCCAGCGGGTCCCGGGTGCGGGTCGACTACTCGGATCCGCGGCAGCCGGTGCTCGCCGTGAAGCTGCAGGAGATGTTCGGACTGGCCCGCACGCCCGTGGTGGCGGGGGTGCCGGTGCTGGTGCACCTGCTGTCGCCCGCGGGTCGTCCGGCGGCCGTCACCGCCGACCTGGCGTCCTTCTGGCGGGAGGGGTACCGGGCGGTGCGGGCCGAGTTGCGCGGACGGTATCCGAAGCATCCGTGGCCGGAGGACCCGTCCCGTGCGGAGCCCACCCGGCACACCACCGCGCGGGCGCGCCGCTGAGGGCGCTGGGCGAAGGCGGACCCGCGGGCCCCGTGCCGTCACGCACGGGGCCCGTCGTCCGCGTTGCCGGTGGTGTCACGACCCCGAGGTGCCCTGCGCGCCTCCCGGCGGCTGCGTGGTTTCGCTGTCGGCCGCCTGGACGGTCAGCTTGACGTCGAGGGTGCCGCCACCGGTGGTGGTGATGCGCAGCAGGAAGGTGCCGGTGGTGTCGTCCGCGTAGAGCTCGGGGAGCTTCAGGAGGCCGTTCTCGTCGGTGGTGAGGTTCGTGAGGGTGCGGATCGGCTTGCCGGCGTCGTCCTTGAAGTAGGGGCCCTTGTCGTTCTCCGACGAGTCGAGGACGGACGTGACGAGGGTGGCGGTCGCGGCGACGCCGGGCGCGGCCGCTCCCTGGTAGGTGGCCTTCACCTCGACGTCGTCCGCGAAGGTACCGCCCGGCGTGCAGATGAGGTCCTCGTCGCTGGTCCTTGCGAGCCTGTCGGCCTGGCGCGCGGTGACCGTCGCCTTGAAGTCGAGGGCGGGCACGGCGCGTCCGACGACGGTGGCGCGGACGACGAAGTCGCCGGCCTTGTCGCCCGCGTCCAGGGCGGGGGCGGTGGCGGTGCCGGAGGCGTCCGTCTGGACGGTGGCCACGGTCTCGCCGCCCTCGAACGTCGCGCCCGTGTCGCCGATGAGGGTGAAACGCACGCGTACCCGGCTCACCGGAGCGTTCTGGCTGTTCTCGGTGCGGGCCTTGACGCGCTGGGTGAAGGACTCCCCGGCGGTCGCGCTGAGCGTGCCGGTGCCGGCGTCCTCGATGTGGGTGACGGTGTCCGTGGGCGTCTCGTCGCCGGAGTCGCCGTCCGCACCGCTCCCGGGGCCGGGGTCCGTCGCGCCGGGGTCCGTCGCGCCGGGATCCGTGCCGGGGTCCGTCGTGCCGGGCTCGGATCCGTGGTCCGCCCCACCGGGCTTGCCGGGCTTGCCGGGGGTGCTGGGTCCCTTGGGCGGCGGGGACGAGGGGTCCGGGGTCTCGTCGCTGCGGTCGCGGGGCGGGACACCGGTGCCGTCCGGTACCTCGTGCGTGCCCTTGCGGTAGTACTCGTACCAGGACAGGACCGTGTTCAGGTAGTCCTGCGACTGGTTGTAGGACAGGATCGCGCGGTGGAGGTCGCCCGTGACGGACATGTCCCGGCCGCCGGCGCACAGGTAGCGGCCCGCGGCCAGCGCGGCGTCGTAGACGTTGTTGGGGTCCTTCTTGCCGTCGGCGTTGCCGTCGGCGCCCCAACCGGTGTGGTCCGGACCGCCCTGGGACCAGGTGGAGGGTATGAACTGCATGGGGCCGACCGCGCGGTCGTGCACCGCGTCACCGTCCAGCAGGCCGTTGTCGGTGTCGGTGATCTCGGCGAAGCCGTGGCCGTTGAGCACCGGGCCGAGGATGGGGCTGAGCGTGGTGCCGTTCGCGTCGACCGCGCCGCCGCGCGCCTGACCCGACTCCACCTTGCCGATGGCCGCGAGCAGTTGCCAGGGGAGGTTGCACCCCGGCTGCGAGGTGGCGAGCGCGTCGGCGGCCTTCTTGTAGGCGTCAAGCACCGTGGCCGGTATGCCGGCCTCGGTGTCGCCGTGGGCGGCCGGCGGGTGGTCGGCGGAGGGTGGCGGGGTGGGGCTGTTGAGCGGGGGCAGGTCCGTGTAGTACGGGGAGTCGCCGGTCGCCGACGAGTCGCCAGGAGGCGTGGTGGCCTCGGACGTCTGGCCGCGGTGGGCGTCCTCGGTCACACCGGGGGCCTGTGAGGCGGAAAGCGCCGCGACCGCGGCTGCCGCCACCGCCGTGGTGGCCGCTCCTCTGCGAAGCCTCCTGCCGAACTGCGCCGCCATCCCGTAAACCCCTCCGTCGGTGTCGTCCCGCCGTGCGCTCCCCCGCACGGTCGGTCCTGGCGACCCTACGGCAACTTCCTGTGCGCGGGCAGCCGTTCGTGCCCGAATTTCACCAGTTGACTACATGCGTGTCATCGGCAGGAAAGGGTCGGGGGGTGGGGGCGGGGCTGTGCGCGCCCGCCCCGCCCGTCGGCCTGGGCCTTGCCCCGCCCTCTCGCCGTGGCTCATCGCGCCGCTTCCCGCGCCCACTTCGGAGCGGGGCTGTGCCTCGGGCAGGGCAGTGCGCGGAACTCCGCGCGCGGTTCGCCCTCGGCCGGTTGGCCGGATACGGCCGAGAGGGCCCTTGCGGGACCATGGCGGCCCCACCGGCTCGCCATGGCTCATCGCACCCCCCGCCCCCTTCGGGGCGGTCAGTGGGCCGCTGACTCCCAGTTCGGGCCGGCGCCGACCGAGACGTCCAGGGGGGCGCGGAGGGCGACCGCGGAGGACATCTCGCGGCGGACGAGCTCCTCGACCGCCGCACGCTCGCCCGGAGCGATCTCCAGGACGACTTCGTCGTGGACCTGGAGGAGCATCCGGGACCGGAGGCCGGCCTCGGTCAGGGCGCTGTCCACCTTCAGCATCGCGATCTTGACGATATCGGCGGCCGTGCCCTGGATGGGGGCGTTGAGCGCCATCCGCTCGGCCATCTCTCGGCGCTGGCGGTTGTCGCTGTTGAGGTCGGGGAGGTAGCGGCGGCGGCCGAGCATCGTTTCGGTGTAGCCGGTGGCGCGGGCCTCGTCGACGGCACGGCGCAGGTAGTCGCGCACTCCGCCGAAGCGCTCGAAGTAGGTGTCCATCAGGACGCGTGCCTCGGCCGCCTCGACGTTCAGTTGCTGGGAGAGGCCGAAGGCGGACAGGCCGTAGGCCAGGCCGTACGACATCGCCTTGATCTTGCGGCGCATCTCCGCGTCGACCGCGGAGGTGGAGACTCCGAACACCTGGGAGGCGACGGTGGAGTGCAGGTCCTCGCCGGAGGTGAACGCCTCGATGAGGCCCTCGTCCTCGGAGAGGTGGGCCATGACGCGCAGCTCGATCTGGCTGTAGTCGGCGGTCATCAGCGACTCGAAGCCCTCGCCCACGACGAAGCCGCGGCGGATGGCGCGGCCCTCGTCCAGCCGGACCGGGACGTTCTGGAGGTTGGGGTCGGTGGACGACAGGCGGCCGGTCGCGGCGACGGTCTGGCTGAAGGTGGTGTGGATGCGGCCGTCCGCCGCGATGCACTTGAGCAGGCCCTCGACGGTGACCCGCAGCCGGGCCTGCTCGCGGTGGCGCAGCATGATGACCGGCAGCTCGTGGTCGGTCTGGGCGGCCAGCCAGGCGAGTGCGTCCGCGTCGGTGGTGTAACCGGTCTTGGTCTTCTTCGTCTTCGGCAGGGCCAGCTCGCCGAAGAGCACCTCCTGGAGCTGCTTGGGCGAGCCGAGGTTGAACTCGTGGCCCACGGACGCGTGCGCCTCCTTCACGGCCTGCTGCACGGCCGCCGCGAACGTCTGCTCCATGGCCTCCAGGTGGGGGCGGTCCGCGGCGATGCCGTGCCGCTCCATGCGGGCCAGCAGGGCCGAGGTCGGCAGCTCGATGTCGGTGAGCAGACCGGTGGCGCCGACCTCCTTGAGCCGGTCGCCGAAGGCGGTGCCCAGGTCCAGGATCGTGCGCGCCTGCACCATCAGGGCCTCGGCCTCGGCGTGGTCGTCCGTACCGAAGGCGAGCTGGCCGTCCGCCTCTGCGGCGGGGACCAGTTCGCGGCCGAGGTACTCCAGGGAGAGCGCGTCGAGGGCGAAGCTGCGGCGGCCCGGCTTGACGAGGTAGGCGGCGAGGGCGGTGTCCATGCTGACGCCCTCGATCCGCCAGCCGTGCTCCGCGAAGACCCGCAGGGCCCCCTTGGCGTCGTGCAGCACCTTGGGCTTGCCGGGATCGGCGAGCCAGTGCGCGAAGGCGTTCTCGTCGGACTCGTCGAGCTGGGACGGGTCGAACCAGGCGGCGGCGCCTGCCGCGGCGGCCAGCGCGACCTCGGCCACCGCGCCCGAGCCGAGCTGCCAGGTGTCCACCGTGGCCACGCCGAGGACCGCGTTGCCGTGCTCGGCGAGCCAGGGGGCCAGCTCACCGCTGCCGAGCACCGAGCCGTCCAGCTCGATGCCCTCGGCGGGCGGGGCGGACTCGGCCTCCTTTGAGCCGGGGTCGACGGCGAGCAGCCGCTCGCGCAGCGAGGGATTGCGGATCTCCAGGGTGTCCAGCACCATCGCCACGGCCGTGCGGTCGTAGGCGGCGCGCTCCAGGTCCGCGACGCCCTTGGGGAGCTCGACCGTGCGGCTCAGCTCGGTGAGGCGGCGGTTGAGCTTGACGGACTCCAGGTGGTCGCGGAGGTTCTGCCCGACCTTGCCCTTGACCTCCTCGACACGCTCCACCAGCTCGGCGAAGGAGCCGAACTGGTTGATCCACTTGGCGGCCGTCTTCTCACCGACGCCCGGGATGCCGGGGAGGTTGTCCGACGGGTCGCCGCGCAGGGCGGCGAAGTCGGGGTACTGCGAGGGCGTGAGCCCGTACTTCTCGGCGAGCTTGTCAGGGGTGTAGCGGGTGAGCTCGGAGACGCCCTTGGTGGGGTACAGGACCGTGGTGTTCTCGGTGATCAACTGGAAGGAGTCCCGGTCACCGGTGACGATCAGCACCTCGAAACCGGCCGCCTCGGCCTGGGTGGCGAGCGTGGCGATGACGTCGTCGGCCTCGAAGCCCTCGATCGCGAAGCGCTCGGCACGCATCGCGTCCAGCAGCTCGCCGATCAGCTCGACCTGGCCCTTGAACTCGTCCGGCGTGGTCGCGCGGTTCGCCTTGTACTCGGCGAACTCCTGGGAGCGCCAGGTCTTGCGGGAGACGTCGAACGCCACCGCGAAATGAGTGGGCGCCTCATCACGCAGGGTGTTCGCCAGCATCGAGGCGAAGCCGTAGATCGCGTTCGTAGGCTGGCCCGTCACGGTGGTGAAGTTCTCCGCGGGCAGCGCGAAGAACGCGCGGTAGGCCAGCGAGTGCCCGTCCATGAGCATGAGGCGGGGGCGGGCCTGCCCGGTCGGCGTGCCGGACGGGCTGCCGGTCGGCTTCTTGCTCTTCTTCGATGCTTTCTCTGCCACGGGTCCGATCCTGCCACGGAGCACTGACAGTGCGGGCCCCGGCTTCGCCGGCCCCCGGTGCGCCCGACGCGGCGGACGGGGCGCGTCCCCTCCCGGGTCCGCCCCGGCGGCGGGAGGCGGGGTCCGGGGCACCGGCACGTCGGTGCCCCGTGGCACGATCGAAGGCGCCGGCGAGGAGATCGCGGCACCGGCAGCCCCCGGCAGGACACCCGGGGTGCGCCGCATACGCTCGAAAGGGAGCCGAGATGGCCAGTAAGCCGCCCCAGGGCGATCCGGTTCAGGACGCACCCGAGGTCGCCGAGCCGCGGCACGCGGCCGCGGGCCTGCCCGCCATCGGGCACTCGCTGCGCATGGCGCAGCAGCAGATGGGCGTGCGCCGCGCCGCGCTCACCCTGCTGCGGGTCAACCAGAAGGACGGCTTCGACTGCCCGGGGTGCGCCTGGCCCGAGCCGGGCCGGCGGCACACTGCCGAGTTCTGCGAGAACGGCGCGAAGGCGGTCGCGGAGGAGGCCACGCTGCGCCGTGTGACGCCCGACTTCTTCGCCGCGCACCCGGTCGCGGACCTGGCCACCCGCAGCGGCTACTGGCTGGGGCAGCAGGGCCGCCTCACCCACCCGATGTACCTGGCCGAGGGTGCGGACCGGTACGAGCCGGTGTCCTGGGAGCAGGCGTTCGACATCGTCGCCGAGGAGCTGACGGCGCTCGACTCCCCCGACGAGGCGGTCTTCTACACCTCGGGGCGCACCAGCAACGAGGCCGCCTTCCTCTACCAGCTCTTCGTCCGGGAGTTCGGCACGAACAACCTGCCGGACTGCTCCAACATGTGCCACGAGTCCTCGGGCTCCGCGCTGACCGAGACGCTGGGCGTCGGCAAGGGGAGCGTGCTGCTCGACGACCTGCACCAGGCCGACCTGATCATCGTCGCCGGGCAGAACCCAGGCACCAACCACCCCCGGATGCTCTCCGCGCTGGAGAAGGCCAAGGCCGGCGGCGCCCGGATCATCACCGTCAACCCGCTGCCGGAAGCGGGGCTGGAGCGCTTCAAGAACCCGCAGACCCCGAAGGGCCTGACCAGGGGGGCCGCGCTCACCGACCTCTTCCTTCAGATCCGCCTCGGCGGCGACCAGGCGCTGTTCCGCCTGCTGAACAAGCTGATCATCGAGACGGACGGCGCGGTCGACGAGGAGTTCGTCGGGACGTACACGCACGGGTACGAGGAGTTCGCGGCGGCGGCGCGGACCGCCGACTGGGACGAGACGCTGGCGGCGACGGGCCTGGAGCGCTCCGCGATCGAGCGGGCCCTGCGGATGGTGCTGGAGTCCCGGCGGACCGTGGTCTGCTGGGCGATGGGCCTCACCCAGCACAAGCACGCGGTGCCGACCATCCGCGAGGTGGTGAACTTCCTCCTGCTGCGCGGCAACGTCGGCCGCCCGGGCGCGGGCGTGTGCCCGGTGCGCGGCCACTCCAACGTGCAGGGCGACCGCACGATGGGAATCTTCGAGCGGCCCGGCGCCGATCTGCTGGACGCCCTCGAGCGGGAGTTCGGGTTCGCTCCGCCCCGGGAGCACGGCTACGACGTGGTGCGGGCCATCAGGGCGCTGCGGGACGGTGCGGCGAAGGTGTTCTTCGCGATGGGCGGCAACTTCGTCTCCGCCTCGCCCGACACCGAGGTCACCGAGGCGGCGATGCGCCGCGCCCGGCTGACGGTGCACGTCTCCACCAAGCTGAACCGCTCCCACGCGGTGACCGGCGCACGGGCGCTGATCCTGCCCACCCTGGGCCGCACCGAGCGGGACCTGCAGGGCAGCGGCGAGCAGTTCGTGACGGTGGAGGACTCCATGGGCATGGTGCACGCCTCGCGCGGCCGGCTGGACCCGGCGAGCGCGCACCTGCTCTCCGAGCCGGCGATCGTGTGCCGGCTGGCGCGCCGGGTACTGGGCCACGAGTCGCGCACGCCCTGGGAGGAGTTCGAGAAGGACTACGCGACGATCCGGGACCGCATCGGGCGCGTGATCCCCGGCTTCGAGGACTTCAACGCGCGCGTGGCGGTACCCGGGGGCTTCGCCCTGCCGCACGCGCCGCGCGACGAGCGCCGCTTCCCCACCGCCACGGGCAGGGCCAACTTCACCGCGGCACCCGTCGAGCACCCGCACCTGCCCGAGGGCCGGCTGCTGCTGCAGACGCTGCGCTCGCACGACCAGTACAACACCACGATCTACGGCCTCGACGACCGCTACCGCGGTATCAGGAACGGCCGCAGGGTCGTGCTGGTCAACCCCGCGGACGCGGCGGCGCTGGGCCTGTCGGACGGTTCGTACACGGACCTGGTCAGCGAGTGGGAGGACGGCGTGGAGCGGCGGGCACCGGGGTTCAGGGTGGTGCACTACCCCACCGCGCGCGGGTGCGCCGCCGCGTACTACCCGGAGACGAATGTGCTGGTCCCGCTGGACGCGACCGCCGACACCAGCAACACCCCCGCGAGCAAGTCCGTCGTGGTGCGCCTCGAACGGTCCGCTCTGGGCTGAGCACTTGCTCAGGTCGTGCCCGGGCGTATGAGATGGGCGCAGCACACGCACTCGGAGAACGGAGCCTGGCCCATGGGTGAGCAGCACGGAGCGCGGCACACCGTGAAGTTCCCGCAGGAAGTGGTGGACGAGTACACCGCGCTCGGGCTTGACCTGCCCGCGCTGTTCTCGGCCGGGGCCCTCGGCGAGCGGATGGGCATCGAGATCACCCAGGCGTCGGCGGAGCGCGTGGTGGGCACCATGCCGGTCGAGGGCAACACCCAGCCCTACGGCCTGCTGCACGGCGGAGCCTCCGCGGTGCTCGCCGAGACGCTCGGCTCGGTGGGCTCGATGCTGCACGGCGGTCCGCACCGCTTCGCGGTGGGCGTCGACCTCAACTGCACCCACCACAAGGGCGCACGCTCCGGTCTGGTGACGGGGGTCGCGACACCCGTGCACCGGGGGCGCTCCACGGCGACGTACGAGATCGTGATCAGCGACGAGCAGGGCCGGCGGGTGTGCACCGCCCGCCTCACCTGCATGCTGCGCGATTCGACCGCCAACGGCAGCAGCGCCGACGGCAGCACGGGCTAAACCGGCGCGGGACGGCGGGACGGCGGCCGCGAACGCCGTCCGGGGAGTGGGCACCGGGAAGTCGGCGGGCCGGCGGACCGCAAGTCAGGCGGAGGTTGCGGGGCCGCGGGGGCGCTGGACGCTCGCGGAGCAGCGCAGGCACACCGGGGTCGCTGGCACACCCCAGGAACGCGTAAGCTGCGCTACGCGGTCGCCCGCACAAACCGGCCACCGGGTCATGTGCCCGTACCACCGGTGGGGTTCCGCTGATCGTCCGGCCCTCCGCGGTACTCTCCGTCACCTGGGTGCCGCCCCTCCCGCGCACCCGTGAAATCGGGTACCACGCGCACGGGCATCCCCACGGTGCTCAACCGTGAATGCGCAAAAGCATCGTGGAATGCCGCCCTTCCTTTTCCCGCAAGCAACACGCTGTAATACGCATGCAAAGCAGCGGCTGACATTCTCGTGGGTTGGGCATACCGCTCGGGCTTTTCCGTGGCGCTCGCCGCGGCACGCCCGCCACCGGCCGCGTCATGACCAAACCCCCCGACAGTGCTGCAGGTTCTCAACTGGTGGACAGCACCCGGCGAAGCATCCCCGCTCAGCCGCCCCTTTTAACGCAGCAATTGGGCCAGGTCATAACAAGAACGTCACAGCCTTGGCCAGAACACTCCATTGCCCAAAACCCGCGTTTAGAGTCACGCCCAGTCACCGCGCCACCGGATTCCTTGTCAGTTCGGTTCTCGCGCTCGACCCGGCTGCCCCACAAGGGAGCGCCGTGCCAGGGGAAAGGACTGATCGTGCGCCAACGCTCACTCATAGCCATCACCGCCGTACTCTCGGCGGGAGCCCTCACGCTCACCGCCTGCGGCTCACGCGACAAGAAGGACAGCGCCGGCGGCGACAGCGGCACCACCACGGTGGTCATCGGCGTCGACGCGCCGCTGACCGGCCAGAACTCCGCCACCGGGCTGGGCATCCAGTACGGCACGCAGATCGCCGTCGACGAGGCCAACGCGAAGAAGACCGTCCCCGGCGTGACCTTCAAGGTGGTCGCCCTCGACGACAAGGCGCTGCCCGCCACCGGCCAGCAGAACGCCTCCCAACTCGTCGCGGACAAGCAGGCCCTCGGCGTCATCGGCCCCCTGAACTCGGGTGTGGCCACCTCGATGCAGCAGACCTTCGCGGCCGCGAACCTGGCCGAGATCTCGCCTGCCAACACTGCACCGGAGCTCACCCAGGGCAAGAACTGGCAGACGGCCAAGAAGCGGCCCTTCAAGACGTACTTCCGCACCGCCACCACCGACGCCCTCCAGGGCGGCTTCGCGGCCCAGTACGCGGTGAAGACGCTCGGCAAGAAGAAGCTCTTCGTCGTCGACGACAAGCAGACCTACGGTGCCGGCCTCGCCAGACTCTTCAAGTCGAACGCCTTGAAGTTCGGCGGCAAGGTCATCGGCGAGGACCACGTCAACACCGGTGACCGCGACTTCTCCAGCCTGGTCACCAAGATCAAGAACTCGGGCGCCGACCTGGTCTACTACGGCGGCCAGTACGACGAGTCGCAGGTCATCACCAAGCAGCTCAAGGACGCCGGCGCCAAGATCCCGCTCTTCGGCGGCGACGGCATGTTCTCCGACACCTACATCAAGACCGCCGGCAAGGCGTCCGAGGGCGACCTCGCCACCTCCGTCGGCGTCCCGCTCGACACCGTCGACGCCGCGAAGGACTTCATCAAGACCTACAAGGACAAGAAGTACCCCGGCGACTACGGCACCTACGGCGGTTACTCGTTCGACGCCGCCAACGCCCTCATCAAGGCGGTCGGCGAGGTCGTCTCCGCCAACGACGGCAAGCTCCCGGGCGACCTGGACAAGAACCGCAAGGACGTGGTCGCCGCCGTCCAGAAGACCAACTTCCAGGGCATCGCGGGCCCCGTCGCCTTCGACGACTACGGCGACACGGTCAACAAGCAGCTCACCGTCTACCAGGTCAAGAACGGCAAGTGGACCGCCGTGAAGAGCGGCACCTTCGACGCCGCGTGACCCCTGCGCGCACCGCGCGGTAGACACACCCGCCCAGCCCGGCACCACCACCGCGGTGCCGGGCGTGGCGCTCTTCAGTGACCGGGGGACACCGTCCCCGGCTTCCCGCACCACACCAGTCACCCACCACCACGACACGGAGGCCACGCGGTGCATGCTCTGCCGCAGCAGCTGGCCAACGGGCTGTTCCTCGGCTCGATGTACGGGCTGATCGCCATCGGCTACACGATGGTGTACGGCATCGTCCAGCTCATCAACTTCGCCCACGGCGAGATATTCATGACCGGCGGCTTCGGCGCGCTCACGGTCTACGTCTACGTCCTGCCCGACGGGGTCTCCATGTGGGTCGCCGTCCCCCTCATGATCGTCGGAGGCGGCCTCGTCGCCGTCCTGGTGGCGATCGGAGCCGAGCGCTTCGCCTACCGACCGCTGCGCGGCGCACCCCGTCTCGCCCCCCTCATCACGGCGATCGGGCTCTCCCTCGCCCTCCAGCAGCTCGTCTTCAACCTCTACCCGAACGCCAAGTCCGCGATCTCCTTCCCCGGACTGCCCTTCGGGCCCTACCACCTGGCCGGCATCCGCATCCAGGCCGGTGACATCTTCCTGCTGGTCGCCGCGCCCCTGTGCATGGCCGCCCTCGCGTTCTTCACCAAGACCTCGCGCACCGGCCGTGCCATGCAGGCCACCGCCCAGGACCCGGACACCGCCCAGCTCATGGGTATCAACACCAACAAGATCATCGTGATCGCCTTCGCGATCGGCGGGTTCTTCGCCGCCATCGCCGGTGTCGCCTACGGGTTCAAGATCGGCAGCGTCTCGTACGACATGGGCTTCCAGGCCGGTCTGAAGGCCTTCACCGCGGCCGTCCTCGGCGGCATCGGCAACATCTACGGCGCCATGCTCGGCGGAGTCGTCCTCGGTCTCGCCGAGGCCGTCGCCACCGCCTACATCTCCGACATCCCCGGGATGCAGCAGCTCGGCGGCCAGGCATGGGCGGCCGTCTGGGCCTTCGTCCTCCTCATCCTGGTCCTGCTGTTCAGACCTCAGGGCCTCCTCGGCGAACGCGTCGCGGACAGGGCGTGATCCACCATGACCACCATCATCGAACCCACCGAGCCGGCCGTGGCCGCCACCCCGGCGCGCGGTCTGCTGCCGCTGCCCACCGGCCTCGCCAAGGCCCTCGTCCCCGCCGGCGGCCTGATCACCGTCGTCAGTGCCTTCCTGCCCTGGACGTGGACCTCCGAATTCGCCGGCGACCTGACCGTCTACGGCTATCCGGCGGGACTCCAGACCCTCGCGATCGTCGCCGGTGTGCTCGCCCTCGCCTACGGCCTCGGTGAGCACGGTGTGCCGGGCCTGCGCTGGACCAACCCCGGCAAGAGCCCGAACGCGCTCTTCCTCGCCGCCCTCACCGTGTTCGCCGTCACCTGGTATACGGGCATCGCCATCACCGTCGAACTCGGCGGCCTCGTCAACCTGGAGCCCGGCGGCTTCATCGCCATGGCCGGCGGCCTCATCGGTGTCGTCGGCGCGCTCGGCCTGCCCCAGCCGGCCGACAACGAGGCGACCGGCCTCGCCGCCTACGTCGCCAAGCCCGCCCACGTCCCCGACGCCGAGCTTCCCGGCGCGTGGATCCAGCGGCTCATCCTCACCGCCGCCGTCGCGCTCGGGCTCGTGGTCTTCACCTACGGCATCGGCATCGATCCCGCCGAGAGCGAGACCTTCATCGGCTTCGTCCTCCTCGTGGCCATCGGCGCCTGGACCCTGAACACCTCCGGCCTGCTGGCGCGGTACTCCCGGCTCAGCGCCGGCCACCGGGGCTTCGCCACCACCATGGCCTTCGTCGCCGCGGTGATCTTCCCCTTCACCCAGTCCGACGACCACAACGCGAACCTCGGCGTCAACATCCTCATCTTCGCCACCGTCGCCCTCGGTCTGAACATCGTCGTCGGCCTGACCGGCCTGCTCGACCTCGGCTACGTCGCCTTCCTCGGCGTGGGGGCGTACGCCGCGGCGCTCGTCTCCGGCTCCGAGTTCTCCCGCTTCTCCGGTGTGCACGTGCCCTTCTGGGGCGCCGCCCTCATCGGCATGGGCGCCAGCCTGGTCTTCGGTGTGCTCATCGGCGCACCGACCCTGCGGCTGCGCGGCGACTACCTGGCCATCGTCACGCTCGGCTTCGGGGAGATCTTCCGCATCGCCGTCAACAACATGGACGGCAGCTCGGGACCCGACATCACCAACGGCCCGGACGGCATCACCAACGTGCCCGACCTCAAGCTGTTCGGGTTCGACTTCGCCCAGGCCCACGAGATCGGCCCGTTCACCATCGGCCGGTTCGCCAACTACTTCTTCCTGATGCTCCTCTTCACCGCGATCGTGGTGCTCGTCTTCACGCGGGCGGCCGACTCCCGCATCGGGCGGTCCTGGGTGGCCATCCGCGAGGACGAGACCGCCGCCACCGCCATGGGCATCAACGGCTTCCGCGTCAAGCTCGTCGCCTTCGCCCTGGGCGCCACCCTGGCCGGCCTGGCCGGCACCGTCTACGCGCACGAGACCTACGGCGTCGTCCCGAACCCCTACCAGTTCGCCGGTGCCGCACCGCCCAACTCCGCCTTCCTGCTCGCCGCCGTCGTGCTCGGCGGCATGGGCACGGTCGGCGGTCCCCTGCTCGGCGCCAGCCTGCTGTACCTCATCCCGGAGAAGCTCGGCTTCCTCAAGGAGTACGAGCTGCTCGCCTTCGGCGTCGCCCTCATCCTCCTCATGCGCTTCAGGCCCGAGGGGATCATCTCCGACAGCCGCAAGAAGCTGGAGTTCCGTGCGACGGGACAGATGGACGTCCCGGACCAGACCACTCTCGAACCGGCCACCGGCGTCGCCAAGGCGGGGGGCTGAACCACCATGACCACCACCACGGAAACCACCGCGGACACCACCGCCACCGCCACGGTCCTCAAGGCCGACGGCGTCACCATGCGCTTCGGCGGCCTCACGGCCGTCCGCGACGTCTCCCTCACCGTGCGCAGCGGCGAGATCGTGGGCCTCATCGGTCCCAACGGCGCCGGCAAGACCACTTTCTTCAACTGCCTCACGGGCCTCTACGTCCCCACCGAGGGACGCGTCGCCTACAAGGGCACCACCCTCCCGCCCAAACCCCACCTGGTCACCCAGGCGGGCATCGCGCGGACCTTCCAGAACATCCGGCTCTTCGCCAACATGACCGTGCTGGAGAACGTCCTCGTCGGGCGTCACACCCGCACCAAGGAGGGGCTGTGGTCCGCGCTGCTGCGCGGTCCCGGATTCCGGCGGGCCGAGGAGGCCTCCCGCGCCCGCGCCATGGAGCTCCTGGAGTTCACCGGCCTCGCCGAGAAGGCCGACCACCTCGCGCGCAACCTCCCCTACGGCGAGCAGCGCAAGCTGGAGATCGCCCGCGCGCTGGCCAGCGAACCCGGCCTGCTGCTGCTCGACGAGCCGACCGCGGGCATGAACCCCCAGGAGACCAGGGCCACCGAGGAACTCGTCTTCGCCATCCGCGACAAGGGCATCGCCGTCCTCGTCATCGAGCACGACATGCGGTTCATCTTCAACCTCTGCGACCGCGTCGCCGTGCTCGTCCAGGGCCAGAAGCTCGTCGAGGGCACCCCCGACGTCGTCCAGGCCGACGAGCGCGTCATCGCCGCCTACATCGGCAGCCCCATGGAGGACTCCCCCGAGGACGAGGCGCTCGCCGAGGTCCAGGCCGCCGAGGCGGCGGCCGGCGCTGCGGACACCCAGGAGGACGCCAAGTGACCGCACCCGCACTCCTCGACGTCAGGGACCTCCGCGTCGCCTACGGCAAGATCGAGGCCGTCAAGGGCATCTCCTTCAGCGTGGCCGCAGGCGAGGTCGTCACCCTCATCGGCACCAACGGCGCCGGCAAGACGACCACCCTGCGCACACTGTCCGGGCTGCTCAAGCCGCGCTCCGGCAGCATCGTCTTCAACGGGGAGCCGATCAGGAGGCTCCGCCCCGACGAGATCGTCGCCCGCGGGCTCGCCCACTCCCCCGAGGGCCGGCACATCTTCCCGCGCATGACCATCGAGGAGAACCTCCTCCTCGGCGCCTTCCTGCGCAGGGACAAGTCCGGCATCGCCGACGACGTGCAACGCGCCTACGATCTCTTCCCGATCCTCGGGGAGCGCCGCAAGCAGGCCGCCGGCACGCTCTCCGGGGGCGAGCAGCAGATGCTCGCCATGGGCCGTGCGCTCATGTCGCGGCCCAAGCTGCTCATGCTGGACGAGCCGTCCATGGGCCTCTCCCCGATCATGATGCAGAAGATCATGGCGACCATCCGGGAGCTCAGCTCCGAGGGCATCACCATCCTGCTGATCGAGCAGAACGCCCAGGCCGCGCTGTCGCTGGCCGACCACGGCCACGTCATGGAGATCGGCACCATCGCCATCTCGGGTACCGGCCAGGACCTCCTGCACGACGAGTCCGTCCGCAAGGCGTACCTCGGCGAGGACTGACGACGGCAGCCCGCCCGTCGGGAGCGGCCCGCCCGGCCATCCGGGCGGGCCGCTCCCGGCGCGCCAGGCCCGGTGCCGGCCGCCGGCGCAGGCGTCACGGCGCAGGCGTCACGGCGCACGCGTCACAGCGCACACACACGAAGCGGCCCGACCCCTCCGCAGCAGGAGGGTCGGGCCGCTTCCGTGCGCGCCGCTACTTTCCCTTGGCCGCCTTCTTCTCCTCGGCGTCCTCGATGACCGCCTCCGCCACCTGCTGCATGGACATACGGCGGTCCATCGACGTCTTCTGAATCCACCGGAAGGCCGCCGGCTCGGTCAGTCCGTAATCCGTCTGGAGAACCGACTTCGCACGGTCCACGAGCTTCCTGGTCTCCAGGCGCTGGGTGAGATCGGCGACCTCTTTCTCCAGGGTGCGCAGCTCGGTGAACCGGGACACCGCCATCTCGATGGCGGGCACCACATCGCTCTTGCTGAACGGCTTCACCAGATACGCCATGGCGCCCGCGTCGCGCGCCCGCTCGACCAGGTCGCGCTGGGAGAACGCGGTCAGCATCAGCACCGGGGCGATCGACTCCTCGGCGATCCGCTCGGCCGCCGAGATGCCGTCCAGCTTCGGCATCTTCACATCGAGGATCACCAGGTCGGGGCGGTGCTCGCGGGCCAGCTCCACGGCGTGCTCCCCGTCTCCTGCCTCGCCGACGACGGAGTAGCCCTCCTCCTCCAGCATCTCTTTCAGGTCGAGACGGATCAGCGCCTCGTCCTCGGCGATGACGACACGGGTCGTCGCCGGGGGAACGTGCGCCTTCTCGTCATCGGCGGCGGGCTGGGGGGACTCGGGGGCGGTCACTGGGACTCCTCGGTGCGGGGCAGGTTCCTGCTCGTACGAGCCTACCCAGCTACGATAAGGTGGTGCCGCGAGGGGTTGGGCATTCCCTTCCTTTTCCGAGGCCCCAGTACTCCAACTGGTCAGAGAGGCCGCTCTCAAACAGCGGACAGTGTGGGTTCGAATCCCACCTGGGGCACTTTCCTCCGGATTCCCGGCCGGGGATTCGAACCCGGAAATTCCACGGCGAGATCCGGCCCCGGGCAGCCGGAGCCGGATCGTGACGCACCCCACAGGCACCGCCTACCGCGGCGCGTCGTCCTCCCCGATCCGGTGGACCCGGAGCAGGTTCGTGGTACCGGACATGCCGGGCGGCGAGCCGGCCGTGATGATCACGATGTCGCCCTTGGCGCACCGCCCGATCCTGAGAAGCTCGTCGTCGACCTGCTCGACCATCGCGTCGGTGGACTCCACGTGCGGTCCGAGGAAGGTCTCCACCCCCCAGGTGAGGTTCAACTGGGCGCGGGTCGCCGGTTCCGGGGTGAAGGCGAGCAGCGGGATCGGCGAGCGGTAGCGGGACAGGCGCCGCACGGTGTCGCCGGACTGCGTGAAGGCGACCAGGAACTTCGCGCCGAGGAAGTCGCCGATGTCGGCGGCAGCACGCGCGACGGCGCCGCCCTGGGTGCGCGGCTTGCTGCGCTCGGTGATCGGCGGCAGGCCCTTGGCGAGGATGTCCTCCTCGGCCGCCTCGACGATCCTCGCCATCGTCCTGACGGTCTCCACCGGGTACTTCCCGACGCTGGTCTCGCCGGAGAGCATCACGGCGTCGGTGCCGTCGATGACGGCGTTGGCGACGTCGGATGCCTCGGCGCGGGTCGGCCGGGAGTTGTCGATCATCGAGTCCAGCATCTGGGTGGCCACGATCACCGGCTTGGCGTTGCGCTTCGCCAGCATCACGGCGCGCTTCTGGACGATGGGCACCTGCTCCAGCGGCATCTCCACACCGAGGTCGCCCCGGGCCACCATGATGCCGTCGAACGCGGCCACGATGTCCTGTATGTTCTCGACGGCCTGCGGCTTCTCCACCTTGGCGATGACGGGGACGCGGCGGCCCTCCTCGTCCATGATGCGGTGCACGTCGTCGATGTCGCGTCCGGTGCGCACGAAGGAGAGGGCCACCACGTCGGCGCCGGTGCGCAGCGCCCAGCGCAGGTCTTCCCGGTCCTTCTCGGAGAGCGCGGGGACGGAGACCGCGACGCCCGGGAGGTTCAGGCCCTTGTGGTCGGAGACCATGCCGCCCTCGACCACCAGGGTGTGAACGCGCGGGCCGTCCACCCCGGTCACCTCCAGAGTGACCTTGCCGTCGTCGACGAGGATCAGCTCACCCGCGCTGACGTCAGCCGCCAGCCCCTGGTAGGTGGTGCCGCAGCACTGCCGATCACCCTCGGTGTCCTTCTCCACCGTGATGGTGAAGGTGTCGCCGCGTTCAAGAAGTACGGGACCCTCGGTGAAACGACCGAGTCGGATCTTCGGACCCTGAAGGTCGGCGAGGATCCCGACACTCCGGCCGGTCTCCTCGGACGCCTTGCGCACCCGGTGGTAGCGCTCCTCGTGCTCGGCATAGGTGCCGTGGCTGAGGTTGAGGCGCGCTACGTCCATTCCGGCCTCGACGAGTGCCTTGATCTGGTCGTACGAGTCAGTGGCGGGTCCCAGGGTACAAACGATCTTTGCTCGGCGCATGGTTCGAGCGTAGGGCTTACCGGCCGGTAGAGAATTGGCCGCACATGACTACCCAACAACCTTTGTATGAAGGGTTATTGACAACTGTTGAATTGTGCGTATGGCCGCTCCGATGAGCGGGAATGGCGTTCTGATCCGCGCCCGCGCATGGCCCGACGAGGCTCACAGCCGGGGCGCGATCATCGTGAAACGGGCGTTGACCTGCGCGTGGACATACTGGCGCTGGGGCTGGAGATCGAGCGGCGGTGCCTGCGGGACAGGGGCTCCGGCGAAGGCGGAGGTGCGCAGGGCGCGGCTCGTGCCCGCGTCCGCGCCGTGTCCGCTCGGCTGCTCGGCGCCCGTGTCGGCGATCTCCACGAGTGCGGCGAGCCGGGTGCCCAGGGCCTCCGCGTACTCGCGGGCGCGCTGCACCGCCTCCACCACCGCCTGCCGGCGCGCTTCGCGATGGGCGGGCGAGTTCGGACGCAGCGCCCACCAGGGGCCGTCGACCTGGGTGAGTTCCAGGTCGGCGAGCCGGGTGGTGAGTTCGCCGAGCGCGGTGAAGTCCACCAGGTCCGCGCCGACGCGGACCCTGCCCTGGTAGGCGCGGACCCGTTCGCCGCGGCCGTGCCTTGCGAGTTCGGGACTGATCGAGAACGCACCGGTCTCCAGGTTCTCCACCGCGTCCCCGTACGCCCTGACCAGGTCGAGCACGGCCGAGTTCCGGCGGGTGAGGTCGTCGAGGGCCTCCTGCCTGCTGGTGCCGCGGGCGCTGACGGTGATGCCGATCCGGGCGAGCTCCGGTTCGCACTCCAGATGGGCCTCCCCGCGGACGGCGACCCGGGGAGCGTCCGGGGTGCCGTAGGGCACGGGCGGGCGGGCGTCGCCGGAAGGCGGATGCGTGGTCATGGCCACCACTGTGGCACCGGGGCGGCGCCGCGCGCGCCCGTCCCGCCGATCCGCCCGTCCGCCCGTCCGCCGGTCCGCCGGTCCGCCGGTCCCTGGACTCGCGATCCACCGATCCGCCGACCCGCCGACCCGCCATTGCACCGATCCCGCCCCCTCCGATCCGCCGAGCCCGCTCACGAGCCCGCCGATCCGCGGTGGCCGCCGCTCCCCCGCCCCCGGTCCGCGCGTGGCCCGGCCCCGGTTCAGCCCACCGGGTAGCCCCAGGCCCTCGCGATCTGCGCCAGCCGCGGGGGCAGATCCGTGCCGGGGTCGGCGCCGCGGGCCCGCTGGATGCGGCCGGACCTGATGGCACCGCTCCAGTCACCGAGCTGGGGCTGGAAGCTGCCGTGGTCCTGGCGTCCGTAGTCGAGCATGGAGCTCTCCCAGGGGACGCCGAGGTGGTCGCACAGGCCGCGGGTGACCTTCTCGGGCTCGGCCGTCAGCTCCTCATAGGTGATCACACGGGCGTGCAGGTGGTGCCGCGCCTCCTCCAGCTTCTCGCTGTAGTCCAGCACCTCGGCGTGGATCTGCCCGAGGTCGGGGTCGGTGCGGCGGCGGGCGAGCGAGGTGACGACGGCGGCCGGGTGGCGCAGCAGGATGACATAGCGGGCGCCGGGCCAACATCGGTGCAGACGCGGCCACATCAGCGTGTTCGGCGGTGTCTTGTCGACGATGACGTCCTTGCCGCTGCGACTCAGCTCCAGATGGAGCAGGCGGTCCCACAGGACGTGCTCCAACTCGTCCTTGTCGAGTTCGAGCCCCTTCATGGCCGCCGCGGTGAACTCCCGGGCCAGGTGGACGTGGAGGGTGCGCAGGTGCATCTCGTGCGGTGCGCGTATCCGGGTGTGGCTGTTCAGCAGGACCCTCAGCAGGGTGGAACCGGAACGCACGCTGGAGAGGACGAAGACCGGGGACTCGACCAGGCGCGGTGCGGACGGTGCGACGTAATCCGCGGCCCGGCACGGGGCGCCGTCGACGCCGTCAGCGGATGACACGACGGTCACGGCGGACACGGCGGACACGGCCGCCTTGCCGGCACGCGCCGCGGGGCTCCGCCGGGGCGGAGCCACCGCCTGGGCCATCAGCCTGCCCCGGCGCCTGAGTCCTCTGCCGATGTTCGACATCCCTGTGTGCCGCACGCTGGCGCTCCTTCCTGACGTACTGCCGTGCTCGCTGCCGGCCGCCCTCGCGCACGGATCGCCGTGCCCGGTGCGCCTGGCCGGCCAGACCTCCCCCCGGTGGTCCTGACATCCCAGGGGCGCGAGGCGAACACCAGATGTCGGCAAAGGAACGCGTTCCTGCTCCCCGTCCTCACAAAGCTGCTCTGACCTGGCGTTTTGCCCTTCCCTTAATTCTTTATGGGATTCCTGACCGAACTTTGTGCGATGTGTGGGAACCCTTGACCTTCCCCAGGGCCCGTTTCATCCCCTTCGCCGCTCCTTCCATCGACGGTCCATCGACGGTCCCATGGCCGGCAGCCGAGCAGCCCACATCGAGCACACGGCCGCCGGCACGGAAGAAGACCGCCACATCCGGATCGGCCCCCGAGCCGGACGGCGAACCCTCGCAGGAAGTCCGTTCAGGAAGGGTCGGCCGGAGCGTTCCGGTCCAGACGGGCTCCCAGAGCGGCGGCGAACTCCTCCGCGCGGGCCAGTTGGACGCGCAGCCTCTCCACCTGTTCGACGGCGGCCCGTTCGTAGCCGCGCACACGCTCCAGCAGGGCGTCGCGCTCGCCGGCGCCGAGACCCGCGCCGGCGTCGAGGCGGTCCGTGGCCTCCAGCAGGTCGCGCATCTGCTCCAGGGTGAAGCCCAGCGGCTTCATGCGGCGGATCACCATGAGACGGGCGACGTCGGATTCGGTGTAGAGACGGAAGCCGCCCTGGGAGCGTGCGGACGGGACGACCAGGCCGGTCTCCTCGTAGTGCCGGATGGTCCGCAGGGACAGCTCCGTGCGTGCGGCGACCTCGCCGATCTGCATGTGCTTGGCGTCCACGTCCGTGCTCCCCACTCCCCGGCCTTCCGCCGCCCCGGCGGGGCGCGTCCCGTACGCCCCCTCACTCCCTACTCTAACGTTAGGGTAGAGTTGCCGATGGCGAGGGCGGCCCGTCGCTGCCTCGCCGTTGCCGTGTCGGGGCCGACGGTGCCCCCGGCGAAGTTCCGACTCCTTGCGGGAGCCCACCGTGCACGAGTCACGTGACGCCCGGCCCCGCCGCCTCTCCACGGCGATCCGCCGGCCCTGACACCAGCGCGCGACCGACATTCGCCCGCCCCGGTCCTCAAGGGCCTCCGCTCCGGCGGCAGCGGACCGACGCGTGGCCCGGCGCCCCTCCTCTCCGTACCGACCCGCGCCCCGCGGCTCCGCCGGGTGCGCCCGAAACACGACGGGTACCCACCCCTTGCCTTCTTCTGCGTTCACCGGCCGCTTCACCCCGGCCTTGCTGCTGCGCGGCCCCGGCCGTCCCCCGTGGCTGTCACCGAAGGTCTTCCGCACGGAGGCTCTGGCGGGCCTGGTCGTCGGTCTCGCGCTGATTCCCGAGGCGATCTCCTTCTCCGTCATCGCAGGCGTCGCCCCCGAGGTGGGGTTGTTCGCCGCGTGCACCATGGCCATCGTGATCGCGTTCGTCGGCGGGCGGCCCGCGATGATCTCGGCCGCCACCGGCGCCGTCGCCCTGGTCGTCGCACCCGTCGCCCGCCATCACGGACTGGGCTACCTGATCGCCACCGTCATCCTCGCCGGCGTCTTCCAGGTCATCCTCGGCGCTGCGGGCATGGCCAAGCTGATGCGGTTCGTGCCCCGCAGCGTGATGGTCGGCTTCGTCAACGCCCTGGGCATCCTCTTGTTCACCGCCCAGATCCCCAACCTGCGCGACGTTCCCTGGCCGGTCTACCCGCTCGTCGCCGGTGGCCTGGTCCTGATGGTGCTGTTCCCCAGGCTGACCAAGGCCGTCCCGGCGCCACTGGTGGCCATCGCGATCCTGACCGCGATCACCCTGTCCGCCGGCATCGCCGTGCCGACGGTCGGCGACAGGGGCACCCTGCCCTCCTCGCTGCCCGTGCCCGGGATCCCGGACGTGCCCCTCAGCGTCCACACGCTCACCGTGATCGCGCCCTACGCCTTCGCCATGGCCCTGGTGGGGATCATGGAGTCGATGATGACCGCAAAGCTGGTCGACGACCTCACCGACACCCACTCGAACAAGACCCGGGAGGCGATCGGCCAGGGCGTCGCCAACATCGTCACGGGCGTGTTCGGCGGCATGGGCGGCTGCGGCATGATCGGCCAGACCATGATCAACGTCAGGAGCGGGGCCCGCACCCGCCTCTCCACCTTCCTGGCCGGGACCTTCCTGCTCATCCTCTGCATCGCGCTCGGACCGGCCGTCTCCCGCATCCCCATGGCGGCCCTGGTCGCCGTGATGGTCCTGGTCTCCGTCGGTACCTTCGACTGGCACTCCGTCAAGCCCGCCACCCTCAGGCGCATGCCGGTCGGCGAAACGGCCGTCATGGTCATCACCGTCATCGTCGTCGTCGCCACCGACAACCTGTCCATCGGTGTCGTCGTGGGCTCTCTGGCCGCCATGGCCGCCTTCGCCCGCCGTGTCGCCCACCTCACACACGTCACCTCCGTCACCGACCCCGACGGCACGCAGGTCGTCTACGCCGTCACCGGTCAACTGTTCTTCGCCTCCGCCAACGACCTCGTCACCCAGTTCGACTACGCGAACGACCCGGACAAGGTCGTCATCGACCTCACCGGCACCCATGTCTGGGACGCCTCCTCCGTCGCCGCCCTGGACGCCGTCGAGACCAAGTACGCCCAGCGCGGCAAACAGGTCGAGATCGTCGGTCTCAACGATCCGAGCGCCCGTCTGCACGGACAGCTCAGCGGCGAACTCTCCGCCGATCACTGAGCCGCCGGCGCGGCGCAGGCACCCACGGCCCGGGGCCGCGCCTTCCGCGCGAGCCGGGCGGGCTCGGCCGGCCCCGGTTCGGGGCGGACTCGGCCGGCGCTGCGTGTCCGTTCGCCGCAGCCGTACGAGAGCGCGGCCGGATCGCAACGCCCCAGGGGTGCCGTCGGACGGGCGCCTGGGACAGAATCTACGCGCGTCGTCGTACGCATGCTCATGCCGCCCATGCCGAGGAGAACAACAGATGCCGCTCGACAGAAGGACGTTCCTTGGCCGGTCCGCCGTGACGGGCGCGGGCGTGGCGCTGACCGGTGGCGCCGCCGTGCCCGCCGTCGCCGCCCCGGCGGTGCCGGAGCGGGACGCCGGGCGGCGAGACGACCGCGGCCACGGCCCGACGCGCTACTCGTTCACCGTCCTCGGCACCACCGACCTGCACGGCAACGTCTTCAACTGGGACTACTTCACCGACGGGGAGTTCGACGACGCCGACCACAACGACGTCGGCCTGGCGAAGATCGCCACGCTGGTGTCCGGCATCCGCGAGGAGCGGGGCCGGGGAAACACCCTCCTCATCGATGCCGGCGACACCATCCAGGGCACCCAGCTCTCCTACTACTACGCCCGGGTCGACCCGATCACCGCGCAGCACGGCCCGGTGCACCCGATGGCGCGTGCGATGAACGCGATGGGCTACGACGCCGCGGCGCTCGGCAACCACGAGTTCAACTACGGCATTCCGCTGCTGCGGAAGTTCGAGGAGCAGTGCGACTTCCCACTGCTCGCGGCGAACGCCCTGGACGCGAGGACCCAGCGCCCCGCCTTCAGCCCGTACGTGATCAAACGGCTGCGCACCCCGAGCGGCCGGGAGGTACGGGTCGCGATCCTGGGACTCACCAACCCCGGCATCGCCATCTGGGACAAGGCGAACGTGTCCGGACGGATGACCTTCCCCGGGTTGGAGGAGCAGGCCGCCGCCTGGGTGCCCAAGCTGCGCTCGATGGGCGCCGACGTGGTGATCGTCTCCGCGCACTCGGGCGCCGACGGCACCTCCTCGTACGGTGACCAGTTGCCGTACGTGGAGAACGCCTCCGCGCTGGTGGCCCAGCGGGTGCCCGGCATCGACGCGATCCTGGTCGGCCACGCCCATGTCGAGATCCCCGAGCGGCTGGTCACCAACGAGCGGACCGGGCGGCAGGTCGTGCTGTCGGAACCGCTCAAGTGGGGCCAGCGGCTGACCCGGTTCGACTTCGACCTGGCGTGGTCGCACGGCCGCTGGACGGTCGAGCGGGTCGGCGCGCGGGTCCTCAACTCCAACACCGCCGCGGAGGACCCGGCGATCACCGGTCTGCTCGCCGAGGAGCACAAGAAGGTCGTCGCCTACGTGGGCGAGGTCGTCGGCACCTCCAAGACCGCGATGGACACCGCGCAGGGCCCGTACCGGGACGTCCCGCTGATCGACCTGATCAACCACGTGCAGACCCTGACGGTCGAGGCGGCGCTGGCCGGCGGCGAGTACGCGGACCTGCCGGTGCTCTCGCAGGCGTCGTGCTTCTCCCGCACCGCGCGGATCGCGGCCGGCGACATCACCATCAGGGACGCCGCCGGCCTCTATCCCTTCGACAACACCCTTGAGGCGCGCCTCGTGACGGGCGCCCAGGTGCGGGACTACCTGGAGTACTCCGCCAGGTACTACGTCGAAACCGCGCCCGGCGCCCCGGTCGACCCGGCGAAGCTCACCAACGCGGACAGCATCCCGGACTACAACTACGACGTCGTCTCGGGCCTGACGTACGACATCGACATCGCGCAGCCGGCCGGTTCCCGGATCACCGGCCTGGCGTTCCGGGGCGAGCCGCTGGACGACACGGCGCGGTTCGTGCTCGCGGTCAACAACTACCGGGCCGCGGGCGGCGGGAACTTCCCGCACGTCCCGGACGCGCAGCAGATCTGGTCGGACTCGGAGGAGATCCGGAACACCATCATCGCCTGGGTGCGGGAGAAGGGCGTCCTCGACCCGGCGGAGTTCGCCTCCGTGGACTGGGGGCTCACCCGGGCCGGCGCTCCGGTCTTCGAGGACGCCCGGGCCTGACGGCCACCTGCCGCCCGCCGGCCCGGCCGTGACGGGCGGTAGGGCGGGCGGTACGGCGGGCGGGCGGCTCCGGACGGTT
Organism: Streptomyces sulfonofaciens; assembly: GCF_014656295.1. Classification (GTDB taxonomy): domain Bacteria; phylum Actinomycetota; class Actinomycetes; order Streptomycetales; family Streptomycetaceae; genus Streptomyces; species Streptomyces sulfonofaciens. Next base: position 257,879 of record NZ_BNCD01000003.1, read on the forward strand.
CTCGGCCACCGTCCGGAAGCGTCCGTTCCGTGTCACCTCCCGGCCAGGCCGAAGGTGGTGAACGCGGTGCGCTCGGGCAGCGGGTAGGGCTCCTTGCCGGTGATGTCGTTGAGGATGCCCGCGCTGCGCCAGGCGGCGAGGCCGAGGTCGGGCGCGCCGACACCGTGGGTGTGCCGTTCGGCGTTCTGCACGTAGATGTGGCGGCTCGTGGCGGCGATCTCCGGGTCGAGGACCAGGCGGTGGTGCTCGTCGACGAGCGGGCGGCCTGCGGTGTCCCGCCGTATCTGGGGGGCGATGCCCGCGAGCAGCCGGTCCAGCGGGCGCTGGCGGTAGCCGGTGGCCAGGACGACGGCCTCGGTGGTGAGCCGGGAGCGGGTGCCCTGTTGGAGGTGTTCCAGGTGCAGTTCGACCTGGCCGAGCGCGACCCGGCCCGCGGTGCGCACCAGCACGCCGGGGGTGAGCACCGCATCGGGCCAGCCGCCGTGCAGGGTCCGCTGGTAGAGCTCGTCGTGGATGGCGGCGATGGTGCCGGCGTCGATGGCCTTGTGGAGCTGCCACTGCCGGGGCAGCAGCGTGTCGCGCACCGGTTCCGGCAGGGCGCGGAAGTAGCGGGTGTAGTCCGGTGTGAAGTGCTCCAGGCCGAGCTTGGAGTACTCCATGGGCGCGAACGCCTCCGTACGGGCCAGCCAGTGCAGGCCCTCGCGGCCGGCGGGCCGGTTGCGCAGCAGGTCGAGGAAGACCTCGGCGCCCGACTGGCCGGAGCCGATGACGGTGACGTGCCGGGCGGCGAGGAGGCGCTCGCGGTGCTGGAGGTAGTCGCAGGAGTGCACGACCGGGACGCCGCGGGCCTCGACGAGCGGCTTCAGCGGCTCGGGGACGTCGGGCGCGGTGCCGAGGCCGAGCACGACGTTCTTCGCGTACGTGCGCTCGGAGGACTCGGTGAACCCGTGCTCGTCGAGCCGGGTGAGGTCCACCTGGAAGAGGGCGCGTTCGGCGTCCCAGTGGACGGCGTCGACCCGGTGGCCGAAGTGCAGCCCCGGGAGGTTCTCGCTCACCCAGCGGCAGTACGCGTCGTACTCGGCCCGGCGGATGTGGAAGCGCTCGGCGAAGTAGAACGGGAAGAGCCGGTCGATGGTGCGCAGGTACGCGAGGAACGACCAGGGGCTGGCGGGATCGGCGAGCGTGACCAGGTCGGCGAGGAAGGGCACCTGGAGGCTGGCGCCGTCGATGAGCAGCCCCGGATGCCACCGGAAGGCGGGCTGCTGGTCGTAGAAGGCGGTGTCGAGGGCGGCCAGGGGGTGGGCGAGGGCGGCGAGGGAGAGGTTGAAGGGGCCGATGCCGACGCCGACCAGATCGCGGGGAGCGCTGCTCGCCGGGCCGGTCGGGCCGGTCGCTTCGGTCGCGCCGGTCGCGCCGGCACGGCCCGCGGGGGGAGTCTTCTTCGGGGCTGGGTCCGCCGCGGCGGGGCGGGCGGCGGGGGCGCCCGGCGTGCCGGGCGCACGGTGGGGTGTGGGGGGCGTCGGGCTCATCGGGGGGCGTGTCCTTCCACCAGTTTCAGGAGTGCGGCGAGGTCGCTGGTGCGGGTGTGCGGGTTGAGCAGCGTGGCCTTGAGCCAGAGCCGGCCGGCGATCCTGGCCCTGCCGATCACGGCACGGCCCTCGGTGAGCAGCCGGCGCCGGATCTGCGCGACACGGCCGTCGTCGGCACCGGTGGGACGGAAGAGGACGGTGCTGATGGTGGGCGTGTCGTAGAGCTCGAACCCGGGGTGCGCCGCGATCAGCCGGGCGAGTTCATGTGCGTGTGCGCACACCGCGTCGGCCAGTGCGCCGAGCCCGCCGCGGCCGAGTGCCCGGGCGGTGACGGCGATCTTCAGGATGTCGGGGCGGCGGGTGGTGCGCAGCGAGCGGCCCAGCAGGTCGGGCAGGCCCGCCTCGGTGTCGTCGGCGGCGTTGAGGTACTCGGCGCTGTGCCGGAGGGTGTCGAGGTCGCCGGGGTCGCGGACGGCCAGCAGACCCGCGGCGACCGGCTGCCAGCCCAGCTTGTGCAGGTCGAGGGTGACGGTGTGCGCCCGGTCGAGGCCGGTGAGCAGCGGCTTCATACGGTCGCTGAGCAGCAGGGCACCGCCGTAGGCGGCGTCGACGTGCAGCCGGGCGCCCGCCGCGGCGCAGACGTCGGCGATCGCGGGCAGCGGGTCGATGAGCCCGGCGTCTGTGGTGCCGGCGGTGGCGGCCACCAGCAGGGGGGTGCCCCGGGGGCGGGCCCGCAGGGCGTCGGCAAGGGCGAGCGGATCGATGGTCCCCGTCGGCGCGGGGACGGTGACCGGCCTGGGCAGGCCGAGCAGCCAGGCGGCACGGGACAGGGAGTGGTGGGCGTTGTCGCCGCAGACCAGTTGGACGGGCCCGTGCCGTTCCCTGCCGAGCAGCAGGGCGAGTTGGTTGGCCTCCGTGCCGCCGGTGGTGACGAGGGCGTCGGCCGCACCGCGCCGGCCGCCGGCGGCCGGGTACACCTCCGCGGCGAGCGCCCTGGTGAGCAGGGTCTCCAGGGCCGAGGCGGCGGGGGCCTGGTCCCAGGAGTCCATGGACGGGTTGAGGACGGACGCGGCGAGGTCGGCCGCGGCGGCCACGGCGAGCGGCGGGCAGTGCAGGTGCGCGGCGCACAGCGGGTCGGCGGGGTCCGCGGCGCCCTCGGCGAGCATCCGCACCAGATCGCGCAGGGCCGCCTCGGCACCGGCTCCGTGCTGCGGCAGGGCGGTGCCCACGGTTTCCCGCACCCGCGCCGCCACGGCACCGGGCCCGCCCGCCGGCAGCGGTCCGCCGCGCAGCACCGCCCCGTCGTGCAGGGCGTCGAGCACGGTGCTGAGCAGGGGCCCCAGGGCCGCGGCGCCCTGGGTGCCCGAGGCGAGCGGCTGCGAGGGGCTCATCGGAGGTCCTTCGGGTACGCACGGACGGGAGCCCCCAGCCTGTCCGCAGCACCGGCCGTCGCGCCCGCGAGTGCCGGCAACCCCGCCCGAAAGAGGGACGTCGTCCCGCACGGAACCCGGTGGTGTGCTAAGGAGCGGACGGCGTACCGTCGGCCGGATGACGCACGGGGACGGGCACATGCACGCCGCGCACGGGCGTGGCGGAAGGAACGGGAGGAACGCTCCGCGGGAGCCGTTCGCGGGCGCGGGCGCCCTCGTCGTGGACGGCCCCGGCGGGCGCCGTGCCGTGCTGCGCGAGGCCGAGCCCGGTGACGAGGCGGCGCTCACCGCGCTGTTCGAGGACTGCGAGGACTGGTTCCTGGCGGCCACGGGGCTGCCGTCGGCACCGGGTGACGTGCAGGGCCTGTTCTATGCGCTGCCGCGGGGCGCGGACCAGGACGGCAAACGGGTGCTGGTCGCGGAGAGCGGCGGCACCGTGGTCGGGGTGGTGGACGTGGTGCTGCGCCATCCCGCCTCGGACGCCGCGGCGGTGGGACTGTTCCTGCTGGCGCCCGGGTGCGCCGCGCCGGGCTGGGTACGGCGCTGGCCCGGGTGCTGCTGGAGCGCGCCGCCGCCGCGGGCATCAGCCGGGTGACGGCGACGGTGCCGGTGGGCTGGACGGCCGGGGAGGCGTTCGCGACGGCGCTCGGCGGTGCGCTCTGCGCGCCGCTGCCGGCCCGGCCCGAGGTGGGCAACCACAGGACGGGCCCGCGGGAGCGGGCCGTCAGACGGGTCGAGCTGCGCCGGGGCGGCCGGTGACGTAGGCCGCCCCGGACCGCGGTCAGCAGCCGCGCACCCGCAGCGCACGCCGGAGGTCGTCGAGCTGGTCGGCGAGGCCGCGGCGGAGCGCGGGGACGGGGTCGGCGCCGCCGAGGCAGGCCTCGCCGAGCCGGAGGTTCTCGGCAGTGACGGCGTGCGCAGGGAAGGCGTACCGCGTCGCCGCCGCGGCGATGGCCGGGCCCCTGCGTTCGGCGAGTGCGACGGCGTCGGGGTAGTAGCGGGGCACGTAGTCGCGCAGCAGGTCGAGCTGCTCAGGCTGCCAGAAGCCCACCGCGGTGGCGGTGAAGAGGTAGTTGGAGAGCTCGTCGCCGATAAACAGGCTCTCCCAGGCGCGGCGTTTGGCGTCCGGGTCCGGCAGGGCCGCACGGCAGCGGGCCGCGCCCTCCCGGCCGGTGGCGCTCGGGTCCCGGTCGAGTTCGGCGGCGATGGCGGCCTCGTCGACGGCGCCGAGCACGGCGAGCCGGGTGAGGATCCGCCAGCGCAGCTCGGGGTCGAGCTCGGGTCCGCCGGGCACGGTGTCGTCGGCGAGCCAGGCGCTCAGGGCGGCGGGGTGCTGGGCGGCGTCGACGAAGTGGCGTACGGCGGTGAGCCTGAGCCCCGGGTTCTCGCCGCCCTCGGTGCGCCTGAGCAGGTCGCGGCTCAGGGCGGTGAGCGTGCTGAGCGCGGCGGGCCGGGCGGCGGCGGGGAGGTAGCGGTCGGTGATCTGGCGCCCGGCGAAGGCCAGTACGCCCTGCACGATGGCGAGGTCGTCCTCGTGCGGGAGGTGGGTGCGGGCCGCGTCCAGGTAGGCGGCGGGGGCCAGCTCGCCGTCGCGGACCATGTCGCGGGCCGCGTTCCAGACCACCGCGCGGGCCAGCGGATCGGGCAGCCCGGACAGGCCCTGCACGGCGGTGTCCCAGGAGGCCGGGTCGAGGCGGACCTTGGCGTAGGTGTAGTCCTGGTCGTTGAGGAGGACGAGGGCGGGTCGCGGGCCCTCGCCGTTCAGGCTGGTCCGGCCGCCCCCGGCGGGGAAGTCGCGCTCCCAGCGGGCCCGTGCGACCAGCCGGGTCGGCTCGGCGGGGTCGCGGTCGTAGAGGCCGATCGCGAGCCGGTGCGGGCGGTGGCCGCTGTGCCGCACGTCCAGGGTCCAGGCGTTGCTGTCGCCGCCCAGGGCGGGGGTGAAGGTGTCGACTCCGGTGGTGCGCAGCCAGGACGCCGCCCAGGACCGCATGTCGCGGTCGGTGTGCCGGGCGAGCGAGTCGATGAAGTCGGCGAGGGTCGCGTTGGCGAACCGGTGCCGGGCGAAGTGGGTGTTGATACCGGCCAGGAAGCTGTCCTCACCGAGCCAGACGACGAGCTGGCGCAGCGCGGAGGCCCCCTTGGCGTAGGAGATCCCGTCGAAGTTGAGCAGCGCGGACGCGGTGTCGTCAACGGCCTCGGGGGCGACGGGATGGGTGGAGGGACGCTGGTCGGCGTCGTAGCCCCAGGCCTTGCGGGCGACGCCGAAGTCGACCCAGGTGCTCGTGAAGCGGGTGGCCTCCACGAGGGTCTGGTAGCCCATGTACTCGGCGAAGGACTCGTTCAGCCAGATGTCGTCCCACCACCTGAGGGTGACCAGGTTGCCGAACCACATGTGGGCCATCTCGTGGGCGATCACCATCGCGCGGGTCTGCCGCTCGGTGTCGGTGACCGCGGAGCGGTAGACGAAGTCGTCGCGGAAGGTCACCAGGCCCGGGTTCTCCATCGCCCCCGCGTTGAACTCGGGGACGAACGCCTGGTCGTAGGAGTCGAAGGGGTAGGGCTCGTCGAACTTCTCGTGATAGCGGTCGAAGCACGCCCTGGTGATGGCGAAGAGCTCCTCGGCGTCGGCGTCCAGGTGCGGCGCCAGGGAGCGGCGGCAGTGCAGGCCGAAGGGCAGGCCGCGGTGCTCGGTGCGCACGGAGTGCCAGGGGCCGGCGGTGACGGCGACCAGGTAGGTGGAGATCGGCGGGGTGGCCGCGGCCCGCCAGCGGCCCCCGCCGAGGTGCTCAGTGACGCCGTTGGCAAGGACCTGCCAGCCTTCGGGGACCGTGACGGTGAGGTCGAAGACGGCCTTCAGGTCGGGTTGGTCGAACGCGGCGAAGACGCGCTGGACGTCCTCCATGAAGAGCTGGGTGTAGGTGTAGGTCTCGCCGTCGGCGGGGTCGGTGAAGCGGTGCATGCCCTCGCCGGTGTGCGAGTAGTGCATGGCCGCGTCGACGCTCAGCTCGTGCTCGCCCGGTGCCAGGCCGGTCAGCGGCAGGCGGTTGTCGTCGAGCGAGGAGGTGTCGAGGGGGTGCCCGTCCAGGGTGGCGGAGCGCAGCCGGGCCGGCCTGAGTTCGACGAAGGTGTCCGCGGTGGCCGATGACCCCGGTGCCCGGACGGTGAACCGGATGACGGTACGGGAGTCGAAGGTCTCGTCCCCGCGGGTGAGATCGAGGTCGATCGTGTACCGCTGGACGTCGAGCAGTTGGACGCGGGTCTGCGCTTCATCGCGCGTCAGTACGGGCATGGGGACATGCTGCCCGATCGCGGTCGGGCGGCACAGAGCGGGTTGTGCCCCGCACTCAGCCGAGTTCGAGGGTGGTGATCCCGAAGACGCGCTGGTCGGCCAGGGGGCGGATGGGTCCGGTGTACATCCGGGCCGTCTCGAAGGACGGGGCGAGGCCGAGTTCCTCCGCCATCGCGACGGCCGCCGGGTTGGACTCGGGGACGTCGAGGGTGACGGGGGTGCGGCCGGTGCCCGCGGTCAGCGCGTCGAACAGCGCGCGGGCGTCGGCGGGGGTGTCGGCGAACAGCGGGCCGATCCGGTAGGAGGAGTGGGCGGGCCTGAGCACGCCGTATCCGGTGAGCCGGCCGTCGGTGACACGGGCGAGGGCGCGGTGGCCGGGGGTGGTGAGCCACCGCGCGAGGAAGCGGGGGCGGTCGGCGGGGTGGCAGGCGCTGTCGTAGGCGGTGATCGCCTCGGTGCCGACGGTGGCCGCGGGGACGATGCCGGCGGGCTCCGGTGCACAGCCGGGTGCCGGGCCCGTGTAGCGGTGGGTGCGGTGGGAGGGGGTGAAGCCGGAGCGGCGGTAGTTGTCCTGCTGGGCCACCACACCGTCCAGGCCCACCGTGCGCCGGCCGGCGCCGGCCAGTGCGGCCTGCCAGGTGGCGAGGCCGAAGCCGCGGCCGCGCTGGTCGGGACGGACCAGGTAGAAGCCGAGGAAGGCGTAGTCGGGGCCGTAGCGGACCACGGAGACGGCGGAGACGGGCTCGCCGTCCCTCCGGCCCAGGTGGAAGCCCTCGGGGTCCTGCGCGAAGAACGCCGCGGCGTCCGAGCGGCCCGGGTCCCAGCCCTCGTCCGCCGCCCAGCCGCCGACCACCGCCCACTCGTCGGGCGTGGCACGGGTGACGGTGAAGCGGGCCGGGGGCGCGGTCACCGCGGCGTCCCGGACGCCGGTCGCGGCAGCGGCGGGGCGCCGTGCGCCGGCTGCTGGGCGTGCTCCGCGATGCGCTCGTGGTGCCTGATCACCTCGGCGATGATGAAGTTCAGCAGCTTCTCGGCGAAGGCCGGGTCCAGCTTCGCGTTCTCGGCGAGGCTGCGCAGCCGGGTGATCTGCTGCGCCTCGCGGGACGGGTCGGCGGGCGGCAGCCGGTGCTCGGCCTTGAGGTGGCCGACCTGCTGGGTGCACTTGAAGCGTTCGGCGAGCATATGGACGACGGCGGCGTCGATGTTGTCGATGCTGTCGCGCAGCCTGGCCAGCTCTGCGCGGATCGCGGGGTCGACGGCGGGCAGGGCGGCGCGCTGGCCGGGCTCCGCCGTGCGGCCGGGAGCGGGCGCGTGGATCGGCTCGGCCTCGTTGGCGTTGCTGGTCGTCATGGGTGTTCAGCCTAGTCCGTGGACGTGAACGGGCGGGAGGAGCGCGGGAGGGTTCCCCCGTCCGTGGCAGGGCCGCGTCCGGTGGGCGGGGCTGGGCGTCCGGTGGACGGTGCGCCGGGCGGCGCGGACGGCGTGAGGTCGGGGCCCGGCGCGTCTACAGTGGAAGGCGGTGCCGCGGCACGGCGCTCCGGTGCGGCGTTCGCCCGCCCCGGGCGGCCGTGGCGGGCTCGGGCACTCCCGGTGGGCTCTGCGGCCGGCGGCCGGTCAGGGCGGCAGGGTGCGGTGACCGTGGCCTCTGAAGGGGGTTGCGCGTGGCGAACGACGGACCTGTGGAGCACGGCTTCCCGCACCTGGACACGGTGCGTGCGGCGCTCACGGCGCTGTACAGGCGGCTGACCTACGACACCGTGCACTCCTTCGAGACGAGTGTGGTCCCCGCGGACGTGGCCTTCTGCGACCAGGACGACCTCCACCTGGGTGTGCAGCGGGTGGCCCGGGAGATGGTGCGGCACTACCGGCTGCCGGACGCCCGGATCATCGTCAGCTTCCGTGAGATGACCCATGCCGCCAACGTGGAGCTGGCGGCGGGGCCCGAGTACTTCATCGAGCTCAACGACCGGTTCCGTACGCACCGCAACGACATCGGCGCCGCGCTGGCCCACGAGGTCATGCACGTGTACCTGCACCGTCTCGACCTGTCCTTCGCCGGCACCCGGGACAACGAGATCCTCACCGACACCGCGGCCGCCTACCTGGGCGCGGGCTGGCTGCTGCTCGACGCGTTCCGCGAGGACGGCGTCTCGTCGCAGAAGCTCGGCTACCTCACCCCGGAGGAGTTCGGGTACGTCCTGGCCAAGCGTGCTCTCGCCTTCCACGAGGACCCCTCCGTCTGGTTCACCAGCCCGCAGGCCTACACGTCGTACACCAAGGGCATGGAGATGGCACGGCAGGACGAGCGGCAACCGCCGCTGACGGCGGCCGGCTGGGCGGGCCGCCGCCGGTACGCCAAGGACCGGCGCTACGCCCAGGAGCACGGCGTGCCCCACCCGCAGGGCGGCCCCTACGCCTTCGACGTCCGGGGCAGCCTGCGGGTGTCCTTCGACTGCCCCACCTGCCGGCAGCGGATCAGGGTGCCGGTGCGCGGCCGCGTCCGGGCACGCTGCGGGCTGTGCCGCACGGTCCTGGAGTGCGACACCTGATCCCCGGCCCCGGGCAGGCCCGGGCGGGGTGCGGGAGCGGCACCCCGGACGGGCCCGTCAGGCGGCGGCCCCGGGCGGAGGGTCCCTTCCGTACGAGGCGCCGGGGGGCCGGGGCTCCCGCCGGGGAGGCGGACATTTACGATGGGGAACATGTGTGCACCCGCCCGCCATCTCTGCCTCGCGCTGTTCGCGAGCTCGGCGTGGTGCGTCGACGACGGCCTCTGTAGCCGCTGACCACGCGGTACGGGCCGCCCCGCCCGCCGCACCGAGCCGGTTGCCGGGCCCCGCACGGGCCGGACGGCCGCCGCCGCTCCCCGCCACTTCCTGGCACGCTTCCCGTCCGGGCCACCGCCGTCCCGTACGCGTCTTTGCCCCTGCACGCCCTGGAGTCCCTCATGACCACCACCTCCCCGGCCGCCACGGGACCGCGGCGGGTGTCCACCGCCCTGCTCTCACCGGCCCCCACCAGCGCCCCCGCCCCCGAGGCGCCCCGGGCACCCGCGGTCCGGCGGGTCCCGCTGCTGGTCGCCGCGCTGATCGCGGTGGGGCTGAGCACGTACGTGTTCGCCGCGCACGGCGCGAAGCCGGGTGTCCTGCTGCTGCTCGGCCTCGGCCTCGGCTTCGCCCTCTTCCACTCCAGATTCGGCTTCACCTCCGCCTGGCGACAGCTCGTCGCGGTGGGCAACGGCACCGGGCTGCGCGCCCACGCGCTGCTGCTCGGTACGACCGCGACCCTCTTCGCCCTGCTCATCGGCACCGGCACCGGGCTCTTCGGGTCGGTGCCCGCCCCGTCCGGTGGGCCGCTGGGCGTGGCGCTGCTGGTCGGCTCGTTCCTCTTCGCCGTCGGGATGCAGCTCGGCGGCGCCTGCGCCTCGGGCACGCTCTTCGCGGTGGGCTCGGGGCAGTCGTCGATCGTGCTGACGCTCGGCGGCTTCATCGCCGGCTCGACGCTGGCGGCCTGGCAGTTCGGTGTCTGGCACGACTGGCCCGCCTTCGGCCCCTACGTCCTGTCCGACCACATCGGCTGGTTCGGCTCCTGGGCCGTGACGATCGCGGCGCTCCTGGTGATCGTGGCGGTCTCCCGGGTCGTCCAGCACCGTCGCACTCCCCCGCCGGCCGGTGCCGTCCCGACGGCCCGGGGCGCGGCCGCACGGATCGTCCGCGGTTCCTGGCCGCTGGCCGTGGGCGCCGTCGTCCTTGCGGCGCTGGGCGCGGGCGTGCTGCTGGTGTCGGGCGGCGCATGGGGGGTGACCAGCGCCTTCGCCCTGTGGGGCAGCAGGGTCGTGGCGGCACTCGGCGGGCACCCCGAAACCTGGGCCTTCTGGCGGCAGCCCGGCAACTCGACGATGCTGTCCTCCCCCGTGCTCGCCGACAAGAACAGCCTGACCGACATCGGGATCATGGTGGGTGCCGCGGTGGCCGCCGCGCTCGGCGGCGCGTGGGCCCTGCACCGCGGCATCCCCTGGCGCACTGCCGTCGCCGCCGTGCTCGGCGGGATCCTGATGGGCGTCGGCGCCCGGTTGGCGGGCGGCTGCAACATCGGCGCCTACCTCGCGGGCATCGCCTCCGGCAGCCTGCACGGCTGGGTGTGGGGTGCCTGCGCCCTGGCCGGCACCTGGGCGGGCCTGAAGGTGCGGCCGGTGTTCGGGCTGGCCAACCCCAGGCCGGGCGACGGGATCTGCTGACCGGGGCCCGTCCAACCGCGCGGCCGCCGACCGGAACGCGCCACGGCGCCTGCGAAGGTCCAGGTCGGGGACATACAGGCGCCGCGCTCAGTTCCGTACGCCGTTGTACGGGACGTTGTGGTGAGCGCCGCTCGGCGCTCGGTGCGCCCCGAGGGGCGCGGGGACCCACGAGCGGCCACGGCACACCGTCGCGTCACCACCGGCCGGGAGGGACGGCTGCCGCCTCGGAACCGGTTGTCACCGCGGAGGCGGTCGCCACCCCGTCCGTGCCGGCGGCCGGTGGTGGGCCGCTCGGGCCCGTACGGCGGGGCCGCACATCGCGCCGGCCCCGCGCCGCCGCCGGCGGCGCGGGTGTCCGGGGGCCGGGTCCGGAGCCGTCAGACCACCAGCGAGCGGTCGGTCGGGCGGATCGGGGACGGCAGCTCGCTGGCACCGGTGAGGTAGCGGTCGACGCCGCGGGCGGCCGAGCGGCCCTCCGCGATGGCCCAGACGATGAGCGACTGGCCGCGGCCCGCGTCGCCCGCGACGAAGACCCCGGGCACGTTCGTCTGGAAGTCCGCGTCACGGGCGATGTTGCCGCGCGCGTCCAGCTCCAGCCCGAACTGGCCGACCAGCCCGTTGTCCTGGTCGGTGCCGGTGAAGCCCATCGCGAGCGTCACAAGCTGCGCCGGGATCCGCCGCTCGGTGCCGGGCTTCGGGGTGACCTTGCCGTCGACGAACTCGACCTCCGTGAGGTGCAGCCACTGCACGTTGCCGTCCTCGTCGCCCTCGAAGTGGGTCGTCGACGCGGCGTAGATGCGCTCGCCGCCCTCCTCGTGCGCGGTGGTCACCTTGTAGAGCATGGGGAACGTCGGCCAGGGCTGGGCGGCGCTGCGCTCCTCACCGGGGCGCGGCATGATCTCCAACTGCGTGACGGAGGCCGCGCCCTGCCGGTGCGCGGTGCCCACGCAGTCGGCACCGGTGTCGCCGCCGCCGATGACGACGACGTGCTTGCCCTCGGCGCTGATGGGCGAGGTCACGTAGTCGCCCTCCTGCACCTTGTTGGAGAGCGGCAGGTACTCCATCGCCTGGTGGATGCCGTTCAGCTCACGGCCCGGCACCGGCAGGTCCCGGGCGGTGGTGGCGCCCGCGGCGATCACCACGGCGTCGTAGCGTCCGCGCAGCCGCGCCGCGTCGAGGTCGCGGCCGACCTCCACACCGGTGCGGAACTTGGTGCCCTCCGCCCGCATCTGCTCGATGCGGCGGTTGATGTGCCGCTTCTCCATCTTGAACTCGGGGATGCCGTACCGGAGCAGACCGCCGATGCGGTCGGCGCGCTCGTAGACGGCGACGGTGTGGCCGGCGCGGGTGAGCTGCTGGGCGGCGGCGAGCCCCGCGGGGCCCGAGCCGATCACGGCGACGGTCTTGCCGGACAGGCGCTCCGGGGCCTGCGGCGCGACTGTGCCGTCCTCCCACGCCTTGTCGATGATGGAGACCTCGACGTTCTTGATGGTGACCGGCGCCTGGTTGATGCCGAGCACGCAGGCCGACTCGCAGGGCGCCGGGCAGAGCCGGCCGGTGAACTCGGGGAAGTTGTTCGTGGCGTGCAGCCGCTCGGAGGCCGCCGTCCAGTCCTCCCGGTAGGCGTAGTCGTTCCACTCGGGGATCAGGTTCCCCAGCGGACAGCCGTTGTGGCAGAACGGGATGCCGCAGTCCATGCAGCGGCTGGCCTGGGTGCTGACGATCGGCAGCAGGGAGCCGGGGACGTAGACCTCGTTCCAGTCCCGGACCCGCTCCTCGACGGGGCGGGTCCTGGCGACCTCGCGGCCGTGGTTCAAAAAGCCCTTGGGATCAGCCATTGGTCGCCGCCTCCATCATCTTCTCGGTGATCTCGGTCTCGGAGAGACCGGCCCGCTCGGCGGCGTCCTTGGCGGCGAGCACTGCCTGGTAGGTACTGGGAATGATCTTGCTGAAGCGCTGGACGGCGGTGTCCCACTCGGCCAGCAGCTTCTCCGCGACCGTGGAGCCCGTCTCGTCCCTGTGCCGGCGCACGGCCTCGTGCAGCCACTGCCTGTCGGTGTCGTCGAGCGCCCCGACCGAGGCCAGGTTGCCGGAGTTGACGTTGTCCGGGTCGAGGTCGATGACGTAGGCGATGCCGCCGGACATACCGGCCGCGAAGTTGCGGCCCGTCGGGCCGAGGACGACCGCACGGCCGCCGGTCATGTACTCGCAGCCGTGGTCGCCGACGCCCTCGGTGACGACGGTCGCACCGGAGTTGCGCACGCAGCACCGCTCGCCGGTGCGGCCGCGCAGGAACAGCTCGCCGCCGGTGGCCCCGTAGGCGATCGTGTTGCCGGCGATGGTCGAGTACTCGGCGAGGTGGTCGGCACCGCGGTCCGGCCGGACGATGACCCGGCCGCCGGACAGGCCCTTGCCGACGTAGTCGTTGGCGTCGCCCTCCAGGCGCAGTGTCACGCCGCGCGGCAGGAACGCGCCGAAGGACTGGCCCGCGGAGCCGGTGAAGGTGATGTCGATGGTGTCGTCGGGCAGGCCCGCACCACCGAACTTCTTGGTCACCTCGTGGCCGAGCATGGTGCCGACGGTGCGGTTGATGTTGCGGATGGGCACCTGGGCACGGACCGGCTGGGCCTCGGTGGCCGACTGCGCGGCGAGGGCGTCGGCGGCCAGCCTGATCAGCTCGTTGTCGAGCGCCTTCTGCAGGCCGTGGTCCTGCGCGACCGCCTGGTGGCGCACCGCGCCGTCCGGCAGGTCGGGCACGTGCAGCAGCGGCTCCAGGTCGAGGCCCTGTGCCTTCCAGTGGTCGACGGCGCGGCCGACGTCCAGCACCTCGGCGTGGCCGACGGCCTCCTCGATGGAGCGGAAGCCCAGTTCGGCCAGCAGCTCGCGGACCTCCTCGGCGATGAACTGGAAGAAGTTCACGATGAACTCGGGCTTGCCCGCGAACCGCTCGCGCAGCACCGGGTTCTGGGTCGCGATGCCGACCGGGCAGGTGTCCAGGTGGCAGACCCGCATCATGATGCAGCCGGAGACGACCAGCGGCGCGGTGGCGAATCCGAACTCCTCGGCACCGAGCAGTGCGGCGACGACCACGTCGCGGCCGGTCTTGAGCTGGCCGTCGGTCTGCACCACGATGCGGTCCCGCAGGCCGTTCAGCAGCAGCGTCTGCTGGGTCTCGGCGAGGCCGAGCTCCCAGGGGCCGCCCGCGTGCTTGAGGGAGGTGAGCGGTGAGGCACCGGTTCCGCCGTCGTGGCCGGAGATCAGCACCACGTCCGCGTGCGCCTTGGACACGCCCGCCGCGACCGTGCCCACGCCGACCTCGGAGACCAGCTTGACGTGGATCCTGGCCGCCGGGTTGGCGTTCTTCAGGTCGTGGATCAGTTGGGCCAGGTCCTCGATGGAGTAGATGTCGTGGTGCGGCGGCGGAGAGATCAGGCCGACGCCGGGCGTGGAGTGCCGGGTCCTGGCCACCCACGGGTAGACCTTGTGCCCGGGCAACTGCCCGCCCTCGCCCGGCTTGGCGCCCTGCGCCATCTTGATCTGGATGTCGTCGGAGTTGACCAGGTACTCGCTGGTCACGCCGAACCGGCCGGAGGCCACCTGCTTGATCGACGAGCGGCGCGCCGGGTCGTACAGCCGGTCGGGGTCCTCGCCGCCCTCGCCGGTGTTGGACTTGCCGCCCAACTGGTTCATGGCGATGGCGAGCGTCTCGTGCGCCTCCTTGGAGATGGAGCCGTACGACATGGCACCGGTGGAGAACCGCTTGACGATCTCGGACGCGGGCTCCACCTCCTCGATCGGGATCGGGGAACGCCCGGACGAGCCCGTCTTGAATCCGAACAGGCCGCGCAGCGTCATCAGCCGCTCGGACTGCTCGTTCACGCGTCCCGTGTACTTCTTGAAGATGTCGTAGCGCCGGGAACGGGTGGAGTGCTGGAGCCGGAAGACCGTCTCCGGGTCGAAGAGGTGCGGCTCGCCCTCGCGGCGCCACTGGTACTCGCCGCCGATCTCCAGTGCGCGGTGCGCCGGGGCGATGCCGGAGGCGGGGTAGGCCTTGGCGTGCCGGGCGGCGACCTCCGCGGCGACGACGTCGATGCCGACACCGTTGATCTTCGTCGCGGTGCCGTCGAAGTACTTGGCGACGAACTGCTCGTCGAGACCGACGGCCTCGAAGACCTGCGCGCCCCGGTAGGAGGCGACGGTGGAGATGCCCATCTTGGACATCACCTTCAGCACGCCCTTGCCGAGCGCGTGGATCAGGTTGCGGATGGCCGTCTCCACCTCGATACCGGGCAGGAACGTGCCCGCGCGCACCAGGTCCTCGACGGACTCCATCGCAAGGTACGGGTTGACGGCGGCGGCGCCGTAGCCGATGAGCAGCGCGACGTGGTGCACCTCGCGCACGTCGCCCGCCTCCACCAGCAGGCCGACGTGGGTGCGCTGCCGGGTGCGGATGAGGTGGTGGTGGACGGCGGCGGTGAGCAGCAGCGACGGGATCGGGGCGTGCTCGGCGTCGGAGTGCCGGTCGGAGAGCACGATCAGGCGGGCGCCGGCCTCGATGGCGGCGTCGGCCTCTGCGCAGATCCCGTCGATCCTGTCCGCCAGCGCCTCGCCCCCGCCGCTCACGCGGTACAGGCCGGAGAGGGTCACGGCCTTCATACCGGGCATGTCGCCGTCGGCGTTGATGTGGATCAGCTTGGCCAGCTCGTCGTTGTCGATCACCGGGAACGGCAGGGTGACGCTGCGGCAGGACGCGGCGGTCGGCTCCAGCAGGTTGCCCTGCGGGCCGAGCGAGGAGCGCAGGGAGGTGACGAGCTCTTCCCGGATGGCGTCCAGCGGCGGGTTGGTGACCTGTGCGAAAAGCTGGGTGAAGTAGTCGAAGAGCAGCCGCGGACGGCTGGACAGCGCGGCGATGGGGGTGTCGGTGCCCATCGAGCCGATCGGCTCCGCGCCCGACTTCGCCATCGGCGCGAGCAGGATCCGCAGCTCCTCCTCGGTGTAGCCGAAGGTCTGCTGGCGGCGGGTGACGGAGGCGTGCGTGTGCACGATGTGCTCGCGCTCGGGGAGGTCCTCCAGCTCGATCTCGCCGGCTTCCAGCCACTCCGCGTAGGGGTGCTCCGCGGCGAGTTCCGCCTTGATCTCGTCGTCCTCGATGATGCGGTGCTCCGCGGTGTCGACGAGGAACATCCGGCCGGGCTGGAGGCGGCCCTTGCGGACCACCTTGGCGGGGTCGATGTCGAGCACGCCGACCTCGGACCCCAGCACGACCAGGCCGTCGTCGGTGACCCAGTAGCGTCCCGGGCGCAGGCCGTTGCGGTCCAGCACCGCGCCGACCTGGGTGCCGTCGGTGAAGGAGACGCAGGCCGGGCCGTCCCAGGGCTCCATCAGGGTGGAGTGGTACTGGTAGAAGGCCCGCCGGTCCTCGTCCATGGAGGGGTGGTTCTCCCAGGCCTCCGGGATCATCATCAGCACGGCGTGCGGCAGCGGGCGGCCGCCGAGGTGGAGCAGTTCGAGGACCTCGTCGAAGGTGGCGGAGTCGGAGGCACCGGGGGTGCACACGGGGAAGATGCGGTCGAGTTCACCGTCCCCGAAGAGGTCGGAGGCGAGCTGCGACTCGCGGGCCCGCATCCAGTTGCGGTTGCCCATGACCGTGTTGATCTCGCCGTTGTGCGCCACGAAGCGGTACGGGTGGGCGAGCGGCCAGCTCGGGAAGGTGTTCGTGGAGAACCGCGAGTGCACCAGCGCGATCGCGGACGCGAAGCGGCGGTCCGACAGGTCCGGAAAGAAGGGCTCCAACTGCCCGGTGGTGAGCATGCCCTTGTAGACGATCGTGCGCGCGGACAGCGAGGGGAAGTAGACGCCGGCCTCGCGCTCGGCGCGCTTGCGCAGCACGAACGCCTTGCGGTCAAGGTCGATGCCGCGGGCGGAACCGGCCTCGTCGGTGACGAAGAGCTGGCGGAAGGCGGGCATGGTGGAGCGGGCCGTGGCGCCGAGCATGTCGGGGGCGACCGGCACGTCGCGCCAGCCCAGCACCGTCAGGCCCTCGTCGGCGGCGAGGGTCTCGACGTGGGCGACGGCCTTGGCGGCCGCGTCCGCGGTGGCCCCGCCGGCCGCGGCGCCGACGGCGCCCGCGGCACCCGGGGCGTGCACGCCCGCGACGGGCAGGAAGGCGATGCCGACGGCGTAGGCGCCCGCCTCGGGCAGCGCGAAGTCGGCGACCTCGCGCAGGAACGCGTCGGGGACCTGCGACAGGATGCCCGCACCGTCACCGGTGTCGGGCTCCGAGCCGGTGGCACCGCGGTGCTCCAGGTTCCGCAGTACGGTCAGCGCCTGCTCGACCAGCGCATGGCTCGCCTCACCGGTGAGGGTGGCCACGAAGCCGACGCCGCAGGCGTCGTGCTCGTTGCGCGGGTCGTACATGCCCTGCGCGGCAGGGCGGGCGTCCATGTACCCCCAGCGGGAGGGCTCGTGGGGCGCGGAATGCTGGGACGGCTGGCGCGGTGTACGCATCGGCTCTCCCGTCGTCGTCGTGGCTATGAGCACCTCCCAGACCGGGTCCGGGGTGCGGATGCCGAGGGACGACTTTGGCCCTCCGCGAAATTTCGTGCAGGTTACATGATGAAACGCTTCTCGAAAAACGGATGTCGCGTTCCAACATGCGGACATCACCGATGAGCGGCGGGCGCCGATCGAGGCGACATGAAGGGTGTCCGCACACAGCCCTGCGGCAGGTGCACGGACTCCGTGCCGACCGCCCTATCGAGGCAGACGCCGACACCGCGGACGGATACCCGCTGGTATGTACAGGACGGACACGTTGGTGACTGACAGACCTTGTTCGGTACGGCAGACTTGTCGAGACTTGGTACGGACCTACAGGGGCAGATCGTTGCCCGTCGGTCCGCTGAACGGCGAGCTTCGTTGCCCGCCCAGTGCTAAACGCTCATGCCCAGGGGTCGGCGCATTGAAACCGCCTGGTAACAGGGACTTGCGCAGTCATCCACATGGATGCACAGGGAAACCAGCCCAGCCTATTATCCTACGGCCGCACCGAAGAGACTGCCCAGGGCGTAGGTCACACCGGCAGCCGCGCCACCCAGCGCAAGCTGGCGCAGACCGCTGAACCACCAGGTCCGCGCGGTCACGCGGGCCACCACGGCGCCGCAGCCGAACAGGCCGAGCAGGGCGAGCAGCACGGCGGGCCACAGGGCGCTCGCGCCGAGCAGGTACGGCAGGACGGGCAGCAGGGCGCCCAGGGCGAAGGAGCCGAAGGACGACGCGGCGGCGACGGCCGGCGAGGGCAGGTCGCCCGGGTCTATGCCCAGCTCCTCCCTGGCGTGGATCTCCAGCGCCTGCTCGGGGTCCCTGGAAAGCTGCCGGGCGACCTCGCGGGCCAGCGCGGGGTCGACGCCGCGCGCCTCGTAGAGCGCCGCGAGCTCCTCCTCTTCGTCCTTGGGGTTGCGCAGCAGTTCCCTGCGCTCCACGTCGAGCTCGGCCTCCACCAGCTCGCGCTGGGCGGCGACGGAGGTGTACTCACCGGCGGCCATCGAGAACGCGCCTGCGGCGAGGCCCGCCAGACCGGTGATGACGATGGTCTGCTGGGAGACGGCGCCCCCTGCCACGCCGGTCATCAGGGCGAGGTTCGAGACCAGGCCGTCCATCGCGCCGAACACCGCGGGACGCAGCCAGCCGCCGTTGACATCGCGGTGCGTGTGGTTGTCGCGATGCGCCTCGTGCAGCGTGGCCTCGGTGTCAATGATGGACATCAGCCCACCGCTCCTTTCCTCGTGCCGGGGCACGGTGCCCCTGCGTATGCCCTCCGGCACCCTCGAAAGTACGCACGAAAAAGTTCCGCCGCCAGCAAGGAAGGCCGTACTTACCTGCGCAAACGCCGCCCTGCCGGCGGTGGATCCGGGGAGTTGCCGGGCTGTGGGCGGCGGCTTTGGCAGCGGCTCCGGCGTCCGTCCGGAAGCCTGCCGGGCGGGCCCTTCTTCGGACGAGGACCCGCGGGACACGGCTCGCGAGCTTGGTATCGCCGCGGCCGGAAAGGAGAGGGGGACCGGGGCCGGGAGCCGTCGGCGGCGCAGCGGACACCGCCCGGCGAGGGACGTGCCCGGGCGGATGGCGCCTTTCCGCCACGGCGGGCCGGGCGCCGCGGCGGTGGAGGGGGTGGTTCGGTGGTGAGGTGGCGGCCGGGACCGGGAGGGGTGAGCGGGTGACGACGGCTGCGGAAGGGCGTCCGGACCCGGCACCGCCGACCCGGCATGTCGCGGCGGGGTGCCGCTGCCGCGGAGCAGGGGGTGCGGTCCGTGCGGGCCCGGACGCTCAGGGTGTGCCGGGCTTGCCCGAGTCGGCCATGGATCCCGAGGGTGCCGGTGCTTCCTCGTCCTCGGCGCCCCGGCCCGCGGCACCCTCGTCCGCGGTGTCCTTCTCCGCCTCGTCCGCGGTGTCCCCCTCCGAGGCGCCCTCGCCCGCACGGGTGGCCTCCCCGCCCGCGGCGTCCTCGCCCGCGACCGCCTCCGTACCGGAAGCCCCGCCGGAGTCCGCCCCGCCGGAAACCACCTCGCCGGGCGCGTCCGGTCCCGCGGCGACCGCCCGGGGCTCCACGATCTCCTCACGGCCGGGCCGCAGCCGTGCGGACACCACCATGTACACCACGGCGAGCACGAAGACGACGATCGCGGTCCACTCGTTCAGCCGCAGCCCCAGCACATGGTGCGCCTCGTCCACGCGCAGGTACTCCGTCCCCGCGCGTCCGACGCAGTACGCCGCCACGTACAGCGCGAGCACCCGCCCGTGTCCCAGCCGGAAGCGCCGGTCGGCCCAGATCACCAGCAGGGCGACGAAGACGCACCACAGCGACTCGTACAGGAACGTCGGGTGGTACAGACCGGGCACCCGGCCGTCCGCGGTCGACGTGATCTTCAGCGCCCACGGCACGTCCGTCGGCCGTCCGTACAGCTCCTGGTTGAACCAGTTGCCCCAGCGCCCGCATGCCTGGGCCAGCGCCACCCCGGGCGCGACCGCGTCGGCCCACGCGGGCAGCGGGATGCCGCGCCTGCGGCACCCGATCCAGGCGCCCACCGCGCCGAGAGCGATGGCGCCCCAGATACCGAGGCCGCCCTCCCAGATCTTGAAGGAGTCGACCCAGTCACGGCCCGGGCCGAAGTACAGCTCGTAGTCGGTGATGACGTGGTACAGCCGCCCGCCGACCAGGCCGAACGGCACCGCCCACACCGCGATGTCGGCCACCGTGCCGGAGGTCCCGCCGCGGGCGATCCAGCGCCGGTTGCCGAGCCACACGGCCACGAAGACGCCGATGATGATGCAGAACGCATAGCCGCGCAGGGGAACGGGGCCGAGGTACAGCACACCGTGCGACGGGCTGGGAATGAAGGCTAGGTACATGGCAGACCCGACGCTACCCTGCCGGACCGCACCGGCGGCAACCCAACCGGCTACGGCTCCATAACGAGCCCGGTCCCGCCGCCCCGATCGGACCACCGCGGCGCCCGGGCGGCCGGTGCGCCCGGGCGGCCCCGGGCCCGCGGTGCGGCGGGCGGCGGGCGGCGGCGCGGTCGTCCGGTCCGCACGGTCCGCCGGTGCGCGGCGGACCGTACGCGGTCGACGGTTTCGCGGCGGACCGTGCGCGGTCGACGGGGCCCGGTCCCGCCGCCGCGGAGTCAGCGGTCGGCCGCCTCCACCATCTGCCGCAGCTTCTGCGGGGTGAGCGGATCGCCCTGCCTGCCGAAGACGTTCCTGCCGTTGAGCAGGACGGTCGGGGTGCCCTGGAAGGTGCTCTCCTGGAAGGCCTTGTCGGACTTGGCGACCCAGCCGTTGTGCGTGCCGTCCTCGACGCACTTGCGGAAGGCGGGGGTGGACAGGCCGCCGACCTTGTCGGCGAGGCGCAGGAGCGTGCCGTTGTCCGCGTAGCTGTCCTGCGTCTCGGCCGGCTGGTTGTCGTAGAGCACGTCGTGGTACCGCGGGAACCTGCCGGCCTCCTGGGCGCAGGCCGCGGCGTTGGCGGCGTGCAGGGAGCCGCTGCCGCCGGCGTTGTCGTCGATGAGCGTGACCAGGTGGTACTGGATCCTGAGCTGTCCGCGGGCGGCCAGGGCCTGCAAGGTCGGGCGGAAGGTGGTCTCGAACTGCTTGCAGGCGGGGCAGCGGAAGTCCTCCCAGACGGTGAGGGTGGACTTCGCGCCCTCCTGGCCGACGGGGATGGCGAGGGCGCCCTTGCCGACGGCTCCCTTGGGCGCGACGACGGGCCCCGCCGAATCGCTCTTGTCGCCGCCGGCGTTCGCGGCGAGCACCCCCACCACCGCCGCCAGGCCCATCACGCCCACCACGGCCACCCCCACCAGCAGGTTCCTGCGGCGCTTCTCACGCGTCCTGAGCTGCTCGCGCTCGGCGGCCAGTCGCTCACGGGCCGTGCGCCTGCCCTTACCGTTCTTGTCGTTCACACCCCGCAAAACGACCCGGGGAGGCACGTGCGCGCCTCCCCGGGTCAGGTCCACCCGGACGAGTTACGCGGTGCCGCGCACGCCCCGGGCCAGCTCCGCGGCGAGCGCCCCGACGCCGGCCAGGGCCGCCTGGTGGTCCGGAGCGTCCAGCATCCGCTTGACGAAGGCGGAGCCCACGATGACGCCGTCGGCGAAGCCCGCGACCTCGGCGGCCTGTGCGGCGTCGGAGACCCCGAGGCCGACGCAGACGGGCAGGTCGGTGGTGGCCCGGGTGCGGCACACCAGCTCCTCCGCCTGGGTGCCCACGGACTCCCTGGTGCCGGTGACGCCCATCAGCGACGCCGCGTAGACGAAGCCCGTGCCCGCCGCGGTGATCGTGGCGAGCCGGGCGTCCCTGCTGCTGGGCGCGACGACGAAGACCGTGGCGAGGTCGTGCTTGGCGGCGTGCTCCCGCCAGGTCGCCGACTCCTGGACCGGCAGATCGGGCAGGATGCACCCGGCGCCGCCCGCCTCGGCGAGCTCGGCCGTGAACCGCTCGATGCCGTACCGGTCGATCGGGTTCCAGTAGGTCATCACGAGGACCGGCTTGCCGGTCGCCCGGTGGGCCTCGCGCACCGTGCGCATCACGTCCGCGATCCTGACGCCGCCGCGCAGCGCGATGTCGTCCGCGGTCTGGATGACCGGGCCGTCGAGCACCGGGTCGCTGTGCGGCAGGCCCACCTCCATGACGTCCGCACCGCCGTCGAGGACGGCCGTGACCGCCTCGATGCCGCCCTCGACGGTCGGGAACCCGGCGGGCAGGTAGGCGATGAGGGCGGACCTGCCCTCGGCCCTGGCCCGGGCGAGCGTGTCGGTCAGTAGCTGGATGTTCCCGCTCATCGAGCGTCCCCCTCGATCTCGGCGGTGCCGCCGTCGCCGGCGGAGGCGTCCGCTTCGACGGCCGCGTCCGTGTCGTACAGGCCGAAGTAGCGGGCGGCCGTGTCCATGTCCTTGTCGCCGCGCCCCGAGAGGTTGACGACGATCAGCCCGTCCTCGCCGAGTTCGCGGCCGACCTCCAGGGCACCGGCGAGGGCGTGTGCGCTCTCGATGGCCGGGATGATGCCCTCGGTCCGGGAGAGCAGCCGCAGTGCCTGCATCGCCTCGTCGTCGGTGACCGCGCGGTACTCGCCGCGGCCGCTGTCCTTGAGGTGGGCGTGCTCGGGGCCGATGCCCGGGTAGTCGAGTCCGGCGGAGATCGAGTACGGCTCGGTGATCTGGCCCTCGTCGTCCTGGAGGACGTAGGAGCGGGAGCCGTGCAGGATGCCGGGCTCGCCCGCGGTGAGGGTCGCCGCGTGCTCCCCGGTGGCGATGCCGTGGCCGGCCGGTTCGCAGCCGATCAGGCGCACGTTTGGGTCGGCCAGGAAGGCGTGGAAGAGGCCGATGGCGTTCGAGCCGCCGCCGACGCAGGCCACCGCCGCGTCGGGCAGCCGCCCCGCGCGCTCCAGGAGCTGGCGGCGGGCCTCCACGCCGATGACGCGGTGGAAGTCGCGGACCATGGCCGGGAAGGGGTGCGGTCCCGCCACGGTGCCGAACAGGTAGTGCGTGTGGTCGACGTTGGCGACCCAGTCCCTGAACGCCTCGTTGATGGCGTCCTTGAGGGTCCTGGAACCGGACTTCACGGCGATGACCTCGGCGCCCAGCATGCGCATGCGGGCGACGTTCAGCGCCTGGCGCCGGGTGTCGATCTCACCCATGTAGATGGTGCACTCGAGCCCGAAGAGCGCGCAGGCGGTGGCGGTGGCCACGCCGTGCTGGCCGGCACCGGTCTCCGCGATGACCCTGGTCTTGCCCATGCGGCGGGTCAGGAGGGCCTGGCCCAGCACATTGTTGATCTTGTGAGAGCCGGTGTGGTTGAGGTCCTCGCGCTTGAGGAGGACACGGGCGCCGCCGGCGTGCTCGGCGAACCTCGGGACCTCGGTGAGGGCGCTGGGGCGGCCCGTGTAGTTCACCATCAGGTCGTCGAGTTCCGCGCCGAACGCCGGATCGGACTTGGCCTTGTCGTACTCGACGGCGACCTCGTCGACGGCGGCGACCAGCGCCTCCGGGATGAACGCGCCGCCGAAGGCGCCGAAGTAGCCCTCGGCGCTCGGGGTGTGCCCCGACGAATCGGGGAAGAAGTAGCTGCTTGGCATGTGGGATGCCCTCACGGTGCCTCCCGGGGCGGGCCCCGGGATCTGGTGGTCGTTTGTCGTGTGCGGCTGCCGGACGGGGCGCGGGCCGTTGGCCCGCACCCGCTTCACCCGGCGGGGCGAACGCCCCGCCGGGTGATGGACGGACAGCCTCGCGGCCGCGGCTGAGGACCCTTCGACGGGTCGCCCGCGCGGTCGGCGGACCGTACGGCTGGTGCCGCCGGTCCACGGGTACGGCCGGCGTCCCACCGGTCCCCCGCCGGGCGGGTCGCCACGGCGGGAGGACGGGCCTCGGCGCCGAGGACGGGCCGCGGTACCGAGGACGGCGGGTCAGCCCCGCACGGCCCCGGCGCACCGCAGCCCGGCTCCGGGCCGGTGCACCGTCCCCGCGGGCGGCCGCACGGCCGGTGGCCGCGGGTGTGCCGCGCGCCGGTGGCCGCGGGTGCCACCCGCGGCGGGCACGGCTGCCACGGGCCCTCCGCCGCCGGACGGGTGCCGTCGCGGTCGGAGGGTTTCGTGGCAGGGCGTGGCCCGGTGGGGGTGGCCCGGTGGAGTGGCCGGACGTCAGTGGTGGCGGTGTCCGGTGGGCCGGGGCCATCGCATGCCGTTGACCTGGCCCGGCTCGTCCCCGATCACATAGCGCACCCGCCGGCCGTGCACCCGCCGGGCCGGTGCGCGGCAGCCCCGCGGCCGGCAGCCGCGGGCGAGGCGGGCGTAGGGGTCGCGCGCCGTCCCGGCGGGCGGGCAGGCGCACCGGCCGGGGTCCGCCACCCGGACCGGGCCGTCGGCCGACGGGCCGGGCTCCGGAGGGCCGGAGGGGCCGGTGAGGCCGGAGGGGCCGGTGAGGCCGGAGGAGACCACAGGGACGGCGGGCATCGGGTCAGCCCCTCCCGTGCCGCAGCGCGGGGTGCTCGCCCGCGGCGACCAGGTCGGAGACGGCGGTCCTCGGGTCCTTGCCGGTCACCAGCGACTCGCCGACCAGGACGGCGTCGGCACCCGCGTTGGCGTAGGCGATCAGGTCGTGCGGCCCGCGGACACCCGACTCCGCGACCTTGACGATGCCCGGCGGGAGCTCGGGGGCGACCCGCTCGAAGGTCGACCTGTCGACCTCCAGCGTCTTCAGGTTGCGGGCGTTGACCCCGATGACCCTGGCACCGGCCGCCACGGCCCGCTCGGCCTCCTCCTCGTCGTGCGCCTCGACGAGCGGCGTGAGCCCGATGGACACCGCGCGCTCGACGAGCGACTCCAGGGCCGGCTGTTCGAGCGCGGCGACGATCAGCAGGGCGAGGTCCGCGCCGTACGCGCGCGCCTCCCAGAGCTGGTACGACGTGAAGATGAAGTCCTTGCGCAGCACCGGGATGTCGACCTTGGCGCGTACGGCCTCCAGGTCGGCGAGGGAGCCGCCGAACCTGCGCTGCTCGGTCAGCACCGAGATGACGGCCGCGCCACCGGCCTCGTAGTCGGCGGCCAGCGCCGCGGGGTCGCCGATCGCGGCGAGCGCGCCCTTCGACGGGCTGGACCGCTTGACCTCGCAGATCACCTTCACACCCGAGCCGCGCAGCGCGGCGGCCCCGTCCCGGGCCTGGGGGGCCCGCCGCGCGCGCTCCTTGAGCTCGTCGAGGCTGATGCGCGCCTGCCGCTCCGCGAGGTCGGCACGGACCCCCTCGATGATCTCGTCGAGCACACTCACGCGAGCGCTCCCCTCTCGGACGGCTCTCCGGCGGCCACCCGATGCCGGGCGGAAGCCCGGCGGTCGTGCTGCGGGCCGGCAGCCGAAGATCGAAACTGTGTCCCGGATCACCCCGGCATGGGGCAACCCGGTGCTCTCTGTGATGGTATCCGCAGCGGGGACCCGACCCCGCATCCGGGCCGGGGAAAGGCTCATTACCTGGATGTTCGTCTGTTGCTCAAGGATGCAGCCGGCCACCGAAAGGCAGGTTCCGGACAATGGTGAAGACGGTGAGCAGCGCACCGAGCGTCCAGAGGCTCCCGCGTCCGAGCGGGGGCGCCGGCGCCCGCCCCCGCGCTGCCCCGACCACCCAGGCGCCCCAGAACACCGCGAAGAGCCCGTAGCCCAGCACGGCCACCGCATTGGCCTCCAACGAGCCGGCCAGGTCGCCGTGCGCCAGTGCGTGGGCGCCGCGCAGGCCCCCGCAGGCCGGGCACCACAGACCGGTGAACCGCCGCAGCGGGCACACGGGGTAGTGGCCGGGCTCGTCGGGATCGACGACGGCCACGTAGGCGAAGGCGGCGGCGCAGGCGGCCAGGACGCCGGCGGGTGCGAGCAGCCGCCTCAGAGCGCCGGCGGCAGGAGCTGAGGGCTCCGGCGAGGCGGCCGCACCGGGCGCGGAGCGGGTCGATGCGCCGTACGGGCGATCAGGTCCGCCATGGACCGCAGCGGGGCCCGCGGAGGTGGTGGCGGCCGGAGTGGGGTGCGCAGGGGTGGTGCGCGCGGGCGGACTGGGCGCGGGGGCGCTCCGCGCCGGGGCGCGGTGCGAACGTGCGGAGTGCGCGTCTACCACGCAGGCAGTGTCCCCCGCCCCGGCCGCTCCCGCCCGCCGGCGGCCCCGGCCCGTCGGCGCCCTCGCGCCGGGGCCCGGCCCCGCGTCGTGGCCCGGGGGCGTCAGCTCTCGGAGGCGGCCGTGCGCGACGGCCGGCGCCGCCCCTGGCCGAGTCCCATGAGGCGCATGATGCCGCCCACCACCGCGCCGAGGAAGATCACCGCGATGCCGACCCAGAAGCCGACAGCGTCGTCCATGACCATGAAGGCACCCGCGACGCAGAAGCCGATGAAGGTGATGATGACACCGGTCCAGGCTGCCGGGGTGTGTCCGTGGCTGTTGCCCGCCATGACTTGCTCCTCGTTGCTCTATGCGGTCGATGGGGCCGCCTGCGTGCCGTGCGCGGTGCCGTGGCGCCGGGCCCCGCCCGTCATTGTCCCGCACGTGCACGGCCGCCCGTGCCCGGGGTGGCCGCCGCGCGCGGGGCCCCACCTGGCCGTGCGCGGGGGCGCTGTCAGGCCCCGCCGGTGGTCGGGTCCTCGCCGCGGTCCAGCGCCTTCCACAGGTCCTCGGGGCGGTCCGGGTCGACCGCGCGCACGGCGCGGGCCCGGGGGGTGCCGTCGCGTTCGTAGCGGCTCGACATGCCCGGCCACAGGCGGCCGTAGCGCAGTGCGAGCAGCCCGGCGACGAGGATGAGCACGCCGCCGGCGGCCGCCACATAGGGCCACGCGGTGTGGCTCAGGGCCTCCACGCCGGCCGCGGTGTCGCCGGAGACCTGCGCGGCCTTCTCGTCCAGCGCCGAACCCGCCGAGTCGGCGGTGGCGCCCAGCACCGCTGCGGCCACCGTGCCCGCACCGCTCAGCGCGAGCAGGGCGGACACCAGCAGCCGGCCGGCGCGGCGCACCGCGAAGACGGCGACGAGTGCGGCGAGGCCCACGACGGCGAGTGCCGCGGGCGCGCCGGTCACGTCGCTGCCCTTGGCCGTGAGCGGCAGGTCGCCGCCTGCCACCGCGGCCGTGCCCTCGGCCCAGCCCTGGCGGGAGGCGAGCAGGGCCACGGCCGCGCCTGCGGAGCCGAACAGCAGGGCGGCGGCCAGGCTGCGCCGCCCGCTGCGAGCGGCGGACGACCCGGCGTCGGTACGGGGCTGTGGTACGGCGGAAGTCACCCCACCACTATCCCTCACGCCCGGCGCGCCCCCGGGGGCCGGGGGGTGGCGCGGGCCGCGCAGGGCCGCCGGAGCCCCGCCGGACGCCTCACCGGGCACCGGTGCCCGCCGCGCGGGGCGGGGCGCTCCCGCCCGCCGCGGTCAGCCGGTTGGCCGCGTGGACCGCCCTGAGGACCGCAGCGGCCTTGTTCCGGCACTCGGTGTCCTCGGCCACCGGGTCGGAGTCCGCGACCACGCCGGCGCCGGCCTGGACGTAGGCGGTGCCGCCGCGCAGCAGGGCGGTGCGGATGGCGATCGCGGTGTCCGAGTCGCCGGCGAAGTCCAGGTAGCCGACGCAGCCGCCGTACACGCCGCGGCGCGCGGGCTCCAGCTCGTCGATGATCTGCAGGGCCCGTGGCTTGGGCGCGCCGGAGAGGGTGCCGGCCGGGAAGCAGGCCGTGAGGACGTCGAACGCACTGCGCCCCGCGGCGACCCGCCCGGTGACCGTGGAGACGATGTGCATGACGTGCGAGTAGCGCTCGACGGACATGAAGTCGACCACCTCCACCGAGCCGGGCTCGCAGACCCGCCCCAGGTCGTTGCGGCCGAGGTCGACCAGCATCAGGTGCTCGGCGCGCTCCTTGGGGTCGGCGAGCAGTTCCTCGGCGAGCGCCTGGTCCTCCTGCGGGGTGCCGCCGCGCGGCCTGGTGCCGGCGATGGGGTGCAGCATGGCCTGCCCGTCGGCCACCTTGACGAGGGCCTCCGGGCTGGAACCGACGACGTCGAAGGGCTCTCCGTCCTCGCAGGGGAACCGGAAGAGGTACATGTACGGCGACGGGTTCGTGGCCCGCAGCACGCGGTAGACGTCCAGCGCGGTGGCGGTGCAGGGGGTCTCGAAGCGCTGCGAGGGCACGACCTGGAACGCCTCGCCCGCCCGGATGCGCTCCTTGATGTCGGCCACGGCCGCCTGGAAGTCCGGGCCGCCCCAGCGCCCCGTGACCTCGGGGAGGCGGGAGGGCGGCAGCGCGACCGGGGGCTGGACGAGGGGCCGGGCCAGGTCGGCCTCCATCGCGTCCAGGCGGGCGACGGCGTCCGCGTGGGCCTCGTCGACACCGGTCGCGAGGTCGTTGTGGTTGATGGCGTTGGCGATGAGCAGGACCGTGCCGTCCCAGTGGTCGAGGACCGCGAGATCGGAGGTGAGCAGCATGGTCAGCTCGGGGAGTTGCAGGTCGTCGTGCTCGCCGGGGCCCACCTTCTCCAGGCGGCGCACGATGTCGTACCCCAGGTAGCCGACCATGCCGCCGGTGAAGGGCGGCATGCCGCAGGCCAGGTCGCGCGGGGTGTGCAGGGCCTCGACGGTGGCCCGCAGGGCCGCGAGCGGGTCACCGTCGACCGGTACGCCGACCGGCGGGGCTCCGAGCCAGTGCGCCTGGCCGTCGCGCTCGGTGAGCGTGCCGGTGGAGCGCACGCCGATGAACGAGTACCGCGACCACGAGCGTCCGTTCTCCGCGCTCTCCAGCAGGAAGGTGCCGGGGCGCTCCCCGGCGAGCTTGCGGTAGAGCCCGACGGGGGTGTCGCCGTCCGCGAGGAGCTTGCGGCTGACGGGGATCACTCGGCGGTCGGTGGCCAGCTTGCGGAAGGTCTCCAGGTCCATGGCGGGAGACCTTACTGATGCTCGCCGGCGCCGTGCCCGGCGCGGCGTGCGGCGGTGTCACCGCCCGGTTGCGGGAGCGCCAGCACGTCGGCGTCGAAGCAGGTGTGCGCGCCGGTGTGGCAGGCGGCGCCGACCTGGTCGACCCGGACCAGGAGGGTGTCCGCGTCGCAGTCCAGGGCGACCGACTTCACGTACTGCGCATGGCCCGAGGTGTCGCCCTTCACCCAGTACTCACGGCGGCTGCGCGACCAGTAGGTGCAGCGTCCCGTGGTGAGGGTGCGGTGCAGCGCCTCGTCGTCCATCCAGCCGAGCATCAGCACCTCTCCGGTGTCGTACTGCTGGGCGATGGCGGGGACGAGCCCGTCGGCGTCGCGCTTGAGTCGGGCGGCGATCGCGGGGTCGAGCTGGCTGGGCTGCCGGGGCGTGCTGGTCATGGGTGCCATTGTGCGCGATCCGTGTGACGCGGCGGGACACGGTCCGGTCCGCGGACGGGGTGGCTCCGCCCGCTGACCCCGGGTGCGGTCGTACCCTTGTGCCATGTCGACCCATGCCAAGCGTGAACGGCTCCTCCTCGCGGATCTGTTGGAGGGCGCCGGCCCCGAGGCGCCGACGCTCTGCGACGGCTGGCTCACCCGTGACCTCGCGGCCCATGTGGTGGTGCGCGAGCGCCGCGCCGACGCGGCGGGCGGGCTCGTGATCAAGCAGTTGGCCGGGCGTCTTGAGCGGGTGCAGGCGGAGTTCGCCGCCAAGCCGTACGAGGAGCTGATCCGGCTGATCCGCACCGGTCCGCCGCGTTTTTCGCCGTACGCGCTCAAGCAGATCGACGAGGCGGCGAACGCGGTCGAGTTCTATGTGCACGCCGAGGACGTGCGCCGGGCCCAGCCGGACTGGACGCCGCGGGTGCTCGACCCGGTCTTCGCCGACGCGCTCTGGTCGCGCCTGGAGAGGTCGGCGCGGCTGCTGGGCCGCAAGTCGCCGGTCGGCCTGGTGCTGCGCCGCCCCGACGGCCGCACGGCCGTGGCCCGGCGGGGCACCCCGGTGGTCACGGCCGTCGGCGAGCCCGGTGAGCTGACGATGTTCCTGTTCGGCCGGCAGCAGCAGGCCGACGTGGAACTGGAGGGCGAGCAGGAGGCCGTCGGCAGGCTGCGCGGCGCGGACCGGCTCGGCATGTAGGCGCACCGGCTCGGCATGCAGTACGGCAGCGGCCGTTCCCGCCCCGCTGCGCGGCTGCCCGGCGCGCCCCGGTCCCGTGCGTCGGTGGGTCGCACCGGACCTGCGCCGGGGAAGCCGACGGGGCCGGCACGGCTCGCCGCGGTCACGGCGGCCGGGTGAACGGGCCCGGGGGCCCGGGCCCCGGCGCCCCGCGGCCCCCTGTGTTCCGGCCGCCCCACCACCCGGGCCGTGCGGCCCCACCTGCCCCGCAGCCGCCACGGCGGCACGGCCTCCGCGGCAGGGGCTCGGGGGTGCGTCCCCGGCGGCACGGGTGCCGCCCGCCCGGCGGGACGCCGTGTCCGCGGGCCACCGCTGCCGTGGGCGCCGGCGCCCGTGCCCGGCTCGACGGCCGCCGGTGTCCACCGCTCCGTCCGTGCCCACCGCTCCGTCCGCGCTACCGGACCGGCCGCCCCGCGTCCCGCAGGGTCTGCTTCACGTCGGTGATGCGCAGGTCGCCGAAGTGGAAGACGGAGGCGGCGAGCACCGCGTCGGCGCCGGCTCCGACGGCGGGCGGGAAGTCGGCCAGGGTGCCGGCGCCGCCGGAGGCGATCACGGGAACGGTGACGTGCTTGCGGACGGCGGCGATCATCTCCAGGTCGTAGCCCTCCTTGGTGCCGTCCGCGTCCATCGAGTTGAGCAGGATCTCCCCCGCGCCCAGCTCCGCCGCGCGGTGCGCCCACTCGACGGCGTCGATGCCGGTGCCGCGGCGGCCGCCGTGGGTGGTCACCTCGAAGCTGCCGCCCGGCACGGCGTCGCTCCTGCGGGCGTCCACCGAGAGCACCAGCACCTGGCGGCCGAACCGCTCCGCGATCTCCCTGATCAGCTCCGGGCGGGCGATGGCGGCCGTGTTGACGCCGACCTTGTCCGCCCCGGCCCGCAGCAGCCGGTCGACGTCGTCCGCGGTGCGCACGCCGCCGCCCACGGTGAGCGGTATGAAGACCTGCTCGGCGGTGCGCCGGACCACGTCGTAGGTGGTCTCGCGGTTGCCGGAGGAAGCCGTGATGTCCAGGAAGGTCAGCTCGTCGGCGCCTTCCGCGTCGTACGCCTTGGCCATCTCGACGGGATCACCCGCATCGCGCAGGTTGCGGAAGTTGACCCCCTTGACCACCCGGCCGCTGTCCACGTCCAGGCACGGGATGACTCGGACCGCCAGGGTCATGGTGCGCCTTCTCCTCCGGATTCCGCTCGCTGCTGGTCCTTCTGCCGGTGCGCCGGCCCCGCGTCCCCGGCCAGGAACGCCTCCAGTTCCACCTCGACCAGGATGCGCGGGTCGACGAAACCGGAGACGACCACCAGGGTCGCGACGGGCCGCGCGTCCTTGAAGAGCTCCCGGTGCGCCCGGCCCACCTCCTCCACGTCACGGGGGTGCGTCAGATACATCCGCGTGCGGATCACGGACTCCACGCCGAGTCCGAACGCGCCGATGGCCTCCAGGGCGTTGGCGAAGGCCACCCTGGCCTGCTCGTACGGGTCGCCCTCGCCGAACAGCACCGCGCCCTTGAAGGCGGTCGTACCGCCGACGAGGACCCGGTCGCCCGCCGCCACGGCCCGGGCGGAGCCGATGCTGTCCTCCCAGGGCGAGCCGCTCTGCACGCGCCGTACGCCGGATGTCACGGTGCCACCGCCCGTACCGTCTCCAGGGCCTCCTCCAGGGTGAACGCCTTGGCGTACAGGGCCTTGCCGACGATGGCGCCCTCCACCCCGTCGGGCACCAGCGCGGCGATGGCCCGCAGGTCCGCCAGGGACGAGACGCCCCCGGAGGCCACCACCGGACGGTCGGTGGCCGCGCACACCGAGCGGAGCAGGTCGAGGTTGGGGCCCTGGAGCGTGCCGTCCTTGGCGATGTCGGTGACCACGTACCGGGCGCAGCCCTCGGTGTCGAGCCGTTCCAGGGTCTCGTAGAGGTCGCCGCCGTCGCGGGTCCAGCCGCGGCCGCGCAGCGTCGTGCCGCGCACGTCGAGGCCCACCGCGATCCGCTCGCCGTGCTCGGCGATCACCTTGGCGACCCACTCGGGGGTCTCCAGCGCCGCGGTGCCCAGGTTCACCCGGGTGCAGCCGGTGGCGAGGGCCGCGAGGAGGGTGTCGTCGTCGCGGATGCCGCCGGAGAGCTCGACCTTGATGTCCATGGCGCGGGTGACCTCGGCGATCAGTGCGCGGTTGTCGCCGGTGCCGAACGCGGCGTCCAGGTCGACCAGGTGCAGCCACTTCGCGCCGGCCCGCTGCCAGGCGAGCGCGGCCTCCAGCGGCGAGCCGTAGGACGTCTCCGTGCCGGACTCACCGTGCACGAGGCGGACGGCCTGGCCGTCGCGGACGTCGACGGCGGGAAGGAGTTCGAGCGTACGGGTCTCGGCCATGGTCACAGGGTCTCGATCCAGTTGGAGAGGAGCTGGGCTCCGGCGTCGCCGGACTTCTCGGGGTGGAACTGGGTGGCCCACAGGGCGCCGTTCTCCACGGCGGACACGAACGGCTCGCCGTGCGTGGACCACGTGACCCTGGGGGCTCGCAGCCTCGGGTTCACGGTCTCCAACGACCAGTGGTGGACCGCGTAGGAGTGCACGAAGTAGAACCGGGCCCCGGTGTCGACGCCCGCGAACAGCTCGGAGTCGGCCGGCGGCTCGACGGTGTTCCAGCCCATGTGCGGGACGATGTCGGCCTTCAGCGGCTCGACCGTGCCCGGCCACTCTGCCAGGCCGTCGCTCCGCACCCCGTGCTCGACGCCGTCGGCGAACAGGATCTGCATGCCGACGCAGATGCCCATGACGGGCCGCCCGCCGGACAGCCGGCGGTCCACGATCCAGTCGCCGCGGGCCGCCTTGAGCCCCTTCATGCAGGCGGCGAAGGCGCCGACCCCGGGCACGAGCAGGCCGTCCGCGTTCATCGCGGCCTCGTAGTCACCGGTGATCTCGACCTCGGCCCCGGCGCGGGCGACGGCGCGTTCCGCCGAGCGGACGTTCCCGAAGCCGTAGTCGAAGACGACGACCCGTTTGGGGGACGTGCGGGAACTCAATTCCACACCCCCAGTCGCAGGACACCGGCGACCAGGCACATCCCGGCGCCGAGGGACAGCAGCACGATGAGGCTCCTCGGCATCTGCTGGCGGACGAAGGAGACGATGCCGCCGACGAGGAAGAGCCCGATGAGGATCAGGGCGGTGGACGCACCGGTCATGGCTACAGGGCGCCCTTCGTCGACGGGAGGATGCCGGCGGCCCGCGGGTCGCGCTCGCTGGCGTAGCGCAGCGCCCGCGCCAGCGCCTTGAACTGGCACTCCACGATGTGGTGGGCGTTGCGCCCGTAAGGGACGTGGACGTGCAGGGCGACCTGGGCCTGGGCGACGAAGGACTCCAGGATGTGGCGGGTCATCGTGGTGTCGTAGGCACCGATCATCGGCGCCATCTGCTCCGGCTCGCTGTGCACCAGGTAGGGGCGGCCGGACAGGTCGACGGTGACCTGCGCGAGCGCCTCGTCGAGCGGCACCGTGCAGTTGCCGAAGCGGTAGATGCCGACCTTGTCGCCGAGGGCCTGCCGGAAGGCGGCACCGAGCGCGAGCGCGGTGTCCTCGATGGTGTGGTGGGCGTCGATGTGCAGGTCGCCCTCGGTCTTCACGGTCAGGTCGAACAGGCCGTGCCTGCCGAGCTGGTCGAGCATGTGGTCGTAGAAGCCGACCCCCGTGGAGACGGCGACCTGCCCGGTGCCGTCGAGGTCGATCTCGACCACGGTCGAGGTTTCCTTGGTGGTGCGTTCCACCCGCCCGATGCGGCTCATCCGTGCTGCTCCTGCTCCTTCTTGAGGTCGCGTACCGCATCGAGGAACGCGTCGTTCTCCTGCGGGGTGCCCGCGGACACCCGCAGCCAGCCCGGTACGCCGTTGTCCCTGACCAGGACGCCCCTGGTCAGGATCTGCCGCCATGCGGCGCGGGCGCCCCCGGGTTCCGGGAAGCGGCCGAACTGTACGAAGTTCGCGTCCGACTCTGTCACCTCGTACCCGATCGTACGCAGCTCGGCCACCAGCCGGTCGCGTTCGGCCTTGAGCTGCTCGACGTACTTCAGGAGCGTGTCGGTGTGCTCCAGGGCGGCGAGCGCGGTGGCCTGGGTGACGGCCGAGAGGTGGTACGGCAGGCGGACCAGTTGCACGGCGTCCACCACCGCCGGGTCCGCGGCGAGGTAGCCGAGCCGCAGGCCGGCCGCGCCGAACGCCTTCGACATGGTCCGCGACAGCACCAGGTGCGGCCGCCCGGCGAGCAGCGGAAGCAGCGACGTGCCGTGGCTGAACTCGACGTACGCCTCGTCGACGATCACCATGGACGGCTTGGCGCGCTGTGCGGCCTCGTACAGCGCGAGGACCGTCTCGGCGGGGACGGCGTTGCCGGTGGGGTTGTTCGGGGTGGTGACGAAGACCACGTCCGGGCGGTGCTCGGCAATGGCGCGGACCGCGGTCTCGGGGTCGAGGGTGAAGTCGTCCGCGCGGGGGCCCGAGACCCAGGCGGTGCCGGTGCCGCGGGCGATCAGGCTGTGCATCGAGTACGACGGCTCGAAGCCGAGTGCGGTGCGGCCGGGGCCGCCGAACGTCTGGAGCAGTTGCTGGATCACCTCGTTCGAGCCGTTCGCGGCCCAGACGTGGGCCGCACCGAGCTCGGGGGCGCTGTCGGGGCCGGTCGCGTTGAGGTAGTCGGCGAGCGCGGTGCGCAGCTCGACGGCGTCGCGGTCGGGGTAGCGGTTCAGGTTCCTCGCCACCTCGCGGACCCGCTCGGCGATGCGCTCGACGAGCGGTTCGGGCAGCGGGTACGGGTTCTCGTTGGTGTTCAGCCGGACGGGCACGTCGAGCTGCGGGGCGCCGTAGGGGCTCTTGCCGCGCAGTTCCTCGCGGACCGGCAGGTCGTCGATGCGCGTCGTACCCGCGCCGGCCGCGGGGACGGGGATGTCGATGCCGGTCATGTGCGGGGCACCTTCCACTCGAACCTCGCCTTGATCGCCGCGCCGTGCGCGGGCAGGTCCTCCGCCTCGGCGAGCGCGACCACGTGGTGGGCGACCTCGGCGAGCGCCTGCCGGGTGTAGTCGACGATGTGGATGCCGCGCAGGAAGGACTGCACGGACAGGCCCGAGGAGTGGCAGGCGCAGCCTCCGGTGGGCAGGACGTGGTTGGAGCCCGCGCAGTAGTCGCCCAGGGAGACGGGCGCCCAGGGGCCGACGAAGACGGCGCCGGCGTTGCGCACCCGCTGGGCCACGGCGGACGCGTCCGCGGTCTGGATCTCCAGGTGCTCCGCGGCGTAGGCGTCGACCACGCGCAGGCCCGCGTCGAGCCCGTCGACCAGCACGATCGCGGACTGCCGGCCGGCCAGGGCGGGCGCGATGCGGTCCTCGACGTGCTTGGCGGCCGCGACCTGCGGCGCCAGTTCGCGCTCGACGGCGTCGGCCAGCTCCGGCGAGTCGGTGACCAGCACGGCGGCGGCCAGCGGGTCGTGCTCGGCCTGGCTGATCAGGTCGGCGGCCACGTGCACCGGGTCGGCGGTGTCGTCCGCGAGGACGGCGATCTCGGTGGGGCCCGCTTCCGCGTCGATGCCGATCCGGCCCTTGAGGAGGCGCTTGGCGGCGGCGACGTAGATGTTGCCCGGGCCGGTGACGAGGTCGACCGCGGGGCAGTCCTCGGTGCCGTACGCGAACATGGCGACGGCCTGGGCGCCGCCCGCCGCGTAGACCTCGTCGACGCCGAGCAGTGCGCAGGCGGCGAGGATCGTGGGGTGCGGCAGCCCCCTGAAGACACCGAGAGCACCTTCACCGGCCTGCGGCGGCGAGGCGACAGCGACGGCGCGCACGCCCGCCTCCTGGGCGGGCACGACGTTCATCACCACGGACGACGGATACACCGAGCGGCCGCCGGGGACGTAGAGGCCGACCCGCTCGACCGGCACCCACTTCTCGGTGACGGTGCCGCCCGGTACGACCTGGGTGGTGACGGTGGCGCGGCGCTGCTCGCGGTGCACGAGCCGGGCGCGCCGGACGGACTCCTCCAGGGCGGCGCGCACCGCCGGGTCCAGCCCTGCGAGGGCCGCCCGGAGCGCGTCGGCGGGCACCCTCAGCCGCTCCGGACGGACCCCGTCGAACTTCTCCCCCCACTCGAGGACCGCCGCCGAGCCGCGATGGTGGACGTCGTCGCAGATGGGCCGCACCTTCTCCAGGGCGGCTTGCACGTCGAACTCGGCTCGCGGCAGCAGGTCGCGCAGGGCGGCGCCCTCGGGGAGGGCGTCGCCGCGCAGATCGATTCGGGAGATCACAGGGCCAATTCTCGCAGACCGCCGGATCCGTCAGGACGTCCGTATCACTGACTGATACACCGCGCCGGGACGGCCCCGGGCACCCGGTGGGGACACGTTGTCCAACTCGGCGTCACCAAGGGCTTTCAGACCGTCACCGACCGGGCATCACCGTTGTACGAAAGCGCCTAGTAGTCGGGCCCCGGCATACGGGAGAGTGATCCGCGCACCGTACGCGGCCCGCCGGGCACCCCGCGGTGGCGGGCGCCCGTGCCGACGGCCTCGGGCGCCGCGCCGGCACCCCGTGGACACGCATGCCGATCGGGACGATCGGGATGTCCTGGGTCGATACCAGCGTGGCGGACGAGACGCACGGGGCGCACGGGACGAGCAGGACGACAGAACGGGGACGAGGATCGTGGTCGACGGCACCACCAGCACGGGGGAACTGCCGGACGGACTGACCAGCGCCGAGGTGGGCATGTGGCAGGCCTTCCGCAACGGCAGCGTCTACGACCTGCGGAGCGGCGACGCGGCCGTCGACGATCCGCACGGCGGGCACCCCTGGGGGCCGGAGCGCAGCGTACGGGCCCGCATCGTGGCGTGGCTGCTGCTGGACGGGCCGCCCGCACTGCCGGGCCGGGTGTCGTCGCTGAAGCTGTTCGGCGTGCAGATCGTCGGTGTGCTCGATCTGGCGGGCGGTCTGGTGCTGCCCTACGTCGAGCTCAAGGGATGCCGTTTCGAGAAGGAGATACTCCTCCCGGAGGCGCGGCTGACCACCCTGCGGCTGCTCGACTGCTCCATACCGCGCCTGGAGGCGGCGCGGCTGCACACGGAGGGCGACCTGCATCTGGCCCGGTGCCGCCTCCAGCACGGCATACGGCTCACCGACGCGCACATCGGCACGGACCTGCTGCTCAACCAGGCCGTGGTGTACCGCGACCGGCGCAGCCGGGCGATCATGGGCGACGGGCTGAGCGTCGGCCAGGACCTCCAGGCCGAGCTGATGGAGTCGTACGGCGAACTGAGCCTGCGCGGCGCCCAGATCGGCGTGTCGCTCAGCCTGCGCGGCAGCCGCCTGTTCCACCCGCACGGCCGCCGGGCGCTCAACGCCCCGCAACTGACCGTGGAGCGCTCGCTCTACCTGACCCCGGCGAGCGTCGCCGACCCGGTGCTGACCAGCGGTGCCACGCCCGCGCGCGGCACCCGCGTGCAGCGGTTCGAGTGCCATGGCGGCATCCGGCTCGACGACGGCCGCTTCGGCGACGCCATCGACATGGAGCAGGCCCGCTTCGTCCTGGAGAACGACCAGGAGGTGTCCCTGCGCCGCGTCCAGACACCGGAGCTGCGCTTCCTCGGTGAGCGGCCGCAGCGCGGGCGGGTCGTGCTGTCGGGCGCGCGGATCGTCACCCTCGTCGACAAGGCGGCGAGCTGGCCGCGGGCCGGTGGCCTGTCGATGGGCGGGTTCAGCTACGAGAGCCTGGTGCCGCGCGGGCCCTTCTCGCTGTCGCTGCGCCTGGAGTGGCTGGCCGCCGCCACGCCCGAGTACAACCCGGAGCCGTACGAGAAGCTGGCGGCGGTGCTGCGCAGCTCCGGCGAGGACGCGGAGGCCCGTGTGGTGCTGCTCGCCAAGCAGCGCAGGCGGCGGGCGACACTGCCGCTGGCGGCGAAGCTGTGGGGCTACGCACAGGACTGGACGGTGGCGTACGGGTACCGGCCGGGCCGTGCGGCGCTGTGGATGGCGGTGCTCTGGGCGGCCAGCGCCATCGCCTTCTCGCACGCCTCGCACCCGCCGATCAAGGCGGAGGAGCATCCGGACTGGAACGCCCCGCTGTTCGCGCTCGACCTGCTGATCCCGGTGATCAACCTCGGTCAGGACGGCTACTGGAAGCTGCACAGCGGCTGGCAGTGGGCTGCCGCCGTCGTCATCTGCCTCGGCTGGATCCTGGCGACGACGGTGGCGGCGGGCGCCACGCGGCTGCTGCGCAGGGGGTGAGCGGCGGGCGTCCCGCCCCGGGGCGCGGGCCTTTCGCCGGGGCGCCGGCCGGGGGCGCGGACGGCCGGGATCCGACGCCTGCGAACCGCTTGCTGAGCGGACACCGCGCGCCACGGGCGCGCGGGCCATTAGGCTTGCGGCTCGTGACGACCGTCCGGCTGCCGCTCTTCCCACTGAACTCGGTGCTGTTCCCGGGTCTGGTACTGCCCCTGAACGTCTTCGAGGAGCGCTACCGCGCCATGATGCGCGAGCTGCTCAAGACACCCGACGGCGAACCGCGCAGGTTCGCCGTCGTGGCCATCCGCGACGGGCACGAGGTCGCGCCGAGCGCCCCGGGCCTGCCGGACCAGACGGCGCAGCCCGAGCGCGGCCCGGCGGCCGGCTTCGGCAGCGATCCCGCGAAGGCCTTCCACGCCGTGGGCTGCATCGCGGACGCGGCGACCGTCCGGGAGCGCGCGGACGGCAGCTTCGAGGTCCTGGCGACCGGCACCACCCGGGTCCGCATCGGCTCGGTGGACGCCTCGGGGGCGTTCCTGACCGCGGAGCTGGAGGAGCTGCCCGAGGAACCGGGCGACGAGGCGGGAGCGCTGGCCGAGGGGGTGCTGCGGGCCTTCAGGTCGTACCAGAAGCGGCTGGCCGGAGCGCGGGAGCGGTCGCTGTCCACGGACGCGGAGCTGCCGGACGAGCCGTCCGTGGTGTCGTACCTGGTGGCCGCGGCCGCGGTGCTCGACACGCCGACCAAGCAGCGGCTGCTGCAGGCTCCTGACACCGCCTCGCGGCTCCGCGACGAGCTGCGGCTGCTGCGCACGGAGACGGCCGTGATCCGCTCGCTGCCGTCGCTGCCCATGACGGACCTCACCCGCAGCCCGACCAGCCTCAACTGACACCGGACTCAACTGGCACCAGCCGCACCGGCCGGCGCGGTGGCACCCGGCGCCGGCGGCCCCCGGGCGCGGGCCGACCCCGAGCGTCCGCGAGCCCCCTGGAAGGACCGATGGCGAAGAAGGCAGCGAAGGCCCGCGCCCGGCAGCAGGCGGGCGGCACGCCCGCGACCGTCGCGCTCGCCGCGGCGGGCGCCGACTTCACACTGCACTCCTACGTGCACGATCCGGCGCATCCCTCGTACGGGGAGGAGGCCGCCGAGGCCATGGGGGTATCACCCGACCGGGTGTTCAAGACACTCGTGGCGGACGTGGACGGCGCGCTCACCGTCGCCGTCGTACCGGTCTCCGGCTCGCTCGACCTCAAGGCACTGGCCGCCGCGGTGGGCGGCAAGCGGGCCGCCATGGCCGACCCTGCGGCCGCGGAGCGCACCACCGGCTATGTCCGCGGCGGCATCTCGCCGCTGGGCCAGCGCAGGCGGCTCCCCACGGTCCTCGACGCGTCGGCCGCCGGGCACAGCACGATCTG
This sequence comes from Streptomyces sulfonofaciens, assembly GCF_014656295.1. Classification (GTDB taxonomy): domain Bacteria; phylum Actinomycetota; class Actinomycetes; order Streptomycetales; family Streptomycetaceae; genus Streptomyces; species Streptomyces sulfonofaciens. The sequence goes on from NZ_BNCD01000003.1 coordinate 297,152, forward strand.
CGTCTCCGCGGGCCGCCGTGGCCTGGAGGTGGAGCTCGCTCCCGGCACCCTCGCCGCGCTGACGGGGGCGGTGGTGGCACCGGTCAGCAGGAGCTGACCGGCACGGCCCCGGCACGCCGCCCCTGCGGGCCCCTTGCCGGGGCGGCCCCTGCCGGGACCGGGCGTGCCGCTCCCGCGGTGCGCCACTCTCCGGGACGGCGCCCCGGCCGGGAGGCGGGCCGGGGACCGGAGGGCGGGGGCTTCGGGGCACACGGAAGCCGCGGCGTTCAGGCCAGCGGCTCCCCACGACGCGGGCCCGAGGGCCCCCACGACCCGGGCCCCGGGGGCCTCCACGGGGCCCGGGCACCAGCGGCGCTCCGCGCCTTCGGCCCCTGAGGGGTGCCGGTGCACGGCAGCCGGTACCGGCCCGGATGCGCTCGGGGGCCCGGCCCCGCAGCGCGCCCCGGCGCACGCGCGGGGTCTCAGTTCTCCGACGGGTACGGCCCCGCCTGCTCGTGCCCGTGCTCCTGCTCGAACTCGGGTTCGGGGTCGCGGGGGCCGAAAAGAGCCGTCAGGCCGAGGTGGACCAGGGTGGCCGCCACCGGCCAGGCGAGCAGCGCCCCCTTCGCCTTCAGTTCGAGCGGGGCGTCGAAGGTGACGCCCTTGCCGACCTGCCTGGCGTGGGCGGCGACGTCCGGGGTCGGCCCGAGCCAGATGCCCAGGCGCCAGGCCAGCAGCGCGCCGAGCAGCCCGCCCAGGGCGAGGGCGACGACCAGCGGGACGCCGCCCCGGCGGCTCACCAGGAAGACGGCCAGCGCGCTCAGCGCGCCGAAGCCGACCGCCAGCAGGGTGAAGACGCCGTCCACCCCGACGGCCTGCTCGCCCTCGCTGTCCTTGAGGTAGACCGCCTGGTCGTCCGCGATCAGCGGCACGTGCGGCGCGAGCCACAGCCACAGCAGGCCGAGCAGCACGCCGCAGAGCGCCACCACGACCGTGACCACGGCCGCCTGCCGCACTTCGGTCTTCATACCGGGACCGTCCTCTCCGTACGGCGCGGGGGTCGCGGCCCCGTCTGCCGGTGCGGCGGGTACCTGGGGGTGCGGGTCGTGTGCGGGCTGGTGGTGCGGCGAAGGAGTCAACGGTGCGGTCACCCCCACATCGTGCCAAACGCCCTCGTGGAGTGCGTCACCGGACGGCCGCCCGGCGGTAGGCCCAGGTCGCCGCGGCCAGCGAGACGACGCCCACGGCCGCGCAGACCGCCAGGTCGAGTCCGACGGCGGGCCAGTCGGGGCGGGCGCCGAAGGCCCGTACGAATGCCTCCACCCCGTAGGTCGACGGGAGCAGGTCGCGTACGAACAGGATCGGCTCGGGCATCCGCCCGGCCGGCAGCACACCCAGCAGCAGCGCCGCCGACATGCCGAGCTGGCCGAGCAGCGTGGCCAGTTCGGGCCGCGGGGCGAGCAGTCCGAGGGCCGCACCCAGCCCGGAGAGCGCGGCGCCCGCCAGCGGGATCACCGCCACCAGCACCCAGAGGTGGGCGAGCGGCAGTTGGAAGAGGCCGCAGCCGACCACCGCGGTCACGACCGTGCCCGGCACCGTGAAGGAGGCGTACGCGGCGGCGGTGCCGAGGACCACGGCGGCGGGCGGCACGGGCAGGGTGGCGTAGTGGTCGAGCCCGCCGGCGGCACGCAACTGCCCGAAGTACTGGGCGAGCAGGTTGAGCGCGACGAAGGCGACGACGAGGACGGAGGATCCGGCCACCACGGCCCGCGCCCCGCTCGCGTCGTCGACCACGCCCCGCATCAGGATCATGATCCCCACGGACTGGAAGGTCGCCACGAACAGCAGCGGGATCCTGGCCACCCGCGCACGTGAGAGCTGGGCCCGGTAGACGGCACCGAGCGCGGGCAGCAGACGGGCCCGGGGCGCCAGGGCGACGGCATCCCGCCCCGAGCGGGCGGCCGACGGGTGCTCCCGGTCGCGGGCGGGCCCGCCACCGGCTCCGGTCTCCGGGGCGGCGGTGGGACGTGCGGGGTGGGCGGGGGCGCGGTCGGCACCGGCCGTGGTGGCGTCCGTGGAAGCCGCCCCGGCGTGTGCGGGGTCCCCGCCGGCGTGGGCGCCCGGGGGCGGCGCGGTGTCGCACGGGTGGTCGGGGCCGTACGCGGATGCGCCACCGCCGGTGGCCGGGGCGGGTGGGGCGCTCACCGTGCGCTGCTCCTTCTCGTCGCGTCCGAAGGGGCGGGCGGCACGGCCGCGGGGTCCGGTGGCCTTCCCATGGGTTCCTGCGGGGTGCGCCCAGCTCATGTCTTCACCAGTCCCTCGACGCCGGCCGCGCTGCCGCCGAGGGCCAGGTAGACGTCCTCCAGGCTCGGGGTGGCCAGGGTGAAGTCGTCCAGCGCGGCGAAGGCGTCGCCGCCGGTGACGGCGGCGACGGCGGCCCGTGCCTCGTCCGGCGCGAGCCGCAGGGCCCAGCGGCGCCCGGACTCGACGGCGGCCGGGCGCAGCGCGGCGACCTCCGGCAGCTCCAGCGGTGCCCTCTCGCGCCAGACCAGTTCGACACGCACCTCGCCCGCGACCCGCTCCTTGAGGCCGGCCGGCGTGTCGCAGGCGATGATCCGGCCGCGGTCGAGCACGGCGACCCGGTCGAGCACCGTCTCCGCCTCGATGACGTTGTGGGTGACCAGCAGCACCGTCGTGCCCCGCTCGGCACGGCGCCGGTCCACGGCGGCCCACACCGCGCGGCGCGCCACCGGGTCCATGCCCGTGGTCGGTTCGTCCAGGACGAGCAGCGGGCGCTCGCCGACCAGCGCGGCGGCGAGGCAGGCCAGTCGGCGCTGGCCGCCGGAAAGCTTCTTCAGCGGCCGGGCGGCCAGGGGGCCGAGCCCGAGTTCGTCGAGGACCGCGTCCCGCGCGGCGCGTGCCGCGCGGGCGGTCAGACCGCGCAGCCGTCCGGTGGTCTCCGCGGCCAGCGCGACGGTCAGCTCGTCCAGTGCGGTGGAGTCCTGACCGAGGTAGGCGAGGATGCGGGCGGCCCGCTCGGGGTGCCGCACGATGTCGTGGCCGAGGAGGTGGACGCTGCCCGCGTCGGGCCGCAGCAGGCCGGTGAGCTGGCGGACCAGGGTCGACTTGCCCGCGCCGTTGGGGCCGAGCAGCCCGAAGACCTCGCCGCGCCGGACGTCCAGCCGCACCCCGTCGGTGGCACGCACCGGGGGCTGTGCGGGCCTGCCGCGGCGGCCGCGCGCCGCGGGGTAGGTCTTGACCAGGTCCCGCACCGTGCACACGACGTCGGTGTCGTGTTCCGGCCATGCGGTGCGCATTCTCACGAAGCACGAGCCTACGGGGTCGAGCCCTCCGGGGCGCCTTTGGGGCACGCGTGCACCGCCGGGCGTCCCGGAAGGGCCGCGGGGAACCGGGGGTGCGCCTCACTCCCCCGTGGGCACCTGCTCCGCGGGCGACCGCGCCTCGATCTCGCGCCAGAAGCCCGCCCTGATGGCGTACCGGTCGTGCTCGTCGATCTGGTCGTCCTTGTGGGCGAGCAGGCCGAAACGGGCCGCGTAGCGCAGCAGCTCACCGTCGATGCGGTGCGGGATGCGCGGGTACATCCCGGAGAGCCTGTGCAGGTGGGACGGCTCCGGCAGGCGCGCCATCCAACGGCGCGCGAAGACCTGACCGACCTCGAAGGGGTCACCGCCGACGGTGGTGATGTCCTCCTCACGGTCCGCCCAGCGCTGCTCGGCGGTGGTCAACTGGGCCAGGGTCGGCAGCGCGGCCGCTTCCGGGGACTCGCCGGCGGTGGGTCTTTCCACCCAGCCCTTGTCGGAGGACCAGCGCAGTGTGGCGCCGGCCGGCGGCTGCCCCGGCTGACCGGACGGTGCGCGCAGAGCGGCCAGGTCCTTCGGGGTGGGCACGCCCTTGGCCGCGGGTCCGCGGTCCTGTGTGCCGTTCGTCCCGGGGGCCGCCGGGGGCCGGCGGTCCGGGCCGGCGGCGTCGGCCGCCCGCTCCGCGGAGGTGAGCGCGGAGTCGGGCAGCGGCGCGGAGAGGATGGCGGCGATCTCCGGGCGCGGCGCGGCCACCGGGGCGCAGACGACGCCGGCCTCCTTCGCCCGCACGGCCTTGGTGATCCAGGCCCGGTCGAGCACCCGCCGCTCGTCGGCCTCGGCGACCAGGTCCTCCGACTGGTTGTAGTCGCCGTCCGCGGCCTGCACCGCCCACAGGTGGACGGCGACGCCGTGCTCCTTGGCAGCCATCATGCCCGGCAGCAGATCACCGTCGCCGGTCACCAGCACCACGTCGGAGCAGGCGCGGTTGCGGGCCAGCTCGGTCAGCTCGGCGTGCATGGCGGCGTCCACACCCTTCTGCGCCCACCGGCCGTCGCTGCGGGTCAGCGCGCCGAGGCGGACCGTGACCCGCGGCATCACCCGCAGCCTGCGGTGCTCGGGCTGGGGTACACGGTCCGGGGCGCCGTCGAACCAGTAGATGCGCAGCAGCGGACGCTCCGTGTCCGACTCGGCGCGCTCGCGCAGACCCTGGATCAGGGCGGCGTGGTCGATGGTGATGCGGGACCGGGAGGGTTCACCGGCGAGCAGGCTCGCGGCGGCCCCCAGCAGATACCCGGCGTCCACCAGGACGATGCAGCGGTCCACGCGATCCACCTACCTTCTTCCCTGTTCCTACCGGGATGCCCGGCGGTCGCCCGCAGGATGCGTCCCGTGCCCACCGTGCTGAAGCGCGCGGGTCGCTTCGGGTTTCCTTCGAGTCTGCCCGACCGTACGAGGGTTAACGGTCCGAACTCGATCTTCGGCGTGGCGCATCCGGTGCCGGTCGCCCTACAGGCCTTATCACGCAGGGTAATTATCAAACATGCACGACGTGGCACTGTATGTGAATCTGATCCTGCCCCCGGATCACCCACAGCAGGCAGATCGCACAGGAGGCGGATCACCATGGCCAAGAACAGGAACCGCAAGCGCGGCGGCCGGCAGGAGCGCCCCGCGGCAGGCGGACGGGCGGCGCAGCAGGCCGGGTCCACCGGGCCGGGCACGGACACCGGGCCGGGCGGCGGCCCTGCCGAGGGAGCCCGCAAGCAGCAGCGCCGTTTCGGGCACAACTGACCGCGGCGCGGGGACGGGCCCCGACGTCTGTGAGGGGCGCACCCGGTGGCGGGTGCGCCCCTCATGTGTTCGCCGATGTCCGCCGGCCTGCCTGGCCGGCCTCCCTCAGCCGGCCAGGCAGGCCGGACCGAGCAGGACCTTCAGGTCGCCGAAGAGCGCCGGGTCGGGCTGGACGCGGTGCCTGTCCAGACGGAGCACGGTGGTCTTCCGCGTCCCCTGGAGCTTGATCCGCACCTCGCTGTTGCCCCGGTGGTGACTGAGGATCTCGCCGAGCCGGCTCACCATGGGCGGCGTCACCTTCACCGTCGGAATGGTGATCACCACGGGGGCGTTGGCGCCCGCGTTCGACAGGTCGGGGACCATCAGTTCCATCGCGACCAGGCGGGGCACGTCCTCGCGCTTGTCGAGCCGGCCCTTGACGAACACCACCGCGTCCTCGACGAGTTGGGTGGAGACCAACTGGTAGGTGGCGGGGAAGAACATGCACTCGATCGAGCCGGCCAGGTCCTCCACCGTGGCGATCGCCCAGGCGTTGCCCTGCTTGGTCATCTTGCGCTGCAGCCCGGAGATGATGCCGCCGATGGTGACGACCGCGCCGTCGGAGTAGTCACCGCTGGTGAGCTGGCCGATACCGGCGTCCGCCTTGTCCGAGAGCACGTGTTCGAGGCCGAACAGCGGGTGGTCGGAGACGTACAGGCCGAGCATCTCCCGCTCCTGGGCGAGGAGGTAGGTCTTCTCCCACTCGTCGGTGCCGAACTCGACGTCCATACCGAAGCCGGGCTCGTCGCTGCCCTCGTCCCCCATGCCGCCGAAGAGGTCGAACTGCCCCTCGGCCTCCTTGCGCTTCACCTGCACCACGTTGTCGATCATGGGCTCGTACTGCGCGGTGAGGCCCTTGCGGGTGTGGCCCATGGTGTCGAAGGCGCCGGCCTTGATCAGGGACTCCGTGGTCCGCTTGTTGCAGGCGACCGCCTCGACCTTGTCGAGGTAGTCGGGGAAGGAGGTGTACTTCCCCTTGGCCTTGCGGCTGCGGATGATCGACTCCACCACGTTGGTGCCGACGTTGCGCACCGCGGAGAGGCCGAAGAGGATGACGTCGTCACCCTGGGCGGCGAAGTTGTGCTGGGACTCGTTGACGTCCGGCGGGAGCACCTTGATGCCCATGCGGCGGCACTCGTTGAGGTAGACCGCGGACTTGTCCTTGTCGTCCTTGACCGAGGTGAGCAGCGCCGCCATGTACTCGGCCGGGTGGTTGGCCTTGAGGTACGCGGTCCAGTAGGAGACGAGGCCGTACGCGGCGGAGTGGGCCTTGTTGAACGCGTATCCGGCGAACGGCACCAGGACGTCCCACAGGGCCTGGATGGCCTCGTCGCTGAAGCCCTTCTTGCGGGCTCCCGCCTGGTAGATGACGAAGTTCTTCTCCAGCTCCTCGGGCTTCTTCTTGCCCATCACCCGGCGCAGCACGTCGGCCTCGCCGAGCGAGTAGCCCGCGACGATCTGGGCGGCCTTCTGCACCTGCTCCTGGTAGACGATCAGACCGTAGGTGACGTCCAGGACCTCCCGAAGGGGCTCCTCCAGCTCCTTGTGGATCGGGGTGATCTCCTGCTGGCCGTTCTTGCGCAGGGCGTAGTTCGTGTGCGAGTTCATGCCCATCGGACCGGGCCTGTACAGGGCCGAGACGGCGGAGATGTCCTCGAAGTTGTCGGGCTTCATCAGGCGCAGCAGGGAGCGCATGGGCCCGCCGTCGAACTGGAAGACGCCAAGGGTGTCACCGCGCTGGAGCAGGTCGAAGGTCGTCGGGTCGTCGAGCGGAAGGCTCAGCAGGTCGATGTCGACGCCCTTGTTGGACTTCACCATCTTCACGGCGTCGTCCATGATCGTCAGGTTGCGCAGGCCGAGGAAGTCCATCTTCAGCAGGCCGAGCGACTCGCAGCTCGGGTAGTCCCACTGGGTGATGGTGACGTGGTCGGTGTGGCGCACCCAGACGGGGACGTGGTCCACGATGGGCTCGCTGGACATGATCACGCCGGCGGCGTGCACGCCCATCTGCCGGACCAGGCCCTCCACACCGCGCGCGGTGTCGATGACCTTCTTCACGTCCGGCTCGTTCTCGTACATCCCGCGGACCTCGCCGGCCTCCGAGTAGCGGGGGTGCTTGGAGTCCGTGATGCCGGAGAGCGGGATGCCCTTGCCGAGCACGTCGGCCGGCATGGCCTTGGTGATGCGGTCGCCCATGGCGTAGGGGTAGCCCAGCACGCGCGCGGAGTCCTTGATCGCGTTCTTGGCCTTGATCGTGCCGTAGGTGCCGATCATGGCGACCTTGTCCTCGCCGTACTTCTCCGTCACGTAGCGGATCACCTCGACGCGCCGGCGCTCGTCGAAGTCGATGTCGACGTCGGGCATCGAGATGCGCTCGGGGTTGAGGAACCGCTCGAAGATCAGGCCGTGCGGGATCGGGTCGAGGTCGGTGATGCCCATGGCGTACGCCACGATGGAGCCCGCCGCGGAGCCGCGGCCGGGGCCGACCGCGATGCCGTTGTTCTTCGCCCACATGATGAAGTCGGCGACGACGAGGAAGTAGCCCGGGAACCCCATCTGGATGATGACGTCCATCTCGTAGTCCGCCTGGCGCTGGCGGTCCTCGGGGATCCCGCCCGGGAAGCGGCGCTCCATGCCGCGCCGCACCTCCTCCTGGAACCAGGTGACCTCGGTGTAGCCGTCCGGGATGTCGAACTTCGGCATCAGGTCGCGCTTGGTGAACATCCCCTCGGTGTCGACCTGCTCGGCGACCAGGAGGGTGTTGGCGCAGCCCTGCTGCCAGGCGTCCGAGGAGTCGATGGCGTACATCTCCTCGGTCGACTTCAGGTAGTAGCCGGTGCCGTCGAACTTGAAGCGGTCCGGGTCGGAGAGGTTCTTGCCGGTCTGGATGCACAGCAGCGCGTCGTGCGCCGTGGCCTCGCTGGCGTAGGTGTAGTGCGAGTCGTTGGTGACCAGCGGCGGGATGCCGAGCTTCCGGCCGATCTCCAGCAGCCCGTCGCGGACCCGGCGCTCGATCTCGATGCCGTGGTCCATCAGCTCCAGGAAGTAGCGGTCCTTGCCGAAGATGTCCTGGTACTCGGCGGCGGACTTCAGGGCCTCGTCGAACTGGCCGAGGCGCAGCCTGGTCTGCAACTCGCCCGAGGGGCAGCCGGTGGACGCGATCAGGCCCTCGGACCACTGGGCGATGGTCTCCTTGTCCATGCGCGGCCACTTCTGCAGCCAGCCCTCCTTGTAGGCGTCGGAGGAGAGCCGGAAGAGGTTGTGCAGGCCGGTGCTGTTCGCCGCCCAGATCGTCTTGTGGGTGTAGCCGCCGGAGCCGGAGACGTCGTCGCGCTTCTGGTGCGGCTGGCCCCACTGGATCTTGCGCTTGTTCCGCCGGGACTCCGGCGCGACGTAGGCCTCGATACCGATGATGGGGGTGATTCCGGCCTTCTTCGCGGAGTGGAAGAAGTCGTAGGCGCCGTGCAGGTTGCCGTGGTCGCTCATGGCGATGTGCGTCATGCCCATCTCCTGGCACGCGGCGAACATGTCCTTCAGCCGCGCGGCACCGTCCAGCAGCGAGTACTGGGTGTGGACGTGCAGGTGCGTGAACGGGGGCTTGTCGGACGGTGACGCCACGGTGGGGGACCTCCAGCGAACGGTCGGAGAACAACCGGGAACGGTTGTCGGCTCGGGGGTGACAGCGTGGAAGTCTACGACTCGGCTGTGACATCCGTCGCAGGAGGCGCGTACTGCCACCGTACGCGCGGCACCGGGCCCTGGGACGGGCGGGCGGGGTCCCTCACGGGTAAGTTCGTGCGTTGGCACGGACGACCCCCGCCGCCGCGTGGCGTAGCCGACCTGCCCGGCGTGGCACCCGGGCCGCCCGCCCGCCCCATCGCACCTGACCACCGCACCAGGAGGCACCCACCCATGCCGGACCCGCAGCCCAGCGCCGAGCAGCGAGGCGAGCAGATTCTCGCCGTCTTCGACACCGCGTTCGGTGCACTCCTGGCCGCCGACCCGTCCGCCTTCCGGGTGAAATTCCGGAAGATGGCCGCCTCGGCCTTCGCCTTCTACCGCGGCACGGCGTGCCTCTTCTACCACGACGTGACGGCCGACATCGGGTTCGGCGCCAGGCGGGGCGGGCCGTACCTGGACGACCGCACGGCGCGCGTGTGGATCCACGGCGACCTGCACGCGGAGAACTTCGGCACCTACATGGACGCGCAGGGCCGGCTGATCTTCAATGTGAACGACTTCGACGAGGCCTACGTGGGCCCCTTCACCTGGGATCTCCAGCGGCTGGCCGCCTCGGTGGCCCTCATCGGCTACGCCAAGGCGCTCAGCGACGACCAGATCACCCGGCTGGTGCGGACCTTCGCCGCGGCGTACCGGGCCCGGATCCACGCGCTGGCGACCGGCGCCAAGAACGACGAGGTGCCGCCCTTCACCCTGGACACCGCCCAGGGCGCGCTGCTCGACGCGCTGCGCGACGCGCGCTCGCTGACCCGTTTCGGGCTGCTGGACTCGATGACCGAGATCCGTGACTTCGAGCGCCGTTTCGCGCCCGGCGGCGGCTCCGTCGAGCTGGACGCCGCCACCCGCTACAAGGTGCTGGCCGCCTTCGACGGCTACCTGGAGACGCTGCCCGAGTCGTCGTTGGCCCGCCCGGACTCCTACCGCGTCAAGGACGTGGTGGGCCGCCGCGGCATCGGCATCGGCTCCGCGGGCCTGCCCTCGTACAACATCCTCCTGGAGGGCAACAGCGACGCCCTGGAGAACGACGTCGTCATCTACATGAAGCAGGCGCAGACCCCCGCGGTCTCCCGGCACATCACCGACCCCGCGATCCGTGACCACTGGCTGCACGAGGGGCACCGCACGGTGATCTCCCAGCGGGCCCTGCAGGCGCACGCCGACCCCTGGCTGGGGTGGACGGAGCTGGACGGCGCCGGGCAGCTCGTGGCGGAGATCTCGCCGTACGCGGTCGACCTGGACTGGTCCGACATCGACGACCCGGAGGAGGTCTCCGCGGTCATCGCCGACCTGGGCCGCGCCACCGCCACCATGCACGCCGCCGCGGACGACGACAGCGGCTACTCCGAGCTGGTGCCGTTCTCCACCGAGCGCGCCATCGACGCCGCGATCGCCGCCGACGAGGACGGCTTCCCCGAACTCCTGGTGGACTTCGCGCACCGCTACGGTGCACGCGCGCGTGCGGACCACCAGATCTTCGTGGACCTGTTCCGCAACGGCCGCATCCCGGGCCTCGGGAGCACCGTGTGACTCGATCCGATAACTCATAGCAATTCCTTAGGGAGCTCCTACAGCACCGCGTGGCACACTCGGCCGTTGGACCCCGTACACCGCTTCCCGCGGCCCGCCGCCCGGGACCCGGCCGAAGAGACAGTCGAGACGTGACCACAGCGCACATATCCGAGACGGCGCCGCGCGCACTGCGCGCCGCGCTGTTCACGGCGCTGGTCGTGACCCTGTCGTCGGCCTCGCACGTACTGCTGTCCCGGGTGCCGCTGCCGCCCGCCACCCTCGCCGCGACCGCCGCCGCGGTCTTCGCCACCGCGTACGCGCTGGCGGGCCGCGAGCGGGGTTTCGCCGGGATCGCGGGGCTGCTGATCCCGCTCGAACTGGCCGCGGACACGCTCTTCACCTCCGGTCAGCACCTCTGCTACGGCCAGGCGGGCGGCCCGGTCAGGGGCACGCTGCGCTCCGTCGGCCTCGACGTGCTGTGCGGCGGCCCCGCGGTCGGCGGGACGCTGCCCGGCGTGGCCGGCGAGGAGGGCCGGGCGCCTGCCCTGCTCGCGCATGCCGACCCCGCCTCGTGCTGGCTGCTGCTCGCCGTGCACATCGGCGTGGGGCTGCTGGCCGCGGCCTGGCTGCGGCGCGGTGAGCGGGCGCTGGGGCAACTGCTGCGCGCCGCCGTGGCCGCCACCTTCCGCCCGCTGCTGGTGGCAGTCGCAGCCGCCATGCCGCACCGTGCGCCCGCTCGGCGCCTGCCGCGCCCGGCGCACCGGCCGCAGGGCCCCGGCGCACGCGCGTGGGTGCACTCCGTGGGACGGCGCGGACCGCCGTGCTCGGCCGTATTCGCCTGAGCACCCCGTCCGCCCCCACCGTCCACGGCGCACCAGACGTGTGCGCGACATCACAGGAGACCCCTGATCATGAGCAAGAGGAACAGTCAGGCCGCGAAGACGGCGGCCCGGGAACGGCTGCGCGCGGAGCGCGAGCGGCAGGCCAAGCGCGCCAAGGTCAAGCGCCAGGCCCTGGTCGGCGTCTCCGTGGTCGCCGTACTGGCCGTCGCAGGCGGTGTCGGCTACGCGGTCACGCAGGCCAACAAGCCCAGCCACTGGGAGGCCGCCAAGGACGCCAAGCTCGTCAAGCCGAAGCACAGCACTGGCGCCGACGGCACCACCGTCGTCCTCGGCAAGGCCGACGCCAAGAACACCCTCAAGATGTACGAGGACCCGCGCTGCCCGATCTGCGCGCAGTTCGAGCAGACCGTCGGCGCGACCGTCCAGAAGGACGTCGACAGCGGCAAGTACAAGATCCAGTACATCGGTGCGTCGTTCATAGACAACAACGGCGGCGAGGGGTCCAAGAACGCCCTCAGTGCCATGGGCGCCGCGCTCAACGTCAGCCCCGAGGCCTTCCTGAAGTACAAGTCGGCCCTGTACTCGGCCAAGTACCACCCGGACGAGACCACCGACAAGTTCAAGGACGACGCCTACCTGATCAAGGTGGCGAACACCGTCGAGGGCCTGAAGGGCAACAAGGCGTTCCAGAAGGACGTCAAGGACGGCACGTTCGACAAGTGGGCGCTCGACATGTCGAAGAAGTTCGACGACAACAAGGACGGCGTCAGCGGCACCCCGACCCTCTTCATGAACGGCAAGAAGCTGGTCGGCCCCGACGGCCAGGCCGCGCCGATGACGGTCGCCGACTTCAACACCGCCGTCGACAAGGACCTGAGCAAGGGCTGAGCCGGTCTGGCCCCGTGCCCGAAGCGCCGTCCCGGCCGCCGGGAGCGGCGGCCGGGAGCGGCGGCCGGGACGGCGCTTTCCCGTCGGGGCGGGTGCGCCGGCGCCCCGGAGCCTCCCCCGTGCCCGGTGCGCCCCGGCTCCTCCGAGGCGCACCGGGCCCCACGTAGCACGCCCGGGGCGTTCGGAGCGCGTTACAGGCTCTCCAGGAAGCCGAGCGCCGTCCGCCAGGTCGCCTCGGCCGCCTCCGCGTCGTAGTCCGGCAGGTCGGGGTCGGTGTACAGGTGGCCGGCGCCGGGATAGCGGTACACCTCCACGTCGGCGCCCGTCCTGCCCATCCGGAGGTACCAGGCGCTCAGCCAGTCGTCCGTCTCGAAGGGGTCCGGTTCTGCCACGTGCAGTTGCACGGGAAGCCCGTCCGCGGTGGCGTCCGGCGCGAGGTCGGAGGTGCCGTGCAGGAGCAGCAGCCCGCGGGCCCTGTCGTCGCCGAGGGCCAGCGTCTGGGCGACGGAGGCGCCGAGCGAGAAGCCCCCGAAGACCAGGCCCCGCGCCGAGTAGGGTGCAGCGGCCAGCACGGCGCGCTTCAGCAGTTCGTCCCTGCCGACCTCCTCCCGGTACGCCAGGCCGTCCTCGACGGTGTCGAACGTGCGGCCGTCGAAGAGGTCCGGCAGCCACACCCGGTGTCCCGCCGCCTCGAACCTCTCCGCCGCCGCGCGCACCGCGGGGCGCAGCCCGTACACCGAGTGGAAGAGCATGATGTCCATCGGGCCATCGTGCCAGGCGGGGAGAGGCCCCGTTACGGTCGAGGGCATGGAGACCGTACTGCGCACGCTGACAGTCGTCGGAGGTCCGGTGGTGGTCGCGCTCACCGTGGGCTGGGCCACCGACGACCTGCTGCGACGTGCCGACGCCCGGCACAGCGAGACACCGCTGTGGGGCCTGCTGCGCCGCTGCCGCACGCCGCTGCTGATCGTCCTGCTCACCGCCCTGTTCAGGGCCTTCTACCGGCTGCTCCCGTTCGTGCGGCTGCGCGAACACGACGAGGCGCTGGGCCAGGTGCTGACGCTGGGCCTGATAGGCGCCGGCGCCTGGCTGGTGGTGCGGATCACCGCGGCGACCGTCGAGGCCTCGTACGCCAAGTACGCGGCCGCGCAGCGCGACGCCGCGCGGCTGCGGCGGGTGCGCACGCAGGTCACGCTCATCATGCGCATCGTGACCGCGGTGGTCGGCGTGGTGGCCGTCGCGGCGATGCTGCTGACCTTCCCCGACCTGCGCGCGGTCGGCACGTCCATGCTGGCCTCCGCCGGGGTGATCGGCATCGTGGCCGGCATCGCCGCGCAGTCCACGCTGGGCAACCTCTTCGCCGGGTTCCAGATCGCCTTCGGCGACATGGTGCGGATCGGCGACACCGTGGTCGTCAACGGCGAGTGGGGCGTGATAGACGAGGTCACACTGACCTTCCTGACCGTGCGCACCTGGGACGAGCGCCGCATCACGATGCCGGTGTCGTACTTCACCAGCCAGCCGTTCGAGAACTGGTCGCGCGGCGGGGCGCAGATGACCGGCACCGTCTTCTTCCACCTCGACCACCGCGCTCCGGTGCCTGAGATCCGCGAGAGGCTGCGGGAGATCCTGCGCGAGTGCCCGGCCTGGGACGGCCGCGACTGGGGCCTGGCCGTCACGGACACCACGCCAAGCACCATGGAGGTGCGGGCGCTGATGACCGCCAAGGACGCGAACGACATCTGGTCGGTGCGGGTCACCGTCCGCGAGCAGATCATCCGCTGGCTGACCGAACAGCACCCCTACGCGCTGCCCCGCATCAACACCGCCACGGCCGTCCCGCCGCCGCGCACGGCCCGCCCCAACTCGCTCATCAAGGACGGCCGGGTGCCTCGGACGGGACGCGGGTGAGCGCCGCCCCGCGGCCCGGCGGCGGGCGTTCGGCGCCCACCAGGGCGTGGACGGCGTCGGGCCCGGGCTGCGGGGCGCCGTCCCACCCCGGGGTGCCTGGGGCGTCGGGCCCGGGCTGCCATCGGACCCTGGCTGCCTGGGGCGTCGGCCCGGGCTGCGGGCGGCCGCTGCCGACCGGTCGGGGCGGTCGGCCGGTGCGGCGCGGCCCTCAGATCGTCTTGCGCATGGCCCGGTGCGGCATTCCCGCGTCCATGAACTCCGGGCCGTACGCCGTGTACCCGAGCCGCTCGTAGAAGCCCAGGGCATGCGTCTGTGCGTGCAGGTCGACCGCCGCGAGTCCGGTGCCCCGGGCGGCGTCCTCGATGCCGCGCACCAGCGCCGCCCCGACGCCGAGCCCGCGGGCGTGCTTGGCCACCGCCAACCGCCCGAGCGACCCCACGCCCGGCTCGCCGCCGGTCGCGGCGAGCGCCGCTTCGCCCTGCAGCAGGCGGCCGGTGCCGAGCGGCAGGCCGTCCTCCCGCACGGCTATCACGTGCAGGGCGGCCGCGTCGTGGACGTCGTACTCGATGTCCTCGGGTACGCCCTGCTCGGCCACGAAGACCTCCTTGCGCACCGCGAAGCAGGCCTCGCGGTCGGCGGGGTCCTCGGCCGTGCGGACCGTGAAGCCCAGAGTGCCGCCGCCGTGGGTGCCGCCGCCGTGGGTGCCGGTCATGCGCTCTCCTCCCGCACCCGGTCGAGGGCACGCTGCAGGTCGTCGGGGTAGGCGCTCTCGAACTCGACCCAGCGGCCGTCGCCGGGGTGCTCGAAGCCGAGCCGGACCGCGTGCAGCCACTGCCTGCCGAGCCCGAGGCGGGTCGCGAGGGTGGGATCGGCGCCGTAGGTGAGGTCCCCCACGCACGGGTGGCGGTGCGCGGCCATGTGGACCCGGATCTGGTGGGTACGGCCCGTCTCCAGCTTGACGTCGAGCAGCGAGGCCGCGCGGAACGCCTCCGTCAGGTCGTAGTGCGTGACGGACGGTTTGCCGTCCGCGGTCACCGCCCACTTGTAGTCGTGAACGGGGTGCCGGCCGATGGGGGCGTCGATGGTGCCGCTCGTGGGGTCGGGGTGGCCCTGCACCAGGGTGTGGTAGCGCTTGTCGACGGTCCGCTCGCGGAACTGCTGCTTCAGCGAGCTGTACGCGTACTCGGACTTGGCGACGACCATCAGGCCCGAGGTGCCGACGTCCAGCCGGTGCACGATGCCCTGCCGCTCCGCGGCGCCCGAGGTCGAGATCCGGTACCCGGCCGCGGCGAGGCCGCCGATGACGGTCGGGCCGTTCCAGCCGGGGCTGGGATGTGCCGCCACGCCCACGGGCTTGACGACCACCACGACGTCCTCGTCGTCGTGCACGATCTCCATGCCCTCGACCGGTTCGGCCACCACCTGCACGGGCGCGGGCGCCCCCGGCAGTTCGACCTCCAGCCAGGCGCCGCCGTGCACGCGCTCGGACTTGCCGACCGCGGCGCCGTCGACGAGCACCTTCCCCGCGGCGGCCAGCTCCGCCGCCTTCGTGCGGGAGAAGCCGAACATGCGTGAGATGGCGGCGTCGACGCGCTCGCCCTCCAGGCCGTCGGGCACGGGCAGCGTACGGATCTCGGGAATCGTGCTCACCCGTCGAGTATGCCGGAGACCGCGGGGCGCTCGGCCCGCGCGTCCCCGTGCGGGACGCTCAGGGCCGCCTCGGGGTCAGTCCCTGTGCACGGTCCCGTCCGGGTCGAGACCGCGGAAGGAGAGCAGCACGATCAGGATGCCGCCGCACACGATCGCCGAGTCTGCGAGGTTGAAGACGGCGAAGTGCTTGGGCGCGATGAAGTCCACCACGGCGCCCTCGAAGACGCCGGGCGAGCGGAAGAGCCGGTCGGTGAGGTTGCCGATGGCCCCGCCCAGCAGCATCCCCAGGGCGATCGCCCAGGGCAGGCTGTACAGCTTGCGGGCCAGTCTGACGATCACGAAGATCACGGCCGCGGCGATCACCGTGAAGATCACGGTGAAGGCCCCGCCCATACCGAAGGCGGCGCCCGGGTTGCGGATCGCCTCCAGGCGCAGCCAGTCCCCGATCAGGTCGATCGGCTCGTGGTGCTCCAGCTTCGCGACCACGATCAGCTTGCTGACCAGATCGAGCAGGTAGACGAGGGCGGCCACGGCGAACAGCACCGCGATCCTCCGCCTGCCCCTGGCCGCGCCCCCGCCTCCGTCCCTTGGGGCCGGCTCGGAGGACGCCGGGAGGCCGGAGGGGACTGCGGTCCCGGAGGGCCCGGCGGTGTCCGAGGGCCCGGCGCTCGCGGAGGGTGCCGCCGTCGTGGCGGGACCGGCGGGACGGTCGGCGGCCCGGGTGTGCTCCGCCTGCGGTTCCGGGGTCGGGGTGGAGTCCGGCTCCCGGCCGGCGGCTCCGGCCGCCTCCGGTGCACCCGTGGGGGCCTGCTCGGAGCCGGTCGAGGCCCCCTCGGCCCCGGGTTCGCCTGCCGCGCCCCGGCCGGCGGCCGTGCCGTCCGCCGCCGGGGCGGCCCCGGTCCGGGCACCGGTCCCTTCGGGTTCCGGCCCCGGCGCCTGCGGGGAGTCCGGCGTACCGATGATGCGCTCCGCCTCTGCCACGTGTGTCCCTCGGCCCTAGGTACCTGACTGAGGACGAGAGTACGGCACACCGTCCCGGCCCCTCGCGCCACAGCCTTCCCACCGGTGACCGCCGGTGAGCGGCCCACCCGGTGACCGCCGGTGAGCGGCCCGCGCCCGGCATGGCACGAGGGAGGCCGGCATGGCACGAGGGAGGGGCGTGAGGGGCGCGGGGGAAGCATCGAAGGGGCACGGGCCGACGCACGAGCGACCGGGACGCACCCTCGGCGGCCCCATGACGGGCCCATGACGGGCCACGACGGGCCATGACGGGCCCGTGCGGTTCCGGCCACCGCCGACCGGCCGCCGGTCGAGCACCGGTCACCGGTCGAGCAGCGGTCACCGGTCGAGCAGCGAATGCCGGTCGGGCACGGGCCGCCGGTCGGGCACGGGCCGCCGGCCGTCGACCCGTCGGCCGCGGAGCACCGCGGCACCGTCCTTCCAGGACCGGACCACCGACCGCGGAGCACCGCACCACCCGGCCACGTAGCCCCGCACCAGCGGCGGCGCGGGCCGGCACCAACGGCGGCGGCCCCACCGGCAACCGAGGTCCCGCAAGCAGAAGGCCCCACCAGCGGCGAAGGGCCCCACCGGCGGAGAAGCCCCACCGGCCGTGGACGGCCGGAGCACCGGTCGCCGCGGCCCGGCCGCGGCGGTCCTCGCGCCCTTCCCGGGGCGGGCGCGGTTCCCCCGCCCTCCCGGGGTGCCTAGTAGCGCCGCTCCTGCTTCTGCTTGTCCTCGACACAGAGCGTGGCCCGCGGGAACGCCTGCATCCTGGCCTTGCCGATGGGCCTCCCACAGACCTCGCAGAGGCCGTAGGTGCCCGCGTCCAGGCGCTCCAGCGCGCGCTCCGTCTGCACGAGCATCTCGCGGGCGTTGGCGGCCAGGGCCAGTTCGTGCTCCCGGGTGATGTTCTTGGTGCCGGTGTCGGCCTGGTCGTCGCCCGCGCCGTCCCCGGAGTCCCGCATCAGGCCCGCGAGCGACTGCTCGGACGAGTCGATCTCGTTGCGCAGCCGCAGGGCCTCCGTGCTCAGCTCGGCACGCGCCTCGTCGACCTCGTCCTGGGTCCAGGGCTCCTCGTCCGGGCGGACCGCGAGCTCGCCGGGCTCCGCCGCGGAGACCCGCGCCTTGGGCACCGGGGTGGGCTTCTTGCCCGCCGTGGCAGTGCCCGGAGTCTTCTTCGCAACCACCCTCGTGGCTCCCGTCGTCGTCGCGGCCTCAGCCGCGTCCTCGGCCGCAGTACCGGCCGCCTCGTCAACCGCGCCCTTCTCGGCGGCCGCGGTCCTCCGTGCGGCCGTGGTCTTCCTCGCCCCCGCCTTCGAGGCGGGTTCTTGCGCGGCCGGCGCCTTCCCGGCCGCGGTCTTCCGGGCGGGAGCCTTGCGGGCCACAGCGCCCTCCTTCTCGGCCGCCGCCTTCCTCTTCGGCGCCGCCTTCTTCACTTTCCGCACCTTCTGCGATTTCTGTGCTTTTTGGGCCTTTTGAACCTTCTGAGCCTTCCGCACCGGTTCCGGCGGCTTGGCCTTCGTCCCCTCCGGCTCCTCCTGCGGCTCTTCCGCAGCCGCCTCCTCCGCAACCGGCTCCTCCGCGGCCGACTTCCCGGTAACCGGCTTCCTCACGGCCTTCTTCCCGGCGGCCGCCCTGCCCGCGGGCCGATCCGCGGGCGTCCCGGTGCCGGGCTCCTGCGGCGTCTTCCCCGCAGCGTCCTTCGCCGTCTTCCTGGCCGCTCCGGGGCCGTCCCACTCCGTTCCGTCGGGTTCGTCGGGCGCATCCGCGGGCGCACCGGTGCGCGGATCCTCCCCGAGGCGCCGGGCCGCGCTCCGGAGGGTCACCCGCGCGGGGCCGCGGGACTCGGCGGCATGCGCCCTGCGCACCGTGCGCGGAGCGTGCGCGCCTCCCCTGCCGCCGATGCCCGCGGCCGCCGCGCCGCCGGTGGATCCGCTGGTCGCCGAACGCTGTACGGCGGTCTTCCTCACCACCATGCCGCGGCCCCTTCACATAGTGTGATCTCGCACGCGAACCGTGCTGGGACGATAAATCGACTCCGTGCCCGCGGCAACGGGGCACGCCGCCCGACGCACGTGCCCCTCCCCGGGCCACCGCCCAGGCCCTCAGGGCTCCGCAGGGAAGCCCGTCGGTCCGGTGGGGTGCCCTCCACAGCCGCG
The DNA here is from genome assembly GCF_014656295.1 of Streptomyces sulfonofaciens. Lineage (GTDB taxonomy): Bacteria > Actinomycetota > Actinomycetes > Streptomycetales > Streptomycetaceae > Streptomyces > Streptomyces sulfonofaciens. The sequence continues at coordinate 315,983 of NZ_BNCD01000003.1, forward strand.
TGGCAGGCACGCAATGCGTTGTGCCCAGCTCACCGCCCGGTAATCCGATGAGCTGGACACATCCCCTGATCCGGCACCGCCCGTCTCGCCATTCGGGTGGCACCGGGCCGCACCGCCGCGTCCCGCTGCCCTCGCCACCCCTGCCGCCGCGCCGCGAAACCCGGTCGGCGCCACCCCCCGACCGCCCGTACACTGGGCGCAGCGAAAAGGCGTGGATGGGGACGAGTAGCGGCGTACGCGGCCATCAGCGACCCGGGGACGGTGCGAGCCCGGGGGCGAGCGCGGCGTGAAGATCACCCCGGAGCCGCCGGAAGAAGGCCGCGGTCCAGCCCCAGAGTGGGCCCGCGGCTGGTAGACCCGGCATCGCGACCTCAATGAGGGGGTCCGCCGGCGCACCCGCCGGAGGGCCAAGGAGGGTGGTACCGCGGGCGCCGCCGTGCAGACGGCACTCGTCCCTCCGACGGAAGGCTGCAGTCCGTTGGAGGAGCCCGTCGATGACCCCGCCGCAGTACCGCCAGGTGCCCGCCCAGGTCGACCTGCCCGCGCTGGAGCACGCAGTGCTGGCGTTCTGGCGTGAGCAGAAGATCTTCGCCAAGAGCCTGGAGCAGTCCGAGGGCCGCCCCGAGTGGACGTTCTACGAGGGCCCGCCCACGGCCAACGGCATGCCGGGTGCCCACCACATCGAGGCCCGCGTCTTCAAGGACGTCTTCCCGCGTTTTCGCACCATGCGCGGCTACCACGTCCCGCGCAAGGCCGGCTGGGACTGCCACGGCCTCCCCGTCGAGCTGGCCGTCGAGAAGGAACTCGGCTTCAACGGCAAGCAGGACATCGAGGCGTACGGCATCGCGGAGTTCAACGCCAGGTGCCGCGCGTCCGTCACCCGGCACACCGACGCCTTCAGCGAGCTCACGACCCGCATGGGCTACTGGGTGGACCTCGACCAGGCGTACTGGACGATGGACCCGGAGTACGTGGACTCGGTCTGGTGGTCGCTGAAGGAGATCTTCGGCAAGGGCCTGCTGGTGCAGGACCACCGGGTCGCCCCCTGGTGCCCGCGCTGCGGCACCGGCCTGTCCGACCACGAGCTGGCGCAGGGCTACGAGACCGTCGTCGACCCGTCCGTCTACGTGCGCTTCCCGCTCACCTCCGGCCCCCTGGCGGGCCAGGCGTCCCTCCTGGTGTGGACGACGACGCCCTGGACCCTGGTGTCCAACACCGCCGTCGCCGCACACCCCGACGTCACCTACGTCGTCGCGGAGAAGGTCCCGGGCGGTGCGGACGGGAGCGGCGGGGACGGGCACGGCACGCCGGGCGAGCAGCTCGTCGTCGCGGAGCCGCTGCTGGGGAAGGCCCTCGGCGAGGGCTGGCGGCCCACCGGGCGCACCTTCACCGGCACCGAGATGGAGCGCTGGACCTACCGCCGCCCCTTCGAGCTCGTGGAGTTCCCCGAGCCGGCGCACTACGTGGTCACGGCCGAGTACGTGACCACGGAGGACGGCACCGGCCTTGTCCACCAGTCCCCCGCCTTCGGCGAGGACGACCTGCGGGTCAGCCGTGCCTACGGCCTGCCCGTCGTCAACCCCGTCCGCCCGGACGGCACCTTCGGCGAGGACGTCCCGCTGGTGGGCGGCGTCTTCTTCAAGAAGGCCGACGAACGCCTCACCCAGGACCTGGACTCCCGCGGGCTGCTCTTCCGGCACGTCCCCTACGAGCACAGCTACCCGCACTGCTGGCGCTGCCACACCGCCCTGCTGTACTACGCGCAGCCGTCCTGGTACATCCGCACCACCGCCGTCAAGGACCGTCTCCTCCAGGAGAACGAGAAGACCAACTGGTTCCCCGAGTCCGTCAAGCACGGCCGCTACGGCGACTGGCTGGACAACAACATCGACTGGGCACTCTCCCGCAACCGCTACTGGGGCACCCCGCTGCCCATCTGGAGCTGTGCGGAGGGGCACCTCACCTGCGTGGGCTCCCGCGCGGAGCTGACCGAGCTGACCGGCGAGGACCAGTCGGGGCTCGATCCGCACCGCCCGTACATCGACGCGGTGACGTTCCCCTGCCCGCGGTGCGACCAGCCGGCCACGCGTGTCCCCGAGGTCATCGACGCGTGGTACGACTCGGGCTCCATGCCGTTCGCGCAGTGGGGCTACCCGTACAAGAACAAGGACCTCTTCGAGAGCCGCTACCCCGCCCAGTTCATCAGCGAGGCCATCGACCAGACCCGCGGCTGGTTCTACACGCTGATGGCCGTCGGCACCCTGGTCTTCGACAGGTCCGCCTACGAGAACGTGGTCTGCCTCGGCCACATCCTGGCCGAGGACGGCCGCAAGATGTCCAAGCACCTGGGGAACATCCTCCAGCCGATCCCGCTCATGGACGAGCACGGCGCGGACGCGGTGCGGTGGTTCATGGCGGCCGGCGGCTCCCCCTGGGCGGCACGCCGCGTCGGCCACGGCACGATCCAGGAGGTCGTCCGCAAGACGCTCCTCACGTACTGGAACACGGTCGCCTTCCAGGCGCTGTACGCCCGTACGTCCGGCTGGGCGCCCTCCGCGGCGGACCCCGCCCCGGCCGAGCGCCCGGTGCTGGACCGCTGGCTGCTGTCCGAGCTGCACGCGCTCACCGACCAGGTCACCCAGGCCCTGGACGCGTACGACACCCAGCAGGCCGGGCGGCTGCTGTCCGCCTTCGTCGACGACCTCTCGAACTGGTACGTACGCCGCTCGCGCCGCCGCTTCTGGCTGGGCGACAAGGCCGCGCTGCGCACGCTCCACGATGTCGTCGAGACGGTCACGCGGCTGATGGCGCCGCTGACGCCCTTCATCACGGAGCGCGTGTGGCAGGACCTGGTGGCGCCGGTGACGCCCGACGCGCCGGAGTCCGTGCATCTGTCGGAGTGGCCGAAGGCCGACCTGTCCATGATCGACCCGGGGCTGTCCCAGCAGATGGCGCTGGTGCGGCGGCTGGTCGAGCTGGGCCGGGCCACGCGCGCGGAGTCCGGTGTCAAGACCCGGCAGCCGCTGTCACGGGCACTGGTCGCGGCGGCCGGCTTCGACGGGCTCTCCGAGGAACTGCGCACGCAGATCACCGAGGAGCTGAACGTCTCCTCGCTGGCGTCCCTCGCCGACTCCTCGGCAGGCGGTACCGGCGGTCTCGTGGACACCACGGCCAAGGCGAACTTCCGTGCGCTCGGCAAGCGGTTCGGCAAGCGGGTGCAGGCGGTCGCCAGGGCCGTCGCTGAGGCGGACGCCGCGGAGCTCTCCCTCGCGCTGCGTGCGGGCACGGCCGCGGTGCAGGTCGAGGGCGAGACGGTCCCCCTCTCACCGGATGAGGTGATCATCACGGAGACGCCGCGCGAGGGGTGGTCGGTGGCATCCGACGCCGGCGCCACCGTCGCCCTGGACCTGGAGCTCACGCCCGAGCTGCGGCGGGCCGGTCTGGCACGGGATGCCATCCGGCTGATCCAGGAGGCCCGCAAGAACAGCGGCCTCGATGTGGCCGACCGGATCGCGCTGCGCTGGACGTCCACGGACGAGGGGGTCGCGGCGGCACTGGCCCACCACGCGGAGCTGATCTCCGAGGAGGTCCTCGCCACGGACTTCGCCGAGGGAGCGGGCGACGAGACGTACGGCGAGCCCTTCAGGGACGACGCCCTGCCCCTTGTGTTCGCCCTGCGCAAGGCGTAGCCCGGAGGCCCGGAGGCACCTGACCGCCTCGGCGCTCCCCCCGCCCCCCACAGGGATCACCCCTGAAGGGGGCGGGGGGAGCGGTGTGCGCGGGCACCCGCCCCCGGCGGCCGGGACACGACCGGGACCGGACCTGCGGGACGGCGACGGCCCACCCGTCCCCCCATGGCCGATCGCGCGCATCCCCGCGGCCTTTCGGGCCGGGAGAACGGGGCCCCGGAGGGTCCCCCCGGAAGTGTGGAGCGCAAAAGGGCGGGGCCCCGGAAGATCCGGGGCCCCGCCCTTGAGTCGCTGCCGACGACTACGGTGTCACCTCAGTTGTCGTCCTCGTCGATGAGGAACCCCCTCATCGGCGACGGCGCCTGCTGCATCGGCTGCGGGCCCTGCGGCCGCACCGGCGCCATGGGCTGCGTCATGGCGGGAGACATCTGCTGCTGCCCGCCACCGTAGGAGGGTGCACCCTGCGACGGGGCGTGGTTGCCGCCCAGCGTGCCACCGCCCATGGTGCCGCCGCCCATCGTCTGGTTCGAGCCGTAGCCCGGGGCGCTCGCGCCCGCCGGAGCCATCGAGGGCGCCGGGGACGGCGGCAGGGAGGCCGTCGCGGGGGTGCGCGGCGGGGCCAGCGAGTCGTCCGCCTGGGTCTCCAGTTGACGCAACTGGCTCTCCAGGTACGACTTCAGGCGCGTGCGGTACTCGCGCTCGAAGCCGCGCAGGTCCTCGACCTTGCGCTCCAGCGTGGCGCGGGCGGACTCCAGGGAGCCCATCGCGACACGGTGCTTCTCCTGCGCGTCCCGCTCCAGCGCGTCCGCCTTCGCACGGGCGTCGCGCTCCAGGCCCTCGGCGCGGCTGCGTGCCTCACCGACGATCTTGTTGGCCTCGGAGCGGGCCTCCGCGATGGCCTGGTCCGCGGTCTGCTGGGCCAGCGACAGCACGCGCGCGGCGCTGTCGCCGTGCGGACCGCCCTGGCCGCCGGGGCCCTGCATCTGGGGTCCGCCGTGGCCCATCGGGCCGGCGGGGACCATCTGGCCCCCAGGACCGCCCATGGGGCCGCCCTGCATCGGGCCCGGGCCGTGCGGACCCTGGCCGTGGGGACCCTGGCCGTGCGGACCCTGGGGTCCGGGGCCGTGGCCGCCGGGGCCTGCGGGCAACTGGGGCTGTCCGCCGGGCAGCTGAGGGGGACCGCCCATCGGGTGCTGCTGCTGCGGCGGCACCGGCTGCGGTGGTCCTGATATGGCGGCGGGTGAAGGCCCGGCTGGTCGCTCCTGTTGCTCAGGAGGCTTGCGCATCGCGGCCTGCTGCTGGCTCTGGGCGGCGGCCCTGGTCGCGGCGGCCAGCTTGGCGCGGAGGTCCTCGTTCTCGCGGAGCAGACGGGTCAGTTCGGCTTCGACCTCGTCGAGGAAGGCATCGACCTCGTCCTCGTCATAGCCTTCTCGGAGGCGGACGGTCGTGAACTGCTTGTTCCGCACATCCTCGGGGGTCAACGGCATCTCTTCACCTCAACGTAGTCGTCGGCATTCGGCAAGACCGTATCGTTCACAGCCAGCTCACGATGGAGATCAGGATGTAGACGATGATCATCAGCAGGAAGAAGGACAGGTCTAGTGCCACGCCGCCGAGACGCAACGGCGGGATGAACCGCCGCAGAAGCTTGAGCGGTGGATCGGTGACAGTGTAGGTGGCCTCGAGTACGACGATCATCGCCTTGCCGGGCTGCCATGAGCGGGCGAACTGGCGGACGTACTCCATCACCAGCCGGAGGATCAGCACGATGAGGAAACACATCAGCGCGATGTAGAGCACATCCAAGACCACGCCCATCTCCGCGCTTCCCTCTCCCTGTCCTCGTGCCTGCGACCGGTGCTGCGTCTCAGCTCTGGTTGAAGAACCCACCCTCTGCGATACGGGCCTTGTCCTCCGCCGTGACATCGACGTTAGCAGGAGACAACAGGAATACTTTCTGCGTCACCCGCTCAATGCTGCCATGAAGACCGAAGACGAGACCCGCGGCAAAGTCGACAAGTCGCTTCGCATCCGTGTCGTCCATCTCCGTGAGGTTCATGATCACCGGAGTGCCCTCGCGGAAGTGTTCCCCGATGGTACGGGCTTCGTTGTAGGTCCGGGGGTGCAGCGTGGTGATCCGGTACGGCTCTCGTTCGGACACGACCTTGGGCATGATCACCGGTGCGTTCTTCTCCAGGCTCTGACGTTCAGGTGTGATGGACGCCACGGGAGCGATTCGCGCCGGACGCCCGGTTTCCGCCGAAAGCGGAGTCGGCTCGCGGTGAGTCGACAGGGGGACTGATCGTACCGATTCGTCCCTTTGTGGCTGATGGGACTGGTGAGGTTGAGGGGACTGACGGGACTGGTGGGAAGGAAGCGGCGCCTCGTGACGCCGACGGTCCCGCTCGGGCTCCGGATCGAGCTCGGGCTCGAAGTCGTCGTCCGGGTCGAACCCGCGGCCGTCGTACCCATCGTCCTCCACGAGGCCGAGGTAGACCGCCATCTTGCGCATCGCGCCGGCCATGCTCTGCATCCTCCGCTCTGTGGTGGATCGGCGTGGTGGATCGGCTGACGCCAACCAAGTGCCCGCGATCCACGAGGCCCCTCCCCCGTGCACCAACTGCTGCGGTTCATCCGGGAAAGACCATATTTTCTGCTGTGGTCCGACTTCCTGGCGACGTTACCCGGTCCCGGGTCGGACTCCGAGTACCGCGGTGCCGACGCGTACATGTGTCGCTCCGGCCGCCACGGCGTGTTCGAGGTCCGCGCTCATCCCTGCGGACACCATGTTCGCAGCAGGATGGGCCGAACGCAGGGCGGTTGAGAATTCCATCAGCCGCTCGAAGGCCGCCCGCTCCCGGCCCGCGTAGGGCCCGGTGAGCGGGGCGACGGTCATCAGACCGCCGAGCCAGAGCCCCGGCGCGTCCGCGATCGAAGCCGCCAACTCCTCGATCCCCCCGGGTGCGACACCGCCGCGCGCCCCCCGCTCACGCTCGTGCGCGTCCAACGCGACCTGGATCAGGCAGCCGACCTCGCGGCCCGCGGCCTCGGCCTGCCGGGACATCGCTTCCACGAGTTTCAGTCGGTCAACGGACTGCACCACGTCGGAATAACTCACCACAGAACGAACTTTATTGGTCTGGAGTTGACCGACGAAGTGCCATGTCAGCGGGAGGTCCGCACACTGGGCGGCCTTCGGGGCGGCGTCCTGGTCGCGGTTCTCCGCCACCTGCCGGACGCCGAGCTCGGCCAGCATCCGCACGTCGCTCGCGGGGTAGGTCTTGGTGACCACGACCAGCGTCACCTCGTCCCTCCTGCGGCCCGCCGCGGCACAGGCCGAGGCGATCCGGTCCTCCACCTTCGCCAGGTTCGCTGCGAGTTGCCCCTTGCGGTCCGTCATGCCCCTCAGTCCAGCCAGACGTAGCCGGCGAGCCGCCCGGTGGTGCGCTCGCGGCGGTACGAGAAGTGATCGGTCGACTCCAGGGTGCACACCGGCGACTGCTCCCGGTCGTGCACGCCGAGCCGGGCGAGCTGCGCCTGGACCCCCGCGGTCACGTCCACGGCGGGCGTGCCCCAGGACGTGACGGAGTGGGCGGCGGGTTCGACGGCGGCGACCTCGGCGCGCATGGCCTCGGGCACCTCGTAGCACCGGCCGCACACCGCCGGTCCCGTACGGGCGACGATACGGCCGGGCTCGGCGCCCAGCTCCACCATGGCCGACACCGCGGCCGGCACCACACCGGCCACCATGCCGGGCCGGCCCGCGTGGGCCGCCGCCACCACCCCGGCGACCGGGTCGGCCAGCAGCACCGGGGTGCAGTCGGCGGTGAGCACGGCGAGCGCGAGGCCGGGCCGGGTGGTGACCACCGCGTCGGCCTCGGGCACCGGGCGCGCGCCCCAGGGCGCGTCCACCACGACCACCTCGCGGCCGTGCACCTGGTTCATCCACACCACCCGGTCGGGGTCGATCCCCAGGGTGGCCGCGGCCCGCGCACGGTTGACGCGGACCGCCTCCGGGTCGTCGCCGACGGCGCCGCCGAGGTTGAGCTCCGCGTACGGAACGGCGCTCACCCCGCCCCACCGGTCGGTGAAGGCGAAGTGCGCGCCGTTCGCCCCGTCGACGGGCTCGACGGCGGGGCCGGGGTGTGCGGGGTCCCTGCGGGCCGGGCCCGTACGACTTGTGGCACGCGCCGTGTGCGCCGGGGTTGCCACCAGCGCGTGCGCCGGGGGCTCCTGCGCCGCACCGGGGGCCGCCGCGGCCTCGTGACGCGCGGCCGCGGTGGCGTCGCCGGAGGTGCCGGATTCGTGGTGTCCTATCACGTCACAGGGTCCGGATCACTTGAGGAAGTCCGGGACGTCCAGTTCCTCGGCCGCGCTGTCCGGGTACACCCGGGGAGCCGGCGGGCCCTGCGGGACGGGCGCCCCCGCCCCCAGATCGTCACGGGCGGGCTCCGGCTCCTCCTCACGCGGGGTGACGCTGCCGAGCCCGCCGAAGGCCGGCCGGGTCTCGCTCGGACGCGGCTCGGGTGAACGCGGCTGCTCCTCGCGCTTGACGGAGGACGAGCCGAGCATGTTGTCCCGCTTGGCGGGCGGCTGGCCACCGTCGAACCCCGCGGCGATCACGGTGACCCGCACCTCGTCGCCGAGGGCGTCGTCGATCACCGCGCCGAAGATGATGTTGGCCTCGGGGTGTGCGGCCTCGCTCACCAGTTGGGCGGCCTCGTTGATCTCGAAGAGCCCGAGGTCGGAACCGCCGGAGATGGAGAGCAGCACGCCCCTGGCGCCGTCGATGGACGCCTCCAGCAGCGGCGAGGAGATCGCCATCTCCGCCGCGGCCACCGCACGGTCGTCGCCGCGCGCCGAGCCGATGCCCATCAGGGCGGAACCCGCCTCCGACATCACGGACTTCACGTCGGCGAAGTCGAGGTTGATCAGGCCAGGGGTGGTGATGAGGTCGGTGATGCCCTGCACACCGGAGAGCAGCACCTGGTCCGCGGACTTGAACGCGTCCAGAACGCTGACCTGGCGGTCCGAGATGGACAGCAGCCGGTCGTTCGGGATCACGATGAGGGTGTCGACCTCGTCGCGGAGCTCGGCGATGCCGTCCTCCGCCTGGTTGGCCCGCCGGCGGCCCTCGAAGGTGAACGGGCGCGTGACCACGCCGATGGTGAGGGCGCCGAGCGAGCGGGCGATGTTGGCCACGACGGGTGCGCCGCCGGTGCCGGTGCCGCCGCCCTCCCCGGCTGTGACGAAGACCATGTCGGCCCCCTTGAGGACCTCCTCGATCTCCTCGCGGTGGTCCTCGGCGGCCTTGCGGCCCACGGCCGGGTTGGCTCCGGCGCCGAGTCCGCGGGTGAGTTCACGGCCGACGTCGAGCTTGACGTCGGCGTCGCTCATCAACAGGGCCTGCGCGTCGGTGTTGATGGCGATGAACTCGACGCCCTTGAGACCGACCTCGATCATCCGGTTGATGGCATTGACACCACCGCCGCCGACACCGATGACTTTGATGACTGCGAGGTAGTTCTGCGGTGCTGCCACGTCGAAGGCCTCTCGCCTCGATTACGTGCCGCCGCGCGCACGTTGCGCCACGACAGCGATGCCGATTGGGTCGGTCCGAACGCCGACCCGAACCCTAACGGTGAAGTTTAGGGTTACCAGTGTGTCTGTTGCTGAACTTCAATGTCGTTCCGAACAGGACACTAAGTCGACAAGTGGCGCCCGTTCAACGAACACGCCGAACCTCCCGGTTTTCTTTTCACCCTATGTGATCACCCGTAGCGCTGCACAACCAGGGTGCTGGCCTGCGACGACGCCCGTCAACTCCCGGCCACCGCAGGGGCGGTGGGGACGCTGACGTCGAAGTGCCGGGCACGCGGAGCTGCTTTCATGAGAGCGGTCAGGGTTGCGGCCTTCTCGGCTCCCCGCTCGTCACTTCCCCATACGACGACGCGCCCCCGGGCCAACTCCACGGAGATACTGTCGTATGAGCGGACCTTGAGAACGCGGGCTTCGCGGGCCACGGCGTCCGGAAGATCCCCGGCCACCCGTACCGCGGCACCCACCAGGCGCCCCGGCCCGAAGCGGCGCAGACTCGCGGCCGTGCCCGGCTCCGCCTTTGTCGCCAATTCCAGCCGGGGAACGCCCTTCACAGCCACCGGGACCGTCGCGAACCGCACTCCCTTTGCGTCCACTTCGATGAACTTTCCGCCCTTTTCGATAAGCAGGGCGGGAGAGCGCTCAACCACTTTCAGGCCGATTCCATGTGGCCAGGAACGGACCACGTCGACCGAGTCGATACGCGGCAGCGCCCGCCGCAGCCGCTCCGCGACGCCGTCGGTGTCCACCGAGGCGAGCGGCGTGCCGGGCCGGACGGCCGCGGCGCGGCGTACCTGGTCCGCGGTGAGCACCCGGGTACCGGAGACCGTCACCCGCTGCACGCGCAGCCAGGACGAGCCGTAGAGCGCCCAGCCGCAGAAGCCGGCGACCAGCACCAGGACGAGCAGGACGGCCAGCCGCCGGCGCGCCACCACGGGCCCGGCCGTCCGCCGCGCATCGGGCGTGGTGGGCCGCCCCCCTCCCGGCGCCCGGAAGGGACCGCGGCGCGGTGGGCCGGGCGGGCCGGACTCCGGCCGGCGCCGTTCGCCGCGTGCGGCGGTGCCCGGTCCGGCTCCCCTCTCCACGTTTGCCTGCCTCCTGTCACGCCCCGCGGCGCGGACGGCCGTCCGTCACGCCGCGCGGCGACCCGCGATCGCCTCGTACACCATGCCGACCAGCAACTCGTCGGCGTCCCGGCGGCCGAACTCGGAGGCGGCACGGGACATCTCGTACAGCCGGTGCGGATCGGACAGCACCGGCAGCACGTTGGCCTGCACCCACTCGGGCGTGAGCTCGGCGTCGTCGACGAGCAGACCACCGCCCGCCTTGACCACCGGCTGGGCGTTCAGTCGCTGTTCGCCGTTGCCGATGGGCAGCGGGACGTAGGCGGCCGGCAACCCGACGGCGGAGAGCTCGGCGACGGTCATCGCACCCGCGCGGCAGAGCATCATGTCGGCCGCGGCGTAGGCGAGATCCATTCGGTCCACGTACGGTACCGGGATGTAGGGGGGCATACCCGGCATGTTGTCCACTTGTGGCATGTCGTTCTTCGGGCCGACCGCGTGCAGGATCTGGATCCCGGAGCGTTGCAGCAGGGGAGCGACCCGCTGCACCACCTCGTTCAGCCGGCGTGCGCCCTGCGAGCCGCCGGAGACCAGGAGGGTGGGGGCCTTCGGATCGAGCCCGAACGCGGCGCGCGCCTCCGGGCGCGCCGCCGCGCGGTCGAGGGTGGCGATGGAGCGGCGCAGTGGAATGCCGATGTAGCGGGAATTGCGGAGTTTGCTGTCCGGAGTCGACACGGCGACCTGGGCCGCGTACCGCGAACCGATCTTGTTGGCGAGGCCCGGGCGCGCGTTGGCCTCGTGGATGACGATCGGCACCCCGAGCCGCTTGGCCGCGAGGTAACCGGGCAGCGCCACGTAGCCCCCGAAACCGACGACCGCGTCCGCCTTGGTGCGCTCGAGTACCTGCTCGGCCGCCTTGATCGTGCCGCGCAGCCGCCCGGGTACGGTGATCAGTTCCGGGGTGGGCTTGCGCGGCAGCGGTACCGCGGGGATCAGGGCGAGTTCGTAGCCCCGCTCGGGCACCAGACGGGTTTCGAGTCCGCGCTCCGTGCCCAGGGCCGTGATCCCCACGGTCGGGTCCTGCCTGCGCAGGGCGTCCGCGAGGGCGAGCGCGGGCTCGATGTGGCCGGCGGTCCCTCCACCGGCGAGTACGACATGCACCGAAATTCACCGCTCTCCGGACGGGCGCGCGGTGGCGCGCCGTCGCATCGTGTTCCATCTTCGAGGCTCCCGGCCGGTCCGGCCGGCCCGGCCGCCTCGTGCCGCAGCCCGCTTTCTACCAAAGACCGCCCCCCAGCGCCGAAAGGGCCCCGAGGACGCGCTCTGCCGCATCGCGAGCGCCGCACGCGCCGCGGGCTCCTCGCGCGCGAAGGCGATCAGCAGCCCGATGGCGAACATGGCCGCCAGCAGGGCGGACCCGCCGTAGGAGAACAGCGGGAGCGGGACCCCGGCGATCGGCAGCAGGCCGAGCACCGCACCGATGTTGACCACGGCCTGGGCCGTGATCCAGGTGATCACGCCTCCCGCGGCATACCTCACGAACGGCTCCTCCGTGCGTCCGGCCACCCGGATACCCGCATAGCCTAGAGCCGCGAAGAGGGCGAGGACGGACAGTGTCCCCACCAGGCCCAGCTCCTCACCGGTGACGGCGAAGATGAAGTCCGTGTGCGCTTCGGGCAGTTGACCCCATTTTTCCACACTCGCACCCAGCCCCGAACCGAAGAGGCCGCCGGACGCCAGCGCGTAGATGCCGTGCACGGCCTGCCAGCACTGGTAGTGGTCGCCGGGGCCCGACTCGGTCGCCCCGATGCAGGCGAGCCTGGCCATCCGGTTGGGGCTGGTCTTGATCAGCATCAGCCCGATCAGGCCGGCCACCGTGAGTACTCCCGCGAACATCCTGGTGGGCGCGCCGGCCAGCCAGAGCAGTCCGAAGAGGATGGCGGTCAGGATGATCGCGGTGCCCATGTCGCCGCCCAGCATGATCAGGCCGAGCAGCAGGAAGGCGGCCGGGACCAGCGGCACCAGCATGTGCTTCCACTGGACGAGCAGCCGCCTCTCCTGCTTGCGCGCGAGGAGGTCGGCACCCCACAGCACGAGGGCCAGCTTGCCGAACTCACTGGGTTGCAACTGGAAAGGGCCGCCGAGCGAGATCCAGTTCTGGTTGCCGTTAACCGCGACCCCTACCCCGGGCACCTGGACCAGCACCATCAGGAGGACCGACCCGGCCAGCAGCGGATAGGCGAGCGCGCGGTGCAGCCGCACCGGCATCCGGGCGGCCACGAACATCAGCACACCGCCGATGAGGGCCGCGACGAGCTGCTTGCGGAAGAAGTACGCACCGGGCAGCGCATTCGTCAACGCATAGATCACGGAGGCCGAGTAGACCATCACAAGACCGAGTACCGTGATCAGCAGACTACTGCCGAGAATCACATAATAAGCGGTCAGCGGCCTGTCCCAGGCCCGCCGGGCCCGCCCCGCGACACCGCCGAGCGACATCCGGCGGTGCGCCTGCCGCGGTAGCCCGGACCTCGTGGAGCGTCCGCGGACGGACGGTCGCCCGGCGCCGCGCACCGGGGCGCCACGGCCGGGCATCAGCACCCACCGCTGTCGCCGCCGACGGGGACCCGCCCGCACACCCCAAGCCAAACCCCAGCCAAGGCGTCCCTCCCAAAGGACCCGGCGCCCCGCAGCCGCGGCCGGCCCGGCGAACCGCGGAGCCGGCGGCGCGGCGGTGTCAGGCGCCCTTCGCGGAGAGGTCGCGGACGGCCTCCGCGAACACATCCCCGCGCACGTTGTAGTTGGTGAACATATCCATCGAGGCGCAGGCCGGTGCCAGGAGCACCGTGTCACCCGGCGAGGCGAGCCGCGCCGCCTCCCGGACCACCGCCGCCATCGCCCCAGTGTCGGTCCGGTCGAGGTCGACCACAGGGACCTCGGGGGCGTGTCGCGCGAGCGCTTCACGGATGAGGGCGCGATCCGCGCCGATCAGGACCACACCGCGCAGCCGGGACGCCGACTTGGCGACCAGCTCGTCGAAGGTCGCCCCCTTGGCCAGTCCTCCGGCGACCCACACGATCGACCCGTACGCCGCCAAGGACGCCTCGGCGGCATGGGTGTTGGTGGCCTTGGAGTCGTCGACATAGGCGACCCCCGCGACATCGGCCACGTGCTGCATGCGGTGGGCGTCCGGCCTGAAGGCCCGCAGCCCGTCCCGCACCGCCGTGGCCGGCACCCCGTAGGCGCGCGCCAGGGCCGCCGCGGCCAGGGCGTTGGCGATGTTGTGCGGTGCGGGCGGCTGGATGTCGGAGACCTCGGCGAGCTCCTGGGCCTGCTTGTGGCGGTCCGGGACGAAGGCACGGTCCACGAGGATGCCGTCCACCACCCCGAGTTGGGAGGGCGCCGGCGTGGAGAGGGTGAAGCCGATGGCGCGGCAGCCCTCTTCGACGTCGGCCTCGCGCACCAGGTCCTCGGTGGCCTTGTCTGCGGCGTTGTAGACGCAGGCGACCTGGTTGCCCTGGTAGATCCGGCCCTTGTCGGCTGCGTACGCCTCCATGGAGCCGTGCCAGTCGAGATGGTCGGGGGCGAGGTTCAGCACAGCGCCGGAGTGGGCGCGCAGGGAGGGCGCCCAGTGCAACTGGTAGCTGGAGAGTTCGACGGCAAGCACGTCGTAGGGCACTGCCTCCGGTCGCCCGCCGCCGCCCTCGGTCGAACGCGCTTCGCGCGCGGCCTTGTCCTCCAGCACCACGTCGATGAGAGGGGTGCCGATGTTGCCGACCGCGGTGGTGCGCAGGCCCGCGGCGCTCAGGATCGACGCCAGCATCCGGACCGTGGTGGTCTTGCCGTTGGTGCCCGTGACCGCCAGCCAGGGGGCCGCCGAGCCGCCGGCCTCCGGGCCCCGGGGCCCCGGGGATGCGCCCGCGGACGAGCCGCGCAGCCGCCAGGCGATCTCCACGTCCCCGACGACGTCCACACCCGCGGCGGCCGCCGCCGCGAACAGCGGCGACGACGGCTTCCAGCCGGGCGAGGTGACGACGAGCGACGTGCCGGGCGGCAGGGTGACGCCGTCGCCGAGGCGTACGCGGATGTGCTCGGCGCGCAGTGCCTCGGCGCGCTCGCGGTGCGCCGGGCCGTCGCCGCCGTCGACGACGGTGACCTCGGCGCCGAGGCCGGCCAGGGCGCGGGCGGCACTGATACCGCTCACGCCGAGACCGGCGACGGTGATGTGCTGCCCGGCCCTGACCGGCGTACTCGTCATTTGTCGGCTGCCCATCCTGCGTAGAAGAGGCCGAGACCGACGATCACGCACATGCCCTGGATGATCCAGAAGCGGACCACCACCAGGACCTCGGACCAGCCCTTGAGTTCGAAGTGGTGCTGCAGCGGGGCCATCCTGAAGACGCGTTTGCCGGTCAGGCGGAAGGAGCCCACCTGGATCACGACGGACATGGTGATCAGGACGAAGAGGCCGCCGAGCAGGGCGAGCAGCAGTTCCGTGCGGGAGCAGATGGCGAGGCCCGCGAGGGCACCGCCGAGTGCCAGGGAACCGGTGTCGCCCATGAAGATCTTGGCGGGTGAGGTGTTCCACCACAGGAAGCCGAAGCAGGCGCCCATCAGCGCGGACGCCACGACGGCCAGGTCGAGCGGATCGCGCACCTCGAAGCAGGCCGAGGGGTTGGTGAGCGTCTCGGCGTTGGCGCACGCCTCCTGGAACTGCCACACACCGATGAACGTGTAGGCGCCGAAGACCATCACGGAGGCGCCGGTGGCCAGGCCGTCCAGGCCGTCGGTCAGGTTCACGCCGTTCGACATGGCCAGGATCATGAACAGCGCCCACACCACGAACAGCACCGGGCCGATGGTCCAGCCGAAGTCGGTGGTGAAGGAGAGCTTGGTGGACGCCGGGGTGTTGCCGTGGTTGTCCGCGAACTGCAGCGCGAGGACGGCGAAGGCGATGCCGACGATCAGTTGGCCCGCCATCTTCGCCTTGGCCCGCAGGCCCAGCGAGCGCCGCTTGACGATCTTGATGTAGTCGTCGAGGAAGCCGACCAGTCCCATGCCCGCCATCAGGCCGAGCACCAGCAGGCCGGAGAAGGTGGGCGGCTTGCCGCTGATCACCTTGCTGAGGAAGTAGGCGATGATCGTCGCCAGGATGAACGCGATGCCACCCATGGTCGGCGTGCCGCGCTTGCTGTGGTGCTCGCGCGGCCCGTCGTCCCGGATGTACTGACCGTATCCCTTGCGGGCCAGCAGCTTGATCAGCACAGGCGTGCCCACGAGAGTCAGGAAGAGGCCGATGACTCCCGAGAACAGGATCTGGTTCATCATCGGGCGGCGACCTCGCCCTCGCCCGAGTTGCTTCCGCCGGCCCCTTGCAGCAGTGCCGTGGCCACCCGCTCCAGGCCCACCGACCTGGACGCCTTCACGAGCACGACATCCCCCGGGCGCAACTCTGCGCGCAACAGGTCGACCGCCGCCTCTGCGTCGGACACGTGCACCGACTCCTCACCCCACGAACCCTCGTTATAGGCGCCCGCGCGCAGCCAGGCCGCTTCCACGCCGCCGACTGCCACGAGCTTGCTCACGTTGAGCCGGACGGCCAGCCGTCCGACCGCGTCGTGCTCGGCGAGAGCCTCGTCCCCGAGCTCGGCCATCTGACCGAGCACTGCCCACGTACGCCCCCCCTCGGCCCGCCGGGCTTCGCCCATTGCCGCGAGTGCGCGCAGGGCGGCTCGCATGGACTCGGGGTTCGCGTTGTAGGCGTCGTTGACCACCGTCACGCCGTCCGGGCGCTCGGTGACCTCCATCCGCCAGCGGGAAAGGGTGCCCGCCTCGGAGAGCGCATGGGCGATCTCGTGCACGGACATGCCCAACTCGTGGGCGACGGCGGCCGCGGCAAGCGCGTTCGACACGTGATGCTCACCGTACAGGCGCAAGGTCACGACGCTGCACCCGGAGGGTGTGTGAAGGAGGAAGGTGGGCTGTCCGGTCGCGGTGAGGCGGACGTTCTCGGCCCGAACGTCGGCTTCGCCTGTTTCGTTCGTCTCGCCGAAGTACACGACGCGCGCCTTGGTGCGGGTGGCCATGGCGCGTACGAGCGGGTCGTCGGCGTTGAGGACGGCGACACCGCCCTCCTCGGCAGCGGGCAGCGCCTCGACCATCTCGCCCTTGGCCTGGGCGATCTGCTCCCGTCCGCCGAACTCGCCGATGTGGGCGGAGCCGACGTTGAGGACCAGGCCGATCCTGGGCGGGGTGAGGCTGGTGAGGTAGCGGATGTCGCCGATGTAGCGCGCGCCCATCTCCAGGACGAGGAACCTGGTGTCGTCCTCGGCGCGCAGGGCGGTCAGCGGCAGGCCGATCTCGTTGTTCAGGTTGCCCTTCGGGTAGACCGTGGGCGCCTTGGTGCTGAGCACCTGGGCGATCAGGTCCTTGGTGCTCGTCTTGCCCGCGGAGCCGGTGAGCGCCACCAGGGTGGCGCCGAGGCGCTCCACGACGGCGCGGGCGAGGGCCCCGAGCGCCGCCTGGACGTCGTCCACGACGATCGCGGGGACGCCGACGGGCCGGGCGGCGAGCACCGCGGCGGCGCCCGCCTGCACGGCCCGCTCGGCGTAGTCGTGCCCGTCGGCGTGCTCCCCCGCGAAGGCGGCGAACAGGCCACCCGGTTCCACGGCGCGGGAGTCGATCACGACGGGCCCGGTGACCAGCGCGGACGGATCCGGTATGTCATGGGTCTGCCCGCCGACGATGGTGGCGATCTCGGCGAGAGAGAGGGCGATCACAAGTTCATCCCTGGGTCTGCTGGATAGCTTCGCGGAGCACTTGGCGGTCGTCGAAGGGCCGGACCACCCCGGCGATGTCCTGGCCCTGCTCATGGCCCTTGCCCGCGACCAGGACGGTGTCGCCGGGGCGGGCGTGGGCCACGGCGGCGGCGATCGCGGCGGCCCGGTCCTCGAAGACGGCGACCTCGCCGCGCTCGTGGGCGGGCACCTCCGCGGCGCCCGCGAGCATGGCGGCGAGGATGGCCAGCGGGTCCTCGGAGCGCGGGTTGTCGGAGGTCAGCACGGCCTCGTCGGCGAGCCGGACGGCGGCGGCGCCCATCGGGCCCCGCTTGGTCCTGTCGCGGTCGCCGCCGCAGCCGAGCACGATGTGCAGCCTGCCCTCGGTGACCTTGCGCAGGGCGCGCAGCACCGACTCGACGGCATCCGTCTTGTGGGCGTAGTCCACCACGGCCAGGTAGTCCTGGCCGGCGTCCACGCGCTCCAGACGGCCCGGCACGCCGGGCACCGCGGCGATGCCGTCGGCGGCGGCCTGCGGGTCCTGCCCGGCGACGGCCAGGGCGGCGATCGCCGCGAGTGCGTTGGCGACGTTGAAGGGCCCGGACAGCGGAGAGGTGGCCGAGATCCGCTGTCCGTGGGGTCCGACCGCCACGAACGTCGACCTGAGCGGCCCGACCTCGACCTCCTCGGCCCGCCAGTCGGCGTCGGGGTGGCCCTCCGCCGAGTAGGTCGTCACGGGCACCTCGGCCTCGACGACGAGCCTGCGGCCGTACTCGTCGTCCAGGTTGACCACGCCCGCCCTGGACCGCTGCTTGGTGAACAACTGCGCCTTGGCGCGGAAGTAGTCCTCCATACCGGAGTGGAACTCCATGTGCTCCGGGCTGAGGTTGGTGAAGACGGCCACGTCGAAGACGCAGCCGTCCACCCGGCCGAGGACCAGGGCGTGGCTGGACACCTCCATGGCCACCGACGCCACGCCGCGCTCCCTCATGACCGCGAAGAGCGCCTGGAGGTCGGTCGCCTCGGGGGTGGTCCGCTCCGACTTGATGCGCTCGTCCCCGATGCGGGTCTCGACCGTGCCGATCAGCCCCGCCAGGTCGCCGGCCGCGGAGAGCCCGCCCTGCACCAGGTAGGCGGTGGTGGTCTTGCCGGACGTGCCGGTGATGCCGATCTGGAGCAGGTCGCGGCCCGGATGGCCGTAGACGGTCGCGGCCAGCTCACCCATCCGGCCGCGCGGATCACCGACGGTGAGCACGGGCAGCCCGGTGGCGGCCGCCCGCTCGGCGCCCGCGGGGTCGGTGAGGATGGCGACGGCCCCGAGGTCGGCGGCCTGCGCGGAGAAGTCCGCGCCGTGCAGCCGGGCGCCGGGCAGGGCGGCGTAGACGTCACCGGGGCGCACGGCGCGCGAGTCGTGGGTGATACCGGTGACGGCGACGTCCTCGTGGCCGCCTGCCGGGCCGGTGGCGGTGCGGACGCCCGCCTGGTCGGCGAGCCTCGCGAGCGGGGTCGGCGACACCCTGGCCGGCCGCGGCGGCCCCGGTGCGGTCACCTGGGCGTCCTCGTGGATGGCTGGGGACTGATCAGCGTGTGGCACGGCGGTGAGCGTACCGGGCGGGACGGGGGGCGGGCCAAAACGACGGGGTGGCTGCGCAGCGTGACCGGGCCGGTGGGCGCGGTGCGGGGCACGGCCGGGCGGGGCGGTGCCGGTGGCGGACGCGGGCCGGGGCTCGGGGGCGTTTCCGGGGTCGGGGGTGATGGTCGTCACGGGCTGTTCCTGGTTCTGTGCGGTGCCGGCCTGGTGGGTCAGTCCCTGGCCGGATCGAAGGTGACGGGCAGCTTGGCCGGTTTGGAGCCGGTGGGGGGCACCTGGAGGGTCTTCAGGGAGAACTCCATGACCTGCTTGAAGACGGGGCCGCAGGTCGGACCTCCGAAGTAGCTGCCCTTGGTGGGGTTCTGCAGCACGCAGTACACGGTGACGCGCGGTTTGTCGGCCGGCGCGAAGCCGGCGAACGACGAGGTGTAGCCGTGGTAGCGGCCGGTCTCGGGATCGACTCGGTTGGCGGTGGCGGTCTTGCCCGCCACCCGGTAGCCCGGGATGTAGGCCACGGTGCCCGTGCCCTCCTGGTCGTCGACGACGGACTCCAGCATCTGCGAGAGCGTCTTCGCGGTGCCCGCGCCCACCACCCGGGTCCGCTCGGGCGCGGGGGCCCGGGTGAAGTGGCCGTCGGGGCCCCTGGTGCCGCGCACCAGGGTCGGCTCGATGCGTACGCCGCCGTTGGCGATCGTCGAGTAGACGGACGCGGCCTGCAGCGCGTTCACCGAGACGCCCTGTCCGAAGGGGATGGTGAACTGCTGGGACAGCGACCACTTGTCCGGCGGTGCCAGGATGCCGGCGGTCTCGCCGGGGAAGCCGAGCCCGGTGGGCCGGCCGATGCCGAACTTCCGCAGGAACGAGTAGAGCACCTTGTCCGCCTGGAGCTGGGTGCTGCCGAGCTGGCCGGTCGCCAGGATGGTGCCGATGTTGCTGGACTTGGCGAGCACGCCGTTGAGCGTCAGGTACCAGGTGGGGTGGTCGATGTCGTCGGCGAAGAGCCGGTCGCCGCGGTGCAGCCGGTTGGGCACCGTGACGTGCGTCCCCGGTGTGGCGACGTTCTCCTCAAGGACCGCGGCTATCGACATGAGCTTGGCCGTGGAGCCGGGTTCGTAGGCGTCCTGGAGGGCGGCGTTGCCCAGGGAGGCCGCCGTGGCCCGGGAGAGGTCGTTCGGGTCGAAGCCCGGAGCGTTGGCCATGGCCAGGATCTGACCGGTCCTGGTGTCCTGCACTATCACGTAGCCGCGGTCCGCCTTGGACTTCTTCACCTGCTCGGTGATGGCGCGCTGGGCCGCCCACTGGATGTCGCGGTCGATGGTGAGCTGCACGTCGGAGCCGGGCACGGCGGGCGTCTCGCTGGCGCCCGCGGTGGGCACCTGGCGGCCGTTGGACTGCGCGTAGGTGATCCGGCCGTCCTTGCCGGCCAGTTCCCCGTTCAGCTTGAGCTCCAGGCCGCCCGCGCCCTTGCCTTCGGAGTTGACCCAGCCCAGTATCCCGGCGGCGAGGTCGCCGTTCGGGTAGACGCGCTTGCTGCTGGGCTGCTTGACGACGCCGTCGAGCACGTTGGCGGCCCCGGGCTCGGACCCGGCCTCGGCGGCGGGGGTGTTCCTGACGTTCTCGATCCGCTTCCAGACCTGCGGGGTCTGCCCGGTGGCCAGCAGCACGTAGCGGGTCCTGGGGGTCCTGAGCTTGTCGGCGAGCGCTCCGGCGTCCGCGCCGAGGATCGGGGCGAGCAGCTTCGCGGCCCTCTCGGGCGCGTCGGGGATCTTGGTGAACTTGCGGGTGAACATCGTGGGGTCGGCGGTGATGTCGTACGCGTCGACGCTGATGGCCAGCTCGACGCCGTTGCGGTCCGAGATGGCCCCGCGCTCGGCGGTCAGCGGCTGACTGGTGTAGCGGTTGCGCTCCGCCTTGGCCGCGTACGCGCTGGCGTCGACGCCCTGGACCTGGAACAGCCGGCCCACGAAGACCAGCATGACCAGCGTCATGGCCACGCTGATCATGCGCAGCCGGGGCCGTGGGCTGCCGAGCCGGATGGTGCCCGCGGGGCCGGGGCCGCCGACTCCCGCGGGCCGCGGACGGCGCGCGGGGCGGGCACCCGGGCCGGTGCGGCGGCCCCCGGGGTCCCGTGGACGGGCGGGCCGGCCCGGCGGGGGTACGCGGCGGTGCGGGGGTTCCCTGTCGGTCACGTCGTCACCTGCTCAAGGTCGTCGCTACGGAGGGCACGGAGCCGGCGGGCGCGGGCGGCGCCACGCCGGTGGCCGGGGTGGCGCCGGTGGCGGGGCCGGCGCCCGCGGCCGGGGAGCCGCCGTCGCCCACCTGGGTGGCAGGGTCCGCTGCGGTCCCCGCGGCCGGGGCGAGGGGGTCGTCGGGCGCGGCGCCGGTTCCGGACGGCGGCAGTGCTCCGGGGGCGCCGGGGGACGGGGCGCCGGGGCTCGCGGTCACGCCGCGCACCGTGCCGTCCGGGTCGAGGAAGACCGGGTCGCCGCCCGGCACCATGCCCAGCCTGCGGGCCCGGCGTTCGAGTGCGCCCGGCTCGGCGTAGCCGTTCACCTCGCGCTGCAGGGCCTGCTCCTCGTCGGTGAGGTCGGTGGTCTGCCTCTTGAGCTCGCTCAACTGGAACGACCCCTCGTTGACGGAGGAGTTCAGCACCAGCAGGCCGATCATGCCGCCGCCGAGCAGTACCACGACCAGCAGGACGAACGGAGTCCTGGCGGCCCCGCTCGGACCCGTGGGCATCAGCCGCGCCAGCCGTGCGGCCCTGCCGCGCAGTTCGGTCTTTCTCGTCACGGGTGCCTCCCCCGGTTCCAAGGATCCTTCTCCCCGCGGCGCGGGGGCCGTCGACCGGTCACCGGGCACTCCGGGCGCCGGGGCCCGGCCGGGGCGGGGGGCCGGGCGGTGCGCGGTGGGGCGAGGGGCGCACGCTGGCGGCGGAGTCCGCGGTCCCGGTCCCCCGCCGTGCCGCTCACCCGGCCTCCTCACGGATCCGCTCGGCGCCGCGCAGCCGCGCGGGGGCGGCCCTGCGGTTGTCGGCGACCTCGTTCTCGGAAGGCAGCTCGGCGCCGCGCGTCAACAGCCTGAGCCGGGGCTGGTACCGCTCGGGGACCACCGGGAGACCGGGCGGCGCGGTGCTCGCGGCACCGGCCGCCAGGACCTGCTTGACGAGCCGGTCCTCCAGGGAGTGGTACGACAGGACGGCGATCCGGCCGCCCACGGCCAGCGCCCGCACGGCGGCCGGCACGGCACGCTCCAGGACGGCGAGTTCGCCGTTGACCTCGATGCGCAGTGCCTGGAAGGTGCGCTTGGCCGGGTTGCCGCCGGTGCGCTTGGCGGCCTGCGGCAGTGCCTCGCGGATCAGCTCGACCAACCGCCCGCTGGTGCTGAACGGCTCCTTCTCGCGCTCGCGGACCACGGCGGACACGATGCGCTTGGCCTGCTTCTCCTCCCCGTAGCTGCGCAGGATGCGGACCAGCTCGCCGGGCGGATAGGTGTTGAGCACCTCGGCGGCGCCGATGCCGCTGGACTGGTCCATGCGCATGTCGAGCGGGGCGTCCTGGGCGTAGGCGAACCCGCGGTCGGCCTCGTCGAGCTGGAGGGAGGAGACGCCGAGGTCGAAGAGGACGCCCTGCACCCGCGGGACGCCGAGCCGGTCGAGCACATCGGGCAGCTCGTCGTAGACCGCGTGCACGAGGGTGGCCCGTTCGCCGAAGGGGGCGAGCCGCTCGCCCGCCAGGCGCAGCGCCTCCTTGTCGCGGTCGAGCCCGATCAGACGGACCTCGGGGAAGGCGGCGAGAAGGGCCTCGCTGTGCCCGCCGAGCCCCAGGGTGCAGTCGACGACGGTGGCGGACGGCAGCGCCAGTGCGGGACCGAGCAGGTCCAAGCAGCGCTGCAGCATGACGGGGACGTGACGGCCCCGGCCGGTCCGCCGTCCGTCCTCGTCCCGGTCCCGATCCTGGTGCGGATGCGCCTCGCGCCCTTGCAATTGGCCCTCTCAGGTCAGGCGCGGCGGCACGCACCGCCGGGTCCCCGCCCGCTCACGAAGGGGAACGGCCCGCTGGCGCCGGGGAAGTGGCGTCAGCCGACCGGGAGCGGGAGGAGGCCGAGCCGTACGTGCGCATCCGCGCACGTGGGAGATTCTGGGAGACGGCCCGCGGAATTCAAGCAGAAACCGCGGAATTCGCTGAAACCGCGGCACCGAATCCGGCGAACAGCCGAGCGGGAGCCCTCTGGGCCTCCCGCTTCGCGCCACTTTAGTCCACACTGTCGCCCGGTCAATCAACCGGCCTGCGCGTCGGTCGGCCGACCCGACGGTGGCGCGCGCACCCTCGTCCGCCGGGCGCGCATCGTGCGGATTCACCCGCGCGGCGGTATGTCCGCGCTCCTTGTGGGTTACCTCACGCCGACGCTCTTTGTCGTTCTTTGTCCGCGCGCGGGAGCGTTCGCCGCGACGGGGCCCGGTACCCCGCTAAGGGCACGCCCAGTACCTTCGGGGGTATGTCGACTTCTGCCTCCCCACGCGAGGGACACCTCACCGAAGAGCCGAGCACGGACATACAGGCCGCAGGAACCGTCACCGACCGCCTGGTCGATGCGAACCGCCGCTACGCGGCCGGTTTCACCGACCCCGGCATGGACGCCAGGCCCGTCCTGCACGTCGCGGTGGTCGCCTGCATGGACGCCCGTCTCGACCTGCACGCCGCCCTCGGCCTGGACCTGGGCGACTGCCACACGATCCGCAACGCCGGCGGGGTCGTCACCGACGACGTCATCCGCTCGCTCGCCATCAGCCAGCGCGCCCTCGGCACCCGCACCGTGGTGCTCATCCACCACACCGGCTGCGGGATGGAGCGCCTCACCGAGGAGTTCCGGCACGACCTGGAGATGGAGGTGGGACAGCGTCCGCCGTGGGCGGTGGAGTCGTTCCGCGACGTCGACCAGGACGTGCGGCAGTCGATGGCGCGGGTGCGCACCTCGCCGTTCCTGCCGCACCGCGAGGACGTGCGCGGCTTCGTCTTCGACGTGCGCACCGGCGCGCTCCGGGAGATCGACCCGGCGTGAGCCGCCCGGGTGACGGACCACCCGGCGGGCACGGCGGCCGCCCATCCCCGGAGGACGCCCGCGGCCGGCCTGTCAGCGCCAGTTGTCCACAGGCGAGTGACACGAACCGGTAACGGCAACAAGAATGCTGGTGTGGCGCCGAGCGGAACCATTCACGCGCGGCGTCCGTGTTTCGGGGTGGGCCGGTCCGCAGCGGCGTACCGGCCCGGGTTAGGGGTATCCCCGCTCCCAGTGAGCTCGGGGAAGGGCCGAGGAGGGCCGGTGACGACCTATGACGAGCGGGCGAGCCAGGGGGATCCCCACGCGCGGGCGCAGGCGAGAGCTGGGGAGGACCTGAGCAGCACGGCGGAGCGCGTCCGCCGGTCCGTCGAGGGCGTGATCGAGGGCAAGCCGGAGGTCGTCCGGCTGTCGCTGACCGTGCTGCTCGCCCAGGGCCACCTGCTGATCGAGGACGTCCCCGGCGTGGGCAAGACCATGCTCGCGAAGGCGCTCGCGCGCTCCATCGACTGCTCGGTGCGCCGCATCCAGTTCACGCCCGACCTGCTCCCCTCGGACATCACCGGTGTGTCCATCTGGGACCAGCAGCGCCGGGACTTCGAGTTCAAGCCCGGCGCGATCTTCGCCCAGATCGTGATCGGCGACGAGATCAACCGCGCCTCGCCCAAGACCCAGTCGGCGCTGCTGGAGTCCATGGAGGAGCGCCAGGTCACCATCGACGGGCAGACGTACGAGCTGCCCGCCCCCTTCATGGTGGTGGCCACCCAGAACCCGGTCGAGATGGAGGGCACCTACCCGCTGCCCGAGGCCCAGCGCGACCGGTTCATGGCGCGGGTGTCGATCGGCTACCCCAGCCCCGAGGCCGAGCTGCAGATGCTGGACGTGCACGGCGGCGTCTCGCCGCTGGACGACCTGCGGCCCGTCGCCCACGCCCAGGACGTCGTGAAGCTCATCGACGTGGTGCGCCGGGTGCACGTCGCCGACTCGGTACGGCGCTACGCGGTCGACCTGGTCGCCGCCACCCGCACCCATCCCGACCTCAGGCTCGGCGCCTCCCCGCGCGCGACCCTGCACCTGCTGCGCGCGGCGAAGGCGTCCGCCGCCCTCGCCGGCCGCGACTTCGCGCTGCCGGACGACCTCCAGGCCCTCGCGGTCGCGGTGCTCGCCCACCGCCTGCTGCCCACCGCCCAGGCCCAACTGAACCGCCGCACGGCCGAGCAGGTCGTCCTGGAGATCCTCCAGCACACCCGCGTCCCCGCCGCCGCGGCCCACCAGAACGGCGGCTTCCCCGCCGGTCACCGCGAGGCGCACGGCCCCTTCGACCGCCGGGGGACCGGCGGCCGGGGGCTGTGATGACGCAGCCGCCCGGCCGGGCCCGGCCGTCCGCCCCCGCCGAGGCGGGCGAGACGGGCGAGGCTGACGGGGCGAAGGGCGGCGCGCTGCGGGTGGCGCTGGCCGGCCTGACCACCCGCGGCCGCTCCTTCCTCGCCGCCGGCATCGCCGCCGCGCTCTGCGCCTACGTGCTCGGCCAGAGCGACCTGCTGCGGGTCGGGCTGCTGCTCGCGGCGCTCCCGCTGATCTGCGCCCTCGTGCTCTACCGCACCCGGTACCGGGTGTCCGGCAGCCGGCGGCTGTCGCCCGCGCGGGTGCCCGCCGGTGCCGAGGCCCGCGTCCACCTGCGCATGGACAACGTCTCCCGCCTCCCCACCGGCCTGCTGATGCTCCAGGACCGCGTGCCGTACGTCCTGGGGCCCCGGCCGCGCTTCGTGCTGGACCGCGTGGAGCCGGGCGGCCGCCGCGAGGTGTCCTACCGCGTCCGTTCCGACCTGCGCGGACGCTACCCCCTCGGCCCGCTCCAACTGCGCCTGACGGACCCGTTCGGCCTGTGCGAGCTGACCCGCTCCTTCGCCGCGTACGACACCCTGACCGTCATCCCGCACGTGGAACCGCTGCCGCCGGTCCGGCTGAGCGGCGAGGCCAAGGGGTACGGCGAAGGGCGGCAGCGCTCCCTCGCGCTGGCCGGCGAGGACGACGTCATCCCGCGCGGCTACCGCTACGGCGACGACCTGCGCCGTGTCCACTGGCGCTCCACAGCCCGCTACGGCGAGCTGATGGTGCGCCGCGAGGAGCAGCCGCAGCGGGCGAGGTGCACCGTGCTGCTGGACACCCGGGCCCTCGCCTACGAGGGCGCGGGTCCCGGCTCCGCGTTCGAGTGGGCGGTCTCCGGCGCCGCCTCCGCGCTGGTGCACATGCTGGAGCGCGGCTTCTCGGTGCGGCTGCTGACGGACACCGGGGCCTCCGTGCCCGGTGAGGGCTCCGACGGTTTCTCGGGTCCCGGCCGCGAGTCCGCCGACGCGGCGGGCCTGCTGCTGGACACCCTCGCCGTCGTCGACCACTCCGAGGGCACCGGCCTGTCCCGCGCCCATGACGTCCTGCGCGGCGGCGGCGAGGGCCTGCTCGTGGCCTACCTGGGCGATCTGGACGAGGACCAGGCGGCCGTCGTCGCCACGCTGCGCCGGCGCAGCGGTGCCGCGGTGGCGTTCGTCCTCGACCCGTGGATGTGGACGCACGGGAGTGCGGGGGACGCGGCGGCGGGCCCCTCGCCGCAGTGCGAGGAGCGGTTGCGGCAGTTGCGGGAGGCGGGTTGGACGGCGCTCGCGGTGCCGCCGGGCGCGGGCGCGGCTCAGATGTGGCGGCAGGCGGACCGGCAGCGCAGCGGCGAGGGGACGAGCCCGGCGGGCACGAGTGGGGGTTGGCTATGAGGGGCGCGGTGCCGGTCATGGGGCGCGGGGCGGCGGGCGCGGACGGAGGCCGCGCATGAGCGGCCGGGCCCGGATGTCGCTGTGCGCGGCGGCGGCCACCCTGCTGACGGCGTGCGCGCTGCTGCCGCTGGTCGACCCGTCGACCTGGCTGATCAAGGCGGCCTTCCTGCTGGTGGTGCAGACGGCGGTGGGCGCGGCGGCCCGCCGGGTGCCGCTGGCCAGGCCCCTGGCGGTGGCCGCGCAGGCCGTGGTGACGCTGATGCTGCTGACCCTGGTGTTCGCCCGTCAGCAGGCCGTCGCCGGGCTGGTGCCGACCCCTGAGGTGTTCCACCGGTTCGCCCTGCTGATCCAGCTCGGCCGCGACGACGTCCGCCAGTACGCGATCCCGGCGCCGCTGACCGACGGGATCCAGCTCATGCTGATCGGTGGCGTCCTGGTGATCGGCCTCGCGGTGGACGTCCTGGCGGTGACCTGCCGCAGCGCGGCCCCGGCCGGGCTGCCGCTGCTGGCGCTCTACGCCGTCGCGGCGGGCCTGTCGCAGAGCTCGGCCGACTGGCTGTGGTTCCTGCTGGCGGCGGTGGGGTACCTGCTGCTGCTCCTCGCGGAGGGCCGGGACCGGTTGTCCCGGTGGGGCCGGGTCTTCAGCGGGGCGCCGCGCCCGGCGGGCGGACGGGTCGGCGCGGGCGGTGCGGAGGCGGGCGGCGCCGTCGCACCCGTCCGTGCGGGCCGCAGGATCGGCGCGGTCGCGCTGGGCATCGCGCTCGTCGTCCCCCTGGTACTGCCCACGCTGGACGGCGGCCTGCTCGACCCGGCGGCCCACGGTGGCGGTGTCGGCCCTGGCGGCGGCACCATCTCCGCGGTCAATCCGCTGGTCTCGTTGCAGAACAGCCTCAATCAGCCCGAGGACCGGCAGGTGCTGACGTACCGCACCCGTCCCGGCACCGCGAACGACCAGTACCTGCGGATCGTCTCGCTCGACGAGTTCGACGGCACCACGTGGAAGCCCGCGGTCCGCCACATCACCGACGTGCCGAACGTCCTCCCGGCCCCGCAGGGGCTCAGCCCCGGTGTGCGCACCACGGAGATCAGGACCACCGTCAGGACCGCGGGCTGGTACGCGCAGGACTGGCTGCCGATGCCGTATCCGGCCAGCCAGGTCCGCATCGACGGCCGCTGGCGGTACGAGCCGGTGGGCCGCACACTCGTCGGCGATCACGGCCAGACCACCAGGGGGGCGTCGTACGAGGTCACCAGCCTGGCCGTGGCCCCCACGCCCAGGCAGCTCGCCGACGCCCCGAAGCCGCCGCGGCAACTGCTGAACGAGTTCACCAAGGTGCCGCCGTCGCTGCCGGCGGTGGTCGCCGACACCGCCCGCCAGGTCACCAAGGGCGCGAGGAACGACTACGAACGCGCGGTGAAGCTTCAGGACTGGTTCGCGGTGGACGGCGGGTTCACCTACAACACCAATGTGCAGGCCGGTACGGGGCCGGACGCGATCGCGCGGTTCCTGCGACTGAAGGAGGGCTTCTGCGTCCACTTCTCGTTCTCGATGGCCGCCATGGCGAGGACGCTGGGCATCCCGGCCCGGGTCGCGGTCGGCTTCACGCCCGGCACCGCGACCGCGGACGGCTCGATGTCGGTGGGCCTGAAGGACGCGCACGCCTGGCCGGAGCTGTACTTCGAGGGCGTGGGCTGGACCCGCTTCGAGCCCACGCCGAACCGCGGCAGCGTGCCCGACTACACCCGGCCCGACACCCCGGGCGACATCTCCAGCGATCCCGCCGCGCCCTCCCAGGCCGAGCCGGACGCACCGTCCTCGCAGCCGACGGCTCCGGACACCTGCTCCGCGGACGACAAGAAGCTCGGCTCCTGCCAGAGCGCGGCTCCGCAGGCGGGCGGCGGGTCCGGCGGCGGCGGGCCGTCGGCCGGTCTGATCGTCGGGGGCTCCGCGGCCGCGCTGGCGCTCCTCGCACTGCCGCTGCTGCCCATGCTGTGGCGGCTGCGGGTGCGCGCCCGCCGGCTGGGGGGCGACGCCGGGGTCGACGTGGCCGCACGCACCCTGGCCGGCTGGATGGAGGTCACGGACACGGCGTGGGACCACGGCATCGTGCCCGACGCGTCCGAGACGCCGCGCAAGGCCGCCGACCGGATCGTGCGGGCGGCCCGCCTCGATCCGGACGCCGCGGCCGGCGTGCACCGGGTGGCGGCCGCCGTGGAACAGGTGCTCTACGCCCCGGATCCGCAGCCGGCACCTGGCCTGGCCGACGACGTACGGCGGCTGAAGAGCGCGCTGGCGGCCCCCGCCGGTCGCGCCACCCGTCTGCGCGTGCTCCTCGCCCCGCGCTCGGCCGCCCGTGTGGCCTGGGCGTTCGCCGACTGGCGCCGGGAGCAGGCCAGGCGCTGGGCGCGGTACCGGGCCCAGCTCCGTCCGACGCTCAGGCGCGCTTCCCGGTAGCCGCCGGGGCCCTGCCCGCGGCACGGTTCCTGTGCCGGGCCGGGGCCCGAGGCGGGGCCGGGGGCGCCGTGCCCGGGGCCGGGGGCCTGGGAGCCGGGCCCTGAGCCTGAACCTGAGCTTGAGGGTGATGGCCGTGCCGGTCCTGCGGTGTCCGCGGCGGATGCGGGGGCGCCGTCACCATGGGCGCCGGCGGGGCGGGGCCGGTGTTCGCAGTGCACTCGGAGAGCAACAGGGACCGCCTTGGCACAGGGCGGCCCGAGGAGTGCACGAGCGCCGGCCACCCGCTGAGGGGCCCCCGCCGGGGCGAGCGGGCAGCTCCGGACGGCGGCCATGGGGACGGCGCGCCTCCACGGCAGGGGCCATGGAGACGGTGGGCGTGCGCCGAACGGCGGCGCACGACTGAGGGCGACCCATCACACATGGTCGCCCTCTGCAACGTTATGAAGTGCGCCGGCCGCCCGCCGACGGGATCGTCACTGACCCTGTTCGTCCTGGCGTCGCTGCCAGCGCTCCTCGATACGGTCCATCATGGAGCGGCGCTGCCTGCTCGGACGGCCGCTGGGCCGACTGCCCTGCGCGCCCGCGCCGGCACCCGCGCCCGACTGCTCGCCCGGCCGCGGCGCCTTGCGCCACCCGGTTACGGCGAGCACGGCACACCCCAGCATGACCAGGAAACCCACCACGCTGATCCAGATCAGCTGAGCGACCATCCCGGCCATGAGGAGCACGATACCGACCAGGAAGCCGACAACCGCCAGATACGCCCGGCGACGGGTATACCTGCGCAGCCCGCTTCTCTCAAGCGCTGTCGCGAACTTGGGATCTTCGGCGTACAGCGCTCGCTCCATTTGCTCGAGCATTCGCTGCTCGTGCTCCGAGAGCGGCACGGAGTCCTCCTCATCGTGCAGTCGCCGGGGCGACCGGGGGTCCCCTTCAGGATAGGCAGGGAATCGCCCCCGTGAAACCCGCCCCTCTACGCCAACTCACCACCCGGGCCGCCATGCGGTCCGAGTCGCTGAAGCCTGCATTCCCCAACGATCGGCCGGTCATGCCCGACCGTCTCCTTCGATCATACGGCGCCGGGCGTCCGATCGGGTGGGGGTGAAGCACTCCATTCGCCGATGCGCCGCTGATCAGCGGCCGTCGTCCGCCCCGTTCCCGGCCCCGGTACGGCTCTGCTGCTCGCCGAGCACGTGGAGCTGGGTGGCGACGGACTGGAAGGCAGGCAGTTCAGCGGCCGCGGCCTCCAACTGCAGCAGACCGTCGAGGGCGCCCGGTTCGGTGTCGACGAGGACGCCGGGGACCAGGTCGGCGAAGACCCGCACCCCGTGCACCGCCTCGACCCGCACGCCCGCCGTCTCGACGAGCGCGGTCAGTTGCTCGACGGTGAACCGCCGCGGCACGGGGTCCCCGGCGCCCCAGCGGCCCTGCGGGTCGGTGAGGGCCTGGTGCGCCTCGGTGAAGTGGCCGGCCAGCGCGCGGGCGAGCACCGCGCCGCCCAGGCCCGCGGCGAGCAGGCTGAGCACGCCGGAGGGGCGCAGCGCTCCGACCACGTTGCGGAGTCCTTCGGCGGGCTCGTCCATGTACTCCAGGACGCCGTGGCAGAGCACCGCGTCGTACCCGCCGCGCTCGACGACGTCGAAGAGGCCGTGGGCGTCGCCCTGGACACCTTGGATGCGGTCGTCGACCCCGGCCTCCGCGGCTCGGCGCTCCAGCGCGAACAGGGCGTTCGGGCTGGGGTCGACCACGGTGACGCGGTGGCCGAGGCGGGCGACGGGCACGGCGAACTTGCCGCTGCCGCCGCCGGTGTCCAGGACGTCGAGCTGCTCCCGGCCCGTGGCCTTGGCCCGGTGCTCGAGGGCGTCCTTGAGCACCTCCCAGACCACGGCGGTACGGAGGGAGGCGCGGGGGCGCATCGGGTCCGACACGGGATTGACTCCTCGGCGCGGCACCGCCTCATGTCGGGCGGAGCGATCGGGACCTCCCCGGCCTGGGCCGGGAGGAAGGGTTTGCGGGCGTCCCCACCCTATTGCCTCCTGACCGGGGGCTCCGGCACGGTCTCCGCCGGACGGCGGCGGCCGCCGCGGCCGCGGCGGCCCGGCCTGGCCCAGGGCCGGGCGCCCTCGGGCTGCGGCCGGCACCGCGCCGCACGGTGCACGCCCCGCCCACCGCGCGGCACCGCAGCACGCACACCGCGCGGCCGGCCCCCGGCCTCGGGGCCTCTTGCCCTGGCGGGCGCCCGGCGCCCCGGGGCCGGCTGCCCCGGCGGACGCCCGGCCCCGGTGCCGCGGGGGCCGGGCGCGGCCCGGCGCAGGGGGCCGTCAGCCCGCGTCCTGGATACGCTCCCCCGCGGCGGGGCGGTGCGGGTCGTCGGCCGCGGGGGGCTCCCGGTGGTCGCCGGAGGGCTGCGGCAGCACCGGCTGGAGCGTCAGCAGGCGCTCGACCAGGCGCAGGAACATCGCACCGTCCCGCAGCAGGTCGTCGGCCTCGCGGCGGGTCACCGCGCCGCGTATGCCCGCCTCCGCGCGGGCCCTGCGGTGGGCACCGGAGGCGAACAGGGCGCTCCATTCGGTCAGCTCGGGAGCCGTCTCGGGGAGCACCTCCCAGGCACTCCTGATGCGCGCCCTGCGACGGGCGGTGGGTTCGGGCCGGCCGCGGGCGGCGAGCACGGCGGCCGCGGTGCGCAGCGCGGCGAGGTGTGCGGTGGCATAGCGCTCGTTGGGCGCGTCGAGCAGCGCCGCCTCTTCGAGTCCCGCGCGGGCCTGGGCGAGCAGGTCGAGCGCGGCGGGCGGGGCCGTGGTGCGGCGCAGCACGGGGTGGACGTCGGTGGCGGGACCGGTCAGCGAGGGGGCAGGGCCGGTGGTGCGGCGGCGGGCGGCTGCTGCGGGGTACCTGGCCATGGCGTACCTCCTGTCGTCTGTGTGACGGCCTGGTGGCCGTCGGTACACATCGTGGACCATGCCACTGACAATCGGTTCTGACCTGGCCTTTTGCTTCGATCGCCCGTTCGGTGCGGTGGCAGGAGCCGCGTGCCGCGCAGGAGGACGGCTCCCACCGCCCGGATGCCCCCGGCCGCTCGGCTTCCCGG
>NZ_BNCD01000003.1:348154-550298 GCF_014656295.1 Streptomyces sulfonofaciens
TCCCGGCTTCCCGGCTTCCCGGCTTCCCGGCTTCCCGGCTT
Source organism: Streptomyces sulfonofaciens (assembly GCF_014656295.1). GTDB lineage: Bacteria > Actinomycetota > Actinomycetes > Streptomycetales > Streptomycetaceae > Streptomyces > Streptomyces sulfonofaciens. The sequence goes on from NZ_BNCD01000003.1 coordinate 348,196, forward strand.
CCCGGCTTCCCGGCTTCCCGGCTTCCCGGCTTCCCGGCTTCCCGGCGGGAAACGAAACGCCGGTCCGGTGCGGTCTCGTCCCCCGTCGAGACCTCGCCGGACCGGCGTCCCCCCGTACATCCCCCGCAAGGGCCCCGCGGACGGCGCCCGCCCCCCCTGGTCGCGCCGGTCGACGGGCCCGGCCTCCCCCGCCGTGCGGCGGGGGCGGCCAAGGGCGCCGCGCCGTTCCGCCGCCCCGTGTCGGCGGTACCGGAGCCGCGCCCCTTCCGTGCCACCACTCTTCCGTGGCGGGTGCCCCCGCCCCATCCGCGCGGCTACTCATCTACGCGCCTAGGTAGCCGTACTCAGGGATGGGCACCTGCCCCTAGCCACCACCCGGCGGGACGCGCCCCGACCCGCCGCGCGGGGCGGCCCGGCAGGGCGGAACGGGCGAGGCGGAGGGGGAACAGGCGGGACAGGCCGGGGGCCACCGGTGGCAGCGCTTCCGGTTCCGGCCCCGCGCGTGCCTGTCAGAGACGGCCGATAGGGTCCCTGGCATGGCACGGATTGCGGTGATCGGCGCCGGGATGGGCGCGATGGCGGCCGCCGCCCGGCTGGCCGTCGCGGGCCACCGGGTAGTGGTGTACGAACGCGGGGAGACCTACGGCGGCGCGCTGGGCAGCGTCGAGCGCGAGGGCTTCGTCTTCGACACGGCTCCGGGCCTGCTCACGCTCCCCGCCGTCTACCGCGACCTGTTCGTCAAGACGGGCAGGCAGCCCCTGGAGGAGTGTGTCGAGCTGGCGCAGGTGGAGCCCGCGGTCCGCCACGTCTTCGCGGACGGCACCGGCGTCCACCTGGCGAACGCCTCCCGCGCGGCCGTCGGCGAGGCCCTGGACCACGCTCTGGGCCGGGGCTCGGGCGAGCGCTGGGCCGCGTTCATGAACCGTGCCCGCGATGCCTGGGACCGCACGCGCCGCCCCCTGCTGGAAGAGCCGCTGTGGCCGAACTGGCAGGTCCTCGCCGACCGCGAGCCCTACCCGGCGCCCACCCGGCGCAGGCTGCTGCGCCGGGACCGCTCGGCGGCCACCCTCTCGGAGATCGCCGAGTTGGAGCTCGGCGGCGACGCCCGGCTGCGTGCGCTCCTGGAGCACCACGCGCTCACCGCCGGCCTAGATCCGCGCACGGCCCCCGCGTCCGCCGCCGTCCTGCCGTACCTGGAGCAGACGTTCGGCGTCTGGGCGGTCCGGGGCGGGCTGCGGGCCCTGGCGAGCGCCGTCCACGAGCGCTGTGTGGCCCGGCGGGTGGAGTTCCGCTTCGGTGCCGCGGTGACCGGGATCGTCGAGAAGGACGGCAGGGCGGCGGGGGTCGAGCTGGCGGACGGCACCGTGGATCAGGCCGCGTTCGTGGTGGCGGGTGTGGCACCCGGGGTGCTCGACCGGCTGCTGCGCGGCGTGCCGGCCCGCACCCCGGACGAGGTCCCCGGCAGGACGGGCCTGCCCAGCCGTCTGACGCTGCTGCTCGCCCTGCGCGGCCCCCGCCCCAAGGACGCCGTGCACCGCACGGTGGTGCACACCGGCGACCGCGGCGCGGAACTCGACCGGCTCTTCGCGGCCGCTCCCGGCGTCCCCGCCGAACCGACGGTCACCGTCCTGCGCCCCGCCGGCCCGGGGCCCGCGCCCGACGCCGAGCACGAGGCGGTCACCGCCACGGCCACGGTGCCCGCGGGCGCCGCGGTCACCGAGGCGGACGTCGAGCGGGTCCTCACGCGCGCGGAGCGTGCGGTGGAGGGCCTGCGCGAGCGCCTCCTGTGGCACGAGGTGCGCACCCCGGCCCATGTCGCCGAGGCGACCGGCGCGGAGGGCGGTGCGGTTCCGCCGCCCGCCCTGGCCGCGGGCGGCGGCCGGCTGCTGCACCCGTCGAACGCCACTCGCCTGCCGGGACTGTTCACCGTGGGCGGCTGGTCCCACCCGGGCGGCGGCCTGCCTCATGCGGGGATGTCCGGTGCACTGGTCGCCGGACTGATCGTGGAGGGTCCCGGGTTCCGCGGCTCGCAGTAACGGCACCAGCGGCGGCCACAGGCGGACCTGGGCGCCACGGCCACGGCGGACCTGGGCGCCGGCAGTCGCGCCTCACCACGCCGGTCGCCCGGTGCCGGCTCACCGGCTGCCCGGCTACCGGCGGCGCGCCCGTGCGCGCCGGTGCCGCGCCCCTCGGTACCCCGTACCGCGCCCGTCGGCACGGGTACCGCGCTCGTCAGTACCGGTACTGCTGGTCGTGGTAGCCGTCGTCGTAACCGGTGGGGTCGTAACCGCCGTGGGGGTGCTCCCCGCTGGGATGGCCGCCGTTCGCCCCGTCCTGGTAGGGGTACGGCTGCTCGGGCGGCAGCTCACCGCCGTAAGCCGCCTCCGTGGCGCGCTGCTGGGGCATCCACACACCGCCCGGCGGTGTGTCCGTCTCGTACGACGCGCTCGCGTACGGGTCCTGGGCGGGGTACGCCCCGGCGTACTGCTGCCCGTAGGGGTCGTACTGCTGGTGCTGCTGCTGGTGCTGGTGCTGGTCGGTGCCGTAGCCCTGGGCGCCCTGGAAGCCGTCCTGCGCCGCCCCGGTGTAGGCGTCGGCGGAGTAGGCGCCGTACGCCTGCCGGCCGGTGTCGTAGCCGTACTGCTGGTCGTAGCCCGCGTGGTCGTCGTAGCCGTACTCGCCGGTGCCGTAACCGGTGTGCTCGGCGGACGCCGAGGCGTAGGCGTCGGCGGGGGTCCCGGAGCCCCCCGGCGCGTAGGCACCGGAGTCCGCGGGCGCGGTGGGCGGGTAGCCGTAGGCGGTGTCGGCGTACCCGCTGTCCGCGTCGGCGGTGTACCCGGTCCCCGCCGTGCCGGTGTACGCGGTGTCGGTGCCGTAGACGCCGTACTGGCCGGTGTCCTCGGGCAGCGGCTCGGGTTCGTAGATCGGCGCCGGGGGCTGCTCCGGTTCGTGGGTCGGCGCCGGGGGCTGGTCCGGGAGCGGCGGGGCGTCGGCGGTCCCGGTCGGCTCGTACTCCACGTCGGACACCTTGAGGGTGGGCTCCTGGCGGCCCGCGGCGCGGCCGGGGGCCGCCTTGCGGCGCCTGCTCGCGCCCGGTCTGCCGCCCAGCGCCCAGCCGGTGGAGAACCCGCGGCGGAACGAGAGGGTGACGTACGTCTGCCCGACGGCGAAGGCCACCGCGCCGACGGCGATGACCACGACGGACGGCAGTGCTACACCGATCACCACGCAGAGGAAGCCGACGAAGGCGAGCAACCGCCAGCGCAGCCGCGCCTTGTACTGCAGCAGCACCTCGCCGAGCAGCCAGAGCGCGACCAGACCGAATGCGATGTAGAGGACCGTCCAGCCCATGTACGCCCCTCTCGTGCGGATGTCACGCCTCGTCGGGCAAGGGTACGGCCGCCGCTAGGCCTGCTGCGGGTGCAGGCCGAGATTCTCGTGGATTTCCAGCGTCGCCGTGGAGTTGTTGAGCGTGATGTAGTGCAGCCCTGGGACGCCTTCCGCCAGCAGGCGCGCGCAGAACTCCGTCGCGAACTCGATGCCGATGGAGCGTACCGCCGCGGGGTCGGACGCGGCGGCGAGGATGCGCTCCCTGAGCCCGCCGGGAACGGCGGCGTTGCTCAACTGCGGGAGGCGCTCCAGCATCCGCACGCTGGTCACCGGGATCACCTCGGGGATGATGGGCGTGTCGCAGCCCGCCGCCGCGACGCGGTCCCGCAGCCGCAGGTACGACTCCGGTTGGAAGAACATCTGGGTGATCGCGTAGTCGGCGCCCGCCCGGCACTTGTCGGTGAAGTACCGGATGTCGCTGTCCTCGTCGAGCGAGCGCGGGTGCAGTTCGGGGAACGCGGCGACGCCCACGCAGAAGTCGCCGGACTCCTTGATCAGGCGGACCAGGTCGGCGGCGTAGGTGAGGCCCTGCGGGTGCGGCACCCACTCGCCCATGGGGTCGCCGGGCGGGTCGCCCCGGACGGCGAGCATGTTGCGGATCCCGGCGTCCGCGTACTGGCCGATGATGTTGCGCAGCTCGGCGACGGAGTGGTTGACGGCGGTGAGGTGGGCGACCGGTGTGAGGGTGGTGTCGGCCACGATGCGCTCGGTGGCCTTCACGGTGCCCGCGCGGGTGGACCCGCCGGCGCCGTAGGTGACCGAGACGAAGCTCGGTGCCACCGCCTCGACCCGGCGCAGGGCGTCCCAGAGGTTCCGCTCGCCTTTCGGGGTCTTCGGCGCCCAGAACTCGAAGGAGTACGTGGTGGTGCCGGACGCGAGCATGTCGCGCACGGTGGGTGCGCGATCGGTCCTGGTGGATGCGGTGCCGAAGGCCATACGGGCAGGTTAGCCAGGTGGCGGCCGCGACCAAACCAGACCAGGGGCAATTGTCTTGATTGCCAGGATGTCGGCCGTGCCGGTGTCCACGTTCCGGACGGCCGTCACCCGGTGTGCACGATCCGGATCCGGCCGAATCCGTGCTGCGTCCCCTGTGGTGTTCCGGTGTGGCCCGGGCGGGGCCGTCTGGGCTTCCCGGGCCCGTGTGGGGTTCCGGGGCCGTGCGGGGTTCCAGGGCCGTGCGGGGTTCCAGGGCCGTGCGGGGTTCCGGGGGCGTGTGAGGTTCCAGGGCCGTGCGGGTTCAGGCACGGGCCGCGCGGCCACGGGGCGCCGGAGGCGCTGGGCCGGGCCCCGGCGGGCGGGCGGTGGTCAGACGGCGCGCAGGCGCTCGGCGAACTCGGCCGCGGCGGCAGCGGGGTCGTCCGCGTCGGTGATCGCCCGTACGACGACCACCCTGCGGGCGCCCGCGTCGAGCACCTGGTCCAGGTTGGCGAGGTCGATCCCGCCGATCGCGAACCAGGGGCGGTCGGTGCCCAGGGCGGCGGTGTGGCGCACCAGGCCGAGCCCGGGGGCGTAGCGGCCGGGCTTGGTCGGGGTGGGCCAGCAGGGACCCGTGCAGAAGTAGTCGACGCCTTCCTGGACTGCGGCGGCCGCCGCCTCCTGCTCGGCGTGGGTGGAGCGGCCGATCAGGACACGGTCGCCGAGTATCGCCCGGGCGGCCGTGACGGGCAGGTCGCCCTGGCCCAGGTGGAGCACGTCGGAGCCGATGGCGTGGGCGACGTCGGCGCGGTCGTTCACCGCGAGGAGCGTGCCGTGCCGGCGGCAGGCGTCGGCGACGACCTCCAGGTGTTCCAGTTCCTCGGCGGCCTCCATGCCCTTGTCGCGCAGTTGCACGATGTCGACACCGCCCGCGAGGGCCGCGTCGAGGAAGGCCGGCAGGTCGCCCTGGCGCTTGCGGGCGTCCGTGCAGAGGTACAGCCGGGCGTCGGCCAGCCGGGCACGGGGGGTGCCGGGGGCGGCCGCGGGGCCGGTGGCCGGGGTGCTGCTGGAGCTGTGGCTGGGCATGGCGCGGGGTCCCCCCGGGGGTCGTGGTGGCGTCGGTCGTCCTGGCGGGCGGGTGGCGCACGCCGGTGGACGGCGTACGTCGGCGATCGGCGCACGCCCGTGTGCGGCGCACATCGGCCGTCCGCGTACGCCGGTGGAACAGCGCGCGCCGGCGGTCGGTGTCGGGCCGGCAGCGGGCGCGTGCCCGGTGGGCGCGGTGGGCGGGAGCGGTGTGCGCACCGGGCGGGCCGGTGGTGGGCGGGTCGGCACCCGGGGCCGCGGGGTGGCCGCGGCCCCGGGTGCCCGGCGGCTTGTCCGGTCAGACGGCGAGCGCCTGGGCGCGGCGCTTCACTTCCGTGCCGCGGTTCTCGCCGAGCGCCTGCGCGGGGGTGCCGGGCAGGGTCGGATCCGGGGTGAAGAGCCACTCCAGCATCTCTTCGTCGGTGAAGCCGTCGTCCCTCAGGAGCGTCAGCGTGCCGGTGAGGCCCTTGACGACCTTGTCGCCGTCGATGAAGGCGGCGGGCACGTGCAACGCCCTGTTCTCACCACGGCGCACCGCGATCAGTTGGCCCTCCTTGACCAGTTGCCGGACGCGCGTCACTTCCGCGCCGAGCATTTCGGCGATGTCGGGGAGGGTGAGCCAGGCGGGGACGAGAGCATCGATCTTTGCGTCAATCTCGGTCACGGGACAAGCGTGCCATCTTGGACCGACAGCCGGAAGCGGGGCGCCTCCCGCGGGGCGCGTCGCGGGGCCGGTCCGGCGTGCCCGCGGCGGGTGAGCGGGAGGTCCGCGGCATGCCCACGACACGTGTGCGGCACGCCCACGGCCCGCCGCACCGGCAGGAGGGCGGCCCCGTGGGCGCCGGGGCGGGTCACACCGTGGCCGATTTCAGCGGCCGGGTGGGGTCGGAGAGGGCGGCGGGGTCCATCCGGGCGGCGGACTCGATGAGTCTGCGGCCCTGTGCCAGGTCGCGGGGGCGGCCCACCGCGAGGACGGCGACCAGCCGGTGGTCGAGGAGCCAGCAGACCGACCAGGCGGCGCTCGTGGGGTCGCCGCGCCACACCAGGGCGTCGGCGCCCCCGTGGTACCCGGCGTACTGCACGAACCGCCCGAACTGCTCCGACCAGAAGTACGGCACGGGGTCGTACACCGCGGGCGCCGGACCGAGGACGTTGGCGGCGACGGTGCGCGGGCCCTGGAGGGCGTTGTCCCAGTGGTGCACCAGGAGCCGCTGCCCGTAGCGCGCGGACGGGAACGAGGCGCAGTCGCCCACCGCGTACACGTCGGGCGCCGAGGTGCGCAGCCGGTCGTCGGCGGCCACCTCCTGGTGGGCCCCGAGCGCGATGCCGGAGCCGGCGAGCCACCCGGTGGCGGGGCGCGCGCCGACGCCCACGACGACCGCGCCGGCGGGCAGCCGGGTGCCGTCGTCCAGCACCACCCCGCCCGGCTCGACGCGCGCCACGCGGGTGCGCGTGCGCAAACGGGCCCCGGCCTCGGCGTACCAGTCGGCCATGGGCGCCGCCACCTCGCGGGGCAGCGCCCCGGCGAGCGGTTGGTCACCGGCCTCGACCACGGTCACCGCGCAGCCCGACTCGCGCGCCGCGGTGGCGAACTCGGCCCCGATCCAGCCCGCTCCGACGACCACGACGTCGCTCCGCGCGGCGAGCACCGGCCGCAGCCGCTCGGCGTCGTCCAGGGTGCGCAGCAGGTGCACCCCGGGCACGCTCTCCGCGCCCGGCAGCCGGAGGGGTTCCGCACCGGTGGCGAGCACCGCCGTGTCGTACGGGACGGGCCCGAGGGCGGTGTCCACCTCGTGGTCGGCGGGCCGCAGGCCCCTCGCCCCGTGGCCGAGCCGCAGCTCGACCCCGAGGGTGTCGAAGTCGATGTCGAAGGCGGAGCTCTCCGCCTTGCCGAGCAGCACCGCCTTCGACAGCGGCGGCCTGTCGTACGGCGGGTGCACCTCCGATCCGAGCAGGGTGATCGTGCCCCCGAAGCCCTTTTCGCGCAGGGCCACGGCGGTCTGCACCCCTGCCATGCCCGCACCCACGATGACGATGCGCCGCTGCGCCTGCGGCTGCTGTGGCCGGCTCTCCGGCTCCGTCTGCTCGCTCACCCGATCACCTTAGACACGTGACTTTGCGTCAGTCAGCCGTTCCTGTCGCAAAGGCTCCTGCGGGCCCCCGGGATGCGGCTCCCCTACTGGGCCGCACGATGACGAGCTAGGGTGGACAACGGAAAAGAACTCGCGGGAGCCCGGGCGCACCGGGCTGAGAGGGAGGCTGCGGCGGCCTCCGACCGTACGAACCTGATCCGGGTCATGCCGGCGAAGGGAGGGTCCTGACACCCATGCGACCCCATCATGCGGGTAGTCCGCGCCCCACGGGCGGACCACGCCCCCGAGAAGACGTGCCCGGCGGCGCACCGCGCGCGCGGCAGGCGGGCACGTCCCGCACCGCGGACGTGCTCGTCGTCGGCGGCGGTGTGATCGGCCTGGTGACGGCCTGGCGGGCGGCCCAGCGCGGCATGCGCACCGCGGTCGTCGACCCGGCGCCGGGCGGGGGCGCGGCCCAGGTGGCGGCGGGGATGCTGGCCGCGGTCACCGAGCTGCACTACGGCGAGCAGACACTGCTCGGACTGAACCTGGCCTCCGCGCGGCGCTACCCCGACTTCGCCGAGGAGCTGGCCGGGGCCTGCGGGGGCCAGGACCTCGGCTACCGGCGGTGCGGCACGCTCGCCGTCGCGCTGGACGCCGACGACCGCGCGCACCTGCGCGAGCTGCACGCCTTCCAGCAGCGCCTGGGCCTGGACTCGCAGTGGCTGACGGGCCGTGAGTGCCGCCGCCTCGAACCGATGCTCGCGCCGGGGGTGCGCGGCGGACTGCGGGTGGACGGCGACCACCAGGTCGACCCGCGCAGACTCTCCGCCGCCCTCCTGACGGCCTGCGAGCGTGCCGGGGTGTCCTTCCACCGGCAGTGGGCCGCGCGCCTGTCGGTGGTGCGGGACCGGGCCGCGGGCGTCGTCCTGGAGGACGGCACGCACGTCGCCGCCGGGCAGGTGGTGCTGGCGGGCGGCAGCCTCAGCGGGCGCCTGGCGGGCGTTCCCGAGGCGGTGCTGCCACCGGTGCGGCCCGTGAAGGGGCAGGTGCTGCGGCTGACCGTGCCGCCGTCCCACGCGCCGTTCCTGAACCGTACGGTGCGCGCGGTGGTGCGGGGCAACCACGTCTACCTGGTGCCGCGGCTGAGCGGCGAACTCGTGGTGGGCGCCACCAGCGAGGAACTCGGCTGGGACACCACGGTGACCGCTGGGGGCGTGTACGAGCTGCTGCGCGATGCCCACGAGCTGGTGCCCGGCATCACCGAGCTGCCGCTCACCGAGACCTGCGCGGGACTGCGCCCCGGTTCACCGGACAACGCGCCCCTGCTCGGCCCGACCGCGCTCCCGGGGCTGCTGCTGGCCACCGGACACCACCGCAACGGCGTGCTGCTGACCCCGGTGACCGGAGACGCCATGGCGCACGTCCTGACCACCGGCGAGCTTCCGGAGGAGGCACGCGCCTTCACCCCGCGCCGCTTCGACGCGACCGTGCGGCGCGCGCCCGAGGAGCGACCGGCCGGACCCCTGCACGGGGCGCGTACGGAGGCGGCAGGGCGGACGGGGCGTCCCCCGCTCCCAGGGCGCGGGGAGGTGCCGGAGGAAGCGCCGTCGCGGCCGGCCGGCACGGCGCGGACGGAGCAGCGGACATGACCGGTACGACCGCTTCCGTGTCGGTGTCCGTCAACGGCAGGCCCCAGGGCGTGCCCCGGGGGACCACGCTCGACACGCTCGTCGCCCGTCTCACCGCGGCGCCCTCCGGTGTCGCCGCGGCCGTCAACGAGACCGTCGTCCCGCGCGCGCAGTGGCCCCGCACGGCACTGCGGGACGGGGACCGCGTCGAAGTCCTGACCGCCGTCCAGGGAGGCTGACACACATGGCAGACGACGCGTTCGCACTGGGCGGTCTGACGTTCTCCTCCCGCCTCATCATGGGCACCGGCGGCGCGCCCAGTCTCGACGTGCTCGAACGATCGCTCGCCGCCTCGGGCACGGAGCTGACGACGGTCGCGATGCGCCGCCTCGACCCCGGTGTGCAGGGCTCGGTGCTGTCCGTCCTCGACCGGCTCGGCATCCGGGTGCTGCCGAACACGGCGGGCTGCTTCACCGCGGGTGAGGCGGTGCTCACCGCCCGGCTGGCGCGTGAGGCGCTCGGCACCGACCTGATCAAGCTGGAGGTCATCGCGGACGAGCGCACCCTGCTGCCCGATCCAGTCGAGCTCCTGGACGCGGCGGAGACCCTGGTGGACGACGGTTTCACGGTCCTGCCGTACACGAACGACGACCCGGTGCTGGCCAGGAAGCTGGAGGACGTGGGCTGCGCGGCGGTGATGCCCCTGGGCTCGCCCATCGGCTCCGGCCTCGGCATCCGCAACCCGCACAACTTCCAACTGATCGTGGAGCACGCGCGTGTGCCGGTCGTCCTCGACGCCGGCGCGGGCACGGCCTCCGATGCGGCGCTCGCGATGGAGCTGGGGTGCGCGGGGGTGATGCTGGCTTCGGCGGTCACCCGCGCGCAGGAACCGGTCCTGATGGCGGAGGCGATGCGGTGCGCGGTGGCCGCGGGACGGCTCGCGTACCGCGCCGGCCGCATCCCCCGGCGCCACTTCGCCGAGGCGTCGTCCCCGGCGCAGGGCCTGGCGCGGCTGGACCCGGAGCGGCCTGCCTTCTGAGCGGCCGGCGGCACGGCGCCAGGCGCGACCGGGCGGCAGACCCGTGACCGCGCCGTACGGCCCTGCCCGGGCACGCCCCGCCCCTGACGGGTTCGGCGGCAGGGCGCGGGCGGCAGGACCGACCGGGGCGGTCACAGGTCGGCGGCAAGGCCCGGGCGGCAGGACCCACCGGGGCGGTCACAGGTCGGCTGCAGTCCCGCTCCGGCTGCGTCCGGGTGGTCGGGGCCGTCAGTGGCGGCTCGTAGACTCCCCTTTGTGGACACGACCCTCTCGGACCCGCTGATCGGGCAGGTCCTCGACGACCGGTACCGCATCGACGCCCTCATCGCGGTCGGCGGGATGGCCACCGTCTACCGGGCCGTGGACACCCGCCTCGACCGGGTGGTCGCGCTCAAGGTGATGCATCCGGCGCTCGCCGCCGACGCCTCCTTCGTCGAGCGCTTCATCCGCGAGGCCAAGTCGGTCGCCCGGCTCGCCCACCCGAATGTGGTGGGGGTCTTCGACCAGGGCGCCGACGGCGCGTACGTGTACCTGGCGATGGAGTACGTCGCCGGATGCACGCTGCGCGACGTGCTGCGCGAGCGGGGCGCGCTGCGGCCCAGGGCCGCGCTGGACATCCTGGAGCCGGTGCTGGCCGCGCTGGGCGCCGCGCACCGGGCCGGGTTCGTGCACCGCGACATGAAGCCGGAGAACGTCCTCATAGGGGACGACGGCCGTGTGAAGGTCGCGGACTTCGGTCTCGTCCGCGCGGTGAACACGGTCACGAGCACCACGGGCGCCGTCCTCGGCACCGTCTCGTACCTCGCCCCCGAACAGATCGAGCACGGCACGGCGGATCCCCGCGTCGACGTCTACGCGTGCGGTGTGGTGCTGTACGAGATGCTGACCGGCGCCAAGCCGCACTCGGGCGACTCCCCCGCCCAGGTCCTCTACCAGCACCTGAACTCCGACGTGCCGCGTCCTTCGGCGGCCGTCCCCGGCCTGGCCGCCGAGCTGGACGAACTGGTCGCCGCCGCCACCGCCCGCGCGCGTGAGACCCGCCCGCAGGACGCGGTCGCACTGCTCGGCGACACCAGGCTGGCCAGGCAGGCACTCACCGACGAGCAGTTGGACGCGCTGCCGCCCGGCGCCCGCGCCGCCGGCCACGACAACGCCGAGGACCGCACCAGCGTCATCCCCCGCGCCGCGGCGGCCCTCGCGGCCACCCGGGCGCAGGGCGGCGCCGGCGGCCGGCCCGCGGCGGGCGACGAGCCCGCGGACGGCGGACCCGTGCTGCACACCACCAGGCTGGAGGCCCCGCCTGCGCCGGGGCGCCGCGGCAGCCGGCCGCGGCGGGGGACGCTGGCGGTGGTCGTCGCCGTGCTCGTGGCGCTGGGCCTGGGCGTGGGTGTCTGGTACGTCAACTCCGGGCAGTTCACCAAGGTGCCGCCGCTGCTGGCGAAGACCGAGACCCAGGCGCGCCAGCGGCTCGCCGACGCCGGCCTCGACACCGGGGGCATCAGGCACCGGTACAGCGACACCGACGAGCGGGGCACCGTCATCTCCAGCGATCCGGCGGCCGGCACCCGGATCCGCAGCCATGACGAGGTCGGCCTGACCATCTCGCTCGGCCCGCGGACGGTCAAGGTGCCCGACCTCCAGGACGTGCCGCTGACCGCGGCACGGGCGCGGCTGAGGACCGCGGGACTGGCGCCGGGCATGGTCACCAGGGCGTTCAGCGACGAGGTCGCGCCGGGGGCCGTGATCCGTACGGACCCGCCGGCCGGGATCCCGCACAGGGCCGGCACCGCCGTGGCGCTCACGGTCAGCAAGGGCAGGCCGGTCGACGTCCCCGACGTCGGCGGCGAGTCCGTCGCGCAGGCGACCGCCGACCTGCGCGACGCGGGCCTGCGGGTGCAGGTCTCCCCGCACCGGGTGAACTCCTCCTTCGACACCGGGACCGTCGCCGGCCAGTCGCCCGCCGAGGACGCCCAGGCCGCGAAGGGCGACGTGGTCACCCTGACCGTCTCCAAGGGCCCGGTGCCGGTGAAGGTCCCCGACGTCGTCGGCAAGGACGTGGACGACGCCGAGAAGGCCCTGACGGACGCCGGCTTCGAGGTGCACGTCGACCGCGGCTTCCTCGACTTCGGCGACGAGGTCAAGGAGCAGTCGGTGGACGGCGGCGACAAGGCTCCCAAGGGAAGCACGATCACGCTGAAGGTGGGTTAGGGCCCAGCGCGCGGCGGGCCGCCGCCGGCCCCTGGCCTCCGGGTCCGGCAGGGCCCGCAGCGGCAGGAGCCGTCGGCGGCGGCGGGCGGCGGGCATGGCACGCTGTCCGACGTGAGCAGCAGGAGAGAAACGCAGGACGGCACACCATCGGCACACGGCCCCCGCGGTGGGCGCACGGCGGGTGATCCGGCCGGTGGCCGTACCGCGGGCAACCCGGTCGACGGACGCGCGACCGGTCGTCCCGCCGGAGGCGCGACCGCAGGCCAGGGCACGGGGCGCACGACCACAGGCCCCGACGCGGGACGCACGGCGCGCAACCCGATCGGCGGGCACGTCCCGGTGGCCGGCGGTCTCGCGTCGTCGGGGCTGTCGTACGCGCGCCGGATGGGTGCCGAGACCGTGCAGGTCTTCGTCGCCAACCCGCGCGGGTGGGCCACGCCCGCGGGCAGTGCGGCCCAGGACGAGGAGTTCCGCGCGGCCTGCGCGGCCGAGGGCATCCCCGCCTACGTCCACGCGCCGTACCTGATCAACCTCGGCTCGCACACCGCCGAGACCGTGGAGCGGTCGGTGGTGTCGCTGCGCCACTCGTTGCGCCGCGGCCGTGCCATCGGAGCGCGGGGGGTGGTGGTGCACACCGGTTCCGCGACGGGCGGCCGTCCGCGGGCCGTGGCGCTCGCCCAGGTGCGGGAGCGGCTGCTGCCGCTGCTCGACGAGCTGACCCACGAGGACGATCCGGACCTCCTGCTGGAGTCGACCGCGGGCCAGGGTGCCTCGCTCTGCTCCAGGACCTGGGACTTCGGCCCCTACTTCGAGGCACTGGACGCGCATCCCAAGCTCGGCGTCTGCCTGGACACCTGCCACATCTTCGCCGCAGGGCACGATCTGACCGGCCCGAACGGCACCCGGCAGACACTCGACCTGCTGGTGGAGACCATCGGCGAGGGACGGCTGAAACTGATCCATGCCAATGACTCGAAGGATGTGGTCGGCGCCCACAAGGACCGGCACGAGAACATTGGCGCGGGCCACATCGGTGAGGACGCGTTCCGGGCCCTGATGACCCACCCGGCCACCGAGAACGTTCCGCTGGTCCTGGAGACCCCCGGCCCCGGGGAGAAGCACGCCCAGGACGCGACGCTGCTGAAGAAGCTTCGGGACCATCCCTAGGGCTCGCGGGGCCCCTCGGGGCCGCTCCTCTTCAGAGCTCGGGCCCGTCTCCCGGTTCCTCCTGGTAGGTGTACCGCTGCTCCCGCCAGGGGTCGCCGATGTTGTGGTAGCCGCGCTCCTCCCAGAAGCCGCGGCGGTCGGCGGTCATGTACTCGATGCCCCGCACCCATTTGGGGCCCTTCCAGGCGTACAGGTGCGGCACCACCAACCGGAGCGGGAAGCCGTGCTCCGCGGTGAGCGGTTCGCCGTCCTTGTGGGTGGCGAAGATCGCGTGCTCGGAGGCGAAGTCGGCAAGCCGTAGGTTCGAGCTGAAGCCGTACTCGGCCCAGACCATGACATGGGTGACGGCGGGGGCGGGCGGGGCCAGCTCCAGGACGGTGGCCGCGGGCACCCCGCCCCATTCCACGCCGAGCATGCTGAACTTGGTCACACAGTGCAGATCGGCCGTGACCGTGGTGTACGGCAGTGCGGTGAACTGCTCGTGCGTCCAGCCGCGGGTGCCGCCGTCGGCGGTGATGCCGAAGACCCGGAACTCCCACCGCTCGGGACGGAACTTCGGTACGGGGCCGTAGTGCGTGACCGGCCAGCCCCGTTGCAGGCGCTGTCCCGGGGGGAGCTCCGGGTGCGCCGTGTACGGCTGTGCCGCATGCCGGGATGCGCGACCCACCGGATGACCCATGCTTCCATCCTGACAGACCGGACAGAGCGATCATTCGGCCGGTCGGCCGCCGGGGCCGCGAGGGGCCCCCGGGGCTTGCGGGTCCCTGGAGCCCCTCGCGGGCCCCGTACCGCTCGCGGGGCTCCCGGGACTCGCGGGTTCCCGGGACAGGCGGGACTCACCGGGCTCGCGGGACTCACCGGGCTCGCGGGGCTCGCGAGTCGCAGGCTTCCGGCGGCTCCGCCGGGACGGGGGCCGGGTGGGCGGTCACGAGGGTGTGTGCGGCCTGCCGCCGCGGGGGGCCGGCCCCCCGCGGTCGCCGGGCCTGCCGCCCCCTCCGGGGGCGCGCGGCTCCCCGGCGGGGGGGGTCACGCGGTTCCCCGCGCCCCTGACCAGGCCCAGCCGCCCGCGGTCCGAGGCCGGCTGATCGCCGGTGGGGGCTGGGCTGTCCGGTGGGGCGCGGGGGGTGGCTGTCTACTGGTCGCGGTACATCTCCGCCACCAGGAACGCCAGGTCGAGCGACTGGCTGCGGTTGAGGCGCGGGTCGCACGCGGTCTCGTAGCGCTGGTGGAGGTCGTCGACGAAGATCTCGTCGCCGCCGCCGACGCACTCGGTGACGTCGTCGCCGGTCAGCTCGACGTGGATGCCGCCGGGGTGGGTGCCGAGTTCCTTGTGCACCTCGAAGAAGCCCTTGACCTCGTCGAGCACATCGTCGAACCGGCGGGTCTTGTGGCCGGAAGCCGCCTCGAAGGTGTTGCCGTGCATGGGGTCGGTGATCCAGCCGACCGTGGCACCGGAGGCGGTGACCTTCTCCACGAGTTCGGGGAGCTTGTCGCGGACCTTGTCGGCGCCCATGCGGACGATGAAGGTGAGCCGGCCGGGCTCCTGGTCGGGGTCGAGGCGCTCGACGTACTCCAGCGCCTCGGCGGCCGTGGTGCTCGGGCCCAGCTTGACGCCCAGCGGGTTGCGGATCTGCGAGGCGAACTCGATGTGCGCGCCATCGAGCTGCCGGGTGCGCTCGCCGACCCACACGAAGTGGCCGGAGGTGTCGTAGAGCCGGCCGGTGCGGGAGTCGGTGCGGGTCAGCGCTGACTCGTAGTCGAGCAGCAACGCCTCGTGCGAGGCGTAGAACTCCACCGTCTTGAACTCCTCGGGATCGGCGCCGCACGCGTGCATGAAGTGCAGGGCGTTGTCGATCTCGCGGGCCAGTTGCTCGTACCGCTGGCCGGAGGGGGAGGACTTCACGAAGTCCTGGTTCCAGGCGTGCACCTGCCGCAGGTCGGCGTAGCCGCCGGTGGTGAAGGCGCGGACCAGGTTCAGCGTGGAGGCGGAGGCGTGGTACATCCGCTTCAGCCGCTCCGGGTCGGGGATCCGGGCCTCGGCGGTGAAGTCGAAGCCGTTCACGGAGTCGCCGCGGTAGCTGGGGAGGGTCACACCGCCGCGGGTCTCGGTGGGCTTGGAGCGCGGCTTCGAGTACTGGCCGGCGATCCGGCCCACCTTCACCACGGGCACGGACGCGGCGTACGTCAGCACGGCGCCCATCTGGAGCAGGGTCTTCAGCTTGTTGCGGATGTGATCGGCGGAGACCGCGTCGAACGCCTCCGCGCAGTCGCCGCCCTGGAGCAGGAACGCCTCGCCCTTGGCGACGGCACCCAGCCGGGAGCGCAGCAGGTCGCACTCGCCCGCGAAGACGAGCGGTGGATACGACGCGAGTTCTTCGATCACCGAGCGCAGAGCCTCTTGATCGGGGTACTCGGGCTGCTGCGCCGCGGGCAGGTTCTGCCAGGTGTTTCCACCGGCCTGGGTTTCAGCGTTCACGGTCACGGGCCCAGGTTACGGGTTCCTTACGCCTCCCAAGTCCCGCAGACCAAGAGATGAGACGACCGCCTCCGGCGACTCGTACCGCTTCGTGACGAATGCCCTACGCACGGTACGGGCGCCTGTGTCCGTACCGGTGCCGGCGCCGGCACCCGTGCAGATGCAAGCGCGGGTGCGCGGCGGTGACGGGCACAGGGGCGGCACGGCGGGTCTCGTGTACAGTCGCGGCCATGTTCGCGCAGCCGACCATGGACTGGTGGTGGACCGCTCACCCGGCGGCCCACTGACACTGCGCGCACCGCAACACCGCAGAGGCCGCCCGAGGGGCGGCCTTCGGTGTTTCCGCGGACCGTTCCTCCCCCGTTTCGGAAGGAACCACCCGCCATGCGCCACGCACCCCGCCCGCGCGGTACGCACCGTGCCGCCGCCGGACGTCTTGAAGCATTCGATCTCGTTCAGCGCCTCCTGGCACCGGACGCGCCCCCCTTCGCCCTCTTGCGCCGCAGCACACCGGGTCACCACCCCGACACGGTGGAGGTGCTGCTCGGTCCGGTCACGGAGGTGGCGCGCCTCGCGGACATCCCGTTGCCCTCCGGCGCACCGGGCGGGGGCCGGGCCGTGCACGACGTGCTGGCACTGGTGCCGTTCCGGCAGATCAGGGAGCGCGGCTTCGACGTGCACGACGACGGCACCCCGCTGGCGCTGCTGGTCCCGCACGAGGTGCACCGGCTGCCGCTCGACGCCGTCCTGGACGCGCTGCCCGGACACGAGGTGCGGGTGGCGGACGGCGGCTTCGACGTGGACGACGGGGCGTACGCCGCGATCGTGGAGCGGGTGGTGCGGGACGAGATCGGGGTCGGCGAGGGTGCCAACTTCGTGATCCGGCGCGACTTCCGGGGCCGGATCGAGGGCTTCTGCGCCGCCGACGCGCTCGCGCTCTTCCGCCGCCTGCTGGTCGGCGAGCGCGGCGCGTACTGGACCTTCGTGGTGCACACCGGCGCCCGGACGCTGGTCGGGGCCAGCCCGGAGGTGCACGTGCGGATGTCCGGCGGCGGGGACGAGCGCGAGTCGCCCGGCTCCTCCGCCGGAGGACCGGCGGGCGGGACGGGGGCCGGGACGGTCGTGATGAACCCGATCAGCGGGACCTACCGCTACCCCGCCCAGGGTCCTTCGGTGGAGGGGCTGCTGGACTTCCTCGGCGACCGCAAGGAGATCGAGGAGCTGTCGATGGTCGTCGACGAGGAACTGAAGATGATGTGCACGGTCGGCGACATGGGCGGTGTGGTGGTGGGGCCGCGGTTGAAGGAGATGGCCCATCTCGCCCACACCGAGTACGAGTTGCGGGGGCGCTCCTCGCTGGACGTGCGGGACGTGCTCAGGGAGACCATGTTCGCGGCGACCGTCACGGGCTCGCCGGTGCAGAACGCCTGCCGGGTCATCGAGCGGTACGAGCCGCGCGGCCGGCAGGGCGGGCGCGGCTACTACGCGGGGGCGCTCGCGCTGATCGGCCGGGACGCGGCCGGCGCGAGGACGCTGGACTCCCCCATCCTGATCCGCACGGCCGACATCGCCGCGGACGGCGGGGTGCGGGTGCCGGTGGGCGCCACCCTCGTACGGGGCTCGGATCCGGCGGGCGAGGTCGCCGAGACCCGTGCGAAGGCGGCCGGGGTGCTGGCCGCGCTCGGCGTGGGCCCGGCCCGCCCGCGCCGGGAGGGATCGCGGCCGCGGCTGGCCGACGCCCCCCGGGTGCGGGCCGCGCTCGACGCGCGGCGGGCCTCGCTCGCCCCGTTCTGGCTGCGGATGCAGGAGCGGGTGGCGCCGGCGGGCGGGCCGCCCGGGCACGCGCTGGTGGTCGACGGCGAGGACACCTTCACGGCGATGCTGGCGCACGTGCTGCGCTCGTCCGGTCTCAGGGTGACGGTGCGGCGCTTCGACGAGCCCGGGCTGCGGGCCGCGGTGGCGGCGCACGACGGGCCCCTGGTACTGGGTCCGGGGCCGGGGGACCCCGCGGGCGGGTCCGACCCGAGGATGCGGCTGCTGCGGGGACTCGCCGGCGCGGCGCTGCGTTCGCACCGGCACGGGGTGCTCGGCGTGTGCCTCGGGCATGAGCTGCTGGCGGCCGAGCTGGGGCTCGACATCGTCCGCAAGGAGGTGCCGCACCAGGGGGCGCAGTGCGCCGTCGACGTCTTCGGGCGGAGCGAGACGGTCGGCTTCTACAGCAGTTTCGCGGCGCACTGCGATGACGCGCGGGCCGCCGAGCTGGCCGCCCGCGGAGTGGAGGTCAGCCGGGCGGCGGGCAGTGGGGAGGTGCATGCGCTGCGCGGACCGGGCTTCGCCGGTGTGCAGTTCCACCCGGAGTCGGTCCTCTCGCTGCGCGGCGCCGGGATCGTCGGGGAACTGCTCGCCTGGGTGCGGCGCAGTTCCGAGGAGCCTTCGGCGACGGAGGGAGCGGCGCCTTCGGCGACGGAGGGAGGGGCGCCCTCGGCGACGGAGGGAGGGGCGCCCTCGGCGACGGAGGGAGGGGCGCCTTCGGCGACGGACGGCGGGGCGCCTTCGGCGACGGAGGGGACGGCGCCCTCGGCGAGGTAGCGGCAGTGGCGCACCGGGTTCTCGTGCGGTGTCCGGGACCGGATGGCACCCGGACACCGCACGGCGCCCGGGGACCGGGGGCCTGGTCCGCAGTCCGCCGGTGGCGGTCGCGGTCGCGCGGTGGCACCGAGGCGGGCCGGGGCGCGTTCCCGGTCCCGGGCGCCGGTCAGCCGAAGAACACGCTTACCTCCTCGTAGAGCGCGGGGTCGACGGTCTTGAGCTTGGCGGTGGCCTCCACGATCGGCACCCGGACGATGTCGGTGCCGCGCAGGGCGACCATCTTGCCGAAGTCGCCGTCCCGCACCGCCTCGATGGCGTGCAGTCCGAAGCGCGTGGCCAGCCAGCGGTCGAAGGCGCTGGGCGTGCCGCCCCGCTGGACATGGCCGAGCACCGTGGTGCGTGCCTCGTTCCCGGTGCGCCGCTCGATCTCCTTGGCCAGCCACTCGCCGACGCCGGAGAGCCGGACGTGGCCGAAGGAGTCGAGCGAGCCGTCCTTGACCACCATGTCGCCGTCCCTGGGCATGGCGCCCTCGGCGACGACCACGATCGGCGCGTACGAGGCGCGGAAGCGGCTGGTGACCCAGGCGCAGACCTGCTCGACGTCGAAGCGCCGCTCGGGGATGAGGATGACGTTCGCCCCCCCGGCGAGGCCCGAGTGCAGGGCGATCCAGCCGGCGTGCCGGCCCATCACCTCGACGACGAGGACGCGCATGTGCGACTCGGCGGTGGTGTGCAGGCGGTCGATGGCCTCGGTGGCGATGCCGACCGCGGTGTCGAAGCCGAAGGTGTAGTCGGTGGCGGACAGGTCGTTGTCGATGGTCTTCGGTACGCCGACGCAGTGGATGCCGTACTCGTCGGCGAGGCGGCCGGCCACGCCCAGCGTGTCCTCGCCGCCGATCGCGATCAGGGCGTCGACCTCCTGCTTGGCGAGGTTCTCGCGGATCCGGCGGATGCCGCCCTCGACCTTCAGGGGGTTGGTGCGCGAGGAGCCCAGAATGGTGCCGCCGCGGGGCAGGATGCCGCGCACCTGGGGGATGTCCAACTGGAAGGCGTCGCCCTCCAGCGGGCCCCGCCAGCCGTCGCGGAACCCGACGAAGTCGTATCCGTACTCCTGTACGCCCTTGCGGACGATGCCCCGGATGACGGCGTTGAGCCCCGGGCAGTCGCCGCCTCCGGTCAGTACTCCGACCCGCATGGAATGGTCCCTTCGCCCTAGGGGAGCTGATGGCGCACACGCTAGTAGTGATGCACGTCACTCCGGGATGGGGCGAATGGCCAATTCCGCGGCATTCACGCGGAGTTGATCTTTAATGTTCACCCGAAGGTGGCTCTGTGCCGTCAAGCCTCGTCAAGGCCCCTTTCGATGGCATAGCGGACGAGTTCCACACGGTTGTGCAACTGGAGCTTGCCCAGGGTGTTCTGGACGTGGTTCTGCACGGTGCGGTGCGAGATGACGAGGCGCTCGGCGATCTGCTTGTAGCTCAGACCCTTGGCCACCAGCCGCAGCACCTCACGCTCCCGGTCCGTCAGCCGGGGCGCCCCCGGCTCGTCGGGTGCGGCGGGCGCGGGCTCGGCGGCCAGCCTGCGGTACTCCCCGAGCACCAGACCCGCGAGGCCGGGCGTGAAGACGGGGTCGCCCGCCGCGGTCCTGCGCACCGCGTCGATCAGCTCCTGCGTGGAGGCCGACTTGAGCAGATAGCCGGTGGCACCCGACTTCACCGCCTCCAGCACGTCGGCGTGCTCCCCGCTCGCGGACAGTACGAGGACGCGCAGGGCGGGGTCCGCACCGACGAGCTCCTTGCACACCGCCACACCGGGCTTGAGGGGGAGGTTGAGGTCGAGCACCAGGACGTCGGGGCCGGTGGCCCGGGCCCGGCGCACGGCCTGCTCGCCGTCGCCCGCCACGGCCACCACCTCGAATCCGGCCTCGGCCAGGTCCCGGGCGACGGCATCGCGCCACATGGGGTGGTCGTCGACCACCATCACCTTCAGGGACGCCGGGGACGCTGCCGCGGCCGCCGCCTCCGGCGCGCCGTCCGCTCCCCTCGCCTGCGGCCCGTTCTCCCCGCGCCCCTCGCGCACCTCATCCCGCCTTCCCCCGCGGGGCCGCCCGCCGCGGAACCGTCAGTTCGACCTCTGTGCCCTGGCCCGGTACCGAGACCAGCTCGGCCCGGCCCCCGATGTCCCGCAGCCGTCCCCTGATCGACAGCGCCACCCCGAGCCTGCCCTCCCCCACCGCCTCGGCGAGCCTGCCCTCCGGGATGCCGGGCCCGTCGTCGCGGACGGTGACGACCACCGCGTCGGGCTCGTCCTCGACCAGGATCCAGGCGCGCGCCCGCTCCCCGGCGTGCCTGCGGACGTTGTCCAGCGCCGCGCCGACCGCGGCCGCCAGTTCCCCGGCGGCCGGCGCGGGCAGCGGCACAGGCGCGCCCGGCTCGGAGAACGTCACGCGGGAGCCGGCGTACGGGGCGAGCAGGGACCGCACGTCGACGGGCCCGTCGACGGGACCGGCATCGGCGGCTCCTGACTCGTCCGCGCCGGTCTCCTGCCCGCCGGTTGCCGCGGCGCCCGCCGTACCGCCGCCCCGCGCCGCGCCACGACCGCCCGCGCGGCCGGTGCCCGTCCGCCCACCGCCGTGCGCGACCGCCGCGGCGGGGCCGCCGGCCGCGCCGGCGACCCGGACCAGGCCGCTGGTGACCAGGGCGCGCAGCGCGGCCTCCTGCTCCCCCGCGAGGCGGCCCAGCTCCGCGGCCTCGCCGCCCAGGGCGCGGCTGCGGCGCTGCACCATCGCAAGGACCTGCAGGACGCCGTCGTGGATGTCGCGGGCCAGGCGCTCACGCTCCCGGGTGGCGGCCTCGATCTCCAGTGCGCGGGCCAGGGTGCGTTCCGAGGCCCGGGCCACCTCGACGACGTAACCGATCGCGATCGCCGCGACCCACACCAGCAGGACGTTGTGCAGGGTGGCGCGGCTGAGGGCGCCGCGCTGCACGATGTCGGCGGCGCCGACGAGGACCGCGGCCCCCGCGGCCCAGCGCCAGCCGCCCTTGAGCGCGAACGCCAGCACCGAGCCGGCCGTCCAGATGCTCGGCAGGGTCGGGGCGCCCGCCACGATCCGGGCGTGCTCGGCGGCGACCGGGGTGAGCAGGATGCCGGACAGCGCGAGGGTGAGGTCGACCGCGAGGAACCGGCGCGTACAGGCCGCCGCGCCGGTCACACAGCGCCAGGTGGCGGCCGTCCAGGCGGCCAGCACCGCGAAGTAGGCGATGGCGACGGCGGGCCGCGCGAACATCTCGTGGGAGAAGGCGAAGAGACCTATGGCGTAGAGCAGGGTTACCGGGCGGTAGACGGCGAGCGCACGCCACAGCGGCTGCTCGACCGACATCCTGATGACCTTCTCGCGCCCCGCCATGCCCCGCCCCTCGATGGACCCCGCCCCGGTCAACCGCCTACGCGGCGCGGGTCCTTCCCGTCCTGCCCGCCTTGTCCGCCCGCTCCTGCTTGGCGGCCTCGGCGATCCGGCGCTTGGCGGCGGTCGCGTAGATGTCCACGTACTCCTGTCCGGAGAGCTTCATGATCTCGTACATCACCTCGTCGGTCACCGCCCGCAGCACGAACCGGTCGTGCTCCATGCCCTGGTAGCGGCTGAAGTCCAGCGGCCTGCCAATGCGGATGCCCGGGCGCATCAGCTTGGGGACGACCTTGCCGGGCGGCTGGATCTTCTCGGTGTCGATCATCGCTACCGGGATGACGGGCACGCCCGCGGCGAGCGCCACGCGCGCGAGGCCGCCCGGCTTGCCGCGGTAGAGCCGCCCGTCGGGCGAGCGGGTGCCCTCCGGGTAGATGCCGAACAGCTCACCGCGCTCCAGGACCTCGATACCGCTTCTGATCGCCGCCTCGCCCGCGCCGCGCACGCCCGAGCGGTCCACCGGGAGCTGGCCCACGCCCTTGAAGAAGGCGGCCGTCATCCGGCCCTTGATGCCGGGTGTGGTGAAGTACTCGGCCTTGGCGATGAAGGTGACCTTCCGGTCGAGCACGGCGGGCAGGAAGAAGGAGTCGGAGAACGACAGATGGTTGCTGGCCAGGATCGCGGGGCCCTCGGCTGGAATGTTGGCGATGCCTTCCACCCAGGGCCGGAAGGCGAGCTTCAGCGATCCCCCGAGGGAGAACTTCATTGCGCCGTAGATCACCGGGGCCTCCTGTGTCTGTGGGTCCGACCATACCCGGACCGCGCCCGTCCACCCCGCGCCAGCTCCCGGAACGGCCCTGGTCGGTGTCGGTGGGGTCGCGTACGGTGAAGTACGCCGTGTCGGTGGGCGCCGAGCGTCCGGCCGTCCACCGCCCGGGGTGCCCGGCGCTGCCCGCGTGCCCCGCCGCCCCACCGCACGGACCCGCCCGACCGCAGGTCCCCGCCCGCACGGGCAGGCCGTACCCACACGAACAGGAGACCCGAAGGTGCCGGTACTCCCCGGAGCCGAGCCGTACCGCCACGACGGCGGGGACGTCGGCGTGCTCCTCTGCCACGGTTTCACCGGTTCCCCGCAGTCGCTGCGCCCCTGGGCCGAGTACCTGGCCGGGCACGGACTGACGGTGTCGCTGCCGCTGCTGCCCGGGCACGGCACCCGCTGGGAGGACATGCAGCTCACCGGCTGGCAGGACTGGTACGCGGAGGTGGACCGCGAGTTGCGTGCGCTCGGCGAGCGGTGCGCGCGGGTCTTCGTGTTCGGGCTCTCCATGGGCGGCGCGCTGGCCCTGCGGCTCGCGGCCCGGCACGGCGCGGCGGTGTCGGGGATCGTGGTGGTCAACCCGGCGGTCAGGGTGCACGGCGCCGCCTCGTACGCCCTGCCCCTCGCCCGGCACTTCGTGCGCTCGGCGCGGGGCCTGACCGACGACATCGCCAGACCGGGCCACCACGAGCTCGGCTACGACCGGGTGCCGCTGCAGAGCGCGTACTCGGTGCGCCGGTTCTTCCGGCTGGTGGACGGCGAGCTGCCGCAGGTCACGCAGCCGCTGCTGCTGCTGCGCAGCACCCGGGACCACGTGGTGCCGCCGGCGGACTCGGCACGCGTGCTCAGCAGGGTCTCGTCCACGGACGTCACCGAGACCCTGCTGGAACAGAGCTACCACGTCGCGACGTTGGACCACGACGCGGACCGGATCTTCGAGGACAGCCTCGCGTTCATCGGCCGGCTCGCCCCCAGTCTCGGCAAGGAAGGGACGGCCACCGGTGGCTGAGCAGGACGGACCTCGCCCCGACTTCGACCGCGAGGAGCGCCGGGCGCCCGAGGAGGGCGCCACGGGCCCCGTGCGGCCCGGCCCCGGCGCAGCCGGGCCGGCTGTGCCCGAGCCCGCGGCGGTGGGGCCCGCACCCGCCGAGCCCACCGCCCCCGAGCCCGGCCCCGCGGAGGCCGCGGCCCCCGAGGGCGCCGCCCCGGACGCCGCGGCAGCACCCGGCACCGGGGACGCGATCGGTGCCGACGCGGTGGCCGCGGAACCGGCACTGCCGGACGGGCACTCCTCCCAGGCCGAGACCGGACCGGGGCGCGCGACGGACCAGGACGCGCCCGGGGCGACCGGCGGGCCGGGCACAACCGGGCCCTCGGCCGCTCAGGAGCCCTTCGGCCCCGTGCAGGAACCCTTCGGCCCCGTGGAGAAGCCCTTCGGTCCCGTGCAGGAACCGTTCGGCGCCGTGCGGGAACCCGCCCGGAAGGATCCCGCCGGCGTGGCGGGACCGGGCGGGGAACCGGGCGCGGAGGAGCCCGCCGAGGCGGGCGCACCCGGCTTCGACGAGGACGCCGCGTGGGCCGCCATCGTCGCCGGGTACGGGGAGGAGCCGCCCGACCCGCCGGGCGCCAAGCCCTTCAAGCCCATCGAGGACCTGCTCCTGCCGGAGCCGGAGCCGGGGCCGGGCACCGCGGACGGCGGCACCGGGCGCCGCCCCGGCGCGGACGCCGCCGAGGAGGCCGCCGAGGGCGGCGCGGACGGCACGGACCCAGGCAAGCCCCCGCGCCCCGGGCACCCGCTCGGCGGCTCGGTCGCCTTCGCCCCCGGCGTGGGCCCGCGCGACTACCGCCCGGCGCGGCCGTCCGGCGGCGAGGACGAGGCCGACGACGAGGGCCACTTCATACCGCCGGAGCCGCCCCCGCTGCCCGCGGCGGACACCACCGCCAGGTTCGGTTGGCTCGCTGTGCTCGGCGGCCCTCTCCTGCTGCTGCTCAGCGTGCTGTTCGGCTGGCAGATGACGTGGTGGCTGGCGACACTCGGGATCGGCGGCTTCGTCGGCGGCTTCGTCACCCTGGTGGTGCGGATGAACCCGGGTGACGAGGACGACGACGATCCGGGCCGCGGCGCGGTCGTCTGAGCACAGGGCAGGACCCGCCCGGGGCCCGCGGCAGAGCAAGGGCGCAGCCCGTGCCTTCGCGGCAGCCCGCGCCTTCGCGGCGCCCTGACGAACGGAGGGCGTCGCAGCCGGGCGCCGGGTGTCGGCAGCCGCACGGCCGGACCCGGCAGGACGACGCCAGGGTGGTCGAGCGGTATGCGCGGCGCCCACCGGCCGTGCCCGGCCTCCGTCGCCCACGAGCGCTTCGGGTCGCCGACGGTCCGCCGGGGCGGGCGCGGCCGGGGCGGGGCGTGCGCAAGGAGACCGCGCGCAGCCGTCGTGCCCGGGCGGCCCGTTTCGCCACCGGGTGGAGCGGCGCCCGTGGAGCGGTGAACGCCGCCGGCCCCGGCGCGACGGGCGCTAGTCGCCCGCCGGCGGGATCCTGAGCGCCGCCAGGACCGGAAGGTGGTCCGTGGCCGCCCTCAGATCCTGGTGGCGCACGCCCGGCAGGTCCCTGGGCACGCCGCAGGCCAGCACCTCCACGCCCTCCGTGGCGAAGATCGCGTCGATCCGCTGTCGCGGCCCCGTGGCCGGCGCGGTGTGCTCCGCGCCCCAGGGCGCAAGGGCCCAGCAGTCCCGAAGGGCCCCGGCGAGACGGCCGAACGTCCGCCCCCCGGGACGGTCGTTGAGGTCGCCGCCGGCGACGGCGTAGGGCACGTCGAGGCCGTGCAGATGGTTGAGGAGCATCCCGGCCTGGGCGTAGCGCTCCTCGTCCTGGAGCGAGAGATGGCAGCTCAGGACGCCGAGGCGGGCCCGGCCGAAGCGGACCACGGCCGTGGCGAAGCCGCGCCGGTGCAGGCCCGGGGCGCGCGGCAGCAGTACGTCCTCGCTGCGCTCCACGGTGGCGCGCAGCGAGCAGAGCAGTGCGGGCCCCGCGGCCGGGGCGCCGCCCGAGAGGATCACGAGTCCGGACCGGGACGCCAGCCGAGCCAGCTTCTTGCGCCACCGGAAGAACCTCGGCGCCTCCTGCACCAGCACCAGGTCTGGAGCGCAAGCCCGGATCACCCGCGCGAGGGCGTCCGTGTCGTCCCGTATCGACCGGATGTTGTAACTGAGCACCCGGATGACGGCGGAACCGTCCTCCTCGGTACGGGAGCCGGGCATCGGCCTGGTGTCGCTGGATGTGCTGGTGGGCATGGCGATCAAGATACGGGAAGCGGTGCGGGCACCTCACCCCGCCGGCGGCGGACGACAGCGGACGGCGGCGGGCAAAGGCGGCGGGGCCGGGCACCTGACGGGCCCGGCCGAGGCGGTGTCAGCCCTGCCTGGCGAGGTCGGCCGCACCGACCAGGCCGGCCTTGTTCCCCAACTGGGCGGCCAGCACCTGGGCGTGCGGGCGCCACTGCCCGCCGATCAGCCAGCGCCGGAAGGACTTGCGGATGGGTTCGAGCACCAGCTCGCCCTCGTCCGAGACGCCACCGCCGACGATGAACGCGGACGGGTCGAAGAGGGAGGCCAGATCGGCGAGTCCGGCACCGGCCCAGCGGGCCAGCTCGCGGAACGAGTCGACCGCGACCGGATCGCCGTGCCGGGCCGCCTCGCTGACGTGCCGGCCCTCGATGCCGTCCGGGGTGCCGTCGCCGAGGCGGAGCAGTGTCTCGGCGTTCTCCGGGGTGGCGTTGGCGCGCTGCTTCGCGTACCGCACCAGAGCCCGTCCTGACGCGTACTGCTCCCAGCAGCCCTGGCTGCCGCAGCCGCACAGCAGGCCGTCCGGTACGACGCGGATGTGGCCGAACTCGGCGGCCACGCCGAAGCGTCCGCGCCGGAGCTTGTTGCCGATGATGATGCCGCCGCCGAGACCGGTGCCGAGCGTGATGCAGATGACGTCGTCGTGGCCCTGGCCCGCGCCGAAGCGGTACTCGCCCCACGCCGCGGCGTTCGCGTCGTTCTCCACCACGACCGGCATGCCCACGCGCTGCTCGACCTTGTCCTTCAGCGGCTCGTGACGCCAGTGGACATTGGGCGCGAAGAGCACGGTGGCACGCTTGTCGTCCACGTAGCCGGCGGCCCCGATGCCGACGGCCTCGATCTCGTGCCCCTCTCCGGCGCCGGTGACGGCCGCGCAGATCGCGTCGACGATGCCCTCGGCGGTCGACGGGGTGGGCACGGTGTGCGTCTCGAGGATCGAACCCTCTTCGTCGACCACTCCGGCCGCGATCTTCGTGCCGCCGATGTCCACCCCGATGGTGAGTCCCATGTGTCCCTCAGTTCCGGTCGAGCCCCGCTACGGCCAACCGTACCCGAGCGGAGTCAGTCCAGGTCGATGTGTTCGCCTGGTCCCGGGCCCTCGTCGCGCCGGTCAGGGCCGGTTCCGTGACCGCCGTGGTCCGGGTGGGCGGAGGTGCCGCCGTGGTCCCCGCCGCCGTCCCGGCGGGAGCCGGGGGCGCGGGTCCAGCGTTGCTCCTGGGCGGCCACGGCGGAGCGGTAGGCGGCGAGGAGTTCGGAACCGGCGGCGGCGAGATGGTCGAAGACATCCGGATTGCGCTGGATGACCGGATCCACCGCGGCCCTGGCCTGCCGGACGGCCTGCTGCACCACCTGCTGCGCGGCGCCCTGCGCGGCCATCCCGAACAGGGGCGCGGCCGCCCCGGACAGACCGGAGAGCTTGTCGGCCACGGCGTCGACCAGCCTGCGCAGTTCCTCGGCGGCGGATCCGGGCGGCGGGCCGTACCTGGCGCGGCGGCGCGCCTGCTCCTCGGCGAGGTCCTCGGCGCAGGCCGCGGCCCACGCGCCGGCGTCGGGCGGACCGACCGGGTCGTGCCCGGCCCGGCCCTCCTCCCGGTGGCCGGTGCCGCGCTCCCGGTCCGGGTCGGCGTGGCCGCCGGCCGCGTCCCGCCGGTGCTGCGGGCCTTCCTGGTGCTGCCGTTCCTGCTGGTGCTGCCGGCCCTGCCGGCCCGGGGTCTCCCACGGGTCCTCGGGGAGGTCCGGGCGCTCGGCGGCTTCGCTCATGGCGGTCTGACTCCCGCGGACGGATCTGGGCTTCGTACCTTCGACGGTACCGGACCGCGGGTGCTCCGTTCACGGGACGTGCGCAACGCGGCAGGCCGCGGTGCGGGAACGGGTCAGCCGCCCCGCGGCCACAGGCCGGGGTCCGGCCTGAAGCGGATGCGCAGCTCGCCGTCGTGCAGACCCGCGCCGTCCACCGTGCAGCGGCGCAGCGCGGACGGCAGGCCGACGACCCGGCGGAACGGGCCCACCGTGAGGACCAGTTCGTCTCCTCGTCTGACCAGGTCGAGCTCCGCGCGACGGGCGCCGGGCAGCGGAATGCGCCAGACCAGCACCCCGTCCTCGGCCCGGTGGTCGGTCAGCGGCCACGACAGGTGCCCTGCGGCCCGGTGGGGCGGCGCGGCGGCCACCGCGGGGACGGCCAGGGCCAGCAGGTCGTCGGGGCCGCGCGGCTCCCGTCCCGCGTGTCCGACCTCGTGGAGCGGGCCGTACCCGCCCGCGGGCCCGGGGCCGCCCGCGCGGGCGCCGGCCCACTCGTCGAGGATCTTGCGCTGGGCGGCGGCGAGGCCCCCGAGCCAGGGGTCCGGCCCGGACGCGGGCAGGACGCGGTTGGCGATCAGGGCGTCCGCGCGCAGGCCGTGCAGGGCGAGGCCGGCGGTGGCGGTGCGCACGGCCTCCGCGCCCGCCTCCCCCGGCTCCGCGACCAGCCGCACGGTGGTGCCCGGGTCCTCGATCACGCTCTGCACGGTGGCCAGCTCCACGTCCCAGCGGCCCGCAGCCTCGTAGAGCCCGTCGGTGGGCACCGGGACGCCCGCGAGCCGCCCCAGCACGGGCCGCAGGGCACGCGCCGCCCTGCGCTCCTGCGGCAGCAGCCGGCGCAGGTAGCGGCGCAGTTGCTCGGGCAGCGCGAGGGCGGCCAGGGCCTCGCAGTCGGCGGGCAGATCGGCCACCACGAGCTCGTAGGGGCCCTCGGCGGCCGTGCGCAGGGCGCGCAGCAGGGCCAGCTCCCGGCTGCCCGGCAGCGGGGTCAGCTCGTCGTCGTCCAGCGGCGCCGCACCGAGCAGGCCGAGGACGGAGGAGGCACCCCGCTGGAGGGCGAGCAGGTCGGCGCGGAAACGGGCGGCCGGATCGGGACGCAGCACCGTGAGACCGGGGAAGGGGCTCACCGGCGCGGGGCCGGTGGGGGTGCCGAGGGCCGCGCCGGCGCTGTCGGTGGCATCGGTGGTGAGCAGCAGGGTGGCGGTGCCGGCGCGGGCGGCCCGCACGGCGGTGGCCGCGGCCAGGGTGGTGCGACCGGCTCCGCCGGGTCCGGTCAGCAGGACGGTGCGCATGTGGCGCTCCCGCCCGCGGTGGGGCGCACGTGCTCTTGCGGGCGGCGCGGCGCGGCTGCGCACGACCGGCGCACGGGACGGTTGCGCACCGCGGCTACCTGGACTCCACGCGCTTCTTCAGGCCCGCGAGGGCCCGGTCGATGACGACCTTCTCCGCCTTGCGCTTGATCATGCCGAGCATGGGGATCTTGACGTCGACGGTGAGGCTGTAGGTGACCCGGGTGCGGTCGCCGCCGGCCGGTTCGAGGGAGTAGCTGCCGTCCAGGGAGCGCAGCATCTGGGACTTCACCAGGGTCCAACTGACCTCGTTGGGGCCGTGCCAGGTGTAGGCGAGCGTCTGGTCGTCCTTGATCGCGCCGGCGTCCATGACGAGCCGGACCTGCTCCGCGCGGCCCTGGCCGTCGGTGGCCAGCACCTCGGCCTCCTTCACCTCGCCCGTCCAGTCCGGGTAGCGGGCGAAGTCGGCGATGACGTCCATGACGTCGGCCGGTGCCGCCTCGATCGTGATGCTCGAACTGGTGTGTTCCGCCATCGCCGTGGCTCCTCCAGATACGGGTCCGGCCAAGGGTGTCGGACAGTGTGAACGCTGCGAAAGTGCCGGACTTCGAGGGCGCCCGGCGGCCCGTGCAGCGGAAGGCTACCGCGCGCGGGCGCACCACCCGGACCGGCGTCTCTCCCCGGCCCCCCGCGACACGCCTCTCCCACCGCCCGACGCTGTGCCTCCCCCACCACCCAACCCTGTGCCTCACCACTGGAGGGCGAAGGGCCGCCCGGAGGAGGCGAAGTGCCCGACGTTCACGCACTCCGTCCGGCCGATCCGCATCCGCTGCGCCAGCGGCTGGTGCACATGGCCGAAGAGCGCGTACCGCGGACGGGTCCGGCGGATCGCGTCCAGCAGCGCGAGGCTGCCGCGCTCGAAGCGGCGGGCCACGGTGTCGTAGACCAGCTCGGGGACCTCCGGCGGGATGTGCGTGCACAGCACGTCCACCTCGCCGACGGCCTCGATCTTCGCCGCGTACTCCTCGTCGCCGATCTCGTACGGAGTGCGCATCGCGGTGCGCAGGCCACCACCGACGAAGCCGAAGACCCGGCCGGCGATCTCCACCCGCTCGCCGTCCAGGACCCTGGTGCCGGACCCGGCGTACTCCGGCCACAGGTCCGGCATGTCGACGTTGCCGTAGGTGGCGTACGTAGGAGTGGGGAAGGCCGCGAACAACTCGGAGTACTGCTTGCGCACCGCCTTCTCGATGGCCGCACGGGGGTCCGCGCCGACGGCCGACCAGAGTCCGGCGCCGAAGGCACGGGCCTCCTCGAAGCGGCGGGCGGTGCGCAGCTCGACGATCCGGTGGGCGTTCTCGGCACCGAACAGGTCCGGGAAGATGCCGCGCGAGTGATCCGCGTAGTCCAGGAAGAGGACCAGGTCACCGAGGCAGACGAGCGCGTCGGCGCCCTCCCCCGCGCGGGCCAGGTCGCGGGCGTTGCCGTGCACGTCGCTCACCACGTGGATGCGCGTCCCGCGCGCGCCGTGGGCGCCGGACCGGCCCCGCGCGTCGTATACAGGACGCTGACCGAATGCTGTGCCTCCCATACCGATGCCTCCCATACCGAACAAGCGTAGGCCCCCCGGGAAACTGGAAAAACAGTGGAACAAACACGGCCAGAGCGGCCGGACCTGCGGCAACTTCCTACTCGGGAAGGGAGTGGACTAGTGTGCGCGAAGCACCGTCATGGCGTGTGACGCGGCAAACATCTGAGCGGGCCCCCTACCGCGCAAGTGGTACCCATGGGTAACGTCCGGGCAGTTCAGTGTGCCGTGGGTGCTCAGCGGTTCGGCGGTTTTCAGCCATTGACGCCCGTAGCTCATCTGCCCGAGCCTTGGACCGCACCGTCGCATCGCACCAACCCCCCTGTGGCGCCGGCGCCCTATGAGGAGCAGCAGTCTTGCGCGAGTTCAGCCTTCCGGCCCTGTACGAGGTCCCCACGGACGGCAATCTGACCGACATCGTCCGCAGAAACGCCGCTCAGCATCCGGACGTCGCAGTCATCGCGAGGAAAGTGGACGGCGTCTGGCAGGACGTCACCGCCGGGGCCTTCCTGGCCGAGGTGCGCTCCACCGCCAAGGGCCTGATCGCCTCCGGTGTGCGTCCCGGCGACCGGGTCGCCCTGATGTCCCGCACCCGCTACGAGTGGACGCTGCTCGACTTCGCCATCTGGAGCGCGGGCGGGATCACGGTGCCCGTGTACGAGACCAGCTCGCCCGAACAGGTGCAGTGGATCCTCGGCGACTCCGGCGCGGTGGCCTGCCTGGTCGAGACCGGTGCGCACGCCGCCGCGGTGGAGTCGGTGCGCGAGGGGCTGCCCGGGCTTGCGGCCGTCTGGCAGATCGAGCCGGCGGGCGGTCGGCCGGGGGCGGTCGAGCAACTGCGCGAGGCGGGTGCCGGCCTCGGCGACGAGGTCGTCGAGGAGCGCTGCTCGGTGGCGAAGGCGGACGACCCTGCCACCATCGTGTACACCTCGGGGACCACTGGCAGGCCGAAGGGCTGCGTGCTCACCCACCGCAGCTTCTTCGCGGAGTGCGGCAACATCGTGGAACGGCTGCGCCCGCTGTTC
The DNA here is from genome assembly GCF_014656295.1 of Streptomyces sulfonofaciens. GTDB lineage: Bacteria > Actinomycetota > Actinomycetes > Streptomycetales > Streptomycetaceae > Streptomyces > Streptomyces sulfonofaciens. Next base: position 380,032 of record NZ_BNCD01000003.1, read on the forward strand.
CGCACCGGCGAGTGCTCGGTGCTGCTGTTCCTGCCGCTCGCGCACGTCTTCGGGCGCCTGGTGCAGGTGGCGCCGATGATGGCGCCGATCAAGCTGGGCTGCGTGCCGGACGTCAAGCAGCTCACCGACGAGCTCGCCGCCTTCAGACCCACGCTGATCCTGGGCGTGCCCCGGGTCTTCGAGAAGGTCTACAACTCGGCCCGCGCCAAGGCGCAGTCCGAGGGCAAGGGCAAGATCTTCGACAAGGCCGCGGAGACGGCCATCTCCTACAGCCGGGCCCTGGACTCCGCCGCCGGCCCCTCCCTCGGCCTCAGACTGAAGCACAAGACGTTCGACAAGCTCGTCTACAGCAAGCTGCGGGCGGTGCTCGGCGGCCGCGGCGAGTACGCGATCTCGGGCGGTGCGCCGCTGGGCGAGCGCCTGGGCCACTTCTTCCGCGGCATCGGCTTCACGGTCCTGGAGGGCTACGGCCTGACCGAGTCCTGCGCCGCGACCGCCTTCAACCCGTGGGACCGGCAGAAGATCGGCACGGTCGGCCAGCCGCTGCCCGGCTCGGTGGTCAGGATCGCCGACGACGGCGAGGTGCTGCTGCACGGCGAGCACCTGTTCAAGGAGTACTGGAACAACGAGGCCGCGACGGCCGACGCGCTGGCCGACGGCTGGTTCCACACCGGCGACATCGGCACCCTCGACGAGGACGGCTATCTGCGGATCACCGGCCGCAAGAAGGAGCTGATCGTCACGGCCGCGGGCAAGAACGTCGCGCCCGCCGTGATCGAGGACCGCATCCGCGCGCACGCGCTGGTCGCCGAGTGCATGGTGGTCGGCGACGGGCGGCCGTTCGTCGGTGCGCTGATCACGCTGGACGAGGAGTTCCTGGAGCGCTGGCTGAAGGAGCACGGCAAGCCCGCCGGCACGCCGGCCGCGGCGCTGCGCGACGACCCCGAGCTGCTCGCCACCGTCCAGCAGGCCGTGAACGACGGCAACGCCGCGGTGTCCCGTGCCGAGTCGGTGCGCAAGTTCCGGGTGCTGCCGTCCCAGTTCACCGAGGAGTCCGGTCATCTGACGCCGTCGCTGAAGCTCAAGCGGAACGTCGTCGCCAAGGACTTCGCGGACGAGATCGAGGCGCTGTACCGCGGCTGAGGCCCCGCTTACGGGCACCTGCGGGACGCCCGCGGAGCACGGCGGGCACGGAGCGCGGCAGGCACGGATCGCCGGTGGCGACGGATCACCGTCGGCGGCGGGCCACCGGACGCTACCGGGCAGGACCACCGGCCGGGACCGGGCAGGACCGGCCGTGCCGGACCCCGGCAGGCCAGCGGCGCCCGTGCCGTCCGTCGGCCCGTGTGGGCGCCCCGGGCCCGGAGCCGCCCGGCGGGCCCGGCCCCTCGCACTTCGGCCGGCCCCGGTCTGCCTCGGCCTCCCCGGGTCCCCCTCGGTCTCCTTCAGCTCCTCACAGCAGTGCTCTCAGGCGTCCCGCCAGCAGGTCCCACCGCCACTGCTCCTCCACCCAGGCGCGCCCCCGCTCGCCCATCCTGCGCCGCAGACCGGCGTCGTCCAGCAGGGCGAGGACGCGCTCCGCGGTTCCCGCGGCGGCCCCGGTGCCCGCGCCGCGCACCACGTACCCGCTCTCGCCGTCGAGCACGGCGTCCGGCGCGCCCCCCGAGTCGCCGGCCACCACCGGCAGCCCCGTCGCGGACGCCTCCAGGTAGACGATGCCGAGGCCCTCCACGTCGAGCCCGCCGCGCCGGGTGCGGCAGGGCATGGCGAACACGTCGCCCGCGCCGAAGTGGGCCGGCAGCTCCTCCCAGGGCACCGCGCCGGTGAACCGCACGGAATCGGCCACGCCGGTCTCCTCGGCCAGGGCCCTCAGCCGCTTCTCGTAGGGGCCGCCGCCCACCAGCAGCAGGACGGTGCGGGGCTGCCGGGCAAGGATCCGCGGCAGGGACCGCACGAGCGTGTCCTGGCCCTTGCGCGGCACCAGCCGGGACACGCAGACCACCACCGGCCGTCCGGTGAGCCCGAGCCGGGCGCGGACCGCCTCGCCGCCGGAGTCCGGGTGGAACGCCTTCTCGTCGACGCCGGGCGGCAGATGCGTCATCCGCGCGGCGGCCTCGGGCGTCAGCGCGGCGGCGATCCGGGTGCGCGTGTACTCGCCCAGGTAGGTCACCGTGTCGGTGCTCTCGCCGATCCGGCGCAGCAGGCGCCTAGCCCCTGGCAGCAGCGCCCAGCCGGCCTCGTGGCCGTGCGTGGTGGCCACCAGGCGGGTGGCGCCGGCGCGCCGCAGCGCGGGCGCCATCAGGCCGAGCGGCGCGGCGGCGCCGAACCAGACCGATGTGCAGCCGTGCTCCCGCAGCAGCCCCGCGGCGCGCCGGGTCACCCGGGGCGTGGGCAGCAGCATCGTGGTGGGGTCGCGCACCACCGTGAAGGGCTGCTCGCGGTCGAAGGCCGCGGTGGCCTCGGCGCCCTCACGGCCGCGCTTCCAGGTGGAGGCGTAGACGACGGTCCTGTCCGGGTCCAGACGCCGCGCCATGTTGTGCAGGAACGTCTGGATGCCGCCCGGCCTGGGCGGGAAGTCGTTGGTCACGATCAGGGTCCTGTGCATCGCCGCCGACAGTACCGAACGGCCCTGCCCGATGGCCTCCGGGCACCCGGGCCCGGCATCATGACGGGGTCGGCGACGGCCGCGGGCGCCCGGCCATCGGGCGCCGGGTGCGGACGGGCGACGGCACGGCGACGACGACAACGGCGACGGCACGGCGACGGCACGGCGACGGCGACGGCAGTGAGGGAGCGGGCGAGGTGGGCATGGCTGCCAGGGCGGCGAGCAGGGTCCCGCAACCGCTGTGGGCCGTCGGCGCCTTCGCCGCCACCAGGGCCCTGCTGCTGCTCTGGGTGCTGGGCGCGCTGCCCTTCCCCGGGCTCGACGTCACCGGTGACGTGTCCGTGATCTACCACGGCTGGTACGAGGTCCTGCGCACCGGCCGCTTCCCCGGCTCCGACGTCACCTGGCAGTACCCGCCCGGTGCCGCCCTCGCCGTGCTCTCCCCCGCGCTGCTGCCGTTCCTGGCCTATGCCCGGGCTTTCTTCGCCGTGCTGTTCGCGGCCGATGCGCTGGTGCTCGGGATGCTGCTGTACGCGGCCCGGCGGCCGGGCAGGTCGGCGCGCGGCGCCTGGGTGTGGGTGGCCGGGGTGCCGCTGCTCGGCCCGACCGCGTACGCGCGGTACGACCTGCTGGCGACCGCGGTGGCGGTCGCCGCGCTGCTCGCCGGCGTCCGGCGGCCGAGGGTGCTGGGGGCGCTCGCCGCGTTCGGGGCGCTGCTGAAGGTGTGGCCGGTGCTGGTGCTGGCGGGCACCCGGCGCGGGCGGGCCACGGTGCGGTCCTGGGGGACGGCCGCGCTGGTCGGCGCCGGCCTGCTGCTCACGGCCTGGGCCGCACTGCCCGGAGCGCTGGCGTTCCTGCGCTTCCAGCAGGCCCGCGGCACGGAGGTGGAGTCGCTGGGCGCGCTGGTGCTGCACGCCGCACGGCACCTGGGCTGGCCGGGCGAGGTGGCGCTGCACTACGGCTCCGTGGAGTTCCTCGGGCCGCACGTGCAGCTCGTGAGCGGCGTCGCACAGGTCTTGTCGGGGCTGGCCCTGGGCTGGCTGCTGCTGTGGCGGCGGCTGGCGGGCACGTGGCCGCCGGGCACCCTCGCCGACGCCGCCTTCACCGCGGTCCTGCTGTTCACCACCACCAGCCGGGTGATCAGCCCCCAGTACATGGTGTGGCTGGTGGGGCTCGCCGCCGTGTGTCTGCTCCGCCGCACCGGCCCGATGCGGGCGCCGGCCCTGATGGTGCTGGCGGCGACCCTGGTGACGACGCTGGAGTTCCCGGTCTGGTTCGGCCATGTGGTGGCCGGTGACGCCCTGGGCATCACGCTGCTGTGCGTGCGCAACGGCCTGCTGGTCGCCGCGTCGGTCACCGCCGGGGTCCTGCTGTGGCGCCGCACGGTGCGCCCTCCCCGGCACCGTGCGGACTCGCCGGAGTGCGTCCGAGGGACAGAGGAGCTGGTCGATTCACACTGACGGGCGGCCTGCCGGCGACGGACGCGGCCGCGCCGCGCTCCGGACACCGCGAGCCCGCCCCTCACCCGGCCGGCTCCCCCACCCGGCCGATCCCCTCACCCCGGCCGCCCGCACCTCGGCCCCCTCACCCCGGCCGAGCCGCCCTCGGCCCGACCGGGCCCGCCGCCCGCTCCGTCCGGTCTCCCGGCCATCCGCCGCCCGCCCCGTGTGCATCGCCCGGTCAGCCCAGTTCGCGGCGCAGGTACGCCCGCCACCGCGCGGTGAACTCGGCGCGGCTGACACCGAGGACGTCCCGGAACGCGTCGTCGACCGCGCCGGCCCGCTCCCGGTGGGCGCCCACCGCGCGGTAGAAGTCCTTCAGCCGCGTCCCGCCCCACTGGTCGGCGATCATCCGGCAGGCCAGCCAGCCGCCCTCGTACGCCTCGGCGAGCGGGTCGGCCTGCCGGGAGAAGCCGAAGTCGGCGTCACCGGGCAGCTCCTTCGGCACCCGCCCCCGCCGTACCGCACGTTGCAGCTCGGGGGCGGCCTGGGCCGGGGTGCGGCGGGTGCCGCGGTAGCCGACCCAGTCGGCATAGCCCTCGGAGAGCCAGAGCGGGGTGGCCGGCGAGGTGGCGGAGCGGGTGGCCACGTGCGTGGTCTCGTGCGTCAGCACGACCTGGCGGCCGAGGTCGTTGAGCACACCGTAGGCGTCCGGGTTGACGATGATGCGGTCGGCGGGCGACCGTCCGGCGCCGCCGACCTCGCCGGTGGTGACCGCCGCGATACCGCGGTACGCGGCCGGCGGCGAGCCCAGCAGGCCCGCCATGCCCTCCAGCGAGGCGGGCACCTCCACCACCACCCGGCCCGACCAGCCGCCGCCCCAGGCGTCCCGCACCGCGGGCACCGCGTGGTCGGCGAGCCTCGCGAAGTCCCGGAGCCGCGCGGTGTCCTGACCGACGCCGAGGACCAGGCTGTGCGTGCCGTCCACGGCGACCACCCGGCCCTGCTCCCAGAGCTGCCGGGCGGTGTGGCCGCCGGGCCGGTCGGCGGTGACGTACCAGCGCCCCTCCTTGCGGTGCAGGGTCAGGGCGCGAGGGGCGAGGACCGGGGCGCTGTCGTAGCCGTCGATGCGGAAGCGCAGCTCGGCGGTGGCCCGGGCGGCCGCGCCCGAGCGGTGGAAGGCGGTGACGTGGTAGGCCCAGGAACCGAGTGGGACGGCGGCGAGGTTGCGGAAGGCGGTCGCCGATCGCCGGGCCGCCGACCGGTCCTCGCCCGCCCCGCCCGTCGCCAGGTAGGCGCTCTCGTCCCGGTCGAGCACCGCACGCGCACGCCGGTCCAGCAGCCGCTGCACCTGTGCGGCCGCCGGGTCGGCGGGCGCAGCACCGTCGCAACCGATCAGCCCTGCCGAGCCGACGGCCCCCGCGCACAGCACCGCGAGGGCGCGCCGGAGCCGCACCGCCCGTCTGCCACCACCGCCACCCGCCACGCACACGATCGTACGGCGCACGGCGCCACCCCTCATGACGAGCGCAGGCGTCCGGGTCCGGCGCCCCGCCTCGCGCTCGCCGGCCGGGCGGCGGCGCGGACGCCCCCGCCGGACGACCGCGCGCCGTTCGGGTGCCGCCGGCACCCCGCCGTCAGATCCGGGTCACGGACGACACCGGCATCATGCCCACCGGGTCGTAGCGCACCGGCGCACCCGGGTAGGGGGCGTGGATGACCTGGCCGTGGCCCGCGTACATCGCGATGTGGCTGGCGTCCTGGCGGTAGGCGACGAGATCACCCGGCCGGGCCTGGGCCGGCGGCACCCGGCGTCCCGCATACCGCTGCGCCTGCGAGGTGCGGGGCAGTCCCACCCCCGCCTGGGCGTAGGCCCACTGGGTGAGCCCCGAGCAGTCGAAACCCGCCGGCCCGTTGGCCCCCCACACATAGGGCCGGCCGAGGGCCGAGCGTGCCGCGGCGAGTGCGGCCGCCGCACGCTGCGTGGCCGGTGGCGCGCCCGGGCCCGCCGCGGGGAACCGGCCGGGTGGCGAGGAGTGCCCGAACACCGCGCGCTGGGCGGCGGTGAGGGTGCGCAGCAACCGCCTGGCCTCGGCGAGCTTGTGCTCGACGGTGCGTTTGTGGCGGGCCGCGACCCGGCGGCTGTGCTCCAGTTCGCGCAGAGTCCTCTCGGCCTCCGCACGGTCCTGCGCGAGGCCCCGCCGAAGCGTCTCCAACTCCTTCAGGCGACTCGCCGTACGGGTGCCGATCCTGTCGAGGGTGGTGGCCGTGTCCAGGAACTCGTCCGGCCGCGACGAGAGGAAGAGCCGCAGGGCGGGGTCGACACCGCCGGTGCGGTACTGCGCCCCGGCGATCGAACCGAGCGCGTCCCGTATCTCGTTGACGCGCTGTTGCCCGTGGGCGAGCCGGTCCTGTGCCGAGGAGACCCGCGCGGTGAGCCGGTGCGTCTGCTCGGTGGTGCGGTGGTAGGCCTCGGTGGCCCGCTCGGCCTGCCGGTACAGCCGGTCCACCTCGGCCCTGGCGTCGGTGTGCCGCTCGGTCGGCGCGGCGTCCGCCGGGACCGCGGCGAGTGCCGCGGCCGCGGTGGCCGTGGCGGCGGACAGGACGGTGACTCGGGTGCCGCGGCCTGCGCCGGGGCCGGGGATGCGGCGATGGGACCCCACAGGTAGCCGCTCTCCTTCCGCTGACGGACCCCCGGGTACGGGGGAATTCGACGCCAGAGAGTAACCGCACCACTACGCACCGAGCACGGGCCGACGTGCGGCCGAAATGCACGAACCCCGCCGCAGACGCAGGTCAGCGGCGGGGTCGGAAGAGGGGGGCGAGGCGGAAGTTCGCCCGTTCGGACGCATCACACGCGGTGTCCGTACCGGATGCCGGACCCGGGCGCACGGCCCGGACGGCGTCCCTCGCCCCGGGGCGCCGAACGGCGCCCCGGAAGCGGGTGGTCAGACGCGGACGCCGAACTGGAAGGGCATGTTGCCGATGGCCTCGTAGCGCACGCTGGCACCGGTGTGCGGGGCGTGCAGGACCTGGCCGTTACCGGCGTAGAGGCCGATGTGGTGCAGGTCGCCGTAGAACAGCACCAGGTCGCCGACCCGCAGGTCGCTCTCCGAGTAGATGCGCGTACCGGCGTTGGCCTGGGCCTGCGAGGTGCGCGGTATCGAGACACCGGCCTGGGCGTACGCCCACGAGGTCAGGCCGGAGCAGTCGAAGGAGCTGGGGCCCGTGGCACCGTAGACGTAGGGGCTGCCGATGACGCTCTGGGCGGCGGCGAACGCGGCCGCGGCCCGGCCCGAGGCGGCCGTACCGCCCCCGAGGCGCTGGCTGTCGCGGCTGGCGCGGTTCTCCTGCGCGGCGAGCTGCTGCCGCTCCGCGGCCGTCAGCGTGTTGAGGAGCTTCTGCGCCTCGGCGAGCTTGTCCTGGACCTGCTGCTTCTTCTTGCCCAGCTCGGTGCGGGTGTCCGCCAGGTCCTTGAGCTTGGCGGTGGCCTCCTTGCGCTGCTGGGCCAGGGAGCGCTGCTTCTCCTGGATCTTCTTCAGCGCCTCGACCTGCTGACCGCTGAGCTGGTCGAGGGTGGTGGCCTTGTCCAGGTAGCTGTCGGGGTCGGAGGAGAGGAACAGTTGGACGGAGGGATCGATGCCGCCCGAGCGGTACTGGGCGGTGGCGACCGAACCGAGGTCGTCCTGGAGGTCGTTGAGCTCGTCCTGGCCGCGGGCGACCTTGTCCTGGAGGTCGCTGACCTCCTTCTCGAGCTTCTTCTGCTTCTCCTTGGCCCCGTCGTACTTCTCGGTGGCCTGCTCCGCCTGCTCGTAGAGCTTGTCGACCTTGGACTTGACCTCTTCCTTGCTGGGCTTCGGATCGGCCTGGGCGGCCTGCGAGGTCAGGGCCACTGCTGCGGCTGCGGTTGCGGTGAGCACGGTCACGCGGGCGCGGCTCGGCTGTTTGGATCGACGGTGGGACGCCACGGAGGCGAGCTCCTTCTTCCATCAGCCGCCTACCGAAACGCTGGTGGGCGGGTGCTCCTCCACCGTCGCTCCCGATGAGCGATCACCCGAGCGGAGGTTCGAGCCAGACCCTAGTGACCTTCTTGTGATCAGTTCAAATCCTGACGGGAAAAAACTACCTTGCGCAGGTGTTTCTTTACCCGTGACTCACCACCGGTGATAAGAGGCTGACACTACGTCGCGCAAAGAAGCCGTGAATACGGGCATCGAAGCCAGATGGCACGCATGGTGCTTAGGCGACTTCTCCGCTCGAACTCATCGGTCAGCCGCGGGAGAGCCGTTTGAGCAGCACCGCGGAGGCGACCGGACGCGCACCCGCCTTGGCGATGCCATCGGCCACCTCGCGGTCGGTGGAGACCACGATCACGGGCCGTCCCGGCGGTTCCGCACGCACCAGTTGGCGGATCAGCTCGTCCGCCGTGACCCGCGGCTTGGAGAACAGCACGCGTACGCCGCGCGGCGGCGCGAGGAGCACCGGTGCGGCGAGCTCAGCACCGTCGAAGACGCAGGTCACCTCGGCGCCCGTCTGCGCGGCGAGCAGGGACAGCGCGCCCAGCAGCCGCAACCGCTGCTTCTCCAGCGGCATCTGCGGGTAGCCGGTCTTGGTGACGTTGTAGCCGTCGACGACGAGATGGGCCTGCGGCAGGGCCAGCAACTGGTCGAGAATGGCTGGATCATGCTCCGACAGGGCTCGGGCGGCGATGTCCTTCGGGGTCATCCGGCCCGGCTCCACGGCCTCGACGGTCTCCGCGGGGCGCACCGAGACGGGCGGCAGGGCGAGTTCGCGGCGCAGCCCCTGCGCCGAGTCCAGCAGTGTGTCGAGCAGGAGCCGCACGCGCATGTCCTCGACGCTGCGGCCCTCCCGTGCGGCCCTGCGGGTGGCCTCCAGGGCCGCTTCCGACTCGCCGAGCCTGGCCCGCAGGCGGCGCGCCTCGCTCTCCGCCGCCGACAGCAGTGCCTGCCCCTCGGACCTGGCGTTCTCGGTCTCGGCCTGTGCCCTGCGCACCGCCGCCTCGCCGCGCTTGACGTCGCTGAGCGCGCCGCGCAGCTTGCGGTGCAGCGACTCGGCCTCCTTCCTGGCGGCCTCCAGCTCCGCGCGCAGCCCCTCCGTCTCGGCCCTGGTCTGCTCCCTGGCCGCGGCCAGCTCCGCACGGAGCCGGTCCAACTCGGCCCTGGCCTGTTCGTCGGCCCGCTCGGCGTCCGCCCGCTGGACCTCCTCGCCCGCGGCGGTGACCAGCTTCACCCAGCCCGGGGGCCGCAGCACATAGGCCGCCGCGGCCACGTCCAGCGGATCGGCGGCCGGCGGCGGGGTGCCCGAGTCGAGCGCGCCGGCCAGCTCGGGCTGCGCCTCGCGCAGCCGCTCGGCGATCCGCTGCCGGAACAGCGGCTCGCTCTCCACCGCCGAGGCCATGGCGTTGGCGGCGAACTTGGCGCGCCTGCTCGGGGTGAAGCGGGCGTACTGGCGCAGTTGCGTGGGCAGCTCGGCGACGGTCAGGCCGCCGAAGCCGTCCGAGACGAGCTGGACGACACGGCGGCGCACTCCCTCGGGCAACGGGCGGTCGAGCACCTCAGCGGTGCCGTCGGCCGGCCCCCCGCCTGCGCTCTCCACCATCGCCACCCCATCTGCTCATGGGCGCCGCTCCCTCAGGAGCCGACGCCCGGCCTGTCCACCAGTTCCACCTGGTCCACCGCGTTGCACCAACGGCAGCGCACGGACTCGATGGTCTCATTCACCACATCGCGCTCCTCCACGCTGGGCTCACCGGACAGGTCCAGGTGCACGTACTCGACGACCTTCGAGGAACGCGTCACATCGAACCGGGTGAGATTGCCGCAGAGGGTGCAGCGCCAGCGGGTCTCCGCCGTCGGCAAGGGAACCGTCATCGTGCTGTCTGCCTTCCTCGGGTCCTCGGGTTTCCAGGGTGCGCCCTTTTACTCGGTGCCTCCGATGGCCGGGCACACAGTGTTGCGTGGTGCGTCCGGCTCGTAACCCTACGGCCTGACGGGGGGCCCGCGCTCGGGTGCGGTCCCGGCCGGACCGGTCTGCCCCGATGTCTCCCGCTGTGGCCCCGTGCGGCCGGCGGCGCAGGGAGGCCCGGGGACCCTGCGGCTACAGTGAAGGCCCACCCGCGGGCACCGAGGGAGACAGCAAGCCGTGATCACCGCGATCGTGCTCATCAAGACCAGCGTGGACCGGATCCCGGAGATCGCCGAGTCGATCGCCGCGCTGGACAGCGTCAGCGAGGTGTTCTCCGTGACGGGCAACCACGACCTGATCGCCATGGTCCGGGTGGCCGACCACGACGATCTCGCGGAGGTGATCCCCGGCCGGATCAGCAAGATCCCCGGGGTGGAGGCCACCGACACGCACGTCGCCTTCCGGACGTACTCGCAGCACGACCTGGAGGCGGCGTTCGCGATCGGCCTCGACTCCTGACCGGACCGCCCGCCACCGGACCGCCCACCGCCGGGCGGCTCTCTGCCGGGCGGCCCGGCGGCGCGCTCAGCGGACGGCCTCGCCGACCGCGGCCCCGGTGTCCGGCACGCAGCGCCCCTCCTCGGTGCGGTAGCGCCACCGGGCACCGTCGCGCACCAGCTCGCCGACCGCGCGCACGAACCGCTCCACGTGCTCGTCGGGAGTGCCCGCGCCGAAGCTGACCCTGACCGCGTTCAGCGCACGCTCGCCGGGCTCGGCCTCCGGCGCGCCGCACTCCCCCGGTTCGTCGGGCGCACCCCCGAGCACCGCCCTGACCAGCGGATGGGCGCAGAACAGCCCGTCGCGCACGCCGATACCGTACTCGGCGGAGAGCGCGGCCGCGACATGCGAGCTGTTCCAGCCGTCGACCACGAACGAGAGCACTCCGACGCGCGGGGCGTCGGCGCCGAACAGCGACAGCACCCGCACGCCCGGCACCGCCGCCAGCCCCGCCCGCACCTTCTCCACCAGGTGCCGCTCCCTGGCCACGAGGGAGGCGAAACCGGCCTCCGTCAGTGCCTTGCAGGCGGAGGCGATGGCGTGCGCGCCGATCACATTGGGCGAGCCGGCCTCGTGCCGGGCGGGTCCGCCGTGCCACTCGACCGCCACGTGCCCGTCCGCGCGGCGCACCACCCTGCGCGAGGCACCGCCGCCCGCGAGGTAGGGCCGCGCCGTCGCGAGCCAGTCCCCGCGCCCGGCCAGCACACCGGAGCCGAAGGGCGCGTACAGCTTGTGCCCGGAGAAGGCCACCCAGTCGACGTCGAGTGCGGCGACGTCCACCGGGTGGTGCGGGGCGAGCTGGGCGGCGTCCAGCACGATGCGGGCGCCGTGCGCGTGGGCGGCCGCGGCCAGTTCGCGCACCGGCCACAGCTCGCCGGTGACGTTCGAGGCACCGGTGACGCAGACCAGCGCGGGCCCCGGTGCCCGCCGCGCGAGCGCACGCTCCAGGGTGCGCACCGCCTCCTGCGGGGTGCGGGGCGCGTCCAGGTAGGTCACCCGGCGCCAGGGCAGCAGGGCGGCGTGGTGCTCGGTCTCGAAGACGAAGACCCGGCAGTCGTCCGGCACCGCACGGGCCAGCAGGTTCAGCGAGTCGGTCGTCGACCTGGTGAAGACCACCTCGTCGTCGGGCCGGCAGCCGAGGAAGCCGCCGATGGTCGCCCTGGCGTTCTCGAAGAGCTCCGTGGAGAGCTGCGACAGGTATCCCGCGCCGCGGTGCACACTGCCGTAGTACGGGGCGTACGCGGCGACGTCGTCCCAGACGCGCTGGAGCGCGGGGGCGCTGGCCGCGTAGTCGAGCGCGGCGTAGGCGACCTCGCCACCGGTGACGAGCGGGACGCGCACGTCACGGCCGAGGACGGGCAGCGGTTCCTTGCGGGATGCGGGCGTGGCGAAGGACATGGGGAACTCCCGGGTGAGCCAGAGGGGCACCGCGGCGCGGGCGGGCGGCGGCACGGTGTGAAGGGGGTGCGGAGGCGGGGCCTTGCGCCCTAGCGCATTCGCTTGCTCACGCGGCGGCTCCCCAGAGGACCAGGACCCCGAGGGGTCCGCGCTTGCCGCAGACCCTGCTGTCTGCGACCTGGTCTTCACCCGGGGCACCCCGCCACGGACGGAGGGTTGCCGGACAGCGGGCCGGGGCCTCGTCGCTGTCGCTCATGACCTGCCGACGATTATGTCAGTCCCGAAACGCCGCGCAACCGCCTTCCACATCCCGGGACGCCGCGGCCCCGCCCCTGCCGCCGGGCTGCGCCCGCCCGCCCGCGCGCCGGCCGGGCCAGGAGCGCGCCGGCGCCGCGGCACCGCCCCGCAGCGCCGACGCGCTCCGGGGCGGACGGGGCGGGCGGCCCTCAGGCGTGGGTGGCCGCGACCCACGCCTCCAGCACGCCACGGGCCGCCCCCGAGTCGATGGCCTCGGCGGCTCGCCGGATGCCCTCCTGGATCCGCTCCTCCAAGGACACCCCACCGGCACCCGCGGCCCCGTCCGCACCCAGCGCCACCAGCGCCGCCGCCGAGTTCAGCAGCACCGCGTCCCGCACGGCCCCTTCCTCCCCGGCCAGCAACCGCCGCGCCACATCCGCGTTGTAGGACGCGTCCCCGCCGCGCAGCGCCTCGACCGGGACCAGGTCGATCCCCACAGAACGGGGATCGAAGACCTGCTCCCGCACGGTGCCGTCCCGCACCACCCACACCCGGGAGAGCGCGGTGGTGGTCAGCTCGTCGAGTCCGTCCTCACCGCGGAAGACCAGTGCGGACGAGCCCCGGTCGGCCAGCACGCCGGCCACGATCGGCGCCCACTTGGCGTCGGCCACGCCGACCGCCTGCGCCTTGACCTTCGCGGGGTTGGTGAGCGGTCCCAGGATGTTGAAGGGGGTCCTGATGCCCAGCTCGGCACGGGCCCGGGCGACGTGCCGCAGCGCGGGGTGGAACTTTATGGCGAAGCAGAAGGTGATCCCGGCCTCCTCGACCACCTCCGCGACCCGCTCGGGCGGCAGGTCGAGGTTGACGCCGAGCTTCTCCAGCACGTCCGACGAGCCGCTCGCCGACGACGCCGCACGGTTGCCGTGCTTGACGACCTTCGCCCCGGTCCCGGCGACCACGATCGCCGACATGGTGGAGATGTTGACCGTGTGCGCGCCGTCACCGCCCGTACCGACGATGTCGACGGTCGGCCCCGGTACCTCGATCACCCGGGCGTGCTCGTACATGGTGCGCACCAGACCGGAGATCTCCTCGACGGTCTCGCCCTTGGCGCGCAGTGCCACCGAGAACGCGGCGATCTGCACGTCGGAGGCCTCGCCGCGCAGGATCCGGTCCATCGCCCAGGCGATGGCGTCCGCGGTCTGGTCGCGGCCGGACAGCAGGGCGTTCAGCACCGCGGGCCAGGAACGGCCCGCCGCGGTGTCGCCTCCAGCGGGGTGCACAGCGTTCATATGCCGCTCCTGGGTACGTCACGTAAGGGTTCGGGCCCAGCCTATCCAGCGCGGGGGACGCCGCAGGGCCCCGTCCGGTGCTCGGACGGGGCCCTGCGGTGTGGCGACCGTGAGACGCGCGCCGGCTCGGCGCCGGCCGGTCAGTGGTGGCCGTGGCCGCTGGTGATCTCCTTGTACTCCTCCACCGTGGGCTTCGGGATCTGGTTGCCCTCGCCGTAGTAGCCCTTGGAGAGCTTCGTGCGAAGCTTCTCGCCGCGGGAGACCTGGCGCTCGACGCCGTTCTCGTCGACGGCCGGGCCGAGCTGGGCGGGCTCGTACTGCTCGTGCGCGGTGAGGGTGTGCAGTTGGTCGGCGTCCAGCGGCTCGTGGACCTCGATGAACTCACCGTGCGGCAGGCGCTTGATGATGCCGGACTCCCGTCCGTGCAGCACCTTGTCGCGGTCCCTGCGCTGCAGGCCCAGGCAGATCCTCTTGGTGACGAGGAACGCGAGGACCGGGGCGACGAAGAAGGCGATCCGCACGAACCAGGTGATCGAGTTGATCGACAGGTGGAAGTGGGTGGCCCACAGGTCGTTGCCGCCGCCGACCAGCATCACGAAGTACCAGGTGAGCCAGGCCACACCGAGACCCGTACGGGTCGGGGCGTTGCGCGGCCGGTCCAGGATGTGGTGCTCGCGCCGGTCGCCGGTGACCCATGCCTCCAGGAACGGGTACACCGCGATCACGACGAGCACCAGCGGGAAGACGACGATCAGCGGGATCGCCACGCCCAGCACGAGCGTATGGCCGAGGAAGTTGATCTCCCAGCCGGGCATCACACGGATCAGGCCCTCGGAGAAGCCCATGTACCAGTCCGGTTGGGCACCGGTGGAGACCTGGTCGGGCCGGTACGGGCCGATGGCCCAGATCGGGTTGATCGAGGCGATCGCGGCGATGATCGCGATCACGCCGAAGACCAGGAAGAAGAACCCGCCGGCCTTGGCCATGTAGACCGGCAGGAGCGGCATGCCGACGACGTTCTTCTCGGTCCTGCCCGGGCCCGCGAACTGGGTGTGCTTGTGGTAGAAGACCAGGATCAGGTGGCCCACCAGCAGGCCCATCATGATGCCGGGCAGCAGCAGGATGTGGACCGTGTAGAACCGGGCCACGAAGTCACCGCCCGGGAACTCCCCGCCGAACAGGAAGAACGACATGTAGGTGCCGACGATCGGCGTGGAGAGGATCGCCCCCTCCATGAACCGCACACCGGTGCCGGAGAGCAGGTCGTCCGGGAGCGAGTAGCCGGTGAAGCCGGTGAACATGCCCAGGACCAGGAGCAGGAAGCCGAAGATCCAGTTGACCTCGCGCGGCTTGCGGAAGGCGCCCGTGAAGAAGACGCGCATCATGTGCACGAGCATGCCGCCGATGAAGATCAGCGCCGCCCAGTGGTGGATCTGCCGGATCAGCAGACCACCGCGGACGTCGAAGCTGATGTGCAGCGTGGAGTTGAACGCCTCCGACATCAACTGGCCCTGCAGCGGGACGTAGCTGCCGTGGTACACCACCTCGTTCATCGAGGGGTGGAAGAACAGCGTCAGGTACACACCCGTGAGGATGATGATGATGAAGCTGTAGAGGCAGACCTCACCCAGCATGAAGGACCAGTGGTCCGGGAAGATCTTGCGCATGTTGCTCTTGGCCAGCGAGTAGACCCCGAGCCGGCCGTCCGCCCAGTCCGCGACCCGCTCTCCGGCGGGTGCCTGGCGGCGTGACGCGTTGCGTGTGGTGCTGCTCATTTTTCTGCTCCACGCTCCCAGAATGCAGGACCGACGGGCTCCGCGAAGTCGCCGCGCGCTTCGAGGAAGCCGTCCTGGTTCACGCCGATGTGCAACTGCGGCAGGGCGTGACCGGCCGGGCCGAAGAGCACCCGGCCCCCGTCGGAGAGGTCGAAGGTGGACTGGTGGCACGGGCACAGGACGTGGTGCGTCTGCTGCTCGTACAGGGAGATCGGGCAGCCCACGTGGGTGCAGATCTTGGAGTAGGCCACGATCCCGTCGTGCGACCAGTCCAGTTCGCGCTTGTCCTTGATGTTCTCCGGCTGGATCCGGATGATCATCAGGGCCGCCTTGGCGATCTGCTGCTGGAAGTCCTCGTCGCTCTCCTCCAGGCCGTCCGGCTTGGCGAAGGTCAGCGAGCCCACCGGGATGTCCGCGGGACGCAGCGGCTGGTCGGTGTTCATGTTGACCAGCAGCTTGCCCTTGGCCCACAGGGTGTGGCGCAGCTTCTCCTCGGGCTTGGGACCGAGGCCGCCGAGGAGGAAGACGCCGGAGAGCGGAAGCAGCGCCAGCGCACCGAACATGGTGGTGCGGATCAGGCCACGACGGCCGAGCGCGGACTCCTTGGCGCCCTGCGCGAAGTCGGCGAGCACCTTCTGCTTGGTCTCCGGGTCGGCCTCGATCGCGTGGCGCTCGTCGGCGATCTCCACGTCGGACATCAGGGTCCTGGCCCAGTGGACCGCGCCCGCACCGATGCAGAACAGCGCCACGCCGAGGGTGAGCCCCAGGGCGAAGTTCATGGCGTTGATGTGCCCGATCGGGAAGACGAAGATCGACTTGTCCCGGGGGATCGCGAAGTACGACGCGATGAAGCCGACGGTGCACAGCATCGAGATCGTGAACAGCAGGGCGACGGTGCGCTCGGAGCGCCGTGCGGCACCCTCGTCGATGTCCTGGATCCGGTGCTCGTGCGGGGGGAGTCCGGGGTCCGCGAACGGGTTCTCGTCCGGGACGGAGACCTCGCCGTGTGCGGTGCTCCGCTCCGGCAGGTTCTCTTCTGGAATGTCGTGGTTACTCATGACTTCCTGGCCTTTGCGGTCCGAGCGGCGACCCAGGCGGCAATGGCGACCAGTCCGCCGAGACCGAAGATCCAGGCGAACAGACCCTCGCTGACCGGGCCGAGTCCGCCGAGCTTGAGGCCACCGGGGCTGGTGGTGTCGTCGCTGTTGACCGCGTGCAGGTACGCGATGATGTCCTTCTTGTTCTGCTCCGGCATGACGCTGTCCGGGAAGTTCGGCATGCTCTGCGGGCCGGTCTGCATGGCCTCGTAGATGTGCTTCGGATCCACGTTCTCCAGCGACGGGGCGAACTTGCCGTGCGTCAGCGCACCGCCTTCACCGGTGAAGTTGTGGCACTGCGCGCAGTCCGTGCGGAAGAGCTCACCGCCCTTGGCGATGTCGGCGCCCTTCGGGTCGTACTGGTTCTTCGTCGGCACGCTGGGGCCGGCGCCCAGGGAGGCGATGTACGCGGCGATCTGGTCGATCTCGGCCTGCGAGTAGATGACCTTCTTGCGCGGCGCCTGGGCGCCCTGCTGCTGGAGGGGCATACGGCCGGTGCCGACCTGGAAGTCGACGGCCGCGGCACCGACGCCCACCAGTGACGGACCGTCTGAGGTGCCCTGTCCTCCCGTGCCGTGGCAACTGGCGCAGCCGACCGAGAAGAGCCGCTTGCCCTCGTCGATCGCGAGGGACTGCGCGGTCTCGTCGGCCTGCGCCTTGTCCGCGGGCGCGAAGGCGATGTACAGCCCCCCGGTGGCCGCCAGCGCGAGGAGTAGGACGACGACCGCCGCCAGCGGATGGCGTCGTCGTGCGGAGAGCTTTTTCACGGATTACCCCGGTGTCAGGATCTTCTGCGTCGATGCTTCGGGTGTTCGGCGGGCCGCGGCCCGGTTACTTGATCAGGTAGATCGTGGCGAAGAGGCCGATCCAGACGACATCGACGAAGTGCCAGTAGTAGGACACGACGATGGCGGCTGTCGCCTGTGAGTGGGTGAACCTCCGGGCCGCGTAGGTGCGGCCGAGGACCAGCAGGAAGGCGATGAGTCCGCCCGTCACGTGCAGCCCGTGGAAGCCGGTGGTCAGGTAGAACACGGAACCGTACGGGTCGGAGGAGAGCGAGATGCCGTCTTCCTTGACCAGGTTCGTGTACTCGAAGATCTGACCGCCGATGAAGATCGCGCCCATGATGAAGGTGATGATGAACCACATCCGGAGCTTCTTCACGTCACCGCGCTCGGCCGCGAACACGCCGAGCTGGCAGGTGAGGGAGGAGAGCACCAGGATGGTGGTGTTGGTCGCCGAGAACGGAATGTTCAGCGAGTCCGCCATCGCCTTCCAGTGATCCGGCCCGGTCACCGATCGCAGGGTGAAGTACATCGCGAAGAGGGCCGCGAAGAACATCAGCTCGGAACTCAGCCAGATGATGGTTCCGACACTGGTGAGGTTCGGCCTGTTGACCGACGGGTGCGCGTGCCCGGTCTCTACTGTCGTTGCTGTCGCCACGCCGACATTATGTCGGTCGCTTATCTTGCGCTCACTCCGGGGGGTGCCGTTCGGTGTGTCCGGCGGATGTGCGCGCTCCCGGGGCGGCGCACGGCACGGTCCCGGACCGCTGCCCACCGGCGTTCCAAGGGAGTAGCATCCGCGCATCGGGTCCCGGGAATGCTCCCGGCAGACCCGCCGGAAGTCCCCGGTAGCCCCCCAGAGGCATGGAGGAGCAATGCAGGCCACCGCCACGGTGCTGGTGTACAGCGACAATGCCCGCACGCGCGAGGAGGTCCGGCTGGCGACGGGCCGCAGGCCGGCGACCGATGTTCCCGAGGTGGAGTTCGTCGAGTGCGCGACGCTGCCGGCCGTGCTCAAGGAGATGCAGCAGGGCGGCATCGACGTCTGCGTGCTGGACGGCGAGGCCGTGCCGGCGGGCGGTATGGGCGTCTGCCGGCAGCTCAAGGACGAGATCTTCCGCTGCCCCCCGGTGCTGCTGCTCATGGGGCGCCCGCAGGACGCCTGGCTGGCCACCTGGAGCCGCGCGGACGCCGCGGTGACCCTGCCGGTCGAGCCGATCGAGTTCGCCGACGCGCTGGCGGGGCTGCTGCGCAGCAGGCTGGCCGTGGGCGCGTAGCGCCCCCGAGGGGCGCGGGGAACCGCACGGGCGCCTCGCCTGCGGTGGCCGCGGGCGAGGAGACCGCTCCTTTCGGGCGGTGTCCGGCCCACGGCCGCACCGCGGCGGGCCGCGCCGCTCCCCCGCCCCTCCTGGACGGCCGGGGCGGGCGCGGGGCTAGACCTGCGGGCGCAGGCGGGCCGACTCCACGACCTTGTGCCGACCGGGATCGTCACTCCCGTCGCCGAGCAGCGCACTGCCCTGGCGCCACTTCGCCCAGTCCAGGTTCCAGTCGCCGAAACCGTTGCCGAACGGGTCCATGCTCTCACCCTCGCTGCCGACGACCCTGACGATGTCTCCCTCGTGCACCGTGTGGAAGAACCACTCGGCGTCCTCGGTGCTCATCCCCGTGCAGCCGTGGCTGACGTTCGCGGAGCCCTGCGAGCCCACGGACCAGGGTGCGGCGTGGACGTACTCACCGCTCCAGGTGACCCTGGTCGCCCAGTGCACCGGCAGGTCGTACGAGTCGCCGCTGCCGGCGGCTATGCCGACGGTGGCACTGCGCATCTGTACGAAGGCCTGCTTCTCCAGCACCACCTTGACTCCGTTGCGGGTCTCGAAACCGGGTTTGCCCGTGGTGACCGGTATGTCCTTGACGTCCTGGCCATTGCGGTAGACGGCCATCCGGTGCGTGCCCGCGTTGGTGACCGCTTCTATCCGGTCGCCCGTGGTCAGCTTCAGCGGCTTCGTCGCGCCGCCCCAGAGCCGGTCGTTGATCTTGACGCCCCGCAGGCCGCTGGTCGCGGTGACCGTCGCGTGGGCGGGCCAGTACTCCCGGGGCCGGTAGTGCAGCGTCCTGCTGTCGACCCAGTACCAGCTACCCTCCACGGCGGGCCGGGAGTCCACCTTGAGGCCGCGTTCCACCGCGATCCTGGAGGCCCGGTCCTTGACGGGCGCGCTGAGCCTCGCGGTGACGGGCTGGCCGACGCCGTACTCGCCGGCCCTGGGTCCGAAGACCACCTTGAGCGTGCCTCTGTGGCGCGGTGCGCCGGTGCCGAAGGTGAGCACCTTGCGGCCCGGTGCGCCCTCGTCGTTCTCCGTGCTGACCCTGACGGTGTAGCGGGAACCGGCGGCCAGTGGCGCCGTGCTGTACCAGCGGCTGCCGTCGCCGGACAGCCTGCCGGCTATGTAGCGGCCGCTCTCGTCGACCGCCGTGACATCGGTGATGCGTCCGCCCCCGCCGTGTGAGGTGATCTCCAGGGGCTTGCCCGGGTCGGCCGTACCGCCGTCCTGCACGCCGTTGAACGCGATCTGGCGCGCCGCGTCGTAGGGCTCGGCCGTGAGCGGGTGAGCGGAGTCGCAGGCCGTGGCGGTACCGAGGACGGCCACCAGCAGGGAGCAGCTCCATACCGTTCGGATACGCGCTGACTGGTTCATGAGTCCACGCTAGGAACGATCCCGCGTGCGGGCGCGGCCGGTGGGCCGAACGGGCGATTACCGCAGGGCAGACGAGTGGACCCGGACACTCCGTGCGGAGTGTCCGGGTCCGTGGTGCCTGTGGCGTGCTAGGGGCACCGGGCCCGCCCGGCGCTCTCGCGCCTACTGGTTCTGGTTCTCGCCCCGGTAGTACTCGAAGACCCAGCCATACAGGCCGATCAGGATGATCGGGGCCGAGAAGTACAGCAGCCACCAGCCGAAGATGATGCCCATGAAGGCGAGCGCGCCACCGGTCGCGAGCGCGAGCGGCTGCCAACTGTGCGGGCTGAAGAAGCCCACCTCGCCGGCGTCGTCCGCCACATCGGCGTCCTTGTTGTCCTGCGCTCCCGCGTCGACCCTGCGGGCCGTGAAGGCCAGGTAGTAGCCGATCATGACGCTCAGGCCGAAGGCCAGGAAGAGCGCGGTGGTGCCGGCCGGCTCCTTCGACCACACGCCGTAGACGATGGCCATGACGAGGATGAAGAGGGCCAGCCAGAGGAACATCTTGCCCTGGATCTTCACTTGCCGGCCTCCTTGCCGCCGGTGATGCCTGCGGGTACGCCCGCTCCGACGTTCTCGAGCTGGTCGAGTGCGGCGATCTCCGGATGGTGCAGGTCGAAGGCCGGGGACTCGCTGCGGATCCTCGGCAGCGTGAGGAAGTTGTGCCGCGGCGGCGGGCAGCTAGTGGCCCACTCCAGCGAGCGGCCGAAGCCCCAGGGGTCGTCGACGCCGACCTTCTCGCCGTACTTCGCCGTCTTCCAGACGTTGTAGAGGAACGGCAGCACCGACAGCCCGAGGACGAAGGCGCTGATGGTGGAGACGGTGTTCAGGGCGGTGAAGCCGTCGGCCGCGAGGTAGTCCGCGTACCGGCGCGGCATGCCCTCGGCGCCCAGCCAGTGCTGGACGAGGAAGGTGCCGTGGAAGCCGCAGAACAGCGTCCAGAAGGTGATCTTGCCGAGCCGCTCGTCCAGCATCTTGCCGGTCATCTTGGGCCACCAGAAGTGGAAGCCCGAGAACATCGCGAAGACCACGGTGCCGAAGACGACGTAGTGGAAGTGCGCGACCACGAAGTACGAGTCGGAGACGTGGAAGTCCATCGGCGGCGAGGCCAGGATGACACCGGTCAGACCACCGAAGGTGAAGGTGATCAGGAAGCCGATGGCCCAGAGCATCGGCGTCTCGAACGACAACGAGCCCTTCCACATGGTGCCGATCCAGTTGAAGAACTTCACACCGGTCGGCACGGCGATCAGGAACGTCATGAACGAGAAGAACGGCAGCAGCACACCGCCGGTGACGTACATGTGGTGCGCCCACACCGTCACGGACAGGCCCGCGATGGCGATGGTGGCACCGATCAGGCCGCCGTAGCCGAACATCGGCTTTCGACTGAAGACGGGGATGACCTCGGAGATGATGCCGAAGAAGGGCAAGGCGATGATGTACACCTCCGGATGCCCGAAGAACCAGAAGAGGTGTTGCCACAGCAGCGCTCCGCCGTTGGCCGCGTCGAAGACGTGCGCCCCGAACTTGCGGTCGGCCTCCAGCGCCAGCAGCGCGGCGGCCAGCACCGGGAAGGCCAGCAGCACCAGCACACCGGTCAGCAGCACGTTCCACACGAAGATCGGCATGCGGAACATCGTCATACCGGGTGCGCGCATGCAGATGATGGTGGTGATGAAGTTGACCGAGCCGAGGATGGTGCCGAAGCCGGAGAAGGCCAGGCCCATGATCCACATGTCGGCGCCGACACCGGGCGAGCGGACCGCGTCGGACAGCGGCGAGTAGGCGAACCAGCCGAAGTCGGCCGCGCCGTCCGGCGTGAGGAAGCCGCCCACCGCGATCAGCGAGCCGAAGAGGTACAGCCAGTACGCGAACATGTTCAGCCGCGGGAAGGCCACGTCGGGCGAGCCGATCTGCAGCGGCATGATCCAGTTCGCGAAGCCGGCGAACAGCGGCGTCGCGAACATCAGCAGCATGATCGTGCCGTGCATCGTGAACGCCTGGTTGAACTGCTCGTTCGACATGATCTGCTCACCCGGACGGGCGAGCTCGGCGCGCATGAAGAGCGCGAGCACACCGCCGATGAGGAAGAACGCGAACGACGTGACCAGGTAGAGCGTGCCGATCGTCTTGTGGTCGGTGGTGGTCAGCCACTTGACGACGGCACTGCCGGGCTGCTTGCGCCGGACCGGCAGCTCGTGCTCGAGCGAGTCTTCGGCCGCCGCGGCACCCTGAGGTTCGTTGAGGATGCTCACAGGTTGTTCGTCTCCCGGTTCTTCTCATGGCCCGTCTGCGCGATACCGGCCGGGACGTAACCGGTCTGCCCCTTCTTCGCGAGGTCCTGGAGGTGCTTCTGGTAGCGCTCGGGAGAGACGACCTTCACGTTGAAGAGCATCCGGGAGTGGTCGACACCGCACAGCTCGGCGCACTTGCCGCGGAAGGTGCCCTCCCTGGTGGGGGTCACCTCGAAGGCGTTGGTGTGACCCGGGATGACGTCCTCCTTCATCAGGAAGGGCAGCACCCAGAAGGAGTGGATGACATCACGCGAGGTCAGCACGAAGCGGACCTTCTCCCCCTTGGGCAGCCAGAGGGTCGGGCCCGGGTTGTTCGTCTGCGGGTTGCGCACGGCCGGGGTGCCGACGTCGTAGACCCCGCCGGCGCGGGCCGGGAAGTCGTCCCTGAACCGGTCCGGGATGTCGGTGAGCTCCTTGGAGGTCTTCGCGTCCCCGGTCGAGCCCGGCACGTCCTCGACGTAGTTGAAGGCCCAGCTCCACTGGAAACCGACCACGTTGATGGTGTGCGCGGGCTTGTCGGAGATGTTCAGGAGCTTCGACTCGTCGCGCGCGGTGAAGTAGAAGAGCACCGAGACGACGATGATGGGGACCACCGTGTACAGCGCCTCAAGGGGCATGTTGTACCGGGTCTGCGGGGGAACCTCGACCTTGGTGCGGCTGCGCCGGTAGAAGATGGCCGCCCATACGATCAGGCCCCAGACCAGCACGCCCACGGCGAGTGCCGCCGCCCACGAGCCCTGCCACAGGGAGAGGATCCTTGGAGCCTCCTCCGTGGCCGGGGTGGGCATCCCGAGGCGGGGGAAATCCTTGTATGTGCAACCGGTGGCGGTCACCAGGATCAGGCCCAGAGGCAGCACCTGCAGCAGCTTCCGCCGCATCGGGCGCCGCGAGGCGGGGATACCGCCCGCGCCCGCTGAGGCGCGGGGGAGGTCGGAGCCGTTGGGACTCACGTAGCGCCTTCCCGAGAGTCTCGCCCGCGCGTTCGGCTGCGGCCTTCTCGCTGGTCGTTCGCCGTCCTGCGTCGGGCAGGGGTTTGGATGTTTATGCGGAGCAAACCCTACTGGACGCTGTTTCCCCCTGCGCGGGGAGGGTGCCCAACCCGCCGCTCGCCACCCCCCGGGGGATCTGCCTCGGCCTTCCCGCCCGGCCCACCGGTCGCGCGGCGCACCGCGGGGCCCGCGGCACCCCGTTCCCGGCGGCCGCCCGGGCTACCGTACGACCGTGCCGTACTTCGACGCCGCCTCCACCGCTCCCCTGCATCCCGTGGCCCGTCAGGCCCTGCTCGCCGCCCTGGACGACGGCTGGGCCGACCCCGCGCGCCTGCACCGCGAGGGCCGGCGGGCCAGACTGCTGCTCGACGCCGCGCGGGAGGCCGCGGCCGAGGCGGTCGGCTGCCGTCCCGACGAGCTGGTCTTCACCTCGTCCGGCACCCGGGCCCTGCACACCGGGCTGGCCGGCTCGCTGGCCGGGCGCCGTCGCACCGGCCGCCACCTGGTCGTCTCGTCCGTGGAGCACTCCGCGGTACTGCACGGCGCCGAACTGCACGAGGCACAGGGCGGCACGGTCACCGAGGTCCCCGTGGACCGCACGGGCGCCGTCCGCGCACAGGCGTTCGGGGAGTCGCTGCGCGCGGACACCGCACTGGCCTGCCTCCAGTCGGCCAACCACGAGGTCGGCACCGTCCAGCCGGTGGAGGAGGTGGCCGCGGTGTGCCGGGCGGCCGGGGTGCCGCTGCTGGTGGACGCGGCGCAGTCGCTGGCCTGGGGCCCGGTGCCCGGCGCCTGGTCGCTGCTGGCCGCCAGCGCGCACAAGTGGGGCGGTCCGCCGGGGGTCGGCCTGCTCGCCGTGCGCAAGGGCGTCAGGTTCGCTCCGGAAGGTCCCCGCGACGAGCGGGAGTCGGGGCGGGCGGCGGGCTACGAGAACGTTCCGGCGATCGTGGCGGCCGCGGCTTCGCTGCGTGCCGTGCGCTCCGAGGCGGCGGCGCAGGGCCCGCGGCTGCGGGAGCTGACCGACCGGATCAGGACCCGGGTGCCCGAGCTGGTGCCCGATGTGCAGGTGGTGGGCGATCCGGTGCGCAGGCTGCCGCACCTGCTCACCTTCTCGTGCCTGTACGTCGACGGGGAGGCGCTGCTGCACGAGCTGGACCGTGCCGGGTTCTCGGTGTCGTCCGGCTCGTCCTGCACGAGCAGCACGCTGACACCGAGCCATGTGCTGGTGGCGATGGGGGTGCTGAGCGAGGGCAACGTGCGGGTGTCGCTGCCGCCGGGCACCCGGGAGGAGGACGTCGAGCGCTTCCTCGCGGTGCTGCCCCGGGCGGTGGCCGCGGTGCGCGAGCGGCTGGGCGCCCCCGACTCGCCGGCGGCGCCCTCGCGGCAGGGCTCCCTGGTCGTCGACACCCTCGGCAGGCTGTGCCCCGTCCCGGTCATCGAGCTGGCCAAGGTGATCGACGGCGTTCCGGTCGGCGGCACGGTGACGGTGCTCTCGGACGACGAGGCGGCCCGCCTCGACATCCCGGCCTGGTGTGCGATGCGGGGCCAGGAGTACGTCGGCGAGGAGCCGGCGGACCGCGGGCGGGCCTATGTGGTCCGCCGGCTCACCTGACCGGCCCGCTGCGCCCCGGCGGCCGGCCGGACAGCACCCGGGCCAGGTGGCCGTGGATGTCCGCCGCGGCCCCGTCGCCGTAGGCCTTGGCGAAGCGGTCCACGAAGTGGTCGCGGCGCAGCTCGTACTCCTGGGTGCCCACGGTCTCGATGACCAGGGTGGCCAGCATGCAGCCGAGCTGGGCGGCGCGTTCCAGGCCGACGCCCCAGGCGACACCGGAGAGGAAGCCGGCGCGGAAGGCGTCGCCCACGCCGGTCGGGTCCGCCCTGGCCTCCTCCTGCGGGACGCCGACCTCGACGGGATCCTCGCCGCACGCCTCGATGCGGACGCCGCGTGCGCCGAGCGTGGTGACGCGGTGGCCGACCTTGCCCAGGATCTCCTCGTCGCTCCAGCCTGTCTTGGACTCGATGAGGCCCTTCTCGTACTCGTTGGAGAAGAGGTAGGAGGCGCCGTCGAGCAGGGTGCGGATCCCGTCGCCGTCCATGCGGGCGATCTGCTGGGAGAAGTCGGCGGCGAACGGGATGGAGCGCGAGCGGCACTCCTCGGTGTGCCTGAGCATCGCCTCCGGGTCGTCGGCGCTGATCAGGACGAGGTCGAGGCCCTGGACCCGGTCGGCGACGGTCTTCAACTCGATCAGGCGGGCCTCGCGCATCGCACCGGCGTAGAAGGAGCCGATCTGGTTGTGGTCGGCGTCCGTGGTGCAGACGAAGCGTGCGGTCTGCACCACCTCGGAGATCCGGACGGAGGCCGTGTCCACCCCGTGCCGCTCCAGCCAGGCCCGGTACTCGCCGAAGTCGGCCCCCGCGGCGCCGACCAGGACCGGCGCGACACCGAGCTGGCCCATGCCGAAGCAGATGTTGGGTGCGACGCCGCCGCGGCGCACTTCGAGGGTGTCGACCAGGAAGGACAGCGAGACCGTGTGCAACTGTTCCGCGATGAACTGGTCGGCGAAGCGGCCGGGGAAGGTCATGAGGTGGTCGGTGGCGATGGAGCCGGTGACTGCGATGCGCACGGCAGACGCTCCTGCGGAGTTCGTAGGGCTGGGCTCGGCCCGCTCACCGCACTCTGACACGAGTCACCAGTACGGAGCGGGAGGCGGAGTTGTCCGGAGGGTCGGCGCGGGGGTAGGTGCCGGGGGCTCCGGCCGGGGCGGCGGTGGCCCCGTCATCGGCTCGGCCGGGCGGCGGCGACGCTTCAAAACGACACTTCAAAAATACCCGATAGTAGGTCTTTCTTCGCGGTCTCGGTGGTGCATACGGTGCGGGTATGACTGACACCACGGGTCGGGACCACGGTGCGTCCGGGACGGGCGCGGGAACGGGTACGGGGCTCGCGGGGCTGCGGGGTGACTGCGCCCGGATGGTGCCGCACTGGGTGACGCCGCCACCCGCCGCACCAGGCCCGGTACCTCCGTCCCGCATCCACCCGATCGTGGTGCCGCCGGGTTCCGCCCGGCTGCTGGACGCGATGTCCGACTACGGCGACTGACCAGGCACTCCACCTCGGGCAGGACGAGGCACCGAGTGCCCCTGCGGGCCCGGCGCGCCCCTCCCCGGCGGCCTGGCGCGCCCCTCCCCGCCGGGCCGTCGGCGCACCCCGCACAGGTCCGCCGCCCGCGGGTGAACGGAGGTCCAAGGGGCCCTGCGCGTCACCCGGTTGGCGGACGCCCGGGAACCGCACGCCCCGCTCCGCCGTCGAATTGCCGTCCCCCGCGAAGGGGCGCGGCCCACGGCCGGGGCCGCGCGACCTGTCGTGGCGGGGGACCGCACGGCAGTCGAAGGAGCGAGGCGTGAGCACCGAGCGATCAGTGAACGACGACGGAGCGAACGAGGCCGCGAAGGACGCCGGGACGGACCCGGCACGCGGCGGTGCGGGCCAGGGCACCGGATCCGGCGGTCCCGGCGGCGCACCGCCCGGCGGCCGCGGCGCGGCGGAGGCGGACGGCCGGAACACGGCGGGGGCGGACGGCACGCGGCCGCGCAGGACCCGGCTCGCCGTCGCCTCCGTGGCCACGGCGGTCCTGTTGGCCGGAGGCGGCGGGGCCTATGTCGCCGCGACCGCGTCCGGCGGGAGCGGTTCCGACTCCCCGGGCGCCGCGTCGGGCGACGGCCATCCCCCGCCGCTCAGGCTCGACGGCTACACCGGGGGCGGCGCTTCCACCGGCAGCGGCGGCTCCTCCGGCGGTGCCGGCATCGCCCCCGGCGAGCCCGATCCGAGCGGCGCGACGTACCGCGCCGAGGGGGCCCTGCCCGACGGCCCGTCCTCGGCACCCGTCTACCACGCCCAGGGATCGGTGACGGCCCGGCAGGTGAAGGACCTGGCCGAGGCGCTCGGCGTCGGCGGCAGTCCCCGTTCCTCGGACGGGAGCTGGCTGGTCGGCTCGGCCAAGGACGGCTCGGGGCCGCTGCTGCGGGTCGCCGAGCAGGCCCCGGGCACCTGGACGTTCACCCGGTACGCGGCGGGCGGCAGCGACGACTGCCCGCGCGGCAAAAAGTGTTCGGGAGCGCCGTCCGGATCCGGGCGGGCGGTGAGCGAGCGGGAGGCGAAGGCGGCGGCCGCGCCGGTGCTGAAGGCGCTCGGCCAGGACGGCGCCGCGCTCGACGCCGGCCAGGTGATGGGCGCCGAGCGGGTCGTGAACGCCGATCCCGAGGTGGGCGGCCTGCCCACCTACGGCTGGTCGACCGGCATCCGGGTCGGCGCGGACGGGACGGTGCTCGGCGGCAGCGGCCGGATGGCGGCGCCCGTGAAGGGCGAGACCTACCCGGTGCTCGGCGCCGACAAGACACTGGACCTGCTGAACAAGTCCCGGCACGGCACGGTCGGACCCGGCGGCCCGGGCGGCTGCGGGACGGTCGTCCCGCAGAAGGGGCGGGCGTCCGCCCAGCACCCGTGCGTACACCTGGACAGCGGCGCCGGGGGCCGTCCGGATCCCGGCTCGGGCCCGGGCACGGCCTCGCGGGTACCGGTGCGGGGTGCCGCGTTCGGGCTCGCCGCGCACCTGGTCGAGGGCCATCAGGCGCTGGTGCCGTCCTGGCTCTTCGAGGTGCGGCCGAAGGGCGCGGGGACCAGCTTCACGGTGACGCAGCCGGCCGTCGACCCCGCTTACCTCACGGGCACCGGCGAGCCCGGCAAGCCGACACAGCCGGGCACCAAGGACGTGCGCGTCTCGTCCTACACGGCGGACGGCCGGTCGCTGACCGTGCGCTTCTGGGGCGGGGTGTGCACCGACTACACGGTGTCCGCGCAGGAGGACGCGGGCAAGGTGGCCGTGACGGTCACCCAGCACCGCAAGGACCCGGACAAGGTCTGCGTGATGATCGCCAAGGAGCTGGAGAAGACCGTCACGCTGCACCAGCCGGTGGGTGACCGGAAGGTCGTGGACAGCACGGGGGCGACCGTCGAGCGGGGCTGAGCCCGACCCGCACGCGCCGAACCGGCGAACCCGGCTGAACCGCTTGAAGCGGCTCCAGCGGCTCCAGCGGTGGTGCGCATTCCCCGGGCTCCAGCGGCTCCAGCGGCTCCAGCCGAGCTGACCGGCGAAGCCGAGCCAACCGACGAAGGCGGTGACCCCGAGGGGTCACCGCCTTCGTCCGTACCGTCCGCCGAACGGGCGCGCCGTGGTCGCCCGTGCGGTCCTCCGCGTCCCTACCGGGCGCGGCGGCGGCTCAGTGGAACGAGTCGCCGCAGGCGCAGGAGCCCGAGGCGTTCGGGTTGTCGATCGTGAAGCCCTGCTTCTCGATGGTGTCGACGAAGTCGATGGACGCGCCGCCCAGGTACGGGGCGCTCATCCGGTCGGTGACGACCTTGACTCCGCCGAACTCCTTGACGACGTCACCGTCGAGGGAGCGCTCGTCGAAGAAGAGCTGGTAGCGCAGGCCGGAGCAGCCACCGGGCTGGACGGCGACGCGGAGCGCCAGGTCGTCGCGGCCTTCCTGGTCGAGCAGGGCCTTCACCTTGGCCGCAGCGGCGTCGGACAGGATGATGCCGTCGGTGGCGGTGGTGGTCTCGTCCGATACGGACATCTACATCTCTCCCGGGTTGTACGGAGACTGCTTGCCGACGGATGCAACCGGCGGGGCCGCGAATTCATTCCGGGGCCGGGTGACCGTCTTCTGTCGCGGTTCTGGTGTCGCCGTTCCTGAGTCGCGGGGTTCTCCGCGCTGCTTGCCCTCCCATGCTCGCACACCGACCCGGGTCGGGTGGAGCGGTGCGGCGCCCCCTCGGATCACGTCACATCGACGCGATGGTCATCGTCAAACTGACATGAAGGGGATATGATAGATAACGTCAAATCGACGAGAAGTCGTGCCCGCCACCGAGAAAGGGTGTGTGCCGTGACCACCGCCCAGCCCCTGGACGTCCAGCCCACGCCGCTGGCCCTGCTGTTGCTCGGACGGGGGTCCGATCCGCGGAGCGAACGCGGTGTCGAGTGCCCCGGCGACCTGCCCGCCCCGTCCGACCCGGACCTGGTGGCGCGGGCCCGCGCCGCCAAGGAGCGCCTCGGGGACCGGGTCTTCGTACTGGGCCACCACTACCAGCGCGACGAGGTCATCCAGTTCGCGGACGTCACGGGCGACTCGTTCAAGCTGGCCAGGGACGCGGCCGCCCGCCCGGAGGCCGAGTACATCGTCTTCTGCGGTGTGCACTTCATGGCCGAGTCGGCGGACATCCTGACGTCCGACTCCCAGCAGGTGGTGCTGCCGGACCTCGCGGCCGGCTGCTCGATGGCGGACATGGCCAGCGCCGAGCAGGTCGCGGAGTGCTGGGACGTGCTGACGGAGGCCGGGGTCGCCGACCAGGTGGTACCGGTCTCGTACATGAACTCGTCGGCCGACATCAAGGCCTTCACCGGGCGGCACGGCGGCACGATCTGCACCTCGTCCAATGCGCAGCGCGCCCTGGAGTGGGCCTTCGGCCGCTCGGCGCCGGGTGCGGGGAAGGTGCTCTTCCTGCCGGACCAGCACCTCGGCAGGAACACCGCGGTGCGGGACATGGGGATGTCGCTCGACGACTGCGTCGTCTACAACCCGCACAAGCCGGGCGGCGGGCTCACCGCCGAGCAACTGCGGGCCGCCAGGATGATCCTGTGGCGGGGCCACTGCTCGGTGCACGGCCGCTTCTCACTGGACTCGGTGGACGAGGTACGGGCCCGCATCCCCGGGGTGCAGGTACTGGTGCACCCCGAGTGCACGCACGAGGTGGTGGCGGCGGCGGACCACGTGGGCTCGACGGAGCGCATCATCAGCATCCTCGAGGACGCGCCGGCCGGCTCGAAGTGGGCGGTGGGCACGGAGCTCAACCTCGTCAGACGTCTGGCGAATCGTTTCGCGGACCAGGGCAAGGAGATCGTCTTCCTCGACCGGACGGTCTGCTTCTGCTCGACGATG
Organism: Streptomyces sulfonofaciens; assembly: GCF_014656295.1. Taxonomy (GTDB): domain Bacteria; phylum Actinomycetota; class Actinomycetes; order Streptomycetales; family Streptomycetaceae; genus Streptomyces; species Streptomyces sulfonofaciens. Next base: position 410,160 of record NZ_BNCD01000003.1, read on the forward strand.
AACCGGATCGACCTGCCGCACCTGGTCTGGGCGCTGGAATCGCTGGCCGACGGCAAGGTGGTGGGCCGCATACGGGTCGACGCCGAGACGGAGCACTTCGCCAAGCTGGCGCTGGAGCGGATGCTGGCGCTGCCGTAGCCGCCGGGACGTGCGCCGCACCGCGCCGGCAGGTGCCGGACCACGCCCGCGCCGGCGTGGTCCGGTCAGGCGTGTCCCGTGCCGGCTGCGCAGGCGCGACCTGTGCGACCTGCCCGGGCGCGCCCGGTGCGGCCTGCGAGGCGCAGGGAGCCGTTGCAGATACCGGGCGTGCCCGGGTACGGCGACGCCCCGCGGCCAAAGCGGCCGCGGGGCTTCGTGCGCGGTGGGTCAGACTCCGGACGGCTCCGGAGCGCGGGACTCGCCCGCGCCGTCCCGGTCCGGGGCTCCCTCCGCCTTGCGGGCCCTGCGTGCCGCGCGCTTCGTGCGGCGGCGGTCCTTGCGCAGCTCGATCATCGCGTAGAGCGTCGGCACCAGCAGCAGCGTCAGCAGGGTGGAGGTGATCAGGCCGCCGATCACCACCACGGCCAGCGGCTGGGCTATGAAACCGCCCTCGCCGGTGACGCCGAGGGCCATCGGGAGCAGCGCGAAGACGGTCGCGAGCGCCGTCATCAGGATCGGGCGCAGCCGGTGCCGACCGCCCTCGATGACCGCCTCGATGGTGTCGTAGCCCCTGCTGCGGTACTGGTTGATCAGGTCGATCAGCACGATCGCGTTGGTGACCACGATGCCGATCAGCATCAGCATGCCGATCATCGCGGGCACGCCCATCGGGGTGCCGGTGAGGACCAGCATGCCGATGGCGCCGGTGGCCGCGAAGGGGATCGAGACCAGCAGGATCAACGGCTGCACCAGCGAGCGGAAGGTCGCGACCAGCAGCATGAAGACGATCGCCACGGCCGCCAGCATCGCGAGGCCCAGCGACGAGAACGCGTCGTCCTGGTCCTGCGAGACACCGCCGATGTCCGCCGTGGCGCCCTGCGGGAGTTTCAGCGCGTCGATCTTCCTCTGTAGCGCGGTGCTGACCTGGCCGGTGTTGTCACCGGTCGGCCGGGCGGTGATCGTCGCGGCGCGCTCGCCGTCGATACGGGTCATGGAGACCGGTCCGGCCACCAGCTTGACGTCGGCGATGTCCCCGAGCCGCACCGGGCCGAGCGGCAGCTTCCTGAGCTGGTCCAGCGTGGTCGCGGGCTTGGCCGAGCGCACCACGATGTCGCGCTCGGTGTCGTCGAGGGTCGCCTTGCCCGCCTTGGTGCCGCCGACGGCCTCCGCCACGGCCTGGCCGAGGGTGGCGTCGTTGAACCCGGCCGCGGCCGCCTTGGCGTTGGCCTTGACCGATATCCGGGGCACGGACTGCGAGAGGTCGCTGTGGACGTCACTGACGTGGTCCAGGCTCGCGACGGCGGCCTCGACCCGGTCGGATGCCGTGCGCAGCACCGTCGCGTCGGATGCCTTGACCACCACGCTCAGGTCCTGGCTGCCGAAGCCGTCACCGGCGCTGAGGGTGGTCTTGCCGACCCCGGAGAGCCCGGCGAGCCCGCTCTCGATGCGGTCCTGCGCGGCGTCGTAGTCGGCCGAGTCCTTCAGGGTCACCTGGTACGAGGCCTGGTTGGTGTCCGTGCTGCCGCCGAAGGCCGCGAGGAAGCCGGAGGAGCCCACGGTGACCTGGTAGTCCTTGATGTCGTCGATGCCGTCGAGCAGCTTCTCGACCTTCCCGGCGGCGGCGTCGGTCGTCGCCAGGCTGGTGCCGACCTTCATCTCCTGCTTGATCGAGATGACCTCCTGGTCGCCCTGGTCGAAGAAGTTGGTCTTCAGCAGGGGCGCCATGCCGAAGGTGGCGACCAGCACCACCACCGCGATGACCACGCTGGTGAGGCGCCGCCGGGTGGCGAACCGCAGCACCGGCACGTACACCCGCTGCAGCCGGCTGCGTGCCTCCTTCTCCTCGGCCTTGCGCCGCGCCTCGTCGGGGTCGACGCCGCGCATCGCCTTGGGGGGCCGCACGAACCAGTAGGACAGCACGGGCACGACGGTCAGCGAGACCAGCAGCGAGGCCAGCAGGGCCGCCGTGACGGTCAGCGAGAACGAGCCGAACAGCTCGCCGACGATGCCGCCGACCAGGCCGATCGGCAGGAAGACGGCGACCGTGGTGAGGGTGGAGGAGGTGACGGCTCCCGCGACCTCCTTGACGGCGGCGAGGATCGCGCCGGCGCGCTCCTCGCCGTAGCCGATGTGGCGTTTGATGTTCTCCAGGACGACGATCGAGTCGTCGACGACACGGCCGATCGCGATGGTCAGCGCGCCGAGCGTGAGCACGTTGAGCGACAGGTCCCGGGTCCACAGCACGATCAGCGCGAGGACCACGGAGAGCGGTATGGAGACCGCGGTGACCAGCGTCGAACGCACCGACGCCAGGAAGACCAGGATGATGACCACCGCGAAGAGCAGCCCGAGCCCGCCCTCGGTGGTGAGCCCGTGGATGGACTTGGAGACCGCAGGGCCCTGGTCGCTGACGACCGTGAGGGTGGCGTCGGAGCCGAGGGAGCGCCGGAGGTCGGGCAGCAGGTCGTGCACCGACTTGGAGATGGCGACCGCGCTGCCGTCCCGGTCGGAGGTGATCGACACGGACAGGCTCGGCTTGCCGTTCGTACGGGTGATGGAGTCCGCGGGCGCCTCCTCCTGCTTCACCCGGGCTATGTCGCCGAGGCGCACGGGGTGCTGGACGCCCTCGCCCCCGACCATCAGGTCCTGGATCTGCCGGAGCGAGGTGAAGCCGCCGCCGACCTGTACGGTGCGGTTCCTGCCGCCCTCGTCGAAGGAGCCGGCCGGCACGGTGGCGCCGCCCGCCTGGAGCGCCTGGCCGAGCGCCGTCGGGCTCACACCGGCCCGCGCCATCTTCCGGCTGTCCGGGGTGACGGTGATCTGGATGTCCCGCACACCGTCGACGGAGACACGGCCGACGCCGTCGATGTCCTTCAGGCCGGGCACCACGGCGCGGTCCAGCCGGTCGGCGAGCGCCTGCTGGTCGTTGCCGGGGGCGGTGGCGGCGAGCACCACGCTCGGCAGGTCGTCGGTGGAGCCGGCGATGACCTGGGGGTCGACGTCGGCGGGCAGCCGGGCGCGGTTCACGGCCTGCTGGACGTCGGCGACGATCTGCTTGGTGTCGTTGCCGTAGTCGAACTGCGCCCTGACGACGGCGTTGCCCTCGCTCGCCGTCGAGGTGACGCCGGTGACACCGTCGACCGCCTTGATGGTGTTCTCCAGCGGTTCGACGACCTGCTTGTCGACCACGTCGGGAGACGCCCCCTGGTACGGCGCGAGGACCGACACCATGGGCAGTTCGATGGTGGGCAGCAATTGCTGCTTGAGCTGCGGGATCGCGATCGCGCCGAACACGAGCGCGATGATCGACATCAGCCCGATCAGGGCCCGTTGCGCGAGGCTGAATCTGGACAGCCAGGACATGGGTGACGGTCTCTCTTCTGTGGCGTGCGTCGGTGGCATGCGGTTGTGGCGCCCCGCCGGGCGGGCCCCGCGCCGCGGTGGGCGGCGGGCGTACGGCTTCGCGTACGGGCCTGGCGTACGGACCCGGCGTACGTAACGGGGAAGCGGCAGAGGAGGACGGAATGAACCCCCCTTGCCTATACCCTCCGCCATGCGAAGGCCCCCGTTCGTCGCTCCCAGGTCCCTTTCCTCACCCGGGGCCTACTGCGGCCGTAGTACGCCTCCTACACCTTGGGGTCTAGGGTCTTTCGCTTGGGCCGGGCCGGGCCGGGCCGGATCGGGGAGCGGGGACCGGTGCCTTCGGCCCCGGGGCGGAGGGGGAGTCGGCGGGCGGGGCGTCGGGGACCGACGGCAACGCCGCAGACGCACGTGCCAGGGCTCGCGAGTCCGGCCTGGTCGAAACGACAGGCCCCAGCCGCGGCAGGGGGCACGGCGGGGTGGCGGGCCCCGTGCCCGCCGTGCGTCAGGACGCCCTCGGCCGCACCAGGCCGGTCTCGTAGGCGATGACGACGAGCTGGGCGCGGTCGCGGGCGCCGAGCTTCGCCATGGCGCGGTTGACGTGGGTCTTGACGGTGAGCGGGCTGACCGTCAGGCGCTCGGCGATCTCGTCGTTGGACAGTCCCCCGGCGACCTGGACCAGCACCTCGCGCTCCCGCCCCGTCAGGGTGCCCAGCCGCTCCGAGCCGGCGGTGTCGCGGCCGTCGGTGCCGTCGTGCTGGGCGAGGAACGTGGCGATCAGGCCCTTGGTGGCGGCCGGGGACAGCAGCGCGTCACCCGCGGCGGCCACCCGGATCGCGTTGAGCAGTTCCTCCGGCTCCGAGCCCTTGCCGAGGAACCCGGAGGCGCCGGCCCGCAGGGACTGCACCACGTACTCGTCGACCTCGAAGGTCGTCAGCATCACCACGCGGACGTCCGCCAGCTCCGGATCGGCGCTGATCAGCCGGGTGGCCGCGAGCCCGTCGGTGCCGGGCATCCGGATGTCCATCAGCACGACGTCGGCGTTCCGCTCGCGGGCCAGCCGTACCGCCTGTGCGCCGTCCGACGCCTCGCCGACGACCTCCATGTCGGGCTCGGAGTCGACCAGCACCTTGAAGGCGCTGCGCAGGAGCGCCTGGTCGTCGGCGAGCAGCACCCGGATGGTCATGGCCGCGCCCGCCCTGTCCGACCGCTGCCGACGACCTGTCCGCCGTCCTGTCCGCGTTCCGCGCCCGGCGCACGTGCCGTACCCGTCGCGCGTGCCGCGCCCGCTCCGTGCGCCGTGCCCGTCCTCATGCGCGGTCCCCCGTCGCTTCCCCGGCCCGCTCGGCACGTGCCGTGACCGGCAGGATCGCATGGACGCGGAAGCCGCCGCCGTAGCGGGGGCCCGCGGTGCAGCTACCGCCGAGCGCGGTGGCGCGTTCGCGCATGCCGATCAGACCGTGGCCGCCGCCCCCGGCGCTCTCCTCGGCCACCTCGAAGGCGTCCGGCCCGCCGGGCCCGGCGGCCTCGGCGGGCTCCGCGGGCCTTGGGAGGGCCGGCCAGGCGGGACCGGTGCCGGGACCCGGGCCCGTGTCGAGCACGGTCAGCTCCAGGTGGTCGCCGATCCGGAGCACCGAGACCTCCGCGCCGGCCCCGGCCCCCGCGTGCTTGTGCACGTTGGTCAGCGCCTCCTGGAGTATCCGGTAGGCGGCCAGGTCGACCGCGGCGGGCAGGCCGGGGCCGTGGCCGCTGCGCGCCACCCGCACGGGCAGGCCGGCGCTGCGGAAGGTCTCGACGAGTTCATCGAGGCGGTCCAGGCCCGGCGCCGGCTCTGTGGGGGCCGCGGGGTCGCCGGACTGCCTCAGCAGGCCCACGGTGGCGCGCAGTTCGCCGAGTGCCGTGCGGCTGGCCTCACGGACGTGCGCGAGCGCCTCCTTGGCCTGGTCGGGCCGCTTGTCCATGACGTGGGCCGCGACGCCTGCCTGCACGTTGACCAGGGCGATGTGGTGGGCGACGACGTCGTGCAGGTCCCTGGCTATCCGCAGCCGCTCCTCGGCGACCCTGCGGCGGGCCTCCTCCTCGCGGGTCCGCTCGGCGCGCTCGGCCCGCTCGCGGATGGCGTGCACGAAGGCCCGGCGGCTGCGCACGGCGTCGCCCGCGGCCGCGGCCATGCCCGTCCAGGCGAAGATCGCGATGTTCTCCTGCGCGTACCAGGGCAGCGGCCCGGCGAGCATCGCGGCGGTGGTGAGCACGGTGCCGGTGAGCAGACCGACCCGCCAGGTGGTGGGCCGGTCGGTGGTGGCGGCGACGGTGTAGAGCGCGACCACGGCGCACATGGCCACCGGGACACGGGGCGCCCCGGAGAGCAGTTCGACCAGCGAGACGGCGCCGGTGGCGGCGAGGACGGGCAGGGGGGCGCGGCGCCGGAAGACCAGGGAGGCGGAGCCGAGCACCATCAGGACGATGCTGAGCGCGTCGGGGGTGTGCGAGGCGAGGAGCGGGCCGTGCCTCCCCCGCGGGTCGGCGAGGGAGCCGGCGGTCATGCAGATCAGGACTCCGGTCGCCACGGCGGCGTCCAGCGCCGAGGGATGGGTGCGGAGCCAGGCTTGGCCTGCGGTCAGGGGTCTCACGGTGTCTTCTGGAGCCGATGCATGGAGGAGCCGGAGTCCTGGGGGTGCGCTGCCGTGGTCCCGCCGTCCCGGACGTCAACCCGGGATCAGGCCGTCGTCCGTGAGGAGGGAGCGGACGTCCTCAAGGGTGGCGTCCGGGGCCGGGAGGATCAGTTCCGAGGGTTGCAGGGACTCGTCGGGCACGGGTTCGCCCAGCTCGCGGACCTTGTCGAGGAGTGCGTGCAGGGTCCGGCGGAAACCGGGACCGTCACCGCGCTCCAGCTCGGCGAGCAGATCGTCGTCGAGTGCGTTCAGCTCGTCGACGCGACTGTCGGCCAGCAGCAACTGGCCCTCCCCCATGATCCGGACGATCATGACGCCCTCCTCGGCGTGACCCTGCGTGGGCTACTGCTTGTCGAAGCGCGGGGTGTCCTGGGACTGCTGGGACTGCTCCCCGTTCTGCCTGCGGCCGCCCTCGATGGCCTGCTGCTCGGAGCCGCCGGCCAGCTCCGCCTTCATCCTCTGGAGTTCCAGCTCCACATCCGTACCACCGGAGATCCGGTCCAGCTCGGCGGCGATGTCGTCCTTGGCCATGCCGGACTGGTCGTCGAGCGCGCCGGAGGCAAGCAGCTCGTCGATGGCGCCGGCGCGGGCCTGCATCTGGGCGGTCTTGTCCTCGGCGCGCTGGATCGCCATGCCGACGTCGCCCATCTCCTCGGAGATGCCGGAGAAGGCCTCGCCGATCCTGGTCTGCGCCTGGGCGGCGGTGTAGGTGGCCTTGATCGTCTCCTTCTTGGTGCGGAACGCGTCGACCTTGGCCTGCAGGCGCTGGGCCGCGAGGGTGAGCTTCTCCTCCTCGCCCTGCAGGGTCTGGTGCTGCGACTCCAGGTCGGTGACCTGCTGCTGGAGGGCCGCACGGCGGGAGAGCGCTTCGCGGGCGAGGTCCTCGCGGCCCAGTGCGAGCGCCTTGCGGCCCTGCTCCTCCAGCTTGGTCGACTGGCTCTGCAACTGGCCGAGCTGGAGCTCCAGGCGCTTGCGCGAGGTCGCCACGTCGGCGACACCGCGCCGGACCTTCTGGAGCAGCTCCAACTGCTTCTGGTACGAGTAGTCGAGGGTCTCGCGCGGGTCCTCGGCCCGGTCAAGGGCCTTGTTCGCCTTCGCGCGGAAGATCATCCCCATACGCTTCATGACACCGCTCATGGGCTTCGCGCGCCCCCTTCTGACGGACTTCCGGCTCCAGCTCCAACAGAACCCACAGTACGGGCCCCGCATCCATTACCGCACTGTTCCGGCGTGGATGCGGTCATCCCCAAGGACGACTGCCACCCGCGCCGCTCCGGCGTAAGGAGTAGGTGCCTCCCGGGGAGTCCTGGAAGGGCGGCACGCGGATTACTCGGCTACGTCCGGTCTGCCCTGGTAAGGACGCCCGGTGTTGCCGGATCGTTCCCCAGTCGACCGCGGTCCCGCCTCTCCCCGGCCGCACCCACCCCGTACCCTTGGGTCCTGTGTTCCGTAGCCGTGCCAAGGATGAGAAGGCCGCCGCCGTGCAGGCGCCGGTGACCGACGGTAAGCCGTCCCGTGACCCGCAGGCCCCGAAGGGCCGCCCGACGCCCAAGCGCAGCCAGGCCCAGTCCCAGCGGCGCAGCGTGGCCAACACCCCGCTGACGCGCAAGGACGCCGCCAAGCGCCAGCGCGAGGCGCGCCGGGTGCAGATGGAGAAGCAGCGCCAGGCCCTCGCTGGCGGCGACGAGCGCTATCTGCCCGCGCGCGACAAGGGTCCGGTGCGCAGGTTCGCCCGTGACTTCGTGGACTCCCGCTTCAACGTCGCCGAGTTCTTCCTGCCGCTCGCGGTGGTGATCCTGGTCCTGAGCATGGTGCGGGTGGGCGCGTTGCAGAGCATCGCGCTGCTGCTGTGGCTGGTCGTCATCATCCTGATCGTCTTCGACTCGCTCGCCAGCACCGTCCGGCTGCGCAAGCGCCTGGCGGAGCGGTTCCCGGGCGAGTCCACCCGCGGTGCCGTGGCCTACGCCCTGATGCGCTCGCTCCAGATGCGCCGGCTGCGGATGCCGAAGCCGCAGGTCAAGCGCGGAGAGCGGCCCTGAGCGCAATACTCGACCAGGGTCCCGCCGAGGAGGCGGGAGCCACCGGCTTCACCGGTGGTGCGGATCTCTGGCTGGAGGGTCTCGGCGGCCTTCGCAACGCGGTGCGCCAGGAACTGGTGGCACGGCAGCTCGACGAGCAGATCGCCGGCCGCTTCCCGGTGGGCCGGCGGCTGCGGCTGCTGGACGTGGGCATGGGCCAGGGCACGCAGGCACTGCGGCTGGCCAGGGCCGGACACCAGGTCACCGGCCTGGAGCAGGACGCGGCCATGCTGGCGGCTGCCCGTGCTGCGCTGGACGCCGAGCCGGAGGGCATCCGCAAGCGGGTGCAACTGGTGGAGGCCGACGCCCGGGACACCGGGGCGCACTTCCCGCCCGGCAGCTTCGACGTCGTCCTGTGCCACGGCGTACTGATGTACGTGGCGGATCCGGACGCGCTGCTCGCGGGGCTTGCCCGGGTGATGGCGTCCGGCGGCCTGCTGTCGCTGCTGGTGCGCAACGGCGACGCGCTCGCCATGCGGCCGGGCCTCGCCGGCGACTGGGCGCAGGCCCTGACCGCGTTCGGCACGGACGTGTACACGAACCGGCTCGGGTTGCAGGTGCGCGCCGACCGGCTGGACGCCCTCACGGCGACGCTGGCCGGCATCGGCGCACCGCTGGCCGCCTGGTACGGGGTACGGGTCTTCACGGACACCGCGCCCGACGACGCCGTGCCGCCCGAGGACCCCGAGCGGCTGCTGGCCGCGGAGGAGCGTGCGGGGCGCACCGATCCCTACCGGCGGGTGGCGGCGCTGCTGCACCTGTGCGGGGTCCGGGGCTGACCGCGTCCGCCGCGGGGTCCCGTGGCGGACGGCCATGCCCCGGGGGCCGCGGTCCCCGACCGGCCTTCCCCGGCGGCTTTCCCGACCGGCCTTCCCCGGCGGCTTTCCCTGGTGGGGGACGCCGTCGCGGGCACTTCTCGGGCCGCCGGTGCCCGCACCCCCTGAACGGCCCCGCAGAGCGGGCCCGGCAAGGTGGGCGAAAGGGATACTCCGGGCATGGACCTCTTCTCTGCCCTCCTCCTGCGGCGCGGGGCCCGGGCGCCACGCGCCGTCCGGTCCCCGCGCTCCGGCCGCTCACCGCTGCGAGGGTGGCGGCTGCGCGCGGTGGTCTTCGGGGCGGGCTGCGCGGTGCTGCTCGGCGGCTGTACGGACGGTGCGTCGGGGTCCCGGGCGCCGGGCGCGGACGAGGACCGCGGCACCCCGTCCTCCCGTGCGGCCGACGGCGGGCGGACGGTACCGCTCGCGGCCACCGACCTGCAGAACGCCTACGAGCGGGTGATCAGGCAGGTGCTGCCGTCGGTGGTGCAGATCCAGGGCAGCAGGGCGCTCGGCTCCGGGATCGTCTACGACTCGCAGGGCCACGTCGTCACCAACGCCCATGTGGTCGGCCGTGAGAAGTCGTTCAAGGTCACCACAGCCAACAGCGAGCAGACGCTGACCGCGAGGCTGGTCTACGCCTACGCCGAGCAGGATCTCGCGGTGGTCCGGCTCGACCGGGTGCCGGCCGGGCTCAGGGCGGCCTCGTTCGGCGACTCGTCGTCGGTGGAGGTCGGCCAGATCGTGCTGGCCATGGGGTCGCCGCTCGGGCTGTCGTCCAGCGTCACCCAGGGGATCGTCTCGGCGACGGGAAGAACGGTCACCGAGGGCGGCGGGGGGAACCCGGGCGGAGGCACCGGAGCGACGATCACGGACATGGTGCAGACGTCCGCGGCGATCAACCCGGGCAACAGCGGCGGGGCCCTGGTGGGCCTGGACAGCAAGGTCATCGGCATTCCGACGCTCGCAGCCACCGACCCCGACCTGGGCGGCAGCGCGGCTCCCGGCATCGGCTTCGCGATCCCCTCGCGAACGGTCACCGCCATCGCCGGCCAGATCATCAGGAGCGGCCGGGTCACCGACTCGGGCCGCGCCGCGCTCGGCATCACGGCCCGTACGGTCCTCGGCAACGACTCGGAGCCGGACGGGGTCGCCGTGGTCAGGGTGCGCAAGGGCGGTGCGGCGGACCGGGCGGGCATCGGGGCCGGCGACATCATCACCCGACTGGGCGGCACCAGGGTCACGACCGTCACGTCACTCACCGAGGCCCTGGCCCGCCGAAGACCCGGGGCCGCCGTCCGGGTGACGTACGTGCGCGGCGGTGACGAGAAGACGGTGCGGGTCACCCTGGGCACGCTGTGAGGGCCCGTCCGCGGAGCTGTGAGGCTCACCCGGGCCCGCGGCACGGGCCACCGCACGGGCGACGGGCGCCCTGACGTCCTGTGTGTGCGTCCGGGGCCGGCGTGCACACCCGCTGGGGGCCACGTGTACGGACGCCGCCCGCGTGTACGGCGAGCGGCGGGAGCCGCCGGCCCACCCCGGCCACGGGCGGGCCTAGCCCCGGCCCGAGCCCTGAGCCGGTCCCGATCCCGGGCCCGGTCCCGATCCCGGGCGGGATCGGCTCAGGGCCCGGGGCCGGGTCCGTGTTCAGGCCCTGGTCGGCCCGCCCGGTTCGGGACCTGGCGATCCGGGACCGGGCGGGGCCGTCAGGGGTGCGTCAGGTCCCCGGCGTCTCCTCGGGGTGCAGGCTCATGGGCCCGTACACCTTCGTCCGGTCCTCGAAGAGGGTGGCCTGGTCGGCGCCGCCCTCGGCGATCGGCTTCCAGTACTCGCCGAGCCACGACTCCGCGTCCCCCTGCGTGGTGAAGTCCTCGGGCTGCACGGCCGGCTGCACCTCGGTACCGTCCGACGTCTCGAACCGCCACGTCCATGCCACCATGCGAGTCTCCCGTGGTTCTCTAGCCGCCTGTGTCCGCTGTCCGGACGAGCCGCCTGGTCAGCGGCCCGGGTCCGTGTGAAGCGTAGCCGGACGCGCAGCCCGTGCGGAGGCGCGGGAGGATCTTCCCGTGGAAGTCACTCTGCTCGGCACCGGCGGCCCCGAGGGCCTGCCCCGCCCCGGTTGCCCCTGTGCCGCCTGTGCGATGGCGCGCGGCGAGGACGCGCGCGCCGCGACCTCGGTCCTGGTGGACGGCACCCTGCTGCTCGACCTGACCCCGGGCCTCGCCCTCACCGCCGCCCGCGCGGGCCATTCGCTGGGCGGCGTGCGGCAGGTACTGCTGTCCCATCCGCACGACGGTCCGCAGGTGGAGACGCCCGCGGGCCTGCCCGAGCCCGGCCGGGTGCCCGACGGGCGCGAGCTGGCGCTGCTCACCGGGCACCGGGTGCGCGCGGTCGCCCTGGACGCTCCCGGCACCGGCTACGAGGTGCTGGGCCGCGACGGGGCACGCCTGCTGTACCTGCCGCCGGGCGGTGCGCCCGCGCGGCTCGCCGGGCGGCAGACACCGTACGACGTGGTGCTCGCCGACGTCCTCGGCCGCCCGGACGCCGTGGCGCGGCTGCGGGCCGCCGGTGCGGTGGGCCCGGCCACCGACGTGCTCGCGGCGCACGTGGACCACTCGGTTCCGCCCGGCGCGGAGCTGCGCCGCAGGCTGGCCGCCGCCGGGGCGCGCACGGTGCCGGACGGCACCCGGGTGACCGCGGGGTCGTACCGCATGGGCAACGGCGGCACGGGCCAGGGCACGCCGAACGTGCCGGGTGTGGCTGCCGTGCCCGACGTACCCGACCTGCCGACCGTGCCGCGCCGGACGCTGGTGCTCGGCGGGGCGCGGTCGGGCAAGTCGGCGGAGGCCGAGCGGCGCCTGGAGACGTTCCCCGACGTGCTGTACGTGGCCACCGGGGGTACGCGTGCCGGGGATGCCGAGTGGGCCGCACGGGTCCGGGCGCACCGCGAGCGCCGGCCGGCCACCTGGGACACCGTGGAGAGCTGCGATCTCGTGCCGCTGCTCGCCGGGGACGGCCCGGTGCTGCTGGTCGACTGCCTGTCGCTGTGGCTGACGTCGGTGATGGACGAGGTCGGCGCCTGGGACGACGACGAGTGGGCCGGGGGCGGCGAGCGGGAGCTGCGACGCAGGGTGGCGGAGCTGACGGCCGCGGTGCGGCGCAGCCCCCGCACCCTGGTCGCCGTCTCGAACGAGGTGGGGTCCGGCATCGTCCCCGCCACCGCGTCGGGACGCCGCTACCGGGATGAACTCGGCCGGCTGAACGCGGCGTTCGCCGCCGAGTGCGAGCAGGTGCTGCTGGTGGTGGCGGGCCAGGGCCTGGTACTGCGCGGCTGACGCGCGCCGGGCCCGTGCGCCCGCCGCGTGGCACCGGGCCCGCACGCCGTCGGCCGTGCACGCCGCCGGGCCCGCGGGTCACCGGCCCGCGCGCGGCGCGCACGGCCGGTGGCGCGACCGTGCGGGCGGCCCTGTGCGCGGCCGCGCCGCCTCACGTCCCGTCCTTGCGGGCGATGATCCGGTATGCGTTGGCGAGGCGGGTGCGGCGGGCCGCCGGGGCGAGCAGGTGGTCGGCGGCGCGGGCCGCGGCGACGGCGGGTGCGGTGGCGCGCAGCAGCACGGCACGGCGGGCCCTGCGCAGCGCGCCGCTCCGCTCGGGGCGGCGGCGGGGGCCGGCCGGGGGCAGGCACCGGTCCAGCAGCAGCACCAGCGCGGCCGTGAGGTCGTAGGGCACGTGCGCGGCGCGGCGCTCGGCGGCGACCACCGTGTAGCCGAGGTCCTCGAGTGCCCTGCGGAGATTGCGCAGCGGCACGAGGTGCAGATGCTGCGGCTGGAGGTGCGAGATCCACCAGCGGCCCAGCAGCAGGGCGAAGCGGCTCTCGGGATCGGCCGTCTCGATCAGCAGGTGCCCGCCCGTCCGCAGCACGGTGCGTGCCGCGGCCAGTTCCGCCCGCGGGTCGGGCGTGTGCTCCAGGTGGTGGAACATGCTCAGCGCGTCGTAGCGGCCCGCGAGGCGCGGCGCCAGTTCGGGCAGCGTGCCGCGGTGCGCCTCGTCGATGTGGCCGTCCGCGGCGGCGAGTTCGACGACGGCGCCCGCGTCGAGGCCGTCGAACGCGATGTACGGGTGGTCCTCCTTGGCGACGGCCGGGAAGAGCGCACGGCCGGTGCCGACGTCGAGCCAGCTCTCCGGCTCGCCGAAGCGCAGCAGCGCGTCGGCCGCCGCACGGTGCCGCCGGGCGCTGTGCCGTGCGCCGAGGATCCGTTCCGCCACGGCGGGTCCGAGGCCGTCGAGCAGGTCGCGGCAGTGGAAGTCGCGTCCCGCCGCGGTCAGGCACGGGTTCTGGAAGGTGTGGGCGCAGTCCTGGCAGCGGTCGAGAGCGAACCGGCCGGCCTTGTGCTGGAGCAGGTCGGGGGCGCGCAGCCGGGTGCGCAACCGCCGGGAGCCGCACCAGGGGCAGTCGGTGCGGCGCTGCTCCGTCAGCTCCTGCGCTGCCCCGGCCCGGGCGGCGTGCCCCGCCTCTCTCGCCCGCTGCCGCCCGGTGACGGCCTGCTCGCTGGGGGGCATGGCACCTCCGTGGTCCGCGCCGCGGCCCGGTGGGGCCGGCGCTCCGGTGTCCCGGTGCCCCGGTGTACAACGAGCCGTACAGCAATCCACAATTTCGGATGAATCGGAACGTATGGGATCGGTGCGGTGGACGCAACGAGGTGGACGCTCCGGACTTGCGTGGCGCGCGGGGCGCGGTGGGCCTGCGCCCCCGGCGCGGGGCGCGCCCGTGCGGCGCGCGGCCCCGCGGTACGCGGGGGTGCGATACCGGGCGGGCGCGGGGATGCCGTACCGCGACGGGGCGACGGTACCGCCTGGTGCGCGATGCCAGGGGCGGGCCCCGGGGGGCGGGGACGGCCCGTCGGGAGGTGCACCGGGGGGCTGCGGGTACTGTTCGGCGAATGAGCGCGCCGGGCCGGGCCGCCCGGGGACCGGATGCCCGCCGCCCCGCCGGGCGGGGGCCCGGCGCGGGCGGCCCGGGCACCGCCCCGGTCCCGTTCGCGGCGGTGCACCGGCCTGGGCGCGCCGGCGCGGGGCGGCCGCGGCGGTCAGCACGTCATCCGAGGAGAGGCTGAGTGAATCTCGACGACTTCACCGATCTGATCGAACGCCCCGACGGCGGGGTGCGCCGTGACGCCGAGGAGCGCAGGGCCCGGGTGGCCCTCGCACCGGGTGCACTGGGCCGCCTCGACGAGTTGGGCGAGTGGCTGGCGGCCGCCCAGGCGGCCTCACCGGTGCGGCCGATCGGACGGCCCAAGGTCATCCTCTTCGCGGGCGACCACGGGGTGGCGGAGCTGGGCGTCTCGGCACGCCCGGCGGGCACCGCGGACCGCCTGGTGCGGGCCGTGCTGGCGGGCGAGAGCCCGGTGTCCGTGCTGGCCCGCGGCCAGGAGGTGCCGGTACGCGTGGTGGACGTGTCCCTGGACTGCGATCCGGACACGTTGCCCGAGGACGTGGTGCGCCACCGGGTGCGGCGGGGCAGCGGGCGCATCGACGTCGAGGACGCGCTCAGCGCGGCGGAGGTGGAGGCGGCGCTGCGCGCGGGCGTCGCGATCGCCGACGAGGAGGCCGACTCCGGTACGGACCTGGTGGTACTGGGCGATCTGAGCGTGGGCGGTACGACGGCCGCCGCGACCCTGATCGCCGCGCTGTGCGGCACGGACGCCTCGGTGGTCACGGGCCGGGGCGGGGCGCCCATCGACGACCTGGCCTGGATGCGCAAGTGCGCGGCGGTGCGGGACGCGCTGCGCAGGGCCCGGCTCGTGCTGGGTGACCAGGCGGAGCTGCTGGCTGCGGTCGGCGGTGCGGACCTGGCGGCGGCGACGGGCTTCCTGCTCCAGTGCGCGGTGCGGCACACCCCGGTGATCCTGGACGGCGTGGTCTCCGCGGCCTGTGCGCTGGTGGCGCAGCGGGTGGCGTTCCGTGCGCCCGACTGGTGGCTGCCGGGCCACGCCAGCGGTGAGCCCGCGCAACTGAAGGCGTTCGACCGGATGGCCCTCGAGCCCCTGCTCGACCACGGCGTCACGGTCGGCGAGGGCGTCGGTGCGCTGCTGGCGCTGCCCCTCGTACGGTCCGCCGCGGCCCTGGCGGCGGAACTGCCCGCGTACACGGCCCCGGAGGACGGCGACACCGGGGCCGGGGCTCCCGGGGACGCGACTTCGGGGAGCGAGAACCCGGACGCGGCGGGCCGGTCCGGGGCCGCCGGGACGGCCGGCGCCGCGCCCGCCCCGTCCCCGGACCAGGAGTGACGGCCGGACCGGGGCCGGGCCCCGGAGGCGAGGCGGCCGCGGACGGAGCGACCGCGGGTGAGGCTGCCGTGGACGGAGGGGCCCCGGACGGAGGGGCCCCGGACGGAGCGCCCCCGGACGGAGCGCCCCCGGACGGAGCGCCCGCGGACGGAGCCGCCCAGGCCGAAGCGGCGCGGCGCAGCGGGGAACCGGCGCGGGACACCGTGCGCGCGACCGGCGACGGAACCGCGGCGGGCACCGGGCTCGGCGATGGCGCCGAGGCCGCGGCATCCGCCGAAGCCGCGGCGGACGCCGAGCCCGCGGACACCGCGGCCCGGGCGGGTGGGGGTGCCACGGGCACGGGCACCGCTCCCCCGCCGCCGCTCCCCCCGCCCACCCTCGCCGACGGTCTGCGGTACGCGTTCGGCATGCTCACCGTCGTACCCGTGGCGGTGCCCCGCTGGGACCGGGCCACCGCCGGGGCCGGGATGCGGTGCGCACCGGTCGCCGGGCTGGCCGTGGGGCTCGCCTCCGCCGCACTGGGCGGGCTGCTGCTCATGGCGGGTTCCGGGGCGCTGCTCGCCGCGGTGGCGAGCGCCGCAGTACCGGCCGCGCTGACCCGGGGGCTGCACCTCGACGGGCTCGCGGACACCGCGGACGGGCTGGGCAGCGGCGGCAGCGCCGAGAGTGCGCTGCGCATCATGAAGCAGTCCGACATCGGCCCGTTCGGCGTCCTGACCCTGGTGTTCGTCCTGCTCGCCCAGGTTGCCGCGCTCGCCGGCCTCTACGGCCGCTCGTGGGCCGAGGGGGCCGTCGCCGCGGCGCTCTCCGCGACCACCGCCCGTCTCGTGCTGACCCTGGCAGCGCGCCCCGGCGTGCCGCCCGCCCGCCCCGGGGGCCTGGGCGCCGCGGTGGCCGGGACCGTCTCGGCGCACCGCGGACTGGGCACGGCGGCGGTCACCGCGGTCCTCGCGGCGGCCGCGGGCGCGCTCTTCGGTGCGGCGGGCAGCGCCCGCTGCGCCCTCGCCGTCGTACTGGCCTGCGTCGCCGCCCGGCTGCTGCGGCAGCACTGCGTACGCCGTCTGGGCGGCGTGACGGGCGACGTGTTCGGCGCCCTGGCGGAGACCGCGGCCACCACCGTCCTCGTCGTGCTCACGCTCGGCCCCTGACGGAGCGGCGACCGGCCGCGGCGGCGCGCTGCGGCCGGCACTGCCGTCGCCGCTCCGGCCGCCGCTCCGTCGGATCGCCGGTCGAGCGTATGTGCCCACCCCGTCCCGCCGGGCCCGCGGGGGCGTGCGTACGGCGCCCCGGGCCGCCCGCGGCCGGGGCCGGGCAGGCACCTCCCGACGGGCGGCCGGCCGCGCCGGGTGGCAGGGAGCGTCCGGCCGTCGCGTGCCGGGCGTGCACCATGGCGGAGGCGGCCGGGGGATCCTGCGGTCAGGGGTTGGCGTCACCGAGCGTAGGCTCCTGGGGGTCCGGACCCGCCACCCGACAGGCCCGGCCGCCGTCGGACCCGGTCGGTCCACCCCTCGGCCAAGGAACTCAACGGAAGCGAGAATTCACCACCGTGACTGCTCTCACTCTCAGTACCGCCGCCGCGGCCGGCCTACGTGCCGACGCGATCGTGGTCGGTGTCGCCAAGGGCACCCCCGCCGCATCCGGGGGACCGGTCCTCGCGCCCGGTGCCGAAGCCGTCGACGAGGCGTACGACGGAAAGCTCGCCGCGGTCCTGGAGACCCTGGGCGCGTCCGGGGCGGAGGGCGAGGTGACCAAGCTGCCCGCGCCCGACGGGTTCCGCACCCCGGTGGTGCTCGCGGTCGGCCTCGGTCCGGCCCCGGGCCCCGGCGAGGACTACTCCGCCGAGGCGCTGCGGCACGCGGCGGGCTGCGCGGCACGCGCGCTGGCCGGAGCCAAGAAGGCCGGGATCGCGCTGCCGCTCGCCGACGCCGCCGCGCTCGGCGCCGTCGCGGAGGGCACGCTGCTGGGCGCCTACACCTTCGACGCGTACAAGGCGTCCTCCCGCGCCGGCTCGACCGGGCGGAAGGGGAAGAACGGCAAGAACGGGAAGAACGGCAAGCTGCCGCTCGGCGAGGCCGCGCTGCTCGGCGGCCGGCCCCGTGACAAGGCGCACAAGGCGGCCCTCGAACGCGCCACCGCGGTCTGCGAGGAGCTGAACCGCGCCCGCGACCTCATCAACACCCCGCCGAACGACCTCGACCCGGAGGCGTTCGCCACCCTGGTCGCCGCCGCCGCCAAGGAGCACGGCATCAAGGTGCAGGTGCTCGACGAGAAGGCGCTCGCCAAGGGCGGCTACGGCGGCATCCTCGGCGTGGGCGCCGGCTCCGCGGCACCGCCCCGGCTGGTGAAGCTCTCCTACACGCACCCCAAGGCGAAGAAGTCGCTGGCGTTCGTCGGCAAGGGCATCACCTACGACTCCGGCGGCATCTCCCTGAAGCCCCCGGGCCACAACGAGACGATGAAGTGCGACATGAGCGGTGCCGCCGCGGTGTTCGCCGCCGTCGTGGCCGCCTCCCGGCTCGGTCTGCAGGTCGATGTCAGCGGCTGGCTCGCACTCGCCGAGAACATGCCCTCCGGCTCCGCCGTGCGCCCCGGCGACGTGCTGCGGATGTACAGCGGCATGACGGTGGAGGTGCTCAACACCGACGCCGAGGGCCGGCTGGTGCTGGCCGACGCGATCGCCAAGGCGTCCGAGGACAAGCCGGACGCGATCGTCGACGTGGCCACGCTGACCGGTGCCATGATGCTCGCGCTGGGCAGCCGCACCTTCGGCATCATGGCCAACGACGACGCGTTCCGCACCGCGCTGCACGAGACCGCCGAGGAGACCGGCGAGCCGGCCTGGCCGATGCCGCTGCCCGAGCACCTGCTCAAGGCCATGGACTCGCCGACCGCCGACATCGCCAACATGGGCGAGCGGATGGGCGGCGGCCTGGTCGCCGGACTCTTCCTGCGGGAGTTCGTCGGCGAGGACATCACCTGGGCGCACCTCGACATCGCGGGGCCCGCCTTCAACGAGCAGGGGCCCTTCGGCTACACGCCCAAGGGCGGCACGGGCACCGCGGTGCGCACCCTGGTCAGGCTCGCCGAGCGCGCCGCCGCCGGCGAGGTCCTCTGAGGGGGGCGGTCCACCGCGGGGCGGGCCGCGCGCACGGCCCAGCACCCGCCGACCTCCGCTGCCCCACCGGCCCGGGAGGCACCACCCAGGGCGCGACCCCGGCGGTCCTCCGGCCGGTGAGGCCCTGCCCACCGGCCCCGCCCTCCGGGCCGGGCCGGTGGGCTCCGCCCTCCGGACGGTGGCGGGCCTGCCGCCACGGCAGGGCGCGGCAGGGCGCGCGGTTCCGCGCCCCTGCCGGGCGCACCGTGACCACGCGGTGACAGGCGGTTCCGATCGGCCCCGCCTCCCCGCTTTCGCCCCCGGCGCAATCCCAGGGGCCCCCGTACGCTGCCACGCGGGCGTAATCCTTGGTGAGGGCGTATCGCTCGTCTCAGTCACCGGCCCCGCGTCCCGCCACCCGTCAAGAGGTGCAAAGATGGGTTCCCGGCAGGACAGGGCCCCCACCACAGGGCCGGAGAACGAGCGGCCGAACACCAGCCGAACGGGCGGCCGTCCCGCACAGGCGGGACCCGTCGCACGGCACACATGCATGGAGGACGTGACGTGGCGAACGACGCCAGCACCGTTTTCGACCTAGTGATCCTCGGCGGTGGCAGCGGCGGATACGCCGCGGCGCTGCGCGGGGCTCAGCTGGGTCTGGACGTCGCCCTGATCGAGAAGGGCAAGGTCGGCGGCACCTGCCTGCACCGCGGCTGCATCCCCACCAAGGCCCTGCTGCACGCCGGCGAGCTCGCGGACCAGGCACGGGAGTCCGAGCAGTTCGGGGTCAAGGCCGCCTTCGAGGGCATCGACATGGCGGGGGTCCACAAGTACAAGGACGAGGTGGTCTCCGGGCTCTACAAGGGCTTGCAGGGTCTGATCGCCTCCCGCAAGGTCACCTACGTCGAGGGCGAGGGCCGGCTGTCCTCGCCGACCTCGGTCGACGTGGCAGGCCGCCGCATCCAGGGCCGTCACGTCCTGCTGGCGACCGGTTCCGTGCCGAAGTCGCTGCCGGGCCTGGACATCGACGGCGAGCGCATCATCTCCTCCGACCACGCGCTCACCCTGGACCGCGTCCCGAAGTCCGCGGTCATCCTGGGCGGCGGCGTCATCGGCGTGGAGTTCGCCTCGGCGTGGAAGTCGTTCGGCACCGACGTCACCATCGTCGAGGGCCTCAAGCACCTCGTCCCCGTGGAGGACGAGAACAGCTCCAAGCTGCTGGAGCGCGCGTTCCGCAAGCGCGGCATCAAGTTCAACCTGGGCACCTTCTTCGAGAAGGCGGAGTACACGCAGGACGGCGTGCGGGTCACGCTGGCCGACGGCAAGACCTTCGAGGCCGAGGTGCTGCTGGTCGCCATCGGCCGCGGCCCGGTCTCCCAGGGCCTCGGGTACGAGGAGGCGGGCGTCGCGATGGACCGCGGCTTCGTCCTCGTCGACGAGTACATGCAGACGAACGTCCCGACCGTCTCCGCCGTGGGCGACCTGGTCCCCACCCTCCAGCTCGCCCACGTCGGCTTCGCCGAGGGCATCCTGGTCGCGGAGCGGCTCGCGGGTCTGAAGACCGTGCCGATCGACTACGACGGTGTGCCGCGCGTCACGTACTGCCAGCCGGAGGTCGCCTCGGTGGGCATCACCGAGGAGCGTGCCAAGGAGGTGTACGGCGCGGACAAGGTCGTCACGCTCAAGTACAACCTCGCGGGCAACGGCCGCAGCAAGATCCTGAAGACCGCGGGCGAGATCAAGCTGGTGCAGGTCAAGGACGGCGCCGTGGTCGGCCTCCACATGGTCGGCGACCGGATCGGCGAGCAGGTCGGCGAGGCCCAGCTCATCTACAACTGGGAGGCCCTGCCCTCCGAGGTGGCCCAACTGATCCACGCGCACCCGACGCAGAGCGAGGCACTCGGCGAGGCCCACCTGGCGCTGGCGGGCAAGCCGCTGCACTCCCATGACTAGTCCGGCCGACGCATCCGGCCGGACCTCCTCGCCCGCCCGGCTCCCTGCCGGGCGGGTCTTGCTGCGCGAGCCGGCGTACCACCGGTTCCCCCGGGCGCCACGCCCCCAGACTTCCGCACTTTTCGTAAGGAGCAACTGAAACCATGGCGGTTTCCGTAACCCTTCCGGCGCTCGGGGAGAGCGTCACCGAGGGCACTGTCACCCGCTGGCTGAAGGCCGAGGGCGAGCGCGTGGAGGCCGACGAGCCGCTGCTCGAGGTGTCCACCGACAAGGTCGACACCGAGATCCCGTCGCCCACCTCCGGTGTACTGTCCGCGATCAAGGTCGCCGAGGACGAGACCGTCGAGGTCGGCGCCGAACTGGCGGTCATCGACGACGGCTCCGGTGCGCCGGAGGCGCCCGCCGCGCCGGCCGCCGAGGCCGCGCCCGCGCCCGCCGAGGCCCCCGCGCCCCAGCCCGAGCCGGCCCCGGCTCCTGAGCCCGCCGCCGCGGCTCCTTCGACCGAGACCGCACAGCCCGCTCCGGCGCCCACCGCCGAAGCCGCTGCCGGTGCGGGGTCCGCCGAGGGCACCGACGTGGTGCTGCCCGCACTGGGCGAGAGCGTCACCGAGGGCACCGTCACCCGCTGGCTCAAGGAGGTCGGCGAGTCGGTCGAGGCCGACGAGCCGCTGCTGGAGGTGTCCACCGACAAGGTCGACACCGAGATCCCGTCGCCCACCTCCGGTGTGCTGCTGGAGATCACCGTCGGTGAGGACGAGACCGCCGAGGTGGGTGCCAAGCTCGCGGTGATCGGTGCCCCGGGCTCCGCGCCCGCCGCCGCGCCCGCACCGCAGGCGCCCGCGCCCGCCGCCGAGCCGGCGCCGGCCCCCGCCGCCGAGGCCCCGGCAGCACCGGCCGCACCGGCACCGCAGGCCCCGGCACCGCAGGCCCCGCCGGCGCCCGCCCCCGGGGCCCCGCCCGCGCCGCAGGCCCCCCAGGCCCGGGCCGCCCAGCCCGCGCCGCCGGCTCCGCAGCCCGCGCCCGCCGCTGCCGCGCACGCGGCGCCCGCTCCCGCAGCGGCGCCCGCCCCCGCCGCTGCCGCGCCCAGCCAGGCCGCGGTCTCCGGTGACGAGGGCGCGTACGTGACGCCGCTGGTCCGCAAGCTCGCCGCGGAGAACGGGGTCGACCTGTCCAGCGTCAAGGGCACCGGCGTCGGTGGCCGGATCCGCAAGCAGGACGTCCTCGCCGCCGCCGAGGCCCGCAAGGCGGCCGCCCAGGCACCGGCACCGCAGGCCGCCCCGGCCGCCGCCGCACCGTCGAAGGCGCCGTCCCTGGAGCCGTCGCCGCTGCGCGGCCAGACCGTCAAGATGACCCGCATGCGCAAGGTCATCGGCGACAACATGATGAAGGCCCTGCACGGCCAGGCCCAGCTCTCCTCGGTCGTCGAGGTGGACGTCACCAGGCTGATGCGGCTGCGCGAGCGGGCCAAGGAGTCCTTCGCCGCCCGCGAGGGCGTGAAGCTGTCCCCGATGCCGTTCTACGTGAAGGCGGCCGCCCAGGCGCTGAAGGCCCACCCGGTCATCAACGCCAGGATCAACGAGGCAGAGGGCACCGTCACGTACTTCGACGCGGAGAACATCGGCATCGCCGTGGACTCCGAGCGCGGGCTGATGACGCCGGTCATCAAGAACGCGGGCGACCTGAACATCGCCGGCATCGCCAAGAAGACCGCGGAGCTCGCCGGGGCCGTGCGCTCCAGCAAGATCACTCCGGACGACCTGGCGGGCGCGACGTTCACCATCTCCAACACCGGCTCGCGCGGCGCCCTGTTCGACACGATCATCGTGCCGCCGAACCAGGTCGCCATCCTCGGCATCGGTGCGACGGTCAAGCGGCCGGCTGTCATCGAGACCGCGGAGGGCACCGTCATCGGTGTGCGCGACATGACCTACCTGGTGCTCTCCTACGACCACAGGCTGGTGGACGGCGCCGACGCCGCCCGCTACCTGACGGCCGTCAAGGCGATCCTGGAGGCCGGCGAGTTCGAGGTCGAGCTCGGTCTGTGACCCCCTGACGCCGCCCGCAAGGGCTCGTCCCCCCTGCTCCCCCGCTGTCCAGGGGGGTGGCAGGCCCCCGCGCCCCCGTCCGCAACCCCGGACGGGGGCGCGGCCGTATTGTCTTCAGGTAACCCCTGGGTCGCCCGAAGGAGCTCTCATGACCGCGCCGGTCGTCCACTCGCTGCGCGAGCAGATCCGCGAGCACATCGTGGAAGGGATCGTGAGCGGCCGCTGGCAGCCCGGCGAGCGGATCGTGGAGCGGCGGATCGCGACCGAGCTGGAGGTCAGCCAGACACCGGTCCGCGAGGCACTGCGCGAGCTGGAGTCACTGCGGCTGATCGAGTCGGCGCCCAACAAGGGCGTGCGGGTGCGGAACCTGACCGCCGCCGACCTGGAGGAGAGCTACCCGGTGAGGGCCGGCCTGGAGCAGATCGCGGCGGAGCTGGCCGCCGAACGGCTGGCCGCCGACTGCTCTGCGCTCGAACCGCACGTGAGCGCACTCTACGAGGCGGACCGCAGGGCGGACGGCACGGCCCAGGTGCGGCACACCGTCGCGTTCCACCGCGAGCTGGTGCGCGCCGCAGGCAACAGCGTCCTGCTGCACACCTGGGAGGGGCTGGGCATCGAGGTCTTCACGGCGCTGTCGATCCGCTGGCTGGGCACCGTGCAGCAGTCGTACGCGGAGGAGCACGAGGCGCTGGTCGACGCGTTCCGCAGCCGCGATCCGCGCATCGGCGAACTCGTCAAGATCCACGTCCTGGGCTGCGCCCCCCGCCCTTGACGTCCCCGCCCGCCGCACGGCCCCGCGGCTCCGCCCGACCCCGGCACATACCTGGGGCAACCGCCCGTAAGCATTCCGTACACCGACCGTTCACGCTGGATGACCTTGGAAGCAGAGGCACCGCGTGCACATGGCCGAGGCACGCTGTGCCTACTTTTCCGATTCCCGCAAGTTTTGCACCGGATCCTTTGATCGATCATCGATCAGGGGCTTACAGTCATCCTGGCTTCAACAAAGCCTCATGCCCTGTCCTGCCAAAGATCAAGGGCAAGCCTAACCTCACCGACGAGGACCCCCTTCGACTCCGGAAGGCGGCGACATGACCGACCCGACCCTCCCCCACTCCCGGCCGAGCACCACCGGGAGGATCCCCCACCAGCCGAGTGAGCTGGACCAGCTCCCGGACCGGGACCCGGAGGAGACCGCCGAATGGCAGGCGTCCCTGGACGCCGTCACCGAGGCGGCCGGTCCGCACCGTGCCGCGTATCTGATGCGCCGCACCCTGGAGCGTGCCGAGGGCGCCGGTCTCGCGCTCCCGAAGCTTCTGGAGACCGACTACGTCAACACCATCCCCACCGCCGACGAGCCCGCCGTGGACGGCGACGAGGCGTTGGAGAGCCGGATCACCGCCTGGAACCGGTGGAACGCCGCGGCGATGGTCACCCGCGGCTCGAAGCACGGCGTCGGCGGCCACATCGCCACCTTCGCCTCCGCCGCCTGGCTCTACGAGACCGGCTTCAACCACTTCTTCCGCGGCAAGGAGGGCGACGGCAGCGGGGACCAGCTCTACATACAGGGCCACGCCTCCCCCGGCATCTACGCCCGCGCCTTCCTGGACGGCCGCCTGACCGAGGCGCACCTGGACCACTTCCGCCGCGAGGCGGACGGCCGTGGCCTGCCGTCGTACCCGCACCCGCGCCGACTGCCGTGGCTGTGGGAGTTCCCGACCGTGTCCATGGGCCTCGGCCCGCTCTCCGCGATCTACCAGGCGCGCTTCAACCGCTACCTCACCGCCCGCGGCATCAAGGACACCTCGCGCTCGCACGTCTGGGCGTTCCTCGGCGACGGCGAGATGGACGAGCCGGAGTCGACGGCCGCGCTCGCGCTCGCCGCCCGCGAGGGCCTGGACAACCTGACCTTCGTCATCAACTGCAACCTGCAGCGCCTCGACGGCCCCGTGCGCGCCAACTTCAAGATCGTGCAGGAGCTGGAGGCGCAGTTCCGCGGCGCCGGCTGGAACGTCGTCAAGTCCCTGTGGGGCAGTGCCTGGGACGAGCTGCTGCGGCTCGACACCACCGGGGCGCTGGTCCGCCGGCTGCGCGAGGTGCCGGACGCCCAGGTGCAGACGTACCAGACCCGCGACGCCGCCTACATCCGCCAGGACTTCTTCGGCGCGGACCCGGCGCTCGCCGAGCTGGCGAGGCTGCTGTCGGACGACAAGATCCTGGAGTGCTTCCACCTGTCCCGCGGCGGCCACGAGCCCCGCAAGGTGTACGCGGCCTACCGGGCGGCCCTGGCGCACAAGGGCGCACCGACGGTGATCCTCGCGCAGACCGTCAAGGGCTTCACGCTGGGCGAGGGCTTCGCGTCCAAGAACGCCAACCACCAGATGAAGAAGCTGACGGTGGACGAGTTCAAGACCATGCGCGAGCTGCTCGACCTGCCGATCCCGGACAGCGCCTTCGTGGACGGCCAGGTGCCCTACGCCCACCCGGGCCCCGACTCCCCCGAGGTGCGCTACCTCAAGGAGCGCCGCGCTGCCCTCGGCGGCCCGGCCCCGGCCCGCCGTGTGCAGCCCCTCACGCCGCTGCCCGCGCCGGCCGAGAAGGCGTTCGCCGCCTTCGACAAGGGCTCGGGCTCCCAGTCGGTGGCCACCACCATGGCGTTCGTACGCCTGGTGAAGGACCTGGTCAGGGACAAGGAGACCGGCAGGCGCTGGGTGCCGATCGTGCCGGACGAGGCCCGCACCTTCGGCATGGAGTCGCTCTTCCCTTCCCTCGGCATCTACTCGCCGAAGGGCCAGACGTACGAGCCGGTCGACCGCGACCAACTGATGTACTACCGCGAGGCCGAGAACGGCCAGATCCTCAACGAGGGCATCACCGAGGCCGGCTCCATGGCCGACTTCATCGCCGCGGCGACCTCGTACGCCACGCACGCCGAGGCGATGATCCCGTTCTACATCTTCTACTCGATGTTCGGCTGGCAGCGCACCGCCGACCAGATGTGGCAGCTCGGTGACCAGCTCGGCCGCGGTTTCCTGGTCGGCGCCACCGCGGGCCGCACCACGCTCACCGGCGAGGGCCTCCAGCACGCGGACGGGCAGTCGCCGCTGATCGCCTCGACCAACCCCGCGGCGCTCAGCTACGACCCGGCGTTCGCTTACGAGATCGCGGCCATCGTCAAGGAGGGGCTGCGCCGGATGTACGGCGAGCTGTCCGACGGCGAGAGCGAGGCGGACCGCGACGTCTTCTACTACCTCACGGTCTACAACGAGCCGATGCCGCAGCCCGCGAAGCCGGCCGGTGTGGACGAGGGCATCGTCAAGGGCCTGTACCGCTTCAACACCGCCCGGTCCGCGGGCCTGGCCGTCCCCGAGAACGCACCGCGCATCCAACTGCTGGGGTCGGGGACCGCGATCCACTGGGTGCTCGCGGCGCAGAAGCTGCTGGCCGAGGAGTGGGGCGTGGCCGCCGACGTGTGGTCCGCGACCTCGTGGGGCGAGCTGCGCCGGGACGCCATGGCCGCGGACGCGGCGGTGCTGCGCGGCGAGGAGCAGGTGCCGTACCTGCGCCAGGCCCTGGCAGGCGCGGAAGGTCCCGTACTGGCCGTCAGCGACTACATGCGCCAGGTGCCCGACCAGATCGCGCAGTGGGTCGAGCAGGACTACACCTCCCTGGGCGCGGACGGCTTCGGCCTCTCCGACACCCGGGAGGCGGCCCGGCGCCACTTCGGCGTCGACGCCGAGTCCGTGGTGGTGGCGGCGCTCGCACAGCTCGCACGCCGCGGGGAGGTACCCGCCACGGCCGTCAAGGAGGCCCGCGAGCGCTACGCGGTCTGACCCCCGCGGGCCCGGCCTGGCCGGGCCGGGCAGCCGCCTGGCCGGGCAGCCTGCCCTTCCGTGCCCACCCGCCTTCCCGGTGGGTGGGCACGATCGTTCTCGGGCGGTGCAGGACGGCGGCGTCCTGACCCCATGCCTTCCGCGGACCGCGAGCCGCGAAGGCGCAGGGGCCCGGAGGCCCGGACACGCAGAGGCGCGGAGACGCGAAGGCGCAGAGGCCCGGAGGCGCAGAGGTCCGGAGGTGTAGAGGTCCGGAGGTGTAGAGACGCGGACACGCGAAGGCACAGAGGCCCGAAGGCCCGGTGGCCCGGACCGGCAGGGCGGGGCGGGCGTCATGCGCGCCCCGGTGCCAGGTGGTTTTGGGCTTCATGCGGGTCCAGGGCGTCCTGCGGGTCCAGGGCGTCCTGCGGGTCCTGCGGGTGCGGTGGGTCCTGCCGACGGCGTCCGGGCGGCCCACTCCTCCAGGTAGGCGTGTAGACCCGGTACCCGTGCTCCGTGCGCTCCGCGGGCGGCAGGATGCCCGCCGCCTCGTAGTTCCGCACCGCCTGCGTGGACAGGCCGTGCGTCCGGGCCAGGTCGACCGGCCGCAGCCGCACTGCGCTCATATCGCCCCCTGTCCTTGAGGCTTTCCGGATGGCCTGCCCAGCGTACCGACGCAAAGGCCACGGTAAGTCTCAAGCAGAATTCAATGATGGGTTTGAAGGTGGCACGGCGCCTTGCCGCGACCCTCGGCGACGGCCCGTGCGCACCGGCGCCGCGCACCGGCACCACCGGCCACCACGGCTGCCTCCCGCCGGCCCCCGGTCGGCCGGACGGCACCGGCCGGCGTCCTCCTCCTCGGGAGCACCGCTGGACCGGCCCGCGGCAGACCGCAGAATGGCCCCATGCGCGCAGCCCGCCTGATCAGAATGGTGCTCCTCCTGCAGTCCCGGCCCGCCATGACGGCCGCGGAACTCGCCCGGGAGCTGGGCGTCTCCGAACGCACCGTCACCCGGGACGCCCAGGCACTCTCCGAGGCGGGCGTCCCGGTCTACGCGGACCGCGGCCGCACCGGCGGCTACCGCCTCGTGGACGGTTACCGCACCCGACTGACCGGACTTGCGCGCGGCGAGGCGGAGGCGCTCTTCCTGTCGGGGGTGCCCGGTGCCCTGCGCGAGATGGGCCTTGAGGACGCGGCCTCGACCGCCCGCCTGAAGGTGTCCGCCGCGCTCCTGCCCTCGCTGCGCGACGCCTCCCGGACCGCCGCCCAGCGCTTCCACCTGGACGCGCCCGGCTGGTTCAGGGAGCCGCGGACGCCCGACCTGCTGCCGGTCGTGGCGGACGCGGTCTGGGGCGACCGCCGGATCGCCGCCCGTTACCGCCGCCGCGCGGACGGTGCCGGCGACCACGAGGTCGTCAGAACGCTGGAGCCCTACGGCCTGGTCCTCAAGGCGGGCGTCTGGTACCTGTGCGCCCGAGCGCTCCCGGAGCCCGTCTGCGATGCGGGCCCCGGTACGGTCCCCGGACCCGGCACCGCGTCCGCGCACCGCACCGCCCCGGCCGGTGGTACCGCCGGTGGCACCGGCGGTGCGTCACCCTGGGCGTCGGCCGGCGTGTGCGGTGTTCCCGCCGCGTCCCGCCTTCCGGGCGCCTTCCGTGTCCCGGGCACCACCCCTGCCCCGGACGACGCGTCCGCTGTCCCGGGTACGCCGGGTAGCGCGAGTGCGCCGGGCAGCGCGGATACGCCGGGTAGCGCGGGTGCCTGCGCGGCCCGCGGCGCCCGCGGTTCCTTTCGCGTCTACCGCATCGACCGCTTCTGCTCCGTGGCGCCCACCGGTGACCACTTCGTACGGGACGAGGCGTTCGACCTGCCGGCGTTCTGGGAGGAGCAGGCCGAGCGGTTCGCCCGCGCCCTCCTGCGGACGACGGTGGTGGTGCGGCTCACGCCGGAGGGCGCCCGGCAGCTACCGGGCGCCGTCGACCCGGTGGCCGCCCGGGAGGCACTGGCCGGGGCCACGGGGCCGGACGCCCGCGGCCGGGTCACGGCCACGCTGCCCGTGGAGTCGGAGGCCGTCGCCTACAGCCAGTTGCTGGCGCTCGGCCCGGAGGCGGAGGTGCTGTGCCCGGCCGCACTCCGCGCACGCCTCGCCGAGGCGGCCGAGCGGACGTCCGCGCAGTACCGCGAGCCGCGACCGCCGTCCTACCGGTACTCCTCGGCCGGCCGGCCGGCACCGCCCGCCGCCACCTGAGACAGGTACGCCCAGGCGTCCGGACGCGAGCCGTCGACGTCCGTGAACCCGTACTCCCTGGCGAGCCCCCCGCTGGAGAGCGAGGTGCCGTTGAAGCGTCCCCGGTCGGGGTCGGCCGCCAGGGCGACGAGGGCGCGGGCGACGAAGACGGGGGACTCGGAGATGGCGAAGTGCGGCTCCTCGGCGATGGCGTCCCGCCAGTTCTCCTCGGTGACGCCGAAGTGGTCGAGCATCTGCTCGGAGCGGAGGAAGCCGGGAGTGAGCGAGACGGCGGTGCCTCCTACGCCCGCCAGCTCCGCGCCGAGCGCGAGGGCCATGCGGATGGGTGCGGTCTTGGCGAGGTCGTAGAAGAAGGTGCCGCGGTAGGCGCGGTTGGACTCGGCCGTGCCGTCCGTCATCTCGACGACGAGCCCGCCCGGCCGCCGCACCAGCAGCGGCAGCGCGAGACGGCTGGTGATGATGTGCGCACGGACGCCGAGTTCCAGCATCCGCAGGCCCTTGTCGAGGTCCGCCTCCCACAACTTGCTGTCGAAGTCGACGAGGTGCTCGCCGCCCCAGAGGTCGTTGACGAGGACGTCGAGCCGGCCCTGCTCGTGCTCGATGCGGTCGACGACGGCGCGCACCTGGTCCGGGTGCAGATGGTCGGCGGGCACCGCGATGCCCGCGCCCGGCGTACCGGCCTCGGCCGCCGCGGCGCAGACGAGTTCCGCGGTCTCCTCGATGGTCTCGGTGGTCCTGCCCACCTCGCTGACCCGCTGCCGTGTGGTGCGTCCTGTGGCGTAGACGGTGGCTCCCGCCCGGCCGAGTTCGACGGCCATGGCGCGGCCCGCGCCCCGGGTGGCCCCCGCGACCAGGGCGATACGGCCGCCGAGCGGCTGTGTGTTCTCCATGGGCGCAGCCTGGCAGCGAACACCGACATCTCCTGTCGTGCTTTTCCGGCTCTTCTGGTGTCCGCGGGTGGGTTGGGCGGCCGCGCACGAGCCGCGCACGCCGGCGGTTCGGCGCGGGCCCGCACGGCGCGGGCACCATGTCGTGTGCCTCGGGTGACACAGCCACATGACGAATCGGGGTACATCTGCGGTACTCCGCGTGCATGGCCCAGCCCCAGGGCCGATGCTTGACCCGTGATGGACGAGACCGAGTTCTGGGAGATCGTGGACAGTACCCGCGAGGCCGCCGGGGGCGACCCCGACGACCACGCCGAGCTGCTCGTCGACCGCCTGGTGCAGTACGACCCCGAGTCCGTCCTGGACTTCGCCAGGCACTTCGAGGCGCGCTACACCCGCGCCTACAGTTGGGATCTGTGGGGCGCCGCGTGGCTGCTGCTCGGCGGGGCGAGCGACGACGCGTTCGACTACTTCCGGTGCTGGCTGATCGGCCAGGGCAGGGAGGCATTCGAGGGCGCCGTGCACGAACCGGACGCACTCGCCGAACTGCTGGACGACTTCGACGAGGAGGTCGACGGGGACGGCGAGGAGCTGGGGTACGCGGCGGACGAGGCGTACGAGCAGCTCACCGGGACCGTGGCACCCGATCTGGGCCTGCCGCCCGCGCCCGCGGAGCCGGAGGGCGTCCCGGTCGACTTCGAGGACGAGGTGGCACTCGCCCGGCGCTACCCGAAGCTGTGGGAACGGTTCGGATCATGACGGTTCGGGTCATGACGGTCGGCACCCGCACCGGCCGCCCCCACCCGGCCGCCGTGCCCGGACACGGCCGTCCGCACATGGCCTCCGCGCCCGGACACGGCCGTCCGCGCCCGCACCGGCCGCCCGGCGCACGGTGGTCGCGCCCGGGCCGGCCGTCGCCCCTGACCGTGGCACCGGCATCCGGCCGGCCCCTGCCACCGCCGCGTGCCGCACGGGCCCAGGCCGCCGGAGGGCGGTGAGCGCGCCGGTCACAGGCTCCGGCCCATCAGCACGTCGTCGACGTACTCGCCGTCCAGGTAGAACTCGCCGGGCTGGATGCCCTCGATGACGAAGCCCGCCGACTCGTAGAGCGCACGCGCCGGTGCGTTGTGGCCGAGGACGCGCAGGGTCAGACGCCGCGCGCCCTGGCGGCGCGCCTCCTCCACCGCCGCGTCGAGCAGCGCCCGGCCCACTCCCCTGCCGCGCGCGTCCGCCGCGACCGCGAGCCCCCTGATCTGCCGGACGTGTGCGTTGGCGGCCAGGGATGTGGGGAAGCCGAGCCGGAGGTAGCCCACGAGCCGGCCGTCGAGCTCGGCGACGAGATGGTCCCGGGGCGGGCGGGCCTCGTCGAAGAAGGGCCGGTACGGCGGCTCCTCGCGGGGGTGGACGGCGGACAGCGTGGACCAGGTGTCGCGGTCGAGCCTGCCGAGGAGCGCCTCGTCCTGTGACCGTGCGAAGCGTATGGAGGGGCCGGACAGGTGCGTCATGTGCGCCACTCTACGGCCCGGCCGCCGGGTGGCCCGGCGGAGCGGCAGACTGGGGCCATGGACGGAACCCGTATCGCGGTGGCCGGCGCGTCCGGCCTGATCGGCAGTGCGCTGGTGCGCTCGCTCGTCTCGGACGGGTACGAGGTGGTGCGACTGGTGCGCAGGGCGCCGCGGGGGCCCGGCGAGGTGCGGTGGGACCCGGAGCGTCAGGAGGTCGACGTGGTGGGGCTCACGGGCTGCACGGCCGTCGTCAATCTGGCCGGTGTGGGCATCGGGGACCGCCGCTGGACCGAGGCCCACAAGAGGGCGGTGCGCGACAGCCGCGTGCTGGGCACGGCCGCGCTCGCGGAGGCCGTCGCCTCGCTGGACGAGCCGCCGGGGGTGTTCGTGAACGGCAGCGCGGTCGGCTTCTACGGCGACACGGGCGAACGGGCCGTGGACGAGGACGACCCGCCGGGAGACGGCTTCCTGCCGTCGCTGTGCGTGGAGTGGGAGGAGGCGGCGGCTGCCGCCCAGGAGGCGGGCGTGCGAACCGTGTTCGCCCGCAGCGGTCTGGTCGTGGCCCGCGGAGGCGGTGCGTGGGCGAGGCTGTTCCCCCTGTTCAGGGCCGGGCTCGGCGGGCGTCTCGGCGACGGGCGGCAGTACTGGAGCTGTATCGCGCTGCACGACGAGGTGGCCGCGCTGCGCCATCTCATCGACACCGGGGAACTCTCGGGTCCGGTCAATCTGACGGGCCCCGAGCCCCGTACGAACCGCGAGGTGACCGCCGCGATGGGCCGGGTACTGCACCGCCCCACGCTCCTCCCGGTGCCCGCGCCCGCGCTGCGCCTCGTCCTCGGCGAACTGGCCGACGACACGCTCACCGGCCAGCGCGTGCTGCCCACCAGACTGCTCCAGTCCGGTTTCGCCTTCGCCTTCCCCGACATCGAGGACATGGTGCGCGCGGCGCTGGCCTGAGCCGGAGGGGCGGCAGCCCGCCCGGCGGCGGGCCGCGGGGGCGGGGCCGCGGGGACGGGTTCGGATGTCCGGACCGGCGAGGGGCGGGCCGGGCGGCGGCACGGGCGGCGAAGGGCCGCGGGAGGCGCACGGCGGCGGGCGGGGACGGCGCACGCCCGGCTCCCGGGTCGCCCGGCGCCCGGCCGCACCTGCTTGGCGGGCGGCACCCTCTTGACCGTTTCCGTCGGTATGCGACCACCGTGCGACCGTGCCCGGTTGATGCGCGACTTCCGCCTGACTGATTCGCGCCTACTCTCAACCCGAACTCGGGTAATCCGTACGCCTGTTGGGGGCACCCCCGTCCTCAGCAGCCGCGCCACCTCGGGGAGGGCACGTGCTTGAGCCTGCGCGCCATGCCGACGTCGTCATCGTGGGAGCTTCGGTCGCGGGGCTCTCCGCTGCCCACCAGTTGCTCAGAGCGGGGGTGCAGGCCGTCGTCCTGGAGGCACGCGGCCATCCGGGCGGGCGGATGTCGACGCAGAAGGTGGACGGTTTCCGGCTGGACAGAACGGGCCGGCTGATGCTGGTCTCGCCCCAGGAGCTGCGCCGCGTCCCGGGGCTCGACCGGCTGGTGCTCCGGCCCTTCGCGCCGGGGGCCCTGGTGCACAGCGACGGCCGACTGCATCGTATGGGAGAGCCGCTGAGCGCCCGGCGCACAGTGGGCGCACGCAGCACCGCGCGCGCCCTGGCAGGCGTCCCCCGCGGCCATCGGCCCGGGCAGCTCAGCGGTCCGCTGGAGCAGGCCAGGCTGGATGCGGCGCTCGCCCGGCTCGCCTCGACCCCCGCGCACCGGCTGCTCGCCCGGCCGGAGCGCCCCGCGGCACAGGCACTCACCGCACGCGGCCTGCCCGGGCGCACCGTCGACGGAGTGCTGCGGCCGCTGCTCTCGGCGCTGCTGTGCGACCCCGAGCTGACGACGTCCAGCCGGTGCGCCGATCTGGCACTGGCCGCCTTCGCGCGCGGCAGGCTCTGCCTCACGGAGGGCGGCGCGGAGGCGCTGCCGTGCCGGCTGGCGGCCGCGCTGCCCCCCGGCACGGTGCACACCGGCGTACGGGTCACGGGGGTCTCCACCACCTCGGTGGTCACCGCGGAGCACGGGGAGCTGGGCTGCCGTGCCGTGCTGCTGGCCACGGGCGCCCGTTCCGCGGCCGCACTGCTCCCGGGGCTGCGGGTGCCCGCGTCGCATCCGGTGACGGTGCTCCACCACGGCGCGGTGGAGCCCCCGTCCGCGGGTCCCGCACTGCTGCTGGACGCCGACCGCCGCGGGCCGGTGGCACACACGGCGGTGACCAGCGAGATCGATCCGTCGAGGGCGCCGGAGGGCCGTGCGCTGATCTCGACGACCGTGCTCGGGGTTCCGCCGAGCGACCTGGACCGGCTGGTGCGCAGACAGCTCGCCACGCTGTACGGCACGTCGACGGCGCACTGGGAGCTGCTCGGCGTCCACCACGACCCGGAGGCGGTGGCCGCGATGCCGCCGCCGCACGACATGCAGCGGCCGGTGCGGCTGCTGTTCGGGCTGTACGTGTGCGGGGAGCACCGGGACACCTCCACGGTGCAGGGCGCGCTGCGCTCCGGCAGGCGGGCGGCCCGCGCCCTGCTCGCCGACTTCCGGCCGCTGCCGGGCCGGACCCCGCAGGGCCTGCCCGCGGCGGCCTGACCCCGCCGCACCGGGCCACCGCGCCCCCCTGGCCACGGCACCGTCGCACCCGTACGCCCGTACGAACGGGCGGGCAGGCGAACGTGCGCGTGGGCGCGCGTGCGGGTGCGCCGGCATGCCGCGTCCACGGGCCCCGGCGGCGGGGCCCGTGGACCAGGCCCCGCCCACCGCTGCCCGGCGCCTTATCCCAGTGCCGCGACCCGCTCGCGGTAGCCACGCACCGGTGCCGCGTCGCGGTAGGGCTCCAACCGCCGCTCGAAGTCGCGCACGTATTCGAGCGCACGCACCGAGCGCATGTCGGCCGCCTGCTGGGCCGCCTCGGCACCGAGCAGGCACGCCTGCTCCAGCTCGCCGAGGCCGAGCCGGGCGGTGGCGAGGACCACCCGGCAGAAGAGCCGGCTGCGGGCGAAGCCGGGGGCACGCAGTTGCAGGGAGCGCTCCGCGTGCTGCGCCGCGGCCCGGTACTGCTGGAGGTCGCGGTGGCAGTGGCCGAACTCGTCGGCGAGCTGAGCCTCGTCGAAGAACCGCGCCCAGTGCGGTGCCTCGTCACCGGAACGGGCCGCGTCGAGCGCGCGCTCGGCCCTGGCCAGCGAGGCCGTACAGGCCCGTACCTCGCCGAGCACGCCGTGCCCGCGCGCCTCCGCCGCGTGCAGCAGCGCCTGCACGGTGCCCGGCGCCGAGGACCCGACGCCCTGCTGGGCCACCCGCGCCAACTGCACCGCCTCGCGGCCATGGCCCAGGTAGACAGCCTGGCGGCTCATCGTGACGAGGATGTACGCACCGTAGGTGCGATCGCCCGCGGCCTGGGAGAGCCGGAGCGCCTGGACGAAGTAGCGCTGCGCCAGGCCGTGCGCCGCGATGTCGTACGAGGTCCAGCCGGCCAGCCGGGTCAGCTCGGCCGCGGCCGCGAACAGCTTGCGCCCGATCTGCTCGCCGTACACGCCGCGCAGCATCGGCTCGCCCTCGTGCTCCAGGTACCGCACCAGCGCCTGGCGGGCGTGCCCGCCGCCGTAGGCGTTGTCGAGCGCGCGGAACAGCTCGCTCACCGAGCGCAGTGCGGCGATGTCGCCGGCGGTCACCCGCTGGCCGGGACCGCGTTCGACGCTGCGCCTGCGCTGCTCGGGCAGGGCGTGGCGGAGCGGGTCGGCGGCGTCCGCCCGGCCACGGGCCTGTTCGGGGATGCGGGCGCCCGGCCGGTCGGGCCGGCCCGGCTCCTCGCCCCGGCCACCGGGACCGGGTGGCCGCTCGGAGTCCCGGCCGGGACGCGGCGGCTCGCCGCGGGCCGTGCGGTCCGGGCGGTCCTCGCCGCGGCCCACGCGGTCGTCGGGACGGCCGATCAGCCAGTCGCGGCTCGGTACGACCAGGCCGGCGGGGGTGAAGGCGATCTTGCGCAGCTCGGCATGGCTGCCGGAGTCCTTGCGCCAGAGCCCGCCGACGATGTCGATGGCCTCCTCGGGTGTCGAGGCGAACTCCAGACCGGCGTAGACCGGTGCCGCGGCGTCCAGGCCGAGGTCCTGGGCGCTCAGCCGCCGGCCGAGGCGTCTGGTGAAGACCTCGGCGATCAGCGCGGGTGTGGTGCCCCTGGGCTGCTGACCGCGGAGCCACCGGGTCACCGACGTCTTGTCGTACCGCAGGTCGAGGCCGTGCTCGATGCCGAGCTGGTCGACTCGGCGCGCCAAGCCTGCGTTGGAGAACCCTGCCTCCGCGATCAGAGCGGCGAGCTGGCGGTTGGGGGTGCGCTGCGGAGGTCGTTCCGTCATCAGATGTGCGGTCTCCTGCCTTCCGGGCGTGTCTGAGCAGCCCTTATGGCCTCCATGACGGCGTGAATGTAACGGCCTGAGCTGTCCTCATCGCCACCTTCGCCCCGCATTCATCCGATCGTGTGAGGATTGGCCCGACGACTGACGCGGATGCGGGACCCGTACAGTGAGGTGGGGCGTGCCCGCCACGGTGCGGCGCCGGAGGGCGGCGCGGCGGCGCCCCGCTGAGCTAGGGAGGCACCTGCCGTGAGTGAGCTGCGGTTCGTCCGGCTGGGCTTCGGGAACGACCCCGCCGGAGCCGCTCCGTCCGCGCCGGCCGACCGGGTCGCCGCGGCCCCCGGGACCCCCGGGACCCCCGGAATCACCCGGTCGACGCGGTACGTCGAGTATCAGGAGGCCTGGGACGAGCAGCGGCGGGTGCACGCGGCCCGCTTCGCCGACGAGGTTCCGGACACCTGTCTGCTGCTGGAACACCTGCCCGTCTACACCGCCGGCCGGCGCACCGCCGACGCGGAGCGCCCGCTCGACGGCACTCCGGTGATCGACGTGGACCGCGGCGGCAAGATCACCTGGCACGGCCCGGGACAGTTGGTCGGCTACCCGATCATGAAGCTGCCGCGGCCGGTGGACGTGGTCGCGCACGTCCGCCGCCTGGAGGAGGCCCTCATCCGGGTGTGCGCGGAGTTCGGCCTCGACACCACCCGGGTGGAGGGCCGCAGCGGCGTGTGGGTGCTGGGCGACGCGAAGGACCCGGCCGAGCGGCCGGGGGCGCTCGGCGGGCTCGCGCTCGACTTCGACCCGCGCCTGCGGGACGACGAGTTCGACGCCCGGCTGAACGGCCCGGAGTACGCGCCGTCGAACGCCGGCCAGCGCGGCGAGGACCGCAAGGTCGCCGCGATCGGCATCCGGGTCGCCAAGGGCGTGACCATGCACGGCTTCTCCCTGAACGTGAACCCGGACAACACCTGGTTCGACCGGATCGTGCCGTGCGGCATCCGGGACGCCGGGGTGACGTCCCTGGCGAACGAGCTCGGCCGGGACATCACCGTCGAGGAGGTCCTGCCGGTCGTGGAGAGACACCTGCGGGACGTGCTGGAGCACGCGGAGCCGAAACCGCGGGAGGCCGGACCCGACGGAGGCGCGCCGGCCGGTGCGGGCGCCGCGACCGGTGCCGCCACCGCGACCGCCGTGGCCCCCTAGTCCGCGTGGCCCCGTGGGCCGCCATGGCCCCGTGAGCCTCCTGGGCCCCTCGGCCTCCGTAGTGCCTTGGGTCTCCTCGGCCTCCTCAGCCCCTAAGCCTGCACGGCTCCCCGGGCCGCCGCGGACGCCGGTGACCGGTACCGCCGCCGGAGTCCGCCGAGGGAGCGCCGGGCCGGCGCACGCCCGCTCGGAGCCCCTCGAAGCCCCTCGAAGCCCCTCGGAGCCACCCGGCGCACGCCTGCCACGCCCCCCTGGCGCGCATCTCCCCTGGGCCCCCGGCGCACGCCCCGCTCGAACCCTTTACCCCCTTTACCGCACGCCGGCGGGTGCCACGGGCCGCGAGCGCCCAGGGCTCGTCGCCGGCGTTGCGCCCACCCCGGCGTGCATCCGGGCCGTCCCGGACCACGAGGCCGTGCTCCGGGGGCGCGCGTCCCACGGGAATGCACCCCGCCGGCCGGAGGTTGGGCCGGGGGATGAGCCGTGCACTTGCCGGGCGTACGCTGGGATGCGCCGAGGAATCGAAGACGCATCCCGGTCCGACCGGCCCAAGAACCACCGAAAAACCCAAGTAGCAGGGAGCCGACGTGTCCGCAGTCGCACCGGAAGGGCAGTCAGCGCCAGGGCCTGACGGCCGGCGATTGCTGCGCCTGGAGGTCCGCAACAGCCAGACCCCCATCGAGCGCAAGCCCGACTGGATCAAGACCCGGGCGAAAATGGGTCCCGAGTACCGGCAGATGCAGAGCCTGGTGAAGCGCGAGGGACTGCACACGGTCTGCCAGGAGGCCGGCTGCCCCAACATCTACGAGTGCTGGGAGGACCGCGAGGCCACCTTCCTCATCGGCGGCGACCAGTGCACCCGGCGCTGCGACTTCTGCCAGATCGACACCGGCCGGCCCAAGGCCCTGGACCGCGACGAGCCCCGCCGCGTCGGCGAGTCCGTGGTCACCATGGACCTGAACTACGCCACCATCACCGGCGTCGCCCGTGACGACCTGGAGGACGGCGGCGCCTGGCTGTACGCGGAGACGGTGCGGCAGATCCACGGCATGACGGCCGGACGCGAGGCCGGCCGCACCAAGGTCGAGCTGCTGATCCCGGACTTCAACGCGGAACCCGGCCAGTTGGCCGAGGTCTTCTCGTCCCGCCCCGAGGTGCTGGCCCACAACGTGGAGACCGTGCCCAGGATCTTCAAGCGCATCCGCCCCGGCTTCCGCTACGAGCGCTCGCTGAAGGTGATCACCGAGGCCCGTGCGGCCGGCCTGGTCACCAAGTCCAACCTCATCCTGGGCATGGGCGAGGAGCGCGCGGAGATCAGCGAGGCGCTGCACCAACTGCACGAGGCCGGTTGCGAGCTGATCACCATCACGCAGTACCTGCGCCCGTCGGTGCGCCACCACCCGGTGGAGCGCTGGGTCAAGCCGGAGGAGTTCGTGGAGCTGAAGGAGGAGGCCGAGGAGATCGGCTTCTCCGGTGTGCTCTCGGGGCCCCTGGTCCGCTCCTCCTACCGCGCGGGCCGGCTGTACCGGATGGCCGTAGAGCGCCGGGACGCAGGCACCTCCGCGGTCGCCGGTGCGCTCGGGCGGCACGCGGCCCCGCAGGCGGTCTGAGACGGGGACCGGCACTCGGCGCCCGAATGTGAATCTCCGCACAAGGAATTACCGACCGGTATCGGGCCGATGACCCAGGCCCCGGCGATCACCGCAGGTAGCGGCGCCGCCGGGGCCCCGGGCCCGGATTCCGCGGCTTCCGTCCGGCTTTCACGGCCGTTTGACCGGCTGGTCACGCGCTGGTAACACCGAACCGTGACCGTGTACGTACGCCGTGTACAACCGCGTGCAACCGCGTACGCACCGGCGCGCGCACCACGCACCCACCGCACCTTCCGAGCCATCGCCGCGCTCTCCACGTCCACAGGGGGAACACCCGCCATGCAGGCAGCGCCCGCCCGCAGTACCGCCCTCCCGTCCGTCACCGCCGCGCTGCGCGCCCTGGAGTCGCTGCTGATGGCCCCCGGCCAGCGCACCGCCCGCCGCAACGCATGGAACTCCGTGCTGGAGGACCGCCGCCGCGCCAAGGACCGCATCGAGGCCGAGCGCGTGCTGGACAAACTCGGCGAACTCCACGAGACGCCCGCGAACCCGGTGCGGGCCGCCGTCCGCACCTCGTGACGGTCCCTCCGCTCCTCCCACCGCCCGTCATCGCGGCCCACGGGGGCACGTAGACTTCACGCATGGCGAGGAAGGAACCGGCAGCGGAGGCTGCGAATCCCGGGCGGCTCAAGCAGATCGCCCTGACCTACAAGATGACCAGCAAGGCCGATCCGAAGATCGGCCTTGTGCTCGCGGCTGTCGGAATCGTCACCCTCGGTGTCTTCCTCGCGATCGGCTTCTTGATCGGCCACCCCATCTACCTGGGCGTCGTCGGCCTGCTGTTCGGCCTGCTGGCGACGGCATGGGTGTTCGGACGGCGTGCGGAGCGCGCCGCGTTCGGCCAGATGGAGGGACAGCCCGGCGCCGCGGCGGCCGTGCTCGACAACGTCGGCCGCGGCTGGACGACCACCCCCGCGGTGGCCATGAACCGCAACCAGGACGTGGTCCACCGCACCGTCGGCAGAGCGGGCATCGTACTGGTCGCCGAGGGCAACCCGAACCGCGTCAAGAGCCTGCTGGCCGCCGAGAAGCGGAAGATGTCCCGGGTCGTGGTGGACGTTCCCGTGCACGACGTCATCGTCGGCAACGGCGAGGGCCAGGTGCCGCTCAAGAAGATCCGCACCACCCTGCTGAAGTACCCCCGTGTGCTCACCGGCCCCCAGGTCACGGCGACCAACGACCGGCTGCGCGCCCTGGGCGACCTGATGAGCAACATGCCGTTGCCGAAGGGGCCCATGCCGAAAGGCATGAGGATGCCGCGCGGCGGCCCGCGACTGCGCTGAGGCACCGCGGCCGCGCCGGGGCGGGGCTGGAGCGCCGCGACGAATGACGAATGAGGGGGCGCCCGGAACGAAGAGTTCCGGGCGCCCCCTCTGCAATCGCCGGGCCCCGTGTGTGCCGCCGCCCAGTCCGGGTCCGCAGCCGCCGTGCACCCGGATGCGCACCCGTCCTCGCACGGGCTCAGATCCGTACCGGGCGCGGGCTCGGATCCGTACCCGTACCGGGCGCGGCCTCAGTGCGCAACCGGCCTCAGCCCGTAGCCGTAGCCGTAGCCGCAGGGCGCGGGCTCGGTGCGTACCCCTACCGGGGCGCCGCCTCAGATCCGTACCTGGACCGCACGCGCCAGCCGGTCGTGCAGGCCGCGGGAGTCGCGGTCCCAGATCAGGGCCGGGACCGCGAGGCAGAGCAGTACGCTGCGCAGCAGCACGCGGAGGACACCGAGCCGGCCGCCGCCCTCGGCGACGACCCGCAGCCCGAGGACGCGCTTGCCGGGGGTGCTGCCGACCGTACCCACGGTGAGCAGGCTGAGCACGAAGAAGACGGCCAGGGTCCAGTTGCTCAGCGCCTGGCGGTCACCGTGTGCGAACAGGCCGTATGCGATCAGCATGCACAGGGCCCAGTCGACGGCGAGCGCGCCCACTCGCCGGCCGAGCGGTGCGATCGAGCCGGGCCCGTGCTCGGGCAGCCCGAGCCGCCTGCCCCGGTACCCGAACTCGACGCCCATGCCCTCGGCGGCCGCACGGGGTCCCGAGAGCCACGATCCCACTGCTCGCCTGTTGTCCACCCGACCACGGTACTGCCGCCGCGGAAACGCCCGGGCGCCAGGGTGCAAACCGGCCGCAGGCCGGGAAGGAGCATCCGGGGTGGTTAACTTCCGCGAAACAAATGGGTCACGCTTGAGAAATGCCCTGTCCTTATGGTCAGGTCCAGCGTGTGCCACCGCACTGGCCGCACGAAGGAGCGACAACCCCCGCCCCGCTTCCCGGGCCGGGATAGGAGGAGCTGGATGTTCCAGAACGCCGACGAGGCCAAGAAGTTCATCGCGGACGAGGAGGTCAAGTTCGTCGACGTCCGCTTCTGCGACCTGCCCGGTGTGATGCAGCACTTCACCGTGCCGGCGGAGGTGTTCGACCCCGCGGAGGAGCTTGCCTTCGACGGATCGTCGATCCGCGGCTTCCAGGCCATTCACGAGTCCGACATGGCCCTGCGCGCCGACCTCAGCACGGCGCGTGTCGACCCCTTCCGCGCCGACAAGACGCTGAACATCAACTTCTTCATCCACGACCCGATCACCGGCGAGCAGTACAGCCGTGACCCGCGGAACGTCGCCAAGAAGGCCGAGACCTACCTCGCCTCCACCGGGATCGCCGACACCGCCTACTTCGGTCCCGAGGCCGAGTTCTACATCTTCGACAGCGCCCGCTTCGCCACCCGGGAGAACGAGGCCTTCTACCACATCGACTCCGAGGCGGGCGCCTGGAACACCGGCGCGCTGGAGGACAACCGCGGCTACAAGGTCCGCTACAAGGGCGGCTACTTCCCCGTCCCGCCGGTCGACCACTTCGCCGACCTGCGCGCCGAGATCAGCCTGGAGCTGAACAGGGCCGGCCTGAACGTCGAGCGCCAGCACCACGAGGTCGGCACCGCGGGCCAGGCCGAGATCAACTACCGGTTCAACACGCTGCTGCACGCCGCCGACGACCTCCAGCTCTTCAAGTACATCGTGAAGAACGTCGCCTGGCGCAACGGCAAGACCGCGACCTTCATGCCCAAGCCGATCTTCGGCGACAACGGCTCCGGCATGCACGTCCACCAGTCGCTGTGGCTGGCCGGCGAGCCCCTCTTCTACGACGAGCAGGGCTACGCGGGCCTCTCGGACACCGCGCGCTACTACATCGGCGGCATCCTCAAGCACGCTCCGTCGCTGCTGGCCTTCACCAACCCGACGGTGAACTCCTACCACCGCCTGGTCCCCGGCTTCGAGGCCCCGGTCAACCTGGTGTACTCGCAGCGCAACCGCTCCGCCGCGATCCGCATCCCGATCACCGGTGCCAACCCCAAGGCCAAGCGCCTGGAGTTCCGCGCCCCGGACTCCTCCGGCAACCCGTACCTGGCGTTCGCCGCGCTGGTGCTGGCCGGTATCGACGGCATCAAGAACAAGGTCGAGCCCGCCGAGCCGGTCGACAAGGACCTCTACGAGCTGGCCCCCGAGGAGCACGCCGCGGTCCCCCAGGTCCCCACCTCGCTGCCCGCCGTCCTCGACTCGCTCGAGGCCGACCACGAGTTCCTGCTCCAGGGCGACGTCTTCACGCCGGACCTCATCGAGACGTGGATCGACTACAAGCGCACCAACGAGATCGCGCCCCTGCAGTTGCGTCCGCACCCGCACGAGTTCGAGCTGTACTTCGACGTGTGATCCGCGGGAGCCGGCCGGCTGTGCGGAGCCCGGGAAGCGGGCCGCGGGCCGGTTCCAGGAGGTGACGTCGGGCGCGCAGTGGCGTCGCGCCCGCGGTGAGGGCCGCCATCCGAGCACGGGTGGCGGCCCTCACCCGTCGTGCGGGGCCCCGCGCCCGGACACCGCACCCGGGCCCGTTCGCCCGTCCCCGGCCGCGCCACCGGCACCACGCGCGTCACCCGCATCACCCGCGCCGCCCGTCCCGCCGGAGCCCGACACCACTCCCTGCCAGGCCGCCTCCGCGCCCGAGTCGCCGACCCGGTAGACCTGGGCCACCGAGCCGGCCGCCGCGGCGAAGGCGAGAACGGCGACGAGTACGCGCAGGACGCGCGGGCGCAGGGGGAGCGAGGGCCACAGGTGGGCGGGGAGCCGCCGCTCCGGGCCGCCCTCCGCCGCGGTCGTGCGGCGTGTCTCCGCCACCGTCTCCCTGCGGGTCACCCACCACACCGCCGCCGACACCGCCAGCACCGACACCACCCACGGCAGCAGCCCGTCGCCGAGGTCGGCGTGCCTGTTCACCGGCGGGGTGTGGCCGATGCGGTCCCGCAGCCACTCACCGGCGTTGGTGGTGAACGGCACGAACGCCAGGGTCACCAGGGCGAGCAGCGGCAGGACGAGCCCGAGCCGCCTGGCGCCCTGCGGCCACACCGCGCACACCACCAGCGCGAGCGCGGTGAGCGGTACGAGGACGACGACGAAGTGGACGAGCAGGACATGGGTCGGCAGGCCGTCGAAGACGGTGAGACTCATACG
This sequence comes from Streptomyces sulfonofaciens, assembly GCF_014656295.1. Taxonomy (GTDB): domain Bacteria; phylum Actinomycetota; class Actinomycetes; order Streptomycetales; family Streptomycetaceae; genus Streptomyces; species Streptomyces sulfonofaciens. The sequence goes on from NZ_BNCD01000003.1 coordinate 452,809, forward strand.
GCGATCCTCCTGGGGACAGGTTCTCCCTGTGGGGGCGGCGGAAGACGGTGCCGGGCGCGGCCCGGCGGATGCGGGGCCGTACCTGCCCGGCGTCGCATCGCGGTCCCTACCGTGTGCGCCCGGTGGGACCGGGCGCCCTGAGCAGTTCCTCCACGTGGTCGAACCGGTCGTGCAGGGAGTGGAGTTCGTGGACCGCCTTCGACTCCGCCCCGTGTTCGAGGCGGTCCGCCTCGGCGGCCATCCTGCGCATGTCGCCGGCGGCGCGGTCCACGAACCAGGTAGCGATGGCCGCCGTGACGATGCTGAACGCGGCGATGCCGACCAGCATCATCAGCGCGGCGATCACCCGGCCGCCCGCCGTGACGGGGAAGAAGTCGCCGTATCCGACGGTGGTGGCGGTCTCGATCGACCACCACAGCGCGCGGGGGAAGGTGGTGAGAGTGGCGCGTGGCGCGCCCTCCTCCACGGGCACGATCGCCCAGGACCCCGCCAGCAGGAACAGGGCCGTGAAACCGGTGGCCCACGCCGCGGCCCGCACATGGCGGCTGCCGCCCCGTGCGGATCTCAGCAGCCGTCTGAGCACGTACAGGAAGGAGGACGGCGGCATGGCGCACCTCGGTCAGGATGGGCGTTTCATTCCCTTTACCCGGGCTTACCCGGGCACGGTACCGCGCCGAACCGGGCCATCCCGTACGACGACACTCAGACGACTCCCGGGTGAGGGCCCACCGCGGGCCCGCCGGCAGCCCACCGGGCTGAGATGGTCCGCGCCGGCACGCAGGGGGCGGCTCACCGGCTCCGGCCGCCGGCGCGGGTGGACCGGTGCCCCGGGCGCCGCTGCCCCAGCACCTGCGCCGCGGGAGCAGGTGCCGCAAGGGCTCGCGCCCTCAGGAGCCCGCGCCTCAAAGAGCCGCACCCCCAGGAGCCCGCGCCCGAAAGAGCCGTGCCCCAGGAGTCCTCACCCCCAGGAGCCCGCGCCTCAGGAGCCGGTGCGCTGTCGGCGGCGGTTGCGGCGGGCCAGCCGGTCGCGCTCGACCTCGTCGAGGCCGCCCCAGATGCCGTACCGCTGGCCCGACTCCAGCGCGAAGCGCAGGCACGCCTCGGCGACCGGGCACCTCCCGCACACCGCCTTCGCCTCCTGGGCCTGCTGCAGTGCGGAGCCCCGGGTACCGATCGGAAAGAAGAACTCGGTGTCCTCGTCCCGGCATGCGGCGTACTGCCGCCAGTCCATGATGGTCACTCCGTCCACGGTCGAGTGGGCACCGGACCGTGTGTCCGGTACCGCTGATACGTCCTCGTGGTCTGGTGGCCGGGATCCCGGGATCGAAACCGGGGGATGCGGGGTTGTGGCGTCAGAGGGGCTTGATCCGGCCATGGGCGGGGCGGGTCGGGCCGGTTCGCCGCCCACCGGACGGCCGTCCGCAACAACGGTGGGCGGCAGCCCGCGGCACTTCGAGCGGCACTCCTGGAGGGCGGCGCCACCCGGCCGGCCGGTGCGGCCGGCCCGACCGCCACGCTGCCGCGGGCGGCGACCGCACGGGCCCGTCACCGCGGGTGGCCAGGTCGGCGACGACTGTGGCGGGGGTGTCCGCGCGTGTCGCGTCAGAACGTCGTCGTCAGCTCGACGAAGCGCTGCTCACGTGCCGACGTCGCGACGCCGATCATTATCTCCAGGGCGTGCCTGGCGTGCTCGGCGGTGAGGACGGGCGGGGCCCCGTCCAGGACGACGTCCGCGAGATGGCCGACCAGCAGTGCACGGCCGTAGGTGTCGCTGCGGGTGTTCCTGGCGAGCGGCGCGGTGGGCTGCACCCAGCCGTCGACGCCGTCGGCGATGTCGGTCCGGTACAGCTCCAGGTCGGGCCCGCCGGGCCTGAAGAGGTTCAGCACGCCGCGGCGGCCGAAGACCTCCACCTTGGGGCTCTTCGCCGCCAGCACGTTGAAGGTGCCGTCCACGACGGCGAAGGTCGACTCGCCGAAGTCCAGCATGAAGAGGCAGTTGTCCTCGGCGGTCACCGGCATCTCCAGGCCGCGGAAGGGCCCGCCGCGCACCACCCGGGTCGGCTCGGTGATCCCGGCGAAGGCCGCCACGCGCTTGGCGGGGCCGAGGAGGCCGGTGATCTCGTGGATGCCGTAGACGCCCATGTCCAGCAGCGGGCCCGAACCCTGCTGGTAGAACCAGGTCGGGTCCGAGGGCCAGCCGTTCGGGCCGCCGCCGGGTCCGGCGTGCGAGCTGCGCACGCGGGCGAAGGCGACCTTGCCGACCGCGCCCTCCCGGACCAGGCGTGCCGCGCGCTCGTAGGGCTCGTGGAGCAGGTCGGGCGGTGCGCACACGATCGTCAGACCGCGCTCGCCGGCCAGCTCGATCAGGGCGTCGGCCTCCGCCATGGTGGTGGCCAGCGGCTTCTCGCTGGCCAGGTGCTTGCCGCTGTCCAGGATGCGCCGCGAGGTGGCGGCGTGCACCGGGATGGGCGTGAGGTTGACGACGGCGTCGAGCTCGGACTTCTCCAGCATGTCGTCGAGGCAGGAGTACGCGGCCGGGATGCCGAACCGGTCGGCGACCGCGCGGGCCTGCTCGTGGGCCACGTCCGCGATCGCGGTGACCGCGACCCGGGACGAGAGGTGGTGGATGTTCGGCAGTACTCCGTACGACGCCGTGGCGATGCCACCGCTGCCGAGTATCCCGACGCGCAGCGGGGCCTTGGGCGCGCCCGGGGTGGGCTGGGTGTCCGTCATTGTCTGCTTGTCTCCCGCCGTCGCGGCCATGACGAAGTGTCACGGGGAAGTGTTACTGGCATGACGAAGTATTACTGGTAAGTTTCTTTCCAGATAGTACAGGCGACCCCGTCATGCACACCAGACCCCCAGCCCGGCGGCCACCCCTCCTCCACCCCACATCTCCAAGCCCCCTGGCGCCCACCCAGAACCACCCAGCCGCCGGGCGACGGACACATCACGCCACCCGTCCCACTTCAGTAAAGAATCTTTCTGGTACGTTCCCGGAACGCACCGGCCGAGCAGGGAAGGGCACCATGGCTGTCAGGGGAACCCCGTCGTGGCTCGGGGACCAGAACGCGGCGAGGGCGCTGCGGCTGCTGCTCGACCACGGCCCGCTGAGCCGCAACGCCCTCGGCGAACTCTCCGGCCTCTCCAGGCCGACCGCGGCGCAGATGATCTCCAGACTTGAGGAGAAGGGCCTGATCGAGGCGGTCGGCGAGGCGTCGGCGGGCCGCGGGCCGAGCGCCGTCCTCTACGACGTCCGCAACGACCTGGCCTACGGGGTGGCCGTCGACATGGACCAGGACGGGGTGCGCTCCACCCTGGTCGACCTGCGCGGCACCTCGTACCCGGTGGTCACGGAGGAGGCGTCGGGGACGGCCGGACGGCGCAGTGCCGCCCGGAACGCGGCGGGCGCGGTGCTGGGCGCCTGCTCCTCGGCGGGCGTCGACGTCGCGGGCGTCCGGCACGTCTGCGTCGGGGTGCCGAGCGGTGCGGGCCCCCGCTCGGGGGAGCCGAGTCCGGTGGCGGCGCTGCCCGGCTGGTCGCGCAGGAGCATCCGGCAGCAGTTGGAGGGGGCGCTGGGCTGCGCGGTCCAGGTCGACAGCGACGTGAACCTCGCCGCGGTCGCGGAGCGGGGCACGGGGGCCGTCGGACCCGACGCGACGTTCGCGCTGCTCTGGGTGGGCTACGGCATCGGCCTCGCGGTGGACGTCGCGGGGACGGTGCTGCGCGGCGCGTCCGGCGGCGCCGGCGGGCTCGGCAACCTCCCGGTGCCCGGCGGTGCCCTCGATCCCGGTTCCCTCGGCCCCGGCGCCGCCGCGACCGACCTCGAAGGGCTGCTCGGCGCGCCGGCACTGGACAGGATCGGGCGCGCGGCGGGCTGCGGCGAGCACACCTTCGAGGAGGCCCTGCGCGGCGCTGCGCTGCCCGCCCGGGTGGTGGAGGCGTTCGCGCCGCGGCTGGCGCAGGGCGTCATCCCGGTGCTGGGCGTGATCGACCCGGAGGCGGTGGTCCTGGGCGGCCCGGTGGGCCGGGCCGGCGGTACCCGGCTCGCCGAGCTGACCCGTACCGCCGTCCGCAGCAGCACGCGCTGGAACCCGGACATCCTGGTGAGCCGGGTGGCGGACGATCCGGTGCTGGCGGGCGCGCGGGCCGTGCTCGGCGGCCGGCTGCGCCAGGACCTCGCCTTGCGGGCCGGCTCCACCGTGTCCGACGAGGACCGGTCGAGGATCGTCGCGGCCAACCTCCGCGGCATCAGTTGAGGTCGACGGCGGCCGGACGGACACGAGCGGTCCGGCGGTCCGGCAGTCCGGCGGTCCGGCAGTCCGGCAGCACGGCAGTCCGGCAGCACGGCAGTCCGGCAGCACGGCAGCACGGCAGTCCGGCAGTCCGGCAGTCCGGCAGTCCGGCAGCACGGCAGTCCGGCAGCCCGGTGCCCCGGCGGACGCCCACGCCGTGGCCGCACGCTTCCACCGGGTGAGGTCGCGCCCGGCGGGGGTGCGGCGGCCGGCCCCCGCCCGGGCCCGCCCCTCAGCCGGCGGGCTCCGCGGGCCGGACGGCGGCGGTGAGGTCCTCCGGTGCGGTGATGCCGAACTCCTCGTGCAGGACCCGGTGCAACTCGTCCCGCCCCAGGACCTCCCGCACCGTGCCGGACGCCCCGGGGGGCGTGCGGGTGAGGGTCGTACCGTTCAGGACGGCCACCGACCCGTCGGGGCCCGTGCGGCAGATGCGCAGGCGGCTGCGGAAGGGCGACCTGGGGTGGGTGGCGATGTGCCAGTTGACGACCTCGATGTCGGACCTCTCGAAGGGCTCCTCCGTGAAGACGTACTGGGTCTCCCAGCCGGCCGCGCCGCGGGCGTCGAGGGCCCACAGGTCCAAGGGGCCCGTGCCCCGGGTGCGGGTCAGGCGGTGGCTGCGGCCGGCTGCCGTCCGCACGGCGTCCGCGACGAACGGGAGGGGTTCGACGAGGGCGCCCGGCGCACCGAAGCCGACATCCGCCAGGTGGCGTCGCCGGTCGCCCGGCACGTCGACGAGGAGCGCCATGTGGGTGCGCGGCCGCGTCTCGTGGCGTTCGGCGCCGACGACCACGCGCGCGGTCAGGCGCCGCACGCCGAAGCCGAGCGCCCCCAACGCGGCGCCGAGCAGGGTGTTGTGCTCGTAGCAGTAGCCGCCGCGGCCCGAGTGGACGAGCTTGGCCAGCAGGTCGGCCTCGGCCAGCGAGGGCACCCTGCCGAGCACGGGGTCGATGTTCTCGAAGGGGATCGCCGTGAGGTGGGCCCGATGCACCTCCCGAAGGGACGTCACATCCGCAGCGGGGCGGCCGGTGACGCCGATGCGGTGGAGGTAGGCATCGAGGTCGAAGCCGGGGTCGCCGTTCGCCATGCGTGGTCCTGATCGTGTGCGGGGGCGGGTGCCGCCCATGGTCCACCAGGGGCCGGTCCGGCCGTCGCCCGGGGGTGTCCGCGCCGGCCGGGCGCGGTGCCGGTGTCAGGCGGCGCTCCCGGAGACCGCCGCGCCCGGTGCCGCGGCCCGCCGCCGCTCCCCCGGGTCGCTGGCGTCCTTCAGCCGCGTCGACACCACCGCCACGGCCAGGTACAGCACGCTGAAGACGACGGTCACCCCGCCACCGCCGATGACCGGGTGGAAGACGGTGACCAGCGCGGGTCCGACGAACGCCGCACCGCCCGCACCGAAGTTGAGGACCGCGAGCGCGGCCCCCTTGTCCTTGTGGCGCACCATGGACGGCATCAGGGCGGACAGCGGGACGAAGCCGGCGAGCAGGACGCAGTAGACACAGCCGAGGACGACCGTGACGGCGAAGCTCTCGCTGGCCAGCGAGGCGAAGTACCACAGCGGGGTGGCGACGGCGCAGCCGACGCAGCCGAAGACGGTGACGGTGCGGCGCCAGCCGAAGCGGTCGCCGAACACGCCGAAGGCGAGGTTGGCCGCGATGTTCGCGCCGTACATGATCGCCGTGAGCGTGGAGATCTGGGCGGCGGTGAGGAAGCCGTCGTGGTGGTGCGCGGTGCCGAAGGTGAACGGCAGCATGGCGAAGAAGCCGAACTCGGGTGCCGTGTTGACGATGCGCACCACGGCTCCGGCCAGGGTGCGCTTGTCGCGCCAGAGGATGTCCACGCCCTCGGCGAGCCTGCGGTAGCTGCGCGGGCGGGCCATCCCGGGGTCGGCGATGGGCCGCAGTCCCTGGGGCTCGCGGACCGCGAACGACCCGATGGCGCCGCCCACCGCCACCAGGACGAGGGAGAGCACCAGGGTGGCGTACAGGCTCATGCCGAGCGGACCGATGGCGAGGGCGGCGATACCGGCGCCGAGGGTGGGCAGGCCGCCGGTGAAGGCGAACCAGAACCAGCCCGCCACCGAACCGCGCATCCGCTCCGGGCTGACCGTCTGGGCCCACACCAGGAACGCGAAGGCGAACAGCGGGTAGGCGAAGCCCCGCACGCCGTAGACGGTGGCGATGAAGGCCAGGCTGTGGCTGGGGACGGCGAGGAAGAGGAAGACCGCCTCGAAGACGACCCACCATCCCGCGCCCAGCCACATCACGCGCCGCGGCCCCCAGATCGCGGACAGGGTGCCCGAGAACCAGGAGGCGATCATCACCGCGATGCCGTAGGCGGTCACGGTGGCGAAGGATGCCTGGTCGTCGGCGAGGCCGCCGCCGTCCGGGCGTTGCAGGTAGTCGGTGAGGTAGCTGATCTCGACGCCGTCGCCGACCATGTAGACGAAGACGGCGACGAATCCCCACAGCAGGGGGCGCGGAATGCCGACGCGCTCGACTCCGCGCAGCGGGGCGGCGGTCGACGGCCCCCGGTACGGGCCTGCCTGGGCGGGTGTGCCACCTCCGGCGGCGGGGGTCTTCGGCTCGTTCATGGCTCTCTCCTCGGCGGAGTACGGCTCTTTCCCGGGGCGCCGGTGGGGCGGGGCGCGGTCGCCCGGGGAACTGGCTGGTACACCCGCCTGCGAGATGTACCGCAGGCAGCCTTGATGGGGATGACCATAGAGGGCGTGTTTTTCACATGCAATACGTGAGGAGGGGACACCACGTGCCACGTGCGTGTCCACCGCCTCGCAGGACCGTGCGGGGCGGTGAGGGCGCTCGGTACTCACATGACTTGCGTTACGTTCACGCCGGAACTGTCGGGAGTTAACACCGCCCGGCGAAGCGGGCGAGAGCGGTCAGCGTGGGCCGGATGTTGCGCACCGCGGACAGCCGCCCGAGGGGACGGGTGACAGCACGCCGCGGTAGAAGCCGCGGCCGCGCGGCGGGCGCGGTGCGCGCACCTCGGCGATGCCCGGGTGGGCGGCGCGGATCCCGCGCAGCCCGCCGGCGTCCAGGCCCCAGGGCGTCGGGGGTGTGGTGCAGCCCTGCGGTACGCATCGCGCCGCTCAGGGTGCGGGCGCTGCACCATTTCGGGACCGCCTCGAAGACCAGCGCCCCGCCGGGGAAGCGCTCGGCGCAGCCGGCGATCAACCGGTGCGCCTCCGCGGGCTCCAGGCACATCAGCAGCCCCTGGGCCGTGATGAGTACGTTCTTGCCGGGGCCGACGGCGTCCTGCCAGGTCAGGTCGAGCGCGGGCTGCGCGAGGGTGGTGCGCCGCTGCTCGTCCTGCAGCAGTGCCGTGCGCAGGTCGGCGACCTCGGGCAGCTCCACGCCCAGCCGGCGCGCCCGTCCGTTGTCCGCCCGCCAGAACTGGGTCTCCAGCCCCTCGGCGAGGTCGACCGCGGTGCCTTGCGGGCGCCTTTGCGAGGAAGTCGCGCACCGCGGCGTCGAAGGTGCGCACGCGCAGTGCCTGGGCCTGGGTGAGCAGCGGGTCGGGCGGGCCGAAGGTCGCCGCGAAGGGGTGGCCGAGGTCGCCGACCCGCCCGACCGGTTCCACCGCCTTGGGGTCGTCGAGGACCGTACGCGGCGAACGGGCCTCGAACGCCCGCCGGGAGAGGTTCCACAGCAGGGTCTCGGACACCCCGCCCAGGGTGATCCGCCGCCCGTTCCCGTCCGCCGCGTCCATACCGCCGCCCCCGTGCCGCCGCTGCCCGTGTGCCGGTGCCCGCCCGAGGACATGCAGCACCGGGCGCGGCGCGGGGCCGTGCTACAGGCGGCTGCGGTAGTCCAGTGCGTAGGCCAGCTTGCCGGGCTCGTCGTCGGACAGCGGCTTGCCCAGCTTGTCGAACTCGCCGTCGTCCGCGTCCTCGCCGCCGTTCCAGTCGTCGAGCCTGCCGAGGTCCTCGGCGGTGCGGCCGTCGGCGATGACGGTGTCCTCGTCCGTGTCGGTCATCGCCTCGGAGGCGTCCCGCACCGCGTCGAGGTACGACGCCCGGTCGGTGAGGTCGTAGTCGTCGAGGTCCACCTGGCCGCGCAGCCAGCTACCCCACAGGAACTCCAGGAACTCGGCGGCGTCGTCGGGGGCGGTGTAGCCGATGTCGCGGGTGAAGTACACGAGGCTGCGGTACCGGTCGTCGTGGAAGCCGGCCAGGCCCAGGTGCTGCGGGAGCTGGGCGGGCGTGATGGGGTTGTCGTTCTCGTCGCGCAGCCAGACCCAGTCGTGGTCCTGCATGGCGGCCCAGAACTGGTCCTGGGTGAGGGAGCTGAGGTTCGCGGCCACCTTCAGCCGGATGTGCATGCCGGGTCCGCCGTCGGGCGTTTCGAGGAACGACGTCAGCGAGTGGTGGCCGTCGGTGAGGTACAGCGCGCCGCCGGGGCCTATGACGACGGTCTTCATCGCGGCGAGGGTGTCGTCGCTCTCCTGCCCGACCGGCACCTCGCAGGTGAAGCTGGCCGGGTCGGCCAGGGTCGCCCCGGACGGCACCTTGTCGGCCTTGTCCTGGCCGTTCGTCTCGCAGTAGTCGTCGAAGCGCTTGTTGACGTCGCCGTTCTGCTCGTCCTTGTCGCTGCCGTAACGGTCGAGCTTGTAGTAGATCTGGTCGAAGCCCAACGTCGACTGGGTGGGGTGCAGTTCGCCGAGCGTGGCGTCGACGAGGTCGCCCGCCGCACACAGCCGTGCGCCCGCGCCGTCCGTGCAGGCGCTCGTGCGGCCGCTCGCCGCGGCGGCGCCCGGGGTGGACGTGCCGCCGAGCACCAGCGCGCCCGCGGCCAGCGGACCGGCGAGGCGCAGGGCGCGGCGGTAGGTGCGGGGGCGGGGGGTCCTGGACGCCTCGGGGGTCTGCTCGCTCGTCCGGGCCGTACGGGTCATCCGGGTCTCCTGGAGGTGGGGGGTCGCGGCGCCCCTGCCCGGGGCGCCGTACACGGGCGCCCGCAGAATTACCCGCGCGCACGGGGCGCGCGGTGGCGCCGGGGCGTCGCTCCGGGAGCGTACCGGTGAACTTCGCGTGCCGACCCCGTGGCGGAGGCGGGTAGCGGTGAAGGCCGGGTGCCGCTCGCGGGCACGAGCGGCACCCGGCCTTCGGGGTGCTCCGGTCAGCGGCTGTAGCGCATCAGCGCACGCACCATGTGGCAGGTGGTGTCCGACGGCGGGTGGACGCCGATCCGGGCGGCGATGGTGCGGATACGGGTGTTGTGGGCCTGGCCGGGCACGTGGACGCCGGAGTCGAGCAGCGCGATGGCCAGGCGCATCGCCTTCAGGCGCCGGTTGTGGGTGATGTACCACTCGCGGGGGCGGCCCGCGGGCAGCGGCTTCTTCCTCAGCGGTGTGTACGGCAGGTCGAAGAGGGTGGGCACGGACGTGGCTGCGGCAGCGGGCACAGACATCCTCCTGTCGCCATCAAGGGCTCCGCCATTCGATCGGAACCCCTCGAACACTCCCCCAATTCTACTGCCGAGCACTGACAAAAGCCGCTGGCCACAAGGGGAGTTGTACAGTTCCCCGCCGTTCGAACACAGAGGTTCGGGCGACGCCTTGCCTCAAGGGGTGCGTATCAGTGGGTGACGAGACGCCGTATCGAGGTGTGAGACCTTGGGCGGGCTCCCTGATGCTCCCGGACGTCATCTGATTCAATGGGCGCATGACAGGCTTCCGGGACACCACGGCGGGTCGCGACGACCTGGAGCCCTTCTGGCCGTCCCGTCAGGACCACGACTTCGACCGGGTGTGTTGCCGCGCGTGGAACGCGCGGGCCCTCTAAAGCCGTTCACCCCCGGCCTTCGGCCAGCGCGCACGACGTATGTCCTTCGACGACCTCTCGCGCGAAAGAGCTGACCTCCATGGCACACACCCGCACCTTCTCCAGCGCCGTCCCGTCCTCTCCCGCCGCTCCTGCCACGTCCAACTCCGCACGTCACCGGCTTCGAGCCGTCGACAGGGACGAGGTCGTGGACGTCACCGACTTCCTGCCCCCGGGCGCCACCTGGCTGCCCGCCCCGCCGCACACCCTGCCGGCCCTGCCCGGCCGGCCCCCCATGGTCGGCTACCTGGTGCTCGTGCCCGCCGACCAGCACCCCGCACTGCCCGGCCCGACCACCGCCGTACCCGCCGCGGGCGAGCCCGCGGGCGACACCGGCACCGGCGGCGCGGGCGACGCGCTCGTGCGCATCGACCCCGTGCGGCGCACCGCCGACGTCGAAGGCCGCGCCCTTGACCTCACCTACCTGGAGTTCGAGCTCCTCGCCCATCTGGTGGCGCACCCGCACCGGGTGCACACCCGCGACCAGTTGGTCACCACCGTCTGGGGCTACGGCCACGTCGGCGACGGGCGCACGGTCGACGTCCACATCGCCCGTCTGCGCCGCAAGCTGGGCGCCGAGCACCGCCGGGTGATCCAGACGGTGCGGCGGGTGGGCTACAAGTACGTGCCGCCGGGGGCCCGCTGACCGTGCCGGCCGCGGGCCCGGTGGCGCGCCGCGGGCGGCCGGGCCGGGGGTGGTGCCGGATACACCCCGGGCGGGGGGCCGGAACCCAGTGACCGCCGCGTGGGCCTCGGCAACACTGGGGCCATGGACACACCAAGCAGCCCGGGCCCGGGCCGGGGCGCCGGGCGGAGCGGTCCGGGCGCCGGTACCACGGCAGCCGCCGCCTTCGCGGCCCGGCGGAACACCCCGCGCGGCGCGGGCCGCGACGGGCGGCGGGCGGGGCTCGCGGTACGGGCCGGGGACGCCGGCCTCGCCGCGGTACGCGGACTCGTGCTGGCGCTGTCCTCGCTCGCCGGCTCGCTCATGTTGTCCGTGCTCGTGGTCCTCTCCCTCGTGATGATCCCGGTCGGCGGCGTGGGCCTGCTCACCACACCGGCCGTGCTGCGCCTGGTGCGGCTGCACGCCGATCGGCGGCGGCGGCTGGCGGCCGCCTGGGCCGGGATACGCGTCGAGGCGCCGTACGAGCCCCTTCCCGACGGGGTGCCGCCCGGTGTCGCGGGCCGGGTGCGGCGCTGCCTGCTGCTGCTGCGCTCCCCCGCGACCTGGCGCGACCTGGCGTGGCTGCTGGCCGACATGACGGGCGGGGCGCTGCTCGCGGTCCTCGCCCCCGGCCTGGTGGCGGAGGGCGGCTTCGGGATCCTGCTGGCGCTCGGGCTCTGGCAGCCAGTCGTGTCCGCCGCCGGGGGCTGGTGGTACGCGTTCGTCCCGGTCACCGGCTGGTTCACGGCCTTCCTCGCCGGACTGCTCGGCTGCGTGTGGCTGCTGGTCGCGCTGTTCGCCGGCCCGCTGCTGGTGGACGGGCACTTCCGGCTCGGCCGGGTGCTGCTGGACCGCGGCCGGGCGGCCGCGCTCGCCCGGCGCGTCGACCGGCTCACCGCCACCCGCCACGACGCCGTCGACACCTCCGCCGCGGAACTGCGCCGCATCGAACGCGACCTGCACGACGGCGCGCAGGCCCGGCTGGTCGCCATGGGCATGGACCTGGGCGTGGCCGAGGCGATGATCGACGAGGACCCGGTGAAGGCCCGGGAGTTGCTGGGACAGGCCCGCAGGTCGTCCGCGCAGGCGCTGACCGAACTGCGCGACCTGGTGCGCGGCATCCATCCGCCGGTGCTCGCCGAGCGCGGCCTCGGGGACGCGGTGCGCGCGCTGGCCCTGCGGCTGCCGCTCCCGGTCGACGTGGACGTGGAACTGCCCGGCCGCCTCGCGGAACCGGTGGAGGCAGCGGCGTACTTCGCCGTCAGCGAGGTGCTCACCAACGCCGTCAAGCACGCTCGGGCGGAGCGGATACGGGTGGACGTGCACCACGCGGGCGGCGCCCTGCGGATCGCGGTCGCCGACGACGGCACCGGCGGCGCGGTCGTCGGCGCCGGCTCAGGGCTGGCCGGGGTGGAGCGCAGGCTCGGTACATTCGACGGCGTCCTCGCCGTCAGCAGCCCTGCGGGCGGCCCCACCGTGGTCACCATGGAGATCCCTTGCGCGTCGTCATAGCCGAAGACCTCTTCCTGCTGCGCGACGGCCTGGTGCGCATGCTCCGCGCGTACGGCTTCGAGGTGGCCGCGGCGGTCGAGAGCGGCCCCGAACTCGGCCGGGCCCTGGCCGAGCTGCGGCCGGACGTGGCCGTGGTCGACGTCCGGCTGCCGCCGTCGCACACCGACGAGGGCCTGCAGTGCGCCCTCGCCGCCCGCCGGGACCGCCCGGGCATGCCGGTGCTCGTCCTCTCGCAGCACGTGGAGCAGTTGTACGCGCGCGAGCTGCTGGCGGACGGCGACGGCGGTGTCGGCTATCTGCTGAAGGACCGGGTCCTCGACGCCGAGCAGTTCGTCGACGCCGTCCACCGGGTGGCCGCGGGCGGCACGGCGATGGACCCCCAGGTGATCTCGCAGCTACTGGCCCGGCGCTCCGTGGAGCGGCCGCTCGCCGCGCTGACACCGCGCGAGCTGGAGGTGCTGGAGCTGATGGCCGAGGGCCGGTCCAAAACGGCGATCGCCGCGCAGCTCGTCGTCACGGAGCGGGCGATCGCGAAGCACACCTCGAACATCTTCGCCAAGCTGGGCCTCGAGGTGTCGGACGACGACAACCGGCGCGTGCTCGCGGTGCTCGCCTATCTGGACCGGGAGCGCTGACCGGACCCGGGAACGCCCGAGGGACACGGACGGCATGGCCCCTGCGGGGGACACGGGAGGGACGGCCCCCTGACGGGGACTCGGGCGGCACGGGCGCCGCGGTGCACCGGCCTGCCCGGGCGGCGGGGGCTGCCGGGGCCCGCCGGGGGCTGTCGGGGTGACAGTCACGGCGCGTCGGGCTCCGGCGCGGCGCCCGCGTGTCGCACCGCACATCCCTTGTGGCGAAAGGGGACCCCCGCCCCCCAAGGCCCCGTTGCCACCGCCCGGCCCGGTCATTACGGTGCGCTCAGCATCACATGCTGTCACCGGATCATCACAGTGGGGGCTCACTCATGGCCGCTTGCTCGGGTTCGCCGCTGCCGCCGGACGCACGGGCCGCCTCGGTCCCTCCGGTGCCGCCCGGCGCACCGCCGGCGCCGGACGCGCCGCTGCCGTCGCGGCGTGCGCTGCTGTCGGCCGCCGGCGCGCTCGGCACCGGCGCCGCGCTCGTCCCCCTGCCGAGTGCGGCGGCCACCGGGGCGCCCGCCGCCCCCGGCGGCACCCCGGCCCCCTTCGCCACCGCGCCCGCCTCCGACGCCCTGCACCGCCTGCTGCCCGCGCACGCCGACCAGTTCCAGTTGCGCGCCGTCCCGGCGGCACACGGCACCGAGCGCTTCCGCGTCACCGGCACCCGGGGCCGCGTCAGGGTCGAGGGCACCAGCGCGGCCGTCCAGCTCACCGGCGTGCACTGGTACCTGAAGTACGTCTGCGGGGCGCACCTGACCTGGAACGGCAGCCAACTCGACCTGCCCGCCCTGCTGCCCGCGCCCGCCCGGCCGCTGGAGCGCACCACCTCCCTGCCGCACCGCTTCGTGCTCAACGACACCAACGACGGCTACACCGCCCCGGGCGCCGACTGGCCGTACTGGGAGCGCATGATCGACGTCCTGGCGCTGCACGGCTGCAACGAGGTCATGGTCGTCGCGGGCACCGAGGCCGTCTACCACCGCACCCTGCTGGACTTCGGCTACCGCGACGCGGAGGCCCGCGCCTGGCTGCCCGCGCCGTCGCACCAGCCGTGGTGGCTGCTGCAGAACCTGTCCGGATACGGCGGCCCGCTGTCCGCCGAACTGCTCGCGGCGCGGGCCCTGCTGGGGCGCCGGATCGCGGACCGGCTGCGGGAGCTGGGCATGGCCCCGGTACTGCCCGGCTACTACGGGCACGTGCCCGGCGGCTTCGTCGAGCGCAACGGCGGCGACGCGCACGTCGTCCCGCAGGGCACCTGGCACGGCTTCGACCGGCCCGACTGGCTCGACCCGCGCACCGACGCCTTCGCCCGGGTCGCCGCCGCCTTCTACCGGCACCAGCAGGACGTGTTCGGCCCGGCCCGGCACTTCAAGATGGACCTGCTGCACGAGGGCGGCACCGCAGGGGACGTGCCCGTGCCCGACGCGGCGCGCGGGGTCGAGCGCGCGCTGCGGGCCGCGCACCCGGACGCGACCTGGGTGATCCTCGGCTGGGAGGCGAATCCGCTGCCCGCGCTGCTCGACGCCGTCGACAGGGAGCGGATGCTGATCGTGGACGGCGTCTCGGACCGCTACACCGGCGTCACCGACCGCGAGAAGGACTGGGGCGGCACGCCGTACGCGTTCGGCACCATCCCCAACTTCGGCGGGCGCACCACCCTCGGCGCCCGGACGCACATCTGGGCGCGGAAGTACTTCGCCTGGCGCGACAAGCCGGACAGCGCGCTCGCCGGTACGGCCTACCTCCCGGAGGCCACCGACCGCGACCCTGCGGCCTTCGAACTCTTCTCCGAGCTGGCCTGGACGGACACCGGACCGGACGAGGAGGCGCGCGCCGCCTGGTTCGCCGGGTACGCCGACTTCCGTTACGGGGCGCGCGACGAGGGCGCACGCGCCGCCTGGCGGGCGCTGTACGACACCGCCTACCAGCAGCGGGCCGTGCAGCGCAGCGACCCGCACGACTCGCTGTTCGCCGCCCGCCCCGACCTCGCGGCCACGCGGGCCTCCGTGTACGCGCCGAGCGCCCTCACCTACGACCCGGGCAGGTTCGACGCGGCGCTCAGCGGTCTGCTGGCGGTCGGCGAGCCGCTGCGCCACAGCGCCGCCTACGGCCACGACCTGGCCGACGTGGCCCGCCAGGCGCTCGAACACCGCGGCCGCCAGTACCTGCCGCTGCTGAAGGCCGCCTACGACCGCGGTGACCGGACCGCCTTCCGGACGCTCGGCTCGCTCTGGCTGACGCTGATGCGGCTCGTGGACGACGTGGCGGGCAGCCACCGGGCGTTCCTGCTCGGCCCGTGGCTGCGCGACGCACGGCGGCTCGGGACGAACGACGCGGAGCGCGCCGAGTTCGAACGCACCGCGAGGGTGCTGCTCACCGTCTGGGGCGGCCGTGCCACCTCCGACCCGGGCGTGCTGCACGACTACGCCAACCGCACCTGGCACGGCCTGGTCGCCGACTTCTACCTGCCGCGCTGGCGCAGGTGGCTGGACGAGCTGGAGGACGCGCTCGCACAGGACCGCGCCCCCGCGGCCGTGGACTGGTTCGCGTTCGAGGAGCCCTGGACCCGGGAGCGCAAGGACTACCCGCTGCGGCCGGTCGCCGACCCGTACCGCACGGCCCGCCGGGTCCACGACGTCCTCGCCGCCGCCCCCCACCAGGGCACCCTCACGCTGACCGCCGAGCCGCCGGCGCTGCCGCCGGGCGGGCGCGGGCGCCTGACGGCCCTGTTCACCAACGTCAACGGGCTGCGGGCCACCGGGCAGGTCGACTTCGCGCTGGACGGCGTCGACGCCGTGCCGGAGTCCGGCACCTCGCTGCACGGCGTGCCGCCCGCGGGCAGCGGCACGCTCTCCTGGCGCGCCGCCGCACCCGCCGCGCCGCTCGACCGCCCGCTGCGGCCGCTGCCGTACACGCTCGCGGTCACCTACGGGCCCGAGGGCGCGGACCGGGTGACCGACACCCACCGGGGCACGCTCCACGAGGCGGGGCCGCTCGGCACCGGGTGGCGCACGGTGAGCACCAACGCCGCGGTGTTCGGGCAGCTCGGCGAACGGTACGCGATCGAGGGAGCGGGCGCCGACCTGTGGAAGGGCACCGGCGAGTTCGGCGCGCTCTACCGCGAAGGCGTCCTGGCGGACGGCGTCTCGCTGGTGCTCGCGGTGGACTCCCAGGCGGCCACGGGCCCCTGGGCACGGGCCGGCATCATCGTCCGCAACTCCCTGGCGACCGCCGGCTCGGCCGGCTTCCTCAACCTCGCCGTCACCCCCGCAGGCGGCGTCGTCCTCTCCTACGACTCCACCGGCGACGGCACCCTGGACGCCTACCGCCGCCTCACCGGCGTCGTGGCCCCGGTCGTGCTGCGCCTCACCCGCACCGGCGCCTCCTGCACCGGCGCCTGCTCCGCGGACGGGGGCGCCACCTGGCGCACCCTCGCCACCGTCACACCGCCGGGCGCTGGAGCGGCCCAGGACGCGGGCATCTTCATGACCGCGGCGAACGGCGGGAACGGGGCGCGGGGACTGGTGGAGTTCAGCGGCTGGCGCACCGCGTAGGACGGCCGCGCCCCGGTCTCGGCCGCGGCCCGGGTGACCAACGGGGGCCCCGGCTCGTTCTGCTGGACGTGCACCCACCGGACGCCGCCCCCCGCCCCGACGCGGAGCAGGCCGACCACGCGCTCATGGAGCACTACCCGCGGCTGGCCCGGCTGGCCTACCTGCTGCTGCCTCCGGCGCTCGGGGACGTCCGCAGAACCCGCGCCGCCCATGCGCTCGTCCAGCAGGCCCTGCCCCGCACCCCCGCCCCGGACGACCTGCCGCCGCTGCCTGCCCAGCGCCCGGCTGCCGGGCAGGAGGTCTGCGGCCCGGCTGCCGGGCAGGAGCCCTGCGGCGGCGCCGCGGACCACGCGGGCTACGCCGGCGTCCGGCTCCGGCTGGTGCGCGCCGCGCTGCGCACCGGTCCCGGGCGCGGGTTCGCGCCGCGTCCGGCCTGGGTACCGCTGCTGCCGCTGCTCTGGGGGCTGCGCCTGGCCCCGCGCCGTGGCGAGGGTGCCGAACTCGCCCTCGACGAACGGCTCTCCCGAGCCCCGGCAGCGGCCCGCGCCGTCTGTGTCCTGCGCGCCCTGGAACGCCTGACGGAGCAGGAGGCGGGCGCCGTCCTGGCCGCCGCCGGGGTCGGGGACCCGCAGGGCGCCCTCGCCGCGGCGGCCGAGCTGCCCGGCCCCGACGAGCCGGCCGCCGCACTGCTGCGCTCCCCCGCCTTCGACCCCTGCACCCTGCGCGCGCGGCCCACGGACCTGCCCCGGCGCAGGCAGCACCTCAAGGCGGTGCTGGTCGCGACCGCCGCCGCACTGGTCTGCTGCGCCCTGCTCGGGCCCCCGGGGCGGGGCCCGGGCCCGGACGGCGCGGCCGCTCCCCCGTACGCGGCGAACCCCGCCGCCCGGGCCGCCCTGGACCCCGCTCTGCTGACCCGGGCGGCCCCGGGGGCCTGGCGGGCGTCCCTGCGGACCGACTACTCGGCGTGGCCCGCGCGCGGGGCCCTCACCGGCGACCGGAGGCTGCTGCGCCGGGCGCTCGCGGTGTGGGCGCGGCCCGGGCCCCGGGTGCGGGTGTCGGCCACGCCCGGCACCCCCGCCGGTGCCCCGCCCGGCCCGGCCCAACTGCTCTACGCGGGCGTGGTGAACGCCTCCCGTGTGGTGCTGCTGCACGACGGGCTGCGGATCGCCCGGTACGCCGAGCCCGCCGGGGGTGGGGACGGCGCCGTGCTGGAGTTGGCCCGGGTGGACGGGGCGCGCGGCGCGGAGGCGGCGGCGCTGGTGGTCGACCGGGTGGACGGCAACGTCCGCTATCTGACGGCGCCGTGGGTGCGCGGGGCCGCCGTGCGCGACCTGCTGCGGCCGGCCCTCGAAGCGGCCGCGCTGCGCCGCTCGGGCGACGGTGTCACGGAACCGGTGCCCGGGCCCGACGGCAGTGTCGCCTGCCGGTCCTGGGGGGCCCTTCAGGTGCGCACGGCCGGTGCCACCCGGCTGCTCGCCGACCTCGGCGAGCTCGCCCCCGCACACCTGACCGCGGGACGCCCCGGCGCACCGCACGAGGCGACGGGTCCCGCCGCGCTGGCGGACTGGGCGCACGCGGGCTGCTCGCTCAGCGCACTGCGCGCGCGGGGCGTACGGTCCGTGAACTCCTGGCGGTACGCCGGGCAGCCGCTGCCGGAGGCGGCAGGCACCGCCGCCTGGCTGTGCACCAGGGCGGAGACCTGGCGGGGGGCGGGCAGCCGCGTGCAGGCGCGGTTCTGGGCACCGGGCCGGGCGGCGGGCACCCCGGTGGCGCAGGCGCAGGACTCGCCGGCCTGCGGGGCCGCACGACCGCGGCTGCTCGCCGGGGTGCTGTGGCGCTCGCCGTCGGGCGGCTGGTACGTACTGGCCGCGGGCAGCCGCGAGCTGGCCTCCGTCACCGCCTCGGGCCCGGTGCGCGGCAGCGGCAGCGGGCCCCTGCTCGCGCTGCCCGCCGCCAGGGGCGCGCGCCCGGAGTTGAGGGGGCGGCTGGCGGACGGGACGCCGGTCGCGCCGCTGGGTTGAGTACCGGTACGCCATCGGACCCGATGGCCGGGACCGATCGGCCGAATATGCTCGGTAAGGTGTTCGTATGACGACCGGGGTGCGACGCAGGATGGGAGTCGAGGAACGCCGGCGGCAGTTGATCGGGGTGGCCCTCGACCTGTTCTGCCGCCGTTCGCCCGAGGACGTCTCCATCGACGAGATAGCGGCCGCCGCGGGCATCTCGCGCCCGCTGGTGTACCACTACTTCCCGGGCAAACTGAGCCTGTACGAGGCGGCGTTGCAGCGTGCCGCGGACGATCTCGCCGAGCGGTTCGCGGAGCCCTGCCAAGGACCGCTGGGTGCGCGGCTGCTACGGATGACGGGGCGCTTCTTCGACTTCGTCGACGAGCACGGCCCCGGCTTCACCGCACTGATGCGGGGTGGTCCCGCCGGCTCCCCGGCGACCGGCGCACTGGCCGAATCTGTGCGGCAGGCGGCGTACGAGCAGATCCTGGCGCACCTGGGCACCGCCCAGCCGTCCGCGCGGCTGGAGCTCGTGGTGCGGTCCTGGGTCTCGCTGGCCGAGTCGACGGCCCTGCTGTGGCTGGACGGACGGCGCATCCCGCGGGGTGATCTGGAGCGGCAGCTCGTGCACGGCTTCGGGGCGCTGGTGGCGGTGGGCGCCGCCTACGACAAGGGGGACGAGGGGATGGCGGAGCTGTTCCACCGGCTGCTCACGGACGAGCCGGCGGACGGGCCGTTCGGCCAGGTGGCGGGCCGGCTGACGGCGCTGGTGCCGTCGGTGCCGTGAGTACGCCCGCACCCGCCCGCGGCGGCCCCGGGCGGGTGCGGGGAACGCGGGCTCAGCAGGACCGGGCCCCGGTGTGCACTGCGAGGGCCGTGTTGGCGGACAGCGTCGCCGTGAGGCGGCCCGAGGAGTCGACCGTCACCGGGCTGCCGTTCTGGACGTTGCAGTAGCCGCCGGCGGGCAGGGACGTCTGGAACGTACGGGTCAGCGGCGCCGACTCGTGGTTGATCGCCACGAAGCCCCTGCCGCCCCGGCCGAACGCGATCGCGTTGTTGCCGTTGTCCCACCAGTTGGTGACCGGCTCGTCCCCCACGGTGTTGCGGAAGGCGACCATGCTCTGGACCTCCGGCCAGTGGTGCTGGCACTTCCAGCCGTCCGCGTAGCAGGCGCGCACCGTGCCGCCGTTCGGCGGTCCCGCGTCGTTGTCACTGAACTCGTAGCCGGAGTGCACGTCGGGTGCCCCGTAGGGCCAGGCGAGCATGAAGACGTTCGCCAGGGTGTAGTTCGCGCCGTCCTTGTAGGTGAGCGTGGAGCCGTTCCGCTCGGTGTCCCAGTTGTCGACGAAGACGCCGGCCCGGCCACTGGGCAGATAGCCCCAGCCCTCCCCGAAGTTGTTCAGGTACGCCAGTTTCTCGCCGGTGAAGACGCGCTTGAGGTCGCGGCCGTAGCGGAACTCCTGGACGTCCCCGTTGGGCAGGTACTCGCCCGGCTGGACCGCCTCCCCGTCGCCGTAGATCACTTCCTGCTTGATGTAGACGTTCGGGTTGCTCAGCCGGGACTTGATGGCCCCGATGTCCTCGGTGGGGATGTGCTTGGCCCCGTCGATGCGGAAGCCGTCGACACCGAGCGAGAGGAGGTCGTCGAGGTACTGCGCCAGCCGGTCGCGCACATAGGGCTCGCCGGTGTCCAGGTCGGCCAGGCCCACCAGTTCGCAGTGCTGGACGTTGAAGCGGTCGGCGTAGTCGTCGACCGGGGACGTGCAGTCGTCCATGTCCTGGGGCTGGTAGATCCCCGGGTAGGTGTACTTGGTGTACGAGGAGCCGCCGGTGCCGGTGCCGGAGCCCGCGGACATGTGGTTCACCACGGCGTCCGCGACGACCTTCACACCCGCCGCGTGGCAGGTGTCGATCATGTTCTTGAAGGCGGTCCTGTCGCCCAGCCGCCCCGCGATCCGGTAGCTGACCGGCTGGTACGAGGTCCACCACTGGTTGCCCTGGATGTGCTCGGTGGCCGGGGACACCTCCACGTATCCGTAGCCGGCCGGGCCGAGGGTGCGGGTGCACTCCCCGGCGACCGAGGCGTACGTCCATTCGAAGAGCTCGGCGGTGACGTCCTTGGCCCCCGGCGGGGCCGCGTCGGCGGCGCCGGGCGGGACGAGGACCGCGGCCGCCGCGCCCGCCACGACGGCGAGCGCGGCTGCCAGGGATCTGCGGGCCATGGTTCCTCCTGCACGTGGGTGCGCGGACCGCACGGGATGCGTGCGGGTGAGGTGCGGGTGTGGGTGGGGCCAGACCGCAGGGACAACGCGCCATGCCCGTAAGGCCACTGAAGATTCTTGCAGCAAGCCGTCAACCGGCTGCCGCACCCGAGACCGTACGATCGTCGTACGGGCCGGTCAACCCTTGCGGCAAAGGGAGTTGAGGGGAAGTCGACTCGCTGCAAGGTCTTTCGCAACTGCTTTCAGCAGTGCTAACTTCTCCGCACTCCGATCCGGTCGGCCGGTGGTCCTGACTGCCCCACGGCAGGGCCTCACGCGCCCGGCCGGCCGGACCGGTGACGGGCCCGCGGACACGGCGCACGGACGCCCCGCGTCCGCGCGCCGCCGCCCTCAGGCGCCGGGCGCCGCCCCCGGTGCCGCTCGGCGGTGCCGCTCGTCAGTCGGTGGTCCACCAGGCCGTGGTGTCGCCGGGCAGCAGCGCCGTGCCGTCCTCGTACACGGTGATCCGGTCCGTCGAGCTGGACAGCATCAGGCGTCCGTGGGCGGGCACGCGGACCGGCGTAGCGGTGGTGTTCGCGGTGCACACGAAGCCCTGCCCGCCGCTTCGCCCGGGGGGTGTCCTGCGGTAGACGAGCGTGCCCCGCGGCCCTTGCAGCCACTCGACCGCGTCACCGGCGCCCAGCGCCGGATGCGCACGGCGGGCGGCGAGCGCGGCACGGTACAGCTCCAGCGTGGAGCCGGGCACCCCGGTCTGGGCCTGCACGCTGAGCTCACCCCAGCCGGACGGCTGCGGCAGCCAGGAACCGCCCTCGCCGAAGCCGTGCGAGGGCCCGTCCACGGCCCACGGGATCGGCACCCGGCAGCCGTCGCGGAAGCCGTCCTGGCCCGCCGCGCGGAAGAACGACGGGTCCTGCCGCACCTCGTCGGGCAGGTCCACGACGTCCGGAAGGCCCAGTTCCTCGCCCTGGTAGAGGTAGGCGGAGCCGGGCAGGGCGAGCATCAGCAGCGTCGCGGCGCGCGCCCTGCGCAGCCCGAGCGCCGGATCACCGGGGGTGCGAAGCTGGGTGCCGAGGCCGGGCGGGTTGGCGTAGCGGGTGGTGTGCCGGGTGACGTCGTGGTTGGAGAGCACCCAGGTCGCCGGTGCGCCGACGGGGCGCATGGCGTCCAGCGAGCGGTCGATGATCTCGCGCAGGTCCGCCGCGTCCCAGTAGGCGCTCAGGTACTGGAAGTTGAAGGCCTGGTGGAGTTCGTCGGGGCGTACGTAGTTGGCGGTGCGCTCGACGGTCGGCGTCCATGCCTCGGCGACGAAGACCTTCGCGCCCGTGCTCAGCCGCCGCCCCCGCGGGGAGGCCCCTTCCGGGCTCCGCTCCGCGTACTCGTCCAGGATGCGCCGCCAGGCGCGGTAGATCTCGTGGACGCCGTCCTGGTCGAAGAACGGCACGGTGTCGTTGCCGAGCAGCCTGAGCTGGTCGTGGGCGCCGAGGTCGGGCAGCCCGTCGGCCTTCACCAGGCCGTGGGCCACGTCGACGCGGAAGCCGTCCACGCCCATGTCCAGCCAGAACCGCAGGATGGAGCGGAACTCGTCGTGCACCGCCGGGTGGTCCCAGTTGAGGTCGGGCTGCTCGGGCGCGAAGAGGTGGAGGTACCACTCGCCGGGCGCCCCGTCCGGCTCGGTGACCCGGGTCCAGGCGGGACCGCCGAAGATGGACTCCCAGTCGTTCGGCGGCTGCTCGCCGTCCGCGCCCTTGCCCGGCCGGAAGTGGTAGCGCTCGCGCAGCGGCGATCCGGGGCCCTGGGCGAGGGCGCGCCTGAACCACTCGTGCCGGTCGGAGGAGTGGTTGGGCACGAGGTCGACGATGATGCGCAGGCCGAGGTCGTGGGCGTCGCGGATCACCGCGTCGGCGTCGAGCAGGGTGCCGAACATGGGGTCCACCGCGCGGTAGTCGGCGACGTCGTAGCCGGCGTCGGCCTGCGGCGAGGCGTAGAAGGGACTGAGCCACACCGCGTCGACGCCCAGCTCGCGCAGGTACGGGAGCCGGGAGCGTACCCCTTCGAGGTCGCCCATTCCGTCGGCGTTGCTGTCGGCGAAGCTGCGGGGGTAGACCTGGTAGATCACCGCGTCGCGCCACCAGTCGCGGTGCGTCGCGGCGGCGGGTGCGGTGGCGGCGGTGTGCGGCTGGTCGGCAGTGTGCTGCGGGTCGGCGGTGTGCTGACTCATGGCTTCCTTGGCGTCCGGTGGTGCTGCGTCGGATGGTCGGGTACGTACGTGCGGGACGGACGGTGGCGCACGGGCGCTGGGGGGCGTCAAAGGGGGCGGCGGGCCGGTGCTCAGCCCTTGGTGCCGCCCGCGGTGAGGCCGGTCACCAGGTTCTTCTGCACCAGGTAGAAGACGACGGAGACCGGGACGGCGATCAGGACCGCGGTGGCCGCCATGTAGTTCCACTGGGCGTCGTGCTCGCTGATGAAGCTCTGCAGGCCCACGGCGAGCGTGTACTTCTGGTCGTCCAGCATGAACGTCGACGCGAAGGCCACCTCGCCCCAGGCGGTGATGCAGGTGTAGAAGGCGGCGACGGCGAGGCCGGGCCTGGCCAGCGGCAGGATCAGCCGCCAGAAGGTGCCGAAGGGCGTCAGACCGTCGACGCGTCCCGCCTCGTCGATCTCGACGGGGATGGTGTCGAAGTAGCCCTTCAGCAGCCAGGCGCTGTAGGGCACGGCGGTGGAGCAGTAGACGAGGATCAGGGCACCGTAGGTGTCGATGAGCCCCAGGTCGGCGAGGATCACGTACATCGGCACCATCAGGACGGCGACCGGGAACATCTGGGTGACCAGCAGGACCCACATCAGCTTGCGGTGGCCCGGGAAGCGCATGCGCGAGACCGCGTAGCCGGTGGTGGCCGCGCAGAGCACGCCGACGACCGTGGTGCCGAGCGACACGACGAGGGTGCTCCGGAGCCAGTGGAAGAAGTCGGTGTGCGCCAGTACGAACGTGTAGTTGGAGAGCGCCGCCTTGCCGGGGATGCCGCCGGGGTGCAGGTAGTCGTTCTTGTCGGGGCCCAGGGACAGGAAGACCAGCCAGCCGATCGGGAACACCGCGATCACGCTGCCCACGGCCAGCACCCCGTGCGAGAGCACGGACGCACCGCGGCCGCGCTCGCCGCGCCGCCGGTTGCGCACCCGGCCGGCCCGCGCCGGGGCGGACGGGGCGGGCGCCCCGGGCGCGGGAGCGGGCGCGTGCCGGGCGCGGGTCGTCGGGGCGGGGGCCGGTGGCGTGCCTGGCGTACTCATCGGTCGGGCTCCTGCGTCAGACGGCGGGTTGTGCATTGCGGGCCAGCCAGCGGCGGTAGACGGAGGTGAAGACGATCAGGATCGACAGCAGCAGCACCCCGTACGCGGCGGACTGCGCGTAGTCGCGCGGCTGCTGGCCGAAGCCGAGCTGGTAGGCCCAGGTGACGAGGATCTGGGCGTCCGGCGCGCCGTGCACGCCGAACAGCAGGTAGATGATGGTGAACTGGTTGAAGGTCCAGATGACGCCGAGCAGCACCACGGTGGAGCCGACCGAGCTGAGCCCGGGCAGCGTCACGTGCCTGAAGCGCTGCCAGGCGCTCGCGCCGTCCATCTCGGCCGCCTCGTACAGCATCGGGTCGATCGCCTGGAGGCCGCCGAGCAGCGAGACCATCATGAACGGCACACCGCACCAGGTGTTGACGAGCACCGCGGCGGCGCGCTGGAAGAAGGTGCTCTCCAGCCACTGCGGCTGCGGCAGGTGCAGCGAACCGAGCACCGTGTTGACGAGCCCGGAGTCGGCGAGCAGGATCCGCCAGGAGAAGACGGTGACGAAGGTCGGCACGGCCCACGGCAGGATCAGCAGCATCCGGTAGACGGTGCGGCCGCGGAGCTTCTGGTTGAGCAGCAGCGCGAGCCCGAGCCCGATCAGGTAGTGCAGGGCCACGCAGAGCGCCGTCCACACGACGGTCCACACGAAGTGGGACCAGAAGCGGTCCCAGGCGGTCGGCCCCCACAGGATGTCGGCGTAGTTGTCTAGGCCGACGAAGCGGTAGGTGGCGTCGATGTGGTTGACGCCGATGGTGCGGGCCGAGTTGAGGCTGTTGGCGTCGGTGAGGGTCAGATAGAGGCCGCGCGCCAGCGGGTAGCCCACCAGCACGCCGAGCACGACGACGACCGGCGCGACCATCGCGTACGCGTACCAGTGGGTGCGGTACCCGTGTTTCAGGCGCGTCAGGAGGCCGGGGCGCGGCGGGCGGCCGGCGCCGCGGCCGGTGTCCGCTGCCGCGCGCTGGACGGCGACTGTCATGGCGTTGCACCTTCTGGGAGTCGGCCCCGGGTCCCGGCCCGGGCGGGGAAGCCGGGACCGCCGGGCCCGCCCGCCCCCGTGCGGCGGGCGGACCCGGCGGTCCGGCTGGTCACTTGCTGAAGCCGGGCAGCAGCTTGGCCATCGCGAGCTCGGCGTTGCCGAGGCCCGCCTTCAGGGACTCCTTGCCGCCCGCGACCTTCGGCAGCTCGCTGTCGAGCGGGGTCCACAGGGAGCTGTACTCGGGCAGCGCGGGGCGCGGGCGCGCGACGGGCAGGACTTTCTGGAACCCTGCGATGCCCGGGTCGGTCCTGACCCGGCCGGTGTAGGCGTCCCCGCGGGTCGGCAGGGTGGAGTTCCTCAGCGCGATCTGCTCCTGCGACGCCTTCGAGGTCATGAACCTCACGAACGTCAGCGCGGCCTTCTGGTGCGCCGCGTCGGACCCGGCGTAGACGGAGAGGTTGTGGCCGCCGGTCGGCGCGCCGGGCTTGCCGGCCGAGCCGGCGGGAACGGGGGCGATGCCGAGGTCGGCCCTGTCCTTGAACGCCGTGCCCTTGTAGAAGTTGGTGATCTCCCACGGGCCCTGGACGATCGCGGCGACCTTGCCGCTCTCGAAGGCGTCCTGCTGGTGGGCGTAGGCGTCGGCGGTGGTGTCGGCCGCGTGCAGGCCCTTGCCGTCGAAGAGGCCCTGCCAGGTCGTGAAGGCCCTGACCGCGGGGGCGCTCCCGACGGTGATCTTCTTGGCGCCGGCGTCGACGGTGTCGGTGCCCTCGCCGTAGAGGAAGGGCTGGGCGTAGTAGCCGGCGGTGGAGCCCCAGTAGCCGTCGGCGCCGGTCCTGTCCTTGATCCTGGCGGCGTCCGCCTTGAGGTGGGTCCAGTCGGCGGGCGGCCGGTCGATGCCCGCCTTGCGGAAGAGGTCCTTGTTGTAGACGAGCGCGAGCGTGTCGGTGACGAGGGGAACCCCGTACGTCTTCCCCTGGAACCGCGCCTGCTTGATCAGGTTCGGCTCGAAGTCGCCCTGTTCGGCGAGGGCGTCGGTGCCGTCCAGCGGCAGCAGGTAGCCCTGCTTGGCGAAGGCGGGGGTCCAGCCGACCTCGGCACGCAGCACGTCCGGGGCGCCCTTGCTGCCCGCCGCCGTGTCGAACTTGTTCTGCGCCTGGTCGAAGGGGACGTTGACGTACTTGACCTTGATGTCCGGGTGGGCCTTCTCGAACTTCTCGACCAGGGCCTGGTAGGTGGGTGCCTCGTTGGTGGCGTTGGACGTGTCCCACCAGGTGATGGTGGTCGGTCCCGAACTGCCGCTGCCGCCGTCGCTTCCGCCGCACGCCGTCGCCGCGAGGGCGAGGGACGCCACCAGTGCGGTGGCCGCTGTGCCACGCCGCATGAGATCTCCTTGAAGGGTCAGAAGCCCGTGGGCCCGGGGACCGCCCGTCCGCTCCCCTGCCGCCGGCTGCCGTGCCTGTGGTGCGTGTCGTACGTGCCGGGGTGCCCCGGCACGCACTGCCGGCGCCGGGCGACGTGAACGTAACAGCGCCGCATTCGTTGCGAAAGACCTTGCAGCAAAAAAATGAAAGGAGGCCCGATGGTTACCGCCCCGTGATCCGGCCTCGGGCCCGAACTGGCGTCGTGTGCCTGGCGGGAGGCGCCGAGGAGGGGCGCAGACGGAGCCTGATCGGCTTCTGCAAGAGTCTGCAAGCTCTTGCCACAATGCCGTCACACAGGGATCATCGACCCCTTGACCCTTGCAAGAGCGGCCTCCGCACCCGGCACCCCCGAAGAGGCAGCGGCCGCCGCACGGGAACGACCGCACACCACTCCCGCACGACCACCCACCGCACCACCGCACCACCGCACCACCGCACCACCCAGTGAGCAACCACCCAGTGAGCAACCACGACGGCGCCCGGCCAGGCAGGCGAAGGCGGCGCCGGCTCAGGCGCAAAGGCAGGCGCGATGACGCAGCAGCCCACCGCGGGGCGCACAACGACCCGCACTCGACGACCGGTTGGTGGGCAGACCGGACCCCGCCCGGTAAGGTCCACCCCTGTGACCGTACGGCTCGCCGACATCGCAGCCCAGGCGGGGGTCAGCGAGGCGACCGTCAGCCGGGTGCTGAACGGCAGGCCCGGGGTCGCCGCGACCACCCGCCAGTCCGTGCTGGCCGCCCTGGACGTGCTCGGATACGAGCGCCCGGTACGGCTGCGCCGGCGCAGCGAGGGCCTGGTCGGCCTGATCACGCCCGAGCTGGAGAACCCGATCTTCCCGGCGCTCGCGCAGGTCATCGGCCAGGCGCTGACCCGGCAGGGCTACACGCCCGTGCTGGCCACCCAGACGCCGGGCGGCTCCACCGAGGACGAGCTGACCGAGATGCTGGTGGACCGCGGCGTGGCCGGGATCATCTTCGTCTCCGGCCTGCACGCGGACACCACCGCGGACACCCAGCGCTACGACCAGCTACGTGCCCAGGGCGTGCCGTTCGTACTGGTCGACGGCTTCTCGCCGAAGGTGCAGGCGCCGTTCATCTCTCCGGACGACCGGGCCGCGACGCATCTCGCGGTGACCCATCTGGTCTCACTCGGGCACACCGGGATCGGGCTGGCCCTCGGGCCGAAGCGGTTCGTCCCGGTGCAGCGGAAGATCGAGGGCTTCGTGCGGGCCGTGCAGGACCAGCTCGGCCTGACCGCCGAGGACATCCACGCCCGTCTGGTCCAGCACTCCCTCTACACGCTGGAGGGCGGTCAGGCGGCGGCCGCCGCGCTGATGGACCGGGGCTGCACGGCGATCGTGTGCGCCAGCGACATGATGGCGCTGGGCGCGATCCGGGCGGCACGGCAGCGCGGCCTGGAGGTGCCCGGCGACGTCTCGGTGGTCGGCTTCGACGACTCCCCGCTGATCGCCTTCACCGACCCGCCGCTGACCACGGTCCGTAAGCCGGTGCCCGCGATGGGTCAGGCCGCGGTGCGCACCCTGCTGGAGGAGATCGGCGGGACTCCCGCACCGCACAGCGAGTTCGTCTTCATGCCCGAGCTGGTGGTGCGCGGATCCACGGCGTCCGTCCCGCCGACCGGTTCGAGCGGTCCCACCGGTACCAGAACACCTGGACCAGGTGACCGAAAAAACCGTAAAGCCTAGATGATGCATTCCTGGCCCAGTGCGGGGGATCCTCGGTAGGAGAACCGCTTTCTGGCAGAATCTCCGCCTATGGGTGACTCAACCGTGACCGCTGTGGAAGATCCACACAAGAACTTCGTCTCACCCATGCTGGACCGTCCACGGGGCGTCCGGGGCGCGCGTCGGGCACTCGGGAGCTGGCGCGCGGACCCGGCGGGCACCACCCGGACGGTCCTGCTGCGGGCGCGCACGCCCCGCAGGCCGCACCTGTGGTTCGAGGTGCTGCTGATCGCCGCGAGTTACTGGGTCTACTCGATGATCCGCAGCGTCGTGCCGGAGCAGCGCGGCCAGGCGATGCGGAACGCCGACTGGCTGTGGGAGCTGGAGCGCCGCCTCGGGATCGCCGTGGAGAGCGCCGTCAACAAGGGCGTGGACTCGGTCAACTGGCTGATCGTGGGGATGAACTACTACTACGCCACGCTGCACTTCGTGGTCACCATCGGCGTGCTGGCCTGGCTGTACCGACGGCATCCCGGCCGTTACTCCGCGACGCGCCTGGTCCTGCTGGTGACCACCGGATCGGCCCTGGTCGGCTACTACCTGTATCCGCTCGCACCGCCGCGGTTGATAAGCCGCAGCATGTTCGTGGACACGGTGGTGACCCACCGGACGTGGGGCTCGCTCGGCTCGGACAGCCTGAAGGACGTCTCGAACCAGTACGCGGCGATGCCGTCCATGCACGTGGGGTGGGCGCTGTGGTGCGGTCTCACCGTCTTCGCGCTGTCGAAGGTGCCCTGGGTGCGGGTGCTCGCGCTGGTCTACCCGGCGATCACGGTCGTCGTGATCGTGGCCACCGCCAACCACTTCTGGCTGGACGCGGTGGGCGGGATCATCTGCCTGGCCTGCGGATACCTGGTGGCGCGCTGGTGGTACGGCGCCTGGCCCTACGCCCTGCCCCGCCGCGTCCCGCGGCCCGGCCCGTCCAGAAGGGCCGCCGCCTCCGTCCCGGTCACCGCGGGTTCGCCGCGCGTGCGCCCCACCGGCTGTACCAACCTGGAGACGGTCGAACTCGTCCGGCGCGCCGCACGCCGGACCAGAGGCTGAGCCGCGGCCGCCGGGGCGCCGAGCCCGCTGCCGGCCACCGCGCCGGGGCGCCCGCCCCGGACCACCCCCGCCCGGCCCCCGCCCGGCGGGTGGCGCGGGCGCCCGGCGGGTGGCGCGGGTGTGACCGGCTCAGGCGGTGGCCTCGTCGAGGAGTTCCAGGACGTGCCGGTAGGGGCGGCCGGTCGCCCGGCTCATCCCCATCTCGCAGGTGCGGTTGCAGGAGGCGTACGCGTCGTAGGTGCGCGCGGTGACCTCGGCGGCCTGGGCTGCGGTCGCCGCCGCGGTGACCTCGGGGTGCAGCAGGCCCCGGTCGCCGGCGAACGCGCAGCAGCCCCAGCTCTCGGGCACGGTGACGTCCTCGCTGAGGGCCCCGGCCACGGTGCGCAGCGCGCCGTCGATGCCGAGGTGGACGGTGGAGCACGTGGGGTGCAGGGCGAGGCTGCCGAGCCGGCGGGGCTCGGGCAGCGCGGGCAGCAGGTGCTCGGCGGTGAAGGCCACGCTGTCGACGAAGCGCAGGGCACCGAAGCGGGACCCCTCGGACGCCGGCAGGGCGCCGAGTAGCTGCTCCAGGCCGTGGGTGCAGGAGGACGCGTCGCAGACCACGGGCAGCCGGCCGTTCTCCGATGCCTCCAGGAGCACCTCCAGCGTGCGCTCGGCCATGGTGCGGTGACCGGCGGTGTAGCCCTTGGACTGCCAGGGGGTGCCGCAGCACAGATCGGCCAGGCCGGCCGGCACGGTCACCGGAACCCCGGCACGCTCGCACAGCCTGAGGAAGGCGGCCGCGGAGCCCGCCGCGTGCGCCGCGGCGGCGCCGCCCCGCTCGGGGGCGAAGACGCTGCCGATGCAGGCCGCGAAGAACACCGCCCGCGCGCCGGTGGGCCGCCGGGCCGCGGGCCTGGCCGGGCCGCCGCGCGGGATGTCGTCCGACCAGGCGGGCACGAGGTCGGTGGCGCCCAGGGAGCGGACCGCCTTGGTGGCGGCGCGCGCGACGGGCGCGGGAATGGCGCCCGCGGTGTTCAACGCGGCCCGCACGCCCTTGACCGCACTCCCCCAGTGCCGGGCCGCGGCGGCACCGGCGCGCTGGGCCCCGGCCCCGTGGCGTTCGGCTCGCAGCCGCTTCATCACCGCGCCGGTGTCGATGGCCACCGGGCAGGAGACCACGCACAGGCTGTCGGCGGCGCAACTGTCGACGGCCGCGTAGGCGTAGTCGGCCTCCAGGGTGCGGCGCCGCTCGTCGTCCCCGGCGGCCGTCGCGAGCGCGATCTCCCGGCTGAGCGCGATGCGCTGGCGGGGGGTCGTCGTCGCGTCCGCGGTGGGGCAGACGGGCTCGCAGTAGCCGCACTCGACGCAGGCGTCCACGGCGGGGTCGACCTCGGGAACGCTCTTGAGGCTGCGCAGGTGGACGGCGGGGTCGTCCGCCAGGAGCACCCCGGGGTTGAGCACCGCGTGCGGGTCGCACAGGCGCTTGAGCTCCCGCATGACCTCGTACAGCTCGTCGCCGTACTGGCGGCGCACGAAGGGCGCCATGGCGCGGCCGGTGCCGTGTTCCGCCTTGAGGGTGCCGCCTGCGTCCAGGACGAGGTCGACCATGTCGTCGGTGAACCGGGCGTACCGCTCGGTCTGCGCGGTGGAGTCGAAACTCTGCGTGAGCATGAAGTGGAGGTTGCCGTCCCGGGCGTGGCCGAAGATCACCGCGTCCTGGTAGCCGTGCCGGTCGAACAGGCCGATGAGCCCCTCGCAGGTGCCGGTCAGCCGGTCCAGGGGCACCGCGATGTCCTCCAGCAGGGCGGTGGTGCCGGGGCGGCGCGCCCCGGCGACCGCGGTGTACAGGCCCTTGCGCAGGTGCCAGAGCGCGGCCCTGGCAGCCGGGTCGCGGGTGAGGGCGGTGCCGGTGACCGCGGGCAGGCGGTCCAGCACGGGCCGTGCCGCGGCGACCGTCGCGTCGAGCGCCCGGGCGTCGTCCTCGGCGAACTCGACAAGCAGCGCGGCGTGCCGCTCCACCCGCAGCCCGCGCAGGTCGGCCACCGGGTCCGGGGCACGCTGCGCCACCCGCAGGGAGGCCGCGTCCAGCAGTTCGGCGGTGCGGGCGCCGGCGGCCAGCAGGGCGGGCAGGGCGTCGGTGGCCTCGGCCAGGCCCGGCAGCACCAGCAGGCCGGTGGCGGTGTGCGGCAGGACGGGGACGGTGCGGAAGACGGCCTCGCCGACGAAGCCCAGCGTGCCCTCGCTGCCGATCATGAGGTGGGTGAGGATGTCGACCGGGTCCGTGTGGTCGAGGAACGAGTTGAGCCCGTAGCCCATGGTGTTCTTCATCGCGAACAGCCGCTCGACGGCGGCGCGGGAGGCGGCCGAGGCACGGATCCGCTCGCGCAGCCGGAGCAGTCCCGCGTGCAGCTCGGGCTCGGCGGCCCGCAGGGCCCCGTCCGCGTCCGGTGCCGCGGAGTCGACCACCGTGCCCGAGGGCAGCACGAACTGGAGGGACTCCATGGTCCGGTAGGCGTTGTCCTGCGTACCGCAGTTCATACCGCTGGAGTTGTTGGCCACCAGGCCGCCGATGGTGCAGGCGGCCTCGCTCGCCGGGTCGGGGCCGAGGCGGCGGCCGTGCGGGGCGAGGCGGGCGTTGGCCTGGCGTACGGTCAGGCCCGGTTGCAGCCGGATGCGCCGGCCCCCGTCGAGGACCTCGGCGGCGCGCCAGTGGCTGCGCACGTCCACCAGGATGCCCTCGCCGCCGGCCTGCCCGGACAGGCTGGTGCCGCCGGAGCGCAGTGTCAGCGGCAGTCCCGCCGCGCGCGCCCCGGCCATCAGCGCGCCCACCTCGGCGGCCGACGCGGCGCGCACCACGGCCTGCGGGGTGAACAGGTACGGCGAGGCGTCGTGGGCGGCGGCGGCCGTGCGGGGTAGGTCGGTCGTCACCCGTGCCGGGTCGCTCACGCACGAGGCCAGCAGGCCGGCCAGGCCGGCTGCCCGGCGGACCGCGGCGGATGGGGCGTCGGAGGGGCTCATGGGTCCTCGGGTGGTGGGTGCGGGCGGGGGACGGGGCGGCGGTCGGCGGGGCGGTCCGCCGGAGCCGGTGGGCGATCAGCCGGATCCGGTGATCCGCATCAGGCGCGGGGGCCGGGCGGCGGGTTCGGGCAGCCGCAGCGGGTGCCGGCCCGGTGTGATGCTGCCCAGCACGGTGGCCCGGCGGGCGCCGGTGCCGGAAGGCAGGGTACCGGGCAGGCCGTGGACCGTGAGGAACCCGAGGACGGCGAAGGCCAGCGCCTCCTTGGCGTCGGAGGGCAGGCCGAGATCGCCGCTGGGGCGGATGGCCACGCCCGGCAGTTCCTCGGCGATCATGCGCATCAGCACCGGGTTGTGTGCGCCGCCGCCGGAGACCACGAGCTGGGTGACCCGGTGGGCGCGGCACGCGTCGGCCACGGTGACGGCGGTCAGCCTGGCCAGGGTGGCCAGGACGTCGTCGGGGCGGGGCGTGGGCACCGCGGTCAGGGCCCGCAGGAGGTACGGCAGGTGGAAGTGCTCCTTGCCGGTGCTCTTCGGGGCCGGCCTGCGGTAGTAGGGGTCGTCGAGGAGCAGTTCCAGCAGCTCGGTGCTGACCTGCCCGGCGGCTGCCCCGCGGCCCTGTGCGTCGTACTCGGCGGCGCCGTCGGTGAAGTGCCGTACGGCGGCGTCCAGCAGGGCGTTGGCGGGACCGGTGTCGAAGGCCAGCGGGTCGGCGCCGGGCGCGACGACGGTGACGTTCGCGATGCCGCCCAGGTTCAGCGCGGCGGGGGTGCCGGGCAGGGCGGCGAGGAGCAGGGTGTCGGTCATGCCGACCAGCGGTGCCCCCTGGCCGCCGGCGGCGACGTCCCGGGAGCGCAGGTCGGAGACCACCGGCAGGCCGGTGGCCTCCGCGATCCAGGCCGGCTCGCCGAGTTGCAGCGTGCCGCGTACGGCGCCGTCCTCGACCCAGTGGTACATCGTCTGGCCGTGCGAGACCACCAGGTCGGCGGCGCCGGCGCACAGCTCCCGCTGGGCGCGCCCCGCGGCATCGGCGAACGCCTGGCCGATGCCGGTGTCCAGTGCGCAGACGTCGTGCGCGCTGGTGGCCGACGGCGGCAGGGTGGCGCCGATGAGGGCGCGCAGGTCGTCCGGGTACGGCACCGAGAGATGGCCGAGGGGCCGCATCACGAGGGTGTCGCCGTCCAGGGCCAGGTCGGCGGCGGCCGCCTCGATCGCGTCGTAGGAGGTGCCCGACATCAGGCCGATCACACGCACGGCGCCTCCTGGATGCGGTGCGCGGCGGTGGGGGCGGGGGCGCACGGCGGAGCCGGGCGGGGCTGCTGCATGGTCTCTCCGGTGCGGTGCGGATGGGGCGGGCACGCGGGCCTGCGCGCCCCGGGTCCTGCCCCGGGGCGCGCGGGCCGTGTCACTCGCGGCCGGCCGGCGCGGCGAGGCGGTCGGGCCCTTCGCCGGCCCCGGCGGCCGGCACCGCGGCGGCGCGCTCCTGCGGTGCGCGGTGGAACAGGCTCATCAGGCCGCCGACCGCGAGGGTGACCAGCACGCCGATCGGCACCAGCCACTGGGCCGCGATCGCCGTCGGGACGGTGGCCCCGGCCACGGTGACGTCGATCTTCACCCAGCGCACGATGTAGGTCATGACGGCCACCGTGACCAGGAAGGCCACGATGGAGTCCACCTCGTTGGCGCGCCGGATCAGCCGGCCGAGCAGGAACGCGCCGAGCAGCGCCCCGTAGGTGTAGCCCGCGATGGCCAGGCCCGTCAGGTAGACGTTGCCGGTGCTGGTGCTGAAGGCGCAGGCGAAGACGGCCATCAGCGCCGCCCACACCAGCGTCATCACCCGGGCGAGCTTCAGCAGGGCCGCGTCGGAGGGCGTCCTGCGGAAGAAGCTGTGGATGATGTCGGCGACCGTCGAGTTCGACATGGAGTTCAGCGCCGCGGACAGCGAGCCCATGGCGGCGCCGAGGATGCCGGCCACCAGCAGGCCGGAGATCACCACGGGCAGGCCGTGCAGGATGAAGTTCGGGTAGAGGTTGTCGGAGCTGGCCAGCCCGAGGTCCTTGAAGCTCCTGCCCTTGTTGTAGGACCACAGCAGCGCGCCGACCAGGGAGAAGGCCGCGAACTGGATGGTGACGAAGACACCCGAGGCGATCATGGCCTTCTGGCCGTCGCGGAGCGTCCTGGTGGTCAGGATCCGCTGGACCATGAGCTGGTCGGAGCCGTGGCTGGCCATGGCGAAGATGGCGCCGCCGATGATGGCCGTCGGCAGGGCGAAGGAGCTGGTGAGGATGTGGGCGGGCGTGAAGTCGGTGTCGAAGAGCCTGAACTGCCCGGCGTGCAGGGCGTCGGAGAAGCCCGCGCCGCCGACATGGCCGGAGAGCACGGCGATGGCGAGGATCGCGCCGCCGAAGTAGAGGAACATCTGGATGGCGTCGGTCCAGATGACCGCCTTGATGCCGCCGAGGTAGGTGTAGACGACGGTGATCACGGTGAGCACGACGATGATGAGCCGGTAGCCGGCGTGCACGCCGAACTCGTCGAGCAGCAGCTTGATCGGGATCGCGGAGGCGAACAGCCGCACGCCCTCGGCGAGCAGGCGGGTGAAGACGAAGGTGACCGAGGCGAGCCCCTGGAGCTTCAGCCCGAACCTGTCCCCCAGGTACTGGTAGGCGCTGACGAACCCGCCGCGCTTGTAGAGCGGGATGAGGACGCCGGCCACGACGACGCGGCCGACGACGTAGCCCAGCGCGAGCTCGACGTTGCCGAACGCCTGGCCGCTGTAGGCGCCGCCGGGGACGCTGATCACGGTCAGCACGCTGGTCTCGGTGGCCACCACGGAGAACGCGACGGTCCACCACGGCATATGGCCCTCGCCGATGAAATAGCTCTTGGCCGTTCTCTGCCGGCCGGCCAGGCGCAGCCCGATCACGGCGATCGCGATCAGATAGACGATGACCACCACGAGGTCGAGTTGGCGCACGCTCACTCCTAAACAACGGCCGGTGGTGCCACCGGTGGGGACGAGGGGGTGGAAGGCGGCGCGGTTCGCCGCCGCAGGCGGGTGACATGGGGCTCGTGCGGAGCTGAGGAGGTGAGGGCCAGCAGGCGCGCGCCGTCCAGCGGGCCGCCGAGCGGTGGCCTCGGGTGCAGCCGTCCGGAGGCGGTGACGGCGGCGGTGAGCGGCTCCATCAGCACGTCGCCGAGTGCCGTCAGGCCGCCCGTGACGGCGACGGGCAGGCCCTCGTCGCCGCCGCCGATCCGGTGGGCGGCCGCGACCACGGCCGCGCCGAGTGCCGTGGCGGCGTCCAGGACGACGGCGCGGGCGGCCTCGTCGCCCTCGGCGGCGGCACGGGCCACCACGGGCGCGAAGGAGGCGGCGGTCCTGGCCGGACTGCCGTCCTCGTGCAGGGCGAGCGGCAGCCGGTCGGGGCTGCCGAACCGGTCGACGGCGGCGGCCAGCAGCGTGGTGGCCGGCCCGCGCCCGTCGTGCGCGCGCAGCGCGGCCCGCAGCCCGGCGGCCCCGATCCACGCGCCGCCGCCTTCGTCGCCGAGCCAGGGGCCCCAGCCGTCGACGCGTGCGTACGTGCCGTCGTCCCCGATGCCGACCGCGACGGAACCGGTGCCCGCGGCCAGCACCACCCCGGGGCCGCCGCCGAGCGCACCGGCGTGCGCGGTGACCGCGTCACTGGTGACGGCCGTCTCGTCCGCGGACAGGTCGTCGAGCAGCAGAGCGGCCAGGGCACGCGCCGCGGCGGGCGCGGACGCGGCACCGGCGGCGCCCACGCAGACCGTGCCCGGCCGCACGCCGTGCTCCCGCTCGATGAGCGGGAGCACGGCGGCGAGCACGGCGGCGCGGGCGCTCTGCACACCGTCGCCGGTGGCCAGGCCGGGAGCGCCCGGCACCTCGTTGACGTCCGAGGGAGCACCGGTGCCGGTCCACAGCACGGCCCGGCAACCGGTCTTCCCCAGGTCCACCGCCACAGCAGCAGTCATACGGCACGCCCTCTTGCTCGTCCGACGGGGATCCGGCGCGTCGGGCAGTCAGGGACCGGACGGCTCGGCGCGGATCGCGGTGCAGCGAGTATCGGAAGGCCGAGCTGCGTATGTCAATAAGTAACTTCCCGTAATGAAGCACGTAATTTTTTGACGCACCCCCTCGCCGTCGCTAGTCTGTCGCCCTCCACCCAGGAGGGATCCATGGCCCAGCAGGTCTCACCCCGCACCCCGGCGCACCCGGCGGACAACGCGACGCCCGCCGACACCCTGGCCCGCATCCGCGCCGCGCGGCCGTCACTGGCTCCCTCGGAACGCCGGGTGGCCGACGCCGTCCTGGCCGATCCCGCCCAGGCCGCTGAGCTGTCCATCGGCGCGCTCGGCAAGCGGGCGAACACCTCGGCGGCCACCGTGATGCGGTTCTGCCGGACCATCGGCCTCGGCAACTATCCGCAGCTTCGCCTGGCGCTGGCGGCCGCCGCCGCCCGCGAGCACGCCCTCGGCGGTGAGCGGCCGCCGGCGGGCACCGACATAAGCGCCACCGACACGCTGGACCAGATCGTCAGCAAGATCATCTACAACGAGGTCCGCGCCCTGGAGGAGTCCGGCGCCGAACTGGACGTCGTTGCGCTCGGCCACGCGGTCGACGCCGTGGCGGGCGCCCGGCGGGTCGACATCTTCGGCGTCGGCGCCAGCGCGTTCGTCGGGCAGGACCTGCACCAGAAGCTCCACCGCATCGGCCGCATGGCCTTCATCTGGACCGACATGCACGCGGCCCTCACCGCCGTCGCCCTGCTCGGCCCCGGCGACGTCGCGCTGGCCATCTCGCACTCCGGTGAGACCGAGGACACCGTCGAGCCCCTCCAGGCCGCCGCGGAGCGCGGCGCCACCACGATCGCCCTCACCAACTACCCGCACTCCCCGCTCGCGGAGAGCGCCGACTTCGCACTGACCACCTGCGCCCGCGAGACCCCGTTCCGCTCCGGCGCGACCGTCAGCCGCATCGCCCAGCTCGCCGTCATCGACTGCCTGTTCGTCGGTGTGGCACAGCGCTCCTTCGAGGCCACCACCGCCGCGCTGGAGAAGACCTACGGAGCCGTCCAGCGCCGCGGGCGCCGCCACCAGCCGGCGCGGCGCGCACCCGCCGGCGACTGACGGCAACGCGAAGAGAACCACCCGGAAAGGACGATCGCGCCGTGGACCTCAGCACACTCGGCACCGAGAGCCGCAACGAGCGGACCGCGGAACTGGACCGTATGCCGGTCGCCGAACTGCTCTCCGTCATGAACGCCGAGGACCTCACCGTCGCCGCCGCGGTCCGCGACGCGCTCCCGCGGATCGGCGCCGCCGTCGAGGCGATCACCGCATCCCTGCGGCAGGGCGGCCGGCTGGTGTACCTGGGGGCCGGCACCAGCGGCCGGATCGGATTGCTCGACGCCGTGGAGTGCCCGCCGACCTTCGGCACGGCGCCCGAGCAGGTG
Source organism: Streptomyces sulfonofaciens (assembly GCF_014656295.1). Lineage (GTDB taxonomy): Bacteria > Actinomycetota > Actinomycetes > Streptomycetales > Streptomycetaceae > Streptomyces > Streptomyces sulfonofaciens. The sequence goes on from NZ_BNCD01000003.1 coordinate 490,531, forward strand.
GTGGGCCTGCTGTCCGGTGGGCCGGGCGCGTTCGCCAGGGCGGTCGAGGGCGCCGAGGACGACGCAGGCGCCGCGGCCGCCGATCTCGACGGGATCGGGGTCGGCAGCCGGGACACCGTCGTCGGTCTCGCGGCCAGCGGCCGCACTCCCTATGTGGTGGGCGGCCTGCGGCACGCCCGCGCCGCCGGTGCCCGCACGGTGTCCGTGGCGTGCAACCGCGACGCCGTCATCAGCCGGCACGCGGACATCGCCATCGAGGTGCCGACCGGCCCCGAGGTGCTGACCGGGTCGACGCGGCTGAAGGCCGGGACCGCCCAGAAGCTGGTCTGCAACATGCTCTCCACCGCCTCCATGGTCCGCGTGGGCAAGGTGTACGGGAACCTGATGGTCGACGTCAGGGCCAGCAACGACAAGCTCGTCGACCGGGCCCGCCGCATGGTGGCCGAGGCCGCGGGGACCGACCCGGACACCGCGGCCCGCGCCCTGGCCGCCGCCGGGGGCCACGCCAAGACCGCCATCGTGATGCTGCTGGGGCGCTGCACGCCCGAGGAGGGCGCCCGGCGGCTGGAGCGCGCGGACGGCGACGTCCGGGCCGCCGTCGACCGCTCCTGACGACCCGGCGAGGTGGTCCGGGGCAGGTCCGAGACCACCGCAGCCCCGGACCACGCGCCGCACGCACTGCACGCTGCCCCGGGCCGGGCGCCCCGGGCACCAAGGTCCCCGTGGACGCGGCCGGGACCCGCAGCCGCCGGCGCGGCTAGGACTCGTAGAAGCGCGACTCCACCACGGCGCGCGCCCGGCGCGTGGTGCGCCGGTAGTCCTCCAGCATGTCCCCGGCGTGCCCGGGCCCGTACCCGAGGTACCGCGCCACCGCGGCCAGCTCCCTGACCTCCGTCGGGAACGTGTCGCCCGCCCGCCCCCGCACCAGCATCACCGCGTTGCGCACCCGGGTCGCCAGCACCCAGGCCTCGTCCAGTGTCGACGCGTCCCGCTCGGTCAGCAGTCCCGCCCCGCGCGCCGCGGCGAGCGCCTGCCGGGTCCTCGGGGTCCTGAGCGACGGCTCGTGGCCGCCGTGCCGCAGTTGCAGCAGTTGCACCGTCCACTCGACGTCGGAGAGGCCGCCCCGGCCGAGCTTGGTGTGCAGCGCCGGATCGGCGCCGCGCGGCAGCCGCTCCGACTCCATGCGCGCCTTGAGCCGCCGGATCTCCCGCACCGCGTCCTCACCGAGCCCGGCGGCGGGGTAGCGCAGCCGGTCGGCCAGGCGCAGGAAGCGCCGCGCCAGGTCCTCGTCGCCCGCGACGTACTGCGCCCGCAGCAGCGCCTGCGACTCCCACACCAGCGACCAGCGGCGGTAGTACGCCTCGTACGACTTCAGCGTGCGCACCAGCGGCCCCGACTTGCCCTCCGGCCGCAGCCCCGTGTCGATCAGCAGCGGCGGGTCGGCGCTCGGCAGTTGCAGCAGCCTGCGCATCTCCTCGACGACGGTGTGCGCGGCACGGCCCGCCTCCTGCTCGTCGACGCCCTCGCGCGGCTCGTGCACGAAGACGACGTCCGCGTCGGAGCCGTAGCCCAGCTCGTGGCCGCCGAAGCGGCCCATGCCGATCACGGCGAACCGGGTCGGCAGCTCGTCGCCCCAGCGGTCGCGGACCACGGCCCGCAGCGTTCCCGCCAGGGTCGCCGCCGTCAGGTCGGAGACGGCGCCGCCGACCAGGTCCACCAGCGTCCCCGGATCGCCTCCCGCGGGCCTCTCCTCGGTGCCGTAGGAGCCGATGAGGTCCGCGGCCGCGGTACGGAACAGCTCACGGCGGCGGACCGCCCGGGCCGCGGTGACACCCTGCGCGGCACCCTCGGCGCGGCCCACCGCGGACAGGATCTCCTGCTCGAGCTGGGCCCGCTCGCGCGGTTCGAGGCCGCCCGGGCCGCCGAGCAGGGCGACCGCCTCGGGGGCGCGCATCAGCAGGTCGGGGGCGAGCCGGCCGGCGGAGAGCACCCGGGCGAGGTTCTCGGCCGCCGCGCCCTCGTCGCGCAGCAGCCTGAGGTACCAGGGCGTCTTGCCGAGCGCGTCGGAGACCTTGCGGAAGTTCAGCAGCCCGGCGTCCGGATCGGCGGAGTCCGCGAACCAGCCGAGCAGCACCGGCAGCAGGGTGCGCTGGATGGCCGCCTTGCGGGTCACGCCGGAGGCCAGCGCCTCCAGGTGCCGCAGCGCCGTGCCCGGGTCGGCGTACCCGAGCGCGACCATCCGCTCCCGGGCCGCACCGGTGCTCAGCCTGGTCTCGCCGGGCGCGAGCTGGGCGACCGCGTCCAGCAGCGGGCGGTAGAAGAGCTTCTCGTGCAGCCGTCGGACGACGGAGGTGTGGCGCCGCCACGCCCGGCCGAGGTCGGTGATGGGCTCGGTGCGCATGCCGAGCGAGCGGCCGATGCGCCGCAGGTCGGCCTCGTCCTCCGGCACCAGATGGGTCCTGCGCAGCCGGTGGAGCTGGATGCGGTGCTCCATCGAGCGCAGGAAGCGGTAGGCGTCGTCGAGCTGCACGGCGTCCACCCGGCCGACGTAGCCGCCCGCGGCGAGCGCCTTGAGCGCGTTCAGGGTGGTGCCGCTGCGCAGGGTGGTGTCGGCGCGGCCGTGCACGAGCTGGAGAAGCTGGACGGCGAACTCGACGTCCCTGAGGCCGCCGGGGCCGAGCTTCAGCTCCCGCTCGACCTCCCCCGCCGGGATGTTCTCCACGATCCGGCGGCGCATCTTCTGCACGTCGGCGACGAAGTTCTCGCGCTCCGCGGCCTGCCAGACGAGGGGGGAGACCGCCGCCATGTACGCGGCACCCAGCTCGGCGTCGCCGGCGACCGGGCGGGCCTTGAGCAGCGCCTGGAACTCCCAGGTCTTCGCCCAGCGCTGGTAGTAGGCGAGATGGCTGGCGAGGGTGCGCACCAGCGGGCCGTTGCGGCCCTCCGGGCGCAGGTTGGCGTCCACCGGCCAGATCGAGCCCTCCACCGTCGTCTCGGAGCAGATCCGCATCAGCAGCGAGGCCAGCCGGATCGCGGCCTGGACCGCCTTGTCCTCGTCGGCGCCCTCGACCGGGTCCGCCACGAAGACCACGTCGACGTCGGAGACGTAGTTGAGCTCGTGGCCGCCGCACTTGCCGAGCGCGATCACGGAGAGCCGGCACAGGGCGGCGTCCTCGGGGATCCGCTCCGCTGCGAGGGCGAGCGCGGCACGCAGCGTGGCGGTGGCGAGGTCGGCGAGCTCCGCCGCGGTCTCGGCGACGTCGGTGGTGCCGCAGACGTCGCGGGCCGCGATGGACAGCAGGCAGCGCCGGTAGGCGACGCGCAGCGTGACGGGGTCGTCGGCCCCGGCGAGGCCCCGTTCGAACTCCGCCACGCCCGGGTGCAGGTCCTCCTGCTCGTAGGTGACCAGGGCCTGCCAGTCGCCGGGGTGCCTGGCCAGGTGGTCGCCCAGCGCCTCGGAGGCGCCGAGCACCCCGATCAGCCGGTCGCGCAGCGGCTTGGCGGCGACCAGGGTGTCCAGCAGCGCCCGGCGCCCTGTGGCGTCCGGCTGGGCCTCCACCAGGCGGCCGAGGCCGCGCAGCGCGAGGTCGGGATCGGCGGCGCCGCCGAGCGCGTCCAGCAGGACGGGATCGGTGCGCACGGCGGCGAGCGGGCCGGACGCCAGCAGCCGCTCGGCGGCGGACGGGTCGGTGAAGCCGAGCCGCAGCAGCCGTGTGAAGGTACTGCTCCTGCGCCCTTGCGGCACCGTCATGTTCGCCGGCCTCCTGTTCCGATCAAGGTCGATGGTCCCTGAGCCTACGACGGGAGCAAGCCGTTCCGCCCCGCGCGGGTGCCGCCTTTACCAGGCACAAACCATGTTTTCCGGGCACTATCGAAGAGGTGCCCGAACGGCCCGTGCCACAACCGGGCGACCGGGGCCGACGATTCCCGGCCCCCCGTGCAGTCTGCCCCTCGACCGTCCCGAGCGTCAGGAGGACCGGACATGCCGCACCCCGCACCGCACCCCGCCCCCGGCGGGGCCGCCTTCCCCATGGCCACCGCGCCCGCCGGCGAGCTGGACGCCCGCTACAGCAGCCCGGAGGCCGTCCCCGTCCCCTGGCCGGAGGCCCTGCGCAGGCTGGAGCGGGCCGAGCTGTTCTGGATCTCGACGGTACGCCCCGACGGCCGCCCGCACGTCACCCCGCTGCTGGCCGTCTGGGACGCCGGGGCGCTGCACTTCTCCACCGGAGCCCGCGAGCGCAAGGCCAGGAACCTGGCCGAGAACCCTCAGGTGGTCCTGACCACGGGCACCGGCACCTGGGCCGAAGGCTACGACCTCACCGTCGAGGGCGAGGCGGTCAGGATCACGGACGACGCCCGGCTGCGGGCCCTCGCGGACGCCTGGGAACGCAAGTACGGCGCGGTGTGGCGCTTCGAGGTGCGCGACGGCGCCTTCGTGAGCCGGGAGGGCCCGGCCCTGGTCTTCGCGGTCGCCCCGCGCACCGCGTTCGGCTTCGGCAAGGGGGACACGTTCAGCCAGACCCGCTGGCGCTTCTCCTGAGCCGCCCCGAGACCCCCGGGACGCGAAGCCCCGCGGCCCCGCGGGCAGGCGCCGCGAGCGGCCCCGCGGGCAGGCGCCGCGCACCGCGCCCCGGACGTTCACCCTTTCTTCATGCCCGCTGGGGAGTGGCGTACGGCAGGGGCATCTTGGCGTGAGCATGCTCTGCAGGCCCTTTCCGACTCTCCCCACCGGAGGTCCATCGTGTCCGGCAGAAACGCCTTCCGCCGCGGTCGTTACGCCCTCGTCTCCGCCCTCGCCCTCACCGCGGGTGCCCTGGGGCTGTGGAGCGGGGTCGGCGGATCGTCGACGGCGCAGGCCGCCGCCGGGGTGCCCACCCCCGACCACGTGGTCGTAGCGGTCTTCGAGAACCATGCGTACGGCCAGGTCATCGGGTCGTCCAGCGCCCCGTACATCAACTCGCTGGCGAAGGGCGGTGCCAACCTCACGCAGGCGCACGCCGAGACCCACCCGAGCCAGCCCAACTACATGGCGCTGTTCTCCGGCTCCACCCAGGGCATCACGGACGACAGTTGCTACACGCCCGGCTTCAGCAGCGCGCCCAACCTGGCCTCCCAGCTCATCGCCGCGGGCAGGAGCTGGGGCAGCTACAACGAGTCGCTGCCCAGCCAGGGCTCCACGACCTGCAACAGCGGCGACTACGCACGCAAGCACAACCCGTGGTTCGGCTTCAGCAACGTCCCGACCTCGTCGGCGAAGACGTTCGCGCAGTTCCCGAGCGACTTCACGCAGCTCCCGCAGGTGTCCTTCGTGGTGCCGAACCTCTGCAGCGACATGCACGACTGCTCCGTGTCCACCGGTGACACCTGGCTGAAGAACCACCTGGGCGCCTACGCGACCTGGGCGAAGACCCACAACAGCCTGCTGGTGGTCACCTTCGACGAGGACAACTCGCTCAGCGGCAACCGCATCCCCACCGTGCTCTACGGGCAGCAGGTGACGCCCGGGGCCAGCTCGACGACCACGTACAACCACTACGACCTGCTGCGCACGCTGGAGGACATGCACGGCCTGGGTCACGCCGGCAACGCCGCCTCGGGCAAGGACATCACCGGCGTCTGGACGTCCTGACCGTGTACGTCGCGGACAGCCGCGCCTCCGGCGCGCCGTCCGCGGACGGCACCGCCCGGGCCCCCGACCGGCCCGGGCGGCGCCGTGCCGCGGTCGCCCCCACCGTGCTGGCGCTCGGCACGGTCAGTCTGATCACCGATGTCTCCTCGGAGATGGTCAGCGCCGTCCTGCCGCTGTACCTGGTGGCGGGCCTCGGACTCTCCCCGCTCGGCTTCGGCCTGCTCGACGGCGTCTACAACGGCGTCTCGGCGCTGGTCCGGCTGGTCGGCGGGCACCTCGCCGACCGCGGCAGGGGCCGCCACAAGGCGGTCGCGGCCCTCGGCTACGGCCTGTCGGCGGTGTGCAAGCCGCTGCTGCTCGTCGTCCACGGCCTGCCGCTGATCGGTGCCGTGCTCGCCGCCGACCGCACCGGCAAGGGCCTGCGCACCGCGCCGCGCGACGCGCTGATCTCGCTGTCCAGTGCGCCCGGCGCCCAGGGCCGCGCCTTCGGTGTGCACCGCGCCATGGACACCACGGGCGCCCTGCTCGGCCCGCTCGCCGCCTTCCTGGTGCTGCGTGCGACGACCGACGGGTACGACGCGGTGTTCACGGTGAGCTTCTGCGTGGCCGCCGTGGGCGTCCTGGTGCTGGTGCTGTTCGTCCCCGGCCCCGCGCGGCCGCCCGCGGCACCCGCACGGGGCCGGGGGCCCGCACCCGCGGCGGCGCGGCCCACCCTGCGCGCCGCGCTGGCGCTGCTGCGCCGCCCCGAGATCCGGCGGATCGCGCTGTGCGCGCTGCTGCTCGGGCTCGCGACCGTCAGCGACTCGTTCGTCTACCTGCTGCTGCAACGCAGGCTGGGGGTGCCCGAGGGGTGGTTCGCGCTGCTGCCGCTCGGCACCGCGGCCGCCTTCCTGCTGCTCGCCGTGCCGCTCGGGCGGCTCGCGGACCGCGTGGGGCGGCGCACGGTGTTCCTCGGGGGGCACGTCGCCCTGCTCGGCGCCTACGGGCTGCTGCTCACGGCCGGGCCCGGCGGCGTCCTGCCGTTCGCCGGGCTGCCGTACGCGGTCCTGCTGCTGCACGGCACCTTCTACGCCGCCACCGACGGGGTCCTGATGGCCGCCGCGTCCCAGAGCGTGCCGGCCGCCCTGCGCTCGTCCGGCCTCGCCCTGGTGCAGACGGGCCAGTCCTTCGCCCGCTTCGTGTGCTCGCTCGCCTTCGGCGCCGCCTGGACGGCCTGGGGCGACCGCACCGCGCTGGGCGCCTTCACCGTCCTGCTCGCCTGCTGCCTGCTGGCCGTCGGCCGGGCACCGCGCGGGACGCCCACCACCGCCCCGCCCGCCACGGGCACCACCTCCGAGGAGGCCCCCGCATGACCACCCGGGCCCGTGTGCTCGTCCTCGTCTGCACGATCGTCCTGCTCGCGGCCGTCGCCACCGCCTCCGTGCTGCACGCGGCGGCCCGCTCCGAGCGCAAGGACCGCGCCCGGCCGGGCGGCCCCGGCGTCAGCGCGGGCCGGGTCGCCCTGGTGGGCGGGGGCGGCGGCCGGATCGTCTTCAGGAACATGGCCTGGGGACCGCACCGCGACGAGCTGAGCAGTGTGCCGGCGGACCGGCCCGGCGCTGGGCGCACCGCCTCCGGCGTGCGCTGCCTGCGCTTCCACGCCGCCGCGGGCACCGGCATCTGCCTCCAGGCGGTGCACGGCGCCGTCCAGGACAGCTACCGTGCGGTGGTCCTCGACTCCCGGCTGCACGTGAGGGCGCACTACGCCGTGGGCGGCGTCCCGTCCCGCGCCCGTGTCTCGCCGAGCGGCCGACTGGCCACCTGGACGGTCTTCGTGGACGGCGACTCCTACGCGAACAGCACCTTCTCGACCCGTGCCACCGTCCTCGACACCCGCACCGGAAAGTTGATCCCGTCCCTGGAGGAGTTCCGGGTGGTCAGGGACGGCCGTCCCTACCACGCCGCCGACGTCAACTTCTGGGGCGTCACCTTCGCCGCCGACGACCGCCACTTCTACGCCACACTGGCCACGCAGGGCAGGACCTACCTGGTCCGCGGCGACCTGGCCACCCGGACGGTGACGACGGTGCACGACAACGTCGAGTGCCCGTCCCTGTCCCCCGACGGAACCCGCATCGCCTTCAAGAAGCGCGTCAAGGGCCTGCCCGCGGACGCGCCCTGGCGGCTGTACGTCCTCGACCTGCGCACCGGCCGCGAGACCGCGCTCGCCGAGACCCGCAACGTCGACGACCAGGCGCTGTGGCGCGACGACAGCACCCTCGCGTACGCGCTGCCCGGCGACTACGGCGCCGACCTCTACACCGTGCCCGCCGACGGCAGCGGCGCCCCGCGCCTGCTGATGAAGGCGGCACTGGCACCGGTGTACCTCGGCACAGGCTGAACCCGCCGCCCCGGGGCGGGGCAGCGGGCCGGGGCCGGCTTCCGCGGGCCCCGGCGGGGAGGCCGGGGGCGGCAGGCGCGGTGACGGGAGGCCGGGGCCGCCCGGCCCCGCCCGGAGGGGCAGGGCCGGGGACGGGCCTTCGGGCTGCCGCTACAGCACCGGCAGGCTCTTGCGCAGCTCGAACGCGGTGACCTCGGAGCGGTACTCCTCCCACTCCTGCTTCTTGTTGCGCAGGAAGAAGCCGAAGACGTGCTCGCCGAGGGTCTCCGCGACCAGCTCGCTGTGCTCCATCAGGGAGATCGCCTCGCCGAGGTTCTGCGGCAGCGGCTCGATGCCCATGGCGCGGCGCTCGGCGTCGGTGAGGGCCCAGACGTCGTCGTCGGCGCCGGGGCCGAGCTCGTAGTTCTCCTCGATGCCCTTCAGACCCGCGGCGAGCAGCAGGGCGTAGGAGAGGTAGGGGTTGCAGCCGCTGTCCAGCGAGCGGACCTCGACCCGGGCCGAGCCGGTCTTGCCGGGCTTGTACATCGGGACCCGGATGAGGGCCGAGCGGTTGTTGTGGCCCCAGCAGATGTACGAGGGGGCCTCGCCCCCGGCGCCCGCCGGGCGCTCGGCCCCGCCCCAGATGCGCTTGTAGGAGTTCACCCACTGGTTGGTGACCGCGGAGACCTCCGCGGCGTGCCGCAGCAGGCCCGCGATGAAGGACCGGCCGACCTTGGAGAGCTGGTACTCGGCGCCCGACTCGTAGAAGGCGTTGCGGTCGCCCTCGAAGAGGGAGAGGTGGGTGTGCATGCCGGAGCCCGGGTACTCCGAGAACGGCTTCGGCATGAAGGTGGCCTGCACCCCCTGCTCCAGCGCCACCTGCTTCATGATCAGACGGAACGTCATGATGTTGTCGGCGGTGGAGAGCGCGTCGGCGTACCGCAGGTCGATCTCCTGCTGGCCGGGGGCGCCCTCGTGGTGGGAGAACTCCACCGAGATGCCCATGGACTCCAGCATGGTGATCGCCTGGCGGCGGAAGTCCATGCCGACGTTCTGCGGGGTGTGGTCGAAGTAGCCGGAGGAGTCGGCCGGGGTGGGGCGGGAGCCGTCCACCGGCTTGTCCTTCAGCAGGAAGAACTCGATCTCGGGGTGGGTGTAGAAGGTGAAGCCGAGGTCGGAGGTCTTGGCGAGGGCGCGCTTGAGGACGTAGCGCGGGTCGGCGAAGGACGGGGAGCGGTCCGGCATGAGGATGTCGCAGAACATCCGGGCGGTGCCCGGGGCCTCCGCGCGCCAGGGCAGGACCTGGAACGTCGCGGGATCCGGCTTGGCGATCATGTCGGACTCGTAGACCCGGGCGAACCCCTCGATCGCCGAGCCGTCGAACCCGATGCCCTCGTCGAAGGCCTGCTCCAGCTCGGCGGGAGCGACCGCGACGGACTTGAGGAAGCCGAGAACATCCGTGAACCACAGGCGTACGAACCGGATGTCGCGCTCCTCCAAGGTCCGGAGCACGAATTCCTGTTGCTTATCCATAGTCGACTTCCACCCATCCTTGCTGGTCAGGCTCGCGTGCAACGACGCCATGGGGAACATCGATGCGTATGAGCATCCCACCACGCCATTTCGGGCACATTGCAGGCGATCACCTGAACGTGCTGTGTCTGCTTCCTATCCGGTTCTCTTCGGCCCGGCTCTCGTCCGCTCCCGCCGGTCTCCCGCCCGGCTCGTGTGGTGGCCCATGCCCTCATTGTGGGGCACTCCGGCGCTCTTGATCGAGCCGGGATTCGCGCGGGTCGCCGGGCCCGGCACCGCACCGTGCCGCGATCGGCGGGAGAGGGCCCGCGGCGGCCCGCACGGGGCCCCGCGACGGTCCCACTACCATCAGCAGGCCCGCTCCTTTCTCCTTACATATGAAGGACACACCACGCCATGGGTTCCGCCAAGAGCAGTGGCACCACCGCGTCGCGCACCGCGCCGACAGCCGACGGCCCCCGCGAAGGGGACGTGCGCGGCGGCGGCCGGCGCCGCGCCCCGATCCTGCGCCGGGGCACGCCGGTCGGGGCCGCCGGCACCGTCAGCACCGTCCTGTGCGGGATGCTGGTCCTCGCGGCCTGCTCACCGGACGCGGGCTCCGGGGACGCGAAGGGCTCCGGTGCCGGGCGGGCGGAGGCGTCGGCGGCGCCGTCCGCGACCGCTGCCGGGGGCCCGGGAGGGCGGCAGGGCGGCAAGGGGGGCGCGCCCGCGTTCACGGTGGGTCCGGACGGTGTGACGTCCTGGAACCCCGGCGGCCTCGGCCGGGAGCACGTCACCAAGCCCGTGCACTACCCGATGATCCCGCCGGTGGGCGGCGACCACGCCCCCGTCTGGATGAACTGCAACGGCGACGTCTACACCGAGGCCGTGCCCGACGTGAACGCCGTGCACTCGCTGGAGCACGGTGCCGTCTGGGTCACCTACACCGGCAGGGCGGACCCCGCGGACGTGCGGAAGCTGGCGGCGCTGGTGGCCAGGACGCCGTACTCGCTGATGAGTCCGTACCCCGCTCAGAAGGCGCCGATCATGCTCACCGCCTGGGGCAGGCAGCGCACGGTCGGCGGGGCGGACGACCCGGCCGTGGGGGCGTTCTTCGCCGACTTCGTGCAGGGCCCGCAGACGCCCGAGCCGGGCGCGCCCTGCACCGGGGGCCTGGCGCGGTGAGGCGGCGCGGAGCCGCCCGTGCCGCCGCCGTCGCCGCGGTGCTCCTCGCGGCGGCCGGCGGCTTCGCGCTGGGCGACGCGCACGGCTCGGGCGGCGCCGCGCCCGGGCGGGGCGCCGCGGCCGGGGGCGCCCCGGCGGCCCGCGGCGGGCAAACGGTGCCGGCGGCCGACTCCCCGGACGCCGGCTTCGCCCGCGACATGGCGGTCCACCACCAGCAGGCCGTGGAGCTGTCGTACGTGGTGCGCGACCGCACCCGCGACGAGGAGGTCAGGCGCCCCGCGTACGACATCGCGCAGACCCAGGCGAACCAGCGCGGCATGCTGCTGGGCTGGCTGGACCTGTGGGGGCTGCCGAAGGTGTCGGCCGACCCGCCGATGGCCTGGATGGGCATGGGCGCCGCGGAGCCCGGCCGCGACGGTGCCCTGATGCCGGGCATGGCGACGACGGCCCAGCTCGACCGGCTGCGCACGGCGAGCGGCAGGCAGGCCGAGATCCTGTACCTGCGGCTGATGACGGCCCATCACCGCGGCGGCGTCCACATGGCGGGGGCCTGCGCCGCCGCCTGCGCCACCCCGGCCGCGAAGCGCCTGGCGCAGGGCATCGTGACGGCGCAGCAGTCGGAGATCGGCGCGATGGCGGAGCTGTTGCGCGAGCGGGGCGCGGAGCCGCCCGCCTGAGCGCTCCGGCGCCCGATCCGCCCTCCCCGCCGCGCCACCACGCCCCCGCACACCGCTACGCCCTCGCGCGCCACCACACCCCCGGCCGCACGCCACCGCACCCCCGGCCGGCACGCGGTCCGCCGGCTCCCCCACCGCGCACCGCCCACCCGCCGGGCACCTGCCGTGCGCCGCGTGTGCAGGCACCCGGTGCGACGGAACCGCAACCTGCGCGAAACCGGCAGGCACCGCCAAATCGGCCCCGGTCAACCGTTCCTTGGGCTCTTCTTGGTTCTCCCGTTCCCCTGACGTGAACCGTTCATGGCAAGAGTGATCTCTTGCGTGTGCGCTCCTGCGTCACACGAAACGAACTGCACCGCAGGGGGTTCCATGAGATCCAACCGCGCCGCCGTGCGCACCAGTGTGAGTCTGGCGGCGGCACTGCCGCTGCTCACCGGTGCCCTGGCGCTCGGCATACCCGCGGCCCACGCGGACCAGAACCCGGGCGCCCGCGACACGCTCAGGGGCAGCACCAGGCCGCTCTGGGCCACCGGCACGTCCGACCGGGGCGCCACGGCGAACGGCAGCAGGGTCGAGGCCCGGGTCTACCTGGCCGGACGCGACGCGCAGGGCCTGGCCGCGTACGCACGTGCCGTGTCCGACCCCGACTCGGCGTCGTACGGCAGGTTCCTCTCCGCCGCACAGGCGCAGGAACGCTTCGGCGCCACGGACGAGCAGGTGGGTGCCGTCACGTCCTGGCTCAAGGGCGCCGGGTTCACCGTCACCGCCACCACCCGGCACTACATCGCGGTGTCGGGTGACGTGAGCGCCGCCGAGAAGGCGTTCGGCACCCAGTTGCACAACTACCGCAAGGGCAGCAGGACCTACCGCGCGCCGCAGCACGCCGCCACCGTGCCGGCCTCCCTGAACGGCGCCGTCCTCACCGTCACCGGCCTGGACACCGCGCCCCACAAGGCCGACCACAAGGACGAGCTGCCGCCGCCGGACGCGGTCTTCCGCAACGCCGGCCCCTTCTCGTCCTCCTACGGCTCGAACACCGCCACCACCCTGCCCGAGGCGTACGGATCCAAGGTCCCCTACGCGACCAAGGGCTACACCGGCGAGCAGCTCCGCGCCGCGTACGGGGCGGGCAAGCGGACCGGCAAGGGCGTCACCGTGGCCATCACCGACGCCTACGCCTCGCCCACCATCGAGCAGGACGCCGCCCAGTACGCCAAGCGCAACGGCGACGCGCGCTACCAGGGCGGCCAGCTCACCCAGGCGCTGCCGGGCGAGTACACCCACACGGGAGCCGACGACTGCGACGCGGCCGGCTGGTACGGCGAGGAGTCGCTGGACGTGGAGGCGGTGCACGCTCTCGCGCCCGCCTCGAACATCGTCTACGTCGGCGCCGCGTCCTGCTACGACGACGACCTGCTCGACTCGCTCAGCAAGGTCGTCGACAGCCACCTCGCCGACATCGTCTCCAACTCGTGGGGCGACATCGAGGAGAACCAGACCCCGGACGTCGCCGCGGCCTACGACCAGGTCTTCCAGCTCGGCGCCATCGAGGGCATCGGCTTCTACTTCTCCTCCGGCGACAACGGCGACGAGGTCGACCACACCGGGACGAAACAGGTCGACGTGCCGGCCAGCTCGGCCTGGGTGACCTCGGTGGGCGGCACGGCGCTCGCCGTGGGCCGGGGCGACACCTACGAGTGGGAGACGGGCTGGGGCACCGACAAGGCCGCGCTGTCCGAGGACGGCAAGAGCTGGAACGGCCTCCCCGGCACGTTCAACGGCGGCGCGGGCGGCGGCACCAGCAAGCACGTGGCGCAGCCCTTCTACCAGAAGGGCGTCGTCCCGGACTCGCTCGCCAAGGCCAACGGTGCCACGCCGATGCGCACGGTGCCGGACATCGCGGCGATAGCGGACCCCAACACCGGGTTCCTGGTCGGCCAGACCCAGACGTTCCCCGACGGGTCCCAGCAGTACAGCGAGTACCGCATCGGCGGCACCTCGCTGGCGGCGCCGACGGTCGCGGGCATCCAGGCGCTGGCCCAGCAGGCGCACGGCGGGCGGCCGCTCGGGTTCGCCAACCCGGCGATCTACGACCGCTACGGTTCGAAGCTGTACCACGACGTCACGGACCACCCGGTGAAGGGCGCGGAGGGCCTCGCCGTGGCCCGGGTGGACTACGCGAACAGCTACGACGACTCCGAGGGCCTGCTCACGTCGCTGCGCACCCTCGGCAAGGACACCTCGCTGTCCGCGGTGAACGGCTATGACGACGTCACCGGCGTCGGCTCGCCCGCCCCCGGCTACGTCGAGTCGTACGGCACGCGGCCGGAGCACGGTCACGGCCACTGAGGTGGCCCTGCACGGCGGGTGACGGCCCGCACGTCGGCGCCGTGCCGCGGGGCCCGGGCGTGGGCCGCACCACACCCGGGCCACATCGCGTCGCTCTGACGATTACACTGGCGGGGTGCCTCAACTTCGCCTCGCCCTGAATCAGATCGACTCGACCGTCGGCGATCTCACCCAGAACGCCGAGGCGGTCGTCCGCTGGACCCGGCACTCCGCCGAGCAGGGAGCCCACCTGGTGGCGTTCCCCGAGCTCGCGCTGACCGGCTACCCCGTGGAGGACCTGGCCCTGCGCTCGTCCTTCGTCGAGGCGTCCCGCGACGCGCTGCACGCGCTCGCCGGGAGACTGGTCGACGAGGGCCTCGGGGAGCTGCCGGTGGTCGTCGGCTACCTCGACCGCAGCGAGTCGGCCCAGCCCCGGTACGGGCAGCCGGCCGGCTCTCCGCAGAACGCGGCGGCCGTGCTGCACCGCGGACGGGTCGTTCTCACCTTCGCCAAGCACCACCTGCCCAACTACGGCGTCTTCGACGAGTTCCGCTACTTCGTGCCCGGCGACACACTGCCCGTCGTGCGGGTGCACGGCATCGACGTCGCGCTCGCGATCTGCGAGGACCTGTGGCAGGACGGCGGCCGGGTCCCGGCCACCCGGAGCGCGGGCGCCGGCCTGCTGCTCTCCATCAACGCCTCCCCGTACGAGGCGAAGAAGGACGACACCCGTCTCGAACTGGTCCGCAAGCGGGCGCAGGAGGCGGGCTGCACGACCGCGTACCTGGCCATGATCGGCGGGCAGGACGAGCTGGTCTTCGACGGCGACTCGATCGTCGTGGACCGCGACGGCGCGGTGGTCGCACGGGCGCCGCAGTTCTCGGAGGGCTGCGTGGTGCTGGACCTGGACCTGCCCGCCGCCGCGCCCGAGCCGCCCTCGGGTGTCGTCGACGACGGCCTGCGCATCGACCACGTGACGCTGTCCGCGGAGCCGCTCCCGCCGTACCCGGCCGAGCTGGCCGGCGGGTACGCCGAACGGCTCGACGACGACGAGGAGGTGTACTCGGCGCTGGTGGTGGGGCTGCGCGCGTACGTCGCGAAGAACGGCTTCCGCTCGGTGCTGATCGGGCTCTCCGGCGGCATCGACTCCGCGCTGACCGCCGCCATCGCCTGCGACGCGCTCGGCGCCCAGCACGTCTACGGCGTGTCGATGCCGTCCAAGTACTCCTCGCAGCACTCCAGGGACGACGCGGCGGAGCTGGCGCGGCGCACCGGGCTCAACTTCCGCACCGTGCCGATCGAACCTATGTTCGATGCGTATATGGCGTCGATGGAGCTGTCCGGCCTGGCCGAGGAGAACCTCCAGGCGCGGCTGCGCGGCACGCTCCTGATGTCGATCTCCAACCAGGAGGGCCAGATCGTGCTGGCCCCCGGCAACAAGTCCGAGCTCGCCGTCGGCTACTCGACGCTGTACGGCGACGCGGTCGGGGCGTACGGGCCGATCAAGGACGTCTACAAGACCGCGGTCTTCCGGCTGGCCGAGTGGCGCAACCGCGCCGCGCGGGACCGGGGGCAGACGCCGCCGATCCCGGAGAACTCGATCAGCAAGCCGCCGAGCGCGGAGCTGCGGCCGGGGCAGGTCGACACGGACTCGCTGCCCGACTACCCGGTGCTCGACGCGATCCTGGACCGCTACGTGGACCACGACCAGGGCGCGGACGTGATCGTGGCCGCCGGGTTCGACCCGGAGCTCGTGGCCCGGACGCTGCGGATGGTGGACCGGGCGGAGTACAAGCGGCGGCAGTACCCGCCGGGGACGAAGATCTCCGCGAAGGGGTTCGGGAAGGACCGGCGTCTTCCGATCACAAACCACTGGCGCGAGAGCGCCTGACGCCCGCCCGCGCCCGCCTCGCGCCTGCCCAGGCCCCGGCCGCCGCGCGCGTGCTCGGCGCCGGCGCCTCCCCGCGGGACCTGCCCCGCGCCCGCGGAGGAGGGCGTCGGCGCGGCGCCCTGCTGCCCGGCGCGGGGGCGATGCGCGGGGCCCCGCGGCCGGTGCGGGCGGGCTCCGGCACGGTCGCCGGGGCTCCGGCGCGGTCAGAGCTTCAGGGTGGCGGCCAGCGGCAGGTGGTCGCTGGGGGTGCGGGGCAGGGTCCACGAGCGGACCGGAGTGATCCCCCTGACCATGATCTGGTCGATCCGCGCCATCGGGAACGACGCGGGCCAACTGAAGCCGAAGCCGTCCCCGGCCGCCCCCTGCGTCGACCGCATCTGCGCCGTCACCCCGTTCAGGGCCCGGTCGTTCATCGTGCCGTTGAGGTCGCCGAGCAGCACCACGCGCTCAAGCGGCTCCCGGGCGATCGCCTCACCGAGGGCGTCCGCGCTCTCGTCCCGCTGGCTGGCCGTGAATCCGGCGTCCACCTTGACCCGCACCGACGGCAGGTGCGCCACGTAGACGGCCACGCGCCCGGCCGGCGAGCCGACCGAGGTGCGCAGGGCCCGCGTCCAGCCCAGTTTGATGTCCACCGGCTCGGTGCCGCTCAGCGGGTACTTGCTCCACAGGCCCACGGTGCCCTGCACCACGTGGTAGCGGTAGGTGCCGGCCAGCGCCTTCTCGTACACCGGGAGCGCCGTCGCCGTCAGCTCCTCAAGCGCCACCAGGTCCGCCCCTGCCGCGGCCACGTCCCTGGCGGTGCCGGACGGGTCGGGGTTGTCCGCGTTGACGTTGTGCGTGGCGACGGTCAGATCACCGCCGGTGCCGGTCC
This sequence comes from Streptomyces sulfonofaciens, assembly GCF_014656295.1. GTDB lineage: Bacteria > Actinomycetota > Actinomycetes > Streptomycetales > Streptomycetaceae > Streptomyces > Streptomyces sulfonofaciens. The sequence continues at coordinate 506,983 of NZ_BNCD01000003.1, forward strand.
GGTCCACGACCAGCCCGCCGAACAGGTTCAGCCACACGGCCACCGGCAGCACCAGCGCGAGGAGCGCACTCACGGACCTGCGCGCCAGCGCCGCGACGAGCAGCAGCGGCACCAGGACGCCGAACCAGGGCAGGAAGGTCTCCGAGAGGCTGCCCAGGTTGCCCACGGTGTTCGGGATCTGCGCGTGCAGGAGCATCACCAGCGCGAGGGCCACCGCCAGCGCCGCCACGACCAGGCCGCGGCGCCACATTCCCGCCCTGCCGCCGCGCCGCCAGCCGCCGAACACGCGCCCGAAGCGGGACCCGCGGCGTCCGTCCCCCGTGTCGCTGCCCGTCTCCGTCACGTACGCCTGCGCCATTCCCCATGCCTCACTGCCTGCCGTGCACGCCATCCCCACCCCAGACCCTAGGCGATCAACACGACCGCCCCTGCCGTGCGGTGGAGTCCTTCGTGGCCGTCCCCACCCCCCGTCATATCGCACCGTCGGGGGCCATATCGCCAGGCAGGGCGGGAACAGCCGTACGAACAGGAGGACGAGGCGGCCCGGAACCCGGGTTCCGGGCCGAGGTGTTGTCGGACGCTCTGTGACAGAACAGACACACTTGCTCCACCGGATCCCGTCCTCGCGGGCCGTGCCGGCGGTCTGCCGGGCGGAATCCGGCCGGCGGGGCCCTGGGCCGGCTGCCCGGCGCCTGCGCGCGGTGCTTTCCGTGCGGCGGGTGCGGGTGTGACGCGGGTCCCCCGGGGCCCTAGCCCCCCGTCGGCACGTGGTGCCACCATGGGGGTGGTCCGGAGACGCCGTGAGGGCGCTTCGAGATGACAGAAGGAGCCGTTGCGATGACGCAGATTCCGGCTGCCCAGAAGCCAGCCCCGATCGGCGGGCAGAAGTCCGACAGCAGCAGGGCGCTGTACGGCGGCAAGGGCACGCGCCGCATCACCGTACGCGACATCACCACCGCCAAGGAGCGCGGCGAGAAGTGGCCGATGCTCACCGCCTACGACGCGATGACCGCGTCCGTCTTCGACGAGGCCGGGATCCCCGTGATGCTCGTCGGCGACTCGATGGGCAACTGCCACCTGGGCTACGAGACGACCGTGCCCGTCACCCTCGACGAGATGGCCATGCTCTGCGCCGCCGTGGTCCGCGGCACCAGCCGCGCGCTGATCGTCGGCGACCTGCCCTTCGGGACCTACCAGGAGGGGCCGGCGCAGGCCCTGCGCAGCGCCCTGCGCCTGGTGAAGGACGCCGGCGTGGGGGCCGTGAAGCTGGAGGGCGGCGAGCGCTCCCACCGCCAGATCGAGCTGCTGGTCGAGTCCGGCATCCCGGTCATGGCGCACATCGGGCTGACCCCGCAATCCGTGAACACGATGGGCTACCGCGTCCAGGGCCGCGGCGAGGAGGCGGCGCAGCAGTTGCTGCGGGACGCCAAGGCGGTGCAGGACGCGGGTGCGTTCGCCGTCGTGCTGGAGCTGGTGCCGGCCGAGCTCGCGGCCGAGGTGACCCGGGTGCTGCACATCCCCACGGTGGGCATCGGGGCCGGCGCCCAGTGCGATGCCCAGGTCCTGGTCTGGACCGACATGATGGGACTGACGGCCGGGAAGATGCCGAGGTTCGTGAAGCAGTACGCGGATGTGCGGCGCGTCATGTCGAATGCGGCCCAGGCGTTCGCGGAGGATGTGGTGGGCGGCGCCTTCCCCGCGGAGGAGCACGCCGTCCACTGACGGAGCCCCCCGCTCCGACCGAGCCACTGCGGCACCACGGCAGCCCGTCGATCTTCCCCCGTCGACGGGCTGCTGCCGTTCGGGCCCGCTGTACCCGCGGGCACGGGCGCACCGCGGGTACCGGGACGCCGGTGCGAGGACGGCCGGCGCGCGCGGCCGCCCGCGCCCCGTGCCCGGCACGTCCGGGCCCTGCCCGACGGGGTGTCCGCGGCTCGTCGGCGGGCTGTCGGCGGACTGTCGGCGGGTTGTCGGTGCCGCCTGGCACCTTGGCGGCATGACACGCAACGACAAGAGCCCCGGCGGCCGTGGTGCCACCGTCATCACCGTGCGGGGGCTGGTCAAGCACTACGGCGGGACCAGGGCGCTGGACGGCGTCGACCTGGAGGTCGGCGAGGGCACCGTGCTCGGCGTGCTCGGCCCGAACGGCGCCGGCAAGACCACCCTCGTACGCATCCTGTCCACCCTGATCGTGCCCGACTCGGGCACCGCCACCGTCGCCGGCTACGACGCCGTGCGCCAGCCCCGGCAGCTCCGCCGCGTGATCGGCCTCACCGGTCAGTACGCCTCGGTCGACGAGAAGCTCTCGGGCCGCGAGAACCTCTACCTCATCGGCCGCCTGCTCGACCTGTCCGGCAGGACGGCACGACGGCGCGCGGACGAGCTGCTGGAGCGGTTCTCCCTCACCGAGGCCGCCAGGCGCCCCGCGCACACCTACTCCGGCGGTATGCGCCGCCGCCTCGACCTGGCCGCCTCCATGATCGGTCAGCCCGCCGTGCTCTACCTGGACGAGCCCACCACCGGACTCGACCCGCGCACCCGCAACGAGGTCTGGAGCGAGGTCAGGCGGATGGTCGGCGACGGCGTCACCGTGCTGCTCACCACCCAGTACATGGAGGAGGCCGAGCAACTGGCCGGCGAGCTCACCGTCATGGACCGCGGCAGGATCATCGCCGGCGGCCGGATCGACGAGCTCAAGGCCCGCGTCGGCGGGCGCACCCTGCGGATCAGGCCCTCCGACCCGCTCCAGCTCCGCCCGACGGCGGCCGCACTCGACGAATTCGGCCTGACCGGGCACGGCCGGGCCGGTGTGGACACCGAGTCCGGCACCGTGCTCGTGCCGATCCTCAGCGACGACCAACTGACCGCCGTGGTCGGCGCGCTCTCCGCGCGCGGCGTCGCGCTCTCCTCCATCAGCACCGAACTCCCCAGCCTCGACGAGGTCTTCCTGTCCCTCACCGGACACAGGGCCGGCGTGGCCGAGGACCCCGCACCCGCTCTCGAAGAGGTCGCCGTATGACTACCGCACTGCTCACCCGGTCCGCCGCGGCCGAGGGCCGGATCGGCCTGCGCGCCCACGCGCGCCACACCGGGGCCCTGGTCCGCCGCAACCTGCTGTGGATCAGGCAGGACCCGGAGTCGATGTTCGACGCGGTGCTGATGCCCATCGTCTTCACGCTGCTGTTCGTGTTCGTCTTCGGCGGCGCGATCGCGGGCAAGGGCAACCAGGACGCGTACGTCGGGTACGTGGTGCCCGGCCTGATGGCCATGATGGGCATGAACCTCGCCATGGGCGTGGGCACCGGCTTCAACCAGGACTTCCAGAGCGGGGTGATGGACCGCTTCCGGTCGCTGCCGATCGCCCGCTCCTCGGTCCTGATCGCCAAGATCGTGGTCGAGATAGGCAGGATGCTGGTGGCCACGGCGATCCTGCTGGCGGTGGGCTTCCTGCTCGGCCTGTCGGTGGCGAGCGTGCCGGGCCTGTTCGCGGCGATCGGCCTCGCGCTGGTCTTCGGCTCGTCGATCATGTGGATCTTCCTGACCATGGGCGTCACGATGAAGAACGCCCAGGCCATCCAGGGAATGGGGTTCCTCGTCCTGATGCCGCTTCAGTTCGGTTCCTCGATCTTCGCTCCGACGTCGTCCATGCCGGGCTGGCTGCAGGCGTTCACCGACTACAACCCGCTGTCGTCGCTGGCCGACGCCGCCCGGGGCCTGATGAACGGCGGCGCGCCCATCGCCCACGACGTACTGGTCACGCTGGTCTGGTCGGTCGTCATCACCCTGGTGATGGCACCGGTCGCCATCCACAAGTTCCGCACCAAGAGCTGACCCCCGCGGTGTCCCGCGGACCGCACGGCCGGGCCGTGACCGCTTTGCCGGCACCTGCGGGGGCTCACAGCAGGGCGGTGGCTTCTTCCAGGCGGAGGCCGCCGCCCTCGGCGTACGCGGCCGCGTACTCCTCGTCGCCGAGCACGGCCCGGCTGGCCGCCTCGACCTGTTCGGTGATCTGCCTCTCCAGCACGGAGGCCCGGTGCCCGGGCGGCAACTGACGGCGGGCTGCGCCCAGCAGCCGGGCGGCGTCCCGCGCCCGCGCCCCGCCGTCCAGCGCGGTGAGCGCGATGGCGCCGTTGGTCAGGAAGACCGCCGGCAGTTGCGGCGCGACCACCCGGGCCAGCGGGTCCAGGGAGCGGTCGATGGTCTCCCGCGTGGTGCGCAGGCCCCGCCCGTACTCCCCGTCCACCATGTCGATCCACGCCTGGATGCCCGCCATGATCCCGTCGAAGACCACGAACCCGGTGGTGCCGAAGCCCTCGCGCAGCAGCCGCAGGTGCTCGCGCGCCTCCGCGGCGCGGCCGGTGCGGCTCAGCAGCATGGCGAGGAAGAGCCGCGCGGCGGGCGTCGCCTCGTGGCCGACGTGCCGGCCGGCGGCGATCACGGCGCGCGTCATCTCCTCACCGCGCTCCTCCTCGCCCATCTCCACCAGCGCGGCCGCCATCCGCACGGTGAGCACCGCGCCCTGCGCACGGGCGCCCAGTTCCCCGGTGTGCGCACGCGCCGCTCGGTAGTCCTCCAGGGCACCGGATGGCCCTGCGCAGCCGTCCCACGAGCGCCTGGAGCGCTCCGCCCGCATCGGCCGGCGGCCGGTCCCCCCACACCTCGGCCACCAGGACGGACGCGGGGACGGTACGGCCCGGCCGGAGCGCGAGCACGGTGAGCAGGGCACGCAGGCGGGCCCCGCCGACCGGGAGGGGCGTACCGTCGGCGCGCAGGGCCCGGGTGGTGCCGAGAATGCGGTAGCGCACGGCCCCATTGTCCCCGGTCCGCGCTGTGGCCTTGGTCACTGTCCTCCCCCTGCCCGGGCCGGCGGCGCATCGCCGCGGCCCCTCCCCGTCTCCACGGGCCCCGGCCGACTCTCCCCGGCGCAGCCCGGCCCTTCCCGCCCCCGGGGCCCCGCCCGGGCCCCGCCCGGGAACCACCCTCGTACCCCGGCACGTTCCGGTTGCGTCCCGTGCCCGTTGCCGGGGCCGCGGCCGGTACAGGTAGCTTCGGACATCCGTATCGCCACCGCACCCCCGCCCCCAGGAGCCCCGCCTCATGACCACCGCCACCACCCGCCGCCCGGGCGAGCGGAGGATCAGCCCCGTCTTCCTCGGCATCGTGGCCGTCATGGCCGCCGCGGGCTGGGCCGCCTGGACCGGCGCCACCAGCGGCGACGGCACGGGCCTGGCCGTCTTCGTGTTCGTCACCGCCGCCTGGGTCGTCTCACTCTGCCTGCACGAGTACGCGCACGCCCGTACCGCGCTGCACAGCGGCGACATCTCCGTCGGCGCCAAGGGCTACCTCACGCTCAACCCCGTGAAGTACACCCATGCGGTGCTCAGCATCGTCCTCCCCGTGCTCTTCGTCATCATGGGCGGCATCGGGCTGCCCGGCGGTGCCGTCTTCATCGAGCGCGGCCGTATCCGGGGCCGCTGGCGGCACAGCCTGATCTCGGCCGCGGGACCGCTGACGAACGTGCTCTTCGCCGTCGTCTGCACCGCCCCGTTCTGGCTGGGCCTGCTGGACGGCGTACCGGCCCCGTTCCGCTACGCCCTCGGCTTCCTCGCCCTCCTCCAGGTGACGGCCGCGATCCTGAACTTCCTGCCGGTGCCGGGGCTCGACGGGTACGGGGTACTGGAACCCTGGCTGTCGCACGGGGTGCGCCGCCAGGTGGAGCCCTTCGCGCCGTTCGGGCTGCTCGCCGTCTTCGCCGTGCTGTGGATCCCGTCGGTGAACGGCGTCTTCTTCGACGTCATCGACGCGGTGCTGCGCGCGCTCGGCGTGCACGAGTGGGACACCTACTGGGGCCAGCAGCTCTACCGCTTCTGGCAGGGCACGCCGTTCGTTCCGCCGCTGAACGGATAGGGACGGGCGGGCCCAGGGCCCACGGCGCCCGGCTCCCGGCCCACGGCTCCCGCGCGCCGCAGCGGCCGGCTCTGCTGCGGGGTGCCGTACCGGCTCGTACGGGACATGACCGCCGACACAGGCCCCGCACGGTGGCGGAGCCCCGGTGTGCCCGCGCGTTCCCCGCACTTGCCGATCGTTTCAGAGCGGGGTTCGTAGGCGGCGGACGCATACGAGGCTTCAGGCCGGTTCGAGCAGGCCCTGGTGGATGTCGGCGCGTCGCTCGTAGCGCATGCGGACTCGCTCGAACCGGTGCAGCCAGGCCAAGGCTCGCTCGACCACCCGGCGGACCTCGCCCGGTCCGGAACCGTGGGCGGCGCCGCGTCGGTCGATCATGGGCTTGATGCCACGTTTCCACGGCAGGCGGCGGTACTCGTCGACGTCGTGGCCCCGGTCGGCGTACAGCCGCCGGGGCCGGCGGCGAGGGCGACCCCGCAGACCCCGGATCGGCGGCACCGCGTCCAGCAGTGGCGGGAGCTGGGTGGCATCGTGCCGGGTGCCCCCGGTGAGCGTGACGGCGAGCGGCGTTCCGTGACGGCGGTGATCAACCGCCCGGTGAGGGGCGCCGGGACCCGCGGCCCCGGCGCCCCCGCGGTGCGCGTCGGCTACCGCACCGTCAGCCGTACGCTGCCCGAGACGCCGCCGCTGGTCACCGAGACCGTGACGGTGCCCGGACGGCGGGCGGTGAGTCGGCCGGTGATCCGGTCCACCGCGGCCACCCGGCTGTCGCTGGAGGACCAGACGTGTGAGGCCGGGTCGGCGATCGGCATGGTGAGCTCCGGCAGGTTGTCGCCGCCGGTCTGGGTGCCCGTCGCCGTCAGTGTCACCTTCTCGCCGGCGGCCGGCGTGGTCGTCGGCGCCGTGACCTCGATCGACGCGAGCGCCGGCTCCACCGAGAACTGGATCCGGCCGTCCGAGGAGGCGTGCACCAGACCGAAGTGGTAGAAGCCGCCCTCGTTCGAGGGCGCGTAGGCCGGCATGCCGAGGTCGGCGAACGTGAGCTGCGGAATGCCGCCCTCGGCCGTGCTGACGCTCCGGCCCTCGGGGTCGAGGATCTGCTCGGAGAATCCCCGTGCATGGCCGTACAGCATGATCACATGCTGCCGCGGGTGCGTCTGCTGGTACCGCTGCACCAGACGCAGGTACATCCGGGCCTCCCAGCGGTCGGTGAACTGGCTGTTCTTCGCCGCGTGCGGGTCGTACGCCGGCATGTGCGTGGTCACCAGCACGTCCTCGGCGGTGGTGGCGGTCAGTTGCTGCACCAGCCACGCGTACTGCGCGGCCTCGGGCTGCTGGAACGGGTCCGAGGACTGCAGGCTGCCGTGCGAGTTGTCCGTGACGATCACCCGGGCCGGGCCCTCGGTGTAGGCGTAGTGGGTGTCGCCGAACGTCTGCCCGTAGTTGCCGTTCTCGGCGTCGGCGCCCTGCGTGATCTCGTGGTTGCCCACGATGTCCCGGGCCGGGATGCCGAGCGCGTCCATCTTCGACTTGGCGAACTGCAGGTCGGGCAGCTTCCCGTCGTCGGACATGTCACCCAGGAACTGGGCCGCGTCCGGCCGGGCCCGGGGGCTCAGGGACGGCAGCCGTTTCGCGATCGAGTCCATGACGCGGCTGCTCACCGAGCCCGGGTCGGACGCCAGCAGATGTGCGTCGTCGCCGGTCAGGAAGGTGCTGCCGGTCTTCGTGAACGCGGCGGAGTCCTCCTCGAACGTCAGCCATGACGGGTTCTCCGGGATCGCCCGGTACGCCGGCGCGGTCACCGGCCGGGGCGAGTACAGCGCCTGCAGCCCGGCCACGTTCAGGGCACCGCTGCTCGTCACGCTCGGGTTGATCGCGAGGAAGTCGACGAAGGAGATCGTCAGCGGGAACTGCAGGCCCGCGGGCAGCTCTGCCACGGCGAGCTGCCAGCCGTGCCAGGTGACATAGGTCGGGTACAGGGTGGTCTTCACGCCGTCCACGCCGATGTACGCCTCGGCGAGCTCGATGCCGGAGCCGTCGCCCTTGATCCACACCCCGATGCCGGTGGGGTTCTGCCCGTCGTCGCTCGTCGTCGTCTTCAGCGTCTTGGCGGACGACAGGACGAGCTGCTTGACGCCGGAGCCCGCGGGCATCGTGTAGTCCAGCCTCAGCGACCCGGACTCCGTGGAGCCGGGCGGCACATCGCCGGGCGCGGCGCTCAGGGCGGCCGGCTTCCCGGTGGTGTTGTTGCTGATGCGCCAGACGTCGGTGCTCGTCATCGGGTCGATGGTCTTGCTGACACTGCCGACCGCGATGGACGCCGTGGCGGTCGCCCCGCCGGCCGACGCGGTGACCTTGGCCAGTCCGCTCGCGGTGCGGTCGGCCGTGAAGAGGCCCTGGGCGTCGACGGTGCCGAGCGAGGCCGGCTCGACCGTCCAGTGCACGGCCTCGGCGGGGATCCGGACGGCCCCGCCGTGCCCCGCGGTGCCCGAGACGGTGAGCTGCTGGGTGGCGCCGTTCGCGAGGTCGGGGGCGTCCGGGGAGACGGTGAGGGTGTCGAGCCGGTCGACCACGGTCAGCTTCCGTGAGGTCTTCGCCCTGCCGTCGTCCGCGACGATCCGCCCGCTGCCGGCCCGGTGCGCGGTCAGCTTCCCGTCGGAGACGGTGGCGAGCGAGGCGGGCCGGACCCTCACGTGCACGGCACCCGCGGCCGGGTTCCCCGCGGAGTCGGTGGCGTAGGCCGGGAGCGGCACGGTGCCGCCCGGGACCGTCGTGAGGTCCTCGCCGCCGTTCACGACGACCTTCGTCGCGGGCCCCGGCCGGTCGGCGGTCGAGTAGAAGAAGATGCCGTTGGCGACCGGGCGCTCGGTGTTGCCGGGCAGGTCGGACGGCGTGTTGGCCACGGTGGCCTGGTGAGCGCCGGGGACCCGGGTCGCCATCGTGGTGGAGCCGCCGCCGTCGAACAGCAGGGCGGTCCAGGCGCCGTGCGCGGCCATGTAGCCGGCGGCCTGCTCCGGGGTGACGCCGAAGGCCGTGCCGGTGCCGCCGTGCCCGTCGATGGTCACGACGATGGCGTGCCTGCCGTCCTTGGTGAGGCCGACGGCGGTCTCCGGGTTGGCGCCGCTGGGCGGGGTGCCCGTCGGGTCCTTGTAGACGTTGCCGTCCTTCACCAGCGTCGTCACCCCGCTGACCAACTGCCGCAGGTCGTTGTCGGGGGAGATGCGGGTGGTCAGGGCGACCTGGTCGCCGGGGTGCAGGGTGTCGGCGAGCCACTGCCCGCCCGTCCCGCCGCCCAGCAGGCCGATCTGTCCCGCCGTCAGCCTGTCCACCGACGTCACACCGGTCCGTACGGTGTCGACGGTGAAGGAGCCGCCCGGGGCTGCGTGCCCGAGGACGAGGGTGCCCGCGCTCAGCCCCGGCGTGTCGCCCAGGTCGGGGGTGACCTCGGTGATGCCGTTCGACGCGATGTCGTCCACCGTGTTGACGGAGGTGAGCGGGTGCGAGGCGGAACCGTCCGTGATGGTGCCGCTGAAGGTCTCGGGGCCCATCACCATGCTGCCGTCCCGCCGGATGCCGAGCTGGGAGGCGAATCCGGTCCTCGGCGTCTTCAGCAACCGCCCGTCGGAGATCACCCCGCCCAGCGGGCGCCCACTGGCGTGGATGTCGAAGTAGTCGCCGTTCACACCGGCGACGGCGCCAGTCCGGTTGGCCATCGACGACACCGTCTCGTCGGCGGGGTTCGTCAGGGTGTCCCCGGCCTCCACCACACCGACCCGCAGGTTGGGGTCGGTGAGGTCGGCCGTCAGCACCTGGGTGTGCTGACGGCCGCCGACGGTGTCGTACGTCTCCGCGTAGTGCCGCAGGCCGCGGGTCACCGTGTCGGTGGGCGTCCTGCTGACGTCCACCACCTGCGGCCAGTTCTCCGGCGTCGGCGGCAGCCACGCGCCACCGGTGGCCCGGCCCGCCGGCTCCCCGCCGGCCGGCTGGTCCGCCGAGGCCGCGCCGGCGGCCACGGCCCCGCCGGCCACCAGTACGGACAGTGCCGCGGCCACGGCCGTGTGGCGCGCGGCGGCCCGTATGCGTCTTCTGGGTCTTCCGCGTCTTCCGCGAAGGTTCATCGTCATCGTTCCTCGGATCACTTGCCGAAAATCTTCGGCAATGGCTCAGAGGACACCATGTCGGTTACTTCGGGATGGAGTAAGAGAGGACGACAGGACACCTTCGGGTCGCACCGAGTTCACCCGGACCCCGCAGTGGCGTGGGGAACCGCCCGAGAAGCCGGAGCGATGCCGCAGGGCCGCCCCCGGCCCCACGGAACCGGCTCTGTCGCCGGGCCCACCGCCAGGTGGGAAACCAGTCACCGCACCGGCTCGTCCCGGAGCCCGAACCGCGAGACGTACCCGGCGAACGCGGCCCGCCGCTCCTCCGCGTCCAGCCCCCACGTCCGAGAGCCGGTAGCCGACACGCAGGTTCCCGAGCCGCTCCGCCCAGTACTTGCCGACCGCGGCGGCCGGGTCCGGACGGAAGGACGCGTTCCGACCAGCGGCAGGTGGAGTCACGGTGACCGGCCCGATGACCGGCCCCGCGGGGCCGAAGCGCCCGCTGCACCTGCGGACGTGGACCCGAGAACGCCGACCGCCGCGGCGGAGCAGGCCGTTGCCATGGCCTCCGGGCCATGGCCCAGGTACGTGGAGGTACCGGCCCTGATCAGCGAGCTACGCGAATGCGTCGCGCTCATGGTCGCCGAGAGCGCCCCACGCGTCCCCGCACTGCCCTCGGCGTCTGAACGGTCCGCCGCCACGGGCACGTTGACGGAGGCTCGCCCCCGTAGGGGGCTCGACGCCGGCGAGAGCTTGCAGTCGTCCGCGGACCAGGCCCGTTCACCGGCCGTGATCCTGCGAGAGGTGCCCGCGCTGCACACGCGCCGCCATGAGCGAAAAGGGCTCCTGCCCCCGTCACGGTCCGCGACGTCCCCCGTCCGGCGGTCCCGCGCGGGGCGGCGGCAGCGGTAAGCAGGACGACAGCAGTGAGCAGTGAGCAGTGAGCAGTGAGCAGTGAGCAGGGCGAACGAAGGACGCCCCGACGCGCAGCGGGGAGCAGGGGCGTACACGGCCGACCGGGAAAGAGGTACACATGGCTGCCGCGACGATGGAGCGCCGTGCGGAAGTGCACGGCGAACTGAACCACTCCTGCACCTCCCAGTGCCCGAACCCGTGCCCCGCCGCGCGCAACCAAACCGGCCGGCCGCCGACCGCCTTTCCGCCGCCCCCAACGGTGTTCCGTGTCGCGACCCGCCCCCTGGCAGGGTAGGAAGGCGGCGGGGGGGAACCGGCCGCCTTGCCGTATGTGGGGAGCATCCATCGTGACGCAGGACGAAGACACCGAGACGATCATCCAGTGGATCCTGTCCTACCCCGTGCTGGCGCAGCACCTCCGGGAGATCGCCGCGGACGGCATGCTCGGGTCCAACGAGGACCCGGACCAGGAGCTGGTGTGCACGGTGGCCGATCTGCTGAGACCGTCGCGCAGTCCCCTCTGGGCGGACGTCCTGCGGGCCACCGGGGTACCGGCCGCACGCGCGGACGCCCTCTGGTACGGGCTGGGCGGGGAGGCCAGCGGACGGATCTACGCCGTCCAGTGGCCGCTGGTCCGGCTGGCGCTCTCCGGGCGGCGCGCCCTCCTCGGCTGATCCGCTCGGGCGTCCCGCGCCCGGCCGCCGAGCCCGCGGGGCGGGCTCAGGCCGCCCGCGCGCTCCCGCGATCGGCCTTCGCACGGCGCGCGTAGTACCAGGTCATATTGGACGTGACCCCGGCCAGCAGCACCCAGACGACACCGAGCCAACTGCCCCGGACGAAGCAGACCACGGCCGCGGCGACGGCGAGGACGCAGAGGGCGAGGGCGTAGCGGGCGAGGCGGGGCATGGGGGGCGGCTCCTGTCCGGTACGGCGAGCTGGCGGGGCGTTCTGCGGGGCGCGGCCAGAGGCGCAGCCCGTGGACCAGTGTCCCCCATGCCCGCGGCGGACGCCCGCCCGGTCCCCGGTCGGCGTGCCCGCGCCTACACGTCGGTCAGCCGCAGCCCCGCATGGGCCTTGTACCGGCGGTTGACGGAGATCAGGTTGGCGACCAGGGACTCGACCTGGTGGGCGTTGCGCAGCCGCCCGGCGAAGACCCCCCGCATACCGGGGATCCGGGCGGCGAGCGCCTGTACGAGGTCGGTGTCGGCGCGCGACTCGCCGAGCACCATCACATCGGTGTCGATCCGTTCGACGGACGGGTCCTGGAGCAGCACCGCGGAGAGGTGGTGGAAGGCGGCCGTGACGCGGGACTCCGGCAGCAGGGCGGCGGCCTGCTCGGCGGCGCTGCCCTCCTCGGGCACAATCGCGTAGGCGCCCTTCTTGTCGAAGCCGAGCGGGTTGACGCAGTCCACCACCAGCTTGCCCGCCAGGTCCTCGCGGAGCGCTTCGAGGGTCGCCGCGTGGCCGTCCCAGGGGACCGCCACGATGACGACGTCGCTGCGCCGCGCGCACTCGGCGTTCTCCGCGCCCTGCACACCGGAGCCCAGTTCGTCGGCGGCGGCCCTGGCGCGGTCGGCGGACCGCGATCCGATGAGCACGTGCTGGCCGGCCCTGGCCAGCCGGTAGGCGAGCCCGCGTCCCTGGTCTCCCGTGCCGCCGAGAACCCCGACCACCAGGCCGGACACATCGGGAAGGTCCCAGGGGTCCTTGGCGGGGGGCTTGGCCGCAGGGGTGCCGGATGCGGGTGCGGAGGCGTCAGGAGAAGTCATGGCCAGAGCCTATGCGCTGATCGCACGCCCGGCACCGGGGGCCCTGGGCAGCCCGTCCCGGGCGATTCGGCCCCGGGTGCGAGGGGGCCCACCTTCGGGCGACGCGCAGGGGAAACGTCCGCCGGGCCCCGGTCGGCCGCGGCAGCATACGGGCCCATGGATGCCGTACGGGTCGCGCTGCTGCGCGAGATGCTGGCCGGGTCCGAGTGGCTCGGCGCCACCCGCCGGTTCGCTGGCGCGCTGCGCGGCTCGGTCGTGCCGCGCGGCGGCGGGCTGCTGCTGGTGGGCACCGAGGAGTACGAGCCGTGGCACCTGGCCGCGCACCTGCTGGACGAGGCCGCGTGGTCGGGCACGCCCGAGCTGTCCCCGACGCTCGTCCGGCACCGGGTCGGGCCGGGTGCCCCGGCCCATCTGGCCGTGGGCCTCGGCCGTATCGAGGCTGCACGGCGCGGCGAGACCCTATTGGTGGTGGCACCGCAGGAGCCGGCCGCCGGGCTGCTCGAGCGCCTGCACGACGCCCGCAGGGCCGGCACGACGCTGCTGGCCCTCACGGGCGACACGGACCCGGACGCGGCGGACGGGCACCCGGGCCGCGCCGAGCTCCAGGCGCTGGCCCACGAGGCACTGGCGGTGCCGCGGGACGCCGGGCTCGACCTGGAGACCGTGCAGCACCTGGTCAGCGCGGCGGCCGGCGAGAACGCCCTGCCCACGCCGCGCGGCCTGCGCCGCCTACGCGCCCACCTCTCGCACGTCGCCGACCATCTGACCGCCCCGCCGCCGGGAGCGTGGTGACACCGGGGCGGGAACGTGCCGGCCCACCGGGCCCGCCCCGCGCCCGCGGCGCCCCGGCGGCGGCGCGGGCGCCGCGCTCCGGCCAGGACCTGCGCCGCCGATCACCGGCCCGTCACCCGCCGTGCGATCCGCCGCCCGGCGCCCCCGGGGAGTCCTGCGGGTCCTCGTCCCCCCACCGCGGGTCGGTGTCCCACTCACGATTGCGCTCGGAGACCGTCTCCAGGGCGTGTTCCGCCTCCGCACGGGTCGCGTAGGGACCCAGGCGGTTCTTGGCGGGGCACTCGGGGCCCTCCTCGGCCTTGTGGTGCTTGAGGCAGTAGTACCACTCGCCCGGTTTCCCGACCGTCCGCTTCTTGAATGCCATCACGGGCTCCTCATCGCCGGTCCTCGACGCGGTGTCACATCCGGCTGCCATGGTGCCCCGGAACCGCTGGATACACTCGCTGATATGTCTGGCCAGTCACTGCTCGTACCAGGGGAGCTCTCTCCCACCCGTTCCGTACCGGGAAACATCCGGCGTCCCGAGTACGTGGGCAAGCCCGCGCCCACGCCGTACACCGGGCCCGAGGTCCAGGACGGCGAGACGATCGAGCGCATGCGCACGGCGGGCCGGATCGCCGCGCGTGCCATGGCCGAGGCGGCGGCGGCGATCGCTCCCGGCGTCACCACCGACGAGCTGGACCGGATCGCCCACACGTATATGTGCGACCACGGCGCCTACCCGTCCACACTCGGCTACCGCGGCTTCCCGAAGTCCCTGTGCACCTCCGTCAACGAGGTCATCTGCCACGGCATTCCGGACTCGACGGTGCTGGAGGACGGCGACATCGTCAACCTCGACGTCACGGCGTACGTCGGCGGGGTGCACGGCGACACCAACGCCACCTACCTCGTCGGTGCCGTCGACGAGCGTTCGGCGCTGCTGGTGGAGCGCACCCGCGAGGCCCTGGACCGTGCGATCAGGGCGGTGAAGCCGGGCCGGCAGATCAATGTGATCGGCCGCGTCATCGAGTCGTACGCCAAGCGCTTCGGATACGGAGTGGTGCGGGACTTCACCGGGCACGGCATCAACACCTCGTTCCACTCCGGGCTGATCATCCCGCACTACGACCATCCCGGGGCGACCACCGTGATGCAGCCGGGCATGACGTTCACCATCGAGCCGATGCTCACGCTGGGCACCTACGAGTACGAGACGTGGGACGACGGCTGGACGGTCGTCACCAAGGACCGCGAGCGCACGGCCCAGTTCGAGCACACGCTCGTCGTCACGGCGAGCGGTGCGGAGGTCCTGACACTGCCCTGAGCGGCGCGGCCCGCCCGGAGCGCCGCGCTCCTGCGCGCAGCACCGCCCACGCCTGCGCGCAGCACCGCCCACGGTTCTGCGGGGCGCCCGCGGGAGCAGGTCCGGCGGGCGCCCCGCCCCGGGCTAGGTGATCCTCACCGGATCGGTACCGGTGGCGCTGTGCCGCTGCGCCCACGCCTGCAGCGCGGTCCGGCAGGCGTGGTCCAGGTGGTGCAGGCCCGACAGGTCCAGCTCGACGGGCCGGTCCTGCGGCAGCGCCTCAAGGCTCTCCAGGAGCTTCGGCAGCCGGAGGAACGTCGCGTTGCCCAGCAGCCGCACCTGGACAGGCCCGGCACCCTTGTCGGTGACCTCCAGACGGACCTGCGACGCCTCCCAGGCCGCCTTGGCGACGGCCAGGCCCAGCCCGATGAGCACGCCCTCGAACATGCTCACCATCACGATGGACACCGCCGTGACCGCGAGGATCAGCACCTCGCCACGGCGCTCCCGCCACAGCCCCAGCACCTGCCGCGCCGGAATCAGTTTGAACCCGGCGTGGACCAGCACCGCAGCCAGTGCAGGAAGCGGGATCAGCGTGAGCGCGGACGGCAGCAGCGCCGCGAACAGCAGCAGCCAGACGCCGTGCAGCACCCGCGAGAGCTTGGTGCGCGCGCCCGCCCGCACATTTGCGGAGCTGCGCACGATCACCGCGGTCATCGGCAGGGCGCCGAGCAGCCCGCAGACCGTGTTGCCGGCCCCCTGGGCCATCAGTTCGCGGTTGTAGTGGGTCCGCGGCCCGTGGTGCATCCGGTCCACGGCGGCCGCGCTGAACAGGCTCTCCGCCGAGGCGATCAGGGTGAAGGCCAGCACGGTGCCGATCACGCCCGGCTCGACGAGCCGGCCGAGATCGGCGAGTGCGGGTGGCTGCACGGCCGCGAGCAGACCGTCCACCCGCACCTCGGCCACGGGCAGGCCGAGGGCCAGCGAGACGAGGGTGGCCATCGCCACGGCGGCGAGCGGACCGGGCACCGCACGCACCCGGGCCGGCAGCCGCTGCCAGAGCACCAGCACCGCGATGGTGGCCGCGCCGAGCAGCAGCGAGGCCCGCGCGGAGGTGGAGACCACCGCGTCGGCGAGCATCCCCGGCAGGCCGATGATCTTGTCGGGTCCTGAGTCGGGGGCCTTGGCCCCGGCCATCGAGTAGAGCTGTCCCGCGATCAGGACGAGCCCGATCCCGGTGAGCATGCCCTCGACCACCGACACCGAGATCGCCCGGAACCAGCGCCCCCAGCCCAGGGCGCCGAGCAGGAGCTGGAACAGGCCGGTGGCCAGCACCACCGCGCCGAGCACCGACAGGCCGTGGTCGCGGGTTGCCTCGAAGACCAGGACGGTCAGTCCCGCCGCGGGCCCCGACACCTGGAGGCTGCTGCCCGGCAGCAACCCGGTGACCAGGCCGCCGACGATGCCGGTGATCAGGCCGAGTTCCGCGGGCACCCCGGAGGCGACGGCGATGCCGACGCACAGCGGCAGGGCCACCAGGAAGACGACCCAGGACGCTGCGAAGTCCTGCCGCCAGTGGGCGGCGTGCACCCGGGTCCTCACGGCGACCCGAGCGAGTCGGTGCCCGGCCGGAGGGCGGGCACGGTACCGATGGGGCAGGCCGCCGCGGCGGGCGCGGCGGAGTCGGGGCGGACGGGTGTCCCGGGGCCGGCGGGGCCGCGGGAGCGGCGCCGCCTGCGTATGTGTGCGTGCTCGGTCAGTGACTGCAATGTGGTGTGCCTCCAGCGCGCTCCGCCGCACGGCGGGCGCCTCGTCTGGGAAGGGGTGTCGCGGAAGGCGGGCGGGCACGCGCGCACGGCGGACCGGTGCGTCGTCGGACCGGTCCGGGCGGCGGGCACGCCGACCCGGGGGCGGGCACGGCCGTCAGCGGGGACGCCGGGCCGCCGGGCCGTCAGTGGCGGAAGACCTGGAGCAGGGTGAGGCGCTGGGCCGCGGGTGCGCTCCGGGACGGCGTGCCGCCGCCCTCGGGCCGGGGGTGCCGGGCACCCGGGTGCTGCGCGGTGCCGCGCACCCGGTGGCCGTGCCCGGGGGCGTGGAGGGTGCCGGTGCCGTCGCGGCGGCGTGCCTGGCCGCCGGTGCGGACGACCTCGTCCTTGACCAGCTCGCCCTCGCCGCCGGAGCGGCTGGTGCCGCCGCCGCTCCCGCCGCCCGCGCCGTTCGCCGGCCCCTGGGTGGTGGTGGCGGTGGCGGCCTGTGCCGTGGCCGCGGCGGTGACGCAGCCGGCCACCAGGAGCAGCAGCACGCTCGCCATCGCGACGAGGACGCGGACACCAGCGCTCCTGGCCATGCCCTCATCCCCCCGGTGTGCATGCCGACGACGTCCGGTGACGGCACGGGTCCGCGCACCCGCAGACGCCGGCCGGTCGTCCGGCCGCTGCCGCTGCGCACACCTTGCATGACATCAAGCCATGACAACCAGAGGCGGCATCGCAAACGCGCCATGCCCCGCAGGGCCCGGAGAGTGCCAGGTCAGGGGGTGTGAGGGGGCGCGCTCAAGGGGCGCTCAAGGATCACTCGCCCGCCCAGCTCGATCTGTCCGCCGGGGCCGGGCGCCGTGAGGATCTGGGATCCGCGGCCCTGGCGGATGTTGAGGGCACGGCCGAGTTCCGCGGTGAGCAGCAGGGCCCCGGCACCGGTCGGCCCCGTCGCCCCGGTCGCCCCGGTCGCCCCGTCGTCGGCCGGGCCGTCGGCGCGGCCGGGGAGGGCACGTGCCCTGACGCGGCCCGCCCGTTCGTCCTCCCAGGCCCAGGCGTACTCCCCGCGCCCGGCCGCGGGGGCCGAGGCGGCCGGCGGCGGGGCTGGCAGCGCGTCGACCTCCGCGGCCGACGCGTACCGCCGCAGGGTGCCCTGCCGGTGCCCCGGGGGCACGGCGGGCGTCGGCGCGGCCCACTCCGGGTGGGCCTCGATCCAGGTGAACTCGCCGTCGCAGCGGGCGCCCACCACGCCCGCGGGGGTGATGAGTTCGGGCAGGTCGAGCAGCCAGGCGGCACCGACGCAGCAGTGCCCGGCGAACGCCGCGCGGAGCGTGGGCGTGTAGAGGTCGATCGCGCCGCGTTCGGGGTCGTCGACGAAGACGGTGCAGTTGCGGCCGAGTCGGGCCGCGAGCGCCTGACGGCCGGCGGTGCCGGGCACGGCCGAGCCGTCCCTGACGACCCCGAGGCCCTCGCCACCGCGGCCGTCGGGCCCGCAGAACACCCGAAGGACGTCAAGGGTGCCGAGGGCGCCGGGTCCACCGAGGCCGTCGAGTCCGCCGAACGCGGCGCGGGCGCCCGCGCCGCGTTCGGCGCGCGGCCGATCGGGTTCGCTCACCGGGGAATTGAAACACCCGTACGGCCGGGGCGGCAGCCGCTCCCCGCCGATCGGTGGAACGCGTCTCTCCGGGCGGTGGTCGAGCGCCGGGATTCTTGACCGGATAACGATCCCTTGACCTCGACATGACCGCGCCTTGGCAAACCTGTTACCACTTTGTGTCCACGGCGTATGCACGGGTTCCCATGAGAGACGAATCACTGCACATACGGGTGTTACTGAGGTAAGCCTCAGATAACTTAGGCGTGCCTCACTATCCGTCCGGATTCCGTCCATCGCCGAGCGGTCCCCCGGTGGCCGCCCACCTGACCCGCACTGGAGCCCCGTATGCGAGCCGCCAGACTCTCCGCAGTCACCGCCGCCACCGCCGCCACGGCACTGGCCTGCGTCACCGGGTGCACGCAGAAGAGCGGTGCCGACAGCGGCGACGCCATCAAGGTCACCGCGGCGGACACCCGTTGCGACACGTCGGCCGAGCGGACGCCGGCCGGGCAGGTCACGCTCTCGATCGAGAACAAGGGCTCCCAGGCGACCGAGGTGGAGATCCTCTTCCCGGACGACCGGATCGTCTCCGAGAAGGAGAACATAGGCCCCGGCACCCACTACACCCTGACCGCGGAGATCAAGGCCGGCTCGTACGAGATCGCCTGCCGGCCGGGCATGAAGGGGCACGGCGTACGGCAGAAGCTCACCGTGACGGGCGGGGGCGGGAGCACCGCCCGGGACCCCGGGGCGGACCGGGCGGTGGCCGCGTACCGGACCTACGTGCAGGAGCAGGCCGACCAGACCCTGCCGAAGGTGAAGGTCTTCGCGGACGCCGTCGAGAAGGGCGACCTGGAAGCCGCGAAGAAGGCGTACGCGCCGTCGCGGATCGGCTGGGAGCGCACCGAGCCGGTCGCCGAGTCGTTCGGCGACATCGACCCCGAGGTCGACACCCGCGCGGACGGCCTGGAGGCCGGGCAGAAGTGGACCGGCTGGCACCGCCTGGAGAAGGCCCTCTGGCAGGACGGGAGGATCGGCCCGGCGGAGAAGCAGCTCGCCGGTCAGCTCGTGAAGAACCTGACCGACTGGCAGGCCCGGGTCGGCAAGGCCGTGATCACCCCGAGCTCGATGGCCAACGGCGCCAAGGAACTCCTCGACGAGGTCGCCACCGGCAAGGTCACCGGCGAGGAGGACCGCTACTCGCACACGGACCTGGTCGACTTCAAGGCCAACGTGGAGGGCGCGCAGAAGGCGTACGAGCTACTGAAGCCGGTGGCCGCACGGCACGACGCGGCGCTGACCAAGGAGCTCGACAAGCAGTTCACGGCCCTGAACAGGCTGCTCGACACGTTTTCCAAGGGTGCCCCGGGTTCGTACACGTTCACGTCGTACGACAAGGTGGACAAGGCGGACCGCAAGGAGCTGTCGGACGCGGTCAACGCGCTGGCGGAGCCGCTGTCCAAGCTCGCCGCCGCGGTGGTCGCCCGGTAGCCGGGCGGCGCCGCGGGCCACGGCGTGCCCCGGCGCCCTCGTTCGGTCCGCACACCGAGCAGTTCACCGAGTCGATCAGGCAGGAGCCATGGCGGAAGAGGTCGCAGCAGGCGCCGGGCAGCAGGGCGCCCAGGAGACCCCCGGGGCGGCAGGGCCCGAGCGGGGGGACACCGCGGCGGGCCCGCGGGACCAGGGGATTGCGTCGGACGGCCCCGCGGCGGGCGGGTCCGCGGCGGGCGGGTCCGCGGCGGGCGGGTCCGCCACGAGCGGCGCCGACGGTGGCCGCCCGCGGACCCCCTCGCGGCGCGCCCTGCTCGGCTGGGGCGGTGCCGGCCTCGCGCTGGGCGCCGCGGCGGCGGGCGGTGCCACGGCCGCGGTGGAGTCGGGCGGCGGGGGGCCCGGCGCGGCGGACGCCGCCGCCGTGCCGTTCCACGGTCCGCACCAGGCCGGCATCGCCACCGCCGTCCAGGACCGGCTGCACTTCGCGGCGTTCGACGTGAAGACCACCGACCGCGCCGAGTTCGTCCGACTGCTCAAGGACTGGACGGCCGCGGCGGCCCGGATGACCGGCGGGCACACGGTGGGCCACGGTGCCTTCGGCGAGCTGCCGGAGGCACCGCCGGACGACACCGGCGAGGCCCTCGGCCTCCCGCCGTCCCGGCTCACCCTGACCCTGGGCTTCGGCCCGTCCCTCTTCACGAAGTTCGGCCTGGCCGACCGGCGTCCCGACGCGCTGGTCGACCTGCCGAAGTTCCCCGGCGACAACCTGGACCCGGCACGCAGCGGCGGCGACCTGTGCATCCAGGCCTGCGCGGACGACCCGCAGGTGGCGGTGCACGCGATCCGCAACCTGGCCAGGATCGGCTTCGGCACGGTGGCGATCCGCTGGTCCCAGCTCGGCTTCGGCAAGACCTCCTCGACCACGCCCGACGCGCAGACACCGCGCAATCTGATGGGCTTCAAGGACGGCACCCGCAACATCGCGGGCACCGACACCAAGCGCCTGGACACCCACGTCTGGGTCGGCGCGCAGGACGGTCCGCACTGGATGACCGGCGGCTCCTACCTGGTGGCGCGCCGGATCCGGATGAACATCGAGACCTGGGACCGCACCTCGTTGCAGGAGCAGGAGGACGTCTTCGGCCGGGACAAGGGCGAGGGGGCGCCGGTCGGCAAGGCCAAGGAGCACGACGAGCCGTTCCTGAAGGCCATGAAGCCCACCGCGCACGTACGGCTCGCGCACCCGGACTCCAACCAGGGCGCGACCATCCTGCGCCGCGGCTACTCCTTCACGGACGGCACCGACGGCCTGGGCCGCCTGGAGGCGGGCCTGTTCTTCCTCGCCTACCAGCGGGACGTGCGCAAGGGCTTCATACCGGTGCAGCGGCACCTGGCGCGCCAGGACGCGCTGAACGAGTACATCCAGCACGTCGGCTCCGCCGTCTTCGCGATCCCCCCGGGTGTGCGGGACGGCCGGGACTGGTGGGGCAGCACGCTGTTCGGCAAGAGCGACGACTGAGAGGACGGGCCGTGTTCGGCAACTATCTGATCGGGCTGCGCGAGGGCCTGGAGGCGAGCCTCGTCGTCTGCATCCTCATCGCCTATCTGGTGAAGACCGGGCGGCGGGACGCCCTGCGGCCCGTCTGGACGGGTGTGGCGGTGGCCATCGTGCTGGCGCTGGCCTTCGGCTGCGCGCTGACGTTCGGCTCGCAGGAGCTGACGTTCGAGGCGCAGGAGGGCCTGGGCGGCTCGCTGTCGGTCATCGCGGTCGGCCTGGTGACCTGGATGGTCTTCTGGATGCGCCGCACCGCCCGGCACCTGCGCGCCGAACTGCACGGGAAGCTGGACAGCGCGCTGCGGATGGGCACCGGGGCCCTGGTCGTCACGGCCTTCCTCGCGGTCGGCCGGGAGGGCCTGGAGACCGCGCTGTTCGTGTGGGCGTCGGTGCGCGCGTCCAGCGACGGCACGCACGGACCGCTCATCGGAGTGGTGCTCGGACTGCTGACCGCGGTGCTGCTCGGCTGGCTCTTCTACCGGGGTGCGATCCGTATCAACCTGGCGAAGTTCTTCACCTGGACCGGGGGCATGCTGGTGGTCGTGGCGGCCGGTGTGCTCGCCTACGGCTTCCACGACCTTCAGGAGGCGGACCTCCTCGGCGGCCTGAACCACCTGGCCTTCGACATCAGCGGCACCATCCCGCCGGACAGTTGGTACGGCACGCTCCTCAAGGGCGTGTTCAACTTCCAGCCGGATCCCACGGTGCTCCAGGCCTGGGTCTGGCTGGTGTACCTGGTCCCGACGCTCGCGCTGTTCCTCCTGCCGGTAGGGTTCGGGCCCGGGAAGGGCGAGGTGAAGGGTTCCGATGCACACTCTGCGGGCGCCGGGCAGGCGCGGGTTCCGGCTGGTGGGGCGACCGGCGATGACGGCGGCACTGGTGACGGCGCTGTGGGCGACGGCCGGGTGCGTGACGGTGCACGGGGAGCGGGAGGTCATCCCGTCCGCGACCAGAACTGACGCGGGCGGCGCCCTGAAGGCGTTCGTCACCGCCTACAACAAGGCCGACAAGGCGTACGACCCGGCGCTGGACGCGAACCGCGTCACCGGCGCCCTGAGCGCCATCAACCAGTCCGGGCTGAAGGCCAAGCACGCCAACAACCCGCGGGGCAACCCGGACCACACCGACCTCGAACTGACGAACCCGCACTACACCATTCCCAAGATGGCGGGGTGGCCGAAGTTCTTCGTCGTGGAGGCGGACACCGACCGCGACCGGGACGACGACCCCCGGCTGGACAACAGTTGGCTGCTGGTGTTCACCCGCGGCGGCTCCCACCAGCCGTGGCAGGCGTCGTACCTGACCGTCCTCTCCCCCGCGGACCTGCCCCGGTTCGCCGTGGGCGAGGACGGCCTCGCCGAGCCCGTGCGAGGCGGCGAGCCGGGCCTCGCCGTGGCGCCGGAACAGCTCAGCAGCGCCTACACGACGTACCTGGACAAGGGCGGGGAGAAGTTCGCGCCCGGTGCGCAGACCTCCGGGTGGCGCGAGCAGCGCGAGAAGAACGCCACCCGCCCCGGCCTGTCCACCCAGTACATCGACGAGCCCGTGACGGACGGCGCCTACGCGCCCGTGGGCCTGCGCACCGAGGACGGCGGCGCGCTGGTCTTCTTCACCAGCCGCCACTTCGAGAAGACGACCGCGGCCAAGGGCGTCAACCTGAACGTCAGCCCCGATGTGAAGGCGCTCACCACCGGCGACGTCAAGCAGTCCATCACCCTGGAGCGGATCTCCAACCAGGTGGTGCTCGACCCGCCGAGGACCGCGCGGAACGCCCGGGTGCGGATCCTGAGCCGGATCCAGGGGCTGACGGGGGCCAAGGGCGAGTGACGGGCCCGGCGCCCTCGTCGGGCGCCGCCCACCGGCCGCGCGGCTCAGCCCCGCAGCGGCCAGCTCACGGACAGCGGGTCGCCGGAGAAGCGCGCCGCCGCGTCGGTCAGCACCTCCAGCAGGGACAGCGGGTCGGGCAGCGGGTGCTCGGGGCCGCGCACCCAGCAGACGCGGTGGCCGTCGGGCAGCCGGGCCGGCGGCAGGAGGACGTACGACCCCCGGCAGTGCCACCGCAGGCCGGGGTGCTCGTCCATGGTCTCCGGGTGGCAGTCGAGCTCGCACGGCCACCACTCGTCCTCGTCCTCGGGCGTGCCGCGGGTCAGGGTGAAGAACAGCATCCGCCCGTCGCCCGACTCCGCGACGGGGCCGACCTCGATGCCGGAGGCGAGCAGCCGGTCCAGGGCCTGGCGCCCGGCCTGGACCGGTACGTCGAGCACATCGTGGACCCGGCCGGTCGCGGTGATGAAGTTGGCCTCCGGCTGGCTCTCGATCCACCGCTCGACCTGCGCGCGGTCGGTCGTGGACTGGGTCTGCCAGGCGAACGAGACCGGGTGGCGGGCGGGCGTGGGGCAGCCGACGCGGTCGCACGAGCACCGGTAGCCGTGGGGGTGGGCGGCGGGCGCGAGCGGCAGTCCCGCCCCGGCGGCGGCGAGCAGCAGGGCCGCGCGTCCGCCGTCGTCCCCGGTCTCCTTGGGGCGGCGCCGCAGCCACTGGGAAATCCTGCCCTGCCCTCCGGCCCACCGGCCGAACTCAGCGCCCATGTATCCCCTCGCTCACCCTCGTGCCGGCCGTCGCCCGCTGCCCGGGTGTGCACGGAAACGCCGGCAGGTTCCCTTCATCGTCCCATCATCCTGCGCCCCGTGTGGCCCGAGCCCGCATCCGGGGTGCGGTGCGGCGGGTGCGGGACGGCTCAGCGGGGGACCAGGCCGTACAGTGCGTAGTCGACCAGGGTGTCGGCGTAGTCGTGGCTGAGCGGTCCCGTGCGCTGCAGCCAGCGCTGGGCGAGGGGTGCGACGAACAGCTCCAGGGCGATGCGCGGGTCCAGGTCGGCGCGTACGTCACCGGTCTCACGGGCGGCCCGCAGCCGTGCCACGTAGAGCTGGAGCTGGGGTTCGAGCAGTTTGGCGACGAAGGTCCGGCCGAGCCGTTCGTTGACGACGCCCTCGGCGGCCAGGGCGCGCGCGGGCGGCTCGAAGCGGGGGTCGAGGAGTTCGTCGACGGTGGCCCTGAGGACGAATCTGAGGTCGGCCGCGAGGTCCCCGGTGTCCGGGAACACGAAGGGCCTCTCCCCCGCCTCCTCGGCGGCCTGCTCGCCGAGGTCGAGGAACGCCTCCAGAAGCACCTCGGCCTTCGACGACCACCACCGGTAGATGGTCTGCTTGCCGACTCCGGCACGGGCGGCGATGCCCTCGACGGTGGTCCTGGGGTAGCCGACCTCGGCGACGAGCGAGAGCGCGGCGGCGTAGATGGCACGCCGGGACCGCTCGCTGCGGCGCGCGGTGTCGGGGACGGGGGCGGACCTGCGGGTGGGCGGTTGTTTCCGGGACACGGGGGACATACGGCGAATGTAACAGCGGCGAGTCGAGACGGTCCGTCTCCATGGGGCCCCGGTGCCCCCGTACCGGCGCCGCGCCGGCCCCGGCCGCCCCGGGCCTGCGCGGCGGGCCGGCTCGGTCACGCCGGCCGGCCAGGGGCGGTGCGGCGGGCGCCGAGCGCCCCGCGGGCGGCGCGGAGCAGGGCCGCGGCCCGGGGCAGTCCCGTGAGCCGCGCCCCGAGCAGGTCCAGGGCGGCGGGCACGAAGCCGGCCGGTGCGCCGCGCGCGGCGAGGACGTCCGCCAGCCACTCGGCGAAGCCGGTGAACACGGCTCCGTCGTCGGTGTAGACGGC
Organism: Streptomyces sulfonofaciens; assembly: GCF_014656295.1. Classification (GTDB taxonomy): domain Bacteria; phylum Actinomycetota; class Actinomycetes; order Streptomycetales; family Streptomycetaceae; genus Streptomyces; species Streptomyces sulfonofaciens. Next base: position 531,859 of record NZ_BNCD01000003.1, read on the forward strand.
GGCGGCCAGGAACTCGACGGTGCGCGCGAGGTCCTCCGCGGTCTGCTGGAGCCGCCGGTCACCGTGGTCCCTGACGGCCGGGAAGCGCTCCTGGAGGCCGTCGAGGGCCTCCCGCACCAGGCGGGGGCTGTCAGGGACGAGCCGGACGTACTCGCGGCGGGCCGCGGCGGGCAGGTCGTCGACGGGCGGGTGCGCGCCGGGCGGGCGCGGCCTGGGCGGCCCCTGGGCCAGCAGGTCCGCGGCCGTGCGGGCGTCGGGCGCCCAGGCGTCGGCGCCGAGCAGCCGGGCGAAGCGGCCGTCGGCACCGAAGGCGGCGCCGCCGGCCAGCACCGGGACACCGGCGGCCTGGCAGGCGGTGACGGTGAGGTGCGCGGTGGGCAGCCGGACCGGCAGCGAGGAGGAGAGGGCGACGGCGTCGGGGCCGGTGTGGTGCAGATGCTCGACGAGGTGGGGGACGGGGACCTGGCTGCCCAGGTAGTCGACGTGCCAGCCGCGCAGCCGCAGGACCTCGGCAAGCAGCCTGGCCGGCAGCGCGTGCCACTCGCCGTCGATGCAGGCCACGGCGATCCGGCCGCGTCCCGCGGTGCCGGCGGCCGCCGGGTGCGCCGCAACCGCGCTGACGACGTGGTCGTTGATCGCGGTGGCGGCGTGCTCCTGGGCGACGGTCATGCGGTTGGCGGCCCATTCGGCACCGACCGTGCGCTGGACCGCCGCCACCAGGTCCAGCAGGACGTCCTCCGCGGGCATGCCGTCCTCCAGCGCGGCCAGGGCGATGCCGCGCGCGGCCTGCTCGTCGCCGCGCCGCAGGGCGTCCCACAGCACCGCGCGGGCCGCCGCGGGCCCCGCTGCACGGCCGCCGCCCGGCGTGCTCACGGCACGCCCCCGTCCTGTGGCCGCTGCGGCGCGCAGGCGCCGGAGGCGAGCGGGGGCGAGGTGACGGCGACGACGGCCATGTCGTCGTGCGGGTGCTCGCCGACCCACTGGGCGGCCAGCATCTGGACGTGTTCGACGACGGCCTCCGCGGGCATTCCTGCGCAGGCGCGCAGCGCGGCCGCCAGCCGCTCGACGCCGAACATGGCGCCGCCCAGCGGACCGCCCCTGGCCTCGGTGATGCCGTCGCTGAAGAGCAGGCAGGTCTCGCCGGGCGCGAGCTCGACCTCGGCGGACTCGGTCTCGATCTCGTCGAGCACCCCGACCAGGGTGCCCCGGGTGCGGGTCTCCTGCACCGTGCCGTCCGCCCGCACGACCAGCGGCGGCGGATGGCCGGCGCTGGTCAGCCGCAGGTGCGCACGGCGCCCGCGGCGGACCACGGAGGCCAGCACGAGCGTGGCGAAGGAGGTGTCCGGGCCGTCGAGCAGGACGCCGTTCAGCAGTCGGAGCACGCGCGCGTGGTCACCGGCCATCGGCAGCAGCGCCTGGAGGGTGGTACGGATCTTGCCGGTGAGGACGGCGGCCTCCAGGCCCTTGCCGCAGACGTCGCCGAGCACGGCGAGCGTCTCGCCGCCCGCCGCGTTGCCGGGGTGCACGTCGTAGAAGTCGCCCCCGACGCGTTCGGTGCGGCGCCCGGCGCGGTAGCCGCCCGCGAAGTCCACTCCCCGCACCGGGCGCAGCCGCGGCGGCAGCATCTCGCGCATCAGGGTGGCCGAGACGGCGGCCTGCTCCGCATAGGCCCGCGCTGCCGCGAGCGCCGCACCGGCACGGGCCGCGAACAGCCGCACGAGCACCTCGTCGTCCTCGGTGAGGGGCGCCCGGTCCGCGCTGCGCAGCAGGATCAGGGCTCCCGAGCAGAGGCCGTGGCCGGGCAGCGGGGTGATCAGGGCCTCACCGGCGGGCCCCGCGAAGCCGGGGGGTACGGCCCAGCAGGGCAGGGCCGCGGAGTCGACGCGGCGGCTGGGGCCCGGCGGGAAACCGGACAGGGCCTCGCTCAGGCCGGGTACCTGGCGCGGGTCGCCGTCGGCCCTGCCGTGCCCGGCGTCCCGGCCTGCGGCATGGGCCACCCGGTGGTCACGGCCGCCGGTGGCGGCGATCACCACGGCCCCGTCGGCCAGGTGGTCCGCGGCCAGCCGGGCGATGAGCTCCGTGCACCGTTCGGCGTTCAGGACCGTCGCCAGGGCCTCGGACGTCCTGGCGAGGAACGCGGTGCGCTCACGCTGGTCGCCCAGGTCGGCCCGGGCGCGCTCCAGCGCCGTCTCGGAGCGCTCCAGTTCCGCTTCGGCGCGCTCCAGCGCCTCCACGGCGCGCCGGCGGGCGGTGTCGTCGGACAGCCACCACAGGATGCGCCCGTCACCGGTGCGGGCGGGCCGGGCCTCGAAGCTGCGCCCGGCCACCGCCCCGCGGGGCGGGCCCGCGCCGGGGCCGTCCCGCGGATCCGCGAGGCGCCGATGGGCCGCGGCGAGCCAGGCGGGCGCGACGGCGTCGAGCCTGGCACCCGGGGCGGCGGCCGGCAGGAGGCGGGCCGCGGCGGCGTTCAGCCCGGTGAGAGTGCCTGACGGCGAGACGACCAGGGCGGGGAGCCGACTCCCACACGCAGTGCGGCCGCCCGTCGGCCCTGCCGTTCGCGCGCGGGTTCGCAGGAGATCCCATGGAGGTGTCCCCACTGACCGGGGCGCCGACGACGATGCGCAAGACCCTCGCCACGCGGTGTCCGTGAAAGGCGTCTTTCTTCGAACATACCTCCTCACCAGGGCGGAAGAGGCGATCAGGGACATCCCTTTCACCGGTTCTGTTCTCTCACCTGCGCAACGGCCCTCCGCGCCTCACCATGGTCCTCATCCGTTCCTGCGGTAGTGAGGAGCTCTCGTTGAGCCGACCGCCACGCCACGCCACACCCCGGCGTTATCTGATGTGCCCACCGGCACACTTCAAGGTCACCTACTCCATCAACCCCTGGATGGACCCGTCGAAACCGGTCGACGTCCCCCTGGCGCTGGCCCAGTGGGAAGACCTGCGCGACCGCTACCGCGCCCTCGGCCACACCGTGGAGCTGCTGGATCCGATCCCGGGCCTGCCCGACATGGTCTTCGCGGCGAACGGCGCGACCGTCGTCGACGGCCGGGTGCTCGGCGCCCGCTTCGCCTTCCAGCAGCGCGGTCTGGAGGCCGCGGCGCACCTGGCGTGGTTCCGGGCGCACGGCTACCGGGAGGTCCGCGAGCCCGAGCACATCAACGAGGGCGAGGGCGACTTCGCCGTCACCGCCTCGTACGTCCTGGCCGGACGCGGCTTCAGGGCCAGTCCGCTCTCGCACGGCGAAGCCCAGGAGTTCTTCGGGCGCCCGGTGATCGGCCTCGACCTCGTCGACCCGCGCTACTACCACCTGGACACGGCGCTCGCCGTGCTCGACGACGCGGCCGACGAGGTCATGTACTACCCGGGGGCCTTCTCGCCGGGCAGCCGCGCGGTGCTCGCCCGGCTGTTCCCCGGCGCGGTGCTGGCGACGGAGGCGGACGCGGCGGCCCTGGGCCTGAACGCCGTCTCCGACGGCCTGCACGTGCTGCTGCCGGCGGCCGCGGTGGGGCTCGCCGGGGCGCTGCGGGAGCGCGGCTACGAGCCGGTGGGGGTGGACCTGAGCGAGCTGCTGAAGGGCGGAGGCAGCGTGAAGTGCTGCACGCTCGAACTGCGCGGGAGCTGACCCGCGGGGCCGCCGGACACCGCTATGCGGGGTCGGCGGGCGGCCACGCGTCACCCCAGGCGGCGTCACGGGCGGCGCGGTACGCGAAGCCGTGCCGCTTGGTGACGGTGGCCCGGGTCAGCGTGCCGTCCGCCGCGCACAGGTCGAGCAGCACATGGCCCTTGCGGATCCCCGGCCTGCGCAGCACCCGGGCCGGCGGCGCCGAGACCGGCAGCGGGGCCCGCACGGCCGCGACGAAGCTGAACTTCTCGTCCTCGTAGGGCAGCGAGCCCCCCTTCACCTGCCGGTGCAGGGCGGACCTGCTGACCCGCGCCGAGAAGTGGCACCAGTCCGCGCCGGGCACGATGGGGCACGCTCCGCCGTGCGGGCAGGGGGCGGCGACGCGCAGGCCGGCCCCGGTCAGCCGCTCGCGGGCGGCGAGCACGCGCGCGTAGCCGTCCGGGGTGCCGGGCTCCACCACCACCACGGCCTGCCCGGCCGCGGCCGCGGCGTCCACCGCGGCGGCCCGGTCCTGCTCGGTCAGTTCCCCGAGGACGTACGAGAGCGTGACGAGGCCGGCGCTGTGCGGGCCCGGCGCGTCGACGCGGGCGCGCCGCCACTCGGCCGACGCGAGCTGCGGATGGGAGGCGGCGAGCTCGCGGCCCAGGGCAAGGGCGGGCTCGGCCCAGTCGAGCACGGTCACGGGCCGCTCGCCGGCCCAGGTGTCGCTGACCGCCCAGACGGCGGCACCGGTGCCGCCGCCCAGGTCCAGATGGCTCGCCGGCGCCCAGTCGGGCGGCAGCACCGCCGCGAGCGCGCCGAGTGCGGCACGGGCCGCCTCGAACGTGGCGGGCATGCGGTAGGCGGCGTAGGCGACGGCGTCCGCGCGGTCCCGGAGCACCGGGGCGCCGGTGGGGGTGGTGCCGCGGTACTGCGTGATCAGCCGTGCCACCGCTCCCGCCGCGCTGCGCGGGGCGAGACCGTCGAGTGCGCCGTCCAGCGCGGCCCGCAGCCCTTCGGCGACCGGATACGCGTTCATCCGCCGCATTCTACGGGCGGGCGCCGATGCGTTGCGCAGCCGGTACGGGCCTGCGGCGCGGGCCCGCGGGGGCGTCCCGCGGGCGGGCGGCCGCCCGCGGGGCGTTCGTGGCCCCGTGCCGGTCAGCCTGCGGCCACCGCGCGCGCGAGCCAGGTCGCGACCGCGGCGCGCGGGGCGCTGTCCGGCGGACGCCGCCGCGGGTGGACGGTGTTGGCCAGGAGGATTACATAGGTGTCGGTGGCGCGGTCCAGGACCAGGGACGTCCCGGTGAACCCGGTGTGGCCCGCCGCCCCGCGCCCCGCGAGCTCGCCCATGAACCACGGCTGGTCGACGACGAACCCGAGCCCGGGCGGCGTCAGCAGCAGCTCGGCGAAGTCCGGCCGCAGGATCCGCGCCGTCCCGTAGGAGCCGCCGGCCAGCAGCGCACGGCAGAACACGGCGAGGTCGCGCGCGGTGGAGAACAGCCCGGCGTGCCCCGCGACGCCGCCCAGCGCCCAGGCGTTCTCGTCGTGCACCTCTCCCCGCAGCATCCCCCGGTCCGCCTTGGCCCACGGCCTTCGCTGGTCCTCGGTCGCCGCGGCCCCCGGGCGGGGCCCGAAGCCGGTGGCCGCCATGCCCAGCGGCCGGGTGATGCCGTCCCGTACCAGCACGTCCAGCGGGCGGCCGGTGATCCGCTCCAGGAGGTGCTGCAAGAGCAGCAGGTTGAGGTCGGAGTAGCGGTACCGGCCCGGCTCGCCCACCGGGCCCTGGGCGCGCAGCGCGGCGAGCCGGGACGCGTTGTCCGGCAGGTCGTACAGCGGCAGTTCCGGCGGCAGCCCCGAGGTGTGCCGCAGCAGTTGCCGCACGGTGGTGCCGTGCTCGGCGGCGGCCCGGAACTCCGGCAGGTACCCCCCGATGCGCGCGTCGATGGCGAGCGTGCCGCGCTCCAGTTGCTGGACCGCGGCGACCGCGGTGAACAGCTTGGTCAGCGACGCCAGGTCGAACGGCGTGTCGGTGCGCATCGGCTCCCACTGCCCGGCGGGCAGCTCGACGCCCGCGTCGGCCCGCGGGTCGTACGCCGCGTGGCGCACCGCCCAACCGCACGCCTCCTCGACGGCGATCACCGGCCCGCGGCCGGCCAGGACCACGGCGCCCGCGGCCCACGGGCGGACGCCGGTGGTGAGGTCCCGCACCTCGTCCACCATGCGGCGCAGCGCCCAGGGGTCGAGTCCCGCGCGTTCGGGTGTGCCGATGCGCAGCCTCGGGGTGCTCAGCGCTCCACCTCCCCGGGGGCGGCGGCTGCGGACGGGGTCTCCCGGGCCGGGCACGGTTCCTTGACGGCGGGGGTGCCCAGCGGCCGGAACCACGGCGAGCGGCGCACGGGGCGGGCGCTGCGCGGCGGGGCGGACCGGGCCGCCGCCGCGGGGTGCCGCCAGGGACGGCCCAGTCCCAGGAAGCAGCCGACGGCGACCAGGGCGGCGGTCACCTGGACGACGGCCATCGGGACGGCGGTGTGCTCGCCGGCCACCCCGACCAGCGGCGAGGCCACCGCGCCGATCAGGAACTGCGAGGTGCCGAGCAGCGCCGAGGCGGAGCCGGCGCTGCCCGGGGTGCGCATCAGGGCGAGGGCGTTGGTGTTCGGCATGGCCAGGCCCATCGCGGACATCAGCACGAACAGCGCGGCGGCGACGGGCGCGAGCCCCACCCGGCCGAAGAGGCCCGTGGTCATCAGCAGCAGCGCGGTGGCGGCGAGGGTGACCAGGCCGAGCCCGACGGCCAGCACCTTGTCCAGGCTGACCCGGCCGATGAGCACCTTGCCGTTGAGCTGGCCGACCGCCACCAGGCCGACGGAGTTGAGGCCGAACAGCAGCGAGTACGTCTGCGGCGAGGCGCCGTAGATCTCCTGAACGACGAACGGCGAGGCGCTGATGTAGGCGAAGAGCGCGGCGAAGGCGAAGCCGCCGGCGAGCATGTAGCCGCTGAAGGCCCGGTCGGCGAGGAGTCCGCGCATGGTGCGCAGCGCCTCCCCGACTCCGCCGCCGTGGCGCCGGGAGGTGTCCAGGGTGTCGGGGAGCCTGGCCCACACGACGGCCGTGAGCAGGGTCCCGACCACGGTGAGGATGTAGAAGACGCCCCGCCAGTCGGTCAGTCGCAGCACCTGGCCACCGATGAGCGGTGCGGCGACCGGAGCGACCCCGGAGATCAGCATCAGGGTGGAGAAGAACCGCGCCATCTCCACGCCGTCGTACAGGTCGCGGACCACGGCCCTGGCGATGACGATGCCGGCCGCGCCTGCCAGGCCCTGCGCGAGCCGGAAGGCGACGAGCAGTTCGACGTCGGGTGCGAAGGCGCAGGCCGCGGTGGCGGCGACGTAGACGAGCAGGCCGACCAGCAGCGGCCGTCTGCGGCCCCACCGGTCGCTCATCGGTCCCACCACCAGTTGGCCCAGGGCCATTCCCGCGAGGCAGGTGGTGAGCGTGAGCTGCACGGTGGCGGCGGGCGCGTGCAGGGAGTCCGTGACCTCCGGCAGCGAGGGGAGGTACATGTCCATGGACAGGGCGGGCACGGCGGTCAGGCCGCCGAGGATCAGGGTGAGCAGCAGGCCGGTGCGGCGCAGGGCGGCCGGTGCCGGGACGCCGTGGGTGCCCGCCGGGCGGGCGGGCGCCGGGTGCGGGGGCGCGTCCGGTGCGGTGGGTATGTGGCCTTGCGGCCCCTCCTCGTCCCGCGTGGTGCGGCCACGCTCGGACATGTGTCCTCCCCTTCGGCGGAATTCGGTCGATCGGATCCTCATGTTCTCAGTCCGAGCATGCGGGTTGAGAACGGGGTCTTCGCGCCGGGACGGCTCTCACAGGGCCATTGAGGGGTGGGTGGAGGGGACTGGACTGCGGTGGTGGAGGGGGCTGGACTGCGTGGGTGGAGGGCGCTGGACGGCGGGGGTGGAGGGCGCTGGACGGCGGGGTGGAGGGCGCTGGACTGCGTGGGTGGAGGGCGCTGGACGGCGGGGGCGGAGGGCGCCCGAGGGGGCTGGCGGCGGGGCCCCGAGGGGGCGGACGTAGGCTCCTGGCGGCCGGGGCGAGCCGACCCCGGCGCCGGTGAGGTCGGGAGGGGCAAGGGCTGTGGAACCTGTGCGGTGGGGTGTGCTGGCGACCGGCGGTATCGCGGCGTCGTTCGCGAGGGACCTGGTGGCGATGGAGGACGCGGAGCTGGTCGCGGTGGGCTCAAGGAGCGAGGCGGCGGCCCGGGCGTTCGCCGAGCGGTTCGGCGTTCCGCGGGCGTACGGCGACTGGGCCTCGCTCGCGAAGGACGCCGAGGTGGACGTGGTCTACGTGGCCACCCCGCACACGGCGCACCGGGCCGCGGCGGGGCTCTGCCTGGAGGCGGGGCGCGCGGTGCTGTGCGAGAAGCCGTTCACGATGAACGTGCGGGAGGCGACCGAGCTGGTCTCGCTGGCCCGGGAGCGCGGCACCTTCCTGATGGAGGCGATGTGGACGTACTGCCATCCGATGGTGCGCCGGATCAAGGCCCTCGTCGACGACGGCGCGATCGGCGAGGTCCGTGCGGTGCACGCCGACTTCGGCATCACCGGCGACTTCGCGCCCTCGCACCGGTTGCGGGATCCCGCTCTGGGCGGCGGCGCGCTGCTCGACCTGGGCGTCTATCCGGTGTCGTTCGCGCAGTTGCTGCTGGGTGAGCCGGCGGAGCTGGTGGCGAGTGCGGTGCTCTCCGAGGAGGGCATCGATCTCCAGACCGGAGCAGTGCTCTCCTGGGAGAGCGGTGCCCAGGCCGTGGTGCACTGCGCACTGGACGCCGCCACGCCCGTGACCGCCACCGTGGCCGGCACCCGCGGCCGGATCGAGGTACCGCACGGCTTCTTCCACCCCGACCGCTTCGTGCTGTACCGCGACGGCCACGACCCGCAGGAGTACGCCCCCGACCCGGCGGACGGCCACCGCTCCTCGTACCGGCACGAGGCCGCCGAGGTGATGCGCTGCCTGCGCGCCGGGGCGACCGAGTCGTCGCTGGTCCCGCTGGAGGGCACCCTCGCGGTGATGCGCACCCTCGACGCGATACGGGAGCGCACCGGAGTGCGCTATCCGGGTGAGGCGGCCTGACCGCGGGCGCCGCGGGATGGGGCGCCGCCCGCTCCCCGTCGGGACCCGGGCTCCGCGCGGGGGTCGGCTCTGCGCGGGGGCTCGGCTTCGCGCGGGGGCCCGCAGGGCGCGAAGTCGCCGTCCGACCTGCTGGGCCCCTGGCTGCCGGCCTCTCGGTCACGAGGGAGGCGGCCGTGCTGAGCGTCCCGCCGGGCGTGGTGCCGGCGCCGGCCCTCTTGAAACCGGTGCGCGCCTGCCGGACGTCGAGCCGGACCGTCACCTGGCCGCGCCGTCCGTCGTGGAACTTCAGTGCGGCCGATGACGGCCGGGTGAGCGCTCCGTGCCGGCCGGCCGCGTAGCCTGCGGAGCCATGGAGGACAGGCGGAGGAAGACCGCGGTGGTCACCGGCGCGGGTTCCGGCATCGGCCGGGCCGTGGCACTGGAGCTGATGGGCGCGGGCTGGTCGGTGGCGCTCGCGGGACGCCGCGTGGAGAGCCTGGCCGGGACGGCGCGGCTCGCGGGCCGGCGCCCCGAACGGCCGCACGGACCGGCCGCGGACGGCGGGCCCGACGGGGCCGACGAGGCCCGCGCGGCCGACGGGACCGGCGCGGGCGCGGCGGGCACAGACGGCGCGGCGGGCACGGACGGCGCGGCGGGCACGGACGGGGCGGCGGGCACGGACGGGGCGGCGGCCCTGTGCGTCCCGACGGACGTGACGAGGCCGGGCGACGTGGCGGCGCTCTTCGCCGCGGTGCGCGACCGGTTCGGTGGGCTGGACCTGCTCTTCAACAACGCGGGCACCTTCGGCCCCGGCGGCGTCCCGCTGGAGGAACTGTCCTACGACGCCTGGCGGCAGGTCGTCGACACCAACCTGAACGGCGCGTTCCTGTGCGCCCAGGCCGCCTTCCGGCAGATGAAGGAGCAGCGCCCCCAGGGCGGGCGGATCATCAACAACGGCTCCGTCTCTGCGCACGTCCCGCGTCCGCGGTCCATCGCGTACACGGCCACCAAGCACGCGCTGACCGGCCTGACCAAGTCGCTGTCCCTGGACGGCCGGCCCTATCGGATCGCCTGCGGCCAGATCGACATCGGCAACGCCGCCACCGAGATGACCGACCGGATGCAGCGGGGGGTGCTCCAGGCGAACGGGCAGGTGGCGGCCGAGCCGGTGATGGACGTGCGCGATGTGGCACGCACCGTCCTGCACATGGCGGAGCTGCCGCCGGAGGCCAATGTGCAGTTCGCGACGGTGCTTGCGACGGCGATGCCCTACGTGGGCCGGGGCTGAGGCGCGGGCCGGGGTCCTGTGCGGCCCCGGGCGGGCCGCCGGCCGTCGCCACCCGTACGGCGGCGCGGGCCGGGTACCCGGCCCCCGTGCGTGCCACGGTGGGAGGGCACGCACCAGACGCATCCGGCGCACGGCGGCGCATCGGTGCCGCCATGAGGAGGTACCACCAGCGATGTGTGTCGACCGACATGACCTGGGCCTGCTGCTGCTCCGCACCGGTACAGGCGGTGTGCTCATGGCCCACGGCGCGCAGAAGCTCTTCGGCTGGTTCGGAGGCGCGGGCGTCGAGGGCACGGCGGCCTTCATGGAGTCGGTGAGCTACGTGCCGGGCCGGGCCAGCGCGGTGGCGTCGGGGGTCGCCGAGGCGGGCGGCGGTGCGCTGCTCGCGCTGGGGCTGGCCACACCGGCGGCCGGTGCGGCCGCGGCGGGCGGCATGGCCGGCGCCGCCGCGGTGCACGCGCCCAACGGCTTCTTCAACCAGACGGGCGGCCTCGAACTCCCCGTCACGGTCGGCCTGGTCGCCACCAGCCTCGCCGTGATGGGCCCCGGCCGCCTCTCCCTGGACCACGTCCTCGGGCACACCCTCAACCGCGGCTGGATGGTCCCCGCCGCCCTCGCCTGCGTCTCGGCCGCGACGGCGGTGGTGGTGGGCGCACGCCAGCGCCGTCTGAACGCGTCGAAGACGGCGGAGGCCACCGCGGACGACACGGGGGAGGCACCGGGCGACGAGTGATCCGCGCGCCTGCCGGGGCGCGCCCCGGCGGGGAGCGCGGGGGCCGCGCGGCCGATGGGGTGCCGGAGGTGTCAGTGCCGCCCCGGCTCGACCAGTTCGCCGGCGAGCATGTCCATCAGCAGCCCGTCGCGCACCGAGCCGTCGCGGCGGCGTTCGTACTCGCGCATCACACCCACCGGGCGGAAGCCCAGTTTGCGGTAGAGGCTGATGGCGGGTTCGTTGTCGGCCGCCGGGTCGATCGTCAGACGGTGGTGGCCGTCCACCTCGAAGAGGTAGTGGGCGAGGACGTACAGGGCGGCGCCGCCGATGCCCTTGCGGTGCCAGTCCGGATGGACGGCGATGTCCATGCCCGCGTGCCGGAAGTCGCGCGTGGGCTCCTCCCATGCCTGGACGATCCCCACGACGAGGGGGGCGGCACCGTCCGCGCCGGGTGAGCCGGTGCCGTCCGCCGCGCCGGGTGAGCCGGTGCCGTCGGCGCCGGCCTCCGGCCGCAGTTCGATGGCGCAGCTACGCACGCCGTCGGGCGGTGCGCATGCCTCCTCGGTCTCCTCCTCGGGATCGCCCCACCAGCGGGCGACCTCCGGGCAGCCCAGGATCTCCCGGAAACGCTCCCGGTCGCCCGGCCCGGCCGGGCGCAGCCGAACGCCCAGCCCCTCGATCAACTGCATCGTGCCGCCCTCCGCCTGTCCGATGCGCTGATCCTAATGTCCCCCCGATCCCCCACCGGGGGCGCACTGGTGGCGGCCCGTCAGCCCGCCTCCGAGGAGCCTTCCGGCACGAGCGACGCGACTTGGGCGACGCGACACGACCGACCACGACGGCCACGACGGCCACGACGGGCCAGGACGGGACAGGGGCCCGCACCTGCGCGCGGGCCAAGGGGAGCACCGGCACCCGCATGCGGATCGGGACCGCTGGTCCCGGGCGCACGCGGCTACCAGCCGTGGACGGAGAACGGCTCGCCCTTCAGGTAGTGGGCGATGCCGAGCGCGTTGTAGGGCACGGTGTGCCCGGGCAGTTGGTCCGCACGGTGCCAGGACAGGCCCGCGCACTTGTGCGGCTCGGCGTTGAAGGGCTCGCCGCCGGCCCACTGCGGGGTGGCGAAGAACCAGCCGACGCGGACGCGCCCCGACGGGTTGCGGTGCTGCATCACGTGGACGAGTCGCAGGGACGGCTCCTCGATGCGGATCCCGATCTCCTCGCGGGCCTCGCGCACGGCGGCCTCGATCACGCTCTCGCCGGGTTCGACCTTTCCGCTGGGAAGGTTCAGCATGCCGTCGGCGTAGCCCGTGCCGGAGCGTTCGGCGAGCAGGATGCTGCCGTCGCTCCGCTCCAGAATGATCATGACATCGATGACCGTATGCGGCGCCATCAGGTCCCTCCGGCGAGTGCGGTGCGATAGGGACCCTAGCGCCGGCAGCGGCCCGGTGCCGCGCGGAGGTGGCCCTGGAGTCTTCGCACCGCGTACCCGTCCGATGGCTCACCGTGCAGAAACCGGTGCCGGTGGCGTGCCGGGCGGTCCCGCCGGGGCCCGGCCGGGGCGGCCCGCGTCAGGTGGGCGTTAAGGGTCGGACCTCGCCCGTATAGGACGCATCAAGGGCTCTTAACCCGGAGGGCGGGAGGAGGTTTGCTCTTCTCGGCCAAGACGGCCGGTTTCCATGCATCTCATCCGTTCCGCCCTCTCCCCCTCCCCGTTTCATCTCATCTCCAGGAGCTCACGATGGCCGATCTGGCCTTCGTGGTCACCACGATCGCGATCTTCGCTCTGGTGGCCCTCGTCGCCAAGGCGGTGACGAAGCTGTGACCGTCGAGAACATCGTCGGCCTGATCGTCGCCGTCGCCCTGCTGGGTTATCTCGTGGTGGCCCTCGTCCACCCGGAGAGGTTCTGAGGCACGGTCATGGGTCCGTTGTCCGCTGGCGTGCTCCAGCTCCTTGCATTGGTCGTCGCCCTGGGGCTGGCCTACCGGCCACTGGGTGACTACATGGCCCGGGTGTACTCCTCCGACCGCCATCTGCGCGTCGAGAAGTGGATCTACAAGGCGACCGGGGCCGACCCGGACACCCAGATGCGCTGGCCCGCCTACGTGCGTGCGGTGCTCGCCTTCTCGCTGGTCGGTGTGCTCTTCCTCTATCTGCTGCAGCGCGTGCAGGGCCATCTGCCCGGCTCGCTCGGCTTCGCCTCGATCGACCCGGACCAGGCGTTCAACACCGCCGCCTCGTTCGTGGCCAACACCAACTGGCAGTCGTACTACGGCGAGCAGGCCATGGGCCACGTCGTGCAGACCGGCGGCCTCGCGGTGCAGAACTTCGTCTCCGCGGCGGTGGGCATGGCGGTGGCGGTCGCGCTGGTGCGCGGCTTCGCCCGGTCCCGCACCGGTGAGCTGGGCAACTTCTGGTCCGACCTGGTGCGCGGCACGGTCCGCATCCTGCTGCCGATCTCCGTGCTGGGCGCCCTGGTCCTGGTCGCCTGCGGCGCCATCCAGAACTTCGCCGGCATCCACGAGGTGGGCCAGTTCCTCGGCGGCCCGCAGCAGTGGAACGGCGGTGCGGTCGCCTCGCAGGAAGTCATCAAGGAGCTGGGCACCAACGGCGGCGGCTACTTCAACGCCAACTCGGCCCACCCCTTCGAGAACCCCACCCCGTTCACCAACCTGTTCGAGATCTTCCTGATCCTGGTGATCCCGTTCGCCCTGACGCGCACGTTCGGGCGGATGGTGGGCTCGCTGAAGCAGGGCTACGCGATCCTGGGTGCGATGGCCACGATCTGGGTGGGCTTCATCGCGCTGATGTGGTGGACCGAGTTCGCCCACCACGGGCCCGCCTTCCAGATCGCGGGCGGTGCCCTGGAGGGCAAGGAGACCCGCTTCGGCGTCGGCGCCTCCTCGATCTTCGCGGTGTCCACCACGCTGACGTCGACGGGCGCGGTGGACTCCTTCCACTCGTCCTTCACCGGACTGGGCGGCGGGATCACCATCCTGGGGATGCAGCTCGGCGAGATCGCCCCCGGTGGTGTGGGCTCGGGCCTCTACGGCATGCTGATCATGGCCGTGATCGCGGTGTTCATCGCCGGCCTCATGGTCGGCCGCACCCCCGAGTACCTCGGCAAGAAGATAGGCACCCGCGAGATCAAGCTGGCCGCCTGCTACATCCTCATCACGCCGGCCCTGGTGCTCGTCTTCACCGCCTTCGCGATGGCGCTGCCCACCCCGCCGCACTCCATGACGAACTCGGGAGCGCACGGCTTCTCGGAGATCCTGTACGCCTACACCTCCGGGGCGAACAACAACGGCTCGGCCTTCGCCGGGCTGAACGCGGACACCCAGTGGTTCAACACCACCATCGGGCTGGCCATGCTGCTGGGCCGCTTCCTCCCCATCGTGTTCGTGCTCGCCCTGGCCGGCTCGCTCGCCCAGCAGCGCCCCGTCCCGGTCACCGCCGGCACCCTGCGCACGGAGAAGCCGCTGTTCACGGGCATGTTGATCGGCACCCTGCTGATCGTTTCCGCGCTGACCTACTTCCCCGCCCTGGCCCTTGGCCCCCTCGCGGAAGGACTCGCGTGATGGCCGCCCGACCACCAGGCACCCGAAACGAGCACACCGAACAGAGGAAACAAGAGGACGCCATGTCCACCGCGACTGAGACCCGCGCACCGCACCAGGACCTGCCCGGCGGGCAGCCGGGCGGGCGTGTGGGGGGCGGTCTGTTCGACCCGCGGCAGCTTCTCACCTCGCTGCCGGAGGCCCTGCGCAAGCTCGACCCGCGGGTGATGGTCAAGTCACCCGTGATGTTCGTCGTGCTGGTCGGCTCGGTGGTCACCACCGCGCTGGCGATCGCCCACCCCGGCGACTGGTTCGGCTGGGCCATCACCGCCTGGCTGTGGCTGACGGTGGTCTTCGCCAACCTCGCCGAGGCCGTCGCCGAGGGCCGCGGCAAGGCCCAGGCCGACACCCTGCGCCGGGCCAAGACCGACACCGTGGCCCGCCGGCTCGCGCAGGGCGCCGAGGAGCGGATACCCGGCACCGACCTGCGCGTCGGCGACCTCGTCGTCTGCGAAGCCGGCGACACCGTCCCCGGAGACGGTGACGTCGTCGAAGGCGTCGCCTCCGTCGACGAATCCGCCATCACCGGCGAGTCGGCTCCCGTCATCCGGGAGTCGGGCGGCGACCGGTCCGCCGTCACCGGCGGCACCAAGGTCCTCTCCGACCGGATCGTCATCAGGATCACCACACGGCCCGGCGAGACCTTCATCGACCGCATGATCAGCCTCGTCGAGGGCGCCGCCCGCCAGAAGACCCCCAACGAGATCGCCCTCAACATCCTCCTGGCCTCGCTGACCATCGTCTTCGTGCTGGCGGTCGTCACCCTGAAGCCGTTCGCGATCTACGCGGGAGCCGACCGGCAGACCTCGATGGTCGTGCTCACCGCCCTGCTCGTGTGCCTGATCCCCACCACCATCGGCGCGCTGCTGTCGGCGATCGGCATCGCCGGCATGGACCGCCTCGTCCAGCGCAACGTGCTCGCCATGTCCGGCCGGGCGGTCGAGGCCGCCGGCGACGTGTCCACCCTGCTCCTCGACAAGACGGGCACCATCACGCTCGGCAACCGCCAGGCCGCCGAGTTCCTGCCGGTGCAGGGCACCACGGCGGCCGAGGTCGCCGACGCCGCCCAGCTCTCCTCGCTCGCCGACGAGACCCCGGAGGGACGCTCCGTCGTCGTCCTCGCGAAGGAGGAGTACGGGCTGCGCGAGCGGCACCAGGGCGAGCTGTCCGGCGCCGAGTGGATCGCCTTCACCGCCCAGACCCGGATGTCCGGCGTGGACGTCGACGGGCGCAGGGTCCGCAAGGGCGCGGCGGGCTCGGTCATGGCCTGGGTCCGCGAACAGGGCGGCCGCGTCCCGCAGGACGCCGACACCCTGGCCGCAAGGATCTCCGAGGCGGGCGGCACGCCGCTGCTCGTCGCCGTGCAGGACGGCGGCGGGGCACGGGTGCTGGGCGTCGTCCACCTCAAGGACGTCGTCAAGGAGGGCATGCGGGAGCGCTTCGCCGAGCTGCGCCGGATGGGCATCAGGACCGTCATGATCACGGGTGACAACCCGCTCACGGCCAGGGCGATCGCGGACGAGGCCGGCGTGGACGACTTCCTCGCCGAGGCCACGCCCGAGGACAAGATGGCCCTCATCAAGCGGGAGCAGGCCGGGGGGAAGCTCGTCGCGATGACCGGCGACGGCACCAACGACGCACCCGCGCTCGCCCAGGCGGACGTCGGCGTGGCCATGAACACCGGCACGTCGGCCGCCAAGGAGGCCGGCAACATGGTCGACCTCGACTCCAACCCCACCAAGCTCATCGAGATCGTCGAGATCGGCAAACAGCTCCTCATCACCCGCGGCGCCCTGACCACCTTCTCCATCGCCAACGACGTCGCCAAGTACTTCGCCATCATCCCGGCGATGTTCGCCGCGGCCTATCCGAGCCTGGACAAGCTGAACATCATGGCGTTGTCCTCGCCCGAGTCCGCGATCCTCTCGGCGGTCGTCTTCAACGCCCTGATCATCGTGGCCCTGGTGCCGCTCGCGCTGCGCGGCGTGCGCTACCGGCCGTCGAGCGCGGACTCCATGCTCCGCCGCAACCTCGGCATCTACGGCCTGGGCGGTCTGATCGCCCCGTTCATCGGCATCAAGATCATCGACCTGCTCATCTCCCTCATCCCCGGAATCGGTTGATCACCATGGCCACCTCCGCATCGGGCACCGCCCGTCTCCTCGGCGCCGGCCTGCGCGCCCTGCTCGTCCTCACCGTCATCTGCGGCGTCCTCTACCCGCTGGTGGTCACCGGGATCGCCCAGGGCCTCCTCCCCCACCAGGCGAACGGCTCCGAGATCAGCAGCGGCGGCCGGGTCGTCGGCTCGTCCCTCATCGGCCAGCGCTACGACCTGCCGCTGAAGAAGGGCCAGGACACCCCGGCCCCCGCCCTGAAGTGGTTCCAGCCCCGGCCCTCCAACGGCCTCGGGGAGAACTCCGTCAACACCCAGTACCACCTGCTGCTGTCCGGCGCCACCAACCGCGCGGGCGACAACAAGGACCTGATCGCCTGGGTGACCGACGCCAAGAAGGCGGTGGTCAGGGACAACTCCACCGCCACCTACCAGGTCAGGCCCTCGGACGTGCCCGCCGACGCGGTGACCTCCTCCGGCTCGGGCCTCGACCCGGACATCTCCCCGCAGTACGCCCAACTCCAGGTGCACCGGATCGCCGAACGCAACCACCTTCCCGTCGCGCGGGTCGAGAAGCTGGTGGCGGACCACACCGAGGGCCGCCAGCTCGGCTTCATGGGCGAGCCCCGCGTCAACGTCCTGGAACTCAACATCGCGCTCCAGGACCTGGCGAAGGGCTGACCGCGGTGTCCCAACGCACCGAACCGGTTCCCGGCCCGGGACCGCGCCCGGCCGGCACCGGCCCGCACCCGACCGGGGCGCCGCCCCGCGCCCGGGCCGGCGGCGCCCCCGTCCCCCGCTCGCGGCAGCCCTCAGCCCCCGCCCTGTACCCGCGGCTCCCGGGCGCCCCCGTCCCCCGTCCACGACCCCGCAGCGCCGCCGCCCTGTACCCGCGGCGCACGAGCGGCCCCCTCCCGTATCCCCCAGGAAGGAAAGGCGGCACGGCGATGCCCCGGGTGCTGGTGGTGGAGGACGATCCACAGCTCGTGCGCGCGCTGCGGATCAACCTCCAGGTACGTACGTTCGAGGTCGAGGAGGCCACCGACGGACGCACCGCCCTGCGGCTGGCCGCGGCCCGCGAACCGGACGTGATCGTCCTCGACCTGGGGCTGCCGGACATGGACGGCGTCGACGTGATCAGGAGCATCCGGCGCGCGCAGAGCCAGGTGCCCATCCTGGTGCTCTCCGCCCGTCACACCTCGGAGGACAAGGTCAGGGCGCTGGACGCGGGCGCGGACGACTACGTGACCAAGCCGTTCAGCATGGACGAGCTGCTGGCCAGGCTGCGCGCCGCCACCCGGCGGCGCAGGCCGCAGGCCGACAGCGAGGGGCCCGTCACGGTCAGCACGGACGAGTTCACGATCGACCTGGCCGCGAAGAAGGTGCACCGCGGCGGGAACAGCGTACGGCTGACGCCCACCGAGTGGCACCTGCTGGAGATCCTGGTCGACAACCCGGGCCGCCTGGTCACCCAGCGCCGGCTGCTCCAGGAGGTGTGGGGCCCGACCTATGCCGCGCACAGCAACTACCTGCGCGTCTACATGGCCCAGTTGCGGCGCAAGCTGGAGCGCGACCCGGCCCGCCCCCGGTACCTGATCACCGAGCCGGGCATGGGATACCGCTTCGAGCCCTGACCGCGCTTCGAGCACCGACCACACACACCCGGCACACCTACGGACAGGGGAGAACGGGAGGCGGCACCATGGCACGCGGCAAGCTGCGCATCTACCTCGGCGCGGCACCGGGCGTCGGCAAGACCTGCGCCATGCTCGCGGAGGCGCACCGCAGGCGCGAGCGCGGCACCGATGTCGTCGTCGGCCTCGTGGAGCACCACGGCCGGCCGCGCACCGAGGTCATGCTGCACGGCCTCGAAACGGTCCCGCGCCGGGTGCTGGAGTACCGCGGCAGCACCTTCACGGAGTTGGACGTGGATGCGGTGCTGGTGCGTGGGCCCGCGGTGGTGTTGGTGGACGAGTTGGCGCATTCGAAT
>NZ_BNCD01000004.1 GCF_014656295.1 Streptomyces sulfonofaciens
CGAACCCGGAAGCTAAGCCTTTCAGCGCCGATGGTACTGCAGGGGGGACCCTGTGGGAGAGTAGGACGCCGCCGAACAATCTTTGGAGGACCTCTGGTCCCAGCGTTCACGCTGGGACCAGAGGTCCTTTTTGTTTTCTCGGACGCCGCCGGTGTGCTCGGCTGCGTAAGAATGTCTGTGGTAGCAACGACAGGAGCCAAGCCAATGTCCGCCAACTCCCCCGACGAGCGTCCGGAGCGCGAGCAGCGCCGCCGGGACGGCGGTGACCGTGACGGTTACCGAAGTGGCCCCCGACGCGATGGTGAACGAGGCGGCTTCGGGCAGCGTGCCGACCGTGGCCGGGACGGTCAGCGCGGCGAGCGACATGACCACCGCAGGGAAGCCGACCGCGGCGACCGAGGTGACCGCAGGGACCACGGCGACGCCCGACGAGACGGCCGCGGCGACTTCCGAGGTCGGGACGACCGCGACCGGGGCCCCCGGGACCACGGTGGCCGCCCGCCGTTCCGTCGGGACGACCGCTTCGGCGGGCCGCGCCGTGATGACCGGCCCAGCGGCGGACGCCAGGGCGACCGGTACGGAGCGGAGCGCCGCGACGGCCAGGGCGGCGACCGCGGCTTCCGCAGGGACGGAGACCGTCCCGCCCATCGCAGGGACGACCGTGGAGGATACCGGCGCGACGGCGACCACGGTGCACGCGGCGGCTACCGCCGTGACGAGCGGGACACCGAGCGCAGGGATGACCGTCGTCCCGAACGGCGCGAGGACCGCGGTGGCTTCCACCGGGACGACCACCGTGACGATCGCGGTGGGTTCCGTCGTGATGACCGGCGTGACGACCGCGGTGGGTTCCGGGGAGACGACCACCGTGACGATCGCGGCGGCTTCCGGGGAGACGCCCGGCGTGATGACCGCGGTGGGTTCCGTCGTGATGACCGGCGTGATGAACGTGGTGGGTTCCGTCGTGACGATCGCGGTGGCTTCCGGGGAGACGCCCGGCGTGATGACCGCGGTGGATTCCGTCGTGATGACCGGCGTGACGACCGCGGTGGGTTCCGGGGAGACGCCCGGCGTGATGACCGTGGTGGGTTCCGTCGTGACGATCGTCATGACGACCGGGACGCACGCCGCGACGACCGCGGCGGACCCCGCAGGGAAGGCCACCGCGAGGGGTACCAGGGATACCGCGGAGGCCCCCGGCACGATGACCGCCGGGACGGCCACCGTGACGAGCGGCGCGAGGACTTCCGCCGTGGCGAACAGCGCAGGGACGACGGCCGCAGGGACGAGTACCGGCGCGACGACCGCGGTGGCTTCCGCCGCGACGAGGCACGGAGTGGCCGTACCGTCGATCACCGCGGGCGCGACGAGCGTCCGCGGGGCGACGACCGTCCGAGGGGCCCGCGCCGCGACGACCGGCGCGAAGACGGCCGTGGCCGACCCGGTGGCTTCCGCGGCCGGGACGGCCGCGACGGCCGAGGCGGCGACTGGCGCGGAGAGCGCCGGGACGACCGGCGCGGCGGTGGCCGGTTCCGCGACGACCGCGACAGGGACCGTGGACGTGAGCGGGACCGCGAGCCCGTCAGGCGGCTGCCGATCCCCGAGGACGTCACGGGTGAGGAGATCGACAAGGGTGTACGGCAGGAGTTGCAGAGCCTGCCGAAGACACTCGCCGACGAGGTCGCCAAGAACCTCGTGATGGTCGCACGGCTCATCGACGAGGACCCCGAGAGCGCCTACGGCTACTCCAAGGTCGCGCTGCGGCTCGCGTCCAGGGTCGCCGCGGTGCGGGAGGCCGCCGGGTTCGCCGCGTATGCGAACCAGATCTACGGTGAGGCGCTCGCCGAGTTCCGTGCGGCCCGGCGGATGACCGGGAACGTGGAACTCTGGCCGCTCATGGCCGACTGCGAGCGCGGCCTGGGGCGGCCCGAGAAGACGCTCGACATGGCCGGTGCGCCCGAAGTGGGCAAGCTGGACAAGGCCGGGCAGGTCGAGATGCGGCTGGTCGTCGCCGGCGCACGGCGAGACCTGGGGCAGCTCGACGCCGCCATCGTGACCCTGCAGAGCCCGGAGCTGGCCTCCAACTCCGTACAGCCGTGGACCGCGCGCCTGCGGTACGCCTACGCCGACGCGCTGCTCGCCGCCGGCCGGGACGGCGAGGCGCGCGAGTGGTTCGCCAAGGCCGTCGAGTCCGATCGGGACGGCAGCACGGACGCATCCGACCGGCTCGCCGAGCTGGACGGCATCGAGTTCATGGATGCCCTCGACGAGGAAGCCGAGGCCGAAGAGGCACGCGCGACGTCCGCAGCCGTGCGGCCGGAGGGGTCCGGGCCCCGCGACGCCCACGGCCCGCAGGCGTCGGACGAGCCTGGCGACGTGCACAACACCGACGACGACATCGACGCCGCAGACGACATCGACGCCGTCGCCGAGACAGAAGCCACTGAGGAGGCTGTCGAGATCGACGCCGTCGCCGAGACAGAAGCCGCCGACGGGGCTGTCGAGATCGACGCCGGCGCCGAGACAGAGGCCACTGACGGGGCTGTCGAGATCGACGCCGACGCCGCCGGCGCCGCCGACGAGACAGACGCGACCCATGAGGCCGATGACTCGGACGAGGCCCACGACGGCGCCGACGGCTCGCACGACGGGCGGGGCGAGGACGCCTAGGAGCACGTCGCCCACCCGGAGTGCACCGCCACCGTGCTCCGAGGTGAACGCCCCTTCCGTGCTCACAGGGCGAACGCCACCCGCGTTCGCCCTATGAGCACGCCGAGCACACGCTCGACAGCTCAGCCGTCGAGAACGCGAAGGACGAGGCCCGTCGCCGGTTTCGGGCCGAAGGACGTCGACTTGCGCGGCATCATCACGCCCTGCCGGGCCAGGTCCCGCACCACGTCCTCACGGACCGGGTGCATCAGGACGGCGGTGCCGCCCTCGCGTTCCGCCTTGGCGACGGTGGACGCGGCGTCATGGATGTAGGCGATGTGCTCCGGGGTGTCCGGGACCTGCCAGATGCGGTCGAGCAGGACCGCGTGCAGGACGGTGGCGTCCAGGGTCCGCCAGGCCGCCGGGCCGCCGGTGGGGAGCAGGTCGTCCAGCAGGCCGGGAGAGGGCCGGTCGAGCAGGTGGAAGGCGCCGTCGCCGGCCAGCAGGAAGGCGTTGCCCCCGCCCCGGGCCTTGGCGAGCACGTCCATGGCACCGTCCAGAGGGCCGTCCACCCTGCGCACCCGGAACCTGCCCGCAACCGCGGCGAGCGCCTCGGGGACCGGCAGCCGGTGCAGCAGGCGGTGGATCGCGCGCACCCGCAGGGGATAGCGCGCCGTGTCCACGAGGAGGACGAGGCCGTGGTCCCAGGGGCCCGGCGCGTCGTGCTCCGCGCGTAGAGTCAGGTACGTGGCCCAGCGGTGGTGGCCGTCGGCGATCAGGGCCTGGTGGCGGCCGAGGTCCGCGCGGACCGCGGCGATCTCGCCGGGGTCGGTGACGGACCACAGCCGGTGGTGGACACCGTCCTCCGTGGTGGTGGCGAGCAGCGGCGGGTGCCGGATCGCGTCGGCGATGACCGCGGCGGCGTCCCGGACGGGCGGTCCGCCGGACGGAGCTGCCGCACCCCGCCGGCCCGCCCCCGGCGGCGCCTGGGCGCCCTCCCGGTCGATGCCCGTCCGGTCGGTCGGCACCGGGTCGATGGCGGCCGGCCCGCCGGACGTCCCCAGGATGTCCCGCAGAGCACCGCCCCCGTCGCCCCGGTACGTCAGGAGCAGGGGCTCCAGGTTCGCGGACGTGGTGCGCATCAGGTCGGCGCGCTCCGCGACGATCCCGGGCATGACGTCCTCATGCGGCAGGACGACGCCCCGGGACGCCTCGGAGAGCCGCAGCGCGCCGATGAGGCCGCGTTGCAGGAGGTCGCCGGTGTGCTGCTCGTAGACGTAGAGGGCGGGTTCGGGATCGGTCGTGAGGACGCCCTCGGTGAGCCACTCGCGGAGGGTGTCGGCGGCCTGCCGGCTGCGGGTGCCGGACGTGCGGGCCTGAGGGAGGATCAGGCGGACGATGTTGTACGGATCGGCGGACTCCAGGTGGTGCAGGCCGTCCGGGCGTACCACCACGTCGTACGGGGGCGAGGTGACGGCGGCGAGGCTGCGGACCCGGTCGGGGTGGTAGCGCACGCCGCGGAACGGGATCAGGTCGAGCCCGTCGCCGGCCGGGTCCTGGGCTGGATCTTCAGCGGGACCTGCAGAGTTCATTGGTGCATCGTAAGTGTGCGGCGCGCTGTCGGAGGCATGCGGGATGATCGGGGGTGCGCGGCCGCCGAGGCCACCACGGGTGCCCTTCGGCGGTGATGCGGTGTCCTGGAGACGAGCGATCGGGGAGAGAAGGCGTGATGAGCCAGAAGGTCAGGACGCGGCCCGCGGGCAGCGAGCGGGAGCTGAGCCGGGCCTATGACACGGCGCTGCTCGACCTGGACGGGGTGGTGTACGCGGGTGGCAGGGCCATCCCGCACGCCGTGCGGTCGCTCGGGACCGCCCGCGAGGCAGGCATGCACCTCGCCTATGTGACGAACAACGCCCTGCGGCCGCCCGAGGCCGTGGCAGGGCACCTCACCGAGCTCGGCGTACCCGCGGACGCGTCGGACGTGATCACCTCGGCGCAGGCCGTGGCCCGGTTGATCAGTGATCAGATCCCGCAGGGGGCGCGGGTCCTGGTGATCGGCGGCGAGGGACTGCGGGTCGCGCTGCGCGAACGCGGCCTGGTGCCGGTGGAGTCCGCGGACGACGACCCGGCCGCGGTCGTCCAGGGATACGGCGGGCCCGACCTGGCGTGGGGCAGGTTCGCGGAGGCCGCCTACGCCATCCGGCGCGGGGTGCCCTGGTACGCGTCCAACACTGATCTGACGATCCCCAGCGGCCGGGGCATCGCCCCCGGGAACGGCGCGGCGGTCGAGGTCGTCAGGATCGCCACCGGCGCGGAGCCGCAGGTGGCCGGCAAGCCGCTGCCCCCGATGCACCGGGAGACCATCCTGCGTACCGGCGCCGAGCGGCCCCTCGTGGTCGGCGACCGGCTCGACACGGACATCGAGGGTGCCTTCAAGGGCGGTGTGGACTCCCTGCTCGTGCTGACCGGGGTGACCGACGTGCCGCAGCTCCTCGCGGCGCCCCCGCAGCACCGCCCGACCTATGTGGACGCCGACCTGCGCGGGCTGCTGACGGCACAGCCCGAGGTCGTCCGGGAGGGCGGCGGCGGGGAAGCGGCCTTCGGGTGCGGAGGCTGGCGTGCCGCGGCGGGCCGGGAGCGGCTCGACCTGCAGGGCGAGGGCGCCGCGCTCGACGGTCTGCGCGCGCTGTGCGCGGCCGCCTGGACGGCGGCGGGCGAAGGCATCTGCCGCCTCGACGGAGGCAAGGCGGTGGCCCGGCTGGGGCTGTGACACCCGTGCGGCGAGGGCACGGTGCCGGTTTCGCGGGGACCGGGTCATGAACGAAGGTCGGTTAGGCTAACCTAACTTCCGTGTTGGTCGACAGCCCACGGGAGAAGCACACGGACGCCGCACCCCTGCGCCGGGGCCGGCGGGCGCTGCGCGGTGTCGGACTCCTCGCCGCCGTGGGCGTGCTGGCCCTCGTCGCCGTCGTCAGCCTCGCCGTCGGGGCGAAGCCGCTGTCCGTGGAGCAGGTGTGGCACGGGCTGTTCCAGAACTCCGGCAGCTACGGGGACGTGGTGGTCGGCGAGCGCCTGTGGCGTACCCTCCTCGGGCTGCTGGCCGGGGCGGCGCTCGGGCTGTCGGGCGCGGTCCTGCAGGCGCTCACCCGCAACCCGCTCGCCGATCCCGGGCTGCTCGGCATCAACACCGGTGCCGCCGCGGCCGTCGTCACCGGTCTCACCTTCTTCGGAGCCGACTCGCTCACGGGGTACGTGTGGTTCGCGTTCGCCGGAGCGGCGGCCGTGGGTGTGCTCGTCTACGTGCTCGGCGGCAGCCGCGGCGCCACTCCCGTACGCCTTGCGCTGGCCGGCACCGCGGTCAACGCGGCCCTGTACGGCTATCTGCAGGCCGTGATGATCACGGACGACGCGGCGCTCGGCAAGATGCGGTTCTGGACCGTCGGCTCGCTGGCGTCCGCCAACTCCACCACCATCGGCCAGGTGCTGCCGTTCCTCGCGGTCGGCACGGTCCTCGCGCTCGGCCTCGCACGGCCGCTGAACGCCGTGGCCATGGGCGACGACACGGCCCGCGCGCTGGGGGCGCACCTCACCCGTACCCGTGCGCTGTCGATGCTCGCGGCGACGCTGCTGTGCGGGGCGGCCACCGCGGCCTGCGGTCCGATCGCCTTCGTGGGCTTGACGGTGCCGCACGCGGTGCGCTCCTTCACGGGCCCCGACCTGCGCTGGATCCTGCCGTACGCCACCGCGCTCGCCCCCGTCGTGCTGCTCGGCTCCGACGTCATCGGGCGGATGGTCGCACGGCCCGCGGAGCTCCAGGTCGGTGTCGTCACCGCGGTCATCGGCGGCCCCGTCTTCATCTACCTCGTCCGGTGGCGGAGGATGGCACAGCCGTGAGAGCTTCCCGTAGCCGGTGGGTCCGCAGCGGCCGGCTGTCCGTGCGGTTCGACGTCCGGGCGCTGGGCGTCGTCCTGCTGCTGGCGCTCGCCGCGCTGGCCGCGAGCGTCCTGCTGGTCGGCACCGGAGACTTCGCCATCCCGGTCCCCGACGTGCTGCGCACCCTCGCCGGCGGCGGCGACGCCGGGCAGGAGTTCGTCGTCCGCGAGCTACGGCTGCCGCGGGTGCTGGTGGGTCTGCTGGTGGGCGGTGCGCTCGGGCTCGGCGGCGCGCTCTTCCAGGCCGTGTCCCGCAACCCGCTGGGCAGTCCGGACGTGCTCGGCCTGGGGCAGGGCTCGACGGCCGGTGCGCTGGTGGTGATCGTGCTCTTCTCCGGGAGTGCCGCGGAGGTCGCGCTCGGGGCGCTTGCCGGGGGGCTGCTGACCGGTCTGGTGATCTACCTGCTCGCCTGGAAGCGGGGTGTGCACGGCTACCGGCTGGTGCTGGTCGGCATCGGCGTCGCCGCGGTGGCCACCGCCGTCAACGGCTATCTGCTCACCGAGGCCGACCTCGTCGACGCGGCCCGTGCCGTCGTCTGGATGACCGGCTCGCTCGGCGGCAGCGACTGGGACCAGGTCTGGCCGCTGCTCGGGCTGTGCGCCGTCCTCGTGCCGCTCGCCCTCGCGCACGCCCGGCCACTGCGCATGCTGGAGATGGGCGACGACATCGCGTCCGCGCTGGGCGTGCGCGTCGAACGCACGAGGCTGCTGCTGATGCTGGCCGCCGTCCTGCTCACCGCCGCCGCCACGGCCGCGGCCGGCCCGGTCGGGTTCGTCGCCCTCACCGCCCCCCAACTGGCCCGGCGGCTCACCCGCTCGCCGGGTCCCAACCTGCTGCCAGCCCTGGTCATGGGCGCCGCACTGCTGGTCACCGCCGACTGGCTCTCCCAGCGGGCGTTCGGCGCGGACCAGTTGCCCGTCGGCGTGGTCACCGGCGTGCTCGGCGGGGTCTACCTGCTGTGGCTGCTGGTCGCCGAACGGAGGGCGGGCCGCATATGAAGCGCGGGTCGTACGGGAAACGCGGGCCGAATGCGCCATACGGGCCGCACATGAGACCCCGTCCGCAGCGGGACGCCCGGGGTCCGGGACGTCCCACCGGCGCGGCGGAGGCGAAGGACGCCGCAGTGCCGCCGCCCACCGACCCCCGTCAGGAGCGTGCCCCCGTGAACCGGCTCACCGCCGACGATGTGACCCTCGCCTACGACCAGCGCGTCATCGCGGAGAACCTGTCCGTCGAGATACCCGACCGCTCCTTCACCGTGATCGTGGGGCCCAACGCCTGCGGCAAGTCCACACTGCTGCGGGCGCTCTCGCGGATGCTCAGGCCCGCCGCGGGCCGTGTGCTGCTCGACGGGCAGGTCATCCAGTCGATGCCGGCGAAGAAGGTCGCGAGGATCCTGGGGCTGCTGCCGCAGACGTCCACCGCGCCGGAGGGCATCACCGTGGGCGACCTGGTCGCGCGCGGCCGCTACCCGCACCAGGGACTGCTGCGCCAGTGGTCGCCCGAGGACGAGCGCGTCGTCGCCGAGGCCATGGCCTGCACCGGGGTGGCCGAGCTGGCCGACCGCCATGTGGACGAGCTCTCCGGCGGCCAGCGCCAGCGTGTCTGGATCGCCATGGCGCTGGCCCAGCAGACGCCGCTGCTGCTGCTCGACGAGCCCACCACCTACCTGGACATCCAGCACCAGATCGATGTGCTCGACCTCTGTGCCGACCTGCACGAGGTACAGGGCAGGACACTGGTCGCGGTGCTGCACGACCTCAACCACGCCGCCCGGTACGCCACCCATCTGATCGCACTGCGCGAGGGGCGCGTCATCGCCGAGGGCGCGCCGTCCGACATCGTCACCGCAGACCTGGTCCGCGCTGTCTTCGGTCTCGACTGCCAGGTCATCGACGATCCCGAGACGGGCACCCCGCTGGTCGTCCCGGCAGCGCGCAGGCCGGGTGGAGCACGCCGGGCGCCCGGTGCCCGGCGACCCGCCGGAACGAACTGAGCACCCGCCAACCGGCGATCAACCCCAGGCGATCGAGGCCCAGGCGATCGAGGCCCCGGCGATCGAGGCCCGGACGACCGAACCCCCGGGCGACCGAAGCCCGGACGACCGAACCCCGGCGACCGAGTCCGGAACCCGGACCACCGAAACCCCGACGGCCAAGGCCCCCGCGGGCAGGCCCCGCACGCGCGGTCTCCGGACGACCTCGCTCCACGGCCGGCCTCGCTCCCCGGACACCCTCGGCCCCCGGCGGCGGCCCGGAGCCCGCCCGGGTGGCCAAGGCGCGGGGACGCACGGGCGCGGGACGCACGGGCGCAGGGGCGCATGCCGCACGGGCGCACCCGCCGGTCAGAGCAGGCTCTTGAGGCGCAGCAGATCAAGGATGCCGGCCTCGAGACGGACCCGGCCGGACGCCCAGGCCCCGGGGAAGCCCAGCTCGCCGGCCACCAGTGCCACCAGGTCGTCGCCGGTCATCGCCAGCCGGATCTGCGCCCGCTGCACCGGGGGACCGGGCGCGGTCTGCTGCACCTCGATCCGGCCGTCCGTGAGGCAGCCCGAGAAGGTGGTGTCGAGGTCGGTGATGTGGCAGCTCACCGAGCGTTCCACGGCCGTGGCCCTGCGTACCTCGCCGTCGGCGGAGTCCAGTCGCTCCGCGAGCTTGTCGAGCGCGGCACGGCACTCCTGAATCGTCGCCATCGCGACCGACCGTACCCCAGCTCCACGCGGTAGCGTCGGGTCATGAGCGACTCCACGGCAGGTCCGGGGCTTCCCGAGGGTGAGCCGGGACCCGATGTTCCGGCGGCCCCGCAGGTGCCACGGCCCTTCCCGCCCCCTCGCCCGGCCCCGCACCCCGGTTCCGTCCCGCATCCCGGTTCCGCACCGCGCCCCGGACCGGGTCTCGCACCCCCGCCAGGACCCGTGCCCGTACCCGCGCCGGCACCGCCGGCCGGGGCACCCGCCGGCGGGAGGGCGCCGCGCGAGGACGGCCGGGAGGACGGCCGAGAGGACGGCCGTGCGGGTACCGCGACCGTGACCGCCTCCGAACCGTCCGCCGCGGCCCCGCCCCGCGGACCGGAGCCCGATCCGGCGCCCCTCGGCGTCGACCGGACACCCACCGGGCACGCAGAGGTCGACGCCGGGTTGCAGCGGCTGGCCGATGCCGACCACCTCGGCGTCGATGGGCACCTGGAGGTGTACGAGGATGTGCACCGGGGGCTGCGCGACGCACTGACGGCGCTCGATGCGCGGCCGGGACCGCCGCCCCGCCAGGACCCGGCGAGATCCGACGATAGGAGCTGAACCGAACGTGGCAGGAGTCGCACGCCGCCGTCTCGACGCCGAGCTGGTCCGCCGCAGGCTCGCCCGCTCGCGCGAGCACGCGGGACAGTTGATCGCGGCGGGACGGGTGAGCGTCGGCGGGAGCACCGCGCTCAAGTCCGCCACCCAGGTGGCCACGAGCGCCGCCATCGAGATCGCCCAGGACGCCGACGACCCCGACTACGTCTCGCGCGGCGGGCACAAGCTCGCGGGCGCCCTCGCGGCCTTCGTGCCGCGCGGGCTGCGGGTGCAGGGCCGGCGCGCACTGGACGCGGGTGCGTCGACGGGCGGCTTCACCGACGTGCTGCTGCGCGCCGGTGCCGCGCACGTCGTCGCCGTCGACGTCGGCTACGGCCAGCTCGCGTGGTCGCTGCAGAGCGACGCACGGGTCACCGTCAAGGACCGCACCAACGTCCGCGAGCTGACGCCGGAGGCCATCGACGGGCACCTGGTGGAGCTGGTCGTCGGCGACCTCTCCTTCATCCCGCTCGGCCTGGTGCTGCCCGCCCTCGTGCGGTGCGCGGTGCCCGAGGCCGACCTGGTGCTGATGGTCAAGCCGCAGTTCGAGGTCGGCAGGGAGCGCCTGGGCAGCGGGGGCGTGGTGCGCAGCCCGCAGTTGCGGGCGGAGGCCGTGTGCACGGTGGCGCGGCAGGCCGGGGCGGTCGGCCTCGGGGTGCGGGGCGTCACGGCGAGCCCGCTGCCGGGGCCCTCCGGAAATGTCGAGTATTTTCTGTGGCTGCGTGCCGGCGCACCCGACCTGGACCCGGCAGAAGTTGACCGTGCAGTGGCGGAGGGGCCGCGTTGACCGAGACCCGAACTCGTACTGTTTTCCTCCTCGCGCACACCGGGAGGCCCGCTGCGGTGCGCAGCGCCGAACTGGTGGTGCAGGGGCTGCTGCGGGCCGGCCTGATCGTGCGGGCCCTGGAGTCGGAGGCGTTCGACCTGCCGCTGCCGTCCTCGGTGGAGCTGCTGCCTGAGGCCACCCCCGAGTGCCTGAACGGCTGCGAGCTGCTGATCGTGCTCGGCGGTGACGGCACGCTGCTGCGCGGCGCGGAACTCGCGCGCGCCTCCGGCGTGCCCATGCTCGGCGTCAACCTCGGCCGCGTCGGCTTCCTCGCCGAGGCCGAGCGGGACGACCTGGACAAGGTGGTCGACCGGGTGGTGACCCGGTCCTACGAGGTCGAGGAGCGGATGACCGTCGACGTGCTCGTGCACAGCAACGGCGAGGTCGTGCACACCGACTGGGCGCTCAACGAGGCCGCCGTGCAGAAGGTGTCGCCCGAGCGGATGCTTGAGGTCGTCCTGGAGGTGGACGGCCGGCCCGTCACCGGCTTCGGCTGCGACGGCATCGTCTGTGCGACGCCGACCGGCTCCACCGCCTACGCCTTCTCGGCCGGCGGGCCCGTGGTGTGGCCGGAGGTGGAGGCGCTGCTGATGGTGCCGATCAGCGCCCATGCGCTGTTCGCCAAGCCGCTGGTGACATCGCCGACGTCGGTGCTCGCCGTGGAGGTGCAGCCGCACACCCCGCACGGAGTGCTCTGGTGCGACGGCCGCCGGACGGTCGGGCTGCCGGCCGGCGCGCGCGTGGAGGTCAGGCGCGGTGCCGTGCCGGTGCGGCTGGCCCGGCTGCACCACGCCTCGTTCACGGACCGGCTCGTCGCCAAGTTCGCCCTGCCGGTCTCGGGCTGGCGGGGCGCGCCGGGCTGAGCACCGCGCTCCCGGCCGGGCCGGCCCGGCCCGGCCGGGAGCGCGGCGCGGTATCGAAGGCGCCCACCCCCGCGGGTGACAGCAGCCGCCGTGGTGCCGCCGCCACCTGCGTCTTCACAGTTCCGCCGCGGGGTCCGTCGCACAGGCGGTCCCCGACCTCGTAAGGTCGTGTCCGTGTTGGAGGAGATGCGGATACGGTCGCTCGGAGTCATCGACGACGCTGTCGTCGAGCTGTCACCCGGGTTCACCGCCGTCACCGGGGAGACCGGCGCGGGCAAGACGATGGTCGTCACCAGCCTGGGCCTGCTGCTCGGTGGGCGCGCGGACCCGGCCCTGGTACGGATCGGCGCCAAGTCGGCGGTCGTCGAGGGGCGCATCGCCGTGCCCGCGGACGCCTCCGCCGCCGTCCGGGCCGAGGAGGCAGGCGCCGAACTCGACGACGGTGCGCTGCTGATCAGCCGCACCGTCTCCGCCGAAGGACGCTCCCGTGCCCACCTCGGCGGCCGCAGCGTGCCCGTCGGCCTGCTGTCCGAACTCGCCGACGACCTCGTCGCGGTGCACGGCCAGACCGACCAGCAGGGCCTGCTGAAGCTCACCCGGCAGCGCCAGGCGCTCGACCGGTACGCGGGTGACGCGATCGGCGTGCCACTGGCCAAGTACAGCGCCGCGTACCGCAGGCTGCGGACCGTGGTCGCCGAGCTGGACGAGATCACCACGCGCGCGAGGGAACGCGCCCAGGAGGCCGATCTGCTCCGTTTCGGCCTGGACGAGATCGCCGCCGTCGAACCCCGGCCGGACGAGGACACCGAGCTGGCCGCGGAGGCGGAGCGGCTCGGCCACGCCGAGGCCCTCGCGTCAGCGGCCACCGCCGCGCACACCGCGCTCGCCGGCAACCCGGAGGACCCCGAGGGCGTCGATGCCACCACGCTGGTCGCGGGCGCGCACCGGGCGCTGGAGGCCGTGCGGGCGCACGACCCGGCGCTGTCCGCGCTCGCCGAGCGGCTCGGCGAGATCGCCATCCTGCTCGGCGACGTCTCCGGTGAGCTGGCCGGCTACGCCGACGACCTCGACGCCGATCCGCTGCGGCTCGCGGCCGTCGAGGAGCGCCGTGCCGCCCTCACCCAGTTGACGAGGAAGTACGGCACGGCCGGCGAGGGGATCGCGGCGGTGCTGGACTGGGCCGCCAAGGGTGCCGCGCGGCTGACCGAGCTGGATTCCGACGACGACCGCATCGGCGAGCTCACCGCGGAACGCGATGCACTCCGGGCCGAGCTGGGCCAGTTCGCACAGGCACTGACCGACGCACGCAGCGAGGCCGCGGCGCGGTTCGGGGCGGCCGTCACCGAGGAACTGGCCTCGCTGGCCATGCCGCACGCACGGGTGACCATCGACCTCCGCCAGAGCGACGACCCCGAAGGCGTCGAGGTGAACGGCCGCACCGTCGCCTACGGCCCGTACGGCGCCGACGAGGTCGAGCTGCTGCTGGCCCCGCACCCCGGCGCTCCGCCCCGGCCGATCGCCAAGGGCGCCTCGGGCGGCGAGCTGTCCCGGGTCATGCTCGCCGTGGAGGTGGTCTTCGCGGGGACGGACCCGGTGCCCACCTACCTCTTCGACGAGGTCGACGCGGGCGTCGGAGGCAAGGCGGCGGTCGAGATCGGCCGAAGGCTCGCGAAGCTCGCCAAGTCCGCCCAGGTCGTCGTCGTGACCCACCTTCCCCAGGTGGCGGCCTTCGCGGACCGGCAGTTGCTGGTCGAGAAGACCAACGACGGTTCGGTGACCAGCTCCGGCGTCAAGGTGCTTGAGGGCGAGGACCGCATCCGCGAACTGTCCCGCATGCTCGCAGGCCAGGAGGACTCGCAGACGGCGCGCGCCCACGCCGAGGAACTGCTCGCCACGGCCCGGGCGGACGCCTGACGGTACGAGCCGGCCTTCGGTACGAGCCGGCCTTCGGTACGGACCTGCGCCTGACGGCGCGGGACCGTGCCTGACGGCGCGGGCCAAGGCGGCCGGGACGCCCGCCGGCGGGCGGGAGCGCCGTCCCGCGGGCATGGACACCCGGCCGGGCACAGGAGCGCGGCCGGGGTTCGCGTATGCCCGCCCGATCGTCCGGGCGGGCACCGGCGCGCGGGCACCAGCGTGCGGGCGCCGGGACCGGTGGCCGGAGGTGTGCGGTGGCGGTGTGCGGGCCGGGAGCGTGCAGGTGCCGTCGTGCGGGCGGGGGCGCCCGGGTGCCCGTCCTGGCCGTGAGGACGAAGGCGGGGCGACGGGGCCGGACCCGGTGGCGGGGCGCTCACGGCCGGTCCTGCGGCCGGAAGGGCAAACGGCGCGCGGGCCGGCCGGCGCGTACGGGCGCTCGATCCGGGGGAGAGGAGCGTGCGGGGCGGCCTGGGAGCGCAGACGGTGGTGGGCGTCGAACCCCGCGCGGCAGACGGGCAACGGTGCCTGTCTCAAATGCCGTTGTCGGTCCCCGGGTTGCGTTTCGTGCTGATGTAAAGCCGTATATATTTGTGCTGATCGCATGCATTCTCATGTGAGACGCCATCCTCACCCGGTGAATCCCAGGCAGCCATCGGGGTGTCTCACTCGTGTGGGTGAACGCGCATGGCGCGGGGCCGGTATCGGCGGGGGCGGTGCAGAAGCGATACCGCAGCGTCCGGGGGCCGGGGCACGACGGGCGCCGCATTCCGTGCCGCACGCCGTGGCGCCGTTCGCCTTGCTGTAACTTCCTTCGCGCCCGCCCGCAGCCGAACCAGGAGCCCTGCCACGTGAGCAGCCACGCACCGCACGGCCGGCCGCCGCTGCGCACTGTGCAGGTGCTGAGCGGCAGAAGCGCGGGTGTCAGCAGCCATGTGCGCGCGCTGGCCGCGGGCCTGGTGGCACGGGGCGTGCGCGTCACCATCTGCGCTCCCCCGGAGGCGGAACGCATCTATCGGTACACATCCGTCGGCGCCCAGCACATCGCCGTCCCGCACCGCGGCGACCCGGCGAGCGTCGCGGCGCTGCGTGCCGCCTGCCGAGGGGCGGACGTGGTGCACGCGCACGGCCTGAACGCCGGTCTGCGCACCGCGCTGGCCCTCGGCGGCCGCCGTACCCCGCTCGTCGTCACCTGGCACGCGCACCCCCGGACAGAGGGTTCCCGGGCCGGGTTGCTGCGGATACTGGAGCGACGTGTCGTGCGGGCCGCCGCCGTGGTGCTCGGCACCTCGGCCAGCCTGGTCGACCGGGCGCGCGCGAGGGGAGCGCGGGATGCCCGGCTGGGCGCCGTGTCCCTGGCCGCGCCGCGCCGCACTCCGGTGTCCGCGGTCGGCCCCGAGCACAAGGCCCGCGCCGAACTCGGCGCCGTCGACCGCCCGATGCTGATCACCGTGGGCGCCCTCGAAGCGCACCGCGGCTACGGCACCCTGCTGGACGCCGCACGGGTGTGGCGGGACCTCGATCCGGCGCCGCTGCTCGTCATCGCCGGGGAAGGCCCGCTGCGGGAGGCGTTGCAGCGGCGGATCGACGACGAGGACCTGCCGGTACGGCTGCTGGGCGAACGCGAGGACGCACGGGACCTGCTGGCCGCGGCGGACCTCGCCGTACTGCCGTCCGGCACGCGCTCGTCCCCGGTCCTGGCGCAGGAGGCCCTGCACGCACGCGTGCCGCTGGTCGGCCCGGACGACGGGGGCATCCCGGAACTCGTCGGCGACGCCGCCGATCTCGTCCCGGCCGGCGACTCCGACGCGCTTGCCGCGGTGGTGGTGCGCCTGCTCGCCGATCCGGCACGCAGAAAGCTCCTCAGGGACCGCGGCGAGTCCCGGGCGGCGAGTTGGCCCACCGAGGACGAGACGGTGGCACAGGTCCTCAGCGTCTACGACGAGTTGACCCGTCCACTGCCGCCCACGGGACCCTGGGAATGAGAGCGGTATGACAGGCTCCCCGCGCAGGCGTCCGTCCCCGGGTGCCGGGAGACGGACGCCTGCGCGGGGCGACCTGGTTCCGCTAGCCGCCGTAGGCGCCGGCCGCGGTGAGCCGCAGCGCGGTGTCGATCAGCGGCACATGGCTGAACGCCTGCGGGAAGTTGCCGACCTGGCGCTGGCGGCGCGGGTCCCACTCCTCCGCGAGGAGACCCAGGTCGTTGCGCAGGGCGAGCAGCTTCTCGAAGAGCTTGCGGGCCTCGCCGACCCGGCCGATCATGGCGAGGTCGTCGGCGAGCCAGAAGGAGCACGCGAGGAAGGCGCCCTCGTCGCCCTCGAGGCCGTCCACACCGATGTCGACGCCGGTGGTCGGGTAGCGCAGGACGAACCCGTCGGGCGTGGACAGCTCCCGCTGGATGGCCTCGATGGTGCCGATCACCCGCTTGTCGTCGGGCGGCAGGAAGCCCATCTGCGGGATCAGCAGCAGGGAGGCGTCCAGCTCCTTGGAGCCGTAGGACTGTGTGAAGGTGTTGCGCCCCTTGTCGTAGCCGCGTTCACAGACATCGCGGTGGATGTCCTCACGCAGTTGGCGCCACCTCTCCAGCGGGCCGTCCGCGTCGCCGGACTCGATGAGCTTGATGGTGCGGTCCACCGCGACCCAGGCCATCACCTTGGAGTGCACGAAGTGCCGGCGCGGGCCGCGCACCTCCCAGATGCCCTCGTCCGGCTCGTCCCAGTGGTCCTCCAGGTAGTGGATCAGCTTCAGTTGGAGCAGGGAGGCGTAGTCGCTGCGGGCCAGACCGGTCATGTGCCCGAGATGCAGGGCCTCGGTGACCTCGCCGTAGACGTCGAGCTGGAGCTGCTGGGCCGCGCTGTTGCCGACCCGGACCGGGCGGGAGCCCTCGTAGCCGGGCAGCCAGTCGAGCTCGGCCTCGCCCAGCTCGCGCTCGCCGGCGATGCCGTACATGATCTGCAGGTTCTCCGGGTCCCCCGCCACGGCCCGCAGCAGCCACTCGCGCCAGGCGCGGGCCTCGTCGCGGTAGCCGGTGCGCAGCAGGGAGGAGAGTGTGATCGCCGCGTCGCGCAGCCAGGTGTAGCGGTAGTCCCAGTTCCGCACGCCGCCGAGTTCCTCGGGCAGCGAGGTGGTGGGCGCGGCGACGATGCCGCCCGTCGGGGCGTAGGTGAGGGCCTTGAGCGTGATCAGGGAGCGGACCACGGCCTCGCGGTAGGGGCCGTGGTAGGTGCACTGGCCGACCCATTCCCGCCAGAAGTCCTCGGTGGCCTCCAGCGCCTGCTCCGTATCGGGAAGCGGCGGCTCCGACTTGTGCGATGGCTGCCAGGAGATCGTGAAGGCGATGCGGTCGCCGGGGGCGACGGTGAAGTCGGAGTAGGTCGTCAGGTCCTTGCCGTAGGTCTCGGCCGAGGTGTCCAGCCAGACGGCGTCGGGGCCGGCCACGGCGACCGTGCGATTGTCGACCCGGTGCACCCACGGGACGATCCGCCCGTAGGAGAAGCGCATCCGCAGGGCGGAGCGCATGGGCACGCGTCCGCTGATCCCCTCGACGATGCGGGTGAGCTGAGGGGCACCGTCACGCGGCGGCATGAAGTCGGTCACCCGGACCGTGCCACGCGGAGTGTCCCATTCCGACTCCAGGATCAGGGAGTCTCCCCGATATCCGCGGCGGGACGCCGCGGGGGGCTCGGCACCAGCGGCGTGGGCCGGGCCCAGCCGCCAGAATCCGTGTTCTTCGGTGCCGATGAGGCCCGCGAAGATGGCGTGCGAATCGAAGCGGGGCAGGCACAGCCAGTCGACCGTGCCGTCCCGGCAGACCAGGGCGGCGGTCTGCATGTCTCCGATTAGTGCGTAGTCCTCGATGCGCCCGGCCACGTGCGTCTCCAGTCAAACGGCCACGGTCGCCCCCCATCCAAGGGGACGTTCGCTCTGCGGTCAAAGCATCAAATATAGAAAGGCCTGCCGTCGCGCTTCCATACCGGGACACAGGCGGGGTGATGCCCTCTGCCGGCGGCTCTGCAGCAAGTGTCCGAGCAGGATACGACGCTCGTCGGTGATCCGTGCACCTCACTTGAGAACCCGATACCCCCGATAGGGGGAGCGCGTCGAGGCCGTGTCCGATCCTGGACGGAGCGTGGCCGGAAGCAGCCCCTTCCCAGCGCTGATACCCTGGTAGCCCGTGGACCGGTGGGCTCATCCTCGGCATAGCCGGCGCCGTCGCCAGCGCCGACGACACTGCGGCGGTACGAGACCCCCGAGCCGCAGCGAAGGCACTTCTGGAGGACCCTCTCCGGTCCAGGCCGTCGCCAGCCACTCAGACCGCGACACGGGAGCCCCGTCTTGGCCATGCCGAATCGTTTGCCGCCCTCTCCGACGACCAAGCACATCTTCGTCACGGGGGGTGTCGCCTCCTCCCTCGGCAAGGGCCTGACAGCCTCCAGCCTGGGTGCGCTCCTCAAGGCGCGTGGGCTGCGGGTCACCATGCAGAAGCTCGACCCGTACCTGAACGTCGACCCGGGCACCATGAACCCCTTCCAGCACGGCGAGGTGTTCGTCACCAACGACGGCGCCGAGACCGACCTGGACATCGGGCACTACGAGCGCTTCCTCGACGTCGACCTGGACGGCTCGGCCAACGTCACCACCGGCCAGGTCTACTCCCAGGTGATCGCCAAGGAGCGACGCGGGGAGTACCTGGGCGACACGGTCCAGGTCATTCCGCACATCACCAACGAGATCAAGCACCGCATCCGGCGCATGGCGACCGAGGACGTGGACGTCGTGATCACCGAGGTGGGCGGCACCGTCGGAGACATCGAGTCGCTGCCGTTCCTGGAGACCGTCCGCCAGGTGCGGCACGAGGTCGGCCGCGACAACGTCTTCGTCGTGCACATCTCCCTGCTGCCCTACATCGGGCCGTCCGGCGAGCTGAAGACCAAGCCGACCCAGCACTCCGTCGCAGCGCTGCGCAACATCGGCATCCAGCCCGACGCCATCGTGCTGCGCGCCGACCGTGAGGTACCCACCGCGATCAAGCGGAAGGTCTCCCTCATGTGCGACGTCGACGAGGCCGCGGTGGTCGCCGCCATCGACGCCAAGTCGATCTACGACATCCCCAAGGTGCTGCACACCGAGGGCCTGGACGCCTACGTCGTCCGCAAGCTCGACCTGCCCTTCCGCGACGTCGACTGGACGGTCTGGGACGACCTGCTCGACCGTGTCCACCGGCCTGACCACGAGGTCGGCATCGCCCTGGTCGGCAAGTACATCGACCTCCCGGACGCCTACCTCTCGGTCATCGAGGCGCTGCGTGCCGGGGGCTTCGCCAACAAGGCCCGCGTCAAGATCAAGTGGGTGGCCTCGGACGACTGCAGGACCCCGGCGGGCGCGCACCAGCAGCTCCGCGACGTCGATGCGGTCTGCATCCCGGGCGGCTTCGGCGACCGCGGGGTGAGCGGCAAGGTCGGCGCGATCCAGTACGCGCGCGAGCAGCGCATCCCGCTGCTCGGCCTCTGCCTGGGCCTGCAGTGCATCGTGATCGAGGCCGCCCGCCACCTCGCGGACATCGGCGACGCCAACTCCACCGAGTTCGACTCCGCGACCCCGCATCCGGTGATCTCCACCATGGCCGAGCAACTGGACATCGTGGCCGGCGAGGGCGACATGGGCGGCACCATGCGGCTCGGCATGTACCCGGCCAAGCTTGCCGAGGGCTCGGTCGTGCGCGAGGTCTACGACGGCAGGGAGTACGTGGAGGAGCGCCACCGGCACCGCTACGAGGTGAACAACGCCTACCGCGCCGAGCTGGAGAAGAAGGCGGGCCTGCAGTTCTCCGGCACCTCCCCGGACGGCAAGCTCGTCGAGTACGTCGAGTACCCGCGCGACGTCCACCCCTATCTGGTCGCCACCCAGGCCCACCCCGAGCTCCGCTCCCGCCCCACCCGTCCGCACCCGCTCTTCGCCGGGCTGGTGAAGGCCGCGGTGCGGCGCAAGAACGGGAACGACGGGAATGCCGGGAGCAACGGGAGCAACGGGAAGTAGGCGCGGGGGCCGGATCCGCGGGCGGGGTGGTCGCACGGCGCCCGCGGCAACGGCGACCCCGCGGTCGGTTCGGCCGCCGTGGGCCGGGCCGCACGGCGACCTCGCGCTCGGACAGGGCTGCGGCTCCTGCCCCGGAAGCGGCGGCGGTGGACTGCGCGAGTCGTCCCCGCCGGTCGCCGAC
Source organism: Streptomyces sulfonofaciens (assembly GCF_014656295.1). GTDB lineage: Bacteria > Actinomycetota > Actinomycetes > Streptomycetales > Streptomycetaceae > Streptomyces > Streptomyces sulfonofaciens. The sequence continues at coordinate 19,734 of NZ_BNCD01000004.1, forward strand.
CCGGGGGCTGCCGCGGGCGCCGGCCGGGCCAGGTGGGGCGGTCGCGCGCGTGGTGGCCCTTCGCGCGGCCCCGGGCCCCTTCGGGGCTCGGCACCGTGGCCGCGGGTGACGGCAGGGGGTCCCGCGGACCGCCGTCGCCGCAACCGGCGAGTCGGCGCGGTTGACGCGCGCGGTGGGCCGGGCGCCGGGGCGCGTGACCCGGAAGGCGAGCGGCCATCGGATGCGTTCCGGGACGCCGGGCGCGCGTCCGCGCCTCCTGGGGCATTGCCATGCCGTGCGGTGGGCAGATCACACCGGGGCGATACGGTGACCGGGGTACGCTCCATTTGCGGGGCCTGCCCTGGTTTCCGGTTGCGTATGTGTGGGAGGACAGGGCATATGACGATCAAGGACACCCCCGAGGAATGGCAGATCAGGGCCAGCGAGACGCCCTTCAGGGGCAACAAGACCTCGGTCCGCACAGATGACGTGGTCATGCCCGACGGCTCCGTCGCCCGCCGCGACTACCAGGTCCACCCCGGTTCGGTCGCCGTCCTCGCCCTGGACGACGAGGACCGCGTCCTGCTCATCCGGCAGTACCGCCACCCGGTCCGGCAGAAGCTCTGGGAGATCCCCGCGGGCCTGCTGGACGTACCGGGGGAGAACCCGCTGCACGCCGCACAGCGCGAGCTCTACGAGGAGGCACACGTCAAGGCGGAGGACTGGCGGGTGCTGACCGATGTGTACCCCACGCCCGGCGGCTGCGACGAGGCGGTGAGGATCTTCCTCGCCCGCGACCTCTCGGAGGCCAAGGGCGAGCGGTTCGCCGTCGAGAACGAGGAAGCCGACATGGAGCACGCGCGCGTGCCCGTCGACGAACTCGTGCGCGGCCTCCTCAACGGCGAGCTGCACAACACCTGTCTGGTGGTCGGAGTCCTTTCGCTGGTGGCGGCCCGCCGGGGCGACGGCCTCGACGCGCTCCGGCCGGCCCTGGCCCCCTGGCCCGCCCGCCCCTTCGAGGTCTGACGCCGCACTGCCCGGGCCCGGCCGGCGCGGCACCGGGGACCGACCGTCCAGGAGGGTGGTCGTCCACGGTGCCGCACCGGTGCGGGCCCGCTCCCACCGGTGCGACGATCGCCTGATCCGATCGGGGGACCGGCACGTCGCGCGCCGCACCGACCGTCGCAGAGAGTGAACTAGGCTCTTAGGCAGCCCATGCCGGCCTTCCGGCGGGCAAGTGCGCGCAGTTCGACGGGAGCGTGGCCCGTGTCACATCAGACGGTGGACACCAGCGGTATCGAGGTGCCGGGACAGGGCCAGCGCTCCGCTCCCGGGGAGTCGTCGACGGGACGTCAGTTCTTCGGGCGTGTACAGGAGTTGAAGGCCCTCCGGGCCGACACCGAGGGCGCGGGTCTGAACACGCTGGCCGGCCGGAAGGCGCCCCGCGCCCGGGTCCTGCTCATCGCCGGCCGGCCGGGCTCCGGGCGTACCGCGCTCGCCGAGGAGTTCGTGCGGCAGGTCGCGGACCGTTACCCCGACGGCGTGCTGCGGGCCCGGCTGACCGGGGCGGACGGCGCCCCGGTGCCGACCGCCCGCGTCGCCCGCGACCTGCTGGCCGCGCTCCGGCTGCCCGCACCGCCCGGCGCCGACGAGGACGACCTGGCCGGCGAGCTGCGCGACGGCCTCGCCGCCCGCCGGGTGCTGCTCCTGCTGGACGGCGCCGCCGATGCCGAGCAGGTCGACATGTTGCTGCCCGACGCCCCGGACAGCCTGCTCGTCGCCGTCTCCGAACGCCCGCTGACCGGTCTGCCCGACGTACGTCCCTGCACGCTCGGCGGACTCGACACCACATCCGCCGTGCGGCTCCTCACCTGCTTCACCGGTTCGGTGCGCATCACCTGCGACCCGCGGGCCGCGGAGCAGCTCGTCGAGGAGTGCGGGCGGCTGCCCGCCGCGCTGGTGCTCGCCGGCGGCTGGCTCGCCGCCCGGCCCTCGGCCGCCGTCGCCGACCTGGTCAAACGGCTGGTGGCCGCGCCGCAGGCGGCCGACGGGTCCCCGCTCTCGCGTGTCTTCGCGCTGGTCTACGCGGATCTGCGGGGACCGGTGGCACGCCTGCTCCGGCTGCTCAGCCTCGTACCGGCCGGCCTCGCCGACCCGCAGACCGCTTCCGCGCTGGCCGGCTGCTCGGTGCCCGATGCCCACAGCACGCTGGACGACCTCACCGCACTCGGCCTGGTGCGCCGCCTGGACTCGCCGCTTCCGCAGTACATGGCGCCGGGCTGCCTGCTGCCCCTGCTCCGCCGCCGCACCGAGGAGCAGGACCGGCCCTCCGAGCTCCAGCTCGCCAGGGCCCGGATGCTGGAGCGCACCGTACGCCTGCTGCAGTCCTGCCGCGCCGCCACCGAACCGGAGGGCTCGCCGGCCCGCGGGAAGCTCGCCGAGCTGCCCGCCGCCCTGCGCTTCCCCAGCCGCACCGCAGCCCGGCGCTGGCTGGCCATCCGGCAGACCGCCCTGCTCGCCGCGGCCGAGACGGCCGTCGAGGACGGCGAGCTGGACACCCTGGCCCGCCGGCTCATGGCGGCCCTCGTGCGGGCGCTCGTGGCGCACCACGGCACCGAGGCGGCCGCCGCCGAGCTCTACGGCATCCACGAACTCGTCCTGAACGTCGCCGAGCGGCAGCACCTGCACCGCGAGCAGGCCGCGGCCCTGCTGAACCTCGCGGACCTCGACGCGCGCACCGGCCGCACCCGCGACGCCCTGTCGCGCTACCGGTCGGCGCTGGACGCCGGGCGCAGGGCCGACGATCCGTACGCCACCGGACGCGCCATGGAGTCCATCGGCGGTGCCTACCAGGAGCTGGGGGACTGGCAGCGGGCCGCCGACTGGTTCGGGCGCGCCCTGGCCCAGCGGCTGGCCCGCGACGAACGCGAGGAGGCGGCACGCCTGTACGGGCGCATCGCGGGCGCACAGAGCCACGGGGGGCGCCATGCCGAGGCGCTGCGGAGCTGGCGGGCAGCGGTGGCCGGCTACCGCAAGGCCGGCGACCTGGCGGGGCAGGCGCGCGCGATGAGCGAGCTGGCCCGGGTGCAGGAGTACGCGGGACAGTACGAGGAGTCGCTGGGCACCTGCCGCGCGGCGGTGGGGTGGGCCCGCCAGGCCCGGGACGAGCGGTTGCAGGCCGCGTTGCAGTTGAGGCTCGCCGACACCTTCGAACGGCTCGGCGACCCGGCGGCGGCCCGACTGCACCGGGTGGCGGCCGAGCGGCTGCTCGCGCGGGACCCCGGCGGCGCCGCCGGGGCCCCCGGCGGCACCCCCGGGGCCGAGGGCGACCGCGGCACGGGTGACGGCGCGGACGGCCGGGGCCCGGGGGCGGAAGCGGGGAGCGGAACGGGAAGCGGGGACGCACGGCGGCGGGAGCGCGGCGCGAACGCGGAAGACGCCGCCGACGCCGCCGACGCCGCCAACGCCCCCAACGCCGCCAACGCCGGGGACGCCGAGGAAGCCGTCGTGCCCGGGGCCGGCGCGGACGGCGCCCACAGCGCGGACGGCACCCCGGATGCGGGCGTTGGGGCACCCGGTGCGCCCGTGCCGTCCCCGGGGGAGGCGGAGGCACCGGACTGCGACCGGCAGCCCGCGCGTCCCATTGGCCCGGGTGCCCCGGCGGACGGGGCGGTTCCGGACGACGGGACCGCCGCGGACGCGGGGGCCGCCGAGAGCACCGGGGCTCCCGCGGGCACCGGGGCCGACACGCTGCCGCCGGACTCGGGGGCCGACACGGTGCCGCCCGGCTCCGGGGCCGGGGCGGCGGGCGTTCCGCACGTGCCGGCCCCGGCCGCGGGAGATCGGGAGGCCATCAGCTCCGACACGCCACCTTCTACCTAAGAAATCCGTGGCTTGTCCGCCATGGATTAAGGTATTGAAAGGATAGACACCAAGAAATCCTTCATTAGACTGGCTCCGCCGTAGCGTTTTGCGGACTCGCCCGTGACGCCCCGATACGTCCGGGTGTGTTGTGCGTTGTCCCCAACAACCCTTGAGCCAAGGACCGTGATCGACGATGAAGGTCGGCATCCCCCGCGAGGTCAAGAACAACGAGTTCCGTGTGGCCCTCACCCCCGCCGGAGCGCATGAGCTCGTGCGCCACGGACACCAGGTCCTCGTCGAGCGGGAGGCCGGCGTCGGCTCCTCGATCACGGACGACGAGTACGTCGCCGCGGGTGCCCGGATCGTGGACACCGCCGACGAGGTGTGGGCCACCACCGACCTGCTGCTCAAGGTCAAGGAGCCGGTCGCTGAGGAGTACCACCGGCTCCGCAAGGACCAGACGCTCTTCACCTATCTGCACCTGGCCGCCTCCAAGGAGTGCACGGACGCCCTGCTGGAGTCCGGCACCACTGCCATCGCCTACGAGACCGTGGAGCTGCCCGGCCGGGCGCTGCCGCTGCTCGCCCCGATGTCGGAGGTGGCCGGCCGGCTCGCGCCCCAGGTCGGCGCCTACCACCTGATGCGGCATGGCGGCGGGCGCGGAGTGCTGCCGGGCGGTGTCCCGGGTGTGCTCGCGGGCCGGGCCGTCGTCATCGGCGGCGGCGTCTCCGGGTGGAACGCCGCGCAGATCGCCGTCGGCATGGGCTTCCACGTGACGCTGCTCGACAAGGACATCCACAAGCTCAAGGAGGCGGACCGGGTCTTCGGCACGAGGATCCAGACCGTGGTCTCCAACGCCCTGGAGCTGGAGAAGGCGTGCCTGGCCGCCGACCTCGTGATCGGCGCGGTGCTCATCCCGGGGGCCAAGGCGCCGAAACTGGTCAGCAACGAGCTGGTCTCCCGGATGAAGCCGGGAAGTGTCCTTGTCGACATCGCCATCGATCAGGGCGGCTGCTTCGAGGACTCCCGTCCCACCACGCATGCCGAACCGACGTTCGGTGTCCACGAATCGCTTCTCTACTGCGTCGCGAACATGCCCGGCGCCGTTCCGAACACCTCGACGTACGCCCTGACCAACGCCACGCTCCCGTACATCGTGGAGCTGGCCAACCGTGGCTGGATCGAGGCGCTGCGCCGTGACCCCGCGCTGGCCAAGGGCCTCAACACGCACGACGGCAAGGTCGTCTACCGGGAGGTCGCACAGGCGCACGGGCTCGACCACACCGACCTGCGCGAACTTCTCGACTGACGCACGCCCCGGCGATGTCGACACGCCGGGCCGACCCCGGTAACCGCCGGATCTCCTGGCTGAGATCCGGCGGTTTTCGTGTGGATGTGTCTCGCGCCACTGTGCGGGCGGCCCGCCGACGGTCGTTCCCGGCTCTTTCAACTCGCCTCGAACGTAACCCTTTAACCGATTCGCACACCGGCGAAAGCTGGTGAACGCCTGCTGTGCGCCCTTGACAGCGGGGTGTTCGGTTGCCGACACATCGCGCCGGGTCCGGCGGATTGTGTTGCTGCGGACCGGTGACACGCCATAGAGTCGCCAACCGTCGGCATGGTGCCACGCTGACCTATAGAGAAGTTTCCTGGTCACCAAGGAGGTAAGACGACTTGTGAATGAGTCGACATTTTCTCCCGGGGGTGGGCAACCAGGAATGCCTGTGCGGGTCCAGGGCCCCACGGGTCTCGATGCTGTCGGCTCCGTCGCAGTCCGCACCTTCGCAGCCCACCAGAGCCCGCAGGCGATCCGGCCGCGGGCAAAGACAGCACACCAGAGCATGGATGGCCATCACGTGAACGCCATGGCCGGCGACCGGAGTGGTGACAACCGCGGCCACTTCGCCGACTACGATGACCTGCCCGAAGGGCACTTCTACGACCCGGACGCCGAGTACGAGCCCGATCCCGAGTACGCGGCCACGCTCGCGCCCGACGCGGCCCGCCAGCGCCGTGAGCGGGTCGGTCCGACCGGGCGCCCGCTGCCGTACTTCCCCATCCCAGGACCGCTGACCGACCACGGTCCTGCCAAGATCATCGCGATGTGCAACCAGAAGGGCGGCGTCGGCAAGACCACGTCGACCATCAACCTGGGCGCGGCGCTCGCCGAGTACGGACGGCGTGTCCTGCTCGTCGACTTCGATCCGCAGGGCGCGCTCTCGGTCGGCCTCGGCGTCAACCCGATGGAGCTGGACCTCACCGTCTACAACCTGCTCATGGAGCGGGGCATGGCGGCCGACGAGGTGCTCCTGAAGACGGCCGTGCCCAACATGGACCTGCTGCCGAGCAACATCGACCTGTCGGCCGCGGAAGTGCAGTTGGTGTCCGAGGTCGCCCGCGAGTCGACGCTTCAGCGCGCCCTCAAGCCGCTGATGGCCGACTACGACTACATCGTCATCGACTGCCAGCCCTCGCTCGGCCTGCTGACCGTGAACGCCCTCACCGCGGCGCACAAGGTGATCGTGCCCCTGGAGTGCGAGTTCTTCGCCCTGCGCGGTGTCGCGCTGCTCACCGAGACCATCGAGAAGGTCCAGGAGCGGCTGAACCCGGAGCTCGAACTCGACGGCATCCTCGCCACGATGTACGACTCGCGCACGGTGCACAGCCGCGAGGTGCTCGCGCGTGTCGTCGAGGCGTTCGACGACCACGTCTACCACACGGTGATCGGCCGCACGGTCCGCTTCCCGGAGACCACGGTCGCCGGCGAGCCCATCACCACCTACGCCTCCAACTCCGTCGGTGCCGCCGCCTACCGCCAGCTCGCCAGGGAGGTGCTCGCCCGGTGTCACGCCGAGTGAGTCTGCCGGGGGCCGACGAACTGTTCCGTACCACCGGCGGGATGGCGCTCCAGGCGTCCACCCCGAGGCGTCAGACCAACGGCGAACCACGAGTACCGCCGCCCGCGGGCGAGAGCGACGAGGCCGCGGCTGCCGACGTCCAGCCGCGGGACGGAGCACGGCAGGCGGACGCCGAACATGCCGAGGGCGTCCCGGACACCGGGAGCACGGCGGCCGAGGGCGCCGAGCGCCGTCCGGCGGAGGCGGACCAGGGCGGAGGCGTCCCGCGGGCCCGCGGGGCGGACCCCGTGGACGACGAGCAGTCCGGCGCGCGCAGCCGGACGGCGGACGCACCGGCCTCGGCGGCCGGAGCGCAGGGGCGCGCCGCGGACGCGCCGGCGTCGGTCCAGGGGCGCAAGCGGGGACGCACGTCCGGGCGCAGGCCGAGCGGGCGCGAGCGGCACGACGAGAAGATCACCGTCTATGTGTCGGCCGAGGAACTGATGGACCTCGAACACGCCCGCCTGGTGCTGCGGGGTGAGCACGGGCTCGCGGTGGACCGCGGGCGGATCGTGCGGGAGGCCGTCGCGGTGGTCCTCGCGGACCTGGAGTCACGCGGCGACGCGAGCATTCTCGTGCGGCGGCTCCGCGGCCGGTAGGCGGTACCGTATGGGGCTTGCGCCCCCTTCCGCCCGTTTGGAACGTTGATGACCTCGGATGATGTTGAGCCGACGCCTTCGGGTGCGGGGCGTCAGGGCAGACCGAGGCGGGCGCTTGGCAGGGGGCCCGGGGCCGTTCCAATGGACAGAGCGCAGTCTCCCGCACAGGGCGGCAACGCCTTGCCCGAAGCCGGGGTGGAAGGCGCCGAGTGGCCCGCGTCCGAGCCGGAGCCGGAGCCCGAGCCGGAGCAGGAAGCGCGGACGGAACCGGATTTCGTCGCCGCACGCACGCCCGCGGCGGATCCTGACGCAGACGCAGACGCAGACGCAGACGCAATGGCAGGCGGGAGCGCAGACGGGGACGGTGGCCCGGGCAGGGGTGACGGGCCCGCCCCGGGGGCCGGTGGCGCGGCCGCGGCGGCGGCACCGGCCCTCGCGGGAAGTGCCGAAGACCCCGTCGCCGACGGGGTCTTCAAGGTCAGGCTGGCGAACTTCGAGGGCCCCTTCGACCTGCTGTTGCAGCTCATCTCCAAGCACAAGCTCGATGTGACCGAGGTCGCGCTGTCGAAGGTCACCGACGAGTTCATGGCACACATCAGGGCCATGGGACCCGACTGGGACCTCGACCAGACCACCGAGTTCCTGGTGGTCGCCGCCACGTTGCTGGACCTCAAGGCGGCCCGGCTGCTGCCCGCCGCGGAGATCGAGGACGAGGCGGACCTCGCCCTGCTCGAAGCGCGCGACCTGCTGTTCGCGCGACTGCTCCAGTACCGCGCCTACAAGCGGATCGCCGACATCTTCGTCCAGCGGCTCGACGCCGAGGCCCGCCGCTACCCGCGCACCGTCGGCCTCGAACCGCACCACGCCGAGCTGCTGCCCGAGGTCGTCATCAGCATCGGCCCGGAGGGCTTCGCCAGGCTCGCCGTCAAGGCGATGCAGCCCAAGCCGGAGCCACAGGTCTACGTCGACCACATCCACGCCCCGCTGGTGAGCGTCGTCGAGCAGGCCGAGGTGGTGGTGGCCCGGCTGCGCGCCGAGGGCGAGGCGAGCTTCCGGGCGCTGGTCGCGGACGCGGCCGACACCCTCACCGTGGTCGCCCGGTTCCTCGCGCTGCTGGAGCTCTACCGTGAGAAGGCGGTGGCGCTCGACCAGGAGGAGGCGCTCGGCGAGCTGCTGGTGCGCTGGACCGGCGGCGACGGCGCCGCCCGGCCCCGGGTCACCGACGAGTTCGACAGGGCCCCGGAGCCGGCCGGGGACACGGCCCGTGGCGAGGGCGAGGAGGCCGAGGACAGGACATGAGCACGCACACCGACACCGGGCAGGGCGCCGCCGGCGGCGAGGGGGCCCAGCACGCCGAGCACGCCGAGCACGCCGAGAGTGCCGGGACGCCCCCCGCGGGCCTTGGCCCCGTGGCGCGGCTCGACCTCAAACCCGCCCTGGAGGCCGTCCTCATGGTCGTCGACGAACCGGCCGCCGAGGAGCACCTGGCGAAGATCCTCCAGCGGCCCCGGCGGCAGATCGCGGATGCGCTCCAGGAGCTCGCCGACGAGTACACCGTCCAGGGCCGCGGCTTCGAACTGAGGCTGGTGGCCGGCGGCTGGCGGTTCTACACCCGGCCCGAGTACGCGGCGGCCGTCGAGGGGTTCGTCCTGGACGGCCAGCACGCCCGGCTCACCCAGGCCGCCCTGGAGACGCTCGCTGTGGTCGCCTACCGCCAGCCGGTCAGCCGTTCCCGGGTCTCGGCGGTGCGCGGGGTGAACTGCGACGGGGTCATGCGCACCCTGCTCCAGCGCGGGCTGGTCGAAGAGGCGGGCACGGAACCCGAGACAGGTGCGATCCTGTACAGGACGACGAACTACTTTCTGGAGCGCATGGGCCTGCGCGGCCTGGACGAGCTCCCCGAGCTCGCACCCTTCCTCCCGGAGGCGGAGGCGATCGAGGCCGACACGCAGGAAGGCGTGCCGTCGTTCGACCCGGATGCACCGGACCCCGACGACACACACGACAAGACGGAACTGTGATGCGAAGCAGTGGCAGGAACAGCGGCGCAAGCCGCAGCGGCGGCCGTGACGGCGGCCGGCAGGACAACCGCGGCGCGGGCGGCAACCGCGACCGCAGGCAGCAGGACTCGGGCCGCCCACGCCCCGAGGAGCGCCGCTACGACCGACAGGGCGGCAGCGGCTCCGCGGGTGGTACGGGTGGGTCAGGCGGCGCGGGCGGCGCGCGGGCCGGTGGCGCCCGCACCGGAGGCGCCAAGTCCGGCGGGCCCAAGTCGGGCGGGCCCAGGGCCGGCGGCCCCAGGACCGGCGCCGGCAAGGCCGGCGCGGGCAAGGGCCGCGAGGGCAGGAGCACCCCGGCCCGCTCCCGCGAGTACGAGGCCCAGATCGAGCAGCGCAACCGCGACCGGTACGCCGAGAAGGCCGACAGGAAGCGCACCCTGGCCCGCGGTCTGCCGGGCGCCGAGCAGGAGGGCGAGCGGTTGCAGAAGGTGCTGGCCCGCGCCGGATACGGTTCGCGGCGCGCCTGCGAGGAGCTGATCGAGCGGGCCAGGGTCGAGGTCAACGGCGAGATCGTCGTGGAGCAGGGCCTCAGGGTCGACCCGGCGAAGGACGAGATCAGGGTCGACGGACTGACCGTGGCCACGCAGTCGTACCAGTTCTTCTCGCTGAACAAGCCCGCGGGCGTGGTCTCCACGATGGAGGACCCCGAGGGCCGGCAGTGCCTCGGCGACTACGTCACCAACCGCGAGACCCGGCTCTTCCACGTCGGCCGGCTGGACACGGAGACCGAGGGCGTCATCCTGCTCACCAACCACGGTGAGCTCGCCCACCGCCTCACCCACCCGCGCTACGGCGTCAAGAAGACCTACCTGGCCGCGATCCAGGGCCCGATCCCGCGCGACCTGGGCAAGCGCCTCAAGGACGGCATCCAACTGGAGGACGGGTACGCGCGTGCGGACCACTTCCGGGTCGTGGAGCAGACCGGGAAGAACTACCTGGTCGAGGTCGTCCTCCACGAGGGCCGCAAGCACATCGTGCGCCGGATGCTCGCCGAGGCGGGCTTCCCCGTCGACAAGCTGGTGCGGACCGCCTTCGGACCGATCACGCTGGGCGACCAGAAGTCGGGCTGGCTGCGCAGGCTGTCGAACACGGAGGTCGGGATGCTGATGCGCGAGGTGGAGCTGTAGCGGGTGCGCGACATGTGCCGCGGCCCGCTGCCGCGGCACTCCGCCACCGCACGCCCGTCGCCCCACCGGCCGGTGGGGCGAGGCGCGCACCCGCCGGCGAGGACCGAGCGCCCGCCGAGGGCGGGACCGCGTCCGGCAGGGGCGTCCGGTAGCGGGTACCCGGCAGGCGCGGTGCGGCCCAGGGGGTGGACGGACCGGACGTACCGCCTCGGGCACCGGGAAGAGCCGCTGGGGCCGGGCGCGCTCCGGGACGCGTGAGCCGGTACGCGGTTGCGGCCGCCTCGCCCCCGCCCACGACCGCGCCCCCCCCGCCCACGACCGCGTACGCCCACCACGACCGTGCGCCCCGGCCACGACCGCGCACCGCCCACGACCGTGCTTCCCGCCTATTGATTACCTGGGGCCCCTTTCCGCAGGCGAAAGGGGCAGTCGGCGCGGGCGGGACCGGCCGTCTCGGCAGCCGGGCACGACCGGCCCGGCGGCCGAAGGCTGACTACGCTGTCCGGAGCACGATGGTGCGCGGTGCCGCACCATGGAGAGATCTCGCAGGTGAGGAGCACGACGTGGCGGTACGAGCGGTCCGGGGTGCCGTCCAGCTCGACAGGGACGAGGCGGACCACATGGCCGAGCAGGTCGGCCGACTGATCACCGCGGTCCTCGAGCGCAACGAGCTGGGCACGGACGACCTGATCAGCATCTGGTTCACGGCCACCCCCGATCTGCACAGCGACTTCCCGGCCGCGGCGGCCCGCAAGCTCGGCATCACCGACGTGCCGCTGATCTGCGCGCAGGAGCTCGACATCAAGGGCGCCATGCCGCGCGTCGTCCGGATCCTCGCGCACGTCGAGACCGACCGCCCCCGCGCCGACGTGGCCCACGTCTACCTGGGTGCGGCCGCCGCACTCCGCAAGGACATCGCCCAATGAGGACCGCGCTCGTCATCGGCACCGGACTGATCGGCACCTCGGCCGCACTGGCCCTCGCGAGCCGCGGCGTGCGGGTGCACCTGGCCGACCACGACCCGGAGCAGGCCCGTACCGCCGCGGCGCTCGGCGCCGGAACCGACACGGAGCCGGCGGGCACCGTCGACCTCGCCGTGGTCGCCGTGCCGCCCGCGCACGTCGCCGCCACCCTGGCCGGCGCCATGCGGCGCGGCGCCGCCCGCGGCTACATCGACGTGGCGAGCGTCAAGGGCGGCCCCCGCCGCGACCTGGAGGCACTGGGCCTGGACGCCGCCGCCCTGGCGTCGTACATCGGCACCCACCCCATGTCGGGGCGCGAGAAGTCCGGGCCGCTGGCGGCCACCGCCGACCTGTTCGAGGGCCGGCCCTGGGTGCTCACCCCGGGCCGGGACACCGACACCGAGGTGCTGAACCTCGCCCTGGAGCTGATCGCGTTCTGCCGGGCCGTGCCGGTGGTGATGGACGCGGACGCCCACGACCGCGCCGTGGCCCTCGTCTCCCACATGCCGCACCTGGTCTCCAACCTGGTCGCGGCCCGGCTCGAGCACGCCGAGGAGAGCGCGGTGCGGCTCTGCGGGCAGGGCATCCGCGACGTGACCAGGATCGCGGCCTCCGAGCCCGCGATGTGGATCGACATCCTCTCCGCCAACCCGGGCCCGGTCGCCGACCTGCTCTCCGACGTCGCCGCCGACCTCGACGAGACGGTCCGGGCCCTGCGTGCCCTGCAGTCCGCCGACGAGGACAAGCGCCTCGGCGGCGCGGGCGGCATCCAGGAGGTGCTGCGGCGCGGCAACGCGGGGCAGACCAGGGTGCCCGGCAAGCACGGCGCCGCACCCACGAGCTACGAGAGCGTCATCGTGCTCATCGACGACCAGCCGGGCCAGCTCGCCCGGATCTTCGCGGACGCGGGCCGGGCCGGGGTGAACATCGAGGACGTCCGCATCGAGCACGCCACAGGACAGCAGGCGGGCTTGGTGCAGCTCATGGTGGTCCCGCAGTCGGTGCCCGTGCTGACGGCGGCGCTGCGGGAGCGGGGCTGGGCCATCCGGCAGTAGCGCAGCGGACGGCGGGGCGCGGCGGGCGCCGCGGTCGGGCCCCTCGGCCCCGTCGGAGGCGCTCGGACGAGCCAGTAACCTTGTGCTGGGCGCACTCGTGCCCGAACCAGCCGCACTGCCACGTCCCGTCCCCCAGGCACGTACGCGTACGATCCGATGCCGAACGCGTACGCCCGTACCAGGAAGGTGCCCGTCTCCTGTGGAAAACGCAGCCACCGCAGCCACCGCCGCCCGGACCGTCCCGGCTGTGATCGTCGCCATCGACGGCCCCTCCGGCACCGGCAAGTCGAGCACGTCACGGGCCGTTGCGGAGCAGATGGGGCTGAGCTACCTCGACACCGGGGCGCAGTACCGCGCGATGACCTGGTGGATGGTGCACAACGGCGTCGACGTCTCCGACCCGGCCGCGGTGGCCGCCGTCGTCGACAAGCCCGAGATCGTCTCCGGAACCGACCCCAGCGCGCCCACCATCACCGTCGACGGCGTGGACGTCTCGGGCCCCATCCGGACGCCCGAGGTCACCGCCAAGGTCAGCGCGGTCAGCGCGGTGCCAGAGGTGCGGGCCCGGATCACCGGGCTGCAGCGGGCGCTCGCGGCCGCAGCGGCGCAGGGCATCGTCGTCGAGGGCCGCGACATCGGCACGACCGTGCTGCCCGACGCCGACCTGAAGGTCTTCCTGACGGCGTCGCCCGAGGCCCGTGCCGCGCGCCGCAGCGGCGAGCTGAAGGGCGCCGACGTGCACACCACCCGCGAGGCCCTGATCAAGCGGGACGCGGCCGACTCCACCCGCAAGGCGTCCCCGCTCGCCAAGGCGGGCGACGCCGTCGAGGTCGACACCACCGAGCTCACCCTCCTGCAGGTCATCGAGTGCGTCGTCACCCTCGTCGAGGAGAAGCGGGCCGCGAAGTGACCGGAGCACCCGCCGCGCCGGGCACGGGCGGAACCCACCAGGCGTCCGCCGCGGCCGGCCGGGCCGCGGCTGAGGGGCCGTCGTTGCTCGGCGCCGAGGTCGGCCGCCGGATCGGCGTCGGCCTGATGTACGGGCTGTGGCGGCCGCGGGTGCTCGGGGCGTGGAAGGTGCCGGCCGCCGGCCCCGTGATCCTGGCCGTCAACCACGCGCACAACCTGGACGGCCCGATGCTGATGGGCACCGCGCCCCGGCCCGTGCACTTCCTGATCAAGAAGGAGGCGTTCGTCGGCCCGCTCGACCCGTTCCTGCGCGGCATCGGCCAGCTCAAGGTGGACCGCGAGGTGGCGGACCGCACCGCCGTCACCCGGGCGCTGGGCGTCCTGGCGCGCGGCGGGGTGCTCGGGATCTTCCCGGAGGGCACCCGCGGCGACGGCGACTTCGCGTCGCTGCGCGCGGGGCTCTCCTACTTCGCGGTGCGCAGCGGGGCGCCGATCGTGCCGGTCGCGGTCCTGGGCAGCACCGCGGCGCGCGGCCGACTGGTGCCCGCGCTGCCACCGCTGCGCGCCCGTGTCGACGTCGTCTTCGGAGACCCCTTCGAAGCCGGCGACGGCAGCGGCCGGCGCACCCGCAAGGCGCTCGACGAGGCGACCGTGCGCATCCAGCAGTGCCTGACCGCCCACCTGGAGAACGCCAGGCGCACCACCGGGCGGCAGGCCACACCCTGAGCCGGTGGACACGTCGGCAGAGCCGGCGGCACGCTGAGATCCACCGGCCACCACGATGAACGAGGTACGGACTTCATGAACGACCAGATCCAGCCCGACGGCCCCATGAGCGAGGGCCCCGGACTCGGCGGAGATGAGCACGGCGCGCTCGGCGACGCCGAGTTCGCCCGGTTCATGGAGCTCGCGCGGGAAGAGGGCTTCGACCTGGAGGACGTCGAGGGCGCCATCGAGGAGGCAGGGCACGGGCCGCTGCCGGTGCTCGCCGTCGTCGGCCGTCCCAACGTCGGCAAGTCGACACTGGTGAACCGCTTCATCGGGCGTCGCGAGGCCGTCGTCGAGGACACCCCCGGAGTCACCCGCGACCGCGTCACCTACGACGCCGAGTGGTCGGGGCGCCGCTTCAAGGTCGTCGACACCGGCGGCTGGGAGCAGGACGTCCTCGGGATCGACGCCTCCGTGGCGGCCCAGGCCGAGTACGCCATCGAGGCCGCCGACGCGGTGGTCTTCGTGGTGGACGCCACCGTCGGCGCCACGGACACCGACGAGGCGGTGGTCCGGCTGCTGCGCAAGGCGGGCAAGCCCGTGGTGCTCTGCGCCAACAAGGTGGACGGTCCGAGCGGCGAGTCCGACGCCGCCATGCTGTGGTCCCTCGGCCTCGGCGAGCCCCATCCCGTCTCGGCACTGCACGGCCGCGGCACCGGTGACATGCTGGACGCCGTCCTGGAGGTGCTGCCGGACGCACCGCGGGAGAGCTTCGGCGGCCAGGGCGGCGGGCCCCGGCGGGTCGCCCTCATCGGCCGTCCCAATGTCGGCAAGTCGTCACTGCTGAACAAGGTGGCGCGGGAGGAGCGCGTCGTCGTCGACGCGCTCGCGGGCACCACCAGGGACCCGGTCGACGAGATCATCGAACTCGGCGGGAAGACCTGGCGGTTCGTCGACACCGCGGGCATCCGCAAGCGCGTCCACCTCCAGCAGGGCGCCGACTACTACGCCTCGCTGCGAACCGCCGCCGCCGTGGAGAAGGCGGAGGTCGCGGTCGTCCTCCTCGACGCGGCCGACAGCATCAGCGTGCAGGACCAGCGCATCATCACCATGGCGGTGGACGCGGGCCGCGCACTCGTCCTCGCCTACAACAAGTGGGACACGCTCGACGAGGAGCGCCGCTACTACCTGGAGCGCGAGATCGAGTCCGAGCTGGGCCAGGTGGCATGGGCCCCGCGGGTCAACGTGTCGGCGCGCACCGGCAGGCACATGGAGAAGCTGGTCCCCGCCATCGAGACGGCCCTCGCGGGCTGGGAGACCCGGGTCCCGACCGGTCGGCTGAACGCCTTCCTCGGCGAGCTCGTCGCCTCCCACCCGCACCCGGTGCGCGGCGGCAAGCAGCCGCGGATCCTCTTCGGCACCCAGGCGGGCACCAAGCCGCCGCGTTTCGTCCTCTTCGCATCCGGCTTCATCGAGCACGGCTACCGCAGGTACATCGAGCGGCGGCTGCGCGAGGAGTTCGGTTTCGAGGGGACGCCGATCCACGTCTCGGTGCGGGTGCGGGAGAAGCGCGGCCGCAAGAAGTGACGCGGGTTCGGGCCCGCCCCCGCCCCGGCGCCGGGAGCCGGGGGGTGGGCCCGCACCTCGCCGCCGAGTGCACGTGACCCGGTGCGCTCCGGCACCACGGGGGCCTGCCGCGGGTGCCACGAGCCGGCCCGCCGCGCGCGTGCCGGGCGGTCCGCGCGGTTTCCCGCGCCCCGTCGTGGCGCGTGGCTGCCCGGGTGTCCGTCAGGCTGCGCGGCCGTGGGGCCGGCGGCCTCCAGGGTGTGTCCGGTGGGCGGTGTGCCTACCGGGGGGCGGTGCCCGGCTCCGGCCGACGGGCCGCCCATACGGTCCGCGCGGTGCGAACGGTCAGATCGCCGCGGCAAAGGACACTGAGCGGGCCCGTGTCGTCGGCGAGCGCGTCGAGGGCGGCCAGGTCGTCCTCGCTCAGCCGGTCGCCGAGGTGCGAGCGCAGGCGGCGCAGGGTCGCCTGGGCGTAGCGGCCGGCGGAGGCGGGCAGCGGCGGCCTCAGGTCGATGGCGAAGTGCCGTTCCGCGGCGACGGTGAAACCGGCCCGGGCCAGCAGGGCGCCCCAGTCGGAGCCGAGGAGCGGCACATCGCGCTCGTGCACCTCGGCCAGTGCGGCGTGGCAGCGCGCTTCCAGCCCCGGGGGGACCGGGGCCGTGCCGCCGGCGCCATGGTCCCCGCCGGGGTGCGCGGGGCCGTCGTCGGTGTCCGGCAGGAAGTGCGGCAGGAAGGATTCCGCCTCGACCAGGGCGAGCAGTCCGCCGGGCCTGAGCGCGGTGAGGACCTCGCTCAGCACACGGTCGGGATCGGCCGTGTGGTGCAGGGACGCGGACGCCCACACGAGGTCGGGGGTTCCGACGGCCGGCCAGGTGTCGTCCAGATCGGCCTGGACGGTGCGCACCCGGTACGCCACTCCGGCCTCCTCGGCCCGCGCCCGCAGATGGTGGAGCATGTGCGGGGACCTGTCCACGGCGGTCGCCTCGGCCTCCTCGAAACGCCTCAGCAGCGTGAAGGTGCCGGTACCGGTGCCGCAGCCGAGGTCGAGGATCCGGCGCGGCGGACGGTCGGCGGTCAGCTCGCCCAGCCAGTCGGCCACCTCCGCCAGGTGGCCGTCCAGCACCTCAGCATCGAGGTCCAGCATCTCGGCCAGGGCCGATTCGTCGGTTGCGTCCGGGTGCGGATGAGAATGGTTCGTCATGGAGCCGACTGTACGAGGGCCTTGCGTTGCTGGCATAACATCTTGCTCATGACGCAAGAAGACGGTGGGCTGGACGCTCTGGTCCGCAAACGGATCAGAGGGTTGCGGGTGGCCAGGGGCTGGTCGCTCGACGACCTCGCCGGCCGCTGCTTCCTGAGCCCCTCCACGCTGAGCCGTATCGAGACGGGGCACCGCCGGATCAGCCTCGACCAGCTCACCGTGCTCGCCCGGGCCCTGGGGACCACGCTCGACCAGTTGGTGGAGTCCGTCGACGACGAGGACGTGGTGATCAGGCCGCAGCACGACGCCGGCCGCGGGGTGACCACCTGGATGCTCAACCGGCAGTCAGGGCCGCACGGCGTGAGCGTGGCGAAGATGCGTCTCACCAAGCCTGCCCGGCAGGGTGCCGAGGTGCTGCGGGTCCACCCCGGCCGGGACTGGTTCACCGTGCTGTCGGGGACCGTCGTGCTGCTGCTGGGGGAGCGGGCCATCAGGATCGAGAGCGGCCAGGCGGCGGAGTTCTCCACCATGGTCCCGCACGCCTTCGGCGCACTGGACGGCCCCGCGGAGATCCTGGGCGTCTTCGACCCGGAAGGGCAGCGCACCCATCTGCGCTCGCTGTCCTGATGCCGGCTCCTGGGCCGGCGGGCTCCTGTGCCGCCTGCTGTGCGGGGGAGCGGCGGACCGGTGCGTGGGGGCGGCAGGAGCGGTGCGCTCAGTGGTCGGCGCCGCGCTGCCGGGTGGGCAGGACGGCGGGCAGCAGTTCCTGGGGCCCGTGGGAGCGGCCGGCCGGCCGCCAGATGCCCGTCTGGTACAGGCCGGTCCGGTCGACCGGATGGCCGCCGACGGGAGGGCCCGGGTAGCCGGGGGCGTCCACATGGGCCTGGCCGGTGCCGTGCAGCCCGGTGGCGGGACCGGAGAGGGCCGCGAAGGTCTTGAACCCCAGGTCCTCCTCACCGCTGCGGTCGCCGGGCAGCGTCCTGAACGCCATGCGGTACTCGGCGTAGAGCCTGTCGTAGATCGGTGTGACCGAACGGCCTGCGGTGCGCTCCGGCGCGTGGCGCATGGCGGGAATCGGGTACGGGGGGCGGCGGGCGGGGTCGTATGTCTGCACGTACGTGCCAACGACGTCAGGGCCCGACGGATGCGGTCGCCGTGCCGCTTTCGCAGGTGGCCGGGGGCTGCGGCCGGTGCTCCCCGCCCGTTCGGCTGCGATCAGCTACCGCTGACCGGCAGGGCGGCGGCCACCAGCAGGCCGCCGGCGGCGGCGTGGTCGAGCGCCTCGCGCAGCAGGTCCTCGCGCGGCTGGCGGCCGATCGATCCCACCGGCGCCGCGAAGAGCAGGACGTGTCGGAGCGTCGCGGCGGCGGTGCGCCAGCCGTCGGTGACCTGGAGGGGGTGGTGCGCCTGCCACCAGGCGACCGGCGTGCCGGCGGGACCCGGCTGGAGCACCGCGTGCAGTTGTCCCATGGCCAGCAGCACCGACCAGCCGTGCAGCACCGGCGGCAGCCGGTCCACGCTGCTCGCCCGGGAGAAGCCCTGCTCGACGAGGAGCGGCAGGAAGTCGTCGCCGGGGCCGGAGGAGCCCGGGCGCCTGATGGGGCCGGTCGGCTCGACCACCAGCGCAGGATGCAGCTCACCGGCGACGAGGACGAGCCCGCTGGTGACCCCGAGCACCGCCTGGCCCGGCACGCTCGGGGCGGGAGGGCCCCCGTCCTCGCCGGAGATCGAGCGCACGGCGCCCCGCAACTGCTCCTCGGTGACCTGGACGACCTGGGAGGGCAGACAGCCGGCGTGGGCGAAGGCCAGTACGGCCGTCTCGTCGCCGACGAACAGGACGGTGCTGGTGTGCTCGCGGTCCGGGTGGCCCGGGGTGCGGCAGGACGTGCAGTCGTAACTGCCGGGGGCGTTCTCCCCGGCGAGCAGCCGGTCGGCTTCTTCGTCGCCGATCTCGGCGCGTACGTCGTCGCTGACGTCGAGCATGCGCGGCACGGTGGCTCCTCGGCGGTCGGTCGGTGCGGTCGGTGCGGTTGGTGCGGTCGGTGCTTCGGTCCCGGCGGGCCGGTGGGCCCGGCTCATGACCAGGACAACGGACGATGCGTGGCGGAGTCACGCCCGAAGGCGCCGGGAATCGAACCGTCCCGTGGGGCGAGGGGGCCGTCGTGGACCCGGCGTCAGCCTGGCGTCAACGCGGTGCGGGCCAGGGGGAGTTGCGCATGCCGCCGGAGCGGGCGAGGGCCTGGGGGCGGGCCGACAAATCCTGACATCACGTTATGAAGGGGGTGTCCGAAAAGAGACGGGAACTCCTGTCCGAGGCGCGCCCTCGTCGACGGGTGCACCGCCTCGCGGCGTGTTAGAGTCCGGAAAAGCGTACAAATCATTACTTATACCAGTAGGAGTGGCGGTTCGTGCAGGGGGCAGGCCCCTCGCACGGCTCCCCCGCACGGGCCTCGGCGCGGCTCCTCGCCGGCCTCCGTACGGGCCTCGTGGAACCCCGGTCCGGAGGTCCTGCTTCCGGTTCCCGGCGGCAGCTACCAATGGCACAACTCTTGCGGAACAAGACAGTGGTGGCGTCCAACCCTCCCCTTCGCCCGGGGGTCGGACCCCGTGGCAGGCGGGCGTGACGGTCGTCCGCGGGGCGCACGAGATACGGGGACGCATGCACATCTCCTTCCTCATCCACAACGGCTACGGGATCGGGGGAACGATCCGGACGACCTACAATCTGGCGGCCACGCTGGCCCAGCAGCACGACGTCGAGGTCGTCTCCGTCTTCCGGCACCGCGACAGGCCACTGCTGCCGCCCGGCCCGGGAGTGCGGCTGAGACACCTCGTCGACACCCGCAAGAACTCCCCGGACTCCGACCTGGGCCACCCCGCCCACCAGCGGCCGACACGTGTGTTCCCGCGCGCCGACGGCCGCCACGTGCAGTACAGCGCGCTCACCGACCTGCGTATCGCCGGGCACCTGGGGACCACGGAGGCCGACGTCGTAGTCGCCACCCGGCCGGGCCTGAACGTGCACCTCGCCCGGCACACCAGGCCGGGGCCGGTACGGGTCGGGCAGGAGCACCTGACCCTGGACAGCCATCCGCGCACCCTGCGCGCGCAACTGCGCGCCGTGTACCCGCGGCTCGACGCGCTCACCACCACCACCGAGGCCGACGCGCGGGCCTACCGGGCGCGGATGCGGCTGCCCGGTGTGCACCTGGAGGCCATCGCGAACCCGGTGCCCCGGCCCGCGGTGCAGCCCGCCGACGGTCTCGGGAAATGGGTCGTGGCGGCCGGCCGGCTCACCCGCGTCAAACGGTACGACCTGCTGATCAGGGCCTTCGACACGGTCCGCACCCAGCGTCCGGACTGGCGGCTGCGGATTTACGGCGGCGGCGACCAGAAGCAGCGGCTGCGCACCCTGATCGACCGTCTCGGCCTCTACAACCACGTCTTCCTGATGGGCGTCGCGCACCCCATCGAGTCCGAGTGGGTGAAGGGCTCGATCGCCGCCGTGACCTCCTCGCTCGAGTCGTTCGGCATGACGATCGTGGAGGCGATGCGCTGCGGGCTGCCCGTGGTCTCCACCGACTGCCCGCACGGCCCCGGCGAGATCATCGCGGACGGTGTGGACGGCCGGCTCGTCGAGGTGGGCAACGCCGACGCCGTCGCCCGCGGCCTGCTGGAGCTGATCGACGACGACGGGCTGCGGCTGCGGATGGGCGCCGCCGCGGTCAGGGACGCCGAGCGGTTCGACCCGGCACGGATCGCGGAGCGCTACACGACGCTGTTCACCACGCTCGTCGCCCGGGGCGGCGGCCCCCGCAGCGCTGGCTGGCGCGCCCCGCTGCACCGTGCCACCGGCGCCCTCGCCGGTGTCGCGCTCACGGCACGCGCCGTCGCCCGCGGCGCACAGCAGAAGCAGAAGGGGCACACCGCATGAGCACGCCCTCTCCGGCCCCCGCGGCGGACCGCGAAGGGACAGGCGCCGCCGGCGGCCCGGCCGCCCCCGTGAGCGGACCGCGCACGGCCGGCACCGCTGAAGCGGAGAGCACCCCGCCGCGCGGGGACTGCACGGCCGACGCCACGGGCCGTCTGAGCTTCCGCATCGCCGGGCCGGTCCCGCGGCGGCCCGCCGACGGCCCGCCGCACCTGCTGCTGCGCCGCCGCGGCAAGGACCCCGCGGAAGAGGTGCGGCTGCCCCTCGTCCCGCTGGACGACGGACGCCTGGGCGCCTCCCTCGACCCGGGTGACGCACTCGCCGAGGGCCGCTGGGACGCGTACCTGGAGGACGCGGACGGGGCACGGCCGCCCGTGGCACCCGGAGTCCACGATCTGCGCGCGCTGGTCGACCGCGACCCGGCCGGTGGGCCCGGCCCCGTCGCCGTGCGCATCCCCTACACCACCAAGGGCGGCGACCTCGCCGTGCGCTGCTGGCGGCGCGCCCCGCACGCGGAGGCCGGTGAACTGCACATCACGGGCGGCGTGCTGACCGTGCACGGCCTGCTGTACGGCGCCACGCCGGCCCCGGGGGCCCACGGGGAACTGCGCCGCCGGGGGACCGGGCACACCGTGCGCGCCGAAACCGCCACAGACGGGCCCCGGTTCACCTGCACCGTGCCGTACCGGGCACTGGCCGACGCCGCGCCGCCGGGCATCTGGGACCTGTGGCTGCGCCCCGCTGGCGAGCACGGGCCCCGGGTGCGGATCGCACGGCTGCTCGACGACATCGCCGACAAGAAGCACATCTTCACCTTCCCCGCGGTCCCCGTGACGGGCGGCAGGGCCCCGCTCGCGGCACAGCCGTACTACACCGTCGACAACGACCTCGCGGTGCGCGTCGAGGTGGCGGAGGGCGCCGAACCGTCCGGGTGAGCGGCGGCGGGCACCCGCCCCGGCGCCGCCGCCGTCGACCCCGCCGTCCTCACCGAACTGGCGCACGCCTGCCGGGACGGTGAGCGGCTGCACTTCGACTACCGCGACCACGGCGGCACCACATCCCGCAGGGCCGCGGAACCGTACCGCCTGGTCTGCACCGAGCGCCTCTGGTACCTCGTCGCCTGGGACGTGCGGCGCGAGGGCTGGCGGACCTTCCGCGCGGACCGCATCACCCCGCGCCCGCCGCACGGCCCGCGCTGCGCGCCGCGCACCGCCCGCCGAGGACCTGGCCGCCTACGTCTCGCGCGGCGTCTCCACGCAGGTGTACGCGGCCCGGGCCGTGCTGCGCCTGCTGGTGCCCGTCGACGTGGCGGCCCGGCGGATCACACCGTCGGCCGGCTCCCTGGCGCCGGAGGGCCCGGAAAGCTGCCTGCTGCGCACCGGCGCGGCGAACCTGGAGGTGCTCGCGATCCATGTGGCGAGCACCGGCTTCGAGTTCGAGGTGATCGAGCCCGTCGAGCTCCTGGACGCGCTCAGGGCGTCCCGGGACCGCCTGGGCCGGGCTCTCCTTCGGAGCGCCGCACCTGCTCCGGCGCGTAGCGCGGATAGTGCAGGTCGAACGCCGGCGACTCCGAGCGGACCAGGGGGAGCGTGACGAAGTTGTGCCGCGGTGGCGGGCAGGACGTCGCCCACTCCAGGGAGCGGCCGTAGCCCCAGGGATCGTCCGTCGTGACCCGCTTGCCGTACCTCTTCGTGTGCCAGACGTTGTAGAAGAACGGCAGCGTGGACGCGCCGAGCAGGAAGGAGCCGATCGTCGAGACCGTGTTGAGCGGAGTGAAGCCGTCCGCGGCCAGGTAGTCGACGTAGCGGCGCGGCATGCCGGCGGCGCCGAGCCAGTGCTGCACCAGGAACGTGGTGTGGAATCCGACGAAGAGCGTCCAGAAGTGGATCTTGCCGAGCCGTTCGTCGAGCATCGTGCCGGTGAACTTCGGCCACCAGAAGTAGAACCCGGCGAAGGTGGCGAACACCACGGTGCCGAAGACCACGTAGTGGAAGTGGGCCACCACGAAGTACGAGTCCGTGACCTCGAAGTCGAGCGGTGGCGAGGCCAGGATGACGCCGGTCAGACCACCGAAGAGGAACGTCACCAGGAAGCCGATGGACCACAGCATCGGTGTCTCGAAGGAGAGCGAGCCGCTCAGCATGGTGCCCGTCCAGTTGAAGAACTTCACCCCGGTCGGCACCGCGATCAGGAACGACATCAGGGAGAAGTAGGGCAGCAGCACCCCGCCGGTGGCGAACATGTGGTGCGCCCACACCATGATCGAGAGGCCGGTGATCGCCATCGTCGCGCCGATGAGCATCACGTACCCGAAGATCGGCTTCCGGCTGAAGACCGGCAGGATCTCCGTGACGATGCCGAAGAACGGCAGCGCGATGATGTACACCTCCGGATGGCCGAAGAACCAGAAGAGGTGCTGCCACAGCAGCGACCCGCCGTTGGCCGGGTCGAAGATGTGCGCGCCGAAGGTCCGGTCCACCTCCAGCGCCAGCAGTTCCGCGGCCAGCACCGGGAAGGCGAGCAGCACCAGGATCGAGGTGAACAGCACGTTCCAGGTGAAGATGGGCATCCGGAACATCGTCATGCCGGGGGCGCGCATACCGATCACGGTGGTCAGGAAGTTCACCGCGCCGAGGATCGTGCCGAAGCCGGACAGTGCCAGGCCCATGATCCACATGTCGGCGCCGACGGTGGGCGTGCGCACGTCGCTGTTGAGCGGCGCGTAGGCGAACCAGCCGAAACCCGGCGCGCCGTCCGGCAGCAGAAAGGCGCCGAGCACGATCAGGCCCCCGAACAGGAAGAGCCAGTACGACAGCATGTTCAGACGCGGAAAAGCGACATCGGGCGCGCCGATCTGAAGCGGCATGATCTCGTTCGCGAATCCGGCGAACGTGGGGGTGGCAAACAGCAGCAGCATGATCGTGCCGTGCATGGTGAACAACTGGTTGTACTGGTCGCTCGAGACGATCTGGAGCCCGGGCCTGGCCAGTTCCGCCCGCATCACCAGTGCCATGAAACCGGCGGCCAGGAAGAACCCGAAAGACGTGATCAGGTACAGGTGGCCGATCTTCTTGTGGTCGGTGGTGGTCAGCCAGTCGACGATGATCGCGCCGGGCCGCCTGGCGGGCGCTTGGGGTTCGGCCTCGTCAGTGGCCGTCCGCCCGGTGCGCGTGTCCATCTGTGCCCCCTCGCCGTCGGGTACGGGCCGGCCGGGGACCGACGCCTCGACGTGTCAGGACCGGTGTCCGGAAAGGATTTTCGCGGGCTCGAAAGGAAAAGAACGAATGACGTCGTGTCCCGCTGTCCCGGAAACGCCGTCGCACCGACCGTATCAGCGCACCTGCCGGGCGGCGCGACGTCCATTACCGGGGTGTTTCGCGGAGCCGGGGCAGAGCGCCCGCATATGCGTCCACGGCGCCTTTCCGCATGCCGCGGGAATTCAGGAACCACTCGAACGGCGGGCGCGCATTCGAGGAGAGCGGTGTCGTGATCCTGTGACAGAAGTGTGACCCCCCGGGGACCGGTGACGGAAGGTCGCGGCCCTGGCGGATGCCGAGGTACGGCGCGCACGTGCCCGACGGCGGGCCGCCCGGCGGGCCTTGGCGACCGGGCCGGCGGCTGCCCGGTGCCCGGCCGCGGACTTGTGGGCCGCGTGAGTGGCGTGAGTCGGGTGAGCGGCGTGACTGTGCGCGGCGTGAGTGATGTGAGCGGTGCGAGTCGCTTGAGTCGCATGCGGCTCGTCCGGCGCGGCCGGCCTGATCGGCTTTCCCGGTCCGGCGGCGGCGCATACGGTGGCCTGCATGGCACCCATACCACCGCCCCCCGCGGAACCAGAGGACGACCTCCAGAGCTACGTCGGACTCCCGGTGGACGAGGCCGAGGAGCGGGCACGCGAGCGTGGCTGGTCCACGGTCAGGTCGCTGGCGCCGGGCTCCGTCATCACCATGGAGTACCGCTACGGGCGGCTGAACTTCGAGGTCGAGGGCGGCACCGTACGCCGTAGCTGGAAGGGGTGAGCCCGCCCGGGCCGGGTGCGTACCGGTCCGGGCGCCACCCGTGCGCGGGGTCGGCAGCGGTGCGCACCGCATCCCCCGCCTCCCCGGGGGCCCGGCGCGCACCCGCCGCTCAGGCGCCCGTCAGGGGGCGTGCCGTGGTGCGCGGCGGACGGTGCTCCGAGTTCGGCGGACGGCGGCTGCCCGCGGGGGTGACCGGGCTCCGCTCCGCACGTGTGGTGTGCGGGCCCTGCGCCAGGTGGGCCGCGGCCCTGCCCGGGCGTACCGCGGCGACCGGCTCGGCCACCGGTTCACGGGCCGGCGCCGTGTCGGCCTCGGCGACGTGCGGTGGGAAGAACGCGGGCGCGCCGACGGCCGGGGACGGCGTCGCCGGGGCGGAGGCGCGGCGGTTGCGCAGCGCGTCCCGGCGGGCCAGCAGCCAGCCCTCGGCCCTGGCGATGAGCGGCTCGCACCACGGCAGCGCCAGCAGGATCAGCAGTCCTGCGGCCCAGCCGAGCAGCACGTCGCTCAGCCAGTGCGTGCCCAGGTAGACCGTGGTGAGGCCGACGCCCAGCGCCACCACCGCGGAGGTGGCGGACAGATAGCGGCGGGCCCGCGGCGTGGAGGCCAGATACGCCAGGATGCCCCAGGTCACCACGGCGTTGGCGGTGTGCCCGGAAGGAAATATATCGCCGCCGCGCCACATCTCGTTGGAGCCGATCACGGTGGCGTAGTGCGGACCGAGGCGGCCCATGCCGAGCTTGGCCGCGCCCACCGTGGCGTTGAGCAGGAGCAGCGCCGCACCCAGCGTCAGCAGCGGGCGCAGCGTGTGCTGCCGCCACGAGCGCCAGCCCAGCCAGGCCGCCACCATGACCGCCGTGGGACCGCGCTGGCCGAGTACGACGTAGTAGTCCAGGAAGGCGTGCACCTGGGGCCACTGCTGGTAGGGCCTGAAGAACATGACCTGCCAGTCGAAGCGGACCAGCCACGACGTGGTGACCACGGCCCACACGATGGCCAGGTAGAAGGCCAGGGTCGCGCCCAGGAGCACGATCCTGTGCCGGCTCATCCTCGGTACGTCGAGGTTGGCCGGTCGTTCCGGCTCACGGTCAAGACGGGCGAAGACCCGGTCCAGACGGGTGAGGCATCGTTCGGTACGCACTCAATCGACGTTACAGCGAGTGAGCTGAAGAGCAGCTCGAAACCACGGCTTTGTGATGACGATGTGATGTGGGATTGCTCTCAACTGGTGGCTTATTCTTGGGGTATTCGCAATCTGCTGAACTCCTTGTCGTGCCATTGCCCTGCTCATTCTTATGGGTGCTTTATGGGCCGGCCGAATTCCGTTCACCGACTGCTTGTTCGGAATTTTCCGGGCGCTCACCGCGTCCCGGCGGGGCCGCAGCGCCGTCAGGGTGGGCCCGAACCGTTCAGCCAGAAGGCCCCGTACACCGCCGAGCCCACCGCCGCACACCCGAGCACCAGTGCGGACCTCGGTGTTCGCAGCCGCGCCAGGGCCACCGCGAGCGGCAGCAGGAGCGGGAAGGCGGGCATCAGCAGCCTCGGCTTGGAACCGAAGTAGCTCTCGGCGCCCAGGGCGAGCGCCACGACGACGCCGGAGTACACCAGCAGGGGCAGCGGTTGCCGCTCACGTACGCACCGCACGTACAGCCACACCACGAGCGCCACACCCACCAGCAGGCCGAGCCCCGCGAACACCGAGGGGAAGCCCGTCAGCCGCGCGGCCGCGAACCGGGCGAAGGCCAGCCCCCCGTCGAAGCCGTTGCCCCATTGCCCCTGCACATCCAGATAGCCGCCCAGGCCCCCTCCCGTGCGCCGGCCCACCCACAGCACGTAGCCCGCGGCGCCCAGCGGGGCCAGCAGCGCCCCGAGGACCGCGCGCCAGGACCATCGCTCCCGCCCGGAGCACCAGGCGGCCGCCCAGACGGCGGCGGCCACGGCCATGCCGACCGGCCGGGTGAGCCCCGCGAGGCAGGCCAGCGCACCGGCCGTGACCCAGCGCCTGGTCAGCGCCGCGTACAGCGACCAGGCGGCGAGCGCCGTGAACAGCGACTCGCTGTACGCCATCGACTGCACGACGCCCACCGGGAGCACCGCCCACAGCAGTGCCGCACAGACCGCGGCGCGCCGCCCGTACAGCCGGTCGGCCACCGCGAAGACGCCCCAGGCGGCGGCGAGCGAGGCCGACCAGGACGTGAGGAGGCCGGCGTCCGCGTACGGCAGCGGGCTCACCGCGGCGCCCAGCCGCTCCAGCCAGGGCAGCAGCGGGAAGAACGCCAGGTCGGTGTGGACGGTGCCGTCCGGCAGCCGCACCCGCCAGCCGTAGCCGTACGCGGCCACCCGCATGTACCAGAGGGAGTCCCAGCGCCCGGAGAGCAACTGGTGCGCGCTCTTGCCCGCCGGCGCACTCCACAGCGCCAGCAGCAGGACCCCCAGCGCACGGACCGCCGCGTACCCCAGGAGGGCGGGCGCTGCGTGCCGCAGGGCGTCCGCCGCGCGTGCCGGCAGGCGGCCCGCACGGCGCGGGACGGCTGCCCGCGGCGACGGCGTGCGATGATCAAGTTCGGCCACGTGCTCGATTATCAGGGGTCGCGCGGCGGGCGCAGGCATGTCTCGGCAGCCGTGTCCCCGCGACGGCGGCCGGTGCGGACCGGCTCTCCCGGCGGTCTCCGGGCCGGTGCGGGGGCCGGTGGAGAGTGGTGTACGCCACATCATGTCCCGGCATCGGAGCGGGGTGCACCACATGACTTCCCGGGGATCTCGCGTACGCTGGCCGCTCACTCGCCTTTCGCCGCGGGAGCCGCCGGTCCGGACGACAGCACCAGCCTCCTGCGCCGAGGCAGCAGAAAGCGCCCCGCGGGCCCGCCGAGTGCGCGGGACCATCTGGGAGGTACCTACATGTCCGGGACGACCACGGCCGCGGGGCGAACCCCGGGCGCCACCCGGCATCGCCACCGTCTCGACCGCGTGGTCGCGGGCCGGCAGGCCAACCGGTGGCTCGTCCTCGTCGTGCTCTGCGTCAGCCTGCTGCTCGTCGCGGTGGACGCCACCGTGCTGCACGTCGCGGTGCCCGCCGTCACCGAGGACCTGCGGCCCGGTGCCATGGAGCTGCTCTGGATCGTCGACGCCTATCCGCTCGTGTGCGCCTCGCTGCTGATCCTCTTCGGCACGCTCGGTGACCGCGTCGGCCGCAGACGGATCCTTCTGATCGGGTACGCGCTCTTCGGCGTCGCGTCCGCCGTGGCGGCCTTCGCCGACAGCGCCCAGGTGCTGATCGCGGCCCGTGCGCTGCTGGGCGTCGGCGGTTCGATGATCATGCCGGCCACGCTGTCGATCCTGCGCCAGGTCTTCCCCGACCGGCGGGAGCGGGCGCTTGCCATCGGCATCTGGAGCGCGGTCGCCGCGGTCGGCGCGGCCGTCGGGCCGCTGCTCGGCGGCTTCCTGCTCGAACACTTCTGGTGGGGTTCGGTCTTCCTGGTCAACATCCCGCTGATGCTGGTCAGCCTCCCCGTGGGGCGCTGGCTGCTGCCCGAGTCGACGGGCGAGCGCAACGGCCCCTGGGACGTCCTCGGGGCGCTGATGGCCGCGGGCGGGCTCTTCGGCGTGGTGTTCGGCGTGAAGTGCCTGGGCAGCGGCGGTGCGCCGCTCGGTCCCGAGACCCTGCTGCCGCTGGTCGTGGGCGGGGCCCTGATCACCGCCTTCGTGCGCCGGCAGCGCCGCAGGCCGCAGCCGCTGGTGGACCTGCGCATGTTCGCCAGGGCCGCGTTCACCACCTCCGTCGGCTGCATCGTGCTGGCGATGCTCGCCCTGGTCGGCCTCGAACTGATCGCCGCGCAGTATCTGCAACTGGTCCTCGGGCTCTCCCCGCTGGAGACCGGCCTGCGGCTGCTGCCGCTGACCGTGGCGGCCATGGCGGCCGGCCTTGCGGGGTCGAAGATGCTGCACCGCTTCGGGCCGCGCGTCATGGTCGTGTTCGGGTTCTGCCTCACCGCGGCGGCGGTGGGCCTCCTCACGCTGATGGGCGGGCACGACAACGCCCGCCTGATGCTCGGCGCGTTCGTCCTGCTCGGCTTCGGCCTGGAGACGACGCTCTTCGGCGCCTACGAGTCGATGCTCAACGAGGCGCCGTCGGCGCAGTCGGGCGGCGCGGCGGCGATCGGCGAGACGTCGTACCAACTGGGTGCAGGGATGGGCATCGCCCTGCTGGGCAGTGTGATGAACGCCGCGTACGCGCCCGGGCTCTCCTCGGTGCGCGGGGTGCCGGCAGCCGACCGGCGGGACGCCGGCCACTCGCTCGGCGAGGCATACGAGGTCTCCGGCCGGCTCGGGGGCCATGCGGGGGCCGCGCTGCGTGCCGCGGCCCGGACCTCGTTCGTCCACGGCCTCCATGTGACGCTGCTGGTCAGCGCGGTGCTGTTGCTGCTGGGAGCGGTGGCGGCGCTGCGGTTGCCGAGGGTGATGGTGTGCGACGGGGGCACCGGCGGGGTGCCGGCGCCGCGTGCGCCGGAGGAGGACCGCAGGAGCCGGGGCGCGCCGGCTCTCGACGAGGCCCGCCGCTGACACCCGGGCCCGAGGCCCCGCCCCTCGCACGAACAGGACGCGGGGCCCGGCCCACCGAGCCGCCGCCACGTTGCGGAACACCGGGCGCTGACCGTACGGTCGGCGCAGCAGGTTACCGTTGCTAGTTTCTGCGGAGAAGGCCATGCCCGAAGCACAGAAGCCTCCGGTCTTCGACCCGGCCGACCCCCTGGGGATCGACGACCTCCTGAGCGAGGACGACCTGGCGATCCGCACGACGGTGCGCGCCTGGACCGCGGACCGGGTGCTGCCCAGGGTGGCCGAGTGGTACGAGGCCGGAGAGCTGCCCGAGGTCAGGGAGCTGGCACGGGAACTGGGGGCGCTCGGCGCGCTGGGCATGTCGCTCACCGGTTACGGCTGCGCCGGCGCGAGTGCCGTCCAGTACGGGCTCGCCTGCCTGGAACTGGAGGCCGCGGACTCCGGCATCCGCTCGCTGGTGTCCGTGCAGGGCTCACTCGCCATGTACGCGATCCACCGGTTCGGCTCCGAGGAGCAGAAGCGGCAGTGGCTGCCGAGGATGGCCGCGGGCGAGGCCATCGGCTGCTTCGGTCTGACCGAGCCGGACCACGGCTCGGATCCGTCCGCCATGCGCACCCGCGCCCGCCGCGACGGCACGGACTGGCTGCTCAGCGGCCGCAAGATGTGGATCACCAACGGCTCGGTGGCCTCGGTCGCCGTCGTCTGGGCCCGTACCGAGGAGGGCGTGCGCGGCTTCCTCGTCCCGACGGACGCGCCCGGCTTCTCCGCGCCCGAGATCAGGCACAAGTGGTCCCTGCGCGCCTCGATCACCAGCGAACTAGTCCTCGACGACGTCCGGCTGCCGGCCGACGCGGTGCTGCCCGGCGCCACCGGGCTGCGCGGCCCGCTCAGTTGCCTGAGCCACGCCCGCTACGGCATCGTCTGGGGCGCCATGGGCGCCGCCCGCACCTGTTTCGAGACGGCCCTCGACTACGCGAAGCAGCGGGAGCAGTTCGACCGGCCGATCGGAGGCTTCCAGCTCACCCAGGCCAAGCTCGCCGACATGGCGCTCGAACTGCACAAGGGGATCCTGCTCGCCCACCACCTCGGCCGCCGGATGGACGCCGGCCGGATCAGGCCCGAGCAGATCAGTTTCGGAAAACTCAACAACACCCGCGAGGCCCTGGAGATCTGCCGTACCGCCAGGACGATCCTGGGAGCCAACGGCATCTCGCTCGAATACCCCGTGATGCGGCACGCCACCAATCTGGAGTCCGTACTGACGTACGAGGGCACCGTCGAGATGCACCAGCTCGTGCTGGGCAAGGCACTCACCGGGCTCGACGCCTTCCGTTAGCCACCGGCCCGGTGAGCGGGACCGGAGGAGCCGGCGGCGGTCAGGCGGTCGGGGGTGGCGCGGTGTCGGATCGGCCCACGGGTGTGGTGCCCCGGCGAGCGTCCCTGCCTCAGCTCTGGTTGAAGAACCCGTCCGTGGGGCGACCGGCCGTCGTCCCGCTGACGATCTCGGTGTGCGCGGGGGTCAGCAGGAAGACCCGGCTGGCCACCCGGTCGATGGAGCCGCGCAGCCCGAAGATCAGCCCCGCGGCGAAGTCCACCACGCGTTTGGCGTCGGAGGGCTCCATCGCCGTCAGGTTCATGATCACGGGCACGCCGTCGCGGAAGAGCTCGCCGATGATGCGTGCGTCTCGGAAGCTGTCCGGGGTGACGGTGCCGATTCTGTTGCCCTGGTCCTCGGCCGTGTCGGTCGCCACCCGCACCCGCGGGTCGGTCACCCAGGCGTCGCCCGATCCGCGCTCGGATCCGTCTTCCTCGTAGCCGTCGTAGTAACGCTCGTCATCGTTGTCGTCGACGAGGCCAAGCCAGGCACTCGCCTTACGCACCGATCCCATGGACGCCTCCTCTCACCGCGGTCATTCTCCGATCCGCATCATCCCTATCGTTGTCCATGATGCGGATGCGGCGCCAAGGGGATAGTCGCCGCGCGGGGTGTTCGTGACGGTACTGGTGCACACACATTCCCCCTTGACGCCTTGATACTCAAGGCTCTTGTGGTGCATGCCTGCTGACTGAGAGTGAAATAATATTCTTCGCGGCGTCCGGGTGACGGCCGGAGCGTCCGGGTGAACACGGCGGTCGGTACGATGCCGCAGGTCGCGGCGGTGCACAGAGCGGACGCACCGTCCTGCACCACCCCATACGCCATGTCACCACCATAGGCGGCGGATAGGGCGCGCACGCCGGAGCCGCGGCGCGGATCGAATCCGGCACGGCGTGGTGGTGTTACAGAGCGGAGACATTCCGGCGGAGCATGGGCGGGCAACGGCCGGGCCGTCCGGACGCGGGCCCGGCGGCCGCAGCAGGGCCCGGGCGCCCCGGCCCCTCCCCGGGGCCGCCGCCCGGCGCAGCGCACGATCACCGCCGCTCGTGCGCGTGGCGCACCAGGACGGGCTTTCCGCATTCGTTCTGACGGCGACTCAGCCCGGCTGCCGGTGAACGAGCCGAACGGGGTGGGGGCGCCGGGTGCGGGGAGTGCGTCGCACGGGTGGGCCCGGTGGGTGCCGCGACCGCGGCCCGTGCACCGGGCGGACGCGTGCCGCGGCGCCGCCGGGTCAGCCCCCGACCTCCGGCGGTGAGATCCGCGACCGCTCGATCGCGGAGCCCGTCGTCCCCCACTTCCTCAGGATCCGCCGGTACGTGCCGGTCGTCAGCAGCCGGTCCACCGCGGCCTGGAACGCCGGCGCCAGCGGCGTGCCCTTCCTGAAGGCGAAACCGACGTCGAGCCGGCGGTACTCGCCGAGGAACCTGAAGCCCTGCTGCTCCGCGATCGCGTACCGCAGGCCGTTGATGGTGCCCATCGTGACATCGGTACGCCCCTGCTGGAGAGACGACCAGATGGCGCTGGAGTCCGCGTACGTCTGCACGGTGTAGGGCTTCCTGCCCTCGCTCTCGCAGACCTTCCTGCCGTCCTCCAACGTGGCCTCGAAGGTGGTGCCCGCACCGGTGGAGACGGTCAGGCCGCAGAGCTGGTCCAGGTTCGTGATCCGCTCCAGCCCGCTGTCCGCGCGCGCTGCGAAGCCCTGGCCGTCGTTGATGTAGGTGACGAAGTCGATGGTCCTGCGGCGCTCGTCGGTCACCCCGAAGTTCCCGGTGCCCAGGTCGAACTTGCCGCTCTCCAGGGCCGGCAGGATCGCCTCGAAGCTCGCCGCCTGGCGCTTCAGCCGCAGCCCGAGCACCCTGGCGGCGGCGTCCGCGAAGTCGACGTCCTGGCCGGCGATCGTCCTGCCGTCGTCCAGATAGGTCGCGCCGGGCGCGCTGCCCACGGAGGTGGCGATGGTGAGCGTGCCCCGCCTGCGGACGTCCGCGGGCAGCAGCCGCGCGGCGGCCTCGTCCTCGTGGACCGAGGACACCACATCGGCGGTCGGCACCCGGCTGCCGCGGGCGGCCGGCCCGGCACCGGGAGCACCCGCGCCGCCGAATCCGCACGCGGTGAACGCCAGGGCGGCGGCGGTGCACAGGGCGAAGGCGGCAACGAGGCGCCGGCCGGGCGCCGGGAACGTACTCATGGCGTGCATGCTCCAAGGCTGGGCTGGGCTGCGTGGAGTACCTGCCGTGGCTTGAGGGGAGCACGGCAGGTGAAGGGGTGGTGCTGACCGGCACGGCCGCCGTCGTACGGCAGGTACGACGGCGGACGGACGGGCTGGCGTGTGAAGGCCGGGGCGACGGCGCCGCACACGGGCGCCGGAACTCACAGGAACGCGAGGGACCGCGGCGGGGGAGCACCGCACGACCGCTTCGGCGACCGGCAGGACCGGAAAGACGCAGGGGTCCGGTTCAGACGGCGCGGACGGTCGGCTCGCCGGGCATCAACAACACGACGCGGACCACACTCGACCGAAGTCGATGTGGGAGCGCGAGACCAGCCATGGCTGCGGATGCATGAGCACAAGTGGAACAGGCATCCGTTTGCGCGTCAACCGATCCTCAGACAGCCGGACCAGAGTCCGGACAACCGTTGACAAGCGCTGCGCCACCCCCCGTAGTCTCTTGGGAACGGACCGCTGCTGAGGGGCTCGGTACCGTGCGCTGCCGTGTGAAGGCACCATCCCTGCGGGATCCCTGTGTCCACGGAGCCTTCGCATGTCCTCCAGCACCCTCACCCCGAGCACCCCGCCCACCGAGCAGGACCGTCCGTCCGCACCCGCACCGCGCATCGTGCCGCGCCGGCGCCCGGGCCAGTGGGCCGCCGCCGTCGTCCTGCTGGTCCTCCTCGCCCTCGCGATCCGCTCCGTACTGCGCAACAGGGCCTTCCAATGGGACGTGGTCGCACACTACTTCACGTCCACCGCCGTACTGCGCGGCCTTGGCCTCACCCTCTGGCTGACCGCGGTCGTCATGGCCCTCGGCTTCGCACTCGGCGCCCTGCTCGCCGCCATGCGGCTGTCAGGCAACCCGGTGCTACGGGCTGTGAGCTGGGGCTACGTATGGCTCTTCCGGTCGGTGCCGATTCTGGTGCAACTGCTGTTCTGGTTCAACATCGGTGCCCTGTACCCGCAGATCCTGGGCGTGCGGACGGTGAACCTGCTCGGTCCCGTGACCGTGGCCGTCGTCGGGCTCACCCTGCACGAGGCCGCCTACGCGGCCGAAGTGGTGCGCGGCGGCATCCTCTCCGTGGACCGAGGGCAGATCGAGGCCGCACAGGCGCTCGGCCTCGGCCGGTGGCGCCGCAGCAGGCGCATCGTGGCGCCGCAGGCCATGCGCGCCATCGTGCCGCCGGCCGGCAACATGCTGATCGGCACCCTCAAGGGCACCTCCATCGTCAGTGTGATCGCCGTCCAGGACCTGCTCTACTCGGCGCAGCTCGTGTACCACCGCACCTACCAGGTCATCCCGCTGCTGATGGTCGCCACACTCTGGTACGTGGCCGTCACCTCGGTGCTCGGCGTCGGCCAGCACTACGTCGAGCGGCACTTCGCACGCGGCTCGGAGCGCCGATGACGAGGAACTCGCCGGTGATCGTGGGCGCGGGGCCGCGGGCCACGGGCACGGTGGAGCGCATCGCGGCCAATGCCCCGCGGTCGTACGGGCATCCGGCCGCCCCGCTCGACATCCACCTCGTCGACCCCTGCCCGCCCGGCGCGGGACGCATCCGGCGCCGGGACCGGTCGCCGCTGCTGTGGATGAACCCGCAGGCCGAGGACATCACGATGGTCACCGACGAGACGGTGGAACTGGCCGGTCCGGTGCGTCCGGGGCCCACCCCGCACGAGTGGGCGGGCATCGACGGCCGCACCTTCGCCGGCCGGCGGTTGCGGGGCGCCTACCCGCGCCGGGTCCACGACCAGGCGGTGGCGGCGCTGCCGGCCGGCATCACCGTCCACCACCACCCGCGGCGCGCCTGCGGTCCGGGGGACGACGCCGTGGCCCGCGCCGTCCTCGGCTTCCTGCGCCACCTGAGCTGTCCGACCGCCGCCTGACCGGCGGCCCCGAGCGGTCCCGCACCCGGGACCGGCCCTTCCCGTACCCGCGCGCCCCCGCCGCCCAGCCCCGCCCCGCCGGACCCGAGGAACCCATGTCCCTGACCAGTGATCCACCTGTCGGCAAAGCGACCTCCCCAGCCGATGGCGGCAGCCGTGCACCCGACGGCGGCCACGACGCCCACGCGGCCCTTGCGGTCGTGCCCGTGCGCCACCCCTGGCGGTGGGCCGCGGTCGCCGTGACCGCCGTGCTGGTGGCCCAGTTCCTGCACGGCCTCGTCACCAACCCCGGCTGGGAGTGGGAGGTGTTCGCCCGCTTCTTCGCCACCGAGACCATCCTCAGGGCCGTCTGGATCACGCTCCAGCTCACCTTCTACGGGACGGCCCTCGGGTTCGGCCTGGGGCTGGTGCTCGCCTTCATGCGGCTCTCCGCGAGCCCGTTCCTCAAGGGCGTGGCGTTCACCTACATCTGGGCGTTCCGGTCCATCCCGCTCATCGTGCAACTGCTGTTCTGGTTCAACCTCGCGTATCTGTACAGGCGGTTGCAGTTCGGCATCCCGTTCGGGCCCGGCTTCTTCTCGTTCGACACGATGGGGCTGGTCGGCGCGATGAGTGCCGCGGTGCTCGGGCTCGCGCTGCACCAGGCCGCGTACGCGGCGGAGATCGTCCGCGGGGGTGTGCTGGCCGTCGACGAGGGGCAGTTGCAGGCGGCCGCCGCGCTGGGCATCCCAAAGCTCCGGCAGATCCGCCGGATCGTGCTCCCGCAGGCGATGCGCTCCATCCTCCCGAACGCCGCCAACGAGGTCATCTCGCTCTTCAAGGGCACCTCGATCGTCTCCGTGATGGCGATCGGGGAGCTGTTCTACCAGGTGCAGGTCGTCTACGGCCGCAACGGCCGGGTGGTGCCGCTGCTGATGGTCGCGACCGTCTGGTACATCCTCCTGACCACCGTCCTCTCCGTCCTCCAGCACTACGTCGAACGACGCTTCTCGAAGGGAGCCGTGCGATGAGTGCGGACCTGGGCGAACACGGCACCACGGCCGAGGGCGGCGCTCCGTCCGAGGGCAACGCGGCGGGGGCGGTGCGGGCCGTGCGGGACGCCGCTGATCCGGCGCCGGGCCAGGCGGGCCCCCCGCTGCCCGACGGGGCGACCGCACGGGAACACCGCACACCGGCCGGCGGGGCGCCCGCCATGGTGGACGTCAGGTCCGTGCACAAGAGTTTCGGCGCGCACGAGGTGCTGCGCGGCATCGACCTGCGGGTGCGCGCCGGCGAGGTCGCCGTGGTACTCGGCCCGTCGGGATCGGGCAAGTCGACGCTGCTGCGCACCATCAACCACCTGGAGAAGGTGGACAGCGGCCGGATCAGCGTG
The DNA here is from genome assembly GCF_014656295.1 of Streptomyces sulfonofaciens. Taxonomy (GTDB): domain Bacteria; phylum Actinomycetota; class Actinomycetes; order Streptomycetales; family Streptomycetaceae; genus Streptomyces; species Streptomyces sulfonofaciens. Next base: position 56,008 of record NZ_BNCD01000004.1, read on the forward strand.
GACGGCGCCCTCGTCGGCTACCGGCGCTGTGGCGACAGGCTCTACGAGCTGCGCGAACGGGAGATCCTCAAGCAGCGCACCCGGATCGGCTTCGTCTTCCAGAACTTCCACCTCTTCCCGCACCTGACCGTGCTGGACAACATCGTCGAGGCCCCGGTCTCCGCGCTGAAGCGGCCCCGCAGGCAGGCGGTGGCCGCCGCCGAGAGGCTGCTCGCCCGCGTCGGGCTCGCCGACCGCGCCGCCTCCTACCCCAGGCAGCTCTCCGGCGGCCAGCAGCAGCGCGTCGCCATCGCCCGCGCGCTGGCCCTGGAGCCGAAGCTGCTGCTCTTCGACGAGCCCACATCCGCGCTCGATCCCGAGCTGGTCGGGGAGGTCCTCGACGTCATCAAGGACCTGGCGCACCAGGGCACCACGATGATCGTCGTCACCCACGAGATCGGCTTCGCCCGGGAGGTGGCCGACACCGTGGTCTTCATGGACGACGGCCGCATCGTCGAGCAGGGCAGCCCGGCGGAGGTGCTCGACAGGCCCCGGCACGACCGCACGAGGGCCTTCCTCTCCAAAGTGCTGTGACACCACGCCCCGCCCGTACCGCCTGTCGGGCCCGTCCCGCCCGTCCCGTGAGTCCCGTGAGTCCGGGCCGCGGCGGCGCTCCGGCCCCACCCGCCCCCCGTCCCGCCCAGCAAGGAGCCTCCCCGTGCCGACCCGTCGCCGCCTTCTCGCCGTCTGTGCCGCCGCGCTCGCCATCGGACCCGTCCTTGCCGCCTGTGGCGACGGCGACGCGGCTGGCGGTGGTGGCAAGGGCGCCGAACGGGTCGGCGGCATCGACATCGGCCCGGGGCAGCACCGCATCCGGGGCCGCAGGGACGCCCGCGCGGCCGCGCTGGTGCCGGCCCCGATCCGCGCCCGTGGCACGCTGCGGCTGGGCGACAGCGCGAGCGCACTGCCGCCGCTCGGCTTCTACGCCACCGACGACAGGACCCGGATCGGCTCCGAGATCGACCTGGCGACACTGGTGGCGGACACGCTCGGCCTGGCACCGCGCTTCGAGCAGGTCTCCTGGGAGAACCTCTTCGTCGGCCTGGACAGCGGAAAGTTCGACGGGGCGCTCGCGAACGTCACCGTCACCGAGGAGCGCAAGGAGAAGTACGACTTCGCCACCTACCGGCTGGACAACATCGCCTTCGAGGCGGACAAGGACACCGCCTGGCGGGTGCGCGGGCCGCGGGACGTCGCGGGCAGGACCATCGCGGTCAGCTCCGGCACCAACCAGGAGAAGATCCTGGTCGACTGGAGCGAGGAGAACGAGAAGGCGGGCCACAAGCCGGTCGACATCCGGTACTTCCAGAAGGAGACCGACTACTACCTGGCCCTCCAGTCCGGCCGCATCGACGCCTACCTGGGGCCCAGCCCCTCCCTCGCCTACCACGTCGCGACCGCGGGCGGCACACGGATCATCGGCACGCTCTCCGGCGGCGGCCCCCGGGTGCAGGGCAAGATCGCGGTCGCCACGAGGAAGGGCAACGGTCTCGTCGACGCGTACGCCGCCGCCGTCGACCGCATCATCGCGGACGGCTCGTACGCGCGCGTGCTCGAGCGCTGGGGCCTGAGCAGCGAGGCGGTGCGCCACTCGGAGGTCAACCCGCGGGGCCTGCCGAAGCCGTGACCACCGCCCGTGGCCCAGGACGGCCCGCCGCGCGGGTCGGCTCCCCCGGCCCACCGCCGCACCGGGCGGCGGGCGCACCGGGGCCGGTGGCACTGCGGTCCGCGCCCCGGCGCGCCCGGCCGGAACCGGCGCCCGGCTCCAGGCCCGTGAGGCAAGAAGAAGGGAAGCACACACCATGACCGCAACGACCGGCAGGGGACGGCTGCTGCACCTGGCGGCCGCCGTCGACCGCCCTCGGGCGTACGACGCGGCCGCCTGCGTGGCCCTGGCCCGGCTCGCCGAGCGCGGCACCCTCGACTTCGTGACGCTCGGCGACTGCTTCGCCGGGCCCGGCCTCGACGCCCTCCAGGTGCTCGCCAGGGCCGCCCCCGCCACGCAGAGGATCGGTCTGGTGCCGACCGTGACGACCACGCACACCGAGCCGTTCCACGTCCAGGCGGCCGTGGCCACGCTGGACTGGGTCAGCAGGGGCCGGGCGGGCTGGCAGGTCGAGGTGTCCGCGACCGAGGCCCAGGCACGGCTGTTCGGCCGCCGGACCGCCGCGCCCGCCGACCGCCTCTGGCAGGAGGCGGGCGAGGTCGCGGACGTGGCGGGCCGGCTCTGGGACAGTTGGGAGGACGACGCGGAGATCCGTGACACCGCGACGGGCCGCTTCATCGACCGGGAAAAGCTGCACCACGTCGACTTCGAGGGCAGCACCTTCTCGGTGAAGGGCCCCTCGACCGTGCCCCGCCCCCCGCAGGGCCGTCCCGTGGTCGTCGTCGACGCCACGCTCCCGGCCGCCCGCGACACCGCCGCACGGTACGCCGACGTGGCCCTGCTGGGCGTCGCGTCCCGCACCGAGGCCGACGCCCTGCGCACCGAACTGCGCAACGCCGCCGGCGCCCAGGGCCGCGACCCCGGCGCGCTGCGCGTGCTGGCGTCGCTGGCGGTCGACCTGGGCGGCGGGGAGCACGCCGCGGAGCGCGGCCACGGCGGCGGCGGGCCGCGCCCCGGCCCGCACGGTCCGCTCTACCGCGGCGGCCCCGTCGACCTGGCGGAGCTGATCGCCGCCTGGTACGCCACCGGCGCCGTCGACGGCTTCCACCTCCGGCCCGTCGAACCGGGCCGCGACCTGGAGCGCCTGGTCAACGGCACGGTGGCCCTGCTCCAGCACCGCGGCCTGTTCCGCACCTTCTACCCGGGCAGCACGCTCAGGGACCACCTCGGGCTGCCCCGCCCCGCCAACCGGTACGCCCGTGCCAGGAGCGGCACATGACCTGCGGTGCGCAGGAACGGCAGCGGAGCACCCCCGGCGCCGTACGCGGCGGGGAGGGGTGCGGAGCCGGTGGCGCGAGGCGGCGCATGCATCTCGCCGCCCGCTTCCCCGGCGCCGGCACCACGGTGTGGTCGGACCCCCTCGCCGGGTCCCCGGTGGACTTCGCCTCCTTCGAGCACTTCGCCCGTACCGCCGAGCGCGGCCTGTTCGACTTCCTCCTCCTCGCGGAGGGGCTGCGGCTGCGCGAGCACCGGGGCCGCATCCACGACCCGGACGCGGTGGGCCGCCCGGACCCCCTCACGGTGCTGGCCGCGCTGGCCGCCGTCACCGACCGGATCGGCCTCGCGGCCACGGCCGGCACCACCTTCAACGAGCCCTACGAGCTGGCCCGCCGCCTCGCCTCGCTCGACCACCTCAGCGGGGGCCGGGCGGCGTGGCACGTGGCCACCTGTGCGGACTCCTTCACCGGTGAGAACTTCCGGCGCGGCGGCTTCCTGGACCGGACCGGCCTTCCGCGGGTCCCCGACCCCGCTCGGACGGGGGACACACCCCTCGCCCGCGCCGCCGAGTTCGTCCGGGCCGCCCGCCGGCTGTGGGACTCCTGGACGCCGGACGGCCGCCAGCGGCCGTTCGCGCACCGGGGCCGGCACTTCGACATCGCGGGCGGGTTCACCGTGCCCCGCTGTCCGCAGGGCAGCCCGGTCGTCATCCAGGCGGGGGACTCGCCCGAGAGCCGCGAGTCGGCGGCCTGCACCGCCGATGTGCTCCTGACCCCGCACGGACCGCTCGCGGCGGGTCGGGAGCGCTACGCCGACGTCAAGGACCGCCTCGCCCGGTACGGCAGGACGCACGAGGACCTCAAGGTGCTGTCCGGCGTGACGTTCGTACTGGGCGCGACGGCGGCCGAGGCGCGGGAGCGGGCCGCCGGGATCCGGCGCCGGCAGATCTCCCCGCGGGCGGCGATCGTCGCCATGGAGCGGGTCTGGGGCGTGGACCTCTCCTCGTGGGACCCCGACGGACCGCTGCCCGACTTCGACCCGGAGCCCGCCGGGGCCGTGTCGTGGGAGAGGTGCGGGAGCGCCGACCCGGCCGCCGTCGCGCACCGGTGGCGTGCCGTCTCCCGCGAGAAGGGCCTGTCCATCCGGGAGACCGTGATCGAGACGGCCGACCGCCCGGCGTTCGTCGGCACCCCGGAGGCGGTCGCCGCCGAACTGGACGCCTACGTGCGGCAACGCGCCTGCGACGGCTTCGTCCTGGTGCCGCACCTCGCGCCCGGCGGGCTCGACGAGTTCGTCGAGCGGGTGGTCCCACTGCTCCGGGAACGCGGCGTCCTGCGCACGCGGTACACCGGTACGACCCTGCGCTCGCACCTCGGTCTGCCCGAGCCCGCACCCGGCACCGCCCTGCCCGCCGCGGGCGCTGGCCGCACCGAGCAGGAGCAGGCAGGAACGCCCCCGTGACCACCCGCACCCCAACGGGCCCCTGGGACCGGCAGGCACGGCGGGCCCGGCGCACCGGGACGGCCACGGGCCGCACGGGCCGCTCCCGATGACCGGAACCCGCTGGACCGTGGATCATCCAGAGGGTCGACTTCCGGCCATTCCAGGGGGTTGGTCGGCCACGCCGGACGGCTCCGCCCCGGCGCTGGGGGCCACCGCGGTCGACGGCCTCGCGGTCGACGGGGCGCCGTTCGCCGGCGAACTGCCGCCGGCGGCCGACCGCGGCCCTTCCGCGGCGCGGGGTGGCGCACGTCGCGCGGCGGTTGTCCGTGCTGGTGGGAGGGGGGTCCTGGGCGGTGCGGGCGGCCGGCCCCGGCGCCCTCGCGCGTACTTCCCCCACCGGCGTCGACACCGGTGCGTACGCGGCCTGCTGCTCCGTGCCCGGACGCTGCACCCCCTACGGGAGAGCCGCACGGTGCGGGACGGCGACGCCGGCGGCCGGCAGCGCGGGCCCGGCCTCGACGGCGGACCCTCTTCGCCCTGGCAGGACACCCTGCCCGTGCCCGCTGCCCGGCGACGCCCCCGATGCGCTCGTCGCGGCGGGGGAGTGCAGGCCCGCAGGCGGCGCGGACCGGCGGCCGGCGCAGAGCGGCGCCCGCCGGAAACGGTCCTGACGAGGTGTCCGACGCCCCTGTCCCGCGTTCGCCCCGGGGGAACCCCATTGGGCTCTGCTCCGTCACACGCAGGGCTGATCGCGAAAACCCCGGTGGCGCGCGAAAAACGCAGGCAGGCCACCGGGGCGGCTCGTCGTGTGCGCGCAGACGGCCGAAAGGCGCCCTTGTGCCGGATCCCACACGAACAAATACTCCGATGAGCGCTTGTCAGGAGCACGGCGTGTTCGGAATCCGGACCAGCTCCTGGCTGCGCCTCACGGGCCCCGACCCCACGCGGGCCCCCGACTTCCCCCAGGAGGGAACGACCAGTGAGGATCAAGCGCACCACCCCCCGCAGTGGTATCGCGAGACGTACCCGCCTCCTCGCCATCGCCACTGGCATCACGGCCGCCGCCGCCTTCGCCGTCCCCGCGGCGAGCGCCGACGAGGGCCGCACCTTCAGCGCCTCGGAGCTCGCCGCGGTGAGCGACACCGTGCTGAAGGCCGACGTCGCCGGTACCGCCTGGTCGGTCGACCCGACCACCAAGCAGGTCAACGTCACCGTTGACAGCCGGGTCAGCGACGCGGACATCGCAAAGATCAAGGAGTCCGCCGGCGGCAACGCGGCGGCCCTCCACATCAAGCACACCTCGGGGACGTTCAAGCCCCTGCTGTCCGGTGGCGACACCATCCAGACCACGCAGTGGCGCTGCTCGCTCGGCTTCAACGTCCGCAGCGGCACCACGTACTACTTCCTGACCGCGGGCCACTGCACCGACGGTGCCGGCACCTGGTACAACTCCGCCGGCAGCGCGATCGGCAGCACCGCGGGCTCCAGCTTCCCGGGCAACGACTACGGCATCGTCAAGTACGCCTCCGGCGTGACGCACGACGGCACCGTGGGAAGCCAGGACATCACCAGCGCGGCCACCCCCGCCGTGGGTACGACGGTCACCCGTCGCGGCTCCACCACCGGCATCCACACCGGTCGCGTGCTCGCGCTCAACGCCACGGTCAACTACGGCGCCGACGGCATCGTGAGCGGCCTGATCGACACCAACGTCTGCGCCGAGCCCGGCGACTCCGGCGGCCCGCTGTACGGCGGCACCACGGCGTACGGCCTGACCTCCGGCGGCAGCGGCAACTGCACCTCCGGCGGCGAGACCTTCTTCCAGCCGGTCACGGAGGCGCTGAGCGCCTACGGCGTCTCGATCTACTGACCGGATCCTCACCGGTCTGCCTGATCTGCGCTGTCTGCCTGATCTGCTCCACTGATGCACCTTGATTCCACGATGGGCCCCCGCTACGCGCGTTGCGTGCGGGGGCCCATCTCTGTCTTGGACCTCCGCCGGGTCGAGTTGGCTCCATTGTTTGGCCGCAGATAGTCGATTTTCAGACAGGCACATGTATCGTCTCTCGCCAGGCGCACGGCCGACCGTGGTGTTTGCAACGGGAATCGACGTGGTGTGACCACGGTGGGTCAGCGGCTCGCCCTCATGGTTCACCCGCCGTACAGCAGTCCTGAAGTCGACCTTGTGTGCCGGCTGTACCCCTCGGAATAGTGGGTGTCACCCAGGGTGCGGACGCGGCTTCAAGCCGTTTGTCGGGTCTGTACCCGAACGCCTTCAGGTCTTGGGACCCCACTTCCCTGACCGACCCCCCACAGGAGGACGTGAGTTGAACCACCGACGCATATCAGGGCGGCGTGCCGCCATCGCCGGCGCGGGTGTCGCCGCACTGGTGATCGCGGGAGTCTCCTTCCAGACTGCGAACGCAAGCACGAACACCCCCACTGCAACCCCCGACATCCTCTCGGTGGCCAAGGCCGGAAAGCTCGCCTCGTCGCTGACCTCGGACCTCGGCAAGGACGCCGCCGGCACGTACTACGACGCCAGCGGCAAGAACCTCGTTGTCAACGTCCTGAACGAGTCCGCGGCCCGCGCCGTCGAGTCGGCAGGCGCCAAGGCGAAGATAGTCAAGTACTCCCTCGCCGAGCTGAGGAGCGCGGGCGACACCCTCAAGGCGCACAGCACCGCCGGCACCTCCTGGGTGATCGACCCGACCACCAACAAGCTCGTCGTCACGGCGGACCGCACGGTCACGGGCGACAAGCTGGACAAGCTCACCCAGACGGTCAAGAGCCTCGGTGGCACCGCCGAGCTCAAGCGCACCAAGGGTGAGTTCAAGCCCTTCATCGCGGGCGGCGACGCCATCAGCGACCCGTCCATCGGCCGCTGCTCCCTCGGCTTCAACGTCGTCAAGGACGGTGAGCCGTACTTCATCACCGCCGGTCACTGCACCGAGGAGATCACCACCTGGTCGGACTCCGACGGCAACGTGATCGGGGAGAACGCCGACTCCGACTTCCCGGGCAACGACTTCGGCCTGGTGAAGTACACGGCGGACGTCGACCACCCGAGCGAGGTCGACCTCTACAACGGCAGCTCGCAGGCCATCACCAAGGCCGGCGACGCCACCGTCGGGGAGAAGGTCCAGCGCAGCGGCTCGACCACCCAGGTGCACGACGGCACGGTCACCGGTCTGGACGCCACGGTCGACTACGGCAACGGTGACGTCGTGGAGGGCCTGATCCAGACCGATGTGTGCGCCGAGCCCGGCGACAGCGGCGGCTCGCTCTTCGACGGTGAGACCGCGCTGGGCCTGACCTCGGGCGGCAGCGGCGACTGCACCTCCGGCGGGGAGACCTTCTTCCAGCCGGTGCCCGAGGCGCTGTCCACCTTCGGGGCCGAGATCGGCTGAACCGGCTGAGGCCGCCGGGCGCGCACGGCGACCACCTGCCGAACCCTGAAGGGGCCGGTCCGTCTGTGACGGACCGGCCCTTTTTGCTGCCCTGACCTGCGTATGTCACCGCTCGCCCGGGTAGCTGACGTCACTCCCGCCGGATCGTACGTACGTTCGATGTTGGTCTATGGTGGGGACGAGGGGGAGCGAGTGGATCGGATCGGAGGTGCGTGTGCCGGGCTTCACGCATCTGCATGTCGCGTCCGGTTTCTCCCAGCGATACGGGGCCTCGCACCCGGAGCGGCTGGCCGAGCGTGCCGCGGAGCGGGGCATGGACGCCCTCGCCCTCACCGACCGGGACACCCTCGCGGGTGCGGTCCGCTTCGGGCGGGCGTGCGAGGCGGCCGGGGTGCGCCCGCTCTTCGGGGTGGAGCTCGCGGTGGCCGAACAGGACCGCATGGAACAGACCAGTATCGGGCAGAGCGGTACATCCAAGCCTGATTACCGGCATATTTCCCATCCTGGGGCATTGCGTGGCGGTGATACGGCCAGGGGCCGGGGCCAGGGCCAAGGGGGAGCGGGGGTGCGGCGCGCCCCGGTGCGGGGCGGCGCCTTCCTCGACGAGTCGGCGCCCCGGGTCACCTTCCTCGCCCGCGCGGGTGCCCTCGGCTGGGGCGAACTGTGCCGGCTGGTCACCGCCGCGCACCGCTCCGGCGGTGAACCCGTGCTCGACTGGTCCGAGCTGCCCGCCGAGGGTCTGACCGTGCTGCTCGGACCCGCCTCCGACGTGGGCCGCGCACTGGCCGCCGGCCGCCCCGACCGCGCCGCCCGCCTCCTCGGCCCCTGGCGGGAGGTCTACGGCGACGCGCTGCGCCTGGAAGCCGTCTGGCACGGCAGGGACGGCGCGGGCCCCGGGTCCCTGCGGCTCGCCGCCCGTACCGTCGGCTTCGCCGCGGAGCAGGGCGTGCGCCCCGTGCTGAGCAACGCCGTGCGCTACGCCGACCCGGGTACGGGCCCGGTCGCGGACGTGCTCGACGCGGCCCGCCGGCTGGTCCCGATCGACCCGCGCAGGGAACTGGACGGCGGGGAACGCTGGCTCAAGGGCCCCGCGGAGATGCTGGCCGCCGCTGAACGCGTCGTCACGGCCGCGGGCTACCGCCCCGAGGCCGCGCGGCATCTGCTCGAACAGACTCGGGCGGTGGCCGCGGCGTGCCGGGTCGATCCCGAGGCGGACCTCGGCATCGGCTCCGTGCACTTTCCCGAGCCCCGGCTCGTCGGCGCCGGGCGGCGCACCGCCCAGCGCGTGCTGGCCTCCCGCGCCGCCGCGGGCATGGTGCTGCGCGGCTACGACCGCCGTCCCGACGCCCGCGCCTACTGGGAGCGCATGCACCACGAGCTGGACATCATCGCCCACCACGGCTTCGCCTCGTACTTCCTCACCGTGGCGCAGGTCGTCGACGACGTGCGCCAGATGGGCATCCGGGTGGCGGCACGGGGGTCCGGCGCGGGCTCGCTCGTCAACCACCTGCTCGGCATCGCGGGCGCCGACCCGGTCGAGCAGCACCTGCTGATGGAGCGGTTCCTGTCCAAACGGAGGTCCGTGCTGCCCGACATCGACATCGACGTGGAGTCCGCGCGCCGCCTGGAGGTCTACCGCAGGATCATCGACCGGTTCGGCACCGAGCGGGTGGCGACCGTCTCCATGCCCGAGACCTACCGGGTGCGCCATGCGATCCGCGACGTGGGCGCGGCGCTCTCGATGGACCCCGCGGACATCGACCGGATCGCCAAGTCCTTCCCGCACATCCGCGCCCGCGACGCGCGCGCCGCCCTGGCGGAGCTGCCCGAGCTGCACGGGCTGGCCGAGGAGCAGCGCCACGACGGCGAACGCCGCGGAGGCGGTGGGCGGTACGGGCGGTTCTGGGAGCTGGTCGAGGCGCTGGACGCGCTGCCCCGCGGGATCGCCATGCATCCGTGCGGGGTGCTCCTCTCGGACGCCTCGCTGCTCTCCCGCACGCCGGTGGTGCCGACCAGCGGCGAGGGCTTCCCGATGTCCCAGTTCGACAAGGACGACGTGGAGGAGCTGGGCCTGCTCAAGCTCGACGTGCTGGGCGTGCGGATGCAGTCGGCGATGGCGCACGCGGTCGCGGAGGTCGAGCGCACCACCGGCGAGCGGGTCGACCTGGACGCGGTCGCCGCGGAGGGAGCGCGCGGCCCGGGCGATGAAGAAACGTATCGTCTCATCCGTTCGGCGGAGACGCTGGGCTGCTTCCAGATCGAGTCCCCGGGCCAGCGCGACCTCGTCGGGCGGCTGCAGCCCGCGACGTTCCACGATCTCGTCGTCGACATCTCGCTCTTCCGCCCCGGTCCGGTCGCGGCCGACATGGTCCGCCCGTTCATCGAGGCCAGGCACGGCCGCACCCCGGTCCGCTACCCCCACCCGGATCTGGCGGCACCGCTGGAGGAGACCTGCGGGGTGGTGGTCTTCCACGAGCAGATCATCGAGATGGTGCACATCATGACCGGCTGCGGCCGCGACGAGGCCGACCGGGTGCGCAGGGGGCTCTCCGACCCCGAGTCGCAGGCGAGGATCCGGGTGTGGTTCGCCGGGCAGGCGGCCGCGAAGGGATACGGCGCCGAGACCGTCGCCCGGGCCTGGGAGATCATCGAGGCCTTCGGCTCGTACGGCTTCTGCAAGGCGCACGCCGTCGCCTTCGCCGTGCCGACCTACCAGTCCGCCTGGCTGAAGGCTCACCACCCGGCCGCCTTCTACGCGGGCCTGCTCACCCATGACCCGGGGATGTACCCGAAGCGGCTGCTGCTCGCGGACGCGCGGCGGCGCGGGGTGCCGGTGCTGCCGCTGGACGTGAACCACTCGGCGGTCGATCATCATATCGAACTGGTGTCTGGTTCCGAGGGGTTGGACGGTGCCCCGGACCCGGGGCCCGGACGGTGGGGGCTCAGGCTGGGGTTCAGCGATGTGCACGGCATCAGCGAGGCCGAGGCGGCGCGGATCGCGGACGGGCAGCCGTACGCCTCACTGCTGGACTTCTGGGAACGCGCGAGGCCCAGCAAGCCGGTCGCGGAACGGCTTGCGCAGGTCGGCGCGCTGGACGCGTTCGGTGCCAACCGCCGTGACCTGCAACTGCACCTGGCGGAGCTGCACCGGGGCGCGCGCGGCGGGTACGGGGCGCAGCTCCCGCTCGCCGGCGGGCGGAGGACCGCGGGGGCAGGCCTGCCCGACCTGGGGGACGCGGAACGGCTCAGCGCCGAGCTGGGCGTGCTCGGCATGGACGTCTCCCATCATCTGATGGACGGCCACGCCGGGTTCCTCGCGGAGCTCGGCGTCCTGTCGGCGCGGCGGCTGCGCTCGGCGCGGCACGGTGAGACGGTCCTGGTCGCGGGCGCGAAGGCGGCCACCCAGACGCCGCCGATCCGGTCCGGCAAGCGGGTCATCTTCACCACGCTGGACGACGGTACGGGCCTGGTCGACCTCGCCTTCTTCGACGACGCCCACGCCGCCTGCGCCCACACCGTCTTCCACTCCTGGCTGCTGCTGGTGCGCGGGGTGGTGCAGCGCCGCGGGCCGCGCAGCCTCAGTGTGGTCGGCGCCGCGGCCTGGGACCTCGCCGAGCTGGTGGAGCTGCGGGCGGAGGGCGGCCTCGACGCGGTGGCGGCGCGGCTGGCCGAGCCTGCGGAGCCGGCCGGGGCCACCGCGGAGGACCGCGCCGGCACCGGGGAACCAGGCGCCGAGGGGGCCGGCGCCGAGGAGTCCGGCGGCACGGACGGCGCGGGCGGCCGCCGCATCCGAATGGCCACCGGCTACGAGATGCACCCCTGGGCGGACCTCCGTCCGGCGGGCGAGGGCACCAAGCCGAGGAGGAAGCTCTGGCACCAGAGTCCGGGGAGCGCGGGATGACAGCGGGCGGGGCGGAGCACGGCGGCCCGGGGCAGGAAGAGGGCCCGGCGTCGGCCCATGGTCCGGGTGGCGGGCACCGGCCGGGCGGGCGGCCGGCCGGTCGGCACGGCAGCTCCGCGGCGGACGGCTCGGAGGGCGGTGCGCCGGGGGCGGGCGGTGCGCCCGGGGCCGGTGGGGCCCGGGCGGCCGGGGCGCGTGGGGGCGCGGTGGGGGAAACCGGCGCCGACGTGCTCTGCGTGCGCCTTGTGGCACCGGAGGCCGACGCCCTGTCCAGGCTGCTGGGTCTGCTCGGTGAGCTCACGCCCGTCGTCCAGGCGGTGCCGCCCGACGGCGCCCTCGCCGATCTCGGCGGCGCGGTCCGCTACTTCGGGCGCGACGCGGTGGAGCTGGCCTCCGTGCTGCGCGTCCGCGCCCTCGCCCGGCACGGCGTGGACTGCACGATCGGTGTCGGGTCCGGGCCGATGGCGGCCAGGGCCGCGGCACGTGCCGCTGCGCCGGGTACCACCCTGGCCGTGCCCGGAGGGCGGGAGGCCGTCGCGGCGTTCCTCGCCGACCGGCCCGTCACGGCCGTTCCCGGCGTGGGCTCCGCGACCGCGCGCACCCTGGCCGCGTACGGACTCCACACCGTCGGCAGTGTCGCCGCCGCACCGCTGCCGACCGTGCAACGGCTCATCGGCGCGCGCGCCGGGCGTGAGGTGCATGAGAAGGCGCGGGGCATCGACCGCACCCGGGTGGTGCCGAACGCCGCTGCCCGCTCGGTGGGCGCGGAGCGCGCCTTCGACCGGGACGAGCTCGACCGGTATCTGCACCGCCGCGCGCTGCTCTCGCTCACCGCGGAGCTGGGCGCCCGGCTGCGCGCCGAGGGCCAGGTGTGCCGTGCGCTGACGCTCACCGTGCGCTGCGCGGACCGGACGGGACGCGCGATCACCCGGAGCCGGACGCTTCCGGAGCCGACCGCGCACTCGCCGGCACTGACCGCCACCGCCTACCGGATGTACGACGCACTGGGCCTGCAACGGGCCCGGGTGCGTGCGATCGCGTTGCGTGCCGAGGGCCTCGGCGCGGCCGGACACGCCGCTCGTCAGCTCTCCTTCGACCCCGCGGACGACAAGGCCCGCCGGCTTGAGGAGGCCGCCGACCGGGCCCGTGCGAGGTTCGGTCCGCAGGCGGTCGTCCGGGGGACCCTGGCCGCGTAACCCGCCGGGGGCGGGTGGATCCCGGCCCCGGCGGCCCCGTGGACCGCGGTCCCGCAGGTGCCGTCCGCGCGGGCGCCGTTCCCGCGGGGTCCCGGGGGCCCCGGTCTCCGTATGCAGGGAAGCACCGTACGGCTCCCGTACCACTCCTGACGGCAGCTCGACATTTTTTACTGACGCGTAACTTCCGTTCCTTTGCTACTCGCGCGTAAGTTGACTGAAGCGTCGCTACTCCCGTGGTCCGGATCACAGGGCACCCCCCACGCACCTCCCTCTGAGCCGCAAGGAGATCGCACGATGCTGCCCTGGAAAAGGCTGTTCCGGCCGCTGGCCGCGGCACTGCTGCCGGCCGCCGCACTCGCCGCGTTCACCCCCCTGGCCCCGCTCACCGCACAGCCCGCCGCGGCCGCACCCGCCGCGGGTGCAGCCGCCGGCGGCTGGAACGACTACTCGTGCAAGCCGTCCGCCGCCCACCCGAGGCCCGTCGTCCTGGTGCACGGCACCTTCGCGAACTCCGTCGACAACTGGCTCGTCCTCGCCCCCTACCTGGCCGGCCGCGGCTACTGCGTCTACTCGTTCGACTACGGCAGGCTGCCCGGTGTACCGGCCCTGGGCGGTCTCGGCCCCGTCGACGGCTCGGCAGGGCAACTCGCCGCCTTCGTCGACAAGGTGCTCGCCGCGACCGGCGCGGCCAAGGCCGATGTCGTCGGCCACTCGCAGGGCGGCATGATGCCCCGCTACTACCTCAAGTTCCTCGGCGGAGCGCAGAAGGTGAACGCTCTCGTCGGCATCGCACCCAGCAACCACGGCACCACGCTCTCCGGACTCGCCGCACTGCTGCCGTACTTCCCCGGTGCCGGGGACCTGCTGAACACGGCCACGCCCGGGGTGGCCGACCAGATGGCCGGCTCCGACTTCCTCAACCGGCTCAACGCGGGCGGCGACACCGTGCCGGGCGTCCACTACACCGTCATCGCCACCCGCTACGACGAGGTCGTCACGCCCTACCGCTCCCAGTTCCTGACCGGGCCCGACGTCCACAACGTGGTGCTCCAGGACCTGTGCGCGGCCGATCCGTCGGAGCACGTGGCGATCGGTACGGTCGACCTCGTCGCCGCGCACGAGGTCGCCAACGCGCTCGATCCCGCCCATGCCGTGCCGACCACCTGCTGATCGGGCCGGCTGAGGTCCGCGGACGCCGGACGGGCGTCGGGCGGTGCCGGCTCAGCCCACCCAGCGGTACCGTCGCTCCGGGCGGCCCGTGCCGCCGTAGCGGAGGGTGACCTCGGCCCGCCCGGTGTCCGTGAAGTACTCCAGGTACCGCCGGGCGCTGACCCGCGACAGCGCGCCGTGCTCGGCGCACTCCGATGCGGACAGGCCCGCGGGATGGTTGCGCAGCGTGCGCTCCACCAGGCCGGCGGTGTGGGCGGCGAGGCCCTTCGGCAGGCCCTGCGAGCCGGGTGGGCGCGGGCCGAAGATCTGGTCCACGTCCTCCTGGCGCGCCTCTCGGAGCCCTTCGAGGCGGGCCCGCAGCGCGGCCACGTGCCGCAACTGCTCCTGGAGCGCGGCCTGGTTGAACGGCTTGATCAGGTAGTGCAGCGCCCCCGCGCGCGCCGCCGCCCGCACCATCCCCGCGTCCCGTGCCGCGGTGATGAACAGCGCGTCCACGGGCGGCCGCGACGGGTCGCGCTCCTCGGCCGCGCGCAGTTCGCGCAGCACCTGGATGCCGTCCATGTCGGGCAGGTACACATCGAGCAGCAGCAGATCGGGCCGGAGCCGCTCCACCGCGCGCAGCGCCTGCGCGCCGCTGTGCGCCACCCCGACCACCGTGCAGCCGGCCACGGCGGACACATACCGGCCGTGCAGCTTGGCGACCATGAAGTCGTCGTCCACGACCAGCACTTTCGTCATCGCCGCCAGGCTAGGGCGCGACCACAACGACCACAACGTTCCTTGCTTGCGGAAGGGAGACAGCTTGTTAACGCACGGGCAACATGTGGGCCACCTCGCCGATGAGCCGACCGGTGGCGGCACAGGGTCCGCGTCCCCCGCGCGCCGCTTCGGGGTGGGCGCGGGGGCTCGCGGCACCCCCGCCGACCACCGCCGGCGGCTCCTCGCCCGGCTGCCGACCGGGCGGCTGACGCCGCGCACCTGCGGGAGCGCGGTGCGGGCCGGTGGCACAGCGTCCCCGGCGGCCGGATGCCGTGAGGCCCGGCCGCCGGGTGGCATCCCTTCCGTCGGCCCGGTCGGCCCGGTCGGCCCGGTCGGCGCGGGAGGGCGGGCCCCGCCGTGCCCCGCCGCCGTGCCGGCCCCGCCGCGGCCGTACGGTGCAGTCATGACCGAGTCCGACGAGATCCGCAGGGCCACGCCCGACGACGTGAGCGCCGTGCGGGACGTCACCGAGGCCGCCTACCGCCCGTACGTGCCAC
Source organism: Streptomyces sulfonofaciens (assembly GCF_014656295.1). Lineage (GTDB taxonomy): Bacteria > Actinomycetota > Actinomycetes > Streptomycetales > Streptomycetaceae > Streptomyces > Streptomyces sulfonofaciens. The sequence goes on from NZ_BNCD01000004.1 coordinate 71,307, forward strand.
GCATCGGACTGCTGCCGGGCCCGATGCGTGCCGACCACGCGGCGGACGTGGCCGCGGGGCGGGTGTTCGTCACCGGTGAGCCGGTCGTGGGGCTCGTGGTCGTCGTCCCGTTCGAGGACCACGTCCTGCTGGAGAGCGTCGCGGTCCGTCCGGACGCACACGGCCGGGGCGTCGGCCGCCGGCTGCTCGCCTTCGTGGAGGCGTACGCCCGGGGCCTCGGCCGTTGTGAGATCAGGCTCTACACGCACGCGAAGATGTGGGAGAACCGCCGGTTCTACCCGCGCTACGGCTACGAGCAGGTGGAGCGGCGCGACGACGGGACGTACGACCGCGTGTACTACCGCAAGCGGCTCGCGGGCACCTGATCGGAAGGGCGGTCGCACGCCCCCGGGTGCAACCGGGCGCCTCTCCGGCCCGCGGCGGCCCGCCGCGGGCGGTGCGTGCCGCGGCGGGCCGTCTGCTAGCGGTGTCCGGTGCCGCGCACGGGACCGCCCGGCACCTCGGAGTCGGGCCACCAGGTCCTGAGGATGTCCCTGCGGACCTCGGGGCGTTCCTGGCCAGGCTCGTCGGCTTCGTCGTTCGTTCGGCGTGCGCCCGGCCTGATGGGCGTCTTGCGTAGGTTCACACGGCGCATGACGGCCTCCTTGCGTCTACCGGGTTCCGCGTTCGTACGGAGGTAGACCCGTGGACGGAGGCTTCCTCATCGCCTCTGCTTTGTCAGTGGCGACTATCACGTTTCACGGCGCGTCTCACATCCTGGACGACTCCCGTGTGACCAGGGGGGTCCGACGCTGGGCAGACGCAGGGGATCCATGGGTGCCGACCGTGCCGAGGAGGTGCGGGCAGGGGCTTTTTTGACCGAGACTCACCCAGGTGGCCAGATCTGGCTGACGGCTGCCGATGACGCTCGGGTTGGTGCGGCTGCTTCACGGCGTGGCGGGCGTGGCGGGTGCGGTCGGCGGGCGACCGGGGCCCGGGCCCGGGCCCGGGGATCAGCGCAGTTCGCGGACGTACCTGACCTCCGTGGCCGCGATCCGGTAGCCGCACCACTTGTTGACGGCCAGCATGGGGCCGTTGTCCGCGTCGTTGCCGGTGAGCGCCTGGGTGCAGCCGGCGGCCCGGGCGCGGTGCAGGGCGTCGTTCTTGCAGAGCTTCGCGAGGCCGCGACCGCGGAAATCGCGGGCGGTGCCCGTCATCATGGTGCCGTAGCGCGCGCCGTCCCTGCGGCCCAGGGTGAAGGCCGCGGGCCGGCCGTCCACCACGGCGACCGTGGTCAGTTCGGGACTGCTCAGGGGATGGCGCCAGGTGTCCGCGAGCCACTGCTCGTACTGCGTGAACTGCATGTCGACGTCACTGGGCTCGTCGAGGATCGTCTCGGCGTCCAGATCGAAGACCGGGCGCGGGTCGGCACCGAAGTCCGTGCCCGGGCGCAGCTCCACACCGGGCGGGAGAGGCCCCCGCGGGGGCAGGTCGCCGCCGCCGAGGTCCAGGCTCAGGAAGCGCGACGCGCGGCGGGCCCGGTAGCCGCGCCGCTCCGCGAACGCCCGGTTGGCCGGCTCGTCGAGCACCCAGGTGTAGAGCGTGTCGACGCCGCGGGCCGCCAGGTGCTCCTCGGCCATCCGCAGCAGGGCGGAGCCCGCGCCGCGGCCCCGCTGGTCCGGGTGGACGTAGACGTTGGCGTTTCCGATGCCCGGCTCCGGGCTGTCCCAGGCGACCCCGACCGTGGCCGAACCGATGACCTCGCCGTCCACCTCGGCCGTCAGTGCCTTGAAGTGGGCGCCCGGGTGGGCGTGCAGCACGTCGTACGCGACGGACTCGGGAGTGAAGATGATGTGCGGTATCGCCGCGTGCCTGACCCTGACGAAGGCCTCGGTGTCCGAACGGTGCTCGGGCCGCACGGCCCGGACGATGACAGTCATGGAGCGGCACGGTACGCGTGCGGCGGGCCTGGGTGCCTCCTTATTTTCCGCGGTGCGGGACAATCGCCCCGTGACACTGAGGATCGGCATCGAGGACGGCGGGGCGCCCCCGTACGAGCAACTGCGCGCCCAGATCTCCGAGCAGGCCCGCTCCGGGGCGCTGCCCGTGGGCTACAAGCTGCCCACGGTCCGGGGGCTCGCCGAGTCGCTGGGACTCGCCGCGAACACCGTGGCCAAGGCGTACCGCGTCCTGGAGGCGGACGGCGTGATCGAGACACACGGCCGGCACGGGACGTTCGTGGCGGCGGCCGGTGGCGCGGCGCAGAAGGAGGGGGCGGCGGCGGCCCTGTCGTACGCGGAACGGGCGCGGCGGCTCGGGCTCGCCGAGGCCGACGCGCTGGCCCTGGTCCGCGATGCACTGCGTGCCTCCTATGGCGGGGGGTAGCCCCGTCCGGCGCTCTCCCGCCGTGGGGGCGCATGCGGCGGCGCGCGGGCCCGCGGTTCGCCGCCGAAGCCGTGGGGCGACCGGCCGGTGGGCGCTCCGCGGTCCTACAGGTACAGGCCCGCCTCCGTGCCGCCGCGGGGGTCGGGGACCGAGGGCGGCACCGTGCCGCGGCGCAGGGCGTACAGCTCGGCGAGGGTGGCGCCCTCGCGGCCGACGCCGTCCTCCGTGCCGAGCCAGGCCACCGACTCCGCCCGGGTGAGGGGGCCCACCTCGATACGGGCGAGACAGCGCCCGGGCCGCACCACCGCCGGATGCAGGCGCTCCAGGTCCTCGTTGGTGGTGACGCCCACGAGGACGTTGCGGCCCTGGCCGAGCAGACCGTCCGTCAGGTTCAGCAGGCGGGACAGCGCCTGTCCGGCCGTGTGCTTCGCCTCGCCGCGGATCAGTTCGTCGCAGTCCTCCAGGAGCAGCAGCCGCCAGCGCCCCTTGGCCGTGCCGTCGTCCTCGCCGATGGCGATGTCCATCAGATAGCCGACGTCGGAGAACAGCCGCTCCGGGTCGAGCACGCAGTCCACCTGGCACCAGTCGCGCCAGGAGCGCGCGAGCGTGCGCAGCGCCGAGGTCTTGCCGGTGCCCGGCGGCCCGTGCAGCAGCAGCAGGCGCCCCGCGATGTCCTCGGGCGTGGTCTTCATCAGGTCGTCCATCGCCGCGGCGACCGGCGCCGTGTAGTTCTGCCGCACCTCCTCCCAGGTGCCCGCCGAGATCTGACGGGTGGTGCGGTGCGGGCCGCGCCGCGGCGAGACGTACCAGAACCCCATGGTGACGTTCTCCGGCTGGGGCTCGGGCTCGTCCTGCGCGCCGTCCGTGGCCTGCTTCAGGATGCGCTCGGCGAGTTCGGGAGCGGTCGCGGTCACGGTCACGTCGGCGCCGCGGTTCCAGCGCGAGACGAGGAGGGTCCAGCCGTCGCCCGCGACGAGCGTGGCGCTGCGGTCGTCGTCCCGGGAGGCGCGCAGCACGGTGCCGTCCGGCGGGATCAGGGTGGCGCCCGCGCGCACGCGGTCTATGTTCACGCCGTGCGCGTACGGCTGCTCGCCCGTGGTGAAGCGGCCGAGGAACAGCGCGTCGACGACGTCCGTGGGGGAGTCGCTGTCGTCGACCGTGAGCCGGATCGGCAGGGCGTCGTGTGGGTTCGGGGGCATGCCGCCATGATCCGCCACACCTGAGTCCCGTGCATCCGGGTTTCCGAGGTGCGTCCGTGAAACGCTGATTCCTTCCTGATGTCGCTGTCGTTCCCTCCGTCACCCTTTCGCGGGCCTTTCTCCAGTGGCCGGGGCGCACGGCTCCGTCGGGCGCCCGCCGGCCCGGCCCGCCGGCGCCGCGGTGCCGGCCCGGCTCGCCGCCGTGTGGCAGCCGGCCGCGACGGAGTCGCCGATTCGGGGGAGTCGGCGGCGTGCGGAGGATAGGTCCGACACACGGCGGGGAAAGGATTGACATGTACTCGCGGGCCATCCGCGGTCCGTGTGCCGCGAGTTGCGGCACAGCCGTCCCCCAACAGGAGGACCGATGAGGTACACCCGCGCCACGGCCCGTACGTCCTCGCTGTTCTGTGCCCTCGCCCTCGCCTTCACCCTCACCGGAGCGCCGGCGGCCGACGCGACCGCGGTGGCACCCGGCGGATACGTGGCCCTCGGCGACTCGTACTCGTCCGGCGTGGGGGCGGGCGGCTACGACGGCGCGAGCGGTGACTGCCTGCGCAGCACGGTCGCCTACCCGCGGCTGTGGGCCTCGGCCCACTCGCCCTCCTCCTTCGACTTCACCGCCTGCTCCGGTGCCCGCACGGATGACGTGGTGGCCGGACAACTGGGCCCGCTCGGCCCCGGCACCGGGCTCGTCAGCATCACCGTCGGCGGGAACGACGCGGGCTTCGCCGACGTCATGACGACCTGTGTGCTCCAGCCGGAGAGCTCCTGCCTGGCGCGGCTCGACGAGGCGGACGCCTACATCGGCTCGACCCTGCCCGGCAGACTGGACGAGGTCTACGCGGCCATCGCCGCCAGGGCGCCCGCGGCGCACGTGGTCGTCCTCGGCTATCCGCGCCTCTACCGGCTCGGCGGGGACTGCGCCTCAGAGCTCTCCGAGACGGAGCGGACGGCGATCAACAAGGCCGCCGACCGTCTGAACGGTGTCACGGCCGAGCGGGCGGCCGGTCACGGCTTCACGTTCGGCGACGTCACCACGGCCTTCACCGGCCATGAGATCTGCTCGGGCAACGAGTGGCTGCACAGCGTCGACTGGCTGGACGCCGGTCAGTCCTACCATCCCACCGCCCGGGGGCAGTCCGGCGGATACCTGCCGGTGCTGACCTCCGCGGTCTGAGGACGGAACGCCGCGCCGGCCCGGTCCCTACCCAGGAGAGGAAGAGGTCTTCGCTGCCGTGAACGGGATATGCGAACGAAAGTCAACACCCTTGGGAACCAGGTGAATCGTGTGACCGGGATACACGAGTGTCCTCACGGGGCGATAGGGTTTAACCTGCCCGGGCCGGGTGCCTCGTACGAGCGGGCGACAGTACGGTGCACGAGTGACGGTGGGCGACGAGACGGTGGGGAGTGACATGGAACAGATAACGGTGCCCAGCAGGGCGCGCGTACCCGCGGTGAAGTGCGGGAGCAGCGCGACCAGCTCGCGGCTCGACCGCCACCTCGCGGTGCTGGGCGGCCCCGCGGTCTCGCCGCACCAGACGGCCGAGGCGACGTCCCTGATGCGTGAGATCATCACGCACGACGCCGCGTACGACCGCCGTGCCCGGGTCAAGCGGGTCTCGCTCTTCGCGCCCCTGAGGCGACTGCGCCGCTCCCTCTTCGGCGGCCGCTGACCGGTCGGCGGTACCAGCCGGTGCCCGCCCGCCGGCACCGGCCGTCCGCCGCCGACCCCTCGGTCGCCCTGACCGTGCGCCCTCGCCCGCGCGCCCCGTCACACACCGCCGTGCCCGCCGACGGTGCCCCGCCGAGTGCAGTCCACCCCTGGCGCTCCCCGCATGCCCGGGCGCCTGCGTGCCACCTGATGCCCTCCGGGCGCCCCCTCCCACCCGAGAGCCCCGTCACCCCTCCACCACCAGGGCGCACCCGCCGATTGCGCGCGCCCGGGCCCGCGCGCCCGGCGCCCTCCCGCGCACCAGTGCGCCGCACCGGCACGGAGCCAGGAACGGAGCCAGGAGCGGACGGCACCGGATCAGGGCGAACCGCCCCCGCCCCGTATGCCCCGCCCTGGGCCCCACCGCCCTAGATCAGGGCGAACTGCCCCTCGGGGCCCTCCTCGGGGTGGTCGAGCACCGACGCCGGACGACGGGCCTGTTCCGGCACCGGAAGGACCCCCGCGGCGTGCAGCTCCGCGGCACCGAGCGGCGCCCGCGGCAACGCCGCGAAGGCCGTCAGCTCCTCGCCGAGCCGGGCCAGCAGGGTCAGCACGGTGATCAGCTCCAGCAGCTCGGACGTCCAGGACTGCGGCCAGGCCGCGGGGCCGATCGCCTCCAGCGGGCCCGGCTGCGGCCGGTGGATCCGTCGGGTCAGCCACAGCTCCAGCACCCGCACCCCGCTCACCCGGAAGTCCCACGCGGCCGGCGAGACGGGCGCGATCCGACCCTCGTCCAGCTCCAGGGCCTCCTCGTCGGGGTCGTACCGCAGTTCGGCGGGCCGCGGCGGCAGCGGAGCGCGGACGTAGGGGCGGCGGCCGCCGGGCAGCTTGGGCCGTTCGGTGCCGCGCCGCGCCATCAGGCGCAGCATCCGGTGCCCGAGCGCGGTGCCGTGCGCCCAGGCGTCCGGATCCGCGGTGAGCGGTACGGGGTGTCCCGCGGTGCCCGAACGGGCGGTGGCCAGGACCCAGGCGAGCACGTCCTCAGGTGCCGGGCGGCGCCCGAGCCGGGCGGCGAGATGGCCGAGCAGCCCCGGCGCCAGATTGGGCTCACGCCCGCCGGGCCTGCGGTACAGCGGCCGGATCCGCCCGGGCCGGCCGGCCGGGGAGCGGCCGTCCGGGAGCAGCGCGGTGGCCAGCACGGCGGGGCCGTCCGCGCCGGGCACCCGGCCCTGTTCGACGGCGAAGAGCTGGTGCCCGTCCGCGACCCGCCACAGCTCTGGCCGTGCCGCGTCGATCAGCCGGTGGTCGGGTATCAGCCACTGTTCGTCGAAGGGGCCGTGCAGCACCCGTACGGGCTCGGGGCAGGGGCCGCTCTCACGGGACAGCCGGCCGGTACCGGTGCGCTGCCCCGGAAGCTGGGCCAGCGCGGAGTGCACCGTACGCGCCCGGCTCGGCACGAACAGCGCCGCGCGCTCCTCTTCCGCCGCGCTGACGAGCGCCGCCCACCGCGCCTTCAGGGACGCCGCGTCCGGTGCCAGCGGCCAACTGCGCCCCAGCCGCAGCGGTGCGACGGACCACGGCAGGAGATCCGCGAGCAGCGGCGCGTCGTCGTGGGTCACGCCCGGCATGGTACGACGGGGCACGGCGGCGCGCGGTGCCGGTCGCACGGCGCGGCGGCGCGTTCAGCGCGCGTCCAGGGTGACGGTGAACGAGAACCGGTCGCCCCGGTAGTGGATCACCGCAACGTCCAGCACCCGGCCCTCGTCGTCGTGCGTGACGCCGGTGTAGTGCAGGATCGGGCTGAGCAGCGGGACGTTCAGCAGCCGTGCCGTCTCCGGGTCGGCCAGGCGAGCCTCCACGGTGTCGGTGATCCGCCCGATGCGCACCCCCGCCCCGTCACGCAGCACCTTGGTCATCGGCTGCCGCTCCAGGTCCGCGGGGTCGATGCCGCGGGCGGCGTCGGGACGGACGTAGTTGCGGGCGTGGTTGGTGGGCTCGCCGGTCCGCTCGTCGCTGCGCAGCCGGTGGTAGGTCGCCACCTCGGAGAGGCCCGGGAAGTGGTGGGCGTACGCGGCGGGCACCGGGCCGGGGCCGTGCGCGAGCAGCCGGGACACCATGCCGGACTGCTGGGCCACGATCGCGTCGACCGAGCCGAGCAGCCGCACCGGCGCGCCCCTGCCCCAGTGCCGCAGATCGGTGGTGGGCACCAGCGCTTCGGGCTCGATGAAGGTGCCCCGCCTGCGGTGCCGGCTGATCAGGCCCTCCTCCTCCAGTTCCTTGAGGGCCTGCCGCACGGTGAGCACGCTGACCCCGTAGTGCCCGGCGAGCCGTTCCTCGGTGGGCAGCCTGAGCGGTGCGTCCGGAGCGCGGCCGAGTATCGAGGCCCGCAGCGACTGCGACACCTGGTACCACAGCGGCAGCTTGCGGTTCAAGGCGACCGGGTCCGGGGTGAAGGCGGTCACGGCAGCTCCATCCGTTCCTGCGCCGGACGGCCCGGCCGAGCCGTCCGGCCGGGGCGCGCCGTGGCGGCGGGACCCGCCGCGGCTCTTCCACCGCGGTGGCTCATCCGTTCCTGAAGTGGCGCTCCAGACCCTGCCACACGTCGTCGTAGTCGCGCTGCAGATGCCCCGCCCCGGCCGCCTGGGCGGTGAGGACCAGCGGCCAGCGCGTCTCGAACATGAAGGCCAGGCCGTCCTCGATCTTCTGCGGGGCGAGTTCGGTGGCGCTCGCCCGCTCGAACGTCTCGCGGTCCGGGCCGTGCGCCGACATCATGTTGTGCAGCGAGCCGCCGCCAGGGACGAAGCCGCCCCCGGTCTTCGCGTCGTAGGCGCCCTCGATCAGGCCCATGTACTCGCTCATCACGTTGCGGTGGAAGTACGGCGGCCGGAAGGTGTCCTCGCCCACCAGCCAGCGTGGTGCGAACACGACGAAGTCGACGCCCGCGAGCCCCGGCGTGTCGGACGGCGAGGTGAGCACCGTGAAGATCGACGGGTCCGGGTGGTCGTAGCTGATCGTTCCGATGACATTGAAACAGCGCAGGTCGTAGACGTACGGCAGATGGTTGCCGTGCCAGGCGACGACGTCCAGGGGCGAGTGGTCGTACACGGCCTCCCACAGGTTGCCGCAGAACTTGCTGATCACCCGCACCGGCCGGTCGGTGTCCTCGAAGGCGGCGACCGGGGCCCTGAAGTCCCGGGCGTTGGCCAGGCCGTTCGCGCCGATCGGGCCGAGCTCGGGCAACTCGAAGGGGCGGCCGTAGTTCTCGCAGACGTAGCCGCGGGCCGCACCGGGCCGCCCGTCGGCCGCCTGCGGCAGCTCGACCCTGAACCGCACCCCGCGCGGAATCAGCGCGACCTCGCCGGGACCCGCGTACAGCCTCCCGAACTCGGTGTGCAGCAGCAGCGCACCCCGCTCGGGCACGATCAGCAGCTCGCCGTCGGCGTCGCCGAACACGCGGTCCGTCATCGAGGTGTCGGCGTGGTAGAGGTGCACCGCCATACCGGTGCGCTGCGTGGCGTCGCCGTTGCCGCCGAGGGTCCACAGGCCGGCGAGGAAGTCCGTGCCGGCCGGCGGCTCGGGGAGCGGGTCCCAGCGCAGCCGGTTGGGGTCGGGCACCGATTCCGTGAACGGGCCCGTGCGGATCGCGCCGTTGCCGGTGCGGGTGAACCGCGGGTGGGCGGCCGAGGGGCGGATGCGGTAGAGCCACGAGCGGCGGTTCTGGGCGCGCGGCTCGGTGAACGCGGTGCCGCTCAGTTGTTCCGCGTAGAGCCCCGCCGGGGCGCGCTGCGGGGAGTTGCGGCCCTGCGGCAGGGCCCCGGGCACCGCCTCCGAGCTGTGCTGGTTGCCGAATCCGGAGAGGTAGGTCAGCCCCTCGGCCGTCTTGTGCGCGTCGTCCCCGTGCATGTCCGCTCCTCTGCCCGGCTCGGCGCGTCGTCCTCGGCGGTCTTTCCGGCCCGGCGCGCCGCATTCCCTTTCCCTGTGAGGGCCCTCCCGGATGCACGCCGGGGTTTCCACCGGGGGCTCCCGCCAGGGGGTTTCCACCGGGTCCCGCGCGGAAGGCCACTCATGAATCCTATGCTTCACCGTAGGATTGGAGAATCTCCCGCGCAAGACGGCGCGGCTGGGTCTACGCTCCCCTCCATGTCCCCGCCGCCCCGGTTCCGCCCGGCACCGCCCGCCCGGTTCCTGCCGACGGCCCGCGGCCGGAGGTGTGCGCGGTGAGCAGCGCGCCTCCCGGATCCGGAGCACCGGGAGCACGGAGGGCACCCGGTGCGTCCGGAGAACCGCGAGAACCCGGGGAGCCGAGACGGCCCAGGGGGCCCGGAGAACACGGCACGCTGCGCCGCGCACCTCTCCAGCGGCGCAGCGTGGAGCGCCTCGGCAGGATCCTCGACGCCTGCGCCGAACTGCTCGACGAGGTGGGCTACGACCGCCTGAGCACCCGGGCGGTGGCGCAGCGCGCCGAGGTCGCCATCGGGACCGTCTACCGGTTCTTCGGCAACAAGCGCGCGATGGCCGACGCGCTCGCCGCCCGGAACCTGGAGCGCTACGCCGAGCGCGTCACCCGGCGGCTCACCGGGATCGGGCGGGGTGACTGGCCGGGCGCCATGGACGCCGTGCTCGACGAGTACCTCGCCATGAAGCGCACCGCGCCCGGCTTCACCCTGGTCGACTTCGGCAACCAGATCCCCCTGGGCTCGCCCGGCGCCGACCCCAACCTCCGGGTGGCGGGCCGGCTCACCGAACTGCTCCGCCCGCACCTCGGCCTCCTGCCGGACGCCTCGCTGCGCCGTGCCGTGCTGGTGGCCGTGGAGTCCGCCGACGCCCTCGTCCGGCTGGCCTTCCGGATGGACGCGGACGGCGACCCGGAGATCATCGAGGAGACCCGGCTGCTGCTGCGCGCCTATCTGGCGGGCGTCCTGGACTGAGCCGCACGCGCCCGGCACATCCGGCCCGCCCCCGCCCCTACGGTGCCCCAGGCCGTACGTCGCCCCGGCCGTACGGCGCCACCGCCCGTACCGGGTCGGACGCTGTCCGTAACTCCCGGCGGCGGGGCTGCCGTTCGTTCCTACCGGTCGGTAGGCTCGGGGCGCTCGTGCGTCTCGCAGCCGTGCGCCGATCAGGGGAGAGCCATGCCCGCAACGCCCGTAGCCCACCACGTCCCGGCATCCGCCCCGGCCCCGGCGAAGACGCGTACCGCCCTGCGCATCTGCCCGCTGTGCGAGGCCACCTGCGGGCTGGCCCTCACCATCGAGGAGGGCCGCGTGACCGGCGCGCGCGGCGACCGCGACGACGTGTTCAGCCGGGGGTTCATCTGCCCCAAGGGGGCGGCCTTCCCCGCACTCGACTCCGACCCCGACCGGCTCCGGGCGCCCCTGGTGCGCAAGGACGGCGAACTCCGCGAGGCGGGCTGGGAGGAGGCGTTCGACGCGGTGGCCGCCGGGCTCGCCCCCGTCGTCGCGGCCCACGGCCCGCACAGCGTCGGCGTCGTCCTCGGCAATCCCAACGTGCACACCATGGCCGGTGCGCTGTACCCGCCGGTGCTGCTGGGCGCGCTCGGCACCCGGAGCCTGTTCACGGCCAGCACGCTCGACCAGATGCCGAAGCACGTCTCCAGCGGACTGCTGTTCGGCGACCCCTTCGCGATCCCGGTGCCCGACCTCGACCGCACCGACCACCTGCTGCTGATCGGCGCCAACCCGGTCGAGTCCAACGGCAGCCTGTGCACGGCACCCGACTTCCCGGGCCGGCTGAAGGCGCTGCGCGCCCGCGGCGGCACCCTCACGGTGATCGACCCCCGGCGCACCCGTACCGCCCGCCTCGCCGACCGGCACGTGGCGATCAGGCCCGGCACGGACGGCCTGCTGCTCGCCGCGATGGTCCAGGTCCTGTTCGCCGAGGACCTGGTCCGCACCGGTGCGCTCGCCGAGCACCTGGACGGCCTCGACGCCCTGCGGGAGGCGCTGGCCGACATCACGCCGGACGCCGTCGCCACCGCCTGCGACGTACCCGCCGACACCATCCGGGCGCTGGCCAGGGACCTCGCCGCCGCGCCGACCGCGGCCGTCTACGGCCGGATCGGCAGCAACACCGTCGCCTTCGGCACCCTCACCAGTTGGCTGGTGGACGTGCTGAACGTGCTCACCGGCAACCTCGACCGGGTCGGCGGCGCGCTCTTCCCGCTGTCCGCCACCGACCGCGCCCCCAGGCGGCCCGGCCCCGGCAGGGGCTTCGCGCTCGGCCGCTGGCGCAGCAGGGTGAGCGGCCACCCGGAGGCCAAGGGCGAGCTGCCCCTGGCCGCACTCGCCGAGGAGATCGACACCCCGGGAGGAGGCGGCCCCGACAGCCCCGCGGACCGACCGCTGCGGGCCCTGATCGCCATCGCCGCCAACCCCGTGCTCTCCGCGCCCGACGGCGCGCGCCTCGAAAAGGCCCTGGGGTCCCTTGACTTCATGGTCGCCGTGGATCCGTACCTGAACGAGACCACCCGGCACGCCGACGTCGTCCTGCCCCCGCCGCCGCCCGCGCAGAGCGCGCACTACGACTTCGCCTTCAACATCTTCGCGGTGCGCAACCAGGCCCGTTACACGCCGGCCGCACTCCCGCTCGACGAGGGCCGGATGGCGGAGACGGAGATCCACGCCAGGCTGGTGGCCGCGGTGGCGGGTATGCACGGCTCCGATCCCGGCGCCGTCGACGAGCTGGTGATCCAGCAGACCCTCGCCAAGGCCGTCGCGGACCCCGCGTCCCCGGTGCACGGCCAGGACCCGGCGGCGCTCGCGGCCCGGCTGACCGGAGCGGGCGGCCCCGAGCGGCGGCTCGACATGATGCTGCGCCTCGGCCCGTACGGGGACGGCTTCGGTGCCGACGCCGAAGGGCTGAGCCTTGAGCGGCTGCTCGCCCGTCCGCACGGCATCGACCTCGGCCCCCTGCGGCCCCGGCTGCCCGGCATCCTCAGGACCCGCAGCGGCCGCGTCGAGCTCTTCCCCGAGCCCGTCGCCCGGGACCTGCCGCGGCTGAAGGACGCACTCGCCGACGCACCGGGCGGCGGACCGGGCGACGGCAGCGGGGAACCCGGCACCGTGCTGCTCGTGGGCCGCCGCCACCTGCGCTCCAACAACAGTTGGATGCACAACGTCCGCCCCCTCACCGGCGGTTCCAACCGCTGCACCCTCCAGGTCCATCCCGAGGACGCTGCCAGGATCGGGCTCACGGACGGCGGTCCGGTGCGGATCACGGGCGCCGGGGGGCAGATCACCGCGCCCGCCGAGATCACCGACACCGTGCGCCGGGGCGTGGTGAGCCTGCCGCACGGCTGGGGCCACGACCGCCCCGGCACCCGGATGTCCGTCGCAGCCGAGGACCCCGGCGCCAACGTCAACCAGCTCCTGGACGGCACGCTCCTCGACCCGCTCTCCGGAACCGCGGTGCTCAACGGAGTACGCGTGCACCTGGCGGCCGCTCAGCCGCCGGCGACGCAGACGGGACCGAGGTGAGGGGCGGCGGCTCTCGGCCGCCCGCGCGCCGCCGGGCCGTCCGGCGCCTCCCCGAGGCGGGGCACGGGCCCGGGCCGACACGGAGGCGGCCGCCTCCGCCTGGCGCGCGGGCGCCCGTCGGACCGGCACCCGCGGCGGCGGCTCTCGCCCGCGCTGCGGTGCCCGCGCCCCCGCGCGGCCAAGGGCTCCCAGGGGCGGGCCGCGCGCCGGGGGCGCACGGGGCCCGCCGATGCCCTCCCGACCAGGTCCCGCCAGTTCCGAGCACCCACCCCAGGAGTATGTGATCGTGGTCCGCGCCGCTGTCCTGCCAGCCGTCGGCTCTCCGTTGGAGACGGCCGAGATAGACCTGCCCGAACCCGGCCCCGGCCAGGTGCGGGTGCGCCTCGCCGCGGCCGGGGTCTGCCACTCCGACCTGTCGCTGGCCAACGGCACCATGCGGGTGCCGGTGCCCGCCGTGCTCGGGCACGAGGGCGCGGGCACCGTCGTCTCCGTCGGGGACGGTGTCGGCCATGTCGGCCCCGGCGACGACGTGATCCTCAACTGGGCCCCGTCCTGCGGCGTCTGCCACGCCTGCTCGCTCGGCGAGGTGTGGCTCTGCGAGAGCGCGCTCACCGGCGCCCGCCGCGTCCACGCGCACCGCGCCGACGGCAGCGAGCTGTACCCGGGCCTGAACGTCGCCGCCTTCGCCGAGGAGACCGTCGTCGCGGCCGGCTGCGTGCTGCCCGCACCGCACGGCGTGCCGCTGACCGACGCCGCACTGCTCGGCTGCGCGGTGCTCACCGGCTACGGCGCGGTGCACCACTGCGCCCGGGTACGGGCGGGCGAGTCGGTGGTGGTCCTCGGGGCCGGCGGAGTGGGGCTCGCGACGCTCCAGGCGGCCCGGGCGGCGGGGGCGGGGACGATCATCGCGGTGGACGTCTCACCGGCGAAGGAGGAGCTGGCCCTGGCGGCCGGTGCCACCGCGTTCGTGGTCGCCTCCGACAGCACGCCCAGGGACGTCCGCGGGCTCACCGGCGGCCATGGCGCCGACGTCGCCGTGGAGTGCGTGGGGCGTGCCGCCACCATCCGCAGCGCCTGGGAGTCCACCCGGCGCGGCGGCAGGACCACGGTCGTCGGCATCGGCGGCAAGGACCAGCATGTCACCTTCAACGCGCTGGAGCTGTTCCACTGGTCCCGCACCCTCTCCGGATGCGTCTACGGCAACTCCGACCCGGCCCGCGACCTGCCGGTGATCGCCGAGCACATCCGGGCCGGCCGGCTCGACCCCGCCCTCCTCGTCACCGACCGTATCGGCCTCGACGGCATCCCGCTGGCCTTCGAGAACATGCTCGCGGGCAAGGGCGGCCGTGCGCTGGTGGTCTTCTAGACGCCGTTCGCCGTCCGCCGTCTTAAGAGTCGCCGGCCGGCGAGGGGTCGCCGGCCGGCGCCGCGGGGCGCTCGTCCAGGTGCCGGTGCAGGAACCGCGCCTGGTGGTGGAGCAGTTGCTCGGTGACCGGGCCGCCCACCGTGCGGTGGCCCACGCCGGGCAGGAACAGCACCTCGTGCGGACGACCCGCGGCCAGCAGTGCGCCGGACAGCCGTGCCGTGTGGGCCGGGTGCACCTTCCGGTCGGCGAGGCCGTGCACCAGCAGCAGTGGACGGGTCAGCCGCGGGGCCGCGGCCACCAGCGATGCCGCGTCGTAGCGCTCGGGGAACTCGTCGGGGTGGCCGAGGAACCGCTCGCGCCAGTGGGCGTGGTACAGCCGCTGGTCGGTGACCGGCGCGGACGCCACCGCGGCGTGGAAGACGTCCGGGCGGCGCAGTACCGCCAGTGCGGCGAGGGAGCCCCCGAAGGACGAGCCGCGGATGCCGACCCTGCCCAGGTCCAGTTCGGGGTGCCGGCGGGCGGTCTCGTGCAGGGCGCTGACCTGGTCGTCGAGCGCCGGTGTGTACAGGTCGCCGTGCACGGCCCGCTCCCACTCGGGGCCGCGGCCCGGTGTGCCGCGTCCGTCGGCCACCAGGACCGCGAAGCCCTGCTCGGCGAACCACTGCGAGACGAGGCAGCGCCAGTCCAGCTCCGCGGTGACCCGCTGGCTGCCGGCACCGCCGTACGGGTCCGCGAGGACGGGCAGCGGCACGTCGCCCGGGCGGTGTCAGGACGGGAGGTGGAGCACCGCCCGCAGGCGGCGCGGCCCGAGGACGAGGTGCCGGGTGCGCAGGGCGAGCACCGGCCGCGCGGCGCGGGAGGCGACCGGGACGGCCGGCCGCCCCTCGCGCAGTACCACCGTCCGCCCGCCGGGCCGGTCCGCGCCGCGGGCGGTGTGCACCAGGCTGCCGCTGCGGCGCACCCCGGTGTGCACGCCGGGCTCCGCGCTCAGCCGCCGGATGCCGCCCCCGGCCCCGAGCACCCACAGATGGGTCTCGGCCGGGTCCTCGGACGCGGTGAACAGCACGTCCTGGCCGGTCGTGCCGAGCACGGCACGCAGTTGGAGCCCGTGCGGCGTGACCGGGACCCCGTCCACCGTCAGCCGCCGGGTGCCCGCCGCGTCGGTGTGGGCGAGCAGGGCGCCGGCGGCGGTGCGCGCCGGCAGCCCCGGGACCAGGTGCACCCAGCGTGCGTCGCGCTGCTCGCTCAGGACGGTGGTGCGGCCGCTGTCCGGGTCGATGCCGAGGAACCGGACGGTGCGCTGGTCTCGCGACTGCACGACGGCGTACGGGCCGTGGCCGTCCCAGCCCGCGCCCACCACGTACGCGAACGCGCTCCGGTCCAGGCGCACCTCGGCGCGCGCCCCGTCCAGCCCCGCGATCCACAGCGAGACCTCGGCATGGGCGGTGCCGGCCGCCGCGTACCGCAGCGCGCTCGGCGGCCGGCCGGGTTCCGCCGGGTCCGCCAGGTGCCAGAGCGGTACGGCCGTGGTGTCCACGCGGGCCACCAGCAGGCGGCTGCCGTCCGGAGCCCACCAGTAACCGCGCGGACCGTCCGCGGAGGTGGCGTCCGTGTGCTCTCCGGTACCGAAGGCGATGCCGGGCCCTTCGGGCGCAGCGAGCGCGCGGTCCCCGGTGCCGTCGGCCCCGATCACCCGCAGCGCGCCGGCGCCCGCATAGGCGAGGTGCCGACCGGCGGGATCGGGGCGCGGATCGCTCACCGGGGCCTTCGCGGGCAGCAGGGTGGCGCCCGCGCCCGCGGCGTCCAGCGTCCACAGCCCGCCGGCCAGTGCGAAGGAGACCAGCCGGGCGGCCCGGTCGGTGGCGTAGGCCCCGATCCCGGCAGCGGGGGAGGGGGTCAGTCCGGCGGGATCCGCGAGCAGCCGCTCCGTGGCCGTGTCGAGGTCCAGTGCCCACAGGCAGGCCACCGGATCGTCTCCCGTGCGGCCGCGCAGGAACAGCAGCGACGCCTCGTCCTCGGTGAGGGTGAACTGTCCCGGCACGCCGTGCGTGAAGCACCCGGTGCGGACGAGCTGAGCGGGAAGGGAGGGCGTCGCCACGCCGAGCAGCCTGGCACGGCACCGTTATTAGGGCAAGAGTTCGAATCGAGGGAGCCTGGCGGGTCGGTCGAGGCGCGGGACCCGGTAGTGGCTGATGTACCGGTGCTCCTGTTGTGCGCTTCACCGGCACGCTCAGTCCGACGGCGAGTGCGGGCCGGCGGGACGGCGCCCGGGTGACACTTCAGCGCCGGTAGGGGTCGCCGTCCGGCAGCCAGGCGCCCGGGCCGTGGATGCCGAGGTCGCCCACGCCGTCGCAGAGGGCGTCGACGACGGCGAGGACCGCGGAGCGGACCTCGCCGCGCCGCCGCACCAGGGACCAGGTCCAGTAGATCTCCGGTGCCACGACCGGGCGTCGGACCAGGTCGGGCGGGAGCGCGGCGGTCTGGCCCTTGGGGGAGTTGACGACCGGACGTCCGCAGCGGCGGACGTGGTCGAAGAACGCGGGGCCGGTGACGCCGCCGTCCGAGACGCGGATCGCACGGGCCCCCGTGTCGTGGGCCAGTTGCTCGGCGTAGGCGTTCCAGGACGACCAGGAGGCGGTGTCGTCGTCGAGGAGGACGGCGGTGTCCCGGGCGGCCACGTCGCCGGTGCCGCCGGCGGGAGCGAGGGCGTGCAGCCGGTCGGCGCCGATGAGCCGGGCGCGCAGGCCGTGCCGTTCCAGGTCCTTCGACCGCACCCAGCACACGGCGAGGTCCAGGCTGCCGTCGGCGACCCGGGCGGCCTGGACGTGCGAGGGGGCGATCCACGTGTCGACGTGGAGCCGGGCCACCGCGGAGGCGCGGACGGCCAGGTCGGCAGGGAGCCAGTTGACGCAGCCGAGGCGTACCGGCTCAGAGCCGGACAGCCGGCGGGCGCGGTTCTGGAGGTCCTCGGCCCCCTCCAGCAGGGCGTGTGCGTGCGGGAGCAGGGCGGAACCGGCCGAGGTGAGGGACACCGAGCGGCGGTCGCGGTCGAACAGCCGCACGCCGAGGTCGCCTTCGAGCGCCTTGATCTGCTGGGACAGCGACGGGCCCGCGATCAGGAGCCGCCGTGCGGCCCGGCCGAAGTGCAGCTCCTCGGCGACCGCTACGAAGTACCGCAGTTGGCGCAGCTCCACGCCCGTCATGGTACGTCCGGTGGGAGGCTGCGCCTATCAGCAGGGAGGGCGCAGGTCGTGGCGTCCCGCCCGGTCGCGGGAGGAGGATGAGCGCAGGACGGCACGCCGTCGTGCGAGCGCACCGCGGCTCCGCGGGGCCCCGGCAGCCGGCACGGGACGGCGGGCGGTGGCCCGCCGGCCGGTGGCCCGGTGGGCCCGCGGACGGTCGCGATCCGGCTCGTGCGCGGCCCTGCGGTGCCGGTCGGATCCCTGGCGCCGGTCGGGACCCGGTGGCCCGCGGCCGGGCAGTTGCCGCCTTCGGCGTCCTCGGTGCCGTCGGCGCTCGCGGCGGACCGGCGGTCCGGGCGGCCCCGGAGCCGCCGACGGGACGCCGCCCCACCGGTACGAGCACGCGCCACCTCTCGACCCGACACGCCCCCGCAAGGAACTCGCCATGACCGCACGCCCCCCGCACGCCCCCTCGGCCCGCGCAGACACCCCGGCCCCCTCGCCCTGGGGCCATGTCGTCCGGGGCGCCGCCGCACTGGCCGCGGGCATGGGGGTCGGCCGCTTCGTCTACACGCCCATCCTTCCGCTGATGCACGCCCAGGCGGGACTGTCCGCGGGCGCCGGCGCGAACCTGGCCACGGCCAACTACGTCGGCTATCTCGCCGGCGCGCTCGCGGGCACGCTGGCCCCCGCGCTGGTCCGCTCCTCCGCGCTCCTGCGCGTCTGCCTGCTGGTACTGACCGCCAGCCTGGCCCTGATGCCGGGCACCCACAGCACGGCGGTCTGGATCGTGCTGCGGCTGCTCGCCGGGGCGGCCAGTGCCCTGATCTTCGTCATCGCGGTCAGCTCCCTCCTCAGCCACCTGCGTGAGCACCCCGCTCACCTGCCCGGCTGGGCGTTCGGTGGAGTCGGTGCCGGGATCGCGCTGTCCGGCCTGCTCGTCCTCGCACTGCGCTCGGCCGCCGACTGGCGGGCCGCCTGGTGGGCTTCGGCCGCACTCGCCGCCCTCCTCGCCGCCGCCGCGTGGCACCTGCGCCCCGAGGCGTCCGGCACGGCAGGCCCGCACTCCGGCAGCGCGGCGGCCGGCGCGAGGGCGCCGCGCACGCACCGCTGGTTCACCGCCCTGTTCGTGTCCTACACGCTGGAGGGAGTCGGCTACATCGTCGCCGGCACCTTCCTGGTCGCCGCGATCGAGCAGGGTTCCCCGGGGCGGCTCGGCAGCGGAGCCTGGGTGCTGGTGGGCCTCGCGGCCGTGCCGTCCTCGGCCCTGTGGGCCTGGCTCGGGCGCCGCCGGTCCCGCCCCGACCTGCTCCTTGCGGCACTCGTCATCCAGGCCGCGGGCATCGCGCTGCCCGCCCTGGTCGGCGGAGTGGCGGCCGCCCTGCTCTCCGCCGCACTGTTCGGCGCGACGTTCATCGGCGTCAGTACGCTCGCCCTCGCCACGGGGGCCCACCTGCGGTTCAAGCGCTCGGTCGCCCTGCTGACCGCCGGGTACTCCGTCGGGCAGATCCTCGGTCCCCTGGCCGTCGCGCCGCTGCTCGGGCACGGCTACCACCAGGCGCTGGCCCTCGCCGCCGCCGTGGTCCTCGCGGCCGCCGCGGCCGCCGCGGTGCTGCGCGTCGGTTTCCCGCACCACATGGCGGCGCCGCGGCACACCACCCCGCTGCGGCGGACCGCGACGGTCCCCGGCCCGGTGCCCCCGGGCCCCACGCCCCCCGCCGCGGCGCACCCTGCCCCGGCGGATCCCGGCCCGGCGGACTCCGACCCTGCCCCGGACGGCAGGGGCGCCTGACGGAGGGAGCCGCACCCGGCCGCCGCACCCGGCCCACCGTGGGCGGCCCGTGCCCAAGCACGTGCCGTACGGACGCCACCGGGACGCACCTCCCGCAACGCCGCACCCCGGCAAGGGGGCACGCCGGCGGGGACGCACCCCGGCGGGGACCGGCTACCGCCGCCCGCCGTCCGCCACCTTCTCGTACTGGAGGGACAGCCCGTCGAGCAGGGCGTCGAGGCCGGTCTCGAAGGCACGCTCGTCGATCTTCTGCCGGCGCTCGGCGAGCAGATGGGCCTGGCCGAGGTGCGGGTAGTCGGCCGGGTCGTACGCGGCGGCGTCGTCGACGAAGCCCCGCGCGAACGACCCGATGGCGGAGCCCATCACGAAGTAACGCATCAGGGCACCGATGGAGGTGGCGTGCGCGGGCGGCCAGCCCGCGTCCACCATCGCCCCGAAGACCGCGTCCGCGAGCCGGAGGCCGGCCGGGCGGCGGCCGGGCCCCGAGGCCAGCAGCGGGACGATGTGCGGGTGCTCGCTGAGGGCGGCGCGGTAGGAGACCGCCCAGTCGCGCAGCGCGTCCCGCCAGTTGCGCCCGTCCTCGAACATCGACAGGTCGACCTGGGCGCTCACCGAGTCCGCGACCGCCTCCAGGATCTGGTCCTTGGTGCGGAAGTGGTTGTAGAGCGAGGGCCCGCTGACGCCCAGTTCGGCGGCCAGCCGGCGGGTCGAGACCGCTGCGAGCCCTTCCGCGTCCACCAGCGCGCGGGCCGTGGCGACGATGCGGTCGGTGCTCAGGAGGGGCTTGCGCGGTCGGGCCATGCGGCACATAGTAGGGCTGCCGACAACAAACTAGCAGTGCTAATTAAACCCCCCGCGCCGAGGAGTGCCGTGCAGTGAACCTGGAACTCAGCGAGGAGCAGCATGCCGTGAGGCAGCTCGCGAAGGACTTCGTGGCCCGCGAGGTCACTCCGCACGCCACCGCCTGGGACCGCGCCGAGGCCGTGGACAGGTCGGTGGTGGGCAAGCTCGGCGAGGTCGGCTTCCTGGGCCTGACCCTGGACGAGGCGTACGGCGGCTCGGGCGGTGACCACCTTTCGTACTGCCTGGTCACGGAGGAGCTGGGGCGCGGGGACTCCTCGGTGCGCGGCATCGTCTCCGTCTCGCTCGGCCTCGTCGCCAAGAGCATCGGGCAGTGGGGGAGCGAGGAGCAGAAGCAGCGGTGGCTGCCGGGGCTGACCTCCGGCTCGCTGGTCGGCTGCTTCGGCCTCACCGAGCCGGGCACCGGCTCCGACGCGGGGAACCTCGCCACGCGTGCGGTGCGCGACGGCGGCGACTACCGGATCACCGGCACCAAGATGTTCATCACCAACGGCACCTGGGCCGATGTGGTGCTGCTGTTCGCGCGGACCGGTGACGCGCCGGGGCACAAGGGCGTCTCGGCGTTCCTCGTTCCCGCCGACAGCCCGGGCCTCGCCCGCCGGCCGATCCACGGCAAGCTCGGCCTGCGCGGCCAGGCCACCGCCGAACTCGTCCTCGACGACGTCCGCGTGCCCGCGTCCGCGATGCTCGCTCCCGAGGGCCGGGGCTTCGCGGTCGCCATGTCCGCGCTGGCCAAGGGCCGGATGTCGGTGGCCGCGGGCTGTGTCGGCATCGCGCAGGCGGCCCTGGACGCCGCCGTCGGCTACGCCACCCAGCGCGAGCAGTTCGGCGGGGTCATCGCCCGGCACCAGCTCGTCCAGGAGCTGATCAGCGACATCTCGGTGGACGTCGACGCCGCCCGGCTGCTGACCTGGCGTGTCGCCGACCTGATCGACCGCGGCGAGCCCTTCGCCACCGAGTCCTCCAAGGCCAAGCTCTTCGCCTCGGAGGCGGCCGTGCGCGCCGCCAACAACGCCCTCCAGGTCTTCGGCGGCTACGGCTACATCGATGAGTACCCGGTCGGCAAACTGCTCCGCGACGCCCGTGTCATGACCCTGTACGAGGGCACCAGCCAGATACAGAAACTGGTGATCGGCCGCGCCCTCACCGGAGTCTCCGCGTTCTGAGGAGCACGACGGCGCCGCCCGCGGGCGGCGGCGGGCCGCTCGGGCGTGGCCCCGGCGCCCCCGCCGGGGCCGCCGCACCCGGGCCGTGGACCATCTAAGCGCTCGCTCAGCCTTCCGGTATCGTGTGCGTCCTGCCACGGGAAGGGGCTGCGATGGGCGCGGTGGAGCGGACGGCCGGCGACGAGGGCGGGCCGTGGGCGGAGGTCGGCCCCGACGCGGCCCGGCGACTGCTGATCGCCGCCGTCGACGCCTTCGCCGAGCGCGGCTACCACGCGACGACCACCCGCGACATCGCCGGCCGGGCCGGTATGAGTCCGGCCGCGCTCTACATCCACTACAGGACCAAGGAGGAGCTGCTCCACCGCATCAGCAGGATCGGCCACGAGAAGGCCCTGGAGATCCTGCGGGCCGCCGCCGACCGCCCGGGCAGCGCGGCCGAGCGGCTCGCCGACGCCGTCCGCTCCTTCGTGCGCTGGCACGCGGCGCAGACCACCACCGCACGCGTGGTGCAGTACGAGCTCGACGCGCTGGGCGGCGAGGCGCGCGCCGAGATCATGGCGCTGCGCCGCAGGACCGACGCCGTGATCCGCGACCTCATCGAGGACGGCGCCCGGGGCGGGGAGTTCGACGTGCACGACGTCGAGGGCACCACGCTCGCGGTGCTCTCGCTCTGTGTCGACGTCGCCCGCTGGTTCAACGCCGCGGGCCGCCGGACACCCGACGAGGTCGGCGCGCTCTACGCCGACCTCGTGCTGCGGATGGTGGGGGCCAAGGGGTAGCGCCCGCCCGCGGCCCCCGGCACGCGAGGGCGCCCCGCCCCGGACGTCCCGGCGTCCGGGCCGCCGGCCCTCAGAAGTGGTAGCGCGACACCGACTCCGCCACGCATACCGGCTTGTCCTGTCCTTCCCGCTCCACCGTCACGAGCGCGGTCACCTGCACGCCGCCGCCCGCGTCCGCGACCTCCTTGAGCACCGCCGTGCCGCGCACGCGCGAGCCCACCGGGACGGGGGCGGGGAAGCGGACCTTGTTCGTGCCGTAGTTGATGCCCATGGTCACGCCCTGCACCGCCATGATCTGCGGCACGAGCACCGGCAGCAGGGACAGCGTCAGATAGCCGTGCGCGATGGTGGTGCCGAACGGGCCCGCGGCGGCCTTCTCCGGGTCGACGTGGATCCACTGGTGGTCGCCCGTCGCCTCCGCGAACAGGTCGATCCGCTTCTGGTCGATCTCCAGCCAGTCGCTGTGCCCCAACTGCTCGCCGACCGCGGCCCGCAGCTCGTCGGGGGAAGTGAAGATCCTCGGCTCTGCCATGTTCCCTGGCCTCCCGGCACCGTTCAGTCCAGCACTTGCCTAAGCGCTTGCTCAGCATGCTGGGGCGGCGGAAGGATGTCAACGCGGGCCGCCGGGCGGGCGTCGGCGGGGTCCCCGGAGTGCCGAAGGCCCCCGAGGAAGGTTCCGTGGACGCATCGGCGGGCGGTTCTTCGCGCGTAGCGGCGCGGACGTGCCGGACTTGGACGACGCCTCCGGCGGGCGCGGGTCCGGGTCCGCGTCCCGGCTCGTGGCCGGGAAGGGACCGGGAAGCGAGGAAGGCCAGGGCGGGTGGGCCCCGTTCCTCGTGCCACCGGTACGCGCCGGCGGCCCCCACCGGTACGGGCCGGCGGTCCCACCGTCGCGCCGGTGACCGTGCGGCCCTGGGCGATCGGACCGGCCCCGGGTGGCCCGCAGCACAGGCGGGCCGGGACCGCGGCCCTGCCGGATGTCGCGGGTCGCCAACCGCGCAGGACACGATCGGGCCGGACGCGCCGGGCGTCGTTCCGGGACCCGCGGGATCGGCCGGGCAGCTCGGGTGCCGGGCCGGGCGGGTCCTGGGATCGGGGGTCTGTGATCGGGGTCTGTGGTATGGGGTCTGGGGGTCAGGGGGTCAGGCCGAGACCAGCAGACGTGTCCTCCGGGCCTCCGCGAGCGCCCTCTGGGTCAGGACCGGCCGCGGCACCACGATGCCGCAGTGGGTGCAGACCGGACCCGAGGAGGGTTCGTGCGCGAGCCCGTGTTTCCAGGTCAGACGGGTGTCCTCGCACACCGGGCAGGCTGCGCCCGGCTTGCGTTCCAGTCCCGCTATCAACCGCCGCAGCACCTCGGCCAGCGGCTCGTGGGGGTGCACCCCGGGGTCGTCGCACCAGGCCACTCCGCAACCGCCCCAGGTGAGCCGGTGCCAGTCGTCGATGCTGCCCGGGCTGCGCAGCCCGTCGTGCTTCTCCCGCTTGCGGCGCTCGGCGAACTTGGCCTCGTAGGCCAGCCACACCGCACGCGCCTCCTCCAACTCGTCGAGCGCGGCCACCAGACTGGCCGGATCGGGGGACCTGTCCTCAGGGTCCATGCCCGTGCGGGAGCAGAGGTGGTCCCATGTCGCCCGATGCCCGTAGGGGGCGAATCTCTCCAGGCACTTCCGTAGGGAGTACCGCCGCAGCGCCATGTCGCACTGCGGGTCGCGCACCTGTCTCGCGAGACTCCGGAAACCGGCCATCGCCCTGCACCTCCGTCACACCTGCACTTGTGTTCCACGGCGACGCCCGACGTGCCGACCAGTCGAACGCCGTCGAATAGACGTATCGCGACGCGTATCGGCTCCCTCCGGTTTCCCGGTGGTCACCGCACCGCGCCGCGGCGCCCGCCGCCGGCACCGCGGGGATGGCGAAAACGTGACGTGTGCTCATCTTCACCACCCTGGATACCACCGGTAACCTTCCGGCTCACCATCGTCGGGAGGAGCCGCACATGCGCCGCCGCACCCCACGTACCGCCCTCGGCGCCGTATTCGGTGGGAAAGGCCGACTGCGCTCGGGAAGACCCCTCGGATCGCTCGGCACCACCGCTGTTCTTGTGATCACTCTGTGTCTCGGGGCCCCGGCAGGCCAGGCCGCCGCCGACGGTCCCGCGAACGGCGACTACTGCGCCGGCCAGTGCGCCGACATCCTGCCGCCGGGCGCGAACGGCAGCGCCACGCTCGCCGAGATCCTGGCCAACCGGGTGTTCGGCACCCAGCCGGCACATGCCGACGACGAGCTCGGGCCGTACGATGCCCTGTCCTCCGGCTACCCGTCCCTGACCGATGACACACTCACGCAGTTCTTCAATGACTCGTCCTTCGGAGTCCCGGACGGCCAGGTGGCCTCCGTCACCCGCCCGCGCGACGACGTCACGATCACCCGGGACAGGAAGTTCGGCGTCCCGCACGTCCGGGGCACCACCCGCTACGGCACGGAGTTCGGGGCGGGCTACGCGGCCGGGCAGGACAGGCTCTGGCTGATCGACCTCTTCCGGCACATCGGGCGCGGCGAGCTGACCTCCTTCGCGGGCGGCGCCGCGGCCAACCAGGGCCTTGAGCAGCAGTTCTGGCCGCAGGCCCCGTACACCGAGCAGGACCTGCAGAGGCAGGTCGACTACATCAGGGAGCACGGCGGCGCGCGCGGCGCGCAGGCCATGACCGACGCCCAGGCATACATCGACGGCCTGAACGCCTACCGGGTCAAGGCCAGATACGACCGCACCTTCCCCGGCGAGTACGACCTCACCGGCAAGATCGACCCCATCACCAACGCAGGCGAGATCGAGCCCTTCAGGATCACCGACATGATCGCGCTCGCCTCGGTGGTCGGCAGCCTGTTCGGCGGGGGCGGCGGCGGGGAGGTCGACGCGGCGCTCTCCCTGCTCGCCGCCCAGCAGAAGTACGGCGTCACGGACGGCACCCGCATCTGGGAGTCGTTCCGCGGGCGCAACGACCCCGAGGCCGTGCTGACCGTCCACGACGGCAGCTCCTTCCCGTACGCGGGCAGGCCGGACCAGCCGCGGGGCGAGGCGCTCCCCGACCCCGGCTCCGTCGAGGCGGAACCGCTGGTGTACGACCGCACGGGCTCCGCCGAGCAGGGCGCACGGCACAGGAAGGACCCCGTCGGGGCGAGCGCCGAGCTGAAACCGCTGCGGGGCCTCTTCGACCGCGGGGTGCTGCCCGCCGACCTGTTCTCGCGGCAGGGCGACGCCAGTGCCGTCAAGGGCATGTCCAACGCGCTGCTCGTCTCCGGCGCGCACACCGCGAGCGGCCACCCGGTCGCCGTCTTCGGACCGCAGACCGGCTACTTCGCCCCGCAACTGCTGATGATGCAGGAGCTGCAGGGCCCCGGGATCAGCGCGCACGGCGTGTCGTTCGCCGGCATCGGCATGTACGTGGAGCTCGGCAGGGGCCAGGACTACGCCTGGTCGGCGACCACGGCGGCCCAGGACATCATCGACACCTATGCGGTGCGGCTGTGCGAGCCGGACGGCAGAGCGCCCACGAAGCAGTCCACCGGCTACCTCTACCACGGCACCTGCACCCCGATGGAGAAGCTGGAGCGGACCAACTCCTGGAAGCCGACGCTCGCGGACTCCACCGCCGCCGGCTCCTACCGGATGCAGGTCCTGCGGACGAACTACGGCATCGTGACGCACCGGGCCACCGTCGGGGGCAAGCCGGTGGCCTACACCCTGCTGCGCTCCACCTACCGCCACGAGGCCGACTCGATCATCGGCTTCCAGATGCTCAACGACCCGTCGTACGTCACCGACGCCAGGACCTTCGAGCAGGCCGCGGCGCACATCAACTACACCTTCAACTGGTTCTACGCGGACTCGCGCGACATCGCGTACTTCAACAGCGGCGCCAACCCGCAGCGCGCCCCCGGCGTCGACCCGTCCTTCCCGGTCGACGCGGAGCCGGCCTACGAGTGGAAGGACTTCGACCCGACCGACAACACCGCCGCCCGCACGCCCGACGCCCAGCACCCGAACTCCATCGACCAGGACTACTACATCTCCTGGAACAACAAGCAGGCCGAGGACTACTCCGCCGCCTCCTTCAGCTTCGGCGCCGTGCACCGCGCGGACCTGCTCGACGAACGGGTGCGGCGGCTCACCCGGCAGGGCGGGGTCACCAGGGCCGCGCTGACCCGGGCGATGGAGGACGCCGCGCTCACCGACCTGCGCGGTGAGCGGGTGCTGCCCGCACTGCTGAAGGTGCTGCGCAGCAAGCCGATCGACGATCCGGCCCTCGGCGCGGCCGTGCAGCGGCTGGAGTCCTGGCGGGACGACGGCGCACAGCGCAGGGAGACCTCCGCGGGCTCGCACCGCTACGCGCACGCCGACGCGGTGCGGATCATGGACGCCTGGTGGCCGAAGCTGGTGGAGGCGGAGTTCAGGCCGGGTCTCGGCGACCCCCTATGGAACGCGCTGACCAGGGATCTCACGGTCGACGAGTCCCCGTCGGCGAGCCACGGGCCCACCGGAGGGCACGCGGGCTCCTCGTTCCAGTACGGATGGTGGGGATATGTCGACAAGGACATCCGGAAGGTGCTGGGAGAGCCCGTGGACGGACCGCTCGGGACGGCCTACTGCGGTGCCGGCGCGCTCGACGCCTGCCGCGACGCGCTGCTGACCAGCCTCGCCGAGGCCGCCGCGGAGCCCGCGACGACCGTGTACCCCGGCGATGACTCCTGTGACGCCGGCGACCAGTGGTGCTCGGACGCGATCATCCAGCGGCCGCTGGGCGGCATCGAGCACGACCCGATCCAGTGGCAGAACCGGCCGACGTACCAGCAGGTGGTGGAGTTCCCGGACCACAGGTAGCGCGGCCCCGGGGACCGGGGCCGCGGCGGTCCGCCGCCGCGTCCCGGTCCCGCGTCCCGGCCCCGTCCGCGGTGCGACCGGCGCCGCCGGGCTCCTACCGGTACAGCAGGTAGTGCCTGCGCACCGCGCGGAACGCCGACAGCTCGTCCTGCCAGGCCGCCACGATGTCGTCGGTGCCGGCGCCCGCGTCGACCATCGTGCGCACCAGGGTGCTGCCCGTCAGCCGGTCGATCGCGTTGTCCTCCCGCCAGCCGAAGCCGTCCCACACCTGCTTGGCGGTCACCAGCAGGCCGACCCCGGTGCGCACCGGGTCGTACGCGGCGCGGTCGTGCACGTGGATCTGCAGACCGCCCACCGTCTTGCCCTGGAACTTGCTGAACGTGGGCGCGAAGTAGGCCTCGCGGAAGTGGACGCCGGGCAGTTCGAGCGCGTTCGCGGCCTCGGCCCAGTGGCGGTCGACGCCGTCGGCGCCCAGCAGTTCGAAGGGCCGTGTGGTGCCGCGGCCCTCCGAGAGGAGGGTGCCCTCGAACATACAGGTCCCCGAGTAGACCAGGGCCGTGTCGGTGGTCGGCATGTTCGGGCTCGGCAGCACCCACGGCAGGCCGGACGCCTCGTAGAAGTCCGTGCGCTTCCAGCCCGTCATCAGCACGGTCTCCAGCGGCACCGGCTTGGCCAGGAACTCGCCGTTGTACAGCCGAGCCAGCTCCGCCACCGTCATCCCGTGCTGCTGCGCGATCGGCTTGCGGCCCACGAAGCTGGCGAACTCCTCGTGCAGCACGGGGCCGTACGCGTCGCGGCCGGTGGCCGGGTTGGGCCTGTCCAGCACGACGAAACGTTTACCCGCCAGCGCGGCGGCCTCCATGCAGTCGTACAGCGTCCAGATGTACGTGTAGAAACGGGCGCCCGCGTCCTGGATGTCGAAGACGACGGTGTCCACGCCGGACGTGGTGAAGATGTCGGCCAGCGGCTGCCCGCTGACCTGGTAGGTGTCGTAGACCGGCAGCCCGGTGGCCGGGTCGTCGTAGCGGCCCTCGGAGCCGCCCGCCTGGGCGGTGCCGCGGAAGCCGTGCTCGGGGCCGAAGACCGCGACCAGGTTCACCCGCCGGTCGGCGTGCATCACGTCCACGATGTGCCGGACGTCGCGCGTGACCCCCGTCGGGTTGGTGACGATGCCGACCTTCTGCCCGTCGAGCAGCGCGAAGCCGTCGTCGGCCAGCCGCTCGAAGCCGGTGCGCAGCCGCCGGCCGCCGGGGCCGTCGTCCGCCGCCGCGGGTGCGGCGCCGGCCGCCGTCGCGGCCACGGATGCCGCGGTGGCGGCGAGCAGGCTGCGTCTGTTCAGGTTCATCAGGTGACCTCCGTACGGGACCGTGAGGGGACGTGATCGCCAAGCCGGTCCGCCCGCACGCTAGCGCGCCGGCTCCGCAGGGGGAACGAGGCGGGGCGGCCCGATCGCACCGCCCCCCTTCCCCAGCTCCTGACCGACCGCTTAGTCTGACCTCGCAGCCGAGTCGAGGGAGACCGATGGTGGACACCCTGCAAGGGAGCCTGGACGGGACGCGTGTGGTGGTGACGGGCGCGGGCGGCGGTATCGGGGCCGCCCTGGCGCGCTCCTTCGCCGCCGCGGGCGCACGGGTGGTCGTCAACGACCTGGACGCGGACAAGGCAGCCGCCGTCGCCGCAGAGTGCGGCGGCATCCCGGTGCCCGGCGACGCCTCCGCCACCGTGACCGACGCGCGCGACGCCCTGGGCGGGACGGTGGACGTCTACTGCGCCAACGCCGGCGTCGGCTCCGAGGGCAGCGAGGCCGCCCCCGAGGAGGTGTGGGCCAACGCCTGGGACGTGAACGTGATGGCGCACGTGCGCGCCGCCCACGTCCTGCTGCCGGACTGGCTGGCCCGCGGCAGCGGCCGCTTCGTCTCCACGGTCTCCGCGGCGGGCCTGCTCACCATGGTCGGCGCCGCCCCGTACAGCGTCACCAAGCACGGCGCGTTCGCCTTCGCGGAGTGGCTCTCGCTGACCTACCGGCACCGCGGCGTCAAGGTCCACGCGATCTGCCCGCAGGGCGTGCGCACCGACATGCTCACCGCCGCCGGGTCGGCGGGCGAGCTGCTGCTGGCACCGACCGCCGTCGACCCGCAGGACGTCGCCGACGCGCTCTTCGCGGGCATCGCCGAGGACCGCTTCCTGATCCTGCCGCACCCGGAGGTCGCCGAGTACGTCCGGGCCCGCGCCGCCGAACCGGATCGCTGGCTGGACGGTATGAACCGGCTCCACCAGAAGTGGGAGGCGAACGGCGCATGACCTCCTCGCACTACGCCGCCAAGCCCTGGCTCGGCGTCCTCAACGCCGCACAGCGCGCCCCGGTCGACCCGCCCGACTCGCTGCTGCACGCGTTCGCCGCCGCCGTCGGCGCGGCGCCCGAGCGCACCGCGCTCGCCTACTTCGACGGACGGCTCGGCTACCGCGAGACCGACGAGCTGAGCGACTCCGTCGCCGGCCACCTCGCGGCCCGCGGGCTGGTGCCCGGCGACCGGGTCGCGCTGATGCTCCAGAACAGCCCGCACTTCGTGATCGCCCTGCTCGGCGCCTGGAAGGCCGGAGCGGTCGTGGTCCCCGTCAACCCGATGTACAAGGCGGCCGAGGTCCGGCACGTGCTGACCGACGCGCAGGTGACGGCACTGGTCTGCGCCGACCGGGCCTTCGACGGCTATCTGCGCGAGGCCGCCGCGGGCACACCGGTGCGCATCGTGCTCACCGCCTGCGAGCGTGACCTGCAGAGCCGCGACGACCCGCGGGTGCTGTCCTTCGAGCGGCGCCCGGTGGCCGACGTCGCCGACGACCTGGTGGCCGTCGCACGCGCAGGCCACCGGCCTCCGGCCACCCCCCTGCCCGGCCCCGGCGACACCGCCCTGATCAGCTACACCTCGGGCACCAGCGGCACCCCCAAGGGCGCCACCAACACCCACGGCAACATCATGTACAACGTCGAGCGGCAGCGCACCGGCCAGGGCCTGCCCGCCGGCTCGGTGTACTTCGCGCTGGCCCCGCTCTTCCACATCACCGGCATGGTCTGCGAACTCGCCGCCGGTCTCACCAACGCCGGGACCCTGGTCCTCACCTACCGGTTCGAGCCGGGCACCGTCCTGGACGCGTTCGCCGAGCACCGGCCCGCGTACACCGTGGGCCCCGCCACCGCGTTCATGGCGCTCGCCGCCCACCCGGCCGTCAGCCGCGACCACTTCGCGTCGTTCTCGACCATCTCCTCCGGCGGCGCCCCCCTGCCGCCGGCCCTGGTCGAGGCGTTCCGCCGCCGCTTCGGCCCCTACCTCCACAACGGCTACGGGCTGACCGAGTGCACCGCGCCCTGCGCGTCCGTGCCACCCGGCCGCGAGGCCCCCGTCGACCCGGTCTCCGGCACGCTCGCCGTCGGTGTGCCGGGGCCCGACACGGTGGTGCGGATCGTCGACGACGCCGGACGCGAGGTGCCGTTCGGCGAGCACGGCGAGATCCTGGTGCGCGGCCCGCAGGTGGTGCCCGGCTACTGGCGCCGCCCCGAGGCCACCGGCGAGACCTTCCCGGACGGGGAGCTGCGCACCGGTGACATAGGTTTCATGGACGCCGACGGCTGGCTCTACGTGGTGGACCGCAAGAAGGACATGATCAACGCCTCCGGGTTCAAGGTCTGGCCCCGCGAGGTGGAGGACGTCCTCTACGGCCACCCCGCGGTCCGCGAGGCCGCGGTCGTGGGCGTGCCTGACGGGTACCGCGGCGAGACGGTGCTGGCCTACGTGAGCCTGCGTCCGGGCGCCGCTGCGGACGCGGGCGAACTGGTCGCCCACTGCCGCGAGCGGCTCGCCGCGTTCAAGTACCCGCGGCGCGTCGAGATCCTGCCCGAACTGCCGAAGACCACTAGTGGGAAGATCCTCCGGCGGGAACTGCGTGACGCAGCCGTCCGCACGCCGCAGGACGGGCGCGCGACGGAGCGGGCGGTACAGCGGCGCCCGGACGCTTGAGACGACACGGAAGGCAGGTGGCGGCAGTGCCCACAACGACGGACGGCAACGGCGAACCCGTCCCTCAACGTCTGCTGGCGGCCGCCACCCGCCTGTTCGCCGACCGCGGCTACGACCGCACCTCCGTGCAGGAGATCGTCGAGACGGCCGGCGTGACCAAGGGCGCGCTGTACCACTACTTCGGGTCCAAGGAGGATCTGCTCCAGGAGGTCTACGCGCGCGTCCTGCGCCTCCAGCAGGAGCGCCTCGACTCCTTCGCCGACGCCGACGCCCCGGTGGAGCGGCGGGTGCGGGACGCCGCGGCGGACGTCGTCGTCACCACCATCGACAACCTGGACGACGCGGCGATCTTCTTTCGCTCCATGCACCACCTCAGCCCGGAGAAGAACCGGCAGGTGCGGGCCGAGCGCCGCCGCTACCACGAGCGCTTCAGGGCCCTGATCGAGGAGGGCCAGCAGACCGGCGTCTTCTCCACCGCCACCCCCGCCGATCTGGTGGTCGACTACCACTTCGGCTCCGTCCACCACCTCTCCACCTGGTACCGCCCCGACGGGCCGCTCACCCCCCAGCAGGTCGCCGACCACCTGGCCGACCTGCTGCTGCGCGCGCTGCGGCCCTGAGGGCGCCCGGCAGGCCCCGCGGCACCCGCTCGAACGGCCGGCGCGCGCCGCTCCCCAGCACGGTGGGGAGCGGCGCGCGCCGGGTCCGGGGCGTGCGGGGCCGCGGGTCAGCGGTAGGCGCGCAGCTCGCGGCGGGCCAGGGAGCGCTGGTGCACCTCGTCGGGGCCGTCGGCGAGCCGCAGGGTGCGCGCCGCCGCCCACAGCTCGGCCAGCGGGAAGTCCTGGCTGACGCCGCCCGCGCCGTGCAGTTGCACGGCGCGGTCCAGGATGTCGGCCACGGTGCGCGGTGTCGCGATCTTGATCGCCTGGATCTCGGTGTGCGCGCCCTTGTTGCCGACGGTGTCCATCAGCCAGGCTGTCTTGAGCACCAGCAGCCGCAACTGCTCGACCGCCACCCGGGCGTCCGCGATCCACTCCTGGACGACGCCCTGCCCGGCCAGCGGCTTGCCGAACGCGGTACGGGACACGGCCCGCCGGCACATCAGCTCGATGGCGCGCTCGGCCATCCCGATCAGCCGCATGCAGTGGTGGATGCGGCCGGGGCCGAGGCGGGCCTGCGCGATGGCGAAGCCGCCGCCCTCCTCGCCGACCAGATTGCCCACCGGCACCCGCACCCCGTCGAAGACGACCTCGGCGTGCCCGCCGTGGTAGTGGTCCTCGTAGCCGTACACCCGCATGGCGCGGCGCACCGTCAGACCGGGAGCGTCCCGGGGCACCAGCACCATGGACTGCTGGCGGCGGATGTCGGCGTGGCCGGGGTCGGTCTTGCCCATCACGATGAAGATCCGGCAGTCGGGGTTCATCGCGCCGGAGATGTACCACTTGCGGCCCGTGATGACGTACGAGTCCCCGTCCCGCTCGATACGTGTGGTGATGTTGGTGGCGTCCGAGGAGGCCACCTCCGGCTCGGTCATCGCGAAGGCGGAGCGGATCTCACCGGCGAGCAGCGGTTCGAGCCACTGCTTGCGCTGCTGCTCGTCGCCGAACTGCGCCAGCACCTCCATGTTGCCGGTGTCGGGCGCGGCGCAGTTCAGGGCGGTGGGGGCCAGTTGCGGGGAGCGGCCGGTCAGCTCGGCGAGCGGGGCGTACTGGAGGTTGCCAAGGCCCGCGCCGTAGCGCTCGTCGGGCAGGAAGAGGTTCCACAGGCCCTGCCTGCGGGCCTGCGCCTTCAGCTCGTCCACCACCGGCGGGGTCTGCCAGGGGGAGTCCAGCGCGGCGCGCTGCTCCTGCGCGACGGCCTCCGCCGGGTACACGTGCTCGGTCAGGAAGGCGAGCAGCCGTTCGCGGAGTTCCTCGGTGCGCGCGTCGAACGCGAAGTCCATGGCCGGTCAGCCTTTCTGCGGGTCGCGGGGGGTGCGGGGCGCCGCGGGCGCGGGGCGGCCGCGCAGCGTGGTCAGACCGTGCTCGATGAAGACCGGCACCAGGGAGCCGATGTGGTCGAAGCCGGCGCCGACGGTCTGCCCGAGCGTGTAGCGGTAGTGGATGCCCTCCAGGATCACGGCGAGCTTGAACCACGCGAACGCCGTGTACCAGCCGACCGCCGACACATCGCGCCCGGAGCGCTCCGCGTACCGCTCCACCAGCTCGGCCGGGTCCGGGTGGCCGGGCGCCGCGGCGGTGGTGCTGATCGGGGAGTGCGGCAGGCCGAGCGGCGTGCTGTACATCACCAGCAGGCCGAGGTCGGTGAGCGGGTCGCCGAGCGTCGACATCTCCCAGTCGAGCACCGCCGTGAGGGTGTCGTCCTCGTCGATCAGGACGTTGTCGAGCCGGTAGTCGCCGTGCACCACGGCGGGCGCGGGGGAGTGGGGCAGGGCCCGGGCGAGGGCCGCCTGCAACTCGTCGACGCCGGGCAGGTCGCGGCTGCGGGAGGCGGCCAGTTGCTTGCCCCAGCGGCGCAGTTGCCGGTCGAGGAAGCCCTCCGGGCGGCCGAAGTCGCCGAGGCCGACCGCCTGCGGGTCGACGGCGTGCAGGTCGACGAGGGTGTCGACGAGGCCGAGGAGCACGGCGCGGGTGCGCGCGGGGCCCAGCCGCGCCAGTTGTCCTGCCGTCCGGTAGGGCGTTCCCGGCATGTGCTCCATGACGTAGAACGGGGCCCCGAGCACCGTCTCGTCCTCGCACAGCAGCACCGTCCGGGGCACCGGGACCGGCGTCGGCCGCAGGGCGCTGATCACCCGGTGCTCGCGCCGCATGTCGTGGGCGGTGGCCAGCACATGGCCGAGCGGCGGCCGGCGCACCACCCAGCGGGAGTGCCCGTCGCCGACGTCGTACGTGAGGTTGGATCTGCCGCCCTCGATCAGCCGGACGGTCAGCGGCCCCCCGAGCAGCTCCGGCCGCTCGCGGTCCAGCAGCTCCCGCAGCCGCAGGGGATCGAGCCCCGGCGGATGGTCTGCGCCCATGCTTCGCTCCTTGTGCTCGCTGTGGCCCTGTCCCGGTTGGTCGACCGTGCAGTGGCACCGGGATGACGGCGCCGTGAACATCATGCCGACCAGTCGGTATGCCGTCCAGTGCGGCGGATCGCCCGTCCTTGGCGGGCAGCGCCGGGGGCCCGCCCGGCGGCGCCGTCGCGCGGCCTCACAGCACCAGGGCCGCCGCGCACAGGGCGAGTGCCACGGTGCAGGCCGTGGCGGCCAGGGCCAGCCTGGGGGCGAGCAGCCGGGGTGCGGAGGCGCTCAGGGCGCGGATGCGCCGGTGGGCGAAGGCCAGGAAGGCCAGCCAGACGGACAGGCAGAGTGCGCAGAGCAGCGCCCCGGCCAGGGGCGACCCGCCGCGCAGTGCCGCACGGGCGGCGAGGACGGCCGCGACCGTGCAGGCCAGGGTGGTGCGCCGCCAGGCGAGCCGGGTGCGCTCCGGCTGGAGTCCCGGGTCGCGGCCCGAGCGCCTCACCCGGCCCAGCCCCCGACCACCACGACGACCATCGCCACCGCGACGGCGGCGACCACGACGCTCATCAGTGCCGGGAAGCGGGAGACGGGAAGGTCCTCGCCGCGCCGCATCGCACGCTCGCAGCGAACCCAGTGGTTGATGGCCCGCAGCGCGCACAGCACGCCGGCCGCCAGCAGTGCGAGGGCCAGCCCCAGCCGCCAGCCGGAGCGCAGCCCCGGCAGGAACTGGTCGACCGCGAAACCCCCGCCGACCAGCGCAAGCGCGGTGCGCAACCAGGCCAGGAACGTCCGCTCGTTCGCCAGCGAGAAGCGGTAGTCGGGCGTCTCGCCCTGCTCGGAGATGCGGGCCGGGGCGAACCAGAGGCGAACGGACTGCCGGAGGTCGATCACATGCGCACCCTACTCGCGGCCCCCGGAGCGCAGGTCCTTCAGCCGCCGGTACGCGGCCAGGCCGTCCGGCACCCAGGGCCATTCGCCGAGCCGCCGCTCGACCTCGGCCTCGGTGAGGAACGCGTGCCAGGCGACCTCCTCGGCCTGCGGGTGCACCGGCAGCTCGCAGCGGACCTCGTAGACCGCCGACCACCAGGTGCCGCCTCCCTCCGGTACCCCGCGGGGCGACCCGGGACCGCCTGGCCCCGGGTCGCCGCCGGGCGGGTAGAGGAACCTGAAGAGCGGCACCGGCCGTGGCAGGCCCGCCACGCCCAGCTCCTCCTCGGCCTCCCGCAGCGCCGCGTCGTCGTACGACTCGCCGGCGCCGACGACCCCGCCCACGAACATGTCGTACATCGAGGGGAACACCAGCTTGCCGGGGGTCCTGCGGTGCACGAAGAGCCGTCCCTCGGCATCCCGGACCTGGACGAACACACAGCGGTGCCGCAGGCCGCGCGCGTACACCTCGCCGCGCGGGGCCTGCCCGACGACACGGTCGTGTGCGTCGACGACGTCGAGGATCTCCTCCGCCGGGTCCACGGGGGCGCTCAGTGGGACTGCAGATCGGGTACGCGCTCCACCGGCGCGCAGCCGCTGGGCATCGCCGGATGCAGGCCGAGCAGCACGATCCCCGCCACGATCGAGGCCAGGCCCCCGGCCTCCCAGGCCAGCGCGCCCACGTCGGTGTGCAGCCGGTCACCGAGGAAGCCCACCCCGCAGGCGATGCCCGCCAGCGGCTGCGTCGCCGTCAGCGCGGGCAGCGACATCCTCAGCGGCGCGGTCTCGAAGGCGCTCTGCACGAGGATCAGCGAGACGACCCCGAGCGTGATCATGGCGTACGGCTGCCAGCTCCCGAACACCGCGGGCCAGCCGCCGTGCGCGAGCCGCTCCCCGCACACCCGCGTCAGAGCGTCCTGTACGCCGTACAGCAGACCGCCCGCGACGGCCAGGAGAACCGGGCCTGCCGCGAGCGGCTTGCGTTTCGCCACTGCCGTGAGCGCCAGTGCTCCGCCCACCATCAGACCTATGATCAGCCAGTGCCGCAGCGGGTCGGGGACGGCGTCGCCGCCCTGCGGCTGGCCCGCCAGGATGAACGCCGTGACGCCGCCGGCCAGCAGGCCGAGGCCCGACCAGCCCTGACGGCCCAGCGGCTGCTTCGTCTGGTGTCTGGAGAGCGCGAGGGCGAACAGCAGGTTCGTCGCCAGCAGGGGCTCCACCAGCGAGATCTCGCCGCGGCCCAGCGCGACGGCGCCCAGTGCCATACCGCAGATCATCAGGCCGATGCCGCCGAGCCAGCGCGGGGAGTGCGCCAGGTCGAGGATCAGCCGCCAGGACAGGAAGTCGCGCAGCGGCGCCCGCTGCGCCGCGTTCTGCTGGAGGACGAATCCGAAGCCCAGGCAGCAGGCGGAACAGAGGGCAAGGATGACTTCGAGAGCGGACACGAGGCGCACCTCACGACGGCGGGGTCCAAGGGCCCGGCGGGGTCCAAGGACCCGGCGGGGATGTGTTCCTGAGCCGACCATAGCGCCCCGGGTGCCGTACCGCCCGCCCGGTGACGGGAGCGGCGCATTGACGTGGACGCGCTGTTTCATCGAGCATCTACCAGCATCCGACTGATCGGTAACCGGCACGGACGACACTCCGCCGCCGGGGCGAGAGGGATGTTTCCATGGCCTATGACGCAGACGTCATCGTGATCGGTGCGGGTCTCGCCGGACTCGCGGCGACCGCCGAACTCGTCGACGCGGGCCGCCGGGTGATCCTGCTCGACCAGGAGCCGGAGCAGTCCCTCGGCGGCCAGGCGCACTGGTCGTTCGGCGGGCTTTTCCTCGTCGACTCGCCCGAGCAGCGGCGCCTGCGCATCAAGGACAGCCATGCGCTCGCGCTCCAGGACTGGATGGGGACCGCCGCCTTCGACCGTGACGAGGATCACTGGCCGCGGCAGTGGGCGCGGGCCTACGTCGACTTCGCGGCCGGCGAGAAGCGCGCCTGGCTCCGCGCGCAGGGCGTGCGGTTCTTCCCGCTGGTCGGCTGGGCGGAGCGGGGCGGCTACGACGCCACGGGCCACGGCAACTCGGTGCCCCGCTTCCACATCACCTGGGGCACGGGCCCCGGCCTGCTCGCGCCGTTCGTGCGCAGGGTCGTGGCGGGCGCCGCGCGCGGCCTGGTCGACCTGCGGTTCAGGCACCGGGTCACCGCACTGGCACGCAGCGCGGGCGCGGTCGACACCGTCACCGGCGAGATACTCGAACCCTCGGACGCCGAGCGCGGGCGGGCCAGCAGCCGCACGGTCACCGGTTCCTTCGACCTGCGCGCCCAGGCCGTGGTCATCACCTCCGGCGGTATCGGCGGCAACCACGACCTGGTGCGTGCGAACTGGCCGAAGCGGCTCGGCACACCCCCCGGGACGATGGTCACCGGAGTGCCCGCGCACGTCGACGGGCTGATGCTGGGCGTCGCGGAGAAGGCCGGCGCGCGCGTGGTCAACCGCGACCGCATGTGGCACTACACGGAGGGCGTGCAGAACTGGAACCCGATCTGGGACGGGCACGGCATCCGCATCCTGCCCGGGCCCTCCTCGCTCTGGCTGGACGCCCGCGGCAACCGGCTGCCCGTCCCGCTGTTCCCCGGCTTCGACACCCTCGGCACCCTCGACCACATCATGCACACGGGCCATGACCACACGTGGTTCGTGCTCAACAGACGGATCATCGGCAAGGAGTTCACGCTCAGCGGCTCCGAGCAGAACCCGGACCTGACCGGTCGGTCGATACGCGGTGTGATCGACCGCGCGCGTGCCGACGTACCCGGGCCCGTCAGGGCGTTCATGGACAACGGCGCCGACTTCGTCGTCGAGGACGGCCTTGCGGAACTGGTGCGCGGCATGAACGCGCTCACCGAGGAGCCCCTGATCGACGAGGCGGAGCTGCGCAGTACCGTCGTCGCCCGGGACCGCGAGGTGGCCAACCCCTACACCAAGGACCTCCAGATCACCGCCCTGCGCGGCGCCCGCGCCTTCCTCGGCGACCGCCTGATCCGCGCCGCGGCGCCGCACCGCATCCTCGATCCGGCGGCAGGCCCGCTGGTCGCGGTGAAGCTGCACATCCTGACCCGCAAGACGCTCGGCGGCCTGGAGACGGACCTGTCCTCGCGGGTGCTCACCGACGGCGGGGACCCGCTGCCCGGCGTCTACGCCGCCGGAGAGGCCGCGGGCTTCGGCGGCGGAGGGGTACACGGCTACCGCTCGCTGGAGGGCACCTTCCTCGGCGGCTGCCTGTTCTCGGGACGCACGGCAGGACGGGCCGCGGCGCGCGCGGTGGGCTGAGCGCCGGGGCGCGCGGGGCCGGGCGCACGGGGCCGGGGTGAGGACCCTAACGTGCGAGGCCAGGCCCGATGCGCGGTCCCCGAACCGGTCGGGCCACGGCGGCCCGGCCACGGCGGGCCGGCCCCACGGCGCCCCGGCCCTGCGGCGGCCCCGCGTTCGGCAGCTCGCGGCCCGGCACCCGTACCGCACGAGGGGCCCTTCCCGGCACGTACCGGAACGCATCGCACCGGTCAATTCTTGCTGTGCGTGGCCGGGCTGACACGTGTAGGCATCGTCCCGGGCCTTGACTGGAGTCATCCCTACCGGTTTGCTGTGCGTGATCATCTGCTCGCTAGCCGCGTCGTGAGGAAGTTCCGCGGTGCCCCCACCCCCGCCTCTCGGTCGCTCGCGCAAGCGCCTCGCGCACACCTTCGACGCCGCGCTCGACGACCCCGAACTCGTCGCCGCCCGCAGCGCGCTCGCCGGGGGCCGCTGGACCGCCGTGCGCGCGCTGCTCGCGGCCACCGGCGACGACTGGGACCGCAGGGGCCACCGGCTGACGGTCCTGGCTCAGGAACCTGGCACCGCGGCCTGGGCCGGCGACTGGCGGCTGACCGAGCCGGACTCCAGGGACGCCGCCGTTCTGCTCGCCTGCGCCACCGTCTACCGTGCGCTTGCCGGCAGGACCCGCCCCGACGTCGCGCGCGACGCCTGCCACGAGGCCGCCGTGCTGGCGCCCGCCGACCCCACCCCCTGGCTGGCGCTGCTCATCCTGGAACGCACCATGGGACGCGAGGAGGACGTCCTGCGGCTCTTCGACGAGGTGCGCCACCGCCACCCGGAGCACCACCACGCACACCACCTGATGGTCGCCCGGCTCGCCGAGCGCCGCGCCGAGGTCGGCCAGGACCCGCTGCACGAGGTCTACGACTTCGCCTCCTGGGCCGCGGAACAGGCCCCGGCCCACTCGCCGCTGGCGATCCTGCCGGTCGTCGCCCACGCCGAGCGCTATCGGGTGCTGGCCGCCGTCGGCAGCGAACCCCCGGATCCGGCCGGCTGCCCGCACTGGCTCGGCCGCCGGGCCCGGCTGGTGATGAAGGCGGCCTTCGACTGGTGGCTGGAGTGGGAGCGCGACGACCACCCCCGCAACCGCGTCGACCTCAACTTCCTCGCGCACGCCAAGTTCTGCGAGGGCAGACCCGCCGAGGCCGCGGCGCTGTTCCACCGGATCGGACCGCACGCCACGCCCGCCCCCTGGTCGTACCCCGACAGGGACCCGTACGAGGCCTTCCGTGCCGCCCGTGACGCCGCGCTCGGCCCGTCCTGACCCGCACCCCGGGCCCGGACGGGCGAGCAGGCGGAGAAGCCCTGGTGAAAGGACCCCCATGTCGACGGGCTATTCGAGACGAAGCAGCGCCGTACCGCCCCGGGCCGCCGGCACCGTGGGCGAGGGCAGCACGGGAGGCGGGGAGCGGGCGCTGTTCGCCGGCCGGCTGGGCACGGCGGGCCTGCTGCTGTCGGTCCTGGCGGCGACCGCACCGCTCATGGTGGTCGCCGGCGTCATGCCCACCACCTTCGGTGTGATGGGCGTCGTCGGCCAGCCGCTGCTCTTCGTCCTGCTCGGCGTGGTGCTCGCCCTCTTCAGCTTCGGCTACGCGGAGCTGAGCCGCCACGTCCACAACGCCGGCGCCTTCTACGCCTACATCGCCCGCGGCCTCGGCGGCACGGCAGGCTCCAGCGCGGCCCTGGTCGCGCTCGTCGCCTACAGCGCGCTGCAGAGCGGGGTGTACGGGATCTTCGGCTACGAGGTCTCCGGCCTGTTCGCCACCTATCTCGACACGCGCGTGGCCTGGTGGATACCGGCGCTGGCGGCCGTGGCCGCGGTGGGCGTGCTCGGCTGGCTGAAGGTCGACGTCAACGCCCGGCTGCTCGGCGCCCTGCTGCTGGCCGAGGTGCTCGTGGTCGTCGTCTTCGACGTCTCCGCGCTGGCGCACCCCGGCGGTGGGGGCCTGTCGCTGCGCGCCTTCGACCCGCGCACCCTCTCCGGCACCGGAGTCGGCACCGCCCTGTGCTTCTGCGTCGCCGGCTTCCTCGGGTTCGAGCAGGCGCCCGTCTACTCGGAGGAGACCCGGCACTCGCAGATCGTGGTGGCCCGGGTGATGTTCCTCGCGGTCGGTTGCGTGGCGGTGTTCTTCGCGTTCAGCTCCTGGGCGCTCACGGTCGCGGCGGGACCCGCGCAGATCGTGCCGGCCGCCCGCCGGGAGAGCGCCGGTCTGCTGTTCTCGCTCGCCACGGCCGGTCTCGGCGGCACCTTCACGGATGTGCTGCACGTCCTCTTCGTGACCGGGATCTTCGCGTCCACCCTCAGCTTCCACAACGTCGTCGCGCGCTACGCCTTCGCCATGGGCCGCGAGAGGCTGCTGCCCCGCTTCTTCGCGCGCACCCGCAGCGCCAGCGGTGCGCCCGCGGCGGGCTCGCTGCTGCAGAGCGTGGTCTCCGGGGTGGTCGTGGGGGCCTTCGCCCTGCACGACGACGGGCCGGCCGGCGACCCGACCGCCCCCGTGCTGCACCTGTTCACCTGGATGGCCAACGTCGGCGCGCTCGGCGT
This sequence comes from Streptomyces sulfonofaciens, assembly GCF_014656295.1. Taxonomy (GTDB): domain Bacteria; phylum Actinomycetota; class Actinomycetes; order Streptomycetales; family Streptomycetaceae; genus Streptomyces; species Streptomyces sulfonofaciens. The sequence continues at coordinate 111,901 of NZ_BNCD01000004.1, forward strand.
GCTGCTGCTGATGGCCGTCGCCTCCCTCGCCGTCATCGTCTTCTTCGTACGGCGCGGCGCGGGGCGCGCGCAGCTCGGACGGCTGGTCGCCTCGGGCGTCGCAGGCGCCGCACTGCTGGTGATCGTGGGCTTCACGGTCAGGGACTTCGACGTCCTGGTCGGCTCGGGGCCAGGCTCGGGGCTCACCTGGCTGCTGCCCGGCATCATCGGCGCGGCCGCGGTGGCCGGCCTGGTGCAGGGGCTGGTGCTGCGCTCGGTGCGGCCGCAGGTCTACACCCGGATCGGGCTGAGCAACCAGGCGTTCCAGTTGGAGCGGGTCGCCGACCTCGTGGGCGACATATGACGGAATGCTGACGGATGGCACCCCGCCCTGGTGCCGTGGCGGCCCGGGTGGTCGAATCGGGGGGTGACCTCAGAACAACCCTTCGACCGCGACCACCGGGGTACACCCGTCGGGCGGCGCCTGGTGCTCGGCATGGTCGGGCTGGGCGCACTGGGCGTGGCGGCCGCCCGGCCGCTCCAGGACGGCCTCGAATCGTTCCTCGGTGCGGCGGCGGACAGGGACCCGACCGGCCTGACCGGCCTGCTGCCCAACGGCGGCGGGTTCCGCTACTACTCGGTCGCCGCGTCCGTGCCGACCAAGGACGCCACCGACTACCGGCTCACCGTCGACGGCCTGGTGGACCACCCCGGCTCCTACAGCCTCTCCGACCTGCGCGGACTGCCGCAGACCCGGCTGGTGAAGGACGTCCAGTGCGTCACCGGCTGGCGGGTGCCCGGCACACCGTTCGAGGGCGTGCGGCTGTCCCGGCTGCTGGACGCGGCCGGCGTGCGGCCCTCGGCCAGGGCCGTGCGGTTCACCTGCTTCGACGGCGCGTACAGCGAGAGCCTCACGCTCCCCCAGGCCCGCCGCGACGACGTGCTCGTCGCCCTGCGCATGCAGGACAAGCCGGTGAGCCACGCGCACGGCGGCCCGGTGCGCCTGTACGTGGCCCCCATGTACTTCTACAAGTCCGCGAAGTGGCTCTCCGGCATCACCGTCACCGACCGGGTGGAACCGGGCTACTGGGAGCACTACGGCTACGACGTGGACGGCTGGGTGGGCCGCTCGAACGGACGCGACGATGCGCCGACGGTCTGAGGACGCGCCCGGCGGCGGTGCCGCGACGGGTGGTGCGCCGGCCGCGGGCGCGGTGCACGCCCCGGTGGCGACGGACACGGCCACCGCCCCGCAGCGCCCCGCGCGGGTGCGCCGCTTCAGCCGGGCCGAGCGCTGGGTGCACCGGAGCACCGGCGCTCTGATGGGCGTGTGCGTGCTCACCGCGGCCTTCCTGTACATACCGCAGCTCGCCGAGCTGGTCGGACGCCGGGTCCTGGTGGTCACCGTCCACGAGTGGTCGGGACTGCTGCTGCCCCTGCCGCTGCTCGCCGGGCTGGTCTCCCGCGCGCTGCGCGCCGATCTGCGGCGGCTCAACCGCTTCGCCCCCTACGACCGCAGATGGCTCAGAGCGGCCCGGCGCCGGGACTCCCGGCCCGAGGCACGCCCGGCCGGGAAGTTCAACGCCGGGCAGAAGGTCTACGCGGCGTGGATCGCCGGGGCCGTGCTGGTGATGCTCGGCACCGGACTGCTGATGTGGTTCACCCGCCTCGCACCCCTGGTGCTGCGCGTCGGCGCCACCTTCGTCCACGACTGGCTCGCGCTCGCGGTGGGCATCGTCCTCGCCGGCCACATCGGCATGGCCTTCGCCGACCCCGAGGCCCGCCGCGGTATGCGCACCGGCTGGGTCAGCCGTGCCTGGGCGGAGCGCGAGCACCGCCTGTGGCGCCCCTGAGAGCACGGCCGCGCCCTGCTGCTAGCGTCCCGGCCTGTGGACGACACCGTGTACGTGGGAAACGCGGGCAGGGACGGCGCACTGGACCGGGGCTGGCTCCTCGGGCACTTCAGGGACCCCGGCGACCCCCGCCGCAGCGAGGACGTCGAGGTCAAGTGGAGCGTGCACCCGCGCGGCGACCGGCGCGCGCAGTGGGTGCGGGGCGAGGCGAGGACGGCCTTCCTGGTGCTCGTCAGCGGCAGGTTCCGCGTCGAGCTGCCCGGTCGCAGCGTCGTGCTCGAACGGCAGGGCGACTACGTCGTGTGGGGGCGCGGGGTCGACCACTCCTGGTTCGCGGAGGAGGAGTCGGTGGTGCTGACCGTCCGGTGGCCTTCCATACCCGGCTACGCGGTGCCGCGCGGGGAGTCCTCGCCGCCGCCCGGCTGACGCGGGGGCGCGGCCCGCGCCGCCCGCACCGCTCCCGCGCGGGGCACCGTGCCGCCTTCCGGCGCGCGTGTGCGCCGGCTTCCCGTGCGGGGCACTGTGCCGGGGCGGATCCGGTGTGATTGTCTGATGCCGGTGTGAACCCCCGTGCGCAAAGGTGTGTGATCCGGTGTCCCGTGTCGTCGTCACCGGCGGGAGCGGCAAGCTCGGCCGCGCCGTCGTGAGGGAACTGCTCGACCACGGCTGGGACGTGGTCAACCTCGACCGGGTGGCACCGGACGAACGGCTGTGCCCGTTCGTCAGGGTGGACCTCACCGACTACGGGCAGACCGTGGGGGCCCTGACGGCGGTCGACGACCGCTACGACCGCGTGGACGCCGTGGCGCACCTCGCCGCCGTGCCGGCGCCCGGACTGCTGCCGAACACGGCCGTGTTCCACAACAACATCACGGCCACCCACCACGTCTTCTCCGCCGCCCGGCTGGCCGGCGTCCGCAACGTGGTCTGGGCGTCGAGCGAGACGGTGCTCGGCCTGCCCTTCGAGACGCCGCCGCCCTACCTGCCGGTGGACGAGGAGTACCCGGGCCGGCCGGAGACCAACTACTCGCTGGCCAAGCACCTCGAAGAGCAGATGGCCGCGCAGCTCTGCCGGTGGGACCCGGAGCTGAAGATGGTCGGACTGCGGTTCTCCAACGTGATGGAGGTGCCGGACTACGCGCGCTTCCCCGCGTTCGACGCCGACCCCCGGCTGCGGCGCTGGAACCTGTGGTCGTACATCGACGCCAGGGACGGCGCCCAGGCCGTTCGCCGGGGCCTGGAGTACGACGCCACCGGGGCGGAGGTCTTCGTCATCGCGAGCCCGGACACGGTGATGTCCACGCCGTCGGCGGAACTGGCTGCCGCCGAGTTCCCGGACGTCGAGATCAGGGGCGAACTCGGCCGCAACGAGTCGCTGATGTCCACCGCCAGGGCCCGCCGCCTGCTCGGCTACGCGCCGGTGCACAGTTGGCGCAACCACGTCTAGGGCTGTCCGGGGCCTGCCCGGAGCCGTGCTCGGTGCGGTTCGACGGGTCAGCAGCGGTCGAGGGGGACGCGCTGTGGCCGAGGCACTGGATGAGCGACCCGGGCCCCCTTGCACCACCCCGCCTCGAACCGATCACCGACCGGTGGTCCGGGGCTCAAGGCAGGACAGCCGCCGGGGCGGGCACGGCCTGGCGCATACGGGCGGCGTCCAGGCTGGGTGGCGCGCCGAACTGGCGGCGGTACTCCCGGCTGAACTGCGAAGGGTTGTCATAGCCGACGCGGTGGCCGACCCCGACGACGTCGCCGGGGTGGGTGGCGAGCAGCAGCCGGGCCTCCTGGAGCCTGATCTGCTTCTGGAACTGGATGGGGCTCATCGCCGTCACCGTCCGGAAGTTGCGGTAGAAGGCGGAGACGCCCATGCCCGAGAGCCGCGCCACGTCCTCGACCCGGAAGGGCTGCGCGTAGTGCTCGCGGATCCAACGCACGGCCCGGGAGATGTGGCTGAGGCTGCTGTCGGCCAGTCCGAGTTGGCGAACCGTCGCGCCCTGCTCCCCGGTGATCAGGCGCCATAGGATCTCGCGCTTGATCATCGGGGCCAGTACGGCCCGGTCGCGCGGCTCGTCGAGCAGGCGCAGCAGCCGGACCACCGCGTCGAGCAGTGCGGCCGGAGCGTCGGCGACGGCGATTGCCGACGGTGCGCCCGCGACGGCGGGGGGAGCGTCCTCGGGCCCGGTCTGCAGCAGGAGTTCGGCGACGGCGGAGGGTTCCAGCGTGAGACCGAACCCCAGTGCGGGCTGCTCGGGTGCGGCCCGGGTGAACTGCCCGGTGACGGGCAGATCGACGGATGCGACCAGGTACTGCCCGGGCCCGTACGTGTACACCCGCTCGCCGAGGGCGAGCCGTTTGGCGCCCTGGGCGATGACCGCGAGCACCGTGCCGGACATCGAGGGCGCCGGCGGATCCGACCGGTCGATCCTCGAGATGAGGACGCCGTCGATGGCGGTGGTCCAGTCGGGCCGTGCGTGCCGGTCCAGCAGGGTGCGGAGTTCTTCGAGGCTCACGCGTCCATTGCAGCACTTTTCTGTGTCACGGTTCGGACCCTCGCGAGGATCGTGCATGAACACGCGAGCATCGTTCTAACGTTTGTGCAGGTCAGGCCCTTTTGATGGAACTACGCCACTCCATCGTCACGGAAGAGGGAATCGGTGATCGTCAACTACGGCTTCAACGCCGTCCTGACCGCCAGGCCCGGCATGGGCGACCGGCTCGTCGACCTGCTGCTGACCGGGCTGAACGAGGGCAGCCCCGGCGCGAGCGAGTACTGCGTCGTCTACCTCGTCTCCCGTTCCGCGTCCGAACCCGACGTCGTCCACGTCACCGAGGGCTGGACCAGCGAGGAGGACCACCACCGGATCTTCGCCGGTGAGGCCGCCCGGGCCATCGTCGCGCAGATCGACCCACTGCTGGCCAAGGAGTCCGAGTACACGGACCACATCCCGGTCCGCGGCAAGGCCGCCTTCTTCAGGCCCGGGGCCGGTCCGCCGGCCTCCTGCCGCTCGGCGCCTGCCGAGGCGGCCCCCTTCCACCCGACCGTGCGGCACCACTCGAAAGGCGACGACCATGACCACGGCACGACCCGCCCTGGACCCCGAACTGCGTGAACTCCTGGCAGACATGCCGCTGATGTCCCGGCTCGGCCCGGAAGTGCTCGCGCAGGTCCGTCCCTTCTCCTCGATGCCCGTCGAACCCCTCCTCGAAGGCCGGGCGATCGACCGGCGCGAGGTCGCCATCGCGAGTCCGGACGGCGGGCGGATCCCGCTGTCGGTCTTCAGTCCCGCTGGGGCCGAGCGCTCACCGAAAGCGCCGTGCGTCTACTGGATGCACGGCGGCGGGATGGTCATGGGGGACCGCTTCTCGCAGATCGACATTCCGCTGGAGTGGCTCGGCCGATTCGGCGCCGTAGTCGTCTCGGTGGACTACCGGCTGGCGCCGGAGGCCGCCGGTACGACCCTGGTCGACGACTGCTACCAGGGGCTGCTCTGGGTCGCGGAACACGCCGAGGACCTGGGCGTCGATCCCGCCCGCGTCGTCGTCGCGGGCGCCAGCGCGGGTGGCGGTCTCACCGCCGGCGTGGCACTGATGGCACGCGACCGGGGGACCCCGGCGATCGCCGCCCAGGTGCTGATCGGGCCCATGCTCGACCACCGCAACACCACCGCGTCCAGCCGCCAGTACTCCGGTGACCCCGGAGTCTGGACCCGCGAGATGAACGAGTTCGGATGGCGATCGGTCCTCGACGGCCTGCCCGGCGACGAGGTGCCCGGCTATGTGTCACCCGCGTCGGCCGACGACCTCTCGGGCCTGCCGACCACCTACATCGACACCGGCTCCGCCGAGGTCTTCCGCGACGAGGACACCGACTACGCCACCCGTATCTGGGCGGCGGGAGGCCAGGCCGAACTCCACGTCTGGGCGGGGGGTTTCCACGGCTTCGACGCGCTGTACCCGCACGCGAGCATCTCGACCACGGCCCGCAGGACCCGCACCGACTGGCTGGCCCGGGTCCTGTCCCCGAACCGAGCCCGCCGGTGAGCGGTGCAATGCGATCACCAGTTCTCCCGCGCACAGGAACATGTCCGTCCGCCCGCGGGATCCACCACATCGAAAGGACCACACCGTGAAGACGATTCTGATCACCGGTGCCTCATCCGGATACGGGCGCGAGAGCGCCCTGTACTTCCACTCACGGGGGTGGAACGTCGTTGCCGCGATGCGCACGCCGCGTCCGGACGTCCTTCCCGAGTCGGACCGGCTCCGCGTGCTCGAACTCGACGTGACCGAGCCCGCGAGCGTCACTGCTGCGTTCGAGGCGGCCGGCCCCCTCGACGCCCTGGTCAACAACGCCGGAATCCCGTCGATCGGCGTGTTCGAGGGGACCCCCATGACCCGCGTACGGGAGGTGTTCGAGACCAACACCTTCGGTGTGATGGCGACGACCCGGGCGGTGCTGCCCCAGTTCCGCAGGCGCGGCTCCGGCGTGGTGATCAACGTGACCTCCAGCGTGGTGCTGGGCCACATGCCGCTCTCCGCTGTCTACAAGGCGAGCAAGATGGCCGTCGAGGGTTTCACCGCGTCCCTCGCGCTCGAACTCGCGCCCTTCGGCGTGCGGGCGAGGACGGTCGAACCGGGCGCCTGCCTGACCACGAACTTCGCTGCCACGGCGACGCACGGCTCTTCGCCGGAGGAACTGGTCCCGGCACCTTACGCAGCGTTCGCGAAGAAGGCCATGGACGACTTCACGGGCCAGGACGTCTTCACCAAGGAGAGCGACGTGGCCGAGACGGTGTGGCGGGCGGTGCACGACACGACCGGTCAGCTCCGGTTCCCGGCCGGTCCCGACGCGGTCATGCTCGCCCAGGCGAAGTGATCGAAGCAGCCGACGCGACCGGCGCTGACCGTCGGTCGCGGACGGCCGCTAGGCAAGCCACGTCCCGTCGCGCATGATGACCCTGCCGCGCAGTTCCGGTTCGCCGCGCCACGCGCGCACACTCTCCGGCGCCACGCGCACGTACAGGAAGGAACCCTCCTCCGCACGCGGGTCCCACCCGAACTTGGCGGCGAACGCCCCGGCCGCCTCTCCGGGCACCTCCTGGTCAAGGAAGCACTCCGCCGCTCCCTGGAGAAGCACCACATCGAAGGTGTCGGGCAGCGCCAGGCGCACGCGCGGCTCGGCGCGGACGTTCCGCGCGGTCACGGAAGTGGCACCGGTGCACATCCACACGGCTCGCCCATCCCACAGGAACCACAGTGGTACCTGGTACGGCCCGTGATCAGGATGTGCCGTCGACACCCACACGTCCCGCTCGGAAACGAGCCGTCGCAGAGTGTCGCGCCTGCGCTCCGCCGCCCGGCGGCGAGCAGTCCCCGTGGTCCGCATGAGTGCCGATCCTAGCCAGAGGGCCCGAAGCGCGCATGAGGCGAAGGGCCTACTCCCGGCGACCGATGAACGCCTCGGCCTCTGACCCGGACGCACCCCCCAACGGGCCGATCCCCCTCGTCTGCAACGGGATCCAGCCCCTGTCCACGACGCCTGTCGTCCGGCCCCGTGCACGACACGGCCCGCCGGCTCGGCCACCGGCCCCGCTGGGCCTGCACGCGGCGCCCCGCGGGGCCCCGCGGGATCCGGGCGGGCAAGCCCCGGGAGGCCGGGAGCCTCCGCTATCCGGTGCCCCGCCAGACGTTGTCGAAGGCGGCCTCCTCGATGGCCCGCCGCTGCCGAACGGCTTCCAGTTCCATCACGGCGTCGTTGACGGCGGCGAGCACCGCGGTCACCGTGTCGCCGGCCGGTGCCGCGACCTCGCCGGCCGGTGTGCGCATCCCGAGGGCCGCGGCCAGGGCGGCGAGCACCGGCTCGCCGGCGGCCCAGCGCTCCGCCGCGCCGCGTCGTTCGGCCGTGTCGGCCAGCACGGTCCTGCCGGCCCGGAACGGCGCCCAGCGGCGGTGCTGCCGTGTGACCAGCCCCTCCTGCTCCAGGGCGGTGAGGTAGGCAGCGGACAGGCCGCGGCCCCTGCGCCACAGCCAGTCCTCCACGGTCTCGCCCTCAGCCGGGTCCTCCAGCGACGCCGCGGCCTCGGCCAGGAGGCGGTCGAGGGTGCCGGGCCCGGCGCCCGGCAGGATGCGCTCCCCGTCCAGCCGGGCGCTCCCGGTGCCGAGGAGGTCGATGGCCTCGGCTCCCGCGAGGGCGAGCGAGAGGTCGCCCTGCCCCATGGACGGGGGCGCCTCGTCCAGGGCGACGATGAGCAGGTCTCGGGGTGTGGTCATGGACGGCTCCAGGGCAGTGGCCTGTACGGAGCCGACTGTAGCGCGGGGACGGCGGCCGTGGTTCAGTCCGCGAAGTCCACTCCGCTCACCGCGCGTCCCCTTCCGACTCCGCGCCCACCGCGCCTCACAGCACGCTCGTCATCCCGCCGTCCACGTAGAGCACCTGCCCGCTGACGAAGTCCGCCGCGGGCGAGGCGAGGAAGAGGACGCCGCCCACCAGGTCGTCCGTGGTGCCCCAGCGGCCCGCTGGCGTCCTGCGGCGCACCCAGGAGCTGAACTCCTCGTCGTCGACGAGGGGCCGGGTCAGCTCGGTGTCGACGTCCCCCGGCCCGAGGCCGTTGACCTGCACGCCGTAGGGCCCCCAGTCCGCGCACATGCCCTTGGTGAGCATCTTCAGGGCGCCCTTGGCGGCGACGTAGGGAGCGATGCCGGGGCGCACCACTTCGCTCTGCAGCGAGCAGATGTCGATGATCTTGCCGTGCCCGCGTCCGGTCATCCGCCGGGCGGCCTCCCGGCCCACCAGGAACGCGCTGGTGAGGTTGGTGTCGAGGATGCGGTGCCAGTCGGAGTCGGTGAACTCCAGCAGCGGGGCGCGCAGTTGCATGCCGGCGTTGTTGACCAGGACGTCGAGCGGCCCGACCCGCTCCTCGACCGACGCGATCCCGGCGGCCACCGCGGCCGCGTCCGTCACGTCGAACGCCGCGGTGTGCACCCGGTCGGCGGCCCCCGCGTCCGCGGCGCAGGTGCGGTCTGCCAGTTCCCGCGCGGCCTCGCCCAGGGCCGCCGGGCTGCGGCCGTTGAGCACCACCGTGCAGCCCGCCTCCAGCAGGCCCCGCGCCAGCGCGCGTCCGATGCCCCGGCTGGAGCCGGTGACCAGTGCGGTGCGCCCCGCGATGTCGAGGGGGGTGGGCGGTCATGACGTCTCCGTACCCGTCGGGGCGTCCCCGGCGCCGGCCCCGCACAGGGGGCCGCCGGGGACCGCCGTGGCGACCGAAGGACCCTAGATGACCAGGGACAGCAGCAGGACGAGTGCGCCCGCGACCACCGAGACGATGGTCTCCATGACGGACCAGGTCTTCACGGTCTGCCCGACACTGAGCCCGAAGTACTCCTTGACCAGCCAGAATCCGGCGTCGTTGACATGGCTGAAGAAGAGCGAACCCGCGCCGATCGCCAGCACGAGCAGCGCCGCGTGCGTGCTCGACATGCCGGCCGCCAGCGGCGCCGCCAGACCGGCCGCCGAGACCGTGGCCACCGTCGCTGAGCCGGTCGCGAGCCGGATCACCACCGCGATCAGCCAGCCGAGCACCAGCGCGGGTATCGACCACGCCTTGGAGACGTCCAGGATCATGTCGCCCACACCGCAGTCGATCAGCGTCTGCTTGAAGCCGCCGCCCGCGCCGACGATCAGCGTCACGCCCGCGATCGGGGCCAGCGAGGTCTCCACCGTCGAGGAGAGCCGCTCCCGGGTGAACCCGGCCGCCCGGCCCAGCGTGAACATACCGACGAGCACCGCGGCCAGCAGGGCGACCAGCGGGTTGCCGACCACGTCGAAGATCCGCTGCACGGTGTCCTCGGGGTCGTCCACCACGATGTCGACCAGTGCCTTGAGCAGCATCAGCACCACGGGCAGCAGGATCGTCGCGACGGTGGCCCCGAACCGGGGCCGGTGCTCAAGATCCTCGGAGGGCCGGGCCGCGATCATCCGCTCGGGCGCCGGTACGTCCACCCAGCGGGCCGCGTACCGGCTGAAGAGCGGGCCGGCGATGATCACCGTCGGGACGGCGACGAGGATGCCGAGCGCCAGCGTCACGCCCAGGTTGGCCTTGACCGCGTCGATCGCGACCAGCGGCCCCGGGTGCGGTGGCACCAGGCCGTGCATCACCGACAGGCCGGCGAGCGCGGGCACCCCGATGCGCATCAGCGAGTAGTTGCCGCGCCGTGCGACCAGCAGCACCACCGGGATCAGCAGCACGATGCCGATCTCGAAGAACAGCGGCAGTCCGACCACGGACGCGATCAGCACCATGGCCCAGGGCATGGCGCGCCCGCCGGCCTTGGCGAGGATGGTGTCGACGATCTCGTCGGCGCCCCCGGAGTCGGCGAGCAGCCGCCCGAGGATCGCACCGAGCGCGATCAGCACGCCCACGCTGGCGACGGTCGAGCCGAGGCCGGTGCTGAAGCTGGTGATCACCTTGTCGAGCGGTGCTCCGGCGACCGCGCCGAGCACCAGCGAACCGATGGTCAGCGACAGGAAGGCGTGGACCTTGAACCTGGTGATGAGCAGGACGATGACCGCGATGCCCGCGAGGACGGCTATCCCAAGCTGGGCGTGGCCCGCCGAGGAGATCGGCTCGGGGGCGTCCGCTGCCAGCATCTCGACGCTGAGTCCGGTCACGGTGTTTCCCTTGTGTGTGGTGACGGTGGGCGAGTGGGGCCGCCCGGCTGGTACGGGTGCGCTGTGCGGTCCTGGCACCGCGGGGGGCCCACGGGCTGCACGGGGCGCGGGTGCCGGCGGTTCATCTGCGGGGGGTCCGTGCGTGCGGCGGGTGCGGGCGGGGGCTCGGGACGTGCCCGCCGTGGCGGGGCGCACGGCACCGGGGAGGCGGGGCCGTCATACGGGCGCCGGCCCGGTGAGGTCGTCAAGCGCCCGAAGCGCCCGCTCCGTGATCTGCTCCGGGCCGCCGGAGACGTCCACGGTGACTCCCGCCTCGTCGGCTTCGAGCGGTTGCAGGGCCGCGAACTGCGAGTCGAGCAGTGCGGTGGGCATGAAGTGGCCCTCGCGGTGCGCCATCCGGTCCTCGATGAGCCGACGGTCGCCGGCGAGATGGACGAAGACGAGGCCGGGAGCCGCCGCCCGCAACCGGTCGCGGTAGCTCCGCTTGAGCGCCGAGCTGCTCACCACACCCCCGCGCCCCGCCCGGCCGCGGGCCCAGGAGCCGATCGCGTCGAGCCAGGGCCACCGGTCGTCGTCGGTCAGCGGGGTGCCGGCGGTCATCTTCGCGATGTTCGCCGGCGGGTGGAAGTCGTCGCCCTCGGCATAGGGCACGCCGAGGGCGGCGGCGAGACGGGGGCCGATCGTCGTCTTGCCGGTCCCTGCCACGCCCATGACCACCACGACCTGGGGGGTGCGCATCTCTGCCTCGCTGTCCTGTGCATGGTCGCCCTCGCGGGCGCGGCCGGTCCCGGGCCCGGGTGCGAAGGCGGCTGCGGGCCCGCGGGGCGACGCGGCCGCCTGGCGTGCGCCACGGCCGCCGACGCCGGATGGACCTCTTCCTGCCACGTCACTGAAACCCATTAGGTCCGACGAATTCAAGAGGCTGTGAGATAAAAGTCTGACTTTTTGGGTCTGCTCCTCGGCCGTTGCCTCGTACTCTGACCTCATGACGACCACGGCCCGCGGGCTGCACGCTCGCGTTCTGGACGCCCTCGGGCCCGCGATCACCGCAGGGGAGTACCCGCCGGGCTGCGTGCTGCGGACCGACGAGCTCGCCCAGCGTTTCGAGGTCTCGCGCAGCGTGATGCGCGAGGCGGTGCGCGTCCTGGAGTCGATGCACCTGGTGGCATCGCGGCGCAGGGTCGGCGTGACCGTCCGCCCGGCGGCCGAGTGGGACGTCTACGACCCGCAGGTGATCCGCTGGCGGCTGGCCGGCCGCGACCGCCCCCGCCAGTTGCGCTCGCTCACCGTGCTGCGCTCGGCCGTCGAGCCGGTCGCCGCCGGGCTCGCCGCCCGCCGTGCCAGCGCCGGGCAGTGCGCCGAACTCACCGAGTGCGCGCTCGGTATGGTCGCCACCTCACGCGGCCACCAACTGGAGGCGTACCTGGTGCACGACATCGCCTTCCACCGCATCGTCCTGAACGCGTCGGGCAACGAGATGTTCGCACGGCTCGGCGATGTGGTGGCCGAGGTGCTCGCGGGCCGCACCCACCACCAGGTGATGTTCGCCGACCCCGACCCGGCGGCCGTGACCCTGCACGTACAGGTCGCCGCCGCGATCCGGGAGGGAGACGGGGCGCGGGCCGAGGAACTCACCCGTGAGATCACCGTGGGCGCCCTGCACGAACTGGACGTCCTGGCGCCGTGACCGCGGCGGCCGCCGCTGCCGCGCCGCCGTGCTCACGGGTCGATGTCACCGTCCACGTAGACCCACGCCCCCGCCTCCCGCTCGAAGCGGCTGCGCTCGCGCAGCACGCCGGCACGGCCGCCGTCCGTGAAGTGCGCCCTGAAGCGGACGACCCCCCTGGCGTGGAAGGCGGAGCCCGCCTCGGTGGCCTCGATCTCCAGTCCCGTCCAGCCGAGGCCGGCCGCGAAGGCGACGCCCGCCGGCCGGGTGCGCGGATGCCAGGTGCGCAGCAGGTACCCCTCGTCCCGTACCGCGAACGCGCTGTACCGCGAGCGCATCAGGGCCTCCGCGGTGGGCGCGAGGGCGACACCCGAGTGGAAGCGGCCGCAGCACGCGGCGTACGGCTGCCCCGAGCCGCAGGGGCACGTCGACGGTGCTGGGGTGCCGGACGCGGAGCGCGGCTGCTTCCTGCGGCGGGGGGTGCCTCGGGTCATGGCCGCCATTGTGCCCCGCGGGGCCGGTGCGGCGCGCGGCGCCCGGTGCCCGGCCGGGTCGAGAACGTGGCCGCAGGCCGGTTGGTCGGGACGGGGCGGGCGGGGGAGGATGTGTGCGGCGGTGAGCATCGGGTGCGGTGGCTCGCGCGACCCTCGGGCGACCGACGGGCGGCCCCCTGCCGGACAGCTCTTCCGAACAGACAAGAGGACGCCTGTTTCATGACCTCAGAGCCCCCCTTCTTCCACGTTCTCCCCGGCGCACCCGGATCCCCGGTCATCCTGCACGTGCCGCACTCCAGCCGGGTCCTACCGGGCCCCGTGCGCGCGGCGATCGTGCTGGACGACGCCGCGCTGGAACGGGAGCTCGACCACATCACGGACGCGCACACCGCGGAACTGGCCGCCGAGGCCACCGCGGCGGCCGGCGCACGCAGACCCTGGCGGTTCGTCAACGGCCTGTCCCGCCTGGTCGTCGACCCCGAGCGCTTCCCGGACGAACGCGAGGAGATGCGGGCCGTCGGCATGGGCGCCGTGTACACCCACACCACGCACCGCGCACCCCTGCGCCCTGTCGAGACCGATCCCGCGCCGTTGCTCGACCGCTACTTCCACCCCTACACGGAGGCGATGACCGCAACCGTGGACGAACGCCTCGCCGCCACCGGGCGGGCGGTCATCATCGACGTCCATTCCTATCCCACCCACGCGCTGCCCTACGAACTGCACGGCCACGGCCCGCGCCCGCCGATCTGCCTGGGCGCCGACGACCATCACACCCCGCCCGCCCTGCTCGACCTCGCCCACGAGGTCTTCGCCGACTTCGGGGGTGTCGACGTCAACACCCCCTTCGCCGGCGCCTATGTGCCGCTCAAGCACCACCGCACCACCACCGAGGTCAGCTCGCTGATGATCGAGATCCGCCGCGACCTCTACATGTCGGAACCGGGCGGCCCCGCGGGTCTCGGCCTCGCGGCCCTGGGCACGGCGCTCGCGGAGCTGGTGGAGCGGGCGTCGTAGGCGGCACGCCGTTCGGTGCGCACCCCGCACCGGACCGGTCGGGCACCGGCGCACGCCGCCCGGCGTGCGGCCTTGAGCCGTCTGAACTCCGGGGCGCGCCGATCGTCGACAATCTCGTCGCGAAGGCACCGGAGACCGTCGCCCGACGGGTGGCGGACGCGGGACGCAAGAAGCCGTATCGACCGGATTCAAGGTGATATGACGGTGCGGGAGGCGCGGATGACCGCCCTGGACAAGCCGCGCGCGGATTGGCAACAATGTGGCGCCGAGCAAGCTCCCCGATCGCGGCCGGTCCACCGCCCACCGCAGCCGCGCGGCGATCGGCGCCCCGAGGGAAGGGATGCGGACCGTGACATTCGTGCTGGTGCCCGGCGCCTGGCACGGCGGATGGTGCTGGAGCCGGGTCGCCCCCCTCCTGCGCGCCGCCGGCCACGAGGTGCACACCCCCACCCTCACCGGCGTCAGCGACCGCGCCCACACCCTCCACCCCTCGGTCGGCCTCGCCACCCACGTCGAGGACGTGGTCCGGCTGCTGGACGCCTACGACCTCACGGACGTCCACCTCGTCGGGCACAGCTACGGCGGCCAGGTCATCTCCCAGGTGGCCGAGGAGCGCCCCGAGCGGCTTGCCCGGCGCATCCACCTCGACGCCTTCGTGCCGGACGACGGCACCGCCGCCATCGACCTGCTGCCGCCCGACGTCGCCCACCACTACCGCGAGTCGGTGCGCGAGTTCGGGTTCGGCTGGCTGATCCCACCGCGCTCGCTGACCGTCCTCGGCGTCACCGACCAGGCCGACGTGGCCTGGCTGACCGAGCGGCTCACCCCCCACCCCTGGGCCACGTACCGCGAGCCCGTGCGGCTCGGCGCCGCTGCCGCCCGGGTGCCGGGGACCTACATAGACTGCACCGACTGGCTGGGCGTCTTCGCGCCGTTCGCCGACAAGGCCCGCGCCCTGGGCTGGGACGTGCACCGGCTCGCCACCGGGCACGAGGCGATGGTCACCGCGCCGGGGGAACTCGCGGCGCTGCTCCTCGCGGACGCCGCCGCCGGGCCCGCGGGCCGGCCGCAGGAGGCGGGGACACCGGCATGGCACGGCTAGCGCACCCCTACGACCGCCGCCCGGCCGCCGCCGCGCCGGCAGGGGAACGCGAGCGGCCCGGTGGCGCGGGGCCTGCTTCGGCCGTGCAGCCGCGGACCGAGGGCGAGCTGCGCACGCCGCGGCGCACGTCCGGACGTCCGGACGGCCCCCGGGGGCCACGATGAGCACCCGGTTCGACCAGGCCGAGCCACCCGTCGACCTGGTGGACCGCATCCGCCAGGCCATCGCCCACGGTGAGCTGCTGCCCGGCCGGCGCCTGGTGGAGAACGACCTCGCGGCGATGTTCGACGTCTCGCGCGGCGCGGTGCGCTCGGCCCTGGTGGTGCTCGACTCCGACGGCCTGGTGACCCGCTCGCCGCACCGGGGGGCTCGGGTGCGCCCGATCTCGCTGACCGAGGCGGTCGAGATCACGGAACTCCGCGCGGTGGTCGAGGGCCTGTGCGCCGCGAGGGCCGCCCAGCGCGCCACCCCGGACGAACGCGCGCAACTGCGCCGCCTGGACCGCCGCATGAGGCTCGCCGCCGCCGCCGGTGACACCGCCGGGTACAGCAGCCTCAGCCAGGCCGTGCACCAGGCGATCAGGGAGATCGCGGCCCAGGCCACCGCGGTGGACGTGCTGGACCGGCTGCGCTACCGGAGCGTGCGCTACCAGTTCGGTGTGGCCCGGCTGCCGGGCCGCCCGGAGCAGGGCGCGCGCGAACACGGCGCGGTGGTGCGCGCCGTCGTCGCAGGCAGGGCCGAGGAGGCGGAGCACGAGATGCGTGCCCACCTGGAGAGCGTCGTCGCGGCGCTGTACGACCTGGGCGCCCAGGACGTGGTGCACGGCACACCGCAGAGCGCGGCCCGGGACGGCGTCCCGGGCGGGTCGGAGCGCGCGGTGCCGGCGCACCCGTCCTGACCGCACCGCGTGCTCCGCGCGGCGGACCGGCCGCACGGCGCCCGCCGGGCCCGCCCCGCCCGCACCGCTTGCCTCGCCGGGGCCCGCCCCGCCCCACCGCGGCCCGCGCGTCACGCCCGTCACGGTCTGCGTGGCGCACCGGCGACGGCGCGCGGTTCGCGCCCGTCACGGCTCCGTCACGGCTTGCGGGCCGCCCCGGCCGCGGTCGGCGTGCCGTGCGGCTACGGCTTGCGTGCCACGCCGCCGTACATCGGTGCCAGGCCGCCGTGCGGTTCCTCGTCGGCGAGTTCCGGATGCCACTGCCCGATCAGGACGAGACCCGGGTCCACCAGGTCGAGGCCCGTGAAGAAGCGCTCGACCTCGGCGCGCGAGCGGTTCACCAGGGCGATGCCGCCCTGCGCGTACACGTCCACGGCCTGCTGCATGTCCGCCCCGTGCAGGTCGGCCGTGAGCTGCGACAGGACGAGGTGGCTGCCGGCCGGCAGCGCGTCGAGCAGGGCCCCGACGTGGTCGAGGGCGCCCTCCTCGTCGGTGACGAAGTGCAGCAGCGCGATCAGCGACAGGGCGATGGGCTCGTCGAAGTCGAGTATCCGGCGGGCCTGCTCGACGATCGAGCGCGGGTCGCGGACGTCCGCCTCCACGTACTCGGTGACCCCCTCCGCAGTGCCGTGCAGCAGTGCTCCCGCGTGGGCCAGCACGATGGGGTCGTTGTCCACGTACACCACGCGGGCGTCGGGGGCGCCGGCCTGTGCGATCTGGTGGAGGTTGGGCTCCGTCGGTATGCCCGTGCCGACGTCCAGGAACTGGCGCAGGCCCGCCCGCCGGACCAGCCAGCTCGTGGCCCGCCGCATGAACGCCCGGTTGTCCTTCGCACCCTGCTTCGCCATCGGGGACAGCGAGAGGATCTGCTTGCCGAGCTCCTCGTCGACCGGGTAGTTGTCCTTGCCGTCCAGGAGCCAGTCGTAGACCCGCGCCGAATGCGGTCTGCTGGTGTCGATGCGCGGGACGGAGGACTCGACTCCGGTCATGTGCTGCTCCCTTGATGATCCGTGACGATCCGTGACGGTCCCGCAGTGTGCCATCCGGCGGCCGCGCGAACGGCGGAGCCCGGTCTCCTCCACCGGTTGGACGTCGGGATCAGGCCACGTCGGCTTCCGTGTCGCGCGGTCCGGGGGCCACTCCCGGGCAGGGTGCGCCGGACTGAGCGGCGGCTGAAAGTGCCTCCCCCCGACGGGGGGCGCGCGGATGGCCGAGGAGAGCGTGAAGAGAGCCATCGCGGCGGACGGCACGGTGGAGACGAGCGTCCACGGTGGGGCCGGGACGCCGCACCGTGCCGCGGACGCCGACCCGCCGGCCCGGCTGCTCGGCGGTCCCGTCGAGCACCACCCGGCTCTCGGAGGGGTCCTACCGGCAGGCCGAGACGAGGAGCGGGCCGCCCGTGGCAGGAACTGACCGGAACCCGGCCCGCGGCACGGCGCCGCGCGGGCAGCCGCCTGCACGGCCGCGTCCTGCACACCGCACACGCACCCGGCCCCACCGGGCGCCGCCACGCACCCGGCGCCGCCACGCACCCGCCGGCCGCAGCAGACCGGCCCAGGGGGCCCTCGGCCTGACGGCCGCCCAGGCCCGCCGCGCCTTCGCCGAGGCCGTCGTGCGCGACGAGGTGCTGGACGACCGGGACATCGCGGCGGTGATGGCGGAGAGAAGGCCGTCATCGCGGAGAGCGAGGCGCCGCAGTTCCACACCGCCGAGGAGAGCGCGGACGACCTGGGCGGGCCTGGAGGTGCTCAAGGAGTGGCTGCGGCTGCGCGGCGCGCCTTCAGCGACACCGCCCGCGGACCCCGGCTGCCGGCGCCCAGGGGCATGGCGCTGATCGGCGTCCCCGGCACCGGCAAGAGCCTGACCGCCAGGAAGATCGGCGGGCTGTGGGGCTGCCGCTGCTGCGGCTGGAACGTCGGCGCCCTGTTCGGATTTGGCCGAGTATCGGTCCGTGCCAGGAGCGGCTGCGCCCCTAGGTTGGAGTCGGCCGGCAGTGTGGTCCAGCCCGACCGGTCGCCATGCTGAGCGCGGGTGCCCGGTCCCGTGGGAGCCAGCGGCGGACGAGACCGGGAACAGGGAGTCCCACGATGGTCAGACGCCGTATCGGTGGCGCGGGCGGCCCCGAGGCCAGTGCGCTCTGTCTCGGGGCCCTGCCGTTCGGCAGCACGGTGGACGAGGCGACGTCCTTCGCCATCCTGGACCGCTTCGTCGAGGCGGGCGGCAATCTGATCGACACGTCCGACCACCACGTGCGACGGCCCGACGGCAGCACAGGCGACACGAGCGAGACCACCGTCGGCAGATGGCTGGCCAGCCGCGGGGCCCGCGACGACGTGCTGATCTCCGCCAAGGTCGGCGCCCGGCCCACCGCCCCCGGCGCCGGGAGGGCCGAGGGGCTGTCCGCACCGGTGATCACCAAGGCCGCACGGGAGAGCATGCGGCGCCTGGGCACCGACCGCATCGACCTGTACTGGACACACGTCGAGGACCGCTCCGTGCCCCTCGCGGAGACCCTCGCAGCCCTCGGCACCCTGGTGTCCGAGGGTGCCGTCGGCATCCTCGGCGCCTCGCACCACGCCACCTGGCGCACCGACCGGGCCAGGACCATAGCCCTCGGCAACGGCTGGCCGGGCTACACCTGCGTCCGGCAGCGCTACTCCTACCTCCAGCCGCGCTTCGACACCGCCCTCCCGGAGGGCGGGCACGTCCACGTCACCGCCGAACTGCTCGACTACGTGCGCAGCGAGCCGGAGCTGACGCTGTTCGCGTACTCCACCCTGCTCGGCGGCGGTTACACGCGCACCGACAAGCCGCTGCCCGCGGCGTACGACCATCCGGGGACGCCGCGGCGTCGCGCGGCCGTGCACGCGGTGGCCGGCGAACTCGGCGCCACCCCGAACCAGGTCGTCCTGGCCTGGCTGGCTGGCGGCAGCCCACCGGTGCTGCCCATCGTCGGGGTGAGCTCGGTGGAGCAACTGGAGGAGGTGCTCGGGGGGTTCGACGTGGAGCTCACGCCCGAACAGCGGAAGCGGCTGGACAGGGCCGGCTGAGGCGGGCCGCACGGGCCGGGTCGCATGAGCCGGGCCGGCTGGGCCGGGGCACCTGAGCCGGGGGCACCTGAGCCGGGGCGACGGCCCGGGGCGCCGCTCCCCGAGGCGTCCGGTGCTGCCCGCGTGTCGGCAACGACGACCCCGGGCCCCGGTGCCCCGAGCAGTGGACGCCCCGGCCCGAACAGGCTTCCCCGGCCGACCGGTTGCGGGCGTTCTCCGCGGGCGCTTCCGCGGCGATCGATTGACAATGGTATGACCGATAGTCCATGCTGAGTCGGACCGCATCCGCCGAAGGAAGCCGCGCCCGGGCAGGCGTGACGCCAGGCGCCGTCCGTCCCCGGGGAGGGATGTCTCCGAGGCGGTGAGGAGGCCCTTTGGACCGGGACGGATCGCAGCAATGCCACGAGCACCGCTCACCGAGCGCCGCGGCGGTCGGCCCAGGCCGCCGTCGCACCACCACGAGCACGCCCGCCGCCCGCGCCCTGTCCGCACCGGCCCTGGCGGTGCGGGCCCCGCCCCGCGCCACGGGTCGACCCGGCACCGTGTCGGCCCCGGTCGGCCCCGAAGACCCGATCCGCGGGCCACGCGCGGCCGGGGCCCGGCCGCGCCGGCTTCCGCGGCGGCAGCGGCAAGCGCCGCCGGCTCGGAACGCGGCGGGCACCACCGCCTCGGGCGCGGGATGCGAAAGCGCCCGCCGCCTCGCGCGCTCATGTGCCGCTGCCCCGGCGCGGTGCTGCGCGACTGCCGTCCGGCGGCGACCGGCGCCCCCACCGGCCCGGTGCTCCAGGGGCTCCTGCTCGCCCTGCGGTCCACCGGCGCAGGAACCTCCACCTCGCCCCCCCCACGACCCCGACGGAGCGATCGCGCTCCCGACGGCGGCCCGCGCTCGCCCGCGGCCGCGCCTCCTCCCGTACCGGGCGAAAGTAAGGAACACGATGTCGCACGCGCAGTACACCGGTCCCACGTCGGTCGGCCTCATCGGCCTCGGAGCGATGGGCCTGCCCGCCGCCGGGTTCCTGGCCCGGTCCGGTCTCGACACCCACGTCCACGATCCGGACCGCGGCGCCGTCGGGCAGGCGGTGGCCGCGGGTGCGCGGGACGCCGGCTCGACCGCCGCACTGGCCGCCGTGAGCGACGTCGTCGTGGTGATGGTGCCCTCCGACGACGACGTCCTCGACGTCTGCTGCGCGGACAGCGGAGTCCTCGCCGCCGCCCGCCCCGGTGCCGCCGTCCTGATCTGCTCCTCCGTCACACCCGAGACCTGCCGCGAGGTCGCGGCCGAGGCCGCCGCGCACCGCGTCGACGTGCTGGACGCCGCCCTCACCGGCGGGGTGCGCGCCGCGCGGGCGGGCACGGTCACGCTCCTCGTCGGCGGCGGGAAGGATGTACTCGACCGCATCCGCCCCGCTCTCGCCCCCTGGACCCGGACCGTGCACCACCTGGGCGACCTGGGCGCGGGACAGGTCGGCAAGACCGTCAACAACCTCTGCCACTGGGGGCAGCTCTCGGCCATCGTGGAGGCGCTGCGCCTCGGCCGTGACCTCGGGGTGGCGCCGGCGAAGCTGCGCGCCGCACTGCTCGACGGGCCCGCCGCAAGCCGCACCCTCGCCGAGATGGAGCTGATGCGCCTGACCTGGCACCGCAAGGACCTCGCCAACGCGCTGCGGATGGCCGAGGGCGCGGGCCGTGCGCTACCGGTGGCCGCCACCGTGCGCGAGGCCATGGAGCACATCACGGTGGCCGACATCGCCGACCTGTACGCGGAGCCGGATGAGACCACCGTGCCGGGGACGCGGTGATGCGCGGCCACCGAGTCGCCGTCGACACCGCAGGCACCTCCACCGGGGCTCCCTCGTCCTGGACGGGGCCGGCGCGGTGGTCCCCGTCGCCAAGGCGTGCTCCGCGCCCGGGGACCCGCCGGCCGCCAGGTGGATCCGACCGCCCGGCGACCGGCACGCTTCGCCGCGGGCGGCGGCACCCGCCGCCTCCGTCGACGCCAGGGGGGTGCCCACGGGGCACGGCCGGACAGCGCGGGGCGTGTGCCGGGCCCGCCCGCCGCGGGAGCAACCGGCACCCGCCTCACCCTCACCGGCGGGACGGTCACGACGTACGCCGGTCGTGTCCTCGCCGAACCCGGCCCGCGCGAGCGCACCCGGGCGGGTCGTGCCCGCCCACGGAACGGGTCCGGTCGTGCCCCAGGGGCGGGACCGTGCGCACCAAGACGCCGACGGGCTCCCCGGACTTCGACGGCGGCAGCCGTAATACGTTTCAGTCGCTCTGCAAGGGAAGCGTTTCCAGCCGCCCCGCCGCACCTCCTTCCGACCTCTTGCCCCGGGCCTCCACGGCGCCCTACCGTAACGCCCTGACGCCACGGAGTCGTCGCCGCGGTATTTGAACGTATCAATCCCCAGCCGGGCGACTGTCGTGCACGCTGTCTGCCGGACATATGTGCCGGTGACCTCCCCAGCACCACCCGGAGCCCGGAAACCGCCCCCCGCGGACTCCCGAGTTCGACCGTACGTCCCGGTTCACGCATCCACGCGACAGACACCGCGGCGCGCGCAGGGCCGCAGGAGGTTGACATGAAGCGTTTCCATACGAGGGCGGGGGCCGTCCCGGGTGCCGGCAGGCGTTCGGCACGCGCGGGCCGGCTCACTGCCGTCGCCGCTCTGGTGGCCGGCTGCACGGCGGCGCTGGCGCCACAGGCACCCGCGGCCACCACGGCCCCGACCGGGTCCGCAGCCGCGCGGGCGACCGGCGCCACGGTCACCGCGGAGCATCTGGACCACGCCCCGGTCAGCGTGCACACCAGCGCCGGCAACCTCGTGAGCTGGCGCAGGCTCGTGACCGACGCGGACGACACGGCCTTCAACGTCTACCGGGCGGGCACCACCAGGCTGACCGCGGCCCCGGTGCAGGGCGCCACGAACTTCTTCGACCCGGGCGCGCCCGCCACCGCCGACTACACCGTCCGTCCGGTGGTGCGGGGGGTGGAGCAGTCCGCGGCGGAGCACGCGATCCCCTTCGCGGACGGCTACCGGGACGTGCCGATCTCCCCGCCGGCCGGCGGCAGCGGCTACACGTACGAGGCCAACGACGCCTCGGTGGGCGACCTGGACGGCGACGGAGACCTCGACTTCGTGCTGAAGTGGCAGCCGACCAACGCCAAGGACAACTCGCAGTCCGGTACCACCGGCAACACCGTCGTGGACGGCTGCACCCTGGAGGGGACCCGGCTGTGGCGCGTCGACCTCGGGCGCAACATCCGCTCGGGCGCGCACTACACGCAGTTCCAGGTCTTCGACTACGACGGCGACGGCCGGGCCGAGGTGGCGATGAAGACCGCCGACGGCACCGTCGACGGCACCGGGAAGACCCTCGGCAGCGCCTTGGCGGACTACCGCAACTCCAGCGGCTACGTGCTCTCGGGACCCGAGTACCTGACCATGTTCGACGGCCGAACCGGCGCCGCGCTGAGCACGGTCGACTACGTGCCGCCGCGCGGCACCGTCTCGTCCTGGGGGGACGACTACGGCAACCGCGTGGACCGCTTCCTGGCGGCCACCGCGTACGTCGACGGACAGCATCCGTCGCTGATCGAGGCACGCGGCTACTACACCCGCACCGTGATCAGCGCCTGGGACTTCTCCGGCGGCAGGCTGACCCGCCGCTGGACCTTCGACACCAGTAGCTCCACCAACTCCGGCAGGGGCTACGACGGCCAGGGCAACCACAACCTGTCCGTCGCCGATGTCGACGGCGACGGCCGGGACGAGATCGTGTACGGCGCCATGGCCGTCGACGACAACGGCAGCGGCCTGTGGACCACGCGCAACGGGCACGGCGACGCCATGCACGTCGGCGATCTCGACCCCTCGCGTGCCGGTCTGGAGGAGTTCAAGGTGGACGAGGACTCCGCCAAGCCGTCGTCATGGATGGCGGACGCCAGGACCGGCCAGATCCTGTGGTCGACGCCCGCGAACGGCGACAACGGCCGCGGGGTCAGCGGCGACATCTGGGCGGGCAGCCCGGGCGCCGAGTCCTGGTCGGCGGCCGCGGACGGGATGCGCGACACCAAGGGCGCCGTGGTGGGCCGCAAACCGTCCAGCACCAACTTCCTGGCCTGGTGGGACGGGGACACCACCCGTGAACTGCTGGACGGCACCCACATCGACAAGTACGGCACCGGAGGCGACCAGCGGCTGCTGACCGCCCAGGGCGTGCACGCCGACAACGGCACCAAGGCCACTCCTGCCCTGTCCGGGGACATCCTCGGCGACTGGCGCGAGGAGGTGGTGTGGCCGACGAGCGACAACCGTGCCCTGCGCATCTACTCCACGCCCTACACGACCGACACCCAGATCACGACACTGCTCCAGGACCGCCAGTACCGCGAGGCCCTGGCCTGGCAGAACACCGCCTACAACCAGCCGCCGCACCCCAGCTTCCCCCTCGGCAACGGCAGGAACGCCGCCGGGCGCTGACCCGGCCCCGGGCGACCGGCCCGCAGGAGGCCGTCCGGTGCCCCCGACCGCCCCGTGCGGCCACGGGGGCGCCGGACGGACGGGGCCCCTGAGGGCGGCCGCTCCCGCGGTGCCGCTCCCGGGCTCCGGGTACTGTGGTCCAGCGCCCGGGTGCAAGGGAGGTGCCGTCATCGAGGCCGACCGGCTGGTGTCCGCACTCGCTCCCTGGGACGTGCCCGTCGAGTCCGTCGAGGGCCTCGCAGGAGGCTGGAACTCGACCACCTGGCTGGTGCGTACGGCCGGTGCGCACGAGCCCGCGTGGTACGTGGCCAAGCTGGCCGACGGCGAGGACGCCGACGCCTTCCGCGGCGGACTGCGGGTGGCCGGCCTCGCGGCTTCCCACTCCCTGCGCACCGGAGCGCCCGTGGCCACGCAGGACGGCCGGTGGGCCGTGGAACTGCCGGAGGGCACGCTGGCCCTGCTGCGGTACGTTCCCGGGCGCTCGCCCTCGGCCTCGTCCCGGTCCGACATGCGGCGTGCGGGGCGCACACTGGCCCGGGCCCACCTGGCACTGCTGGACGGCGGGCCCGCGGTGAGCGCTCAGCACGCCTGGCCGTGGCGCTGGGCCGACGACTGCCTGCGGACGTTGCCCATGGCGCCCGGACTTCGCGGTGCGGCGGCCCGCGCGCTGCGCGAGGCCCGCGACATCACGGCCCGTACGCCGCTGCGCCGGGGGGTGGTGCACGGCGACCCCGGCCTCGACGCCTTCCGGCTGGATGACGGGGCACCGGAACACGATGGCCTCATCGACTGGGCGGCGGCCATGGAAGCGCCCCTGCTCTACGATCTCGCCGCCGTAGCGGTCGTGACGCGCGGCACCCCGCGGTCGGCGGCGCCGTTCATGACCGGTTACCGCGAACTGGTGCCCCAGATCCGCGGTGAACTGCGCCACCTCGATGCCTTCGTCAGGCTGCGGTGGATGTGCCACGCGTTCTACTTCGCCGCCCGCCACGAGCGCGGGATCACCCGGGGCGCCACGGCAGAGGAGAACGTGAGGGGCCTCGCCGAGGCGTACGCGGGTCTGACGGACCGGGGCGGCGGCCCGGCCCCGGGGTCCGCCCCGACGCGGGGCTGAAGCGCCGGTCGTGCCGCCGGCCAGGCCGCCCGGCCGGTGCCGGCCGGAGGGCGGGCGGCGCTCACTCCTCCGGGGCCGGCCTCTGAAGCGGGTCCGCGGGCCGCCCGCCGCCCGGCCCTCCCGCCTGGGCCTCCAGCGGCGGCGCGTGGACGCTGCAGCACACCTTGCACTGCGGGTGCGGTTTGCCGGCGTCCTCGGGCCGGCGCACCCGCCACACCGCGATCAGCGCGCCCACCACCAGGACCCCCGCACAGATCGGCATCGCGCGCTGGAAGACGGCGTCGAACTGCGTCGCCGAGCGGTACGCCTGCGGGCCCGCGCCCGCCAGCAGCGGCAGCGCCGCCACCGCGAGCAGACCGGCCGCCCGCGCCACCGCGTTGTTGACGCCGCTGGCGATGCCGGCGTGCGCGGTGTCCACCGACGCCAGCACGGTCGCCGTCAGCGGCGCCACCAGCGTGACCATGCCGAGCCCCAGCACCAGCAGCGCGGGCAGCACATCGGTCGGGTACGAGGTGTGCGGTCCGACGCGCAGGATCAGCAGGATGCCCGCCGCGCAGAACAGCGGGCCCGCGGTGAGCGGGATGCGCGGGCCGATGCGCTCGCCGAGCTCGCCCGACTTCGCCGAGAACAGCAGTATGAGCGTGGTGGTCGGCAGCAGCGCGATCCCGGCCTCCAGCGGCGAGTAGCCCGCCACCACCTGGAGCTGGAGCGCGACGAAGAAGAAGAACCCGCCGAAGGCGGCGTAGACGCACACCGTCACCAGATTGACGGCGGTGAACAGCCGGGAGCGGAACAGCGAGGGCGGCAGCATGGGGTCGGACCGGCGCCGCTCGACCTGGACGAACGCCGCGCCCGCCACGACCCCGGCGACACCCGCCCAGACCTGTGGCGCGATCAGGCCGTACGTCACCAGCACCAGGGCCGCCGCGCCGAGCGCGGCGCCCAGGACGTCGAAGCGGCCGTGCGCTCCCGGGTCGCGGGACTCCGGCACGTGCCGCAGCGCGATGGGCACGCACACCAGCGCCAGCGGCACGTTCAGCAGGAACACCCACCGCCAGCCGGGTCCGTCGACCAGCCATCCGCCGACGAACGGCCCGATCGCGGCCCCCACTCCGCCGAGTCCCGACCACAGGCCCACCGCCCGGGACCGGTCGTCGGGGTGGAAACTGGCCTGGATGAGGGCGAGCGAGCCGGGTGTGAGCAGGGCACCGCCGATGCCCTGGAGCGCGCGGGCGATGACCAGCACGGTGTCGTCGGGCGTCACCCCGCACAGCAGTGAGCCGGCGGCGAACCACACCACGCCCACCATGAAGACCCGCCGCCGCCCGAGGCGGTCGCCCAGTGCCCCGCCCAGCAGGATCAGTCCGGCCAGCGTCAGCAGGTAGGCGTTGACGATCCACTGGAGCACGGCCACGTCGGCGCCCAGGTCCCGGCCGATCCGCGGCAGCGCCACGTTGACGACCGTCGAGTCGAGCAGCGCCATGCTGGAGCCGAGCACCGTGGTCGTGACCACCCAGCGACCCGTGGCGGTGGAGAGCCTGATGGCGCCCGGGCTGTTGTCGTCCATGCCCGGATCATTCCAGCAGAGCGGGCCCCGCATGCAATCGTCACCGCGACCGCCACGGAGGCCGTCCCCGAGCCCGCTCGGCATTCCCGCCCGAGCTGCGGCCGAGGCCACCGCCCGGCGGGGACGGCGCCGCGGTGGGCCAGGCCGGCCCGGCCGCGGCTACCCGCCCGTCTCCAGCGACCAGGACGGCACCACGCCGGCGATATGGCAGGTGAGGAAGTACAGCGGAATGGGCGGTGTGTACGGCGAGCCGCCGCGCGGGCGGTGGACCAGGCGCGGGGCCTCGGGCGCGGGGCCCGGGTTCGGGGCGTCCAGACAGCCGTCCACCGCGTACCGCGTGAACCGCGGCCAACTGACATCGATGTCCGAGCCGGCCGGCACGATCCACCACCAGTGGCCGGACCAGGCGAAGACGCAGCCCACCGCGGGCAGGCACCTGACGATGCGCCGGCCGTGTTCCGCCGGTATGCCGACCGCGTCGTAGCCCAGGCTGGCCGAGAGCGGTGCCGGGATGGTCAGGCGTGTGCGGTTGCCGCACTGGAGGAGCTGAGTCATGGGCGATCGCAATCGGGGACGGTGCTGCGTTCCACGGGACGGGACCTTCGGGGCGGGTGGGGGACGAGCCCGGGGAGGGGCGCGGCGGACCGGTCCGGTCCGCACGCGGGGGGAGCGGACGGTGTCGCGAGCTCCGCCCACACGGTCCGCCCGGCGGCGCCCGGGCCCTCCCTGACGCCCCAGGCACTGCTCAGCACACCGACGAGGAGAAGACCCCGGCCGCACTGGTCGTCGGGGCCCGGCGTGCGGGGCAGCGGGGCGCTCGCGCCGCTGCCCTGGTCCTCGACCTCGATGCGCAGGCACCTGCTGCCGGCGTGCACCCGGCACACCACCTGGTCACCGGGGGTGTGGGCGATGGCGTTGGTGACCAACTCGGAGATGACCAGGGCGGCGTCGTCGCACACCTCGGCACCGATCCGCCACTCCCGCAGCAGCCGGCACACACCGGCACGGGCTCTTCCGACCGAGGGGAGCACTGCCGGCAGGCGGAGCGCGAGGGCCCGGTGCAGGGAGTTTCCCCGGGGCGCGGAGACCGACGGTGCGGGGTGGGCGGGGGGAGCCACGTCTGATGCCTTTCCTTCGCCGGCACACCGGGTGCGGTGCTGGGTCCGCACCGCCCGGTGGCTTCCCTGCGGACCCGCAAGCGCGGCGCCGTCGCGTCCGGTCCGCCTCGCGGTCGGCGGCCGGGGCGGCCGCCTCCGCCGGGGCGACTGCGGCCCGGAACGGTGCCGGGTCGCCGTGACGGTCCCTCACTTCGCTCGTACTGCCGGTCCTTGTCACCAGGCGGTGACAGTAAGTCCACTGTGCCACCTGCAATGAGCGAGCTGCAATAGATAGATTGCAAATTGCAAGTCGATAGGTGCATGCTGCATCGGGCAACGGGTGATCGTGACAGACTGCGACCGCGGTACCCGGGCGCAAGGAGGTGGCACGTGACGGCGGAAACCGCATGGGGCGGTGCTCCACCCGTCCTGCGCATGATCCTCGGCCGGCAACTGGAGGAGCTGCGGACCGCTGCCGGTCTGACGTACGAACAGGCAGGGGCGGCCATCGGGGTCAGCCATTCGACGATCCGCAGGCTGGAGGCCGCGAAAGTGGCCCGGTTCAGGCTGGCCGACGTCGAAAAGCTCCTGCAGACGTACGGGGTCACGGACCATCACGAGATCGACACCTTCCTCCAGTCGGTCCGCGAGGCCAACAAGCAGGGCTGGTGGCACACCTACCGCGATGTGATGCCGGACTGGTTCGCCGCCTACCTCAGCCTGGAGCAGGCGGCCCTGCAGATCCGGGCCTACGAGGCGCAGTTCGTGCACGGCCTGCTGCAGACGGAGAGTTACGCCCGCGCCCTGCTCGGCGCCGGCAATCCGCATGCCCCCGCGGCCGCCACGGAACGCAGGGTCGCCCTGCGCATGCACCGCCAGGAACTGCTGTCCCGAAAGGTGCCTCCGCGGCTGTGGGTCGTGATGGACGAGACCGTGCTGAGGTGGCCGGTGGGTGGCGCCGCGGTGATGCGCGAGCAGGTCGACCACCTGATCGAGGTCAACCGGCTGCCCCATGTGACCCTGCAGATCATGCCGTTCGAGAACGGCCCGCACCCGGCGATGCGCGCCGGCGCGTTCCATGTCTTCCGGTTCAAGGCCTCCGAGCTGCCGGACATCGTCTACCTCAACGGCCTCGTCGGGGCCGTCTACCTGGACAAGGAGGACGACGTGGTGGTGTACCGCGAGGCCCTGGACCGGCTGGGCGCCCAGTCGGTGCCCGCCAGCAAGACCGAGGCCCTCCTCGGCGCAATTCGCAAGGAGTTCTGAGTGCACCACCACATACGCAACGGCATGCCGTCCCGGGACCTCGGCGCGCAGGGCTGGCACAAGCCGTGGAGCGACGACGCGGGCGGGGCGTGCGTCGAGGCGAAGAAGCTGGGCGACGGGCGCGTCGCGCTGCGCCAGTCGGCCGACCCGGACAGCCCGGCGCTGATCTTCACGCCGAGGGAGATGTCCAGCTTCGTGGCGGGCGTGAAGGACGGCGACGCCGACTTCCTGTGCTAGCACCCGGTCCCGGGCCGTGCCGCGGCCCGGGGCCCCACCCTCCCCCGTGCCGCACGGCACGGGGGGTATCGGACACCACAGCCTGACGAACCTGATGGGAGGGGCGGCGTTGCGAGACAACGGATGGCCGGCCGACCGAATCGACACCGAGAGCGCGCACTCGGCGCGCATCTACGACTACATCCTCGGTGGCAAGGACTACTACCCGGCCGACAAGGAGGCGGGTGACGCCATGGCCCACGAGTGGCCGGCGCTGCCCGTCCACATGCGGGCCAACCGCGACTGGATGCACCGGGCCGTGCGCTATCTGGCGTGCGAGGCCGGGGTCCGCCAGTTCCTCGACATCGGCACCGGCATCCCCACCTCACCGAACCTGCACGAGATCGCGCAGGCCGTCGCCCCGGACTCCCGTGTCGTCTACGTCGACAACGATCCCATCGTCCTCACCCTCTCCCAGGGCCTGCTCAGCAGCACCGCCGAGGGCAGGACGGCGTACGTCGAGGCGGACATGCGCGATCCCGCCGCGATACTCGGCGCGCCCGAACTGCGCGACACCCTCGACCTGGACCGGCCGGTCGCGCTGACGGTGATCGCCATCGTGCACTTCGTCCTGGACAAGGACGACGCCCGGGGGATCGTCAGCCGGCTGATGGAGCCGCTGCCGTCCGGCAGCTATCTGGCGATGTCCATCGGCACCGCCGACTTCGCTCCCGACGAGGTGGCCCGCGTCGCCCGCGAGTACGCCGCGCGCAACATGCCGATGCGGCTGCGCACGCACGCCGAGGCCGAGCAGTTCTTCGACGGCCTCGACCTGGTCGACCCGGGCGTCGTACAGGTCCACAAGTGGCACCCGGACGGCACCGGCACCGAGCGGATCAGGGACGAGGACATCGCCATGTACGGTGCGCTCGCCCGCAAGCCGTAGCGCGCGCCCTGGAGAGCCCCTGTTTCCGGCAGCCGGAAGCGGGGGCCCTCGTGTGCCGGTGCCGGTGCCGGTGCCGGTGCCGGTGTCGGTGTCGGTTCCGGTTCCGGTTCCGGGGCGGTGGCGAGCCGGCGCCCGCCCCCCGGCTCCGCGCGCCGCCCGTTCCCCTCCCGACCCGCCCTCCCGACCCGGAGGGGCCGCCGTCCGTCACCCGTTCGGCCGTGGCGTCCGGAACGCGGCAGGGCCGGACCCGCGCGGCCCCGCCGCGTCCTGCGCGGGCCCCGCAACCGTTCGGCCGGCCGACACCGGCGTCCCCCGTCCCGGCCGCGCACGGGATCCGGTCCTCCGATGCGGTCCCGCGCCGGTGCGGTGATCCTGGGGTCGAAGCCGGTGGGCACACCCGGCGGCCCGGCCGCCGTGCCCCGTCACCGCGGCAGGAGGGATCCCCCATGCCGGCCAAGCACCTCACCGTCAACCGCGCCGCCCTCGGACACCGCGCGGGCTACGCCCTGAGCCATCCCCGGCGGGTGCCGCGCCATCTGGCCCGGGCCGCCCGGGACGCCTGGCTGCGGCACCGCTGGCCGGACCACATCGCGTACTACCGCGCCGTGATGCGCTGGGACACCCGTGCCGACCCGGACGCCGCCGTCGGCAGCCGGAGCCGGGAGCGGTGGCTCGCGCTCGGAGCGATGCAGTTCGACTACCTCCTCGCCCACGGCCTGCGCCCCGAGCACCGCCTGCTGGAGATCGGCTGCGGGAACCTACGGGCGGGCTGGCGGCTCATCAGGCACCTGGAGCCCGGCCACTACTACGGTATCGACATCTCGCCCGACATCCTCGCCGCCGCACAGGACACCGTCGTGGAGATGGGTCTCCAGCAGCGGCTCCCGGTGCTCACGCCCGTCCGGGACCTGACGCTGCGGTTCCTGCCGGACGCGCACTTCGACGTGGTGCACGCGCACAGCGTCTTCTCGCACTCCCCGCTCCCCGTCATCGAGGAGTGCTTCGCGCACGTCGGCCGGGTGCTGGCGCCCGGGGGCTGGTTCGACTTCACCTTCGACCGCACGGAGGGCGCGGAACACCACGTCCTGCGGGAGGACTTCTACTACCGTACCGAGACGCTGGTCGCCCTGGCGGCGGAGCACGGACTTGCGGCCCGCTTCATGCCGGACTGGGAGGAACTGCCGCACGGCCAGTCCAAGATGCGCCTCACACACGCCGCACCCCAGGACACCGGCCCGGCGGCCCGGACGGTACCCGGCATCGGCAGCAGGCACCGTGACGGGCGGGTCGCCGGACCCGAGCCCCGTTGACGGGGCGGGCGGCGGGACCCGAACCCCGTGGCGGGGCGGGCGCCGCATCCCGGCCGGACCCGGCCGCCGGCTGAACGCAGCGGCCCGCCCGTCCGGCACCCGGTCCACGCAGGCAGCACCGAGTGCGGAACGACACCCGGCACCGCCCTTCTGGGGCCGCTTGTGGGGCCGCATGGGCGTCCCGGACGGTCGAGCGGGTGCGGAGCGGCACGTATGGGGCGACGCTGGAGGCATGGCTGTCGTACCCCGGGTGATCGTGGCGCCGCCGTCGCCGAGCGGCGGTCGGCGTGTGCGTGTGGACGGCGAGATCCTCGGCCTGGCCTACGGCCTGGAAGACGTGATCGAGTTCCTGCGCCGCGCGGGCCTGGAGACGGTGGACGAGGTCGACCTGCGGCAGGGCACCGGCCTGGTCGAATGGCGGGGCGGCGGCCCGGACGTGTGGGCAGCGCCCACCTGACGGCCACCCGCCGCAGGCCGCCCCACGTCGCTTCCCGCAAGGCTCCCCGGGCCCTCTCCGGAACCCGCCGTACGGCCGTGTCGCCGGAGCGTGCACGGCATCTGCCCCGCCCACCACCCGGGACGCTCCGCCCCGATGCCCCGTCCGGAGGGCGCCGTGCGCACTCCGGACGGGGCGACTCGGGCGCTCCCGGTCAGGGCCTACGTCAATGAGGTCTCGCCATGACCATGCCGTAGCCCACAGCCGGAGGCGGTCCGACCCGTAGCGTCCGCTCCTTTTCGAAGGCATTCATCAGGTCGTCGCGGATCGCATCCACGCGCGCGGAGATGCCGTCGAGCGCGTCGAAGCCGGTCTGCGGTGCGAGCAGGTGGCGCCGAAGGCCGAGCGTTACCTGTTGCATGGCCAGCGTCACCGGTCGGCCCCGGTCCCCGTCCTCGGCCGCGCCACTCGTGTGGCTCCAGCCCACGGAGCGGAACGACTCGTTGCCCGCCAGGGAGATGGCCTGGACGACGGAGTGCATGACGGGCTCTGCCGCTTCGTCGAACAGATCCACGTCAACCACTCTCCCCGCTTCGAGGTCCTGGAGGGTCCTGGTGACGAGGCGGTGCCAGTCCTGCAGGGCCACGGTCGCATCGGCGATGGCCTTGAGGACTCTCTGCTTGTTCTCTGCGTGCACCTGTCGTTCCTCCGCGTCGGCGGCTCGTTCCCGTGCCTCCGCCTCGGATCGACGACGTTCACTCTCGATCCTCAACTCATGCGCCCGG
The DNA here is from genome assembly GCF_014656295.1 of Streptomyces sulfonofaciens. GTDB lineage: Bacteria > Actinomycetota > Actinomycetes > Streptomycetales > Streptomycetaceae > Streptomyces > Streptomyces sulfonofaciens. The sequence goes on from NZ_BNCD01000004.1 coordinate 143,885, forward strand.
CGGCGTCCGTCGATCCGGCCCGGACCGTACACGGCCGCAACGCCACCGATGAGCGCCCCGCCGATCCCGCTGATCAGGCTGTAGAGCGCTGCCACATCCGCCATGCGGCAAATATGGCGTACGCCGCACGCCCGCGTACACGGAACGGCCGGAAGCGGCTCCATGCCTTCCAGCGGCGGCGGCCCCCGCCGCACGGTGCCGCCGGCCGCCACGGGGACATGGGACGGGTGGCGGAACCGGGGCCGTGCCGGGGCGCCGTGCCGGGTCCGGATCGGTGCCCCCGTCGCACACCCGCGGCAACGACGCGAACGGGCCCGGAGCGTGAGCGGAGGCGAGATGGCGCCGGGCCTTGCCGGCGGACCCCGTGCGGACCGGCACGGGGTCCGCCTCAGCGGGCTTCGGGGGTCAGCCGTTCTGCGACCGCCACTGATCGAAGTTCTTCTGGAACTCCCAGCCCCCGAACTTGTCCCAGTTCACCGACCACGTCATCAGACCGCGCAGGTCCGGCCAGGTGCCGTGCGGGGTGTAACTGCCGCAGCCGGTCTTCCTGGTGAGGCAGTCGAGCGCCGTGTCGACGTCGGCCGGAGTGGTGTAGCCGCCGCCGGCGTTGCCGCTCGCGGGCAGGCCGATCGCCACCTGGGACGGGGAGAGCGCCGGGAACACGTTGTCCTTGTCGCCCGCCACGGGGAAACCGGTGAGCAGCATGTCCGTCATGGCGATGTGGAAGTCGGCGCCGCCCATGGTGTGGTACTGGCCGTCGAGGCCCATGATCGGCCCCGAGTTGTAGTCCTGGACGTGCAGCAGGGTCAGGTCGTCGCGCAGCGCGTGGATGACCGGCAGGTACGCACCTGCCCTCGGGTCCGCGCCGCCGCTGCCGCCGCCGTAGAACTGGTGGCCGAGCTGGACGAAGAACGTCTCGGGCGCCATGGTCAGCACGAAGCCGCTGCCGTACTTGGCCTTCAGGGTCTTCAGGGCCGAGATCAGGTTCACCACGACCGGGGTGGTCGGGTTCTTGAAATCGGTGTCACCGGCGTCCAGGGACAGGGAGTGGCCCTCGAAGTCGATGTCCAGGCCGTCCAGGCCCCAGGTGTCGATGATGTCGCTGACGGAGGAGACGAAGGCGTCACGGGCGGCGGTCGTGGTGAGCTGCACCTGGCCGTTGGCACCGCCGATGGAGATGAGCACCTTCTTGCCCTCGGCCTGCTTGGCCTTGACCGCGGCCTTGAAGTCGGCGTCCGACTCGGCGTTCGGGCACTCGGTCGTGGGGCACCGCGTGAAGTGGATCTCCCCGGAGGTGGCCGAGGTCGGCTCGCCGAAGGCCAGGTCGATGACGTCCCAGCTATCGGGCACGTCGGCCAACGGCACATAGCCGGAGCCGTTGGCGAAGCTGGCGTGCAGATAGCCGACGAGCGCGTGAGCGGGCAGGTCGGCGGCCGCGGACCCCCGCGCGCCCGTGGGGGAGGCCGCGGTGTGCGAGGCCGGGGCGACGGCGGCGGAGGCCCCGGGGGGCAGCACGGCGAGCGCGGCCGACGGCAACGCCAGCGCGGTGACCAGGGCGGCGATCGTCCGCCGGCGGTGAGGGCCGCGGAACAGCGCCCTCCTGCCGTGCGACGCCGGTGTACGGGGGACGGGGTGAGCGGCCATGGTTCTCCTTCGGGTGGGGGGTGAGAATCCTCGGCCCGGCGCGGTGTTGGCAGGTGCATGCCCCGCTGCCAGGGCAGTCAGCATAGGAGGACTAGACCAATCAGCCAATAGGTGCAGACCAGAACGGTGGCCCGGCCCAGGGGTGCGGGCCCGCGCGGGCGACGGCGTGGGGGGTGTCCGCCCGTCCGCTCGACGATGTCGTCGGCGGGCCGCCTGGGGGGATGGCTCATGGCGTACTCCCCAGCGGTGCGGTGGTGACTTCTGCGCCGTCCTGGCGGGCCCCGTCGGGCGCGCCCGGGGGTGGCCCGGCCAAGCCGACGTCGGCGGCGGGGGCGTCGCGTCCGCCAGGATCGCCGTGTCCGTCGTGTCGGTCGTGTCCGCCGCCTCCGCCGTGTCCGCCGCGTCCGCCGGCGGGCGACGCCGCGGCCCCCGGCGTCCCGTGCGCCTCGTGGTCCATGGCGTTCCTCCCGCTCCTGCGCCGTCGGGGGAACGCTCCCGCACCCATCCAGCTCACTGAAAAGCTATAGGTATAGCTATAAGAACAGCTCGTGGGTGCTCTTGCCTGCGGCCGGAACCGGGCCCGCCGCCCCGGACGCGGTACGCGGGGCGACGGCGACCGGACGCGGGGCGCGGGGCGACGGCGAGGGTGCAGGCGGGGCCTGGCCGCACGGGTGGGTGGGGCCAGCCCCACTCCCGGGCCGATCGGGGCGGCGGCGCGCTCCGTTCGGTGCACAGTGGGAGCACCGAACGGAAGGCGAAGGAAGAATCATGCGACAGCTCGGTTCGTGGGTGGTGCGCGTCGGCGTGGGGTGGGTACGGGCCTGTGCCGTGATGGTCGTCAGCATGCTCGTCCCGGCCGTGTGGGCCGCCGCCGTGGCGCTGGGGATCCGGTGGGGAGCGGCCAACCCGTGGTCATGGGTGGCACCGTGCGTGCTGGTGTGCGCGGGCACGCTCGCCCTGTCCCGCCCCGTCTGCCGGGTGGTACGCCTCCTCGTCGCACGGTGGACCACCACCGCCATCCCCGCCGGATACCGGCAGGCCGGACCGGTGACGCGGCTGTCCACCGGGTTCTGGTGGAACGGCTTCGGCTACGAGCGCACCAGGCGCGACGCCCTCCTGGACCAGAAGTGGCGGCTCCGGTGGCGCGACCCCGCCAACTGGCGCGATCTGCGGTTCACGGGGATCGTGCCGTTCACCGCGGGCCTGGTCGCCTCCCTCCCGCCGGCCGGGGCGGCCGCCGCGGTCCTCGGGCTCGGCCGGCCGGGGCCCGCCGCGCACCTGGTCGGGGCGCTCGGCCTGGTCGTGGCCGTCGCCGGGGCGCCGTACGCCTGGCGACTCGTCGAACCGGTGGCCGTCCGCTTCCTGCGCCCGTCGCCCGCGATGGTGCTGGCGGACCGGGTGGAGGAGCTGACGGCCCAGCGCGCGGACACGACGGTCGCACAGGCCGCCGAGATCCGCCGGATCGAACGGGACCTGCACGACGGGGCGCAGGCCCGCCTGGTCGCGCTCGGACTCTCCCTGGCGACCGCGGAGAAGCTGATGCGGACCGATCCCGACCGGGCCGGGGCGCTGCTGAAGGACGCGCGGGCCGGTGCCACCGCCTCGCTGGCCGAACTCCGCGAGCTGGTGCGGGGGATCAGCCCGCCGGTGCTCACCGAGCGGGGCCTCGTCGACGCCGTCCGCGCCCTCGCCCTGGACGTCCCGCTCGACGTGGCCGTCCGCGCCGACGCCCCGCTGCGTCTGGACGCGCCGATCGAATCCGCCGTCTACTTCGGCATCGCCGAGCTGCTGACCAACGCGGTCAGGCACGCCCGGGCGTCCCGGGTGCGCGTCACCCTCGCCGAGGGAGCCGCCGGCCTCACCGTGGAGGTCGAGGACGACGGCGGGGGCGGGGCCGGCGTACGGGCCGGCGGCGGGCTCGCGGGCCTGCGCCGCCGCCTCGCCGTCTTCGACGGCACCGTGGAGATCACCAGTCCGGCGGGCGGCCCGACCCGTGTGAGGATGGCGGTGCCATGCGCATCGTCGTAGCCGAGGACCTCTACCTCCTGCGTGACGGGATGGTCCGCCTGATCGAGGCGTACGGACACCAGGTGGTGGCGACGGCGGCCACCGGACCCGAGACGCTCGACGCGCTGCGGACCTGGCGCCCGGACGTGTCCGTCATCGACGTCCGCATGCCGCCGTCCCAGTCGGACGAGGGCCTGCGGGCGGCCCTCGCCGCCCGCGGCGAGATGCCCGGGCTGCCGGTGCTCGTCCTCTCCCAGCACGTCGAGCAGTTGTACGCCCGGGAGCTCCTGGCCGACGGCTCCGGCGGTGTCGGCTACCTCCTCAAGGAGAGCGTGTTCGACGCCGACCAGTTCATCGGCGCCCTGGAGCGCGTCGCGGCCGGCGGGACCGCCATGGACCCGGCCGTCATCTCCAAGCTGCTGTCCGGCGGATCCCAGCACCGGGGCCTCGACCGGCTCACCGAACGCGAGTACTCCGTGCTGGGCCTCATGGCCGAGGGGCTGTCCAACCAGGCCATCGGCCGCCGCCTCTTCCTCAGCGAGAGCGCCATCGGCAAGTACACCACCTCCATGTTCGGCAAGCTCGGCATCACGGACGACGACGACAGCAACCGCCGCGTCCTCGCCGTCCTCACCTACCTGAACAGGCTCTGACCGAGGCGGGCCCGGGACGGCGCAGCGTGCCGGTCGCAACGATCTCGACCGGCACGACCCGGTGTCCGGATGATCCGTGTCGGCCTGGGGCCGGGGAACGCCGGGCCCGTTGGCGTGGCGGCCGGGCTCACGCCATGACGGACTTCGCGGAGTTCCACAGCACGCCGCGGTTGAGGCGCTCCGGGTAGGCCGCGACCATCGCCTCGTACAGGTCCAGGTGTCCGGCGGCCTCGCCGACGGCGGCGTCGAACTGCTGGATGTAGCGGCGGGTGCGTGCGATGTCGTGCGGGCTGTCCGGGTCGCCGTCGCGCTTGTGCCCCGAGACGACGGCGGAGGGCGAGAGCCGTTCGAGGGCGCTGAGGGCGTCGAGCCACTGCGCGCGCCCGCCGCCGTTGGATTCGGCGAGGTACAGGTGCACGTCGCCGTAGACGGCGTCACCGGCGACGACCAGGCCGATCGAGGGGACGTGCAGGGCGCTGGTGCCGTCGGTGTCGGTGTGGCCCAGCTCGATCACTTCCAGCCGCTCGCCTTCCAGCTCGATCAGGTTGTCCTCACCCAGTGGTGCGGCCACCGGGCGGCGGGGGGAGATCTGGCCGGGGAAGCGCGGGGTCCAGAAGCCGTCGAACCAGCGCGTGCCGTACTGGGCGGCCATGGACCCCGCCACGCCCGCGGCGGCCACGAGCCTGGCATTGGGGAAGCGTTCGAGCAACGCGGGGGCGCCGAAGAAGTGGTCGCCGTGCGCGTGGGTGACGAAGATCGTGGTGAGGTTCTTGCCGGTGGCGGCCACCCAGTCGGCCAGGGCGCGGGACTCGTCGATCGTCATCAGGGGGTCGACCAGCACAGCGTCGTGCTCGCCCTGGATGAGGGTGGAGGCGGTCGGGGACCACATGCGGCGGGCTTCGCCCGGCGGCAGGTCGTCGGACACCGCGGGCTTCGACGGTGTCACGTAGACGGAGTACTGGAGAGTGGTCATTGCCGCTCCTTGATGCGGTTCGATGCGGTTCGATGCGGTGCGGGCCCGGCAGGCCCACTGAATGTAACTAATATGGTTACGACAATGTGCGTGCGACGGCCCCCGAAGGGGCCGCGGCGGATGTGCCGTCAGGGCGCCGCGATGGACTCGCGCAGTACGTCGGCCACGCTGGTGCGGGCCAGCTCGGCGCTCAGCGCCTGCTCGGCGGCATCGTAGACGGGGGTGAGCGCGGAGCGGATGCCCTGGCCCACCGGGCACTTCTGGTTCGGGGTGGCGGGGTGCAGGGCGAACTGCGGGTCGCCCTCGACGGCTCGGTACACCTCGGCGAGGCTGATCGACTCGGCCGGGCGCAGCAGGCGCCAGCCGGCCCCGGCGCCGCGCCGGGACTCCACCAGCCCTGCCCCGCGCAGTTCGCCGAGCAGTCGGCGGATCACGACCGGGTTGGTGTTGACGCTGTTCGCGATCTGCTCGGAGGTCGCCACCTCGCCGCCCCTCCGTGCGTTCAGCTCGATCCAGGCCAGTGCGTGTGCGGCCATGGTCAACCTGCTGTTCGCTCCCAATCTCCCCACCTCCTGTCGTAACCGTATTGGTTACGACGGAACCCGTCAAGCGCGTGTCCCGCCAGGCCCGCCCCGAACGCCGACGGCCCCTGGGGACGCCGGGGCCGAGTCGGCCGACCGGGCAGTCGAACAGCAGGGTGGCCGGTTTCCAGGAGGCGGGCGATCACGGGACGACCCGACCGGCCCACGGTTCGGCGAACCGCCCGGTCGCTGCCCGGTGTGCGGCCCGGGCTGGTCACCGATCGCTCCCGCCCCGCCCTCGTCGGCGAGCGGATCGCCGGGACCCGGGTTCGCCGGGCCGGGGGACCGCACGGGCCGGGATCGGCCCCGTCTCACGGGCCCCGTCAACGGCGAAACCCCGCAGTTGCGGGGCAACTGCGGGGTTTCGCCATTGTGTCCGAGGGGGGATTCGACTCAAAACCCCAACCGGTCGTGTTGCGGGCTGACCTGGACCTTCACCTCGGCGTGTCACAGAGCCCTGAGGCAGAACGGTCCTGCCCGCCCGCGCTGCGGGAGAGCCCTGAGCCATACGTCACGGACGATCGGCTCGGCCTGCGATGTGGAGCGACATGATGCGACGGTTTCACCCGCGCGCGCATACATCGACGGACGAACGACGCACTCGCGAACATTCAATGGTCTTCCGCTCCGTAACCGCGATCATGAGCACGGCTGTCGGCCTGACCTTCCTTTTCGGCTTCGGCAACGTATGGACGTTGGCCCTGCGCCTCGGCGTGCCCACCCTGGTCGCGCCGTTGGCGGCGCCCGCGGTCGATCTGTCGGTCCTCGGACTGCTCCTCGGTATCCGCTACCTCGCTTTGCGCGGTGCACCATCGGAGCACCTGCGTCCTGCACGGCGGTTGTTGATCCTGTCCAGCGTGATGACCCTGGCACTCAACATCACAGATCCGCTGCTCTCCGGTCGGACCGGCGAAGCCGCGTTCGACGCGGTAGGCCCCGTGCTGCTGATCGGCTGGGCGGAAGTCGGCCCCCATCTGCTTCAAGGCATGAGCGGCACCCATGGACGGAACGTCGAACGTACGACAAGGGCCTCGTCAACGTTGGACGACGACGCTGGGGAAGGCATACCCGTACCGATGCGGACCATACACGACGACCTCTTGGAGCGAGCCCACCGGGAGAACGCTGCCCGATCCAGGATGCCCGGAGCAGCACTACGCAGCAGACGCGGAGACGAACGTGCCATCGAGGCAGCCTGGCCCCGGCGCCATGAAGGGCCGAAGGCCTGATGTACCAGAGGCAGCGTGTCAGCCTCCGCGAGGTGCTCGATGGGCCGCGACTGCGATGACGATGTCGCCGGTGGCGCCCGGCCAGGTACGGCGCCATGGGGAACGGGCCAGCGTTCGACCAGCCGTGCGGCTGTCAGCCGCTCTTCTTCTTCCGGGCCCCTCCGACCTGGAACGGCCGCATCATCTCGTTGTCCTCGTGTTCGAGCATGTGGCAGTGCCAGACGTAACGGCCGGGCAGGTCGAACAGTGCCTTCACCCTGGTGATCTCGCCGCTGTAGGCGAGCACGGTGTCCTTGAAGCCGCGCTCCCGGCTCTCCGGGGGCACCGGTTGTCCGCCGAACGGCTGCCGGTCGACGACCTGGAACTGGACCTCGTGGATGTGGATCGGGTGGGCGTCCGGACTGAAGTTGTACAGCTCCCACGTCTCGGTCGCCCCCAGTCTCGGGTTCTCCGTGAGCGGGTCGGCCCAGCCGAGCACCACGGGGTTGCCCGCGGCGTCCACCGTGCCGAGTGCCGTCTCCACCGTCGTGTTCGCCGGTACCGGAGGGGTGAACCGTGTGTTCACGTCGCTGAGCGAGAGCCTGCGGGTGACGCTCGGCGAGCCGAGCGGCGTGATCCTGGGCAGGGTGAGCCGGTCCGGTGGCACGCTGGTGTCCTTGCTCCTGAGCGGGCCGACCACGAACTTCATCACCTGCCCGGTGGTAGCCGGATCCGCCACGGGGAAGTCCACGCCCGGTTCGCCGCGGCCGAACGGCGCGTCAGCTCCCTCGTTGATCAGGTACAGCTCGGTGCCCTCGGGGACACCTGTGAAGTCGACGATGACGTCGGCCCGTTCCGCGTTGGCCAGCAGCAGCCTCTCCAGCCGTACGGGTGTGGGCAGGAATCCGCCGTCGTTGCCGATCTGCCAGAGGGGCAGGGCCGCTTCTGCGGGCCGGGCGGTCGCGCTGGCGGCGATCTTCAGAATGAGGAGCCTGGTGTTGCAGCCGTTGAGCAGGCGCAGCCGGTAGCGACGGGGCTCGACGTCGAGTTTGGGCCAGGTCCGGCCGTTGACCACGATCGTGTTGGCGAAAAACTCCGGGTTCCAGATGGGGGACACGTCCGTGGTGGGGATGTACGGCCCCGCGTACCCGTCGAAGAAGGCCCGGCTCGTGGGGTAGAACAGCGAGCCGTCGGTGGTGAACGAACGGTCCTGGACGGCCAGCGGGATCTCGTGGTAGCGCGTGCCGGCCAGATCGCCGGGGGCGGGCGCGGGGCCGGGCAGGGTCCCCGAGGGCAGGTCCGAGTCGCCGCCGCGCAGCAGGTAGAAACCGACCGGACCCGCGTAGACGTTGAGCCGGGTGATGCCCAGGGCATGGTCGTGGAACCACAGCGTCGACGCCCGCTGGCGGTTCGCGTACTGGAAGGTCGCTGTGCCGGGCTGCCACTGCAGTCCCTGCGCCTCGGCGAACTTCTCCCGGAACTCGGCGTAGTACGTCCCCCCGGTGGCGAATTTACGGGGCACGTTCTTCGCACGGGGCAGGTACCACGCCTCGGCGTACCCGTCGCTCTCCTCGGTGTTGTGACCGCCGTGCAGGTGCGTGACGATCGGAACGGGCCCGGTGTAGGGGCCCGGCGTCGAGGTGAAGCTCGGCCGGGAGTCCCGCCCGGACGTGCCGCCCGGGGGGTTGGCCCAGTGCAGGGTGGGGTCGACCGTCAGCAGGTGCGGCAGGAAGCGGCCCTGTCCACGAGGTCGTTCACCCAAGTGGTACGGACGGGTCGGCCGTACCGGGCCTCGATCGTGTACGACGGGTAGTGGAACGTCTCCGGGTGCATGAGCGAGCCGTACCCCCACACGGTGGTGGACGGCAGCGTGGGCGGCAGGACCTGCTGGCTGAACTGGCGGACGCCGATGACATAGGTGTCGAGGTTTCCGCGCGACGTGTTCTTCGGCATCGCCGGCGGGATCACCAGGTCCGTGACGTACTTCGGGATGGCCGTGGGGTCCAGCACGGCCACCGCCGCGGAGCCGGACCGGCTGCCCGGCGGGGCCCCGGTCGGGAGCGTCACGGCTCTGGCCCTTCCCGTAAGGGCCATCGCCGCCCCACCGGCGGCTCCGGCCACGAACAGTTCTCTTCGCGCGATCATTCCTCGGCCCTCTGCTGCACGGGGCGTCCCACGCCTGTGAGACCGCCGGCTACCTTTTGTCGCTGTATGTTATTAATTGCATGCTTTGCATACGGTCAGGGCGTGCGGCGTGTCCATGCCGTTGGGACGAGCAGAGTGAGGGGGCGGCTGCCGGATACGCCATCCGGCCAGGCGTGTGGGCGTGCCGAGACTCGTGGACAACAAGGGTGCCGGCCGACGCGAGGACGGCGATCAGATCGACCGCGGCCCGGCCGCACCGCAGCGCACCGATCGCCCCGGCCACGGACGGGCACCACCGCCACGACCGTGCCCGCCGCCCAGCACGCATACGCGAAGGTCCGTGCGTGTGCCAGCCACGCAATGCCGCCCGCAGCCGGCGCGACGACGGTGACCACGAGCAGTGCCGGTGCCGGCCATCGCCGGGCGAGGGCACCCGCCGCCCGCGCATGCGTTCGTCGTCCCGTCCGTTCACGGCGTACTCCTGGGCGGGCCGTCACCTCCACGCCACCGAACCGGCTGAGGCCGGCGCCAGGGCCGTTGGTCCTCTGATACAGGACGTTGCGAACACCGTCTCGGCCTGCGGGATCCTGCGGAACCTGCTTGTGAGGGAGCGGTGGAACGGGCAGGCCGGGCCGCGGCCCTATCAGTGCTGCCTCGCCGTCGCGGACACTGCAACTGGATGGGGATGATCTCCCGAGGTCTGGGTGTGAGCGTCCCACAGGGTCTGGGCAAGGCCGACGAGTCGGTTTGGCGGCGCGTACGTCTCTGTGCCGCGGGTCGCCACGGTCCGGATCGGATGTGGGGACCGCCCCAGCCGCACGCTGGGGCTGGCACTGGCCCTTTCGGAAGAAGGAGGTAGTGGTGCCTGCACGGATGCCTGATGCACAGAGTGTGACGGCGCTGGTGGGCGACACGGCGGCCGCGCCGGGCCTGCACAATGCCCAGCCGTGGCGGTTCCGGTATGTTCGGGACAGCGGCAGGCTGATGCTCTCCGCGGATCCTACGCGGACGCTGCCCGTCGAGGACCGTCCGGCCGTGAGATGCGCTTGATTTGCGGTGCGGCACTGCTGAACCTGCGCGTCGCCGCCGCGCACCGCGGCTGGGAGCCGAGGACGACGCTGCTGCCCGATCCCGAGGATCCTGAGCTACTGGCGGCGGTCGTACTGGTGGCGGGGGACATGTCCCGTAGCGACCTCGCCGTGCTCCATCCGGCCCTTCACCGGCGTCACAACTGCCGTCACCCGTTCACGGGGGAGCAGGTACCGCGAGAGATTCTGGATGGCCTGTGCGGGGCGGCTGTGGCAGAGGGGGTCCGGCTGGTCTTTCCTGATGCCTGGCATGTTCAGACGCTGCTCGGGCTCCTGGGCGACGCAGGAACGTTGGAGGCGGCATCTGACGAGACACTGGCGGAAGTCGCGCGCTGGACGTCGGGGGCGGGGCAGGGCGAGGGCGTGCCGGCCTCGGCGTTCGGGCCGCGGTCCCGGGACGGCCGGGCGGCGGTGCGAGACTTCATGGGGCTGCGGTCGCCCGCCCGTTCCGCTGCCGCCTTCGAACGGGCGCCGTGTCTGGGGCTGCTCGGTACGCGAGAGGAACCGTCCCCTCGACTGGTTCCGCGCCGACCAGGGGCTGGAGAGGGTGCTGCTGCAGGCCACGCTGGACGGGCCGGCCGTCTCCCTCGATTCGCAGGCGCTGGAATGGCCGGAACTGCGGTGGGCCCTGCGTGACCCCTTGACTGCGATGGGCCATGTCCAGATGCTGCTGCGGTTCGGTTACGGCCCCGAGGGCCCGGACACTCCGCGTCGGCCGGTGAGCGAGGTCCTGACAGTCGTATGAGATCGCCTGGCATCCCGGGCGCAACCGGTCCTCTCCTGCTGCACTCGTGGACGTCCCCAGAGGTGGAGCCACCACCCGCACTCCGTCCTGGTGCCTGTCTTGAGGGCAGCTCCATGTCCTGTGGTCCCGCGGGTACGCGGACACCAGGATGTGCCTCAGCCGGTGTATCCGTGACCGGGCGCCGACGATGGGCCACAAGGGCGGGTGGATGCGGTTGTACTGAGAAGGACAGGGAGCCGGTCGTCCTGGACTTCGCGTACGGGCGCCTCTGCCGAGGCCGTAACGCGCGGGAGACGGCGGTGAGGGCCGTCGGGCGGCCCGGCGTCACCCTTTGGAGGCGGAAGGAAGGCGGTTGTCGTGTCCGCCGCCATGATGACCGACCTGTACGAGGTCACCATGGCCCTGGCGTACCTCGAAGAAGGCCGGACGGCGCCCGCCACCTTCGACCTGTTCGTGCGGGACCTGCCGCCGGAACGGGGATTCCTGGTTTCGGCGGGGTTGGGATCCTCGGAGGATTACCTCTCCCGGTTCCGTGTCGGTCACGAGGACGTGGCAGCCTTCGCGGAGGTTCTGCACCGACCGTTCGGCGACATGTCATCGAGGTGCGGGGAGAGAGAGCCCGCCGCCGCGCGGGCGGCACTGCTGGAGACCGCCATGGTTCACGGGCGGCGGGAACACGCCCCGTTCTCGCTGGCTGACGCGCGGCAGCGGCTCGCCGCAGACCGCGCCGATCTTCCTGACGCGGCCCGCCGGATCCGTGGTCCTCACGCCCCGTGCGCCGTGCCTTCGGAGGACCTGAGCAACCTCACCGCTGAGGTGCGTCACCGCGTGGAGAGCGACAACCTGTAGGCCGTCAGACGACCTGACTCGCCCGGCCCGGGAGAGGTCTGGAGGTGTCCCCGGTGTGCGGGCGGTCTCTCGGGTGCGAAGCGCCGGTCGAGCTCCACCTCGCGCTCGCAGGCGGTCCACCTCGCTGCTCGTGTCCTGCAGTCGACGAAGCCCAGGTCGTCACCTTGTAGGCGCGATCGGCGGTGAAGAAGACGATGGCTGTGTGCGTCTCGGCCACGTCCGCCCGGAGCTACCGGTCGCCGAGGGATCCCTGCTCACGGTGCCTCACTTCGTATCGCTCGCCGTTCGCGGCCTGTCATCCACGGAACCGCACGTGCCGCCGCTCGAAGAAACCGGGCCGCGGCCCGGCGGACACCGTTCGGGAGGCGGACGCTTCCACCTCCGGTGCCTTCCCCCTGCGGCGCTCCGACCCCGGCCGGATTGCGCCACCCGGGCCATCGGTCCAGCCGCTTTGCCCACGGCGCGGGTGGCGCGGCGGGCCGGGCGCCCGGCAGGCACACATACTGGCCGCGGTGGAACGGGGCGGGCGGGCACCCCGACCGTGCTGACCGCGCCGGGTGGTGAGGACCTGCCCGCCGATCCCGCCCCCGCACCACCCACCCGCTGCTTCCCCGTGAGCGAGTTCGACGACCACGTCGTGGAGAGGCAGGAGCCGCACTCCACCGCCCTGCACGCCCTGCTCGACGGCCGCAGACACCTCACCGGACCACTCGCCCGGTACGCGATCAGCGGCCGCTGGCTCTCCCCGATCGCCCGCGAGGCCGCCGCGAACGCCGGACTCGGGGATCCCAGCCAGGGCGCGGTGTGCCGCAACCCCTACCGCAGCATCGCAGTCCGGGCGGTCGAGGTCCTCTACGCGGTGGACGAGGCACTGCGCCTCATCGACGCCTACCGGCCACCACCACGGCCGTACGCCGCCGTAGCCCCCGCGGGCGGGCACCGGCCGCGGCGCCACCGAGGCACCGCGCGGCCTGCTCTACCACCGCTACGGCATCAGCGGCGACGGCACGATCAGCGAGGCGAGTCTCGTCCCGCCCACGTCCCAGAACCAGGGTGCCATCGACGAGGACCTGCGCCGCCAGGTCCAGCGGCGGCTCGACCACGGTGCCGCCACGGACGCCGAGCTGACCGCCCTGTGAGAGAAGGCCATCCGGAACCACGACCCGTGCACGTCCTGCTCGGCCCACTTCCTGGACCTGACCGTCGAGCGGATGTGAGGGGGCCTGACCTGCGGGGCCCGTCGTGGGACCGGGGACTTCGCCGTCCCAGCCGCGGCCGAGGGCCGCCACCCACCGGCCCCCGTGCCGAGCGCGCTCAGGTGTACGACCGCGGCGGCGAGGCGGGCCCGGGCGTGCGGCCACTCTCACGGCCGGGGCCGGTGACCTGACCCCCGGGGAAGCCCGGGGTGCGCCAGACGTGGCCCGTGCCCGTCATCGCCAGGGCCTCGTGTCCGGGGAGGGACGTGGTCCAGGCACGTGCCGCGTCCCCCATGGCGAAGGCCGCCGTCGCACAAGCGTCCGTCAGTGTGAGGCCGGGCCCGGTGAGCGTCAGCGAGAGCAGATCGGTGGCAGCCTCGCCGGTGTGCGGGTCGAGCACGTGGTGACCCCGCTCCGCGGTGCCGGACGTGGCCACCGCGCAGTCCCGGCCGGTGACCACGGCCATCAGCCAGCCGGGTCGCGACGGGTCGGCTATGCCTATCCGCCAGGGCACGCCGGGTGCCGGCTCACCGCGGAGCCGGACGTCCCCGCCGCCGTTGACACAGGTGCGGTGTGCACCGGCCTCGTACAGCAGGTCAGAGGCCCGGTCGACGGCCCAGCCCTTGACCAGCCCGGACGGATCGAGCCGGCCGCCGGCCGTGGGGCTGAACCATCCGCCGCTGGCGCGCTCCGCCTCCTCGCACAGGCGTAGCACCTCGGCCACCTCGGGCCCACAGCGCCGCCGGGGCATCTCGCCGCGGCCGAGCCTGCTGATCACGCTGTCAGGACGGTAGGTCGAGAACACCTCGTCCACGTGGTGCAGCCAGGCGACCGACTCCGCCAGGGCACGGCGCACGGCGGGTGTGACCGGGTCGCGGACGTCGAAGGAGAAGACGGTCCCCATGACGTGTTCGACGTGGCGCAGACCCGGGCGGCGGGGGCCGGGTGCGGGTTCAGTGTGACCGGTCACCGGCCCGGTCCAGTGCGCTCTGGAGGGACTGGATGTATCCCTGGCTGGTGTAGCTGGCTCCGGAGACAGCGTCGATCCCGGCGTCCTGGGCAGCCAGGGCCTCCCTGGTCAGCCGGGGCACGGCCATCGCCGCGATCTGCCGGGACCGGGCGGCCCCGGTGGGGCTCTGGAGCACCTTGATTCCGGTGATCCTGCCCTTCGCCATCGTCACGGCCACCTGGACGGGCCCGTAGGGAGTGCTGCTCACGGTGCCCGTGGAGGTACCGGCCACGGCATGGTGGGAGGCCCGCGACGACCCCGACGAGGGGCCCGCGTCCCGCGGTGAGGAGGGCGCGGGCGCTCCCACCGCCGGCGTGGACTGGTGCGGTTTCAGTGACAGCAGCACGACCACGCCTGCCAGGGTCGTCACGGTGGCCAGTACGGCTCTGCGCACGGTCGGCCTGCTCGGCGTATGCGACATGGGGACTGGAGTCACCTTTCGTGGGGCGGGTCCGAGGACGCGGCGGTCACAGTGCGAAGGACTCGTGGTGGATGCGCCGCCGCGGCACTCCGGCGCCGCGCAACGCCCGGCGGGCGGCGTCCGTCATGCCGGGCGGGCCGCACAGGTACACCTCGCGCCCGGCGATGTCCGGGACCAGCCGGCGCAGCGCCCGGGCCGTCATCGGCAGCCCGTGACCGGCGGGCTCGTCGACGGCGTAGTGCACCGTCGCGCGCCGTGCCGCCGCCACCGCGTCGAGCTCGCCCCGCAGTGCCAGGTCCTCGGGCCGACGAGCACGGTAGACGAGTGTGACCTCGCCCGGCAGCGTCTCGAAGAGCGCACGCAGCGGTGTGATGCCCACCCCGCCGGCCACCAGCAGCACCTTCCGGTCGTGCCGGCGGCGTGCGGTGAAGGCCCCGTAGGGCCCCTCGGCCAGCACCCTGGTGCCGGGTGCCAGTCGTGCCACGGCCGCGCTGTGCGCACCAGCCGCTTTCACCGTGATCCGCAGGTAGGTGGGGTGGGCGGGGGCGGACAGCGAGTACGGGTTGGCGGCCCACCACATCCCGGGCGCAAGGAACCGCCAGCGGAAGAACTGGCCAGGTCGGGCCCGTAGCGCCTCCAACCGGCGGCCGGTCAGGTAGACCGACACGACGCCCGGCGCCTCGGGGCGCACCTCGGCCACGCGCAAGCGGTGGCGCAGCGCCTGGCGCACCGGTACGACGAAGCGGTACCAGGCGAGCGCGGTAGCCACCGCCCCGTACAGCACGTACCAGGCAAGCCGCGCAGGAGGGTCGGTCACGAAATCGGCGCCGTCCGACAACTGGTGCCAGAAAGCGAGGAAGACGGCCAGGTAGGTCGCCAGGTGCAGGTGGTGCCAGGTCTCGTAGGAGACCCGGCGGCGCACCGCACGGGCGGACAGCCATCCGGTGGCGAGCAGGAGCAGGAAGCCCACCGTGCCCTTCAGAAGGTCGGGGTAGTCCAGGACGAGCGTGGTGGCCTGGCTCACCACACCGGTACCGGACGAAAGCGCGTACCCGCCCACGATGAGCAGCACGTGGGCCGAGGCCAGGCACACGGTGTAGCGCCCGCCCATGGCGTGCCAGCGCGCCAGCCGGTCGGTGCCGATCACGTGATCGAGCAGCGGCACGCGCGCCATGAGCAGCAGGAGCACCGCACAGGCGTATCCGGCCAGCAGCCCGGTGATCCGGCCGGCCCCGGTGAGCCAGTCGCCGGCACCGGTCACGGAAGCGGTGTGCCGCCACCACAGCGCCAGGACCGCCCCCGCGCCCACTGCGATCAGCAGCCGGACCAGCGCCGGGACGAGGTCCGGCAAGCGCCCGGCCGCCCGCTGCCCGCGAGGCGTCGCGGGCCTCGCCGTCGTCATCGTCACAAGACCTTCCTCTCTGTGGAGGTCCCGCACAGCGTGACAAACCTGCCTCTGAAAAGCTTCTGAGCGAGGAGGGTGCGGGGGACTCAGAGAAAACTCATAGCAAGTGGGCGGCGGGCCGCCGCCGGGCGCGGGGGATGCTGGAGGCATCATGGATATGCACAGCACGGGCCGCCCGCAGGACCGGCCCGAGGACGCCCTCGCCGGTGCCGCCCGTCCTGCTCGGGTCCTCGTGGTGGAGGACGAGCCCGACCTGGTGGAAGTGCTGTCCGGCGCCCTGCGCTACGAGGGTTTCGAGGCCCGCACCGCGGGTGACGCCGCGACGGCACTGGCCCTCGCGCGGGAGTTCCGCCCGGACGCGGTGGTGCTCGACTGGATGCTGCCGGACGCCGACGGCCTTGAGGTACTGCGGGGACTGCGTGCCGAGCTTGCGGCGGTCTGTGTGCTCTTCCTCACGGCACGGGACGCCGTCGAGGACCGTATCGCCGGGATTACCGCGGGCGCGGACGACTACGTGACGAAGCCGTTCAGCCTCCAGGAGGTGCTGGCCCGGCTGCGCGGTCTGCTGCGCAGGGCCGGGTTGGCGCGGCAGCCCGACGACGGGGAGCGGATCGTGGTCGGTGATCTGGTGATGCAGGAGGAGGCCCGGGAAGTCACCCGGGGCGGCGAGGCGGTCGAGCTGACCAGGACCGAGTTCGAACTCCTCAGGTTTCTGATGCGCAACCCCCGCCGGGTGCTGTCCAAGGCGCAGATCCTGGACTCGGTGTGGTCCTACGACTTCGGGGGCCGGGCCCATGTCGTCGAGCTGTACGTCAGCTATCTGCGCAAGAAGATCGACGCGGGCCGGACTCCGATGATCCACACCGTGCGCGGCGTGGGGTACGTGCTCAAGCCGGAGCCCCGGTGAGGGCCCGGATACCGCGGCCCCGGCCGCCCCGCGCGCCGCGCACCCTGCGTGCGAGGCTTACCGCGGGGCTCGTGGTGCTGCTCGCGGTGGCGAGCCTGGCCGTGGGGCTGACCACGGTCCTCGCCCTGCGGAGCTTCCTTGAGCACCGCATGGATCAGCAGTTGCTGGCCACCGAAGGGCGCTTCCCCGCCAGCCTCGAACGCGGCGAGCGACCGGACGCCGACAACCCACCCGACACCCGGGGCCAGGCCGACCACACCTTCGGCGCGCGGCTGCTGCCTGCAAGGCCCGCTCGAGCGGCGGTGGTCGACGACCAGGACGACCGGCCCGTGCCGCTGACCGGGGGCGATCGGAAGCTGCTGGCGGATTTGCCGGCGACCGGGCGCGGCCGCAGCGTCACGCTCTCCGCGCTCGGCGACTACCGGGTCGTCGCGGTGCCGGGCGATGACGGCGACGTCCTGGTCACGGGCCTCCCACTGCGTCCGGTGGCCGAGACCGTGCACCGGCTGGAGATGGTGGAGGCCGTGGTGTTCGGCTCCGCCCTCGCCGTCACCGGTGTGGCCGGCGCCCTGTGGGTGCGGTTGTCGCTGCGCCCCCTGCACCGGGTCACTGCGACCGCCGCGAGCGTGGCCGAGCTGCCGCTCGCCAGCGGCGAGGTGGCCATGCCCGCCCCCGTGCCGGACATCGACCCGCGCACCGAGGTGGGCCAGGTCGGCACCGCGCTCAACCGGATGCTCGGCCATGTCGGCGACGCGCTGGCCCGCCGGCAGGCCGGCGAGGAGCGGCTGCGGCACTTCGCCGCGGACGCCAGCCACGAACTGCGCACACCGGTTGCCACCGTGCGCGGGCACGCGGAGCTCGCCCTGCGCCACCCGGGCCCCGTTCCGGTGGAGGTGGGGCGCGCGCTGGAGCGCATCCAGGCCGAGTCCGAGCGGATGAGCACGCTCGTCGACGACCTGTTGCTGCTGGCCCGGCTCGATGCGGGGCGGCCTCTGGAACGCGGGAGCGTGGACCTGACCCGGCTGGTGCTGGATGCCGGTGACGACGCGCGTGCGGCGGCCCCCGGCCACCGCTGGACGCTGGAGTTGCCCGAGGAGCCGGTCACCGTCACCGGGGACGTGCACCGGCTGCACCAGGTGATCGGCAACCTGCTCGCCAACGCCCGCGTCCACACCCCGCCGGGCACCGAGGTCGTCGTCCACCTCGCCGCGGGGCCCGGCGGCGAGGTGCGGGTGACGGTGGCGGACGACGGGCCGGGGGTGCCGGCGGAGATCCAGGACGAGGTGTTCGAGCGCTTCGCCCGGGCCGACCACAGCCGCTCTCGTGCGGGCGGGGGCAGCGGCCTCGGGCTCGCCATCGTGCGGGCGGTAGTCGCGGGGCACGGCGGCAGCGTGTCACTAGACAGCAGGCCGGGAGCCACCGCATTCCGGATCAGCCTGCCCGCCCGGAACGGGACACCGGCCGGCTGAACCGCGCTGGAGTCGGCGCATGGGAGCCGGGCCACGGAGCCGGGCAGACAGACGGCTCATAGGAGCCGTGGCACGGAGCCGGCGCATGGGAACCGTGGCGGGGAGCCGTGGCGCTTTCGCACCGGGACCGGCGTGCGGTCAGTCGCTGTCCCCGTGGTGCAGCGCGGTCCTGGAGAAGCCGCGGTGCCAGGCAGCCTTCCCCCGTTATCTTTTCGTGGTCCTGCAAGAGGGCCGCTGGCCTCCGGGTCCGGCATGACTGTGTCAGCTTGCGGCGAAGTTCGGCACCGTCGTGGTGATCGTGGACCAGCCCGCCTCGATCGGCGCCCTGCCCCTGACGGTCGCCCGGGATGCGGGCTGCCAGGTCGCCTACCTGCCCGGACTGGCCATGCGCCGGATCGCCGACCTCTACCCGGGCGAGGCGAAGACCGACGCGAAGGACGCCGCGGTGATCGCGGACGCCGCCCGCACCATGCCGCACACCCTGCGCTCGCTGGAACTGACCGGCGAGGTCACCGCCGAGCTGACTGTGCTTGTGGGCTTCGACCAAGACCTCACGGCCGAGGCCACCCGCGCCTCCAACCGGATACGCGGCCTGCTCACCCAGTTCCACCCCAGCCTGGAGCGCGTGCTCGGGCCCCGGTTGTACCACCAGGCCGTCACTTGGCTGCTGGAACGCTACGGATCCCCGGCCGCACTGCGAAAAGCCGGTCGCCGCAGGCTCGTGGAGGTGATCCGGCCCAAAGCCCCACGCATGGCCCACAGGCTGATCGACGACGTCTTCGACGCCCTCGACGAGCAGACCGTCGTGGTCCCGGGCACCGGCACCCTCGACGTCGTCATCCCGTCCCTGGCCCGCTCCCTCGCCGCCGTTCACGAACAACGCCGGGCCTTGGAAGCCCAGATCGAGGCCCTGCTGGAGACCCACCCTCTTTCCAAGGTCCTGACCTCAATGCCAGGGGTCGCGGCCAGGACCGCCGCCGCCTTGCTGGTCACCGTCGGCGACGGCACCAGCTTCCCCACCGCCGCCCACCTGGCCTCCTACGCAGGCCTCGCACCGACCACGAAGTCGTCGGGCACCTCGATCCACGGCGAACACGCACCCAAAGGCGGCAACCGGCAACTCAAACGCGCGATGTTCCTCTCCGCCTTCGCAGCCCTGCACGACCCCGCCTCCCGCACCTACTACGACCGCTGCCGAGCCCGCGGCAAGACCCACACACAAGCCCTCCTCCGCCTCGCCCGCCACCGCATCAGCGAACACGGTCATGGGAACGTGTCTCCAGAGGATGTGCCGTGCGCTGCGCATGGGGGTCGGCGGCTCGGTGGCCGGCCGGAGCAGCGCGCCCGCCCAGGCACGGCAACCTCTCACAATCCCCTGGATCACGTGACAGAGGGCCTGCCGGACCACCGGGGTGCGGGGTGGGCGGTTGAGGGGTGTCCCTTGGTTCCCGGCCGGCGGGCGGCCGGGAACCAAGGATCTGGTCGCCGGTCCAAGTCAGTCCCCGGCGGTGGCCAGCTCGCGACGTTCTGAGGTCCGCCAGGCCGACCGCCGGGGCAGGAGCCCGTCGAGTGCCATGGCTCCAGGTCCGACGACGGCGACGGTGAGGAAGGCCCAGCAGAACATGACGGCCGGCTCGCCGCCGTTCTGGATGGGCAACAGGGCGTGCTGCTGGTGCACCGAGAAGTAGGCGTAGGCCATCGAGCCGGAGCAGATCAGCGCGACTGCCCTGGTGAAGAGTCCGGTGGTCACGAGAACGCCACCGGCGAGTTCGATGGCGGCGGCCCACCAACTCGGCCACTGGGGGAAGTGCGGGGTGCGACCCGTTTCGGCGCCGCCGAGTACGCCGAACAGTGTGGCGGCACCGTGACAGGTGAACAGCAGGCCCGTCACCAGGCGGAACAGACCGAGTAACAGTCGGTTCCATCGATCGGGAAGCAGGGTGCTCATGATCACTCCAGGGGGGGTGGCTGATGTGACGTTCTTGAGCTGTCGTGCTGGGGGGAAACGCATCGGCGATGATGCGTGGCAACGACGCAATGCCGCCGCGCCGGGCAGGCACGTGCAGTGCGCCGGCGGCCGGCGTCTGCCGGAAACGGCATGCGCAGACGAGCCGGATGAGCCGTATGGGTGTCCGGTCGTGCAGCAGTGTGCCGGATGGCTGGTTAAGAAATCGTTCAGATGTCGTGGCGACCTGGGGAAGTGCACGCTGATGTCCGTCCAGCCGTGAGTGGGCCGTGCGGCGTCAGGCAGGTGAGCAACGAGTGTCCCGGCCTGCTCACTCGCCGCCGCCCGCCGCCTGATCGCGCGCCTCGTGGTGGTCGGCGACACCTCGGTGTGCGCGCAGGGTCAGCACGACGGTCAGGCCTCCGCCGGGCGAGTCCTGCAACGCGACGGTGCCGCCGTTCGCGGTGACCAGCCGGTGCACGATGGCCAGCCCCAGACCCGCTCCGCTCGCCTCCGGATTGCCGAATCGCCGGAAGGCGGCCGAGCGTGCGGCGGGGGTCATCCCGGGGCCGTCGTCGGCCACGCGGACCACCACGGAGTCGCGCCCGGGACGCGTGCTGAGTCTCACGTGGCCGCCTGGCTGCACGGCTTCGAGCGCGTTGTCGATCAGGTTGTCGAGGACCTGTTCCAGGCCACCCCGAGCGAACAACGCAACAAGTCCTCGCTGCCCCCGCGTGCTCAAGGTGATGTGCCGTTCGTCCGCCACCGGCTCCCATGCGGCAGCGCGTTCCGCGATCAATCGGTCAATGGGCACGGGCAGGAGCCGGGGCACACTGTTCTCCGATCGCGCCACGGCCAGCAGGCCGTCCACCAGCCTGGACAAGCGCACGATCTCATCCTGCGCTCCGGCCAGTTCGATGGCCATCTGCTCCTCGGCGTCGTCCGCGAGCAGGTCCAGGCGCAGGCGCAGCGCCGCGAGCGGCGTTCGCAGTTGGTGCGAGACATCGGCGACGACGGCTCGGTGACCGTGTACCAGGGATTCCGTGCGTGCCGCCATGGTGTTGAAGGTGGTGGCCAGGCGCCGCAACTCGGGAGGCCCGCTGTTGGCAGGCGCCCGCACCCCCAGGTCTCCGTCACCCAGAGACTGGGCCGCATTGTCAAGCGTGTGCAACGGGCGGCCTATCCACCTGGCCAGCCAGAGTGACATCATCGCCGCACCGGCGATGCCCACAATGGCGATCAGGACGAGCCAGCTCAGCATGATCAGAATTCGATCGTCCAGATCCTCGGTCGACCGGCTGAGGACGGCCACGCCGGTCGTGTCCGCCCCCTCGCCGACCGGCACGGCGACCGTGAGCCAGTGACCGTCCTGCGTTTCGTGCGTCCCGCGCCCGGACAGCGCGGCCCGCCTCGCGCGTTCGACCGGGGCACGTCCCGGACCGTGCCCGGTGCCTGAGCACCCACCGGCATCGACGGTCCTGCCCGTGATGTCGTACACGGCCGCACAGTCGCCCTGTGTCACCGCGCGCCGCACCAACCGGGTCATCTCCGTTCCCGGGTGGTGGTCGGACAGGGCCTCCTCGGCGGCTGCGGAGAGGGATGCGGCAGCATCCGAGATGGCGTTGCGGAAGGAAGTGCGTTCGCTGTGCACCATGGACCAGCCCAGTGGCACGACGGCCAGCATGAGGATCACGCCGACCAGCAGGATGACACCTGCACAGACACGACGGGTCACTGTCGCCTCAGCCGATCCGGCCCAGGCGGAAGCCACGCCCGTAGACGGTCTCGACGAGTCCCGGCGTCCCCAGCTTGCGACGTAACGCGGCGATGTGGACGTCGAGGATCTTTGTCGGTCCGTACCAGTGAGGGTCCCAGACGCGCTCCAGGATTTCCTGCCGGCTCACCACCCTGCCGGGGTCGGTGATCAGGCAGTGGAGTATGTCGAACTCCTTCGGTGTCAGCGGGGCTTCGAGGCCGTTCACGGTGGCGCGCCGGGTGCGCGGGTCCACGGTGAGTGGCCCATACCGGAGCAGTTCCGGCTTCGAGGGGCGGGACCTGCGTAGGACGGCACGGATGCGCGCCAGGAGTTCGGCGAGTCCGAAGGGCTTCACGAGGTAGTCGTCGGCGCCTTCGTCGAGGGCGCCGACTCTGTCCCGTTCCTCCCCGCGCGCCGTCACCACGATGATCGCAGCGCCTGACTGCCTCCGCAGCCTGCGGCAGACCTCTACCCCGTCCACGTCCGGCAGCCCGAGGTCGAGCAGGACGACGTCCGGTGGTGGCACCGCCGCCAGTGCCTCGTGGCCCGTCTCGACGGCCTGTGCCTCGTATCCGGCCCGTCGCAGGCCCTGGACGAGGGAGTACGCGATGCCCGGGTCGTCCTCGACCACCAGCGCGCGCGGTGCGTCGGAGGCCTCGCCGGGGTCGGTGCGCTGTGCCATGGCGCACAGCGTAGGACGGGTGGCGGGTGGTTGGCCGTCTGCGTTCAAGTGGTCCCGTTGGCTGTGCGATGTCGGGCTACGAGGGCACGAAGTCGTCGCGTTGCCAACACGGCTGTGCATGGCGTGCCTCCGCGGTTTTCCTCCTGTGCGACAGGCGCCCGCCGCGGCTACAGGGCGCGGGTGGTCACGGGGCGATGAATCCCGTAGGCGGCGGCAACCGGCCAGGTCCGCGAGCCTGAAGTGCCCCGGCGAGACGCGAGGTGGCCCCGGGTCCTCAGCGGGCTTCCGGAGAGCGTGCTGCGGTGCGCCACCATCAGGCGTGGCAAGGTTCACGGATGAGTGCCGCGCAAGATTGAATGAGACCCCCGGCCCTGCCGGCCGCGGCCTCGTGGGGCTCGCGGCGGAATCCGCGCATCCCTCTCCGCGGATGGCCCATCACCAAGCAGGTCCGCTGGGCGCTCCGCCATCCACCCAAGAAGGTCTGGTATCCCGCATTCGGGACGAGGGCACGCAGCGCGAAGGGCGCCGAAGCCGCCGAGTTGACCGGCCTGGTCGACCTGAGCGGCTACCCCGAAGGCACCCGTCATCGTCCGCCGCGAGCCCCCGTAGCGGAGCTCACCTTTCCCTGTTCGACCTGGACGAGAGCATGCGCCACCAGGTCTTCCTCACCGACACCCCAACGGTCAGAACTCCGGGCAACTGCTGGAGATCCGCCACCGCCCGCACGCCCGCGCCGAGGTCCTCAGCCACTCCCGCCAGATCACCGGCCGGCGGAAGATGGCCAAGAACGAGATCCGGGCCGGTGATCAAGTCGCTCGGCCCGATTTGTGACGTTCTCGCCGCCGCCGACCCCAACGACAAGGCCGAGGTCTACCAGAACCTCGGCCTTCGACTGACCTACGAGCCTGGAAAACAGCTTGTGCGGGCCAAGGATCAACTCGACCCGCACAAGTTGGGGATATGATCTGTGTCCGAGGGGGGACTTGAACCCCCACGCCCGATAAAGGGCACTAGCACCTCAAGCTAGCGCGTCTGCCATTCCGCCACCCGGACCGGTGGTGCCGCACGGATCTCCGTGGCGACGTGGAAAACCATAGCAAACATTCCCGGTGCCCCGACGCACGGAGATCCGCACCGGGCGGGGGTGTGAACGGCGGATCACGCGGACCCACCCGGCCTTGGGCGGCGGGGGTGGAAGCGGGAGGATGAAGGGTGACCAGCAGCAGCGAAAGCGGAGGTAGCAGCGTGAGCGAGTCGAGTGCGGACCAGGCCCGGGCGGCCGTGTCCGGTGAGGACGAAGTCGTCGACCTGTGCCGCGATCTGATCAGGATCGACACCAGCAACTACGGCGACCACTCGGGCCCCGGTGAGCGCGCGGCGGCCGAGTACATCGCGGAGAAGCTCGCCGAGGTCGGCCTGGAGCCGCAGATCTTCGAGTCGCACCCGGGCCGGGCCTCCACCGTCGCCCGGATCGAGGGCGAGGACCCCTCGCGGCCCGCGCTGCTGATCCACGGCCACACCGACGTCGTCCCGGCCAACGCCGCGGACTGGACCCACGACCCGTTCGCCGGCGAGGTCGCCGACGGCTGCGTCTGGGGGCGGGGCGCGGTCGACATGAAGGACATGGACGCGATGACCCTCGCCGTCGTACGCGACCGGCTGCGCAGCGGCCGCAAGCCGCCCCGGGACATCGTGCTGGCCTTCCTCGCCGACGAGGAGGCGGGCGGCATCTACGGCGCGCGGCACCTCGTGGACCGCCACCCCGGCCTCTTCGAGGGCGTGACGGAGGCCATCGGCGAGGTCGGCGGATTCTCGTTCACCGTCAACGAGAAGCTGCGCCTGTACCTCGTCGAGACCGCCGAGAAGGGCATGCACTGGATGCGGCTCACCGTGGAGGGCACGGCCGGGCACGGCTCGATGACCAACACCGACAACGCCGTGACGGAGCTGTGCGAGGCCGTCGGACGGCTCGGGCGCCACACCTGGCCGGTGCGGGTCACCAAGACCGTACGGGCCTTCCTCGACGAGCTCTCCGACGCCCTGGGCACACCGCTCGACCCGGAGGACATGGAGACCACCCTCGCCAAGCTGGGCGGCATCGCCAAGATGATCGGCACCACGCTGCGCAACTCCGCGGCCCCCACCATGCTCGGCGCCGGCTACAAGGTCAACGTCATCCCCGGCGAGGCCACCGCCCACGTCGACGGGCGCTTCCTGCCCGGCTACGAGGAGGAGTTCCTCGCCGACCTCGACCGGATCCTCGGTCCGCGGGTCAGGCGCGAGGACGTCCACCACGACAAGGCGCTCGAAACCAGCTTCGACGGCTCCCTCGTCGACGCCATGCAGGGCGCGTTGCGCGCCGAGGACCCCATCGCGCACGCCGTGCCGTACATGCTTTCCGGCGGCACCGACGCCAAGTCCTTCCACGACCTGGGCATCCGCTGCTTCGGGTTCGCACCGCTCCAACTGCCGCCCGAGCTGGACTTCGCCGGCATGTTCCACGGCGTGGACGAGCGGGTCCCGGTGGACGGCCTGAAGTTCGGGGTGCGGGTCCTCGACCGCTTCCTCGACGCCTCGTAGTTCCCCTGCCGAGCCCGTCGACCGACCTGATTCTCAGTCGAGTCGTTCAAACGACCACTCCAATAATCGGCCGTATGTACGCCGTTGGGCTGAGACGGGTGAATGAGACGATCAGGTCGTAGCTCGATTACTCCCTCTTCGTTACAGGTGGTGCGGTCCGCAACTGGGGGCCGCGCTGTCAAACAGGAGGAACAATGATCAAGAAGGTCGTCGCTGCTGCGGCCGTCACCGGTGGACTGGTGCTGGCGAGCGCCGGCGTCGCCGCCGCCCAGGCCGGTGCCCAGGGCGCCTCCCTGGGTTCGCCGGGCGCGGTCTCCGGCAATGTCATCCAGGCGCCTGTCGGGGCCGAGCCGAACGTCTGCGGCAACTCCGCCGCCGTGGTCGGACTGCTGCCGAGCGTTTCTGCGGGTAATGCCTGCACCGGCAACTGACGTTGTGCTTGCCCCTCTGAGGGTCTGAGCTCAGGCCCCGGAGTGCATCTCCTGTGCGCTTCGGGGCTGTTGGGCGCCCAGCGCACGCGTCACAGGGCACGTGCCATCTCCCAGGCATTTTCCAGAAGCTGAAAGACAGGAACAGCTATGCGACAGGTCATGCGTAAGGGCCTGATCACCGTGGCGGCCGCCACCGGCGTGCTCGCCGCGACCGGCGGGTTCGCGCACGCCGACTCGCACGCCTCCGGCGCGGCCGCCGGGTCGCCGGGCGTGGTGTCGGGCAACACCGTGCAGGTGCCGGTGAACATCGCGCCGAACGTGTGCGGGAACGCCGTCACCGTGCTCGGCGTGCTCAACTCCGCCACGGACAACAGGTGCGGTGGCTCGTCCGGGAGCAGCGGTCAGGGTTCCTCGTCGGGCGGTGAGTCCTCGGCCTCCGGCCAGACCGGCGACTCGCCCGGCGTGGGTTCCGGCAACAACGTTCAGGTGCCGGTCGACGTGTCCCCGAACGTCTGCGGCAACTCCGTCGACGTCATCGGCCTCGGCGGCGCGAACGAGAACAACTGCGGCGGCGACCAGGGTGGCGGCATCGAGCTGCCGCCGCCGGTCGAGCCGCCCGTCGAGCCGCCCACGCAGCCCGACGAGCCGGACCAGCCCGGCACCCCCGAGCAGCCCTCGAAGCCGCACCAGCCGGCCAAGCCCGCCGACCACGAGCCGCAGGGCTCCGTCAGCCAGCCCGCGGGATCCGAGCAGCTCGCGGAGACCGGCAGCGCCCTGCCGCTCAGCGCCACCCTGACGGTGGGCGGAGGCGCGCTCCTCGCGGGCGCGGTGCTCTACCGGAAGGCTCGGGCTCGGGCGTAACGGTTCTGTGTAGTCCCGCATGATCGTGGAGCGGGCCCCGCCGATCGGGGCCCGCTCCACCGTTCGTGCCACCCTCTGTCACCGTATGGTCGCTCTGGGTCGCCCTCGGTGCCCACCCTACCGCGCGGCCCGGCACGCGGGCGCCCCGCCGGTCCGTCCACCGAGTGGACCTCGCCCCGCGCGCCCCGCCGAGCGGCCCGGGAGCGGGCGGCCGTGCCCGGGAGGGCCCTCCCCGGGCCGGGCGGCCGGGGAGGGGGCCCTCACCAGGTGGCGCGTACCTGGCGGATGATCCGGCGGCGCAACCGCACCCTGCGGCTGCCGTCGGGATCCAGTCTCAGGCGGTGCAACTCCCAGTGTCCGTACTCTGCGTGGTCCGTGAGCAGACGTGTGGTCTCCTTGCGGGACACCCCGCGCGGGACATACACATCGACAAATTCGTATTCCGGCATCGAATCTATTGTGCGGCCACCGGCCCGTTACGGATAGCGTCTGCACTATGTCTGATGCTGCGCAGCCGACCGCTGCCGACGTACGCACCGCCGCCGAGGCGGTCAAGACCGCGCTCGACCGCCACCTGGCCGCGGTCGAGCGGAGGTCGGGTGACGACGACCCGGCCGTCTACGAGGCGTTCAACGAGCTCGCCGCGGCGGCCGAGGAGTACGACGAGCTCCTCTACGACCGCTACGACGAGGTCACCCCCTTCGAGATCCCCGGCGCGGAGGAGACCCCGCCGTACGCGGGTCCCGAGGAGCCGAACGCCCTGAGCGTGCTGATCCGCCGGGACTACGCGGTGGTGGAGCCGCAGCGGCTGCTGGCGCAGGCCGGGCGGGTGGAGGCCGCCGACGAGGAGGGCACCACCGTCGAAGGGGCCGGCGACACCGTGCAGGGGGCGCTCGGCATCCTCTTCGGCGAGTTCGAGCCGGACGAGATCGCCTCCCGCCACAAGGAGTTCGGTCTGGAGGAGGGCGACTCGACACTCTGGGTGACCGCCGCCGACGAGCCCCCGGAGCCCGGCGAGTGGCTGGAGGCCCCCTTCGAGGGCGCCGACCCCCAGCGGCTGGTCTGCCGCTTCGACGTCAGCGCCGTCTTCGACGACGACCACGACGACGCGCTCGACGACGAACTCGCTGACGAGGACATCGAGGAGGCGGAGGACGGCCCGGACGACCTGGACGAGCTGGACGACGTCGAGGAGGACGACCTGGAGCCGCTCGACGCGGACCGGTCGAGGTGAGGGGCCGCCACCCGGCGCACATGGGATGACGGGCGGTGCGGGGCGCGGCAGCGGCGCCCCGCCCGCGGTGCGCCGGTGAGCGGCTGCCGATGTCCCGCCCGGCCGGGCCCGTCCGGGCGGGGAGCGCCGAGCGCGCGGTCAGACGGGCCCTGCGGCGCCGGTGAGCTGGGTTTTCAGCAGGGTCGCCAAACGGGTGGTGCGCGGTTTCGCGGGGCGCTCCGCGACGGCTCGGGGCAGCGCCTGGTCGGCGCCCTGGATCACGGACAGATGCCGCTCGCCGCGCCCGAAGGCCGTGTACACCCAGGCCCTGGTGAGGGCCTGGACCGCGTCGCCGGGCAGCACCACGACCGCTGCGGGCCGGCGCAGCCCCACCGCCTGGTGCGCGGTCAGTGCCCAGCCGTGCCGCACGGTCTGCTCCACCCGCTCCTTCGGGACCACCACGGCAGTGCCGTCGCAGTCCAGGTGCAGGCCCTCGGCGTCGGCCTTCACCACCCGGCCGGGGGTCGTGCGCCCCGGTGCCGGGGCGTGGGCGATCCGGTCACCCGGGTCGAAGCCGGCGAAGCGGCCGGGGCCCGGATTCAGCCGTTCTTTGAGCGCGGCGTTGAGCGCGCGGGTGCCGGCCGCGCCGCCGTGCCCCGGGGTGATCACCAGGGTCTCCCCGGCGGGCACCCCGAAGGTCCTCGGCACCGAGTCGGCGACCAGTTGCACCGTCCGGTGCACCGCTTCGCCCGCGTCCCGCACCGGTACGACCACGACCTCCTTGCCGGGTGCGTCGACCTGCTGGAGCTCGCCGGCGCCGATGCCGGAGACCAGCTCGCCGATCGGGCCGGGGTCGGGCAGGCGCGAGGCGATGTGCGGGCAGGCACGGGCGGCGAGGAGGTCGGCGAACACCCGGCCCGGTCCGGCCGACCACAGCACGGCGGGATCGCCGCTCAGCACCAGGCGGGCGCCGTCCGGCAGCGACTCCACGAGCATCGCGGCCGTCTCCACGTCGAGCTGAGGCGCGTCGAGGACCACCAGGAGGTCCACGGCCAGCGCTCCCTCCCCGTCCCGCCCCGGTCCCTCGTCACCGGCCAGCAGACCGGGGACGGTCACGACGCTGCCGAAGGGCGCGGAAGCAGCCTCGGAGGGCGCGGAGACGGTGCCGGACGGCGCGGAGTGCCCGGGGCGCCCGTCGGCCGTGCTCGCGCCGGGCCCGCCGGCACCGCCGCCACCCGCGGCGGCGACGAGTGCGCCGAACCGGCGGCGCCCGTCGGCGGTGTGGGTGGCGGCGCAGACCCGCAGGCCGAGGGAGTGCGCGGCGGCGACCAGGGCGGCCGGTTCGGCGCGGGACGCCTCGCCGCCCGAGTGCAGCACCAGGCCCTGCCCGGCCACCGCGCGCAGCAGCTCGGCCGCGGCACCGGGGGCCGACGGCGCCGCCGCCAGCCAGGCCGCCGGGTCGGAGGAGGACTGGGGCGGGGAGTTCACCAGACGGGCGAGGCCGTCGGCGAGGCTCTCCTCGGCGAGCGCGTGGCGTTCGAGGCCGACCAGGACGCGCACCGGGCCCTGAGCCCCGTCCTCGCCCTCCGCGTCCTGGGCCGCTGCGGTGCTGTCCGCTTCGGCGGGGCCCGCGGCGGAGCCGGGTCCCGCGGTGGTGTCCAGCGCGTCCTGGAAGACCAGTACGTCGCCCTCCGCGATGGCGCTCTGCACGGCGGTGTCCGGGTCGGCGACGGCGTACCGGCCCAGGGCGCTGCCGAGCGCGGGGGCCTCCAGAGCCGTGTGTCCGGCGAGCGCGGCCTGGTCGAGGAGCCAGACCGTCAGTGCGCGGCCGCGGCGCTCGTCGTCGGGCCCGCACTCGGGGCCCAGCAGGGCCCTGGCGAAGCCGTCGGCCTGCTCGGGGCGTACGCCGGGGACCCTGAGCAACTGCCAGGGGTCGGCCCGCAGGACGTCGGCCGCGCCCTCGCCCAGCGCCGCGGCCGCCGGCGCGGCGAGCGGGGCCGGTGCGCCGCCCGCCGCCAGCACCTCGCCGGCCGCCCGGACGGCCTGGGCCGAAGGGGCGGCGGCCGGGGCCGGGGCCACGGGCGCCGAACGCTCGGCGGGCGCGGCCGCGCGCGGGGCGCTGCGCGGAGCGGGCTCCGGACCGTCGAACACACTGCCCACCGGCTGGGCGCCGCTCTCCACGGCCCGCACCGCCGCTAGCAGGTCGGCGGCCGTGCCGCTGAGCTTGGCACCGCTCGCGATGGGCTCCTGCCGCTCGGCCTTGCGCTGCTCGATCCGCTGCCGCAGCTCCCGCTGGGCCGTCAGCTCTGCCTCGGCCTCGGACACCTCCGCGCCGCCGGACCCGTCCGCCCCGGCCGCGGCGGTGTCCGGGCTCCCGAGGGCCGTGCCACCCGGAGCCCCGCCCTCGGGGGGTGTGTCGCCGGGAGCCCCGCCCCCGCCGTTGCTCCCGCCTTCGCCTTCGCCTTCGCCTTCGCCTTCGCCCGCGCCCGCGCTCGCCCGGCCCGGATCCGCGTCGCCCCCGGGCGTGTCGTGTGCGGCCGCACCGCCCCCGGCGGCGCCGTCCGCGGTCGCGGCAGCACCCTTCGGGGCGTCACCGGTCGCGCCCTCGGCGGTCGCATCGCCTCCGGACGCCGAAGGGGCGGCCGTGTCGCTCCCGGCCGGGTCCTGCGGAGCCGTGCCGTGCGCGTCGGCGTCCTTCGGCTCGGTGCGACCCTCGGCGGACTCCGTGCTCACAGCGTGCTCCAGTCGTGATCGGGATAGCGGTGCACGGGCGCCGACACATCGTCGAGCGCCCGGCAGATCTCGTGAGGAAGACTAAGCGCCTCCACTGACAACACGGCCGTGAGCTGCTGGGCCGTGCGTGCGCCGACGATGGGGGCGGTCACGCCCGGACGGTCGCGCACCCAGGCGAGCGCCACCTGGAGGGGGGTCGCGGCGAGGCCGTCCGCCGCGGTGGTCACGGCGTCCACGATGTGGCCCGCGGTGTCGTCCAGGTACGGCTCGACGAACGGGGCGAGGTCGGAGGCGCCGCGCGAGTCGGGCGGTATGGCATGGCGGTACTTGCCCGTGAGCACGCCGCGGCCCAGGGGGGAGGAGGGCAGCAGGCCGATGCCGAGGTCCAGCGCGGCGGGCAGCACCTCGCGCTCGACACCGCGCTGGAGCAGGGAGTACTCCATCTGCGTTCCGGCCAGCGGGGTCCGGGTGCCCGCGCCGGCGAGCTGCCACGTCGCGGCCTTCGCGAGCTGCCAGCCGCAGAAGTTCGACACCCCCGCGTAGCGGGCGCGGCCGCTGCTGACGGCGATGTCCAGCGCGCCCAGGGTCTCGTCCAACGGTGTGCGGGGGTCGAACGCGTGGACCTGCCACAGGTCGACGTAGTCCGTGCCGAGGCGGGCCAGCGAGGCGTCCAGCGCGTTGAGCAGGTGGCCGCGTGAGCCGTCGAAGCGCCGCTCGGGGTCGGGGACGCTGCCCGCCTTGGTGGCGATGATCAGGTCCCGCCGCGGGATCAGGCCCTCGATGAGTCTGCCAAGGACGTACTCGGCCTCCCCGTCGCCGTACACGTCGGCGGTGTCGACGAGGGTGCCGCCCGCCTCCCAGAAGGTCTTCAGGAGGTCCGCCGCGTCGTTCTCGTCGGTGTCCCGGCCCCAGGTGAGTGTGCCGAGGCCGAGCCGGGACACACGCAGGCCGGTGCGGCCGAGCTGCCTTTGTTCCATGGGCGCTGAGATTACTGGTCGCGCGTGTCGATGTGGCGCCCTGTGGACAACCGGCCGGCCGGTCCGCCCCGGCGCCGTACCCCGTGCACCCGTCGCTGACCGCCCGGGCACCGGCGCGCTAGGGTCTGCACCACCAGGACGTTACTGACGGGTAAGGGGATGGGGTCATGCAGCTCGGGATCAACCTCGGCTACTGGGGCGCCGGAATGGACGCGGACAACCTCGCGGTGGCCCAGGAGGCGGACCGGCTCGGCTACGCCGTGTGCTGGGCGGCGGAGGCCTACGGCTCGGACGTCCCCACCGTGCTCTCCTGGGTGGCCGCGAGGACCGAGCGCATCGACGTCGGCTCGGCGATCCTCCAGATCCCCGCCCGCCAGCCCACCATGACCGCCATGACCGCGGCCACCCTCGACACGCTCTCCGGCGGCCGTTTCCGCCTGGGCATCGGCGTGTCGGGCCCGCAGGTCTCCGAGGGCTGGTACGGCGTCAAGTTCGACAAGCCGCTCGCCCGCACCCGCGAGTACGTCGAGATCGTCCGCAGGGCGATGTCCCGCGAGCGGCTCAGCTACGAGGGCGAGCACTGGACGCTGCCGCTGCCCGGCGGGCCCGGCAAGCCGCTGAAGCTCATCGTGCACCCGCAGCGCGAGCACATCCCGCTGTACATCGCGGCCATCGGCCCGAAGAACCTGGAGCAGACCGGCGAGATCGCCGACGGCGCGCTGCTGGTCTTCGCCGCAGCGGAGCACCTGGAGGAGACGGCGCTCCGCCACCTGCGCGCCGGGCGCGAGAAGGCCGGCGCCACCATGGAGGGCTTCGACGTCGTCCCGACGCTGCCGATCGCCGTGGGCCCCGGCGGCACGGCGGGCGGTGACGAGGACGTGCACGCCCTCGCCGACCTCTTCCGCCCCTACACGGCCCTCTACGTGGGCGGGATGGGCAGCCGCAGGCAGAACTTCTACAACCAGCTCGCGCAGCGCATGGGCTACGAGAAGGAGGCCGCGGAGATCCAGGAGAAGTACCTGGCCGGGGACAAGGAGGGCGCGGCCGCCGCCGTGCCGCACCGGCTGATCGACCAGACCGCGCTGCTCGGTTCCGTGGCCCGTATCGCCGACCGGATGCAGGCCTACGCGGACGCCGGCGTCACCACGCTGACCCTGTCCCCGGCGGGGTTCACGCTCGACGAGCGCATCGCGTCCCTCAGGGCCGGCACCGAGGCCCTGGAGCGCGCCGGTCTCGCCTAGCGGCGGCGGACGGGCCCGGGACCGGGGAGGGCCGGTCCCGGTCAGGCCGAGGCCCCGGTCAGGCCGAGGCCGCGGTCCCGGGCAGCATGAGATCCCGGACAGCCGAGGTCTCCGGCCGGAACGCGCCCCGGGCCGCGCCCGGTCCCCGTCCGGGGCCGAGCCCGCATCGGGCCGGATGCACGAAAAAGCAGCCCATCCTCCCTCTTTCGGTCGATTCACACGATACAGATGTTGCCGTCCGTCCATGTCCGCATTTGACTCGATCTCTGCGGACCCCTGCACGGAGGTATCGGATGCTTTCGGCCAAGAGTCTCTTCATGGAGATCCTCGACAACGACGAGTCGTTCCGGCTCTTCTGCTCCATCGCGGCCAGCGGTGAAACCCAGGGCGGCTGGGAGAACAGCCGTATCGCGGCGCTGATCCCAGAGGAGGAACGGGCACTCGCGCCGAAGGTGGCCCGGCACGGCGCGGACGAGGACAAGCACGGGCGGATCTTCCGCGCCCTGCTGAAGAAGCGCGGGCTGCGCCCGGTCGACGTACCGCGCGAGACCGACTACACGCTCCTGCTCGAACAGCACGGCATCGGCCTCGCCCACGACAAGCTCAGGCGCGACGAACAGCTCACGGTGCCCGACATCATCGTGTACCTGGCGCACAGCAGGGTCACGGAGCAGCGCGCCGCCGAGCAGATGGCGCTGCTGCGCCGCCTGTTCGACGACCACCCCGAGGTCGGCCGCGCGGTCCGGATGATCGCCGAGGACGAGGACAACCACCTCGCGTACTGCCACGAGGAACTGCTGCGCCTCGCGCGCGCCGGCCACGGGCGCAGCATCCAGCGCGCGCTGCGGGAGTGCGCGCACGCCGAGATCCGGGTGCACCGCGACGTCAGCCTGGCCGTCATGGGCCACATGGGCCGCATCCTCGGCTGGTCCCGGGCCAGGACGGCGCTGGTCGGCGCGGGCATCCACGCCACCTACGGGTACGAGCGGGCGGGCGGCTGGCGCCGCATGGTGAGCCTGAGCATGCCCGAGCGCCGCAACGCGCTGGGCGGCCCCGCCACGCCGGAGCCCGCGCCCGAGTACGCCTGAGGGCCCGGCGGGCGGGCGGTGCGCCGGGACGTTTCCGCGCGGCTCCGGCACGGCGCCCGTCTGCCGGGCCGGGCACCGGGCGCCCGCCGAAAGGACGAGGGATGCCGAGAGGGGCCGTCCCGCGGTGGCGGCGGCTAGAGCCACCCGCGGTGCTTGAAGAGCCGGTACAGGAGGATCTCCAGAGCGGCCATGAGGGCGATGACCGCCGGGTACGACCAGATCCAGTGCAGTTCGGGCATGTGGACGAAGTTCATGCCCTCGATGCCCGCGATCATGGTGGGCACGGCGGCCATGGCGGCCCAGGCCGAGATCTTGCGCATGTCGTCGTTCTGCCGCACGCTCATCTGCGCCAGGTGTGCCGAGAGGATGTCCGACACCAGCCGGTCGAGGCCCTCCACGGACTCGTTGACGCGCGTGAGGTGGTCGCTGACGTCGCGGAAGAACGGCTGGGCGGTGGGCGCCACGAACGGCACGGCCGTCGAGAAGGGGCCCGAGCCCGACAGCCGGGTCACCGGCACGGCCAGTGGCCCCGTGGCCCTGCGGAACTCCAGGATCTGCCGCTTGAAGCGGTAGATGCGCGACGCGGTGGAGCGGGCGCCGCCGCTCTCCGGCGAGAAGACCTCCGCCTCCAGCTCCTCCAGATCGGCCTGCAGCTCCGTCGCCACGTCCAGGTAGTGGTCGACGGTCGTGTCGGCGACCGAGTACAGCACCGAGGTCGGGCCGTGCTTGAGCATGTCGGGCTCCGCCTCGAGGCGCCGGCGGACCGCGGACAGTGGTGAGATGTCGCCGTGCCGTACGGTCACCACGAACGAGTCGCCGAGGAAGAGCATGACCTCCCCCGAGGAGACCTCGTCGTTGCGGGCGTCGTACGCGACCGGCTTGAGGACCACGAACAGGGAGTCGTCGTAGACCTCCAGCTTCGGCCGCTGGTGCGCCTTGAGGGCGTCCTCCACCGCGAGGACGTGCAGCCCGAACTCGTCGGAGATGTGCTCGAACTCCTCCTGCGTGGGCTCGTACACCCCGATCCAGACGAACGCGTCCCCCTGCGCACGCGCCTGCGCCAGGGCGTCGGAGAAGTCCGAAGGACCCTCGGTGCGGTGTCCGTCCCGGTAGATGGCGCAGTCCACGATCACGGCGGGCATTCTTCCGTGCGCCGGGCCGGGGCGCATCCCCTCGTGGCTGTGCGTTGCGCCGCATTTCGTGCCCACCCGCCGGCCCCGCGGCCGCCGGCCCCGCGAGTGCCGCCGCCCGTGCCGGTGCGGCCGTGTGCCCCGGGTGCCAGGACACCGCCGTTGGGGCCTGTCGTTCGGATCAGGCCGGGCTCGCGAGCCCTGGCACGCGCGTCTGCGGCGTCGTCGTCGGTCCCCGACGCTCGGCGTCGGCTCCCTCCTCCGCCTTGCGGCCGGGCGCACCGGGCCCCGCTCCCCGATCCAGCCCGATGCGAGGGAAAGACCCTAGGTGCCGGGTACCGGGTCGGCGTCCGGCACCCGTGCCGTGCTGTGCCTGACCACCAGCTCGGTGCCCAGTTCGATACGCGGTTCCGTGGCCTCCCCGCGGCGCAGCCGGA
Organism: Streptomyces sulfonofaciens; assembly: GCF_014656295.1. GTDB lineage: Bacteria > Actinomycetota > Actinomycetes > Streptomycetales > Streptomycetaceae > Streptomyces > Streptomyces sulfonofaciens. Next base: position 179,259 of record NZ_BNCD01000004.1, read on the forward strand.
GCACCATCTGCGCCGCGGTCTCGGCCATCCTGCGCAGCGGCTGGTGGACGGTGGTGAGGGCGGGGCTCGACCAGCGGGCCAGCGGGATGTCGTCGTACCCCACCACGGACAGGTCGGTGGGCACCCTCAGGCCCCGCACCCTGGCCGCCTCCAGCACGCCGAGGCCCTGGAGGTCGCTGCCGGCGAAGATCGCGGTGGGCGGCTCCGCGTGGCCCAGCAGGGTCTCGGCATGCTGGAAACCGCCCTGTACGTGGAAGTCGCCGAACCGGACCAGCTCGGGGTCCACCTCGATCCCTGCCATGCTCATGGCCGAGCGGAAGCCGTCCACACGGGCCAGCGAGCAGAGCATGTCCTCGGGCCCGGAGATGATGGCGATCCTGCGGTGCCCCAGCTCGATGAGGTGGCGGGTGGCGGCGAGGCCGCCCGCCCAGTTGGCGGAGCCCACGGAGGGCACATCGGGTTCGGGGTCGCCGGCCGGATCGACGATGGCGAACGGGATGGCCCGTGAGCGGAGCTTGTGCTTCAGCTCGTCCGGCAGGGTCGAGAAGACCAGCACCACGCCGAGCGGCCTGCGCCGCAGCACGCCGTCGATCCACTCCGGTCCCGGCGCGTGCCGGGTGCCCGACTCGGTCAGCACCACGCTGGCACCCGCCGACTTGGCGACGTTCTCCACTCCCCGGATGAGTTCCATCGCCCAGGTGCTCTCCAACTCGTGGAAGACGAGCTCGATGAGCGGCGCCTCGGAGGCGGCCGCGGAAGTGCGCCGGTAGCCGTGGGCGTCCAGGAGGCTTTCGATCCTCACCCTGGTCGGCGCGGAGACGTCCGGCCGGCCGTTGAGGACCTTCGAAACTGTCGAAAGAGAGACGCCAGCCTTGGCCGCCACCTGCGCCAGGGTGACGCGCCCGGTGGGCTCATCGTCGTCACGCATGGTGAGAAGGATAGGCCACCCGCACAAGTGGCGGTCGTCGATAACGTTTTGATAGCGCCCTTCTCCGCATGTTGACCACTATGCGTCGCAGTCATACCGTCGCTCGGCAATGGACTTTCGGCGATGCTGCCGAAACTTTCGAAGGGCGACGACGATGAAGGCACCCGCACGGCTCCCACGTGCTCTCGCTGCCGCGACAGCCATGGTCATGGGGCTGTCATTGGCGGCCTGCGGCAACAGCGACTCCGGGGGCGACTCCAACACCTTCCACGTGCTGGTCTACGGGGACGCCGGCAACAAGGTGGAGAACGACATCGTCGCGGAGTTCAACAAGACCTCGAAGGTCAAGGCGGTCCTGGACACCATTCCGGGCGCCGACTACCAGGCGAAACTGCAGACCATCATCAACACCAAGCAGGCCCCGGACGTCTTCTTCAACTGGGGCGGCGGCAGTATCAGGCCCTTCGTCAAGGCGGGCCTGCTGCAACCGCTCGACGACATGATCAAGCAGGACCCCAAGCTGAAGAGCATGTTCCTGCCCTCGGTCTTCAACGCCGGCGAGGTGGACGGCAAGGCCTACGGCATCCCCATGCGCGGCACCCAGCCCGTCCTGCTCTTCGACAACAAGAAGGTGCTCGCCGAGGCGGGCGTCGAGCAGCCGAAGACCTGGGACGACCTGCTGGCCGCCGTCCCGAAGCTGAAGGCCCGGGGTGTCACGCCCATCGCCCTCGGCGGCGGTGACAAGTGGCCGACCCTGATGTGGTTCGAGTACCTCTACGACCGCATCGCCGGCCCCGATCTGCTGAAGAAGGCCCTCGCGGGCGACAAGGACGTCTGGGCGAGCGCCGACAGCAAGAAGGCGCTGACGACCATCAAGCAGCTCGTCGACACGGGTGCCTTCGGCAAGAACTTCGACTCGGTGAAGTACACCGACGGCGGCTCGCCGACCCTGGTCAACAAGGGCAGGGCCGGCTTCGAGCTGATGGGTTCCTGGTACTTCTCGCAGCAGCAGGACAGCGCCCCGAAGTTCGCCGCGGACGGCCTGGAGTACACCACCTTCCCGACCGTGCCCGGCGGCAAGGGCGACCCGGCCGACCTGGTCGGCAACACCAACAACTACTACTCGGTGATGAAGAAGGCCCCGCACAAGGAGGCCATCGCCAAGTTCCTGGCCTTCATGTACTCGAACCACTTCATCAACGCCCAGTTGCAGATCGGCAACCTCCCCACCACCACCAACACCAAGGACGCGCTGTCCGGCTCCAGCAACGCGAAGTACCTGCAGTACCAGTACGACCTGGTGGCCAAGGCGCCCGACTTCCAGCTCTCCTGGGACCAGGCCTACACCCAGGACAACTCCACCCCGCTGCAGACCGCGATCCAGCAGTTCTTCAACGGGACCATCGACCAGGACGGCTTCATCAAGGCGATGCAGGGCCTGAACACCGACTGACGCACCGCCGAGCCACCGAACCCACCCGAGAGAGACACATTCCCTTGGTCACCCTCGCCGCATCCACCCGGCATGGGCAGCGACGGCGGACACGGCGCCCGGTCGGCACCTCGGCCGGGCGTCCGGGCATCGCCTGGGCGCTGCCCGCCACCGCCTTCTTCGTCCTGTTCGCCATCGTCCCGCTGATACTCGTCGCCGTGCTCTCGTTCGCGAGCTGGAACGGGCTCGGCGCCCCGACGTTCAACGGCCTCGACAACTGGAACAAGATCTTCGACGACCCGGTCATGATCAAGAGCCTGTGGCTGAGCGTGCTGCTCACCGCGCTCGGGGTCGTCGTCCAGACCCCGCTGAGCATCCTGCTCGGCGTGTGGGCGGCCGGGTCGGAGCGCAACCGGGCCGTCCTCTCGGCGGTCTTCTTCGTACCGCTGCTGCTGTCCGCCACCGCCGTCTCGATCCTCTGGCGCTCCCTGCTCGACCCGAACTTCGGCGTGCCCTCGCAGATGCAGTGGCTCTTCGGCGACGGCAACCTCTTCGGCAGCCAGGCCGGTGCCATCGGCGTACTGGTCTTCGTCAGCGCGTGGCAGTACACCCCCCTGCACACCCTCATCTACCAGGGCGCCACCCGCGCCATCCCCGAGGTGCTGTACCAGGCCGCCGCCATCGACGGGGCGGGCCGGGTGCGGCAGTTCTTCAACGTCACCCTGCCGCAGTTGCGCAACGCGATCATCACCTCGATGATCCTGATGATCGTCGGCGGCCTCACGACCTTCGACACCGTGCTCATCCTGACCCAGGGCGGACCCGGCACGGACACCACCATCAGCGCGTACTACATGTACGACAAGGCGTTCAAGGGCTTCGACTACGGCGCAGGCGCCGCCGTCGCCCTGCTGCTGGTCGTCGTCGCGACCGTGATCTCCCTGGTCGTGGTCCGCGTCTCCGGCTTCGACAGGATGGCCGGGACCCAGGAGGGCGTGTCATGAGGCAGCGTCCCAACTACCTCGCGGGACTGGCCTCCCTGTGCTGGCTGGTCCTGATCGGCCTGCCCGTCTACGTGATGCTGGGCGCCTCGTTCCAGTCCCAGAGCGACTTCGGCGACACCGGACCGCTCGGCTGGCCGGCCCACTTCACCTTCCACAACTTCGTCTACGACTTCCAGAACGGCTTCGGCCGGTACTTCCTGAACACCCTGGTCGTCACCGTCAGCGTGGTCGCGATCGTCGTGGTGCTCGTGCCGCCGCTCGCCTTCGCCATCGTGCGAGGCATCGGCCGCCGCTCCACGCGCAGCGTCTTCAGGCTCTTCCTGCTCGGGCTCGCCGTGCCCGCCCAGGCGGTGATCGTGCCGATGTTCTACGTGATGAGCGAGGTGGGGCTCTACGACAACCTCATCGGTGTCATCCTGCCCACCGCGGCCTTCTGCCTGCCGGTCTGCGCCCTGATCCTCACGGGCACCATGCGCGAGATCGCCCCCGAGCTGTTCGAGGCGATGACCGTGGACGGCGCCTCAACCCACCGGGTCTTCTTCCAGCTCGTGGTGCCGCTGTCCCGCGGGGGCCTGTCGACCATCGTGGTCTTCTCCGCCCTCCAGGCGTGGAACGGCTTCCTCTTCCCGCTGGTGCTCACCCAGTCCGAGTCCAGCAAGGTGATCACGCTCGGCCTGTACAACTTCCGCACGCAGTACGGCACGAACGTCCCCGGCCTGCTCGCTGCCGTCCTGATGTCCACCGTGCCCATCCTGCTCGTCTATCTCTTCGCCCGCCGCGCCCTGATCCAGGGATTGATGGGCGTGGGAGGAAAGTGACCGCCAACGTGACCGCCAACGACACCGGGCTCTCCCGGGCCGCCGGAGCAGACGCCACCGCCGCCCCCGCACCCGCCCAGGCCGCCCCCCGCCCCGCCGCGCCCCGCCGCCCGCCCGTCCCCGACGCCGCCCTGGCCCGGGTCGACGAGCTGATCGCCGGCATGACGATCGAGGAGAAGACGGCGCAGCTCTACGGGCTGTGGGCCGGAGCCTCCGCCGACGGCGCCGAAGTCGCACCGCACCAGCACGACATGGACGCGCCGCCGTCCCTGGACGAACTGCTGCCGCACGGTCTCGGCCAGCTCACCCGCCCGTTCGGCACCACGCCCGTCGACCCCGCCCTCGGTGCCCTCTCGCTGCTGCGCACGCAGCGGCGGATCATCGCGGGGAACCGGTTCGGCATCCCGGCGCTCGCCCATGACGAGTGCCTCGCCGGATTCGCCGCCTGGGGAGCCACCACCTACCCCGTCCCGCTCTCCTGGGGCGCCTCCTTCGACCCCGAGCTGGTCCACGCCGTCGCGCACGCCATCGGCAGCGACATGCGCTCCGTCGGCGTCCACCAGGGCCTCGCCCCGGTCCTCGACGTGGTGCGCGACGCCCGCTGGGGCCGGGTCGAGGAGACCATCGGCGAGGACCCCTACCTCGTCGGCACCGTGGCCACGGCCTACATCCAGGGCCTGGAGTCCGCCGGGGTCGTCGCCACCCTCAAGCACTTCGCCGGCTACTCGGCCTCCCGCGCGGGGCGCAACCTGGCCCCGGTCTCGATGGGCCCGCGGGAACGCGCCGACGTCATCCTGCCGCCGTTCGAGATGGCGGTGCGGGAGAGCGGGGTGCGCTCGGTCATGCACGCCTACACCGACACCGACGGCCTGCCGTCCGCCGCCGACGAAGCGCTGCTGACCGGCCTGCTCCGCGACACCTGGGGCTTCACCGGCACCGTCGTCGCCGACTACTTCGGCATCGCCTTCCTCAAGAACCTGCACGCCGTCGCCGCCGACCTCGGCGCCGCGGCCGGCGCCGCGCTCACCGCCGGCGTGGACGTCGAACTGCCCACCGTCAACGCCTACGCGGCCCCCCTGCGCGCCGCCGTGGCCGCCGGTGACGTGCCCGAGGCACTGGTGGACCGGGCGCTGCGCCGCGTCCTGCTGCAGAAGGCCGAGCTCGGCCTCCTCGACGCCGACTTCTCGCCGGTGCCCGACGCCCTTGCGGGCACCGACCCGGACGCGCCGGACGCCCCCGAACGGCTGCGCGGCACCGTCGACCTGGACAGCCAGCGCAACCGCGAGCGGGCCCGTGCCCTCGCCGAGGCATCCGTCGTCCTGGTGCGCAACGACGGCACCCTGCCCCTGGAGCGGCCCGCCAGGATCGCCCTCATCGGGCCGCAGGCCGCCACCCCCACCGCCGTCCTCGGCTGCTACTCCTTCCCCGTGCACGTCGGCTCCCAGCACCCCGGCACCCCCCTCGGCATCGATCTGCCCACCCTGCACACGACGCTTGCCGCCGAGTTCCCCGACGCGGAGATCACCCTCGCCGAGGGCTGCACCGTCGACGGACCGGGCACCGACGGCTTCGCGGAGGCGCTGCGGGCCGCCCGGGACAGCGATGTCGCCGTCGTCGCGCTCGGCGACCGCGCCGGGCTCTTCGGCCGCGGCACCAGCGGCGAGGGCTGCGACGCGGAGTCCCTCGCGCTGCCCGGCGTCCAGGGGCAGTTGCTGGACGCCCTGCTCGACACCGGCACCCCCGTGGTCCTCGTCCTGCTCGCCGGCCGGCCCTACGCGCTCGGCCGCGCCGCCGGGCAGGCCGCGGCGGTGGTGGAGGCGTTCTTCCCCGGCCAGGAGGGGCCGGCCGCCGTCGCCGGAGTACTCTCCGGCCGCGTCAACCCGTCGGGGCGGCTGCCGGTCAGCGTGCCCGCCTCGCCCGGCAGCCAGCCCTCGACCTACCTCGCCGCCCCGCTGGCCCGCGCCAGCGACGTCTCCAACATCGACCCCACGGCGGCCTTCCCGTTCGGCCACGGTCTGTCCTACACCACTTTCGACTGGTCCGAGGCGGACATCGAGACCGGGGCCGCGCCCACCGACGGCACCCTCAGGCTGTCCTTCACGCTCGCCAACACCGGTGAGCGGGCCGGATCCGAGGTGGTGCAGCTCTACGTGCACGACCCGGTGGCCTCCGTCGTGCAGCCGGTGCAGCGCCTGGTCGGCTACCTCAAGGTGGCCCTGGAGCCGGGCGAGCGCACCCGCGTGCGGGTGGCCGTCCCCGCCGACGTCACCTCCTTCACCGGACGCGACGGCCGGCGCCGCGTGGAGCCCGGCGACGTCGAGCTGCGCCTCGGCGCATCGAGCACCGACATCCGGCTGACCGCCCGCACCCGCCTCACCGGCGAGGTCCGGCACGTCGACCACACCCGCGCCCTGCACGCCCTGATCGAGCGCGCCGGGTAGGCCACGGGTACCGGCTGGTGACGGAAGCCGGGACGGAAGCCGCGAACGAGGGCACGGAGGGAAGCGGCTGACCCGGACGGCCACGGAAGCGGTGCGCCGGGATGATCAGAGGGCGCCGGACGCGTCGGACAGGCTCTAGGCTGGCGGGCATGCCCACGCTGATACTCCTACGGCACGGCCGGTCCACCGCGAACACCACCGGCGTGCTCGCCGGCCGCACTCCCGGGGTCAGCCTCGACGAGCGCGGCCTCTCCCAGGCGGCCGACCTGCCGCGGCGGCTGGCCGAGCTGCCCCTCGCCGTGGCCGTCAGCAGCCCCCTGCAGCGGTGCCGGGAGACCCTGGCACCGCTGCTGGACGCCCGCCCGGGACTCGACCTGCACATCGAGGACCGCCTGAACGAGTGCGACTACGGCGACTGGTCGGGCCGCAAGCTGGCGGAACTGGGGGACGAGCCCCTGATGGAGACCGTCCAGCAGCATCCCTCCGCCGCCGCCTTCCCCGGCGGCGAGTCGCTGCGTGCCATGGCGACCCGCGCCGCCGAGGCGGTGCGCGAGTGGAACGCGCGCGTGACGCGCGAGCACGGACCCGACGCCGTGTACGTGATGTGCTCCCACGGCGACGTCATCAAGTCGCTGGTGGCCGAGGCGCTCGGTCTGCACCTGGACCTCTTCCAGCGGATCTCCGTCGACCCCTGCTCGCTCACCGTCATCCGCTACACCCGGCTGCGGCCCTTCCTGCTGCGCCTCGGAGACACCGGAGACCTCGCCTCCCTGGCGCCCCGGGAGGCCCCCGCGGACGGCAAGGCGGAGGACGGGACCGCGCAGGGCGACGCAGCGGTCGGGGGCGGTGCGGGCGCACCGTGATCGTTCGCAGCAGTAGGGTGAGTCGATCGCGCCGTGCGCATGCCCGGTGCGACCGCCCCGTTGCCGACCCGAACGACCGCACCGACCACCCGACGGACCGGCGACAGACCGGCGTCAGGACCAGCAGCCGATAACCGCAGTCGATCCCACATGGAGACAGGACGTGTCCCGTCAGGTGTTCCTCTACGACCCACCGGAACGTTTCGTGGCCGGTACGGTCGGGCTGCCCGGGCGCCGCACCTTCTTCCTCCAGGCCTCCGCGGGAACCAGGGTGACCAGCGTCGCCCTGGAGAAGACCCAGGTGGCCGCGCTCGCCGAGCGGATGGACGAACTCCTCGACGAGGTCGTGCGCCGCAGCGGCGGCAGCGCCTCGGTACCGGCCGTCGCGCCCACCGAGGTCTCCGACACCGCGCCGCTCGACACCCCCGTGGAGGAGGAGTTCCGCGTCGGCACCATGGCCCTGGCCTGGGACGGCGACGAGCAGCGCATGATCGTGGAGGCACAGGCCCTGGTCGAGCTGGACGCCGACTCGGAGGACGACCTCGCCGCGGCCGAGGAGCGGTTGCTCCAGGACGAGGAGAACGGTCCTCCGATGCTGCGCGTCAGGCTCAGCGGCGCCCAGGCCAGGGCCTTCGCCAAGCGCGCCCTGGAGGTCGTCAACGCCGGACGCCCGCCCTGCCCGCTGTGCAGCCTGCCGCTCGACCCGGAGGGACACGTATGTCCGCGCCAGAACGGATACCGCCGCGGAGCGTGACCGTCACCGACCTGCTCACGCAGGGCGAGCTGACGGTGCGCGGCCGGATCCGGGACGCTTCGAACGCGGTGCTGTTCTGCACCGTCGAGCACGACGGCGAGCGGGCCGAGTGCGTCTACAAACCGGTCGCGGGCGAGCGGCCGCTGTGGGACTTCCCCGACGGCTCCCTGGCCCGCCGCGAGGTGGCCGCCTACGAGGTCTCCGAGGCACTCGGCTGGGGCCTGGTGCCGCCGACCGTGCTGCGGGACGGGCCGCACGGCGAGGGCATGTGCCAGTTGTGGATCGAGACACTGCCGCCGGACGCCGCCCCGGAGCTGCTGGCCCTCGTCGACGCCGAGGAGCCCGAGCCCGGCTGGAAGGCCATAGGCCTCGCCGAGGTCGGCGAGGGCCGCACGGCGCTGCTGGTGCACGCCGACGACCCCCGGCTGCGGCGGCTCGCGGTGCTCGACGCGGTGATCAACAACGCCGACCGCAAGGGCGGCCACCTGCTGCCCGCCGCCGGTGAGCGGCTGTACGGGATCGACCACGGGGTCACCTTCAACGCCGAGAACAAGCTGCGCACCCTGCTGTGGGGGTGGGCGGGGGAGTCGCTGACCGAGGAGGCGCTGACCGCGCTCGCCGCCCTGCGCGGGGCGCTGGCCGAGGGCGGGCCGCTCGCGCTGCGCCTCGCCGAGCTGATCACCCCGCAGGAGCTGGACGCCACCCGGAGCCGAGTGGCCGCGCTGCTCGACTCGGGCCGCCACCCGGCCCCTTCCGGTGAGTGGCCGGCCATCCCCTGGCCCCCCGTGTAGCCGCCCGCACGCACCCGCACACGCATACCGGGCCGGGGAATGCAAGAGGGCCTCACCGACCATCTGCCCCGGTCCGGTTCGTAGGTGGAGCCTCCATCCGGTTAGGCTCATGACATGCATGCCTGGCCCGCTTCTGAGGTCCCCGCCCTGCCTGGCAGAGGCCGCGACCTACGGATCCACGACACTGCGACCGGCGGCCTCGTCACCGTGCACCCCGGTCCCGTCGCCCGCATCTACGTCTGCGGGATCACCCCGTACGACGCGACCCATCTGGGGCACGCGGCGACCTACAACGCGTTCGACCTGGTGCAACGCGTGTGGCTCGACACGAAGCGGCAGGTGCAGTACGTCCAGAACGTCACCGACGTGGACGACCCCCTGCTGGAGCGCGCCCTGCGCGACGGCGTCGACTGGACCAGCCTCGCCGAGCGCGAGACCTCGCTGTTCCGCGAGGACATGACGGCCCTGCGGATGCTGCCCCCGCAGCACTACATAGGCGCCGTGGAGGCCATACCCGGCATCGTCCCGCTCGTGGAGCGGCTGCGGGACGCGGGAGCGGCGTACGAGCTCGAAGGCGACATCTACTTCTCCGTCGCCGCCGACCCGCACTTCGGCACCGTCTCGCACCTCGACGCCGCCGCCATGCGGCTGCTGTCCGCGGAGCGCGGCGGGGACCCGGAGCGGCCCGGCAAGAAGAACCCGCTCGACCCGATGCTGTGGAAGGCCGCACGCGACGACGAGCCCAGTTGGGACGGCGGTTCGCTCGGCGCCGGCAGGCCCGGCTGGCACATCGAGTGCGTGGCCATCGCGCTGGAGCACCTCGGCATGGGCTTCGACGTCCAGGGCGGCGGCTCGGACCTCGCCTTCCCGCACCACGAGATGGGCGCCTCGCACGCCCAGGCGCTGACCGGGGAGTTCCCCTTCGCCAAGGCCTACGTGCACGCCGGAATGGTGGCGCTGGACGGCGAGAAGATGTCCAAGTCCAAGGGCAACCTGGTCTTCGTGTCGCAACTGCGCAGGGACGGCATCGACCCGGCGGCGATCCGGCTCGCCCTGCTGGACCACCACTACCGCTTCGACTGGGAGTGGACCGACGACGTCCTCGCCACGGCCGTGGCCCGGCTGGAGAGCTGGCGCGCCGCCGTCTCCCGCCCGGACGGCCCGCCCGCCCTCGGCCTCGTGGAGGAGGTCCGCGAGGCCCTGGCGCACGACCTGGACGCTCCGGCCGCGCTCCTCGCGGTCGACCGCTGGGCCGCACTCCAGCGCCGGGAGGGCGGCACCGACACGGGCGCCCCCGGTGTGGTGTCCCGCGCCGTGGACGCACTGCTGGGCGTGGCCCTGTAGCTCCCCGTACCCCCGCGCCCCAGCGGCGCGGGGGCACCGCTCGACCGACCGTGACGGGGGAGCGTTGCATCAGCGCGACGGGGGGCGGTCCCGCGGATGACCGGGCGCGGCCGCAGTGTCCTCAGAGCGGGGGACGGCGGGCAGGGTGCTGCCCGCTCCGCCCCCGCGCCCCGCCGGGGCGCGGCTCACTCGTCCTGGGTGTCCCCGCCGTCGCCGTCGCCGTCGTCGTCGCCCCGGCGCGGCGGCTTGGGCGGCCGGGTCCGGCCGCTCGGGTTGTCGCGGAGGTACGACGACCCCTCGCCGCCGTCCGTGGCGTGGCCTCCCGCCGTACCGCCGGGCCCGGGCCCGGGCCCGCCGCCGTCCCGCCTGCGGAGATAACGCTCGAACTCGCGCGCGATGGCCTCGCCGGACGCCTCCGGCAGGTCGGCGGTGTCCCGCGCCTCCTCCAGCGTCTGCACGTACTCCGCGACCTCGCTGTCCTCGGACGCGAGCTGGTCCACGCCCAGTTGCCACGCCCGGGCGTCCTCGGGCAGCTCGCCCAGCGGGATGCGCAGGTCGATCAGGTCCTCCAGGCGGTTGAGGAGCGCCAGGGTGGCCTTGGGATTCGGTGGCTGCGAGACGTAGTGCGGCACGGCCGCCCACAGGCTCACGGCGGGCACTCCCGCATGGGTGCACGCCTCCTGGAGGATGCCGACGATGCCCGTGGGGCCCTCGTACTTGGTCTCCTCCAGGTTCATCGTGCGGGCCAGGTCCGGATCCGAGGTGACACCGCTGACGGGGACCGGCCTGGTGTGCGGGGTGTCGCCGAGCAGCGCCCCCAGTACCACCACCAGCTCCACGCCCAGCTCGTGCGCAAAACCCAGCAGCTCGTTGCAGAACGAGCGCCAGCGCATGGACGGCTCGATGCCCCGGACCAGCACCAGGTCACGCGGCTTCTCGCCGCCCACCCTGACCACCGAGAGCCGGGTCGTCGGCCAGGTGATCTTGCGGATCCCGCCGTCCAGCCACACCGTGGGACGGTTGACCTGGAAGTCGTAGTAGTCCTCGGCGTCCAGCGCCGCGAACACCTCGCCCTTCCACTCCCGCTCCAGGTGCGCGACCGCGGTGGAGGCGGCGTCGCCCGCGTCGTTCCAACCCTCGAACGCCGCCACCATGACCGGGTCGACCAGCTCGGGAACCCCGTCGAGCTCGATCACCCAGTGCCTCCTTCCGACGTACCTCGCGTACGTCCCAACCTTACGGCCCCGGCGGGCCCCCTCCGCAGCCCCTTTGCGCGGGTGAGTGAACCGATCACCACCCCGACGAAGATCGCGTACACTGCACGTGCCCGGCACCCGGCGACGGCATGGCGCACCAGCAGCCGGACACACCGCGTGACCGTCCGGTCGCCCTCAGAGAGTGGAGCGCAGCCACTGCTCCACACTGGCGATGTGCACCGTCGCCCACGACCTGGCCGCCTCCGCGTCCCGGTCGCGCAGCGCCCCGAGGATCGCGCGGTGCTCGTGCAGGGTCCGGCTGACCGCGTCCTCCTGGGTCAGGCCCCGCCAGATGCGGGCGCGCGTCGTCGGCCCCGACAGCCCGTCCAGCAGCGAGCACAGCACCGAGTTCCCTGACGTCTGCACGATGCCGCGGTGGAACTCCAGGTCGCAGGCGACCAGTTCCTCCACCGACGGCGCCCCGCCCAGCGCGTCGAGCTGGAGCGTCAGCGCATCGAGCTGCGCCCCGCCGATCCGGGACGCGGCCATCGCCGTCGCGGCCGGCTCCAGGATCCGGCGCACCGCCAGGAACTCGAGGACCGTGTCGTCGCGGTGGAAGTCCACCACGAAGCTCAGGGCCTCCAGCAGCAGTTGCGGATCCAGGCTCGTCACATAGGTGCCGTCGCCCTGGCGCACGTCGAGGATGCGGATCAGCGACAGCGCGCGCACCGCCTCCCGCAGCGAGTTGCGGGACAGCCCGAGGTCCGCCGCCAACTCGCTCTCCTTGGGCAGCCGGTCGCCGGGGCGCAGCGCGCCGGAGACGATCATCCCCTTGATCTTCTCGATCGCCTCGTCGGTGACAGCCATGGCCCCGTCCCTCCGGTAAGACCTCCGATGTCTGGGTCACATTACTGCGGGTGGCGGACGCGGCCGGCCGCCGCCCCGGGACGCTCGGCGCCGCATGCCGCCGCCCCGCCCGGCCGCCGCCCGGTGGCCAACTCCGCCGCGGCCCCGACCGGTTCGGCTGACGGCACCGGCAACTGGGACGCCCCGTCGTGCTGGGCCGGTGTGCTCTTCCGGCCCGCCCTCGCCCTGCTGCTCACCCTCGTGGCGCTCGCGCTGCCGAAGACGCCCGGCGGCCTGCGGGCCGACGCGCAGGGGGTGGCGGCCGTCACGGGCCGCCATCGCAGGGCCTGCGCATGGCCCGACGTCGAGGCCGTGCGCGTCCGCCAGGTCCGCGGCAGGGGCCTCGGCCGGCGCGCCTACGGCCCGCACGTGCGGCTCAGGCCCGGCGCGCCCGGGCCGCCGCGTGCGTTCCGGGGCCGCGCCGGCCGGCACCTGGTCCTGCCGGCCGGCCTGCGCAGGGCCGTGCCCCCGGACATCGCGGCCGCCTTCGTCCGCTTCTCCCAGGGCCGCCGGCAGGGCTGAGCGCGCTCACTGCCACAGCATGCTCGGCACCTGGCCGCGCAGCACGGGGGCGATCTCCTCCGCGAACCGCTGGAGCATCTCCACCTGTTCACCGCGCGACAGGCCCTGGCCGTCCACCGAGATCGACTGGAGGTCGTGCCGGTACACCTCGTGGAAGGCGAGGATCTTCTCGATGATCTGCTCGGGAGAACCGATCAGTTGCGGGCCGTGCGCCATCGCCTCCTCGATGGTGCGAAACGGCGTGTTGTAGCCCGCCCGGCCCGCCAGGTGCGGCTTGTACGCCTGCCGCACCCGCGCCTCGTACAGCTCCTTGTACCGCGACACCGCCTGCTCGGGGGTGTCCGCGATGAGCAGCCCGCCCGAGCCGGCCGCCACATGGGCGTCCGCGGGATCGTGCCCGTACGCCTCGAACCGCTCCCGGTAGTGCTCGACCAGCCGGGCGTAGGCAGGGCGCGGCTGGACGGCGTTGGCGGTGAACAGCGGATCGCCGTGCCTGGCCGCCAACTCGGGGGAGTCGAGGCTGGTCGCGGAGCCGTGCCAGACCCGCGGGGGGCCGTCGTAGGGCCGCGGAATGGTCGTCGCGTTCTTCAGCGGCGGCCTGAACTCGCCCTGCCAGTCGACGTTCTCCTCGCGCCACAGCCGGCGCAGCAGCTCGTACTTCTCCTTCTGGAGGTCCCACTGCCGCTCCTCCGGGAGCCCGAAGAGGTCGAAGTGGCCCGCCTCCGCGCCCTTGCCGATCACCAGCTCCAGCCGGCCGCGGGAGAGCTGGTCGAGCGTCGCGTAGTCCTCCGCCACCCGCACCGGATCCAGGACCGCCACCACGGTCACCCCCGTGAGCAGTCTGATCCGCGAGGTACGCGCGGCCAGCGCGCCGAGCACCACCGTGGGCGCCGACGACAGGAAGGCGCCCGCGTGGCGCTCACCGACCGCGTACGCGTCGAACCCGAGGTGCTCCGCCACCACACCCGCCTCGACCACCTCCTCGAACCGGTCGGCGGGGGAGGGCAGCGCACCGGTGAGCGGATGCGGGGCCCGGCCGATGAGGGAGAGCACTTGGAACTTCACGGGCTTCCTCCAGCTCTGCGGACGGCCGGCGCTCCGCCCGGCGACCGGACCGTACGGGAAGGCCCTGCCTGCGGGACACGAGCGGAGCACCGGGGCATCCCTCCACGATCGCCGCGGCACGTTGCACGGGTGTGTCCGCACTGTGGCGGCGCGGCCGGGCGCACCGCGGGCGGCCACGGCGGGACCGCCCGCGGTGGCCGGACGGCGTCGGCGCGGCGCCGCGGCCCGTGCCGCGGCGCCGGCCGCGCACCGTGTCACCGCTGGTCGAGCAGGCGCTGCACCTCGGCGCGGATCCGGTCGTCGGCCAGGCCGCGGATGGTGAGGGTGGTGCGCCGCCGCAGCACGTCGTCGGCGGTCTCGGCCCACTCGTTGTCCCGGGCGTGCACGACCTGCGCCCAGATCTCCGGGGCGTCGGGGTGGATGCGCTCGGCCAGCTCGGGATGTTCGTCGGCGAGGCGGGCGATGCCGAGGGCGAGCGAGCCGTAGTGGGTGGCGAGATGCCTAGCGGTGTCGGGCGCCAGCTCCCGGCCGGGCACCGGGTGGTCCACCAGCAGCCGGTGCGTGACCGCACGCGGGCTGGCCACCCCGGGCAGCGGCATCCGCTTGGGCAGCCGGGACACCGGCTCGAAGTCCTCGCCCAGCGGGCTGCCGGGCAGCGTCTGCAGGGTGGCCAGCACGGTGCGGCCGATGTGCCGGAACGTCGTCCACTTGCCGCCCGCGACCGACAGCATGCCGCCCCTGCCCTCGGTGACCACCGTCTCCCGCCTGGCCTTCGCGGTGTCGCCGGGCCCGCCGGGCAGCACCCGCAGACCGGCGAAGGAGTAGGTGATCAGATCGCGGGACACCTGCCGGTCGCGGAGCGAGAGGGCGGCCTCGTCCAGGATCTGCGTGACGTCCCGGTCGGTGACAGCCACGTCCGCGGGATCGCCTTCGTACGCCTCGTCCGTGGTGCCCAGCAGGAGCATGTCCTCCCAGGGCAGCGCGAACGTGATGCGGTACTTGTCGATCGGCGTGGCCAGGGCCGCGCGCCACGGGGAGGTGCGTTTGAGGACCAGGTGCGCCCCCTTCGACAGCCGGATGGAGGGCGCCGCGCCCGGATCCTCCATCCGCCGCAGGTGGTCGACCCAGGGTCCCGTGGCGTTGAGCACCAGCCGGGCGTTCACCCCGAACTCGGTGCCGTCCCTGCGGTCCTTCACGTCCGCGCCCGTGACCCGGCCGAGCGTCCGGCGCAGCCCCATCACCTCGGCGTGGTTCAGCACGACGGCGCCGGCGTCCACCGCCGCACGCACCGTCATCAAAGCCATGCGCGCGTCGTTCATCTGGTCGTCGCCGTACACGGCCACCGCCCTCAGGTTCTCCGTGCGCAGCTCGGGCACGTCCCGGCGGGCCCTGGCGGGGCTGAGCAGGTGGCCCACGCCGTCACCGAACGCGGACAGCGCCGAGTAGGCGAGGACACCCGCGCCCAGCTTCGCCGCGCCGTGCGGGCCGCCCTGGTAGACCGGCAGGTAGAAGCGGAGCGGGTTGGACAGGTGCGGGGCTATCTGGCGGGCCACCGCACGGCGCTCCAGGTGGTTCTCCGCCACCAGCCGCACCGCGCCGGTCTGCAGGTACCGAAGGCCGCCGTGCAGCAGCTTGGAGGAGGCAGAGGAGGTGGCCGAGGCGAAGTCGCCCGCGTCCACCAGGGCCACCCGCAGTCCGGACTGGGCGGCGTGCCAGGCGGTCGAGATCCCGAGGATCCCGCCGCCGATCACCAGGAGGTCGTACGTCGCGCGGGACAGCCGCTCCCGGGTCTCGGCACGGCTGTCCGTGCCCCGCGCCGCCCGGGGTCCGGCCGCCGGCCGGGTCCCTTGCGCGGCGGGGACGCTCTGCAGGGTGGTCATGGTGGTGTCTCCCCATGCTCGTGGTGCGTCGCGCACGGCACGGGACGCGCTCGGCGCCCTCGCACGGTGCTCCTGGTTGCGGCCACGAGGCCGGCGCAACGGCTGCGCTGCCGGTCCCGGTCCCGTGGCCGCCGGTGCCTCAGTCCTCCAGCCAGCCCATGGTCCGCTGGACGGCCTTGAGCCAGAGCTTGTACTCGCGGTCGCGGGTCTCGGCGTCCATGGCCGGCGTCCACTCCGCGGCCCGCCGCCAGTTGGCCCGCAGCGCGTGGACGTCCGGCCAGAAGCCGGTGGCGAGCCCCGCGGCGTAGGCGGCGCCGAGCGCCGTCGTCTCCGCGACCATCGGACGCACCACGGGCGCGTCGAGGACGTCGGCGAGGGTCTGCATCAGCAGGTTGTTTGCGGTCATTCCGCCGTCGACCTTGAGGGCACTCACCTCCACGCCCGAGTCCTTCTTCATCGCGTCGGCGATCTCCTTGGTCTGCCACGCGGTTGCCTCCAGCACGGCACGCGCGATGTGTGCCTTGGTGACGTACCGGCTGAGCCCGGCGATCACCCCGCGCGCGTCGGAGCGCCAGTACGGCGCGAAGAGCCCGGAGAAGGCCGGCACGAAGTAGGCACCGCCGTTGTCCTCCACGGAGGACGCCAGCGTCTCGATCTCGGCGGCGGTGCTGATCAGGCCCATCTGGTCGCGCATCCACTGCACCAGGGCGCCGGTCACGGCGATGGAGCCCTCCAGGGCGTACACCGCCTGCTGGTCACCGATGCGGTAGCCGACGGTGGTGATCAGGCCCGAGTAGGAGTTGATGGCCTTGTGGGCGGTGTTGATCAGCATGAACGTGCCGGTGCCGTACGTGGACTTGGCCTCGCCCTCGTCGAAGCAGGTCTGGCCGAACAGCGCCGCCTGCTGGTCGCCGAGCGCGGACGCGACCGGCACCCCGCGCAGCAGCTCGCCCAGTGTCCCGCCCCTGACCTCCCCGTACACCTCCGCCGAGGAGCGGATCTCGGGCAGCACCTGCGGGGGCACGCCGATGGAGCTGCAGATGCGCTCGTCCCACTCCATGCTGTGCAGGTTCATCAGCAGGGTGCGGGAGGCGTTGGTGACGTCGGTGACGTGGCGCCCGCCGTTGACACCACCGGTCAGGTTCCAGATGACCCAGGAGTCCATGGTGCCGAAGAGGATGTCGCCCGCCTCGGCACGCTCGCGCAGGCCCTCGACGTTGTCGAGCAGCCAGCGGACCTTCGGCCCGGCGAAGTAGGTGGCCAGCGGCAGGCCGGTCTCCCGGCGGAACCTGTCCTGGCCGACGTTGCGGCCGAGCTCCTTGCAGAGCGCGTCGGTGCGGGTGTCCTGCCACACGATGGCGTTGTGCACCGGCTGACCGGTCTTGCGGTCCCACAGCAGGGTGGTCTCGCGCTGGTTGGTGATGCCGATCGCCTGGATGTCGGCACGGGTGACGCCCGCCTTGGTGATGGCACCCGCGATGACCTCCTGCACATTGCGCCAGATCTCGGTGGCGTTGTGCTCGACCCAGCCGGGCCGCGGGAAGATCTGCTCGTGCTCCTTCTGGTCGACGGAGACGATCCGGCCGTCCCGGTCGAAGATGATGCAGCGGCTGGACGTGGTGCCCTGGTCGAGGGCGGCGATGAACGGCCCTTCGCCGTGGGAGTGGGAAGCGGTGGTGGGTGCGTCGGTCACGGTGTGCTCCAGAAGTTCTCGGGTGGCTTCTCGGCTCGGGGGAGTGGTGCCCGGGCCCGCGGGCGAGGGGGCGTCCGCGGTCCCCGTTGCACGACCCGGGGTGACGCTCCTGCGCCTCGCCGCGTCCGTCAGGCGAACGCGACGTTGTACAGGCCGGCCGCGAGTGCGCCGCCGACCAGCGGGCCGACGACGGGTATCCAGGCGTAGCTCCAGTCGGAACCGCCCTTGTTCGGCAGCGGGATCAGCGCGTGCACTATGCGGGGCCCGAGGTCGCGCACCGGGTTGATGGCGTAACCGGTGGGCCCGCCGAGGGAGAGGCCGATGCCGACCACCACGAGCGACGTGATCAGGGCGCCGAGGGTGCCGAGGCCGTTGCCGCTGTCATTGAGGCCCTGGGTGAGGATCGCGATGACCAGCACGAACGTGGCGATGATCTCGGTCATCAGGTTCTGGACGACATTGCGGACCTCGGGGCCCGTGGAGAAGACACCGAGCACCGGGCCCGCGGCGGGCGCCGCCTTCTGGTCGACCATGGCCTCCTGCCCGGGCTGGGCGGCCAGCACCTCGGGATCGGTGAGGTGCGCCTGGAACTGGCCGTAGTAGGCGAGCCACACCAGCACCGCGCCGATGATCGCGCCGAGCAGCTCGGAGCCGAGGTAGAGCGGGACGTCGCTCCACTTGGTGCCGCCCTCTATGGCGAGCCCTATGGTGACCGCCGGGTTGAGGTGGGCGCCGGAGACGCCGCCCGCGACATAGGCGCCGGTCAGCACCGCGAAGCCCCACCCGAAGGTGATCGCCAGCCAGCCGGCGTTCTGCGCCTTGGAACGCTTGAGCGTGGCGGCGGCGCAGACGCCACCGCCCAGCAGGATGAGCAGGGCGGTACCTGTGGTCTCGCCGATGAAGATGTCGGAGCTGGACACCCGCGACTCCTTTGTCCTTCGTCCAGGGGAAGGCGAACCCCAGGATTCCCGCCCCGGTGGTCCGCGCCCCTCATCACATGAGGGTGTTGCGGTCGTGGCGTTGCCACACTCTAGCGCGTATTGCCGTTAGGTGTTCGACAATGCCGACCGTCGGACGCGAGTCTTGCTCCGCTGTTACTGGCCCGTCAAGGCCCTGGGCGGCGAAAATCCGATCGTTCACCGATCCCCGGTGGGCGCCGCTCAGAAACGTCCGGCGCCCAGGTCCCGGGAGACGGCACGGGCGCAGTCGCGCACCGCCGCGACCAGCTCCGGGCGCAGCTCCCCGGCACGGCACACCCGCTCCACGGCGCCGGTGACCCCCACCGCGCCCACCGGCATGTGCCGCCGGTCGTGGATGGGCGCCGCCACCGACGCCACGCCCTCCCAGGTCTCCTCTATGTCGGCGGCGTAGCCACGCGCGCGCGTGAGGTCCAGCACCGCCTCGAAGTCCTCCGCGGAGCTGACGGTCCGCGCCGTGTAGGGCTTGCGCTCCGCCTCCAGGGCCTCGCTGTGCGCCACCGGGTCGTACGCCGAGAGCACCTTGCCGAGGGCCGTCGAGTGCAGCGGCTGCATCGCGCCCACCTCCAGCACCTGCCGGCTGTCGTCGGGCCGGAAGACGTGGTGCACGATCAGCACGCCGTGCTGGTGCAGCACGCCGAGGTATGCGCTCTCCCCGCTGGAGCGGGCCAGGTCGTCGGTCCACACCAGCGCGCGCGAGCGCAACTCGTGCACGTCCAGGTAGCTGTTGCCCAGCCTGAGCAGCTCGGCGCCGAGCTGGTAGCGGCCCGAGGCCGGGTCCTGCTCGACGAAGCCCTCCTCGTGCAGGGTGCGCAGGATGCCGTGCGCGGTGCCCTTGGCCAGGCCCAGGGAGGAGGCGATGTCCGACAGGCCGAGCCGCCGCTCGCCGCCCGCCAGCAGCCGCAGCATCGCGGCCGCGCGCTCGAGCGACTGGATGTTCCGTGCCATCGCCTGCTGCCTCCGTTCCTCGGACGGCCTCCACCGGGCCACATCCTGCGCACGGCCTCGTCCGCACGAGGCTGGTCGGCATTGCTGAACACTATCGGTCGTTGCCGACCTGTCGCCAACGGTCGGCCAACACTGTCCGGTACCCGCCCGCCCACCCGGTCGGCCCACACCCGACCCGTACGGCGCATCCTGCCCGCTCCACCCGCCCGCACCGGCCCGTCCACGGGCACCCAGCGCCCCCCGTGCGCCCGTCCGCCTCCTGGACGGACCGGCGCCACGGAGCCACTCCCCGCTACGCTGGCCGGGTGCGTCTTCCCGCCGGAAGCCGCAAAGCCGACAGCCGTCGCATCCAGGGAGCACTCTCATGGCCTCGTCGCCGACCCCCTCGACCCCTCCGACCGCCCCCGGAAGCCGGGCACGCATCGCCGCCCTCCGCGAAGCCCTCGCCACCCGCGTCGTGGTGGCCGACGGAGCCATGGGCACCATGCTCCAGGCGCAGGATCCCACCCTCGAGGACTTCCAGGACCTGGAGGGCTGCAACGAGATCCTGAACGTGACCCGCCCCGACATCGTCCGCTCCGTCCACCAGGAGTACTTCGCGGTGGGCGTCGACTGCGTGGAGACCAACACCTTCGGTGCCAACGCCTCCGCCATGGGCGAGTACGACATCGCCCACCGCATCCACGAACTCTCCGAGGCGGGCGCGCGGATCGCCCGCGACGTCGCCGACACGGTCACCGAGGAGACCGGACAGCAGCGCTGGGTGCTCGGCTCGATGGGCCCCGGCACCAAGCTTCCCACCCTCGGCCACGCCCCCTACCAGGTGCTGCGCGACGGCTTCCAGCAGAACGCCGAGGGCCTGATCGCCGGCGGCGCCGACGCGCTCATCGTCGAGACCACCCAGGACCTGCTGCAGACCAAGGCAGCCGTGCTGGGCGCCCGGCGCGCCATCGAGGCGAGCGGCACCGACCTCCCCGTGCTGTGCTCGCTCGCCTTCGAGACCACCGGCACCATGCTGCTCGGCTCGGAGATCGGCGCCGCGCTGGCCGTCCTCGAACCGCTCGGCATCGACATGATCGGCCTCAACTGCTCCACCGGGCCCGCCGAGATGAGCGAGCATCTGCGCTACCTCACCCGTCACTCCCGCATCCCGCTGCTGTGCATGCCCAACGCCGGTCTTCCGGTGCTCGGCAAGGACGGTGCGCACTTCCCGCTCGGCCCGGACGGCCTCGCCGACGCGCAGGAGACCTTCGTCCGCGAGTACGGGCTCTCCCTCGTCGGGGGCTGCTGCGGCACCACCCCCGAGCACCTGCGCCAGGTCGTGGAGCGGGTCCGCGGCACCGCGCCCACGCCCCGCGACCCCCGCCCGGAGGCCGCTGCCGCCTCCCTCTACCAGGCGGTGCCCTTCCGCCAGGACACCGCGTACCTGGCCATCGGCGAGCGCACCAACGCCAACGGCTCCAAGAAGTTCCGCACCGCCATGCTGGAAGGCCGCTGGGACGACTGCGTGGAGATGGCCCGCGAGCAGATCCGCGAGGGCGCCCACATGCTGGACCTCTGCGTGGACTACGTCGGCCGGGACGGCGTCGCCGACATGGCGGAGCTGGCCGGCCGCTTCGCCACCGCCTCGACGCTGCCGATCGTGCTGGACTCCACCGAGGTCGACGTGCTCCGCGCCGGCCTGGAGAAGCTGGGCGGCCGGGCCGTACTCAACTCGGTCAACTACGAGGACGGCGACGGCCCGGAGTCCCGGTTCGCCAAGGTGACCGCCCTGGCCCGCGAGCACGGCGCGGCACTGATCGCGCTCACCATCGACGAGGAGGGCCAGGCCCGCACCGTCGAGCACAAGGTCGCCGTCGCGGAGCGCCTGATCGCCGATCTGACCGGCACCTGGGGCGTGCTCGAGTCCGACATCCTCATCGACTGCCTGACGTTCACCATCTGCACCGGTCAGGAGGAGTCGCGGCGCGACGGCATCGCCACCATCGAGGCGATCCGCGAGCTGAAGCGCCGCCACCCCGACGTGCAGACCACGCTCGGCCTGTCGAACATCTCCTTCGGCCTCAACCCCGCCGCCCGGATCGTCCTCAACTCCGTCTTCCTGGACGAGTGCGTCAAGGCGGGCCTCGACTCGGCGATCGTGCACGCCTCCAAGATCCTCCCGATCGCCCGCCTCGACGAGGAACAGGTCCGCACCGCCCTGGACCTCATCTACGACCGGCGCCGCCCCCAGCAGGGCGACCAGCCCGCCTACGACCCGCTCCAGCGCCTGATGGAGCTGTTCGAAGGCGTGGACACCAGGTCCATGAAGGCCGGCAAGGCCGAGGAACTCGCCGCCCTCCCCCTGGAGGAGCGCCTCAAGCGGCGCATCATCGACGGCGAGAAGAACGGCCTGGAGGCGGATCTCGACAGTGCGCTGGAGACCCGTCCGGCGCTCGACATCGTCAACGACACGCTGCTCGACGGCATGAAGGTGGTCGGCGAGCTCTTCGGCTCCGGCCAGATGCAGTTGCCGTTCGTCCTGCAGTCCGCAGAGGTGATGAAGTCGGCGGTGGCCCACCTGGAACCGCACATGGAGAAGTCCGAGGAGGGCGGCGCGGAGGGCAAGGGCACCATCGTGCTGGCGACCGTCCGCGGAGACGTGCACGACATCGGCAAGAACCTCGTCGACATCATCCTCTCCAACAACGGCTACCGCGTCGTCAACCTCGGCATCAAGCAGCCCGTCTCGGCGATCCTGGACGCCGCGCAGGAGCACCGGGCCGACGTCATCGGGATGTCCGGACTGCTCGTCAAGTCCACCGTGATCATGAAGGAGAACCTGGAGGAGCTGAACCAGCGCGGGCTCGCGAGCGACTACCCGGTCATCCTCGGCGGTGCCGCCCTCACCCGCGCGTACGTCGAGCAGGACCTCCACGAGCTCTACGGGGGAGAGGTGCGCTACGCGCGCGACGCGTTCGAGGGCCTGCACCTCATGGACGCCCTCATCGCGGTCAAGCGGGGGGTGCCGGGCGCCGCGCTGCCCGAGCTCAGGCAGCGCCGCGTCAGGGCCGCCGCGACCGCGGTCGAGGAGCGGCCCGAGGTCGGCACCGTCCGCTCGGACGTCGCCACCGACAACCCCGTGCCCACCCCGCCGTTCCTCGGCAGCCGCGTAGTCAAGGGCATCCCGCTGGGCGACTACGCCTCCTGGCTGGACGAGGGTGCGCTCTTCAAGGGGCAGTGGGGCCTCAAGCAGGCCCGCACCGGCGAAGGGCCCTCGTACGAGGAACTGGTCGAGTCGGACGGCCGGCCCCGGCTGCGCGGCTGGCTGGAGCGGCTGCACACCGAGAACCTCCTCGAAGCGGCCGCCGTGTACGGCTACTTCCCGTGCGTCTCCAAGGGCGACGACCTGATCATCCTCGACGAGCAGGGCAACGAGCGCACCCGCTTCACCTTCCCGCGCCAGCGCCGCGGCCGCCGCCTCTGCCTCGCCGACTTCTTCCGGCCCGAGGACTCCGGCGAGCAGGACGTCGTGGGCCTGCAGGTCGTCACCGTCGGCTCCCGGATCGGCGAGGCCACCGCCCGGCTCTTCGAGGCCGACTCCTACCGGGACTACCTCGAACTGCACGGCCTGTCCGTGCAGCTCGCCGAGGCCCTGGCCGAGTACTGGCACGCCAGGGTCCGCGCCGAGCTCGGCTTCGGCGGCGAGGACCCCGCCGACGTCGAGGACATGTTCGCGCTGAAGTACCGCGGTGCCCGCTTCTCGCTCGGCTACGGGGCCTGTCCCGACCTGGAGGACCGGGCGAAGATCGCCGAGCTGCTCGAACCCCAGCGGATCGGCGTGCGGCTCTCGGAGGAGTTCCAGCTCCATCCCGAGCAGTCCACCGACGCGATCGTGATCCATCATCCCGAGGCGAAGTACTTCAACGCCCGATAGATGTGATGTATGCCACACCGGGCTCTTCGTGGTCCACCATGGCGGGCCCGGTGCGGTGCGGCTCCGGCACGCGGCGGGCGACACCACCCGACCGCGGTCCTGGAGCCGTACACTGGTCGGTCCAGCGCCGGCCGGTCGCCTCTCCGCCAGGGAGGCGACCGGCGTTCTCGTCCCGCACGGAGGTGCACCCGGATGACAAGTACCGTCCCCGCTGTCGGTAGCCACATGGCCGAGGGATCCGCCTTAAGGGCCGTGCTGCTCGACATGGACGGCACGCTCGTGGACACCGAGGGATTCTGGTGGGACGTCGAGGTCGAGGTCTTCGGCGGCCTCGGCCACGCCCTCGACGAGGCATGGCGCCATGTGGTGGTCGGCGGCCCCATGACCCGCAGCGCTGCCTTCCTGATCGAGTCCACCGGTGCCGATCTCACCGTCCCCGAGCTGACCGTGCTGCTGAACCAGGGCTTCGAGGAGCGCATCGGCAGGGCGCTGCCACTGATGCCGGGCGCGAGCCGGCTGCTGGCCGAACTGGCCGCCCACGACATCCCGACCGCCCTGGTGTCGGCCACGCACCGGCGCATCATGGACCGCATCCTGGTCTCGCTCGGCCCGGAGCACTTCAGGCTGACCATCGCCGGCGACGAGGTCGAACGGACCAAGCCGCACCCGGACCCGTATCTGCTGGCCGCGGCCGGCCTTGGTGTGCAGCCGGCCGAGTGCGCCGTCATCGAGGACACCGCCACCGGCGTGGCCTCCGCGGAGGCGGCGGGCTGCCGGGTCGTCGCGGTGCCGTCCGTCGCCCCCATCGCGCCGGCCGACGGACGCACCATCGTCGCGTCCCTCGAAGAGGTCGACCTGGCCTTCCTGCGGGACCTGATGGCACTCCCCATGAGTGCATGATCGTTTTTCGGCCACCTGCGCCCGCCGGGCCCCGGGCCCGGCGGGCTGCCGTGTGCGACGGCACGCCCGCTTTGTATGGCTTGACGTGTGATCTTTGCCACGTCGTCGAGGATTGATCTGTTCTCCTCCGTATGCCGCCATCGGCGGGAACCGGTCCATGTCGGTGTCCTTGTGTCCTGATTGCGGATGTCCTGTGCGAAACCTTCCTCTGTACTGCTTTCGGTGTGTCCACGACCGGTCTCGTACGGTAACGGAGGGATGGTGCCCGCCCCCGTCGGGCCTTTGGGGGCGCGGACTAATCTCGTCGCGACAGCGACCGCCACATCCCCCACCGCCCCGTCGGCGCACCGTTTTCCGTGCCCGGGGCGCGGGACCGAAAGCCCTGGAGACATTCGAGGATGAACCGCAGGTCCTTGGTGCTGCCGGCCGTCGTCGGCCTCCTCGCCCCGGTACTCGCCGCCTGCGGCGGATCCGGAGGCGGTAGCGACGACAAGGCCATCGTGGTCGGCACCACCGACCGGTTCTCCGTCTCCAAGGAGGTGCCCGCCCCGCTCGACCCCGCCTACGCGTATGACGCGGGCGCCTGGAACGTGCTGCGCCAGACCCTCCAGACCCTGATGGCCCTGCCCAGGGGCGGCGGCGATCCGGTGCCCGAGGCGGCCCGCCGGTGCGGCTTCACCGACACCGGGGACGAGCGGTACGCCTGCACCCTCCGCTCCGGGCTGGCCTTCGCCAACGGCGACCCCGTCACCGCCGCCGACGTGAAGTACTCCGTCGAGCGGGTGCTGCGCATCAAGGCCGACGGCGGGCCCTCGGGCCTGCTCTCCAACATCGACGTGGTCGAGACCCAGGGCGACAGCAAGGTCGTCTTCCACCTCAAGACGCCGGACGCCACCTTCCCCTACAAGCTGGCCACCCCCGCCGCCGGGATCGTCGAGCCCTCCCACTACCCCGCCAACCGGCTCCGCACCGGCTTCGAGGTCGACGGCTCCGGCCCCTACCGGCTCCGGGCCCAGGCGGTCAAGGGCACCCTGGTCAAGGCCGTATTCACCAAGAACCCGCACTACACGGGCGACCTGCACCCCAAGAGCGACCGGGTCGAGCTGCGCAGCTTCCCCGAGGACCCGGACGCCATGGGCCGGGCCCTGGAGAAGGGTGACATCGACCTGATGGCGCGCACCCTGTCGCCCGAGCAGATAAAGAAGTACACCGAAGACCCCGGCGGCAGCGTCAACCTGGTCGAGTCACCCGGCCTTGAGATCCGCTACCTCGCCTTCGACACCGATGCGCCGCCCGTCGAGAACAAGGCCGTCCGGCAGGCCATGGCGCAGATCGTGGATCGCGGCGCCCTCGCCTCCCGCGTCTACGGGAGCACCGCCGAGCCGCTGTACTCGCTGGTTCCCGCCACCATCACCGGCCACACCAACGCCTTCTTCAACACCTACGGCAACCCCAGCCCCGCCAAGGCCCGCGACATCCTCAAGAAGGCCGGTGTCAGCACCCCCGTCAAGCTGACGCTGCACTACACCACCGACCACTACGGCCACGCCACCGAGAAGGAGTTCGAGACGCTGCGGCAGCAGCTCGACAGCAGCGGACTCTTCCGTGCCGACATCGTGGGCACGCCCTGGAACCAGTACCGCGCCCAGCAGCTCAAGGGCCGCTACGCCGTCTACGGCCTGGGCTGGTTCCCCGACTTCCCCGACGCCGACAACTTCATCGCGCCCTTCCTCGACAAGGACAACTTCCTCGCCTCGCCCTACGCCAACCGCACCATCCGCGACGAGCTGATACCGCAGTCCCGTCGTGAGGCGGACCGGCTCAACGCGTCGAACAGCCTCACCCGGATCCAGGACATCGTCGCCGACGACGTACCGGTGCTGCCCCTGTGGCAGGGCAAGCAGTACGTGGCCGCGCGCGATGACATCCAGGGCGCCGAGTGGGCCCTCGACACCTCATCGAACCTCCAGTTGTGGGAGCTCAGCCGCGGCGTCAGCGACTGACCCACCGAGCAGAACGACCGAGACACAGCACATGCACATGACCTTGCGCAAACGGTGGCCGGCCCTCGTCCTCGCCGCCGGACTGGCCGGGGCCCTCCTCACGGGCTGCGGCAGCAACCAGGGCGGCTCCGCCGGGACGGGAGAGCCGGTGGTCGTGGGCATGTCCGACGACGTGCTGGCGACCGACCCGGCCTCCGGCTACGACCCGGGCTCCTGGCTGCTGTTCAACAACGTCTTCCAGTCGCTGCTCAGCTTCCCCAAGGGCGCCACGGAGCCCGCACCGGAAGCGGCCCGCTCCTGCGGGTTCACGAACACCCGCAGCACGGTCTACCGCTGCACCCTGCGGGACGGACTGAAGTTCAGCAACGGCGACCGCCTCACCGCAACCGATGTGAAGTACTCCTTCGACCGGATGATGCGCATAAACGATCCTGCGGGTCCGGCCGTCATGTTCCCCACGCTCGGCAAGGTGGAGACACCCGACGCGCACACCGTCGTCTTCACCCTCAAGGTCCCCGACGCCACCTTCCCCAGCAAGATCGCTTCCGGCGCCGGATCCATCGTCGACCACCGCGCCTACCCGGCCGACCGGCTGCGCACCGACGGCAAGGCCATCGGCTCCGGCCCCTACACCCTGGACTCGTTCGGCAAGAAGCAGGCCGTCTTCGGGATCAACGCCCAGTACAAGGGCACCGCCCACGTCCGCAACTCCGGCGTCACCCTCGCCTTCTTCCACGGCGACCAGCAGCGCCTGAAGCAGGCGCTGCTCGACAACGACGTCGACCTCGCCTACCGCGGCCTGGCCGCCAAGGACATCGCCGACATCCAGCAGGACGCCGCCAGCGACAGCAAGGGCATCGACGTGGTCGAGGGCACCAGCGCCGAAGTCCAGCACCTCGTCTTCAACATGGCCGACCCGGTGGCCGGCAGGCTTGCCGTACGCAAGGCCATCGCCTACCTGATCGACAGGAACGCCCTGATCAACAAGGTGTACGACAACACCGCCACCCCGCTCTACTCGATCATCCCGGCGGGCATCGTCGGCCACAACACGGCCTTCTTCGACACCTACGGCCCCCATCCGCAGCCGGCCAGGGCCGAGGAGGCGCTGCGCGCCGACGGCATCACCGGCAAGGTCAAGCTCACGCTGTGGTCCACCCCGTCCCGCTACGGTCCCGCGACGGACCAGGAGCTCAGGACCATCGCCGACCAGCTCAACGCCAGCGGCCTCTTCGACGCCGACATGAAGTCCGTCGCCTTCGACCAGTACCAGCGCGACATCAAGAGCGGCAAGTACGGCGTCTACGTCAAGGGATGGGTGCCCGACTACCCGGACCCCGACAACTTCACCCAGCCCTTCTTCGGTGCCGGCAACGTTCTCGACAACCACTTCGAGAACCGGACGATCACCAAGGACATCATCCCGAGCACCGACGCGCGGAGTGACCGCACCGCGACCATCGGGGACTACGGCAGGCTCCAGGACATCGTCGCCGACGACCTGCCCATCCTGCCCGTCTGGCAGGCCAAGCAGTACGCGGTCGTGCACGGCAACGTCTACGGTGTGGAGAACTGCCTCGACCCTTCGACCGTGTTCCGCTTCTGGGAGATCAGCAAGGACTGAGGCACGGCACCCGGCGGGCCCGGCGCCACCAGGGCGCCCGGGCCGCACCGGTCACTGCGCGCCCGGCCGGACCAGACCGCTCTCGTAGGCGTAGACCGCGGCCTGCACCCGGTCCCGCAGACCCAGCTTCGTCAGCACGTGCCCGACATGGGTCTTCACCGTCGTCTCGCTGACGAACAGGTCCGCGGCGATCTCCGCGTTCGACAGTCCGCGTGCCACCAGTTTGAGCACCTCCACCTCGCGCTCCGTGAGCGTGTGCAAAGTGTCGGGCACCGGGTCGTCACCCGAGGGAAGGTGGCCCGCGTACTTGTCGAGCAGCCGGCGGGTGATGCTCGGCGCCAGCAGCGCCTCGCCCGCCGCGACCACCCGGATCGCCTGGACCAGCTCGTTCGCCGGAGCGTCCTTCAGCAGGAAGCCGCTCGCCCCCGCCCGCAGCGCCTCCACCACGTACTCGTCCAGGTCGAACGTCGTCAGGACCAGTACCTTCGCCGGGCCGTCCCGGCCCGGCCCCGCGATCTGGCGCGTGGCCTCCACACCGTCCATCCGCGGCATCCTGATGTCCATCAGCACCACGTCGGGTTGCAGCGCCCGCACCTGGTCGAGGGCCTGCAGACCGTCCCCGGCCTCGCCGACGACCGCGATGTCCTGCTCGGCCTCCAGGATCATCCGGAAGCCCGTGCGCAGCAGCGGCTGGTCGTCGACCAGCAGGACGCGGATGGCCACGTGTGTCTCCTTCGCTAGTGGGGCCCCATTCTGCCCTGCGGGCCCTCGCCCGACCCAGCCGCCCCGAGCGGCAGGGCAAGGGGCAGCGGATACGGCGGGGGAGTGCCGCCGAACTCCGGACACACCGCACGGTGGTCGCACCAACCACACAGCTTCGAGGGCCGCGGCCGCCAGTCACCCGTCTCGGTCGCCAGCCGGATCGCCTCCCACAGCGCGTGCAGCTTGCGCTCCACCGCCTCCAGGTCCGACTGGACCGGGTCGTGCGTCACCACGTCACCACTGCCGAGGTAGACGAGCTGGAGACGGCGCGGGACGACCCCCTTCAGACGCCACACCACCAGTGCGTAGAAGTTCATCTGGAACAGCGCGCCCTGGGCGTATTCGGGGCGCGGCGCCTTGCCCGTCTTGTAGTCGACGATGCGCACCTCGCCGGTCGGGGCGACGTCGACCCGGTCGATGATCCCGCGCAGCCGAAGGCCCGAGTCCAACCGGGTCTCCACGAACAGCTCGCGCTCCGCCGGTTCCAGACGCGTCGGGTCCTCCAGCGTGAACCAGCGCTCCACCAGCTCCTCGGCCTCGGCGAGCCAGCGCGAGAGGCTCGCGCCCGCCTCTTCCTCGCCCTCGTCCGAGAACAGCTCCGCAAGCTCGGGGCGGGCCTGCCGCAGCCGCTCCCACTGCCCCGGTACCAGTGACTTCGCCCGGGGCGCGGTGCGCTGCGCCGCGGGCGCGTCGAACAGCCGCTCCAGCACGGCGTGCACCAGCGTGCCCCGCGTGGCCGCCCTGCTCGGCTTCTCCGGCAGCCGGTCGATCACCCGGAAGCGGTACAGCAGCGGACACTGCATGAAGTCGCCGGCCCGCGACGGCGACAGCGACGCCGGCCACGCCGCGCCCCCGCCCCGGCCCGCCCCGTGCCGCGCCGCCGGACCTGCGCCCGCAGCGCCGCTCCCGCCCGCGCCTTCGGCACCGTCCGCGGCTTCGCCACCGCCCGCGCCGTCGGCCCCGTCTGCGCCGCCCGTGCCGACTGCGTCGACCCCGGCCGGGTCGATCCGGTCCTGCGCGGTGCCTCCGCGCTCCCCGCCGGCCGCACCGCCCCCGCCCTCAGTGCCGGCCACGCCGGCCGCGCTGCTCTCCATGAGCCAAGACCCTACGACCCGCCACTGACACCCCGGCGCATACCATCGACGCCAGACCCTCTCGCCCTGCATGATCAGGAGCGAGGAACGCTTCGAACGAGGGGACATCGTGGACGAGAGCGGCGGGAGCGGGCAGCCGCTGTCGGGCGACGGCGGCACGGACGACCGCGACGCCGATCGGGAACACCCCGGGACCCCTCGGTGTTCTGGAGGAACAGAGCACCCACAGCAATCCGAGGGCAACGTGGCACGCCCAGAGCACACCCAGGAAACCGCGAGCACCGCCGACACGGCGAACACCGCAGACACCGCGAACACCGCCGGCGCCCCGAAGGCAGCGGACAGCGCGGCGGCAGATCGAGCGCCGGCCGCGGGTCCCGCCGGCATGGACACCTCCCGAGCAGCATCCGGCGAGTACCCGGGTCCCCCGGACGGGGCCGGCACCGGTGGCCCGCCGCCAGAGCCCATCGGCACCACCACCCCGCCGCCGGGCAAGCCCGGGCCGCCCCGCAAACAGGGGCCGGGCGGCGGCATCCTCATGGGGCGCCCGTTCGGCGTGCCCGTCTACGTCGCCCCGAGCTGGTTCCTCGTCGCCGCCCTCATCACCTGGGTCTTCGGCGGACAGCTCGAACGCGTCCTGCCCGAGCTCGGCGCCGCCCGCTACCTCGTCTCCCTCTTCTTCGCGGTCGCCTTCTACGGTTCCGTCCTCATCCACGAACTCGCCCACACCGTGGCCGCGCTCCGCTTCCACCTGCCCGTGCGCCGCATCCAGCTCCAGTTCTTCGGCGGCGTCTCGGAGATCGAGAAGGAGTCCGAGACACCCGGCCGCGAGTTCACCCTCGCCTTCGTGGGGCCCCTGCTCTCCCTCGTCCTGTCGGCCGTCTTCTACGCGGTCCTGCAGATCGTCGAACCGGGCACCGTCCCCGGTGTGCTCCTCGCCGGGCTGATGGCCTCCAACCTGATCGTCGCCGTCTTCAACCTCCTGCCCGGCCTGCCCCTCGACGGCGGCCGGATGCTCCGCGCCGTCGTCTGGAAGATCAGCGGCAAACCCATGACCGGCACCGTCGCCGCCGCCTGGGTCGGCCGTGCCCTCGCCGTCGCCGTCCTCGTCGGCCTGCCGCTGCTCACCCAGACGGGCGCGCTCGGCTCGCGCGCCGCCGACACCACCGGCATGGACACCCTCACCAACGCCCTGCTGGCCGCGATCCTCGCCGCCATCATCTGGACCGGCGCCGGCAACAGCCTGCGCATGGCCCGGCTCCGGGAGCACCTGCCGGAACTGCGCGCGCGCTCGCTCACCCGGCGCGCCGTCCCCGTGCAGAGCGACACGCCCCTGTCCGAAGCGCTGCGCCGCGCCAACGAGGCGGGTGCCCGCGCGCTCGTCGTCGTCGACCCCCAGGGCGGCCCCCTCGCCGTCGTGCGTGAGAGCGCCATCGTCGGCATCCCCGAGCACCGCCGTCCCTGGGTCCCCGTCAGCGGGCTGGCCCAGGAGCTCACCGACGGCATGCGCGTCTCCGCCGAGCTGGCGGGGGAGGAGCTCCTCGACGTCCTGCGCACCACCCCCGCCACCGAGTACCTCGTCGTGGAGGCGACCGGCGAGATCTACGGCGTGCTGTCCGCGGCCGACGTCGAGCGCGCCTTCGTCAAGGCCATGGCCCGCCCGAGCTGACCCCCGCCCGCGCGGTCCGAGCCCGTCCCGCCGACCGGTAGGCTGGTCACATGTCCGAACCGACCGGTGCCGCCCGCCGCCGCGGGCCCTTCAAGGTCGGGGACCAGGTCCAGCTCACCGACCCCAAGGGACGCCACTACACGTTCACGCTCGAAGCCGGGAAGAACTTCCACACCCACAAGGGATCCTTCCCCCACGACGAGCTGATCGGCGCCCCCGAAGGCAGTGTTGTCCGCACCACGGGGAGCGTCGCCTACCTGGCGCTGCGCCCCCTGCTCCCCGACTACGTCCTGTCCATGCCACGCGGTGCAGCCGTGGTCTACCCGAAGGACGCGGGACAGATCCTGTCCTTCGCCGACATCTTCCCCGGCGCCCGTGTCGTCGAGGCAGGCGTCGGCTCCGGATCCCTCAGCGCCTTCCTGCTGCGGGCCATCGGCGACCAGGGCATGCTGCACTCCTACGAGCGCCGCGCGGACTTCGCGGACATCGCCCGGCAGAACGTCGAACGCTACTTCGGCGCTCCCCACCCCGCCTGGCAGCTCACCATCGGCGATCTCCAGGACCACCTCTCGGACACGGACGTCGACCGCGTCATCCTCGACATGCTCGCCCCCTGGGAGTGCCTCGACGCCGTCTCCAAGGCCCTCGTACCCGGCGGCATCCTCTGCTCCTACGTCGCCACCACCACCCAGTTGGCGCGCACCGTCGAGTCCATCCGCGAGATCGGCTGCTTCAACGAGCCCACGGCCTGGGAGACGATGATCCGCAACTGGCACATCGAGGGCCTCGCCGTCCGGCCCGACCACCGCATGATCGGACACACCGGCTTCCTGCTCACGGCCCGCCGCCTGGCCGACGGGGTGGAGCCCCCGATGCGCCGCCGCAGGCCCGCCAAGGGTGCCTACGGCGAGGACTACGCGGGCCCCAACGCGGACGGGGGCACCCCCCGCTAGCACCGCCGGGCCCGCGGGCGGCGGCGGTCCTCCGGCTCCGAGTGCGCGCAGCGGTGCGGCACCCGCGGAAGCGTGCGTGCCCGGGGCTGGTGTGCACCCGCACACCGGTACCGGCCACCGCCGATCACCGCCGGCCCACGCCGAACCACTCCGGATCACCGCCGCCGACCGGCAACCCCACCCGGCCGCCGTCCAGTTCCCCACCCGGGGCCCGGACGGCGGCCCCTTCGCAAGCGCGGGCGAGCCCCGGCCGCCGACGCCCTCCCGCGCCCGCTCCCCGGCCCCGCACGCCCGCTCCCGCACCCGCCCTCCCGTTTGCCTGACGCAACGGCAGCCCGCCGGCACCCCGGCGTTCCCCGGCCCTGTGAGATATGGCACCATGCTGGCCACCCACCCCGCCTGACCCCTGCTCCCCGCCGGCACAGCCTCCACAGGAGACCCTCCTAGTGCAGCAATCCGTTGTCCCGGAACTCGCACTCGCACACACCGCGACCCGCCCCATCCACTGGGTCGCCACCGCCACGGCCGTCGCCGCGGTCGTCGCCCTCTCCGGCTTCCTCCAGCCCGGCGCCGCCACCGCCACCGCCGCCCGATCGGGCGCATCCGCGACCACCAAAGCCGCCCCCCACGCGACCGCGCTCCCCGCTCCCGACCCCGGCGCCGTCAGCTACCCCCTGGAGTGCGGCCCGGCCAAGGCCCTCGTGCAGAGCTCGGCCACCGGCGACCTCGACGGCGACGGCCGCCCCGAGACCCTCGCCGTCGTGCACTGCGACGCGGGATCCGGTACCCCGCCGGACGCCCTCTACGTACTCACCGCGCCCGCCGACGACCAGAGCGCCGCCGCCCGCGTCGTCGCCACCCTCGTCGACCCCGGGGACCGCGACACCGTCACCGGCCTCACGGTGCGCAACGCCACCGTCACCGCCACCCTGCTCGGCTACTCGTCCCCCGATGTGCCGAGCTGCTGCCCCGACCAGCGGCAGAAGGCCGCCTGGACCTGGCGCGACGGGGCGTTCCGGCGCTCCACGCCGGCCCAGGCGCGCACCGTCTGAGCCGGACCTCGCCACCGAGGGGCCGGCGGCGGCGGTCGGGGCACGCGGCCGTCCTGCCGGGTGCCTCCGGCGGCGGAGATCGCCACCCGCAGCGAACCGGTCACTCCGCGTCCCGACCGTTCGGGCCGTGGATCTCCACCTTGTCCGAAATGCACCGCGCATGGATACACTCTCCAGGACGCTCCCTCGCGGAGTCACCGACATCCCGCGGCAAACGGAACCGGCACGGGCACCGTCGCCCGGGGTTCCCGCAGCGGCGGGCCGCTCCCCGTTCCCCCCTCCCCTCTGCCTCTGCCGGACCACCGATACCCAGCCCCGGGACCTCGGGCGCATACTGGGCGCAGACGCCCTCGCCCGCATCGAGGCCCTGACCCGCCCGGACCCCCGGACCGGAATATCCCGACCCGGCGTCGGTCTTCTGCCCAGCGGTCTCTCCGCCCCGTCCTACGCCGCGACAAGCCGGCCATTCGCCGAGCAAGTCCGGCCAGTGCGGACGGGTGTTGACCGCACCAACCACACAACTGTCAGCTTCCCGATGTTGTCCCAACGTAGTTGGGTGGGTATTCCCCTGGCGTGAGGGAGAGCGCAAGGGTGAAGATCGGACACACCCCGACCGTCTTTGTGATCTAGGGGTTTCAATCGACACCCACCCAGGTAGGGTCAGGAAGCGTCCAGCTCCCTTTGGAGGAGGTGAGGACCGTGGCAGCCCACGACGACGACATGAACCGCGGCATCCGGCCCGGTCGAGGGTCCGAGGACCCGGCCGGACAGATCGCCTACCTTGAGCAGGAGATCGCCGTCCTGCGCCGCAAGCTCGCCGACTCTCCGCGTCACACGAGGATTCTCGAAGAGCGGATCGTCGAGCTGCAGACCAACCTGGCCGGCGTCTCCGCGCAGAACGAGCGACTCGCCAACACGCTCCGTGAGGCCCGCGACCAGATCGTGGCCCTCAAGGAGGAGGTCGACCGGCTCGCGCAGCCGCCGGCCGGCTTCGGCGTCTTCCTCGCGGCCAACGAGGACGGCACCGCCGACATCTTCACAGGCGGCCGCAAACTCCGCGTGAACGTCAGCCCGAGTGTCGAGCTCGACGAACTCAAGCGCGGCCAGGAAGTGATGCTCAACGAAGCACTCAACGTGGTCGACGCCTTCGAGTTCGAGCGCGCGGGAGACATCGTCACCCTCAAGGAGATCCTCGAGGACGGCGAGCGGGCCCTGGTGCTCGGACACACCGACGAAGAACGCGTCGTCCGACTCGCCGAGCCCCTGCTCGACGTGACCATCCGCCCCGGTGACGCGCTCCTGCTCGAACCCCGCTCCGGCTATGTGTACGAGGTCATTCCGAAGAGCGAGGTCGAAGAGCTCGTCCTGGAGGAAGTCCCCGACATCAGCTACGACAAGATCGGCGGTCTCGGCGGCCAGATCGAGATGATCCGCGACGCCGTCGAGCTCCCCTACCTCTACCCCGACCTCTTCAAGGAGCACGAGCTCCGGCCGCCCAAGGGCGTCCTGCTGTACGGCCCGCCCGGCTGCGGCAAGACCCTTATCGCCAAGGCCGTCGCCAACTCCCTCGCCAAGAAGGTCGCGGAGGCCACGGGCCAGCCCGCGGGAAAGAGCTACTTCCTCAACATCAAGGGGCCGGAACTCCTCAACAAATACGTCGGCGAGACCGAGCGGCACATTCGCCTCGTCTTCCAGCGGGCCCGTGAGAAGGCCAGCGAAGGCACACCCGTCATCGTCTTCTTCGATGAAATGGAATCCCTTTTCCGTACGCGTGGCTCGGGTGTCAGCTCGGACGTGGAGAACACCATCGTCCCGCAGCTTCTCGCCGAGATCGACGGCGTCGAGGGCCTGGAGAACGTGATCGTCATCGGTGCCTCCAACCGCGAGGACATGATCGATCCCGCCATCCTGCGCCCCGGCCGGCTCGATGTGAAGATCAAGATCGAGCGGCCGGACGCCGAGGCGGCCAAGGACATCTTCGCCAAGTACCTCACGGCCAGGCTCCCGCTGCACGCCGACGACCTCGCAGAACACGGCAGCGACAAGGGCGCCACCGTCCAGGGCATGATCCAGTCCGTGGTCGAGCAGATGTACGCGGAGTCCGAGGAGAACCGCTTCCTGGAGGTCACCTACGCCAACGGTGACAAGGAAGTCCTCTACTTCAAGGACTTCAACTCCGGCGCCATGATCGAGAACATCGTCGGACGCGCCAAGAAGATGGCCATCAAGGCCTTCCTCGAGCAGAACCAGAAGGGCCTGCGCGTCTCCCACCTCCTCCAGGCATGTGTGGACGAGTTCAAGGAGAACGAGGACCTCCCCAACACCACCAACCCGGACGACTGGGCCAGGATCTCCGGAAAGAAGGGCGAGCGGATCGTCTACATCCGCACCCTCGTCACCGGAAAGCAGGGCGCAGACACCGGCCGCTCCATCGACACGGTGGCGAACACCGGACAATACCTGTAAACACAGGGTGGCTGCGGGTGCCCTCACCGGGGTACCCGCAGCCAACTGTTTTTCCAGCCGTCACCCACCCCGACCCAATGACCGAAATGATCGCCCCACCAGCGCAAAGGCGTTCTAGGCTCTCTCGTACCGCCGAGTCGCGCAGTGCGGGGAAGCGCACCGCACACCCGCGCAACCCGCGGTACACGAGCGCCGTCCCCGCCCGGGGGCGCCGCCGCCTGGCAAGGAGGGCCGCATGACCGTACGGCGAGTAATGGGCATCGAGACGGAGTACGGCATCTCCGTCCCCGGCCACCCCAATGCCAATGCCATGCTCACCTCGTCCCAGATCGTCAACGCCTACGCGGCCGCGATGCAACGGGCCCGCCGTGCCCGCTGGGACTTCGAGGAGGAGAACCCCCTACGGGACGCACGCGGTTTCGACCTCGCCCGCGAGGCCGCCGACGCCAGCCAGCTCACCGACGAGGACATCGGCCTGGCCAACGTCATCCTCACCAACGGGGCACGCCTGTACGTCGACCACGCACACCCCGAGTACAGCGCCCCCGAGGTGACCAACCCGCGCGACGCCGTCCTCTGGGACAAGGCGGGCGAGCGCATCATGGCCGAGGCCGCCGAACGGGCCGCCCAGCTACCCGGCGCCCAGCCCATCCACCTGTACAAGAACAACACCGACAACAAGGGCGCGTCCTACGGCACGCACGAGAACTACCTGATGAAGCGGGAAACCCCCTTCTCCGACATCGTGCGCCACCTCACGCCCTTCTTCGTCTCCCGCCAGGTCGTCACGGGGGCCGGCCGCGTCGGCGTCGGCCAGGACGGCCACGAGCACGGTTTCCAGCTCAGCCAGCGCGCCGACTACTTCGAGGTCGAGGTAGGTCTCGAAACCACCCTCAAGCGCCCCATCATCAACACCCGCGACGAGCCCCACGCCGACGCGGAGAAGTACCGCCGCCTCCACGTCATCATCGGCGACGCCAACCTCTCCGAGATCAGCACCTACCTCAAGCTCGGCACCACCGCCCTGGTCCTCTCCATGATCGAGGACGGCTTCATCGCCGTCGACCTCGCCGTCGACCAGCCCGTGCGCACCCTCCACGACGTCTCCCACGACCCCACGCTGCAGCGCCTCGTCACCCTCCGCAGCGGCCGTACGCTCACCGCGGTACAGCTCCAGATGGAGTACTACGAGCTGGCACGCAAATACGTCGAGGAACGCTACGGAGGCGACGCCGACGACCAGACCAGGGACATCCTCACCCGATGGGAGGACGTCCTCGGCCGTCTGGAGCGCGACCCCATGAGCCTCGCGGGAGAGCTCGAC
The DNA here is from genome assembly GCF_014656295.1 of Streptomyces sulfonofaciens. Classification (GTDB taxonomy): domain Bacteria; phylum Actinomycetota; class Actinomycetes; order Streptomycetales; family Streptomycetaceae; genus Streptomyces; species Streptomyces sulfonofaciens. The sequence goes on from NZ_BNCD01000004.1 coordinate 216,584, forward strand.
TGGGTGGCCAAGCGCGAGCTGATGGAGGGCTACCGGCGCCGCGACAGCCTCGACTGGGACTCCGCACGGCTGCACCTGGTCGACCTCCAGTACGCCGACGTACGGCCCGACAAGGGCCTCTACAACCGGCTGGAGGCCCGCGGCAAGATGAAGCGCCTGCTGGACGAGACCGAGGTGACCCGGGCCCGCACCCAGCCGCCGGAGGACACCAGGGCCTACTTCCGGGGCCGCTGCCTGGACCAGTACGCGGACGACGTCGCCGCCGCCTCCTGGGACTCCGTGATCTTCGACCTGCCCGGTCGGGACTCACTCCAGCGGGTACCCACCCTGGAGCCCCTGCGCGGCACGCGGAACCACGTCAAGGAGCTGCTGGACCGCTGCCGTACGGCGGAGGACCTGGTCAGGGTCCTGTCGGGCGGCTGACGGAGCCACCGCCCCGGCCCGCCGGGCCAGGGCTGAAGAAGCCACCACCAGGGAATCATGCAGGTGGTTCCCGGACTTGCAGTAACTGCAGGGCCGATGTCGGACCCTGCTTGTAGGGTCTGATCTTGTACGACTGGTTACGGTCGACATGTCGAAGTCTCGAACCGAGCGGGGTGAGGGTCATGGCAACGAAGGACACCGGCGGCGGACAGCAGAAGGCCACACGCAACACCGACGAGGTGGACGAGCAGACGCAGGACGCGCAGGCGTCGGACGACCTCAAGGAACGCCAGGAGAAGCTGAGCGATGACGTCGACTCCGTGCTGGACGAGATCGACGATGTCCTGGAGGACAACGCCGAGGACTTCGTGAGGTCTTTCGTCCAGAAGGGCGGACAGTAACCACATCCGTGAACGGGGAATCGTGGTGTTCCCGGGGCCGGAGGAACCTGCAGGCAGAGCCGTCCGCACGCAGCGGGCGAGCTGAGGCCGGCCCCCGGGCGCACCGCGGGGTTCGCCCGGCGGGGCACCACAGGAAGCGCCGGCCGACCGAGGACGGAACGTGCGCCCCGAGACGCCCGCGTCCGTGGGGCGCGCGTTCTGCCGCGTGCGGTGTCCCCCGGTGGCCGTGCCCGGGTGCCCGGGTGCCCGGGTGTGCGGCCGGGGCGTACAGCGAGGAGTGCCGCAGGGGTGCCGCACCGCGACCGCCTCCGGCGGCCCGGCGGCGCCCCGGTCCGGCCGCCTCCCGCGGGGGTTGCGTGTGATCTCGCCCTTGCTCCCGCGGCGCATGTGGATCACCGCCACAACACGGGTAGGGTCCGTGGCGTACTGTGCTTCAACTGCAATTCGGCCATCGGCAAGTTGGGAGATGATCCCGACACTGTTCGTCGGGCTGCCGTCTACTCGGAAGGAAAGTCGTGGAAGCCAACAGTCGTAGTACCGGGCGTCTACCAGCTGCCTTCCTGACACCTGGGTCCTCGTCCTTCATGGACTTCCTGTCCGCGCACCAGCCGGAGATGCTCCCGGCGAACCGCGCGCTGCCCGTGGTGCAGGGTGCGCTGGAGGTGCCGCACGGCACGACGATCGTGGGGGTCACCTATCCGGGCGGCGTGGTGCTCGCCGGTGACCGGCGGGCCACGATGGGCAACGTCATCGCGCAGCGCGATGTGGAGAAGGTCTTCCCCGCGGACGAGTACTCGGCCGTGGCGATGGCCGGCGTCGCCGGCCTCGGGATCGAGATGGTGAAGCTGTTCCAGCTCGAGCTGGAGCACTTCGAGAAGGTGGAGGGCACCACACTGTCGCTGGAGGGCAAGGCGAACCGGCTCTCCACGATGATCAGGTCGAATCTGTCGATGGCGATGCAGGGCCTGGCGGTGGTCCCGATCTTCGCGGGTTGGGACGTGGACCGCGGGAAGGGCCGCATCTTCACCTACGACGTGACGGGCGGCCGCTCGGAGGAGCACGGGTTCGCCGCGACGGGTTCCGGTTCGGTCTATGCGCGGGGGGCGATGAAGAAGCTCTACCGCGACGACCTGACCGAGGAGCAGGTGACGACGCTGGTGGTGCAGGCGTTGTACGACGCGGCGGACGACGACTCGGCGACGGGCGGTCCGGACATGGCGCGGCGGATCTTCCCGCTGATCGCCGTGATCGGTGAGGACGGCTTCCGCAGGCTGTCGGAGGCGGAGTCCTCCGAGATCGCCCGCTCGGTGCTGGAGCGGCGCCTTGAGCAGCCCGACGGTCCTCGGGCTGCGCTGCTCTGATCGGGTTGTCGCTGGTCAGCGAGAGCCTCGGTAGACTTAACCTCTGACAGAAAGGGACGGACAGCCGGTGTCGACGCCGTTCTATGTCTCACCCCAGCAGGCCATGGCCGACCGGGCGGAGTACGCGCGCAAGGGCATTGCCCGGGGCCGCAGCCTGGTCGTCCTGCAGTACGCCGACGGCATCGTGTTCGTCGGCGAGAACCCGTCCCGTGCGCTGCACAAGTTCAGCGAGATCTACGACCGCATCGGTTTCGCGGCGGCCGGCAAGTACAACGAGTACGAGAACCTGCGCATCGGCGGTGTCCGGTACGCGGACCTGCGCGGCTACACCTACGACCGGGACGACGTGACGGCCCGCGGTCTTGCGAACGTGTACGCGCAGACGCTCGGCACCATCTTCTCGAGCGCGGCGGAGAAGCCGTACGAGGTGGAGCTGGTGGTCGCCGAGGTGGGGGAGACCCCGGAGGGCGACCAGATCTACCGGTTGCCGCACGACGGCTCGATCGTGGACGAGCACGGGTCGGTGGCGGTCGGCGGCAACGCCGAGCAGATCAGCGGCTACCTGGACCAGCGGCACCGGGACGGGATGACGCTGGCGCAGGCGCTGAAGCTGGCCGTGCAGGCGCTGTCGCGGGATACGAACGGCAGCGAGCGGGAGATTCCCGCGGAGCGTCTCGAAGTGGCCGTGCTGGATCGCACACGGCCGCAGCAGCGGAAGTTCAAGCGGATCGTCGGGCAGCAGCTCGCGCGCCTCCTGGAGGCGGAGGGCGCCTCGCAGGAGCCGGCCGGCGAGGGCCCGCAGGGCGCGGGTTCCGAGGCGTCCTCTGACGGACCGGACGCCCCGGGGTCCGGCGGGTCGAAGGACGAGGGCGCCTCGGGCCCGGACGACCCGGGGGCGTGAGCCCCGGGGGTGCTGAGCACTCCCTGACACCGCTTGTGATCGGTGCCCGGCCACCAGGGGTGGCCGGGCACCGTCATGTCCGGGGCGGGGCAGGTGGCAGCGCCCCGGGCCTTCGGCGGCGCTTCCCCCGGCTCCCGCCGCGTGCGCGACCCGGCCGCCGGTGCCCTTCCCCGCAGGCGCTCACGCTCCAGCCGGGGGAGGGCCGGTGGAGCCGCGTACGACGAGATGGACGGGGAGGGTGTCGGGGGCGGGGCGGTGGCCCTCCAGGAGGGCGAGGAGGGCGGTCATGCCGTGCTCCCCGACGGCCTCCGCGGGCAGGCGGACGGTCGTGAGCTCGGGTTCGATCGCGGTGGCGAGGGTGACGTCGTCGAAACCGGTGACGGAGATGTCCTGGGGGATGCGGAGCCCCAGGCGGCGGGCGGCCTTGCAGGCGCCGGCGGCCATGGTGTCGTCGTCGCAGACGAGGGCGGTGGGGCGGGGGCGGCCCGGCGCGGTGAGGGCGGCGTGCACGGCGGCGCGGGCGGCGTCGGTGGTGAGGGGGGCCTGGATGCGGTCGACGGTGGCGCCGGTGCCGTGCAGGGCGGTGGCGAGTGCGGTGGCGCGGCTGTGGAAGGTCCAGGCGTCGACGGCGGCGGCCAGGTGCAGGAAGCGGCGGTGGCCGAGGCTGAGCAGATGGCGGGTCACCTGGCGCATGCCGTCGGCGATGTCGGGGTTGACGGTGGCGGCGCCGGGGCTGTCGGCGGGGTCGCTGTCGAGCATGACGAGGGGGAGCCGGTCGCCGCGGATGGCGGTGAGGGCGTGGGCGGCCATGGACGAGGCGATGACGCCGTCCAGGGCCGCGGACGCGGAGGCGAAGGGGTCGCTGATCGGCGGGGTCTGAACGGGCGCCGCGGCGGGCGAGCGCCGGGCGGGCGCGGTGGCCTGGGGGCTGGTGTGCAGGACGATGCCGAAGCCGTGGCGGTCGGCGACCTGTGCGGTACCGGTGTGCACGCGCGCGAAGAACTCGTTGGTGAGGGCGGGGACGACGAGCAGGGCGGTCCTGGTGCTGCCGAGCCGCAGGCTGCGGGCCGCCAGGTTGGGGCGGTAGCCGAGGTCGCGGGCGGCGGTGCGGACGCGTTCCGCGGTGGCCTGCGAGACGCGGCCGTGGGCCTTGCCGCTGAGCACGAGGGAGACGGCGGCCTGGGAGACCCCGGCGGCGCGTGCGACATCGCGGCTGGTGGGCGCCTGGTCGCCGCGGGGGCGCCTGTCGGCTGGTTGTCCGGTGGTCACCGGTGTGGCCTTCCTGTTGCCGGGCCCTCGCCGGGTGCCTGGCTGCGGGGCTGGGCCGAAGTGCGGTGGTGGACCGCGGTCCGCGGACATGGTACGTATGAGCGCGAGACGTTATACGTAAAACTAGAGGGTGCGTGCCGTGGTGGTGCCGTGCGGGTCCTGGGATGTGACGGCCGGGGCGCGCGGGGTCGCCGGGGTGCGCGGAGAGGTGCGGGCTGAGGTATGGCGGGCGGATACGGGGAGATACTGAGGACGCGGTACGCGTTCCGGCTGCTGGCGGGAACGCTGGTGGGCCGGCTGCCGAACGCGACGGCTCCGATCGCGGTGCTGCTGCTGGTGCGTGCCGAAGGCGGTTCGTACAGCCTGGCGGGCGCCCTGGCGGCGGTGTACGGCGTGGCGAACGCGGTGGGGCAGCCGGTGCTCGGGCGACTGGTGGACCTGCGGGGGCAGCCCCGGGTGCAGTTGTCGGCCGCGGTGGTGTCGGCGCTGGGCATGACCGTCTTCGCGGTGGCGGGGACGGACACGCCGGCGCTGGCCTATGCGGCGGTGGGGGTCGGCGGGCTGTTCGTGCCGCCGCTGGAGAGCGGCCTGCGGGCCTTGTGGCCGACGGTGCTGAGGGTGGACCGGGTGCCCGCGGCCTATGCGATGGACGCCGTGGCCCAGGAGGTGATGTTCACGATCGGGCCGCTGCTGGTGAGTCTGATCGTGGCGCTGTGGTCGGCGCGGGCCGCGGTGGTGGTCGTCAACGTCATCGGTGTGCTCGGAGCGCTGTCGGTGGTGGTGTCGGCGCCGTCGCGAGCGTGGCGTTCGGAGCCGCGGGTGGCGCACTGGCTGGGTGCGCTGCGCGCCCCCGGGCTGCTGGCGCTGCTCGGTGCCTTCCTCTTCGTGGGCCTGGCGATGGGGGCGATCACGGTGGCCGGCGTGTCGTATGCGGACGGGCACGGCGGCGACGTGGTCTACGGCTGGCTGATGGCGGCACTGGGGTTCGGGGCGCTGTTCGGTGGCCTGGGCTACGGGGCGCGGCAGTGGGCGGGTGCGGCGGAGCGCCGGTTGGCGGTGCTCGTGGCGCTGCTCACGGTGGGGTACGTGCCGTTGCTGCTGATGCCGGGGGCGGTGGCGATGACGTTGCTGTCGGTGGTTGCGGGGGTGTTCCTGGCGCCGTCGATCGCGTGCGCGTTCGTGGTCGTCGACCGCCATGCGCCGCGGGGGACGGTGACGGAGGCGTTCGCGTGGCTGGTGACGACGTTCACGGTGGGCAGTTCGGTGGGCACCGCGGTGACGGGGCCGGTGGTGGAGTGGGGTGGGACCGTCTGGGGGTTTGCGGTGCCCGGGTGTGCGGGGGCGGTCGCGTTCCTCGTTCTGCTGGCCACGAGGCCGGTCCTCGCAGCTACCGGGCGTGTGGTGGGGGAGGGGGTGGCGGCGGAAAATGATCGGAATGGTGTGCCCGAAGCCGGTTTCAGTGAGCGCGGTCGGGCGTAATGTTCAGTCATGGACCGCCGCATTTTCGGGCTGGAGAACGAGTACGGCGTCACGTGTACGTTCCGGGGACAGCGGCGCCTGTCTCCCGACGAGGTGGCGCGGTACCTCTTCCGCCGTGTTGTGTCATGGGGCCGCAGCAGCAACGTCTTCCTGCGGAACGGCGCCCGTCTCTACCTCGACGTGGGCTCGCACCCGGAGTACGCCACGCCGGAGTGCGACAGCGTCACGGAGCTGGTCACGCACGACAAGGCGGGCGAGCGCATCCTGGAAGGCCTGCTGGTGGATGCCGAGCGTCGGCTGCACGAGGAGGGCATCGCGGGTGATGTGTACCTCTTCAAGAACAACACCGACTCCGCGGGGAACTCCTACGGCTGCCACGAGAACTACCTGGTGGCCCGCCACGGCGAGTTCTCGCGCCTGGCGGACATCCTGATCCCGTTCCTGGTCACGCGGCAGTTGCTGTGCGGCGCGGGGAAGGTGTTGCAGACGCCGCGTGGTGCGGTGTACTGCGTCAGTCAGCGTGCCGAGCACATCTGGGAGGGTGTCAGCTCGGCCACGACGCGTTCGAGGCCGATCATCAACACCCGCGACGAGCCGCATGCGGATGCGGAGCGTTACCGCAGGCTGCACGTGATCGTCGGCGACTCGAACATGTCGGAGACGACGATGCTGCTCAAGGTCGGGGCGACCGACCTGGTGCTGCGGATGATCGAGGCCGGGACCGTGATGCGCGACCTGACCCTGGAGAACCCGATCCGGGCGATCCGCGAGGTCAGCCACGACACCACCGGCCGGCGCAAGGTGCGTCTGGCGAGCGGCCGGGAGGCTTCGGCGCTGGAGGTGCAGCGGGAGTACTTCGAGAAGGCGCTGGACTTCTGCGACCGGCGCGGCATCCGCAAGGGCACGGTCGAGCGGGTGCTGGAGCTGTGGGGCCGGGCGCTGGAGGCGATCGAGCAGGAGGACCTCGACCGCATCGGCACCGAGATCGACTGGGTGATGAAGTACAAGCTCATCGAGCGGTACCGCAGCAAGAACAACATGACCATGTCGCACCCGCGGGTCGCGCAGATAGACCTCGCCTACCACGACATCCACCGGCGTCGTGGTCTGTACTACCTGCTGGAGCGCAAGGGCCAGGCGGCGCGGATCTGCAATGACCTGAAGATCTTCGAGGGCAAGTCGGTGCCGCCGCAGACGACGCGTGCGCGGCTGCGCGGCGACTTCATCCGGCGTGCTCAGGAGCAGCGCCGGGACTTCACGGTCGACTGGGTGCACCTGAAGCTGAACGACCAGGCGCAGCGGACGGTCCTGTGCAAGGACCCGTTCCGCAGCGTGGACGACCGGGTGGAGAAGCTCATCGCGGGAATGTGAGAGCCGTCACACCAGCATAAAGGGCTCCGTATGTGGAAGCTGCGGAGCCCTTGTGCATGCCGTGCTTCAGGAGGTGAGGGCGGCGGCCGTAGAGTGAGCCGCCGGAACACCCCCACTACCCCGAGGACACCGACGTGCGACGCCGACTTGCTGCCTTGCTCATCGTGCCGGCCCTGGCACTGACCGCCTGCGGAGGTGGGGACTCGGGCAAGAAGGACGCGTCTCCCACGCCCAGCAAGTCGGCGCAGGCGGTGAACCTCAAGCCGGTGGACACCGCGTCCCCGATGCCGAAGGTCGCCGGAGAGCGCGGCCGGAAGGCCGACATCACCATTCCCAAGAGCACCCCGAGCGGAAAGTTCGTCGTGCACTCGCTGAAGGACGGCGACGGCCCGGTGGTGAAGAAGGAGGACCTGGTCGTCTCCCACTACACCGGCAAGGTGTGGCAGGGCGGCAGGGACCTGGGCAGCTCATACCAGCAGGGCGGGGCGCCGCAGGTCATCCCGGCGGGCAAGAAGACCATCATCGCGGCGTTCTCGCAGGCGGTGATGGGTCAGAAGGTGGGCGGCCGGGTGCTGGTCGTGGCGCCGCCCGACGCCGCGTTCGGCAAGCAGGGCAACCAGCAGTTGGGCGTCAAGGGCACCGACACCATCGTGCTGGTGCTGGACATCGACCGGATCATCCCGCAGACGGCGCAGGGCAAGCAGGCCCCGATCCCGTCGGACCTGCCGAAGATCAACGCCGACAAGCCGGCGCCCGCCGTGATCTCGGTGCCGAAGAAGAACCCGCCGAAGGACCTCGTCGACCGGGTGCTCATCGAGGGCAAGGGCGACGAGGTCAAGAACGGCCAGACGGTGTACATGCAGTACAGCGGGGCGGCGTGGAAGCCGAACGAGGGCAAGGCCGAGGCCAAGCTCTTCGACTCGTCGTACAACGTGGGCACGCCGTTCTCCACCGTGATCGGCGAGAAGCAGGTCATCGAGGGCTGGGACAAGGGCCTGGTGGGCAAGAAGGTCGGCAGCCGGGTGCTGCTGGTGATCCCGCCGCAGCTTGCGTACAAGGACCAGGACAAGGGCCCGGACCTGCCCGCGAACTCGACGCTGGTGTTCGTGGTGGACATCCTTGCGGCGATGTGAGGCCGCGGATGCGAGACTGTCCCGGTTGCCCAACCGTACTGAGCAGGAGCACGTGACGTGAGCATCGACAAGCCCGAGATCGACTTCCCGGGCGGAGAGCCCCCGGCGGATCTGGAGATCAAGGACATCTGGGAGGGGGACGGCCCGGTCGCCAAGGCCGGCGACACCGTCTCGGTCCACTACGTGGGCGTGGCCTTCTCCACCGGTGAGGAGTTCGACGCGAGCTGGAACCGCGGCACGCCGCTCCAGTTCCAGTTGGGCGTCGGCCAGGTGATCACCGGCTGGGACCGGGGCGTGCAGGGCATGAAGGTCGGCGGTCGCCGCCAGCTCACCATCCCGGCCCACCTGGCCTACGGGGACCGCGGTGCGGGCGGCGGCCGGATCGCCCCCGGCGAGACGCTGATCTTCGTCTGCGACCTGGTGGCGGTCTGAGAGGTCCGTCCTGATGTGATCTGATACGGCCGGCCGGATGCGGACCGTGTCCGGCCGGCCACGGGACCCATGTCCTCGGACATGGGTCCTCGCTTTTGCCCTGCCGCCCGGGAGCGGTACGGTCAGCGGGCGGAAGGCCTAGTGAGAGGACGTTGGGGGCGGCGATGGCCATTGCCAAGGCCGAGCGGCTGATGAACCTGGCGCTGTGCCTGCTCGGTACGCGCCGCCCGCTCAGCAAGCGCGAGCTTCGCGACTCGATCGAGGCGTACGTGGAGGCCGCTGCCGCGGCCGGCGGCGCGTCCGCTTCCGACGACTCGTTCAACCGGATGTTCGAACGCGACAAGGACGACCTGCGCGAGCTCGGCCTCGTCATCGACACCGTGGAGAACATCGACGGCGAGGTCGGTTACCAGGCCCGCCGCGACAGCAACCGCCTGCCGCCCGTCGCCCTGGACGCCGAGGAGGCCGCCGCCCTCGGCCTGGCCGCCAAGGTGTGGCAGCAGGCCAGGCTCGCCGGAGCGGCCAGCGGCGCCCTGCAGAAGCTGCGCGCCGCCGGGCTGCCCGAGGACGTCGACCCCTACGAGACGCACGGCGCGCTCGAACCGCGCATCCCCGCCCATGAAGCCGCCTTCGAGCCGCTGATGCTGGCCTGCCGGGACCGCCGCGCGGTCACCTTCGACTACCGCAAGGCCACCGCCGCCCGTCCCGAGCTGCGCACCGTGGAGCCCTGGGCGCTGGAGTGCTGGCGCGGCCACTGGTACCTCGCCGGCTGGGACCGCGACCGCCGCGCCGAGCGGGTGTTCCGGTTGTCCAGGATCACCGGCCGGGTCAGGAGCCGCGGCGGCCGGTTCACCGCCGAGGTGCCCGACGTGGTCACCGTCCGTGAGACCGTGGCGAGCTGGGCCGGCGAGTCCGCCGACCGGCGCGCCCGTATCAGGCTCCGCTCCGGCGCCGGCTACCCGCTGCGTGCCAAGGCCGGCTCCGTACGGGAACTCGGCGACGGGTGGGACGAGTTGGAGATTCCGTACGGGCACGGGCTCGACGCCTGGCTGGTCGAGTTCGGCCCCGACGTGGTGGTGCTCGAGCCGGCCGAGCTGCGTGCCGACGTCGTGGACCGGCTACGCGCCGTGGCCGAGGGCTGAGGGGGAGAGCAAGGACCATGGAAGCCACACCCCCGCGTCCCGGCAGGCCCCAGCGGCCGGCCCGGCCGCCGAACGCCATCGACCAGACCCGCCGGATGCTCTCCCTGGTGACCTATCTGCGCGAACGCCCCGGCGCCCGCGTCAGCGACGTCGCACGGGCCTTCGGCATCACCGAGGACGAGCTCATCTCCGACCTCGACGTGCTCCCGATGTGCGGCACCAGCTTCCGCGGCGGTGACCTCCTCGACATCGACACCGACGGCGACCACATCTGGTGGCGCAATCCCGGCGCACTGGCCGCGGAAGCCGCCGAGCCGCTCAGGATCGCCGCCGACGAGGCCACAGCCCTGCTGGTCGCGGCCCGCGCCGTGGCGACCCTGCCGGGGCTGCGGGAGAGCGACCGCAGGGCCCTGCTGCGCGCCACCGCCAAGCTGGAGACGGCCGCGGGCGAGGCCGCCGGCGCCAGCTCCCGGCTCTCGGTCACCTTCGAGTCCGAGGGCGGCGTCTTCGCCGACGTCGACCGCGCCATCTCCGAGCGGCGCAGGCTCTGGATCCGCTACTACTCCCCGGCCCGCGACGAGGTCACCGAGCGCGAGATCGACCCGATAAGGCTGGTGAGCGTCGGGCACACCTACGTCGAGGCCTGGTGCCGCCGCTCCGAGGCCCGCCGCACCTTCCGCCTCGACCGGGTCGCGGAGATCAAGGTCCTCGACGAGCCGTCCGCCCCGCCCGAGATCGAGCTGCGCGACCTGTCCGAGGGCCTGGTGCAGCCGGCCGCCGAGGACCCCGAAGTGGTGGTCGAGGTCGGCCCCGGCGGCCGCTGGGTCGCCGAGTACTACCCGCACGACAGCGCGGAGGAACTGCCCGACGGCGGTCTGCGGATCACGCTGCGCACCCCCGACCCCGCCTCGCTGCGCAGGCTCGCCCTTCGGCTCGGCCGCGACGGCCGCATCGTCGCGCCGCGCGAACTCGTCACGAGCGCCCGGCAGGCCGCGGCAGCGGCACTCGCGGCCTACGACGCCCCGGCGCCGCACGACCGGTCCACGCCGTACGGAACCCCGCCGCCCTGCGAGGACCCCGCGCCGCACCGGGGCCCGGCCCCGGACGCAGGCCCCGTGCTGAACGGCCCCGTGCCACAGGCCGCTCTCCCCCCGAACGGCCCCGAGCCGGCCGCCGCCTCCGCGCTGAACGGCCCCGTTCCGAACGGTCCCGTGCCGGGCGGCGCCCCGGCAGCGCCGTCCGGCGGACCGGTGGCTCCCGTGCGCCGTGGGACACCCCCGCAGTCCGGTGCCCCCGAGCCGTCCCGCCCCCGCGAACAGCCCCTGGATCCGGGCGGGTCGGCACCGCCGAAGCCCGCGCGGGCCGCTGCGCCCGCCCCCTCCCGGCCCGCCGCCGGACACACCCAGGCCCCCCACACCTCCCCCCACCACAGGCAGGAGCAGAAGCTTTGAGCACGTCGGTCATGTCAGGGACGGAAGACGCCCGGACCCACGACGCTTCCCAGCCGCCGCAGGGCGGCCCCGGGTTCGACCGTGTGGGCCCGGTGCTGTACAAGGCCGCCTGCCCCGACTGCCGGGCCAGACTGGAGCTGCACGCCCACGCGCTGCGGCTGGCCATCGGAGCCACCCGCAAGACCACCTTCTACTCCTTCACCTGCCCGGAGTGCGGTGCCGCGGTGCGCAAGCCCGCCGGCGAGCGCATCGTCGAGCTGCTCACCAAAGGCGGGGTGCGCACCCTGCGGCTGCACACCCCGCGCAGGTCGTAGGCGGTGCCGATGTCCTGGGCGATGCTCGCGGTGGCCGCCGGCTTCCTCGGCCTGGCCGTGCTCGGTGTCCTGGCCGTACGGGTCTACGTGGCGGCCGAGCGGCTCGGCCGGCAGGTGGCGGAGTCCGCACGGCGGATCAACCACGCCGCGAAGGACCTGGAGGAGGCCACGGCGGCGGCCGCCAGGACGGGCGCGCAGCTTCGCTGAGCCCGCCGTGCCCGGCCCGGCCCGCTGCCGCTGCCGAGCCACTGGGCCGCATGGCCTGTCGAAGGGCCAGGCCGTGCGGGTACGCTGCTGACCGTGGCCCGAGGACGAGGCGCGGGCCGCGCCGGGAGTACGCTCGGGGATTGCTCCGTGTTTACCCCTGAGGGTTACGATCCCTGAGAGCACGGTGGCCGGATCCGTTCGGCCGATCGAGCCGTAATCCCGTCCCACGCCGCCTCGGTGAGAAGGTAGAGACCATGTTCGGAAGGCTCGGCGCCCCCGAGATCATTCTCATCCTCGTCGTCATCGTCCTGCTGTTCGGTGCGAAGAAGCTTCCGGACATGGCCCGTTCCCTCGGCAAGTCCGCACGCATCCTCAAGAGCGAGGCGAAGGCGATGAAGTCGGACGGCGCGACGCCGACCGCCCCCGCCGACCCGCCGGCCGCCGACTCCTCCAAGCGCACCATCCAGGCGGCCCCCGGCGACGTGACCAGCTCGCGTCCGGTCTCCGAGCCCACGGACACCACGCAGCGCTGACGACGCCGAAGCGGTCAGCGATGCACCGCCGCATGAGATGAGGACGTGGGTTGCTCAGGTCTGCCCGCAAGAAGGAGAAGGATCCCGACGGCCGGATGCCGCTCGCGGATCATCTGCGTGAGCTGCGTAACAGGCTCGCCAAGGCCGTCCTGGCGATCATTGTGGTCACGATCGTCGCCGCCTTCTTCTACAAGGACATCGTCGAGTTCTTCACGAACCCGATCCTGGACGCCGTGGGGTGCCACTCCAGCTTCGACGACCTCTCGCAGAGGAACAGCGGCACCTGCGCGCGCATCGTCCTGAACGGCCTGCTGACGCCGTTCACGCTGGCGCTGAAGGTCTCGCTGATGGTCGGGGTCATCGCGGCCTCGCCCATCTGGCTCTACCAGCTCTGGGCGTTCGTCGCACCCGGCCTGCACCGGCACGAGAAGAAGTACGCCCGCGCCTTCGTCGGCACGGGTGTCCCGCTCTTCCTGGGCGGGGCGTTCTTCGCCTACAAGACCCTGCCGACGATGGCGACGGTGCTGCTCACCTTCTCGCCCGGCGACCTGGACAACCTCCTGCCGTTGGACGAGCTGATCGATCTGATCACCCGCATGGTGGTGATCTTCGGTCTCTCCTTCGAACTGCCCCTGCTGCTGGTGATGCTCAATCTCACCGGTGTGCTCTCCGGACGGCGGATGCTCGGCTGGTGGCGGGCGATGATCATGGGCATCACGGTCTTCGCGGCCGTCGCCACGCCCAGCACCGACCCGCTCACGATGCTGGCCCTGGCCGGTCCGATCTGGGTGCTGTACTTCGCGGCCACCGCGTTCTCCCTCTTCAACGACCGCCGCAAGAGCCGCATCGAGGAGGCCGGGCCCGACGACGACGAGGCGTCCGACCTGGACCTCACCCCGGGTGACATCGGAGGTGTGGAGTCCGTGGCCGCCACGCGCGCGCTGCCCGAGCAGGCCACCAGCGAGGAGAACCGGGTCAACGGTTACGACGACGTGACCTGACCGGCCCGCGGCGCGTCCGGTCACCTTGTAGGGTCCTCCCTCAGACTCCGCCCTGGGGGACCCGCAGTGACCAGCGAGATCAGCCTGTTCGTCAACCCGGCCGCAGGCCGCGGCCGAGGCGCTCACGCGGCGCAGTCGGCCGCCTCCGCGCTGCGCACGGCCGGCTTCACGGTCTCCACCGTCCTCGGCCTGGACGCCGAGGACGCGCTCCGCAGGGCCCGTGGCGCCGTCAGGGGCGGCACGGGCGCCCTGGTGGCCGTCGGCGGCGACGGCATGGTCAATCTCGCCCTGCAGGCCGTCGCCGGTACCAGCACGCCACTCGGCCTGATCCCCGCCGGCACCGGCAACGACTTCGCCCGTGCCCTGGCCCTGCCCGTACGGGACCCGGCGGCGGCCGGCCGGCTGGTCGCCGCGGCGCTCAGGGGCGCGCGCCTGCGCGAGGTCGACCTCGGCCGGGCCGCCGGCCGCTTCTTCGGCACCGTCCTCGCCTCCGGCTTCGACTCCCGGGTCAACGACCGGGGCAACCGGATGAGGTGGCCCACCGGCCGCCTCAAGTACGACCTGGCCGTGATCGCGGAACTCGCCGCGTTCCGGCCCGTGCCGTACCGCATCACCCTCGACGACGGCAGCCCGCTGCACACCGAGGCCACGCTGGTCGCCGTCGGCAACGGCCCCTCGTACGGGGGAGGCATGAGGATCTGTGCCGGGGCCGACCTCGGCGACGGGCTCTTCGACGTCACCGTCGTCGGCGACTGCAGCCGTGCCACCCTGCTCAAGGTCTTCCCGCGGGTCTACGCCGGAACGCACCTGGACCACCCCAAGGTCACCGTGCACCGCGCCGCGAAGGTCGAACTGGCCGCCCCGGGCACCACCGGGTACGCCGACGGCGAGCCGCTCGGCCCGCTGCCGCTGATCGCGCAGTGCGTACCCCGGGCGGTGCGGGTGCTGGTCCGCTGAGTCCACGCGCGGGCCCGCGGGCGCACGTGCCGGCCCGCCGGGCGCACCGCTCCGGTGCCCGCCGCGGCCCGCCGCCGGTGGCGCGGCGGCGCCCGCCCGGTCGTGCCCCGGTGCCCGTCCGGTGCCGCTCCGGCGCCCGCTCGGCCGCCGGCCGCCGCGCGGCCGCCGCGGCCGACCGCGCAGGACGCCCGGCTGACCAGGTGCGATGCCCCGATCCCGATAAAGATCGTGCACTGTCACAGGCGGCGGGTAGGCTCGAAAGTACGATGACTGAGGATCTCTCACCGGCCGAGCGGTACGCGGCAGCCCGTAAGCGTGCCGCCGAGCAAGCCACGGCGCTCGGCACCTTCCGCGGGATGTACGACTTCGGCCTGGACCCGTTCCAGACCGAGGCATGCCAGGCCCTGGAGGCCGGCAAAGGCGTACTGGTGGCCGCCCCCACCGGCTCCGGCAAGACGATCGTCGGGGAATTCGCGGTGCACCTGGCCCTCAGGCAGGGCAAGAAGTGCTTCTACACCACGCCCATCAAGGCGCTCTCCAACCAGAAGTACTCCGACCTCGCCAAGCGGTACGGCCCCGACCAGGTCGGCCTGCTCACCGGCGACAACAGCGTCAACGCCGACGCCCCGGTGGTCGTCATGACCACCGAGGTGCTGCGGAACATGCTCTACGCGGGCTCCCAGACCCTCCGCGGCCTCGGCTACGTCGTCATGGACGAGGTGCACTACCTCTCGGACCGCTTCCGCGGCGCGGTCTGGGAGGAAGTGATCATCCACCTTCCGGAGTCGGTCACCCTGGTCTCCCTGTCCGCCACCGTGTCCAACGCCGAGGAGTTCGGCGACTGGCTGGACACCGTCCGCGGGGACACCGAGGTGATCGTCTCCGAGCACCGCCCGGTGCCGCTGTTCCAGCACGTGCTGGCCGGGCGGCGCATGTACGACCTCTTCGAGGAGGGCGAGGGCCAGAAGAAGGCCGTCAACCCCGACCTCACCAGGCTGGCCAGGACCGACGCCACCCGTCCGGCCTTCGGTCCCGGGCGCAGACGCGGCAGGAACCTCCGCGAGGCCGACCGTGAGCGCGAGCGCCGCCAGCGCTCCCGGGTGTGGACCCCGAGCCGCCCCGAGGTGATCGAGCGCCTGGACGCGGAGGGGCTGCTGCCCGCGATCACCTTCATCTTCAGCCGGGCCGGGTGCGAGTCCGCCGTCCAGCAGTGCCTCTTCGCCGGCCTGAGGCTCAACGACGAAGAAGCCCGCGGCCGGGTCCGCGAGATCGTCGAGCAGCGCACCGCTTCCATCCCGCCCGAAGACCTGCACGTGCTCGGCTACTACGAATGGCTGGAGGGCCTGGAGCGCGGCATCGCCGCCCACCACGCGGGCATGCTGCCGACCTTCAAGGAGGTCGTCGAGGAGCTGTTCGTGCGGGGCCTGGTCAAGGCCGTCTTCGCCACCGAGACCCTCGCCCTCGGCATCAACATGCCGGCCCGCTCCGTGGTCCTCGAGAAGCTCGTCAAGTGGAACGGCGAGCAGCACGCCGACATCACCCCCGGCGAGTACACCCAGCTCACCGGCAGGGCCGGCCGGCGCGGGATCGACGTCGAGGGCCACGCCGTGGTGCTGTGGCAGCGCGCCATGAGCCCCGAGCACCTGGCGGGGCTGGCGGGCACCCGCACCTACCCGCTGCGCTCCAGCTTCAAGCCGTCCTACAACATGGCCGTCAACCTGGTCGAGCAGTTCGGCCGGCACCGCTCGCGCGAGCTGCTGGAGACGTCCTTCGCCCAGTTCCAGGCCGACAAGTCGGTCGTCGGCATCTCCCGCCAGGTGCAGCGCAACGAGGAGGGCCTGGAAGGCTACAAGGCCTCCATGACCTGCCATCTCGGCGACTTCGAGGAATACGCGCGGCTGCGCCGCGATCTGAAGGACCGTGAGACGGAGCTGGCCAGGCAGGGTGCGGCACAGCGGCGGGCCGCGGCGGCCACGGCCCTGGAGAAGCTGCGGCCCGGCGACGTCATCCACGTCCCCACCGGCAAGTTCGCCGGCCTCGCCCTGGTGCTCGACCCCGGTGTGCCCGCGGGCCGCTCCAACGGCCACCGCGGCTTCGACCAGCACGACGGCCCCCGCCCCCTGGTGCTCACCGCGGAGCGGCAGGTCAAGCGGCTGGCGTCGATGGACTTCCCGGTGCCGGTGGAGGCGCTGGAGCGGATGCGCATCCCCAAGTCGTTCAACCCGCGCAGCCCGCAGTCCCGCCGCGACCTGGCGTCCGCGCTGCGCACCAAGGCCGGCCACATCGTCCCCGAGCGGCACCGCAAGCAGCGCGCCGCCGCAGCCGACGACCGCGAGATCGCCCGGCTCCGCACCGAGCTGCGGGCCCACCCCTGCCACGGGTGCAGCGACCGTGAGAACCACGCCCGCTGGGCCGAGCGCTACCACCGCCTGCTGCGCGACACCGACCAGCTCGAGCGCCGCATCGAGGGGCGTACGAACACCATCGCCCGCACCTTCGACCGCATCGTCGCGCTGCTGACCGAACTGGACTACCTGCGCGGCAACGAGGTTACCGAACACGGCAAGCGCCTCGCCCGGCTCTACGGCGAGCTGGACCTGCTGGCCAGCGAGTGCCTGCGCGAAGGCGTGTGGGAGGGCCTCGGCCCGGCGGAACTGGCCGCCTGCGTCTCGGCACTGGTCTACGAGGCACGGGTCGGCGACGACTCCCTGGCGCCCAAGCTGCCGTCCGGCGCGGTCAAGGCGGCGCTGGGCGAGACGGTTCGCATCTGGGGCCGCCTCGACGCCCTGGAGGAGGACTTCCGGATCAGCCAGGCGGAGGGTGTCGGCCAGCGCGAGCCCGACCTAGGGTTCGCCTGGGCCGCGTACATGTGGGCCTCCGGCAAGGGGCTCGACGAGGTGCTGCGCGAGGTGGAGATGCCCGCGGGCGACTTCGTGCGCTGGTGCAAGCAGGTGATCGACGTACTCGGCCAGATCTCGGCCGCCGCCTCCTTCGAGGGCTCCACGGTCCCGAAGGCCGCCCGCAAGGCGGTCGACGCGCTGCTGCGGGGCGTGGTGGCGTACTCGTCCGTGGGCTGACGGCCGGGCGGCCACCGGGTCCGAGGGCCCCGCGGGGCCGGGGCCGGGGCACGGGGCACGGGGCACGGGGTGCGGGGTGCGGGGCGATGAGCACGGGCACGCGCAGGAGTACGCACACCGGCACGGGTACGCGCACGGGTGGCGGTCGCGGCCGCCACCCGCACCGCCGGCTCCACGGGCTCGGCCGTCGTCCCGTCCCGGCCGCCTCCTGTCCGCCGCCGCCTTCCTGCGCGGGTCCGTACCGTACCGTGTCGGTTCCTCTGTCCGCGGGTGCGACGCGGCCTGCCGGCCCACGCCATGACCGGGTGTAGCCGCCGAGCCGCCCGGAATGTGCGGCATGTCCCCGCTCCGGTTCGCCGGGACTGCTTCGATGCGCCGTGCGTATCCCGCGCCCACCACCCCGTGGACCTGCGTGAAAGCGCCCCGGGGGCAGGGTGGCACGGCCGGTTCTGATATACCGGAGGCACTCACTCCATGTACGCGGGCATCACCCGACGTGTCAGTGGAGACGAGCCTACGCCGGCCCGCGGGGGGCTGTCAGAGGCTCGTGGAATATGACACGGGCGATCTCCCTGTCAGACTAAACTCCCTCTCAGCGCAACCGAGTTGAGGGTATTCCTGCGCTTTCCCACGCTTTCTCCCAAAGGTCCGCATGTTTGGTGAAAGTCCCCTTCCCCTGTCCACTGTCACACCACTGAGACACCATCCCCGAGTCAACCGTTCAGAGGGCATACATGGTGAGTGATCAACCACCTCCCGGTAGCCGCGACGTCCCCTACGCACGGGTGCTGCTGCTGCCCGCGCTGCTGATGGCAGCCGCGACCGCGGGCGCCGTCGTCGCCGTCACCCCACCGGCCAGGCTCGCCGTGGGCCTGTGCGGGGCGCTGTGCACCGTCCTGGTGCTCGTCGCCGCCGCCGAGGCCGTCCGCCGCGGACGTGCCGCACGTGCGTTACGAGCACAGTTCACCGAGCGCCTCGCGTTCCTGGAGCGGCGTCTCGCCGGCCACGACGAGGAGACCGTCCGCCTTGGCAGCCGGATCATCCCCGACGCCGTCTTCCGGCTGAAGCAGGGCTCGTCGCCCGACGAGGTCATCCGGGCCGTCGTCGACGAGGATCCCGACTACCGCGACCTGACCAAACCCCAGCGCGCGCTGCTGCGCTCCGTGCTGGAGACGGTGGACGAGGAGGAGGCGCTGCGCGAGGTCACCCAGCGCGCCTTCGTCAACATCGCCCGCCGCGTGCAGGCCATCGTCCACCAGCAGGCCGCGGAACTGCGCGGCATGGAGGAGGACTACGGCCGCAATCCCGAGGTCTTCGACGACCTGCTGCGCATCGACCACGGCACGGCGCTCATCGGCCGCCTCGCCGACAGCATCGCCGTGCTGGGCGGGGCACGCCCGGGCCGCCAGTGGCCCAGGCCCGTACCGCTGTTCAGCGTGTTGCGCGGTGCGATGTCCCGGATCCTTGAGTACCAGCGCATCGAGCTCCACTCGGTCGTCAAGGTCGCCGTCAAGGGCACCGCTGTCGAGCCCCTCATCCACGCCTGTGCGGAGCTGCTCGACAACGCCACCCGCTACTCGCCCCCGCAGACCACGGTGCACGTCACCGCGGTCGAGGTGCAGACGGGCATCGCCATCGAGATCGAGGACGGCGGCGTCAGCCTCAGCGAGGAGGCACGCATGCGTGCCGAGCGGATCCTCTCCGACGCCCAGGCGGGCATCGACCTCAACGACCTCGGCGAGACCCCGCGGCTCGGCATGGCCGTCGTGGGCCGGCTGTCGCGGATGTACGACATGAAGGTGTCGCTGCGCCAGTCCGCGTACGGCGGCGTGCGCGCCGTACTGATCGCGCCCCACGACATGCTCACCACCGGTCCCGCGACCGGTCTCGCGCACGGCATCGGCGCCTCCGCCGTACCACGTCTGGGTGACGACGGCACACTGGTCACGGCCGTGCCCAGCAAGAAGCGCCGCCCGACCGGACCCGTGCCCTCGCCCGTGCTGCCCACCCAGCGCACCGGCCCCGGCCCTCTGGAGGACGACGCCCCGGTGGTCACCGAATGGACCGCCATGGGGCTGCCGCAGCGCCGCAGCCGGGTCAAGACACCGCTCAGCCAGCGCATCGCCGAGGCCCGCGCCGAGGAGGCCGCACGGCAGGCGGGCGGTTCCGCGGCCTCGTCGTTCGCCTCGCCGCAGTCGCGTGCGGCCACGCAGCCGGAGCGTGAACCGGGCCTGTGGGTCGAGGCCTTCATGAACGGCGTCAACGGCGTCGAGGGTCCCGCCGGCGGCAGCGCCCCCGGCACCGGGACCAGCGCCGCCACGGGCACCGGGACCGGCAACGGCTCGGGAAATGAGCCCGCGGCCGACGAGAGCCGAACGGCCGGACCGGGCGCCGGCGACGGCAGGCCGACCGGTGCGGAGCAGCCACCGGCCCGCACACACTCCGATGACGTGGTGGACGAAGGGGACCCCAAGTGATCCAGCAGCGCGCCAACTTCGACTGGATGCTCAAGGAGCTCGCCGACTCCGTCCCGGGCACCCGCCAGGTCGTGGTCCTGTCGGCCGACGGTCTGCGGATAGCCCGCTTCGGCGGTGAACCCGACGCCGCGGACCGGATCGCCGCCGCCTGCGCGGGACTCCAGAGCCTGGCCAGCGCCGTGGGGACCGAGTTCCCCGACAGCGACGGCCGGATGCGGATGGTCATCATCGAGATCAGCGGCGGCTTCTTCTACCTGATGGCGGCGGGCTCCGGCGCCTATCTCGCGGTGCTCGCCGAGGAGACCGTCGACGCAGGGCTGATCAGCAACCGGATGCGAGACCTCGTGGCCCGCATCGGGGCCCATCTCACCAGCCCGCCGAGGCGTGACGGGCAGGCCGGATGACTCCTCCGAGGCGCCGGCGACGCCCGCCGGAAGCAGGCCTGGAGGGCAACCCGGAGCGGCTGTACGTGCTCACCGGCGGCCCGGACGGCGGTGAGCGCGCGCCTTTGGATCTGGTCACCCTGATCGTGGCGCATGCCGAGCCGCCGCCCACCGCCGGTCCCGAGCACACCGCCGTGCTGCGGCTGTGCGCCAAACCCCTGTCCGTGGCCGAGGTCTCGGCCTACCTCAATCTGCCGTTCAGCGTGGTCACCGTGCTGCTGACCGAGCTGCTGGCGGCCGAACTCGTGCTGGCGCGTGCACCGATCGTCCGCTCAGCGCTCCCGGACCGTTCCCTTCTCGAAGCGGTGATGCATGGACTTCAAAAGCTCTGACACGATCACGGGCCCCAGAAGCGAGGACGTGCTGCCCGACACGGCCGCGGCAGCCGTGAAAATCGTGATCGTGGGCGGCTTCGGCGTCGGCAAGACGACCATGGTCGGCTCGGTCAGCGAGATCCGTCCGCTGACCACGGAAGAGACCATGACCAAGGCCGGCATCGGCATCGACGACGACTACGGCTCCGCGAGCAAGACCGCCACCACCGTCGCCATGGACTTCGGCCGGATCACCATCACCGACCAGCTCGTCCTCTACCTCTTCGGTACGCCGGGACAGGAGCGCTTCTGGTTCTTGTGGAACGGCCTGTTCGAGGGCGCGCTCGGGGCGGTGGTGCTGATCGACACCCGCCGTCTGCAGGTCAGCTTCGACGTCATCGGCCGTCTGGAGGAGCGCGGCGTCCCCTTCGTGGTGGCCGTCAACGAGTTCCCCGACGCACCCCGCTACCCCGTCGAGGAACTGCGCACCGCGCTCGACCTGCCGCAGGACGTGCCGATAGTGCAGTGCGACGCCCGGACGCGCGCGTCCAGCAGGGACACGCTGATGACGCTGATGCAGTTCCTGCACTCGCTGGCGACCACCGCCTCCGACACCCGGTCCTGACGCCGCGTCCGGCCGCCGAAGACACCCGCCCGCGGGGCCGCCGTGCGGGTCCCGCCCGGCAGCCCCGGGCGGGTCCCGCCCGGCAGCCCCGGGCGGGTCCCGCCCGTCCCACCCCGACCTCCCCACCCGGAGACCCCACCGTGACCGACTCACCCTCCCGCCCGGGCCCGGCCGCAGCCGCGCCGCCACCCGGCTGCCCCGCGCACGCCTCCGCCGGCGGTACAGGCCCCGGCGGCCTGTACCGCCTGCACGGTCCTGAGGCCCAGGGCGACCTCGCGGGCCTCTACGAGAAGCTGCGCACCGAGCACGGATCCGTCGCACCCGTACTCCTGCACAACGACGTACCGGTGTGGGCGGTCCTCGGCCACACCGAGAACCTGCACATGGTCCGCACCGCCTCGCACTTCACCCGCGACACCCGGCAGTGGCGCGCCGTGCAGGACGGCACGGCGGGCCCCGACCACCCGCTCGCTCCCGTCTTCACCTGGCAGCCGATGTGCTCCTTCGCCGAGGGCGCCGAGCACCAGCGGCTGCGGGGCGCGGTCACCAGCGCCATGGCGAGCATCGACCACCGCGGTGTGCGCCGCTACATCCACCGCTACAGCCAGCGGCTCGTCAACGACTTCTGCGAGGCCGGCACCGCCGACCTGGTCAGCCAGTTCGCCGAGCACCTGCCGATGATGGTGATGTGCCAGATCCTCGGCATGCCGGAGGAGTACGACGAGCGCCTGGTGCAGGCCGCCCGCGACATGATCAAGGGCACCGAGACCGCCATCGAGAGCAACGAGTACGTGATGGCCGCGCTCCACCGCCTGGTCGCCCGCCGCCGCTCGGAGCCCGGCGACGACTTCACCGGGGCGCTGATCACCCACGAGTCGCGCCTCACCGACGACGAGGTGGCCCAGCACCTGCGGCTGGTCCTCATCGCCTCCTACGAGGCCACCGCGAACCTGATCGCCAACGTCCTGCGGGTCGTCATGACCGACCCGCGCTTCCGCGCCCAGCTCAACGGCGGCCAGATGACCGTGCCGGAGGCGGTGGAGCAGTCGCTCTGGGACGAGCCGCCCTTCAGCGCCATCCTGACGTACGTCGCCAAGCAGGACACCGAGTTGGGCGGCCAGCAGATCAGGGCGGGAGACGGGCTGATGCTCGGCATCGCGCCCGGCAACGCCGACCCCGTGGTGCGCCCCGAGCCCGGCGCCCATATGCAGGGCAACCGCTCCCACCTGGCGTTCAGCGGCGGCCCGCACGAGTGCCCCGGGCAGGACATCGGCCGCGCCGTCGCCGACACCGGCGTCGATGCGCTGCTGACCCGGCTGCCGGACGTGCGGCTCGCGGTGCCCGAGGAGGAACTGGACTGGACCTCGTCCATCCTCTCGCGGCACCTGGTCGCGCTGCCGGTCCGTTTCGAGCCCAAGCCGCCGCAGGACATCATGCGCCGTCCCAGCGCCGCCACGGCGGCCCGGCGGGACACCGACTGGCAGGTGACCTCGCCCGGCCCGGCCGACGGCACGGGCCCGGGCACGGCGGATGCCGCACCGGCCGGGCCCCCGGCCCCCGCCACCGCCGCGGCGTCCGCGCCGACGGCGCACTCGGCTGTCGCGGTGGCCGAGGCTCCCGCGCGGGCGGGCACCGCGGCCCGGGTCGGCCTCTGGCGGCGCCTGCTGCTCTGGTGGCGCGGGGACTGACGGGCCCTGCCCGGTGCGGTCGTGCGTCAGCGCGGCGCACGGCCGCCGGGCGTCAGCGCGGGGCCCCGTGCCCCGAGGAGGCCCCGTGCCCCGAGGGGGTGCCCGGCGCGGCCCACGCCGCGGGTGCCGCCCACGCCGCCAGCTCCCGCCCGCTGGTGAACCGGTGCTCCCGGCCGGTCACCGGATCGGTGAACCCAAGCACACGCGCGACCAGTTGCAGCGGGCGGCGGAAGTCGTCGTCCGGCACGGGGCCCGTCACCATCGGGTAGAGCGGGTCGCCCAGGATCGGCACGCCCAGGGAGTCCATGTGCACCCGCAACTGGTGGGTGCGCCCCGTGCGGGGCAGGAGCCGGTAGCGGCCCAGCCCCGCACGGTGCTCAAGCAACTCGACCCGGCTGACGGCGTTGGGCTCGCCGGGCACCTCGCGCGCGGCGAGCACACCGCGCTCCTTCTCGATCCGGCTGCGCACCGTGCGGGGCAGGGCGAGGCCCGGGTCGTACGCGGCCACGGCCTCGTACTCCTTGTGGACCAGCCGGTCGCGGAACAGCGTCTGGTAGGCGCCGCGTTCCCGCGGTCGCACGGTGAACAGCACGAGGCCCGCGGTGAGCCGGTCGAGGCGGTGGGCCGCGCTGAGCGTGGCCGTGCCCAGCTCCCGGCGCAGGCGCGCCAGCGCGGTCTCGGCGACATGGCTGCCGCGCGGGGTGGTGGCGAGGAAGTGCGGCTTGTCCACCACGACGATGTGCTCGTCGCGGTACACCACCAGCAGCGGGAAGGGCACCGCCGCCTCCGGCCGCCGCTCCCGGTGGAACCACACCGAGCCGCCCGGCCGGTACGGCGTGTCCGGCGCCACGGGCCGGCCGTCGGCGTCGACGAACGCCCCCTCGCGCAGCATCGCGTCGATCACCTCGGCCTGCGGCGCCAGCCGCTCCACCAGGTGGTCGCGCACGGTGGCCCACGCCCCGTCCGCCGGCAGCCTGACCCGTACCGGGTCGATGCCGTCGCGCTGGGGGAGGGGGGCAGGAGTGTGCCGCTTCCGTCTCATCGCGATCAAGCGTACGGGTCCGTGCGCGGGGCCGGGCCCGGAGCCGGGCGGCCGGGCCCGGAAGGAGAGGATGGGGCCGAACGTGCCGTACGGAGCGGCACACGACGCGACCAGGAACGGGGCGCCGATGACACCGACGACACCAGGCACGACGGGCGGTCCGGCCGGAGACGGGGCGGGCGGGCGACCCGCGACGGCCGAGGAGCTGGACCTCGCGCGCCACCCCGAAGGCGGCTGGTACCGGGAGACCTGGCGCAGTGACATCACGGTGCGCCCCGAGGGATATCCGGGCGAACGCGCCGTCTCCACCGCGATCCACTTCCTGCTGGAGCCGGGCGACGAGTCCCGCTGGCACCGGCTGCGCTCCGCGGAGCTGTGGCTGTGGCACCGGGGTGGGCCGCTGCACCTGGTGCTCGGGGGTGACGGGGAGCGGCCCGGCGAGGAGACCACGCTGGTACTGGGCCCCGACACCGCGAGCGGTCAGTGCCTCCAGGGCCTCGTGCCGGCCGGGCACTGGCAGTGCGCCCGGCCCGCGGGCGCCCAGGAGGCACTGGTGAGCTGTGTGGTCACGCCCGGCTTCTCCTTCGACGACTTCCAACTGCTGCCGCAGGAGTGAGTCCACCCGGGCCCGGCCGCTCCGCCGGGCCCGGCCTCGTGGCCCGCGGAGGCACGGCCCGAGGGGGCACGGCCCGAGGGAGCGCGGCCCCGCGGACGCACCGCCCGAGGGGCCGCACCCGGAACCGGTGCCCCCGGCCGGGCCCGGCCGTGCTCCGGACCGGTCGCGCTCAGGCGGCGCTCGTCTTCTCCTGTTCGGCCTCCACCTGGGCGTTCCAGTCGCGCTTGGCGGCTCGCCAGCTCTCGTCGTCATGGCCGAGCCGCCAGTACCCGGAGACGGAGAGCCGCTCGCGCGGCACCTGCCGTTCGAGGCGCAGATGGCGGCGCAGCTCCTTCACCCAGCCTGCCTCGCCGTGCACGAAGGCGTGCGGCACGCCCGCGGGGAAGTGGAGGCCGCGGACGGCCGCGAGCAGCGCCTCGCCCACGGGCCGCTCGCCGCGGTGCAGCCAGACGACCTCGGCACCGGTCGCGATCTTCTGCTCCTCCCGGGCGTCGGCGACCTCCACGAAGGCCAGGGCGCGGGCACCCTCGGGCAGCGCCTCCAACGTGGCGGCGATCGCGGGCAGCGCGCTCTCGTCCCCGGCCAGCAGGTGCCAGTCCGCCGCCGGGTCCGGCGCGTACGCGCCACCGGGACCGAAGAAGCGCACCAGGTCGCCGGGCCGGGCGTGCAGCGCCCAGGGGCCCGCGACGCCCTCGTCGCCGTGCACCACGAAGTCGATCGTCAGCTCGCCCGCCGCCGGGTCCCAGGAGCGGACCGTGTACGCGCGCGTCACCGGCCACTGCTCACGCGGCAGCCGCTCACGGATCTGAGCCATGTCGAACGGCTCGGGATAGGTCACGCCCGCGGGGGCGAACAACAACTTCACGTAGTGGTCGGTGAACTCCCCGAGGGGGAGGGCGGCGAGGTGCGGACCGCCCAGCACCACGCGCTGCATGTGCGGTGTGAGCCGCTCGGCGCGCAGCACCTGCGCCTGCCGGACCGGACGTTCCTTGCGCGGTGGACGCTCAGCCATCTCGGCCTCCCAGTGACCATGGTTGCTTAGGCTTGCCTAAGTTAACACTCCTGGAGGGTGGCCAGTAGCCGTCGCAGGGATCCGCCGAGGCCCCAGCGGGACGCGAGGGCGTCCAGCCGGGCAGGGTCGCGGGGCTCGTGCGGCAGGGCGGTGTCGACCTCGGGCAGCGGCACGTCGGAGGCGACGCGCACCACCTTCGGGGCCACGGCGAGGTAGGGGGCCGCCTCGGTGAGCCGCCTGCGCTGGGTCGGGGTGAGCTTCGCCGCCGGATCGCGGACCGCTGCGAGGATGCCGGCGAGGTCGCCGAACTCGGCGAGGAGCTTCGCGGCCGTCTTCTCGCCGATGCCGGGCACGCCGGGCAGCCCGTCGCTGGGGTCGCCGCGCAGCAGTGCGAGGTCCGCGTAGCCGGCGCCGCCCACCCCGTACTTCGTGCGCAGCAGCGACTCGTCCGTGACCTGGAGCGAGCCGACGCCCTTGAGCGGGTACAGGACGCGCACACCGCGGGCGTCGTCGACGAGCTGGTACAGGTCGCGATCGCCCGTGACGATGTCGACAGGTGCGCCGGCGCGGGCGGTGAAGGTGCCGATGACGTCGTCCGCCTCGTAGCCCTCGACGCCGACGCGCGCGATGCCGAGTGCGTCCAGCACCTGCTCGATGACCGGCACCTGGGGCGAGAGGGTGTCGGGGACCTCCTCCTCGTCGGGCCCGCCCGGCACCTCCGCGGCGACCCGGTGCGCCTTGTACGAGGGGATCAGCTCGACCCGCCAGGCGGGGCGCCAGTCCGCGTCCATGCAGGCGACCAGGGCGTGCGGGTGGTGGTCGCGCACCAGGCGGTCGATGAACTCCAGCAGGCCGCGCACCGCGTTCACCGGGGTGCCGTCCGGGGCGCGGACCGAGTCGGGGACCCCGAAGTAGGCCCGGAAGTACAGGGAGGCGGTGTCGAGCAGCATGAGCCGACGCGTTCGCTGAGTCACGCTCCGCATCATGCCGCACCCCTCCGACATCCCGGCCCCCGCGCGGGGCGCGGCCGGCCGTTCACCCCGCGGGGCGCGGCCCGTCGCTCTCCCCGGTCCGGCGCGGCCCGCCGCTCACTCCCATCCGGCGCGGCCCGCCCTGCCGTCCGTCGTACGGGCGCCAGCCGCGGCCGGCCACCCCGCCCGCCACCTGCACAGAAGCGGAGGCATACCCGGCAGAAGTGAACGAACTGTGAACTGCACCACTTGGGTGTTTGCTTCACCTAAGTGAGGGCAGGCGCGCATCCGGAGCGGACCCGGTCGCGTTTCCCGACGGAACCGGCCGGTCACGCGGACGGCGCCGCTCCATGGCCCGCAGGCGGGGGAGGCGGGCCGACGTCCTCGTTCGACCGAGAGGTGTATGTGTCCATGCTGCAAGCCGAGCACCTGTACAAAGTGTTCGGCAGACGACCCGAGGGCGCGGTGGGCAGACTCCGTGCCGGAGCAGGCCGGGATGAACTGCGGGCCGACGGCGCCACCGCCGCGGTGATCGACGCCTCGTTCACGGTCGAACCGGGCGAGATCTTCGTCGTCATGGGCCTGTCCGGATCCGGCAAGTCCACGCTGCTGCGCATGCTCAACGGCCTGCTGGAGCCGACGGCCGGACACGTACGCTTCGACGGGCAGGACCTCACCGCGCTGGGCCCCAGGGAACTGCGCGAGGTCCGCTCACGGCAGATCAGCATGGTCTTCCAGCACTTCGCCCTCTTCCCGCACCGCAGCGTCCTGGAGAACGCCGCGTACGGCCTGGAGGTGCAGGGCATCGCTCGCGCGGAGCGCGAGCGGCGCGCCCTGGAGGCGCTGGACCTCGCGGGCCTCGCGGGGTGGGAGGCGTCCTGGCCGGACGAGCTGTCCGGCGGCATGCAGCAGCGCGTCGGGTTGGCCCGGGCGCTGGCGACCGACGCCGACCTGCTGCTCATGGACGAGTCCTTCAGCGCGCTGGACCCGCTGATCAGGCGCGACATGCAGGATCAGCTCCTGGAGCTGCAGAAGCGGCTGAAGAAGACCATCGTCTTCATCACCCACGACCTCAACGAGGCCATGCGGCTCGGCGACCGCATCGCCGTCATGCGCGACGGCCGGATCGTCCAGATCGGCACCGCCGAGGACATCCTGGTGACCCCGGCCAACGACTACGTCGCCGCGTTCACCCAGGACGTCGACCGCTCCCGGGTGCTGACCGCCGGCTCGATCATGGCCGACCCCGACAGCGCCTACGGCACCGCCGCGGACGGCACCCGGCTGCGCACCCCCGAGGACGTGCTCGCCGCCGCGCCCGCCACGGTCACCGAGGACACCCCCATCATCGAGCTGTTCACCCCGTGCGCCACCAGCGGCACGGCCGTCGCCGTCACCGGCGAGGACGGCGAGCTCACCGGCGTGGTGCCGCGCACCAGGCTGCTGGCCGTGCTCGGCGAGCCGATGGCCCACGACCAGTCCCACGACGGCTCCGGTGGGGTGCCCGCGCCCCCGAGCGGACGCGGCGACGACGCCCAGGGCAAGGTGACCGCGGGTGCCTAGGCTCGAATTCGGCCACTGGGTCGAGGACGTCGTCGACTGGCTCCAGACACACCTGAGCTGGCTCTTCGACCTCATCAAGACCGTCCTGGACGGCATGTACCACGGTGTGGACGCCGTCCTCGGCGGCGGCGAGCCGCTGCTGATGGCCGGCATCCTGGCCGTGATCGCCTTCTGGCTGCGCGGCCTGCTGCCCGGTGTGCTCGCCTTCGTCGGGTTCGCCCTGATCGACTCGCTCGCCCTGTGGGACGACGCGATGTCCACGCTCTCGCTGGTCGTCGTCGCCGCCGTGATCACGGTCGTGATCGCCGTGCCGGTGGGTGTGTGGGCGGCCCGCAACAGCCGGGTGAGCGCCGCGGTACGGCCGGTGCTCGACGTGATGCAGACCATGCCGGCGTTCGTGTACCTGATCCCGGGCGTGATGTTCTTCGGCGTGGGCACCACGCCGGGCATCATCGCCACCATCGTCTTCGCGATGCCGCCCGGCGTGCGGATGACCGAGCTCGGCATCCGCCAGGTCGACGAGGAACTGGTGGAGGCGGCCGACGCCTTCGGCACCAGCCCCCGTGACACCCTCACCCGGGTCCAGCTACCGCTGGCCCTGCCGACGATCATGGCCGGTGTCAACCAGGTCATCATGCTGGCGCTGTCCATGGTCGTCATCGGCGGAATGGCGGGCGCGGGCGGCCTCGGCGAGAAGGTCTACGCGGCGATCACCCAGCTCCAGGTCGGCCTGGCCGCCGAGAGCGGCGTCGCGGTGGTCATCCTCGCCATGTACCTGGACCGGATGACGGGCGCGCTGAACCAGCGCGTGTCGCCCCTCGGCCGCAGGGCCGCGGCGAAGGCGGCCGCAGCGGTGCGCCGCTTCAGGTTCGCCCACTACAAGCCGGGCACCGCGGTCGCGCTGGTCGGCGTGGTGGTCCTCGCGCTGGTCGCGGGCGGCCTCAACCTGGCCGACTCCCAGGGCGGCGGCGCCCGGGCCGGCGCGAAGGTCGGGGCGGGCAAGACCGTCAACATGGGCTACATCCCGTGGGACGAGGGCATCGCCACCACCTTCCTCTGGAAGGAGCTGCTGGAGCAGCGCGGCTACACGACCAACCTCAAGCAGCTCGACGCGGGCCCGCTCTACTCGGGGGTGGCGCGCGGTGACATCGACTTCCAGACGGACGCCTGGCTGCCCACCACCCACAAGGCGTACTGGGACAAGTACCGCAGCCAGCTCGACGACCTGGGCGGCTGGTACGGGCCGACGTCCCTGGAGCTGACGGTGCCGTCGTACGTGAAGGGTGTGGACTCGCTGGCGGACCTGAAGGGGAAGAGCGGTACGTTCGGCGGGAAGATCATCGGTATCGAGGCGAGTGCCGGTGAGATGGCCACCCTGAACGACAAGGTCCTCAAGGCGTACGGGCTGGACGGCGAGTACAAGGTGGTGTCGTCGAGCACGTCGTCGATGCTGGCGGAGCTGGACCGTTCGATCAAGAAGAAGGAACCGATCGTCGTCACCCTCTGGTCGCCGCACTGGGCGTACGGCAAGTACGACCTGAAGAAGCTGGCGGACCCGAAGGGCGCCTGGGGCAAGGGCGAGCAGATCCACACCGTCGCCCACAAGGGCTTCGCCCGCAAGGACCCGACGGTGGCGAACTGGCTGAAGCACTTCAAGCTCACCGAGCAGCAGCTCACCAGCCTGGAGAACGAGATCCAGGGCGCAGGCGAGGGCCATGAGCAGGACGGTGTGAAGGCCTGGCTCAAGAAGAACCCGGGCCTGGTCGACAAGCTCGCCCCGGTACCCGGCGGCGGGGGCGCCCAGCAGGGCAGGGACGCGGGCAAGACCGTCAACCTGGGCTACTTCCCGTGGGACGAGGCGATCGCCTCCACCTACCTCTGGGAGAACGTCCTCGAGGACCGCGGCTACAGGACGAACGTGAAGCAGCTCGACCCGGGTCCCCTGTACACCGCGTTGTCCCGCGGTGACATGGACGTCCAACTGGACTCATGGCTGCCGACCACGCACAAGCAGTACTGGGACAGATACAAGGACAACCTCGACGACGTGGGTTCCTGGTACGGGCCGACGTCCCTGGAGCTGACGGTGCCGTCGTACGTGAAGGGTGTGGACTCGCTGGCGGACCTGAAGGGGAAGAGCGGTACGTTCGGCGGGAAGATCATCGGTATCGAGGCGAGTGCCGGTGAGATGGCCACCCTGAACGACAAGGTCCTCAAGGCGTACGGGCTGGACGGCGAGTACAAGGTGGTGTCGTCGAGCACGTCGTCGATGCTGGCGGAGCTGGACCGTTCGATCGAGAAGAAGGAACCGGTCGTCGTCACGCTGTGGACGCCGCACTGGGCGTACGGCAAGTACGACCTGAAGAAGCTGGCGGACCCGAAGGGCGCCTGGGGCAAGGGCGAGCGGATCCACATCGTCGCCCACAAGGGCTTCGACAGGAAGTTCCCGGAGTTCGACGGCTGGCTGAAGCACTTCAAGCTCAGCGAGGGCGAGCTCGCCTCGCTGGAGGTGGAGATCCAGAAGGGCGGCGCGGGCAACGAGAAGCAGTCCGCCCGGCACTGGCTGGACGCCCACCCGGGCATGGAGGACAGGCTCGCGCCGGTCGGCTGACGGGCCGGGCCCCCGGGGACCGGACACGGCGAAGGGGTGGATCCCGCAGCACGCGGGATCCACCCCTTCGCCGTGTCCGGTCCCATGCCCGCGGCCCCGCTGGGAACCCCACAAGAGGGTGGTGGGCAGCCGTACGGCACAACAGGATGAAACCGTTTACCGAACGTGCGTAAGGTGCAGAGAACTTCACAGGGCGGGACCGTGCCGTTCCGTACCGCGACGAACGGGCCTTTCCACCGGAACGCACGACCGAAGGCGCGGGACCATGGAGACTTGAGCACCTACGCACGGCGGACACCACGCACGGGAGGGAGCCGGAGCGATGGACGACAAAGAGACACCGCGGGTTGGCGCGGCCGTCCGGAGGCGGCGCAGGGCCCTGGAGCTCACCCTCGCCGTCGTCGCCGAGCGCAGCGGTCTGTCGGTGCCCTTCCTCAGCCAGGTCGAGAACGAGCGGGCCAGGCCCAGCACGCGCTCGCTGGAGAAGGTCGCCGACGCCCTGTGCACCACCGCCGTGGAACTGCTCGCCGCGGCCGATCCGGCACGCAGCGTGGACGTGGTGCGCGCCGACGACCAGGGCCTGCACCAGGGCCTGCCGAAGGGCGCCCTGGTGCGGCAACTGGTGCGCGGCCACCACCACCTCCAGGCGATGGAGTTCACCGGCGACCACGACGCGGGCCGCGAGTTCCAGCACCGCAACGACGAGCTGCTCTACGTGGCGGACGGCGCCGCGGAGGTCGAGGCGGAGGGCAGCGCCTACCGGCTCGGCCGCGGCGACACCCTGTACATGACCGGTGGCGTGCGGCACCGGTGGCGCGCGACCGAACCGGACACCCGGATCGTGGTGGTGGCGCTCGCCGACCACATCGACGCGGTGGAGGACAGGCGCTGAGGTCCGCGCCCACCGCCCCGCCCGACCCCGGCGCGCCCCGTCCGCGCCGCGCCCCGCTTCGGATGCCCCGCCGGGCGGGAGCCCCCCGGGTGCCCCGCGGGGTGACCTCCCGCTCACCCGGCGAGGCGCACCCTTCCGGTGCCGACGGCGCCGTACGGCCGCACCCGCTGCTGCGTACGGGCGAGGGCGCCCGAGCAGTCCGCGCCGGGCCCCGCCCGCCCACCGGGCCGGCTCCAGGACCTGGCGATTTCGGTCACGGTCCGTCGTACGGGCAGGTCAGGAGGGCAACCGCGGGCGGTCGGCAGGAGTGCGGGCACGGCTCAATCGAGTGGCGCCGGGGCCCCGGAGCACGGACGATGCTGTCATGCCCCCCTTTTCCACCGATGCCCCGCCCGCCGTCGGCGCACGCACCCCCTGGGAGCGTCTCCCCGGGCGTGTCCACGATGCCGTCGCGGCGATGCTCGGCGGCGCGGTGGCGACCGCGACCACCCAGCGCGGCGGCTTCTCACCCGGTGTGGCCGCGCGGGTCGGCACGGCGGACGGCCGCCGTGCCTTCGTGAAGGCGGTCAGCACCGAGGCGAACGCGGACGCGCCCGGCATGCACCGCGCCGAGGCCCGCCACGCGGCCGCGCTGCCGGCCCGGGTGGCCGCGCCCCGGCTGCTGGGCTCCTACGACGACGGCACCTGGGTCGTCCTCGTCTTCGAGGACGTCCCCGGCCACCAGCCGCACGTGCCCTGGCGCGCCGACGAACTGGGCCGCGTCCTTTCCGCCGTGCACGACCTGGCCGGCACACTGACCCCCTCACCCGTCGACGCGCCGCCCGTGGCGGTGCGCCTGGCGGACGGGTTCTCCGGGTGGCAGCGGATGCTCGCGAGCGGGGCCACCCGGGGCCTCGACCCCTGGGTGGCGCACCACCTGCCGCGGCTGGCCGAGCTGAGCGCGCCCTGGGCGGAGCACGCCGCCGGCGACACCCTCACGCACGGCGATCTGAGGGCCGACAACATCCTCCTCACTGCCGACGGCGGCGTGATCTTCGTCGACTGGCCGCACGCGTCGCTCGCCGCGCCGTGGTTCGACCTGCTGACGATGCTGCCCTGCGTACGCGCGCAGGGCGGACCGGCGCCCGAGGAGGTCTTCACCTCCCACCCGCTCGGCAGGGACGCGGATCCGGCGGGGGTGACGGCGGTGCTGGCCGCCCTCGCGGGCTACTTCGTCGAGCACGCCCGCAGACCGCCTCCGCCGGGGCTGCCCACCGTGCGCGCCTTCCAGTACGCGCAGGGCGTGGCCGCGCTCGGCTGGCTCAGGACGCGACTGGCGCAGCGGCCCGTACCAGGCCTTGCATGACGCGCAGGTCGTCGCCCATCTCCGGATGCCACTGCACGCCGAGCACCCAGGGCCCGCCGGGCAGCTCCACGGACTCGACGGTGCCGTCCGCGGCGCGGGCGCCGACCACCAGGCCCCTGCCGAGCCGGTCGAGGGCCTGGTGGTGGAAGACCGGGACGCCGGTCTCCTCGGGGACGATGCCCGCGTACCGGGTGCCGGGCACCGGGACCACCGGGTGTGTGCCGAAGACGCCGGGCCGGCCCGCGTGTCCGTCGAGGTGCTGGACGAGGGTGCCGCCGAGTGCGACGTTCAGCAACTGCATGCCGCGGCAGATCGCGAGCAGCGGTGTGCCGGCGGCGAGGGCCGCGTCGATCAGCGCGAGCTCCCAGGCGTCCCGCTCGTGGGCGGGCGGGCCGGTGCGCGGGTCGCGCTCGGCGCCGTACCGCTCGGGGTCGACGTCCGGGCCGCCGGCGATGACGAGCCCGTCCAGCCGCTCGACCGCCGCGGCGGCACGGTCCGGGGAGTCCGGTGGGAGGAGGGCGGCGATACCGCCGGCCGCCTGGACCAGCCTCCGGTAGCCGTCCGGCAGCAGCACCGCGGGCAGCGTCCACGCCCCCCAGCGCGTCTCGGACTCCAGATACGTGCTGACGCCGATCAGGGGCATGCCCATCCGGTCCTCCTCCGCGCTGCCGGGGCCGATCGGGCGGCACCCGCCGGCTGCCGGACCGCCGGCCGTGCAACCGGCCAGGGCGGTCCCCAATGGAATCGTTCCATACCTTTGGCCCCCCGTCGAACCCCGAACACCGAGCCCCGCAGCGGGCGCGGTCCCTCGCCCGCTCAGGCCAGAAACCCCCGCAGCAGCGCCGCCGTGCCCGCGCAGTGCTCCCGCATCGCCGCGCGCGCCCCCTCGGCGTCGCCGTCCAGCACGGCCCGCACCACGGCGGTGTGCTGGCGCTGGGAGTGCTCCAGGTTGCGCACCAGCAGCGGGATGCAGTCCAGCAGGTCGTTGAGGGTCGCGCGGACGGCCGCGTACCGGCCCGCGAGCGTCGGTGAGCCGGACAGCTCGGCCAGGGTGAGGTGGAGCAGCGTGTCCTGACGGCGGTACTCGGCCAGCGGCGCGTCATGGGTGCGCGCGAGCGCGGTGCGCAGCCGCCCGGCGTCCGGCTCCGCCAGGCCGTGCGCCGCGCACAGCTCCGCCGCCCCGGTCTCCAGCACCGCGCGGAAGCGCAGCACGTCCTCCACGTCCACGGCGCCGATCCGCCGCCGCAGCTCGTCCTCGCCCGTCGCCCGGGTGCCGGGCAGCACGAACGTCCCGCCGTAGCGGCCGCGCCGCGACTCGACCAGGCCCTGCTCCTGGAGCACCTTCAGCACCTCGCGCAGCGTGACCCGGCTGATGCCGAGCCGGCCGGCCAGGTCGCGTTCCGACGGCAGCCGCCCGCCCGCGGGCACCAGCCCGAGCCGCACGAGCTGCAGGACCTGCTCCAGCGCCTCCTCGAAGCCGTTGCCCGCGCGCACGGGGCGCAACACGGCGGCCAGGTCGCCGGCGCACGGGAACGCGCCACCGCCCGCCGGATCGTGCCGGCCCGTGCGCGGACCGCCCGCCCCGCTCCCCGACATGCGCCTCCGCCCCCTTCCCAAGCAAAGGTCTACAGCAATACCTTATGGGGCGGCTGACCGAAGGAGGCCTCCCCGTGGCAGAGCGCACCCCACCCCTCACCGTCGAGGAGCTGACAGCCCTGGTCGCGGGCGGCGACATCGACACCGTCGTGCTGGCCTTCCCCGACATGC
Organism: Streptomyces sulfonofaciens; assembly: GCF_014656295.1. Taxonomy (GTDB): domain Bacteria; phylum Actinomycetota; class Actinomycetes; order Streptomycetales; family Streptomycetaceae; genus Streptomyces; species Streptomyces sulfonofaciens. The sequence goes on from NZ_BNCD01000004.1 coordinate 251,402, forward strand.
AGGGCCGCCTCCAGGGCAAGCGGTTCGCCGCGCGCTTCTTCCTGGACGAGGTGCTGCGGCACGGCACGGAGGGCTGCGCCTATCTGCTCGCCGTCGACACCGAGATGAACACCGTCGACGGGTACGCGATGTCCTCCTGGGACCGCGGCTACGGCGACTTCGCGCTGCACCCGGACACCGCCACACTGCGCCGGGTGCCCTGGCAGGAGGGCACCGCGCTGCTGCTCGCCGACCTCGCCTGGGCGGACGGCTCCCCGGTGGCCGCCGCCCCGCGCCAGATACTGCGCCGCCAGATCGAGCGCCTCGCCGCGCACGGCCTGACCGCCCAGGTGGGCACCGAGCTGGAGTTCATCGTCTTCAAGGACACCTACGAGCAGGCCTGGGACGCCCACTACCGCGGCCTCACCCCGGTCAACCAGTACAACGTCGACTACTCCATCCTCGGCACCGGCCGCATCGAACCCCTGCTGCGCCGGATCCGCAACGAGATGGAGGGCGCCGGCCTGGCCGTGGAGTCCGCCAAGGGCGAGTGCAATCCCGGCCAGCACGAGATCGTCTTCCGCTACGCGGACGCGCTGCGGACCTGTGACCAGCACGCCGTCTACAAGACCGGGGCCAAGGAGATCGCCGCCCAGGAGGGCAAGGCGCTCACCTTCATGGCGAAGTACAACGAACGCGAGGGCAACTCCTGCCATATCCACCTCTCGCTCACCGGCGAGGACGGCACGAGCGCCATGCCCGGTGACGGGGAGGGCGGCATGTCCGCGCTGATGCGCCACTTCCTGGCCGGCCAGCTCGCCGCCCTGCGTGAGTTCGCGCTGCTGTACGCCCCGGGCATCAACTCCTACAAGCGCTTCCAGCCCGGCTCCTTCGCGCCCACCGCGGTCGCCTGGGGAGCGGACAACCGCACCTGCGCGCTGCGGGTCGTCGGCCACGGCCGCTCGCTGCGCTTCGAGAACCGGCTGCCCGGCGGTGACGTCAACCCCTACCTGGCCGTCGCCGCGATGATCGCCGCGGGCCTGCACGGCGTGCAGGAACGCCTCGAACTGCCCCCGGCCTGCCCCGGCAACGCCTACGCCGCCGAGGGCCTCCAGCACGTGCCCACCACCCTGCGCGAGGCCGCCGGGCTCTGGGCGGACAGCGCCCTGGCCCGGGCCGCCTTCGGTGACGAGGTGGTCGCGCACTACAGCACCATGGCCCGCGTCGAGCTGGACGCCTTCGACGCCGCGGTCACCGACTGGGAGCTGCGCCGCTCCTTCGAACGCATGTGAGGCCGCCCGTGCCCGAGACCGCCGCCACCGCACCAGCCGGCCCCGCCGCCGCACCGGGGCCCGGCGCGAAGCCGCAGGAACTCCTCGTACGCAATCCCGCCACCGAGGAGGTCATCGCCACCGTCCCCGCCGCCACCGCCAAGGACGTGGGCGCCGCCGTCGCCCGGGCCACCGCCGCCCAGCGGACCTGGGCGGCCCTCGCGCCCGGTGACCGCGCCCGACTGCTGCGGCGCTTCGCCGCCGTGGTCGACGACCACCGCGAGGAACTGGCCCGCCTGGAGGTCAGGGAGGCCGGCCACGTCGTCGGCAACGCCCGCTGGGAGGCCGGCAACGTCCGCGACCTGCTCGACTACGCGGCCGGGGGAGTGGAACGCCTGACCGGCCGCCAGATCCCGGTGCCGGGCGGTGTCGACATCACGCTCCTCGAACCCCTCGGCGTGGTCGGTGTCATCGCCCCGTGGAACTTCCCGATGCCCATCGCCGCGTGGGGCACCGCACCGGCGCTCGCCGCCGGCAACGCCGTGCTGCTCAAACCCGCCGAGACCACCCCGCTGACGGCCCTGCGGCTCGCGGAACTCGCCCTGGACGCCGGCCTTCCCGAGCACCTCTTCCAGGTGCTGCCCGGCACCGGGGACGTGGCGGGCACCGCGCTGGTGGAGCACCCGGGCGTCGCGAAGATCGTCTTCACCGGCTCCACCCGGGTCGGCAAGCAGATCATGGCCCGCTGCGCCGCCCAGGTGAAGCGGCTCACCCTGGAACTCGGCGGCAAGAGCCCGAACATCGTCTTCGCGGACGCCGACGTGGAGCAGGCCGCCGCCACCGCCCCCATGGCGTTCCTCGACAACGCGGGACAGGACTGCTGCGCCCGCACCCGCATCCTCGTCCAGCGCTCCGTCCACGACCGCTTCCTGGAACTGCTCGCACCGGCCGTCGCCGCCGTCACCGTCGGCGATCCGGCGCACGAGGACACCCAGATGGGCCCGCTGATCTCCGCCACCCAGCGGGAGCGGGTGCGCGGCTATCTGCCGGCCGGCGCGGCGGCCATCCGCGGCAGCGCCCCCGACGGCCCCGGCTACTGGTTCCCGCCCACCGTCCTCACCGACGCCGACCCCGACGCTCCGGTCGCCTGCGAGGAGGTCTTCGGCCCCGTCGCGGTGGTCGTCCCCTTCGACGACGAGGCCGACGCGGTACGTCTCGCCAACGCCACGCCCTACGGCCTGTCGGGCTCCATCTGGACCCGGGACGTGGGGCGTGCGCTGCGCATGTCGTCCGCGGTCGCCGCCGGGAACCTCTCCGTCAACTCCCACTCCAGCGTGCGCTACTGGACCCCGTTCGGCGGCTTCCGGCAGTCGGGCCTCGGGCGCGAGCTCGGGCCCGACGCGCTCGCCGCCTTCACCGAGACCAAGAACGTCTTCATCGCCACGGAGGCCTGACGCCCATGCCGGACAACACGACAGAACAGAACCTCTGCCGCCGCCTGGTGGGCCGCACCGCCGTCGTCACCGGCGCCGGCAGCGGCATCGGGCTCGCCACCGCACGGCGGCTCGCCTCGGAAGGCGCGCACGTGGTGTGCGGCGACATCGACGAGCGGGCCGGCAAGGCCGCCGCCCAGGAGACCGGCGGGGTCTTCGTGCGGGCGGACGTCACCGACGCCGAACAGGTCGAGGCGCTGTTCCGGGCCGCCGACGACACCTACGGCTCCGTCGACATCGCCTTCAACAACGCGGGCATCTCGCCGCCCGAGGACGACTCGATCCTGGAGACCGGACTCGACGCGTGGCGGCGGGTCCAGGAGGTCAACCTCACCTCCGTCTATCTGTGCTGCAAGGCCGCGCTGCCCTACATGCGCCGCCAGCGGCGCGGCTCCATCATCAACACCGCCTCGTTCGTGGCCCTCATGGGCGCCGCGACCTCGCAGATCTCGTACACCGCGTCCAAGGGCGGCGTCCTCGCCATGTCACGGGAGCTGGGCGTGCAGTTCGCCCGCGAGGGCATCCGGGTGAACGCGCTCTGCCCGGGGCCGGTGAACACCCCCCTGCTCCAGGAACTGTTCGCCAAGGACCCCGAGCGGGCCGCGCGGCGCCTGGTGCACATCCCGCTGGGACGGTTCGCCGAGGCCACCGAGATCGCCGCCGCGGTCGCCTTCCTCGCCAGCGACGACGCCTCGTTCGTGAACGCCACGGACTTCGTCGTCGACGGGGGCATCTCGGGCGCGTACGTCACGCCGCTGTAGCCGGCGCCCGGGCCGGGGCGCCCAGCCGGAGCCGGCCGGGGCACGAGGCCCGGCGCCCGACCGGGACGACCGTGCCCATGGGCCGCTCGGTCCGGCCCGGTGCCCCGGCCCGTGTTCTACAGTTCCGGGCATGAGCATGACGCCGCTGCCCGGCTGGTACCCCGATCCTTCGGCCCCCGCCTCGCAGCGATGGTGGGACGGGTCGGCCTGGACCGAGCACCGCAGGGCACAGCCGCCCGCGCCGGCGACGGTCCCGGTGGGGTTCGGCCCCGCCCGGCCGGCCCCGGGCCGCCGCCCCGGACGCGGCAAGGCCGTCGCGCTCGCCGTCTCTGCGCTGGTCGTGGTCGCGGCGGTGGTCACCGGCGTGACCGTACTCGGCGGCGGGAAGGACGGCGCAGCGCCGGCTGCCGGGGGCGCGTCCTCCGCGCCGCCCGCCACCGGGGCCCCCGGTCCGACCGCGCCCGGCTCCGCGTCCCCCTCGCCCTCCCGCACCGACCCCTCCGTGGTCGCCGACGACCTCAACGGCATCACGCTGCCGGTGCTCGCCGGCTGGACCAAGTCCGAGGACAGCGTCGAGGACACCCTCATGCTCACCACCCCCGGCACCTACGACTGCCCCGGGGACCCCGGTCTGTGCCGCCACGGCAAGGTCGGCTCCAGCACCGTCACCGGCAACGACGAGACGTCACCGAAGGCGGTGGCGAAGGCCGACATCTCCGATGCCGCCGACCACTTCTACGACCGCGACGCACTGGACAACCGCCCGTTCGACGGCATCACCGGCCACCAGGAGCTCAAGGAGGGCGCGGTCGCGGTCGCCGGGCGCGCCGGATACATGGTGCGCTGGCGGGTGCGGACCGGGAGCGGGCCCGGTGGATACGTCGAATCGCTGGTCTTCCCGTCCAGCGTCGGGACCGAGTCGCTGGTCTGCGTGCGGTTCGCCTTCGACGCCGGTCCCGGGGGGCCGCCGCTCTCCGACATGGACAGGATCACCAAGGGCATCCGGTCGGTGGACGACGCTGCGGCGGGCGGCGGGGCCGGCAGCGGCCTGGGCCCCTCGCGCTGACCGCGGTGACCGGCGGGGGACGGGTACCGGCCCCGGGGCGGGGCCGGCCCCGCGCGGCGGAACGCGGGCCGCACGCGCCGGCCGGCCCGGGCATCGTGTCAGAGGAAGGCGTGTCCCTCGCCCCGGTAGGTGGGCACCGTGCCCGTCACCCGGTCGCCCTCGACCAGGTGCAGCACGTCGAACCGCTCGCACAGCTCGCCCGCCTTGGCGTGCCGGAACCACACCTTGTCGCCGATCAGCAGGTCGTCGGCCGCCGAGCCGAGCAGCGGCGTCTGCACCTCGCCGGGCCCCTCCTGCGGGTCGTACGCGAGGCCCTGGGGCAGATGGGGCACCGGCAGCCGGTCGCGTCCCGCCGCGCCGGAGGCCGGATAGCCGCCCCCCAGCACCGTCACCACCCCCACGCCCGGCCTGCGGACCACCGGCAGTGCGAAGAGGGCGGCCGGACGGCCCCGGAAGGAGGTGTAGTCGTCGAACAGCCGCGGAACGTACAGCCCCGACCCCGCGGCGATCTCCGTGACCGCGTCCTCCGCGGCGGTGTGCTGGACGCTGCCGGTGCCGCCGCCGTTCACGAACTCCAGGTCGGGCGCCACCGCGCGCACGGCGTGCACGGCCGCCGCCCGGCGCGCCGCGAGTTCCCTGCGCGCTGCCATCTGCATCATCCGCACCGCACGCGACCGCACGGGCCGCCCCTGCACCCGGTCGCCGACGCCCGCCACGTGCCCCTCGTACCCCATCACGCCCACCAGCCGGAACCCGGGCCGCCGCACCACCGACCGGGCCACCTCGGCGAGCGACGCCGGCGAGTGCAGCGGCGAGCGGCGGGCGCCCACCCGGACACGGCCGCCGAACAGGCGCAGCGACGTGTCGAGTTCCAGACAGACCCGGATGGTCTCCCGGCCGCCCCCGCGCGCCCCGTCGATCAGCCGTAGCTGGGCGGGGTCGTCGATCATCACGGTGACGGCCGCCGCGAGCTTCGGATCGTCGGCCAGCTCGGCGTAGCCGCGGCGGTCCGCAGAGGGGTAGGCGAGCAGGACGTCGTCGAAGCCGGACCTGGCCAGCCAGAGGGACTCGGCCAGCGTGAAGGCCATGATCCCGCGGAACCCGTCCCTCGCCAGCACCCGCTCCAGCAGCGCACGGCAGCGCACGGACTTGCTGGCCACCCGGATCGGCTTGCCGCCCGCACGCCGCACGAGGTCGGACGCGTTGGCGTCGAAGGCGGCCAGGTCCACCAGGGCGAGCGGCGCGTCGAGGTGGGCGGTGGCCCGGTCGTACCGGGCGCGGTCGGCAGACGGGGCTGTCATGACCGCAGCCTGCCAGAGCGGGTCGGCCGCGGATAGGGGCGCAGCGCGCACGAGGTTGCCGGCGGGCCGTTGACGGGGAGGGATTGCGGAGGGGTTGGGCCGGATCCGGGGAGGGCACGGGATGATACGGACAGATCAACTCTGGCCTGCGGACCGGTTCTCGCCGCACCCTCATCAGCCCGTAAAGTGACGCGCACGCGGGGAGGGACGGCCGTGTTCCGAACGGCGTACGCCGGGTTTCCGCGCCAGGGCGGCGAACACCGGGGCTGCTGCCGGTACGAGGAAGCGGGGGGCGCATGAGTACGGAAGCGCAGCGCTCTGCCCATCCGCGGCGCCCCGCGGCCCCGCCCGCACAGGACCCGCCCCCGGGACCGCCGCAGCCGCCCCCGGGACCGGCCGAGCCACCTCCGCCCCCGGCGTCCGCCCGCCTCCCCGACACGCCGCCCGCGCCGTCGGCGGCATCCGCCGCGGGCGCTCCCGCGGCGCCCTCCGAAGGCGGCCCGGCGACCGTGCCCGCCCCCGCACCGGGTGCGCCCGTCGCAGGGGCGACCCCCTCCAGGGCTCCCTCCGGTGCCGTTCACGCCCCTCCGGCCGCGGCCCCCGTTCCCCCTCCCGCGGTCCCAGCCCCCGTTCCCGCCCCTGCGGTCACGCGTGCGGCCGGAACGTCCGAGCCGCCCGGTGGCGCCCCGCACACGTCGGCGACGGCGGCGGGCGCCGCGCCCGGCCCCCGGCCCCCGGCGGTGCCGCCGCGGCCCGAATCCCCGCCACGGACCGGGCAGCCCCCGCGGCCCGGGACCTCGCCCGGCCCGGAGGGCCCCGCGCGGGCCGGCGCCCCGCCCCGGCGGGACGCGCCCCCTCGGCCCGGTGCCTCCTCCGTTCCGAACGCGCCCGCCGGACCCGCCGCCCCGCCCCGTCACGACCTGCCCGCCGGACCCGGCGCCCTGCCCAGCCAGGCCGGTCCCGCCCGGCCCGGGACGCCCTCCGCCACCGGCCTGCCGCCCCGGCCCGCGACGCCGCCGCGCACGGCAGGGCCGGTCCGGCCCGCCTCCGCCGCACCGACCGCGGGCGGCGGACGGACCACGGGCGTCCGACGTCCGGAGTCCGGGCCGCCCGACGTCCGGCGTCCGGGCCCGCCGCGTACGGACCCGGCACCCGCGGACCCGGCACCCGCGGACCCGGTACGCACGGCCTCCGTGCACACCGGTCCCGCGGGTCCCGCGGGTCCCGCGCGTGCCGGCGGAAGCGACCGGCCGGCGGCCGGCACGGGAGGTGCCGCGACCGCGGTCCCGCCCGGTGCCCCGCCGAAACCCGCCGCCCCGCCCGCCACCGCCACCGTCCGGTCCACCGGCGCCCGAGCGGTGCCCCGGCAGGGGCCGGGTGCGGGGGAGGCGGAGAGCAGGGCGCGGGACGCGGCCGCCGAAGCGGCGCGCGGTGCCGCGGCCGCGCGCCGGGCCGTGGGGGCCGTGGACCTGACACCCGGGCCCGGTGCGGGACGGCCGTTCGTGTTCTTCGCCCGGCCCGAGACCTTCGACGACAGCACCACGCGCCTGCGGCCGATACGCGTCCACGGGCTGCGGATGCCGCCGCGCGCGGTGGCCGCGGCCGCCTGCGTGGTGCTCGGGCTCGGCCTGATCGGCGGCGCCGTCACCGGCAGTTGGCTGACCGGCGACAGCTCCGCCGCCGCGGGCCCCGCACAGTCCTTCGCGGCCGCGGCCGACCTGTGGCACGACACCCCGGTGGACCGGCTCTTCCCGCCGGTCGTGCAGGGCGACGGCGCGGGGCCCGGCGGCGCCGACCGCACCTGGACCAGGGCCGCCGTCGCCCCCGACTCCGGCTGCGCACACGCCTTCGACCCGCTGCTGTACAAGGCGCTCGCCCCGGTCGGCTGCCTGCGCCTGCTGCGCGCCACGTACACCGACGCCACCCGCAGCCACGTCACCACCGTCGGACTGCTCTTCACCAAGGCCGACGCCGCCGCGATGCGCGCCCTGCGGCACCGTTTCACCAGCGACGGCCTCGACCGGCGCACGGACCTGATGCCGCGCCCGTACGCGGCGAAGGGCACCGCCGCCGCCGGGTTCGGCGATGCGCAGCGTGCCTCGTGGACCGTGTCCGTGCTCACCGAGGCCCCCGTGGTCGTCTACGCCGTCTCCGGCTTCGCCGACGGCCGCCCCGTGCAGGACCCGCAGCCCGCCGCCGACGCCATGCAGCCCTCCGCCACCACGGCCCCCGCGCAGGCGGGGCTCGGCCACGAGGCGAAGGGCCTCGCCGACCGGATCGAGCGCGGCCTGCGGAAATCCGTCAGCACCGACACGGAGCGCCCATGACCCGCCGGCCCGCCGCCCCGCGCACGGGACACCGCCGCACCGGGCACCTGCGCACCCGGCACCCGCGCACCGGCCGTCTGCGCGCCGCCGCGACGGTCCTGCTGGCCGCCTCGCTCGTCCTGCTGCCCGCCACCGCGACGCACGCCGACGACATCCGCGCCCAGGAGTGGGGCCTCGACGTGCTGCACGTCGACCAGGCATGGGCGACCACCAAGGGCAAGGGCGTCACGGTCGCCGTCCTGGACACCGGTGTCGACGCCCAGCACCCCGACCTCGCCGGCAACGTGCTGGCGGGCAAGGACATGATCGGATTCGGCGCCGGGCGCGGCGACCGGAGCTGGGCCCGGCACGGCACCGCCATGGCCGGCATCATCGCGGGCCACGGGCACGGCCCCGACGACGCGGACGGCGTCGTGGGCGTCGCACCCGAGGCGAAGATCCTCCCGGTCCGGGTGATCCTGGAGGACGGCGACCCCTCCCGCAAGAAGGCCCGCAACACCCGCGGCGGCGCCCTCGCCGAGGGCATCCGCTGGGCCGCGGACCACGGCGCCGACGTCATCAACCTCTCGCTGGGCGACGACTCCGCCTCCGCCCACCCGGAGGCCGCCGAGGACGCCGCGGTCCAGTACGCGCTGGACAAGGGCGCCGTCGTCGTCGCCTCCGCGGGCAACGGCGGCGAGAAGGGCGACCACATCTCCTACCCGGCCGCCTACCCGGGGGTGATCGCCGCCACCGCCGTGGACCGCTACGACATCCGGGCCGGGTTCTCCACCCGCCGCTGGTACGCCACGGTCAGCGCCCCCGGCGTCGACGTCGTCCTCATCGACCCCGACCACCACTACTACAAGGGCTGGGGGACCAGCGCCGCGTCGGCCTTCGTCTCCGGCGCCGTCGCCCTGGTGCGCGCCGCCCACCCGGGCCTGTCGCCGGCGCAGATCAAGAAGCTGCTGGAGGACACCGCCGGCCAGTCGCCGGCCGGCGGCCGGGACGACTCGCGAGGCTACGGTCTCGTCGACCCGGCCGCGGCCATCCGCGAGGGCGGCAGGCTGGGGCCGGACGGGCTGCGGGCGGCGTCCTACGGCGGGGAGTACTTCGGCCCGGGCCCCGACCCCTCCGCCCAGGGCGGCGCACTCGACTGGGCGGCCCCGGTCGCCGGGGGCCTCGGTGTGCTGCTGCTGGTCGCGGCCGTGCTGCTGTGGCGCGGCCGCAACCGCGCCTGACCCGCTCCCCGGCACCGCCCGGGGCCGCAGCGGGGCGCTCCCCGGCCCGTGTGCCGCCCGCGCCTCCGGATAGGGTCGGGGCGTGCCGAAGAAGAACATCCCCGACGCCGGTTTCTCCGACGACGACGGCTCGGCCGACCCGGCCCTCGCCGCCGCGCTGGCCGCGTGGGCCGAGGACCGCACCGCCGAGGAGCCGGTGCTCGACGCCCTCAGGACCGCCCGGCTGCTCGTCCCCGTCGTCGCCGTGCTCGGCGAACTCGAACAGCCCGGCGAGGAGGGGGACGCCGGCAGCAGCGGGGCGGATCAGCCGGCGGGACGCGGCGCGGGACTGCGCCGCGAGAAGACCAGCGACATGGCCGTGCCCACCCTGAAGGCCGGCGGCCGTACGGCACTGCCCGCGTTCACCTCCACCGCCGCGCTGGCCCGCTGGGATCCCGCCGCCCGCCCCGTGGCCGTACGGCTCGGCCAGGCGCTGCAGGCCGCGGTGCACGAGCGGGCCGACACCCTCCTGCTCGACCTGGCGGGACCCGTCACCTACCAGCTCGCCGGGCCCGCCCTGCGGGCCCTCGCGGAGGGCCGCAGCGCCGCGGACCCGCTGCGCGACCCCGCCGTGCGCGCGGCCGTGCGCACCGCCGTCGCCGCAGAGCCCGCGGTCGCCACGGCCCACCTCGGCCCGGGCAGTGCCGACGGCACCCTCGTCCTCGTGCTCGAAGCCGCCGAGGGACCGGCCGCGCAGGGCGCACTCGGCTCCCTCGCCCGGCGGCTGGCCGCCGACGAGACGCTCAGGGCCCGCCTGGTGCACGGCCTGGACCTCGCGGTCCTGCCGATCGGAGCCAGGCCGCCGGGAGAACCGCTGTACGAGCGGGTGCGGGGGTAGCGGCGCCCGCCGCACCCGGGCCGGAACGGCGCAGGCGCCGGGCCCGCGCCGCCACGGCCAGGCCCGGTCCCGCCCGCGGCCGGCGGGCGCGCGCCCCGGTTCGGCTCCGGCCCGGCCGGGCGGCGCGCGGCCCGAGGGCCCCGCTCAGCCGAAGACCGGACCCGTGTACTTCTCCCCGGGGCCCTGCCCCGGTTCGTCCGGCGCGGCCGACGCCTCGCGGAACGCCAGTTGGAGCGACCTGAGGCCGTCGCGCAGCGGAGCCGCGTGGAAGGGGCTGATCTCGGGGCCGCCCGCGTCGACCAGGCCCGCCAGCGCGTGGATCAGCTTGCGCGCCTCGTCCAGGTCCTTGTGGTGCTCGCCGCCCTCGGCGAGTCCCAGGGCGACCGCCGCGGCACTCATCAGGTGCACCGCCACCGTGGTGATCACCTCCACGGCGGGTACGTCCGCGATGTCGCGGGTGATCGTGTCGAAGTCGGGGGCTCCCGGGGCGCCGTCGGGTGCGTCCGCGGCCTGCGGGGGAGGGGTGGCGTCAGTCATGGCCCCACACCATAGGCCCCGCCGGTTGCCCGCAGTCACCACCGAGACCGGCCCCGTGGCGGTGCGGGGCCCCGGGTGCCCCGGCGGGCGCCGCGTGGCCCGGTCCGTGAAGGAACCCCGGTCCCGCGGTTAGCCGGACGGGCCCGAAGGTGCTAACCTTGTGTGACGACCGGCTGGACACATCCTGCAGAGCCTGTAGATCCAGGTGTCCGGCCCGCAAGTGGAGGCTCCGATCTCCCACCTGGCCGTCCGTTGGACGGCGGGTCACCGGTCAGGCGGCAGCGTCCCCGACGCCCGCCCGACGCGCCCCGCGGTCAGCGGCGGTGCTCCGGTAGTGACAGGAGCCCTGCATGCGATCGTCCGGGGCATTTTTCATGGCTCGGCGCGGTTAGGTCATAAAGACACACATACGTTTGCGCGGCTGTCCGCCAGATAAGCCGCGTGGTGCTACCGAGGAGGATCCATCAGCGCCGAGCCCCGCATCAACGACCGGATTCGCGTTCCCGAGGTGCGACTTGTCGGTCCCAGTGGCGAGCAGGTCGGGATCGTTCCGCTTGCCAAGGCCCTGGAGCTTGCGCAGGAGTACGACCTCGACCTGGTCGAGGTCGCGGCGAACGCCCGTCCGCCCGTCTGCAAGCTCATGGACTACGGGAAGTTCAAGTACGAGTCGGCCATGAAGGCCCGTGAGGCGCGCAAGAACCAGGCGCACACGGTCATCAAGGAGATGAAGCTCCGGCCGAAGATCGACCCGCACGACTACGACACCAAGAAGGGTCACGTCGTCCGGTTCCTCAAGCAGGGCGACAAGGTCAAGATCACGATCATGTTCCGTGGACGCGAGCAGTCCCGGCCGGAGCTCGGCTACCGGCTGCTGCAGCGGCTCGCGGAGGACGTCCAGGAACTCGGCTTCGTCGAGTCGAATCCGAAGCAGGACGGCCGGAACATGATCATGGTTCTCGGTCCGCACAAGAAGAAGACCGAGGCGATGGCCGAGGCCCGCGAGGCCCAGGCGGCCCGTAAGGCAGACGCGAAGGCCCACCCGGGCCGCTCGCAGAACTCCGCCGACGAGGCCCCTGCCGAGGCCCCCGCCGAGGCCTGACCCCCCGTATGTCTCCCACGCCCTTGAACGCGGTGGGGCGACTCCTGGGACGACAACCGACAGATCCGACGCTCTCGTATGCCCGGCCCGGTGGACCGGGCATCGGAGCGCCACACGACGAGGAGAGTACGGCGCCATGCCGAAGAACAAGACGCACAGCGGTGCCAGCAAGCGCTTCAAGGTCACCGGCTCCGGCAAGGTGCTCCGCGAGCGCGCCGGCAAGCGCCACCTGCTTGAGCACAAGTCGTCCCGTCTGACTCGGCGCCTGACCGGCAACGCCGAGATGGCCCCGGCCGACGCCAAGAAGATCAAGAAGCTTCTCGGCAAGTGACGCCGCGGCCCCCGAGGGGCCGCGCGGCATCAGGACCGGGACCCAGCCGATTCCGGGCCGGTGAGTGAAGGACAGCAACCGGCCCCGCTACAAGGAGTTAACAAGTGGCACGCGTCAAGCGGGCAGTCAACGCCCACAAGAAGCGCCGGGCGATCCTTGAGCAGGCCAGCGGCTACCGCGGCCAGCGCTCTCGCCTCTACCGCAAGGCGAAGGAGCAGGTCACCCACTCCCTCGTCTACAACTACAACGACCGCAAGAAGCGCAAGGGCGACTTCCGGCAGCTCTGGATCCAGCGGATCAACGCCGCGGCCCGCGCCAACGGCATGACGTACAACCGCTTCATCCAGGGGCTGAAGGCCGCGAACATCGAGGTGGACCGCAAGATCCTCGCCGATCTCGCCGTCAACGACGCCCCGGCGTTCGCCGCACTCGTCGAGGCCGCGCAGAAGGCGCTGCCGAGCGATGTGAACGCCCCCAAGGCGGCGTGACCACCCCGCCTCGGCGCTAGCCGACGCATCCCGGACCCGTGGGCTTCTGGCCTACGGGTCCGCTTGTATGGGACCGGCCCCACGAGCCCCGCCCGTCCTCCTCGGCACGGCCCATCACCGTTCGTGGTTCGTCGTTCGCTGTCGTGCCTTGCTGTTCGCTGTTGTTCGCTGTTGTTCGCTGTGTTCGTCCTCGCACCGAAGGTGGCCCATGCCCGCCGCGTCCCGGCTGATCTCCCCTCGTTCCGCGCGGGTGGCCGCGGCAAGGCGGCTGGAGAAGCGCAGCGCCCGGAGCAAGGAGCGGCGGTTCCTCGCAGAGGGGCCGCAGGCCGTTCGCGAGGCCGCCACCCACCGGGACCCGACCGGCGAGGACGCTCCCGTGCTCGTCGAGCTCTTCGCGACCGTCGAGGCGGCCGAACGGTACGCCGACGTCGTCGCCGAGGCCCGCGCCGGGGGCGCCCGGGTGCACCTCGCCGACGAGGCGGTGATCGCCGACATCTCCACCACCGTCACCCCCCAGGGGCTCGTCGGCGTCTGCCGGTTCCTCGACTCCCCCCTGGAGACCGTCCTCGCAGCCCGCCCCCGGCTCGTCGCCGTCCTCGCCCACGTCCGCGACCCGGGCAACGCCGGTACCGTCCTGCGCTGCGCCGACGCCGCGGGCGCCGACGCGGTCGTCCTCACCGACGCCTCGGTCGACGTCTACAACCCCAAGGCGGTACGGGCGTCCGTCGGCTCCGTCTTCCACCTGCCCTTCGCCGTCGGAGTCCCCGTCGAGCAGGCCGTGCGCGGGCTCAGGGAGGCGGGCGTACGCGTACTCGCCGCGGACGGCGGCGGACGCCACGACCTCGACACCGAACTCGACCGCGGCACCATGGGCTCACCCACCGCCTGGGTGTTCGGGAACGAGGCCTGGGGACTTCCCGAGGAGACCAGGGCGCTGGCCGACGCGGTGGTGCGCGTTCCCATCCACGGCAAGGCCGAGAGCCTCAACCTCGCCACGGCCGCCGCCGTCTGCCTCTACGCCTCCGCGCGTGCACAGCGTGCGCCGGGAGGGTGCCGCAGCGTCACCGGGGACTAGTAGGGTGGCGGGCTCAGGGGCCCACCGCGCCGACTAGGGAGATGGGATACGGGGATGGGTGTCGGCACCAGCAGGCCACGCCAGGCACTCGGGGCGGCACGACCGCCGCTGCCCGGGTACGCAGGCACCAACCAGCTCGTCCTCGACCCGGACGAGCTGCCCGACGGGCTGGTGATCGCCGACGAGAGCGGTTCGGTGGTCTGCTTCAACGCCGCCGCCGCCAGGATCACCGCGGTCCGCGCCACCGACGCGCTCGGCGCCCCCCTGGAGCGCGCGCTGCCCCTGGAGGACCTGGAAGGCCGTCGCTGGTGGCAGTTGACCGACCCCTACGGCGGCCTCGCCATCCGGGTCGGCCAGCCCGAGCGCAACCTCCTGCTGCCCGGTGGCCGCGAGGTGCTCGTCGCCGCCCGCTACGTGCGGGCGAGGCCCAAGGGCCCCGTACAGCGTGTGATCGTCTCGCTGCGCGACACGGAGGCCCGCCGCCGTACGGAACGCAGCCACGCCGAGCTGATCGCCACCGTCGCCCACGAACTGCGCTCCCCGCTGACCTCGGTGAAGGGCTTCACCGCCACACTGCTCGCGAAGTGGGAGAGGTTCACCGACGACCAGAAGCGGCTGATGCTGGAGACCGTGGACGCCGACGCCAACCGCGTCACCCGGCTGATCGCCGAGCTGCTGGACATCTCCCGCATCGACTCCGGCCGTCTTGAGGTACGCCGCCAGCCCGTCGACATCGGCGCCGCCGTCGGCCGGCACATCCAGGCGCACGTCGCCGCCGGCCGGCCCGCCGACCGCTTCCTGGTGCGGATCCGCCACCCGCTGCCCGCCCTGTGGGCCGATCCGGACAAGATCGACCAGGTGCTGAGCAACCTGCTGGAAAATGCCGTGCGGCACGGCGAGGGAACCGTCACCATCGACGTCGAGCCCGCCGACGCGTCCCGCGAGCGGGGCGGTGGCACCACGGTCACCGTCAGCGACGAAGGCCCCGGCATCCCGGAGGAGTCCATGAAGCGCGTCTTCACCCGCTTCTGGCGGGGCAGCAAGCGCGGCGGCACCGGCCTGGGCCTCTACATCGTCAAGGGCATCGTCGAGGCGCACGGTGGGGTTATCACCGTCGGCCGGGCCCCCGGCGGCGGCGCGCAGTTCCGATTCACCCTGCCCGTGAGCGCCCCGGCCTTCTGAGCCCGGAGCGCCCGCGGGCGCCGCCGCCCACGGCCACCCCGTTAGACTCGGCCACTGGCACCTTTGCGTCCCCCGTCACCCACACCGGGCCGGCACGGCCCCGCACCGACGGGACGCCCTGCGGGACGCAGGGACGGCGCCGGGGACACCGGGGACCATCAGCCAGCCAACCGGAAGCACGGGAAGATATGTCGGCACCCAATAAGTCGTACGACCCTGTCGAGGTCGAGGCACTGAAACCGGAAGAGATCGAGCGCATGCGGGACGAGGCGCTCGCCGCCTTCGCGGCCGCCGCCGACCTCCAGCAGCTCCAGGAGGCCAAGACCGCCCACACCGGCGGCAGCTCCCCGCTGGCGCTCGCCAACCGCGAGATCGGCGCCCTGCCCCCGCAGGCCAAGGCCGACGCCGGCAAGCGCGTCGGCCAGGCCCGAGCCGCCGTGGGCCGCGCCCTGGCCGCCCGGCAGGGCGAGCTGGAGGCCGAGCGGGACGCCCGGGTGCTGGTCGAGGAGGCCGTGGACGTCACGCTGCCCTACGACCGCACCCCCTCGGGGGCGCGCCACCCGCTGACCACGTTCATGGAGCGGGTCGCCGACGTCTTCGTCGCCATGGGGTACGAGATCGCCGAGGGCCCCGAGGCGGAGGCCGAGTGGTTCAACTTCGACGCGCTCAACTTCACCCCCGACCACCCGGCCCGGCAGATGCAGGACACCTTCTTCGTCCGCGGTCCGCAGGGCGCGGGCGACGACGAGTCGGCGTCCGGTGTGGTGCTGCGCACCCACACCTCCCCGGTGCAGGCCCGCGCCCTGCTCGGCCGTGAGCTGCCCGTCTACGTCGTCTGCCCGGGCCGCGTCTACCGCACGGACGAGCTGGACGCCACGCACACCCCGGTCTTCCACCAGATCGAGCTGCTCGCGGTCGACGAGGGCCTGACCATGGCCGATCTGAAGGGCACGCTGGACCACATGGTGCAGTCGCTCTTCGGCGCCGGCATGAAGACCAGGCTGCGGCCCAACTACTTCCCCTTCACCGAGCCGTCCGCCGAGATGGACATGCTCTGCTACGTCTGCAAGGGCGCGTCCGTCGGCAACCCGGACCGGCCCTGCCGGACGTGCGCCAGCGAGGGCTGGATCGAGCTCGGCGGCTGCGGCATGGTCAACCCGCGGGTGCTGGTCGCCTGCGGTGTCGACCCCGGGAGGTACAGCGGATTCGCCTTCGGGTTCGGCATCGAGCGGATGCTGATGTTCCGCCACAACATCGAGGACATGCGAGACATGGTCGAGGGTGACGTCCGGTTCACCCGGCCGTTCGGGATGGAGATCTGATGCGGGTCCCGCTTTCCTGGCTGCGGGAGTACGTCGACCTGCCGGCCACCGAGACCGGCCGCGACGTGCAGGCCAAGCTGGTCTCGGCCGGTCTAGAGGTGGAGACCGTCGAGCACCTCGGCGCCGACATCAAGGGCCCGCTGGTGGTCGGCAAGGTACTGACCATCGAGGAGCTGACGGGCTTCAAGAAGCCGATCCGGTACTGCACCGTCGACGTCGGCGCCGCCGGGGGCACCGCCCAGGCATTCGGCTCCGGGGCAGGCACGGGCGAGCCGCAGGAGATCGTCTGCGGTGCCACCAACTTCTCCGTCGGCGACAAGGTCGTCGTCTCCCTGCCCGGGGCCGTACTGCCCGGCGGGTTCGAGATCGCCGAGCGCAAGACGTACGGCCGGATGTCCCGCGGCATGATCTGCTCCAGCAACGAGCTGGGCATCGGCGACGACGGCGCGCACGGCATCCTCGTCCTGCCGCCGGAGCACGAGGTGGGCACCGATGCCATCGAACTGCTCGAACTGGTCGACGAGGTCCTCGACATCGCCGTCACGCCCGACCGCGGCTACTGCCTCTCGCTGCGCGGCGTGGCCCGCGAGGCCGCCATCGCCTACGGCGTGGCGCTGCGCGACCCGGCCCTGCTCGACGTCCCCGCGGCGAACACCGCCGGCTACCCCGTCCAGGTCGCCGACCTGGACGGCTGCGACCGCTTCACCGCCCGCACCGTCACCGGCCTGAACCCGGAGGCGCGCTCCCCGATCTGGCTCCAGCGCCGCCTGCAGAAGGCCGGCATGCGCGCGATCTCCCTCGCCGTGGACGTCACCAACTACGTCATGCTGGAACTCGGCCAGCCCCTGCACGCCTACGACAGGCACCGTGTCGAGGGCCCCATCGGCGTGCGGCGCGCGCGGCCCGGCGAGAAGCTCACCACGCTCGACGACGTCGAGAGGGTGCTCGACCCCGAGGACCTGGTGATCACCGACGACCGGGGCCCCATCGGGCTCGCCGGCGTCATGGGCGGCGCGCACACCGAGATCGCGGACGCCACCGCCGACCCCGAGACCGGGGAGATCGCGGGCAGCACGGACGTCGTCATCGAGGCCGCGCACTTCGCGCCGGTCTCCATCGCCCGCACCGCCCGCCGGCACAAGCTCTCCTCCGAGGCGTCCCGGCGCTTCGAGCGAGGTGTCGACCCGGGGGCCGCCTCCGCCGCCGCCCAGCGCACCGTCGACCTGCTGGTGCTGCTCGCGGGCGGCACCGCGGACCCCGGCGTCACCGAGGTCGTCGCGCCCCGGGCACCGGGCACCATCACCATCCCGGCCGACCACCCCGACCGGGTCGCGGGCCTCGCCTACGGCCGTGAGACGGTCGTCCGCCGCCTCCAGGAGATCGGCTGCGACGTCATCGGGCAGGACGAGCTGGTCGTCACGGTGCCGTCCTGGCGCCCCGACCTGACCGACCCGAACGACCTCGCCGAGGAGGTCATCCGACTGGAGGGCTACGAGAACCTCCCCTCCACCCTGCCCAGGCCCCCCGCCGGCCGCGGACTGACCGACCGGCAGCGGATGCACCGCCGGGTCGGCCGGGCGCTGGCCGGCGCAGGGTACGTGGAGGCGCCGAACTACCCGTTCGTCAGCGAGTCGGTCTTCGACCAGCTCAACCTCGAAGAGGACGACCCGGCCCGCCGTGTCGTCACCCTCGTCAACCCGCTCTCCGACGAGGAGCCGGCGCTGCGCACGACGCTGCTGCCCGGACTGCTGGGCGCGCTGCGCCGCAACGACGGCCGCGGCAGCCACGACCTGGCGCTCTTCGAGACCGGTCTGGTCTTCCAGCCCCGTGAGCACCTCCGGGTCGCCGCGCGGCTCCCCGTCGACCGGCGGCCCAGTGACGAGGAGATCGTCACCCTGACCGAGGCGCTGCCCGTCCAGCCCCGGCACGCCGCCGTCGTCCTCGCCGGCGCACGTGAACGGGCCGGCTGGTGGGGCACGGACCGGCCCGCGGAATGGGCCGACGCCGTAGAGGCGGCCCGGATCATCGCCCGGGAGATCGGCGCGGAGCTGATCGTGCGGGCGGGCCGCTACGGCCCCTGGCACCCGGGCCGGTGCGCCGAGCTCGCCGTGCGGCCGGCCGGCGGCGACGGCGGCGTGCAGGTCATCGGGCACGCCGGCGAGCTGCACCCCGGCGTCGTCAAGGCGCTCGGACTGCCGGCCCGCACCTGCGCGATGGAGCTGGACCTCGACCGGCTCCAGGAGGCCGGCCGGGGTGTGGTGCAGGCACCGTCGATCTCCACCTTCCCGGTCGCCACCCAGGATGTCGCCCTCGTCGTCGACTCCGCGGTGCCGGCCGCGGACGTCGAGGCCGCGCTGCGCGAGGGTGCGGGTGAACTGCTTGAGTCCCTGCGACTGTTCGACGTGTTCACCGGTGAGCAGATCGGCGCGGGCCGCAAGTCCCTCGCGTACGCCCTGCGGTTCCGCGCCGCGGACCGCACCCTGACCGTCGAGGAGGCGAGCGCCGCCCGGGACGCGGCCGTCGCGTTGGCCGCCGAGCGCGTCGGGGCGGTGCTGCGCGGGGCGTGAGCCGAGCGCGCACCCCTTGTGAGGGGCGGATCCGCTCCGGCGGATCCGCCCCTCACCCGTTCAGCTCCGGGGCCCGCCCGCGTACCGTGTGCGGCGGCCGGAGCGCGGTATCCGGTTCACACCCCGTGTGAAGGGAAAGCTCTCCTGCGCGGGCAGCGCGATAGCCTGCGGGGGGTACGGCTGCGCAAGCGGCCGCCGCGCACCGCGGGCCCGTCGGATGACGCCGCAGCAGACAGTCGTGTGCCGCCGACCGACCGCTCGCCCCAGCCGTCCTGTCCGCAGCGCGCCTTCGGAGGGTACGATGCAGCCCAACACCCTGCTCGACGCGATCCTCGACGAAGCGGGCATCTCGCACGCGGGCCTGGCGGCCCACGTCAACCAGGCCGGCAAAGCCCGCGGTCTGGCGCTCAGATACGAACACACCGCGGTGGCACGCTGGCTCAAGGGCCAGCGGCCGCGCGGACAGGTGCCCGATCTGATCTGCGAGGTGCTCGCAGCCCGGTTGCACCGGCCCGTCACCCTGGACGACATAGGCCTCGGCGTGCCCGGCAGGCCCGCGCCGCCCGGCGCCACCTCGCTCTCCGGCTTCGTCGAGCGGGCCACGGCCCTGTGGCGCTCCGACGAGCAGCAGCGCCCGCACCTCCTCGGCGCCCCCGCCGTCACCGGCACGCCCGCGGTGATGCCCGTCTGGGAGTGGGAGAACCCGCCGGAGGACGTCGACGTGTCCCGCGGCGGGCGGCACCGGGTGAGCATGAGCGACATCGGCGTACTGCGCGCCGCCCGCTCCCACTACGAGCAGATGTACCGCAAGGCGGGCGGCGTGGCGACGCGCCTGCGCATCGTCGGCTTCCTCAACGCGGAGGCCGCGCCGCTGCTGCGCGGCAGCTACACCGACCCCACCGGGCGCCAACTGCACCGTGCCACCGGCGGCCTGGTCGCCATCGCGGGCATCTGCGCCTACGACTCCGACGCACACGGCCTCGCGCAGCGCTACTTCCACCAGGCGCTGCGGCTCGCCAAGGCCAGCGGCGACCGCGGACTCGGTGCCTATGTGATCGCGCTGCTGGTCAACCAGTCGCTGTTCATACGGGAGTACCGGCAGGCCGTCGCCTTCGCGGAGGCCGCGCTGCGCGCCGCGGGCCGGCACATCACCCCCGCCCTGGCCTCCGACCTGTACGCGATGCAGGCCAAGGCCTACGCGCACCTCGGCGACGGCAGCAGCGCGCTGTCGTGCATCCGCCGCGCGGAGGTCGCGGCCGACCGGATCCGGCGCGGCCACGAGCCGGACGAGACCGGCTACGTCCAGCCGGGCCTGGTCAACGTCCAGGTGGCGGAGGCACTGCTGAGCCTCGGTGACCTCGCGGCCGCGCAGGAGCACGCCGCCGCCGCGGTCGGCAGTCCGGCGCACGACCGCGGCAGGGTGCACAGGCTCGCCATCCTCAGCCAGATCGAACTGCGCCAGGGCAACGCCGACCAGGCGGTGGCCACGGCCGTACAGATGGCGGAACAGGCGCGCGGCATGGAGTCGCAGCGGCTGCGCGACCGGCTGCGGGCGGTACGCGAGCATCTCGTCCGCAGCGGTGGTGCGGGCACCTCGGAGGCGGCGGAGCTCATCGACGGCGCGCTGCGCGTCCCCCTCTGAGCACACCACTGCTGCGATATTGCCATCTACCCGATCGGAAGGTGGCAGAACCGTGCAGTGGAGAAAACAAAGCGAACAAACCGTCTATGCGAACCGCTGGTTCGACGTCAACCTTGCGGATGTGGAGCTGCCCGACGGGAAGCATCTGGACCACTTCCTCATCCGGCTGCGGCCGGTCGCGGTCGCCACGGTCGTCAACGAGGCCAACGAGGTCCTGCTGCTGTGGCGGCACCGTTTCATCACCGACAGTTGGGGCTGGGAGCTGCCCGCCGGAGTGGTCGAGGACGGCGAGGACGTCGCCCGCGCCGCGGCGCGCGAGCTGGAGGAGGAGACCGGCTGGCGGCCGGGACCGCTGCGGCACCTGATGACCGTGGAGCCGTCCAACGGCCTGTCCGACGCCAGGCACCACATCTACTGGTCCGACACCGCGGTCTGCATCGGCCACCCGGTGGACGACTTCGAGTCGGACCGCCGCGAGTGGGTCCCCCTCAAACTCGTCCCCGACATGGTGGCCCGCGGTGAGGTCCCGGCCGCCAACATGGCGGCGGCCCTGCTCCTGCTGCACCATCTCAGGCTGGGGCAGGACGCCTTACCGCATCCCTCCTGATCCCCGGATCAGCGGCGGCCTAGGGGCCGAGCAACTGCCAGAGCGCCACGACCAGCGTCCCCACCGCGGTCAGCGCCGCGACGGCGGGCAGTGGCCAGCGGGTGTGCTCGAGAGCGGCCACCCGCGCGTTCAGGTCGTCCTGTTCCTTGGCACTCTGTTCGTCGCGCTGGGTGAGCAACGCCATATGGCCTTCCATACGGGTGAGGCCCACATCCAGCCGTCTGCGTAACTCTGCGAGGTCCTCCAGGACCACGGGATGCTCGGGGTCGGGGGTCACGGAGTCCGCTCCTTTCCATAGGTGTCACATCCCCTTGTGTACATACGGAAAGTCAATCGGCCTGGTGGGCGCGGCGAAAGAGTGTGCGGCTGTCGGGTGTGTGTTAGTGGCGCACACGGCGTGTGAAAGTAGTGTGCCCGGTACTCCCAGGGGTACCGGGCACGAACACGGCTACACGGAGTGATGCGTTCCGGGATTGCTGCCGGTGACCTCAGGCGTAGACGTAGAAGCCCGAGCCGGTCTTGCGCCCGAGCCGGCCGGCGTCGACCATCCGTTGCAGCAGCGGGGGAGCGGCGTACAGCGGCTCCTTGTACTCCTCGTACATCGACGTGGCCACCGAGACGACGGTGTCCAGGCCGATCAGGTCCGCGAGCCGCAGCGGTCCCATGGGGTGGGCGCAGCCCAGCACCATGCCGTCGTCGATGTCCTCGCGGCTGGCGATGCCCGACTCGAACATCCTGACGGCGGCGAGCAGGTACGGGATGAGCAGGGCGTTGACGACGAAGCCCGAGCGGTCCTGGGCCCGGATCGCATGCTTGCCCAGCGCCTTCTCCACCAGGGCCAGCGCCCGGCTGATGGTGCCCTCGGAGGTGGTCAGCGCCGGGATCAGCTCGACCAGTTGCTGCACCGGGGCCGGGTTGAAGAAGTGGATGCCGATGACGAGGTCCGGGCGGGTGGTGGCGACGGCCAGCCTGACCAGCGGGATCGAGGAGGTGTTGGACGCGAGGATGGCGTCCCGCCGGGTCACCACCTGATCGAGCACCTGGAAGATCTCGGTCTTGACCTGCTCGTTCTCCACGACGGCCTCGATGACCAGATCGCGGTCGGCGAACTCGCCGAGGTCGGTGGTGAAGCTCAGCCGTTCCTGCGCGGCCTCCCGGTCCGCCTCGCTGATCTTGCCGCGCTCGGCCGCCCGGGAGAGTGAGTTGTGCAGCCGGGTGCGGCCGATCTCCAGGGCCTCGCCGGTGGTCTCCGCGACCATGACCTGGAGGCCGGCACGGGCACACACCTCCGCGATGCCCGCTCCCATCTGGCCGCAGCCGACCACACCGACGCGTGCGATGTCGGTCAGGGTGTCCGTCACTTCGTCCCTTTCGTGATCCTCGACTCCGGCGGCCGCGCCGGTACGTCCGCGGGGCCCGCCTCGGGCTGCACGGTACTCCGCACGGCCGCACCGTCCGCCGACCGGGTCGGACGTGCCGACCCGGTCGGACGGAGGGGGCGGATCTGTGAATCTGCGGTGGGGCGGGGGTGTGGGGACCGGGCGCGGTGGGCGCGCGCTACCGCGCGCTCTCCTCGTGCCGGACGACCGAGTCGGGGCCCGGTGACATCACGGCCTCGTGCCCGTCCTCGAAGCGCACGCGGTACGGGGGATTGCCGTCGGTGCCGAGGACTTCGACGATCTGTGCGACCTTGTCCACCTGTCCGACGACCCTGCCGTGCACCAGCAGCCGGTCGCCCTTGGTTGCCTGCATCGGAGTGACCTCCTCGTCACGCCCGGTGGGGGCCGCCCCGGGATGGCCGGTGCGGGTCCCGTCCGGGGCCAGCGTTCCGTGGTCTGTCCGCGTCTGCAATTTTACGACCGGTTCGTGGTCGGCGGCGATCCGGGCGCCACGCGAAACGGCCCCGGGCCGTCGAGCGCGGCGGCCACCGGACCCTCGGCGGGGCGGGCCCACCGCCGCCCGCGGTCCCTGTCCGCGGCGGTGGCCCCTGTCGCCTCCCGCGGCTCCGGTCCCCGTCGTCGCCTCTGCCCCCTCTGCCCCGTCCGGTCCGCCTGCCCGTTCACCCGTCTGCCCGAATGCCCGTCACCCGCGGGAGCGCTGCGTCACCGCGATGCACACCAGCACGGCGACGGCGGCCAGTGGGGCGAGCACGGTCAGCCGCTCGCCGAGCAGGAGCACCGACCAGACGAGCGTGAGCAGCGGTTGCGCGAGCTGGAGCTGACTTGCCCGGGGGATCCCGATCGCGGCCATGCCCCGGTACCACACCACCAGACCGAGGAACTGCGACCCGGCCGCCACCCAGAGCACGCCCGCGACGCTGTGCACCGTCAGGGCCACCGGCTCATGGGCCAGCGCAAGACACGCGCCGGCCGCCGAGAACGGCAGGCAGAGCACCAGTGCCCAGCCGATGACCTGCCAGCCCGGCATCACCCGGGCCAGCCGCCCGCCCTCGGTGTAGCCCGCCGCACAGACCAGCAGCGCGCCGAAGAGGTACAGGTCCGCCCTGCTCAGTGCGCCGCCGCTCTGCTGCACGGTGAAGGCGATCACCACGGCCGCTCCCGCCAGTGCGGCGCCCCAGAACGTGCGCGACGGCCGCACTCCGGTGCGCAGCGCGGAGCACAGTGCGGTGGTGAGCGGCAGGAGACCGACGACCACCGCCGCATGGGACGTGCTGGAGGTGCGCAGTGCCAGCGTCGACAGGGTCGGGAAGCCGATCACCACACCGCCCGCCACCACCGCGAGCGAGGCCCACTGCCGGCGCCCCGGCGGTGCCGCCCGCCGGACGATCAGGCAACCGCCCGCGAGCAGACCGGCGAGCGTGGTGCGCACCGCCACCAGCGACCAGGGCCCGAACCCCGCCAGGCCCCAGGCGGTTGCGGGGAAGGTGAGAGAGAAGGAGACCACTCCGAGCACGGCAAGCACGGTGCCGGCGCGCGCCCCGGTGTGCCGAGCGGCGAGGGCGGCGGGCGGGGAAGCGGGGCCGGGTGCGTCGCAAGGGGCACCGGGCGCCTTGGGTACTCCGCGGCCAAGATGTGGGGCTGCGGAGCCCACCGCTATCGAGGCCTCTTCGGTAGCGCTATCGTTGGCTCTCATGGAAGAGCGTAGCAGCGCGGGAGAACTGGCCGAAACCCTGCGCGCCGAGCTCAACCGCTACTCACCGGGAGAAAAGCTCCCGTCGAGTCGGTCCCTTGTCGAGCGCTTCCGGGTCAGCCCTGTCACCGTCTCACGGGCACTGGCGCACCTGGCCGCCGAAGGTCTGGTGGTGACCAGGCCCGGTGCGGGAGCGTTCCGCGCGGGGGCCCCGGCGGCGCCGCCGCCCGCGGGCGACACCTCCTGGCAGGAGGTGGCACTGAGCGCGGACGCGTCCGCCGAGGCGGTACCGCGCACCGTGGACGCCTCTGCCGTCCTCGCCACCCTCGCCGCCCCGCCCTCCGCGGTCATCGAGTTCACCAACGGCTACCTGCACGAGTCGCTGCGCCCCGAGCGGGCCATGGCCGAGGCGCTGGCCAGGGCCGGCCGCCGCCCGGGGGCCTGGGGCAGGCCCCCGGTGGAGGGTCTGACCGGACTCAGGGAGTGGTTCGCGCGAAACATCGGCGGCGCGATCACCGCCGCCGACATCCTGGTCACCGCCGGCGGGCAGTCCGCGCTGACCACCGTGCTGCGGGCACTCGCACCCCCCGGCGCGCCCGTGCTGGTCGAGTCGCCCACCTACCCCGGCATGCTCGCCATCGCCCGGGCCGCCGGACTGCGGCCGGTGCCGGTCCCGATCGACACGGACGGGGTGCGGCCGCCGCTGCTCGCCGAGGCGTTCCGGGTGACCGGCGCGCGGCTGTTCGTCTGCCAGCCGCTCTTCCAGAACCCCACGGGTGCGGTGCTCGCCGCCGGCCGGCGCGCCGAGGTGCTGCGGATCGCCCGTGAGGCGGGTGCCTTCGTCGTCGAGGACGACTTCGTGCGGCGGCTGGTCCACTCGGACGCCGGTCCGCTGCCCAGGCCGCTGGCCAGTGAGGACCCGGACGGTGTGGTGGTGCACGTGTGCTCGCTCACCAAGGCCACCTCGCCCAGTTTCCGGGTGTGCGCGGTGGCGGCCCGCGGGCCCGTGCTCGACAGGCTGCGCGCGATCCAGGTGGTGGACAACTTCTTCGTGCCGCGCCCGCTCCAGGAGGCGGCGCTCGAACTCGTCGGCGCACCCGCCTGGGCACGGCACCTGCGGGGCCTCGCGGCACAGTTGCGGACGCGGCGGGACGCCATGACCGCCGAGCTGCGGACGCGGCTGCCCGAACTGGCCCTGCCGCACGTGCCCGCAGGCGGCTACCACCTGTGGCTGCGGCTGCCGGACGGCGCGGACGAGTCGGCGTGGGCGGCGGCCGCACTCCGTGCCGGGGTGGCGGTGGCACCGGGCCGGCTCTACTTCTGCGCCGAGCCCCCCGCCTCGTACGTGCGGCTGAGCTTCGCGGGAGTGGCGGGCCTGGCCGAGATCACGGAGGGGGTGCGGCGGCTGCGCCGGGCCTGGGACGGGGCGCCGGGCTGAGGGGAAGGGCGCCGGGCACCCGGCGCGGGGCCCGCCGGGTGCCCGGAGGGGGTCAGGAGAACATCACCGAGCGCACCCCCACCAGCGGCGAACCCTGGCCGTCGTAGGCCCGCAGGACGTAGGACGCGCCGGTGCAGCCCGCCCCGGTGTAGACGGTGGCGGTGGCGTCGGTGGTGTTGCGCGGGGAGCGGGCGGCGGACGGGCCCGGCACCGGGATGGCGAGGCACTGCCGGCTCGGCGGGTCGACCAGAGCGCTGAGGTACTCGCCCGCCCCGCTCCCGTACACGTACGAGAAGCTCCCGGACGCCGCGTGCGCGGCGGCGGGCAGGGCGAGGACGAGTGCGAGCGAGCCCACGGCGGCGGTCAGGGTGCTGCGCAGACGCATGGGGGGTGTCCTTCCGTCGGGTCGCCCGGCCGCGGCGGGCGGCGTGGGAGGGGGGCGTGCCGGTGCGACGTCTTCGCACGAGATCTTCGTGCCGGCGGGCCGCCGTCCCGGCGCCGACGCCCTGAGGGGCATCCGAAAGGAGCAGCGCCTCGGGCCGCGCCGTACCCGCACGGATCGCGACGCGGCGGGGGAACCGGCGCCGTGCGAGGGCGTCCTGCTGTGCGCGGCGGACGTCAGGGGGTGCCGGGGGGCTCGGACAGCCGGGTGTAGTCGGTGACGAGGAGCTGGTCCTTGGCCGGACCCGCCACCCACCACACGCTGCGCCACCGGTCGGGACCCGTGACCGTGAACTCGCCCCGGTAGACGTCCGCCGCGCAGGGGTGGTGGGCGACGTGGTGGCCCGCACCGAGGTCGAGGTCGTGGAAGGGGCGGCCGTCGGAGAACTCGACGCGTGCGGTGCCGGGCCGCTCGCCCGGCAGGAAGCGCAGCACCCGGGTGGCGGGGCGCGCCGTGCCCTGCCAGACGAAGGTGCCCGACTCCCGGCTCAGCAGCCCGCCGCCGCGCTCCCCGGGGCCGCCGTGCCCGTCATGCCCGCCGGGCGCTCCTGACCCGGGTGCGCCCGGCCCCCCGGTGCCCTCCGCGAGCAGCGGTGTGAACACCGTGGTCCCCGTGAACCGGCCCTCCGCGCCGCTCGCCGCGTCCCGTACCGTCCGCTCGACGTGCCAGGCGCCGGTCAGGTACGCGAGCGTATCGGGCACTGCAACGGCACCGGGCGCGGGCCGCGCCCCGGGCCCCCGCCCCGCGGGCTCAGCCATCGCCGTGCACCACCTGGTGGCCGTCCGCCAGCACGGGTGCGGCGCCCGCCGGATCGTCGGGCGGCGGCGGGAAGTCGGCCACGGCCAGCGGCACATCCGCACCGCAGCCCTGCCGCCCGCACTCGCACAGGAACGGCTGGACGGCGTCCCGGACCGAGCCCCGGCTCCAGCTCCTGGCGAAGTAGGCGGTGTACTGGTCGACCACGGCGCGGTTGGCCTGGCGCAGGAGCGTCCGGCGCCCGGCCGCCGTGGTGGCCCGCGGGCCCGTGGTGAGCGCCGCTCCGAAAAGCGCCTCGACGCGGGCGGCGGTCTCCAGGGCGCCCATGCGGCCGTCGACCTCCACGATCCGCCCTCCCGACGCCGTCACCTCCGCCCTGATCTCCTCGGCAAGCCGCCGGTACAGCGCCGCGGGCCCTGGGGCGAGGTCCCGCTCCGCGAGGCGCGCCCGCTGCACCTCCGGTGCCGGCAGCAGCCAGACGGAGCGGTGGCCGGTGCCCGCGAGCGCGGGGGTGACGGCGGTCCCCTCGGCGAGGGTGAGCGGATCAGGGGGCAGCGCCCGCAGATCGTCGGCGATCATCGGCCCACGGTCGTGGTGGAGGGCCATCTCCAGGAGGTCGTCCTCGGGCAGCGCCCAGCGGGCCTCCGGGGCGAGCCGTTCGAAGCGGAGAGCGGCCGGGTGCCCGGCGGCCACCGCGCGGTCGCGGTGTGCCCACGTCCGTGCGTCGGCGTTGTACCAGCGCAGTCCGTGCCGGCGCGTCAGCAGCCGGGCGACGGTGGTCTTGCCCGCGCCGGGACCTCCGCCGAGCCACAGCGCGGTGTCGAGGGCGCAGGAGGGCCGCGCGGTGGCCCGCCCGGTCACCGGTGCCCGCCGTACGTCCGTGGCTGCCCGCCGCCCGCCCCCGCCCGCCCGGCGGTGTCTGCCCGCTGCGGGGGCGTGGTGTCCGAGGAGTCCATGTACACACCGTAGGACGCGGCGTGCGGGCGGAGCCACGGGGCCCGCGGCCGGGATCCCGGGGCGTGCGGTCGGGGCACCGGGGGCATGGCGCCGCCGACCGCAGCCCGCCGCCCGGAGTGCTGCGGGGCCCGGCGGCGGTTCGCGGGCCGGTGGTGTGCCGTCCGTGGGATGCGTCAGGAGGTGGCCGCGAACGCGTTCACTCCCGTGAGGTCGGCCGACAGCTCCCACAGCCGGGCCGCCTGCTCGGGGTCGACGGCGTAGTCGCGCACGCCGCCGCGGAACTCGCCCGGGCCGGCCGGCTCCGCGATGTCGCAGTCCTCGCAGTACACGCCGCCACGGCCCGCCAGGCGCGGTGAGGTGGCAGCCCAGACCTGGGTCGCGGCGCCCTGCCGGGGCGTCTTGAGCGACTCGTCGACGAGGTTGCCGTCCTCGTCGATCCAGCCGAGGCCGACCATCTCCTCCTTCGGGAGATGGCGCTGCAAGGGGGTGAGGATGCCGCCGGGGTGCACGGCGAACGCCCGCACGCCCGCGTTCTCGGCGAGTGCGTCGAGGTGCACGGCGAACAGCGCGTTCGCCGTCTTCGCCTGGCCGTAGGCCTGCCACTTGTCGTACCCGGACCTGAAGTGCACGTCGTCCCAGCGGATGGCCGAGCGCCGGTGGCCGGCGGACGACACCGACACGACGCGGGCGCCCCGCGCGAGGACCGGCCAGAGGTGGTTGACGAGTGCGTAGTGGCCGAGGTGGTTGGTGGCGAACTGCGCCTCCCAGCCGGGCCCCACCCGGGTCTCCGGGCAGGCCATGACGGCCGCGTTGTTGATCAGGATGTCGATGCTCCGGCCGGAGGCGGCGAAGCGCTTGGCGAACGCCCGGACACCGGCGAGGTCGGCGAGGTCGAGCTCGTCGACCTCCACCCCGTCGACGCCGGCGAGCGCGTCCCGGGCGCTGCCGGGACGGCGGGCGGGCACCACCACGCGCGCACCCGCACCGGCCAGTGCCCGTGTCGTCTCGAGACCGAGCCCCGAGTACCCGCCGGTGACGACCGCGAGCTTCCCCGAGAGGTCGATCCCGCGCAGCACCTCCTCCGCGGTGCTGCCGGCTCCGAATCCCGATCCGATCCTGTGCTGAGGAGTGTCCATGGACCGGCACGCTACGTATTCGAGGGCGCTCGAAGTCAAACCGGGGCCACAGGCACCGCGGCGGCCGGTGGCCGACCGGCCCCGGACGCCCGGGGACCCATTGCATAGATGTGCTGTCGAGCGTATAGTCATGCTGTCCAGGAGGAGGAATCCATGGCCGTACGGGCAGCAGTGGCAGGAGCGAGCGGGTATGCGGGCGGTGAGTTGCTGCGGCTGCTGCTCGGGCATCCCGGCATCGAGATCGGGACGCTGACCGGCCACGCGAACGCCGGGCAGCGCCTCGGCGCGGTCCAGCCGCATCTGCTGCCGCTCGCGGACCGGGTGCTGGCGCCGACCACGGCCGACGCACTCGCCGGGCACGACGTCGTCTTCCTCGCGCTGCCGCACGGCGAGTCCGCCGCGGTGGCCGAGCGGCTCGGCCCCGATGTGCTCGTGGTGGACATGGGCGCCGACTTCCGGCTCGCGGACCCGGCGGACTGGCGGCGGTTCTACGGCTCGGAACACGCCGGGACCTGGCCGTACGGCCTGCCGGAGCTGCCGGGCGGCCGCGCCGCGCTGGAGGGGTCCAAGCGCATCGCGGTGCCCGGCTGCTACCCCACGGCCGTCTCCCTCGCCCTGTTCCCGGCGTACGCCGCCGGCCTCGTGGAGCCGGAGGCCGTGATCGTCGCCGCCAGCGGCACCTCGGGCGCCGGCAAGTCCCCCAAGCCGCACCTGCTGGGCAGCGAGGTGATGGGCTCCCTGTCGCCGTACGGCGTCGGCGGCGTGCACCGGCACACGCCCGAGATGAGCCAGAGCCTGGGCGCGGTGGCCGGCGAGCCCGTCACGGTCTCCTTCACCCCGGTGCTCGCCCCGATGCCCCGCGGCATCCTCGCCACCTGCTCGGCGCGCGCCAGGGACGGCGTCAGCGCCGAGGCGGTCCGGGCCGCCTACGAGAAGGCGCTGGCCGACGAGCCGTTCGCACGCCTGCTCCCGGCGGGCCAGTGGCCCGCCACCGGCTCCGTGTACGGCTCGAACGCGGCGCAGATCCAGGTCGCGCTGGACGAGAGCGCGGGCCGCATCGTGGCGATCAGCGCCATCGACAACCTCGCCAAGGGCACCGCGGGCGGCGCCATCCAGAGCATGAACATCGCGCTCGGCCTCCCCGAGGAGACCGGACTGACCACGGCGGGTGTGGCCCCGTGAGCGTCACGGCCGCCCGCGGCTTCGAGGCCGCGGGGATCGCCGCCGGCATCAAGGAGAGCGGCGGGCTCGACCTCGCCCTGGTCGTCAACACCGGCCCCCGGCTCGCCGCCGCGGGGGTCTTCACGTCCAACCGGGTCAAGGCGGCACCCGTGCTCTGGTCGCAGCAGGTGCTCACCGGCGGGCAGGTGTCCGCCGTGGTGCTCAACTCGGGCGGTGCCAACGCCTGCACGGGACCCCAGGGCTTCAAGGACACGCACGCCACCGCCGAGCGTGCCGCCGAGGTGCTCGGCGGGCACAGCGCGGCCGAGATCGCCGTCGCGTCGACGGGTCTGATCGGCGTCAGGCTGCCCATGGACAAGCTGCTGCCCGGTGTGGCGCAGGCCGCCGCGGAACTGTCCGCACACGGCGGAGACCGGGCCGCACTCGCCATCATGACCACCGACACCGTG
Source organism: Streptomyces sulfonofaciens (assembly GCF_014656295.1). Lineage (GTDB taxonomy): Bacteria > Actinomycetota > Actinomycetes > Streptomycetales > Streptomycetaceae > Streptomyces > Streptomyces sulfonofaciens. Next base: position 281,997 of record NZ_BNCD01000004.1, read on the forward strand.
CCCAAGACGGCCGTCGTGCAGGGCAGCGGGGGCTGGACGGTCGGCGGCATGGCCAAGGGCGCCGGCATGCTCGCCCCGGGCCTCGCCACGATGCTCGTGGTCCTCACCACCGACGCCGACCTGGAGCCGGCGGCCCTGGACCAGGCGCTGCGCGCCGCCACCCGCACCACCCTCGACCGCATCGACTCCGACGGCTGCATGTCGACCAACGACACCGTGCTGCTGCTCGCCTCGGGAGCCTCCGGCCGCACCCCGGACGCCGGCGAGTTCGCCGAGGCGGTCCGCACGGTCTGCGACGAGCTGGGCCGCCAGCTCATCCGCGACGCGGAGGGCGCCAGCAAGGACATCAGGATCGACGTCGTGGGCGCCGCCAGCGAGGAGGACGCCGTGCAGGTGGGCCGATCCATCGCCAGGAACAACCTCCTGAAGTGCGCGATCCACGGCGAGGACCCGAACTGGGGGCGGGTGCTCGCCGCCATCGGCACCACGTCCGCCGCCTTCGAGCCCGACCGGCTGAACGTCGCCATCAACGGCGTCTGGGTCTGCCGCCAAGGCTCGGTCGGTGAGGACCGGGCGCTGGTCGACATGCGCTACCGCGAGGTCGTCATCACCGCCGACCTCGCCGCGGGCCCCGCCGCCGCCACCATCCGGACCAACGACCTCACCGCCGACTACGTCCACGAGAACAGCGCCTACTCGTCCTAGCTCGCGGCCGCATCCGCGTGCCCGCGTCCGTCCCCTCCGGCCCCGAAGGTCCCGCCCCGTCATGAGCACTCGCCAGCACACCGCACTGCCCAAGGCACGGATCCTCATCGAGGCGCTGCCCTGGCTGACCAGGCACCACGGCAAGACGATCGTGATCAAGTTCGGCGGCAACGCCATGGTGGACGACGCGCTGAAGGCAGCCTTCGCGCAGGACGTCGTCTTCCTGCGGCACGCGGGGCTCAAGCCCGTCGTCGTGCACGGCGGCGGGCCGCAGATCACCGCCCAGCTCGACCGGCACGGCCTGGTCTCCGAGTTCAGGGCCGGGCTCAGGGTCACCACGCCCGAGGCCATGGACGTGGTCAGGATGGTCCTCGCCGGGCAGGTGCAGCGCGAGCTGGTCGGCCTGCTCAACCGGCACGGCCCGTTCGCCGTCGGCCTCACCGGCGAGGACGCGCACACCATCACCGCCACCAAGCACCTGCCCCGGATAGACGGCGAACCGGTCGACATCGGCCGGGTCGGCGAGATCACCGAGATGGACACCGGCGCCGTCGAGGCCCTGCTGGCGGACGGCCGGATCCCCGTCGTGTCGTCCATCGCACGCTCCGCCGACGACGGCCACGTCTACAACGTCAACGCCGACACCGCCGCAGCCGCGCTCGCCGCCGCACTGAAGGCGGAGACGCTGATGGTCCTCACCGACGTCGAGGGCCTCTACGAGGACTGGCCGAACAGCGACGACGTGATCAGCAGGCTCACCGCGAGCGAGCTGGAGAAGCTGCTGCCCGACCTGGCCAGCGGCATGGTCCCGAAGATGCAGGGCTGCCTGCACGCGGTGCGCGGCGGTGTCACCACCGCCCGCGTCATCGACGGCCGGGTCCCGCACTCGATCCTGCTGGAGATCTTCACGGACGAGGGCATCGGCACGATGGTCGTGCCGGACGACCCCGGCACCACGGACGCACCGTAGAACGCACCGCAGAACGCAGCGCAGAACGCAGCGCAGAACGCAGCGCAGAAGGGGACCGCATGACCGGCACCACCACGACCGGCACCACGCACACCACCGGCGACGGGCCCGGCGAGGGCAACGCGGCGCTCGTCCGCCGCTGGCGGGGCGCGCTCATGGACAACTACGGCACGCCCCGCCTGCCCCTGGTGCGCGGCGAGGGCGCCCGGCTCTGGGACGCCGAGGGCACCCGCTACCTCGACTACGTCGGCGGCATCGCCGTGAACGCACTGGGCCACGCGCACCCGGCCGTCGTCGACGCCGTCAGCCGCCAGATCGCCTCCCTCGGCCATGTCTCCAACCTCTTCGTGGCCGAGCCGCCGGTCGCGCTCGCCGAACGGCTGCTCCAGCTCTTCGGCCGGGACGGACGGGTGTTCTTCTGCAACTCGGGCGCCGAGGCCGTCGAGGGCGCCTTCAAGATCGGGCGACTGACCGGCCGCCCCCACATGGTCGCCGCCACCGGCGGCTTCCACGGCCGCACCATGGGCGCCCTCGCGCTCACCGGGCAGCCGGGCAAGCAGCAGCCGTTCCTACCGCTGCCGGGCGACGTCACCCATGTCCCGTACGGCGACGAGGAGGCGCTGCGCGCCGCCGTCACCGAGGACACCGCGCTCGTCGTCATCGAACCGATCCAGGGCGAGAACGGCGTCGTCGTGCCGCCCGCCGGCTATCTGCGTGCGGCCCGCGAGATCACCCGTGCCACCGGCACCCTCCTCGTGCTCGACGAGGTGCAGACCGGCATCGGCCGCACCGGCCACTGGTTCGAGCACCAGGCGCACGACGGCGTCGACCCCGACGTCGTCACCCTCGCCAAGGGCCTGGGCGGCGGCCTGCCCATCGGCGCGACCGTCGCCTTCGGTGCCGCCGCCGACCTCCTGAAGCCCGGCCAGCACGGCACCACCTTCGGCGGGAACCCCGTCGCGTGCGCGGCCGGACTGGCCGTGCTCGACACCATCGCGGCCGACGGGCTGCTGGAGAACGCCAAGCGGGCCGGGGAGCGGCTGCGGGACGGCGTCGAGAACGCGTCCGGCGCTGACGGCACCGGTCGGCACCCGCTCGTCAGCCACGTCAGGGGCGCCGGGCTGCTGCTGGGTATCGTGCTCACCGAGCCTGTCGCACCCCAGGTGCAACAGGCGGCTCAGGACGCCGGCCTCCTGGTCAACGCGCCCGCTCCCGACGTCGTACGGCTGATGCCGCCGCTGACCCTGCGCGACGAGGAGGTGGACGCCTTCCTCCGGGCGCTGCCCGGCGTCCTGGACAGCGTGCACCAGCACGGGGAAGGGCCGGCCCGAGAATGATCCGGAGACTGAGACACCGATGAGCCAGCCGCAGGACCACGAACACGGGCAGGCGGGGCCTGCCGTCCCGCAGACCCGCACCGCCCGCCACCGCCGCATCGTCGACATCCTCAACCGCGACCCGGTGCGCTCGCAGAGCCAGTTGGCGAAGCTCCTCGCGGACGACGGGCTCTCCGTCACGCAGGCGACGCTCTCGCGCGACCTGGACGAGCTCAACGCCGTGAAGATCCGCAACGCCGAGGGCGACCTCATCTACGCGGTGCCGAGCGAGGGAGGGTTCCGCACGCCCCGCGCGCCGCTGGGCGAGGCGGCGAAGGAGGAGCGGATGCGGCGGCTCTCCGCCGAACTGCTGATCTCGGCGGAGGCATCCGCCAACCTCGTGGTCCTGCGCACCCCGCCCGGTGCCGCGCAGTTCCTCGCCTCGGCCATCGACCAGGCCGAGCTGCACGAGGTGCTCGGCACCATCGCGGGCGACGACACGCTGCTCCTGATCAGCCGCAAGCCGACGGGCGGTCAGGCACTGGCCGACCACCTGCTGAGGCTGGCGCAGCGGGAGAACTGAGCGCTCACCGGGGGGGGGCGCCCACCGGGGGCCCGGGGCAGCGCCTCGGCGCGGCACGAGGGCCCCCGAAGGCCGCGGGTCCGTCGGCGCGTGTGCGGCGGCGGGCGGCGTGTGCGGCGGCGGTCCGGACCCGGCGGCCGCTCAGGCGTCCGGTGCGCGCCGGCTGCGGTGGGACATCCAGGCCGCGACCAGGGCGCCCGAGACGTTGTGCCAGACCGAGAAGACGGCCGAGGGAAGCGCGGCGAGCGGGCTGAAGTGGGCCGTGGCGAGGGAGGCGGCGAGGCCGGAGTTCTGCATCCCGACCTCGAAGGCCATCGCCCGTGACGCGGGGGTGCCGAGCCGGGCCAGCCGGCCCGCACCGTAACCGAGGGCGAGGCCCAGGCCGTTGTGGAGCACCACCGCGAGCAGGACCAGCGCCGCCGCCGACCTGATCGCCGCCGAGCTGCCCGCCACCACCACGGCCACGATCACCGACACGGCCACCGCCGACACCCACGGCAGCGCACCGAGCAGCCGGCCCAGATACCTGCCGAGGACCAGCCTGACGGCCAGGCCGCCCAGGACCGGCAGCAGGACCGTCTTGAGGATGTCGGTGACCATCGCGGAGGCGTCCACCGGCAGGAACTCACCCGCGAGCAGCAAGGTCAGCGGCGGGGTGACGAGGGGCGCGAGCACGGTGGAGACCGTGGCGACCGACACCGACAGCGCCACATCGCCGCGGGCCAGGTAGGTCACCACATTGGACGCGGTGCCGCTCGGCGCACAGCCGACCAGGATCACCCCCGCCGCGAGCTGCGGCGAAAGACCCAGCGCATGCGCGATCAGCCAGCCGAGCCCCGGCATGATCACGTAGTGCGCGACCAGGCCGAGCCCGACCGCCCACGGCCGCCGTGCCACGCCCCTGAAGTCCCGCGGCGTCATCGTCAGTCCCATGCAGAACATCACGACGCCCAGCAGATAGGGCACGTCCTCGCCCCACGGCGTGAACGTGCCCGGCGTCGCCATGCCGAGCGCGCCGGCCGCGAGCACCAGGACCGGGAACACGGTGACGGCACGGCGCGCGGCACGGCCGGCGCCGCCGTGCGGGGCGGCGCCGGGGTCCGCGGCCGCGGGGCCGGTACCGGCGCCCGCACGGTCCGCCGCGCCCGCCGCGCCCGCGTCGGCCGCACGGCCCGCTTCGGCCGGACCGGTCGCGCCGGGCCGTTCTGCGGTGGTCGGCACGGTGCCGTGCCCGTCCGCCGCGCGATCCCCGTCTTCGGTCTCTTGCGGGTCTTCGGTCTCTTCAGGGTCCGTCTGCACGGCCGCGATGCAACGCGCCCGCGGCGGTCGCACGCAACCGCGTCTCGTCATGTGGGAGGCGGCCGGGCCCGGGCGGGAGCCGGGCGGAAGCCCACCGAGCCCGGTGGGCTCCCGGCAGGACTGCCCGGGCGGGACCCGCGCCCTCGGTCCCGGCGGCCGTCGCACCGCGCCCGGCGGCCGCGGCCCGGCGTCGTCCGCCGCGCCCGAGCCGGCCGCGCGCGGTGCCGCCCGGCGCTCAGAAGCCGCCGGGCGGCAGGGGCAGCGGCAGCCCGGGGAGGCCGTCCAGGCTGGTGGCCACGTGTTCCTTCTTCTCGAAGTAGGCACCGAGCGAGGCGTCGTCCTCGCGCGCGAAGCGCTTGCCGTGCAGGTCCCGGTCGCTCTCGTACGCCATGTACGGCACCGCGTAGCCGCAGGTGTCGCGGATGAGCTCGGCCGTCACGACGACGACCGCGCGCAGCCCGTGCAGGTGGGGATCGATGCCCGGGAAGTGCCCGAGCAGCTCCTTGAAGCGCGGGTCGTCCCGGAAGACGGGCTCGCCGCGCCCGTGCACCCGCACGATGTTCGGCGGGCCCTGGAAGGCGCACCACATCAGTGTGATCCGGCCGTTCTCGCGCAGGTGCGCGATGGTCTCGGCGTTGCTGCCCGCGAAGTCGAGGTACGCGACCGTGCGGTCGTCGAGTACGGCGAACGAGCCGGTGAGGCCCTTGGGAGAGAGGTTCACCGTGCCGTCGCCGGAGAGCGGTGCGGTCGCGGTGAAGAAGAGGGGTTGTGCCTCGATGAACGAGCGGAGCCTGCCGTCGATGCGCTCATAGGTCTTTCCCATGGTGCGATTATTCCGCAGGTCGTGCCGGTGCTCCGAGGGTTCCGCCGGGTGTCTCGACTGGCGGGACGGGCCCGGAGCGGGACGATGGAGCCATGGTGAGCGGCGGACGGCAGGGGCAAGGACGGCAGTCGGAGCACGGCGGGGCCGGGGGAGGCCGGACGGGCGGCGGCCCGCGGGGGCGCGGCGGCCCGCAGGTCCACATGCGCCGCGTCTACGAGCCCCCCGGGTCCTCGGACGGCGCGCGGGTCCTCGTCGACCGCATCTGGCCGCGCGGCCTGGCCAAGGACGACGTTCCGCTGGACGCCTGGCTGAAGGACGTGGCCCCGTCCACGGACCTGCGCAAGTGGTACGGACACGACCCCGACAGATACGGCGAGTTCGCTGAGCGCTACCGTGCGGAGCTGGCGGACCCGGAGCGCGGGGACGCACTCGACCGGCTGCTCGGCCTCGCCGCCGAGGGACCGCTGACGCTCCTCACGGCCACGAAGGACCTCGCCCACAGCCATGCCCGGGTCCTCATGGAGGCACTGACCGGCGGCGAGTGAGCCCGTCCGAACCGTCCGCCCCGTCCGCCCCCGGCCCGGCGGCCCCTCGCCCCCAGGGCCGCGCCCCCGTGTCGCGCCCTCCGGGCCGCGTCCCGCCGGGCCGGCCTGGCCCTGACGGGCGCGCCCGTCAGGGCGGTAGGAGCCCGCCGCGCGGCCCGCACGCCGTGCGCTCCTCCCGTGCACCGTGCGCCGAATTGACGAAACATACGGCGCAATGCATACTCATGCATATCCGCGAATGCACTGTGAGGAGAATCCCGTGACCGAGCGCGTCGTACTCGCCTATTCGGGCGGCCTTGACACCTCCGTCGCCATCGGCTGGATCGCCGAGGAGACGGGCGCAGAGGTCATCGCCGTCGCCGTCGACGTCGGCCAGGGCGGCGAGGACCTGGACGTCATCCGCAAGCGGGCGCTCGCCTGCGGAGCGGTCGAGGCCGAGGTCGCGGACGCCAAGGACGAGTTCGCCGCGGAGTACTGCCTGCCGGCCATCAAGGCCAACGCCCTGTACATGGACCGCTACCCGCTGGTCTCGGCGCTGTCCCGGCCCGCCATCGTCAAGCACCTCGTCGCCGCCGCGGAGAAGCACGGCGCGAGCACCGTCGCGCACGGCTGCACCGGCAAGGGCAACGACCAGGTCCGCTTCGAGGCCGGCATCGTCGCCCTCGCCCCCGACCTCAAGTGCATCGCTCCCGTCCGCGACTACGCGATGACCCGCGACAAGGCGATCGCCTTCTGCGAGGAGAAGAACCTCCCGATCGCGACCACCAAGAAGTCCCCGTACTCCATCGACCAGAACGCCTTCGGACGCGCCATCGAGACCGGCTTCCTGGAGGACATCTGGAACGCCCCGATCGAGGACATCTACGAGTACACGAAGGACCCCTCCGTCCCGCGCGAGCCCGACGAGGTCGTGATCTCCTTCGAGGCCGGCGTGCCGGTCGCCGTGGACGGCACGCCCGTCACCCCGCTCCAGGCCGTCCAGCAGCTCAACGAGCGCGCGGGCGCCCAGGGCATCGGCCGGATCGACATGGTCGAGGACCGCCTCGTCGGCATCAAGTCCCGCGAGGTCTACGAGGCCCCCGGCGCCATCGCGCTGATCACCGCCCACCAGGAGCTGGAGAACGTGACCGTCGAGCGCGAGCTGGCCCGCTACAAGCGGCAGGTCGAGCAGCGCTGGGGCGAGCTGGTCTACGACGGCCTGTGGTTCTCGCCGCTCAAGCACGCGCTGGAGGGCTTCATCAACGAGGCGAACCAGCACGTCACCGGCGACATCCGGATGACCCTGCACGGCGGCCGCGCCGTCGTCACCGGCCGCAGGTCCGGTACCTCCCTGTACGACTTCAACCTGGCCACCTACGACTCGGGCGACACCTTCGACCAGTCCAAGGCGCAGGGCTTCATCGAGATCTTCGGCCTCTCCCAGAAGATCGCCGCCCGGCGCGACCTGGCCTAGGGCCTCGTCTGGCTCAGGCTGGGCTCGCGGGGTCCGGCCCGTGCGTCTGCGGCGGCGTCATCGGTCCCCGACGCTCCGCGTCGGCTCCCTCCTCCGCCCTGCAACCGCACGCACGGGACCCCGCCTCCTGAGCCGGCCCGATCCGGACGAAAGCCCCCAGCCGCCACCCGCCCGGGCCCGCAGGACCGCCCGGACGCCCTAGTCTGTCCACCGCCTCCCCGTCCGCGGACGGGGAGGCGGTCGCACATCGGCACCTCGCCCGTATGTCGTGGCACCCGAACCGCAGTGATCCAAGGAGCAACCGCAGTGAGCAGCAACAACGGAGACGTCCGGCTCTGGGGCGGCCGGTTCGCCGACGGCCCCGCCGAGGCCCTGGCCCGGCTCTCGGCGTCAGTCCACTTCGACTGGCGGCTCGCTCCGTACGACATCGCGGGATCGCGGGCCCACGCGCGCGTGCTGCACCGGGCGGGGCTGCTCACCGCGGACGAGCTGGAGCGCATGATCGCGGGCCTGGACCGGCTCGCCGCCGACGTCGCCGACGGCTCGTTCACCGGTACCATCGCCGACGAGGACGTGCACACCGCCCTGGAGCGCGGCCTGCTGGAGCGCCTCGGCGCGGACCTCGGCGGCAAGCTGCGCGCCGGACGGTCGCGCAACGACCAGGTGGCGACGCTCTTCAGGATGTACCTGCGCGACCACGCCCGCACCATCGGCGGTCTGGTCACCGACCTCCAGGAGGCACTGGTCGCCCTCGCCGAGGCCCACCCGGACGTGGCGATGCCCGGCCGCACCCACCTCCAGCACGCCCAGCCGGTGCTCTTCGCCCACCATGTGCTGGCCCACGCCCAGGCACTGGGGCGGGACGCGCAGCGGCTTCGGCAGTGGGACGAGCGGGCGGCCGTGTCGCCGTACGGCTCGGGCGCGCTGGCCGGCTCCTCCCTCGGCCTCGACCCGGAGGCGGTCGCCGAGGACCTGGGCTTCGAGGGCGGCAGCGCGGCCAACTCCATCGACGGCACCGCCTCGCGGGACTTCGTCGCCGAGTTCGCCTTCATCACCGCGATGATCGGGGTGGACCTGTCCCGGATCGCGGAGGAGGTCATCATCTGGAACACGAAGGAGTTCTCCTTCGTCACCCTCCACGACTCCTTCTCGACGGGCTCGTCGATCATGCCGCAGAAGAAGAACCCGGACATCGCGGAGCTGGCGCGCGGCAAGTCGGGCCGGCTGATCGGCAACCTCACCGGACTGCTCGCCACCCTCAAGGCGCTGCCGCTCGCCTACAACCGCGACCTCCAGGAGGACAAGGAGCCCGTCTTCGACTCCTGCGACCAGTTGGAGGTGCTGCTGCCCGCGTTCACCGGCATGATGGCCACGCTCACGGTCAACCGCGCACGCATGGAGGAACTGGCTCCCGCCGGGTTCTCGCTCGCCACCGACATCGCCGAGTGGCTGGTCAGGCAGGGTGTGCCGTTCCGTGTCGCACACGAGGTCGCGGGCGAGTGCGTCCGGGAGTGCGAGCGGCTCGGCATCGAGCTCGACCAGCTCACGGACGAGCAGTTCGCGAAGATCTCGCCCCATCTGACGCCCGCGGTCAGGGCCGTCCTCGACGTCCCCGGCGCCCTCGCCTCACGCAACGCGCGCGGTGGGACGGCGCCCTCCGCCGTGGCCGTCCAGCTCACCGAGGTCAAGGCCGACCTGGCCGTTCAGCGGGAGTGGGCCACCGCCCGCAACGGGTAGGAGCGCGCGGGGCCCTCGCCCGTCCGCCATGGCGACGGGCAGGGCCGCTCCTCCGCCCCGGCCCGGTGGCGCGCACCTCGCCCGTCCTCGGTGGCGGCACCGTCCGCGGCTCCGGCCGACCGCCCCGCACGGGGGCCGCGCAGCAGCGGTCCCGTCAGGCGGCCGCCTTGGCCTTGGTGGCGTACATGTCCACGTACTCCTGCCCCGACAGCCGCATGACCTCCGTCATCACCGAGTCGGTCACCGCGCGCAGCACATAGCGGTCGCGGTCCATGCCCTCGTAGCGGGAGAACTCCATCGGGGCGCCGAAGCGGACCGTCACCCGGCCCGGGCGGGGCATACCGGTGCCGCCCGGCTGGAGCTTGTCCGTGCCGATCATCGCGAACGGCACCACCGGCGCACCGGTCATCAGGGTCAGCCGGGCGATGCCGGTGCGGCCGCGGTAGAGCCGCCCGTCGGGAGAGCGGGTGCCCTCCGGGTAGATGCCGAACATCCGGCCCTCCTCCAGCATCCGCCGGCCCGTCATCAGCGCGGCGACGCCGCCGTTCGCCCCGTCCCGGTCCACCGGGACCATGCCGACGCCGGTGAAGAACCACGCCATCAGACGGCCCTTCAGGCCCTTGCCCGTGACGTACTCGTCCTTGCCGATGAAGAACACCTGCCGGTCGCAGACGACCGGCAGGACGATCGAGTCGATGAAGGTGAGATGGTTCCCCGCCATGATCACCGGGCCCGAGGTGGGAATGTGCTCGGCGCCCTCCACCCGTGGCCGGAACATCAGGCGCATGATCGGTCCGAGGACTGCCTTGATGAACGCGAAACGGGACAACGGACCCTCCGTGGTCAAGGGAATCGGCTGCTGAGCCTGGTGCGTCGTGCGGAAGTCAGTGCAGGTGAGGACGATACTCGCCACTCCGGGCGGATTGCACATCGGCCACGGGGCGGATACGTGTCCGTCACAGACCGCCCGGCTCTCCGGCACACCACGAACACGGCGGCACCAGGCGCCACCTGACATCAGCCGCACATTGCGTCCCGGGTCTCCCCTCCGTCCCACGTCCGCGCCTACGATCATCCGGTCCGGCAGGGACAGCGCAGCCTCAGCACGGCAGACCAGGAGGAACGCCCATGGCGAAGCAGGGGTCGAACGAGCAGCGGCCGGGGACGGGACCGGGACGGCGCGCGGTCCTGGGCGCGGCGGTGCTCGGCGCGGGCGGGGCCGTCGCCGGCCTGCCGGGAACGGCACGGGCCGCCGAGCGCTCCGGCGGACACGGCGGGGGCCACGGGACGCGCCTCGACCTGCCGGTGCCCACCGTCATCGGCCACCGCGGCACCGCGGGCTACCGCCCCGAGCACACCCTCGGTTCGTACCAGCACGCGCTGGACCTCGGGGCGCACATCGTCGAGCAGGACGTCGTGCCCACCAAGGACGGCCATCTGGTATGCCGTCACGAGAACGACATCACCGCCACCACGGACGTCGCCCGGCATCCGGAGTTCGCCGGCCGCAAGACCACCAAGACGGTGGACGGCACCTCCCTCACCGGCTGGTTCACCGAGGACTTCACGCTCGCCGAGCTCAAGACCCTGCGGGCCGTCGAGCGGATCCCCGCCAACCGCCCGGACAACACCCTGTACGACGGCCGCTGGCAGGTGCCCACCTACGAGGAGGTCCTGCAGTGGGCCGACCGGCAGGGCGCACGGCGCGGCCGGCCGGTGTGGCTGTACGTGGAGACCAAGCACCCCACCTACTTCCGCAAGCTCGGCTTCGACATCGAGGGGATGCTGGCGCGGCTGCTGCGCACGTACCACCGGGACCGCGCCGACTCACCCGTCATCCTGCAGTCCTTCGAGCCGACCAGCGTCCAGCGGCTGTCCAAGCTCGTCGACTCGCCGAGCATCGTGCTGCTGGACGCCGCGGGCACCCGCCCCTGGGACTTCGTGGCCGCGGGCGACCCGCGCACCGTCGACGACCTGGTCGAGCCGGAGGGCCTGGCGTGGCTCGCGTCCTTCACGCAGGGCATCGGACCCACGCTCGACCTGATCATCCCGAAGGACGCGGACGGCAGGCTCACCGAGCCGACCACCCTGGTGTCCGACGCGCACGACGCGGGCCTGATACTGCACCCGTACACGATGCGCAACGAGAACACCTTCCTGCCGGCCGACTTCCGCAAGGGCACGGACCCCAACGCCTACGGCGACGCGTTCGGCGCCTTCCGTACCTACTTCGAGACCGGCATCGACGGCATCTTCTCCGACAACGCGGACACCGCGCTCCTCGCCCGCGAGGACTTCGTCAACGGCTGACCTGCGCAGACCACAACGAGTGAGAGACGGCCGCCCCGGCAACCCGGGCCCGGGGCGGTCGCGTCACGTCCGGCATGGACACCACGCCCTCCCACCCGGCAGGACCGGACACCGCCACCGCACTGATCGATGGCCTGCGGCCGCTGCTCGCCGCCGAGGCGGCGGCAGAGGCACCGGCGGCCGGCGCCGAGCCCGGCGATCTGGAACAGGCCGTGTGGCTGCGGCTGCTCGAGCGGCTGCACTCGGCTGGCCCACCGCACGACCCCGCGCACTGGCTGCGCCGCGCGGTGCGGTCCGAGGCACGCCGCTGCCGCCGCCTCGCCCGGCACATCGGCCCCTACCCGGCCGAGCCCGCCGACGCCTCCTGGCGCGGCACCGAGCCCCAGGTACTCACCGCCCTGCGGCGCCGCGCCGTGCGCGCCGCGGTGGGCCGGCTGCCCGCCCGTTGCGCCGCCCTCGTGACGGCACTCCTGTCACCCGGGGACCTCACCTACCGCGAAATCGCAGGGGAGTTGGGTATCTCACAGGGCAGTCTGGGGCCGGAGCGTTCCCGGTGCCTGGGATGCCTGCGCAGAATGCTCACGGCGGAGGTTGCAGTTCCGGTCCCACGGGGAAAGCACTGATGGACAACCGGCGGAACAGGTGAGCGAGAGGCATGCACACATGGGCATGAGCGTGACCATCTCTGCGGCGGACGAGCGCGACGCCGAACAGATCCTCAAACTGCAGTACCTCTGCTACCAGGGAGAGGCCGAGCTGTACGGCGACTACACCATCGAGCCGCTCACCCAGTCGCTCGCCGCGCTCAAGGAGGAGCTCGCCCACGGGCGGGTGCTCGCGGCGCGGCTCGGCCCCGAGGTGGTGGCCTCGGTGCGCGGCAGCATCGACGAGGAGGGCGTGGCCCACATCGGCAAGCTGATCGTGCACCCGAGGATGCAGCGGCACGGCCTCGGCGGCCGGCTGCTGTCCGCCATCGAGGAGCGGCTGCGCGCCGACGGCGAGGTACGCCGCTTCCAGCTCCTCACCGGCCACCGCAGCGAGCACAACCTGAGGCTGTACCGCCGGCACGGCTACGCACCCGCCGGCACCGAGCGGGTCGACGACGCGCTCACCCTGATCACCCTGACGAAGGACCCGCAGACCCCCGCGTACGTGGCCAGCGCCTGACGCGGCCCACGCCACGCGGCCCCTGCTACGCGGCGCCGACCGGGCGGGCTGCCCTGCGCAGCCAGAGCATGGCGGTGACCGGCAGGAGCACGGGGATGAACAGATAGCCGATGCCGTAGTCCGACCAGACCGTGGCGTCCGGGAAGGCGGACGGCTCCACCACCGTCCAGGTACCCACGACCAGCACGCCCGCGAGCTCGGCGGCGCAGCACACCAGCGCCGCCCTGCGCGCCCTCTCACCGCCGCGTACGAGCGTGTACGTGATGAACCCGTACACCACCCCCGCGACCGCCGACAGCGAGTAGGCCAGCGGAGCGTGGCCGAAGTCGGTGCTGATCTGCACCGCGGAGCGGGAGAGCGCGCCCACCACCATCACCCCGTACAGCCACACCAGCAGCAGCCCCGGGCCACTGATCAGTCTGGTCCGCCCGCTGCCCGTGCGCTTGCGATCGGTCACCGCCACCTCAGCCTCCCCAGATGTCGTAGAGCCGCAGCTCCAGCACGGCGAGCACCACGCCGCCGGCCGCCACGGTCGCGGAGCCCCAGCGGGTGCGCTCCGCCAGCGACAGGAAGCCGGCGGCGGGCGTGCACGCGAACGCGCCCAGCAGGTACGCCACGAAGATCACCGTGCCCTGTTCCGGCTTCGCCCCCCGCGCGAGCTGCACGATGCCGACGACGAGCTGCACCGTCGCGAGCAGCGTGACCACGGCCATGCCGAGGAAGTGCCGGTCCTTGGTGGACTGGTCCCGGTAGGCGGCGATGCCGCACCAGAGGGCGAGCACGATCGCGGCCGCGGCGAGCGCGATCGTCAGGGCATCAAGCATGCCGCGACCTTAGTACGGGGCCCCGGCGGCTCCCGTGCCCGCCCCCGGCCGCACGACCCGGCCCGCGCCGCCCCCGCGGCGTCCGCCACCCGCGCCCCCGCGGGGTGCCCCGTCGCCCGGCCGCGCCACCTGAGCGTCTGCTTTACTGTGGCCATGACCGCGACGAGCAGGCGCCACCCCGCGACCGAGGTGATCACGACGCCCGGTGCCCGTTGTCGGTGTTGCACGTGCGCCCGCTGAGGGCCCCCGCACCGCTCTAGGGCTCGCGCCCGAAGCGGGACGGCCCCCGCGCACCCGGCCCCCGGCTCCTTCGGCCCCCGCGGTGTTCGCCTTCCGGTGTGCCCGTTGCGCGACCGTGGCGGTCGGCCCGATGCCGGCGCAGCCTGCGCGCCCTGCTCGTATCCGCCCTGCATGCCCGTGCCCGGCGCCGACCGAGCGCCACGGCACCCGACGATGACGGACTCCACGTGATCACCACCACAGGTCTCACCAAGGTCTACCGTGCACGCGGCCGAGAGATCACCGCTCTCGACGGCGTGGACCTGCATGTGCGCGAAGGCGAGGTGTACGGCGTCATCGGCCGCAGCGGCGCCGGCAAGTCCTCGCTCATCCGCTGCGTCAACCTGCTCGAACGCCCCACCGCCGGCACCGTCACCGTGGCCGGCCAGGACCTGACCGCGCTCGCCGGACGCGGCAGGCGGGCGAGCCGGGAGCTGCGCGCGGCCCGCAGCCGCACCGGCATGGTCTTCCAGCACTTCCACCTGCTGTCGTCCCGCACCGTCCAGGACAACGTCGAGCTGCCCCTGGAGATCCTCGGCCACTCCCGCGGAAAGCGCGCCCGCAAGGCCCGCGAGCTGCTGGAGCTGGTCGGCCTCGGCGAGCGGGCCACCGCCTACCCCGCACAGCTCTCCGGCGGCCAGAAGCAGCGCGTCGGCATCGCACGCGCCCTCGCCGGGGACCCCAAGGTGCTCCTGTCCGACGAGGCGACCAGCGCACTCGACCCCAAGACCACCCGCTCCATCCTGCGGCTGCTGCGCGAGCTCAACCGCGAACTCGGCCTGACCGTGCTCCTCATCACCCATGAGATGGACGTCGTCAAGGCCGTCTGCGACTCCGCCGCGCTGATGGAGAACGGCCGGATCGTGGAGTCGGGCACGGTCCCCCAGCTCCTCGGCACCCCGGACTCCCGGCTCGCCCGCGCGCTCTTCCCGGTGAGCGGCGACCCGCTCGGCGGCGAGGGCACCGTGGTGGACGTCACGTTCCACGGCGAGGCCGCCGCCCGGCCCGTGATCTCCCGGCTGTCGCGGACCTACAACATCGACATCTCGATCCTCGGCGCCGCGATGGACACCGTCGGCGGACGGCAGGTCGGGCGGATGCGCTTGGAGCTGCCCGGTCACTACGAGGAGAACGTCGTGCCGATCGGCTTCCTGCGCGAGCAGGGCCTCGGCGTGCAGGTGCAGGGCCGGCCGGCCCGGCTCGCCGAGGAGGGTGCCGAGTGACCTGGTCCGAGATGCAGCCGCTGCTGTCCCAGGCGTGTTGGGACACGCTCTACATGGTGGGCTGGTCCACCCTGATCGCCGTGCTCGGCGGACTCCCGCTCGGCATCCTGCTCGTCCTCACCGACCGCGGCGGGCTGGTGCACAACGCCGCGGTGAACAAGGTCATCGGGCAGATCGTGAACATCGCGCGCTCGCTGCCGTTCATCATCCTGATGGTCGCGCTGATGGGCTTCACCCGCTGGATCACCGGCACGACCATCGGCCGCGAGGCCGCGATCGTGCCGCTCGCGACGGGCGCCATCCCGTTCTACGCGCGGCTCGTCGAGACCTCCGTGCGCGAGGTCGACGGCGGACTGGTGGAGGCCGTCCAGGCGATGGGCGGCAGCACCTGGAAAGTGGTCCGCAGCGTCCTGGTGCCCGAGTCGCTGCCCTCGCTGATCTCCGGGGCCACCACCACCGTCGTCGCGCTCATCGGCTACTCGGCGATGGCCGGCACCGTCGGCGCGGGCGGCCTCGGCGACATCGCGGTCCGCTACGGCTACCAGCGCTTCGAGACCGGACTGATGTGGATCACCGTGTCGATCCTGGCCGTGGTGATCTCCCTCATCCAGTTCGCCGGGGACCTAGCCGCCCGCCGGCTGCACCGCCGCGGCGGGCACCCGGGGCCCGCGCCCCGGCCGCGCCCGCTGCGCACCGCGGCCCCCGGCGCGGGGCCCACCGACGCCCGCTGACGCCATCCGCCCGCTGCGTCCCCGCGCACCCCCGCGGAGGCGCGGCACCGTGAGAAAGGCACTTCCCGTGCGCCACACCACCAGGACCACCACCGTCGCCCTGGCCGCCGGGGCCCTCGCCCTCGCGCTCACCGCCTGCGGCTCGACGTCCGGCGCGGACGGGGCGGACGCCCCGCTCGTCGTCGCCGCCTCCCCGACCCCGCACGCCGAGATACTGAACTACGTCAAGGACCACCTGGCGAAGAAGGCCGGCCTCGAACTGGAGGTCAAGGAGTTCACGGACTACGTCACGCCCAACACGGCCACCCAGGACGGCTCCGTGGACGCCAACTACTTCCAGCACAAGCCCTACCTCGACGACTTCAACAAGAAGAACGGCACCGACATCGTGCCCGTCCCCGGCGGCACCGTGCACCTGGAACCGCTCGGCGTCTACTCAAGGGCCGTGCACACGCTCATCGCGCTGAAGGACGGCGCCACCGTCTCCCTGCCCAACGACACCACCAACGAGGCCCGTGCGCTCGAACTGCTGGACGGCAACGGCCTGATCAGGCTCAGGCCCGGCGCCGGGCAGGAGGCCACCCCCAAGGACATCGCGGACAACCCCCGGCACATCCGGTTCAAGGAGCTCGAAGCCGCCCAGGTGCCCCGCTCGCTCGGTGACGTCGACGCCGCGGTGATCAACGGCAACTACGCCCTGGAGGCCCACCTCAACCCGGCCGAGGACGCACTCGCCGCGGAGAGCGCCACGAACAACCCCTACGCCAACTTCCTCGCGGTGAAGAAGGGCGGCGAGAACGACCCCCGGGTGCGAAAGCTCGCCAAGCTCCTGACGTCGCCGCAGGTCAGGAAGTTCATCGAGGAGACCTACGACGGCGCCGTCGTCCCCGCGTCCTAGGGTGCGCCGCCCGACCCCGCACGCCCCGAGCGGCACGGCGTACGGGGCCCGGGCGCCCCGGGAAGCCGCGGACAGAGCCCACCCCCGTGGTGCGGCGGACGGCCGCGATGCTGCATGCTGGGGCATTCGGCAGGTCTTGAAGTTTCCTGATGAGGGTTACGGAGCGGCGCATGACAACAGCCTTTTCGGGGTTCCCCGACATCTCCATCAGCACGGAGCGGCTGGTGCTGCGCGGGTTCGAGGAAGCCGACCTCCAGGCCTTCACCGAGATGATGAACGACGAGCTGGTCACCACCTGGAACACCGTCCCCGCGCCCTACACCGAGACGCACGCCCGCGCCCTGATCACCCGCGAGGCACCCGCACAGCGCACCGCGGGCCGGGGTGTGGTGCTCGCCGTCACGGAGTTCCTCACCCAGCGCCTGGTCGGCCTCGTCCACCTCCACCACACCGACTGGCGGGTGCGTTCGGGCGAGCTGTCGTATGTCATCGCGCCCTGGGCGCGCGGCGAGGGCTACGCGTCCGAGGCCCTGCTCGCGATGGCGCAGTGGCTCTTCCACGACCAGCGCTTCGAGCGCCTGGAGTTGCGCACCGCCGCCGACAACACCGCCGCCCAGCAGGTCGCCCAGAAGATCGGCTGCATCAGCGAGGGCGTCCTCAGAGGCGCCTGGATAGCCCGCAGCAGAACCGAGGACGGCACCTGGACGGACGTGCGCACCGACCTCATCGTGTGGAGCCTGCTCCCGGAGGACCTGGAAGGCGTCCCGGAACACCTCGCCGACCACGGCGGCTTCTCGACGTACTCCGACTGGAACTGACCGCCCCGGCCTGACCGCCCCGGCCTGAGCGGCACGGCCGCCGACCACGGCCGGTCGGTGGCGCGCGGGCGTGGCGCCACCAGGTACGCTCACCGGGCCTGCCCCCGCGGCTGAAGGCCCGGGTCCCCGGCGCAGCAGCCCTGACGACCTGCGAGAACACCCAGGAGACTGACGAGAATGGCCGACCGGGTCACGGTGATCGGCTGGGACGGATCTCCGCTGACGGACGCGGCGCGCTCCGCACTGTCGGCCGCCACCCTTGTGGCCGGTGCCGCCCACCACCTGGCGCTCCCCGAAACCCCCGCGGGCGCGGAACGCATCCGGCTCGGCAGTGTCGCACTCGCCGCCCGCCGCATCGCCGCCCACCGCGGCACCGCAGTCGTCCTCGCCGACGGCGACCCCGGCTTCTTCGGCGTGGTACGCACCCTGCGCGCCCCCGAGTTCGGGCTGGAGGTGGAGGTGGTGCCCGCCGTCTCGTCGGTGGCCGCGGCCTTCGCACGGGCCGGTATGCCCTGGGACGACGCCCAGGTCGTGGTCGCCCACCCGCGCACCCTGCGCCGGGCCGTGAACGTCTGCCGCGCGCACGCCAAGACGGCCGTGCTCACCTCGCCGGGCGCGGGACCCGCGGAACTCGGCCTGCTCCTTGAGGGCGTGCACCGCACCTTCGTGATCTGCGAGGAACTCGGCACGGCACGCGAGCGGGTCACCGTCGTCACCTCCGACAAGGCCGCCGACCACACCTGGCGCGACCCCAACGTCGTCATCGTCATCGGGGCGGCCGCCACCGGCGAGACCGGCTGGATCGCGGGCCGCGCCCCCGCTCCCGCGCGCGGCTGGGCCCTGCCCGACACCGTCTACGGCGGCGACCCGGGCGACGGCGGCAGCGCGCCCCTGCGGGCCGCCCAACTCGCCCGTCTCGGCCCGCGGGTGGGTGACCTGCTGTGGGACATCGGCTCCGGCAGCGGGGCGCTGAGCACGGAGGCGGGGCGGTTCGGCGCCGCGGTCATCGCCGTCGACCAGGACGCCGACGCCTGCGCCCGCACCACGGCCGCCGCCCGCCGCTTCGGGGTGCACCTCCAAGTGGTGCACGGCACCGCGCCGTACGTCCTGGAGAACCTGCCGGAGCCCGACATCGTGCGGGTGGCGGGCGGGGGAGCCGCGGTGGTCTCCGCGGTCGCCGACCGCCGCCCCGAACGCATCGTCACCCACGCCGCCACCCGGGACGAGGCCGAACTCATCGGCAGGGACCTCGTGGAACACGGCTACGACGTCGAGTGCGCGCTGCTCCAGTCCGTCGAACTCGACACCCGCGCCTGGGCCGAGAGCGAACGCAGGGTGGCCTTCCTGATCTGCGGAATCCAGCAGGAACGCCGCGATCCGGGGCGATGAGGCACGCTCTGCCCGCAGCGTCCGGTGCCCGGCCGGGCACCGCCTCGCCGGACGGCGAAAACCAGTCCGCCCCGTGATCCCCTGACGGCCTCTTGCGAGGTAGGCTGGCCGACCGTTGTACTGCATTCGGGTGTTCTGCGATGTCGTCGCTCAATGTCCGGACAACGGAACCGTTTTGGGGACGCGTGTGGTACGGCGAGTCAGGGTGCCGTGCGACGTGGCGCGGCCCGAGGCTGGATCCGAGGGCGTGCAAGGGCGCATGTCCTGCGGTGTGACCAAGGACGCGCCCCGGCGCGATCCACAGCGGACCGTGGCGGAGTCAGGCCGCCACGGCGGACGAAACGGGGCACGCCCGCTTGGGCGTCGCTCCCGGGTGTTCGTGCCGCGCGGCGGGCACGCTCGTTCTCCATGGCGGGCGCACGTGCCCCGTTCCGGGCGCGCCCCGGCCGCGGCGCGGGGACCGTCGAGGAAGCACTAACCGATGGGCGAGGGGTACGCATGACCGAGACCGGCCAGATCCCGGCCGAGGGACTGCCGGAGAACGCAGGCAACGGGGTCGCTTCCGGACCCGCCCCGGGCCCGGAAGCCCGGCACGGCGCGCCTGCGCCGGACGGCCACCCCTTTGCCGACCCCTCCGCGGCCCATCATGCCGACGACGACATGCTGCTGATGCCCATCGCCCAGGGTGCCTGGACGGAGGGCCAGCCGCACACCGGCGCGGCGCACGGCGAGCCGGTGCCCGCCGGTGCCCCGGGGGCCGGCGGCCAGACGCCTCAGGCCGAGGCCGCGCAGGCAGGTGCCGTGCCCTCCGCCGCGCCCGAGGGCGAGGCCCCGGCCGCCAGCCCGGCCGCCGGTGCCGCCCCGGCCGCCGAGGCCGGGAGCGAGCCGGGACCCCAGGACACCGCGGGCCGTGACACCGCCGGCCCCGCGCCGGCCCCGCAGCACGCCCGCCGCCCGCTGCACCTCGGACCGCCCGTCCCCGACGCCACCTCGACCCTGGTGCGCACGCTCGCCGACCGCGGCCCGGCCAGCGCCCCGGCGCCCCAGCCCGCCCCGGCGCCCGGCCCGGAGTACCCGGACACACCCGTCGACGACCCGACCCTGGCAGGACCGCAGCTCGGCGCGCTCCCGCCGCACGGCGGCGCCCCCTGGTCACCGCACCCGCAGCCGGACGGCGCCCACGCCCAGGCCGGGCCGGAGGACGCGAGCACCGGCCAGGCACCCCTGACCGAGGTCCAGGCGGTTGGCGGCGACGCTCCGCAGACCAACGCGTACGCCTACGCGGCGCAGGAGACGCACCCGCAGCACGCCCAGAGCCCCGGGTACCAGGACGGGGAGGAGCAGGGCGCCGGTGTGGAGTACGCGGTCGAGGGCGCGGGCGCCGAGTACGCCGCCGACGACGCCGGGTACCCGGTGGACGGAGCCATCTTCGCGGACGCCGTCGCCCACGCCGCTATGGGCGCGGGCCACCAGGCGGCCCCCGGGCAGGACGCGCACGCCCCCGGGGCCCACGTCAACGGCGCCGGGGCGGCCTACGCCGCGTCCGACGCCGCCCACGCGCCGTACGCCATGGACCCGGCCGTTGCGGCGGGCGTGCTGGCGGGCGCGGGCCCGTTCCTGTCCGCCGCCCACCCCGGGGCGCTCCCGGACGGCTCCGGAACGTTCCCGGCAGCGGCGTCCGAGGCCCAGCCGGTCGGGCAGTTCGTACCGGTGGCCGGTTCCGTGCCGACCACACCGCATCTCGCGCCGACGCCCCCGCATGCCCTGACGTTCCCGCAGCCGCCCGCGGAGACCACCGGGGCGCAGGCGTTCGACACCGCCGCCGGCGGATACGCACCGGAGGCCGGGGCGGCCGAGGCGGGCGGTGCGCAGGACGGCCCCGCCGAGCAGCCGGCGTTCCCGGCCGCGGACGGGTCCGGGCCGCTGCCCGCGCAGGACGGCATGCCCGGCGCGGCCCCGCAGCAGGCGGAGCAGCCCCTGGAAGGGCCCGTCGCCGCCGGGCCCGGGCCGGCCGGTGGCGGCGCCCTGCCGGAGGAGGCCGGCGCCGCACCTTCCGCCGCACCCGGTGCCCTGCCCGAGGCGGAGGCCGCCCAGGCCGTCGAGCACCTGGAGGCCGGCGAGGTTCCCGAGGCCGTCGAGCACTCCGAAGCCGTCGACCTTCACGACGGCGCCGGGGCAGCCGAGACGGTCGAGGCCGTCGACGGACCCGGGGAGCCCGAAATCCCGGCGGCCCCGGAAATCCCGGCGACCCCGGAGGCCGCCGCGGGTGAGGAGGCCGGGCCGGGGACCGCCGGAGTCCAGGCGCCGCACCCGGCGGCAGCCGCCGGTCCCGAGAACGGTTCGAGCACCGCCGAGGAGGCCGTCATCGACCCGCAAGAGGCTTCGGCAGCCGAGCTGCCACCGCAGGAGGAGCCCCCTGCCCTCCAGGACCCACCCGCGCAGGGCGCACAGGCGGACGGCAGGCCGACCGTGCCCGCGCCGCGCGACGGCGAGCAGCCCCACCCGGTGCCGCCCGCCGATGCGGCGCAGCCGGGCGCCCCGGCCCCCGAGATGCCGCACGCGCCGGAGCAGCCGGCGCCGGCACCGGCCGCCGCGGAGCAGCCTGTGCCGGAACCGGCCGCGGCCGCCCCGGAGCAGGCCGGTCCCCAGGAGGCCCCGGTGCCCGCCGCCCCCGGACCGGACCTCCCCGCCCCCGAGGCACAGGCCCCCGGCCAGCCTCCCCAGCCTCCCGTGGCACCCGAGCCCCAGGGCCCCCCGGCGGCCGGCTACGACGAGGCCGAGCGCGAGGCCGTGCTGCGGGTGATGCGCGAGCGCCGCGACATCCGCAACGGCTTCCGCAACGACCCCATCCCGCCCGAGGTTCTGCTGCGCGTCCTGGAAGCCGCACACGCCGCGCCCAGCGTCGGCCACTCCCAGCCGTGGGACTTCGTCGTCATCCGCAGCGCGGAGACCCGCCGCGCCATGCACGAACTGGCCATGCACCAGCGCGAGGTGTACGCCAAGTCGCTGCCCAAGGCCCGCGCCAAGGCCTTCAGGGAGCTGAAGGTCGAGGCGATCCTCGACACCCCCGTGAACATCGTCGTCACCGCCGACCCGACCCGCGGCGGCCGGCACACCCTCGGCCGCTACACCCAGCCCCAGATGGCACCCTACTCGTCCGCGCTGGCCGTGGAGAACCTCTGGCTGGCCGCGCGCGCCGAGGGCCTCGGGGTCGGCTGGGTCAGCTTCTTCGACGAGCGCGAGATGGTGCGCGCGCTCGGCCTGCCCGAGCACCTGCACGTGGTCGCCTACCTGTGCGTCGGCTACGTCGACGAGTTCCCGAAGGAGCCCGAGCTGATGCAGGCCGGTTGGGCCAAGCGCCGTCCGCTGTCCTGGGTGGTGCACGAGGAGACGTACGGGCGCCGGGCGCTGCCCGGCTCCGAGCCGCACGACCTGCTCGCCGAGACCATCGCCGGAATCCGCCCGCTGGACGCCAAGGCGCTGGGGGAGGCGTGGGAGCGGCAGAAGAGGATGACCAAGCCCTCCGGCGCGCTCGGCATGCTGGAGATCATCTCCGCCCAGCTCTCCGGCCTCTCCCGGATGTGCCCGCCCCCCGTCCCGGAGCCGGCCGCCGTCGCCATCTTCGCGGGCGACCACGGGGTGCACGCCCAGGGCGTCACCCCCTGGCCGCAGGAGGTCACCGGTCAGATGGTGGCCAACTTCCTGGGCGGCGGGGCGGTGTGCAACGCCTTCGCCAACCAGGTCGGTGCCGAGGTGTGCGTCATCGACGTGGGCGTGGCGGCCGACCTGCCCGCCACACCCGGCCTGCTGCCCCGCAAGGTGCGCCCCGGGACCCGTGACATGACGGTCGGCCCCGCCCTCACCCGCGAGGAGGTCAAGGCCGCCATCGAGGTGGGCATCGAGACCGCCAGGGACCTGGTGGCGGCCGGGAACAAGGTGCTGCTCACCGGGGAGATGGGCATCGCCAACACCACTCCGTCCGCCGCGCTCATCTCCGTCTTCACCGGCGCGGAGCCGGCGGAGGTCACCGGCCGGGGCACCGGCATCAACGACGAGACGCTCACCCTCAAGACCGAGGTGGTGCGCCGCGCGCTCGAACTGCACCAGCCGGACCCCACCGACCCGATAGGGGTGCTGGCGGCGGTCGGCGGTCTCGAACACGCGGCGATCGCCGGTCTGCTCCTGGGCGGTGCCTCGCTGCGGACGCCCGTCGTGCTGGACGGCGTGAGCGCGGGGGCAGCCGCGCTGGTCGCGCGCGCCATCGCCCCCGAGGTGCTGGCCGCCTGCATCGCGGGCCACCGCAGCGCGGAACCCGGTCACGTCGTGGCGCTCAACAAGCTGGGCCTGCGTCCGCTGGTGGACCTCGATCTCCGCCTCGGGGAGGGCACCGGCGCCCTCCTCGCCCTCCCGATCATCCAGAGCGCGGCCCGTGCCATGCACGAGGTGGCCACGTTCGACGCGGCGGGAGTGACCGAGAAGTAACCCGGGGCCGCCGGCCTCGCACCGGGACCGCGGCCCGTGCCACCGCACGGGCCCCGGCCCGCTCCGGCGTGGCGGCCGCCGGGACCTCGTTCGGGTCCACGCGGCGGCCACCGGCGCCCGCTGCGGCGACCAGTCCGCAGTTCCCGCGCCGTATCGTGGACGCAACCTTCGGAGGAGCCCCGCACAGCCATGCCCGAACACCCCGCCTACCCCGTAGGCCTCCGCCTGACAGGCCGCCGCACCGTGGTCCTCGGAGCCGGCCAGGTGGCCCAGCGCCGCCTCCCCGCACTGCTCGCCGCGGGCGCCGACGTCCTGCTGATCTCGCCCTCCGCCACTCCCTCCGTGGAGGCCATGGCGGAGCGCGGGGAGCTCCGCTGGGAGCGCCGCAGGTACGCGGCCGGGGACCTCGTGGACGCCTGGTACGCCCTGATCGCCACCAGCGACCCCGAGGCCAACGCCGCCGCGTCGGAAGAGGGCGAGCGCGAGCGCGTGTGGTGCGTACGCGCGGACGACGCGGAGGCCGCAAGCGCCCTCACCCCTGCCACCGGCCGGGGCGCGGGCGTCTCCGTCGCCGTGCTCAGCGCCGAGCTGCACGACCGCGACCCGCGGCACACCGCGGCCGTCCGCGACGCGATCGTGGAGGGCCTGCGGGACGGATCCGTGGTCGCCCGCCAGTACCGCAGCCGGACCCCCGGTGTCGCGCTGGTCGGCGGCGGCCCGGGCGACCCGGAGCTGATCACGGTGCGCGGCCGCCGGCTGCTCGCCGAGGCGGACGTCGTCATCGCGGACCGGCTCGGCCCCCGCGACCTGCTCGACGAACTGCCCCCGCACGTCGAGGTGATAGACGCGGCCAAGATCCCCTACGGCCGGTTCATGGCCCAGGAGGCCATCAACAACGCCCTGATCGAGCACGCCAAGGCGGGCAAGGCGGTGGTCCGGCTCAAGGGCGGCGACCCGTTCGTCTTCGGCCGCGGCATGGAGGAGGCGCAGGCACTCGCCGCCGCGGGCATCTCCTGCACGGTCGTCCCCGGCATCTCCAGCACCATCTCGGTGCCCTCGGCCGCCGGCATCCCGGTCACCCACCGCGGGGTGGCCCATGAGTTCACCGTGGTCAGCGGGCATGTCGCGCCCGACGACGAGCGCTCGCTGGTCGACTGGAAGGCCCTCGCCGCGCTGCGCGGAACCCTGGTCGTGCTGATGGGCGTCGACAAGATCGACCGCATCGCGGCCACGCTGGTCGACCACGGCAAGCCCGCCGACACACCCGTCGCCCTGGTGCAGGAGGGCACCACCGCCACCCAGCGCCGGGTCGACGCCACCCTCGCCACCGTCGCGGACGTGGTACGGACCGAGCAGGTCAAGCCGCCGGCCGTCATCGTGATCGGCCCCGTGGTGCGGGTCGGCCCCGACACCCTCCCATGAGCACGCCGCCGCGCGCCGCGGCCGGCCCGGCCGGCCCGGCGGCGGACGCCGGCAGCACGGCAACGACCAGCGAAGAAGGTGTCCCGGTGGCCGCTCCGCACACCGTCGACGACCCCGACGACCCCCGGCTGCGGGACTACACCGACCTGACGGACGTGGAACTGCGCCGCACCCGGGAGCCCGCCGAGGGACTCTTCATCGCCGAGGGCGAGAAGGTCATCCGGCGGGCTCTGGGCGCCGGGTACGCCATGCGCTCGATGCTGCTGTCCGAGAAGTGGTTCGCCGCGATGCGCGACATCATCGAGGGAGCCGGCGCGCCGGTGTACGCGGTCACGCCCGAGCTGGCCGAACGGGTCACCGGCTACCACGTGCACCGCGGTGCGCTGGCCTCGATGGAGCGCAAGCCGCTGCCCGACGCCCGGGAACTGCTGCGCACCGCGCGCCGGGTCGCGGTCATGGAGTCCGTCAACGACCACACCAACGTCGGTGCCATCTTCCGCTCGGCCGCCGCGCTCGGCATGGACGCCGTCCTGCTCTCCCCGGACTGCGCCGACCCGCTCTACCGGCGTTCCGTGAAGGTCTCCATGGGAGCGGTGTTCTCGGTCCCGTACGCGCGCGTGACGGCCTGGCCGGCGGGCCTGGAAGCACTGGGCGGGGCAGGGTTCGACCTGCTGGCGCTCACCCCGGACGAGGCGGCCGTGCCGCTCGGCGAGGCGGCGGCCCGCCTGGGGCCGAGGGTGGCCCTGATGGTCGGCGCCGAGGGCACCGGTCTGTCCCGGCGCGCCCTGGCCGCCGCCGACCTCCGGGTGCGCATCCCGATGGCACACGGCGTCGACTCCCTGAACGTGGGCGCGGCGGCCGCGGTGGCCTTCTACGCGGTCCGCTGATCTTCGAGGGCACCCGCGAGGCCGGGACGGCCCTGGGCTCGGGTGTGGTTCTCGTGCTGCCTCACGAAGCAGGGCGATGCCGTTCTCGGCCTCGGCCCCCGTGCGCTCCAGGAGCGGCGGGACGACCGGGGGTCTGAGGCCGGGCCCGTCAGGACGCCGTGGGCTCCGAGGAGTCCGTGACCGGGGCGCGCCAGGACGGCGTGACGGGTGCGAGGCCGGGGCGGGCGGGACGACCGGGGACCCCGCCCCGGGAAGGGGCCCGTCGGCGGGCCGCCGTGGGGGTTCTGCCCCGGACACACCGTGTGGGGGCGTCCGGGAGGGAGCACCGGGGCACCGGGGAGCACCACCCCGCCGGCGCCGTGCGCTGCCGCCTGCCGCTCAGGGGCCGGCTGCCGCTGCCGCGGACCCGTCGCCCACCGGCACCCGCGCCGGTGCCGCGGCCCCGCCCAGCCCGCGACTCGGGCCCTGGCAGCCCTGCGCGGCCGCGATGCCGAGCGCCACCAGCAGGGTCACCACCACGAACACGAACAACCGCTGCCGCAGCAGCCGCGGGTTGGCCGGTCGCAGACCGCCTCCGGTCGGGCGCGGCCCGCTGCGGCCCGCCGTCCCGCGCGGCGCCTGTTTTCCGCCCAGGCGTGTCGTGTCGCGTCCGGGCTGCTCGCGTCCGGGCTGCGAACGCGGCCCGGACCGGCCGGGCGCCGGCCGGGCACCGCTGCCGCGCGCGCCGCTGTTCCGGGGCGCGGGGGTGCCCTGGGGCGGGACGGGCGCGCGGCGCTGGGTGCGCTGCTCCGCGTACTCCTCGGCGAGCCGCCCGGTGGGACGGCCGGGTTCGCCGCGCGGTCCGGTCGGCCGGACGTCCGTCAGGCCCTGTGCCTCGCGGGCCGCGATCTCCTTGAGCCGCAGGGAGAGTTGCAGCGTGCTGGGCCGCTCCTCCGGGTCCTTGGCGAGACAGGCGCTGACCAACGGGGCCAGCGCGTCGGGTACGCCGTGCAACTGGGGCTCCTCGTGCACCACCCGGTACAGCATCACCTCGGAACTGCCGTGCCCGAAGGGGGAGTCCGCGGTCGAGGCGTAGGCCAGGGTGGCCCCGAGCGCGAAGACGTCGGTGGCCGGTGTGACCGCCACCCCGCGCACCTGCTCGGGCGCGAGGAAGCCGGGCGAGCCGACCGCCGTGCCGACATGGGTGAGTGTGCTGGCGCCCGTCGCCCACGCGATGCCGAAGTCGATGATCCGGGGCCCCTTGGGCGACAGCAGGATGTTGGAGGGCTTCAGGTCGCGGTGCACCACACCGGCTTCGTGCACGGCGACCAGGCCCTCGGAGAGCGCCGCACCCACCGCAGCCACGTCGGCGGCCGGCAGGGGTCCTTCTTCGGCCACCTTGTCGTGCAGCGAGGGACCGGGGACGTACTGGGTCGCGAACCAGGGGCGGTCGGCGTCCAGGTCCGCGGCCACCAGCCGGGCCGTGCACCCGCCCCGGATGCGCCGGGCCGCCGAGACCTCGCGGGCGAAGCGCGAACGGAACTCCTGGTCCTCCGCCAGATCCGGCCGGATCACCTTCAGCGCGACTCGCTGACCACGGCGGTCGGAGCCCAGATAGACGACGCCCATCCCCCCTGCGCCCAGCCGCCGGTGGAGCCTGAACGAGCCGACGACTCGCGGGTCCTCGCGCCGGAGCCGCATCATCGCCATGTCCATCCCCGCTGCCCGGTCCGTTTGACGAGCCACAGCTTACGTACCCGTGGCCTGGTGCGCGCAGAGGCCGCGCCCTCACGGACCGACCGAATATCGCCATCGGGCGCGGCACGGATGCCGCGCGCCCCCATCGCGCCGCTCCGCGTCTTCCCCGGACACCGCCTCCCAACCGTGCGGCATGACACGGAGGTTGGGGGGCGCACTGACAGGCACCCGCGAGCCCGCGTGCATATGCCCAGGCCAGCGGGTGCGGTTACACACATCGCCCGTGGTGCGCCGCCGTGGGGCCGTGCCGAGCGGCAACCGCTGTGTGCGGCACGTCAGAAGTGATCGAAGTCACGCCGCGGCGCTGGGGTCGGCGGCGCACGCGCCCCCGACCGGGCCCTGTGCCCGCCCCCTCCGGGAAGACCCCCAGACCTAGGCCCTCTTCTCCACCCAGGGGAGTAGTCCGCACACGGAGGCTCATCCTCCGGGAGGCCCGGCAATCGGTACGACGGCATGACGTGCCGGAGGGACCGCGCGCCTAGATTTGTCGTCGAGCGGCGGGTGCAGCACTCGTCCCCCGAGGTCAGACACCCGCCGCTGTCGCAAGGAACCGGCGCCCGCAACAAGGGAGCCGGTACGAGGACTCGACCAGGAGAAGGACCATGGCGGACACGGCACCGCGGACGGCCATCCGCACGCAGGGGCGCGGAACCGCGCTCGGCACCCGCCCGTCCGGCACCCGCCACCCCCTGGTGGCGACGGCCATGGTCGTGCCCCTGGCGGCCCTGCTCGTGGTCGCCTTCGGCGGCTGGGACGCAGTGGTCACACAGGCGTCGTCCGTGGGCGTGATGCTGGGGCGCTGATCGGCGCCCCAGGCCCGGGAGAGCGGCCCGGGCGGGGACATCCAGCCCGAAACCCCGTGGGGACGGGGGTGCGGCGGACGGCACACTGCCCGCGTAGCTGGGGAGCTGCGCGGGCAGCCTTGTGCACCGGGCGGGTGCGGCCCCCGAGGACATCGGCCGAAGCCGCACCCGCCCAGGTGCCGGGAGGGCCGGAGCCTTGGTGTCCGGCCGGACGGCGTAGGCGGGGCCGCCGGACGGCGCGTGCGGGGCACCGCACCGGGGGCGGGGCCGCCGCCGGGTCGGAGCCGGGACCGGGGAACGCGGCCCCGGAGCAGGGGCCCGGGCCTCCGCGCGCGGGGGAGGGGCGTTCCGGCCGCGGAGGCTGGAGCGCCGCACCGGTGATGCGTAGGCTCACCGCGCACAGGACCGTCGTACGACCGACCACGAGCACCACGAGGGGGAACGGTGGCCACAGACGTGCTGCCCGCGCTGACGGCACGGGTGCGCAGTGCCGCACATCCGGCCGCGGCGCCGTGCGTATGCGCGGAGCCCGGCGCCGTCCTCGCCGACCGCGCCGACGGCACCGTCGTCCGCCATGGTGACGTGGTGGCCAAGGCCCACGCCCCCGGCACCGACGCCGCGCAGCTCGCCCTGCGGATGGCGGCGGCGGACCACCCGGCGCTGGACGGCGTACTGCTCGCCCCCCTGCACCCGGACGCCGCCGCCCTGCACGACCGCCTGGTCACCCTCTGGCCGCACGGCTCGCCGCTGGCACCGGACACCGACCCCGAGCGTGCCCCCTGGGAGGATGCCGCGGCCCTGCTGGCCCGCCTGCACCGGGTGGACACCTCCCGACTCCCCTTCCCGCTGCCGCTGATGCGCGGCCCGGTGAAGGCCGCCCGTGCCCTCGCCCGGCTGCGCGCCGCGGGCCCGCACCCGGGTGCCGCGCCGGTGCTGCGCGCCTGGGCCGTGCTTCCCGCCTGGGCGCGCGACGAGGCCCCGATGCCGTCCCCGTGGCGGCTGTGCCACGGGGATCTGCACCTCGGCCAGTTGGTGCGCAGCCCGGCGGGCACCGGCCCCTGGCGGCTCATCGACGTCGACGACCTGGGCCTGGGCGCGGCGGCCTGGGACCTGGCCAGACCCGCGGCGTGGTTCGCCGCGGGGGTGGTGGGCCCGGCCGAGTGGGCCAGGTTCCTGGCCGCCTACCGCGCGGCCGGCGGCCCGGCGGTGCCGGCCGGGGGAGACCCGTGGCCCGCGCTGGACGTGCCGGCCCGCGCGCTGAGCGTTCAGATCGCGGCCCTGGCCATCGCGAAGGCGTCGGCCGCGTGCCGCGGTCTCGACGAGGTGGAGGAGGCCATGATCGATGCCTGCGCCCGTATGGCGGAGGTGCCGGTCGTGGCGCAGGAGCCGGTCCGGCCGACCGGCGCGATGACACGGGCGGTCCCGAAGGAGGGGGAGACGGGCGCCGCCAAGTAGGGTGCAACCGACCGAAAGCCGGGCGGTGTTCCGGCGAAACAGAGCCCACAGCGAGGAGTTGAGCCGGGATGCAGTGTCCCAAGTGCCACGCCCCGATGAACACGTACAACCGCAACGGCGTCCAGATCGAGCAGTGCAGCGGATGCCGCGGGATCTTCCTCGACTACGGCGAGCTGGAGGCCCTGACCCGCGTGGAGGCCCAGTGGGCCCAGCCGGCCCCGCCGCCGCAGGCGTACCCGGCGGCTCCCGCCCCGGCCTGGGGCCACCACGGCGGCGGCCACGGCCACTACGGCCACCAGCGCCACCGGGGTCTTGGCCACCTGCTGTTCTCGTCCTGACCCGAGACCCCCGGCCACGGCTCCCGGCCACCGGCCGGGGGCCTCGCCGGCCGGCAGGGCGGAGCGGGCGGGACGCCGGCGGACGGGAGGAACGGCGGGACCGGTGCGCAGGGGAAGACGGCGGGAGGGACGGAAAAGCCCGAAGGCGACACGGGCCGCCACTGCGTGGGCTTGTGTCGCCTTCGTGTGCGTGGACGATACTGGGATTGAACCAGTGACCTCTTCCGTGTCAGGGAAGCGCTCTCCCGCTGAGCTAATCGTCCAGGAACGACCACGGCGCGACCTGACGGCCGCGCCGAGCCCGCTGTGTGCGCGATACTGGGATTGAACCAGTGACCTCTTCCGTGTCAGGGAAGCGCTCTCCCGCTGAGCTAATCGCGCGGGACACCATCCAGGAGCGATGGTGTCAGTGGACGATACTGGGATTGAACCAGTGACCTCTTCCGTGTCAGGGAAGCGCTCTCCCGCTGAGCTAATCGTCCATGGAGGTGGAGACGGGATTTGAACCCGTGTAGACGGCTTTGCAGGCCGTTGCCTCGCCTCTCGGCCACTCCACCATGGGTGTCGCGATCACAAGGATCTCTTCACCCTTCGAGCGGACGACGAGGTTCGAACTCGCGACCTCAACCTTGGCAAGGTTGCGCTCTACCAACTGAGCTACGTCCGCCTGTCCCTGCGGTCCGCTTCCGCGTCCCGGTGACGTGGTGAACTCTAGCGGATTCCCGGGCCAGTACAAAAACGCGTTTACGCAGCGTGCTGCGCTGTGACCGCCCCGGGCCGCGATCGGGGCGGCTGGGGGCCACCCGTTCTAGACTCATGTCCGTGCACGCTCCCGCGGAAGGCCCCGCCCCCATGGCGCGCTTCGGCGGCCTGGTCGCCGGCGGTCTGCGCGAGGTGACGCGCGACCCGGCAGCCCTGGATTCCAGGGGTTTCTGGGTGGTGTCGGCGGACTTCGAGGGCTCGGTGGTGTGCGCCCGCTTCGCCGATGTGCGCAGCGCGCCGGTACCCCCGCCCCGGCCCGGCGGCTGGCACGGTCCCGCCCCGGCCGACTGGACGTCCTCGCTCGACCGCGAGGCGTACACCGCAGGAGTGCGCCGCATCCGGGAGCACATCGCCGCCGGCGACGTCTACCAGGCCAACCTCTGCCGGGTGCTGTCCGCACCGCTGCCGCCCGGCGCGGACGTGGACGCCCTCACCGCCCTGCTGGCCCGGGGCAACCCCGCCCCGTACGCGGGCACCGTCCGACTGCCGGGGCACGGCGTGGAGATCGCCACCGCCTCGCCCGAGCTCTTCCTGCGCAGGAGGGGCCGGTCCGTCGAGTCGGGGCCGATCAAGGGCACCGGCCGCACCGAGGCCGACCTGACGGCCAAGGAGCACGCCGAGAACGTGATGATCGTGGACCTGGTCCGCAACGACCTGGGCAGGGTCTGCGAGACCGGCTCGGTGACCGTCCCCGACCTGTGCGCGGTCGAGAAGCACCCGGGGCTCGTACACCTCGTCTCGACCGTACGCGGTGAGCTGCGGGCGGACGCGGGCTGGCCGGAGCTGCTCGCGGCGGCCTTCCCGCCCGGTTCCGTCACGGGCGCTCCCAAGTCCAGCGCACTGCGGATCATCGGTGCCCTGGAGACCGCGCCGCGCGGCCCCTACTGCGGCGCGATCGGCTGGGTGGACGCCGACCGCGGCACCGGTGAGCTGGCCGTCGGCATCCGGACCTTCTGGGCGGACCGGGGCGCGGCGCGGCTCCGCTTCGGTACGGGCGCGGGGATCATCTGGGAGTCCGACGCCGAGCGGGAGTGGCAGGAGACCGAGCTGAAGGCGGCCCGGCTGCTTGCGGTGGCGTCAGGGCGGCACGGAGCGGGACAGTGGGAAGCAGCACAAGCAGCACAAGCAACACCCGGCACACCCTGATGCATCCGCCACACCCGGCACAGGGAACGGCCACGAGTGAAGGGAACCCGCACGTGAAGATCTGGCTCGACGGCGCGCTCCGGGACGTCGCGTCCGCCCGCGTCTCCGTGTTCGATCACGGGCTGACCGTCGGTGACGGCATCTTCGAGACCCTGAAGTCCGCGCAGGGACGGCCGTTCGCCCTGAGCCGGCACCTGGACCGGCTGGCCCGCTCCGCGCGCGGACTCGGACTGCCCGAACCCGACCGCGACGAGGTGCGGCGTGCCTGCGCCGCCGTGCTGGAGGCCAACCCGGTGCCCCTGGGCAGGCTCCGCATCACCTACACCGGCGGGTACTCACCGCTCAGCTCGGACCGCGGGGACCGGGGCCCCACCCTGGTCGTCGCCGTCTCGCAGGCCACCCGCCGTCCCGACTCCACCGCGACGATCACGGTCCCCTGGACGCGCAACGAACGCGGTGCCCTGGCCGGCCTGAAGACGACCTCCTACGCGGAGAACGTGGTCGCCCTCGCCCGGGCCCAGGAGCAGGGAGCGTCCGAGGCGCTGTTCGCGAACACCGTCGGGCGGCTCTGCGAGGGCACCGGCACCAACGTGTTCGTGGTCCTCGACGGCGAGATCCACACGCCGCCGCTCGCCTCCGGATGCCTGGCGGGCATCACGAGGGCGCTGGTCGTCGAGTGGGCGGGCGCACGGGAGACGGACCTGCCGTTCGACGTGCTGCGGGAGGCCGACGAGGTCTTCGTGACGTCGTCCATGCGCGACCTCCAGGCCGTGCACCGCGTCGACGACCGGGAACTGACCGGTGCGCCGGGCCCCGTCACCGCGAAGGCGATGCGCCTCTTCGACGAGCGCGCGGCGGGCGATCTCGATCCGTGAGGGGCCGGTGACCTCGGCCCGGGCGGTGCCGGCGGCCTCTGCCCGTGCCGGGCGGGGGCCCGGCGGGTCGGGTGCGCCGTCCGCGGGCCCGCCGCAAACCGGGTGACGCGCGGGCCGGCCACGGGGTAGAAAATCCGGGATGACCACCACCCTGCGGCCGACCGAGCCGCTCCAGCACTCCGCCGGCGGAGGACGCTCCCGCCACTACCAGGTGTGCGTGAACAGCCGCGGCGTGGGCACGCTGCACCTCGCCACCCACCCCGACTTCGGCCCGAAGGCGGCCGTCATACGCGAGCTGCACATAGCGGAGCCCGACCGTGGGCGCGGCCGTGGCGCGGTGGCCGTGCTCGCCGCGGAGGAGGTGGCGCGCGGCTGGGGCTGCACCGGGATCCAGGCGGTCGTCCCGGCCGGTGCCGGGCGGGCCCTGGGCCTCGCCACCGCGCTCGGGTACACCGAGCGGGGCCGCGGCATGGACAAGCCGCTGGACGGCGAGCGGCCGGTGCTGCCGCAGGGCAGCGGGACCAGACCGATGACCCGGGACGAGTACGGGCCCTGGTACGAGCAGCGGAAGCTGGACTGCGCGCGAAGCTGGATGGCGCGCGGTGTCGGGGAGGCCGAGGCGTGGGCCAAGTCGGAGGCGGACCACACCCGCTTTCTGCCGCGCGGCCTGGACACCGAGGACACGCTGCTGGCGGTCCTGGAGCAGACGGGGGAGCCGGTCGGCTCGCTCTGGCTGAAGCTGGCGGACACGCCCGCGTTCGTGCTGGGCGTGGAGGTGGACGAGGAGCGCCGCGGCCGCGGGCACGGCAGGACCCTGATGCTCGCCGCCGAGGGCGCCGCGCTGGACGCGGGCCTGGACCGCATCGGACTGCACGTGGCCGCGGACAACACCACGGCCGTGCGCCTGTACGAGTCGCTCGGCTACCGGCCCACGGTGCACGACATGTACAAACAGCTCCTCTAGCAACCCGGCGGGCGGCCCCTGCGGGGGTAGTGCCGCGCCCAGGGGCCGGGCCGGGGTGGGGCGGGTTGGGACCGGGGCCGTGCCGGGCGACGTCCGGGCGGGGGCGCCGGCGCGGGCGCAGCCCAGGGGTTGCCGGGCGCGCAGCCCATGGGTTGCCGGGCGGCGTGCGGAGCACACCGCCTGCGCCGGGGCCCGCGTTCTACGCGTCCCCGAGCAGCCCGTCCACGATCTCCTCGATGCGGGCCCGCAGGCCCTCCTGGCTCCTGCCGCCGTCCAGGCGCCGTCCGGCGATCACATAGGTGGGCGTGCCGGTCACCCCGATCGCCTTGCCCTCCGCCTGGTCGGCGTCGACGGCGAGGATGTGCCGGCCGTCCACCAGGGCGGTGTCGAACTCCTCCGCGTCCAGGCCGAGTTCGCGCGCCACCTCGACGAGGAGCGGCTCCCCCTCGCGGCCGAGTTCCGCGACCCTGCCGAGCACCGCCTCCGCGTACGGCCAGCCGCGGCCCTGGACGAGGGCCTCCTCGGCGGCCTGGGCCGCGGCGAAGGCGTGCCGGTGCTTGTCCAGGGGGAAGTGCCGCAGCCGCAGTTCCAGGCGGTCGCCGTAGCGGTCGCGCAGCGCCCGCAGGTCGTCGAGCGCGGTGCGGCAGTCGGGGCACTGGAGCTCGCACCAGACGTCCAGGACGGGCCGTCCGGCGGGCTGTGCGGTCGAGGAGTCGTTCATGGGCCCAGTCTTCCAGCTCGGGCCGGTCCGCCGGGCCGGGCCTGAGTTCGGGCGGTCAGCCGGCCCGGGCCGGTGCCCCGTGCGGTCGGCCGGCGGTCCGTCGCGCCTGCCGGGTCGCGTCGCAACGTCATCCCGCCCGCCGGTCCGCCTCGCGGCGTCGGCCCGTCCGTCCCTCGGTTCGGCCGGTCCGCCGGTTCGGCGCGTCTTCCGGTCCCGGGCGTCTTCCGGTCCCGTATCGCCGCCCGGCCGTGGGCCGGGCGGGCGCCCTTCCCGCTCCGGTGGCCCCGGCGGCGGCACCTGAGGAGGATCCCGTCCCGGAGATCTCCCTGATGGTGCGCCGGGGACGGTGGCCCGGGGATGCGGGCAGAGGCAGGATGGAGGGAGGCAGCCACCCGCCACCGTGTCACTGGAGGACAGCATGCTCGCCGAGACCGTCTGTTCCGCCGTGTCCGCGGCGGGCCTGGGCATCGCCGTGGTCAGCGCCTACCGCAGGCGCTTCCTCGCGGCCGCCCGTATCGCGGCCTACGCACTCGTGCCCGTCGCCCTGGTCATGACCGGAGTCGTCGAGTGGCTGGCCGGCACGGCGTTCAGCCCCACCGCCTGGGCCGGGTTCGGCGTCCTCGGCCTCTCGTGGCTGCTGTTCGCGACCACCCGCGCCGTGGAGCGGCGCAGAGGCGGTACCCGCAAGGAGCGCAGGGCGACGAAGGCGGCCCAGCGGGACTCCGTCGCCCCGGGGGCGTCCGCGCCCGCGCTCGGCCCGACACAGGATCGGGAAGGGCAGGGCCGGGCCCAGTCCGACCGGAGCAGGCGGTCCGGCGGCCGCGGCGCCGCTGACGACGACTTCGGCGACATCGAGGCCATCCTGAAGAAGCACGGCATCTGACCGCCCCCGGACACGGCACACGACTGCCCCGGGCGTACGGCGCCCGACTGCCCCGGGCGTGCGGCGCCCGACCGTTCTCGGGCGTGCGGCGGCCTACCGTCCCTGGGCGCGGCGCCCGACCGTTCTCGGGCGTGCGGCGGCCTACCGTCCCTGGGCGCGGCGCCCTACCGTTCCCGGGCGCGACGCCCTGCCGTCCCCTGCCGCACCGCCCCCGATCAGGATCACCACCCTGTCCCCGCGGCATCCCTTCCCACGGCTTCCTGCCGCGGTGCCCCGCGATGCCCCGACGAATCCGCAATCGGGGCGGTTGTCGGGCGGTTGTCAGTATCGCTCCGCCCGCGGTCATCACCCGCCACACTCCGTCACCTTGGTAGTCATTCATCACGGAATCCGGCGAACTACCGTGCATTTCGGGCGTGTTGATCGCCAAGGGGACAGCGCCTGCGACATGATCACCGCGAGATGCTCGACACAACGCAAAGCGACGCTGCCCCGGTCACCGATGAACGGCGAGGCTGTCTTTTCGCCCTTTCCCAGCCACCCTTGATGATCTTCCTGGCGGTGATCGGCTGCCTTCTGCTGCTGGCGTCGCTGCATGACCTTTTACTGCTGTGAGCCGGACCGCCGGCGCGGCCCGTGCAGGCCGCGCCGGCCGGTCGGCGGGGCCGGGGCCCTGCCC
Organism: Streptomyces sulfonofaciens; assembly: GCF_014656295.1. GTDB lineage: Bacteria > Actinomycetota > Actinomycetes > Streptomycetales > Streptomycetaceae > Streptomyces > Streptomyces sulfonofaciens. The sequence continues at coordinate 318,221 of NZ_BNCD01000004.1, forward strand.
GCCAAGCCGGATCCTGCTGCCGTCCTCGCCCTCGCCCTTGCCCCGGCCCACCGGTCGTCCGGCCCGCGGGCGCGCTGCGGCGCAGGGCCGCAGTCCCCGTCCGCCGGGGCTCGCGCCGGGAGCTGCGTCCGGCGGACTCCGGACGGGGACTGACCGCCGTGCACCTTCCGTGCCCCTCCCGCGTACCCGGCGCTGCGGTCAGCCGGTGGCCTCCTTGCGCCGCGCACGGTAGGCGGCGACGTGCAGGCGGTTGCCGCAGGTCCGGCTGTCGCAGTACCGGCGTGAACGGTTGCGGGACAGGTCCACGAAGGCGTGGTCGCAGTCGGGTGCCGCACAGCGCCGCAGCCGCTCCTGCTCGCCCGCGACGACGAAGAACGCCAGCGCCATCCCGCCGTCGGCCGCCAGGTGGTCCGCGACGGACGCGCCGGGCGCGAAGTAGTGCACGTGCCAGTCGAAGCCGTCGTGGTCCGTCAGTTGCGGGGTCGTCCCCGCGCCCGCCACCAGCTCGTTGATCAGCTTCGCGGCGCTGCGGGCGTCCTGCGCCGCGAAGATGTCCGTGAACCGGGTGCGGGCCGCACGCACGGCCGAGAGGTCGTCTTCGGTGAGTTCGCCCACGTCGCTGATGCTGTGCTGCTGCACGAAGGCGCGCAGCGCCGCCACGTCCGCGAGGCCGTCGGGCTCCGGCGCGGAGTTCACCAGGTCCACCACGGCGTCGAGGGCGCACCGGGTGTCGTGGGTAATGAGCACGATTCGCTCCCTGCCCGTCGAGATCGGGCCGGAGCCCGCCGATGCTCGCCGATGCTAGCGGCTTCCCGACATGGACGGCCGGGGCGTCCCCGGTGGGGCCGGCAGGGCTCCTGGGGCTCCTGCGGCCTCTCCACGGAGTCGGCCGGGGTGTGACAGGCGGGCCGGGCGCCGTGGGCCCGGGCCGGGCGCCGCAGCCCGTGGCACCGGCAGGGGCCGACACGACAGGGGCCGGCAAGAACCGTCAGGGCCCGCCCAGGCCCTCGACGGGGCAGGGGCCGGTAGGGCCGGCAGGGACCGGTAGGGCGGGCAGGGACCGGTAGGGCGGGCAGGCGCGGGGATCCGGGGCACGCACGGGCGCCGTCACCGAGGGGGTTGCCCGCGATGACGGCGCCCGTACGTGCCCTGTGGGATTGCCGTGTGTCGGTGTGGCTCGTGTGTCGCTGTGGGCTCGTGCCGTCTCCCCGAGTCGGACGGCGCCGAGCTGCTTCCCGCCTCCGGCCTAGCTCTCGGCGAGGATGTGGGAGAGCTCCGTGTCGAGATCGAAATGACGGTGCTCCGTGCCTGGTGGCACGGCCGCGTCCGTCCGCTTCAGAAAGGACTCCAGGGCCCGCGCCGGGGCCTCGAGCAGGGCCTCGCCCTCCGGCGAGCTCAGGGCGATGCAGACGACACCCTGACCGTGGCTGCGGGACGGCCAGACGCGGACGTCGCCCGTGCCGGTGGGCCTGTGCAGACCCTCGGCGAGGAGGTCGCGGGCGAACACCCACTCGACGGTCTCCTCGGCACCGGTGTGGAAGGTGGCGTGCACGGCATAGGGGTCGGCCGTGTCATACCGCAGTCCCGCAGGAACAGGCAGTGAGGACTCGCTCGACACAACGAGGCGCAGGTGCAGCTCGCAGCTGACCGTGGTGTTCATAAGCGCCAGGGCCTTTCGCTCAGTGTGCGCTCGGGGATTCGCACGTCGGCGAAATCGACATGCCACCTACGGTGCCGTTGTAAACCCCCTTGAGGGTTTTGGGTGTCTTTAGGTAGCTCGTACGGCGGAGTTTTGTTTACCGGTAGCGTCCATTCCGGTGACTGGATTTCGTCGGGTAAGTTTGGTCGTATGAATACGGGGAGTGACGATATCCGGTCCGGTTCCACCATGGCCGAAGAGCCGTCGGATCGTGGTCTCGGGTCGCGGGCGCCCAGGTTTGTCCAGGAGAGTCGCACCCTCCACCTGAGCTGGCGGGTGGGCGTCTTCATCGTGGGCCTCGCCGTGGTCGTCGGCGGAGTGCTGCTGCTGCCGCTGCCGGGTCCCGGCTGGCTGGTGATCTTCGCCGGGGTCGGGGTCTGGGCGACCGAGTTCGTCTGGGCGCAACTGGTGCTCCGCTGGACCAAACGCAAGGTCACCGCGGCGACACGGCGTGCGCTCGACCCGGCCGTGCGGCGCAGGAACATCATGGTGACCGGCGCGCTCGTTATCGTCGTCGCGGCACTCGTCGCGGTCTACCTCTGGCAGTTCGGCTGGGGGCCGCCCTGGAGCGGCGACCGGTGATCCGCCTCCGGGGCGCGGGCCGCCGCCGGCTGGTCACGAGCACCCGCTGACATGCGGTAATGTTCTTCGTGCACCCGGGCGATTAGCTCAGTGGGAGAGCGCTTCGTTCACACCGAAGAGGTCACTGGTTCGAACCCAGTATCGCCCACCGGACCGAGGGTGGCGTGTCCGCGCAGAGCGCGGGCGCGCCACCCTCGTTTGCTTGTGCGCTCGGCCCGGACGGGTCGGCCCGCCGCGTCGTCCGGCGTGTTTCGCGCGGCCCGGTTCGACGCGCCGCGCCCGGCCCGGCCCGGTGCCGCCGTCCGAGGGGCCTTCGGTGGAGCGTGGGCGTGTCGGGTTCCGGTGCGGCCCGGTTCTTGCCGCCGCCCTTTCGGGTGAGTCGTTACGCTTTTCGGCGGATACCTGCCGTGTGCCATCCGGGGATGGAAACCAACCGAACTTCACCCATGAGGCGCTGTTCGTGCTCGAACGATGCGGGATGGACCGGTTCGCGTTTCTGCAACCCGGCGATTTCCGATCCCGCGCGCAGCATTCCTGTGCGCACGGTGCCGCAGACACGTTCCCCATACGCCGGCGGAAGCGAAAGGCTCGGCATTGCCGGGGAATTGCCGCCGCGCGGCACGGTCTCCTCGGGGCCGTTCACGCCCGTGGTGCTGGCGCGTCCTCCCCAACACCGCGCGCACGCGGTGCACATCCCCCAGACGCCGCTCATTGGTGGCGCCCAGGCCGAGCAGCGCGAGCCCGACCAGTGCCGGCGTCGCCCAGCGGGGGAGCGCACCTGCCACCTGTGCGACGTACGGGGCGAGTTCGTGCAGCGCGTCCACCACGAGTACCGCACCGCCCAGCAGCAGCGGCGCCTGAAGCCGAAGGCGGGCGCCCGCCAGAGTGACCAGCGGGCCGCCAGGCCGAGCAGCGGCGGCCGCGCCCAGTGCGCGTCCGCCCATGCGGCGGCCGGCGCCGGCAGCGGCGCCGCCGCGAGACCGGGGCCGTGGGCCGTCCAGGACGACGCCGTGCGGTCGCGGCGCCGTCGTACCACGCCGACCAGCAGCGCAGGCGCGCTCACCACGAGCGTGTACGCCTCGGGCGCGGTCACGTCTCCGCCAGCCGTATCCAGGCGGCCGGTACGACAGTGCCACCGCGAGACCGCCGGCGCCCCGGCGGTGCTCCTCGCGGACGGCGGCCGCGGCGGCGAGCACCGCACACAGCCCGAGCACCGGCGAAAGCGCCGGGTCACCCACCGCGAGTGCCACCGCGACCAGTCCGGCCAGCACCGCGCCAGCCTCCACCGGCATGCTCGGCGGCCGCCCCGGACGGGCGGCGGGCGCGATCGCGGCGGCCGGTACCAGCAGGACGAGCGGCACGCCGCCGAGCGTCAGCAGTACGTTCTGCATCCTGGGCGGTGTGGTGTCCGGGGCCGCCGCGGCGCGGCCCGTCCCCGGCGGCAGCGGAGCGCGCGGCAGGGTGCCCGGTGCCGAAGTGTCCGGTGTCGAAGTGCCCAGTGTCGCGGGGCGCGGCGTCGCGGGGCGCGGTACCGCCGTGCGCGGCGTCGGGTGGGTCGCGTCCGCGGAAGGCGGTGGGGCCCCTGGGGCCACGGGCCCCGGGCCCGCGGCGCGTTCTGCCCGTGCGGTGCGCCGTGCCCGTGCGGTATGTCCTGCGTGTGGCGGGTCCTGCGGGTGTGGTGTGCCCTGTGCGTGGGGCGGGTCCCGCGCGTGCGGCGCCGTCGTCGTGTCCAGGACGTGGACCAGCCAGGCCCTGCGCGCCAGCGGCACGGCCCCGCGGGAATCCAGTTGCCGCAACTCGCGGTCGAGGATGCAGCTCCTCGGCGGGAGGATGCCATGGCCGAGGAGTGTGCGGCCGGTGCCCCGCTCCGTCATGAGCACGCGTACTCAGGGGCGTACTCGGACCGGCCCGTGCCGACGGCCCCTCGGCTCGGGTCCCCGGACGCCCGGCCCAAGTCCCGGACGCAGCAGCGTCGCCGCAGTCGGTCAGACTGGGGCCATGGACTGGTGTCACTACCGATTCCGCAGCATGTGGAGACTGCCCAGGAAACCCGCGGACGTCTACAGCGTGCTGGAGCGCGCCCATGAGTACCCGGTGTGGTGGCCCCAGGTCCGCGAGGTCACCCCGCTCGACGAGCACTCCGGCACCGTACGCTTCCGCTCCCTGCTGCCGTACGACCTCGTGGTCGCGGTCCGCGAGCTGCGGCGCGAACCGGACGCCGGGATACTGGCGGTCGCGATGACCGGCGACCTGGACGGCTGGGCCCGCTGGACCCTCGCCACCGCACCCGGCGGCGCCGGTACCCGCGCCCTGTACGAGCAGGAGGTCGACGTGCGCAAACCGCTCATGCGGCGGCTCGCGCTGCCCTGCCGGCCCGCCTTCCTCCTCAACCACGCCCTGATGATGCGCGACGGACGCCGCGGCCTGGCGGGCCGCCTGGAAACGGTTTGAACCACGGGCGCCCGGACCTGTATGGTTCAGTCGTTCCCGGGCGATTAGCTCAGTGGGAGAGCGCTTCGTTCACACCGAAGAGGCCACTGGTTCGAACCCAGTATCGCCCACCGCGAGCGAGGGTGGTGTGTCCGCAGAAAATGCGGACACACCACCCTCGCTCCTTTTTCTGCCTCAGCAGGCTGTGCCTCGCACGGCGCATGCCTCCCCTTCACCCCTTGCCCCGTTGTTCAGCGCGCCCCCCGGCACCGCGGGCGTGGGTGCCCCGGTGCGGGGACGGTGGTCCCTCGTGCTCCCGGCCGGTGCCCCATCCCGCCGGGCGGCCCTCCGCGGTAGCGGGCTAGGACCGCTGCCGGTGGGTGCCGGGGTCGGACCGCCGGCGGCGGTGCCGGGGTCAGGCCGCCGCCGGGACTTCGGGGCGCAGCGGCCAGGACGGGTCCACCGCCTCGGGCGAGCCGCTGTGGGCGAACCACGCCTGGAGACCGCGGGCCTGCGCCGCGTACCAGTCCGTCTGCAGGGCGTGCAGCTCCGTCGGCGTCAGCCGCTCCAGACGGGCCGCGAAACGCCTGCCCACGGCGCGCACCACATCCAGCGCGGCGGTCGCGTCGGCGGCCGCGTCATGCGCTCCGGACAGCTCCACCTCGTACTGGGCGCACAGATCCGCGAGGGTGCGGCGGCCCTTGCGGTAGCGGTCCAGATGCTTGTCCAGCACCCGGGGATCGAGCACACACAGCGGCGCGCCGCCCAGATACAGGTCCAGGGACGACGCGCGGTGGCGGCGCAACTCGCGGTCCAGCAGGGTCAGGTCGAACGGTGCGTTCATCACGACCAGCGGGCGGCCCGCCGCGCTGTGCCCCGCCAGCTCCCTGCCTATCTCCTCCATCACCGGCGCGGGCCACCGCCCCTCCCGCTCCAGATGGCGCTGCGTCAGTCCATGCACGGCCGTGGCCTCCGGCGGTACCGGGACCCCCGGGTTCACCAGCCAGCGCAGCACGCGCGGCTTGGTCCCCGGAGCGTCCTGGACGACGACGGCGGCCGACACGATCCTGTCGGTCTCCACGTCCACGCCGGTGGTCTCGGTGTCGAACGCGACCAGCGGTCCCTCGTACCAGCACGTCATGTCACCCCAACTCCCCTCCGCGCCGTCGGCAGTTGACGCGCCGTCCCCTGCCCCGGTTTGGTCATACCCGGGCTGTTTGCGCACTACGCCGTTCGCGCGCCACGGCGAACGGCATCAACACGGTTACGAGGCCCGGGAATTGGGCCTGGAGTCGGCCCGGGGGCCGGGACCTGGGACCCGGGGACTTGGTGGGACCACTGGGACCCGACTCCCGCATGGCAGGTCCGGGGATGGTCCGTCCTGCGCGCGGACACCCACCGGAGTCCGTGCCGCTGTGCTGCCCGGCACCCGGACGGACAGGACCCGCGTCGTCCGCGGACGCCCCAGGCCGCCAGGTCCCCGGTCTCCCGGTCCTCCGGTCTCCCGCTCTCTCGTCCGCTCGGCTTTTCCTCCTCCCGGCCTCCCGGCCCCGCTCCTCGGCCTGCGGGACCTGCTCGGCCGGGCCCGGGCCGTGGTCGGCCGCAGCGGCACGCCCGCCGCTCGCGAGGCGCTCACCGCACTCGCCCCGCCCGGCGACGGGATCCGCCGGTGGCGCGATCTGCCCGCGGACCCGGGGGCGCCTGCCGCGCCCTGCGATCACCGGGAGTGGGCGCCGCTCGGGCGTCGGTCGAGCGTCGGTCGAGCGGGACACATGCGGTGGCGGGCGCGTGGGGCTGCCGGCACGTGCCGTGGCTCAGCCGGCGCGTGCGGTGGCGGACGCCCGGGCTGGGGCCGGCACCGGCGGTGGTCAGGGGGCCGGTACGGCGGCGGTGTACCGGGCGGGGTGGAGGCCGGTACCGGGCGGGGCGGGCCGTACTGCGGCGGTGGCCGCAGGGGTCCGGGCGCCGGTTGCCGGCCGCTGCGACCGGGGAGGCGGGGGCAGCCGCGGACAACTGTTTAGCGGTCGGCGCCCCGGGCTCGGTACGATCGACCACCGACGGCACACGCGAGCCGGTGCGCCGTCCCCACCTTCAGGCAGGAGAGACCGGTGTCAGACGTCCGTGTGATCATCCAACGCGATTCCGAGCGGGAAGAGCGCGTGGTGACTGCGGGCACTACGGCCGCCGACCTCTTCGCCGGCGAGCGCACCGTGGTCGCGGCCCGGGTGGGCGGCGAGCTGAAGGACCTCGCGTACCAGGTCCAGGACGGCGAGCGGGTCGAGCCCGTGGAGATCTCCTCGCAGGACGGCCTGAACATCCTGCGCCACTCCACCGCGCACGTCATGGCCCAGGCCGTGCAGGAGATCTTCCCCGAGGCCAAGCTGGGCATCGGCCCGCCCATCCGGGACGGCTTCTACTACGACTTCGACGTGCCCGAGCCGTTCACCCCCGAGGACCTCAAGCGCATCGAGAAGAAGATGCAGGAGATCCAGAAGCGGGGCCAGCGGTTCTCGCGCCGCGTCACCACCGACGAGGCGGCGCGCGAGGAGCTGGCCGACGAGCCGTACAAGCTGGAGCTGATCGGCCTCAAGGGGAACGCGGCGCAGGCCGCCGACGGCGCCGACGCCGAGGTCGGCGGTGGCGAGCTGACCATCTACGACAACCTCGACGCCAAGACCGGCGAGCTGTGCTGGAAGGACCTGTGCCGGGGCCCGCACCTGCCCAGCACCCGTGTCATCCCGGCGTTCAAGCTGATGCGCTCGGCGGCCGCCTACTGGCGCGGCAGCGAGAAGAACCCCCAGCTCCAGCGCATCTACGGCACCGCATGGCCGTCCAAGGACGAGCTGAAGGCGCACCTGGACCTCCTCGCCGAGGCCGAGCGGCGCGACCACCGCAAGCTGGGCACCGAGCTGGACCTCTTCTCCTTCCCCGAGGAGCTCGGCCCCGGCCTCGCGGTCTTCCATCCCAAGGGCGGCATCGTGCGCCGGGAGATGGAGACCTACTCCCGCAAGCGGCACGAGGACGCGGACTACGAGTTCGTGAACACTCCGCACATCTCCAAGGAACGCCTCTTCGAGATCTCGGGCCACCTGCCGAACTACTCCGACGGGATGTTCCCGCCGCTGCAGTTCGACGAGCAGAACTACCGCCTGAAGGCGATGAACTGCCCGATGCACAACCTGGTCTTCAAGGCCCGCGGCCGGTCCTACCGCGAACTCCCGCTGCGGCTCTTCGAGTTCGGCACGGTCTACCGCTACGAGAAGTCCGGCGTCGTGCACGGCCTGACCCGTTCGCGGGGCTTCACCCAGGACGACTCGCACATCTACTGCACCAAGGAGCAGATGCCGCAGGAGCTCGACTCGCTCCTCACCTTCGTGCTCGACCTGCTGCGCGACTACGGCCTGCACGACTTCGAGCTGGAGCTTTCCACCCGCGACCCCGAGTCCGACAAGTTCATCGGCGAGGACGCGGAGTGGGAGGAGGCCACCGAGACCCTGCGGCAGGCCGCCGAGAAGCAGGGCCTGCCGCTGGTCCCTGACCCGGGCGGCGCCGCCTACTACGGTCCGAAGATCTCCGTGCAGGCCCGTGACGCCATCGGCCGGTCCTGGCAGATGTCGACCATCCAGGTCGACTTCCAGCAGCCCAAGCGGTTCGCCCTGGAGTACACCGCTGCGGACGGCTCCAAGCAGCAGCCGGTCATGATCCACCGTGCCCTCTTCGGCTCCATCGAGCGGTTCTTCGCCGTACTGCTCGAGCACTACGCGGGCGCCTTCCCGGCGTGGCTCGCGCCGGTGCAGGCCGTCGGTATCCCGGTCGGCGACACCCATGTGCCCTACCTGGCGGAGTTCGCCAAGAAGGCCAAGGACCGGGGGCTGCGCGTCGAGGTCGACACCTCCACGGACCGCATGCAGAAGAAGATCAGGAACGCCCAGAAGCAGAAGATCCCGTTCATGGTGATCGTCGGCGACGACGACATGAACGCGGGCACCGTCTCCTTCCGCTACCGCGACGGTTCCCAGGAGAACGGGATCCCCGTCGACGAGGCCCTGGCGAAGATCGAGAAGGTCGTCGAGGACCGCGCCCAGGTCTGACGCACGAGCTGTGGGAAGGCCTCCGGGAAGTGCCCGGGGGCCTATGCCCCGGGCGCCCCGCGAAGCCATATGCTGCACTTCATGACGAGTGAGCCGGAGCAGCAGATCGGGGTCGGAACGCCGGACGCCTTCCAGCGCCTGTGGACGCCCCATCGGATGGCCTACATCCAGGGCGAGAACAAGCCGACCGGCCCGGGAGCCGGTGACGGTTGCCCCTTCTGCTCCATTCCGTCCAAGTCCGACGAGGACGGGCTGATCATCAAGCGGGGCGAGCAGGTGTACGCGGTGCTGAACCTCTACCCGTACAACGGCGGCCACCTGATGGTCGTCCCCTTCCGGCATGTCGCCGACTACACGGACCTCACCACCGAGGAGACCGCGGAACTCGCCGAGCTCACCAAGCAGGCGATGACGGCCCTGCGGGTCGCCTCGGGGGCGCACGGCTTCAATATCGGCATGAACCAGGGCGCCGTAGCCGGCGCGGGCATCGCCGCCCACCTCCACCAGCACGTCGTGCCCCGCTGGGGCGGCGACACCAACTTCATGCCCGTCGTGGGGCACACGAAGGTGCTGCCCCAGCTCCTTGCGGACACCCGCGCGATGCTGGCGTCGGCCTGGCCGGCGGTGTAACCCGGGACGGCATCCCCGTCATGCCGTCCATCCTGGTCATGCCGTCCGTCATGCCGCCCCTCGTGTGTGGGCACAGGAGGCGGTTGGGGTCCGCTCCGAGGCCAGGAGGCCCAGAGGCCGCACCTGACCTCGGGCCGGGTCTCGGGCCCCGGTCTCGGAGCGCGCAGGCAGCGGACAGGGCCCGGGCACGCACACCGCGCCGCCCGGGAACCAGCGCCCCCGGACCACCTGGCGCAGCGCCCGGTCCGGACGCGATCCGAACACCACCGATCACGCTCACCCCGGAGCCGGAGCCGGAGCCGGAGCCGGAGCCGGAGCCGGAGCCGGAGCCGGAGCCGGAAGTGCCGGCTCCGAGGTCGGCGTCGGTCGCGGTGGGGCGCCAGTGGTGTACCGGCTCCGGCGCGCGGCCTCCTCGGGCACCGCCCCCGCCGTCCCGCTATGCGTCGTACACATCCGCCTTCCGCGGCGAGACGTCCTGGATCTGGCCGCTGAGGGCGCCGGAGCGGCTGCCGAACTTGTCCGTGTTGACGCCGTTCTCCTCCAGGACCTTGATCGCCGCCGCATGGACCACACGCAGCACCGGGGTGGCCGTGCGCAGCGCGTCATCGGCCATGAAGCGGTGCCGCCAGGGCTTGTCGGCCCAGGCGTGCCGCAGACCGAACGGCTCGGGCAGCGCCAGGCTGCCGCCCAGGAAGTCGAGCAGCGGCGGATACCAGGTGAACGGTGCCCGGACCGCGAGCCGTACCACCTCGTCCGGCTTGACCACCGGCAGGGTGATGCTCTTGGTCTCCCAGAACCTGATCGGCTTCGCCACCGTCTTCTTCTCGGGCGAGGGCTTCGACGTGAAGAGCGGGTGCACCGGCCCCAGCGCATGTCCCGTGACCTCGATGCGCAGCGTCTCGTGCAGCACCGTCACGGTGATCAGCATGGTGATCACCAGTTGGCCGTCCCACAGGGTGAACTGGACGCCCAGGTAGTGACGGTCGCCGCTGCCGAACTGCTGGTCGTTGCAGATGCGCTGGACCTCGTGGGGCTTGATCTGGAAGGCCTCCACGTTGGTGCCGCTCGGCCGGGAGACGCCGCCCGCGTTCTCCCCGATGGGCGTGACGATCCAGTGCCGTATCGACGGCTTCGGGAAACCGCCGGTGTGCAGCGGGCCGCGCTCCAGCATCCGCAACTGGTCGTGGATGGCGCGTATGACGTCCCAACTGCGGAAGGGATTGATCTCCTTGCCGGGCTCGCGCGGCACCAGCTCCTCGGCCAACTGCCAGCTTCCCCAGCGGGTGCCCATGCCGAGGATGCCCTTCGGGCCGGCGTAGAAGACCGAGTTGGACTGCTGCTCCGCGGACAGCTTGGCGAGGCCCTGCCGCAGTTGCTCGGCACCGGTCTCGTTGGGATGGGTGGGCACCGCCTCCGGGATCTTGGGGCCGACGCCACCGCCGGAGAGCAGGCCGGACCACCGGTCGCGGAGGTCCTGCGCCGTGCGCTCGCAGATCCGGCGGGCCCAGACCCACCCGATGACCGGTGCCACGACGGCGGCCCGCCCGTACCAGGACCAGAAGCCGGTGAAGGGCAGCTTGACCAGGAAGATCACGGCCAGCACGGCGAAGCCGAGCAGCAGCGCGGAGGCCAGCGTGGAGGAACGCCGGCCGGTGGACTTGTTGATCACGCGCCGGAGCTGGAAGACCAGCAGCCAGACGATCAGGCCGGGCAGGAAGATCAGCCCGCACAGCGCCATCACGGCCGTCAGCCAACTGTCGCGGTGGCGGCGGATGCGGCTTGCGGCGAGGCAGTGCTCGACGACGACCTGCGGCTCGATGCCGAAGGACTGGATGAGCGGAGCCCGGCCGCCGCCCAGCATCCGCACCTGCACGGCACGCGAGAACGCCTCGCCGAGGTTGGGCTTGAACAGGGCGAGCTTGCCCGGTTTCACCTTCGACTGGTGCCAGTCGTTGTTGGCATCGAGGATCTTCTCGATGTCGCTGTCGCGGTACGCGGCCGATGCCAGGGCATGCGTGGCCGCGGTCTGGCCGGGCGCACCCGCGAGCGGGACCTGCGCTCCCGGCCTGAAATCGAATACGTCGTCCGCCACTGCCGCCCCCACTCGCCGCCACGCCCGTGCTCTTGCGGGCCCTTCCCGACTTCCTCGTCCAGCACACCTGTTGGTCAGGTCATCGACTTGATCGGGTCATCAGCGTATCGGGGTCGGAAGACATCCGCTGGAGCCTGTGGAAAACCTCCTCGGCCGCCCCGTCCGCACGGCCGCCGACGGCCCTCCACGTGCCGGTGAGGACGCCCGGAACCACAAGAGCCGGTCGGACGGGGCCCTCCGCACACCCACGCCGCGCCGGCGCTTCGACCAGCCCGTGCCCGGACGCCGGCCCGTTCCGCCGAGACCGGCACTCTGGCTCGTACGCGTACCCCACTCGGGCGGGTGCTGCCGTGCCCGCCCCGGCGCACCGGCCGGATCGGCCGCTCCCGGCCGCGCCGCCGCACCGGACTGCGCCACCGCTCCTGCCCGCCTGTCCGCCGCGGTCTCTCCGTCCCTCCGACTCGGTGGCCCGTCGCCCCTACGGGCCCGCTCGCCGTACCGGCTCGCACCGGCTCCTCCACTTCGCTGCGCGATGTCCCGCTGGTGTCGAGCCCGATGCGCCCACCGGAGCCGCGCCCGCCGCTCGCGGAGCGGCAGAGCGGGCACCGTGTGTCACATCAGGCCACGTTGTGTCGTCCGATCATGCAGTGTCTCCCCGGTTGCGGGGCGATTCATGCGACGGCCTCCGCCTGTCCGCGGATCCGGTCGGCGACCTGCGGCGGCATCGGCTCGTGCCGGACGTAGGAGCGCCCGAACCGCGCCGTGCCGTGCGAGAGCGACCGCAGGTCCACCGCATAGCGGCCGATCTCGATCTCGGGTACGTCGGCCCGGATCAGGGTGCGCCCGCCCGCTGTCTGCTCGGTGCCGACCACGCGCCCACGCCGCCCCGAGAGATCACTCATCACCGCACCCACATAGGCGTCCTCGACGAGGACCCGCACTTGCGCAACGGGCTCCAGCAGATGGATCCGGGCGTCGGCCGCGGCCTCCCGCAGGGCGAGCGCGCCCGCCGTCTGGAAGGCCGCGTCGGAGGAGTCGACCGAGTGGGACTTGCCGTCCAGCAGCGTGACCCGGACGTCGACCAGCGGATGGCCGGTCGCCACGCCCTTCGCCGCCTGGCTGCGCACGCCCTTCTCCACGGACGGGATGAACTGCCGCGGCACCGCCCCGCCGACGACCTTGTCGACGAACTCGATCCCGCTGCCCTCCGGCAGCGGCTCCACCTCGATCTCGCAGATCGCGAACTGCCCGTGGCCGCCGGACTGCTTGACGTGCCGCCCGCGCCCGGCCGCCCTGCCCGCGAAGGTCTCCCGCAGGGACACCTTGTGCGGCACGAGGTCGACCTGTACGCCGTAGCGGGAGCGCAGCCGTTCCATGGCGACGTCCGCGTGGGCCTCGCCCAGGCACCACAGGACGAGCTGGTGGGTGTCCGGGTTCTGTTCGAGCCGCATGGTCGGGTCCTCGGCGACCAGCCGCGCAAGGCCCTGGGACAGCTTGTCCTCGTCGGCCTTGCCGTGCGCCTCGATGGCCAGCGGCAGCAGCGGATCGGGCATGTCCCACGCCTCGATCAGCAACGGCGCCTCACGTCCCGAGAGGGTGTCGCCGGTCTCCGCGTGGGCGAGCTTCGCGACGCAGGCGAGGTCTCCCGCCACGCACTGCGCCAGCGGTCGCTGCTGCTTGCCGAACGGCGACGACAGCGCACCGAGTCGTTCGTCCGCCTCGTGCAGGGCGGGCTCCTGCTGGCCGCGGTCCACGAGGCCGTGTCCCGAGACGTGCACCGTCTCGTCGGGGCGCAGCGTGCCCGAGAACACCCTGACGAGGGAGACCCGCCCCACGTACGGGTCGGACGCGGTCTTCACCACCTCCGCGATCAACGGCCCTTCGGGGTCGCAGACCGGCGCGGGCCGCGACGCCCCCTGCGGAGTGGTCACGGCGGGCACCGCGTGCTCCAGGGGCGACGGGAAGCCGCCGGTGACCAGTTCGAGCAACTCCACGGTGCCGAGCCCCGCGCGGGCGCCGGCCGGGGCGGGGGCGGCGGCCAGCACCGGGTGGAACACCCCGCGCGCCACCGCCTTCTCCAGGTCCGCCACCAGCGTCTCGACGCCGATCTCCGAGCCCTCCAGGTAGCGGTCCATGAGGGTCTCGTCCTCGCTCTCCGAGATGATGCCCTCGATGAGCCTGTTGCGGGACTCCGTGATCAGCGGCAGCCGCCGCTCGTCGGGCTCGCCCTCCCGGCGCGTGCCGGAGCCGTAGTCGTACAGGCGCTGCGACAGCAGGCCGATCAGCCCGGTCACCGGCGCGTGGCCGTCCGGCCCGGTGGCGCCGTGCTGCGGCAGGTACAGCGGCAGGACCGCGTCCGGGTCGTCGGCGCCGAACGCCTCGGCGCACACCCGGGTCATCTCCTCGAAGTCGGCGCGCGCGGCCTCCAGGTGGGTGATCACGATGGCGCGCGGCATCCCGACGGCCGCGCACTCCTCCCACACGGCGCGCGGCGCGCCCGTGACGCCCTCGGCGCCCTCCGCCGCCGAGACCACGAAAAGGGCCGCGTCCGCGGCTCGCAGACCGGCCCTGAGTTCCCCGACGAAGTCGGCGTATCCGGGGGTGTCCAGCAGGTTGATCTTGTAGCCGCCCCATTCGAGCGGGACCACGGAGAGCTGGACCGAGCGCTGCTGGCGGTGCTCGATCTCGTCGTAGTCGGAAAGGGTGCCGCCGTCCTCGACGCGGCCCGCGCGGTTCACCGCCCCGGCCGCCAGCGCGAGTGCCTCCACCAGCGTCGTCTTGCCCGATCCGCTGTGGCCGACCAGGACCACGTTCCGTACCGAGGCGGGGTGGTCGGCCGTCGCTGCCCTGCCGGCGGCCCCGGGGTGTGTGTTCGCCTTGTCGCCCATGCTGTGCCTCCCGGTCGCTTGCTCGGTGAGGTCCTGCCTGGCGCGGAGCGCTGCGGGCCGCGTGCGGTGACGGCTCCGGCGACGCCCGCGGTTGTCCTTCGAGCTTTCCACTCCCGTCATGGTGCGTCCATACGTCGTACGGGATCCCGCCGGCCTCGGGTGCCCGGGGGCCGCCCCCGTGCGCGCGTGGCTACGATGGGCCATCCGGCGGCCAGCAGGGGCCGCCCGTCCCACGGACCCCGGGAAAACCATGCTGAACAAGTACGCGCGTGCGTTCTTCACGCGTGTCCTCACCCCGTTCGCCGCCTTCCTCATCCGCCGCGGGGTCAGCCCCGACACGGTCACCCTGCTCGGTACGGCCGGGGTGGTGGTGGGCGCACTGGTCTTCTTCCCGCGTGGCGAGTTCTTCTGGGGCACGGTCGTCATCACGCTGTTCGTCTTCTCGGACCTGGTGGACGGCAACATGGCCCGCCAGCTCGGCCGCTCCAGCCGGTGGGGGGCGTTCCTCGACTCCACGCTCGACCGCGTCGCCGACGCCGCCGTATTCGGCGGCCTCGCGCTCTGGTACGCGGGCCGCGGCAACGACGACATCCTCTGCGCCGTCACCCTGTTCTGCCTGGCCAGCGGCCAGGTGGTGTCGTACACCAAGGCGCGCGGCGAGTCGATCGGGCTGCCGGTCGCGGTGAACGGCCTGGTGGAGCGCGCGGAGCGTCTTGTGGTCACGCTGGTGGCGGCCGGTCTCGCGGGACTGCACAAGTTCGGTGTGCCGGGCATCCAGGTGCTCCTGCCGATCGCCCTGTGGGCCGTCGCGGTGGGCAGCCTGGTCACGCTCGTCCAGCGGGTCGTCACGGTCCGCAAGGAGGCCGCCGAGGCGGACGCCGCCCCGGCGCAGAGCGGCAGCGGGGCCGCCTCGTGAGCGGCACCCAGGATCCGTCCGGGACCGGCGCCGGCGCCCAGGGCCCTTCGGGCATCGGCGGCAAGGACTCTTCAGGCAGCGGCGGCAGGCGCCCTTCCGGTACCGGAAGGGGCACGGGCCCGCGCGGTGCCACCGCCGTGTCCGCAGGCCCCGCCCCCGCCGGCCTCGCGGCCAGAGCCGCCGAGCACCTGAGCGACGCGCTGTACGGCCTTGGCTGGGGCACCGTCAAAAGGCTCCCGGAGCCCGTCGCCGTACGGCTCGGCACGACCATCGCGGACACCGCCTGGAAGCGGCGCGGCAAGGGCGTGCTGCGCCTGGAGCGCAACCTCGCGCGCGTGGTGCCCGACGCCGGCCCGGAGCGGCTCAGCGCGCTCTCCAAGGCGGGCATGCGTTCCTACATGCGCTACTGGATGGAGTCCTTCCGGCTCCCCGCCTGGAGCGAGGAGCGGATCAGGGAAGGCTTCGATCCCAAGGACGTGCACCACCTGACCGACGGCCTCGCCTCGGGCCGGGGCGTCATCCTCGCGCTGCCCCACCTCGGCAACTGGGACCTGGCGGGCGCCTGGGTCACCACGGCGCTGGGGACGCCCTTCACCACCGTCATGGAGCGGCTCAAGCCTGAGACCCTCTACGACAGGTTCGTCGCCTACCGGGCCGGCCTCGGCATGGAGGTGCTCCCGCACACCGGCGGCTCCGCCTTCGGCACCCTGGCCCGGCGGCTGCGCGCGGGCGGCCTGGTGTGCCTGGTCGCCGACCGCGACCTGTCCGCGTCCGGCGCCGAGGTGACGTTCTTCGGCGAGCGCACGAGGATGCCGGCAGGCCCGGCGATACTCGCGCAGCAGACCGGGGCCCTGCTGCTGCCGGTCACCCTCTGGTACGACCGGTCACCGGTCATGCAGGGGCGGGTGCATCCGGCCATCGACGTCCCCGCGACAGGCAACCGTCTCGAAAAGGCGTCCGCGATGACTCAGGCCCTCGCCGACGTCTTCGCCGCGGGGATCGCCGAACACCCTGAGGACTGGCACATGCTGCAACGGCTCTGGCTCGCCGACCTGGACCCGCAGCGGGAGCAGGCCGCCGAGGACACCCGGGAGACACCGTGAAGATCGGCATCGTCTGCCCCTACTCCTGGGACGTGCCCGGGGGCGTCCAGTTCCACATCCGCGACCTGGCGGAGCACCTGATCGGCCGCGGCCACGAGGTGTCCGTGCTCGCCCCCGCGGACGACGACACGCCCCTGCCGCCGTACGTGGTCTCCGCGGGCCGCGCCGTGCCCGTGCCCTACAACGGGTCGGTCGCCCGGCTCAACTTCGGCATCCTCTCGGCGGCCCGGGTGCGCCGCTGGCTGCACGACGGCTCGTTCGACGTCATCCACATCCACGAGCCCAGCTCCCCGTCGCTGGGGCTGCTCACCTGCTGGGCCGCCCAGGGGCCCATGGTCGCCACCTTCCACACGTCCAACCCGCGCTCCAAGGCGATGATCGCCGCGTACGCGCTGTTGCAGCACGCCCTGGAGAAGATCAGCGCACGCATCGCGGTCAGCGAGTACGCCCGGCGCACCCTCGTCGAGCACCTCGGAGGTGACGCCGTCGTCATCCCGAACGGGGTGGACGTCGATTTCTTCGCCAAGGCGGAGCCGCAGGCCGCGTGGCAGTCGGAGCTCACCCGGGGCACGACCGCGGGCGACGGGCCGGCCGCCGGCGGCACGATCGGCTTCATAGGGCGCATCGACGAGCCGCGCAAGGGCCTGCCGGTGCTGATGAGGGCCCTGCCGAAGATCCTCGCGGAGCGCCCCGGCACCCGCCTCCTGGTCGCAGGGCGCGGCGACCGCAAGGAGGCCCTCGAGAACCTGCCGAGGCAGATGCACGCGCGCGTGGAGTTCCTCGGCATGGTCAGCGACGAGGACAAGGCCCGGCTGCTGCGCAGCGTCGACCTCTACGTGGCGCCCAACACCGGCGGTGAAAGCTTCGGGATCATCCTCGTGGAGGCCATGTCCGCGGGAGCGCCGGTACTGGCCTCGGACCTCGACGCCTTCGCGCAGGTCCTGGACCACGGCCAGGCGGGCGAGCTGTTCGCCAACGAGGACGCCGACGCGCTGGCCGCCGCGGCGGTACGCCTGCTCGGCGACGAGGCGCGCCGCGCCGAGCTGCGCAGGCGCGGCAGCGCCCATGTGCGGCGCTTCGACTGGTCGACGGTCGGTGCCGACATCCTGGCCGTCTACGAGACCGTCGCGGACGGCGCGGCCTCCGTGGCCGCCGACGAGCGCACCACGGGGCTGCGGGCCCGGCTGGGGCTGGACTAGGCGGGCGCAGGGCCGTCCTGTGGCCGCCCGGGGGCTGCCTCGCCCGTCCGGGGCGCCCTTTCGAGCGGGGGCCAGGGCCTGCTCCACCGGGCGGGGCCGTTCAGCGCCGGGTGGAGCTGTCCGGTGCCTGGCGGGGCCACGCAGCCGAAGCGGGGCCCGCCGTCCGCCGCCGTCCAGCCGTACGGGGGCCCGACGCGTTCCGTGCGGCTGCGGGCCGCGCTGCGCGGCTTCGTGCCGCACCGCTTTCCGCCGACCGCCGCGGCGGACCCGCACGCCCTTCCGGCGCCCGGGGCCGTCGCGGGGCCCTGGCGTGCCCCACGGCGCGTCGGGAGCGTACGTCACGCAACGGTAGCCTTTCCGCCCGTGACCACACTGATCTGGATCGTCGTCGTCCTGATCGCGATCGGCCTCTACCTCAGTTGGACCGCGGGCCGGCTCGACCGGCTGCACGCCCGCATCGACGCCACCCGCGCCGCGCTCGACGCCCAACTGGTGCGCCGTGCCTCCGTAGCGCAGGAGCTGGCGACGTCCGGGGTGCTCGACCCGGCCGCATCCATCGTGCTCTACGAGGCCGCGCACGCCGCCCGGCAGGCGGAGGAGGAGGAGCGCGAGGTGGCGGAGAGCGAGCTCAGCCAGGCGCTGCGGGCCGTCTTCTCCGAGGCCCAGCAGGTGGCGGCGGTCCGCGAGGCGCCCGGCGGCGAGGCGGCCGTCGAGGAGCTGTCCCAGGCGGTGCGGCGGGTCCCCATGGCACGCCGGTTCCACAACGACGCCGTCGGCGCCGCCCGTGCGCTGCGCAGGCACCGCAAGGTGCGGTGGTTCCGGCTCGCGGGCCACGCGCCGTTCCCGATGGCCTTCGAGATGGACGACGAACCGCCCGCCGCCCTCGTGGCCCGGGCCGCCGGGTAACGGCGGGCAGGCACCGGGCCGCCGACAACGGCTGGCAAGCCCCCGATCGCACTGTCGCGGCCCGTGGCTCCTCGCCCGCGGCTCTCCGGGACCCGTGCCACGACCCGCGGGAGACACGCCCGGCGACCCGCGGGCAACACGTCCGGCGGGGCTCCGCCAGGGGTCCTGACGGCCCGCCCCGGGCGGTCAGGTGCCCGGGGCGGCCCCGCCGGGCCGGCGGGACCCCGCACCTCAGAGCCGTTCCGGGCCGGAGCTGCGAACGGCACGGACCCGGACCTCCGGTTGGCGGCCCGCCGCGTTCCCGGGCGGCCCGCCACAGCGCCCGGACAGCCCCGCACAGGTGCCCGTACCGGCCCGCACGCGCGCGTGTCGGCACAAAACGATCCACTGCCGCATCATTGGCCCTTGTAGTGGCCCCTTTGCGCGCCGCACTCTCATGTCGCAGAAACCGCCTTCACCAAGTGAGGTCACACGTGTCCACCACGCTTCCCAGCACCAACCAGTCCGACGGGGCCCCCACGACCGGCACGGCGCGCGTCAAGCGCGGCATGGCCGAGCAGCTCAAGGGCGGCGTGATCATGGATGTCGTCACGCCGGACCAGGCGAAGATCGCCGAGGACGCGGGCGCGGTCGCCGTGATGGCCCTCGAACGGGTCCCGGCCGACATCCGCAAGCACGGAGGCGTGGCCAGGATGTCCGACCCGGACATGATCGAGGGCATCATCGGCGCCGTCTCCATCCCGGTCATGGCCAAGTCCAGGATCGGCCACTTCGTGGAGGCGCAGGTGCTGCAGTCACTGGGCGTCGACTACATCGACGAGTCCGAGGTGCTCACCCCGGCCGACGAGGTCAACCACTCCGACAAGTGGGCCTTCACCACGCCCTTCGTCTGCGGGGCCACTAACCTCGGCGAGGCGCTGCGCAGGATCGCCGAGGGCGCGGCCATGATCCGCTCCAAGGGTGAGGCCGGTACCGGCAACGTCGTCGAGGCCGTGCGCCACCTGCGGCAGATCAAGAACGAGATCGGCAGGCTGCGGGCCCTGGACGACCACGAGGTGTACGCCGCCGCCAAGGAGCTGCGCGCCCCCTACGAGCTCGTCAAGGAGGTGGCCGCGCTGGGCAAGCTGCCCGTGGTGCTGTTCTCGGCCGGCGGCGTCGCGACCCCCGCGGACGCCGCGCTGATGCGCCAGCTCGGCGCGGAGGGCGTCTTCGTGGGCTCGGGCATCTTCAAGTCCGGTGACCCCGCCAAGCGCGCGGCCGCCATCGTCAAGGCCACCACCTTCTACGACGACCCCAAGATCATCGCGGACGCGTCCCGCAACCTGGGCGAGGCCATGGTCGGCATCAACCTCGACACCCTTCCCGAGGCGGAGCGCTACGCCGACCGCGGCTGGTGAACCGCCGTGGCCACGACCCCCGATCCACTCCAGTGAGGCACAGGTCACCCCACCGATGAGCACTGCACCTGTCATAGGCGTCCTGGCCCTCCAGGGCGACGTACGGGAGCACGTGACCGCCCTGGCCACGGCCGGCGCCGTGGCCAGGGCGGTACGCCGCCCCGACGAACTCGCCGGCGTCGACGGACTCGTCGTGCCCGGCGGCGAGTCCACCACCATCTCCAAACTGGCCGTGCTGTTCGGCCTGATGGAACCGCTGCGCACACGCGTGCGTGCCGGACTGCCCGTCTACGGCACCTGTGCGGGCATGATCCTGCTCGCCGACAAGATCCTGGACCCCCGCTCCGGGCAGGAGACCTTCGGCGGCATCGACATGATCGTGCGCCGCAACGCCTTCGGCCGCCAGAACGAGTCCTTCGAGGCGGCCGTCGACGTCGACGGCGTGGCCGGCGGCCCGGTGGAGGGCGTGTTCATCCGCGCGCCCTGGGTCGAGTCCGTCGGCGCGGCCGCCGAGGTGCTGGCCCGGCACGAGGGGCACGTCGTCGCCGTACGGCAGGGAAACGCGCTCGCCACCTCGTTCCACCCCGAACTCACCGGCGACCACCGGATGCACGCGCTCTTCGTGGACATGGTGCGCGACCGGCAGGGCGCCGGGTCCTTGTAGGATCTGCGGGGGTACCCTCCAGGCCTTGAAGTGCTGGGGGAGTTCAGAGATGGGTTACGCGAAGGAGACAGGCAGATGTCCGGCCACTCTAAATGGGCCACGACGAAGCACAAGAAGGCCGTGATCGACGCCAAGCGCGGCAAGCTCTTCGCGAAGCTCATCAAGAACATCGAGGTCGCCGCGCGGATGGGGGGTGCCGACCCGGACGGCAACCCCACGCTGTACGACGCCATCCAGAAGGCCAAGAAGCAGTCCGTCCCGAACAAGAACATCGACTCCGCGGTCAAGCGCGGCGCGGGTCTGGAAGCCGGCGGCGCCGACTACGAGACGATCATGTACGAGGGATACGGGCCGAACGGCGTCGCGGTGCTGGTCGAGTGCCTCACCGACAACCGCAACCGCGCGGCGTCCGACGTCCGCGTGGCGATGACGCGCAACGGCGGCTCGATGGCCGACCCCGGCTCCGTCTCGTACCTCTTCAACCGCAAGGGCGTCGTGATCGTCCCCAAGGGCGAGCTCTCCGAGGACGACGTGCTCGGCGCGGTCCTCGACGCGGGCGCCGAGGAGGTCAACGACCTGGGCGAGTCCTTCGAGGTGCTCAGCGAGGCGTCCGACCTGATCGCCGTGCGCACCTCCCTCCAGGAGGCCGGCATCGACTACGACTCGGCCGACGCCAACTTCGTCCCGACCATGCAGGTCGAGCTGGACGAGGAGGGCGCCAGGAAGATCTTCAAGCTGATCGACGCCCTGGAGGACAGCGACGACGTGCAGAACGTCTTCGCCAACTTCGACGTCTCGGACGAGATCATGGAGAAGGTAGACGCCTGACCGGGGCCCGCTCGACGAGGGCCGCGGTACGCCACGGGCCGGCGGGACACCCCCGTCGGCCCGTTGTACTGGGCGCTCGCCGGCCGTGTCGGCCGCGCTGTCAGTGGCAGCCGATAGCGTGCCGGGGACAGGTCCGACAGGGCGTGGAGCGAGGCGAGGGGAGGGCCGATGCGCGTGCTGGGCGTGGACCCGGGTCTGACGCGGTGCGGCGTCGGCGTGGTCGACGGAGTCGCGGGACGCAGGCTCACCATGGTCGGCGTCGGTGTCGTGCGCACCCCCGCGGACGCGGAGACGGGCCACCGCCTGCTCGCCATCGAACAGGGCATAGAGCAGTGGCTCGACGAGCACCGGCCCGAGTTCGTCGCCGTGGAGCGCGTCTTCAGCCAGCACAATGTGCGCACGGTCATGGGCACCGCCCAGGCCAGCGCCGTCGCCGTCCTCTGCGCCGCGCGCCGCGGTCTGCCGGTGGCGCTGCACACCCCCAGCGAGGTCAAGGCCGCCGTCACCGGCAGCGGCCGCGCCGACAAGGCCCAGGTCACCGCCATGGTCACACGCCTGCTACGGCTGGCCGCGCCCCCCAGGCCCGCCGACGCGGCCGACGCCCTCGCGCTCGCCATCTGCCACATCTGGCGTGCTCCCGCCGTGCACCGCCTCCAGCAGGCGCACGCCCGGGCCCGCTCCGCCCGCCCTGCCGCGCCCGGCGCGCACATCCCCGCCGCGCCCGCGGTGCGCCGGCCGGCCGGGGAGCCGCCCGCGCCGGCCAGCTCCCCACGAAAGGCCCCCTGATGATCGCCTTCGTCAGCGGCCCCGTCGCCGCGCTCGCCCCGGACGCCGCCGTGGTGGAGGTCGGCGGCATCGGCATCGCCGTCCAGTGCACCCCGGACACCCTCTCCACGCTGCGTGTCGGCGCCGACGCCAGGCTCGCCACCTCGCTCGTCGTCCGCGAGGACTCCCTGACCCTGTACGGCTTCGCCGACGACGACGAGCGTCAGGTCTTCGAGCTGTTGCAGACCGCAAGCGGCGTCGGACCGCGCCTGGCGCAGGCCATGCTCGCCGTGCACCGCCCCGACACACTGCGCAGGGCCGTGGCCACCGGGGACGAGAAGGCCCTCACCGCCGTCCCCGGGATCGGCAAGAAGGGCGCCCAGAAGCTGCTGCTGGAACTGAAGGACCGCCTGGGCGAACCCCTCGGCACCGGCACCGGCACGCGCACCGGCGCACCGGCCGCCGCCGGCTGGCGCGACCAGTTGCACGCCGCGCTCATCGGCCTCGGCTACGCCACCCGCGAAGCGGACGAGGCCGTCGCCGCGGTGACCCCCCAGGCGGAGGCCGCCGGAGCGACACCCCAGGTGGGCCCGCTGCTGAAGGCCGCCCTGCAGACCCTGAACCGCACCCGATGACCCGGCCGCGCCGCTCACGCATGCCAGGGCACCCCGGCGGAAACACGCCACCGCATGCGCCCGCGCCCACGCGTCGGCGCGCCCCCGGACACCCGGCACCCGCGCCCGAACCCCCGACGGCCGCCCCCGCCGACCCGTACGACACCGCGAGGCACACCGCATGAACTGGGACGACACCACCCGCGGCGCGCCCTCCGCGCCCGGCACCCCCGCAGCGTCCGACACGGAGGACCGCCTCGTCGGCTCGCTCGCCGACGGCGAGGACCAGGCCGTCGAGGCCGCACTGCGCCCCAAGGACCTCGACGAGTTCATCGGCCAGGAGAAGGTCCGCGAACAGCTCGACCTGGTGCTGCGCGCCGCACGCGCGCGCGGCGCCACCGCCGACCACGTCCTGCTCTCCGGCGCCCCCGGCCTCGGCAAGACCACCCTCTCGATGATCATCGCTGCCGAGATGGCCGCCCCGATCCGCATCACCA
Source organism: Streptomyces sulfonofaciens (assembly GCF_014656295.1). Taxonomy (GTDB): domain Bacteria; phylum Actinomycetota; class Actinomycetes; order Streptomycetales; family Streptomycetaceae; genus Streptomyces; species Streptomyces sulfonofaciens. The sequence continues at coordinate 341,522 of NZ_BNCD01000004.1, forward strand.
GCGGTCCCGCCATCCAGCACGCCGGCGACCTGGCCGCGATCCTCTCCTCGCTGCAGGAGGGCGAGGTGCTCTTCCTCGACGAGATCCACCGCATGTCGCGGCCCGCCGAGGAGATGCTCTACATGGCCATGGAGGACTTCCGCGTCGACGTCATCGTCGGCAAGGGCCCCGGCGCCACCGCGATCCCGCTCGACCTGCCGCCGTTCACCCTGGTGGGCGCCACCACCCGGGCCGGCCTGCTGCCGCCCCCGTTGCGCGACCGCTTCGGCTTCACGGCGCACATGGAGTTCTACGAGCCCACCGAGCTGGAGCGGGTCATCCGCCGCTCCGCACACCTGCTCGACGTGCACATCGAGGCCGAGGGCGCCGCCGAGATCGCCGGCCGGTCCCGGGGCACGCCACGGATCGCCAACCGCCTGCTGCGCCGGGTGCGCGACTACGCCCAGGTCAAGGCGGACGGAGTGATCACCCGTGAGGTGGCCGCAGCCGCCCTCGGCGTGTACGAGGTCGACACACGCGGTCTCGACCGGCTCGACCGCGCCGTGCTGGAGGCACTGCTCAAACTGTTCGGCGGCGGACCCGTGGGCCTTTCCACACTCTCCGTGGCCGTGGGGGAGGAGCGGGAGACGGTGGAGGAGGTGGCCGAGCCCTTCCTGGTCCGGGAGGGTCTGCTCGCCCGCACGCCACGAGGCCGGATCGCCACCCCCGCAGCCTGGGCCCACCTCGGCCTGACGCCGCCTCCCGCCGCCGGGGCCGGGCCGGGCGGAAGTGGCCAACAACACTTGTTCGGAACGTGACGGCGCGGGTGGTCGCCACGTCAGGAACTGCGGTGCCATGCTGAGCGTTGTTCCATCGGTGCGGACTCGCCTAGACTCCGCCGATGCCGCCTTTGCGGGCGGCGACGACCACCCCCGACCCTGGCCGTCCAGTCCTGTGCGGCCGTATGAAGGAAGTTCCCTCCCGTGAGTCTCGTGACCCTCCTCCCGTTCATCGTGCTCATCGGGGCCATGTTCCTGATGACCAGGTCCGCCAAGCGCAAGCAGTCGCAGGCGGCGCAGATGCGGGACCACATGCAGCCCGGTTCCGGCGTCCGCACGATCGGCGGCATGTACGCCACCGTCAAGGAGGTCCACGAGGAGACGGTCCTCCTGGAAGTCGACGCCGGCACCCACGCGATCTTCGCGAAGAACGCCATCGGAGCCGTCCTGGACGACGAGGAGTACAACCGCATCGTGCACGGCGCAGGGGACGCCATCGACCTGGACACCCCGATCGTGCCGGACGACGCGTCCTCCCTCACCGAGACCGAAGAAACCGACGAGACCGCCGACTCCTCGGACGGCTCACCCGTCGACCTCGGCAAGCGGGACACGGCCGGCGAGAAGCCGGCAGGGCCCGCCAAGACCACCGCGTCCGGTGAGGGCGACGCCCGCGACGCCGACGAGAAGGCCGCGGCAGGCGACGCCGCCGAGGCCAAGGACGCCACCAAGGTCGACGCCGGGGCGGACGACGCGGAGCCGAAGAAGACCGACGGCGAGTCCGAAGCGAAGTAGCCGCGGCCGGGGACCGCGGAGCATTCGCTCGGGCGCCGCTGTCCCAGGACCGTGCGTACTTCGCGCGGTATCTCGACACCATGTCATGGCTGCCCGTGCGCTCCCTGCGCCGGGCGGTCGGAGAGGGAGAACGAGAAGGTGGCAGCACCCACAAGAGGCCGGCGGACGAGCGCCTCGGGTAAACCGGGCCGTGCCCTGGTCCTCATCCTGGTCGCGCTCGTCGCGCTCACCGGGGGAATGTTCCTGTCCGGGGACACGAAGCCCCGTCTGGGTATCGACCTCGCCGGTGGTACGAGCATCACGCTCAAGGCGAAGAACACACCGGGCCAGAAGAACGCGGTCAACAAGACCAACATGAACACGGCCGTCAGCATCATCGAGCGCCGTGTCAACGGCCTCGGCGTCAGCGAGGCCGAGGTGCAGACGCAGGGCAGTGACAACATCATCGTCAACATCCCCCGCGGCACCAACTCCAAGCAGGCCCGTGAGCAGGTGGGCACCACCGCTCAGCTCTTCTTCCGCCCGGTGCTGACCCTGGCCAGCGGCGCCCCCGCGCCCAAGCAGTCCGCCAGCCCCTCGGCGGGCGCCAGCGACAGCCCCAGCGCCGGTAGCAGCGCGTCCTCCGGCAAGGCCAAGGGCGACAGCGGGCAGCAGGCGACCTCCTCCGGAGGCTCCACCCCGAGCGACTCCGCGCCCCCGCAGGGCAGGGCCCTCTCCCAGGCCCTCAAGGCCGACCCGACGCCGTCCTCGACGGGCAAGGCATCCTCCGGCAGCGGCAAGGATTCCTCGGCGCCGCCCAGCCCGTCCGCCAGCGGCGCGGCCGGCGACGCGGCCACCGCGGCGCTGCAGTCCAAGTTCGAGAGCCTGGACTGCACCGACGCCGCCGTGCGCGCCAAGACCAGCGAGGCCGCCGCCAAGCCGGACGACCCCACGGTCGCCTGTGGCAAGGACTCCCAGGGCAACTGGCAGAAGTACGTCCTCGGGCCCGCCGCCGTCGCCGGCACCGACGTGAGCAAGGCCCAGGCGGTCTACGACACCCAGGGCGCGTCGGGCTGGCAGGTCACGATGCAGTTCACCGGCAAGGGCACCAAGAAGTTCGCCGACATCACCGGTGACCTCGCCAAGAAGCAGTCGCCGCAGAACCAGTTCGCCATCGTCCTGGACGGCGAGGTGGTCTCCGACCCCTACGTCCGCGAGGCGCTGACCGGCGGCAACGCCGAGATCTCCGGCAACTTCAACCAGCAGTCCGCCCAGGACCTGTCCAACATGCTCTCCTACGGCGCGCTGCCGCTCTCCTTCGAGGAGCAGAGCGTCACCACGGTCTCCCCGGCCCTCGGCGGCGAGCAGCTCCACGCGGGTCTGATCGCAGGCGCCATCGGACTCGCCCTGGTCGTGCTCTACCTGGTCTTCTACTACCGCGGGCTGTCCTCGATCGCCATCGCCTCGCTGCTGGTCTCCGCGGCCCTGACCTACACGATCATGGCGCTGCTCGGCCCGACCATCGGCTTCGCGCTCAACCTCCCCGCGGTCTGCGGTGCCATCGTCGCCATCGGCATCACGGCCGACTCGTTCATCGTGTTCTTCGAACGCATCAGGGACGGGATCCGCGAGGGCCGCACCCTGCGACCGGCCGTGGAGCGGGCCTGGCCGCGCGCCCGGCGCACCATCCTGGTCTCCGACTTCGTGTCGTTCCTCGCCGCGGCCGTGCTGTTCATCGTCACCGTCGGCAAGGTGCAGGGCTTCGCGTTCACGCTCGGACTGACCACCGTCCTCGACGTGGTCGTCGTGTTCCTCTTCACCAAGCCGCTGATGACCCTCCTGGCCCGCAGGAAGTTCTTCGCGAGCGGCCACTCCTGGTCGGGCCTCGATCCCAAGCGGCTCGGCGTGAGACCACCCCTGCGCCGCTCCCGCCGCGCGAGCGCCCCCGTCGACCCGAAGGAGGCGTGACATGTCCCGACTCGGCACCCTCGGCGCCCGGCTGCACCGCGGTGAGGTCGGCTACGACTTCATCGCCAAGCGGAAGATCTGGTACAGCGTCTCCATCCTGATCACCATCACCGCCTTCGTCGGCCTGGTGGTGCGCGGGCTCAACATGAGCATCGACTTCCAGGGCGGCGCCGTCTTCACGACCCCGAAGACCAGCGTCTCGGTGTCCAGCGCGGAGCACGCGGCGGAGCAGGCCTCGGGCAAGGACGCGGTCGTCCAGCAGCTCGGCACCGGCGGTCTGCGCATCCAGGTCAGCGGCGTCGACACCGGCAAGTCCGACCAGATCAAGGAGAAGCTGGCCACCGACCTCAAGGTCGACTCGGACGCCATCAACGCCGACCTGGTCGGTCCGAGCTGGGGCGAGACCATCGCCAACAAGGCGTGGACCGGCCTCGGCGTCTTCATGGTGCTCGTCGTGATCTACCTGGCGATCGCCTTCGAATGGCGGATGGCCCTGGCAGCCCTGGTCGCGCTCATCCACGACATCACCATCACGGTCGGTGTCTACGCGCTCGTCGGCTTCGAGGTCTCGCCCGGTACGGTCATCGGCCTGCTGACCATCCTCGGTTACTCGCTCTACGACACGGTCGTCGTCTTCGACAGCCTCAAGGAGGGCTCGAAGGACATCGTCAAGCAGAACCGCTGGACGTACAGCGAGATCGCCAACCGGTCGATCAACAGCACCCTGGTGCGCTCCATCAACACCACGGTGGTCGCCCTGCTCCCGGTCGCCGGCCTGCTGTTCATCGGCGGTGGCCTGCTCGGCGCCGGCATGCTGAACGACATCTCCCTGTCGCTGTTCGTCGGCCTCGCCGCCGGCGCCTACTCGTCGATCTTCATCGCCACCCCGCTCGTCACCGATCTCAAGGAGCGCGAGCAGCAGATGAAGATGCTGAAGAAGCGGGTGCTCGCCAGGCGAGCCGCCGCGGCCGCCAAGGGCGAGCCGCTCCCGGCGGCCGTTCCCGAGGACGACGAGCCCGAGGACATGGAGCCGGAGGACGCCACGCCCGCGGTCGTCGGGCAGCGCGTCCAGCCCGCGTCCCGCAACCGGGGCCGCGGCCGCCCCTCTGGAAAGCGCCGATGAGCGAGACGGAGATACGACCCGAGACGGGGGAAGCCACCATGACCGACGTTCGAGAGCTGCTGCTCAGCCGTATCAGGGACGTTCCGGACTACCCGGAGCCCGGCGTGATGTTCAAGGACATCACCCCGCTCCTGGCCGACCCCGCGGCCTTCGTGGCGCTCACGGACGCGCTCTCGGAGATCACCGTGCGTCACGGTGCGACCAAGGTCGTCGGTCTGGAAGCCCGCGGGTTCATCCTGGGGGCGCCCGTCGCGGTCCGGGCGGGCCTGGGGTTCGTCCCGGTGCGCAAGGCGGGCAAGCTGCCCGGTGCCACCCTGGGCCAGTCGTATGACCTCGAGTACGGCTCCGCCGAGATCGAGGTGCACGCCGAGGACCTGTCCGAGGGCGACCGGGTGATGATCATCGACGATGTGCTGGCGACCGGTGGCACGGCCGAAGCGTCTCTCCAGCTCATACGGCGTGCCGGGGCCGAGGTCGCGGGCGTCGCGATACTGATGGAGCTGGGCTTCCTCGGTGGTCGTGCCCGTCTGGAGCCCACGCTCGCGGGTGCCCCGCTGGAGGCGCTCATCACGCTCTGACGGGCGCGGTAGCGCCCCTTGCACGCGGGCGCGAACCGCCCCCGTGTACCACCCCTGGCGGGCTCCGGAGGAATCCGGAGCCCGCCGTCGGTGTTTTCGGCCATGGGCCGGTTCCATGGCCGAAGACGAGCCAACGGCCCGGGATGGCTACCATGGGCTACCCGGGACCCGACTGGTGGACCCGGACCGCGCGCACGAGGAGCGCCCTTGCCAGACGAGGCCAAGCCACTTGCCGCCGCGCCCGATCAGCAGGCCGACCGGGCAGCCGCGTCCGCATCCGCCCCCGCTCGCCATATGTCGCACACGTCACACGGACAGCAGGCACCCGGGGACCGGATGGCGGACCAGTCGCGCCCCGTGCCCCCCGCAGAGCGGCCGCAGCAGCCCGCCTCGGGGCCCCCGGGCGCCGCTCCAGCCGCCCGCGCGGGCGCCGGCGCGGGCTCCGCCCGTCCCGCGACCGCCCAGGGCCGTCCGCCCAGCGCCACGCCCGCCGTACGCCCCGCCACGGGCCAGCCTCCGCGCTCCGGCTCGTCGAACCGGGTGCGCGCCCGGCTCGCTCGCCTGGGTGTGCAGCGCTCGAACCCCTACAACCCCGTCCTGGAGCCGCTGCTGCGGATAGTGCGCAGCAACGATCCCAAGATCGAGACGGCCACGCTCCGCCAGGTCGAGCGCGCCTACCAGGTCGCCGAGCGCTGGCACCGCGGCCAGAAGCGCAAGAGCGGCGATCCGTACATCACCCATCCGCTCGCCGTGACCACGATCCTCGCCGAGCTCGGCATGGACCCGGCGACCCTGATGGCCGGCCTCCTGCACGACACGGTCGAGGACACCGAGTACGGCCTCGACACCCTTCGCCGCGACTTCGGCGAGCAGGTGGCGCTGCTCGTGGACGGCGTCACCAAGCTGGACAAGGTCAAGTTCGGCGAGGCCGCCCAGGCCGAGACGGTGCGCAAGATGGTCGTCGCCATGGCCAAGGATCCGCGCGTCCTGGTGATCAAGCTTGCCGACCGCCTGCACAACATGCGCACGATGCGCTACCTGAAGCGCGAGAAGCAGGAGAAGAAGGCCCGCGAGACGCTGGAGATCTACGCTCCGCTCGCCCACCGGCTGGGCATGAACACCATCAAGTGGGAGCTGGAGGACCTGGCCTTCGCCATCCTCTATCCCAAGATGTACGACGAAATCGTCCGGCTGGTCGCCGAGCGGGCCCCGAAGCGGGACGAATACCTGGCCATAGTGACCGACGAGGTGCAGACCGACCTGCGCGCCGCGCGCATCAAGGCCACCGTCACCGGCCGCCCGAAGCACTACTACAGCGTCTACCAGAAGATGATCGTCCGCGGCCGGGACTTCGCGGAGATCTACGACCTGGTGGGCATCCGCGTCCTGGTCGACACGGTCCGCGACTGCTACGCGGCGCTGGGCACGGTACACGCGCGATGGAACCCGGTCCCCGGCCGGTTCAAGGACTACATCGCGATGCCCAAGTTCAACATGTACCAGTCCCTGCACACCACGGTCATCGGGCCGAACGGCAAGCCCGTCGAACTGCAGATCCGCACCTTCGACATGCACCGCAGGGCCGAGTACGGCATCGCCGCGCACTGGAAGTACAAGCAGGAGGCGGTGGCCGGCGCGTCCAAGGTGCGCACAGACGCGCCGAAGAGCTCCGGGCGCGCCGGCAGGACCGGCCGCGCGGGGCGCGACGCCGACGCCGTCAACGACATGGCGTGGCTGCGCCAGTTGCTGGACTGGCAGAAGGAGACCGAGGACCCGAGCGAGTTCCTGGAGTCCCTGCGCTTCGACCTCTCCCGCAACGAGGTCTTCGTCTTCACCCCGAAGGGGGACGTCATAGCGCTCCCCGCGGGCGCCACCCCCGTCGACTTCGCGTACGCGGTGCACACCGAGGTGGGCCACCGCACCATAGGAGCGCGCGTCAACGGCCGGCTCGTCCCGCTGGAGTCCACCCTGGACAACGGCGACCTGGTGGAGGTCTTCACCTCCAAGGCCGCCGGCGCGGGACCGTCCCGCGACTGGCTGAGCTTCGTCAAGTCACCGCGGGCCAGAAACAAGATCCGTGCCTGGTTCTCCAAGGAGCGCCGCGAGGAGGCCATAGAGCAGGGCAAGGACGCCATCGCCCGTGCGATGCGCAAGCAGAACCTGCCGATCCAGCGCATCCTCACCGGCGACTCACTGGTCACCCTGGCGCACGAGATGCGCTACCCGGACATCTCCGCGCTCTACGCGGCGATCGGCGAGGGCCATGTGGCCGCGCAGAACGTCGTCCACAAGCTCGTCCAGGCCGTGGGCGGCGAGGACGCGGCCAACGAGGACATCGCCGAGGGCGCGCCTCCCTCACGCGGCCGAGGCCGCAAGCGCCGCTCGAACGACCCCGGGGTCGTGGTCAAGGGCGTCGACGACGTCTGGGTCAAGCTGGCCCGCTGCTGCACGCCCGTCCCCGGCGACCCGATCATCGGCTTCGTGACCCGGGGCAACGGCGTCTCGGTGCACCGCGCCGACTGCGTGAACGTCGAATCGCTCTCCAAGCAGCCCGAGCGCATCCTCGACGTCGAATGGGCGCCCACCCAGTCGTCGGTGTTCCTGGTCGCCATCCAGGTCGAGGCCCTGGACCGCTCCCGGCTGCTCTCCGACGTCACCCGAGTGCTGTCCGACCAGCACGTGAACATCCTCTCGGCGGCCGTCCAGACCTCCCGGGACCGGGTGGCCACCTCCCGGTTCACCTTCGAGATGGGCGACCCCAAGCACCTGGGGCACGTTCTGAAGGCCGTACGGGGCGTGGAGGGTGTCTACGACGTGTACCGGGTGACCTCGGCGCGCAGGCCCTGAGAACCAGGCGCTCCCGGAGGCCGGCCGGCCTCCGGGGGACGCAGCCCATGGCCGGTGGGCGTGGGGACGGGGGCCGGGGGACCGGGCGGGCGGCCCCGCACGGGGGCCGCACGGAGCCATGCCCGAGGGCGGTGGGCGCCCGGCCGGACCCTGCCCGGATCCGGCCCACCGGCCGACGGTTTGCCGACGCACGGGCCCCGCACCGTACGACGGGGCGCCGCAGCCGGGACAGCCGCGGCGGGCCACCGGGCCGGGACCGCCCGGTGCGACCGGCCCAGGGATTAGCCCCCGAACTCCTGCAACCCCTTGAGCGCCTGGTCGAGCAGCGCCTGCCGCCCGTCGAGCTCCTGCTGGAGCTTGTCGGCCCTCGCGGTGTTGCCGGCGGCCCGTGCCGTGTCGATCTGGCCGCGCAGCTTGTCGACGGCGGCCTGGAGCTGACCGGTCAGCCCCTCGGCCCGTGCGCGTGCCTCCGGGTTGGTGCGCCGCCACTCGGCGTCCTCGGACTCCTGCAGGGCCCGCTCCACCGCGTGCATCCGGCCCTCCACCTTCGCCCGGGCGTCCCGCGGCACGTGCCCGATGGCCTCCCAGCGCTCGTTGATCGAGCGGAAGGCCGCCCGTGCCGCCTTCAGGTCGCCGACCGGCACCAGGCGCTCGGCCTCCTCGGCGAGCTCCTCCTTGAGCTTGAGGTTCTCCGCCTGCTCGGCGTCCCGCTCCGCGAAGACGGCACTGCGTGCCGCGAAGAAGACGTCCTGGGCGCCGCGGAACCGGTTCCACAGGTCGTCCTCGTGCTCGCGCTGGGCGCGGCCCGCCGCCTTCCAGTCCGCCATCAGCTCGCGGTAACGGGCTGCCGTGGCACCCCAGTCCGTCGAGTCCGACAGCGACTCGGCCTCGGCGACCAGCCGCTCCTTGAGCTTGCGGGCGTCCTCCCGCTGCGCGTCCAAGGAGGCGAAGTGCGCCTTGCGCCGCTTGGAGAAGGCCGACCGCGCGTGCGAGAACCGGTGCCACAGTTCGTCGTCGGACTTGCGGTCGAGCCGCGGCAGGCCCTTCCAGGTGTCGACCAGGGCACGCAGCCGCTCACCCGCGGCCCGCCACTGCTCGCTCTGAGCCAGCTCCTCGGCCTCGGCGACCAGCGTCTCCTTGGCCTGCCGGGCCTCGTCGGACTGCCGGGCACGCTGCGCCTTGCGCTCCTCACGGCGCGCCTCGACCGACTCGGTCAGCTTGTCGAGACGGGCCCGCAGGGCTTCCAGGTCACCCACCGCGTGGTGGGCGTCCACCTGCTCGCGGAGATGGCCGATGGCCGCCTGGGCGTCCTTGGCCGACAGGTCGGTCGTCCGCACCCGGCGTTCGAGGAGGCCGATCTCCACAACCAGGCCCTCATACTTGCGCTCGAAATAGGCCAGCGCCTCCTGAGGGGAGCCCGCCTGCCAGGAACCGACGACCTGCTCGCCGTCGGCCGTACGCACGTACACGGTCCCCGTCTCGTCGACGCGGCCCCACGGGTCGCTGCTCACAGCGCCTCCTCCACATGATGCGCGCCAAGGCCCTGACGGCCCCCCGGCATCTTCCACAGTTTCGTCACGGCCAATCTAGGCGAACCGCGGGGCGGCTGTCCGCATCCAGCGCGACCGAAATTTCGCAGTTGGCACTCAGGATTTCCGTACCGTCGCCTTGTTGATGACCACCGTGGCATTCGGCGCGCCGTCGCCCTGGCCCGTGTTCTCGCCGGCCTTGGCGATTTTCGTCAGGACCTTCATGGCGTCCTTGGAAAGGGTGCCGAACGGTGTGTAGTAGGGCGGCAACTGGCTGTCCTGGTAGACGAGGAAGAACTGGCTTCCGCCGGTGTTCTTGCCCTGCTTCGTCTGCGGGTTGTACTGGTTGGCCATCGCCACGGTGCCGGCCGGGTAGACGTTCCCCTTCAGGCGCTTGTCCTTGAGGTTCTCGTCGGGGAGCGTGTAGCCGGGGCCGCCCGCGCCGGTGCCCTTCGGATCGCCGCACTGCAGGACGTAGATACCGGACGTGGTGAGCCGGTGACACTTCGTGTGGTCGAAGTAGCCCTTGTTGGCGAGGAAGTCGAAGGAATTGACCGTGTGCGGGGCCTTCGACGCCTCCATGGTGATCGGCATGTCACCGCAGGTGGTCTGGAGATTCAGCGTGTAGGTCGCCGACTTGTCGATGGTGAGGGCCGGCTCCTTCTTGTAGCTGAGGTTCGCCACCTTGCCCTTTGCGGGCTTGTCGCACGGGTCGGGCGCCTTGCTCGGCGTCGGGGGGGCGCTCGGCTCGGCGTTCGCGGTGTCCTTCGAACCGCTGTCGAAGCCGTCCGTCGCCCAGGCGCCCGCGCCGATGGCCACGACCACCACGACCCCCGCGGCGATCGCCGCGTTGCGCCTGCGTGCCTTGCGCCGGGCGGACTCCCGCCGCTGCTGCTGCCGCAAGAACTTCTCCCGGGCGAGCTGCCGCCGCCGCTGATCGCTGCTGACCACCGGTGTCTCTCCTCGTACGTCTCGAATAGCCGACCGTGTTCGTTCGTGTGCCCGTACCGTATATGGGTTCGCTGTGTAAACGGCAGCGCCGGTAGGCTCTGAGTCTGCCGCGGCCCCGGCCCACGGGGCGTGCCGCGGCGTCCCACACGACGAGAAGCGAAGGACGATCGTGCTCATTGCCGGGTTCCCCGCCGGGGCCTGGGGCACCAACTGCTACCTGGTCGCCCCCGCCGCAGGCGAGGAGTGCGTGATCATCGACCCCGGCCTGGAGGCCGCCGAGGGCGTCGAGGCTGCCGTGGAGAAGCACCGGCTCAAGCCCGTCGCCGTCATCCTGACCCACGGCCACATCGACCACGTCGCCTCGGTCGTACCGGTCTGCGGCGCCCATGGCGTGCCCGCCTGGATCCACCCCGAGGACCGCTACATGATGAGCGACCCGGAGAAGGCCCTCGGCCACTCCCTGGGCGCGCCGCTGATGGGCGGGCTCACGGTGGGCGAGCCGGACGACGTCCGGGAGCTGGCCGACGGCACCCGGCTGACCCTGGCCGGAGTGGACTTCACGGTCGCCCACGCGCCCGGCCATACCAAGGGGTCGGTGACCTTCCGGATGCCCGAGGCCGCGGACGTCCCGCCGGTCCTCTTCTCGGGCGACCTGCTGTTCGCCGGCTCCATCGGACGCACCGACCTGCCCGGCGGCAGCCACGATGAGATCATCGAGTCCCTGGCCCGTGTGTGCCTTCCGCTCGACGACTCGACCGTGGTGCTGTCGGGGCACGGTCCCCAGACGACCATCGGCCGGGAGCGCGCCACCAACCCGTATCTGCGGCAGGTGGCCGCCGGCCCGGGAGCGGCACCGAGCGCCGCTCCCCGACGAGGAATGTGACGACCCAGAACCCGTGAGCACCTTCAAGGCCCCCAAGGGCACCTACGACCTGCTTCCGCCGGACTCCGCCGCCTACCTCGCCGTGCGCGAGGCCATCGCCGCGCCGCTGCGGAACTCCGGCTACGGTTACATCGAGACGCCCGGGTTCGAGCACGTCGAGCTGTTCGCCCGCGGTGTCGGCGAGTCCACCGACATCGTCACCAAGGAGATGTACGCCTTCGAGACGAAGGGCGGCGACCGGCTCGCCCTGCGCCCCGAGGGCACCGCCTCCGTGCTCCGCGCCGCCCTGGAGGCCAACCTCCACAAGGCGGGCAACCTGCCGGTCAAGCTCTGGTACTCGGGCTCGTACTACCGCTACGAGCGCCCCCAGAAGGGCCGCTACCGCCACTTCTCGCAGGTCGGCGCCGAGGCCATCGGCGCCGAGGACCCCGCGCTCGACGCCGAGCTGATCATCCTGGCCGACCAGGCCTACCGGAGCCTGGGACTGCGCGACTTCCGCATCCTGCTGAACTCCCTCGGCGACAAGGAGTGCCGGCCCGCCTACCGCGCGGCCCTCCAGGACTTCCTGCGCCGCCTCGACCTGGACGAGGACACACGGCGCCGCATCGACATCAACCCGCTGCGCGTCCTCGACGACAAGCGCCCGGAGGTGCAGGAGCAGCTCGCGGCCGCGCCGCTGCTGCGCGACTACCTGTGCGACGGGTGCAAGGCCTACCACGAGCAGGTGCGCGAGCTGATCGGCGCGGCGGGCGTCGGCTACGAGGACGACCCCCGGCTCGTCCGCGGCCTCGACTACTACACCCGCACCACCTTCGAGTTCGTGCACGACGGACTCGGCTCGCAGTCCGCGGTCGGCGGCGGCGGGCGCTACGACGGCCTCTCCGAGATGCTCGGCGGGCCCGCGCTGCCGTCCGTCGGCTGGGCGCTGGGCGTCGACCGCACGGTGCTCGCCCTTAGGGCCGAGGGCGTCGCACTCGACATCCCCGCGGCCACCAGCGTCTTCGCGGTGCCGCTCGGCGAGGAGGCCAGGCGGGAGCTGTTCGCCAAGGTCACCGAGTTGCGCAAGGCCGGTGTCGCGGCCGACTTCGCGTTCGGAGGCCGGGGCCTCAAGGGCGCGATGAAGGCGGCCAACCGGTCGGGTGCGCGCTTTGCGCTCGTCGCGGGGGAGCGCGATCTCGCCGAGGGCGTGGTGCAACTGAAGGAGATGGAGTCCGGCGAGCAGCGGCCCGTCGCCCTGGCGGCGGTCGTGGACGAGCTGCGGCGCCTGCTCGGCTGAGCACGGGAACCGCGGCCCGAAGACGGCCGTGCACCGGGCACGCGGCTGCCGTTCGGCCCGCGTGCCCCGGCTCGCCGCACGCCCGGGTGGAACCGCTCCCCCTCCCGGGGGTGCGCTTCCCGCCGGGCGGTCGCCTTCCCTCCTGAGCGGACGCGGTCGCGCACACGTACTTATCCACAAGCCACGGTGGAGAGGTGCCCTCGTACGGCACAATGACTGCGGCCAGGTTCCCCACTCCTAGCGACGGAACGGCGTGATGACCAAGACGACGACGACAGTCAGGGGCGATGCCTCCCCGGGCCAGGACCGCGCGGAGACCTCGCGCAGCCTCGGCGGCAGCCGGGCCCTCGCCCTGCTACTGGTGATCACCGGAGCGGCCGGTCTGCTCGCGAGCTGGGTCATCACGCTCGACAAGTTCAAGATCCTTGAAGCCAAGGTCAGCGGTCACACGTTCACCCCCGCCTGCAGCCTCAACCCCGTGGTGTCCTGCGGCAGCGTGATGGAGAGCAAGCAGGCCGCGGCCTTCGGCTTCCCCAACCCGATGCTCGGCCTCGCGGCCTACGCGATCGTGATATGCGTCGGCATGAGCCTGCTGGCCGGCGCCCGATTCCCCCGCTGGTACTGGCTCACCTTCAACGCGGGGACGCTCTTCGGGGTCGGGTTCTGCACCTGGCTGCAGTTCCAGTCGCTCTACCGGATCAACGCCCTGTGCCTGTGGTGCTCCCTGGCCTGGGTCGCCACGATCACCCTGTTCTGGTACGTGACGTCCTTCAACGTCCGCAGCGGCTTCCTTCCCGCGCCCCGTTGGCTGCGGAGCTTCCTCGGCGAGTTCACCTGGGTCGTCCCGGTGCTGCACATCGGCGTCATCGGCATGATGGTGCTCACCCGCTGGTGGGACTTCTGGACGAGCTGACCTGGTCCTCCTCCCGGGTGGCCGGGTGGGTGGCCGAGGTGGCATAGGCTGCGGGGCGTGGAGCCCGATCTGTTCACCGCCGCCGCAGAGGACCGTCAGGAGAAGGACCCGGCAGGCAGCCCGCTGGCCGTCAGGATGCGCCCGCGCACCCTCGACGAGGTCGTCGGGCAGCAGCACCTGCTGAAGCCGGGGTCCCCGCTGCGCCGCCTGGTCGGCGAGGGCAGCGGTGGGCCCGCGGGGCCTTCGTCGGTGATCCTCTGGGGGCCGCCCGGCACCGGCAAGACCACCCTGGCCTACGTCGTCTCCCGTGCCACCAACAAGCGTTTCGTGGAGCTCTCGGCGATCACGGCGGGCGTCAAGGAAGTACGTGCGGTGATCGACGGCGCCCGCCGCGCCACCGGCGGCTTCGGTAAGGAGACCGTCCTCTTCCTGGACGAGATCCACCGCTTCAGCAAGGCCCAGCAGGACTCCCTGCTGCCCGCCGTCGAGAACCGCTGGGTCACCCTGATCGCCGCGACCACCGAGAACCCGTACTTCTCGGTGATCTCCCCGCTGCTCTCCCGCTCGCTCCTGCTCACCCTGGAGCCCCTCACCGACGACGACATCAGCGCTCTGGTGCAGCGCGCGCTGACCGAGGAGCGCGGGCTCGGCGGAGCAGTGGGCCTGCCCGACGACAGCGCCGCCCACCTGCTGCGCATCGCCGGCGGTGACGCCCGCCGCGGCCTCACCGCGCTGGAGGCCGGCGCCGGGGCCGCGCTGGCGAAGGGGGAGGAGGAGATCACGCTCCAGACCCTGGAGGAGTCGGTCAACCGCGCCGCGGTCACCTACGACCGGGACGGCGACCAGCACTACGACGTCGCCAGCGCGCTCATCAAGTCCATCCGCGGCTCGGACGTGGACGCGGCGCTGCACTACCTGGCCCGGATGATCGAGGCGGGCGAGGACCCGCGGTTCATCGCCCGGCGGCTGATGATCTCGGCCAGCGAGGACATCGGCCTCGCCGACCCCACGGCGCTGCCGACCGCGGTGGCCGCCGCCCAGGCCGTCGCGATGATCGGCTTCCCGGAGGCCGCGCTGACCCTCAGCCACGCCACCATCGCGCTGGCCCTCGCACCCAAGTCCAACGCCGCGACCCTGGCCATCGGCGCGGCCATGGAGGACGTCCGAGGGGGCCTGGCCGGCCCGGTCCCGCTCCATCTGCGCGACGGGCACTACAAGGGCGCCGCGAAGCTCGGCCACGCCCAGGGCTACGTCTATCCGCACGACATACCCGGCGCCGTCGCGGCCCAGCAGTACGCCCCGGACGCGATCAAGGACAAGCGGTACTACCACCCCACGCGCTACGGCGCGGAGGCGCGCTACGCGGACCTGGTCGAGCGGGTCCGCGAGCGGCTGGCGGGAGAGCAGCAGAGCCACAAGGAGCGCTGAGCGCGGCGCGTGGCGGGCCGCCCGGGGCCCCGCCGTGCTCCGGGCCCCGCCCCGACCGCCGCGGCGCCGGGCACCTTCGCCGCGACTCTGGGCATCGCCGCGGTCCCGCCGCACTTCCGCCGCGGTCCCGAGCACCTTCGCGGACCCGGTAGACTGCCCCGAAGCGCTGCGTCCCGTGTCCGGCCCCAGGTCGGCTCACCAGAGCGGGACAGTCAGCCGGAGCCCCGCCCCCGGGCGGAGTGCTCCAGGAGCGTCGCGCACCGGCGAACGGTGTCGCGGGCAGCCCACCACCCGTCAGGCGAGGGGTCGGTGGGCCACTCGCGTGCTGCACGTATGTGCCCAGACCAGGGAAGCGGCTGCCCCACGGGACCGGCGACCACCGCCGCCCCGCGGGGATTCCCGGGCTGCGGATGCGACCTCCCCTAACCCTGGTGAAGCCGATATCGCTGAAGATGAGAGAGGTTCGGTTCGTGGCGAACCAGTCCCGCCCCAAGGTCAAGAAGTCGCGTGCTCTCGGCATCGCGCTGACCCCGAAGGCCGTGAAGTACTTCGAGGCACGCCCCTACCCGCCGGGTGAGCACGGCCGCGGCCGCAAGCAGAACTCGGACTACAAGGTCCGGCTGCTGGAGAAGCAGCGGCTGCGCGCGCAGTACGACGTCTCCGAGCGCCAGCTCGTCCGCGCCTACGAGCGCGCCAGCAAGGTCCAGGGCAAGACCGGTGAGGCCCTGATCATCGAGCTCGAGCGGCGCCTGGACGCCCTGGTGCTGCGCTCCGGCATCGCCCGGACCATCTACCAGTCCCGCCAGATGGTCGTGCACGGCCACATCGAGGTCAACGGCCGCAAGGTCGACAAGCCGTCCTACCGGGTCCGCCCGGACGACGTCGTCACGGTGCGCGAGCGCTCCCGCGAGAAGTCGCTCTTCCAGGTCGCCCGTGAGGGCGGTTTCGCGCCCGAGGGCGAGACCCCGCGCTACCTCCAGGTCAACCTGAAGGCGCTGGCGTTCCGCCTGGACCGCGACCCGAACCGCAAGGAGATCCCGGTCATCTGCGACGAGCAGCTCGTCGTCGAGTACTACGCCCGCTGACGCGGACGGACCTCCGCGCCCCCGGCGCACCGGCCCGCCGCCCTCCCGCCGTCTTCGACCGGCAGGGAGGGCGGCGGGCCCGCGCGTCCCCGGGCGCACGCCACCGCCCTCCCGCCGCCTCCCGCGGGACCGGAACCGCCGACTCGCCCGCAAGGGGCTGGGTGCTCCCGGCTCGCGCCCCGAGGACACCGCTGCCCCCGGGCGCCGCGACCGGATCCGGCCGTACCGCCCGCCCCGAGGGCCTCGTTAACCGGTGCGGAACGCCCTTCCCGGCGCGATAGGCTCGGGAGACGACCTGCGAGGGCGGGTCCCCGATGTCAGCGCGATGTTCAGGGAGCGGTGCTGCGTGTCCGGTGGAGAGGTGGCCGGGATCCTGGTGGCGGTCTTCTGGGCGATCCTGGTGTCGTTCCTCGCCGTGGCGCTGGTGAGGCTGGCCCAGACGCTCAGGGCGACCACCAGGCTCGTCTCCGAGGTGACCGAGCAGGCCGTACCGCTGCTCGCCGACGCCTCCGCGGCGGTGCGCTCGGCACAGACCCAGCTCGACCGGGTCGACGCCATCGCGACCGACGTCCAGGAGGTCACCTCGAACGCCTCGGCGCTCTCCACGACCGTCGCCTCCACCTTCGGCGGCCCCCTCGTCAAGGTCGCGGCCTTCGGCTACGGAGTGCGCCGGGCACTCGGCCGCAAGAACGCCGAGCAGCCCGCTGCGGCGGCCGCCGGGACAGAGTCCCCCCGGCGCACCGTGATCGTGGGGCGGACCGTGCCGTCAGCGAGATGGGGACGACGAGGAAAGCGGAAGAAGGACTGACGCTGCGATGTTCCGCCGTACGTTCTGGTTCACCGCCGGTGCCGCTGCCGGTGTCTGGGCCACCACCAAGGTCAACCGCAAGCTCAGGAAGCTGACCCCGGACAGCCTCGCGGCCCAGGCCGCGCACAGGGCCCTCGACGCGGGCCACCGCCTGAAGGACTTCGCACTGGACGTCCGCGCCGGCATGGCCCAGCGCGAGGCGGAGCTCGGCGAGGCCCTCGGCCTGCCGGGCCCCGACCGCGGCAGCACCCGCGTCCCGGCAGCCCCGGCACTGCCGTCGGCCCGGCGCCGCCCCGCCCTCGGCCCCGCCGGCAAGGCCGCGCCCGCCCAGGCCGCGCCCGCCCAGGAGCGCGCGCCCGACGGCGGCACCGCCCGCCCCCTCGACCACCCACCACACGATTCAAGCTCCGGATACGCCGCCCGGACCGAGCACACGGCGTATTCGCACGACCGGAATGAGGACCACTGATGGAGTCGGCTGAAATCCGCCGCCGCTGGCTGCGCTTCTTCGAAGAGCGCGGGCACAAGGTCGTGCCGTCGGCGTCGCTGATCGCGGACGACCCGACCCTGCTGCTGGTCCCCGCGGGCATGGTGCCCTTCAAGCCGTACTTCCTCGGCGAGGCCACCCCGCCCGCCCCGCGTGCCACCAGCGTGCAGAAGTGCGTGCGCACCCCGGACATCGAAGAGGTCGGCAAGACCACCCGGCACGGCACGTTCTTCCAGATGTGCGGCAACTTCTCGTTCGGGGACTACTTCAAGGAAGGCGCCATCAAGCACGCCTGGGAGCTCCTGACCCTGCCCCAGGACAAGGGGGGCTACGGCCTGGACCCCGAGCGGCTGTGGATCACGGTCTACCTGGACGACGACGAGGCGGAGCGGATCTGGCGGGAGGTCATCGGCGTCCCGGCCGAGCGGATCCAGCGCCTCGGCAAGAAGGACAACTTCTGGTCCATGGGCGTACCGGGCCCCTGCGGCCCCTGCTCCGAGATCAACTACGACCGCGGCCCCGAGTTCGGCGCCGAGGGCGGCCCCGCCGTCAACGACGAGCGCTACGTGGAGATCTGGAACCTGGTCTTCATGCAGTACATGCGCGGTGAGGGCATCGGCAAGGAGGACTTCGAGATCCTGGGCGACCTGCCCAGCAAGAACATCGACACCGGTCTCGGCCTCGAACGCCTCGCCATGATCCTCCAGGGCGTGGAGAACCTGTACGAGATCGACACCTCCCGTGCCGTGATCGACAAGGCCACCGCGCTCACGGGCCACGCCTACGGCACGGCGGAGCACAGCGACGTGTCGCTGCGCATCGTCTCCGACCACATGCGCGCCGCGGTGATGCTCATCGGCGACGGCGTCACACCCGGCAACGAGGGCCGCGGCTACGTACTGCGCCGCATCATGCGCCGCGCCATCCGCAACATGCGCCTGCTCGGCGCCACGGGACCGGTCGTCGGCGAGCTCGTCGACACGGTCATCAAGACCATGGGCGAGCAGTACCCGGAGCTGATCAGCGAGCGCAAGCGGATCGAGACGGTGGCCCTGGCCGAGGAGGCCGCCTTCCTGAACACCCTCAAGGCCGGCACCACCATCCTGGACAACGCCGTCACCGAGGCCAAGGCCGCCGGCTCCCGGGAACTGCCCGGCGACAAGGCGTTCCTGCTCCACGACACCTGGGGCTTCCCCATCGACCTCACCCTGGAGATGGCGGCCGAGCAGGGCCTGTCCGTCGACGAGGACGGCTTCCGGCGCCTGATGACCGAGCAGCGCGAGCGCGCCAAGGCCGACGCCCGGGCCAAGAAGACCGGCCACGCCGATCTCGGTGCCTACCGTGCGATCGCCGACTCCGCCGGCACCACCGACTTCACCGGCTACACCTCCTTCGAGAACGAGGCCACCATCGTCGGGCTGCTCGCCAACGGCGTGGCCTCGCCCGCCGCCACCGAGGGCGACGAGGTGGAGGTCGTCCTCGACCGCACCCCGTTCTACGCCGAGGGCGGCGGCCAGATCGGCGACACGGGACGCCTCCAGCTCGACAGCGGCGCCGTCGTCCTGGTGAACGACGTTCAGAAGCCGGTGCCCGGCGTGCACGTCCACAAGGGCGTCGTCCAGGTCGGCGAGATCACCGTGGGCGCCCCGGTCTGGGCCTCGATCGACACGGGCCGCCGGCGCGCCATCGCCCGGGCCCACTCCGCCACCCACCTCACCCACCAGGCACTGCGCGACGCCCTCGGCCCGACGGCGGCCCAGGCCGGCTCGGAGAACCAGCCCGGCAGGTTCCGCTTCGACTTCGGCTCGCCGTCCGCCGTGCCGGGCAGCGTGATGACCGACGTCGAGCAGAAGATCAACGAGGTGCTCGCCCGCGACCTGGACGTCAGCGCCGAGATCATGGGCCTGGAGGAGGCGAGGCAGCAGGGCGCCATCGCCGAGTTCGGCGAGAAGTACGGCGACCGGGTGCGCGTCGTCACCATCGGTGACTTCTCCAAGGAGCTGTGCGGCGGCACGCACGTGCACAACACCGCTCAGCTCGGTCTGGTGAAGCTGCTCGGCGAATCGTCCATCGGCTCGGGCGTGCGGCGCATCGAGGCCCTGGTGGGCGTGGACGCGTACCACTTCCTCGCCAGGGAGCACACGGTCGTCGCCCAGCTCCAGGAACTGCTGAAGGGCCGTCCGGAGGAGCTGCCGGAGAGGATCTCCGGCATGCTCGCCCGGCTCAAGGACGCCGAGAAGGAGATCGAGAAGTTCCGTGCGGAGAAGGTCCTGCAGGCCGCCGCGGGACTGGCCGAAGGCGCCCGGGACGTCCGCGGCACCGCCCTGGTCACCGGCCGGGTCCCCGACGGCACCGGTGCCGACGACCTGCGCAGGCTCGTCCTGGACGTGCGCGGCAGGCTGGGCGGGGCCGGTTCCTCGGACCGCGGGGCGGTCGTGGCGCTGTTCTCGGTCGTGAACGGCCGCCCGCTGACCGTGATCGCCACGAACGAGGCGGCGCGCACCCGCGGCCTCAAGGCCGGCGACCTGGTCCGCGTCGCGGCCAAGACCCTCGGTGGCGGCGGCGGGGGCAAGCCCGACGTCGCCCAGGGCGGCGGCCAGAACCCGTCCGCCATCGGCGAGGCCGTCGCCGCGGTGGAGCGCCTCGTGGCCGAGACGGCGTGACGGCGAGCCCTGCGATGACGAGGTACGGATCCACGGCACACCGCCAGGACACCGCGGCCGCGGCGCCCGGCCCGAGGGCGGTGGCGCCGTGACCGCGGACGGGATGCGCCGTGGCAGGCGCCTCGCGATCGACGTCGGGGACGCCCGGATCGGGGTCGCCTCGTGCGACCCCGACGGGATCCTCGCCACTCCGGTCGAGACCGTGCCGGGACGCGATGTCCCGGCCGCCCACCGCAGGCTCGCGCAGTTGGTCGGGGAGTACGAGCCCATCGAGGTCCTCGTCGGGCTGCCCCGCTCCCTGAGCGGCGGGGAGGGCCCGGCGGCGGCCAAGGTCCGCGCCTTCGCACAGCAGCTCGCCCGTGTCCTCGCCCCCGTACCGGTACGGTTGGTGGACGAGCGGATGACCACGGTCACCGCGGGCCAGGGCCTGCGGGCGTCCGGCGTCACGGCCAGGAAGGGCCGGTCCGTCATCGACCAGGCCGCGGCCGTGGTGATCCTCCAGAACGCCCTGGAGACCGAGCGGGTATCGGGCGAAGCTCCTGGAGAAAGCGTCGAAGTGGCTGTCTGATCGCGATACGGTAACGTTCCGCGCGGTGTGCCAGTGGTCGAACAACTGACGCACAGAACAAGAGGCGGACAGTGCCGAGCCACGAGCGCCCGGCAGCGGGACGTCTCGCGGCCCTAGGGGATCGATGACTGAGTATGGACGGGGTCCGGGCTCCGAACCGTGGCATCCGGAGGACCCGCTGTACGGGGAGCTCGGATACGACGGACAGCAGCAGGCCCCCGCGGGCCACCCCCCCTACGGCGATCAGACCCCGGAGCAGTATCCGTACGAAGGCCAGCAGCAGTACTACCCGCAGCAGCAGGCGCCCCAGCACCCGCAGCAGCCCCAGCCCTACGACCAGTGGGGCACCGGCCAGCACCTGATCCCCGGCCAGCAGCAGCCGCACGGCCACCCGCACCTGCCCCCCCAGCAGATGCCCGGCCAGCAGCAGGGCCCCGCACCGGTGCCGGACCAGCAGGGGCACCCGCAGATGCCGGGCGGGCCGTTCCACCCGCAGGTACCCGGCCAGGCCTACGGCGACCACGGCGGCTACCCGGGCCAGGAGCAGGACCCCGGCTACGGCCAGCAGTACCCGACCGGCTGGGACACGGCGCCACAGGGACAGGCCCTGTACGGCGCCGGCCCCGAGGATCCCTACGGACAGCAACCCCACGGGTACCAGAACGAGGAGCCCGGCCCGTACGGGGACCCCGCCGGATATCCGTACGGCGAGCCGCCCCCGCCCGTACCGCCCGCCGTGGGGCCCCCCGGGGGACGGGGACCGCAGCGGCGCCCGGCGCCCGAGCCGGACCCCGAGCCGCCCATCGACTGGGACCCCGGCCCCGACCAGGGCGAACACGCCTTCTTCGCCGGCGGTGACGAGGACGACGAGGACGACGACCTCGACCCGGGCGGCCGGAGCGGCCGGAGGGGATCGGGAGGTCGCGGCGAGCGCCGCGGCCGCGGCGGCAAGGGCCGCAAGCGCCGCAGCGGCTACGCCTGCCTGGTGGTGGCCGTGGTGCTGGTCGGCGGGGTGTCCGGGGTCGGCTACTTCGGCTACCAGTTCTACGAGAACCACTTCGGCCCGCCGCCGGACTTCAGCGGCGCCGGCACCGGCCGGAGCGTGACGGTCGAGATCCCCAAGGGCGCGGGCGGTTACACCATCGGCAAGGCCCTCAAGGAGAAGGGCGTCGTCAAGAGCGTCGACGCGTTCGTCCACGCCCAGGAGCAGAACCCCAAGGGCCAGTCCATCCAGGACGGCGTGTACACGCTCAGGGAGCAGATGTCCGCGGAGAGCGCGGTCTCGCTGATGCTCGATCCCAAGAGCCGCAACAACCTCATCATCGCCGAGGGCCGGCGGAACGCCTGGGTCTACGACCAGCTCGACAAACGCCTCGGCCTCAAGCCGGGCACCACCAAGTCCGTGGCCGAGGAGGACGTCGATCACCTCGGCCTGCCCTCCTGGGCGAAGGACCACGAGAACGTCAAGGACCCCCTGGAGGGCTTCCTCTACCCCTCCAGCTATCCGGTGGCCAAGGGCATGAAGCCGCAGGACGTCCTCAAGCGGATGGTCTCCGCGGCGACCCAGAAGTACGACTCCGAGCACCTCCAGGCACAGGCCGAACGGCTCCACCTCGACGGCCCCTGGCAGGTGATAACCGTCGCCAGCCTGGTCCAGGCCGAGGGCAAGACCCATGACGACTTCCGCAAGATGGCCGAGGTCGTCTACAACCGCCTCAAGCCCACCAACACGCAGACCAACCAGTTGCTGCAGTTCGACTCGACCTTCAACTACCTGATGGGTCAGAGCAACATCAACATCAGCGAGTCGGAGATCAACAGCAACCACGACCCGTACAACACCTACACGCAGAAGGGCCTCACCCCGGGACCGATCGGCAACCCCGGCGCGGAGGCGCTCACCGCCACGCTCCATCCCACGCACGACGGCTGGTTCTACTTCGTGGCGACCGACGGTATGAACAAGACCGAGTTCGCCAGGACCTACGCCGACTTCCAGAGGCTCAAGGAAAAGTTCAATGACCACTCGGGCAGCAACTGACGCCCGCAGGGCGGCCGTTCTCGGCTCTCCCATCTCCCATTCGCTCTCGCCGGTGCTGCACCGCGCGGCCTACGCGGAACTGGGCCTCGGGAACTGGACGTACGACCGCTTCGAGGTGGACGAGAGCGCGCTGCCCGGCTTCCTGACGGGACTCGGGCCGCAGTGGGCGGGCCTGTCGCTGACGATGCCGCTCAAGCGCGCCGTCATCCCGCTGCTGGACGAGATCACGGACACCGCCGCCTCGGTGGAGGCCGTCAACACGGTCGTTTTCACCGAGGACGGACGCAGGCTGGGCGACAACACGGACGTTCCCGGCATGACCGCCGCACTGCGGGAGCGCGGCATCGACAAGGTCGAGTCCGCCGCCGTCCTCGGCGCCGGCGCCACGGCGTCGTCCGCCCTGGCCGCACTCGCCCGGATCTGCACGGGCGAGGTGGTCGCCTACGTACGCAGCGCGGCCAGGGCCGCCGAGATGCGGCGCTGGGGCGAGCGGCTGGGGCTCGCGGTCCGCACCGCCGACTGGTCCGACGCAGGCGAGGCGCTGGCCGCCCCGCTGGTGATCGCCACCACCCCGGCCGGCGCCGCGGACGCACTGGCCGCACAGGTGCCCGAGCGGGTGGGGACGCTCTTCGACGTGCTCTACGACCCCTGGCCCACCGTTCTCGCCGAACGGTGGGCCGCGCGCGGCGGAGCCGTGGTCGGGGGACTCGACCTGCTGGTGCACCAGGCCGTGCTCCAGGTGGAGCAGATGACGGGGCGGGCGCCCGCGCCGCTGGACGCGATGCGGACGGCGGGTGAGCGGGCGCTCACGCAGCGGTGAGCGCGCCGCCGCCCGCCCGTGCGTCCCGCCCTGTGGACCGTGCGGCGTTCCACCCGCGGGGACGTGGCAGGATCGGGGGGAGGCGGGGCAGGGGCGCGTGGGTGTCCGGTCGCGTCGTTGCAGTTCCGGGCGCGAGTATGAGGAGCAACGTTGAGCAGGTTGCGCTGGCTGACCGCGGGGGAGTCCCACGGACCGGCCTTGGTCGCGACGCTGGAGGGTCTGCCCGCCGGCGTGCCGATCACCACGGACATGGTGGCGGACCACCTGGCCCGCAGACGGCTCGGCTACGGCCGCGGGGCCCGTATGAAGTTCGAGCGCGACGAGGTCACCTTCCTCGGCGGCGTACGGCACGGCCTGACCCTGGGCTCCCCGGTCGCGATCATGGTGGGCAACACGGAGTGGCCCAAGTGGGAGCAGGTCATGGCGGCCGACCCGGTCGACCGCGAGACCCTGGACGGCCTGGCGCGCAACGCCCCGCTGACCCGTCCCCGGCCCGGCCACGCCGACCTCGCGGGCATGCAGAAGTACGGCTTCGACGAGGCACGGCCCATCCTGGAGCGTGCCTCCGCCCGGGAGACCGCGGCCCGGGTCGCGCTCGGCGCCGTGGCCCGGTCGTACCTCGCGGAGACCGCAGGCATCGAGGTCGTCTCGCACGTCGTGGAGCTGGCCGGTGCCAAGGCCCCCTACGGCGTGTACCCGACGCCGTCGGACGTGGCGCGGCTCGACGAGGACCCGGTGCGCTGTCTGGACGCCGACGCGTCCAAGGCGATGGTGGCCGAGATCGACCAGGCCCACCAGGACGGCGACACCCTGGGCGGCGTCGTCGAGGTACTCGCGTACGGGGTGCCGGTCGGCCTCGGCTCGCACGTGCACTGGGACCGCCGTCTGGACGCGCGCCTCGCGGCGGCCCTGATGGGCATCCAGGCGATCAAGGGCGTGGAGCTGGGCGACGGGTTCGAGCTGGCCCGGGTACCGGGATCCAGGGCCCATGACGAGATCGTGCCGGGTGAGGGGGGCGTCCGGCGGGCCACCGGCCGCTCCGGCGGCACCGAGGGCGGCCTGACCACCGGCGAGCTGCTGCGGGTGCGGGCCGCGATGAAGCCGATCGCCACCGTCCCGCGGGCACTGGCCACCGTCGACGTGACGACCGGTGACGCCACCAAGGCCCACCACCAGCGTTCCGACGTGTGCGCCGTGCCGGCCGCCGGTATCGTCGCCGAGGCCATGGTGGCGCTCGTCCTCGCCGACGCGGTGGCCGAGAAGTTCGGCGGCGACAGCGTGCCGGAGACCGCCAGGAACGTCAGGTCGTACCTAGAGAACCTGCGGATCCGGTGAGCGGGGTGCCCGCAGTGCAGACGTCCGGAGCAGGCCGTGAGCCGGGTTCGGGCCGGGGCCCCGCCATCGTGCTGATCGGCCCCATGGGTGTCGGCAAGTCCACCGTCGGCGCGCTGCTCGCCGAACGGCTCGGCCGGGGCTTCAGGGACACCGACGACGACATCGTGGCCGCAGAGGGCCGCCCGATCTCCGACATCTTCGTCGACGAGGGCGAGCCGTACTTCCGCGAGATCGAGAAGGCCGCCGTGCGCACGGCCCTCGCCGGCCACGACGGTGTGCTCGCGCTCGGCGGCGGCGCCGTCCTGGACCCCGGGACCCGGGCGCTGCTCGCCGCGCATCCGGTCGTCTACCTCTCCATGGACGTGGACGAGGCGGTCAAGCGCACGGGGCTGAACGTCGCAAGGCCGCTGCTCGCCGTCAATCCGCGGCGCCAGTGGCGGGAGCTGATGGAACAGCGCCGCCGTCTGTACACCGAGTCCGCGCGCGCCGTCGTCACCACCGACGGACGGTCCCCCGAAGAGGTCGCCCAAGCCGTCCTCGACGCACTGGAGCTGAACAAGGCATGACCGACATCGCCCACCGGACGGATCCGTCCGGCCAGGCAGTGACCCGTATCCCCGTCGGCGGCGCGGGTGAGGACCCGTACGAGGTGCTGGTCGGCAGGGGGCTGTCGGGAGAACTCGGCCGACTGGTCGGCGAGCGGGCCCGGCGGGTCGCGGTCATCCACCCCGAGGCGCTGGCCGGCCGCGGCGAGGAGGTGCGCGCGGAGCTGGCCGGCCTGGGGTACGAGGCCGTCGCCGTCCAGGTGCCGAACGCCGAGCAGGCGAAGACCGCCGAGGTCGCCGCCGGCTGCTGGCAGACGCTCGGCCGCGCCGGTTTCACCCGCAGCGATGTGATCGTGGGCGTGGGCGGCGGCGCCAGCACCGACCTGGCGGGCTTCGTGGCGGCGACCTGGCTGCGCGGCGTGCGCTGGGTGGCGGTGCCCACCACGGTGCTCGGCATGGTCGACGCCGCCGTCGGCGGCAAGACGGGCATCAACACCGCAGAGGGCAAGAACCTGGTCGGGTCCTTCCATCCGCCCGCCGGGGTGCTGTGCGACCTGGACGCGCTCGCCACGCTGCCCACCGACGACTACGTGTCCGGGCTCGCCGAGATCGTCAAGGCGGGCTTCATCGCCGACCCGGTGATCCTCGATCTCATCGAGGCCGATCCGGAGGCCGCCAAGGGGCCCGGCGGCCCGCACACCGCCGAACTGGTCGAGCGCTCCATCCGCGTCAAGGCCGAGGTGGTGTCCGCGGACCTCAGGGAGGCCGGCCGCCGCGAGATCCTCAACTACGGGCACACGCTGGGCCACGCGATCGAGAAGAACGAGCACTACACCTGGCGGCACGGCGAGGCGGTCTCCGTCGGCATGCACTTCGCCGCCGAGCTGGGCCGTCTCGCGGGCCGGCTCGACGACGCCACCGCCGACCGGCACAGCGCCGTGCTGCGGTCGGTGGGGCTGCCGCTCGGCTACCGCCGCGACGCGTGGCCCCGGCTGCTGGACACCATGAAGGTCGACAAGAAGTCCCGCGGCGACCTGCTGAGGTTCATCGTGCTCGACGGCCTCGCGGAACCGGCCGTGCTGGAGGGCCCCGACCCACGGATGCTCCTGGCCGCGTACGGCGAAGTGGCCGAATAGCGGTGTCCCGGGGCCCCGGGGCCAAGAATTCCGGGGCAACCGGGCACCTCGCCGCCCTCCCGGCCGTCCTCACAAAGGGCGGCCCGGGACGGTACCGTTCAGTAGCACCGGGGCCGAGGCCCCCCGCCCGCGCCATCGCCTGTACGAGACGGAGTGCCACCGGATGCAGCACGCAGGGGGATCTCAGCTTCCGCCACCCCCTTGCCCGGGGCACGGGCCCGCCGCCGCACCACCCCCGCCCCCGACGCGCCCGCGTCCCCGCCGGGGTCCGGTGAACGACCCGGACACCCTGGCCATGACCCCCCGGGTCCCCGAGCACACCGGGGGACCGGGCGCCGACCCTTCCGGTATGCCGGGTGCCACCGCCGACGGTGCCCCGCGCACCGGCCCCGGCGGTATGCCGCCGGTCCCGGGGCACGGTGCCGCTGCGCGGAGTGCGCAGGCCGCCACCGGACCGGTGCCCGGTGTCCCGCCCGCGCCGGTGCCCGGGGGGCGGCACATGCCCCCCGCGCCGGGCCGCAGCACCTCTCCAGGCGGCCTGACGCCTCCTGCGGCGCCTGCCGCCGGGCCCGCGGGCCCGATGCCCGCCGGGGTGCCCGGGGGCGCTCGTGGGGCCGTGCAGGCGGCCGTTCCGCCTCCTCCTCCCCAGGGGCCGCTCGGACACCAGCCGCCGGCACCCGGCGGCGTTCCGCACCCGCCGGTCCCGGTACCGGGACCGCAGGCCCCGCACGCACCCGCACCGGGCCACCGGCCGCCCCCGCCGCCCCCCGCGCACCACGTGCCGCACCATGCGTCGATGCCGCCCGGCCCCGACACCACCGGCCACGTCCAGCTTCCGCCCGGCGGCCCGGTGGCGGTGCCGAGCCCGCCGCCCGCCACCGGCAGCGCCGATCCGGCGGCAACCACGCTCGCGGTGCTGCTGATCGGCCCGGCAGGCGCCGGCAAGACCAGCGTCGCCCGGTACTGGGCCGAGCAGCGCCGGGTGCCCACGGCGCACATCAGCCTGGACGACGTGCGCGAATGGGTGCGCGCGGGCTTCGCCGACCCGCAGTCCGGCTGGAACGACCACTCGGAGGCGCAGTACCGCCTCGCCCGCCGCACCTGCGGCTTCGCCGCCCGGAACTTCCTCGCGAACGGCATCTCCTGCATCCTCGACGACGCGGTCTTCCCGGACCGCCCGGTCGTCGGCCTCGGCGGCTGGAAGCGGCACGTCGGCCCCGGCCTGCTGCCCGTCGTGCTCCTGCCGGGCCTGGAGATCGTCCTGGAGCGCAACGCCGAGCGCAGCGGGAACCGCCGCCTCACCGACGAGGAGGTGGCCCGGATCCACGGCAGGATGGCCGGCTGGTACGGCTCGGGGCTGCCGATCATCGACAACTCCCACATGGATGTCGCGGAGACGGCCCACGTCCTCGACGAGGTCCTCGCGGGCTCCCTCGCAAGCCCCCCGAAGTGGTGAACCCGGCGGCCCGCCCCGCGGGCCGCCCGCCCCCCGGCGCGGACCGGGACCGCCGGCACCCGGCAGGACGCCGGCGCCCCGGCACGGCGCCCCGGAACCGAGGCCCGCACCGCGCCCGGTGCGGCCGTCAGCGGCCGGCCCGGGGACCGGCCGGACGCGGCGGACGCGGAAGACGGCCCTCCGCGGCGCCCGCGTGCGGGGCCGCCGGGCGCGCGGTCTTGCGTACCGTGCCGGCGGCCGGCCGGTGAGGCTGTTCAACCCGGTCAGACGCGCCCGACCGGCCCCGTGCCGGGGCGCCCCGTACGCTCGGCTCATGTCTGAGGTGTTCGCGGCCCGCCGGGACCGGCTCCGGGAGTACTGCGCGGCGAGCGGAAGCGCCGCCGCACTGGTCTCCCGGCCCGCCAACGTCCGCTACCTCACCGGTGCGGCACCGCCCGGCGCCGTACTCCTGCTCGGCAGGGACGAGGACGTCCTGCTGTGCGCCGCCGCCCCCACCGGGCAGCCGGACGAGGGGCGCCCCGACGAGGCGCTGGCCACCCAGGTCCTCGGCTCCCCGGGCGGCGACCCCGCCGTGGCCGCCGCCGACCTCGCCGTCGCGCACGGCGCCGACTCGCTCGCCCTGGAGGAGCACGATCTCACGGTGGCCCGCCACCGCGCCCTGCGGGCGGTGGCGCCGCGGCTGCGCCTCGGGGACCTCGGCGGGGCGGTCGAGCAACTGCGGTACGTCAAGGACGAGGAGGAGATCTCCTGTCTGCGGATCGCCGCGGAGATCGCCGACCAGGCGCTGGGCGAACTGCTGGAGTCCATCCTGGTCGGCCGCACCGAACGCCACCTCGCGCTGGAGCTCGAACGCCGGCTGGTCGACCATGGCGCGGAATCACCCGCCTTCCCCACCAGCGTGGCCACCGGGCCGAACGCCGGCAGCCCCGGTCACGTCCCCACCGACCGCAGGGTCGAGGAAGGCGACTTCCTCTCCGTCTGCCTGGGCGCCGCCTACCGCGGCTACCGCTGCGAGATCGGCCGCACCTTCGTCATCGGCACCACGCCCGCGGATTGGCAGGTCGAGCTGTACGACCTGGTGTTCGCGGCCCAGCGGGCCGGCCGGGAGGCGCTGGTGCCCGGCATGCCGTGCCGCGACGTGGACCGCGCCGCCCGCCAGGTGCTCGACTCCGCCGGATACGCGGCGGGCCTGACACAGCTCACCGGTCACGGCGTGGGACTCGAAATCGACGAGGACCCGCAGCTTGCCCCCACGGCCATGGGTAAACTGGACGCTTGCGTGCCGGTCACCGTCGAACCAGGGGTCCACCTCCCGGGTCGGGGCGGGGTCCGGATCGATGACACGCTCGTCGTCCGCCCCGAGGCGGACGGCGGACCCGAGCTACTCACCATCACGACCAAGGAGCTGCTCGCGCTCTAGCGCACGCCTCTGGTCGTCCACCAGCGTTAAGTCCAGGAGATTCCGCAACCGTGGCTTCCACGAACGACCTCAAGAACGGCCTGGTGCTCAAGCTCGACGGGGGCCAGCTCTGGTCCGTCGTCGAGTTCCAGCACGTCAAGCCCGGCAAGGGCCCCGCATTCGTGCGCACCAAGCTCAAGAACGTGCTCTCCGGCAAGGTCGTCGACAAGACCTTCAACGCCGGCGTCAAGGTCGAAACGGCCACCGTCGACAAGCGCGGAATGCAGTTCTCCTACATGGACGGCGACTACTTCGTCTTCATGGACATGGAGACCTACGACCAGCTCCACGTCGACCGCAAGGCCGTCGGCGACGCCGCCAACTTCCTCATCGAGGGCTTCGACGCGGTCGTGGCGCAGCACGAGGGCGAGGTGCTCTACGTCGAGCTGCCGGCCGCCGTCGAGCTCACCGTCAAGGAGACCGAGCCCGGTGTCCAGGGCGACCGCTCCACCGGCGGCACCAAGCCCGCCACGCTGGAGACCGGCCACCAGATCCAGGTACCGCTCTTCATCACCACCGGCGAGAAGATCAAGGTCGACACCCGTTCGAGCGACTACCTCGGCCGGGTGAACAGCTAACCGTGGCTGCCCGTAACACGGCCCGCAAGCGTGCCTTCCAGATCCTGTTCGAGGGCGACCACCGCGGCGTCGACGTCCTCACGGTCCTCGCGGACTGGATCAGGCACGCCCGGACCGACAACCGGCAGCCGCCGGTCAGCGAGTACACCATGCAGCTCGTGGAGGGCTACGCCGAGCGGGCGAAGCGCATCGACGAGCTGCTGACCCAGTACGCGGTGGGCTGGACGCTGGATCGGATGCCGGTCGTCGACCGCAACCTCCTGCGCCTTGGCGCATACGAACTCATCTGGGTCGACGAGACCCCCGACGCGGTCGTGCTCGACGAGGCCGTCCAGCTCGCCAAGGAGTTCTCCACGGAGGAGTCCCCGGCGTTCGTAAATGGCCTTCTCGGCCGACTCAAGGACCTCAAGCCGAGCCTGCGCCGCGAGGACTGAGCGGAAGCGCACCCGTGTGCGCCCGCCGGGCTGCACGGCGCAGCCGTACAGAGCACGCCGAGGGCGGGCCCATCTCGGATGGGCCCGCCCTTCGACGTGACGTTTCTCCCCGCTTTCGGGTGGTTCAGCTCTCCTCGTGGGCCACGGCGCGGCGCGCGTCCGCGTCGAGGACACCCCAGTTGATCAGTTGCTCCGTGAGTACGGACGGCGACTGATCGTAGATGACCGCAAGAGTGCGCAGGTCGTCCTGGCGGATCGACAGCACCTTGCCGTTGTAGTCGCCCCGCTGGGACTGGATGGTCGCGGCATAGCGCTGCAACGGGCCCGCCTTCTCGGCAGGGACGTGGGCGAGGCGCTCCAGGTCCAGGACGAGCTTCGGCGGCGGCTCGGCGGCTCCACCGGGCGTGGTGCCCGGCAGCAGCTCCTGCACCGGCACGCCGTAGAAGTCCGCCAGCTCGGCCAGACGCTGCACGGTCACGGCGCGGTCGCCGCGCTCGTACGACCCCACCACGACCGCCTTCCAGCGTCCCTGGGACTTCTCTTCCACGCCGTGGAGGGAAAGGCCCTGCTGGGTGCGGATGGCCCGGAGCTTGGCTCCGAGCTGTTTGGCGTATTCGCTGGACATATGGCTCCCCGGACGAAGACTGGTGACTCACTGTGAGGTTACGCAGCGTTACGGGGGTCCGTCAAGCCGAACCGGGATCGGCTGTCCTCGGCGAGGAGGCTGCCGCGCGTCCCCCGCGAGGGGCACCGCAGGGCCGCGAGGAACCGTGCGACCAGCCACGACGAGCCCCGCCGCGCCCCCGGCGGGCCGGGCGAGGAAGCATCGTTTTCCGGCCATGGGCCGGTGGGCCCGGGCGCGCACGGCTCCCGCTCCCGCTGCCCGGGAGGGGGCTCCACTGCCGGGAACGGGCCGCCCGGCGCGCAGCCGCACCCCCTCCGCGCCGCCGCACCGGCCGCTGTGAGCGGCCTCACGTGGGACGGGGGGCCGGGGGAGTGAGGGCGGCTGATAGCGTGGTGGCGAAAGATCGACGTCCTTTAATGTCCGTCCCGTGAGGCGGAGAAGGAGGTCCGTTTCGTATGGACGCACACGCATCCCCTCTACCGCGGCCCGTTCTCGAGGGCCCCGACATCGCGCGGATGCTCACCCGCATCGCCCACGAGATCGTTGAGCGCGCCAAGGGCGCCGACGACGTGGTACTCCTCGGCATCCCGACCCGCGGGGTCTTCCTCGCCCAGCGGGTGGCCGCCAAGCTGGAGGAGATCACCGGCCGCAAGGTGCCGGTCGGCTCGCTCGACATCACGATGTACCGCGACGACCTGCGCATGCGCCCGCCGCGCGCGCTGGCCCGCACCGACATTCCCGCCGACGGCATCGACGGCCGCCTCGTCGTCCTGGTCGACGACGTGCTCTTCTCCGGGCGCACCATCCGCGCCGCGCTCGACTCCCTCAACGACATCGGCCGCCCGCGCGCCGTCCAGCTCGCCGTCCTCGTCGACCGAGGCCACCGCGAGCTGCCCATCCGCGCGGACTACGTCGGCAAGAACCTCCCCACGTCGCTGCGGGAGACGGTCAGAGTGCAGCTCGCCGAGGAGGACGGCCGGGACGCCGTGCTGCTCGGAGTGCTCGGCGCCGACCCCGCACCGTCCCCCGCCGCGGGCCCCCAGTAGCCCCGCACCCATCCCGGCCGGCGCCCCCGTGCGCGCCCCGCGCCGCGCGCACGCACCTGCCGGCCGGCCGCCGGGCGGCAGGCATGCCCGCACACCGCCCCCGACCGAGAGCGCCCCGCGCTCGCCCGCCGCATACGGAGCCTACGGAGCCTGAACGATGCAGCGTCATCTCATCTCGGCCGCCGACCTCACCCGCGACGACGCCGTCCTCGTCCTCGACACCGCCGAGGAGATGTCCCGGGTGGCCGACCGTCCGATCAAGAAGCTGCCGACCCTGCGCGGCCGCACCGTGGTCAACCTCTTCTTCGAGGACTCGACCCGCACCCGGATCTCCTTCGAGGCCGCGGAGAAGCGGCTGTCCGCGGACGTCATCAACTTCACCGCCAAGGGCTCCTCGGTCTCCAAGGGCGAGTCGCTGAAGGACACCGCGCAGACACTGGAGGCGATGGGCGTCGACGCCGTCGTCATCCGGCACCACGCCTCCGGCGCCCCCTACCGGCTCGCCAACTCCGGCTGGATCGACGCCGCCGTGATCAACGCCGGCGACGGCACCCACCAGCACCCCACGCAGGCCCTGCTCGACGCGTTCACCATGCGCCGCCGCCTGGTCGGCCGTGACGCGGGCCTCGGCCAGGACCTCACGGGCAGGCGCATCACCATCGTCGGCGACGTCCTGCACAGCAGGGTCGCCCGCTCCAACGTCGACCTCCTGCACACCCTCGGCGCCGACGTCGTGCTCGTCGCGCCGCCCACCCTGCTGCCCGTCGGCGTCGGGTCCTGGCCGTGCGAGGTCGCCTACGACCTCGACGGCGTGCTGCCGAAGTCGGACGCCGTGATGATGCTGCGGGTGCAGCGGGAGCGCATGAACGCCGCGTTCTTCCCGACGGAGCGCGAGTACGCGCGCCGCTACGGCCTGAACGGCGACCGGATGGCGAAAATGCCGGAGCACGCGGTCGTCATGCACCCCGGCCCCATGGTGCGCGGCATGGAGATCACCGCGGAGGTCGCGGACTCCGACCGCTGCACCGTCGTCGAACAGGTGAGCAACGGGGTCTCCATCCGCATGGCGGTGCTCTACCTGCTGCTCGGCGGCAACGAGCCCGCGGCCCCCCACACCCGACCCGCCTCCCATCCCGCCGGAGAGACCGCCGCACACACCCCTGACGCGGCCGAGGAGAAGTGACCCACATGAGCAAGACCCTGATCCGTGGCGCGAAGGTGCTCGGCGGCGAGCCCGGGGACGTGCTGATCGCCGGCGAGACCATCGAAGCGGTCGGCACCGGGCTGTCCGCCGAGGGCGCCGAGACCGTCGAGGCGGCCGGCAAGGTCCTGCTGCCCGGCCTCGTCGACCTGCACACGCACCTGCGCGAACCGGGCCGCGAGGACTCCGAGACCGTCCTCACCGGCACCAGGGCCGCCGCGCTCGGCGGCTACACCGCCGTACACGCCATGGCCAACACCTTCCCCGTCGCCGACACCGCGGGCGTCGTCGAGCAGGTCTGGCGGCTCGGCAGGGAGTACGGCTACTGCGACGTGCAGCCGGTGGGCGCCGTGACCGTCGGACTCAAGGGCGCCAAGCTCGCGGAGCTGGGCGCGATGCACGACTCGGCGGCCGGCGTCACCGTCTTCTCCGACGACGGCAAGTGCGTGGACGACGCCGTGATCATGCGCAGGGCCCTGGAGTACGTGAAGGCCTTCGACGGCGTGGTCGCCCAGCACGCCCAGGAACCCCGGCTGACCGAGGGCGCCCAGATGAACGAGGGCGTCGTCTCCGCGGAGCTGGGCCTCGGCGGCTGGCCCGCCGTCGCCGAGGAGTCGATCATCGCCCGCGATGTGCTGCTGGCCGCGCACGTCGGCTCCCGGGTGCACATCTGCCACCTGTCGACGGCGGGCTCCGTGGAGATCGTGCGCTGGGCCAAGTCCAAGGGCTGGAACGTCACCGCCGAGGTCACCCCCCACCACCTGCTGCTCACCGACGACCTCGTGCGCAGCTACAACCCGGTCTACAAGGTCAACCCCCCGCTGCGCACCGCGACCGACGTGATGGCACTGCGCGAGGCGCTGGCCGACGGCACCATCGACTGCGTCGCCACCGACCACGCCCCGCATCCGCACGAGGACAAGGACTGCGAGTGGGCCGCGGCCGCCATGGGGATGGTCGGCCTGGAGACCGCGCTCTCCGTCGTCCAGGAGACCATGGTCGACTCCGGCCTGCTGGACTGGGCGGGTGTCGCCGACCGGATGGCGTACCGGCCCGCAGCGATCGGCCGGCTGCGCGGCCACGGACGGCCCGTCGCCGCGGGCGAGCCGGCCAACCTGACGCTGGTCGAGACCGGGTACCGCGCCCCCGTGGACCCCGCCGGCTTCGCCTCCCGCAGCCGCAACACCCCCTACGAGGGGCGGGAGCTGCCGGGCCGCGTCACCCACACCTGGCTGCGGGGCCGGGCCACGGTCGTCGAGGGGAAGCTCGCATGATCGCCCACTCGCCCCTGCGCAGCCTCGGGGGCCCCGTCGCGGGACTGGTGACCGCCGCGGGGCAGACGTCCGCGAACGTGACCGACTGGCCGGCGCGCGCGAGCTGGCTCGTCGGGATCCTGCTGCTGGTCGCCCTGGTCTGCTGGCTGATGCGGGAGGGCTGGCGGTGGCGCGCCACCCTCCAGAGCGGCCTGCCCGCGCTGCGCGCCCTGCCGGCCGACCCCGGCACGCCCCGGCTGACCATGACCGGCCTCTACCACGGCTCGACCGCCGCCGGGCAGTGGCTGGAGCGGCTCGTGGCGCACGGGCTGGGCGCCCGCAGCCGGGCCGAGCTGACCCTCTACGACTGCGGCCTGCACGTGCGCAGGCCCGGGTCCACCGACTTCTTCGTGCCCGCCGACGACCTGCGCGCGGCCCGGCTCGACAACGCCATCGCAGGCAAGGTCCTCACCCGGGACGGCCTCCTCGTCGTCACCTGGGCGCACGGCGACCAGTTGATCGACTCCGGGTTCCGCTCCGACCACGCCGCGGAGCACCCGGCCTGGACCGCCGCTCTCACCACCCCGAACCAGCACACCCCGAAGGAAGGCGCGATCCGATGACGGCAACGCCCGCCACGCCGGCCTCCATGCCCGCTGCCGCCGCCCCGCGGCCCGGTCAGGGCGGCCCCGCCCGAAGGAGCGCACTGCCCGCCGCGCTGG
This sequence comes from Streptomyces sulfonofaciens, assembly GCF_014656295.1. Taxonomy (GTDB): domain Bacteria; phylum Actinomycetota; class Actinomycetes; order Streptomycetales; family Streptomycetaceae; genus Streptomyces; species Streptomyces sulfonofaciens. Next base: position 376,812 of record NZ_BNCD01000004.1, read on the forward strand.
TCCTGGAGGACGGCCGGATCTTCCGCGGCCGCGCCTACGGAGCGGTGGGCCGGACCTTCGGAGAGGCGGTCTTCTCCACCGGCATGACCGGCTACCAGGAGACCCTCACCGATCCCTCGTACCACCGCCAGGTCGTCGTGATGACCGCCCCGCACATCGGCAACACGGGCGTGAACGACGAGGACCCCGAGTCGGCCCGCATCTGGGTGGCCGGCTTCGTGGTGCGCGACCCCGCACGCACCCCCTCCAACTGGCGCTCCCGGCGCACCCTGGACGAGGAACTGGCCGCACAGGGCGTGGTGGGGATCCACGGCATCGACACCCGCGCCCTCACCCGCCATCTGCGCGAGCGCGGTGCGATGCGGGTCGGCGTCTTCTCCGGCCAGGAGCTGCCGGACGAGACGGCCATGCTCGCCGAGGTGCGCGGGGCCGCCGAGATGACCGGCGCGGACCTCGCCGCCGAGGTGGCCACCAAGGAGCCCTACACCGTCCCCGCGCTCGGCCCCGACGGGCGGCCGCTGCCGGCCGGCGCGGCACGCTTCAGGGTCGCCGCCGTCGACCTCGGCATCAAGGGCATGACCCCGCACCGGATGGCCGAGCGCGGCATCGAGGTCCACGTCCTGCCCGCCACGGCGAGCGCCGCCGACGTCCTCGCCGTGGAGCCGGACGGCGTGTTCTTCTCCAACGGCCCGGGCGACCCGGCCACCGCCGACGGCCCGGTCGCCGTGATGCGTGAGGTCCTGGAGCGGCGCATCCCGCTGTTCGGCATCTGCTTCGGCAACCAGATCCTCGGCCGCGCCCTCGGCTTCGGCACCTTCAAGCTGAAGTACGGGCACCGCGGCATCAACCAGCCCGTCCAGGACCGTGCGACCGGAAAGGTCGAGGTCACCGCGCACAACCACGGCTTCGCCGTCGACGCCCCCCTCGACCGGGTCTCCGAGACCCCCTACGGCCGCGCCGAGGTCTCCCACGTCTGCCTGAACGACCAGGTCGTGGAGGGGCTCAGGCTGCTTGACCGGCCGGCCTTCAGCGTCCAGTACCACCCCGAGGCGGCCGCGGGCCCGCACGACGCCGCGTACCTCTTCGACCGCTTCGCATCCCTGATGGAGGACCAGCGTGCCTAAGCGCACCGACATCCAGTCCGTCTTGGTCATCGGCTCGGGACCGATCGTCATCGGACAGGCCGCCGAGTTCGACTACTCGGGCACCCAGGCGTGCCGCGTCCTGAAGGCCGAGGGCCTGCGGGTCGTCCTGGTCAACTCCAACCCCGCGACGATCATGACCGACCCGGAGATCGCCGACGCCACCTACGTCGAGCCCATCACCCCCGGTTTCGTCGAGAAGATCATCGCCAAGGAGCGCCCGGACGCGCTGCTGCCCACCCTGGGCGGCCAGACGGCCCTGAACACCGCCATCGCCCTGCACGACTCGGGCGTCCTCGACCAGTACGGCGTCGAGCTGATCGGCGCCAACGTGGCGGCCATCAACAAGGGCGAGGACCGGGAGCTCTTCAAGGAGGTCGTCGAGGCGGTGCGCCGCAAGATCGGGCACGGCGAGTCGGCCCGCTCGGTGATCTGCCACTCCATGGACGACGTCCTCGCGGGAGTGGCGGAGCTCGGCGGGTACCCCGTCGTCGTCCGGCCGTCCTTCACCATGGGCGGCGCCGGCTCCGGCTTCGCCCACGACGAGGAGGAACTGCGCAGGATCGCCGGGCAGGGCCTGACCCTGTCGCCGACGACCGAGGTGCTCCTTGAGGAGTCCATCCTCGGCTGGAAGGAGTACGAGCTGGAGCTGATGCGCGACAAGCACGACAACGTCGTGGTCGTCTGCTCCATCGAGAACTTCGACCCGATGGGCGTGCACACCGGCGACTCCGTCACCGTCGCCCCGGCGATGACGCTCACCGACCGCGAGTACCAGACCCTGCGGGACATCGGTATCGCGGTGATCCGCGAGGTCGGCGTCGACACCGGCGGATGCAACATCCAGTTCGCCGTGAACCCCGCCGACGGCCGGGTCATCGTCATCGAGATGAACCCGCGCGTGTCGCGTTCCTCGGCGCTCGCCTCCAAGGCCACCGGCTTCCCCATCGCGAAGATCGCCGCGAAGCTCGCCGTCGGCTACACCCTCGACGAGATCCCCAACGACATCACCGAGCAGACTCCGGCGTCCTTCGAGCCGACGCTGGACTACGTCGTCGTCAAGGCCCCGCGATTCGCATTCGAGAAGTTCCCGTCCGCCGACTCCGGACTCACCACCACCATGAAGTCGGTGGGTGAGGCCATGGCCATCGGCCGTAACTTCACCGAGGCACTGCAGAAGGCGCTGCGCTCGCTGGAGAAGAAGGGCAGCCAGTTCTCCTTCACGGGGGAGCCGGGCGACCGCGAGGAGCTGCTGCGCGCGGCGGCCCGCCCGACCGACGGCCGCGTCAACACGGTGATGCAGGCGATCCGCGCGGGTGCGGGCCCCGAGGAGGTCCACGAGGCGACCCGGATCGACCCCTGGTTCGTCGACCAGCTCTTCCTGATCAAGGAGGTCGCCGACGAACTGGCCGCCGCCCCGGAGCTCACCGCCGACCTGCTCGCCGAGGCCAAGCGGCACGGCTTCTCGGACGTCCAGATCGGTGAGATCCGCGCCCTGCGCGAGGACGTCGTCCGCGAGGTGCGGCACGCCCTGGGCATCCGTCCCGTCTACAAGACCGTCGACACCTGCGCCGCCGAGTTCGCCGCGCGGACGCCGTACTTCTACTCGTCCTACGACGAGGAGACCGAGGTCGCACCGCGCACCAAGCCCGCGGTGATCATCCTCGGCTCGGGCCCGAACCGCATCGGGCAGGGCATCGAGTTCGACTACTCCTGCGTGCACGCCTCCTTCGCGCTGAGCGAGGCCGGCTACGAGACGGTGATGGTCAACTGCAACCCCGAGACCGTCTCCACGGACTACGACACCTCCGACCGGCTCTACTTCGAGCCGCTGACCCTGGAGGACGTCCTGGAGATCGTGCACGCGGAGACGCAGGCGGGCCCCGTCGCGGGTGTCGTCGTGCAGCTCGGCGGGCAGACTCCGCTCGGCCTCGCGCAGGCCCTCAAGGACAACGGCGTGCCGATCGTCGGCACCCCTCCGGAGGCCATCCACGCCGCCGAGGACCGCGGCGCCTTCGGCCGGGTGCTCGCCGAGGCCGGCCTGCCCGCGCCCAAGCACGGCACGGCCACCACCTTCGCCGAGGCCAAGGCCATCGCCGACGAGATCGGGTACCCCGTGCTGGTGCGCCCGTCGTACGTCCTCGGCGGGCGCGGTATGGAGATCGTCTACGACGAGACCCGGCTGGCCTCCTACATCGACGAGTCCACCGAGATCGGTCCGTCCCGCCCGGTCCTCGTCGACCACTTCCTCGACGACGCGATCGAGATCGACGTGGACGCCCTCTACGACGGCGAGGAGCTCTACCTCGGCGGCGTGATGGAGCACATCGAGGAGGCCGGGATCCACTCGGGCGACTCCGCCTGCGCACTGCCGCCGATCACCCTGGGCGGCTTCGACGTCAAGCGGCTGCGGACCTCCACCGAGGCGATCGCGCGCGGCGTGGGCGTACGCGGACTCATCAACATCCAGTTCGCGCTGGCGGGTGACATCCTCTACGTCCTGGAGGCGAACCCGCGCGCCTCGCGCACCGTGCCCTTCACCTCCAAGGCCACCGCGGTGCCGCTCGCGAAGGCCGCCGCACGGATCTCGCTGGGCGCCACCGTCGCCGGGTTGCGCGCCGAGGGACTGCTGCCGCCCCACGGCGACGGCGGCGACCTGCCGCTGGACGCGCCGATCTCCGTCAAGGAGGCCGTGCTGCCCTGGTCCCGCTTCCGCGACATCCACGGCCGAGGCGTGGACACCGTGCTGGGCCCCGAGATGCGCTCCACCGGCGAGGTCATGGGCATCGACTCGGTCTTCGGCACGGCCTACGCCAAGTCCCAGGCGGCCGCCTACGGGCCGCTGCCGACCAAGGGCCGCGCCTTCATCTCGGTCGCCAACCGCGACAAGCGCTCGATGATCTTCCCGGCCCGCGAGCTGGTGGGCCACGGCTTCGAGCTGCTGGCGACCTCCGGCACGGCCGAGGTGCTGCGCCGCAACGGCATCAGCGCCACGGTGGTGCGCAAGCAGTCCGAGGGCACCGGGCCGGGGGGCGAGAAGACCATCGTGCAGCTCATCCACGAGGGCGAGGTCGACCTAATCGTCAACACCCCGTACGGCACCGGCGGCCGCCTGGACGGCTACGACATCCGCACCGCGGCCGTGGCCCGCGGCGTGCCCTGCCTCACCACGGTCCAGGCGCTGGCCGCCGCCGTGCAGGGCATCGACGCCCTCGGGCACGGCGAGGTCGGAGTGCGCTCCCTCCAGGAACACGCCCGGCACCTGACCGAGGCGCGCGTCTAGCGGCCGCAGGGGGGCACCGCGCGGTGCCCCCCTGCGGCGTTCCCCCCGCGCCCCGCGCACCCCCTCACCACTGAACCGACGGACCCCACATGTACACGCTCTTCTTCCGCCTGGCCTTCCGGCGCCTCGACCCGGAGCGGGCCCACCGGGCGGCCTTCGCCTGGATCCGCTGCGCGGCCCGCGTCCCGGGTCTGCGCGCCCTGATCGCCGCCTTCCTCGCGCCGCGCCGTCCCGAACTGCGCGTGACGGCCTTCGGCCGCCGGATGCACGGCCCCCTCGGGCTCGCCGCGGGCTTCGACAAGAACGCCGTCGGCATCGACGGGATGGCGATGCTCGGCTTCGGGCACGTCGAGATCGGCACGGTCACCGGGGAGCCGCAGCCCGGCAACCCCCGCCCGCGCCTCTTCCGGCTGCCCGCCGACGGTGCGCTGATCAACCGCATGGGCTTCAACAACGAGGGCTCGGCGGCCGTCGCCGCCCGGCTCGCGGCCCGCCGGGCCGTCTTCACGACCACGGTGGGCGTCAACATCGGCAAGACCAAGACAGTCCCCGAGGACGAGGCGGAGCGCGACTACGTGACGTCCACCGAGCGCCTGGCGCGCCACGCGGACTACCTGGTGGTGAACGTCTCGTCGCCGAACACGCCCGGACTGCGCTCCCTGCAGGCCACCGACCGGCTGCGGCCGCTGCTCGGCGCCGTCCGCGCGGCCGCCGACCGCAGCGTGCCCGGGCGCCGGGTGCCACTGCTGGTCAAGATCGCGCCCGATCTCGCCGACGCGGACGTGGACGCCGTCGCCGACCTGGCCGTCGAGCTGGGCCTGGACGGCATCATCGCCACCAACACCACCATCGCACGCGACGGCCTCGGCCTCACCGCCGACCCCTCGCTCGCCGGGCAGACCGGCGGACTCTCCGGAGCCCCGCTCAAGGAGCGCTCCCTGGAGGTCCTGCGCCGCCTGCACGCGCGCGTGGGCGAGCGCATCACCCTCGTGGCGGTGGGCGGCGTCGAGAGCGCGGAGGACGCCTGGCAGCGCGTCCTGGCCGGCGCCACGCTGGTGCAGGGCTACACGGCCCTCATCTACCGCGGCCCCTTCTGGGCCCGCGCCGTGCACCGGGGCCTGGCCGCGCGCCTCGCCGCCTCGCCCTACGCCACCCTCGCCGACGCGGTCGGCGACCCGGGCGGCCACCTGTCCGGTCCCGTGCGACCCACCAGAGGAGCCTCGTGAACCCGCACCCCTTCGGAGCCCGGCTGTGCCGCGCCATGGACGAGCGCGGCCCGCTGTGCGTCGGCATCGACCCGCACGCCTCCCTCCTCGCCGACTGGGGCCTCGGTGACGACATCGGCGGCCTGGAGCGCTTCAGCCGCGCCGTCGTCGACGCGCTGGCCGACCGGGTCGCCGTGCTGAAGCCGCAGAGCGCCTTCTTCGAGCGCTTCGGATCGCGCGGCATCGCCGTCCTGGAGAAGACGGTCGAGGAGGCCAGGGCCGCCGGTGCGCTCGTCCTGATGGACGCCAAGCGGGGCGACATCGGCTCCACCATGAGCGCCTACGCGGAGACGTTCCTGCGGAAGGACGCGCCGCTGTTCGCGGACGCGCTGACCGTCTCGCCCTACCTCGGCTACGGCTCCCTGCGGCCGGCCGTGGACCTGGCCAGGCAGAGCGGCTGCGGCCTCTTCGTGCTCGCCCTCACCTCCAACCCGGAGGGCGCCGAGATCCAGCACGCCGTGCGGTCCGACGGCAGCACGGTCGCGGCCACCGTGCTCGCCCGGCTGGCCGCGGAGAACGCCGGGGCGGACCCGCTCGGCTCCTTCGGAGCGGTGGTCGGTGCGACCCTGGGCGACCTGTCTGCGTATGATCTCGGGATCAACGGGCCGCTGCTCGCTCCCGGCATCGGCGCCCAGGGCGCCACGCCGCGCGATCTCCCCGAGGTGTTCGGTGCCGCGGTGCGCAACGTGGTCCCGAACGTCAGCCGCGGAGTGCTCCGCGCAGGCCCCGACCCGTCCGCGCTGCGGTCCGCCGCGACCCGATTCGCGGACGAGGTACGGGCCGCCCTGCCCTCCCGATGACGTCGTGCCTGGTCGCCTCGGGGGCGGATTGGACAGAAAACCGAGGTTATTTGTGTGAAATGTCCGGCTCGGCAAAGGCTGACCAGGACTTTTCGTCTGTTCTCGCTGACTCCGGCGGACTTGGCCGCTAGTCTCCGTCGAGAGTGCACGGGCAAACGCGTTGCTCGTTGCTCCCCAGGTGTGGGGCGACTAGGTTCCTCACCGGTCCGTATCCGACAGTTCGACATCCGAGGTGACGTAGGCGTGGCTCTTCCGCCCCTTACCCCTGAACAGCGCGCAGCCGCGCTCGAAAAGGCCGCCGCGGCTCGCCGGGAGCGGGCCGAGGTCAAGAATCGACTCAAGCACTCCGGCGCCTCGCTCCACGAGGTCATCAAGCAGGGCCAGGAGAACGACGTCATCGGCAAGATGAAGGTCTCCGCCCTGCTCGAGTCCCTGCCCGGCGTGGGCAAGGTCCGCGCCAAGCAGATCATGGAGCGGCTCGGGATCTCCGAGAGCCGCCGAGTGCGCGGTCTCGGCTCGAACCAGATCGCGTCGCTGGAGCGGGAGTTCGGCGGCAACGCCGCCTGACGTCCCGGCCCCTGACGCGAACCTGGATAATCGCTGCATGGCTGCAACATCCCGGGGGACGCCCCCCGTACCCCCGGACGCACGTCCGCGGCTGACCGTGCTCTCCGGCCCCTCGGGGGTCGGCAAGAGCACGGTCGTCGCGCATCTGCGCAAGGAGCACCCCGAGGTCTGGCTCTCGGTGTCCGCCACCACCCGCAGGCCCCGGCCGGGCGAGCGGGACGGCGTCCAGTACTTCTTCGTCACCGACGACGAATTCGACAAGCTGGTCGCCAACGGCGAGCTCCTGGAGTGGGCCGAATTCGCGGGCCACCGCTACGGCACCCCCCGCGGGGCCGTGCTGCGCAGGCTGGAGGCGGGCGATCCCGTCCTGCTGGAGATCGACCTCCAGGGCGCACGACTGGTGCGGGAGTCCATGCCGGACGCCCGGCTGGTCTTCCTCGCCCCGCCCTCCTGGGACGAGCTGGTGCGCCGGCTCACCGGCCGGGGCACCGAGTCCGCCGAGGTCATCGAGCGCCGTCTGCAGGCAGCCAGGGTCGAGCTCGCGGCGGAGTCGGAGTTCGATGTGACCTTGGTCAACACCTCCGTCGAGCACGTTGCGCGTGAGCTGCTAGCCTTGGTGGACGTTGTGTGAACGATGTCCGCTGTGTCCGGCGCCTCACACTGATCATTTCCCATCTTCCGGAAGGTAGCGCGTGTCCTCCTCCACCACCGCGCCCGAGGGCATCATCAACCCCCCGATCGACGAGCTCCTCGAGGCCACCGACTCGAAGTACAGCCTCGTGATCTACGCGGCCAAGCGCGCGCGCCAGATCAACGCGTACTACTCGCAGCTCGGTGAGGGCCTCCTGGAGTACGTGGGTCCGCTCGTCGACACCCACGTCCACGAGAAGCCCCTCTCGATCGCCCTGCGCGAGATCAACGCCGGCCTGCTGACGTCCGAGGCCGTCGAGGGCCCGGCGCAGTAGCAAGGCCCCGCGGGCGCTCGGGCCACCGGCCCGGTGGCGAGCCCCGGCGGTCCGACCGCGACACCACGGGCCCGGCAGCAGACTGCCGGGCCCGTGGTGTGTCATAGGTGTGTTGTGTCAAGCAGGGTCCGTAGTCCGGGACGAAGGCGGGGAGGCACGGTGGACAGGCCGAAGGTGGTTCTGGGGGTCAGCGGCGGGATCGCCGCCTACAAGGCGTGCGAGCTGCTCCGCCGCCTGACCGAGTCGGGCCATGACGTCCGTGTGGTGCCGACCGCTTCCGCCCTGCGGTTCGTGGGCGCCCCCACGTGGTCCGCGCTCTCCGGCCACCCCGTCGCCACGGAGGTCTGGTCCGACGTCCACGAGGTCCCGCACGTCCGCATCGGCCAGTCCGCCGACCTGGTCGTCGTCGCGCCGGCCACCGCCGACATGCTGGCCAAGGCCGCGCACGGCATCGCCGACGACCTCCTGACGAACACGCTGCTGACCGCCCGCTGCCCCGTCGTCTTCGCGCCGGCCATGCACACCGAGATGTGGGAGCACCCCGCCACCCAGGACAACGTCGCCACGCTCCGCCGCCGCGGGGCCGTCGTCGTCGAGCCGGCCGTAGGCCGCCTCACCGGCGTGGACACCGGAAAGGGCCGCCTCCCCGACCCCGCCGAGATCTTCGAGGTCTGCCGCCGCGTGCTGGCCCGCGGCATCCTCCCGCCGGACCTGGGAGGGCTGCACGTCGTCGTGAGCGCGGGGGGCACCCGTGAGCCGCTCGACCCGGTGCGCTTCCTCGGCAACCGCTCCTCCGGGAAGCAGGGCTACGCCCTCGCCCGCACCGCCGCGGCCCGCGGCGCGCGCGTCACGCTGGTGGCCGCGAACACCGGCCTGCCCGACCCGGCCGGCGTGGACGTCGTCCCGGTGGGCACCGCGGCACAACTGCGTGAGGCGGTCCTCAAGGCCGCAGCCCAGGCCGACGCGGTGGTGATGGCGGCCGCCGTGGCCGACTTCCGGCCCGCGGCCTACGCCACCGGGAAGATCAAGAAGGAGGACGGCCGGGAGCCCGAGGCCGTGGCGCTGGTGCGCAACCCCGACATCCTCGCCGAGCTCTCCGCCGACCGCCCGCGGCCCGGCCAGATCGTCGTCGGCTTCGCCGCGGAGACGGACCACGTCCTGGAGAACGGCCGCGCCAAGCTCCGCCGCAAGGGCTGCGACCTCCTCGTCGTCAACGAGGTCGGTGAGCGCAAGACCTTCGGCGCCGAGGAGAACGAGGCCGTGGTGCTCGGTGCCGACGGCAGCGAGACGCTCGTCCCGCACGGGCCCAAGGAGGCCCTCGCCGATGTGGTGTGGGACCTGGTGGCCGGCCGGCTGAGCTGAGGCGACCCGGCGAGCGTGCCGCTGGGGCCGCTGGGGCCGCTGGGGTCATTGGGGGTTATTCGGGCTGTCGTGACTGTCGTGGCCGTTGGGCCCGGGCGGCTTTCGCGCGGGGGCCCGGCGGGGCCGCGGCGGGCCCGGTGGCGGGCGGGCGCGCGGAGCGCCGGCAGGGCCGGAGCGCGGTGTCCGCACGGCCTCCCGGAGGGCCCGGTACACCGCTCCGCAGGGACTCAGTCGAACAGATTTCGCCAGAAGCGCGGGGTGTGCCGGGGGCCGGGCCCGCCGCCCGGGACGGGTCCCGGCGGGCACGTCCAGGTGACCGGCGCCGCCCGCCGCGCCCCGGCGCATCCGTGTCCCACCGCCCACGGTGACCTGGCGAAACGTTCGTCCAGCGCATCGGGGGGAGCCGGTGCACCCGGACGCCTGCGGGCGTGGTGCGGCCCACCCGCGGGGCGGCCGTCGTACCGTGGTGCGGATCACCAGACCTCGCCCAAGTGGCGAGACACCTGGGCCATGGGCGATTTTGCCCGATAAACTGTTCGCGGACGCCGCCGGGCGCAGCCCCCGGCCACTCCACCAATGCTCAGCCAGCAGCCGCTGCAACCCCAGGGAGCGATGTGTCCCGCCGTCTCTTCACCTCGGAGTCCGTCACCGAAGGTCATCCCGACAAGATCGCCGACCAGGTCAGCGACACCATCCTCGACGCACTCCTGCGGGAGGACCCGACCTCCCGGGTCGCCGTCGAGACCCTGATCACCACCGGCCAGGTCCACGTGGCCGGCGAGGTCACCACCCAGGCCTACGCGCCCATCGCCAAGCTGGTGCGCGAGAAGATCCTGGAGATCGGTTACGACTCGTCGAAGAAGGGCTTCGACGGCGCCTCCTGCGGCGTCTCGGTGTCCATCGGCTCCCAGTCCCCGGACATCGCCCAGGGCGTCGAGGCGGCGTACGAGACCCGCGTCGAGGGTGCCGTCACCGCTGAGCTCGACGAGCTGGACCGGCAGGGCGCCGGCGACCAGGGCCTCATGTTCGGCTACGCCTGCGACGAGACCCCCGAGCTGATGCCGCTGCCGATCCGCCTGGCGCACCGCCTGTCCGAGCGCCTCTCGGAGGTCCGCAAGAACGGCACCATCCCCTACCTCCGTCCGGACGGAAAGACCCAGGTCACCATCGAGTACGACGGTGACAAGGCAGCCCGCCTCGACACGGTCGTGGTCTCCTCGCAGCACGCGAGCGACATCGACCTGGAGTCGCTGCTCGCGCCCGACGTACGCGAGTTCGTGGTCGAGCCCGAGCTGAAGTTGCTCGTCGACGACGGCATCAAGCTCGACACCGAGGGCTACCGCCTGCTGGTCAACCCCACCGGCCGCTTCGAGATCGGCGGCCCCATGGGTGACGCGGGACTCACCGGCCGCAAGATCATCATCGACACCTACGGCGGTATGGCCCGGCACGGCGGCGGTGCCTTCTCCGGCAAGGACCCCTCCAAGGTCGACCGCTCCGCCGCGTACGCCATGCGGTGGGTCGCGAAGAACGTCGTCGCCGCGGGCCTCGCCTCCCGCTGCGAGGTCCAGGTGGCCTACGCCATCGGCAAGGCCGAGCCGGTCGGCCTGTTCGTCGAGACCTTCGGGACGAACGCGGTGGACACCGAGAAGATCGAGGCCGCCATCAACGAGGTCTTCGACCTCCGCCCGGCCGCGATCATCCGCGACCTCGACCTGCTCCGCCCGATCTACGCCAAGACGGCGAAGTACGGCCACTTCGGCCGCGAGCTTCCCGAGTTCACCTGGGAGCGCACGGACCGCGTGGACGCCCTGCGCGCCGCGGCGGGCCTCCTGTAGCACCACCTCGTTCCGGGCGCCGCCCAGCGCAGCCCGGAACCTGGACCAACCGGGTCCGGCAGCCTCGCCAGGCTGCCGGACCTCGTTCGTGTGCGGACGCGGCCGCCGGTGCGGGCGGGACCGCGATCGCGGCCGGGCCCCGGCGCCGAGCCGGTCCGCAACCGCGGGGTGCACCACCGGCCGGCCGCGTGTGCGCCGGCCCCGTGCCGGTGCTGTGCCGTTGCGCGCCGCGGGCCGAGGCGATGGCGGTGCTCGCCGGTGGCCGGATGCGGGCCGGGGGCCGAGGTGGTGCCGGCGCTCGCGGCTCCCACGGCGCGACGCGGACGGCACACAAGGGCAGCGCACTGCGGGGCGGTCGCAGGCGGGTGGGTCGCACCTCGCGGCCAGGTGGCCGAGTGAGGTGCGACCCGGGCTCGTGCGGCAGCGTGGGCTGTCGGTGGGGTCTGGTAGGAATGCTGGTGTGAGCAGCGAGAACGGCCAGGGGGACGGCGCGGCGGGAGGCGTGCCGCCGGAGCAGCTCGCGCTGATCCGGGAGAGCGTGCGCAAGGCCAAGGCGCCGCGTGCCAAGCCGCGGACCTGGCGGGGGGCCGAGCTGGCCGAGCGGCTGCCGGTGGCGCGGGTGGTGGTCGACAAGGGCGTGCTCCACCTCGACAGGTACTTCGACTACGCGGTGCCCCGGGATCTCGACGAGCAGGCGCAACCGGGGGTGCGGGTGCGGGTGCGGTTCGGGGCCGGGGGGCACCGGGTGCGCGGCGGGCGCAGGGAGGGTGGCGGGCTCGTCGACGGTTTCCTGGTGGAGCGCGTCGCCGAGTCCGACTACGCGGGCCCGCTGGCGGCGCTCGCCCAGGTCGTCTCGCCCGAACAGGTCCTCGACCCCGAGCTGCTGGGCCTCGCACGCGCCGTGGCGGACCGCTACGCAGGCTCTCTCGCCGACGTCCTCCAGCTCGCCGTGCCCCCGCGCAGCGCACGCGCGGAGAGCAGGCCCTCGCCCGAGCCCGCCCCACCGCCCCCGGCACCCGGGCCCGGCCCCTGGGAGCGCTATTCACGCGGCCCGGCCTTCCTGGACGCACTCGCCACCGCGGGCGCGCCCCGCGCGGTGTGGAACGCCCTGCCGGGCCCCGAGTGGGCCGATGCGCTGGCCCACGCCGTAGCCGCGACGCTGTCCTCGGGCCGCGGCGCGCTCGTGGTGGTGCCCGACGGCCGCACCCTGGCCCGGGTGGACGCCGCCCTGACGGCGCTGCTCGGCCCGGGCGGGCACGCGGTGCTGACGGCGGAGGCGGGCCCGGAGAAGCGGTACCGGGAGTGGCTCGCCGTGCGCCGCGGCTCGGTGCGGGCGGTGGTGGGCACCCGCGCGGCGATGTTCGCGCCGGTACGGAACCTCGGCCTGGTCGCCATCTGGGACGACGGCGACTCCAGCCACAGCGAGCCGCGCGCGCCGCAGCCGCACGCCCGCGAGGTGCTGCTCCTGCGGGCCGCGCACAGCGGCTGCGCCTTCCTGCTCGGTGCCTGGGGCTGCACCGTGGAGGCCGCCCAGCTCGTCGAGAACGGCTGGGCGCTGCCGTTGGTCGCGGACCGTGAGCAGGCGCGCCGTGCCGCACCGCTGGTGCGTACCGTGCAGGACACCGATCTCGCCCGTGACGAGGCGGCCCGTGCGGCCCGGCTGCCCAGTCTCGCCTGGCAGGCCGCGCGGGAGGGCCTGGCGAAGGGCCCGGTGCTGGTCCAGGTGCCCAGGCGGGGCTATGTGCCGCGGCTGGCCTGCGAGCGCTGCCGGACGCCCGCGCGCTGCCGGCACTGTGCGGGGCCCGTCCAGGCGGGTGCCGACGGGTCCCTGCGCTGCGGCTGGTGCGGTCGGCAGGAGCCCGCCTGGCACTGCACCGAGTGCGGCGCGTTCCGGCTGCGCGCCCAGGTCGTCGGGGCCCGGCGCACCGCGGAGGAGCTGGGCCGGGCGTTTCCCGCGGTGCCGGTGCGCACCTCGGGGCGCGAGCAGGTCCTCGACACCGTGCCCGGCACTCCCGCGCTCGTGGTCAGCACACCGGGCGCGGAGCCCGTCGCCGAGGGCGGTTACGCGGCGGCGCTGCTGCTGGACGGCTGGACCATGCTCGGCCGCCCCGACCTGCGGGCGGGGGAGGAAGCCCTGCGCCGCTGGATCGCCGCCGCCGCCCTGGTGCGGGACCAGCAGGCGGGCGGCACCGTCGTCGTCGTGGCCGAGCCAACCTTGCAGCCGGTGCAGGCCCTGGTGCGCTGGGATCCGGTCGGATTCGCCGTCCGGGAGCGTACGGAGCGCGCGGAACTCGGCTTCCCCCCGGTCTCCCGGATGGCGTCGGTGACCGGGCCGCCGGATGCGGTCGACGCCTTCCTCGCGGCGGTCGAGCTGCCGGGCGACGCCCAGGTGCTCGGCCCTGTGCTGCTGCCGCTCAGTCCCCCGGGCAGTCCCCGCCGCACCGGTGCGCCGCCGCCGGGGGAGCAGTGGGAGCGTGCGCTGGTCCGGGTCCCACACGGCAGCGGCGCCGCGCTGGCGGCCGCGCTGAAGACGGCGCAGGCGGCGCGGACGGCGAAGCCGGCACGCGCGAGCGCGGAAACGGTGTGGGTCCGGGTCGATCCACCGGACATCGGATGAGGGGCGGTGCCCCGCGGGCGGGCCGTCGCGCGTGCGGTGGATCAGGATGGCCGGGGGTGGTGGACCTGGACGGCCGGGAGTGGCAGACCCGGGCGGCCGGGGACCGCCCGGGGCCCGGCGCCGTCGGCGCGGGCCCGCCCCCGCGGGGCCCGGTCGCGCGGTGGGGCCACTCCCGCGGGGCCCGCTCAGCCGTGCCGCGGTCCGGGGAAGGCGCCCGGCCTGCTCTCGTCCCGCAGCGCGCCACCGCCCGGGGTGGGCTGCCCGGGCATCGAGCGGGCCGCGGGGACCGCGGGCAGGCCGCCGCCCAGGGGCAGCGGGTGCGTCCCGGGGAGCTGGGTGTCGGGGCCGCGCTCGGCCTCCGCCGCGGCCTGCGCGGCGGCGCGGCGGGCGCCGTAGCGGCGGTGCACGGCCTGTTTGGTGACGCCGAGCGCCGAACCCACCGCGTCCCACGAGAAGCCCAGCGAGCGGTCGAAGTCCACGGCGGCCGTGACCAGGGTCTCCACGCTGTCGCGCAGCTCCTGGGCGAGCCGGACGGTCGGGGCCGGCGCCCGGCCGTAGACGACGAAGCCCGTGGCGGGGCCCGAGCGTCGCGGGCGGTAGACGTTGCCGAGCTGGGCGGTGAGGGTGCGCAGTGCGTCCACCTGCCGGCGGACCCGCTCGATGTCCCGCACCAGCAGATGCAGGCTGGCGCGAGCCTGGGCGTCGTGGGTTGCGTGGTCGGCCATGAACAAGCCTCTCGAACCGGCGTTGAAACGGGTCGGGCCGCGACGGCGGCCCCTGTGGTCAACTCTCTCTTGACCAACGCGCCACCCCGTGTGTGGTCACGGTGACAGGGCGCAGCGGCGGATGCGACCGCGTACGCCGCGCGTGGGCCCCGAGCGCTCTGCCCGGGTGAGCCAGGGGGCGGCGCCCGCTTCGGCGCCCGCTTCCCGGCGGCCCGGAGCAGGGCGGCGGAGCCGAGGCGCACCCGGGTGGGGCGCCGCGCCTAGACTGGTGCGCCGCCCGCGTCGGTCCTCGCCACGGGCGCCCGCCCTGACGCTCCCGCCCGAGAGGCCGACAGCCACTGATGAAGCTCGTCTTCGCAGGCACCCCCGAGGTCGCCGTTCCCGCCCTGGACGCCCTGATCGCCTCCGGGCGGCACGAGGTGGCCGCCGTCGTCACCCGTCCCGACGCGCCCGCGGGACGCGGCCGCAGGCTGGTCGCCAGTCCCGTGGCGGAGCGCGCCGAGGAGGCCGGGATCGAGGTGCTGAAGCCCGCGAAGCCCCGCGACGAGGCGTTCCTCGCGCGGCTGCGGGACATCGCCCCGGACTGCTGCCCGGTCGTGGCGTACGGCGCGCTGCTGCCCCGGGTGGCCCTCGACGTCCCGGTGCACGGCTGGGTCAACCTGCACTTCTCGCTGCTGCCCGCCTGGCGCGGCGCCGCACCCGTGCAGCACGCGATCATGGCCGGCGACGAGATCACCGGCGCCTCCACCTTCCTCATCGAGGAGGGCCTGGACTCCGGCCCGGTGTACGGCACGGTCACCGAGGCGGTCCGGCCCACCGACACCAGCGGCGACCTCCTCACCCGGCTCGCACTCGCGGGCGCCGGACTGCTGGCGGCGACGATGGACGGCATCGAGGACGGCACGCTGAAGGCCGTGCCGCAGCCCCCCGAGGGCATCACCGTCGCACCGAAGGTGCGCGTCGAGGACGCCCGGGTGGACTGGACGGCCCCCGGGCTGCGCGTCGACCGGGTGGTGCGCGGCTGCACGCCGGCACCCGGTGCCTGGACCGTCTTCCGCGGCGAGCGGCTGAAGCTGGTGCAGGCCGCCCCGGTCGCGGACCGCGCCGGGCTGGCGCCCGGCGAACTCGACGCCGGCAAGAACCACGTGTATGTGGGCACCGGCTCGTACGCCGTCGAGCTGCTGTGGGTGCAGGCGCAGGGCAAGAAGCCGATGCGCGCCGCCGACTGGGCCCGCGGGGTGCGCATCGCCCCGGGCGAACGGCTGGGCGGCGGCGACGTAGGCTGAGTGGTGCCGGGGCAGTTGCCCGGCCCGGATACCACCAGCGGAGCACTTTTGACCGACCAGCACGAGCAGCCTGCCGCGCGCCGGGCGCCCACCGGGCGCGGGGCGGGGAAACCGGGCAGGCCCGGGAAGCCGTACCGCCGCCCGAAGAAGGACCCCGTCCGCGTCCTCGCCTTCGACGCGCTGCGCGCCGTCGGCGAGCGGGACGCGTACGCCAACCTCGTCCTGCCGCCCCTGCTCCGCAGGGCCCGCGAGAAGGGCGAGCTCGACGGGCGGGACGCGGCCCTCGCCACCGAGCTGGTGTACGGCACCCTGCGCCGCCAGGGCACCTATGACGCCGTCATCGCGGAGTGCATCGACCGGCCGCTGCGCGAGGTCGACCCGCCGGTGCTCGACGTGCTCAGCCTCGGCGCGCACCAGTTGCTCGGCACCCGGATCCCGCCGCACGCCGCCGTGTCCGCGTCGGTGGAGCTGGCCCGGGTCGTCCTGGGCGACGGGCGGGCCAGGTTCGTCAACGCGGTGCTGCGCAGGATCGCCCAGGACGACCTGGACGGCTGGCTGGCACGGGTGGCGCCGTCGTACGAGGACGACCCCGAGGACCACCTCGCGGTGGTGCACGCGCACCCGCGCTGGATCGTCTCCGCCCTGTGGGACGCGCTGGGCGGCGGCCGGTCCGGCATCGAGGAGCTGCTGGCGGCCGACAACGAACGCCCCGAGGTCACCCTGGTGGCCCGCCCGGGCCGGGCGACCGCCGAGGAACTGGTCGAGACCCTCGGCGACCGGGCCGCCCTGCCCGGCCGCTGGTCCCCGTACGCGGCCCGGCTCACCGAGGGCGGCGAGCCCGGGGCGCTGGACGCGGTGCGCGAAGGACGCGCAGGGGTGCAGGACGAGGGCAGCCAACTGGTGGCGCTGGCGCTGGCCGCGGCGCCGCTCGACGGACCCGACCGGCTCTGGCTGGACGGCTGCGCGGGCCCCGGCGGCAAGGCGGCCCTGTTGGGCGGTCTCGCGGCCGGGCGGGGTGCCGCGCTGGTCGCAGCGGAGAAGCAGCCGCACCGCGCGGGCCTGGTGGCCAAGGCACTGGCCGGCAATCCGGGGCCGTACCAGGTGCTGACCGCGGACGGCACCCGGCCGCCGTGGCGGCCCGGCAGTTTCGACCGGGTGCTGATGGACGTGCCGTGCACCGGCCTGGGTGCGCTGCGCAGGCGTCCGGAGGCCCGCTGGCGCCGCCGGCCCGAGGACCTGGACGGCTTCGCGCCGCTCCAGCGTGAACTGCTGCGCTCGGCGCTGGTGTCGGTGCGGCCAGGCGGGGTGGTCGCCTACGCGACCTGCTCACCGCACCTGGCCGAGACGCGTGCGGTGGTCGACGACGTCCTGAAGCGGCACGGCGGCGCACGGCTCGTCGACGCACGGCCGCTGCTGCCGGGCGTCCCGTCGCTCGGCGAGGGCCCGGACGTCCAGCTCTGGCCGCACCTGCACGGCACGGACGCCATGTACCTGGCGCTGCTGCGCAGGACGGACTGAACCGGCGGGGCGCGCCCGCCGGGGCTGCGAGGTCCTGCCAGGCCGTGCCGCGGCCCAGTGCCGCGGCACCACGGCGGTGCGGGCCGCCGCAGCCGTCCCGCGCGTCCCACCTGCCCCACAGCCGACGCCGGGCGAGGACGTCCGGGACCGGCATGGCAGGCTTGGGGCATGGCCCCCCGGATCAACCCCAGCATTCTGTCCGCAGACTTCGCGCGCCTCGCCGACGAGGCGAGAGCGGTGCAGGGCGCCGACTGGCTCCACGTCGACGTCATGGACAACCACTTCGTCCCCAACCTGACGCTCGGCGTCCCGATCGTGGAGTCCCTGGCGCGTGCCACGGACACCCCGCTCGACTGCCATCTGATGATCGAGGACGCCGACCGCTGGGCGCCGCAGTACGTGGAGGCGGGAGCCGGGTCCGTGACCTTCCACGCGGAGGCGGCCGCGGCCCCGGTGCGGCTCGCGCGCGAGGTGCGGGCCAAGGGCGCGCGGGCGGGCATGGCCCTCAAGCCCGCCACGCCCATCGAGCCGTACGAGGACCTGCTCCCCGAGCTCGACATGGTGCTGGTCATGACCGTCGAGCCGGGCTTCGGGGGACAGGCCTTCCTCGACATCATGCTGCCGAAGATCCGCCGCACCCGGCAGCTCATCGGCAAGCACGGCCTCGACGTGTGGCTCCAGGTCGACGGCGGGGTCTCGGAGGAGACGATCGAGCGGTGCGCGGAGGCCGGCGCCGACGTCTTCGTGGCCGGATCGGCGGTCTACGGGGCGTCCGACCCGGCCGCCGCGGTCCGGGCCCTGCGCGAGCGGGCCCAGCGGGCCACCGCCACCGCCGGGTGGGCCCCGGCGCACTGAGCGCCACCGCACACCCGACCGAACCCCCGAGCGTCGGGCGGCCACCGGGCCAGCGCAGGGCGGCCACCGGGACAAGGGCACGTGAACGCCGCCCATCAGGGCCGATCGACGTCTTCCAGTGCCCGAAGGCCCTGGGAGGCACCCCCGTGGATCTGCAAGGATGAGCGGCGAATCCAGAGTGTGAACAACCTGAGAGCAGTGAGGAGATCGCCGTGTCCGGCATGTCGGCGGGTCGGCCTGCTCTGCGGATGGGACCCGCGGAGCTGGTACAGGCGGCGGCCATGGCCCGCCGCTTCTACCTGGAGGGCAAATCCAAGATCCAGATCGCCGAGGAGTTCGGCGTGAGCCGCTTCAAGGTGGCCAGGGTCCTGGAGACCGCCCTCGAACGTGATCTCGTGAGGATCGAGATCAGAGTGCCCGCAGAGCTGGACGCCGAGCGCTCGGACGCGCTGCGCGCCCGCTACGGCCTGCGGCACGCGGTCGTGGTCGAGTCCCCGGCGGAGGCCGACGAGTCACCCGACCCGGAGAACCTGGGCGAGGTCGCCGCCGACCTGCTCGGCGAGCTGGTCACCGAGGGCGATGTGCTGGGGCTTGCCTGGGGCCGGTCCACCATCCACATGGCGGCCGCCCTCGACCGGCTGCCCCCGTGCACGGTCGTGCAGCTCACCGGCGTGTACGACGCGGGCACGGCGGAGCGCGGCTCCGTGGAGGCGGTCCGGCGCGCCGCGCAGGTCTCCGGCGGCGAGGCGCACCCCATCTACGCCCCGATGCTGCTGCCCGACTCCGCCACCGCGGACGCGCTGCGCCACCAGACCGGTATCGCCCGGGCCTTCGACTACTTCGACAAGGTGACGGTCGCCTGCGTGTCCATCGGTTCCTGGGAGGCGGGCATCTCCACCGTCCACGACATGCTCAGCGAGGACGAGCGCGCCCACTACGCCTCGCTGGGGGTCGCGGCGGAGATGTCCGCGCACCTCTTCGACGCGCAGGGCCGCAGGGTGGGCCGTGACCTGGGCGAGCGGTGCATCACCGTGGAGGCCGACCGGCTGCGGCGCATCCCCGAGGTGGTCGCGATCGCCGGCGGACAGCGCAAGGGACCCGCCATCGACGCGGTGCTCCGCTCCGGACTGGTCACCAGCCTGGTCACCGACACCGCGGCGGCGGACTTCCTGATGGCGACCGTACCCGCTCCGCACCCGGCCCTGGAGCGCACCGACCCGGACAGCGGCGCGGCGTGACCGGCTCGCGCGGGGCCGGCCGGGGCGGGGCTGGATCTCCGGCGGAAGGCGGTGCGGGGAGATGACCGACGAAGCGTTCGCCCCGGTTCTGGAGGCGGTGCGCGCCACCGGCTGGACCAGCAGCGTCCTGGACCTCGACGGGGTCGAGGACAAGGCGGCCTTCCTGGACCGCTGCGCCCGCGCCCTGCACTTCCCCGACTGGTTCGGGCACAACTGGGACGCGCTCGCCGACAGCCTGAAGGACCTGTCCTGGCTTCCGGCGGCGCGCGGCCGCCTGCTGCTGGTGTCCGGCTGGCAGGAGTACGCGGCCGCGCGGCCCGGCGAATGGGCCATCGCCCTGAAGGTGTTCTCCGAGGCCGAGGCGCACTGGCGCACCGCGGGCCGCGGCACCCTGTCCGTCCTGCTCGCCGTGGCGGCGGCCGGGGCCGGGCGCGCCTGACTCCGGCCGGACGGTGCGGTGCGCGCGGTCGGCGAGGGCCGCACCGTCCGGTGCCGGCGGGAGCCCACCGGGGAGGCGGGTGAGGGCCCCTGCACGCGGGCCGGACGGCAGGGCCCCCGGCATATGGGCCGGACGGATCCGGGGCGCCCCGAGGGCGCACGGCCCCCCAGCCGCGCGGTCGTGGGGGCGGTTCGCCCACGCGGACCGTCCGCACGTCCTCCCGTCCCGGCCGTCCCTGCGATGCGGTTGCGCTCCGCGCCGCCGGCGGGCCGGAGCGTGCCACGCCCCACCGCCGCTCACTCACGTGCGGGCACCGGTCACCGGCGGGCCCACCGGCCGGCAACGGTTACCGACGGGTGACGGCGGCGCCATTACCCCTCACGGACCGGCCTTGCCGGTGCTGCCGGCGAACAGCACCCCCGACAGGTCGTCGTCCAGCGATCCCTTGATCTTCTCGACGATGTTCCCCTGCGTCGCCTCGCCCATGACCTCCACGACGCACCGTGCGGCGTGCGCGGCCTTGGGCGGGTCGAGGCCGGCGCGGCCGGCCACCCGGTCGAAGAACTCCTGCGTACTCATCCGTGCGCCCGTGACGGGTTCGTCCGGTGCGTAGACCACCCGCCGGAGGTGTTCTCCGATCTCCCGCGGCAACTGGGCGGCCAGATTCTCGGCCTGGGGGCTCTGCACGCGCTCCGCCAGGGTCTCGAGCGTCGCCCGGGTCGCCGACTCGGCAGGACCGCGGCTGCCGAAGCCCGCCCGTGCCTGCACCTGGCCGATGAACTCTTCTTCCCTCATGTGCCCTCCTCGTCATCTCACGTCCTCGGGCGGCCGCGGAGGCGGACGGCCGCAGCCGCGGTCGTCCGGCGCGACGCGTACCCGCCCCGGGCGCGGCGACACGTGTGCGTCATGTCCGTCGCGCCGGGTACTCGTGCCGGGTCACTGAGCCGAAGACGACCGGTGGGCCCACCCGCCGCCGGTGGAAGGAGAGACCACGATGGCCCAGCAGATCAGCGAGGTCATGACGGCCGACCCGGTGTACGTCTCGCCCCGGACCCCGGTGGCCGAGATCGCGCAGTTGATGCGCGAGGAGGACATCGGACAGGTCATCATCGCCGAGGAGGAGAGGGTGCGCGGTGTGGTCACCGACCGCGACCTGGTGACCCGGGTCATGGCCGACGCGCGGGACCCGCAGCAGACGGCCGCGCAGGAGGTCTCCAGCAGCAACCTGGTGACCTGTGCGCCCGACGACGACATCGGTGCGGCCGTCAGGCTCATGCGGGACAACGCGCTGCGGCGTCTCCCGGTGGTCGAGGAGGACCGGCTCGTCGGCGTCGTCAGCATCGGCGACCTCGCCATGGAACAGGACGAGCGTTCGGCGCTCGCGGACATCAGCGCGGCCGAGCCCAACCGCTGACGGTCCGTTTGTGAGGCCGTCGCGGCCACCGCAGCGCCGTTCGGGACACCCGCCCCGGACGGCACTGGGCCGCGAGGACCCCGGCAGCCCCGTTCATGCGTGGTCCATGAGCTGGGCCACGCCCTTCTGACGGGCGCAGTTGGCGCAGCAGAAGAACCGCCCGTCGGACTGGAGGCCGTGGCCGAGGATGCGGCACTGGCAGTTGTTGCAGACCGGTGCCATCTTCTGGGCGGCGCACTCGATGCTGTCGAACGTGTGGACCGCTCCTGCGGCGTGTACTTCGAACGACATCTCGTAGTCGTTGTTGCAGACCTCGCAGACGGCCATGAGGGTCAGCTCCTCTTGCGGTACGGACAGGGCGGTCGCTCGTGGAAGGCGCTCTCCTGGAACGTAACGCGAGGCCGGGGCACGGGTCGGGCGACGCGTTGACCGGCGCCCGCCCGGCCTACCGGGATCACCCGCACGGGCCCGCCGCCGTTCCGCCGCCGTGCTGCCCGGCGCCCGGCGGACCGGGCGCCGCGCAGCCGGCCGGTGCCGCGGCCGGCACGGCCCCGGACCGCCCCGGACCGCGCCGGACGAGCCCGGGGCGGCCGCCGCGCCTTTCTCCGGCCCGACCGCTCGCCGGTCCCCTCCCGCTCAGGTAATGTTTTGATGTAAGGCAGGCCCTCTGCCCCGGCATCGACAGCGAAGCCCCCGGACTGGGCAACCACGGGGGCGTTTTGTTGTGTCTGCGCGGATATCACCTGCGCCGTTTCGCGTGAAAATGTGAGATAAATGCATTTCCTTGAACCCGGCACCGGTCGCCGCGTGGAGTCGTCCCCCGTCTCCCACGACCTGACGTACGACGACGTCTTCATGGTCCCGAACCGCTCGGCGGTCGGCTCCAGGCAGGACGTCGACCTGTCCTCACCGGACGGCAGCGGCACCACGATCCCGCTGGTCGTCGCCAATATGACCGCCGTCGCCGGCCGCCGCATGGCCGAGACGGTCGCCCGCCGCGGTGGCCTCGTCGTCATCCCGCAGGACATCCCGATCGAGGTGGTCGCCGACGTCACCGCCTGGGTCAAGCAGCGCCACCACGTCCTCGACACGCCCATCGTGCTCGCCCCCACCCAGACCGTCGCCGACGCCCTCGCGCTGCTGCCCAAGCGCGCCCACAACGCGGGCGTCGTCGTCGACGAGGACCACCGGCCGCTCGGCGTGGTGACCGACGCCGATCTGAGCGGTGTCGACCGCTTCACCCAGTTGTCCGAGGTGATGTCCCGGGACCTGCTGCTGGTGGCGGCCGACATCGATCCGCGCGCGGCGTTCAACAAACTGGACGCGGCCAACCGCCGCTACGCTCCCGCAGTCGACGAGGAGGGCCGCCTGGTCGGCATCCTCACCCGCACGGGCGCCCTGCGCGCCACCCTCTACGCCCCCGCCACCGATGCCCGCGGCAGGCTGCGGGTCGCGGCGGCCGTCGGGATCAACGGCGACATCGCGGGCAAGGCCAAGCAGCTCCTGGACGCCGGTGTGGACACCCTCGTCGTCGACACCGCGCACGGCCACCAGGAGTCCATGCTCAACGCCGTCAGGGCCGTGCGCGCCCTCGACCCCGGTGTGCCACTGGTCGCGGGCAACGTCGTCTCGGCCGAGGGCGTCCGCGATCTTCTCGCGGCCGGCGCGGACATCATCAAGGTGGGGGTGGGCCCCGGCGCCATGTGCACCACCCGGATGATGACAGGCGTGGGCCGGCCCCAGTTCTCCGCCGTGCTGGAGTGCGCCGCGGAGGCCCGCCTCCACGGCAAGCACGTCTGGGCCGACGGCGGCGTGCGGCACCCGCGCGACGTCGCCATGGCGCTCGCCGCCGGTGCCTCCAACGTCATGATCGGCTCCTGGTTCGCGGGCACCTACGAGTCACCGGGCGACCTCCAGCAGGCCGCGGACGGCCGGCTCTACAAGGAGTCCTTCGGCATGGCGTCCGCCCGCGCGGTGCGCAACCGCACCTCGGAGGAGTCCGCGTACGACCGGGCGCGCAAGGCACTGTTCGAGGAGGGCATCTCCACATCCCGGATGTACCTCGACCCCGCCCGCCCCGGCGTGGAGGACCTGATCGACTCGATCATCGCGGGCGTTCGCTCCGCCTGCACCTATGCGGGCGCGGGAACCCTGGAGGAGTTCGCCGACAAGGCCGTGGTGGGTGTGCAGAGCGCCGCCGGGTACGCGGAGGGCAAGCCGCTGCACGCCAGTTGGAACTGAGGCGCCGCCCTGCGGCCCTTTCCGCCGGCCGCGCTCCGCACACGGCCGCGCTCCGCACACGGCCGCGCTCCGCACACGGCCTGCGGCCGCACCGCGCAGGACAGCGGCCGCACGGGGCGCGGGCCGCGGCCGCACCGCCGCTCGGTCCGCCCGCCCCCTCGCAGGCGTGCGCAACGAACGCCCGCGCGCCGGCCCGGCACGCAGCGGCCATGCCCTGGCGCGCGGAACCGCTGCATTACGATCGGGAAGGCCCGGCTCACAGGGCCATGCGCGGTAGGCGGCGCGGTGCGCGCCGGCCGGCGGTGCGCCCGCGGGGTGGACCCCGGACCCGGCGCCGCACCGCGCCCGATCGGCGGCGACGAAGGAGCCAGCGCGTGCTCGACCACGGCGCACCCCCGCCCAGCCCCGGCAGGACAGGCGCCGGGCCCCCGCGGCGCGGCGCCCGCGTGATGCGCCGCAAACCGGTGGAGCGCCTGGTCGCGGAGGGCGGCCAGGGCGCCGGGGGAGCCTTCGGCGCTCGCTCGGCCTGACCCAGCTCACCATGATCAGCATCGGAGCCACCCTGGGCACCGGGATCTTCGTGGTGCTGGGCGAGGCGGTGCCCAAGGCGGGGCCCGCGGTCACGCTCTCCTTCGTGATCGCCGGCCTCACCGCCCTCTTCTCCGCCCTGTCGTACGCCGAGTTGGCCGGCACCATCCCGGTGGCGGGTTCCTCCTACTCGTATGCATACGCAACGCTCGGCGAGCTTCTCGCCTGGATCTGCGGATGGTGCCTGATCCTGGAGTACGGCGTGTCCGTGGCCGCCGTCGCCGTCGGCTGGGGCCAGTACCTCAACGAACTGCTCGACGGAACCCTGGGCGCCACCCTGCCGGGAGCGCTCTCCGCGCCACCCGGCGACGGCGGTCTGTTCAACCTGCCCGCGCTCGCCGTCGTCCTGCTCGCCATGGCCTTCCTGCTCGGCGGTGCCCGGGAGTCGGCGCGCGTCAACACGGCCATGGTCGCCGTGAAGATCATCGCGTTGCTGCTGTTCTGCGGCATCGGCGTCCTGGGCGTCCGGTCGGGCAACTACGCGCCCTTCATGCCGCTCGGCATGGCGGGTGTCAGCGGCGCGGGCGCCACGCTCTTCTTCTCGTACATCGGGTTCGACGCCGCCTCCACCGCGGGTGAGGAGGCGAAGGACGCCCAGCGCGACCTGCCCCGCGCGATCATGCTCTCGCTGGTCGTCGTGACGGCCCTCTACGTCCTGGTGGCCGCCGTCGCCGTCGGGGCACGGCCCTGGCGGAGCTTCACGGGCTCCGAGGCGGCTCTCGCGGCGATCATGAAGGACGTCACCGGGCAGGGCTTCTGGGCGACGCTGCTCGCCGCGGGCGCGGTGGTCGCGATCGCCAGCGTCGTGCTCACCGTGCTCTACGGCCAGACCCGGATCCTCTTCGCGATGTCACGGGACGGCCTGGTTCCGCGCGTCTTCTCCCGCGTCCACCCCGCAACCGGCGCACCCCGGGCGAACACGGTGATCGTCTCGCTGTTCTGCGGCGTCCTGGCCGCCGCCGTCCCGCTCGGCAGGCTCGCCGACGCCACCAGCATCGGCACCCTGTTCGCCTTCGCGCTCGTCAACGTCTCCGTCGTGGTGCTGCGGCGCACCCGGCCCACGATGCCCCGCGCCTTCCGGGTGCCGCTGTCACCGCTGCCGCCCGTACTCGGCTTCGCGCTCTGCCTCTGGATGATGGGCAGCCTGTCCGCGGTCACCTGGGCGGTGTTCGCGGTCTGGATGGCCGCCGGGACCGTGTTCTACTTCGTCTACGGCTTTCGCCGCTCCCGCCTTGCGACCGGGGCGCGGACGAGCACCGAGCAGACCCGACCGGAGAAGTGACCGACCGCCCGTGCGACTGAACGATCTCGACGAACGCATCGTGCACGCCCTCGCCGAGGACGCCCGCCGCTCCTACGCCGACATCGGCCAGCTCGTCGGGCTCTCGGCGCCCGCGGTGAAGCGGCGGGTGGACCGGTTGCGGGCCACCGGCGCCATCACCGGCTTCACCGTACGGGTGGATCCGGCCGCGCTCGGCTGGGAGACCGAGGGGTACATCGAGCTCTACTGCCGCAGCAACACCTCGCCCGAGGCGATACAGCGCGGTCTGGAGCGGTATCCGGAGGTGGTGTCGGCCTCCACCGTGACGGGCGAGGCCGACGCGGTGGTGCAGGTCTTCGCCGGCGACATGCGCCACTTCGAACAGGTGCTGGAGCGGATCGCGGGGGAGCCCTTCGTGGAACGGACCAAGTCCGTACTGGTCCTGTCGCCGCTGCTGCGGCGGTTCTCCTCGGGGGCGCCCGGGTGACGCGGGACCGGGGGAGCGCACCCGCCGCGACCACGGCCCGGACCCACGGGCGGTCCGCATCGCCCGCATGACCCGCAGCGCCCCGCAACGAATCGCCGCCAGGGCCCGCTCCGGCGCAATGAAAGCGCTGGTCATGCGCAATGGCCGGATCTTGTCCTGGGTGCCGGGCCGGCCGTAGCGTCGAGGCGTTCCCCGCCCACGCGCCCGTACCCGTGAGGTCGCCATGCCCACGCTGCGTCCCGCCCTGCCGCAGAGTTCCGGACGGCCGGGACCGGCCGCCGCGAACCCCGCCGCGCTCGACGCGGCCGCGGCCCGGGCCGCACGGGGCGAGGAACCGGTCCTCGGGCACGCCGGCCCCGCGCTCCCGGTCGCAGCACGCGAGGCCGGCCCCTGCCCGCGTGACCGCCGCCCCGCCCGCCACGCACCCCTGGTCCGACGCCGGCCCCCGCATCGACCCCGGCCGTCCGCACCGCACGACCCACCGCAAGGAGCCCGCACCCCATGACGTCCACGGTGCCCACCGCAGTCCCGCACGCCACGGCGCAGCGGCCCGTCACCATGTTCGGGCCGGACTTCCCCTACGCGTACGACGACTTCCTGGCCCACCCGGCGGGCCTCGGCCAGATCCCCGCGACCCGGCACGGCACCGAGGTGGCGGTGGTCGGCGGCGGGCTCTCCGGCATCGTCACCGCGTACGAGCTGATGAAGATGGGCCTGCGCCCCGTGGTGTACGAGGCCGACCGGATCGGCGGGCGGCTGCGCACCGTCGGCTTCGACGGCGCAGGCGACGCGGGAGCGCTGACCGCCGAGTTGGGGGCCATGCGCTTCCCGCCGTCCTCCACCGCGTTGCAGCACTACATCGACCTCGTGGGCCTGCGCACCAGGCCGTTCCCGAACCCGCTCTCCGAGGCCGCCGCGTCCACGGTCGTCGACCTCAAGGGCGAGTCGCACTACGCGAGGACGCTCGACGACCTGCCCGAGGTCTACCGGCAGGTCGCGGACGCCTGGCGCCACTGCCTGGAGGAGGGCGCCGAGTTCTCCCGGATGAACCGCGCCATCCGCGAGCGCGACGTGCCGGCCATCCGCGCGATCTGGTCCCGGCTCGTCGAGCGGCTCGACGACCAGACCTTCTACGGCTTTCTGTGCGCATCGGAGGCGTTCAGGTCCTTCCGGCACCGTGAGATCTTCGGCCAGGTCGGGTTCGGCACCGGCGGCTGGGACACCGACTTCCCCAACTCCATCCTGGAGATCCTGCGGGTGGTGTACACCGAGGCCGACGACCACCACCGCGGCATCGTCGGCGGCAGCAGGCAACTGCCGCTCGGGCTCTGGGAGCGGGCGCCGGACAAGCTCGTGCACTGGCCGCGGGGCACCTCGCTGGCGTCGCTGCACGACGGCACGCCCCGTCCGGCGGTGACGCGGCTGCACCGCGCGGCGGGCGGCCTCATCACGGTCACCGACGCGTCGGGCGCCATCCGCTCCTATCCCGCGGTGGTCTGCACGGCGCAGTCCTGGCTGCTGCTGTCCAAGATCGCCTGCGATGAGACGCTCTTCCCGATCGAGCACTGGACGGCGATCGAGCGCACCCACTACATGGAGTCCAGCAAGCTCTTCGTCCCGGTGGACCGGCCGTTCTGGCTCGACAAGGACGAGCGCACGGGACGCGACCGGATGTCGATGACCCTGACGGACCGGATGACCCGCGGCACCTACCTGCTGGACGACGGCCCCGACCGGCCCGCCGTGATCTGCCTGTCGTACACCTGGTGCGACGACAGCCTGAAATGGCTGCCGCTGTCCGCGAACGAGCGGATGGAGGTCATGCTCGCCTCACTCCGCGAGATCTACCCGGACGTCGACATCCGCAGCCACATCATCGGCAGCCCGGTCACCGTCTCCTGGGAGGACGAGCCCTACTTCATGGGCGCGTTCAAGGCCAACCTGCCGGGCCACTACCGCTACCAGCGCAGGCTGTTCACACACTTCATGCAGGACCGGCTGCCCGCGGACAAGCGCGGCATCTTCCTCGCCGGCGACGACGTCTCCTGGACGGCGGGCTGGGCGGAGGGCGCGGTGCAGACCGCGCTCAACGCCGTGTGGGGCGTGATGCACCGGTTCGGCGGCGCCTGCGATCCGTCCAATCCGGGGCCCGGCGACGTGTTCGACGAGATCGCGCCGGTGGAGCTGCCGGAGGACTGAACGGGCCGGCGCCGCCGCCTGCCCCGCGGCACCCGCCCCGGCGGCGGCCCTCACCGTGCCGCACCCCGCCAGGGGCGGCCGCCACCGGAGCCCGTCGCCCGGGCCCAACACGCGAGGCCGGTGCCCGGGTCCCCCGCGGCCCCCGTCATTGACCCGGGCCCATATGCCGTGTGCAATATGTTGCATGCCGATACCCCGGAGCCGCGGGCTCGTCTCCAGATCCCTGCTGCGCGAGAACGCCTACCAGGTCCTGCGCGACGCGATTGTGGACGGCACCCTGGCCCCGGGCGAGCGGCTGAGCGACGGAGACCTGGTGGAGTGGCTCGGCATCAGCCGCACTCCCATCCGCGAGGCCCTGTCCAGGCTGGAGCAGTCCGGTCTGGTGCGCACCAAGCCGGGCCGCTACACGATCGTCAGCCCCCTGGACTCGCGCGAGGCGCGCGACGCCCAGTCCGTCACCGCGGCCATGCACGAGCTGGCGGTACGCCAGGCGCTGCCGAACCTCTCGACCGCCGAACTGGAAGCGATGCGGGCGGCCAACGCCCGCTTCGCCGAGGCGCTGGCCGGAAACGACGTGGACGCAGCGCTCGCGGCGGACGACGAGTTCCACGGTGTCGCGGTGGCCGCCAGCGCCAACGGCGCGCTGCGCGCGGTCCTCGAGCGGTTCACGCCCCTGCTGCGCCGCGTCGAACGGCTGCGCTTCTCGTCGCTGAGCGGCCGCGGCTCGGTCGGCCAGCACAGCAGCATCGTCGACCTCTGCGCGGCCGGTGACGTGGAGGGCGCGGCGGCGGCCACCCGCGCCAACTGGGGCACCCTCGTCCCGCTGCTCGACACCCTTTCCGAGGCCCAGGAGAAAGCGGACTGACATGCCCCTCCAAGACTTCCCCCGCCATCCGCTGCTGTTCGGGCCCAGCCCCGTCCACCCGCTGGAACGCCTCAGCGAGCACCTCGGCGGGGCCCGGATCTGGGCCAAGCGCGAGGACTGCAACAGCGCCCTCGCGTTCGGCGGCAACAAGACCAGGAAACTGGAGTACCTGATCCCCGAGGCGCTGGCCCAGGGCGCCGACACCCTCGTGAGCATCGGCGGGGTCCAGTCCAACCACACCCGCCAGGTGGCCGCGGTGGCCGCCCGGCTCGGGCTGAAGGCCGTGCTGGTCCAGGAGGACTGGGTGGACTGGCCGGACCCGGTCAACGACAAGGTCGGCAACATCCTGCTGTCCCGCATCATGGGCGCGGACGTGCGGATGGGGACGGCGGGCTTCGGCATCGGCATCAAGGAGAGCTGGACCGAGGCGCTTGAGAGCGTGCGCGCGGCAGGAGGCACCCCGTACGCCATTCCGGCCGGCGCCTCCGACCACCCGCTCGGCGGTCTCGGCTTCGCCGGCTGGGCCCACGAGGTGCAGCGGCAGGAACGCGAACTCGGCGTCTTCTTCGACACCGTCGTGGTGTGCAGCGTCACGGGCAGCACGCAGGCCGGCATGATCGCCGGTTTCGCGGGCCAGGACCGGCCGCGGCGCGTCCTGGGCATCGACGCCTCGGCCCGTATCGTGGAGACCCGCGCCCAGGTGTCGAAGATCGCCAGGAACACCGCCGGGTTGCTCGGTCTCGGCCGGGACCTGCACGACGAGGAGATCACCGTGCTGGAAGGCTGGGCCGGTGACCGCTACGGCGTGCCCGTGGCGTCCACCCTGGAGGCGATCCGGTTGACCGGCGGCCTTGAGGGCATGATCCTCGACCCCGTCTACGAGGGGAAGTCGATGGCGGGCCTGATCGACCTGGTGCGCACGGGCACCATCGCACCGCAGTCCCACGTCCTCTTCGCCCACCTGGGCGGGCAGCCCGCCCTCAACGCCTACAGCGGCGCCTTCCGCTGAGGCGGGGCGCCCGCACGGCCCGGTTCGCCCGTCGCGGGCGGGGCGTGCCGTGGGCTCCCACCGCGGCGGGCGCTCCCGGGCGGCGGCCGGGCGGTGCCTGCGGGCGGCCGGGCGCGGTGAGACGTTCGTGCAGGGTTCGGCGAGTGGAGCAAGCGCATGGCAGCAACACACCACCTCGGTGTTCTCGTCTTTGACGGCATGAAGATGCTCGATGTCTCCGGACCGGCCGAGGTCTTCGCGGAGGCGGACCGGCTCGGCGCCGACTACCGGCTGAGCATCGTCTCGGTGGACGGTGCGCCGGTGCGCTCCTCGATCGGCATGGTGGTCCCGGCCGACACCGACGCCGCCTCGGCACCGGCCTTCGACACGCTGCTCGTCTCGGGCGGCGACGCACTGCCGGAGTCGGCCATCGACCCGTCGCTGGCCGCCGCGGCCGCGGCACTGGCGGCGCGGGCGGGCCGCGTCGCGTCGATCTGCACAGGGGCGTTCATCCTGGGCGCCACCGGTCTGCTGGACGGCAGGCGCGCCACCACCCACTGGCGGCACACCGCGGCCCTCGCCCGCCGCCACCCGTCCACCCGGGTGGAACCCGACTCGATCTACGTCAGGGACGGCGGCATCTACACCTCCGCGGGGGTCACGGCGGGCATCGACCTGGCGCTCGCCCTGCTGGAGGAGGACCACGGCCCGGACCTCACCAGGGACGTCGCCCGCTCCCTGGTGGTGTACATGCAGCGCTCCGGAGGCCAGTCGCAGTTCTCGGCCTCGCTCCGGGGCCCGGCGCCGCAGACGCCGGTGCTGCGGCTGGTCCTGGACGCCGTCCAGGCCGATCCCACCGCCGACCACAGCCTGGAGGCCCTGGCCGAGCGGGTCAGGGTCAGCCCGCGCCACCTCACCCGGATGTTCCGCGCCGAGCTCGGCACCACCCCGGCGAAGTACGTGGAGCTGATCCGCTTCGACATGGCGAAGGCGCTGCTCGACTCGGGCCACAACGCCACCGAGGCCGCCGCCGGGTCCGGGTTCCCGAGCTACGAGAGCCTGCGCCGGGCCTTCGCACGCCACCTGGGCCTTTCCCCCACCCAATACCGGCACCGCTTCACCACGACCACCCGCACCGGCGCCTGACGCGCGTCTGCCGGCGGCCGTCGGGCCATGGCCGTTTTCGAGGGTTTGTTGGCCGTCCGGTAGCGGCTCGGGCCCTTTGACCTGCCGCATCCTAGGACCGAGAACGGCAGGCACGACGACCCCAGGAAGGCCCCAGCCATGACCGAGAACATCGCCGGTGTCCCGATCCCGGACAGCGCTCTCGCCAGGGAGGCGACCGACCTCATCCGCGAGACCACCACCGAGCTCATCTTCCACCACTCGCGCCGGGTCTACCTCTTCGGCAGCCTCCAGGCCCGCGCCCTCGGTCTGCGGCCCGACCCGGAACTGCTGTACGTGGCGGCGCTCTTCCACGACACCGGGCTGGTGCCGCCGTACCGCGGCGACGACCAGCGGTTCGAACTCGACGGTGCCGACCAGGCCCGCGCGTTCCTGCTCGACCACGGGTTCCCGGCCGGTGGCGCGGACACGGTGTGGACGGCCATCGCCCTGCACACCACGCCCGAGGTCCCGTACAAGATGGCCCCCGAGATCGCCGCCACCACGGCGGGCGTCGAGACCGACGTACTCGGACTGAACCTGGCCAACATCGCACGCAGCGAGATCGACGCGGTCACCGCCGCACACCCGCGCCCGGACTTCAAGCGGCAGATCCTGCGGGCCTTCGCCGACGGGTTCCGGCACCGCCCCGACACCACGTTCGGCACCGTCAACGCCGACGTCCTCGAACACTTCGTGCCGGGCTACCGGCACATCGACTTCGTCGACGTCATCGAGAACTCCGCCTGGCCCGAGTGACCCGTGCGGCCGGGCGGTGCCCGGCTACCGGCCGGGTGGGGCGCACGGCACGGCGGGAGCAGGGCGGGGGAGCGGGAGGGGGGTCAGCAGCATCCGGCCCACCAGGCCGACGGCCGTGTCGAGGCGCTGGGCGAACTCCTCGGCGAGCGCGGGCAGTGTGCGCAGTTCCCACAGGGCCCTGGCCGCCGACCAGGCGCCGTCCCTGGCCCGCTCCAGGCTCCAGCAGCCCAGCAGGTGGGTCAGCGGATCGGCGACCTGGAGCAGGTCGGGGCCCGGCATCACCTCCTCGCGGATCCGCTCCTCCAGGGCCACCAGCAGATCGCCCACCCGGTCGAACTCGTCCTCCAGGTCCTGCGGTTGGCAGCCGAGCGCCCGGCAGGCGTCCACGATCGCGAGCGGGAGGTCGTGCCCGATGTGGGCGTTGATGCCCGCGAGGGCGAACTGCAGCGGACGCACGCCCGGATGGTGGCGGGAGCGGAACAGCGGGCGCCAGCAGGCGGGCGGCCGGCGGTCGGCCGCCGCCGCGTCCACGGCCGACAGGTAGCGTCCGGCGAACCGCACGTCCAGGGCCACCGCCTCGGTCCGGTCGCCGAGCCGCCCGAGCGCCACACTCCGGTCCACCGCCTCGGTGACCGCCAGGTACACGTGGTTGAAGACGGCGACACCGTCGCCGTCCGGCAGGGCCTTCGCCAGTGCGCGCATCCGCGCGATCACTGAGCCGATGCCGTGCGCGGGGACCGTGGACTTCTCCGTGTGCGCCATGCACGCAGCGTCCCAGCAGCCGGCGGGTCCCGCGCCCGGCCGGGCCGTGACTTCCCCGGAACGAGCGAACGGGCCGCCCGGCGGCGGCGGGTGGGCCCCGTCGGGACCCAGTGCGCGCCAACAGCCCACCTGTTGAGTGCTCGGACTCATGCATGAATCGGTGCGCGGGGCATTGTCACGCGGAACAGCCACGTCTACGCTCGCACGGTCCCGCTCATGAATGATGTTCACGTACGTGACCCTCTTGATGGGTGGACGGTACTCAAGCTGTCGGTACCCGGTGACCAGCACCGTCATCAGTCCCGAAGGAGCGCACGATGAGCAGAAGACACCGCCTGCGGCTGGGTTCGGTGGTGGCGGCCACGGCCGCCCTCGCCGCCCTGCTCGTGCCGACGGCCTCGGCCGCCGCCCACGGCCACCCGGCCGGGCACCGCGGGGCCGCTGCGCCCGTGCCGCGGACGGCCGTGCTGGACGGCAAGCGCCTGCAGGCCGCCAGGGCCCGCCTGCACCATGGCGACCCAGGTCTGCAGAAGGCCCTGAAGGACCTCACGGCGCGGGCCGACGGCTGGCTCGACCAGGGCCCGTGGACCGTCGTCGACAAACCGGAGCCCGCCCCGGGCGGCGATCCGCACGACTACCTGAGCCAGGCCCCGTACTGGTGGCCCTCCCAGCCCAGGACGGACGACAACCCGCGCGGCTGCCCGTACGTCCAGCGCGACGGCGAGCGCAACCCCGAGGTCGACACCGGCACCGACCGTCCGGACGTCGGCAAGGTCTTCGACTCCTCTTACACCCTGAGCCTCGCCTGGTACTACACGGGCAAGAAGGAGTACGCGGAGCACGCCGCGGACATCCTGCGCACCTGGTTCCTCGACCCGGACACCCGGATGAACCCCGACCTCGACCACGCGCAGTTCATCCCGTGCAAGTACGACGGCCGGGCCATCGGCATCATCGACTTCTCGCAGTCGTACACGAGCGTGGTGGACGCCGCCGCACTGCTCGGCACCGGAGCGCCGGGATGGGGCAGGGGCGAGCGGACCGCCATGGCGGACTGGAACAGGGACTTCCTCGACTGGCTGGTGAACAGCGACTTCGGCAAGGAGGAGGGCGCGGCCGAGAACAACCACGGCACGTTCTACGACATGCAGGTGGCCGCGCTGGCGTACGCCACCGGTGATCAGGACCTGGCCCGCAGCACCGTGCTCAAGGCGCGCGAGAAGCGGATCGACGCGCAGATCGCGGCCGACGGCAGCCAGCCGCAGGAGCTCGCGCGGACCCGTAGCTGGCACTACTCCACCTTCGACCTGGTGGCCTACACCCGGCTCGCCGAGATCGGGCGGCACGTCGGGGTGGATCTGTGGGGGTACGCGGGCCCGGACGGGCAGGGCCTGTTCAAGGCGGTCGACTTCCTGCTGCCCGCGGCCACCGGCGCCGCGCCGTGGCAGTACCCGGAGCTGGAGTTCCACCGGTACGCGGCCAGCGACATCGTGCACGCGGCAGCCGACGCGGGCGACAGGGCGGCCAGGGCCGCGGTGCCCGACCTGCAGGCTCCGCCCGGCGGTGACCTGTGGGCGCTGCGCCCCGCGGCGGAGCAGTTGGACTCGATCGCGGGCTGAGTCCCTTCCGGCGGTCCGCCGCGCCGGCGACCGGCCCCGGGGCCGGGGCGCTCACCCCGGGACCGGGGCCGGGACCGGTGGCCGTGCGCCGCGGCCGGCCCCGCCCCGGTAACCGCGCGGTACCTGGACGGGGCGCCGGGAAGGTCCGGTGGCAGCGGCCGACGGATCGGAAAGGCCGGTGGACGGTGTTCGGAGTGGCGAAGGGAGGCGGCAGCGGTTCAGGACCGGGGCCCGGTGGTCACCGGCTCACGGGCCGGGGCCTCGGCCGGGGGCGCCTCACGAGGCCGCAGCACGCTCGCGCCCAGGGCGAGGCCGCAGGCCAGCACCGTCACCAGGCCGAAGGAGACCACCAGGCTGGTCGCCTGTGCGATGCTGCCGACCGCGGAGGGGGCGACCAGGCCCGAGGTGTACATGATGGTGGCGACGCCCGCGATGGCCTGGCTCGGCCGGGCACCGCTGCGGCCCGCGGCGGCGAACGCCAGCGGGACGACGACCGCGATCCCGAGCCCCATCAGGGCGAACCCGGACATGGCGACCGCCGGGTGCGGCGCGATGACCACCAGGAAGCCGCCGAACGCGGCGAGCACCCCGCCGCCCCGCACGGTGCGCACCGCCCCGAACCGGTTCACCGCCGCATCGCCCGCGATCCGCGCCACCGCCATGGTGAGCGTGAAACCGGTGGTCGAGGCCGCGGCCAGCCCCGCGGAGGTGCCCAGCACGTCGCGCAGGTAGATCGCGGACCAGTCCAGGCCCGCGCCCTCCGCGAACACCGCGCAGAAGCCGACCGCGCCGATCACCAGCGCGGAACGGGGCGGCAGCGCGAACCGCGGAGGTGCCTCCTCGGCCTGTGCCGGGTGCAGGTCGAGCACCCAGTGGCAGGCGATCACACCGGTCACGGTGAGCACGGCGCCGGCCAGCGCATGGTGCAGCCGGGCGTCGGCGCCCAGGTGCGCCGCGAGCGTGCCGCCCGCGGAGCCGAGCAGGGTGCCCACGCTCCACATGCCGTGCAGCCCCGACATGATCGACCGGCCGAGGCGCCTTTCCACCTCGACGCCCTGCGCGTTCATTGCCACGTCCG
Organism: Streptomyces sulfonofaciens; assembly: GCF_014656295.1. Classification (GTDB taxonomy): domain Bacteria; phylum Actinomycetota; class Actinomycetes; order Streptomycetales; family Streptomycetaceae; genus Streptomyces; species Streptomyces sulfonofaciens. The sequence goes on from NZ_BNCD01000004.1 coordinate 412,137, forward strand.
ACATGCCCCCCGCCACACCGCTCACGAACAGCGCGGCGCACAGCGTGACCAGGTTCGGGGCGAGCGAGGGAAGCACCAGCACCATGGTGCACAGCGCCAGCAGCCCGCGCAGCGCGGTACGGGTGCCGAACCGGTGGATCACCGAGCTGGCCAGCGGCATGGCCAGCGACGCACCGATCGCGGGAAAGGCGAGCGCGAGTCCTAACTGCCCCGCACTCACGGAGGCGTGTTCCTGTATCCATGGCACCCGGGTCGCGAAGGATCCGGTCACCGCACCGTGCGCGCAGAACACCACCGCGGTGGCGTACCGCGCGCGCTGCACCTGCTGGTTCCGGCCTGCTCTGCCATCTTTGCTCATGTCCTCGCCCTTTCCCGCGGCCCGTTGAGTGGCCCGGCGGTACCCGGCGGCGGTCGGTCCGCCACCAACGACGGCCCGGGTAAAATTACCAACGGTGTCCGGCGCCCCGGTGGCCGGACCCCGGCTCGCGGTCTCCTCGCAGGTCCGCCCGGACGGGCGGACATTCGTCATCTGTCGGGCGGGGTTCCGGCGCTTTGACGCGCCCTCGTCACGGTCGGCGTCCCCGCCGTCGTCACGGGCCCCCGCCGGCGCACGGCTGCCCGACCGTCCGCCCTCGCGCTCCACCACCGGCTCGCCGCGGGAGCGCCCGGACCGCACCTCGTCTGCCCCGGGGATCGAGGCGTACACCCTATGGCGGACTCCGGACTGCGCATCGCCGCGCCGAGCCGCTTCGCCGAGCCGCCGCGCCGACCGCTCGGCGACGCGCGGTGCTCCCGCGCCGTGCACGACGGCCTGCACGCCGTCCGGAGGCCCGTCCCGACCGGTGCGCTTGCGCAGGTCCACCCGTACGGCCGCGCCCGACCGTGCCGGCGCCGCACCCGCCCCGCCCGGCTGCCGCAGTCGCTCCGGGGAGGATCCGGACGGTCCTCCGGCTGTGAGTCAGGCCACAGCGGCCCCACCCACCCTCCGCTGCCCGGCGTGGCACACTGTGTTCCGTACCAGAAGCAGCGCACTCCGGGGTCGGTGAAAGTCCGAACCGGCGGTTACAGTCCGCGACCCGGCCGCATCCAGTGGCCGGTTGACCAGGTGGAATTCCTGGACCGACGGTGAAAGTCCGGATGGGAGGCAGTGCGCGGCGGGCGGGCGTTCGTGCGCGCCGTCGGCGGTCCGTGTCCACGCGGACCCCTGTCCGGCGCCGTTCCCGAAGGCCCCACCCGTAGTTTCTGTCGTTCGTCGACAGGCCCCGGAGTCCGTGCCCGAAGAGGCAGGAGGACCCGGTGGCCACCGCAGCCGAAACAGCCGCCATGCGGCGCGCGATCGAGCTCGCCGCGCGCGGACTCGGCTCCACCAGCCCCAACCCCGTGGTCGGCTGTGTCGTGCTCGACGCCGCCGGCCGCACCGTGGGCGAGGGTTTCCACCAGCGCGCGGGCGGCCCGCACGCCGAGGTGCACGCGCTGCGCGCGGCCGGCGATGCGGCCCGCGGCGGCGCCGCCGTCGTCACCCTCGAACCCTGCAACCACACCGGCCGCACCGGGCCCTGTGCGCAGGCACTCCTCGACGCGGGCGTCGCCCGCGTCGTCTACGCGGTCGCCGACCCCACCCCCACCGCCACCGGCGGTGCGAGGACGCTGCGCGCCGCCGGTGTCGACGTCGAGTCCGGTCTGCTCGCGGCCTCGGCCGAGGCGGGCAACACCGCCTGGCTGACCTCGGTCCGCCGCGGCCGCCCGCACGTCACCCTCAAGTACGCGGCCACCCTCGACGGGCGGATCGCCGCCGCGGACGGCACCAGCCGGTGGATCACCTCCGCCGAGGCGCGCGCCGACGTGCACCGGCTGCGCGCCGAGAGCGACGCCGTCGTGGTCGGCGCCGGCACGGCGCGCGCCGACGACCCGCACCTCGCCGCCCGGGGCGCGGGGGCCGCGGTGCAGCCGCTGCGCGTGGTCCTCGACTCCGCCGCCCGCGCGGTCAAGCCCGGTGCCCGCGTTTTGGACGACGCCGGGCCCACCCTGATCGCCGTCGCCGAGGATGCGGACGCCGCCCATCTGACCCGTCTCGCCGACGTGCTCCGCCTGCCGCGCACCGCGGCCGGACTCGACGTACCGGCCCTGCTGGGCGCCCTGCACGGCCGGGGCGTGCGCTCCGTGCTCCTCGAAGGCGGTCCGACGCTCGCGGGCTCCTTCGTGGCGGCCGGCGCCGTCGACCGCGTCATCGGCTACATCGCCCCCGTCCTGCTCGGCGCCGGGCCCGCCGCGCTGGGGGAGGCAGGAATCACCACCCTCACCGAAGCGTTGCGGCTCGACGTGAGCGAGATCGTCCGCCTCGGACCCGATCTGCGGATCACCGCCGCTCCGCCAGCGAAGGAGACCTGAGTGTTCACCGGAATCGTGGAAGAGCTGGGCGAGATCACCGGCGTCGAGGAGCTCGGCGACGCGTCCCGCTTCCGGCTGCGCGGACCCGTCGTCACCGAGGGCGCGCGACACGGCGACTCCATCGCCGTCAACGGTGTCTGCCTGACGGTCGTGGACCTGGTGGGCGACGAGTTCACGGCGGACGTCATGGCGGAGACGCTGAACCGGTCCAGCCTCGGCGGGCTCGTCGTCGGTTCCCGGGTCAACCTGGAGCGGCCCACCGCGGTCGGCGCCCGGCTCGGCGGGCACATCGTGCAGGGCCACGTCGACGCCGTGGGCACCCTCCTGGAGCGCAAGCACTCCGACAACTGGGAGATCGTCAGGATCGGGCTGCCCGCCGGGCTCTCCCGCTACGTCGTCGAGAAGGGCTCCATCACGGTCGACGGCGTCAGCCTCACGGTCGTCGACGCCGGACCCGACTACTTCACCATCAGCCTCATCCCCACCACGCTCGCGCTGACCACCCTCGGCATCAAGGAACCGGGCGATCCGGTGAACCTGGAGGTGGACGTCATCGCCAAGTACGTCGAGCGGCTGCTCGCGGCCGAGCGCTCCGAGGCGGCCGACCGGCCCGCGGAGGAGGCGCGGTGAGCGGCTTCGACTGGCTCAACTCACAGGCGTTCACGGCCTTCGGACAGCACATCATCTGGTCCGACCTGGCCGGGAACACCATCGGTCTCGTCGGGCTCGCCCTGGGCTGGCTGAGATCCGTGTGGACCTGGCCCGCCCAGTTGCTCTCGGCCGTCATCCTCGTCGCGGCCAACGTCTCCGTGCAGCAGTCGGGCAGCGTGGGCAAGCAGCTCGTGATCATCGTCACGGCCCTGTGGGGCTGGCAGCAGTGGACCCGGGGGCGGCGGCGGTCCGAGGACGGCGACCTCGCCATCCGGTTCGCCTCCCGGCGCGAGCGGGGCGTGCTGGTGGCCGCCGCCGCCGTGGGCACCCTCGTGGTCGGCGGGCTCTTCACCGCCTACCCGTCGCTGTCCTGGAACCCCTGGCCGGACGCCTACGTGTTCGTCGGCACGCTCGTCGCGATGGTGGCGCAGGCCCGCCGCCTCGTCGAGTTCTGGTTCGCCTGGCTCCTGGTCGACGTGGTCGGCGTCCCCCTCAACTTCTCCAGCGGCCTCGCCTTCTCCGGCCTGATCTACCTCGTCTACGGCGCCCTTGTCCTGTGGGGCATGCGCGCCTGGTGGCTGCGCTCGCGGCAGACGGCGCGGCCCCCTCTGGAAGGAGCCCCGGCATGACCACGGCACCCGTCCGGTTTCCCGGTGACCTCGATCGCGGGGCGGCCCAGGCCGGTCTCGACCCGGTCGAGCAGGCCGTCGCCGACATGGCGGCGGGCCGGCCGATCGTCGTCGTCGACGACGAGGACCGCGAGAACGAGGGCGACCTCGTCGTCGCCGCCGAGACCATCACCCCCGAGATCGTCGCCTTCATGATGTCCGAGTGCCGCGGCCTCATCTGCGCGCCCATGGAGGGCGACGAGCTGGACCGGCTCCAGCTTCCGCAGATGGTGGAGCAGAACACCGAGTCGATGGGCACGGCTTTCACGGTCTCCGTGGACGCGGCGCCCGCGCACGGCGTCACCACCGGCATCTCCGCCGCGGACCGGGCCCGCACACTGCGGCTGCTCGCGGACGGCTCGGCGCAACCGGGCGACTTCGTCCGGCCGGGCCACGTCTTCCCGCTGCGCGCCAGGCCGGGCGGTGTGCTGGCGCGCGCCGGGCACACCGAGGCCGCCGTCGACCTGGCCCGGCTCGCGGGACTGCGCCCCGCGGGTGCCATCGTCGAGATCGCCGCCGAGGACGGCACCATGCTGCGGCTGCCCGAACTCCTCGCGTTCGCCCGCAAGCACGGCCTGTCGATCATCTCCATCGAGGACCTGATCACCTACCGGCGCGGCACGGAGCCCACCGTGCGCCGTGAAACGGCGGTCACCGAGCCCACCGTGCGCCGCGAGGCGTCGGCCCGCGAGCCCACCGTGCGCCGCGAGGCGTCGGTGCACCTGCCGACCGCCTCGGGCGACTTCACCGCCTACGGCTACCGCTCCACGCTCGACGGCGTCGAACACGTCGCGCTGGTGCACGGCGACCTCGGCGACGGCGAGGACGTGCTGGTGCGGGTGCACTCCGAGTGCCTCACCGGCGACGTCTTCCGCTCGCTGCGCTGCGACTGCGGCCCCCAGCTCGCCGCCGCCATGGACCGCGTCACCGCGGAGGGCCGCGGCGTCGTCGTCTACCTCCGCGGCCACGAGGGCCGCGGCATCGGACTGCTGTCCAAGCTGCGCGCCTACGAACTCCAGGAGCGCGGCCGGGACACGCTCGACGCCAACCTGGAGCTCGGCCTGCCCGCGGACGCCCGCGACTACGGCGCCGGCGCGCAGATCCTCGCCGACCTCGGCGTGCGCGGCGTCCGGCTGATGACCAACAACCCGGACAAGACCAGCGCCCTCGTCCGGCACGGCATCCACGTCACCGGCCGGGAACCGATGCCCGTGCAGGCCGGCGAGCACAACCTCCACTACCTGCGCACGAAGCGGGACCGGATGGGCCACGACCTGCCCTGGCTGGACGCCCCCACCATGGCGGCCTGCGGAAACCAGTGACCCCGCACCGCGGCGGACGGCCCCGGCACCACCCACCACCCACCACGGCCCACCCCCGGCACGACCCACTCCAGCACCATCCCGGCAGAACCCCGCACGACCCCCCAGGACCAAGGAGCAAGAGCACGTGAGCGGCAAGGGTGCCCCCGTACTGAGCGTCATGAACGGCAGCGGCCTGCGGGTCGCCGTCGTCGCCGCCCAGTGGCACGAGAAGATCATGAACGGCCTCGTCGACGGCGCCCTGCGCGCCCTGGACGAACTCGGCATCGAACAGCGCACCCTGCTGCGGGTGCCCGGCAGCTTCGAGCTGCCCGTCGTCGCCCGGGCGCTTGCGGTGCACGGCTACGACGCCGTGGTCGCGCTCGGTGTCGTCGTCCGCGGAGGCACCCCGCACTTCGACTACGTGTGCCAGGGCGTCACCCAGGGGCTCACCCAGGTGTCCGTCGAAACCGGCGTGCCGATCGGCTTCGGCGTGCTGACCTGCGACACCGAGGAACAGGCGCTCGACCGCGCGGGCCTCGAAGGCTCCCAGGAGGACAAGGGGCACGAGGCCGTCACCGCGGCCGTCTCCACCGCCGTCACCCTGCGCAGCATCCCCGAGCCCTCGCGTCAGGCGGTGGCGCACGGCCGCGTAGAGTAGGCGGCATCATGTCCAAGAAGACGTTCGAGGAGCTGTTCACCGAGCTCCGGCACAAGGCGCAGCACGGCGATCCCGCCACTTCCCGTACCGCCGAACTGGTCGGCAAGGGCGTTCACGCGATCGGCAAGAAGGTCGTCGAGGAGGCCGCCGAGGTGTGGATGGCCGCCGAGCACGAGGGCCGGGAGGCCACTGCCGAGGAGATCTCCCAGTTGCTGTACCACGTGCAGGTGATGATGGTCGCACGCGGCATCTCCCTCGACGACGTCTACGCCCATCTCTGATCCCCGGCCCACCCGGCCGGCCGCCAGGACCAGCACGCACCCTTCCGCACCGTCCCGCAAAGGAATCCCGCCTCATGCTGCGCATCGCCGTCCCCAACAAGGGTTCACTCTCCGGACCTGCGTCGGAGATGCTCCATGAGGCCGGGTACCTCCAGCGCAGGGACTCCAAGGAACTCGTGATCGTCGACCCCGGCAACGAGGTCGAGTTCTTCTACCTGCGCCCCCGCGACATCGCCATCTACGTCTCCTCCGGTCGTCTGGACATCGGCATCACCGGACGCGACCTGCTGGTGGACTCCGGAGCCGACGCCGAGGAGATCCTGCCGCTCGGCTTCGCACGCTCCACGTTCCGCTACGCCACCCGGCCGGGCACCGCGGGCGGCGTCAAGGACCTGGGCGGCATGACGATCGCCACCTCCTACGAGGGCATCGTCGCCGGGCACCTCGCGCAGGAGGGCATCGACGCCACCGTCGTCCACCTCGACGGCGCCGTGGAGACCGCGATCGAACTGGGCGTGGCCCAGGTCATCGCGGACGTCGTGGAGACCGGCACCTCGCTGCGCAACGCCGGCCTGGAGGTCATCGGGGACCCGATCATGCACTCGGAGGCGGTCGTCATCCGCCGTACGGGTGCCGACACGGACACGGACCAGCCCAAGGCCCAGCAGTTCCTGCGCCGTCTGCACGGCGTCCTCGTCGCCAGGACGTACGTGATGATGGACTACGACTGCCGGGCCGAGGACCTGGAGCAGGCCGTCGCGCTCACCCCCGGCCTGGAGTCCCCGACCGTCTCGCCGCTGCACAACGAGGGCTGGGTCGCGGTGCGGGCCATGGTGCCCGCCAAGGAGGCCCAGCAGATCATGGACGATCTATACGCCATCGGGGCGCGGGCCATCCTGACCACGGCCATCCACGCCTGCCGCCTCTGACCGGACACCCCCCGCCCGCCGCCGCGACCGCGGCGGCCGGCGATCCGACCAGCACCCCTGACCGAGCCCCCGGGAGCACGTGATGACGGACACGCCACCGCAGCCCCCACGGCACGGCGCCCAGCAGGGCGCGGTGCCGGCCGCCGGCGACCGGGCCGCCGCCGAGCCGCCCGCACTGCCGGTCACCTTCCGGCCGGCTTCCACCCGGGCCGTCCTGCTGGGCGGTGGCGGTGTGCTCTTCGCGGTGCTCACCGCGGTGGCCCTGCTGCTGCCCGACATCCGTCCGGCGGAGCGGCTCAGCTTCATCGTCACCGCGGCCCTGCTCTGCGCCGCCCTGGTGCTGCTGAGCAGGCCCAGGGTGGTGGCCGACGTGTCCGGGGTCACGGTCGTCAACATCCTCGGCGGGCGGCGGCTGGAGTGGGCGGAGATCCTCCGGGTCAACCTGAGGCCCGGCGACCCCTGGGTCTTCCTGGACCTCAGCGACGGCACCAGCCTGGCCGCGATGGGCATCCAGCCGGGTCTCGCCAGGCGCCGTGCCATCCACGACGCCCGTGCCCTGCGCGCCCTCGTCGAGGCCAGAGCGGCCGCCGAGCGGAACGTGGCCGCCACGGACGAGTGAGCGGCGCCCGCCCGCCTGCCGGCCTTCGGGGCGCACGGGAGACCTCCGGGTTCCGCCGGGAGATATCGGGGTCCCCTCGGGGGCATCCGCACTGCCACATCGGCGCTTGTCTTGATTAATCTGGTTCCGGAGGCGCACGACGCGCCTCCGCCCCCTCACGCACCACCCGTGGTGCCCGGGGGTCCCTGCTGACCAAGGAGTGACTTCCTTAGGCGATGGACGGTTCGTCCTGTAGTACCTGCGCCGCCCCCTGCCGACACAGCGCGGACCGCGTCCGCGGCGACTCGGAGGCGGCGGCATGATCATCCCCTTGCTGCTCCTGGGAGCGGCCCTTCTCCTGATCCTCGCCAACGGCTTCTTCGTGGCGGCCGAATTCGGCCTCGTGACCGTGGAGCGCCCGGACGCCGAGCAGGCCGCGGCCGCCGGCGACCGACGGGCGGGCTCCGTCGTGGCCGCGCTGAAGGAGCTGTCGTTCCAGCTCTCCGGCACCCAGCTCGGCATCACCATCACCTCGCTCGTCGTCGGCATGCTCGCCGAGCCGGCCCTCGCGGCCCTGCTCGACGCGCCCCTCACCGCGACGGGCCTGCCGGCGGGCGCCGTTCCCGGCGTCGCCGCGGTGATCGGGATGCTGCTCGCCTCCGCCGTGCAGATGGTGGTCGGCGAACTGGTGCCCAAGAACTGGGCGGTCTCCCGCCCCCTGCAGGTCGCCCGGTTCGTCGCCGGGCCGCAGGGCGGCTTCTCACGGCTGTTCAGGCCGGTCATCTCCGGCCTGAACACCGTCGCCAACCGCCTGGTCCGGGCGCTCGGCGTGGAGCCCGCGCACGAGCTGGCCTCCGCCCGCACCCCGGGCGAGCTGGTCTCGCTGGCCCGGCACTCCGCACAGGCCGGCGCGCTGGAGCAGGACACCGCGGACCTGTTCGTGCGCACCCTCTCGCTGGGCGAGCTGACCGCACAGCACGTGATGACCCCGCGGGTGAAGGTGAGCGCCCTGCAGTCCTCCGCGACCGCCGAGGACGTCGTCAACCTGACCCGTGCCACCGGCCTGTCCCGGTTCCCCGTCTACCGGGAGCGGATCGACGAGATCGTCGGCATGGTGCACCTGAAGGACGCCCTGGCGATACCGGCGCACGACCGGCTGCGCACCCTCGTGGGCCGGATCGCCCAGGCGCCGCTGCTGGTGCCTGAGACGCTGCCGGTACAGCCGCTGCTCGCCCGGCTGCGCAGCGAGCAGCCGATCGCCGTCGTCGTGGACGAGTACGGCGGCACCGCGGGCGTCGTCACCCTGGAGGACATCGTCGAGGAACTGGTCGGCGAGGTGCGCGACGAGCACGACGCCAAGGACGCCCCGGAGCTGGCCGCCGCCCCCTCCGAGGACGGGCGGCCCGCCTGGGAGGCCGACGGAAGCTGCCGCGTCGACACCCTGCACGACATCGGCCTGTACGCCCCCGAGGGCCCCTACGAGACGGTGGCGGGCCTCGTCGCCGATCTGCTGGGCCGCATCCCGGCCCCCGGCGACCGTGCGGAGCTGCCCGGCTGGCGGCTCCAGGTGCGGCAGGTGGGCCACTACCGCGCCGAGCGGGTCCGGCTTGTCAGGACGGCGGAGGCCGTGGACGGCCCCGGGGGCGCGGGCGGCGCGCCGCGCGGCCGTGCCGGTGCGGCGGCGGGGGCGGTCCGATGACGCTGCTGCAACTGCTGTTCGCCGTTCTGCTCGTACTGGCCAACGCGTTCTTCGTGGGTGCCGAGTTCGCCCTCGTCTCCGTGCGCCGCAGCCAGATCGAGCCGCTGAAGACCGCGCCCGCCCGCCAGGTGCTCTACGGTCTCGAACACCTTCCGCAGATGATGGCGGCCGCGCAGTTCGGCATCACCGTCTGCTCCCTCACCCTCGGGGCCGTGGCGGAGCCGACCGTCGCCCGGCTGCTCGAACCGGTGTTCGGTGCGGTGCGGCTGCCCGAGGGCCTCGTGCACCCGCTGGGGTATGTGATCGCGCTGGTGCTGGTGGTCTTCCTGCACCTGGTCATCGGCGAGATGGTGCCGAAGAACCTCGCCATGGCGGATCCCGAGCGGACGGCGCTCAGGCTCAGCCCTGGCCTGGTCGCGTTCGCACGGCTGTGCAGGCCGGTCACCGTGGCGCTCGGGGCGTGCGCCCGCGGTGTGCTGGTCCTCTTCCGCGTCGAGCCCAAGGACGAGGTGGAAGCCGTCTTCACCAGCGAGCAGCTCAACCGCCTGGTGGCGGACTCCGGTCAGGCCGGACTGCTCGGCCCGGAGGAGCAGGAGCGCCTCGGGGACGCGCTGGAGCTGGGCTCGCGCCCGGTGACGGACGTGCTGCTGGACCGTGCGTCGCTGGTGACCGTGGACCCGACGGTGACCGCGGGCCAGGTCGTCGCGCTCACCGCACGCACGGGCTACTCGCGCTTCCCGGTGTGCGCGGACGGCGGCGCGTTCATGGGCTACCTTCATGTGAAGGACGTGCTGGAGCTGGAGGACAGCGACCGCGCCGTGCCCCAGCACGTGTGGCGGCCGATGACCACGCTGAGCGCCGAACTCCCGCTGGACGACGCCCTGACCGTGATGCGGCGCGCGGCGACGCACCTGGCCCAGGTCGCCGACGCGTCCGGGCGTGTGGTGGGCCTGGTCACCCTGGAGGACGTGCTGGAACTGCTGGTCGGCGAGGTCCGGGACCCGGCCCACCGGGGGTCGGGGGCCAGGCGGCTCGGTGAGCCGCGCAGGGAGGCCCCGGAGGGCGCGATGGCGAGCTGACGTTCGCGGGCGCGCCCCGGCGGGGGAGTGGGGAACCGGTCCCCGGCCGGGGTGCGAGGGCACGCAGGAACCGCCCGTTCGTCCAGGTGGCCTCCCGCGCTCCCGCCCGGGCCGGCCGTCCGGCTCCTCGCGCGCGCCCTGCCGGGGGCGTCGGCGCGGCCCGGCCCGTCGGCGGACGGGGGTGCAGGGTCGGTCAGGGTCTGCGGCCGTGGAAGGTGCGGCGCAGGTCGCTCACCCAGGCGTCGGGGTTCTCCCAGGGGATGAAGTGGCCGCCGTGGTCGTGGGCGTTGACGTTGACGTGGTTGAACCAGTGGGACTGCGGGCCGGTCCTGAAGGCCCGGACGCGCTCGTCGGCGGTGCGGATGCCGGGCGGGTTCTCGTACGTGACGAAGGTGAGGCCGACCGGGGCCTGCACGACCGGGGTGCGGTCGTGGGCGGGGGCCCAGGGGTAGCGGTTGGCGTTGGCGTAGTAACGCATCGACGTGGCGGCGGAGTTGTTCACCCAGTAGATCGTGGCGTGGGTGAGCAGGTCGTCCTTGGTGAAGACGGACTCGACGTCGCCGCCGTTGTCGCTCCAGGCGTTCCAGCGCTCCAGCAGCCAGGCGAGCAGTCCGGCGGGTGAGTCGCTCAGCCCGTGGGCCAGGGTGGCGCCGTCGAGCATGTGCACGGCGAGGTGGGACGCCGAGCGGTGGTCCAGCTCGATGACGCGGGCGCGGACGTCGGCGGGCTGGTCGTCGGTGAGGGGCCGGTTCCGGGCGAAGTCCCACGCGCGGGGGCCGGTGAAGAAGTCGAGCGGCAGTCCGGAGCCGATGTGGATGCCGTACAGCTCGTCGGCGTACTTGTGGCCGAGCTGGCTGGAGACGATTCCGCCGATGTCGCAGCCCCCTGCGGCGTATCTCTCGTATCCCAGGGTCTCGGTCATCAGGGTGTGCCAGAGGTCGGAGACCTTCCAGAAGTTGACGTCCGGAAAGCCGGTGAGCGGACCGGGGAAGCCGAAGCCGGGCAGGGACGGCACGATGACGTCGAACGCGTCGGCGGGATCACCGCCGAACGCGGCCGGGTCGGCCAGCGGGCCGACCACCTTCGACCAGTGCCAGAACGTCCACGGCCAGCCGTGGGTGAGGATCAGCGGGATCGGGCGGGGGCCGCGGCCCGGCTCGCGCATGAAGTGCACCGGGACACCGGCGACCCTCACCTGGTAGTGCTCGTGCGCGTTGATGGCGGCCTCGGCCCGGCGCCAGTCGTAGCCGTCCCGCCAGTAGGCGACCAGCTCACGCAGATAGCTGTCCGGGACGCCGTAGGACCAGTCCTCGTTCCCCTCGTCCAGCGGCGGACGGGTCGATGTGAGACGGGCGCGCAGGTCGTCGAGGACCTCGTCGGATACATGGAGGGGGGTGGGCTCGAGGGGGAAGGCGTGCGGGGTGGTCATGGCGTGGTTCCTTACCGGATGGGGGAAGCGCGCCGCCGGTCTGTCGGACGGCCGTGCGGCGAGCCGGGGCGTTGCCGGGTGGCGCGGGCGGCGGCGCGGCGAGCGCCTGCGGGTGGTGATGGCCGAGTCGGCCGGCCAGGGGCCGGGCGGCCGTTGCCCTCCCCTCGCGTGACTCGACCAGCCTGGCACGCGCGGGCGCCCGACGGCTGTGACGGTGGCGGGCCACCATCATGCACATGCTGCGCGAACACGACGGGCGGGCCGCCGCGATGGTGGGTACGCGGTCACCCGCTGCGCTGCGGCGGGTGTCCGGCCCAGGGTTCACGGCCCACTCGCGCGGGGTACGGCGGCGCGACGGCCGACGGCGGAACGCCGGGCCGCGGCCCGGACACGCCCCGAGCAGGAGGTGCGGTCCGCACGGGACCTTTCAGAGTGCCGTGGGGTCGCCGGGGCCCCGCCCCGACAGGACCTCTCCGTACGCCTGCATCAGGTCGGGCAGCCGGAGGGTGGCGAGGTCGGTGCGGCCCAGGGCGCCGGGGTAACCGGAGAGCCGCAGGTCGCGGTAGGCGCAGCTCTTCTCGTAGAGGGTGCGCAGGAAGCGGCCGTTGCCCAGCTCGTCGATCCAGCCCTGGTCGACGACGTGTCCGCTGATGGAGCGCAGCTCGTCCAGGGCCTCCTCGTCCCACAGGTCGCCGTTCTCCGCGGCCAGCACCTCGCCGATCGCGGTCAGCTCCAGGGGGCGGTACGAGGGGAAGTCGACACGGGTGGTGAACCGCGAGGACAGGCCGGGGTTGGCGGCGAGCAGCCGGTCCATGCCCTCCGGATAGCCCGCGAGGATCACCACCAGGTGGTCGCGGTTGTCCTCCGCACGCTTCAGCAGCACCTGCAGTGCCTCGTCGCCGTAGGCGTCGCCCTTGCCGTACCCCGTGTTGGACAGGGCGTACGCCTCGTCGACGAAGAGGACGCCGCCGATGGCGGAGTCGATGAGCTCGTTGGCCTTGACCGCGGTCTGGCCCAGGTACTCGCCGACCAGGTCGGCACGTTGCGCCTCCACCAGGTGGTCCCCGCCGAGCAGGCCGAGGGCGTAGAACACCCGGCCCAGGATGCGGGCCACGGTGGTCTTGCCGGTGCCGGAGGGCCCGGAGAAGACGAAGTGGCGCTTCGGGGGCTGGACGGGCAGGCCCTGCCCGGCGCGCAGCCGCGCCATGTTCAACTGGGCCGAGAGCGCCTTGACCTGGCGCTTGACCGGTTCGAGCCCGACCATGCGCTCCAGCTCGGTGAGCGCCTCCTCCAGCAGCGCGGGGTCGGCGGGGCCGGCCGGCAGCTTCGGCGGGCCGGCCTGCACCGGTACCACGGCCTTCTCGCGTACGGTGTCCGCCTCGCCGCTCACCCCGGCCGAGGGGGCCGGCTCCGGGTCGCCGAGCCTGAGGTCCCGGCCCTCCATGCCGAACAGGGGATCGGCGCCGTCCATGGCGTCCACGGCGTCCTGGCCGAGGCCGGCGAGGGCGATGGCGGCGACGTCGGCCGCGTCGTCGTACCCGTCGCCCTCGGCTATCGCGGCGAGCCGGGCGGAAGTGTCCATGAAGGCCGGGTCCACCCGGTGCACGGCGCGGTACAGCGGCAGGGCAGCGGCGCTGCGCCCGGTGCCCTCGTGCGCGCGGGCCAGCCAGTACCGCAGCTCCTTGCGCTGGGGCTGCTCGCTGCGGCAGCGCATCAGTGCGGCGGACAGCAGCGGCTCGGCCTGCCCGTACATGTCGAGGCGCACGCGTGCCATGCCGCCGAACAGACCCGCCTCGATGCCGAGCATCGGGTCGTCGAGCAGAGGGTCTGTGTGCCGGACGAGCTGCTCCCAGTCCTTGACGAGGTAGGCGCGGCAGGCGTGCAGGAAGCGGACCTGCCCGTCGGCGTCGACCGGTGGGAGGCCCGCCAGCGCACGGTCCAGCTCGGGGACGTGGCGGCCGTCCAGCCAGTGGGAGGCGTGGGCGAGGAGCAGGTCGCGCGGCGACTCCAGCACCGGCTGCACCCACCAGCCAAGCCAGTACCAGGAGTTGAGGGTCCTGCGGTGGCGGGCGCGCTGTTCGCCGAAGCGGTCGCGGTGCTGGAACATCCGCAGCAGGGCGGTGGTGGTCTCGATGCGCAGCGCGTGCAGTCCCAGCCAGCCGTCGGCCATCCCGGGGTCGAGCCGCACCGCGGCCCGGAACTCCTCCTCCGCCTGCGGATAGGCACCCATCGTGTAGGCATCGACTCCCCGGAGCCAGGCCAGGTCGGCCGGGGCGGGTGAGCCCTGCGTGCCGAAGTCCATCACGTCCCCCACAAACCGTGCCCCCGTGGTGTGCCGACGGGTTCGTGCCCGCCGGCTCCTTCGCCGAACCGTTGTGCCGTGGACGGGAATTGACTCGGTGCTCTGAGCAGCCGTCCGGTAACTGCACCGCACAGCATCGTACCTGCGGGGCCATGGCGGGCCGAAGGGTGCCGCACTGTGGGATGGGCCGCGTTTGAAGCATTTGGGGCGCATGCCGGACCGCCCGGGGCAGGGGGCGGGGGACCGGACGGGCGGTGACCGAGTGTGAGGGGGGTGTCCGGGCCGTACTCGGGAGAAAGGGGCGCAAGGGACAGAACGAAGCCCCCGATCACGGGGGAACAACCGGGGGCTTCGCGTCTGCGGGGCCTTGAAAGGCCGCACATTGAGAACGTAAGACCTGTACGGTCCCGGGGTCAAGCCGGGTTGGGGTACTTATGGAAGTCGTTTTCCGCCTGTTTGGTTAACTGGCTGGTAGTTCTCACGTTGAGTGAGGGAGTGAGCTGTTCCTGCTCGGTCCGCGGCACCGGAAAGTCCTCCCGCCGGCCCCGGCAGCACCGCGTATGCCACCGGTGGCACGGGCGCCAAGGGGCGCGTCGGCCCCCGGGATTGCGCCGGTACCGGGCTCCCCGCGGCCGCCCCGCGCACGTCGTGCCCCACCGCCGCCACGGCCCCCGCGGGGCGCCCCTCGTCGCACTGCTGTACGAGGAGGTGGGCGAAGGGCCGGGAGGGGTCCGCGGCGAAGTGGCGCCGCTCGGCGGCGGTCCAGCCGTCCCAGAAGGCGTCCAGGGCGGGCCCGTCCCGCCGCCGGCCGCGCCGCCAGGACTCCTCGCGCGGCGTTTCCATCCACAGCAGGCAGGACAGCCAGGGGCGCAGCGCGGCGCGGCCGGCGCCGACGCCCTCGACGATCATCACGGGAGCGGGCGGCAGTTCCCTGGCCGGACCGAGGCGGCGTGCCCGCCAGTCGTAGGGCCGGTAGCGCGCGGGCTCGCCGCGGCCCAGCGGCTCGATCACCTGCTCCCGCATCCGCCCGGTCCACGCGAAGAACTCCTCGTGGGTGGCGAGGTCGTCGAGCGCGAGGACGGGCGCCCCGCCCAGCGCCGCGGCCAGCCGCCCCGCGAAGGTCGACTTCCCCGAGCCCGCGTGCCCGTCGACGGCGACCAGGCGCACCGGACCCAGCGAGGGCGCCAGCCGGCGCAGTGCACCGGCGAGACGGGGGAGCACGGGGGAAGCGGTCACCGTGCCCAGCGTAGCGGGATGGCGCGCGCCGTCGGGGCGCCCGTCGCGCCCGTGCGCCGTGCACGCGCGGCCCGCATCCACGCCCCGCGCCCCGCGGCCACGCTCCCCCGGCGGTCCCCGTGGCCCGCGCCCACGCCCCCTCGGCCGGTCCCCGCGGCTCATGCCGCCGCCTCCCGCCGCCGCGCCCGGGCCCGCAACATTCACTGGTAGAGGCCAATATTGGTGACCACCTCCGCCCCTTGAACGCTGGCAGAAGCCGGTGTCCAGCGGTCATAGTGGGGCCACAGTGTCCGTAGTTGGCCCACCGCCGCGCGCTCCGGCTCCGCCCTGTGGGCCAGGGTCGACTGGGGGTTCCCCGTATATGACCAGAGCAGCCGACAGCAGCAGATCCGCCAACGAGAACACAACGGCCACGGTGCCCGGGGGAGGGTCCGCCGCCTCCCGGCGCGCCGTGCTCGCCGCCGCCGCGTCCGCAGCACTCGCGGCCACGGCCGCCACCGCGGTCCCCGCCGCAGCGGCACCGCGCACCGAGGGCGCACGGCCGGTGCCGGGCGGCGCGAGCCACGAACGGAGGGGAGGTGCGGTTCCGCTGGTGGACTACCACGCCTGGACGTCCTACAACGACTGGCGGGGCGGCACGGCGGAGGGCACCCGTGCGATCTCCAGCGGCCGGGCGGGCCTGACCATCGCCGTCCCCGTGGGCACCACCGACTACGCGGACCCGCACACCGGCACCACCGCGACCTGGGAGTACGCCCGCTGGACCTCGCCCGTGCATCAGCTCTCCGTGCCGGCCACGGAGGCCATCGCGTCCTGGAACGCCGCCACGCCCGCGGGCACCTGGCTCCAGGTCGAACTGCGGGGCACCTACGGGGACGGTACCGCCACCCCGTGGTACGTGATGGGCCGCTGGGCCGCGGGTGACACGGACATCAAGCGCACCTCCGTCGACGGCCAGTCGGACGACCGCAGCAGCATCTACACGGACACCTTCGCGATCGACGACCCCGCCTCCGGCCTGCGGCTGGTCTCCTACCGGCTGCGGCTGACGCTGTACCGCACGCCCGGCAGCAAGGCCGCACCGGTGGTGTGGCGCCTCGGTGCGATGGGATCCGACATCCCGGACCGGTTCACGGTGCCCGCCTCCACGCCGGGCCTGGCCAAGGAGCTGGTGGTCCCGCGCTTCTCGCAGGACGTGCACGCCGGCCAGTACCCGCAGTACGACGGCGGGGGCGAGGCATGGTGCAGCCCCACCTCCTCGCAGATGATCATCCAGTACTGGGGGCACCGCCCGTCGGCCGCGGACCTGTCCTGGGTCGACCCGTCGTACGCCGACCCGCAGGTCTGCCAGGCCGCCCGGTACACCTACGACTACCAGTACGAGGGCTGCGGCAACTGGCCCTTCAACGCCGCCTACGCCGCCACCTACCCGGGGCTGCAGGGCGTGGTCACCCGGCTGGGCTCGCTCGGGGACCTGGAGAAGCTGATCGCGGCGGGCATCCCGGCCATCACCTCCCAGTCGTTCCTGGAGGAGGAGCTGACCGGCGCGGGCTACGGCACGTCCGGGCACCTGATGACGGTCATCGGGTTCACCGCGGACGGCGACGTGATCGCCAACGACCCCGCCTCGCCGGACGACGACGCGGTGCGCCACGTCTACGACCGGCGCGAGTGGGAGAACATCTGGCTCAGGACCAAGCGGTACAACGCCAAGGGGGACGTGGTCTCCGGCACCGGCGGTGTCTGCTACCTGTACTTCCCCGCGAACCCCAGCACGGCCCAGAAGGCCGCTCTGGCCTCCGTCGGCATCGGGTGAGGCAGCGGCGAGGCCCCGTCCCCGTGCGGGCCGGGGCCTCGCCGCCCCCGTGCGGGCCGGGTCTCGCCCGCCCGGTCGCCGCCCGTGCGGCGCCGTCCCACCGGCTCCGGTCGCCGGCGACCGGAGCGGGGGCCGGTGCGCCGGGGTGCGGCCTCAGCCGACCGCGGTCCGGTCCGCGACTCCTCTTCGAGGCCCGGGCACGCGCGGCGGCTCGGGCCGCACCGCGCTCCGCCGCACGGCCGCCGCCCACTGTTCGAGCAGCGACTGGTACTCGGCACGCTGCGGCCCGGTCAGCCGGCCGCCCGAGCACACCATCAGGGCGCGGATCTGCTCGTTCAGCTCGGCGGCAGAGCGCGGTCGGGACTCGGACATCGAGGGCATGACCGAAGCGTAGGTCGCAATACTGGCAAAGGCCTATGAATATCGGCCGGACCCCGGTGGGCTGCGTCACGCGGGAGCGGCGCCGGGACGCCGTCCGCCGGACGCTCATCCCGCCCCTTGCCCGTCCCCCTGCTCGTCCCCGTCCCCCTGCTCGTCCCCGTCCTCCTGCCCGTCTCCGCCCGAGACAGGGAGGCGGGGCCCCGTGCGTCAACGGCTCAGGCAGTCACGGGCCGACGCGCGGAACGCGGCCACCAGCCGGCTGCGGTCCGCGGCCCGAGTCGCCACGACGACGTGGCCGGGCTCGACGCCGTGCAGCGGGACCGTGGTGAGGTCGGGGCGTATCCCGACCGCGTGCAGGGCGGCCGGGACGATGGCCACGGCCTGCCCGGCGGCGATGTGCTCGAGCTTGTCCTCGATGGTGTCGACCGGGGGCCCGTCGGGCGCGGGGCGGCCTCCGGGGCGCGGGTCGATGCGCCAGTAGGCGTCCCACTCGGGATCCGGGAAGCGGGGGATCGGCTCGCCCTCGATGTCGTCGAGGGTGACCGACCCCCTGCCGGCCAGCCGGTGCCCGCGCGCTACGAGCAGCAGTTTCTGCTCGTCGTGCAGGACCGTCACCCGCAGGTCACCGGTGCGCAGCGGCAGCCGCGTGAGCGCCGCGTCGACCCGCCGGTCGAGCAGGGCCCCGCGCGGCTCGTGCCACTCCAGGTGCAGCGTGCGCACGTCGGCGTCCGGATGCTTGCGCCGCAGGTCCTGGACCGCCGGGGTGACGATCAGGCCCGCGGTGTGGCCGACGGTGATCCGGGTGGGCCGTGCGGCCGCCCGTGCGGCGGCCACGGCCTGCTCGGACGAGCGCAACAGCTCGCGCGCGTGGGGAAGGAACTCCTCTCCCGCTTCGGTGAGCCGTGTGCCCTGCCGCGAACGGTCGAGG
This sequence comes from Streptomyces sulfonofaciens, assembly GCF_014656295.1. Taxonomy (GTDB): domain Bacteria; phylum Actinomycetota; class Actinomycetes; order Streptomycetales; family Streptomycetaceae; genus Streptomyces; species Streptomyces sulfonofaciens. The sequence goes on from NZ_BNCD01000004.1 coordinate 430,484, forward strand.
AGCCGCGTGCCCACCTGGGCCTCCAGCCGGCTGATCTGCCGGCTCAGCGAGGGCTGCGCGATGCGCAGTTCGGCCGCGGCCCGGCCGTAGTGCAGGTGCGACGCGACGGTGGTGAAGCAGCGCACCAGCCGCAGGTCGAGATCCCTCATGCCGCAAGCGTATGACGTGGTGCGGAACAGGTCTTTGATCACCCGGGGTGTGCGTCCCTAGCGTGGGGCCCATGCCTACTGACAACGAGATCGCCGCTCGGCGCTTCTACCAGGCCCTCGCCACCGGAGACACGGCGCTGGTCGACGAGGCCCTCGCCGCCGACTGGGAGGCCGTCCCGGCCCTGCGGACCGGGCCCGGCGCGGACGGGTGGAAGAAGAGCATCGATCACCTTCGCAGCGTGTTCTCCGGCCTGACCGTCACGATCGAGCACGTCGTCGCGTCCGGCGACATGGTGGCCGTGCGCGCGGTCGGCCGCGGCGTACACGTCGGGGAGTTGCTCGGCGTCGAGGGCACGGGCCGCGAGGTCGAGTTCCGGGCGTCGGACTTCCACCAGGTGGTCGACGGCCGGATCGTGCGGACCTGGCACCTGGAGGACCACTTCGGGATCGCCGTCCAGATCGGATGCGAGTTCACCCGTGGCGCTTGACGGCAGGACGGCGGTGGTGACCGGGGCGGCGCGCGGCATCGGACACGCGTACTGCCGGCGGCTCGCCGCGGACGGCGCGAACGTGGTCGCCGTCGACATCGACGCCCCGGCCGGCGGCGTGACCGAGCCGGCGGGCCGCGGCGACAGGCTGGGGCTGGTGTGCGACATCAGCGAGCCGTCGCAGGTCGACTCCGTGGTCGACACGGTCCTCGGCCGGTACGGACGCTGCGACATACTCGTCAACAACGCCGGCATCTTCCCCTGCACCGACCTCGACCACGTGACGATCGAGCTGTGGCGCAGGGTGCAGGCGGTCAACGTGGAGGCGGTCCTGCTCTTCGCCCGGGCGTTCGCACCGGGGATGCGGGCCGCCGGGTGGGGACGCGTCGTCAACACCGGCTCCGGCATCACCATGACGCAGAACCGCGACCTCGCGTACCTGACGAGCAAGGGCACCGTGCATGCGCTGACCCGGGCGCTCGCCAACGAACTGGGCGAGAGCGGCATCACCGTCAACGCGATCGCGCCCGGTCTGGTGGCGACCGAGGGCTTTTCGGGCCGAGCCCGGCCGAACGGGGCACCGCCGAGGAGGTGTTCGTCCGCACGACGCCCATGCAGACCATCAAGCGCCCCTCGGTCCCCGCGGACCTCGGCAACGCGCTCGCCTTCCTGGTCTCGGACGACGCCGACTTCGTCACCGGTCAGATCCTGCACGTCGACGGCGGCGCGACGCGCAGCGGAGCCTGACCGGGCCCGGCGCCCGGCCGGCGGCCTCGGCACGTCGCCCTGCCCGCCGGTGCCGCACTCCCCGGCGGGACAGGGGCCGCACGGGCCGGCCACGGGTCGGACAGGAGTCGGCCACGGGTCGGACAGGAGTCGGATTTTCGAGGACGTCCTGTTCCCCCAGGGGCGGCACGCCGCTCGGTGGCCGGCTCGTGCCGGCCCCGGGGCTCCGGCCGGATCGTGCGGGCCCGGGCCCCCGACCCGTTGGGCCGACCCGCGTATGCGCCCCGGCCCAACGGCCCCGCACCGCCCGCCTCCGCCCCCGGCCGGCCCGCCGTCCTCCGCTCTCCACCGCCGCCCTTGACCATCCCGCCGCCGACCTGGCACCGTTCCCACCTGGGATCGATTTCATACTCTGGCAGGGGGCGGCCCATGCAGGTCGGGAGCGATGTGTTCCTCTTCCGGGACACCTGCAACGTCTACGTCGTCAGATCCGGCCGCCGGGCCGTGCTCGTCGACTTCGGCAGCGGGGACGTCCTCGACCACCTCGCCGGCTTCGGGGTCGACGAGGTCACGGACGTGCTGGTCACCCACCACCACCGCGACCAGGTGCAGGGCCTGGCCCGTGCCGCGGCCGCCGGGATACGGATATGGGTTCCCCCGGTGGAGCAGGACCTGATCGCCGGCGTCGACGAACACTGGCGCACCCGGCGCATCGACAACGACTACGACGTACGCCAGGACCGCTTCTCGCTGCTCCACCAGGTGCCCGTGACCGGCACCGCCACCGAGTACCGCACCCGCCGGTACGGTCCGGTGGACGTGTACACACTGCCCACCCCCGGGCACACCGTCGGCTCCGTCAGCTATCTGATCGAGCACGGCGGGCAGCGCATCGCCTTCGTCGGGGACCTGGTGCACGGCGAGGGCCGGCTCTGGTCCCTGGCCGCCACCCAGTGGGCGTACACCGGCTTCCACCCGAACGCCGGACGCGAGGGCGTGGCCGCCACCGTGCTGTCCTGCCTGCAACTCCTCGACCACCGGCCCGCGCTGCTGCTGCCCTCGCACGGCGCCCCGGTCACCGACCCGCCGCGGGCCGTCGCCCGGCTGCGCGCCCGGCTGACGGAACTGCTGGACATGAACCGCCGCGCACCCTGGGACCCCGAGGCCATGCTGCGCCGGCCCTGGCGCGCGGTCACCCCGCACCTGCTGCGCAACACCACCTCCATGGCCAACTCCTACGCGCTGCTGTCCGATAACGGCAGCGCACTGCTGCTGGACTTCGGCTACGACCTGTCCACCGGCCTCGCCGGCGGCCAGGACCGCTCCGCCCGCCGCCCGCTGCTCGCCTCCATCGAGGCGCTGCACCGCGACCACGGCGTGGCACGGGTGGAGGTGGCGCTGCCGACCCACTACCACGACGACCACGTGGCGGGGTTCAACCTGCTGCGCGAGGTGTACGGGACCGAGGTCTGGTCGCCCGCGCACATCGCCCCCGTCCTCAGCGCCCCGCGGCGCTGGGACCTGCCGTGCCTGTGGTACGACCCGATACCCGTCGACCGCGAGCTGCCCGTGGACCGCCCGGTGCGCTGGCACGAGTACGAGATCGGCGTGCACGACCTGCCGGGCCACACCCTCTACGCGGCCGCCTACTCCTTCACCGCGGACGGCCGCCGGATGATCGCCACCGGTGACCAGCAGACCACCGAGTGGGAACCGGGCCTGCGCCCCGAGATCCTCAACTACCAGTACCGCAACCGCTTCCGCCTCGACGACTTCACCCGCAGCGCCCGCCTCTACCGCGCGCTGCGCCCCGACCTGATGATCAGCGGCCACTGGGACCCCTACGAGGTGACCGACGCCTATCTGGACATGCTGCTGGCCAAGGGCGAGCAACTGGCCCGGCTGCACCGGGAGCTGCTGCCCCGCGAGGTGGACTTCGGCGCCGAGGGCTTCGGCGCCCGGATCCTCCCGTACCGCGGCGTGGCCGCTGCCGGCGGCAGGCTCCGCATGGAGGTCGCCGTGCGCAACCCGTTCCCCGGCGCGGAGCCGGCCGAGGTGCGCCTCGTCCTGCCGCCCGGCTGGCGGGCGCACCCGCCGCTCGTACGGCTACCCCTGGCCGGGCACACCGAGGGCCGGGCCGAGTTCGTGGTCGAGGTGCCCGACGGGCAGCGGGCGAAGGAGCGGCTGCGGCTGGCCGCCGAGCTGACCGTGGCCGGGACGCGGTTCGGACAGCAGGCGGAGGCGCTGGTGAGCGTCCGATGACGCACGCGGAGCGGGAGCGGCCAGGGCCGGTCACCGCACACCAGGAGGCGGACGGCAGCGTCACCGTCAGCGCACCCCGCTACCGGCTCACCTTCGCGGCGGACGGCAGCACGGCCCGCCTGCGGTCGGCGGCTGTCGACCACCTCGAACTCCAGTTGCCGGGCGCCCTCGACCGCACCGGCGCGGTGGACGAGACGCTGTCCTTGTCAGCGCCCGCCCTGGACCTCTCGGGCCCCGGTCCGGTGGTGACCGTACGCAGGCGCAGCACCGCGTGGCGGGAGGCCGAGACCCGGGTCGTCTGCACCGCCGAAGGTCCCGAGGCCAGTTGGCTGGTGCGCGGCCACGGCGATCTGGAGTCCGTGGCGCTCTTCGCCACCCGTGCCGCACTCGGCGGGCGCGGCACGGGACTGCGGCCCAGCGGACACGACTGGGCCACGCTCTTCACCCCCCGCCCCGGCCCGCCGCGGCGCCTGCTGCGGGGCGCGGGCGAGAGCGCCGTGCTCGGGGTCTGCGGAGACGCCAGACCGGGCCGCGGCCACTGGTTCTTCACGCCCCCGCCGCTCTGCCTGGCCCTGACCGGTGCCAGGCTGCCGGACGACGCCGATCCGGCCGCGGCCGCCCCCGGGGGATGGTGCACGCTGGGCGTCGGGGCCCCGGTGTCCGCCCTGAACTTCACCCAGCTCCACTACGTGCCCTCCGACCAGGGCTGGCACCTGCGTCTGGACTACGAGGCCCACACCCGCGTGGACGGCGTCTTCCGCACCCCGGAGGTGCTTGTCTCGCCCGGTCACGGTGACCCGTACGCGGGGCTGCGCGCCCACCGCCACTGGCTGCGCGGGCACGGCTGGGCCCCCGACCCGGGTGCCGCCCCGGCCGCCGGCAGGCCCGGCTGGTGGTCGGAGCCGATGTTCTGCGGCTGGGGCGCGCAGATGGCGCGCGCCCGGGACACCGGCCGCCCCGCACCAGGGTTCAGCACCCGCGAGGAGTACGACCGCCATCTCGCGGTGCTCGGCGGGCACGGCCTAGTGCCGGGCACCGTGGTGATCGACGACAAGTGGCAGCGTGTCTACGGTTCCTGGGAACCGGATGCGGACAGATGGCCCGACCTGCGCGGCTGGATCGCCGAGCGGCACGCGGCCGGACAGAAGGTGCTGCTGTGGTGGCGGGCCTGGGCGAGCGAGGGGGTCCCGCAGGAGCTGTGCGTGCGCACTCCCGACGGACACCCCGTCGCCCTGGACCCCGGCCACCCCCGGGCACGCGACCTGCTCGCGGCGAACATCACGCGCATGCTCGCCCGGGACGGCCTGGACGCCGATGGGCTGAAGATCGACTTCACCGCGGACACACCCTCCGGCCATGCACTGTCAACTGCGGGCCACCGGTGGGGCATTGCCCTCCTGTACGATCAGCTCGCCACGATCCACCGAGCGGCGAAGGGGGCGAAGCCGGACGCTCTGGTCGTCACGCACACGCCGCACCCGGCGTTCGCCGACGTGACCGATATGATCCGGCTCAACGACATGCTGCGACTCGACGACCCGGACCCCTGGGCCCCGGTCGTACCGCAGATGCGCTACCGGGCGGCGGTCGCTGCGGCGTCCTGTCCGCACCTGCTGATCGACACCGACGACTGGTGCGCCCCCGACCGCGACCAGTGGCGTGCCTACGGTGCCGTCAAGGAACAGCTCGGCGTCCCCGCGCTGTACGTGACGACCCACCTGGACCGCACGGGCGAGCCGCTTCAGGAGCGCGACTACGCCGCGCTGCGCGCGCAGTGGGCACGGCACCGCGGCGCGCGGTGAGCGGGCCCGGGAACAGTCCAGGAAGGCCGGAAAGAGGGAGCCCGATGGGCAAGGGCAAGCGGACCCGCGTCACGCTGCGCCAGGTGGCGCAGGAAGCCGGCACGTCCGCGTCGACCGCCTCCCGCGCACTGGCCGGGAACGGCTATGTCGCCGAGGCCATCAAGGCCCGGGTGGTGGCCGCCGCGGACCGCCTCGGATACGTGCCCGACGTCTCCGCACGCAGCCTCAAGGGGCGCTCCAGCGGCCTGGTCGGTCTCGTCGTCTCGGACCTGCGCAACCAGTTCTACGCCGCGCTCGCCGCGGGTGTCGAGGGCTCCCTGGCCGCGGCGGGCCACCAGATGGTGCTGGTCGACGACCACGGCAGCGACGCGCAGGCGCTGGAGGGCGCACGCGCGTTCCTCGCCATGCGTGCCGCCGGGGTGCTGCTCGCGCCGGTCGGCCGCGCGGCCACCGAACTCCTCGTCGAGCACGGCACCCCCGTGGTCGAGGTCGACCGGCGCTCCGGAGCGCGTGGCTGCGACGCGGTCACCATCGACAGCGAGCGCGGCGCCCGTGACGCGGTGGCCCACCTCCTCGAACTCGGCCACCGCAGGATCGCGATGGTGCTGGACGAGACGATGTGGGACACCGGCCGCAACCGCCTCAAGGGCTACCGGGCCGCCCACCGCGACGCGGGAGTGCCGCTCTCCAGGCGCCTGGTGCTCGACCTCGGGCTGCGCCCCGCCGACCCCGGCGCCGACGTGGCCGCCTTCCTCGACGCCAACCCCGGCGTCACCGCCGTCTTCGCCGCCAACAACGTCGTCGCCGAGGCGGTGTGGCAGGAGCTCAAGCGCCGCGGCAGCGCCGTGCCCAGGGACTGCTCCGTCATCTCCTTCGACGACCTCGGCTGGATGCGGATCGTGGAACCGGGCCTCACGGCCGTCCGCCAGCCCGTCTACGACATGGGCCGGCAGGCCGCCGACCTCCTCCTCGCGCGGATCGCCGGGGAGCGGGGCCGCGCCCAGACCCTCACCCTCCAACCGGAGTTCGTCCGCCGCGGCTCCACCTGCGCGCCGGGCGGCACGGCACGGACCGCGCACCCCAGCCCGCCGGGAGGCGGCGCCGCACGGGGCGTGGGGAGCGACGTGAGCGCCTGACGCCGGGCCCGCCCAGCGGTCGGCGGGCGGCCGCCGGGCGGGCCGCTATCCGACCAGTGCCCGGGTGCCGAGGCCGGCGAGGAGCGCGAGGCGTTCGGCGTCCTCGGTGCCCGGCTCGGCCGTGTGGACGATGATGCGCAGACCGCTGCCCGCGACACCCAGCACGTCGCAGTCCAGGGTGACGGTGCCCACCCGCGGGTGGTCGACGGTCTTGCACGACACCTCGTGCCGCGCCATGGCACCACGATCCCACAGCACGGCGAAACGCTCGCTGCGCGCGCGCAGTTCCGCGATCAGGCTCCGCAGCCGCCTGTCGGCCGGGTACCGGCTCGCCGCCGCACGCAACTCGGCGACCTGCGTGGCCTCCAGTGCGCGCCGGGCCTCGGGTGTGTGGCGGACGCGGCTGCCGGAACCGAGGAAGGTGCGCCACACCGCGTTGCGCTCCTTGCCGTGCCGCTCGCCCATCAGCGCCGTGTACAGCGGGTTGGCCAGCAGCAGCGTCCACGCCGCGTCGGAGACGGCGACGGGCGTCCCGGCCAGCCTGTCCAGCATCCGGTGCACGCCCGGCGTGATGTGGACGGGCACCGTGCCCGACCCCGGCGGCACCAGCCCGGCGACGTGGAACAGGTGCTCCCGCTCGGTCGAGGACAGGCGAAGCGCCCGGGCCAGGGCCTCGACGACCTGGTCGGAAGGATTGGCCGCCCTGCCCTGTTCGAGGCGGGTGACGTAGTCGACGGAGATCCCGGCGAGCAGGGCCAGTTCCTCCCGGCGCAGCCCGGCGGCGCGCCGCCGGGCCCCCGAGGGCAGCCCCGCCGCCTCGGGGGACACCCGGTCGCGCCAGGCCCGCACCGCCTGCCCGAACTCCGTACCCGCCATGACACCACTGTGCACCGTCCGGCCGCGCTCTTCCTGGTACTGGTGGTCCCAGGAAGAACGCAGACCTGGTCGACCGTCCGAACCGGACCGCATCGTGGCCGTATGACAGTCACACTGATCACCGGAGCCAACAAGGGCCTCGGCTACGAGACCGTCCGCCGGCTCATCGCCGCGGGCCACACCGTGTACCTCGCGAGCCGGGACGCGCAGCGCGGCCGCCGGGCCGCCGAACGGCTGGGCGCGCACCCGGTACGGCTCGATGTCACCGACGACGCGTCCGTGGCTGCCGCGGTGAGGACCGTCGAGGCCCGCGGAGGACTGGATGTGCTCATCAACAACGCGGGCGTCCAGCAGGAGATGAGCAACGGCAGCGTGGTGGTCGGTGCGCAGGAGGTGACCGCCGACGTGATGCGCGGGACGTTCGAGACGAACGTCTTCGGCATGGTGCGCGTCACACACGCCTTCCTGCCGCTGCTGCTGCGCTCCGCCGCACCGGTCGTGGTCAACGTCAGCAGCGGCCTTGCCTCGCTGACCCGGGTCACCACCCCGGGCACCCCGGCGTACGCCTACCGGGGCGTTGCCTATCCCGCGTCGAAGGTCGCGGTCAACATGCTCACCGTGCAGTACGCGAAGGCGCTGCCCGGCATGCGGATCAACGCGGTGGAGCCCGGCTTCACCAGCACGGACCTGAACGCGAACACCGGTACGGGGACCGTCGAGAAGGGCGCCGGGATCATCGTCCGCATGGCGCAGCTCGGCCCCGAGGGGCCCACCGGGGGCTACTTCGACGCCGAGGGCATCCTTCCCTGGTAGTCCGCCGGATCCGGGGATCCGGCGGTCCGGGTCCGGCGGCGGGTCCGGGGCTGCGGCCCGGTTCCGGGGCCCGGTTCCGGGCCCAGGTCCGATCTGCGGATCCGCGTGCAGTCCGGTTCCCGGCGGGCCGGTTCCCGTCAGTCCGGTTCCCGGCGGGCCGGTCGCAACCGGTCCACCCGAACTCCCCGTCCCCGCCGCCGTGCACGGAAGCGACCGCGCACGGCGGCGGCGCCGTCCGCCCGCCGTCCGGGGCCTCGACCGCCTCCCCCGCGCACGCCCCGCCCCGCCGCACCCCACCCGGGGGGCCCCGGCCACGCGCTCCGCACCAGCCGGTGCGGCATCGACGGCGCGCTTGTTCACCGCCCCCGGCCGCCCGTTGGGCATCGCGGTGCGGCCGTCGCGCCGCGGCAGAGATCCGCCGAGCGCCCGCGCGGCCCCTCCTCCCGGTCCCAAAAAACCCGTCGGCTCCCGTGTCTTGACCCCTCCAGACCATGTGGCTACGTTCTCATGTGGGAACGATGCCACATGATCGGCGGTCGGTCGCGGTGGCCCTGACATCGCCGCTTCCGGCCGCTCACCAGCATGTTCCGCATGCCTGAGCATGTTCCGGCGCAGTACTGCGCCCACCCCGTGTCCGTCACCACTCAAGGGAGAGCTCCATGGCGGCACCACTCCATCCACGGCGGCGGCGACGCCGTCTGGCCGCCGCCGTGGCCGCCGTCGCCACCCTGCTACCGGTCACCGCCTGCGGCGGCGTCGTGTCCGGCGATCGCGCCGGCACCTTCACGACCATGGGCTACAGCATGGGCGACACGCTCGCCACGGCCCGGGTCGACGTGGCGCGCAAGGTGCTCGGCACCACACGCCTCCAGGTCAACCAAGGCGCGTTCGACGAGCAGCAGTTCCTCTCCGCGGTGGCCGCGGGCGACCCGCCCGACGTGGTGGTCATGGACCGCTCGCTGATCGGCGGCTACGCGGCGCGCGGCGCGATCGTCCCGCTCACCACCTGTCTCAAGGACCGCAGGGTGGACGTGGGCCAGTACCGCGCCAGCGCGATGGACGAGGCCACCCTGGACGGCACGGTCTACGGCCTGCCCGACTCCTACGACAACCGTCTGCTGCTGATCGACGGCAAGGTGCTGGCGGAGGCCGGGGACCGGGTGTCCGACGTCGACACCTCCGACTGGCAGGGCCTGTCCCGGCTGGCGAAGGACCTTGTGCGCAGCAAGGACGGCAAGCTCACCCGGATCGGCTTCGACCCGAAGATCCCGGAGTTCTTCCCCCTGTGGGTGCGTGCCAACGGCGGCTTGCTGCTCAGCAGGGACGGACGCACGGCCCACCTGGACGACCCGCGGACCGTCGAGGCGCTGTCCTTCGCGGTGAGCCTCATCGACGCCCAGGGGGGCTGGGGCCGCTTCAAGGCGCTGCGCGACACCTTCGACCAGTTCGGCGCGGGCAACCAGATCGTCCGCGACCAGATCGGCGCGTACCCGATGGAGGACTGGTACGTCAGCGTGCTCGGCGACGTCTCGCCCAAGGTCGACCTGCACACCCGGCCGTTCACCGACCGCAGGGGCCGGCCCATCGACTACACGTCCGGGTATAGCTGGGTCATCCCCAAGGGCAGCCCGCACCCGCAGAAAGCATGCCGGTTCATCACCGCGATGACCTCGCCGGACACCTGGGTCACCGCCGCCAGGGCCAAGGCCAGGGACATCCGCAAGGACGGCTCCCCGTACACCGGCGACTTCACCGGCAACAAGGTGGCCGACCGGCGCATCCACGACGAGGTCTGGAAGCCCACCGGCAACGCCGCCTTCGACGAGGCCGCCCGGCAGTTGTACGCCGCCCAGGACCACGCGTTCAGCGTGCCCGCCAACGCCGCGGGCACCGAGTTCCGCAAGGCGTGGCAGAGCGCCGTGAACAACGTGCTCTCCGGCGAGCAGAGCCCCGAGGAGGCCCTGGACGAGGCGCAGCAGCGAGCCCAGAGCGCCCTGGACCGCGGCAACACGGAAAGGGAGTGAGCAGGTCGTGAGCAGCACCGCTACCGCGACCCGGCCCCGGGGAGGGCACGGCCCGACCCGGGCGCTCCGCACCGGCCGGCAGGAGCGCGTCCGCCGCTGGCGGGCATCCTGGCGGCGCCGGGAGACCCGCGCCGCCTACGGGTTCATCTCACCCTGGATCGTCGGCTTCGTCCTCCTCACCGCGGGCCCGATGCTAGCGAGCCTCGTGCTGTCGTTCACGGACTACGACGGCATCGGCGCCACCAGGGGCGTCGGCATGGAGAACTACCGCCAGCTCTTCGAGGACCCGCAGGTCGCCTCTTCGCTGCTGAACACCCTGGCGTTCACCGTGCTGAGGGTGCCCCTGCTGATGGCGCTGTCGCTGGCGCTCGCCATGCTGCTGAACCGCGTGGGAAGGGCGTCCGGGTTCTTCCGCACCGTCTTCTACCTGCCGGTGATGACCCCGAAGGTCGCCGTCGGCATCCTCTTCCTGCTGCTCTTCAACGGCAACGTCGGGCTCGTCAACAAGGTCCTCGGCGGCTTCGGCATCCCCGGCCCGAGCTGGACCACGGACGGCAACTGGGTCAAGCCCGGCCTGGTGCTGACCACCCTGTGGTCGCTCGGCGCCACCGTCGTGATCTACCTGGCCGCGCTGCGCAACGTCCCCGAGGACCTCTACGAGGCGGCGGAACTGGACGGCGCCGGGCGGTGGACGGCCTTCCGGCACGTGACGCTGCCGCAGATGTCCGGCGCGCTGTTCTTCACCCTCGTCGTGAACACCATCTACTCCCTGCAGACCTTCGACGAGGCGTACACCGCGTTCTTCGGCACCGCGAACGCGCAGACCTACAGCCACGAGGCCGCCCTGTTCTACGTGGTCTACCTCTTCCAGCAGGCCTTCCAGTTCATGCACCTCGGCTACGCCTCCGCGATGTCCTGGCTGCTCTTCGCGGTGATCCTGGTGATCACCCTGATCCAGGCCAGGGTCAGCAGGCGGTTCGTCTACTACGAGGGAGACACCCGATGACCGGCCTCGCCCCCGTCCGCCCGGACCGCCGCGGACGGCAGCACACGGTGCCGGCGGCATCCGGCAGCACCCGCGGCCGCGCCGGGCACCGCGGGACGCGCCCCGGCGGGCGGCGGCAGGGCCCCGTCGGGCGGGTGCTGCGGCCGCTCGCGCTGACCGCCGCCACCGTCGTCTTCCTCTACCCGTTCCTGTGGCTGGTGAGCGCCTCCCTGAAGACGTCCGACCACGTCTTCGACAACGCCCTCCTCCCGTCGTCCTGGCAGTGGGGCAACTACAGCAGGATCTGGCACGAGGTGCCGCTGCTGACCTGGCTGGGCAACAGCGCCGCGGTCACCCTGGCCGCCGCGGTGACCGTCACCGCCAGCAGCGCGATCGTGGCCTTCGGGTTCGCGTACTTCCGCTTCCCGGGGCGGAACCTCCTCTTCGGCCTCGTCATCGCCACCATGATGCTGCCCGCCGTGGTCACCATGGTCCCGCAGTACCTGGTCTGGAACTGGCTCCACCTGGCCAGCAGCCAGGTGCCGCTGTGGGCGCCCAACCTGTTCGGCAGCGCCTTCTACATCTTCCTGCTCAGGCAGTTCTTCCTCGGACTGCCGCGTGAGCTCTTCGAGGCGGCCCGGATCGACGGCGCCGGCTACTTCGGGATGTTCTGGCGGATAGCGGTCCCGCTGTGCCGCCCCGCCCTGGTGGTCACCTTCGTCTTCGAGGTGCAGGCCGCCTGGACCGACCTGGTGCGGCCGCTGATCTACCTGCGCGACCCCGCCCTCTACACCGTGCCGCGCGGTCTCAAGGCCGTGCTCGACCAGTTCGGCGACGGGGGTGAGATGGAGTGGGAGATCGTGTGCGCCGCGAGCGTCGTCGTCACCCTGCCCATGATCATCATCTTCTTCCTGGGCCAGCGGCACTTCGTCTCCGGCATCGCCACCACAGGACGGAAGGGCTGAATGACGCACCACCACAGGGCCGGCGGCGAGGGGGACGCGGCCAGGCAGGCCGTGCTCGCCCTGGACATCGGCGGCACCAAACTGGCCGCGGGAGCGGTGGCCGAGGACGGCACCCTGCTGTCCTTCGCAAGCTGCCCGACCGGTGCCCGCGAAGGCCCCGAGGCCGCACTCGGGCGGCTCTTCGAACTCGGCGAGAAGGTCCTCGCGGACGCCGACGTGCCGATCGGCCGGCTACTGGGCACCGGCATCGGCTGCGGCGGGCCGCTCGACCCGTACGCGGGGGTCCTGATCGCTCCGCCGCACCTGCCCGGCTGGACGCAGATCCCGATCACCGACCTGGCCCGTGAGCGGTACGGCGTGCCCGCGGTGCTGGACAACGACGGCACCGCGGGCGCGGCCGGCGAGTGGCGTTTCGGCGCGGGACGCGGTGTGCGCCACCTGCTGTACCTGACGGTGTCCACCGGCATCGGCGGCGGCCTGGTGCTGGACGGACGCACCTTCCGAGGCGGCGCCGGCAACGGTGGCGAGCCGGGACACATCACCGTCCGCTCCGACGGCCGCGTCTGCAAGGGCTGCGGACGGCGCGGCTGCCTGGAGGCGTACGCGTCCGGCACGTCGATCGCCGAACGCGCCGAGGAGGCCCTCGCCGAGGCACGGGCCTCGGGCACGGCCGGTGTGCTCGCCGCCCACCAGCCGCTCACCGCCGCCGACGTCGACGCGGCCGCCCGGCAGGGCGACCCGCTCGCGGCGCGGGTGTGGGCGGAGACCGTCGAAGCCCTCGGCAGCGGGCTGACCTCGCTCGTCAACCTCTTCGAACCGGAGATGGTGGTGCTCGGCGGCGGCGTCACCCGCTCCGGTGAACGGCTGCTCGGCCCGGTACGGCGGCTGGTCGCCGCCCAGGCCATGGGCCCCGCGGCACGCACCGCCCGGATCGTCAGGGCAGCAGGCGGCGACACGGCCGGGGTGCTCGGCGCCGCCGCCGTCGGCCTCGAACGGCTGCCCCGCTCATGACCCCTGCGCACCACCACACCACTGGGAGCCCACGCACCATGCACGACGTCCTCACCCGCCAGCTCGCCGACCACCTGAGGGCGGTGGAAGGCACCCGGGGCCTGCTGCCCGCCCTGGACCGGGTCGCCAAGGACCTGATCGGGGTCTACTCGGGCGACGGCCGCCTCTACACCTTCGGCAACGGCGGCAGCGCCGCGGACGCCCAGCACCTGGCCGCCGAACTGGTCGGCCGCTACCTGCGCGAGCGCCGCCCGCTGGCCGCGGTCTCGCTGACCACCGACCCGTCGGTGGTGAGCTGCATCGCCAACGACTACGACTTCGGGGACCTCTTCGCCCGACAAGTGCAGGCGCTGGCCAGGCCCGGCGACATGGTCGCGGCCTTCACCACCTCGGGCCGTTCGCCGAACGTGGTGCGGGGCCTGGCCGCGGCCCGCGCGGCGGGCGCGGTGACCGTGCTGTTCACCGGCGGCGGCCGGCACGGCGGGGAGGCCGGCCGCAAGGAGCCGCCCGCCGCCGAGTACGCCGACCACGTCCTGATGGTGCCCGCGACGGCCACCGCCCGGATCCAGGAGATGCACCTGCTGCTGCTCCACCTGCTCAGCGAGCAGGTGGACGCCTGGGCGGCCGGCACCGACCACGACCTTGCCCCGAGCCGGCCATGACGCAGTCAGAGAACCAGGTGAGCACCGTGCCCCAGCCCGAACCCGCGAGCCCGCGCCGGATCCACCGCAACCCCAGCTCCCGCGAACGCACCCTGCACCTGGTGGGCAACGCCCACATCGACCCGGTGTGGCTGTGGCGCTGGCCCGAGGGCCTGCAGGAGGTGCGGGCCACCTTCCGGTCCGCCGCCGACCGCCTGGAGGAGTACCCCGACGCCGTGTTCACCTGCGACTCCGTGATGTACCTGGAGTGGATAGAACGGCACGATGCGGACCTGTTCGCCACCATACGCGAGCGGGTGGCCGAGGGCCGCTGGCAGATCGTGGGCGGCTGGTGGATCGAGCCGGACTGCAACATCCCCTCCGGGGAGTCCTTCGTCCGCCAGGCCCTGTACGGACAGCGCTACCTGCTCCAGCGGTTCGGCGCCCTCGCCACCGTCGGCTCCAACCTCGACCCGTTCGGCCACAACGCGATGCTGCCGCAGCTACTGCGCAAGTCCGGCATCGACGCGTACGTCTTCCTGCGGCCGGGCCCCCACGAGCAGGCGCTGCCCGGCCAGTTCTTCCACTGGCAGGCCCCGGACGGCTCCCGCGTCCTCGCCTACCGGCTGCCCCACGAGTACTGCAGCCCCGGCCAGGACATCGGCGGCCATCTCGACAAGGCGCTCGCCGTCCTGCCGAACACCGAGCCCGAGCTGATGGTCTTCTACGGCGTCGGCAACCACGGCGGCGGCCCGACCAGGGCCAACCTGGACAGTGTCCGCCGGCTCGACGCACTCGGGGGCCTGCCCCGGCTCACCTTCAGCCACCCGCGGGCCTTCTTCGACCGCGTCCAGGACCGCGACGACATCCCCGTGCACACCGGCGAACTCCAGCACCACGGCCCGGGCTGCTACTCCGCGCACTCCGGCGTCAAACGGTGGAACAGGCGCGCCGAGAACGAACTCCAGCGCGCCGAGAAGTGGGCCGTCGTCGCCCGCGCCGTGACGGGCGAGGACTACCCGCTCCAGGCGCTGACGGAGGCGTGGAAGCTGGTGCTGTTCAACCAGTTCCACGACATCCTCGCCGGCACCTCCATCCGCTCCGCGTACGAGGACGCCCGCGACGACTACGGCCGGGCCCGCTCGATCGCCGCCGAGGTCCTCAACCGCTCCGTGCAGGCGGTGGCCCGCCGCATCGACATCCCGCTGCGCGACGACACCGTGCCGCTGGTCGTCTTCAACCCGCACCCGTGGCGGCTGGAGGCCGACGTGGAGGCCGAGTTCGCCCGCGCGGCCGGGGCCCGGCTCGCCGACGACGAGGGCACCGGCGTACCGCTCCAGCGGATACGCTCCGAGGCGGCGATGAACGGCAGCCGCGGCCGGGTCGCCTTCCGCGCCTCGGTACCGCCGCTCGGCCACCGCGTGTACCACCTGCTGCCCGGCGGGGACGCCCCCGCCGGCCCCGCAGCCGTCACGGCCACCGGCACCACCCTGGAGAACGCCCACCTCAGGCTCACCGTCGATCCGGCGACGGGCTGGCTCAGCTCGCTGCACGACAAGGACGCGGGCACCGAACTGCTCCCCGACCTGCCGGGCCCGCACGCCGTCGTCATCGACGACCCCTCGGACACCTGGGGCCACCGCGTGCGCGCCTACGACAAGGCCGCCGGTGCCTTCCGCTGCCGCCGGGTGCGGATCACCGAGCAGGGGCCGGTCCGGGCGGCCCTGCGCATCGAGAGCACCTACGAGGGCTCCACCCTGGTCGAGGAGCTGCTGCTGTCCGCCGGCTCCCGCCAGGTCGAGGTGCGCACCACCGTCGACTGGCACGAGCGGCTGAAACTCCTCAAACTGCGCTTCCCCACCGCGCTCGCGGACGTCACCGCCACCCACGAGATCCCCTACGGCCACCTGGAGCGCACGCCCGACGGCACCGAGGAGCCCGCACAGGCCTGGGTGGACGTCACCGGCACCCTGCCGGACGGGCGGCCCGCCGGCCTGGTCGTCGCCAACGACGGCAAGTACGGACACGACGTGACGGGCGGTGAGATCGGGGTCACCGCGCTGCGCAGCCCCGTCTACGCCTGGCACGAGCCGCACCGGCTCGACCCGGACGGCGTCCACGACCATCTCGACCAGGGCCGCCAGGACTTCCGCCTGCTGCTGATCCCGCACGGCGGCGACTGGCGCGCGGCCGACCCGGTCCGCCGTGCCGCCGAGCTCAACCAGCCCGCGTTCGCACTGCTGGAGACCTTCCACACCGGCCCGCTCGCGCAGCGCGCCGCCTTCGCGGACGACGGCGGCTCCAGCGTGCTGGTCACCGTACTCAAGGGCGACGAGGACGGCACGGGCGACGTGGTGGTACGCGCCTACGAGTCCGCGGGCCGTCCCGCGCACGCCCGTATCGCCCTGCCGCTGCTCGGCGACCGGGTGATCGAGGACGACTTCGGGCCCTGCCAGATCAGGACCTACCGGGTGCCGCGGGACCCGCAGCGCCCGGTCACCGCGACCGACCTGCTGGAACGCGCAGGTGCCGAGGACGGTGCGGGTGCGGCGGGCGCGGCCGGCGCGGGAGGTGCGGACGGCGCGGGAGATGCGGACGGCGCCCCGGGCCGGGCGCGGGCGAACGGGGCCGTATGACGCCCCACGGTCCGGTGCCGGCCGCCACGCGGCCGGAGCCCGCCCCGGAATCCGCCGTGCTGCCGCTGGACGGCGGATGGCAGGTGCGCGGCTGCCTCGGTGACACCTGGCGGTGGCTGTGCGGACCCGGCAGGCCGGCCGGCGAACCCGGCTGGCTGCCCGCCCGGGTGCCCGGCACCGTCCTGGACGACCTGCACCGCGCCGGGCAGGTACCCGATCCCTGCCGGGGCACGAACTCGCTGGCCGCCGAGTGGGTGCCGCAGCGCACCTGGCTGTACCGCAGGCAGCTCACGACGCCGGCGCCGGCGCCGGGACAGCGGGCGGTGCTGCGCTTCGAGGGCGTCGACCACGAGGCGACCGTGCTGGTCGACGGCGCCGAGGTCGCCCGGCACACGGGCATGTTCGTGCCCTTCGAGGTCGATGTGACCGATGTGCTCGCGGACGGCGGCAGCCACCTGCTCGCCGTGGCCGTGCACCCCGCTCCGCCCGGCGAGCCCCAGGTCGGCCGCACCGACCGGGTGCGGGTGCACAAGAGCCGGATGACCTACGGCTGGGACTTCTGCCCGCGCATGGTCCACCAGGGCATCTGGAAGCCCGTCACGCTGGAGCTCGCAGGCCCGCTGCGGCTCGTGGCCGCCACCGTCGGCGCACTGCCTGACGAGGACGGTGCCACCGGACGCGTCCGGGTCGAGGCCACCGTCACCGCCGCGGCGCCCGGCACCCTGCGCGCCGAGGTGCGGTCCCCCGGCGGCGGCCGCGTTATCGCCACGGGCGAGGCGGACATCGCGGCCGGCGCCACCGCCGCCGCGCTCGACCTCACCGTGCACCGGCCCCGGCTCTGGTGGCCGCGCGGCCACGGCGACCAGCCGCTCTACACGGTCGAGGTCGCCCTGGCGGACGCGGCCGGACGGAGGGCGGGCGCCAGGCGGTACGAGACCGGCTTCCGGCGCGTGGCACTGGTCCGCAACCCGGGCGGCCCCGAGGGCGCACTGCCGTACACCCTGAGCGTGGGCGGCCGCAGGCTCTACGCCAAGGGCTGGAACTGGGTGCCGATGGACGCCCGGCACGGCGTGCCGCGTCCGGCGCTCCTCGCGCACCTGCTCCGGCTCGCCGCCGACGCGGGCGTCAACCTGCTGCGGGTGTGGGGCGGCGGTCTGATCGAGAGCGAGGACTTCTACCGCACCTGCGACCGGCTCGGCCTGCTGGTCTGGCAGGAGTTCGCGCTCTCCAGCTCCGGCATCGACAGCGTCCCGGCCGCCGACCCCGAGTACGTCGCCCTCCTGTCACGGGAGGCCCGCGCCATCGTCCCCGCCCTGCGCCACCATCCCTCGCTCGCGGTGTGGGGTCCCGGAAACGAACTCCACGACACGGCCGCGGCCCGCCCGCTGGCCGAGTCCGACGCGCCCGTGATCAGGGCACTGGCGTCCGCGGTGGCCGAACTCGACCCGGACCGCTGCTGGCTGCCCGGCTCCCCGTCGGGCCCCGCGTTCCTCAACCGCGCCGATCTCGTCGCCGCCGCCCCCGACGCCCAGCACGACGTGCACGGGCCCTGGGAGCACCAGGGGCACGGCGCCCAGCAGCGGCTCTACGACACGGCGACCTGCCTGCTGCACAGCGAGTTCGGCGTCGAGGGGATGGCCAACGCACGGACCTGGGAGGCCGTCGTGCCGCCCGCCGACCGCCGCCCCACCGGCCGCGACAACCAGGTCCTGGAGCACCTGGGCGCCTGGTGGAACAACACGGCGCTGGTCAGCGCGGCCTTCGGCGGCCGGGCCGATCCCATGGACCCGGACGCAGTGCGCCGCGCCAGCCAGCAACTCCAGTACGACGGGCTGCGCTACGCAGTGGAGGCGAACCTGCGCCGCGCGCCGCGCAGCAGCGGCACCCTCCCCTGGCAGTTCGACGAGCCCTTCCCCAACGCATGGTGCACCAGCGCCGTCGACCACCGCGGCGACCCCAAGCCTGCTTACCACGGGGTGCGGCGCGCCTACCGGCCGTGCCACGTCTGCGCGCGCTTCGCCACCCAGGCATGGGCCGGCCACGAGGCGTTCAGCGCCGAGCTGTGGTCCTGGCGGCAGGACGGCACGCCCGCGGGAGCCACCGTCACGGGGCGCCTGCTCGGCACGGACGGCGAGCCGTTCGCCGAGCACACCCTGGCCGCGGGGCCGCCGGCCGCGCCGGGGCCGCACGGCAGCGTGCCCGCGGCCCGCGCCGGGGCATGGCGGGTGCCCCTGCCGGCACCGTCCGACCACCTCATGCTGCTCGACCTCGTGCTGCGCGGCCCGGACGGCACACCGCTCGCGGGCAACCGCTACGTGCACAGCACCACCGCCGACCTGGCGCCGCTGTTCGACCTGGCCGCGGCCCGGGTCGAGGCCGTCACGGAGCCCGGCCTCGGCGCGGTGCTCCTGCGGCATACCGGCGGCCCCGCCGCGCTCGGCCTGTACCTGACGGACGGCCGGCCCTACGAGGCGCCCGGCTGGGCCGTCTTCGGCGACAACATGCTCGACCTGCTCCCCGGCGAGGCCGTCCGCGTCCCCGTCGACTGGTGCGCCGCGCCCGGCGGGGAGCGCACCGTACGCCTGGAAGGATGGAACGTCCGTGCCCGGGAACTGCGCTGACCGCCCGCGGACGGCCCTGCCGTCCGCCAGGACCCCCGACACCGGTGCGCCGCTGCGCGATCCGGCCGCCGGTGAGGCGCTGCTGCCGTACGTCGTCGCGGTGCTCGGCGAGCACGGCACCTGGGAGGTGCCGGTGGCCGGGCACGAGCGGCGGCCGGACGGCGGCCTGGAACTGCGCGGTGCCGCCGGCGGGTTCACGGCCCGGCTGGCCCTCGGCCCCGCCGAGGTGGACCTGGCCTCGGGCGCGGCGCGCAGGGAGGCCGTGCTCACCGTGCGGCGCACCGCGGCGCCGGCCGCGGCCGCCGGGCTCCGCGTCGAACTGCGGCTCGGCGCCGCCCAGGACCCCGGCTGGCTGGTCCCCGGGGTCTTCTACGGCCCCAACCGGCTGCCGGAGTGCGAGCGGGTCTACCCCCGCTACGAGGCGGGCAGCCATGACCCGGACGGCATGGTCGCCGACGCCTGGGCCTTCCGCGCCGACCGCTGCGCCACCCCGGCCGTGTTCGCCCGCGACCCGCGCGGCGGGGCCGCGCTCTCGCTGGCGCAGGAGGGCGAGCTGGGCCGGCAGGGCGTGGGCTTCGCGCTGCTGCCCGGCGGCCGTCCCGCCCTGCGCCTGCACGCCCCCTACCGCGAGGAGCCCATCAGCTACTACGGCTCCGCCACCCCCCGGCCGCCCGAGGCACCCCTGCATGTCTGGCAGCCGGGCGCGGAGCACACCCTGCGCTTCACCGTGCACCTCCTGGACGCCGACCCGCACGCCTACGCGCCCGTACTGCGCGCCCTGCACCAGCGCACACCGGCAGCCGACCGCCCGGCCGCTTGGGTCGGCCTCGACGAGGCCGCCGAGCTCGCCGCGTACGGACTGCACCGCTGGCACTACCGGCCGAACCCTCCGGTGCTGCTGGAGACCGCCGCGTTCGACCGCGAGGCGCTCGGCGAACGCGGCGACAGGCAGGCCATGCACGTCTCCTGGGTCAGCGGCACGCCGTACGCGCACGCAATGCTGCTGCACGCCCGCCGCACCCGCAGCGCGGAGCTGGCGGACGCCGCCGCCGGGGTGCTCGACCACATCGCGGGCAACCGCGCGCCCTGCGGCACGTTCTGGGGGCAGTGGGGAGCCACGAACGGATGGAACGCGGGCTGGACGCCCGATCCGCACCGGCTGCACGCCAGAACCCTCGGCGATGCCACCCTGTTCCTGCTGCGGGCGCTGCGCGCCGAACGCGCCCGCGGCCGGGACCACCCGGAATGGGAGCGCGCCGTACGCGCCAACCTCGCCGTGGCCCGCGCAGGCCAGCGCGCCGACGGCCGCCCGGCGGCCGCCCACCACAGCACGACCGGAGCCGCACTCGGGCACCGGGGCGCGGCCGGGCTCGCCTGGATCGCGCCGCTTGCCGAGGCCGCCGCCGAGTTCGGCGAGCCGGACCTGCTGGAGGCGGCCCGCCGCGCCGGCGCCGCCTACGCCGGCGACGTGCACGACGAGTTCCTGTGCGGCGCGCCCGAGGACGTCTCGCTCGCGCCCACGTCCGAGGACGGCTACAACGCGATCATCGCCTACACCCTGCTGCACGAGGCCGACCCGAACGAACCGCGCTGGCTGGACCTGGCCCGCAGGGCGGCCGACTGGACCCTCACCTTCCGCTACACCTACGACGTCTCGTTCGCGCCGCACACCCTGCTGGGCCGCTACGGCTTCCGCACCCGCGGCGGCGACCAGGCGTCGCCGTCCAACCAGCACCTGCACGCCTTCGGACTGATCTGCCTGCCCGAGACGGTGCGCCTGGCCCGCCACCTCGGCGACCCGTACTACCTGGCGTCGGCCCGGGAGAACCTGGACTGCTTCCGGCAGTTCGTGGCCCGCGCGGACGGCGACTTCAACGCCTACCGGGGCATGGTCAGCGAGCGCTTCTACCAGACCGACTGCTTCCAGGCGAAGGGCATGCTGCTCACCCTGTCCCACGCCTGGTCGGCCGGGGTGCTGCTGTACGCCTGCGAAACCGCCCGTGACCTGCCCGAGTTCAAGGAGTCGCCGTGACGCACCTGAGCGCACCCGAGCCCGCCCGGAGCGCACCAGGCGCCGCCCCGAGCGCCGTGCCGACCCCCGGTCCGGCCCCGCTGCGCTTCCCGGCCGGATTCGGCTGGGGCACCTCCACCTCCGCCTACCAGGTGGAGGGAGCAGTGGGCGCCGACGGGCGGGGCGAGTCGATCTGGGACCGGTTCTGCACGGTGCCGGGCGCCGTCGAGAGGGGGGACTCGGGCGAGGTCGCCTGCGACCAGTACCGGCGCTTCGCCGAGGACGCCGCCCTGATGGCCTCGCTCCACCTCAACGCCCACCGCTTCTCACTGGCGTGGCCCCGGATCGTCCCGGACGGCACCGGAGCCGTCGAACGGCGCGGCCTCGACCACTACGACCGTGTGCTGGACGCGCTGCTGGAGCGCGGCATCACCCCGCTGGTCACCCTCTACCACTGGGACCTGCCGCAACCGCTCCAGGACCGCGGCGGCTGGCGCGCACGGGACACCGCCGCCCGCTTCGCCGACTACGCCGCCGTCTGCTTCGACGCGTTCGGCGACCGGGTGCGCGACTGGGTCACCGTCAACGAGCCGTGGATCGCCGGCGTCCTCGGCCACCAGCTCGGCCTGCACGCCCCCGGGGAGCAGGACCTCGCGGGCAGCGTCCGCGCCATGCACCACCTGCTGCTCGGACACGGCCTGGCCGCCGCGGCGCTGCGCGCCACCGGGCGCGAGGACGCCAGGGCGGGCATCGCCTACAGCCTCTTCCCGCACACCCCGGCCTCCGACGACCCGGCCGACCTGGCCGCCGCGCACGCCTCGGACGGCTATGTGAACCGCTGGTTCCTCGACCCGGTGCACGGCCGCGGCTACCCCGAGGACATGCGGGCCCACTGGGAACGCGCCGCGGGCCCCCTGGACTTCGTGCGGGCCGGCGACCTGGAGGCCATCGCCACCGGCAGCGACTTCATCGGCGTCAACTACTACACCCGCCGGATCGTCGGCGCCGCAACCGGTGACGGCCCCTGGCCCTGGAAGGTCGAACCCGGCCGGCCCGGCGTGCCGCGCACCGACCTGGACTGGGAGATCGTGCCGGACGACCTCACCGCCCTGCTGCTGCGCCTGCACCGCGACCACCCCGGTGTGCCGCTGCTGGTCACCGAGAACGGCGCGGTCTTCGACGACGGCCCCGGCGCGGACGGTGCCGTGCACGACGCACGGCGCACCGCGTTCCTGCACGCCCACCTCGCCGCCGTGCACCGCGCCATCGAAGGCGGCGCACCCGTGGAGGGCTACTTCCACTGGTCGCTCGTGGACAACTTCGAGTGGGCCATGGGCTACCGCCCCCGCTTCGGCCTCGTGCACGTCGACCGCGCCACCCAGCGCCGCACCGTGAAGGACAGCGGGCACTGGTACGCGCGCGCCGCGGCGAGCGGCGCCGTCCCGGCGGCCGCGCCCCGGCCACCGGTGGCGAGCGGCGACGGGGGGACCGGCACGTGAGGAGGCGTCGAGGACGTCTGCTGCCGGGCGTGGACCGGAACCGCGCGCGCCTCACCCCGTACCGGGGCGCGCGCCTCACCGGGCGCAGGGGCCGCGTGGGCGTGAGCGGAGGCAGGGGCTGCGTGGGCGTGAGCGGAGGCAGGGGCCGCGTGGGCGTGAGCGGAGGCAGGGACCGCGTGGGCGTGAGCGGGCGCAGCGGCCGTGTGCGCCCGGCCGAGTGTTCTCCGCGGCAGCCGCACCGCTGCGCCGGCCGCCGCCCCGCGGCCGTCCAGGCCGGCTCGCCGCCGCTGCGCACGAGCACCCCGGCGGCCCGCCGCATGCCCGATCCTGTACGCGGTGCCCGCGGCCGCCCGGCACCCGCTGCTCCCGTGCCGGGCGGACAAGCGGCTTCGCCCCGCCGAAGGGGAGTTGAGGAGATGACCGCTGTGACGAACTCCGGTGAAGGCGCCGCCGAGCGCGGCCTTCCCCTCACTCCGCCGGCGCCCGGGCCCACGGCGTCCGGCCGCACGGCGCTCGGGCCCACGGCATCCGGGCCCACGGCGTCCGGCGGGCCGCCGCTGGCCGGTCTGGACCTGGGCTCGACCCGTGTCAAGGCCGTGGTGTGCGGGGTGGACGGCAGTGTGCTGGGTGCCGCCGTGCGCCCCACGCCGCTCGGCGAGGACGACGCGGACGCGCTGGTGGCGACGGCCCTGGACGCGCTCGCCGAGGCGGTCGGCACCGCCGGCCGCCCCCCGGTCGCGATCGGCCTGACCGGCATGGCCGAGACCGGTGTGCCGCTGGACCGGGAAGGACGCCCCACCGGCCCCCTCCTCGCCTGGTCCGACCCGCGGGGCGCCGGCCAGGCGGCCCGGCTGGTCCGCACGCTCGGCGCGGCCCCTCTGCACGCCGCCACCGGCGTACGCCCGTCGGCCAAGGCCCCGCTCGCCAAGTGGTGCTGGCTGAGGGAGGACCACCCGGAGGTGCTGCGCCGGACGGCCGTCTGGTCCGGTGCCGCCGACCTCCTCGCCCACGCCCTCACCGGCGTCGCCGCCACCGACGCCACCTTCGCCCAGCGGACCATGGGCTTCGACGTCCATCGGCGCCGCTGGGACCCCGACCTCCTCGCCCTCGCGGGGCTGACCGCGGAACAACTGCCCGCGGTGCGCCGGCCGGGCGAGCCGGTCGGCCGGGTCACTGCGGGGGCCGCCGCGCGGGTGCCGGGGTTGCGCCCCGGCACCCCGGTCGTGGTCGCCGGGCACGACCACCTCGTCGGAGCCTGGGCGGCGGGCGCGCGCAGCACCGGCGACCTCGCCGACTCGATGGGCACCGCGGAGGCCGTGTTCACCCTGGCCGAGGCGCCGCCGGACCCGGCCGGGGCGCTCGCCCAGGGCATGGGGTACGGGCGCCACGTGGACGGCCGGCACTGGTACCTGATGGCCGGTACGGGCAACTGCGGCGCCCTCGTCGACTGGTGCGCCGACCTGCTCGGACTGCCGCCGGGCGGCGAACGGCACCAGCGGTTCGGCGCGCTGCTGGAGGCTGCGGGCCCGGGGCCGAGCGGCCTGGTGGTCGAGCCCTACCTCACCGGCCGTACCGCCCCGGCACCCGATCCGCACAGGAGACTGGCCCTGCACGGCCTCGGCCCCGGCGACGGGCCCGCACGGCTGGCCCTGGCCGTCGTGGAGGCCACCGCGTACCAGGCGCGCTGGATGGCGGAGGCGCAGGCCGCGCTGACCGGTGCGCCGCCGCGCGGGGTGCTGCTGCTCGGCGGCCCGGTCGCCCTTCCGCGCTGGCCGCGGGTCAGGGCCGCGGTCAGCCCCTGGCCGCCCAGTGTGCTCGCCGAGCACCGTGCGCCCGCCGTCGGCGCGGCCCTTCTCGCGGCCGGCGCCGCGGGCCTGCCCGCACCGCCACCGCTGCCCACGGCCCCCCAGCGGCCGGGCCCCGACGAGGACGCGGCCGGCTACGCGGCCGTGTACCGCGACACCTTCCTGCCGGCCGTGCAGCGGCCCGTCCCCGCCCCGGCCGGCACATCCGCACCCACCCCCCGTCCCGACCGGAGGACACCTTGAGCACCGTCCAGCCGCTCACCCCCACCGCTCCCGTGGCACCCGTCGCGGCCCTGGCCCGGCCCACCGGGACCTTCGCCATGGTCGCCATGGACCAGCGCGACTCCCTGCGCACCCTGATGGCCGAGCACGCGGGCGAGCCCCGCGCGGCCATCACCGACGCCCGGATGACGGACTTCAAGCTGGCCGTCGCGGCCGCTCTGGGCCCGGCGGCCTCCGCGCTGCTGATCGACGGGCACTACGGCTTCCGCGAGCTGATGGACCGCCGCCTGCTGCCCGCCACCTGCGCTCCCGTCCTCGCCGTCGACGTGCTCACCCAGGAGCCCGGCGGCCCGGTCACCGACACCGCGCTCGACACGGCGGTGGACCCCGCGGCCCTCGCCGCCGAGGGCGTCAGGGGACTGAAGCTGCTGGTGATCTGGCGGCGGGACCGGCACCGCGAGGAGCGGACGGAGCTGGCCGCCCGGTTCGTGGAGATGTGCCGGTCGGCGGGGCTCGCCTCGGTCCTGGAGCCGGTGGCACGGCCCGCCCCCGAGGAGGAGAGCGCCGGCTTCGACCTGGACGGCGCCATCGTGGAGGCCGCGAGGGAACTGGCCCCGTTGCGCCCCTCGCTGTACAAGTGCCAGGTGCCCTCCCGCGGGGTCGGCACGGTGGGCGACCTCGCCGCCCGGGCCGCCCGGATCGACGCGGTGGTGGACGTGCCGTGGGTGGTGCTCTCGCAGGGGGTCGAGCCCGCCGACTTCCCCAAGGCGGTCGAGGCGGCGTGCCGTGCCGGGGCCTCCGGCTTCCTCGCGGGCCGCGCGCTGTGGACCGGCGCCCTCGGCGCCCCCGACGTCCGCGCCGATCTGCGCGGCCCCTGCGCGGACCGGCTCGGGCACCTCGCCGACACCGTCGACCGGTACGGCAGGCCCTGGTGGGACGGGACGGCCGCCGGGCGGGCCGGAGGCACGGCGTGAGCGGGGCGAGCGGCAGCACCCGCACCGGGCCCCTCGGGGCGGGCGGCGGCGCCCCGCGCGTGTGCCTGCTGCACACCGTGGTGGCACTGCCCGCGGTCTTCGACCCCCTGCTCCGCGAGGAGGCGCCGCAGGTGTCCGCCTACCACATGGTGGACGAGAGCCTGCTCGCCGACACGATCGCCCACGGGCCGCTGCCGCGCACCACCGCCCGGCTCGCCTCGCACATCCGGGAGGCCGAGGCGGCCGGTGCCCGCGCCGTCCTCGTCACCTGCTCCTCCATCGGGCCCGCGGCCGAGCGGATACGCCCCCTGGTGGCCGTCCCGGTGCTCAGGGTCGATGCGCCCATGGCGGCGGAGGCGGTGCGCACCGGCGCCCGCGTCGGCGTGCTCGCCACGCTCGCCTCCACCCTGGAGCCCACCGCTGATCTGATCCGCCGTCAGGCGGACGGGCTCGGGGCCGACGTCACCCTCACGGTCTCCACCTGCGAGGGCGCCCACGAGGCACGGCGCGCCGGGCGGCCGGAGCGGCACGACGAGCTGATCGCCGCCGAGGCCCGGCGGCTGGCCGCGGAGATCGACGTCCTGGTGCTCGCGCAGGCATCCATGGCCGCCGCCGTGGGCACCCTGCCGCCCGGCGCCCTGGGCGTGCCCGTGCTCACCTCGCCGCGCAGCGGCACGGCCCAGCTCGCGGCGCTCTTCGGCCACGGGGCGCGGGGGGCGGGCGCCTAGCAGCGCACCGCGGCCGGGCCGCGGGCCGGCCGGCGCGGCCGGCCCCTGGGTGCCCCGGCAGGGGGCCGCCGGCCGGGGAGTCACTCGGCGACCGGATCCACCACCCAGTCCGGGTGGCCCGGCATCGGCGGGGTCGTCGGGCCGTGCAGCCAGGGGTGCAGGAACTCCGACAGGTCCTGCCCCGACACCTGCGACACCAGGTCGACGAAGTCCTGCGTGCCCGCCGCCCGGCCGCGGCAGCGGGTGGACCACGCCCGCTCGATCCGCTCGAACGCGGTGTCCCCGACCTTCTCGCGCAGGGCGTACAGGACCAGGGCCGAGCCGTCGTAGCGCATCTTCCTGAAGAGGTCGGGCTCCGTGGGCTCGGCCGGGGCGCCGGCGTCGTGGCGCCACTGGTCGTGCCGGCGGTACGCCTGCCGCATGGCCGTCGCGAGGCTGTCGCCGCCGTGCGCCTCGGAGTGGAGGCGCTCGTAGTAGCGCGCGTGCCCCTCGCTCAGCCACAGGTCGGACCAGCTCTTCAGGGCGACGCTGACGCCGAGCCACTGGTGGGTCAGCTCGTGCACCATGTTGGCCTCGGCGTTGACCCGGGTGCCCAGCAGGTCGGCCCTCGGGATCAGCGCGAGGCCCTGGGTCTCCAGGGCGACACCGAGGTCGGTGTCGCCGACCAGGACGCCGTAGCGGTCGAAGGGGTAGGGCCCGAGCCGCTGCTCCAGCCAGGCGACGTGGTCGGGCGTCAGCTTCAGGTACCGCTCGGTGGGGGCGGCGAGCGCGTCCGGGACCGCATCGCGGATCGGCAGCCCGTGCGGCCCCGTGCGGTCCACGAAGGTGAACTGGCCGATCGCCAGTTGGACGTACTGCGGGGTGACGGGCTGCCCGGACTCGTATGTCCAGCGGACCCGGCCGCCCGCGGCCGTGGTGCGGTCGGCGAGCCGGCCGTTGGCCACGGCCTCCAGGCCCGGCGGGGTGGTGACGCGGAACGTGAACGGCGCCCGCAGGCTGGGGTGGTCGTCGGCCGGGAAGACCATCTTCGCGCCGTTCGGCTGCGGGTACAGCACGGTGCCGTCCGGCGTCGGGATCCAGCCGTAGTCCGAGATGGCGTCGTCGCGGTGCCTGACCTGGGTGGGGTCCGCGGTGTAGGCGGCCTGGACGGTGAAGGTGCGCCCGTCGGCCAGCGCGGCCGCGGGTGTGATCACCAGCTCGTCGCCGTCGCGCCGGAACGTCGCGGCACGGCCGTCCACGGTGACCGAGCGCAGGACGTTGCCCGCGAAGTCGAGGTCGAAGCGGGACAGCGCCTGGGTGGCGGTGGCCCTGATCGTGGCGGTCGCCGCGAACGGCGTCCGCGGGGCCTGCCAGTCGAAGTCCAGGGTGTAGTGGCGCACGGTGTAACCGCCGTTCCCGTCCAGCGGGAGGAGCGGATCGCCGAGTCCCGGGGCGCCGGGCGAGGGCGCCGCGGGCGCGGCCGGGGCCACCGGTGCCGTGGCGCGTGCGGGCGGTCCTGTCAGGGCGGCCGCGACGGTGGCCGCGGCGGCGAGGACGGGCAGGGATCTGCGACGGCGTGGCGTGCGGTGCATGTTCATCGTCTACCTCCGGCCGGCGGATGACCGGCTGGGGTCACCTGGTCGGGGGAGTGGACGCCGTCCGGTCGGACGCACCCGCCCCGTGCGGCGTCGTACGGCCCGCGGGGCGGGTGCGAGCGCCGTGCCGGTGGTGCGGGAAGCACGGCCGTGCGGGGAGGGGGCCGTGCGGGAAGGACGGCCGCGCGGTGCGGGCGGCCGTGCGCGTGCCGGTCCGCCCCGGGCAGGCGTGAGGGCGGGGGCCCGGGACCCCCGCCCCGTGTGGCGCAACCGCTCAGTTGACGGCCTTGATCAGCTCGCCGTTCGGTGTGTCGCCGCTCAGCTCCCAGAGGAAGGTGCCCCCGAGGCCCTGCTGGTTCTTGTAGTCCATCTTGCCCGCGATGGTCGCCGGCGTGTCGTAGCTCCACCAGTTGCTGCCGCAGTGCGCGTACGCGGTGCCGGCGACGGTGCCGGTGGCCGGGCACTTGGTCTTGAGCACCTTGTAGTCGTCGATGCCCTGCTCGTAGGTGCCCGCGGCGGGCCCGGTGGCGGTGCCGCCAGGGGCGTCCTGGGTGACGCCCGTCCAGCCACGCCCGTAGAAGCCGATGCCGAGCAGCAGCTTGCCGGCCGGCACGCCGAGGCCCTTGAGCTTCTGGATGGTGGCGTCGCCGTTGTACGCGGCGATCGGGATGCCGGCGTAGGACTTCAGCGGCGAGTGCGGGGCGGTGGGGCCCTGCGCGTCCCAGGCACCGAAGTAGTCGTAGGTCATCGGGTTGTACCAGTCGACGTACTGCGCCGCCCCCGCGTAGTCCGCGGCGTCCAGCTTGCCGCCGTCCGAGGCGTCGGCGGCGATCGCCGAGGTGACCAGCCCACCGCCGAACCTGGCGCGCAGCGCGGCCATCAGGTTCCGGTAGGCGTCCCGGCCGCTGGTGTCGCAGCTCAGGCCGCAGGAGTTCGGGTACTCCCAGTCGATGTCGATGCCGTCGAAGACGTCCGCCCAGCGGGGGTCCTCCACGAGGTCGTAGCACGACTGGGCGAACGCGGCCGGGTTCTGCGCGGCCTGGGCGAAGCCGCCCGACCAGGTCCAGCCTCCGAAGGACCACAGGACCTTCAGGTTCGGGTGCAGCTTCTTGAGCTTGCGAAGCTGGTTGAAGTTGCCGCGCAGCGGCTGGTCCCAGGTGTCGGCGACCCCGTCCACGGACTGGTCGGCGGTGTACGCCTTGTCGGTGTCGGCGTACGAGTCGCCCATGGTGCACCTGCCGCCCTGGACGTTGCCGAAGGCGTAGTTGATGTGCGTGAGCTTGGCCGCGGAACCGGAGGTCTCGACGTTCTTGACGTGGTAGTTGCGGTCGTAGACACCCCATTCCGTGAAGTAGCCGACGACCCGCGAGCCGGCGGCGACCTCCGATCGGGCGGCGGCCGGCTGCGCGCCGGCGCTGCTCGCACCGGCGAGCAGTCCCGCGCCGAGCGCGGCGCAACAGACGGCGGACAGCAGGGCCCGCAGCCGGGCACGTGATCTGAGCGGTCTGAGCATCGGTTCTCCTCGTGGGGGAGGGGAGCGGACGTATGTGGTGGGAACGTTTCGGTGCTTGACCTGTGAGCGCCCGGGAGGCGGTTGGGGGCGCTGGCTGAACAGTAGAAGGACTAGACCAGTGCGTCAATGGTGTGTACCAATCCAATTCGGGGCGTCAGGGACGGAGTTCCACGGGGGGCGCGGCCCACCGCCCCGCCCCCCGTGCGCCGGTGACGGCCTGCCTCCGATCGGGCATACTCAACGCGCCACAGCCGTTGATCAGCTCCGTCCGCGATCCGGGCGGGCAGCATCGGCCGCAGTGCAGCACGTCCCCGGGCACGTCCCGGACCCCGGCGGCGCCGCCACACCCCGTGCGCGCGTCCGCCGCAGCGCCCGACAGGGAGGAGAACGCCGCCATGACAGAGGCAACGGGGGACGCGCGCAGCGCGTCGGTCGAAGGCGACGGCGGGAGACGGGCGGGCCGCGCGGAGCAGCCCGTGGACCGCCACCTGCCCACTCAGGAGGCCCGCGACCTCCTCGCGCTCGTACGCGACGTCGTACGCCGCGAGATCCGACCGAACGCCGCGCAGGAGGAGGACGCCGGGCACTTCCCGCGCGACGTCTTCACCCTGCTCTCGGCGTCGGGACTGCTCGGCCTTCCCTACGACAGCGAGTACGGCGGCGGCGAGCAGCCGTACGAGGTCTACCTCCAGGTGCTCGAAGAGCTCGCCGCCGCGCGCCTGACCGTCGGGCTCGGCGTCAGCGTGCACTCACTGGCCTGCCATGCGCTGGCCGCCTTCGGGGGCAAGGAGCAGCGGGCCGAGCACCTGCCCGACATGCTCGGCGGCGGTCTCCTCGGCGCCTACTGCCTGTCCGAGCCGGGTGCGGGCTCGGATGCCGCCTCCCTGCGGACCAGCGCGGTGCGCGACGGCGGCGACTGGGTGCTGAACGGCACCAAGGCATGGATCACGCACGGCGGCATCGCGGACTTCTACACGGTCCTGGCCCGCACCTCCGGCGAGGGGGCGCACGGCATCACGGCCTTCCTGGTGCCGGGCGACGCGCCGGGGCTGAGCGCCGCGGCACCGGAGCGGAAGATGGGGATGAAGGGCTCGCCCACCGCACAGGTCCACCTGGACGGCGTCCGGGTGCCCGACGCCCGCCGCATCGGCGACGAGGGCCAGGGCTTCACCATCGCGCTGTCCGCGCTGGACTCCGGGCGGCTCGGCATCGCGGCCTGCGCCGTCGGCCTGGCCCAGGCCGCCCTGGACGAGGCCATGGCGTACGCCCTGGACCGGCGGCAGTTCGGGCGGCCGATCGCCGACTTCCAGGGGCTGCGCTTCCTGCTCGCGGACATGGCGACGGCCATCGAGGCGGGCCGTGCGCTCTACCTGTCCGCGGCGCGGCTGCGCGACGCGGGCAAGCCCTTCTCCCGGCAGGCCGCGATGGCCAAACTGCTGTGCACGGACACCGCGATGCGGGTCACCACCGACGCCGTCCAGGTGCTCGGCGGATACGGCTACACGGCCGACTTCCCCGTGGAGCGCTATCTGCGCGAGGCCAAGATGCTGCAGATCGTCGAGGGCACCAACCAGATCCAGCGCGTGGTCATCGCCCGCCACCTCGTCGGTCCCGAGTCCGGCTGAACTCCTTGGCCGGGCCGTCCGGCCGAGCGGGGCGCCGCGAGCCCGATCCCCTCGGGGCGCGGTGCCCCGGCAGGGTGCTGCCCGGCTCCGCCCGGGCGCGCGGCAGGGCGCGGTGGCCCGGCGGCCCGGTCGCGGTGCGCGGATGGTCCGCGACGCCGTCCTGGCCGGGACGGGTGTCAGGAGGCGGCGACGGCGACCGGCCGCCGGTCGGGTGGGAACGGCCGTACCCGGCCGACGCGGCCACGGCACACCGGCCAGCGCCCGTGCCCGTCCTCCGTCGGCTCACGCGCCGCGGGGCACAGGCGGGCGGACGCCGGGCGCGACCGGTGTCGGCGGCAGGCCGGTGCCGGCCGGCGCCCGTCGCCCGCGTACCGGCGCGGGCCGGTTCAGGCCGCCGGGCTCCGCAGTTGCGGGGCCTGCATCGGCCGGGAGCCGGGCCCGCCCACGTGCGAGAACGGCTGGGTGCGCCAGTCGAGGCTCTGGGGGAGCGTCAGCAGCAGCGCCGCCTCCTGCTCCTGGGCGTCTGACGAGGTGTCGGGAGACAGTGCGTCCGCCGCCGCCCGGCCCGTACCGGCGCAGACCTGGAGGCCGAACGGGTCCCAGGGCGAAGGACACAGCGCGTGCTCGGGAAGGACGTCCTCGTCCGCGAGGAGCGCGATGGACTGGGCGCAGTCCGGGCAGATCACCCGGTAGGTCTCGAACATGTCGTCGAGGTCGAACTCGGCGTCGGGTGCTTCGACACCCTCCGGCGCGGGCTCGGGAACCGGCTGCTGCCTCGTGCGGGCAGGACGACCGGGGCGCTTCAGGCTCTGCATGGATGTGTATCCCCCTCGGGTGGGCCGACCAGCCGCTGCGGCCTCGACCACAGCAAGCATTTCCCGTCCCGCCCTCCGGGTAATCGCGGCATGCCCACCCAGGTGCCCCGAACATTGTGGTTTTCATCACATGGGCACTCAGGTGTCTGACGTCCGCCTTTGAGCGGCATGGCCTCACCCGTCGCTCGAGTGTCCCGGGAGAAGAACGGCCCTGTAGGTTCTTGGGCCATGGAGGAGCTGGATCGGCGCATCGTGCAGCTGCTCGTCGAGGACGGGCGGATGAGTTATACGGACCTGGGCAAGGCCACCGGTCTGTCCACGTCGGCCGTGCACCAGCGGGTGCGCCGACTGGAGCAGCGCGGCGTCATCCGCGGCTACACCGCGGTCGTCGACCCCGAGGCCGTCGGGTTGCCGATGACGGCCTTCATCTCGGTGAAGCCCTTCGACCCCAGCGCGCCCGACGACATCGCGGAGCGGTTGGCCGAGGTGCCCGAGATCGAGGCGTGCCACAGCGTCGCCGGTGACGAGAACTACATCCTCAAGGTCCGGGTCGCCACCCCCTACGAACTGGAGCACATCCTGGCCCGGGTCCGTTCACTCGCCGGTGTCTCGACGCGTACGACGGTCGTCCTCTCCACCCCGTACGAGGCCCGGCCGCCGCGCCTGTAGGTCCCGGCCGCCGAGCGGGGTGTCCCGGAGCCGGCCGGATGCCGCTGCGGGGACACTGGTGGCATGACTCACCGCACGACGCTGCTGCGCCGCGGCATCATCCACACCCCCGCGGGAACCGGCGCCACCGCCATGGTCACCGAGGGCGGGCAGGTGGCCTGGATCGGATCGGAAGGCGCGGCGGACGGCTTCGCCGACGGCGTGGACGAGACCGTCGACCTCGAAGGCGCCCTGGTCACCCCCGCGTTCACGGACGCCCATGTGCACGCCACCTCCACCGGCCTCGCGCTCACCGGCCTCGACCTGAGCGCGGCAGGCTCGCTCGACGACGCACTCCGGCAGGTCCGCGAGCACGCCGCGGCGCGCCCGGGCGACCGGGTGCTGCTGGGCCACGGCTGGGACGCGGCACGCTGGCCGGGCGGCCGGCCGCCGACCCGTACGGAACTCGACGCGGCCACCGGGGGGCGGCCGCTGTACCTCTCCCGTATCGACGTGCACTCCGCCGCGGTCAGCACCGCCCTGCTCGACCTGGTGCCCGGCATCGCCGAGCGCCCCGGCTACCGCGCCGACGGGCCGCTCACCCGCGACGCCCACCACGCGGTACGGGCCGCCGCCTATGGGGCCATCACCGCGCGGCAGCGCACCGAGGCCCAGCGCACCGCCCTGCGGCACGCCGCCTCGCTGGGCATCGGGGCACTGCACGAGTGCGGTGGGCCCGAGATCTCCAGCGAGGACGACCTCGTCGGCCTGCTCGCCCTGGCGGCCGAGGAGCCCAGCCCGCGCGTGCTCGGCTACTGGGCGGCACGCGTGAGTGACGAGAAGGACGCCGCCCGGGTGCGCGACCTCGGCGCCATCGGCGCGGCGGGAGACCTCTTCGTCGACGGCGCCCTCGGCTCGGGCACCGCCTGCCTGCACGCGCCGTACGCCGACGCGGAGCACACCGGCACCGCCTATCTGACCGCCGCCGACGTCGCCGACCATGTCGCCGCGTGCACCGAGGCCGGGCTCCAGGCCGGGTTCCACGCCATCGGCGACGCGGCCGTGACCGCCGTCGTCGAGGGGGTGCGCAGTGCCGCGGAGCGGGTCGGCCTCGCCCGGGTGCGTGCCGCGCGGCACCGGGTCGAGCACGCCGAGATGCTCACCCCCGAGACCGTCGCCGGCTTCGCCGAGCTGGGTCTGACCGCGTCCGTGCAGCCGGTCTTCGACGAGCTGTGGGGCGGCGAGGACGGCATGTACGCGCAGCGGCTGGGCGCCGCACGGGCCCGCACCCTCAACCCGTACGCCGCGCTGCTGCGCGCCGGGGTGCCCCTCGCGCTCGGCTCCGACAGCCCCGTGACGCCGCTCGGGCCCTGGGCCGCGGTGCGGGCGGCCGCCTACCACCGCACGCCCGAGCACCGGGTGCCGGTGCGGGCCGCGTTCACGGCGCACACCCGCGGCGGTTGGCGGGCCGCGGGCCGTGATGACGCGGGGGTCCTGGTGCCGGGCGCGCCCGCGGACTACGCCGTGTGGCAGACCGGCGACCTGGTGGTGCGGGCGCCCGACGAGCGCGTGGCGCGCTGGTCCACCGACCCGCGCTCGGGCGTCCCGGGCCTGCCGGATCTCGGCCCCGGCCGCGAACTGCCCCTCTGCCTGCGCACGGTGGTGGCCGGGCGCACGGTCCACCTGCGGCCGCCCGAGTGATGTCCCGGTGCCGCACTGCCCCGGCCGGGGCCGTCCACGGTGCGCCCCCGTCGGGGATGCCTCCGCGCTGACCCGGGGTTTCCCGGAAGGCCGCGGCTGGTGCGGCTGTCGGCGCAAGGCCGCCGCCGGTGGGCCCGGCACCGGGCCCACCATCGGACGCCCTCGCGCAAGCTCCGCGGGGGCGTACCGGCCGGACGGGTGTCCCTCCCCGCCAGCTCGGGAACAAGGAGGAGGGCGCGAGCCCCACGGGCCCCAACGCCCGGTGGCGACGGCCCTCGGCCGATCCGCAGCCGGCGGGTCCCGGGCCGGGACGGCGGGCGTCCTGGCCGGTCCGCCGTGCGCCGTGCCCCGCGCGGCCGCAATGGCCCTGCCGGCACGGCGCCCCAGGCCGCGGCCATTATGGTGGTCCCGGTTACGACAGAAGGGGCAGTGAGTGAACGACGGCGATGGGGTGTCCACGGCGCCCGACCGGGGGAGCCGCTTCGGCCCGCTCGGCACGGCCTTGGTGATCATTCCGACCTACAACGAGGCCGAGAACATCAAGGCGATCGTGGGCCGGGTGCGCGAGAGCGTGCCCGCGGTGCACGTCCTCGTCGCCGACGACAACAGCCCGGACGGCACCGGCAAGCTCGCCGACGAACTCGCCGCCGTGGACGATCACGTCCACGTGCTGCACCGCACCGGCAAGGAGGGCCTGGGCGCCGCCTATCTGGCCGGTTTCCGCTGGGGCCTGGAGCGGGACTACGGCGTGCTGATCGAGATGGACGCCGACGGTTCCCACCAGCCCGAGGAACTGCCCCGCCTGCTGACCGCGCTCGGCCACGCCGACCTCGTCCTGGGCTCCCGCTGGGTGCCGGGCGGACGCGTCGTCAACTGGCCAAAGTCCCGCGAACTGCTCTCCCGCGGCGGCAGCACCTACTCGCGGCTCATGCTCGACATGCCGCTCAGGGACATCACCGGCGGCTACCGCGCCTTTCGCCGCGAGACCCTCGAAGGGCTCGGCCTGCACCAGGTCGCCTCCCAGGGGTACTGCTTCCAGGTGGACCTGGCCCGCCGCTCGGTCAAGGCCGGCTACCAGGTCGTCGAGGTGCCGATCACCTTCGTGGAGCGGGCCCACGGAGACTCCAAGATGAGCCGGGACATCGTCGTGGAGGCGCTCTGGCGCGTCACCTCGTGGGGTGTGACCGAGCGGGTCGGCAAGCTGCTGAACCCCCGCGGGAAGTAACCCGGGGCCGGTGCAGGACCGGTACACGCCCAGGCACACTGGAGGCATGACCACAGGTGCACCGCCCCCGACCCGTTCCACAAGGCCCCGGCGCTCGCGCGTCCGCGCCTTGCTGCCGCTCGGCGTCGCCGTGTGGGTGGTCCTGGAGATCTGGCTGCTGGTCCTGATCGGGGGCGCGGCCGGCGGTTTCACCGTCTTCCTGCTGCTGGCGGCCGCGGTGGTGGCCGGCGGTGCGGTGATCAAGCGGGCCGGGCGTCGCGCCTTCCGCAACCTGAACCGGACCCTCAAGACGCGCGGGGCCGCCGATCCGCAGGCCGAGCAGCACGACGAGCAGCACACCGAGGGCAACGGCCTGCTCATGCTGGCCGGGTTGCTGCTGATCGTCCCGGGCCCGCTCTCCGACGTCCTCGGGCTGCTGCTGCTCGTTCCGCCCGTCCGCCAGGCGGTGAGCCGGGCCGCCGAGCGGATGATGGAGCGCAGGCTGCGCACGGCCGTCCCCGGTACCTGGGGAGACGCCTTCCAGCAGGCACGGATGCACCAGAAGGACGGCAAGGTCGTCCAGGGCGAGGTGGTCCAGGACGACGAGCCGCCCACCCGCCGCAACGACTCGGGACCCCGCCCACCACTCACCGGCTGACGGTTTCCAGCCACCCTCCACCTGCGGCCCGGTTCCAGCCACCGCTCACCGGCAGTCCGGTTTCAAGCCCTGTTAACAGGCCCGTGCGCCCTTGTCGGGCCGGTGCGCCCTTGTGCCGGGGGTCGCCCCAGGCCGGGTGGTTGCCTTGTGTGCGCCGGTTGGTCGCCCTGTGCGCGGTGTCCGGGTGGTGCGTCCGAGGGGGTGGCGCGACCCTTTCGCCCTCGCTTCAGTGTTTCTTCGCCGCCCGGTCCGTGTCCGATGGCGCCGCCCGGTCCGCAGCTCATGGCCGCGGGCCTGACGGGTTTCACCGTCGGGTACGCACACACAGCCGCGGGCCGCGACCCGAAGGTCGCGGCCCGCGGCTGCGCACGTGCTTCGCCCCCGGAGGGGCTCAGGCGGACTTGCGGCTGTCCCGCGGATGAACGGCGATGTTCATGGCACCGGAACGAAGGACGGCCAAGCGCTCCTCAAGGACCTCTTCGAGTTCCTCGCGGGTGCGCCTCTCCATCAGCATGTCCCAGTGTGTCCGCGCGGGCTTCGCCTTCTTCTCCTCGGGTCCGTCCCCGTCCACCAGGAGTGCCTGGGCCCCGCAGACCTTGCACTCCCACTCCGGCGGAATCTCCGCCTCGACGGAGAAGGGCATCTCGAAGCGGTGCCCCTTCTCGCATGCGTACTCCACGGCCTGGCGCGGGGCCAGGTCGATGCCGCGGTCGGTCTCGTAGCTGGTCACCACGAGGCGCGTGCCGCGAAGAGCTCGCTCACTCATGAATCGTGCCTCCCGGGCTTGATGCCCACAGGACAGGTGTCGCTGTCGTCGTCATCCGGTCAACGTCCGGTCGGCGGTAAAGATTCCCGTTCAGGGTCATGCGTCGCCGTCGTAGCCGCAGCCTTGCCAACCAGTTCCGTACCCGCCGTCGCCCGGTTTGTCACATCTGACAGGAGATGTCACCCAGCGTCTCCTCTTCTCTGACGCGCAGTAACGGTCCGCCCGGCAGGCCAAACGCGTACACTACCGGCCTTTGCCCTCCGGCGCTAAATCCGCTCCGGCACCGGATTGCCCGCGGCCTCGATCGCCCGCCGTACCGGAACCCTCGTGAGCAGGGCGAACCCGATGACGAAGAAGGCCACCAGCGACAGGATCGCGGCGCGGTAGCTGCCGCTGAGCTGGTAGGTCAGCCCGAAGATCAGCGGTCCCACCCAGGCCAGCCCGCGGTCGCTCATCTCGTAGGCGGCGAAGTACTCGGCCTCCTTGCCGCGCGGGACCAGATGGGAGAAGAGCGAACGGGAGAGCGCCTGGGTGCCGCCGAGCACCAGGCCGATGGCGACCGCGAGCACGTAGAACCAGCCAGGGGCACCGGCGGGCAGGAAGTACCCGGCGGCCAGTGTCGCCGTCCAGGCCACCAGCGAGCCCAGGATGGTGCGCCGCGCCCCGTAGGCGCGGGCCAGCCTGCCCGTCCCGAGCGCCCCGCCGACCGCCAGCACCTGCACCAGCAGGACCGCGGTGATCAGGGTGGACTGGCTCAGGCGGAGTTCCTCGGCGCCGTACAGGGACGCCTGCGAGATGACGGTCTGGATGCCGTCGCTGTAGACGAGGTACGCCAGGAGGAAGGCGAAGGTGAGCGGGCGGCGGCGCATGTCCCCGAGGGTCGCGGCCAGTTGCCGCCAGCCCTGCACGGCTCCGCCCGCCTCCCGGGCCGCCCGGGCCGGACCACGCGGCACGTCGCGCAGCCGGCTCAGCGGGACCAGGGTGAAGGCGCCCCACCAGAGGCCGGCCGTGGCCAGGCAGATCCGCACCGCCGTGCCCTGCGAGACGCCGAAGCCGTCGTGGGCCGTGAAGAGCCCCAGGTCCACCAGCAGCACGAGGGAGCCGGAGGCGTAGCCGAAGGCCCACCCCCGCGAGGAGACCGCGTCACGTTCCTCGGGCAGTGCTATCTGCGGGAGGTAGGAGTTGTAGAGCGCCATGGAGACGGCGACCGAGGCGTTGGCGACGATCAGCAGCAGCCCGCCGAGGAGGTAGCGGTCGCCGTCCAGGAAGAACATGCCGGCGGTCGCCGCCGCTCCCAGGTAGGCGGCGGCTCCCAGCAGGGGCTTCTTGCGTCCGGTGCGGTCGGCGGCGGCGCCGGCGAGCGGCATCACGAGGATCGCCAGGATGACGGAGGCGGACACGCAGTAGGCGAAGAAGGACCCGGCCCGCACGGTCAGTCCCAGGGGATGCACATAGCCGTGTGCGTCGGCCGCGGTCTTGGCCACGTCCGTCAGGTAGGGCCCGAGGAACACGGTCAGCACGCTGGTGGAGTAGACGGAGCAAGCCCAGTCGTAGAAGTACCAGCCGCGCTGCTGGCTGCGCCGTGCCGCGGCATCGGCGGACGGCGCGTGGGCGGTCGGGGCGCCGACGGGCGGGGCCGCGTCGTGCTCCCGGGCCGGACCGCCCGGCTGGACGGTGCTCCCCGGCCGGGGAGTCGCGTGCGCCTGGGCCCCGCCGTCAGAGCGGGGCGCGGCCTCCCGCCGGGGCGCGGGGTCCTCCTGGTGCGGGAGGCGGTCCCCGGCCGCCGGGCCTGTGCGGGCTGCGGCCCCCGCTCGGGACCCGTCCGCGCCGGCCTCTCCCGCGCCGTCCGCCGCGGCTCCCACGGTGTCGCCTCTCACCCGCGTCCTCGCCTCCCGTTCGCCTCGGACCGTGCCCCGGAGGGGTCCGCAGCGAGCCCTCACGCGCGACCGACGCGGCACGCACGCGCGTGCCCTGCCGTGCGCACCGCCGCTCAGACCCAGCTCCCCCGCTCTTCGAGGACCGCACGCAAGGTCTTGATCTGATCGGTCATGATGCCATCCACGCCCAGGTCCAGGAGCCGGTGCATCCGATCGGGGTCGTCCACGGTCCACACGTGCACCTGGAGTCCGCGGGCGTGGGCGGCGCGCACGAAGCGCCGGTCGACCACCCGCACGCCGGACTGCTCCACCGGCACCTGGGCGCACACCGCCGACCGGCGCGGCCGTGCGGGCAGCCCGTAGGAGTCCAACCGCAGGCCGAGGACGCCCCGGGTGCCCAGCGAGGTGGCGAGCCGCGGCCCGGCGAGTCGCTGCGCGCGGGCGACGCGTGCCTCGGAGAACGAGCCCACGCACACCCGGTCCCAGGCGCCGGTGCGCCGGACGAGGTCGAGCAGCGGTGCCAGCGCGGGCTCCGCCTTGACGTCGACGTTCCAGCGCACCTCGGGAAAGGCCGTCAGCAGCTCCGCGAAGAGCGGCACGGGTTCGCTGCCGGCCACCCGGGCCTGCCGCACCGCCCGCCAGGGCAGGTCGGCGATCCGGCCCGTGCCGTCCGTGACCCGGTCGAGCGTGGCGTCGTGGAAGGCGACCAGGACGCCGTCCGCGGTGGCGTGCACATCCGTCTCGATGTAGCGGTAGCCGGTGTCGACCGCGTGGTGGAAAGCGGCCATGGTGTTCTCCAGGCCGTCCGCGGCGCCGCCGCGGTGGGCGAAGGCGAGGGGGCCGGGGTGGTCCAGATAGGGGTGGCGTATCTGCGTGGTCACCGCCGCAGTATGGCGGCCCCCGGTGACCGATCGGCCACGGTGGTGCTGCGGGCGGATGCCGGGCGAGGGGTGAAGACCCGCAGGGACAACTGGGCGAGCGGG
Source organism: Streptomyces sulfonofaciens (assembly GCF_014656295.1). Classification (GTDB taxonomy): domain Bacteria; phylum Actinomycetota; class Actinomycetes; order Streptomycetales; family Streptomycetaceae; genus Streptomyces; species Streptomyces sulfonofaciens. The sequence goes on from NZ_BNCD01000004.1 coordinate 470,222, forward strand.
CCGATCGCCACCGCGTACAGCAGTGTGCCAGCGCCCACGGTGCCGCCGAGCGCGAAGCCGGTGGCCAGCACGGTGACCTCGATGAGCGTGCGCACCAGCCGGATCGAGCGGTCGGTGCGGCGGTGCAGGCCGGTCATCAGGCCGTCGCGGGGCCCGGGGCCGAAGTCGGCGGCGATGTAGAGGCCGGTCGCCAGGCCGTTCAGCACGATGGCCGCGGCCATCAGCGGGATGCGGACGGCCAGTGCCCCGGGGTGCGGCAGTACAGCCAGGGCGGCGTCCGTGGCGATGCCCACCACGAGGACGTTGGAGACGGTGCCGAGACCGGGCCGCTGCCGGATCGGTATCCACAGCAGCAGGACGAAGGCGCCCACCAGGATGGTCACCTCGCCCATCGACAGGCCCGTGCGTTCGGCGAGGCCCTGGTGGAGCGCGCCCCATGGTCCGAGGCCGAGTCCCGCGGCCACGAGCAGGGCCGAGCTGGTGCCGTACAGGGTGAGGCCCACGTACAGCCGCACGAGGCGGCGGGCGAGGCGTGCGGCCCCTAAGGCCGCTGCCGGCGGCGAGGCGGTGGCGGAGCCCGGCTCCTCGGGGCGCGGTGCGGGCGGTGCGGGCGGTGCACACGGTGCCGGCGGTTCGGTCGGGACGGTCGGGACGCTTGCCGGTGGTTCGGTCGGGACGGTCGGGACGCTCGGGGCGGCGGTCGATGTCGGCGGGGCGGTCGGGGCGGTCGGGTCGGTCGGGGCGGTCGGCTCGGACAAGGTGGCCCCCCTGTGGCAATGATGGACTGATGCATGTCACTCTGTGGCTTGTAAAGGTGGGCCATCCATGGCCAATCCGAGGAAGGTGGACTGATCTCCATGGCGCAGTGGACTTCGGCCGTGGGATCGACGCAGCTTGCCCGGCTGCTCCGCTCCCAGCAGGACCGCCCGGCAGGCCCCGGCGCCCGGCGCCCGCCCGCGTACCGGGCGCTCGCGGACGGCATCCGGCTGCTCGTCCTCGAAGGCCGGGTTCCGGTCGCGGCGCGGCTGCCGGCCGAGCGCGAGCTGGCCGTGGCGCTCTCCGTCAGCCGCACCACGGTCGCCGCGGCCTACGAGGAGCTGCGCACCGAGGGGTTCCTGGAGTCCCGCAGGGGCGCGGGCAGTTGGACCGCGGTGCCGGCGGGCAATCCACTGCCCGCGCGGGGCCTGGAGCCGCTGCCGCCCGAGGCGCTCGGCTCCATGATCGACCTCGGCTGCGCCTCGCTGCCGGCCCCCGAGCCCTGGCTCACCCGGGCCGTGCAGGGCGCGTTGGAGGAGTTGCCGCCGTACGCGCACACGCACGGCGACTACCCGGCGGGCCTGCCCGCGCTGCGCGAGTCGCTGGCCGAGCGCTACACCGCCCGCGGTGTGCCCACCATGCCGGAGCAGATCATGGTGACCACCGGCGCCATGGGGGCCATCGACGCGATCTGCCACCTCTTCGCGGGCCGCGGCGAGCGGATCGCCGTGGAGTCGCCGAGCTATGCCAACATCCTCCAACTGATGCGCGAGGCGGGCGCCCGGCTGGTCCCGGTCGCCATGGCGGAGGGGCTCGCCGGGTGGGACCTGGAGCGGTGGCGGCAGGTGCTGCGGGACGCGGCGCCGCGGCTCGGCTACGTGGTGGCGGACTTCCACAATCCCACCGGCGCGCTGGCCGACGAGGACCAGCGCCGCCGCTTGGTCGACATGGCGCGCTCCGCGGGCACGGTGCTCGTCGTCGACGAGACCATGAGCGAGCTGTGGCTCGACCCGGACGTCACCATGCCCCGCCCGGTCCCCGGCTTCGACCCGGCGGGTGCCACGGTGATCACGGTCGGGTCGGCGAGCAAGGCGTTCTGGGCCGGGCTGCGCATCGGATGGGTGCGTGCCGCCCCCGATGTCATCCGCAGTCTGGTGGCCGCCCGCGCCTACGCGGACCTGGGCACCCCGGTCCTCGAACAGTTGGCCGTGAACTGGTTGCTCAGCACCGGGGGCTGGGAGGCGGCCGTGGACGTGCGGCGCGTGCAGGCCAGGGAGAACCGCGACGCCCTGGTCGCCGCCCTGCGGCGTGCACTGCCCGACTGGAACTTCGCGGTGCCCTCCGGCGGCCTCACCCTGTGGGTGCGCACCGGCGGCCTGTCGGGGTCGCGGCTGGCCGAGGTGGGGGAGCGGGTGGGGGTGCGCGTGCCGTCCGGGCCGCGCTTCGGGGTGGACGGCGCCTTCGAGGGGTTCGTACGGCTGCCGTTCACCGTGGGGGGTGCGGTCGCCGAGGAGGCGGCGGTTCGGCTGGCGTCCGCCGCCCGTCTGGTGGCCGAGGGCGCGACCGGCGGCGCCGAGTCGCCGAGGACGTTCGTGGCCTGACGGCGCGGGCCGGGCCGGGGCGCGGTCGGCGGTGTGCCGTGCCCGGGCGGACGCGCGGTGTCCCAGCGCCGGGCGGGGCGTTGCGGCGCTCAGTGGCCGGCGGGGGCCGGTGCCGGCACCGCCGGCACCGGAGCGGCTGCTGCCGGATCTGCGGCCGGCGCGGGAGAGGACGGGCGTCGCGGCGAAGCGGTCTCGGGAGCCCGCTTCCTGGCGGTCCTTCCCGGGGCCGCCCCCGGGGTGGTGCTCTCCGGTGCGCCGCTACGGGGTGCCCGGTCAGGGAGCAGGTCCAGGACGGCCTGCCGCTGTACCGCGTTCGCCGCGTCGTCGTAGGGGTCCGGGGTCGCCGGCACCTGGAGCCGGAGCGCGGGGCCGGTGCCGAGTCGGGCATAGCCGCGGCCGGGCGGGACGTGGGGCGTGGGAGTGGTGTGCGGGGGTGCGCCGAGCACATCCTCGATCAGCCCGTCCGGCGCCGGACCGAGGACCACGCGTGCGCGTGCGTGCTGCCGGACGACCGGCGCGAGGGCGTCCAGCGTGTCCGTCCGCTCGGCGACGACGACCGTCACCCGTGCGGTGCGGCCGTGCCGCAGGGGCACCTGGAGCAGTGACTGGGGGTCCGGGCGGCCGTGGGCGGCCGCGAGGTCGCCGAGCGGTGCGGGCCGGTCGAGCAGCAGCCACAGCGGGCGGCGGGCGTCCTCGGGCGGCGGGTGGCCAGCCTGCCGTGCGCGGTTCAGCGTGATCAGCCGCCGCCGTGTCTCGTGCGCCGCCCACTCGAGGCCCGCCAGTGCCCCGGACAGCCCGCACTCCACGGCCAGCACACCGTGCCGGCCCCTCAGACAGGTGTACTCGCCCCTGCCGGCTCCGTCGACGATCAGTACGTCCCCGTGCCGGAGCGCCTGGAGGGCGAGGGAGCGCAGCAGTGTGGTCGTGCCGCTGCCCGGGCCGCCCACGGCCAGCAGGTGCGGCTCGGCGGCGTGCGGGCCCGTCCGCCAGACCACCGGCGGCCGCTCGTGCCTGCCGCCGCCGTCGAGCACCGGCAGCGTCCACGGCACGCCGGTCGGGTCGGTGAAGCCGAGTACCGTCTCGCCGGGTGCCGTGCCGAACCGCTGGGCCGCGATGCCGGTGGGCAGCGGTGGCGGCACGGTGACCGTGAGCTCGTTGACCTCCTCGTCCCACTCGAAGCGGTACTCGCGGCCGCGGCCCGACTTGGCGTGCACCAGATGCTCCACGCGTGCGCGTGCGACTGCCTCGCCGTCCGCGAAGTACGCCGGATAGCGCACCACCAGGCGTGACAGGCGCCCGTCCGCGTCGAACTCGTGGCACGTGAAGGCCCTCTTCCAGGTGCCGCCGTGCGCGTACAGGGGGTCCGGGTCGCCGGGGAGCGAGAAGTGGGGCACGAGCGCTTCGTAGAGCGCGGCCAGGCGCTGCCGGCGGACGTCGTCCCCGGGGCCGCCTGCCGCACGCGCCCCGCCGCGGCCCTGCCAGAGCGCCGCCCCCGTCACGGCGGCGACGGCGAGCAGCGGTCCGAAGGGCAGGAACAGCACGATCAGCAGGGCCGAGCCCGCCAGGAAGAGCACCGGTCCGCGCCGCTCCGCGGGTGTGGCCGCCCAGCCCCTGCGGCCCGCGGCGGCCAGACGGCGCAGTCCCCGGGTGACGGTGAGCAGGGGGCGCGGGAGGCCGCCCGAACCGGCGGCCGCGGCGCGTGCCCGCTGCCGGCCCGGTACGAGCGGGGTGCTCCGGCCGCCGAGGACACGGGGAAGGGGGCGCCGGGCCACGTCTGTCTCCTGAGGGGCAGCGTCGGTTCGCGGGTGCGTGTGTGCGGGGGCGTCGGGTCGCGGGGGTGTGGGGGAGTGAGGGGGCGGGCGGTGCGGGGTACAGGCAGTGCGCGGGGACGGCAGGTGCGGGCGGTGCGTCAGAACTTGATGCCGCTGATCAGGCCCGCCAGGCTCGCGCCTCCGGCGTGGATGCTCGGGGCGATGGCGGTACTGGAGAGGTAGAAGCCGAAGAGCGAGCAGACCAGCGCGTGGGAGGGCTTCAGTCCGTCCTTGCGGAAGAAGAGGAAGACGATGATGCCGAGCAGCAGCGCGCCGGAGATGCTGAGGATCATGGGTTTTCTCCTGTCGAGGGCGGTCACCGTGAGCGCTGTCAGCCTCACAGACCGTATCTATACGACAAAAGTTGCAAATGAGTGAAAAGAGATCATCTCTCGGGGCGGGTCGTCGTGTTGTTCCGTCGGACGGGGCCGTGCGCGGGCCGGCCAAGGGCATGGGGTGATCCTCGCTCGGGCGGCGCCCGGCTCCGGGCCGCCACGGGCAGTACCCTGGCGATTCACCCGTACGGCGCCCGGTCGCACAGGTGTCCCGCCGCACCGGCGCAGCCGCCCCATGGAAAGGCGTTCCGCACATGAGTGATGCCCCGGACCCGGAGGTCGTGGAGCTCGCCACCAAGATCTTCGACCTTGCCCGCCAGGGCGAGACCGAACCGCTCGCCGCCTACGTCGACGCGGGCGTCCCCGCGAACCTCACCAACGACCGCGGCGACTCGCTCGTCATGCTCGCCGCCTACCACGGCCACGCCGGCACGGTCCGTGCCCTCCTGGACCGCGGTGCCACCCCCGACCAGGCCAACGACCGCGGTCAGACCCCGCTCGCCGGGGCCGTCTTCAAGGGGGAGGACGCCGTCATCAAGGTGCTGCTGGAGGCCGGCGCCGACCCCTCCGCGGGCACCCCCTCGGCGCGCGACACCGCCCGGATGTTCGGCAAGACGGATCTCCTCGGGCTGTTCGGCGCCGAGTGAGCCGCCCCGCGGCGGCTCGGGCGGCCGCCGGCGGCCGCCGGGCGCTCCGGCAGCGGCGGTCCGGGAGAAATGTGGTCGCGGTGGGCCAAAGCCCTGAGCCATCATGACGTCGTGATTCACGGACGCGACGGCTGGGCAGGTGTTGCCGCACCGCGCGGCCCTTGAGCGGCCCCGCGGGCCCACGGACGAGAGGCAGAGGAAGATGGTCTACAGCAGGCTTCGGACGACGGGTGCCTCGATGTGTTGTCGCGCTGCCAGGTAGTGCACGATCCCGGTTGCGTCGACGCTTGATGTGAGGCTGTTTCCCATGTTCGAACCGGTCATAGCGCCCAGCGGTACGCTGCTCGGCCTGCTGCAGCGCGGCCGTGGCGACGGCACCCTGCACGCCCTCACCGCACCGCGGGCCGAAGCTCTCGCGGCCCTGCACCAGTGCGTGTGCAGTGACCCCCGTCGCGACTGGCAGCTCGAGAACCGCTCCCTCTACTACGCCCGCCTCTACCTGGATCTGCACGGCGGACTCGAAGGCATCGAGCGCCACCTCTTCGACACCGAGGACCTGCTGGACACCGACGAGTCGCGCACCGGCCTCGCCCTGTCCGTTCTGGGCCACCTCGCCTCGTACGGCAGGCGCGACGCGCTCGTCCTGCTCCGCCGCTACGCCGCCTCGGGCAGCAACTGGGCCTGGGCCCTGGACGAACTGGCCCTGCGCGACGACGACGCGGGCCTCAGGGCGCTCGCCCGACCGGTGCTGGCCCGCTTCCCGGCCGACGCCCAGGGCGAGGCCGAACTGGCCGCCGCCGTGCGGGACGCCTTCGAGCCGCGCCCCTGGAGGCTGTGGGCCGACGATCCCAGCCAGGCGCTGGCCGCCCGGGTCCGCGCCGCGCGCGAGAACGGCTCCTTCGACCGCTGGCAGCGCCAGTTGCGGTCGCAGGGCCCCCGCCCGGAGTGGAGCGTCGCGGCCGTCTTCGAGTGGGCCGAGCAGGGCCTGCGGCGCGGCGCCGCGCTGCACGTGCCCGCCGCCCGCTGCCTGACCGCCGTCGCGGCGCCCGAGGACCGCGCGCAGATCGTCGAGGCCGCCCGCACGGGACCGGACGGCGCACGCTGCACGGCCCTGCGCTATCTCGCCGACACACACGACCCGCAGGTCCTCGACCTGATCGAGGCCGCAGCGGCGGCACCTTCCGCCACCGTCGCCGAAGCCGCCCTGGCCGCGTTCGAACGCATGCGCAGTACCGCCGCGGTCGAGTGCGCCCGCCGCTGGGCCCAGCGGCCCGACGCGCTGGGCGCGGCCGCCGGCAGGGTGCTCGCCTGCCGCGGCGGTACACGCGACAGCGACCTGGTCCTCGGCGCGCTGCGCGAGGCGGTGCGCGGCGACGGCCCCGACGCACCGACCCTCGGCCCGCTGGTCGACGGTGCGGGACGCCTCGGCATCGTCTGCGCCGCGCCCGTGCTGCGCCATGTGTACCGCGAGACCGCCTCCTCCCATCTGCGCGGCCGCGCCGCCCGCGCCCTCGCCGCCACCGACCCCTCGTTCGCCGCGGGGTTCGCCGTCGAGTGCCTCTGGGACTGCGAGGAGACGACCCGCGAGGTCGCCGCGCGGTACGCGGAGACCGGCGACGCCCGCGTGGTGGAGCAGCTCAGGAGGCTGGCCGCGGATCCCGCGGAAGAGGCGGACGTCCAGACGGCGGTGCGCAGCAGGATCGGACCGGACGCCCCCACCGTATGACCGAAAACGGCTCAACGCTCATGGGACGTTCCTCCTCAGGAAAGATCCACGTTGACGTGGCCACGTCCGGCACGACGACAACACGGGTATGCGTGTCGTCATCGTCAGCGAATCCTTCCCCCCAGACGTCAACGGCGTGGCCCACTGCGCCCTGCAGACCGTCCGCCACCTCACCGCGCGCGGCCACGACCCCCTGGTCGTCGCCCCGGCGACCGCGGCAGGGCCGGACGCCGACGTCTTCGCGCCCTGCCCCGTGGTGCGTGTGCCCTCCCTCCCCCTGCCCGGTTACGCCCAGGTCAGGGTGGCCCTGCCGAGCCGCAGGGTGGCCGCCGCGCTGACCGCGCACCGCGCCGACATCGTCCATCTGGCGAGTCCCTTCGTCCTCGGTGTGCGCGGTATGGCCGCCGCCGGGCGCCTCGGTATCCCGGCCGTCGCCGTCTACCAGACCGACCTCGCCGGCTATGCGCGCACCTACATGGGCGGCGGGCAGTCCGCGGCCTGGTGGCGGCTGCGCGGGGTGCACTCCGCCGCCGACCGCACCCTGGCACCGTCCACAGCGGCCCTGCGGGACCTGGAGGCCCACGGCGTGCCCCGGGTGCGGCTGTGGCCGCGCGGGGTGGACACCGGGCGTTTCCGGCCTGCGCACCGCGATCCCGTCCTGCGCGGGGAACTCGCCCCCGGCGGCGAGGTGATCGTGGGGTACGTGGGGCGGCTGGCGGCGGAGAAGCAGGTCGAACTCCTCGCCGACACCTGTCGTCTGGAGGGGGTGCGGGTCGTCGTGGTGGGTGACGGGCCCAGCGAGGACGCGCTGCGCAGGCAGTTGCCCGGCGCCGTCTTCCTGGGGCGCCGCACCGGCACGGACCTGGCCCGGATATTCGCCTCGCTGGACGTGTTCGTGCACACCGGACCCTACGAGACCTTCTGCCAGACCGTGCAGGAGGCCATGGCGAGCGGGCTGCCCGTGGTGGCACCCGCCGCCGGCGGGCCGCTCGACCTGGTGGACCACGGGCGCACCGGGCTGCTGGTGCCCGCGGGCGACGAGGGCGCGATCCGCGAAGCCGTGCGCGCCCTGGCCGCCGGCGCCCGGCTGCGCGCCGCGTACGGGGCGGCGGGCCGTGCCGCGGTCGAGGGCCGCACCTGGGAGGCGGTCGGGGACCAACTCCTCGCCCACTACGACGAGGTGCTCGCCACCCGCTCGGCGGTGGCGGCATGAGCCCGTCACCGGCGCCCGCGCGGGGCCTGCGCATCGTCCGGCTCGCGAACTTCGTGGCCCCCGCCTCCGGAGGGCTGCGGACGGCACTGCGCGAACTGGGCGCCGGATACCGCGCCGCCGGCCACGATCCCGTCCTGGTCATCCCGGGCGAACGCGCCCGGTGCCAGGAGATGGAGCAGGGCACCGTCATCACCCTGCCGGGCCCGCTGCTGCCGGGCACCGGCGGCTACCGCGTCCTCACCGACCGGCGGCGCCTGGCCCGGGTCCTCGAACGCCTCGCCCCCGACCGCCTGGAGGTGTCCGACCGCACCACCCTGCGCTGGACGGGCGAGTGGGCGCGCCGGGCGCGCATCCCCGCGGTGATGGTCTCCCACGAGACCGCCGACGGAGTGCTGCGCACCTGGGGCGTGCCGGACGGCGTCGCCCGCAGGGTCGCCGACGCGCTCAACTCCCGTACGGCCTGGGCGTACACACGGGTGGTGTGCACCACCGAGTGGGCCGAGCGCGAGTTCGTCCGCATCGGGGCGCGCAACGTCGCAAGGGCGCCGCTCGGCGTCGACCTGGACGACCGCCATCCGGGGCTCGCCGACCCCGGCCTGCGTGCGGCCCATGCCCGGGCGGACGAACTGCTCCTCGTGCTCTGCTCCCGGCTGTCCGTCGAGAAGCGGCCGGGCACCGCCCTGGACGCGCTCGCCGCACTGCGCCGGCGGGGAGTCCGGGCCCGTCTGGTGGTGGCCGGTGACGGGCCGCTCAGGTCCCGCCTCGAAGCGCGCGCCGCGCAGCGCAGGCTGCCCGTGGCCTTCCTCGGCCATGTCGCCGACCGCGGCCTCCTCGGCGCCCTCCAGGCATCCGCGGACGTCTGCCTTGCGCCCGGTCCCGCGGAGACCTTCGGTCTCGCCGCCCTGGAGGCGCTGGCCTGCGGCACACCGGTGGTCGTCAGCGCCTCCTCCGCGCTCCCCGGGATCGTCGGCTCGGCCGGTGTCGCGGCGGCGGACGACGGCGAGTCCTTCGCCGACGCGGTCTGCATCGTGCTCGAGCGCCCGGAGGCCGACCGCAGGGAGGCGGCACGCACGCGTGCGGAGTCCTTCGGCTGGGACACCGCCGTGGCGGCGTTCCTGGGCGCACACGACGCGGAGGTGCGGGTGCGGCCGGCGGCCGCACCGGAAGCGGGGCCGGCGTCCCGCACGCAGGCCGCCGCACCCGTCGGCGGCGGGGCCCGGCCGGGCACGGCGGGGCCGGGCCACCGGGCTCCGGCCCGCGCCGGTGGCGGTCAGGCGCGGCGGCCAGGTGCTGCGCGCTCCGGCTCGGTACGGGTGCCGGCGACGGGCGCGCGGGAGGGCGCCGGATGAGGCCGGTCCGGTTCGTGGCGCTCGGCGACTCGCTCACCGAAGAGGTGGGCGATCCCGTGGGCGATGGGTGGCGCGGCTGGTCCAGGACACGGAGAAGGCCTGCCAGGTCGCCGCAGCGGCGATTCGTGAGGCCGTGCAGACCAAGGACGATCCGGCCGACCTGATCAACGTGGCGCTGGAGAAGCTGGTCAAGGCGAGGATGGGGCTCTGGTTCAGTCGCTCGGCGACGAGCGCGCACGGAGACCGCGCCTTCCTCCTCCAGATCGAGGATGGTGCGGAGACACATCTCCGTGGTGTTGCGGTGGTCCTTGTGAGGGCAAGGCCTGGTCAGGCGTGTGACAGGCCTTGCCGAGGTCGCCGGGTGTGGTTTGTGGCGCGGGACGTGAGGTGTTCCCAGTTGCGGTGCGCGATGCCGGCCTTCTGCTCGTCGGTGAAGGGGGCGTCCTCCAGGAAGGACCGGGCGGCGCCGGCGCTGGTGTCCACGTAGGGGAAGCCGCCGGGGCGGAACCCGTAGGTGAAGGGGTAGTCAGTGGAGTACAGCATCCGTTCGGTCCCCACGACTTCGGCTGTCCAGCGGAGGTAGCGGGGGCTGACGGTGCCGCTGCCGGCGACCCAGAAGTTCTGCTTGAAGTAGTCGGCGAGCGGGCGGGCCAGGCCACCGGCGTCGGCGAAGAACCCGGTGTGGTCGAGAAAGAAGAGCACGACCTCCCCCCAGTGGCCGGCAATGACCTGGAGATCGGGGTACCGGTCGAAGACGCCGGAGAAGATCATTCGCAGGTACTGCACGCCCAGGTCGTAGTACCAGCCGATCGCGGGCCCTGCCAGCGCGGTCCCGATGGGGCCGATGTGGGAGTAGTAGGCGTCCATCACCGCCTGCACCGGCATCTGCGGGTGGAAGTGGAGGGGGACCTGCAGCCGCTCCGCAGCGGCGTACAGCTCGTCGTACTCGGGGTCGTCGGCGAGCTTGGATCCGGTGCGCCCGTAGAGCATGGCGCCTGGGAAGCCCAGCTCGGTGACCGCCCGCTCCAGCTCCGCGGCCGCGGCCGACGGTGACTGTGTCGGGATCGCCGCGAACGCCTGGAACCGGTCGGGGTTGCCGGCCACAACCTCCGCGAGCTGGTCGTTGGTGTCGCGGGCCGCGGCGACCGCATCCGAGTCAGGCAGGTTCTGCACGCCCGGTGACGAGATCGACAGCACCGCCGTGTCGACTCCCTGGTCGTCCATGTGCGCAAGCCTCGTCTCCGCGGTGTCGCGCAGTTGCTGGGCGAGGGGGCTGTCGCCGAACCCCAGGTTCGGCAGCTCCGGCACCCCGGACCGCGTCCACGCCTCCATGATCGCGGGCAGGACGACGTGCTCTTCCAACGCAATGATCCGAAGTCGGTCAGACATGTGATGCTCCTCTGTGCTGGTTCCAGTGGAATCATTTGAACCGTATCATCGATACTAACGATGGAACCGTCCACGCGGTATCGTTGGTCCATGTCGCCACGTCCACCCAGCGGGAGCAGCGCTTCCGACGCTGCGGCCACTGGTCGCGAACAGGCCCGACAGCGGGTCATCGAGGCCGCCGTCGACCTGCTCACGCGAGGAGGTCGCGACGCGGTCACCACCCGCGCGGTCGCTGAAACGGCGGGTCTGCAGCCGCCGGCCATCTACCGGCTGTTCGGCGACAAGGACGGGCTGCTCGACGCGGTGGCCGAGCACGGCTTCACCGCGTTTCTCGCCACCAAGCACGTCGACCCCGACCCGCGGGACCCCGTCGAGGACCTGAGGGCCGGCTGGGACATCGCGGTCGAGTTCGGTCTGGCCAACCCCGCGCTGTACACACTGATGTACAGCGAGCCCACGAGGGCCGCCTCGGCCTCCTTCAAGGCCGGCATGGAGATCCTGATGGGCCGTGTCCGGCGCCTTGCCGCCGGCGGCTGGCTCCGGGTCGACGAGGAACTCGCGGCCCAGATCATCCATGCCACAGCGCGCGGCGCAGTGCTCACCTGGCTGTCCCTGCCGGAGCACCGGCGGAACCCGGCCCTGTTGGCCACTCTGCGGGAGTCCATGGTCGCCGCCGTAACCAGTCAACGGCCGTCCGTGCAGGACGCGGGCCCGGCGGGCGCCGCCCGCGCCTTGCGCGCAGCGCTGCCCGAACAGACCACCCTCAGCAGCGCGGAGCAACATCTGCTGAGGGAGTGGCTGAGCCGCCTCGCCGCCGACGGTTGAGGCGTCGGCGGCTCGTGGGGAACGGCACGTCCAAAACCGATGCTGCTGGCCCGCTCCCGCCGCGCCTCCGTACCGCCCCCGGAACGCTACGCACGGCCCGGGGCCGGCGCGGTCGCCCGGCACGTCGCTGAGCGCGACTCCGCCGCTCGCCGTCGGGGTTGACCACAGCGGTCCACGGCACGTTTCCGGCGTGTCCCGGTCGGCCTCCTACGCGGCGTTCGCGGCGTAGGGCACGGCCCTGGCCACCGCCTGCCTGCCCGACCCCGGAGCCGTGCTCGGGCTGCCCCGGCTGCCGGCACGCCCGCTCGCCCGGCGCAAGCGGTCGGTCAACACCGTCGTGTACGCCCTCTCGGAGCGGCATGGCGCGTGCCACCTGCACCTCGCGGAAGGGAAGTGGCTCACCGACCGTGCGACGTGGAGCGCGGACCGGCCGCACCCCGGCGAGCGTGGACACCGCATGCTGGCGGGCAGCGCCCACCGGCTGCTCCTGGACGCGGGGCATCGCGGCCGGACCGCCGCCGTCGGCGGAGCCCGAGCTGCCACCGCCGCCGTCGGCGGAGCCCGAGCTGCCACCGCCGCCGTCGGCGACGAGGACGCGGTGGCTGGCCACCGCCTGGCTGCCGCGCAGGTCCACCGACCTGCTGCCCCAACTGCTCGCCCTGGCCGCCCAAAGGCGCGGCACCGGGCCGCGCGGGACCAGCGCGCGCCTCGACGCGCACGCCCTTCGTGCGGCGGCCGCGGCCCTGGCGGCCGTGACCGCGCGGGAGGCATCCGCACCGGCCGCCGCGGAGGGGTCCCCGCGGCGGCCGCCGGCATCCGCGGGCAGATCCTGCTCGCGCGGTTCCGGGCGCACCGTGCCGGTGTCCGCACCGACGGACCAGGCCCCCGCGGCCGGCACGGCAGCCGGCCGGCCGCAGCCGCGCCCGCCCGCTCCCGGCCGCCTGGCACCTCCCGCACCCGCTCCGGACCGGGCCGCGCCCTCCGCGGCCGTTCCCGGCCGCCCTGAGCCGTCCGCCGCGCCGCGTCAGGCGTCCGTTCCCGCGGCCGCGCGCGTACCGTCCGCCGCCTGCCCGTCCGCCGCTCTCCCGCCCACTGCCCGCCCGCCCAGTGCCCGCGCGTCCGCCGCCTTCCCGCGCACCGCGACGAACCGCACCGGAGTGCCCGGCACGGCCTGGGCCGCGGTGGCGAGCGCCGGCTCCCGGACGACCGCCACCACTGGATAGCCGCCCGTCGTCGGGTGGTCGGCGAGGAACACCACAGGCCTGCCGTCCGGCGGCACCTGCACGGCCCCCAGCACCAGGCCCTCGCTGGGCAGTTCGCCCGGCACCCGGCGCTCCAGGGGCGGGCCCTCGGTGCGCAGCCCTATGCGGTTGCTCGCCGAGGACACCCGGTACGCGCGTGTGGTGAAGACGGCCAGCGCCGCGGCCGTGAACCAATCGTGGCGCGGCCCCCAGGTCACCGGAAGCACCAGCTCTCCGGGCGGTCCGGCCTGCGGGGCGGTGTCCACGCACGCGTGCGGGTGCGCCGGGGGGCCCAGCGGCAGGAGGGTGCCCTCGGCCAGTGGCGGCGGCCCGAGGCCGGAGAGCAGATCGGTGGACCGGCTGCCGAGGACCGGCTCCACGGCCACCCCGCCGGCGAGCGCCACATAGCTGCGCACGCCGTGCTCCGCGGGACCGACGTCCAGCACCGCGCCCGCGGGCACCGTCACCGGCGCCCCCCACGCCACCGGTCGGCCGTCCACCCGCACCGCGCACGCCGCGCCCGCGACGGCCGCCGTCACCGTGCACCGCGACCGCAGGGCGCAGCCCGTCAGGGTGGTCTCCAGGACCGCTGCGGACGGTGCGTTGCCGACCAGACGGTTGGCCAGCGCCGCGGCGCCCGCGTCGAGCGCGCCCGAACGCGGCACCCCCAGATGCGCGTGTCCAGGCCGTCCGGTGTCCTGGACGGTCGTCAGCGCCCCGGCCCGCACCACCGCGACGGCCCGGTCTGTCATCGTGGCTCCTCGGGCAGGAAGCGGACCCGGGCCCCGGGGGCCAGCAGCGCGGCCGGCACGCGCGCGGGGTCCCACAACACGGCGTCCGTGGTCCCTATGAGCTGCCAGCCGCCCGGCGACGTGCGCGGGTACACGCCGGTGTAGGGGCCGGCGAGCGCCACGGAGCCGGCCGGCACCCCGGTCCTGGGAGTGGCGCGCCTGGGCACCCGGTAGCGGTCCGGCAGACCGGTCAGATAGCCGAACCCGGGGGAGAAGCCGCAGAAGGCGACGCGGAACTCCGTGCCCGCGTGGACCGCGGCCACCTCCTGCGGACGCACGCCCCAGACCTCCGCGACGTCCGCGAGGTCGGGTCCGTCGTAGCGCACCGGGATACCGATGACCTCGCCCGCGCGCACGGGCCGCGGCGGGATGCTCCACGACATCAGCCGGCCGGCCAGCCCGACGGGATCGTCCACCCCGTCGAGCAGGACGGTGCGGGCGGCGGGCACGATCTCCCGCACCCGCAGTGAGCCCGCCGCACGCCGCTTCAGCAGCTCCGCGTGGAGCGCCTCGGCCTCGTCGCCGCTGTCGAGCTCCACCAGCAGAGCGTGCTCGCCCACCGGCAGGACGCTCATGTGCGGACCCTGCCGACCCCGCCGCGGCCTCACGCGAACGCCTCCACCCTGACGCCCGCCCGGTCGAGTTCGGCCCTGACCCGGCGGGCCAGGTCCACCGCGCCGGGTGTGTCGCCGTGCAGGCACAGCGAGCGGGCCCGTACGGAGATGTCGTGGCCGCAGCGGGAGGTGACCACGCCGGAGCGCGCGAGGCCCACCGAACGCTCGACCACGGCGCCCGGATCGGTCACCAGCGCGCCGTCCTCACTCCGTGGCACCAGTGTCCCCGCGCGCGTGTACGCACGGTCCGCGAAGGCCTCGGCGACGACCGGCAGCCCGGCACCGGCGGCGGCCTCCAGCAGCCGGGACCCGGGCAGCCCGAGAACCGGCAGCCCGGCGCCGTCGCCCGCGAGCAGCACCCCGTCGACCACCGCCGCCGCCTGCCCGGCGTCGTGCACGACACGGTTGTAGAGGGCGCCGTGCGGTTTCACGTACGCCACCCGCGAGCCGGCAGCGCGGGCGAAGACCTGGAGGGCGCCTATCTGGTAGGCGACCTCCGCCGCCAGTTCCTCGGGCGGCACGTCCATGGCGCGTCGGCCGAAGCCGGCCAGGTCGCGGTAGGACACCTGGGCGCCGATCCGCACGCCGTGCGCGGCGGCGAGGTCGCACACCCTGCGCATGGTGGCCGCGTCTCCGGCGTGGAAGCCGCACGCCACGTTGGCGCTGGTCACGACCGTCAGCAGCGCCGCGTCGTCGGTGAGGTGCCAGCGGCCGAAGCCCTCGCCGAGGTCGGCGTTGAGGTCGATGGGGAGCGCGGTCATGGAACTCTTCTCCAGGGTCGGTCGGTGCGGCCGCTCAGGCCGTTCGGTACTGCTCGTCGCGGACATCGGTGATGAGCATCCTGCCGGGCGCGTGGGTGAGGGCGAACGGCGGCCGGGACGCCGTCAGCACCGCCTGGGGCGTTCCCCCGCAGGCCAGAAGACCGGGACGTCGTCCGGCTGCGCCCTCACCGCCTCGCCGTAGTCCGGCCGCGCCAGGTCCGCGATGCCGAGACCGCGGGGATCGCCCCAGTGCACCGGGCCGCCGTGCACCGCAGGCGTCAGGGAGCCCTCCCTGATCGCCGAGGCCAGGTGCCGCGGGGGCACGGGCCGCATCGACACCACCAGGGGGCCGGAGAGCCGCCCGGCCGGCGTGCAGGGGCGGTCGGTGACGTACATCGGGACGTTGCGGCCCTGCTCGACGTGGCGCAGCGGTACGCCGGCCGCCGTCAGCGCCCACTCGAAGGCGAAGCTGCACCCTATGAGGAACGTCACGAGGTCCGCGCGCCAGTGCCGCAGCACATCGCCTGGTTCGTCGGCCGGTTCCCCGTGCTCCCACACCCGGTACCGGGGCAGATCGGTGCGCAGGTCCGCGCCGGGCGCGAGGCGGGTCCGCCAGGAGCCCCGCTCCGTGATGTCGAGCACCGGGCAGGGCCTGGGGTTGCGGTCGCAGAACAGCCGCATCTCGTCGGCCCAGTCGGCAGGCACGGAGATCAGGTTCACCTGGGTGTGGCCCGGCACCCAGCCGGCGGTCGGCGCCGACACCCCGGCGCGGAACCGCTCGCGTGCCGCCCGCGCCGAGAGCCGCCCGCCGGGGGTGCGCGGCCCGGGCACCCCGGAACATGCGGAGTCGCGGGGGCGCTTGCGAAGGCATGGCGTCCGCGCGGTCCGAGGGCGCGCAGCCGGCCGAACGCGCCGGCTTCGTCGGGGGGTTCGTGCGCGGCCGCCGGGGCCGGGGGTGTCGCGGGGGCAGGTGGCGGAGTCGTGCTCATGGGGCACCTCGCTGAGGATGGTGGGTGCGTGTGAACCGGACTGTTCCGTCGTGCCAGGACACAAGGCGTGTGCGGGAGCCGGACCGTTGGACGACCCGTCGGACCAAGGTAGAGGATCGTTCAACGATCCCTCAATACCCATGTTGTCTCGTATTCCTGTCTACGGTTGAATTCGGGCATGGCCGAACTGCCGGAACTTGCCGACGACCGCGCCCTGCTGGGGCGCACCAGTACTGCGGAACGGGTTGCCGACATCCTCAGGAGTCGTATCGCCGAGGGCTACTTCCCACCCGGCACCCGGCTGTCCGAGGACGGCATCGGGGGTGCGCTGGGCGTCTCGCGCAACACCCTGCGCGAGTCCTTCCGGCTGCTCACCCATGAACGGCTGCTGACGCACCAGCTCAACCGCGGTGTCTTCGTACGGGTCCTCACCGTCGAGGACGTCGAGGACATCTACCGCACCCGCCACCTGGTCGAGTGCGCCGTCGTACGCGGCCTGGCCGGCCGGCCCCACGACCTCGGCGCGGTCGCCGGCGCGGTGGCGGCGGGCCGCACGGCGGCAGGGGCCCGGGAGTGGAAGGGTGTCTCGACGGCCAACATCCACTTCCACCGCGAACTGGTCGCCCTCGCCGGCAGTGAGCGCACCGACGAGCTGATGCGCAGCGTCTTCGCCGAACTGCGCCTCGCCTTCCACCTCGTCGACGACCCCCGCCGCCTCCACGAGCCGTACCTCACCCGCAACGAACGCATCCTCGAAACCCTGCAGGCGGGCCGGCACCGCGAGGCGGAGGCGCTGCTCGCCGACTACCTGGACGACTCGCGGCGCCAGCTCGTCCACGTCTACGGCCGCAGGGTGACGGAGGCGGACCAGGAGGCCGGCTGACCGCCGCGGCCCCGGCCGGCCGCCCCGCAACTGCCGCCCGCCGGACCTGTCCCAGGACCCCTAATCCGCATTCCGCCGCCTGACGAGCCGTGGTCCGCGTCCCGCTGCCTCACGACCCGCCGTCCCGCGGACGGCCGTTCCGGTACCGGCGGGTCCGCACCGGCGGGTGCTCACCCGCCGGTGAGCCCTCGCCGTCCCGAAGCCGCCGGCACGAAGCAGCCGGTGCGGCCGGCGCTTCTGTGGCGTTTGGGCCGATGTCACACCCAGGACCTAGTCTGTGCACCGTGACTTCGCCCGCCCCGACGGACCCCGCTCCGTCCCAGCTCAGCGCGGGGCCGCGGCCCGCGCCGGGCCCGGCCGCCGATGAGGGCCTGGCCCGCCGCCTGCGCGCCCTCGCCTGCACCGCCCCCCTGCACGACCTGGACGCCCGCAAGGCCAATCTCGCGGGCGAGTACTCGGTCTACGGCATGGCGGAGATCGCCCTCGCGGCCATCGACCTGGTCACCCTGCACATGGACTTCGACACCGGCGCCGACCACGACCAGGTGGTCGCCAGACTCCTGCCGCGCATCGCCGCCCAGGCCCCCCAGCGCCCCACCGCGGAGCACGAGCGCGTCGCCCGCTGGGTCCTGGAGAACCTGATCAACGTCGGCAGCGTGGACCGCGGCTTCCGCGCCGTCTACGGCACCTTCGCACCCGACGGCAGCTACGTACGCCGCGACTACGACTTCAAACTCCTGGAGGAGGTCCCGGGCCACGGCGGCGGCATCTGGCTGCGCACCACGGACGAAGCAGTCAACGTCCTCGTCGGCGCCCTCGACACCGACGTCACCAGTGCCCAGATCGCCGCCGAGGTGAAGCTGGAGGTGCTCATCAGCCGCGGCCGCCTCGCCGACGCCCAGCTCGCCGCCGAACAGGCCCGCTACCGCACCGTGCAGTACGCGGAGACCCTCCGCAGAGCCCTGGAGGCCACCCGGCGCAACGTCCGCGCGGTGGACTGGCTCCAGTCCGTCCCCGACCTCATCACCGAGGCCCTCGACCACGTCGCCGACCGCTACCGCCACGAGAACGCGATCCTCACCAACATCCGCAAGTCCCGCGACGAGTCCGAGGACGCCGAGCACAAGCGCCGCGCCGCCGAACTCGTCGACATCGTCAAGGACTGCATCCGCCGCCACACCCAGCTCCAGTCCCGCCTCCTCGAGGCCGGCCCGCTGTTCCGCGCCGAGCAGGACCGCCAGGCCTTCGCCACCCCCTCGGCGCGCGCCGGACTCGACCTGTACGGGCAGCTCGTCGCCCCGCTGCTGCCGCTCCCCATGGAGCAGGCCGTCCGCGTCACGGACGCCTACTTCAGCCGCGGCACGGGGCTGCGCACCCCCGCCTGCGCACGGATGGCGGACCTGGTCGACCTCCTCCTGACGCCCCCCGCGGAGCGGGAGCACCTGGGCGCCGAGATGCCCGAGCCCGACCTCATCGCCACCCCGGACGACAGCCGGTTCAGCGAGGAGCAGCTCGCCGTCGCCACGGAACTGCTCGACCTGCCGGCCGACGCGCCCCGCCGCCTGTCCGGCCTGCTCGCGGAGGCCCGCCGCCGCGACCCGGACCTTCCCTACCTGGTCGCCCTGCTCGCGGTGCACGCCGCCAGCCCCGCGGTCGGCACGGCGTACCGCCAGGGCGAGCAGCAGCTCCTCTTCGCCGTCGACGACGGCACCGAGCTCGACGACCCCGAGTTCGGCGGCGCGGACCTCATCGTGGGCACCGCCCGCCTGGACGCCGCGGGCATGGCCGCGGACCGGACGGAGGCGGCATGATCCCCACGTCTACCCCCGGCGCGCGCCTCCGCGCCCGGCGCCCCCTGTCCCCGCGGCCCGCTCCGGCGGGCGGCCGTCCCCGTACCCCCAGCACACCCGGCAAGGAGCACCAGCCGTGAGCGACCACCCCGCAGACGGCGGCGCATGGGGCGAGCCGTCCAGCAGGCAGGAGGCGGGCGCCGCCGCACCGCTCACCCCCGCGGACGCCGCCGACGCCGCGCGGCTCGTCGCCTTCGGGCTGCAGCCCCGCCTGCAGCCCGCACGTGACCAGGAGTACACCGAGCTGCTGCGCCGCTACCGCGAGGACCCGCCGTTCGCGCGCCTCGCGGACGCCGTGGCCGCCGGGCTCGGCCTGATCGTCCTGGAGGTCTCCCCGCGCGCGGGCATGGCCGTGACTGCTGCCGAGGACTCCGTGTTCGCCGTCCGCATGGGCGACTACGCACGCCGCACCTCCGCCGACGGCACCGACCGCTTCCTGCACGGCCTCGCCCACCTCGCCGTGGCCGCCCTCGCGTTCCCCCGGCCGGAGGACCTCGCCGACGACGGCTACATCGGCCGCCTCACGGTCAACGGCGTCGACGCGTTCGTCCGGCAGGCCTGCCGCCGTCTGGAGGAGCGCGCGGCGGAGCACGGCGAGAACACCGACCCGGCCAGCGACGCACCCGGACTGGAGGCCGCCTGGCGCATCTGGGCCCGGCGCAGCTCCGCGGGCGCCACCAAGGACGCCCGCCGCCTGGCCGGGTCCACCACCGGCATCGTCGCCAAGGCCGTCGCCTTCCTCACCGACTCCGGCTTCCTGCAGCGCACCGGTGACGACGCCGGCGGCACCTACCGCACCACGGCCCGCTACCAGCTCCAGGTCCGCGACATGGCGGGCAGCGCCGCCCTGGCGGAGCTGCTGGAGCTCGGCATCGTGCCCGTCACCGACGGCACCGCCACCCTGCTGCCACCCGCCGGCCCCGACGACCTGGAACTGGTCGCCGACGCCGGCCTGCCCTTCCACTCCTGACTTCGAGGTCCTGGCCGCCCAAGGCCCGGACCGCCTCCCGTCCCCCCGCCCCCGCACGCCCCCACCACGAGAGCCCGCCGCCATGTACGAGCTGTCCCGCGTCCGCCTCTACTCCATCGGCCCCGCCGGTGCGCGCTACGCCGACACCGTGCTGGACCTGCGGAGCGTCGGCGAGCCCGTGCCCGACCCGGCGCCCGCCCAGGGCGACTTCTTCGCGGACGAGCCCGTGGGGCCGCCGCGCCGGCCCGCCCCGGCGGGCGTGCTCTTCCTGGAGAACGGCGGCGGCAAGTCCGTCCTGCTCAAGCTGATCTTCTCCGTGATGCTGCCCGGGCACCGCAACACCCTCGGCGGCGCCAGCTCCGGAGTGCTGCGCAAGTTCCTGCTCGCCGACGACTGCGGCCATGTCGCCCTGGAGTGGCAGCACACCCGCACCGGCGCCTGCGTCGTCGTCGGCAAGGTGAGCGAGTGGCGCGGCCGGCAGGTCTCCAACGATCCGCGGAAGTTCGCCGAGGCGTGGTACTCCTTCCGGCCGGGCCCCGGGCTGAGCCTGGACAACCTCCCCGTCGCCGAGTCGACGGCCGCGCGCCCGGCCGCCGAGGGGGCCTCCGGCGCGCAGGGCCGGCGGCGCACCATGAAGGGCTTCCGCGACGCCCTCACCGACGCCGACAAGGCGTACCCGCACCTCGACGTGCACTGGGAGGAGATCCACGAACGCTGGACCGAACACCTCGGCGACCTCGGACTCGACCCCGAGCTCTTCCGCTACCAGCGCGAGATGAACGCGGACGAGGGCGAGGCCGCGGGGCTGTTCGCGGTCAAGAAGGACTCCGACTTCACCGACCTGCTGCTGCGCGCCGTCACCGACACCAGGGACACCGACGGCCTCGCCGATCTGGTCGGCGGCTTCGGAAACAAGCTCGGGCGGCGCGCCGAACTCATCGCGGAACGCGACTTCACCGCCGGCTCCGTCGACCTGCTCGGCCGGATCGTCGACGCCGCGGCGGCCCGGGCGCGCGCACGTGACATCCACGCCGGGGCCGAGCGCCGCACCAGGACCCTCGCCCGCCGGCTCGCGGCACGCGGCGGCCGCGAGCGCGAGCGCGCGGCCGACCTCGCCCGGCAGGTCACCGCGGCCGCCGGTACCGTCACCGGGACGGAGCGGACCCGGGAGCGCAGCGCCCTCATCGCCGCCGAGCTCGCCTACCGGCACGCCTCGCTCGCCCTCTCGGGCGCGGAGAAGGCCGCCGCGGCCCACAAGCGGGAACTCGCCGACGCACGCACCCTGTACGCCGCCTGGCAGGCCGCCGAGGCCGTGCTGCGGCACCGGGCGGCGACCGACCGGTCGGCCCGGGTCGCCGCCGCCATCCGCGAGGCCGAGCGGGACGCCGCCCCCGCGCTGGCCGCCCGTGCCCGGGCCGCGGCCGACCTGGTGCGCGCCCTGCGCGGGGCGGCCGACGACGCCGAGCGGCTGGCTGCCGAGGGCGAGGCACGCTCGACCGCCCTCCAGGAGGACGGCGAGGCGGCCCACCGGGACGCCACCGCCGCCGCGACCGAGGCCCAGCGCGCCCGCAGCGAGGCCGAGCACCTGCGTCAGCGGCTCGCGGAGGTCGAGCAGGAGACCGCCGAAGCGGTGCGTGCGGGCTGGCTCGACGACAGCGCGCCGGACGCCGACCCGGCCCGTGCCGCGCTCGCCGCGAGTGATGCCGAGAAGACCGCGGTCGCCGCCTGGGACACGGCGCGCGAGGCCGCCCGCCGCACCGCGGACGAGGCCCGTGAGGCGGTGGCAGCCGAGAGCCGCGCCGAACTGACCGCGGCCCGTGCCGCCGACGCCTCGGCCGCCGCGGAGCGCGCGTACGAGGCCGAACTGCGCACCGCAGAAGCCCTCGCCGCCGAGGAACGCCTCGGCGAGCTGCTGGGCCTGCCCGCCGCCCGGCGCACGGGCCCTGCGATCCCCCAGCCGCGCGCCGCCCACGGCGTGGCGGGCGGTGCCCAGGAGCGCGGCCTGGCGTCGCGGGCGCCCGCGCCCGCCCGCGGCACCGCCCCGAACGCCGCACCCGGCCACGCGGGAGCGCCCCCGCATCCCGCCGCGGACGGCCCCCGTCGGGAGGACCCGGCGGCGGACGACGGTTCCGCAGGCCCCCTCACCGCCGCCGAGCTCGACCAGAGCGCGGATGACCTCGCGCGGCTGCTCGACGACAACGTGACCTCCGCCGAGCGGCACCTCTTCGAACTGCGCACCGCCGCCGCGGACGACTTCCGGATCCTCGGAGCGCTCGGTGACGGCGGGCTGCTGCCGCCCGGGCCCGACGTGCTGGCCACCGTCGAGTTCCTGGGCGAACACGGCATCCCGGCCCTGCCCGGCTGGCGGTACCTCGCCCAGGCGGTCGACCCCGCCGACCACGCCCGGGTGCTCGCCGCGCGCCCCGAACTCGTCGACGGCGTCGTCATCACCGACCCCGCCGGCCATGCACGCGCGCGCGAGGTGCTGACCGACGCCGCCCTGCTGCCCCGCTCCGCCGTTGCCGTCGGCACCGCGGCCGCACTGCTCGCCCCCGTGCCCCATCCCGCGGGTCCGGACGGCGCGGACGGCGCGGACGGTTCCCAGGCGGTCTTCCTCGTTCCGCCGAACCCCGCCATGCACGATGAACAGGCCGCGGACGAGGAGCGCACGACCCTGCGCGCCCGGGCCGCGGAGCGCGACGAGGAGATCAGGGAGCTGGCCGCGCGGCTGGCCAAGGACCGCGAACTCGCCGCCCGCCTCACCTCCTGGCGCGCTTCCTGCCCGGCGGGCCGCCTCACCGAGCTGGCCGCCGCCGCGGCGGCAGCACGGACCTTCGCGCAGGACACCGAGGCCGAACTCGCCGAGGCCCGCACGGCCCGTGCCGAAGCGGAGGAGGCGGCCTCCGAAGCCGCGGCGGTGCGGGACGAACGCCAGGACGCCGCGCAGCGCGCCCGGCGCGCGGCCGACGCCCTCGCGGGACTTGCCTTCCGGCTGCGCGAGCGGGCCGGCTGGCAGGTCCGGATGCGGGAACTCGCGGATGACGCCGCGGAGTTCCAGGCCCGCGCGCAGACCTGCCTGGCCCGCGCCCGTGCGGCCGACGAGGACCGCAGGGCCGCGCAGCGCGCCGCCGACGACGCGCACCGCACCGCCCGCGCACTGCGCGCCGAGCGCGCCGACATCGCGGGCGCACCGGACGACCCGCCGGATGACGCCGATCCGGCGCGGGAGGGCCCGCCCGTCTCGCTGCCGGCCCTGCGCGAGGCCTACCGCGCCGCGTCCCAGGTCTACGAGAAGGTCGGCGTCGGCGCCGATCTGCGAGCCGAGCAGGCGCGTGCGGAGAGCGACGAGAGCGCCGCCGGTGCCGAACTGGGCCGCCTCAGCAACAAGGTGCGTACCCGGGCGGCCCAGCTCCTTGAGTCCCCTGACGGCGCCGACGGCCCGTCCCGGCAGGCCGCCGCGGCCCGCGCCGACGAGCTGGTGCAACTCCTGGAGAGCCGGGCCTCAAGTGCCAGCGAGCAGCTCGGCAGACTGCGCGGCGACGCCGAACGGCTGGCCCCGCAGGACGGTGAGGCGCACACCGAACTCCCGGCCGACCTGCTGCCCTCGGACATCGAGCACGCCCAGCAACTGCTGCGCACGGCCACCGCCGACCTCACCGCGCACACCGAGGCGGTCAGCCGGGCGCGCGAGGCGCACGCGGAGCTGGTGGCCGCCCACCGGGCGGCCGAGGACGCGGCCGGCGGCTTCGACGAGACGGCCGCGCTCCTGCGCGACCTGATCCGCGACCACCAGGACCCCGACGACACCGAGGAGCCCGAGCCCTATCCGGGCGGTCCGGAGGAAGCCAGGCACGCGGCCGGCGAGGCACGCCGCTCGCTGCGCGGCTGTGCGGCCGACCTGTCCGCCGCGGAGGCGGCCGTCCGCGAGGCCTGCGACACCCTCGTACGCCACGCCAACGCCACCCGTTACGAGCAGGTGCGCACCCCGGCCCGCCAGCAGATCAGGGAACTGCCCGCCACCATGCTCCCGGAGCACGCCGAGAAGTGGGCCGAGGCCTTCGCACCGCGGCTGCGGGTGCTCACCGACGAACTCCAGCAGTTGGAACGCAACAGGGACAGCATCGTCGACCGGCTGCGCGGCATGGTGGACCAGGCGCTCGCCACGCTCCGCTCGGCGCAGCGCCTGTCGCGGCTGCCGGAGGGCCTCGGCGAGTGGTCCGGCCAGGAGTTCCTGCGGATCCGCTTCGACGATCCCGACCCGGCCACGCTCGCCGAACGCCTCGGCGAGGTCATCGACGAGGCGACCAGGGCGGCGGTCAGGAAGAACTCGGACCTGCGCCGCGACGGGATGTCCCTGCTGCTCAGGGGCGTCCAGGCCGCTCTGCAGCCGCGTGGCGTGAGCGTGGAGATCCTCAAACCGGACGCGGTGCTGCGCGCCGAGCGGGTGCCGGTCGGCCAGATGGGCGATGTGTTCTCCGGCGGCCAGTTGCTGACGGCCGCGATCGCGCTCTACTGCACGATGGCCGCCCTGCGCTCCAACGACCGGGGGCGCGACAAGCACCGGCACGCGGGCACCCTGTTCCTGGACAACCCGATCGGCCGGGCCAACGCGACCTACCTCCTGGAGCTCCAGCGCGCGGTGGCCGACGCCCTCGGGGTGCAACTGCTCTACACCACGGGTCTCTTCGACACGACCGCCCTCGCGGAGTTCCCCCTGGTGATCCGGCTCCGCAACGACGCCGACCTGCGGGCCGGTCTGAAGTACATCAGCGTGGAGGAACACCTGCGGCCTGGCCTGCCGGAACAGGAGGCCGGTGAGGGCACGGTGCACGGCGAGATCACCGCGACCCGTATGTACCGGCGCCCGACCGGCCCGCGCTGAGCCGCTGCTCCGCCCGCGCCAGACGCCGCCGGGTCCGCCGCCGCGGCCCCCCGGCACCGACCGCCGCCCCGTCCCGGGCGGCCGCCTGCTTCGGCGGCCGCCCGGGGCAGGGACTCAGCCCCCGCACTGCCTCAGCATCATGTGCTTGTCGGCCGCCGTCACGGGCAGGTCGTACTTCAGTGACACCTGCGCGAAGCGCACCGAGTAGGAGCAGCGGATCCGCTTGTCCGGAGGCAGCCAGGCGGCTGGGCCGGAGTCGCCTTTGGCGCTGTTGGACCGACCGTCCGCCGGGATCAGGTTGAGCGGATCGTTGGCGATGTCCTCGCGCTTGCTCCTGGGCCAGTGCGAGGCACCCATCTGCCAGTCGTACGAGAGCGGCATGACGTGGTCGATCTGCACTTCGGTGGCGCGGGACTTGGTCCAGTCGATCGACTTTCCTGTGTAGGGGTCGTGCAGCGTCATGGACGCCACGACGCAGTCGGAACCATCGCGGAAGCGGACGTTCTCTCCATCGCGCTTGAGGAGGTCGTTGCGCGAGTCGCAGCCGTTGTGGGCGTAGGGGACGGCACCGGGGGCCGTGTCCATCCAGGCGTAGCCGAAGTCCTCACGGTCGTACCCGGTCCTTTGGCCGCGGCCCTTCGTGGCCACCTTCTCGATCAGGGCCCGTGCCCTTGCCCTGTCGCCGGCGGAGGTGAGGGCCGCGAGCCCCGGTTTCGTCCCGTCGGGGTTGTCCAGCGGGCTCACGGCCCGGCCGCTGTCGGACTCGGCGCCCGCGGACCCGGGCGAGGAGTCACTGTCCTGGAGGGCGTGGCATCCCGTCAGCGACGAGAAGGCGGCGGCCGTCAGCATCGCAAGGAGCGCAGGGCGCGAAGCCCTTCGGCCCCGCTGCCCGATGGGCCCTCGGCCCCTTCTCCCCGAATGCCCGTCAGACGCCACGGCCCACAACTTCCGGCAGACGATGTATGCAAGTCTCCATCACGGCGCGCAGTGTAGAGAGAAAAGGCACATCTGTCCGCACCGGGAACGCCGGATCGCGGGCGTCGGCGACTTCGGATCGGTGCCGACCGCATCGGACCCGGCCGCATGCGTAGCCGGTGGGCGCGGCTGACGGCGGCTGCGCGGGCCGGATCGGGCACCGTCAGAAGAAGCCGCTGCCGACCACAAGGGCGTGCCAGGTCCTTGCCGCGGCGCGACCCTGTGCGCTCGCACCTTGCCAGGCACCGAGCCTGCGCGCCGGCGCCTTGCTATGAGTGGGACAGCTCCCGCTGCCCGCGCCCCCTGCGTATCCGCCCGGGACCCCGCTCCGCCGCCCTCGCCTCACGCCGGGCCCTGCGCCGCTCACGGCGCAACTGCCGCGCCGAGCTGCTGGGCGCGGAGACCACGCCATGGCGCTGGTTCCACACCTGGCGGGTGACCCAGACGTCGAGGACGCCCCAGGTGGCGACGACCGTACTGGCGACACTGCTGAGCACCATGGGGAACGCCAGCCAGGAGCCGGCCAGGGTGCACAGGAAGGCCGTCATGGCCTGGACCAGGGTCAGCGAGACGATCAGGACGGCCCGGACCGCGGCCGTGCGCACCGGGTCGGGCAACCGGCGACGGGGTGAGGGGTCGTCGACCCACAGCGCCTCGTGGTGCTCCGCCCGGTCGTCCGAGGAACGGCGCGCCTGCCGGGGTACGCCGCCGAGCGCGTCCCATCCGGACGCCCTACTACGCCCTGCCGTGCCCATCAGTTCGTCACTCCCCACCATCCAGCAGGTCCACATCCGGCGACGCACCCGGCGCGCCCAAGTGAAAAGGGGCGCACGGCGCGCATGAGGCGACTGATGCCTCCGACCGATCCACCAGTGCCTGCCCGGCTTCGACTGTTTTACGCCATCCAGGGGGACGTGATCACCTGTGACCCCGTCCGTACCCGGTTCCCATAGAAGGAGACGAGCGGGGGTGCCCGAAGATTCCCCGGCGGCCGCATATTTCAAGCCAACTGATGGCTGAAGTCTGACTGAAGAGCACCCCTTCCTGTCGTGCGGCACCGGGATGCAATCTCCCGTAATGGGGGGACAACTGTGGACGTCCCTCCTGCCTGCGGGCCTGAAACGGCCCCGGCCACCCTTCGAGTCGGTGCAGCGTCAGTAGTAGGCTCGCGCCGTTTCTTGACGTACTTCGCGCACGCTGTTCATGTAGACGCACAGACCCCCGGGGCCGCAGGGGGCGAGCTGGGGGAGGCCATGCGCTTTCGCGGGAAATCGATCCGCCGGAAGATCGTGGCGCTGCTGCTCGTGCCGCTGGTGACGCTGACCGCGATCTGGGGTTTCGCCACGGTCCTGACCGGCGAGGAGGCCGCCCAGCTACTGGGCAACGTCAAGGTCGTCGACCAGATGAGCTATCCCGTCGAGGACACCGCCCGCGTCCTGGAGCACGAGCGCCGCCAGACCCTCATCTACCTGGCCGACCCGCGCGCCGCCAACGCGCTGCAGAACATGCGCAGCAGCCGCAGGGCGACAGACGCCATGGTCGGCAAGGTGCGCAGGAACGCCAGGGCCGAGGCCGTCCGCGACAACATCACCGCCGACGCCGACGAACGCCTGACCGCCGTGCTCGAAGGGTTCGAGGGCCTGGACTCGCTGCGCAGCAGCGTCGAGGCGGGCGGTATCACCGGGACCACCGCCCTGGACCTCTACGACGAGCTCATCGACCCCTGCTACGCGTTCCTGATGACGGTCCAGGGCGTGAACGACCTGGAGCTGTCCAAGCAGGGCCAGGCCCTGGTCTCCGTGGCCCGCGCCCGCGAGCTGCTGTCCAGGGAGGACGCCGTCATCGCCGCCGCCCTGGTCGCCGACCGGCTGAACTCGACCGACATCCGCCAGATCTCCGACCTCATCGCCCAGCGCACCCTGCTCTACGACAACAACCTGCCACTGCTGCCCGACGAGGACCGCGGCCGCTTCGAGCGCTACTGGCAGGGCAACGACACCAGGTCGCTGCGCGTCGCGGAGCAGGCCTTCGCCCAGGCCACGCCCGGTGTGCCGCGGGCCGTGAGCGGCACCGGCGACTGGAACCAGATGGCGGGCAAGGTCCTGGGGGAGCTGGCGGACCGCGACAACGCGGCCGACGACCGCTACCAGGACCGGGTCAAACCGGTCGCCGTCAACGTGCTCGTCCGCGCTGGTGTCGCCGGTGTGCTCGGCCTGGCCGCCCTGCTGTTCTCGGTGATCGTCTCGGTGCGCATCGGCCGCAGCCTCATCCGCGACCTGCGCGGGCTGCGCACGGAGGCGCACGAGGCGTCCGGCGTGCGGCTGCCCAGCGTGATGCGCAGGCTCGCCGGGGGCGAACAGGTCGACGTCGAGACCGAGGCCCCGCGCCTGGAGTACGACAGGAACGAGATAGGCCAGGTCGGCCAGGCGCTCAACACCCTCCAGCGGGCCGCGGTCGAGGCAGCCGTGCGCCAGGCGGAGCTGCGCCGCGGCGTCTCCGAGGTCTTCGTCAACCTGGCCCGCCGCAGCCAGGTACTGCTGCACAAGCAGCTCACCCTGCTGGACAGCATGGAGCGCAGGACCGAGGACACCGACGAACTCGCCGACCTCTTCCGGCTCGACCACCTCACCACCCGTATGCGCCGGCACGCCGAGGGCCTGGTCATCCTCTCGGGCGCCGCCCCCTCACGGCAGTGGCGCAAGCCCGTCCAGTTGATGGACGTGGTCCGTGCCTCCGTCGCCGAGGTCGAGGACTACGAGCGCATCGAGGTGCGCCGCCTGCCGCGCATCGCCGTCGCAGGTCCGGCCGTCGCCGACCTCACCCATCTGATCGCCGAGCTCCTTGAGAACGCCACCGTCTTCTCACCGCCGCACACGGCCGTGCAGGTGCTGGGGGAGCGGGTCGCCAACGGCTTCACCCTGGAAATCCACGACCGGGGCCTCGGCATGGCGCCGGAGGTCCTGCTCGACGCGAACCTCCGGCTCTCCGAGACCCCCGAGTTCGAGCTCTCCGACACCGACCGGCTCGGCCTCTTCGTGGTCAGCCGCCTCGCCCAGCGCCAGAACGTCCGCGTCTCGCTCCAGCCCTCGCCCTACGGGGGCACCACCGCCGTCGTCTTCATTCCGGACGCGCTGCTCACCGACGCCTCCGAGACGGACACCGGTGGACTCCGGCTCGAACCGTCCTTCGACGAGGAGCCGCCGAGCGGCCGGGGCACGGGTCCGGGGCGCGCCACACCGCTGAGCAAGGTGGCGGCCCAGGAGCTGTCCGACCTGCCGTCGGCCCTGCTGGACGGTCCCGTGGAGCTGGAACCACCGGTCCGCGCGGCCGGTGCCGGCACCGAGTTCCACGACTTCCCCGGTGCGCTGGACGACGAGGACAGCGAGCGCGGCGGCCTCTTCCGCCCGCGCCGGCCCCTTTCCAAACTGCCCGGCGGACAGCACCAGCAGGCGTCCGACACCCACCGGCAACACGACGGGCCCGCACGACCCAACGACCCGGCAGACCCGGGGCCGCTGCCCAGGCGCCAGACGCCGAAACTGGTCAGCTCGCACGGCCGCCCGGTCGCCCCGAGCAGAGCACGGGAGGCGGACACCACGGAACGACGCACAGGCGCGCCCCCGGAACCCGCGGTGCAGAGCGATCTGCCCCGCCGCCGCAGGCCCGCCCAGGCCGCGGCGCCCCTGCGGGACACGGAGCCCGGCGGGTCGGCACTGCCTCGCCGGGTCAGGCAGGCCAGCCTCGCCCCGCAGCTCAAGAACGGGCCGGACCGGCGGAGCGACCGCGACTCCGAGCGGGACGGCAACGGGCCCTTCGAACGTGACGCCGACGAGGTACGCAGCAGGATGGCCTCGCTGCAACGCGGTTGGCGTCGCGGTCGAGAGGAGAACGCCGCAGGGGACGACGGCCCCGGCGGCTCGGCACAGGGAACGACACTTGAGGGGGACGGTCGATGACCGCACCGAAGGCCGCCGGCCACACGAAGACGCCGGAGGGTGCAGGCGAGCTGAACTGGCTGCTCGACGACCTGGTACAGCGGGTCGCCAGCATCCGCAAGGCGCTTGTGCTCTCCAGCGACGGCCTCCCCACCGGCGTCTCCGAGCACCTGACCCGGGAGGACAGCGAGCACCTGGCGGCCGTTGCCTCCGGGTTCCACAGCCTGGCGAAGGGGGTCGGCCGGCACTTCGACGCGGGCGGCGTCCGCCAGACCGTGGTGGAGCTCGACGAGGCCTTCCTGTTCGTCACGGCCGCCGGCGACGGCAGTTGCCTGGCCGTGCTCTCCGACGCGGACTCCGACGTCGGGCAGGTGGCCTACGAGATGACGCTGCTGGTCAAGCGGGTCGGCGCGCATCTTGCGGCGGCGCCGCGCACCGACCTGTCCGCAGGCGGGTAGTGGGAATGGCATGAGCGCAGAAGGTCACGAGACTCCCCGCTGGTTCGACGACGAAGCCGGGCCGGTGGTGCGTCCGTACGCCATGACACGTGGCCGCACCACCAGTACGGGCCAGCACCGGCTCGACCTCATCGCCCTGGTGATCACCGAGCCACGGGTGGGCGACCTCGAGGCCGAGCAGACGCTGTCACCGGAGCATGTGCACATCGCCGAGCTGTGCCGCGACACGCCGCAGTCGGTCGCGGAACTCTCGGCTGCCCTCGATCTGCCGATCGGCGTGGTCCGTGTCCTCATCGGTGACCTCGCCGACCAGGAAATGGTGCACGTGACCCGTCCGGTGCCACCTGCCGAGCTGCCCGACGAGAGTATTCTGCGCGACGTGATCAACGGGCTCCGAGCGCTCTGAACAGCGCAAAAGCGGGAGTGGGATGTGACAGGCTGGCAGTTCTGGGTCGACCGAGGCGGAACCTTCACCGATATCGTCGCGCGCCGTCCCGACGGCCGTCTGGTCATCCACAAACTCCTCTCGGACAATCCGGGACGCTATGCGGACGCCGCCGTGGCGGGCATCCGGGCACTGCTCGGTGAGGCCAACGCCGATGACGGTGCCGCCGTCGAGGCCGTTCGGATGGGCACGACCGTGGCCACCAACGCCCTCCTCGAACGCAAGGGCGAGCGCACCCTGCTCGTCATCACCCGTGGGTTTCGCGACGCACTGCGCATCGCCGACCAGAGCCGGCCCGCGATCTTCGCCCGTGAGATCGCCCTGCCCGAACTCCTCTACGAACGGGTCGTGGAGACGGACGAGCGTATCGCCGCGGACGGCGAAGTGCTGCGCGCCCCCGACCTGGACGCCCTGGCCGGGCCCTTACAACAGGCGTACGACGACGGGATCCGGGCCGTCGCGGTGGTCTGCATGCACAGCCATCTCCACCCGGCGCACGAGCGCGCCATCGGCGCGCTGGCCGGACGCATCGGCTTTCCGCAGATCTCGCTCTCCAGCGAGGTCAGCCCGCTGATGAAGCTGGTGCCCCGCGGGGACACCGCGGTCGTCGACGCGTATCTCTCGCCGGTGCTGCGCCGATACGTGCGCCAGGTCGCCGACGAACTGCACGGCGTGCGCCTGATGTTCATGCAGTCCAACGGCGGTCTGACGGAGGCCGGGCACTTCCGCGGCAAGGACGCCGTCCTCTCCGGGCCCGCGGGCGGCATCGTGGGCATGGCGCGGATGTCGCAGTTGGCCGGATTCGACCGCGTCATCGGCTTCGACATGGGGGGCACCTCCACCGACGTCTCGCACTTCGCCGGTGAGTACGAGCGGGTGTTCACCACCAGGATCGCCGGGGTCCGGCTGCGCGCGCCCATGCTGGACATCCACACAGTTGCCGCCGGCGGCGGCTCCGTCCTGCACTTCGACGGCAGCCGCTACCGCGTTGGCCCCGACTCCGCAGGCGCCGATCCCGGCCCCGCCTGCTACCGGGCCGGCGGGCCGCTGACCGTGACCGACGCCAATGTGGCCCTCGGCCGCATCCAGGCGGCCCATTTCCCGCACGTCTTCGGCTCCGGCGGGGACCAGCCGCTCGACGACGCCCTCGTACGCGACCGCTTCGCGCAGCTCGCCCGCGAGATCCACGAGCGGACCGGCGACGACCGCACGCCCGAGCAGGTCGCCGAGGGCTATCTGCGCATCGCCGTGGCGAACATCGCCAACGCCGTCAAGCGCATCTCCGTCCAGAAGGGCCATGACGTCACCCGCTACGCGCTGACCACCTTCGGCGGCGCCGGCGGCCAGCACGCCTGCAAAGTGGCCGACGCGCTGGGCATCCGCACCGTCCTCGTACCCCCCGCGGCGGGGGTGCTCTCGGCGCTCGGCATCGGCCTCGCCGACACCACGGCCATGCGCGAGCAGTCCGTCGAGGCCAGGGTGGAGGCGGCCGCGATGCCGGGCGTTGTGAGGACCGCGGACGACCTGGAGACCGCCGCCCGCGACGAACTGCGTGCGGAGGACGTGCCCGACGACCGGATCCGCGTCGCCCGCCGTGCCCAACTGCGCTATGACGGCACCGACACCACGCTGACCGTGGCCCTCGACGAGCCGGACGCCATGATCCGCGCCTTCGAGGACCGGCACCGCGCCACGTACTCCTTCACACTGCGACGACCCGTCGTCGTCGAAGCGCTCTCCGTCGAGGCGACCGGACTCTCCGAGCCTCCCGACCTCTTCGCCCTCGCCCAGCACTCCACCACTCCCCGGTCCGTGAGCACCGTCACGCTCCACACCGATGGCGCCTGGCGGGAGGTGCCGCTCCACCAGCGCGCCCACCTGCCCGCGGGCGAGACGGTCACCGGCCCGGCGATCATCGCCGAGGCCGGGTCCACGACGGTCGTGGACGACGGCTGGCAGGCCGCGACCAACCCGGACGGCCATCTGGTAATGGAACGCGTGGCCGAGCGCGTGGGTTCCGAGGCGGGCACGGAAGCCGATCCCGTTCTGCTCGAGGTCTTCAACAACCTCTTCATGTCGATCGCCGAGCAGATGGGCGCCCGGCTGGAGTCCACGGCCCAGTCCGTGAACATCAAGGAGCGGCTCGACTTCTCCTGCGCACTCTTCGACCCGGACGGCAACCTCGTCGCCAACGCGCCGCACATCCCCGTCCACCTCGGCTCGATGGGCACCGCCGTCAAGGAGGTCATCCGCCGCCGCGCGCACATCCGGCCCGGCGACACCTACGCCGTCAACGACCCCTACCACGGCGGCACCCACCTGCCCGACGTCACCGTCATCACCCCGGTCTTCGACACGGCCGGACCCGGACAGCAGTCGCCCGAGGGCGGCGCGCCGCGGATCCTCTTCTACGTCGCCTCGCGCGGCCACCACGCCGAGATCGGCGGGATCGCCCCCGGCTCCATGCCCGCCGACAGCCGCACCATCGACGAGGAGGGCGTCCTCTTCGACAACTGGCTGCTCGTCGAGGACGGCCGCTTCCGCGAGGAGGAGACCCGCCGGCTGCTCGCCGAGGCCCCGCACCCGTCCCGGAATCCCGACACCAACCTCGCCGACCTGCGGGCCCAGATCGCCGCCAACCAGAAGGGCGTCGACGAGGTGGCCCGCATGATCGGCAACTTCGGCCTGGAAGTCGTCCAGGCGTACATGAAACACGTCCAGGACAACGCGGAGGACGCCGTACGGCGCGTCATCGACGCCCTGGAGGACGGCGCCAGCGCCTACGAGACCGACTCCGGCGCCGTCATCCGCGTGAAGATCACCGTGCACCGGGCCGAGCGCTCCGCCACCATCGACTTCACGGGGACATCGCCCCAGTTGGCGACCAACTTCAACGCGCCGTTCTCCGTCGTCAACGCCGCCGTCCTGTACGTCTTCAGGACGCTCGTCGCCGACGACATCCCCCTGAACGACGGCTGTCTGCGGCCCCTGCACATCATCGTGCCCCCCGGATCCCTGCTCGCCCCCGAGCCGCCGGCCGCGGTGGTGGCGGGCAACGTGGAGACCTCGCAGGCGGTCACCGGAGCCCTCTACCAGGCACTGCGGGTCCAGGCGGAGGGCTCGGGCACCATGAACAACGTCACCTTCGGCAACGACCGCCACCAGTACTACGAGACGGTGGCCTCGGGCTCGGGAGCGGGTGACGGCTTCCACGGCGCGCCCGTGGTGCAGACCCACATGACCAACTCGCGGCTCACGGATCCCGAGGTCCTGGAGTGGCGGCTGCCCGTGCTGCTGGAGGAGTTCACGGTACGGCGCGGCAGCGGCGGTGCGGGACGCTGGCGGGGCGGCGACGGCGCGCTGCGCCGCCTCCGCTTCCTGGAGCCCATGACCGTCTCCACGCTGTCCCAGCACCGCAGGGTGCGGCCGTACGGCATGGCCGGCGGCCGCCCCGGCGAGCTGGGGGCCAACCGCGTGGAGCGCGCAGACGGCTCGATCGTCCACCTGAAGGGCAGCGACTCGGCGGAGGTGCGTCCCGGTGACGTGCTCGCCATCGAAACCCCCGGCGGCGGCGGATACGGTCCACCGCCGTCCGACCACAGCGAGGCAGGAGAAGAGACCCATGATCTTCGGCAGATCTGAGCGGGGAAAGACGCCGGTCGAGCCCGTCACGCTCAAGATCCTGGTGGCCGGCGGCTTCGGGGTCGGCAAGACGACGCTCGTCGGGGCGGTCAGCGAGATCAGACCGCTGCGGACCGAGGAGATGCTCAGCGAGGCGGGACGCCCGATAGACGACACCAGCGGCATCGAGCGGAAGACCACCACCACCGTGGCGATGGACTTCGGCCGGATCACGCTCCGCGAGGACCTGGTCCTGTACCTCTTCGGCACCCCGGGCCAGGACCGGTTCTGGTTCCTGTGGGACGAACTGGCCACCGGCGCCCTGGGTGCGGTCGTGCTGGCCGACACCCGGCGCCTGGAGGACTGCTTCGCGGCCGTCGACTACTTCGAGCGCCGGTCCATACCCTTCGTCGTCGGGGTCAACTGCTTCGAAGGCGCAGCGCTCTACCCCGCCGAGGCCGTCCGGCAGGCGCTCGACCTCGACGAGCAGGTGCCGGTGGTGCTCTGCGACGCGCGTGAGCGGAACTCCGTCAAGGAGGTCCTGATCGACGTGGTCGAGCACGCGATGCTGATCTCGGCGACGGCCAGGGAGCACGCGGCCACCCGGCACTGACCTCCGCTGCACGGCCGGAACCGGTCGTGCAGCGGCCCTGTGGTCCTGCGGCCCTGGCCTGCTGCGGTCCCGCCGTGCGCGGTCCGCGTACGGGCGCCCCGTCCGCGCACGGGACGGGCGGACACGGTCAGTCGTGCTCGGCGAGCCACTTGGCCGCGATCTCGCCCAGCTCCCTGTCGCGGCCCGCCAGCATCATCCGGATCATCCGGGCGTCGCCGCGGAGCGACCACGCGGGGTGGCCGAAGGTCGCGGGGTTGTTCTTCTCCATGAGGAAGTGCGCCGGCCACGCGGTGCCGTAGCCGATCAGCGGAAGAGCGGCCGCATAACGCCTGCGCCCGCGTGCGAGCCCGTAGGCGCTCACCGCGAGCCCCGTCAGCGTGCCGGCGAGGTGCACCCACCGGGTCGCGGCCTTCGAGTGCATGGCGACGTAGTACGGCCAGAACTCTTCGTACGAGTCGAAAGTGCGCTCCATGGGGGAACGGTAGTGCGTTCCGCGGCCGCGCACATGCCCCCGGCCGGCCCGGACCGACGGGGGCGGGACCCGTCGGCGGCCGCCCCCGCCGGCGGGCGCGGCCCACGCCGCCGACGGTGGCCCGGGGGCCGCCGGGCCGCATGCGCCGCCCCCGGTCATCCCGGGCGGACGCGGCCCCGCGGCCCGGCCGAGCCCCGCACCCGTGGGGGAAGCCGCGAACGGCCGATCGGGAGCGGCCTGTGCTCCCACGTCCCTGCGGACGCCCCCGGACGGGTCAGGGCCGGTGCGCCAGCGACCGGCGCGCTATGGGGAAGTCGAAGTAGGTGTCGGGGAAGACCTCCGGCTGGAACGTGTAGTGCCACCACTCCTCCGGAAGGTTCACGAACCCCTGCCGGGAGAGCACGTCCCGCAGGAAGTCCCGGTGGACCCTCTGTGCACCGGTGATCCGCGGGTCGTCCGTGTGGGCGAGCGTGTCGAAGCAGTCGAAGCCCGTTCCCATGTCGATCGAGTTGTCCGGGAAGCGCGCCTGCCTGGGCCCGTAGCAGGGCTTGAGGGGCTCCCCGGGCAGGTAGGGGCGGGTCGGCAGCGCGGGCAGCCGAACGACCGTCAGATCGACCGTGGAGCCCCGGCTGTGCCCCGACTGCTCGGCGATGTAACCGTCGGCGAACAGCCTCGTCTTGTCGACCCGTGGGTAGAACTCCGCCTTCATGCGCTGGTCGTCCAGGTCCTTGGCCCAGCGCACGAACCAGTCCACGGCGCGCTGCGGCCGGTAGCAGTCGTACACCTTCAGGGAGTAGCCCTCCGCAAGGAGCTCCCTCTGCGCCTTGTGCAGGGCCGTGGCCGCGGCCCGCGTCAAGATGCACATCGGCCGGCGGTAGCCGTCGACGGGCACACCGGTGAAGTTGTGCGGGGTGAAGTAGCGCATCTCCTGGATGATCGTCGGATCGACATCGGAGAGGGCCACGAACTCCATGGGGGCCTTGGGCTCCGGCCTGGCCTGTGCGGGCGTCGTCGCACCCGCCACGGCGAACAGCGCCGTCACCGCGACCGCGAGTCTGCGCACGGCCGCGCGCGGCCTCGGGCGGCCCGGGCGCGGCACCGCATCGGCGCGCCGCGATGCGGGGGCAGAGCGGCGTCGGGCGGGAACCGGGAAGAGCGCGAATCGTGTCATGCCCCTCCTGTACCAGCAGCCCCGGGTACCGCGGAAGACGCTGAGCCGATGATCGGATACAGTCCGCGGCGTGTCCGCTTCCCAACACCCAACCGCCAACTCCGTTCCGGACTCGCACTGTTCAAGTTGCGGGGCGCCCTACGCGGGCGATGTGTCCGGCTGGCCCAGGACCTGTGCTTCCTGCGGCCGTGTTGCTTACCGTAACCCCCTTCCGGTCGCCGTGGCCCTGCAGCCCGTGTACGACCCCAAGGGCACCGCTCTCGTCGTCGTGACCCGCACCATCGCCCCCGCGCGCGGGGGCACGGCACTGCCGGGCGGCTTCATCGACGACCGGGAGGACTGGCGGCACGCCGTCGTCCGTGAGCTGAAGGAGGAGACCGGCATCGACGCCGCCAGCCGCGACGTCCGCCTCGTCGACGCCATGAGCTCACTCGACGGCCACCTGCTGCTGTTCGGCCTGCTGCCCGAGCGGCCCGCGCCCGAACTCCCGCAGTCGCAGCCCACCGACGAGACCGCGGGCTTTGACCTGCTGCGCAGGCCGACCGAGCTCGCCTTCCCGCTGCACACGGCGGTCGTGCAGGCGTGGTTCGACGGCCGCTACGTCTGACGGTCGATCACGCGACGCCGCCTCCCGCGCCGGCACGCCGCCCACAGGGCCCACAAGGCCCTGTGACGGCCGACGCGGAGCCGCCGCCTCCCCCGGGGCGGTGAACCGGAGCCGGCCGCCCACGCGGCCCCCTGCGGCCGCACGGCCCCGACGCCGGCCTCGCCCACGCGCAGCCGGCGTCACAACCCCCGTATTCGCACAGGACGGCCCGCCGCCCGCGGGCCGTCGTCGGTCTCACGCTCCACCGTCACCCGGGCACCCGCACGGCGCGTTCCGTACCGCTCGACCTCCGGCACGGTCCAGCCGTCCCCCGGGTCCTGGACGACGACGCCGCCCCCGCTGCGCCCGGAAGCCGGCGCCCACACCTCCAGCTCGATCCCGCCCGCCCCACCGAGCACCGGCACCACGGAACCCGCCCTGGCCAGCACGGGCACCCGCGAGAGCGGCGCGGGCACCACGACCTGCCCAGGGCCCTCGTACGCCCGCTCCGTGAGGGTGTCGTACCAGAGGCCGTCCGGCAGCCTCACCGCCTTCTCCTGCGCGCCCCGCTCCAGGACGGGAGCGACCAGGAGTGCGTCCCCGAGGAGGAACGCGTCCTCGCAGTCGCGCAGCGCACGGTCCTCCGGAGTGCTCCACCACAGCGGCCGCACCCAGGGCGCTCCGGTACGGTGCGCCAGGTGGGCCAGCGTCATCAGGTACGGGCCCAGCCGCCGCCGTTCGGCGAGCACCACGCGCGCGTGCTCCGGCCACTCGCCGGCGAACCCCTTGGGCCCGCCGCCCTCCGGCAGCCCGCGCCCGCCGGTGCGCAGCAGCGGCAGGTAGGCCCCCAGTTGCAGAGCGCGCACCTGGAGCTCGAGACCGGCGCCCGCGCCCCGCCCGGGCAGGTCGGGACCAGCGCAGGGCACCCCGCACAGCCCGAGCCCCAGCACCACGGACAACGCGGCACGCAGTCCCTCCCAGCCGTCCACCACCTCACCGCACCACGCCCCTCCGTACCGCTGCATCCCGACCCAGCCCGAGCGTGAGAAAAGGAACGGCCGCTCGTCGGGGCGCAGCCGCGACAGCGCCTCATGGGCGGCGCGGGTCAGCCCCAGGCCGTAGACGTTGTGCGCGCTGCGGTGGTCGCCCCCGCTGCCGTCCAGGTCGTGCCGTGCCGACCGCGGCAGCGTGGCGTCGCCGAACGCCGAACGGGCCACCGGCTCGTCCAGCGTGTGCCAGAACCCGGAGAAGCCCTGATCGACGCGCTCCTGGTACCGCTCGCCCCACCAGGCCCTGCCGCGCGGGCCCGTGACGTCCGGATACACCGACTCGCCGGCCCGCGCCTCGCCCAGGACCAGCCGCCCTGCCGCGTCCCGTACGAAGACGCCGGCGCAGACACCGTTGTCGAACAGGACGCGGCCCGGTTCCGCCTTCACGGCGGGGGAGACGGCCGACACCAGCCTGACGCCGTCCGCGCGAAGCTCCTCGGCGAGCTGCGGCAGCTTCGGGAAGCGTTCCTCGTCGACCGTGAAGCTGCGCCCGCCCGCACCGTGGCCGAGGCCCAGGTGCAGTGCGTCGAGCGGCAGCCCACGCGCGCGGTGCCCCTGCGCAAGGTTCCGCACGACCTGGTCGTCGGCCGCTTCCGGCACCACATGGTGATGGCCCAGCGCCCAGCCGGGCGGCAGCGCCGGCGCGCCCGTCAGCGACGCCCACGCCTGCAGCACGCGCGCGGGAGTACCGACCACCACCCAGGTGCGCAGCGGGCCGCCCTCCATGCGCAGCTCGCACGCGCCCGTGCGGTCGTGCCCCGAGCCCGCGCCCTCCTCGCCCTCCCGCAGCGTGACCGTGCCGTCCCACGTGGTGTCGTGGAACACCAGGTGCGTTCCCGCGTCGGCCACCACGAGCTGCACCGGCATCGTGATGTGCAGCGGGCCGTCCCCGGGCCCGTACGCGCCCCCCGGGTCGGTGTTCCACAACCGGTACGCCCCCTCGCGCAGCCGCGGCCCCGAGGCCCGGGCGCCCAGCCCGAAGAAGCGTGCGTCGGCCGCCACCTCCGCGCGCTGCACCCAGCGCGCCTCGCCACCGCCCTCCGACTCCCACCAGCGCGGCGGGTGGTCGCGGCGCAGCCGTACCCCGCCGGGGGTGTGCACCTCGACGGCGCCCTGCCGGGAGACGACCACCGTGACCCGCTCGGCCACCACGCGCCAGCCGCCCTCCGTGTCGGGTTCGAGCGCCGCCCTGGGGTCCGGCTCCGGGGCCGCGCCCGCAAGTGCCCAGGACGGCAGCGGGCTGGCGCCGTCCCACCCCCAGAACACCGCTCCGCCCAGCGTCACGGTGACCCGCAGCTCGGAGCGCTCGAAACGCACGACACCGCCGCCGGGACCGGGCTCCGCCCTCGTCATCGCCCCGGGCACCCGGGCCCGCTCCGCACCCCGCGACGGCAGTCCCGCACGGTCCGTGCGATGCCTGCGCCAGGCGGCGCGTATCGCCCGCAGCCCGCCCGCGGGACCCGCCCCGCGGACCGCCTTCATCGAACGCACCAGGTCATGACCGTCCATAGTGATCACCCTGCCATTCGGCAGGGACACCGGAGGTGTCGTTCAACTGCCGTTCACCCGTGGCGGGGGCACATCTTCACGTGGACCACTGTGTGGCCGCCACCCTGGCGTGGAAGTCGATCACGTGGCATCGTCCCAGTCAGCCGCGTCACGCGCACACCCCGCACGTGCGCGCACCGACGCACACGACGCGCCGCAGCCTCCGGGAGCCGTCCATGTCCTCAGCGAACCCCTCGCCGCTCTGGCAGCCCGACCAGCACACCGCCGAGCACGCGAAGATCACCCGCTTCCAGAACTGGGCCGCCGAGCACCACGGTGCCCCCGCCACCGGCGGCTACGAGGCCCTGCACCGATGGTCAGTCGAAGAGCTGGAGACCTTCTGGGCGGCCGTCGCCGAGTGGTTCGACGTCCGCTTCAGCGCCCCCTACGCGCGCGTACTGGACGACCCGGGCATGCCCGGCGCCCACTGGTTCCCCGGCGCCCGCGTCAACTACGCAGAGCACGCGCTGCGCGCCGCCGGCGAACGCGCCGGCGACCCGGCCATCATCCACGTCGACGAGACCCACGAGCCGCGCACCCTGAGCTGGGCCGAGCTGCGCCGCCAGGTCGGCTCACTGGCCGCGGAGCTGCGAGCCCTGGGCGTGCGCCCGGGAGACCGCGTCAGCGGCTACCTCCCCAACATCCCCCAGGCAGCCGTGGCCCTGCTCGCCAGCGCCGCGGTCGGCGCCGTCTGGACCTCCTGCTCGCCCGACTTCGGCGCCCGCAGCGTCCTGGACCGCTTCCAGCAGGTGGAACCGGTGGTCCTGTTCACCGTGGACGGCTACCGCTACGGCGGCAAGGAACACGACCGCCGTGCGACCGTCGCCGAACTCCGCCGCGCATTGCCCAGCCTGCGGGCCGTCGTCCATGTCCCCCTGCTCGGCACACAGCCCCCGGAAGGCGCCCTCGACTGGTCCGCCGTGACGGCCGGCGACACGCCGCCCCGCTTCGAACAGGTCCCGTTCGAGC
The DNA here is from genome assembly GCF_014656295.1 of Streptomyces sulfonofaciens. Lineage (GTDB taxonomy): Bacteria > Actinomycetota > Actinomycetes > Streptomycetales > Streptomycetaceae > Streptomyces > Streptomyces sulfonofaciens. The sequence continues at coordinate 510,697 of NZ_BNCD01000004.1, forward strand.
ACCCTCTGTGGGTGCTCTACTCCTCCGGCACCACAGGGCTGCCGAAAGCGATCGTGCAGTCCCAGGGCGGCATCCTCCTTGAGCACCTCAAACAACTCGGCCTGCACTGCGACCTCGGCCCCGGCGACCGCTTCTTCTGGTACACGTCCACCGGCTGGATGATGTGGAACTTCCTCGTCTCCGGCCTGCTGACGGGCACCACGGTCATCCTCTACGACGGCAGTCCCGGCCACCCGGACACCGGCGCGCAGTGGCGGGTCGCCGCGCGCACCGGGGCCACGTTCTACGGCACCTCGGCCGCCTACGTCATGGCCTGCCGCAAGGCCGGCGTCCACCCCTCCCGCGACCACGACCTCTCCGCGATCCGCTGCGTGGCCACCACCGGATCCCCCCTCCCGCCCGACGGCTTCAGATGGCTGCACGGCGTACGCGAGGACCTGTGGATCGCCTCCGTCAGCGGCGGCACCGACGTGTGCTCCTGCTTCGCGGGCGCCGTGGCCACCCTCCCGGTCCACGTCGGAGAGCTCCAGGCCGCCTGCCTCGGCACCGACCTGCAGGCCTGGGACCCGCAGGGCAGGCCGGTCGTCGACGAGGTCGGCGAGCTGGTCGTCACCCGGCCCATGCCCTCCATGCCGATCCACTTCTGGAACGACCCGGACGGCCACCGCTACCACGACAGCTACTTCGACACCTACCCCGGCGTCTGGCGGCACGGCGACTGGATCACCATCACCTCACGCGGCTCCGTCGTCATCCACGGCCGTTCCGACTCCACCCTCAACCGGCAGGGCGTCCGCATGGGCTCCGCCGACATCTACGAGGCCGTGGAGCGCCTCCCCGAGATCCGCGAATCCCTCGTCATCGGCATCGAGCGGCCCGACGGCGGCTACTGGATGCCCCTGTTCGTCCACCTGGCTCCCGGGGCCGTCCTCGACGACGCCCTGCGCGACCGCATCGGACAGACCATCCGCGGGAACCTCTCCCCGCGCCATGTCCCCGACGAGATCATCGAGGTTCCCGGCATCCCGCACACCCTCACCGGCAAACGCATCGAGGTCCCCGTCAAACGCCTCCTCCAGGGCACTCCCGTGGACAAGGCGGTGAACCCCGGTTCCGTGGACAGCGTCGAACTGCTGCGCTTCTACGAGGAACTGGCGCACGAACGCCGCTGACCTGGGCCCCGGCCGCGTTGTCAGTGCCTCCCGTTACGGTGAGTGAGCATTGACCGACAGCGCACAGGGGGACAGATGGCGCACACCGAGCCCGGCACCATGCGACGCATCCTGCACCGGGAGATGCCTGCCACCATCGCGCTGCTCGCCGACGAGGAGGACTTCACGGCGATGCGGCGCTACGGCACCTTCGTCTTCGACGACCACCACACCTACCTCCGCCAGATCGAGGCCCTGCTCAGGAGCCTCGCCGCCGAGGGCCGGCACACCTCGATCGCCCTCTTCGACCCCGAGGAGTACGAGGAGTACTGCACCGGCACCGGCCTGGAACCCGACACCGCGACCAGCCGCACCCGCTTCACCGCCGAGCTGGCCGCCAGGGGCCCCACCGTCCCCTACGAGGGCCAGCACCTCGCCGACCTCGTCCCGGCCCTCGTCACGGCCGCCCTGCGCCGTGCCACCTGGGAGTACGCCACCCTGCTGCTGGCGAGCGTCGGCGCCTGCGCCGTCTGCGGGGAGGACATCGGCTGGTCCTCCTACTCCCGCGCCTGCGACCTCGTCGTCAGGGTCCTCGACCGGGCGGGCCCCGGCGCCCACCACCTCGTGTGCAGCGCCGTCACCCCGGCGGACACCCTCCTGTCCGCCCTGGACATCACCTATGACCAGGAGGGCCGCGCCCGCATCGACGAGTCCCAGATCCGCGAGTTCGCCACTGTTCTGGCCACCGCCGTCGCCACCGGCTCCACGGGCGGCCTCGTGGTGCGCACCACCGCCGAGGACACCCCGGACCGGGTCTACGGCTGGCGGCTGACCGGCTGGAACCTGGCACCGCTGACCGCCGCCGAGGTCTTCGACGCGTACTGCACCGACACCGAGACCGGTGAGATCGTCGCCCCGGAGTCAGGCGTCGACTACGGCCCGCCACCCGACCTCGGCGAGGACGGCCCACCGGCCGGCCACAGCCACTGACGGCAGGGCCCGCAGGAGGGCCGTCCCGCACCGGCCGGGGGAGACCGCCCCTGCCGTCCGCTACCGGGCGCCGAGCACCGCCGAGGCGGCCGCCCGAGCCTCGTCCGCCGTGTCCGCGGCACGCGCGGCCGCGGCGGCACGCTCGCACTGGGCCAGCGTGTACCTGCCCAGCGTGGCGCGGACATGGGGAATGGAGGCCGCGCCCATCGACAAGGAGGTGACCCCGAGTCCCGTCAGCACACACGCCAGCAGCGGGTCCGACGCGGCCTCGCCGCACACACCGCAGCTCTTGCCCTCGGCCCCGGCCGCCTCCGTGGACAGCGCGACGAGGTCGAGCAGCGCGGGCTGCCAGGGATCCTGCAACCGCGACACTGCTCCCACCTGGCGGTCGGCAGCGAAGGTGTACTGCGCGAGGTCATTGGTGCCTAGGGAGAGGAACTCCACCTCCTGGAGGACCGAGCGGGCCCGCAGGGCCGCGGAGGGAACCTCCACCATCGCCCCCACCTTCGCCCGCAGCCCGGCGGCACGGCAGGCGGCGGCGAACGCCTTGGCGTCGGTGCGGTCGGCGACCATCGGCGCCATCACCTCGAGGTAGACGGGCAGCCCTTCCGCGGCCTTCGACAGGGCCGCCAGTTGGGTCGCCAGCACCTCGGGGTTCTCCAGCAGCGAGCGCAGACCGCGGACACCCAGCGCGGGGTTGGGCTCGGCGGCCGGCGTCAGGAACTCCAGCGGCTTGTCCGCCCCCGCGTCCAGCACCCGCACCACGACGCGTGCCTCGGGGAACGCCTCAAGCACGGCCCGGTACGCCTCGACCTGCTTCTCCTCGGACGGTGCCCTGGTGCTGTCGTCCAGGAAGAGGAACTCCGTGCGGAAGAGGCCCACGCCCTCCGCACCCGCCTCCACCGCGGCCGCGACGTCGGCGGGTCCTCCGATGTTCGCCAGGAGCGGCACCTTGTGCCCGTCCGAGGTGGCCCCGGGGCCCGTCGAGGCCGCCAGTGCGGCCGCGCGCTCCGCCGCCGCGGACCGCAGTTCCTCCTTCGTCCGCGCGGTGGGGCCGACGAAGATCCGGCCGGTGCCGCCGTCGACGGCGACCTCGGCTCCCTCGGTCAGCTCGACGGCGCCCGGCAGCGCGACCACCGCGGGGACACCTAGCGCCCTCGCCAGGATCGCGGTGTGGCTGGTGGGCCCACCCTCCTCGGTGACGAAACCGAGCACCAGCGACGGATCGAGCAGCGCCGTGTCCGCGGGAGCCAGGTCCCGGGCCACGAGCACATACGGTTCGTCGCTGTCCGGGACGCCCGGCATGGGCACCCCCAGCAGCCTGGCGACGATGCGGTTGCGCACGTCGTCGAGGTCCGCGACCCGGCCGGCCAGGTACTCGCCGGCGGCCGCAAGCAGCTCCCGGTAGGCGGCGAAGGCGTCGTACACGGCGCGTTCGGCGCTGCTGCCGTCGGCGATGCGCCGCTCGACGTCCGCCATCAGCTCCGGGTCCCGGGCCATCAGCGCCTGCGCCTCGAGCACCGCCTGCGCCTCACCACCGGCCAGGTTGCCCCGGGCGGTCAGGTCGGCCGCCACCGCCTCCACCGCCTGGTGGGCCCGGGCCTGCTCGCGCTCGGCGTCCTCCTTGGGGATCTGCCTGGCGGGCGGTTCGAGGACCGCGGTCCCCATGTGCCGCACCTCGCCGATCGCCACGCCGTGGCTCACTCCGACGCCTCGCAGCGTTGTCTCCATCTCACCCGTCTCCGAGAAGAGCGGCGGTCGCCGCCGCCGCGATCGTTGTCTGCTTGCCGATGCTCCGGCGGCGGGCCCCGGCAGGCGACGGGGCCGGCCCCTACTCCCAGCCGAACAGGACGTCGCCGGCCTTGACGGCACCGTCCTCCCGCACGCCCGTCAGGACCTCCGCGGTGGCCTCCAGCGCGACGACCGGACACACCGGCGACTTGCCCAGGGCCTCCACCGCCGCCGGATCCCACTTGATCACGGCCTGGCCACGCGCGACCGCTTCACCCCTCTCGACCAGCAGCTCGAAACCCTTGCCATTGAGCTGGACCGTGTCGATCCCCAGGTGTGTCAGCACGCCATGACCCTCCGCGTCCACCACAACGAAGGCGTGCGGATGCAGGGACAGGACGACCCCGTCGACCGGAGCGACGGCCTCGCAGGGCTCCCTCACCGGATCGATCGCCGTACCGGGCCCGACCATGGCACCGGAGAAGACCGGATCGGGCACCGCGGACAGTCCGACGGCGCGTCCGGCGAGCGGCGATGTCACGCTGGTCATGCAAGCCTCCCAAGGGGCGCAGATGGGCCGGCGCCATCACTGCCTCGACCAGGACGGCGCGCTGTTGAGCAGGGTAAGTCATGGGAAGTCCGGGTTACGTGTGAGAGATCCCGGTTGGCCGGCGTAGAAGCACCACACAAACGATTTGCGCCTGTCCTCCAGGCGGCTGTAAGGTTGTACCCCTGTTCGGGAGCCAGGCGGCGTGACTCGTCGCCGAGGTCCCGTGACATCTACCAGTCGGATCCTATCTTCGGACGATGTTCGGCATGTCCGCGGGACCGGTGTCGGAGCGGGGAAAACGACCTGGTAGTGTTGGAAACACCGAAGGGAAACGCCCGGAGGAAAGCCGCGGAGTGGGTTTCGTGGTGAGTACGATGGAAGTGTCCGTTCCTTGAGAACTCAACAGCGTGCCAAAAGTCAACGCCAGATATGTTGATACCCCGTCTGTTCAGGAATTCAGGTTTCTGGATGGTCGTGGTTCCTTTGAAGAAAAATACACAGCGAGGATGCTGTGAGCCTCCTGATTATTCCTTGGGGGGTTCCGCTCTCGTGATGTGTTGCCGGGATAG
>NZ_BNCD01000005.1 GCF_014656295.1 Streptomyces sulfonofaciens
TCGTGAGGCGTGGAGGTGACTGGTACTAATAGGCCGAGGGCTTGTCCTCAGGTGCTCGCGTTCACTGTGTTGGTTCTGAAACCACGAACGATCACATGCTCTTTGTTTTTTGGGGGGTGTGGTTGGTGGTGTGTGTTTCGGTGGTTATAGCGTGAGGGAAACGCCCGGTTACATTCCGAACCCGGAAGCTAAGCCTTTCAGCGCCGATGGTACTGCAGGGGGGACCCTGTGGGAGAGTAGGACGCCGCCGAACTCTTTGTGAGGGAGACCCCCGTACCGTTCCGGTACGGGGGTCTTTCGCATGCCCGGGATTGTTTTCGCGCGTGCCCCGAAGTCGGCCCCCGGAACCGAGTTCGGCTGAGCCCGCGAAGCCCGGCCCCGGGCCCGAGTTCGGCCGGCCTACAGCCGCCCCGCTGATTTGAGGGCGAGATACGCGTCGGCCAGCTCGGGGGCCAGGTCGCCCGGAAGCGCGTCGACCACCGACACACCCCGCCGTATCAGTTCGTCGGCGGTACGGCGGCGTTCGCTCTGGGCCTGCACCGCGGCAGCCGCCTCGTACACCGCGTCCGCGGTGCCCCGGCCCGCGGCCATACGGGCAATGTGCGGATCGGCGACCGACGCCACGAGCACCGTGTGGCGCTGGGTGAGCTGGGCGAGCACCGGAAGCAGACCCTCCTCGACCGGAGCTGTTTCAAGACTGGTCAACAGCACGACGAGGGCGTGCCGGGGCGCGGTCCGCAGGGCCGCGGCAGCGAGGCCCCGGGCATCGGTCTCCACGAGTTCGGCTTCCAGGGGAGCCATGGCGTCGACCATGGCGGGCAGCACCTCGTGCGCCGCCCTGCCCTGCACCAGGGCACGGATCCTGCGGTCGTAGGCCAGCAGATCCACACGGTCCCCGGCCCGTGAGGCAAGGGCCGCGAGCAGCAGGGCTGCGTCCATGGCGGCGTCGAGCCGCGGCGCGTCGCCGACCCGGCCGGCGGACGTACGGCCGGTGTCCAGGACGAGGAGGATGCGGCGGTCCCGCTCGGGACGCCAGGTGCGGACGGCGACGCCGGTCTGGCGGGCGGTGGCCCGCCAGTCGATGGAGCGGGTGTCGTCGCCCGGGACATAGGCGCGCAGGCTGTCGAATTCGGTACCCTCGCCACGGGTCAGCACACTGGTGCGGCCGTCCATCTCCCGAAGCCGGGCCAGCTTGGCCGGAAGGTGCTTGCGGCTGTGGAAGGGCGGCAGGACCCGTACGGTGCCCGGCACCAGATGGCCGCCCTGGCGGCAGAGCAGTCCCAGCGGCCCGTAGGAGCGGATCGTGACGCGCGTGGCGCGGTGGTCCCCACGCCGCGTCGGGTGCAGCCGGGTGGCCACGCGGCGCCGCTCGCCCGGCGGCACCGTCAGACGGTGCCGTCCTGGCCCGTCCGAGCCCCGCGCCCGGCTGCTCGGGGGCCAGGCATCCCGGAGAACGGCACGCAACGGGCGCCCCGACGGATTGGTGACGGTGAGCGTCGTGTCGACCGCGTCACCGAGGCGAACCGCCGCACCCCCCGATCGGGTGAGGACAAGACGTCGTACCGGAGCGGCCAGGGCGAAGTCGCAGACGCACGCGAGTGCGATGCAGAGATCGGCGGCGAGGATGCCCGTCCAGCCCGGCGCGAGGAAGCCGACGAGCAGGGAGGCGAGGGCCGCCAGGAGAGCGGTGCGTCCGGTCAGGGCCATGGTTCCTCGGGCGGAGGTCGGGTGGTACGTGCGGGACAGGTGTGCGGGTCGCGATCAGCGGGGCACGGGAACGTGGGCCAGGACCGCGTTGATGACGGAGTCGGCGGTGATGCCCTCCATCTCCGCCTCGGGGCGCAACTGGACGCGGTGCCGCAGGGTCGGCAGGGCCAGGGCCTTCACGTCGTCGGGGATGACGTAGTCGCGGCCGGTCAGCCAGGCCCAGGCGCGGGCCGTGGACAGCAGGGCCGTCGCGCCGCGCGGGGAGACACCGAGGGCGAGCGACGGCGAGTCGCGGGTGGCACGGCAGATGTCGACCACGTAGCCGGTGATGTCGGCCGAGACGGAGGTGCGGCCGACCGCGGCCCGGGCTGCCTCCAGATGCGCGGGAGTGGCGACGGGGCGCACACCGGCGGCGCGCAGGTCGTGCGGATTGAAGCCTTCCGCGTGGCGCTTCAGGACGTCCACCTCGTCCTCGCGGGACGGCAGCGGAACATGGAGTTTCAGCAGGAAGCGGTCCAACTGGGCCTCGGGGAGCGGATAGGTGCCCTCGTACTCGACCGGGTTCTGCGTGGCGGCGACCAGGAACGGGTCGGGGAGCCGGCGCGGGGTGCCGTCGACCGTGACCTGGCGCTCCTCCATGGCTTCGAGCAGCGCGGACTGCGTCTTGGGAGGGGTGCGGTTGATCTCGTCGGCGAGCAGGAGGTTGGTGAAGACGGGGCCCGGCTGGAAGGAGAACTCCGCGGTGCGCGCGTCGTAGACGAGGGAGCCGGTGACGTCGCTGGGCATCAGGTCGGGCGTGAACTGGACGCGTTTCGTGTCGACCGCGAGAGCGGCCGCGAGGGTGCGCACGAGCAGGGTCTTCGCGACGCCGGGGACGCCTTCGAGGAGGACGTGGCCCCGGCAGAGCAGGGCCACGACCAGGCCCGTGACGGCGGGGTCCTGGCCGACCACGGCCTTGGCGATCTCGGTGCGCAGGGCCTCCAGGGAGCCGCGGGCGTCGCCCGGATCTGCCACGCGGGGGGCGTTGTCAGTGGTCGGGTCCATCATGAATGGCGTACCTCTCCTTCGAGGGCGTCGAGGTGGTCGGCGAGGGCGATGAGCGCTGCGTCGTCGCGGGGCGGCGGCCCGAAGAGGAGGGCGTGCAGGTGCTGTGCCCCGCCCGGGGTCCCGGGCGGGCCCGCAAGGGCCGTCTCCCGGGTGCCCAGCCGGGCGGAGAGGGCGATGAGCAGGACTTCGGGGGAGTGCGCTTGGCCGGGGGGAACACCGATGAGAGGGGCGAGCCGGTTGCGGGTGGCGGTGCGCAGGACGTCGGCGGCGCGGTCGCGGGCGTCTGCCTTGCGGTAGAGCCGGGCGCGGCCCTCCGCGGTCTCGGAGGCACGGATGGCGACGGGGAGGCGTTCGGGGACGAGGGGGCCGAGGCGGCGGGCCCGCCACAGGGCGGCGAGGGCGACCGCGACGGCGGCTTGCAACATGCCCCAGAGCCAGCCGGAGGGGATCAGGTCGTAGAAGCTGCGGGCGCCGGTGGCGGTGGCCGCCGTGTCGGAGGACGAGGGGAGGTACCAGACGAGATGCGGGCGGGACCCGAGGAGTTGCAGGGCGAGCGAGGCGTTGCCCTGGGCGTCGAGGCGGTCGTTGTAGAGGATGTCGGGCGCGCCGAGGACGATGGTGTCGCCCGCCGTCTGCGGCATCGGAATGCGGACGAGCGTGGGCAGCCCGTCACTGAAGTAACAGGAGTCCACCGTGGGGGACGAGACGAAGTAGCGCATGCCGCCGGTGTCGGCCGTGCCCGCGCGCCTGGCGGGCGGGAAGTCGCAGCCGGGCGCCAGCGTCGAGTCGATGCTCGGGGCCGGATCCGCGGTCGTCCCGGGGGCGAGCGCGTCCGTGGCGGCGGGGCCGGGGGCGACGAGCACGGTGCGGCCGCCGGAGTCCGCGGTCGCCGCGCGCAGCGCGGAGCGCTGATGTCCCGTCAGCCGCTCCGGGTCGGCCACCAGGAGCGTCGTGTCGGGGCCCGCGGCCGACCGTGCCTCGGCGAGCGTGGTGACGGTCCGGGCGGACACGCCCCGTTCGGCGAGGAGGTCCGCCACGGCGCGGGAGCCGAGCGGATCGGTGGACCCCGGGTCGAGTCGGCCGTGCTCGGCGCCCGAGCGGACGACGGCGATGGTGACCGCCGCCACCAGCAGCACCACGGCGGCCAGGACCAGGCCCCGTGCCCGGGACCAGAGGTGACGGGCCGTCGGGGCGGTCGAGGTCGCCTCGGCTGCTGCGGCGGTGTCACCCGTCTCGTGCGGGCTCGCTGGGTCCACCGGGTCGTGTGGGTGCTCGGGCTGCCGGTGGCGGTGCTGCGGGGCGCGGACAGGGTCCGGAGCCGGCGGCGCGGTGCCTGCCGGGGCGGGCGGGGGCGTCTTGGTGGGGCCGGCCGGGGTGGGCGGGGCCGGTGCGCCGGCGGGTGCGGAAGCGGGCGCCGTGGCGGGTTCGGTGGGGCGGTCGGGGCCGAACCGCCCGGAAGGGGAGCCGGTCATTCGGGCGTCCTCCGCGCGGGGCTGCCGGGACCGCCGGTGCGGGCGCCGGTGCGGGGTGCGGTGCTGGTGGCGGTGTCGGCCGCGGTGAGCGCGGGGCGGGCGCGTGCCAGGTCCTCGTCGAGCGCGGCCAGGCGCAGGTACGCCGGTTCGTCGCCGCTGCGGCCTCCGTATGCGACGTCGTCGAAGTCCCGTGCCGCCGTGCGGAGCCGGGCCTCGTGCGAGGGCAGCACGGCGGCGGCCTCCGCCGCGGCCTCGTCGGCGGTGCGGCCGGGGCGCGGATCGAGCAGCGCCCGCTCCTCCAGGGCGCGGACGATGGCGCGCATCCGTTCCTGGACCGCCTGGTTCCAGTGGCCCTTGACGGCGTGTGCCTCGGCCGCGGTGCGATGTTCCGCCGCGGTGCGCGGCCGGTCGTGGAAGAGCGGTGCGGCGTCCTGCGGCGTCCGGCGCGGTGTGCCGAGGCGCCACCAGAGAGCCGCGACGAGGGCCGCAGCGGCGAGCAGGATGACGAAGAGCCCGGGCCCGCCGCCCGGTGTGACGCCGGAGGCCGCGTCGAAGAGGTCCTGGATCCAGGCAAGCACCCGGTGCAGGGCCCGCTGGAGGAGGCCCGGGTCGTCCTGGTGGTACATCCGCTTGGACAGCTCGCGCTTGGCGGCCTCCTTGGCGGGGTTGCGCGGGATGGTCACCGGAGGGTCGTCGGTGCCGCGCGGCAGCAGGACGGCCGCCGGCAGGAGACCGGGAGCCGTGAGCCAGGACCACGCGCGGTGGACGGCCGGTGCCCCGGACCGGTGGGAGGCTGCGGGCCGTGATCGGGAGGACTCCGGTCGTCCCGTCCGCGGCGGGCCGTCCGCGCCGGGACGCGGCAGCGGGCCCGCCGGGTGCGGTCTCCCCGTGGCGCCCACGGCTTCAGCCTCCGGGGACCGGGCCGGGCGCCTCGGAGCCGTAGCCCTGGATGCCGGCCGCCCGGCCGAGTTCCAGGTCGAGTGCCTCGCGGCGGATGCGCTGGTCGATGTAGAGCAGGACGGCGACCCCGGCCGTGATCGGGAAGGTGAGCATCGAGCCGATCACCGAACCGACACCGCTGATGACCAGGTAGGTCCAGCCGTGGCTGCCGCCGCCGCTGCCGAGGAACCCGGCGACCCCGCCCCCGCCGACCGCACCGGCGACCAGGGAGAACGGGATCAGGATGATCGAGGACACGATGTTCGCGATGATCGTGGCCAGCAGTTGGATACCGAGGACGCGCCACCAGGAGCCCTTGACCAGCTTGGCGGAGCGGCCGAGGGACTTCAGCACGCCCTGCTTCTCCAGCATCAGCGCGGGCGAGGCGAGCGCGAAGCGGATCGCCAGCCACATCGCCACGACCGCGCCGGCCAGCCCGCCGAGCACGGCCAGAGGCACTCCGGCCCGCGTGCCGACACCCGCCGCGACCAGCACCCCGGGCAGCGTCCCGACGGCCACGATCGCGATCACGATGAGCGGCAGCAGGAAGGTGAGGCCGAACAGCCTGGGCACCTGCGGCCGGGCGTCGCGCCAGGCCTCCGCGATGGTCACCGGCTTGCCGAGCACCGCCCGGCTGGTCACGGTCGTGAGCAGGGCCGTCGCGATGATCACACCGAGCAGGCTGACGAGCAGGACCACGCCCGAGCTGATCAGAACGTTGCGCATGGCGTGGCCGAGCTCGCTCATCGAGGCGCTGCGGTCGTTGAGGGCGTCGGTGCCGGCGATGTCGTCGAGCACCAGGCCCTGCAGCAGTACCAGCGCGATCTGGATGACTACGGCCACGCTCAGCGAGATCCCGAGGACCGTCCGCCAGTAGGTGCGCATCGTGGACACGGCGCCGTCGAGGATCTCGCCGACACCGAGCGGGCGCAGCGGGATGACGCCCGGCTTGGCCGCGGGCGGCCGCCCCTGCCAGCCACCCCAGCCCGGGGTGCCGTAGCCGCCGGGCCCCGGTCCGCCCCATCCGGGGCCGCCCGGTCCGCCGGTGCCACCGGGTCCGCCCCAGCCAGGGCCGCCGGGAGCTTGACCGCCCCATCCGGGGCCGCCCGGGCCCCCGGGGCCGGGCGCGCCCCAGCCGGGGCCCGGCGGTGGCGGGGGCGGCTGCGTCGGAGGCGGGCCGGACATCTGTCCGCCGGGCGCCGGCCAGGGTCCGGGCGGTGGCTGCTCCTTCGACCAGCCCGGCGGTGTCTGGGCACCCTGCTCGCTCGCGGGACGGTCGGCGGAACCCGCGGAGCCGCCGGCACCGGCACCGGCAGCGGAACCTGCTCCCGCGCCGGAACCTGCTCCCGCGCCGGCAGTGGCTCCCGTACCGGCAGTGGGGCCTGCGGCCGGCTGCTGCGGTGGCTGTCCGCCGGCAGGCGCCTGCTGCGCCTGGTCAGCGGGCTCGTGGCCGGGGCCGGGCGCCGGGGTGCCGTCGGAGGGGGCAGGTCGGTCGGAGGGTGCGGATCCGGGCGAGGCCCAGCCCGGAGTGTCGTTCATCGTCGCTCCTTCACGGTGCCCGTCCGCGGATGCGGTGGCAGGTTGGGGGCCATCGTGCCACGGTGCGTCCGCCAAAGGACCTGGCGGAGTCGACAGAGCGGGCAGCATAAGGCCGGACCATCTTCAAATGTCGGCCGGGTACGGGGCAGACTGAGGCAATGGCTGATCAGTACGCGCGACCCTCCCAGGAGACAGAGTCGGTCGATGGACGGGGCGGCAGGCCGGCGCTGCCGGTGATCCGCTGGGACGAGTCCCCAGAAGGCCCCGTGGTGGTCCTGCTCGACCAGACGCGGCTGCCGTCCGAAGAAGCTGAGCTGGTGTGCGCCGAAGCCCCGGCCCTGGTACAGGCGATCCGTACGCTCGCGGTGCGCGGTGCCCCGTTGCTGGGCATCGCGGGAGCGTACGGAGTGGCCCTGGCCGCGGCGCGGGGGTTCGACGTCGACGAGGCGGCCGACGCGCTCGCCGACGCCCGGCCCACCGCCGTGAACCTCGCCCGCGGCGCCCGCCGCGCCCAGGCGGCCTATCGTGCGGCGCTGGCCGCGGGCGGCAACAGAGACCAGGCGAACGCGGCATGCCTCGCCGAAGCACGCGCCCTGCACGAGCAGGACGCGCAGAGCAGCGCCAGGATGGCCTTGCACGGCCTGTCGCTGCTGGACGAACTGCTGCCCGGCGACAACCACCGCATCCTCACGCACTGCAACACCGGGGCGCTGGTGTCGGGTGGTGAGGGCACCGCGTTCGCGGTGGCGCTGGCGGCCCACCGCGGCGGACGGCTGCGCAGGCTATGGGTGGACGAGACCCGTCCACTGCTCCAGGGCGCCCGGCTCACCGCCTACGAGGCCGCCCGGCACGGCATGCCCTACAAGGTCCTCACGGACAACGCGGCCGGTGCGCTGCTCGCGGCGGGCGAGGTGGACGCGGTGCTGATCGGCGCCGACCGCATCGCCGCCGACGGGGCCGTGGCCAACAAGGTGGGCAGCTATCCGCTGGCGGTACTGGCCCGGTACCACCATGTCCCCTTCATCGTGGTGGCACCGGTGACGACCGTCGACCTGGACACGCCGGACGGCGCCGCGATCGTGGTGGAGCAGCGGGCCGCCCGCGAGGTGACGGAGATCGCCGTGCCCCGCACGCTGGCCGGGGTGGAGGCGGGCACGGTGGTCCCGCTGGCGCCCGTGGGCTCGGAGGCGTACAACCCGGCGTTCGACGTGACGCCGCCCGAGTTGGTCACGGCTATCGTCACCGAGGAGGGTGTCGCGTCGCCCCCGACGGTTCAGTCGCTCGCCGAGCTGTGTGCCAAGGCACAGCCGGTGACGCTGACCTGACGGGTCGTCAACGCGCCGGGTGACGCGCCGGGTGACGGCCCGGTGCGGACGGGCATGCGGACGGGGTCGGGGCCGTGGCGGGTGGAGAGCAGCCTGCCGCGGTCCCGACCGCCGTGTGCGCCCCACTGGACCGCGGGCCCCCTTCCGCCGTCGGCCCGCCACTATGCTCGCAGCGCCGCCGCACCGGCAGGCACTGCCGGCACGTGGTGCTGACACTTCGTGTCGGCGCGCACGGTCCGCACGGTCCGCCGCGCGGGGCCGTGCGCGCCTCTGCTGCCGCCGCAGGCGGCAGGACGCAGACCGCACGCTGCCGGCCGCCGGCCGGAGCCCGGCCCCGAGGAACCGGACACCGGCAGGGACAGGCAAGGGATGAGCGGGCGGCGGACCATCGGGGGAGGTCTATGGGGGCTGGAGGAGGGACCGGCGCCGGTGGGGATGGTCGACGCGGGCGGGGACGGCGTTCGACATCCACGGCGACGGACACGGACGGTCATCGAGGACACCGGAGCGAACAGGGGGCGCCGCAAGCACCGGAGGCACCGGGCACCGGCACCGGAAAGGCAGGGGCACAGGGGGCATCGGCGGCGGTAAGGGGCATCGGCGGTGATGGTGTGCGTTGCCGCAGGTCAGTGAGCTAGGTCACGCATGTGCACGGTTCGAAAATGAAAATGGGATGATGTCGTTATGAAGGGACGAGTCCTTGTCGTCGACGACGACACCGCACTGGCCGAGATGCTCGGGATTGTGCTGCGTGGTGAGGGGTTCGAGCCGTCGTTCGTCGCTGACGGCGACAAGGCGCTCGCTGCGTTCCGGGAGGCCAAGCCTGACCTGGTGCTGCTCGATCTGATGCTGCCCGGCCGGGACGGGATCGAGGTGTGCCGCCTGATCAGGGCGGAGTCGGGTGTGCCCATCGTCATGCTCACCGCGAAGAGTGACACGGTGGACGTGGTCGTCGGCCTGGAGTCCGGGGCGGACGACTACATCGTCAAGCCGTTCAAGCCGAAGGAGCTGGTGGCCCGGATCCGGGCCCGGCTGCGCCGCTCCGAGGAGCCCGCGCCGGAGCAGCTCGCCATCGGCGACCTGGTGATCGACGTGGCCGGGCACTCGGTGAAGCGGGAGGGGCAGGCGATCGCGCTCACCCCGCTGGAGTTCGACCTCCTGGTGGCACTGGCCCGCAAGCCGTGGCAGGTCTTCACCCGTGAGGTGCTGCTTGAACAGGTCTGGGGCTACCGGCACGCCGCCGACACCCGTCTGGTCAACGTGCACGTCCAGCGGCTCCGTTCCAAGGTCGAGAAGGACCCCGAGCGGCCGGAGATCGTGGTGACCGTCCGCGGCGTCGGCTACAAGGCCGGACCGAGCTGACATGCCCCGGGACGACGGCGCCGCACCGGCCCCCGGCACGCCGGGATCGCACCCGGGGCGGCGGGTCGGCCCCAGGGCGGCCGGTGCGCAGGTCGCCCGGCTGCTGCGCCTCGCGCGACTCGTGGAGGGCGGCCTGCTGCTCCAGGGCGGTGTGCAGGGCAGCCCCGTGCTGCGGCTCTTCACCCGCTGGGTGCGTCGGCCCCTGCTGCCCGCGGCGCGGCTGTGGCGGCGCAACATCCAGCTCAGGGTGGTCGCCACCACGCTCCTGATGTCGCTGGGCGTCGTCCTGCTGCTCGGCTTCGTCGTCATCGGCCAGGTCCGCAACGGCCTGCTCGACGCCAAGGTGAAGGCGTCCCAGAGCCAGGCGGACGGCGGTTTCCGCGCCGCCAAGGACAAGGCGGACGCCGCCAGCACCGACACCGGCCAGGGCGCCGCGACCACCCCGGACGGCCGCCCCGAGCAGAACGCCTCCGCCTGGATGAACGACCTCGTGGGCCAGCTCTCCAGCGGCGGCCAGAGCGCCTTCGACGTGGCCACGCTGACGCCGGGCGGCGACGGCGACGCCAGCAGTGTCCGCGCACCCCGCGCGTCCGGAGGCGTGGACCCCATCCAGAGCGTCCCCGACGACCTGCGCGGCAGGATCGCCCGGACCGCCGGCGCTTCCCAGAGCTACACCAGGATCATCTACAGCGACGGCCAGGACTCCCAGCCCGGCCTGGTGATCGGCAAGCAGCTCAACGGCCTGAACGGCAACTCCTACGAGCTGTACTACTTCTTCCCGCTCTCCCAGGAGGAGAAGTCGCTGAGCCTCGTCAAGGGGACGCTGGCGACGGCGGGGCTCTTCGTGGTGGTGCTGCTCGGGGCCATCGCCTGGCTCGTCGTACGGCAGGTGGTCACGCCCGTACGGATGGCCGCGGGGATCGCGGAGCGGCTCTCCGCGGGCCGCCTCCAGGAGCGGATGAAGGTCACCGGCGAGGACGACATCGCACGTCTGGGCGAGGCATTCAACAAGATGGCGCAGAACCTCCAGCTCAAGATCCAGCAGTTGGAGGACCTCTCCCGGATGCAGCGCCGCTTCGTCTCGGACGTCTCCCACGAGCTGCGCACCCCGCTGACGACGGTACGGATGGCGGCCGACGTCATCCATGAGGCCCGTGAGGACTTCGACCCGGTCACCGCGCGCTCCGCGGAGCTGCTCGCCGACCAACTGGACCGCTTCGAGTCGCTGCTCGCCGACCTGCTGGAGATCAGCCGCTTCGACGCGGGGGCGGCGGCTCTGGAGGCCGAGCCGATCGACCTGCGGGAGGTCGTGCGGCGCGTGGTCGGCGGTGCGGAGCCGCTGGCCGAGCGCAAGGGCTCGCGGATCCGGGTCGTCGGCGACCACCAGCCCGTCGTCGCGGAGGCCGATGCCCGCAGGGTGGAGCGCGTGCTGCGCAACCTCGTGGTGAACGCGGTGGAGCACGGTGACGGCCGGGACGTCGTGGTGCGGCTCGCCGCAGCGGGCGGCGCGGTCGCCGTTGCGGTACGCGACTACGGCGTCGGCCTCAAACCGGGAGAGGCGACGCGTGTTTTCAGCCGTTTTTGGCGGGCCGACCCGGCGCGTGCCCGCACCACCGGCGGCACCGGTCTGGGGCTGTCCATCGCCCTGGAGGACGCCCGGCTGCACGGCGGCTGGCTACAGGCATGGGGCGAGCCGGGTGGCGGCTCGCAGTTCCGGCTGACGCTGCCGCGCACCGCCGACGAACCGCTCAGAGGCTCCCCGATCCCGCTGGAGCCCGACGACTCCCGGCGCAACCGGCACCTGCGCGAGGCGCGTCTGCCACGCGCGCGTGCCGCACTTCCGCCCGGGACCGGGGCCGCCAGCCGTACCGGTGCCGGCACCGGTACGGGCACCACGCAGCCGTCCGGCAGCGGTCGTGGCGGCCACTCCACGGCGTCCGGGCCGTCCGGTACGGCGCCCCCGTCCGGCACGGCGCACGGGGCGGCGCGGGGTTCGGCGCACGGGGCCGCGCCCGGTTCGGGCGCGGCCGCCGCCGACCCGACCGCCCTGCCGGGCAACGGCTCACGCGTCGTACCGCGTGGCACCAGCGACGCCGGCACCGGCACCACCGGCACCACCGGC
The DNA here is from genome assembly GCF_014656295.1 of Streptomyces sulfonofaciens. Taxonomy (GTDB): domain Bacteria; phylum Actinomycetota; class Actinomycetes; order Streptomycetales; family Streptomycetaceae; genus Streptomyces; species Streptomyces sulfonofaciens. The sequence continues at coordinate 11,514 of NZ_BNCD01000005.1, forward strand.
AGCGCCGACGGCGACGCCCGGGTGCCCGGCCCGCAGGGCCACTCCGCCGAAAGCGCACAGCACGCGCACAAGGCGTACGACACCGGGGCGCAGCACGATGCGCACACCCCGGGAGAGCGGCAGACCGCGCACGGTCCGGGCGGCGTGCCCGCCGCCGACACCGTCGGCAACCGGCTCACGGAAGGAAGGGCCGCTCGTGGCTGAAGGGGGGCTCCGGGGCGGGCTCGGACGGATACGGCGCTGCGGGCTGCTGCTCGGCGGTGCCGTGGTGCTGCTGGCGGGCTGTGCTTCCATGCCGGACAGCGGTGACCTGCGCGGCGTCGAGGCCTCGCAGCGGCCCGACTCGCAGGTGCGGGTCTTCGCCATGCCGCCGCGTGAGAGCGCCGGGCCCGACGAGATCGTGCAGGGTTTCCTGGAGGCGCTGACCAGCGACGACCCCAAGTTCGAGATGGCGCGCAAGTACCTGACGCAGGACGCTTCGAGGACCTGGCACCCGGAGCTGTCCACCACGGTGCTCGCCGAGGGGCCGAACGCCGAGCACGTCGCCGACCGCAGCGGCTACGACGGCGACTCGGGCCGCCAGTACATCCTGAAGGGCCACCAGGTCGCCACCGTCGACGAGCAGCACGCCTACCAGCCCGCCGACGCCGCCTTCACCGAGACCGTCCACCTGAGCATGGCGAAGGAGGCCGGGCACCAGGAGTGGCGCATCGACCGGCCGCCGGAGGGGATCGTGCTCGGGGCCTCCGACTTCCAGCGCATCTACCGGCCGGTCAACAAGTACTACTTCGCGTCGGAGCCCGGGTCCGGTGCGGACGACGGTGTCTCCACCCCCGGGCGTATGGTGGCCGACCCGGTCTACGTACGCCAACGCGTCGACCCGGTGACCCAGACCGTACGGGCCCTGCTCGACGGCCCCACACAATGGCTCAATCCGGTGGTCCGGACGAGTTTCCCCGCCGGAACGCGGCTGAAGGCGGGTGTCAAGGCCCTGGCACCCGACGACCAGAACAGGCTCAAGGTGCCGCTGAACGCGCGCGCCGAGCGGGTCGGTCGCGCCCAGTGCCAGCAGATGGCGGCCCAGGTCGTCTTCACCCTCCAGGACCTGACCTCCACCGGCATCACCGACGTGGAGCTCCAGCGCCCGGACGGCTCGCCGTTGTGCGAGCTGAACGAGGACCACGCGGAGGCCATCGCGCCCCTTCACACCGCGGACCGCGCCGGCTACCAGTACTTCCTCGACGCCGAACACCGGCTCGTCAGGCTGCCCGGCACCGGCACGGGCGGCGACGCCGCGCCGCAGCGGGCGCCGGGCCCGTTCGGCGAGGGAGCCAAGGCCATGAGCAAGATCGCGGTGTCCCGCGACGAGCTGCACGCCGCCGGGGTGTCGCTGAACGGCCGCGACCTGTACGTCGCCGACCTCCTCTCCGGAGCCTCGTACGGCGACCCGCTGCTGCACAGCCGGGCCAAGTCCGAGGACGACCGCCTCACGGCCCCCAGTTGGGACGGCCAGGGCGACCTGTGGGTGGCCGACCGCGATCCCGGCAGGCCGCGACTGCTGCTGCTGGAGCACGGCACGGGTGACGTGCTCGACGTCTCCACGCCGGGCCTCGAACCGTCCCACATCGAGGCGGTGCGGGCGGCTGCGGACGGCGTCAGGATCGCGCTGCTCGTCGAGGAGGACGGCAGGAAGACGCTCCAGATCGGCCGGATCGAGCGGAGCGGCGGCGACGACCCCCAGGTCACCATCGCCGACCTGCGCCCCGGAGCACCGCAGATGGAGGAGGTCACGGCCATGTCCTGGGCCGGCGGCAGCCGTCTGGTGGTGGTCGGCCGCGAGTCCGGCGGCGTGCAGCAGGTGCGGTACGTGCAGTGTGACGGCTCGGCGCCCGCGAGCGGCGTCCTGCCGGGTCTGAACGGTGTCAAGGAGGTCGCGGCGGCCGACGACGACCTGCTCCCGCTGCTGGCGCACTCCGACGACGGCATCGTCCGCATGCCGCCCGGCGCCCCCTGGCAGACCGTGCTCAAGAGCGGGACGTCGCCGGCCTACCCGGGGTAGGCGGCGGGTGCGCCCGGGTGGGCACCCGTGTGCGCCCGGGGCGGCACCAGGCCCGTCCGGGGCAGGCCGCGGGTACGCCCGAGGGTCAGGTCCGCGCCGCACCCGTCGACCGCGGGGGTTGCGCACCGCACGGAGTTGTCCACAGGGGGTTTTCCACAGGGGTGGTCCGGCTCCGGGGGCGTTGGCACAGTGGGCGGCATGAGGGCGTGGTGGCAGGACGTCATGGACCTCGTGGTGCCGTCCGAGTGCGCTGGCTGCGGACGGCCTCGCGCGGTGGTGTGCGCGGTCTGCGCCCGCGCACTGCACAGCTCTCCGCCCCGCAGGGTGCACCCCGTGCCCGAGCCCTCCGGCCTCCCCGCGGTGTACGCCGCCGCCCCGTACGCGGACGCCGTGCGCGCCCTCCTGCTCGCCCACAAGGAGCGCGGCGCCCTGGCCCTCGCCCGCCCGCTCGGTACCGCGCTCGCGGCCGCGGTACGGGCCGCCGCGGGGGGCCGTGGTGCTGCCGCCGGGCCCGTGCTGCTCGTCCCCGTGCCCTCGGCGGGAGGGGCCGTGCGGGCGCGTGGGCATGATCCCGTGCGGCGGATCGCGCTGGCCGCCGCGGCCGAGCTGCGCCGCTCCGGCACTCCGGCCCGGGTGCTCGCGGCGCTGCGCCAGCGTCGAGCGGTCGCCGACCAGTCGAGCCTGAGCCCCGCCCAGCGGGGCGCCAACGTCGCGGGCGCACTGGGCGCCGCCCCGGGCACGGGCGCCGTGCTGCGCGCCGCCGGCCGCGTAGTCCTCGTCGACGACCTGGTGACGACGGGGGCCACTCTCGCCGAGGCGGCGCGTGCATTAAGTGCGGCCGGAGTGGAAAAGCGGACCCATGCGGCCGCGGTCGCGGCGGCACCCGACTCCACCGGAGCACCGGGACCCGTTGGAGCCCGCCCGCGGGCGCGCTTGCGGACTCCCGCCGAGGGGCGGCCGGGAGAACTGCCCCAGAACCTGCATCACCGCAGGTCGGAAGAGGATTAGCGGACGCGAGGGGAGGTATGCAGCTAGAGAGGGTGACGACATCCGCACGGGCGAGATACGTTCGATGGTGAGGAATGGCGGAGGCCGTACCCGACACAGTCGAATGTCCCGTTCCGGGCCCTCGAAATCGCCCGGAAGGGTGGGGTGGAATACCTGCCCGCGGGGGAGGAGGAGGTGGACGTCACCCAGTCCGAGGTTCCGGCACCGACCGGAACCTGGTGCACAAGGGAGATGCTCCGCCTGCCGAGCGGAGCGGACCCGGGAACGGAGTTCTGCGTGGACATCGTCGTCAAGGGCCGCAAGACCGAGGTACCCGACCGGTTCCGCAAGCACGTGGCCGAGAAGCTGAAGCTGGAGAAGATCCAGAAGCTCGACGGCAAGGTGATCAGCCTCGACGTCGAGGTGTCCAAGGAGCCCAACCCGAGGCAGGCGAACCGCTGCGACCGCGTGGAGATCACGCTGCGGTCGCGTGGCCCTGTCATCAGGGCGGAGGCCGCGGCCAGCGACCCGTACGCGGCGCTCGACCTGGCGACGGACAAGCTGGAGGCGAGGCTTCGCAGGCAGCACGACAAGCGGCGCAGCCGGCGCGGCAGGCCCTCGGCGGCCGAGGTCGCCGACCATGTCCCCGACGCGGCACTGCTCAACGGCGACGGCTCCCTCGTGAAGGAGGAGGAGCACACCGTCGCCGTGCCCACGAAGAAGATGGGTTCCCTGGAGGTCACGGGCGAGGGCCCGCTCGTGGTCCGTGAGAAGAACCACGTGGCGGCCCCGATGACGCTCGATCAGGCCCTGTACGAGATGGAGCTGGTGGGGCACGACTTCTACCTGTTCATCGACTCCGAGACGAAGGAGCCCAGCGTCGTCTACCGCCGCCACGCCTATGACTACGGCGTCATCCACCTCACCACCGATCCCATGATCGCCGAGCCCCCGCCGGGGGCGGGTGGTGCACTGGGCGGCTGATGCGGCGTATGTGACGCCCACGTCCTGCCGGGGTGCCCCTGGAGCGCCTGTGTGCGCCCTGGGGGCACCTCCGTGCGACCACATCCGGTCGCTTGCCGTCGTCTCACTGTCTGCCAGGCATGAAATCATGGGCGTCTGCCCAACCGGGGTGCTGTCGACCCGGCTTGGCCCTGGACCATCCGGCAGCGAGCAGACGGGCCACGGCCTTCAGGGGGAGGAACGATGGCGGAAAGCTTCGGACCACTGCACGGCGCCCCGTGCCACGACGCGAACGCCGGGACCGGCGAGGACGACGAGGGCGGCGACGGCATGGGCCCGGACGCGGTCGCATCACGCAAGGAACCCATCAGGGTCCTGGTGGTGGACGACCACGCCCTCTTCCGCCGCGGCCTGGAGATCGTGCTCGCCGCCGAGGAGGACATCCAGGTCGTGGGAGAGGCGGGCGATGGTGCGGAGGCCGTGGACAAGGCCGCGGACCTGCTGCCCGACATCATCCTCATGGACGTGCGCATGCCGAAGCGCGGCGGCATCGAGGCCTGCACCTCCATCAAGGAGGTGGCGCCCAGTGCCAAGATCATCATGCTGACGATCAGCGACGAGGAGGCCGACCTCTACGACGCGATCAAGGCGGGCGCCACCGGTTACCTCCTGAAGGAGATCTCCACCGACGAGGTGGCCACCGCCATCCGGGCGGTGGCCGACGGCCAGTCGCAGATCAGTCCCTCCATGGCATCCAAGCTCCTCACGGAGTTCAAGTCGATGATCCAGCGCACCGACGAGCGCCGTCTGGTGCCCGCGCCCCGGCTCACCGACCGCGAGTTGGAGGTCCTCAAGCTGGTCGCCACCGGGATGAACAACCGGGACATCGCCAAAGAGCTCTACATCAGCGAGAACACCGTGAAGAACCATGTGCGCAACATCCTGGAGAAGCTCCAGCTCCACTCCCGGATGGAGGCCGTGGTCTACGCGATGCGGGAGAAGATCCTGGAGATCCGCTAGCCCCTGGGCCTGCGGGGACCGGCCGACCAGGAACCGGCCGACCAGGAACCGGCCCGTCACGCGCCTGCCGGTCACCGGCTGCCGGTCGAGGAGCGGTCGGCCCGGCCCCTTGCGCCCCCGGAACCAGCCGGGTCGGCGGCCCGGACCGCGCCGGCCCGGCCCGCTCGCAGGCCCCGCTCGAAGGCCCCGCCGACCGCAGACCGCGTTGGTCCGGTGCACTCGGCACGCTCCGGCTGACCCGGCCCGTCCGCGACCCCCGGCAGGTCCCGCGGCTCACCCGAGTGCCCGGGCCAGCTCCTCGCCCAGTGGTTCCCGCAGCTCAGGTGCGTCGACGCGTTCAAGGCGGACATCCGAGCAGCCCACCCACCCGGCGGCCGCCACCAGCGCCTCGGCCACTCCGCGCAGTGCCTTGCGGTCGGTCAGTGACATGCTCACCTGCTTGGCCACCAGGGTCTCGCCCGAGCGCGCCGGGTCCACCCGCCCGACCAGCCGCCCGCCCGCCAGCACCGGCATCGCGAAATAGCCGTACACCCGCTTCTGCCGGGGCACGTACGCCTCCAGACGGTGACTGAAGCCGAAGATCCGCTCCGTACGCGCACGCTCCCAGATGAGCGAGTCGAAGGGGGAGAGCAGGGTCGTACGGTGCCGGCCGCGCGGGGATGTCTCCAGGGCGGCGGGATCGGCCCAGGCGTTGGCCCGCCCGGCCGTGCCGCCGGACTTCGACCAGCCCTCGACCCGGACGGGCACGAGGCCGGAGTCCGCGACCACGGCGTCGAACTGCTCGCCCCTGAGGCGGTGGTAGTCCGCTATGTCAGCACGGGTGCCCACGCCGAGCGCCCGGCCCGCCTGGCGCACCAGGCGGCGCAGGCACTCGTGGTCGTCGAGGTCGTCGTGCAGCAGCTCGGCGGGGACGGCGCGCTCCGCGAGGTCGTAGACCCGCTTCCAGCTACGGCGCCGGGTGCACACCACCTCCCCGTACATCAGGGCGCGCTCGACGGCGACCTTGGCCGCCGACCAGTCCCACCACGGGCCGCCGTTCTTCGCGCCGCCCAACTCGGTGGCCGTCAGGGGGCCTTCCGCGCGCAACTGCTTGATCACCTGGTCGTAGGTGCCGTCCGGGAGGGCGTGGTTCCAGTGCGGACGGGAGCGGTAGGCGCGGCGGCGGAAGGCGAAGTGCGGCCACTCCTCGACGGGCAGCACGCAGGCGGCGTGCGACCAGTACTCGAAGGCGTGCGGAGGGCGGGCGGGGTCGGGTGTCCAGTACGCCTCCTCCACCGCGCGGCGGCCGACGGCGCCCAGGCGCGCGTACGGCACCAGCTCGTGGCTGCGGGCCAGCACGGAGATCGTGTCGAGCTGGACGGCGCCGAGGTGCCGCAGCACGCCCCGCACCCCGCTCCTGCGGTCCGGCGCCCCCAGCAGACCCTGGGCACGCAGCGCTGTCCGGCGGGCCTCCTCGGCGGAGAGTTCGGCAACAGGCGGCGGCTGACTCGTCATGCGGAAAACCATAAGCGGCGGCACTGACAGCCCACCCCGGCCGCTCGCAGCGGCGACCCGCCCCGGCCGCTGGCACTGACAGCCTGCCCCGGCCGCTGGCACCGGCGACCTGCCCCGGCCGCTGGCACCCGCGGCCCGCACCGGTCGTCCGGAGCGGCGGCCCGCCCCGGCCGCTCGCACCCGTGGCCCGCACCGGTGCGACCGTCCGGTGCCGGCCTCGTCGACCGTCCGGTGCCGGCCGCATCGAGCGCCCGGTGCCGGTCTCACCGGTCGTCCGGAGCGGGAAGGTACGCGTTCGCGGTGGGCAGTCCCAGGTCGGAGGGGAGCAGGGCGCCCACCCAGCAGTCGCGGCGGGTGCCCTGGTGGATGGTGGCGGAGCGCAACACGCCCTCCAGGGTGAAGCCCGCCTTCTCGGCCACCGCCCGTGAGGCGGCGTTGCCGACCTCGGCACGCCACTCCAGCCGCTCGATGCCCGCGCGGGTGAACGCCCAGCGGGCCACCGCCAGTGCCGCCTCGGTGACGTAGCCGCGGCCCCGGTGCTCGCGCGTCGCCCAGAAGCCGATCTCCGCGGTGTTCATCACGCGCTGGGTGACGCCCACCATCGCGGCCAGCGCGGTGTGCCCGCCCGGCGCGTCGTCCTCGCGCAGGAAGGCGCCGAAGGTGAACATCGTGCCGTTCCGCCAGCCGTCAGGGACCTGCTGCGCGAGGAAGCTCTCCGCGTGGTCGGTCAGGTACGGTGACGGGATCATCGTCCAGCGCTGAATGCCGGGGTCCTGGCAGGCGGCGTGCACCTCCCGGGCGTCCTCGACACGCACCGTGCGCAGGAGGAGCCGGGCCGTGGTCAGAGTCTCGGGTTCCATTGGGCGATTCTGCGCGTGGCACAGTGGCCGGTGCCATGATTTTCCGCCGTTGCGCCGCGGCACTTTCCGGCGCCTCGCCGCGTTGTGCTTGTGGCCGCAGTTGCGGCAGACCTCCCGGTGCGGCGGGGTCCTCGCATACGATGGCCGTTGCTCGACAGACCGCGTCAGGCCCGACCGGCAAGGAGACCCAGCCCCGTGTCCGTCCTCCAGAAGATCATGCGTGCAGGCGAAGGCAAGATCCTGCGTAAGCTGCACCGTGTCGCGCGTGATGTCAACTCCATCGAGGAGGACTTCGAGAGCCTCTCCGACGCCGAGCTTCAGGGCCTCACAGAGCAGTACCGGAAAAAGATCGCCGAGGCGCTGGACGACGAGCCGGACGAGTCCAAGCACGACGAGGTCCTGAAGAAGACCCTTGAGGACCTGATGCCCGAGGCGTTCGCGACCGTCCGCGAGGCCGCCCGCCGCGTTCTGGGCCAGCGGCACTACGACGTCCAGGTCATGGGCGGTGCGGCGCTGCACTGGGGCTATGTCGCCGAGATGAAGACCGGCGAGGGCAAGACGCTCGTCAGCACCATGCCTGCCTACCTCAATGCGCTCGCCGGCAAGGGTGTCCACCTGATCACGGTCAACGACTACCTGGCCGCGCGCGACTCCGAGATGATGGGCCGCGTCCACAAGTTCCTGGGCCTGAGCGTCGGCTGCATCCTGGCGAACATGACCCCGGCCCAGCGCCGCGAGCAGTACGCCTGCGACATCACCTACGGCACGAACAACGAGTTCGGCTTCGACTACCTCCGCGACAACATGGCCTGGTCCCAGGAGGAGCTGGTCCAGCGCGGTCACCACTACGCGATCGTCGACGAGGTCGACTCGATCCTGGTGGACGAGGCCCGTACCCCGCTGATCATCTCCGGCCCCGCCGACCAGGCCACGAAGTGGTACGGCGACTTCGCCAAGCTGGTCCTGCGCCTCAAGCGCGGCGAGGCCGGCAACCCGATGAAGGGCGTCGAGGAGACCGGCGACTACGAGGTCGACGAGAAGAAGCGCACCGTGGGCATCCACGACTCCGGGGTCACCAAGGTCGAGGACTGGCTGGGCATCGACAACCTGTACGAGTCGGTGAACACCCCGCTGGTCGGCTACCTGAACAACGCCATCAAGGCCAAGGAGCTCTTCAAGCGCGACAAGGACTACGTCGTCATCGACGGCGAGGTCATGATCGTCGACGAGCACACCGGCCGCATCCTCGCCGGCCGCAGGTACAACGAGGGCATGCACCAGGCCATCGAGGCCAAGGAGAACGTGGAGATCAAGGACGAGAACCAGACTCTCGCCACGATCACCCTGCAGAACTTCTTCCGCCTCTACGGCAAGCTCTCCGGCATGACCGGTACGGCGATGACCGAGGCGGCCGAGTTCCACCAGATCTACAAGCTGGGCGTCGTCCCGATCCCGACGAACAAGCCCATGGTCCGCCTGGACCAGTCGGACCTGATCTACCGCACCGAGGTCGCCAAGTTCGACGCGGTCGTCGACGACATCGCCGAGAAGCACGAGAAGGGGCAGCCGATCCTGGTCGGCACCACCTCGGTCGAGAAGTCCGAGTACCTGTCCCAGCAGCTCTCCAAGCGCGGCATCCAGCACGAGGTGCTGAACGCCAAGCAGCACGACCGCGAGGCCGTGATCGTCGCGCAGGCCGGCCGCAAGGGCGCCGTCACGGTCGCCACCAACATGGCCGGTCGCGGTACGGACATCAAGCTCGGCGGCAACCCCGACGACCTGGCCGAGGCGGAGCTGCGCCAGCAGGGCCTCGACCCGGTCGAGCACGTGGAGGAGTGGGCCGCCGCGCTGCCCGCCGCCCTGGAGCGGGCCGAGCAGGCCGTCAAGGCGGAGTTCGAGGAGGTCAAGGACCTCGGCGGGCTCTACGTACTGGGTACCGAGCGCCACGAGTCGCGCCGTATCGACAACCAGTTGCGCGGCCGCTCCGGCCGCCAGGGCGACCCGGGCGAGTCCCGGTTCTACCTCTCCCTGGGCGACGACCTGATGCGGCTCTTCAAGGCCCAGATGGTCGAGCGCGTGATGTCCATGGCGAACGTCCCGGACGACGTCCCGATCGAGAACAAGATGGTCACCCGCGCCATCGCCTCCGCGCAGTCCCAGGTCGAGCAGCAGAACTTCGAGACCCGCAAGAACGTCCTCAAGTACGACGAGGTGCTCAACCGCCAGCGTGAGGTCATCTACGGCGAGCGCCGCCGTGTCCTGGAGGGCGAGGACCTCGAGGAGCAGATCCAGCACTTCATGGACGACACCATCGACGCCTACATCCAGGCGGAGACCGCGGAGGGCTTCGCGGAGGAGTGGGACCTGGACCGCCTGTGGAGTGCCTTCCGGCAGCTCTACCCGGTGAAGATCACCGTCGAGGAGCTGGAGGACGAGGCGGGCGACCGCGCGGGGATCACCGCCGAGTTCATCTCCGACGCCATCAAGGAAGACATCCACGAGCAGTACAAGGCGCGCGAGGAGCAGCTCGGCGCCGACATCATGCGTGAGCTGGAGCGGCGCGTGGTCCTCTCGGTGCTCGACCGCAAGTGGCGTGAGCACCTCTACGAGATGGACTACCTCCAGGAGGGCATCGGCCTGCGTGCGATGGCCCAGAAGGATCCGCTGGTCGAGTACCAGCGCGAGGGCTTCGACATGTTCACCGCCATGATGGACGGCATCAAGGAGGAGTCCGTCGGCTACCTGTTCAACCTGGAGGTCCAGGTCGAGCAGCAGGTCGAGGAGGTCCCCGTCGAGGAGGCCGAGGAAGCGGTGGCCCTGGAGAAGGACGGCGTCCAGGACACGGTCCCGGCCGGTGCGGGTGCCCGCCCGGAGATCCGCGCCAAGGGTCTCGACGCCCCGCAGCGCCCCGACCGCCTGCACTTCTCCGCCCCGACGGTGGACGGCGAGGGCGGTGTCGTCGAAGGCGACTTCGAGAACGGGGACGGTCCCGTGCGGTCCGAGGCGGACGGTCTGACGCGCGCGGAGCGGCGCAAGCAGCAGAAGGGCGGGCGCCGCCGCAAGAAGTGAACGGCGGCCCCCGCGGGCCGGACCGGGCACCTCCCTTCGTGGGGGTGCCCGGTTTTCTGTGTGCGGGTGTGCGGGTGTGCGGGTGTGCGGGGGAGGGCAGGGCGAGGCTCGCACAGCGGCCGGTGCCCCGCCTGTGGCGCAACCGCCTGCCAGCGCAACTGCCTGCCGGTGTCCCCCGGCCTCTGCCGGGCCCTGCCGGGCCCTGCCGGGCCGTGTGGCCCCCGCCGGTCCCGGGACTGCCTGAGCGGCCCCGCGCGAGCGGCGCTCGACGTTCCCCGGCGGAGAGCCGGGCGTGACCTGGACAGGCGGACCCGAGATGCGCCCGGGGAGCGCCGCCGGCGTCGGCCCAGCGGCTTGTTCCGCCTCCCCTCGGAGCCGAACCGGCTCGCCGCTTTCACTCGTCCGTGTGGCGCCTCCTACCGTTCGGACGGGCGCCGCAGGCTCGGGCCGCCCAGTTCGACCGCGGTGCAGCGCCAGCGCTGGTCGGGGCCGCGCTCCAGCCGGAAGGCCATGGCGCGCAGCCGGTCGCCCGTGCTGATGCGGGCGAACGCCTCGACGGCGCCCTGTCGCGGCACGTAGTAGCCGATGTCGTGGACGACGGGGCACGCACCCGGGGTGCGCAGGGGCGAGCGCTCGGTCAGCCACGCCAGGTCGTCGTAGGCCTGCCCTGCGGTGTGCCGGAGCATCCAGTGCACGGGGCGCCGGCCGCTCAGGACGGCGAGCAGGCGTTCGGCGAACAGGTCCGTGGGGCGCTGGGGACCGGGTGGGACGAGTGGGCGGGCCGGGGACGGGGGCGGGGGCGGGGGAGCACTCCGGCGAGCGGCGGTCCGTACCGGGCTGCCGCCCGGACGGCGGGTGTCGTGGCGGCCCGGCGGGCGGGAGTTGCCCCGCCGGCCCGGGCCGGTCACGGCTGCGGTGGTCCTGGCGCCGGTTGCGCGTCGACGCGGTGCCGGCAGTCTCGTCATCACCTTGTTCATGAGGTTCATGAGCGTTCCCCCGCTCGGACGCCCGGCATCTACCGGGCAGTAGCTCGTCTTGGGGATCTTGTACGAGGACGGAGGCGGGTGCCGCAACCGGAGCGGCGGTCGGCTTCGGGAGCGGAGAGATTCACCTATCCGGGGGTATCAGGGGCGCAGAGTGCGGGTGGGAGGAGCGGGGTGGGGCGTGGGCGCGGGCAGGGGCTGTTGCGGGCCCCCCGCTTCTGGACGCGCCTCACCCACGTATTCTGTGGCCCGCTCCCGCGGTGGGCCGGGGCGGGCGGTTTCGCAGGCGGCGGACCGCGGCGGGCGCCGGGGCCGACCCGCGTGCGACGGCGTCGGACGTGGTCGACGGCCGGCCCGGTGAGCGCCGACCGGCGAGCACCGACCCGCCGGCAGCAGCGACCAGCGCCGACCCGCGGGCGGCGAGCACCGACCCGCGGGCGGCAACCGACGAGCCACGAGCCACGAGCAACGACCGATGACCGACGACGACGAAAGCGGCCAGACATGCGCGTCTATGTCCCTTTGACTCTTTCCGGGCTGGCAGCGGCGCACAGGACGGGTGAGCTGGGGCCCGGGCCGCTGACCGCGTACGCGGTGACGCCCGCGTTGCGCGAGTGGTACCTGTCGGACGACATCGAGGAACTGGAGTACGCGGCGCTGAACCGGGCCGCGCTCGCCTCGCTGCGCCTGCTCGCCACCCACCCCGGCACCGCACGGCGCCGTGTCGTGGTCGCGGCGGACGTGCCGGACGGGGACGCGGTGGCCGATCCGGACCGCGGGCTCGATCCCGGGGCGCTGGGGGAGGTGCGGATCGCCTCCGCGGTGCGGATGGCGCGGGCGGCGGCCGTGCACGTGGACGGGGACGAGGCCGTGGCGGACGTCACGGCGGCGGCCGACGCCCTGGGGGCCGCGGACGTGGGGGACGACGACGCGCAGTTCACCGTGGACGGGGCCGAGGACCACGAGTTGCTCTGGTACGCGACCCAGGAGATTCCGCATCTGATCGCGGCGGAGGCCACGTGACGTCCGCGTCCGGCTGCTGACACCGCCGGACTGCCGACACCGCCGGGCGGCACCCTCCACGAACCCGGCGACCCGGGCCGGGCGATCCGGGGCCCGCACCCGGCGGCCGTCCCCGGCATGCACCCAGTGGCCGTCCCGGACCCGGCGACCCGCCCGGCGACCCACGGCCCGCACCCGGCAGCCCTCCCGGGCCCGTAGAGCCGTCCCGAGGCGCCCCGCGACAGCCGCGTTCCTGGCGCACCCCGCGTACGTCCCGGAGGGGATGTCAGTGGCGCGGGGTAGCTTCGGAGGATGGGATCGCACGCAGCGCACATCGTCTGGGACTGGAACGGGACGCTGTTCCACGACACCGATGCGGTGATCGGTGCCACGAACGCCGCCTTCACGGAGATCGGGCTGCCGCCCATCACGCTGGAGACCTACCGTGAGCTGTACTGCGTCCCCGTGCCGAGGTTCTACGAGCGGCTGATCGGGCGGCTGCCCAGTGACGCCGAGTGGCAGATCATGGACGCCGCCTTCCACCGGCACTACGAGCGGCACCGGGTGCGCTGCGGGCTTGCGGAGGGGGTGCAGGCGCTGCTCGCCGGATGGCGGTCGGCGGGGCACAGCCAGTCGATCCTGAGCATGTACATGCATGACGAGCTGCTGCCGCTGGTGCGGGGGTTCGGGATCGAGGCGCACTTCATACGGGTCGACGGGCGCCTCGGGCCCTCGGGCGGGACGAAGGCCGAGCAGATGGTCCGGCACCTCTCCGAGCTGGCGGGGGCGGGCGTGGATCCCTCGCGTGCCGTGGTGATCGGTGACGCGCTCGACGACGCGGTCGCCGCCAGGCACGTCGGGGCGCGGGCGGTGCTCTACACCGGCGGCTCCCACAGCCGTGCGAGCCTGGAGGCGGAGTCCGACGGCGCGCCCGTCGTCGACACCCTCGCGGAGGCAGTCGAGGCCGCGACCCGTCTTGTGGCGTAGCCCTGCGCGGCGTCCTGTGATGCAGGCCCGCGACCCGTCTCGTGGTGCAGGTCCGGGACCGCCCCGTCGCGTGGTTGCGGGAGCCGCCTTGCCGCGCAGGCCCGCGACCCCCTCTCGTGGTGCAGGCCCGCGACCCCGTCCCGCGGCGTGGTTCCGGGAGCCGATCGACCGGCGGAGGCCCCTTGCCGTCACCACCCGCTGCCCGTATTGGCCATGACGTCCAAGAACGCGGGGTCCGGCTGCGCCGTCCGTGCCGTGCCGTCCGTGCCGTGCTGCGCCGTCCGTACCGTGCCGGCGTGTCCGGAACCACATCGGCAGCGGTTGTTTTCGGCCAACCGGGATCCCCCGGATGGAGCAACGTCCGCTCCTCCGCGACGCGTCGGTACGGTCCGGGTTCCGATGGCCGGATCCGATCTCGTGGAGCGGCCTTAAGGCCAGTTCGGCGGGGTGTCGGGGCCGGATCGAACTCACCGAGCACACCGGGAGTGCGGAGCGTTCTCGTGTACATCGCCAAGTTTCAGGGCCGGGATTTGTGTACTCCTGGCCGATGAAGCGTCTCGGTGGGTGGCGTAGCGTGGTGCTGTGATCAGCGCGATATGTCGCGGGGGCCCCGCCCCTGGCCTGCGCCCGGAGAGCACGGGGAAGCACCGTCGCCGGGCTGCTGCTGATCTTCCCGGAGGGGGTTCGGTGGCGGAAAACGCCGAAAAGACCCCGCTCATCTCTCATCGCGGAATAACGTCGACTTTGACCGGATACCCCGCGTCGCGGCGTTACATCTCATCACCTTACGTTACGCAACGGTGCGTGACAGGAGCTAGAGGACAATGCAGACCAAGCTGGACGAAGCCAAAGCCGAGTTGCTCGCACGGGCCGCTCGGGTAGCTGAGAACAGCCCGGCAGGGGGGCACCTTCCGACCGGGACGACGGGCGAGCGGGCCCCGGACGCCCCGGGCGCTCCGGACCAGGACGCCGTGCTTGCGTTTCTCCAGCGCTACTACCTGCACACGGCGGCAGAGGATCTCGCCGACCGTGACCCGGTCGATGTCTTCGGCGCCGCCTTCTCGCACTATCGGTTGGCCGAAAACCGCCCCCAGGGCACGGCCAATGTCCGGGTCCACACACCGACCGTCGAGGAGAACGGCTGGACCTCCAGCCACTCGGTGGTCGAGGTGGTCACGGACGACATGCCGTTCCTGGTGGACTCCGTCACCAACGAGCTGTCCCGCCAGGCGCGCGGCATCCACCTCGTCATCCACCCCCAGGTGGTGGTGCGCCGCGACATCACGGGCAAGCTGCTGGACGTCCTGCCGGCGGAGGCGCCGCAGCCCACGGGCAAGCCGGACCTGCCGCACGACGCGCTCACCGAGAGCTGGATCCACGTCGAGATCGACAGGGAGACCGACCGCGCGGACCTGAAGCAGATCACCTCCGATCTGCTGCGGGTGCTCTCCGACTCCCGTGAGGCCGTCGAGGACTGGGAGAAGATGCGGGACGCCGCGCTGCGCATCGCCGACGGCCTCGCCACCGAGCCCACCCCCGCCGACCTGCCCGACGAGGAGATCGAGGAGGCCCGCGAGCTGCTGCGCTGGCTCTCCTCCGACCACTTCACGTTCCTCGGCTACCGCGAGTACGACCTGCGCGGTGAGGACGCGCTCGCCGCGGTGCCCGGCACCGGCCTCGGCATCCTGCGCGCCGACCCGAAGCACGACGCGAACGAGGAACACCCCGTCAGCCCGTCCTTCAGCCGGCTGCCCGCCGACGCCCGCGCCAAGGCACGCGAGCACAAGCTCCTCGTCCTGACCAAGGCCAACAGCCGCTCCACCGTGCACCGGCGCTCGTACCTGGACTACGTCGGCGTCAAGAAGTTCGACGCGGACGGGAACGTGACGGGCGAGCGCCGCTTCCTCGGCCTGTTCTCCTCCGCCGCGTACACGGAGTCCGTACGGCGGGTGCCGGTCATCCGGCGCAAGGTGCAGGAGGTGCTGCGCGGCGCCGGCTTCTCGCCCAGCAGCCACGACGGCCGCGACCTGCTGCAGATCCTCGAGACCTACCCCAGGGACGAGCTGTTCCAGACCCCGGCCGACGAGTTGCAGGCCATCGTCACCAGCGTCCTCTACCTCCAGGAACGGCGCAGGCTGCGGCTCTACCTCCGCAAGGACGAGTACGGACGCTACTATTCGGCCCTCGTGTACCTGCCCCGCGACCGGTACACCACGGGCGTGCGGCTGCGGATCGTCGACATCCTCAAGGAGGAGCTGCACGGCGCCAGTGTCGACTTCACCGCCTGGAACACCGAGTCCATCCTCTCCCGGCTGCACTTCGTGGTCCGCGTCGCGCCCGGCACCGAGCTGCCGCTGCTCAGCGACGCCGACCGGGACCGCATCGAGGCCCGTCTCGTGGACGCCGCGCGAAGCTGGGACGACGGCTTCAGCGAGGCGCTGAACGCCGAGTGCGGCGAGGAGCGGGCCGCCGAACTGCTCCGCCGCTACCAGGGCGCCTTCCCCGAGGGCTACAAGGCCGACCACTCGCCGCGCGCGGCGGTCGCCGACCTGGTCCACCTGGAGAAGCTGAACGGCGTACGGACCGCGGGCGGCGGGAAGGGCCGCGGCCCCGCGAAGCAGGACTTCGCGCTCTCCCTCTACGAGCCGGTGGGCGCGGGACCCGACGAGCGTCGCTTCAAGATCTACCGGACCGGCGGCCAGGTCTCGCTCTCCTCCGTCCTGCCGGTGCTCAGCCGCCTGGGCGTGGAGGTCACCGACGAGCGCCCCTACGAGCTGCGCTGCGCCGACCGTGAGACCGCGTGGATCTACGACTTCGGGCTCCGGATGCCGGGGCCCACCGGCACCGTCGGCGACTACCTCGGCGACGACGCCCGCGAGCGGTTCCAGGAGGCCTTCGCCGCCGTGTGGACCGGGCAGGCGGAGAACGACGGCTTCAACGCCCTCGTGCTCGGCGCCGGCCTGACGTGGCGTGAGGCGATGGTGCTGCGCGCCTACGCCAAGTACCTGCGCCAGGCGGGCTCGACGTTCAGCCAGGACTACATGGAGGACACCCTCCGCACCAACGTGCACACCACCCGGCTGCTGGTCTCCCTCTTCGAGGCCCGGATGGCACCGGAGCGGCAGCGCGCGGGCACCGAGCTGACCGACGGCCTGCTCGAGGAGGTGCAGGGCGCGCTCGACCAGGTGGCCAGCCTGGACGAGGACCGGATCCTGCGGTCCTTCCTGACCGTCATCAAGGCGACCCTGCGCACCAACTTCTTCCAGGAGGCCGGAGCCGGGCGGCCGCACGGGTACGTCTCCATGAAGTTCGACCCGCAGGCCATTCCGGACCTCCCGGCGCCCCGGCCCGCGTACGAGATCTGGGTGTACTCGCCGCGGGTGGAGGGCGTCCACCTGAGGTTCGGCAAGGTCGCGCGCGGCGGACTGCGCTGGTCGGACCGGCGCGAGGACTTCCGTACCGAGATCCTCGGCCTGGTCAAGGCGCAGATGGTGAAGAACACGGTCATCGTGCCGGTCGGCGCCAAGGGCGGCTTCGTCGCCAAGCAACTGCCCGACCCGTCCGTGGACCGCGAGGCGTGGCTCGCCGAGGGCATCGACTGCTACCGGACGTTCATCTCGGCGCTGCTGGACATCACCGACAACCTGGTGGCCGGCGAGGTGGTGCCCCCCGACGACGTGGTCCGGCACGACGAGGACGACACCTACCTGGTGGTCGCGGCGGACAAGGGCACCGCGACCTTCTCCGACATCGCCAACGAGGTCGCGCAGAACTACAACTTCTGGCTGGGCGACGCCTTCGCCTCCGGCGGCTCCGCCGGGTACGACCACAAGGGCATGGGCATCACCGCGCGCGGCGCCTGGGAGTCCGTGAAGCGGCACTTCAGGGAGCTGGGCCACGACACCCAGACCGAGGACTTCACGGTGGTCGGCGTCGGCGACATGTCCGGAGACGTCTTCGGCAACGGCATGCTGCTCAGCGAGCACATCCGGCTGGTCGCCGCCTTCGACCACCGGCACATCTTCATCGACCCCACACCGGACGCGGCCACCTCCTACGCGGAGCGGCGCCGCATCTTCGAGCTGCCCCGCAGCTCCTGGGCCGACTACGACAAGTCGCTGCTCTCCCCCGGCGGCGGCGTCTTCCCGCGCTCCGCCAAGGCCATCCAACTCAACAGCCACATCCGCGGAGCCCTGGGCATCGAGGGCAACGCCCCCAAGATGACCCCGGCCGACCTGATGCGCGCCATCCTCAAGGCCCCCGTCGACCTGCTCTGGAACGGTGGGATCGGCACCTACGTCAAGGCGAGCACCGAGTCGCACGCCGACGTCGGCGACAAGGCGAACGACGCCATCCGCGTGGACGGCTCCGATCTGCGCGTCCGGGTCGTCGGCGAGGGCGGCAACCTCGGCCTCACCCAGCTCGGCCGGATCGAGTTCGCCCAGCGCGGCGGCCGCGCCAACACCGACGCGATCGACAACAGCGCCGGGGTGGACACCTCCGACCACGAGGTCAACATCAAGATCCTGCTCAACGCCGTCGTCGCCAACGGCGACCTGACCGTGAAGCAGCGCAACAAGGTCCTCGCCGAGATGACGGACGAGGTCGGCTCGCTGGTGCTGCGCAACAACTACGCACAGAACATCGCGCTGGCCAACTCCGTCGTCCAGGCGCCCTCGCTGCTCCACGCCCACCAGCGCTTCATGCGCCGCCTGGAGCGGGAGGGCCATCTGGACCGGGCCCTGGAGTTCCTGCCCACCGACCGCCAGATCAAGGAGCGGCTCAACGCCGGCCGCGGCATGAGCCAGCCCGAGCTGGCCGTGCTGCTCGCCTACACGAAGATCACCGCCGCCGAGGAGATCATCGGCACCAGCCTGCCGGACGACCCGCACCTGCGGCAGTTGCTGCACGCCTACTTCCCGCAGGCGGTGCGCGAACGGTTCACGGAGCAGATCGAAGCCCACGCACTGCGCCGCGAGATCATCACCACCCTGCTCGTCAACGACACCGTGAACACCGGAGGCACCACCTTCCTGCACCGGTTGCGCGAGGAGACCGGGGCGTCGCTGGAGGAGATCGTCCGGGCGCAGCTCGCGGCCCGGGAGATCTTCGGCCTGGCCGCCGTCTGGGACGCGGTGGAGGATCTCGACAACGTGGTCGAAGCCCAGGTGCAGACCCGGATCAGGCTGCACTCACGGCGGCTCGTGGAGCGCGGCACCCGCTGGCTGCTCAACAACCGGCCCCAGCCGTTGCAACTCACCGAGACGGTCGACTTCTTCGCCGAGGGCGTGGCCCGGGTCCGTGCGGAACTGCCGAAACTGCTGCGCGGCGGCGACGCCGAGTGGTTCCAGTCCCTGCGCGACGAGATGAGCGGCGCGGGCGTGCCGGACGAGCTGGCGGAGCGGGTCGCCGGGTTCTCGTCGGAGTTCCCGACGCTGGACATCGTCGCGGTCGCGGACCGGATGCAGAAGGACCCGCTGGAGGTCGCCGAGGTCTACTACGACCTCGCCGACCGCCTCAACATCGCCCGCCTCATGGACCGCGTCGTCGAACTGCCCC
Organism: Streptomyces sulfonofaciens; assembly: GCF_014656295.1. Classification (GTDB taxonomy): domain Bacteria; phylum Actinomycetota; class Actinomycetes; order Streptomycetales; family Streptomycetaceae; genus Streptomyces; species Streptomyces sulfonofaciens. Next base: position 30,497 of record NZ_BNCD01000005.1, read on the forward strand.
GCACCGACCGGTGGAAGACCATGGCGCGCGCCTCCATCCGAGAGGACCTGTACGCGGCGCACGCGGCGCTCACCGCGGACGTGCTCGCCGCCGGCGACGGCACGGCGACGCCGGAGCAGCGCTTCAAGGCATGGGAGCAGAAGAACGCGCCGATCCTGGGCCGCGCCAGGAGCACCCTGGAGGAGATCCAGAGCTCGGACTCCTTCGACCTGGCCAACCTCTCGGTGGCGATGCGGACGATGCGGACGCTGCTGCGCACGCATACCTGAGGCGGTACGCGGAGCCTTCCGCCCTGCCTGCCTCCTGCCCTGTCCGGCCCGCTCACGCGGCCGGGCAGGGCGGGAGGCAGGGTGCCGCGCCGGGCGGGCCACCGCCGCGTACGCCGCTCAGGTCCTCAGTAGTCGATCGACCACAACGTCACCCTGCCGACCACCGTGGGCGGCTGGGAGTCGTACTGGGCGGGTGTGACGGTGGTGAGCTCGAACATGGCGAGGTTGCCGTCCCGGGTGATGGTGCACAGCCGGTCGCCCTCGTTGAGCGTGCTGTTCTTCCTGCCGATCTGGCCGGCGTCGATCTCGCTCGGCAGCGCGTCGGTACCGGCGCCGGTGGCGCACTCCTGGGGCGTGTCGCCGGCGCTCTTGCCGAAGGTGGTGTAGAACTCCCAGCCGTTGTCGAAGGACGAGACGCTGAAGTCCGCGATCTTGTCGTCCATCTGGCCCTTGGTGTCCAGCTTCGGCTCGTCGAGGTCGACGTCCGTGGTGTCGTACGTGCCCGGGGTGCGGATGGTGAGGGACCTGTCCTTGAAGATCAGCTTGTAGGCGGCGTCCTTCGGAGGAGCGGACGCGGGTGCCGTGCCGGGGCTCTGCGTGCTGCCGCCTTCGCCCTGCCCGCCGGAGGCGCCGTCCTGGCCGTCGTCCTGCGGGCTACCGCCGTCGGCGGCCGGGCCCGTGCTCTGCCTGCCGCCGTGGCCGCCGTGCGCGCCGGTGTCGCCCTTGTCCCTGCCGAGCAGCCAGACGGCGGTTCCCGAGCCCGCCGCGACCGCCACGACGAGGACGGCGGCGAGCAGGACCAGGCGTCCGCGGCGGGACCCCCGCTGCGGCGGTGCGCCCGCGGCCGTGCCCCCTGGCCGCGCCGGACCGCCGGGCACCGCACCCGGCCCGAAGCCGGGTCCGGGCCCGAAGCCGGGCCCGAAGCCGGGCCCGAAGCCGGGCCCGGGTCCGGGCCCGTGGCCGGTCACGGCCGGGCCGGTGCCGAACTGCCGGGTGCCGTCGGGCGCGGCGGACGTCCCGTGCGCGTGCGGATAGCCGTACCCGGGGCCCGCGGCTTCCGCAGCGGGGGTGGGCGCGGCGGGGTAGCCGTAGCCGGGCCCGGCCCCTGCCGCGCCGGTGCCCGGTGCCGCGGCCGGGTGGCCGTGGGCGGGGGCGGCGGGGCCCTGGGCGGCCGAAGGACGCGCCCCGGGCGGGGTGCCGGTCGGCGGCGGGGCCGCGGGGCCCTGCACCGCGTCGGCGGGCGGCGCGGCCGGAACGCCGGGCGCCGAGGGCGCGCCCGACGGGGCGGCCGTGCCCGGCCGCGGAGCCGCGGACGGTACCGGCGGTACCGCGGGCGGCGGGGTGGCGGGCGCACTCGCGGCGGGCCCCGGGGCGGGCGGTACCGGAGCGGCCGACGGCATCCGCGGGGCGCCGGGCGGCAGACGGGGGCCGGCCGGCGGCGGCGGTGTCCGTGCGGCCTCCTCGCGCCGGGCGATCTCCGCGGCCAGGGGCTCAGGCAGCCAGCCCCTGATGTCGTTGAGGGCGCGTCCGGCCGCCTCCTGGCAGCGTCCGGCCAGCTCGTCGGGGCGGATCCGCTCGGCGGGATCCGGGGTCAGGCACCTCTGGAGGAGGTCACGCAGCTCCTGCGGGTACACGGAGAGGTCCGGCGGACGGTGAGCGGTGTTGGCGATCTGGGCGGCGATGGTGATGGCACCGCCGTCGCCGTAGGGATGGCGGCCGGTGGCCGCGACCGCGGCGATCAGGCCCAGTGAGAAGACGTCGGTGGGCGGGCCGACCGGATCGCCCAGGGCGTGCTCGGGGGACATGTACTGCGGGGTGCCGATGAGGCCGCCGCTCTGCGTCAGTTGGGTGGCGTCGGCCGCGCGGGCGATACCGAAGTCGATCACGTACGGGCCGTTGGGCCCGAGCAGGATGTTGCTGGGCTTGAGGTCGCGGTGCACCACGTCCGCGGCGTGGATCGCGGTCAGTGCCCGTGCGGCGCAGCCCACCAACTGGAAGACGGCGGACAGCGGCAGCGGGCCGTGCGCGGCGAGCGCGTCGTGCAGGGGGATGCCCGGGATGAACGTCGAGGCCAGCCAGGGGAGTTCGCCGGTGGTGTCGTGGTCGACGACGGGCACGATGTGGTAGCCCTGCACGCGTCGCGCCGCCTGCACCTCCTGCTCGAAGCGCCGCCGGAAGTCGGCGTCCTGGCCGTACTCGCGCCGGATCACCTTGAGCGCGACCGGCTGGCCGCCGCGGGTGTGCGAGAGGTAGACGGTGCCCATGCCGCCCTCGCCGATCCGGGCCAGCAGGCTGTAGCCGGAGGCCGTGCGCGGGTCCTGCGGACCGAGGGGACTCAGGATGTCGCCCGTGCTGCCAGAGATGGGAGCCTCCCCCGATGGATGCCGACTCTGTTACCGGGCGCTTTCGCGGGCCGCGTCCGGAGCATGCAGAGCTTACGACACGTCAGTGGTCGCCGAGGTTCCCGTGCGGTACGGCCTTCGCGACCGGTCGGTACCGGCGCGGGCCGTGCTCCCCGAGGGGGCGCGGGGAGCCGCGCGGGCGACCGCGATGTGCTGAGGTGGGCCGCGGTGGGCCGTCGGCGCGAGCCCGCCGCGGTGGGTGGCAGGCCGTCGGTGCGAGCCCGCCGCGGTGGGCGGGCGGGCAACCGGCTCGGGCCCGGCGTGCGGTCCCGCAGCCCGTTGTTCGGTGGCGGGTCAGGGGGCGGGCCGGACGTCCCTGCGCACCCGGCGGGCCCACTCGGAGGCCGGCTGGGCCTCGGAGTCCGTCACCGTCAGCGGTGCGGTCGCCGGAAGGGAGCGCACGGTGGGGGCTTCCGCGAAGGCGCTGAGGCCGGCCAGGGCCTGCTCGACGCGCGTCACCTCCGCGGCCAGCGGCCCGGGCAGCCAGCCGGTGAAGTCGCGGACGTCCTGGCGCGCGGCGCCCGCGCAGAGCTCCGCGAGCCCGGCGGCGGAGGGGCGGCGGGCGGGCCAGGCGGCCAGGCAGCCCGCGACGACCGCGCGCAGCGGTTCCGGGACGCCGTCCAGGGCGGGGGGTTCGCGGTCGGTGCCCGCGATGCGCGCGGCGATCGCGAGACCGTTGCCCCGGCCGTAGGGGTGGTGCCCGGTGGCCGCCTCGGCGGCGAGCAGGCCGAGCGCGAAGACGTCGGACGCGGGCGTGACCGGACGGCCCATCGCGTGCTCGGGCGACATGTAGCGCGGCGAGCCCACCAGCCGGCCCTTGGTGGTGAAGGTCGTGGTGCCCGCGGCCCGTGCGATCCCGAAGTCCAGCAGCCAGGGGCCCTCCGCGGTGAGCAGGAGGTTGCCCGGCTTGACGTCCCGGTGCACGATCCCCGCGGTGTGCACCGCGTGCAGGGCGGTGGCCGCGCAGGCCAGCAACTGGAGCGTGGTGGGCAGCGGCAGCGGGGCGTGCGCATCGAGCGCGGCGTCCAGGGGGACGCCGGGGACGTAGCGGGTGGCGAGCCAGGGCTGCTCGCCGTCGGCGTTGTGGTCCACGACCGGGATGACGTGGTAGCCGGAGACCCGGCGGGCGGCCGCCACCTCGCGGCTGAACCGCTCGCGGAACGCGGGATCGCCGGCGTACTCGCGGCGGATGAGCTTGACGGCGATGGGCTGTCCGCCGCGGGTCCTGGACAGGTAGACGGTGCCCATGCCGCCCTGGCCGATGCGGGCGTGCAGCGGGTAGCCGGCTATCTGCCTCGGGTCGTCGATCCTGAGTGGTACGGGTACGGGTGCCGCGCCCATCTGCTGTGCCCCTCCGTCGAACGGTGCTCATCGGAGCGTAGCGCGGCGCCCCGCCGTGCGCCGCCGCCGTGCACGGCACTCCCGGACCCCGCCGTGGGCACGAGGGGCAACAAGGGGGAACGAGGGGAAAGGCGGGAGGAGCAGGCGGCCGCGTGCCTACTTCTTCGTGAACGCCTCGTACTCCTTCAGGACCTCCTCCGTGGGCCCGTCCATGCGCAGCTCGCCACGCTCCAGCCACAGCACGCGCTCGCAGGTGTCGCGGATGGACTTGTTGTTGTGGCTGACCAGGAAGACCGTGCCGGCCTCGGCGCGCAGTTCGCGGATGCGCGCCTCGGAGCGGCGCTGGAAGGAGCGGTCACCGGTCGCCAGGGCCTCGTCGATGAGGAGGACGTCGTGGTCCTTGGCGGCGGCGATGGAGAACCGCAGGCGGGCGGCCATGCCGGAGGAGTAGGTGCGCATGGGCAGCGTGATGAAGTCGCCCTTCTCGTTGATCCCGGAGAAGTCGACTATCTGCTGGTACCGCTCCTTGATCTGCGCCCGGGACATGCCCATGGCGAGGCCGCCGAGGTGCACGTTCCGCTCGCCCGTGAGGTCGTTCATCAACGCGGCGTTGACGCCGAGCAGCGAGGGCTGGCCGTTGGTGAAGATCCGGCCGTTCTCCACCGGGAGCAGCCCGGCGACGGCCTTGAGCAGCGTGGACTTCCCGGAGCCGTTGGTGCCGATCAGGCCGATGGCCTCGCCCTTGTAGGCGGTGAACGAGACCTTCCTGACCGCGTGCACGGTCCGCACGCCCGACGCCTTCGCGGCGGCGCCCGGCCGCAGGATGCGGCTGAGCGCGGCGGTGGCGCTGCCCCGGCCGCCCTTCGTGCCGTTGACGCGGTAGACGATGTCGACGTCGTCGGCGATCACGGTGGGGACGCGTTCGCCGCTCCGCGCGGCGTCCTGCGTCCCGGTTTCGGTGTGAGCCATCGTGTCAGCCACGGCCGTACGTCTCCTCCGCCTGCCAGAAGTAGATGAACCCGCCGACCCCGGCGAGCAGGGCCCAGCCCGCGGCCAGCGCCCAGACATGGGGCGGCAACTGGCCGGCGTGGAAGCTGTCGATGAGCGAGAAGCGCATCAGGTCGATGTAGACGGCGGCCGGGTTGGCCTGCAGCAGCAGCTTGACGATCTGGGGGATGTCGCGGCCCGAGAGCATCCTGTCGATGCTCCACATCACCCCGGACGTGTACATCCACGTACGCAGCAGGAACGGCATGAGCTGGGAGAGGTCAGGTGTCTTGCTGCCCAGCCGCGCCATGATCAGGGACAGCCCGGCGTTGAAGACGAACTGGAGCGTGAGCGCGGGTATCGCCAGCAGCCAGGAGGGGGCCGGCGGCACACCGAAGCACAGCAGGATCACGACCAGCGCGCACATCGAGAACAGCAGTTGCTGGAGCTGCTGGATGCAGTACGAGATCGGCAGCGACGCACGCGGGAAGTGCAGGGCGCGCACCAGCCCCAGGCTGCCGGAGATGGCACGGGTGCCCGTCTGCACGGACTGCTGGGTGAACGTCCACACGAACACGCCCGTGACCAGGAACGGGACGAAGTCCGGCACGTTCCGCTTGGTGCCCAGCAGGATGCCGAAGATGAGGTAGTAGACCGCGGCGTTCAGCAGCGGGGTCATGATCTGCCACACCTGGCCAAGCTTGGCCTGGCTGTACTGGGCGGTCAGCTTGGCGGTGGCGAACGCGGTGATGAAGTGCCGCCGCTGCCACAACTGGACCACATAGGCGGGCAGGCTCGGACGGGAGCCGCTGACGGTGAGGCCGTACCGGGCGGCGAGTTCCGCGGGAGTGGGGGCGGCGGCCCGGGCGGTGGCCGCCCCCGAGCCCTGGGGGGAGGGCTCCGCCGGGGACGGCGGCGTGTCGAGTACCTGACTCACATCCGTTTGCTTTCGCTCGGGGAGGGGTGAACGATGTTCCGGCCCCGTGTGCGACGTCGTGACCGGCACGTCGCGACGGTTCCGTATCGTCGCAGCGTCGAGAGTAGAACGTGCTTCCGTCGGAACGCAACCGTTTCGTTGTAACGTCGTATCTATGCTGTCCTCCATGACGACGTCCCCGACCGACCCCACGGAACCCACGGAGCCGGCCGGATCCCCGGCGGGCCCGGCGGACGGGGCGGCAGCGTCCGGCACCGGGAGGACGGCCGACGCGCCCCGGCCGCGGCGGAGGGTGCCGGCGGGCGCGGCCGTGCTGCGGGCGGAGAAGACGGAGGCGATCCGGACGGCGGTCTTCGAGGAGCTGGCGGCCGTGGGCTACGGCCGGATGTCGATCGAGGGCATCGCGCGCCGCGCCGGGGTCGGCAAGACCGCGGTCTACCGGCGCTGGCGCTCCAAGCTGCACCTGGTGCTCGACCTGGTGTCGGCGCTGGCGGTGCAGGGCCTGCCGACGCCGGACACCGGTTCGCTGGAGAGCGACCTCAGGCTGCTGTACGAGCTGACCGCCCGCGCGCTGCGGCACCCGGTGGCCTCCCAGATCATCCCCGACCTCCAGGCGGAGGCGGCGCGCAACCCCGACATGGCCGACGCCCTGCAGAAGGCGCTGCGCCAGGGCCAGGCGTCCGTGGCGAGCGGCATCGTCCGTGCGGCGGTGCAGCGCGGCGAGCTCGCCGCGGAGCTGGACGAGGACCTCGCACTCGATCTGATCTCGGGCCCGCTGTACTGGCGGGCGGTGGTCGTGCGGGCGAAGCAGCCCAAGGGCTACCTGGCCAGGCTGGCGGGCGCGACGGCCGCGGGACTGCGGGCGCTTTAGGGGGCCGCCGCCGTTGGGGGGCGCAGCGCCGCTGGAGGGGGTCACCGCGCCACTGGAGGGCTGCCGTGCCGTGCGGCATGCTGGTCCGGTGACCGTGGACTTCGGCAGGACCTCGCAGGACTACGCCCGCTACCGGACCGTGTTCCCGCCCGAGTTGTTCACCCGGCTGGCCGCCATGGGCGTGGGCCGGGCCGGGCAGCGGGTCGCCGACCTGGGCACCGGCACCGGGGTGCTCGCGCGCGGCTTCGCCGCGGCCGGCTGCGCGGTGACCGGCGTCGACATCGCGCCGAAGCTGCTGGAGGAGGCCCGCGGGCAGGATGCCGCGGCCGGCCTTGAGGTGGCCTACCGGTGCGCACCGGCCGAGGACACCGGGCTGGCGGGCGGGGCCTGGGACGTGGTCAGCGCGGGCCAGTGCTGGCACTGGTTCGACCGCCCGCGCGCCGCCGCGGAGGCGCGCCGCCTGCTGGTCCCCGGGGGCGCGGTCGTGGTCTGCCACCGCGACTACCTGGTGCTGCCCGGGAACGTCTGCGAGGCCAGCGAGGAACTGGTGCTCGCGCACCACCCGCAGTGGCCCCTGGCCGGGGGCACCGGCATCCACGCGGAGTGGACCCTCGACATCCTCCGGGCCGGCTTCGGGGGCCTGGAGACGTTCAGCTTCGACGTCGAGGTGCCCTTCACCCACGAGGCGTGGCGGGGCCGCATGCGCAGTTGCAACGGCGTCGGCGCGAGCCTGCCCGAAGCCGGGGTCGCCGCGTACGACTCCGACCTTGCCAGGCTGCTGGACGAGCGCTTCCCCGAGGAACCGCTCATGGTCCCGCACCGCATCTGGGCCCTCGTCGCCCGGCGCGGCCCGCGGGACTAGGACCGGCACGTTCCGCACCCGCCACGACGCCCGCTCGCGCCCCTTGTACGCGCGGGGTTCCGGCACGTCGGAGGGTGGGAGGCCGGAGCCGCGGCTCTCCCGGGTGGACCGGGTCCGAACCCGGCCCCGGGGGCGGCCAGGCACACGTCCGTGCGGCCCCGGCGCTCGCCGGCCCCGCGGCCCCGGCGCGCCGGGGCCGCGACGGCGCACGAACCGCGCTCGTGCGGGATCCTGGGGGTACGCATACCGGCGGGCGGCTCGACGGCCGGTGTGTGCGGCCCTCTTCGAACTCGCGCTCGTAAGAAGGGAAGTCAGCGTATGACGAGGCGGCGCTCTCATCCGCACTTACGCACGAACCGCCCATCTCCCCGCCGCCGGCGAACGCCCGCGGGGAGCGGGGACGGACCGGGCGCCGGTTGGGCCGCGAAGGCCACCGGCCTCTGCACCTTCCTGGCCCTGGCCGCAGCGGTGGTGGCCCAGTATCTGGGCCTCTGGAAGGATCTCTTCGGCCATCCCGGGCCCCCGCCGAGTGCGTCCGCTCCGTCCGCCCCCGCCCGCTCCACGGCGGTCTGCGGCCATGCGGACGGGGACGTCGTCCTCGAACCGGTCGGGAAACCCAGCCGGTCAGCGGCGCACGTGGTCGCCACCGTGTCCTGCGTCCTCGCGCCGGGCGACCATCTCTCCTGGGTGGTGCGCAAGGTCACCGGTACGGCGGCCGATCCGCATGTGCACTGGACACTGAGGTGGGACCTGGACGAGGGCCCCGGGCGATACACCTACGACGCCGTGCTGAGAACCACCGACCCGGGCTCGAAGCGAGAGGTGTCCGTGGTGTTGATGGACGGCGGCACGTACCGGAACGTGAAGCAGACGAGGGACCCGCAAACGAATTACGTGGCGATGCCCTCACCGGCGCCCGTCGTGTCGAACTCGGTGCTCATCACGACACCCCGGTGAGCCCCGGCGGCCCGCGGTCGGCAGGACGGCCGGGCGGCGGGGCCGTGCGGGGCGGCCTAGAGGACCGGTGGGCCCTGCTCGATGCGGTGCAGGACCGGCGCGAGCCTGTCGAGGTCGTCGCCCTCCTGGAGCTGCCGTTCGTCCCACCAGGTGGCCCCGGCGTCAACCAGCGGGCCGAGCAGGTCCCGGGCCCCGGAGGGTTCCGCAGGGCTCACTCCGCCGAGGACGAGCTCGAAGGGGCCCTCCCGGTCCCCGCGGTGCCGGCGGAGGTACGCGGCAAGGTCGCGCACCTCGTCGACGGGCGGCACATGCCCGTGCCGGGCGGAGGCGAACAGCGGGACCGCGCCGTCCCAGCGTGCGGCGCGCCGCATCGGCGGGCGGTTCGGCCAGAAGCCCGCGATCCAGACCGGCGGGCGGGGCTGCTGCACGGTGCCGGGCCGCAGGGCCACGTCCCTGGCCCGGTAGTGCCGCCCCTCGTGCGTCACGGGTTCGCCCGACCAGTAGCGCTGGAGCAGTTCCAGGCCCTCGTCGAGGCGCTCGGCTAGCACGCGGGGGTCGGTGGTGTCGCCGAAGCTGCCGTACTCCTCCTCGATCGGACCGCCGAGGCCCGCGCCGAAGACCACCCGCCCGCCGCTGAGCCGGTCCAGGGTGGCCACCTGCCGGGCGAGCTGCTGCGGGCGCCGTCTGGCCACCGGGGTGACCAGGGTGCCGAGCCGGATCCGGGAGGTGGCGAGCGCCGCGGCCGTCAGCAGCATCCAGGGGTCGCCGAAGGGCCGGGCGTGCCGCCGGTGCAGGACGTGGTCCCAGACGAACAGCCCGTCCCAGCCGGACTGCTCCGCGGCGGCGGCCACCTTCGCCACCGTCCTCGGGTCGGCGAAGTCGCCGAAGTTCGGAATGTTGATCGAGAAGCGCATCCCTGCATGCTGCCGCTCGACGCCCCGCGCCACCAGGGGACATGACGTCCGCGGAGACGCCCGCTCGTACGGCGGCACGGGTCCGCCCGGTCAGCGCACCACGGTGAGGGCCTCCTCCAGACGGCGCCGGAAGCCGAGCGTCCGCCGTGCCGCCGACGGGAGCGCGGCCACCAGGGCGTCGAGGTCCATGAGGAGCTCGTCGATCTGGCCGCTGGTCGGGGTGCTCGCCAGGAACTCGTCGAGGCACCGCTCGGCCACCGCCCGGTGGTCCAGCGCGCTGTGGGCCAGGAAGAGGTTGCCCCGGTCGGCGACGGACCGCTCGGCGGCGGACCGCTTGACGACGGGCGGAGCGCCTCCGTCCACCGGTCCGTCCGCCGATCCGCTTGCCGGTCCGGCCACCGATCCGCTTGCCGGGTCGTCCGCCGGTCCGTCCGCCGGGTCGTCCGCCGGTGAGTCCGCAGGGTCGGGGGTGAGGAGTGCCACCGCGCGGGTCAGGTACTCCTCGGCGCCGGCCAGACCGGCGGCGTACAGGGTGACGGCCTTCTCGTAGTGGGCCCAGGCGTGCTCGGGGTCCTTCTCCAGAGCCGTGCCGAGGTCGCCGAGCGCAGCCTCGGTGCGGCCCGTCGCCCTCAGGGCCGCCGCGCGGTTGACGAGGGCCCAGACGTAGCCGGGGTTGATCTCGATCGCCAGGTCCAGGTCCTCGATGGCCCGTTCGGGATGGTCCATGAGCCGGTGCAGCTCGCCGCGGGTGGCGAGGGTCCACGCCGAGCGCGGGCTGAGCGCGACGGCGGCGTCGTAGTCGGCGAGGGCCGCCTCGTACTGGTGCACCAGCCGGCGGACCATACCGCGGTTGGTGCGCGCCCAGGAGCTGTCGGGGCTGATGTCCAGGGCCCGGCTGAGGTCGGCGAGGGCGTCGTCGTGGCGGGCTTCGCGGCGGTGCAGCTCGCCGCGGCACGCGAGGGCCCAGGCGTGCTCGGGCTCCAGCTCCACGGCGCGGTCGAAGTCGGCGAGGGCCAGGTCGTACCGGCCCGTGTACTGGTGCACGATGCCCCGGTTGACCAGCGCCCAGACACTGGTGGGGTTGATGCCCAGGGCGTGGTCGAAGTCGGCGAGGGCCAGGTCGTACCGCTGCGCGTGCTCGTGCAGGAGACCGCGGTTGATCCGGGCCCAGACGGAGCCGGGGTCGGCAGCGACGGCGCGGTCGTAGTCGGCGAGGGCGTCGTCGTGCCGGGCGGTGGCCTGGTGGGTGAGGGCGCGGTTGACGAGGGTCCAGGTGGAGTCGGGCTTGATCTCGACGGCCCGGTCGAAGTCGGCCAGCGCGGCCTCGTACCTGCCGTTGAGGCGGTGCAGCTCGCCCCGGCTGGTGAGGGTCCAGGAGCTGGCGGGCGCGATGGCCAGGGCGCGGTCGTAGTCGGCGAGGGCGGCCTCGTGCCGGGCCATGGCCTGGTGGGTGAGGCCGCGGCTGGTGAGCACCCAGGCGTGGTCGGGATGGATCTCCAGGGCGCGGTCGAAGTCGGCGAGGGCCTCGGCATGGCGGTTCTGGAAGTGCCGGATCGAGCCGCGGTAGGCGTGGGACCAGATGTCGTCCGCCTTGAGCTCGATGGCGCGGCCGTAGTCCGCCACGGCCTCCTCGGACCGGCCTTCGAGGTGGTGGGTGCGGCCCCGGCCGTAGCAGGCGCGGAAACCCCGCGGGTCCAGGGCGAGGGCCCGGTCGTAGTCGGCCAGGGCCTCGGCGTACCGCTCGGCGTTGCGGTGGTCGCGCCCGCGCAGGGTGTACGCGAGCGAGCGCGCCCCGGTGTCCAGGGCGGCGTGCATGATCAGGGCGGTGAGTGCGGCGATGCCGGGGCCCGCGTCGTCCTCCAGGGCGGAAAGGAGCCGCCGGCCCCACTCGGCCACCTCCGGGGCGTCGGTGTCGTGCCCGGCACGGGACAGGGTCTGCGTCCAGCGGCGCAGCGTCCGGGTGCCGTGGTCGTAGGCGTCGAGCAGGTCCCGCAGCGCACCGGGCAGCGCGGCGCGCGGGTCGGCGCACAGCCGGTGGTAGGTCTCCTGGAGGCGCGCGGCGCGCCAGTGTTCGTCGCGCCACCAGCCGTCCTGCGGCGGCGTGCCCTCTTCGAGGCGGCTCCGGCGCCGGCCGAAGGCGTCGGCCAGCCGGGTGTGCTGCTGCCGCCACCGCTCGGGCGACTGGCGGCGCTGGAGGCGCAGCATCGCGCTCCTGACCACGTCGTGGTAGCGGCAGTGCCCGGCGTGGTCGGTGACGAACGGCAGACCGCGCAGCCACCCGAACTGCTCGGCCGCCGTGTCGTCCACGGCGGCCCGGTACACGTCCTCGTCCAGTTCCTGGGGCAGCGCGCAGGCCAGCGCGGCGGCGCGCCTGGCGGGGTCCTGCTCCCACTTCAGGAAGCGCTCGACGGCGGTGCCGGTGGGGTCGCCGATGTCCTCCACCCGGACGGGGCGTGCCTCGGCGAGCGTGGAGACGAGCACCGGCAGACGGCCGGAGAGCCGCAGGATGACCTCCACGACCCGCTCGTCCGTCACCCCCTTCGCCGTCAGTAGCTGCCGGGCCTCGGCATCCGTGAAGACCTCCAGCGGCCAGTCCGCGACCAGGTCCCGCCAGTCGTCCCAGCAGCGCGCCGCCAGCCTGGCCTGTCCGGCCAGCACGACCAGGACGTTCGCGGGCAGCTCGCCGTAGCGGTTGGTGACGAGGATGTCCCGCAGCCAGGTGTCCAGCAGGGGCCCGGTGCGTTCGTACGTGTCGAAGAACAGCACCAGCCAGGGCCTGCGCCGGGCCGCCTCCTCGAGGTCCTGGAGGAAGACCGGGGTGAGCGCCTGGAGCGGCGACAGCACGAGCTGGACGTCGTCGTGGCTGCGCAGCCTGCCCCTGAGCACCGACGTGACCCGGTCCGCGCCGGCCGCGACCTGGTTCGGGTCGACCGCGCCGGCGAACGCGCCCACGCCCGGGATCATGCCGAGGCCCGCGAGGCCCAGTTGCGACAGGACCATGCTGGACGGCGAAGGGGCGGGTGCCGCGGTGCCCGCCCCTGGCTCCTGGCCGACCTGGCCGCCCGCCGCGGCGCCCGCTCCCACGGCGCCGGCCAGGCTCGCCTCGGCCTGCGCCTCGTGCCGCCGCTGCCGGTAGGTGGCCAACTGCTTGTCCAGGCCCTTCAGCGGCACGCCCTGCTGGGCGAACTGCGCGCTGACGGCCTCCATCGCCTCGACCGCGTCCGCCGCGGCCTCGTCCACGTACGCGGTGGCCGCCTCCGCGTCCCGAGCGGCGCTCTCCAGCCTGCGCACCAGTGTGGTCTTGCCCACCCCGCCCGGTCCGTGGATGTGGAAGAGGAACTGCGCCGCTTCCTGCGGCGGCTGCCGCAGCGTGTCCCTGAACACGGCGAGTTCGCCCTGCCGCCCCACGAACCCGCTGCTGCGCTGCCGCCGGATCAGCTCCTGCCGCGACGGTGCCCGCTCCGCCATCCCGCCCGCCCCCGTGATCGCTCGCCGTCCCCCTCCCCGACATGCTGCCGCATGGCGGCGCCGGACGTCTGCGGTACGGGGCGGCTCGCGGTGCGGGGCGGCTCGCGGTGCGCGGCCGGGGCGTTACGGCATGGGCGGGGTCGTGGGCGCGTAGATCCAGTCGTCGACGTACTTCGTGAAGTCGCGCCCGGTGACCTCGTTGACGACGTCGACGTAGTCCCGCGTCGTGGCGGACCTGCCGCGGTAGCGGTCGAAGAACGTCTTCTCGATCGTGCGGAACGTCTCGTCGCCGACCTTCTTGTGCAGGCCGTACAGCATGAGGGCACCGGGGGCGTTGGTCGAGCCGAGGACGTCGGCGCTGCTCTTGAGCCTGCCGGGCGGCCCGACGTTCGTGCGCTCCTCCTTGTCGTACTCGTAGGCGCGCTCCATGTTGCCCTCCAGGGAGCCCAGGCCCTTCTCGTCGAGGAAGCGGAACGTGTAGTAGACGGCGTGGCCCTCGCTGAGCCACATGTCGTCCCAGGTGTGCACGGAGACGGCGTCGCCGAAGTACTGGTGGACCAGCTCGTGCACCATGATCCCGGGGTCGTCCTTGAGACCGGTGCCCGCGAACGTCGACAGCGTGGCCGTCTCAAGACCGGCCCCGAACTCCTGGACGCCGAGGACGCCGTAGCTCTCGAACGGGTAGGGGCTGCCGATCTGCTTCTCCACCCAGGCGAGGTCCCCGGGGAGGTTCGCGACCTGCTCGGCCTGGTCGGCGAAGCGCGTGTCGACGTGACTGCGCAGGGGCAGCCCGTGCGGGCCCTGCCCGGAGAACTCCTTGAACCGGCCCACACTGGCCTGGACGACGTCCGTGGGGATCGGGTCCCGGGTGCCGTACACATAGGTGGTGCGGCCGCCCTCGGTGCTGCGTGAGCGCAGGGTGCCGTTCGCGACCGCGGACATGTCCTTCGGCGTGGTGATGCGGAAGGCGACCCGGGCCTTGTCGCTCGGGTGGTCGTTCATCGGGAAGAAGAGGTGGGCGCGGTCCGCCTGGCCGAACAGGGCGAAGCCGTGGTCCCCGAAGTCGTACCAGCCGGCGAGGTCCGGGGAGGGCGCGCCGGGCCGGTCCGGGGGCTCGGGGGCCGCGGAGCGGTCGGCGACGAAGCCGATGTCGACGCGGAAGGGCCTGCCCTTCGGCAGGGCGGCGGCAGGATCGACGACCAGCTTCTCGCCCTCGACGGTGAAGCGCGCCGCCTTCCCGCCCACCTCGACGGTGTCGATCCGCTGCCCGGCGGAGTCGAGGCTGAACTCGGACAGCTCCTGGCCTGCGAGGGCGTCGATGTGCACCGAGGCGTTCATCTTCGGCGTGCCCGGCCGGTAGTCGTAGCTCACGTCGTACGCCTGCACGTCGTAGCCGCCGTTGCCGAGGTGCGGGAAGAGCCGGTCACCGATGCTGCGGGCGCCCGCCCCGGCCGCTGCGGCACTCACCGTGGTCCCCGCCACGAGGCTCCCCGTCGCGACGGCCACCGCGACGGCCGCCAGCGCGGTGGTCCTGCGGCGTGCGCGTCCCCAACCCAACCCCAACCCCGTCACCATGCCCGTGTCTCCCTTCGTCGCCAACCGGTCGGCGCTCAGCATGGCGTGGGATGGCGGCGGTACCGGCTCGGCGCCGTATCGGTGTCGGCGCGCCCTTGTACCAACGCCGTATCAGGGGGCGGCCGGGGCCGGGCCGCGGCACCGCCGAGCGGGTCGGTCCGGGCCCCGGCCCGCCCACCGCAGGCCGGCGGCACCGGCCCCTGGGCCCGCGGACACGCCCCGGCCTGCCGGCACGGCCCCAGGGCCTTCCGGCAGGGCCTTCCGGTCCTCCGGGAGGGCCTTTCGGTCTTCGGGTACGGCCTTCCGGTCCTCCGGGAGGGCGGGGGCTAGAGCACCTCGGTCGTGGTGCGCCGGTACGTGGAGCGGCGGTCGTCGATGCTCGGCCACAGGTCGCCGTAGACCAGGTCCTTGGCGGCGGGCTCGTGCATGAAGGAGTGCGGGAAGGTGAGGGGCACCTCGCTGGCCGCGTCCAGACGGGCCACCGCGTCCGCGTCCAGCGTGACGTCCACGGCGGCCAGGTTGTCGGCGAGCTGGTGCTCCTTGGTGGCGCCGATGATGGGGACGATGTTGCCGGGGCGCTGCAGGAGCCAGGCCAGGGCGACCTGCGCCGGGCTCCAGCCGCCCTGCTCCGCGACGTCCAGCACCGCCGTGACGGTCCCGTCCTCGTTGTGGTCCTTGCCGTCCCAGGCGTGGGCGTCCAGCCGGCCGGCCTCGCCGCGCCGGTACTTGCCGGTGAGCTTGCCGGCCGCGAGCGGCGCCCAGGCGAGTACGGCCAGGTCGAACGCGCGTGCCTGCGGCAGCAGTTCGCGCTCCACCGTGCGCTCCAGGAGGTTGTAGCGGAGCTGGGAGCCGGCGAAGGAGTTCCAGCCCCGCAGTTCGGCCAGCGTGTTGGCCTGGGCTATCTCCCACGCGGGCCAGTCGGAGACGCCGATGTGGAGCACCTTTCCGGAGCGCACGACGTCGTCGAGGCCCCGCATGACCTCCTCGACCGGGGTGAAGTTGTCCCTGGCGTGCACCCAGAGGACGTCGACGTAGTCCGTCCGCAGGTTCCTCAGGCTCTGCTCCACCGAGCGCACCAGGCTCTTGCGGTGGCTGCCCGCGGAGTTGACGTCGCCCTTGGTGACGGTGTTGTTGTACTTCGTGGCCACCACGAACCGGTCCCGGCGGTCTGCCAGGAGCTCGCCGAGGATCCTCTCCGAGCTGCCGTTGGTGTAGATGTTCGCGGTGTCGATGAAGTTTCCGCCGGCCTCGGCGTAGGTGTGCAGAATGGCCGCGCTCGTCTCCTTGGGCGCGCCCCAGCCCCAGTCCTCCCCGAAGGTCATGGCCCCGAGGCTCAGCTCGCTCACCCGCAGGCCGGTCCTGCCGAACAGCGTGTACCGCAACGGTGTCCCTCCGTGTCGTTCCGTATCGTTCCGTGTTGTTCCGTGTCGTCACGAGTAATTCCGCGACGTTCCGAGTCGATCCGTGGAATGTGTCCGTTCCGCGGTGACGCTACGGCCTGGAGCGCGCTCCGGGGCAAGCGGAGTTCTCCGCCGGGGTGCGGCCGGCGTTCATGGCATCCGGAACCACGACTTGGACGACCGGACAACTGTCCGCTAATCTCCGGGCAGCCGGACAGGTGTCCGTTTCAGGAGTGGGGGGCCTTCCATGTCAGGTGTCAGCGGCAAGGTCGTCGCCGTTACCGGAGCGAGCAGCGGCATCGGCGAGGCGATCGCCCGCCTGCTCGCCGAGCGCGGCGCGGCCGTCGTCCTCGGCGCGCGCCGCACGGACCGGCTCGACGCCGTCGTCCGGGACATCCGTGAGCGCGGTGGACGCGCCGTCGCGTGCGCCACGGACGTCACCCGCCGGGCGGACCTCGAACGTCTCGTCGCCCGGGCCGTTGCGGAGTACGGCCGGCTCGACGTCCTCGTGAGCAATGCCGGCGTCGGCAGGATCGGGCCCGTGGCGGACCTCGACGTCGACGGCTGGTCGGAGATGATCGACGTCAATGTGCGCGGGGTACTGCACGGCATCGCGGCAGCGCTGCCGGTGTTCCGGCGGCAGGGCCGGGGCCACCTCGTGACGACGGTGTCGACGTCCGGGCTGAAGATCGTCCCGACGCAGGCGGTCTACGCAGGGACGAAGAACGCGGTCCGCACGCTCCTGGAGGGCCTGCGGCAGGAGTCGACCGACGGCGTGCTGCGGACGACCTCGATCTCGCCGGGCGTCGTCCGCACCGAACTCCTGGACTCCACCGGCGGCGCCGGCGAGCAGGTCGCCCGTATGCGCGAGCTCGCCATCGCGCCCGAGGCCGTCGCCCGTGCGGTGGCCTTCGCCGTCGAGCAGCCCGATGACGTCGAGATCGGGGACATCACCGTCCGGCCCACGGCCCAGGGCTGAGCGCCGTCCTGCGGGCGGATCCGTGACCTCCGCTCCGCGGGCGGATCCGTGACCTCCGTCCCGCGGGCGGATCCCCGACCGCCGTCCCGATCACCGTCCGGGACGCCGTAACCGACGCCGTCCCGGAAGGTGGCGGAGTCCACCGGGCCGCGCCCGGTGCCGCCCGCCCGTAGGGCGGCCCCGCCCGGGCCGGGTGGCAGACGGCGGGACGGACGGGCGGGACGGACGGGCGCGCCGGCGGGCGGGCGCGGTGTCAGACGAGGCGCTTGCGGCACCGGATGAAGACGAACGCCGTGACGGCGGCCGTGAGGGCGAGGAGCACTGAGGCGCCGAACCACTGCATGCCGCTCATCTGGGAGATCGGCAGGTAGTCCACCGACCAGCCGACGATGTCGAGCTTCTTCAGGCATGCCTGCTGGGACGAGGCGTGCACGCAGGTGCTCCAACCGAAGGTCTCCCCGGATCCCGACACGTACGACTGGTCGATCTGGAGGGCGGCATGGGGCAGGCGGGGGAACGCGTCGGTGCTGACCCCCTTGGTGGTGTTGACCGTGACGACCTGGCCGAGGTTCAGCCGCTCGTACTGCCAGACCACCTGGACGGCCACGGCGAAGAGGAAGGTGACGACCATGGAGGCCAGGGTGCGGCGCAGGAGCATGCCGATCGCCACGCCGCCCATGAGGGTGAAGAGCGCGAGCGCGACGGGCACGGGCCCGGTGTTGTCGAAGGCGGAGCCCTCGCTCCACCCCAGAACCGTGCTCTCGTTCCTGACCGGCCCCCACCACCAGCCGAACGCCGCGGAGAGCGCCGACGTGCACACGATCACCACCAGGGCGCTGATCCCGAGCTTGGTGGCCAGCCAGCGGCCGGGGCTGACGGACTGCGAGGCGACGAGTTTGGCGGTGCCGTTCTCCAGGTCGCCGGCGAGCAGCGGGGCGCCGAGGAAGACACCCAGCAGGACGGGGATGAAGCCGAGGCCGTAGGCCACCTTCTGGAGCGCGGCGGAGTACGGTGCCATGCCTTCGAGCCACCGGTCGGGCGAGGAGCCGGGCCAGCCCTCTGCGGTGAGGTGGTGCACCAGGCCGGCGCGCTGGTAGGCGATCCACGCCAGGGACAGGGCGGTGGCGGCGAGGAGGGTCCAGAAGCCCGCCCGGTGCTGGCGCCAGACGAGCCAGGTCAGGCCGCTGAGCCTCGGGGCGCGGGTGGCGGCGGGGGACGGAGCGGCTCCGTGGGCCCCGGCGGTCGGGGTCCTGGTCGGGTTGCTGGTCGGGTTCCTCATGCCGACGCCCGTGAGTCGTCGAAGCCGTGAGCCCGGCCCGGGACCTGTGCCACGGGGCTGATGAGGGGCGGCGCGTCGGGGCAGCGCAGATACGAGAGCAGGAGTTCCTCCAGGTTCGGAGTGTCCGTCTGCCACTGGCCGGCCACCGGGCCGTCCGGGCGGATGAGGGCGGTGACCTGGCGTCCACTGGTGCGGTACTCGACGATGGTGTGGCCGGCCAGCTCCGCGGGAACGCCCTGGGCGCCGCCCTGCGCCGGACCTGCGTCCGCACCGCTACGGGCGCCCTGCAACCGCAGGTGGGCGCTGCGGAGTTCGTCCACGTCACCGGCCATGCGCAGACCGCCGGCGGAGATGACGAGGAGGAAGTCGCAGACGTCCTCCAACTCGCTGAGTATGTGGGAGGACATCAGCACGGTGGTGCCGTGTTCGGCGGCCCCGGCGAGCAGGACGCCCATGAGCTCGTGCCGTACCAGCGGGTCGAGGTCGGACATCGGCTCGTCGAGCATCAGCAGGTCGGGGCGCTTGCCGAAGGCGAGGGCGAAGGCCACCCGGGTGCGCTGCCCGCCGGAGAGGGTGCCGATCCTCGCCTCCATGGGCACGTTGCCCGCGCGGACGACGTTCTCGGCGGCCCGCTGGTCCCAGCCGGGGTTCAGCTCGCGGCCCAGGCGCAGCGTCTCGGCCACGGTGAAGCGGCGGAACAGCGGCTTCTCCTGGGCGAGGAACGCCGTACGCCGTCCGGCCTGCACGGACTCCGGTGCTTCGCCGAACACCGTGAGGGTGCCGTCCGTCGGCTCCAGCAGGTTGGCGGCGATCGCCATCAGTGTGGTCTTGCCGGCCCCGTTCGGGCCCACAAGACCGCAGATCCGGCCGGCCGGCAGCCGGAACGAGCAGTCCCGCAGGGCCCAGCCCCGACGGTACCTCCTGCCCACTCCGTAGGCCTCGATCGCCGACTCCTCCGCCGGGCCGGCGACGTCCATCGCATCCCTCGCGTTGTGCACTAGTACCCCGATTCCATGCTTTCCGCTGTCCTGCCGGCCGCCGTTGCCGAGCCGTACCGCTCCGCCAGGACCGATGCGACCAGCGCGGTCACGTCCTCCCGCTCAAGGCCCGCCTCGTGAGCCCGCGCCATCCAGGCGGCCAGCTCCACGCGCAACGGGGAGTCGGCGCCCGCCTGGGGGCGGGCCAGCGACCGGCGGATGAAGGTGCCCAGGCCGGGCCGTGGCTCGACCAGTCCTTCGCGTTCCAGCTCCCGGTACGCCTTGAGCGTGGTGTTCGGATTGACGGCGCAGGTCTCGGCGACTTCCTTGGCGGTGGGCAGCCGGTCCCCTGGCATCAGAACGCCCAGACGCAGGGCCTGTTTGGTCTGCTGGACGATCTGCTGGTAGGCGGCGACCCCGCTCCGCCGGTCGATGCGGAACTCCACGAACGCTCCCCACCATATTTAGCTAGTTGATTAGTGGAATGATGATGGGGGCTGATCCGGCACCTGTCAAACGAACCGTCCGACGGGCTGTCGGACATGCCGTCGTGCATGCCGTCGAACGAACCGTCCGACAGGCTGACGGCAGGCCGTCGGACAGACCCGCCGACCGCGGCCGGGCGCGGCAGAGCCATGCCGTCATCCGACGGGGGAACCTCCGGTCACCGGGTCTCCCCCCTGACGGGGATCACTGCTGGTCGGGGGACGGCGCCCGGGGAGTGCCGGGCGCAGTCCCCCGGTCGGCCCTGAACCCGTCCAGCACTTTCCTGCTCGCGGCCGTGAAGGGGTGGTCGGCGCCGAGGCTGCTCGCCCGCCTTTCCACGACCCCGTTCATGAGATCGACTGCCGCATCGGGGCGTCCCAGGGCGTCCCAGGGCGTGCTGGATACGGGCGTGCAGTTGCTTGCGCGTCGTGCCCGTCGAAGGCATCGCGGAGGAGGTGCGACGTGTCACCTCTCGGGACACCCGTGCGGGCGCTGCCACGCGCGCTGCGAAGGCAAGCCGCCGACCTCGCCGACCGACCTTCCCCGCCCCGGGCGTCGAGTGTTTCGGGGCCGCAAGCCAGAGGGTCACCGAGTGAGCCCTTGACGGTGCGGTTCCGCCTGCGTGCGCAGTCCTTGCGCACGCAGGCGGATGCCGATGGGCGGGGTGCCGACGGGCGTGGGTGCCGACGGGTCCGGACGCGTCGCCCCCGCAGTGGTTGGTGCGGTGGGGCGACGTGTGCCGGGCTGTCAGGCGCGGACGGATTCCTGTCCGGACAGCCCGGTGCGGCGGAGGGCGCGCAGCATGGCGGGGAGGTCCCAGTCCCTTTCCGGGGTCGCGGTGACCAGCTCCTCCAGTCGTTCCGGTGTCAGCCGGTACTGCTCGGCATCGGCCAGCAAGGGGCCGGCGGCGGCTTCGTCGAACGTGCCGTCCAGCAGTTCCCACGAGATCATCTCGTTGAACACCCCGCGCTGGTCCGAGAAGCGGCTCATCCCGCAGTCGAGGCCGTCGTCGTCGAGGGTGTCGGGGTACGGCGCGCGGGCCCACGCGCCGTTCTCCCACCAGTAGACGCAACCCAGTTCATAGCCTTCGATCAGATCCCGCAGGTCCTCGTAAGGCAGCCAGTCGGGGGCGCCGGCGAGCATGTCGATGGCGGGCTTGTGCCATTTGACGCGGCTGGCCTCGTCCTCGCCGTAGAGCACCCAGCGGTCCTCGCCGCTGCGGGTGAGCCACCAGCGCGTGGTGCCGCAGTCGTCCAGGTGCAGGGTGTCCTCCGTTATCCAGTTGCCCGTGCGGTGGATGCCGAGGTCCTCGTCCTCCTCCCGCGCGGTCAGCACGGCAAGGAGGGCCCAGCGCGCCCAGAGCGTGGCGGGTGCGGGAAGGTCTTCGGGCAGGCCGGGGCGGTGGTGGTCCATGGTGTTCCCCCGTTGGTGGTCGCTGGTGTCGGCGATCGCGGTCGGCGGCGGTCCGCGGTGGGCCCGCGGCGGACCGGTCGGTGCCGGTGAGTCTAGGGCAGGTGGATCTTGCTGCCTTTGAGTGCGGTTATCAGTGCGCCGAGGGTCTCGGGGGCTGTGGTCAGTACGGCGTCGGGTGCTTCGCTTTCCCGGAGGTGTATGCGGTGCTCGTTGTGGGGGGTGGCGAGCTCTATGCAGTTGTCGCCCGAGCCGCCGCCGGAGAACGAGGATTTCTGCCACTCAAGTCGGGTGCGCATGGATTCCGCCTTTTCAGAGTTCGTGAAGGATTCGAGCGATCATTTCTCTGGACGTGTGAGGGTCCAGCGATGTTGATCCGATCCGTTCGTAGCGTCGCCGGTACTGTTTCAGACGGGGCTCCGCATCGACGAACACACCCCCGTGGCCGGTGTCGATGTGCACGGTGTCGAGCTGGGCGACGGCCCCTTCTGCGTAGAGCATCGAATAGCCGGCTCCCGCGAAGTCCTCGCTGTCGAAGGGAACCACGCGAACGCTCACGTGTGGCAACTCGGAAAGACCGAGAATGCGCTTCAACTGGTCAACAGCGGTCTGCCGTCCGCCGACCCGGATCCGCAGAGCTGCTTCGTGGATTACGGCGTCGAATGGTGTCGGCTCCCCGCCTGCGATGACCTTCTGCCGTTCAGAGCGGAAGGCGACGAAGGCGTCCACCTCTCGTGAGGGCCAATCCGGAGACATGTACCGGAAGGCTGCCCTCATGTGGTCCTCCGTCTGGAAGAGCCCTGGGATGTGGGCCATCTCGAAGGTGTGCATCCGGATGGCGTGGTGTTCGAGTTCGGCAAGGTCGGGGCCGAGAGGTGCCACGATCCCCCGGTACTCCTCCCACCACCCCTTACCGCGCTCGGCGGCCATGGCCACCAAGGCGTCCACATAAGCGGCGTCATCGCACGCGTAGTGCGCGGCCAGTCGTCGGATGCGTTGCTCGCTGACGCCGAAGCGGCCCGCCTCCAAGTGGCTCAACTGAGCGGAGCCCGAGCCGAGGATCTGTGCTGCTTCACGGGCCGTGACGCCTGCCGCCTCCCGCATCTTGCGCAGCTCGGCGCCCAGGCGCATCTGTCGTGCCGTCGGATTCGTTCTGGGCGGCATCTGCTTGTCCTCATCTGGCCGTTGAGTGTGCGGTTCGCTTTGCCACGGCGTGGCACGTGCGGGTGAAGCATGGCGGACAGAGTTGCTACGTATCAAGTTTGTCCGTTACGTTCGGTGAAGGTCGCCGCACGCACTGTCGTGGCAACTATCGCAACTCCGTCATGCCCGACGCCAGTTGGAAGTGCACCCCTGCCGGGCAATGCCACCAACCGGTCGTCACGAACCCCCGCTCCACGAGGAGTTGACTCACCATGCCCAAAGCCAGGCCGACAAGGACGCCCAAGCCCCTCAAGCCCCTCAAGCCCGCCACCTCGACCGCCCCTGCCGCTCCACCGCCCCTCACGCCCTGCCACTACGAGATCTACTGCTCCACCACCGCGCTCACCCCCACCGCCCCCAAGATCGCCCGCGACTACGTCACCGCCGTACTGAAGTCACGCCATATGACGCTGCTCGTCGACGACGCGGCCGTGTGCACCTCGGAGTTGATGACGAACGCCTGCCTGCACGCACGGAACAGCGTGGGCGCCGTCCTGCGGATGGTCGTCGACGTCGCGGGCCCCGTCGCGCTGCGCGTCACCGTCCACGACGGCGACCCCGGGAACCAGCCCCGGCTGCTGGAGGGCTACGACCCGGAGTCCGGCCGCGGGCTCCGGCTCGTGGACATGCTCACCGAGGGGCACTGGGGCACCGTCCCGGGCGCACCGCTGCCGGGCGGCGGCAAGGGCGTGTGGTTCGAACTCGGTCACCGGTGACGTCAGCGCCCTGCCCCCTGCGGCCCGGCCGGCGCCCCGGCCCCTGTGACCCGGTCGGCGCGCCGGTGCCCGCGGACCCTCTCGCGCTACCCGGCGGCGCTCAGGCGCACGGGGAGTCGCTGGTGGCCGTTGCTGATGAGGGTGGGCACCGGCCGCAACGCGTCCGCCGGTGCGGCGAGTGACATGGTGGGGAACCGCTCGAAGAGCTGGCGCAGGGCCTCCGCGACCTCTAGGCGGGCCAGCGGGGCGCCGAGGCAGAAGTGCACGCCGTAGCCGAAGGCCAGGTGGTCCTTGACCCTGCGGGTGACGTCGAAGGTGTCGGCGTCCGGGCCGTGCCACTCCGGGTGGCGGTTGGCGGCCGCGTACGCGGCGAGGACGGCGTCCCCCGCGGAGATGACCTGCCCGTCGGGCAGATCGACATCGGTGACGGCGAGCGCAGCGGCAGGTACTTGATGGCGGGCTCGTGGCGAAGGGTCTCCTCCACCACGTCCTCCCAGGTGGCCTGTCCGGTGCGGACGAGACGGAGCTGGTCGGGGGACGTCAGCATCGCGTAGACGGCCTGGTCGATGACGTTGACGGTCGTCTCGTACCCGGCGTTGATCATCAGGAGCAGCGTGTCACGCAGTTCCTCGTCGGTGAAGCCGGTGCCGTCGGACTCCTCGTCGCGGGCGGCGATGAGGAGGGAGGTCATGTCGTCGCCGGGGTCGCGGCGCTTGTCGGCGATCAACTGGTCGGCGCTCTCGAAGAGGCGCGCGGTGTTGGCCTGGGCCTGCTCGGGCGTGAGCGTACTGTCGAAGACGTTGTCGACGAGCTGCCGGAAATCGTCCCGCTGGTCCTCCGGCACACCCATCAGATGGCCGATCACGGCGATGGGCAGCGGGTAGGCCAGCCGCTCGCGAAGGTTCACCACCTGGCCTACGGGCACCCCGGCAAGGTCGTCGATCAGCTCGCTGACCATTGCCTCGACGGTCGGCTTCAGCTCGGCGATGCGGCGCGCACTGAAAGCGGGGGCGACCATCCGCCGTAATCTCCGGTGGTCGGCGCCGTACGCGATGAACATGTTCTTCACCGCGATCCACAGGGCGAGCGGCCATGTGCCGGCCGCCTCCTGGAAGGCCGGCCAGTGGGCGCGGCCGTCCTTGGAGACGTCGGGGCTGGTGAGCAGGGTCTTAAGGAGGGCCGGGTCGCTGACCGCCCAGGCGCGCACGCCGAGGATGTCCACGGGGGTGGCCGGACCGCGGGCCCGCAGGGCCCGGTGTTCCGCGTGCCGGTCGGCACCGGTGGGGTCGATGACGAACGGGAGGGGCTGGGACATGCGTCTTCTCCTTGATGGGCGGCGGGCGCACCGGGCCGCTCCGGCGCGCGACGTCGGTCGGGTGCGGAACGGAGGGGTGGTCGGTGGCCGTGTCCGGGCGATCCGGTCCCGGCCGGGCCTGCCGGACAGGTGCCCCTGGCAGGCTCCCGGTCGACGGCCTTGGTGCGGTTGGTACGCGTTGACGGCGGTGCGGAGGGCCCTGCGGTGACGAACTGCTCCGGGTTCGAAGCGCTCGACGGCGTTTGCCCGGGCCTCATTCCGGGGTGATCTCATCCGCCGAGTGAGCAGACACACCCTACTGACCGGCACCGCCCCCTGTGTGACAGGAAGTCGGGGGTGATGTGCGTCCCACCCGCCGCGTCGCTCGTGCGACCGGCCGCGGTGGGCAACGTGCTGAATGATCCTGTATGGCCCGATTACCGGACGGGTAGAGAGTGGGACGGGGGCCGAAGTACAAGATCGGCAACGTCTACCGGTTCCGGCTGCGGGCGGGTTATCCCGGAGACGGCGGCCCCGGCCGGGGCCGTTCTCCTGGAAGGAGTCCAGTCGTGGACCGCTGGTACGTGGACGACCGCTGCATCAACTGCGACGTCGCCCGGCAGTTGGCGCCCGAGCTGATCGGCGACGTCGGCGGCAGGTCGCGGATCCTGCGCCCGCCGCGCGACGAGGCGGAGGCACGCGCCCTGCACGCCGCCGCCTTCGCCTGCCCCACCCGCTCGATCCGGCCCCCGTCCGGGCCGCTCGACCAGGGATCCGACCCGTTCCCGATGGCCCTGGACGACGGTGTGCTGCTCTGCGGGCACAACTCGCGGCACACCGCAGGGGCCAACTCCTACCTGCTGCCGCGTCCGTCCGGCACCGCGATGATGATCGACACACCGCGCTGGAGCGCCGAACTGGCCGAGCGCTACACGGCGTTCGGTCCCGTCACCGATGTGCTGCTCACCCACCGGGACCACGCCGCGCACGGCCGTCGCTACGCCGACCACTTCGGTGCCCGGCTCTGGATCCACGAGGGCGACCTCGACGCGGCACCGGACGCGGACCAGGTGATCAGGGGCCTCGAACCCGTCGAGGTCGGCGAGGGGGTGACCGTCCACCCACTGCCGGGGCACACCAGGGGGAGCGTGCTGTACCTCGCCGACGACCGGTACTGCTTCAGCGGCGACAGCCTCTACTGGTCGCGCACCACGGGCGATCTCGAGGTGGTGGAGAGCGTGACCTGGTACTCCATCGAGGAACTGGCCGCCTCGCTGGCCAGGACGGCCCCGAAGCTGCGCTTCGAGTGGATCCTGCCCGGGCACGGGGACCGCCGCCGGCTGCCCGCCGACGACATGGCGCTGCGGCTGCGCGGCCTGACGGAACGCACACGGCAGTTGCGGCCGGGGCCCATCGACTTCACGGCCGTCCGGTGGTGACGGGACCGCGAGCGCTCACACCGCACCGCGGCCGGGCGTCGGCCGCGGTGCGGGCAGTGCCCGCACGGCACGGCGGCGGGGCGCCGGCCGCGGTGCGTGCTCAGCGCAGCAACCGGTCCGCCACCCGGGCCGCCGCGTGGCCGTCGTCCAGGTCGCAGTAGGCGTCGCGGAACGCGGCGTACGCGTCGGTGTGCCGCTCGGCCAGCATGTCCAGGCCGCGCAGGGCGGCGAGGACCTCGTCGGTGGAGGTGAGCAGGGGGCCCGGGGCACGGGCCTCGAAGTCGAGCGTGAAGCCGCGGACCGTGTCCCGGTAGTGCTCCAGGTCATAGGTGTGGAACAGCATCGGACGACCCGTGTGGGCGAAGTCGAACATCAGCGACGAGTAGTCCGTGACCAGGACGTCGGCGATCAGCAGCAGCTCTCCGGTGCGCGGGTGGTGCGTGACGTCGCGCACGAACGGGGCGCGCGCCCCGGGGAGGCGGCCCCACGCAAGGGGGTGCCTGCGCACCAGCAGCACGTGGTCATCGCCGAGCGCACGCTCGGCGGCACGGAAGTCGAAGGCCGGCTCGTACGCGTACCGGAATCCGGCGCCCGAGCCGGTCCGGCCGGCGCCGTCCGGCCCCTGCGTGCCCTGCGCGGGGCCCGCGGCCCCGGCCGGCCGGCCGTGGTGGTCCCGGTACGTCGGCGCGTACAGCACCACCCGCCGTCCGGGTTCGATGCCCAGTTCCGCACGCACCCGCTCGGCGGTCTTGTCGCGGTCCGCGGCGAAGAGGACGTCGTTGCGCGGCGCACCCGCCTGGAGCAGTTCCCCGTCGTAGCCGAGCGCGCGGGTCAGCGGCCCGATCGCGAAGCGGTTCGGCACCACCAGGACGCTCCACTGCGCGACCAGCCGCGGCAGCGCCTCGACGTGCGCGTGGTCCGCGAACCGCGAACCGGCGAGGTCGGCACCGATCCGCTTGAGCGGCACGCCGTGCCAGGTCTGCACGACCGTCTGCCCGTCCCTGCGCTCGAAGAAGTCCGGCAGGTGGTCGCAGGCGATGATGCGGCGGGAGCGGGCCAGCGCCTCGTACCAGGCGGCGCTGTGCTCCACCACCGCGCGCGCCGCGGGCGGCACGTGCGTACGCAGATCGCGGGTGACCCACAGGTGCTCAACCTCGCTGCCGCGCCGCACCAGCTCCTCGTGCACGGCACGCAGCGAGTCGTCTCCGCGGCCCGCGGCGTAGAGCACCGCGTCACGCAGCGGCTCCTCGCGCCGGCGCGGGTAGTGCGTGGTGCGCAGCCGGTGCCGCCGGTAGGCGCCGCGCTCCGCTGCGGGCAGGGCGGAACCGGCCTCGACGACGAGGTGGTCCCCGTGCCTGCGCTGTACCGTGAACTCCCGGTCCCGGCCCTCGTACCGGGCCGGCAGCGCGGCGGCGAGCGGGCCGAGGACGCGCAGCGGGAACTCGACGGCGGGGGCGCCGGCACCTGCTGTGCCGGTGCCGGTGCCGGAGCCGGTGTCGCTGCCGGGGGCGGGAGTGGTCCCGGTGGCAGCGGTGGTGCCGGCAGGGGGCGCGGTGGCAGGGGCGTCGGCAGGGGCCGCGTCGGACGCCGTGCCCGGCTCCGGTGCCCGCTCCCGTACGAAGGCGTACCAGCGGCCCTCGCCGAGCACGTCCGCGGCCGGGTGCAGCGTCGCGGAGAAGCGTGCACCCGGGCCGGAGGGGAACGGGGCGGGCAGTGCCTGCGCGGGGTCCGCCGCGGCGGGCGCGGGGTTCGCGGGCACGGCCCCCGTGTCTGTTCCGGCCTCCGCTGCCTCCTCGCCTCCCGCCTCCGTTCCAGCCCCCCTCACCGCCTCCGTTCCCGCTTTCGCTTTCCCTTCCCCTTCTGCCTCCCCTTCCGCCTCCGTTTCCGCCTCCGTTTCCGGAGCGTTGTCGGCGGCGGAGGGAGGGTCCACAGGGGGAAGGTCCGCGGGGGAGGCGTCACCCTCGGGTACGGCCGCGGACGGGTCCGCCCCGGAGGCGGCGGCTCCGGAGGGCGGCGCCTGCGGGGCCGTCCTCACCAGCGGTACCGTCACCTCCTCGTCCAGCACCTCGTGCCTCAGCACCAGTTCCGCCTCCGCCGCGCCGAACGCGCCAAGCGCGGCGAACGGGCCCGACGCACCGCCCGCCAGAGCCGTCCGGGCCCGGGCCCCTGCCGCCCCCACCGTCCCGCTGATCGTGAGTGTGCCGTCGTCGGCCCAGAACAGCGTGTCGGCGATCGGACGGCGGGTCAGCTCGACCCGGAGCCGGCCGCGGTCGTCGGCGGTGGCGCACAGCTCTCGGCCGTCGGCCAGGGCGTACCGGCCGGGCGGCAGCCCCGGCAGGGCGGCCGGCGGCGCCAGGCTCCCGTCCGCCATGACCAGCTCGGCCCGCCAGGGTTCGGTACAGGGCGGCGGCACCTCCTTGGGGGCACGGTGCGCCGGGGGCGGTACGGCGGCGAGCTGGGCGAGCGGCACCCGGAGCGCGAAGCGGCCGTCCTCGGGGGCGAGCGGTGCCTCGATCACCATTCCGCTTCCGCTTCCGGTTCCGTCCGGACCGTCGGGGCGGGACAGCCGCAGGGCCTCGACCCCCTGCGCGTACACCTGTCCGACGAAGACCACGTCGGCCCCGTCGCGGTGGTGGCCCTCGACGCGTGCCGGGCACTCGACGACACCGAGCGTCAGCCCGCCCTCCTCGAAGCCGAGTTCGAGCCGCAGCCGTCCACCCTCCCGGTCCTCGTCGAGGTCGCGCACGGTCCACTGCGCGGTGGCCGCGTCGAGTGCGCGCAAGGGGGCGTGGCGCACCGTGCCGCGGCCCGCGACCAGCACGCCCAGCGTCCACCTGCCGGGTGTCCAGCGACCTCTGACCCTGAGTTTCGCCAGGTCGACTGTCATCTCGAAGCCGGCGTGGTCGTAGCAGTGCAGCACTTGCCCCGAGTCGGCGGTGGCGCCCGGATCGAGGACGCTGCGGGTGGCCACCAGGCGCACCCGCGGCACACCCCTGATCCCTCTGATCCCCCTGACGCCCGGCACGCCCCGCACCCCCGGCAGGCCCTGGTCGCGGGCGCAGGTCAGGACGCCGGTCCTGGCCGACTGGCCGGGTGTCGCGGCCTCCAGGTTGCGGATGTACGCATAGCCCCTGACGACGAGGCGGCCCGCGTCGTCCCAGGTGGTCTCGCGGACCCGTGCGACACCGTCCAGCTCGTCGCGGGACAGCCGGGTCACCGTCTCCACCACGTCGGCGGCCCGCGGCGCCCGCAGCGGGTCCGGGCCGCCCGACCGCTCTCCGGCCGAGCCGGCACGCCCGTCCCGGGCCGCGGCAGGCTCGCCGCCGTCCGCGCCGCCCGGGTGCGGGAAGACGCCGTGCCGCAGCAGCCGGCCGCGGACCCGGAAGGCGGTGTCGCAGCCGGGCCCCGACGTGAGCAGGTCGAGCAGTTCCGGCAGCCGGCGCTCGCGCACCAGGTGCCATTTCACGCGCAGGCCCGCGGGCAGCCCGTCCAGCGCGGCGGGCGCGGCGTGGGCCACGAAGTCCGGGGCCGCGGCGAGGAACGCCTCCCGGTACGCGCGCCCGGCCGAGGGCAGCGCCTCCAGGAACGGCACCAGGTCGCCGCGCAGGCACGACGCGTCGTACGCCTCCCGGTGCGCGGGCTGCTGCACGGAGAGGAAGCGGCTGATGTGCTCGCAGGCCGCGATCCGGTCGCGCACCGCCTTGGCGTCGGCGTGCAGCGCGGCGCCCGCGCCCTGCCGCGCCCGCTGGTAGGAGACGTGCTCCCTGAGCAGGTCGACGGAGCCGGCGAGGAAGTGCGCGGGGATCGTCACCCGGGTCGACGCGTACTGCCTGCCCTCGGGGAAGGACAGGGCGTGCCGGTTCCAGAAGGCGCGCCGGAAGACCTTGTTCCGGGCCGTGCGGTCGGCGAGCAGCCGCGGGGTGCGGGTGATGTGCGTACGGGGCCGGCTCTCGGTGAGCCAGTGGTACGCGGGCTCCTGGCGCCGCCCGTACCGGCCGAGCTGCCAGACGTTGCCGGCCGCGAAGGCGGAGCCCGTGGTGTCCAGGCTGGCGATCAGGCGGGCGTAGGCGTCGTGCGGGAGGACGTCGTCGCCGTTGGCGAAGGCCAGGAACTCGACGGTGCGCGGCGTCTCGCGCACGCCCCGGTTGCGTGCGGCGCTCAGTCCGGCGTGCTGCTGCCGCACCAGGCGGAAACGCGGATCACGGGTGGCGAAGTCCTCCGCGATGCGCGGACTGTCGTCGGTGGAACCGTCGTCGACGAGCACGGCCTCCACGCACGACAGGGTCTGCCCGGCGATCGACTCCAGGCACTCCGTCAGGTACTCCGCGGTGTTGCGGATCGACACGACGACGCTGAGACGCGGTTGCACGGCACGGACCTTTCGTAGGCCGCCGACGGTGCCGACGGGCAACGGGAACGCATTTGTCCCCTTTGCCCATTACCACGGCAGACTTTGCCTCGGTTCACTCCCAGGGGTGATCTTCGGGGCGGCTCAGGGCGCGGCGTACCGGATCGGGGGTCCGCTGTGATCCGGCAGGGGGGCGGCCCGGGGCCGGGGGTGACGTGCGGCGGGCGCCGGGGTGGTGGGTGCCGGGCGGGGGCGCCGTCCCGCGGGCGCGTGGGTGCCGGCGCCCGGCGGGCGTCAGGCGAGCACTCCCGTCAGCGCGCGGACGAGCACGGTCTCCATCCGGTCCGCGGCGCCGGCGGCGGGGGTGACGGCGGGCGGGGCCGTCGCGAGCAGGGCGCTGATGCGGGGGTGGTCGCCCAGGGCGGCCGCGTGGCGCAGGTACGCGGTCTGCCGGGCGGAGCCGGGGTCGGCGGCGGCCAGTTCGTTCTGGACGAAGAGCGCGGTCAGGGCGCACAGGAGCGCGAAGGCCTCCAGCTTGGCGGCGGCGTCGGCCGGGTGGTCGGCGAGTGCGTCAAGTACGTGTTCGAGCAGGTCGACGCCCTGCGGCCCGACTGTGGGGCGGGTGATGACCAGGTGCGGCAGCCAGGGGTGGCGGCGCATGATGTCCCTGGCCTGACGGGCGACGGTGAGCAGGTCGGCCTGCCAGTCGCCGGTAGGCGCGGGCAGGTCGTACTCGCTCGCCGTGCTGTCGATCATCAGGTCGAGCAGGTCGTCGCGGGTGGCGACGTAGCGGTAGAGCGAGGCCGCGCCGGTGTTCAGTGCGGCGGCGACCCTGCGCATGGAGACGGCGTCGAGCCCCTGCCGGTCGGCCAGCTCCACAGCGGCCGCGGTGATTTCGGCCCGGCTGCGCTCGGCCGGGCGTCCGAGCGGCGCCCGTGCGGGTCGCATCCAGATCACCGGTTCCTGCTGCCCTGGCACTGCCACCTCCGTCGTTGTGGCCAGCCTACCTCTTCGCGTACAGTGTTCGCGAAAGGGGTTCGCGAACTCGGTTCGCGAACAGGTGTTTGCGAACAGTGCTTGCGAACAACGCCTGCGAAGCGGCCGATACGGGCTGAGCCGCTGTCGGGCGTTGCCGAACCGGGGGAGGAGTCACCATGGCGCACTACGCGTACAACGGCGATGTGCGGATCGCCTACGAGGACCTCGGAGGCCGCGGCGGCGACCCGCTGCTGCTGTTCATGGGGCTGGGCACGTCGCGGTTCTGGTGGCCGCTCGGACTCGTCCGCGAACTGGTGCGCCGCGACTTCCACGTGGTCGCCTACGACCAGCGGGACGCGGGGGAGTCGGGGCGCCTGCCGGGGCGGCCCGCCGGGCCGCCCGTCCGTGCCCTGCTGCGCAGGACGGCCCCGGCGTACGGCGCCGAGGAGCTGACCGACGACGCGGTCGCCGTGCTGGACGCCGTCGGCTGGCGGCGCGCCCATCTCTTCGGGCACTCCCTGGGCGGCCTGGTGGCCCAGCGCACCGCGATCCGCCATCCCGACCGGGTGCGCAGCCTGACCACCTCGGCCGCCGTGCCGAGCGACGCCAGGGGCCTGCGGGTACTGCGCTACGTCCGCCCGGGGCCGCTGCTGCGGTTCGCCCGGCTGCGGCAGCCCGACACCCCCGAGGGCAACCTGGCCCTCGCCGTGGCCGTCGCCCGCATCCTGGCCGCGCCGGGCCGGAGCGTGGGCGAGGCGGACGTCAGCGAGTTCGTGGCCAGGGAGGCCGAGCACCACGTGCCGAGCTTCCGCGACCAGCGGGCGCAGAGCCGCCAGATCGGCGCCACCTGGCACGGCGGGCCGCTCGCGGACATCACCGCGCCGACCCTGGTGCTGCACGGCAGGCAGGACCCGCTGCTGCGGGTCTCGGCCGCGCGCGACACCGCCGCCGCCGTGCCCGGCGCCCGGTTGCTCACGCTGCCCGGCGTCGGCCACTTCCTGTCCCAGGACACGTGGGCCACCTACGCCGCCCACATCAGGGCGCAGGCCGACCTCGCGGGCCCCGCCGACCGGCAACCGCCCGCCGCCCGCGCCGGCTGACCGTGCTCCACCACCGTCGGCCCGGCTGCGGGCCCGAGCGCGGGCCCGGGCCGCCCGTCCCGGCTGGCCCCTGCCCGCGCCGACTGCCCCCTGCCCGCGCAGGCTGGCCCCTGCCCGCGCCGACTGCCCCCTGCCCCCGCGGGCGATCCCCGCGGGACGCCCGCCGCGGGACGCCCGCCGTGCTCCGGCGCGGGCCCGCGGCCACCGCGCCGGGCCGCGCCACGGCGCCCCGGTCGGCGCTCCCGCGCGCTCAGTGCCGTTCGCCGCACAGTTCCCGCACGGCGCGGTGCGGGGCGCGGGCGAAGCGGAAGTGGGTGCGGTCCCAGGACCCGGCCAGGTTCTGCCAGAACCGGGCCGGGGTGAGCGGTGCGCGGACCGAGTCCCTCAGCTCCGCGAGCCGTCCGCAGCCCAGCGCCCTGCGCGCCGCCAGCACCTCGGCGCGCCCGGTGCCCGCGTACCGCAGATCCGCCGCGGACGGCGAGCGCACCGCCCAGTCCGCGAAGATCCACTCGTTGCGCAGGAACTTCTCGTGCCCCGGCCAGGCCCACCGCTCCAGCGCCAGGTGCGCACCGATGGGACTGGCCAGGCCCCAGGCGTCGTTCACGTAGCCGTCGAGCGGCACGGCGGCGCCGGTGACGCCGAGGTGACGGCCCACCATGACCACGTGGTACGCGGCGCCGGGGCGCACCGTGGTGGTGTGCAGCCGCCGGCGGTCGTCGAAGTAGAGCAGCACGGGGCGCCCGCCGCGCACGGCCGCCGCCAGCATGGCGTTCGCGCGCGGCAGCCGGGGCCAGTGCCGCACCCAGTTCGTGCTGCGCACCGGATTGTGGTCGTGGGTGTAGCGCACGTCCGAGCTGCGCACGTTGAACGTGCCCGGGGACGCGTTCAGGTCGAACGGCTGCCGCAGCGGGCCGACCGCCGCCGCCACCCACACCAGCAGCAGGCCCGCGGCCGCGGCGGTGCACCGGGTCGCGGGCACCACCAGCACCGGGAGCAGCAGGAGGAACAGCGCGGGCAGGATCATCCGCGCGTGCATGTAGTCGCCGCCCACCCGCATCACGTACAGGGCGAGGAGCAGACCGGCGGCGGCCGGCGCGAGGAACACGGCGAGCGGCGCACGGCCCGTCGGCAGTGGGCCCCCGCCCACCCGGGCGCCGGAGCGGGGGGCGGCCCCGCTCCCGTCCGCCGTCCGCGTGCGCCGGGCGTCCCGCACCAGATGGCCCGCCACCGCGGCGAGGACGGCCAGAGCCGGCCAGAGCCAGTAGGGGCCCAGCGTCTCCTGGACGTAGCGCGCGCCCCTGCCCCAGTCGCTGGCGCCGGCCTCCTTGGCGATGGCGGGCAGCGGCAGCAGGACGCCGTAGTAGCCCGCGCGGAACACCTCGTAGCCCGCCGGGAGCAGTGCCGCCGCGCCCAGCAGCCGCGCCGTCCGCCCCGGCGCGGGGCGCAGCAGCCACCACTGCACGGACAGGAAGCAGACCGCCACCACCGCGAGATCCGGTCTGACCAGCCAGCCGAGTCCGAAGGCGAACGCCGTCGCGAGCTGCGCCCGCACCCCCTGCCCGCGCCGGGTCCGCACCAGCAGCCACCACACGAGGCCCGTCCAGAAGGTGCCGAGCCCGCTCTCCAGACCGGAGGTCATGTACGACCAGACCGGCGGCACGGCGAGCAGCACGAGGACGCCCCCGGGCAGGAGGACGGGGCGTGCGGTACGCGTGCGCGTGCGGCCGGCCCCCGCCCCGGTTCCGGCGGCGCGCGCCCGCACCCCGTACGCCCGGCAGGTGGCGGCCAGTGCGAGGGCGTACCCGGCGGTGCTCAGCGCGAGGCCCACGCCGACCGCGAGGAACGCGGGGTCGGCGCCGGTGAGCCAGGTGGCCAGCGTCAGCAGCCACTGCCAGATCGCGCCCGTCGAACTCTCCGCGCGCTCCCCGGCGTTGAACACCGGCCCGTGCCCTGCCAGCACCTGCCGCACCGGACGGAGGTAGATCATGCCGTCGTCGCAGATCCAGCGCCTGCGGTAGCCGAGCACGAAGAGGGCGGCCACCGGCCCCGCGACCAGTGCGGCCGGCCACCAGCGGAGCGCGGCGGGACGGCGGGCCGCCGCGGCCGGCGGTGCGGGCCACCGGGCCGGCCCGGAACCGGCGGGGGTGAGCGTGCCGGGACCTCCGCTCACCGCTCACCCGCCCCCGAGACAGGGTTGCCGAGCGGACCCGGTCCGGCGGACGGTGGCCCGGCGCCCGGGTCGGAGGGCGGGGCGGGCGCGGGATCCCGCTCCGACGGCGGGGCGGGCGCGGAGGACGGCTGCGCGGGGGACGGCGCGGCCACCTGCGTCCCGGACACCAGGAAGGGCCCGGCGCCGCGCGCGAACTCCGGCTCGCCCAGCATCACCTGGCGCACCACCCGTTCCGCCGCGTGCCCGTCCTCGCACTCGCAGAACCGGTCCCGGAACGCGGCCCGCAGGCGCGTCGACTCCGCGTCGCGCCAGGCACCGGTGGCGAACAGCTCCGCCAGCTCCTCGATGCTCCTCGTGACATGGCCCGGCGGCTCGGCGGTGATGTCGAAGTAGGCGCCGCGCACCGCGCGGTAGGCGGCCCAGTCGTCGGCGTGCACGACCACCGGCCGGTCCAGCAGCACATAGTCGAACATCAGCGCCGAGTAGTCGGTGATCAGCGCGTGGGAGGCGAGCATCAGGTCCTCGACGGACGGCTCGTCGGTGGCGTCCACCAGGAGCCCGCGGCGGTGCAGATCGCGGGGGAGCAGTGCGCGCGCCGGGTGGTCGGCCAGGCTCGGGTGCAGCCGCAGCACCAGCGTCCTGCCGGGGCCGAGGGCCGCCGCGAGCCGCTCAAGGTCGATCCGCTCGACGTACCGTCCCCGGCGGTAGTCCCGCGGCGTCGGCGCGTACAGCACCACCTCGGCGCCGTCCGGGACGCCGAGCCGTTCGCGGGTGGCGGCCGCGCGGGCCGCGTCGCCGCGCACCAGGACGTCGTTGCGGGGGCTGCCTGAGCGCAGGGAGCGGAAGCGGCACGGGTAGGCGCGCTGCCAGACCTCCTCCGCGTAGCGGCCGGCGGCCAGGCTGACGTCCCAGCGGTCGCTGCGCCGCAGCATGGCCCGTACGTCGAAGCCGTACCGCGCGCCCGGCCGATCCAGCAGGTCGAGCGCCATGTGCTTCAGCGGGGTGCCCAGGTGGGTGTGGACGTGCACGGCGCCCTCCCGCTTGACCAGGCCGCCCGGCCAGTTGACGTTGTTCACCCAGTACGTCGCCCGGGCCATCAGGTCGTAGTAGCGGCGCGAGCCGACCGTGACCCGCTCCACGTCCCGCGGCAGCCGCTCCTCGGCCTCCGGGCGGACCACCCACACTCCGCGCAGGTGCGGCGCGAGCTCGCGGGCGCGGGCGTAGATCGCCGCCGGGTCGCCCGACATGCCCTGGTGGTGGCCCGAGGCGTAGACCGCGAGGCGCGGATCGAGCGGGCGGCGCAGCCGGTCCGCGTAGTAGCGGGCGCCGGCCCGTGCCGACACCGCCTCCCGCACCCGGCGCGACCCGCGCCGCAGCACCGCGCCCCGGACGGCGTTCAGCCGGTGCAGTGCCCGGTGGGCCGAGTACGGGGCGGTGGCGAGCAGCCGCATCTCGGCGCCGCGCAGCCCGCCCGGCGGAGTGAAGCCCGGCGGCCGCCTGCGGTGGTGGAAGGCGGCGATGCGGGAGTGGAACTCCTCGCGGTCCTCGGGCATCACCCGTTCCGCCCTGGCCAGGGTGAACAGCATGTGGTCCAGCGCCCGCTCGAACAGCAGCGGCCGGGACCAGGCCAGTTCCGGCCGTGCGTCCAGCTCGGCGAAGAGCCGCTCGTACTGGGTGAAGATGTCGAAGTGCTTGCGGCCCGGCGTGCGGGTGATCGCGCCCTGCCGCCGCTGCCGGTACTCCACCCCGACCCGGTCCAGGCACGCGATGCGCTCCGCGGTGACCATCGCCCGGTAGGTCACCGGCGCGTCCTCGTAGAGGCCGGGCGCGTAGGCGAAGTCGTGCGCCAGGTAGAAGTCCCTGCGGTACGCCTTGTTCCAGGCGACCAGGAAGAGCCGCAGGTACTCGGGGTTCGACCGGATGCGGACGGTGTCCGTGCCGGCCTGCTCCAGGAGGTCCGCGGACGCGCTGCGGCCGCTGGTGCCCCACCAGTGCGTGCGCACGTGGTCGAAGCAGAGGATGTCGGGGTCGCCGGTGGCGGCGAGCCGTTCGTCGGCGGCCGCGAGCAGGCCGGGCGTGTACGAGTCGTCGCTGTCCAGGAAGAGGACGTAGTCGCCGGTGGCGTCCGGCAGCCCGGCGTTGCGGGCCCGGCCGAGGCCGACGTTCTCCGCCAGGTGCAGCACCTTCACGCGCGGGTCGCGGGCCGCGTACTCGTCGAGGATGGCGCCGCAGCCGTCCGGGGAGCAGTCGTCGACGGCGATCACCTCGACGTCCGCGAACGACTGGCCGAGCACCGAGTCCAGGCAGGCGCGCAGGTACCCCTGCACCTTGAAGACGGGGACGATGACGCTGAAACGGGGCACGGTCAGCTCTTCTCCGTGGTGGGGGCGGGCACGGCCGGCGGACGGGCACCGGCGCCGGGTGCCGCGCCGGCCTGTGGGCGGTCCGCACCGGGGCCGGGGCCGGGGTGGGAGCGCGGGGCGGGGCGGGCGGCGGGGGCCGGGGTGCGCTCGGCGAGCGGCACCAGCGGCGGCAGCGCCCCCGGCGGCTCCCCCAGCAGCACCCGGCGCACCACCCGTTCCGCGGCATGTCCGTCGTCGAACGTGCAGAAGCGCTCCCGGAACCGGCCCCGCAGCTCGGTGGAGCGCGGCCCCGCCCACGAGCCGTCCCGGAAGATCCCGGCCAGCTCCTCCTCGGTCCCGGCCACCGGGCCCGGCGGGTGGGCCATCAGGTCGAACGTGACGCCCCGGGTCTCCCGGTAGACGTCCCAGTCGTCCGCGTACACCACGATCGGGCGGTCCAGGTTGGCGTAGTCGAACATGATCGACGAGTAGTCGGTGACCAGTGCGTCCGCCGCCAGGCAGACCTCCTCGGCGCTGCGGTGGCCGGTCACGTCGATGACGCGGCCGCCGCCGGGCGGCCCGCCGGGGCCCGGCCCGTCGTCCTCGTAGAAGTAGTGCGCCCGCAGCAGTACGACGAACTCCTCGCCCGCGGCGGCGCAGAACGCCTCCAGGTCGAGGTGCGCGCGGAAGGCCGTCCGGTAGTCGCGGTGCGTGGGCGCGTACAGGATCGCCGTGCGGTCCTCGGGCACGCCCAGCTCACGGCGGATCCGGGCCACGTCGGCGGCGCTCGCGCTCTGGTAGACGTCGTTGCGCGGGTAGCCGTACTCCAGCATCTCGTAGCCGGCCGGGAACTCCCGCTCCCAGACCTCGCTGGAGTGCCGGTTGGAGGAGAGGTTGAAGTCCCAGCGGTCCACCCGGGACAGCAGCCCCCCGAAGCTTCCGCTCTGCGCCGCCACCACCGGGTACTCCGCCTGCTCGATGCCCATCTTCTTCAGCGGGGTGCCGTGCTGGGTCTGGAGGTGGACGGTGCCGGGGCGCTTGACGACGGCGCCCGCGAAGTTGGCGTTGTTGATCAGGTACTTGGCGCGGGCCAGCAGCTCCCAGGAACGCGGAGTGCCGAGCACGGCGTGCTCGACGCCTTCGGGCATCCGGTCCACGGCGTCCTCGGTGACCAGGAAGACCGAGCGGATGTGCGGTGCCAGACGCCGGGCGGCGGCGTGGACGGCGGCGGGGTTGCAGGCGTAGCCACGGCCCCAGTAGGCGCAGTACACGGCCAGGTTCTCGTCGACGGGGCGGCGCAGGGCAGCCTGGTAGAGGGCGTGGTGGCGGCGCCGGTGGGCGCGCACCCGGGTCGCCGAGGAGGCCGCACCCCGGGCGGCGCGCCGAGCGCCGCGACGCGCCCCGCGCAGCGCTGCGAACGCCCGGTAGGAGCCGGTGGCCAGCAGTCGGTGCTGGACGCCGAGCCGCCCGAGCGGCGGGTGGAAGCCGATCGGCCGGTGCCGCCGGTACAGCTCGCCCGCCCGCTCGAAGAACAGCCGGCCCGCGCCGTCGGGCAGCAGGATCGGTGCGGCCGCCGCGGTGCGCAGCATCTGGGCCGTGAGTTCGGCGAACAGGGCGTGCAGCCGGGCCGCGGTGAGCGCGTGCGCGGTGCCGCGGGGCCCCCGGCGGGCCCGGGTGAGGACCAGGTCCACCTGGTCGAGCAGGTCGAAGTGGTGCTCGCCCGGCTGCCGCAGCCGGCTGCCCTGCCGGCGCAGCAGATGCCGTACGCACACCCGCGGCAGCACCGCCACCCGGCGGGCCGCCAGCAGTTCGAGGCCGCCCCAGCCGATGTCCGTGTAGAAGCCGGCGGGGAAGGCGAGGGAGTGTGCGGCCAGGAACGCCCGGCGGTGCACGGCGCTCCACGCGGGCAGCGCCGTGCCCGTCAGCGCCGGCGCCTCCTCCGGCGCGAAGGCGCCTTCCGGCGCGTGGGCGAGCTGTTCCGCGCCGGGCGAGTCGCCGGGTTGGGGGCCCTTCCACCAGTGGACGCGTTCGTGTCCCAGGTAGAGCACGTCCACGTCACCCGTCCGGCGCAACCGGGCCTCCACCGCGTGCAGCGCTCCCGGGGCCAGCGTGTCGTCGCCGTCCAGGAAGAGGACGTAGTCGCCCCTGGCGGCGGTGAGCCCGGTGTTGCGCGCCCCGCTGAGCCCGGCCTCCGGCGGTGACCAGACGGGCCGCACCCGGGCGTCCCGCCGTGCGAGGCGCTCCGCGACGCAGGCGTCCAGCGAGTCGGCCGCGGCACAGACCGCGATCACCTCGACGGCGGGCGCGGCGGTGTCCCCGGCCCCGTGGCCCGCCCCGTCCCGTCCGGGGGCGCCGGCCGGCCGGCTCGGGTCCAGCCGCTGCCCGAGCACGGAGTCCAGTGTCTGCGCCAGCCGTCCCGCAACCCCGTGACCCGGGACGATGACGCTGAACCTGGGCGCGGGCAGGGGAACGTCGGACGGCACGGCGGGCGGTACGGCAGGGCTGGATGATTCGGGCATACATCATATTGTGCCCATATAGGGTCGACTGACCGGCGGTTAGGCCATCCGTGGCAGCGGCGCGCGGCGTGCGGTGCACGGGCCACGGGAGCCGCGGACGCCCAACGCAGAGCGGGGCGGACCGCCGCCGGTCCGCCCCGCCCCTCGGCGCCCCGCCGGCCGGGGCGCCGTCCGCCTACTTCACCGCGCCCGCCATCACTCCGGACACGAACTGCCGCTGGAAGGCGAAGAACACCGCCAACGGGATCACCATCGAGATGAACGCGCCGGGCGCCAGGACGTCGACGTTGTTGCCGAACTGCCGCACCTGCGTCTGGAGCGCCACCGTGATCGGCTGGCTGTTCGAGTCGGAGAAGATCAGCGCGACCAGCATGTCGTTCCAGACCCACAGGAACTGGAAGATGCCCAGCGAGGCGACCGCCGGGCCGCCGAGCGGCATCACGACACGGAAGAACAGCCGGATCTCGCCCGCGCCGTCCAGCCGCGCCGCCTCAAGCAACTCCTTCGGTATCTCGGCGAAGAAGTTGCGCAGCAGGAAGATCGCGAACGGCAGGCCGAAGCCCACGTGGAAGAGGATCACCCCGAACAGCGACCCGAAGATGCCGAGGCTGCCGAACAGCTCCGCGATCGGCACCAGCGCCACCTGCACCGGGACCACCAGCAGACCGACCACCGCGACGAACCACCAGTCGCGGCCCGGGAACTCCATCCAGGCGAAGGCGTAGCCGGCCAGGGCGCCGATCACCACGACGAGCACGGTCGCCGGGATGGTGATCAGCAGCGAGTTCACCAGCGAGTCGGTGATCGCGGAGTTCTCCAGCAGGTGCTGGTAGTTGTCGAAGGTGAGCTTCGCCGGTGCGCTGAACACCGTCCACCAGCCACTCTGCGACAGGTCCACGGGCGTGCGCAGGGAGGAGAACAGCAGGCCGACGGTCGGCATCAGCCAGAACAGGCCGACGAGGATCAGGAAGACCTGGAGCAGCCCCCCGCGCAGCGCCTCGGCGATCCGCCCGCCCAGCGACTTCTCCACCTGCTCGGCACCGCCGACGGGCGGTACGGGCACCGGTGCGTCCACGACCGCGCCCTGCACGGCCCCACTCGTCGTACTCACCGCCGCACCTCCCGCCTGAGCCTGCGTATGTTGAACAGCATCACCGGGACCACCAGCAACAGCAGCAGGATCGAGATGGCGCTGGCGATGCCCGGCCGGTCGTCGGCGAAGGCCGAGCGGTAGAGCTGGAGGGCGAGGACGTTCGCGTCGTCCTGCGAGGAGCCGGGCGCGATGATGAAGACCAGGTCGAAGATCTTCAGGACGTTGATCATCAAGGTGACCAGGACCACCGCGAGCACCGGCGCCAGCAGCGGCACCGTCACCCTGCGGAAGACCTGCCACTCGTTCGCACCGTCCACCCGGGCGGCCTCCAGCAGCTCCCTGGGCATCCCGGCGAGCCCCGCCGCGATCAGCACCATCGCGAAACCGGCCCACATCCAGACGTACGAGCCGATGATGGCGGGCGTCGCGAGCGTCGGGCCGAGCCATTCGAGGCCGTTGTAGGGCTCGCGGAAGTTGGCCGCGGGCAGCCGCAGCAGCGCACCGTCCGCCTTGGCCGACAGGGTGAACGTCCCGTCGTCCGCGGCCTTGACCGACTCCACCACCTTGCCGTTCCTGACCGCCTCGATCGTCATCCCGGGGTAGCCGAACTCGGACGCGTCCACTGCGTTGCGCGTGCCCACGCCCTTGCCGCGGGTGAAGTCCTGCCAGGTCGTCCCGGTGATCCTGCCCGGCTCGGCCACGGCCGCCTTGGCGTGCGCCGCGCCGTCCGGCATGTCCTCCGGTGCCACGCCCACCAGCGGCAGCGCCACCTTCTGCCCGGTGTGCACCGGGTCCTTGGTGAGGAACGCACCGCCGTCCGCGGGCCGCAGCGGCGACTGCTGGCCCGGGTGGGCCTTCGGGAACGCCGACGACTCGGCGAAGGTGTCGTGCACCCCGACCCACACCGCGTTGGCGGCGCCCAGCTCCGGGTCCTGCTCGTACACCAGCCGGAAGATGATCCCGGCGGCCAGCATCGAGATCGCCATCGGCATGAAGACGATCAGCTTGAACGCCGTGCCCCAGCGCACCCGCTCGGTGAGCACCGCGAAGAGCAGGCCGAGGGCGGTCGCCACGGCGGGCGCCACCACCACCCAGATCGCGGTGTTCTTGATCGCGGTGAGGATGCCGTCGTCGGTGAACAGCGCCTTGTAGTTGTCGAACCCGGCGAAACCGCCGCCCGAGTCACTCAGGAAACTGCGGACCAGGGAGTAGCCGATCGGATAGACCACGAGCGCGCCCAGCAGCACCAGCGCGGGCAGCAGGAAGAGCACCGCCACCGTCCTGCTGGTGCCCGTCACGCTCTTCTGTTTCTTGTTCGCGGGAGGCGCCGTGCCCTTGCCGGCGCCTCCCACGGCAGCCGTCGTCATCGCCCGTCAGCCCCCGTACGCCTTGGCCGCGTCGGCCTCCAGCTTGGACTGCGCGCCCGCGACGTCCTTCGGGTTCTTCAGGAAGTCCTGGAGGTCCTTCCACTCGCCCTTGCCAGGCGTGCCGCCGAACGACTGCGGTGCCTGGTCGGACATGTCGTACCGGAAGTCGTCCCCGGCGCCGACCAGCGCCTTCGCCATCGACCGCTGCTCCGCGTTCGGGTACGCCGCGAGGTCGACGTTCTTGTCGGGGGAGAGGAAGCCGCCCGCCTGGGCCCAGATCGTCGCCGCGTCCGGGGAGGCGAGGAACGTCAGCAGCGCCTGGGCCGCCTTGGAGTCCTTCAGCACCACGGCCGCGTCACCGCCGCTGACCACCGGCGCCTGCTGACCCACCGTGGGGAACGGGAAGACCTTCGCGTCGGTGCCGATCTTCGCCTTGGCCTCCTGGACGTTGGCCCCGGCGAAGTCCGCCTCGAAGACCATGCCCGCCTTCGGCTGGTCGCCGCCCGTGAACGTCTGGGTGACCGACTTCGGGAACTCGGTCTGCAGCGCACCGTCGGCGCCGCCCGCGATGTAGTCCTGCTTGCCCCACAGTTGCGCGAGCGTGGTCAGCGCCTGCTTGACCGACGGGTCCGTCCACTTGATCTTGCGCTGCGCGAGCTGGTCGTACTTCTCCGGTCCGGCCTGCGAGAGGTAGATGTTCTCGAACCAGTCGGTGAGCACCCAGCCGTCCGCGCCGCCGATCGACATCGGGGTGACGCCCGAGTCGTAGATCGTCTGGGCGGTGGTCAGCAGTTCCTTCCAGGTCTTCGGCTCCTTGGCCCCCGCGTTCTCGAAGACCTTGGTGTTGTACCAGATCAGGGACTTGTTGGCGGCCTTGAAGTAGACCCCGTACTGCTTGCCGTCGACCTTGCCGATGTCCTGCCAGCCCGGCGAGTAGTTCTTCTTCAGTTGGGCGACCGCCTCGGGTCCGGCGGGCTTGGCCCACTTCTTCTCCACGGCCTGCTTGATGGCGCCGACCTGCGGCAGCATCGCGACGTCAGGCGGTGAACCGCCCGCTATCTTCGAGCCGAGGAAGTTGATGATGGGGTCCTGCGCCGGCACGTATGTCACCTCGGCGCCGGTGCGCTTCTCGAACTCCGTGAGCACCTTCTTGAAGTTCGCCGCCTCCACGCCCGACCACACGGCCGAGACCTCCAGCTTCGTACCGTCCAGCTTGGGCAGCTTGACCGTCGTCGCGGTCTTCGCCGCGCCACCGGCCGCCCCCTTGCCCGAGTCGCTGCCGTCGTCACCGCCGCAGGCGCTGAGGGAGAGCACGAGCGCACCCGTGACCAAGGCGGCCGCAGCTCGGATGGTACCGGCTCTGGACACCCGCTCCCCGGCGTTGCCCGACTGACGAAGAGTCCTGCGCATCACGTCCCCGTTCTTCTTTGCATGGTGTCGCACGCTGATGCGAGCGCTGTTCTGTGCGCTCTGGTCTACTGCCGCGCCACAGACAGCGGCAAGGGAGGCAGCGCTTCCAACATGATGATCGTGACGGGGTCGTGATGTGCGGTCAGAGGCGTTTCAGCAGGAACTTCGCACCAGCGGCGGGCGGTTGACGCGGCGCCGGGCGCGGACGGGCCGGTGCGTCGGGTGGTACGGGGGCCCGCGGTGGCACCGGGGCGACGGCTGCGGTGCGCAGGGGCGGTGCGCAGGGCCCCGGCCCGTGGCGGGGGGCGCCCGTGGGGGCGGTGGGGGCCGGGAGCAGGCCCCGGCGGCTCTTCGGACTTTCGCGCGGTGACGCGGCTGGACGCCGACGCCCAGTCAGGCGACGGCCCGTGCACAGCACTTGGGGGGCAGGCGGCGGACGGCACGGGTGACGACGGCCCGACGCGGCCGTGCGCACGGCCGGCCACGACGCCTCGCCCCGCGGCCGTCGGCCATGGGGCGCGCGTGCCGGCTTGCGTGCGCCCGAGGCCGTCGGCAAGGGGGCATGCGTGTGCTCCCGGCCTCGGCAACGGACACCGGCGAGAAGGGATCGCCGCGCCGCGCGGCCGCCCGACCCGGGACCGTCCGCCCGGGGGACGGGCGGCCGCGGGACGGGCGGCCGCGGGACGGAGGCGCGGGGCGGGGTGTGCCGCGGCCGCACCGCCCGGGTCAGGGCGTCCCGCGGCCGTCCGCGCGGGCCGCTCTCTCCAACGCGCTTGCCAGCAGGGCCAGATCCGTGGGGCCGTTGCCCAGCTCCCGCACGCTGCGCCGGGCCGGCGGGTCCCCCATCCGCTCCCACTCCAACGGCACCACGGTCGGCCGCAGCGTCCCGGTACGGGGAATCCGGCCGGTCACCCGGCCGCCCTGGAAGCCGGTGCCGCG
Organism: Streptomyces sulfonofaciens; assembly: GCF_014656295.1. Classification (GTDB taxonomy): domain Bacteria; phylum Actinomycetota; class Actinomycetes; order Streptomycetales; family Streptomycetaceae; genus Streptomyces; species Streptomyces sulfonofaciens. Next base: position 74,529 of record NZ_BNCD01000005.1, read on the forward strand.
CCCGTCGGGCCCGAGCAGCCGGCCGCGTCCGGGCGCCGGGTCGTCCACCCCGCCGGACGGTGCCTCCAGCACCACCCGCAGCGCGGCTCCCCGGCCGAGCTCGGAGGCGGCCAGCCGGCCCCCGGGCGCACCTGCCGCGACCAGGTGCACACCCAGCCGGGCCCCGTCACGGACCACGGCCTCCAGCGCCCGGACGACGGAACCCGCGGCGGGCCGGCCCGGTGAGCCGAGCGGCGGCGCCAGCAGGGCGTCCAGATCGTCGACGAGGACCACCAGCCTGGGCAGCCCCGAGCCCGCCGCGGGCAGCGGTTGGTGCCCCGCGGCTCCGGGCCCCGGTACCGGCACGCGCTCGGCGGCGCCGGCTCCCCGTCCCGCTTCCCGTCCCGCTTCCTGGCCCGGCTCAGGTCGCCGGCGGCCGGTGCCGGTGCGCAGCCGCAGGGTCGCGCTCGGCGCCTCCACCTCCACGGCCCGCGCCTCGGGCGCGGCCTCCGGTCCCGGCCGGCCCCCGGCCGCCGCCGCGCCGTCCCGGGGGAGCCGCGCCGCGGTCGGACCGTCCTTGGGTGTCCGGGCCGAGGCCACGCCCTCCCGGACCACCCGGGCCGGCGACGCCCCCTGCCGTTCCCGGTCCGCGGCCAAGCCCTCGCGGGCCCGGTCCGCGGACGATGCGTCCCGTACGGCCGTCCGTCCCGGGGCCATGCCCCGGGAGTGCCATGCGGTGAAGTCCAGCCGGCCCAGCACCTCCGCACGCCGCTTCAGCTCAGCCGTCAGCGACTGCGCGAACTCCCGCATCCGCACGGGGTCGTGAACCGCGAGATGTGAGGTGGCATGGGGAAGATCCAGGCATATCCGCAGGCCCTCGCCGGTTTCGGCGCGCTCGACGCGCGGCCCGCCCGAGCCGCCCGGGCCCGCTGGGGCGGCCCCGGCACCTCCGGCGGCGCACCGGTCGTCGCGGCCGTCGATCAGGACGAGACCCAGCCGCTCGGGCCGCTCCGCGGCGGCCAGCGAGGCGGCGACGGCGCGCAGCAGCTCCGTGCGCCCGCTGCCCGCGGGCCCCTCCACCAGGAGATGGGGGCCGTCGGCCACGAGGTCGACGGCCACCGGGCCGCGCGGCCCCGCACCGAGCACGGCCGTGGCCCGGCCGCCGACCGCCTGCCGGTCCTCGGCCGCCGCCGCCCACCGTGCGAGCAGGGACGCCGGCGTGGCCCGGGCCAGACCCAGCTCGTCCAGCAGCCTGGCCGCCTGCGGCAGGGCCGCCGACGCGTGCGCGTCCGCCCCGCCCGGCTCGCCCTCGGGGCGCAGCGGTGCCAGTGCCCGGGCGAACCGCTCGGCCCACGGGCCCGACACCGCGTCCACCGCGGCGACGGTCCCGCGCCCGGCGAGCCTGCCCCGCACCGCCCGCAACAGCCGCAGCTCCGTGGCCACATCGCCGCTGAGCAGCGCCACGGCCCCGCAGAACCGGAACGCCGGGGCCGCCGCGCAGGCCGTCTCGTAGATCGTCGCCACCGGTGCGGCGGCCGACACGGCCGGGGTCTCGGCCAGGCACAGCACGTGCACGCCGGCGCCCGGCCCCGCCTCGGCCAGTCGTGCCACGGCCTCGCGCACCTCCGGTGTCCCGGGGTCGCCGTCCACGACGACCACGGTGTACGGGCCGGCCGCACCCGGCGGCACCGCCGCGGTACCGGTCCCCTGGCCGGTGTGCCGGTGGGCGGCCGGAGCCGGGCGGACGGCGGCGGCATCCGGACGGGCCGTCCGGTGGCCCTTGCCCCCGCTTCCGCCGGTGCCTCCCGCGGCACCGCGCCCGGCGGACCCACCCGCGTCATGGCCGCCGGTCACGCCGCCGCGGCGGTCACCCGGCACGCCCTCGTGGAGCGGTCCACCGGGATGGTCCGCCGAGCCGTACCCCCCGCGGCCCGGCGCGTCGTACCCGTGGCCGCCCGGGGCGGCCGGGCCGCCTCCGCCGCCATGGACGTCCGCGGGGGAGCCCGGGTGGTGGGAGCCGTCGTGCGCGCCGCCTCGGCCGGGCGCCTCACCGGGGCCGTACAGGTCGTGGGTGCCTCTTCCGTAGCCGTCCGCGCGGCCGCCGCCCTCGGACCCCGCGGCGTAGGCCGTTACGCCCGCCGCGCCGCCGTGGCCGGCCGGACAGTGGCCGGTGCCGCCGTCGGCGGCCGCGGGCGGGGTGCCCGTGCCGTACGCGCCGAAGGCGGGGGCACCGGGGGCCTCGTCGGCCGGGTGGCCGCCGGTGGCCGCCGGCCGGTGCGGGAGCCGGCTCTCGTGCCCCTCCAGCCTGCGGAGCAGCTCACCGGCGCGCGCCGCGGCCTGGTCGCGGTCGTAGGCGAGCAGCAGGCGGCAGGACTGGCCGCGCAGGGGCCGCAGGTGCGGCAGCCAGCCCAGCCACGCCCACTCGGCGGCCCGCTCCTCCGCAGGGCGGCTGTGGTCCGTGCTGATGAGGACGATCTCCAGGGCGTCCGGCGAGTGCAGCGCCGCGAGCTGGGCCAGTACGGACCTGGCCAGCCCCGCCAGCCGCCGCCTCGGTCCCGCAAGGCCCAGTGCGCCCGCCTCGCGCAGTGCGACGGTCACGGGCACCGCGGGCAGCAGGCCGCCGCCGGGGGCGGCCCTGTCGGCGGTGCCGAGCCGGACGGTGAGCGCCTCCGGGTGGTCGGGCCCGCGCTCCCAGAGGCGGGCACCGGGTCCGAGGGCGGTGAGCAGCAGCGCCGCGGGGTCCGGCCAGGTGTCCTGTGCCGCAGCCCGCTCTCCGGGGCCCTGCGCGGCACCCTCGCCGGGCCGCGGCGGTGGGCCCACCGGGAGCCCGCCGTAGGTGCCGTACGCGTGGCGCACCCCGGACGCGCCGGGATCCGTGCCCCGGACGTCCTGCTCGCCGTAGGCGTCCGGGGTGCGGCCGCCCGCCAGCCGCCGCCGCGCCCAGGCGGAGAGGCCACCGCGCCTGCGGGCGCCTGCCGCCCCCCGCGGCGCGCCCTCGCCCTCTGCCGGGCCGTCGCCCCGCCCCGGCGCTCCGTGGGTCTCCTCCCGTGGCTCGCCGGGTACCCCGCCGGGCCACCGGTCGGCACGCGGGGCGTCCCGCTCGCGGGTGTCCGCCCAGGAGTCGGGGCCCCAGCCGTCGTCCCGGGGGCGCGGGGCCGGGCTCGTGCGCCGGTCCGCCGAGCCCGCAGGGCCCGTTCCCACGTCTTCCTGCCCCGGCGGCCATGCGGCTGCCGTGTCCCATCCCGCGCCGGCGCCGCCCGCCGGATCGCGCTCATGGCCGTGCGCCCCGGCGGGCTCCCTGCCGCCCGCTGCCGCCGGGCCGCCCGCGGCGCCCCAGCCGGCCGAGCCGTACCCGTGGTGCGTCCCCGCACCGGGCGGGCCGTACGCTCCGGCGGCGGTGCCGCGGCCGGGCTCGCCGGTGCCGGTCCACCCTTGCTGTCCTTGCCGTCCTTGCTGTCCCTGTTGTCCCTGCTGCCCCTGGAGCCTCTGCTGCCCCGTGTGCCGGGCGTCCGCCCCGGGCGCGGTATGCCCCGTGGCGCGCCCCCGGCCGCCGGATCCCGGCGCCGGCCACCCGCCGGGCCCGGCCGCGGCGGCCTCCGCGGGCCCCGGTGCTGCACGGGTTCCGCGCCCGTGCGTCGTCTGCCCGTCATCGGGCCCGTACGGCCATGACCCGGCGCCCGGCGTGCCCGCCCGGCGCGGCCCGGCGCCCGCCGGTTCGGCCGGCTCCTGCCACCCGCGACCGGGGTCGGCGTCCGCGTCGAGGGGATACCGCCCGGTCACGGCGCCGCCGCCCGCGGGTGCCGCACCCGGCGGTGCGCCGGGCCCGGCAGGGCCCTCCGGAGCGCCGCCGCCCGCGGTGCCGGCCCGTGCGCCGACCCGCACCCGGACGTGTCCCTCGCCGTCCGGAGCCGTCGGCAGGGTGGCCGGGAGCCCGGCGGGCGCGGGGACCAGGCGCAGGGCGGACTCGCCCAGGCGCAGCAGCGCGCCGGGCGGCAGGCGCACGGGGTGGGCGGGGACCGGGATGCCGTCGATCGTCGTGCCGTTCGTGGAGCCCAGGTCGGTGACGGTGACCTCGCCACCGGGGGTGACCGTCACCGTGCAGTGCAGGCGGGAGACGTCAGGATCGTCCAGCGGGACGTCGGCCTCCGCGGAGCGGCCGACCCGGACCCGGCCGCCGTGCAGCAGGTGGACGCCGCCGGCGTCCGGTCCGGCGACCACCCTGAGCTGGGCGGTGGCCTCGGCCGCTTCGGGGCCGGGTTCCGCAGGCGCGCCCACGGACAGCACCGTGCCGTCCAGCAGCGGGGGCTCGCCCAGGGTGCAACGGGACTGGTCCAGCCGCTCCTCGCCCGCGTACAGCACCACGGGTCCGTCGGCGCGGTCGCCGCCGACCGCCGCGGCCAGGCCGGCGGCCACCGCGCCGAGCGCGGTCCCGGCCGGCGCGGTGACCAGCACGTCGCTCGCCGCCGGGCGGCCCGCGGAGTCGCGGCGCGGTCCGAGGACGGTCAGCCGGATCTGCATCGCGTCAGCGGTCCCTTCTGCGCGGGCGCCCGGCGGGGGGACTGCGCTTGTGACTTTCCCCCCACCACACACGGGCACGTGGCCAGTACAACAGGGGGCATCCTCGCACCTGCCACCGACAACACGCCCGGCTGACGGCCATGAACGATCTTGAATGGCCGACTCTGCCCGCAAAAGTGCCCGAGCGGCGGCGGGTGGCCCCGGCCCGGCCCGGCCGGGGATCGCGCACGTCACCACCGGCGGCAACCAACGGCGCCGGGCGCGCGTCTTCCCGTCGGACGGCTTCCTGGCCCTGCGGGCGGCGTCACACCGCCTCCGGGAAATCCCCGGAACCGCACCCGGACCGACCGAAAACCACACCGTCACTTACCGAAAACCGACCATGTGCTTCGTCCGGACGCGGGAACGCGACAGGCCGGTACGCACCGGACCGGCACTACAGTGGTGGGTCGGACCCTCCGCCGGGCGGCAGCCCGGACCCCGGTCCCGACCGAGCACAGAGCCGTCCCCACCGGGGATCACGACCGGACCGCACAGGGTCCGGCCCCCCGGAACACACCGCCCAGCTCACCCCGGACCACCCGAGCGGGGCCGACCACCCATCGCCGAGCAAGCAGGGAGCGCATGACGTGCGGCCGGTAGGCAGCAAGTACCTCCTGGAGGAGCCGCTCGGACGCGGTGCCACGGGAACGGTCTGGCGGGGCCGTCAGAGGGAGACCGCGGGGGCCGAGGCGGCCGTGCAGGGCGCGCCCGGCGAGACCGTAGCGATCAAGGTCCTCAAGGAGGAGCTCGCCAGCGACGCCGACATCGTGATGCGGTTCCTGAGAGAGCGCTCCGTCCTGCTCCGCCTCACCCACCCGAACATCGTGCGCACCCGCGACCTGGTCGTGGAGGGCGACCTCCTCGCGCTGGTCATGGACCTGGTGGACGGCCCCGACCTGCACCGCTACCTGCGGGAGCGCGGGCCCTTCTCGCCGGCCGCCGCCGCCCTGCTGACCGCCCAGATCGCCGACGCGCTGGCCGCCAGCCACGCGGACGGCGTCGTGCACCGCGACCTCAAGCCCGCGAACGTCCTCCTCAAGCAGGACGACGGCGCCATGCACCCCATGCTCACGGACTTCGGCATCGCGAGGCTCGCGGACTCGCCGGGCCTGACCCGCACCCAGGAGTTCGTCGGCACACCCGCGTATGTCGCACCCGAGTCCGCTGAGGGCCGTCCGCAGACGTCCGCCGTCGACATCTACGGCGCGGGCATCCTGATGTACGAGCTGCTCACGGGCCGTCCGCCGTTCGCCGGCGAGACCGCCCTGGAGGTGCTGCACCAGCACCTGAGCGCGGAGCCGCGCCGCCCCTCCACCGTCCCCGACCCGCTGTGGACGGTCATCGAGCGCTGCCTGAGCAAGGACCCGGGGCGGCGGCCCAGCGCCGAGAACCTGGCGCACGCCCTGCGCACCGTCGCCGACGGCATCGGCGTGCACGCCACCGCGGCCCAGATCGCCGCAGCCGAGGGTGTCGCCGCGCTCCTCGGGCCCGACCCGGACCCGACCGCCGTACCGGAGGTGCCGGGCGCCGCCGACCCCACCCAGGTGCTCCAGCACGGCACCGGCTACGACCCGGGCGCCGCGACCAGCGTGCTGCCGCACACCGGCCCCCTGGGGCCCGCCGTCCCCGGCGACGCGGACCCCACCTCCGTCCTGCCGAACACCGGGGCCGCCGGCCCGACGTCCGTCCTGCCCCCCGTCCCGCCGGGCCGGCCCGGCGGGACGGGCCCCGACGAGCCGCACCCCTGGCAGAGCCAGCTCCGCGCGGCCCGCGACCGCAACGAACAGACCCAGATCCAGTACCTGGACCCCAACCAGGACCCGCTGCGCCGCAGGCCGCAACGGCAGGCCGCGCGCCCGCAGCAGCCCCCGCAGCAGCAGTACGCGCCCCCGCAGCAGCAGCCCCAGCGGTACGCCCCCGCACCGGTGCCCCAGCCCCAGCCGCAGCGCTACAGCGCCCCGCCGCAGCAGCCGGCGCCGCGCGAGCCGAGGGAGCCGCGCAGGCGCAACCCGAACAGGATGAGGATCCCGGGCCTCGGCTGCCTCAAGGGCTGCCTGTTCACGCTCGTCATCCTGTTCGTGGCGGGCTGGCTGGTGTGGGAACTGAGCCCGCTCCAGGACTGGATCGGCACCACCAAGGGCTACTGGCAGGAACTCAGCGGCTGGTTCCACACGGTGACGGGCTGGATCGGCCGGCTCAGCGGGGACTCGGGCAACTAGCCCGCTCCCGGTCGCAGCCCGGAGCCCGGAGCCGGGCTCCCCGGGCCGGGCCGCGGAGGCAGGTCCGGAGGCAGGTTCATGGGGCAGGGCGGAACGTGTCCGTCCGCCGCCATGGCCCCGCACGCGTCCCCACTCTGGTGATTTGTCGACACCCATGGGGTAATTTCCGCCGGGGATATGAAGGTTGCCTCTTCGGCCGCGTAGCTTTGTCGCCAACACGCGTCCGTAGGAGCAGCCTTGGCACGGAAGATCGGCAGCCGGTACACCGCGAACCAGATCCTGGGACGGGGCAGCGCCGGCACGGTGTGGCTGGGCGAGGGGCCGGAGGGTCCCGTCGCCATCAAACTGCTGCGTGAGGACCTGGCCTGCGACCAGGAGCTCGTCAACCGCTTCGTCCAGGAGCGCACCGCCCTGCTCGGCCTCGAACACCGCAACGTCGTCGGGGTGCGCGACCTGGTGGTGGACGGCAACGACCTCGCGCTCGTGATGGACCTCGTCCGGGGCACCGACCTGCGCACCCGCCTGGAGCGGGAGCGCCGCCTCGCCCCCGAGGCCGCGGTCGCCATCGCCGCGGACGTGGCCGAGGGCCTGGCCGCCGCGCACGCCGCGGGCATCGTGCACCGCGACGTCAAGCCCGAGAACGTCCTGCTCGACATGCAGGGCCCGCTCGGCCCCGGCGGCGCACACCCCGCGCTGCTCACCGACTTCGGTGTGGCCAAGCTCATCGACGCGCCGCGCAGGCCCCGCGCCACGAAGATCATCGGAACGCCCGACTACCTCGCTCCCGAGATAGTGGAGGGCCTGCCGCCGCGTGCCGCCGTCGACATCTACGCACTGGCCACGGTCCTGTACGAGATGCTCGCCGGCTTCACGCCGTTCGGCGGAGGGCATCCCGGTGCCGTGCTGCGCCGGCACGTCACCGAGACGGTGGTGCCGCTGCCCGGCATCCCCGAGGAGCTGTGGCAACTGGTCGTGCAGTGCCTGGCCAAGGGGCCGGCCTCGCGGCTGCGCGCCTCCGAGCTGGCCGCACGGCTGCGCGAGCTGCTGCCCGCACTGGCCGGTATCCCGCCGCTGGACGTCGACGAGCCGGAGGCCGAGCCCGCGTCCGAGCCGCAGGAGGCGGGTGCGCAGGAGGCGCGGCGGCCGGCGGTGCGGCGCGGGGCCGTGTCGCTGGTGCCGGGGGCGGCGCCGGACTCCAACCGCGACACGCACACGAGCATGCGGGTGCCCGGGGCGGACGAGCTGGCCGGGGGCGCGCGGGGGACCGCCCGGGTGCCCCGGGCCGCCGGTGCGCCGCGGCCCGGGTCGGCGCGGCACCGCACAGGATCCGGGCGCAGGAAGGTGCTCCTGGGGGCCGGGATCGCGGTTCTCGCCGCCGCGGTGGGGGTGGGCACGTGGCTCACCACGTCCGGGGAGCCCGAGGCTCCGCCCTCCCACGGCACGCACTCCTCGGCGACTCCCTGACCCGGCCCCACGACCCGGCCCCACGACCCGGTGCCACGCGGTACCCGCCGCCGCGCCACCCCGCACACGACCGGTGCCACGCGGCCGGGCACCACGCGGCCGTGCGCCGGTGACCCGCGTGACCCGCGCCACGTTCGGCGCGCCCCGCCGGCCGTACCCGAAGCGCGCGCGGCCGTCCGCCGGGAGGGCACCGGCACCACCCGCGGCCGCCGTGGCCCCCCGTATCCGCCCGCACACGGGATCTCGTCGGTTGCACCAGCCGTTAGTCTGGAGTCGTGGCAGTCGTCGACGTATCCGAAGAGCTGAAGTCCCTCTCCTCCACCATGGAGTCCATCGAGGCCGTTCTCGACCTCGACAGGCTGAGGGCTGACATCGCCGTGCTCGAGGAGCAGGCAGCCGCGCCGTCCCTCTGGGACGACCCGGACGAAGCGCAGAAGATCACCAGCAAGCTGAGCCATCTCCAGGCCGAGGTCCGCAAGGCGGAAGCCCTCCGCGGCCGGATCGACGACCTCGGTGTGCTCTTCGAGCTGGCCGAGGCCGAGGACGACTCGGACACCCGCGCCGAGGCCGAGGCCGAGCTGACCGACGTCCGCAGGGCGCTCGACGAGATGGAGGTCCGCACCCTCCTGTCCGGCGAGTACGACGCCCGCGAGGCCCTCGTGAACATCCGCGCGGAGGCCGGCGGCGTGGACGCAGCCGACTTCGCCGAGCAGCTCCAGCGCATGTACCTCCGCTGGGCCGAGCGGCACGGCTACAAGACCGAGATCTACGAGACGTCCTACGCGGAGGAGGCCGGCATCAAGTCGACCACCTTCACCGTCCGGACCCCGTACGCCTACGGCACGCTCTCCGTCGAGCAGGGCACGCACCGTCTCGTGCGCATCTCGCCCTTCGACAACCAGGGCCGTCGCCAGACCTCGTTCGCGGGCGTCGAGGTGCTCCCGGTCGTCGAGCAGTCCGACCACGTCGACATCGACGAGACGGAGCTGCGCATCGACGTGTACCGCTCCTCGGGTCCCGGCGGGCAGGGCGTGAACACCACCGACTCCGCGGTCCGCATCACCCACCTGCCGACCGGCATCGTCGTCTCCTGCCAGAACGAGCGCTCGCAGATCCAGAACAAGGCGACCGCGATGAACGTCCTCCAGGCGAAGCTGCTGGAGCGCCGCCGCCAGGAGGAGCAGGCCAAGATGGACGCCCTCAAGGGCGACGGCGGCAATTCGTGGGGCAACCAGATGCGCTCCTACGTCCTGCACCCCTACCAGATGGTCAAGGACCTGCGGACGGAGTTCGAGGTCGGCAATCCGCAGGCGGTTCTCGACGGTGAGATCGACGGTTTCCTGGAAGCCGGAATTCGGTGGCGCAAGCAGCAGGAGCGCTGACGGCGGCACCCGTGCCGAGGGAAGCCACTGCGCGGGCGCAGGAAATCCGCCCGCGGAACCCATGCACGCCGCGCACCCCGCGAAACCCTCGAAAACCGTGGCAGCAGCGCCGGAATTCATGCGTCCGCCCGTGGCACCCCGCCCGCTGACACGACCGCGGAAGCCGCGCAAAGCCTCCGGGGAACCCCGCCGCACAAGCCGTGGAAAACCGTCAGCAGCCCGGCCCGCGGAAAGAGCGCCTTTGTCGACAAGGTAACCGCCGCCCCGTCGGGGATGGTTACCGCTGTTGTGCGGCGTTGAATGTGCCGTTCCCTTTTACGTCACATTCACATGACCTTGCAGCCGTCAAGTCCCGTCATTCGGGACATCGTTCGCGCAACGACCTTGACGAGTCCCTGAAAACTGGGAAGGCTGCACGGCGGCATGCGTATCTCAGGGGCGCGCGTGGACGGGGGCGTACCAGCTACTCCCGGCGACCCAGCCCTGGGCGCTGCTCCACTGACGATGAAGCTACTGGGGGTAGCAGGCAGATGACGAAGAAGACGCGGGTCCGCGTTGCGCGGGTGGCAGCCGGTGCGGTGATCGCCGTCGGCGCTTCGCTGACCGCCGCGGGTGCCGCTTCGGCCCTGGACGTCAATGTCAACGTGCTCGGCATCGGTGCCGATGTCAATGTCACCGGGGGTGGCGACTCGACCGGTGGTGACACGACCGGCGGCGACACCACGGGTGGCGTCGCGATCGGTGGCGAGACCACCGGCGGCGGCTCGACCGGTGGCGACACCACGGGCGGTGACACGACCGGCGGCGACACCACCACCGGGGGCGACACCACGGGCGGTGACACGACGACCGGCGGCGACACCACCACGGGTGGTGACACGACCGGTGGCGACACGACGACCGGTGGTGACACGACCGGCGGTGACACGACCGGCGGCGACACCACGGGTGGCGACACGACCGGCGGTGACAACGGCACCGGCGGTGACAACGGCACCGGCGGTGACAACGGCACGGGTGGTGACAACGGCACTGGTGGTGACAACGGCACCGGTGGCGGAAACGGCACGGGTGGTGACAACGGCACCGGCGGCAACGACAACACCGGTCCCGACACCAACGGCTCGCAGCCGGTCGAGCAGGGCCACGGCAAGGACGGGCTGACCGACACCGGCTCGCAGCCCGTCGCACAGGGCAAGGACAAGGACCAGTTGGCCGAGACGGGCGCCGCGGAGACGTCGTTCCTGATCATCGGCGCCGCCACCATGATCGCCGGCGGCATCGGCTTCCGCCTGCTGCCCCGCTTCGTGGGCGGCCGCACCGTCGCGTAACGCGACTGCCGCGGCCGGCGGGCCGAGGGCGGCGCCCGGCCGAGTCGGACGGCACGCCCGGCCCGCGGGGACGCGGGTCGGCGGGCCACCGGGGACGCGGGGACGCGGACGAGCCGGCCCGGCGGGCACGCGGAGATCCGGCCGACAGGCACGGGAGAGGGCCCGGAGCACAGGCTCCGGGCCCTCTCCCGTGCCTGTCGGCACAGGGTGCGCAAAGGGTGGCTCCGACAGGTCATCCGTCCGGACGGCGCCGTACGGGCAACCGCCCCGCATGGCGCGCGCATCCCCTGCGCAGACCACCGCAGACGAGGTCGAGGATCCGGGACGTCACACCCCGTGAGCGGAGCGAGGCGCACCGTGTCGCCCCTCCGTGCCGCCCCGGGCGAAGGGCCCTAAGCCTGCCGTGCGACCAGGGCGACCGCCGCGATCAGTACGGCCAGGAGGGCGATCAGCGTGGAGGGGCTCAGGCCCGCCCAGGGGCTCTCGTGCTGCAAGCGCTCGCGGCTCGCCCTGCACACGGGGCAACGGCCCTCGCTGACCGGGGCAGCACAGTTCGCGCACACCAGTCGGTCGTAGGTCATGCGCTCTCCTCCTCCCGCGCGGCGGGGGCTGCCGCAACAGCGTCACTACCGACAACGCTCACAGTCACGCAACCGTTCCCCTCCACTGTGCCAGCTTCCCGGGAAAACGGCGCGGTCCCCGGTATTCTGCCCCCCGATCCAGGCCGCCTCACGAACCGGACCCCCGTGCATCCCGTCCGCTGCGCACCGCCGCCGCCGGGTCACGGGCTGTTCCTGCGAGTTCGTGCCCCGATGGCGCCTGATGCGCCGCATCCGGGCCGTCCACTTGGTGACAAATTCCGCAATACGTGCGCAACGCATGCCGCCGACTGCGCGCGGCTACCCGCTTCGCGTATGGTCACGCTCACCTACCCCCGGCGACCCGTGGTGCATCCGTGATCCGATTCGACAACGTGTCCAAGGTCTACCCCAAGCAGACCCGCCCCGCTCTCAGGGATGTCTCCCTGGAGGTCGAGCGCGGCGAGTTCGTGTTCCTCGTGGGGTCCTCCGGCTCCGGAAAGTCCACCTTCCTGCGGCTGGTCCTGCGCGAGGAGCGGACCAGCCACGGCCAGGTGCACGTCCTGGGCAAGGACCTCGCGCGGCTTTCCAACTGGAAGGTGCCGCAGATGCGCCGCCAGTTGGGCACCGTCTTCCAGGACTTCCGGCTGCTGCCGAACAAGACCGTCGGCGAGAACGTCGCGTTCGCGCAGGAGGTCATCGGCAAGTCGCGCGGCGAGATCCGCAAGTCCGTTCCCCAGGTGCTCGACCTCGTCGGCCTCGGCGGCAAGGAGGACCGGATGCCGGGTGAGCTCTCCGGCGGTGAGCAGCAGCGGGTGGCGATCGCGCGCGCCTTCGTCAACCGCCCCAAGCTGCTGATCGCCGACGAGCCGACCGGCAACCTCGACCCGCAGACCTCCGTCGGCATCATGAAGCTGCTGGACCGGATCAACCGGACCGGTACCACCGTCGTGATGGCGACCCACGACCAGAACATCGTGGACCAGATGCGCAAGCGCGTCATCGAGCTGGAGAAGGGCCGCCTCGTCCGCGACCAGGCACGCGGCGTCTACGGCTACCAGCACTGAGGACCCGGCATGTCTGAGCTGAACCGAGCCCGCCCGAGCGCCTCCAGGGTGACGGCCTCGGCACTGATCCACGGAAAGGCCTGAGTAGACGCCATGCGCGCCCAGTTCGTCATGTCGGAGATCGGCGTCGGTCTCCGCCGCAATCTCACGATGACCTTCGCGGTCGTCGTCTCCGTGGCCCTCTCCCTCGCCCTCTTCGGCGGGTCGCTGCTGATGCGCGACCAGGTGAGCACGATGAAGGGCTACTGGTACGACAAGGTCAACGTCTCGATCTTCCTCTGCAACAAGAGCGACGCCGAGTCGGACCCCAACTGCGCCAAGGGTGCCGTCACCACCGAGGAGAAGGACCAGATCAAGGCCGACCTCGGCAAGATGCAGGTGGTCGACAAGGTCATCTACGAGTCGAGCGACCAGGCGTACAAGCACTACAAGGAGCAGTTCGGGGACTCCCCGCTGGCGCGTTCGCTCACCCCGGACCAGATGCAGGAGAGCTACCGCATCAAGCTCAGGGACCCGCAGAAGTACCAGGTCGTCGCCACCGCGTTCAACGGCCGCGACGGGGTGCAGTCCGTCCAGGACCAGAAGGGCATCCTGGAGAACCTGTTCGGGCTGCTGAACGGCATGAACTGGGCGGCGCTCGCCGTGATGGCCCTGATGCTGGTGGTCGCGCTGATGCTGATCGTGAACACGGTACGGGTCTCCGCGTTCAGCAGGCGCCGGGAGACCGGCATCATGCGGCTGGTCGGCGCGTCCAGCTTCTACATCCAGATGCCGTTCATCATGGAGGCCGCGGTCGCCGGACTGATCGGCGGTTTCGTCGCCTGTGCGATGCTGCTCGTCGGCCGCTACTTCATCATCGACCACGGCCTCGCCCTCTCCGAGAAGCTGAACCTCATCAACTTCATCGGCTGGGACGCCGTGCTCGCCAAGCTGCCGCTCGTGCTGGCGATCGGACTGCTGATGCCCGCTCTGGCGGCGTTCTTCGCCCTGCGCAAGTACCTGAAGGTGTGACGAACACCCCGTCCCCGTCCTCGCCAACCTCCCGTGCGGCGGCTCGGCTTGTCCTAGACTCACCGTCATGTCCGACCCCGACCTATTCGACAGAGCCCGCCGCAGTCGTCGCCCGGCGGTCCTGACACTGGTCTTCGCGGGCGTACTGGCGACCGGCGCGGCGACGGGAGCCTTGAGCGACGGACGCGGCCAGGAGGGCAACCCCACCGCCGCCCCGGCGGGTTCGGCACCCGTGGCCGACCGGCGGGCGGTCACCGAGGCCGCCGCCCGGGCCCTGGCGGACGGCAAGTCCGCCACCGAGGCGGCGCGGCGCGCCGTCAGCCGCAGCGGCGACCGCTGGGGCGCGGTGTACTCCGAGGGCGAGTACGCGGAGTTCGAGCAGTCCCTCGACGGCGAGTACACCGGCGTCGGCCTCTGGGCGAGACGCGACGTCGACGGCCGGGTCGAGGTGGCCCGGGTCCAGCACCGCGGCCCCGCCGAGCGCGCGGGCATCCGCAAGGGGGACCGGCTCACCAGCATCGACGGCCGCCCGGTCGACGGGCTCCCGGTCACCGACGTGGTCGCCCTGCTGCGCGGCGACGCGCCCGGCGGGGACGCCCCGGCCGCCGGCACCTCCGTCGTCCTCGGACTGGAGCGCGGTGCGCGGGCCTGGCACGAGACCCTGCGCAGGGCCAGGCTGACCACGGACTCCGTGACGGTGCAGCCGCTCGGCGACCGGGCGGGTGACGGCGTCCTCGTCAGGGTGGCCGCCTTCACCAAGGGCACCGGCGCACAGGTGCGCGAAGCGGTGCGGCAGGCTCCACAGGGCGCCGGCATCCTGCTCGACCTGCGGGGCAACTCCGGCGGCCTGGTCGCCGAGGCCACCGCCACCGCCTCCGCCTTCCTGGACGGCGGCCTGGTCGCCACCTACGACGTCGAGGGCGAGCAGCACGCCCTGCACGCCGCCCGCGGCGGCGACGTCCACCGCCCCCTGGTGACGATGGTCGACGGCGGCACGATGAGCGCGGCCGAGCTGCTGACCGGCGCGCTCCAGGACCGCGGCCGCGCCGTCGTGGTGGGGACGCGCACCTTCGGCAAGGGCTCCGTGCAGATGCCCAGCAAGCTGCCGGACGGCTCCGTGGCCGAGCTGACCGTGGGCCATTACCGCACACCGGCCGGGCACAGCCTGGACGGCCGCGGCATCACCCCGGACCTGGAGGCGGAGGATGCCGTCCAGAAGCGGGCCGAGACGGTATTGAGTGGCCTCGGAAGCCCCTCCTAGTGCGAAAATGGCCACACTATGGCTAAGGAAAAAGGGCGCAAGCTGATCGCGCAGAACAAGAAGGCGCGGCACGACTACCACATCCTCGACACCTACGAGGCCGGTCTCGTCCTCACCGGTACCGAGGTGAAGTCGCTGCGCCAGGGCCGTGCCTCCCTCGTCGACGGGTTCGTCCAGCTCGACGGCGGCGAGGCCTGGCTGCACAACGTGCACGTTCCCGAGTACAGCCAGGGCACCTGGACCAACCACAGCGCACGCCGCAAGCGCAAGCTGCTGCTGCACCGCGTCGAGATCGAGAAGCTGGACGCCAAGTCCCAGGAGACCGGGCACACGGTCGTCCCGCTGGCGCTGTACTTCAAGGACGGCCGCGCGAAGGTCGAGATCGCGCTCGCCAGGGGCAAGAAGGAGTACGACAAGCGGCAGACCCTCCGGGAGAAGCAGGACCGCCGCGAGGCGGACCGCGCGATGTCGGCGGCCCGGCGGCGCGGTCGCACGCCCGCACGGTGAGCGCCCCGGGTGGCCCCTCGGCGTGGCCGCCCGGACACGCCGGGAGACCGGCCCGGCAGGGCCGAAAGCCCCCTCGGGGTCCACTCGCCCGCTCCTTCCGGCCGGGCCCCGGGCGCCGCGTCCGGGCGGCAGGGCCCGGGCGCCGCACCCGCGGGAATAGGCTGGCACCCGGCGTCGTTGATCCCGTACGATGGGACGAGCCCCTCCAGCGGGGGCACGTGATTGAAAAATCAACATGGGGATGATCGGTTTCGACAGCGGTTGTCGAGGCAGGGGAAGCGAGCCGAGGAAGCGGCCATGATCTCGTAAACCACAGGCCGAAAAAAATAATCGCCAATACCAAGCGCGATTCCTTCGCCCTCGCTGCCTGAGTAGCGACTTGCGAAGTGTCAGCCCGGGGCTGTTCCCGACCCGGATCCTGGCATCAGCTAGGGAACTAAACCTGTAGACCCGGTCACGGGGCCCACAGGGAAACCAAACAGTGACTGAGCCCGTCGGAGACTTGTCCGCGTGATCTCCGGGGCCGAGAAAAGCGAAGCGGACTGCGCTCGGAGAAGCCCTGGTTCCGCACCGTTGGACGCGGGTTCGATTCCCGCCATCTCCACCCACGCAGTCCGGGCAGGACCCTCATCCGTGAGGGCCGCCGGCCGCAGGGCTGCACAGGTCAACCCCAGACGCACGGCGTCTTCCCCCGAGGAAGGCGCCGTTTCGTCGTTCCCGCCCCCGTGTCGTCGACCGGACCGGCCCGGGGCGGCGCTCCGCCGTTCGGTGTTCCGGGTCGGCCCGCACCGGCAGCCAGCCGCACGGCGGCGCCGGGCCGTGTCGTCGTCTCCGCCGAACGCACCGGCGGTGACCGGCCCACGCGGTCTGTGCGGGAGCCTGCCGTTCCGGGATCCTCGTGTGGCATGAGCAGATCATTGACACGCCGTGGGCGTTCGGGTCGTCGGGGCCCCTGGATCCGGGGCCTCGCCGCCGCGCTCGCGCTGGGGGCGCTGGCCTGGGCGGTGCCCGTGGCGGGTGCCGACGGGGACGGCAGCGCTCTGGCGAAGGCGCTGGACGCCATCCTGGCCGATGCGCGGATGGCGTCCGGCGCGCAGGGCGTGGTGGTGGCGGACGCGAGGAGCGGCGAGGTGCTCTACCAGCACGCCGCGGGCGACCGGCTGATGCCCGGTTCCGACACCAAGGTGCTCACCTCGACCGCGGCGATGGCCCTGCTCGGCCCCGGATACCGGTTCACGACCGACGTCCTGGCCGGCGGAGCGCGGCACGGTGCCGTGCTCGACGGCGACCTGTACCTGCGCGGCAGCGGGGACCCCACCCTCCTCGCCGAGGACTACGACGCGCTCGCCGCACGGCTCGCGCAGGCCGGGATCCGGCGGGTCGCCGGGAGGCTGGTGGCCGACGACACCCGCTTCGACGACCAGCGGCTCGGCCGCGCCTGGGGCGCCGACGACGAGGCGTCCTACTACACCGCGCAGATCTCCGCGCTCAGCCTCGCCCCGGACACCGACTACGACACCGGAACCGTGATCGTGAACGTCACGCCCGGCGCCGCCGCGGGCGACCGGCCGAAGGCCACGGTGACGCCGCCGAACCGGTACGTCCACGTCGACGTCCGGGCCACCACCACCACCGCCGCGGCCGGCGACGGCATCGCGGTCGACCGTGCGCACGGCACCAACGACATCACCGTCGACGGCAGCATCCCCGTGGGCGCCGACCCCGCCAGGCAGTGGGTGAGCGTCTGGGACCCGACGGGCTACGCGGCCGCCGTCTTCCGGGACGCGCTGGCCCGGCACGGCATCCGCGTCGCCGGCCCCACCCGCCTCGGCAGGGCGGCACCGCACGGTGCGCGGCAGCTCGCCGCGCACCGCTCCATGCCGCTCGCGGACCTGCTCATCCCGTTGCTGAAGCTGTCCAACAACATGCACGCCGAGATCCTCACCAAGGCCATGGGCGCCGAGGTCACCGGTCGCGGCACCTGGGCCGCCGGGCTCACCGCGATCGACGGCTACCTCAAGGGCCTCGGCATCGACACGGGCACGTTCCGGCAGCTCGACGGCTCCGGGCTGTCCCGGATGAACATCGTCCCGGCGACCGTCTTCGTCGAACTGCTGAGGCTCGTGCGCGAGGAGCCCTGGTTCGCCGACTGGTACCGGGCGCTGCCGGTGGCCTGCGACCCGCAGCGGTTCGTCGGCGGCACGCTCCGCTCCCGGATGTGCGGCACCCCCGCCGCCCTCAACGCCCGCGCCAAGAACGGTTCGCTGACCGGCGTCGACACCCTGTCCGGGTACGTCACGGACGCCGGCGGGCGCGAGCTGGTGTTCAGCATCCTGCTGAACAACCACCTCGCCGACGACGTCGACGACATCGCGGACGCGATCGTCGTCACGCTCGCCTCGTCGCGAGCGGACGAGGCGGTGCCGGCGGACCCGCGCTCGCTGCGCGCCGGCCGGCCAGGCACCGCCCGTCCGGACGGCTCCGGCCTCGAATGCGCCTGGCGGAAGCCGCTCATGTGCTGAGCCCGGCCGCCCGGAGCCGGGCCTGCCGCCCGGCGCCCCGGCACCCAGGCCGGAGTTCCGGGGCGCCGGAGTTCCGGGGCGCCGGGGCGCCGGGGTTCCGGGGCGCCGGGGTTCCGGGACCGCGCCTCAGCCGGCCGGGCGGACGGTGAACTCCGCCAGACGCAGGCCCTTGCCGAGGACGAGGCAGACGTCCCGTGCCCGCTCGCCGTGCGCCGCCCGGCCCGGCGGGGGCCTCAGGTCCGCGCTCACGCTCGTGTAGGAGTACGGGGATCCGGTGCCCGCCGTCCGGGCCGTGCCCAGCAGCGGCCCGGACGGCGAGCCGAGCCTGACCTCAAGCGTCCCTTCGCACCCCGCGGTGCAGGCGACCTTGGCGCTGAACCGCCCGGCGCCCGCGCCCAGGTCCGCGTCCGCGTACCGCGTCCAGGCCCCCGCCGCGGCCGCCTGCACCGCGGTGCCCGCCGCCCTGGACTCGTCGACCAGCCGCACCCCGTCGTAGTCGTCGAAGTCCTCCGCGCGGGTCGGCCGTGCGAGGTCCCGGGGCGGGATGGTCTCGCCGTGCACGGTCAGCCGTGTCCGGCTGCGGATGTCCGCGGAGGAGGCGCCCGCCATGACGTCGTACGTGCCGCCCTCCACCACCCACTTCGAGCGGGTGACGTCCCAGTGGGCGAGGTCGGAACGGGACAGCCGCAGCGTCACCGCCTTCGTGCTGCCGGGCTCCAGCGACACCCGCGCGAAGGCCCTCAGCCGCTTCAGCGGCTGTTTGTCGCGCGAGGCGCGCTGGTGGGTGTAGAGCTGCACCACCTCGTCGCCCGCCCGGTCGCCGGTGTTGGTGACCCGGACCCGGTAGCCGCCGGGGACGGCGGTGAGCGGGCCGTACCGGAAGGACGTGTACGACAGGCCGTGGCCGAACGGGTAGAGGGGTTCGCCGCGGAAGTACTGGTAGGTGCGGTCGCCCTTGATGATGTCGTAGTCCAGCAGGTCGGGCAGGTCGGACTCCGAGCGGTACCAGGTCTGGGTGAGGCGTCCCGCCGGGTCGGTGGCGCCGAAGAGCACGTCGGCCAGCGCGTTGCCGGTCTCCTGGCCCGCGTGGGTGGTCCACAGCAGGGCCGGGACGTCCTTCGCCAGGTCGCCGAGGGTGGTCGGGTAGCTGTTCTCGACGACCACGACCGTGTGCGGGTTGGCCGCGCGCACCGACTCCACCAGGGCCTGCTGTGCGGGTGCCAGGGCCATGTCGGGCCGGTCGTGGGCCTCCCGGCCGTTGATCGCGGGCATCGAGCCGACCACCACGACTGCGGCGTCCTTGCCCTCGACCGCCGCCACGGCCTGGTCGGTGCCGCTGCTGAGCACGTCCTTCGTGAAGTGCGCGGCACGGTCCTTCGTGGTGAGACCCAGCGTGCCGTCCGCGGCCGGGCCGAGGTAGGTGCCCTGTGTCCACCAGGACTCGGCGGTGTCGTAGCCGGCGTACCGCAGCAGGTAGTCGCCGTCGTCCTGGCGGTCGAGGGCGAACTGCTGCCGCACGTACCAGCCGTTCGGCTGGTCCTGGTCGTTCGGGAAGCCGACGCCGTCGTATCCGACGTATCTGCCGTTGGCCGCCGCGCGCAGGGTGAGCACGCCCGCGCCCCAGTCGAAGACGTCGAACCGTGCCTCGTCCGAGGCGGTGGTGCCGCTCTCCCTGAGCGGTGCGCCGCCCGCACCGGTGCCCGCGGTCACGTACTTGCCGGTCGCGGTGTCCTTCAGCGCGATCCGGTCCACGGCCTCGCCGCCGGTCACGGATCCGGCGGCGCCCAGCCGGGCCGCGATGCCCTCCCGCGGGGTGACCCGGTACGGCGGGGTGCCGGAGTACCAGTCGGAGTAGAGCGTGTCGGACAGCGGTCCGACGACGGCCACGCTCCTGGTGGCGGCGGTCAGCGGAAGCGCCCGCGAGGTGTTCTTGAGCAGGACCATCGACTCGGCCGCCGCCCTGCGGGCCAGCGCCCGGTGCCCGGGGCTGTTGATGACGGATGCGTCGATCGACCCGTAGCGGCCGCCGCCCGGGTCGAACTCGCCGAGCCGGAAGCGCACGCCGAGGATGTGCCGGGCGGCGTCGTCGATGTCCGCCCCGGTCAGCAGCCCCTCGTCCAGCGCCGTCCTGATGGCGGTCGTGGTCGGCCCCGGGTCGGCGTCGTCCGAGGTGAAGCTGTCCACACCCGCCCTCAGCGCCGCCGCGTCGCCCTCGGCGAGGGTGCCGTAGTACTTCTGGCTGCCGGTGGTGAGCAGGTTGTCGGGAGCGCCCGCGTCGGTGAGGTTCAGCAGGTCCCGCCCGCTCCAGTCGCGGGCCTCGTCCAGCAGCGGGCTGACGGTCGCGGGGCGGCCGTTGACCAGGTTGTAGGAGGACATCACACCGGTCGCCGCGCCCGCCGAGAGGGGCGGCTCGAAGGCCCGCTCCTCGTACTCCTTGAGGACCCGCGGGCGCAGGTCGGACGAGGTGGTGTCGCGGTGCACCTCGTTGTTGTTGCCGAGGAAGTGCTTGAGGGTGGGCGCGGTCTTGAGGTGGTCGGGGTCGCCGCCGGTCAGCCCGGTGCCGTAGGCGGTGGCCATGGCGCCGGTGAGGTACGGGTCCTCGGAGTAGCCCTCCTCGTTGCGGCCCCAGCGCGGATCGCGCAGCAGGTTGACGACCGGCGCCCACACGTTGAGGCCCCAGCCCGGGGGCCGCTCCTGCTGGAAGCCGCGGTCCTCGTCGCCGACCGCGGAGCCGACCCGCCGGACCAGGTCCGGGTCCCAGGTCGAGGCGAGTCCCAGGGCCTGGGGGAAGACGGTGGCCTCACCGAGCCAGGCCACGCCGTGCAGTGCTTCGGTCCCGGTGCGGAAGGCGCCGACGCCGAGGCGCGGAACGGCCGGCTCGTACTGGTGCAGCAGGGAGATGCGCTCGTCGAGCGTGAGCCGGCCCAGCAGGTCGTCCACGCGCTCCGCGAGCGGCAGGGCGGGGTCGCGGAACGGATACGCGGCGGCCGCGGACGTGTCCACCGCGGTACCGAGCGCGGCCACCAGCGCCAGCGCCAGCCCCTGTGCGGCCCGTTGCGCCCACCACGACCGGCGGCGCCCGCCGCCCCGGTGCCGTAAGCCTCTTCTCGTCGTCATATGCGGTGCCCCTCGTTCGGTCGGGATTGGGTCGAAGCGATTCGGTGGCGGTGCGTCGTGCCGGTCCCGTACGCACCCGGTGCGCGCCGTGCTCCGCCCGTGGCCCGTCGGTCAGGCCCGTGGCGCCGCACTGCCCCGGAGGGTGAGCCGCGGCGCCAGCAGGGTCGCCTCGGGCACCGGCGCCCCGTCGAGCTTGCGCATCAGCAGTTCCACCGCCCGGGCCCCCACCTCCGCCGTGGGGATCGCCACCGACGTCACCGGCACCCGGGTCCGCGCGGCCGGCTCGTCCGGGCAGATCGCGGTGATCGACAGATCGCCCGGCACCCTCAGCCCGAACTGCTCGAAGGCGTCGACCAGCGGTTCGAGCACCGGTTCGTTGTGGACGACGACGCCGGTGAGCGCCGGGTGCTCGCGCAGCAGCCGCTCGGCGACCGCACGGGCCGCCGCCGGGGACGCCTCGCAGGGGTGCACCGACGACGTCAGGCCGTGCCGGGTCGCGGTGGCCGTGAAGCCCTCCGCGACCCGCTGGGCGAAGCCCGTCTGCCGCAGGTAGACCTCCGGTGGCGAGCCGATCAGCGCCACGCAGCGGTGGCCGAGCAGCGCCAACTGCTGCACGCACGCCGCGCCCGCCGCCCGGAAGTCCAGGTCGATGCAGGTCAGACCGGCGGGCTCGGCGGGGAAGCCGATGAGCACCGAGGGCCGGTCCAGCGCCCGCAGCAGCGGCAGGCGCTCGTCGTGCATCTGGACGTCCATCACGATCAGCGCGTCCACCAGCGCGGTGTCCGCGACCCGCCGCAGGCCCTCCTCGCCCTCCTCCTGGGTGAGCAGCAGCACGTCGTGGTCGTGGCGCCGGGCGGTGGTGACCACCGACACCGCGAACTGCATGACCACCGGCACGTGCATGCCGGTGCGCAGCGGCACCACCAGGGCCAGCACGTTGGAGCGGCTGCTGGCCAGGGCCCGCGCCCCGGCGTGCGGCCGGTAGCCCAGCTCGCGGATGCTGGCCTCGATGCGGCGCCGGGTGTCCGCCGAGATGGACCGCTTGCCGCTGAGTGCGTAGCTGACGGTGCTCGGGGACACCCCGGCGTGCCGCGCCACGTCTGTGATCTTCACCAAGGGTCCGCCTCCGCCCGGTCCCGCGGGGCCCTAGTCCAGTTCCAGCGAGAGGACTCCGGTGCCCGCCTCGGCGCGCACCGTGCGCCCCGCGCACTCCAGGGCCCACGGCGCGCCCGGGTCGCTCGCCGTGGCGCGCAGCGTCGGTCCCTCGCGGACGACGGTGAACGCCACCTCGCCGACCGGCACCGTGACCTGCATCCCGGGCGCCGGCTCGTGCACCCGCAGGGTGACGCCGTCCGCGTAGGCGTAGTCGGGCCTGTCGTCCACCGCGCCCACCGGGATCACCCCGCCGGGCCGCACCAGCAGCGGAACGCTCGTGAATCCGTGCCGCTCGCGCACCCAGCGCGGCCCCGTGACCCGCTCGCCGGTGAGGAAGTGCGTCCAGGTGCCCTCCGGCACGTAGTACGAGACCTCGCCCTCGTCGGAGAAGACCGGCGCCACCAGCAGGTCCGGGCCGAGCATGTACTGCCGTTCAAGGTGCGCGCAGGCCGGGTCGTCCGGGAACTCCAGCACCATCGCGCGCATCATCGGCACGCCCTCGGTGTGCGCGGTGCGGGCCGCGGCGGACAGGTACGGCATCAGGCTCAGCTTCAGCCTGGTGAACAGCCGCAGCACGTCCACCGCCTCCTCGTCGAAGAGCCACGGCACCCGGTACGAGGAGGAGCCGTGCAGCCTGCTGTGCGAGGACAGCAGGCCGAAGGCGATCCAGCGTTTGAACAGCGCCGGGTCGGGGGTGCCCTCGAAGCCGCCGATGTCGTGGCTCCAGTAGCCGAAGCCGGACAGGCCGAGGCTCAGCCCGCCGCGCAGCGACTCCGCCATCGCCTCGTAGGTGGACTCGCAGTCGCCGCCCCAGTGCACCGGGAACTGCTGGCCGCCCGCGGTCGCCGAGCGCGCGAAGAGCACCGCCTCGCCCTCGCCGCGGTGCTTGTCCAGCACCTCGAAGACGGTGCGGTTGTACAGGTGCGTGTAGTAGTTGTGCATCCGCTCCGGGTCGGCGCCGTCCGCGTAGGCGACGTCCAGGGGGACGCGCTCGCCGAAGTCGGTCTTGAAGCAGTCGACGCCCATGTCCAGCAGCGCCTCCAGCTTGGCCGCGTACCACGCGCGGGCGGCGGGGCTGGTGAAGTCGACCAGCGCCATGCCCGGCTGCCACAGGTCCCACTGCCACACGCCGCCGTCCGGCTTTTGCAGCAGGTGCCCGAGCGCCCGGCCCTCGGCGAACAGCGGGGAGCGCTGTGCGATGTACGGGTTGATCCAGACGCAGATGCGCAGGCCGCGCTCCTTGAGACGGGTCAGCATGCCCTCCGGATCGGGGAAGACCCGCGGGTCCCACTCGAAGTCGCACCAGTTGAGCTCGCGCATCCAGAAGCAGTCGAAGTGGAACACGGACAGCGGCAGATCGCGCTCGCGCATCCCGTCGACGAACGACGACACGGTCCGCTCGTCGTAGGAGGTGGTGAAGGACGTGGAGAGCCACAGGCCGAACGACCACGCGGGCGGCAGCGCGGGCCGGCCGGTGAGCGCCGTGTACTTGCGCAGGATCTCCTTCGGCGTCGGACCGTGGATGACGTAGTACGTCAGCCGTTGGTCCGCCACGCTGAACTGCACCCGCGAGACCGCCTCGGAGCCGACCTCGAAGGAGACCCGCCCCGGGTGGTCGACGAAGACGCCGTAGCCCGCGTCGGTCAGGTAGAACGGCACGTTCTTGTACGCCTGCTCGGTGCAGGTGCCGCCGTCCGCGTTCCACATGTCCACCACCTGGCCGTTCCTGGCCAGCGGCCCGAAGCGTTCGCCGAGTCCGTAGACGGTGGTGCCGACACCGAGGCCGAGCTGCTCGCGCAGGTAGTGGGTGCCGCGGGCGTCCCGCATGATGCCCATGCCCTTGGTGCCGCTGCCGGTCAGCGGCCGTCCGCCGGCCAGGAAGTCGAGCCGCCAGGGGCCGCCGCGGGCCACCCGGACCGAGAGCGCGCCGGAGGTGAGCAGCGCGTGGTCGTCGTCGTACGACACCTGCGGGGCGAACTCGGGCTGCTCCTGGACGGTGAAGTGCGGGCCGTGCTCCCGCTCGCCGTCGAAGTGGGTGAGCGTGATCCCGATGACGTCGGGCATCGGCGCATGGGCGCGGACGGTCACGACCGGCCCCCTCAGCAGGTCGCCCCGGTGGCGGACGGGCTGGGTCGGTGCGTGGATCTCCAGGCCGCCGGGTCCCGGTGCGACGTCCAGGACCTGCACCGGGTAGGCGGCGCTGACGCCCTCGCGCAGCATCCAGTAGCCGTCGGTGAACTTCATTCGGGCCCTCCTGAGCTGGTGACAGCCACGGTCACTTGACGGCACCCGCGGCGATGCCCCGGGTGAGAGTGCGCTGGAACACGAGGAAGAAGACGACGGCGGGCAGCACACCCAGCAGTGCCGCGGCGTTGGTCATGGTGGCGTCCATCAGCCGCTGGCCCTGGAGCACGCCGAGCGCCACGGACACCGTCTGGTTGTCGTTGGAGATCAGCATCACCAGCGGCAGCAGGAACTCGTTCCACGTCCAGACGAAGAAGAAGACCAGCAGCACCGCGATGGTCGGGCGGGAGACCGGGACGACGATCCGCCACAGCACCTGCCAGGGGCCGGCCCCGTCGATCCGGGCCGCCTCGATCACCTCGCGCGGGAAGGAACCCAGCACGGAGGAGAGCAGATAGGTGCCGAAGGCGGCTTGGACCACCGTGAAGACGATGACCACGCTCAGCCGGGTGTCGTAGAGCCCGAGCTGCTTGGAGAGGTAGTAGACGGGGTAGACCAGGGCCTCCTGAGGCAGCATGTTCGCCAGGACGAAGAACGCCAGCACCCAGGTGCGGCCCCTGATCCGGCCGATGCCGATCGCGTAGGCGTTGAGGATGCTCAGCACGGCGGCGCCCACCGCCACGGAGCCGCTGATCAGCACCGAGTTGGCCAGCTTCCGGCCGAAGTCGACGCGCTGCCAGAAGCCCTTGAGACCGTCCAGGTAGAGCCCGTCGGGCAGGCTCAGGGGGCCGTGCGCGTTGTACTCGGCCGGCGACTTGACCGCGTTCAGGGCCACGATCACGAACGGCAGCACCATGAGGACGGCCGCGATGACCAGGGCGGCGAGTACCGGGGAACGGCGCAGCGCGCTCACCTGGACCCCTCCTGCGCGTCGTCCTCCGCACGGGTCTGCAGGCGCAGGGCCCCCAGGGCCGGCACCATGATGATCACGGTCAGCACGGTGGAGACCGCGGAGCCGTAACCGACCTGCGTCTTCTCGAAGAAGTTCTGGAACGAGAAGTACGACGGGACGTCGGTGGCGCCGCCGGGACCGCCCTTGGTGAGCACGTAGACCGCGCCGAAGACCTTCAGTGCGGCGATGGTGCACCACAGCAGCACCACCGCGATCTCGGGCCGTAGCTGCGGCAGCGTCACGTGCCAGAACCTGCGCCACCAGCCGGCGCCGTCCAGTTCCGCCGCCTCGTGCAGCCGCGGGTCGGCGCGTTGCAGACCGGCCATGAAGACCACCAGCGGGAAGCCGATCTGCACCCAGACCATCACGGCCATGACGCTGTACAGGGCCAGGTCGGGGTCGCCCAGCCAGTCCTGTTGGAGCGCGCCGAGTCCGACGGCCCCCAGCAGCGCGTTGAGCGAGCCGTCCTGCGGGGCGAGGATCCAGCTCCAGACGATGCCGGCGACCGCGATCGGCAGCACCTGCGGCAGGTAGAAGCAGGCCCGCAGCACGGCCGCGACCCGGGTGCCGAAGTGCTTCGCGACGAAGTCGAAGAGCCCGGCTGCGAGGACGAGGCCGATGGCGGTCGGGACCGCCGCCATCGCCACCACCATGGCGAGCGAGTGCCTGAACGACTCCCAGAACGCGGCGTCGGAGGCGAGCCGGCGGTAGTTGGCGAGCCCGGCCCACTTCGGCGAGCCCACGCCCTGCCAGTCGGTGAGGCTGACACCGGTGTTCATCAGGAACGGAACGACGATGACGGCCAGGAACGCGAGGAGGCCCGGCAACAGGAACAGGACGTAGGGGCCCCGTGCCACCCGGGTGGGATGCGGCCCCCGGGGCGCCGGGGAGCGGCCCGGGCGCCGTGCCCCGCCCGCGCCCGGGGCCGTGCGGGACACGGCGGCGGTCCGGCTCATGACGTCGGGGCGCCGTCGTCGTAGGCCTTCTGGAGTGCGCTCAGCGCGTCGGACGGGCCCCCGCTGCCGGTGATCAGCTTCTGGACCTCGGAGACCAGGACGTCGTAGAAGCCGGGCACGGGCCAGTCCGGGTAGTACGCGAGTCCGTCGTGCGAGGAGATGGCGTCGAAGTCCTCGATGAGCCGCTTGGAGCGCGGATCCCTGATCGCCGAGGGATCGGCCGCGATCGGCACGCCGCCGTGCTCGCCGAGCAGGTTCTGGACGCCCTTCCTCAGGGTGATGTCGATGAAGTCGTAGGCGAGTTCCTTGTTCTGCGAGCCCCGCGGCACCACCCAGAGGTTTCCGCCCGAACCGGGCACGAGGTCGGAGCCCGGCCACCTGAACGTGCCCCAGTGGAACGGGATCTGCGCCGTGAAGCGGCCGAACCACCAGCTTCCCGAGGACAGGATCGGGTACTTCCCGGAGATGAACGCGGTGCCCGCGTCCTCCGCCTTCGCACCGCTCGAACTCCTGGCGACGTACCCCTTCTTCACCCAGTCCGCGAAGGTGGTGGCGGCGTACGTCCAGGCCGCGTCGTGGAAGTCCGTCCTGCCCTGGTAGAGCTGGTAGGCGTTCACCCAGGAGCGGTCCGCCCTGGAGAGCGCGAGCTGGTACAGGTACTGCTGGGCCATGTACTCGGCGCCCGCGTTCGCCAGCGGGGTGACGCCCGCGGCGACGAAGGCGTCCATCGCCGCGGTCAGCTCGTCCAGGGTCTTCGGGACCTCGACGTGGTACTTCGCGAAGAGGTCCTGGTTGTAGTAGACCATCGAGAACTCGGCGTAGTCCGGTATGCCGTACCACTTCCCCGAGCCCATGACGCCGCTCGCGTCGTAGCGACTCGTGGTGCGCACGCCGCCGGTGACCTTCCTGTCCCAGCCCCTTCGGTGCGCCTGGTCGGTCAGGTCGGTGAGCAGGCCCTGCCTGGAGAGGAGTCCGGCCGTCGCGTTGCCCTTGTTGTACTCCATCAGGTCCGGTGCGTCGTCGGAGTTGAGCACCATCGGGGCGGTCTTGCGGATCTGCTCGAAGCCCTTCTCCTCGAACTTCACCGTGACGCCCGGGTGGCTCTTCTCGAACTCCTCGATGGCCTCGTTCCAGGCCACGCCCATCGCGCTCTCCGGGCTCTCGTAGTGCCAGAGCCGCAGGGTGTCCGGGTCCGAGGAGCCGCCGCCCGAGCCGCCGCAGGAGGCCAGGAGCAGGCTTCCCGCAACAGCCGCCGCGACCGCCGCAGCCGCACGCCTTCGTGCCGTCAACATCCAGTGCCTCCGCCGGGTGGGTCGCCGTCGCCGTCACCGTGCCGTCGAATCGTTTCGACGCTCTGAGTCGAAACGCTTCGACGCGGGAAGGTAGGGGCGGGAGCAGGGGGCGTCAATGGGGGGCGCGGCAATCGGGGGCGATGTGCGGCGGGCCGAACGGCGGGGCGCGGTCCGGTCCGCGGTGCCGGCGGGAGTGCCCGCCGGGTCACTTGTGGACCTTGCCCGGCTGCGGGGTGCCCGGTGCGAGGAGCTGGGCGACGGTGACGAACGTGCAGCCGCGGTGCCGGAGCGTGGAGACGATGCCTGGAGCGCCTCCCATCACCGCTCCGGCCCCGCCGCCGGGCGGCCACTGCCCCGGCGCGCGCCCGGTCGCCCGCCTTCGGCAGCGGCAGCGGTCCCACCGGGGGCCGGAGGGGACCGGAGTGCTAGACGAGGTTGCCGGGCGGGACGATCCTGAAGGCGCGGCCGCGGACGGCGAACTCGGACGGGTCGCCGGCGGCGCGGTTGTCGTCCGCCCAGCAGATGAAGGCGGTCTCGATGCCGTCGCCGAAGGCCGTCGCCGCCGACACCTGGAAGCGGTCGCCGGTGGACGCCGTGTTGACCTGGACCTTGTCGGCGAGCGAGCCCTGGGTGTCGGAGCACACCTTGGCCATCAGGGTGGGCACGGTGGCGAAGGTGGTCGCGCTCTTCTCCACCCACGCGAACAGGAACCGCCCGCCCGGCAGCGGCGCGAGGGCCGGCCAGGAGCGGTTGAAGCCCTGCGGCGAGCCCGCCGTCAGACTGGTCGCCTCCGTGCCGTCCGCCTCGAAGATGCTCGCCTCCACGGTGCTCTGCGGGACCCCGAGGTCGCTGTCCGCGATGCGGTCGACGTGGGCGACGACGAAGCGCCCGTTGTCGAGCAGCGTCACCGAGTTCGCGCCCTGGAACCCGGAGACGTTGGGCTGGATCTCGCCGCTGCGGGGGGTGCCGTCGAAGGCGAAGAAGCGGAAGGTGAGGCGGCCGCCGCCGATCGCCGAGGGATCGGTGGTCCAGGCGACGAGATAGCTTCCGTCCGCCAGGATCGAGACGGCCGGGCTGCTGTGGAAGCCCTCGGTGGCGTTGACCGTGAACTCCGCCTCCGCCTTGTTGCCCTCGGCGTCGAAGCGCTGGGCCCGGATGCGCCGGTCGGGGCGGGAGTCCGTCCAGACGACCACCGTGCCGCCGTCGACCATGCGGGTCACCGTGGGGCGGTTGCTCGGGTCGATGTCCGTGGTGTTGACCTGGATCTCGGGACCGGTCCTCGTGCTGTGCCTGAACCGCTGCATCTTGACCTGCGGGCGCGGCGGCGGCACACCGAACGGCTCCTCTATCCACGCGGTGACCACGCTGAACCCGGTGTCCGCCACCGTCGGCCACTGCCGGTTGGTGTTGCCCTCGCCCGGCGTCGGTGTGTTGACCGTGAACTCCTCGCCGCCGCTGCCGCCGTCGGCCGTCAGGACCCGCCCCTTGATGTCGGCGGTGCTGCGGTCCGTCCACACGGCCATGTAGTCGGTGCTGCTCGTGGAGTCCACGGCCGGCTGGTACTGCAGACCGGCGGTCGTGGTGTTCACCAGGATCTCGCCCATGACTACCCTCCGTCCGGAAATCTCTCCGCTTCGGCTGGCGGGTGCGGGCCGGGCGCTGACAAAAGCGTGGCACGAGTGGGGTGGGGGTGCATCCGGAGCCCGCCGGGAGCCGCGGCACCCCTCCGCGGCCCCACCGGGGAGGAGTCCCGGCCCCGGCCCCGGTGTCAGGGGCGGGGGAGTGGGCCCGGGCGGGTGCCGCGGGGCCGGGGCGTGGCCGCGAGGGTCAGCAGGAGGGCCGTCGCGGCCGCTGCGAGCGGGACGGTGTAGGCGGTCGGCGCACCCGCCCGCTCCACCAGCCAGCCGCCGGTCGCGGAACCGGCCGCGATACCGCCGAGCAGCGCGGTCACGGCGAGCGTCATGCCCTCGTTGAGCCGGTCGTCCGGGATACGGCGCTGCATCAGCGTCATGCCCGTGACCATGGTGGGCGCGGTGGCCATCCCGGCGACCAGCAGTGTCCCCGCGAGCACCGGCAGCGAGCCGGTGAGCGCGGCGGCCAGCAGCGGCAGCGTCATCAGCGCCGTCATCGCGGCCACGCACAGCGGCAGCCTCCGCTCGGGCGGCCCCGGGAGCCGGCGCGTGCCGTACACCAGCCCCGCCGCGCACGACCCCGCGGCCTGAAGGGCGAGCACCGGGCCCGCCACGGGCCCCTGCCCGCGGGCGTCGGCGAAGGCGATCGTCACCACTTCGAGCGAGCCGAAGACCGCGCCGGTGGCGAGGAAGGCGGCGAGCAGGGCGGGGACGCCCTCGGCACGCAGCGGTGCCGAGGCGGTGCTGCGGGCGCCGGCCGGTGGCTCGGTCAGGCGCTGGGCGGCGAAGACCAGCACACCGGTCAGCAGGAGGAGCGCGCCGGTGAGCGTGCCCGCCTCCGGGAAGGCGGCCGAGCACAGGAACGTCGCGAGCGGCGGGCCCAGCATGAAGCACAGCTCGTCCGCGGCCTGCTCGAAGGAGTTCGCCGTGTGCAGCGCGTCCGCGTCGTCCTTGAGCAGGTGCGCCCAGCGGGCCCGGGACATGCCGCCCGTGTTGGGCGTGGTGGCGGTGGCGGCGTAGCAGGCGAACAGCGTCCAGTCGGGGGCGCCGGTGTGCACGCACAGCAGCAGCGCGAGCGAGCCGAGCGCGGCGCACACGGTGGCGGGCACCGCGATCCGCGCCTGCCCGTACCGGTCGACCAGCCGCGCCGTGAAGGGCCCGACGACCGCGGTGGCGGCGAGGCCGGTGGCGGTGACGGCACCGGCCAGGGCGTACGAGCCGCGCGCCCCGGCGATCATGGTGATGGCGCTGACGCTGAACATGCCCGCGGGCAGCCGGGCGATCAGGTTCCCGAGGGTGAAGGCCCGGGTGCCGGGGACGGCGAAGATGCGGCGGTAGGCGGCGAAGGCGGCGGGGCGCGGCGCCCGGGCGGTGCGGGGCCCGGGGGGCCGTGCCCGTGCGGTGCGGGACTTTCCCTGCGGCGCACGGTGTGGCGCCCGGTGCGGTGGCGGGGCGGCGGCCGGGTGCCCGGGCGGCCGCGAGGGGGGCGGGCTCCCGGCGGACCGCTCCCCGGCGGCGGGCGGAGCGGGCGGCGGCGCGGGCCTGGCGTGGGGCGGTGCGGGCGTGTCGGGGTGCGGGCGCCGGCCGGTACGTGGCGCGGGAGCGTCGGGGGGCTGGGCGTGGCCACCGCTCGGGACGGCGTGCGGCTGGTTCGGCATGCCCCAACGGTCTTACGGGCCCGCACGGGGGGTCCAACACCTTTCCGGGCGCCATTCACAACGTCGGTGATGTCGGTCGGTGATGTCGGTCGGCGCTGTCGGTCGGCCGTATCGAGGCGGGGCCCCGTCACCGCACGGACCGGCACCGGTGCGGGGCGGCCCCGGTACGGGCGCCGACCCCGCGCCGCCCCCCGGCACCGACGCCGAACCCCGTCAGGGGCGCCGACGCCCACACGGACACGGACGCCGAACCCGTCAGGTCGCGTCGGCGGACGGCGCCGGGGTGCCCTCGCCCCCGCCGTCCCGGGTCACCGCCGCGGTGCCGCCCCCGCCGTGCCCGCCGTCCCCGCCGTCCCCGCCGTCCCGGGACGGCGCGGCGCCCTCGCCCGCACCGGCGTGCGAGGGCGCCCGGCTGTGCACGTAGAGAAGGCGACGGTCGCCGACGTCCAGCCGGTCCGGCAGCGGCAGCTCGTAGCGGACCGGACGGCTGTGGTCCGAGAGCTGCGCCTTCGGGTTGTAGACCCGGTTGAAGCGCCACAGCATCCGGGCGAAGTTGGTCTGGCCCCGGGCCAGGTTGCCGGCCAGCACCCGCATCGCCCCGAACGCCGTGGACAGGCCCAGGTGCTTGCGGTTGATGACGGCCTGGGTGCGCACCAGTTCGCGGTAGAACACGTCCAACGGCAAGGTGGTGGGGACCACCGCGTGCTGGATGTCGAAGAGCCGGTAGTCCCGGGTGGTCAGGCGCCTGGACTCGGTGTGCCAGATCTCGGTGCCGGGATAGGGCGTCATCACCGTCAGATGGACGATCTCGGGCACCGACAGGGCGAACTCGCGCACGACGCGGAAGCGCTCCTCGTCCCAGGCCGGATCCACGATGAGGTTGATGGCGACGTTGATGCCCAGCCGGCGGGCCGTCTCCAGGGCCTGGAAGTTCTGGTCGGGGCTGACCCGCTTGCGGTACAGGTCGAGCCCCTCGGCGTCGATCGCCTCCATGCCCAGGAACATGTAGCGCAGGCCGAGGCGGGTCCAGCGCTGGAAGACCTCGACGTTGCGCAGCAGCACGTCGCTGCGGGTCTCCAGGTAGTACCGCTTGCGGATCCCGCGGCGCTCGATCTCGGCCGCGATGGCGTTGCCGTGCTCGGGCCGGATGAAGGCCACGTCGTCCACGATGAAGACGTTGGGTTCGCGGATGCTCGCCAGCTCCGCGCCCGCGGCCTGCGCCGACGCCTTGCGGTAGCTGCGGCCGTAGAACGTCCAGGCCGAGCAGAACGAGCAGTCCCAGGGGCAGCCCCGGGTGAACTCGATGGACGCGCAGGGATCGAGCTCACCGATGAAGTAGCGGTTGCGCCGGCGCATCAGATCGCGGGCCGGGCGCGGGTCGTCAATGCTGTGCAGCATCCTGGGCGCGGGTCCGGGGCCGGACGGGGTGACCACCCCGGGCACCTCCTGCACCCCGCCGTCCCGCACCGCGGCCAGCAGCGGGCCGACGGCCGTCTCGCCCTCGCCGCGCACCACCGCGTCCACCGCGCCCTCCGCCTGTCCGAGCACGTCCGCGGCGACGAAGGAGACGCTGTGCCCGCCGAAGAACACGAAGCAGCCCGGCAGCATCCGCCCGGCCCGCCGGGCGATGTCGATGGCCTCGGGGATGTTGGCCAGGTAGTTCAGCGAGATGCCGAGCGCTTCCGGGCGGAAGGAGGTGATCTCCCGGTCCAGGTCGCGGTGGTCGTGCACCTGGAGGTCGAGCACGCGCACCTCGTGCCCGGCGGCGCGGGCGGCGCCGGCCACCCGTTCGAGGCCGAGGGGCTCCAGCCGCAGGAAGATCTCCGAGTACATCAGGGCGCTGGGATGAACGAGCAGTAGGCGCATGGCTACCTCATGTCATGGGATACCTCCATAAAATACCCACGGAGTGCGGGCCAGTGCCGCGCTCCTGCGTCGTTCGGGTGCCGGCGCCCTCCGGGCGCACCCGGGCGGCCGCCCCGGCCGTGCGCGCCGCGGCCATCCGGAATAGGATGCGCGGCCCGGCAGTTATGCGTCGCGACGATGTGGGCCCGCGGCCCCGCGCGGCTGGACGAGGCCGGCGCGGTCCCCGTGCACGACGTGCACATCCTGGCGGAAGGGGCGGAGGTGTTGGACATGCGGTCGGCGTTCCGCCTGCCCGTCCCCGTGCTCTCCTCCCGCCACCCCGTGCACCTGTACACCCGGCCGCACATCGATCTCCAGCGCGTGGCCGGCGCGCTCTGTTGCTCCTGACCTGTTCCCCGCCCCCGGGCCCGCACCGCGCGGCCCGGTGTTCTCGTACGGTCGATCAGGAAGGCACCCTCTCGTGTCCGCGTCCTCATCCGTTCCGCCGTCCCCGTCCGCCGCCCCGTCCTCCGCTTCCTCCTCCGCCGCTTCCTCCGCCCCGTCCGCCGCTTCGGCCGCCGCGTCCGCCGCTTCGGCCGCCGAGTCCTCCGCCGCCCCCTCAGGTGCCCTGCACCTGGCCGTCGCGCTCGACGGCGCGGGCTGGCATCCGGCCGCCTGGCGCGAACCGGTGTCCCGGCCCCGGGACCTGTTCACCGCCGGGTACTGGGTCGAACTCGTCGCCGAGGCCGAGCGCGGCCTGCTCGACTTCGTGACCTTCGAGGACGGCCTCGGCCTCCAGTCCTCCCGCCAGGACGAACCGGACGACCGCACCGACCAGGTGCGCGGCCGTCTGGACGCGGTCCTCGTCGCCGCCCGCGTGGCACCGCTGACCTCGCACATTGGACTCGTGCCGAGCGTGGTGGCCACCCACACGGAGCCGTTCCACATATCCAAGGCGATCGCCACCCTCGACTACGTCAGCGCCGGCCGCGCGGGTCTGCGCGTACAGGTGACGCGCGCGCCCCACGAGGCCGCCCACTTCGGGCGCCGCACCTTCGCGCACGCCCGCCGGGAGGACCGCGACACCCCGGCGGGCAGGGAGCTGACCGCCGAGCTGTTCGACGGGGCCGCCGACCACATCGAGGTGGTCCGCAGGCTCTGGGACAGTTGGGAGGACGACGCGGAGATCAGGGACGTCGCCACCGGCCGCTTCGTCGACCGCGACAAGTTGCACTACATCGACTTCGAAGGCCGCTTCTTCAGCGTCAAGGGCCCCTCCATCACCCCGCGGCCGCCGCAGGGCCAGCCGCTCGTCACCGCACTCGCGCACGGGAGCGTGCCGTACCGGCTGCTCGGGCGCTCGACGGACCTCGGGTTTCTCACCCCACGCGACGCCGGCCACGCCCGCGCCATCGTCGAGGAGGTGCGCCACGAGCAGGCCGCGGCGGGCCGGGCCGGTGAGCCGCTGCACCTCTTCGGCGACCTGGTGGTGTTCCTGGACGACGCCCCGGCCGCCGCCGAGGCCCGCCGGGCAAGGCTCGACGAGCTCGCCGGTGCCCCGTGCACGAGCGACGCCCGGGTGTTCACCGGCACCCCCGCGGGGCTCGCCGACCTCCTCCAGGAGCTTGCCGGGGCCGGCCTCAGCGGCTTCCGGCTGCGGCCTGCCGTCGTCGGTCACGACCTGCCGGCCATCACCAGGGGCCTGGTCCCCGAGCTCCAGCGCAGGGGCGCCTTCCGGACGGCCTACGGGGCCGGCACCCTGCGCGGCCTGCTCGGCCTCGACCGCCCCGCCAACCGCTACTCCACCGACGCCGCCGCCGTCTGAGCCGGAGGGACCCACCGACCATGAGCCAGCACACCGAGCACAGCGAGCGCACGGGCAAGCCGGTCAAGCAGCTCCACCTCGCGGCGCACTTCCCCGGCGTCAACAACACCACCGTCTGGAGCGACCCGGCGGCCGGCAGCCACATCGAGTTCAGCTCCTTCGCACACTTCGCGCGCACCGCGGAACGCGCCAAGTTCGACTTCCTGTTCCTCGCCGAGGGCCTCAGGCTGCGCGAGCAGGGCGGCAGGATCTACGACCTGGACGTCGTCGGCCGGCCCGACACCTTCACCGTCCTGACCGCCCTCGCCGCCGTCACCGACCGGCTCGGTCTGACCGGCACCATCAACTCCACCTTCAACGAGCCCTACGAGGTGGCCCGCCAGTTCGCCAGCCTCGACCACCTCTCCGGCGGCCGTGCCGCCTGGAACGTCGTCACCTCCTGGGACGCGTTCACCGGTGAGAACTTCCGCCGCGGCGGCTTCCTGCCGCAGCAGGAGCGCTACTCGCGTGCCAAGGAGTTCCTCGCGACCGCCACCGAGCTCTTCGACTCCTGGCGCGGCGACGAGATCGTCGCCGACCAGGCGGGCGGCACCTTCCTGCGGGACGCCGGGGCCGGCGCGTTCGTGCACAGCGGGCAGCACTTCGACATCGAGGGGCGGTTCAACGTGCCGCGCAGCCCGCAGGGCCGCCCCGTCGTCTTCCAGGCCGGCGACTCCGACGAGGGGCGCGAGTTCGCCGCGTCGAGCGCCGACGCGATCTTCAGCAGGTACAGCACCCTCAAGGAGGGCCAGGCGTTCTACCGGGACGTCAAGGGCAGGCTGGCCAGGTACGGCCGCAGCCACGACCAACTGCTGATCCTGCCCGCGGCGACCTTCGTCCTCGGCGACACCGACGAGGAGGCCGGGGAGCTCGCCCGCGAGGTGCGCCGCCGGCAGGTCAGCGGCGCCACCGCGATCAAACACCTGGAGTTCGTGTGGAACCGCGACCTGTCCGCGTACGACCCGGACGGGCCGCTGCCGGACATCGACCCGGACCCCGGCGAGCACACCATCGCCCGCGGCCGGGCCCAGGTGCGGATGTACCGGGACCCGCTGGCGATCGCCCGGGAGTGGCGCGAGCTGGCGGCCGCGAACAAGTGGTCCATCCGCGACCTCGTCATCGAGACCGGCAACCGCCAGGCGTTCGTGGGCTCCCCGGCCACCGTGGCCGCGACCATCGACGACTTCGTCCAGGCGGACGCCTCGGACGGCTTCATCCTCGTCCCGCACCTGACGCCGGGCGGTCTTGACGCCTTCGCGGACACCGTTGTGCCGCTGCTCCAGGAACGCGGGGTGTTCCGTACCGACTACGAGGGCACCACGCTGCGCGACCACCTGGGCCTGTCCGAGCCGCCCGCCCCGGGCGCCGGCAGCCGCCGGGCGGCCTCGTGAGGCGCCCGGCCCCGCCGGAGCCCCTCCCGCCCGGCACCGCCGCCCCCGCAACCGCCGCACCCGCCCCCGCGACCACCGCACCCGCCCCCGCGACCGCCGACCTCTGAGGAGCGCCGCCGATGCCCGACACCCCCCTCGGGGTCCTCGACCTCGTACCGATCACGTCCGGTTCCACCGCCGCCCAGGCCCTGCGCAACTCCATCGACCTCGCCCGGCAGGCCGAACGGCTCGGGTACGCCCGCTACTGGTTCGCCGAGCACCACCTCAACCCGGGCGTGGCCGGCACCTCGCCCGCCGTCGTGCTCGCCCTGACCGCGGCCGCGACCTCGACGATCCGGCTCGGCTCGGGCGCCGTCCTGATGGGGCACCGCACCGCGCTCTCCACCGTCGAGGAGTTCGGCCTGATCGACGCGCTGCACCCCGGACGGCTCGACCTGGGCCTCGGCCGCTCCGGCGGCCGCCCGCCGGCGGACCGCGCCGATCCGCCGCCCACCGCCACCCCGGCCGCCGGCGGCCGCGCCCCGGGCGGCCTGCGCATCCCGGACCGGTTCGACACCCGGCAGTTGCTCGGCTCGCCCCGGTTCGCCCTCCAGCGCACCCTGCTCCAGCAGCCGAAGGCCGAGGCGCAGGACTACGACGAGCTGATCGACGACGTCCTCGCACTGCTGGCCGGCACCTACCGCGCGCCCGACGGCACCGAGGCACACGTCGTGCCCGGCGAGGGCGCGGACCTCCAGGTGTGGATCCTGGGCAGCAGCGCCGGCCAGAGCGCCAACGCCGCGGGCCGCAACGGGCTGCGGTTCGCCGCGAACTACCACGTCAGCCCGGCCACCGTGCTGGAGGCGGTGGAGGGCTACCGGGCCGCGTTCAAGCCCTCGGCGGTGCTCGACGAGCCGTACGTCAGCGTCTCCGCGGACGTCGTCGTCGCCGAGGACGACGCCACCGCACGGGAACTGGCCGCCGGGTACGCCCCCTGGGTGCGCAGCATCCGCAGCGGCGAGGGCGCCATCGCCTTCCCCACCCCGCAGGAGGTCCGCGCCCACACCTGGACCGACCAGGACCGCGCGCTGGTCGCCGACCGTGTCCAGACCCAGTTCGTCGGCTCCCCGGCCCGCGTCGCCGACCAGCTCGCCCAGCTCCAGGAGGCCACCGCCGCCGACGAACTCCTCATCACCACCATCACCCACGACCACCCCGACCGGGTCCGCTCCTACGCGCTCCTCGCGCAGGAGTGGCGCCGCAGATAGCGCCCGGGCACCGGCCCGGTGGCCGCCGGCCACCGGGCCCGCGGGGGCGCGGAGGCACGGGCCCGCTGGGGTGCGGAGGTGCGGGGGTGCGGGGGCACGGTTCGTGAGCCCGTGGGTCCGTGGGCCGAAGGGCGAAGCCCCGCCCGCGGCGAGCGACCTGAAACACCTCCTCGCCCCGCCGCCCGCCCGCGTATCGTGGGGGCGTGCCCGCCCTCCCGCCGCGACGGGTCGCGCAGCGCGGCCCGGCCGTGGGCGAGGGCCGGTTCGCGGCCCGGCGCCACCCCGACACCCGTCTCCTGCGCGCCTTCGTCACCGTGGCCGAGGACCTGCACTTCACCAGGGCCGCGGCCCGGCTGTACGTCGCCCAGCAGGCGCTCAGCCGCGACATCCGGCGGCTGGAGCGCGAGTTGGGCGTCGAGCTGTTCGCGCGGACCACCCGGCAGGTCAGCCTGACGGCGGACGGCGAGCGCCTGGTGCCGTACGCCCGGCGGGTGCTCGACGCCCAGGACGAGCTGCTGGCCGCCTGCGTGCCGGGCGCGGGTCGCCCGGCGCTCGTCGACCTCAACAGCCCCGGGCTGCTGGGCGCCCGGATCCTCGCCAGGGCCCGCGAGCTCGCTCCGGAGTGCGAGCTGATGGCCCGTTACGAGAGCGGCCTCACCGGCGCCGCGGCCGGGCTGCTCGCAGGGAGCCTCGACGCCTCCTTCGGGCGGTTCGCGGGCCTGCCGGCGGCGGTCCGCGCACGGCTCGCCCAGCAGCCGGTGCGTTACGAGCGGATGGCGGTGGTGCTGCCCGGCGACCATCCGCTGGCGCACCTGCCCGAGGTGCCGCTCGGCGCCCTCGCGGGGGAGCGGGTGTACGCGGGGGCCGGCAACCCGGGCACCCGTGAGTGGACCGAGCTGGCGCAGCGGCTCTTCGAGGGGCGCGGCATCGTCCTCGCACCGCCCGCACCGCTCGCCGTGGGCGTCGACGAGTTCCGGCGGGTGATGGCGAAGAGCCGCACGCCCGTCCTGGCCGTACTGGACTTCCCGGCCATGCCTGGCACCGTCCTGCGCCCGCTCGTCGACCCCGTGCCCCTCTCGCCCCTCTCCCTCGTCTGGCGCAGGGGCGCGCGGCACCCCGGCATCGACGCACTGCGCGCCGCCGCCGCCGCGCTGGCCGCCGAGGAAGGCTGGCTCCGGCCGCCGCCCGGGGCCTGGCTCCCGGACGAGGACCGGCGGGTGATGACCGCGGGCGCGTGAGATGCGGGCGCGTGAGATGCGGCAGGGGTGCGGCCGCACGGCCCGCGCGCCCCGGCCCCGACCGTCCGCCCGGCCCGTGCCGGGGCGCGCGGGCGCGGGGGCGGCCGGGTGCGCCCCTCCCCGCACCGGGCGTGCCCTCACCGGGCGTGCCCCTCACCCGGCGCGGCCGCCCACCGTGAGAGCAACGTTCCGCGGTGGTCACGCCCTGGCACAGCCCCGAAATCCGCCGTCCCTACCGTCGGCCCTGTCCATCCGAGGGCGCCGAGACCGTGGAGGCGGGGCATGCGGAAGACACCGGCTCGTAGCCGTACCGGAGGCCGCTGGATCGAGGAGTGGGATCCGGAGGACGAGCGGTTCTGGAGGGAGGGGGGAGAGCGGATCGCGCGGCGGAACCTGTGGTTCTCCGTGCTCTGCGAGCACATCGGCTTCTCCGTGTGGACGCTCTGGTCCGTGCTGGTGCTGTTCATGGGGCCCGAGTACGGCATCGACCCGGCCGGGAAGTTCTTCCTGGCGTCGATGGCCACCCTGGTCGGTGCCGTCGTCCGGGTGCCGTACACCTTCGCCGTGGCGCGGTTCGGCGGCCGCAACTGGACGATCGTCTCCGCGTCCCTGCTGCTGGTGCCCACCGCCGCCGCCTTCGCGGTGATGCACCCCGGCACCTCCTACGGGACGTTCCTGCTGTGCGCGGTGCTCAGCGGGGTGGGCGGCGGGAACTTCGCCTCCTCCATGACCAACATCAACGCCTACTTCCCACTGCACAGGAAGGGCTGGGCGCTCGGCGTGAACGCGGGCGGCGGCAACCTGGGCGTCCCCGCGGTGCAGCTCGTGGGCCTCGCCGTGCTCGGCGCCGCGGGCGGGCCGCGGGTACTGATCGGGATCTACCTGCCCTGCATCCTCCTCGCCGTGTGCTGCGCCGTGCGGTTCATGGACAACCTCGCGACGGTGCGGGACGACACGGGGGCGGCGCGCGAGGCCGCCCGCGACCGGCACACCTGGATCATGGCGCTGCTGTACGTGGGCACCTTCGGGTCGTTCATCGGCTACAGCTTCGCCTTCGGCCTCGTTCTGCAGACGCAGTTCGGGCGCACCCCGCTGCAGGCCGCGTCCCTCACCTTCGTGGGGCCGCTGCTCGGCTCGCTGGTGCGGCCCGTGGGCGGGCGGCTGGCCGACCGGTACGGCGGTGCCCGGATCACGCTGTGGAACTTCGTCGCCATGGCCGCCGCCACCGCACTGGTCGCGCTCGCCTCGGTACGGGCGTCGCTCCCGCTGTTCACCGCCGCGTTCATCGCGCTCTTCGCGCTGTCCGGGCTCGGCAACGGCTCCACCTACAAGATGATCCCCGCCGTCTTCCGGGCCGAGGCGGCGGCCGCCGGGCTGACGGGTGAGGCCGCGGCGGCGTACGGGCGGCGGCTGTCCGGGGCGGCCATGGGGCTGATCGGCGCGGCCGGGGCGCTCGGCGGGCTCGGCATCAACCTCGCCCTGCGGCAGTCGTTCAAGGCCGGCGGCACGGGCACACCCGCGTTCCTGGCCTTCCTCGGCTGCTACGCGGTGTGTTACGCCA
Source organism: Streptomyces sulfonofaciens (assembly GCF_014656295.1). Lineage (GTDB taxonomy): Bacteria > Actinomycetota > Actinomycetes > Streptomycetales > Streptomycetaceae > Streptomyces > Streptomyces sulfonofaciens. The sequence goes on from NZ_BNCD01000005.1 coordinate 114,501, forward strand.
TCACCCGGGCCGTATACGTGCGCCGGCCGGCCGCCCCCGCCGCCGCGCCCGGGGCCGGGGCCGGGCGGGACCGGCGGCTGGACCGCGCCGAGGTGTGAGCGGGCGCCGCGGGTGGCGGGCGCCGCGAGGCGGCGTAACACGCAGGACATCATGGTGATCCGGGGCTGTCACGGCCCCTTGGCAGGCTCGTTCGGCACAGCGGCACGGTGGCCACGGGACGGGCCGCAGCCGACGAGACCACGGGACGCGGGACGAGAGCCATGGAAGAGCGAGAACAGGGTGCGGAGCCGAGCGGACGGACGGCGGACCGGGCCGGGGCCCCGGCCGGGGAGGCTGCCGGGCCCGGCCGGGCGAACGCGGCCGACGGGTCCACCGGGCCAGGCCCGCGGGACGGGGCCGGCGGCGCGCCGGCCGACGGGCCCGCGGGGGCCGGTGCGCCGCTCGCCGGGTTCACCGTCGGGGTGACCGCGGCCCGCCGGGCGGAGGAGCTGGGGGCGCTGCTGCACCGCCGCGGCGCCGCCGTGCTGCACGCCCCCGCCCTGCGGATCGTGCCGCTCGCCGACGACAGCGAACTGCTCGCCGCCACCGAGGAGCTCATCGACCGCGGCGCGGACGTGGTCGTCGCCACCACCGCGATCGGCTTCCGCGGCTGGGTGGAGGCGGCGGACGGCTGGGGCCTCGGCGAGGCGCTGCTCGCCCGGCTGCGTGGGATGGAACTGCTGGCCCGCGGGCCCAAGGTCAAGGGTGCGGTCCGGGCCGCGGGCCTGACCGAGGAGTGGTCGCCGTCGTCCGAGTCGATGGCCGAGGTGCTCGACCGGCTCCTCGACCAGGGCGTCGAGGGCCGGCGGATCGCCGTCCAACTGCACGGTGAGCCGCTGCCCGGCTTCGTCGAGTCGCTGCGGGCCGGGGGAGCGGAGGTCATCGGCGTGCCGGTGTACCGGTGGATGCCGCCCGCCGACCTCGGACCCGTCGACCGGCTGCTGGACGCGGCGGTGGCCCGCGGTGTCGACGCGCTGACCTTCACCAGCGCGCCCGCCGCCGCGTCGCTGCTGCGCAGGGCGGAGGAGCGCGGCATGCTGCCGGCCCTGCTGGCCGCGCTGGGCCACGACGTGCTGGTCGCCTGCGTCGGACCGGTCACCGCGACACCGCTCCAGGCCCACGGTGTGGACACCGTGCAGCCGGACCGCTTCCGGCTCGGCCCGCTCGTCCAGTTGCTCTGCCAGGAGCTTCCCGGCCGCGCGAGGAGCCTGCCGGTGGCCGGGCACCGCGTGCAGCTCCGGGGCCACGCGGTCGTCGTCGACGGTGTCCTGCGGCCCGTGCCGCCCGCCGGGATGTCCCTGCTGCGCGCGCTCGCCCGCCGTCCCGGCTGGGTGGTCTCCCGCGCCGACCTGCTGCGTGCGCTGCCCGGCACGGGCCGCGACGAACACGCGGTGGAGACCGCCATGGCCCGACTGCGCACCGCCCTCGGCACACCGAGACTCATCCAGACGGTGGTCAAGCGCGGCTACCGGCTGGCGCTCGACCCGGCCACCGACGCGAAGTACGCGGACGGCTGAGCCACCCGCGCCCGCTGGTTCCGCGGGCCCACCGCCGCTGATTCCGCGGGCCCTCCCACCGCTGTTCGGCCGGCCGCCCGCCGCCGGTCGGCGCTCCACCGGCTCCCGGCGGCCGGTCACGATCCGCCGGGAGGGCTCCGCGGGCGCTGCGGCCAGCCGCGGGTGGGCAGTGGCCGCTCGCCCGGTTCCCCGTGCCGGTGCGGGACGGGCCCGCGGTGGCGGGTGCCACCGTCGGCGGGTGCCACCGTCGGCGGGTGCCGCCGTCGGCGGGTGCCGCCGGGGGCGGAACGCGACCGCGGGGCCGGGGTCTGCCGCAGGCGTGTCGTGGCCGCCGGGTGGGTGCGGTCGGGCGGAACGTGGCTGCGGGGTCGGGGCATGTCACGGGCGCGCCGTGACGCCGGGTGGGTGCGGTCGGGGCGCGACGCGGCCGCGGGGTCGGGGTTTGCCGCAGGTGCGTCTTGGCCGTCGGGTCGGGTCAAGGCCGGCGCGACGCGGCCGTGGGGCCGGGGCCTCGCGCAGGCGTGCCGTGTGGCCGTCGGCGCTGCTCTCCGCGTGCCCGGCGGCGTGCGGCCCGGGGCGGGGGCGGGCCGTGCCGAGGCGGCCCGGGGGACGCCCGCGGGTGTCGACACGGCGGTACCCGCGGGCCGCCGGGGTTCCGGCCGGGCGTTCGGGCGGGCACTGTAGGAGGAGGCCACACACCCGGACCCCCCAAGGCGGTGACAGGCTCATGGCAGCGGGCGCCCTCGGCACGGCCTCGGCGACCTCCGGGCTCCGGTTCGACTCCGGGCGGATCAGCCTCGATCTGCTGGCGACCGCACATCCCGACGAACGCCTCGACTCCGTGGCCCGGCTGCGGATCTGGTGCGCCGTCGAGGGCCTGGTACCAGCGGATCCTGCTGCCACGGCCCCCGGCACCGGCGTCCCGGCCCCGGTGCCGGCCGCCCGGCTGCCGTGTGCCCCCGCTCCGGACCCGCGGGCACCGGCCCCCGACCCGCAGACGGCGGCTCCCGACCCGCGGGCGCCGTCCCCCGGCGCGCGGGCGCCGGCCAGGCCCGCCGCGGAGCCCTGCGCCACCGTGCTGCCCGCCGCCGACCCGCTCTGGCTGGCCGCCTTCCGGGAACTGCGCACCCACATCGGCGACCTGGTCCGTGGCGAGCTGGACGGACGGCCCGCGCCCGGCGCCCTGGAATACGTCAACATGCTGGCCCGCGAGGCGCCGCCCGCGCCCCGCGCGGTACGCGGCGGGGACGGCCGGCTGGTCCGGGCGCTGCACGCGGACCCGGGTTGCGCGGCACTGCTCGCCCTGCTCGCACGGGACACCGTGGACCTGCTGACCGATCCCGCAGCCCGGGACCGCCTGCGCCGGTGCGAGGGCGACAACTGCCCGCTGATCTACCTCGACACCTCCCGCGGCCGCCGACGCCGCTGGTGCTCCAGCGAGGTGTGCGGCAACCGCGAACGCGTCGCCCGGCACCGCCGCCGTGCCGCCGTGCCCCGCGCCTAGGCCCCGGGGCGGAGCTGCGCCCGGGGGCCGCGGCCGGGGGCAGCCGCGAGGACGGACCCCGGGACCGGACGCGACCCGCAGGACGTGCGGGCGGCGGCGAATCCGGTGGGCCTCCATCGTGGACCTTCGCCGCGGGCCTCCGCCGTGGACCTCCATCGTGGGCCACCACCGTGGGCCTCCACCGTGGACCTCCACCATGGGCCACCACCGTGGACCTCCACCATGGATCTCCACCATGGGACTCCGCCGTGGACCTCCACCATGGACTTCGGCCCTGAAGCTCCTGACACGAGGGCAATTCCGGCCGTGAATCCCTCATCAACCCGTACGAACCACCATGTATCACCGAATGAGGCCGATCGTGGCCGACCGGTGCCGAATGGTGGTGAACAGGTGCCTGCTCCGATGCGTATGGAGCGGTGAGATCCCAGGGCGGGAGGACACCGGAGGTTGGCGTGCGCAAAAATCTGGTCGTGGCCGATGAACGCCCGCAGACCCCACCGACCCCACCGACCCCGCCACCCGCGGCCGGTCCCTCCGGCCTGCCCGGGCCGGCGGGCCCGCCGGGGCCGCCCGGTCCCGCCGCAGGCCGGGACGCGGCCCGTGTGCCCGGCCCCGCCCGCCCGCCGGACCCGGGCGGGTGGCCGGGCGGTGTCCCGCGGCCGGCCGAGGGCCCGGACGAGGAGCTGATGCGCGCCCTGTACGAGGAGCACGCGGGCCCGCTGCTCGGGTACGTGCTCAGACTGGTCGCGGGTGACCGCCAGCGCGCCGAGGACGTCGTCCAGGAGACCCTGATCAGGGCCTGGAAGCACGCCGGCCACCTGCACCGGGCCACCGGCTCGGTGCGTCCCTGGCTGGTGACCGTCGCCCGGCGCATCGTCATCGACGGGCACCGCAGCCGCCAGGCGCGCCCCCAGGAGGTCGACCCGTCGCCGCTCGACGCGATGCCGGCGGCCGACGAGATCGACAGGGCCCTGTGGCTGATGACACTCTCGGACGCGCTCGGCGACCTCACCGCCGCGCACCGGGAGGTTCTCGTCGAGACGTATTTCAAGGGGCGTACCGTCAACGAGGCGGCCGAGGCGCTCGGCATCCCCGGCGGTACCGTCCGCTCGCGGGTGTTCTACGCGCTGCGTTCGCTGAAGCTTGCGCTGGAGGAGCGGGGGGTGACGTCATGACCGCACACGGACCTGGTGACCCGCGCGTCTCCCCGTTCATGGACGACGACGTGCACGAGACGGTCGGGGCCTACGCCCTCGGGCTGCTCGAGCCCGCGGAGGCCACCGCGTTCGAGGAGCACCTGGCGGGCTGCGAGCGGTGCGCCGAGCAGCTCGACGAACTGATCGGCATGGGCCCGGTGCTCGCGGCCCTCGCCGGACTGCCCGGCCCCGCCGACGAGTCCGGTGCCCCTGCTCCGGCCCCCGCCGCCCCGGCCCGCCCCACCACCCGGCAGGCACCTCCCGGCGCACCCCCGGTGCCCGCCTCCGGCGCCGTCCCCCTGCTCCCCGTCACCCCGGGCCCGCAGCTCGCCGACCGGCTGTTCGCGGACGTGGCGGCGCACCGTGCGCGGCGGCGCAGGCGCGCCGGGTTCCTGGTGGCCGCGGCGGCGGCGCTGATCGTCGCCGGTCCGGTTGCCGTGGCCGGCCTGGGCGGTGGCGGCGGCAGCGCGCAGCAGCCGCCCTCCGCCGGCGCGGCCGGCGCGTCAGACGCCGACCTGCGGCAGATGCCCGAGCGGGTGCACGCCACCGACGCCGCCACGAACGTCAGTGCCACCCTCGGCCTCGCGGACACGCCGTGGGGCACCGACACCGTGCTGGAGCTGCGCAACCTCAAGGGCCCGCTGACCTGCTCGCTGACCGCGGTCGGAACCGACGGCACCCGGCAGACAGTGACGTCCTGGTCCGTGCCGTCCTTCGGCTACGGCCTGCCGGGCAGCAGCTACCCGGCCGCCAAGCACCCGCTGTACGTGCGGGGCAGTGCCGCCCTCGACCTCGACGACATCGACCACTTCGAGGTGGCGACCCTGGACGGCAGGCACCTGGTGACCGTGGACGCGCCGGACGCCACCTGACGGCCGCGGCCCCGCCCGGGCGGGGCCGCGGCCGGTCCCGGGCGGGCGGGTGCGCACTCCGGCTCCCTTTCGCGTACGGTGGACGGCTGCCCAGCACGTCAGAAGGGGGTTTCGGTGGCCGCGCAGGAAGCCGTCGATCCATCCGTCGCATCACCCGCGGAGCCGGACGCCGCGCCCGCCCGCTCCCATGGCGGCCCGCCCGGTGCCGCCGAGCCGCGGGCCGGCGCGCCCGACTCGGTGCGCGAGGCCGAGATCGCCGTCGAGCAGCGGCACCTGGACCGCGTCTACCGACGCCTCGGCGAGAAGATCGACGAGGCGGAGTTCCTGATGCGGGACGCCGCCGCGCGCGGCCAGGTGGGGACTCCGGGCGCACTGGCCGAGCGGGACGCGCAGGTGTTCCGCGCCGGCGTCCACCTGAACCGGCTGAACAGCGAGTTCGAGGACTTCCTGTTCGGCAGGGTCGACCTGCTGCCCGGCAAGGACGGCAAGAAGGGCCCGGACGGCGCCTACACGGCCCTGGAGCCCGCGGACGGCGCGGTGCGCACCGAGGAGGGGCCCTCGGGCGCCCGCTCGTACGCGGACATCGCCGAGACCCTGCACATCGGCCGGATGGGCGTGCTCGACGCCGACTACACGCCGCTCGTCATCGACTGGCGCGCCCCGGCGGCCGCCCCCTTCTACCGCGCCACGCCGGTCGACCCCGGCCGGGTGGTGCGCCGCCGGGTGATCCGCTCCAAGGGCCGCCGGGTGCTCGGTGTGGAGGACGACCTGATGCGGCCCGAGCTGACCGCCTACGACCCGACGGGGCGCGAGCTGCCGGTGGTCGGCGACGGCGCCCTGATGGCCGCACTGGGCCGGGCCAGGGGCCACACCATGCACGACATCGTGGCCTCCATCCAGGCGGAGCAGGACCAGGTGATCCGCGCCCCCGCCGCCTCGGTCACGCAGGTGGAGGGCGGCCCCGGCACGGGGAAGACGGCGGTGGCGCTGCACCGGGCCGCCTACCTGCTCTACCAGGACCGGCGCCGCTACGCGGGCGGCATCCTCGTCGTCTCGCCGACGCCGCTGCTCGTCGCCTACACGGAGGGCGTGCTCCCCTCGCTCGGCGAGGAGGGGCAGGTGGCGATCCGGGCGGTCGGCTCGCTGCACGACGGCGCCGGTGTCGAGGCGACCCTCTACGACACCCCCGCGGTGGCCCGCGTCAAGGGCTCCAGCCGCATGCTGAAGGTGCTGCGCAAGGCGGCGCGGGGCGCGCTGGACCTGCATCCGGACGGCACCCCCACCCGGTTGCGGGTGGTCGCCTTCGGGCGCCGTCTGGAGCTGGAGGCCGCCGAGCTCGCCGGGATCCGCCGCACCGCCCTCGGCGGCACGGCGCCCGTGAACCTCCTGCGTCCGCGCGCCCGCCGCCTGCTCCTGGACGCCCTGTGGGCGAAGTCCGGCTCCGCCGGCCGGCACGACGACCCCGAACTCGCCGCCGAACTGCGGTCCTCCTTCGACGAGGACGTCAGCGCGGAGGACTCCTTCCTCGCCTTCCTGGACGCGTGGTGGCCCGAGCTCACCCCGCGCGGCGTGCTGGCCGCGATGGCCGACGAGAAGCGCCTGAGCCGCTTCTCGCGCCGGGTCCTGAACCAGGGGGAGGTGCGCAGGACGGCCCGCTCCCTGGCCCGCGACGGCCACTCCGTCCACGACGTGGCCCTGCTCGACGAGCTCCAGGCCATCCTCGGCACCCCGGCACGCCCCGCGCGCTCCCGCGACCTCGACCCGCTCGACCAGCTCAGCGGTCTTGAGGAGCTGATGCCGACCGGCTGGTCGAACGGTGAGAGCAGGCGCGAGCGCGCCGAGCGCCTCGCCCGGGAGCGCACCGAGTACGCCCACGTCATCGTCGACGAGGCGCAGGACGTCACGCCGATGCAGTGGCGCATGATCGGCCGGCGCGGCCGGCACGCCACGTGGACGATCGTGGGCGATCCGGCGCAGTCGTCCTGGTCCGACCCGGACGAGGCCGCCGAGGCCCGCGACGAGGCCCTCGGCAGCCGCCCGCGGCGCCGCTTCACGCTCACCGTCAACTACCGCAACCCCGCGGAGATCGCCGAGCTGGCGGCGAAGGTGCTCGCGCTCGCCATGCCGGGCACCCCGGCGCCGTCCGCGGTGCGTGCCACCGGTGTGCGGCCCCGCTTCGCGGTGGCCGCCGCCGGCGGGCGGGGCCTCGCCGCCACCGTGCGCGAGGAGGCCGCCCGGCTGCTGGGCGAGGTGGACGGCACCGTCGGCGTGGTGGCCGCGATGCACCGCAGGCAGGATGTGGCGCGCTGGCTGGCGGGCCTCGGCGACCGTGTGGTGGCCCTGGGCAGCCTGGAGGCCAAGGGGCTGGAGTACGACGCCACGGTGGTCGTCTCACCCGCCGAGATCGCCGACGAGGGCCCCGCGGGGCTGCGGGTGCTGTACGTGGCACTGACCCGTGCCACCCAGCAGCTCACCGTGGTGGCCACCGAGCGTGACGAGCCGGACGAGGACGGTGTTCCCGACCTGCTCAGGGACTGACGGCAGACGGTGCGGGGAGGTGCCCGGCGGTGGCGTTCCGGGTGCGTCCCGGCTGCGTCCCGGCGGGCGCCCCGGGGGCGGCACCCGGCCGGTGACACACTTTCGTACGCCGATTCGCCGAGGCGGAATTGCCGTACGGGGATCGTTTGTTACCTTGGATATGGCACCGGCTCGATCCAAGCCCCCGGGCCCAACCTTCGTCGCTTCGAGCGACCACTTGCCGCGAGGCGAGCATGGCGGGTCGGTGCCACCACACTGCACAAGGAGAGGCCCGCGCCACCCGGTGGCGCGGGCCTCTTCGTGTTCCGTTCGCCTCCTGGCGGGCCTTCCTGTTCCCCCTGCGCGGCACACCGGATACCTTGCGCTGCACACTGGATTTCGCCACGGAGTCTTCGTTCTCGTATGGTGGAATCCGTGTTCCGAAGTCCGGCAAACAGTACGGGAACACCATGTGTGCCATCCAGGGCCGGGTACCACATACCCGGCGGTAGGTGCGACTATCGGATGGCGCTCCTCGTGACGTCCGCACATCACGGGACACCCACATCACGGGCCGCGCGCACGCGACACAAGGGAAAGCAGAGGAAGTCGGCCATGGCAACGGCGCCCAGCGTCTCCTACTCGATGACGGTCAGGCTGGAGGTGCCCGCGAGTGGAACCGCGGTCTCCCAGCTCACCACGGCGGTGGAGTCCTCCGGCGGCTCGGTCACCGGCCTCGACGTGACGGCCTCGGGGCACGAGAAGCTGCGCATCGACGTCACCATCGCCGCCAGCTCCACCGCACACGCCGACGAGATCGTCGGCAAGCTGCGCACCATCGAGGGCGTCGTCCTGGGCAAGGTGTCCGACCGTACGTTCCTGATGCACCTCGGCGGCAAGATCGAGATGGCGTCCAAGCACCCCATCCGCAACCGCGACGACCTGTCCATGGTGTACACCCCCGGTGTGGCACGGGTCTGCATGGCCATCGCCGAGAACCCCGAGGACGCCCGCAGGCTCACCATCAAGCGCAACTCGGTCGCCGTCGTCACGGACGGCTCCGCGGTGCTCGGCCTCGGCAACATCGGCCCCAAGGCCGCGCTGCCGGTGATGGAGGGCAAGGCGGCCCTCTTCAAGCGCTTCGCGGGCATCGACGCCTGGCCGATCTGCCTGGACACCCAGGACACCGACGAGATCGTGTCCATCGTCAGGGCCATCGCCCCGGGCTTCGCCGGCATCAACCTGGAGGACATCTCGGCGCCCCGCTGCTTCGAGATCGAGGCACGGCTGCGCGAGGCCGTCGACATCCCGGTCTTCCACGACGACCAGCACGGCACGGCCATCGTGGTGCTCGCCGCGCTCACCAACGCCCTGCGCGTGGTCGGCAAGGCCATGGGCGACGTCCGGGTGGTGATGTCCGGCGCCGGCGCCGCGGGCACCGCGATCCTGAAGCTGCTGATGGCGGCGGGCGTCAAGCACGCCGTGGTCGCCGACATCCACGGTGTGGTGCACGCGGGCCGCGACGACCTCAACGGCGGCGCCGCCGACTACGAGCAGGCCTCCCAGCTTCGCTGGATCGCCGACAACACCAACCCGGAGGGCGTCACGGGCACCCTCAAGGAGGCGGTGCACGGCGCGGACGTGTTCATCGGCGTCTCGGCACCGAACGTGCTCAGCGGGGAGGACGTCGCGGCGATGGCGGACGGCGCGATCGTCTTCGCGCTCGCCAACCCCGACCCGGAGGTCGACCCGGCAATCGCGCGGCAGACCGCGGCAGTTGTGGCCACCGGCCGCTCCGACTTCCCCAACCAGATCAACAACGTCCTGGTCTTCCCCGGTGTGTTCCGGGGCCTGCTCGACGCCCAGTCGCGGACCGTCAACACGGAGATGATGCTCGCTGCGGCCACCGCGCTCGCCGACGTGGTCCGCGAGGACGAGCTGAACCCGAACTACATCATCCCCAGCGTGTTCAACGACAAGGTCGCGGGCGCCGTCGCGGGGGCCGTGAGCAGCGCGGCCAAGGCGGCCGGTATGACCGCCACGGCACCGTCGCCGGCCTCCTCGCCGGCCGCCGGCCCGGCACAGTGACTGATTTCACCCACGGCGCGTCGTGGAACACCTGACCGGAGCAGCCCCTTAGGGTGGCGGGGCAGCAATCGCCCACGCCTGAGGTCCCCCTCCCGGCCCTGGGGGTACCTCCCAGGCCCCTCAAGGCGCTCGGGAAGGGCCTGGAGGCACCCAGGGGAAGTGGACAGAGCGTCACCATTTCAAGGCAGTGGCGCTTTTCGTGTGACTTCCAGGGGTGCCGGATTGGCGTTCCCGCCGCAGGTGGGGGCAGGATGCCTTTCTGGGCGCGAGGGTCTGGCTACGGACCCGGGTCCGGGGACCGACCGAGGACCCTGGCAGCATCGGCTTCGATCTCACGCCTCAACGCAAGCTGAACACGGGAGTACAAACATGAACCGCAGTGAGCTGGTGGCCGCGCTGGCCGACCGCGCCGAGGTGACCCGCAAGGACGCCGACGCCGTGCTGGCCGCGTTCGCCGAGACCGTCGGCGAGATCGTCTCCAAGGGGGACGAGAAGGTCACCATCCCCGGCTTTCTGACCTTCGAGCGCACCCACCGTGCCGCTCGCACCGCCCGCAACCCGCAGACGGGTGAGCCGATCGAGATCCCGGCCGGCTTCAGCGTCAAGGTTTCGGCCGGGTCCAAGCTCAAGGAAGCGGCCAAGGGCAAGTAAGCCCCTCGTTACGCCGATGGGGCGGTCACTCTCCGGGGGAGGTGACCGCCCCGTTCTGGTTCCCGGGGGCGCGCCGGGCCGGTCGCGCCCGCCGGGCGGGGCAGGCCCCGTTTGCCGTGGAAGAGCCCGGGGCCTTCCAGGGACGGCCTCAGACGCCGGCGGGCTTCCCCTGCGCCGGCAGCTCCGCCTTCGCACCCAGTTCACGCAGCTTGCCCATGAAGTTCTCGTAGCCGCGGTTGATGAGGTCGATGCCGTGGACGCGCGAGGTGCCCTGGGCGGCCAGCGCGGCGATCAGATAGGAGAAGCCGCCGCGCAGATCGGGGATGACGAGGTCGGCACCCTGCAGCCTGGTGGGACCGGAAACCACCGCGGAGTGCAGGAAGTTGCGCTGGCCGAACCGGCAGTCCGAGCCGCCCAGGCACTCGCGGTAGAGCTGGATGTGCGCGCCCATCTGGTTGAGCGCGGACGTGAAGCCCAGCCGGGACTCGTAGACCGTCTCGTGGATGATCGACAGGCCGGTGGCCTGCGTCAGCGCGACGACCAGCGGCTGCTGCCAGTCGGTCTGGAAGCCGGGGTGCACATCGGTCTCCAGCGCGATCGACTTCAGGGTGCCGCCCGGGTGCCAGAACCGGATCCCGCTGTCGTCGATCTCGAAGGCGCCGCCCACCTTCCGGTAGGTGTTCAGGAACGTCATCATCGACCGCTGCTGCGCGCCGTGCACATAGATGTCACCCTCGGTCGCCAGTGCCGCGGAGGCCCAGGATGCGGCCTCAAGGCGGTCCGGCAGGGCGCGGTGGGCGTAGCCGTCGAGCTTGTCCACGCCGGTGATCCGGATGGTGCGGTCGGTGTCCATCGCAATGATCGCGCCCATTTTCTGCAGGACGCAGATCAGGTCCTCGATCTCCGGCTCGACCGCCGCGTTGGAGAGTTCCGTCACACCCTCGGCGAGCACCCCGGTCAGCAGCACCTGCTCGGTCGCGCCGACCGACGGGTACGGCAGCCGGATCTTGGTGCCGCGCAGCCGCTGCGGTGCCTCCAGGTACTGCCCGTCCGCGCGCTTGTCGATCCGCGCGCCGAACTGCCGCAGCACGTCGAAGTGGAAGTCGATCGGCCGGCCGCCGATGTCGCAGCCGCCGAGGCCCGGGATGAAGGCGTGGCCGAGGCGGTGCAGCAGCGGGCCGCAGAAAAGGATCGGGATGCGGGACGAGCCGGCGTGCGCGTCGATGTCCGCGACGTTGGCGCTCTCCACGTGTGTCGGGTCGAGCAGCAGCTCGCCCGGTTCGTCACCCGGGCGCACCGTCACCCCGTGGAGCTGGAGCAGACCGCGCACCACCCGTACGTCACGGATGTCGGGGACGTTGCGCAGCCGGCTCGGGGCGCTGCCGAGCAGCGCGGCGACCATGGCCTTGGGCACGAGGTTCTTCGCGCCGCGGACACGGATCTCGCCCTCCAGCGGGGTGCCGCCGTGGACGAGCAGGACATCATCGGTGACGGTCATGAATCTCGCGTTCCGAAGAGAGGAAAGGGCCGAAGGCACAGACTAGACGCCGGGCACCCCGGTTCCGTAAGCCCGCAGGCGAGCCCCGTCGCCACGGGGGCGGGCCCCGGCCACGAACCGCGCCCGGCCGGCCACGGCAGGTCACCGCCGGCCCGCCCGGCGCGGGGCCCCGGCCGGCCGGGGCGTGAGCCGCATTCGGACGCGTACCTGCGTGGGGTGCCCGGAACGGGGAAAGATGCGGGATCATGGCTGGCATGACCGAGGTGTCCTCGCTCACAGGGCGGCTGCTCGTGGCCACCCCCGCCCTGGCGGACCCGAACTTCGACCGCGCGGTGGTGCTGCTCCTCGACCACGACGAGGAGGGCTCACTCGGCGTGGTCCTCAACCGTCCCACCCCGGTGGACGTCGGCGACATCCTGGAGGGCTGGGGCGACCTCGCGGGCGAACCCGGCGTCGTCTTCCAGGGGGGTCCCGTCTCGCTCGACTCCGCCCTCGGCGTCGCGGTGATCCCCGGTGGCGCCGCCGGTGAGGCCGTGCCACTCGGCTGGCGGCGCGTGCACGGCGCCATCGGCCTCGTCGACCTGGAGGCCCCGCCCGAACTGCTCGCCTCGGCGCTCGGCTCGCTGCGGATCTTCGCGGGTTACGCCGGATGGGGGCCCGGCCAACTGGAGGACGAGCTGGCGGAGGGGGCGTGGTACGTGGTCGAGTCGGAGCCCGGCGACGTGTCCTCACCGGCGCCGGAGCGGCTCTGGCGGGAGGTGCTGCGCCGCCAGCGCAGTGAGCTCGCCATGGTGGCGACCTATCCGGACGACCCGTCTCTCAACTGATGTGCGAACCCTTCAGTACCCTTGGCCCTATGAGCACTCTTGAGCCCGAGCGTGGGGCAGGTACGGGGACCCTCGTAGAGCCGACGCCTCAGACGTCGCACGGTGACGGCGACCACGAGCGCTTCGCCCACTACGTCCAGAAGGACAAGATCATGGCGAGCGCACTCGACGGCACCCCCGTCGTCGCGCTCTGCGGCAAGGTGTGGGTGCCGGGCCGTGATCCCAAGAAGTACCCGGTCTGCCCCATGTGCAAGGAGATCTACGAGTCCATGGGTGCGGGCGGCGACAAGGACAAGGACAAGGGCAAGAAGTAGTCCGCCTGCGGCGCGGTCTGCTGCTGCCCGGTGAAAGGCCCCGGTGCGCTTCGGCGTGCCCCGGGGCCTTTGTGCTGTCCCGGGACCGGTCACAGAGTGGTAGAGACCTCTGAGCGGACCTTGTCGACATGTGCATGTCCTTCTAGCCTCCAGGTGTTGTGCAGCACGAAACAGTCGTTGCGCACCTTGCAACGCGAAGCGAAGCACCGTCGACCCGGAGGTCCGCTCGATGAAGCTCCCCGCCCGCATGCCAGCCGTCGTCGCGGCTCTCGTCCTCGCGTCGCTCACCGCCACCGCCTGCGCGCCCGGCACCTCGGGCGGCGGCGCCGGCGCCGACGACAAGAGCGGCACCCTGCGCGTCTGGCTCTTCCAGGAGGTTGCGGGCGCGCCGAAGGAGCGGGTCGTCCAGCACGCCGTGGCGGCCTTCGAGAAGGCGCACAAGGGCACGGATGTGCACGTCGAGTACATCCCCGTGGAGACCCGCGCCGAGAAGATCAAGGCGGCCTTCAACGACCCCGCGAGCGCCCCGGACGTCATCGAGTACGGCAACACGGACACCGCCGGATACGTCCACGACGGTGGACTCGCCGACGTCACCGAGGAGTTCGCGGCCTGGGACGAGGCCAAGGACACCGACCCGACCGCCAGGGAGTCCGTCACGGTCGGCGGCAGGGTCTACGGGGCGCCGCTCTTCGTCGGCGTGCGTGCGCTGTACTACCGCACCGACGTCTTCCGGGAGCTGGGCCTGCGGCCCCCGGCGACCCAGCGGGAGCTGGTCGACGACGCCAGAGCCGTGCACAGGAGCCGCCCCGACCTGTACGGGCTCGCCGTCGGCGGCGCGTACACCTACGGGGCGATGCCGTTCATCTGGGCCGCGGGCGGCGAACTCGCCGAGAAGAAGGGGGGCTCGTACACCTCCGCCATCGACAGCGCCGCCGCGCAGAAGGGCATCCGCGCCTACACCTCGCTCTTCGGCGACACCAACTGCCCGGCCGACAAGTGTGCGGGGTGGGGTGGCAACGACACGGTGACAGCGTTCGCCTCCGGGAAGGCGGCGATGGTCATCGGTGGTGACTTCAACCACCAGGCCATCGAGGAAGGCAAGGTCAAGGGCAAGTACGCGGTCGTACCGCTGCCCGGCATCAAGAAGGGTGACATCGCTCCGGCGTTCGCGGGCGGGAACAATCTCGGGGTGCTCAAGAGCACGTCGCACCGCACCCTGGCCGTCGGCCTGATGGAGGCGCTGGCCTCGAAGAAGACCCAGGCCGCGCTCTTCGACGGTATGGGCTTCCTGCCGACGTTCACCGACGTGCGGGCCCGGGCCGCGAAGAAGGAGCCGTTCGTGGCGCCGTTCATCACCACCCTCGGCGCCGGGGCCAGGTTCGTGCCCGCCTCGGCCGCCTGGGGCCAGATCGACGCCTCGCTGGTGCTGCCGACGATGTTCCAGCAGATCGTCAGCGGCCGCAAGGACGTGGCGGCCGCGGCGGGCGAGGCCGCGCGGAAGATGGACGACGCCTTCGCGTCGGCCGGCTGACCGGCCGCGCGGAACGGCACGGTGACGCCATGACGCAGCCAGCCGACGCCCTCACCCCACCGCCCGCGGTCGCGCCCGGTGCGGCGCCAGGGCGCCCGGACGGCGCCCGGCGGCCCGGGCGCCGGGCCCCGGCCGCCGGGCGCGGTCCTTCCGCCCGTCGGGGCCCCGGCACCCGGCCCGGTGCGTGGACGCCCTGGCTCTACCTCGCCCCGGCACTGGTCGTGCTCGCCGGGCTGCTGGTCTACCCCGTCTACGAACTCGGCCTGATCTCGTTCCTGGACTATACGCAGGCCCAGGTCAGCGGCGGCCGGCCGACGTCCTTCCGGGGCCTTGGCAACTACGCCGACCTGTTCGGCGACGGCCAGTTCTGGCAGGTGCTGGTCGCCACCGTGCTGTTCGCCGCCGCCTGTGTGGTCTGCACCCTGCTGGTGGGCTGTGCCTTCGCGGTGCTGCTCACCCGGGTGCGGGCGGTGCCGCGGCTGGCGCTGATGCTGGCCGCGCTCGGGGCCTGGGCCACGCCCGCCGTCACGGGCTCCACGGTCTGGATGTTCCTCTTCGACCCCGACTTCGGCCCGGTCGACAAGGTGCTCGGACTCGGCGACCACTCCTGGACCTACGGCCGCTACAGCGCTTTCACCCTCGTCCTGCTCGAAGTCGTCTGGTGCTCCTTCCCGTTCGTGATGGTGACCGTCTACGCGGGCATCAGGGCGGTGCCCGGCGAGATCCTGGAGGCCGCCGCGCTGGACGGCGCGTCGCAGTGGCGGACGTGGCGCTCGGTGCTGGCACCCGTGCTGCGGCCCATTCTGGTGGTCGTCACCATCCAGTCGGTCATCTGGGACTTCAAGGTGTTCACCCAGATCTACGTGATGACCGGCGGCGGCGGAATAGCCGGACAGAACCTGGTACTCAACGTCTACGCCTACCAGAAGGCCTTCGCCTCGTCCCAGTACGGGCTGGGTTCCGCCATCGGCGTCGTGATGCTGCTGATCCTGCTCGCGGTCACGCTGATCTACCTGCGGCTGCTGCGCCGGCAGGAAGGCCGGGAGGAAACCCGGCAGGAAACCCGGCAGGGGAGCCGGCAGGAAATCCGGCAGGAAACCCGGCAGGGCATCAGGCAGAAGAGCCGACAGGACATCAGGCGGGGGGAGGAAAGGTGAGCGCTGTGAACGCGATGCACGGCGTACGGAGGATCCTCCGGCAGCCGTGGCGACTGGCCGCCGATGCCACGGCCCTGCTCGCCGCCGCGGTGGTGGCCTTCCCGCTCTACTGGATGGTGCTCTCCGCCCTCAAACCCGCCGGTGAGATCGAGTCCACACGACCGCGGCCCTGGACGTCGGCACCGTCGCTCGACTCCTTCCGGCGTGTCTTCGAGCAGCACGACTTCGGCCGGTACTTCCTCAATAGCTGTGTCGTCGCGGGCAGCGTGGTCGTGCTCTCCGCGCTGATCGCCTTTCTGGCGGCGACCGCGGTGACCCGCTTCCGGTTCCGCTTCCGCACCACGTTGCTGGTGATGTTCCTCATCGCCCAGATGGTGCCGGTGGAGGCCCTGACGATTCCGCTCTTCTTCCTGATGCGGGACTTCGGCCAGCTCAACACCCTGGGTTCGCTGATCCTGCCGCACCTCGCCTTCTCGCTGCCCTTCGCCATCTGGATGCTGCGGGGTTTCGTGAAGGCGGTCCCCGACGCGCTGGAGGAAGCCGCGTACATCGACGGGGCGAGCCGGGCCCGCTTTCTGTGGCGGATCCTCTTCCCGCTGGTGCTGCCCGGCCTCGTGGCCACCAGCGTGTTCTCCTTCATCTCCGCCTGGAACGACTTCCTGTTCGCCAAGTCCTTCATCATCAGCGACACCTCGCAGTCCACCCTCCCCATGGCGCTGCTGGTGTTCTTCAAGCCCGACGAGAACGACTGGGGCGGCATCATGGCCGCGTCGACCGTGATGACCCTCCCGGTCCTGGTCTTCTTCGTCCTCGTCCAGCGGCGGTTGGTCTCCGGGCTCGGCGGCGCGGTGAAGGACTGAAACACGCCACCGGCCCCGCCCCCGCCGCGGCCCCCGTCCGCCCCGACCACCAGGAGCACGCCATGGCGTTCGACGACGATCTGATCCCGGCTCCCCGGCAGGTCCGGCGGGTCCCCCCGGACCGGGGCGGCTTCCCGCTCGACGACCGGACCGCCCTGCGGGCGCTGCCCGGCACCGAGTCCACCGCGCACTGGCTGCGCGGCACGGTCGGCGCCGCCACCGGGCTGCCGCTGCCCGAGGGCACCGGCGAGGACGGCATCGTGCTGCGCCTCGACACGCACCTGGATCCCGAGGCGTACCGGGTCACCGTCGAGCGCCACGGGGTCCGCATCGACGGCGGCGGCCCCGCCGGGGTCTTCTGGGGCGCGCAGACCTTCCGCCAACTGCTCGGCCCCGCCGCCTTCCGGCGCGCGCCCGTCGAGCCCGGACGGGCCTGGTCGGTGCCCATGGTCGCCATCGAGGACGCGCCGCGGTTCGCCTGGCGCGGCCTGATGCTGGACGTGGCACGGCACTTCATGCCCAAGGACGGCGTCCTGCGCTACCTGGACCTGCTTGCCGCGCACAAGCTCAACGTGCTGCACCTCCACCTCACCGACGACCAGGGCTGGCGCATCGAGATCAAGCGCTATCCGAAACTGACCGAAACCGGCTCCTGGCGTGCCCGGACGAAATTCGGCCACCGCGCCTCGCCGTTGTGGGACGAGCGCCCGCACGGCGGCCACTACACCCAGGACGACATCCGCGAGATCGTCGCCTACGCCGCCCGGCTGCACATCAGCGTCGTCCCCGAGATAGACATCCCGGGCCACTCGCAGGCCGCCATCGCCGCCTACCCCTTCCTCGGCAACACCGACGTCGTCGACACCGCCGCGCTCACCGTCTGGGACACCTGGGGCGTCAACCCGAACGTGCTGGCCCCCACCGAGGACGTGCTGCGCTTCTACGAGGGCGTCTTCGAGGAGGTGCTCGACCTCTTCCCGGCCGACCCGGCGCAGGCCGCGAACGGGGCGCCCGGCGCGCCGTCCAACGCGCCCCGCGCATCCCGCACGCCGTTCTCCGGGTTCGTGCACATCGGCGGCGACGAGTGCGTCAAGGACCAGTGGCGGCGCTCGCCTGCCGCCCGGGCCCGGCTGCGGGAGCTGGGACTCGCCGACGAGGACGAGCTCCAGTCCTGGTTCATCCGGCACTTCGACCGCTGGCTGGCCGACCGCGGACGCCGCCTCATCGGCTGGGACGAGATCCTCGAAGGGGGCCTGGCGCCGGGCGCGGCGGTCTCCTCCTGGCGCGGCTACGCCGGCGGCATCACGGCCGCGCGGGCCGGCCACGACGTCGTCATGTGCCCGGAGCAGCAGGTCTACCTGGACCACCGGCAGGACGGCGGCCCCGACGAGCCCATGCCCATCGGGTACGTCCGCACGCTCCAGGACGTCTACCGCTTCGAACCGGTGCCGCCGCAGCTCACCGAGGAGGAGGCGCGGCACGTCCTGGGCGCCCAGGCGAACGTCTGGACCGAGGTCATGGAGAACCAGGCCCGGGTCGACTACCAGACCTTCCCGCGGCTCGCCGCCTTCGCCGAGGTGGCCTGGAGCCGGCTGCCGGCCCCCGAGGAACGCGACATGGCCGACTTCGAACGGCGCATGGGGGCGCACTACCGGCGCCTTGACGCGCTCGGCGTCGACTACCGCCCGCCCGCGGGACCCCTGCCCTGGCAGCGCCGACCCGCCCCCGAAGGGATGACGGGCGGCCTCGGACGCCCGATCGAGGGGTCGCCCCCAAACGTGTGAGTGCCGCCCGGGACACCGGCCGCCACCGCGCCGCCCTGGGACCGTGGCCCGGTGGAACCCGAGTGGAACCGAGTGGAACCCGGGTGGAACCCGGGGGAGGAGTCACACCACGGCTGCCCAAGAGCGGCAATGCGCCCTGATGATCGAGGATGTGAGCAAACGGTCCATCTCCCTGCTTACGGGAGGAACACCTCCTAGCGGACCCATGCGTCGGGGGCCCGGGAAGATGTGCCAGAGTTGCCACGTCCGGCCTGTCAGCACGTACCGTACGGCGCACAGGTGGATCAGGCGGGACAGCGGGAAGGGGCAGCCGGTTTGACCACGCACGCACCGCAGGTGGCGCAGACAGCACCGACGGTGAGTCTGCCTGTCACACTGGACGAGGCCGTGGCAGCGCTAGCCGCCATGCCCGCCGCCGTGCCCGTGGCGGGCGGCACGGACCTGATGGCCGCCGTGAACGCCGGGCTGCTGCGGCCGGCCGCGCTCGTCGGCCTCGGCCGCATCAGCGAGATCCGCGGCTGGCAGTACCTGGACGGGCACGCGCTGCTCGGCGCCGGCCTCACCCACGCCCGCATCGGCCGCCCCGACTTCGCGGCCCTCATCCCCGCGCTGGCCGCCGCCGCGCGGGCCGCGGGGCCGCCCCAGATCCGCAACGCGGGCACCCTCGGCGGCAACATCGCCACCTCCGCCCCGACCGGTGACACCCTGCCGGTGCTCGCCGCGCTCGAAGCCACCCTGATCATCGCGGGACCCGACGGCGCCCGCCGCGAGATGCCCGTCTCGCATCTGCTCGCCGGCATGGACATGCTGCGCGGCGGCGAACTCATCGGCTACGTGCGGGTCCCGCTGCTGCACGCCCCGCAGGTCTTCCTCAAGGCGACCGGGCGCACCGGGCCGGGACGGGCCCTCGTCTCCGTGGCGCTGGTGCTGGACCCGGCACGCCGCGGTGTGCGCTGCGCGGTGGGCGCCGTCGCACCGATGCCGCTGCGGCCGCTGGAGGCCGAGCAGTGGATCGCCTCGCTCATCGACTGGGACGGCGGCCGCACCGTCGTGCCCGAGGCGCTGGCCGCGTTCGGCGAGTACGTCGCCGCGGCCTGCATCCCGGATCCGGCCCCCGCCGAGGACGGCTCGCCCCAGCAACTGCCGCCCGGCGTCCTGCACCTGCGGCGCACCGTCGCCGCGCTGGCCCGACGAGCACTGGGGAGGGCGCTGTCGTGACCGACGAACAGCACAACGGCGATACTTCGGGCACGCACGGCTGGCAGCCGATCCCGCAGGGCGAGTACGACTCCGACGCCACGGCCTTCGTCCAGCTCCCGGACGGCATGGCGGACTACGACGCCGCCTCGGGCACCCCGCTCGCCGCGCCGGGCCACGGCTACGTGCCGCCGCAGATAACGGTCGCCCCCGGCGCCGCCGAGGCCGACCCGGCGGGCACCGGCGTGTGGGGCGTCGCAGGTGCGCAGGGCGCGGTGCCCCCCGAGGCCGGGCAGGGCGGCGTGCCGGGCGCGGCGGGGCAGCAGGCGCCGGTGCACTGGCCGGATCCCAACGCGCTGGCCGCCTACCACACCCCCAGGTACCCCGAGGAACACGGCCAGGAGCAGGTGTTCCAGGACCCCTACGGCTACGACGCGGGGGCACCGGGGCACGGCGCGGACGGGCCGGCACCGGTCGGCACCGGCGGGCCCTGGCACTTCACCGGCGCACCGGAGGGCACCGGCGAGCCGGCCGCCGAGGGCGCCCCGCAAGGCGGCACAGGGGAGAACCCCTCGGACGTGACGGGGCAGTGGTCCATCCCCCTTGCGCAGGGCGATCTGCCGGACGAGTCCGGGGAGTTCACCACCTCGTCCCTGGCGGCGCAGTGGGGCGGCATGCCCCCTGCGACCCTGCCCGGCGGCGCGACCGCGCCGTGGGCTACCGACGCGGAGGCCGGCCGGCCGTGGCCTGCTCCGTCGGCGGCCGAGCGGATGCGCCAGGGCGTCCGCGCCCAGCAGGCCGCCGCCCGGTCCCCGCAGGCGGAACCCGACGCCCAGGAGTACCAGCCGGAGTTGCAGGAGCAGGCCCGCCGGCGGCTGGCCCACGAGCAGGAGGCCCGCCAGGAGCAGGCGCACGGGCAGCAGGTGCCCGAGCCGGGGGCGTACAGCCCGCCGGGGCCGCCGCTCGAACCGGACGCCCCCTTCGGCTCCGTCCCGCCCGGGCCCGGCGCCCCGGCACCGCAGGAGGAGCACGGGCCGCAGCACCCCCAGGGCCTGTGGCAGCTCCAGCAGCAGCACCTCGACGAACAGCACCTCCACGAGCAGCAGCACCAGCAGCAGCTCCACGAGCAGCACCTCGACGAACAGCACATCCACGAGCAGCAGCACCAGAACCGGCGGCCCCTCAAGGAGCCGCGGCCCGAGGAGCGGCCGCAGGGCACGGCCCCGGCACACGACCCGTTCACCGCGCAGCCGCACGCCCCGTACGGCACGCAGCCCGCCTACGAGCAGGGCGGGCAGCCGGGCTTCGGAACCGGCGGGCAGCCGGGCTACGACCCCGGCGGGCAACTGGGCTACGGGAGCGGCGAGCCGGAGCGGCCGCCGGCCGCCGACGCGGCCGCGGGCCTGGTGGACGCCCCGGACCCGGCCGCGCCCGCCGGTCCCACGGCCGCCCAGGACCAGGACCTGACGGCACCCATGGCGCCCCAGGGCCTGGCGGCACCCATGGCGCCGATGGACCCGATGGGCCCCGTCGGCCAGCCGCAGGGCATGGACCGCGCGCTCCAGGACGGGCCCGCGTCGCATCCGCACGGCACCGGTTTCACGCCGCTCCCCAAGGGCCCGTCAGACGGCCCGTCGGGCCCCGGCGGGAGCCCCGAGGACTACGCCCGCCCCGCCGAGGACTTGGCCCGCCCTGCCGAGGACTACGCCCGCCCCGCGGCCGAGGGCGGCGCAGGTGTCCGGCCCGGCGGACCGATGGACACCACGGGCGCCGCGGACGGCCTCCTCGACCCGGCGGCCGGGGTCCCGCACGCACCGGGCGGGCCAGGCGCGGCGGCTGACACGGCGGCACCGGAGGGCACGGGAGCGGGCTCGGTACCGGGCACGCCCCAGGACCCCTATCCGGGAGGCCGGGCGGTGCCCGGGCAGCAGGAGGCCGCCGGGCACGTCCAGGACGTCCAGGACGTCCAGGACGTCCAGGACGTCCAGGACGCCGACGAGGACGCCATCTTCGTCGGACCCGAGCCGCAGGCGCCCCCGCTCCCCGACGCGCCCGCGCATCCCGACGCGCCCGCGCTCCCCGGCGCACCCGCGCACCCCGAGGGATCCGCACATCCCGAGACCGCACCCGTCCATCCCGGGGAACCCGTCCCCGGCGGCTTCGAGAGCGGTCCCCGACCGCCGCAGCCGTCCCGTGCCCCCCGCCCCAGGAGGCCGCTCGGGGACAGCCGCTTCCAGGAGCCCCTGCCGGAAGGGGCCGCGGGGGAGCACGCGCGGCAAGCGCCCCCCCAGGAACCCGCTCAGGAACAGCCCTCCCAGGAACCCGCCCGGGAACAGCCCTCCCAGGAACCCGCTCAGGAACTGCCCCCCCAGGAGCAGGAGCCCGCCGGCCCCTCGGAAGCCGCCGCACCCGGCTCCGCCGTCCCGGAAGCCGCCTCCCGCGAGGACGGTTCCGAACCCGCCGGAGAAGAGGCGCAGCCCGCGGCGGCCCCCCAGGACGACGGGTCCGGCACCGGCACCGCGGACGCCCCCGCCCCGGACGACACCCCGTCCGCCGGTGGCCCGTCCGCCTCCGGGGCACCCGGCGAGGCCCCCGCCCCGGAGTCCCTCGCGGACCCCGGACGGCCCGCCCAGGCCCTTGGCCAGGAGCCCGGCCAGGACCTCGTTCAGGACCCCGGCCAGGACCTCGGGCCCGTGCACGACGAGCACCCGCTCAGCTCCTACGTACTGCGGGTCAACGGCACCGACCGGCCGGTCACCGGCGCCTGGATCGGCGAGTCGCTGCTGTACGTACTGCGCGAGCGGCTCGGTCTCGCGGGCGCCAAGGACGGCTGCTCGCAGGGCGAGTGCGGTGCCTGCAACGTCCAGGTGGACGGCCGTCTCGTGGCCTCCTGCCTGGTGCCCGCGGTCACCACCGCGAGCAGCGAGGTGCGCACCGTCGAGGGCCTCGCCGAAGGCGGGCGCCCCTCCGACGTGCAGCGGGCGCTCGCCGAGTGCGGCGCCGTGCAGTGCGGCTTCTGCGTGCCCGGCATGGCGATGACCGTGCACGACCTGCTGGAGGGCAACCCCGACCCGAGCGAACTGGAGGCCCGCCAGGCACTCAGCGGCAACCTGTGCCGCTGCTCCGGTTACCGCGGTGTCCTGGACGCCGTCCGCCAGGTCGTCGGCGAGCGCAGGGCCACCCCCGAGGACGAGCAGCCCGAAGGCCCCCCGGACGAGAACGCGCCGGGACCCCTCATCCCGCACCAGGCCGGCCCCGGGGCGGGCGGCGTCCACCCCGCCCCGCACACCGGTCGCACCCCCGGCCACGAGGCCCCGTACGACGACGCCCGCGGCTACGAGCACGGCCCCTACGAAGACGACGGACACGAAGACGACGGAGGCCCGGCGTGAGCAACGAAGGCGCCGCCACCGCGACCACCGCGACGACCACCCCGCCGCCCGGACGGTCCGAGTCCCCGCCGGACTCCGCAGGGCGCCTGTCCGGGCCGCACGGCCTCGGCGCCTCGCTGCGGTCCGAGGACGCCCGCGCCAAGACCGAGGGCACCTTCCCGTACGCGGCGGACCTGTGGGCCGAGGGACTGCTCTGGGCGGCCGTGCTGCGCTCGCCGCACCCGCACGCCCGGATCGTGTCCATCGACACCGCCCAGGCGCGCGCGATGCCCGGGGTGCGGGCCGTCATCACCCACGAGGACGTGCCCGGCACCACCACCTACGGCAGGGGCACCGCGGACCGCCCCGTGTTCGCCGCCGAGGTGGTGCGCCACCACGGCGAGCCGATCGCCGCCGTCGCCGCCGACCACCCGGACACCGCGCGCATGGCCGCCGCCGCCGTCATCGTCGACTACGAGGTGCTCGACCCGATCACCGACCCCGAGCAGGCGTTCGAGGCCGAACCGCTGCACCCCGACGGCAACCTGATCCGGCACATCCCGCTGCGCCACGGCGACGCGGACGCCGTCGGCGAGACCGTGGTGGAGGGCCTGTACCGCATCGGCCGCCAGGATCCCGCCCCGATCGGCGCCGAGGCCGGCCTCGCCGTGCCGCGCCCCGACGGCGGCGTGGAACTGTACGTGGCCTCCACCGACCCGCACGCCGACCGGGACCGCGCCGCCGCCTGCTACGCCCTGGGGGCCGAACACGTCAAGGTCGTCGTCACCGGTGTGCCCGGCGCCACCGCGGACCGCGAGGACCCCGGGTTCCAACTGCCGCTCGGCCTGCTCGCACTGAAGACCGGCTGCCCGGTGAAGCTCACCGCGACCCGCGAGGAGTCCTTCCTGGGCCACGCCCACCGCCACCCGACGCTGCTGCGCTACCGCCACCACGCCGACGCGGAGGGCCGTCTCGTGAAGGTGGAGGCGCAGATCCTGCTGGATGCCGGCGCCTACGCGGACACCTCCTCGGACGCGCTCGCCGCCGCCGTCTCCTTCGCCTGCGGCCCCTACGTCGTGCCCAACGCGTTCATCGAGGGCTGGGCCGTCCGCACCAACAACCCGCCCTCTGGACACGTACGCGGCGAGGGCGCCATGCAGGTGTGCGCCGCGTACGAGGCGCAGATGGACAAGCTGGCCAGGAAGCTGGGGGTCGACCCGGCCGAGCTGCGCATGCGCAATGTGATGGCCACCGGCGACCTGTTGCCCACCGGCCAGACGGTGACCTGCCCCGCGCCGGTCGCGGAGCTGCTCACCGCCGTGCGCGAGGCCCCGCTGCCGCCGCTGCCCAAGGACTCGCCCGAGGACGAGTGGCTGCTGCCCGGCGGCCCGGAGGGCGCGGGTGAGCCCGGTGCGGTGCGCCGCGGGGTGGGCTACGGCCTCGGCATGGTGCACATGCTGGGCGCGGAGGGTGCCGACGAGGTCTCGACGGCCACCGTGAAGGTGCAGGACGGCGTCGCGACGGTCATCTGCGCCGCCGTCGAGACGGGCCAGGGCTTCGCCACCCTCGCCCGGCAGATCGTGCAGGAGACCCTGGGGCTCGAAGAGGTGCACGTCGCCCCCGTCGACACCGACCAGCCGCCGGCGGGGCCCGGCTGCCGCGGCCGGCACACCTGGGTGTCGGGCGGTGCGGTGGAACGCGCGGCGAAGATGGTCCGCACCCAGCTCCTCCAGCCGCTGGCGCACAAGTTCGGGATGTCCACCGAGCTGTTGCAGATCGCCGACGGCAAGATCACGTCCTACGACGGTGTGCTCTCGACGACCGTCGAGGAGGCCATGGACGGCAAGGAGCTGTGGGCCACCGCACAGTGCCGTCCGCACCCGACCGAGCCGCTGGACGAGGCCGGCCAGGGCGACGCCTTCGTGGGCCTCGCGTTCTGCGCGATCCGCGCGGTCGTCGACGTGGACGTGGAGATCGGCTCCGTACGGGTCGTGGAGCTGGCCGTCGCCCAGGACGTCGGCCGCGTCCTCAACCCCGGGCGACTCGCGGCCCGTATCGAGGCGGGCGTCACCCAGGGGGTGGGCGCGGCCCTCACCGAGAACCTCCGCACCCCGCGCGGCCTGGTCCGCCACCCCGACCTGACCGGCTACGCCCTGCCCACCGCGCTCGACGCGCCGGCGATCCGGATCGTCAAACTCGTCGAGGAACGCGATGTGGTGGCACCGTTCGGGGCGAAGGCGGCCAGTGCGGTACCGGTGGTGACGTCCCCGGCGGCGGTCGCCTCGGCGGTACGCGCGGCGACGGGCCGCCCCGTCAACCGCCTGCCGATCCGGCCCCAGGCGGCGGTGGTCACGGGGTGAGGCCGCTCTTGGGGCCGGTCCTGCGGGCGGGGGCTCCCGGGACCGTCGACGTGGTCTTCTACCGGCTGCACCCGCACTGGATGACCGTCTTCGCCCCCGACGTTGCGAAGCTCACCGCCGAGTGACCGCAGGCTCACGAGTCGCAGCCACTCATTGACCGACGCGACGAGGACGGTCGCCTCGTATCGGACGGCGAGCTTGTCGTATCTCGTGGGTGCGGCGCAGTTCCTCTTGAGGCGATTGATTCCGCACTCAACTGAATGCCGAGCCTTCTGGTCCTCCGCGTCGAACTTCGGCGGTCGTCCGCAGCGAGAGCCGAGTTTCTTGCGGTTGCGCGCCTGGTCGGACTTGTCCGGGATGGTCTAGCGGACGCCACGTCCCCGCAGGTAAGCGCACGCTCGTGATCAGTACACCTAGTCGCTGCCCGCCCGGCACTCGGCGGAGCGCTCGACCGCCCTGGTGTAGGCGGAGATCAGCTTCTTCATGGCGGGGGCGTCCTCCTGGACGGATGCGTACACCTGCACTGCGGCGTACAACTCGTGTCGAGGACGAGCGGTGTTGACGCAGGAACCAGTCTGCTGCACGGCGCCGGTTCCTGTGTAGAGGAGGTTGCTGCCGTCTTTCAGTTCGGCCTTTTTCACCTGCGGAAAGGCTCGGGCCACTGACACGACGTCGTCCCGTTCCTCCCTCCACTCCTGACTTGTCACCAGCGCAAGCTTTCCGTCGACCGCGACATGGCAGTGCACAATGCTCGGGACGGGAGTCGCCTCGTAAGTCTCGATCTTCTTCCCCGGCGGAAGGAACGCCGAGACCAGCGCCGGATCCACCGGGACGCCGCACAGGGCCTTCGGTACTTTGTATTCTTTCCGCTCCGCAGGTCCTGAGCATCCCAGGAGTGTGCCCAACGTCGCGAGCACGCAGACTGTCGCGAATCGGCGGGAGATCAAGGAGAAGCGCCTCTCTTCTGGTCCGGGCAACTGGTCTTTGCAATGCCGGTGGGTGGCTCCGGACTCCGTCCTGTCACCGTCAGATATCCGTCAAGAGCTCCGGCCCTACTCGCTCCATGTAATCTCCGGCATCCAGGTATGAGCTGTAGGACTCATCCTCTGCCCAGGTGGCGATGTCTCCCGAGTGCGGGAGCCGGTGAGCTCTGGCTGCTTCCGATGCGGCCCTTCGCGTGTACTTCATGTTGGCTTCTTGGCCCGCCTCCCAGTTCGCACCCATGGTGGCGCCGGCGTCGTCCTTGGCGCTGCCTTCTGCATCCTGGAACAGCTCCTCAAGGACCATGCTGGTAACCGTTCCCGCGGCACCGCCGACGCCCGCCCCGACTGCCGGGGTGGCAATGAACGACGTACCCACACCGATACCGGTGCCAATGCCTCCCGAGAGAGCGTTCTTCCATTGGGACACCGCGTGGTCGTAGTGGTCGTCCTTTTCCGCGGCAGGGCCCGCGATGGCTTGGTTGCGTCCCATGGCCAGGGTTCCGGAGACCTCGCCCGAGTGCCGAGCGATCGACCGGACGGTGAGTTCCAGATCGTGGTTGGGGCGCTGGTTCTCCGGCAGGCCGGGGTCCAAGTGGTGGTACATCAACTTGCTCATGTAGCTCTGCTGGCCCACCTCGACGGCCGCGTACCCCTCTGGGTTCTGGCCGATGGCGAAGAGGAAACGCGCAACGTCGCGGTGGTTCATCTGAGCGAAGGAACCCGCGATGGGGTACTGCTTCCGGGTTCGGTCCCACGCCTCCTGCTCGTCCACGCTGCTGTGGGCCGAGGGCTCGTCCACGTCCGCAAGGGCGCGATTGATGTCGGGAAGGTACTCGGAGGCGATCTGCCCCATGCTGTCCGACATGAAGCCGTTCTTCGTCAGGCGCTCGCCGTCGTCGGAGACGGAGGACACGATGCTCTCGAAGAGCTTGGTCCGACCCTCGTCGTGGGCCGGGGTGTCCATCGTGGGCAGCTCACCTGCCGGGTGCCCGGTGGTAGCGGCTTCCAGGGCCAATGCCATGTTGTTCTGCCCGGTGTGCAGGGCCTCGCCGTGGGAGTTCACCTCCTGGGGCCAGTCACGTTCCTCGAAGAGGTACTGGAAGTTGGAGAGTGATACCTTCCCCTTCCTGCCGTTGCCATCCGTGTCACGCTCGAAGGGATTGGCCTGGTCGTCCTTCGAGACGTACTGCTGGTTGAAGAAGTCCGTGGCCGCATCCGGGCTGTTGGAAAGACCCTTCAGATAACCCGTCAACGGATCAGCCCCGCTGTCCCCGCCGATGTGGTTGAGGAACTGATGGGGGCCGCCGGCGGCGCCGAACTGCCAGGTGAGGTTGGGGTGTGCACCGTTGTCCGTGAGCTTGCGCTCGGTGGCCATGAGCCGTGTGCCGTAGTCCTTCATGAACCGGTCGTCGTAATCGCCGACACGCATGAGGTTGCTCATCACCTGGAAACCCGTGGGCCCGCTGCCGTGGTTGCCGATGCGGGTCTCGCCGAGGCCGATCATGTCGTGTTTCCATCCGGCCATCGCCGCCGAATCGCTCTGTGAGGCGCTGGCGAGAGTGAGGCTCAGATTGCGCTGGAGTTCGTCGAACCGGTCGAGGCGTTCTCGCGACAGGTGGTGGCACCGGCCCGGATCGGTGATGCCCGTCCAGAATGCGAGGGTCCCGCGCGGTCCGAGGTCCGTGGCGAACCGCTCGGCGAACACTCCGTCGTGCCCGTACCTGCCGAGCCCGGCGCTCAGCCGGTCGAACTCCTCGACCGTGAGATCACCGGGATCCCTCCTCGCGAGCCGGGCCAGCTCGTCGGCCTCCTTGAGTGCCCTTGCCCCCGCGTCGCGGTCGCGGTAGGCGGTGTCCGAGAAGCCGAGGTGGCTCTGGTCGACCAGGGCCTGAAGCACCTCCTTGGCCGACTCGTCGCTGTGCGTCGCGGCACCGAGGATCCTCTGGACCTCGTCACGCAGGGAGGTGACGTCGGCCTCGTCGTGATCGGGAACCGTCGTCCCGGCCGGGGCCCGGTCGGGGTGCACGTTCATGGTGACGGTGAATCCGCCGTCGCCCGCGGGGACGACCGCCAGGTTCTTCCTGCGGCCCCGCTCGATCGCCTCCGTCAGTTGCTTCTGGTGGGCCCGCAACTCCGCGCAGGTGTCCCGCAGCACGTTGCGGATCGACGTCGCCTGCGTGTGCGCGTCCGAGAACTCGCCGGCCGTCTTGAGGATGAACTCCTTCGAGACGGTGGCGTTGTACCCGCCCCAGTCGGCCTTTTCCGCCGCGCCTTTGAGGCCCCTGTCCGCGGACTTCCTCAGGCCGTCGAGGTCGTGGACCATCGTCGTCCAGTCCTCGACGGCAGCGTCGAGGAGGGTGAAGTCGGCGAAGCGGAGCGCATCGAGGTCCATCAGCCGTCCCTGCCGTCCTTCCTGCCCGGTTCTCCGTACACGGGGTTTCGCCCGCCGTGTGCGCCGGCACGCTCGTCGAAGCCCGCGTCCAGCGCGTCGATGCTGCTCATCCGCCGTCCGACGAGGTGGTCGTCGGTCGCGTGGATCTTCTTGGTGACGGTCATGTGCTGGGAGATGTGCCCGCACGCGTCCCTGAGGGAGCCGAGCTGCTCGTCCCAGCGGGTCGCCACGTGCTTGAGTCCGCTGCCCAGGGCGAAGCCCTCCCCGGCGAGGTTCCCCGCGGCCTTCTCACTGCTGGGGACCGCTGTGCGGCCCTTCTTCCACAGGTCGTCGTACAGCGTGAAGGCGTGCTCGCCGATCTTGGCGAGATCGTCCTGGCCCACCTTGAGGTCGCCGTACCGGCCGGGGCCCGCGGAGTGGCCGCCGCCGGTGTCCACGTGGTCGAGCTGCGTGTGCGTCGACCGGCGCTCGGC
This sequence comes from Streptomyces sulfonofaciens, assembly GCF_014656295.1. Lineage (GTDB taxonomy): Bacteria > Actinomycetota > Actinomycetes > Streptomycetales > Streptomycetaceae > Streptomyces > Streptomyces sulfonofaciens. The sequence continues at coordinate 143,638 of NZ_BNCD01000005.1, forward strand.
GGCCTGCGACCTGAGCTGTTCCCATTCTTCCCACGCCATGCTGCGCACCCCTCCCCGTGTTCCCCGGGCGCCCGACGAGGACCGTCCCCGGGAGGGAAGCGTGCACGGTGCCAACCGGTCAGCGCGCCGCGGCGTTCGGCTCCCGACTCCACTGCCGGGGAGTCCTCTTGGCTCGTCCGCGGCGATTCTTTCCCACCGGTTCCGCCGCACGCCACTCACCCGGTGGGCGGCGAGGCCGATTGTCACTCGTGGCGCCGGCCACGGCTGACGGCCTCCGCCCGTCCCCGCCGGGCCATGGCGGGCAGGCGGCGGGACCTCGTGTGCTCCACGTTGTCTCAAAGGGGCTGAACGGTGTCCCGTCCCGTCCGTCCGTCGCGTGCCGCTCGGTCGGGCCGGACACGCCCGGGCCGGCCCCTGGTGCCCGCGGATCCGAGGTGTTCCCGCGTGGGGCGGCGACATCGTCCCCCGGACGCGGCACGATGGCCGGTGGGACACGTGTGAGGAGGGCTCGGATGGAGCGGCGAGTGGACGACGGTGTGGCGGCGGTGGTCCGGAGGCTGGTGGCGGCCTGCGGGGGACTTGCCGTCGTGAGCACGATCCGGGCCTCGGGCGTGCCCCATTCCACCGTGGTGAACGCCGGGCCGACCGTGCACCCCGTCACCGGGGAGCCCGCGATCGGGCTGGTGGCCGTTGGCGGTGCGGTCAAGGTGCGGCACCTTCGGCGGGATCCGCGCGCCGTCGTGGTCTTCCGCGACGGGCCCCGGTGGCTGTCCGTCGAGGGCGACGCGTCGCTCGTCGGTCCCGACGACCCCCACCCCGGTGTGCCCGCCGAGGACGTTCCCGGCCTGCTCCGCGAGATCTACCGCGCCGCCGGCGGGGGCGAGCACCCCGACTGGGACGAGTTCGACGCGGTCATGGCCACCGAGCGGCGCACTGCCGTCTACATCGGGATCGGCCGGACGTACGGCGTGTACCCGCGCGCCGGCGCCTGAGCCCGGTCCAACGCCCGGAAACGACGCGGCCGCGGGGCCCGTGCCGCCCGCGCCGGAACAGCGGCCACGACTGATCGGCGGGGAGCGCGGCGGACTCCGCGGGTCCGGCCGGCTGGGGAAGCGGTCGCCGCCGGGCGGAACGGTCGGCGTCATCTGCCCCGCTGGAGGGCCTACTTGGTTTAGACCAACACATTGACATGTACATCATCTAGACCTTTGAATGCCGCGTGCAGGCGTACGTCCCCCAACGGTCGCGCACACGGAAGGCCCCCCGCATGATCAGATCGCGCACCGAAGTCCCCTTGCGCTGGACACTGCTGAGACTCCTGGCACTGGTCGCCGTGGTGCTCGGCGTCCAGGCCGGACCCGCGCACAGCGCCCAGGCCGCCACCTCCTTCAAGGTGCTCGCCTTCTACGACGGCACCTACGACGCCGCGCACATCAGCTTCGACCACGAGGCCAACGCGTGGTTCCCGCAGGCCGGCGCGCAGAACGGGTTCACGTACACCTCGACCACGGACTGGAGCAAGCTCAACACCGCGAACCTGGCCAACTACCAGGTGGTGATGTTCCTGGACAACTACCCGCACACCGCGTCGCAGCAGTCCGCCTTCCAGACGTACATGGCGAACGGCGGCGGCTTCGTCGGCTTCCACGTCTCGGCGTACAACGACGACACGAGTGACTGGCCCTGGTACCACAACACGTTCCTGGGCACCGGCACGTTCCGCAGCAACACCTGGGGGCCGACCTCGGAGACGCTGAGGGTCGAGGACACCGGCCACCCGGCGACCGCGGGCCTGCCGGCCACCTTCGGGTCCTCGGTCAGCGAGTGGTATAGCTGGCAGAACGACCTGCGGCAGAACCCGGACATCGACATCCTGGCGTCGATGGACCCGTCCACCTTCCCGATCGGCACCGATCCCAACCAGACGTGGTACAGCGGCTACTACCCGATCATATGGTCCAACCGCAACTACAAGATGGTCTACAACAACTTCGGCCACAATGCCATGGACTACGCGACCAACACCACGCTGTCGTCGACGTTCGCGAGCGCCCAGCAGAACCAGCTCCTCCTCCAGGAGATGAAGTGGGCGGCCGGGCAGCCCGGCTCGGTGCCCCCGTCCGGGACGGCCACCGGTCCCATCCACGGATACGGCGGCAAGTGCGTGGACGTCGCCGGCGCCAACGCCGCCAACGGCACGGCGGTGCAGCTCTACGACTGCAACGGCAGCAATGCGCAGAACTGGACCGTGGGCGGCGCCGGTACGCTCAGCGCGCTCGGCAAGTGCATGGACGTGAGCGCGGCGGGCACCGCCAACGGCACACTGGTGCAGCTCTACGACTGCAACGGGACCGGCTCGCAGGTCTGGCAGCCGGGCGCGAACGGCTCCCTGGTCAACCCGCAGTCGGGCAAGTGCCTCGACGCCACCGGGCCCAGTTCCGCCAACGGCACCCGGCTGCAACTGTGGTCGTGCACCGGGGCGGACAACCAGAGGTGGACCCTGCCCTCCTGAGGCCGCCGCACCACCCACCACGCAGTGAGCCGGCCGCGGCCGAGGACGCCGGCGCCGACGGCTGCGCCCGGTCGCGCCGGCTCCTCGGCGACGCCGCAGCCGTCTGTCGGCACCGCACCGCCCGCAAGGGCGTCACATCCTCGAAGCGGGCTCTCGAAGCGGGCCCTTGAAGCGGCCGGGCCCCGCGACCCCGGGGCCGCCATCGCTGCGGCGGCGGAAGAACGGTGTCCTCGCCGTCCGGAAGCCGGCGGCCCACGGGGTCCGTCCTGATGCCCGGTACCCGGTCGCCGACCCGGTGGCGGGTGTGCGCCTCGCGCGCCCGCCCGGCCGGTTCTTGTGCGCCTACCGGCCGACAGGCGCAACGGCGCCGTCCATGCGGTGCCGTCCCCGTGACGGCCCGTGCCGGGCGCCAGAGGCCGTGGCGGGAATCGAACCCGCGTAACTCGCTTTGCAGACGAGTCCCTGAGCCACTCGGGCACACGGCCGTGTCCTTCGGCGTGTCAGACGCTACGGCCGCCCCGTCGGCCCCTCAAGTCCCCGGCGCGGCCTGCAATGCGACTGCCATACGGCGTTCACACGCGAGCGGGGGCGGGACGAGCGGGGCACGGGGGAGTGGGACCGTGGGGGCGGGGACGGAAAGGGCGGGGAGGGCGAAGGTGCGCCCGCCTCTCCGTGCGCGCGGCGCGCACCATCACCGCCACCGCCGCCACCGTCCTCACTCAGTCGGTCAGGTACGGGTTTGTCCACGCCCCAGGAGACCGGTACCTCCGTATCGTTCCGCCATGAACCCGTTCATCAAAGGCTTAAGCGATCCAAGTGACCCAAGCGATCCAAGCGACCCAAGTGACCCAAGTGGCTTACGTGGCTTACCGCGCAGAGGACTGCTCAAGGCGGGACTGGCCGGTGCGGGTGCGGCCGCTCTGCCGCTGCCCGTGGACCGGCGGCCGGCGGATGGAGCGGGCAGCGGGTCCGGCGGGGCGCCGAGCGCGCCGGCCGCACCGGCCCCACCGCCCCGGACGGCCGGCGCCACCCGCACCCTCACCTTCCGGCAGGGCACCAACGCCTCCCTGGCCGTCTCGCCGACCGGCGACCGCCTGATCGCCGAGGTGCAGGGCGTGCTGTGGTCGCTGCCGCGCACCGGCGGCACGGCCACCGCGCTGACCGGCCCGGACCTCGACCCGGCCCGGCTCGCCTGGTCGCCCGACGGCTCCCTGGTCGCCGTCTGCGCCTACCGGGACGGCGGCTTCCACCTCTGGACGATGGCACCGGACGGCTCCGGGCTGCGCCGGCTGACCTCCGGCCCGTGGGACGACCGCGGTGTCTCGTGGTCCCCGGACGGACGGCGCCTCGCGTTCGCCTCGGAGCGCGGCGGAGACCCCGCGACCGGCTCGCGGTACCGCATCTGGACGGTGGACGTGCGCAGCGGGGAGCTGGTGCGGCTCACCGACGACGACGGCGTGGAGGACTACGACCCCGCCTGGCACCCCGGCGGCGGCAAGGTGCTGTTCGTCCGGGCCGGTGCCCGGGGCGGCCGGGAGCTTGCGTCGGTGCCGGCCGGCGGGGGCCCGGTGACGGTGGAGAGGACCGTGGACAGCGGCACCCTCTCGGGTCCCGCCGTGCACGCGGACGGCCGGATCGCCTACGTCCACGTCGACGACGGCGTCTACCCGGTGAACCCGGCCACCGCCACGCTGGTGGTCGACGGCGTGCCGGTCACCGACGGCGAGGACGTCTCGCCCCTGCCGCCGTGCTGGACGGCCGACGGCACGCTCCTCTACGTCGCCGACGGCCGGCTGCGGGCGCGCCGCCCCGGCGGGGCGGCCGGCGCGTCGAAGCCCGAGACGATCCCGTTCACCGCGTCGCTGGAGGTGCCCCGGCCGCACTACCGCGCAAAGCGGTACGACTTCGACTCCACGGCACCGCGCCCGGTGCGCGGCGTGCACCTGCCCGTGCTCTCGCCCGACGGCCGCTCCGTCGCGTTCGCCGCCCTCGACGCCCTGTGGGTGCTGCCGATCGGCGGCCGCCCCCGTGCGCTGGTGCGGGCGACCGCCACCACGTAGGTCCAGACGCCGTCCTGGGCCCCGGACGGCCGCAGCCTGCTGTACGCGTACGACGGCGGCCCGGGCGGGGACGGTCTGACGAGCGTCCGCCGCCACTGGCTGCACGACGGCACGGACGAGGTGCTGGCGGGCGGCGGCCGCTACAACCCGGTCCTCTCGCCGGACGGCACCCGACTGGCCTGCCACGACACCACGGGCGACCTCGTCATCAGGGACCTGGCCACCGGCGAGGAGCGGACGCTGCTGGCGCCGCTGGGCGGAAACGGCCTGCCCGGGCGGCCGAGCTGGTCGCCCGACGGGCGGCGTATCGCGTTCAGTGACCGCAACCGCCTCAACCAGCGGTTCCGGGAGGGGTACAACGTCATCCGGGTGGTGGACACCGCCACCGGGGAGGCGTCGGTCCACCAGCCGATGCCGCACGCTTCGCTGTCCGACCGGGGCAACTCGGGCCCGGTCTGGTCCCCGGACGGGTCGGCCATGGCGTTCGTGATGGAGTCCGCCCTGTGGGTGATGCCCGTGTCGCCGCGGGGCGCACCCGCCGGGGCGCCGGTGCGGATCACGGACGAGGCGGCGGACCACCCCTCCTGGTCCGGGGACTCGCGGCACCTGCTCTACGAGTCGTCCGGCCGGCTGCGGCTGGTGGCCCGGGACGGTTCCGGGGCGCGCACCGTCGACGTGCCGATCCGGTACGCCCGTGCCGCGTCCCCGCGCCGGGACATCACGCGGGTGCACGCGGGACGGCTGTGGGACGGCACCGGGGAGGAGGTCCGCACGGACGTCGACGTGGTCGTCGCGGGCCGCCGCATCGTCGCCGTGGAGCCCCACAGGGCCGGGGCCGGCCGAACGGGCGAGAAGCTGGTCGACGCGTCCGCGGCCACGGTCGTCCCGGGCCTGTGGGACGCCCACACCCACCCCTGGCAGTACACCTACGGCGGCAGGCAGACGACGCTGATGCTGGCCTACGGCGTCACCAGCAACGTCTCGCTCGGCGGCTTCGCGCACGAGGGCGTCCGGATCCGGGAGTCCGTGGCCGCGGGCCGGCTCGCCGGGCCCCGGCTGTTCAGCACGGGCGAGCTGATCGACGGCAGCAGGGTCTCGTACAGCATGGGCCGGGCCCACCGCACCCGCGACGGTGTCCGGCGCACCCTGCAACGTGCGGTCGCCCTCGACTACGACTTCGTCAAGACCTATGTGCGCGCCCCCGCCTGGATCATGGCCGAGGCGACCAGGGCCGCCCACGACCTGCTCGGTGTCCCGACCGGGAGCCATCTGCTGTCACCGGGCGTCGGCCTGGGCCAGGACCTGACCACCCACTGGCGGGCCAGCCAGCGCTCGGAGTACGGCCGCGGCCACACCCCGACGGGCCACGCCTACCAGGACGTCCGCGAGACGTACGGGGGCGGCGACTTCAAGATGGTCATCACACCGTTCAGCGCGCTGGCGCTGCTCGGTCACGACCCGGCCCTCGCACGCGATCCCCGGGTCACCAGGCTCATGCCGCCCTGGGACGTCGCCCTCGTCGAGGAGAACGCGGCGCAACCGCCGTCCGCCGCCGTGGTGCGGTCGATGGAGTCGGAGGTCGCCCTCTACCGGCGCATCCTCGACGGCGGAGGCACGCTCGCCCTGGGCACCGACGCCCCGCTGACGCCCTTCGGCCTCCATCTGCACCTGGCGCTGCGCGTGCTGCACCGCTACGGCGGGCTGTCCGTCGCGCAGGTGCTCCGCCTGGCGACGGCGGTACCCGCGCGGCTCTTCGGCGCAGGCGACGACCTCGGCACCCTGGAGCCGGGCAAGCTCGCCGATCTGACGGTGGTCGACGGCGACCCGTTCCGGCGCTTCGACGACCTGGTGCGCACGCCCTGGGTGATGCGCGACGGTGTGGTGCACCGCCAGGAGGAACTGCTGGCGGCGTTCGCCCCCGCCGCGGAGCGCCGTGCCGGCGACCGCGTCGACTGGCTCCGGGTCAGCGGGGTGCTGCGCCGCGAACCCTGCTGCGCAGGCGGCGCGTTCGGCCTCTGACGGCGCGCGGGTCGCCTGCGCGCGAGCTGGGGGCGACCCGCTGTGCGCCGTCCGTGCCGCCGTCGGTGCCGCCCCGGTCCCGGTCCCGGCGTCCTGTCGTACGCCCCGCCGCGGTGCCCTTGTCGTACGACCAAAGGACCAGGCGGACTCCTGCTCCTGACAGGGGCCGTTGTCCGTGGCGCCCCTTACGCTGACCGCATGAGCGCCCTTGAACCGCGCGATGCCGGGGCCGGCGTCGCGGAGACCGGCCGCGGCACCGGAGCCGAGGCCCAGTCCGAGGCTCGCACCCGGGGCCGCGCCCGAGCCGGGGCCGGGGAAGCGGCCGGGCACGGGGCCGCGCCCCGTGCCCGTGCCGGGGCGGACCCGGCGCCCGGTGTGCTGAGCGGCCCGTACCTCGCGCTCAGCCTCGGCGTCGTCTCCGTCGTCCTGGTGATCGCCTTCGAGGCGACCGCCGTCGGTACCGCGATGCCGGTGGCGGCGCGCGAGCTGCACGGTGTCACGCTCTACGCCTTCGCCTTCTCCGCGTTCTTCACGACCAGCCTGTTCGGGATGGTCCTGGCCGGCCAGTGGGCCGACAGGCAGGGGCCGCTCGCGCCGCTCGGCACCGGGATCGGGGCCTTCGCCGCCGGGCTCGTGGTGGCCGGCACGGCGAGCTCGATGTGGCTGTTCATCCTGGGCAGGGCGGTGCAGGGGCTGGGCGGCGGCCTGGTGATCGTGGCGCTGTACGTGGTCGTGGGGCGGGCCTACCCGGAGCGGTTGCGACCGTCGATCATGGCGGCCTTCGCGGCCTGCTGGGTGGTGCCCGCGCTGGTGGGGCCCCTCGTCTCGGGCGCGGTCACCGAACAGCTCGGCTGGCGCTGGGTGTTCCTCGGCATCCCGCTCCTGGTGGTCTTCCCGCTCGCGCTGGCCCTGCCGCAGATACGGCGCCGCGCCGGCGGACCACCGGACGCGACCCGCTCCCCGCGCACGCCCGCCGCCCCCGCGCCGTCCGTCGACCTCGCGCCGTCCACCAGCGCAGCGGCGTCCGTCGACCTCGCGCCGCCCACCGGCGCGGCGGAGTCCACCGACCTCGTGCCGCCCCCGGGCGCGGCGGAGTCCCCCGACCCGGCACGCCCCGCAGCCCCCGCCGCACCCGCAGCCCGGTCCGCCAAGGGGGGCTTTGCGCCGGACCGCCGCCGGATCCGCCTCGCGCTGGGCGTCTCGCTCGGGGCCGGGCTCGTGCAGTACGCCGCCCAGGACCCGGCCTGGCACTCCCTGCTGCCGCTGGTTGCGGGCGCCGCGCTGCTGGTGCCTTCGGTGCTCGGGCTGCTGCCGCGCGGCACCTACCGCGCGACCCGGGGCCTGCCCTCCGTCGTACTGCTGCGCGGTCTTGCGGCCGGGTCCTTCATCGCCGCGGAGTCCTTCGTCCCGCTGATGCTGGTCACCCAGCGCGGCCTGTCGCCGACCCTCGCCGGCCTCTCGCTGGCGCTGGGCGGAGCCACCTGGTCGCTGGGTAGCTGGATCCAGTCGAGGCCCCGTGCCCAGCCGCACCGGGAGCGGCTGATGACGGGCGGGATGCTGCTGGAGGCCGTCGCCATCGTGATGGTGCCCAGCGTGCTCGTCCAGGCCGTGCCGGTCTGGATCGTCGCGCTCGCCTGGGGCGTCGGCGGCCTCGGCATGGGACTCGTGATCTCCTCCACCAGCGTGCTGCTGCTCAAGCTGTCCGCACCGCACGAGGCGGGCGCGAACTCCGCGGCGCTGCAGATCTCCGACGGGCTGTCGAACGCCCTGCTGCTCGCCGCGGGCGGTGCCGCGTTCGCCGCGCTCGGTGGCGGCTCGGTCGCCTCCACGGCCTCCTCCGCCGCGGGCCCGGCCGCCACCGCGACCACCTCCCATCCCGCCGCCTTCACGGCGGTGTTCCTGCCGATGGCGGCCGTCGCGCTGGTCGGGATGTGGGTCACCACCCGCCTGCTGGAGCGCGGCCCGCGGCCGTCCTGACGCCCGCTCCACCGGCCCCGTGCACGCCCGCCGGCCGTACTGTGACCTCCGTCCCACCCCGCCCCCGCCCGCCTCCTCGGGCCGGGCCCGGCGGGGGCCGCCCGATAAGGTGGCCCGGTTGTCGTACCTGGCCGATCGAGTGATCCGAACCGGAGACCGTGACTACCAGCACCTCCTCCTCTTCCTCCCACCATCTGTCCCCCGCCTTTCCCGGCCGCGCACCCTGGGGTACGGCCGGGCGGCTGCGTGCCTGGCAGCAGGGGGCGATGGAGCGGTACATCAACGAGCAGCCGCGGGACTTCCTGGCGGTGGCGACACCGGGGGCCGGCAAGACGACGTTCGCGCTGACGCTCGCCTCCTGGCTGCTGCACCACCACGTCGTGCAGCAGGTGACGGTGGTCGCGCCGACCGAGCACCTGAAGAAGCAGTGGGCCGAGGCCGCCGCCCGGATCGGGATCAGGCTCGACCCCGAGTACAGCGCGGGCCCGCTCAGCCGCGACTACCACGGCGTCGCGGTCACCTACGCGGGCGTGGGCGTGCGGCCCATGCTGCACCGCAACCGCGTGGAACAGCGCAAGACCCTGGTCATCCTGGACGAGATCCACCACGCCGGCGACTCCAAGTCCTGGGGCGAGGCGTGCCTGGAGGCCTTCGAGCCCGCCACCCGCCGGCTCGCCCTCACCGGCACCCCGTTCCGCTCCGACACCAACCCGATCCCCTTCGTCGTGTACGAGGAGGGCAACGACGGGATACGGCGGTCCGCGGCCGACTACACGTACGGATACGGCAGCGCCCTCAGCGACGGCGTGGTGCGCCCGGTGATCTTCCTCAGCTACAGCGGCAACATGCGCTGGCGCACCAAGGCGGGCGACGAGATCGCGGCGCGGCTCGGCGAGCCGATGACCAAGGACGCCGTCTCCCAGGCCTGGCGCACCGCGCTCGACCCGCGCGGCGACTGGATGCCGAACGTGCTCAGCGCCGCGGACCGGCGGCTCACCGAGGTGCGCAAGGCCATCCCGGACGCCGGCGGCCTCGTCATCGCCTCCGACCAGGACTCGGCGCGGGCGTACGCGAAGCTGCTCCGCGAGGTCACCGGCGAGAGGGCCACGCTCGTGCTCTCCGACGACACCGGGGCCTCGGGCCGCATCGACGACTTCAGCGCCGGCGACGACCGCTGGATGGTGGCCGTGCGGATGGTGTCGGAGGGCGTCGACGTACCGCGGCTCGCGGTCGGCGTCTACGCCACCACCATCTCCACGCCGCTCTTCTTCGCGCAGGCGGTGGGCCGTTTCGTGCGCTCCAGGCGGCGCGGCGAGACGGCCTCCGTGTTCCTGCCCACCATTCCGGACCTGCTCGGCTTCGCCAACGAGATGGAGGTCGAACGCGACCACGTCCTCGACAAGCCGAAGAAGGACGGCGGGGACGAGGACCCGTACGCGGAGTCCGAGAAGGAGATGGCCGAGGCCAACCGCGAACAGGACGAGGACACCGGTGAGCAGGAGGCGCTGCCCTTCGAGGCCCTGGAGTCCGACGCGGTCTTCGACCGGGTGCTCTACGACGGCGCCGAGTTCGGCATGCAGGCGCACCCCGGCAGCGAGGAGGAGCAGGACTACCTCGGCATCCCCGGCCTGCTGGAGCCCGACCAGGTGCAGATGCTGCTCCAGAAGCGGCAGGCACGGCAGATCGCGCACAGCAGGAAGCGTCCCGACGACGAGGCCGACCTCCTCGAACTCCCCGCCGAGCGGCGGCCCGTGGTCAGCCACAAGGAGCTGATGGAGCTGCGCAAGCAGCTCAACACGCTGGTCGGCGCCTACGTCCACCAGAGCGGGAAGCCGCACGGCGTGGTCCACACCGAGTTGCGCCGGGTGTGCGGGGGGCCGCCGAGCGCGGAGGCCACCGCGGGGCAGATCCGGCAGCGGATAGCCAAGATCCAGGAGTGGGCCACGCGGATGCGGTGAGCGGTACCGGGGTCTCCCGGTGCCCCGGCGTCCGGAGGCCCCCCGGTGCCCCGGCGTCCCGGGTCTCCCGGTGCACCGGGCCGCGGGGCCGTGGTGCCCCGGGGTCTCGGCGCCCCGGGCCGCGGGGCAGCGGGGGCGGCGTCCGGTGGCGCCGGATCCGACCGCCCGTGCCCCTGCTCGGCCGGCGGCGCGAGCGCACCCGCCCCTCCGGGCCGTGGGGCGAGTCCGTCCGTTCGGTCGCGGCGCGAGCGCGCCCGCCCTCGGGCCGGACCGCGCCCGCCCCCTCGGGCCGGACCGCACCCGCCCCTCGGGCCGGTGGCGTCCCGGTGGTTTCGTGGTGGTTCGCCGTCCGCTTCCCCGCACCTGTCCCGGGGAGTCGACGGAAGGGCCACCGGCCGTCGGAAGGGGCCCGAGCGCGCCCGCCGGAAGCTGGTCGCCGAACGTATCAGGGCAATTACGGGCGCTCCGTTCAGGTCATTGCCCGGATTCTGGACGGAGTCTTCCGCTGAGCGAACCGGGTCGCTACTGTCCGGCTACGCACACGCCCCGTGGCAGCGCCGCCGCGGAGCGCAGCCGGTGCCTGCGCGACTCGGTACGGGAGCTCGGCACAGCCCCCGGGTCGCTGACCGACCGGCGGCCTCTGTAGCGCGTCGCCGACGGGACCGGCGGCGCACCCTCCACGCACGGGGCCGTCGACCCTCACCACCGAAGGAGTGGGCGTCGTGACCGCGGAGACCTCCCAGACGCTCGACCGGGGCCTCAGGGTCCTCAAGCTGCTCGCCGACACCGACCACGGCCTGACCGTCACCGAGCTGTCCACCAGGCTCGGCGTGAACCGCACCGTCGTCTACCGGCTGCTCGCCACCCTCGAACAGCACGCCCTCGTCCGCCGCGACCTGGGCGGCCGGGCCCGGGTGGGACTCGGGGTGCTGCGGCTCGGACGCCAGGTGCACCCGCTGGTGCGCGAGGCCGCGCTGCCCGCCCTGCGGTCCCTCGCCGAGGACATAGGCGCCACCGCGCACCTGACCCTGGTCGACGGCACCGAGGCGCTGGCGGTGGCCGTCGTGGAGCCGACCTGGACCGACTACCACGTGGCGTACCGGACCGGTTTCAGGCACCCGCTGGACCGCGGGGCCGCGGGCCGGGCGATCCTGGCCGCGCGGCAGGGGATGGCCGCGGACCCCGGGTACACGCTGACGTACGGCGAGTTGGAGACCGGTGCCAGCGGCGCCGCGGCGCCGCTGCTCGGGGTGAGCGGCGTGGAGGGCAGCGTGGGAGTGGTGATGCTCTCGGAATGCGTACCGGAGGAGATCGGCGCCCGCGTGGTGCACGCGGCCCGCGAGGTGGCGGAGGCGCTGCGCTGACCGTTCGACCCGTGCCGCCGGGGCCCGGTCGGCGGTGCGCGCCCCGCCGGACCCCGCGCCCGCGCCTGCGCCGCCCGCGCCCGTACCGCCCGCCGGCCGCTCCCGCGCACCACGCGGTGATACCGCTCCCCGGCGAGAGGCTAGATTGGGTGGCGTGTTTCGTCTGCGTCGGGGCAAGGCCCTCGTTGTCTGTGGTGTACCGCTGGTCGGGCTGATCGCCGCCGCCGTCCTCGCGCCGCTGCCGTTCTCCGTGGCGGTGCCCGGGCTCACCGCGAACGTGCTGGGCACCTACAAGGGCGCCCAGGTCGTGACGGTCACCGGGGTGCCCACGCGCCGCACCAGCGGGCAACTGCGGATGACCACGATCGCGGCGACGGGCCCCGCCCAGGACGTGTACCTCGGTGATGTGGTCGACGGCTGGTTCCGCACCGACCAGGCTGTGATGCCGCGCGACTCGGTCTACCCGGGCGGCGGGAACACCAGGGAGATCGAGCGGCGCAACACCGAGGAGATGCGGAAGTCGCAGAACACCGCGACCGCCGCGGCGCTCGCCTACCTCGGCAGGAGCCCCTCCGAGGTGCATGTGCGGCTGCGGCTCGCCAACGTGGGAGGACCCAGCGCCGGGCTGCTGTTCTCGCTGGGCATCGTGGACAAGCTGGCCGGCGACGGCAAGGGGGGCGACCTGACCGGCGGCCGGGTCGTCGCCGGCACCGGGACGATCACCTCGCGCGGCTCGGTCGGGGCCGTCGGCGGGGTGGCGCTGAAGACGCAGGCGGCCCGGCGGGACGGCGCCACCGTCTTCCTGGTGCCGGAGGCGGAGTGCTCGGACGCGCGCGCCGAACTGCCCAAGGGCCTGCGACTGGTGCCGGTGTCCACCTTGAAGGGCGCGGTCCAGGCGCTGCGGGCGCTGAAGTCCGGGGGCTCCGTGCCGAGTTGCTGAGGACCGCGCGTCCGGGCCGCCCGGGCCACCCCGGGGCCGGCACGCAGGGGCCCACAGGGACCGGCACGCAGGGGCCCACAGGCACCGGCCCACGGGGACCGGTCCGGCGCGGGCCGCGGCACCGGACACCCCGGCTCGCCCTGCACGTCCTCCGCGTCCCGCACGTCCTCCGCGTCCCGCACGCCCCGCGCGGGTGTCCTCAGGGTTCCTGGGCCGCCTGCTCCACCAGCGGGATGATCCGCAGCGGTACCGGGTTCTCCATGACGATGGCGGTGGACGCCCGCACGATCCCGTCGAAGCCCACCACCCGGTCGATCACCCGTTGCAGATCGGCGTTGGACCGGGCCACCAGGCGGCAGAGCATGTCGCCGCTGCCGGTGGTGGTGTGCAGTTCGAGCACCTCGGGAACGGTGGCCAGGTGCGCGCGGACGTCCGCGCCCTGGCCCTGCCGGATCTGCAGCGTCGCGAAGGCCGTGACCGGGTAGCCCAGCGCGGCCGGGTCCACCTCGGGGCCGAAGCCGCGGATCACGCCGTGCTCCCGGAGGCGGTCGAGGCGGGCCTGTACCGTGCCGCGCGCGACGCCGAGCCGCCGGGACGCCTCCAGCACGCCGATCCGGGGCTCGCGTGCCAGCAGCACCAGCAGCCTGCCGTCCAGACGATCGATGGCCAAGGTGTCCTCCGGGACGGTGATCGGTGTGGTCATCCTGTACAGATCGTCCGGCCATCTTGGCGTATCACTCTGCATATTGCACAGTCAATTCGCGATCTGTTGCGCACCTTGTGGAACGGCGAGAACCTGACCCCATGGCAGCGACATCAGCGCACACCCCAGCGCACACCCGCACCCCCGACACCGCCCGGCAGGCCGACCCCTTCCCGGTGAAGGGCATGGACGCCGTCGTCTTCGCCGTGGGCAACGCCAAGCAGGCCGCGCACTACTACTCGTCCGCCTTCGGTATGCGCCTCGTCGCCTACGCAGGACCCGAGACCGGCAGCCGCGAGACGGCCGGCTACGTCCTGGAGAACGGCTCCGCGCGGTTCGTCCTCCTCTCCGTCATCAAGCCCGCCACCGAGTGGGGCCGGTTCCTCGCCTCCCACGTGGCCGAGCACGGCGACGGGGTCGTCGACCTCGCCATCGAGGTGCCCGACGCCCGCGCCGCCTACGCCTACGCCACCGCGCACGGCGCCCGCGGCCTCGCCGAGCCGTACGAGGTGACGGACGAGCACGGCACCGTGGTGCTCGCCGCGATCGCCACCTACGGCAGCACCCGCCACACCCTGGTCGAGCGCACCCGCTACGAGGGCCCCTACCTGCCCGGCTACACCGCGGCCGCCCCGCTCACCGAGCCGCCGGCGCGCCGCACCTTCCAGGCCATCGACCACTGCGTCGGCAATGTGGAACTGGGCCGCATGAACGAGTGGGTCGCGTTCTACAACGACGTCATGGGCTTCACCAACATGAAGGAGTTCGTCGGCGACGACATCGCGACCGAGTACAGCGCGCTGATGTCGAAGGTGGTCGCGGACGGCACCCTCAAGGTGAAGTTCCCCATCAACGAACCCGCGGTCGCCAGGAAGAAGTCGCAGATCGACGAGTACCTGGAGTTCTACGGCGGGGCAGGCGTCCAGCACATCGCGCTCGCCACCAACGACATCGTCCAGACGGTCCGGACGATGCGCGCCGCGGGCGTCGGCTTCCTGGACACCCCCGACTCCTACTACGACACCCTCGGGGAGTGGGTCGGCGACACCCGGGTGCCGATCGAGACGCTGCGCGAGCTGAAGATCCTCGCCGACCGCGACGAGGACGGGTACCTGCTCCAGATCTTCACCAAGCCCGTCCAGGACCGGCCGACGGTGTTCTTCGAGATCATCGAACGGCACGGCTCGATGGGCTTCGGCAAGGGCAACTTCAAGGCCCTCTTCGAGGCGATCGAGCGGGAGCAGGACCTGCGCGGCAACCTGTAGCCACCACTTCGCGCCCGGCGAACTCCGAGCCCGGCGGCCACCACCCGTCGGACGGTGGGGCGCCCGCGGGCCGGCGGCCCGGTCCGGGGCTCAGCGCGGCGGTCCCTGGTCCGGGGGCTCGCCGAGCGCGGCCAGCAACCGCCGGGCGCGAGGCGCGCCCAGGGGCGAGAAGTACGGGTTGACGCGCAGCGCCGCACGCACCCGGCGGCGGGCCGGCGCCGCCTCGCCCAGGGCCCGTTCGATCTCCGCGCGGTGGTAGAGGAACAGGGCGCTGCGCGGCCCGCCGCCGGTAGCCGCGCGGGTCAGGTCCTCGGCCTGGGCGTCCCGTCCCGCCCGGTGCAGCGCCCAGCCCAGCGCGTCCGCCGCCCACGGTCCGCCGGTCCGCCGCCACCGCGCCCGCAGCACCCGCACCACCGGCGCCGCCCACCGGGCACCCGCACGCCCCGCCGGCGCCTGCCTCCCGCCGGGCGGGCGCACCGCGTGCCCCGGTTCCGCGGGGCGGGACCGCTCCGGTTCGTTCTCCATGGCCGACACTGTGCGGCCCCGTGCCGATCCCGCCCGGCACGCGTACGGCGGCGCAGACGGGGTTCACACCGATGGCCCCGGGTGCGACGCTCGGATCATGAGCCCCACTCTCGTCGAACGACTCCGCTCAGGTCTCCCCGAGGAAGCCGTCCTCACCGACCCCGACGTGACGGCCTCCTACTCCCATGACATGGCCAGTTTCTGCGAGGCGGGCCGGCCGGCCGCCGTGGTCCTGCCGCGTACCGTGGAACACGTCCAGCACACCCTGCGCACCGCGCACGAGCTGCGCGTGCCCGTGGTGCCGCAGGGCGCGCGCACCGGTCTGTCCGGCGCGGCCAACGCCAGCGACGGCTGCATCGTGCTGTCCCTCGTCAAGATGGACCGCATCCTGGAGATCGACCCCGTCGACCGGATCGCCGTCGTCGAGCCCGGTGTCGTCAACGCCACCCTGTCGAAGGCCGTCGGCGAACAGGGCCTGTACTACCCGCCGGACCCCTCGAGCTGGGAGATGTGCACCATCGGCGGAAACATCGGCACCGCGTCCGGCGGGCTGTGCTGCGTCAAGTACGGGGTCACGGCCGAGTACGTGCTCGGGCTCGACGTGGTGCTCGCCGACGGGCGGTTGATGAGCACGGGACGCCGCACCGCCAAGGGCGTCGCCGGCTACGACCTGACCCGTCTGATCGTCGGCTCCGAGGGCAGCCTCGGTGTCGTGGTGCGTGCCGTGCTCGCCCTCAAGCCGCAGCCGCCCGCCCAGCTCGTGCTGGCCGCGGAGTTCGGCTCGGCGGCCGAGGCGTGCGACGCGGTCTGCCGGATCATGGCCCGGGGCCACGTCCCCTCGCTGCTCGAACTGATGGACCGCACGACCCTGCGGGCCGTCAACGCCATGGCGGGCATGGGCCTTCCGGAGAGCACGGAGGCCCTGCTGCTGGCCGCCTTCGACACCCCCGAGCCCACCGCCGACCTCGCGGCGCTCGGCGCGCTCTGCGAGGCCGCGGGCGCCGGCCAGGTCGTACCGGCCGACGACCTCGCGGAGTCCGAACTCCTCCTCCAGGCGCGGCGCCTCTCGCTCACGGCACTGGAGGCGGTCAAGGGCACCACGATGATCGACGACGTGTGCGTGCCCCGCTCACGGCTCGGCGCGCTGATCGAGGGCATCGAACGCATCGCCGACAGGCACCGGCTCACCATCGGTGTCATCGCGCACGCCGGAGACGGCAACACCCACCCCACCGTCTGCTTCGACGCCTCGGACCCCGACGAGTCCCGCCGGGCCCGCGCGTCCTTCGACGAGATCATGGGCCTCGGCCTGGAACTCGGCGGCACCATCACCGGCGAACACGGCGTCGGCGTGCTGAAGAAGGAGTGGCTGGCCCGCGAGATCGGTCCGGTCGGCCTCGAAATGCAGCGCGCGATCAAGAAGACCTTCGACCCGTACGGCATCCTCAACCCCGGCAAGCTGTTCTGACCCGATCCCGCGGCCCCCCGGCGTACGTGGCGCACCGGGCGCGCGGTGTCCCCCGCCCGGTCGCTCACTCACCGTCCCCGGTGTCGTCCGAGGGCCAGGGCTCGGCCACCCGCACGTCGTCGGCCGCGGCGGGTGCGAGCAGTTCGGCGAGGCCGCTGTCGATGCCGAGCCGCTCGCCCTCGGCGCCCGGCGCGACCTCCCGCAGGGTGCCCTCCAGCCAGACGGACACCACGTCCGCGGGGGCCTCCAGCAGGGCGTCGCCGTTCGGCGAGCTGAGCGCGAGCAGGACGACCCGCCGCCCGTTCACCTTCGTCGGCCAGACCCGCACGTCCCCGTACCCGCACGGCCTGAACACCCCTTCGACCAGCAGTTCGCGCGCGAACGTCCAGCGCACCGGGTGTTCCGTGTCGGTGTGGAAGGTGACGTGGACGGCGTACGGGTCGTCGGTGCGGTAGGTGAACAGCGCCGGTACCGGAATGCTGCGTTCGGGCGACAGGACCAGACTCAGCTTCAGTTCGCGCTCCACCACGGTGTGCATGTCGTGGCCTTCCTCTCCTGTGGGTCCGGGCCGGCGGCGACCGGCCACGCCTGGTGCGGGGGCACCCGGGAACGGGTCCGCACACTCACAGAGCGCGTAAGGGCGCGAGCATTACGCGGGTTCGGAGAAGAATTCTGCTCAGTGCAGGCACAAGTGCGCGCCACCCGGCGCACCGCAGGCGCTCCGCACCCCCTGCACGGCCCCGCGCCGCCGCCCGTGAGGGCCCGTCAGGGCGGTACGAGGGGCCGCGGGTACCCGGAAAGTGGTCCGTGCGGCCACACGGGCCCGGCCGCGTGCGCAGGTCTGATAGATGTGGACCCCCACAGAATCCCCGAGCAGATACGGGACGACGGACATGAGCGCCCCAACCCCGGCCCCCGGCGACGACAGGCCCCGCGAGGGCTACTACCCGGACCCGTCCATTCCCGGGTACGTCCGGTACTGGAACGGTGCCGCCTGGGTGCCGGGCACGAGCCGCCCGGCCCCCGCCGCCGGCGAGACCCTGCCGCTCCCGCCGGGGGCCGCACCGGCGTCGGCGTCCGTGGAGGAGACGGGTCCCGTCTTCTTCGACGAGGAGCCGCCCTCCGGCATCCCGCAGCAGACCCAGGGCGCTCCCGAACACCCGGCCATCCCGGAGCAGCAGGGTGCCGCGGACCACCCGGAGTCCGCCGCCGGGGCCGGCCTGGCGCAGCAGCCGGGCGCCGTGGACCAGGGCGGGACCGCCGCCGCGCAGCACCCCGGCATCCCCGAGCAGACCGGCCCGGACGTGCAGGACCGGGAGGAGGGCGCCGCGGCCCGCGGCGCGGCGCCCGGTGCGGGCCCGGCCGCAGGGAGCGGCGAGCCGGCCGACGGCCCGGGCGAGCAGGGCACGTCCGGCCGGCAGGTGGAGCACGGCAGCAGGCCGGAGCCGGCGTCCGCATGGCAGGCGGACGCCTCCCGGCAGTCCGGCTTCGGCGGCGACAAGGACCGCCGGGTGTCCTGGGGCGCCCCCGCGGGCGCCGACCCCCGCGTCGACCCCCGGGCGCCGCACACCCCGGGGCCCGCGCAGGGCGAGCAGGGCGGCGGGCGGCGGGACGGCACCATGCAGATCCGGGCCGCGCGGCAGGACGCCGCCGCCGTGGGCCCGGCGGGCGGCGAGCAGGCCCAGGGCGGCGGCAACCCCGAAGGCACCGTTGTCTTCCGCCGCCCCGACGCCGGCCGCGGCCCCTCGGCACCGGAGCAGGGCACGCCGCAGGGCGGTCCCGTGGAGACCGGTACGGTCGCCATCCGCGCCGTGCGCCCGGGTGCCGGCCCCGACACGGCCGACCCGGCCGGCGCCCCGGGGCAGCAGACGCCGCCCGGCCCCGGCGGCCGGGCACCGGGGCGGTTCGGCGCCCCGCAGGGCCCGCAGACCGCCGGCACCAGCGGCCCCACGGTCGCCGGGGTGCCGGCCGCCCCCGGGACCGTGCCCTATCTGCCGCAGCAGCCGGGTGCGGGCCCCGCCGAGCCGTGGCCCCAGGCCCCGGGGGCCGGGCACCCGGCCCCGCAGCAGGCCGGACCGGCCCCGGCGGGCGGCGACCAACCCGTGGTGCCGTGGAAGCCGCCGACCAGCGATCCGTTCCTGGCCGCCGCGCAGGCCCAGGCCGCGATCCGGCCCGCCGCGCTCGGGAAACGCTTCGCCGCACGCCTGATCGACACGGTCGTGCTCGGCGCCGTCACCGCCGTGGCCGCCGTGCCGCTCGGGTCCCGGGCGGCCGATCACATCCACGACAAGATCGACGCGGCCAAGCTGTCCGGCGAGACCGTCACCGTCTGGCTGCTCGACGGCACCACGGCCACCTCCCTGGGCATCGTGCTCGCCGTCCTGCTGGTCTTCGGCGCGCTCTACGAAGCCGTGCCGACCGCCCGCTGGGGCCGCACCCTCGGCAAGAAGCTCTGCGGCCTCACGGTGCGGCACATCGAGGGGCACGAGCCGCCGTCGTTCGGTGCGGCCCTGCGCCGCTGGCTGCTCTACAGCGTGTCCGGGCTGCTGGTGGTCGGCGTCGTCGGTGTGCTGTGGTGCGTGTTCGACCGGCCCTGGCGGCAGTGCTGGCACGACAAGGCGGCCCGTACGTTCGTGTCGGCCTGACCCGGCCCCGCGGCACCCCCAGGGCGCGGGGCCGCGGCGGCTCAGGGTGCCCAGGCACCTGCGGGCGCGCCCGTCTCGTGGATCCCGAGTGCCGGCCCCGCACGGTCCCGGCCCCGCACGGTCCCGGCCCCCACGGTCCCGGCCCGGGGCGCTCCCGGCCCGGCCGCAGTGCGCCGGCGCGGTGCACGGTCATCCGGACGGCGGCCCGCCGAGTGCGGAGCCGTGGCGTTCGCGGTCGACTCGGGCCATGAGCAACGAACCGCCGCCGGGCCCCGACGAGCCACCCGAAGAGGACCCCGTCACGCGTCGGCGCCCGCCGCAGGGAGGCACCTCGCCGCCGGGCGGTGGGGTGCCGCCGTGGGACGCGGGCGCCGGGCAGGCAGGAGCCGCACCCGGGGGGCCCGCCCGGTCCAGGGGCGGTCCGGGGCCCCTCTCCACGGTGAACGGCAGCCCGGGTCCGGCCTCCGCGGCGCGCGCGGGCCCCGGGCAGCCCCCCTCCGGCGACGGTGGCACGGGGCGTTCTCCGTCCGGCGGCGGTGGGCCGTGGGACGGCGGTGCCGGGGATCGGGGCGACACGGGCGACACGGGTGACGCGGGCGCCGGTGCCGCGGGCGGCGGGCGGCACGGCGGTCCGGGCAGCGGCGGCTGGATGGGCGGCGGCCCGTTCTCCGGACGGCCGGGTGACGGGCCGCCACCGCCCGGCGGCGAGCAGTTCGGCGGCCCCTTCGGGGGCGGTGGGGTCTACGGCTCGCCCGACCCACTCGCCGGCATGCCGCCCCTCGCCCCCAGCGGCAGGCGGGTCCTCGCACGGGTCATCGACATCGTCGTCGTGGGTGTCGTGGTGTGGCTGGTGTCGCTGGCGCTGGGCGTCGCCGCATACGAGATCAACGACCGGATGCAGTTCGGCAGGTCCTTCGGCGAGTCGTTGATCACCGCCGTGTTCTACATCGCCTACGACGCGATCCTGATCTCCCGGACCGGGCAGACCCTCGGCAAGCGGCTGCTGAAGCTGCGGGTGGCGAACCTGAGCGACGGCTCGACGCCCACGTTCCAGGTCTCCCTGGCGCGGGCCGCCGTGCTGTGGGTGCCGTTCGCCTTCTGCTGCGCCTTCGTCTGGACGGCGGTCAGCGGAGGATGGTCGTTCTTCGACCGGCCCTACAAACAGGGCCTGCACGACAAGGCCGCCAGGACGGTGGTCGTCAGTATCGTCTGACGGCCACCGAGCGGCCCCGGCGTATCCGCGGCGGCCTCGGGGCGCCCGCCGCGCCTGCTTCCCTGTCCGCGCCCGCGCCCGTATCCGCTCCCGCGTCCCGCGGCGCCGCCGCGGACCCGGTGTCCGGCGCGCTCCCGGACGGCTGCCGGGTGCCGCGCGGCAGCGGGACCGTCACCGCCACCAGCAGGCCGAGCCCGAGTGCGGCCACGGCGATGACCGCCACCCCCACGCCGGAGGTCGTCTGCGAGAGCAGCAGCATGGCGAGGGTGGACAGGACGACGGTGCTGAGTCCGTAGGCGAACTGGGGGGCGGTCGGACGAGGCATGGTGTGGATCCGTCCTCGGGGAGCGCGGGTCGGGTGATGCGTAACGGCGGGCCGGGCGGCTCGGCCAGGGGCGGTTCGGGTGCCCGGGCACGCGGATATGCAGATGTCGAGCCCGCTCCGGCACGCGGAAGGCACGGTGCGAGCGCCAGAGGGCACGCACCGGTGTACCGGCCACCGACTCCTACTGCGCTGATGCCCGAGCGGCACGGCAGGTAAGCACCGACTCACCCACGGTGCCGGTGCACAGGGGGCGCACGGAGTCATCGAGGCCGGCAAGTGGACGTTCCGGAGCGCCCGTCGGGTGAAGTCCGACCGGCCTGCGGGTATCCCGGACAGCGACGGCACCGTCCGGCCGGCCCTAATGCAGTCGCCTTGTTCACGTCAAGGTCTGTCTTTTTTTCCGTAACTCCGGTCGAATGTCGTCCACTTGTATGCGTCTACGCGCGTACACGCGACCTCCGGACCGAGAATCCCTGGCCGCGCACGCGGGCACGGGGGAGGAGTATCCCGACATGCACAGCAGACGACGGACGTTCAGAGCGAGCGCGGTGGTCGTGGCCTTTGCCGCGGCCACCGCGGCGTTCTCGGCGGGCGCCGGCACGGCGCAGGGCACGACGCGGCCGCCCGCCGCGGCGGCCGACCGCCACGACCCGACCGCGGTGAAGGACCACGGCGACAACCTCGAAGGTCCCTTCAGCAAGCAGCAGGAGCGGCTGCGCGAGTCGGCGCTCAAGCAGGTGCTGGCGGGCCGGAAGCAGGTCAGGAAGCAGGGCGGTTCCGAGGTCGTCAAGCTCGACGACAAGAAGTACGTCGAG
Source organism: Streptomyces sulfonofaciens (assembly GCF_014656295.1). Lineage (GTDB taxonomy): Bacteria > Actinomycetota > Actinomycetes > Streptomycetales > Streptomycetaceae > Streptomyces > Streptomyces sulfonofaciens. The sequence continues at coordinate 165,427 of NZ_BNCD01000005.1, forward strand.
CTCGGCCGCGAGAAGACCGACAAGATCTTCACCATCCTGGCCGAGTTCGGCGACAAGGTCGACGACACCTCGACGTACGACCCGGACGGGCCGGACGGACCCGAGTCGCCGGTCGTGAAGTACGGCGGCGAACCCGGCCCGGGCCACAACGAGATAGCCGAGCCCGACCGGGCCCGGGACAACAGCACGGCCTGGCAGCAGGACTACGACCAGCAGCACTTCAAGGACATCTACTTCGGCACCGGCAAGGACGCGAGCGGCGCCGCGAAGCAGTCCCTGAAGACCTACTACGAGAAGACCTCCTCGGGCCGCTACTCGGTGGACGGCGAGGTCTCCGACTGGGTGAAGGTCCCCTACAACGAGGCGCGGTACGGCTCCGACTACTGCGGTGACACCAACTGCGCCAACGTCTGGGACCTGGTCCGCGACGGCGTCAACGCCTGGGCGGCCGACCAGCAGGCGCAGGGCAGGACCGACGACGAGATCAAGGCGGACCTGGCGCAGTACGACACCTGGGACCGCTACGACTACGACGGCGACGGGAACTTCAACGAGCCCGACGGCTACATCGACCACTTCCAGATCGTGCACGCCGGCGAGGACGAGTCCGCGGGCGGCGGCGTCCAGGGTGAGGACGCCCTGTGGGCGCACCGCTGGTACGCGTACGGCGACAAGGCGGGCCTGTCGGGTCCCGCGGAGAACAAGGCGGGCGGCACCGAGATCGGTGACACCGGCATCTGGGTCGGCGACTACACCATGCAGCCCGAGAACGGCGGCCTCGGCGTCTTCGCCCACGAGTACGCGCACGACCTCGGCCTGCCCGACCTCTACGACACCACCGGTGCCGGCGACAACTCGGTGGGCTTCTGGTCGCTGATGTCGGCGGGCTCCTGGCTGGGCACCGGCGAGGACGAGATCGGCAACCTGCCGGGCGACATGACCGCCTGGGACAAGCTCCAGCTCGGCTGGCTCGACTACGACGAGGCCGAGGCGGCCACCGCCTCCACCCACAAACTGGGCGTCTCGGAGTACAACACCGCCAATCCGCAGGCCCTCGTGGTCGACCTGCCGAAGAAGGCCGTCACCACCACCGTCGTGACGCCCGCACAGGGCGGCAAGCAGTGGTGGAGCGGGATGGGCGACGACCTGAAGAACACCCTCACCCGGTCCGTCGACCTCACCGGTGCCTCCTCCGCCGACCTGTCCCTGGACGGCTGGTGGGACATCGAGGAGAACTACGACTACCTCTACGCCGAGGTATCCACGGACGGCGGCGCCAACTGGACGCCGCTGGAGGGCACCGCGGACGGCAGGGCGATCCCGCGCGACGGCGCCGACCGCCCGGCGCTGACCGGTACCTCGGGCGCCTACGAGAAGCTCGACTTCCCGCTGGACGCCTACGCGGGCAAGAAGGTCGACCTGCGCTTCCGCTACGCGACCGACGGCGGCGTGGCCCAGAAGGGCTTCGCGGCCGACGACCTCAGCCTCACCGCGGACGGCCGGCCGGTCTTCACGGACGACGCCGAGGGTGACGCGGGCGGCTGGACGGCGGACGGCTTCTCCCGCATCGGCGCGTCCTTCACCAAGGACTACGACGAGTACTACATCGCGGAGAACCGTCAGTACGTCTCGTACGACGCCACCCTGGCGGTGGGCCCGTACAACTTCGGCTCCGCCGCGCGGCCGGACTGGGTCGAGCACTACCCCTACCAGAACGGCCTGATGGTCTGGCTCTGGGACACCTCGCAGGGCGACAACAACACGAGCGTCCACCCGGGCGAGGGCCTGATCCTTCCGGTCGACGCCCACGCCGCCCCGCTGAGGTGGACGAACGGCACGGTGCTGCGCAACAAGATCCAGCCGTTCGACGCGTCCTTCAGCACCCGCCGCACGGACGCGATCACGCTGCACAACGCCGATGCCGCGCTGAAGATCCCGTCCCGCCCCGGCGTGTCCGTCTTCGACGACCACAACCGCGTCTACTGGTCCGACCAGAACCCGACCGGAAGCGTGAAGGTTCCTGACACCGGCACCCAGATCAAGATCACCAAGGAGCCGAAGAACGGTGCCACGATGACCGTCAAGGTGGCGGCAGCTCCTCAGTAGAACATCATTTACGCAGGTCAAAGCATGATCGGCCGTTGCCCACTAGCGGGGCGACGGCCGGTCGTGTTTAGGTGCGTCCTGTGGGTTTCTTATTGACACGACGTCTCACGGGGGTGTGACCGGAATGGCCCATGGAGGCTTCTGCAAGCTGCCGAGCGGCTCGGTCGTGGTCGCCCTGACCCTGCCGAGACCCACGGCGGAGGCAGCGAAGGCGCCGGGCGCCGCGGCGTACCACGACGGGGCGCCCGGGAGCGCCGCGACAGGCGCGACACCCCCGGGCGGGAGCACGCCCGGTGGTGAGCGCGGCACCGTCCGTGTGCTGGTGCACGCGGCCAACCGCTCCCGCGCCCTGACCAGGCTGCGCAATCTCGGCCTGCGCTCCGTCTACCTCCGCGGGAACTCCCACCCGCCCACTCCCGACGAGGTCACCGCGGTGCTGCACCATCCCGACGGGCTGATATGGCGCACGGCCCCGCTGCGGCCGAACGAGCTGTGGCATCCGATCAAGGCGCTCTTCGCCCGCCCAGGGCCGGACGTCCCCGCCGGCGGCAACCTCGCGTCCGCCCCGGCACGCGGCCCCGCCCCCGGCTCCGTCCTGGCCGCTCTGCCGGGCTATGCCCCCGAGTCCCCGCTGACGGTCCCCGAGGCATGGACGGCCGGGGCTCCGTAGTCGCCGCGGGGAGCGCGGCCGACGGCCACGCACGGAGCGCAGGGGCCGGGGCCGCCGCCACCGGGCCCGTGGGAGCGCGGAGCGCGGGTTGCGGGGCGCGGATGCGGGCGCGCGGCGCCGGTGCGGGCGCGCAGCGCGGGTGCGCAGCGCGGGTGCGGGGTGCAGGCGCTTGGCGGAGGTCGGACGACGGGCTCGTGGTGCGGGTCGGACGACGGGCTCGTGGTGCGGGTCAGACGACGGGCTTGCCGGTGAGCTCGACGCCCGCCCCGCGCAGTTCCTCCTGTGCCCGCTCGGTGGTCGCCGCCGAGACCCCGGCCGTCAGGTCGAGCAGCACATGGGTGCGGAAGCCCTCGCGGACCGCGTCCAGGGCCGTGGCGCGTACACAGTGGTCCGTGGCGATGCCGACGACGTCCACCTCGGTGATCCCGTGGCTGTGCAGCCAGTCGCCGAGGGGGAGGCCGTTCTCGTCGACCCCTTCGAACCCGCTGTACGCGCCCGCGTAGGCGCCCTTGTCGAAGACCGCGTCGATGGCGCCGGAGGCCACCGCGGGGGCGAAGTTCGGGTGGAAGCCGATGCCCTCGGTGCCCGCCACGCAGTGCGCGGGCCAGGTGCGCTGGAAGTCCGGGCGGTCCGAGAAGTGGCCACCGGGTGCGATGTGGCAGTCACGGGTGGCCACCACGTGGCGGTACCCGGCGGGCGCCTGGCCGATCAGTTCGGTGATCGCGGCGGCCACGTCCGCACCACCCGCGACGGCGAGGCTGCCTCCTTCGCAGAAGTCGTTCTGCACGTCCACGACGATCAGGGCGCGGCGCATGGTCGGTGTCCTTTGGCTGGGTGTGGGGTGCGCAGGCGCGGACCGCGGGGGTCCGCGACCGGTCCGCTGCCGTGCGATTCGGGGTGTGGGGACGGGCCCGGCCGTAGTCCTACGAGCCTAGAGACTGCCGGGGCTTTGCGCGAGGGCGCCGGGCGCGGCCGCCGCCGTGCCCCTCTCGCTGTGTTCCTTCCCGCCCGTCGCAGCGGACACGCCCGTGCCGGGGCGCCCGGTGCGGCTCAGACGTACTCCGTCGGGATGACCGGCTCTCCGCGGGAGAGCTGGGTCGCCGACAGGGGCAGATTGGCGCGGGCGGCGGCATGGCGGTCGCGGACCGCGTCCAGCGGCTCCCTGGCGACGACCCGGCCGCCCTTGACCAGCTCGACGAGCAGTTGCCGGTCGGCGAGCCCCGGCGGCACCGCCCCGGTGCCGACCACCTCGGCCTCGGCCACGCCGTCCGCGTCCAGGCGGCGTGCCGCCCACTTGCGGCCGCCGAGGGACGTCTTGCCGCCGAGCGCCTTCTTCGCGACCGGCACCAGCGGGGCGGCCGGGTCGGCGGACTCGGCGCGCGCGACGAGTTTGTACACCATGGAGCACGTCGGGTGCCCGGACCCGGTCACCAACTGCGTGCCCACCCCGTACGCGTCCACCGGCGCCGCGGCCAGCGAGGCGATCGCGTACTCGTCGAGGTCGGAGGTGACCACGATCCTGGTGTCGGTGGCGCCCAGGTCGTCCAACTGCTGGCGCACCCGGTGGGCGACGAGCAGCAGGTCGCCGGAGTCGATGCGGACGGCGCCCAGCCCGTCGCCGGCCACCTGCACCGCGTGGCGGACCGCCTCCGCGACGTCGTAGGTGTCGATGAGCAGGGTGGTGCCGCGGCCGAGCGAGTCCACCTGCGCACGGAACGCGTCTGTCTCGGTGTCGTGCAGCAGCGTGAAGGCATGGGCGGCGGTGCCGACGGTGGGGATGTCGTAGCGGAAGCCGGCCGCGAGGTCGGAGGTGCTGGTGAAACCGCCGACGTAGGCGGCGCGGGAGGCGGCGACGGCACCCAGCTCGTGGGTGCGGCGGGCGCCCATCTCGATCAGGGGCCGGTCGCCCGCGGCCGAGGACATCCGGGAGGCCGCCGCGGCTATCGCCGAGTCGTGGTTGAGTATGGAGAGGATCACCGTCTCCAGCAGGACGCACTCCGCGAAGCTGCCCTCCACGCGCAGCAGCGGGGAGCCGGGGAAGTACACCTGGCCCTCGGGGTAGCCCCAGATGTCGCCGCCGAAGCGGTAGCCGGCCAGCCAGTCGAGCGTGGTGGCGTCGACGATGCGGCGGTCGCGCAGGAAGCGCAGCATGGGCTCGTCGAAGCGGAAGTTCTCCACGGCGTCCAGGACCCGGCCGGTGCCCGCCAGCACGCCGTAGCGCCGGCCCTCCGGCAGCCTGCGGGTGAAGACCTCGAAGACCGAGCGGCGCCGGGCGGTGCCCGCGGCCAGGGCCGCCTGGAGCATGGTCAGCTCGTAGTGGTCGGTGAACAGCGCCGTCGACGGGACGTCCACCCGCCCCCAGTTGCCGCCGGGGGGCGCCCCCGGCTCGCCGCCGCCCTTCCTGGACGGCGCTTCGCGCTCTTCCGGGTCGGGCAGCCCCAAGTCCGCAGTGTTCATGCCGGAATCGTACCCCTCATCTCGTCACTCTGACGATTTCAGGGTCCCGTCCCGGCCGGGCGGAGTCGGTTTGTGCGCTGCGCGGCCTGTGGTGGCAGCATGGGCCCTGTGACGGCTCCCGCTCCGCTAGAGATCGAAAAGACCGAGTCGGCCGAGGAGGCATCCGCCGTACCCGAGCCCGACCTGCCCTGGGTCACCATCGTGCACAACGACCCGGTCAATCTGATGAGTTATGTCACCTATGTCTTCCAGACGTACTTCGGCTACCCGAAGGACAAGGCCACCAAGCTGATGATGGACGTGCACAACAAGGGCCGGGCGGTGGTCTCCAGCGGCACCCGCGAGGAGATGGAGCGCGACGTGCAGGCGATGCACGGATACGGTCTGTGGGCCACCCTCCAGCAGGATCGGAAGTAGCGGCACTCTGCTATGTCAGGACAATTCGAACCGATCCCGGGGGGCGGCGCGGCCGTCGCGCTCGACGAGGTCGAGATCTCCATCATCCGCTCGCTGGCCGTCCAGCTCCTGGAGCTGGTCGGCCCGGGGCCGGCCGACGAGGACTCCCGGGACCCGCTGGCCGAGCTCTTCGCCGAGGGCCCCACGGAGCCGCCCGCCGACCCGGTGCTCAGGCGGCTGTTCCCCGACGCGTACGGGGACCCGGAGGGGCCGCCGAGCACTGCCCAGGAGGCCGAGGAGCAGCGTTCCGCCTCGTCGGAGTTCCGCCGCTTCACCGAGAACGACCTGCGGGCCCGCAAGCGTGAGGACGCACTCGCCGTGGTCCGCTCCCTGGACGCGCTCACGCCCGCCGGCGACCGCGGTGCGGTGCTGCGGCTGGGGGAGGAGGAGTCCCGGCGGTGGCTCGGCGCCCTCAACGACCTCCGGCTCGCCATCGGGGCGCGCCTGGAGGTGCGGGACGAGGACGAGGCCGACGAGTTGTACCGGCTGCCGGACTCGGATCCGCGCAAGCCGATGGTCATGGCGTACCTGTGGCTGGGCAGCCTCCAGGAGACCCTGGTCGGCACCCTGACCGCCTGACGCCCCGGCGCCCTGACCGCCGCGCCCTGGCGCCTGACCGCCTGACGCCCGGCGCCCCGGCGCCTGACAGTGTGACGCCCCGGCGCCTGTCCCCTGCTGCCGCGGCGCCCGCCCCCCTGCCGCCCCGGCCCCTGCCGCCCGGCTCCACGGGGCGGCCCGCGGCCGTGCGGCACTCCGCGGCCGTGTGGCGCCCGGCGGCCGTGCGGGGCATCGCGGCCGTGCGGCGCCCCGCGGGTCGTGCCCCGCTCCTCCCGGGCGACGGCCGCCCTCCCGGGCGACGGCCGCTCCCTCGGAGGTCGCCCGGACCCGCGCCCGTGAACGTGCGGGCGTTTGTTCGTGCGGCGGCGTTTGACGTCCGCGTAACGATCACGCCACCACGCGTCACCCACATGGCCGACCCGAGTGGCATTCGTGCGGTTTTTCCAGTGATGTAGATCACATATGGACAGTTGATCACCTCATAGGCCGTGATAGATGTTCACGACCTCCGGAGGGCCCGCCCAGGCCCTCCGGGGGCGCCCCGGCCGAGCGCCGGTAGGCACAACTCCAGCACATCCGGGGGATCGCGGCCCGATCCGCGGCCATTCAGGCGGATCGGCACGGAGAAAGGCACACCACCATGACCTCGGCCCAGGTGGATCACCACGACGGCGAAGGCAGCTTGGGGCCGGGCGGCTCCACGGCCGTCGGCGGCCGCAGCGGTGAGGGATACCAGCGCGCGCTCGGCGCCCGCCAGATCCAGATGATCGCCATCGGCGGAGCCATCGGCACCGGACTGTTCCTCGGTGCGGGCAAGGCCATATCCAAGGCCGGTCCCAGCCTCATCCTGGCCTACGCGGTCGCCGGCCTGGTGATCTTCTTCATCATGCGGGCGCTGGGTGAGCTGCTGATGTACCGCCCGGTCTCGGGCTCGTTCTCGGAGTACGCCCGCGAGTTCATCGGCCCGTTCTCGGGGTTCGTCACCGGCTGGACGTACTGGCTCTTCTGGGTGGTCACCGGGATCACCGAGGTCACCGCGGCGGCCACCTACATGACCTACTGGTGGGACATCCCGCAGTGGGCCTCCGCCCTGGTCTTCACGGTCGTCCTCTACGGCGTCAACCTGATATCGGTGAAGGTCTTCGGCGAGCTGGAGTTCTGGTTCTCGATGGTCAAGGTCACCGCGATCGTCGGCATGATCCTGATCTGCCTCGGCGTCCTCACCCTCGGTTTCTCCGACGCCGGGGGCAGCGCCTCGGTGACCCACCTCTGGCACGACGGCGGCTTCTTCCCCAAGGGCATCGGCGGCACCCTGATGACGCTCCAGATCGTGATGTTCGCCTTCCTCGCCGTGGAGCTGGTCGGCGTCACCGCGGGCGAGTCCAGGGACCCGAAGAAGACCCTGCCGAAGGCGATCAACACCGTGCCCTGGCGGATCGCCGTCTTCTACGTCGGCGCGCTGATCATGATCCTGTCCGTGGTGCCGTGGACCAGCTTCCGGCCCGGTGTCTCCCCGTTCGTCGCGGCCTTCGAGAGGATCGGCCTCGCGGCCGGTGCCGGGATCGTCAACTTCGTGGTGCTCACGGCCGCGCTGTCGTCCTGCAACTCCGGCATGTACTCCACCGGCCGGATGCTGCGCGACCTCGCACGCAACGGGCAGGGCCCGGCCCTCTTCACCCGGCTCACCAGGAGCGGCACCCCGCTGGTCGGCACCACCTTCTCGGCCGCCCTGATGCTCGTCGGCGTCTGGATCAACTACCAGTGGCCGGGCGACGCGTTCACCTACGTGGTGTCCTTCGCCACCATCTCCGGCATGTGGGCGTGGATCATGATCCTCGTCTGCCAGATCCGCTACCGGGCCAGGGCGGACCGCGGCGAGCTGCCCGGTTCCACCTTCCGGGCCCCCGGTGCCCCGTACACAAGCTGGTTCGCGCTCGCCTTCATCGGCGTGGTGATCGTGATGATGGGCATCGACCGGGACACCCGCATCTCGCTGTACTGCGCACCGCTGTGGGCGGCGATCATGGCGGTCGGCTTCCTCGGGCTCAGGGCGCGCAATCCGGCGGCCTTCGCGCGTGCGCCGGGCGCCGCCGAGCGCGCCTCGCTGCGCGCCCCGTCCCGCGGGGCCGGACCCGGCAAGGGCCCGTCGGGCGGCGCCTAGCCGCGGCGGCGCCCGGTGGCCGCCGGCGCGCGGCGTCCCGGGCCACGGTCGGGGCCGTATCGCACTCGGTACGGCCCTGGCCCATGCTTATCCTGACGGACATGCTGACCATCACCCAGGCCCTCCACGACCAGATCGTCGCGCACGCGCGCAAGGACCACCCGGACGAGGCCTGCGGCGCGATCGCGGGACCGGAGGGCTCGGACCGCCCCGAGCGCTTCATCCCGATGCTGAACGCCGCCCGCTCGCCCACCTTCTACGAGTTCGACTCGGGCGACCTGCTCAAGCTGTACAAGGGGATGGCGGAGCGCGACGAGGAGCCGGTGGTCTTCTACCACTCCCACACCGCCACCGAGGCCTACCCCTCCCGCACCGACATCACCTACGCGAACGAGCCGGGCGCCCACTACGTCCTGGTCTCCACCGCCGACACCGACGGCCTCGGCGAGTTCCAGTTCCGCTCGTACCGCATCGTGGCCGGCGAGGTGACGGAGGAGGAGGTGCGCGTGGTGCCCTCCTACGACCAGGACGCGGCCGCCACCGAATAGGCCGCCGGTCGCGGCCCGCACGGCGGTTCCGGCCCGCACGGTGGTCGCGGCCCGCACGGCGGTTCCGGCCGGTTTTCCGGCCCGCACGGCCTGCCGGGCGCGGCGGGCACGGCGGGAGCGGCGGGGCCCGCACACCACGGCCGGTCGCACGCACGCTCGCCTGCACGGCCCCGCCGACCGCGCTCGGTCGCACGCCGCCGGCCTGCACGGCCCCGCCGGCCGCTGCCGGCCGGCGGGGCCCGGCCGTCACCGGCCGGTGTCGCCGGCCATCCCGGGACCTGTGCCCTCCTCGGGCAGCTCGACGTCGATCCGCTCCTTGCGGACCTCGCCGCGCACGGTCTCCTGCTCCGTCTTCTCCTCGACGTCGAGCCGCACCCGCTCCACCGGCACGGTCTCGGTCTCGATCACCGCACGCTCGGCGTGCAGCGTCACCTCGTGCTGCGCCTCGGAGATCTCCGGTCCTGCCAGGGCGGCGTCCCGGTTCTGCTCGGTGATGGGCTCGCGCTCCACCCGGACCTCCTCGTGGGAGAGCGGAATCCGCTGCTCCTCCTGCTCGGTGACCACGTACTTGCGCAGCCTGGCCCGGCCGATCTCGCGGCGCTCCTTGGAGATGTGCAGATGCTCCTCGGAGCGGGTCATGGCGTTCTCGAAACCGCCCGCGGTGCGCTCGGCCGCCGGCTGGGCGGCCGGCATCGCGGCTCCCGCCGCGCCGCGCTCGCGCGAGGTGCCGGGCATCGCGGAGGTCCCGCCCGGTGCCTCGGACGTCTCGGCCCGCCCGCCGGGGGCCTCGCCGGTGGGGGCGAAGCGCTCCGGCTCGCCGCCGCCCGTCATGCCCGGTCCGCCGGGCGCCGTGCGGCCCTCGGCCGGCTGGTCGCTGCTCTGCCAGGCGGTGTCCCACTGCACCCCGTAGTACTCGTACAGCCGGTGCTCCTCCTCGGCGGAGAGGTGACCGCCGGAGTCGACGGCGACGGTGGGGGCGTCCTTGACCTTCGCCTTGTCGTACGGGACCTCCAGGTGGTCCTCGACCAGTGCGGCGTCCCGGATCGGGACGAAGGACTCACGGGCGCCGAACATGCCGGTCTTCACACTGGCCCATTCGGGGCGGCCGCTGACGTCGTCGAGGAAGATGTGCTTGGCGTCGCCGATCTTGTTCCCCTGCGTGTCGTACACGGCGTGGTCCAGCACGCTCGGAATCTGCTCTCGTGTGATCACGGTCTGCTCCCTCGTCTCGTCGCTTCTCATCGGGCGAGTCACCTGCCTGTCAGGCGTAAAACTTGATGAATCCGATGAATGCCAGTAAGGGGAGTGATAGGGGAAGAAAATCGGGTAGATCAGATCAGAACGGTTATCTCGCATACTGAAGTAAATCCATCCATGATGTGAGATCACATATCTGGAGCCCGCCCGGGAATCGATACGATGACGGCATGGTTCCTCATGACGTGAGCGACAAGACGCCGGTGGAGGCACCTCTCAGGCCCACGGGGCACGGGGGGATGCTGGTGGCGCGGCTGCACGTCGACCTGTGCAGGCTGGCCAGCGCGATCTGTCCGTGCTGAGTCCTGCCGCCGTGCGGCCAGAGCCGCGGCGCCCCGGAGCGCACCCCGTACCACCCCGCACCGCCCGTAATTCCGCGGCCGTACCGTGGTGCCGCGCGCCCACCGAACCGACACACACCCGACAGGAGCCCTGAAGCCATGGCCATCGAGGTCCGCATCCCGACCATCCTCCGGCAGTACACCGACGGCGCGAAGGCCGTAGAGGGCAGTGGGACGACCCTCGCCGAGCTCTTCGCCGACCTGGAGTCCCGGCACACCGGCATCCAGGCCCGCCTCGTGGACGAGGCCAACGGCGACCAGCTCCGCCGCTTCGTGAACGTGTACCTGAACGACGAGGACGTCCGCTTCCTGAACGGCATCGACACCAAGGTGGCCGACGGCGACAGCGTCACGATCCTGCCGGCGGTGGCCGGCGGCCGGGCCTGATAGCCGATGCGCTACGACTCGCCCCTCGACGCGGTCGGCAACACCCCGCTGGTCCGCCTGCCGCGGCTGTCGCCCTCCGAGGACGTGCGGATCTGGGCGAAGCTGGAGGACCGCAACCCGACCGGCTCCGTCAAGGACCGCCCGGCGCTCCACATGGTCGAGCAGGCCGAGAAGGACGGCCGCCTCACCCCGGGCTGCACCATCCTTGAGCCGACCTCGGGCAACACCGGCATCTCGCTCGCCATGGCGGCCCGGCTCAAGGGCTACCGGATCGTGTGCGTGATGCCGGAGAACACCTCCCAGGAGCGCCGCGACCTGCTCGCCATGTGGGGTGCGGAGATCATCTCCAGCCCGGCGGCGGGCGGCTCCAACACCGCGGTGCGCGTCGCCAAGGAGCTGGCCGCCGAGCATCCGGACTGGATCATGCTCTACCAGTACGGCAACCCGGACAACGCCGGCGCGCACTACGCCACCACCGGCCCCGAGATCCTGGCCGACCTGCCCTCGGTCACGCACTTCGTGGCCGGCCTCGGCACCACCGGCACCCTGATGGGCGCCGGCCGGTACCTGCGCGAGCACAAGCCCGACATCCGGATCGTCGCCGCCGAGCCGCGCTACGACGACCTGGTCTACGGTCTGCGCAACCTGGACGAGGGCTTCGTGCCGGAGCTGTACGACGCTTCGGTGCTCACCACCCGGTTCTCGGTGGGCAGCGCCGACGCGGTGACCCGCACCCGTGAACTCCTCCAGCAGGAAGGAATCTTCGCGGGGGTGTCCACCGGCGCGGCGCTGCACGCGGCGATAGGCGTCGGGCGCAAGGCGGTCAAGGCGGGGGAGTCCGCCGACATCGTCTTCATCGTCGCCGATGGTGGCTGGAAATACCTGTCCACCGGCGTCTACACCGCGGCCACCACGGAAGAGGCCATCGAAACGCTGCACGGCCAGCTCTGGGCATAGGGCCCCGCCCCGCCCGGGGCGCGGGTCAGGGCGGCGGGTCGTCCCGGTCCTGCCGGTCCGGTGTGCCGTGCCGCTCGGCGTCCGTCCCACGGGGCGGGCGCCGCCCGCCGCGGCCCCAGCCGTCCACCACCGCGGCGACGAGGGCGAGCACCACGACGCCGGCCAGGGCGAGCCACCAGGACGCGTTCATGGCGTGACGGTACCTGCGCCGCACGGGGCCGTCGAGGCGGCCGAACCGGTGACACCGCAGGTGAGTTCCCCCACAACGGCCCACGACGGAGGAGCGACCGGCGCTTTTGCGCCTTACGCTCGACGGACCGCACGACCGCCGTCCGTCCCGTCGCCGCCCCGGCCGTCCCCGGCCGTCCCCGGCCGTCCCCGGCCGTCCCCGGCCGTCCCCGTCAACGTAAGCCCGCGCGGAGGTTCCAGCAGCAATGAAGCTCACCGTCGTCGGCTGCTCGGGGTCGTTCCCGTCCGCGGAATCGGCATGTTCGAGCTACCTCGTCGAAGCCGACGGCTTCCGGCTGCTCCTCGACATGGGCAACGGCGCCCTCGGCGAGTTGCAGCGCTACTGCGGTCTCTACGACCTGAACGCGGTGTTCCTCAGCCATCTGCACGCGGACCACTGCATCGACATGTGCGCCTACTTCGTCGCCCGCTACTACCGGCACGACGGCGGCCGCTGCGATCCGATCCCGGTGTACGGCCCCGAGGGCACCGAGCAGCGGCTGACCACGGCCTACGCGGACACGCCGTCCGCGTCCTCGATGAGCGAGGTCTTCGACTTCCACACGGTCAAGCCCGGCGCCTTCGACATCGGCCCCTTCACCGTCCGCACCGAGAAGGTGCGCCATCCGGTGGAGGCGTACGGCATCCGGCTGGAGCACGGCGGGCGGTCACTGACCTACTCGGGGGACACCGGGCCCGCCCAGGAGCTCGCCGAACTCGCGGCGGACACCGATCTGTTCCTCTGCGAGGCGGCCTTCACGGCCGGCAAGGAGGACATCCCCGACCTGCACCTCAACGGCCGCCAGGCGGGCGAGGCCGCCAGGCGCGCCCGCGCCCGGCGGCTCGTCCTCACCCACATCCCGCCGTGGACGGACCCCGAGGCCAACCTCACCGACGCCCGCGCGGCCTACGGCGGCCCCACCGAACTGGCGGTGCCCGGGGCGCGGTACCGGATCTGACACCACCGCGGCGGGATGCGGCTACGCCTTCGTCAGGTCCTCGACCTCCTCCTCGGGCTCACGGCCCGGGGTGGGCAGGTTGAACCTGGTGATCGCGAACCGGAAGACCGCGTAGTACACCACCCCCATGACCAGGCCGATCGGGATGATCAGCCAGGGCTTGGTGGCCAGGTGCCAGTTCAGCACGTAGTCGATGAAGCCGGCCGAGAAGTTGAAGCCCGCATGCACGCCCAGGCCCCAGGTCAGCGCCATCGAGAAGGCGGTCAGCAGGGCGTGCAGGACGTAGAGCAGCGGCGCGATGAACATGAAGGAGAACTCGATCGGCTCGGTGACACCGGTCACGAACGAGGTCAGTGCCAGCGAGACCATCATGCCGGTGACGGCCTTGCGGCGCTCGGGGCGGGCGCAGTGGGCGATGGCGAGGGCCGCGGCCGGGAGCCCGAACATCATGATCGGGAAGAAGCCCGACTGGAACATTCCGGCGGAGGGGTCGCCGGCCAGGAAGCGGGTGATGTCACCGTGCACCACCTGGCCCGCGGAGTTGGTGAAGTCACCGAGCTGGAACCAGGCGACCGTGTTGACGAACTGGTGCATGCCGATCGGGATCAGCGCGCGGTTCACCCCGCCGAACAGCGCGGCGCCCCCGGCACCCAGGCCGGTCACCCACTCGCCGAAGCTGGATATGGCGTCTCCGATGGGCTCCCAGACGAGGCCGAAGAAGACGCCCATCACGATGCCGACGAACGCCATGATGATCGGTACCAGCCGGCGGCCGTTGAAGAAGCCCAGCCAGTCCACCAGCCTGGTGCGGTGGTAGCGCTGCCACAGCACCGCGGCGAGCAGCCCCATGATGATGCCGCCGAGCACACCCGGGTCGTTGTAGGTGGCGGGCACGTCGGTGCCGTTCTTGACCACGGCCTCCGTCACCGGGAACGCCTGGAGCACCTGCTTGTAGACGAGGAAGCCGACGACCGCGGCCAGGGCGGTCGAGCCGTCCGACTTCTTGGCGAAGCCGATGGCCACGCCGATGCAGAACAGGATGGGAAGGGCGCCGGTGAGGGCGCTGCCCGCGTTGCCGAAGACGGCGGCGACCTTGTCCCAGCCGAGGCCGTCCTTGCCGAAGATGTCGTCCTGCCCGAGGCGGACCATGATCCCCGCCGCCGGGAGCACGGCGATCGGCAACTGAAGGCTGCGGCCGATCTTCTGCAAACCCTGGAACAGCCCTGATCCCCGCTTCTTCGCGGGCGCCGCCGCGGCGGTGGCGGTGCTCATCAACGTCCTCCATGTACGTGCGCCGCCCGCGGCACGGTGCGTGCGGGGCGGCGCTGATAGTGGTCTACACCACACTGGTGTAGACCTGTTCTAGCATGGGGTCGCGGCGCTCCGGAACCCGCGCCTCCTGTGTCCTCGGCCATAGCCCACCGGGCCGTCGGCCTGTGCCCGCAAGGGCGTTGGGGAGGCGCCCGGGGATCTGCGGATACTGGTGTGGACCAGTTGCGCCGTGACGACACGTGTGATGAATGAGGGAGACCGGACATGCCCACCAAGGCCGAGAAGATCGTCGCCGCGCTCGGCGGCATCGAGAACATCGAGGAGATCGAGGGCTGCATCACCCGCCTGCGGACCGAGGTCGTCGATCCCGGCAAGGTCGACGAGGCCGCGCTCAAGGCGGCCGGCGCGCACGGCGTCGTCACCATGGGCAGCGCGATCCAGGTGGTCGTGGGCACGGACGCCGACCCGATCGCGGCGGAGATCGAGGACCTGATGTGAGGCCGGGCCCGCCGCCGGGTCCGGCCCCGGGTCCGGCGGGAGGGGCCCCTCGGGCGCCTGGCTGCCCGCGCCCGGGCGCGCGGCCGCCCGGGCACGGGCACGGATAGGCTCGCCCCCATGTCACGCATCGACGGCCGCACCCCCGACGCCCTCCGCAACGTCACCATCGACAGGGGCTGGAGCAAACACGCCGAAGGCTCCGTACTCGTCGCCTTCGGCGACACCAAGGTCCTGTGCACGGCCTCCGTCACGGAGGGCGTGCCGCGCTGGCGCAAGGGCTCCGGCGAGGGCTGGGTCACCGCCGAGTACGCGATGCTGCCCCGCGCCACCAACACCAGGGGCGACCGGGAGTCCGTGCGGGGCCGGATCGGGGGCCGCACCCACGAGATCTCCCGGCTCATCGGCCGCTCCCTGCGTGCCGTCGTCGACTACAAGGCCCTCGGCGAGAACACCGTCGTCCTGGACTGCGACGTCCTCCAGGCCGACGGCGGCACCCGCACCGCCGCCATCACCGGCGCCTATGTGGCGCTCGCCGACGCGATCGCCTGGGCGCAGCGCAAGAAGCTGGTCAAGCCCGGCCGCACCCCGCTCACCGGCTCCGTCGCGGCCGTCTCCGTCGGGATCGTCGGCGGCGTGCCGCTCCTGGACCTCTGCTACGAGGAGGACGTCCGCGCCGAGACCGACATGAACGTGGTCTGCACCGGCGACGGGCGCTTCGTCGAGGTCCAGGGCACCGCGGAGGCCGAGCCGTTCGCGCGGGCCGAGCTGAACGCGCTGCTGGACCTGGCAGTCGCCGGGTGCACCGCGCTCGCGGACGCCCAGCGGGCCGCGCTGGCGTAGGGCACGCGGGCCCGGGCCGGTGGCGGGCCCAGGGGGTGGCGGTGGCCGGGTGCGGTGGCCGGTCGGTGCGGCCGGGAGGGTAAAGAGGCAACCAAGGACCGTCCCGCTTGCGTTCTAACGGGTACGGGCGCGCGGACTGACCGGCCGGCGCCCAGCCGTCTCCTGGGAGGACCGCCGACATGGCTGCGCGCCGTCGCCGTATCACCACCGCTGTTGTCGCCGCCGTCGCGGGCATGGCCTTCACCGTGCCCGCCCTGGTGGGGTGTGATGCCGTCGGCAAGGCCATGGACTGCCTCCACACCGCCGACTCCATCGCGGACAGCGTCACCGACCTCCAGCAGGCCGTGGAGAACGCCTCCGACGACCCCACCCAGGCCGATGACGCGCTGGACGCCATAGAGAAGAACCTCGCCAAGATCGGCGACAGGACCGGCGACGGCGACGTCGACAAGGCCGTCGACGACCTGCGCAAGGCCGTGGGGAACGTGCGCACCGCGATCCGCGACGGCGACGGGGCGCCCGACCTGAGCCCCGTCACGGACGCGGCGGGCGAGCTGACCAAGGTCTGCACGCCCTGACACCTGACCGGCGCCCGGGTGCCGGGTGCCGGGTGCTGGGGTGCCCGGGTGTCGGGGTGCCCGACGGCCCCGGTCGCCCGACGGCTTGGCCGTCCCGGCCACGGGGGCTGACGCGGCGCCTCGGTGCGCGGCGCCTCGGAGCGCGGTAGTCCGGAGCACGCCCATGCCCGTCGGGAGCGCGGCCGTCCGGAGCATGCCCGCTCGGAGCACGGCCGTCCGGAGCACCTAGGCCCGGAGCGAGGCCGTCTCAGATCGCGTCCGCCCGGAGCGGGGCCGTCTCAGGTCGCATCCGCCCGGAGCGAGGCGTCTGTGGGTCGCGTCCGCCGGGAGCCGTCCGCCCGGGGCGCCCTGCCGCCGGGGGGCCGGGCGGTACTCGCGATACTGGGCGTATGACCCGCCTGATTCTCGCCACCCGTAACGCCGCGAAGGTCACCGAGCTCCGGGCGATCCTCGCCGATGCGGGGCTCAGCCACGAACTCCTCGGTGTCGACGCCTTCCCCGAGCTCTCGGACGTCAAGGAGACCGGTGTCACCTTCGCCGAGAACGCGCTGCTGAAGGCCCATGCGACGGCGCGTGCGACCGGCTTGCCCGCGGTGGCCGACGACTCGGGGCTCTGCGTGGACGTGCTCGGCGGGGCGCCCGGGATCTTCTCCGCGCGCTGGGCGGGGCGGCACGGCGACGACCGGGCCAACCTGGAGCTGCTGCTGGCGCAGCTCGCCGACATCGACGGTGCGCACCGCGGTGCGCACTTCGCGTGCGCGGCGGCGCTCGCCCTGCCGGACGGGCGGGAGCGCGTGGTGGAGGGGCGGCTGACGGGGGTACTGCGGTTCGAGGCCGCGGGGGACGGGGGCTTCGGGTACGACCCGATCCTGGAGCCGGACGGGGTGGGACGGACCTGTGCGGAGCTGAGTCCGCCGGAGAAGAACGCGATCAGCCACCGCGGCAAGGCCTTCCGCGCGCTCGTTCCGGCCGTCCGCGAACTCCTGGCCTGACCTGGCCTGCCCCGACCGGTGGGCGCGGGGCCCTGGTTCCCGGGGAACCAGGGCCTTCGTGCGGCCGGAGGGACTTGAACCCTCACGGGGTGTTAGCCCACTGGGACCTAAACCCAGCGTGTCTGCCAGTTCCACCACGGCCGCGTACCGTCGACATCGTAGTGGCCCGCGGGCCGTGGTCGCCCCACCCCCTGGCAGCGGGGCGTCAGAACCTGGGGTCGGGAGACTGCGACTCCACCAGCCGGGCCGCTTCCTCCGGCGTCTCCACCGACGGCGGCGACCCCTCCAGCGGCCGTTGCGCCGTCTCCTTCATGCAGGCCACCGCGACCACCCCGACCAGCGCCGCCGCCATCGCGTAGTACGCCGGCATCATGTCCGTGCCCGCCGCGCTGATCAGCGCCGTGATCACCAGTGGTGTGGTGCCGCCGAAGAGGGACGCCGAGAGGTTGTAGCCGACCGACAGCGAGCCGTAGCGCACCTGGGTCGGGAAGAGGGCGGGCAGGGCCGCCGACATGGTGCCCAGCAGGCAGACCAGGGAGAGTCCGAGCATCAGCATGCCCGCCGGGACCGCCACCAGGCCGCCCAGCCTGACCAGCAGGAACGACGGTACGGAGAGCACCAGGAAGCCCAGCATGCCGGCCATCAGCAGCGGTTTGCGGCCGAACCGGTCCGAGAGCCTCCCGACCTGGTTGATGATCAGCATCAGCAGCACCATGGTGCACAGCAGGATCAGCAGCCCGTGCGTGTCGTCGTAGCCGAGCTGGTCGGTCAGGTACGTCGGCATGTACGACAGCAGCATGTAGTCGGTGATGTTGTACGCGCCCACCAGGCAGATGCACAGGATCAGCGTCCGCCAGTGGTTGCGGAAGATGGCCGTCAGGTCGCCCTTCGCGGTGGTCTCGACGCTGCTGGCCGCCTCGGAGGCGGCGTGCGCGGACCGGTCCTCCAGGTGCTGGAACGCGGGCGTCTCGTCAAGACGCAGCCGCAGGTACAGGCCGACGAGGCCGAGCGGGCCCGCGACCAGGAACGGCAGCCGCCACGCCCAGGCGTCCATCTGGTCCGCGGAGAGCAGCAGGGTCAGCGCCACCACGAGTCCGGACGCGCCGACGTATCCGGCCAGCGTGCCGAACTCCAGGAAGCTGCCGAACCAGCCGCGCCGCTTGTCCGGCGCGTACTCGGCGATGAAGGTGGACGCCCCGCCGTACTCGCCGCCCGTGGAGAAGCCCTGCACCAGCCTGAAGAGGATCAGCAGGGCCGGCGACCAGAAGCCGATCGTGGCGTAGGAGGGGATCAGGCCGATCGAGAACGTGCCGATCGCCATCATGATCATGGTGAGGGCGAGCACCTTCTTGCGGCCGATCCTGTCGCCCATCGGGCCGAAGACCATGCCGCCGATCGGGCGCACCAGGAAGGAGACCGCGAAGGTGGCGAAGGACGACAGCAACTGCACCGTGTCGTTCCCGGCGGGGAAGAAGACATGGCCGATGGTCACGGCCAGGTAGCTGTAGATGCCGAAGTCGAACCACTCCATGGCGTTGCCGAGCGCGGCCGCCTTCACCGCCCTGCGCACCGCCGCCTCGTCCGTGACGGTGATGTCGGTGCGGCGCAGCGGTGGGTTCCTGCGGCGTCTGACGGCGCGGAAGAGGGCCGGGTGGCGCTTCACCGCCTCGGGATCGGCCTCGTGGTCATGCCCGCTGACCGCCATGGAGCGGTTCCTCCTTCACTCGGGGCGCACGTCCATGGGATCGGTTGCTCCGATATGGCGGCCGCAAACGAAATCCCCCATTGCGGGGGATTCTCATCACACCATGGAGTGATGTGTCACAGTCCCAGCTCCTTGATGATCTTGGCGACGTGCCCGGTGGCCCTGACGTTGTACAGGGCACGCTCCACCGTGCCGTCCGCGTCGACGAAGACGGTGGAGCGGATCACCCCGGTGACCGTCTTGCCGTAGAGCTTCTTCTCGCCGAAGGCGCCGTACCGCGTCAGGACGGACTTGTCCGGGTCGGCCAGCAGGGTCACCCTGAGCTGCTCCTTCTCGCGGAACCTGGCCAGCTTCGCGGGCTGGTCGGGGGAGATGCCGATCACGTCGTAGCCCGCGCCCGCCAGCAGGTCGAGGTTGTCGGTGAAGTCGCAGGCCTGCTTGGTGCAGCCGGGCGTGAGGGCGGCCGGGTAGAAGTACACGATGACCTTGCGGCCGAGGTGGTCGGCGAGGGACACCTTGGTGCCGTCGGCGTCGGGGAGGGTGAAGGCGGGGGCGGTGTCGCCCGGCTGGAGTCGCTCGCTCATGGTCTTCCTCCTGGGTCCTTCGGCGGACGGGCGCCGCCCGGCCGCCGGAGTGCGGTGGCCTGTGGTGCGTGGTACGCGGGATGCGGACAACGGCTGACGGACACGAGCGTAACGAGGCCCCAGGGGGGTGCCGTGGGGTGCCGGGCGCGGTGAGCTGACAGACTGTCGCCCTGACCCAGCACAGGCCGGCGCCGGGCGCCGGAGGACCACGGAGGCAGCGCGGTGTCGGAAACGGCGGATACCAGGACCCCTGCGCAGATCGAGGCGGACATCAGGCGCCGCCGGGAGAGGCTGGCCGAGGCGCTCGACGAGATCGGGGTGCGGGTGCACCCGAGGACGATCGCCGGGGACGCCAAGGCCAAGGTCGTCGCGGGCGTGGACCGCTCCCTCGGCCGGATGTACGACGGCACCGACCGTCTGCTGTCCGGCGTGCGCGCCCAGTTCGTCTCCCACGACGGCAGGCCCCGGCTGGAGCGGATCGTGCCCGTGGCGCTCGTGGTGGTCGGCGTGGTGGGACTGCTGGCGGCCGGCTCCCGGCGGCGCGGGCGCTGAGCCCGCCGCACCCGCCGCGGGCGCAAGCGCCCACCCACCGGCGCACGAGCGGCCCGGGGCCCGGTAGGTTCGTGGTGTGAGCGCGAACAGCGAGAGGCACGCGGACGGCACGATGGACCGTACCCACGACGACAAGCTGCCCATCCGGATGCTGCACGACCGGGTCCTGGTGCGGCAGGACACCAGCGAGGGCGAGCGGCGTTCCGGCGGCGGGATCCTGATCCCCGCGACCGCAGCGGTAGGCCGGCGGCTGGCCTGGGCCCAGGTCGTCGCCGTGGGCCAGAACGTACGCACCGTGGAGGCCGGCGACCGCGTCCTGTACGACCCCGAGGACCGTGCCGAGGTCGAGGTGCGCGGGGTCGCCTACGTCCTGATGCGCGAGCGCGACCTGCACGCGGTGGCCGCCGACCGTTTCGAGGGCTCGCAGGACTCTACGGGCCTGTACCTGTAGGCGGCGGCCCGCCCGGCCGCCCCGGGCGGTCGTCCCGGGCGCCGCCCGGGACGCCGGCGGCGAGCGGCCTGCCCGGCGGGCCCGGTGCGCCGGCGTCCGCCGCTTGCGACAGCCGCCCGTCGCCCGCACCCGGCGGTACCCCGCCGAGTCCCTGCCCAGGACCGCCCTGCCCCGGCTGCGTCCGGTCCTGGTCCGGCAGCGGCTCGTGCGGCGGCCCCTGGGGGTCGGTGCCGCCGGTGTCCCGGCCGGGATCGTCGCCGGTGCCGCCGGCGTCCTGGCCGCCGACGTCCCCGCCCTGCTCCCCGGGGGGCTGCTCCTCGCCGGGGGACGGCGACGCGGACTCCTCGGCTCCCGGCTGGAGCCACAGGTCGAAGTCGTGCACCAGTTTCCCGTCCAGCGCCGCGTCGGTGAACCGCGCCCAGATCCGGGCCGGGAGGTCGCCGCCGTTGATCCGCGGCTCGCCCAGCGCCCCGTACAGCGAGGTGTGCGCGCCGGTGTCGGGGTCCTGGCCCATGACGGTGACCACCGTGGCCAGATCGGGCGTGTAGCCGGCGAACCACGCGGCCTTGTCGTCCTCCGCGGTGCCTGTCTTGCCCGCCGCGGGGCGTCCCACGGCCCGCGCGGCGGTGCCCGTGCCGCCGTCCACCACGCCCCGCAGCACCGCGGTGGTGGTGTCCGCGGCCTCCCTGTTCACCGCCTGGGTGACGGGCCGCGGCGGCAGCGCCACGTTCCTGCCGTCCTTGGTGACCCGCTCCACCAGCGTGTACGGCGCGTGCCTGCCGTGGTTGGCGAGGGTGGCGTAGGCCTGCGCCAGGTCGAGCGCGCTCGCGGTGGCGGTGCCCAGGGCGATGGCGGGCCCCTTGGGCATGTCGCGGGTGTCCGCGGGCAGGCCCAGGCCGATCGCGGTGGACCTGACCTTGTCGGGGCCCACGTCGACGGCCATCTGCGCGTAGACCGCGTTCACGGACTTGTCCGTGGCCTCGCGGACGCTGATGGGCCCGTAGTCGACGTGGTCCTCGTTCTGCGGCGCGTACGGGCGGCCCCGCCAGCCCCGCACGGGGCGCTGGTCGGTGCCGTCGTAGGTGGTGCTCGGGTTGATCTCGTGGCCGTGCTGGTCGACGGCGCCGTGCTGGACGGCCGCGGCCAGCACGAACGGCTTGAAGGCCGAGCCGACCTGGTAGTCCCGGCGGGTGGCGTTGTTGACGTACTGCTTCGTGTAGTCGATGCCGCCGTACATCGCGATGACCTTGCCGGTGCCCGGGTCGACGGCGACGCCGCCCGCGCGGACGGTGCGGTCCACCCGGCGTGCCCGCTTGTCGAGCCGGGACAGCAACTGGTCGTCGACGGCCGCGGCGAAGGCGTCCTGCTGGTGGCGGTGGAGCGTGGTGGTGATGCGGTAGCCGTGCGCGTTCCGGCCGATGACGTGGTGGCCGACGAGGTAGTCCTTCACGGCCTGCACCAGATAGCCGCGCTGCCCGCCCAGACCGGACCAGGACCCCGCGTGCGGCGAGCGGGGCGCGGGGAAGGCCGCACGGGCCCGCTGCCCGGGGCTCAGCCAGTGCTCCTTGGCCATCCCGTCGAGTACGTACCGCCAGCGGGAGAGGACCTTCGGCCGGTTCTCCGGGTGCGCCACGACGTCGTAGGCGCTCGGGGCGTTCAGCAGCGTGGCGAGGTACGCGCCCTGCGCGACGTCCAGGTCGGACGCGTCGACGCCGTAGTACGCCTGCGCGGCGGCCTGGATGCCGTAGGCGTTGCGGCCGAAGTAGCTGGTGTTCAGATAGCCCTGGAGGATGTGCCGCTTGCTCTGCTCGCGGTCCAGCTTGATCGCGATGAAGAACTCCTTCACCTTGCGGGTGACCGTCTGGTCCTGGTCCAGGTAGTAGTTCTTCACGTACTGCTGCGTGATGGTCGAGCCGGACTGCCTGCCCTTGCCGGTGACCGTGTTCCAGGCGGCGCGGATCATGGCCTGCGGGTCGACGGCGGACTCGTAGTAGAAGTCGCGGTCCTCGGCGGCCAGCACGGCACGTCTGACGTGCTTGGGGACCCGGTCGAGGGAGACGTTCTCGCGGTTGACGTCGCCGTCCCGGGCGAACTGGGTGCCGTCCGCGTAGAGGAAGACATTGCTCTGCGCGGTCGCGGCGGCGTTCGCGGCGGGGATGGCGACGAGCAGGTAGCCGGCGGTGAAGCCGCCGGCCAGCAACAGGACCAGGCCCCCCGTGGCGCCCAGCAGCATCCGCCAGGTGGGCACCAGGCGGCGCAGCCCCTTGCGTCCGGGCCGCTTCCCGCGCTGTCGGGCGCGGCCCGCGCGGGACGGGGCGGCGCCGGTGCGGGCGGGGTCGCCGGGGTGGTGCGGGCCGCCGGGGCGGTGGGGGCGTCGGCCGCGCCCGCGTGGTCCCGTCGAACCGCGGCGGCCGCCGCGCCACGAGGCGCCGCCGCCGCGGCCGTGGCCGGTGCCGACGACCCGGCCGCCGCGGCCCCTGCGCCCGCCTCCTGCGCCGTCGCCCGGTGCGCCCGGCGGGAACGGCTGGTGCGGGGCCCAGGCGGGGCGGAGCGGCCAGGGGGGACGGGGCACGGCGGCCCGGCCCGACTCGTCGTGCTGCTGCGGCTCGTCGATCATGTCTCGTGGACTCCCGATTCGCGCCCGGCCTCCGCTATGGGCTCAATGCGCCTTACGCGTCCTATGTACCTACTTGCACACTTTCGCACTTGGGGATCGATGCCCCGCGGCGTGGCACGCCTCGGGTCCCGAAAATCTGTGGCAGCGCCACGGCAGGACCCCTAAGCTCCTGCGTTTGGCTGTGCCGGCGCCCGTGGGGCCCGGCGGACGCACGGGAGCGAACCGAGACGGCCGGGGCGGCGGGCGCACCCGGACCACGCGGGGCAGCCGGCCCACGCGGCCCACGCGGACCATGCGGCGCAGCCGGGACAGCCGGGACAGCAGGGGCAGCCGGGCAGCCGGAAATTCGGAGCAGGGGGAGAGGACGCGCACGTGCACACCGGACGGCTGTACGCGCTGGTCGCGGTGAACGGATTCAGACGCCATGCGACCTACCGCATCGCCACCGCCGCGGGGGTCTTCACCAACTCCGTCTTCGGCGTCATCCTCACCTACACCTACCTCGCCCTCTGGCACGAGAGACCGCACCTCGGCGGCTACGACCAGGCGCAGGCGCTCACCTTCGTCTGGCTCGGCCAGGGCATGCACATGGTCGTGGCGGCGATGGGCGGCGGCTTCGAGGACGAGCTGATCGAGCGGATCCGCACCGGCGACATCGCCATCGACCTCTACCGCCCCGCCGACCTCCAGGGCTGGTGGCTGGCGGCCGACGCGGGCCGTGCCGCCTTCCACCTGCTGGGCCGCGCGGTGGTGCCGATGGCCGTGGGCGCGCTGCTGTTCGACCTCGCGCTGCCCGCCGACCCGCTGCGCTGGCTCGCCTTCCTGACTGCCGTGGCGCTCGGCGTCGCCGTCAGCTTCGCCATCCGCTACCTGGTCGCGCTCTCCGCCTTCTGGCTGCTGGACGGCGCCGGCGTGGCACAGGTGGCCTGGTTCACCGGCCTCTTCTTCTCCGGGATGCTGCTGCCGCTGAACGTCTTCCCCGGCGCGCTGGGCGAGGTGGCGCGGGCACTGCCCTGGTCGGCACTGCTCCAGGTGCCCGCCGACGTCCTGCTCGGCAGGCACACCGGCCGCGACCTGCTGGCCACCTACGCCTTCCAGGCCGCCTGGGCGGCGGCCCTGCTCGCCGCCGGCCGCCTGGTGCAGTCGGTGGCGACCCGCCGGGTGGTGGTGCAGGGTGGCTGACCCGACCGGCCGCGCCGCGTCCGCGCCGCTCACCGGCCACCCGCTCACCGGCCGGGACCGGTTGGGCGACCGCCTCGCGCACGGCCTGCGTGCCTACGGGCTGATCGCCGCCATGTGGATCCGCTCCACGCTCGCCTACCGCGCCTCCTTCGCCATGACGGCGCTCGGCAACTTCGCCGCCACCGCACTCGACTTCGCCGCGATCCTGCTGATGTTCTCGCAGGTCGACGCGCTCGGCGGCTACACACTGCCCGAGGTCGCCCTGCTCTACGGCAGCGCGGGCACCGCCTTCGGGCTCGCCGACCTGGCGATGGGCTCCATGGACCGGCTGGGCAGGCGGGTGCGGGACGGCACGCTCGACACCCTCCTGGTGCGCCCCGTACCGGTGCTCGCCCAGGTCGCCGCCGACCGCTTCGCGCTGCGCCGCCTCGGCCGCATCACGCAGGGCGCCCTGGTCCTCGGCTACGGTCTTGCCGCCGCCCCGATCGCCTGGAGCCCGCTGAAGGTGCTGCTGGTCCCGTTGATGCTGATCAGCGGCGCGGCCGTGTTCTCGGCGGTGCTGGTGGCCGGCGCCGCCTTCCAGTTCGTCGCGCAGGACGCCGCCGAGGTGCAGAACTCCTTCACCTACGGCGGTGCCACGCTGCTCCAGTACCCGCCGACCGTGTTCGCCAGGGACCTGGTGCGCGGCGTCACCTTCATCGTGCCGCTGGCCTTCGTCAACTGGCTGCCCGCGCTCTACATCCTGGGCCGCCCCTACCCGCTCCACCTGCCGACGTGGCTGGCCTGCGCGCCGCCGCTGGTCGCCCTGGCCTGCTGCGCGCTGGCCGGCGCGGCATGGCGGGTGGGCCTCCGCTCGTACCGCAGCACCGGGAGCTGAACCGTGGCAGACCACACCCGCCCCTCAGATCACGCCTACCTCTCAGACCACACACGCCCCACCGATCCCGCACGCCCTGCCGACCACGCCGGTGACAGGGCACCGGCCCCGGGCGCCCCCGCGCCCCGGGCCCCCGCCGTTTCCGGTGCGCCCGCCGTTTCCGGTGCGTCCGCCGCCGACGACGCCTTCATCTGCCTGGAAGGGGTGGAGAAGGTCTTCGACGTGCGCCGCAGGACCGGTCTGCTGCGCCGTGAGAAGCACCAGGTGCGCGCCGTCGACACGCTCTCCTTCACGGTGCGCCGCGGCGAGGTCGTCGGATACATCGGCCCCAACGGCGCCGGCAAGTCCACCACCATCAAGATGCTGACCGGCATCCTCACGCCCAGCGGCGGCCGGCTCAGGGTCGCCGGTATCGACCCGGCGCGCGAGCGTGCCCGGCTGGCCCGCCGGATCGGCGTGGTCTTCGGCCAGCGCACCACCCTGTGGTGGGACCTCCCGCTCGTCGACTCCTACCGCCTGATACGCCGTATGTACCGCATCCCCGACGACACGTACCGCGCCAACCTCGACCGCTGCGTCGAGCTGCTGGAGCTCGCCGACCTGCTCGACGTGCCCGTGCGGCAGCTCTCGCTGGGCCAGCGGATGCGCGGCGACATCGCGGCCGCACTGCTGCACGACCCCGATGTGCTCTACCTCGACGAGCCCACCATCGGCCTCGACGTGGTCTCCAAGGCCCGGGTGCGCCGGTTCCTGCGCGACCTCAACACCCGGCGCGGCACCACCGTGCTGCTCACCACCCACGACCTCACCGACATCGAGCAGTTGTGCCACCGCGTGATGGTCATCGACCACGGGCGCCTGATGTACGACGGGCCGCTCGCCGGGCTGCACGAGAGCGGCGCGAGCGAACGCACCCTCGTCGTGGACCTGGAGCGCGAGATGCCGCCCATCGACACCGGCGGCGCCGCGCGGGTGGTGCGCACCGAGGGGCCCCGCCAGTGGCTGGCGTTCCCCGCCGGCCGCTCGGCCGCCCCGCTGGTGGCCCGGATCGCCGCGGACTACCCGCTGGTCGACCTCTCCGTGCGGGAGCCGGACATCGAGGCCGTCATCGCGGAGATGTACGCGGGGCGGCCGACCGCGCGCCCCGCCTCGTAGGCTTCTCGTATGACGGATGCCGTGCCGCCCGGGGGAGCGCCCGGGGACGAGACGCCCCCGGCCGCGGGCGGGCCGGGCCACCTGGAGCTGCGGGCCTCGGACGCCGACCGCGAGCGGGTCGCCGAGCATCTCAGGGACGCCGTGGCCGAGGGCCGGCTCGACATGGAGGAGTTCCAGGAGCGCCTGGAGGCCACCTACCGCGCGAGGACCTACGGCGAACTGGCCCCGATCACCCGCGACCTGCCCGCCGCGGGCGGCGGCGGGGCCCTTGCCGCGCCCGGGTCCGCGACGGGGCCCGCGGCCGTGTCCATGGGCAAGGGCGGTGCGGCGCCCGCGGGTTCCCACTGGCCCGCCCGTGTCGGCGGCGCGCCCACCTCGTCCGGGGCGTTCGCCTTCTGGGGAGGCTTCGCGCGCCGGGGCCGGTGGACCATCGCCCGTACCTTCACGGCGTTCGCGATGTGGGGCGGCGGCGAGATCGACCTGCGCGAGGCATCCTTCGAGGACCGCGAGACGGTCATCCGGTGCTTCACGATCATGGGCGGGATGCAGGTGACGGTGCCGCCCGACCTCAATGTGCAGGTCTCCGGCGTCGGCGTCATGGGCGGCTTCGGAGACCACGGCGCCGAGGCGGACGGCGACCCCGCCGCCCCCCGGGTGAAGGTCACCGGATTCGCGCTGATGGGCGGCGTCGGGGTCGAGCGCAAGGCGACCCGAGCCGAGAAGCAGCGGCTCAAGGAGGAACGGCGGCGCCTTCAGGAGGAGCGCCACCGCGAGCGGCAGGAGCACCGCGAGGGCCGTCGTGACGAGGCCGGGGAGCTCCGGCGGCAGCACCGCCACGAACTGGAGGGCAGGCGCGAGCGGCACCGCGAGCACCGTCGCGACGTGCGCGAGGCCCGTTCCGGGCGCCGCGGGGAGCGGCGCGGGCGGTACGACCGCTGACCGACGCCGGGCGCAGGCCGCCGCGTGCCCGGGGACCGTGCGGCCACCGGTGGGCGGGCCCGGCGCCCGGGGCCCCTGCCGAGGCGCGCGGGGCCCGGCCGCCGTCGGTGAGTGGTGGTGCTGCCGGGGATGCCCGGCTCACCGGTGGGCGGACCGCGCTCACCAGTGGGCGGACTGCTCCTCGGCCAGGGAGATCAGGTGCTGCATCTTCCTGCGGCGCTCCCGCGACTGCGTCACCTGGCGCCGGTGGTCCGACGTGTCCTGATGGGCGGTCAGCGCCTCGTGGAAGTCATCGCGCGCCGGGCCGGGGGAGGGCGGGTAGGGGTGCCGCGCCTCCCACTCCTCGCAGCACGGCGCCTCGTGCAGTTGGGCCGGGAGGTAGAACCGCAGCTCGCCGTACTTCTCCTTGACCTGGGTCACCTGGTAGCCGGGGTGGATCTGTGCCAGCGCACGGTCGAGTTCCCCGAGGTGCGGCAGCCAGCGGTCCGGCACCGCGAGCACCGCGGCGAAGCCCTTGGTGAACCTGGCCTCGATCCTGGCGCGCACGTCTTCCTGGTCCGTCATGGGCCCTCCGCTCCCGGGGCATCACAGCGCCGCCGCCGCGGCCCCCTTCAGATCGCTGATGTTGAACGCGTACGCCATCTTCCGGTACCCGGCGTCACTGGGGTGCAGATGGTCGCCGGAGTCGTAGTCGGGCCGCAGCCTGCGCGGGTCGTACGGGTCGCGCAGGGCGCGGTCGAAGTCGACCACCGCGTCGAAGACCCGGCCGGAGCGGATCTGCCGGTTGACCGACTGCCGCACGGTCTCCAGCCGCGGCTGGTACCCGAGGTGCCCGCCGAACGGCATCAGGGTGGCGCCGACCACGCGCAAGCCGCGGGCGTGCGCCTGGCGGGTCAGCTCGCGCAGCCCTTCGAGGATGTCCCCGGCGTTCGCGTACCGCTGGTCGTGCAGGATGTCGTTGACGCCGAGCGCGATCACGACGGCCTTGACGCCGGTCCTGCTGAGCGCGTCGCGCTGGAAGCGCGCGATGCCGCTCGCGTTGCCGGGCGGCCGCCCGGTGCCGTCGGCGAGTATGCGGTTGCCGCTGATGCCCTCGTTCGCGACGCCGTAGCGCGGCGCGCCCGTCTCGGTGCGGAGCCGGTCGGCCAGGACGTCGGTCCAGCGGTGGTTGGCGCCGGTGGTGGAGGTGATGCCGTCCGTCAGCGAGTCGCCGATCACGACCACGGTGCCGTCCGCGTCGTTGCTGAGCACGTCGAGGGCGGTCAGGTAGCGCCAGTACGGGCTCTGCTGGGTGTACGCGGCCCCACTGGCGTCCTCGGTGCGGTCGCCGCTGGCCACGTACGAGATCTGGCGGGCGTGGGCGTGGTACGTCACCGGGCCCGACGGTGTCGGGGAGTAGGTGCTGACCAGCAGGTCGGCGCCGGCCGGCACGCGCAGCCGCACCGCGTCGCTGAGCGTCTGCGCGCCCGCCGGGATGACCACGGAGGCGGCGCCGCCGAAGGTCAGCCTGCGCAGCGTGCCGAACGCGGCCTCGGGGGTGTTGGGCGCGGCGGCCACCGCGAGCGAGGCGTGCGTGATGGTCAGCGGCTCCTGCCCGTACAGGTTCGACAGGGTGATGCGGGCGCTGGTGCCGCCGACGCTGGAGTGCACGACGTTGCGCACCGAGCGGCCCGCGAGGCCGGTCATCTCCGTGCCGGGCTCGGCGCCGCTGGGCGCCGTCGACCAGGTGCTGATCCAGGTGCCTGCGGAGGCGGGGGCCGCGGCGTTGCCCGTGGTGCGCGGGCTCGCCAGGGTGTCCCGACCGTCTCCGTCGGTACCGGACACGCCGACGTAGATGGCCGTCGAGACGGCCACGATCACGGCGACGAACGCGGCGAGCAGCGCGCCGTGCCGGGCGGGGGACAACAGCCCCTGGCCGCCGTCGTGACGCTTGGTCATGCGGTCTGTGTCTCCTCGGACAAGGGGAGCCCGAGGCTCCGATGTCATGCGCCCCCATGATGGTCCATGGGGAGGAGGGGCACCGGACGGACCCCCGCCGTGGAAGACGACGGGAACTTGCGGCGCGTTCCAGGAGTCCGTGAAGGAGTGGGCCGAAAAGCGACAATGTGACGAAGGCCTCTGGGAACCTGCGGCGAACGCACCGCTCACCGGACGGGACACGTATGAATCGGCAAGGGGCAGGGCGGGGGACGGAGCGGCAGCCGGCGGTGCACGCCCCGGCGGCGGCGACGGCGGCGGTGTCCGCGTACGGCGAGGCGGACCGCGAACGGCGCCGCGGTGTGCGGCGGATGAAGGCGACGGCCGGCGGCCTCCTGCTCCTGGTCGCCGTCGGCTACGTGCTGGCGAAGTGGGCGCAGGACACCGGCGCGGGAGCCTGGGCCGGGTACGTCTCTGCGGCCTGCGAGGCCGGCATGGTCGGCGCGCTCGCCGACTGGTTCGCGGTCACCGCCCTCTTCCGCCGCCCGCTCGGCCTGCCCATCCCGCACACCGCCATCATCCCCACCAAGAAGGACCAGCTCGGCGTCTCGCTGGGCGAGTTCGTGGGAGAGAACTTCCTCTCCTCCGAGGTGGTGCGGGCCCGGCTGCACGCGGTCGGCATCGGTGCCAGGCTCGGTGCCTGGCTGGCCGAGCCGGGCCACGCCGACCGGGTCACCGCCGAGCTGGCCACCGCGCTGCGCGGCGCCCTCACCGTGCTGCGGGACTCCGACGTGCAGGCGGTGGTGGGCGAGGCGGTCACCCGGCGGGCCGAGGCCCAGGAGATCGCTCCCGGCATCGGCAAGCTGCTGGCCAGGATCGTCGAGGACCGCGGCCACACCCGCGTCGTCGACCTGGTCGTCTCCCGCGCCCACGACTGGCTGGTGCTGCACGGCGACTCGGTGGTGGACGCCGTGCAGGGCGGCGCGCCCGGCTGGACCCCGCGGTTCGTCGACCGGCGCGTCGGCGACCGGGTCCACCGCGAGCTGCTGCGGTTCGTCACCGAGATGCGTGACATGCCCGAGCACCCGGCCCGCGGCGCCCTGGACCGCTTCCTGCGCGACTTCGCCCGCGAGCTCCAGTCCGACACGGACACCCGGGCCCGGGTGGAGCGCCTCAAGGGCGAGGTGCTCGGCCGGCCCGAGGTGCAGGACCTGATCGCCTCCGCCTGGGGCGCGGTGCGCGCCATGATCGTCGCGGCCGCGGAGGACGAGCAGAGCGAGCTCAGGCTGCGGGTGCGCGCCTCGCTGCTGTCCCTGGGCGCCAGGATGACCGCGGACGCCCGGCTGCGGGCCAAGGTGGACGGCTGGGTGGAGGGTGCGGCGGTGTACGTGGTGACCACCTACCAGGACGAGATCACCGCTCTCATCACGGACACGGTGGCCGGCTGGGACGCCGAGCAGACCACCCGGAAGATCGAGGCGCACATCGGGCGCGACCTGCAGTTCATCAGGATCAACGGCACGGTGGTGGGCTCCCTGGCGGGCCTTGCCATCTACACGGTGTCTCGGGCGGTGGGCGGATAGGCGCGGGCGTGCGGTGCGGCCGCCGTGGCCCGCGCGGCGCGCGCGCCCTTGCGGGACGCCGGCGCACTCCAGCGGACAGGTGAGAAATTCCGGCGAGCGGGCACACGCAATCCCGCCCCCGGTTCCACGGGGCACCGTTCGAAGGAGGGGTCCGTGTCCGAGACAGCTTCTAGAGAGACCGGCGTGGTGACCACCGCGGTCCCCAGCCGCCTGGACCGCCTGCCCTGGTCCCGCTGGCACTGGATGATCGTCATCGGTCTGGGCACCGTGTGGATCCTCGACGGTCTGGAAGTCACCGTCGTGGGCAACATCGCCGGCCGCCTCGCCGAGCCCGGCAGCGGCCTGCACATCACCTCCGGCCAGATCACCGGTATCGCCGCCGCCCTGTACGTGGCGGGCGCATGCGTCGGCGCGCTGTTCTTCGGGCACCTCACCGACCGCTTCGGGCGCAAACGGCTCTTCATGGTGACGCTGGTCGTCTACCTGTCGGCCACCGCGCTCACCGGGCTGTCCTTCCAGTCCTGGTGGTTCTTCCTGTTCCGCTTCGTCACCGGCCTGGGTATCGGCGGCGAGTACGCGGCCATCAACTCGGCCATCGACGAGCTGATCCCCTCCGAGTTCCGCGGCCGGGTCGACCTGATCATCAACGGCAGCTTCTGGCTGGGCGCCATCGGCGGCTCGCTGCTGTCCATCGTCATGCTGGACACGGACTTCTTCGCGAAGGACGTCGGCTGGCGGCTCACCTTCGCGCTGGGCGTGGTGCTCGGCCTCGTGGTGCTCCTGGTGCGGCGAAACGTCCCGGAAAGCCCCCGCTGGCTGATCATCCACGGCCGTGAGCAGGAGGCCGAACGGCTGGTGGACGCCGTGGAGGAGCGGGTGAGGGCCGAGAAGGGCGGCGAGCTGCCGGCGCCGGAGGGGGAGATCACCATCCACCAGCGCACCGCCATCGGCTTCCTGGAGATCGCCCGGACGCTCTTCTCGTCCTACCGCAGGCGCAGCCTGCTCGGTTTCGCCCTCTTCGTCGGCCAGGCCTTCCTCTACAACGCCATCACCTTCGGCTTCGGCGCGATCCTGACCACGTTCTTCGACGTCCCCAGCGGCAACACCGGCTACTACTTCGCGGTGATCGCCGCGGGCAACCTCCTCGGCCCGCTGCTGCTCGGCCACCTCTTCGACACCGTCGGCCGGCGCATCATGATCTCCTCCACCTATCTGCTCTCCGGGGTGCTGCTCTTCGGCACGGCGGCGCTGTTCGACAACGGCTCGCTGAACGCGGTCACGCTGACGGCGTGCTGGTGCGTGGTGCTGTTCTTCGCGTCGGCCGGTGCCAGCAGCGCCTACCTCACGGTCTCCGAGATCTTCCCGATGGAGACCCGCGCCCTGGCCATCGCCTTCTTCTACGCCATCGGCACCGCCGCGGGCGGCATCACGGGGCCCCTCGTCTTCGCGGACCTGACCGCGAGCGGCGTGGTGGGCGACACGGTGCTGGCCTTCCAGATCGGCGCGTCCCTGATGTGCGCGGCGGGGCTGGTGGCGGCGGTCTGCGCGGTCCGTGCGGAGCGCCGCTCGCTGGAGTCCATCGCCACTCCGCTGACGGCCGCGGCGCCACCGGCGAAGTCGGCGACCGCGCGGTGACGGTGCGGTGACGGTGCGGGGCCGGCGGCGGGCTGCCCACCCCGGCGCCTGACGCCGGCCGGCCGCTGCTGGGCGCGTCCCCGGGTGCGTACCGGACGACGTTCCGGGGCACCCGGACGCCTCGGCACCCGACCGGCGCTGACCGGGCCGGGGCCGTGCCCGGCACCGGCGAAACGGAGGAGGCGGTCCCTGTGACCACGACTCCCGGGGGCATCCCGCCCCGGATGGGCGAGCTGCCCGGGACGGGCGGCGGGCCCGGGCCGCCCGCGGCCGGCGCCGGACGGCTGCGGGTGCTGACCATGAACGTGCTGGAGCCGCGGTACGCCGACGGCGACCGGCGGCGGGCCGCGCTGGAGGCGCTCC
Source organism: Streptomyces sulfonofaciens (assembly GCF_014656295.1). Classification (GTDB taxonomy): domain Bacteria; phylum Actinomycetota; class Actinomycetes; order Streptomycetales; family Streptomycetaceae; genus Streptomyces; species Streptomyces sulfonofaciens. Next base: position 198,252 of record NZ_BNCD01000005.1, read on the forward strand.
TCGCGGAACTCGACCCGGACGTGCTGGCGCTGCAGGAGATCACCCGGCAGGAGGCGGCGGCGCTCGGCACGGGCGGCTGGCACGTGGCCCCGCATCCGCACTTCTCGGCCGAGGGGCCCGAGGGGGTGGGGGCGGCCCTGGTGGCGCGGGAGCCGTTCGACGTCGTCGGCCGGGACCCGCTGAGGGTGACCGGGCGCACCGAGGCGACCCCGTGGTGCGGCGTGGTCGTCGCGCGACTGCCGCTGCCGGAGCCCCTCGGCGACGTCCTCGTGGTGCACCACAAGCCGAGCTGGCCCTACGGCTTCGAGCGGGAGCGCGAGGCGCAGGCGGTGGCCGCGGCGCGTCTCGTCGAGGACGCCGTGGTGGCGCGGGGGGCACGGCACGTGGTGCTGGCGGGCGACCTCGACGCACCGCCGGACGCGGCCAGCATCCGCTTCTGGCGGGGGCTCCAGTCGCTGGACGGCCTGAGCGTCTGCTACCAGGATGCCTGGCTCAGGCACCGGCCCGACGCCACCGCGTCCGCCGGCCACACCTTCAGCCGGCGCAACCCGCTGGTCCGCCGCGGCGACATGCCGGAGGAGGCGGGCCGGCGCATCGACTACGTGATGGTGCGCTGCGACATGCACGGGTCCACCCTGCGCGTGGCGGCGTGCGAGCGGGTCGGGGTGGATCCGGTGGGGGGCGTCCGGATCAGCGACCACTACGGCGTCGTGGCGGACCTGACCCCGCCGCCGCACCCGCCGGGCCGGTGGGCGTGACGGCGCCCCGGGCCGGCGGGGCCCCGGCGCTCACCGCCGCACCGACGGCTGGCCGCCGTGCGAGGTCTGGACGAGCAGCAGGGCGAGGTCGTCGCTGCGCGGCGTGGACAGGGTGGCGTGGTGGACCAGCGTGTCGGCGAGCGCGTCGATGGGCTGGTGCCCGCTGCGCACCAGCTCGTCGACGAGCCCGGTGATGGCCTCGTCCGGGTCCGTGCCCGGGGCCTCCACCAGGCCGTCCGTGTACAGCACCAGGACGGAGCCGGGCGGCAGCGGGGTCTCCTTGGTCACGTACTCGGCGCCCGGGTCGATGCCCAGCAGCAGCCCGGCCGGCAGGTCGATGACCTCGGTGCGACCGTCCGCGTGCCGCAGCAGCGGAGGCGGGTGGCCTGCGGTGGCGAGGCAGGCCTTGTGGCGGGCGAGGTCGAGGCACACGTGCAGGCAACTGGTGAACAGGCCCGGGTCGAGATCGGTGAGCAGCCGGTTGGTGCGGGACAGCACCTCGCCGGGCGGCGCGCCCGTGGTGGCGTGCACGGCGGTGCGGACCTGTCCCATCAGCGCGGCGGCGTTGACGCTGTGGCCCTGGACGTCGCCGATGGTCACGGCGGTCGTCGCCGGGCCGGTGCGCATGACGTCGTAGAAGTCGCCGCCGATGTCCATGCCCCGGGTGGCCGGGAGGTAGCGGGCGACCACCTTGAGCCCCGGGACGTGCGGCAGCGCCTGCGGCAGCAGACTGGCCTGGAGGCTGTGCGCGAGGTCCTGGGTGGAGTCGTAGAGCCGGGCGCGGTCCAGGGCCTGCGCGATCAGACCGGCGAGTGCGGTCAGGATGGAGCGCTCGTCCTCCGCGAAGGTGTGCGGCCGGTCGTAGGCGAGCACCAGCGAGCCGACGCCGCGGCCGGACGCGATCAGCGGCAGGAACGCCCAGGACGACTTGCCGTCCCGCACGACGGCGTTCGGGTAGGCGCGCTTCAGCTCCGCGAAGCCGGCGAAGAACCGGGGGATGCCGGTGGTCAGGACGTGCGCGGCCGGAGCGTTGGAGGTCAGCGGGGCCGCGTCGAAGAGGGCCATCAGCTCGGGGGTGTAGCCGCGGTGGCCGATGATCTTCAGTCTGCCCTCCTCCGTGACCATCAGGGCCAGGGCCTGGGCCCGGAAGGCCGGCATGATCTGGTCGGTGACCTGCTCGACCACGTCCCGCACGCCCAGCGCCTCGGTGAGCGTGGCGGCCAGGTGCACCAGGTAGTAGAGCGCCGTGGCCCGTCCCGGGGAAGCGGGCTGGGTGGGGCGCAGCAGCGCGGAGCTGTCCGGGGCCTCGTCCGTGTCGGCCGGGATGATCCGGATGCTGACGCCGTGGGCGTCGGGGTACATATGGAACGAGAGCCACCGGTCCGGCGGTTTGAGCACGCTGCACGAGGTGGACTCGCGGCTGATCACCGCGGCGCGGTAGCGGTCCTCGAAGACGGGGTCGTCCAGCCACGGCAGCACCTGCCGGGGCAGGGCGCCGAGCAGGGTGCGCACGCCGGTGCCCATCAGTTCGGCCCCGGCGGCGGAGACGAAGTTGAACCGGCCCTGTTCGTCCAGCGCGCAGCAGCCGCCGGGCAGCCGCTCGGCGAAGTCGGCCGCCGCCGCCGCCACGGCCGGCTCGGGGGCGCGCGAGCGGGGCGGGGGCAGCATCCGGGGCTGGGCGCCGGGCAGTACCGGGCGGCCCATGCCGGCGGCGCTGTGCAGCAGCAGGCCGAGGCGCCGGCAGCAGTCCTGCATGGCGTCGCGTTCGTGCGGGGTGGGCTGCGGCAGGCGCGAGCCGGGCCAGCCGAGCGCCAGGCAGCCCCAGTCGGTGGGGCCGTCCGAGATCGGCGCCGCGGCCAGGGCGAAGGGATGCGGCAGCACGAGGGAGGTGCCCGGGTAGCGGCGGGCCAGCTCCTCCTGGCTGCCCACCCACACCAGGCGGCCCTCGCGCACGGCGTCGGCGACCGGCACCGCGGACCCGAGTCGCACGCGCGCCCAGGGGGCCATGATCTGCTGCGGGACCCCCGTCAGCAGCGCCAGCCGGAGCACCTCCTCGCCCGGCGGCAGCAGGTACAGCAGCCCCACGGAGGCGTCGGTCTCCCGCACCACCTCGCTCAGCACCAGTTCGAGCTGCTCGAGGCCGGATCCTGTGGTGGCGACCGGACCCTGCACGCTTCACCTCTCTCCGGTTCTGCGGCCTCCCGGTTCTGCGGGCCTCCCGGCTGTGCGGCTTCCCGGCTGTGCGGCGGCGCACCGGCCGCGTCCGCCCAGCGCGGGAACCGGCCGCCCGCAGGGCCCGGGCCCGCCGCACCGCTCGCGCGGCGGAGCCGACCGGACGCTCCACGCCGACCGCGCCGCGGTGCCGGGCGCCGGGCGCGATGCCGTGCCGGGCGTCGCGCGGCCGGGTGGGCCGCCGCCGTCGAACGGCGCGCCCGCCGTCGGGCGCCGACCGGCCGTGCCGGTGATCGGGGCCCGCTGGTGCCTGCCCGGGCCTGCCGGGGCACACCGCGGACGTCCGCTTCACCTACGCCTGTAATCGCCCATACCGGGAGTTTACGCCCGTTGCCCGAGGGGCGGTACTCAGTCGAAGCGGATGTGCCGGGCGCCGATCACGGCCCGGCGCAGCCGGCCGCGCAGGGGGCCGTCGGTGTTCGGGGCGAGGGTCAGCCCGCAGGCTGCGGCGAGGTGGTCGGCGACCTGCGGCACGGTCAGCCGGTCGGTCCACACCTGTTCCGCGAACTCGGGTGCCCGCAGCCGCTTGAGGCAGAGGTCGAGCCTGCTCACCGCGAAGCTCTCCCGGCGCGGTGGCCCGCCGTTGCCCACGGACCACCGGAGCAGGTGCCCGAGCCCGCGTTCCCGCAGCCGCCGCAGCACGGTCGCGCGGTCGGCGAGCAGCGCGAAGTGCCGTACGTCGTGGCCGCGCTCGCGCAGCCCTGCGACGATCTCCTCGAAGTAGGCCGGCTCCACCACGGTCATCGGGACCAGCACCGGGCCGTCGTGCCCGGTGAGCACGGTGTCGAGGACCTCGCGGACACCGCTGCGCCAGGCCCCGAGGTCCTGGAAGTCCCCGCGGAGCTGCGGGGGCATCATCCGGTGCAGCCCGAAGCCGACGTGCTCGGGGTCGCAGATGACACTGCCGGGCAGACGGCGTTGCAGCTCGTGGGCGGTCTGCGTCTTGCCGCCGCCGAACGGCCCGTTGATCCACACCAGCACGGGGGCCCTCAGGCGGATCGCCGGTCGGCGAGCGCCCAGGAAGCGAGGGCGACCGCGCCGGCCGCCGAGAAGACGGCGGGCCAGGCGCCGACCTTCTTCGCCAGCGGGTGCGAGCCGGCGAAGGCGCCCGCGTAGGCGACGCCCAGCGCGCCCGCCGTCCGCGCCCCGGCCTGCCGCCACCACTGCCATCCGGCCGCACCGCCCGCCACCGCGAGCACGGCCCCGCCCAGTTGGCGCCGCCCCGTCCACCGCGCCACGGCGTACCCGCCGACCAGCCCGGCGGCGGCGACCGGCGCGCTGGGGAAACGGGCGGGGCCGGTGCTGCGAGCCATGATGACCTCCGATGCGGCTGCGCCCCCGGGCGCGACGGTCCGTACGGCTCCCGAGGCTATCCGGCGCGGCGGCCGCGGCCGCCGGGGGGTGGGGCCGCGCCCCGCGCCGGCCACCCGGCTCGCGGGCGGCGCCCCGGGTGACGGGCCCGGCCGTGCGTCATGCGGGGCCCCCACCTCCGTGGCAGGTGGCGTACGGACGCTGCGACGTGCACCAGCAGGGCTCCGCCGGGGGCGGTGGCCAGGGCAGCGCGCGGCCGCGGGCGGCGAGGGTGGTGGCGTACTGGGGGAGCAGGGCGGTGTCGTCGGGCGACGAGGCCTCGGAGGCGGCGAACGCCTCGTAGGAGGGGACGGTGGCGGAGACGACGCCGAGGTTGTCCGTGCCGGACGCGGCGAGTTCCCGCAGGGCTCCCTCTATCGTGGCCAAGTGCTCCTGGTGGGAGGGGTACTCGGTGCTCAGCGACGGGTACGCGGCGGTCAGCTCGTCGAGTTCGGCGGCCGGCCAGTGCAGGACGGCGACGGGGAAGGGCCGGGAGAGGGCCGCGCGGTGGGCGCCGAGTTCGGCGCGCAGCCGGGAGATCTCCGCGCGCAGCTCGGCGGGGTTGTCCGAGCCGAGGGACCAGACGCGTTTGGGGTCGTGCAGCTCGTCGAGGGGGACGGGAGCGGTGTGCAGGCCGTCGGCGAGGCGGTCGAAGTCGTCGTGCCCGGCGCCGAGCATGCGGCGTACCCGGTGGCGGCCGAAGAGCAGGGGGTGGACGTCGGCCGCGGGCGCGGCGCCTGCCTCCGCGGCGCCCTGGGCCTGCGCGGCACCGGCCTCCGCGGCGCCCTCGGGCAGCAGCACCGCCAGCGCCTGCGAGAACGTCTCGTGGGCGGCGTCGAGTTCGTCGTGCGCCTCCAGCGCCTCGGCGACGATCACCCAGGGGGAGGGGTCGGCGGGCGCGGAGGTGCGGATGCCCTCGATGATGGCGCGGGCCTCCGCCTCGTGGCCGTACTCCCAGAGGTTGGCGGCCTTGAGCGCCTTGACCAACTGGGGGTTCTCCAGCGCGGCGGGGGCCGAGTCGGCGAGCAGCCGGTCGTAGAGCGCGGTGGCGCGTTCGCGGGCGCCGGCCAACTCCAGGTGGGCCCCGGCCTGGAGCAGGAGGTGCTCGGCGTCCTCGGGGTAGAGGCCGGCGATGCGCTCCAGGCGTTCGGCTTCTGCGATGTGGTCGGTGTCCGCGGTGCGGTCGGGCTCGGCGGTGCGTTCGGCGCGCGGGGCGCCGGCTGCGGCCGGGGCGTAGGGGGAGTTGTCGGCGGCGGGCGTGTCGGGACGCATGGGGAAACCGTACTGCCGCGGGCGTGCACGGGTGGAGGACCGGGGGCGGGTGCGGGGCGCGCGGGCGCGTGCTGCGAGCCGGCGCGGGACGAGGGCTCCCGGCCCGCCGCCCGCCGCCCGGTGGCTCGGTCCGCGCGCCCGGCGCTTCGGCCCGCGCGCCCGGCGGGCTCAGCCTGCGCGCCCGGCGGGCTCAGCCTGCGTGCCCGGCGGGCTCAGTCCAGGCGGCGGCTCAGCCCACGGGTCCGGCGGCTCGGCCCCGCTCCCGCAGCAGCAGCATGCCCGCCGCGGCCAGTGCGGAGAGCCCGGCGGACACCACCAGGGCGACGTCCGTGCCGTGGGCCAGCGCCGCCGTGCCGCCGCGGGAGCCGGTGCCCATGGCGGTGGCGACCGCGATCGTCAGCGCGACTCCGGCGGAGGAGCCGATGTAGCGGGCGGTGTTGTTGGCGCCCGAGCCCATCGCGGCGCGGTCGGCCGGGACCGACTCGACGGCGAGCAGCGGCAGGCCGGCGTTGAGCAGGCCGCTGCCCGCACCGGTGACGAACAGGCCCGGCAGCAGCCTCGTCCAGGAGCCCGCCCCGGCCGCGCCGAGCATCGCCAGCATCCCGGCGGCGTGCAGGACGAAGCCGAGGGCGAGCTGGTGGCGTGCCGAGATCCGGCCGGCCAGGCGCGGGGACTGGAGCAGCCGCCGCGACTGGAGGGCGACGACGAAGGAGGTGCCCGCCCAGATCAGGAACAGCCATGCGGTGTCCAGCGGCGTCAGGCCCAGCGTGCCCTGGAGCAGCGTGGGCAGGAAGCTGTACGGGCCGATCACCGCGAGGCCGGTGAACAGCGCGCCCGAGGAGGCGGCCAGGAACAGCGGCCGGCGCAGCAGCCCGAGGTCGAGCATCGGCGCACTGCTGCGCCGCTCCACCACCGCGAAGGCCGCGGCGAGCAGGACGGACGCGAGCAGCAGCAGCACCACGGAGGGCCGCGCCCAGCCGTCCCTGCCGAGGGTGAGCGCGGCCAGCAGCGCCACCAGGGCCAGGCCGAGGGCGATCGAGCCCGCCAGGTCGGGACGGCTCGGGCGCGGCGCCCGCGACTCCGTGAGCGCGCCCCGCCCGAGCACCGCGACCAGCAGTGCGGCAAGGCCCAGCACGACGTAGGCCCAACGCCAGTCCACGGTGGCCAGGCCGCCGGCGAGCAGCGGTCCCGTGGCGATGCCGCCGCTGACGAAGGCGCCCCACACGCCCGTCGCCCTGATCCTGCTGTGCGCACCGGGGAAGGCGTGCACCAGCAGGCCGAGGCTGCTGGCCAGCACCGCGGCGCTCGCCGCGCCCTGTGCGACCCGGGCCAGCACGAACAGCCAGGTGTCTGACGCCAGCGCCCCGAGCGCCGTGGTGACGCCCAGCGCGAGGGTGCCGAAGAGGAAGATCCGCCGGCGGCCGTAGTCGTCGGCGAGGCTGCCGGCGACGAGGAGCAGCGCCGACAGGCCGAGCGGTGCGCCGTTCAGCAGCCAGGCCTGCGCGGACAGGGGGCTGCCCAGCGAGGCCGCCGTGTCCGAGAGCGTCACCATCGGGGCCGTGTACGTCATCAGCGCCACGGCCGTCGCGGCGCTGGTGAGCGCGAGGGTGGCGCCGGGCCGCGGGACCGGGGGCGGCACCGCGGACGCGGTGTCCCCGGTGGCCTTTTGCACGGGGCCGGGGGCCGGGCGGCGGGTGGTGCGGACGGGACGGGCCATGGTCGGGATCCTCCACGCTCGGGGCGGCGGTTCGGTGCGGGCTGCGGGCGCGGGTTGCGGGCCGCGGATGCGGGACGTGGGACGGGGGTGCGGGTCCTGACCGCGATGCGGGACGCGGGGAGCGGGGGTTGCGGCCGTGCGTGCTGTGCGGTGCGAGCCGCGTGCTGTGTGCTGCGTGACGGGAAGTGGGCGCGGAGGCAGTTGGGCGCGGAGGCAGTGGGTTCGGAGGCAGTGGGTTCGGCCAACGAACTGACCGTCCTCGCGCACCCTACCATCGTTGGTTCGTCCATTGAACTTACGGCGGGATGATCGCTACAGTGGTGCCATGGCACTGGGCAAGGACTACGCGGCGCAGGAGTGCTCCATCGCCCGCGCGCTGGAGGTCGTCGGTGAGCGCTGGACCCTGCTGGTGGTCCGTGACGCGCTCTACGGGGTGCGCCGCTACAACGACTTCCTCGTCCGCCTCGGCATCCCGCGTGCCGTGCTCGCCGCCCGGCTCCAGACGCTGATCTCCGCAGGCGTCCTGGAGAAGCGCCGCTACCAGGACTCGCCGCCGCGCGACGAGTACCTCGTCACGGCCCGGGGCCGCTCGCTGTGGCCCGTGGTGCGGGCCCTGGGCGCCTGGGGCAACGACACCTTCGACGACACCCTGCCGCTGCGCACCTTCCACCACGCCGCCTGCGGCGCGGAACTCGGCGCCCACGGAGAGTGCCCGGGCTGCGGGGCGTTCGTTCCGGTGGAGGACGTGGAGATGCGGCCGGGACCGGGACTCGACCAGGACCCGGCGGATCCGGTCAGCAGGGCGCTGCTGGGGCCGCACAGGCTCCTTGAGCCGGTGGACGCCGGAACCGGTGCGCTGCCCGCCCCCGCCGGGTGACGGACGCCACACCGCAGAGGTGAAGCGGCGGTCGAGTCGCCCGCGTACGGTCGGGCGGTGGAGCACGCTCATACGGTGCGATCGTCGGCGCCGAGGGTGTGCGGCACAGCACGTGCGCGGCACAGCGCGTGCCCAGGACGGCGAGAGGAGGGTGGTGTGACCGTGGTCCCGAGTGTCCCGACAGCGGTCCGGCGGGCGCTTCGCCCGGCCCTCCTGCTGGTCTTCCTGCTCGCCGAGGCCGTCCTGGTCGCACTGGCCGGTGCCGGCGGCGTCCCGGTTGCCGTCGCGTTCGCCGCCACCGCAGCGGTGGGTGCCTCCCTCGTCCTCTGCTCGGTGCTCATCGCACGCAGCGCCCCCGCCGTCCCGCCCACCCGGGTCCGTACGGCCCTGCGCGAGCGAGCCCAGCGCACCGCCTTCCTTCCGCAACGCGACCCCGACGCACCGGGCCGCAGCAGGCCCCGAGCGCCGGGCCGCCCCTCCCCGACGGCCGCGTAGGGGTACGCGGGCGGCGCACCGCCGTCCCGTGGGCCACGGGCGCGCCGGGCCGTACGGTCCGGCCGCGACCCGGCCCGCACACCGCTCCCGCATCCCCGAGCCCGAGCCCGGCGCCCCCTGCGGCACCCCGGCTCCCCGCCCCTCCGCGGGCCGTCACGCCGACGCGTCCAGCACGCTCTTCAGGCACGACGACACCCCAGGAGGGGCTTTCCCATGTCCGTCTTCGCGCTCTTCGCCGGCCTGGTCGAACACTTGGCCCAGCTTCTGCAACCGCTGTTCCACACCTCCGCGACCGCCGTCGCGATCGTGCTGTTCACGGCGCTCGTACGGCTTCTCGTCCACCCCCTGTCCCGGGCCGCCGCGCGCGGCCAGCGCGCCCAGGCGCGGCTCGCTCCGCGGATCGCCGAGCTGCGCCACACCCACCGCAAGAACCCCGACAAGCTCCAGAAGGCGACGATGGAGCTGTACAAGGAGGAGAAGGTCTCGCCGCTCGCGGGCTGCCTGCCGAGCCTGCTCCAGCTCCCGGCGTTCTTCCTGCTGTACCGGACCTTCTCCGCGACCCGCATGGGCGGCCACGCGAGCGCCCTGATGGGTCACACGCTCTTCGGCGCACCGCTCGGCGGACGCTGGCTCGGCGCCCTCGGCCACGGCGGTGCCTTCGGGGCCCGGGGCCTGGTGTACCTGGTGCTGTTCGCCGTCGTCGCGGTGATCGCCACGTTCAACTACCGCAAGAGCCGGCAGACGGCGGCCGCGGGCGCCGCTCAGCAGAAGGCGGCGGCGGGCGCCACCGCGGCCGGCAAACGGTCCGGTTCCGGTTCCGGTTCCGGTGAGAGCCTGCCCGGCCTGGCGGCGGTGACGAAGGCCGCGCCGCTGATGTCCTTCCTGACCCTGGTCACCGTAGCCGTCGCACCGCTCGCCGCGGCACTGTACGTGGTGACCAGCACCGCGTGGAGCGCCGTGGAGCGCGCCGTGCTGTACCGGGACATGCCCCACGCGGTGCCCCACGCGGCCGGGACGGCGCAGGCGGCAGCCAAGGGCGCGGCGCGTCCGGCGAGGGCGCGGAAGAGCTCCGAGACCTCGCCCGTGTGACCGGCGCACCGGGTCCAGCCCGTGGGCGGGGTATTGCGGAGCCGCCGCTCACCTTGGAGGATCGGCCAAACATCCGATGGCCGGGCAAGGCCGGGCAACAACCCCGCAAGACCTAGGGAGATCGACCATGAAGCTGCTGCGTGTCGGTGCGGCGGGTGAGGAGCGTCCCGCGCTGCTCGCCGCCGACGGGAGCCTGCGCGACCTGTCCGGGCTCGTCGCGGACATCGACGGGGCCCTGCTCGCCGACGCCGGGGCACTGGCGCGGGTCCGGGCCGCGGGCGCGGCGGGCGGGCTTCCGGTGCTCGACGCGGGCTCCCGGATCGGGCCGCCCCTGACCGGGATAGGCAAGGTCGTCTGCATCGGTCTCAACTACCACGACCACGCCGCGGAGACGGGCGCGCAGCCGCCCGCGGAGCCGGTCGTCTTCTTCAAGGCGGCGGACACGGTGGTCGGCCCGAACGACACCGTGCTGGTGCCGCGCAACTCCACCAAGACGGACTGGGAGGTGGAGCTCGCGGTCGTCATCGGCCGTACGGCCCGCTACCTGTCCTCGCACGAGGAGGCGCTGGCGCACGTCGCCGGCTACGCGCTGGCGAACGACGTGTCCGAGCGGGAGTTCCAGCTTGAGCGCGGCGGCACCTGGGACAAGGGCAAGAACTGCGAGACGTTCAACCCGCTCGGCCCCTGGCTGGTGACCGCGGACGAGGTGCCCGACCCGCAGGCGCTCTCGCTCAGGACCTGGGTGAACGGCGAGCTCAAGCAGGACGGCAGCACCGCCGACCAGATCTTCCCGGTGGCCGAGGTGGTGCGCTACGTCAGCCAGTTCATGACGCTGCGCCCCGGCGACGTCATCAACACGGGGACGCCCGCGGGCGTGGCCATGGGCCGGCCGGATCCCAAGCCGTACCTGCGGCCCGGCGACGTGGTGGAGCTGGAGATCACCGGCCTGGGCAGGCAGCGGCAGGAGTTCGGCGCGGCGTAGCCGCCCCGCGCACGCGCCGGGTCCGGACGGAAGGAGCCCCGGCGGCGGAAGCGGCCCGGCGGTCGCGGGCCGCTTCCTCCGTCCGGGCGCCGTGCGGCGGCGGCATGGCGGCGGGCCGCGACCGATGGCGCCACAGGTCACATGGGCCGCAGCGTCCCAGGGCCGAAGCGTCCCAGGGGCACAGGGCCGCAGCGTCCCGGAGGTACAGCGGCACAGGTCACAGGGTCACGGTCGTACCCGTCGCGGCCGAGCGGCGGGCGGCCTCCAGGACCTCCAGGGCCGCCGCCGCCTCCGTGGCCGGGACCGGGTTCGCACCGCCGGTGCGCAGGGCGTCCACGAGGAGCGCGTAGTACGCGGGGTAGGCGCCCGGGAGGGTCGGGTACGGTTCGCCGTCGCCGGTCGCGGCGGAGTGGCCGGTGGCGATCCGGCCCCACTCGGACGCCGGCTCCGCGCCCCACTCCGGGTCCCCGGTGGGCCGGCCGCCGGCGCGCAGCACCGCCTCCTGCGGGTCGAGTCCGTACTTGACGTAGCCCGCGCGCGAGCCGAGCACCCGGAACCGCGGGCCGAGCTGGGCGGCGGTGGACGAGACGTACAGATGGGAGCGGACACCGCCGGCGTGGGTGAGGGCGAGGAACGTGTCGTCGTCGGCCCCCGCGCCCGGACGGCGCGTCTGCGACTCCGCGTACACCCGCACCACCGGGCCGAAGAGGACCAGGGCCTGGTCGACGACATGGCTGCCCAGGTCGTACAGCAGACCTCCGATCTCTGCGGGATCGCCCGACTCGCGCCAGCCGCCCTTCGGCCGCGGCCGCCACCGCTCGTAGCGGGACTCGAAGCGCCATACGTCGCCGAGCCCGCCCTCCGCGAGGAGATGACGGAGCGTCAGGAAGTCGTTGTCCCAGCGGCGGTTCTGGAAGACGGAGAGCACCCGGCCGCGCTGCTCCGCGAGGGCGGCCAGTTCACGGGCCTGAGCGGCGGTGGCCGCGAGCGGCTTGTCCACGACGACGTGCAGACCGGCCTTGAGCGCGGCGGTCGCGTACGGGACGTGCGTCTTGTTCGGGGACGCGATCACGGCCAGGTCGAAGGCGTCGGCGCGGGACCACACCTCGTCGGCGGTGGCGGCGAACCGGACCTCGGGGAACTCCGCGCGTGCCTGCTCCCGCCGCTCCTGGCTGCCGGTGACGAGCGTGTCGAGGACGAGGCCGTCCGTGGCGGCGATCAGCGGGGCGTGGAAGACGGAGCCCGCCAGGCCGTAGCCGACGAGGGCGACGCGCAGGGGGGAGCTGGTGGCAGTCATGCGCACCACTTTGGCAACGCTGTTGCCGAAGTGCAACCCTGCTGGGGACAATGCCCTCGGCGGCCGGTCGCACGGCCAGGGGCGAGCGGCCTCGGCGCCGTGCGACGCGGGCCGTGCAACCCTGCCGAGGGCCCCCGGGCGAGGACGGGTGGACGCAGGGACAGGCGGAAGCGGGAACGGGACGCGGGAACGGGTGGACGCATGGACGCATGGACGCATGGACGCATGGACGGTCGGACGCGTGGACGCAGGACGTGAGGGGCGGCGGGGACCGGCGGTGACGGGTGCGGACGGCACGGACGACCATGCGGCTGCGCCTGGGGCTGCGCCTGTCGGTGCGGGTGCGGGTGCGGGTGCGGGTGCGGGATCGGGCCGGGCCCCGGGCGCCGGGCCGCATCCCGGAGCGGGCCCGGCCGCCGCAGCGGGCCCGGTCGCCGGACCCGGCCAGGCTCCGGGCCGGTCGCGGCAGCGCCGGGACACGGTGGGCGGGCCGTCGGACGGTGCGGCGCGGGGCAGCGGGCCCGGATGGCCGTCCGGAGCGAACCTCCCGGCGCTGCGCGGGCACAACACCGCCCTGGTGCTCGACCTCCTGCGGGTCGCGGGCGGGGACGGCATCAGCCGCCGCGAGCTGGCGGAGCGCACCGGGCTCACCCCGCAGGCCGTCAGCAAGATCACCGCGCGGTTGCGGACCGCGGGCCTGGCCGCGCCCGCGGGCCGGCGCGCCTCCACGGGCGGCAAGCCGCCCACGGCCCTGCGGCTGGTGCCGGGCGCCCGGCACGCCGTCGGCCTGCACCTCGACCGCGACGCGTGCACGGCGGTCCTGGTCGACCTGGCGGGGGCGGTCGTCGCGGAACGCCGGGGCCCGCTCGACCTGGGAGCGGGCGCCGACGAGGTCCTGGATCTGGTCGTCCGCGAGGTCCGGGCGCTGACGGGGGCCGTCGGCGCGGGCGGACCCGCCACCGCGGACGCGTGGCCCCCGGCCGGTCGGGCGGTCCCGGGGCCGGACGGTCCGCGGTCCGCGGGAGTGCTCGGGGCCGGGGTGGCGGTGCCGGGGCCGTTGGACCACCGGCTCGGGGTGCTGCACCGGGTCACCGGGTTTCCCGAGTGGGACGGCTTCCCGCTCCGCGAGGCGCTCACCGGCCGGCTCGGCCTGCCCGTCGCCGTCGACAAGGACACCAACGCGGCCGCCCTCGGCCTGGCCCTCAGAGCCGGCCTCGCGCCCACCGGTGCCGCGCTGCCCGCCGCGGTTCCGTCGTCCGCCGGTGCTCCTGCGCCTGCCGCGGTTCCGTCGTCCGCCGGTGCGCCGGCCCCCGGTGGCGGCACCGCTCCCGCCGCCACCGCGTTCCCCTACGGCTCCTTCGCCTATCTGCACCTGGGCACCGGACTCGGTGCCGGGCTCGTGTTCGGCGGGACCGTGCACCGGGGCGCCAGGACGGGGGCCGGGGAGTTCGGGCACCAGGTGATCCGGCTGGACGGGCCCCGCTGCTCCTGCGGCAACCGCGGCTGCATCGAGGCCCTGTGCCTGGACGCCGTGGCGCACGGTGACATCGACGGGGCGGCGCGGGTGCTGGGCGAGGGAGCCGCGAACCTGATCGCCCTGCTCGACGTCGACCGTGTGCTGCTGGGCGGCAGGACGCTCCTGCGCGACCCGGACACCGAGGCCCGCTTCGTCCGCGGGGTGGACGCCGTGCTCACCGGGCGCGCCCGGCGTGCGGGGTGGGGCAGGGCGGTGCCGGTCGCCGCCGCCCCGGGCGGGCCGCGCGCCGTCGCCGAGGGGGCCGCGCAACTCCTGCTCGCCCCGCTCTTCGGCCGCGCCTCCGCGGTGGCGGTGCCCTCGGCACCCGTGGGGTGGCCTGATTAGGCTGTGGGCGCCGACACCGCCGTGCCGGCGCCCCGCACCCGTGGTATCCCCACCTTGCGTACGGCAGGAGACCGTCACATGGCAGAGCGCATGCCCATCGAATCGTGGCTCACGGACATGGACGGGGTGCTGATCCACGAAGGTGTGCCGATCCCCGGGGCCGACGCCTTCATCAAGAAGCTGCGCGAGTCGGGCCGGCCGTTCCTCGTGCTCACCAACAACTCCATCTACACCGCCCGCGACCTGCACGCCCGCCTCTCCCGGATGGGCCTGGACGTACCCGTGCAGAACATCTGGACCTCCGCCCTCGCCACCGCCAAGTTCCTGGGCGACCAGCGGCCCTCCGGTACGGCCTACGTCATCGGCGAGGCGGGCCTGACGACCGCGCTGCACGACATCGGGTACGTGCTCACCGACCACGATCCGGACTACGTGGTGCTGGGCGAGACGCGCACCTACTCGTTCGAGGCCATGACGAAGGCGGTCCGCCTGATCAAGGGCGGGGCCCGCTTCATCTGCACCAACCCCGACGAGACCGGCCCCTCCGCCGAGGGCCCGCTGCCCGCCGCGGGCTCGGTGGCCGCGCTGATCACCAAGGCCACCGGCAAGGAGCCCTACTTCGCGGGCAAGCCCAACCCGCTCATGATGCGGACGGGACTCAACGCCATCGGCGCCCACTCCGAGACCAGCGCGATGATCGGGGACCGGATGGACACCGACGTGCTGGCCGGTCTGGAGGCCGGCATGCAGACCTTCCTGGTGCTCACCGGCCTCACCCTCCCGGAAGAGGTCGACGACTACCCGTTCCGTCCGTCGAAGGTCGTCGACTCCATCGCCGACCTGGTCGAACGGATCTGACGGGGCGGCCGGTGGCCACAGGCAACCGGACCACCGGTCACCGGACCACCGGCAACCGGCAACCGGCAACCGGTCACAGGCCACCGGCCGCGGGCGGCGGGGTGCGGGCGGCATGGGGACGTGCGGGCCGCGGCGGGGCGTCCCGGCGGGAGCGGCTTGCGCGGGAGCGCCGGACGCGCCGCTCAGAGCGTCCGGGTCATGAACACGCTGTACGGATCCTCCGTGTAGTCCGCGAAGGGCGCGCAGTACGTGAAGCCGAACTTCCCGTACAGGGCGCGGGCCGGTGCGAAGAACTCCGCCGACCCGGTCTCCAGGCTGAGCCTGCGGTAGCCCATCCGGCCGGCCTCCGCGACGATGTGGGCCAGCAGGCGGGACGCGACGCCGCCGCGCCTGCGGTCCGGAGCGGTACGCATCGACTTGACCTCGGCGTGCTCGGGATCGAGCTCCTTGACGGCGCCGCAGCCCACCAGGATGCCGCCGTCCCTGACCGTCCAGAACGTGACCTCCGGCTTCCGCAGGCCGTCCAGGTCCAGGGCGTGCTTGCTCTCCGGCGGGCTGGTGGCGCGCATCTGTCCGACGTGTGCCGCCAGGAACTCCGCGACGTCCTGCCCGGACAGGTCGTCCACCACGATGTCCATTGTGTCCGTCCCCCCACCATCGTGAATGAGACATTAAGATGGCGCATTTTACCCGTCGGAGCACGGGCCGCGCCGGGAGCGGCATCCGCCGCCCCGTCCCGCCGCCGTGCGGGCGAGGGCGTATGGGGCCAGTCTGGACAGTGGGCCCGTCCTCGGCGCACCGCCCGGGGGACGGCCCGGCCAGGCGCACCAGGCACGTCGCGGGGAGGCGCACCATGCGAGTCGGAGTGCTGACCGGGGGCGGTGACTGCCCCGGGCTCAACGCGGTGATCCGCAGTGTCGTGCGCAAGGGCGTACAGGACCACGACTGGCAGTTCGTGGGCATCGTGGACGGCTGGCGGGGCGCGGTGGAGGACGTGACCACCGTGCTGGACGTACCGAGGGTGCGCGGCATCCTCACGCACGGCGGAACCATCCTCGGCGCCTCCCGCACCAATCCGCTGCGCGCCGAGGACGGGGTGGAGCGCGTCAGGCGCACCCTCGGCAACCACGGCATCGACGCACTGGTCGTGATCGGCGGCGAGGACACCCTCGGCGTGGCGCAGACGCTCGCCGAGCAGGGGATCGATCTGGTGGGGGTGCCCAAGACCATCGACAACGACGTGGGCGGCACGGACTACACCTTCGGTTTCGACACCGCCGTCAGCATCGCCGCCGAGGCCATCGACCGCCTGCACACCACGGCCGAGTCGCACCGCAGGGCGCTGGTCGTGGAGGTCATGGGACGGCACGCCGGATGGATCGCCCTGCACGCCGGGGTCGCGGGCGGCGCCAGCGGCATCCTCGTCCCCGAGCGGGCGTTCGACGTCGAGGAGGTCTGCGCCTGGGTGGAGCGCCGGTTCCGGCTGCGCTACGCACCGGTCGTGGTGGTCGCGGAGGGCGCGGTGCCGCAGGCCGGGCAGCTCGTGGTCAGGAACGAGGCCAGGGACGAGTTCGGCCATGTGCGGCTGTCCGGCATCGGCGACTGGCTGGCCGGCGAGATAGAGCGGCGCACCGGCAGGCAGGCCCGCACCACGGTGCTCGGGTACCTCCAGCGCGGCGGCACCCCGACCGCGTACGACCGGTGGCTGGCCACGCGCTTCGGGCTGGCTGCCGTGGCGGCGCTGAAGGACCGCGACTTCGGCACGATGACCGCCCTGCGCGGCACGGACATCATCCGCGTCCCGCTCGCCGACGCGCTCCGGACCGCCAAGCAGGTGCCCGCGGAACTCTACGAGGAGTTCACCGTCTTCTTCGGGAGCTGACGGCGGCGGGCGGCAGGCGGGCAGGCGGCGGTCGGACTGCGGCCGCCCGCGCCGGGTGCCGCCCGGTCGCGTGCGGCGCGGGCCCGGTCGGGCCCGGATCCCGTGCGGCGCGGGCCCGGTCCGGCCGCGTGGTGTGATGGGCGGGTGGAGCTACGTGAGATGCGGGCGTTCGTCACGGTCGTCGAGGAGGGCGGACTCTCCGCGGCCGCGCGGCGGCTGCACATCAGCCAGCCCGCCCTGTCCCAGACCATGAACGCGCTGGAACGGGAGCTGGGCGTGCGGCTCCTGGTGCGCAGCAGCACCGGGGTGCGGGCCACCGAGGCGGGCATGACGCTGCTGTCCGAGGCCCGGGCGGTGCTCGCCCGGTACGACCGTGCGCTGTCCGCCGTGGCCCGGCACACCGCGGCGGGCGGCGGTGTGCTGCGGCTCGGGATACCGCTGGAGCTGCCCGGCGACCTGCTGTCCGCCCCGCTCGCGGAGCTGGCCGGGGCCTACCCGGCCACCCGGGTCCAGGTCAGCCATCTGTCGACGGCGGCGCAGTTCGAGGCGCTGCGCGGCGGGGGCATCGAAGTCGGCCTCGTGCGGGAACGGCCGGTGGGCCACGACCTGGACGCCGTCCTCGTCGTCGAGGAGCACCTCGGGGTGCTGCTGGCCGCCGACCAGGCCGCGCGGATCACCGGTCCGGACGGGATCGCGCTGGACGCGCTCGCCGGATACAACTGGGTCGGCTTCCCGCGCTCGGGAAGCCCCGCCTGGTACGACGAGCTGACCGCGATCCTGCGCAGCCACGGGCTGGACCTCGGCCCCACGGCGCCGGAGGGCCAGGAGCTGATCGCCGAGGTGAAGTTCGCGGCCGTGACGGGCGGTGGCGGCTTCGCGCTGGCACCGGCCGACTGGTCCCAGAACCTCCCCGACACCGTCGTCTGGTCACCGCTGGCCGGCCACCCGCTGGTGCGCCGCACCTGGGCCGTGTGGCCCGCCGGCTCGCACCGCCGCGACCTGGCACGCTTCGTCCTCGCCCTGGACGAGCAGGGGCCCAGGAGGAGTGCGCGCGAGGATGGCGGGGGCTGACGGCAGACGCCGCCGGAGGGTCGGGAGGGGGCGGCCGCGCACCCCGGGCGCACCGCCTCCCGCGCCCCGGGCGCAGCGTCCCCCGCGCCTCCGGGCGGGTACTCCTGCGGATCACCCCCCGGCGGGCCTCCCCGCGGACCGCCGGAAGGGGAGACGGCCCCGCCTTATGGCCGCCATAAGGCGCCTGTCCATCCCCGCGGGAAACCTTGGGGCCGGCAGATGGCTGACACCCATGCGACCGTGCGCTGGCCCGGTCGCGCCGACCGATTCACTGATCAGGATGTGAGTGGACCATGACAACCGAACTTTCCGGAACCTCGGCCCTGGTGACCGGTGCCACCAGCGGCATCGGCCGCGCGGCCGCGCTCGCGCTGGCCGCGCGCGGTGCGCGGGTGGTGGTGTCGGGCCGTGACGAGCAGCGCGGCAAGAACGTGGTCGAGGAGATCAGGTCGGCCGGCGGGCAGGGCGACTTCCTCGTCGCCGACCTGCGGGACGAGGACTCCGCCCGGTCCCTGGCCAGGCGGGCCAGGGACCTGGTCGGCGCGGTCGACGTGCTGGTCAACAACGCCGGCATCTATCCCTTCGGCCCGACCGAGGAGACCACCGAGCAGGACTTCGACGCGGTGTTCTCCCTCAATGTGAAGGTGCCGTACTTCCTGGTGGCCGAGCTGGCACCGGACATGGCGCGGCGCGGCCGCGGCGCGATCGTCAACATCAGCACGATGGTCGCCGAGTACGGCGCCGCCGGAATGGGCCTGTACGGGGCGAGCAAGGCGGCCCTGGTACTGCTGACCAAGTCCTGGGCGGCCGAGTACGGCCCGCGGGGCGTGCGTGTGAACGCGGTCAGCCCCGGCCCGACCCGCACCGAGGGCACCGCGGCGCTGGGCGACAACCTCACCCAGCTCGGGGCCACCACGCCCGCCGGCCGCACCGGTTCCGCCGAGGAGATCGCCGACGCGATCGTGTTCCTCGCCTCGGACCGGTCGAGCTATGTGCACGGCGCGGTGCTGCCGGTGGACGGCGGGCGGATCGCCGTCTGACGCCGGGTCGCCGCCGGCGGACCGGCGCCCCTGCTGCCCGGGGCGGGTACCGGGCGGCAGGGGCGCCGTGGAGCGAGAAGGGCCGAGGGCCCGCCGTCGTGACGGCGGGCCCCCGGCGGACGGCCGGTCAGCCGTTGGAGGCGGTGACGTTGACCGCGGCCCACGCCTTGTTGACGGTGTTGTACTCGGTGCTGCCGGATCCGTAGAGGTCCGCGGCGGCCTGGAGGGTCGCCGTGCGGGCGTCGTGGAAGTCCGTGCTGGAGACCATGTACCGGGTCAGGGCCTGGTAGAAGATCTTCGCCGCCTTGTCCCGGCCGATGCCCGTGACCGTGGAGCCGTCGAAGGTGGCGGAGTTGTAGGCGACGCCGTTGATGGTCTTGCTCCCGCTGCCCTCCGCCAGCAGGTAGAAGGCGTGCGAGGAGACGCCGGAGCCCGCGTGGACCTCGGTCTGCGGAGCGTTGGTGCTCCAGTAGTCGACGGCGCCCTCAAGCTTGTCCAGCGACGGGTGGTCGAGCCGCCGCAGGAAGCCCTGCGACAGGCCGAGCTGCTCGCCCATCAGGTAGTTGGGGGCGTGCGTGGGGTTGTTGGTGGTGAACTCCACGTCGGTGCCGAAGATGTCGGCCAGCGACTCGTTGAGGGAGCCGGGCTCGCCGATCTGGTTGCCGAACACGTCGAAGTCGGTCTCCAGGGCGGCCGTCGCCGACACCACGCCGTGGGTCAGCTCGTGTCCCGTGACGTCGAGCTGGGTCAGCGGCTTGGTGAAGGTCTGCCCGTCGCCGTCACCGTAGACCATGCACCAGCAGCCGTCGTCCCAGCCGGCGTTGCCGTAGTTACGCGCGTAGTGCACGACACCGTGCGGGCCGACACCGTCGTTGAGGATGCCGTTGCGGTTGAACGTGTTCTTGTAGAAGTCGAAGGTCGAGGTGAGGCCGTACTGGGCGTCCACACCGGCCGTGTTGGTGTCGGACGTGGTGCCGTTGCCCCACTTGTTGTCCGAGTCGCTCATGACGCTCGCGCGGCTGAAGAGCGTGGACTCCGGGAGCGCCTGGTTCTTGGCGTTCCTGACCTCGGCCTTGCCGCGCGTGGTGTCGACCAGGGTGAACGTGGTGCTCGCGGTCTGGGTGGTGTTGAGCGTCACGGTGCCGTCGTACATGGAGGCGCCGCTGCCCACCGCGGGCGCGGGGAAGGCCGCAGCGACCTTCTTGGACTTCGGTGCGGCGCTCTGCCCGGCCACGGTCGGCGTGGCCGTCTCACCCAGGTCCTTGAGCTTCTTCTCCAGCTTGGGGGAGATGAAGTCGTCCAGGGTGCTGACGTTGCTGAGCACGCTGCCCGTGCCGGCGTCGAGCAGCAGGGAGCGGGCCCCAACGGCGTCACTGCCGGCGCTGACCCGCACCTGGTAGGCGAGGACGCTCTTGCCCTGCTGGGTGTGCACGATCAGCCGGGGGGTGCTCGCGGTGCCCTTCGCCACGGCCGCGACCGCCTTGTCGCGGGCCTGTCCCGCCGTCACCTTCGCGGCGACCGTGGGCACCGAGACGGGCTTGTCGGCGGCGCGCGTCACCCCGAGGTACCGCGAGTCCGCGGCCAGGTGGACAACGATGTCGGCACCGACGACGGGGAGCTTGCGGTACGTCTGGGAGAAGCGGACGTGCTGCTTGCCGTCCTGGTCCACCATGACGTCGGTGGCGACCAGGCCGCTCTGTCTGCCGAGGCCGGTCTGCGCGGCGTGGGCGAACGCGGCGGAGCGGGCGGCGTCGACGACCGCCGCCTGCGAGGGCTGTGCCTTGGTGCTGAGGGAGCTGGGGGCCGGGCTCGCTACCGCAGTCCCGACGATCGAGGCGGATGCCGCCGTCACGACGGTCACTGCGATGGCGAGCTTGGATATCAAGGGAGCACGCATGTGGGGGTTCGTCCTTCCTGGAACACGTCTCGACAGCCCCGCCGACGGCGGGGCTGTCGAGATCATGACATGAGGGACGTGGTGTGCGAAGTATTGGAAGGTTAAAGAAGTTTGTTGAAGTGTCAGGTTTGACCGAGGGGTGAGACAGGGGTTGTGGGACCCCTGCTGTTACGCGTACGGAAGGAAGGTGAGCCACGCCGTGGGGGAGAAGGTGAGGCGGGGGCCGTCCTTGTCCTTCGAGTCCCGGACGTGGACGGTGGTGGGGGTGGCTGTTCCCGGGCTGCCGCCCGGGGCGCCGCTGCCGTGGCCCGACCTGTGACAGGACAGGGCGACTTCGACGCAGTCACCGGAAGGGCTGCTGCTGTAGCTGCTCTTGAACCAGGCCGGTTCTGCCGTGGTCATTCTCATCCTCGCATTCGCTGCAACAGATCCAGGGAGTCCTGGAGGCTGAGGGCCTGCGACCGCATCCTGGCGTACCGCCTCTGGAGAGTGCTGACGACGTTGGGGTCCGTGATGAACTGGCCGCTCTCCTGCCCTTCGACGTAGGCGAACCACCTGTGCTCCTGGGTCTCCAGCAGTTGCAGGGGGCCGTGCAGCCCTGCGTGATCCTCCCGGACCACCGGCATGATCTGGATCTCGACGTTCCTGAGCCGGGAGACGTCCAGGAGGTGGCCGACGAGTTCCGAGGCGACGGTGTCCCCGCCGATGCGTCGCAACAACACGTGCTCTTCCAGGATAAAGCTGTACGACGTGTTCGGGCGCTCCCGAAGGAGCCGCTGTCGTTCCAGTCGTGCGGCCAGTTGAGCCTCGATCTGCTCGTCCTCCAACGCCGGGACCTGGTTCAGGAACGACGCCCTGGCGTATGCCTTCGTCTGGAGCAGCCCGGGGACCAGCCGGCACTCGTACGTGTAGAGGCAGACGGCCTCGGCCTCCAACCGGGCCCAGAGGCGAAACCAACTGGCAAGCCCCCGCTATCGCGACAGAAAGGGCGCGGCCCTGCGCAACGCCCCCGTGTTCCCCAGCGCCTCCTCCGCCGCCTCCACGAAGTCCACGTCGGGCATGCGCCGGCCCTGCTCGACCGAGGCGACCGTGTGCTTGGAGAAGCGGACCAGCGAGCCGAACTCCTCGCGGCTCAGGCCGGCGTGTTCCCGCAGACCCTGGACCACCGCGCCGAAAGTGCGCAGACTGTCCGAAGGTTCGGGCTCCGTGCCGCCCGCAACGCCACCGTCCTCGGCCATCGTCGGCCCCTCCCTCGTCCGCGTACGACGTTCCGGTGCAGGAAACAGCCACCGCGAGAGCATGGTTACGTACCGTGTCGCGTACGGTCCAGAGCGTGACGTCGTACGTCGGTCCCGCGTACGCGGGGCGGACCTGGCACGCGGCCACGGCCGGGGCCACATTGAGGCCATGAAGCCACGTGTGTTCACACAGCGGTTCAGCTCCACGCCCCTCGGGGCGCGGCTCGCCCGGCACCTGGCCGTGCACCAGCTCCACACCTGGGGCATCGCCCACGGCACGGACACCTCCGACACGGCCGCGCAGCTCGTCGCCGAACTCGCCGCCAACGCGGTCACGCACGGCCGGGTGGGCGGCCGGGACTTCGAGGTGCGGCTCACGCTCGCCGGCGGTGCGGACGCCGGGGCCGGTGCGGCGCTGACGATCGAGGTCTCCGACACCCGCGGCGAGTGCCGTCCGCCGGGACCGCACGGGGTCGCCGCACCCGGGCCGCTGTCCGGCGGCGGGCGCGGACTGTTCCTGGTGGAGGCGCTGGCCTCACGGTGGACCGTCCGCGAACGGTCGCCGGGCAAGACGGTCGTCGCGGAGCTGGACGTGAAGGGCTGACCGGCGGTGGCGGAACCCCGCGCGGGGCGCGGTGGGGCCGTGGGGCCCGGACCGGCGCCCCGTCCCGCGGTGCGGGCCGTGCCGTCGGCAGCCGCTTCCCGGTGCCGGCCCGGGAGCGTGTGACGTTCGCCGCGCCGACGGGTCCGCCGCGGTCGGACGAGTGCACTGGGCAGAGGGGGCGCGGCGCGGTCGGGGCTCGGTGTGCGGTGGGCGGCGGTGGGGTGCTCGCCGCGCGCTCACGGCTGGGGCGGCCCGGAGAGGTAGTGCCCCTCGTCGTCGTAGGGCCAGGCGTTGGCGACACATCCGTGCAGGCCCTTGATCTGCTGCATCATCACGGGGGCCGGCCTTCCGGGGCCCGGGCAGCCCTCGTGCTGGTGGCCCAGGAAGTGCCCCATCTCATGGTTGATGATCAGCGCGCGGTAGTCGTGGATCGGACCGTCGAACGTGGGCGAGCCCTCGATCCAGCGCTTGAGGTTCACCACGACCCCGCCGGGCACCTCGCAGTCGTACTCGCCGCCGGTGTCCTGGTGGATGCCCTGCCAGCACAGGGCGTCCGCGGTCCCCGGTGTGGCGATCATCACCTTGAGGTCGTGGGGTCCCGAACTCACCAACCGGAACGAGGAGACGCCGTTGCGGGTCCAGCCCCGCGGCGCCGCGAGTATGCCCGCGATCTCGTTCGCCGCCTGTTCCGGCGCTATGCCGATGCCCTTCTCGATCTCCACCATGTACCGGAGCAGGGTCCGGCCGTGACCGACCGTCGCGCCGTCGGCTTGGGCGGTGACGAAGGTGCCGGGCCCGGTCTCCGGAATCCTGGTCGTGGCGGGGGTGGGCGGGGTGGGGGAGGCCGACGGATGCGGAGCGCGCCTCGCCGCGGGATGCCGGGACGCGGCCGGAGCCGGTGCCGCGGCGTGGCCGGAGCGCGGGGCGGGGGCCGCCGCGTACGACGTGCCGAGGCCCGTGCCGAACCAGTGGTGGACGCTCACGCTGCCCGCGACCAGCACCGCCAGCGAGAGGAGGCCCAGCAGGAGCGTGCGCGACCTGCGCGATCTGTGGCGGCCCGCGCGCCGGGTACCACCGCCCCGGCCACCTGATCCGAACCTGTGCTGCTGCATCACGGAAAAACTCCCTTATCGACTTTGACAACGAGCAGAGGTCCTCGCCGGTTCGAACATCGCTCAGCGGATGGCGGTACGGGCCCGTGCCGCTGCGGCAGTGCCGTGCCGGCGGCACGGGTGACCGAGGGCGTGGGGCGTCCGGCTCTGCTCGGGCCGGGCCGGGCCACGAGCGGACCGGGGACGCGGCACAGGACGAGCGCGTCATGGCCAAGGATGCGTCATGGGCACGGACGCGCCGCGGGCGGGCTGCCTCATGGGCGGGGGCGCGCCGCGTGCGGGGAAGCGCCGCCGGCGGGCGGTGTGCCGCGGGCGGGCGGTGTGCCGCGGGCCGTCCCGGTGCGCCGGGACGGGCGTCCGGTCCGCTCCGGTCCGGTCCGGTTCGGTCCCGCTCCGGTCCGGTCCGGTTCGGGGCCGGCGGTCCCGGGTGCGCCGCGGGCGGTACGGCTCGGGCTCGGGGGTGCTCATGGCCGCCCAGGCTGGTGCAGTCAGGCGATGGTCACTGGCCCGCAGGATGACCAACCCGTAACAGCGGGTCCGTGGTCGGCGCAGGGCGAGTGGGAACCGCGCGGAAAGTGCCTTCCTGCCGGCACGGCGGAAGCCTTCGACAAGGCCCCGCCGTCCCGGTTCGGAAGGCACGTCCGCGTTCGGTGGATCAGAAGGTCAGACTGATCTGCTCACCCTGCACGGTCCAGTGCTGGCGGGGCCCGGAGGAGTTGCACCCCTCCACGAAGACCATCCGGGTCCTGCCGTAGTCGGTGGCCAGGCACATGCCGGGGTTCAGCGACTGGTAGATCGACTCGCCGTTGACGGTCCAGTGCTGGCCGGGTCTGGAGTCGCACTCCTGCACGGAGACGATCCGGGTGGTCCCGAAGTCGGTGCTCAGGCACATGCCGGGGTTCAGCGACTGGTAGATCGACTCGCCGTTGACGGTCCAGTGCTGGCCGGGTCTGGAGTCGCACTCCTGCACGGAGACGATCCGGGTGGTCCCGAAGTCCGTGGACAGGCACATGGTGCCGGACGCCTCGGCGGTCGAGGGCAGTGCGAAGGACGTCAGCGCGAACGACGTCAGTGCGAGAAGGGCGGGTACGAGGAGCTTGCGCAACACGTTGGCCACGAGGTGGAACCCTTCACGGTCGGCAGATCCACATCAGCCGGCGCGCATCCGCTGGTCCCGGCCAAGGGATCTGTGCGATTACGGGCGTGAAGGATCCTCTCATTCCTGCGGCCATATGTGTCACATGCGGTACATAACTTTTCCAGCCGATATGTACTGACAGAGGCGTCCTCCGCTCGACTCGTCCGGGCAGGCACGGCCGGCCGAGCGGACGAACGACGTCCTGGCCGGCCGGCTGCCGCCTGCGCCGCCGCCACGAGCGCAGGGCCGAACCCGTGCTACCCCTGGATTCCGGTGTCCATCGCGGAGACCCGGTCGCCAAAGAGTTGGACGTCCTCGACGAGGCTGCCCAGAGCCCGGAGCGTCGGCACGTCCAGCGCCACGGAGGCTGCTGCGACGTTCTCCTCCAGGTGGCGACGTGTACGGGTCCCGGGGATGGCGAAGATGTCATCGCCCTGCGCCAGCACCCAGGCCAGTGCGAGCTGGGCGCTGCTGACCCCGAGGCCGGCTGCGATCTGCCCGATACGTTCGACCAACGCGAGGTTGGAGTCGAGGTTCTCCTTCTGGAAGCGGGGGTAGATGCGGCGCAGGTCCTGCTCCGCGAGCGAGTCGGCGGAACGCACGCCGCCGGTGAGGAACCCCCGGCCGAGCGGCGCGTAGGCGACGAACCCGATCCCCAGCCGCCGGACGGTCTCCAGCACTCCGTTCGACTCCATGTCGCGGGCGAACAGCGAGTACTCGCTCTCCACGGCTGACAGCGGCGCCGTGGCGTGCGCCCGCACGATGGTGTCGGGCCTCACCTCGCTGATCCCGAGGTAGCGCACCTTCCCCGCGGCCACCAGCTCTCCGAGCGCGCCGAAGGTCTCCTCCACGGGCACGCGGGGGTCGACCCGGTGCTGGTAGTAGAGGTCGATGCGATCGGTGTCCAGGTTGCGCAGGGAGCGCTCGACACTCGCCCGCACATACTCGGGACGGCCGTTGGCCCCGCCGATCGTCCTTCCCTCGTCGTCCATCTCGGCTCCGCCGAATTTGGTGGCGACGACGACCGCGTCGCGCCGCCCGGACAACGCACGGCCGAGGAGCCTCTCGCCGGAGAAAGCGCCGTAATGATCAGCCGTGTCGAACATCGTCACGCCGAGTTCTATCGCCCGCTGGACGGTCCTGACGGATTCATCTTCGTCCGCCGCTCCATAGGAACCGGTAAGCCCCATGCACCCCAGGCCCTCCGCGGAGGACACCAGCCCCTGGCTCCCTACTGAACGCATTTCCATAATCTTGGATCTCTCCGCATTCGCATTGGTCGAACAATGGCGTGCGCCCTCTGTGAAACGCCGCCCACGTGCTGCCGGGAAAGGTGGCCGCGCCTCGCGCCGAACCGCTCCGTTCTTCCCCAACTGCTGCCTTCAGTTGAGCACACACGGCCTGCTCATCCCGCGCTTCAGGGATCGGCAAGCGGTTCCTAGGAACCTGACTGCTAGGCTCATCGGATGATCACGTCTCGCACGGAACCATGACCATGAGCACAAGGCGCAATGCGGAACTGGGGACCTTTCTCAAGACGTGTCGTGCCCGTCTGAAGCCCGGCGACAACGGACCCCGGCCCGGAGGACAACGGCGTGTGCCGGGCCTTCGGAGAGAAGAAGTCGCCGACATCGCGGGTGTGAGCCTCGACTACTACGCGCGTCTCGAACAGGGCCGCCAGGTCACCGCATCGCCGTCGGTGCTCGACGCCGTCGCCCGGGCCCTTCGGCTGTCCGACGGCGAACGGACCCATCTGTACACGCTGGCGGGCGTGGCACGGGCCGCCCAGGGCCACCCGGGGACCGGCCCGGGGGAGGACACCGTCGACGACAGGGTCCGACACGTCCTGGACGCCCTGGGGAGCACACCGGCGATCGTGTGCGGCCCGTATCTCGACGTACTCGCCGCGAACGAGGCAGCCGGATTTCTCTTCACCGACTTCGACGCGCTGCCGTCCGTTGAGCGAAACGCGCTGCGTTGGATGCTGCTCGCACCCGCCGCCCGGGACCTCTACGGCGATCAGTGGGAGGAATCCGCCAGAGAG
The DNA here is from genome assembly GCF_014656295.1 of Streptomyces sulfonofaciens. Taxonomy (GTDB): domain Bacteria; phylum Actinomycetota; class Actinomycetes; order Streptomycetales; family Streptomycetaceae; genus Streptomyces; species Streptomyces sulfonofaciens. Next base: position 225,066 of record NZ_BNCD01000005.1, read on the forward strand.
ATGGTGGGCATGCTGCGGATCGATTCCGGGCGATACCGGAAAACGCGCCGGGCGGACGAGATCATGACGGAGCTCGAAGAGAAGAGTTCGCTGTTCCGCCGAATCTGGCGAGCGTACCAGGTGTCCACCTGGAGCATCAGTGAGAAAGACCTGCTGCACCCGGTGGCCGGCCCCCTGCGGTTCCGCAACGCATCCATCTCGGTCGACGGTGTGCCTGGCCTGACAATCTTCCTCGTCATTCCGGAGGACCGCGCCGCCTTCGAGGCGGCATTCGAAAAATCGAGAGTTCCGGCCCGGAACCGGTAGCCCGGGGGCGGCGCGTCGTCCCGTTCGCGCCACCCGCGGGAGCGGACGGTTCGCACGGCGGGGCCTCGGACCGGTGTGAGGTGGTCGGTCTCAGCCGAGCCGCCTGGTGATCGGCGGCCCGGACCGCACGGGTACGGGCGCCGCGGACGAGAGCGGCCTGCGAGCAGCCCGTCCCGGCATGACCTCTCAGAGCCGTCCGGCCCCGGCGAGGGCCAGCAGGTCGTTCGCGGCCTCGTGGGAGCGGATGCGGATGGCGGCCGGGCCGGGGACCGGTCCGCCGAGCAGAGCGGTGTCCACGATCTCCGCCTGAAGGAGGGCGGAGAAGACGTGGGCGGCCCGGACGGGATCGCTGACCTTGGCGCGCAGCTTCGCCGGCCACCGGGACAGGTGCCGCGTGAACAGGGCCGTGCGGTCTCCGAGGATCTCCTGCTGGTAGCGGCGGCCGAGCTCGGGGAAGCGCTGCGCGTCCCGGGCCACCACCCTGAACAGTGCCAACTGCTGCTCGGACAGGATGTGCCGGAGGAGCTCGCAGCCCGCCTCCGTCAGGCCCTCCAGGGGCGGCAGGTCCAGCCATTGCGGGTCCGCGGTCTGCGCGGAGGTGTCGCAGGCCGCCTGGATGACGGCGACGAAGAGGTCGTCCTTGCCGTCGAAGTGCCGGTACAGGGTGGTGATGGACACGCCCGCGCTCGCGGCGATGCGGTTGACCGAGCTCCCGCCGTACCCCTCTTCGAGGAAGGCCGCGAGGGCGGCATTGACGATCGCCTCGCGCTTGCGCGCCATCAGGCGCGCCTTGGGGTCGTTGTCGGCCCACGTCCGCACGGTTCTTCCTCCGGTCCCACGTCGACTTGACAGAGCATACGACAGCGCTGACTATCGCGTCATACGAAAGTGATTGCTTTCGTCATGGGCAAGGAGCGACACATGCCGGACACGGACACCTCGCGAGTACTGGTCCTCGGGGCCACCGGCCGCACCGGATCAGCGGTCGTGAAGGCGCTGGAGGCGACACCCGGTCGAGCGGTCCCGGTGCGGGCCTCGCGCCGCGGGACGACCGTCGAGCAGTGGATCAAGGAGGGGAAGGACGCCGTCCGTATCGATCTCGACGACCCCGGCACCTTCCCCGGCGCACTCAAGGGCATCGACCGGGTATTCCTGGTGACCGGCTACACCTCGGCGATGAACCACCAGGCCAAGACCCTGGTGGACGCCGCCGAGGACGCCGGAGTCAGCTTCCTGGTGCACCTGGGGGTGTTCAGCGACGGACGCTCCACCGACCCGCACTTCGCCTGGCACGAACTGGTGGAGCGCTACATCGCCGGCTCCAGGCTGGCCTGGGCGCATGTGCACCCGCACGTGTTCATGGAGAACCTGCTGGGCATCAACCGGCTGCGCGACGGCCGGATGGTGTGGCCGATGGGCGACAAGCGGGTCGGCTGGGTCGCCGCCGACGACATCGCAGCGGTCGTGGCCAAGGTCCTGGCCGAAGGCCCCGGGACGCATGCGGGCAAGGACTACTACCTGTCCACCGATCTCCTCAACGGCGCCGAGGTTGCCGAGGCCCTCACCACCGCCCTCGGACGGGAGATCCCCGCGCTGGTCCTGACCCCGGACGATCTGCAACGCATGATCGACGCCGGGCTGGACACCGTGCCCGCCGACATGGACGCCGCGTACGCGGCCAGCACACTGATCTGGGCGCGAGAGGTCTACGAGGGCCGCTTCGACCACTTGGCGGTCACCACCGGCACGGTCCGGGACCTGCTCGGCCGGGAGCCCGTCCACCTCGGCCCATGGGCCGCCGCGCACCGCCGTGAACTGCTCGGCCGGCTCTCCTGACGGCGCCGCGCACGGCTCGCTGTGCCGGAGTGCCGTCCGGGTGCGGACGGTGCCGTGATGTCGGGCAAGGGGCGCCTCCGGCCGTCGGCGTCCTCGCCGGCCGAGTGTTTGCCAGGCGCGTCCACGGGACTGGCGGGCGTGTGCGGCTCGGCCCCCGTCGGCCGGGCGCAGCCCGCCGGTGCCGCGGCCGGTCCGCCGCTGCCCGGGCACCCGCGGTGGCCGATACCCGGCCGATACACAGACGAGCCCTGATGGATGCCTGGCCGGGGCGGCATCGAGACCTCCCCGTCGCAGGCTGGAGGCCGATCCCCCCGCCCCGGCCTCCGACCCGGCCCCCGGCCTCCGACACAGATGGGAAGCAATGCCCGTGCCGCCCCCCGGCGAGGCGCCGCCGATGCCCGGCGAGAACCCGCCCGCCCCCGTCAGCCTGCTGCTCGTCGAGGACGACGAGGTGATCCGCAGAACGGTCGCCATGGCCCTGGAGCGCTACGGGTACCGCGTCAGCGTGGCGGCTGACGGGCTCACCGGGCTCGAACTCTTCCGTGAGCTGAAGCCCGACCTGCTGCTGCTCGACGTGATGCTGCCCCACCTCGACGGCATCGGGCTCTGCCGCAGGATCCGCGAGTCCGCTCTGGAGCCGATCCTGATGATGTCCGCGCGCGGCGACGCGCTGGACGTGGTGTCGGGCCTGGAGGCCGGTGCCGACGACTACGTCGTCAAGCCGGTCGACACCTCCGTCCTGGTGGCCAGGATCCGCTCGCTGCTGCGGCGCGCCACCTTCGCACCGCAGGCGGAGCGCGGCCGGGCGGACACCGGGCGCGCCGCCGGGAACGGCGCGGGGCAGGGCACGTTGGGCCCGTACGCACCGCCCCCGGACTCCGACCGGCTCGTCTTCGGCGACCTGACCGTGGACACCGCGGGCCTGGACGTCTTCAGGGCCGGCACCCGGGTCGCGCTGACACCCACCGAACTGCGGCTGCTGCTGGAGTTCGCGGCCCACCCCGGTGTGGTGCTCGACCGCCAGACGCTGCTGCGCAACGTCTGGGACTACGGCTGGGACGGCGACAGCCGCGTCGTCGACCTGTGCGTGCAGCGGCTGCGCCGCAAGATCGGCGCGGAACGCATCGAGACGGTGCGCGGGTTCGGCTACAAGCTGAGGCGCTGAGATGCCCCGCACCCCCCACGTCCGCACTCCCCACGTCCGCGCCGCCCACCACCTCCGCACCGTCCCGCACGCCCTGCGCCCGCTGCTGAACTGGCGGTCGCTGCGCTGGAAGATCGCCGCGCTGGTGGCGGTGGCGTCCTGCGCGGTGGCGCTCGCCATCGGTCTGCTGGTGCACCACAGCACCCTGGAACGCTCCCTGCACGAGGACCGGGAACGCGCCCTCACCGCGCTCACCGCCGCCGTCGCCGACCACCGGCGCACCGGCACGCAGGCGTCCGTCACGCCCCTCGCCGAACTGCCCGACGCGCTCGCCCGGCAGGTCACCGCCACGGGCCGGGGCACCCTCTACGACGACAGCGATCCGACCGTTCCGTGGGAGTGGGCGGCCACCCGCGTCGACGGCCAGGTGCTCGCGGTGCGCGTCGACGCGGGCACCGACCTGCGCAGCCGGCAGGCCCTGGACCGGCACATGCGGCTGGCGTCCCTGGCCGCGCTCGCCGTCGTCGTCCCGCTGGCGGCGCTCGCCGCCGAGCTGCCCAACCGGCGGCTGCGGCGGGTCGCGGGCACCGCACGGCGGATCGCCGCCGGCGATCTGGAGGCCAGGACCCGGGCCGGCGGGCCGGGCGGCGACGAGATCACCGAGATCGCCGCCACCGTCGACTCGATGGCGGACAGCCTGCGGGACCGGCTCCGCAGCGAGCAGCGCTTCACCGCCGACGTCGCCCACGAACTGCGCACCCCGCTGATGGGCCTGGTCACCGCGGCGGAACTGCTGCCGGAGAGCGAGCCCACCGAACTGGTCAGGGACCGGGTCCGGGTGCTGCGGGCGCTGGTGGAGGACCTGCTGGAGATCTCCCGCCTCGACGCCGGCGCGGAACACTCCGAGCCGCGGCCCGTGGCGCTCGCCGAAGCGGTGGCGGAGTCGCTGGACAGGGCCGGGCTCACCGCCCGGCTCTCGGTCACCGGCGCCCCGGTCGCCGAGACCGACCCGCGCCGCCTCGACCGGATCGTGGCCAACCTGGTCGGCAACGCCCACCGGCACGGCGGTGCCCCGGTCGACGTCACCGTCGGCGCCACGCGGATCGAGGTCCGCGACCACGGCCCCGGCTTCCCGGCACAGCTCCTCGCCCGCGGACCGCAGCGCTTCTTCACCGGTGCGAGCGAACGCGGCGGCGGCCATGGCCTCGGCCTGACCATCGCACTGGGCCAGGCCCAAGTCATCGGCGCCACACTCACCTTCGCCAACGCCCCGGACGGCGGCGCACGCGCGGTCCTGCACCTGCCGCCCGCGGGGGCCGGGCGTGCGGCGGACGGGCCGGGGCGGGCGCAGCCGGGCCCGGGCCAGGATCACGGCGCCCCCGGCGACGGCCGCACCGGCCGCGGCGCTCGCACGGGCGGCGGCGCTCGCACCGGCCGCGGCGCTCGCACCGGCGGCGGTGGCGGCCGGCACTGACGCGGTGGCCGTGCCGCCCTCCCGTCCCCGCCCTCCCGTCCCCGTCCTCCCGTCCCCGTCCTCCCGTCCCCGTCCTCCCGTCCCCGTCCTCCCGTCCTCCGGCTTCGTGAACCGGATCGGCGCGGATCGGCGCGGATCGGCCGGGACCGGCCCGGATGGGTCCGGATCGGCCCGGATCGAGGCGGCGCGGGGGCGCGGCCCGTGCCACGGCCCCGCCCCCGCCCCCACTCGCCCCACCCGCGCCGTGCGCCCCGGCCGTCAGGACCCCGGGCTGATACGGAACCGACGAACAACCGAGCGGCGGCGGACGGGCGGTGCCGACGGCACTGACACCCGGGGCGCGCAGGGTGGTCAGGGTGCGCGGCCCGCGCACGTCAGGACCCTGGAGGTGGCCTCCCGATGCCCTCTGCCCACCCGCGTGCCGGCACGCACAACCCACCCCGACCGCCCGCGCCCCAGCTTTCCGCGCGCCCCGTCACCGAGCCGCCCGCGGCCACCGGCCGCCGTGCCCCCGACACGGCACCGGCCGAACGCGATGACGCGCGGTGCGCCCTGGGCACCGCGCAGCGTGCCCCCGGCAGGGTGCGGCGCGAACCCGGTGCGGGGCGGCACGGATCCGGCACCCGGCGCGCACGCGGTGCGGCGGCGCCCGCATCCGGCACGGAGTGGTACGACCCGGGCGCGGCGCGGCGTGCCGGCGTCGTGGTGCCGTCCGGACCCGGTGCGGCACGCCGCGAGGACGGCCTCGCCCCTCGCGGGGCCGGTGCGGCCTCGCCCGAGCCCGAAGGGGGACGTGAGGGCCCGCGCGCGGTACGGCGGGACCTCCGCGCGAGGTGGCAGGACGCCGGTACGGTGCGGCACGTCCTCGGGGCGGTGCGGCACGCCCTCCGTGCGGTGCGGCGCCCCGCCGACCCCCGCCGCGGGCTGCTCACCGCCGCCTTCGCGGTGGCGTCCGCGCTCCTGATGCTGCTGCACGCCCACGTGCCCAACCGGATCGGCAACCTCGGCAGCCTCGCCGAGACCTTCCTGCCCTGGCTGGGGCTCGCGGTGCCCCTGACGCTGGGGCTCGCGGCCGTCCGGCGCTCGTCGCGCGCCGCGGTCGCGGCGCTGCTGCCGGCCGTCGTCTGGTCGCTGCTCTTCGGCGGCACGCTCCTCGACAAGCAGACCGCGGGCGGTGACCTGACGGTCGTCAGCCACAACGTGAACGCCGCGAACCCCGACCCGAAGGGCACCGCCGCCGCGCTCGCCGCCTCGGGTGCCGGCCTCGTGGCCCTCGAAGAGCTGGGACCCGACACGGCAGGGGCCTACGCGGCGGCTCTGGCGGGCAGTTACCCGTACCACGAGGTGGACGGCACCGTCGGCCTGTGGAGCCGGTACCCGCTGAGCGACACCCGCACGGTGCCGATCATGGCTTGGCCGCGCGCCCTGCGCAGCACCGTCCGCACCCCGCGGGGGCCCGTCGCCGTCTTCGTCGCGCACCTTCCCTCGGTACGGGTCTCGGCGGCGGGCTTCACCGCGGGCCGGCGCGACGACGCCGCGCGGATCCTGGCCTCCGCCGTCCGCTCCGACCCGCTGCCGAGGACCGTCCTCGTGGGCGACTTCAACGGCACGGTCGGCGACACGGCCCTGTCCCCCCTCACCCGCCTGATGCGCTCCGCGCAGGACACCTCGGGCGCCGGCTTCGGCTTCACCTGGCCCGCCGCGTTCCCACTGGCCAGGATCGACAACATCCTCGTCAGGGGCATCACACCGGTTTCCTCGTGGACCCTCCCCGCGACCCCGAGCGACCACCTGCCGGTCGCGGCGTCCCTCGACCTGTGACGGGCGCGGACCCCGGTGCCGCCGGGAGACGGCCGCGCACGCCGGTGCCGTGGGCAGGGGGAGCCGTCGGGAGGAGGAGCCGGGCACCGCGGGCCGCGGCTCCCGCTCGCCGTCAGAGCGTCGAGACCTTCTCGATCTTCGCGTACGGGGCGCCTTCCGGATTGGCCAACTGCGCCATGACCTCCACGGGGTCGCCCACGCCGAACGGCAGGCTGTCCTCCGGGAGCAGTACGGGCACCGTGACCTGGATGCCGTGCTTGTTCGCGTCGCAGGTCAGCGCGGAGTGCTGCACCGTGGCGACCCCTCTGGGACTGCGGATGTCCGAGTCACGCTCGTCGGCCAACCGCCAGGTGACGCCCAGGTGCAGCGGGTCCCCGGTGGCGTCGCAGGAGTACGTGACGTCGACCGAGACGGCCTTGTCGGGGGCGAGCGCGACATCGCCTATGGCCACGGTGTTGTCCTTGCCGAAGATGGTGGAGCCGTCCCCGGCCACGGCGGGAGCGGCAGTGGTCACCGCACCCGCACCGACCGCGAGGGCAAGGAGGGCGGTGGCGGCGAAACGCTGACGCACACGTGATGACTGCATGCGGATTCTCCTTTTCCGGGTGGCTGGTTCAGGCACATGCTCCCGAAACGGCATTTCGTCCCCCTCTCGCCTCCCTCTCGCCCCCCGTCTCGTCCCCGTCTCGTCCCCGCCCTCAGTTCCCCCGCGCTTGGCCCCCTCGCTCCTCGCCGTCCCTTTACCCGCCCCCGCGGAGGGGTGGCCGAAGCGGGCCGGGCCCCTTGCCGGGGGTGACCACCCGTCACCCCCGGGCGGAACCGGGCCAGTCGGCGCACCGGGCGCGCCCCCGAGTCCTTGACGTTTCCCTCCAGGGCTCATTGAATACAAGAAATCGATTTCACCACCTGCGCTCAGCACCTTGCCCGCCGTCATGGAGAGGGGTCGGCTGATGGCCGTCCGCAGCACGGAAAGGGCCGGTCACACCTGCTGCGGGGGAGCGTCCTGCTGCCCGCCCGCGCCACGTCGGGAGCCGGCCGGGCCTGCGCCGGGGGCGGGGGTCGGACGCAGGGGATTCCTCACGCTGGGCGCCGCCGCCGCGGTGCTGCTCGGCCTCCCGCCGCAGGGCGCGGTCGCGGTGCCCGCCGACAAGGGGCTCTCCCGGGGCCGGCTCGCCGAGCTCGCCGCCCGCGGCACCGCCACCCGGTACGGCAGCGCGGCGGCGCAGGCCAACATCGGGATGCCGGTCGGCGGCGCGGGTGCCGGGCAGGTCCACCTGTCCGGGGACGGCAGGACCTGGCTGTGGGAGGTCTTCAACCCGGACGGCTTCCCCTACGGCGGCGCCGACTGGCAGGGCGTGCACTACGCGCACCCGCCGGCACCCGCCGCCCCGCTGCGCACCGGGTTCGCCCTGCGCTGGAGCGGCGGAACGCGGAGCCTTGACGGCGACGGCTTCCGGGACGTCGTCTTCACCGGGCAGTACCCCGTGGGCACGGTGGAGTTCGCCGATCCGGCGGTACCCGTGGCGGTGCGCCTCGACGCCTACTCGCCGTTCGTGCCCACCGCGGCCGACGACTCCTCGCTGCCCGCCACCGTCTTCGAGTACACCCTGCGCAACACCTCCGACCGCACCACCGACGTCCAGGTGCTCGGTTTCGCCGAGAACCCGGTGTGCGTGCGCAGCCGGACGACGCAGCCGGTGCTGCTCGGCGCGGAGCGGTTCGGCGCGGGCGGCGGCACGGGCATCCAGTACACCGCCCGGGCCGGCGACCCGGATCCGTCACCCCGTCAGGAAATCGTTTTCGAGGAGTGGGAGCGCAGCGATTACACGGGTTGGACGGCCTCCGGCACCGCCTTCGGCGCCGGACCGGTCACCGAGGCCGAGTGCCCCGACTACTTCCGCCGCGAAGGCCCCCTGGGCACCACCGGCACCCGCTTCGTCACCTCCCACAACTTCCGCGCGGGCGACGGCGGCGACCCCGACGGCCATCTCGGCAGGCTGACCAGCCGCCCCTTCACCGTCGAGCGCCGCTACGTCGCCGCCGCCGTCGGCGGCGGCGCCCAGGCCGGCCGGGCCTGCGTCAACGTCCTCGTCGACGGCGAGGTCGTCGCGTCCTTCACCGGCCGCAACGCGGAGACACTGGTCGAGCGCGCCGCCGACGTCGGCGCGTACGAGGGCCGGCGGGCCACCATCGAGATCGTCGACGAGGCGACCGGCGGCTGGGGCCACATCAACTGCGACCGGATCCGCTTCACCGACACCCCGCTCGACCCCCAGCCGCTCGACCGGCTCACCGACCACGGCACCTTCGCCCTCACCGCCTTCCACCCGGCGGCCACCGCCCGCCCCTCGCTCGACCGCTGGGCCACCCCGGCCGACTGGTTCGACGCCGCGGACGGACCCGCCGAGGCCGACGCGGTGGCCCGCGGCCTGGCCGGCGCGGTCACCGTGCGCGTCAGGCTGGCGCCCGGGGCGTCCGAGACCGTGCGGTTCGCGCTCTGCTGGCACTTCGACCTCGTCGACCCGAACCTGTTCAAGCGGCTCGACGGTGCCGCGACGCTCCGCAGGCACTACGGCACCCGGTTCGCCGACGCCCGGGCGGTCGCCGCGCTGCTCGCCGTGCGCGGTGGCGAACTGGCCGCCGCCACCCACGACTTCGTCCGCACCTGGTACACCGACTCCACGCTCCCGCACTGGTTCCTGGAGCGCACCCTCGCCCCCGCCTCGACGCTGGCCACCAGTACCGTGCACCGGTTCGCGGGCGGGCGCTTCTACGCCTTCGAGGGCCTGTACTGCTGCGACGGCACCTGCACCCACGTGTGGAACTACGCCCAGTCCGTCGCCCGCCTCTTCCCCGAGCTGGAGCGCGACACCCGCGAGCGCGTCGACTTCGGCCTGGCCTTCCACCCGGACACCGGCGCCGTCGACTACCGCGGCGAGTACGGCAGGACGGTCGCGCACGACGGCCAGTGCGGCAACATCCTGCGCGCCTGCCGCGAGCACCAGATGGCCCCGGACGACACCTTCCTCGCCCGTGTGTGGCCGAACGTCAAGAAGGCCGCCGAGTACCTGATCGGGGCGGACGGCCAGGATGCCGCAGGCGCCGACGGCATCCTCCAGGGCCGCCAGTACAACACCCTGGACTCCGCATGGTACGGCGAGATCCCCTGGATCAGCGGTCTGTACGTGGCGGCACTGCACGCCGCGGCGCAGATGGCCGACGACATGGCCGACGACGCCTTCGCCGCCCGCTGCCGCGTCCTCGCCGCCGAGGGCACCGCCCGGCTCGGCGGCCTGTGGAACGAGCGGTACGGCTACTTCGAACAGCACCTCGACCCGGCGCACGCGGACGCCGTCAACTCGGGCCGCGGCTGCCACCTCGACCAGATGTTCGGCCAGACGTACGCGTTCCAGCTCGGGCTGCCGCGCGTCTTCCCCGCGGGCCGGGCGCGCACCGCGCTGGCGAACATGTTCCGCAACAACTTCCTGCCGGACGCACAGGCGTACAAGGACGAGTCGGGCATCGAGGGCGGCCGGGTCTACAGCACCGCCGGCGAGGCCGGCACGCTGCTGTGCACCTGGCCCTTCGGCGGCTCCGACACCGCGCCGGGCAGCGGCGACCCCGCAGTCATCGGCTACTTCAACGAGGTGTGGACCGGTGTCGAGTACCAGTTCGCGGCCCAGTTGATGGCGGAGGGCATGGTCGACGAGGCGCTCGCGGTGACCCGCGCCGTGCACGACCGCTACACCGCCGACCGGCGCAACCCGTACAACGAGGTCGAGTGCTCGGACCACTACGCGCGCGCCATGATGAGCCACGCCGTCTACCTCGCGGCCACCGGCTACGAGTACCACGGCCCGCGCGGTCACCTCGGCTTCGCGCCGAGGCTGTCGCCGGACGACTTCGCCGCAGCGTTCACCGCCGCCGAGGGCTGGGGCCTGTACCGGCAGACGCGTACCGGCCGGAGTGTCAGGAGCGAGATCGAGGTCCGCTACGGCAGGCTGCGGCTCGCCTCGTTCGCGGCCGCGCCGCCGGACGGCGGCGGCACGGGGGAGGACGGCGCACGGAACCCCGGGGCGAGCGTCAGGCGGATCACCCGTGCCGGGCGGCCGGTGGCGCTGGCCGCCCACCGCACCGCCCTCTCCGGCGGCCGGGCCCTGGTCACACTGGCCAGGAAGGTCACCCTGGAGCGCGGCGACCGGCTGGTGGTGACGTTCCGTTGACCACCGCCCCGCAGGATCCCGGGAGCCCGGAAAGCCCCCCGCGCTTCGTCTTCGCCGCGCTCGGCGGCTTCCTCGGCGCGGGCAAGACCACCCTGCTCACCGCCGTCGCCCGGCTGCTCGGGGCCCGCGGCAGACGGGTCGCCGTGATCACCAACGACCAGGGCGAGGAACTGGTCGACACCGCCGTCGCCCGGTCGTCGGCGGAAGTCGTCGCCGAGGTCACCGGCGGCTGCTTCTGCTGCCGGTTCGAGGACCTGACGGAGGTCACCACGCAGGCGGTCGCGCGCGGTGCCGACGTGGTGCTGGCCGAGGCGGTCGGAAGCTGCACGGACCTCCAGGCCACCGTGGTCCGCCCGCTGCTGCGGGAGTACGGCCCCCTCGTCCGTGTCGCGCCCCTGGTGACCGTCGTCGACCCGGCCCGCTTCACCGCGCTCCCCGGCACCGGGGACGCCGACCTCGCCTACCTCTTCGACCGCCAGCTCGCCGAGGCCGACCTGATCGCGCTGAACAAGGCCGACGTCACCGCGCCCCGCGCCCTCCAGGCGGTGCGGGCCGCGCTGTCGGGCCTGCACCCGGCGACGCCCGTGCACACCTGCTCGGCGCTCACCGGCGCCGGTCTCGACGCCCTGGCCCGGCTCCTGGCCGGCGCAGCCGACCCCGGTCCGCTGCCGGGCCGCGGCAGCGACCTGGACGTCGACTACGACCGGTACGCCGCGGCCGAGGCGCTGCTCGCCTGGCTCAACCACACGGTCGTGGTGTCCGGTGCGCCCGCGTTCTCCTCGGCGCACTGGGCACGCGTGCTGCTCACCTCGCTGGCCGCGCGTGACTGGCTGGTCGGCCATGCCAAGGTGCACCTGGAGGACCCCGAGGGCCGCAGCACCCAGGTCGGCGTCACCGGGCAGGGCCGGCGGCCCTTCGTCGGCACGGACGGCGGCGCCATGGCCCGGGCCCGGGTGCGCATCAACGCACGGGTGGCCTGCGAGCCGGGGCGGTTGGACGCGGCCGTGCGCGCCGCCGTGCGCGCCGCCGACCTGGCTACCGGCGCCTCCTCGGCCGCTGCCACCGCGCCCGCGTCCTTCCGGCCCGGCTACCCGCGCCCGACCCACCGGTTGCCCGGGGCACCCGCCAGGACCTGAGCGGCCGTCACCGGTGCCCCCCGCGGCCGGTCGCGTCCCGGTCGGCCGTGTCCGTGCGGCACCTGGCCCCCGTCCCCGCCCGGACCGGCGCGAAGGGCAGGTTGGGCAGGTAGAACTGGACGAGGTCGTCCACACAGGCGGCGTTCCGCGGCCGGGTCGAAGGGCACGTCCAGCTCCACGTGGCGCGGCAGCAGGTGCCGGTGCAGGTCGAGGAGCGACCCGGGGCTCCTGCCCGTGGCCGACCGCCGCCCGGAGGGCCGCGCGGCCGGCTTCGAGGCCGTGGCACGGTCCCCGGCGCGCACCTGGCGCCGCCGCCCCGGCCGGGCGGGGCCGGGTGGTGCGCCGGCGCGCGTGGTGGCCCCGGTGACCCGGGGCCACCGGGGCGGTCAGCTCACGTTGAGGGCCGTGTCGTCGATGACGAACGTCGTCTGGAGCTTGGTGCCCTCCGTGCCGGTGAACTTGATTGTGACCGTCTGGCCGGCGTAGCCGCTCAGGTCGAAGGTGCGCTGGACGTAACCGCCTGCCGCGTCGAGGTTGGAGAAGGTGCCCAGGGTGGCCAGGGTGCTGCCGCCGGAGCTGAGCACCTGGGCCTTGAGCGTGTCGTACGCGGTGGCGGTGGTGGTCTCGTCCGTGTCGATGTGCAGGTAGAAGCGCAGCGTCGCCGCGCAGCCCGCCGGTATCCGCACCGACTGGGAGAGGGTGTCGGTGCGGGCGGTGGCGTAGCCGTTCAGCTTGGCCTTGTAGGAGCCGGTGCGGGCCGGCTCGGAGCCGCTGTTGGTGATCACGCCGCTGGTGGCGGACCAGGAGGTGCTGCCCGACTCGAAACCGGGGTTGGCGAGAAGCTGGGCCGCGGTGCAACTGCCCGTGCCGCCGCCGTCGCCGCCGCCCGACCCGCCCGCGAGCCATTCGGTGGCGTTCAGGGCGAGGGCGGCGTCGGTGCCGGCCGGGTCGTTCCAGCCGTCGTACAGGTCGTCGCCCGAGTGGCCCGTGCCGTCGTCGATGGGGGAGCTGTCGCCCCAGAACGCGACCCGGCCGCTGCCGAAGGTGCTGGTGGCGAAGAAGGCGCCGCTGCTGCCCGAGGACCCGGTGCGGTAGACGAGCCCCTTCACCGCGGCGTTGTCCGACGGCTTCAGCGTGGCCGTGGCGCCGTCGCGGATGATGCTGCCGGTGACGGTGCCGAAGGAGCCGTGCAGCACGGGGTTCGTGGCGTCGGAGATCGCCCTCGGGTTGTCGCTGCCCACGTCCACGGTGTCGACGGAGAAGCCGAACGGGTCGGTGCTGTCGACAGAGTTGTTCTTCATCAGGTCGTTGATGACCTCGACCGCGTCCTCGCCGTCGTTGTTGCGGTCGGCGCCGGTGTGGTCGGAGATGAGGAAGAGCCCGCCGCCGTTCTGCACGAACTTCATCACGGCGGTCTTCTCGGCGGAGCTCAGCAGGACGTTGGGCTCCGGCAGCACGAACGTGTCGAAGTTCTGCAGGTCGAGCGCCGAGGAGGTGCCGTAGGTGATGCTGTTGCCGGTGGGCAGCGTCTTCAGCGAGTAGTCGCCGGTCTTCTGCAGGGCTACGCCCCAGGAGGAGAGCGCGCCGGTCCAGTCGGTCTCCGCGGACGGGCTGGAGTCCTCGCCCAGCGGGTCGGGCTGGCTGGTGCCGATCACCCAGTCGGCGTTGGCCGCGGTCTCCGCCTTGGTGTTGTCGAAGAGGATCCGGTGCGGGGTGGCCGCGGCGGCCGGGTGGGCGGTGCCCGTCTGGGCGGCCGCCACCGCGGTGGCGAGCAGGCCGAGCAGGGCGAGAGCGGTGATGGGTCTGCGGGACATGCCGGTTCCGGGCATCCGTCGGACCTCCGTCCGGTGGGGTTGCGGGGGGCGGTGACTGCGGAGTGGTGGGGGTGTGAGCTGCGGGTGTGTGCTGGGGTGTGCACTGGGGTGGGGGGATCGCGGGGTGGTGGGGTGTGGGGGAACGATGGTCTGCGCGCGTAGAACGTGGCGGAACATCTGAACGGTACAAGCGGGAGCGGGCGTTGAACAGAACGCACGTCCGCTCCCCGCCTCTTTCGTGGGCGGGGAGCGGACGGGTTCAGCTCGCGGCCCGGCCCGGTTCAGCCGCCCGACCGCGCCCGTTCAGCTTCAGCGCGCCCCTCGCGACCGGCGCGGGCGGCGCGGGCGTCGCGCCGCGACCGGTGCGGCCCGTGGCCCGCGCCGGCGCGAGCGGCCGGCCGGCGGCGGCGTGGCGGGGGCGGCGTGGCGAGGCGGGCGGTGGGGGTCAGCAGTCGCGGAACTCCGGTGACTGGTTGAGGATCTGGGAGCGGAGCGAGGTGAAGCGGGTGTGCGTGGCGCCGCCGCGGGACTCGGGCCGGAAGACGGCCACCCGGTGGCAGTTCATGAAGGCGAGCGCGACGCCGAAGTGACGTTCCAGGCTGCCCCGGATGGCATCGCTGGACAACGCGCGCAGTAGCTGGCCGCGCTCCTTCTCGGAGGGCGGCGGAGTGTGGTTGTCGGCGAACTCGGCGGTGCCCGCGAACAGTTCGCCGGTCAGTCGGGCGATCAGCCGGTAGGCGTACGGCAGCGAGGTCCGGACGGTCTCCACGAAGTCCTCTTCGCGGATATCGCCGCTCTCGGCGGCGCTGAGCAGGCGGGGGGAGACGTCGAGCGACATGGAGGGTTTCCTTTTCTGTGGTCGGTGGTCGGTGGTCGGGTCGGTGGTCCCTGGCCCGTGGCTCGTGGCCGGCGGTGCGGGGAGGCGTGGCGGTGGCGCCCGTGGGCGGTGGGCGGTGGGTTCCGCGGGTCCCGGGACGGTCGAACGGGTGCGCGCGCGATCCGCCTCGGGCGGCGCACGGGATCGCCGCCCGTGCGGGGCTCAGACCGCGGCCGCCAGTGCCGTGGGACCGTGCCGGAAGTCCGGGTCGACCTGGGCGCCGAGGTCCAGGCCGGTGGCCCGGTCGGCCCAGGCCGCCGCGTTGCGCAGGTGGAAGGTGACGGCGTGCCGCTGGAAGGCGTCCCAGTCCTTGGCGCAGGCGTCGACGGTCTCGCGCAGCACGCGCAGGGCGTGGGTGTTGTGCGGTTCGAGGCCGCCGTGCGTACGGCCCTGCTCCCTGGCCCGCACCCAGGGCGAGTGCACGCAGTGCGTCAGCAGGTCGTCCCCGACGTGCTCCTTGAGGAACAGCAGGTCGTCCTCGCCGCAGACCTTGTTGCCGACCACGGCGATCGGGACGCCGAACTCGGCGGCGTGGTCGCGGTACTGGCGGTAGACCGACACGCCCTTGCGGGTCGGCTCCGCCACCAGGAAGGTCATGTCGAACCGGGTGAAGAGCCCTGAGGCGAAGGCGTCCGCGCCCGCGGTCATGTCCACCACGACGTACTCGCCGGGCCCGTCCACGAGATGGTTGAGGTACAGCTCCACCACGCCGAGCTTGGAGTGGTAGCACGCCACCCCGAGGTCGCTCTCGTCGAACGCGCCCGTCACCATCAGCGGGATTCCGTCCACCTCCTGGACGTGCCGGCCGTGCACCTCGTCGTCGCCCAGCAGCCGCAGCAGGCGTGAGCCGCGGCCCGGCGGGGTGGTCTTGACCATGGCCTCGGCGGAGGCGATCCGCGGGTTGCTGCCACGCAGGAAGTCCTTGATGGCGCCCACCCGGGAGCTGAGCGGCGGGGCGCGGAAGGGCTCTTCCCCGCCGGGTCCGAGCGCCTCGGCCAGGTGCTGGTTGATGTCGCCGTCGACGGCGACGACCGGGGCGCCGGAGCGGGCGAGGTGCCGGGAGAACAGAGCGGCCAGGGTCGTCTTTCCGCTGCCGCCCTTGCCGACGAATGCGACGCGCACGCTACCTCCTATTGGAAATGAATGTCATGAGCAATATCCTGTGGAGATGGCTGACGCCCTGTCAAGCCGACACCGGGCCGGGCAGCGTGGACCGCCGGCGATGTGACCCCCGCGGGTGACGGGGGCGTTCCCGGGGGCGGCCCGGGCGGTGCGGTCTGATCGCGGGCGGGGTCGCCGATGGCGGGCTGGTGCCGATGGCGGGCTGGTGTCGGGTCCCGGGCCCGTGCCGGGTCCCGGGGCGCATGCCGGGTCCCGGGCGGTGCCGTCCGGAGGCGGCTGCGACCGCATCCGCATCCGCATCCGCGTGCCGCACGGGTGCGGTCGCGCACCGCCGCCCGCCGGGGCCTGCGCCCCCCGGTCCGTGCCCCGATGTGCCTCCAAGACGTAGTTGCGAGCACGTCGCACCTGGTCAGGACGGGTACGACGGTGATGGCTGCAAGCGGTTTCGCGTGCCATGGTGGGCGGTATGGCAGGCAACCACCCGCACGGAACGAGCCGTCCGGCAGGCGGCACCGCGCACGGGCACGCGCATGCCGGCGCCCCCTCGGACCCGCACGGCCGCGGCCACCAGCACGGCCCGCACCACCACGGCCACGGCCGTCCGCAGGCGTCCGGGACCCGTCCGCCCCACCGGTGGGCCCGGCTGCGGCACCGGCTCCACCGCCTGGTCGTCCCGCACGGCCACGCGAGCACGGACAAGGTCGACCCGGCGATGGAGGGCTCCCGGGACGGCATGCGCACCCTGTGGCTGTCCCTCGGGGTGCTGGGCGCGACGACCGCCGTGCAGGCGCTGATCGTCGTACTGTCCGGATCGGTGGCGCTGCTCGGCGACACCGTCCACAACGCCGCCGACGCGCTGACCGCGGTGCCGCTGGGCATCGCCTTCGTCCTCGGCCGGCGGGCGGCGAACCGGCGCTACACCTACGGCTACGGCCGGGCCGAGGACCTGGCCGGGGTGGTCATCGTCCTGACCATCGCGGCGTCGGCCGCGTTCACCGCCTACGAGGCCGTCGGCCGGCTGCTCGAACCGCGAGCGGTCACCCATCCGTGGGCGGTGGCGGTGGCCGCTCTGGCCGGCTTCGCCGGCAACGAGTGGGTGGCCCGCCTGCGGATCCGCACCGGCCGCAGGATCGGCTCCGCCGCGCTGGTCGCCGACGGCCTGCACGCCCGCACCGACGGCTACACCTCGCTGGCCGTGCTGGCCGGAGCGGGCGGCGGCGCACTGGGCCTGCCGCAGGCGGACCCGGTCGTCGGACTCCTCATCGCCGCCGCGATCGCGCTGGTGCTCAAGGACGCGGCCCGCGAGGTCTACCGCAGGCTGATGGACGGCGTCGACCCCGGGCTGGTGGCGACCGCCGAGGCCGCGCTCGCCGAGGTGGCCGGGGTGCGGGCCGTCGGCCAGGTGCGGATGCGCTGGATCGGCCACACCCTGCGCGCCGAGGCGGACATCGTCGTCGACGCGTATCTGACCGTCCGCGCCGCACACCGCGTCGCCGTGGCGGCCGAGCACGCCCTCATCCACGCCGTGCCCCGCCTCACCGCGGCCACCGTCCACACCGACCACACCTCCACGGGCCCCGACCCCCATGCGCCCCTGTCCCACCACCGCGCCCGCCCGCCGCACCCGGCACAGGCGGCGCGTTCCTGACGCAGAAGCCGCCAGTCGCACGACACCACAGGCGAAACCGCACGCCGCAGGTGAAACACGAACACCGCGCGGAAACACAAACACCGCACCCGGGCGTGAACGCCACAGGCGAAACCGAATACCGGGCGCGAAACCGAATAGCGGGTGCGAAGGCGGGCCGTCGCGAAACCGAGTGCCGTACGCGGAGCGCGAACACCGCACCCGGAGCGCGAACACCGAATACGAAGCGCGGCCGCAGCACCCGGAGCGCGGACGCCGCACCAGGAAGGCGGACGCCGCACCAGGAAGGCGAACGCCGCACCGAGGAGGAGGGCGGGCCGCTCACCATGGGATTCCCCGTGGTGAGCGGTGGCCCGCCCGCGGATGTGGACGGCGGTGAACTCCCGGCTGCGCCGGCCTTTCCGTACCGCGTGCGCTCCGGCGCCCGCGCGGCCGGTTTCCCGATCACCCCGTCCTTTTGCGATCTCGGCCGCCCCGCGGCGGCGTACCTCACGCGTTTTCAGCGGTCCAACCGGGGCACCGGAATTGTCAGTTCGCAGTGATTCCGGATCGAGTCCACGGGAGGCCGGCCGTGCATTGGTACATGCAGGTGTGGAGGAAGTACGCGGTGTTCAGCGGACGGGCGTCGCGCGCCGAGTACTGGACGTTCGCATTGATCAATCTGGTGATCTCCGTTCTGCTGCTCGCCGTCGACACGGCGATCAACAGCAGGGTCCCGGACGTGCTCTACGGCCTGGCCACGATCGTGCCGAGCCTCGCCGTGGGATGCCGGCGGCTGCACGACACGGACAGGACCGGCTGGTGGCAGTTGATCGCCCTGGTGCCCGTGCTCGGCTGGCTCGCCCTCATCGTGCTCATGGCGCTGGAGGGCACCCACGGCCCCAACAAGTACGGCGGGGACCCGAAGAGCCACGCCGTCGGTGCCGCCGCCTCGTACCCCGCCTGACCCCGGTGCCCCCGGGGCAGCACGGGTTACGGTGGGGCGATGCGCGTCGTCGTCATCGGTGGCACCGGCCACATCGGGACCTATCTCATCCCCCTCCTGGTCTCCCGGGGCCACGAGGTCACCGTGCTCAGCCGCGGCCTGCGGCGCCCCTACCGGACGGACGGCGGGTGGCGCCACGTCCGGACGATCGAGACCGACCGGACGGCCGAGGAGGCGGCGGGGGACTTCGGCGACCGGGTGGCCCGCCTCGGAGCGGACGTCGTCATCGACCTGATCTGCTTCACCGAGCAGAGCGCGGAGCAGTTGAACGACGCGCTGGAGGGCCGGGTCGGGCACCTGCTGCACTGCGGCACGATCTGGGTGCACGGCCCGAGCGCGGCCGTCCCCACCACGGAGGACTCCGTCCGCAGGCCGCTCGGCCGGTACGGCATCGAGAAGGCCGCCATCGAGAAGCGGCTGCTGGCCCGGGCGCGGCGTGGCGGCCTGCCCGCGACGGTGATCCACCCCGGGCACATCACCGGTCCCGGCTGGGCCCCGATCAACCCGGCCGGCCACCTCGACCCCGGTGTCTTCGAGGACCTCGCCGACGGCAGCCGGGTGGTCCTGCCGAACCTCGGCATGGAGACGCTCCAGCACGTGCACGCCGCCGACGTGGCCGGGGTGTTCCTGGCGGCCGTCAACAACCGCTCCGTGGCGGTGGGCGAGAGCTTCCACGCGGTGGCGGACGGCGCCGTCACCCTGCGCGGCTACGCCGAGGCGGCCGCGGGGTGGTTCGGGCGCGACGCCGACCTGGACTTCCTGCCCTGGGACGAGTGGTCGCGCACCGTACCGCCCCAGCAGGCCGAGACCACCAGGAGCCATCTGGAGCACAGCCCGCACTGCTCCATGGCGAAGACCGCCCGGCTGCTGGGGTTCAGGCCGCGCTACTCCGTCCTGGAGGCCACCGAGGAGGCCGTCCTCGCCCTCGTCGACGAGGGCCGCATCGTGGTCGGGGACGGCGCGGGGCCGCGGGCCCGGCCGTAGCGGCCGCGTGTGGGGGCGGCCGCGCGGGCGTGCGCGGGGAGCGCACCGGGTCGAGCCACCGGGCCGAGGTGCAGGGCCAAGCCGCCGGGCCGAGGTCCCGGGTCGCACCACCGGGGCGAGCGGTGCGGCGCCGCGCGGGGTGTCAGGGGGCCGTGCCCCCGGCGTCCAGGTCGACGATCCGTGCGAGGGCCGTCGCGGTGGCGACGATCGCGCCCGTCGGGTCCGACAGCGCCGCCTCCAGGGACGCGTGGTCCTCGTCGCGGTGCACGACGTGCCCGGTCCCGACCAACCGGCCCGGCCTGACCGGGCGCAGGAAGCGCACCGTCAGCTCCTCGGTGGACTGGAACCGGCCCGGCCCCACGGTGGCGAGCAGCGCCGTGCCGACGGTGTCGTGCAGCATCGCGGCCAGGAACCCGCCCAGCACGTTCCCCAGCGGATTGGTGAAGTCCGCGGTGGCCGTGAACGCCACCTCGACCGTGCCCTCCTCGGCATCGGCGTCCAGCAGCTCGAAACCCAGGGTGGCCGCGGCGCGGGGCAACGGCGCGCGGCCCAGCACCGGGTCCCACAACGGCCCTGATCGTTCCGTCATCGTGCGTCCCGCTCCCTCCCGGGCCGCCGCCCGGTGTGCGGCGGCCCGTTCCGGCGCCCCGTTGCGGCGGCGCCACCGCTCCCGGGGAGGCCCGAGGGCCACCCGGCTCCAGGGCGTATGTACAGGAAGGTGTAGATTCAGGCTACGCACAGAGGATGAGGACCTGGCAACCGGAGCCGTGGTCCGGCGTTCTGGTCGGGTGTCCTGGCCCGGCGTTCCGGGTTGGGGGCGCGGATGGGTGAACGCGCCGGGGCGCGCGACGCCCGCGCGGCGACTTCGGAGGCACACGGCGGTGTCGGCCCGCACCAGTGCCACGCCGGATGCCCCCACACACCAGTACGAGGAGTACCCCATGACCTGGTGCCTGCCCCACAGTTAGGGAACGCCCGCGTTCTGCTGAGCTTGCATTTCTCCGGGTGGGGAATTTACGCTCTCACCGTACGAGACGGTAACGTTCCCTATGTTCACGAGGGGCGGAGCACCGCACCACGACTCTCCCCGCGGCCACCGCACAGGCTCGCCCTCTAGACTCCTCCTGGCCGCGCCCCGCCCCGGCGGAGGGCTGAGGCGCCCGCAGCCCGGGAGCCGCCCGGAGAGTACGGTACGGCGCCGCCCGTCCACAGCCGCCGGCCGTCCGGCGGAGTCCTGAGCGCACCGGCCGTCCGGCCCCTCGCGGAGCGCCGCGCAGCGGACCGGGCAGCACGGCACACGAGCACGAGAGCACCGCACTGGAGGCCCCCAGTCATGTCAACACCCACCGTCCAGGTGCGCGCGGAAGCCGCCGCGCCGGCATCCGGAGGCGCACCAGGCGGAGCGGTCGAGGAGCATCCGTCCGGCCGCTGGTGGGCCCTGGCCGTGATCGGCCTGGCCCAGTTGATGGTGGTGCTGGACGCCACCATCGTGAACATCGCCCTGCCCTCCGCCCAGCAGGCGCTCGGCTTCGACAACAACGGCCGCCAGTGGGTCATCACGGCCTACTCGCTGGCCTTCGGCAGCCTGCTGCTGCTCGGCGGGCGGCTCGCCGACCTCCTGGGCCGCCGCCGCACCTTCATCATCGGCCTGATCGGCTTCGCCGCCGCCTCCGCGATAGGCGGGGCGGCGAACGGCTTCACCATGCTGGTCGTCGCCCGCGCACTCCAGGGCACGTTCGGCGCGATCCTCGCGCCGTCCGCGCTGTCCCTGCTGACCACGACGTTCACCGACCCCAAGGAGCGCTCCAAGGCGTTCGGCGTGTTCGGTGCCATCGCCGGCTCCGGCGGTGCGATAGGACTGCTGCTCGGCGGTGTGCTCACCGAGCACCTCAACTGGCGCTGGACCCTCTACGTCAACGACGGCATAGCCGTCTTCGCCGTCATCGGCGCCCTCGTCTTCGTCCGCAGCGCCATGCCCGCCGAGCGGCCCAAGCTCGACCTGCTCGGCACCCTGCTCGCGGCCGCCGGCCTCTTCGGCGTGGTCTACGGCTTCTCCAACGCCGAGACGCACGACTGGAGCGACTGGATGTGCTGGGGCTTCCTGGCCGCCGGCGCGCTGCTGCTCGTGCTCTTCGTGGTGTGGCAGCACCGCGCCAAGCACCCCCTGCTGCCGCTGCGGGTGCTCGCCGACCGCAACCGCGCGGGCTCGTACATAAGCGTCTTCATCGCCGGTACGGGCATGTTCGGCGTCTTCCTCTTCCTGACGTACTACCTCCGGCTGAACCTGAACTACTCGCCCGTGCAGACCGGCCTCGCCTTCCTGCCGATGGTGGGCACGCTGATGGTCACCGCCCAGCTCGCGGTGAACGTCCTGGTCCCGCGGCTCGGTCCCAAGCCGGTGGTGCCATTCGGCATGGCGGCGGCGGCTGCCGGTCTCGTCCTGTTCACCAGGCTCGACCTGAACAGCACCTACCCGGCCCACGTCCTGCCGCCGCTGATCGTGATGGGCTTCGGCCTCGGTCTGGTGATGCCGCCCGCGATGAGCCTCGCCACGCTCGGTGTGGCCCGCCAGGACCAGGGCGTGGCCTCGGCGATGGTGAACACCATGCAGCAGATCGGCGGCTCGATCGGCACGGCGCTGTTCAACACCATCGCCGCCACCGCCGCCACCGACTACGCCAAGGACCACATCGGGACGCGCAACCTCCCGGTCCTCGCGGCGCTGCACAGCTACTCCACCGCCTACTGGTGGGCCGCCGGGTTCTTCGCCGCAGGACTGCTGGTCTCCGTGACCGTCTACCGCAAGGGCCGCCCCCAGCCGCACACCCCGGCGCCCGCCGAGGAGAGTGCGGCGCAGCCCGCCCCGGCCCCGGCGCCCGCCGAGCCGCTGCCCACCCGGCCCCAGCACGCCAAGGGCGCGATCCCGACGGCCGGTCCCGCCGCCCTGAACGGCACCCATCCCGCCACCGCGCCCGCCGAGCCGGTCACGCCCGCCGCGGGCCCGCAGGTGCACGGGTTCGTCCTCGACCCGGCCGGCCACCCGGTCCCGGGCGCCGCCGTCACCCTGATCGACCCGGCGGGTCTCCAGCTCGCCCGCGCCCAGGCCGCGGCGGACGGCCGCTACGCCCTCGCGGGCCCGGCGGCCGGCGCGTACGTCCTGATCGCCTCCTCGCCCGGGCACCAGCCGCACGTCGCCACCGTCACGGTCGGCCCGGCGCCCACCGCCTTCGATCTGCACCTGGTCGCCTCCGGCGGGCTGTCAGGCACGGTGCACGCCGAGTGGAGCCCGATCGGCGGCGCCCTGGTGGTGGCCACCGACGCGCACGGCGACGTCGCGGGAACCGCCCGCTGCGACGACTCCGGCGCCTACCGGCTCACCGACCTCACCCCCGGCCTGTACACCCTGGCCGTCAGCGCCGAGGGCTACCAGCCGAGCGCCCTCACCGTCGACCTGGGCACCGCCTCCCCGACCAAGCAGGACATCGAGCTGCGCCCGGCGGCCCTGATCAGCGGCACCGTCCGCAACGACCGGGGCACCCCGCTGGCCGACATCCGGGTCACGCTGCTCGACCCCGCGGGGAACGTCCTGTCCCACCGCACCACCGGCGAGGACGGCGTCTACGCCTTCACCGACCTCCCGGACGGCCACTACACGGTGGTCGCCGCGGGATACCCGCCCCGCTCCACGCCGTTCACCCTCGGCAGGGACGGCACCGACACCTTCGACATCGAGCTGGGGCACGAGAGCTGAGCCCTCGGCCCCGGCCCGGCCCGGCACCGGACACCGGTCCACCGGGAGCAGGCGGTCCACCGGGGCCCCTCCGGCGGCCCCGGTGGGGTTCACGGGGCCGCCGGGGCGGTGCCCGGCCGCCCGCCGGCGGCCGTGGCCCGCGCGGGATCCGCCAAGGCGGTGGAGCCGGCGGGATCCGCGGCATCCGTGCCGGGCGGCGGCAGGCGGTAGCGGGCGCAGGCGGACGGCAGGTGGACGCCGGCCAGCCGGAGCTGGGTGACACGGGAGTGGAAGGCGGCGCCGCGCAGCAGGTGCCCGGCGACGGCGGCGACGCCCCTGGCGCCCGGGTCGGCCAGGGCGCTGCCGGCGGTCCAGGCGTTGAAGGCCCCCATGGCGGGCCCGCACCACACCTGCCAGTCGCCCTGCCGCTCCGCCTCGCCCTCGGTGGCCCAGCGCGAGGCCATGCCCAGGTACCAGCGGAAGACCATCGCCATCCGGTACCTGGGGTCCGTCTCGGCACGCCGCAGCCACTCGGGGTGGTGGCGCGCGAGGTAGTCGGCGGTGTCCTGCCAGACCCGGGCGACGGGCCTGCGCAGGACGCGCTCCTCCAGGTGGCGGAGCTCGGCGGGCGGCAGCTCCGCGAGGCCAGCGTGGTCCCGGTACAGCCGGGACAGCCGGCCCGCGTGGGCGGCGAACACCGTGCCGCGGGCGAGCACCTGCACCTGGACGCCCTGCTCGAACATGTCCGCGGCCGGTGCCATGGTGCAGTCCGCGGGACCGGCGGCGGCCAGCAGCCGTTTGACGGCCGACGAGGTGCCGGCCTCCAAGGTGGCCTGGTTGACGGAGCCGGTGACCACGTAGGAGGCGCCCAGGGCCAGGGCCGCGACCACGGACTCCGGAGTACCGATGCCGCCCGCCGCCCCGATCCGCACGGGCGCCCGGTGCGGGTGCTCGCGCGCCACCCGGTCCCGCAGCCCCACGATCACGGGCAGCATCACGGCCAGCGCACGGCGGTCGGTGTGGCCGCCGGAGTCGGCCTCGAAGGTGATGTCGTCGGCCATCGGCACGGCCCGGGCCAGCTCGGCCTGCTCCGCGTCGGCCAGGCCGCGGGCCACCAGGTCCGCCAGCAGCTCCGGCGGTGCGGGCCGCAGGAACAGCTCGGCGGTCTCCGGCCGGGAGACCTTCGCGATCAGCCGGTTCTCCACCCGCACCCCGCCCGGCGCGCCCGGCGCGCGCCGCAGGCCGGCCACCCTGTACCGCACCAGGTCCGGTGTGAGCTGGACGAACGCCGACGCCTCCACACAGCGCACCCCGTACCGCAGGCAGGCGTCGACACACCGGCGCTCCAGGGCCGGGTCCATCGGGCTGTGGATGAGGTTGCAGGCGTAGGCGCGGCCCGTGTCGCCCAGTTCCCGCGCCAGGCGCCGCAGGGCCGCGTCGACCCGGGCCTCCGGCAGCCCGGCCGCACCGAACGACGCCAGGTACCCGGCCCGGGACAGCGCGATGACCAGGTCCTCCCCGGAGATGCCGCCCGCCATCGACCCGGCCATGTACGCATGGCGCACCCCGTGCCACCGCCGGAACTCCGCCGAACCCAGCCTGCCGGGGTGCTGCGGCGCCGCCACGGCCAGGACGGTGGCGCCGCTGCCCGGGGCCGGCGGATCGCAGAGCGCACCCGGCTTGCCCCCGCTGCTGACGATGTAACAGGGCCGGTCGAGGTCCGCGAGGACCGCGTACACGCCCTCCGCGTCGGAACGCACCGCCCGGCCCATCACGCGCCGCCCCGCTGCGCGCCGCGCAGGGCGGCACGGAAGTCGGCGGCCAGGTTCTCCACCTGGTAGATGCGCACCTCGTCGCGCCAGACGCTGCCGTCGGCACGCACCAGGACGCGGTCCCCCTCCCGGCGCACCTCGCGCACGTGCACCTCGCCGCGGACCCGCCGGTGCTCGCGCAGGATCTGCCCGCGGTAGCTCCAGCGCAGTTCCTCGCCCACCGCCACGTGCATCCGCGGCTCGGGCAGCCCGTCCAGTAGGCCGGTGCCCAGCGCGAACGCGTGCACCGCCTGGTAGAGCATCTGCACGCTGACGGACCCGGGCAGCACGGGGTCGTGGGGGAAGTGCTGCTCGAAGAACCAGTCGTCGGCGCGCACGGGCTTCTCGCACAGCACGTACCCGGCCCCGTGCTCCCCGCCCTCCGGCACCAGCCATGCCTCCTGGAGCAGCGCCAGGCGGCCGCGGCCCAGCCGGGTGTCGCCCGCCGGGTGCAGCCGCAGGACCCCGCCCGGGGCCGGTGAGCCGTCGTCGAGCCACGGCCGGCGCGGGGCGTCGCCGTCCAGTCCCTGGTGGCCGGCGAGCAGCTCGGGTGTGAGGAAGCCGTGCACCGCCTCACCCGTGTAGAACGTCCGGCCGCCGGTGCTCAGGGAGAAGTCGTAGCGGTGCATGATGCCGCCCGGCAGCGGGGAGTGCGCACGCAGTACGGTGCGCTGCTCCACCGTGGTCCCGCGCAGTTCGACGTCCTCCAGCAGCCGGGCACGGCCGGTGAGGTTGCGGCAGCTCAGGCTCCGGTCCGGATACTCGCCCGAGATCCCGAGCGCACCGCTGAAGCCGCCCGCCGGTTGCAGTGCCGCCTCCATGAGGGCCAGTTGGGGCAGCGTGCCGTTGTTCTCCCTGACGAACCACGGGTCCGGGGGCACGTCGTACTCCCAGGCGCCCTCGGTCCCCGGCCGGTACCCACCCGACTGCGGGCGCCGCGTCATCCGGTCCACCAGACGGAAGTCGCCGCGTGGCAGGCGGGGCCGCACCCGGGCGCTGACACGGGGCAGACCGGGCAGGCGCACGGCGCCGTGGTCGCCCTCGGCCAGGAAGGCGATCTGCAACTCGTCCAGCTCGGCCCGCCGCCCCGAGGCGGTCGTGCGCGGACTGCGGCGCTCCCACCCCATCGCCTCGGTGCCCGCGGCCGGCACCAGGGTGACGCCCAGGTCCCACAGCCGCGCCAGCGGCCGGCCGCCGACGGTGACCTGGCAGTCGGCGGTCGCGTACGGCAGGGGAAGCAGGCCGGTGGCGGACACGTGCAGCTCCATGTGGAGGACGGCGCCGGGCGGTACGGCGGGGCCGGTGGTCCCGGCGGCCCTGGTGCTCCCGGCGGCCCCGGTGGTCCCTGCCGGGGCGAGCGTTTCGACGCGTACGGGGCGCCCGGTCGAGGGGGTGGCCCGCGCGCCCGGCACGCACAGGTGGAAGCCCTGCCAGAAGACGTACACCCGCAGCGCCTCCAGGGCGGCCGCCACCAGATGCGCCCAGGTGCCGGCGCCCGCCTTCGCGGTGTCCGCGGCCGGCCGGGTGGTGGCGAGCAGCCGGCCCTGTGCGTGCGCGCCGTCGCGGGGACCGGTGAGCGCGAGATCGGCCAGCAGCCGGGCGGGCCACGGCGCCGGAAGCGCTTCGGGCGGCAGCCCGCTCTGGTCGAAGGCGGCGCCGAGGACGGCGCGGAAGCGGCCCGCGGCAAGCGCGTCGAGCTCGGCCGCCGCAAGCCGGGCCACCGTGGTACGGGCCGGTGGCCGGGGGTCGGGCGGGTACCTGAGCACCGGGCGCGGCGGCCAGGGGCGCTCCTGGGCGTCCGCCGGCTCCACCCGGGTGAGCCCGGCCAGGGGGCTTCGGCCCTCCAGGACCTGCCGACCGCGGTCCGTCGCGGCCACCCGCAGGCCGGCCGGGACCGGGGGGATCGGGCGCTGCCAGGACAGCAGGACGGCACCGGCGCCCACGCCGGCCTCGGCCCGTGCACCAGCCGCCTCGGTCGTCCCGCCTGTCCTGCCTGCCTCGGTCGTCCCGCCCGTCCTGCCTGGTTCGGCCGCCTCGGCCATGTCTGTCGGGCCGCTCGTGCAGGCCGCGGCGTTCGTGCCGCCCGTACCGGTTGCGGTGTTCGTGCCGCCCGTACGGGTCGTGGCGGTCGTGGCGGTTCCGGTGCCGGCAGCCGCCTCGGCGGCGTGCGGCGCGGTGGCCAGGGCCCGCAGTACCTGAGAAACGGCGTCGACGACCGCTTCCGCGCCCTCGGACGGCCCTTCGCCGGTGCCGGGTGCGGGGGCGTACGGGAGGCGGGCAGCCGTCCTGCCCCGCGGTGCCCGGCTGAGCTGCCATGCCGTGATGGCCTCGTGCGCGCCGAGCACCGCGGCGTGCGCCTCCTGGAGCCGGGCGGCGAGGCGCCCTGCCAGGTCCGCGGGCGGGCCCGGCTGCGCGGGCGCGGCCGGTGGCGGGGCCGCGGACGCGGGGGCCACCGTAGGGGGCGGTGCGGGCTGTGGGGCGGGCGGTGCGGGTGGGATCGGGAGGGGGATGCCGTCGAAGGTGAGCTCGTCCATCAGCCGTGTCCTCCGCTGCCGTCACCCGGGGCGGGAACACCGGCGCGGTCGACGAACCCGGGGATGAGGTCGCCGGGGTGGTCGAGCCAGAGGAAGCGCAGTCCCTCCCACCGCTGGAGGGCCCGCCCTTCGGGTGTGCACGCGGTGAGGGTGAGCAGGGAGAACATCGACGCGGCCGAGGCCGGGTCCTGCACGTCCGCGACGATGGCGAAGGGCTCGTCGTCGGGCAGGGGCGCGTACAGCGCCAGCCGCTCCACCGACACCGGCACCGGCAGGGCGTCCTTGTCGGCGAGTTCCAGCAGGGCCAGCAGACCGGTCTGGAGGAGCAGGTCGGCCGGTGCCGGGCGGTAGAGCCGGCCCGCGTACGCGCCGCCGGCCAGGTCTGCGCCGGGCATCCGCGCGCTCACCACCAGGCGGCCGGGGGCCTCTTCGAGGACGTCCCGCAGGCCCGTCAGGGTGGGGCCGTGGAACAGCCTGCCGTCCGCGTACCCGGGGTGCGGTGCGGTGCCGCAGCGGTACGGCGGCAGCTCGACGGCCGGGGGCGCACCGGGTTCGTCGGAGAGCAGGAAGCCGCCCTCGTAGTGCGGTGTGCCGTCCGGTCCCGCGTCGCTGATGCGCACCCGGGTGAGGCGGGCCGCCAGCTCGGGTTGCGGGTCGCGGGTCAGCCGCACCCGGAACCGCTCGGGGTGCCCCGGGGCGAGGAAGACGCCGCGGGTGATGCGGAAGTCGCGGCACTCGGTCACCGGACGGCTGTCGCCGTGCGCGCGCTCGACGGTGTGCAGGGCCCAGCCGACGGCGGCGGCCATGGGCAGCACCGGGGTGCCGCCGATGCGGTGGTCGCGCAGCAGCGGCTGCTCGCCCAGGCCCGTGAGCAGGCGGTGCGCGGTGTACCCGGCCTCGGGCAGCGGGTCGCAGCGCCTGAACAGGTCCGCGGTGGGTCCCAGGACGACCACACCGCCGCGGGCCGCCGCCGTACCCGCGCCGTCCGCGCTCGCGCCCTCCGTATCCGCGCCCTCCGTATCCGCGCCGTCCGTATCCGTGCCGTTCGTACCCACGCCGCTGCCGGGGGCGGCGGGGGCCAGCTCCGCCAGGAAGTACCGGCAGCCCTCCTCGCGGGAGAGCACCGGAACGCCGGCGTCGGTGAAGACCTGCTGCACCGCGGCGGCCATGCCGCCCTCCCAGGGGCCCCAGGCGAGGGGCAGCACCCGGCAGTCGGGGTGTGCGGCCTGGTAGGCGCAGCCGAACAGGTTGAGGGACTGGTTGGCCAGGGCGTAGTCCGCCTGCCGGAGGTTGCCCGAGGTGCCGGCGACCGACGAGAAGAGGACCAGGAGCCGCAGCCGGTCCGCCTCCAGCGCGGCGAGCACGTGCCGCAGGCCGGCCAGCTTGGTGTCGACCACGGGCGCGATCGTCTCGGCGGTGGCCTCCGACAGCGGCCGGTCCCGCAGGATGCCCGCGCCGTGCAGCACCCCGGTGATCCGGTCCGCGTGGGGGGCCAGCGCCTCGGCCACCGCACCGGCGTCGGACACGTCCGCCGCCGCGTAGTCGGCCCGTACGCCCCGGGCCCGCAGGGACTGGAGCGTGTGCCGGATGTCGCGCTGCTGGAGCAGCCGGGTGCGGTCCCGCTCGATGCGGTCCCGCACCGGGGCCGTGCCCGGGTCCTCAGCCGCGTCGCGGGCGCGCGCCTCAAGGGCGGCGGACAGCTCCTCGGGGGTGCGCAGGTCCGCGGCCCACTCCGGCTCCGGCTCCAGCGGGGTGCGGCCGAGCAGGACGTAACCGCAGCGGTGGTCCTGGGCGAGCGCCTCGACGCACCAGGCCGTGATGCCCCTGGCGCCACCGGTGACCAGCAGCACGTCCTGTTCGGTCAGCGGCGCGGCGGGCGGGGCCGCGGGGGCCTCGTCGCCGGGTGCGGGCGCCAGCCGGGGCGTGCGGCGGCCGCGGGAGTCGACCCCGACCTCGCGGACGTCGGTGGCCACGTCCGCGAGCTCGGCGGTGAACGCCCCGGCGACCTCGGCCGCCGACAGTGCGGGAGCGAAGTCCAGGGCGCGGCAGAACAGGGTGGTCGCCTCCAGGGCGACGGTCTTGACCAGTCCGCCGAGGCCGCCGGCGAGCGCGGCCGTGCCGTCGCCGCCCGAGCCCGCGTAGCCGAGCGCGCCGTCGAGCCGGGTCACCGTCACCAGACCCGCCCGGGTGCCGGTGCCGGCCGCCGCCTCCAGCGCGGGACGCACCAGCTTGGCGACGAGCACGGAGTGCCGCAGCCGCCTGACGACCTCCTCGGCGTCGGTGTCCGTCCCCCGGCTGACCGGCAGCACGCACAGGTCGAGGCGCTCCGCGGCGGACAGGATCCCGGTGAGGCTCGCCCCGAGGGCGTCCTCGCTCCAGTCCGCCAGACCGGGCGTGCCGGGGGAGTCGGGAGTGCCCGGGGCGCCCGGGGCCTCACCGCCGGGGTCCCGGGCGGGCGTCGCGCCCGGCAGGGCGAGGCGGGTGGTGCGCCAGCCGGCGTCGGCCAGGGCCCCTGCCAGGGTGCCGGTCAGTTCGCCGCCGTCGTCGAGGAACAGGGCGTGCGGCCGGTCGGCGAAGGCGTCCGTGCACACGTCGGGCTCGGGCAGCGCCGCCAGGGCGACGGCGGTGCGGCCCGGCGCGGAGTGCCGTGCGGGGCTGCGCAGTTGGGGCTGGGGGTTCAGGAGGATGCCCCTGGCCAGCTCCGTGAGCTGCCGCACGGTCTTGGCCTCGCTGAAGCGGTACAGCTCGCTGCGGTCGATCACCGGGTAGCGGCGCCACATCTCCGCGGCGATCTCCACCTGCTTCAGCGAGTCGATGCCCAGCTCCTCCTGGATGTGCATGTCGGGCTCGATCATGTCCAGGTCGTAGCCGGTCTTCTCGGCGATCACCGCCCGGAACTCGCGTTCCAGCTCCTCCGGGTCCAGATCGGCGATGTCCACCGCGGCGGGGCGGGCGTCCTCCTCGCTCTGCCGTGCGGCCCACAGTTCCGCGAGGGCGGAGATGTTCTCCCCCGCGGAGTCCGCGGCCGGGTCCGGGACGGCCGCGGACTCCGCCGCCGTGGCCGTGGCCGTGTCCCGGTCACCGGCGCCGGGCGGCGGGCCGGTGCGCTGCCGCGGCAGGACGCCGTCGGGCAGCGCGTCGAACACCGGGGAGCCGTTCGCCACGTGGCCCTCCGGCACACCGCCGTGTTCCGGCACACCGCCGTGCTGCGGCACTCCGCCGCCCCCCGGCACACCGCCGTCCGGCCGCGCACCGTTCGCCGCGCCGCCCGCAGGCACGGCCCCGTGCGGGGGCGCACCGGACGGGCCGGGCACCGGGCCCGCACCCGTCGGGCCGGCCGGCGCGTCCGTGCCGTGCACCGCGGGCCGGAGCATGTCGCGTACCGCCTCGCCTGCCCGCGTGTGCGCCCGGCCCAGTGCCAGGCTGTGCTCGGTGACCGCGTCGACCGCCGCCAGCAGCGCGGGATCGAGTTCCCGGCCGCCCGCGGTGCCCTCGCGCAGCAGTGCCGTCAGTTGTTCGGCGGTGCGAACCTGGCCGTCCAGGTAGCGGCTGTGCGCCGCCAGGTGCTCGGCGGCGGCGCGGGAGAGCGGATCGCCCTCCCAGGCGCAGGGCGCCGCGGGTGACGGCCCGGCGGGTGCCGGTGGTGGCTGCGCGGCCCCCGCGGCACGGGCCGCGGGGGCCTGGGGGGCCTCGGGGGCCGCCTGCGCGGAACCCGGCGCGCCGGTCGCGCCGGTCGCGCCGCCCACCCGGGTCGTGTCGGTCGCACCGGTCGGCGCAGGCGCGCCGGTCGGATCGGCCGGACCGGTGGCCTCGGGCGGCTCGCCCGCCTGTGTCGCCTCGGCCGTCAGCCGGGCCATCAGCTCCTCGTAGGCGGGCCTACGCCGCTCCACGGCGAACAGCGGTCCTTCGAGGCGGCGGGCCACCGAGGAGGGCGCGGGCCGCTCGGCGCGGGGCGGCGCCGCGTACCGGTCGAGACCGTTCAGCGGCAGCCCCAGCACGGCGAGCCGCACGGCCGCCTCCAGCAGGGTGGCGCAACTGTCCGAACCCGGGCCGCCGTCGCAGGCGAACGCCTCCACGGAGTGCTCCGCCAGGGTGCGCCGCACCAGCGACGTCAGGGTCCGCCGGGGCCCGAACTCGACGAAGACCCGCACCCCGTCCGCGTGCATCTCCGCAAGCCGGGCCGCGAAGTCCACCGGGCGGCCGAGCTGCGCCACGAGGGTGGCGCGGTTGGCCGCCGGGTCCGCGCCGTACACCGCGCCCGCGGCGCCGGCGTACACCCGCACCCCGGGGGCGCCGAAGTCGACCCTCGCGCAGGCGGTGGCGAACGCGTCGGTGGCGTGGGCGACCAGGGGCGTGTGGAAGGCGGCGGCGACCGGCAGCCGCACGGCGCCCAGGCCGCGCTCGGCGCACCACGCCACGAACCGCTCGACCGCGGGCGTCGGCCCGCCGAGCGCGTGTTCGTCGGGGGCGTTGCGGTTGCACACCGTCAGGTCGGGGTGGCTGCGCAGGGCGTCGTCGAGCTCGCCGCGGGGCATCCGCACGGCGGCCATCGCCCCGGGATCGGTGTCCGGGCCCGGCGGCTGCTCCATCGCCAGGCCGCGGGCGCGGGCGAGTGAGGTGAACGCGGTGCCGTCCAGCACACCGGCCGCCCACAGCGCCGTCAGTTCACCGAAGCTGTGGCCGAGCACCCCGTCCGGCGCGAACCCCAGCTCCCGCAGGAACCGGAACTGGCCCATGGACAGCGCGCCGATCGCCGGCTGCGCGTACGAGGTGCGGCGCAGCCGCTCGCCGTGCGCCCGCGCGTCACCGGTGCCCGGCGGCGGGAAGACGGCCCGCCCCAGCCCGTCGGCGGCCGGGAAGAGGTCGCCGGCGGCGTCGAAGGCGTCCCGCACCGGGGGCAGGGCCAGGGCGGCGTGCAGGCCCATCTCCACGTACTGGCTGCCCTGGCCGGTGAAGAGCGCGGCCACCCCGGTGCCCTCGGGCAGGGCCCGGCGACGGTAGTGGACACCTCGCGGATGGCTCCAGCCGTCCGGTTCCCGCCCGCTGCGCACCGTCGCGCGCAGCCGCTCCACCGCGAGGGCGACCAGTTCGGCATGGTGCCGCGGGTCCGCGGCCACCAGGCCGAGCCGGGCGTGGTCCGGCGGGGCGGGGAGGGGGTCCGGGGCGTCGCCGCGCTCCAGGCGCTCCAGCAGCAGCGCGGGGTCGGGTGCGTGCCAGAGGCAGGGGCGCGGCGTCTCGTGCAGGGCGCGGTCGCGGTCGGCAGCGCTGCCGGGGTGCTCCTCCAGGACGGCGTGGTAGTTCACGCCGCCGAATCCGAACGCGGACACCCCGGCCCTGCGCACCCGCCGGGACGCGTCCCGCAGCCACGGCCGGGCGGCGGTGCTCACGTAGAGCGCGCTGTCCTCGGCCAGGGTGCGGGCGTTCGGCCGGGTGACGTTGATGGTGGGCGGCAGCACCTTGTGGTGCAGCGCCAGCGCGGCCTTGATCAT
Organism: Streptomyces sulfonofaciens; assembly: GCF_014656295.1. Classification (GTDB taxonomy): domain Bacteria; phylum Actinomycetota; class Actinomycetes; order Streptomycetales; family Streptomycetaceae; genus Streptomyces; species Streptomyces sulfonofaciens. The sequence continues at coordinate 258,000 of NZ_BNCD01000005.1, forward strand.
CCCCGCGGCGCCGGCCGCCGCCTTGGTGTGGCCGATCTGCGACTTCACGCTGCCGACGGCCGCGTAGTGGTGGTCGTCCGGGGTGGCGAGCAGGGTGTTCAGGGCGGACAGCTCGACCTCGTCGCCGGCGGGGGTGCCGGTGCCGTGGGCCTCGATCAGGCCGACGGACCGCGCGGCGCAGTCCGCGTCCGCGTAGGCGCGCCGCAGCGCGCGGAGCTGGCCCTCGCCGCTCGGCGCGTAGATGCTCTTCGCGCTGCCGTCGCTCGAACTGCCCAGACCGCGCAGCACCGCGTAGATCCGGTCGCCGTCCCGCTCCGCGTCCGCCAGGCGCCGCAGTGCCAGCATGCCGATGCCCTCGCCGACCAGCGTGCCGTCCGCCGCCGTGTCGAAGGGCCTGACCCGGCCGCTCAGCGACAGGGCGGGCGTCTTGCTGAAGCACATGAAGGAGACGACGGAGTTGTCCGCGTCGCAGCCGCCGGTGAGCATCACGTCGGCGCGCCTGCCGAGCAGTTCGTCGACGGCGGCGCGCACCGCGGCGAGCGAGCTGGCGCACGCCGCGTCGACGGTGTGGTTGGCGGCGCCCAGGTTCAGCTTGTTGGCGATCCGTCCCGAGACGACGTTGCCGAGGACGCCGGGGAAGGAGTCCTCGGTCCACGGCGGCAGCGCCGCGAGGCGGGTCCGCACGACGCGCTCGACCGTCTCCTCCGGCAGGCCGAAGGCGAGCAGGGTCTGCTTCAGCTCGGGCACCAGCAGCCGGGCCGCGAGCGGGATCAGGGTGCTGTTGGTGCCGCACACCCCGAGGACCACTCCGGTGCGGGCCGGGTCGTGCCAGGCCGGCCTGCCGTGCGCCGCGTCGTGCAGCGTCTCCTTGGCCACCACCAGGCTCAGTAGCTGCACCAGCCCGGTGGAGTCGAGCACGTTCGGCGGCATCGCGAACTCGCGCGGGTCGAATATCTCGGGGGTGAGGAAGCCGCCGCGCCGGCAGTAGGTGCGGTCCTCGGCGAAGGGGTCCGGGTCGTAGTGGTGCTCGGTGCGCCACCAGCTCTCGGGCACCACGTCCGAGCAGTCCCTGGCCGTCATGACGTTGTCCCAGAACTCGCGGACGTCCGATGCCTTGGGGAACCTGCCCGCCAGGCCCACGATCGCCACGGGGTCGCGGGCCAGCCTGCGGTCGACACCCTCGTCATCCGGCATGTGCGTGTGCACCCGCCCCTCGTTCGCTCCGGTAGGACCGCGGCGGTCCCCGGTGCGCCGCCCGGAGGCGCCCTGCGCGCCCCTTGCGGCACGCCAGGCCACACGGGTCCCGGACCGCCGACCACATCAATGCGCGGGCCTTCGTACGGGCAAACGACGGCGAACCGTTTCATCAGCGTGAGCGAGGGGCGCACGGTAGTCAGCGCCGGGGCACCAGTTACTTGCGCGCCCCCCAATAAGTGTGTGCCCCTGCAACGCACTCCAGGGCGCCGCCCGGCCGCGCCTACCGGGACGGCCGCCACGGATGACACGCTGTGCCGACCCGACGGCCGCCCCGGGAGCCGCACGCCGTCGCGCCCGCTCCGCCGCACCACGCCGCCCCGCCCGGTGGGCCCCGAGCCCTGCTGCCCCGCAGTCCCGCAGTCCCGCAGTCCCGAAGCCCCGCAGTCCCGAAGCGTCGCGGAGAAGACCGGTATGAGCAGCCCCGAGAACCTCCAGGACGCCTACGGCCCCGGCAACATCCTCTTCCGCGTGCTGGAGCCGATGGGCTGGGGCGACCTGCTCAACCTGGGCTACTACACGCCGCCGACCCTGCCGGCCCTGCCCGCCGGGCTCGCCTCCTTCCAGCGGCGGCTGGTGGCCCGCTCCACGGCCCTGCTGCGGCTGACCGCCCGCGACCGGGTCCTCGACGCCGCCTGCGGCCGCGGCTACAGCAGCCACCTCATGGGGCGGCGGGGCTGCCGGGTGACGGGCGTGGACCTGCTCGACGCCCATGTGGAGGAGGCGGTGCGCAGGTTCGGCGGCCGGCCGCGGGTCCGGTACCTGGCCGGGGACCTCACGGCCCTGCGCCGCCCGCCCGCGGACGGCGGCCCGCGGCCCTTCCCGGACGGCTCCCTCACCAAGGTGCACTGCCTCGAAGCCGCCTTCCACCTGGGTCCGGACGGCCGCCGGGCCTTCCTGGAGGACGTCTTCAGGCTCCTTGCGCCCGGCGGCCGCCTGGTCCTCGTCGACTTCGTGTGGCGCACCGGCGACCCGGCCGGCATCGCCGCCGCGGACCCGGGACGCCTGGTCCGCGACACCTGGCGCTTCGAGGAGTTCGAACCGCTGTCCGGGTACCACCGCCACGCGCTGGACATCGGTTACCGCATCCGCCTCACCCAGGACTGGACCCGCCCGGTCACCGGCCGCTTCCTGCGGCTCGCGCAGCTCTGCGCGGGGCTGAGCGCGGGACGGGCCGGCCGGCGCCTGCTGTGCCGCCGCTGGCCCGCGCTGTCCGCCCTCACCGCACGCGACTGGCTGCGCTTCGCGGCCGTCGTCCACGCGCACACCGCGGTCCGCCACGCGAGCGGGTACGCGGCGCTGGTCCTGGACCGGCCCGCGCGGTAGCACGGCCCGGGGCCCGGGGCCCGGCGCCCCGCCCGGCCGCGGCGGCCGGGCGGGTCATTCACCGCTGTGGCGGGTGCGGGCGCGCAGATGGGCGCGCTCGCCCTGGCGGCCGAAGAGGACGAGCAGCTCCACCGGCTGGTCGTCGGCCGGACCGAGCCAGTGCGGGACATGGGTGTCGAACTCGGCGACCTCGCCCGGGGCGAGCGTCAGGCGCCGGTCCCCGAGCAGCAGCCTCAGCCGGCCGCCCAGGACGTACACCCACTCGAAGCCCTCGTGGGTCTTCGGCTCCGGCCCGCTACCGGCCGGAGCGCCTGGACACCCCGCGGCGGGAGGCCACCGGGCCCGGCGGCGAGAAGGCCACCGTCACCGACACGCTCATCGCCGTCCGCCGCGTCCGCCGGCCGGCCGGGTCACGCGCCCGCCGCACGGGCACGCCCCGCCCGGCGCCCACGGGAAGGCGCCCGGGCCGCCTCAGCCGAAGCTCAGCGTGTGGTACACCGCCACGTTGCCCACGAGCTCCCGGCAGAGCCGGGCCGCGCGGGCCAGCCGCAGGTCGTGGGCCGGGGCGGCGGTGTCGAGCAGGATGCCCAGGGACGTGCCGCTGTGCCCGACCACCACACCGAGACCGCCCACCCGCTCGCAGATCCCGAGGACCGGATCCAGGGCCCACTTGTGCCGCAGCACCTGGTTCATCCGGGCGCTGGCCGTGGCCACCCGGCCCACCTCGGCCAGGTCGCCGTGGGCCACGGCGCGGCTGAGGCGGTCGAGCAGCCGCGCGTAGCGGAGCCTGTCCCGCGCGGTGAACGGCTTCGGGATGTCGTTGAAGGCGACGGTGTCCACGGCGCCGCCCTCGTCGACGCCGACCACCGCCATCGACGGCAGCGCGCCGAGCCGTGCGCGCAGGCGCACACTGCGGTGGTGGAACGCCACGATCGCGGGGTACAGCACCCCGTCCGACGGCTCGATCCTCGCGAGGTACCCCTCGATGCGCCGCGGCGGCATCGGCTCGTCGAGGGCGTTGGCGACCGCACGCGCGGTGGCCACCAGGTCGGCGGAGGAGCTGGCGAGGCCCTTGCCCTCCGGCAGCGTGCTGTCGATCCTCAGCCGTGCACCGCCCGTCCGCCCGGCGTCCGCCATGATCATGGACATCAGCCGGAGCGCCTTCGTCTTGTGCGCGGGGAAGACGCTCGGGCCCTCCGCGGCCGCGGTGAGCTCGAAGCGCGCCATGGCCCAGCGGGCGATGGGCAGCGTCACCAGGAAGTCGCCGTCGTCCTCCGGCAGCACTCCCTGGAGCAGTTCGCCGAAGGTGCCGAACGCGGCGCTCACACCGGTCGCGGCCATCTCCCGGCGGCCGGTCGGCCCCGCGCCCGTGCGGACCCTCGTCACCATGGCCGCGCCCCCTTCCGTACCGCTTCCGTCCCGCTCCGCCGGTGCCACCGGCCGCGACGACGGGCACGGGGGCGTCCACCCGGTGGCTCGGCGTCCTCGCACCACGGCGGCAAAGGGCGGTTCGCCATGATGCCACCGCCCCGATGGACGCGGTCGACCACCTTGGCACGCTCCCGTTCGCACCGGGGCCCCGGGAGCCGGTCCCCGCTCGCCGGCGGGAGCCGGGGCCGAGGCGGCCAGGCGCCGGGGCGCACCTGCCGGACGGCGGCGCTTCCCACTGGAGTCCGCGGTCGAGCCGTCGACACCGGTCGGCGACTTCCCGGTGACGAACTCGTCCGGCGTGCCGGGTGCGGGAGCGGGCGGCACCACCTGGTCCGCGGGTCGGGCCCGAGCACATCCGCGGGCCTCGTGCGAATGTCAGGAAGCGGTCAGGAAGCGGTCGTCGACCCGTGGCCTTCCGGCGCCTGCCGGGCCGCGCGGCACCGGCGGGCGGCGGGTGTTCCTAGACTCTGCGCCATGTGCGCGCAGGTGATGGTCGCCGACGACGACGAGGCGCAGGCCGAACTGGTCCGCCGCTATCTGGAGCACGAGGGCCACGGGGTGACCGTCGTGCACGACGGCCGGGCCGCGCTCGACGCACTGCGGCACGCGGCCCCGGATCTGCTCGTCCTCGACGTCATGATGCCGCGCGTCGACGGGCTCGACGTCTGCCGGATCGTCCGGGCGCAGGAGGACCTCGCGGACCTGCCGGTGCTGATGCTGACGGCCCGCTCGACGGAGGACGACCTGCTGCTCGGGCTCGACCTGGGCGCGGACGACTACATGACGAAGCCGTTCAGCCCCCGGGAGCTGATGGGCCGGGTGCGGGCGCTGCTGCGCCGCAGCGCCCGCACCGCCGCGTCGCGGGAGCCGGGCCCGGTGCTCAGCGCGGGGCCGCTGACGGTGGACCCGGCGCGGCACGAGGCATGGGCGTACGGCCGCAGGATCGACTGCACGCCCGGCGAGTTCCGGCTGCTCGAAGTGCTCGCGGAGCGGCCGGGGCAGGTGTTCACCCGCGGCCAGATCCTCGAACGGCTGCACGGCTTCGACCGCTACATCACCACCAGGACGGTGGACGTGCACGTGATGAACCTCCGCAGGAAGATCGAGACCGACCCGCGCCGGGCCCGCTGCCTGGTGACGGTGTACGGCGTCGGCTACAAGCTCTCCGACGAGGACGCCGGGGAACCGGGGCGCGAGCAGCGCGGGGGCGGTGCCTGACGCGCGGTGCGCCCCTCGCGGCGGACCCCGGCGGGCGGCCCCGCACGCCTCGTGCGGTGCGTGTGCCCGGTGCGTGCTCGTGGCGTGTGCGCCTCGTTTGGCGCGTGTGCGTCGGCATGTCGTCCGCGCGTGCCGCCCCCGGCGGGTGCTCCTCGGCGCGCCCTCCGTGCATGCCGCGCCCTGCTCCTGCCCGCGCCCTGCCCCTGCCCGTGTGCCGCGCCTGACCGGTGCTCACCACCTGCTGCCCGGACGCTGACAGGTTTCTGACAAGACCGCCGTAACGTCCGCCGCATGCTGAACGTACCCACCCGCTTCGGCGGGCGAGCCCCTCGTCCGCTCAGGAGCCTGATGAGGGCGGCCGCACTGGTGGCGGCGGCCGCCGGGACGGCGCTTGCGGCACCCGCCCAGGCGGGCGCCGCCGACCAGGTCGCCGTGCACCAGCAGGCGGTCACCGCCGGGCAGCGGCAGGCGGTGCTCGACTACTGGACGCCGGAGCGCATCGCGGCCCTCACCACACCGGCCTTGGGCAACCCGCCCGCCGGAGGCCCCGACGGCGCGCCCTGGACCACTGACAACGCCCTGCCCAGGACGACAGGACGCCTGTTCTTCACCGACCACGGCGAGGACGCCAGTTGCACGGCCACCGTGGTGCACAGCGCCAACCGGAGCACGGTGGTGACGGCCGCGCACTGCGTCGACAACACCGACCTGCTCGGTGACGACAACCAGTGGGTGACGAACGAGATGTTCGTCCCCGGCTACCACGACGGCCAGGCACCCTACGGCAGGTTCGTCGGGCGCACCGCCGTCGCCGACGCCACCTGGCTGGCGAACGACCAGCAGCACGGCGAGACGTACGACGCCTACGACCAGGCGTTCGTGGCGGTGAACCCGAACGAGCGGGGCCAGTTGCTGGAGACGGCCGTCGGGGCGGCGCAGCGGATCGGCTTCGACCGGCCGGGCGACGTGCCCAGCTTCTCCTTCGGCTACCCGCGTGCCAGCGCGGACCCCGCACGGGAAGGGCTGCCCGAGTACACCGGCGAGCGCCTCGCCTACTGCCAGGGCCGGGCCAGGGAGTACCCGGGCACGCCCGACTGGCCCGAACCGCCCGGCCAGTTCGGCCCGCCCTGCATCATGGGCGGCGGCTCAAGCGGCGGCCCCCGGATGACCGGATTCGACCCGGCGACGGGCATGGGGACCGTGGTCGGCGACAACACGCAGGCCGGTTTCTTCGACGCCTCGGGCAACCCCTGCGCGCTCGACTCCCACGACGACTGCACCCGCTACCTCGTCGGCCCCGGCTTCAGCTCGGCCGTCACCGAGCCCCTGTACGAACGCGCCCAGAAGCTCTCCTAGGGACGCGGGAACCTCGCGAACCAGCCACGACGTGCCGCCGGCCGCCCACGGGGCGGGCCCCTCGCGGTTGCCCACCGGGCCGCCGCGAGGGGCCCGCTCGTGCGGTTGCCCGCGCCCGCCCCTGTGGCACCATCCGGCCATGACCTCCACACACCAGCGTTTCGACGGCTATGCGGTACTGATCACGGGCGCGGGCCAGGGCATCGGCGAGGCCACCGCACGGCGGTTCGCGGCACAGGGCGCACGGGTACTGGTCACCGACCTGGACCCGGACCGGGCCGCGCGGGTGGCGGCCGCGATCACCGACGCGGGCGGCGCCGCCGAGCCGTACGCCTGCGACGTCGCGGACCGCGCCGCCGTGGAGGCGGCCGCGGCCCGTGCGGCCGAGTCCTTCGGGGGAATCGACGTGCTGGTCAACAACGCGTACGCCTGCCACCCGGACCCGGCACGCTTCGAGGACCACGAGGACGCGCCCTGGTACCGGGACTTCGAGATCACGGTGCACGGTGCCTTCCGCTGCATACGCGCCGCCCTGCCCCGGCTGGCCGCGGCCGGCGGACGCGGTGCGGTCGTCAACGTCGGTTCCGTCAACGGCGAACGGTCCTTCGGCAACCACGCCTACAGCGCGGCCAAGGCGGCCCTCGCCTCCCTCACCCGCACCCTGGCCGTGGAGTGCGCGCCGCGCGGGGTGCGCGTCAACCTCGTCGCACCCGGCACCATCGACACGAACGCGTGGGACGGCCGCCGCGACGTCGTCGAGCGTGCGGCCGCCCACTACCCGCTCGGCCGGGTCGGCAGCCCCGACGACGTCGCCGCCGCGGTCACCTTCCTCGCCTCGCCGGACGCATCCTGGATCACTGGCGTGACCCTCCCGGCCGACGGCGGCCTGCTGGCCAGCAACCTGGGCCTCAACCGCGCCATGTCCGGCGGGTGATGGGGGCCTGGGTCGGCAGCCGGCCGGGCCCGCCGCCGAGCGTGCCCGTGCACCTCGCCGCCTGCACCGTTCAGGTGAGGGCGGGCACGATCCGCCTCGTGGCCTCGGCGATCAGGGACTCGTCGGGCGGGGTGTGGTACCCGTCCCGGTCGGACATGAGGGCCAGCACGAGCGGCGCGGTGCCGGGCGGCCAGACGACGGCGACGTCGTTGGCCCTGCCGTAGTCGCCCGTGCCGGTCTTGTCGCCCACCCGCCAGCCCTGGGGGAGCCCGGCCCGGATGCGTTTGCCGCCGGTGACGCTGCGCTCCATCCAGTCCGTGACGAGGGCGCGCTTCTCGGCGGGCAGCGCGTCGCCGAGGACGAGCTTGCGGTAGACGGCGGCGAGCGCCCGGGGCGTGGTGGTGTCGCGGCGGTCCTTCGGGTCGTCCCTGTTCAGCCAGGGCTCGTACTGGTCGAGTCGGCTGACGGTGTCCCCGAGTTCCCGCAGGTAGGCGGTCAGCCCCGCGGGTCCGCCGATGCTGCGCATCAGCAGGTTGGCGGCCGTGCCGTCGCTGTAGCGGATGGCGGCGTCGCACAGTTGCCTGACGGTCATCCCGGTGGTGATGTGGTCCTTGGCGATCGGCGAGACGGAGTTGACGTCCGCCGCGGTGTAGGTGACGCGCTCGTCGAGGTGGCGCAGGGGGTTGCGGTGCAGGACCGCCGCCACGGCGATCGTCTTGAAGGTCGAGCAGAACGCGAAGTGCTCGTCGGCGCGGTAGGTCAGGGTGCGGCCGGTGCCGGTCGCCAGCGCGTACACGCCCAGCCGGGCACGGTGCCTGCGTTCGAGCGCGGCGAACTGCGCGGCGCCCGGGGACTCGGCGGAACGGGGGTCCTGGGCCAGGGACGAGTCGGTGCTGGAGCGGTCACGCGTGCCGCATCCCGCCAGCGGCAGGAGCGCCGCTGCCATCAGCAGGGCGCGGCGGGACGGGCTGGACTGCTCACCGGACGGCTCAAGGGACATGCGGTGGTACCTGCTTTCACTTTCCGGTGGTCCTCCCCGGGGCCAGGCCGGACGGCGGCCGTCGGGGCCAGCCCTTCCTAGCACCGCCCGGCCGGGCGGAACCGTGCTGACGGGACGCCAGGAGGCAACTCGCTACGAACGGGTGAGGGGCCGCTCTCATGTTCGACCTGTCCCGGCCCCGTCCTTGTCTCTGTCCCGGTCCTTGCCCCTGTCCCGGTCCCGTTCCCTGCCCCTGTCCGGGTTCTGTCGCTGTCCCTCGGGTTCCGGTTCCGGTGTGGTTCCTGTTCCTGTCCCGTTCCGGTGTGGTTCCCGCTCCCGCTCCCGTGCCGGCCCAGGACCAGGTCGTGCCGGGTGGGGGCGGTCGGCGAGGCGGTCACCGTGTCCGGGCGGGCTAGGCTGGAGAAAGCGACAAAAACGGCAGATCACCTTTTGTAGCCGCTTGATCCACGTGGGGAGGCCACGATGTCGCACCACCTCGATTCCCCAGTCGCCCGGCAGGACCCACGCCTCGACATCACGGACCTCTACGTCTTCCGGGGCGAGCGCGGTACGGCCTGTGTGATGAACGCGGCGCACTCCCTGGCCGGCGAGGCCACCGCCTCGGGGTTCCACCCGCAGGGGCGCTACGAGTTCAAGATGGACACGGACGGTGACGCGGTGGAGGACATCACGTACCGCTTCTCCTTCGGCGAGCCCGCGCGGGACGGCACCCAGCCCTACGAGCTGCGCCGTCTGACCGGCGCCCCGGCCCAGGACCCGTTCGCGCCCGGCTCGGTGATGGCCGAGGGCCGCACCGGCCGGACCACCGGCCTGGACGACGGCGCCCGGGTGTGGGCCGGTACGGCGGGCGACACCTTCTGGATCGATCCCGACGTGCTCCAGGCCGTCGGCCGGGCCGTCAAGGACGGCACCCGGGTCGACCTGCACGGATGGGATCCGGCGGGAGCCTCGAACGCCTTCGCCGGGCAGAGCGTGCACACGATGGTCCTGGAGATCTCCGACACCGAGCTGCTCGGGCTGACCGGTGCGCACCGGCACATCGGTGTCTGGGGGCTGGCCAGCCTCGCCACCGACTCCGGCGGCTGGCGGCAGATCAACCGGGCGGGCCTGCCCATGATCCACCCGCTCTTCACGCAGTACGACGAGGAACTCGGCGACCAACTGAACGGCGGCCGCCCCGCCGACGACCCGCACGTCTTCGGCAAGATCGCCGCCGATATGATCGCCGGCACCGTCCGGGCGCACGGCACCGCGGAGGACCCCGACGCCTACGGCCACGTCGCCGCGGCGAGGCTCTTCCCCAACCTGCTGCCGTACACCGTCGGCACCCCGGCGTCCTTCGGCTTCGCGCAGTGGAACGGGCGCGCCCTCACCGACAACGCCCCCGACACGATGTTCTCCTTCGCCACCAACACCCCGGTCACCACCGGCCTCACCAGGGAAGCCGTGACCGCCCGGCCCACGGGCACCTTCCCGTACGTCCCGGCCGAGCGGCCCTGAGGGCCCGGGCGGGCCGGCGCGGCGCGCCGACCGGGGCCGTGCGGCCAGGGCGGCCGGCGGCCGCCGGGGACGCGCGCCGGTGCCCCGCGGTCGGCGGGCGCCGGGCGCACGCCCCTGCGCGGCCGGCGGGCTGACGCCCCGGGCCGGCCGGCGTTCTCGTGCGGCGGGCGGGCCCGGGGCGCGGTGGTCCGGCCGGACGGGCCGCTCACCGTCCGGCCGGGGCTCTCACTCGTCGTCCCCGGTGAGCGGGGTGTGCGACGGCGGGATGATGCGGGCCGTGAGGTCGGGGTCGGGCATGGCCGGGTCGAACGGGAACATCGGCCGGCGGATGCGGTGGTGCCCGAGCCTGACCAGGTCCTGGTCGACGCCGCCGGGCGTGAGCGCCATCTTCCAGTCGGCGGCCATCTCGAACAGCTCGGGCTCCAGGTAGCCGATCTTCACGATCACCAGGTCGGCGCCGCGCGGGTCGAGCGCAAGATCGGTGAAGTCCCTCTCGTGGTGGTACGGCTTGCGCAGCGTGGTGAGGATGACGTGCAGGCCGCCGACCCGCAGCACCACCTCCGTACGGGCGTCGCGGTCACCGTGCCTGACGGCGTGCACCACGCCGGTCATGGTGACCGGCCCGGCGTGCCGGTCGTCGACCTCGGCGCCCGCGGTCACGGTGACCCGCGCGCCGACACCTGCCCGTACCGCGGTCTCGACGGCCGCGGGGCCCGGTACCGAGGCGTAGATGACGCTCGGGCCGTCCTCGGCGGTGAACTCCGGGCGCTCCAGCAGCCGGTGCAGGGTCCAGGTGACGTCCCCCGCGCCGCCCGCGGTCGGGTTGTCGCCGGTGTCGCTGATGAAGTAGGGCCGGGCGGTGGAGGAGAGCGCGGCCCCCAGGCACTCGTCCAGGGTGCCGGTCGGCGCGACGAAGGCGAAGTCGTGCCGCGCGTCCCAGAAGCCCCTGGCCAGCCGCTCGGCACCGGCCGAGACGGCGGACTCGTCGGGGCCGGTGACGACGACCGCGGCGCGGTTGCGGGGCTCGTCCGCCCAGGCGTAGCCCACCCAGATCGCCGCGTCGGTGACGCCTTCGGCGGCCTCGACCTCGGCCACGGCCGCGTAGACGCTCTTCGCGGGCTCGATCCGGGTCGAGGTCTGCTCGCCGGCCAGCAGCACGGGCACCGGGACCCAGGCCTTCACCGGGCGCGGCGCACCGGAGGCGAGCAGGTCCACCAGGTTCCGCGCGGCCCGCTCCTTGGTCTCCATGGCGTCCTCGTGCGGGGCCATGCGGTAGCAGGTGATCAGGTCGCTCATGTGGGCGAGCTCGCGGGATACGTTGCCGTGCAGGTCCATGGAGGTGGAGACGAGCACGTCGGGGCCGACCGCCTCGCGGATCCGGGCCAGCAGGACGGACTCCGCGTCCTGGACGCCCTCCACCGACATGGCGCCGTGGATGTCGTACCAGAGGCCGTCCAGCGGGCCCAGCGCCCCGACCCGCTCGACCAGCTCGTCGGAGAGCTGTGCGAACGCCTCGGCGGTCACCATGCCGCCCGGCAGCGACTTGCCGACCAGCGCCCCGCGCCAGTGCGCCGCGGCGCGCAGCGGCTCGCCGGGCGCGAGGAAGGGATAGCGGGTCAGGACGTCCGCGTCACGCAGCGGGTGGAAGGCCGGCGCCTGGGTGCGGGCCGGCGAGAACGTGGACGACTCGATGCCGAGCCCGGCGACGGCGATGACGGGACGGGCGACGGCGGTTCGGGGGTGTGGCTGTGGCATGGCTCCTCATACGGGTTCGCCGTCAGCCGTCCCGGTCCCGCCGCGGTGCGGCGCGGAGCGCGGGCGGACGCTGCCGGTGGTGGATGAAGTGATGGCCTCCAGGTCGTGCGCGAGCGCGCTCTGCAAGGCGAACCGGCCCGCGCCGACCAGGCCGGCGTCCGCGCCGAGGCTGGCCCGCTCGATCACCAGGTGCTCGGTGACCAGCGGGTGGCACGCCTCGTACAGGCGGCTGCGCACGGCGGCGACGAAGGGTTCAAGCGTCGACAGGATGCCGCCCAGGTACACGGCGTCCGGGTTGAAGAAGTTGACGTTGGCGGCGAGCACCGTGCCCAGGTGGAGCCCGGCCTGCCGGACGGCGCGGGTCGTCTCCGGGTCGCCGTTCGACGCGAGCCGGACGACGTCCTCCAGCGAGCCGGCCGCGATGCCCCGCTCGTGCAGGATCCGCACCAGTGCCGCGCCCGAGGCCACCGTCTCCAGGCAGCCCGTGTTGCCGCACGAACAGGGCCGGTCGTCGGCGGCCTCTATCCGGACGTGGGTGATGTCGCCCGCGGCGCCGGTCGCGCCCCGGTACAGCCGTCCGTCGGTGATGATGCCGGCGCCGATGGCGGAGCCGATCTTGACCGTGATCGACTGCCGCCGCCCGGCCGGCTGCGCGCCGTGCTCGCCGACGGCCATGCAGTTGGCGTCGTTGTCGACGGCGGCCGGCACCCCGAACCGCTCCTCCAGCCAGTCCCTGACCGGGAAGCGGTGCCAGCCAGGCATCCGGGACGGCAGGGTCACCACACCCGCCGCCACGTCGACCGGCCCGGGCAGGGAGAACCCGACACCCTTGAGCAGGTGGCGGCCGCGCTGCCCGGCGAGTGCCTCCAGGGTCTCGGCGAGCCGGGGCAGCGCGGTATCGGGACCGTCCGCGGTCGCCAGTGGCACCGTCGACACGTCCGTGAGCCCGCCGCCGGGCAGCACCACGCCGATGCGGGCGTGCCGGCCGCCGAGGTCCGCGGCGACCACGAACCCCTCCGAGCCGCCGAGCCTCAGCACCTTGCGCGGACGGCCGCCGGTCGAGGAGCGGGTGCCGTGCTCCGCGACCAGCCCGTGCGCCAGCAACTGGCTGACCGTGAGCGAGATCGTCGACGGTGCGGCGCCCGTCAGATCCGCGAGTTCGGTGCGCGACGCCGCCTGCCCGGAGGCGAGGAGTTCGAGGACGCGCATGGCCACGGAGGTGGCGCCGGTGGCGCTCCTGCGTGGTGACACGCTTTTTTCATCCATGGACGCAGTAACTTCCGCCGCGGGGTAGGTGCGCGGGAACGAGTCCCACGATTCCGGGAGCGTAGCCCGAGCCGGGCAGATGATCAGCTCGGTTACCAAAGAGCCAACTAGGGCGAAACGGTGCAAAACGTATGCCACGTTCGCCACACGTGTCTTTTTTTGGGACAGCAGAAACTTACTTTTTACGACTACCCGTTTGTTTCTTCGGCCCTTATGGTCGTTGACTGGCTCCGCCAACGCGCTGTTCACGCGTGTCACCCCAGGTTCCCGGCGGACGTACCGGGCCGTTCTCTCTGAGGAGAGCCATGTTCCCTGCTGCCACGGCGGCCCGTCGCCGTCCGGCGATCCTCGCCGGTGCCCTCGCCACGGCGGGGGCGCTGCTCGCCGGGTGCTCCAGTACGAGCGGTTCGCCGTCCGCCTCGTCCGAGACCGTCAACTACGCGCTGCCCGCCAACTTCACCCCGAACTGGATCCTGCCGGTCGGCACCGCGGCGCACCTGAACACCAACAACAACGCGATCATCGCCAGCCTCTGGGAACCGCTCATCGCCTACGACGGGTCCACCGGCAAGATCGCCTGGAACAAGGGCGCCTCGCTCGCCACCGCCGCCGACTTCGCCAAGGACGGCAAGAGCGTCACGATCACACTCGGCGACCGCCACTGGAGCGACGGCAAGCCGGTCACCTCGCGTGACGCGGAGTTCTGGTACAACGTCGTCAAGGCCAACAAGGCCCAGTGGGCCGGCTACAGCCCCGGCAAGGCGCCCGACAACTGGACCTCGTTCAAGACCGTCGACGCGCGGCACTTCACCCTCACGTTCGACAAGGCGTACAACAGCCAGTGGATGCTGGCCAACCAGCTCAGCCAGATCACGCCCATGCCGCAGCACGCCTGGGACAGGACCGGCGCCTCGGCGAAGGTGTCCGACGCCGACCGCACCGCCGGCGGCGCCAAGCAGGTCTGGAACTACCTCAACGGCGCCGCGAAGCACATCGCCCAGTACGCCTCCGACCCGCTGTGGAAGACGATCAGCGGCCCCTACGCGGTGAAGTCCTTCTCCACCGCAGGCAAGGTCGTGCTCGCGGCCAACAAGAAGTACGACGGCGGTGAGAAGCCCAGCATCAGCACCGTGAACCTGCTGCCGTTCACCACCACGGACGCCGAGAAGAACGCGCTGCGCTCCGGCCGGGTCGACTACGGCTACATCGACGCCACCGACCTGGACCAGAAGGGCCAGTTCACCACCCAGGGCTACAAGATCAAGCCCTGGACCGGCTGGGCGATCACCTACCTGCCGTACAACTTCAACAACCCCACCATGGGGCCCGTCTTCAAGCAGCTCTACGCCCGCCAGGCGATCCAGGAGTCCATCGACCAGAGCAGCCTGGCCAAGGTCGTCTTCAACGGCACCGCGGTGCCCGGCTACGGCCCGGTCCCGCAGGCGCAACTGTCCTCGTTCCTCTCCAAGGAGCAGAAGGAGAACCCCTACCCGTTCTCCACCGCCAAGGCCAAGGACCTGCTCACCAGCCACGGCTGGACCCTGCAGAACGGCGTCATGACCTGCACCACGCCCGGCAGCGGCGACTCCGCGTGCGGCGAGGGCGTCGACAAGGGCACCACGTTCGAGATGCAGGTGCTCTCCCAGTCCGGCTCCACCGTCACGGACAACATGATGAGCGCGATCCAGTCCTCGCTCGCCAAGACCGGCATCAAGTTCTCCATCAAGACCGCGCCCGTGAACTCGGTCCTGTCCCAGACGCCGCAGTGCACCGCGAGCCAGCCGATCTGCAAGTGGCAGCTCTCCTTCTTCGGCACCGCGGGAAGCTGGTACTTCCCCGCCTACCCGACCGGTGACTCGCTCTTCCAGAGCAAGGGCGGCTCGAACTTCGGCAACTACTCCAACCCCGACGTCGACAAGCTGATCGACGCCTCCACGACCTCCGACTCGCCCAAGGCGATGCAGGACTACAGCGCGGCGCTCGCCAAGGACCTGCCGGTGGTGTGGCTGCCGGAGCCGGACTACCAGATCTCGGTCGTCAACAACCGCCTCGGCGGCTTCTTCCAGGACTCGCTCGCCGAGTTCCACCCGGCCCAGTGGACGTGGACCAAGTGAGCCCGCTCAGCCGCTGCCGCACCGCCGCGCCCCACCGACCGGAAGCCCCATGGCCAACCTCCTCTACCTGATACGGCGGGTCCTGCAAGCCGTCGTGGTGATCCTCATCGTGACGGTGGTGGTGTTCTGCCTCCTGCACGCGCTCCCCGGGGGCCCGGCCCGCGGCATCCTGGGCCCCCAGGCGACCGCGCAGCAGATCGCGCAGTTCAACCACGAGCAGGGCCTCGACAAGCCGCTGCCCGTGCAGTACGTGTACTACCTGCGCACCCTCCTCCACGGTGACCTGGGCACCTCCTACACGCTCAACGAGGGGGTCTCCCAGCTCATCGCGCAGCGGCTGCCGAAGACGCTGGTGCTCACCGTGCTCTCCGCGGTCGTCGGCCTGGCACTGGCCGTCCCGCTCGGCATGTGGCAGGCGGTGCGGCGCAACAAGCCCACCGACTACGTGATCACCACGCTGAGCTTCGTCGCCTACTCCACGCCGGTGTACTTCCTGGGCCTGATCCTGGTGCTGGTCTTCACCCAGCTACTGCCCTGGTTCCCGTCCCAGGCGCCGCAGGGCGACTCCCTCGGGCAGGTCTTCGCCGACTCCAACGCACTGGTCCTGCCGGTGATCGCGGGCGCCACCTCCATGGTGGCCGTGTTCAGCAGGTACATGCGCGCGGCGACGCTGGAGAACCTCTCCGAGGACTACGTCAGGACCGCCCGGGCCGGCGGCTCACGGCAGCGGGCGATCCTGTGGCGGCACGTCTTCCGCAACTCCCTCACGCCGGTGGTGGCGATGCTCGGGTACTACGTGCCCGTGCTCTTCGGCGGCTCGCTCGTCGTCGAGCAGCTCTTCAACTACCCGGGCATGGGCCTGCTGTTCTGGAGCGCGGCGCAGTCCTCCGACTACCCGGTGCTGCTCGGCTGCGTCCTCGTCATCTCCGTCGCCACCGTCGTCGGCACCCTGCTCGCCGACATCCTCCAACGGATCATCGACCCCCGAGTGAAGGCAGGCACCTCATGAGCGCCGTCCTCCAACCGGGCCAGGCCCCCGGCGTCCGGCCGCCCGGTGAGCCCGCGGCGGCGGCCGGCAGGTCGGGCACCCGGCTCGCCCTGCGCCGCTTCGCCCGCAACCGGCTCGCCGTGGCCGGGCTCGCGGTGGTCGTGTTCTTCCTGCTGTTCTGCTTCGTCGGCCCGCTGCTGTACTCCACCGACCAGACCCACACCACCCTGACGCAGGTGAACCTGCCGCCCGGCGGCGCCCATCTGCTCGGCACCGACGCGGTCGGCCACGACGAACTGGGCCGGCTGATGTTCGGGGGGAAGGTGTCGCTGCTCGTGGGGCTCGCGGCCGGCATCCTCGCGACCGTCATCGGCACCCTGTGGGGCTCGGCGGCCGGCTACGCGGGCGGCTGGGTCGACGCGGCCATGATGCGCGTCGTCGACGCGGGCATCGCGATCCCCGCGCTGTTCATCCTGCTCGTGGTCTCCGCGATCTCCACGCCCGGCATCGCGGGCCTCATCCTCATCCTCGGCCTGGTGTCCTGGCTGGTGCCGTCCCGACTCATCAGGGCCGAGACGCTCACACTGAAGAACCGGGACTACATCCTGACCCTGCGCGCCATCGGCGGCACCCACAGCCGGGCGATCGCACGGCACATCCTGCCCAACTCGGTCTCCACCATCGTCGTGGCCGCCACCTTCCAGGTCGCCGACGCGATCCTGCTCGTCGCCTACGTCTCCTACCTGGGCCTCGGCGTGCAGCCGCCGTCCACCGACTGGGGCGGCATGCTCTCCTCCGGCCTCACGGCCGCCTACTCCGGACGCTGGTGGCTGATCGTGCCGCCGGGCCTTGCCATCATCCTCGTGGTGTGCGCGTTCAACGCCATCGGCGACGGACTGCGGGACGCCTTCGACGTGAGGGGACGCGGATGACCACCGCAGAGAAGACCACGCAGGCGCCCACCGGGCCGATCCTCAGGCTCACCGACCTCGGCGTCACCTTCACCACCGAGACCGGTGACGTGCCCGCCGTCCGCGGTGTCCGCCTGGACATCGCGCCCGGCGAGACCCTGGCCCTCGTCGGCGAGTCAGGCTCCGGCAAGTCCACCGTGGCGCTCGCCGCGATGGGACTGCTGCCCGGCAACGCCCGCGCCACCGGCTCCGCCGCCGTCGGCGGCCGGGAGCTCATCGGCACGCCCGAGGCCGAGCTGGCCGGGCTGCGCGGCCGGGCGGCGTCGATGGTGTTCCAGGAGCCCGCCACCGCACTCGACCCGCTCACCAGGATCGGCGCCCAGATCGCCGAGGTGATCCGCAACCACCGCACGCTGCCGGCCCGCGAGGCCGCGCGGGAGGCCGTCGAACTGCTGCGCCGCGTCGGCATCCCCGACCCCGAGCAGCGCGCCACCGCCTTCCCGTTCCAGCTCTCCGGCGGCCAGCGGCAGCGCGTGGTCATCGCCATGGCGATCGCGAACAGCCCGAGCCTGCTGATCGCCGACGAGCCGACCACCGCCCTCGACGTCACCGTGCAGGCCGAGATCCTGGACCTGCTGCGCTCGCTCGCCGCCGACGCGGGCACCGGCGTCCTGCTCGTCACGCACAACATGGGTGTCGTCGCGGACTTCGCCGACCGGGTCGCCGTCATGCTCGAAGGCGAGATCGTCGAGACCGGAACCGTGGAGGAGGTCCTGCTGCGGCCCCGGCACGCCTACACCAAGCGGCTGCTCGGCGCGGTGCCCCGGCTCGCCGTGGCCGAGCCGGGTGCCGCGCCGGCCGGCGCCGGGGAGACGCCCCCGGCCGGGGACGAGGTGGTGGGCCTGCGCGAGGTGTCGGTGCGGTTCGGGCGGGGGCCGCGTGCCGTGCAGGCGCTCAGCGACGTCACGCTCACCGTGCACGCAGGTGAGACCGTCGGACTGGTCGGCGAGTCCGGCTCGGGCAAGTCGACCGCGGCCAGGGTCGCGCTCGGCCTCGTCCAGCCGTCCGCGGGTTCCGTCTCCCTCTTCGGCACCGACCTGCGCAGGAGCCGCGGCCGGGCCCGTCGCGCCCTGCTGGCCGGCGTCGGGGTCGTCCTCCAGGACCCGGTGGCCTCCCTGGACGCCCGGATGAGCGTCGCCGAGTGCGTCGCGGAACCGCTGTACGTGCACCGCGGCAGGATGACGTCGGCCGAGCGCCGGGCCAGGGTCGAGGACGTACTCGAACGCGTCCGCCTGCCGCGCGCCCTGGCGAACCGCGCACCGCGCGAGCTGTCCGGCGGACAGCGCCAGCGGGTGAGCCTGGCCCGTGCCCTGGTCCTCGAACCGCGCCTGCTGGTCGCCGACGAGCCGACCAGCGCGCTCGACGTCAGCGTGCAGGCCGCCGTGCTGGAGGTGGTGAGCGAACTCCAGGACGAGTTCGGCTTCGCCTGCCTCTTCGTCTCGCACGACCTCGCGGTCGTCCAGCACTTCGCGCAGCGCGTCGTCGTGATGCGCGCGGGACGCGTCGAGGAGCGGGGCAGCACCGCGACCACCCTGCTGCACCCCGGCACGGACTACACGCGCCGGCTCGTCGCCGCCGTGCCCGTGCCCGACCCGGTGCTCCAGCGCCGCCGCCGCGCGGCGCGGCAGGAGGCGCCGGCCGCCGGCCGGACGGCGGCCGGGGAGTGAGCGGCGGACCCCCGCCGTGCCCCTCGACACCCGAGGTGTTCGCCGGCATCGACATCGGCGGCACCACCACCCAGGTGGTGCTCTGCACCGCCGACCTCACCGTGGTCGGCGGCAGTGAGGTGCCCACCCCCGCGGCACGGGGCGGCGGGGCCATGGTCGGCACCGCGCTCGACGTGCTGCGCCGGCTGCTGGACGAGGCCGGGTTCCGGCTCGCCGGGGTGGGCGTCGGCGCGGCGGGCGTCGTCGACGCACGGGCCGGCCGGGTGCTGGTGGCCAGCGACTCCTTCCACGACTGGGCCGGCTTCCCGGTGACCGCGACCGTGGAAGGGGCGCTCGGCGTGCCGGCGTTCCTCGACAACGACGTCAACGCCTTCCTGCGCGGCGAGGCGACCAAGGGCGCCGTCGCGGGCGTCAGCCACGTACTCGGGATGACGCTGGGCACCGGGGTCGGCGGTGCGCTGTGGGTGGACGGGACGCTGCTCGAAGGACCGCACGGCGCCGCGGGCGAGATCGGCCACATCCCCGGCTTCGGCGACCTGCCCTGCACCTGCGGCGGGCGCGGACACCTGGAGACACTGGCGTCCGGCAGGTCGATCGGCGCCAGGTACGCCGAGCGGACCGGACGGCACCGCACCGCCCGGGAGGTCGCCGAGGCCGCGGTGCGGGACGACGCGGACGCCGTCGCCGTGTTCGAGGCCGCGGGCACGGCCGTCGCCCGTGCGCTCCTGGTCACCGCGGGCCTGATGGACGTCACCACCGCGGTGATCGGCGGTGGCGTCAGCCGCGCCTGGCCGCTCCTCGCCCCCCTGATCAGGGCTGCGCTCGCCGCGGAGCCCCCGGTCAGCGGCCACCCCATCCGGCTCGTCAGGGCCCGCCTGGGCAGCCGGGCGGTCGCCGTCGGCGCGGCGTCACGGGCCCGCGGGGAACTGGGCGCGGCGGTGCCGGGGCGGGCCTGAGGGACGCTTCCGACGCGATCCCGACGGCGCGCCCCGGCGGACTCTCCCCGGCAGCGGCGGGGCCGCCCGACGACGGAACCCCCGGCGCGCTCCCGGATCGCGCGTGAGAGGGCGGCCCGCCTCTTCGCCCCGCCCGGTCCGGGTGCGCACGCCCCGGCCGGGCGGCGCGGGAGACCGCCCGGGCCGCCGCCGTCACCGCCCGCGACAACGGCGCCGGCCCCGGAGGCCCCCCGCCCCCCCCGTCAACCGCCGCGGCCGGCGCACCCCCCGCACGGACGTCCGGGCCGCAGGGGAACAGTGACGAGCCCGCCCGCGGGGTAATTCCAGGGTTATGCCACCTTTGCGGGACAAACCCCGCGGGCGGGTGGTGCGGACACCAGCGCGAGAAGGGGAGAAGCACATCAAAAGGAATCTGATTGCCGGGCTCGTCGCCGGGCTGTGCGTGGCCGCGGCCTCGGTGGTCGTCGGGGGGACGCAGGCGAGCGCCCATCCCGAGGACTGCCCCGACGGGTACGTGTGCGTCTGGGGCGACAGCAACTACGAGGGCCGTTTCCTCTTCGTCCCGGGAACCGACCGCGCCAACGTGGGCAGTGCGATGAACGACCTGACCACCTCCATCTGGAACCGCACCGGCTCCCGGGTCTGCTTCTACGACGACGCGAACTACGGCGGGTCCATCCTGGCGATCGTGAACGCGGGCGCGTGGCGGGGCAACGTCGGGCCCACGGCCAACGACAGGATCTCCTCGTGGCGGGCCTGCTAGCGCTCAGGGGGAGCGCGGTGCCGTGATCCGCCGGCCGGGGCGCCGGCGGACGGGAGGCGGTGCAGAGCCGTGGCACCCGCCCGGCGGGTGCCACGGTTCGCGTCTGCCCTCCGGCCCTCCGGCGCGGCGGCCCGCGGGCACGCCCCGCGCACCGGCGGGCACCCCCGGTCCCCACGTGCACCGCTTCCGATGCAAGCCGCCGCACTCACCGGGCCCCACCCAGGTGCCCCGGAGGGCGGCACACCCCGGTGGCCTGCTCGCCGCGGCCTGCCGCGCGGCCCGGCGGCCGGCGTCCCCACCGGGCGGGCGGCGAAGCTTCGCCACCCGCCCGGTAGGGACGCCCCGCACGGGTACTGAACAGGTGGGTACTGAAGTGGCGGAGGCGAACCGTGTCGGGCCCCGGGGCCCGAGGCAAGGAGAGACCATGGAATACCGTCAACTGGGCCGCTCCGGACTGCGGGTGTCCGCCCTGACCCTGGGCACCATGACCTTCGGCGGGCAGGGCATGTTCGGCGCGCTGGGCAGCCTCGGCGTCCGGGAGGCCGACCGGCAGATCGGCATGGCGCTGGAGGCCGGGGTCAACCTCATCGACACCGCCGACATGTACTCGGGCGGTGTGTCCGAGGAGATCGTCGGCGAGGTCGTCGAGAAGCGCCGGGACGGCGTGCTGCTCTCCACCAAGGCCCGCATGGTGCTCGGCGAGGGCCCGAACGACGGCGGGGCCTCGCGGTTCCACCTGGTGCGCCAGCTCGAGGCCAGTCTGCGCCGGTTGCGCACGGACCACGTGGACATCTACCACATCCACGAGTGGGACGGGCAGACGCCGCTGGAGGAGACCATGGAGGCGCTGGACACCATGGTCCGCTCCGGCAAGGTGCGCTACCTCGGTGTCTCGAACTACACCGGCTGGCAGCTCATGAAGGCCCTGGCGGTCTCCGACGCGCACGGGTACCAGCGGTTCGTCTGCAACCAGATCTACTACTCGCTCGAATCGCGCGACTCCGAGTACGAGCTGCTGCCGCTCTCCGTCGACCAGGGCCTCGGCGTGCTGGTGTGGAGCCCGCTGGCCGGTGGGCTGCTCTCCGGCAAGTACCGCCGCGGCAGGGACGCCCCCGAGGGCACCCGCCAGGTGGACGAGCGGTGGAACGAGCCGCCGGTCCGGGACAGGGAGAAGCTCTACGACACCGTCGAGGTGCAGGTGCAGATCGCCGACGCGCACGGCGTCTCGCCGGCGCAGGTGGCCCTCGCCTGGCTGCTCACCAAGCCCGCGGTCTCCTCGCTGGTGATCGGCGCCCGCAAGGACGAGCAGCTCGGCGACAACCTGGCCGCCGCGAACCTGACCCTGGCCCCCGACGAGAGGGCCGCCCTCGACCGGGTCAGCGCGCCCGCCATGATCTATCCGCACTGGCACCAGGCGAACCTGGCCAAGGACCGCTTCAGCCCCGCCGACCGGGTGCTGCACGGCGAGGCGCCCTGAACCCACGGCCGCGGTCGGGCCCGGACGCCGCGGGTCCGGCCCGGGTGGCACCGCCCGCTCGGACGCCACTGCCCGCCCGTGTGCCACCGCCCGCGTCCCACCGCCGGGTCGGGCGGTGGCGCCCACTCGGGTGACCGAGGAGGAAAAGCCTGATTCATCCGTGATAATCGGATAGCGCCCTTACGGGCGTAAAATACAGGCAATGGCGGAATCCACTCCGACCGGCGTCGAAGCGCTGGACCACCTTCTGTACACCGTGCTGCGCGAGACCGGCGCCTACGGGGGCGGCATCTTCGTGCTGCCGCCGGACGAACAGGTGCTGTGCCTCGCGGTGAAGGCCGGCATACCCGACGCCTTCGCGGGGCCCTGGAAGCGGGTGTGGCTGGGTGCGCACACCCCGACGGCCGACGCCGCCAGGGAGCGGCGGCTGATCTGGCTCCCGGTCGGCGACACGGTCGGCCGCTATCCGCAGACCGCGGTGGTGCTGCCCTACCGCTTCTCCGCGGTCAGCGCTCCCCTGGTCGGCGAGGACGCCGTGTGGGGCTCGCTCTCCCTGCTCTTCCCGGCCTCGCACCCGCCGCGGCTGTCACCGCGGGAGCGGGCCGCCATCGACAGTTGCTGCCAGGAACTGGGCCTGCTGCTGGCCGACGCCGCGAAGCGGGGCAGGCCCGTGCTGCCCGGCCCCGAACCGCACACGATGCGGCGGCCCCCGCCGATCGTCCCGGCCGCCGACGAGGCGGTCGCCGCCGTCGACTTCGCCCAGCGGCTGCCCGAGGGCGGCATGGCGCTGGACCTGGAGGGCCGCATCGTCTTCGCCACCGCCTCGGCGGCCGAACTGGTCGGCGTCCCGACCGGGCGCCTGCGCGGCCAACGGCCCTGGCAGGCACTGCCCTGGCTGGCCGACCCGGTCTTCGAGGACCGCTATCGGGGCGCGCTCTTCAGCCGGGAGCCCGCGGCCTTCACCGCGCTGCGGCCACCGGGCACCTGGCTCTCGTTCACGCTCTACCCGGGCGACTCCGGCGTCAGCGTGCGCATCGCCCCGGCCAGGCCGCGGCCCGGGCCGCCGCCCAGGGGTGCCGGACGGCCCGCGGGCGGGACCGCGGCCGACGGCGACCACGTCCTGGGCAGCGACAACGCGCCCACCCCCGTCGGCACGATGTACCAGCTCATGAACCTCGCCGCGATGCTCACCCAGGCCGTGGAGGTGCAGGACATCGCGGAGCTGGCCGCCCACCCGATCATGGCCGCCTTCGAGGCCCAGGGGCTCGCCCTGCTCGTGCTCCAGGACGGCCGGCTGAAGAACATCGGCTACCGCGGCTACACCGAGCGGGCCATGCGGCAACTGGACGGCGCGCAGATGCGCTGGACGCCCACGCCGGCGTCCCTGGCCCTGAGCCGCGGGCAGGCGGCCTTCTACTCCACACCGCAGGAGATGGACGACGCGTACACCGGCATGTCCACCCTCACCGGCAAGGCGTCCTGGGCCTATCTGCCCCTGATCGCGGCCGGCCGCCCGGTCGGCTGCTGCGTGGTCTCCTACGAGCGGCCCCGCACGTTCACGCCGGGACAGCGCGCGTTCCTGACGTCGCTGGCCGGGCTGCTGGCCCAGGCCCTCGAACGCGCCCTCATGCACGACTCCCGGTACCGCTTCGCCCGGCGTCTGCAAGCCGGACTGCTGCCGAGCGCCCTGCCGCGGATCAGCGGCCTCACTGTGGCGGCCCGCTACCAGGCATCGGCCCACGGCATGGAGATCGGCGGCGACTTCTACGACCTCATTCCGCTCGACGGCAGGGGCGCGGCCGCCGCCATCGGCGACGTGCAGGGCCACAACCCCACCGCGGCCGCGCTGATGGGCCAGGTGCGCACCGCCGTGCACGCCACCTCCGGCGTGCCGCCGGCGGAGGTGCTGGCGCGCACCAACCGGTTGCTGACCGACCTCGACGCGGGGCTGTTCACGAGCTGCCTCTACGCGGACCTCGACCTCTCGGCCCGCCGCGCCAGGCTGTCCAGCGCGGGCCACCCGCCCCCGCTGCTCCGCCACCCGGACGGTCGGGTGTCGGTCGTTGACGTGCCGCCGGGACCTCTGCTCGGCATCGTCCGCGCCGCGGAGTACCCGACCATCGAGATACCGCTGCCGCCCGGCGCGGAGCTCCTGATGTACACCGACGGCCTGGTCGAGGCACCGGGGGACGATCCCGACCTGTCGACGCAGGAGCTGATCGGCCGCTTCGCGCACACGCACCACGGGGAGTCGGTGGAGGACCGCGCCGACCTGCTGCTGACGCACGCCCCGCAGGGCGACACCCGCAACGACGACATCGCCCTGCTGATCATCGGCATGACGTGAGGACCGCCCGGGCGCGGGATCGCCCGGGCGGTGCGCACATCCGCCGTCAGTCCCGTGCGGCCACCACCGCCTCCGGCACGTTGAACCCGGACAGTTGCACGGCCGGTGCCTCGCCGCGGAGGTCGGCGGTGCGGTACGTCGCGGTCAGCGTGAACTCCTGGCCCGGGAAGACGGTGACGTCGTCATCGCTCCACGACACCGGTGCGACCGCGGCCCCGTGGCGGGCGCCGACCACGCTGGTGTGCAGTCCGACGGCGGGCACCGTTCCGGTGTTGCGCAGCGTGACCCGGGTCGTGGTGCTCTCGCCGGTGGCGGTGGTGTGCACGGCCGTCGTGATCGAGGCGTCGGCGAGCTTCTGCAGGGCGGTCAGATCGGCGTAGCGGCTCTGGGGCGTGTAGTACCAGGTGGTGTGGGCGTCGTCGAGGACGTCGGGATCGGTCGAGTTCCAGTAGACGTTGCGGCTGACCTGCCTGCCGTGCGCATCGGTCAGGGTCAGCTCGGTGAAGTAGGCGCTCGTCAGTCCGGCCGGCGGCTTCAGGGTGAGGGCGGTGGCGGTGTGCCCGCCCGCCACCGGGCCGACGGCGGAGTGCCGGTCGAGCCGGACGGTGCCGTCGAGGTCCCGCACCCGTACGCGTGCCGTCAGGTCGCCCGTCGCGTCCGGAGTGTGGTTGACCACCTGGACGGCGGAGGTGTCGTACGCGTACTGGATGTGCACCGGCTCGCCCGCCTTCTTGGCACCGAAGTAGCCGCCGGCCTGGTCGAGGTTGTGGTCGAAGAGGTGCCAGTGCAGGCTCGGCCAGGCGCCGTTGAGCATCCAGTAGATGACACCGGTCGCGGGCCGGTCCGCGTCCGCCCTGCTGCCGAACGCCTCGAACTGGGCCCTCGTCGCCTCGTAGTTCGCGAGCTGGGCCTTGCGCACGTAGTCGCGAAGGCTCGTCGGAGCGCCGTAGCGGTGCGTGAGCGCGTTGTCGAAGATGGACAGGTCGGAGAACTGCGAGCCGGTGCGCCCCGAGTGGTACTGCGGGGTCTTCGGCTCCTGCCACAACTGCCGCTGCTCCTCGGGCGACAGCATCGCCCGGAGGGTGGGCAGGCGCGGGATGGCCTCGCCGGCGCTGGTCTCCGAGTCGAAGCCGATCGCCCCGCCCTGGTCGTCACGGGTGGAGTACCAGTAGTTCGGCGGCACGTAGGCGTACGGGCCGTTCATCTTCATGCCGGACTCGCCGGTGGGCTCGGTGCTCTGGTCGGACGCGGCGGAGACGATGGGCACCGACCAGCCCGCGTGCTCCAGGGCGTCAGTGTAGGCACCCGCGATGTCGGCGGGCGGGGCGTTGTCGCTGCCGATGAGGAAGGCGACGACGGAGGGGTGGTTGCGCAGCAGCACCGCCTCGTCGGCCATCGAGCGCGCGGCGACGGCGCGGTCCTCGGCGGTCCACGGCTCACCGCCGGTGCCGGCCCACGCCTCCCACTTGTCGCAGCACTCCCAGCCGGGCAGCACCATGATGCCGGCCCGGTCGGCCAGGTCGTAGAACTCCGGGTTCTCCAGCTTGCCCTCCAGCCGGACGGTGTTCAGCCCGAGGTCGGCGACGTAGCCCAGCTCGTCCGAGGTGCGGCCCTTGTCGTCGCGGAGGAACATGTCCGGTGCCCAGCCACCGCCGCGCAACTGCACCTTGCGGCCGTTGACGACGAACTGCCGCCCGCCGCCGGGCGCCACCGAACTGGTGACCTCGCGCACGCCGAAGGAGGTCCCGGCCCGGTCGGTGAGGGCAGCGCCCTGGTGGGCCGCCAGCTTCAGGTCGTACAGCGGATGGGCGCCCTCGCCGACGGGCCACCAGACGGCGGGGTCCCGCAGGGACAGGCCCGGTGTGTCGGACGGGCTGAAGGTGACCGTCCTCGTCTCACCGGCGGCCAGGCGCACGCTCCGGTCGAGCGCGACCGGAGCCCCGTGGCCGCCGACCGTGCCGGTGATCCGCACGGTGGTGGCCTCGGTGCCGGTGTTGTGCGCGTCCACGGCCACGGTGAGGTCGGCGCGGTGCAACGACGTCAGGTCGAGGTCCGGGGTGACACGGGCGCCCGAGAGCGCGACGCCGCCGGTGCGCACGATCTCCACGTCGCGCCAGATGCCCATGTTGTTGTCGGGCGGGGTCTGGTTCCAGTCGACCCAGCCGGTGGAGAGGTCCTTGTCGGGGTCGGTGGGCGGGACCTCGAAGGCGATGGCGTTCTCACCCGGGTGGACGTCGGCGGTGATGTCGATGTCGTTGACGGTGTACGCGCCCTGGACCGTCGACCGCGACGCGACCTTCCTGCCGTTCACCCAGACGTCGGCGCCGGGGATGACGCCGTCGGCCCGCAGCACGGTGCGGCCGCCGCCGGTGGCGGTGAAGGTGCTGCGGTACCACCACGGCACCTGGAACATCGCCGGGTCGATCCCGCTCAGGTTCTTCGAGTAGAAGACGTCCGGGTACAGGCCGTCGGCCAGCATCGCGGCCAGCACGGTGGAGCGCGCGGGCGCCACGTACCAGCCCGCGGTGCCGTACCCGGTGCGGGAGACGGCGGCGCCGTCGTCGCCGGTGACGGCGCTGGACTGCACCTGCCAGGAGCGGATGGCGCTCGCCGTGCCCGGCCCGCCGGAAGGCGTGGTCCTGAACGGCGGGGTGCTGACCGGTGGCGGCGGTTCCTGGGCCGCGGCCTGGGTGGGCGCGGCGCCGGGGCCGAACGGGAGCAGGGCCGTGAGCAGGGCGGCGGCAAGGAGCGCGGCCCGGCGGCGGCCCCTTCGCGGATGCGCTCTGCGGCCGGGACGGGAGCGGGGGCTCAGTACGGGCATGCCTGCCTCCGGAAGGTGGACGGCGACGCGGCGGCCCCGGACTCGGGGCCCCACCCATGATTCAGGAAAGCTCCCTAACTAAGTCAAGTGCGCCTCACGGGCAAAAGGTTGACGGCCCGGCAGCGGCGCGCAGAAGCGCACCAGGGGACGCGCAGCGCACCAAGGGGCGCGGGGGACCGCGCGCCCGGCCCGGCGGGCCGGTGAACCGCCACCGTCCGAAGGGGCAGCCGGGGACCGCACCGGGCCACCGTGCCGCCCCCGGCCGACGTGCCGCCCCGGCGGGCCGCACCGGGCCGCCCGGCCACCTGGCCGCCCCCGGTCGCCGCCCGCCGGGCCCGTGTCCCGCCGGAGCGGGTCAACCGCCGTTGCGCGTGTCGAACACCCGCTCGCGGGCGGCCTGGGCGGCCATCGCCACCGCCCCGAGCAGCACCGCGTCGTCGCCCAGCGTGGACGAGACCACCCGAGGCCGCAGCGGCGTCAGCTCGCGCAGCGCGCTGCGCAGCGGGGCGAGCAGCAGGTCGCCGTTGCGCCCGACACCGCCGCCGAGCACCACCAGGTCCGGGTCGAGCACCGCGGACAGCGCCGCCACCGCGTGGGCGAGCCGGGCCGCCTCGCGCTCGACGACCCGCCGCGCGGTCGGCTCGTCGGCGCGGGCCGCGGCGAAGACGTCCTTGGCGGTGCGGGTCGTGGCCGCCGGCATGCCCATCGCGTGCGCCAGGCGCACGACCGCGTCGGCACTGACCGCGTCCTCCATCGGGCCGCGCGGTACGGAGACGTCCCTCGGACCGGCCTCCGGGCGCGGCTCGGCCCCGTCGGGGAGCGGGAAGAGCGGCAGGTAGGCGATCTCGCCGGCCGCTCCGTGCCGGCCGCGGAACAGCTTGCCCTCGGAGACTATTCCGGCGCCGAGGCCGGTGCCGACCCACAGGTAGGCGAAGAGCCGCGAGCCCTGTCCCGCGCCCAGCGCGTACTCGCCGAGGGCGGCGAGGTTGGCGTCGTTCATCACGTCGAGGCCGGTGCCCAACTCGGCGTGCAGCCGCTCGAAGAGGCCGCTGCGGCCCCAGCCGGGGAGGTTGACCGCGTACCGCACCCGGTGCGTGCCCGGGTCCGTGACCCCGGGGCTGCCGACGACCGTGTGCACCACCTGCGACCAGTCGAGCCCCGCCTCCTCGGCGACCGAGCGGGCCAGCCGGGCGGCGTCGTGGACCATCGCACTCGCGGTGCGCGCGGTGTTCGGTGCGTCCCGGCGGCCGACGACCCGGCCGTCGAGGTCGGCGGCCGCGGCGCGCAGCCAGTCGCGGCCGACGTCCACGCCGAGCACGAAGCCGGCCTCCGGGTCGGCCTCGTAGAGCACCGCGGCCCGGCCCCGGCCCCGGCCGCGCGCGACCTCGCCGGTGCGGCGCACCAGGCCGGCCCGCTCCAGGCTGGCCAGCGCGGCGGAGACGGTGGGCTTGGACAGGCCGGTGGCGCGGGCCAGCTCGGCGCGCGAGGTGGTGCCGGCGGCGCGCAGTGCGTCGAGGAGGGTGCGTTCGTTGATGCCGCGCAGCACGCCGCGGTTCCACGGCCGCCCGGTGGGCTCGCCCTGCGGTGTGCCGACGGCGGTCTCGTCGTCCCCGGTAAGACCGTTCAGCATCGTCCCCCTGGCCGCCGTCCTCGGTGAGTGGCTTCGTGTGTGATTTCCCGGCGAATGCCCTGCGTATGACGTCCAGGTTACGAGACGGCGGTCGGGGCGCCGGGCGGCCTCGGCGGATTCCGGCCGGACTGTTGACGGCTTTTTGTTAAGGACCCTAACTTGATGAGGTCTTCCTGACGTTTTCCTGACGGTGCCCCACGACAGCCAGAGGAGGTGGCCCGATGGCCGACACGGAGCGGGAGCCCGCGCCGGCCGATTCCGGGTTCGTACGCCGGATCGGCCAGTTCCAGGCGAGCGCGATCAACATGAGCCAGATGGTCGGCGTCGGTCCGTTCATCACCATCCCGGCCATGGTGCTCGCCTTCGGCGGGCCCCAGGCGGTGATCGGGTGGGTCGCCGGTGCCGTCCTCGCCCTGGCCGACGGGCTGATCTGGGCCGAGCTGGGCGCCGCCATGCCGGGCGCTGGCGGGTCGTACATCTACCTCCGCGAGGCGTTCCAGTACCGCACGGGCCGGCTCATGCCGTTCCTGTTCACCTGGACCGCCATGCTCTTCATCCCGTTGATCATGTCCACGGGTGTGGCCGGATTCGTGCAGTACCTCACCTATCTGTGGCCGTCCATGAGCAGCGGGCAGGGCGACCTGGTCGGGCTCGCCATGTGCCTCGCGGTGGTGCTGCTGCTGTGGCGGCGGATCGAGTCGATCGGACGGCTCGCCACGCTGCTGTGGGTGATCATGATCATCAGCGTGGGGTGCGTCGTCATCGCCTCCTTCACCCACTTCCACGCCCACGACGCCTTCACCTACCCGGCGGGCGCCTTCTCGCTCGGCAGCTCCACTTTCTGGCTGGGCTTCGCCGCGGGACTGACCATCGGCATCTACGACTACCTGGGCTACAACACCACCGCGTACCTGGGCGCCGAGATCAAGAACCCCGGCCGGGTGCTGCCCCGGTCCATCTTCTACGCGATCGCCGGCGTGATGGTCATCTACCTGCTGATGCAGATCGGCACGCTCGGAGTGGTCAACTGGAAGGACATGATCGACCCGGCCAACCCCGCCTCGCGGTCGGTCGCGGCGGTCGTCCTGGAGCGGGCGTGGGGCAGGACCACGGCGGACGTCATCACCGTCCTGATCCTCGTCACCGCGTTCACCTCGGTCTTCGCCGGGCTGCTCGGCGGCTCCCGGGTGCCGTACGACGCGGCGCGCGACAACGTCTTCTTCCGGCAGTTCGGGCGTCTGCACCCCAGGCACCGCTTCCCCGTGCTGAGCCTGGTCGCGATGGGCGTGATCACCGCGGCGGCCTTCCTGATCAGCCGCCATCTGGGCACCTCGGCGAAGACGCCGCCCCTGACCGTGCTGATCACGCTGCTGACCACCGTCATGGTCATCGTCCAGTCCTTCGCCCAGATCGCCGCCGTCACCGTGCTGCGCAGGCGGCAGCCCGGGCTGCGCCGGCCGTACCGGATGTGGCTCTACCCGCTGCCCAGCGTGGTCGCACTGGCGGGCTGGCTGAGCGTCTACGTCTTCGCCGACAAGAACAACCCGGGACTGCATCCCATCGAGTGGTCGCTGGCGTGGGTGGCGCTGGGCGTGATCGCCTTCCTGGTGTGGGCCCGCGTCGAGCACGTCTGGCCGTTCGGCCCCAAGGAGATCCGCGAGGACTTCAGCACCGCGCCCGCCGCGCCCTCCGGCAAACTGCCCGACACACCCCAGGAGACCGTGTGACCCGCGTCCCCCACCCGCGCGAAGCGGTGCCCGCCCCCTTGGTGACCGCGGCGGGCGGCACCGACTTCGTCCTCGGCATCGACGTCGGCGGTACGAAGGTGGCCGTCGCCACCGCCGCCGTGGACGGCCGGATCCTGCGGCGGACCAGGATCGACACGGACGCCTCCCGCGGCGCCCTGCAGACCGTCGAGCGGGCGCTGCACACCGCGGCCGAGCTGCGCGCCGGGACCTCGGCGGCGACCGGCGGCCGCTGCCTGGGCGCCGGTGTCGCGAGCCCGGGCGTCGTCCACGAGGACCGGGTGCTCATGGCGCCCAACATCCCCGGCTGGGAGGAGCTGTCCCTGCCGGCGCTGGTCCGCGAGCGCCTGGACCTGGCGGTGGTGGCCGCTGACAACGACGTCAAGGCGGCCGGCCTCGCCGAGGTCCGCTGGGGCGCGCTGCGCGGCGTCGACCCCGGGATCTATCTCAACCTCGGCACGGGACTCGCGGCGGCGCTGGTGGTGGGCGGCCGGGTGCTCTCCGGCGCGCACAACGCCGCCGGTGAGATCGGGTACCTGCTGCGGGACGCGGCCGACACGGCCGCCGCCGCCTCGGGCCGGGCGCCCCTGGAGGAGTACTTCTCCGGCATGGGCCTGGCCCGCAGGGGCGCCGAGCTGCTGGGCGGCAGCCCGAGTGCCGCCGCGCTCTTCGCGTCCGCGGAGCCACGGGCCCGGGCGCTGGTGGACGATGCGCTGGACCAGCTCTCCGTGCACGTGGCCAACCTCGCCACGGTGCTCGACCCGCAGCGGATCGCGGTGGGCGGCGGCATGATGGCCTCGGCCGAGCGGGTGCTCGCGGCGCTGGGGGGCCGCCTGCGCGAGGCCGTCCCCTTCCCGCCCGAGCTGGTCCCCAGCGCCTTCCCGCACGATTCGGCCCTGCACGGCGCGCTCGCCCTGGTCCTCGACGAACTGGGGCCGGCGGCGGGCCCGCCCACCGGGGCGGCCTGACGCTGCCCCGCCCCCTGCCGCCGCGGTGGCCCGGGGCCGCTGACGCGGGCGCCGGCGGTGCGGTCCCGGCCCGCGTACGGCCGCACGCTCCGGCGCCTCGTGCGGCCGTACGCGGGCCGGGCCGCGGATGGTGCGGCACCGCCGGGTCGCGCCGTGGGGCGCCACGCCGTCGCGGCGCGGCCCGGCGGTGCGGCAGGGCGGTCCGCCGTCCGGCCGGTGCTCCCCGGCGTCCCGGCCTCGCTGTCCTTCCTGGCCTCTGTCCTCCCCGGCCTTCCCGTTCTCCCCGTCCTCCCCGGCCTTCCCGGCATCCCCTCCCGGCCCGCCGCAGGAGCGGCCCCCGCGGCACCGGCGGCCCCGGGCAGGACCGCACCCGCGGGTCGGGGGCGTCCGCGGGCCGGGCGCGTCCGCACCCGCCGGGCCGGGCGCCGCGGCCCGGGACGCGCCGGCCCCGGGCCACGAGCGGACCCGCCCTGACGGGAGGCCCGCGGAAGCGGATCCGCCCCCGAGGAGATCCCGGAGGCGGGCCCGCCCCGTGAGGAGGTCCCGGAGGCGGGCCCGCCCGTCAGGAGGTCGGGGCGCCGGACGTCGGAAGGCCGGACGCCAGGAGCTGGGACGTCACGACGTCAGGGTCGCCAGGGCCTCGTTGAAGGTCCTGGACGGGCGCATGACCGCCGCGGCCTTGGCCGGGTCGGGCTGGTAGTAGCCGCCGATGTCGACCGGCGAGCCCTGCACGGCGAGGAGTTCCTCGACGATGGTGCCCTCCTGCTCGGTCAGCGTCTTGGCCAGCGGCGCGAACGCCTCGGCGAGCCGGGTGTCGTCCGTCTGGCCCGCCAGCTCCTGGGCCCAGTACAGCGACAGGTAGAAGTGGCTGCCGCGGTTGTCGAGGCCACCGACGCGCCGGGTCGGCGACTTGTTCTCGTTGAGGAACGTGGCGGTGGCGCGGTCGAGCGTGTCAGCGAGGATCTGCGCGCGGGCGTTGCCCGTCTTCTGCGCGAGGTGCTCGAAGCTGACCGCGAGGGCGAGGAACTCGCCGAGGCTGTCCCAGCGCAGGTAGTTCTCCTTGACCAACTGCTGGACGTGCTTCGGCGCGGAGCCGCCTGCACCGGTCTCGAACAGCCCGCCGCCGTTGATGAGCGGCACCACCGAGAGCATCTTGGCGCTGGTGCCGAGCTCCAGGATGGGGAAGAGGTCGGTCAGGTAGTCACGCAGGACGTTGCCGGTGACGGAGATCGTGTTCTCACCGCGGCGGATCCGCTCCAGGGAGAACGCGATCGCGTCGACCGGCGACATGATCTCGATGCGCAGGCCCTCGGTGTCGTGCTCGGGCAGGTACGCCCTGACCTTCTCGATGAGGTTGGCGTCGTGCGCCCGGCCCTCGTCCAGCCAGAACACGGCCGGGTCCCCGGTCGCCCGGGCGCGGGTGACGGCCAGCTTGACCCAGTCCCGGATCGGCACGTCCTTCGTCTGGCACATCCGGAAGATGTCGCCGGCGCTCACCGTCTGCTCCAGCACCACGGCACCGCTCGCGTCGAGCGCCCGCACCGTGCCGGTGGTCGGGATCTCGAAGGTCTTGTCGTGGCTGCCGTACTCCTCGGCCTTCTGCGCCATCAGACCCACGTTCGGCACCGAGCCCATGGTGGCCGGGTCGAAGGCGCCGTTGGCCCGGCAGTCGTCCAGGACGACCTGGTAGATGCCGGCGTAGCTGCTGTCCGGGATGACCGCGAGGGTGTCGGCCTCCTGGCCGTCCGGGCCCCACATGTGGCCGGAGGTGCGGATCATGGCGGGCATCGAGGCGTCGACGATGACGTCGCTCGGCACGTGCAGGTTGGTGATGCCGCGGTCGGAGTCGACCATCGCCAGAGCCGGCCCCTCGGCCAGCTCCGCCGCGAAGGACTCCTTGATCTTCGCGCCCTCGGGGAGCCCCTCCAGGCCCTTGAGGATGCCGCCGAGGCCGTCGTTCGGGGTGAGGCCCGCGGCGGCGAGCGCCTGGCCGTGCTCGGCGAAGGTCCGCGGGAAGAAGACGCGCACCACGTGCCCGAAGATGATCGGGTCGGAGACCTTCATCATCGTCGCCTTCAGGTGCACGGAGAACAGCACGCCCTCGGCCTTGGCGCGCGCGACCTGCGCGGAGAGGAACTCGCGCAGCGCGGCGACGCGCATCACGGAGGCGTCCACCACCTCGCCGGCGAGCACCGGCACCGACTCGCGCAGCACGGTGGTGCTGCCGTCGTCGCCGGACAGCTCGATGCGCAGCGTACCGTCCGCGGCGATGACGGCGGACTTCTCGGTGGAGCGGAAGTCGTCACCGGTCATGTGCGCGACGTTGGTCTTCGAGTCGGCCGACCAGGCGCCCATGCGGTGCGGGTGCGCCTTGGCGTAGTTCTTCACCGAGGCGGGGGCGCGCCGGTCGGAGTTGCCCTCGCGCAGCACCGGGTTGACGGCGCTGCCCTTGACCCGGTCGTACCGGGCGCGGACCTCGCGCTCCTCGTCGGTCTTCGGGTCGTCCGGGTAGTCCGGCAGCGCGTAGCCCTGCTGCTGGAGCTCGGCGATCGCGGCCTTGAGCTGCGGGATCGACGCCGAGATGTTCGGCAGCTTGATGATGTTGGCCCCGGGGGTCCCGGCGAGCTCGCCCAGCTCCGCGAGGGCGTCGTCGATGCGCCGGCCTTCCTCCAGGTGCTCGGGGAAGCTGGCTATGATCCGCCCGGCGAGGGATATGTCCCGGCTCTCCACGGCGACGCCGGCGGTGGAGGCGTAGGCCTCGATCACCGGCAAGAAGGAATACGTCGCCAGGGCCGGTGCCTCGTCGGTGTGCGTGTAGATGATGGTCGAGTCTGTCACCGGGTGCTCCGCTCCGCGTCTACGTCTGCAACATTGCTTGACATCAAGATATCTCGTTTGCCCTGCCCGCTCGACAGGGTCCTGCCGTACCGGTACGGCCGCATCCGGAGCCCCGCCGGGGGTGGCGCAGGGGGCGGCGCCGGGTCGCCCGGAGGGGGCCCGGGCCGCCGGGGTGGTGCGGCGCCCGAACCGGCCGGCCCCTTGGAGGCGAGGTCTTTATACCTGCCCAAAATGGATAAACTGGGTTAGGAGGATCTAGAGGGATTGATGCCTGTGGGTGACCCCTTCACTGCGCGAGGCGAGGGCGTCTTGCGACCGCAAGCGCGTGCGCGTCCCGAGGCCGGACTCACGGTCGACGCGCACGGCGTCATCACCGACTGGAGCGCGGAGGCGGAGCGGCTCTTCGGCTACGCGCCCTCCGACGTGCTCGGACGCGCCGCCGCCGCGCTCCTGGCCCACCCGTCGGACGCGCTGCGCCCGGCTGGGCCCGACGGGTGGGGGCCGGACCGCGAGACGGTGGAGGACGCAGCCGCGCCCCTGCGCGTGCGGTGCAGGGACGGGCACTGGGAGGCGTGCTCCCTGCGGATCCGCCCGACCCTGAACGGACCCGGCGCGGGCGCACGGTGGTCCGTGACCCTGACCCCGGTGGTGCGGGCCGGGCGCGAGCTGGACGGAGCGGTTCTCGAAGCCCTCTTCACCCAGTCGCCCATCGGGCTGTGCCTCTTCGACGACGACCTGCGGCTGCGCCGCTACAACAGCGCCGCCGAGGGTATGAAGGGCATCTTCACCCCCCGCTCCCTCGGCCGGCGGGCGCGCGACGTGTGGGCGGCCTCCAACGCCGACGAGCTGGAGGAGCTGCTGACCAAGGTCCGCGACACCGGGGTCCCGCTGCTCGGCTTCGACAAGCACGGCTATCCGCCGGGCGACCCGGACCACGAGCACTACTTCGCCACGTCCGCCTTCCGCCTGGAGGACTCCTCGGGGCGCGTGGGGGTGGCCGTCACGGGCGTGGACATCACGGCGCGGCGCAGGGCCGAGCAGCGCTTCGCCCTGCTGGCCGAGGCGAGCGGGCGGATCGGTACCACCCTGGACGTCGTGCGCACCGCCCAGGAGCTGACCGAGGTGGTCGTGCCCGGCTTCTGCGACGCCGCGGTCGTGGACATGCTGGACCCGGTGCTGCGCGGCGACGAGCCGGACGCGGACGCGGCGCGCGCCTCGCTCCGCCGTGCGGGCGTGACCGTCAACCAGGCGCTCGGCGTCGAGGTCGGCGACCCGCACCTCGACCTCGGCACCACCTCCTCGATCCCGCCCTCCGACGCCCGCTGCCTGGCCACCATGGATCCCGTGCTGCGCCGCGTCGTGGAGCCGGACTCCTCGGGGCTCGGCCTGAGCGGTGACCTCGGCACCGGCAACGGGCTGTTCGGGCTGATCGTCCCGCTGCGCGCCCGCGGCTCGACGCTCGGCCTTGCCACGTTCTACCGGTTCGGCACCCCCCGCACCTTCGAGGAGGGCGACTTCGTCACCGCGCGCGAGGTGACCTCCCGCGCCGCGGTCTGCATCGACAACGCCCGCCGGTACACGCGGGAACACGTCGTCGCCCGGGCGCTGCGCCGGCAGCTCCTGCCGTCCCGCTTCCCCCCGCAGGGCGCCATGGAGATCGCGCACAGCGTCGTCACCGAGGGCACCAGCGGCGACTGGTTCGACGCCATCCCGCTGCCCGGCGCCCGGCTCGCCCTCGTCGTGGGCACCGTCGTCGGCAGCGGTGTCTACGCCGCCGCCGCGATGGGTCGCCTGCGCGCCGCCATCCACACGCTCGCCGAGCTCGACCTCGGTCCCGACGAGGTCCTCGCCCGGGTCGACGACCTGGTCACGCACATCACCGAGGAGAGGGGCGAGGTGCTGGGCGTCAGGCCTCGCCCCGCCCCCGGCTCCGTCGCCGGCGCGACCTGCGCCTACATCGTGTACGACCCGGTCACCGGCCATCTGAGCGTGGCAAGCGCCGGCCACCCGGTGCCGCTGATCACCTACCCGGACGGCACCGTGGAACCGGCCGACCTGCCCTCCGGGGTGGCCCTGGGCACCGGGGACAGCCCGTTCGGCACGGCGGACATGGGCCTGCCGCCGCACAGCGGCATCGCGCTCTACACGCCCGGCCTCCTCGCCGGTGCCGGTGCCGGTGCCGGTATCGAGGACGAGGGGACGACGGCGGGGCTGGAGGAACTGAAGGAGCGCCTCGTGGCGAGCCGCGACGATCCGGTGGAGGACGCCTGCCGCGCCACCGCCGACGCGCTGCTGCACCGGGGGTCGCGGCACGACGCCGTCCTGCTGCTGGCCCGCACCCATGTGTTCGACGAGGACCAGGTCGTCACCTGGGACCTGCCGAGCGATCCGGCGGTGGTCGCCACGGTCCGGGCGCTCGTCGAGCGGCAGCTTTCCGCCTGGAGCCTGGACGGCAAGGTGTTCCCGACCCAGCTCGTGGCCAGTGAGCTGGTCACCAACGCCATCCGCCACGCGGAGGGCCCGATCAAGCTGCGCCTGCTCCGCGACCAGATGCTGACCTGCGAGGTCGCCGACGGCAGCGCCGCCGCACCGCGGATGCGGCACGCCCGCGCCGGCGACGAGGACGGCCGCGGCCTGTTCCTGACGGCACAGGTCACCCAGCGGTGGGGGACCCGCTACCTGGAGACCGGGAAGATCATCTGGGCCGAGCAGCCCCTCGACGCCGAGTCCGGGCTCGGGGACCTGGGCGCGAGCGGCCTCGCGGACCTGGACGTGTGACGTTCACTCCGGCCAGGCGGAGTTCTCGCTGACCTCGACGAAGCCGAGGTGCCGGTGCGCGCGCCCGGTCCGCACCGTCCAGCTCGAACCGCTGGACCTGGCTGCGGTGGGCCGGTACGAGGCCCGCTCCGCCCCGGCCCGAAGCCGTCGGCGACCCGGAGCATGCGCGGTCGTATGCGAACGGTGACGCC
The DNA here is from genome assembly GCF_014656295.1 of Streptomyces sulfonofaciens. GTDB lineage: Bacteria > Actinomycetota > Actinomycetes > Streptomycetales > Streptomycetaceae > Streptomyces > Streptomyces sulfonofaciens. Next base: position 295,294 of record NZ_BNCD01000005.1, read on the forward strand.
TGGTCGGACCGGTACCGCTGAAGCGGGCGGCGGACGCGGAGGCGTGTCGGGCCACCGTTTCCCCAGCGGCGGCCCACCGGCCGTCGCCCGGGACACGGACCGAAGGGCGGCCCACCGCGTTCTGCCCGGGTCGAGGAACGGGCTCCGGGTGTGAACGCGCCGGTCGTCAGAACGCCTTGGCGGCCGCGGCGTCGGCGAAGGAGAGTCCCGTCCCCGTTGCCACGCTGAGCATCAGATAGGCGGCGGCGCGGTGCACAGCCTGCGTGTGGCTCGGGGACTCCTCGGCCGTCAGTTCGCCGCCATCGCCGCCGTCATCGCGTTCTCCTCCATCCTCAGTTGGCTCCTGGCGAAGGCGGTCGACCTGAGCGTGGGGTTCCGCGCCGAGGAGGAGTACGCCAGCGTGCCCGGAGCGGAACAGGAGCGCGCGTACGACTTCCGGACCTCTGAACGCCTCGGGGCACTCGTCTCCGGCAGACCGGTCAGCAGCGATGACGAACTCGTCCGGCGGATCGCCGCGTTGCTGAGGACCCGCAGGGGCCCGGGTGAGTGACCCCGCCGGTGCGGGGATCTTCCCGGTCACCGGCCGCCCGGCTGTCGCTCCCGTGTGGGAGGCGGCCGAATCTCACCCTTCATCAGGACGCCTCCACCGCAGGGGCCTGGTCGGGCAGTTCGCCGACCCCGTCGTCCTGCCCGACCATGGCCGGATCTTGACAGCCGCACCTGGGGATGGTGGTTTAGACCACACACCATTCGTCTTCGTGTGGTGGCCAACTTCCGTGGAGGTGCCGTGCCCCGCAGGTTCCGAAGTCGCCCGTCCCGTCTCCCCGTTCTCGGTGCCGCCGTCCTGAGCCTCGGCCTGCTCGCGGCGGCGCCCGCCGGAGCCGTCGTCCCGATCGCGCCGGCCGCGGACCGGACGGCGGCGTCCGGTGCCGCCGCGCCGGACGCGCTGCCGGTCGTCACCCCCACACCGCAGCACATGGCGCCCGCGGGCCGGGCCCTGCGCGTGCCGGACCGGGTGCGGCTGGTGGTCGGCGACGGCGTCGACGACCCGAGCGTCGACACCGTCAGGAAGGCGCTGGCCTCCGCCGGGGCCCGGCACGTCGAGCAGGTGGCCATCGGCGCCGCCGCGGCCGGTGCGCCCCGGCCCGGGCTGACCGTGGTGGTCGGTGCCCTCGCGGACCCGAAGGTGGCCGCGGCCCTGCGCGCCGCGGGCGGCACGGTGCCGGGGGACCGGGTCGCGGAGGGCTACTCGCTCGCCTCCACCGCATCCGGCTCCGGCGGCACCGTCGTGCTCGCCGGCAACGACGGGGACGGCACCTACTACGCCACCCAGACGCTGCGGCAACTGGTCACCGGGAAGCACACCATCGCCGCGGTGACGGTCACCGACTACCCGAGCATGCCGCTGCGCGGCAGCATCGAGGGCTTCTACGGCGCGCCCTGGTCCCACACGGACCGGCTGGACCAGCTCGCCTTCTACGGCGACGTGAAGGCCAACACCTACATCTACACGCCGAAGGACGACACCTACCTGCGGGAGAACTGGCGCGACGCCTATCCCGCGGAGAAACTGGCCGATCTGCACGAGCTGATCGACCAGGCCACCGCCCACCACGTCGACTTCACGTACGCCGTCTCGCCCGGCCTGTCCATCTGCTACAGCGACCAGGACGACGTGGCCGCCCTGGAGAAGAAGCTCGGCAGCATCTACGACCAGGGCGCCCGCAGCTTCTACGTGGCGCTGGACGACATCAGCTACACCAAGTGGAACTGCGCGGGCGACCAGGCGAAGTACGGCGACCCGGGCCGGGGCAGCGCGGGGCAGGCGCAGGCCGACCTGCTGAACGCGGTGCAGCACGACTTCATCGACACCCACTCCGGCGCCCGGCCGCTCCAGATGGTGCCCACGGAGTACTCCGACACCGCCGACTCCGCCTACAAGTCGGTGCTGCGCGAACAACTGGACCCCAAGGTGGTCGTGCAGTGGACCGGCACGGACGTGGTGCCGCCGTCGATCAGCCTGGCCGACGCCCGGGCCGCCTCCGACGTCTGGGGCCGCAAGGTGTTCCTGTGGGACAACTACCCGGTCAACGACTACGGGCAGACCACGGGGCGGCTGCTGATGGCGCCCTACGACAAGCGTGAGGCGGGGCTGCACACCGAGCTGAGCGGCATCGTCCTCAACCCGATGAACCAGGCCGCGGCGAGCAAGGTCGCGCTCTTCGGCGGGGCGTCCTTCGCCTGGAACGACGACGCCTACGACCCGCAGCGCACCTGGCGCGCGGCCGCCGGGTACCTGGCCGGCGGCGACCGGGCCACCACCGGGGCCCTGCTCGCCTTCTTCGACACCGAGCACCTCGCACCGACGTTCGGCGACGAGAACTGGCAGCCGCAGGCGCCGGTGCTCGCGGCGAAGCTGGACGCCTTCAGGGCCGACTGGACCAGCGGTTCCCGCAGCCGGCAGGAGGCCGCGCTGCGCACCCTCCGCCCCTATGCCGAGTTGCTCGCAGGCGCCCCCGAGCGGATCCGCGCCGGTGTGCACGACACGGCGTTCCTGACGGAGACGGCACCCTGGCTGGACGCCCTCGACCTGTGGGGCGACGCGCTCACCAGCACGCTGGACGGGCTGGAGGCAACGCTGCACGGCGGCAGCGGGCAGGCCGACTTCGACAGGGCAGCCGACCTGGCGGGCCGGGCCGCCGCGATCACCACGATTCCCGGCACCACCCGGCCGCAGGGCCCGGTCAAGGTGGCCGACGGGGTGCTGGACACCTTCATCGAGGGCGCGCCGGCACTCGGCGCGTGAACGGTGGCGCCCGGCCGCACGGCCGGGCGCCGCACCCGGGGCGCTCGCCCCGGGTCCGACGGACACCCGCCCCCGGCAGCGGCCGGGGCATCCGCCCCGGCACGGCAGGACCGCGCCCCGTCCCCTCACCCCGGGTTGCGCGGGTCACGCCGGGACACCCCGGGGTGCCCGGGTCACGCCAGGTCGCGCAGGTCACATCCGGTCGTACGGGAATCCGCCCATGAGCGGCATCACACCGGCCGTACGCCGCCGCTGCGCGGGGGCCGGACGCGCCGACGCGGGCGGTCGGCGCGGGCGCGGGGCCGTGCCGGCCGGGGAGGCCGGTCGCGGTCCCGCGCGGCGGTGGTCCTCGGGCCGGGCCGCCCGGCGCCCGGTGTCAGGTTCCGGCGCCTTCCAGCTCGTCCTCGTGCGCGTCGGGGGCGCCGCCCCCCGGGGTCGCCTCCAGCTCCCGGATGACGCTGTCGAGGTGGACGCGGATCGCGGCCTCGGCGGCCGGCGCGTCGCCCAAGACGATGGCCTCGATGATCGCCAGGTGCTGCGGCAGCGACTGCGAGGGGCGGCCGGGACGCAGGGCCAGCCGGAACTGGTAGCGCACCATCTGCCCCTTCAACCGCTCCAGCAGCCCGTCCGCCACCTTCTGGCCGCTCATCTCGGCGATGGCGGCGTGCAACTGGCGGTTGAGGACGGAGTAGGAGCTGAGGTCGCCCTGCGCGACGGACGCGCGCATGCGGTCGCCGATCCCGGCGAGCTCCGCGCGCTCCTCGGCGGAGGCCAGCTCGGCCGCCCGGCGCGCGCACAGGCCCTCCAGCACGGCCCGGCACTCGGTGATCTGGATCGCCTCCTCGACGGAGATCACCCGCACCCGGGCGCCGCGCCGCGGCACCAGCTCCACCAGGCCCTCCGCGGCGAGGTCCTGGAGCGCCTCCCGGACGGAGCTTCGGGTGACCGAGAGCGTGTCGGACAACTCCTGCTCGACGAGCCGCTGCCCGGGCACCATGTCCCCCGAGGAGAGTGCCTGGCGAATCGCCGTGCTGACCACGCGCCGCCCCGCCTGACCGGTGACCCGGTTGTCCGCCACCCCTAGCCGCCTTCCTCGCTGCGCCGCTCGACTCGGGGGAGTTTATCGTCCCGGCCGCCAGGCTGACGATAACGACACCTTTTTCGTCGAACTTATTGTCAACAATCTGGTCAACGGTTACGTTGACGCAGACATCCGACGGAGGGAGAGCAATGGCGCGGCCCACCACGACCCCGGAGCCCCCACCGGGGGACGCCGGCCCACGTCCGCGGGTGCACGGCGGCCAGGTCGCCGTCTCCTGCTGGTTCATGCGCGGCGGCACCTCGCGGGGGCCGTTCTTCCGCGCCGCCGACCTGCCGGGTGACCGCGCCGCACGCGACGCCGTGCTGCTGGCGGCCATGGGCTCGCCCGACCCCCGCCAGATCGACGGCCTGGGCGGCGCGAACCCGCTGACCAGCAAGGCCGGCATCGTCGACCGCAGCACCCGCGACGGCATCGACCTGGAGTTCCTCTTCGCCCAGCTCCAGCCGGACAGCGACGTCGTGGACACCACGCCCAACTGCGGCAACATGCTCGCGGCCGTGGTGCCCTTCGCGGTGGAGTCCGGCCTCCTGGTGCCGGTGTCCGACACCACCACCGCCCGGGTGCTCACGCTCAACACCGGACTGACCGCCGAGATCACCATCCGCACCCCCGAGGGCGAGTACGGCCGGTACGTCGACTACGCCGGTCAGACGCGGATCGACGGCGTCCCGGGCAGCGCGGCACCGGTCAGCATCGGCTTCCTCGACACCGAGGGCTCGGTGTGCGCCTCCCTGCTGCCCACCGGGCACGTACGCGACCGCGTCGAGCCGGCGGGCGTCGGCCCCATCGACGTGACCTGCATCGACAACGGCATGCCGCTGGTGATCGTCGAGGCCGCCGCGCTGGGCCGCACGGGCCACGAGTCCGCCGCCGCGCTCAACGGGGACACCGAGCTGAAGACCCGTCTGGAGAGCCTGCGCCTGGTGTGCGGCGAGCTGATGGGCCTCGGTGACGTACGGGCGAAGAACTACCCCAAGATGACCCTGGTGTCCCGGGCGGCCCACGGCGGCGCGATCAACACACGCAGCTTCATCCCGCACGTCTGCCACGAGTCGATCGGCGTGCTCGCGGCCGTCACCGCGGCCACGGCCTGTGTGCTCGACGGCACGGTGGCCCATGACCTGGCGGACCTGCCGGGCGGCGACAGGACCGACGTCGCGCTCTCCGTGGAACACCCGGCGGGCGAGTTCACCGTCGAGCTGGGCCTCGATCCGGCCGGCGGCCGGCGGGTCACCAGGTCGGCCCTGCTGCGCACCGCACGGCTGATCATGGCGGGCGACGTCCTGGTCCCCCCGCACGCATGGCGCCCCGGCGCCCCGTCGGCCACCGCACCCGAGGAGCACCGTCGATGATCATCGACATTCACGGCCACTACACCACGGCACCGCCGGCGCTGGGCGCCTGGCGCGAGCGGCAGATCGCCTCCCTCGCGGACCCTGCCGCCGCGCCCGACCCCGCCGACCTGCGTATCGGCGACGACGAGTTGCGGCAGAGCATCGAGGACAACCAGCTCCGCCTGATGGACGAGCGCGGCATCGACCTCACCGTCTTCTCGCCGCGCGCCTCCTTCATGGCCCACCACATAGGGGACTTCACGACCTCCGCGCAGTGGGCGGCCCTGTGCAACGACCTCTGCCACCGGGTCAGCACGCTGTACCCGGAGCGCTTCGCGCCCGCCGCGATGCTGCCGCAGTCCCCGGGCGTCGACCCGGCCACCTGCATCCCGGAGCTGGTGCGGTGCGTCGAGGAGCTGGGCGCGGTCGCGGTCAACCTGAACCCCGACCCGTCCGGCGGCCACTGGACGGCCCCGCCGCTGACCGACCGCTCCTGGTACCCGCTGTACGAGAAGCTCGTCGAGTACGACATACCGGCGATGGTGCACGTCAGCACCAGTGACAACCACGCGTTCCACACCACGGGGGCGCACTACCTCAACGCCGACACCACGGCCTTCATGCAGCTCGTCCAAGGCGACCTGTTCGCGGACTTCCCGACCCTGCGCCTCGTCATCCCGCACGGCGGCGGTGCCGTCCCCTACCACTGGGGCAGGTTCCGCGGCCTGGCCATGGCCCTGGGCAGGAAGCCGCTGGAGGAGCACGTGCTCGGCAACGTCTTCTTCGACACCTGCGTCTACCACCAGCCCGGCATCGACCTGCTGCTCGACGTCATCCCGCACCGCAACATCCTCTTCGCCTCGGAGATGATCGGCGCCGTCCGGAGCGTCGACCCGGACACCGGCCACCACTTCGACGACACCCGCAGGTACCTGGCCGCCGCCGGCCTCGCCCCCGACGACCTCGCGGGCATCCAGGAACAGCACGCCCGCCTCGTCTACCCCCGGCTCGACGCCCTGCTGACCCGCCAGGGCCGCTGACCCGCGCAGAAGGAACGGATACCCATGTACGAACTCGGAGTCGTCCACCGCAGCATCACGCGTGCGCCGCGCGCCGACGTCGAGGCCCTCGCGCCCTTCGGGGTCGCCACCCTGCACGAGGCCATGGGCCGCACCGGCCTGATGCGCCCGTACATCCGGCCCGTGTACCGCGGCGCCCGGATCTGCGGCCCCGCCGTCACCGTGCTCCTCCAGCCGGGCGACAACTGGATGCTGCACGTCGCCGTGGAGCAGTTGATGCCGGGCGACGTGCTGGTGGCGGCCTGCACCACCGAGTCCGAGGACGGCTTCTTCGGCGAGCTGCTGGCCACCTCCGCACGGGCCCGCGGCGGAACGGGCCTCGTCATCGACGGGGGCTGCCGCGACGTCGCGGAACTGGAGGAGATGGACTTCCCCGTCTTCAGCCGCGCCATCAGCGCCAAGGGCACCGTCAAGGCCACCCTCGGCTCCGTCAACGTGCCCGTGGTCTGCGCGAACGCCCTGGTCAACCCGGGTGACGTGGTCGTCGCGGACCTCGACGGCGTGGTCGTGGTACCGGCCTCGCGCGCCGCCGAGGTCGCCGAGGCGGCCGCCCGGCGCGAGGCCGCCGAGGCCGGCAAGCGCGAGCGGTTCGCCGCGGGCGAGCTGGGCCTGGACATGTACGCGATGCGTGCACCGCTCCAAGAGGCGGGCCTGCGCTACGTCGACTGACCGACGACGCCGCGTAACCGCCGTACGACCCATACGCCGGCACCGGCCGCACCCGCGGTCCGGTGGCCGGCCACCGCGAGAGGGGGGCTCGCCACCGCACCCGGGATGCGCCCCGGGACAGAGCTTCGAGGAGAACCATGAGCGCGGCATTCACCAAGACGCCGGGATGGCTGGACTGGTACCCGAACCCGTCCGAGCCCGCCTTCCGGCTGCCGGACGGGACCGTGGACACGCACTGCCACGTCTTCGGCCCCGGGGACGAGTTCCCCTACGCGCCGGAACGCAAGTACACCCCCTGCGACGCGAGCAGCGACCAGCTCTTCGCGCTCCGCGACCACCTGGGCGTCAGCCGTAACGTCATCGTCCAGGCCACCTGCCACGGCGCCGACAACAGCGCCATGCTGCACGCCGTTCAGGCGTCCGGCGGCCGGGCCCGGGGCATCGCCACGGTGCGGCCCGACGCCACCGACGCCGAGCTGCGCCGGCTGGACGCGGCGGGCGTGCGCGGTGTGCGGTTCAACTTCCTGAAGCGGCTGGTCAACGCCGCGCCCACGGAAGCGCTGAGGACCGTGGCGGAGAAGATCGCCCCGCTCGGCTGGCACATCGTCCTCTACTTCGAGGCCGCCGACCTGGCGGACCTGGAGGACTTCTTCAGCACCCTGCCGACTCCGCTGGTCGTGGACCACATGGGACGCCCGGACGTCCGCGAGCCGGTCGGCGGACCGCAGTTCACACGCTTCCTGCGGTTCGTGGAGCGCAACGACGTCTGGGTGAAGGTCACCTGCCCCGAGCGGCTGACCGCCACCGGGCCCGCCGCGCTGGACGGCGAGCGCCACCCCTACCGGGACGTGGTGCCCTTCGCGCGCCGGATGGTCGAGGAGTTCGAGGACTCCGTGCTGTGGGGCACCGACTGGCCGCACCCGAACCTCGTCGACCACATGCCCGACGACGGGCTGCTGGTCGACTACGTGCCCCAGGTGGCCCTCACCCCCGACCAGCAGCACAAGCTGCTGGTGCGCAACCCCATGCGGCTGTACTGGCCCGGCGAAACCGTCTGATTCCGCCGTCCCGCTTCTTCGACAAAGGCGTTCCGATGCACCAAGCAAATGCGGCAAACAGACTGAACCGGCTGCCGGCCTCCCGGTTCCACAAGATCACCATCGCGATCGTGGCGTTCGCCTACTTCTTCGAGTTCGCGGACATCAACAGTTTCGCGACCACCGCCCCCAAGCTGGTGAAGCTGTGGGGCATCACGGTCGACCAGGTGGCCTACGTCACCTCGCTGTCCTTCGTGGGCATGTTCATCGGGTCCATGGTGGCCAGTTGGATCGCCGACCGGTGGGGCCGAAAGCGGGCGCTGACGCTGACCACGGTGTTCTTCGGCGTCTTCTCCTTCGCCTCGGTCTTCTCGTGGGACATCGTGTCACTGGGCGTCTTCCGGGTCCTGACCTCGGCGGGCCTGTCCGCGATGACCGTGGTGGCGGTCATCTACGTCAACGAGATGTACCCGGCAGCCATCCGCGGCAAGTACCAGGCCTACGCCATCGTCATCGGCATCTGCGGCACGCCGGCCACCAACCTGATCGCCAGCGCGACCGTGCCGCTCACCGACTGGTCGTGGCGCCTGGTGTACCTGTGGGGCGCCATCGGCATCCTCTACCTGTTCTTCGCCCGGCGCCTCAAGGAGTCGCCGCGCTGGTACGAGAGCAAGGGCAGGCACCAGGAGGCCGATGCGGTACTGCGGGAGATAGAGCTCCAGGTCGCCGCCGAGAAGGGCGCCCTGGCGGAGCCCGCACCGTCGGTCGAGGAGCCCCCGTACGTCAAGGCGCCGCTGCGCATGCTGCTCCAGAAGAAGTACCTCGGGCCGACGCTGCTGCTCACCGTCCTGTGGGTGACCCAGACCATCGGGTTCTTCGGGTACTCGAGCTGGGCGCCGACGCTGCTGGCGAAGGAGGGCTTCAGCGTAGAGAAGTCGATCTTCTACGTGGCCCTCACCACGGTGGGCGCACCGCTCGGGTCCTATCTGGCGGCCCTGGTCACGGACCGGTTCGAACGCAAGTGGTGCCTGGTCGCCTTCGGTGCCGTCATCGCGGTCTGCGGCCTGCTCTACGGGCTCACCTTCAACCCGGTCCTGATCGTCGTCTTCGGCTTCCTCGTCAACATGTTCGAGCGCGGCTACACGGCCCTCGGGTACGCCTACTCGCCGGAGCTGTTCGACACCCGGGGCCGCTCCCTGGGCACCGGCTTCTCCTACGGCCTCGGCCGGCTGTCGAACGCGGCGGGTCCGCTGATCATCGCGACGCTGTACAACGGCAGCGGCTACCGCAGCGTCTTCTTCTTCATCGCCGGCACCTGGATCCTGGGCGCCGCGGTCCTCGCCCTCTTCGGTCCCGGCACCCGCAGGGCCCGGCTGGCCTCCGCCACCGCGGCGGCCCCGCAGGAGCGGGCGGCCGCCTGACCCGCCCGCCGGGCATGACGGCGCCCCTGCGCCCCGCCGGGCGCACGGTGCCCCACCGCCCGCCCGAACGGCGCCGCGCCACCGGCCGGACGCCGGTCGGGCGGGCCGCGTGCATCAGGGGCGCCGCGGGGCACGCCCCGCGGCGGGAGCGGTTCCGGACACCGCCGCACGGGCCCGGACCGCGCACCGAGCGGGCACCCGACATGCCGGCTCCGGCCTGTCGGGGCCCGGCCGCCGGCCGTCGTCCCGGCGCGACGCGACCCGCGGGCACGTAGCCGCAGCACCGAATACGGTCAGTATTATGTGTGATTTATCCGAGTTACACTGATACGTAGAGTTGTGTAGTCGTGTCCCTCAGGAGCAGGCGATGAACGCGCCGTCCCGCAGGCCCGACGACCAGGGCTTCTGCTTCCCCGTGCTCGGGGCGGTCGTCGTCGACGGCGCGGGCACCGTCGTGGGGTGGTCGGACGAGGCGGCACGGCTGCTGGCGCTCCCGCCGCAGGAGGTGTGCGGCCGCCCGCTCGCGGCACTCCTCGACGAGGGCGAGCGGTGGGGAGCGGGGTCCGGTGCGGTGCCGGAGCCGGGCGCCGGCCGGGTGAGGCTGCGGCGGGGCGGGGACGGCGGCACGGAGGTGGCCTTCCGGGTGACCGGGCTCGGGGGCACGGCGGGCGACGCGCTGATCCTGTTCGCGCCGGCCGAGCGGGTGCGCGAGTGGGGGCAGGGCGTGTCGGTGCTGCACGCGGTGCTCGACCAGAACGAGGTCGGGCTCGCGCTGCGCGACTCCGACCTGGTGCTGGAGCGCACCAACATCACCCCCGAGATGTTCGGCGGCCCCGCCGTGGAGCCGGGCCGGCAGCTCGGCGAGGTGGTGTGGGCGCAGGACGCGACCGAGGCCGAGGCGGTCCTCGGCCAGGTGCTTGCGACCGGCGAGCCGGTCATCTCGCGCCAGCACGTGGTGCGCTCCGGCGGGACCCCGCCGCGGGAGCGGACGGTGTCGCTGTCCGCCTTCCGCATGAAGGACGCCTACGGCGAACCGTCCGGGGTCGCCGCGGTCGTGGAGGACGTCACCGAGCAGGAGCGCATCCGCAAGCACCGCGACCTCCTCCACGACGCCGCGACGCGCATCGGCTTCTCGCTGGACGTCCGCCGCACCGCACAGGCGCTCGCCGACGTGGTGCACGGCCTCGCCGACCTGGTGACCGTGGACCTCGACCAGGCCGTCCTCGAAGGGGACGAGCCGCCCCCCGGACAGGCCGCCCTGGTCCGGGCCGCCGTGGCGGCCGCCGGCGAGTGGCCCGAGAAGCTGCTGGGGGTCGGCGGGCTCTACCCGACGCTGCCGGACAGCGACCAGGTGCGGCGGATCCTCGAAGGCCACTCCCTGCTCCTCAGCCGGCAGGAGGTCGTCCGGGCGCTGGCGGACGGCCCCCTGGTCGAGCTGCTGGTCCCCGAGCACACGCACTCCCTGGTGGTGTCGCCGCTGTACGCACGCGGTTCGCTGCTCGGCACCCTGACCTCCTGGCGCACCGAGCGGTCGCCCGCCTACGACGAGGACGAGCTGGAACTGCTCGCGGAGGTCAGCTCACGAGCGGCACTCGGCATCGACAACGCCCGCCGCTACGCACACGAGCACCGGGCCGCGGTGGCGCTCCAGGAACGGCTGCTGCCGCGTGCCGTCACCGACTCCACGGCCGCGCACACCGTGGGCGCCTACGCTCCGGCCGGCGGCGGCGCCGGTGTCGGCGGCGACTGGTTCGACGTCATCGCGCTGCCGTCGCTGCGGGTGGCCTTCGTGGTGGGGGACGTGGTGGGGCACGGGCTGCCGGCCGCCGCGGCGATGGGGCGGCTGCGCACCGCGGTGCAGAACTTCGCCGTACTCGAACTGGAGCCCGCCGAGGTCCTCGCCCACATGGAGGACCTGGTGCAGCGCCTGGCCGCCGAGTCGCCGCCGACCCGCAGGGACTCGATCGGCGCCACCTGCATGTACGCCGTCTACGATCCCACCAACCGCCAGTGCGTCTTCGCCAGCGCGGGCCAGCCGCCGCCCGTCCTGGTCCGGCCCGACGGCAGCACCGCACTGGTGCGGGTCCCCCTCGGGCCGCCGCTCGGTGTGGGCGCGGAGCCGTTCGAGTCCACCACGATCACGCTGGACCCGGACAGCGTCCTCGCGCTCTTCACCGACGGCCTGCTCGCGCTCGAACCCTACGCGGGCGGTGACGGGCCCCGCCGCGTGGAGGAGAAGCTGGCCGAGCTGAGCCGGGAGCAGCGCACGCTGGAGGACATCGGCGACGAGCTGCTGGCCGACGCGGACCGCACCGCGCCCCGCGACGACGTCGCCGTCCTGCTCGCCAGGACCCATGTCGTGGACCCGTGCTCCCTGGCCGGCTGGGAGTTCCCCGCGGAGCCCGAGTCGGTGGCCAAGGCCAGAACGGCCGCGGCGCACCAGTTGGAGTCCTGGGGGCTCGGCCACCTCGCCTTCACCACCGAGCTGGTGGTGAGCGAACTGGTCACCAACGCCGTCCGGTACGCCTGGGGTCCCATCGGGCTGCGCCTCATCCGCGACGAGGTGCTGATCTGCGAGGTGACCGACCCCAGCAACACCCAGCCGCGGCTGATGCGCGCGGGCGGGACGGACGAAGGCGGGCGGGGGCTGTTCATCGTCGCGCAGTGCACCACGAGGTGGGGCTGCCGCTACGGCCGCCGCGGCAAGACCATATGGACCGAACAGCCCCTGAGGGGCACCGGGGACACGCTCGGCCCGTACCCCGAGGTGGCGTAGCGCCCGGCGGCCGGGCGGCGTCAGGGCCCGGCCGTGTCCAGTACGAGGCACGCGTTGTGGCCGCCGAAGCCGAAGCTGTTGGTGACCACCGGGCCCGCGGCGAGCTTGCGGGGCTCGCCGGTGATCACGTCGAGCGTGCAGCGCGGGTCGAGCCGCGCCAGGTTCGCGGTGGGCGGTGCGAGTCCCTCGGCGACGCAGAGCACGGCGATGACCGCCTCCAGCGCTCCGGCGGCGCCCAGCGCGTGCCCGGTGACCGCCTTGGACGCGGTGACCGGCACCGCGCCGGGGCCGAAGAGCGCGCTGATCGCCCGGGCCTCGGCCAGGTCGTTCAGCTCCGTGCCGGTGCCGTGCGCGTTCACGTGGGCGATGTCCCGCGCCGCCACCCGCGCATCGGCCAGCGCCATGTCCATGCAGGCCCGCGCCCCTGCGCCGTCCGGGTGCGGTGCCGTCAGATGGTGGGTGTCGCAGGTGCGGCCGTAGCCGGTCAGCGCCGCGTAGACGCGCGCTCCCCGGGCCCGGGCCGCCTCGGCGCGCTCCAGGACGACGAACGCGGCACCCTCGGCCAGCACGAACCCACGCCGCTGCGCGTCGAACGGCCTCGACGCCGCCGCCGGGTCGTCGAAGCCGGTGGCCAGGGCGCGTGCCCGGCGGAAGGCCAGCAGGGTGGTCAGGGTGAGCGAGGCGTCGTGGCCGCCGGCCACCACGACGTCCGCGCTGCCCGCCCGGATCATCTGCATGCCCTCGCCCACCGCGTGCGCCCCGGACGCGCACGCGGTCGAGAGCGTCAGGCCCGGTCCGGCGACGCCGTGTTCCGAGGCGATCCAGAAGGCCGCCGCGTTGTGCATCATCTGCGGCATGAACAGCGCGTTCGGCCGTCCGAGCCCGTCCTCCAGCGTGCTGACACCGCCGCGGGCGGTGCCCGTGACCACGGCACGCCGGGCGGGAGCGGCGGCCAGGCCGCCCGCGTCGCGGACGGCGTCCGTGGCGGCGCAGAACGCCAACTGCGCCGAGCGGTCGGCCCGGGCCGTCTGCTTGGGCGTCAGATAGCCGGCCGGATCGAAACCGGGCACCTCGCACGCCGCGTCGACCACCGCCCCCTGCTCGTCGAAGGCGCGCCAGGCGGCGGTGGGCCGCGGCGCCAGCAGTGTCCGCCACACGGCGTCCGGTGTGCCGCCCGCGGCGCTGCGCACCCCGAGCCCGGTGACCACGACCTGCCGGTGCTCGCTCACGCGACGGCTCCGCCGGCCCGGCCCCCGCCCAGCAGCCGTACGACGAGGTCGGCCACGTCCGCCACGGTGGCGACCCGGTGGACGTCCGAGGGCGCCGGCACGACCCCGAAGACGTCCCGGACGGCGACGTCCAACTCGGTGAGGTCCAGACTGTCCGCGCCCAGGTCCGCCACCAGGCGCGCCTGCGGCAAGACGCTCTCCCGCGGCACGGACATCACCTTCGCGCACACCTCGCTGAGCCGGCCCATGACCTCGTCGTGCTCTGCCACCATCGTTCCTCTCCCTACGTCCTGCGTCCGAACCGCGTCGCGACGCGCCTGTGGCTTGGTGCCCCCGCCCCCGCCCCCGCCGGGGGCGGCTGGTCTACGTGGTCCGCCGCGGGTCCCCGTGCTCCGCGCCGGCACCCGGTGGCCGCTCCTCGCACCTCCGGGGGGCCCGCCGCGCGAACGCCTCCAGCTCGCGGCCGACGGCGGCGGCGAGCAGGCCGGCGTCCCCGGGCCGCAGTTGGGCGGCCGTGGTGAGGGTGAAGGCGCCACCGGTCTGGATGAGGGAGAAGCACGCGGTGCCCGGGGAGCCGAAGTTGACGCCGCCGACCCTGGTCAGGGCCCGGCCGTGCAGCGCGCACGGATGGCCGGGGAACTTGAACGCGTTGCAGAGCACCGGTGACAGGAGGGGGGAGCGGAAGCGCGGGGCGAGGGCCCGCGCGGCCCACGGCCCCGGGCGCCCGAGCGCCTGGAGCGCGGCGGCCAGCGCCCGGTGCGTCTGGCGGCGGGCGGGCACGGTGGCCGTCGTCCGCTGGCAGGCCAGGAGGCGGGCCGCCGGGTCGGCGAGTCCGATGGGGAGCGGGACGCGCACCACCGACACGAGGTTGCCGAGGTCGTGGGCGCGCTCGGGGGTGCGCAGGTCGACGGGCAGCGACCCGTAGACGGGCGCCGTGCCCCCCGGCCAGTTCGACGGGGGCCCGTAACGGGCGCGCAGGGCACCGGCGACCGAGCCGACGAGCAGTTCGGTGAGCGTGGCACCCGGCCCGGTGGCCGGCAGGCGGCGCGCGGCGCGCACCACCTCGGGAGGGACGGCGGTCAGGGCCAGGTCCGGGTGCGTGCCGTCCGGCGCTGGGCAGGGCACGGCCTGGCCGCGTCGCAGCATGTCCCGGAACTCCCGCCACACGTCGCCCCCGCGGACCGGCGGCCGGTGCGCCTCGGGGAGCCCCCGGCGCGCCCCGATCTCCTCGTCCATCAGCAGCCGCATGAGCGTCACCACGGATCGGCCGTCCAGCGCGGTGTGGTCCGCCATGAGCACCAGGGCGAAGTCACCGCCGAACGGCGCCTCGCGCACCAGGTGCAGCCGCCAGCGCGGCAGGCCGTCGGGGAAGGGCCGCACGGCGCCGTCGGCCAGCAGGACGTCCAGGGAGCAGGCGGCGTCGGCCACGTGGACCACGGGATCGAAGGGCCCGGCACCGGACGCCCAGCGGTGGCGCCGCACCGCGGGGAACCCGGCCGCGGGCGGCTGGAGCGTGACGTTCATCCGGGGCAGCGCGCCCCACCGCTCGGCGACGCGGGCCCGCACCTCTGCAAGGCCGGGCGGGTCCCCGGCGAAGACGGCGACCAGCCCGATGGTGCACGGCACACCGCTCACGGCCTGCATCTCGTCCGTGATCGACAATCTGGTACGAGTCGTCACTTCAGCCCCCGGGACTCGACAGACGACCGGAGCTCGTCCAGGACGACGCACGGCCGGGGCACGCTCTTTCCCACGCCCCGACCAACGACCATCCAAACCGAACGTCACACGAGGGGCGACTTCCGGACGGCTCGGGCCGTCCCGGCCGGCTGCCCGGCCCGTGGGCCGGCGGTTCGTCTTTGAGGGTGCCGAGGGCGCCGAGGGCGCCGAGGAGATCGAGGAGGCCGAGGAGCCGGGCGCGGGTGGGCGCGATGGCGGCGCCGCTGATCTCGTCCGCGGCGACCGGGGAGCCCGGCACGTGGACCGGGCGGCGCCTGCGCGGCCGGGCCGTGCGCACACGCCCTACGGCAGCGCGCCTTCCCGGTCCGGGGCGTGGGTCACACGGTGCAGGGTCAAGGAACAGGAATGGTCTAGTCCAAACTGTTGACTTGGTCTAGACAAGGCCGGATCCTGATGCCCCTTCCACCGATCAGGGAGACCTGGACATGAGACGTCTTCGTGCTCTCCTCTGCGGTACCGCCACGGCCGCGCTGGCCGCCGCGGGGCTCAGCGGCCTGGCCGTCACCCAGGCCGCGGGCGCGGACGCCGCGGCGGACCAACTGTCCAACCGCTGGTACGCCGCCGCGCCGTACCTGATGCCGCTCGACAACGACCCGCCCGACGCCACCGCCATCATGGACGCCACCGGCCTCAAGGCGTTCCAGCTCGCCTTCGTCCTCGCCCCGAACGGCGGCGGGTGCAGCCCCACCTGGGACGGCACCGCGCCCGTCGCCGGGGACACCGCGGTCGCCGGCGTGATCGACGCCATCCGCGCCAAGGGCGGTGACGTCTCCGTCTCCATCGGCGGCTACAACGGCACCAAGCTCGGCCAGGCGTGCGGCACCCCCGAGGCCACCGCGGCCGCGTACCAGCAGGTCGTCACCAAGTACGGCCTGCACGCCATCGACTTCGACCTGGAGGAGCCGGAGTACGAGAACACCGCCGCGATCCACAACGAGATCGGCGCCGCCAGGATCCTCCAGAAGGACAACCCGGGCCTCTACGTCTCCGTCACCACGGCGGGCACCGCCGCCGGCACCGGCTGGTTCGGCCAGCAGATGCTCAACGAGGCCAAGGCGCAGGGCTTCACGCCGAACAACTTCTCCATCATGCCCTTCGACGGCGGGTTCCAGGGCGCGTCGGCGCAGACCGCCGCGCTCACCGCCTTCAACGGCCTGCTGCGCTCCACCTTCGGCTGGGACGAGGCCACCGCCTACGCCCACGAGGGCTTCTCGGGGATGAACGGCCGCAGCGACTCGGGCGAGATGTTCCCGCAGGACGCCTTCCGCACCGTGCTCGACTTCGCCACCTCGCACGGCATGGACCGCTTCACCTTCTGGTCGCTCAACCGCGACCGCCAGTGCACCCCGCCCGACAACGGCGGACGCACCTCGGGCACGTGCAGCAGCGTGCCGCAGAGCGCCTGGGACTTCGCGAAGTTCTCCGTCGAGTTCGCCGGAGCCACCCCGCCCGACAACCCGCCGCCCACCGACCCGCCCGGCAGTGGCACGTGCACCCTCGCCGCGTGGGACGCGTCCGCGGTGTACACCGGCGGGCAGGAGGTCTCGTACGAGGGCCACACCTGGAAGGCCAAGTGGTGGACCCAGGGCGAGGAGCCGGGCAGCACCGGTGAATGGGGAGCGTGGCAGGACGAGGGACCGTGCTGATCCCCTGAAGCGCTCCGTGCACCGGGGCCGCCGCCGGGACGGCGCCCGTCAGCGGCACGCCCCGGTCAGCCCCCGTCAGCAGCACGCCCCGGTCAGCCCCCGTCAGCAGCACGGCGCCCGCCCCGCCGGCCTCCCCGGTGGGCCGGGCGCCCGGCTGACGGAGCCGGCCCGGTACCGGCCTCGCGTCCGGCCACGCGTCCGGTGTCGCGTCCGGCCCCGCGCCCCGGCCCCGCACCCGGTCCGCCGCGACGGCGTCCGCCGCGACGGCGGTACCGTCGAACCCATGAGCGACGCCCCGACCAATGACCTCGGTGACTTCCTGCGGGCCGGCAGGTCCCGGCTTGCGCCGTCCGACGTCGGTCTGCCGGCCGGGGGCGGCGGCCGCCGGGTGCGGGGCCTGCGGCGCGAGGAGGTCGCCGTGCTGGCGGGGGTGAGCGCCGACTACTACTCCCGTCTGGAACGCGGCCGGGAGCGGAACCCGTCCGCGCAGGTCGTCGGCGCGCTGGGCCGCGCGCTGCGGCTGGCCCCCGACGCCCGCGGGCACCTCTTCCGCCTCGCCGGCCTGACCCCGGGCCTGGCGGCCGACGGGGCGCGGGAGGGGGTGCACCCGGCACTGCTGCACCTGCTCGACGCCTTCCCTGCGGCCGCGGCCTACGTGCTGGGCCCCTCCTTCGACGTCCTCGCGAGGAACGCGGCGGCCGGCGCCCTGCTCGCCCCGTTCGGCACCGAGACCAACATGGTGCGGATACTCTTCGGGCACCCGCGGGCCCGCGAGGTCTTCGTGGAGTGGCCGCGGGTCGCCGCCGCCACCGTGCACGCACTGCGGCTGAACGCCGCCCGCTTCCCCGACGACACCGGCATCCGCGACCTGGTGTCCGGCACCAGGGCCGGCTCCGCCGAGTTCGCCGGGCTGTGGGACGAGCAGATCGTCGGCGGCCTCACCCGCGCGTACAAGGTGTTCGCGCACCCCACCGCCGGACGCGTCGAGCTCGCCTACCAGACGTTCGACGTCCATGACGCTCCGGGACAGCAACTGCTGGTCGGCACTCCGGAGCCCGGCAGCCGCAGCGCGGCGGCCCTCGCCGGGCTGGGGTCGGCGGCCGCCGCCGGCTGAGCGCGCGCCGCGGGCCCTGCCCGGGGAGGGCGGCGGCCGGGGCCCGCTGTCAGCCCTGCACCGTCGGTCGGACGACGATCTCGTTGACGTCGACACCGGCGGGCTGGGCGACGGCGTAGCCGATGGCCTCGGCGACCGCGGAGGCCGGGATCGCGATACGCTCCGCGACCGCGCGCGCCGCCTGCTGCACCTCGGCGTCACCGCCGCGGTCCATCAGCTCGGACCGGGTGAACCCGGGGCTGACGACGGTGACCCGGACGTCGGTGCTCTCCTGGCGCAGCCCCTCCGCCAGCGCGCGCACGGCGTACTTCGTCGCGCAGTACACGGCCGCCGTGGGGTCGACGCGGTGGGCGGCCGTCGACGCGACGGCGACGATGTGGCCGCTGCCCCGGTCCCGCATCGAGGGCAGGACGGCGGCGATGCCGTGCAGCACACCGCGCAGGTTGACGTCGATCATCTGGTTCCACTCGTCGACGCGCAGCGCGGCCAGCGGGGACAGCGGCATCACACCGGCGTTGTTGACCAGGACGTCCACCCGGCCGTGCCGCCGGAGCGCACCGCCCACGAAGGCGTGGACGCTGCCCGGGTCGGTCACGTCCAGATCGGTGTGCTCGGCGCTGTGCCCGGCCGCGCTCAGCTCCTCGACGATCGAGGCCAGCCGTCCGGTGCGCCGGGCCCCGAGGACGACATGGTGCCCGGCGGCGGCCAGGTGCCGTGCCGTGGCCTCGCCGATGCCGCTCGACGCGCCCGTGATCAGGACGACCTTCCGCTCGGTGGACGGGACGGCGGTGCTCACGTGGGTGCCTCCGAAAGAATCGTGGTCGGGGCCGGTCCGTACCGGCCCCTCGGTCCTTCCGAGGATTCTTCGAGCCCGGCGGCCGGGCAGGAAGGCCGTGCCGTCCTGGGTGCGGCACACCCAGGCTCGTCCGCCCCGCGCCCGTGGGCCGACCGCCCGGCCCCCGGCGCCCCGCCCCGGCCGCCACGGGCGCCGGACCGCGCGTCAACCGCACTCGGAACGTCGGGCGAGGCGGGCGAGGCGGGCGAGGCGAGTGAGTCAGGGCAAGCAGGCCGCGCGGGCCGCGGCCGGCCGGGCGGCGCCGCGGGGTCCGGCGGGGCGAGCCGTTGCCGGCCGGTGCCGGCTCAGACCCGTACCGCGTCGCCGGCGGGCAGGACGGCCCGGCGCAGCGGCTCCCACCACTCGCGATGGGCCGCGTACCAGGACACCGTGCGCGCCAGCCCGTCGTCGAAGGACACCGCGGGCGCGTAACCCAGCTCCACCGCGATCTTGCCGGTGTCCAGGGCGTAGCGCAGGTCGTGGCCCTTGCGGTCGGGGACGTGGTCGACGCGCGAGAAGTCGGCGCCGAGCAGTTCGAGCAGGCGCTCCGTCAGCTCCCGGTTGGTCAGCTCGGTGCCCCCGCCGATGTGGTACACGTGGCCCGGCCGGCCGCCCGCGGCCACCAGGGCCACGCCCTGGCAGTGGTCGTCGACGTGCAGCCAGTCCCGCACGTTCGAGCCGTCGCCGTACAGCGGCACCCGTCCGCCGGTCAGCAACTGGGTGACGAAGCGCGGGACGACCTTCTCCGGGTGCTGGTGGGGCCCGTAGGTGTTGGAGCACCTGGTGACGCACACGTCGAGGCCGTGGGTGCGGTGGTAGGCGAGCGCGAGCAGGTCGGAGGACGCCTTCGAGGCGGCGTAGGGGGAGTTGGGGCTGATCGGCGCGTTCTCGTCCCAGCGGTCGTCGCCCGCCACCGACCCGTACACCTCGTCGGTGGAGACGTGCACGAACCGCGGCACCCGCGCCGCCCGCGCGGCGTCGAGCAGCCGCTGCGTGCCCAGGACGTTGGTGCGCACGAAGGCGTCCGCGTCCGCTATGGACCGGTCGACGTGCGACTCGGCCGCGAAGTGCACGACCAGGTCGGCACCGTCCAGGACCCGGGCCACCACCTGCGCGTCGCAGATGTCGCCCCTGACGACCCGCAGCCGCGGATCGTCGGCGACCGCGTGCAGGTTGCCGAGGGTGCCCGCATAGGTGAGCTTGTCGAGCACGGTGACACGGGCCGCTCCGAACGCCTCGTACCTGCCGGCCAGGACGTGCTTGACGAAATGGGAGCCGATGAAGCCGGCTCCTCCGGTGACGACGATGCGCACGAACACCTACTTCATCCGACGATCTTCATCCGACGATGTCCATCAGGTACTGGCTGTACGGGGTCGGCTCCATCCGGGCGGCCAGCTCGTGGCACTGGCCGGCGGTGATGAAGCCCATCCGGTAGGCGATCTCCTCCAGACAGGCGATCCGCACCCCCTGGCGCTGCTCCATCACCTGCACGTAGTGCGAGGCCTGGAGCAGCGCGTCGTGGGTGCCGGTGTCCAGCCAGGCGAAGCCGCGCCCCAGGTCGATCAGCCGGGCCCTGCCCTGGGCGAGGAAGACCCGGTTGACGTCGGTGATCTCCAGCTCACCGCGCGGAGAGGGGCGCAGGTTCTTGGCGATGTCCACCACGTCGCTGCTGTAGGAGTACAGCCCCGTCAGGGCCAGGTTGGACCGCGGTCTGGCCGGCTTCTCCTCGATGGAGACCAGGCGTCCTTCGGCGTCGACCTCGCCCACTCCGTACCGCCGGGGGTCGCTGACGGCGTAGCCGAACAGCAGGGCCCCGTCCACCGTCCGCAGCCGGTCGTGCAGCAGGCGCGAGAAGCCGGGGCCGTGGAAGACGTTGTCGCCGAGGATCAGGGTCACGGAGTCGTTGCCGATGTGGTCGGCACCGATGAGGAACGACTGCGCGATGCCTTCGGGCCGCGCCTGCTCGGCGTAGGAGAGGGACAGGCCGAGGTCGCTGCCGTCGCCCAGGAGCGTGCGGAACATCGGCAGGTGCTGGGGAGAGGAGATCAGCAGGATGTCGCGGATGCCGCCCAGCATGAGCACCGACAGCGGGTAGTAGACCATCGGCTTGTTGTAGACGGGCAGCAACTGCTTGGACACGGCATGGGTCAGCGGGTGCAGACGGGTGCCGCTGCCGCCGGCGAGGATGATCCCCCTCATGCCGCCTGCTTCGGCGCATGTCCGGGGCCCTTCTCAGGACACCGCGCGCCGACCGCCGGGCAATTGCGCACACGGCTCGGAAAGAAGGGAACTCTGTGCCGGTGCACTTGGCGGGGACCGGCCGCGCGCGGCGGCGTGTACGGTCCTCTCCCGCGGCATCGGCGAATGGTGTGCGCGAACTGCGCGGAGAAGAGTTCGGGATAGTGGCTCTTCTGCTGACCGGCGAGAGTGACTACTCGCCCTGCCGGCTCGGAGCCGGTGGGATCAGTAGCTGGGAGAACCTGGCGTACCGCTTCTTCGAGAGGAATCTCATCGGCGCTGCAGCGAAGCTTTCGGTATTTCGCCATGACCTCGAATCTAAGCGGTTGCACTAGGAAAGCGCAACAACTTTCTGGCCGCCTTGGCCGGCCGTCATACGCCCGCTTTGAGTGCTCTGGGGTGGTTGTTAAGCAGCCACTCTTGGTGATCCGGGACGCTGTTTCGCAGGGAAGTTGCGGAACTCGGCGCAGTTCGGGGCCGCGCGCCGCCGGTGTGGGCCGCGGCGGCGGTGGGAAAAGGTGCCGGTCGGCCAGAATGGCTTGGCAGTCTCTGTGAGAGAGCGCTCTCATAAAGCTACAGGACCCTTTCGCGGCTTTTGCTGTATCCGTAAGGGGGTTCATCAGATCTTTGCTGGAAAGTACTGCCTTTGCCGTGGTGTGGCCGGAAAACTGATGACTTCGTGGGTCGGTCGAGCAGGGTACCGTGCGGACCGGGAGGCGGGGCGCCGAATCCTGCCGGTGGGCCTGCCTGCTCGTTTGAGTCGCTTCAGGCTCTTTATTTGCATGATTGGCCCGGCTGTCCGGCCTTCGGGATCTTCCGCCCTGCCCTGTTGACATGTGTGAAGCCTGCACGCTTCACTTCCTATCAGGCGCATGTCAGGCGCATATCTCATCGCCGGCGTCGATTGCCCCAGCAGTCGGTTTCTGTGCTCTGTGAGTTGTGGACGGTGAAAGACCCGGTGACCAGAGAGCTCTGCCATGACCGGAATCTTCGGAGGTTCATCACAGCTCGGGCACTGTCAAGGGGCGGCGGCGCAATATTTACCATCGGGCTGACGACGGCAATGCTCAATGCGCATTTCCAGGCTGCGGACATGGGATTCGTGCTCGCCGCCGCCGTGGCACCCGTGGTTCTCCTGCTGCCGGTCGGCGGCGTTTATCCCGGCCATTTCCGTCCGCGTGTCACCGCGCCGGGCGCGCCGCCGCGCCGGCCGCACGTCCGGCGTGCACCGGCCGCGGTCCGGGCGGGGCTGTCCGGCCGCCCCCGGCCGTGGGGTGCCGTGAGCGCCTCCGCGCTCCTCGGGACGCCGGCCCTCGGGCCGTTCGACGTGCTAGGGGGCGTCGTCCTCGTCGACCGCTCCGGGCCCACCGCCCACGGCCCGCTGCTGACCGTGCCCGGCCTCGGTGCGACCACCGGCGGTGTGCTCGACTCGCGGGCCCACCGGGTGCGGCCGCCGCGCACCGGACCGCCGGCCCTGCCGGCCCTCGCACCGCTGCCGGCCGGCCGCGCCCCGAGCGGTCCCGCGGCCACCCGGCCGGGTACCGGGGCCGTGCTGCTGCCGGGCTCCGCCGCCCTCGCACCCGGGTGCGCCCTCCTGCTCCCCGCCCCCACCGTCTCCTACCCGCGCCGCACACCCCCCGCCCCCGCCCCGGCCCCTCCCACAGGGCCGGCCGGGGTCCGCCGAGCCTAGGAGGAACATGCACCCCCAGACGCGCCGCGTACTCAACGAAAAAGAGTTCGCCGACATCAAGCACACCGTCTCCATACGGTCCAGGTCCCGCGCGGCCCTGCGGAAGAACCGCAGCTACGCCGCCGACATCCCGCGGGAGGTGAGCCTCCAGCTCACCTACCGGTGCAACCTGCGCTGCACGCACTGCTACCAGTGGAACGAGCAGGGGTTCTTCCGCGACTGGAGCGTCGACAGGCAGCGCACCGAACTGGACACGGCGATCGTCGCCGACGTCCTGCGGGAGACCGCCCAGGTTCCCGCCAAGCTCTTCCTGTGGGGCGGCGAGCCCCTGATGCACACCCGCTTCGACGAGGTGTCCCGCCTCGTCGAACGCTATCCGCGCACCGTGAACATGTGCACCAACGGCCTGCTCTTCGAGCGCAGGATGGACGACCTGCTCAGGATGGGCGAGAACCTCAACCTGCTCGTCAGCCTCGACGGACTGGGCGACGACCACGAGGAACTCCGCGGCAAGGGCACCTTCGGCCGGACCATCAAGAACATCGAGACCATGCTCGACCTGAAGCGCAGGGGCAGGTTCGGCGGCGAGGTCTCACTGTCCTGCATGGTCTCCCACGTGACCGTCCACCGCATGTACGAGTTCATGGAGTGGGCCGAGGAACTCGACGTCAACACCGTCTACTTCCAGTTCCCCTGGTACATCAGCCCGCAGGTCGCGGGTGCCATGGACGAGGTGTACCAGGAGCACTTCTCCTGGCTCTCCCCGCAGACCGGCACGGCACGGCCCACCTGGCACTCCTACACCTACCAGCTCCCCGAGGAACTGCTGCCGACGCTGCGCGAGTCGATGGCCGCCCTGGCCGGCAGGACCTGGGGACCGCGCGTGCGCTACCAGCCGCAACTGGAGGCGGACGAGGTCGAGTCGTTCATCCTCGGCACTTCGCAGCCCGCGCAGCGCCGCACCCGCTGCCTCGCCGTCACCAACCGTATGGAGGTGCACGCCGACGGCAACGTCAGCTCCTGCAAGTTCTTCCCGGAGTTCGTCGTCGGGAACCTGTACGACACACCCGTACTGGAGCTCTGGCAGAGCGAGAAGTTCCGACGGGTCCGCTCCGTACTCGCCGAGACCGGCATGATGCCCGTCTGCTCGAAATGCATCCTCCTCTACCTGAACGGAGTGTGACAGATGAGCCACCCAGTCAACGTCGTGGAACGGGTCAGGAAGGTACTCGCCGAGGTGCTGCCGGGAGAGCTCCAGGCGCAGGACATCCCGGAGGACGCCGACATGGTCACCGAACTGGGACTCGACTCGCTGACCGCCATCGAGTTCCTGCTCCGCGTCGAGGACGAGTTCGACATCGAGCTGGACTACGAGAACCTCAGCCTCGCCCAGCTCACGTCCGTCCGGCAGTTCTCCGCGGAAGTGATCGGCCGGGAGACCCCTGCATGAGCGGAGTGACCGGCACCGGGCCCGCGCGGCCACCGCACCGATCGGAGCGGCGGCCCGCCGCGGCCGGACACCCCGCCGAGTCCCCGCCGGGGCGCCCGGCGCCGGTGCGGGCCGTCCGGTTCGGCTCCTTCGACGCGGAACGGCACTGGCGCCCGGCCGACCTGGCGAACCTGCCCAGGCTGACCTCGCCGGGCACCGAGAGCCTGATCGCGGGCCTGGACGAGACACTGGCCGCCGCCAGCGGTCCCGACGACCTCCTCATCACCCGCAATCCCCTCGGCCGGGCGCACGTCGACGCCCTCGGCGCGGCCGGCATCACCTTCCGGCACGCCACGGCCGGCGGCGGCCCGGCCGGGGACCTGCCCGGGGGCGGTGCGCACCCGCGGGGAGCGGACCCGGTCCCGGAGGGTGTGGAGGAGGCACTGCTGCACGACCGCGCGCTCCAGGCCGCCATCGCCCGGGCCGAGGCCCTGCGGCCCTTCGCGGTGCTGGAGGCGACGAGCCGGCTCACCCACCAGCCGGACATGCCCCATGCCCTGCCCGACTACGACACCGTGGTCGAGGTCAACGGCAAGGCCTGGTCCTCCGCCCTCGCCGACCGGCTCGGCCTGCCCGGCGCCGGCACGGTGGTGCGCTCGGCGGCCGAGCTCCAGGAGACCGTCACGGCCCTGGCGGCCGCCGCGGACGCCGAGCCCGTCGTCCTCGTCAAGGACCCCTACGGCGTCGCCGGCCGCGGCACCATCGAGCTGTCCACCCCCGGCTCGCTGGCGCGGCTGGTCCGCCGGCTGCGCGCCCAGGAGGAGCAGGGGCTGCGCGTGGAGCTGCTGGTGCAGCGCCGCTACGCGCGCGCACACGACTTCTCCGGGCACCTGACCGTGGCCCCGGACGGCACCTGGAGCCTGCTGGGCATCCAGAGCATGACCAACGACGGCTACCGCTACGGCGTCTCCCGCCCCGCCCCGCAGGACCTCGTCGAGGACCTCGACCGCCGCGGCTATCCGGACATCCTCGAGGCCACGGCCCTGGCCCTGGCGCAGGCGGGCTACTCGGGTCCGGCCTGCGTGGACTCGATGACGCTGCGCGACGGCGGCTGGGTGCCGGTCCTGGAGATCAACGCCCGGATGTCGATGGGCCTGCTGACCCTGGAGCTGGACCGGCGCGCCCGCCGGTCGGGCCTGCACGCCCACCTGTGGCAGCACGACGTCACCATCGCCGGTGACGCGGACATCGACACGCTGCTGTCCGCGCTGGACCGCGAGGGGCTGCTGTGGCGGGGCGGGGCGCGGCCCGGCGTGCTGCCACTGGCCGGCGGCACCCTGTGCGCGCCGCGCGGCCGTCTGGTGTGCGCCGCGTTCTGCGCCGCGGAGGACTTCCCCGCCTGGCGCGACCGCACCGAGCAGTGCGCCCGCGGCATCGGTGTGGGCACCCTGCCGCCGACCGCCCGCAAGGCGGTGGCATGACCCTCGGCATCGGCCTGATCGGCGCCACCGGCATCGCCACCCGCACCATGATCGCCCCGAGCCGGCACTACTGGGACGCGGCCGTGCTCGCGGTGGCCGCCTCCGACCACGAGCGTGCCGCCGCCTACGCGCACGAGCACGACATCCCCCACCTGCACCCCGGCTACCAGGACGTCATCGACGACCCGGACGTGAACCTGGTCTACGTGTCCCTGCACAACTCGGGCCACGCGCCGTGGGCCGCCCGGGCCGCGGCCGCGGGCAAGGCCGTCGTCGTCGAGAAACCGCTGTGCCTCACCACCGAGGAGCACGCCGGGATCATCGCGGCCGCGGGCGGCACCCCCGTCCTGGAGGCCCTGCCCACCCTGGGCCACCCGTGGCACGCCGTCGTGCGGGACGCCGTCCTCTCGGGCCGCTACGGGCCGCTCAGGGAGGTGCGCAGCGGTTTCGCGTTCGCGGTGCCGCACAGCACCGGCTACCGGCTGCGCCCCGAACTCGGCGGCGGCTGCTTCTTCGACGCCGCCGCCTACTGGCTCCAGGCGCTCCAGGACACCGTCGGCCTGGACGGACCGGGGTCCCCCGGCTACGAAGGACGCTCCGACTTCTCCGGTCCCGCCGGAGTGGACACCGCCTTCTCCGCGACCCTGCACCTGCCGCACGGCACGACCGCGCACCTGGACTGCTCCTTCGGAGCCCAGCACAGGGCCGAGCACACGTTCGTCTTCGCCGAGGCGTCGCTGCGGGTCCGGGGCGTCCTGCTGCCCACCAGGGGCGCCCTGCCGATTAACATCGTCACCCGCACGAAGGACGGACGCACCACCGTCACCCGCACCGAGGCGATCTCCTACTACCAGCAGCAGTTCGCCCGCATCCGCGGTCTGATGCACGACGAGAGCGGCCCGTGGGGCGCCGAGCTCACGGCCTCCGGGCCCCGGATCGCGCTGATGGCCGCCATCCACGAGCACGCCCGACAGTCAGCGACCTCCCGGCCCGCCAAGGAGCAACGCACGTGAGTGAACACCAGCAGACCGTCAGGAACGCGGTGGCCGCCGCCCTCGGCTCCGAGGACGACGCCGCACGTGCCGCGTACACGACCCTGGCCGGCGGCACGTACAACACCGTCGTACGGGTCGACCTCCCTGACGGCCGCTCCTTGGTGGTCAAGATCCCGCCGGCCCCGGGCACGCCGGGCCTCGGGTACGAGCAGGGGCTGCTGCGCAACGAGGCCGTCTACTACCGGGCCGCCGCGGCACTGGAAGGGGTCCCGGTCCCCGAGGTCGTCGCCACCGACACCACCGGCCCCCGCCCGTACCTGGTCATGTCGGCCCGCCCCGGCGTCCCGTGGACCGAGGCGGCCCCGCTGAAGGTGCGGCGTGAAAGGCCGGCGCTGCGCCGCGAACTGGGCCGGATCGTGGCCCGCCTGCACGGTGTGACGGGGCCCGGCTTCGGCTACCCGGGCGAGCCGTTCGGTCCGCTGGAGACCGGGTGGCGGCGGGCGTTCACCGCGATGCTCGACGGTGTCCTCGGCGACGCCGAGCGCTACCGCGCCGAGCTGCCCGTCCCGGTGCGCCGCGTCCGCGAGCTGCTGGCCTCGGTCGAGGACGTCCTCGACGACGTCACCCGCCCGGCCCTCGTCCACTTCGACCTGTGGGAGGGCAACATCCTGCTGGCCGCCGAGGGCGGCGCGCACGGCGTCAGCGGGATCATCGACGGCGAGCGGATGTTCTGGGGCGACCCGCTGGCCGACTTCGTCTCCCTCGCCCTGTTGGCCGGGATCGAGGACGACCCGCACTTCCTGGCCGGCTACGCGCAGGAGGGCGGGGCCGTCTCCTTCGACGGCTCGCAGCGGCTCCGGCTCGCGATGTACCGCAGCTACCTGTACCTGATCATGCTGGTGGAGGCGGAGCCCCGGCAGCACGACGCTGACCAGCGGGACTGGGCCCGCAAGACGGTGGCGCCCGAACTGGCCGCGGCCCTGCGCGAGATCGAGACCGGTGCGAAGGAGCGCGCATGATCGCGGTGCTGACCTCCGGAGTGGCGCTCGGGGTCCATGTCCCGGGTCTGCTGCTCGCCTCACGGCTGCGCGAACGCGGCGCCGACGTCCGTATCGACGTGCTCGAAAGGCACCTCCCCGCCGACCGGCTCACCTCCGTCGCGGCCTCGCGGAAGCTGTTCCACAGCGACTTCCGCACCGCCCGGGTCGGCCAGCGCCTGGCGTCCGACCCCGCCGACGGCATCCCGGAAGGGGCCCGTGCGGAGCTGGAGCGGGCATGGGAGGAGGACGGCGTGCGCGTGTTCGTCGTCTTCTCCGGCTTCTGGCTCGGCATCGTCGACCACTACGTCCACCGCCACCTCGCCGACCGGCGGCCCGGCGGCCCCGCGCCCCGGGTGGTGATCTGCCACGTCGACTCCACCACGTCGCCGTCCTTCCGGCGCAGCGCGGCGCAGCAGAGCGGTGCCGAGGTGGTGTGGCTGGCCTCCGCCGCGCAGGGCACCCTGCCGTGGACGATCCCCGTCGACACCAGGCCGCCCGTCCCCTGGGGGCAGCGCACCGGCCGGCTCCTGGTGCACGGCGGCGGCTGGGGCATGGGCACCTACCAGGAGCGCGGGCAGCAGCTCGCGCAGGCGGGCCACCTCCTCGACCTCGTCATCCACGAGCGGGACCCCGCCGTGCCCTGGGCCCGCTGCTTCCTGATCGAGCCCGACTGGCACCCCTGGCACGACGACGGCTACCCGCCGCTGGCCCGTATCGCCCCAGGCCAGTCGCCCGACGTGCTCACCTACCGGCGCGGGCGCACCCACCACACCGCCTTCGACCTGATGCGCGAGGCGCGTGCCGCGGTGAGCAAGCCCGGCGGCGGCACCATGCTCGACAGCCTCTGGTCGGCGACCCCGCTGGTCCTCCTGGAGCCGGTCGGAGCGCACGAGGGGGAGAACGCCCGGCTCTGGAAGGACCTGGGGTTCGCCATCGACTTCGAACAGTGGCGCGCCGACGGGTTCGACGCCGCGCGCCTCGAACCCCTGCACCGCGCACTGCTCGACGCCAGGTCACGGCCGCGTGACCTGGCGGCCGCCCTTGCCGAGGACGAGGAATCCCTATGCTCCGCATGAAGCTGCGCCAGGCGGATCCCGAGGCCACCCCGCTGGCGACGTACACGCAGGAGGAACGCCTCGTCAACGGCCGTGCCACGCACGTCCTCAACAACGTCCTCGTCTCCGGGTGCGACATCGAGGGCCCCCTGGACCCGGCGCGCCTGCGCGCCGCGTTCGTCGCACTCCAGCACAGGCACGACGCCCTGCGCCTCACCTTCCCCGGCCGGCCGGGGCAGCCCCTCGCGGTGGTCCTGCGCCCGCCCGAGGAGGTGGACTTCCGCGTGCTGCACGTCGAGGACGACCCGGCAGGCGCCGAGGCGGCCGCGCACCGGCTGATCGCCGACGCCGCGGAGGAGCCGTTCGACCTGGCGCGGGGCCCGCTCGTCAGGCTGCTGTGCATCCGCGTCTCGCCGACCCGGCACTACACCGGTTTCGTCCTCGACCACGTCATCGCCGACGGCGAGTCCTGCCGCATCCTCACCGAGGACCTGTTCGCGCTGTACGAGGCGGACGGCTCCGCGTCGGACGCGCTGCCCGAGCTGCCCTACGGGTTCCTCGACTACGCCTACTCGGAGCGGTGCTTCCTGCGGGGCAGGGACCTGGAGCGGCTGCTGGCGTACTGGCGCCGCAAGCTGGACGGCGTGGGAACGCTGCCCGATCACCTGCTGCACGACCCGCGGTCCACGGGCACCGAGCCCGCCCGGCTGCGGGTGGAGCGCTTCACCATCGACCGCACCCTGTACGAGGGCATCGGGCGCTCCGTCCGCAGCCAGCGAGCCACCTTCGCCGCCGCCTGCTCGGCCGCCCTGAAGATCACCATGCGGGAGTGGCGGCTGCGGCTCGGCCTGCCGGAGGAGCGCGCCGCCGACGTCGCCGTCACGGCGTCGCTGGCCAACCGCAACCATCCGCAACTGCGTCGTGCGGTGGGCTACTTCGCCACACCGTGCGTCCTGCGCACCGACCTCTCGGGGGACCCCAGCCTGGCGGAGGCCGTCCGGCGGGAGACCACGACCATCTTCGGGGCGCTCGGGCACCAGGCACTGCCCTGCGCCCTGATGACCAAGGAGATCGACCCGCCGCGCTACGGCATCCGGCACACCGCGCCGCTGAGCCATGGCCCGCGGTACGCGAACTTCGACGTGTCGCAGGTCAGCACCGCCAGGAGCATGCGGTACGGCGGGCTCACCGTCGATGCCATCCGCATCCCGCGCAACGAGGTACCGCGCGGTGGCATCCGGCTCCTCGTCCGCGACGCCGGTGACACCGCCCTGGCCGAGGTCCGCACGGACGCCCGCCACCACGGCGCCCCGTGGACCAGGGCGTTCCTGGAGGACTACGTCGCCGTGCTGCGCAGCTACGCGGAACAGCCGGACCTCCCGCTCACCCGGGCCGTGCCGAGGACCGCGCCGACGGGGGCGTGAGGCCCGGCGGGCCGCCCCGGCCCGCGCCCGGCCTCAGCCCCGGGACACCTGAGCCTGCATGTGCACCAGCCCCACGACCCCGAACTCCAGGACGACGGGCAGCGTCCGGCCCGCGGTGACGCCGTGCACGTGGGCGACGCGTATCCGCGGCCCGTGGTCCGCGCCGAAGCCGGTGCTGCCGCCCGGCAGGATCTGGACGCCGCCGCCGGTCATGGCCCCGCTCGCCCTGCCGCCACCGCCGACGAGGGTGCCGCGCCCGCCGCCCGGGGTGCCCACCATGTCCAGATGCTCCGCCACGCTGCCCGAGTTCGCCACCGTCATGGACAGCATGCCGGAACCCGAGGCGTCGAGGTGCGCCACCGGGCGGGTGATGCGCAGGTCGACGCCGTTCGCACCGACGTGGATGCCGCCGCGGGCTCCGGTGCCGGAGCCGTCGCGCGCGGAGGCGGGGGAGCCGGTGGGGTGGCCGCACCCGGCCAGCAGGGCGACCAGCGCACCCACGGCCGCGAGGGACCTGCGGGTACGGGCGTGCACACCGTCCTGAGTCATGTGTGCATCATGCAGCACCGCGCGCGACGGCCTGTGCCCGGGGCCGCGGGCACGACGGGCGCGGGCGGGCCGGGGGCGCGGGCGGGGCTGCCGCGGGCGGGCCGGGGCGTGAGCCGGTGGGCCCGCGGGCGCGCAGCCACCGGCCCCGCACACCCCGGCCGACCCCACCCCACCACGAGCCGTTCGCCGGAATAGGGGGGCGCGATGGTGCAATGTGCCCGTTAACGATCATTACCGGGCCATACGGTGGGTATGTGTGCGACAATCTGACTTTAGCCCGCCTGCGTGCGACCGAATACGGTTATCTGGACGAGAACCGCCATGTGTACCTCGACCACACCGGCGCAGGTCTTCCCGCGAGATCCCAGTTGGCGAGGCAGGCGGAGCGAATATCCTCCGGCTGCTACGGCAACCCGCACTCCGAGAACCCCACCTCGGCGGCGTCCGAACAGCTCCTCACCGGGGCCAGGCGCGCGGTGCTGCGGCACTTCAACGCCGACCCGCAGCAGTACGCCGTCGTCTTCACCCCGAACGCCACCGGCGCCATGCGGCTCGTCGGCGAGGGCTACCCGTTCGGACGCCGGCGCCGGCTCGTCCTGCCCCTGGACAACCACAACTCCGTCAACGGCCTGCGGGAGTACGCGCGGGTGCGGGGCGCGAGGACGGTCTACGTACCGCTGGACACCCCCGATCTGCGGTTGTCCGACGGCGCCCTGCACACCGCCCTGGCCGACGCGAGGCGCCGGCGCCCCCGCGCGGGCACCGCCCCCGCCGGCCTGTTCGCCTACCCGGCGCAGAGCAACTTCAGCGGTGTGCAGCACCCCCTGGAGTGGATCGACGCGGCGCACTCCCTCGGGTACGACGTGCTGCTCGACGCCGCCGCCTACGTCCCCGCCAACCGGCTCGACCTCGGTGCGGTGCACCCCGACTTCGTGGCCGTCAGTTGGTACAAGGTGTTCGGCTACCCCACCGGCGTCGGCTGCCTGATCGCGCGGCGGGCGGCGCTGGCGCGGCTGAACCGGCCGTGGTTCGCCGGCGGCACCATCCACGTCGTCAGCGCCCAGGGGCAGTGGCACCGCATGGCGGACGACGAGTCGGCCTTCGAGGACGGCACGCTCAACTTCCTCAGCATCCCGGACGTGCAGGTCGGCCTCGACTGGATCGGCGGCATCGGTGTGGACGCGGTGCACGAGCACGTCAGGGCCCTCACCGGCCGGCTGCTGCGCGGGCTGCGGGAGCTGAGGCACACCTGCGGCGCGCCGATGGTCCGCCTCTACGGACCCGCGGGCACCGAGCGGCGCGGCGGCACCGTCGCCCTCAACTTCCTCGACCCGCTGGGACGGATCGTCGACGAGCGGATCGTGAGCCGGGACGGTGCCGCGCGCAACATCTCGCTGCGGACCGGCTGCTTCTG
Organism: Streptomyces sulfonofaciens; assembly: GCF_014656295.1. GTDB lineage: Bacteria > Actinomycetota > Actinomycetes > Streptomycetales > Streptomycetaceae > Streptomyces > Streptomyces sulfonofaciens. The sequence goes on from NZ_BNCD01000005.1 coordinate 327,400, forward strand.
CAACCCGGGCGCCGGGGAGGCGGCGTTCGGCATCGGGATGGCCGCGCTGCGCCGCGCCGTGCGGGGCAGGCCCGGCACCATCGACGACTACCTGTCCCGGCTCGACCTGCCGTCCGGGGGTGCGGTGCGGGTGTCGGTGGGGGTGTCGTCCAACCTCCGCGACGTCGAGACGTTCCTGGAGTTCGCCGGGGACACCTACCGGGACCGGAGCCCGGACACCGCGGGCCTGCCGCCGCGGCTGCGCTGCTGACCGCCGCGGCCCGGCCGGACCCGGGACCCGGCCCGCCGCGTACGGCGTCAGGCCCGGTCCGCCCTGCGGCACCTGCGGAGCAGCACCGCCCACGTCCCCGCGAGGAGGACGAGGGTGAAACCGGCCAGCACCAGCCAGCCCAGTGCGGCGGGGCGGCCGAAGCTGTCGCCGTAGGCGGCCAGCAGCGGCGGGCCGAGCGGCGCCCCGCCGTGCGCCCACAGCCCTTCGAGCCCGACACCGCTGCCGAGCGCCTCGTAGGCCCAGCGGTTCGTCATGGCGTAGCTGAGCGCCGTGCCCGGCCACGCCATCTGCGGGACGGGCACGAACGCTCCGGAGAACAGCACCTGGGGGAAGCAGAGCATCGGCAGCAGCAACGTGGCCTGGCCGGGCGCGGACACCGCGGCGGAGGCGAGCAGCCCCAGCGCCAGTGCGGCGGCCGAGGACAGCAGGGTGGTCGTGAACAGGGACCCGTACACGCTCCAGCCCCCGGCCGGCAACCGGTCCAGCGCCCTCAGCACCGCGAGCAGCAGCGCGTCGGCCGCCGCGAGCACCGGCAGCAGCACGGTGAGCTTCGACAGCACGTACGGGCCCACCCGGAGCACCGTGAGACGCTCCCTGCGCACCACCGGCAGCTCGGTGCAGATCTGGAGGAGTCCGTAGGTCAGACCGAAGAAGAACCCGCCGAAGGCGATCCAGAAGAGGATCATCGCGGACGTGCCGGGGTTGGGCGCCTGCGGGTCGAAGGCGCCGGGCCGGAACAGCACGGCGAACATCGCCACGATCATCACCGGCGACCCGGCCAGCACGGCCAGGGTGAGGCGGTCGCGGAGCAGTATCTCGGCATGGCGCCGGGTGAGCAGGGCCCACTGCCGCCCCGGGCCGAGTCCGGCGGCCCGCCGCGTGCTGCCCGCCGGGCCGCCGCGCCGGGCCGCGCCCGCGAGCGGGCCGGCCGGCCCATGCCCCGCCCCGGTGCGGTCCTGGCCGTGTCCGGATCCGTGCCGGGCCGGGGCGGTCCGTGCCGGGTCCGCGGCTGCACGGTAGGCGTCCTCGACCGTCCCGACGCCCAGGGCCGCGCACAGTCCCTCGGGAGGCCCCGTGTAGACCGCTGCACCGTCCGGCGACAGGAAGACCACCTGATCGCCGCGGAGCAGGTCGGACGGCGTGTGGGTGGTCAGGACGACGGTCGTGCCCGCCGCTGCGACCTCCCGCAGGACCGACATCAGCTCGGCACCCGCGGCCGGGTCGAGGCCCGACGTCGGCTCGTCCAGGAAGAGCACGCCGGGCCTGGTGAGCAACTCGACCGCGACACTGACCCGCTTGCGCTCCCCACCGCTCAGCGACCCGACCGGCTGCCGCGCCCGCTCGACCAGACCGAGCGCCGCGAGCACCCGCGCCACGGCCGCGTCCACCGCCGCGGGCGGTGTGCCGGCCGGCATGCGCAACCGGGCCGCGTACTCCAGGGTCCGCGCCACCGGCAACTGCCGGTGGATGATGTCGTCCTGCGGTACGAAGCCGAGCGTGGCACGCAGCCCGCGGGGTTGCGCACCGTCGTACAGCACCCGCCCCTCGGCGGGCTCGCGTATCCCGGCCAGCGTCTCCAGCAGGACGGTCTTCCCCGCCCCGCTGCTGCCCGCTATCACGGTCAGCTCACCGGGTCCGGCCCTGAGGGTTATCCCGCACAGCACCTCCCGTGCGGCCCGCGTCCGCACCCTGACCCCCCGAGCCTCTATGAACAGCCCGGCCGCTCTTCCTGCCTGCTCGTCCGTGCCCATCGGTGTACGCACACCGCCAGCATGGCACGCGGTTCCGCGCGCATGTTCGGTCCCCGAGTTCTGGGAGGGGGCGTTCCGGGTGCGGAGGGGGCGGACGGTAGCCGCAGGGGTTTGAGGGCCGGGGGAGCGGTGTGCGGCCACCGGTGCCGTGGTCGGTGCGCTGCCCGCGGCGGCGGCGCCCGGCATGCGCCGCTTGTCAGCGTCCGCGCGGCGGGTGATCCGCGAATCCCTGGAGCAGCGCGCTGTGCCACGGTGCGCGGGACGGGGACCCGGATCCTGGCGGTGGGGCCCCGGGCGCTCCCGGGTGCGGGCCGGCCGGCCCCCGCAGCTTCCCCAGCGCCTTGTCGAGCCGGTCGGCCATGTCCTGGTGGTGGCTTTCGCGCAGCCGCCGGTCCAGGTCGGCCAGCGTCTCGGCCTCGGTGGCCAGCCAGGCCGCGGCGGCGCCGGCCGCCGCGGAGTTGAGCTCGGTGGCGACGTACAGGTAGTGGTGGGCGAGCTGGCGCAGCGCGGTGGTGCGGATGGACTCCGGCTCGTGCTCCACGGCGAGTTCGAGGGCGTAGACGCGCAGCAGTTCGTGCAGGTGGTACCGGTCGGTCCGGCTCTCCGCCACCATGTGGGCGGCGGAGAGCCGGTCGAGGAGGTCCCTGGTCTCCTTGAGGGGCAGTGCGGCGAGCGCGGCCGCCGAGGTGGCGGTGAAGGCCGGCCCCGGGTGTGTGCCGAGCAGTCTGAAGAGCCCCTGGGCCCGGGCGTCGAGGGCGTCGTAGGAGCGTGCCAGGGCGGCACGGACGCTGGTCCCCGGCTCGCAGTCCCTGCCCAGCGCGTCGAAGCGGCTGGGGCCGGAGCGCAGGGCGCAGAGGATGTCGTTCAGGGAGAGCGCGGGGCGGTAGGCGGTCCTGGCCCCCAGCACGGCGAGGGCGAGGGGCAGGCCCCCGCAGAGCCGTACGATCTCGTCGGCGGCGGCGGGCTCGGCGGCCGCGCGTGAGCCGCCGAGCCGCTGGGCGAGCATGCTGCGCGCCTCGGCGTTGCCGAGCGGCGCGAGCGTCACCGGGACGGCCTGGTGGGTGGTGACGAGTGCGGGCAGGTGCCGGCGGCTGGTGACGATCACGGCGCAGCCGCTCGCCCCCGGCAGCAGGTCGCGCACCTGCTCGGAGCTGCGCGCGTCGTCCAGCACCACGAGCAGCCTGCGGTCGGCGACGAGTTCGCGGAAGAGCGCCGAACGGGCGCGGACGCCGGCCGGGATCGACTCCTGGCGGATCCCGAGGCTCACCAGGAAGTCCGCCAGTACGCTCGTCGGCTCGCGGGCGTCGCCGCCGAAGCCGAAGCCGCGCAGGTCGGCGTAGAGCTGTCCGTCGGGGAACCGGTCGGCGAGGCGGTGTGCCAGCCGGACGGCGAGGGCCGTCTTGCCCACTCCCGCCATCCCGCCGAGGACGATCGTCACCATCGTCCGCGCGGACGACCTGCGGTCGATCAGGTACTCCATCCAGTCCAGCTCCTCCTCCCGGCCGGTTAAGTGGGGAAGGTCGGCCGGGAGCTGGGAGCGGATGGCGGGTTCGCCGCGGCGGCCGCCCGGCGCGCGGTTGCGGTCGTGCGCGGGTGCCGCGGTGAGCCCGTCGGTGAGGATGAGTTCGTGCAGGCGCCGCAGGTTCGCGGACGGGCCGACGCCCAACTGCTGCTGGAGCCTGTGGCTCACCGTGTGGAACGCGGCGAGTGCCTCCGTCTGCCGGCCCGCGCCGTGCAACGCGGTCATCAGCAGCTCGCAGAAGCGCTCCCGCGACGGATGCGCCCGCACCAGGGCGGAGAGTTCGGCGGCCGCCTCGACGTACAGGCCCCGCTCGACGTCGCAGGCGAGCCGCTCCTCGATGGACGCGAGCCACAGCTCGCTCAGCGCGCCGCGCTGGACCTCGGCGTGCGGCCCGGGCACGCCGGACAGCGCCGCCCCCCGCCATAACCCCGTCGCCCTGGCGAACCCGGTCGCCGCCGCGTCCAGATCACCGGCGCCGCGGGCGGCCCTGGCCTCGGACATCAGGCGCCTGAACCTGTTCAGGTCGAGGGCGTCCGGCTCGAAGGCCAGCGAGTACCCGCCGCCCACCAGGCGCAGACGGCCGGCGCCCTCTTTGCCGAGCATCTGCCTGAGCCGGTAGATGTACGTGCGGATGGAGCCGACGGCCGAGGACGGCGCGTCCTCGCCCCACACGTCGTCGACCAGCTCCGGCAGGTCCACCGGCGCCCCGCCGCGCAGCAGGAGCGAGGCGAGCACCGCACGCTGGCGGGGCTGGCCGGGGCCGACCTCGATCTGGCCCCTGAACACGCGAAGCGGGCCGAGCAGCGAGAAACGCACGTCCGCACACAACGTTCTATACCGCCTTCGGAACAGAACTACATCGTCCATACAGCAGTCGGTTGCCGTTGCGCATGATTGCCCACCATCACACTGAAGAGCAGCCAGAACATCCGCACCATATCGTGGTGCACCCCGAGGGGAACAGGTAAACAGGACCATGCGGTCTATGTTTGAGACGCGCACCGACGCGGGCAGGAGAGGCGTGGTGCCCGCACGGCCGTTCAACTGCGCCACGGGCGGGCCGGGCCGAGGGCGTGGGGGCGGGACCGCGGTGTTTCCGTGTGCGACGCCCGCGGTGTCGGTGGTGTCGGCGGTGTCTCCAGCGCGTGTGCGGCACACGAGGGCCCCGCACGGCCTTGGCAACCATATCGACGTGCAGGACGGGCGGCCCCGTCCCGAACCGCCCGGCCGAGCGCGGCGTCAGACCTTCGGGGTGAACGTCCTGACGTGGGCGATGGCCATGTTCAGCGCGGTCCTCATGGGCGAGGCGTCACGCGTCGTACGGGCCAGCACGTATCCGCCCTGCACGGCGGCCATGAGCGCGGTGGCCAGTGCGCGGGGATCGGCGTCCGGCCGGAGTTCGCCGTTGTGCCGCATGCGTTCGAGGCCCGAGTGGAGCAGTTCCTCCCAGTCCTCGAAGAACTCCGCGAGGGCGGAGCGCGCGTCGTCGTCGTGGTCGGCCAGCTCGTTGGCCAGCGATCCCATCGGGCAGCCGTAGGCGCCGCCGTGCAGGGCCGTGTGGCCGACGATCGCGTCCCGCCACCGTTCGAGCCCGCGGATGGAGTCGAGGCGCCGCAGAAGGCGCCGCTGGTCGTCCAGGCGCTTGCTCGCCTGGAACTCGACGACCTCGTGGACCAGGGCATCCCTGTCGGGGAAGTGGCGGTAGAGCTGCGACTTGCTCGTGCCACTGGCCGCCCTGACCTCATCGAGGGTGGTGGCGTTCACGCCTTTCACCCGCATGAGTTCCGCGGCCGTCTCGACGATCCGCGTCCTCGTGACCCTTCCGCGCGCCGTCAGCCGTGCGGTTTCTTCCTTGCCTCTCTGCACCCCCACGAAATCCAGGTTATCGAGACGAGGGTCGGCGCGACCAGTTCAGGATCATCACCCGGCCGGGTAATAACCGGTCGACGGAACGCCGGGGGAACGCCCTGCCCTGGCAATGGGCCCGGTCGGTCCGCAACGCCCCGTTTCTTCTTGTGCGCCGGTGGCGGGAATTCAGCGATTACCGGGTGCGCCCACCGGGTGCCACCCGGCCGTTTCGGGAAAAAACCTCACGTACGGCAATGTGTTTTCACGCTGGCCCGAGGAGTGCGCGGCCACTTCCCCGGGCGGAGGGCTCCGGCCGGTCGGCGCGGTGGATGCCCGAGCCGGCCGAACCCCTTGGCCGAGCGGCGCTGCGCCCGCCGGGTCGGCAAGTGGGCGCGACCAGGAGCGCCCGCCGGACGGCGGACGCGGGCCGCGCCTCCTCGGGTGGCCGGCCTGCGCGTTCGCCGGCGGGTCGCCGCGCACCCGCCCGTCGGCCCACCGGGCACCCGGGCGCTGCGCGCCGGGGCGGGCCCGTGCGCGCGCCGGCGCCGCGCCGCCGTACCGGCCCTTTCCTTCGAGCCCTGCCGTACGGGGGTGTGTGCGGAATTCGGGAACGTGTGCGGCACGTCCGCTTACGGTGAACCGGCCGAGGAGTTCCTGTCTGGAAGGTGTCGGTACAGCCGGGACTTTCCGGTGGCGTTCGCCTTCATCACATCGTCGTGACGCGTGCTCGCGGCACCGGGCGCAAAACCCCGGGGTTCGACCGCGCATACGATCCGGTCGGCGGTCGACTTCTACTCGTGCAGCCGGTCGGCGAGAACGTTTGACCGCCGGTGCCGTCCCCTGTGGGATTCTGCCTTATCGCGCATAATTATCGTGCCGTAAGTGCTCGGTTCCGCCGCACAGGACACAGCTTTCCCGCAGGGAGGCAACGGCCGGCGGGACCAGGAGATCCGGGCCCCGCCGCGTCCGGCCCGGGGCCGAACGCCGGGGGCCGAACGCCGGGGCCGGTGGCGGTTACACGTGTGTCCGCCCGTGGTAGACCGCGTCCAGCACGCTGTTGTCGACGATCCTGTCCGCGTCGGGCAGGTCCTTGACGCCCGCCGCGCGCAGGCCGGCGTACATGGGCCCGCCCAGCCGCTTCGCGTCCATGCGGAACATGCCCTTCTCGCGTGTCAGGGCGCTCTGCATGAAAGGTATCTGGATCTGGTTCTCCCGGATCTCCCGATTGAGCTCAAGGCCGGTGTCGGCGCCGTACTTCTCGACCACCAGGTGCGCCGCACGCGCGGGGTCCTTGGCGTTCTCCTGCCAGCCGCGCAGGGTGGCGCGCATGAAGCGCTCCATCACGTCCCTGCGCTGCCGCAGGAACGAGCGCTTGCAGTAGACGATGGTCGCGTAGGCGGGCATGCCCAGTGACTCGTAGGTGACCGCCACGTAGTCCTTGTCCTTCTTCATCTTGTACTTGGACTCCAGCGCGATCGGCTCGCTCGTGACGTAGCAGGTCATGACCTTGCCCTGCTTCTCGACGAGCGCTTCCACATCGAAGCCGATCGGGATGAACTGGTAGTCCGGCTTCAGCCCCGCGAGTTTGAAGAGGGCGTTGACCTGCGGTTTCGAGCCCTGCTGGGCCAAGATCTTGGCACCGACGAGATCGCGGGGCTCGCGCACCGGGTCGGACGCGAGCGAGAGCAGCCCGCCCGGGTTCGTCTGGAACCCGGACCCGATGGTCACGAAGTCGTTCCCCTTCGCGATCGCCTGGAGGAGGACCTGCATGTTGGCGTGCACACCGATGTCGGCCTGGCCGTTGGCGAGCAGCGAGGTGGAGTCGGGGGTGTTCGGGCCCCCCGCCTCGAACTCGACGGTGAGGTTCTCCTTCGCGTAGTAGCCGGCCGAGTCCGCGATGAAGAAGCCGGCGAACCCCACGTCCTTGAGCCAGCCGAGCGCCACCCGCACGTGGTCCGTCGACGGGGAGCCCTTGGCCGCGCCGGTGCTGTCGCTGCACGCGGCGAGCAGGGGAGCGCCGAGGGCGGCGGCCCCCGTGGCACCGGCCGCGCGCAACAGCCGTCGGCGGGACCAGGCGGGCGAGGACTCGGTCTGCCGGACACTGCGGTTTATGGGCATGGGCATGATGAACGGCCTTTTCGTGTGGGGTGGTACGGAGGGGGAGGAGGGGGCGCCCGGTGAACGGGGCGTGCCGGGGAGCGCACGGAGGAGGGGGAGGGGTGGGGGGCCGCGGTGCAGCGGGTGCCTGCGCCTGCCGAGGTGCCCGCCTCACACCTTCAGCACCCAGGTGCCGCTCTGGTGGCTGCTGAGCAACTCCTGGATCGCCTGCCGCTCGTCCGCGTCGGGGTGCCGGACGGTGATCCGGTCGCCTTCGACGAGGACGAACCCGTGGCCGGCGTAGAACTCGCTCTTGAAGACCGCCGACCACTTGCGGCGCGGGAGCCGCATCACGGAGCTCTGCACGCCGTGGTCGCGGAGCGCGGAACGGATGTCGCCGGCCACCGACCGCTGCGGACCGGCGCCCGGGGCGGTGTCGGCGCTCCCGGAGTCCGCGGCGGCGTCGGCGCTCCCGCAGTCCGCTGGTCCCGCGGTGCCCGCCGGGCACTCCACGAGCAGGATCACCTTGCGCTGCGGCGGCTCGGCCGGACAGAGGTTCGCGAGGACGGTCAGGCTGATGCCCAGACAGGCCGCGGGCACGTCACGGCTGTTGAACGCCCTGCACAGGTGGTCGATCCGGCCGCCGTCGATCATGGAGAAGGGCTCGGCGCGGCCCGGGGCGGTGAGGAACATCTGGTAGGTCACGCCCGAGTAGTGCCCGGTGCCGTGCAGGTCGGCCAGGTTCACGTACATCGGAAGCCCGGGCAGCGCCTCCGCCGTCTCGGCGGCCGTCGCCAGCAGGGCGGCGGCCTCCTCACGCACCCGGGCATCCTCAACGGGTGCGATCGAGGCCCGGAACTCGGCGAGCGGCATGCGTCCGCGCCTGAACAGGGCGGTGACCAGCTCCCGGTCCCGGGTGGTGAGCGAGGTGCCGGCGAGCAGGCCCTCGATGTCCTTGCCGCTGAAACGGATCTCCTGGGCGAGATCCGGTGCCAGCCGCGCGAACACATGGGCGTTGGCGAACTGGATGAAGGCCACGTCGACACCCGGGACCTGAGCCAGCATCTCGTGCGCGGTCGTCAGGATCTCGGCGTCGGCGTGCGGGGAGGGCAGCCCCCAGGTACCGAGCACGGCATGGTCGAACTGCCGCCGCCATCCCGGGACGTCGAGCTGTCGGTCCCGGAAGACCGACGAGACCTGGGCCAGTTTGAGGGGGGTGGGGGAGGGCAGGTCGGCGACGAACCGCGACATCCCCATGGCCAGATCGGCCTGCAGGACGAACCTGGACCCCTCCTTCGGCCGGTGCACCTCGAAGATCCGGCTCGGATGGACCCTGGTCGCCGCGAGGTACCGGTCGCGGACCTCCACGGCCGCCGTGCGGATCTCCCTGAAACCGAATGACTCCGCGGTCGAAATGAAGCAGGCTTCCAGCCGGCGCAGCGTTCGGGACTCGTCGTCCAGGATGTCGAAGAAACGGGGTACTCGGCTTTCGATGCTCCGCACGCTTTTGAGTCCCATTCGTACCGTGGTGGACGGACGATCATGCACGTTAACGACAAGACTCTGCGGGCACAAGCGGATTGCCGGTCAACCGTGGTGGTGCGGGGCGGGCAGCCGCTTCGTCGGGCGGCGGAGGGCGACGAGAAGCCCCGATCTGCCACAGCCCGTCCATAACGTCACATCAACATACCCCGAACCTGCATCTCGCGACAGGTTCGCCCGTCCTGCGGCAAGATTGCCGACGGCGACCGAACGACGGGTGACGGGCGTACCATCGGCGTGCGCCGGAGCATTTCCCGTCTGAAGGTCCCGCCGTACGACGCGACCGTCCATTGGACGGCGCGCAACCGACCTGTCGTCGAAAGACCGGAAGCACCATCGACCCCCGCTCGACCGAGCTCAATCGGTTCGAACGTTTTGTCATGCCTTGCGCCATGACGAAGGTTATGGGCCAGAGAAGGGACTACCGTGGGCAACGAAAGCCACTACGACCACGTTGTGCTGATTTCCCTCGACACGCTGCGCAGCGATGCCCTTTCCGTCCACCCGAATCCGCTGTGGCCGCACGACCACAAGGACGTTCACCCCGTACGCACCACGGTACTTGACGACCTTGCACGCGGCGGTGCCTATTTCCCCAACATGATCAGCGCCGCGCCGTACACGGCGGCGGCGCACGGCGCCATCTTCACCGGTCAGTACCCCCTGCACAACGGCATCCACGAGTTCTACAACGGCTCGCTGCGTGCGCCGTCGGTGTTCACCTACGGTCGCCGAGCAGGGCGCAGCACCATCCTGAAGACCGACTTCCCGATCATCCTCGGCCCGCAACTCGGCTTCACCCGCGACGTGGACACCTACCTCGTGGAGGACGACGACGCCTTCATCGAGGCGGTCATCGACTCGGAGTCCACCCTGGCCTGCGCCCACTTCGGGGGCGTGCACGTGCCGTACGGCTTCCACAACCTCACCTTCGGCGGCGACGACTACCGGCAGAAGGTCGCCGAGCTGACCGCGGGGCTCCCCGAGTCGCTGCCCTTCAACGACCTGCTCGTGGAGAGCCACCGCAACCCGGAGGACACCGAGCTGCTGGTGAGCTACAAGCGGGCCACCGCCTACATGCACTCCCAGGGCGAGTACGACCGGCTGATGCAGCTCTACCTCGAAGGTGTCGAGTACTTCCTGGAGAACCGCTTCGCGCCGTTCGTCGAGCGGCTGAGGGAGCGGATGGCCGCGGCCGGCAAGCGCATGCTGCTGGCGGTCTTCGCCGACCACGGCGAGGCGTTCGACGAGCGCACCAACGGCCACTTCAACTCGATGGCGGAACCGGTGCTCAGGGTGCCGCTGATCATCTCCGGCGACGGCGTCGAGCCCGGTATGCACACCAACCGGATCCGCACCATCGACGTCGCCCCCACCGTGCTCGACCTCGCGGGCATCCGCACGGCCGCGACCGGCGTCTTCGACGGCCGCTCGCTGGCCGCCGTCGCGCGCGGCACGGAGGCTCTGGACGGCGACGCGCCCGCCATCGCCGAGTCCTACAACGCGGAGCTGAACGACTTCGTCGCCTACCAGAAGCGCCAGCTCTCCGGCAGCACGCCGGGCCCGCTCCAGCACTTCCTGGTCGGGCACGCGGCGTACCTGGACGACAAGCGCGTCGTCCGGCTGACGCGCCACTACAGCGACTGGTTCCTGAAGACCACGCCGACCGACATGTCCTGGGTGGAGCGGTTCGACGCCGACGGCATTCCGCACCGCGATCCGGACGCCGACGGAAGCGAGCTGTTCGCCATGCTCGACGACTACCGCACGGCGCTGCGGGAACCCGACCAGGTGCCGTTCACCGACGAGATCCGGGGCCAGCTCCGGTCCCTCGGCTACTCGGTCTGACCTTCCGGCGGCCCGGGCCCGCCGCTCGAACGCACCGGGAGGGAGCAGCGCGCCGTCCCCGCGCAGACCGGCCCGCACCCCGGGACGGCCGCGGGTCCGGTGCTGCTCCCCGGCGGGGTAGATCCGATGTCGATCGATTGTGAACACCCGAATGCCATCCTCCGTTTCGTGGAGTCCGTCATCCAGGTCATGGAGGCTCGGTGTCACTCGTCGAGGAAGGTGCTGGGTGTCCGGTTGAGGAACCGGCCCTGCACACGGTGTCGATCGATTCGCTGTCCATCGAGGGTTCCCCGCGTCTGACCGGCGTTGATCCGGGGCACGTCCAGTTGCTGCTGGCGTCGGACGCGGAAACCTCCCCGGTACTCGTGCACCGGCGCACCATGCGGGTCATCGACGGGGTGCACCGGGTCCAGGCCGCGCTGGCGCGTGGCCGGCGGGAGATCGCAGTACGGTTCTTCGACGGCTCCGAGGCGGACGCCTTCGTGCTGGCCGTGCAGAGCAACGTGCGCCACGGCCTGCCCCTGTCGCTCTCCGACCGTACGGCGGCCGCGGCACGGATCATGGAGTCGCACCCGCAGTGGTCGGACCGCGCGATCGCGCGCGTCAGCGGTCTGTCGCCGAAGACCGTCGCCGCCGTCCGGCGTCGTTCGACCGAGGACCTTCCTCAGTCGAACACCAGGATGGGCACGGACGGCCGGGTCAGGGCGATGAACGCCGCCGAGGGCCGGCGGCTGGCCGGCCAGATGATCGAGGCCCATCCCGGCGCGTCGCTGCGCGAGGTCGCCAAGGCGGCCGGAATCTCCGTGAGCACCGCCCACGACGTCCGTGAGCGCCTGCGGGCGGGAGACGACCCGGTTCCCGCCCGCAGCCGGCGCAAGAAGGTCGCGCCGGCCGAGGCGGCGGGCCCCGACGGCGTGGTGAGCAGGGTCGCGGACGTCACGCCGATGCGGCCCGCGGGACCGCGCCTGGTGCACGGCGGCGACCGCGGCCCGAACCACCTGCACGTCCTGCGGAAAGACCCCTCGCTCCGTTTCACGGAGAACGGCCGGGCCCTGTTGCGGCTGTTCGACACGCGTACGCAGTTCGAGGAGATGCGGAATCGGCTGGTCGAGTGCGTGCCGCCGCACTGCCGGGATTTGGTGGTCGCGCTCGCCGATGATTACGGCCGCTTTTGGCAGGAGTTCGCGTCGGAGTTGCGGATCGCCCACGACAGTGGCGAAGGTCCGGAGGGCGAACGCACGGCTGAGAACTGACCAGAAGAGGAGTTCATTTGCGCCGAACCCGAACACTCCACGCATGCGGCCGACGCCGCCCGGATCGCCGCGAAACGGCCGGACAGGAGCTGTTCGGGATCGTTCGGGTGACCCGGCCGGCCGCCGTTCGTGCAGCCGTTTCGCGTCGCGAACCCGATGCGGTGCGATACGGCTGTGTTGCGAAGGGCAGGGGCGGGGTAAAGTTCTTGGAGAAGCGCGCTTGAAGGAAATGCACCTGCTGATTCACCTGGGACCCGGGCAACAGAGCCGGAGTCGTGGCCGCATGCTGGAGAGGGTCTGCCGATGCGCTGCTACGGTGGGCTCGGCCAAGGGCTCAACAGATCTCATGAGTGCTTCTCGTTCACGACAGAAGGAAAGCGGGTCTGGCGTGCTCTCAATTTCCAAGGAGTTCCACTTCTCGGCAAGCCACCAGCTCGACCACTTGCCGCCCGACCATCCCTGCAGTCGACTGCACGGCCATAATTATGTCATCGTGCTTGAACTCTCCGCGAAACGGGCCGACCTGACCAGGCCCGGATTCGTCAGGGATTACGGCGAGCTGTCTATTTTCAAGAAGTGGCTTGATGAGACGGTGGACCACCGCAACCTCAACGATGTGCTCGACGGCCGGAACCCGTCCGCGGAGAACATCGCCATGTGGGTGCACGACATCTGGTCGGAGACCTTTCCGGAGCTGACGGCCGTACGGGTCTCCGAGACCCCGAAGACCTGGGCGGTCTACCGCCCGGGCGAGTAACGCCCACGCTGGTGCCGTGATGCCTGGCGGCGCGCCGACAGGGAGTCGAGGGAGGTGGTGACGTGGCGGATCCGAAACTCGTGGTGAACGAGATATTCGGCCCCACCTAGCGCTGTGCAGGGCGAAGGACCCTCCGCTGGGAGGTCATGTGCGTTCCTGCGGCTCGGCGGCTGCAATCTCACCTGCCGCTGGTGCGACACGCCGTACACCTGGGACTGGCAGGGGGTGTCCGACACGGGCATCGCCTATCGGCCCGTCGATGAATTGCATGTCATGTCCGCCGCCGAGGTCACCGAGCGGCTGCTCGGCTTCGAGGTCGGACTGATCGTGATCTCGGGCGGAGAACCGCTGAGTCAGCAGAGCAGGGTTCTGCCCGTGGTGGCGGAATTGCGTGATCGGGGTATCGCCGTCGAATTCGAGACCAACGGCACTGTATCTCCGGAGGACTCGCTGATTGCGACGGGCGCCCGGTTCAACGTATCGCCCAAACTGTCCCACTCGGGAGTCGTGGAACACCGCAGAATCGTCCCGGAGGTGCTGGTCAAGTTCGCGGCTCAGCCCGCTGCCGAGTTCAAGTTCGTCTGCGGTGAGGCGGCTGATCTCGAAGAGGTCGCCGCCCTGGTCGATCGATTCGGCCTCAAAGACGTCTGGATCATGCCGAGAGGGCAGTCTGCCGAGGAGATCGGAGTGAGCATCCGGGAACTTGCGGATGCCGTCGTCGCACGCAGGTGGAATCTGTCGACCAGATTGCACGTCCATGCGTGGGGAAGCGAGCGTGGATTTTGATGGACAGCAGAGCTGAGCGACTGGGTGGCGATGTGGCCGTACCGCAAGAACCGGAAGTGCGTGACCCGATCGAACTGCTGGCACGCCAACTGCTCGTAGCCATAGGCGAGGACCCGGAACGAGAGGGCCTCCGGGACACGCCCGCGCGCTACGCACGCTGGTGGCGCGAGTTCACCCGCTATGAGCCGGGCACCATGGACACCGTCTTCGAGACGACCACCGGGGCCAATCTGGTGGCCGTCTCGGCGATCGGCGTCTGGTCCCTGTGCGAGCACCACCTCCTGCCGTTCTCCTGCCGGCTCACCGTCGGCTACCTGCCGCACGGGCAGATCCTCGGGCTCAGCAAGTTCGCGCGGATCGCCCAGCGGCACGCCCACAAGCTCCAGTCGCAGGAGCGGCTCTCCGAGGAGATCGCGGACGACGTGGAGAAGCTCACCGGGTCGCCGGACGTGGCGGTGATCGGCAAGGGGGAGCACCTCTGCATGGCGATGCGCGGCATCAGGGCACCCGCAACGATGACGACGACGGTGTGGCGCGGCGCACTCCAGGACAGCGCCATGCGCAGCGAGCTGATAGCGCTGACCAGCGGACTCAGGGACTGAAGGGACCCCCATGCGCATCGTCCAACCACTGCGTACCGGGCTGAGTTTCGACGACGTCCTCCTGACGCCGCAGCGGACCTCCCTGACCAGCCGGCGGCAGGCCGACACCTCCGTGGAGCTGCTGGACGGCATCAGGCTGCGGGTGCCGATCATCTCGGCGAACACCCAGTGGTGCACCGGGGACCGGATGGCCGTGGCGATGGCGCGGGGCGGAGGACTCGGCATCCTGCACCGGATGCAGACCCCCGAGCAGCAGATCGCGCAGTTGGACGCCGTCAAGGCCGTACGGCCCGGTGCCGACGAGGACCGGGCCAGCCTGGCCGCCGACGGCAGCCCGCTGGTCGGTGCCGCGGTCGGGGTGACCGGGGACTGGCGCGAGCGTGCCGCGGAACTCGTCGGGCACGGCGTGGACATCCTCCTGGTCGACGTCGCACACGGCCACAGCGACCAGGTCATCGACGCCGTCAAGGAACTGCGGTCCGACTATCCGCAGGTGCCGCTGATCGCGGGCAACGTGGCCACCGCGGCCGGCGTCCGCGATCTGGCCGAGGCCGGCGCCGGTGCCGTGAAGGTCGGCATCGGACCCGGCGGGGTGTGCACCACCCGGCTGGTGGCGGGCACCGGCGTACCGCAGTTGACGGCCGTCCTCGACTGCGCGGAGGCGGCCGCCGAGCTGGGCGTGCGGATCATCGCCGACGGCGGGATCCGGCAGTCGGGCGACATCGCCAAGTCCCTCGCCGCCGGCGCCCACGCGGTGATGCTCGGCTCGGCGCTGGCCGGAGCCGACGAGAGCGAGGCCGAGCCGGTGACCAGGGACGGCCGCGCCTACAAGGTCAGCAGGGGGTTCGCCTCGCTCGGCATGGAGCTGACGCTCCGCATGGCCGCGGGCGGCAAGGTCACCCAGGAGGAGATCGACGACTACGTACCGGAAGGGGTGGAGGTGACGTTCGCCGCGTCCGGGCCGCTCACGCGGACCCTGCGCCAACTCGTCGGGGGCGTGCAGTCCGCGATGAGCTACTCGGGAGCGGCCGACCTCGACGCCTTCCGGAACAACGCCGAGTTCGTCCGCGTCACCAGCGCGGGCCGGGCGGAGAACGTGCCGCACGCCCGCGAGCGCTCCGAGCAGATAACGGCCGCACGGGTGGCGGGAGCAGCACAGTGACGCGGGGTGCCGACACGGCGGGAGCAGCGGGCGTGACGGGCGAGCAGAGTGGGATGTGGTCGAGGCAGGGCCCCTACCTGCTGGACTGGACCTCCTACGGCGAGATCGTCGGCAGCATCGCCGCACGGGTGCGGGCCGACGGGTTCCGGCCCGATGTCGTCCTGGCCGTGGCCCGCGGCGGGCTGGCCCCGGCCGGCTACCTCACCTGCGCGCTCGACGTCCCGGTGATGGAGACGATACGGGTGCGCACCACGACGGACGACAGCCGCTACGCCGCCAAGCGCCGGCCCGCCGTGGACACCGCCAGACCCCTGGAACTGAGTCCCGGCGCCCGCGTCCTGGTGGTCGACGACATCGTCGGCACCGGAGCGACGGCCGACGCCGTGCTCGGCCGGCTGGCCGACGTGGGCGTGGCGGCCGGCGACGTGCGCTTCGCCGCCCTGGTGCGCAACCACCGCTGCCGCTACGTACCCGACTACTGCCCCGTCGTCATCGACGACTGGATCGTCTTCCCCTGGGAGACGGAACGCGAACCGACGGACAACTGCCGTCCGCTCCCCGCCGAGCTGTGGGTGGGTCCATGACCGTGTCGGAGCGGTTGCCGAGATCGGCCGGCAGCCGCGACCGCTTCGCCGGCAGCGGGCTCCGCCCGGCCCGGGGCGCCGCCGAGCTGGGCCTGCCCGCCTGCTACGACGCCGTCCCGCTGTACACCTACGACGCCCGCCTCAGCCGCCGGGTCGAGGTGGCCAGGACCCTCGCGGAGATCGAGAAGGCCCACGGCGCCCGTCCCACCGTGGTGTTCACCGACATCGCCGAGCGGCCCGGCGAGCGGGTGCTCTGCCACCCCTACCCGCGCGCCGTGCTGCTCGCGGCGCTGTCGACGACGGAGGAGCGCCACCTGGCGGAGATGGCCGGCCGGCTGGCCGGGCCCGTGCCCCGCCGCGCGGCGCGCACCCCCGCGGCGGCCGGCCGCCGGGAGCTGCCCGGGCTCATGGACGACCTTCCGGTGCTCCAGCACCGCCCCGGGGACGCCGGGCCCTACATCACCGCCGGAGTGGGCGTCACGGCCATGCCCGACGGCAGCGGCGTCAACATGGGCTACTACCGCATCCAGGTGGTCGGACCCACCGCAGCCCGGATCTTCCTCGACCCGCGCACCGACGGGCACCACAACCTGCTGGCGTGGCGCGAGGTCGGCCGACCGATGCCGATCTCCATCTTCCTCGGCGCGGATCCGGCGATCGCCGTCGTGGCCGCCTCGCGCCTGCCCGCCGAGGGCGACGACTACGACATCGCCTCCCGGCTGCTGGGACGCCCCGTCACCACCGGCGGGAGCCCGCCCGTACCTGACGACGCGACACACGTCCTCACGGGTCTCGTCCAGCACCGGGACGAGACGGAAGGGCCGTTCGGCGAGTTCAAGGGCTACTACGCGGAGGCACGGCAGAGCAACGTGCTGACCGTCGGCGGGGTCTTCGCGACACCGGGCGCGCCGTTCCCCACCATCGTGGCCGGCGGCGAGTCGGGACTGACCCTGATGAGCTTCCAGAACGAGTACCTGATGTACGCGCACCTGCTGGAGCGCGGCTACCCCATCAGGTCCGTGCGCTACTCGATCGAGGCCCGGGGCGAGTTCGTGGTGTACCTGGAGTCCGACGAACCCAGCCGGGAACTGGTGCGCGAGGCGATGGCCTTCGACGTACGCTCCAAGGTGATCGTGTGCGGACCCGACCTCTCCAACCCCGGCCAGGCACTGGCCACGTACGGTTTCACCACGCAGACCGAGCCGTACTACCGCAAGGGCAAGGTGGAGGGGGAACGCATCGGTCTGGCCCTGGTGATCCGGCCGGTGGGGCGGCCGACCGAATACAATTGAGGACAACAGTACGATGCACCGTTTCGAACGAGTCCTGCCCGCCGCGCTGATGGTGGTCCCGGGCCCCGACGGCACCGTGACGTTCGTCCGCCAACTGGGCGGGCCCTACGCGGGGAACTGGCTGCTGCCCGGCGGCGGCATCGAGCCGGGGGAGCCGGCCGAGGCGGCGGCGCGCCGCGAGGCCCGCGAGGAGACGGGCATCAGCGTGCAGGACTGCTCCCTCTTCGCCGTCTACGAGTTCACCGGCAAGTGGGAGCAGGGCCAGTACCACCTGCTGATGTTCGCCTTCCTCGCCGACCGCCCCCAGCAGGTGCCCGCCGGCTTCGAAGGGGACAACGTGGGGGGCATCATCCAGGCCCGCCCCGCCGACATCCCCCTGCACTCCACGGATCTGCGGATCCTCACCGACGCGGGGCTGACGTCCTACCCGGACGACGTGGTGGCGCCCGCGCTCGCCGCCGACGGCATCACCATGTACGCGCACCGGGTGGGCGGCACGGCGCGGTTCGCCGCGTCCTGACCCCCGCGCCGTCCCCGTCGCACCGTCCCCCTTCACGCCGCCCCGAGGGTCCGGAGCGCACGGCACGTGCTCTGCCGGCAGCCCACCGTCAGTTGGGCGGCCCTCAGGCCGTCGGCGAGTGCGGCCGTGCTGCCGGAACCGCGTACCAGGCCGAGGACGAAGGCGGAGGCCAGCGCGTCCCCGGCACCCGTGTCGTCCAGGCAGTGACCGGGCCGTGCGGGCATGAGCACCGGCGCGGAACGCTCCGCGGAGGCGACCGCGGCCCCCGCCGCACCGCACGTGACGACGGCGACCCGGGGACCGCGCCGCACCAGCGAGCGGGCCTGTGCGCCGGCGTGCCCCAGCCGGGCGTCGTCCTCCGCCGCCCCGTCCACCGCGCCCGGCGCGCCGCCCGCACCCTCCAGCAGCGCCGCGGCCTCGGCGGTGTTGAGGACCAGCACGTCGAACAGGGGCAGCAGATGGGCGCGGGGGCCGAAGTCGGCGATCCTGGTGGGCAGGGCGCACAGCGGTGTCGTGTGCTCCCGTGCCACCCGGGACACCCAGGTGAGCAGCCGTTCGTCCAGTCCGCCCTCGACGACGACCGCGCCCGCGCCCGCGATGCGGCCGGCGAGTTCCGCACCGCACAGGACGTTGCCCTCGGCGGGGTCCGGGAGCCTGATCCGCGACACCATGTGCCGCCCCCGGCCGTCGAGGAACACCGAGAACCGGCCCACGCCCCCCGGTATGCGCCGCACCTGCAGGAGCACACCGAGACCCCTCAGCTCCTCCTCCAGGTCCCCGGCGTCCGCACCGAACCCGGACAGGCCCACGAAGGCGGCCCGGGCGCCCAGGCGCGCCAGATTGACCGCGACATTGCGCCCGACCCCGCCGGGGTGCCGCCTGACGCTCCACACCGTGCCGTCCTCCGGGCCGCAGCGGTAGCCGCCCGCGGCGGAGAACTTGCGGTCCGTCACCAGGGATCCGACGACGACGACTTCGCTGGACTTGCTGCACGGTTTCTGCACCGGGCGGACTCCAGGAGGTGGGGGAGGAGTGCGGGCGGCGGGCGGCGCTCGCCTCCCACGGTAGTCCCGCCGGCACGGCCGTCACCAGCGTCGCCGGGTCCGCGGCCCGGGCCGGAGAGGGGTGGCCGGTGCCGTTGGACGCCGCTCTTGACGGTGCGTACCCGAAGCGGGAATCTGGATCGTGGTGGCGTGGGCCCGGGCATCGCTCGTCCTCGCCGTCGTGGTGCCGCCGGGCGCCCTGGCCGCGGGTGCGCCGCCTGCCCGCTGGGCCCCTCTCGCCGTGGACGGCCACGGCCCGCGCCGGCCTCGTGGCCCTGCCCGCCCCCTTCGGCCCACCCTCCCCGGACGCCGTCGCCGACGGCCTGCCGCGGCGAGGGGTACGCACGCCCGCCGGCGCCCGGAGCGCTCCGGGCGCCGGCGGAGGGCGATCGTCCGCTCGTGTGGTGCGACGTTTCAGCGGGCGGCGGCACCGAGGACGACGGGCAGGCGCCGGTGGCCGTTGGAGATGAGGCTCGGCAGGGGCTGGAGCTCGGCGGGCCCGACGGCCAGGCGCATGTCGGGGAAGCGGGCGAAGAGGGCGCGGAGTGCGATGCACGCCTCGATACGGGCGAGTTCGGCGCCCACGCACAGGTGCGGGCCGTGGCCGAACGCGAGGTGCTCCCGGGCGGTGGCGCGGGCGGTGTCGAACCGGTCGGCGTCCCCGCCGTGCACCCCCGGGTCGCGCCCGGCGGCCGCGAAGTTGATCGCGAGGGCGTCGCCGCGCGCGAAGACCAGGCCGGTGGGCTCGTCGACCACGTCGTGGACGGCGAAGCGGAGGATGATCGTGGCGATCGGGGCCTGGTGGCGCAGTGCCTCCTCCACGACCTGCTCCCAGCCCGTTCGGCCGCTGGTGGCGGCGGCCAGTTGGGCGGGGTGGCTCAGGAGGCCGGCCGTCGCGTGGTCGAGGAGGTTGACGGTGGTCTCGTGTCCGGCGCCGATGAGGAGCATGAGGCTGTCGGCGAGTTCCCGGACGGTCAGCTCGCCGTCGGTGTGCGCGGTGATGAGCGCACAGGTCACGTCGTCCTCGGGGTGCCCGCGCTTGTGCGCCAGCAGTTCGTCGATGAGCGCGTACACCCGCACCGGTGCGGCGGCCGCCTCCTCGGGCGGCAGGCCGGTGGCGAAGAGGTCGCCGATCGCGTCGCGGAAGGCGTCGTGGAGGTGGCCGGGGACACCGAGCACACTGTTGACGACGAGGAGCGGAAGGCGCCAGGCGAAGCGCGCGCGCAGGTCCACCACCTCCTCGGGCCCCGCGGTGCAGAGTTCGTCGAGCAGGTCCCTGGTGATCTCCTCGATCCGCGGGGCCAGCGCGCGGACGCGGCGGGTGCTGAACGCGGCGGCCAGCGGGCGGCGGAGGCGCCGGTGCTCGCTGCCGTAGGCGGACAGGGCGTTGCGGACGTCGACCCAGATCCGCAGCGGCCAGTCCTCGGGAACCTCCTTGCGGACGTACGCGGGCCAGTGCCGGTGGGCGTCCTTGGATATGCCGGGGTGGGTGAGCAGGCGCCTGATGAGCTGCGGGTCGGTGACCGACCAGGCCGGGATCCCACCGGGGAGCAGTACGCGGGCGGCCGGGCCGCGGGCCCGCAGCGCCGCGGCCTCGGCATGGATGTCGGTGCCGGATCCGTCGAGCGGGTAAGGGCACCCGGTGTCCGGTGGCGTGGCGGTCATGACGGTTCACCTTCCGATCGCAGCCAGTCTGGTGTCGGGGTGGAACATCACGGGCAGTGCGGTCAGACCGGACAGGAACGTGCCGGGCTTGTTGCGGAGCTGTCCGTCGGGTACGGCGAGGTCGAGTCCCGGGAGCCGGTCGAGCACCCGCTCCAGGGCGGTCTCGGCGATGAGGCGTGCGAGGTCGGGGGCCGGGCAGGCGTGCACTCCGGCGGAGAACCCGAGGTGGCCGCGGTTGCCGAGGCGGGCGGCCGGCGGGACCTTCAGGGCGGGGTCGTCGTTGGCGGCGGCGAAGCTGACGAGGATGGGATAGCCGGGCGCGAGGTGGACGCCTTCGAACTGCTGCCGGCCGAGCGCGTAGAGCGGGCAGTAGTTGGGGATGGGAGGGTTCTCCCAGAGGATTTCCTCAAGGGCGTCGGACACCGGCCGGACGCCGTCGTGGACACTGCCCGCGAAACTCGGGTCGGTGAGCACCCGCCGCAGGCCGTGGCCGATGTGGCTGCTGGTGGGAGGCGCGGCGGCACCGATGACCAGCAGGATCGTCTGCACCATCTCCGCGTCGGTGAGGCCCGCCGCGCTCAGATGGCTGGTGACGTCCCGGCCCGGCCGCTCCCTCCTGAGGCGGGTCAGCTCCAGGCAGGCGGACTCCAGGTCGGCGTTGGCCCGGGCCGCGTCGGCGCCCGCGTCGAACAGGCGGCTCACCGAGTGGACGATACGCCGCCCGAGCTCTGGTGGGCATCCGAACATCTCGATCACGGTGAGCATGGGCAACGGGTCGGCGTACTGCGCGATCAGGTCGGCCTCACCCGCCCCGGCGAAGGCGTCGATGAGCGAGTCGGCGATCCGGGCCACGGACGCGACCAGGGCATGGGTGTCGACGCGCGCCAGGCCGGCGGTGATCGCACGGCGCAGCCGGGCGTGCTCGGGGCCGTCCTTCCACAGCGCGTTGTCGCGCGGCTGCATCATCATCCGGGCCGGGCTGTCGGCCGGCACCTCGCCCTTGCGGAGCGCGTCCCAGTGCGCGGGGTCCTTGGCGAACCTGGCCGGCGTGTTCCGCAGCAGGTAGACGGCCGCCCGGTAGCTGACGGCGAGGTAGCCGTACACGCCGGGGGCGATCTCCACCGGCACGATCGGGCCCCGGGCGCGCAACCGGTCGTAGGTGGCGTGCGGGTCGGCGCTGAAGGCGTCACCGTGGATCGGCAGCGGGCCCTCGGCCCCGGCCGGTGCGGTCGGCGTGGTCGGTGCGGTCACGAGGCGGGCTCCGGCGTGCGGGTCAGCAGGTGGCGGACGAGGACGATCAGCGCGTCGCGTGCACTGGCCCGGTCGCGGGCGTCGCACGTCACCAGCGGTGTCTGCGCGGCGAGGTCCATGACCTCGCGCAGCCGCTGCTCGGGCACGGCGGGTGCGCCGTCGAAGCGGTTGATGGCGACGGTGTAGGGCAGGCCGAGGTCCTCGACGAGCTGGAGGATGGGGTAGGTGTCGGCGAGGCGCCTGGTGTCCGCGAGGACCAGTGCGCCGAGCGCGCCGACGGCGAGGTCCTCGAGTACCGGGTAGAAGCGGGGCTGGCCGGGCGCGCCGAACAGGTACAGGACGAGGTCGTCGGTCAGGGACAGGCGGCCGAAGTCCATGGCCACCGTGGTGGTGGTCTTGTGCGGCAGATCGGTGCTGTCGATGCCGGCGGCCGCGCTCGTCATCACCTCCTCGGTGCTGACGGGCGTGATCTGCGACAGGCAGTGGACCAGCGTGGTCTTCCCGGCGCCGAAGTGCCCGGCGACGAGGATCTTCGCGGTCCGCTCGTCGCCGCGCAGGGTCGGCGGGGCTTCAGAGGCGGCGAAGGCCGGCAAGGACATCCTCCAGCAGCGTGCGGCGGTCGTGTTCGGGGGTTTCCGTGATGCGCGGCCCGGTGGTGATGTGCCCGGAGTCCATGAGGTCGGCCAGCAGGATGCGGACGACGCTCAGCGGCAGGCGCAGCAGCGCGGCGAGTTCGGCGACCGACTGGGCGCCGCGGGTGAGCGTGTCGAGGATCTCGGCGTGCTCGGGGGTGAGCTGGGCACGGCCGAGGTGGCCGGCGGCGTCGGACAGGGAGACGAGGGTGATGTGGTCGAAGTGGTTGCGGCTGGCGTGCGACCGACCACCGGTGACCACGTACGTCCGCACCAGGCGGTCGCCGCCGGACCGTGCCGCGCTCATGCGCCCTCGGCCTGCGGCCGGCGCGGCGCGACCGCGAGTTCGGCCCCGAGGCGCTCCACCATCTTGGCCATGTCGTACGAGAACGCCGAGACGTCCACCTCGGGGCCCGCCGAGGCCACCAGGTAGGCCCCGTCCGCGGCGGCGATGACGAAGAGGAAACCGTCCTCGAACTGCACCATCGTCTGCTGCCAGGCGGTGTTGCCCTCGCTGACGAAGTCGCTGCCGTTGCGGCTGAGGGACTGCATGCCGGAGGCGATGGCGGAGACCCGGTCGGCCATGTCCTGGTGGACGCCCGCGGAGGCCGCCCGCTGCAGCCCGTCGGCGGACAGCAGCACCGCGTGCCGGGCGTGCGGCGCCTTGACGAGTTCGTCGAGGATCCAGCTCACGTCGGGGTTCTTGGTCACGATGTCTCCTCATCGGAAGTACGGGCGGACTTGGTGGCGCGGACGAACGCGGCGAGGCTCTGACCGGAGCCGGGGGACGGCGGCACGGAGGCCGGCCGGGTGGGCGGCGGCTTGCGGGTGCCGGAACGGCGGCGAATGGGCAGGCCGTCCTCCGCCACCGGGTACGCCTCCTCGGGCCGGTCTGCCGACGGTGCCGCGGCCGAGGGAGGCGGCACCGCGGGCCGCGCGGCGGCCGGCTCCGGGACCTCGGCGGCAGGGGGCGAGGTCAGCAGGGCCCGGGGCAGGTGCAGCACGGCACGCACGCCGCCGTGCACCGAGTGCTCCTCGTCGACGGAGACGCGGAAGCCGTACTTGGCGGCGAGCCGGCCGACGCCGAGGTGGCCGAAGCTCGGCGGGACCCGCAGCTCGGTGAACCGGACCGGATCCTTGCCGGCCAGACGGCGCGCAGCCAGTTCGCGGGCCTCGGGTGCCATACCGGGGCCGGCGTCGTGGATCTCGATGCTGACGCCCTGGTGGGCCTCCAGGAAGCTGACCTCCACCGGTGTCGTGGGGGCGCTGTGGCGGGCGGCGTTGTCCAGCAGCTCGGCGACCGCGAGCACGACGGGCTCGACGAACCGGCCGACGACCCAGTGCGCCGACTCGCCCGGCACCTTGATCCGCTGGAAGTCCCTGATCCTGGACACACCGCCGCGCACCGCGTCCAGCAGCGGCACGTCGTCGCGCTGCCGGCCGGGCCACATGTCCGTCAGCACACCGAGGATCTGAAGGCGCCGCGCGAGCTGGTTGCCGGTGTGGTCGATGGGCTGGACCAGCTCAAGCACCTGCTCGTCGTGCTCCGTGTCCAGCAGCCTGGTGATGGCCGCCTGCTGTTCGTAGACGAGGGCCTGCACGGAGCGCGTGACGGCCTGCACGGCGGCCCGCGACGCCGCGTCGGCCCGCTCGATGGCCGCCGCCGTCAGGGAGTCCACCTGTTCGAGCACCGCCAGGTACGCCTTGCCGGTGGCGGTCCCGGCCAGCTCACGGTGGAGCAGGTCGCCGGCGGAGGAGAGGTCGCCGGTACCGTCCTGGAGTGCGTACACGAGGGCGGGCAGCCTGGACTCGGCGAGGTGCGCGGCCTCCTCGTCCCGCGCCGCGATCTGCCGCTCCGCCTCCGCGGCCCGCCGCTCGACCTCGGCGGTGCGGGCCCGCAGCGCCGTGAGGACCGCACCGCGCCGCGCCGCCTTCCTGCCGTAGCGCAGCGCGACCGCGCCGACGGCGACGAGACCGCCGGTCGGCGCCCACAGCAGTACGTCCTGTATCAGAGGGGCCATCAGATCCTCACGGCGTCGGGGAGAGGTGGGGGGGGCGCGGTGGGCACCGCGTCGTCGGGGAATCCGGAGCGGGGGGCGGTGCGCGGTGCGCGGTGCCGGACGCACGGGGCGGGGCACCCGTTCGCCGCCGCGGGTGTGCGCGGCGCCCGGTGGGCACGGGCCGGGCGGGCGGCGGGGCCCGGCGGGCCCCCGGGCAGGGCGCGCCGGCACGGTGGGGGACCCGGGGCCGGAGCCGGGCGGTGGGTCGGCGCGGCACGCGGGCGGGCGGGCCCGGGGCGGCACGTCGTCCGGCGTCGCAACCGTGCTCATACCACCCCCATCGGCGCCTCGGACCGCGCGGGCCGGTACCGAACGAAGTTCTGGCGCACCGGGGGCCGGGGCAGTACCGCCACGACCGGGCGGAGATCAGGGATGTGCCCCCGTGCGCCCGGCCGAGGCCGGTCCGCCGTGCCGTCACCGACCCGCACCGGCGCCGAACGCTCGTACCCGGGCAGCCAGTTCGGTAGGCTCTCGACGGGTTTCGGCCCGGCGGCGATGCCGTACATGATCTGCAGTTCCTCCGGGTCACCCGCAACGGCCCGCAGCAGCCCGTCGCGCCACGCTTACGGCTCGTCACGGTAGCCGGTGCGCGGCCTAGAGGATAGCGTGATCGCCGACTTCCTCGGCCGGGTGTGGCGATGGCCCGTTCCCGGGGCGCACCGGCCCGCTCACGGGGCCGCGCCGCCCCGCCTTCCGCAGCCGCGCCGGCCCACCCGATGGACCGCGCCGCCCCGCCTTCCGGGACGTACCGCCCCCTGTGCGCGGCCGCCGCCGTCCCGGGTGCCGTGCCGTGTCCGCGTCGGCCGGCGGGTTCGGCCGGGGAGAGCCGGGGGCGGCCCGGGGCGTTGGGGGACACGCCTGCCTGACCCACCGGAGCGGCGGGTTGCGGCAGGTGGTCCTGGCCACCGGCAGCGCGGCCGCCGCCGCGCCCCGGTGGAGACCGCCCACCGGGGCGCGGCGCAAGGGCTCGGGCCGGGGCCGGGGCGCAGGGCGCGGGCCCCCGGTGCCCGCCGCCCGGGCCCTCAGCGCAGGTCGAGCACGTACACCTGGTGGGTGCGGTCACGCTGGGCGCGCCGTGCCGCACGGTCGCTGGTGAAGACGGCGGTGCCCTGGTCCAGCGCGGGCCAGGTGCAGTTCCCGCGCGTCGTGACCTGCTTCGCCTGCGACCAGCCCGACGCCGTGTCGCGCGTCGCGGTGTACACCTTCCACCGCCAGTCGGCCGACCGCGAGTCGTACCAGACCGCGCGCAGCGGGCCGTGCGGATCACGGCTCAGCACGGCCCGCTGGCTCATCGCCGCGGGCGCCGGTGCGACCTGCTCGAACGGCGCCCAGGCGGCACCCCCGTCGGTGGAACGGCTCGCCCGCAACTGGAGGTTGGCGCCCGAACTCTGCAGTGCGCCGCTCTCCCAGATCGCGACGAAGGCGCCCGTTTCGTCGACGGCCACGTCGGGGTGCCGGTCCGCCCGGTCGGTGACCGCGCTGACCTGCACCGGTGCGCTCCAGTCGCGGTCCGGCGCGGTGCGCACCGCCGCCAGCACCTGCCAGTTGTCCGGGTCCGTGCCGCCGCTCGCCGGCCGGCCCGCGGGCGGGGTGTGGCCCGTCCACAGCGGGTCGGGGTCGAAGCGGTCGTCCTGCCAGGTGATCACGGCGTGCCCGTGGCCGCCGACGGCGATCGACGGGAAGAGGGAGGCCGGGTAGCGCGGTGACCGCGCGTCGTCCGGGGTGCCGGCGCTGACCGTCTTGCCCGCCGCCGAGATGTTCACGGCGGCCCTGTCGAAGCCGACGACCTGCGCGAACACATCGAACGCACCGGCGCTGTTGTCCGACCAGGCCACCAGCGGGTACCGGCCGCCGAGCAGGGCGATCGCCGGGTGGATCGAGCGGCCGCCGCCGCTGCCGAGCTGCTGCGGGGAGCCGAAGGTGCGGCCGCCGTCGGTGCTGCGGGCGAGCCGGATCACCGGGCGGTGCGGCTGCTCGTGGCCGAGTTCGTCCTGCCAGACCACCCAGACGTCGCGGCCGGCGGCGGCGACGCGCGGGAAGCGCGCGGTGCCGGAACCGGTGGAGAGGGTCAGGGCCCGGGTGGGCCGGCCCCTGGAGTCGAGCCGCCGGTAGACGACCTCCGTCGCCTGGTCCTCGTGGTGTTCCGCGACGACGTGCGTGACGCCGTCGGCCACGGCGACGTCGGGGAATCCGGTGAACAGGCCCTGCTCACCCGCCGCGAGCCGCGCCGCGTCGGGCCGCCGGTCGGCGGGCGGCAGCGCGATCTCGGGCCGCGGTTCCGCGGGTGCGCCGACGGACAGGAAGACCGGTGCCGTGGCGCCGCGCAACTGGGTGGGGAGGCCGGGATCCGCGTCGGCGCCGGAGGCGCTGCCGGGCGAACGCGCCTCGGCCCGGTACCAGGTGTGGTCGGCGCCCCGCGGGGCGAGGGGCGGCAGCGGGAGTTCGTAGGTCTCGACGGTCTTCGCCGGCGTGAAGGTGGCGACCGGGCCCGCGGAGCGGCCGGGCGCCGCGTACACCATGACCCTCGTGCCGGCGCCGCCCACCACCTTCACCCGCAGAGCGGCCTTCTCCGGCACGCGGCGGGTGGTCAGGACGACCTCGTCGCCGCCGATCGCCTCGAAGACGCCGTCGCCGTCCACGTCCGCCTCGATGGTGAGGAACGG
The DNA here is from genome assembly GCF_014656295.1 of Streptomyces sulfonofaciens. GTDB lineage: Bacteria > Actinomycetota > Actinomycetes > Streptomycetales > Streptomycetaceae > Streptomyces > Streptomyces sulfonofaciens. The sequence goes on from NZ_BNCD01000005.1 coordinate 354,549, forward strand.
CCCCCCGATGTTCTGCGAGACCGAGGTGCGGCCGGCCAGGAACCCGTCGAGGATGCCCCGCACGGAACGTGCGCCCGCGAAGACGTGCGTGGTCGGCTCACCGGGGCCCGCGACGTCCCACAGCTCACGGAAGTGGCAGTCGCTGGCCGCGGCCACACCGAAGCGGAAGCCTGCGTTCCAGCGGTTCTCCGCGTAGTCCACCTGCGCGTCCGGGTCGGTGGACACGTTCAGCACCTCGACGAGGTCCGCGCCCTGGACGCTGGCGTTGTCCTCGACGCCGCCGGCCGGTGTGTACTCGCCGTCGTCCGGGTGGGCCTGCGACCAGACGGCGTCCTGCGCGTGCGCGTCCCACACGGACTGCTGCACGTGCCGGAAGGCCGGTGAGCCCTCGGGGTTGGCGCCGTCGACGATGACGTCCACGTTGCCGAGGACGATGGCGTGCGGTGCGCCGTTGGCCTCCTCGCCGGGGATGAGGAGCAGTTCGGACGACTTCCACTGGGGGTCCCAGTGCTGGTCGTAGGTGCGGTGGTCGGTCAGGGGCATGAAGGCCAGGCCCGTGCGCTCGCCCTGGGCGATCTGGTCGCCGACGGGGAGGTTGCCCGGCAGCGTCTGCTTCGACGTCTGCCGGGGTCCGCTGCCGTCCGAGGAGTGGTCGTCGTGCACATGCGTGTCACCCGCCAGCCACTGGCCCGAGGGTGCCGTGCGCCCCGCACCGGGACCGCGGCCGCGACCCGCGGTGGCCGCCCGCGCGGGCTCCGAGCCGACACCGGCGCCGGTGGCCGTGACCGCCGCCGCACCGGCCGCCACCACGAACCCCCTGCGCGTCAACTCCCCGCGGTCCACGCCTCCTTCCCGTGCGCGGGTCGTTCTCTCCGGGTCGGCCGATTCCTTGGGTGTCCGCATCTGGGCCTGCCTTTCGTGTACCGCTCGCACCAAAGTGGTGCGAACCGGCCCCGAGGCTAGAAATCGTCCCTGTTCTATGGCGTGAACTCATAGGGAAGGGAGGGTGCAGGCTGCCGAAACACTGCGGAACGGGCGAGGGCGCGGCGGTGGTGGGGCAGGGTCCGGCGAGGGTGCGGCGCGGCCGACCGGCTCGCCGCCGTTCGGATGTCGCGCGTGGCAATCGCACCCACGTTCAATCTAAACCACTCTTTCGAGTGAATGGCTGGCCTGTAGTCGAAAAATAACGCCGCGTAAGCAAATATTACTTCGGTCATAGCCGCGGTGGTCGCGCTGGTTCCAGCGGCGGCGCCGACGGCTCCATGTCAGGAGGGGTTCTCCCATTTTGCGCAGTATGCACAGCCTCAGCTCCCGCGCGCCCAGGCGTCGGTCGGCCGCCATCGGCGTCGCCGTAGCTCTCGCCGCGGGCACGCTCGCCCTCGGGCCGGCCGCGCTCGCCAGCGCGACGCCCGCCTCGGGCCACACCGGTGGCAACGCCGACGCGGTCGTGCTGAAGACGGGCCTCGACGTCTCGCTTCTGAACAAGACGGCGCAGCTTCCGCTCAACGTGTCCCTCAACGAGGTGCACGCCCCCGCCGACGCGGCCAAGACCCTGCTCACCGCCAAGCTCGACGGTGTCGACAAGGGCAAGCCGTTCAGCATCCTCCGTGCCGACGTGGCCACCGCCAAGGCGACCTCGGACAAGACCAGGTCCGAGGGCTACGCGAACCTCACCCACGCCGTGGTGCACCTCCCCGGCCTCCCGCTGCTGGGCCTCGTGGAGGTCGACGCGGTCACCTCCAAGGCGACCTGCGCCGCGGGTGAGGCGCCCACCGCGGGCACCAACTTCGTCGGCGACGTCACCGTCCTCGGCAAGAAGGTCTCGGTGCGCGCGGGCGGTACCACCAAGGTGACGGTCGACGGTGTCGGCGAGGTCAGCCTGGACCTCGCCAAGACGGTCAAGACGTCCACCACGGCCGCCTCGACCGCCCTCCAGCTCAAGGTGCACGTCAACCCGGGCAAGCTGAACGTCGCCGACGTCACCGGTGACCTCACGCTGGTCAAGGCGAGCTGCGAGACGCCGGGCGACGACGGTGCGGGCGCGTCGGGCGGTTCCTCGTCCGGCGGTTCCTCGACGGGTGGTTCGTCGGCCGGTAACTCCTCGTCCGGTGGTTCGACGTCGGGCGGTTCGACGGCCGGCGGTGACACCAGCGGTGGCGCCACGTCGGGCGCCTCGTCCGACGGCGGTGCCGGCACCGAGCCGCAGAGCGGCTCCGACAACTCGAACCTGGCGGAGACCGGTGGCAGCTCCGCCACTCCGTACATCGCGGGCGCGGCGGCCGTCCTGGTCGTCGCCGGCGGCGGCGCCGTCTTCATGAGCCGCCGCAAGAAGGCGAACAACGCCTAGCACAGGACCGTGACGGCCCGAGGCCGTCCCCGTGGGCGGCGGCCGCACCGGCGGCCGGCGCCCACGGCGCACGGGGGAGGCCGCGGCGGGGCGAGGACGCCCCGCCGCGGCCGCGGCGCGTCCCCGGCCGCGGCGAACCACCCGCGATGCCCTTACTCCGGCCGCGGCGAACTACTCGTACATGCCTACTCCGCCCGCGGCGAACTACTCGTACATCACGTACTCCGGCCGCGGTTCGAGGGCCAGCACCTCCTTCGGGGACATCAGACGACTGCCCCGGGTGTCCTCGTCGTAGAAGAGCTTGAAGCCGGTGTGCAGGCCGCGGGGCAGTCGCCTCACCAACTGGTGCCAGGTCGCGCGCTTGAGGCCGGGCGAGCCGATGCCGTCCGCGCTCATGATCGGTACGACCCCTGGACGGGGCCGCAGGGTGCTTCTGTCCCCCACCACGGACGTGGCCACCTCGTGGAAGACGAACGGCTTCTCGGGCAGGTCGTGGTCGGCGACGACGTCCGACAGATAACGGACGACGTCGTTGAGCTCGCCTCCGTCGGTGTGCCCGTAGGTGTTGCCGGGCACCTGGCCCGGCCCCATCTCCCACTCCGGGTCGAGCGCCACACCGACGTCGGCGTGTACGAGCCACTCGTGCAGCGCCCTGACCTCGTCGAGCACGGAGGCCCGCCCGGGCTGGATGTTGAGCAGGAGCATCGCGCGATGCCTGTGCGCGAGTTCGTGGAAACGCCCGATGGTGTCGGACGGCGTCCGGGTGCGGTACGTGCCGTCCGGGCCCGCGCTGCTGTTGGCGACGCAGGCCAGGAGCTCGAACACCGGCAGGGGCGCCCGCCCGCCGCCGTACTCGTGGGCCTTGCGCTCTATCTCCTTCGCCCGCTCTTCGGCGTCGCCCGTGCCGAGCCTGCCGAGCGCGGCGGCACCGGGCAGGCCGCAGTAGCCGAAGAGCCGGTAGGCGGGGAAGAGCGTCCTGCCGCCGCGCGGCAACTCCGGTGGCCGGGGCCGCCTGGTGGGGGTCGGCCGGGGGGAGGGGGAGCGGTGCCCCGGCGAGCCGCCGCCCTCGGCGTCCGACGCGCCCTTCGCGGTGCTCGTGCCGCCGCACCCGGTCAGCAGGCCGGCCGCACCGAAGGCGGCGGGCACCGCCGCCGCGAGGATGCCCCGCCGGCTCGGTGCGGGGCCCGGGCCCGCGGCCCGTTCGCCCCGGTCGCCGGGGCGCGCCCGGCTTGTCCGGCTCCTGTGACTGCTGCGGCCGGCTGGAGAGTCGCTTCCCCGGGGTGGGGGCTCCCCGTGCCGTCCTAAGGGCTTGCCGGTCGTTCCGTCGGCCACGTCGCCTCCGTCTGCCGTTCGTTCGTGCCCCGTTCGCTTCCGCTGTGATGCGGTTCTCCACGGCATGGACGCGCGAAACGGTGTGCGGCCGAGGAGGTGCGGAACAGCGTCGTGACGGTGCGGGGGGCAGCTCGGGTCCCGGTGCGGCCTCGGATGACGGTGCGGCCTCGGATCCCGGTGAGGCTGGGACGGCGGTGCCGCTGGGACGGCGGTGCGGTGTGGGAGGGGCGGTCGAGCGGCCCGGCTGTCCGTTGGCCCACCGGGCCCCGGCCGCCGCAGGGCGGTCTCATCCGCCAGGTCGAGGCGGGGACTCCCGTCCGTTTGTGGAGGAGGAGTGTACGAGCCGGGGGTGAATGGTCGATAAACAGGGTGGCCCGCTGGGCTGCCCGCCCTGCCCTACGTCCACGGCAGAGTGGCCCTGCGCCGCCAGTACGCGGTCGCCGGCTCCGCCAGGGCCGACAGCAGCCCGGCCCGGTCGTCGGTGAGGTGCACGGCGGACGCCGAGACGTTGGCGGTGAGTTGGTCCGTGGTGGCGGCGCCGGAGAGGACGATGTCGGCCCACGGCTCGCGCAGGACGGCGGCCAGGGCCAGGGCGTCCTGGCCGGTGCCGGTCTCCGCCGCGAGGCGGCCGAGGGGCGAGTCGGCCCCCTGGTGCACGAGGCGGCCGTTGGCGAGGGCCTCCTTGACGATGACGGTGCGCCCCGCGTCGTGCGCTTCGGCGAGGGCGGGCCCGGCCGAGGGCTCCAGCAGGTTGTACGTGGCCTGGACGCTGGAGAAGAGCGGGACGCCGGCCACGGTGACCGCGAGCGCGGCACGGATGGCGGCCGGCTGCTCGGGACCGGTGGTGCTCAGACCGATCGCGACACCGTCGGCGGCGAGGGAGGCGAGCGCGTCCTGAAGCGCGCGATCGGTCAGGACGGTGCTCTCGGGCGTCACCGAGTGGACCTGGTACAGGTCGAGGCGGTTGCCGAGCAGGCCCCGTGTCTGGGCAAGCTGCCGCTCGAAGGTGGCAAGGCCGTGGTCCTTGACCTCGTGCACGCTCGCGTCGACGTGCCAGTCGGCGGTGTAGGTGTAGCCCCATTTGCTGCCGATCACGACATCGTCGTGGCCGGGACGGCTGTGCAGCCATCGGGCGAGGAACTCCTCCGCCCTCCCGTACGAGCGCGCCACGTCGACGTACCGCACGCCGTGTGCGTACGCCGCGTCGAGCACCTCGTGGGCGCGGGCCTCCATCGCCGCGACCGTCCGCTCCGCGGGCAGATCCGACTCGCGGCCCAGGGTGATGTAGCCGGGGCGCCCGAGCGCGGCGAGGCCGAGCCCGATCCGGGCGGCGGAAGTGGCGGGGAGACGTTCGAGCGGCACGGTCACATCCTTCGGTGAGCTGGTCGGGGCCCACGCACGGGCCCGGGCGCGCGGCGCCACCGTACAGCGTGGTGACACAGCCGTGGCCGCCACCGGCCATCAGGCCGGCCCGCACCCGGAACGCCGTCGGGTGCACGGTACGTGATGGGCGTGCCGCGTGCGGTGAGAAGGGGCGGCGTTCGGATGGCGGTGCTCACTTCGGGGGTACCCGTGCGGCTCCATCGGCCCAGGGGGCCGCCACGGGTCCGGGCCCGCCGCACGCGGCACGCTCCGGCCGGGGCGCCCGCCGAATGCGGGTCCCGCTGGTCCTCGGGCCGACCCGTGCCGTCGCGCCGCCGCGCGACGAGGAGAACCCCCGAGGAGGCGGAGCATGCCCGCACCCCACCGCAGTCCGTCCACCGGGCGGGAAGGCTATACGGCCCGTGCCGGCGTCACCATCTCGCGCGCTCCGAGCGAGGTGTTCGCGTTCTACCGGGACTTCAGGAACCTGCCGCGCTTCCTGGGCGACGTCACGTCCGTGCGGCTGACCGGCCCCACGACGTCCCGGTGGACCGTGCAGGGCCCGCGGGGGCTGCGGATCCGCTGGACGGTCCGGGTGACGCAGGAGCGGCCGAACGAGATGATCAGCTACAAGACGACCATGCCGCCCTGGCTGAGGACGCGCTGGACGCTCCGCTTCGACCGTGCGGACGGGCCCGGGCGGACCGAGGTCAGCGAGGTGATGAGCACTCCCCTCGGAAAACTCGGACGCGCGGCCCTGGCGCTGGCCGGGAAGTCGCCGGAGGACGAGATGGCGGCGAACCTGCGCAGGCTGAAACAGCTCATGGAGACGGGGAAGGTGACCGACACGAGCTATGCCGTGGCGGGGAAGTTCGCACCTCGTGACGGCTGACCGCCCTGGTGACGGCTGACCGCCCTGCGGCGGCGCCCCTGCGGTGGCGCCCCGCACCGCGGGCCCGGGTTCCGTCGCGCCCACCGCGGCAGGGCACGGGCCGTCCGCGGGAGGGAGCCGCCCGTTGGCGGAAGGCCCCGGCCCCGACCTGCGGTGCCCCGGCCCCCGCGACACCGCACGCGGCACCACGGGGGGCAGGGGCACAGCAGGGACACGGCAGGAATGCAGCCGGGAGGCGGCAGCCAGGCCGCAGGGGGCATCGACGGGTGACACGTGTCACATCACCGTGTGGTGATGTCCACCGAGGACACGGCGCTGTACGAAGCGTGGCCACGTGAACGTCGAGTGGCGAGATTCTGAATGTTTGAGGGGTGGGGCACTTGAGCCCGCGTACATCGCGCAGGGCGCGAGCCGCGCGCACAGAGCGTGCAGCGCAGAGATCGCACGCCTTCCGGCCGCTGAGCCTGAGGCGGCGGGTGTGGATCACGATCGGAGCCGTCGTGCTGGGGGGCGCGGGCACGGCGATCCACGCCATGGCGGGGACCGTGGAGGAGCACCCGCAGGGGGCCGCGGCACGGCGGCCCTCGGTGCACAGCCTGGCGTTGCACAGCGCGGGCGCGCACCGCAGGGAACTGCCGCAGAAGAGCACCGGCCGCTTCAGTGCGGTCATGCTGACCTGGGACGACGCGAAGGCCCCGCTGCACGGCACCGCGGAGGTGCGCTACCGCAAGGCGGCGTCAGGGACCTGGTCCGGGTGGCAGCACCTGCCCGACGACCCGTTCTCCGCGGACGGCGAGGAGGCCGCGCGGGCCGCACAGCGAGGCGGTACCGCCTCGCTGTGGACGGACGACGCCGACGGCGTGCAGGTTCGGGTGGTCGGCGACGACGGCTCGACCGCGCCGCTGCCGTCCGGGATGGACGTCGAACTGCTCGACCCCGGCACCGACCCGAAGGGCTCGGCACACGGCCCCGACGCCTCGCCGGGCATGCGGGCCGCCGCCTACGCCGCGGACACGGCGCCCTCGCCCACGGACACGTCCCCCGCCCCGCCGCCCGCGGACACGCCGACGCCGTCCCCCTCGGACCCGGCGCCCACGGAGAGCGCGCCCGGTGATCCGGCGGGCCCGTCCCCGTCCGGGACGGCGACCGACCCGGCCTCCCCGACGCCCGCGCCGTCCGACACGCCGCCCGCGCCGCTGCCGTCCACCGTGGTGAAGCCGCCCATCATCACCCAGGCCCAGTGGGGCGCCTCCACCGACTACGACGGCACCCCGTCGTACGGCACGGAGATCAAGGCCGCGGTCATCCACCACACCGGTGTCGACTCCGACAACACCGTCTCCTGCGCCGACTCCCGGGCCCGGATGCGCACCATCCAGCAGGAGCACTTCGCCCGCGGCTACTACGACATCGGCTACAACTTCGTCGTCGACCGGTGCGGGCAGATCTTCGAGGGCCGCAGCGGCGGCATGGACCTGCCCGTGGTCGGGGCCCATGACGTGGGCTTCAACACCAACACCGTCGGCATCTCGTACATCGGCAACTTCGAGAGCGCGCAACCGACGCGGGCCGGCCTGCGGGCCATCGCCCGTGTGGTGGCGTGGAAGTTCGGCATGTACGGCATCGACCCGACCGGCAAGGTGACGCTGGTGTCCGGCAGTCCCAAGGGCCAGGACGGCAACCTGGTCGACAAGGGCCAGTCGATCACCCTGCCGCGGGTCTTCGGGCACCGGGACACCAACGCCACCGCCTGCCCGGGCGCGCACCTCTACCCGAAGCTGCCCACCATCGCGAAACTGGCCGCGCTGCCCGGTGTCTCGGCCGCCCTGCCCACCGCGGACGCCAATCGCGACGGCCTGACGGACCTGGTCACCGGCACCCCCGCCACATCGTCCGGCGGCGGCTCCGTGACCGTGGTGCCCGGCGGTGCGAACGGGCCCGTGCCCGCCGCCAGGCGCGTCATCGACCAGGCGAGCGGCGGTGTGCCCGGCTCCCAGGAGGCCGGTGACCACTTCGGTGCGGCCACGGCCTGGGGCGACGTCAACGGCGACGGGGCCGCCGACCTGGCCGTGGGCGTGCCCGGCGAGGACGACACCTCCGGGCACGCCGACCGGGGTGCGGTCACCGTCCTGTACGGGCCCGGCCTCGACTCCGGCGACTCGTGGACCACGAGCGGTGTGACGCAGACGGGCGCGGGGCTCGGCTCGGCCGTGGCGGTCGGTGACTTCGACGCCGACGGCAGGGCGGACGTGTTCGCGGCGGGCACCGGCTCGGGCGGCAGTTGGAACGTCCGCGCGGCCGACGGCACCTCCCGGTACGGCACCCTGTCGTCCACCGGAACGCTTACCCACGAGGACGCCACGAGCGGCGACTTCGACCGCGACGGCTACCAGGACGTGGCCCTCACCTACCTGGACGCGTCGGGCACCGGGCACCTGGTCTGGTTCAGGGGCTCCGCGGCCGGCCTGGTGCAGGCCGGCGCCCTCGGGGTGCCGGGCGGCCGGTCCGTGGCGGCCGGGGACATCAACGGCAACGGCTTCGACGACCTCGTCGTGGGCCAGCCGTACACCGCCGAGTCCGGCGCCCACTCGGGCGGCCAGATCACCGTGCTTCCCGACTCGGCGACCGGTCCGGCCGCCACCGGCGCGAGGACGGTCCACCAGGACACCTCCGGGGTGCCGGGCTCCGCGGAGGCCGGTGACGCCATGGGCGCCTCGGTCGCGGTCGGCGACGTGGACCTGGACGGCTACGCCGACGTGCTGACGGGCCTGCCGGGCGAGGACATCACCCGGGACGGCGCCGCCCGCACGGACGCCGGGTCGACCGTGCTGCTGAAGGGCACCGCGTCCGGTGTGACCGGCACCGGCGCCCAGGCCCTCACCCAGGACACCGCGGGCATGCCGGGAGTGAGCGAGAGCGGCGACCACCACGGCTCCTCCGTGCTGCTCGCGGACCTGTCGGGGTACGGCCGCACCGACCTGGCCATCGGCGCCGAGGGCGAGGACGCCGGCAACGGCGTGGTCGCCGCCCTGGGCAGCGGCAGCGCCGGCATCGACGTCGCCGGTGCCGACCTGATGGGCCGCGGCACGCTGGGCGCCCCCGCGGGCGCCCACCTGGGCCAGACACTGGCCCCCTAGCGACACCGGGGCCGGTGCCCCGCACGGTGGCGGCCGTCGGCCGGGGCCTCGCACGAGGCCCGGGCCGACGGCCGCCGGCTTCGGCCGTCGCCCCCTGTCGCCCCTGTCGCCCCTGTCGCCTCCGGCCGGCGCACCGCCATGGCCCGTACGCCTCCCAACAGCCGGGCGTGGGCGCAACACCGGGCGGTGACAGGGCCTTGACCTGGGGCGATGGGCTCCGTGCTGAGGAGTGGCGGGTTGGCAACGGTCCCCAACGTTGCCGGTTGGCCGATTGCCTGGCGCAACACCTTCGTCCCGTTCCATCCTGTGGCTCACCTTCTGGCGAACCCACTCGGGGTGTGCCGGCCCGGCCGTGTGCCGCCGGGCGGCGAAAGGGGAACGATGGACCGTTCACTGCTGTCGACCAGGGCGGCACTGGTGTGCCTGCTCGCCGTGCTGGTCGGCCTGGGGGCCGGCCTGCTGTCGGTGTGTGCGGGGGACGCTCCCGCACGCGGTGTGCTCTGCGGACTGGCCGCCGCGGGAGCGGCCGTGCCGGTCTTCAACCAGGCCATCACGCCGGAGGCCGGGAGCCGGGGGCGCACCGCGGGCCGCCCCTCGCAGGCCCGGAGGGGGGACGGCCGTGGGTGAACTGCGACCGCTGGGCCAGGACCTGACACCGCAGTCCCGGGCCCTGGCGACGGCGCTGCGCGAACTCTTCGAGGGCCTCGGTGTGTCGGTGCGCAGGTACGCGGCCCGGCGGGTCCGGGACGCCGGCACCTTCTCCCGCTACCTCAACGGCTCCCGCGTCCCGCCCTGGGAGGTAGTCATGGACCTGTTCACCGATGTCGCCGAGCACCGCGGGGTGGCCGCCACGCCGGATGCCCTCGAACTCGTACGGAAACTGCACCGGGCGGCCGTGGAGACCGGCGCCTCCCCCAAGCACGCGGTGGAGATCCTGGAACAGCAGCTCGCCGAGGCCGACCGCCTCTCGCGCCGCTCCACCGCCCGCGGCGACGCCCTGGGCGACGCCCTGCTCGACCGCAAGCACCGCATCGCCGACCTGGAGGTGCGGCTGAGCCAACTGGAGGCGGAGTGGAGCGCGGAACGCGAACGGGCCGACCGCCTTGCGGCGGCCAACCCCGACGTCTGCGAACTGCTGCGTGAGCGCGACACGCTGCGGGACGAGGTGGCCCGCCTGTGCGCCGAACTGCACGCGGCCCGCAGGCTGTGCACCGAGGCAGAGGCGCGGTGCGCGCTGCTGGAGCGCCAGCTCGAGGCCGTCGAAGGCGCCCAGCAGTCCTCCACCACCCTGTCGACGGCACCGCTGCCCGCCCTGCCCAAGGTTCTGATCGTGGACGACCAGCCCGACAACCTGCTTGCCATGACCGCGGTCCTGGCCACGCTGGAGCAGGAGCTCGTCGCGGTCTCGTCCGGCCAGCAGGCACTCAAGGCCCTGCTCGACCACGATGACGTCGCCGTGATCATCATGGACGTGCAGATGCCCGACATGGACGGCTACGAGACCGCCGCCCACATCAAACGCAGGCCGCGCAACCGGCATGTGCCGATCATCTTCCTCACCGCCATGGGCGCCGACCCGGAGCACTCCGCCCGCGGATACGCGGCCGGTGCCGTCGACTACATCGGCAAGCCGTTCGACCCCTGGGTGCTGCGCGCCAAGGTGGCGGTGTTCACCGGCATCTACCTCGAACGGCACCTCGCGGGCCGGTAGTGGCCCACCCGCCCCGGCCGGCGACCGGACCGGCACCCGCGGGCGAGACAACCGGACGTCGTGTTCCGGCCGTCTTGGAACGCTAACAACGCAATCGGAACATTGCGTCCGTTTGGCGGTAGAGTGAGAGGCATGAGCGTCGACGCGGATCGGGTGCCGGGCGAGGGCGGGACAGGCACCGGGGCGCGGCGGGCCCTGCGCACCGACGCGCTCGACAACCGCAACCGCATCGTCGAGGTCGCCCGCGAGGCGTTCGCGGCACGCGGGCCGGATGTGACGATGCGTGAGATCGCCCGGCGCGCCGGCGTCGGGGTCGCGACGCTCTACCGCCGTTTCCCCACCAGGGAGTCGCTGGTCACCGAGGTGTTCGCCGAGCAGGTGGCGGCCTGTGTGGCCGCCGTCGACGACGCCCTGGCGGATCCGGACCCCTGGCGCGGGTTCTGCACGGTTGTCGAGAAGGCGTGCGCCATCCAGACCGTCGACAGGGGTTTCACCGGGGCGTTCCTGTCGGCCGTCCCCGAGGGGGCCGGCTTCGCGGGGGAGCTCGGCCGCAACGCCCGCGGCTTTCGCGAACTCACCCGGCGCGCCAAGGACAGCGGGGACCTGCGCGCCGACTTCGCACCCGGCGACCTCAGGCTCCTGCTCATGGCCAACGCGGGCGTCGTCGCGAACTCCCCTGCCGGGGCACCCGCCCTGTCCAGGCGGCTCGTGGCCCTGCTGCTCCAGTCCCTGCGCGCCCACCCGTCCGACCCGCCCGAGCCCCTGCCGCCGGTCGGCCCCCCGGGGTAGGCCGGCCCGCGCAGGCGCCACGACGACCGGCGCCCCCGGACGCAGCGGCCGTCCGGTCGGCGGGACACGCGCATCGGGGGCGAAGGGGCACCCGTGTCGGGGCAGAAGGGGCACCCGCGTCGGGGGAGAAGACGGAGAATCCCGGCGTCGCGCCGGGGCGCCGACGCCGGGATCGCGGCGGACGGACGACGTCCGGGCCGGCCCGTCGCGGACCGGCCCGGAGCCATCATGATCAGACCAGGTCGAACCGGTCGAGGTCCATGACCTTGGCCCATGCACCGACGAAGTCGTGCACGAACTTCTCCTTCGCGTCGTCGCTCGCGTAGACCTCGGCGAGCGCACGCAGCTCGGAGTTCGAACCGAAGACCAGGTCGGCACGGCTGCCGGTCCACTTGACCTCGCCCGTGGCGGCGTCGCGGGCCTCGAACGCGTCCTGCGCCTCGGACGTCGACTTCCACTCCGTGCCCAGGTCGAGCAGGTTGACGAAGAAGTCGTTGGTCAGGGTGCCGGGGGACGTGGTGAGGACTCCCAGCGAGGACTGCTGGTAGTTCGCACCCAGGACGCGCAGACCACCGACGAGGACGGTCATCTCGGGAGCGCTCAGGCTCAGCAGGTTCGCCCGGTCGAGCAGCAGGTACTCGGCCGGCAGCCGGCTGCCCTTGCCCACGTAGTTGCGGAACCCGTCGGCGGCCGGCTCCAGGGCGGCGAACGACTCCACGTCCGTCTGCTCCTGCGAGGCGTCCACGCGGCCCGGCGTGAAGGGCACCTCGATGTCGATGCCGCCGTCCTTGGCCGCCTTCTCCACGGCCGCGGCGCCCGCGAGGACGATCAGGTCGGCGAGGGAGATCTGCTTGCCGCCGGACTGCGCGGAGTTGAAGGACTCCTGGATGCCCTCCAGGGTGCGCAGCACCGTCGCGAGCTGGTCGGGGTTGTTGACCTCCCAGCCGCGCTGCGGTTCGAGGCGGATGCGCGCACCGTTGGCGCCGCCGCGCTTGTCGCTGGCACGGAACGAGGCGGCCGAGGCCCAGGCGGTCGACACGAGCTGCGGGACCGTGAGGCCGGAGCCGAGGACCTGCTCCTTGAGGGCGGCGATGTCAGCGGCGTCGACCAGCTCGCCGGTGCGCTCCGGCAGCGGGTCCTGCCACAGCAGCGTCTCGGAGGGGACCTCGGGGCCGAGGTAGCGCACGACCGGGCCCATGTCGCGGTGGGTCAGCTTGAACCAGGCACGGGCGAAGGCGTCCGCGAACTCGTCCGGGTTCTCGTAGAAGCGCCGCGAGATCTGCTCGTAGACCGGGTCGAACCGGAGCGCGAGGTCGGTCGTCAGCATCGTCGGGGCGTGCTTCTTCGACGGGTCGTGGGCGTCCGGGATGGTGCCCGCGCCCGCGCCGTCCTTCGCCACCCACTGGTTGGCGCCGGCCGGGCTCCGGGTCAGCTCCCACTCGTAGCCGAACAGGTTCCGGAAGAACTCGTTGCCCCACTTGGTCGGCGTGCTGGTCCAGGTGACCTCCAGGCCACTGGTGATGGCGTCGCCGCCCTTGCCGGTGTTGTAGGTGCTCTTCCAGCCCAGGCCCTGGTTCTCCAGCGGGGCGGCCTCCGGGTCGGGGCCGACGTGGTCCGCCGGGCCGGCGCCGTGGGTCTTGCCGAAGGTGTGGCCGCCGGCGATCAGGGCGACGGTCTCCTCGTCGTTCATCGCCATCCGGCGGAACGTCTCGCGGATGTCGCGGGCCGCCGCGATCGGGTCCGGGTTCCCGTTCGGGCCCTCCGGGTTCACGTAGATGAGACCCATCTGGACCGCGCCGAGCGGGTTCTCCAGCTCGCGGTCACCGGTGTAGCGCTCGTCGCCGAGCCAGGTGGTCTCGGGGCCCCAGTAGACGTCCTCCTCGGACTCCCACACGTCCTCGCGGCCGCCGGCGAAGCCGAAGGTCTTGAAGCCCATCGTCTCCAGGGCGACGTTGCCGGTGAGGATCATGAGGTCGGCCCACGAGATGCTCTGGCCGTACTTCCGCTTGACCGGCCACAGCAGACGGCGGGCCTTGTCGAGGTTGCCGTTGTCGGGCCAACTGTTGAGCGGGGCGAAGCGCTGCTGACCGGCGCCGGCACCGCCGCGGCCGTCGCTGATCCGGTAGGTGCCGGCGCTGTGCCAGGCCATCCGGATCATGAGCGGGCCGTAGTTGCCGAAGTCGGCGGGCCACCAGTCCTGCGAGGTCGTCAGCACCTCGGCGATGTCCCGCTTCACGGCCGCGAGGTCGAGGCTCTTGAACGCCTCGGCGTAGTCGAAGTCCTCGCCGAGGGGGTTGGCCACCGCGGGGTTCTTGGCGAGGATCTTCAGGTTGAGCCGCTCCGGCCACCACTGGCGGTTCCCTCCGCCCTGGGTCGGGTGCGGGGCGCGGCCGTGCGCGACCGGGCAGCCACCTGCGCCCTCCGTCTTCGCGTCTGTGACGATCGCGTCGTGGTTCTCAGACATGGAATTCCTTCCGGACTAGGCGGATCTCGGTGCTCGGGAACTGCGGGCGGAACAGCCGGGGCGCATGCCCCGGTGGGCGACCCCGGTCGCCGCCTGGGCCGGGCGGCCGTGGTCGATGGACGCGGCGCGGTCCTGGGGGCGGCACACGAGTCCCGCCGCGGTGGGGACCCGAAGGGCCTCACGCACGGTGCTGGGCGGGACGACGGGACCCGCGCGGTCGTGCACCCCGCGCAGCGGTCGCCCCGGTGCCGGGGCGGTCGCCGTCCCGGTCGCTCCCGACCGGCGCGACCTGCGGCCGTCACCCACGGGCCGGCACCGCGCGGTTCCTCGGCGGTGATCCCGTCACGTCCTCGTCCCCTGCCGTACTGGAGTCTTCCTGTCCCTTGGCTATCGCCGGAAGCGATCTTACGATGGACGGAGTCCAGGTCAAGAAGCGCGCCAAATCCATATCAAAATCCGAACCCGGACGTCCACCGGTAAACTTCGGGTATCCCACCGAACCTGAATAGGTGAACCCCATGAGTGACCTGCTGGAGCGACTGCGAGGGCGCGGCTGGCGGATGACCTCCCAGCGGCGTGTCGTTGCGGAGGTCCTCGACGGCGACCACGTGCACCTCACGGCCGACGAGGTGCACGCCCGCGCGACGCAGCGGCTGCCCGAGATCTCCCGTGCGACCGTCTACAACACCCTGGGCGAGCTGGTCTCGCTCGGTGAGGTCATCGAGGTCTCCACCGACGGCCGTGCCAAGCGCTACGACCCCAACGCGCACCGTCCCCACCAGCACCTGGTGTGCTCCGACTGCGGCACCATCCGCGACGTCCACCCGACCGGCGATCCGCTGGCCGACCTCCCCCCGAAGGAACGGTTCGGCTTCGCGGTGTCCCAGGCGGACGTCATCTACCGCGGACTGTGCCCTGCGTGCGCCTAGGGACTGTTCGAGGTTCGGATCCGGGTGAGGCCGGTGGCGTGTTGGCGGTGGCTGGCAGAACTCGGGCGTTGCGCGTTCTGACGTGGCGGATACCGAGTGGGCTCTGATCGAGCCGCACTTGCCGGTGGCGGCAACCGGGCCGTTGCCGCGGCGGGTGCGGGACCATGCCAACGGGGTGGTGCGGCGGTTTCCCACCGGCAGCGGCTGCTGGCGTGATGTCCCAGAGCCGTACGGGCCTTGGTCAACGCTCTGCTCCCGGTTCAGCTACTGGGCCAGGACCGGGGTGTTCCAGGGTCTGATGGACGCGTTGATCGCCCAGGCAGCCGCGCGGGGGCAGGTCGCCTGGAGCGCGAGGTGGGAAAGAGGTGGCAGCCGCGGATCCGGGCCAAGGCCAAGGCGGCGTCCACGGGCGGCATGGTCATCGACACCCGCGCCCGCATGGGCCGCACCGCGTCGATCGGATCGACGGACCAGGACGGCATCCGGCACCTGACCGTCTCCCTGCCGCGAGGGTCAGTTGCCGGAGGCGGCCTGTTCCCGCTTGCGGGCGCGGTAGGCGCGCAGGTTCGCGGCGTTGCCGCAGAACCGTACGTCGTGCCAGACGCCGCTGTTGTTGCGTGAACGGTCGTAGAACGCACACGGGCAGCGCTCGTTGCGGCATATCTTCAGTCGCCGCCGCTGGTCGGTCTGCTGGGCCTGGAGGCATTCGATCAGCGCGAGCGATGCGACCCTCCGCCATCCAGTACCCGACGGTTCTGCCACGACGGTGCCACGCTCGTCGACCTGCATCGAAACCGACAGTGCGGGAAAGGCGGCCAGTACCTGCGCGGACATGGCCTCGGCGCCGTCGCTCCCATCGGAGAGAAGCCTGCGGAGAGCCCATCTCAGATTCCGCAGCGCCTCGCGGTCACGATCGGTGAGGTCCACAGCAGGAGCGGGCCGACCGGAAGCCGCGCTCCACCGGGCGAGCGCCTCGTTCAGCCACGTCTGCGCGGTGGTGGGGTCGTCGAGCCAGTCGGCATGGCGCGGCCTGCCGGCGGGCGAGGTGTTGAGCAGGTCCTGGACGAACGCGAGACCGCCGGGAGCAGGCTCCAAGGCATAGCGCTCCGTGGCCGACCACGTCATGGCGTTGTCCTTTCTCCGGGACACGACATCCCCTGGCGTCACGCAGCACCGGCACGGTGTGTCCGAGGATCCTAACGGGCGCGTCCGCACTGCCGACGTGCCCGTCAGGACCTCCCTTGGCGCTGTGGCATACGCCCCGTGTCACCCTGGTGCGGCGCGCTGGGTCACAGAGCGAGCAGGATGCGGCCGAAGGGGCCGCCCTCGGCCAAGAGGCGCTGCGCCTCAAAGGCCTTCTCCAGCGGGAAGACCTGCGCCACCTTCGGGTGGAGCTCACCCTGTGCGACCAGGTCGAGCAGGGCCGCGTTGGCGGCGTTGACCTGCTCGGGGGTGAACAGGGCGAACCTGAATCCGTGGATGTGGGCGTTCTTCCATATCAGGTCGGTCACGTTGATCTCGGCACGCACTCCAGCCGCGTAACCGATGCTGACGAGGGTGCCGTCCACGGCCAACGAGCCGAGTGCCTCCCCGGTGACCGAACCCCCGACGCCGTCCAGCACGACGTCCACGCCCTTGCCGTCGGTCAGCCGCGCCACCCCTTCCCGCAGCGACTCGTGCGTGAGGTCGATGACCTCATACCCTGCGGACCGGCCCAGCTCCGCCTTCTCGGTGGTGGTGGCCGTGGTGATGGCCTGCGCCGCGCCCAGGACACGGGCGACCTCCACGCCGCCCTGACCGACCGCACCGCCGACGCCCGGCGCCAGTACGCTCCGGCCGCCGCGGAAGCCCGCCAACTCGTTCAGCGCCAGGTAAGCGGTCAGGTAACCGGCGCCGGTGGTCAGCGCGGCGGCGGTCTCGTCGTCGACGCCGTCCGGGACCGGCACCAGATGGGCCGCGTCGACCGCGATGTAGTCGGCCCACGAACCGTCGGTGCTCACCCCGTACCGCCCTCCGCTCAGCACGACACGGTCACCTGCGGCCAGTCCCGAGGCGCCGGGCTCCTCGACCCGCCCCACACCGAAGCCACCCGGCCGGATCGGCAGCGGCTTGTGCAGGGCGGGTGCGAGCTTTCCCGAGCGCACCGTCTCGTCCAGCGGGTTGACCCCGGCCACCGACATCCTGACGAGCACCTGCCCCTCGGTGGGCACCGGCAGGCCCCTCTCCCGCAACTCCAGTACGTCATAGCTGCCGAACCGGTCGTATTCGATCGCGCGCATGGCTCGTTCCTTACATCGACCCCGCCTCGGTCGGACGACCGATGGCTTGCGGTGTGAAAGAAGCTTAAGCGTTTTGGCTATGTTCTCCAAGCGGCTGGGTCCGGCTCCGCCCCGATGCCCGGCGGGCCGTGCCGGCGGGCTGGTTGCGCCGTCGTTCGACGGCTCGGGCAGTGGCTCGGCGGTCGCGGATCGTGCTGGAGCGCGCCGAGGGCCACTCGATCACGGAGGTGTCCCGGCGGCTGCGGATCACTGCGGACACAGTCCGCACCTGGCTGCGGCGCTTCATCGAGCGGGGCCTGGATCCGGCGGGCGTTCGCGCTCGCGCCGCACCGCTCGCAGACGTTCAAGCTGTCGACCGACCCGCTGTTCATCGACAAGGTCCGTGATGTCGTCGGCCTCTGCCTGGATCCGCCGGAGAAGGCACTGGTGCTCTGCGTGGACGAGAAGTCGCAGATCCAGGCCCTGGACCACCGGATCTCCGACTCAGGTCACTGGTCCTCTTCGTCTGGGTCGGGCTGGATCGGGGAGTGCGGTCGGTGCGTGCGGCTGCGAGGCGGAGGAGGGAGTCGGCGCGGAGCGTCGGGGACCGAAGACGCCGCCGCGGATGCGCGTGCCGGGCCCCGCGAGCCCGGCATGATCCCGACACGGGCCCTGGTGGCGCGGGGCCACGGCGGCGGTGCCGGAGGGATGCGCGGCGCATCCCTCCGGGCCGGTCGGCCGTCCCGCAGGTGGGAGCGGGCCCCGGAGGCGAGGGCGATCGGGATCAGGCCGTGCTCTTCGCCCCGCCCCGGGGTGCCGCGCTCCCGATGAGCGGCTCGGCGAGCAGTTCATAGGACCGAATGCATTTCGCCACGTCGTAGACGGGGGTGAAGACGACGAGTTCATCCAGCGAGAACCTGTCGATGAGTTCTTCGGCCCTGCGCACGACGGTTTGCGGAGAGCCTATGGCGTGGTACGTGGCCAATTGCTCCCGCGCCTTCTCCTCCTCCGGAGAGAATTCGTACCGTACCGCCTCCGCGTCCGTGGGGAGGTAGTTCTCCTGCCCCGTGGCCACCCGTGCCCTGGAAATGGTCGTGGGGAGTGCCACGCGCGCTGCCGCCTCGTCGGTCTCGGCGCAGATCGCGATCAGGCTTATGGAGACGCGTGGCCGCTCCAGCCACACCGAGGGCCGGAACTTGTCACGGTAGACCGCTATGGCCGTGTCCGCGGCGTCCGGTCTGAGGTGGTAGGCGAACGACATGGGAAGTCCCAGTTCGGCGGCCAACTGCGCGCTCTCGTCGCTGGACGTCAGCAGCCACACCTGCGGAACGTCGCTCTCCGCGCTGGGCACGCGCACGCCGCCCGCGCCCTCCCCCCGGAAGTACCCGAGGAGGGCGGCCACCTGGTCCGCGTACTGCTCGGAGGAGAGTGCGGGGCGGTCGTTGAGCAGCGCCTGGACCGTGGCGGGGTCCTTGGTGCCGGGCCCCCGGCCGATCCCGAGGTCGATGCGCCCGGGGTCGAACGCGTGCAGCGTGCCGAACTGCTCCGCGACGATGAGGGGGGAGTGGTTGGGGAGCATGACACCGCCCGCCCCGACCCGTATGCGCGAGGTCGCCGCCGCCACCCGGGCGATCACGATGGGCGGCGTCGCGCTGGCCGTCACCCCCGAGCCGTGGTGTTCGGCGTACCAGAACCGGTGGTAGCCGAGTTCGTCCACCCGGCGGGCGAGGGCCACCGTACGGGCGAGCCCCTCGCGGGGGGTGGCCCCGTGCTCCATCGGGCCGTTGTCCAATATCGCTATGGGAATGTTCGGCATGGGCTCAGGATAGTCATTCAGGGTTGATCATCCGATGTACTGTTCCGAATTCCCCGGAAACAGATGTGCCACCGTTGCCGGCTGTGTCTTGTGTGCCGGATGTGCAAGGTGGTGATGATGGTTTTCGGCCAGACCGCCTTTTCGATGAAACGGGGCCCGGACGGCCCGCGTCCGTACGCGGCCCGTACGGGGATGACGACGCGGAACGGGCTTTTCGGCGGCGAAGGCGGCGGTGTTCGCAACGGCGTCCTGGTGGCGGGTCCCGCGCCGGGTCGGCGGGGGCAGCGGCCACCCGGGCGGCCGCCTCCGCCGCTTGCCACGCCACCTCCCTTGCGACGCCACCTCCGCCTGTCTGCCACGCGCCACCTCCGCCCGCCGCCGGCACCCCCGTCCGCCGCAGGCGCCACCTCCGCCCGCCGCCGCGGTGCGGGTCGTTGCTACGGTTCAGGTGATGTCCGACTCGTCACGCGACACCGCCGAAGGCGCCGGCCGGGGGACTGCGGAACACGGCAGTTACCGACGACTGATGCCCCGTGATGTCGAGAAGATCTCCTGGCTCGACCCGAGAACGCTGTGGTCGGCGCGGAACGGGGTGGTGGCGTCCTGGTTCGGGGACCCCACCGGTCGCACCCGCAGCCGCTGGGTGGCGCAGCGGGCCGCGGCCGGCGCCCGCGAGGACAAGGTGATCCGGCGCGACGACCCGGACTGCTTCTCCTTCATGGTCCTGGGGGACCCCGGGGAGGGCGGCGAAGCCCAGTACGCGGTGGTGCCGGGGTTCCTGAAGGCGGGTCAGGGCAGTGCGTTCGCGGTGATCGCCAGCGATGTGATCTATCCGGCCGGCAGGACCGACGACTACGGCACGAAGTTCTTCCGCCCCTACCAGGACTACCCGGCGCCCATCTACGCGGTGCCCGGCAACCACGACTGGTACGAGGGCCTTGGCGGCTTCATGCGGGTGTTCTGCGGTGACGCCCCGCCCCTCGCGCCGGAGCCCGCGCCGCGCCCCCTGAGCCGTGCCTGGTGGCGCGCCCTGCTGTGGCACCGGCCGAGCCCGACCGACGAACAACGCCTGGCCGAGGCAAGGGCGTTGCGCTCGCGGCCGGAGCAGCAGGCCGCCCAGCCCGGTCCGTACTGGGCCATCGACGCCGGACCGGTGCGGATCATCGGCATAGACACGGGTCTGCTCGGCACGGTCGACGCCGAGCAGGGCGCGTGGCTGCGCGAGGTGTCCAAGGGGCCCCGCCCCAAGATCCTCGTCACCGGCTCACCGCTGTACGTGAACGGCGAGCACCACCCCTGCGCCATCGAGGGCGGCGGCACCGTCGACGACGTCGTCCGCGACCCGGCGCACCACTACGTGGCCGCGATAGGCGGCGACGTCCACAATTACCAGCGCTACCCGGTGGACGTGGAAGGACGCACCATCCAGTACGTGGTCTCCGGCGGCGGCGGGGCCTTCACGCACGCCACCCACACCATCCCCGGGGTGTCCGTCGGGAACGTCACCGAGGAGGACTTCCGGTGCTATCCGCTGCGCGGTGACTCGCTGGCCTTCTACAGCGTGCTCCACGGCCGCCGGCTGCGGCTGCGCCGCTTCTTCACGCTCACCGGGGCCGAGGCGACGGCCGTCGTCGCCGAGCGCCTCGGCATCCCCCCGACGCGCAGCGGCACCCCGCCCGTGCGCCTCACCCGGCGCATCCGCCTGGTCGCGAGCCTGCTCGGCACCGCCCGCCGCCCCGGGGACCCGTCCCGCCCGCGCCTTGCGGTGCGTACGGTCTGCACGGGCCTGTTCTCGTCCGCCTCGGCCACCTACCGGCCGCCGTTCTTCAAGTCGTTCCTGCGGCTGGACGTGACGCCCGCGGCCATCTCGCTGCGGTGCTTCGCCGCGACCGGCAACCGGGCCCAGGAGCTCGACCCGCCGGTCGAGGACGCGGTGACCATCCCGCTGACCGGCGGCTCCCGTGCGGCGGAGAGCGGCAGACCGCCCGCGACGGACGGATTCACCGTGCAGGCGTGAGGCCCCCGGCAGCACCGCACGCGTCCCCGCTCCCTTGACAGCAGTCCCTCGCGCCACGAACCTCACGGCATCCCGTCTGTGGATCAGTGGTCCGCCTGCCCAGCAGAGGAGCCGTCATGACCACGCACGTCCCCGCCCCTGCCGAGGCCGCACGCCTACGCGGCCAGCGCTCCCGGGCGGTGATCGCCAGCACGGTGGGAACGGCCATCGAGTGGTACGACTTCTTCCTCTACGGCACGGCCGCCGCCCTCGTCTTCCCGCACCTCTTCTTCCCCGGCCAGTCCCCCTACATCGGCGCCCTCGCCTCCTTCGGCACCCAGTTCGTCGGGTTCGCCGCCCGACCGGTGGGCGCGGCGATCTTCGGCCACCTCGGGGACCGCGTCGGGCGCAAGTCGACACTGGTCGTCACCCTGCTCCTGATGGGCACCAGCACCTTCCTCATGGGAGTGCTGCCGGGCTACGCGTCGATCGGGTTCGCCGCCCCGCTGCTCCTCGTGCTGCTGCGCATCGTCCAGGGGATCGGTGTGGGCGGTGAGTGGGGCGGCTCCGTCCTGCTCTCCATGGAATGGGGCTCGCGCCGCCGCCGCGGGTTCATGACGAGCTGGCCGCAACTGGGCGTGCCCCTCGGGCTGCTCGCCTCGACGGGCATGGTCAACCTCATGGACTCGGCGGCAGGGGACGGCTTCGAGAGCTGGGGCTGGCGGGTACCGTTCCTCGCCAGCATCGTGCTCGTGGGAATCGGCCTCTACGTACGGTTGCGCGTCCTGGAGAGCCCGGTGTTCGACGAGGTGAAGCGGACGCGCGCGGTGGTGCGCAGGCCGGTCCTCCAGGTGCTGCGCGAGCAGCCCCGCGAGGTGCTGACCTCCGCCTTCGTCCGCCTGTCGGAACAGGCGCCGTTCTACCTCTTCATCACCTTCGTCCTCACGTACGGCACGCAGCAGGTCGGCCTGCCCCGCCAGGACCTGCTCGACGACACGCTGGTGGCCGCGGCGGTCGGACTGGTCAGCGTTCCGCTGTGGGGGTACGTCTCGGACCTCGTGGGGCGCCGTCTGACGTACGGCGTCGGCATCGTCTGCGTCGGGGTGTTCGCCTTCCCCTACTTCGCACTGCTCGACACCGCCCGCTCCGGGCCCGTGCTGCTGGCCATCGTGCTCTCGCTCTTCTTCCACGACATGCAGTACGGGCCGCAGGCGGCGCTGATCGCCGAGGGTTTCGACGCGAACCTCCGCTACAGCGGCGCCGGCCTCGGCTACCAGCTCGCGTCCGTCATCGCGGGCGGCCCGGCGCCGCTCATCGCCGCGGCGATCCTGGAGCACACCCACTCCAGTACCGGGATTAGCTGGTACATCGTGGGCTGCTGCGCCGTCGCCATGATCGCGCTGCTACTCATGCCGCGTGCGGGCGCTGCCCGCGCGGGCGGCACCGACCCCGCAGGCAGTGCGTCCGGGGCCGGGCCCGCGGCCGGGCCCACCGGCACCTGACGGACCGCCCGGCACACCCCGGGCGCACCGCCGGGCCACCGTGGGGCGCACCGCCGGTCCGCAGGAAGGGGGCGCCGGCTACGGTGTCACGGCGCCCTCGGAGCCGGCCGGATGGCGCAGCGGCACACCCGTGCGGACCAGGCGCCTGATCCGCGCGGCCGCCTCCGGATAGCGGGCGCACAGCGCGTCGGCGTCGCCGCCCTCGTAGTCGTCGGAGGTGAATCCGGGGGCCATCGTGCAGCCGAACAGCGACCACTCGCCGCCGTCCGCGACCCTGCCGCCCATCCATGTACCGCCGGGGACGGTGAACTGCACGTGCTGGCCGGCCAGGACGTCCTGCCCGAGCACCACCGTGCGGATGCCGCCGTCGGGGTCGAGCAGGAGCAGCTCGACGGGATCGCCCAGGTAGAAGTGCCACACCTCGTCGCCCGGCAGCCGGTGCATCGCCGAGAACTGTTCGTCCGGCGCGGACAGCAGCACGATGATGGCGGAGCCCGCAGGCCGGCCGCCGGGCAGTTCGGGACCGGCCCAGGTGCGCCTGAAGAGACCGCCCTCCAGGGGCATGGGGTCGAGTCCGTAGTGCGCGGCCAGCTCCCTGACCGTGATGTTCGGTGAGCGCATCCGTTCCCCTCCGTGCGGGGCGTGTCCGCTCACGCCCGCTCCTGCATCTGCTGCCCGGCGCCGGGCACGCTCACCACGACCTGGTGCACGCGCTCGACCACCATCGACTCGATCTCCATGAGTGGGTCCAGCTCGTCGAGGAACCCGGAGATCCTGGGCTCCTCGTCCGTCATCACGAGCATCAGCGGCGCCCGGTCGCCCAGGCCGAGGACCCGGGCGGTGCCGACGACGCCGTCCGCCCCGAACCCCTCGACCGCCCTGAGGACCGTGGCGTTGCGCAGACCATAGCGCTTCGCCCGGGTGAGGATCTCCACGTACAGGGGGGTGTGCTTCCACCGCGACCGGTTGAGGACGGTCACCGTGAGCCGGCAGGCGGGTACGAGCGCGCGGGGCGTCATGTGGTCCGCAGCTCCGGCGGCAGGTGGTCCCAGAGGTTCAGATGGACGATGCGCCACCTGCCGTCCTTCCATTCGATCGCGGTGATGCCGCAGTTGTAGAGCTTCAGACAGAAGGCGTCCGTTCCCGCGATCGTCCGCAGCAGGGTCTTGATGACCCCGCCGTGGGTGACCGCGAGCACCGGGAGGTCGTTCTCAGCCGCCACCTGGGTCAGGCCGGCGAGCGCCTCCCCGACCTGCCGCCGGAACGTCACGTACCGTTCGGACAGCTCGCCCTGCGGCAGGGCGAGCGGTCCCGGGGCCTTCGGCAGCTCAGAGACCACGTGGAAGGTGGCCTCGGTGAGGCCGGGCTGCACCTGGACGGGCAGCCCGAGCGACTCGGCGAGGTAACCGGCCGTCTCCCGCGCCCTCTTGAGGGGGCTGGTCCGCAACACGCCGACGTCCAGTCGGGATCCGGCGTCGAGCAGTTCGTGCTCGGCGCACCAGGCGGCCAGGTGCCGGGCCTGCTGGTGGCCGAGCGGACTGAGCGGGGTGTCCCAGTCCTGGCTGGGACTCAACTGCCACTGGGACTGCCCGTGGCGGACCAGGTAGACCTTCATTCGGCGTCCTTGCTCCAGAGGGTGGGGGAGGGCGGCGGTACGGGTGCGGTCAGCGGCCTCCCATGCCCAGGGCGGTGGCGGAGCGCTGGTACTTGATGTCCGAGGTGATGCGTGTGTCGAA
>NZ_BNCD01000006.1 GCF_014656295.1 Streptomyces sulfonofaciens
GCCGCATGACACCCACAAGTCAAACCACCCCAAACCGAACCCGAACACCTTGACGAAAGACATAGAGGCACCCCCCCCCGGGCCGGCCCACCGGCCCGGGGGCACCCCGCACCCGTGCCCGGCCGCACCCGCACCCGGCCGGATCCGGGCGCCCCGGGCGCCGGGGCGCCCCGTCCTCACCAGCCCCGCCCCCATGTGGCAAACGCGACATTTCCCCTCCTAGACTGGAGGAATGGCCCGGTCCAATGACGAGGTCGAGGCACTGCTCCGGGAGTACGCGGACCTCATCGCGATCACGGGAGGCGACGCCTTCAAGGCGCGCGCCTACGAGAAGGCGGCCCGCGCGATCGGCGGCCACCCCTTCGACGTCTCCCGCCTCGGGCAGCAGGACCTGCGGAAGATCCCCGGTGTGGGCAGGTCGATCGCCGAGAAGGTGGAGGAGTACCTGCGCACCGGCACCGTCGGCGCGGTCGAGCAGCGCCGGGAGGCGATCCCCGCCGGTGTACGGGAGCTCATCGCGATCCCCACCCTCGGCCCCAGGAAGGCCATGACGCTCTACGAGGACCTGCACGTCTCCTCGGTGGCCGAGCTGGCCGAGGCCATCCGGGCCGAGCGGCTGGGCGGCCTCAAGGGCTTCGGGAAGAAGACCGAGGAGAACATCCTGCACGGCATCGAGCTGATGGAGCAGGCCGGCGCCCGCATCCCGCTGGGCACCGCCATGGACCCCGCCGAGGAGATCGTCGCCGAGCTGTCCCGGCTGACCGGCTGCGCGCACTGCGCCTACGCCGGGTCACTGCGCCGGGTGAGGGAGAGCGTCGGGGACATCGACATCCTCGTCGCAGCGCGCCGCGCGGACCCGTTCATGGCGGCGCTCGGCGAGCTGCCGTCGACCGCCGAGGTGATCGCCCGCGGCACGAAGAAGACCTCGATCCGCACGGTGCAGGGCGTCCAGGTCGACCTGCGGGTGCTGCCGCCCCGGTCCTGGGGCGCGGGGATGCAGTACTTCACCGGGTCCAGGGCGCACAACATCCGCACCCGCACCATCGCCGTCCACCGCGGTCTGAAGCTGTCCGAGTACGGGCTGTTCGACATGGACAGCGAACGGTCCGTCGCCTCCCACACCGAGGAGGAGGTCTACGCACGGCTCGGCCTGCCGTGGATCCCGCCGACGCTGCGCGAGGACCGGGGGGAGATCGAGGCCGGCCTGCGGGGCGAGCTCCCCGAGGTGGTGACCGAGCGGGACATCCGCGGCGACCTGCACACGCACACCTCCCTCACCGACGGTCTCGCCCCCCTGGACGAGATGGTGGCGGCCGCCGCCCGGCGCGGTCTGCGGTACTACGCGGTCACCGATCACGCGCCCGACCTCGCCATGCAGCGCATGACCGACGAGAAGGCGCTGGCCCAGCGGGAGCGGGTGCGGGAGCTGGACGGCGCGCACCGCGGGATGCGGCTGCTGCACGGCACCGAGCTGAACATCGGCCCGGACGGCGAGGTGGACTGGCCAGAGGACTTCCTCGCCGGCTTCGACCTCTGCGTGGCCTCGCTGCACTCCCACTTCGGCCTCGGGCGGCGGGCCATGACCCGGCGTCTGGTACGGGCCTGCGAGCATCCCCGGATCAACGTCATCGGCCACCCGACCGGCCGTCTGATCGGCAAACGGCCGCCCGTGGACGCCGACTGGGACGAGGTGTTCGCCGCCTGCGCCCGCACCGGCACCGCACTGGAGGTCAACGCCCAGCCCGACCGGCTCGACCTCGGCGACGAGGACATCCTGCGCGCCAAGGAGTTCGGGGTGCGGTTCGCCGTGGACTCCGACGCCCACTCCGTCCTCCACCTCGCGCAGTTGCGCTACGGCGTCGGCACCGCCCAGCGCGGCTGGCTCACCCCGCGGGACGTCATCAACACCTGGCCGCTGGGGCGGCTGCGCGGCTTCCTGGCCAAGGGCAGGAAGCGGTGAGAGCGGGCCGGGGGCTCCACCGCCGAGGTGCGGACGCCACCGGCCCGGCCCGACGAGGTCGGCCGGGTCCGGGTGCGCACTGCCCGGGTGAGCGCATACCGCCGCGGGGCGCGGTGCGCCCGGCCGCGGCCTCATGCGCCGGGCGCGGTACCCGGCCACCGCAGTGCGAGCGCGCCGCCGGGCGCCGGATCGATCCGGCAGCCGAACTCCCGGCTGACCCCGTCGACGACGGCACGCAGCCAGGCGGTGTCCGCGGGTGAGGTGTGCCGCAGCCGCATCCGGTGCGCCTTGAGCGGCACCATCCGGACGCCGGCGAGGCGCCCGGTGTCCGGCTGCACCGACACCAGGTACAGCAGCCGCAGGTCGTCGCGGTACTGCTCGTGGCCGCCGATGCCCTCGTAGTCGTCGACCAGGTCGCCGCAGCCGTACAGCACGAGCCTGTCCCTGTACACCTCGAGCGGGCGCGGATGGTGCGAGGAGTGGCCGTGCACGACGTCCACGCCCGCGTCGACGAGGGCGTGCGCGAAGCGGGTGTCGGCGGCGGAGACCTCGTAGTCCCAGTTGCCGCCCCAGTGGACCGAGGCGACGACGATGTCGCCCGGCCGTTTCACCTCCCCCAGCCGCTCGGCGAGTGCCGCCGCGTACGCCTGCGGGTGCACGGCGAGGTCGACGCCGGCCCGTGTCCTGGTGGCGGCCCAACTGTACGGGATACCGCTGGTCGGCAGGCCGAGGGAGAAGACCAGCAGCCGTCCGCCGGACGGCAGCGGCACGAGGGCGGGCCGCCGCGCCGCGTCCGCGTCCCGGCCGGCACCTGCCGTGCCGAGCCCCGCGTCCGCCAGGACGTCGAGCGTCTCCTGAAGGCCGCGCCGGCCGAAGTCGAGCACATGGTTGTTGGCCAGCGCGCAGACGTCGGGGCGGACGGCGGCCAGGCACGGCAGGTTCGCCGGGCTCATGCGGTAGTGGACGCCCTTGCCGGACGCGAAGTCGCCGGCCCTGGTGACGCTGGTCTCCAGGTTGACCACCCGTGCGTCGGGCGCCGCCGCGTCCAACTGGTGCAGCACCTCGCCCCAGGGCCAGCGGTACCCGGCGGGGCGCGGGACGGGGCCGTTCACCGATTCGGCCAGGCCCACGTAGTCGCGGGCGTCGCGGACGTACCCCTCCCTGAGCGTCGGGTCGCCGGGGTGCGGCAGGATCTGGTCGACGCCGCGGCCGAGCATGACGTCACCGCAGAGGAACAGGGTGACGGCGGCGGTGGACACAGGTCACCGGGGCGGTGTGGCCGCGGCGGTCAGGCAGGCGACCACCTCGTCGTCGTCGGTCTGCGCGAAGTCGACGTAGAACTGGCCGATCGCGTAGAACTCCCGCGGTGTCTGCGGGCTGACCAGTTCGTCGGCCTCGCCGCCGAGCCGGTCGGTCCAGCCGTACGGCGCCACGGGCACGGCCAGCACGGTGCGCGCCGCCCCGCGGGCCCGGACGATCCGGCACGCCGCGCGGGCCGTGGATCCGGTGGCCACTCCGTCGTCGACCACCACCACGGTGCGGCCTGCCAGGTCGATCGGGCGGGCCCCGCCGCGGTAGCGCCGCGCCCTGCGCTCCAGGACGGCCCGCTCGCGCTCCTCGACCTCGGCCAGCTCCTCGCGGGTGACCCGGGCGTCACGCATCACCTCGTCGTTGATGACACGCACACCGTCCTCACCGAGGGCGCCCATCCCCAGCTCCGGCTGGAACGGCGTCCCCAGCTTGCGCACCAGGCACACGTCCAGCGGTGCGCCGAGCGCCTCGGCGACCTCGCGGGCGACCGGCACCCCGCCCCTGGGCAGCCCGAGCACCACGACGTCCTCGCCGGTCAGGTGCCGCAGATGCGCGCCCAGCCGGCGTCCCGCTTCCCGACGGTCCATGTAGATCACGATGCGTCCCTCTTCTCCTGTGGCGGCCCCGGGCCGGCCGGCCCACCGTGGACGGGCACCGCCCGGCCGCCGGTGTCGCCCGCGCCGGGCGCCCGGCCGGGCTCTCCTTCCACTGTGACTCGGGGTGCCGCCCGATGCCCAGTACAGGAGGCCGGCAGGGGGTGGCGGCAGGTACACCCCCGATCCACCGCCTGGGCCCAGGGACCCGGTGCGGCGATCCGGCGAGGATGGTGCGCGTCGGCACGGGAGGGAGAGCGCCGCCGCGAGGATCCGCCCCGCAGGGACCCGCAGAGGACACCCGCAGAGGAGACCCGCGGACGACACCCGCGGACGACACCCGCAGGAAGAACCCGCAGGAAGAACTGGAAGAAGACGAACCATGAACGAGACAGGCGCACGACGCCTCACCGGTGCCGCCGGCATCGCCGCCGCGGCCGCCCTCATCATCGAGGTACCTCTCTACTTCGTGTACTCGGGGCCGCCGACGGCCCCCAACGTGCTGTCCCGGCTGCTGATCGGGATCTTCGCGCTGGCCTTCCTGCTGGTCTTCGTGACCGGGCTGCGCGATCTCGTCAGGCGGGTCGGTCCGCAGTACGAGTGGGCCGGGACGCTCGCGTTCGCGGCAGGGATCGCGTACTGCACGCTCACGCTGGTCTCCAGCGGCCTGGAGGCGGGCGCGGTCATCGCCTCCGACCACCGGATCGACCCGACCGTCACCGTCGACGGCACCTACGTCCTGTACGGGTCCATCGGCCGGGTGCTGCTCGCGCTCTTCCTGCTCGCCCTCGGCCACGCCGTCTCCCGCACCGGCCTGCTGCCGCGCTGGACCGCGCGTTCGGCCTACCTGCTCGGTGCGGTCAACCTGGCGTTCGTCCCGTCCCTGTTCTTCGGCAACGACCCCGCGCACTTCTACGCCGCCAACGGCTGGGGCACCACGGCGCTGATGGGCGCGATCCTCAGCTACTGGCTGCTGGCCACGGGCATCGCCACGCTGCGCAGCGCCCGGGGGACGGCGGCGGGCGCGGCGCGCCGGGAGCTCAGCCCGCAGCACTGAGCCGCCGCCGTGCTGCCGCCCTCGCCATGACCCTCGTGTGGACCCTGCCGTTCCTGGCGTGGTGGGCGCTCGGGATCCCGTTGGGGCCGGGCGCCGCCGTCCGTTGGGCGATGCCGTTCGCGGACGTGCCGGCTCGCCCGCGCGTCCCGGCCCGCGGTCGGCCCCGCACCGGACGCGGCCGGGGTGCTACGTCGCCTCCCCCTGGAGGTCCTGGGCGTCCTCGCGGGCGTCCCCCTTGGCCAGCGAGGGCCGCGCCCTGCCGTCGATCCCGGTGTCCTGGTGCAGGTTCCGCACGTTCCTCAGCAGTTCCTCCAGCCGTGCGATCGGCTGTGTCTCCAGGTAGGCGGAGAGGTCCCCGGGCCTGAGATCGGCGGCCGACCAGACGGGCAGTGCGGCCGCTCTGAGCTGGTCGGCGAGCGCAAGGCCGTACGCCGCGTCGGCGGGGGCGTAGCAGACCACGAAAGCACGCTGGTCGGGCTCGGTCACGGGACGGGGCGGCGACGGCAGGGCCGCCGCGACGTTCTCCCGGCGCACCTGCGCGCCCTGGCCGTGCGGTGTCCGGCAGGCCGTCTCGTCCGCGATGACCGCGAAAAGCTCCTCGACCCTGTCCTCGTACTCCCGCTCGTCGACGTTCCCGAAGTCGCGCCAGACCCGGTTGGCGGCAAAGGGCGGAAGGACGGCACCGCCGATCAGCACGGGAATGAACCGCAGGTTGCGCGTCGCTCCGGCCGCGGCCAGGGCCGCGTACTCCTCAAGGGCCCGCGGTGATGTCGCAGAGGCCGGGCTGACGACCACGAGGGCGCACGCCGCGTCGCTGATCGCGGCGTCGGTGCGGTGCACCACCACATCGCCGGGGAGCACGTCCCACTCGTCGAAGAAGACGTTCAGACCGCGTCGGGCAAGACCGCTCGCCAGCCTCCGCACCCAGGGGCCGTCCTCGTGGGCGTGGGAGACGAAGACATCGATCAGGTGGCATCACTCCGGGGCCGTACGGCTCGCACCAGCATGGCGAGGCTCTGGTCGAACCGGTCGCTGCCCGGGTCCCGCAGATCCACCGGTCTGCGGATACGGGCGAAGGGCGGCAGGTCCACGTCCTCCACCAGCACGGGGATGAACCGCCGCCCTCCCTAGCGCACACGCTGGAGGAGGGCCGCGTACTCGTCGCGGATCGCGGCGTCGTTCATGGTCGCACCGCTGAACACCAGCAGTCCGTTGGCCGAGGCGCGCAGGGCCTCTTCCTTCTCCAGGCTCTCCACGAGGCCGGGGCCGATCCACCGGGCCAGGAAGACACGCAGTCCTTCGGCGTCCAGCCGGGACGCCAGCATCTCCGCAAGCCCGCTGTCCGCCTCGGCGTGGGAGATGAACACGTCATAGGTACCGCCCGGGTCCGCAGCAGGCGGGACAGGGGCGAAAGGCCGTCTGCGGGGCAGCCGGTCGCGAACCTCCAGGCCGGTCGAGACGAGCGCGGCGACCACACCGACGACGCCGATCACCAATCCCCACTCATCGGGATCCATGCCGCGACATTACCGGCGGGAAGCGTGGATGCCGGAGCCTTTCGCCGTCAACGGGCCACTTCGGAGGCTGGCTTGAGGTTGGCCCGGGGGCGCGGGCGTCGGGACCGTCCCTCCGTGCACGGCATGCCCCGTGGGACCGCCGGCCGCGGGTGCGTGCGACGGCTCGGCCCCGCGCCCGCCCCGCGGGTGTACGCCCACGGCGCGCGACGGGCCACGGGGCGGCCGTCAGGCCCCGTCGCGCCGGTACTCGTACACCGTCGTGCCGACCTGGCACGCCCCGGGCGGCACCACCTGCGCGCGCAGCACGCCGGAGTGCGGGTCGTAGTCCACGCCCTCGGCCTCGAAGGTGCCGGTGCAGACGCTCTGCTGCGGGAGGGGGCCGAGGTCGCTCACGTGCCCGGTGACCTCCGTGCCGTCCAGGGCGTGCGGCAGGTCCACCTGGAGCAGCGGGCGCGGGTCGGGGAAGAGGTCGGTGGCGGCGTCGTCGGAGGCGCACACCAGTTGGGTGGCGGTGACGAAGTCGCAGCCCTGGATGTCGCGCACCGGGTGGTCGAGGGTGATCTGCCCCGCCTGCGGGAGCGTCCCCCCGGTGGCCGGGGTGGCGGGGTTGAGCAGCGGGGCCGGGAAGACCTGGAGGCGGCCCTGGTCGCCCCACTCCCCGGAGACCAGCCACTGCGCGTCCGGGGAGACGGCGGCGAAGGAGTTGTTGAGCTTCTCGCCCGCGTCGAGCGGGTGCTCGTACAGATAGCGGGTCCCGTCCTGGGTGGTGACCGCGAACATCTTCTTCGTCGCCGTGTCGCCGCCCTGGTAGGCGTCGAAGACGTAGCCGCGGGAGGCGTCCGGGTCGCCGACGTGGTTCCAGCCCCGGATCCGCAGGTCCAGCGGTATCGAGCCCAGGCCGCGGTAGACCAGCGACCCGTCGTCGAGCGAGGCCAGGCCCTCCCCGCCGGTCAGGGAGCCGACGCTCAAGGTGCCCGTGCGCACCCAGCCCTGTGTGGCGGCGGACGCGGTGGCGGCGCACAGCGCGGTCAGCGCGGCGGCGCCGAGGAGCGCCGTGGTGGTGCGGGCGGCCGTGCGGGTGCGGGGACGGAACAGGCTCATGGTCACTGTCACCTCGTCAGGTCCACGGTGGGGAGCTGAGCGTAGCCCCGGCCCAGTGGCCTCGGCCACCCCTTCCGGCCCCCCGTGTCCCGTCCGTCCCCGGCGGTGCGCGCATGCCCGCAGACCGCGTCCGTCCCGCAGTCAAACGGTCAGCGGCTGCCGCGCAGGTGCGGCAGGCGCCGGGCACCTGCCGCACCGGCCACCCGCCCGGCGGCGCCGGCTACGCCCCGAGCAGGGCGAGCTCGTCCGCGTCGAGGGAGAGTTCGGTCGCGGCCACGGAGTCCCTGATGGTCTCGGGGCGGCTGGAGCCCGGGATCGGGATCACCACCGGGGACAGCGCGAGCATCCAGGCGAGGCAGACCCGGTGGGGGCTGACGCCGTGCGCCTCGGCGACCCGGGCGAAGGCGTCGTGGCTGGTGCCCAGGCTGTCCGCCCTGGTGATGCCGCCGAACGGGCTCCAGGGCAGGAAGGCGATGCCGAGTTCGGCGCACAGGTCCAGCTCCGGGCGGCTGGAGAGGAAGGCGGGCGAGAACTGGTTCTGCACGGACACCAGCCGGCCGCCGAGGACCTCGTCGGCCTGGCGTATCCGGGCGGGGTCGGCGTTGGAGATGCCCGCCATCCGGATCTTGCCCTCGTCCAGCAGCTCGGCGATGGCGCCGACGGACTCCTCGTAGGGAACGGCCGGGTCGGGGCGGTGGAACTGGTAGAGGCCGATCGCCTCGACGCCGAGCCGCTTGAGCGACGCCTCGCAGGCCCGCTTGAGGTGCTCGGGGCGGCCGTCGAGGGTCCAGGTGCCGTCCCCGGGGCGCAGGTGGCCGCCCTTGGTGGCGACCAGCACCTCCGAGCCTGCGGAGTGGGTGGCGAGCGCCTTGGCGATCAGTGCCTCGTTGTGGCCCACCTCGTCTGCGTGCTGATGGTAGGCGTCGGCGGTGTCGATGAAGGTGACGCCGGCGTCGAGGGCCGCGTGGATGGTGGCGATCGAACGGGCCTCGTCCGGGCGTCCCTCGATCGACATGGGCATACCGCCCAGTCCGATCGCGCCGACCTGGACGTCACCGATACGACGGGTCTGCATGAGTGCCATTGCCTTTCGACGGCGGGGTGCGGCGGGTGCCGCGGCCGTCCGGCTCCGTCGCGTGCCCGGCGGGGTCTTCGTCCCGGTTCGGGTACGGCGCGCCCGGCCGGACCGCCGCTGATGGGGACAGCCTCGCTCCGGCGACGGCCGGCTGTCCAATAGAAGGGAGCGAACGCATTGAGAGCCTGCTCCGCTGAATCGGACGGTGAACCGGAGAGTGAACCGGAGAGTGAACCGGAGCGGCTCGCTCCGCTGCTGCGGCCAGGACCGGGGGGACCGGAGAGGCCCCTCCCCTCTTGACACTTGCGCATCACCAGCAACAAACTTCCCGGCATTCACGAGCACTCACGGGAGCGCTCAATGGTCTCCGCTTCCGAAGGGTCCTCGATGACGCTGACTCGACGAAGGCTCCTGACGGGCGCCGCCGCCCTCGGCACCACCGCCCTCGGGGCCAGCGCGTGCTCCAGCCCCGCGACCGCCAACCCGGGCCGCCTCACGCTCTGGTACACCTACAACGGCCTGTCCGAGCACGTGCTGAAGGAGGCCGGGAAGCGGTTCGCCGCGGACCGGTTCGTCACCTCGCAGGTGAGCGGCGACCTGACACAGCGGCTGCTCGCCGCCCTCGCGGGCCGGGCCTACCTGCCCGACATCACCATGATCGGCGACAACATCTCCCGGTACTTCGCCGACAGCGACCGCTTCGTCGACCTGAACCGGCTCGGCGCCCGGAAGCTGGCGGACCGCTACCTGCCGTGGAAGTGGCAGGCGGGCGCGAGCCCGGACGGCTTCCAACTCGGCTTCCCCATCGACGTCGGCCCCGCCGCCCTCTACTACCGGCACGACATCTTCGAGGGGGCCGGCTTCCCGAGCGAGCCCGACGACGTCGCCGCCGCCGTGCCCACCTGGGAGAAGTACTTCGCCTTCGGCGAGCGGCTGCGGAAGAAGCTGCCGGGACGCTACCTGATCACGGACACCAAGACCGTGTTCACGTACTCCATGGCCCAGGAGCCGAAGAAGTACTTCGATCCGCACAACCACTACCTCGACGACCAGTCCCACGTCCGGCTGGCGTGGGACCGGTCGGTGGAGGCGTTCCACCGCCGCCTGACCGCCGGGTACGCGGGCTCGCAGAGCGTCAACGGCCAGTCCGTGGACCGGCACGCGGCATGGAACACCGGCCGGGAGCTGAGCCTCGTCAACGCCTCCTGGATCACCGGTGAGATCAAGCAGTCCGCGCCCCGCACCGCCGGCAAGTGGCGGGTGTGCGCGCCGCCCGGCGGCCCCGGCAACCAGGGCGGCTCCTTCCTCGCCATCACCAGCGCCTGCCCGCACCCCGAGGCCGCGTTCGAGATCGTCAGTTGGCTCCAGGACCCGGCGAACCAGACCTGGGACTACCTCGACATCGGCCTCTTCCCGTCCAGCCCCGCCGCCTTCACCGACAAGCGGCTCACCGCGCCCGACCCGTTCTTCGGCGGCCAGTCGACCGTGGAGGTCTTCGCCTCGATCGCCAAGCGGGTGCGGTACGCCTACTTCAGTCCCTGGGACATCACCATCAGCGACACCTACACCGACGAGCTGACCAACGTCGAGCTCGGCGGCAAGGACCCGGAGCGGGCCTGGCACGACGCCAGGACCCGCATCGAACGGCTGCTGCGCCGGCAGGGAGTGCTCTCATGACCGCGATACCCGGCGTCGACGCGCCGCCCGCCCGCCCGGCGCCGCCGTCGCCCTCGGACGCGGCCCGGCGCCGCCGCCGGTGGCGCCACCTGCCCCAGTACGCGGCCATCTCGCCGTTCTTCGTCCTCTTCGCCGTCTTCGGCCTCTACCCGGTGCTCTACTCGCTCTACCTGGCGCTCCAGCGCTGGGACGGGGTCGGCCCGAAGAAGTTCGTCGGCCTGGAGAACTTCCGCTACCTGCTCACCGACGGCCAGTTCTGGGACTCGATCGGCAACACCCTCCTCATCTGGGTGATGTCGACGGTCCCGATGACCGTGCTCGCGCTGCTCATCGCGCTGGGCCTGAACTCCTCGATCCGCTTCAAGGGCGCCCTGCGGATCGCCTACTTCATGCCCAACGTGACGTCGATCGTGGCGATGTCACTGGTGTTCGGCTCGATCTTCAGCGGCGAGTTCGGCATCCTCAACTGGTTCCTCGGCCTCTTCGGCCTCGGCCACGTGCCCTGGCTGGCCGACCCGTGGGCGATCCGCTCTGCCATCGCCATCATGATCGTCTGGCGCTGGACCGGCTACAACGCCATCATCTTCCTCACCGGGCTCCAGGCGCTGCCCACCGACGTCTACGAGGCCGCCCGCATCGACGGCGCGGGGCCCGTGCAGACGTTCTTCCGGATCACGCTGCCGCTGCTGCGCCCGGTGCTGCTCTTCTCGCTGGTGATGTCGGCCATCGGCGGTCTGCAGACCTTCACCGAGTCGCAGGTGCTGCTCGGGGACCGGGGCGGCCCCGGAGCGGCGGGGATGACGATGGTCCTCTACTTCTACGGCACCGCCTTCGCGGACAACGACTTCGGCTACGGGGCCGCGATCGCCTGGGGCATCTTCGTGGTCGTCGTGCTGTTCGCCATCCTCAACTGGCGGCTCGTGCAACGCCCCGACCGGGGCCAGGTCACCACCGAGGAGGGCGGGCGATGAGCACCCGCGGACGGATCCTGACGTACGCCGCACTCGTCATCGGCGCGCTGATCACCCTCTTCCCCTACTACTGGCTGAGCGTGATGGCGTCCAACACCACGGCCGACATCTACGCCGCCCCGCCGAAGCTCGTCTACGGCGGCCAGCTCTTCCACAACATCGGCGAGGTCTTCTCGAAGATCGACTTCTTCGGCTCGCTGCTCAACACGATGGTCGTGGCCGTGGTGACGACACTCGCGGTGCTGTTCTTCGACTCGCTCGCCGCCTTCACCTTCGCCAAGTACACCTTCCCCGGCAGCAAAGCGCTCTTCGGCATCCTGCTGGCCACCTTCGTGGTGCCCACCCAGCTCGCGGCCATCCCGCAGTTCTCCCTGATGGCCCACTTCGGCTGGGTGGGCAGCCTGAAGGCGCTGATCGTGCCCGCGGCCGCCAACGCCTTCGGCATCTTCTGGATGCGCCAGTACGCGGCCGGAGCACTGCCGGACGAACTGCTGGAGGCGGCCAGGATCGACGGCTGCGGCTTCTTCCGCACCTACCTGAACGTCGCCCTGCCCGTGCTGCGCCCCGCGCTCGCGTTCCTCGGCATCTTCACCTTCGTCAACGCCTGGAACGACTTCCTGTGGCCGCTGGTCGTCCTCATCGACTCCCACCACATCACACTCCAGCTCGCGCTCGCCCAGCTCAACGGCCTCTACGTCACCGACTACAGCGTCGTCATGGCCGGCACCCTGGTGGCCGTCGTGCCGCTGGTCATCGTGTTCCTCCTCGGTGCGCGCCACTTCATCCGCAACATCGCCTCGGGGGCGCTCAAGGGATGACCCGGCCTCCCGGGCCCGCCACGACGGCCGGCCGCCGTCACAGCGAACGCCGCACGGCCTCCTCCAGCAGGTCCACGCCCAGCCCCAGCGCCGCCTCGTCGAAGTCGAAGCGCGGCGTGTGGTGCGGGGCGGCGAGGTCGGCTCCGACCGCGAGGTAGCAGGCGCTCCCGCCCCGCTCCTGCACACGGCGCATGAACGCGGTGGCGTCGTCGCTCGCGACACCGCTCTCCGCGGAGGGTGTCACCAGGCGCAGGCCGCGGGCGGCGGCGGCCGCCTCGACCAGCTCCACCGCGCCGCGGTCCGCACGGGCCGTGGTGACCGAGCCGATCAGCTCGATGTCGACGCCGAGGCCGTACGTCTCGGCCGCGCCGCGCAGCGCACGCCGTGCCCGGTCCTCCAGGTCCGCGTTGACGTCGCCGTCGTCGGCCCTGGTCTCCAGCAGCACCTCGGCGGTGTCCGGCACGATGTTGCTGCTGGTGCCCCCGTGGATGGCGCCGACCGCCACCCGTGTCTCGTGGCCCGGGACGCGGGGCAGGCCCTGCACCGCAAGGGTGGCCGCGGCGGCGCCCAGCAGCGCGTTGCGGCCCTCGTGCGGGGCGAGCGAGGCGTGTGCGGCCACGCCGCGGAACACCGCGCGTATCTTGGCGTTGGCCAGCAGCCCGTCCAGCGAGCTGGCCACGGTGCCGGTCGGCTGGTTCAGGCCCAGGTGGGCGGCGAGGAAGACGTCGACGGAGTCGACCACCCCGCTCGGCACCATGGCCCGCGCCCCGCGCCCGCCCTCCTCGGCCGGCTGGAAGAGCAGGGTGAGCGAGCCGGCCTCCGGGGGCTCGGCGGCGATGCGTTCCGCCAGCTCCATGGCGATGCCGATGTGGCCGTCGTGCCCGCACGCGTGCATCACGCCGTCGTGCGCGGAGCGGAAGCCGTCCCGGGCCGGCAGGTGGTCGGCGGCGTCCGACTCGGTGATCGGCAGCGCGTCGATGTCCGCCCGCAGGGCGAGCGCGCGGCCCGGCCGTGCACCCTGCCAGGTGGCCACCACCGCGGTGTTGCCGCCGCGCAGCGAGGGCAGGTGGCGCTGGTCGGCGCCCTCCTCGGCGGCCCGCCGGTAGGCGGCCTCCAGTTGCTCGGCGCCGGGCACGCCCAGCCGTGCTCCGGGGCTGATCACCTCCTGACCGGTACGCACCTGCCAGCCGAGGTCGGCGAGACGGCCGGCGATCAGACTGGCGGTGCGGAACTCGGTGAAGCCGACCTCCGGGTGGCGGTGGATGTCCCGCCGCCAGCGGACCGCCGTGGTTTCCGGCATGCGCCGTCACCTCCTGGTACGTCGATTCGGGTTCGATCACTGATGAAGGGGTTGGGGGGATGGGGGGATGGGTCGGTGGGGGGAAGCCTGCGGGCGCGGAGTCGATCGGGGCGTGGGGTTCGACGGGAGGCGTGGGGGTCGACGGGGGCCGAGTCGGCGGGGCGGGGCCGGCGAGGGGTGCCGGCCCCGGGGCCGCGGCTCAGTGGCCCAGCCTGGTGGGCACGCCGGGGCCGAACGGGATCCCCGCGAAGTAGAAGACGGCGAACAGCGCCACCCACAGCACCGCCACCGGCACCACGAACAGGCTCAGCCGGGCGAAGACCATGCCCAGCGTGAAGTGCCGGTCGTAGGTGCGGGCGGACAGCTCCAGCATGTACACGTACGGGTTCAGCGGTGACACGGGGTGGGTCACCGAGTCGCCGACCCGGTACGCCGCCTGCACCACCGCCGGGTGGTAGCCGAGTCCGGCGAAGACCGGGACCAGCACCGGCGCCAGCACCGTCCACAGCGACGATCCCGAGAACACCACCAGCGACAGCAGCCCGCTGAACGCCATCGCCACCAGCAGTGCGGGGAACCCGGTCAGGTGCGCGGTGCGCAGCACCCCGGCGCCCTGCACCGCCAGGAACTCGCCGACGTGGCTCCAGGTGAACATGGCGATGAACTGGCCCGCGGTGAAGGCGATGACGATGTATCCGAGCATGCCCTGCAACGCCTCGGCCATCAGCCGCGGCACGTCGCCGGCCGCCCTGATGGTGCCGGCGGGCACGCCGTAGGCGATGCCGCAGACGAGGAAGGCGAGCATCACCAGGGTGACGATGCCGTCGAAGAACGGCGACTGGACCAGCCCGCCGCCCGGGCCGCGCAGCGGACCGGAGGGGATCAGCCAGCAGGCGAGCACCAGGACGAGGAACGCGGTCAGCGCGAGGACCGCGCACCGCAGGCCGCGGCGCTGCTCGGCCGTGATCGCCTGGCCCGCCGGTGCCGCACCGCCCGGTCCGGCGCGATCCGGTCCGGCGCCATCCGGTCCGGCGCGATCCGGTCCGGCGCCGTGGGAGGGCGCACCGCCGGAGGCCGCACCGCCGTGCTCCGTACGCTCGGCGGCCGCGCCGTCCCCGTCCCGCGCGGGCCGGTACGGCGGCAGGCTCGGCTCCACCCAGCGGACCAGCAGGAAGCCGGTGAGCAGCGGCAGCACCAGACCCGAGACGGCCTGGAAGAAGTAGTTCATCACCACGGAGGTGGTGATGCCGAAGCCGTGCGGGGCCACCGAGGCGGTGATGGCGGACAGGTTGGCGTCCAGCGCGCCGATCAGCACGCCGGAGGCGTAGCCGACGGTGGTGGAGGCGAAGCTGCCCAGCATCCCGGCGATCGGATGCCGTCCCACCGCGCGGAACGCCAGGGCGGCCAGCGGCGGCAGGATCACCATCGAGGCATCGCCCATCACATGGCCCTGGGCGGCGACGTAGGTCACCGCGTACGGCATCAGCCCGCGCGGCACCCGGGCCAGCACCGCGGAGACCACCGCGTTCAGGAACCCGGCGCGCTCGGCGACGCCGACGCCGAGCAGCATGGCCAGCACCACACCGAGCGGCGGGTAGCCGATGAAGTTGGTGACGAAGGTGGACAACAGGTGCTGGACGCCTGCGACGGAGAGCACCGACCGCACGGGAAGGGCCCCGTCGGCACCGGGGACGCGGGCGGTGGCGTCAAGGTGGGAGAGCACCGCCGAGGCCACCGCCAGGACGATCAGCAGGTAGAGGAAGAGCAGGAACGGGTGCGGGATGCGGCCGCCGGCCCGCTCCACCACGGAGAAGAAGCGGCCCAGGCGACCGAGGTCGAGTGCGCGGCTCCCGGCCGCGGTGGCCGTCCCCTCGCCCGGGCCGGCCGGCTCCCGGGACTCGGGGTCGGGACCGGAGGGAGAGGTCACCGAGGCTCCGGCGCGCCGGGTATCCGGCCGTCGACGGGCAGGGTGGGCACGTCCACCGGCACCGTCTCCGGGTACTTCAGGCCGGCCCCGGTGTTCAGCACCACGACCTCCTCGTCGCCGCGCAACCAGCCGGTGGCGCGCAGGTTCCGCACGGCGGCGAAGCAGGCCGCGCCCTCCGGGCAGATGAACGCGCCCTCGGTACGGGCCAGCTCGCCCTGGGCGGCGAGCAGTTCCCCGTCGCTGACGGCGACCGCGGTCCCCTCGGTCTTGCGGACCGCCTCCAGGACCAGGAAGTCGCCGAGCGCCTTCGGTACCGTGATGCCGAAGGCCACGGTGCGGGCGTCGGGGAAGGCCACGGACTCCGTGTCACCGCGCTGGTAGGCCTCCACGATCGGGGCGCAGCCCTCGGCCTGGACGGCCACCAGACGGGGCAGGTCGCCGCTGATCCAGCCCAGCTCCTGCATCTCCAGCAGCGCCTTGTAGATGCCGATGATCCCGACACCGCCGCCGGTCGGGTAGAGGATCACGTCGGGGACCCGCCAGCCGAGTTGCTCGACGATCTCGTAGCCCATCGTCTTCTTGCCCTCGATGCGGTAGGGCTCCTTGAGGGTGGAGATCTCCTGGTAGCCGGTGCGCTCGGCCACCGCGGCGGCCACCAGCCGTCCCGCGTCGCCGATCAGGCCGTCCACGAGGTACAGCTCGGCGCCGGAGACCACGCACTCGGCGCGGGTGATCTCGGGGGCGTCCACGGGCATCGCCACCAGGCTGCGCATCCCGGCCCGGGCCGCGTACACCGACCAGGCGGCGCCCGCGTTGCCGTTGGTGGGCATCGCGATGCCGGTGACGCCCAGCTCGGCGGCGCGGGAGACGCCGACCGCCGCACCGCGGGCCTTGAAGCTGCCCGTGGGGATCAGGCTCTCGTCCTTCATCTTCAGGGCGGGCACGCCGAGGGCCGAGCCGTAGCGGGGCAGGTCGAGGAGGGGCGTCATGCCCTCGCCGAGGGTGATCACGTTCGCCTCGGAACGCACGGGAAGGACCTCGTGGTACCGCCACAGCGACGGAGGCCGGGCGGCCACCTCCTCCTTGGTCACGGTGGCCCGGACCTGCTCCAGGTCGTAACGCGCCAGCAGCGGGGCGCCGACGGGCGAGGTGCCCTGCACCACATCGGCGTCGTGCCGGCTGCCGGTCCGTGAGCATTCCAGGTGGGTCAGGGCGGAGTACGCGGGCATCGGTTCCTTCTCGGGGTGGGGCCGGTGGTTGTGACTGGGCGACGCGGGTGCGCTGGTGGTTCGGAGGCTGGTGGTGCCACTGAGCACAACCCACCGGGGAATCGTGAGTCAAGTGTTCGAGTGCACTCCAGGTGGTGCGCGCGACCGTTTCGGGGCACCTCCCCCCGTCTCCACCGAGGCACGGGGAACGCGCCGCCGCGGCGCGGGGACCGGGCCACCGCGGCTCGGGGACCGGCCATCACGGCTCGGGGAAACGGGCGGGCCACCACGGCTCGGGACGCCGGGGCGCGGGGGAACGGGTCGCCGCCGCGCGGCACCCGGCCACCGCCGCCGGGCCACCCGCCGCGCCTCGGACCCGGCCACCCCCCCCATGCCCCGGACCCGGCCGCCCCCGCCGTGCCTCAGAGCTCCGTGACCGCGGCCAGCAGCCCCTCGTACTCGTCCGAGCACGGTCCGCAGGCCCGCAGATGGGCCGCGATGCCCGGGTAACGCTCCTCCGGTGCCTGGCCCGCAGCCCTGAGCTCGACGTACACGTGGAGCAGCTCCATCGCCCGCTCGCACCCGACGTCCCGCGGGTCCGTCTCCAGGAAAAGGCGCAGCCGATCGGCCAGGGTCGGCCCGTCCGCGTGGTTCATGACCGCCTCCGCGTCGTCGCGTCCAGGTACCCGTCGGCCTCCAGCCGCAGCCTCAGCTTGCGCCGGGCGTCGAACATCGTCTTGTACACGGCGTTCCTGTTCGTGCCCAGCTCCGCCACCACGGCCTCCAGCGGGACCCCGGCCAGCACCACGGCCACGAAGATCTTCCGCTGGTGGTCGGTGAGCACCTCGTCGATGCCGGAGCGCACCGCGGAGGCCAGTTCACGGGCCTGTGACTCCTCGGCGGGACCGGCGCCCAGCACGTCGGGCAGCCGCTCCCAGTCCTCCGTGTCCATCGGCACCCCGCGGGTGCGCCGGAAGTGGCGGCCGAGCTGGGTGGACACCTCGAAGATCACGAACTTGTACGCCCACGTGGTGAACCGGCTCTCGCCCCGGAACTGGCCGATCTTCCTCGTGATGGCGAGGAGCGCGTCCGCGGCGGCCTGCTGGCCCACGTCCTCCAGCTCCTGCCCGGACAGCCCGTGCCGGTCGTGGCGCCGCGCAAGCTCCTTGAAAGCGATCCGCAGGAGGTCCCCGTACAGCCGCGCGCACGCCTGCTCGTACTCGGCACCCTGCGATGTGAGGGCGGTCACCCACTCCTCGGACACGGGATCCAACGGCGGCGGGGACGACTGATGCGGGTCCTCGGCCGCGGCCCGACCGTTCTCGTCACGGCGTACGGAAGCCATGGTCGTCATCCTAGAGACCGCCCCCGCGGACCCGGGGCGGGCCCGGGTCCGCAGGGCGGTGGCGGCGCCGTGCTCGCGGGCGACGCGCCGGCGCGTTCCTCGACGCGCCGGACCGGGCCGACGCCGTCCCCCGGCACCGGGCGGCCGACGGCTGCGCCGGAGCGGGGTCCTCACGTGCCCGCGCTGACCGGCACGGCCCCGGGGCACCGGGCCGGCTCGTCCGGCACGGCGGTCCGCGCGTCCCGGGCCGCGTCGAGGGCGGGGTTCGCGCAGGCCGAGCCGCTGTCCGAAGGTGTCATGGCGAAGCTCCTGTTCGGGCGGTGGCGGCGGTGGCCGGTTCCGGTGGCCGGTTCCGGCGGTCGGTGCACCGGCTCATGTGCGTGGCGGCGCGGGGGCTTCTTACGCGCAGTACTCGTCTGGGCCGGCGCACACGGCCGAGCGCGGCGGCGGACACCGTGACCGCCGGGTAGCGCCGAGCCCACGGGCCGGGCAGCGGCGCGGGTACGGGGTGCCGGCGGGCGGGCGGCGGCGAGGAACGCCTCGGGACGGGTGTGGCGCCGTGGAGGGACGGGTGTGACGCGGTGCAGGGACGGGGGTGAGTAGAGTGACGGAATGGCGAATCGGGGGCGGGCGCTGAAACTGGCGGCGGTACTGGGCATGACGGCACTCGCGTTGACCGGCTTCGTGCCGGCGCGGAGCCACGGGGGCCACAGTCACCACAGTGGCGGGGGCGGGTGCAGCAGTTCGCACCAGGACCACGACGGCTCGTCGTCGGGCTCGGGCTACGGCTCGTCGTCGACGTCCGGCTCGTCGTCCGGTTCCTCGTACGGCTCGTCGTCGACCTCCGGTTCGGCGTACGGCGATGACGACGACGCCTACGGCAGCGGCGGGAGCACGAGCGGCGGCGCCTACCGCCGGTATCCGACCCGCCACCCGACCTCCTCCAGCTCCCCGACCGGCGACGGCCGGCTGAAGGACGCGAAGGTGAGGCTGATCGGCTGCGCGACGCAGAAGGCCCCGTACGCGACCGTCGAGCTCACCAACGGCAACACCAAGGCGGCCCGCTTCTGGGCGTCGGTCACCTTCGTGGACGCCGACGGCATCACCGTCACCGACGCGTCCGACGATCTCAAGGTGCCCGCCGGGGGCAAGGCGACCACCAGGCTGAAGGTGGGCGGCGAGGGCCTCGCCGAGCTGGTCGACCACTGCGACGTCGACCCGTACGCCACGCCCGTCTCCGACTGACACCCGCGACCGCCCGCGGGCTCCGCGCGGCCCGCGAGCCCGCGTCGGCGCCCCCGCCGGTTGGCCGCCGCCGGTGGGCCCCCGCCGGTGGGCACGGCGGCGCCGTCTCGGCCGACACGGTTACCGTGGCCTGCGAAGGTTCGCGAAGA
This sequence comes from Streptomyces sulfonofaciens, assembly GCF_014656295.1. Taxonomy (GTDB): domain Bacteria; phylum Actinomycetota; class Actinomycetes; order Streptomycetales; family Streptomycetaceae; genus Streptomyces; species Streptomyces sulfonofaciens. The sequence goes on from NZ_BNCD01000006.1 coordinate 19,255, forward strand.
ACGGCGGCTGCGGGAGTACGGAGTGCGGGCGATGGCCTCTGGTGTGGCTAGATTCGTGTTCATGGTGGCGGTGGCGTGCGCCGCGTGCGTCTGCGCCGCCCTCGCCTGGGCCGTCTCGCCGTGGTGCTGGGTGCCGGCCGGCGTGCTGGTGGCGCTGACCGCCCTCGGGACGTGGGACCTGCTCCAGCGCAGGCACTCGGTGCTGCGCAACTATCCGATCCTCGGCCACCTCCGGTTCCTGATGGAGGGCCTCAGACCGGAGCTCCAGCAGTACTTCATCGAGCGCAACTACGACGGCCGGCCCTTCGACCGGGACGTGCGCTCCCTCGTGTACGAGCGGGCCAAGGGCACGGACGCGGAGGAGCCCTTCGGCACGGAGCGCGACCTCTACGCGGAGGGCTACGAGTTCCTGGTCCCGTCCATGGTCCCGAAGGCCGTTCCCGACGAGCCCCCGACGGTGCGCGTCGGCGGCCCCGACTGCACGCGACCGTACGACATGGCGCTGCTGAACGTCTCCGCGATGAGCTTCGGCGCGCTGTCGACCAACGCCATCCTGGCCCTCAACCGGGGCGCGGCGGGCGGTGGCTTCGCCCATGACACCGGCGAGGGCGGCCTGTCGGAGTACCACCTGCGGCACGGCGGCGACCTGATATGGGAGATAGGCACCGGTTACTTCGGGTGCCGCACGAGTGACGGACGGTTCGACGCGGGGAAGTTCGCGGACAAGGCCCGGCACGAGCAGGTCAGGTGCGTGTCCCTGAAGCTGTCCCAGGGGGCCAAGCCCGGCATCGGCGGTGTGCTGCCCGGCAGCAAGGTCAACGCCGAGATCGCCCGCGTCCGCGAGGTGCCCGAGGGCCGGACGGTGATCTCCCCGCCCTACCACCAGGTGTTCGGCACACCGCGCGAGCTGGTGCGCTTCGTGGCGCGGATGCGTGATCTGGCGGGCGGCAAGCCGACCGGGTTCAAGCTCTGCCTCACCTCGCGCCGGCAGTTCCTCGCGGTGTGCAAGGCGATGCTGGCCGAGGACGTCACCCCTGACTTCATCGTCGTCGACGGCGCCGAGGGCGGTACCGGGGCCGCGCCGCTGGAGTTCGCCGACCACCTCGGCACTCCGCTGACCGAGGGCCTGACCACCGTGCACAGCGCGCTGGTCGGCACCGGGCTGCGGGACCGGATCAGGATCGGCGCGAGCGGCAAGGTCGCCACCGGCGCCGATCTCGTCAAGCGCCTCATCCAGGGCGCGGACTACACCAACGCCGCCCGCGCCATGATGTTCGCCGTCGGCTGCATCCAGGCCCAGCGCTGCCACACCAACACCTGCCCGGTGGGGGTGGCCACCCAGGATCCGCGCCGGGCACGCGCGCTGGACGTCGCCGACAAGTCGGAGCGGGTGCGCCGCTTCCAGGAGGCGACCGTGCACAGCGCCCTGCAGATCATGGCGTCCATGGGCGTCACCGACCCGGCGGACCTGCGCCCCCATATGCTGCGGCGGCGCCTGGACGCCACCACCGTGGTCTCCGGCGCCGAGATGTACGACCTGCTGGAGCCCGGGCAACTGCTCGCCGAGCCGCCCCGCACCTGGGCCGAGGACTGGGCCGCGGCCGACCCGGACGAGTTCACCGTCTGAGCGGGGACCGGGCGAGCCCCCGGGCGGGCGACCCAACAGAAGCCGGGGCCGCCGGGGGAGGTCCTCCCCCGGCGGCCCCGGCGCATCACTGAACGCTCTCACGGCTGTCGGTACACAGATCTGAAGGATCGTTTCATCAGATCACCATCGGTACCATCGACGGCGCCTGCCGCCCTCGGCCGCACGGAACACGAAGCCGAGCAGCCAGATCACCAGGACCACCAGCGCGATCCACCACAGAAGCTTCACGGCAAAGCCGAAGCCGAAAAGAAGCAGTGCCAGTAGCAGTACGAGGAGCAAAGGGCCCATCGTCAATCACCTCCGCACCCGCTGGTGCCCTGTCCCGATCGCCTTATGCACTGCTTGTGAAGACGACGTGGCGGGCCTGCGCCCCGGCCGGGCACCGACGGCCCGTCGGGTCCGAACGGGCCTCCCGAACGGGCCCCGGGCCGAGGCGCGCCTGCCCGGGCCCGAGCCGCGGCACCGTGCCCGGCAGGCGCGCCTCGGCCGGGGGACGTCGCGCTCGGCAGCGCGTCCCGCGGTCCCCGGCTCGGCCGGGGAGACGTCGCGCCCGGCCCGGCACCTCACGGCGGGGGTCGCCGCGCCGGCAGCGGGCCTCACGCGGGGTCGCCGCGCCGGCAGCACACCTCACACAGGGGTCGCCGCGTCGCCAGCCCGCCTCACGCAGGGTTCGCCGCGTCGCCAGCCCGCCTCACGCAGGGATCGCCGCGCCGCCAGCCCGCCTCACGCGGGGAACAACGCATCGAGCCAGGCGCGCCCCTGCGGCGGGACGAAGAAGTACCCGCCGCCGACGGTGAGCGTGTACTTCGCCATCGACTCGCCCCGCAGCCTCCTCTGGACGGCTTCGAAGCCGTCTGCCAGGTCCCGCTGGAAGCAGGAGAAGACCAGGCCCCGGTCGCCGTGGCCGCGGTCGTAGTTGTAGCTGCGCCGCACGAGCGGCGGAGGATGACGGCGGTCCGGCGCCGCACGGCGCACATGCGCATCGAGGGGAGTGGCCCTCCCCCGCGGGTCGGCGGCGAAGTCCGCCCGCTGTGCACCGGGCGTCCCGTCCAGCCACCGTCCGTCCTTCCCCCGGCCGATGATCCGCTCCTGCTCGCGCGGGGAGTCCCGGTCCCACAGTCCGTCCGCGAGCCTGATGATCCGCACCACCTGGTAGCTGCCGCCCACCGCCCAGTCGGGCTCGCCCTGGCCGGCCCGGACGAACACGCGGTCGGCGACGGCCCGGTAGTCGCCGGGGTTGCCGTACCCCTCGGTGAAGTGGAACGGGTTCCGGGCCAGCCCCCTGCCGTTCTCCACACGGTTTCCGGGCCGGTTCCCCTCCGCCCTCCAGCGCACCCGCCAGTGCGGAAGGGCGCCCAGGATCCGCTGCGCTGCTCGCGCCGCCGTGTGCGCCGAGGCCCCGGTGACCTGCACCAGAAGATCACCGTGCGACCGCTGCCGGTCCAGCACGTCCCCGGGGAAGGACGGCATCGACCTGAGCCCCCTCGGTCTGGCAGCCGACTCGGGCACGAGCCCGGCCCCAAGGGCGAGCCACGCGGCGACGGGACCGTCGTCCGCCGCGGTGACGACCCGGTGGGCTTCGCCGACCGCACGCCCGGCTTCCTCTTCCGGCACGGCGAGATCGAGGGCGAGAACCTGCGCGTGGGCGAGTGGGGCGGCACCCCGCACGAAAGGGGGATGTGCATCTTCACCGGCGCCGCCGCCGGCAGGGCCGTCCCGCAGCAGGGCAGCGGAGACGGCAGCGGCGGAACCACCGCCCAGACCCGCGAGAACGGCGGAGAGAAGGAGTCTCCTCCTGCTCTTCGCCACTGATAAGCGGGGGACCCACTTCCCGACCATCGCCGCCCACCCTCCTCATCCGCCCCTCAACCACGGCCAGGCACAACCTCGCACGTGGCCACCCCCTCGTACAACGCGTTCGGCGGCCTCATCCCATCCGCCCGGCGGGCCGCCCCGCCCGGTCCGACGCCGTCCGTGCCTGCCTGGGCTTGACGGTGACGGTGACGGTGACGGCTGTCGGACGGCGCGGCGGTTCGCCGCCGTCCCGGGCGCCGGCGGCCGCAGTCACGGATCGGAGCACGCACCCGACAGCGCTTCGTGGTGCCGAGGACCACCGACTTGCCCTTCGGGACCAGAGATCGCGCCGCCGACAGCTCCCTCAACCGCCGGCCACCACCACGCCCACATCGGCGTCACGGCCACTCGACAGCCCGACGATCGCTGAGACAGGCCGCGCCAACGGCGACAAGACAAACCGTCACCCAGCAGCGCTCTCGTCCGCTGACGTTGCCGCCAACTACTGCCGAAACCCGCGCTGAAGCACCGCCAGGACGCACCTGGCGGGACGTCGGATCTACATGCGTGTCGATCCAGGTCCTTCTACGCGTCTCCGCCTGCACCAGAAACCGGCACGAACCGCAGCACTGGGTGCTACGCCACTGCGGCCAGAACCCATCCCACCACATCTACCGGGAGCTCATCACCCGGCCCTGGCGGGCCTGGCGGCAGATGTGACCCGTTCTGCTCGCCCAGGTGGCGCGCCGCGCTGACCCACCCGACTCCCGTCCCTGCCGGGCGTGACCGATCGAGGCTCCCCGTCCTCATCAGCCCCGGCAGGGACGGGCGCTCACATGCCGGCCCATGAGCACGGGGTTCTGGCCTCAGCCACAGAAAGTCAGCCACGATGGCGGGCACGCTGACCGATCGCCCGTCACGTGTGTCTCGCTCAACCCCGCACCGGCATCAGCCCAGTTATCTCTATCGTCACGGCCTCAGCCAGGCACAAAGGCCCAGGCGGCCGGGAAGTCAACTCGGCCCGGGTGCCGACGCACGGTACGAACCCGCCGGACGGCCTCTCAGCACCCGCCCGCCCTGCTGCAGCCGAAAGGGCTTCTGCCTGATGGTCCGGCCCGCGATCTCCGGATCTACGCGCCGAGCGGCCGGTGGGCGTCGCCAGCGGGGCGGCAGACAGGAGCGGGCGGCGGCCACCGGACGCCGGCGCGCGGCGGCCCGCGTCAGCGGGACGCCCTTGATCCAGTAATGAAACTCTTAACAGCCCAGCCGACCACGGCGTCAACGAGCCGCGGAACGACCGCTGCTCCGCTCCCGGTGACTCGGTCTGCAACGATTCCCCGTCCACCTCACGTCGGCCCTTCAACCTCTCCTGTCCTCGCGCTGCCCTGCTGTCGCGTCAGCCTCGGGACGCAATTGACACCCTCAGCATCGCGTTCAACGATCCTTCGAGCACCGCGAGGGCCACTGGCGACGGCAACGAATTGCCAACCTGCGCGACCTCCGTCCTCTGACGTTGCCGTCAACTACTGCCGTCACCTCACAGAGAAGCCCCGCCAGGGCGCGGGCGGATTCCAGGGGTTGTTGCAACACGTGGTCGGTTGATCAGGTCGCGAGGATTTTATGCAGGCGCTCGGCTGGGGTTTCCCAGTCGAGCGTTTTGCGTGGGCGGCTGTTGAGTTCGGCGGCGACGGCGTCCAGGTGCTCGCGGTTGTGGGCGGCCAGGTCGGTGCCCTTGGGGAAGTACTGCCGCAGCAGACCGTTCGTGTTCTCGTTCGAGCCGCGCTGCCAGGGGCTGGCGGGGTCGCAGAAGTAGACCGGGATGTCGGTGGCGAGGGTGAACGCGTGATGGGCGGCCATCTCCGAGCCCTGGTCCCAGGTCAGGGACTTGATCAGGTGCCGTGGCAGCGTCTGGACGGTGGTTTGCAGGGCCATGCTGACGTCTTCGGCGCCGCGGCCGCCCGGCAGGTGGACAAGCATGACGTAGCGGGTCGCGCGTTCGACCAGGGTGCCGATGGCAGAGGCGCCGTCCTTGCCGATGATCAGATCGCCTTCCCAGTGGCCGGGAACGGCCCGGTCGGCAGCCTCCGCGGGCCGTTGACTGATCATGACCATGGGATGGGAGAAACGTGGCTGCCGGGCGGCGGCCTGGCGGTGCGGCCTGCGCCGGGCCCGCCCCGTGCGCAGTGCTCGGGCCAGCTCGCGTCGGAGTTCCCCGCGGCCCTGGACGTAGAGGGCCTGATAGATCGTCTCGTGGACCACGTGCATCTCCGGCCGATCAGGGAACCATCTGCGAAGAGCGTGACAGATCTGCTCAGGACTCCACCGCATGGCCAGGTGAGCCTGGATGAAGTCCCGCAGCTCGGGGTTCTGGCCGATCTTGCCGGGCTTGGGCCGGGGCCGGCGCCGATCGGCTCGGCGCTGAGCAGCGTGGGGGCGGTAGGCCCACCGGGTGCGCTCACCGCGCAGCGGCATGCCGTTGCGGCGTATCTCCCGGCTGATCGTGGACGGGCTGCGGCCCAGCTCGGCGGCGATCGTGCGGACAGACGCCTTCTCCCGCAGCCGGTCGGCTATGTGGATGCGTTCGTCCTCACGCAGACCTCGTCGACGAAGGCTCGGGCTCCTGCTCCGCCAGAGCAGGAGCCCGCCGTCGCCTCGGGTCCCTCCGGCCATTTCGCCACTCGCGGCCGGTCCGCTCATGCACGCCGACGCGTCGGCTTGCCTCTCGGTTGGTCAGCCCCATCTGCACGAGCCGGAAGTATTCCTCCCGCTCAGCCCGGAGCTTCACAGGCCCCTGAGCCTTGCGAACCCTACGGATCTCGAAGTCCATCACACCCCTAGAGCTGGGGTGTCGCGACGACCACTAGAACCGAAGATCGCCCGGCGGGGCTTCAGATTTGCTGACGCTAACGAATCTTCTGCTTACCCGTGCGCCTCAGCGCCTGTCACTCCGCAAAAACCGGATTAAGCCAGACCGACACCAGATCACCATTGTCGACGCCCAAGACAGTTCCGCCAGCGATTTGGACGAAATTAGCGTCGGTGGCATCGTTCAGACGAATGGTAACCCACCCGGAGGAAGGATCATACGAAACCCGCCACCTGTCTCCAGGAACCTCGAAAGAAACCCCAGGCTCGAAAGAGTGGTCCGACGAGATGAATACCCGCCCGGGATTGAACTGTGGAGCAGTCAACTCGGCCACCACACCCCGAACGTGCGGGAAGTACCCCCAGGCGAACAGGACTTCCCGGGACTCAATATCGACCTCAAGTTGGAGCGTGCCGATCAGCACACTCGCAACCCCCTCCGAGCCGAGCCTCTCGCTCAACGACTCCCCGCTCTGCGCACTGAAGGAGAATCCGTACTCGGACTCGTCGTAAGTGAGGACACCCTCAAGAGGAGATCCATCTTGGATGGAGAATTTCATTTCGGGCTAGCCTTTTGTGCTCTTGAAGAGGAAGTGGACGATTCTGTTGGAATTTGCGTCGATGTTGAGCTCCCAGATCCCGTTGCTTCCGTTCATCGTTCCAGGCGTTCTCCACTCGACAACCCCAGGAGCGCCACGGGAATCCATCCTGGGCGCAGATCCCTCCATGATCTCCCGCAGAAGCAGCCCGTTATTGCCGTTCATGTAAGGACGTGCTGCCTTACCGAAGTTGGGGGCATCGACGTCCCGAGTACCAGCAATGTCCCAGGTGTGATTTTCGACGGTCTTGGTCATCGAAATGTTCTCAACATCGATCTTCGATGCCAGATCCGAGACGTCACAGTTACTGTTGTGAACGAGGACCGGCGTCTCGCCCGCCAGCACATAGTACGTATGCAACCCGCTCACGGTGAGGTTGTGGACCGTGGCCTGCCGGGTGTGGTGGCGGATTGCGGTGATCTGGATCCAGGTGCCCGCGCTGGTCTGGAGCCACTGGCCCAGTTCCAGGTCGGATGCCCGGACCCACCGGTGCAGGGCCGGGACCCAGAACGGGTGGCCGTCCGTGGCCGTGACGGTCGTGGACGTCCCCCCACCAAAGCCCCCGGAGACACCGGAACCGCCAGGACCGTAGACGGCAAGCGTGATCTCCGTCAGGTGTTTCGCGCCCGTGCCCTCGATGACCGCCGTCACCGTACGCGGACCACTCTCACCGGTCTCCGGATCGGTGGCGGCGACCTCATCGCCCACCCCCACATCCCGTATCGGCTTCCTCGTACCGTCCGCCATCAGAACCGGTGTGTCACCGGTGAAGCTGTTCGGCAGACACACGTCGTCCGCGACCCGGCTGACCGCCCTCCCCTCGCCCAACACACCACTCAGACAACCCGTCAGGGCCGAGGCACCGACCCGACCCCGCCAACCCATCCACCGCTTCGGCCCCATTCCTCAACCGGGCCAGGCCCCGCCGTATCCACTTCCACGACCACCACCACTCGACCGCCACCCTGCCCCTGGAACAGGGACTCGACCTCGCCGCGATCAAGGAGCTATTGGGTCACACACATCGGCGTCACTACCGGTGTCTACGCCCACGTCCGGCTCCGCCTCCAGCGCCACGCCATCGACCGACACCCTCGGCAACGCCCTCACCCAGGGCGACGACGCCGCCGAGGACCCACACGCCTCAACCCTCGTCCGCTGACGTGGCCGTCAGCGTTGCCGTCAAGAACCGCTGAAGCCTCGCCAGAAAACTCTGGCGAGGCTTCTCACTTTTCTCCCGGTTTTCAGCTTCAGCCAGACTCTTGCCAGCGTGTTACGGCTCGCTGGCACAGGGCGAACGCGAAGGACCCGAAATCATCCCCGAGTCTCTCCATGCTGTCGCGGTCCACATCTCCGGGGTTCCAAACGAGGACCGGATACTCGCCTTCCCGATCCACTTGAGAGGAATCGAGGGCGACCAAACCACCCATTCCATCGAACATCACAACGATCAGATCGGATGGCATTCCGTACTGGCTGCGAGCATCCAGAGTCTCCGTTACGGAACCCAACAGTTTCTGCCCCATCGCGGGCGTCTGATATACGCCGAGGAATTCCTCGCCAGCGATATCCCAGGTCCCGAACTCTTCGATCAAACGGCGGTACGAAGGTGGGAAGGCCACACCCAGATCGCTCTCAGCGGCGGCCATCGTCCCTGCGTCACATCCGTCGGCGTGGTTCGCGATGTCATCGTTCCCGCGAACCAGTTCGATCAGTTGCTCACTCGCCTCGACAGCGTTCATTATCCACCAAATCCTGCCGCTCTGTCTTTCCAGTACTGAGATTTCCAGGCATTGAAGGCGTCGCGATCAATTCCACTGGGGATCTTGGTGCCCGCCTTCCAGTGCAACTGACTATAGTTCCCGAAGTGCATCGAGTGCGTGACCTCGGCGATCGGCCCGTCCTGCGTCTGGAGCATGTGGTGAAGGTTCAGCGGCTTGCCGTCCGGGCCCATCGGGGCCAACCCCTGCTGCATTCTCTTGAGATTGCTACGACCGTACTTGTCCGCTGGCGAGAAGTATTCCGGATTCACCAGATCATCCCGCCGATAAATGCGCTGACCGCTGTAGTCGGTCCGCGACCAGAACTGGCAGTTTGAGTTATGAACCAGAACCGGCGTCGCCCCAGCCAGCACATAGTACGTGTGCAACCCGCTCACGGTGAGGTTGTGGACCGTGGCCTGCCGGGTGTGGTGGCGGATTGCGGTGATCTGGATCCAGGTGCCCGCGCTGGTCTGGAGCCACTGGCCCTGTTCCAGGTCGGATGCCCGGACCCACCGGTGCAGGGCCGGGACCCAGAACGGGTGGCCGTCCGTGGCCGTGACGGTCGTGGACTTCCCCCCACCAAAGCCCGCAGAGCCCCCGGAGACACCGGAACCGCCAGGACCGTAGACGGCGAGCGTGATCTCCGTCAGGTGTTTCGTGCCCGTGCCCTCGATGACCGCCGTCACCGTACGCGGACCACTCTCACCGGTCTCCGGATCGGTGGCGGCGACCTCATCGCCCACCCCCACGTCCCGTATCGGCTTCCTCGTACCGTCCGCCATCAGAACCGGTGTGTCACCGGTGAAGCTGTTCGGCAGACACACGTCGTCCGCGACCCGGCTGACCGCCCTCCCCTCACCCAACGCACCCAGACCCTCGCCCAACATGCCACTCAGACAACCCGTCAGGGCCGAGGTGCCGACCTGGCCCCAGTCGACCTTGCGGCCGGACAGGCGCTGGGTGAGCCAGTCGATGCCGCCGTCCATCAGGCCGCCGATCAGGCAGCCCGCGATCAGCGGGTTGTCGCCGGACGGGTCCGTGTACGTCGTCGGGGACGACAGCGCGTACTGGTAGAGGTTGGCGCCGCCGGCCTGCCCGGTCGGGTCCTGGGAGATGAAGCGGCCGGTCTCGGGGTCGTAGTAGCGGTCGCGGTAGTAGAGCAGGCCGGTGCCGTCGTCCTCGCGGCCGGTGAAGGTGTACGGGTTGGAGGCCGTGTCACCGCTGGTCGCGGTGCGACCGTTCGGGTCGTAGGTGTAGCGGGTGGCCACCGTGCCGTCGGTGTTCGCCAGGCCGAGGACGCTGCCGAGGGCGTCCGTGAGGTAGACCTGTGTCCTGCCGTCCTCGCTGCGGGTGAGGAAGTCGTCCAGACCGCCCATCGTCACCGTGGCCGCGATGTCGCCCGTGGCGTTCTGCTCGGCCAGCGGGTTGCCACCGTCGGTCAGGTACTTGCTGGTCGTATCACCTGTGGTCTTCGAGGCGCGGCGGCCCGAGGGGTCGTAGGAGAAGCTGCCGGACCGACCGTTGGCGCCGGTGCCGCCGGCCGGGGTGAGGCCGGTGAGCTGGCCGCGGGCGTTCCAGGTGTAGGTGCGCTGCCCGTCGTCCTTGAGTTGGCCGTCCTTGTCGTAGGTGAAGGAGCGGCCGCCGTAGGTGGTGATGCGGTTGTCGTCGTCGAAGACGGTGCCCGTCTCGGCTGCGGGGAGGGCGACGTCGGCGAGCGATCCGGTCAGACCGGTCTGAAGGCCCCGGGCGTCGCGGGTGTAGGTCAGGTCGCCGATGGACGCGCCGGTGTCCTTGGTGTAGGCGATGGAGCTGATGACGCCGGTCCTGTCGTGGCCCGTCGTCCGGGTGATGCCGCCGGGCAGGGTCGCCGTCCTCTCGCGGCCGACCTCGTCCAGGCCGAAGGCGACCTGCTGCGTGCCGGTGGTGAGGGTCGTGAGGATGCCGGAGTCGTCGTAGTCGTAGGTGGTCGTGGTGCCGGCGGCCGTCATGGTCCTGCGCTGGTCGAGCGCGTCGTAGGTGTAGGTGACCGTGCCGGTCGGGCCCGTCGTGGTGCGCAGGCGGTCGTAGGCGTCGTAGGTGAAGGACTGGGAGCCGGCCTGGCTGTCGGTGACGGTCTTGGGCAGGTCGACGTCGTCGTAGTCGTAGCCGACGGTGGACTCCGCGCTGCCGTCGGCCTTCACTCCGTAGGATGTGGTCCTCGTCCGGCCGAGCAGGTCGTAGTCGGCGGTGGCGACCTGGCCGGAGCGGTTGGTCACCTGCTTCAGACGGCCCGCGGCGTCATAGGCGAAGGATGCCTGGGCGCCGAGCGGGTCGGTGGCCGTCCTCGGACGGTCGGAGTCGTCGTAGTCCCAGGTCGTGGTGTGGTCGCGGGCATCGGTCAGGGTGCGCAGGTTGCCGCCCGCGTCGTAGGTGTAGGCGGTGGTGTGGCCGAGCGGGTCGGTGACCTCGCGGGGCTGGTTGAGCGCGTCGTAGGTGATGCGGGTGACCGAGCCCGCCTCGTCGCTCACCGCGCTCGGGCGGCCCGCGGCGTCCGTGAACTGTCCCGCCACACGGCCCTCTGCGTCCTTGACCGAGACCAGGTCACCGTGGCGGTAGGTGTACTCGGTGACGGCGTCGGAGGCGTCGGTGACCGTCCTGACCTGGCCGTCGGGCTCGTAGGTGTAGGCGGTGACCCGGTTCTCGGGATCGGTGGCCGTTCGAAGGTCGCCGTTCGCGTCGTAGGCGAGGACCGTCGTGTGCTGCTCCGCGTCCGTGACCGTGGTCGGCTGGTCGTAGGGGCCGTCGAAGGCGACCGTGCCGGACGAGCGGGCGTCCGCCGTACCCGCCAGCTCGATCGATTCCGTGACGTGGCCGCCCTCGTCGTAGCGCAGCTCGGTGCGCCGCCCGTAGGGATCCGTCACGGCGTCCACACGGTGGTAGGGGCCCCGCTCGTAGACCGTCTTACGGGCCAGGTCGCTGCCGTGGGCCACGGTCTGCGAGGTGCCGAAGCCGTCCGCGTCGAACGTCACCCGGCGCACCGCGCCGCCCGGTTCGGTCGCCTCCGCCGCGGTGACCTTCCCCGCGGAGTCCTCGGTGTAGGCGAAGGAGTACGTGGCGCCGTCGGTGAGCGTCTGCTTCCTGACCCTGCCGTCCGCATCGAACAGGTTGGTCATGTAGGTGATGCCACGGGCGTCCGTCGCCGTGGCGATCCGGTTCGACGTGCCGTCGTACGTGTACGAGCTGGTCTTGTTCGCGGTGTCCGTGACCGTCTTCAGGCGGCCCGCGCCGTCGTACCCGTAGGAGGTGCCGCGGCCCGCGTTGTCCCGCGCCGCGGTGATGCGCTTGTCCGAGTCGTAGGTGAAGGTCACCCAGCGGCCGCCCGGCGTGGTGATCCGGGTGACCGGACCGGCCGAGCCGCCCTCGCGGGTCAGCCGGACGGCGTTGCCGTGCCGGTCGCGGATCTCCGCGAGCGGTGAGTACTGCGGGAACACCCACACCGTGCCGTCACGGAACTTCAGGTTCCACTCGCCGCCGCCGTCCTGGTTCCACACGATCTTCGTACCGTGCAGCTCGGACGGCGTGTCGGTGGGCTCGAACACGGCGTCGCTGAAGCCGGTGCCGGGCGAGGTGCGCACGTAGTGGACCTTCTGCCCGCCGGGCAGGTACAGGTCGACCTGCTCGTACTGCTTCTCGGAGTGCAGGAAGACGTTGTAGGACAGGTCCCGGCCGATACCGAACGCGCGGGGCTTGTCGTCGCCCTGCCAGTAGGTGCGGGTGACCTCCGCGGAGCCCAGCGGGTCGGCCGCGCCCAGGTCGGTGTGGGAGTCGGTGAGCAGCCCGGTCCCCAGGTCGACCGGGTCGCCGGAGAGCCAGTCGACGACGTCCTTGACCGCGGACAGGTCCCACGGCAGCCAGTCGCTGATGTTGAACATCGCGCCCGTGAACGCCCACACCCGCGTCTTCGCATCGGGCACCACCTGCCTGCCGTCCGCCGTGACCTGCCCGTGGCCGTAGACGTGCCAGCCCTCGCCCTCGGGGTCGTAGGCCATGAACCGAGTCCGCGTACCGGGCGCGGCGTGGGTGTAGTTGGGGTAGACGACCTGCGCGCCCTCGGGGAACACGTACGTGCTGCCGGGCTGCACGGTGAAGTAGACCGGCACCACGCTGTTCCTCGGCAGCGGGAAGGGCGGGCGGTCGATCGGGATCGCCGTGATGCCCAGTTCGGTGACCGGCCTGCCCTGCTCGTCGCGGACCACGCTGCCCTTGGGGATGCGGACTTCGAGGCCGGGGACGGCCGGGGTCCTCAGGACGACGTCCTTCTTCGCCGGGGCGTCGAAGTGGACGGTGTGCCTGGTGTCCAGCGGAGTCAGCCACACGGGGAAGCCCAGGTCCGTGCTGCGGTGGGCCTTCGGGTGGATGCGGATGTCGTAGCGGCCGTACGTGCGGCTCCCGGTGTTCGCCGTCGAACCGTCCACGACCAGGGTGGTGGCGTCCGCGCTGACACCGGACAGCAGGAAGCGGCCCTTGGCGTCGGTGCGCGCCGACTTCTTGCCGACGCGGACCGAGACCTTGGGCAGCGGCCTGCCGTCCAGCCGCAGGACGTGGCCGGTCAGGGCGGTGGCACCGCGCGGAGCACGCAGCCTCGCCGGTGCCTTCGGCGCGGCACCGCGCCGGGTCGCCCAGTCGTGGCCCGTCAGGTTCGCCTTGTCGGGGCGCCATGCGTCCGGGCCGGCGGGCACGGTGCCGGCCTGCTGCCTGCCGGCCGCCGCCCGGTGCCGGTGCGCGCCGGCCGCCCCGGTGCGCTCCGCGGTCGCGCTCGCGCCGTCGTCCGCGGCACTCGTGCGCGTCGCCCTCTTCGCCGCCGTGAGGGCCGTGGCGGTCAGACCTAGGGAGTACGTGCCCGTCTTCAGCGAGGTCGGATCCACCGTCAGCGTGTACGTACCGTCCGCCGGGAGCGCGGGCAGTGCCTTGCCGGTCGTGCCGGTGCCCATCGACGCCGCGTCCACCAGCCAGTTGCCGTCCGGCCCGAAGACCGACAGCAACCAGGCGGCTGGGGGCGTACTCAGCCCCAGGGTGAGCTGCTGGCCCTTGGTGCCGGTGAACGTGTAGTGGGCGTTCTGCCCGGCCGAGGCGATGGTGACGGACTTCCTGGCGGCGCCCACGGTCAGCGCGCCGCCGTTCACGTCCGGGAGCAGGGTGGCCTTCGTGCTGCCGGTGTCCGGGGTGTCCGGTCGCACCACCAGACGGTGGGTGCCTGCGGCCAGTGGGGCCCGCAGCGGCACGTCCAGCGTGCTGCTCGCCAGCGTGCCCGCGTAACCGCCCGACGTCGCGCCCGGCTTCCAGTACTGAAGGGTCGGGCCGTGCGTGAACGTCGTACCGCTGAACACGACGGAGGCCCCCGCGCCTGCGGTCGCGGCGTAGGTGAACTCCAGTTGCTGGCCCGGCCGTGTCATCGTGCCCGTGGCGGGGGCGCCGGACGCCAGCGCGAGGGGTGCGGACGGCTTCGACACCCACAGCTTCATGGATCCGGTGACCGCCTGGTTGGTGGTCACCACCACGGCGTACGCCGCCCCCGGCGTCAGGCCCGTCAGGTACAGCGCCCGGGAGGACGTCCCGGAGAACGAGCCGAGGTAGGTGCCCTTGCCGCCGGACGAGGACACCAGGTAGGCGTCGCTGCTGCTGGAGACGGTGTTGTCGGTCACCGCGAACCCGAGCGACGGGGTGTCAGGGGCCGTGAAGGAGGCCCTGATCTGCTGGCCCGCGCGGGCGATCACCGCCGTCACCGCCGCGCCGTCCACCGCGGGCGCGGCCGCCACGTCCAGCGACAGGGTCAGCTTCAGGCTTCCCGTGCCGCCGTCGTGGGGGTTCACGACCACCTGGTAGGTACCCGTCTCCGGCAGGTCCGGAAGGGGGAGGGTGAGCGCCGACCCCGGTGACAGGAAGGAGCCGTCGACGACCTTCGCGCCGGACGGCGCGAGCACACTGACGTCCACGGACGAGGAGAAGGTGTCGCCGGTCAGACCCAGCGACAGGTCGTCGCCCGCCGAGGCCGCGAAGCTCGCCACCGCGTTCTGCCCGAACCGTGTGACCTGTGCCGTTCCCGCACTGCCCGTGCTGGTCAGCGCGCCCGCGTCCGCGTAGTGCGAACCGGTCACCCGCACGGTGCCGGTACCGCCGCCGGCGGGGTCGAGCAGCAGTACGTAGCGGCCCGTCGTGGGCAGGGCGGCCACGTCCACCTCACCCGTGGACCGCGCGGAGACGTACCGGTAGGCGACCTCGTCGCCGTCCGGGCCCAGCAGCCGGGCGTCCAGCGAGTCGTCCATTCCCGCCGTGTCCAGGGCCAGGCTGAGCGAGTCGGCGCCGTCCGCGTCGAAGCTCCAGCGTCCGTCCTGTCCGGCCCGCACCATCGCCGTGTCGCCCGCCGGACCCGCGAGGTCCAGCTCGCCGCCCGCCGGGTACGACGCCGTCACCGTGGCGGCACCGGTGTTGCCGGAGCCGGGGTCGAGGACGAGCGAGTAGGTGCCGGACAGCGGGAGGTCCCGCACCTCCCAGTCACCGCCGCCGGAGAACGTCACGTAGGTGCTGTCCCCGACCTGCCTGCCCTGCGGGTCCACCAGCGCCAGCTCCACGGAGGAGGAGAACGTCGACTCCGTGAAGCCGAAGCCGATGTCGTCGCCGCGCTCCGCGTCGAAGAGCACCCGTGCCCTGCCGTCGGACCGCGTCACCGCCACCGACGGCGGGTCGTCGTCGGTCACGGACGTCCGTACCGACGTCTCGAAGTCGTCGCCGCCCAGCGGGACGGTGAAGTCCCCTGCCGAGACCCCGCTGCCCCCCGGCGTCTCGACCTCCACCCGGCCCGTCGTCGCGCCCTCGGGCACCTTCACCGTCACGGACGTCGTCGTGGCGGACACCAACTGCGCGGCGGTGCCGCCGTTGAAGCGCACCACGTTGTCCGTGGCACTCGCAGCGAACCCCGCGCCCGACAGCACCACCTGCGTGCCCGGCACACCGGACGACGGCGTAAGCCCAAAGACCACGGGCGCCCCGGCGGCAACGGTGAACTCCTCCGCGGACCGTGCCGTGGCACCGTCCACCGCGACGGACACCGTGCCGTCGGCCGCACCGGACGGCACCGTCACCACGAGACGCGTCGCCGACGCCGATGCCACGGCCGCCTTCGCGCCGCCGAAGGACACCGTGTCCGCGGACGCGGTGGCGGAGAAGCCGGTACCCGAGAGCGTCACCTTCGCGCCGACCGGAGCCCGCGCCGGGACGACGGACAGCACCGACAGCGTGCTCGACGGATAGCGGTCGACACCGAGCCGGTTGCCGGCCTCGTCGTAGCGGTAGCGGGCCGTCTCGCCCGCCGGGTCGGTCACCCCGACCAGCCGGTCCGCCGCGTCGTAGGCATAGACGGCGTGGTCGGTGCCGGAGTCGGCCGCGGCCCGCCTCTCGGCGTCCTTGCCTCCGGGCGCGTCCTTGCCTCCGGGCGCGTCCTTGCCCGCGGGTGTGCCCTTCCCCGCGCCCTGGTGCGCGCCCCCGTCCCCGCCACCGGTCGGCCGGGGAGCGGTGGCCTGCGGCAACGGCGCGTCAGAAGGGGCTTCGGCAGTGGGCCGTGTCGTCCGATCCGGCCCCGGTGGAGCCGCCTGCGCGGAGAGGGAGCCACAGGCCAGTGCCAGCACCAGCGCACCGACCGTGGCAGACCGCCGACGAGCCCCCCTGCGTAAGACGAACCGCTCTCCGCGCCTGCGCACGCACCCTCCCCAGGGCAAACACATATCTCACGAGAAATCCATGACCCTTACATGTCACACGCAATGCGTGACACTTTATGCGCGCTCGGTCACATGTACGAGGACTCCTGGCGTGATTGGCCGGAATCACCATCCGCCCCTCCCGCCCCGGCGGCTTACCTTCCGCCTCATGCATCGCGTCGGGCCCCGTCGCATCCCGCCTCTCCCGCGTGGATCACGGGCGTGGCGGCCGGAGCCGACCCGCCCCGTGCCGCCCGTCCGTCGCTCCGTGCGGTGCCGCCGGCGTGAGGACGAGCACCGGTTCCGGCCACTCGCCCCCAGGGCCGCGGGGGCGAGGACCGGCCGCGGGGCCCGCGCACCCTGGCCAAGTCGGCCCCGGTGCCGGGACCATGGGCCTTTCGGCCCTCGCGTCGTGACGTCCCCGCACGTCCGCGCCCACGACCTCGTCCCCCGAGCCCCCGGGCCCCCGGCCCCGGCACCCCCCTCGCCCCGGCACCCCGCCACCATGTCGCCCCGCGTCGCCGACGGCACCGAAGGACGAACCGAACTCGAAGGACGCACCGAACCGAAGGACGGACCGAGATGACGACCGAGAGCCGGCCCCCGGCGCCCAGCACCCCGTCCACCGCGGCGCCTGCGGGCGCCCCCGACCCGGCCGCGGTGCGCCGCAGGGTCGCCGCCGCCACCGCCGTCGGCAACTTCGTCGAGTGGTTCGACTCGGGCGCGTACGCGATCATGTCCGCCACCATCGCCGGACTGTTCTTCCCGCAGTACGACAAGACGGCGGCGCTGCTCGCCACGTGGGCCGTCTTCGCCGGGGGCTTCGTCGCCCGGCCCCTGGGCGCCGCCTTCTTCGGGCGCTACGGCGACCGCATCGGCCGCAACCGCATGCTCGCCCTGAGCGTGCTGTTCATGAGCGGCTCGACACTGCTGATCGGGCTCCTGCCCACCTATGCGGCGCTGGGCGTCACCGCTCCGCTGCTGCTTTTCCTGCTGCGGGCTGTCCAGGGCTTCTCCGCGGGCGGCGAGTACACCGGCGCCTCGGCGTTCATCATGGAGTACGCCCCACAGGGCCGCCGCGGCCGTTACGCCAGCGTCGTGCCGCTCACCGTGGGGCTGGCCTCGGTGGCCGGGGCCATGACCGGACTGCTGATCACCTCCACCCTGGACGCAGCCGCACTGGACAGGTGGGGCTGGCGCGTGCCGTTCCTGCTGGCGGGGCCGCTCGGGCTGATCGGCCTCTACCTGCGCACCAGGATCGAGGACACGCCTGTCTTCAGGGCCATGGAACGGCGCAGGGCGGTCCGGCGGGCGCCGCTGCGCGAAGCCTGGCGGCTCTGCCGCAGGCAGGTGCTCACGCTCTTCGGCTACAGCATCACCAATGCGATCGGCTACTACCTGATGAGCAGTTACATGATCGCGTACATGTCGGAGGAGGTCGGCTACACCAAGTCGCAGGCACTGCTCGCCAACGTCGTCGCGATGCTCGCCTACAGCGCCGCCTGTCCACCGCTGGCCGCGGCCAGCGACAGGTTCGGGCGCAGGCCGATGCTCCTGATCGCCTGCGGCGGCTTCGCGGTGGCCACCCTGCCCGCCTTCTGGCTGATCGGCACGGGACTGGGCGGCGCGCTGGCCGGCACGTCGGTGCTCGCCGTGCTCGACGCCGTGATCGGCACGTCGAACGTCCCCGCGATGGTCGAGATGTTCCCCGGGCAGTTGCGCGCCAGCGGCTCGGCCATCGGCTACACGGCCGCGTACGTCCTCTTCGGCGGCACGGCCCCGTTCGTCGCCACCGGGCTCGTCTCCCTCGGCGGCAGCCCGCTCGCCCCCGGCTTCTATCTGATGGGACTCGCGATCGTGTCCGGGCTGGTCGTCCTGTTCTCGTTCCGCGAGACCGTGCGGCTGCCGCTGAACAGGACGACCGTGCTGGAGAAGTGAGGGGGACAGGGCCGCCGTGCCGGAGAAGCGAGCTGGACAGGACCGCCGCTCCGGAGAAGTGGGCGGCGGCCGGCCGGTCGGGGCCACCGCGGGCGGGTGCCCCCGACGTCCCGGATGTCTCACGAGACCTTGACGCCCCAGATGTCCCACGAGTTAAATCACGCCTTGAAAAAGGCCCCGGCGCCCTGGGTTGGCGCTGCCGGCGTTCCGGCCGGGGCCGTGAGCACCACATGGCTTCCGGCCCCTTCGAAGGGACGGTCCCGTGTCCGTTGACTCGCCCGAGAATCCTTCCGCCTCCGCACCGGAGCGCACCGGCCTGGGCCGGCGCGGCTTCCTCGCCGGCGCCTCCGGAGCGGTGGCCGCCGGAACCGGTGTCGCCCTCGGCAGCCCGGCCTCCGCGGCCGAGCGCCGGGCGGCACCGGCCGCGGCCGCCGCACCCGCCACGGCCACCGAGGCCATCAACGCCCCCAACGCCCCCAACGCCACGAAGGCGGTAGCGCCGCCGCCCGCCGAGCACGCCGCGGGAGAGCCGGACTTCGGCCCGAACGTCTACGTCTTCGACTCCAGCACGTCCGCACAGACCATCCAGTCCCTGGTGGACAAGGTGTACGCGCAGCAGGCGGGCGCGCAGTTCGGATCCGGCCGATACGCCTTCCTGTTCAAGCCCGGCCTCTACGACGTGGACGTCAACGTCGGCTACTACACACAGGTGTCGGGCCTCGGCCTGCAGCCGGCCGCCACGACCATCAACAACGCGGTGCACACCGACGCCGACGCGCACGGCCACGGCGCCCTGACCAACTTCTGGCGCGGCGTGGAGAACATCAACCTGGTGCCCCGCAGCGGCACCGCCCGCTGGGCGGTCTCCCAGGCGACCTTCTTCCGCCGGATCTACCTGCTGGGCAACATGCAGTTGGACGACGGCGGCTGGTCCAGCGGCGGCTTCATCGCCGACTGCAAGATAACCGGCCAGGTCAACTCCGGCACCCAGCAGCAGTGGCTGACCCGCAACTCCCTGGTGGGCCAGTGGACCGGCTCCAACTGGAACATGGTCTTCGTCGGCGTCGACAACGCGCCCGCCACCACCTTCCCGGCGCCCACCTACACCTCGGTGCCCCGGACCCCGGTGGTGCGCGAGAAGCCCTTCCTCCACGTCGACGGCGACGGCGCGTACCACGTCTTCGTGCCCGCAGTCCGCACCGACAGCCACGGCACCAGTTGGGAGGGCCGCAAGCCCGCCGGGAAGTCCCTGCCGATCGGCGACTTCCACATCGCGCACGACGGTGCCACGGCGGCGGAGCTGAACTCCGCGCTGCACCAGGGCAAGCACCTGCTGCTCACCCCCGGCACGTACCACCTCTCCAAGCCCCTGGCGATCACCCGTCCCGGCACCGTGGTGCTCGGCCTCGGCCTCGCCACCCTCGTCCCCGACGGAGGCGTGAGCGCGCTCGACGTGGCCGACGTCGACGGTGTGGTGATCGCCGGGCTGCTGGTGGACGCCGGCAGCACGGTCTCCGACGCCCTGGTGCGCGTCGGCCCCGACGACTCCCGCCGCGGCCACCGCGCCGACCCCACCTCCCTGCACGACGTGTTCGTGCGGATCGGCGGCGCGGGGGTGGGCAGGGCCAGGCGGTCGGTGGTGGTCAACAGCTCCGACGTGATCATCGACAACACCTGGCTGTGGCGCGCCGACCACGGCTCCGGCGTCGGCTGGACCACCAACACCTCCGAGGAGGGCCTGGTGGTGAACGGCGACGACGTCACCGTCTACGGGCTGTTCGTGGAGCACCACCAGAAGACGCAGGTGCAGTGGAACGGGGAGCGCGGCAGGACGTACTTCTTCCAGAACGAGATGCCCTACGACCCGCCCGGCCAGGCCGACTGGATGGACGGCGAGCACCGCGGCTTCCCGGCCTACCGGGTCGCCGACCACGTCCGCGCCCACGAGGCGTGGGGCCTTGGGAGCTACTGCATCTTCGCCGAGGACCCCACCATCGTCGCCGACCGCGCCTTCGCCGTACCGCGCAGCCCGGGAGTGCGGCTGCACAGCATGATCACCTTCTCGCTCGGCGGCGGCCAGGGCACGATCGCCCACGTCGTCAACACCACCGGCGGGCCCTCCGACGCGGAGGTCAACCTGGCACTGCTCACCACCTACCCCTGATCGCCCTGACCGGGGCAGCCCGGTGGGCGAGGACACGGGTCTCCGTCCGGCGGTCCCGGCGCGAGCACGGGCACAGGCACAGGCACAGGCACAGGCAGAAGGACAAGCACAGGCAGCGACAGGCACGGCCACCCCGGTCCGGGGTGGCCGTGCCGTTTTCTGCGTGGGCGGTGACCGAGGCGCCCGGGCGGGGGCACCGGGGCGCGCGCCCGGGCAGCGCGCGTGGCTCCGTCGGCACGCGTGGCTCCGTCGGCACACGCGGACCACCGGCACGCGGCACCCCACCGGCCACATGGCAGCGCGCCCCACCGCGTCGCGCATCTCAGCGGGCAGCGCGCGCCCGCCCCGCCCTGGGCGGGCAGCGCGCCGCCGCCCCTCTCAGCGGTGAATTCCGGCCAGTGGCACGGGCGTGGGCCGCACCGCCTTCCCCGCCCACCGACCTGCCACCCCCGGATGAAGTGTCGACACTTCAAGCAGAGGCGCGACGGAGGCCGGACACCACTCCCCCGACCCGACGGCCCATCCGCACCCGGAGGACCACTCTCGGTAGACAAGGATGCAGGCTCCACACAAGGGAGGCGCCCCTGCGCGCCCTCCAGCCCACGAGCCGGGTCCGACACTTCGCGGTAACCCTCTAGACACACGAGTCCCCCGCTGCTTGAATCCGAGTGTCGACACTTCAAGCCAGCGGCACTGAATCGACATCACCCTCCGAGGAGGTATCTGTGAACCTTCCACGACAGAAACTGGTCGTCGAAGACCTCAGGCTCGGGTACTGGTCGCGTCGGTCCCACTCCTTCTCACTCGCCTGCGACGGACTGAGTTTCGACGTGGCGGAGAACGAGTTCGTGGCCATCGTCGGACCGAGCGGCTGCGGCAAGACCACCTTCCTCACCGCGCTGGCCGGGCTCACCCCGGTGACCTCGGGTCGGCTGGAGCTGAACGGCGAGCAGATCGAGGGGCCCGCCCCGGACCGCTCACTCGTCTTCCAGCACGCCTCGCTCTACCCGTGGCGCAACGTGGTGGCGAACATCGAGTTCGGCCTCAAGGCCCAGAAGCGCCTGGACCGCCGCGGCAGGGCCCGCGTCGCCGAGCTGATCGACCTGGTCGGGCTCACCGGCAAGGAGGACACGTACCCGCGCGAGCTGTCCGGCGGTATGAGCCAGCGGGTCAATCTCGCCCGTGCGCTCGCCACCGACCCCGACCTCCTGCTGCTCGACGAGCCGTTCTCCGCGCTGGACGCTCAGACCCGCGAGCTGATGCAGGACGAGCTGACCCGCATCTGGCAGTCCGACGGCGCGGGCACCGGCAAGACCGCGGTCTTCATCACCCACGACGTCCCCGAGGCGGTCTTCCTCGCCGATCGCGTCGTGGTCTTCTCCAGCGGCCCCGCCCGTCTGGTCGAGATCGTCGACGTCCGCCTGCCGCGCCCCCGTGGCTCCGAGATCAAGCGGACCCCGCAGTTCCAGGAGATCCACGACCACATCCTCGATCTGGTGATGAGCCAGACCCAACCAGGCCGAAGGGCGGCCCCCCATGACAGCAACGCACCTGTCGCCGGATAGCACCCGTACCGTGGCGGCACCACCGGCCCGCCGCCGGCGCACCTCGGGAAACCGCCACCTCAACCTGTTCCTCGGCGTCATCGGCCTGGCCGCGGTCCTCGCCCTCTGGCAGATCTGCGCCGTGACCGGCATCGTCGACCCGAACTTCAGCAGCTCGCCCTCGGGCGCGTTCACCGCACTGGTCGACTCGATCAGCACCGGAGCCGTCTGGGACCCGCTGGGGTCCACCCTGTCGATCGTGGCCTGGGGCATGCTCATCTCGGTGGTCGTGGCCATTCCCGCGGGACTGCTGATCGGGCGGAACCGGATCCTCTACGGGCTGACCGACCCGCTGATCAGCATCATGTACTCCGTCCCCTACGTCGTCTTCCTGCCGATGCTCATCTTCTGGTTCGGCATCGAGATGAACGCCCGCATCGTCATCGTGGTGTGGAGTGCGCTGTTCCCGCTGCTCATCAATGTGATCGCGGGCGCCCGCAACCTCGAGTCCAGCCATATGCAGGTGGCCAAGGTGTTCTGCGCCTCGCGGGTGATGACGCTGCGTTCGGTCGCCTTCCCCGCGACCCTGCCCTACATCCTCGCCGGTGTACGCCAGGCGGTCGGCCGGGCGCTGATCGGTGCGATCGTCGCCGAGCTGTTCATGGGCTCCGCCGGGCTCGGCTACCAGGTCCAGCTCCAGACCTCCAACTTCGAGATGGACGACGCCATGGCCTCGATCGCGGTGATCGCCGTGGTGGCCATCGTGCTCACCCGCGGGGTCGCCTACCTGGAGCGGCGCTTCACGTTCTGGTCGGGCTCGGACTGAGGGGGTGGACCACTCGATGCGCACCGCCAGACCGCTCTACGCGGCACTGACAGCCGTGGTCCTGCTGGCCGCCGCGGGCTGTGCCGTGACACCCACCGCGTCCGTGCAGAGGGCGAGCATGAAGATGACGGTCGGGTACACGGCGATCGGAGCCGCCTACTCGGACCTGTACATCTGCGAGGACCAGGGTGTCTTCAGGAAAAACGGCCTCGACGTCAAGCTCACCCTGCTCAACAGCTCCTCGCAGCTCGTCGCCGCGCTGGTCAGCAACAGCGTCCAGGTCGGCGTGGGGGCGACGACCTCCACCGCGGCCGGCGCCATGAACCTCAAGGGCGTCGACCTGCGCTACATCGCGCTGCCGATCGACCACTACTACCTGGAGATGTGGGGCAAGAGGTCGGTCCGGCCCGGTGACGGAGTCAAGGGCCTGAAGGTCGGCCTCAGTTCACCGGGCTCGCTGGGCGACGCGGCCGTCGACTCGCTCATCGCGCACAACGGCTGGCGGCAGGGCGACATCCACAAGATCTTCCTGAAGAGCACCCCCGCCGAGGTCTCCGCGCTGGAGAACGGCGCCGTCGACGCCATCGTCACCCAGCCCCCGACCGGCGCGAAGACCCGTCAGAAGGGCTTCAAGAAGGTCATGGACTTCACCTCGCTGCCCGCCGCGGCGAACGCCTACACCGTCAAGTCCGACTACATGTCCGCGAACAGGAAGGCGGTGTCCGCCTTCGTGAAGTCCGAGACCGAATGCCTCGCCATGCTGCACAACGACAAGGCGGCGGCCCTGCGGAGCATCATGAAGCACAGCGGGGTCAGCAACCGCTCGCTCGCCGAGTACTCCTACGCGTTCTTCAACCCGCTGTGGGCCAGGACCCCGCGGGTCAGCCCCGCCCTGGTGCACGACGCGTTCGCCGCCACGGTGGCCAAGGGCGTGGGGAAGATGCCCGCGAACACCGGCGTCTTCGTCGACAACTCCTACGTGGACGCCCTGCGGCGGTCCGGTTTCATCTCGTCCCTCTACCGGCAGGGAGGCAAGTGAGGTGACCTCACTCGACGACATCGACGACCTGCGGGGCTGGCTGGCCCTCGCCGACAAGCTCGGCGAGGTCAGGACCGTCGCGGGAGCCCACTGGGACAAGGAGATCGGCGCCGCGTCCGAGGTGAACTACAAACGCCCCTCGCCGCCGGCGCTGCTCTTCGACGACATCGTGGGCTACCGTCCCGGCCAGCGCGTCCTCACCGCCTCCATGGGCAACGCACGCCGCCTCGGCATGACCCTGCGGCTCGGCACGGACCTCGACGACCGCTCCCTGGTCGACGCCCTGCGCACCAGGCCGGGCGAGTGGGCCGCCGGCGCCTCCCGCCACCCCGTGCGGGAGGTGTCCACCGGACCGGTGTGCGAGAACGTGCTGCGCGACGCGGACGTCAACCTGCTGGACTTCCCCGTGCCGCAGTGGCACGAGGGGGACGGCGGCCGGTACATCGGCACCGGCTGCGCGGTGTTCACCACCGACCCGGACACCGGCGTCCTCAACGCCGGCGCCTACCGCATGCAGGTGCAGAACGACGGCCGGGCCGCGAGCATCAACATCGAGGCGGGCAAGCACGGCGCCGCGCACGTCAGGGAGTGGTTCGCGCGCGAGGGCCGGGCACCGGTCACCGCCTCGCTGGGCCACGATCCGCTGCTGCTGGTCGTCGCGGGCACCGAGGTCCCCACCGGCGTCTCCGAGCTGGAGTACGCCGGCGCGGTCCTCGGCCGGCCCGTGGACGTGATCCGCGGCGAGCTCACCGGCCTGCCGATCCCGGCCACCTCGGAGCTGGCCGTGGAGGGCTGGCTGTATCCCGGGCGGCGCGAGCAGGAGGGGCCGTTCGGGGAGTGGACCGGCTACTACAGCGGCGGCACCGAGGCGGTCCTCACCCTCGACGTGCAGCGCGTCTACCACCGCGACGACCCGATCCAGCTCGGCGCCCCGCCCGGCAAACCGCCGCACGACTACTCGTACATGCGCAGTGTGATGAAGTCGGCGATGATCCAGGACGCCCTGGTCAGAGCGGGCCTGCCGGGTGTCGAGGGAGTGTGGGCGCACGAGGCGGGCGGTGGGCGCCAGTTGCTCGCGGTCGCCGTCCGCCAGCAGTACGCGGGCCACGCGCGGCAGGCCGGCTACCTCACCGCGCAACTGCCGTCCGCCGCGTACATGAACAAGTTCGTGGTGGTCGTGGACGCCGACGTCGATCCGCGCAGCCTCAACGACGTGGTGTGGGCGATGTGCACCCGCACCGACCCGGCCGAGGACATCGAGACGATGCGCTACACCTGGGGCAGCCGGGTCGACCCGCTGCGGGAGCAGGGCGCGCCCGCGTTCAACACCCGTGCCGTCATCGACGCCTGCCGGCCCTGGACGCGCCTGGCGGACTTCCCGAAGGTCGCCGAGGCGAGCAGCGAACTGCTCGACCGGGTGACCCGCCGCTGGCCCGACGTCCTGGGCGGCGCATGGTGACTGCCAAGGCACCCCCCACACCCGGCGGGCCGGGCCCCCTGCGGGACGTGCCCGCCACCGCCCGGCTGCCGGTCGCCGAGGCGGCCCGCCGGCTGGAGATCACCCGGACGTTCGGCCGCGGCACCTCCGTGCCCAGCATCGCGGACGAGATAGCGCTCGCGGTGGCCACCGAGATCATCGAGGGCCGCCTGTCGCCCGGCGATGACCTCAACTCCGTGGACCTCGCCCGGTCCTTCCACAGCAGCAGGACCCCGGTGCGCGAGGCACTGCTGGTGCTGGAGCGGGAGGGCTTCGTCGAGATCACCGCGCGGCGCCGCCCGCGCGTGGCCCGGCTGCTGCTGCGGGAGGTCAGGGAGCTGTACAACCTGCGGGCCGAGTTGTACTCCGTCGTCAGCCGGACCGTCGTCCAGGTGGCGACCGAGGCCGACCTGGAGACCCTGCGCGGCCACCAGCGAGCGCTGGAGGCCGCCGCCGCGGACGGCGACGTTGACCGCTACTTCTGGGTCAACGTGCAGTTCCGCAACACCGAGGCGGACATCACCCGGGACGCGACGCTGCGCCGGGTGCTCGACTCCCTGGGGCTGCGCGCCCTGCAACTACGCCATCTCAGCCTCGCCCAACCGGGCCGGCTCGAACCGTCCCTGCACGATCACGCCCGACTGCTCAAGGCGTACGAGGACCGGGACGCCGAACTCGCCTCCGCCCTCACCCAGTCACTGGTACGGGCCGGGTACGCGGCGATCGAGCGCTCGGGATGGACCGGAGAGGAACCATGACCGACACCACCACCCACAGGCCGGGCGACACCGCGGCAGGCGGACACCGGACGGCACCGGCGACGCAGTGCGCGGCGCAACCCGGTACCGCACCCGGCACGGCGCCCCGGGCGGGGACGTCCACGGCCGTTCCGCTGCGCTTCCGGCTCAACGGCGAGGACGTGGAGGTGCACGTCCAGGACCCGGCCGCCCCGCTGCTCGACGTCCTGCGCCACGACCTCGGCCTCACCGGCACCAAGTCGGGCTGCGCGATCGGCTACTGCGGCGCCTGCACGGTCATCGTGGACGGCGCCGCGGTGCCGTCCTGCCTGCAGATGGCCGGTCTCGTCGAGGGGCGCGACGTGCGCACCGTCGAGGGCCTGGAAGGGCCCGGCGGGCTCGACCCGGTGCAGGAGGCGTTCGTCGCCCGCGCCGGACTCCAGTGCGGCTTCTGCACGCCCGGCCACGTGATGGCGCTGCGTGCCCTGCTCGACGCGGACCCCGAGCCGGACGAGGAACGGATACGGGAGGTGGTCGACGGCAACTACTGCCGCTGCACCGGCTACGTGAAGATCCTCGACTCGGCGCGCGAGGCCGTGGCCCGGCAGAAGACGGCCCCCACCACCGAGGAGGAGCGCTGATGTCCACCGCCGAACTCCCGATCGCCCCGCTCGGCCTCGGCCGCGCCGCGCTGCCCCGGATCGTCGGCAGCCCGGTGGAGCGCATCGACGCCGTGGAGAAGGTCACCGGACGTGCGGTGTACGCGGCGGACAGCCGGCTGCCGCGGATGCTGCACGGCGCCGTCGTGCGCTCTCCGCACGCCTGCGCACGCATCATCTCGATCGACACCTCGCGCGCCGAGCGGCTGCCCGGTGTGCACACCGTCGTGACCGGCGCGGACACGGCACGGGTCAAGTGGGGCGCCTTCCGGCCCGATCTGTACCCGCTCGCCATCGGCCGCGTCCGCTACGTGGGCGACGAGGTGGCGGCGGTCGCCGCCCGCGACCCCGAGACGGCCCGCCGCGCCGCGGAGCTGATCCACGTCGAGTACGAGGTGCTGCCCGCCGTCCTCAGCCTGGACGAGGCGCTCGCCGAGGGCGCGCCGCTGGTGCACGACGACGCGCCCGGCAACGTGGCCCACGAGTTCGGCTTCGACCGGGGCGGCGTGGAGGCGTGGTTCGACCGCAGCGACGTCGTCGTGGAGGGCACCTGGCAGAGCGAGCGGCAGTGGCACGGCTCGATCGAGACCATCGGCTGCACGGCCGAGTGGACCCGGGACCGGGTCAGCCTGTGGGTCAACACCCAGACGCCGTTCCTCGCCCGCCAGCGGTACGCCACCGCGCTCGGGCTGCCGCTGCGCGCCGTGCGGGTGGTGCAGACCGAGGTCGGCGGCGGTTTCGGCGGCAAGTCGGGCGACGACAACACCTCCGTCATCTGCGCGCTGCTGGCCCGCAGGGCCGGCCGCCCGGTGCAACTGGTGAACACCCGCGAGGAGGAGTTCCTGGCCAGCCGCCCGCGCATCCCGATGCGCTACACCGTCCGGCTCGGCTTCACCGAGGACGGCCTGGTCACCGCGAAGGACATCGAGGTCGTCGCCGACAACGGCGCCTACACCGGCAAGGCCCAGGCCGTGCTCGGCGCCGCGACCGTACGGCACGACGCGCTGTTCAACTACCGCGCCGTGCGCGCCCACTCGCGGCTCATCTACACCAACCTCGAACCGACCGGCGCCTTCCGCGGCTTCGGCAACCCGTCCGCGGACTGGGCGGTCGGCCAGGCGTGGGACCTCGCGGCCGCCCGGCTCGGCATCGACGTGCCGGACCTGTTCCTGCTCAACGCCGTGGAGTCCGGCAGCGTCTCGCCGCACAACCACAAGATCACGAGCTGCGAGCTGAAGCAGTGCATCCGCAGGGCCGCCCAGGCGATCGGCTGGCAGGCCAAACGCGCCGAGCGCACACCGCACCGCGGCCTCGCCATGGGCGTGAGCGTGCACGTCTCGGGCCGGCGCAGCTTCGGCGACTACGACGGCAGCTCCGCGATCGTACGGCTCACCGAGGACGGCCGCGCCACGGTCATCGTCGGCGAGGGCGAGATCGGCACCGGCGCGAGGACCACCCTCGCCCAGATCGCCGCCGCCGAACTCGGCATCCCCGTCGCGGACGTCTCCGTGCCCCGCCCGGACACCGATCTGACCACCCATGCGCTCGGCGCGCTGGCGAGCCGGGTGACGTACGTCGCCGGCAACGCGGTCCAGCGGGCCGCGCAGCAGGCCTGCGAGCGCCTGCTGGACGCCGCGGCGCGCCAGCTCGACAGGCCCGCCGCCCAGCTCTGGGTCGAGGACGGCACGGTGCACGGCCCGGCCGGGCCCGACGGCGAGGGCCCGGTGAGCGCCCCGGTCGGCGCGGTCGTGCGGGCCGAGCTTTACCGGCCCGGCGGCGAGCCGATCGTGGGCCTGGGCTCGTTCGACAACCCCTCGGAGTTCCCCGACGGCAGCAGGTACGGCAACGAGTCCGGCGCCTACAACTTCGTCGCGGAGGCCGCCGAGGTCGAGGTCGACCCCGCGACCGGCGCGGTGCGCGTGCTGGAGCTGGCCGCCGTCGCCGACTGCGGCACCGTCCTCAATCCGCCGCTCGCCGAGGGCCAGGTCGAGGGAGCCATCGCCCAGGGCCTCGGCATGGCACTCACCGAGCGGTTCCACTGGCAGGAGGGGGCCCCGGTGCGGCCGAACTTCTCCGACTACAAGCTGCCCACCGCCGGTGTCATGCCGAAGCTGCACATCGGGTTCGCCGACTCCTACGAGCCGACGGGCCCCTTCGGCGCCAAGGGCGTGGGCGAGATCGCGCTGGACCCGGTGCCGTCGATCATCGCCAGCGCGGTGGCCGACGCGGTCGGCGTGCGCGTGCACGAACTGCCCATCACCGCCGAGAAGATCTACTGGGGCATGCGGAACGGCGAGCCGGGAGCCGCCGTACCGGTCACGTCCGCACCCGCCGTACCCGCCGTACAGGACCCGTCCCCACCCGCCGGCGCGGACCGCGCCGGCCAGGAAGGCGACCCGCGATGACCACCCTCGACTCCGGGCCGCTGCCGGTCGGCGCGTCCCCGGCACCCGTGACCCTGCTGACGCCCGCCACGCTCGACGAGGCGCTGCGGCTGATCGCCGGCGGCGGTGCAGCGGTGCTCGGCGGCGGCGTCGGCCACACGCTGCGCCGCGGTGAGCGGCGCCGGCCCGCGCCCTCCCCGCTGGTGTCGGTGGCGCACCTGCCCGGGCTCACCGGCATCACCCGGGGCGAGGACCACCTCGCCATCGGCGCGGGTGTCCGGCTCGCCGCCTGTGCGGCCGACGAGGAGCTGGGCCGGGCCTGGCCCGTGCTGACCGAGGCGGCGGGCTCCGTCGCCACCGGCCGCATCCGCGAGATGGTCACCCTCGGCGGCAACATCGCCGCCCGCGACGACAGCCATGACCCGCCCGTCGCGCTCACCGCCGTCGGCGCGACCCTGGCGGTGCGCAGCGCGACCGGTTCCAGGACGCTCACGGTCCCCGAGGCGGCGCGGCTGCGCCCCGACGAGCTGATCGAGCACGTCCGGGTGCCGCTGCCCGCACCGCGCACGGGCTCCGCCTACGAGAAGTTCCTCGTGCGCGGCGTGTGGGAGTACGCCTGCGTCAACGTCGCCGCGGTCGTCACCCTCGAAGCGGACGGCACCGCGGGGCACCTGGCGCTCGCGGTCGGCTCGGTGGCGGGCGGCCCCGTCGCCGTCGACCTCACCGGGCTGGCGGGCGCTCCCGCCGATGCCGCCCTCGTCGCCGAGGCGGCCGACCGCGCGGCCGCCACGACCTCGCCCTACGGCGACGTCAGGGGCTCCGCCGCCTACAAGACGCGGATGATCGCCGAATTCGCCCGGCGCGCCCTGACCACCGCGGTCCGCCGCGCCGCGGCCGCGCCCGACCGCCCCTCGAAGCACAGCGCAGGAGGAGACCGATGACGGCCACGGAGATCCTCGGGGAGGCGCGGACCAGGGACGGCGTCCCCCTGTCGTACACCCTGTACCCGGCGATGCCCGGCGCCCCGCGCATCGCCTTCGTGCACAGCCTCGCGCTCGACCGCTCGGTGTGGTCGCCGGTGGCGGCCGCGCTCGCCGGCCGTGCCGAGATGGTGGCCTACGACTGCCGGGGCCACGGCCGCTCGGGCCGCCCCGCCGGCCCCTACACCACGGACCAGTTCGGCGACGACCTCGCCGACCTGCTGGACCACCTGGGGTGGGCGGACACCGTCGTCGCCGGCTGCTCGATGGGAGGCTGCGTGGCGCAGGCGTTCGCGGCCGGGCACCCCGGGCGCACCCGCGGCGCGCTCCTCGTCGACACCACCGCCTGGTACGGGCCCACGGCGCCGGACGACTGGGCGAAGCGGGCCGCCGCCGCGCGCACGAAGGGCCTCGCGTCGCTGATCCCCTTCCAGCTCACGCGCTGGTTCGGCGACGCCTTCCGCACGGCGCAACCGGACCTGATGGCCCGGCTGGCCGAGGTGTTCACCGCGAACGACATCGACTGCTACGAGGCCACCTGCACCATGCTCGGCCGGACCGACCTGCGCGGCTCCGCACCCTCGATCCCCCGTCCCGCGGCCGTCCTGGTCGGCGAGGACGACGGTGCCACCCCGCCCGAGATGGCCCGGGAGCTGGCCCGGCTCATCGGGGACGGCCCCGCCACCGTGGTGCCCGGTACCCGGCACCTGACGCCCCTGGAGAACCCCGGCGCCGTGGTCGGGGCGCTGACGGCGCTGCTCGGCCGCACGGCGGCCGGCGAAGCGGTCGGAGAGAGCGCATGAGCACGTCCCTCGTCGTCGACACCCACGCACACCACGTCGGCGCGCACGCCATCGAGCGGATCAGGGAGGAGGGCGCCGGGCACCGGGTGCGCCTGGTCACCCAGGAGGTGGCGGGCAGGCCCCTCACCCGCGTCGAGGTCGCGGGGCGGCTCAGCGGGCTGCCGCTGCTCCCCAGGCTGAGCGACGTGGCCGCCCGGCTGGAGTGGATGGCCGAGGCGGGCGTGGACGTCCAGCTCGTGGCGCCCTGGATGGACCTCGCCGGCTACGAGCTCGACCCCGACGACGGGCTCTGGCTGGCCCGGGTGCAGAACGACTCCGCGGCCGAGCTGCGCGCCGCGCACCGGGAGTTCCTCGTCGCCGCGGCCGTGCCCCTCCAGCACCCCGGGTACGCGGCCGCCGAGCTGCGCCGTGCGGTCACCGAACTGGGCCACGCGGCCGTGCAGATCGGGGCGCGGGTGAACGAAGTCGGCCTGGACGACCCCTCGCTGGACGTGTTCTGGGATGCCGCCGAGGAGTTGGACGTGCCGGTGATCGTGCACCCGGCCGAGCTCGACGTACCGGAGCGCAGCCGGCGGCTGTTCCTGCACATCCTGGTGGGCAACCCGTCCGAGACGACGTTCGCGGCGGCCGCCCTGCTGCTCGGCGGGGTGCTGGAGCGGCGGCCCGGGCTGCGGGTGCTGCTGGTGCACGGCGGCGGGTTCGTGCCCTACCAGATCGGCCGGCTGGAGCGCGGGTTCACCGCGGCGCCGCCGCAGTTCCGCGCGAAGGGCACGCGCGCGCCGCGCGACCTGCTCGGGCAGCTCTTCTTCGACACCGTGCTGCACGACGACGCCGCGCTGCGCCACCTGGTGGCCTTCGCCGGCGCCGAGCACGTCCTGCTCGGCAGCGACTACCCGTTCCCGATGCGGACGGACCGGCCCCTCGAAGCGCTGGACGCGGCCCGGCTCGACGGCGACCTGCGCGCGGCCGTGCTCTCGGCGGCGCACCTCCTCGGTGCCGGCCCGCTCAGCCCGCGGCCCCCGTCCAGCCCGAGCGCTCCACCGCCGCGAGGCCGCGGCGCACGATCGACCGGGTGAGGGCACTGGCCAGCTCGGACTCCCGGTCCCGGTACGCCTGCATCAGCCGCCGGTGGTCGGCGACCGACGTGTCGAGCCGGCCCGGCAGGGACAGGCTCAGATGGCGCAGGTGCAGGGTTCTGACGCCGACCGAGTCGAGCACGCCCCGTACCGTCTCGTTCGCCGCGAGCCGTGCCTCGGTGTTGCGGAAGGCGACGTTGAGCCAGAAGTACCTGTCCAGCTCCCGGCCCGCTCCCGCGGCCTCCAGCTCGGCCTGCACGGCGCCCAGTTCTTCGAGCTGGGCGTCGGTGCAGTGCTCGACGATGCGCCGGCTCACCAGCCCGTACAGCTCGCCGCGCAGCTCGTATATCTCGCGGACCTCGTCGATGCCGAGCCGCCGAACCCGGGGCCGCTTGCGGGCTGCGATCTCGACCAGGCCCTCGCGCTCCAGCGTCGCGAGCGCCTCGCGCACGGGCGTGCGGCTGCTGCGGAACCGGCGGGCGAGCTCGACCGAGTTCAGGTCGTCGCCGGGGTGGAGCCGGCCCTCGATGATGTCGGCGCCGATCGAGACGAGGATCGCGTCACGGACGCTGTCCGGCTCCTGCGACCGGCCGAGCACCCGCAGGATCTCCCGCTCGCCCGCCGTCAGCCGGGCCGTCACCGGCAGGACCGGCCCCGTCCCGGCCGCCCCGTCCATTGCCACGGCCGCCCACCACCTCGTCATCGTCCAAGGCACCCAGAAAGGGGCCCCGCATGGATCTCCAGCCAACCACACCCAGGACGCCGTGGGTCATCGGCATCACCGGGGCCGGCGGCACACCGTACGCGGTGGCCGTCGTCGGGGGGCTGCTCGACGCGGGTGAGGCGGGCGCCCCGCCGCCGGGGGTGCGCCCCGCCGGGCCCGGTGCCCGGGTGCGACGGCGGTGGCGGTGGCGGCTCAGTTCTCCGGGATCTCCACCACATCGGTGATGTCCACCGGCGCTCCGGTGGCGAACGACTCGTTGGCGGCGAGTCCGGTGGCCAGCGCGAGAGCGCCGTCCACGGCCGTCGCGGGGTCGATCCCGGGCGCCTCAGCGGCCGGGCCCACGGGCCCGAACAGCGCATCCAGCATGCGCGCGTCCCCGCCGCCGTGCCCCGCGTGGTCGAAGGCCGGGACGGGCACCCGGTACGGAGGCCGCCACAGCGGGCCCACGGTGACGGCGGCACCGCCGGCCTGCGCCGCGGCGGTGTCCCCGTGCACCGAGCCCCTGGCGGAGTCCGCCCGGGCCCGCGGCGGCTGCCACGTGCTCTCCACCACGTCCAGTTCGAGCCTGCCGCCCGATCCGTTGAACACCACCCGGTACCCCTCGCCGGGAGCGTAGGCGTGCAGGTGGTAGCTCATCGTGGCGCCGGTGGCGTAGCGGACCACCAGCGCCATGTCGTCCTCGATGGTGATGCCGTCGCCGAACACGTTGCGGTCCCGCAGACAGCCGTCCTGCGACTCCGCGTCCAGGTAGAGCGACCGCAGCCCGGGGTCGTCGGCGAGGTGGAGGGCGAACGGGTCGTCGGCCGCCGCCGGCGAGCCGTGGGCGCGTTCGTAGGCACGCCGGTAGCCGTTGCGGGTGCCGGCCTCACGGCCGTAGAAGCCCAGTCCGCCGTAGCCGAACACCTGCTGCGGCCGGGCGCCGAGCCACCAGTTGACGAGGTCGAAGTGGTGTCCCGACTTGTGCACCGTCAGTCCGCCGCTGTTGGCCTTCTCACGGTGCCAGCGCCGGAAGTAGTCGGCTCCGTGCCGCACGTCCAGGTCCCATTCGAAGTGCACCGAGAGCACCTCGCCGATCGCACCGTCGGCGAGGTGGCGCCGCACCAGCTCGTGCACCGGGTTGAATCGGTAGTTGAACGCCACGCAGAGGTCGCCGCCGGTGCGCTCCAGCGTCCTGAGGATGCGGCGGCAGCGCTCGGCGTCCATCGTCATGGGCTTCTCGGTCACCACCCGGCAGCCGGCCTTGAGCGCCGCGACGACGTACTGGTCGTGGGTGGAGTCCATGGTGGTGACCAGCACCTGTTCGATGTCCTCCGCCTTCAGCATCCGTTCGAAGTCCTCGGCGGCCCAGGCGGTGGGCTCCGGTTCTCCGGCCGCGGCCAGCAGGCGCCGGTGGTGTGCGATGCGCACGGGGTTGCGGTCGCACAGGGCCGCCACGGTCAGGTGCGGGCGCCGGGCGAGGCCCTCGGTGAAGGTCTGCGCGCGGTGGCCCGTGCCCACGACGGCCACACGGGCCGTCGGCCGGTCAGTGCTCATGGGTGCCTCCATCGGCGGTCAGGTGTCACGGGTGCGGAGTCGGTGCTCGGAGGCGCGCTCGGGGCTCGTTCGGCCCGGGCACGTTCGGCCCGGGGCTCGTTCGATCAGGGACTCGTGCGGTTGGGGACTCGTTCGGTTGGGGCGCGCGGCCTGGCGCTGCCGCGCGCCGCATACGGCGCTGTGGCGCCGGCGGGTGCGCCGATGCGCTCCGCGCCGGTGTGCGCTGGGCTCCTGCCCCGCGGCCTGCCGCACCACGCGGACGACGCCCCCGAGGCCGGCGGCGACGGAGCCGCGAAGGGGACGCGGGCCCCGGGACGGCCGGGAGCCGCGGTCCGACCGGGGTCCGGGCCGCGGGCCGTGACCTGACCGACGGGCCGGGCCCGTACCGCCGCCGCTCCTGAACGGCGCACCGCCGCACCACCCCTTCAGGTGTGACACAGATCACAGCACTTGTCTCCATGTCGGGCACCCTCGACAGGGGAATGGCCTCAGAAGAGACCGACGGCGACAGCACGGGCCGCACAGCGACTCCTGTGGCCCGTGCATCCATCGGTCCGGTGCACCGGGCCGGGTCCTGCCCACCGCGTCACCGGCCCGTGCACACCTCGACGATCACCAGGCTGGGGATGCCGATGTCGGAGCAGGGAGCGCTGTGGCAGCGGCGGACCGTGCTGGAGCACCAGTGGGCCCGCCACGTACCGGGGTTGAGGGCCGCGGGGCCGCCGCCCGCAGGCCCTCCTCCGCTGCGCCGGGAGGTCACCGAGTCCTGGATCCGCTCGGTTCGGACGGTGGACCCCGGGCGCGACAGCGCTCCGTCGAAGGACGGCGTGCACGCCCTCTGGTCCCGCTCACCGCTGTACGAGCCCGTGTGCGACCTCGCGGACGAGCTCCGCAGCGTCGCGGACGACGCCGACTTCGTCGCTGCCGTGACGGACGAGACCGGCACGATCCTGTGGACGTACG
Organism: Streptomyces sulfonofaciens; assembly: GCF_014656295.1. Lineage (GTDB taxonomy): Bacteria > Actinomycetota > Actinomycetes > Streptomycetales > Streptomycetaceae > Streptomyces > Streptomyces sulfonofaciens. The sequence goes on from NZ_BNCD01000006.1 coordinate 54,504, forward strand.
GCGGACGGGTGATGCGGCGTCGCGCGGAACGGGTGAACTTCGCTCCCGGAGGCTGCTGGAACGAGCCGGCCATGGGCACCAACGCGCTCTCGCTGACCCTGCGCACCGGCCTGCCGAGCACCGTGTTCTCCGCCGAGCACCTGGTGGCGGCGCTGCACGGCTGGGTCTGCTACTGCGCGCCCATCCACGCCCCGGACGGCCGGGTGCTGGGCGTGCTGGACCTGTCGACGACCTGGGACCGCTCGCACCCGCTGGCCATGTCCACCGTGCGCATGATGGCGTCCGCCGTCGAGGGCGCGCTGCACGGCAGGGGCGAGTGGGCCGCCCGCCCGGGACCCGGCAGACTCCGGCTGACCTGCCTCGGCGGCGGGAAGGCGGTGCACGGCGGGGTGCCCCTGCACCTTCCGCCCCGGCAGATGGAGATCCTGGCGCTGCTGGCCCTGGAACCGGGCGGCTTCTCCCCGAAGCGGCTGCACGAGGCGCTGTACGGCGACCGGGCGGTCGGCGCGTCCACGTTCAAGGCGGAGGTGTCGCACCTGCGGCGGGCCCTCGGCGGCCAGATCGCCACGCGCCGCTACGAGCTGACCTCACCGGTGGTGTGCGATGCGACCGAGGTGCTGCGCGCCCTGGAGCGCGGCGACACGGAAAGGGCCGTGGAGCTCTACCGCGGCCCCCTCCTGCCGCACTCGGACGCCCCCGCCGTCGTCGAGTGGCGGGAGCACATCGAGGTGGCGGTACGGGAGGCGGTACTGGCCAGTGCTCGCCCCGAGCACGTGCTCCGCTACGGTGAACGGGCGCCGTACGACACCGAGATCCACGAGCACGCGCTGCGCATCCTCGGCCCGAACGACGCGCGCCGCGGCATCGCGGCGGGAAGGCTGACCACCGCCCTGCGCATCTGACCAGGTGACGGGGCGGCCGCCCGGCCGCCCGGCCCGTGCTGCGGTGGCCGGTCCCGACCAGGCGACCAACCTCTGACCAACCTCCTCCGCGCACAGTGTGCCCGCGCCACGACGGTCGATCCGTCCCGCACCCGCACCCTCTACCGCGAGGAGCACGGCCATGGTCTACGCACAGCCAGGCACCGAGGGCAGCATCGTCAGCTACGCCCGACGCTACGACAACTTCATCGGCGGCGACTGGGTGGCGCCCGCCGAGGGCCGGTACTTCGAGAACAGGTCGCCGGTGACGGGCGAGGTCTTCTGCGACGTCGCCCGCTCGACGGCCCCCGACATCGAGCGCGCCCTGGACGCCGCGCACACCGCCGCCGATGCCTGGGGCCGCACCTCCACCACCGAGCGCGCGGTGATCCTCAACAGGATCGCCGACCGCATCGAGGAGAACCTGGAGAAACTGGCCGTCGCCGAAACCTGGGAGAACGGCAAGCCGGTGCGCGAGACGCTGGCGGCGGACCTACCGCTCGCGGTGGACCACTTCCGCTACTTCGCGGGCGCCATCCGCGCCCAGGAGGGCAGCATCGCGGAGATCGACGCGGACACGGTGGCGTACCACTTCCACGAGCCGCTCGGCGTGGTCGGGCAGATCATCCCGTGGAACTTCCCGATCCTGATGGCGACCTGGAAGCTGGCGCCCGCGCTGGCCGCGGGCAACTGCGTGGTGATCAAACCGGCCGAGCAGACCCCGGCCAGCCTGCTGCTGGTGATCGACCTGATCGCCGACCTGCTGCCGCCGGGCGTGGTCAACGTGGTGAACGGCTTCGGCGTGGAGGCCGGCAAGCCGCTGGCGTCCAGCTCGCGGGTCGCCAAGGTGGCGTTCACCGGTGAGACCACCACCGGGCGGCTGATCATGCAGTACGCCAGCGAGAACATCATCCCGGTCACGCTGGAGCTGGGCGGCAAGAGCCCCAACATCTTCCTGCCCGACGTGACCGCGGCCGACGACGACTTCCTGGACAAGGCCGTCGAGGGCTTCGTGATGTTCGCCCTCAACCAGGGCGAGGTGTGCACCTGCCCGTCCCGGGCCCTGATCCACTCCTCGATCTACGACGAGTTCATGGCCCGCTGCCTCGAACGCACCAGGGCCATCACCGGCGGCGACCCGCTGGACCCCGCCACCATGCTGGGCGCGCAGGCCAGCAACGACCAGTACGAGAAGATCCTCTCCTACATCGACATCGGCCGGCAGGAGGGCGCGGAGGTGCTCACCGGCGGCGGCACCCGCAAGGTGGCGGGCCTGGAGGGCGGCTACTACATCGAGCCGACCGTCTTCCGCGGCACCAACGACATGCGGATCTTCCAGGAGGAGATCTTCGGCCCGGTCGTGTCCGTCACCACCTTCGACTCCGTGGACGAGGCCCTGAAGATCGCCAACGACACGCTGTACGGGCTCGGCGCGGGCCTGTGGACCCGGGACGGCAGCACCGCGTACCGGATGGGCCGGGAGATCAAGGCCGGCCGGGTGTGGACCAACTGCTACCACGCCTACCCGGCGCACGCGGCCTTCGGGGGCTACAAGAACTCCGGCATCGGCCGGGAGAACCACAAGATGATGCTGGAGCACTACCAGCAGACGAAGAACCTGCTGGTCAGCTACTCGCCCAAGAAGCTCGGATTCTTCTGATGGACGCCCGTGGCAGCGCTCCCGCCCGTGTCGAGCTGACCGCGGCCGCGGAGCGGCTGGTCGGCGAACTCACCCGGCGGCACGGGCCGTTGATGTTCCACCAGTCCGGCGGGTGTTGCGACGGCAGTTCGCCGATGTGCTACCCACGGGGTGAGTTCCGGGTCGGGGCCGCGGACGTGCTGCTCGGGCAGGTCGCCGAGCAGACCCCGTTCTGGATGAGCGCGAGCCAGTACGCGTACTGGAAGCACACCCATCTGACCGTGGACGTGGTCGAGGGACGGGGCAGCGGCTTCTCCCTCGAGGCCCCCGAGGGCGTGCGCTTCCTCCTCAGGTCCCGGCTGCTCACCGAGGAGGAACTGGACGCACTCGCCGCCCAGCCCCCGCTCCTGACCGGCGACCGCGTGGAGCACGGCGCCTGACGGGCTGCCGGTGCGCGGCATGAGCGGGCCCGCGGCGCCCGGTGGGCCCACCGCCCCCGGGCGCCGCGCCCGGTCGCGCCCGCTGTCCGCCTGAACGACGACGCGGCCGGGAGCGCGCCCCGGCACGGACGCGGGCGCCGGGGCGCCGCCCCGCCGAAGACCCGAGGCGCGCGGGGCGCGGGGCGCGGCCGGTGACGTCCGCGGGCACCCGGAGCCCTCCCCGGCAGGCTCAACGGATGCTCAATTCCGCCATCGGCAGGCTCAGACAACGCTCAATTCACGGTAACGATCATGTGTCCACGAGGGCCGCCTTTACGGCGTACGGTGTTCTTTGCCCTCATTTCCCTGAGATCTGCGTCACATTTCCTCCCGTCGCGCCGACAGGGCGCCGTGATAAATCTGCGCAACCACTTCGGGACGCCACCCCTGTTCCGAGCGCGCTCACGCCGACCGATCGCCGGCCACTCCGTCCATCCAGGGGGGATCGGATACCGCTCCACGACCGCCAGGGTCGTGGACCGGCAGGGAGAAAGGGCATACCACCATGGGGTCCGCGCAGATCAACAACCTTCCCGGTGGCAATGCGACATTAATCGAGAAGTCCAGTGCCGAAACGGCAGAAGAGGGTTACGAGCGGGGGCTCGGCAGCCGTCAGATCCAGATGATCGCCATCGGCGGCGCCATCGGCGTCGGGCTCTTCATGGGCGCCGGGGCGAACATCGCCAAGGCGGGCCCGAGCATCATCCTCATGTACGCCCTCGCCGGCGTCATCATCTTCTTCATCATGCGAGCCCTCGGCGAGCTGCTGCTCTACCGGCCCATCTCGGGTTCCTTCGCCGAGTACGCCAGGGAGTTCCTCGGCCCGTTCTTCGGTTACGTCACCGGCTGGACGTACTGGCTCAACTGGGTCGTCACCGGCATGGCCGAGCTGACCGCGGCGGCGATATACGTCCACTTCTGGTTCCCGCAGATCCCGCAGTGGGTGAGCGCGCTCACCTTCCTGGTGGTGCTCTTCGGGGTCAACCTCATCTCGGTGAAGATCTTCGGCGAGGTCGAGTTCTGGTTCTCGATGGTCAAGGTCACCGCCATCATCGGCATGATCGTCATCGGCCTCGGCGTGCTCACGCTCGGCTTCTCCGACGCGGGCGACACCGCGACCCCGGCGAACCTCTGGTCGCACGGCGGGATCTTCCCCAACGGCATCGGCTCCAGCCTGATGACGCTCCAGGGCGTCATGTTCGCCTACCTCGCCGTCGAACTCGTCGGCGTCACCGCGGGCGAGTCCGAGAACCCGGAGAAGACGCTCCCCAAGGCGATCAACACCCTGCCCTGGCGCATCATCATCTTCTACGTCGGCGCCCTGGCCGTGATCCTCTCGGTCGTCAAGTGGACCGAGTTCACCGCGGGCGAGAGCCCCTTCGTCTACGCCTTCGAGAAGATCGGCATCCCGCTCGCGGCGGGCATCGTCAACTTCGTGGTGCTGACGGCGGCGCTCTCCTCCTGCAACTCCGGCATGTACTCCACCGGCCGGATGCTGCGGGGCCTCGCGAAGAACAGGGAGGCACCCGAGGCATTCGGCAGGCTCAACTCCCGCAAGACCCCGGCGATCGGCATCGCCGTCTCGGTCTCCCTGATGGGCATCGGAGTGGTCCTCAACTACTTCGTCCCGGCGAAGGCGTTCGAGTACGTCACCTCGGTGGCCACCGCGGCCGGCATCTGGACGTGGATGATGATCCTCGCCAGCCACATCCGCTACCGCCGCGGTGTCGAGACGGGCCGGCTGCGGAAGTCGCCCTTCCCCGCGCCCGGCGGCTCGACCTGCAGTTGGATCGCCCTGATCTTCCTGCTGGTCGTCACCGTCATGATCGGCATCAACCCGGACTCGCGCGTGTGCCTGTACGTGGGAGCGGTGTGGGCGGTGGGCCTCGCCGTCGGCTGGCAGTTCGTGAAACAGCATCACCAGGAGCCCGCGGCCGCGGAACCGGCGCCCGCGCCGGCCCCCCGGTGACGACACTCCCCTCGGCCGCCCCGGATCAACCGATCCGGGGCGGCCCCGTCCGTTCCACCCGGCCCGGGGCCGGCGCCACGCCCCTCTCGGACCCGGCGGGGCGGAAAGAGGGGCGGAAAGAGGAGTGATGCCGGCCCGCGCCCCCCGCAACACATGCACACATGGAATCTTCACAATGTTTCACAAAGGACGGGCAACGGCGATGATTTGTTCGACGAATCGAGCGCTCAGCCCGATGATCGAACGCGGACTCGACCACGCGTGACTATTTCCATCAAAGATGTGAATATGCTGAGTGCGGCGCTCCTCACCTCGGTCGTTATCCGTTTGCACATTGCGCGTCTCATGGCGCTGGAACTCCCGTTCGGATGCCGAGCAGAGATGCCTCGTGCTTAGATCCCTGACGTAGCTGCAAGGCCGGATGGCAGCCGCTGACCGTCTGGGTCGCATCCCCCTGTTGCCCGCCCGACCGCGGGGTCACCACAGGAAATGCGCCAACCGCTCCCGTTCCGACGGCGGTCGCAATCCAAGAACCAAGAGTGAAGGGAAGTTTCACCCATGGCCTCCACCCCCAACATCGAGACCCACGAGATCTCCGACGCCGACCTGGACATGGTGTCCGGCGGCCTCGCCGACTCGCTCACGAGCATCGCCCCCAGCGTGACCGGTCTCGCCTCCGTTGAGGGTCCCCTGGCGACCGTCGTCAGCAACGTCGCGCCCTCGGTCGAGGTCAACGCCTCGGGCGTCTCGGGCCTCATCGGCAACGCCTGACCAATCCCCGAGCTGCCCAGCAGCTTGCGCGCCCCGGTCTCGCTCCGCGAGGCCGGGGCTTTGCGTTGCCCGCACACGGCGGCGGGATCGCCGCGAGTCGCACCCCTCACTGTCCGCTCACACCCCATCACCCCCCGGCATCGTCACCAAAATGATCCTCACGATCTCCTACGAGATTGTTGACGATCACGTTGACATCCGCTTCAGTCTCACCGGGAGCTGCGGCCGGGACGTCCGGAGCTCGCCGACCGCCACTCCGCTCGGCCCCCAGGAGGTCTGATGGACATCGTGGACACGCACACCCATGTCATCTCGCCGGACACGGTGCGATATCCGGTCGACCCCATCGGGGGGCGGCAGTCGGCATGGTCCCTGGACCACCCGGTGGACATCGACGGCCTGGTGCGGGCACTCGACCAGGCCGGCATCGCCAGGGCGGTGGTGGTGCAGGCGTCCACGGTGTACGGGCACGACAACCGCTACGTCGTTCAGGCGCTGCGGGCGCACCCCGACAGGTTCGCCGGCGTCTACTCGATCGACGCGATGGCCGAGGACGCCGTGGCGAGGATCGAGCACTGGCAGGGGCAGGGCCTGTCCGGCTTCCGCCTGTTCACCACCGGGACCACCATGCCCGGCCAGGCGGACTGGCTCGGCCACGAGAGCTCCTACCCCGCCTGGGCCCACGCCGAGGAACACGGCATCCCGGTGTGCCTGCAGATGACGATCCAGGGACTTCCCGCGCTGCGGCGGCTGCTGGAACGGTTCCCCGGTGTCCGCGTGCTGCTCGACCACTGCGCACGCCCGGACCTGTCCGACGGCCGGCCCTACCGCAGGGCGAAGGACCTCTTCGAGCTGGCGGCGTTCCCCGGGGTGCACCTCAAGCTCACGCACCGGGCCCTGGCGGCGTCGGCCGAGGGCGCGTCCACGCCGGCCCAGTTCCTGGCGGACCTGGTCGCGGCGTACGGCGCCGGCCGTATCGCGTGGGGCTCCAACTTCCCCGCGGCGGACGGGACGGCGGCGGACATCCTGGCAGAGGCCCGCGGCATGATGTCCAGCCTGCCAAAGGCCGACCAGGAAATGATCCTCGGTGGCACGGCCACCGCCTTCTACCCCTCCCTCGGGGCGACGGGAGGCCGTCGTGCCTGAGCCCACCGTGCTGCGCACCGTTCTCGCCGACTACCCGCACACGACGACGCTGAAGAGCGGCGAGATCGGCAGTGACCGGGTGCGGCTGGACTTCCGCACCGTCTCGCCGATCCACCGGGCGTTCGCCCCGATGGTGCGCGACGAGGCCTACGACATCAGCGAGCTGGCCATCGTCACGGCCCTGCAGGCGATCGCGTACGGACGTCCTGTGGTGCTGCTGCCCGCCGTGGTGGCCTCGCGTTTCCAGCGCGGCTGCCTCATCGCGCACGCATCGCGCCCGGTGGCTCCGCAGGACCTGGCCGGCCGGCGCATCGGGGTACGCGCCTTCACCCAGACCACCGGCATGTGGGTGCGCGCGCACCTGGCCGAGGACTACGGCATCGCGCCGCAGGACATCCGCTGGAGCACCCGCGAGGGCGCGCACGTGGCGGAGTACGCGGACCCCGGTTTCGTCGAGCACGACGGGTCGCAGGCGAGCCTCCTCGACCTGCTGCGCGAGGGCCGCATCGACGCCACCATCCTCGGCAACGACCTGCCGGGGACGGACGAGTTCGTGCCCGTCGTGCCCGATGCCGCGGCCCGCGACGAGCGGTGGTGGCGGCAGCACGGGTTCATGCCGGTCAACCACATGGTGGTCGCCGGGGAATCCGCGTGCCGCGGGGATGCCGCCGCGGTCCGCGAGGCGTACGCGCTGCTGCACCGCGCGGACGCCGCCGTGGTCCGTCGGGACGGCGCACCGCGGCCGACGCTCTTCGGCTTCGAAGCCCTGCGCGGGCCGATCGGGACCGTGATCGACGCCTGCCTCGCGCAGGGGCTGCTCCCGCGCCGACTCGGCGTGGACGAGGTGTTCGGACCGGCCAGGGACGTCCTCGGCCACACAGCGGACTGAACGGGGACCCAGGCCGGACACCGGCGCCGACGTTCGACGGAGAACCGGAGACGATGAGCGAGACCATATCCACGGGCAGCCCCGTGCAGAGACAGAAGCCCAGCACACCCTTCTACCGCGACCTGGCCTTCCAGGTCCTCGTCGGGGTCGCCCTCGGGGTCCTCGTGGGGGCCCTGGCCCCCTCGGTCGGACACCACGTCCAGTTCCTCGGCGACATCTTCATCCACCTCATCCAGATGGTCGTCGGCCTGATCATCTTCTGTACGGTCACCCACGGCATCACCAGCGTCCGCGACCTCGGCAAGGTCGGGCGCATCGCGGTGAAGTCCCTGGTGTACTTCGAGGTGGTCACCACGATCGCGCTCGTCATCGGCCTCGTCGTGGTCAACGTGCTCAGGCCGGGCGCGGGCATGCACATCGACCCGTCGTCGCTGCACGCCGACGCCGCCGGCACGGCGCCGGCCAAGTCGGAGGGCTTCGACGACTTCCTGGTCAGCCTCGTGCCGACCTCCGCGGTCCAGTCCTTCGCACAGGGCGACATCCTCCAGGTGCTGGTGTTCTCCGTGCTGTTCGCCTGCGGCCTCGCCTCGCTGGGCGAGAGGGCGCAGCCGGTGCTCGACATCGTCGGCACCGTGCAGCAGGCGCTGTTCTGGATCATCCGGAAGGTGATGCGCATCGCGCCGGCAGCGGCCTTCGGCGCCATCGCCTTCACGGTGTCCCGCTACGGGCTCGGCACCCTGCTCCCGCTCGCCCGGCTGGTGGGCGTGTTCTACCTGATCGTCGTGCTGTTCTTCGTGCTGGTGCTCTGGCCGGTCGCGCGGTACGCGGGGGTCAGCCTGCTGAAGCTGCTGCGCTACTTCCGTGCGGAACTGGTGCTGGTGCTGGGCACCAGCTCGTCGGAGAGCGTCTTTCCCCAACTGACGGCGAAGCTCAGGAAGCTGGGCGTGGACGAGCCCGTGGTCGGCCTCGTGCTGCCCACCGCCTACAGCTTCAACCACGACGGCACCTGCCTGTACTTCGCCGCGGTCAGCGTGTTCCTCGCCCAGGCCACCGGTACGGACCTGAGCTGGCAGGCCCAGCTCGGGCTGCTGCTCGTCCTGCTGCTCACGTCCAAGGGCGGTGCCGGGGTGTCCGGGTCCGCGATCGCCGTGCTGGCGCTGACCCTGAGCGCGACCCACACGATTCCGGTCAGCAGCATCGCCCTGGTGCTGGGCGTGCACAGCATCCTCTCGGCCGCCTTCGTGTTCACCAACATCGCCGGCAACTGCGTGGCCACCCTGGTCGTCGGGAAGTGGGAGAACGCGGTGGACCGGGTGCGGCTGCGCACCGAACTCGACGCGGGGTACCGGGCCGCGTGACACCACGGGGGTGACGCCCCTGCATGGTGCGGCGGCGCGGCGCGGCGGCGGCCGCCCGGGCGCCGTGCACGCAGAGCCCCCCGCCCCGCCCGCCAGGCGGCGCCCGGCCCCAGCGGCCGGGCGCCGCCTGGCGCGTTCCGGCCGCGCAGGGCCGTGACCGCCGGTGCGGAGCCACCGGGCCACCGGTACGGGGACACCGGTGCGGCCTCTTGACGTCGCACACCACCCTGGTTAGTTTTCTGAACCGGTAAGAAAACTGAACCGAGGGGGAGTTCTGCCGATGCCTCGCAGGGCCGGATCGACCGCGCACGACGACGACTGGGGCGGCTACGAGGACCTGGGCAGAGCCGCACGGGAGAGCGCGGACCTGGCCCGCAACCTGGCCCGCACCACCGAGGAACAGCGGTCGCTGCCGGACGAGCTCGTGACCGCCCTGATCGACGGCGGACTGTGCCGCACCGGCGTCCCGAAGGCCCTGGGCGGCCCCGAGATCCCACCCGCGCAGGTGCTGCGCTCCGCCGAGGCGGTGGCCCGGGGCGACGCGTCCGCGGGGTGGTGCGTGGCCATCGCGGCGACCACCAGCCTGCTGAGCGCCTACCTGCCGGCCAAGGGCGCCGCGGAGGTCTTCGGCGACCCGCGGTCGGTGGGCGCGGGCGTGTGGGCACCGCGTGGCAAGGCCCGGCTGGTGGACGGCGGCGTCCGGGTCTCGGGCCGCTGGGCCTTCTGCAGCGGCGTGACCCACGCCGACTGGCTGCTCGCCGGCTGCGTCCTCGCCGACCCGGGCGCGGCGCAGGACGCCGCGCCCCTCCTGCGGGTCGTCGCGATCCCCACGTCGGAGCTGGAGGTCCTGGACACCTGGCACACCGGCGGTCTGCGCGGCACCGGCAGCCACGACGCGGTGGCCGACGACGTGTTCGTGCCCGCCCACCGGATGGCGTCGGTGGTCGACGGACCGCCCGCGGACGCCACCGCGCTGCACCGCTTCCCGCTCTTCGGCTTCTTCGCGCTGTCGGTGGCCGCCGCCGCCCTCGGCAACGCCCGGGGCGCCATCGACGACCTCGTGGAGCTGGCGGGGGTCCGGCGGCCCTCCGGTTCGAGCAGGACGCTCGCCGAACGCGGTTCGACGCAGTCCGCGGTGGCCCGGGCTGAGGCCGCCCTGCGCGCCGCACGCCTGCTGTACTTCCGGTCGGTGGCCGACGCCTGGGACGCCGCGCAGGACGGGGCCCCGGTGGCGGACGACCTGCGGGTGGGGCTGCGCCTCGCCGCCACCCACGCGGCCGAGGTGGCGGCCGAGGTGGCGTCGCGGATGTACGAACTGGGCGGCGGCGCCGCCATCTACGCGGACTCCCCCCTGCAACGCAGGTTCCGCGACGCGCACACCGTCACCGCACACCTCCAGGTGAACCCCACCACCTGGGAGGTGACGGGCCGCCACCTGCTGGGTCTGCCGATCCGCACCGACCAGCTCTGAGGGCCGCGCCCCGCACCCCCCGCACCCCCGTCCCCGCATCCCCCGCATCCCCCGCATCCCCCGCACCGAAGAAGGAGTTCCGCACGTGACCCGGACCAACGCCCAGTACCGCCTCGTGGCACGGCCCGTCGGCCTGCCCCGGGCCTCGGACTGGAAGTACGTCGAGGAACCGGCCCCGAACCCCGGCGAGGGCGAGTTCCTCGTCGAGGTCGACTACCTGTCCATCGACCCGGCCATGCGCTCCTGGATGAACGAGGGCCGCTCCTACGTTCCCCCGGTCGGCCTGGGCGAGGTGATGCGCGCCGCCGGGATCGGACACGTGGTCGAGTCCCACCACCCCGACCACCCCGTCGGCGAGGTGGTGAGCGGCAGCTTCGGCGTGCAGCGGTACGCGGTCTGCGACGGCAAGGGCGTCACCCCGGTCGACCTGTCCCTCGGCGAGGCCCCCGTCCACCTCGGTGCGCTCGGCTTCAGCGGGCTGACCGCGTACTTCGGCCTGCTCGACATCGGCCGCCCGGAGCCCGGCCAGACGGTGGTGGTCTCCGCCGCCGCCGGCTCCGTCGGCAGCCTGACCGGGCAGATCGCCAAGCTCAAGGGGTGCCGCGTCATCGGCATCGCGGGCGGTCCCGACAAGTGCCGGTTCCTGGTGGACGAGCTGGGCTTCGACGGCGCGGTGGACTACAAGGCCGGGTCCGTGCGCGCCCGGCTCAAGGACCTCGCCCCGAACGGCGTGGACGTGTTCTTCGACAACGTCGGCGGACAGGTACTGGACGACGTGCTGGCCAGGCTCGCGCACGGCGCCCGGGTGGTCATCAGCGGCGCCGTGTCGCAGTACAACTCCACGCAGGGCATGAGCGGGCCGTCCAACTACATGCAGCTCCTCGTCAAACGGGCGTCGATGACGGGGTTCGTCATCTTCGACTACGCGGCGCGCTACGGCGAGGCCAGGGCTGAGCTGGCCGAGTGGCTGCGCTCCGGCCGGCTCAAGGAACGCACCCACGTGATCGAGGGCGGCGTCGAGCGGTTCCCCGAGGCGCTGCTCGGGATGTTCGCGGGGGATAACACCGGCAAGCTGGTCCTGGCCCTGTGACGGACGACCCGTCGCGGTCCGGGTCGGTCGAGCGCGACCTGGCCCACCGCTTCGACGCGGAGTCGGTCGAACGGACCCTGAGGCTCGTCGGCGAGCGCTGGACGCTGCTGATCCTGCGCGAGGCGTTCCTCGGGGTCCGCCGCTACAGCCGCTTCCAGCGGAACCTGTCGATCCCCCGCCCCACCCTGTCCGCCCGGCTGGCGACCCTGGTCGAAACGGGCCTGCTCACGCGGGTGAGGTACGCCAGCGACCCGGACCGCCACGAGTACGTGCTGACGCAGGCGGGGCGGGACCTGTTCCCCGCGGTGGCCACGCTGATGCGGTGGGGCGACACCCACCTGGCAGGACCGGCCGGGCCGCCCATCGTGCTCAGGCACCTGGACTGCGGACACCGGGCGGACGTCCGCCTCACCTGCACCGCCTGCGGTGGCGAGGTGGCCTTCCACAACGTCGCACCGGAACCGGGTCCCTCGTGGACCCGGGACACCGGCCCCGGGAGCGGGGGCGGGGGCGCGGCGGCCGGTGAGGGCGCGTCCACGGCGGACGGCACCGGTCCGGGCACGTCCGGCTGACCGGCGCACGTGGCCCGCTGGCCGCCCCGGGTGCTCGGTACCTTGAGGCTGCACAGTATGTCGCACGTCGTTCGAAGTCCCGGATGCCCTTGCCATCCGCGAACCTCCCCCTCACACTGCGCGGGCCGGGAGGCCGCAGCGCCGGCGGCAGGGCGGCCACCCTGGCGCCCGCACCGGCACCCGCACCCGCACCCAGTGCTGCACGGTGTGCTGGGCCACGAGCTGACCCGCGGCCGTGCGGTCCCCGAGGCACCGGCCCGGGATCGGCTCGTGATCGGCCCGGGAACCGTCTCCGACCCTGCCCGCCCTGCCCCGGCGAACGGAACGGCCGGCCCGGGCGGGGGCGGGCGCAGCCCGTGCGGGCCACCGCGTGCTGTGCTGTACTGGGCCGGTGAGGCTCAGGCACTCCCAGGGGGCACTCCGGGGCGCCCGGCGGTCCGGCGGGGCGGCCTCCGGCACCGCGCGGGACCGGCAGGCCGAGGAGGAGCGCCGCAGGGTCCGACTCATGATCGAGATCACGGCCCGGGCGGGAGCGTACCGCAAGGGGCTGGTGACGGCGGTCGGCCGCCTCAGCCCCGAGGAAGCGGCGATCCTTGCCGACCTGGAGCGGAACGGACTACAGGTTCCGCAACTGCACGACGTGCTGTGCGGCGGCCATGTACTGGTGGACGACCCGCAACTGTACGAGGACTGGCGGTTCGCCGGGCAGAGCCGGCCACGGCTGTCCAGCCACCACCGCGACATCGACAAGACGCTCTACCCGGACATCGGGATGCGCGGGCAGGTCGTGCGGGAGAAGCTGCACGGACGCACCGCACAGGGCACCTGGGTGCAGTTGGAGAAGACCCCCGCCGCCTTCGGTGAGCGCAGGCTGCCCGGCCTGAACGACGTGCGGCACCTCATGGACTACGTCGTGTACCGGATCACCCGCAGCAACGTCGGCCCCTGGGGCCTGTCGCGGATGACGGAGCGGCGCCCGATGTACCTGTCACCGGTCCTGGCCCTGCCCACGCCCCTGACGCCCCCGGTCGCGCGGTCGCTGACCCGGGCACTGCACCGGATCGAGGCGGACGACGACGTGACCGCCGTGTCGAAGGACCTGGCCGTGCGGTTCCCGCCGCCGGACCGGCCGGACCTGGCCGGCGAGCTGGGCCGGTCCCTGTCCGGCAGGGCGGGACGCGGACTGTTCGGCAACTCCGACGTGTGGGTCACCCAGACGCCGTCGCCCAGCGCCGCCGCGGTTCTCGGGGAGGGCTCCGAGCCGTCCGAGGCGGGCGCGTGGCCGCGAGGAGGGGCAGCATGAGCGACGCACGAGGCGAGGGGCCGCGGCCGGTGGCACCGGGCCTCGGGGACGCCGGTGACGTGTCCGTCCCCGAGGGGCTGGTTACTGCCGTACTGAACCTGGTGGACACCGGACCGGTCCTGCTGGGGGCGTACACCATCGCGGAACTCACCGCCGTGGACGCGATCGTGGACTTCCTGGAGGCCACGCCGTCGGACGAGGTGCTCGCCGAGGCGGTCCGCTCGCTGGCGGCGCGCCAACTGCTCCTGGCGGGTTCCACGGCCGAGCAGGTCCAGGTACGAGGTGACCTGGGCATCGCCGTGGCGTTCCAGCGCAGGGCGCGGAAGGTGCTGGACGCGCGCACCACCGGCACGGACCCGGGGGAACCGTGGCGCATCCTCCTGCTCCCCCAGCCGGAGGGGATCTGCCTGGTGGTCCGGATCGACGCGCTCGGCGTCCACCAGATCGGCCTGTACAAGCTCGACGAGGCGCTCCGCGTGCTCACCGACTGGTTGCCCCGCGGCCCGTCGGCCGACCCCGATCCCGCGGTGGACGTCGATGCGGTGCTCGCCGGCTCGGAGCGTTCCGCGCTCATCACCGTCACCCACTACACGGCGCGGGGGTCGGCCGAGACCGCGGGCACCAGTACCGACCTGGTCCTCGCCCGCGACGGCGGGCGGCTGCACGTCCTCTCCCGTGACCCGGACGACCGGGAGAGGCTGGTGCAGAGCCGTACGGAGGGCAGGGACGGCGTCCGCGAGAGACTCGTGGAGCTGCTGGCGTAGCCGCAGCCCGGCCGCGCGCCGGCACGGACACGCGGCCGCCCGCCGGGAGCGGCGGCACGGGTCCAAAGGCCGTCGCCCAGCCCGGCCGGCGGCCGCGCGGCGGACGCACCGCCGCGCGGCCACCGGTCACCGTTCATCAGCCACCGGTCAGGCGGTCCTCACCAGGGGAACGCGTCCGAGTGCTGCAAGGAGACGAGGAACCAGACGACCAGAGGGACGAGGACCACGAGGACGACGACGGCAAGGGCCTTGGCCCATGCCGCTGACTTCCCCGCGCTTTCTTCGGGCATGGCGACTCACAGTGTGGACACGGCGCGGTCGAACGCCTGGGCGTAGGCGGTGGTGCCGGTGCCGTTGGGGTGGTAGCTCTCGCGGCTGATGCACCAGGACCCTCCGAGTTCGCAGCGGAAGTCGCCGTCACCCTGGGGGGCCTTCACGATCTTGTTGATGCCTTCGGGGTCGTCGCAGGCACGTCTGCCCTGGAAGTCGCCGTCGGGCGACTCGTAGCCGACGGGCAGTCCGGCCGTGCGGAGCGAGGTGACCAGTTGCTCCTGCTTGTCCGCCATATAGCGGGCCATCGTGTTGACGCGTATCATCCCCGCGCCCCCGACTCCGCTCACACACAGCAGGACGTCCTCGTCGAAGAGCTGCGGGTACCCCATGAGGACGATCTTCGCGTTGGGCGCGGCGGTGTGGATCTCCCGCAGCACCTTCTCGATCTTCGGGATGGTGTGGTCGATGTCGCTGTCGACGTCGTCCTCGGACGGGCAGCCGGTGGTGGCGCACATCTGCATCACGCTCGGGAAGCCCGCGTCGTTGCCCCCGACGCTCAATGCCACGAGGGTGGTGTCCGCGCTGAGGACACCGGACTTGATCTGCCCCATCTCGTGGAACTCGCCGTCGGCCTGGGCGTACTTGCTCCGGTCGTCCCACGACAGGGGCCACGCGTCGTAGTCGTTGCCCTGGTCGTCGGTGTCCTTTCCGCGGACGTTCCACGTCAGGGCGCCGGAACAGGCGACGTCGAGGAAGTCGGCGGAGGCGGCGTACTGGTCGGAGAGCTCGCCGATGGTGGACGTCCTGCCGGGCAGGGTGGCCTTGCGCGCCCAGGAGTTGTCGCTGCGCCGGCAGGCGTTCCAGGTCTGCTCGTCGTGGTCCCGGTCGGACTCGGGCGAGTAGGAGCCCGCACCCTCGCCGGAGGAGTACGAGTCGCCCATGACGACGACCATGTCCTTGGGCTTGGCGGCGAGTTCCTGGAAGGCGACCGAAGTGAACGCGATGTCGTCGTCGGCCGTACCGTCGTCGGTGGTGTTCGACAGCTCCACGCGCGGTGTGCCGGTGAAGTGGTAGACGCCGAGCTCCACCCAGGTGTTCTCGCCGTAGTGGGTGTTGACGTAGCGGTCCCGGTCCCCGCCCTCCACGCCCTCGACCACGTAGTGGGCCTGCTGGGTGTGGGCACCCGTGTCGGGGAGCTGCACGAACACACGGGCCCAGCCGAGGCTCTGGCCGAGGGTCCAGGTACCCGTGATGGTCAAGGGGCCCCCAGGGCCGCCGAGGTGGGCCGAGTTGCGGCTGTGGGTGTACCAGAAGTGGCCGCCGTAGCCGCCGCCGACCTGGTGCAGGTCGGCCTTCGCTTCGTACTGGCTGTCGGAGTCGGCGTTGAAGCCGAACTGGAAGCTGCCCGACGACGTCACCTGTCCGCAGTCGCTCCACGACTCGGTTCCGTTGGGCACGGAGGCCACGACATGGGACCCGGTCGGCGCGCCGGAGCAGACCGGCTCACCGTTTTGGAGCCGGTAGCCGCGTCCTGGCTCCGCGACGAGCGTCTCGTACTTGAGGTGCTCGTGGCCGCAGTCGGTCGCGCAGTCGTCCTTCCAGGTGGCGTTCGGCGCGTGCCACCAGTACTGCTCGTAGCACTCCTCGGTGGGGCAGTCGGGCGGGCTGGTCGAGTCGCAGTTGTTGTAGCTGTTGCAGAACGTGTCCAGGGGCGGCGAGACCCGGCTGCGGTCGGCGTCGCTGACCCACCAGGCGGGGTAGAAGCCGGCCGAGGAGAAGCCCGACTCGCCCGGCCAGTCCTGGCGGCCGGAGGTGGCGTAGGAGAATCCGGTGTCGATGGACCAGGCGGACCAGCCCATCACCTTCTCCTCGTACGGCCAGTCCTGCGGGTGCGCCGCGTCGTGGTTGGCGTCGGGGTCGAGGCTGGTGTCCATGAACGGGTGGCCCCAACTGTTCTTGTAGATCGGGTTGGCCGGGTTGTTGTACCAGCCGAGTCCCCAGGGGCCGGTGGTGCCCGGCTGAGGGGGGTTGAAGCCGAGGTTGTAGTTCCACACCGCGGTGAACCAGTTCTCCACCCGCGAGGGGTCGTCGTCGTTGACGGTGATCGTCTGCCCGTCGGTGTGGACCTCGTTCCACTTGTCGGCGAGGATCTGCACGGCCGCCGCGACGTTCACCGCGTAGTCGACCGCCACGGCCTTCTGCTTCGTCGCGGAGAGGCTGGTCTCGCCCGGCTTCTCGTGCCCGGCCAGGCGCATCCCGTCGGTGACCTGGCCGACGCCGTAACCGCAGTCCGAGTCGTCCCAGTGGATCTTCCAGTAGTCGGAGGTCGAGCCGTCCGCGTCATGCCCGTAGTAGCCGTCCACGGCGGCCAGCGGGTTGCCCATCTGGCCGGGTATCACGCCGGATTCCGCCTGCCAGAGGTTGGACTCCTGGGCGAGGACGCCGAGCAGCACGTTCGCCGGCACGCGCCCGCCGCCGATCAGCGTCGGGACGGGGAACAGGTCCTGCGGGTCGATGGTGCCAAGGCCGGTCTGGTCGCGGTAGCCGCCCTGCCGGAGCCAGTTCGAGCGCAGGTCGCCGCGTACGGCCATGTCGACCGCCCACTCGACCTGGTTGGGCGTGGGTTGCAGTGCCTGCGCGCCCACGTCGTTGCGGGAGACGGAGCACCAGCGGTCGGTGTCGACGGGGGTGGTGGACACCGCGCCGGCCGTCGCCGTGTGCGTCAGTTGAGCGTGCGTCCCCTCGGCCGCGCCGCTGTCGGTGAGAGCCGGGGACAGCGTGGCCGCAGACGTGCCCGAGGACGCCTGCTCGACGCTCTGGCTGAGCTTCTCGCCGGTGGCGGTCGCCGTCGAGGTCACCGTGGTGGGCTCGGCCGCCGCCTGTGCGCCCTGCCCCCGTGCGGTGGTCCTCGGCTTGGTGAAGCCCCGGCCCGCGTCCTTGATCCGGTCCAGGCCCGCCTGCACGCCGGGGGTGAGGACCGGGTCGACGGCGAGCAGGCCGTGGCTGGAGACGGCCGTGTCGGCCGGCGCGTCGATGCGGGTGACGCCGGTGCCCCGGGTGTGCGGGGTGCCGGTGGGACGACCGGTGAGGAACACCCGGCCCGCGGTCCCCTGCGCCAGGTCGAGGTCACCGAGCCTGCCGGACGCGAGGGTGGTCGGTCTCCCGTGCCCGGTGAACACCTTGGCCTGCGCCGTGGAGGTGTTCCTACGGTCGACGAAGGCGATCCGCCCGTGCGCGGCGGGGCGGATGTCGAACGGGACGCTGTTCGCGCCGGCGAGCCTGGCCACCTTTCCCGTGCGGCCGATGTGGACCAGGTCGTGCCCGCGGCCGGCGACCGTGCCGTCCCGCACCGGCACCGCGCTGGTGATCTCACCGGCGGCGACGGCCGCACCGACGGTCCTGCCTGCCGTGTCGACGGTCGTCAGACGGGTCTTCGTCCTGCGGGCGTCGTTCATGTCCCGGAAGGCGGTGAACGCGGCGGTGTGCGTCGTCGGATTGCAGGACGGGTCGAAGTACGCGAGCGAAGCGGTGAACGGCAGCTTCGTCACACGGCCGGTGTCGAGGTCGACGACGGCGGTGAAGGCGCCGCCCTGCATCAGGTCCGGCTTGTTCGTGAAGTTCCGCGGCGCATAGGCGACGGCGGCGTGGGAGTGGTCCATGACGCAGGCGTTGCCGATCCACGAGTCCGCCGGCATGCCAGGTTCAGCCAGCATGGCAGCGGTCTTCCACGCGTACGCCTGCGCACTGTCCGCGAGAAGGATGCGCAGGCCGTCGGTGTCGGACGCGGCGACGACGGCCCGGTCCCCGGAGGACTTCCAGCCCTTGCCGAGCTTCCTGTCCGGGTCAGTGACCCGGCCCGGCGGCCGGGCCGTCGGCTGCCGTGTTCCCGGGCTGCCGCCGGGGTGCGGTCCGGGTGCGGCCGCGGCCGGCGTGCCCTGGAGCAGACCGCCGGCGAGTGCGGCGCAGACGGCCACCGCCGCCAGGGGCGCGTAGGTTCTTCGTCTCGCTCTCAAGAGGTCGTCTTCCCCACATTCGACGGATCTCCCGCGCCGGGTCGGCACACGGGAGCGCTCCCCTCCGGGACGCCGGTGCGTCGTGGGCGGGAGCGGAGTTTCGATGTGCTCTGCGGTAACTGCGGTGACTGAGGCGCCGGGCGGGCCGGACGGCGGCAGTACGTCCTCGGGGGACGAGCGGGCGTGACGGGGCCTCGCACAAGTCCCGGGGCGGTCGGATCCGCCCCTCGGCCGTGCGGCGTTCCCGGCGCCTGTCGCCCTGGTCGCGCCCTGGCCTCAGCCGGCGAGCCGGAAGGAGGGTGCCCTTTCGTCGCCGGCGCTCACGAAGCGGTCGAAGTGCCGGTCAGAATGTCACGTCCCGTGTCTCTCCGGTGTCGTCGGCGTGCGCCGCAGGAGGTGGTACCCGAATGGGATCCAGTTCTGGTCTGGTCCAGTGCACCGATGCGGAGCCACTGTAGGCGCGGGGCACGTGCAGGGGGCAACGATTATTCGAGGCATGACGGAAAATCGATCTCGTTGCGACGCCCGGGGCCCGTGCCCGCGGCAGCGTGGTCCCGGCCCCGCACCTGCGAACTCGCCGTGAACATGACCTGCGGTCGAGGGCGGCTCCGCGCCGTCGGCTTGGCCGGACTGCGGCCTTGGAGGACGTGCAGCCCGACGGACCCGTGGGGTCCGGTTGCCGGAGCGGGCCGGCGGGACGACACTCCGGCCCCGTCGCCACCACGGGGCGCGCGCCTTCCCGCCGGGCACGCCGGCCGCCGGCGTAGACACGTTGCCCGGGTCAGTGCGTCGGGGGGTTGAACCGGGAGTAGGCGGGCGCGCTCCAGCGCAGCGGGGTCGCCGCGGCGATCTCCCGCACGGCCCTGATGTGGTACTCCACCATGCGCTGGGCCCCGGGCACGTTCTCGACGGCCTCGGGATCCCACAGGACGCGGGCCGAACCGGTGAGCTGGAGGGCGGAGCCGGTCTCCCAGCCGGGAAAGAGCAGCCCCGCCCCGGGATGGAGGGCCAGGTTGCCGAGGGTCATGAACATGGCGTTCCCGACGTAGTCGGGCCAGCGCAGCACCGTGGGCGAGACGACCTGGACGAAACCGGGGTTGCCCCCGCGGTGGGACGCGTCCGCGTCGCCGTCGTCGGAGGCGGTGGCGATGAAGAAGGTGTCTGCCGTGCCGACCGTCCGCTGCTGCGCCGGGCTGAGCGAGGTGCCGTCGCTCACGGCCCCCGGGTGGGCGCCTGCCGTCCCGTCCTCGGGCAGGTGCGGGCGGAGCTCGCGTTGTTGCAGGTACTTCGGGCAGTTGGAGAAGACCTGGTCGAGGTCGACGTGCAGGCCCCGTCCCGCCCGGACCGCACGGCCGTTGAGCCGCATGCGCCGTCGGGTGGCCGGCTCGATGGCGAGCAGGCCGAGGTGGACGGGGGCGTTGGGCGCCCCCGCACCGCCGAGGATCCTGGCCAGGGGGTCCCCCGGTGGCGGCAGCGCGTCGATGAGGAGGCCCCAGGGGTCCACGGCGCGGAGGAAGCCGGGCGGGCCTGTCAACTGGGTGGCCCACAGGTTCCCCCCCGCGTCTGCGCCACCGGCGATGATCATCGGCTGCTCGGCGAGGAAGGCCGCGGCGACCGGCGGGATGGAGTCGCCGATGACACGGAGTGCGGACCGCGCCCGTGAGTCGAGTCCCGCCCGGGTCTGCACCGCGATCTCACCGCTGTGGTAGGCCATACCCCTCGGCCCTCCTTTTCCATGGTGCTCCGTGGCCGATGCCGATCCGTGCCCGCCAGCGGCCGCGGATCGTCTAGAAGAAGCCGCAGGTGGGGGCGCCGGGAGTGGGAGCGTCTGCCGGGTCGGCGCCGGAGGGCGCGTAGATTTCGAGGCGGGTCCCGTCGGGGTCGGCGAAGAAGATGCCTCCGGAGGTGCCGCCCTCGCCGTGCGGGACGACACCGTCATGGGCGAACTCGGCGCCCAGGGCACGCAGGACCTCCGCGGCGGCGTTGACCTCGTCGATGGTGCCGACCTGGAACGACAGGTGGTGCAGGCCCGGGGCCGCCGTGTCGAAGCTGCCCGTGCTCTGCTGCCAGAGGGTGACGAGGAGCCGTCCTTCCCGGCCGAGGAAGGCCCACCGCCTGTCCTCCTCCTTGCCCTCCGCCATCACCTCGAAGCCGAACACCGCGCGGTAGAACGCGAGCGAGCGCTCCAGGTCCGTGACGTTCAGGCCGACGTGCCCCGTTTCCAGCGTCCCGATCGCGCCCATGCCCATCCCCTGCCTTCCTCGGGGCCACGAGCAGACCCCACAACCCTTGAAAGGGACTTTACGGGTTAGAACCTGCGATGGTCAACCGCTACGGGAGCATGAGAGAGTTAGAGATGTGGACAGCACCCGGCGAGGAGTCGGGGGCGACCCGTCAGCCCCAGAGTTTATATCGGCCTATATAGTGAGCAGATGCCCCTTTGGTGACTACTGCGCCCCCTAACAGACATCACCGAGGACGCACAGCGGGGCCCGAAATCCTCACCCACCGGGTAACTGATCAACTCGGCATAGGCGGTTAAGGATTCGCCGAGCGGAGCGGCGCGCCGTCGCGGAGCGGGATCCGCAGGGTTCGACGGCCGAGCCGACGCGCGCCGACCGGCTGCCGTCCGCCTGACGGGACCCACGCGAGCAGGCCCGGCCGTGACGGCCGGGCCTGCTCGTACGAAACACACCCAACTGGGCGCCGCGCCGCAGCGCGTGGCGCCGTCCCGGGGGGCGGGTCCCGGGGGGCGGGTCCCGGGGGGCGGGTGGGCCGGACGCGGCCGCGAAAGACCCCCTCCCGCGCCCGGGACGGCACGGCACGGCACGGCACGGCAGCGGGGACCGTCAGGGGGCCTCGCCCAGTTCGGCCTGCTCCAGGCGGGACTCCTCCTTCGCGTCCTCGATGTGTTCGAGGACCCGCTCGCGCGGCAGCTTCACCCGCAGCGCCAGCAGGTAGACGATCGCGGTCAGCACCAGGTTGACCACGAAGCCCCAGCCGAGGCCGATCCAGCCCTGACCGCCGTCGTAGTCGCCGGCCCAACTGATCACGACGAGGCCGATCAGCCACGGCATGACCCAGGACGCGCCCGCCTTCCAGTCCATCTTCGGGGCGCGGCCCTTGTCCAGGGCCTGGAAGACCGCGAGCAGGACGAAACCGATGCCGATGGTGGCGAACAGCTTGTAGTTGGTGTTCCAGCCGGCCCAGTACACGATCAGGTTCGCCGAGTAGAGGCCGAGGAAGGGGATGACGTCGCCGCCGGGAATCCTGTACGGGCGCTCGTACTCCGGGATCTGGCGGCGCATGACGGCCAGCACCAGCGGTCCCGAGCCGAACGACAGCACGGTTGCCGAGGTGATGAACCCGACCAGTTCCTGCCAGCTCGGAAACGGGAGGAAGACCACGAGGCCGAGGACGAAGGTCACGATCAGACTGACCAGCGGGGCACCCTTGGGCGTGGTCTTCGCCAGGCCCGCGGGCGCGTTGCGGTTGCGGGCCATCGCATAGGAGATGCGGGCCGTGACGGTGGTGTAGATCAGGCCGGTGTCGGCGGGCGAGATGACCGCGTCCACGTAGAGGATGTAGGCCAGCCAACCGAGGCCGATGGCGCTGGAGATCGCGGCCAGCGGACCGAAGTCGTTCGCGAAGGCCAGGTTGAGCCAGCCGTGCGAGTGCTTGAGGTCGCCGTCGGGGACGGCGCCGAGGAAGGCCACCTCGAGCAGGACGTAGATCACGCCGGTGAGCAGCACGGAGCCGACGACGGCGAACGGGACGTTGCGCCGCGGGTTGCTGGTCTCGCCCGCCAGCTCCACACCCTGGCGGAAGCCGAGGAACGAGAAGGTGATGCCGGCGGTGGATATCGCGGTGAAGATGCCCTTGGCACCGCCGGGGGCGAAGCCGCCGTACTCCTTGGCGCCGATGTTGTGGCCGTGGAACGCGGTCACGAAGAAGGCCACGATCACCAGGGCGATGGCGAGCAGCTTCCACCAGACCAGGACGTTGTTGACGCGGGCGAACCAGCGGATGCCGTAGTAGTTGAGCATCACGAAGAACGCCATGGCGATCACCGCGACCACATAACCGAGAGCGGTCAGCGTGTACGCACCGTTCGCCTCATGGAAATCGGTGAAATGCGCCCATTTCGTGGCGTACTGAAGGGCGCCCTCGACCTCGATCGGCGCCACCGTCGCGGCGGCGACCCAGGTGATCCAGCCCATGGTGTAGCTGGCGAAGGAACCAAACGAAAGGTGTGGAAAACGCACCACACCACCCGAAACTGGAAACATCGTGCCCAGTTCGGCGAAACACAGCCCGATGAGGAGGATCATCACCGCCGCTATCGCCCACGAGAAGATCGACGCGGGCCCGGCGATCTTCGCCGCGTTCAACGCGCCGAAGAGCCAGCCGGACCCGATGATCGATCCCACACCTGCGAACAGCAGGCTGACGCGGCCCATGTCTCTGCGCAACGCCGGTTGTTGCTCCGGGGTACCCTCCGGAGACTGAGCGATCGTAGCCATCACCACACCCGTCCCTGATCTGAGACCCGCCCTTGTGAGGCCTGGGTCTCCGCCTGCTACTGAGACGGCCCCTGCCCGGCGATCCACAATCCATGCGTCTTGAATGTTTATCGGCTCGGGCGGGTGGACGTGCGCCTCACGGCGACCGGGCGCCCCGCCGGCTCGGCGAAGGCCCGGCCTCCGTGCTCGCGGGCCTCATCCGGTGGCGTCGGCCAGGGTCTGCCGCACCACGATCGCCGCCCGTTCCGCGTCCTGCCGCGAGACGTCGAGATGGAACACGAAACGGAAGTACGGGCGACCGCCCGTGCACAGCACGCCCCGGGCCGCGAGCCGCTCCACCAGGTCCGGCGGGGTGACGCCCGCCACGGCCCGGGCGAACACCATGTTGGTGCGCGCCGCGCCCACCTCAAGCCCCTTCGCACCGCCGACGGCCTCGACGAACAGCGCGGCGTTCGCGTGGTCCTCAGCCAGCCGCTCGACGTGGTGGTCCAGCGCGTACGACGCGGCCGCGGCCAGTACTCCCGCCTGCCGCATGCCGCCGCCCAGCGCCTTGCGCCACCGCCTGGCCTCGCCGATGAACTCCCGCGACCCCAGCAGCGCCGAGCCCACGGGCGCCCCCAGGCCCTTGCTGAAGCACACGGACACGCTGTCGAAGCGCTCCGCGATCCTGCGCGCACCCTGGCGGGGATCACCGCCGCCGGCCACCGCGGCGTTGAACAGCCTCGCTCCGTCCAGGTGCGTCGCCAGTGAGTGCCTGCGGGCCAGGGCCGTGGCCGCCCGAAGCTGCTCGGGAGCCATCGCCGTGCCGCCGTGGGTGTTCTCCAGGCACAGCAGCCGGGTCCGTGCGAAGTGCGGATCGTCCGGCTTGACCGCGGCCTCGATGTCCGCCAGGTCGATCGTCCCCTCTCCCCTGTCCGGCAACGGCTGCGGCTGGATCCCCCCGAGGACGGCCGCCCCGCCGCCCTCGTGGGTGTAGAGGTGCGCGTCCCACATCGCGAGGTACTCGTCGCCCCGCCCGCAGTGGCTGAGCAGTGCACAGAGATTGCTCTGGGTGCCCGAGGAGACGAACAGCGCGGCGGGGAAGCCCAGCAGCTCCGCCACCCGCTCCTGCAGAGCGTTCACCGCGGGATCGTCGCCGAACACGTCGTCCCCCACGTCGGCCCGCGCCATGGCGGCGCGCATCGGATCGGTGGGCCGGGTGACGGTGTCGCTGCGCAGGTCTATGACGTTGTCCATGCCCCTTTCCTACCGGATCGCCCACCCGGGGCCGTCGACGGGGCGGCAGGGCCCTCGTCCGCCGGGCCGGTGGGCGAGGCGCCCGTGGGGCTGTCCCGTCCGACGGGCGGCCAATAGCCTGGTGCAGTAGCCAACTACGCATACGAGGGAGCCCCATGTCCACCGCGCAGCAGGTCCCCGACATCCTCTCGCCCGAGTTCGCGGCCGATCCCTACCCGGCCTACCGGCTGATGCGTGACTCCAGGCCCCTCATCTGGCACGAGGCTACGCAGAGTTACATCATTTCGCGCTACGAGGACGTCGAGCGCGTCTTCAAGGACAAGAGCGGCCAGTTCAGCACCGACAATTACGACTGGCAGATCGAGCCCGTGCACGGCAGGACGATCCTTCAGCTCAGCGGCCGGGAGCACGCCGTGCGCCGCGCCCTCGTCGCCCCCGCCTTCCGCGGCAGCGACCTGCAGGAGAAGTTCCTGCCCGTCATCGAGCGCAACTCCCGCGAACTGATCGACACTTTCAGGCACACCGGCTCCGCCGACCTGGTCGCCGACTACGCCACCCGCTTCCCGGTCAACGTGATCGCCGACATGCTGGGCCTCGACAAGGCCGACCACGCCCGCTTCCACCGCTGGTACACGGCCGTCATCGCCTTCCTCGGCAACCT
Source organism: Streptomyces sulfonofaciens (assembly GCF_014656295.1). GTDB lineage: Bacteria > Actinomycetota > Actinomycetes > Streptomycetales > Streptomycetaceae > Streptomyces > Streptomyces sulfonofaciens. The sequence continues at coordinate 79,581 of NZ_BNCD01000006.1, forward strand.
CTCGGGCGACCCCGAGGTGGCCGCGGCGGGAGAGCGGACCCGCGTCGAGTTCGCCGAGTACATGCTGCCGATCATTCGCGAACGCCGCGGGAACCTGGGCGGCGACCTGCTGTCCACGCTGTGCGCCGCCGAGGTCGACGGCGTGCGGATGAGCGACGAGGACATCAAGGCGTTCTGCAGCCTGCTGCTGGCCGCCGGCGGCGAGACCACCGACAAGGCGATCGCCAGCATCTTCGCGAACCTGCTGCTCCACACCGACCAGCTCGCCGCCGTCCGCGCGGACCGCAGCCTGATCCCGCGGGCCTTCGCGGAGACCCTGCGCTACACGCCGCCCGTGCACATGATCATGCGGCAGTCCACGACCGAGGTGACGCTCAGCGGCGGCACCGTACCCCCCGGCGCCACGGTCACCTGTCTGATCGGCGCGGCCAACCGCGACGAGAAGCGCTACCGCGACCCTGACCGCTTCGACATCTTCCGCGACGACCTCACCACCACGACCGCCTTCTCCGCCGCCGCCGACCACCTCGCCTTCGCGCTCGGCCGGCACTTCTGCGTCGGCGCGCTGCTCGCCAGAGCCGAGGTCGAGACCGGCGTCAACCAGCTCCTCGACGCCATGCCAGACCTCCGCCTCGCCGACGGCTTCGACCCGGTCGAGCAGGGCGTCTTCACCCGCGGCCCGCAGTCCCTGCCGGTCCGGTTCACGCCGTGAGCGCACGGCCCGCCCCCGGCCGGGGCTCCGGGCCCCGGCCGGGGGCCCCACGGGCACGCCCCTACTGCACCAGGGGCGTGAACTGCACCGGAAGCGCCGTCAGCCCCCGCATCCAGATCGACGGACGCCAGGTCAGCTCGTCGGGCTCCACCGCGAGCACCAGGTCCGGCAGCCGCTCCAGCAGCGTCTCGACCGCCGTCCGCGCCATCACGTCCGCCAGCAGCGGGGCCGGATAGGGGCAGCGGTGCTCGCCGTTGCTGAACGACAGATGGGCGGCGTTCTCCGCGCCCACGTGTGCCTCCGGCCAGATCTGCGGATCGGTGTTGGCGGCGGCCAGCCCCAGCACCAGGCAGTCGCCCGCCCGGATCTGCCGCCCGCCGAGCTGGGTGTCCCGCACGGCCCAGCGCCCGATGAAGTTCTGGGTCGGCGTGTCCAGCCACAGCGCCTCGTTGAGTGCTTCGCCCACGCTGAGCCGGCCGCCCGACACGTTCACGGCGAACCGCTCGTCCGTCAGCAGCAGCCGCAGCGTGTTGCAGATCCAGTTCGCCGTCGGCTGCTGGGCTGCGGCGATCACCGAGATCAGGTCCTGGACGATCTCCTCGTCCGTCAGCCCCGCCGGGTGCAGCAGCATGCGCGAGGTGACGTCGGGGCCGGGGCGGTCCCGCTTGGCCTTCACCAGTTGCCGCAGCCGCTCGCCCACGCGCGCATAGGCGGCCACCGGGTCGTCGCCCTCCGCCGCGTCCAGCGAGATCCGCAGGTCGTCGACGAACTGCCGGGTGTCCTCGCCCGAGTCCGGCATCCCGCACATCTGCACCACGGCCCGCATCGGCAGGGCGTGCGCGTAGCCGGCCATCAGCTCCGCCCGGCCGCTCCCCGCGAACTCGGCGATGAGCCGGTCGGCGATCATCTGGCAGTCACGGGACAGCTCGAACTGGTCGACGGCCTCCAGCGCCTCCGTGATCACCCCGGACCGCCGCCGGTGCTCCTCGCCCTCGGTGAACAGCACCGAGGGCTGGTACCCGACGAACGGCAGCAGAGGCCAGTCCGCGGGGATGCGCTCCCACTGGTTCCAGCGCCGGGAGTCCCGCGCGAACAGCTCGTCGTGGCTGGTCACGTACGTGACCTCGGAATAGCCGAGCACCAGCCAGGCCGGGATGTCCCCGTCGAGCAGCACCGGCGCGACCGTGCCGTGCTCCCGGCGCAGCGCGCGGTAGGTCTGCGACGGCGTCTGCTGGTATTCGAGCCCCGCCAGGCGCACCGCGCTGTCGTGGGCGGGGCAGCCCGGGGGAGCCGGGTGCGCGGAAGGGGAACCGGTGTCGGTCACGGTGTCGCCTCCTGGGCCAGGGCCAGTTCGTAGAGGTGGTCCACTAGGGTGATCAGCACGTCCTTGCCGGACTGCCGGACCCGCGCGTCGCAGTCGACCATCGGCACGTGCTCGGACAGCGCGAGCGCCTGACGGATCTGCTCCAGGGAGTACCGGGTGGTGTCGTCGTCGAACCGGTTGACGGCCACCACGAACGGCGTGCGGTGGTGCTCCAGCCGGTCTATGGCGTACCAGGAGTCGTCCATCCGCCGGGTGTCCACGAGCACGACCGCGCCCAGCGTGCCGGAGAACAGGCTGTCCCACAGGAACCAGAAGCGCTCCTGTCCCGGTGCTCCGAACAGGTACAGCACCGTGCGTTCGTTGAGACTGATCCGTCCGAAGTCGAACGCCACCGTGGTGGTCGACTTGGTCGCCACTCCCCTGGTCTCGTCGACGCCGACGCCGGCCTGCGTCATCACCTCCTCCGTGTTGAGCGGCCGTATCTCGCTCACCGACCGGACCAGGGTCGTCTTGCCGACACCGAACCCGCCCACGATGACGATCTTCAGACCGGTCTCCGCCGCGTCGGCCAGTGGCGTGCGGTGGGAGGGCAGCTCAGAGGTTGCGGAGCCCATGGAGCACCTCCTTGAGAAGGGCGGAATCGGGGAGCGAGGCGACGGACCGCGCCGCGCGCGGGTGACGGGCGGTGATGCGGCCCGTGTCGAGCAGATCGCCGAGCAGGATCCGCACCACGGTGATCGGTAATTTCAGCTCCGCGGCGATCTCGACCACGGCCGTCGGATGCCGGCACAGGTCCAGGATCCTGGCGTGCTCCGACTGCATCCCCGCCTTGGGTTCGCACTCACTGACGATGAGGGTGACGAGGTCGAAGGAGTCGTCGGCACGGCTCCGACCGCCCGTGACCGTGTAGAGCCGGTCGGGGTCACCGGTGTCCACGGGCTTGCGCGTCACGAGGTCGCACTCCCGTGGAGGGGCGCTCGGGGCTCGGCCCGCAGGTGCTCGCCGATCTGCTCGACCAGCTCCGTCATCTGGTGGCCCACCACGCCGGGGTCCGCGTCCTCCTCGGCGACGACCGCGAGGTGCGCCCCCTCACCGGCCTCCACGATGAACAGCAGGCCTCCGTGGAACTCGGTCATGGAGTGGCGGACACCGCCGGTGCCGTCGCCGAACTCCACGGACGCGCCCTGCGCGAGGGCCTGGATACCGGAACAGATCGCCGCCAGTTGGTCCGCCTGGTCCTCGGTCAGGTTCTCGGTCCAGCACAGCTTCAGGCCGTCCCGGGAGAGGGCGAGGGCGTGCCGGGTTCCGGGAGTGCGCTCCAGAAGGCTCTGCAGGAGCCAGATGAGGCTGTTGTCGGTGGTCTGCATGGTGGGTGATGGGACGGTGGTGCCCGGCTGAACCGGTCACCGGCCCGTTCCTCCAATCTCACGAACTTGAGCGCGTAAGTGGGCGCCGGGGCCCCGGGCGCCGTACGGGAAGGGTGAGGGGGGCTACGGAGCGGTCGGCGGCTCGGACTCGGGCCGGGCCTCGGGCTCGGGTCCGGCCTCGGGCTCGGGCCGGGCCTCGGACTCGGGTCCGGCCTCGGGCCGGGCACCCGGTCCCGCGGTTGCGCCCGCGGACCTGCGCCCTCGGTGGAAGGCGCCGAACCGGGACCCCGCGTCGCGTGCCGGGCGCTGCTCCGGCGGGACGCTCTCCACCGCCTCGGACGTGGACCGGCGCTGCTCGCGCTCCCGTTCCGCCTCGGCCATGGTGCGGCCGGGGGTGCGGACGGGCAGGCCGTTCAGCGTGTCGTCGTTCGACCGCCGGAACCGGCCCTGCTCGGGCTGCTCCGGCCGGGCGGCAGGCCGCTGGCTGTCAGCGGGGCGCGGGGCGGCGCCGGGCGCCGGGACGGACGGTGCGGCCGGGGCCGGCGCGGGTGCCGGCGCGGGTGCGGCCGCGGCCGCCGGGCGGCGGGGCGTCTCGCGCGGCGCGGGGTCGCGCTGCTGGGCGAGCAGTTGCGGGGGCAGCAGGACGACGACGCCGGTGCCGCCGCGTGAGGACGGGCGGTAGTTGACACTGATGCCGTACTTCACCGCGAGCCGTCCGACCACGGCGAGGCCGAGCCGGGTGCTCTGCAGCGAGGCGAGGTCGGTCATGCGGCCGGCCACGGCCTCCTCCGCGCGGCGCATCGCGGCGTCGGCCATCTTCAGACCGCTGTCCTCGATGGTGACGACGACACCGGCGCTGCGCTCCTCGACGTAGGCGTGCACCTCGTCGATGGGCGGCGAGAAGTTCGCGGCGTTGTCCATCAGCTCGGCGAGCAGATGCATGACGTCCTCGGCGGCGAATCCGGAGATCGCCGCGGTGGTGGAGCAGTGCAGGCGCACCCGCTGGTAGGCGGCGATGCGGCCGACGGCGCCGCGCAGGATGCTCTCCATCACGATCGGCTTGTTCCAGGCGCGGCTGGAGCGGCCGCCCATGAGCAGCGCCAGCCGGTCGGTCATCAGGCCGAGCTGGGACGTGCTGTGGTCCAGCTTCAGCAGGTCGCCGAAGACCTCCTCGCCGTGCCGGTCCTGCATCTCCCGCAGGTCGGCGAGCATGCTGACGGCCTTGGCCTGGACGCGGCTGAGCGCCTTGGCCGAGGCGACCTGTGCCGCGGCGGCGCGCCGCTCGCTGCGGGCGAGTTCGCGTAGGAAGGTTTCGACCGAGGCGTGGGCCGCGGGCAGCCGCGGCAGGTCGAGTTCGGCGAGCACCCTGTCGGCGGACTGGCCCTCGCGCAGTTGGGCGACCGCGGCCGGCAGCGTCTCCCGCGCGAGCCGGTCCAGCTCGATCACCGCCTGGTCCAGCTCGTACGCGGCCTGCTTGCGCTCGCCGTCCAGGGCTGCCTCCTGCCGCACGCCCTCCTCGACGACGGCGGCGAAGGTGTGCACGAGCCGGCGAAGCTGCGGGTCGGCCGGGAGCTGCACGCTGCCCAGTGCGTCGGCCGCGCTCGTACCGTCCCGCAGGCGCTTGGCCACGGCGGGCAGCGTCACGTTGACCAGGTGGGCGGTCTCCCCCGACCACTGCGCCGCCTGCGCCTTGAGATCGCCGGTCGCGGAGTCCTGCACGGCGGCGGTGCGCCGGGCCCGGTGGACGAGCCGGTGGCTGACGAGAACGGTGACGGCCACGCACGCCCAGGCCACCACCGCCACGACCAGTGTCCAGGTGCGGGCGTCGGACGGTGCCCAGGCGACCGCCGCGCCGGCGACCGCGGCGCTCACCACCAACACGGCCAGGGCCGCGGCCGGCGAGGTGCGCGGCACCTTCGCCGATCGGTGCTGACTGGGCGGTACATGCACTGACATTCCGCGGTCCCTCGGTCCGTGAGAGCAGGAGAAACGGGGGCGGCCGACACACGACGGCCGCAGGTCAGGAAGGGGTCACCGAAACGAACGGCGATCTTCCGGCCAGATAGCGGCTCATGGTAGTCACCTGCTGCGGCAAGGAGATCCGATTAGCTGCACAATGCACCAGCGGTTCGCGAACTTACCACTGTTACCGCCCGGTGTGGTAACGGAGTTGATGCTGGTCCCGCACCGGCCCCGGGACGTCATCGCCGCCGGTCGACGGCGCCGGTACGCGTTGATCGCCCGGCACGGGACGCGGGTGCGTTGCAGCCCCGGCCCGGGACGGGCACGGCTGCGGTCCCGGCCGGCCCGCCGGGCCCGCACACGCTTCGGGCCCGCGACGATGCCCCGGGTTCGTCCAGCACGAGCACCAGCGCCGACGCGTCAAGGCCGAAGTCCGCTCCGGTGGCGGTGGGGGCGCCCCGACCCAGCCCCACCAGCACAGCAGTCAGGCCCGGTGCCTCCGTGCCCAGCGACACGTGGCAGCCCGTACCGGGCCGCCGCCTTCCGTGCGGGCGCGCACGTGCGAGTGGTGCGTACGGTGTGTCAATGCGAGGCAGGAGGCTGACCGGACAGAAGGGGACCCGAGGTTGACGGAGTCCGAGCCGGGTCGTCAGCGCAGGCCCCACGGGGGACCGGGGACTCAGGTGCTGTCCGTGCTGCACGCGGCGCGGGGCCGGTGGCCGCGGGCTGGGTGCAGGGGCACCTGGCTGCCGATCCGGCGTCGACGACCGATCTGACGGTCCTGGCCCGCCCGCCGGCCGAGCATGTCCGAGCGGAACTCGGTAGTGGGCGTCGGGTGCCGTGACGCGCCGCCGCGAGTGCCGGTCGTTCGCATGGGTTCCGGTCGCCGACCACGCGTCGCTCACCGCCCCGAGGTCGCCCGCCGCCCTGAGAATGCGCCGTGTGCTCGACGGCGAGCGGGGCGGGAAGGCTGTACCGGCCGGCTTCGTCACCACGCTGTCGTCGCACGACGAGCAGCTCCCGCGTGATCTGCTGGATCAGGCGCGTGACGTGCCGGAGGAGTGAGCTGCGCCCGGGCCGTCACGCTCCCCCGAGCCGTCACGCTCCGCCCGCGCTGCGCGCTCCCGGCGGGCCTGACGCCCGTGCGCCTCGGCGAGCTGCCAGGCGAGGTCCCCTGCCAGCGCACCCACCGCGACTGCCGCGGCCACCGTCCCCACCGTTGTCATTCCCTCACCGACGTACGGGCGGCCGCTGAGACTGCTCAGGCCGAATCCAGCGAGCAGGAACAGCGCCGCGACGACCGCCGACAGGCTCGGTGCGACCAGCGCCAGCACGGACAGCGGGCTTCGGCCGCCGCCCGCGCCGGTCGTGGGGGGCGGCGCGGCCCCGCCGCGGTCCCCGTCGGCGTCGGCCGGCCACTCGCGAGGCCCGGGATCTGACATGTTCGCCTCGATGGAGAGAAGCTGCGGCGGCCTTCGGCGGACGCCGCGTGTGACAGAGGGCCTGCTGAGTGTAATGGTTCCCGACGGCCGACCGCGGACGGCGCGAAGTACCGTCGCGGACCGACCGCGCTCGGTGCGGCGGCGCACCTCTCACCGCCGATGAGACGCACGAGGCACCGTCGATGGACGCACGACTCAAGCCGATGGCCTGGGACACCGCAAGGCCGCCGGGACCATCGGGCCGCTGTCCTCGGCGGCGGGGCGAAACCCTCCTCGCCCGTCTGCCCGGCGCCGCGGCAGCACACGCGTCAGTTCGGCGGCACGTGTCCGATGCCCGGGCGGTGTCCCCGGCGGTGTCGCCGGGGGTCCGACGGTACGGCCGTCCCGCGCTGCCGGCCCGCGGCCAGAGCTCCTGAACGGTGACGGTGATCGACTACGTTTGGGGCGAAGGCGGCAGGCACGCGCTCGTGGTGCGAGGGCCGGGCCGAAGTGGCTGCTGGGGGATGGGGGCGGTATGCGGTTCAGGCTGCGGGACCGGTTGCGGTACTGGTTCGACGGCACGATGGACCGCGGCACCCCGGCTCTCATCGGCTGGCTCGCGCTGGCGTCCCTGGCCCTGGTCGCCGTCGTCTCCGCCCTGGTCGTCGCCTTCACCACCTCCGACGCCGAGCAGAACGGCGGCTGGCGCGGTGTCGTCTGGATGAGCCTGCTGCGCACCCTCGACCCGGGCACCATGGGCGGCGACACAGGTCGGCCGGTCTTCCTGGCCCTGATGCTCACGGTGACGATCGGAGGGATCTTCATCGTGAGCGCGTTGATCGGTGTACTGGCCAGAGGTCTGGAGAACCGGATCCAGGAGTTGCGCAAGGGCCGCTCGCGACTGATAGAGCGTGGGCACACGATCGTCCTGGGCTGGTCGGACCAGGTCTTCACGGTCATCGCGGAACTCGTCGAGGCGAACCAGAGCGAACGCCGCTCGTGCGTGGTGATCCTCGCCGACCAGGACAAGGTCGACATGGAGGACCAGATCCGCCAGCGCATACCGGACACCGGCCGTACCCGGGTCATCTGCCGCTCGGGCAACCCGCTGGAGCGGCCCGATCTGGAGCTGGTCAGTCCCGACACCGCGAAGGCGATCATGGTCCTGCCGCCGGTCGGGGACGACAGTGACGTGGACGCGATCAAGGTCTTGCTGCTGCTGAACAACCGGGTCTGGCGCGGTGAGCGCCCCACCGTCGTCGCGGCCGTCCAGAGTTCGGACAACCTGCCCGCCGCACGGCTGGCGGCGGGCGAGAAGTCCCTGATAGTCGACGCCGACGACATCGCGGTGCGCCTCATCGCGCAGTCGCACCGGCAGACGGGGCTGTCCACCGTCTTCAACGAACTGCTCAGCTTCGTGGGCAACGAACTCTATTTCCGTGACGAGCCGGCGCTGACGGGACGCACCTACGGCGAAGCACTCCTCGCCTACTCCCTCGGCGCCCCCGCCGGGCTGCGCACGCGCGACGGCAGGGTGCTGGTGAACCCGCCGACGGACACCGTCATCGCCCCTGGTGAGCAGATTCTCGTGGTCGCCGAGGACGATCTGGCGATACGGCTCGCCCAGTCGCCCCCGACCGTCGTCACCGCCGCCGTCACCGTGCCGCGCGAGCGGCCGCCGTCGCCCGACCGCACGCTCATGGTCGGCTGGAACTCCCGCGCGCCCAGACTCATCTCGTTGCTCGACAGTTTCGTCGAGCCCGCGTCGATCGTGGACGTCACGGCGCCGAGACGGCCGCCCGAGAAGGAGTTACCGCAGGGCCTGAGCCACCTCCAGCTCGGATACCGGTACTGCGAGCCGACCCGAAGATCCTCCCTGGAGGAACTCGACCTGGGGGGCTACCAGCACATCGTCGTGCTGTCCGACGACCGCGTCGCACCGGACCGGGCGGACGACCGGGCATTGGTGACCCTGCTTCACCTGCGCGACATCGAGATGGCGCTCGGTGACCCCTACTCGATCGTCACCGAGATGAACGACGACGGCAACCGCGAGATAGCCCAGGTCACCAAGGCGGACGACTTCATCGTGAGCACCAAGGTGATCACTCTGCTGCTGACCCAGCTAACCGAGAACCCGCACCTGGAGGCCGTGTTCACCGACCTGTTCAACCCCGAGGGGGCCGAGATCTACCTCAAGCCGGCGGCCGATTACCTCGTACCCGGAGCCGAGGCCAACTTCGCCACGGTGGTGGCCGCCGCACGCGACCGCGGAGAGTCGGCCATCGGCTACCGCCTGGCCCGGCACGGGCACGAGCCTCCCGGCTACGGCGTCTTCCTGAACCCGTCGAAGACCGGTTCGCTCGTGCTGGAGGAAGGGGATGCGGTGATCGTCCTCGCCGAGGACTGACGGCCGGCGCCGGCAGCCCGCGCATCCGGCGGGACGGTCGGAACGTACCCCCGTCCCACGGCCGGCGGGGCCGCGGCTGCCCGTTCGGCAGCGGGACGGCCGGGGCGGGCAGCGGGCCGGTCCGGGAGCACCCCGGCGCACGCCGCCCCACGGCGAGGGCGGCCTGCCGCCCCCATCGGGCGTAACAGGATGCGGCCCTCCGGCGCGGCTCCGCCCGTGCGCCACCGGCGCACGTAGGTTGGCGCCGCAACGGCCGGTCCCGGGTCTCTTGCGCCTCCCTGGAAGAAGAAAGCATGCCTGTTCGGACGTCAGCGGCCATCAGGCGGATGGGCCGGTGGCTCGGCTGGGACGCCGCTCCCCCGCGGGCGACCCCAGCCGGTCCCGGCGCGCCGCTGTTCACGGCGGACTTCTCCGCGGCCGGGCAGTGGGTGGCGGGGCGTTCCTGGGCGTATCCGGGCGGCGGGCCGACGAACCCCGGTGACAACAAGCTGGACCACCTGGTCACCGACCCCGACTACAGCCGTTCCGGCGTCTTCCGTGCGACGCGCCGCGCGGACGGCACGTGGAGTACGGGGCTGCTCACCACGGAGAGCAGCGACGAAGGATTCATGGTGAGAACGGGCGACGTCCTGCACGCCCGGGTGCGGTTGCCCCGCGAGCTCGGAGCGTGGCCGGCGATCTGGACGTGGCATGAAGGGGGCCAGGAGATCGATGTCTTCGAGTACCACCCGGACAACCCGGACGTGCTGGAGTTCTCGAACCACGTCAACGGGGGGTGTCACTACTACCGCAGCCCGGCGATCCGGCCAGGGGCATGGGTGGAACTGAAGGTCGAGTTCGGCGCGTCGTGCGTGGCCTGGTGGGTGGACGGACGCCTCGCCCATGCCGACGGCACCGGCGTGGGCGAGCACTGGAACGCCCACCTCATCGTGAATCTCTCCGTCTGCGCCGGTGAGCACCATCCGGCACCAGAACCGCACGTGTACGACATGGCGTTCGAGGTGAGCCGGCTGCACGTGTCCCGGTGCTGACCGCGCACCCGCGGGGGCCGCGGCCCGGGGCTCGGCAGCCGGGCCCGCCGCCGAGCTCAGGACCGCCAACGCTGCAACATCGAACGCGGCATCCCAGTTCTCCGGCCGCGCGGCGGCCACCACCCCAGCCAACGGCAGCGTCGATGCCTGGGCATCCCGGGCCAGCCGGGCCAGATCATCCCCAGCGGACGCACCGGTCGCCGCGCAGAACAGGAACGGGGCTCCGGAGCGCTCCGCAAACCGCTCGACCAGCCGCGACCTGCCCACCCGGCGCCGACCACGCAACATCACGCGGCCACCGATGCCCCGCAGCCGGTACGGAATCCGATGGAAGGGTCCGCGACCACGGCCAGGACGCCGGGAACGCGCATGATTTGCGTGGAGCTGGTCCGTGCACTCCCTGCTGTCAGGCACCGGACAGTGCCCAGCACCGGCGTCCCCGTGACACCCAGCACGGTGCGGATGACCAGGGATGACGACAGGTGACGAGGGGTCAGCCACCCCGGCACCATCCCAGCACGGAAAAAGTCAAGGGCCCGACTCCAAGGAGTCGGGCCTTTCCTGACCTGAATGTTTGCTAGATCAGCGACGTAGCGGTACGGCAGCCGCTAGACGTTGAACCGGAACGTTGAACAATCTGCTCCCCCCTGCGAAAACGCGCTTCCGGGAGGGTGAAACCAGCACCGGGGGAATTCCAGACACTCGAAGGGAGCACCGCGTCATTGTGTACATTTGGAACACCTGGTACGCTAGGGCGCATGATGCAGATGCCCATAGAGTCCATCCGCGACGTCCGCGCGCACCTCGCCGAAGTCGTCGAACGGGCCGATCGCGACGACCAGCCCACCGTGATCACTCGACGAGGCAAAGAAGTCGCCGCCGTCGTGTCGATGGACGTGTTGCGCAAATACCAGCAATGGGAAGAGCGCGAGATCAATCGCATCATCGACGAGCGGATGGCGAACCGATCGGCCGGAGTCCACATCGAGGACGTCATGAAGGAAACCCTGGCGCGCGGTGAGTGAGTACCGAACGGTCTTCCGCCCCGAAGCCCGAGATGAACTGCGCAAGATCCCGCGGGACATGGCACTGCGCATCCTGGCCAAATTGACCGAACTGGAAAGCGACCCCTTCGGCTTCAATACGACGGCACTCGTGTCCCAGCCGGAGCGCCGCCGTCTACGAGTCGGCGACCATCGCGTCGTCTACACCATCGACAACGGAGAACTGGTGGTCTGGGTCGTTCACGTCGGCCACCGGAGCACCGTCTACGACACGTGATCACGCGTCAGGAAATCCCGCACGTAACCAGCACGGGACCGGCGAAGGGGTCGGCTCCGCATGGACCGCCCCCTTCCGACCTGCATGCTTGACGAATTGCCTACCTTAAGGTAATGAACCGACTACACGTTGAACCTGAACCCCCAATAAGGAGCTTCCACCTGCAGAAACACGGCTCCCGCGGGCCTCATCCAGCACCGATCCAGCACGGTGCAAGGTCAACCAGCACATCCAGCACCCACGATCGCTACACGGAAACTGCCCGCCGCCACCCTGTCGAGGGCACCCTGAGGGAGACGCTGGTAGCCAGTGAGTGAGTCTCCCGGACCGTCTTCCGAGCCTAAGTACACCCCAATTGGCGGAGAAACCTCGCGATGCGGGAGGTTCAGCTTCCTGCGAACAAAGGTCCGCCCGGCGGCGCCACTGGATGGGGTCAGCATCAACTTCGAGACCATCGACCGGACGTACCCTCGCCACCTCCGAGGTCAGTCGAGCTTCTCGAACGCCGGCCTTGGTGCGATGACGGGCGTGCGCTTTTCATTGATATTGAGCCATGTCGGAGCTTCCACCGACATGAGCTTGCGGTCGACAGTAATCAGATTCTGCTGCGCCGCTTCGTTTAGGGCGTCAAGTATATCAACCACCTTCACCTTCCCATACTTCTCCAGTTGAGCCTGGATTTTCTGGGCCTTCGCGCTCGGCTTGTAATAATAGGGTGCGCGATCATGCCTGCCAACCGTCAGAATCGCTTCAGCAACTGCTTCATACGCATCGTCAAACAAGCCCATGAAGCCATCGGGGTCTGGCAGTGCAATCAGATGCAGACTGTTCCACCTCCGATATCCAGCCGAAAGGTCCACGGCCTGTGGAACAATGGCCACTCGGAGTCCATTGCCATCTTCGAGTTGATGCCAATTACTTTTGATAGTCGCGGCGGCAAACCGCGCCTTCTCCGTACTACTCAGGAACAGGTCGGTCTTCCATACCTTCTTGATCCGTTCCCGCAGATCAGGTTCGGCGGCGACACCGCGAGCAGCGATCGGCACCCAGGATCCAAATGCGAACGGCCGACCTGACCCGTCAGGCAACAGCACCGCATCGCCACTCGCGTTGTTGACGACGGCCTCAGTGAATCCGAGATGGCGTGCACGCTCGTGCCCGAACATCAGAGACGTAGGTCTGTCCAAGTCAGCGAAATCCCTAGGGCTCACCTTCCTGAGGGCTTCGCTGACCAGATCGGTAACGCGTGGTTCGCCGCCGACAATCGCCTCGTGAACGGCCCACTCAAACCCATCCCCACGCGATCCCTTGTCGCGGTGCAGGCGAGCGAGTTTCACCCCGATCGCAATTGAGGTCTTCAAGGTCTGCTTGCGACAATTCATCAAAATGGGCTCTCAGAATTGAGCGCGATACCGCATAAAGAGCACGACCGTACTCATCAACTGGTTCGGCCTGGCTAAGGAAGGTAACATCGGCCATTCAGCGACTCCCCATTTCGCCACACGAAAGGTTGAACTGGAATGCAGCTACGGCGGAGCTGAACGCCGAACACGGAGATCCCACCTGCGAAAACCGAGGTTCAAAGTAGCTAATCGTCCCAGCACACCGGACACTCACCGATCAGTAGTGATACCGGGCAGCGAGGATGACGATCTCATTGTCCGCCACCAGATAGACGAGGCGGTGCTCTTCGTCGATCCGTCGCGACCAGGCCCCAGGCAGGTGATACTTCAGCGGCTCCGGCTTGCCGATGCCCACGAATGGGTCACGCCTGACATCTTCGATGATCTTGTTGATCCGGGCGAGCATCTTACGGTCGTTCTTGAGCCAGGACGTGTAGTCTTCCCAGCCCTGATCCTCGAAGACGAGCCTCACGCGGCACCCGCACCTGCGTCCGGTGACTCGGGATCGATCAGCTCACGCTCCGACACGTTGATGTGCGACAGGGCGTTCTCGTACGCCTTGAGCAACCGCCGGGCGTTCGCTGGCGAGCGCAGCAGGTAGGAGCCCTCGCGCAGCGCCATGTAGTCCTCAGCCGAGACAAGCACCGCGTTACCGTGCTTGGAGACGATCTCGATGGCCTCATGATTCTCGTTGACCTTTTTGATCAACGGAAACAGTTCCTTGCGCGCTTCACTCGCAGTGATGGACATGACTTCAACCCTCCCATCAAGTGGTACTCAATAACGTACCACTCCTGGTGCCGTCTGAGAGAGGAGCCGACTGATGGTGCCTCAGCCGATCCAGCACCCATCCAGCACGGAGAAAGGCCAAGACTCCGCCTCCGGAGAGGTGGGCCACATCTGACCTGCATGTTTGCCACGTCAACGACGTGGTGTTATTTCATCCGCTCACACGTTGAACCGGAACTCCACCACGTCCCCGTCCTGCATCACGTACTCCTTGCCCTCCATGCGGGCCTTGCCCGCCGCGCGGGAGTCGGCCACGGAGCCGGCCTCGACCAGGTCGTCGTAGGAGATGACCTCGGCCTTGATGAAGCCCTTCTGGAAGTCGGTGTGGATGACTCCGGCGGCCTCGGGGGCGGTGGCGCCCTTCTTGATGGTCCAGGCGCGGGCCTCCTTGGGGCCCGCGGTCAGATAGGTCTGCAGGCCCAGCGTGTCGAAGCCGACGCGGGCCAGGGTCGCCAGGCCCGGCTCCTCCTGGCCGACGGACTGCAGGAGTTCCAGGGCCTCGTCCGCGTCGAGCTCCGCGAGGTCCGCCTCCAGCTTGGCGTCGAGGAAGATGGCCTCCGCGGGAGCGACCAGGGCGCGCTGCTCGTCCTTGAAGGACTCGTCGGCCAGCTCGTCCTCGTCGACGTTGAAGACGTAGAGGAACGGCTTGGTGGTGAGCAGGTGCAGGTCGTGCAGGGGCTCGGCGGCCTCGGTGCCCTGGGCGATGCCGGCCGCGAAGAGGGTGCGGCCTGCGTCCAGGATCTCCTTCGCCGACTCCACCGCCTTCAGCTTCGGCTGTATGTCCTTCTTGACCCGCGCCTCCTTCTGCAACCGCGGCAGGACCTTCTCGATGGTCTGGAGGTCGGCGAGGATCAGCTCGGTGTTGATCGTCTCGATGTCGCTCTTCGGCGAGATCTTGCCGTCCACATGAACGACGTTCTCATCCTTGAATGCCCGGATGACCTGGCAGATGGCGTCGGACTCGCGGATGTTCGCCAGGAACTTGTTGCCCAGCCCCTCGCCCTCGCTGGCGCCCCGCACGATCCCGGCGATGTCGACGAAGTCCACGGTGGCCGGAAGGACGCGCTGCGAGGAGAACATTTCGGCCAGCTTCGCAAGCCGCGGGTCAGGCACGCCCACCACGCCGACGTTCGGCTCGATCGTGGCGAACGGGTAGTTGGCCGCGAGCACGTCGTTCTTGGTCAGGGCGTTGAACAGGGTCGACTTGCCGACATTGGGCAGACCGACGATTCCGATCGTGAGCGACACGTTGCGACTTCCCGTATGTCTGGGCGGGGCGGGGGCCTGGAGCGGCGGCCCGGGTGGTGCGGGCCGATCCACCAGTCTACGGCGTCCCGGCGACGGCCCCTTCCGACGGCCGCGGGACCGCTCACCGACGGTCGCGGGACCGCTCACCGACGGCCTCGGGACCGCTCACCGACGGCCTCGGGACCGCTCACCGACGGCCTCGGGACCGCTCACCGACCGCCGCAGGCCGCGCCACGCGCCGTCGCACCGCCCCGCGGGGCCCCTCGGCCGCCCCCGCGCCCCCTCTCCGGGGGCCGCCGCGGGCCCCCGCCCGCCGCCCGCCGCCCCGCGGCGCACCGAACGCCCGGTGAAGCTCGGCCAAAGTGCGTGTCCCAGGACCTGTTCGGCACATGATCGGACCTAGGTTGGTGCATGTGGACCACCCAAGGACGCGTCCCCCACAGTCCCGACCGCGCCGGACCACCCCGCTGCCGCCGCAGGGCGGACCGCGCGGCTCCACCGCGGTGTGCCGCGCCTCGAACAGCTCGCGCCGCCCGGCCCCGCCGCTCGCCCGCTCCGTGCCCCGCCTCGTGCGGACCGTCCCCCGCCTGGTGAGAACGGTGCGCAACGCCCCCAACCCCCGGCTGACCGGTCTTGGCAGCGGTCTGTTCTGCGCCGTGGTGATGTTCCTGATCGCCTGTCTGGATCTGGAGCTCCTGGGCGGGTCACCGACGGTCTACGGGGTGTTGTTCCTGCCGGTGAGCACCCTGACCGCGCTCTGGGTGCGGCGCGCCGACCTGGTGGCCGCGCCGGTCGCCGTTCCCATCGGCTTCGCCCTCGGGGCGCTGCCGATCTCCGGCGGCGCCGACGACGGCTTCGGCAGCCGGGTGATGGGGCTGTTCACGACGCTGGCGATGTACGCGGTCTGGCTCTACGGCGGCACGCTGATCGCCGGGGTGATCGCGACCGTGCGGAAGATCCGTCTGATGCGTCGCAGGGCCGCGGCGCTGCGGGAGCGGACGGCCCGCGGCCGGAGTGGCCCAGGACGCGGCGCCGGCAACGGCGGCGGCCCGGGCGGTGGCGGTAGGGGTGGCGGCGCCCCGGCCGAGCGGGCGGCGCGGGGCCGGCTGCGGCCGCCGCGACCCGGCCAGGCGCCGCCGGGCCCCAGACGGCGGTCCGCCTGACGAGCGGTCTGCCCGAGGACGCGCCCGGCCGCCTTGGCCGCGGACCCGCCCGGCCGCCAGCCGGGGACTCGCCCGGCCGCGTTGGCCGCGGACCCGCCGGGGCAGGCGCCCCGCCCGGTCATGCACGGCGGGTGGGCGGCCCTTCGGGTGGGCGGACCGGCGGCCGGTACGGCCGGACAGGGCGGCGCGGGTGGGCAGGCGGGCGGCGCCCCCGCGGCCCTCACGCCTCCTTCGTCGCCTGCATCGCCGCACCCACGATCCCCGCGTTGTTCTGCAGCCGGGCGGGCACCAGGTCGGCCTTGATGCCCTTGATGAGCGGCAGGAACTTGTGCGCCTTGCGGCTGACTCCGCCGCCGATGATGAACAGGGACGGCGAGAACAGCATCTCGACGTGCGCCAGGTACTTCTGCACGCGGCGTGCCCAGTGCTCCCAGGTCATGTCGTGGTCGTCCTTGACCTTCGTGGAGGCGTGCTTCTCGGCGTCGTGCCCGCCCAGCTCCAGGTGGCCCAGCTCGGTGTTGGGCACCAGGCGGCCGTCGATGAAGAGCGCGCTGCCGATGCCGGTGCCGAAGGTGAGGACGAAGACCGTGCCGCCGTGTCCGCGGCCGGCGCCGAACTCCATCTCGGCCACACCCGCCGCGTCCGCGTCGTTGATCACCGTCACGGCCGTGCCGCCCATGCGCTCGCTGAGCAGGGCGCGCGCGTCCACGTCGATCCAGGTCTTGTCCACGTTCGCCGCCGTGCGCACCGTCGACCCGTCGGTGACCACGCCGGGGAAGGTGATGCCGACCGGGCCCTGCCAGCCGAAGTGGTCCACCACCTCGGCCACCCCGTCGGCCACCTTGTCCGGCGTCGCCGGATGGGGCGTCAGCACCTTGAAGCGTTCGTCCGCCAGGTCCCCGCGGCCCAGGTCGACGGGCGCGCCCTTGATACCGGAACCGCCGATGTCCACACCGAAGATCTGCATATAGCTACGGTACGGCGATCAGGGCCCACCACGCGCGCGTACGGGCACTCGCAGTACGAGCACCCGAGCACACCGGGTCCGCCCGACCGAGCCCGTCCTGGCGGGCGCGGGCCGGTCGTGCGCCTGGCGGGGCGCTCCGGGCACGCGCACCCGGGTGCACCGCGAGCGTGCACCGGGCACACGGTTCTGAACGCAGGCGGCACGCACGTGGGGGCGCCGACGCGCACGCCCCTGCGCCCCGTCAAGCTCCTAGGCGCCGGCCCCGGCGTCGCCCGGCACCGCGGCCGAACCCGCCCGCACCCCGGCGGCCAGCGACGCGGCCTCGGCGCGCAGATCGCGGCGGAGCTCCTTCGGGAGCGAGAACGTGATCGACTCCTCGGCGGCCTTGACGATCTCCACGTCCTGGTAGCCACGGGCCGCCAGCCACTCCAGCACGCCCTCGACGAGCACCTCCGGCACGGAGGCGCCGGAGGTGACGCCGACCGTGCCGACGCCGTCCAGCCAGGTCTCGTCGATCTCCTCCGCGAAGTCGACCAGGTGGGCATCGCGCGCGCCCGCCAGCTTGGCGACCTCCACGAGCCGCTTGGAGTTGGACGAGTTCCGCGAGCCGACCACGATCACCAGGTCGGCCTCCTCGCCCATCTGCTTGACGGCCAGTTGACGGTTCTGCGTGGCGTAGCAGATGTCGTCGCTGGGCGGGGAGATCAGTTGCGGGAACTTCTCCTTGAGGGCGTCGACCGTCTCCATCGTCTCGTCGACGGAGAGCGTGGTCTGCGAGAGCCAGACGACCTTCGAGGGGTCGCGGACCTCCACACCCGGGACGTCCTCGGGACCGTCGACCAGGGTGATGTGCTCCGGGGCCTCGCCCGAGGTGCCGATGACCTCCTCGTGGCCCTCGTGACCGATCAGGAGGATGTCGAAGTCCTCCTTGGCGAACCTGACGGCCTCCTTGTGGACCTTGGTCACCAGGGGGCAGGTCGCGTCGATGGTGGCCAGCCCGCGCTCGGCGGCCTCCTCGTGGACGACGGGTGCGACGCCGTGCGCCGAGAACATCACGATCGACCCCTCGGGCACCTCCGCCGTGCGCTCGACGAAGATCGCGCCCTTTCTCTCCAGGGTCTGCACGACGTGCTTGTTGTGGACGATCTCGTGGCGGACGTAGATCGGGGCCCCGTACTGTTCCAGGGCCTTCTCGACGGCGATCACGGCACGGTCCACGCCCGCGCAGTAGCCACGGGGGGCGGCGAGCAGGACGCGGCGGGCTGACGAAGCGGTCATGGCCACCATCGTAAGGGCGGGCCCACCGCCGCCCGGACCCCCCGGGGCGCGTCGCCCGAGGGCGGACCCGGCAGGAGCACCAGGTCCGGGGGCGCCCCGTAGCCCGATGCCCCGATGCCCGGCGCCCGGCGCGGTCCGCGGGGGCGGGGACTGTCGGTGCCGGCCGATACTCTCGGGCGCATGGCTGTGAACACGTCCGCGGACGCCCCGCTGCCCGTCGGCCAGGTGTCGCGGCTCATCGGCGGGTGGATCGACCGGCTGGGCGCCGTCTGGGTGGAGGGGCAGATCACCCAGCTCTCGCGGCGGCCCGGCGCGGGAGTCGTCTTCATGACGCTGCGCGACCCGTCGTACGACATCTCCGTGAGCGTCACCTGCTACCGCACGGTGTTCGACGCGGTCGCCGAGGTCGTCTCGGAGGGCGCCCGTGTCGTCGTGCACGCCAAGCCGGAGTGGTACGCGCCGCGCGGCCAGCTCTCCCTGCGGGCCACCGAGATACGTCCCGTGGGCGTCGGCGAGTTGCTGGCGCGGTTGGAGCAGTTGAAGAAGGCGCTGGCGCGCGAGGGCCTCTTCGCGCCCGAGCGCAAGAAACCGCTGCCCTTCCTGCCGCAGCTCATCGGCCTGGTCTGCGGCCGCGCCTCGGCCGCCGAGCGTGACGTCCTGGAGAACGCCAGGCGCCGCTGGCCCGCCGTCCGCTTCGAGGTGCGCAATGTCGCCGTCCAGGGCGTGCACGCGGTGCCGCAGGTGGTCCAGGCGGTCAAGGAGCTGGACACGCTGGACGACATCGACGTGATCATCGTGGCGCGGGGCGGCGGCAGTGTGGAGGACCTGCTGCCGTTCTCCGACGAGCAGTTGGTCAGGGCGGTGGCCTCCTGCCGTACGCCGGTGGTCTCGGCCATCGGCCACGAGCCCGACAATCCGCTGCTCGACCACGTGGCCGACCTGCGCGCCTCCACTCCGACGGACGCCGCGAAGAAGGTCGTGCCAGACGTCGGCGAGGAGTTCGAGCGGGTGCGCCGGCTGTGCGACCGCGCGCGGCGCAGCGTGGCCGCCCTGCTGGACCGCGAGGAACGCGGCCTCGCCCATGCGCTCGCCAGGCCCTCGATACAGCACCCGCACCGCATGGTCGACGACCGGGAGCAGCAGGTCGGGGCGCTCGCCGACCGTGCCCGCCGGACCCTCGGCCACCTCCTCGACCGCGCCGACTCGGAGCTGATGCACACCCACGCGCGCGTGGTGGCCCTCTCCCCTGCCGCCACCCTGGAGCGCGGGTACGCGGTGCTCCAGAAGGCCGGCGGCCAGGCGGTCCGGGCCCCCGGCGAGGTGGTGCGGGGAGAGGAACTGCGCGCCCGGGTGGCCGCGGGCGAGTTCCCGGTGCGGGTGGGGGCCGTTACGGACGGTCGCACGGACACCGGGCCCGAGGCCCCCGCCCATCCCGGGGGCTCCCCGGGCGCCGTGAACTCCCCGGACACCGGGTACGCCGCCGACTCCCCGGGCACCGCCGAGTCCGCGCCCACGCCCACGCCGCATCCTGTCGACACTCCGGACTCTTAGGGTGATCCCATGACCAGCAGCACCGAAGCCGGTACGGACGAGGCCACGCCCGGTTACGAGCAGGCCCGGGACGAGCTGATCGAGGTCGTCCGCCGCCTGGAGACCGGTGGCACCACGTTGGAGGAGTCGCTCGCCCTGTGGGAGCGCGGCGAGGAACTGGCCAAGGTGTGCCGCCGCTGGCTGGCCGGTGCCCGCGCCCGCCTCGACGCGGCTCTTGCGGAGGGCGAGGAGCAGGACGTCACCCGGACGGAGGTCCGCGAGCCGGGCGCCGCTCGCGGCGGTGAGGCGGACGGCGGGGACGGCGCGGACGACGTGGGCTGAGCCGGGCGGCTCGCCCGCGCGGAGGGCAGCGCTTCCCATGGGGGTCTGCGGCTCTTCCACGGGCGAGTGGGCGGCGCCATCCGCAGGGCGAGTGGGCGACGCCACCCCCGCCCCCAGGGGGACGGGCGCCGCCGCACGGGCGCGTGCGCGCTTCCCCTACGGCACTCGCTTCCCCTACCGGACGCGCTCCCCTACCGCACACGCCGTCCCGCCCTCACGCGTTGTGTGCCGGAGCCCCATGCCACGCACTGCGTGCCCCGCCCGCGCGGCCGACGTTCCGTGCCGGACCCGCGTGGCCGAGCGCGGTCGGCCGACTGCCGGAGCCTGGTGAGGCAGCTCACAGATACCCGCGTTTGGTTGAATTATAAACTTCATAGCCGTAGAGTCACTGCTGACCGGTGATCCATCAGTCCGTGACCATAAGGTTGTCTCATGTCCCTCGCCCTAGACCCCACCGCCCAGGACCTGCTGTTCCGGGAGGCCCGTACGGCCCGGACCTTCACCGCGGAGCCGGTGAGCGACGAACAGGTCAGGGCGATCTACGACCTGGTCAAGTACGGCCCGACCGCCTTCAACCAGTCTCCCCTGCGCATCACGCTGATCCGCAGCGCCGAGGCCCGCGAGCGGCTGCTGCCGCACCTCGCCGAGGGCAACCGCCCCAAGAGCGCCCAGGCCCCGCTGGTCGCGATCCTGTCCGCGGACAACGAGTTCCACGAGGAACTGCCGCAGCTCGTCCCCCAGGCACCGGCGCTCAAGGACATGTTCTCCGAGCGTGCGGTACGCGAGCAGAACGCCGGCCTGAACGCCGCCCTGCAGGCCGCGTACTTCATCATCGGCGTCCGCGCCGCGGGCCTCGCCGCCGGCCCGATGACCGGCTTCGACCCGGCCGGCGTCCAGAAGGAGTTCCTGGACGACGACCACACCCCGCTGATGATCGTCAACATCGGCAGGCCCGGCGAGTCCGCCTGGCACCCCGAGCGCTCCCCGCGGCTCGACTTCGAGCAGGTCGTCACCGTCCTCTGACCGCGTCCCGAACGGCCGGCCGGGTACGCGCCCGCCGGCCGCGGGTACGCCCGACCGCGAGCGACCCCCCGAGGGAACCGGGCCGGGGCCCGGGCGGGGGTGTGACCGGGGCCTGGTGCGGCCGGGGCCCGGGCCGAGGGGCACGGCGCGGCCGGGACCGCGGCGCGGGACGGGAGCCGGGGCCGCAGCGCCCCGGGGCCCAAGGCCCCGGGGACCCGGACCCTCAGGACGCCTTCAGCGCCTGCGCCATCCTGGCGAGCTCCGCGAAGGACGCCGTGCCCGTGACGACCGTCGTGGAGCCCTTGTCCCGGTGGACCAGGGCGTCGTAGTGCCCGCCCTCGTAGCGCTGCCAGGTGCGGTCCCCTATGCGCTGCGTGGCCGTGGTCCTCCTGGCGCCCTGACTGGCGCCGGAGATGAACGGCGCCGGCTCCTGGGTGGACTGCTCGATGGCGACGTACTGCCCGGTCGGGTCCTGGAAGCCCAGGTGCCAGGCGTTGCCCTTCTCGCCCTGGAAGCGCACGGAGGTCGCCTTCCACTCGGCGGGCAGTCCCTCGGGCGCCGCGACCGGGTAGGGCGCCGCTCGGCGCGCCGTCAGCAGCTCGACGCTGTAGTCGACCCGCTTGACGGGGTCCTTGGAGTCGTCGTGCGGGATGAAGACGTACATGACACCTGCGACGAGGGCGATGACGCCCAGCGACAGCAGCATGTCCCGCACCTTCTGCTTGCCTTGCCTGCCTGCCACGCCCCCATCGTCGCAGGCCGCCCCCCACCCCTTGCGACCGCCCCGCCCCGACGGGCCCCGTCCCGCCCCATCGGCCACCCAAGGCCCGATGGGTGACCGCTCCCACACGCTCCGTATGCGCTCATCGGTGGTGGCCCCTGCTCATCGCGTGGGGACAGCGGTTATTGTCGGAGACAACCCTCGTCCGGCCACCGCCGTTTCAGGAAGGTGCGTTTCGATGACCGAGCACCACCTCCCCTCCGAACTCGAAGTCTCACCCGAGGCCCCCGACCGCAACCTGGCCCTGGAACTCGTCCGGGTCACCGAGGCCGCCGCGATGGCCGCGGGCCGCTGGGTCGGCCGGGGCGAGAAGAACGGCGCGGACGGCGCCGCCGTACGGGCCATGCGCACCCTCGTCTCCACCGTCTCGATGAACGGCGTGGTCGTCATCGGCGAGGGCGAGAAGGACGAGGCCCCGATGCTCTTCAACGGAGAACGGGTCGGCGACGGCACCGGCGCCGAGTGCGACATCGCCGTGGACCCGATCGACGGCACCACCCTCGCCGCCAAGGGCATGCCGAACGCGGTCGCCGTGCTGGCCGCGGCGGACCGGGGCACCATGTTCGACCCGTCGGCCGTCTTCTACATGGACAAGCTGGCCGCCGGTCCCGAGGCCGCGGACTACGTGGACATCGACGCCCCGGTGGCGGTCAACATCCGGCGGGTGGCGAAGGCGAAGCGGTCCTCGCCGGAGGACGTCACCGTCGTCATCCTGGACCGGCCGCGGCACGAGGGGCTCATCAAGGAGATCCGGGAGACCGGCGCCCGCATCAAGCTGATCTCCGACGGCGATGTCGCAGGATCGATTCTCGCGGTCCGCGAGAACAGCGGCGTCGATCTGCTGCTGGGCATCGGCGGCACCCCGGAGGGCATCATCTCGGCCTGTGCCATCAAGTGCCTGGGCGGCACCATCCAGGGCAAGCTATGGCCCAAGGACGACGAGGAGCGGCAGCGCGCCATCGACGCGGGGCACGACCTGGACCGCGTACTGCACACCGACGACCTGGTCTCCGGTGAGAACGTCTTCTTCGTGGCGACGGGCATCACCGACGGCGAGTTGCTGCGCGGGGTGCGCTACCGCGCCGAGACCGCGACGACCTCCTCGCTGGTGATGCGCTCGAAGTCCGGCACCATCCGGCAGATCGACTCCACCCACCGGCTGGCGAAGCTGCGGGCCTACAGCACCATCGACTTCGACCGCGCGATGTAGGCCCCGACTCCGGCCGGGGGTACGGCACAGGATGGCGGGGGTCCTTGCACCGCCGGACCGTCGGGCCGCCGCGCCTTCGGAGCCGCCACGCCGTCGGGCCGCCGCAGGAGGGGCGGCCCGGACGCGCTAACCGGCCGCCGCTATGGGACCCGCCGCATGGGCCTTGTTGAGTTCGAGGTCGCGCCTGCGCCGCCTGGCCAGCACCACGCGCCGCTCCGCCGCGGTGAGCCCGCCCCACACCCCGTACGGTTCGGGCTGGAGCAGGGCGTGCTCGCGGCACTCCACCATCACCGGGCACCGGGCGCAGACACGCTTCGCGGCCTCCTCGCGGGAGAGCCTGGCCGCGGTGGGCTCCTTCGACGGGGCGAAGAAGAGTCCTGCCTCGTCACGCCGACACACCGCTTCGGTATGCCAGGGGGCGTCCTGATCCCGTACCTCCGCGGACGCCCGCCGGGTGGTGACGGCAGCGATCTGCAGGGACTGGCGCGGCGGTTGCAGCACGGTCTACTCCTGACGACGGCTTCGCGAGCGAGCGACGATGCAGCAAGGCCTACCCGCTGTACGCGCGCCTAAGCACTGAGTTCCGATGCACGGGTGTTCTCGGCCAGCGGGGAACCGGCCATGAGCAGGGCTTGTGCGCGCCGGGTCAGTGATCGAGATACTTGCGGAGCTTGTGCTGGAGGTCCCGCACCAGCCGGCCGCGCCTGGGCTTCGCCTCTATGTTGCCGAGCACGGCGACACCGTCGACGAAGACCACGGGGGCGTCGGGGTCCGGGGAGTCGAGGGTGTCGACCTCGAAGTTGCCGAGGACGCCGCCGCCGCTGCCGCGCAGGGAGATGTTCTCCGGGACGGTGATCTCCACGTTGCCGAAGACGGAGACGGCCTTGATGACGACCTGCTGGTACTCGAAGAGCGCTTCGCTCAGGTCTATCTCGACGTTGCCGAAGATCGCGTAGGCGTGGGTCCTGCGGCCGACGCGCCAACGGCCCCTGCGGGCCGAGGAGCTGAGCACCGCCACGAGATTGTCGTCCGCCTCGGCCGGTATCGCGCCGGCGGTGGGCCGGGACGGGGCGGAGGCGGGCGGCGTGCGCCGCCGGTAGGAGTCCTCGGAGGCGGCCCGCGGCAGGTCCTCGACGAGGGGTTCGAGGTCGCCGACCGTCTTGGCGCGGTAGACGCCCTCGACGCGCTCGGCGTGCTCGTCGGCCGTGAGGCGGCCCTCGGCGAGCGCCTCGCGCAGGATGTCGGCGACGCGGTCGCGGTCGGCGTCGGACGCGCGCAGCCCGCCGGAGGGGTTGGCCTGTGCCGTCGGCGCGGCGGGCTCCGGGGACTGGGGGCGCTTTTGGAGGTCCACGGGGGACAGCGTACCCAAACGCGATAGATCG
Source organism: Streptomyces sulfonofaciens (assembly GCF_014656295.1). Classification (GTDB taxonomy): domain Bacteria; phylum Actinomycetota; class Actinomycetes; order Streptomycetales; family Streptomycetaceae; genus Streptomyces; species Streptomyces sulfonofaciens. Next base: position 104,205 of record NZ_BNCD01000006.1, read on the forward strand.
CGACTAGCCCCCGTGGCGGCTCGGCCTCCCAGGAGGCGGGGGATACCGCGGGCCGCCGCCGTGCGGGACCCGAGGAGCCGCCGCACGTCCATCCGGGGCCGGGCGGCGTGCGTCCAGGTCACGGCGTGCACCGCGGCGTGCACCCCGGTGGCGGCGTGCACCGCGGCGTGCGGGGGTGCACACCTCGCCCGCACCGCGATGGCGGCGCGCACCCCGGATGGTGCGCGCCGTGACTGTGGCGCGCACCACGGACTGCGGGCGTACGCACCGGGATTACGCTGGGGGCGCGCTACCGGCGGTGGTGGTGTCGCTGTCTGTCGAGTGAGGAATGGGCGTCATGCCAGAGTTTCAGTACTCCGATCTGCTGCCGACCGGGGAGGACACCACCCCGTACAGGCTGGTGACCGCCGAGGGTGTCAGTACGTTCCAGGCGGGAGGGCGGACGTTCCTGAAGGTCGAGCCGGAGGCGCTGCGCGCGCTCGCCGAGGAGGCCGTCCACGACATCCAGCACTACCTGCGGCCCGCCCACCTCGCCCAGTTGCGCCGCATCGTCGACGACCCGGAGGCCTCCGGCAACGACAAGTTCGTGGCCCTCGACCTCCTGAAGAACGCGAACATCGCCGCGGCCGGTGTGCTGCCGATGTGCCAGGACACCGGCACGGCCATCGTCATGGGCAAGCGCGGCCAGCACGTCCTCACGGAGGGCGAGGACGAGAAGGCCCTCTCCCGGGGCATCTACGACGCCTACACCAGGCTCAACCTCCGGTACTCCCAGATGGCCCCGCTGACCATGTGGGAGGAGAGGAACACCGGCTCCAACCTCCCCGCCCAGATCGAGCTCTACGCGACGGACGGCGGCGCCTACAAGTTCCTCTTCATGGCCAAGGGCGGCGGCAGTGCCAACAAGTCCTTCCTGTACCAGGAGACGAAGGCGGTCCTCAACGAGACCTCCATGATGAAGTTCCTGGAGGAGAAGATCCGCTCCCTGGGCACCGCCGCCTGCCCGCCGTACCACCTGGCGATCGTGGTGGGCGGCACCTCCGCGGAGTTCGCCCTGAAGACCGCGAAGTACGCGTCCGCGCACTACCTGGACGCGCTGCCCTCGGAAGGTTCCGAGCTGGGCCACGGGTTCAGGGACAAGGAGCTGGAGGAGAAGGTCTTCGAGCTGACGCAGAAGATCGGCATCGGGGCGCAGTTCGGCGGCAAGTACTTCTGCCACGACGTGCGCGTCGTCCGCCTCCCGCGGCACGGCGCGTCCTGCCCGGTCGCCATCGCGGTCTCCTGCTCGGCCGACCGGCAGGCACTCGCGAAGATCACCGCCGAGGGCGTCTTCCTGGAGCAGTTGGAGACGGACCCGGCGCGCTTCCTGCCCGAGACCACGGACGCGCAGTTGGACGAGGCCGGCGACGTCGTCAGGGTCGACCTCAACCGCCCCATGGACGACATCCTCGCCGAGCTGACCAAGTACCCCGTCAAGACCCGGCTGTCGCTGACCGGCCCCCTGGTGGTGGCCCGTGACATCGCGCACGCCAGGATCAAGGAGCGCCTGGACGCCGGCGAGGGCATGCCGCAGTACCTCAAGGACCACCCCGTGTACTACGCCGGGCCCGCGAAGACGCCCCAGGGGTACGCGTCGGGCTCCTTCGGTCCGACGACCGCCGGGCGGATGGACTCCTACGTGGCGCAGTTCCAGGCGGCCGGCGGTTCCAAGGTGATGCTCGCCAAGGGCAACCGCTCCGGGCAGGTCACCAGCGCCTGCCAGGAGCACGGCGGCTTCTACCTCGGCTCCATCGGCGGCCCCGCCGCACGCCTCGCCCAGGACTGCATCAAGAAGGTGGAGGTCCTGGAGTACGAGGAGCTGGGCATGGAGGCCGTCTGGAAGATCGAGGTCGAGGACTTCCCCGCGTTCATCGTCGTCGACGACAAGGGGAACGACTTCTTCACCGATCCGGCCCCGAGCCCCACGTTCACCACCATCCCGGTCCGCGGCCCCGGCCAGGGCTGACCGCGGCGCCCGGCCCCTCGTACCCGCCCTCCCCGGTCCTCCACCGGGGAGGGCGTCCCCCGTCGGGCGTACATCCGCTTCCGGCGGGAACACGGGACGCGTCCCGGACGCTTACCGGGCAGGAGGTACGACGACATGACGAGCGACGAGGCGACCGGCGGCGAGCCCGAGTACCGCACGGAACACGACTCCATGGGCGAGGTGCGGGTCCCCGCCCACGCGAAGTGGCGCGCCCAGACCCAGCGCGCGGTGCAGAACTTCCCGGTCTCCGGGCAGCGCATCGAGCGTGCGCACATCGAGGCCCTGGCCCGCGTCAAGAGTGCCGCGGCCAAGGTCAACGCCCACCTCGGCGTCATCGACGAGGACATGGCCCGGGCCATCCGGGAGGCCGCCGCCGAGGTCGCGGAGGGCCGCTGGGACGACCACTTCCCGGTCGACGTCTTCCAGACCGGCTCCGGCACCTCCTCCAACATGAACACCAACGAGGTACTGGCCACCCTCGCCACGGAGCGCCTCGGCCGCGCCGTCCACCCGAACGACCACGTGAACGCCTCGCAGAGTTCCAACGACGTCTTCCCCTCCAGCATCCACATCGCCGCCACCGCCGCGGTCACGCACGACCTCGTCCCCTCCCTGGAGCACCTGGCGGCCGCCCTGGAGCGCAAGGCGGACGAGTTCAAGGACGTCGTCAAGTCCGGCCGCACCCACCTGATGGACGCCACCCCCGTCACCCTGGGGCAGGAGTTCCACGGCTACGCCGCACAGGTCCGGCGCGGCGTCGAGCGCCTGGGCGCCGCGCTGCCCCGCCTCGCCGAGCTCCCGCTCGGCGGCACCGCGGTCGGCACCGGCATCAACACCCCGCCCGGCTTCGCCGCCGCCGTCATCGCCGAGATCGCCGAGCAGACGGGTCTGCCGCTGACGGAGGCCCGCGACCACTTCGAGGCCCAGGGCGCCCGGGACGGGCTGGTGGAGACCTCAGGCCAGCTCAGGACGATCGCCGTGTCCCTGACCAAGATCTCCAACGATCTGCGGTGGATGGCCTCGGGCCCGCGCACCGGCCTGGCCGAGATCAGCCTGCCCGATCTGCAGCCCGGCTCCTCGATCATGCCCGGCAAGGTCAATCCCGTCATCCCGGAGGCCGTTCTCCAGGTCGCCGCCCAGGTCACCGGTAACGACGCCACCATCGCCACCGCAGGAGCCGCGGGGAACTTCGAGCTGAACGTCATGCTTCCCGTGATCGCCAAGAACCTGCTGGAGTCCATCCGGCTGCTCGCCAACGTCACCCGCCTGCTCGCGGACCGCACCGTCGACGGCATCACCGCACACGTCGAGCGCGCCCGGGAGTACGCCGAGTCCTCGCCCTCCGTGGTGACACCCCTGAACAAGTACATCGGGTACGAGGAGGCCGCCAAGGTCGCGAAGAAGGCGCTCGCCGAGCGGAAGACCATCCGCGAGGCGGTCCTGGAGGCGGGCTACGTGGAGCGCGGCGATCTGACACGGCAGCAGCTCGACGAGGCCCTGGACGTCCTCCGTATGACGCACCCTTAGCGCCGGCCCCACCCGGGGCACCCCCGAGCGGCCGTCACACCCTGGGCGGGTGCGCCCCCGGCACACCGCCGGCAGCCACCGCCCCGAGTGCACCCGTCCCGCCCGGGCCCTCGGCGGCCGGCACCCGTTCAGCGCCCGCGGCCCCGGCACACCCTCGGCGCGGCGCCACCGCCCTGCCCCGGCACGGCACCCCCGCCGGCACACACCCCGGACACGCACCGCCGCACCCGCACCGCCGGAACCACCCGAGGACGGGACCAGTCGCCAGTTGACCGGCCCGAGCAGGCCGCCGACGGCCGCGCGGCCTGCTCGGGCCGCCGATGACCAGGCCCACGTAGGACCCGGCGCCGGCGACGGCCCTCAGCCGCCCCACGACGCGCGGGGAGGGTCCCCCGCACGCACCCCCTCCGCCCCTCGCGCACCCCCGTCCGTCCCTCCCCATCAGCCCTCTTTCAGCAGACGACCTGCGTCGCAGCGACGCCTGCGCACGCCACCTAATATCTGTACATGGCAGAGGAATCAGCGAACGGCCAGGCGGACGGCACCGCGCCCCGGCCCACGGCCACCGAGGCCGCGGACCGGGCGGCCGGCGGCGGGACGGCCGACACCACCACCAGGCGCTGGGCCCGGGGCACCCACATCCTGTGGCGCTACCGGGAGAACGGCGGGCCCCACTTCCACATCTGCCGCCCCGTCACCGTCGTCCAGGACACCGAGGACCTGCTGGCCGTGTGGATGGCCCCCGGCACCACCTGTGTGAAACCGGTGCTCGCGGACGGCACCCCCGTGCACGTCGAACCTCTGACCTCCCGTTACACCAAACCGCGTGCCGTGATGCGCGACCGCTGGTTCGGCACTGGCCTGCTCAAGCTCGCCCGGCCCGCACAGCCGTGGTCGGTCTGGCTGTTCTGGGAGCCCGGCTGGCGCTTCAAGAACTGGTACGTCAACCTGGAGGAACCGCTCGCGCGCTGGTCCGGCGGTGTGGACTCCGAGGACCACTTCCTCGACATCAGCGTCCGCCCCGACCGGAGCTGGCGGTGGCTCGACGAGGACGAGTTCGCCCAGGCCCAGCGTGCCGGGCTGATGGACGCGGCCAAGGCGAGGGCCGTACGGCAGGCCGGGCTGGCGGCCGTCGAGGCGATCACCGCCTGGGAACCGCCCTTCTCGGAGGGCTGGCCCGACTGGCGGCCAGATCCGGAGTGGACGGTTCCGCAGCTTCCGGACGATTGGGACCGCACCCCCACTCCCCAGTCCTCGCATCAGTCGTCATGAGACCCTTGATGTGCCCCCGTGGTGCAAACATAGGATCGCCCGTGGCAGGGGTGCCGGGGCGGCAACTCCGCTCGTCTGCACCATGCCTGACACAACGTCATCGAGGAGCGGCAGTAACGTGAAAGGTAGCGAGGCGTGCCTGGAGGTGCGGGCCGCGGTGACGGACCGCACCGACCAGGTAGCGGCCTTCGACGCCATCGGGGCGCGCTACGAGCAGGCCTTCCCCAAGAAGGCGGGCCAGATCGCGGCCGGTGCCCGGCTGGCGGCCGAGCTGCCCCCCGGCTCCCGCATCCTCGACGTCGGCATAGGCACCGGACGGCCCACCGCACGCCAGCTCGTGGACGCGGGACACACCGTGGTGGGCGTCGATTTATCAACCGCCATGCTGGAGCTGGCCGGAAAGAATGTGCCGGAAGCGGAGCTGCTGCACCGCGACCTGCTCACCCTGACTCCGCACGGCCGCCAGGGACTTGGCCTCTTCGACGGTCTGACCTGCTTCTTCACCATGCTGCTGCTGTCCAGAAGAGAGATCTACTGCGCACTGCGGCTGTTCCACAGCATGCTGCGACCCGGTGGCCAGTTCGCACTCGCCATGGTCGAGGCCGACCTGGACGACACCGAGATTCCGTTCCTGGGACACATAATGCGGGTATCGGGATTCCTGCGGGACGAATTGCGCCAGGTCGTACACGATGCGGGTTTCGAGATCGCCGGGGAGGCCGCGTTCGCGTACAGCCCGGCGAGGACCGACGCACCACCCGAGCACCAGTTGTTCCTCAACTGCCGACGCGCCTGATCCTCGCGTGACGCACCCAGGTGACGCATGGACGGCGCGCTCGGCGCGCAGCCCCGGACGGACGGATTCGACACGCGTGACGGAGCACACCACCTCCCACGAGGACCGACAGCCCAGCGCTGTCCGGCCACCCGACCCCGCGGACCCACGCGGGGCGCTGCTGCGTACCCCGGAGGCACCCGAGGCAGCGGCCGCGGCGGCCCCGGCGGCCCACGGACGCCCGAACGACCCCGCGCACCCCGGCGCTCCCGCGCCCTGCGGAGCGCAGGAGAGAGCCGTCGGCGGAGCGCAGGACCAGGCCCCCGGCCGGCACGACAGAGCCGGTGCGAGCGCCGCGTCCGGCACCGGCGACAGCAGTGAGCATGCCCAGCCCTCCACGGACCAGTCGTCCCCCGACCAGCCGGATCCCCACCGGCCGCGCCCCGCTCATCCCGGAGCCATGACCCCGACGCCCGCGCAGCACCCCCTGTCGCCGGACCCCCTGCCGGCCGGAGCACTCGTCCCGGGCGCCGCCCTGCCCGGGGTGCCCGCCCCCGGCGTACCCGCCCAGGGCCCCGCGCACGCGGTGGGCCAGGCCGCGCTCCAGAGGGACGGCGACCGGCTGCGTTTCGTGGGAGCGGCGACCCGGCGCATCGCACGCGGCATGGACCTCGACGAGATCGTGATGGGCCTGTGCCGGGCCACCGTGCCCACCTTCGCCGACGCGATCCTGGTCTATCTGCGCGATCCGCTGCCGGTCGGCGACGAGCGGCCCACCGGGCCCGTGGTGCTGCGGCTGCGCCGCACCGACCGGCTGCGGATGATCGAGGACGGCACCGAGGAACAGGAGAGCGAGAGCACTCCGCTGTCGCCCGCCCTCCAGCCCCAGTTGGTGCCGGCCCAGCCGGACCTCGCCGCCACCGCCGAGCTGTGCGAGGTGGAGCCCGGCGGCGCGCTCGCGGAGGTGCTGCGCGGGGTGCGGCCGGTCTTCGCCGACTCCCCCGCCGCCCTCGCCGCGCTGCCCGAACTCCTCGGCGGCTCCCGGTCCGTGCCGGGCGGCCGACGCGCGATACTCGCCCCGCTGCGCGGCCGGCGGCGGGTGATCGGAGCTGCGATCTTCCTGCGCGGGCCCGAGCGCCCCGCCTTCGAGAGCGAGGACCTGCTCGTCGCCGCGCAGCTCGCCACGCACAGCGCGCTGGGCATCGACAAGGCCGTGCTGTACGGCCGCGAGGCGTACATCGCCGACGAGCTCCAGCGCACCATGCTTCCCGAGACCCTGCCGCGGCCCACCGGGGTCCGGCTCGCGTCCCGCTACCTGCCCGCCGCCGAGACGGCCCGGGTGGGCGGTGACTGGTACGACGCGATTCCGCTGCCCGGCAGCCGGGTCGCCCTGGTGGTGGGCGACGTCATGGGCCACTCGATGACCTCCGCGGCGATCATGGGTCAGCTACGCACCACCGCGCAGACCCTGGCCGGCCTGGACCTGCCGCCCCAGGAGGTCCTGCACCACCTCGACGAGCAGGCCCAGCGGCTGGGCTCGGACCGCATGGCCACCTGCCTCTATGCCGTCTACGACCCGGTCTCCCACCGCATCACCATCGCCAACGCCGGCCATCCGCCGCCGGTCCTGCTGCACCTCGGCGGTCGTGCCGAGGTGCTGCGGGTGCCGCCCGGCGCGCCGATCGGGGTGGGCGGCGTCGACTTCGAGGCCGTCGAGCTGGACGCGCCCGCCGGTGCCACGCTCCTGCTCTACACGGACGGCCTCGTGGAGTCCCGGCTGCGGGACGTGTGGACGGGCATCGAGCAGCTTCGGGAGCGGCTCGCCGCCACCGCCCGGCTGACCGGGCCGGATCACCCGCCGCCGCTCGAAGCCCTCTGCGAGGAGATCCTCGACATGCTCGGCCCGGGCGACCGGGACGACGACATCGCGCTGCTCGCCGCCCGCTTCGACGGGATCGCGCCGAGCGACGTCGCCTACTGGTTCCTTGAGCCGGAGGACGCGACGCCGGGCCGGGCCCGCCGCCTGGTGCGCAGCGCGCTGGCCCGCTGGGACCTGGACGACCTCAGCGACGCGGTGGAGCTGCTGGTCAGCGAGGTCGTCACCAACGCCGTACGGTACGCGTCCCGGCCGGTGACACTGCGGCTGCTGCGTACCGACGTGTTGCGCTGCGAGGTCGGCGACGATGTGCCGCAGCTCCCGAGGCTCCGCCAGGCCCGTGCCACGGACGAGGGCGGCCGCGGGCTCTACCTGGTCAACAAACTGGCCCGGCGGTGGGGCGCGACCCGGCTGAGCACCGGGAAGGTCGTGTGGTTCGAGGTGCCCCGGCCCGGGCTCGGGTGACCGGCTGACCGGCTGACCGGCTGACCGCGAGCCGGAACCCAGGGTGCGCGCTCGAACCGGGCCCGCCGCTACCGGGCTTCTCCCCGGCCGCGGCGGGCCCGGCTGTTGCGGTGCGGATCCGGGCGCCTGCGGGTCCGGGCGCCTGCCGGGTCAGGGGCCTGGGCCCCTATTCCTGGACAGCCCTCGACGCCCCGTGGGGCGCCTCAGTTGCCGTCCTGCCTGCCCGGACCCGGATCGTTCGGGAGGGGGCTGTCGGAGGGGGGCGGGGGCGCGGTCGGCGGGGTCGTCGGCGGCGTGCTCGGCGGGGTCGTGGACGGGGTGGGCGGGGCGGTCTCCGACGGCGGGGCGGACGGCGGCGCGGTGTCCGAGGGCGGGGCCGACGGCGATTGCGAGGGGCTCTGGGCGGGTGCGCTGCCGGCCGGGTCCGGCGGCGGTGCGATGCCGTCGCCCAGGTCGGTGTCCAGGTCGAAGTCGCTGGGCGCGCCCATCGCCTTGAAGGTGTACGCGGCCCAGATACGGGCGGGCCAGCTTGCGCCGTCGACGCGCGACAGCCCGCCCGCGCCCGCCATCGAGACGTGCTGGCCCTGCCTGATCGCCTTCCCGTCGCTGGTCGTGCGGCTCTTCGCGGCCTCTCCGAACAGGCCGACCGAGGTCACGAGCTTCGGGGTGTAGCCGGAGAACCAGGCCGACTTGTTCTCGTCCGAGGTACCGGTCTTGCCGGCGACGGCCTGCTCGGGATCGCGCACCGCGGATCCGGTGCCGTCGTTGACCACCCCGGTCAGCACCGAGGTGACGGCGTCCGCGGCCTCGCGGCTGATCGCCTGGCCGCCGATCGCCTCCGGGAGGTCGACGGGTGCGCCCTGGTGGGTCGCCGACTTCACGATCTGCGGGGTGACCTTGCGGCCGTGGTGGTCCAGGGTGGCGTAGATGCCCGCCATCTCCATGGGGCTCGCGCCCATCGAGCCGAGGGTCTGCGCGGGCACCACCGGCAGGTCCTTCACGTCCATGCCGAGTTCGCCCGCGGTCTGCAGGACCCGGTCCATGCCGACGTCGATGCCCATCTGCGCGAAGACCGCGTTCACGGACTTGTTCATCGCCTTCTGGACCGTGATCTGCCCGTAGGAGACACCGTCCTCGTTCGGCGGTGCGAACGGGATGTCGCTGCCGACGACGGGACGGCGGCTGTTGCCGTTGTAGATGGTGTCGGACGTGATGGGGCGGCCGTCCTGGGTCTTGGCGTGGTCCTCGAAGGCGGCGGCGAGGATCACCGGTTTGAAGGTGGAAGCGGGCTGGTAGTCCCTGCGGGTGGCGTTCGAGGTCCAGTGCTCGGTCAGGCCGCGGCCGCCGTAGAGCGCGACGACGGCGCCGGTCCTCGCGTCCACCGAGACGGCCCCGGCCTGCACGTCGCCGTCGACCCTGCGGGTCTTCGGGTCGAGCCGGTCGTTGAGCTGGGCCTGGACGGCGTCCTGGAGGTCCCGCTCCTTCTTCTTGTCGATGTTGAGCGTGATCGTCCAGCCACCGGACTCGAACTCGGCGTCGGTCAGGTGCTCGTCCCGCATCACCTCGTCCTTGGCGGCCTGCACCACGTAGCCGTCCTGGCCCTCCAGACCGGCCGCGGCCCTGGGGCGCTGCGGCACGGGGAACGTCATCGCCTGCCGCTTGCCCGCGTCCAGCCAGTGCTCCTCGACCATGTTGTCGAGGACGTAGTTCCAGCGGTCCTTGGCCAGCCGCTTGCCCTCGTCCGTGGCGATCGCCCAGTCGTACTGGTTGGGCGCCTGGAGCAGGGCGGCCAGGTACGCGCCCTGGGCGACGGTGAGGTCTCTGGCGTCCTTGCCGTAGTACGCCTGGGCGGCCGCCTGGATGCCGTAGGCGCCGCGCCCGTAGTAGCTGGTGTTGATGTAGCCCGCGAGGATGTCGTCCTTGGACTTCTGGCGGTCGACCTTGAGCGAGATGACCAGTTCCTTCAGCTTGCGGGTGACGGTCTGGTCCTGGTTCAGGTAGTAGTTCTTGACGTACTGCTGGGTGATCGTCGAGCCGCTCTGCCTGCCCTTGCCGGACAGGGTGTTGAACAGGCCGCGCGCCGTGCCCTTGAGGTCGACGCCCTGGTCCTTGTAGAAGGTCTTGTTCTCGGCGGCCACGAAGGTCCGCTGGACGCCCCTGGGCACCTCGGAGAGATCGACGATCTCGCGGTTGACCTTGCCGGTGCGGGCCATGACCGTGCCGTCGCTGTACTTGAAGACATTGCTCTGGAGCTTGGCCTGCGCGTTGCCCTGGGGAACCGGTACGACCAGGTAGAGCACGACGAAGGCGCCCATGCCGAGCAGGCAGAGGCCGAAGAGCGTACCGAGCAGCTTCTTCCAGGTGAACAGGCGCCGTATCCGCCCGGACCCACCCCCCGCCGAGCGCCCGGGCGCTGCCCGGCGTGCGCCTCCGCGCTGCCGTGCTCGTCTCGCTTCCGCTCGTCGTCCCATGAGTGCGATGACTCCGCTTCGTTTCGCTCTGCCGCCGTCGGTGGGCGCCGGGGTCGGTCTGAAACTAACACCGCGCCTTGGGACAAACGCCTGTCGATCCGGCTTTACCGGACGTGACAATCAGCACCGTCCCCTGGGGGAACCCGCAAGGGTCTCCAACGGAACCGACGAGCGAAGGGGCCGGAAGGTTGCCAGGAGAGTTATTCTGCTAACACTTAGCTAGCGTTGTGAGAGAACAATCAGGGCGGTCGGAGAGCGGGGAGTTCCCATGTCTGCATCCAGTGGTGAGTCCGGTGCGGCGGGCGGCAGGTCGGCCGATGACGTGGCGGGGGGCGGCGCGGCGGGCGGCGGCGCGGCTTCCGGCAGCGCGGCGGCCGTCGGCGGCGGTCCGTCCGGGGGCGGCCTGCCCGCCGGTGGCCCGTCCGGCGGCGGTCCGTCCGGCGGAGAGCGGGGGCAGGTGCCGGAAGGCGTGCCCGAGATGCCCCGGCCGCGGGTACGGGAGTTCGCGGCACACAGCATCGGCGGCGGCCTCGCACTGCTGCTCGGCCTGGTGGGGCTGCTGCTGGGCGCGGCCCTGATCGCGGTAGGCGGAGCGGCGGCCTCCGGTGGCGCGCGGGGCGCGCTGATCATCCTCGGCATCGCGGTGGCCATCGCGTCGGTGTTCGCCATGAGCGGGCTGAACACGGTGGCGCCCGGTGAGGCCCGGGTCGTCCAGCTCTTCGGGCGCTACCGCGGCACCATCCGCGACGACGGCCTGCGCTGGGTGAATCCGCTCACCTCCCGCACCCGGATCTCCACCCGGGTGCGCAACCACGAGACCGCCGTCCTCAAGGTCAACGACGCCTACGGCAACCCGATCGAGCTCGCCGCGGTCGTCGTGTGGAGGGTCGAGGACACCGCGCAGGCCACCTTCGAGGTCGACGACTTCCAGGAGTTCGTCTCGACGCAGACCGAGGCGGCCGTGCGCCACATCGCCATCGAGTACCCCTACGACGCCCACGACGAGGGCGGCCTGTCGCTGCGCGGCAACGCCGAGGAGATCACCGAGAAGCTCGCCCTCGAACTGCACGCGCGCATCGAGGCCGCCGGTGTGCAGATCATCGAGTCCCGCTTCACCCACCTGGCCTACGCTCCCGAGATCGCCTCGGCCATGCTGCAGCGCCAGCAGGCAGGAGCGGTGGTCGCGGCCCGGCGCCAGATCGTGGACGGCGCGGTCGGCATGGTGGAGGCCGCGATCAGCCGGATCGCCGAGCAGGAGATCGTCGAGCTGGATCAGGAACGGAAGGCGGCGATGGTCTCGAACCTGATGGTCGTGCTGTGCGGCGACCGCGCCGCACAGCCGGTACTGAACACGGGCACGCTGTACCAGTGAGCCGCACGGACGAGGGCGGAACCACGGCAGGCGCGGCGGGCGCGGCGGACGGGGCAGGCGCGGCGGACCGGGCGGGCGCGGCGGACGGGGCGGACGGGGCAGGCGCGGCGGACGGGGCGGACGGGGCGGCAGAGGTGACGGGCGGGACGGAGGCCCCGGGCGCGGCGCAGGCCCCCGGCCGGGCGGGGACCGCCGGTGCGGCACAGCCTCCCGGCGAAACGCAGGCTCGCGGGGGGACGCAGCCCCCCGGCGGGACGCGGGATCCCGGCGGGGCGGAAGGCGCGAAAGGGGCGGACAGCGCCGGGGCGGGGCGCGCCGGCGCCGGTGGGGCAGGCCCGCGCACCGCCCGGCAGGCTCGCAAACAGGTGCTTCTGCGGCTGGATCCCCTGGTCCACGACGCGCTGGCCCGGTGGGCCGGGGAGGAGTTGCGCAGCACCAACGCCCAGATCGAGTTCCTGTTGCGCCGGGCCCTCGCCGAGGCCGGACGGCTACCCCGCGGCGCGGGCCCGATCCCGCGCCGCGGGCGGCCCCGGCAGACGGATCCGGCCCCGGAGCCGAACCCGGACAGTTGATCGGGTCGGACGCCCGGACGCCCGGACGCCTCGCACGCCACGCCCGGCCCCCTCCCGCGCCCCGCAGCCCCGTACCCGGGATCGGGCCCCGGCCGCCTGGTCGCGTCGGACACACGGTCGGGGCACCGGGCACCGGGCACCGGGCCGTGCGCCGGACACGGAGCCGGGCCCGGACCACGCAGTCGCGTCCGGACCACGCTGGTCGGCTCACGCCCCAGCGCTGTGCCGCCCAGGAAGTGATCTTCCGGGGCGGACCGCGGAGCCCGTGGGCGCCGCCCGTGCACTCCCGGGCGCCCCCGGGACGGCTATACATGAGACGTATACGCCATGTGTATAGTGGCCTCATGTCCATTGGTCACACCCTTCTCGGTCTGTTGGAGTCCGGCCCCCGGCATGGTTACGACCTGAAGCGGGCCTTCGACGAAAAGTTCGGTCAGGACCGCCCACTGCACTACGGGCAGGTCTACTCGACGATGTCCCGGCTGCTGAAGAACGGTCTCGTCGAGGTCGACGGGATCGAGGCGGGCGGTGGTCCCGAGCGGAAGCGCTACGCGATCACCGAGGCCGGCATCACCGACGTCGAGCGCTGGCTCGGGACTCCGGAGAAGCCCGAGCCGTATCTCCAGTCCACCCTCTACACCAAGGTCGTCCTCGCCCTGCTCACCCGGCGGGACGCGGCCGACATCCTCGACACCCAGCGCTCCGAGCACCTGCGGCTGATGCGCGCCCTCACCGAGCGCAAACGCAAGGGCGATCTGGCGGACCAGCTCATCTGCGACCACGCGCTCTTCCACCTGGAGGCGGACCTGCGCTGGCTGGAGCTCACCGCGGCCCGTCTGGACAAGCTCGCCAAGGAGGTCCACGCATGAGCATCCCCGAAGGCTCCCTGCTCGCCGCCCACGACCTCCACAAGGCGTACGGCCCCACCAACGCCCTCGACGGCGCCGCGTTCTCCATCCACCCCGGCGAGGTCGTCGCCGTGATGGGCCCCTCGGGCTCCGGCAAGTCGACCCTGCTGCACTGCCTCGCCGGTATCGTCACCCCCGACTCCGGCACGATCATGTACAACGGCCATGAGCTGTCCGCGATGAACGACGCGGACCGCAGCGCGCTGCGCCGCACGGACTTCGGCTTCGTCTTCCAGTTCGGCCAGTTGGTGCCCGAGCTCAGTTGCCTGGAGAACGTGGCCCTCCCCCTCCGCCTGAACGGCACGGGCCGCAAGCAGGCCGAGAGCACGGCGCTCACCTGGATGCAGCGCCTGGAGGTCGAGAACGTGGCCAAACAGCGCCCCGGCGAGGTCTCCGGCGGCCAGGGCCAGCGCGTGGCCGTGGCCCGCTCGCTCGTCACCGGCCCCCGGGTGCTCTTCGCCGACGAGCCCACCGGCGCACTCGACTCGCTCAACGGCGAGCGGGTGATGGAGCTGCTGACCGACGCGGCCAGGTCCGCCGGCGCCGCCGTGGTGCTCGTCACCCACGAGGCGCGGGTCGCCGCCTACTCGGACCGCGAGGTCGTCGTGCGCGACGGCAAGTCGCGGGACATGGAGCGGGTCGTATGAGCACCTCCCCGCCCCCCTCCCCGGCCGGGCCGGTGTCGGCCCGGCCACAGGTGCCGCAGCGACCGGGCGCCCAGGCCCGGCCCGGCCTGGTGCGCGTCTGGGCGCGCGACCTCGCCATGGGCGTCCGGTTCGCCGTGACCGGTGGCCGGGAGAGCTGGGCGCGCACTTGGCTCACGGCCGTGGGCGTCGGACTCGGCGTCGCACTGCTGCTGGTCACCGCCGCGGTCCCGAGCGCCCTGGGCAACCGGCACGACCGCGGGGCCGCCCGCGCCGACATCACCTACAGCGGCAAGGTCCGCCCGAAGGGCGACGACACACTGCTGGTGGGCGTCAACGACACCACCTACCGCAGTGAGAACGTCCGCGGACGCCTCCTGCAGCCGGAGGGCCCGAAGGCGCCGCTGCCGCCGGGCGTCGCGGCCTTCCCGCGGCCGGGTGACATGGTGGTCTCGCCGGTCCTGAAGAAGCTGCTGGCGTCGGACGACGGGGCGCTGCTGCGCGAGCGGCTGCCGTACCGGATCGCCGGCACCATCGCGGACCGGGGCCTCATCGGCCCGAGCGAGCTCGCCTACTACGCCGGTACGCGCACGATGCACGTCATTGCCGGTCAGAACAGGGTGGAGCGGATCGACTCCTTCGGCTCCACGGCCTCCGACGACGAGTGGGATCCGGTTCTGCTCCTCCTGGTGCTGCTGGTCTTCGTCGTCCTGCTGATGCCGGTCGGCGTCTTCATCGCGACGGCCGTGCGCTTCGGCGGCGAGCGCCGCGACCGCAGGCTGGCGGCGCTGCGCCTGGTCGGCGCCGACGGCCGGATGACGCGGCGGACAGCGGCGGGGGAGGCACTGGCCGGGGCCGCGCTCGGGCTGGTCCTGGGAGCCGTGTTCTTCGCGGTCCTGAGGCAGCTTGCCGGGCGGATCACGATCTTCGACATGAGCGTCTTCCCGTTCGATCTGGACCCGACGCCCGCCCTGGCCCTGCTGGTCGCCTGCGCGGTGCCCGCGTCCGCTGTCGCGGTGACGCTGTTCGCGCTGCGCAGTGTGGTGATCGAGCCGCTCGGCGTGGTCCGCACGACGCGGCCGACACGGCGGCGCCTGTGGTGGCGGCTGCTCCTTCCGCTGTGCGGCGTGGCCCTGCTCTACCCGATGACCGGCCAGGGCAACGACAACGGACGCTTCAACGAGTGGATGGTCATCGGCGGCACGGTCCTGCTGCTGATCGGCGTCACGGCCCTGCTGCCCTGGGCGGTGGAGGCGGTCGTCGTCAGGATGGGCGGTGGCACGGTCTCCTGGCAGCTCGCGGTCCGCAGGCTCCAGTTGAGCAGCGGCACCGCGGCCCGGATGATCAACGGCATCGCCGTCGCGGTGGCCGGGGCGATCGCGCTCCAGATGCTGTTCTCGGGCGTCCAGGGCGACTACACCCGGCAGACGAAGAACGATCTGGACCGCGCCCAGATGACGGTCAACCTCCAGCAGGACACCTCGCTGGCGGCCGCCGACCACGCCCTGCGGACGACCGGCGGGGTGCGGCACACCACCCCGATCGGCAACGCCACCCTGGCCCCGGACCGCAGGAACCCCGAGGCCGAGGTCTCCTTGAGCGTGGGGAGCTGCGCCGACCTCCGCAAGCTGGCGCACCTGCCCTCCTGCCACGAGGGCGACGTCTTCGTCGTCAGCGACGCCGCGTACGACACCCACACCAGGCATCTCGTCAAACCCGGCCGGACGCTGTACGCGGACCCGAGCTACGAGAACCTGAAGGGGCGGGAGATCCCCTGGCGGCTGCCCATGGACCTGCGGCAGGGTTCGAGCCGTGAGGACCCGACCGGGGTCGAGCGGGGCGGGATACTCGCCACTCCCTCGGCGCTGCCGCGCGAGGTGGCGAGTACGCTCTCCAACCAGGTCTTCCTCCGGGTCGATCCCTCCTATCCCGACGTACGGGACGAGGTGCGCAACACGGCCGCGAAACTCGACCCGCTGACGGACGTCTTCGTATTCGCCGCCAGCGAGCAGTCCACGCGCTTCTCCTCGATCCGTACCGGCCTGTTCGTCGGTGCCACCTGCGTCCTGCTGCTGATCGGCGCCAGCCTGCTGGTCTCCCAACTGGAGCAGTTGCGCGAGCGCAGGAAGCTGCTGTCGGTCCTGGTGGCCTTCGGCACCCGGCGCCGTACGCTGAGCCTCTCGGTGCTCTGGCAGACGGCCGTCCCGGTCGCCCTCGGCCTGCTGCTGGCCGCCGTGGTCGGCCTGACGCTGGGCACCGTCCTGCTGAAGATGGTCGACGCCTCGGTCTCCGTGGACTGGGCCGCCGTCGGCTCGATGACGGGCATAGGAGCGGCCGTCGTCCTCGCGGTGACGCTTCTGAGCATGCCACCCCTGCTGCGGATGATGCGTCCGGACGGGCTGCGTACCGAGTAGCCCGAAGGAGCCGTCCCCTCCCCGCCGTCCGGCGGCCCGACCCCCCACCGGGCCGCCGGACGGTCTGTGCTGTGTGCACCGCGTTGGGCGGCGGTCCCAGGGCCCGGCGCCGGAAGGCCACCCGGGCAGGAACCGGTTGGCCTGCATGGTATGGCCGGCACCGGGAGGCGGACGCCGGCCGGCCGGCACGGCTCGGCCCGCGCCGGTGGGCGGCGATGCCTTGCCAGCGCCTCGGTCCGCCCGGCAGGCGGGCGTTGTTCGGGCGGGCGCCGCTCGGCGCGGGCTACTTCCTCCGCTCCGGGACCCCTCGGGCCTCTTCTTCCCCACTGGCCCCACCGGCCCCCCGGGCCTCACCGGACACCGGCGGGGCGGTGGTGTCGGCGGGGGTTCCGGCGCCCACGGGAGCGGCAGTGGCGGACGGGGCGCCGGGTTCGGCGGTGTCGCCGGGCGCCGGGGCCGCGGGGGGCGTCCCCGAGCCCGCGGTATCGGCCGGTCCCGCGGCCGGCCGCCAGGTCTCCTGGGCGTACGCCCGCAGATAGCCGACCACCGTGTTGGTCACGGCCACCAGCGGCACCGCCACCACCGCTCCGCCGACGCCCGCCACCATGCCGCCCGCGGCGACCGACAGCACCACGGCCAGCGGATGCACTCGCACCGCACGGCCCAGGATGAACGGCTGGAGGATGTGCCCCTCGATCTGCTGCACCGCCAGCACCACGACCAGCGTCATCACGGCCGTGAAGACGCCCTGGGTCACCAGCGCCACGACCACCGCGAGCGCCCCGGAGACCACCGCCCCGACCAGCGGGACGAACGCGAAGAGGAAGATGAACACCGCCAGCGGCACCGCCATCGGCACCCCCAGGAAGAAGATGCCGAGGCCGATGAAGATGGCGTCGATGAGGGCGACGATCACCGTGCCGCGCACGTAGGCCGTCAGCGTCCGCCAGGCCTGCGGTCCCGCGCCCGCCATGCCGTCCCGGGCCTGTGCGGGGACGAGTTTGAGCGTCCACTCCCAGATGCGCCGCCCGTCGTAGAGCAGGAAAAGCGTGGAGAAGACGGCCAGCAGGATGCCGGTGAGGGCCTCCACTATCACGGTGACGCCTTCGAGTCCGGCGGACGTGATCTCCTCGGTGTTGGCGCCGATCGCATCGCGCAGGCTCTTCGCGATGTCGTTGATCTGGTCCTCGGTCACGTGGAAGGGGCTGTGGAGCAGCCAGCGGCGCAGCTCGTCGATGCCGTCCTGGACCTGTGCGGACAGGTTGTCCAGGTTCTCCATGACCTGCCAGACCACGAACCACCCGACCAGGCCCATGATGACGAAGCCGGAGATCGCGGTGAGGGCGGTGGCGAGGCCGCGGGGCAGTCCGAGCCGCCGCAGCCGGGCGACGGTGGGCTGCATCAGCGCGGTGATCAGCAGCGCGGCGACGAACGCCAGCACCACCAGTTGGATGGCGCTGATGACCCTGATCAGCACCCAGAGGGTGCCCGCGAGGATCAGCAGCCGCCAACCGGCCTCGGCGGCCACCCGCACTCCCCAGGGCACGGCCGCCTTGGGATCGGGACGGGACGGTATCGCGGGCGCGTAGGCGGGCGGCGGCGGGATGCGGCCGGGGGGTGCGTCGGCGCTCCTCGCCCGGGGCAGGCCGTGGTCCGCGGCCTTCTCCGCCGCGGCGCGCGCCTCGCTCAACCGCTCGCCCATCTGGGTGAGCCCCCTGCCGAACCTGCCGACCCACCCTCGCAACTGCGACATGTCCTGTCCCTTCCCCCCGTGTTCTTCCCCCAGTTCCCCAGTTCCCCACGCGGTGCGCGTCAGTCCCCGAAGTCGCCCGCTCCGGGGCCCCGCTGGAGAGACCGTACAGGGCGAGAGCCCCTCACCGTAGGACGGTGAGGGGCTCTCGGGGGTTGAGCGGGGGCCGGGTGGACCGGAGGGCGACCGGTGTCCGGCGGCGGGCTCAGTACCAGCTATTGGCCTGCCAGAAGGACCAGGCGCTGCACGGGCTGCCGTAACGGCCGTCCATGTAGCTCAGGCCCCACTTGACCTGCGTGGCGGGGTTCGTCTGCCAGTCGGCGCCGGCGGACGACATCTTGGAGCCGGGCAGCGCCTGGAAGAGGCCGTAGGCGCCGGAGGAGGCGTTGACGGCGTGGTAGTTCCAACCGGACTCGTGGCTCACGATGTTGCTGAAGCACTGGAACTGGTCGGCGGGCACCATCTGCCGGGCCATGGCCTGCACCTGCGCGACCGTGTACGAGGCCTGGGTGGCGAAGCTGGAGGCGTCGCGGGTGGCGGAACGGCTGGCCGCCTCCTTGCGCTCCTTCTCTTCCTTCGCCTTGTCCTCCGCGGCCTTCTGCTTGGCGACGGCGGTCTCCGCGGCCGCCTTGCGGGCCGCTTCCTCTGCCGACTTCTTGGCTGCGATGTCGGCGGCGTCGGCCTGTGCGGACGCCTGCTGGGCCAGTGAGGAGACCTGGACCTGGGCCTGCTGGCCCGCGGGAATGTCAGCGAGGAGTGTCGCGTCGCCTACCATCGCCTCGGCTTCGTTCGAGGGATGCTGGGGGCTGCCCGAGGCAACACCCACGACGGCGCCGACAGTGGTGACCGCAGTGGCGGATGCCACCGCGAATCCCCGGACCGAAATCCGGCTCACACGTTTTCCTTCCAGCATCGCCCGCTTAGGTGACCCTCGCGGACGCAATCGTGCCCCTGGCACTGGCCTCCCAACTGCGGGTCACAGGAGGCAACGGGCCCGGTGGGCAACTTCCGGAACGGAAGCGCCGCGTGGTGCTCGGGCGGCATACGACGGTCTCTATGTAGTTCTGTGATCCACTACGGTCGGCGGGACAACGATCCCTCGACGGTACGCAAGTGTCGTATGCGGGGCCTGACAGGACCCAGACTCTGCCGTAGCGGGACGTCGCAAGGCAATTCTGCGTTGCGTGTGAAAGCTCACACCTTGTTCGCCTCATAAGACTTCCGTAAACCCCCGCGCACACAAGCGCCGTCCGGCTAAGCTCTTCAGCTTCACCGGACGGCGTACATGTCTGCGTTACCGACGGACACCCGTCCTGACCGGCGCGAACACCCTTGGACGGCGGGGCCGCAGGGGCTTTTCGGGCCGATCTGCCCGGCCTGTCCCCGTCCACCCCGTACCGTCCAGGACTGCCCCGGACCGTTCAGGACCGCCCGGACCACCCCGAACCGTCCGGGAACCGTTCAGGGCAGTCGGATACATCCGGTCGGGTCCTCGGATACACCCGATCAGAGGTGTCCCTCCTCCAGCATCTCCGTCACCAGGGCGGCGATCTGCGAGCGCTCCGAACGGGTGAGGGTGACATGCGCGAAGAGCGGATGCCCCTTGAGCTTCTCCACCACCGCGACCACACCGTCGTACCGTCCGACGCGCAGGTTGTCGCGCTGGGCGACGTCATGGGTGAGCACCACCCGCGAGTTCGCCCCGATCCGGGACAGCACGGTCAGCAGGACGTTCCGCTCCAGCGACTGGGCCTCGTCGACGATGACGAAGGCGTCGTGCAGGGAGCGGCCGCGGATGTGCGTGAGCGGCAGCACCTCCAGCATGCCGCGGGCGGTGACCTCCTCGATGACCTCGCGGCTGGTGACGGCGGAGAGGGTGTCGAAGACGGCCTGCGCCCACGGGCTCATCTTCTCGGCCTCGGTGCCCGGCAGGTAGCCGAGTTCCTGCCCGCCGACCGCGTACAGCGGCCTGAAGACCATCACCTTCTCGTGCTGCCTGCGCTCCAGAACGGCTTCCAGGCCGGCGCAGAGCGCGAGCGCAGACTTGCCGGTGCCGGCCCGGCCGCCCATCGACACGATCCCGATGTCCGGGTCGAGCAGCAGGTCGAGTGCGATGCGCTGCTCGGCGCTGCGTCCCTTGATCCCGAACGCCTCGCGGTCCCCGCGCACCAGCTTGACCTGGCCCTCGGAGGTGACGCGGCCCAGCGCCTTGCCGCGCTCCGACTGGATCGTCAGACCGGTGTGCACGGGCAGGTCGGTCGCTTCGGGCACGTACAGGGTCTCCTCTTCGAAGAGGAGGTCCACCTGCTCCGCGGACAGGCTGAGTTCGGACATTCCGGTCCAGCCGGAGTCCGTGATGGCCAGCTCCGCGCGGTACTCCTCCGCGAGCAGGCCCACGGAGGACGCCTTGATGCGCAGCGGGAGGTCCTTCGAGACGACCGTGACGTCGTATCCCTCGGCCTGCAGGTTGCGGGCGACGGCGAGGATCCGCGAGTCGTTGTCCCCCAGGCGGTAGCCGGCCGGGAGGACACCCGGGTCGGAGTGGTTGAGCTCGACTCGCAGTGTCCCGCCGAGGTCCCCGATGGGCAGCGGGGCGTCCAGACGGCCGTACCGGACCCGGCAGTCGTCGAGCAGACGCAGGGCCTGGCGGGCGAAGTAGCCGAGTTCCGGGTGGTGCCTCTTGGCCTCCAGTTCCGTGACCACCACGACCGGCAGCACGACCTCGTGCTCGTCGAAGCGGGACAGGGCGCCTGGATCTGCCAGCAGCACGCTGGTGTCGAGAACGTAGGTGCGCCGGTCGGGCGTGCGGCGCTTTGTGCTGGTCACCACGGAAGGACGTACCCCCTCGGAAGAGGTCGGGGAGCGACGGCGTCGCGGAGCTTCCCCCGGGGACAGGGCTGCCCCGAGGGACGGGAGAGAACCGGGCTCAGGCCACCGCGCACGGGCCTGGCTCGGCCCTCCGCGTCATCCGCGTGGTCCGTACGGTGGGTACGGTCCTTCTGGTGCAACGGGCCTCCCGGGCGGACGGCCCCACGCCGCCCGCTGAGGTGCGCCACCCCAAGACGGGCACCGACTGCCGGTACCGCTCGGGTGTCGACCTGGAAGACATATTCCCTCCAACAGGCGCAGGCATGCCATGGCATATGACGACACCCAGGTGAACTCGGTGTCGGCCCTGTGTGCCCGTGCCGCTCCGGCACCGTCGGCCGTGCCGTCCGGGCCGCGCCCCAACACCCTTGACGGGCTTGGCGGTCAGCCGCCGAAGCGCCGGTGGCGCGCGGCGTAGTCGCGCAGCGCACGCAAGAAGTCGATCTTGCGGAAGGCGGGCCAGAAGACCTCGCAGAAGTAGTACTCCGAATGGGCCGACTGCCACAGCATGAACCCTGACAGGCGCTGCTCGCCGCTGGTGCGGATGACGAGGTCGGGGTCGGGCTGGCCGCGCGTGTACAGGTGTTCGGCGATGACGTCGATGTCCACGAGGTCGGCGAGCTCCTCGAAGCTGGTGCCCTTCTGGGCGTGGTCGAGCAGCAGCGAGCGCACGGCGTCGGCGATCTCCTGGCGGCCGCCGTATCCCACGGCGACATTGACGAGTATGCCGTCGATGTCGACGGTGGCCTGCTCCGCCTCCTTCAGCACCCTTTGGGTCTGCGCGGGCAGCAGGTCCATGGTGCCGACGTGGTGGACCCGCCAGCGGCCGTCCTCGGCGAGGCCGCGCACCGCGTCCTCGATGATCCCGAGCAGCGGGACCAGCTCCTCCTCGGGCCGGTCCAGGTTGTCGGTGGAGAGCATCCAGAGGGTGACGACCTCGACATCCGTCTCGGCGCACCAGCCGAGGAACTCGGTGATCTTGTCGGCGCCCGCGCGGTGCCCCTGCGCGGTGGTGCCGCCGGCCGCCTTGGCCCAGCGGCGGTTCCCGTCGAGGATGACGCCGATGTGGCCCGGCACCTGCTCGTGGTCCAGGCGGCTCTCCACCCGGCGTGCGTAGAGTCCGTACACCAGGTCGCGCAGGTTCACCGTGGTCAGCCCCTCCATGCGGATAACGCCCCGAGGTCGAAAGCCTACCGCTGCGGAAGGGGGGTCCCGTCCCGGGTGCGGCGGCCGCGGACGGCACGGCCGGGGCCCGCCCACCCGCCCGGTCCGGGGCCGCCGGAACCGGGCGGCGCGGGGGTGCAGGCGCGAGGGGCCGGCGGTCCGAGACGCGCGGAGCGGCCGGTCCGAGATGTGCGCGGGCATCGGATCCGAGGCGTGTGCAGGCGTCGCCCCCGAGGTGTGCGCAGGCGTCGGGTCGGGGGGTGGGGAGCGGATGGGCGGGCGGTGCCGGGCCGCGGGGGCGCTGACGTAGTTTCGTACCCATGAACGACACCTTCCTCTACCGGGCCTCCGACCAGCGCTACGACTCGATGGAGTACCGGCGCTCGGGCCGCAGCGGGCTGAAGCTGCCCGCCGTGTCACTGGGGCTGTGGCACAACTTCGGCGACGACAGGTCGCTCGACACCCAGCGCGCGATCCTGCGCCGCGCCTTCGACCTGGGCATCACCCACTTCGACCTGGCGAACAACTACGGCCCGCCGCCCGGCTCGGCCGAGCTGAACTTCGGCAAGCTGTTCCGGCAGGACTTCGCCCGGCACCGCGACGAGCTGCTCGTCTCCACCAAGGCGGGCTACCTGATGCACCCGGGCCCGTACGGGGAGTGGGGCTCGCGCAAGTACCTGCTGTCCTCTCTGGACGCCTCGCTCGCCCGGATGGGCCTGGAGTACGTCGACATCTTCTACTCGCACCGCTTCGACCCGGACACCCCGCTGGAAGAGACCATGGGGGCGCTGGCGTCGGCGGTACGGCAGGGCAAGGCGCTGTACGTGGGCATCTCCTCGTACACCAGCGAGCAGACCCGTGAGGCGGCGCGGCTGCTGAACGAGATGGGGGTGCGGCCGCTGATCCACCAGCCGTCGTACTCGATGATCAACCGCTGGACCGAGGACGACCACCTGCTCGACGCGCTGGAGGAGGCCGGCATGGGCTGCATCTCCTTCGCGCCGCTCGCGCAGGGCCTGCTCTCGGACAAGTACCTCGCCGGCATCCCGGAGGGCTCGCGCGCCACGCAGGGCAAGTCGCTGGACCCGAACCTGCTCTCCGACGAGGTGGTGGCGCGGTTGCGCGGCCTCGACGAGATCGCGCGGCGGCGCGGCCAGTCGCTGGCGCAGTTGGCGCTGACCTGGGTGCTGCGGGACGAGCGGATGACGTCGGCGCTGATCGGCGCGTCGAGCGTGCGGCAGTTGGAGGAGAACGTGGCGGCCCTCGGTGGGCCGCGTCTGACGGCTGAGGAGATCGCGGAGATCGACACGTTCGCGGTCTCCACGCCGGGCACGAACATCTGGGCCGGGCGGCGCTGACGCCCCATGCCGCACCGGGCGGCGCCTGCGGACGGCCCTGACGCTCCGCCCCGGCCGGGCAGGGCCTTGGAACAGGGCGTGCGCGGGGCAGAGAAAACGGGCCGGTCCGTGGGGGGGGAGACGGACCGGCCCGAGGGGGGGTTTCCACCATAACCCTTCGTAAGTCCCGACGGGTGCACCGGCATGCCACAACTACTCTCCGAATTCGGTTCGCGACGCCTCCCGGGTGGCCGGGAGGCGCGAGAGGGCCGGTTCGGCCAAAGAGGGCCGGGAGGACCGGTTCGACCGGGAAATGCCTGTTCGACCAGGGAAAGGCCGGTTCGCGGGCGGGGAGAGGCCGGCTCGCGGACGGTGCCCGGGTGCGGCCGGCCGCGGCGTGTGCGGCCCCTCAGGCGCTCACACCGCGCCGAGCAGCAGTCCCAGGAACGCGCCGCCCAGCATGAAGGGGCCGAGCGGGATGGCCGACTTCCGGTCGGCCCTGCGCAGCACCATCAGCCCGATGCCGTAGGCCCCGCCCAGCACCAGGCCGGCCACGAAGCCGACGAGCAGTACGGTCCAGCCGTACCAGCCGAGGACCGCGCCGAGGGCGAGGGCGAGCTTCACGTCCCCGAAGCCCATGCCCTTCGAGTTGACGAGGAACAGCACGAAGTAGCCGGCGCCCAGGACGAGGGCCCCGAGCAGGGCGCCCGGCCACGAGCCCCGGTGGCCCGGCAGCAGTGCGACCACCCCCAGCAGCGCGAGGAGCCCCGCGGCCAGCGGCAGCGTGAGCACGTCCGGCAGCCGGTGCACCGCATGGTCGACGAGGGCCAGCAGGACGGCGACAGGGACGGCGGCCAGCCACACCGCGGCCTCCGGCCGTGCACCCGTGGCAGCGGCCAGCGCCAGGCACAGGAGCGCCGTCACCGCGGCGACGAGCGGCGCGCGGGGGCCGTAGCGGGCGGGGCAGGAGGCGGATCCGGCCGGGGCGGATCCGGCCGGGGCGCCTCCGCCCGGGGCGCCTCCGCCCGGGGTGGGGGCGTCGGCTGGTGTGTCGGTGGGCGGCCCGGGCGCCCCGGTCGCCGGTCCCGTCCCGTACGCGCCCTTCTCCCACTCCGGTGCGCCCGCGCAGCGTGCCCGACCGAGCCAGCCGCCGAACGGGCCCGTGATCGGGTGGCCGCCGGGGCACGCGGCACGCCAGTGCTCGTCCGGCTGCACGGCGAGCCGGTAGGCGGCCCGCGGGACCAGCAGCCCGGATCCCGCGCCCCAGACGGCGGCGACTACGAGGAGGAGTACGTGCACGGTCGGACCCTACGCACTCGACGCCCGCGGTGGCATGGGCCCGTGGGCCCATGCGGGACCCAGTCCCGTACGGATACGGTCCTGGACGGCAACGTGCGCGGGCGGCCGCGGCACCGGAGCGCCCCCGGCACACGCCGCGGGCACACGGCCGCCGGCCGCGGGCGAGAGGGAAGGGAGGTGCCGGCGATGGCGCGCTGGCGCAACGGGCGGGGCACACTGGTCGTCGGGCCCGCGGAGACGGGGGCCTCCGGGCACGGGGACCCGGCGGCGGAGACGGCCGCGGACACGGCCGAGCCCTGGGCCGGGGGGCCCGTCACCGTTCCGCTGGAGATCGCCGCCTCCTACCGTGCCCGTACGCACGGGCTGCTCGGCCGCGACGGCATCCAGGGGGCGATCCTGCTCTCCCCCGCGAACAACGTGCACACCTTCCGGATGCGGTTTCCCATCGACGTCGCCTATCTGGACCGGAAGTTGCGCGTCGTGGCCGTCCGCACCATGAGGCCCAACCGGCTGGGCGCCATCCGCCTGCGCGCCCGTCACGTCCTCGAGTCGGAGGCGGGCACCATGGCCGACTGGGGCATCCGTCCCGGCGTCCGGGTGGCGGTGCGGGAGCCGGATGGGCGGGACGCGTGAGGTGACCCGGCCGCGGTGCGGGCGCCATGCGGCGGGATGTGCCGCGGGGCGTGCGCCGGGGTGTGCCGCGAGGTGTGCGGCCGGGCGTGCCGCGAGGTGTGCGGCCTATCCCTCGCCCGTGGTGCCGCCGGGCGTGCGCCGGTCCACGCGGTGCACGTCGCGTACGCACAGGTTCAGGACCGTCGCCGCGGCGATGACGGCCGCGCACACCAGCAGGACCGTTCCGTTGCCCCAGGTGTGGGCGGCGAGGGCGGCGGCGAGGTAGGCGAAGGGGACGGCGAGGCGTTCGCCGATGCCCGTGAAGGAGCTCATACGGCCCTGTTCGCCCTGGGCTACGTGGTGCTGGAGCGCGGTGGTCCAGGCGACGACGGCGATGTCGAGGCCGATGCCGCCCGCCCCGGCGCCGAGCAGTACCCAGAAAAGCGGCAGACCGAGACCCATCGCCGCCGGGGGCAGTGCGAGGCCCGCGCTGCCGAGGACGGCGACGGCCACGAGGCGTTTCGGCCTCCAGCGCAGGCACACGACGGTGCCCGCGAGCAGCCCGAGCGCGAACGCGCCCTGCACCAGGCCCCAGGCGCGCGCCCCGTCGTACCGCTGCGCCGCCACGATCGGCCCGAGCAACTGGTACCCGGCGAGCCAGGCGGCGACCACGACGGTCCCCGCGACGCTGTACGTCCACAGCCAGGTGCGCGACCGGAAGGCGTGCCAGCCGGCGCGGAGGTCGGCGAGCGGGGTGGTGGCCGGCGTGTTCGCCGCGGCGGACGCCGGCGGGCCGGACGGCGGCAGGGGCGGGGGCGCCGGAGCGTTGAGGCGCAGTCCGAGGAGCAGGAACGCGGCGATGAGGAAGCTGCACGCGTCCCAGCCCAGCGCCCAGGCCGGACCCGCCGCGGCCACGAGCACGCCGCCGAGCGCCGGGCCGAGCACCCGGACCCCGTTGCCCGGCAGCCGGACCAGCGCGTTGGCCTGCTGGCGGTGCCCCGGCGCGACGATCTGGGCGACGACGCCCTGTGCGGCCGGTGCGATGAGGGCCGTGGCCACCCCGGACACGAATCCGCAGGCCGCGATGGAGAAGGTGCCGGCCTGCCGGAGGCCGACCAGGAGGGCCAGCGCGGCCTGTGCGCCGGCTGCCAGGAGGTTCCCGCCGAACAGCAGTCGGCTGCGCGGGAGCCGGTCCGCGAGGACGCCTCCGGCGAGGGAGAAGACGATGGCCGGGACGGTGGTCGTGGTGAGCACCACACCCAGCGAACCGGCGCCGCCGCCCGTGCCCAGCACCGCGTAGGCGAGGGCCAGCGGCGCCATGGCGGTGCCCGTCGCGGAGACCAGGTTCGCCAGCAGGAACCGGCGGAACGCGGGCGTCCGCAGGGGAGTCGGTGCACGGGGCTCGTCCGGTGCCGCACGCTCCGGCTCGTCCCCGACCACGGTCTGCACGCTCACCCGTCCCCCTGTCACCCTCGCCGTCCTGCTCCCGCCGCGCCCGGCGGCCGCACGTGGGGTGCGCTGCCCACCCCTCGCCGCCCGGAACCCTCGTTCGCCCCTGCCGTCCGAAACCGCACGCCGATGCGACCCGGCAGCGCATCGGGAAGGGGGCCCCGGGAGGGGGCCGGGCCCGCAGGACGCCGGCCTGGGGCAGCGGACCGGGAAGACACGGACGGCCGGGAAGACACGGACGGCCGGGAAGACACGGACGGCCGGGAAGACACGGACGGCCGGGAAGACACGGACGGCCGGCCCCCGGGGGCCGGCCGCCGTGTGGTTACGGGGCCGAGTCGCCGGAGCGCGGGAAGGAGATCTCCACGCGCCGGTTCTTCTTGCGGCCGCTCTCGTCGTCGTTCGAGGCGATCGGGTACTTCTCGCCGTAGCCGCGCACCTCGAAGGTGATGTCGGCGTTGTCGAGGCTCTTGGCCAGCATGTCCTGCACGGCGTTGGCACGCTGCTTGGACAGGACGTCGCCGTGGGCGGCGGACCCGAGGTTGTCGGTGAAGCCGAAGATGCGGACCTGGGTCGCCTTCTGCTTGTTGATCTCGGCCGCGACCTCGGCGATCCGGGTGCTCGCCGCACTGCTCAGCTTGGCGCTGTCCTTGCCGAAGAGGACCTCGGCCTGGAGGGCGAACTTGATGTTGGAGTTGCTCTCCTCACGGCGTTCCTCACCGCCCAGGTCCTCGACGACCGACTTGATGTCGAGCACCCTTGCGTCGGCCAGCGTCGCGCCCTGTGGCAGTTTGAGGTCGGGGTCGTTGCCGTCGACCTTGACGGGCGGGGCCGCGGACTCGGACGGGTAGGGACTGTCGGCCAGGGCCTGTGCGGTGGCGCATCCCAGTGCCAGCACCCCGGCGGCCACCGCGACGGCCGCGCGGACTCCGGCCCGTCGGGTGCGGGTGGATCCGGCGCTCATCAGGAGATCTCAATCGTGGTGTTCGGGAAGCCGGGGAACTGGAGGTCGACGGACGTGGTCGACTGCGGCGGCGCGGGGAACTGCGCGAAGAACCCGAGGCTCTTTCCCGCCTCGATGCTCGACGCGTAGTCGGTCGTGGTCAACGGGCGGTTGTCGGTGTCCCGCAGGACGTAGTAGCGCTTCCTGCCCTTGGAGTCCACCAGCGTCATACCCGCGAGTGACGGCCCGGTCGCCTTGACGTCCGTCTCCTGGCCGCTCCACTGCACCGGAGTGGTGAACGCGGTACCGCTGGTGTTCTTGAACTGGCCGCTCACCGTGAGGAAGCCACCACTGTCCCGCTTGGCCTGCAGGATCTCCATGTCGATGCCGCTGTCGCCCTTGACGGTCGCGATCGGCTGGCTGTCACCGGGGTCGGCGTTCGCACCGCCGTTGCCCTTGTCCTGGTCGCCGCCGCCCTGGCTGCTCGACGAGTTGGACGGTGTGTCCTTGCCGTCGTCACTGCCGCATGCCGTCGCGGTGAGGGCCAGAGCCGCCGCCATCAGGGTGGCCGCCCCCGCCCGGCGCAGGTGCCTCACGTGCCGCATACTCATTGGTGGTTTTCCTTTGCGCTCGTCGCGGTCAGTCTTCGGCCAGTCGGACGGTGAAAAGGTCCGCCATGTCCGGAAGAAGGTCCAGGTGGTCCGGGTCGATCTGCCAGTCTCTGTCGTCGCACGCGATTTTCCCCGGTGACGGCTTCTTGTCGTCGTCATCACCGCCGGGCGTGCCGCCGACATTTTCCGGCAGCGGCGAGGGCGAGGACCCGTCGTCATCGAGATTGGGCTCGAACCTGCACCGCGGCTGCACCACTGCGGTGGCGCTCGCGTTCGCGTGCTTGTTCTCGGTGCCCGGGAGAATGCTCCTGCCCATCGGCTTGTTCGATGTGACTTTCACATGAAATCCCCAGCGCCCGTCGGACAGCCGCGCGCACTGGACCTGGCCGGCGTCGTTGAGACCCGCGAACCGGCTCGCCTCTGCGCAGCCGTCATAGGTCCCGATCCGGTCTCCGTCGAGTACGTCGCGGAGCCAGTCGCCGTTGAGGACGTTCGTCAGGAACAGGGTCCTCAACTGGTCCCGGGATTCCTGGGCCGCGGCGAGCGCCGCGGAGTCGGCCGCTGACTGCGTGCCGCTCCTTGCCGCGTCGGCCTTGCCGAACGCGAAGAAGAGGAGCGCAAGAAAGAGCAGGCCGGCAACCGCTGTGACGTACAGCGGTGCGGCCTGCCCCTTGTCCTCGCGAATGGCGTCCCCGCGGATCAGCCGCCGCCGTTGAGGATCTTGTTGACGGTCTCCTTGAACTTGTTCGCGATCGTGTCGCCCATCTTCGTGTTGAGCAGCGCGATGACGATCGCCGCCACGAGGATGATGATGCCGACGTACTCGATCGCGCCCTGGCCCCTGTCGGAGCGGCGCCTCATCCGCTCGACCGTGGTGTTCGCCCAGTGGCCCACGTGCACCTGGGTCGCGGTGGCGGCCTTCAGCATGGCGTTGTTCATGAGTGTCCCCTCCGTTCTCGGCCGGCCCCCGACCGGCCGACACTGCGTAAGTCTCCGAGTCGCCACCCGCGCTTCCGGCTTCCTCCCGGCCGGTCTCGCTGGCGACAACGGAAAAGTACGCCGGGCAGGCACTCTCCTGCATGGGCCTGTGGGCCCAAGTGCGGGCCCAATCACGCGGCCGGGCGTGCTGGGCCTCCCGGCCCGCGCCGGGTCGTGCGGTGCGCACGCGCTCAGCCATGGTGCGCCCCGTTCCCCGGTGCGGTGCCCAGCCAGCGTGCGATGGCCTCGCTGCGGCTGCCCGCGTGCAGTTTGGCGAAGATCCGGTTGATGTGGTTCTTGACGGTCTTCTCGCTGATGAAGCAGGTGGCGGCGATCTGCTGGTTCGTCATGCCCGACGCGATCAGATCCATGACCTCCACCTCCCGCTGACTCAGTCCCGCACCGATGCCGCGGGACGCAGCTCCCGCCGGGGCCGATGACGACTGTGCCAGGTTCGCTTGCGAAAGCGAAGATGCCGGAGGGTACTGTTGCGAAGCTGTCACATGACCAGTACCTGGGAAATCACGTCCAGTTGGCGGTGGCTGCGGCGACTGATAGGGCGTTACGTGTGCAGGTGCAGATACTTGCGACGATGATGGGTCGCGGTGTCCTGAGCCGGTGAACGCGGTACCGAGGCCGTCCGGCAGCGGCGCCCGCTCACCGGCGGACGGGCCGCCGCCGCGCATGGAGGCGAGCAGCGCACTGGTCGCCGTCGCGGAGAGCGGGGCACGGCCCGCCTTCATGTCGCGTACCGCCGTGACCAGTTGGTCCGCCGTGAACTCGCCGTGCACCAGGTAGCCGCCGGCGCCGAGCCGCAGGGACTCGTGCACGATCTCGGCCTCGCGGCTGTACGTCATCATCAGCACCGGCGCGATGCGCACCAGGTGCGGCAGGGCCGAGATGCCGTCGACGCCCGGCATGCGGACGTCCAGCAGGATGACGTCGGGCCGGTGGAGCCGGGCCTGCTCGTAGGCGCCCCGGCCGTCGGACGCCTCCGCGACGACCTGGATGTCGTCCCGGCCGGAGAGCAGCACGGTGAGCCCGGCCCGCACCACCGGGTTGTCGTCGGCGACCACCACGCGCAGGGCCGGGGCCGCGTCCGGTTCTGGCAGGGCGGGGAAGCCGCCGGACGACGAGGGCTCCGGCAGCGGCGAGGACGGTCCCGGCAGCGCGGTGACGTGGGCGGGAGTGTGCTCCGAGCGGGCCACCGAATGGCCGGAGGTGTGCTGCGACGCCTCGTGGCTCTGGGCGGGCCCCGGCCCCGTGGGCCGGTGGCCGGTCGGCGGCCGGCCCATGGGCCGGCGGTCCGGCGGCTGGGCTCCGGGGTACCGGCCTCCCGTGGGCTGATGGCCGGTGGGCGGGTGCGCCGCGGGCTGGTGTCCCGCGGGTGAGGTGGGGTCGTCCGGCATGGTTCGCTGCCTCCTCTCAGGCGGTGTGGGGCGGGGTGGGGCGCGGCGGGTGCGGTGGCGCCGGGACGCCCGGCGGGGCACCGTCCCCCCGTTCGGCGGCGGGCCGGCCCTTGCGCGGCGCGGCGAGCCTGATCGTGGACGGGTCCGGGTCCTGCGCCGGGGCCTGCCGCGGTTCCCGTTCCTGTTCCGGACCCGGTTCGGCGGGCGGAAACCCGGGTGCGGCGGTGAGCGGGGCGGGTCCCGCAGGCGGGGCGGCCGGGACTGGCGGGACAGCCTGGGTCGGCGGGACGACCTGGGTGGGCGGGACAGCCTGGGTCGGCGGGACGACCTGGGTCGGCGGGACGGCCGGCAGCGCGGCCAGCGGCAGGTCGACGCGGACCTCCGTGCCCGCCTTCTGGTGCCCCTTGCCGATCCGGATCCGCGCCCCGATGCCCGCGGCCCGCTCGACCATGCCGACGAGGCCGAAGTGGCCCGAGCGGCGCAGTCCGTCGAGCGTGGTGTCGGGCGGCAGGCCCCGGCCGTCGTCCTGGACGCTCAGCCGCAGTTGGTTGCCGACGATGCCGGCCGTCACGTCGACATGACGCGCCTCGGCGTGCCGGTGGGCGTTCTCCATGGCCTCCGCGGCGATGGTGAGCAACTGGCGGGCGACGGCGGGCGGCACCGCCGGCAGCGCCGCGCCGGCCTGCGGACGGAACTCGGCCCGTACGCCGGTGCGGCGGGCGAAGTCGGACGTGCGGGCGGCGAGCTCGGCGGCCACGTCGACATGGGCGTCGACGCCGGAGGCGCGGCGCAGGTCGGAGAGGAGTTCGCGGGACTCCGAGGCGGCACGGCGGGCGGCGCGGGCGACCAGCTCCGCCTGGTGCTTGACGGTCGCCGGGTCCATCCGGTCGGCGGAGGAGGCGAGGCCGTCGGCGGCGAGCGCGAGGCCGTGCAGGGTCTTGGCGACGGAGTCGTGCATCTCGCGGGCCAGCCGGGCCCGTTCGCCCTCCACGGCCTCCGTCACGGCGAGCCTGGCGCGGGTCTCGGTGAGCGCCTGGGACGCTGCGCCGAAGCGCAGCAGCAGTCCGCGCAGCGTGCCGCCGACGGCGCCGGCGAGGACGCACAGGCCCATCAGCAGCAGGGCTCCGGCGTGCGCGGGGATGTCGTTGACCGCGTAGGCAGCGGCCAGCAGCACGATCTGCAGGGCGGCGAAGATGCCTGCGCCCCGCCAACTGTAGACGAGGCCGGCGAGCAGCGGGGTGCAGATGGTGACGATGCCGAGGGTCGAGTTCGGCGAGGCGGTGAAGAGCAGCAGCGCGCCGAAGAGCATGTCGGCGGCGAGCAGCGACGGGTGGCGCAGCAGGACGGGGCCGAACCGCTCCCAGTCACGCATCAGCACGTACGACACCATGAAGGTGACGAGCACCGCGGAGCCCACCAGCCAGGCGGCGAGGCCGCTCTCTCCCGAGGTGAGCGCGAAGGGCGCGGCGAGTGCGGTCATGGCCAGGCGGAAGCCGAACAACTGGCGGCACAGCGCCTGAAGGGCGTTGACCTGGATGGGCAGGGAGGGGACGTGGCCCTTGGTGCCGACCACGCCGACCACACCCCCGCCGGCGGGGCCCTCCGGGGCGCCGGGGCGCCCCGGCCCGCCGGTTGCGGCGTCCACCGGAACCATCGGGCCCATCGGGCCCGTCGGGTCGCCGCCGGTCAGAGCGGCCGGGGCGCGCAGGCGCTGGAACATCTTCCCGTCACCTTCTCTCCCGTCCTGCCGTCGTTGCTCGCCACGTGCCACGCTCCGCCGGGCGGCGGCGGTTCCCCCTCCGGTCGTCCCCCGGGCCGTCCTGATCGGCCGTCATCCGCCGAGCAGTTGGTTGAAGTCGACACCGGATCCGTAGTAGAAGCCGACCGCGATCAGGAGCATGGTCGCCGGCAGCATCACGCTGGTCACGATCAGCGTGGACTTCGGGACGGCCTTGGCCGCCTTGCGGCGGGCGTTCTGCGCGTCGGTGCGGCGCATGTCGTTGGCGATCTGGATGAGCGTGTCGACGATCGGGGCGCCGAGCTCCTCACCCTGCTGGAGCGCGGAGACGAACATCGAGACCTGCTCGGAGTCGTTGCGCCGGCGCATCTGGTCGAAGGCGTCCCGGCGGCTGACGCCCATGTCCATCTGGCGCAGGGTGATGCGCACCTCGTCGGCCCAGGGGCCCTGGTACTTATCGGAGACCCGCTCCAGGGCCTGCCTGAAGCCGAGGCCCGCGGAGACCACGACCGCGAGGACGTCCAGGAAGTCCGGCAGGGTGCGCTCGATGTCGTCGCGGCGGCGGCTGATGGCGACGCGGATCAGGGCCTCCGTCCAGAAGAACCCGTACACGGCGAAGATCAGTGCCAGGAAGAGCTGGTTGTCGAGCAGCATCACCAGCCCGGCGACGAAGCCGAGGACGGTGTAGACGGCGCGCCGGGCGGCGTACCGGTCGACGGTCATGCCGCCCGGGTTGCCGGCCATGTCCAGCTTGCGGCGGACCGCGTCGACGCGCTTCGGCCCCATCATGCGCAGCACGGTCGGTGCGTACCGCATGCCCATGCGGTCCACCAGGGACCCGGCGACGCTGGTGCGGGAGCCGCCGACCTCCAGGGCCACCGCGAGGTCGTCCGGGAGCTTGGCGTCGGCGCGGTAGCGGCGCACGCCGGAGAACGCCCCGTACACCGAGAGGCCCATGACGAGTGCGAGCGCTAGTTCTTCCATGCGAGTCCCCTAAGTCTCCTGCTCTCCTGCTCTCTTCCCCGCACCCCGCCGGGCCGTCAGATCCGGATCCTGGTCAGGCGGTTGATCATGAAGAAGCCGAGGCCGTACAGGACCGCCGCGATGACCACGACGACCTTGCCGACGGTGGCGCCCGTCATCGCGTCCAGGGCGCCGGCGCGCATGCTGTTGATGATGAGCAGGAAGCCGAGGCCGAGCACCGGCACGGCCACCGCGGTGACCTTGACCTGGGAGAGCAGGGTGGTGACCTCGCGGCGGGTCTCCTTGCGTTCCTCCAGGGTCTCGGTGAGGTTGCGCAGACTGGAGACGATGGTGCCGCCTGCCCGGTTGGACAGGATGAGGGTGGTCACCAGGACGGTCAGCTCACGGGACGGCAGCCGCTGGGACAGCTCGTTCATGGCGTCGTCGAGGGAGTGGCCCACGGCGAGCTGGTCGGCGACCCTGCGGAGTTCCTCGCCGGCCGGGTCGTCCAGTTCCTCCGCGGCCATGGCGATGGCGGTGCGCAGTGCGAGGCCGGCCTGGGTGGCGTTGGCGAGGATGCGGGTCAGCTCGGGGAGCTGGCCGATGAACGACTGGGTGCGCTTGGCCCGCTGCCAGTCGAGGAAGGCGTTGGCGCCCCAGATGCCGACCAGGACGCCGATCAGCCCGAAGAAGGAGGTGAAGATCGTCTCCATCACGAAGTACACCACCAGCAGCCCGGCCACGGAGTAGACGAAGTACTCCCCGGGCGTCAGGTCGAGGCCGGTCACCGCGATCTTGTGTTCGATGCTCCGGCCAAGACGGGTGGTGCGCAGTCGCCGGTCGACGGCGGGGAAGCGCCGCCTGCGGCCGCCGGTCATCTGTCCCTGGCCGGCGGCGGCGAGCCGTTCGACGAGGTCATCCCGCTGGGCCTTGCCGGCCGAGTAACTGTGCAGGCCGACGACGGCGAACACGCAGGTGAGCAGCGTGGCGCAGACCGTCAGGAGTGTGAGATCCATGGGGACGGGCTTTCTCCGTGGTGTGGGTCGGGCCGGCCGGCGGGCGGGCGGGGAGCGGGCTCGGCGGGGGTCAGGGGCGGGCGGCCTCGGTCATACGGGTGAGTGGCGTACGGTGAGGTCCTCCTCGGTGTCGGCCACCCCGAACACCGGGGAGACCGCTTCGTTCTTCATGTAGAGCCGGTCGGCGACGCTCCTGGGCAGCGGGAAGTACTCGAACTTCCCCTGGATCCGGCCGTCGGAGCCCATCGGCTGGGCGTTGAACCGGCAGACGGTGGCGATCCGGTACTCCTCGCGGCCGTGCGAGTGGACGAGCGCGATCTCGGTGATGCGGCGGGCGCCGTCCGCGAACCGGGTGAGCTGGACGATCACCTCGACGGCGCTGTTGATCTGGTCCTTGATCGCGACGAAGGGGATCTCGACCTCGGACATCGAGGCCAGCGTCTGCAACCGCATCAGCGCGTCCTCGGCGCTGTTGGCGTGCACGGTGGCGAGCGAGCCGTCGTGGCCGGTGGACATCGCCTGGAGCATGTCCAGGGTCTCGCCGCCGCGGACCTCGCCGACGATGATCCGGTCGGGCCGCATGCGCAGGGAGTTGCGCACCAGGTCGCGGATGGTGATGCGGCCCTTGCCCTCGACGTTCGCCGGGCGTGCCTCCAGGGTGATGACGTGCGACTGCTGGAGCTGGAGCTCGGCGGAGTCCTCGATGGTGACGATGCGCTCGCCGTCGGGGATCACCGCCGACAGGGCGTTGAGCAGGGTGGTCTTGCCGGTGCCGGTGGCGCCGGAGACGATCACGTTGAACCTGCCCCGGATCAGCGAGGCCAGCAGCATCGTCATGTGCTCGTCGAGCGAGCCGAGCCCGATCATCTCCTGGAGCGTGAAGGCCCGCGGGAAGCGGCGGATGGTCAGGACGGGGCCGGTCAGCGAGAGCGGCGGGATGATCACGTTGACGCGCTCGCCGGACGGCAGGCGGGCGTCCACCATCGGATTGGCCTCGTCCACCCGGCGGTTGACGGTGGAGACAATGCGCTCGATGGTCTGCATCAACTGGTCGGTGGAGCTGAAGCGCATCGGGAGCTGTTCGAGGCGGCCGCCGCGCTCCACGAAGATCTGGTCGGGGCCGTTGACCATGATCTCGCTGATGGAGGCGTCCTCCAGGAGCGGTTCGAGGATGCCGAGGCCGAGCGCCTCGTCGACGACCCGGCGGATGAGGACGGCGCGCTCGTGGGTGGAGAGGACGGGGCCCTCTCTGCTGATGATGTGGCCGAGGACGCGCTCCAGGCGGATGCGGCGCTCGGCGGCGGCCAGCGCGGACATCTCCGCGAGGTCGATCTCTTCGAGGAGTTTGGCGCGGTAGACACCGACGAGGTGGTTCTCCGCCTGGTCGCGGGAACGGGCGCCCTGCGGCTCGGGGCTGTTGAGCCGGGCCCTGAGACTCATCTGCGGTGCTCCTCGGGAGGGTCGTGACGGGTGGCGCGTGCCGGTGGGCGGTCAGTCGCGGGGCATGGTGACGGAGCGCTGCGCGGTGCCGAAGCCGACGCCGGGGATGATCGAGGGGACGTCGACGCGTGCGGTGTACTCGACGCTGTCGAAGCCGCCGCCCGACCGGCTGATGCTCGCGGTGAGCCAGTCGCTGACGGCCGCGCGGCCCGCGGTCTGCGGGTCGGCTGCGGGATGGGCCTGCGAGGCGACGCGTGCGGCGGCCCGTGCGGCGGTGCCGGCCTGCTGGACGGCGTACACGGCCAGGCCGAGCTGGATGGCGGCGAGGCCCACCAGCAGCAGGATCGGCAGCAGTCCGACGTACTCGATGGCGACCTGGCCGCGGTCGCCGCTGCGGCGGTCACCGCGCCGGGTGCGCGGCAGGCAGCGGGTGCGCGGCGGGCGGGCTTGGCGGGTGCGCGGCGGGCGGCGCCGGTGGGTGTGCGGCACGGTCATCCTCAGCTCTCCCTCGCGGCCGCGGCGTTGCCGGGGACCGTGATCGGCATGTCGACGAAGCCGGGGAAGAGCAGCGGCACGCTGAGGTCGGCGTGTGCCTTGACCACGCCGTCGGTCACCGTGCATCCGATGCTGGCGCCGGACCGCCAGGCGGGCGACAGGTCCTGCTCGCCCGCGGTGGCACAGGTGGCGTTGCGGTCCCGCCACGGATCGGCCTCGGCGCCCGCGTGCACGGCCCGGTCCGCTGCGCTGCCGGCCAGCGCGAAGGTGTAGCCGATGAGCACGGCCTGCCAGAGCACGATGAGCGTGGCCAGGATGACCGGGGTCATCGCGGTGAACTCCACCGCGATCTGGCCCCGGTCGTCCCTGACGACGTCGCGCAGCCGCCTCGGTATGTCCGGTACCCTCATCGCCGCTCCCCCCTCAGCCGTTCGTGGTTCTCGGTGTCCGTGCCGGGTTTGTGCCCGCGCCGCCGTCCTCGCTACCTCCTGCGCCCCTGCGGCGCAGTCCGAACGAGCCGCGGTCGTTGCCGCGCAGCCGTCCGCCCTTGGGCGCACCGCCCTCCGAAGCCTTGATCAGGCCGAGCTGTCCCGCCAGGGCCCACAGGGCCTGTTTCACGGTCGACCTGGCCTCCAGGTCCTGCATCCGGCCCGCGTCGACGACACCCTGCAGCTCCTTGAAGCCGGCGGGCACGGCGACGGGCGCCACCTGGGTGCCGGTGATCTTCTGGACGAGCGGGGGCTGGATCTCCGTGTTGCGTATGTAGCGGTTGATGACCGTGACGGTCTCCTCCGCCTTGCGCACCTGGAGCCGGTGCCACATCCGGACCATCCGCTTGGCGGCGCGTACCGCGAGCACGTCCGGGGTGGTCACCAGCAGGGCCGTGTCGGCCATCTCGATCGCCGCGGCGTTGGCACCGCCGAGCTGGGTGCCGCAGTCGATGACGACCACGTCGTGGCGGGACCGCAGGGCGCTGATGATCTGCCGTACGGTGCGGTCCGAGACCTCCTCGCCGCGCTCGCCCTCGGCCGGTGCGAGCAGCAGCACGATGCCGGTGTCGTGGACGAAGACGGCGTCCTGGAGCACCCGCGGGGAGATGTCGTGGACGGCGGCGAGGTCGACGATCGACCTGCGGAACTGCACGTCGAGGAAGGAGCCGACGTCGCCTGCCTGGAGGTCCATGTCGACGAGCGCGACGGTGTGTCCGGACGCGCGGGCCGCGAGCGCGAGCTGGACGGCGGTCGTGGTGGTGCCGACGCCGCCCTTGGCGCCGGAGACGGTGACGACCGTGCCGCCGGGCCCGGTGAACACCTCGGCGCCGCTGCCGAGGTGGCGGCGGACGCCCACCGACCACTGGGCGGCGGTCTGCACCCGGCTGGCCAGTTCCTCGTAGCTGATCGGCATGGCGACCAGGCCGCGCGCGCCGGAGTCCATGGCCGCCGAGAACAGGCCCGCGGAGGCGTCGGTGGTGATCAGGATGACGCCGACCGCGGGGAACCGCAGGGCGACCTCGCGGATCAGCTCCAGCGCGGGCACCGGGCCGATCCGCTCGTGCACGAGGACCACCTCGGGCAGTTCCTCCAGCGACTCCCCGGCGAGCCGGGCGAGGGTGTCGAGCAGGGAGGTGGAGTCGCCGACCGGCGCCGCCGGGTCGGCGTCCGGCAACTGGCTGAGCAGCGTGGTGACCGAGCGGGCCACGTCCGGGTCGCCGACCGCCGGGAGGATCCTTGTGGTCATCCGAACCTCACTGGTCCTCGTCGAGGGTGTAGGAGCGGTCGCCCGGCGGGATGGTCGTGTCGCTGCCCGGAGCCACCAGGGCGAGCCGCACGTGCTCGGCGAAGGACTCCGCGTAGGCCACGCGCTGGGCGTTCAGGGTGTTCAGGGCGAAGGTGATGGGCACGGCCTGGGTGGGCTCGCTCTGGCTGTCGTTGTTCTTCGGCTCCAGGGCGGTGATCCTGCCGACTTCGAGTACCCGGGCGTTGGGCACGATGACCCGGGACTGCGCTTTCTCCTTGTCGTTCTGGGCGGCGAAGGTGGCGTAGATGTTCACCGTGGAGCCGGGGGTGATCTTGCCGGCGACGCCGGTCTCCGCGTCGATCATGATGGCGATCTCCTGCTCGCCGGCCTTCAGCTCCGGCTGGTCCACCAGCATGTCGGACTGGAGCAGCGAGCCCTTGCGCAGGGTGGTCACCGCGATCTTCCCGTCGATCTGGGAGAGGTCGGTGACCGCGGTCTCGGACAGCCAGCGCTTCGGCATGGACACCTTGCGGAACGAGCCGCTGTCCAGCCTGGTGTACGGGGCGATGTCCGCGGTGAGCTCATACGCGGTGACCTCGGGGCCGACCTTCGAATTCACGTCGCTGATCACGGACACCACCCCGGCGAACGCGCCGAATGCGCACAGGACGGAGACGAGCAGAAGTATGACGCCACGGCGCTGACGTGAATTCATGAGCGAGACGACCTCGTTCGGGTTCCGGGGACTTGTATCGAGTTCTTGGGATCTTTATCGCCGGCCGTCGGGCCACGGGGCCGGCCGGTGTGGTGGGCGCGGGGGCGGGTGCCGCGGCATCGCGGTGCGGTTGCCCGGGGGCCACCGGGGCCGGCGGGCGGCCGCACCGCGGTCTACGGCCTCGGCGGCGCCGAGGGTGTCCCCTCGGTAGGGACACCGGCCGCCCGTTTCTGGTTCTCCCGGGAGAGCGGGGCGGCGCAGAAGCAGCAGCGGTCGCCGATCAGTTCGAGGCCGCACCAGTGGCAGTGCTCCCGCCGCACCGAGGAGACCAGTTGGTGGATGACGGAGATGTCGGAGAGGTGGGCGACGAACTCGATCAGCTTCGCCGTGCCCCACCAGCGAGCGGAGTCGGCGGGCAGCGCGGCCTCCTGCACCCCGTGCACCCCCCAGGCGGGAGCGAGTGTGCCCGTCACCCAGTCGGACTGCAACTGCCCCTTGGCGACGGTGAGCTGGGTGGCGTACTCGGGGCCGGTGAGCCGGGCGTCGCCGCCGATCCTGACGAGCTGCGGCTGGGGCCCCGCCACCACACCGAACTGGCTGCCGGGCACCCAGGACTTGGCGTGCGACTTCAGGCTGACGGGCACCCGGTCGAGGCGGGTCACCGAGTTCAGCAGGGCACCGGCGTGGATGTAGTGCGCGAGCAGCCGGGCCGAGGCCGCGACCACGCCCGCGCTGAAGTCACACACCGACAACTGCCTGAGCTGGCGCACCAGTACGGCGACGCCGAGCGGCGGCAGCTCCGACTCGACCAGGGCGATCCGGTCGCTCTCCAGGATCGAGCGCACGGTGTGCAGCCGGCGTACGAAGGCGACGTCGAGCGAGGCCGGGTAGACCACCACGACGTATCCGAACTGCTCCTGGAGCACCTGCATCTCGGCGAGCGCTGCCTCCAGGGGCTGCTCGTCGGGGGGCTGGAGGGCGACCGCCGTGGGCGTTTGCTGATCGGTCGGCGGCAGCACCAGATCGGCCCTTGTCACTGCAATTGCAGTCGGCACCTTGCGCTCCCCCCGTCCAACTTCGGCCAGCACCCAGCACCTTATCCACGTCATCGGGGGCAGAGAACACCGAACTTTTTCCCGGGACTCGACTCCCCGAGGAGAAGTCAGACCAAAGACGGACAGGCCGGACGCCCTGGTAACGCTATCCGCCCAACGGGTGATCAAAACCGAGTCGAACAGCCTTCAGTAATTCGATAGGCAAATGCGACCGGAAGT
Source organism: Streptomyces sulfonofaciens (assembly GCF_014656295.1). GTDB lineage: Bacteria > Actinomycetota > Actinomycetes > Streptomycetales > Streptomycetaceae > Streptomyces > Streptomyces sulfonofaciens. The sequence goes on from NZ_BNCD01000006.1 coordinate 144,325, forward strand.
TCGGGTGCCCGGTGCCGCCCCGGCCCGAACGGGCGGGGAATTCGCCGGAATCGGGCCCGGAACGGGCTCCTTTGGGCCTGCCCGTGGGCCCACGGACCCATGCCGGCCCCGTCCCGTCCGGCTACTGTCCGGGCGTCAGCCGGGGTACGCGGGTTTCTCAGAGGGGGGCGGACCCATGCTCAAGGGGGACGGCGGCGGCGCGCCGCCGGGCATCGGCGGTCCGGACGGCGGAGCGGGGCGCAGGTGGGACGACCGGGGCGCCTCGGCCATGGAGTACGTGGGTGCGGTCATCGTGATGGCGGCCGTCGTCACCTCGCTGATGGCCACCGACGTCGGCCGGTCGGTCGCCGACAGGTTCAGGTCCGAGGTCTGCCGGGTGCTCGGCGAGGACTGCGGCGCCGGCAAGCCCCCGGACGGCGTCCCGCTCACGGACACGGACTTCGAGCCGCCGCTCTGCCAGATCTCCTCGATCACCGACAAGGCGGGCTCCAAGGCCAAGATCCTGTTCTTCGAGATCGGCAACGAATACGGCTTCCAGGAGCAGCACTTCAAGGCCAACACCGACGTCAACCACGACGGAAAGGTCGACGACCGCGACGAGCTGGTCTACCTGACCTTCACGGACGCCGCTTCGGTGGCCGCCAAGAAGGACTGGAAGCCGGGCGCCAAGGTCGGCAAGTTCGGCTCCGACAAGGTGGAGCTGGGCGCCGGCGTCAAGGTGACCAACGGTGACACCTGGGTCTTCCAGAGCCCCGAGGAGGCGCAGAAGTTCCGCGACGACATCGAGAAGCTCCAGATGTACAAGATGCGGCGGGAGTCCCCCGGCGGCGCGGACACCAGCCTCGGCGACGGCCTCCTCTACCTGTTCGGCACCGGCCCCCTCAAGGACGAGGAGGACACCGAGAAGCGGGTCAAGCAGGCACTGGGCGACAACCGGCAGATCACCTACGGCAAGATCGGCATCGACCTCTCCGCGGCGGGCGGGATGAAGCTGTCCGCCGGCGACGAGAAGAAGCTCAGCGCCTCCCTCGGCGGCAACTTCAAGTTCTCCCCCGAGGCGACCTGGACCGACAACAAGTACAGCAACACCAAGTCGTACACCTACTCCGCGTCGATCGACTACGGCACCAAGGTGGGCTACAACGCCGGCCCCATCAGCGGCGACTTCTCCGCGAACACCACCCAGACCGGCACCATCACGGTCACCAAGGACAAGAAGACCGGCAAGCTGATCCGCATCGACATGACCCGCACGGTGGAGCAGGGCGGCCAGAAGGACGGCGCCTCGGCCGGCGGCGACAACGGCAAGGACGGCAAGGACAAGCGCGGCGGCAGCGGCAGCGCCAAGGGCGGCGACAGCACGACCGGCATCCGGGTGGTCACCAACTCGGTCAGCTTCGACCCGGGCCCGGCCGGCGACAAGGACCGCGCCGTCGCCCAGACCTGGTTGGACGGCTCGGGCGACAACGCCGCCCCGTTCACCTACATGTTCGGCGACCACGCCCCGACGAAGCGGCCGGGCAGCGACGACCCCTTCGGGCAGCTCCTCTTCGACAAGGGCAAGTCGAGCAGGACGCTGTACACCGGCCGGACCGACGCGGCGGAGTACGGCTTCGAACTGAACCTGGGCCTCAGCCTCGGCTTCTCGGTGAGCACCGAGAAGAAGGAGGAGATGCTGAACGACGCACAGTTCCTGGGCGCGCCCCACGGCGGTCAGCGTGCGTACCTGCCCTACAGCTACTGTGCGAAATGACGCAAAAGGATGCCCCGACCGGTGCCGACGCGACGATCCCGGGCAAGCTTCCAGCGACCGGCCACCAGGGGCGACAGGAGCCAGCAGCCATGACCAGCACCCCCACCACCACCCGAACGAGCACCCGTGCGCCCTTGGCCGCGCACGGCACGGGACGCGTGCCGCCGAGGTCCGGCGCCGTCCTCGCCGGGCTGTGCGCCGCCGTGCTCGCCCTGAGCGGCTGCGGCGGGCAGAAGGGCGGCTCCCCGGCCGCGGGCTCGGTGCCGGACGGCTGGGGCACGCTGGCCACCAGCGGCGTCAGCGTGTCGTACCCGAAGGCGGGCTCCGGCTCCGGCGGGTACACCGTCCAGACCGCGGGCGAGCGCAGCAAGTACAACGCCGCGGCCGCCGAGCGCACCGAGCACGGCGTCACCGTCTCCCTGATCACCATCCAGCTCGGCTTCACCCGGGCCGACACCGCCGAGGACGCCGCGATCGCCGCCGAGGCCGGGATCCAACTGGGCTCGACGATCAGGAGCACCAGGAAGGTGAAGCTGGCCGGGACCGGCGACGCCCGGCGCATCGACTTCGAGTTCGGCTCGACCGGCGAGGACCGCACGCCCCCGAAGGGCACCCGGATCGAGGGGGTGATCCTCACCGGCCTCGACTCGAAGGACAGGACGTTCGCGGTCCGCGTCGACGCCCGCAAGGGCACGCTCCCGGACGCGGACCTGAAGAGGATCGTCGACTCCATCGAGGTGCACTGATCATGCACGTGCCCGGCGGAGGACTGCTCCTCTTCGGACTGCTCGCGGTGTTCTTCGGGGCGCTGACCGCCAAGTACGCCCGGCGCCTGGTGACGGTGGCGCGCATGCTGCGCCGCGGCGCCCGCACCACGGGGTCGTGCGTCCGCGTGGAGCGGGAGCCGTACAACCGCTCGGACGCCACCCGGCACTTCTTCGCCTTCCGCACCGCCGACGGCGAGACGGTCGAGTTCGAGGACCTGGCCGGGTGGTCCATGGCGAAGGGCACGGTCGTCACCGTCGCCTACGACCCGCGCGACCCGGCGCGCACCGCGACCATCGCGGGCCGCGGCAACTGGTCGCCGGTGCTCCAGTGCCTGGCGCTGGTGGGCGGCTGCTCGCTGGGCACGGCCGGGTTCGCCACGCTGTTCCTCGTCCAGGCACTCGGAGGCACCTGATGTCACGCCCCCCGCGACAGCCCGACTGGCACCGCGACTGGTCGCGCACGGGACCGCGTGCGGACTTCCGTACCGGTCCGGGCGCCTCGGGGCCCGGACCGGGCGCAGGGGAGCGCGGCGCAGGGGTGTTCGCCTTCGCACGCGCCTGGGCGGCCGGCATCGTGGTGCTGATCGCCACCGAGTACCTCCAGGTGACGCTGGTGTACCAGACGTTCGTCGGCCCCGGGGGAACCCGTTCGTTCGCCTCGGCGCTGCTGCTGGTGCACCTGCCCAACCTGGTGTGCGTGGCGCTCGCCACCTGGGCCGCGGCGCGGCTGCATCCCGAGCCGTACCGCGAGGCGCCCGCCCGGCACGCGGTGGCGGCCTGTGCGGTGCCGGTGTGCGGCCAGCTCCTGGCCCTGTCCATGCAGTGGGACCGGCCCGGCTCCGACGCGCTGGGGCTGTGGCTGTCCAACGCGGCGCTGCTCGCCGGCTGCACCGTCGGCTGGGCCGCCGACCGGTGGCAGCGGTCCGCCGCGTGAAGCGGCAGCCCAGGGCGAGGCCGGCGCGGCCCCCGAGAAGGACGGTCCTCTTCCAGAGGTCTTGACAACTCTATTGGTCTGAACCAGCGTTGTACGCCAGCGGTGGCCACCGTTTCGTAGCGCAAACCCCCACAGGCGCTTCCCGCTCCTGCCGTACCACCCGTATGACCTTCCCCCCACAGGAGGCCGCAGTGGACCGCGTATCGGACCCCAACGACCCGAGCACCACCCCCAGCAGACGCAAGAGGACCTGGTCGGCCATGGTGGCCGCGGCCGTCGCGGCCGCTTCCCTGACCCTCACCGGGCTCGCCACCGACCGTGCGGACGCGGCCGGCGCCCACCCGGTCGCCGGCAAGGCGTCCGCCGCGGCGGACCTGCCCGCGCACGCCGTGACCGGCTACTGGCAGAACTTCGACAACGGCGCGACCGTCCAGAAGCTCTCCGACGTGTCCGACCAGTACGACATCATCGCCGTGGCCTTCGCGGACGCCACCGCGACGCCCGGCGCGGTGTCCTTCTCCGTGGACTCGTCCGGTCTCGGCGGCTACACGGAGGACCAGTTCAAGGCCGACGTCGCCGCCAAGCAGGCGGACGGCAAGAAGGTCGTCATCTCCATCGGCGGTGCGAACGGCACGGTGAGCGTCACCGACGACGCCTCCGCGCAGGCCTTCGCCGACTCGGTGCACACGCTGATGCAGACGTACGGGTTCGACGGTGTCGACATCGACCTGGAGAACGGCCTCAACTCCACCTACATGTCCAAGGCCCTCCAGTCGCTGGGTCAGGAGGCGGGCAGCGGGCTCGTCGTGACGATGGCACCGCAGACCGTCGACATGCAGTCGCCGGACAACGAGTACTTCAAGACGGCGCTGAACATCAAGGACATCCTGACCGTCGTCAACATGCAGTACTACAACAGCGGTTCGATGCTGGGCTGCGACGGGCAGGTCTACAGCCAGGGCACGGTGGACTTCCTGACCGCGCTCGCCTGCATCCAACTGGAGAACGGCCTCGCGCCCTCCCAGGTGGGCCTGGGCGTACCGGCGTCGACCAGCGCGGCCGGCGGCGGCTACGTCGACCCGGGTGTCGTCAACGACGCCCTGGACTGCCTGACGAAGGGCACCGGCTGCGGCTCCTTCAAGCCCGACAAGACCTATCCGGACCTGCGCGGCGCGATGACCTGGTCGACCAACTGGGACGCCGCGTCCGGCAACGCCTGGTCCGACGCGGTGGGCGCGCACGTGCACGCACTCGCCTGACCTCCCACAGACCACTCTCCAACCCCCCACGGTCCGCAGCGCCGCCGTTCTCCGGCGGCGCTGCGGGCGCGCCCGGGGCCTTCTCGTACGGCTCCTCCGCGGGCGGCCCGGCGCGGGTCCGGCGGGGCCGACGGGTCCACAGGCCGACGGGTCCGGCGGGCACGGGCGGGCCTACCAGAGCAGCTCGCGCACCTGCTGGACGCAGAGCACCACGAACAGCAGGCCGCCGATGGCGAGCATGGAGTTGCTGAGGATGCCGTTGCGCCACGCGCCGGGCGTACGGGAGGTGTTCAGCATCCAGATCAGGGTCAGCGCCAGGAACGGCATGAAGAACGCGCCCAGCACGCCGTAGACGACGACCAGTCCGAAGGGCTGGTTCAGCCAGAGCAGCGCCATCGGCGGAAAGGTCAGCCAGAGCAGGTAGGCGCGGAAGGGCCGGGTGTGTTCGCGGGCGCCGGATGCGACCTCCTCGGCGCGGGACTCGCTGCCGCTGCGCAGCCGCTCGACGAAGTCGGCGAAGAGCAGCGAGACGCCGTGCCAGACACCGATCAGGGCGGAGAAGGAGGTGGCGCAGAAGCCGATCAGGAAGAGCTTGGCGGTGAAGGTGCCGAAGCGCCTCTCCAGGATGTCGGAGAGGTCGACCAGACCCCTGTCGCCGGAGGCGAGGGCGATGCCCGAGGCGTGCAGCAGTTCGGCGCCGACGATCAGCATCGCGACCACGAAGACTCCGGTGGTGAGGTAGGCGACCCGGTTGTCGAGCCGCATCACCTTCATCCACGAGGAGTCGGTCCAGCCCTTCGCGTTGACCCAGTAGCCGTACGCCGCCATGGTGATCGTGCCGCCGACGCCGCCGATGAGGCCGAGGGTGTAGAGGAACGAGCCGTCCGGCAGGACGGGCACCAGGCCGGCGAACGCGGCCGGCAGGTCCGGCACGACGCGGATCGCCACGTACACCACGATGAGGAACTTGATGCCGATCAGCACCGTCATCAGCTTCTCGAAGCGGTGGTAGCGGTTGAACCAGACGAGCACGAGGCCGATCAGTCCGGCCGCGATCGCGAACGTCTTCAGCCCGCCCGGCATGCCGGGGAAGAGCGCGGCCAGCGGCAGCGCGGTGGACGACATCGCCGTGGCGCCGTACACGAAGCCCCAGACGACCACGTAGATGCCGAAGTAGACCGAGGTCCAGCGACCGAGTGAGCGCCAGCCGTCGAACATCGTGCGGCCGGTCGCCAGGTGCCAGCGGCCCGTCGCCTCCGCCAGCGAGATCTTCACCAGGCAGCCGACGACCGCCGCCCACAGCAGGGTGTAGCCGAACTTGGAGCCGGCGATCAGCGTGGCGACCAGGTCGCCCGCCCCGACGCCGGTCGCGGCGACGACGATGCCCGGGCCGATGTGCTTCCAACTGGCCTTGCGCAGACCGGTCGCACCGGACGCCCGTGCCGTGGTGTCCGCTCCCCCTCCGGTGCCCGGTGGCGTGCCTGGTGCTGAGCCCGGTGCCGTGCCTGCGTTGTCCGCTGTCTCCGCCATGCGCATCAAGAAAGCGAAAGATCGGTGGGTGCACAAGGGGGCATGCGTGAGTGGTTCCGGTGCGCACCTGGCGGGGCGCGCCCCGCGTGCCGGGCGGATGCCCGGCGGATGCCGGCCGGGCGGCCGGGGCCCCGTGGGCGGTGGGGCGGTGGTGCCGGCGGCGGGCGACGCGCGGGCCACCCGCTCGGGGGGTGGCGACGCGCGGGCCCCGTCCTGGCCGTTCGCGCGACTCCCCGCGCCCCTGCGGGGCGGCGCCCTGGTCAGGGGCGCGGGGAAGTGCGCGCGCTGTTCGCCACCGGTGGCGGCCGGGGTCAGTTCTTGGCCGTGGACTTCTCCTTCGCGGACGGCTTCTCCCCGTCCGAGGGCCCGGTCCCGCCCGCAGGCTCCCCGGCGTCCGAGCCGGCCTCCGGCTCGGCGGGCTCCCCGGCCTGCTCACCGTGCTCGGCCTGCTCGGCCTGCTCGGCGGCCTCCGTCGTCCCCGCCGACTCCGTCGTCCCCGCCGGATCAGTCGTCCCCGCCGGATCAGTCGTCTGCGACGTCTCCTCCTCGTCCTCGGCCTCGTCCTCGTCTTCGAAGTAGGCGTCGAGGACCTCGTCGAGCCGGGCCGTCCACTCCTTCAGGGTTCCCCTGTCCGGGGCCTGCACCTCCGCCGGGTACCAGCGGCGGTCAGGGGTGTGGGCCGTGACGGTGAGCCGGCGGCCGAAGCGGGAGGTCTCGTACTCGACCGCGCCGATCTCGTCCCAGGTCCAGTCGGCGGCCTGGTCGTCCAGCGTGAACCGGACCCCTTCGGCGTTCAGCGTGATCGAGCCGCGGCGGTCGGCGGCCTCGAACGACGGCTTGCCGTCGCCGTCCGCGGCGCCCTGCTCCTCGTCCTCCGCCACATCCACTGCGCCCGGGGAGTCGGCGGAGTCGGCGGCCTCCGAGTCCTCCGAGGCCGCACCGGTCCCGGCGCCCTCTGCCGTCTCGCCCTTCCCGGGGCTCGCGGGGCCCTCGGCCCCGGCATCCTGCACCGGAGCGTCCTCCTCTGCGGGAGCGTCCTCCTTCCCCGCGGTCCTCGGACCGTCGGCGTCCGCGGTCGCCACCGCGTCGTCCTGCTCCACCTGGTCCGTGACGGCGACGTCCCCCGGGTCCCCGGGCTCGTCGCGGCCGGAGGACATGAGGCCGGAGATGAACGCAGGATCAGTCGAGGCGACCTGCACTGGCTGGATCTTCAGATCTTTGCGCTGCTCCACGGCGGGCAGTATGGACGACGAACCTGTGTTCGCGACAGTCGGGCCGGTCAGGCGCACGGCGCCCACGGCGGGCGCCCACGGCCCCGGGCGCCACTCCCCCGTGCCTAGACGAAGAGGCTCACCACCGCCGCCATCACGAAGCCGGCGACCGACAGCACGGACTCCAGGACCGTCCAGGTCTTGAGGGTGTCGCGTTCGCTGATGCCGAAGTACTTGGCGACCATCCAGAACCCGCCGTCGTTGACGTGCGAGGCGAAGATGGAGCCCGCCGAGATGGCCATGATCACCAGCGCGACGAACGCCTGCGAGTGCCCGCCGTGCTCCACCAGCGGCCAGACGATGCCCGCCGTGGTGACGATGGCGACGGTCGCGGAGCCCTGCGCGACGCGCAGCACGAGCGAGATCAGGTACGCCAGCACGATCACCGGCAGGCCCACGTCGTGGAAGGTGTCGGAGAGCGCCTGGGCGACACCGCTGCCCTTGAGGACGGCGCCGAAGATCCCGCCCGCGCCGACCACCAGCAGGATGTTGCCGACCGGCTTGAGCGAGGCGGTCGACACGGTCTCCAGGGACTGCCGCGACCAGCCGCGGCGCAGACCGAGCAGCCAGTAGGCGAGACCGAGCGCCAGGGTCAGCGCCACGAAGGGATGGCCCAGGAACTCCACCACGGAGCGTCCGGTGGAGGGGTCGAAGACGATGGAGGAGAAGGTGGCCAGCAGGATCAGCACCAGCGGGGTGCCGATGATGGCGAGCACGGTGCCGAGCGGCACGGGCTTCTCCTGGGGGGCGACGCCCGCGGCCCGCTGCTCGGCGACCAGCGCCTGCCGGGACTCCTCGGCGGCCTCGGCCATGTCCTGCGGCACGGGCACGAAGATCCGCCGGCCGATCCACGCGGACCAGACCCAGGCGGCGAGCACGGCCGGCAGTCCGCAGACGACGCCCATCAGGATGATCCAGCCGAGGTCGACGTGGAGCAGTGCGGCGGCGGCGACGGGGCCCGGGTGCGGCGGCAGGAAGGCGTGGGTCATGGACAGGCCCGCCAGCAGCGGCATGGCGTACAGGACGATCGACTTGCCGGACCGCTTGGCGGCCGCGTAGACGAGCGGCGCGAGGACGAAGATGCCGACGTCGAAGAAGACCGGTATGCCGAATATCAGGCCGGTCAGGCCCATGGCGAGCGGGGCGCGCCGCTCGCCGAAGAGGCGTATGAGGCGTCCCGCGAGCACCTCGGCGCCGCCGGAGACCTCCAGCACCGCGCCGAGCATGGTGCCCAGGCCGATGATGATCGCGATATGGCCGAGGGTGCCGCCCATGCCGGACTCGATCAGCGAGACCGCGTCCGACTTCTGAACGGTGCCGAACAGCTCGGTGACGGACAGGCCCGCCGCGAGGCCGACGGCTATGGAGACCGCGAGCAGCGCGACGAAGGGCTGCAACCTGATCTTGATGATCAGGAAGAGCAGCAGGAGGATGCCGAGCGCGGCGATCGTCAGCAGGCCGGGCGTACCGTCGATGAGGAGCAGCAGGCCACCCGTGTGGGGTGGGGTCTGCGGCGCGGGCCCGGCGGCCAGCACAGGGGTGGACAGCGGCATGGGGGACCTCGTGATTCCATCTGGCTTTCGGAGGATGGGCAGGGTGCATCGCGGCGCGGCGCCGTGGGTCGGCGCCGCGCCGTGTCATGGGTGTGGTCTGCGGCCGCGGTGAGCGGGCCGGCCGGCCGGCTCAGTCCAGCACGGCGAGCGCGTCGATCTCGACGAGCAGGCCCTTGGGCAGCCCCACGTAGACGGTGGTGCGGGCGGCGGGCGGCTCCACCAGGTTCTGCTCCTCGAAGTAGCCGTTGTAGATCGCGTTGAACTCCGCGAAGTGGTCGACGTCCGTGAGGTAGACGCGGATCATCATCACGTCGTCCCACCTCGCGCCGCCCTCTTCGAGGATCGCCTTGACGTTGGCGAGGGTCTGGAGCGTCTGCTCGCGCAGGGTGGGCCCTGCGGGGGTGGGCGGCACGCCCTCGGCGGCGGGCAGGAAGCCGACCTGGCCGGCGACCTGGAGGATGTTGCCCTTCCTGACGCCGTGGGAGAACTTCGCGGGCGGGGTGGTGTGGGTCGCGGGGGTGAGGGCGGTCTTCTGGGTCATGGGTGGTCCTCGGTGGGGTGTGCGTGGGGTGGGGCGGGCGACGCGGCCGCGGGGGACGCGGCCAAGGCCCGGTCCGGGAGGGGACCCGAGCCGGTGCGGCCCGAGTACTCCCGGCTGATGGCGTCCGCGGTGCGGCGCACCAGCGGCAGCAGGGTGAGCAGTTCCTCGGCCGTCACCACGACGTTCGGTGCGGACACCGACATGGCGGCCACGGCCCTGCCGTCCGCACCGATGACGGGCGCGCCGATGCAGTTGATGGACTCCTCGTGGCCGCCGAGGTCGGTGGCCCAGCCCTGTTCGCGCACGGTCGCCAGCTCCTTGAGGAAGGCGGTGGCGTTCGGCGTCGAACGGGACGTGTACATGGGGTAGTCGAGCCGCTGCGCCAGGGCCCTGCGCTCGGTCTCGGGCAGGTCGGCGAGCAGCAGCTTGGCGACCGCGGCGACGGTGATGGCGACCGGCTTGCCGATGCGCGAGTACATCCGGACCGGGTAGCGGCTCTCCACCTTGTCGATGTACAGCACCTCGTGCTCCTCGTGGACGGCGAGGTGCACGGTGTGGCCGCACCTCTCGTTGAGGTCGACGAGGTGCGGGTGCGCGATCTCGCGGACGTCCAGGCTCTCCACGGCCTGCTGGGCGAGGGCGAAGAGCCGGGCACCGAGGCGGTAGCGCTGGTCGGACTGGCGGTAGACCAGGCCGTGTTCGTGCAGGGTGCGCAGCAGCCGCAGGGCCGTGGACTTGTGCACGCCCAGGCGCTCGGCGACCCTGCCGAGGTCGGCGGGCCCCTCGGCGAGCAGGGGCAGGATGCTCAGCGCGCGGTCGACGGTCTGGCTCATGGCGCGGGCACCTCCTCGTCGGCCCCCGCGTCCCGTCCGGGAAGGCCGGTGCCGGGCGCGTCGAGCGCCTCCGTCCAGCCGGGGCCGAGTCGAAGTCTCCCCCACGCCGCTTCGTCCAGTGCGGCCAGCCGGTCGGCGCGGGGGCGCCCCGGCGGGGGGCCGAGGTCGCCGGCGACGGTGAGCGCGGCAGCCGCCATGAGGTGCCCGTGCCGGATCCGGTCCCGCAGCGGCAGGCCCCGCAGGGTGCCCGAGAGGAACCCGGCGGCGAAGGCGTCGCCCGCGCCGACCTCGGCGACCACGTCGACGCGCAGGGCCGGGACGAAGGTGACGGTGTCGCGCACGGGGGCGGACTCCGCGGACGCGCCGCCGCACGGGTTGTCCGCGGCGCCGGGGCTGTCCGCGGTGCCGGAGCTGTCCGCGGTGCCGGGGCGGCGGACGGCATCGGGGCGGTGGACGCCGAGGGCCGCCCGGTGGAAGACGGTGGCGCCGGTGGCACCCTGCTTGACGACGAGCGTCCGCGGCTCGGGCAGCACCGCGCGGACGGCGGCGGGCCCCCCGGTGACGCCCCAGGCGGCCTCGGCCTCGTCCTCGCCGACGAAGACCAGGTCGCAGCGGCGCCCGAGACCGAGCAGCGTGGTTCCGGCCCGTTCGGCGTCACGCCACAGGCCGACGCGGTAGTTGACGTCGAAGGAGAGCAGCGGGCGGTGCCCGCCTGCCCGGCCCCCCGGGCCGGTGCCCGGTGCCGTGAGGTCGTCCAGCAGGGCTAGGCAGTCCGCGGAGAGTGCGGCCGTGATGCCGGTGAGGTGCAGGATCCGACCGGAGCGCAGGACGTCGCCCGGCATGTTCGCCGGCGACATGGCGGACGCGGCGGATCCGGCGCGGTAGTAGACGACTTCGGCGAACGGCGCGGCGGGCGGCCCCTGCCGTGCGGGGACTGCGGGCGCGGAACGGGACAGCGCGCGCTCCCCCGCCGTGCGGAAGTAGATGCCGGTCGGACGGTGCGGGTCGTACTGCACATCGCCGGTGTCGACACCGTACGAGGCGATCCTCTCCACCAGGTGCTGCCCGAAGCCGTCGGCACCGACCCGGCCCACCCACTTCGCGCTGTGCCCCGCGCCGGCGACACCGCAGGCCACGTTGGACTCGGCGCCCCCGATGCCCCGTTCGAAGGACGCCACGTCGGCCAGCCCGCCCGGCTCCCGGGGCAGGAAGGTGACCATCGACTCGCCGAGTGTGACGAGGTCGAGGCGGGCGGCGCCGGACGGGACCGGGCGGGCGGCGCCGGCCGGAACGGCGCCGGGGCGCTCGTCCCGCGGGCGCTCTGGTTCTGCGGCTCCACAGGGGGTCACAGTGGTCGGGCTCCTCGCTCGTCTGGCTCCGCCGTGGCGTGGGGGGCGGAGGGCTCCGTTGACCCGGCGTGGCTCGGATGTTAGACAGCAGTGAGCGACATACGCAATGACGGTTGCACGATATGCAACGAAGCAGGAGGCTCCATGGCGTCCGACCACCTCGCCGGTGACACCGTCCCCGCCTCGAAGGGCTCCGAGGACCCCGCCGTGCGCAGGGTCCGCGACGCCGTAGGACGCCTCGCCGACGAGCGCGTCGACCACCGCTTCCGCGGCCTGCCGCCGGACGCCGACGGCCTGACCGTCGGCGAACTCGCGGCCCAGCGCAGGAACCTCTTCACGGGCGGCTTCACCACGCCGGTCCTGACGCTGTCCGCCGAGCGCCTCGCGCACAACCTGACCCTGATGGAGACCTACGCCGAACGGCACGGCCTGTCCTTCGCGCCGCACGGCAAGACCTCGATGGCACCGCAGCTCTTCGCCCGCCAACTGGAGCACGGCGCGTGGGGCATCACGCTCGCGGTGCCGCACCAGGTGCGGGTGGCGCGCGCGTTCGGCGTGCCGCGCGTCCTCCTCGCCAACGAGGTGGTGGACGCCCCCGCCCTGACCTGGCTGGCGGCCGAGCTGGCCGCCGACCCCGGCTTCCGCTTCATCTGCTACGTCGACTCGGTGCGCGGCGTCGAGCTGATGGACGCCGTCCTGAAGGAGGCGGTCCCCCCGCCGGGCGGCACCCCGCGCCCGGTGGACGTCGTCGTGGAACTGGCCGCGGGCGACGGCGCCCGCACCGGTGCCCGCACGGAGGCGGAGTGCCGTGCCGTCGCGGACGCGGTGGCCGCGGTGGGCACCCTGCGGCTGGTGGGCGTCGCCGGTTACGAGGGCGAGGTGCCGAACGCCGAACCGGACCGGGTGCGCGACTGGCTGCGGCGGCTGACGGCGCTGCTGGTCGACTTCGACGAGGCGGGGCTGTTCGGCGGTTCGGGACTGGACGAGATCGTGCTGAGCGCGGGCGGCAGCGCGTGGTTCGACTCGGTCGCGCAGGTCTTCGCCGAGTTGCCCGGCCTCTCCCTGCCGGTGCGCAAGCTGCTCCGCTCGGGCGCCTACGTGTCGCACGACGACGGCCACTACCGGCATGTGACCCCGTTCAACCGGGTGCCGGAGGAGGGTGCGCTGCACCCGGCGTTCCGGCTGTGGGCGCAGGTGGTCTCGCGGCCGTCGCCGGACCAGGCGTTCCTGAACGCCGGGAAGCGGGACGCCGCGTACGACCTCGATCTGCCCGAGGCGCAGGTGGTCAGGGCGGCCGGCGGGAGTGGCGCGACCGAGCGGCCGGCGACCGCGGTGGCGGTCGAGAAGCTCTCGGACCAGCACGCCTGGCTGCGCACCGGTGCACAGGCCGGACTGCGGGTCGGTGACTGGGTGGGGCTCGGGCTGTCGCATCCGTGCACGTCGTTCGACAAGTGGGCGCTGATCCCGGTCACCGAGGCGGATGGGACGGTCACGGACTACGTCCGCACCTTCTTCTAGTTCTTCTAGCCCCGTCCGCCTGCGGGCACCGCCGCCGGCCACCGGGCCACCGACCGCGGTCCCCGGGTCCCGGCAGGCGCGGCCCCTTCCTCCACCTTGCGCCCCCTGGGCGCGGAAAGCACCGTCATGGACCTTGTCATTGAGGACACCCTCGTCGTCGACGGCACCGGAGGTGCCCCCTACCGGGCCGACGTCGGTCTGGACGGTGGGCGGATCACCGCCATCCGCACGGGCGGGGCGCGGCTGAGCGGGCGCCGGACGCTGGACGCGCACGGCCTCGCCCTCGCCCCGGGCTTCATCGACATGCACGCCCACAGCGACCTGGCACTGCTGCGCGACCCGGACCACAGCGCCAAGGCCGCGCAGGGCGTCACCCTCGAAGTCATCGGCCAGGACGGCCTGTCGTACGCGCCCGTCGACGACCGCACCCTCGCCGAGGTGAGCCAGGCCATCGCCGGCTGGAACGGCGACGTGCTCGACGACCCGCTCACCACCCCCACCTGGCGCTCCGTCGGCGAGTACCTGGACCGCCTGGACCACGGCTTCGACGGCGCGGGGATCGCCGTCAACGCCGCCTACCTCATCCCCCAGGGCACCGTGCGGATGCTCGCCGTCGGCTGGGACGACCGCGAGGCCACGCCCGACGAGCTGGACCGGATGCGGCAGTTGGTCGCCGCGGGGATGCGCGAGGGCGCGGTCGGCATGTCCTCGGGCCTCACCTACACCCCCGGCATGTACGCGAAGGACTCGGAACTCACCGCGCTCTGCCGCGTCGTGGCCGCACACGGCGGCTACTACTGCCCGCACCACCGCTCCTACGGGGCGGGCGCCCTCAAGGCGTACGAGGAGATGGTGGCCCTCGCCCGCGAGGCGGACTGCCCGCTGCACCTCGCGCACGCCACCATGAACTTCGAGGTGAACGAGGGCCGCGCGCCCGAGCTGCTCGCCCTGCTCGACCGGGCCCTCGCGGACGGCGCCGACATCAGCCTGGACACCTATCCCTACACGCCCGGCTCCACCACCCTGGTGTCGATGCTGCCGAGCTGGGCCTCGGTCGGCGGCCCCGAGGCGATCACGGCCCGGCTGCGCGACGACGGCACCGCCGAGCGGATCCGCCACCACGTGGAGGTGACCGGCTCGGACGGCTGCCACGGTGTGCCGATCGACTGGGCCGCCATCGAGATCTCCGGCGTCCGGGACCCGGCGCTCGCCGCCTACGTGGGCCGCACGGTCCGCGAGTCGGCTGGGCTGCGCGGGGAGAGCCCCTGGACGACCGCCCGCCGGCTGCTCCTCGACGACCGGCTCGGGACGACGATCCTCCAGCACGTCGGCCACGAGGAGAACGTCCGGCAGATCATGCGGCACCGGGTGCACACCGGGGGCTCGGACGGCATCCTCCAGGGCGACAAGCCGCACCCGCGCGCCTACGGCACCTTCCCCCACTACCTCGGCCACTACGTCCGCGAGTTGGGCGTCCTCTCCCTCCCGGAGTGCGTCGCGCACCTCACGGGGCGCCCCGCCGCACGGCTGCGGCTCGCCGACCGCGGTCTGGTGCGCGAGGGCCACCGCGCCGACCTGGTGCTCTTCGATCCGGACACCGTTGCGGCCGGCTCCACCTTCGCGGCCCCGCGCACCCTGCCGACCGGCATCCCGTACGTGCTGATCGACGGCCGTTTCGTGATCGAGGACGGGCGGCGCACGGACGTACTGGCGGGGCGGACGATCCGTTCCACGGGCGCCCGCGCGTAACACCCGTGTTAGGCGCCGTCCGTCATGCTGGCCGGTATCCGAACCACAGAGAGGATGCGCCATGGACAAGCGGACCCTGGCCCTGGCCGGAGCCACCGTGCTGTGTGCGGGTGGTGTCGCGTTCGCCGCGACGGCGAGCGCGTCGACCGGCGGCGCGGGCCCGGCCCCGGCCCCGTCGTCGTCCGACGGCTCGCCCAAGGCCCCGGCCGCCCCGGACGTGCCGCGGGTGCTGCACAGCGAGTCGGTGGCGCAGGACCCGGACACCGGCAGGCTGACCACCCGTGACGTCCAGAGCGGCAAGGTGGTGTCGGCCTCGGGCAGCACCCTCACGGTGCGCAGCGCGGACGGCACGCAGTGGACCTGGACCCTGGCGAAGGACACCAGGATCGCCACCGAGAAGTCCGGCCGCGCCGCGGCGAAGGACGTCGGGACGGGCGACTCGGTCACCGTGACCGGCACCCGTGACGGCGACACGCGCACGGCGCGGACCGTCAGCGACCCGCCCCGGGCGCTCGCCGGGGACGTGCGCAAGAAGCTGCGCAAGCGGCTCGGCAGGGAACTCGGCTCGAAGGACCTCGACGCGAAGGACCTCAAGGAACTGCGCAAGGAGTTCCGCAAGCACTTCGGGGACCTGCCGCACGTCCGGGACCTGCCCGGCGGGCAGGACGGCGCCCGGTCCAGCGTCTGAGCGCCGGGCGGGTGGGCCGGAGGGGCAGAGCCGCTGTGCGGGCCGGGCGGGTGAGCCGAGAACGCGGGCCGGGCGTGCGGGCCCGGCGCGCGGACCGGGCGCCTGAACCGGGTGTGGGAGTCAAACGTGTGCACCGGCAGGTGCACCGGGCGACCGTATGACCTCGACGCCCCTCGCCGGCCCTCGCCGGCCCCGGCGGCCGCTCGATCCGACCGTCCCGCCCCCGGCCGCCCCCGCCGACGACCCCCGGCCCGGTCGGCTCGGGCCCGGGGCCGGCGGTACCGGGCTCAGGTCCTGGCCGGCGGTACCGGGGGCGACGGCGGCACCGCCGGCACGGGCGGCACCGGCCGCTCCCGGTGGCCGGCGCCCGACTGGCGGTGGGGCAGCAGGTGGCCCGGGTGCCGCGGCCCGCCGCCGGTGGGCAGGGACACGGACACCTCCAGACCGCCGCCCGCACGGGCCCGGGCGGTGCAGGTGCCGCCGTGCGCCGCGGCGATCGCGGCAACGATCGACAGTCCGAGCCCGGCGCCGGCCGGCGCCGCCGCCACGGACGGCGCACCGCCCGCCGCCCCCGCGGACCCGGGCGGCACCCGGTCCGCCTCCGCAGGACCCGGTGCCGCCCGCTCCCCCGGGCGCCCCGCGACCGGCTCCCGGCCGGGCCCCGAACGTCCGGAGGCCACCCGGTCCTGGTCCATCCTGCCAAACGGCCTGAACAACTCCGCGACCGTCTCCCGCGGCAGCTCGCGGCCCGAGTTCACGACCCGGAGGGTGACACGGTGCCCGTCATCGCGGGTGGTCACGCCCAGCCAGCCGCCGTCGAGGTTGTGCCGGGTCGCGTTCTGCACCAGGTTGACGGCGAGCCGCTCGATCAGGACGGGGTCGCCGAACAGCACCGCCGGCTCCAGGCCGCGCTCGACCCGCAACTCCCGTCCGCGCACCTCGGCGGCCGCGCCCGCCAGCGCGGCCCCGGCCGCCGCGGCCAGGTCGACGCTCTCGCAGCGGTCCACACCGCTCTGGCTGCGGGCCAGCGTCAACAGGCTCTCGATCACGTGCTCGTGCCGCTCGGTGGCGGCGCGCAGCCGCAGCGCCATGGTGCGCAGCGACGCCTCGGTGGGGTTGGCGAGGGCGACGTCGATGGCGGCGCGCTGCACCGTCAGCGGAGTGCGCAGTTCGTGCGAGGCGTTCGCGGCGAACCTCCGTTGGGCCTCGAAGGCGGCCGACAGCCGCGCCAGCATGCCGTCGAAGGTGTCCGCGAGGTCCTTGAGCTCGCCGCCGGAGCCCTCCAGGTTGATCCGCTCGTCCAGGTTGTGGGTGGAAAGCCGCCGGGCGGTTGCCGTGATCTCACGCAGCGGGCGCAGTGCCCGGCCCGCGAGCACCCAGCCGAGGACGACGGCGATCAGGGTCATGAAGGCCAGGGCGATGGCGGACTGCGTCATCAGCTCGTGCAGGGCGTTGGCGCGCTCGCCCTGCTGGGCGTCCCTGATGGCCCGCAGGGTCTCGCCGCGGCCGGCGCCGAGCAAGCGCCGCAGCGCGGGCGCCGGTACGCGCAGCTCGTCGACCCTCGGCAGGCGGGCGGCGCGGGCGCCGATCTGCCGGGCCACCAGACCGTAGGTGATGGCCAGCAGGGCCGTACCGGCGATCAGGAAGAGGCCGCCGTACACCGCGGTCAGCCGCAGCCGCAGCGATCCCGGGAACCGGGCCCGGCCGACACGGCGCGCCAGGGGCGGCCCGCTCACCGCAGCCGGTACCCCGCGCCCGTGACCGTCTCGATCAGCTCCGGGCCGCCCAGTTTGCGGCGCAGCCGCGACAGCGTGGTGCGGACCGTGTTCGTGAAGGGGTCGGCGTGCGCGTCCCATACCCTCTCAAGCAACTCCTCACTGGTGACCACCGCGCCGCGCGCCCCGAGCAGCACCTGGAGCATCCCGAACTCCTTGCCGGTGAGCGCGAGGGGCCGCCCCGCGCGGGTGGCGGTGCGGCGTGCCGTGTCCATGATGACGTCGGCGTGGCAGAGCACGGGAGGCAGCGCCGGATGGGCCCGCCGGCCCAGGGCCTGGATGCGGGCCACCAGCTCGGCGAAGGCGAACGGCTTGGGCAGGTAGTCGTCCGCGCCCAGGTTCAGGCCCGCGACCCGGTCGTCGATGGTCGCCGCCGCGGTCAGCATGAGCACCTTGGCGTGCCCGCCGCCCTCGACCACCGCGCGGCAGACGTCGTCGCCGTGCACCCGGGGCAGGTCGCGGTCCAGGACGACGACGTCGTAGCGGTTGACGGCGGTCCGCTCAAGCGCCTCGGCGCCGTCCAGCGCCACGTCCACCGCAAAGCCCTGCTCGCGAAGCCCCTGCGCCACGATCTCCAGCAGTTCGACGCTGTCCTCGACGACCAGTACCCGCACGCGCTCCGCCCCTTCCCGTCCCTGCACGCCCGCATGCCCCGCATGCCCGCACGCCCCGGCGTTCCGCCCGGCACGACCCTGCCACGCCGGCCGTAACGGCGGCATAACACGCCGCCCGGGGCGCGTGCCCCGGACGGGCGAGCGCCCCGGGAAGCCGCGGCCCGCGGGGAAACCGTGTCAGCGCACCCCGCGCGGCCGGAACTGGATGCTGATGCGCGGCCCGGCGGCCCGCGCGGTCTTGGGGATCGCGTGCTCCCAGGTGCGCTGGCAGGAGCCGCCCATCACGACCAGGTCGCCGTGGCCGAGCGGGCGGCGGATCGAGGAGCCGCCGCCGCGTGGGCGCAGCAGCAGGTCGCGGGGCGCGCCCACGGAGACGATGGCGACCATGGTGTCCTCCCGCGAGCCGCGCCCGATGCGGTCGCCGTGCCAGGCGACGCTGTCCCGGCCGTCGCGGTACAGGCACAACCCGGCCGTGGCGAAGGGTTCGCCCAGCTCAGGCGCGTAGTGCCGGGAGAGCGAGGTCCTGGCCTCCTCCAGGACGGGATGCGGCAGGAGGTCGTCCGCGTCGTAGAAGGCGAGCAGGCGCGGGACCGCGACCGTGTCGTCGTACATCCTCCTGCGCTCGGCACGCCAGGGGACCTCCTCGGCGAGCCGTTCGAAGAGTGCGTCCGCTCCGGTGAGCCAGCCCGGCAGCAGGTCGATCCAGGCACCGTCGCCGAGCACGGTCCTGCGGACCCCGGCGAGCGTGCCGAGCCCGATGTCCTCGCCCTGGTCGAAGAGCGAGCCCTGGAGTGCGAGGCGGTCGCCCGGGCCACCGGGCCCGTGCGGTTCCCGCCCCTGGTGCGGTGCGGACATACGGACAAGCGTACGACGCAATCCGAACAACTGATCTAATTCGACGCCCGGGCCCGCCGGGCGTCACCCGAACGCCTCGCGTTGCCCAAAACACGCGGCGCTCGCCGTTACGCCCCCGTAAAGTTGCGGCATGCAGGTGATCCAGTCGACGAAGCTCGCCAACGTCTGTTACGAGATCCGGGGCCCGGTGCTCGAGGAGGCGATGCGTCTGGAGGCCGCAGGTCACCGCATCCTCAAGCTGAACACGGGAAATCCCGCCGCATTCGGCTTCGAGTGCCCCCCGGAGATCCTGGAGGACATCCTCCGCAACCTCGGCGACGCACACGGCTACGGCGACGCCAAGGGCCTGCTCGCCGCCCGGCGCGCGGTGGTCATGCACCACCAGACGCTGGGCGTGGAGACGGACGTGGAGCACGTCTTCATCGGCAACGGCGTCTCCGAGCTGATCGTGATGGCCATGCAGGGCCTGCTCGACGACGGCGACGAGGTGCTGGTCCCGGCTCCCGACTACCCGCTGTGGACCGCCGCGGTCTCCCTCTCCGGGGGCACCGCCGTGCACTACCGCTGCGACGAGCAGTCCGACTGGATGCCGGACCTCGCCGACGTGGAGCGCAAGGTCACCGACCGCACCAAGGCCCTGGTGATCATCAACCCGAACAACCCGACGGGCGCCGTGTACGACAGGGAGGTGCTGCGCGGCCTCACCGACATCGCCCGCCGCCACAACCTCCTCATCTGCTCCGACGAGATCTACGACAAGATCCTGTACGACGACGCGACCCACATCCCCACCGCCGCCGTCGCCCCCGACCTGCTCACCCTCACCTTCAACGGCATGTCCAAGGCCTACCGCGCGGCCGGCTACCGGGTCGGCTGGCTGGCGCTCTCCGGCCCGCGGGCGCACGCGGACTCCTACATCGAGGGCCTGACGATCCTCGCCAACATGCGGCTGTGCGCCAACATGCCCGGCCAGCACGGGGTGGTCGCGGCGCTCAGCGGCCGGCAGACGATCAAGGAGCTGGTGCTGCCCGGCGGCCGCCTGCGCGAGCAGCGCGACACGGCCTACGAGCTGCTGACCCAGATCCCGGGCGTGACCTGCGTCAAGCCCAAGGGAGCGCTCTACCTCTTCCCGCGCCTCGACCCCAAGGTCTTCAAGATCAGGGACGACCGGCAGATGGTGCTGGACCTGCTGCGCACCGAGAAGATCATGGTCGTCCAGGGCACCGGGTTCAACTGGCCGGAGCCCGACCACTTCCGCGTGGTCACCCTGCCGACCACCGCCGACCTCACCGACGCGGTGACCCGGATCGGCTCGTTCCTCGACGGATACGGACAGCCCTGACCCGGGCCGCACGGCCGCCGGACGGGACCGGACTCAACTTTAGACGAAATCCAATGTAGGATGGTTTCCTGTCAGTGGCACAGGAAGGCATCCCCCATGTACGAGCCGATCCGCTCCAAGTCGGTCCACTCGATCGCCGGTGCCCGTGCCGACTTCCCCCACCGCTCCCGCGAGGAGGAGCTGGACATCCAGCTCGCGGGCCATCTGGCGGCACTGCTCGCCGTCACCGACGAGTTGCGGGCACTGGCGCCCGACGCCGGGCTCGACACCGCCGCCGAGCGGCTGGCCGCACAGGTCGCGCGACTGCGCGGCGGTGCCCTGCCGGCCCGGGCCGTCGCCGTTCCCGCCCCCGGCCCGGTGGACCGGGCGCGGTCGGCGGCACTGCACCGCAGAGCGCACGCGCTGGCCGGTCGGGCCCTGGTGGTCGCGGCGTCCCGTGCGGACACGGCCGCGGCGATCCTCTCCGCCGAGTGCATGGACGCGCACGCCGCGGCCGCCGGCGAGCCCCGGGTACCCGCCCCCCTCCAGGTGTCCGCCGGATAGCGGGGGCCCACCGGGCAGCACCCGGCGGAACCCCGCGCCCTCAGCCCAGGCGGCGGACCAGCGCCTCGTACTCCTCCCACAGCTCCCTCGGGGTGTGGTCGCCGAAGGTGCGGAAGTGGTCGGGGATCAGGGCGGCCTCCTGCCGCCATGCCTGCGGGTCCACGGTGAGGAGGAGGTCCAGGTCCGCCTCGCCGAGGTCGAGTCCCTCCGTGTCCAGGGCGTCCCTGCTCGGCAGGATGCCGATGGGCGTGCGCACGCCCTCGCCGCGGCCGTCGAGGCGGTCCACGATCCACTTCAGCACCCGGCTGTTCTCACCGAAGCCCGGCCAGACGAACCGGCCCTCGGCGTCCTTGCGGAACCAGTTGACGTAGTAGATCCTCGGCAGCTTGGACTCGTCGCCCTCCCTGGCCACCGAGGTGCGGCCCATCTCGATCCAGTGGGCCATGTAGTCGCCCATGTGGTAGCCGCAGAACGGCAGCATCGCGAAGGGGTCGCGGCGCAGTTCGCCGACCGTGCCCTCGGCCGCCGCCGTCTTCTCCGAGGCGACGTTCGCGCCGAGGAACACCCCGTGGTTCCAGCCGAAGGACTCGGTGACCAGCGGTACGGCAGTGGCCCTGCGCCCGCCGAAGAGGATCGCCGAGATCGGTACGCCCTTCGGGTCCTGCCACTCCGGCGCGATGGTCGGGCACTGCGCCGCCGGGGTCGTGAAGCGGGCGTTGGGGTGCGCGGCGGGGGTGTCCGAGTCGGGCGTCCAGTCGTTGCCGCGCCAGTCGGTCAGGTGCGCGGGGGGCTCCTTGGTCATGCCCTCCCACCACACGTCGCCGTCGTCGGTGAGGGCCACGTTGGTGAAGACGGAGTTGCCCCAGAATGTCTTCATCGCGTTGGCGTTGGTGTCCTCACCCGTGCCGGGCGCGACACCGAAGAAGCCGGCCTCCGGGTTGATCGCGTGGAGCCGCCCGTCCGCGCCGAACCGCATCCAGGCGATGTCGTCGCCGATGGTCTCGACCGTCCAGCCGGGCAGGGTCGGCTCCAGCATGGCCAGGTTGGTCTTGCCGCAGGCCGAGGGGAAGGCCGCGGCGACGTACTTCGCCTCCCCGCGCGGCGGGGTCAGCTTGAGGATCAGCATGTGCTCCGCGAGCCAGCCCTCGTCGCGGGCCATCACGGAGGCGATACGCAGGGCGTAGCACTTCTTGCCGAGCAGCGCGTTGCCGCCGTAGCCGGAGCCGTACGACCAGATCTCGCGGTCCTCGGGGAAGTGCGAGATGTACTTGGTGGTGTTGCAGGGCCAGGGCACGTCGGCCTCGCCCGGGGCGAGCGGGGCGCCCACGGTGTGCACGGCCTTGACGAAGGCCCCGTCCGTGCCGAGCTCGTCGAGCACCGGCCGGCCCATCCTGGTCATGGTGCGCATGGAGACGGCCACGTACGCGGAGTCGGTGATCTCCACACCCATCGCGGAGAGCGGCGAGCCGAGCGGTCCCATGCAGAACGGCACGACGTACATCGTGCGCCCGCGCATCGCGCCGCGGAACACGCCTCCGCGGCCGCCCTCGCCCCGGAAGATGGCCCGCATCTCGCCGGGGTCCATCCAGTGGTTGGTCGGGCCCGCGTCCTCCTCGCGTGCGGAGCAGATGAAGGTGCGGTCCTCGACCCTGGCGACGTCACGGGGGTCGGAGGCGGCGTAGTACGAGTTCGGGCGCTTGACCGGGTCGAGCCTGGTGAAGGTGCCGTTGGCCACCAGTTCCCCGCAGAGGCGCTCGTACTCCGCCTCGGAGCCGTCGCACCAGACGACCCGGTCCGGCTCGGTCAGCCCGGCGATCTCGTCCACCCAGGCGACGAGGTCCCGGTGGGAGGTCGGGGGTGCCGACGGGGACCCGGCGGTGTCGGGGGCATCAGGAGGACGGGAGCCCAGCTCGGAGAGGACGGCATCGCGCGCCACGATTGCTCCTAAGTGAGGGATTCATGAGTTGTGGCCCAGGGGGCCAGCGGCCCGGACACCTGCGTCGCGGCGTCGGGAGGACACATGTCGAGCATGCACCCGCCCGCGTATTCGCTCATCCGGAACCGACCGCACTCATATGATCATGCGTCGCATGCGCCCATCTGTCCAGAGGGACGCACACATGAGCAGCGTGACCCTTCACACGTCCGTGTGACGTCCCGCGCCCGCCCGCGCCGCGGCCGATCTGGCACGCTGCGACTGATCTGTCACTTACGGGAGCGTCGGTACGATGCCGCTCATGACTGCGCCCGTCCCCGACGCACCCCTCACTCCCCCGGCCGCCGGCGACACCCCCGGCGAGCCGGTGTCGCCGCCCCAGCAGCCGGTGTCGCTGCCCCAGCAGATGTCCCAGTTGCCCCAGCAGGTCAAGCCCCGGCTGCGCGGCTGGCTGCACGCCGGGATGTTCCCGGCCGTACTCGTCGCCGGCCTGGTGCTCACCGCCCTCGCGGACTCCCCCCGCGGCCGCATCGCCTGCGGGATCTACGTCCTGACGGCCTGCCTGCTGTTCGGCGTGAGCGCGCTCTACCACCGCGGCAACTGGGGACCGCGGGCCGGCCGCATGCTCCGCAGGCTCGACCACGCCAACATCTTCCTGATCATCGCGGGCACCTACACGCCGTTGACGTTGCTCCTGCTGCCGGACGCCAAGGGCGAGTGGCTCCTGTGGGGGATATGGGCGGCCGCGGCGGCGGGCATCGTCTTCCGGGTGTTCTGGGTCGGCGCCCCGCGCTGGCTCTACACCCCGTGCTACATCGCCATGGGCTGGGCGGCGGTCTTCTTCCTGCCGGACTTCCTGCGCGCGGGCGGCATCGCCGTACTGGTCTGCGTGGTCGTGGGCGGCGTGCTGTACAGCGCCGGCGGGGTGGTCTACGGCATCAAGCGGCCGAACCCCTCACCCCGCTGGTTCGGCTTCCACGAGGTCTTCCACTCCTTCACCCTCGCCGCGTTCGCCGTGCACTACGTGGGCATCTCACTGGTCGCCTACCGGCACGGCTGACCGGCGCCGCACCCCGGCCCGCCTCCGGCCGCCCCCGGCCGGCCCACGGTGCGGGCATGGCCCCTGCCCCGGCAGATGGCCGACAATGATCCCATGACGGCCGCACGTACCCCCACCTCCCGTCCCTTCCCGGTCTCCGGCGCCACCACCTCGTCCGGCCGGCCCCCGGCCGCCGGCTCCGGCCGGGACGGGGCTGGGGCCCCGCGGCCCGGGCTGCGCGAGCGCAAGAAGATCAAGACCAGGGCGGCGATCCGCCGGGCGACCTACCGGCTGATCGAGGAGCAGGGGTACGAGGCCACCACCGTCGAGCAGATCGCGGAGGCCGCGGAGGTCTCGCCCAGCACGGTCTTCCGCTACTTCCCCACCAAGGAGGACATCGTCCTCACCGACGAGTGCGACCGGCTGCTGGACGGCGAGCTGCGCGCCCGGCCCGCCGACGAGCCGCTGGTCGACTCGCTGCGGGCCGTGGTGCGCTCGTCCTGGGCGGTCCGCTCCCACGACGAACCCGAGATCGTCCGGCTGCGCACCCGTCTGATGGTGCAGGTGCCGGCCGTGCGCTCCCGGATGATGGAGGGCATGTCCGCGACCGGCAGGATGCTCTGCCGCATCCTCGCCGACCGCACCGGCCGCGACGCGGACGACCTGGAGGTGCGCGTCTTCGCCACGGGCCTGGTGGGCGCCCTGCTGGAGACGGCCCTCTACTGGGCCGAGCACGACTACCGCGACGACCTGCCCGACCTGGTCGACCGGGCCCTCGCCGCCTTCGAGAGGGGTCCGGCGCACTGAGCCGCCGGCGCGGGCGCTCCCCGGGCGGACACGCGGGCGTTCCCCGGGCGGACACGAGGCCGTGCTCCCGGCGCCCCGCCCGCCCCCCGCCGCCGGCGGGCGCCGCGCGGTTCCCGCCTCGTCCGCATGCCATCCTTGGGCCCGTGAACGGTCCCGAGATCCGCGTCGAGCTCGCCCCCGAGCTGGGCGTCTTCGTGCCCCAGGGCCGGCGGCGCGGAGCCACCGCGGTGGTGACCGACGGCGTCTCCTCGCTCGGGCATGTCGTCGAGTCACTGGGAGTGCCGCTGACCGAGGTCGGCGAGCTGCTCGTGGACGGCCGCCCGGCCGCCGCCGCACACGTGCCGGGCGCAGGCGAGTCGGTCCGGGTGCGGGCGGTGGAACGGCCCCAGCGCGTGCCCGGCGCTCCGCTGCGCTTCCTGCTCGACGTCCACCTCGGCACGCTGGCGCGCCGGCTGCGGCTGCTCGGCGTCGACGCGGCCTACGAGTCCACCGACATCGGCGACCCCGCGCTGGCCGGCCGCTCGGCGGCCGAGCGGCGGGTGCTGCTCAGCCGGGACAGGGGGCTGCTGCGCCGCCGTGAGCTGTGGGCCGGTGCGTTCGTGTACAGCGACCGGCCCGACGAGCAGTTGCGGGACGTCCTCACCCGGTTCGCCCCGGTACTGCGGCCCTGGACACGCTGCACCGCCTGCAACGGCCTGCTCAGCGAGGCCCGCAAGGAGGAGGTCGCCGCTCTCCTGGAGGGCGGCACCCGGCGTACGTACGACGTCTTCGCCCAGTGCACCGAGTGCCGCCGCGTCTACTGGCGCGGCGCCCACCACGACCGCCTCGAACGGATCGTGGACGACGCGGTCGCGGAGTTCGGCGCTCGCTGAGCGGCGCGGCGGGCGCCGGCGGACGGGGCAGCCTGCCGGCCCCCGCCCGCCGGGAGTCCTCACCCCGTGCTCAGCGCGCCCAGCGCCTCCCGCAGGGCCGCCGCGTCCGTCGTGGGCGCGTCACAGGTGAAGTGGCGGCAGACGTAGGCGGCGGGGCGGCCCCCAACGAGCGGGCGGTCGGCGAGGAGGGGGAGTTCGTCGCTGTCCGGCGGGCCCGCGGCGACCACCGCGCCGGGTGCCGTGCCCAGCAGTGCGGCCCGCCGCAGCTCACCGGCGTCCGGGTCGTCCGGGGCCCCCACCACGGCGATCTCCCGCGGCCCGTCCAACTGCGCCTCCGCCACCGCGAGCCCCCAGCCGACGAACCGCGGCACCCGCGGGCCGAGCGCCCGCACCACGTCCAGGGCGCGTTCCGCGGCCGTGCGGTGCCGCTCGGAGCCGGTGTGGGCGGCATAGCCCAGCAGGGCCCCGGCGGCCGCGGTCCAGCCGGACGGCACGGCGTTGTCGGTGGGGTCCTGCGGGCGGTGGATCAGCCGCTCGGCGTCGTCGGCCGTGTCGTACAGCTCGCCCTGCTCGCCGGAGAACCGGGTCAGCACCTGGTCGAGCAGGACTTTGGCGAGCCGCAGCCAGGCGCCCTCGCCGGTCACCGACGCCAGCGTGAGGAAGCCCTCCGCGACGTCCGCGTAGTCCTCAAGGACACCCGCGCTGGTACCCGCCCTGCCGTCCCTGGAGGTCCGCACGAGCCGCGCGCCGTCGTCCATGTGCACGCCCACCAGCAGGTCGGCCGCGGCCACCGCGGCCTCGACCAGGTCGGGGCGGTCGAAGTAGGCGCCGGTCTCCGCCAGCGCCGCGATCGCCAGGCCGTTCCAGGCCGCGACCACCTTGTCGTCCCGTCCCGGCGCGGGCCGCCGGTCCCGCGCGGCCAGCAGCCGTTCGCGCACGGACGCGATCCTGGCGGCGTCGAAGACGCCCTCGGCCTGTGTGAGTTGCAGCACGGACGTGCCGGGCGGGCCCTCCGTGAAGGTGCCCTGCTCGGTCACCCCGAAGTAGTCGGCGGCGATCTGCGCGTCCGCCTCGCCGAGCACCTCGCGCAACTGCGCCGGGGTCCAGACGTAGTACGCGCCCTCCGCGTGCCGTCCGCTCCCGTCGTCGCTGTCCGCGTCCAGCGCGGAGGCGAACCCGCGCTCCTGCGTGCCCAGCTCGCGCACCATGAAGTCGGCGGTCTCCAGCGCCACCCGCCGGGCCATGGCGGACCCGGTGGCCCTCCACAGGTGGGCGTAGACGCGGCACAGCAGGGCGTTGTCGTAGAGCATCTTCTCGAAGTGCGGCACCGCCCACTCGCCGTCCACCGAGTAGCGGGCGAACCCGCCGCCGAGCTGGTCGTAGATGCCGCCGCGGGCCATCTGCCCGCAGGTGTCGGCGGCCATCTGGAGCGCACCCTCCGCACCGGTGCGGGCGTGGTGGCGCAGCAGGAACTCGATGACCATGGACGGCGGGAACTTGGGCGCCCGGCCGAAACCGCCGTACGAGGGGTCGTAGTCGCGCGTCAGGCCCAGCAGTGCCTGGGCCAGCTCCTCCTCGCCGGGCGGCCGCCCCTCGCCCGCCGCGCCGTACATCGCCTCGCGCCCCGCCAGGTCCCTGACGATCCGCGCGGCGACGTCCGTCACCTCCGAGCGCCGCTCGTCCCACGCCTGGAAGACGCCTTCGAGCACCTGCCGGAAGGCGGGCATGCCGTGCCGCGGCGCGGGCGGGAAGTACGTGCCGAAGTAGAAGGGCTCGGCCTCCTGGGTGAGGAACACGGTCATGGGCCAGCCGCCCTGGCCGGTCGCCGCCTGCACGGCCTCCATGTAGACGGCGTCGACGTCCGGACGCTCCTCGCGGTCCACCTTGATGTTGACGAAGTGCTCGTTCATCACGGCGGCCGTCTCCTCGTCCTCGAAGGACTCGCCGGCCATCACGTGGCACCAGTGGCAACTCGCGTACCCGACGCTCAGCAGCACCGGGACGCCTCTGCGCCGCGCCTCCTCGAACGCCTCCGGCGACCAGGGCCACCAGTCGACGGGGTTGTCGGCGTGCTGCAGGAGGTAGGGGGAGGTTTCCTGGGCGAGTCGGTTAGGCATACGTCAATCCTTGCGCATGGGGCGGCCGAGTGGGCGACCTCCGCCGGGGCGTGCCGCACGCCCGCGGCCGGGGCCGCGGTCCGGGGCCGTGCGGGAACCGGCGGCCCGGGGCCGCGTCCGGGCGCGGTCAGGGCGTGGGCCGCCGGCCGCAACACCACCGCGTGACGGCCCTCGCGCCCGCCGCCGTCCGGCACGACACTGGTCGGACAGGGGTGGCGGCCGGAGGGGGACACGTCATGCGCGAGGATCACCGTGCCGATGCGGAACGGCTGTTGGTACGGGCCGTGGAGGAGGAGGCGCGCCGGCCTGGCGCGCACGTGGACCAGCGAGTGCTGCTGAGCCGGGCGCGCGGCGCGCTGGAGGCGCTGGCCGAGCCGGCCGCCGAGGAGTACGCGGCCTACCTCCGCGCTCTCGACGAGGCGGAGGCGGGGCGGCTGACCTTCCGACGGCGCTTCGCGCAGGGGAAGCCGTCGACGCCGCTGGCGGTCACGGCGGCCACGGCGCTCACCGCCTGCGTCGCGGACCTCGCGGCGGGCACCGGCACCGGCACCGCACTGGGCGTCGGTGCCGTGGTCGCCCTGGTGGGTGCCGCGGCCACCGTCGCCAGGGTGACGGCCGCCCATCTGCCGGCCGCGAGCCGGCAGGCCGCCGCCCTCCACCAGCCGGGCGGCGCGGAGCAGTTGCGGCTCCAGTGGCTGACGGCTCTGGAGGTGCGGTGCATCCGCCCGTTCCTCGACCAGCAGCGGATGCTGGCCGCGGCCTCCGGTTCCGCGCAGCGGGCGGCGCCCCGGCTGCGCCGCACCGACAAGAGCGCGGCGGCCAGGCGGCGTACCGTGCTCCAGCAGTCGCTCGCCCGACTGCCCCGGGCGAGCGGCCCGTTCACCGGGCGGCGGCAGGAGCTGGCGCAGATCGCGCAGTGGGTGCACGCGGCGCGGGCCGCCCCGGGGACCCGGCCGGTGGTGGTGCTGCTGCACGGCGAGCCGGGCTCCGGGCGCAGCACGCTCGCGGTGCGTGCTGCGGACGCGCTGAAGGACCAGTTCCGCGGCGCGTGCGTGGTGGACCTGCGGGGCGCGGGGCCCGACACGGCACCGCTGTCCACCCGGGACGCCCTGCTCCACCTGCTGAACCGGCTCGGCGCGCCCCGTGAGCAGCTCCTCTTCCGCGACCGCCCCTCCCAGGAGCAGCAGGGGAACCAGGTGCGGCGGCTGGCCGAGCTGTACCAGCGGCACCTGACGGGCCTGCCCGTGGTGCTGCTGCTCGACGACGCGAGCGACGCCGCGCAGATCGGCCCGCTGGTTCCGGAGCACTCGGAGAGCCTGGTCCTGGTCACCACCCGCGAGGCGTTCCCGCTGCCCGGGGACCTGCACGCCCGGGTGCACCGGCTGCACGTGCCGCCGCTGGACGCCGCGGGCGCCGAGGAGCTGCTGCGCGCGTCGGCCGCTGACGACCCGGGGCCCTACGACGCCGAGGCGGCCGAGCGGGTGAGCGAGCTGTGCGGCGGGCTGCCGCTCGCGCTGCGGATCGCGGGATCCTCGCTCGGCCCGCGTACCGCCCGGCAGCTCGCCGACGAGCTGGGCGCCTACGGCCCGGTGGGCCCCGTCGAGCGGGCGCTGTGGCTGCGCTACACCGAGCAGCCGGAGGGCGGCCGGCGGCTGCTGCGGCGGCTCGCGCTCGCGGGCCGGGCGTCGCTGGGCGCGGCCGCGGCCGCGGCACTGCTGGCCACCGACGAGAGTACCGCCGGGGAGCAGCTCTCCGCGCTGGCCGCCGCGAGCCTGCTCGACCGTGTGCGCGGCAGCCGCTACCGCCTGCACACGGCCGTGCGCGCCTTCGCGCGGGACCGGCTGCGGGACGAGGAGACGACGGCGGAGCGCACGGCAGCGCAGCAGCGGCTGATCGTGAACTACGCCGAGCTGGCCGACTCGGTCATCCGGCTGGTGGACGGCAGGACGTCGACCCGCGCGGACGCCGCCTTCCACGCGGACGCGATGGGCCCGCACGGCTTCGCCTCGCTGGAGGCGGCGCTGCGCTGGCTGGACGACGAGTCGAGCTTCATCACGGCCGCGCTGCGGCACGCGGAGGGCGTGGACGAGGCGGCGGTGCTGCACCTGCTGGGCGCGCTGTGCGACTACTGCCTGCTCCGCGGCGACCTGTACCGGCTCGGTGAGATCAGTGAGCTCACCCAGTCCGTCGACCGGGGGCTGCTGGGCCGCAGCGTGCAGTGGCGCACCGGTATCGCGGCCCGGCAGGTCGGCGAGCTGGACACCTCGCGCACCACCCTGGCCTCGGTGGTGGACCTGTACTTCGAGGCGCACCACGAGGCGGGTGCCGCCCGGGCCCTGGGCTCGCTCGGCATCACGCTGCACCACCAGGGCAACCTGACCGGCGCCGAGGAGAAACTGCGGGAGGCGCTGGCGCTCCAGGCGCCGCAGGCGCTGGCCGGCGACCGGGGCTGGACGCTGCACGCGCTGGCCGCGGTGCTGCGCGACCTCGGCCGGCCGCGCGAGGCGCTGGACCTGCTGACCGGCGCTCTGGAGCTGCACCGGGCGAGCGAGTCGGTGCACGGCCTGGCCTGGACGCACTTCCAGCTCGGGCAGACCCTTCTGCGCCTCGGTGACGTGCCGCGCGCCGAGACGGAGCTGCGCGAGGCCCTGGAGCTGTACGGGCGCACCCGCGATCCGCGCGGCGAGGCATGGGCCCTGACGCAGCTCGCCCGCGCGCGTCTCGTCGCCGGCGACGCGGGCGCCGCCGTCGAGGGGCTGCGCCAGGCGGCGGCCGCGCACCGGGACAACGAGGACGCGCGCGGTGCGGCCTGGAGCACCTACTACCTCGGCCAGGCGCTGGAGGACGCCGGCGACCTGGACCCGGCGGTACGCGATCTCGAACGGTCACGGACGATGTTCTCGCGGATGCGGGACGTCTACGGGCTCGCCTGCGCCCGGCACCATTCGGCACGGGCCACCAGGGACCAGCGGGCGGCGCAGACCGGGTCGCTCCTCAACAGCGGTTTCGCCCGCCAGTTGCTGGTGGACGCGCGGGCCGACTTCAGACGGATCGGGGTCGCGCACGGCGAGGCGTGGACGTGTCTGGAGCTCGCGGTGGTGGAGGCGGGCAACGCCCGCACCCCGCAGGCGCTCGCGCTGTGCGGCGAGGCGGCGGAGCTCTTCGCCTCCTACGGGGACCTGCGCGGTGGCGACTGGGCCCGCTTCCTGCGCTGCACCCTGCTGCCGTACGCCTCGCCGGGCGGGGTCGAGATCGGCACGGCCGTGGCCCAGGAGGAGCTGGCGCTGCTGGATCGCGCCCCGCATCCGGCCCGCGACCCCTCGCTGGAGGACTGCGTCCAGGCGTACGCCGTCCTGCTGGACCGCGGCGTCGACCTGGCCGCGGGCTGGCAGGCATGGCGCCTGCGGATGGTGCCGGGGCGGCAGGCGCGGCAGGTCATGGGTGTGCGGGCGGACGACGGTGGCTAGTGCCCCGGCGGGCCGGCCAGGCGGGGGCTCGGGCGCGCACCTGTCCAGGGGCGCGGGGAGTCCGCGCCCCTGGCCGGGGTGGACCGGGCCTCAGCCCCTGTGGTCCTCGGTCCCGGTGGTCCTCGGTCCCGGTGGTCCTCAGCCCCGGCGGGGCTCGGGCGCGGACGAGGAGTTCCGCGGCTCCTCGTCCCTCGCCTCGGGGGACTCCTGGAAGTCCACCTTGCCCATGTGGCGGTTCATCGACTTCATCAGGCCCCAGACCGCCAGGGCCATCACCGCGAAGACGATGAAGCCGAGGACGCCGGGGGTCACCTTGTTCTGGTCGACCTCCTGGGCCAGGGGCACGAGATGCGTGACGGCCATGCCTGCGCTTGCGCTCATATCAGGCATTGTCGCGGATGCCCGCGAACAGGTCGTCCTCGGGGAGGGAGGTGTCGACGAGGGACTTCACGAGCTCGTACTCCTCCGTCGGCCAGACCTCCTTCTGCAGCTCCAGCGGGATCCGGAACCAGCCCCCGTCGGGATCGATCTGCGTGGCGTGCGCGATCAGCGCCTTGTCACGGATCTCGTAGAAGTCGGCGCACGGAATGTGCGTGGTGAGCGTCCGCTCCTTGCGCTCGAACTCGTCCCACCGCTTCAGCCAGTCCTCGTACGGCGACTCCAGGCCGCGCGCCAGCATCGCCTCGTGCAGGGCGACCGTGCGTGCCCGGTTGAAGCCCTGGTTGTAGTAGAGCTTCTGCGGCTGGTAGGCGGGGCCGAACTCCTCCTCCGGGTACTTCTCGGTGTCCGCGGCACCGTCGAAGGCCACCACCGAGATCTTGTGGGTCATGATGTGGTCCGGGTGCGGATAGCCGCCGTTCTCGTCGTAGGTGGTGATCACCTGCGGCCGGAACGCGCGGATCGACCTGACCAGCCGGCCCGCGGCCTTGTCGACGTCCTCCAGGCCGAAGCAGCCCTCGGGCAGTGGGGGCAGCGGGTCCCCCTCCGGCAGGCCGGAGTCCACGAAGCCCAGCCACTCCTGCCGGACGCCGAGGATCTCACGCGCCTCGTCCATCTCCTTCTTGCGGACCTCGTGGATGTGCTCCTCGACGTACGCGTCACCCTGGAGCCTGGGGTTGAGGATGGAGCCGCGCTCGCCGCCCGTGCAGGTCACGACCAGCACGTCCACCCCCTCGGACACGTACTTGGCCATCGTGGCCGCGCCCTTGCTCGACTCGTCGTCGGGGTGGGCGTGCACGGCCATCAGTCGCAGCTGCTCAGTCAAGACTCGATCCTCGTTGATTAGTCGATTCATCGCGATACATGGGTCTCCCCCGGCAAGACCTGCGGTCGGCAGGCGGCGGATCATGGTGCTGCGTCCGACAGGACGTCGTGCGGGGCGGTGGTCGGGTGACGTGCGGGCGCTTCTATAGTGACCGAATCGGGGGACGGATAATTCCGGAACCCCGTCCCTGCCCTGGAGGACGATCATGAGCGTGGTCCGCGAGCAGCCGTCGGAAGGCCGGCCGGCAACGGGCGCGTCCGGTGGCACCGCCGGACTGCCCGAGGGGCGCTACGGTCGGCCCGCGGGCCGCCGCGCCGACCGGAGGCTGCGGATCGTGGGCTCGGTCCTGGGGGTGGCCCTGCTCGGAGTGGTCGGGTGGGCCGGCTACGACTATATCGCCGGTCAGAAGATCAGCGCCGAGCTGATCAAGTTCAAGGTGGTCTCGGACAGCACCGTGGAAGCGCACCTGGAGGTGCACAAGGACGCCGGCGCCAAGGGCTACTGCACCCTGCGCTCGCAGTCCCCGGACGGCACCGAGGTCGGTCGCGCGGACTTCCGCTTCGACGAGCACACGGGCCGCCTCGACAAGGTGGTCACCCTGCGCACCACGGCCCGCGGCACCGACGCGGAGCTGCTGGGCTGCCACGCCGACTGACCGCCGCGCCTTCCTGCCTTCCGTATGCGGGGGTGCGGCTCACGACCGGGCGCCGTCTCACGCCCGCTTCACGCCGTCCGGGCCACCG
The DNA here is from genome assembly GCF_014656295.1 of Streptomyces sulfonofaciens. GTDB lineage: Bacteria > Actinomycetota > Actinomycetes > Streptomycetales > Streptomycetaceae > Streptomyces > Streptomyces sulfonofaciens. The sequence goes on from NZ_BNCD01000006.1 coordinate 177,444, forward strand.
GAACCGCCCGTGGCCGGTTTACCGCGGCCCCGGCCGTGGGCACCACTGGTACACCGCCGCTCTACGGACGGCCACGACCGGACCCATACGTTCCCCGACCGCCCATGACCTGGGTTGGCGGTATTCTGATGCGTTATGTCCTCCCTCTTCGTCGAGGGAATTGTTAGGCTCGTGGTTTCGCCCACCCGTCGAGGAACATGCTTCATGGGTAGGGCGATGCTTTGTATTCCCAGTACCTACGAGGAGCACCTGTGACCCAGACCAGCGAGAACGTCACCTGGCTGACCCAGGAGGCGTACAACCAGCTCAAGGCGGAGCTGGAGTACCTGTCTGGTCCCGCGCGCACCGAGATCGCGAAGAAGATCGAGGCTGCGCGCGAGGAGGGCGACCTGCGCGAGAACGGCGGGTACCACGCGGCCAAGGAGGAGCAGGGCAAGCAGGAGCTCCGCGTGCGCCAGCTAACTCAGCTTCTGGAGAATGCCAAGGTCGGCGAGGCCCCCGCGGACAATGGCGTGGTGAAGCCCGGCATGGTCGTCACCATCGCCTTCGACGGCGACGAGGACGACACCCTGACCTTCCTGATGGCCTCGCGCGAGTACGCGAGCGCCGACATCGAGACCTACTCGCCCCAGTCCCCGCTGGGCACGGGCGTGAACGGCAAGAAGGTCGGCGAGGACGCCGAGTACGAGCTGCCGAACGGCAAGATGGCCTCGGTCAGGATCCTCGAGGCCAAGCCGTACCAGGGCTGAGCGGCCGCGTTCACCGCTGACGGAGCCCCCGGGGCGGCCGGTGCACCCGGCCGCGGCCCGGGGGTTTCGTCATGGTCGCGAGCCGGGTGCGCTCACGCCGTCGCGTTGCGGTACTTGCGCACGGCCAGGGTGCGGAAGACCGCGATGATCAGCACCGACCAGATCAGCGACGCCCACACGGGGTGCTGCATCGGCCAGGCCGAGGAGTCGGCCACTCCCGGATTGCCGAAGAGCTGCCGGGCGGCCTGGACGATGGCGCTGAACGGGTTCCACTCCGCGATGTGGCGCAGCCAGGGGGTCATGTTGTCCGTCGGCACGAAGGCGTTGGAGACGAACGTGACCGGGAAGAGCCAGACCAGGCCGCCGGAGGTCGCCGCCTCCGGAGTGCGCACCGACAGGCCGATCAGCGCACCGATCCAGGTGAAGGCGTAGCCCAGAAGGAGCAGCAGGCCGAAGGCGCCCAGCACCTCGCCGATGTTGGTGTGGGTGCGCCAGCCGACCAGCAGGGCCACCACGGCCAGCACCAGCAGGGTCAGTGCGGTCTGGACGAGATCCGCGAGGGTGCGGCCGGTGAGCACCGCACCGCGTGCCATGGGCAGCGAGCGGAACCGGTCGATGAGGCCCTTGTGCATGTCGTCCGCTATACCGGCGCCCGCGCCTGCCGTGGCGAACGTCACGGTCTGCGCGAAGATCCCGGACATCAGGAACTCGCGGTAGACCCCGGCGTTGGTGGAGCCGCCGATGCTCATGGAGCCGCCGAACACATAACTGAACAGCACCACGAACATGATCGGCTGGATGAGGCCGAAGATGACCACCTCCGGAATGCGGGTCATACGGATCAGATTGCGCCGGGCGACCACCAGGGAGTCCCGGACGGACTGCCCGATACCGCCGTCGCCTATGGGTGCCCCGGTCCGCGGGGTCTCGGTCACGGCGGTCACTTCACGGTCTCCTTCTTGCTCTTCCTGCCCTGGCTTCCCTTGCCGCGGCCCGGCGCCGCGCCCTCGTCCTCCGTGTTCCGAGCGGCCTCCTCGGCGGCGTGGCCGGTCAGGGAGATGAAGACGTCGTCGAGGGTGGGGCGGCGCAGGCCGATGTCGTCGATCTCGATGCCGCGGGCGTCGAGCTCGCGGATGATCTCGGCGAGGAGCTTGGCACCGCCGGCGACGGGGACGGTGAGCTTGCGGGTGTGCTCCTCGACCGCGGCGGCGCCCTTGCCGAAGCCCTCCAGCAGCCCCGCCGCGGTGGTGATGTGCTCGCGGTCGTGCACCACGACCTCGACGCGCTCGCCGCCGGTCCGGGCCTTGAGCTGGTCGGAGGTGCCGCGGGCGATGACGCGGCCGTGGTCGACGACGCAGATGTCGTGCGCCAGGCGGTCGGCCTCCTCCAGGTACTGGGTGGTCAGCAGCAGGGTGGTGCCGCCGGAGACCAGCTCCTGTATGACCTCCCAGAGCGCCTGGCGGTTGCGCGGGTCGAGGCCGGTGGTGGGCTCGTCCATGAACATCACCGGCGGGGAGACCACGAGCGCGGCCGCCAGGTCCAGGCGGCGGCGCATACCGCCGGAGTACGTCTTGGCGGGGCGGTCGGCCGCTTCCGCCAGGTTGAACCGCTCCAGCAGCTCGCCCGCCCGCACCTTCGCGGCCTTCGCGCGCATCTGGTAGAGCTGGCCGACCATCTGCAGGTTCTCGCGGCCCGTCAGGTACTCGTCGACGGCGGCGAACTGACCGGACAGGCCGATGGAGCGCCGCACCTCGTTCGGATGTCTGAGGACGTCGATGCCCGCCACCACCGCCTTGCCGCTGTCCGGGCGCAGCAGGGTGGTCAGACAGCGCACGGCCGTGGTCTTGCCCGCCCCGTTCGGCCCGAGCAGGCCGAGGACGGTTCCTTCGGGGACATCGAGATCGACGCCGTCCAGAGCCCTTACGTCGCCGAAGGTCTTCACGAGACCTTCGGCGTAGATGGCGCCTGGCATGGGGTTTCTCCAAGAGTTCGGGTCGTCCGGCGGACGACTTCCAACGGACGGGCTCGGCTCCCCGTGCCGCGCGTACGGCGCGGCGGGACGGGGAGGGGAAGGGGCCGGGAGGGCCCGCGGATGGCGAGGAACACACCATAACGCGATACATCGCGTTCCTCAACGGATTTCGCGATCCACCGGCACCCGCCGGTCCCGTGCCGGCCTCCTTCCGGCGCCTTCGAGCCGTCCCGGGGAACAGCCCGCACCGGAACAGCCCGCCGGAGCGGTGCCGCCGAAGCAGTGCCGTCCGAGCGGCCCGCCGTCACGTCATGATCGTGTAGCCCGCCTCCCGCAGCGCCCCGCGCACCTCGGCGCAGTGCTCAGGACCCTTCGTCTCCAGGTGCAGCTCGACCTCCGCCTCCGTGAGCCCGAGCCGTGGATCGGTCCGTACGTGACTCACGTCCAACACGTTCGCATCCACCACTGACAACACGCCCAGAAGCGTGGCCAGGGCGCCGGGGCGGTCCGTCAGCCGCAGCCGTACCGCGAGGTAGCGGCCCGCCGCCGACATGCCGTGCCGCAGGATCCCCTGGAGCAGCAGGGGATCGACGTTGCCGCCGGAGAGCAGCGCGACGACCGGCCCCTCGAAGGTCTCCGGATCGCTCAGCAGCGCGGCGACCGGGCTCGCACCCGCCGGCTCGACGACCAGCTTGGCCCGCTCCAGACAGTGCAGCAGCGCCCGCGACAGCTCGTCCTCCGTGACGGTGCGCACCTCGTCGACGAGGTCCTCGATGATCCGGAAGGGCACGTCACCCGGCCGCCCCACCTTGATCCCGTCCGCCATCGTCGTCTGCGCCTCGATCGACACCGGGCGGCCCGCCGACAGCGACGGCGGATAGGCCGCCGCACCCGCCGCCTGCACCCCGATGAGCCGGACGTCGGGCCGCAGCGTCTTCACGGCGACCGCGATGCCCGCCGCGAGCCCGCCGCCGCCGATCCCCACCACGATCGTGCGCACCTCGGGGCACTGCTCCAGGATCTCCAGGCCCACCGTGCCCTGCCCCGCGACGACGTCCGGGTGGTCGAAGGGGTGGATGAACACGGCGCCCGTCTGCGCCGCGTACTCCTGGGCCGCGGCCAGCGTCTCGTCGACCACCTGGCCGTGCAGCCGCACCTCCGCGCCGTACTCGCGGGTGGCGGCCACCTTCGGCAGCGGCGCCCCCACCGGCATGAAGACCGTGGAGTGCACGCCCAGGAGGGACGACGCGTGCGCCACACCCTGCGCGTGGTTGCCCGCGCTCGCCGCGACCACGCCCGCGGCCCGCTGCTCGGGCAGCAGCCCGGCGATCCGCACATAGGCGCCGCGGACCTTGAAGGAGCCCGTGCGCTGCAGGTTCTCGCACTTGAAGTGGACGGGGGCGCCGACCAGGCGGGACAGGTGCCTGCTGCCTTCCATCGCGGTGACTCGTGCCACGCCCGCGAGCATCTTCTGGGCGCCACGCACGTCGTCGAGGGTCACCGTCCGTACGGAGTCAGCTGTGCTATAGCTCATGGCGGCAAGTCTTACAGCTCGCCGCGCGCCGACTTCGGCGGCACGGCTTCATGGCGCACCCGGGTGCGGTCCGTACGCAGAGTGTCCGCATGTTTGCGCGGCACGGGTACGAGGCGTACCACGGCCGCGTAACCTGTCCTGCACCCATACGTCCCCCATGAAGTGAGCCCCCGGCCATGCCCACAACACCGGAAATGTCGATGGACATGACGACCGCCGGCGACACCGGCCTTCTCGACTCCCTCCAGCACCAGGTGGCGGTCTTCGCGCGCCGCGCGGAACAGACCCGCCTCGGCGGGGTCGGACAGGTCCGCAACTCCATGGACCGCGCCGCCTACCTGCTGCTCAACCGGCTCGACAACGAGGGCCCGATGGGCGTCAAGGCGCTCGCGGCGAGCATGGGCATCGACTCCTCGACGGTCACCCGGCAGGTCGCGCCGCTGGTCGACACCGGCCTGGTCAAGCGCACCTCGCACCCCGAGGACGGCCGCGCGGTCGTCCTGGAGCTGTCGCCCCGCGGGCACGCCCGGCTCGACGAGGTGCGCTCCTCGCGCCGCGAGCTGATGGCGCAGCTCACCGGGGACTGGGAGCCGGACGAGCGCAGGCAGTTCTGCGCCCTGCTCACCCGCTTCAACACCGCCCTGTCGGCCCGCCAGGCGGCCGTGCAGGGCACCGCGCCCGCCGAGGACCCGGCCACCTCCTGACCCTCTTCGCGGAGCGCGGCCGCCGGGTGTGCGCCGGTACCGCCGCGGCGGCCGGGCGGCACGCCGCGCCGCCCGCCTGCCGCCGAACACTTGACCTGGGCGCGCGCGTGGCCTGATATGAGATCGAGAATCCGATTTCGCTGAGATCGCTGTTTCCGTGCCGTACGGCCCGCCCGGGCCGTACGTCGGACGGGAGGCGCGGTGCACCAACGGCATGTGTCGAAAGACGCCCGCCGGGCCCGGGAGTTCGAGTCGTTCGTCGCGGGCGCCGCCGGGCGGCTGCTGCATGCCGCCACCCTGCTCACCGCCGAGCACCCGGACGACAACCCGCGCGCCCGGCGGCTGCTCGCCGCGGCGCTCGCACACACCTACGCCACCTGGGACGGTCTGCGCGGCGAGGACCCCTACGCGCGCGCCCGCCAGCAGCTCGCGGTGCGCTTCGCGCGCGGCGCATGGCGCCGGCACCGCGCCCCGTCCCGCCCGTGGTCCACCGGCGGAGCCGGCCCGGGACAGGTGCCCGGTGCCGCTGTGCGGCAGCTACGGGCCGCTCTGCGGCAGGCGCTCCTGCCGCAGGCGCTGCGCACGGGCGCGGACGCACCGGCGGACCGCGCCGGCGCCGGGCGTCCCAGGGGCGTGCTGCACCGCCTCACCCCCCAGGAGCGCCTGGTCCTCGTCCTGCGGATGTACGAAGGTGTGGCCGAGGAGCAGACCGCGGCGCTGCTCGGTCTGTCCGTGGAGCGCGTCCACACGATCTGCGCCCGGGCGATGTCGACCCTGCTGCACCCGCCGTCCGGCCGCACCGCGTCGCTGCCGAAGGTGGTGCCGTCGTGACCCGTACGCCCGGAGGTGCGGCATGAGCAGGTACGACCGCAGGGAGGCCGCCATCAGACAGCTCCTGGAGGGCACGCCGCCCGTCGTGCCGCCCGACCTGTACGGCGAGGCCCTGCGACGGGGCCACCGGATGCTGCGCCGCAGGGCGGCGGTGCGGCGGGTGCTGTGGGCCCTGCTCTGCGCGGTCGTGCTGGTGTGCACCGTATGGGCGCTGTCCGCGCGGCCCTGGGACCGGCCTCCGTCGGACACGACACCGTCCTTCACCACCTGGTGACGGGGCGCCGCGGCAGGCGGCGGGCCGGCCTTGCGGCGCCCGGCGAAGGCCCGGGACGGCCCGGGGACACCGGCCCGCCACCGGCAGCCCTGTGCGCCGGGCCCCGCGACCCGCAGCCCTGTGCGCCGGGGCCTCGGCCGGCAGCCCTGGGGCGCGCCCGGCAGCGGCCGCCCCGGGACGCCGGCACGGCCAGGCGCCCCGGGGTGCGGGTGGCCGACGCCTAGCCCAGGGCCTGCTTGAGGTCGGCGATCAGGTCGTCGGCCGACTCGATGCCCACGGACAGGCGCACCAGGTCGGCGGGGACCTCCAGGGCCGAGCCCGCGGCGGAGGCGTGGGTCATGCGCCCGGGGTGCTCGATCAGCGACTCGACACCGCCCAGCGACTCCCCCAGTGTGAACACCTGGGCGCGGTTGCAGACCTCCACAGCCGCCTGCTCGCCGCCCTCCACCTGGAAGGACACCATGCCGCCGAACGCCTTCATCTGCTTGGCGGCGGTCTCGTGCCCCGGGTGCGTCGCGAGTCCCGGGTAGAGCACACGGGTCACGCGCGCGTGCCTGCCGAGCATCTCGGCGATCCGGCCGGCGTTCTCGCAGTGCCGGTCCATCCGCACGGCGAGGGTCTTGATGCCGCGCAGCACCAGCCAGGAGTCGAAGGGCCCGGCGATCGCGCCCATCGCGTTCTGGTGGAAGGCCAGCTCGTCGCCGAGAGCGTCGTCGTCGACGACGAGGGAGCCGCCGACCACGTCGGAGTGGCCGCCCATGTACTTGGTCGTGGAGTGCACCACGGCGTCGGCCCCGAGGGAGAGCGGCTGCTGCAGGTAGGGGCTGGCGAAGGTGTTGTCGACGACGAGCCGGGCGCCCGCGGAGTGGGCGACGGCCGCGACGGCGGCGATGTCGGTGATCCCGAGCAGCGGGTTCGACGGCGTCTCGACCCAGACGACCTTGGTCCGCGGAGTGATCGCGGCCCGCACTGCGGCCGGGTCGCTGCTGTCGGCCACCGACCAGGTCACCCCCCACCGGGTGACGACCTTCGCGAACAGCCGGAACGTGCCCCCGTAGGCGTCGGCCGGGATCACGACGTGGTCACCGGGGCTGAGCAGTGTCCTCAGCAGGCAGTCCTCGGCGGCGAGGCCCGAGGCGAAGGCCAGGCCGCGGCGGCCGCCCTCCAGAGCCGCCAGGTTCTCCTCCAGGGCGGCCCTGGTGGGGTTGCCGCTGCGGCTGTACTCGTAGCCGCCGCGCAGGCCGCCCACGCCGTCCTGCTTGTACGTCGAGACCTGGTGGATCGGCGGCACGACGGCGCCGGTCAGGGGGTCGGGGGTGTTGCCCGCGTGGATCGCCACGGTCTCGAACCCGTGCCCTGCGTGCGGGCCGGCGGGGCGCGGGTCGCTGGTGTGCCTGGTGGTCCTGGGGTGCGAGTCACTCATGGGCCTGAGCGTAATGCCGCCCGGGCCCGCACAAGGGGCCTGCCGTTCCGGGCGTGCGACAGGTTGGCCAATTGTCGGACCCGTCTGGTTCGCTTGGGGCATGGAGATTCTCTGGGTCTTGGTGGCGGTGGTCCTGCTCGGGGCGGTGGCCGGCCCCGTCCTGCTGCGCAGGGGCGGCGGGATCCGCCTCACCCACCCCGGCGACCCGGACGCCGCCGACCCGGCGAACTACGGCTTCGTACGCCAGGAGGAGCTGGACGTCCGCGTCCCGGGGCCGGACGAGGACCTGATGGACGTGCTCGACCTCGTGCAGCGCACCCAGGAGTGGCGCCCCGCGGGCCAACTGCTCGCGGGCACGGAGACGGCGGGCGAGGTCCGCTGGCAGCGCGTCCAGGCCTTCGCGGGCGCGGCCGCCCTGGAGCTCCAGCAGCGGCCCGGCGGGGTCAGCGAGAGCCCCGGCGGGCAGTGGCTGCGGGTGTGGCGCGCCGAGTCGCCCAAGGACCCGGGCGGTGCGGCGGTGCACGCCGAGTTCCTGGTCCAGCAGGCCTGGCGCTCCTCCACGGCCGGCACGGACGAGCACCGCATCATCCTGGAGGAGGCCAGGGCGGCCTGCGGGAACGCCGCCCTGCTCGCCCCCGGCGACCCCATCCCCTACATCATCGAGCTGTCCATCGCGCGCGGACTCGCCTATCCCCGCGAGGAGTTCGAGCAGCTCTGGCTGAAGATCCTGGACCGCGCGCCCACCCATATGGGGGCCCATCTGGCTGCCCTGCACTACTGGTGCGAGAAGTGGCACGGCTCGCGCGCGCTCGCGTACTCCTTCGCGGAGGCCGCCGCGGCCCGGGCCCCCCGCGGCTCCCTGCTCGCGGCCCTCCCGCTCTTCGCGGTGTACGAACACCTTCCCGAGGTCAACCTCGTGCGCGAGTTCTACCGCAGCGAGGTCGTCACCAAGGCCGTGGAGGGCGCCCTCTACGCGGTGCACTCCGCCGCCGCGGACGATCCGATGCTCGCCCACGTCCGCCACCTGCTGATGTTCTTCCTGGTCCGCGGCGAGCGCTGGGCCGAGGCCATGCACCAGTTGGTCCACGTGGACGGCCACGTGGGCGCCCTCCCCTGGACGGTCTCGCCCGACCCCGCGGGCGAGTACGCGGTCTACCGCGCACTGGCGGTCGCGGGCTACGAGGCGAACGGCGGGAGCCCGGCCACGTTGCGGCAGTAGGGGGCGCAAGCGGGGGCGTGCGCCGGCTCCTGCGGGCGGTCGGGCCCGGGGCGCGGCGACGCGGAGGGCCCGTAGAACCCGTAGAACTCGTAGAACCCGGAGAACCCGGGGACCCGCAAAAGACGGCGGTGGCCCGGGGCCGCCGGTGGGCGGGGTGGCGCGCACTCGGGCCACGCGCCCCAGGAGTCAGCCGGTCACCGGGCGCCGGGGCGCCGGGTCCGGGCCCGGCGGCGCCCGGCACCGGGAATCCATGGCACCCGTGGGACGTTGCACAGATCGCCCCCTCCCGTAGGAGACGAAATGATCTTCGGTCGAACCCCCGTACTACCGGCTCCCGGCGAGGCCCTGCGCGGTCGCACGGAGCCGTCGTTCAAGGTCCCCGAGCGCCACACCGTCCTCGGCAACCCGCTGCTCGGCCCCTATCCCGAGGGCCTTCAGACCGCCGACTTCGGCCTGGGCTGCTTCTGGGGTGCCGAGCGCGTCTTCTGGATGACCGACGGCGTGTGGACGACCCTGGTCGGCTACCAGGGAGGCCAGACGCAGAACCCGACGTACGAGGAGGTCTGCTCCGGCCTGACGGGCCACACGGAGGCGGTCCGCGTGGTCTACGACCCGGCGAAGATCTCCTACCCCGCCCTCCTGAAGACCTTCTGGGAGGCCCACGACCCCACCCAGGGCTTCCGCCAGGGCAACGACGTGGGCACCCAGTACCGCTCGGCGATCTACACCCACACCCCCGAGCAGGCCGCCGCCGCGGAGTCGTCCCGCACGGCCTACCAGGAGGTCCTCACGTCCTCCGGCTACGGCGGCACCATCACCACCGAGATCCTCCCGGCCGAGGGCCGCCCGTTCTACCCGGCGGAGGCGTACCACCAGCAGTACCTCGACAAGAACCCGCTGGGCTACTGCGGCCTCGGCGGGACGGGCGTCAACCTAAGTGACCCTTCGGAGACGAACTGGGGGGCGGCGTGCCCGGTGGGGATCGCTCCGGCTCCTGAGCCCGAGTCCAAGTAGCCCGATCTCGTACGGAGACCGCCCGACCACAGCGTGTCATCGAAAGTGAGCCTTTCAGCACTGGGTTCCGGACACGCTGACCCCTTGGAGCATGAAGCGTCGTTCGGTTCGGGACTTATCCCGGCATGGCGACTTCGAGGACCAAGAGCAAGGCGTTGGGCGGTCTCGGTCAGTGGTGGGGCGTACTTGCCGGCGCCCTCCTGATCGCGGCGTGGATCAACAGGGCAGCCGGCCCGGCGGTGGTGGTTGCCCTCTCGGCTGCCCTGCTGATCTGGTGCCTGTTTCAAGCGCCCGTCACATGTGGCGCAGAGGTACGCGTCAGAGGCGGACTGGACGGTTGCCGCAACAACGCTCGCGGGCTCCTCCTCGGTTGCCACATCCGACAGCACCGCTTCCAGAAGCTCCGGATGCTGATCCTCCGCCGGCAGGTCCGCGCCTTCTGCTCCGGCCTGTTCTCCGACGGCAAGGCCACCATCGTCACCCTTGCCGGCATAGGCAGCTTCGTCTCAGCCCTCGTCGCACTTGTGCCAGGTGCATCGATCAAGTGATTTGCACCAGCGCGGGGGCGAGAGAGACAAGCGCACTCTCCTTCGAAAACGAACTCTCCACTCCGGAAAGCGGCTCATGCATCCTAATTCGCTGCCGTGACGAAGCGTGAGTGTGCCTGACTTGGGCGCAACGGGGGATCAGTCAACGGAATGCTGCTTTAGATCGTCAATGATGGCCGCCCATGTCTCCTGTGCCGGCTTCGGGATCTGCGATGTTGCTCCTTCCATCGCTTCGATAGTCTCGTTCGCGCGGCTGGAGAACTCAATGGACCAGCTAGCGTCTGCTATGAGACCCCGAAGTTCGCAGAGGGCCTTGTCAGGGTGCGGGTGGTCGCGCAGCAGGATGGCCGTGCTGGAAGCGCTGCGGGTCGGGTAGGTGAAGACCTGCCCATCCGGATTGATGAACAGGCCTTGGAGCGCACCTTCACGGTAGGCGGGTGGCCACCCGCTCGGATCATCGGCACACGCTTCGATGCCCTCGATTCGCACGTTGAAGGTCTCCCGGGCGGAGCGCTGGCCGACGGCCACGCCAAGGGCGCGTTGGTCTGGCTCATCGAGTTGGGCAATGTTGGCGGCGCGGAGGCGGTCGGTTAGGTCGCCTCCATAGAAGGCTATTCCTCCGTTGAGAAGGAGATCGTCGATAAGAGGCTGGACCGCGCCCATGAGCACGGTTTGCATCCGGGAGAGAGTCCACCTCGTCCAAATGAGCGCTCCATGGACGCAGGTTTCAACGACCTCGTCGGTGATATCGTGTACGACCGCGCGACCATGCCCGGTCCCATAGCGGTTGCGGAGCTCACGAAGTTGATCGGCCATCTTCCTCGCTTGCATGGGCACCTGCCGCAAAGGATGATTAGCTGGCAGTTCCGGCCCCACGGCGTGCTCGACGGCCTTGTGCGCCGCGTTGAGCACCTGCTGGTAGTCTGCGTTGTCACCGCTGGGGCGGCCTGCTGCGGACAGAGCTACGCGTGCGACAGATTCCACCAACTCCTTGGCGCAGCCCACGATCAAAGGCCGGTCATCTGTCTCCGCCGCCCGGCCGAGACGTTCGTAGGCATCAGTGATGGCAGCCCAGCCCTCCTTCCGCAGCCACTCTGCTCGTGGTAGGGGTTCGGTCAGCAGTTTTTTGATCACACATGATTATCGACACAGTGCGTAGGGGCAGGGGCCCGTTCTCCGCATCGTTGCCTCACCTCATATCGCAACCGTGATGTCACCGGCGCGTGGGGGCCAGCGATGGAGCACCCACTTGCCGGTCAAGTGGTCACGCACGCTGACATGAGCCAGTTGTTAGATCGCTGACTGGGGTCGTCGACCTCGCTACCGGACACTACCGCCGAGCCCTGGAGGCACCTTGCTGTTCTCCCCGAGGTGAAGTGGGCGTGAGCCCGTAGATCACGACCGCTGCGGTTCGTCGCCAGACTAGGTATTCGAAGAGGTTTTCGAATACCTCAAGTGGCTACTTTTCTCCGGATCACGGTCACTCATCCACCACGCGGCGTACCATAGTGGCCAGTTGGTAACACATGTCACGGTGGCCCATCGCTTCTCGCTCGCCCCGGACTGAGCCACATTGCTGGGGAGGGGTGTACTGCACTGACTGCTCAAAAGTCGGTCACTGATGGCGGGTACCATGCCATCAAAGGATTCGCATTCCAGTTTGACGCGTCACTGCTGCAAATCTTCGCCCATCCCGGTGCTGCTGTTGAGATTGAAGGCGCCCAGGATATTGCCGTGCGAACCTTTCACATTCAGGTGAAACATAGAAGCGCATCCTATGCAGCATCTCGGATCGCGCCGGCAGTAAGGCAGATGATTCGCCAATTTTCCGCAGATCAGGGGGCAAGGTTCGCTCTATATTGCTATTTTCCGGATCGCCCCCCAGGTCAGATTATTCGACTCACGCGCGAAGAGCTCGAATCTAGCCTGGGCAGCCTCTCCGACAGCTACACCAGCGAGCTGAAGGACTGGTTCATTAAGTCCTTTGAGGTCATTTTCGCCCCGGACTTCATCGCGCAGTTTCGCTCAGTTCTCGACCATCTGAAAAGTGTACTCCGAGCACGAAATGAGGCCGAGGCTCTGTGCTGGCATGCGGTAATTCACGGCCATCTACGCGATGTCATCCTTGGAAGGCCTCCGGGGGAGCGCAAGGTCTCACTTGACGACCTGCGAGACCTCGTTCATGATGCGCGGGCCGCTGTATTCGAAGCGAGCTACGCACAGGTATGCGGCCATGAGAAGTACCTGAAGTTGCTGAGAGAGCAGTATAAAAGCCGCACCGCCAACGTACCGAATCGAGAGCGACTCTTCGTCATCGAATGTGATGATAGGGTCCACATCTTGGATCTAGTTGAAATCGTTACCTGCCTGCGAGACCGTTATCATGTGGGTGATTCTCCACCTCCGTACATTGCATTCCGAGGAGAAGTAAACCTAACGCATCTCAAGCATGCCCTCTGGCAGGAGAGGATATATTTCCACGACGGATTTGACTACGGTGGAGCGGACTTCAATCCGGACAGTCTTGTTTCTCCGCCGCTACCAGGATACGGTGTTAAGCTGGTCGAGTTTAAACATCTCGCAGAATTGTCTGGATGTGTAAGGATCCACGAAGTCCACGACTTCTATCTCCGTAATCCGGCTACGGAATTTTTCTCAGAGGCACGAGCCCGCCATGCTGTCGTTGAGGCTCCTTCTGATTTGCGAGTCATTCTTGGGGGAAAGCATGGCAGAGGCAAACGCTGAGGTCGTAGGAGTTTACCCGGACCGCGTAAAGATTGCGGTCAATAACATCAAGGAACTCTCTGAAGGTGAACCTCTCAAGGTAGGAGCATATCTGCGAGTTTTCGACAGCGCAGACTGTTCGATCATCGCCATCATCGAAAACTTCTCAATTGAGTTGAAGTCGGTTCCTGGCGACTCCGATGGGGCTGCTCGCTACGAGCGTACTTACATCCTCGAAGCTCTTCCACTTGGATTCCTGGACGCTGACGGAAATTTCGAACGGGGCGGCGGAAGCATTGCCATCCCACCGAAGTCGGTTGAAGTCGCTAAACGAAGCGAAGTGCAACGGGTTTACGATACCGTTTCCAAGGAGAAGAGGTTCCTCTTCGCGCAGTTGGCACATGAGCGTCATGTAGACGTTCCTGTCGATGGAGACAAATTCTTTAATCGACACTTGGCGATCGTTGGTTCTACAGGATCCGGCAAATCGCATGCTATGGCTCGAATCATTCAGACTGCCACGAGCATGCGCGATAGCCGTCACGGCGACTACCGCCTAAACAACACCCACATCGTAATCTTTGACATTCACAGCGAGTATCAGACTGCTTTCCCGAACGCGAGCTTTCTGAACGTTGAGCAGTTGACCCTCCCCTACTGGATGTTGAACTCCGAAGAGTTGCAAGATCTACTCATCGAGAGCCGGGAAGAACAGTCGCATAATCAAATCGCCGTGTTGAAACGTGCCGTGACTGAAAGTAGGCGTGCGCACTACGAAGGAGAGGAGAAAATCAGAGAGCACATCCACTATGACTCGCCCGTATTTTTTGATATCGACGAAGTCCTGACGGCTGCGCGCTCCAAGAATGAGGAAATGGTAGAGGGGGCGCGGGCTGGACAGGTAAAGCAAGGTTCCTTGCATGGAAAACTCGACAACTTCATCACGCGTCTCGAGAATCGCATCCGTGATCGCCGTCTCGACTTCCTGATGGGTGAGCGCGCCAAGCGAACGACTCTTGAGGATACTCTGCGACAGTTCACCGGCTACACTGCCAGTGCTACTTCCAACGTGACAGTGATCGACCTTAGCGGCGTACCGTTTGAGGTTCTTAGTGTCACGGTTTCCCTTATTTCTCGACTCCTGTTCGACTACGCCTATTATTACAAGAAGACGCACCCTGAGATGCGGACTGATACGCCGATCCTGGTTGTGTACGAAGAGGCGCACAAGTATGTGCCTAAAGGCGGACCAGCGAGATACAACGCCGCAAGAGCTGCCATTGAGAGGATCGCTAAGGAGGGTCGCAAATACGGCGTCACTGCCGCCATTGTCAGTCAAAGGCCATCGGAAATTTCCGAAACGATCTTCTCGCAGTGCAGTAACTTCATCGCTATGCGGCTAACTAATCCCGAAGATCAGAACTATGTGAAGCGTTTGATCCCGGATTCGCTGGGTCCACTCACTCAATCGCTGCCAATGCTTTCGTCTGGTGAGGCATTGCTGATTGGCGACGCCGCTGTAATGCCATCCTTGGTTCGGCTTGAAGATGCGTTGCCGGCGCCTTCCTCAAGTGATGTGCGCTATCTTCAAGAATGGGTGCGTCCCTGGTATGACGTACTTTTCCAGCCGATCATTGCCGATTGGGAGCGTTAATGCTTATAGGTGTGGCTGATAGGTTCCCGTAATTCGTTCTGGTCGTGCGAGGGGCTTGCCAGGCCCGTGCGCCCCTCGACCACTGCTGCCACTCCCGATACGGTCGGCATAGTGTCCGGTGCACGTCGGGTTGGTCACCCGTAGACGTGCGCCGGTTGATCGCGCGCGACTAGGGGAGCTGGTGCGGGCATGGCGGCTCATGCTGCTCGAACGCAAGAGGGGTTCACGTCGGCGAGGGCTACGCGAGTGATGGTTGCCGCGTGTCGGGCTGCGGGGCTCGATGACGGAGGGGCAGAGCTGATCCGGCTCGGGGAGAACGCGTTGTTTCGGCTGGTCTCGGCACCGGTGGTCGTTCGCGTGACGCGAGGGGAAGAGTGGCTGTCCACTGCTCGTAAGGAAGTGGCCGTGTCGCGGTGGCTGGCGGAGGAAGGGTTCTCGGCTGCTCGCATCGTCGATGACCTGGAGCAGCCGCTGTTGATCGAGGGGCATCCCGTGACCTTCTGGCGTCTGATCGCTGAGGGTGATCGGAAGGCGACTTACGGTGAGCTAGGCGGTGTGTTGCGGGACCTGCACTCGCTGTCTCTGCCGGATGCGCTTGATGACCTTCCGTCGTTCTCTCCCTTCGACAAGCAGCAGCTAAGGATTGACCGTGCGGCGGTTCCGGACGATGACAAGGTCTTCCTGCGGAAGCGGTGGCGAGAGCTGCAAGACAAGTTCACGGGGTTGACGTTCAAGACTCCAAAGGGGCCCGTGCATGGGGATGCCCATGTGCAGAACCTCATGGTGGATGATCAGGGGCAGGCCATTCTGATCGACTTTGAGGCCTTCTGCTTCGATCATCCTGAGTGGGATCTCATGGTTACGTCTGTGGAGCATCACAGCCTTGGCTGGCAGACCGACGAGCAGTACGCCGACTTCGTGGCTGCGTACGGACGTGACCTGTACGAGTGGCCTGGGTACGAGACGCTGCGAGGTATCCAGGAGTTCGGCATGACGACGTGGCTCATGCAGAACATCCAGGAGAACGAGGAGACGGCGGCCGAGTATCGGCGGCGCATGGCGGGTCTGCGGAACGACGATGCGCCTCGGAACTGGCGTCCTTGGTAGCTGCTAGTCGTCCTCGTCCAGGCGGGCAAGCGCGTCGTGCACCTTCTCGTTGAAGGCAGCCACTGCGGGGTTCGTCAGGTGCACGCTGACCTCGGTCTGGAAGTCGGTGACGTAGCGCTGGAAGCGTGTGGACTGGAGGGAGTCGCCGGCGTCGACTGCGAGGCTCGCCGTGGTGACGGCGGCCTCCAGCTCCCCGTTGAGTAGTTGGCTCTGGGCGAGGACCATTCGGCAGAAGCCCAGGGTGCGTGCGTATTTCGGGTCAGTGCTGTCTACGGCGAGTTGGGCCTGGTTGACGGATTCTCGGCGCATTTTGAGGTCGCGGAAGCAGTGGCAGAGTTCGCCCATGAGTTCTGCCTGGTCGAAGTAGCTGAGCCATGCCGGGTCTTCGCCGGTGTCGGCCCGTTCGAAGTGGCGTTCTGCTTCGTTCATGGCGCGGCCTGCTGCGGCCTGGTGGCCTGCGTTCGACAGGGCGCGGGCTTCCATGGCCGAGTTCAAGGCCATGGCACGTGGGGTGGCTCGGCCTTTGGCGCCCTCGACGGCGGCACGGGATAGCTGGATGGCCTGGGCGTGGTTGCCGAGGTAGTTGGCCTGGTGGCTGAGGTTGCCCAGGATGCGGGCGCCGAACATGCGGTCGTCGATGACTTGGGACAGGCGCAGTGTGGACGTGAGGTAGCGGTGGGCGAGTCGGTGGTTTCCTGCGTCGTACGCGGTCCATGCGAGCAACTGGGAGACCTCGGCGGCGGCGCCGTATAACGCAGTGCCCACCTTCTCGCTGTAGCTCGCATCGAGGAGCGGCAGCACTTCGTGCCGGAAGTAGTGGCGTAGCGCCTTGTGCCCGTGGCCACCGCCGTACTTGAAGTCGAGTGCCATGAACGTGCCCGCGGCGTCCTTGATCGCGCGGACGTCGCGCATGCCGACTCGTTGATGAGCGGGCCTCTCGGGCTGGATGCCGTCGGGGCGGGCGATCATCCACGACAGGACCGCGGAACTGAGGTCGGCGTCCGCGATGATCAGTTCGTCCGAGGCGGGGACGTCGGCGCGCTCCTGGGCGAGGGTGTCAAGGGCGGCCAGGACGTCAGGAACGGTACCCGGGTAGCTGACCGGTTCGGGGGTTGTCGACTTGGTGTGGTCGAAGAATCCGAGATCACCCGGTGTGACGCGGCGCCCGAGTTTGGCGGAGAGCACATCTGCCATGATCGCTGCGGTCTGCGGTCTGATGCCGGCGCCTTCTCGCCATCGCTTCACCGCGACGTGTGTGGTCCCGAGATCGATTCCGCGCTGCGCGGCCTCGTCCGTCATGCGTTTTGCGAGGCCCTTGTTCGAGACGTTCGCCTCGTGCATGACGGCCATCAACTGGGCGTTCGGCTCTCGGCTCATGCTCTCCTACCAACCCGAGAATGAGGGCGAGCGTTCATCGTGTCACAGCAGTGTCGCCAAGGGGGGTTCATTACTGAACCCCCCTTGGCTTTGCCGGTGTGCATCTGAACCCCCAGGTGAACTCTCCCGCCCGAGCCTCCGCAGTCGTTCACTGGTCGCCACAGATCAACGGACTACGGAGTCCGTCAGCGCTCGGGAGGGAACGCGGTGGTGGCACGAGAGAGCAAACACGCAGCGAACACCTTGGCGGTAGGCGCTCCGCGTCGCTCGATGCACGATGCGGCGAACGGGCACTT
The DNA here is from genome assembly GCF_014656295.1 of Streptomyces sulfonofaciens. Taxonomy (GTDB): domain Bacteria; phylum Actinomycetota; class Actinomycetes; order Streptomycetales; family Streptomycetaceae; genus Streptomyces; species Streptomyces sulfonofaciens. The sequence continues at coordinate 194,870 of NZ_BNCD01000006.1, forward strand.
CCGTTCGCTGACGGTCTACGCCGAATCGCCGGACTGTGCAAAGGCGGCGCGGGACATGATCCGTTCCTCGCTCCAGACATGGGGGCTGTCACACGCGGTTGACGCCGCCCAGCTCGTCGTCTCGGAACTGGTCGCCAACGTCGTGCATCACGCCGTGCCTGACAACCACCTGGCGGAGCCCGGTGCAGGGCGGCGCATCGACGTGACGGTGATGACGTGGCCCGAGGTGCTGATCCTCGCGGTCTCGGACGAGGACTCGGCTCCCCCCGATCTCCCACCGGGTGAGTTCGTCTCGCCGAATCTGGCAGGCGGCCTGCTCGAAGCGATGGTGCCGGATCGGGGGCGCGGGTTGTTGATCACTCAACGGTTGGCCGAGTCGGTGTGGTGGTCACCAGGAGTCAAGGGCGGCAAGAGCGTGTGGTGCCGCTTCGACCTCGACCGATTGAGGGCCTTCTAGGCCTGACAGACCCCGGGGCGCTGCTCTCGTCCTGTTGCCACCGTACTTGAGCAGCGGCCCGGTTCATGACCGGAGGCTGACCTCTCCGGCCGGAGGCGCGGTTCCCCAGCTCCCCTGGGGGCCCTGGCTCCCGTGCTTGCGGAGCCGCGCCTCACAAACACATACCGAGACCGGGCCACCCCCTCTGCCCTGGAAAGCGAAGGGTGGCCCGGCTGGGAACACGGCGGTCCCCGGTGCCTGATGGTACCGGGGCCGCCGTGCTGCGGTTTAGCCCTGGTCCCAAGGAAGTTGACGATTCATTACCTAGATCAGGGCAGAGGTGGGGCAAGGTGACTGGCTCGGGTGAGGGCTGGCTGAGCGATGGTCTCGACATGCCGGGCGCGGACTCGGGGCTGTGGCGGTCCGGCGTCGACTACATCGCGGCATGGCGTGAGGCACACGAGGCTGCCGACCGGTTGAACCGGGCGCTCCTTGGCGCGGGCTTCGAGCTGTCCTCCGTACGGGCCGTCGCCTCGACGAACGAGACCGGGCGCGGAGTGGTGCGGCTGGCGGGCTGGCCGGGCGCCGTGGACCGACTCTCACGGCTCCTTGAGGCGCGGGCGGAGGACGGCGGCGGTGCAGCGTGAGGCATCTTCTTGCTGGTGAGCGGGTCACGTGGGCACGTCGGCGGCCTCCGAGGCTTTGGACGGTAGCTGCCATGGGGCGAGTGAGCAGGGGGCCTTACTCTGGCCCGGCGAATCGGGCAGGCACCTGCCCTGCCCGCTGTAGTGCCCGATTGGCCCCCTGCTCTTCGAGGCTCGCCCCATGGGAGCTGTCTAAAGCCTCGGAGGCCGCCGACCCCCAGCCACCCAGGCCCCGGCCAGCGTCGGTCGGCTGGCGCTTCTCGGTCCTCGGCGCGTGGTGCGGGGCGTCGGGCGACCGGACGGGACCGGCGGTCACGCCGCATGCCCGGCCGGGGCGGCCGGGCGCCCCGGCGCGCCGCAGGCGCGCCCTTGAGGAAGTAGAGAAAGTTTCGACAGATCGGCTTCGACGCTCAGGTGGGGGTGTGGCGTGTGGTGGGGTCGTCGGGGCTGATGCGGTAGGCGAGTTCGGCACGGTCCGCGCCGACGCGCAGTTCTTCGAGGATCAGGGGGCGGTCGTCGGTGCCGTGGGTGACGCGGGCCAGGTGCAGGAGCGGGGTTGCGTCGGGAAGGCGGAGGGCAGCGCGTTCGTCGGGCAGGGGCATGCGGGCGCGTACCGTCTCCGACCACCACAGTTCGTGGCCGGCCTCGGCGAGCAGCGCGTAGATCGACGCGGGCGCGCGGTCCGGGGCTTCGGCGAGTTTCGGAACGGACTCGGCGATCTCGAAAGGGATCAGGGTGCGCTGCATGGTGCGGGCGCCGGTGGCCCGGTCGACCAGGAATCGGTCACAACCGAAGAGGGCTTCTTCCTCGTTCAGGGCGAGCAGCGGGGCCGTGTCCTTGGTGGTGTGGGTGCGGTAGACGCTGGGGGCTTCGGCCTCGTCCCACACGGTGCCGTTGGGCATGGCGAACCGGCCTTCCGGCGTGCGGCCTACGCGGCGGTCGAGGGTGACGGTGGGCTGGCCGTCGGAGCGGACGAAGCTGCCTTTGCCGTGGCGGACCTCGATGAGTCCTTCCGCGCGCAGTGCGGCGATGGCGTTGCGGACGGTGGGGCGCGAGACCTTGTAGCGGGCCATGAGCTGGGCTTCGGACGGCAACAGCGTCTCGGGGGCGAACTCGCCGGAGAGGATCGCTTCGCGAATGGCTGCGGCCACCTGCTGATACAGCGCGCCGGGGCGCTGGATCTCCGTCATCTCGGCACCTTCGTGGTCGTCGTGGTCGTAGGGCAGTTGTAGGGACGTCGCACGCGCGGCGTCACTCGTCAGCATAAGCACTTGCGCTCGGACCGCATAGCCCTTCATAGTCGTAACTCGTTAGGACAAGTGACGTCAGCCAGGTGGGCTGACGCAGATGGCCAAGGAGGCCGCACAGAATGCAGTCCATTCCCGTGGACACCACCCGGCTCGGCGTACTGCGGTGCGCCATCCCGCCGGAAGCCAAGATCAGCAACGCCGAGACCGGGGAGGTCAAGAAGGACCGGGACGGCAACACCGTCTACACCGTGGCGGTGACCGTCCGGCAGGACAGGCGGCGCATCTCCGTCATCGAGATCGCCGTCCCCGGCGAACCCAAGGGGCTCGAAGAGGGACAGGTCATCAAGGTCACCGGGCTGGTGGCGTTCGCCTGGGCGATAGGCGACCGGCACGGCATCAGCTTCCGGGCCGACGCCATCACGCCCGTGCACGGCAGCGCTGCACCGAAGGGCGGTGCGGCCTGATGACCACGTTCGTACTCGTGGCCGCGTTAGTGGTCATAGTCTGGTCGCTGTTCCTCGGTAACCTGCTGCGCCGCAAGCGTCCGGCCTGGCACTGGTACCTGAGCGGCTACCTGCCCACCGCGTGGCGGGTGCTGAGCACTTGGCGCAAGGTCGCCATCCTCAACGACCTCGCCATCTCCCGGCGCCCGCCCCGCGGCCTGATCGGTGACCTCCTCGTCAAAGGGGAGCCGCTGCGGCCCGTCGCGCCGCGCATCTCGTTCCCGTGGCCGACCCGGACGGGACTGACCGTGGCGGTGCGGCTGCATCCGGGCCAGGTTCCGCAGACCTTCGCGGGGGCGGCCGATGCGCTCGCACATGCATGGAAGGTGCACGCCGTGCGGGTGACGTCCCCGCACCGGGGTCTCGTGCTGCTGACGGCGACGGGCAGTGACCCGCTCGAACGTCCGGGCTTGGTCACCGCTCCGGTGCAACTGCTGTCCGCACTCGTCGGCGTGCTGGAGAACGGCACAGCGTGGGTGATGGATCTGCTGATGGTGCCGCACTGGCTGATAGCCGGCGCCACCCGCTCCGGAAAGTCCACCCTGCTGGCCCGACTGATCACCCAACTGGCACCACAACCGGTCGCGCTGATCGGGATCGACTGCAAAGGCGGCATGGAACTGGGCCTCTTCGCCGACCGGCTCAGCGCGCTGACGACGTGCCGGCGTGAGGCGGTGGCGGTGCTTTCCGCGCTCGTCGTCGACATGCACGACCGCATGCGCGCCTGCCGTACGGCAGGGGTCCGCTCCATCTGGGAACTGCCCGAGAAGCTGCGGCCCGTACCGGTCGTCGTGATCGTCGACGAGTTGGCGGAGCTGTACCTGTCGGACGGCACGCGGGAGGGCAAGGCGGAGGCCGAGCAGTGCTCCACGCTCCTGCTGCGCCTGGCCCAGCTCGGTGCCGCACTCGGCATGCACCTGGTCGTGGCAGGGCAACGCGTCGGCTCCGACCTCGGCCCCGGCGTCACTGCCCTGCGTGCGCAGCTCGGCGGACGCATCTGCCACAGGGTCAACGACCCCGGCACCGCAGAAATGACCCTCGGCGACCTCAACAAGGACGCCGTGACCGTCGCTCAGTCCATCACTTCGGAAGAGAAGGGCGTCGCCGTGTGCACCGGCCCTGAAGGCGGCTGGAGCCGCGCACGCTCCCACCTCACCACCACGAAACAGGCGGCGGCCACCGCCCACCAGTACGCCGACCTGACCCCCGACATGCCCGCCGTTGACCGTGCCCTGAACGCGCTTGCAGGAGGCGAGAAGTGATCAGCACAGGTGTCGCCGTGTCCCTCGTGGTGCTCTTCGGGATCATCACCGTCCTCCTGGTCCGCTCCCGCGACGTCCGCGTCTGGGAAGCCGTGTGCATCGCCCTCTTCGGCGTCTACCTCGGCCACACGCCCGCCGTCGCCACCATCGATGGCTTCGTGACCTGGATCTTCAGCGGCTTCTCCCACTTCTGAGCAGAAAGGAACCCCTACCCCCCCATGCCCATGCCCCGCGTGAGGTGCCCCCACTGCAAGGGAGAGGGTGCCCGCACCACCTGGACCGGACGGCGCCGCCGCTGCCGCATCTGCCGAGGCACCGGCACCATCCGCTGACCCACCCCCACCCAACCAAGAGAGGGAGGACCCCATGAACCACAGCGCGCCACCACCCACCACCCGCGCCGCTTCGGCGGCCCACCCCGAAAGGGCACCTCCATCACACCCGATGCCACTGCCGGCAACAGGCGCGCCGCCCTCAACTCCGCGGCGCGCCTGCGCCACCTCTCCGAGATCGACCGCGACGCCATACGCCTCGCCCAAGACCCCAAGTTCCCCCGTTGGCTTCAGCAGGTCACCGCTACCGGCGGCTGCGCCCACCCGGTCCACCTCTCCGGCTCCATCACGACCCTGGACCCGGACACCGGCGAGATCCTGCACCACTACGACACCCACGACGAACCCGGCGAACGCCTCCTCATCCGCTGCCGCAACCGCCGCGCCACCGTCTGCGCCCCCTGCTCCAGACTCCATGCAGGCGACACCTTCCACCTGGTCCGCGCCGGCCTCCTCGGCAGCAAAGGCGTCCCCACGGACGTCCGTCACCATCCGCGGCTATTCGTCACCCTGACTGCACCGTCCTTCGGCCCCGTCCACCGCACCGGAGACATCTGCCGCCCCCGCCGCAACGGCGGCACCTGCGAACACGGCCGCCCCCTCGGCTGCGGACTTGTCCACGACCCTGCTGACACCGCGGTCGGGCAGCCCCTCTGCCCGGACTGCTACGACTACGTGTCCCAGGTCCTGTGGCACGCACACGCAGGGAAGCTCTGGGACCGCTTCGCCCTGGGCGTCCGGCGACAGCTCGCCTCCGCGGCCGGCCTCGCCCAATCCGACTTCACCGCACACGCACGGCTCTCATTCGCCCGAGTTGCCGAGTACCAGCGGCGCGGAGCCGTGCACATTCACGCGGTGGTCCGTCTCGACGGCCCGGCTGGCCCAGACGATGAAGCCCCGTCTTGGGCAACGGTGGATCGGCTCACCGAAGCCGTGCGCACTGCCGCCCGGCGAGTCACGGCGATGACGCCCTACAGTCCCGCGGTCGGCGAACTCGCACTCTCCTGGGGCGCCCAGATCGACGTACGCCCGATCCGCACTAACGACGGCGGGCCCGACGATGACGCCGTGGCCGCGTACGTGGCCAAGTACGTCACCAAGGGAGCCAGCGAAACCGGGGCCGGCCTCGACCACCGGATCTCGTCCACAGACGAGATTGACGCTGCCGCCGTGGGTCCCCATGTACGCACCCTCATGCGCACCTCCTGGCGCCTCGGCGGCCTGCCCGAATATGCGCCCCTACGCCTACGGGACTGGGCTCACACCCTCGGCTATCGGGGGCACATCCTCACGAAGTCCCGGGCGTACTCGACGACGTATGCCGCGCTCCGTGCCCAGCGTGCGGAGCATGCCGGCCACACGGACAGGCCCGGCACGGTGACGGACGCCTACTGGCGCTACGTCGGCTCCGGCCACTCCCCCGCCGGGACACTCATCGCCTTCGGCATAGCAACAGATGCGACGACGAATCGAGAGACCATCCGAGACGAAGCACTCAGGACCACCGGGGGCGCCATTGGTGCCCAGTGAACTGCGGCAAAGGGTCGCTGCCTCTCGGGCGCGTCAAGGGCTGCCCTCGGTGATAGAGGATTTCGCCGTGATCGAGCAGATAGCGCGAGTTTTCGAGTTGTTCGAACCGGTGCGCCCCTCTTCGCGGGCTGGAGCTACGCGACCCAATCGAAGACGAACCGGTCAGGGTCCCACCGCTTCCGTGGATTCGCGGGACTCACCTCCACCGACCGTACGCACGCCGTGACGATGGCCCGGCGCTGCGAGTTGTTCATCTGCTTCCATCGCTCCTGCATGTCCTCGAACGTGCCGACGAACCCACTGAGGACCGCAGCCCGCGAGACCTTCGACAGCTTGGCCCGGTTCAGATTCAGTCGCTCCTCGATGGACTGGCGGGCGACCATCCATTCCTTACGGGTGATCCTGCGCTCGCCCATGTCCCGGGCAAGCGCTTCAAGCTCCTCTTCGTCCTCCCGGATCTCCTCATACAACTCGCTCCCGGCGTCATCCTGCCCGCGCAGACGTTCCATGAAGGCAGGCGACTCCAGAGCGGCCAACACCATGTCGCGCACGTGCTCGTCAGTACGCTCGGCGTTCGTAGCCGTACCTGCGCACGCGTCCGTTCCCGGAACATTGGGACAGACGTAGCGGGGTACGCCGCTGCGTGGACGTCCGCTCATGGGCCACCCGCACGACTCCCCATTCTCCTTCGGCTTCCCGCACCGCAGAATGCCGGAAAGAAGGTAGCTCCGCTTCGTCGTGCCCTCGACCCTTTGGCGTCGCGCCGGGTCGCTGAGGATTCTCCGCACACGGTCCGAGTCCTCGTGGCTGATGATGCCGGGCCACACGCCATCCGCAACGATCTCCCCGAGCAGCGGACGGGTGCTCTCCCACGACCCACGCGGTGTGTGCTCACGGCGACCACTGATTCGCGCCGATGCCAAGAGACGGCGCAGTCCGCTCGGCTTCCACGGCTTGCCCGCCGGGCTCAGGATGCCTCGCGTCTGCCAGTCCCGGCAGATGCTCGCCAGGCTCTCGTTCGCCAGCACCCGCCGGACGCCTTCCCGGATCACCTCGGCCTCGCTACTCCGCACGGTCATGCGGTCGTCCTCGTAGCCGAACGGGCGCTTCCCTCCCCCGGCTATCCGGCCGGCCTCCGCCGCCTGGCGGCGCTGCCGCTTCTGACGCTCTGCCTTGTGCTCGGCCTCGTGGCGAGCGGCGGCACCGAGCATCCGGGCGACCATGCGGCCGGTCGGTGTCGCAAGATCGATCTCACCACTCACCGTAGCCAGCTCGACGCCGTGCCGGTCGGCAAGGTCGATGACGTCTTCAAGCTCGCGCGGTGAGCGCGTCATCCTGTCCACGTGCCATACCGCTATCGCGTCGATCTCACCACGGCGCACTGCGCCAAGGAGTTCCGTCCACTCCGGGCGCGTCGCCCCCGAATAGGCGCTGACGTCGTTGTCCGTGTGAACGGCTATGACATCCCACCCCAGGCGGGCGCACAGTGCCCGGCAGTCTTCCTCCTGCCGTGCGACACCGAGTCCCGCGCCGCCCCGGTCCTGGCTGATCCGGCAGTAGATCGCTGCTCGTCGCGTTCCCGTCAAGTTCGCCATGGGTCACATGGATACACTCTCGTAGGGACGGGCGTGGCCTGCCCGGTGGGGATCGCTCCGGCTCCTGAGCCCGAAGCCAGGTAATCCGATTGCTTACGGGGACCGTCCGACCACAGCGTGTCATCCAAAGCGAGCCGTTCCGCGTTGGGTTCAAGACACGCTGATCTTTTGGAGCATGAACCGTCACTTGGCTCGGGACTTATCCCGGCATGGCGACTTCGAGGACCAAGAGCAGGGCGTTGGGCGGTCTCGGTCAGTGGTGGGGCGCAGTTGCCGGCGCCCTGTTGATCGCCGCGTGGATCAACAGGGCGCCGGCCCCGCGCTGATGGTCGCTCTCTCGGCTGCCCTGCTGATCCGGTGTCTCTTCCCGGCACCCGTCACATGTGGCGCAGGGGTACTCGGCAGAGGCGGACCGGACGGTGGCCGCAACAACGCTCGCGGGCTCCTCCTCGGCCGCCACATCCGGCAGCACCGCTTCCAGAAGCCCTCCGCCTGCCCGATCTCGGCCGCCGGTGGCGAAACGAGTCGCCGTTTTCGTCATCGGGCCCACCAAGAAGGATCGAGGGCCAGGAACTCGCCGGCGAGGGGGAATGGGGTGTGCTCCCTTCGTGAGCAGGAGCTGTGACCGTGCGGCCTTTCGGTTATTTTCGAGATGATTCCCGCTTCTTCCCCGTACCTCGGTAAACAGTTTCTCTTCAGGTGGACCCGAAGCACGCCAAGATGCTGGACGGCGCGCTAGGATCGGCGCGAAAAATCAGGCCGGACGGGCACCGTGGGACGGGTTGCCACATAAACAGGGGGAAGCTTGTGACCGAGTGGATATTGGCATTCGATGCCGACTGTCGATTCTGTGAAGAAGTGGTGAATCGGGTTCGCGCGTCCGTCGACGGCACATTGACGACCGCGGGCCTCAAGGAACCCCGTATTCGCGACCTGCGCACGCGTGCCCTGGGGGAAGGGGCCGAGTGGGCCCCGACCCTGTTGGCGGTCAACGGCGACCAGGTGCGGGCCTGGACCGGAACCGCACTGTCCCTCCGCCTGGCGCGGCTGTTGGGGCCGTCGGACTCGCTGCGGGTGGTGCGCGCGCTCCGCGGTCTCGATGTGCTGCGGTCCCCGAGCCGCCGAGGGATCCTCAAGGCCGTGCCGGGGCTGGCCCTGGGAACGTTTCTGATCACCGGCGGCCTGGCAGCCTCACCCGCGCAGGCCCTGACCCGCGCCAAGGGCAGTAAGGCGTCGCGATGGGTGAAGGCCAATCTCGACCGGCTGCCTTCCGGCTACTCCGAGTTCGCCTCCTACCCCGCGGACTATCGGCGCGCCATTTACGGGGCGCTGTCCGCCTCGGCTCGGAGCGATCTGTGGGTGGCGCACTTCGCGAACTACCGGAAGACACATCCCGGCCTGTCGGCCGAGCAGTCCGCCGTCCTGGACGACGCGACGCGGCTGGCACCGCAGATCATCGCGGGGCGCGAGCAGGGAACAGCCCTCGAAGGGCTACGAACGGCGGCTGCCGCGGCGTTCGGCGAAAGCGGGGCGCAGGCGATGCTCATGACGCTGGGCCCTGCCGACACACAGAGTGTGACGCCGCGGAGCGGCGAGAGCATCCAGGTCCTCGACTGCAATTCCCAGTGCGCAACGATCGGAAGCTGCGACACGGTGTGCTACGCCAATCCGTATTACTGCAACTGGACCGACTACGGCTGCGGTCCACTGTGGCTGGGAGCATGCGACGGGTACTGCATCTGAGCCACCCCTGCTCGGAGCACACGCCTTCCCATGACCGGCTGGGGTACTTGAGGGTGGTGGCGAGGGCGGTCCAGGCGGTGGTTGACACGCGAAGCAGGCCGGGCCGCGGGGTCGGATCCGGTGCGCCCGGCTGGGGGCGGGCCGACGGCACGGACGTGCGCGCGGGTGCCGCCCGGTCGTCTCGCCATGGCGCCTTCTAGGACCGGCGAACAGGGCGACGAGGTCTCGGGCGGTCAGCGGCGGGGACCGCCCTTCGCGGACGCCGCTTTCCGGCGTGCCCGAGCCCGGTCGAGGAAGTACGCGCACGGGCCCACCACCACGGCCGCCGCGAGTCCGTACACCGCCAGCCAGAGGGTCGTGGCCCGCCAGGCAGTCGGCCACGGCGTCATGGCTCCGGATGCTCCGTGCGTCAGCCAGGGCGGCACGTTCGCGACCGGCGGGGTCCGCTGGCGGGGCCGTGACGCGTGCGCGCTCGAACCGTCCCAGCCCGCGGCACTGGCTGCGGGTGCCGGGGACCGGGAACAGCCACGCCCAGCGTTGCAGCATCGGAGCCGGCGCGATCGCGAGGCACAGGCCCACAACCAGCGAGTACGCCGCCAGGTTCACGGCGTACGCGGACCGGAGGCCGGGCGCCCACGTCGGCAGGCGGCGGAAGCAGAAGATCAGTGCGAGAAGCGTCGCTCCGATGTACGTGGCGAACCACTGCCAGGAACCCTGCGCGAGGGTGACCGTCAGCACGGCGGCAAGCGCGATGCCGATGACTCCCGGCTGAGCGAGGGTCCCGTGGGGGGTCCCGTGGCCGTCCGCGCCGCCGTTCTTCCGGCCTCCTGGGCGGCTGGGGTCGTCCACGGTCTCTCCCGGCTGCGCTGGGAAGCCACCAGTGTGCGTGCCGATCGCTCCCTCGGCCCCGCGCCGTGGTGGACGGGTCGAAAGTCCCGCCCGCTTGGCGGTAAGGGCCCGCGCCCGGGCCGAACAACCGGTCACAGGGTCCCGTGCCCGCACTGCCTCGGGTCGGGGAGCAGTACGGCACAGAGACCGAGGCGCCCCTGGACGACCGCCTTCCAGGAACCCCGGACGGCGGGGCGGGCAGCGGACGGGCGGGGGGCTGTCGTCCCACCCGATCAGCGCGCGGGGACCGTCGGCCCGGTCCCGCACTGGTGTTCAATGGCCCCGGGACCCCGCGTTGCGATCGGCCGGCGGTTCCGTCCGCCGACAGCCCCGTGCCACGGCGCCGTACCACCGAAGTGAGGCCGCAGCAGGTGAGTTCCCGTCCCGTGACCCTCCGGAGCCTGATACCGGCCGTGTTCCTGCCGACTCTGATCTTCGAGACGGGGATGGGCGCCCTCGCTCCGGTGCTCGCGCTCAGCGGCAGGGCGCTCGGGGCCTCCGTCGGTACCGCGAGCCTGGTCCTCGCGCTCCTCGGGGTGGGGCAGATCCTCGGGGACGTACCGGCCGGCGCACTCGCCGCGAGACTCGGTGACCGCAAGGCGATGCTGGTCGCCTCGGGGGTCGCGATGGTGACACTGACCGGGTGCGCACTGGCCACGCGCGTGTGGCTGCTCGCCCTCGCGGTGACCGCCACCGGGGCGACGAACGCCGTGTTCATCCTGGCCCGGCAGTCCTACCTCGCGGAGGTGGTCCCCACCGGGCTGAGGGCCCGGGCGCTGTCCACGCTGGGCGGCATGTCACGGGTCGGCGCCTTCGTCGGCCCCTTCATCGGGGCCGCCGTCCTGACGGGCCGGCCGTTGCGGGACATCTACTGGCTGGCGCTGCTGTTCACCGTCATGACCGTCGTGGCGCTGCTCGTCGTGCCCGACATCGCCGACCCGGCCAAGGCCGCTCCCGGCGGTGCGGCGCCCGTCTCGGTGCGCACCGTGGTGAGCCGGCACCGCAAGGTCTTCCTGACCCTCGGCCTCGCCGTCCTCCTGGTGGGTTCGGTCAGGGCCACCCGGCAGACGGTACTGCCGCTGTGGGCCGAACACCTGGGCCAGAGCCCGTCGTCCACCAGTGTCATCTTCGGCATCGCAGGGCTGGTCGACACCCTGACGTTCTACCCCTCGGGGAAGGTGATGGACCGGGCCGGCCGGCTGTGGATCGCGGTGCCCTCCATGCTGGTGCTGGGACTGTCCCAGGCCGCTCTGCCGCTCACGCACGGACTGGCCTCGCTGACCGTCGTCGCCCTGCTCATCGGGTTCGGCAACGGCATCGGCAGCGGGATCCTGATGACCCTCGGCGCGGATGTGGCGCCGCCGCGGACCCGCTCGCAGTTCCTCGGCGTCTGGCGGCTGTGCGCCGACTCGGGGAGCGCCGGCGGACCGCTCGTCGTGTCGGCGGCCGCGGCGCTGGGCAGTCTGGCGACCGGGATCGCCGTGATGGGCGGCATGGGCGTCGTCGCGGCCGCGGCCCTGCTGCGATGGGTGCCGCGCTACTCGGAGTTCGCCACCAAGGGCACCCGTCGCACGAGCACGCAGGTGCCGGCCCCGCAGCCGCCACCGCCCGAGGACCCCGGCACCTCGAAGGCGGTGCCCGGGCCGGGCGCCCGGGACTGAGGACTCCCCACGGCGAGGCCCGGTCCCACGGCAGCCGGGTACTCCGCGGTGGGTCCGAGCACGCCCTGTCGCCCGACGGCACACCGCACCGCGATATGCCGTCGGAGACGCGCCGGGCGGGCCGGCGGCGGGCCGGGGCCGAGGCGGGCCGGACCCGGGGCCGGCCGGGCCGCGCAGCCGGCGGGGGCGCACGCCCGGCCGGAGTGTGCGTCCGGCCGGAGTGTGCGTCCGGCCGCGGCCGGACGACTCCGGTGGCCCGCGGTCGCGCGCCGTCGCGCGGAACGTCACGTCACTGCGTCAGAAGGTCACGTCACTGCAGAAGAAGTAGATCTGGTCCGCGTGCGAGGCCTTCCAGATCGTGTAGACCACGTGGTGACCGGTGCGGCCGGGCGCACTGACGCCGACGGTGTAGTGGCTGGCGGGCGCGTACCTGCCGGTCGTGGCCACCTGCTGCAGGTCGCCCCAGTCCAGGGCGTCCGTCTCGGCGTTGTAGCCCTGCTTGGTCACGTAGACCTGGAGGTAGTCGGCACCGTGCAGGGCCTGGTCCAGGACGTCGACGGTGAAGTTGCTGCTGATCCGCGAGGTCTTCCACGGGCCGGGGGTGTCCATGGAGTCGTACCTGCCGTCCCCGGTGTGGCCGGCGCTGCAGAGCTGGTTGTCGGGGATGAAGGCCTTGAAGTCGCCGCCCGTGCCCTCGCGGTACAGGCCGTTCCAGTTCCACATGGCGTTGGTGTCGTGCTGCCAGGCCTGCCAGCACATGGGGTCCTGCTGCTCCATGGCCGGGTTCTGGAAGTCGCTGCCCCAGCGCTGCCAGCAGCCGTAGTTGCGGGAGACGGGGTCCGCCGTCGAGCCGTGGGCGGAGGCGGTCGGGCTGAACAAGGGCGTCGCCAGGAGCATGGCGGCGGCCAGGACCGCAAGGAGGGCGCGGAGGGGCCAGCCATGTGCGTCGGTGCGTTCAGGTCTCAGCGATAACACTGCGACTCCTCGTCCGGAGGGGTGGATGTCGTCCGGTTTGGGAGCGCTCCCATTGCCCTGTGTTCCCTGGGGCGGGTCACTGAAACGCTCCAAATGGCGGTGACTCGTGACAACAGCCGACCGTTTCCGGCCGGTTCCGGGCAGGGGAACGGAACCGGCCATGGGACCGGGCCATGGGACCGGGCCATGGGACCGCAACCGGTCAGGGGAAAGGGAGGCACGGGAGGCGAGGGCCCGCCGGCGCGCCCCGTCCCCGACCGTCCTACAGTCCGTCGCATGGACTGGATCGAGCGGGTGGGGAACCTGCGGCAGTGGTCGCGGAACGGGTTACGCGCCCCGCACAAGCCGCTGTTGCTGCTGTACGCGCTGGGACGGTTCCAGCGGGAGCCCGACCGGGCGCTCCGCTACTCGGAGATCGAGCACGACCTGAAGGCGCTGCTCCAGGACTACGGACCGCCGCACCGCACCTCGCCCTCCTACCCCTTCCACCACCTGGCCGGTGACGGGGTCTGGGAGGTGCTGACGGACCGCGGCACGACCAGTTCGGGGACGGGCGTCCGCGCGCTGCGGGAGAGCGGTGCGCAGGGGCGGCTGGTCCCGGAGCTGCGGTCCGCGCTCTCGGGCGACCCGGCGCTGGTCGGCCGGCTCGCGCAGGTCCTGCTGGAGGTGCACTTCCCGCCCTCGCTCCACTCGGACATCGCCTCCGACGTGGGGCTCGACCTCGATGTGCCCGACAGGGCCGTGCGGGCCGCCGCGGCACCGGGAGACCGGCGGCGCGCGGCGGACCTGCGCAGGCGGGTGCTGGTCGCGTACGAGTACCGCTGCGCCTTCTGCGGCTTCGACGGGGCGATCGGACGGGTGCCGGTCGGGCTGGAGGCCGCCCACGTACGGTGGTGGGCGTTCCAGGGCGCGGACGAACTCTCCAACGCGCTGTGCCTGTGCTCCCTGCACCACAAGCTTCTCGACAAGGGGGTGCTGGGCCTCGACGCCGGGCGCCGGATCATCGTCTCGCAGGAGTTCGTCGGACGCAGCACGGCAGCCCGCAGCCATGTGCTCGACCTTGCCGGCCGCGCACTGATCGGACCTCAGAACGGCAGCGCTCCGGTTGCTCCTGACAACGTCAACTGGCACACGGCGCAGGTCTTCCGGGGCGCGGCACGGGTGGTCGGCGGGATCTGACCCGGGGAGGGACCGGTGCCGGCCGGGCGGGAAGCCACCGCCGGGCGGGAAGCCCCACCGAGCGGGAGAGCCCCCACCGGACAGGGCCGGTCACGGAGAGCACCGGTCCGGACAGAGTCGGTCACGGACCGGGCCGACCGGGGCCGAGGGGGGCCGGTCGGCGCAGGCGCAGCCGCATGTGCAGGGCCCGTGCGGCGACAGCACGCTGCGCGACAGGGCCCGTGCCCGACCGGGTACGGGCACGAGGTCCCAGCGGGCGGCGATGGACGCCAGGGCCGGCACGGCCTCGGTGAGTCCGAACGTCTCCCCCACGCACCGGGTCGGCCCCGATCCGAACGCCAGGAAGCCTTCCGGCGGCACCCGTGTCGTGCCGTCGGCACGGCGCCGCCAGCGGTCGGGCAGGAAGCGGTCGGCGTCCCGGTGCAGGTCGGAACGGTGGTGCACGACGTACGGGCTGTGGACGACCATGCTCCCCGCAGGGATGCGGTGCCCGGCGAGCTCCGGGGATGCGGTGCCCGGCGAGCTCGGTGTCCCGTACGGCCGTGCGGGACAGCGCACCCACGCATGCCAACGGCGCACCTCCACGGTGCGCCGCGACTACGGCCCCCGGTGCGTCCCGATCACACGTCCGCATTTCCACACTTTCGTGTTTCACACTTTCGTGCTCTCAGAGCCCGCCGGGAGCCTGGCCGGTAAACCCGACAGGTCCTCTGCTAAGAGTCCTACCGTGGTCAACCGGTCTACTTACTAGGATTAGTCCGATTTGTCGTGAAGTCAAGGGATCCGGGGGATTGCAGAAGAAAAATCCGGCAGGAGACGAGCGCGCCGACCGCACACGGGCCGAAGCCGGGACGGACGGCACCCGCGCGCGGTGAACGGCTGTCGCGCCGAGGGCGGGCACCTTCTTCGTGCCCGCGCTTCCTGCGCCCCCTCCGCAGGGATACCGTCCGGACGGTATGAAGGTTCCGATGGTACGGAGGAGGAGACCGTGGGCGATTTCGGTGTGGAGGCGGATGCCGGTGAGCTCGGGTTCGACGCGGGGCGGCTCGCGCGCATGGACCGGTTCTACCAGCGCTACGTGGACGACGGCCTGCTGCCTGGGTGGCTGCTGGCCGTGAGCCGGGCGGGGCGCGTCGTCCACCTGTCCTCGTACGGCCACCGCGACGTGGCCTCGGGCCGGCCGGTCGAGACGGACACGCTGTGGCGCTGGTACTCCATGACCAAGCCCGTCACCTCGGTGGCGGCGATGATGCTGTACGAGGAGGGCGCCTTCCAGCTCACCGACCCCGTCAGCCGCTTCATACCCTCCTTCGCCGATCTGAGGGTGTTCCGGGGCGGCAGCGACGTGAAGCCGGTGACCGAGCCCGTGACGGAGCCGGTCACCATCTGGCACCTGCTCACCCACACCGCCGGACTGACCTACGGCTTCCTGCGCGCCCACCCCGTCGACGCCATGCTGCGCGCCCGCGGCTTCGAGTGGACCCGGCCCAGGGAGTACGACCTCGCCAGGTCCGTGGACGCGTGGGCCGGGGTACCACTGCTCTTCCAGCCGGGCACCGAGTGGAACTACTCCCTGGCCACCGACGTGCTGGGCCGCGTCGTCGAGGTGGCCTCCGGCCTGCGCCTCGACGAGTTCTTCCGCACCCGGATCTTCGAGCCGCTCGGGATGACCGAGACCGGCTTCCACATTCCCGCGGGGACCGAGGAGCGGCTCGCGTCGCTGTACGTCCCCGCTCCGGGCGGCATCACCCACGCCAAGGGCCTCTCCCAGGGCCCCACCGAGCCGCCCCGCCACCTGTCCGGAGGGGACGGCCTGCTCGGGCCGGCCCGCGACTACCACCGTTTCAGCCAGATGCTGCTGGGGCGCGGCGCGTTCGACGGAGTGCGGCTGCTCGGTTCCCGCACGGTCGACTTCATGACGCGCAACCACCTGCCCGGCGGTGCCGACCTGGAGTCCTTCGGCAGGCGGCTGTTCGGCGAGGTGCCCTTCGAAGGGACGGGTTTCGGACTGGGCTTCTCCGTCGTCGAGGAACCGGTGGCCCTGCACGGGCTCGCCTCCAAGGGCGAGTACGGCTGGGGCGGGGCGGCCAGCACGGTCTTCTGGGTCGACCCGGCGGAGGAGGTGACCGTCATGTTCTTCACCCAGCTCCTGCCGTCCAGCACCTATCCGATCCGCTCCCAGCTCAGGGCCCTCGTTCAGCAGGCCCTGGTGGACTGAGCCGGCGGTGCCCGCGGTTCGGCCGGTGCGGTGGGTTCCTCCGCGGCTCCGGCGGCCGGACAATGGGCGCGGGCGCGTGAGGTCGCGTCCGGTCGGGTGCAGGGAGCGAGGGGAGCGTCATGGTGTTCGCGCGGGGTCGGGGATTGCGCATGCCCACGCCGGAGGAGGCGCCGGTGGGACGGGACGCGCTCGCGTACGCGGTTCCCGAGCGGCACACCGTCCTCGGTACGCCCCTCCAGGGCCCCTGCCCGGAGGGTTTCGAGGTCGCCGGGTTCGCGCTGGGCTGCTTCTGGGGCGGCGAGCGGGCGTTCTGGCGGACCCCGGGCGTGTGGACGACCCTGACGGGCTTCCAGGGCGGCTTCACCCCGCACCCGGTGGACGACGAGGTGCGCACCGGCCTGACCGGGCACGCCGAGACGGTACGGGTGGTGTTCGACCCGGCGAAGGTGGCCTACGCACGTCTGCTGCGGCTCTTCTGGGAGTCCCACGACCCCACTCAGGGCTTCCGCCAGGGCAACGACGTCGGCACCCACGTCAGGTCGATCGTCTTCGCCCACACCCCCGCCCAGCGTGCGGCGGCCGAGGAGTCCCGCCGCCGCTACCAGCAGGACCTTTCCGCCGCCGGCTACGGTGCGATCACCACGGAGATCCTCGACGCCGGGGACCACCCCTTCTACCCGGCACAGGCCCTGCACCAGCAGTACCTGGACAAGAACCCGTGGGGCTACTGCGGGGCGGGCGGCACGGGCGTCGAGCTGAGCGAGCTGCCGAAGGCCGCACGCGGGGCGGCCTGACCGGCCGGCACGCTCCGCCGCGGCTCCGGGCACGGCACCACCCCGTGGCCGCCGCACCCGGCACGGCACCACTCCATCGCCGCCGCACGACCGGCCGCGCCGTTCCGGCTGCCGCCGCCGCACCGGAAGCGTCCGGTCGGCGGCCCGGCACGGCGCGGCAGGCGTTCCACAGCCGGCGGTGGGGCGCCGACCAGGTGTCTCCATCGGCGCGGGCTCGATGACGTGGAGCCTGCGCCGTGCCCCCGGCCGGACGCGCACGGACCCGCGTCCCGCAGCACCCGCAGGCGCACGGACCCGCGTCCCGCAGCACCCGCAGGCGCCTGGACGCGCTCGGGCGGCTCGGCCCGCACCCCTGCGCCGGTCCCCCGGGCGAAGAAGCCTCTGCCTCCAGCGAATCTGCTCCCGGCCAAGATCCCTGCCACTTCCGCCCGGGCCCGCCGACAGTGGAGAACGACCGCGGCGACCGAAGCCGCGCACTGCCAAGGAGGCCCCATGCCGTCGTTCGGCACCCGCTGGGACCCGGTCCCGACGTCCGCGTCACGGCCGGTCGTGACGATGCCACGCGCGCAGGAGGACGACACCCCTCCCAGCCGCTTCGACGACCACCTCGCGGAGCTCCTGCTCGCGCAGCGCATCGTCTTCCTGGGGACCCAGGTCGACGAGGTGTCCGCGAACCGGATCTGCGCGCAGTTGCTGCTGCTCTCGGCGGAGGACCCGCGCACCGACATCAGCCTGTTCATCAACAGCCCGGGCGGCTCGGTGACCGCGGGGCTCGCCATCTACGACACCATGCAGCTCATCCCGAACGACGTCTCGACGCTCGCCATGGGGTTCGCCGCGAGCATGGGCCAGTTCCTGCTCACCGTGGGAGCGGCGGGCAAGCGGTACGCGCTGCCGAACGCGCGGATCATGATGCACCAGCCGTCCGCCGGTATCGGCGGCACCACCGCGGACATCGCGATCCAGGCCGAGAACCTGGAGTTCACCAAGAAGACCATCGAGCGGCTGAACGCCCGGCACACCGGCCAGAGCGAGGAGACCATCTCCCGCGACGGCGACCGTGACCGCTGGTTCACGGCCGAGCAGGCGAACGAGTACGGCATGGTGGACCGCGTCGTCGCCACGCTCGACGACGTACGGCCCGCCGGGATGCGCCGGCGGATCGGGCTGGGAGGCTGACATGGGCCAGTACACGATTCCGAACGTGGTCGAGCGCACCCCGCACGGCGAGCGGTCCCACGACGTCTTCAGCAGGCTGCTGTCCGAACGGATAATCTTCCTCGGCACGGAGATCGACGACGGCGTCGCCAACGTGGTCATCGCCCAGCTCCTCCACCTGGAGTCGGACAACCCGGAGCGCGAGATCTCCCTCTACATCAACTCGCCCGGCGGCTCCTTCACGTCGCTCATGGCGATCTACGACACGATGACGTTCGTCCGCGCCCCCATCTCGACCTTCTGCGTGGGCCAGGCGGCCTCCACCGCGGCCGTGCTGCTGGCGGGCGGGGACGCGGGACGGCGGTTCGTCCTCGAACACGCCCGGGTGCTGCTGGGCCAGCCCGCGAGCGGTGGGCGGCAGGGCGTGGTGTCGGACCTCAGTCTGCAGGCCAAGGAGATGCTCCGGATCCGCTCGCAGGTGGAGGAGGTGCTGGCGCACCACACCCGCCACGACATCGCGACACTGCGCACGGACATGGACCGCGACAAGGTCTTCACCGCACACGAGGCGGTGGCGTACGGGCTCGCGGACGAGGTGCTGAACCGGCGGGCACTCACGGCGGCGTGAACCGACGGGCGCTCACGGCGGCGTGAACCGGCAGGTCCCGGCGACCTGCCCACGCTGCTCCAGCTCCTGCCGCTCCAGCTCCCCTGCTCCTCCGGCTCCTCGGCTCCTCGGCTCCTCGGCTCCTCGGCTCCTCGGCTCCGATCCTGCTCCCTTTCCTGTTCCCGCTCCCGCTCCCGCTCCTGCTCCCGCTCCGCGCTCAGCCGGCGGTCGGCTGCCGGTCGGCTGCCGACCGCCGGACCACGGCCGCGCCGTGCCGCGCGCTCACGCCGCGATCGCGAGGCGCACCTCGCCACCGGGCCGCGGACCGGAGCCGGGGCGGGCCCGGGTGCCGAGGCGGGCCCGGGTGCCGAGGCGATGGCTCGACGCCGGCCGGGCGGCGGCCGCCGCGGCGGTGGGCGTGGTGTCGGTGCGCGCGGGGCGGCGCGGAGCCGGGCCGGCCAGCTCGCCCTGGACCAGGGCGAGCAGGTCGGCGAGACCGAGACCGAGCGCACGGGCGGCGGCCGCAAGCACCTCGGACGAGGCCTCCTTGCGGCCGCGCTCCAGCTCGGAGAGGTAGGGCATGGAGATCCGAGCCGCCTCGGCCACGTCCTTCAGCGTGCGCTCCTGAGCCAGGCGTTCGCGCCGCAGGACGCCTCCCACCACATTGCGCCACAGCGGTTCCCTCGGGGGCCAGCCGCCCGCCTCACCGGGCGCGGCGGACGGCGGCGCGGTGACCGGGCGGGCCGGTGCCGGGCGCACGGGGTGCGCCGCGGGTACCGGACGCAGCGGGATGACACGGGCTCGGTTCGGCGCGTCGCTACTCACCCTCCCAGATTAGGAGCGTTGCGCCGGGCCGGCAGCGGGGCTGCGTTCCGCCGCCCGCGAAATCCGGTCCCCGGCCGCGGAGTCGGCTCCGGGACGGACCGCCGGGACCCAACGGACCACCGGGACGGGCCACCGGGGCGGGCCGGGCCACCGGAACGGACCACCCGCGTCCGGCGCACCCGCCGGGAAGCCGCCTCGCACACCCGCCGGGAAGCCGCCTCGCACACCCGGTCGCAGGGCGCGCCGGGGACACCCCGTCAGGAAGCCGCGCCCCTCCCCGTAACGCCGCGCGCCCACCCCGTCAGGAGGCCGGCGCGCGCATCCGTGCCGCCGTGGCGGACGGGTCGTGGTGGGACGGCACTCCGTCGACGACGATCCCGTCACCATCCCATTGACGGAGTGAGTACTCACTCCGTATGGTCCCCGCTATGCCTTCCTCCCCCGGTGCCGCCACAGGCACCCACACGTCCTCCCCCGCCCCGCGCCGCCGGGCGCCCGGCATGAGCGTCGAGGAGCGCCGGGCGATGATCGTCGCGGTGGCCCTGCCGCTGATCGCCGAGCACGGCACGGCCGTCACGACCAGCCGGATCGCCCGCGCCGCGGGTATCGGCGAGGCCACTGTCTTCCGCGCCTTCAAGGACAAGGACGAACTGCTCGACGCCTGCGTGGCGGAGGCCGTCAGCCCCGGCCACGTACTGCGCGAGCTGGCCTGCATCGAACTGGAGGAGCCGCTGGCGGCCCGTCTGGTGCAGGCCGCCGAGGCGATGCGCGCCCACCTGGACCGGATGGGCTCCGTGCTGGGCTCGCTGCACGCCTCGGGCCGCAGGCGCGGGCGGACCCCGGACGGGCCACCCGCCGAGGACGGCCGCGCGGCGTCGATGCGCGCGTTGCGCGAGGCGGTGGCCGAACTGCTCGAACCGGACCGCGCGGCCCTGCGGATCGGCCCGGAGAGGCTGGCCGCGATGTTCCTCGGCATGGTCCTCATGCACCTGCGCGAGACCGCGGGTGACGCGGTGCGGGATCCCGCGGAGTTGGTGGACGTCCTGCTGTACGGGGCGCTGGAGCGCACCGGGGCCGGCGGGGGCGCCCCCGCCGGGGGCTCGGGGGGCGGCGGCCGGGACGCGGCGGGCGGCGGCGGGCGCGCGGCGGGCGGCGGCGCGTGACCGTCACCCTGAACCACACGATCGTGCCGGCCGCCGACCACCGGGCCGCCGCCGCGTTCTTCGCGTACGTCATGGGCCTTGAGGCACTGCCGCCGGCCGGCCGGCATGGGCACTTCGCGCCGGTCAGGGTCAATGACGCCCTCACGCTGGACTTCATGTCCGTCGAGCGGCCCGAGGGCCACCACCTGGCCTTCGACGTGGACCCGGAGGAGTTCGACGCGATCCTGGCCCGGCTGACGGCCCGCGGCATCCCGTACGGCAACGATCCGGCGCAGCCGGACAACGGCCGTGTCGACCATCCGCTCCGCGCACGGGGCCTGTTCTTCGTCGACGAGGCACGCAACCTCTACGAGGTGATGTCTCCGCGGTGACGGAGGCGGCGGCCGCGGCCTGCCGTACGGACGCCCGGACACCGTACATACGGAAGGTGCCGTGTCCGGGAGTCCCGGACACGGCACCTTCGCCGCCTGGACGTCAGGCGCCGGCCGCCACGCGTCAGACCGCGGAGCCCGCCTGCCACTGGGACCAGTCGAGGTTCCAGCCGTTGAGACCGTTGTCGGGCTGGATGGTCTTGTCCCCGGTGTTCGCGACGACGACCACGTCACCGATCAGCGAGTGGTTGTAGAACCAGGACGCCGGGGTGTTCGGGTCGTTCGCACCCTTCTTGTCCTGGAGGCCCACACAGCCGTGGCTGGTGTTGACGCTGCCGAAGACGGACGGGGAGCCCCAGTAGTTGCCGTGGATGAAGGTGCCGGAGCTGGACAGGCGCATGGCGTGCGGCACGTCCTTGATGTCGTACTCGCCCTTGCCGTCGTCGTCGGTGAAGCCGACCGTGGCGCCGTTCATCCGGGTCTCCTTGAACTTCTCGGAGATCACCATCTGACCCTGGTACGTCTTGTGCTCGGGCGCACCCGCGGAGATCGGGATGGTCTTGATGACCTTGCCGTCCTGGGTGACCTTCATCGTCTTCGACTTGGCGTCGACGAACGAGACCTGGTTGCGGCCGATGTGGAACTGGACCGTCTTCTGCTGCACCCCGTAGACCCCCTGGGCGCCCTGCACGCCGTCCAGGGCGAGCTTGAGGGTGACCGTGGAGCCCGCCTGCCAGTACTTCTCGGGGCGGAAGTCGAGACGGTTGGCGCCGAACCAGTGGCCGACCACCTGCTGGCCGCTGCTGGAGGAGACGGTGATCCCCTTCTGCACCGCCGCCTTGTCGGTGATCGCCTTGTCGAAGTTGATCGACACCGGCATGCCGACACCGACGGTGGAGCCGGCCTCGGGCGTGAAGTTGCCGATGAAGCTGTTGGCCGGGGAGACGGTGGTGAACGACGCGTTCTCGTGGGCGGCGCGGCCCTCCGTGTCCTGGGCGGTGGCCGCGACCTTGTAGGTGGTCGCCCGCTCCAACTGCACGCTCGGCTTCCAGGTGGTCTTGTCGGGCGATATCTGCCCGGCGACCTCGGTGCCGTCCGCGGTCCTCATCGAGACGCTGCTGAGCGTGCCCTTCTTGACCGTGACCTGCGCGGCGTTGTTGATACTGGCGTTGTTCGAGCCGTCTTTCGGGGAAATAGTGATCTGGGCCTGCGACGCCTTCTTGGCGGCCGCCTCGTCGACCTGCGCCTGCGACTTCCCGCCGCCGTCGCCCGTGGCCCCTTGGCCGTCACTCTTCGAGTCATTGCAGGCGGAGAGCACCAGCACCCCTCCGAGCAACGCGGACACCGCCATTATGCGCCTGCGCCGCTTGCTGTCCGTCATCACACGCATCTCCATCGTCGCCGAATCCCGAAAGAAGCAAGACGTCCCCGTAACCGTCAACAACGCCCCGTCTGCTTCATCCCGTTCCACTTCCGGCAGATATGTGGCACGCACCACTCATGTGGCGCGCTCGTTGCAGCCGTGCCTGGGGAGACGACGGAAACCGGGGAGGCGGTTGCGGTCCGGACGGTATCCCGCGCGGCACCGGCACCGGGGGACCCGCCGGAGCGTGGTCGCAGGGCCGGATGCCGCGGTGCTCCCGCGGCCGTCCCGAGGCCGCCCGAGCCCGCTAGTCCTCTTCGGTCTCGCCGTCTTCGCCGCCATCATCCACGCCCAGGTGCCAGTCAGGCGAATCCGGATCGTAGTCGATCTCCTCACTGCTCCACGAGGCCTGCGCGAGGTCCACCCCGGGAACGCCGATGACCAGGTCGAACGGATCGACGAGATACGCCAGCGCCTCCGCCTCGTCCTGCTGCACGGCGGTGATCGCGTGGATGCGCTCCTCGGTTGACATGCCGTGCGTGTCCACCGCGAGGCCGCCCTCGGACGGAGTCGGGCCGCCGTGGGAGCCGGAGGCCGCGGCATCCTCCTCGATGCGCTGCAGGGCCGCGCCGGTGAGGGCGACGGAGTCCTCGATCGCGACCACCAGATCAACCCGCAGCCGGACAAAGCGTGATGTCTCAGTAGTGCCCATAGGACGGAGGGTACGACTCGATCCCCCCGTGGCTTTCCTGCGACCCGCCCCTTTCATTAGCATCGGTCAGCACGGTCAATTCGCCAGCACCACAAGGGGATCGATATTCCGTGTCAGCCGCCCGCCGTTCCTTGTTGACCGCCACCGCCGCCGCGGTCGTGCTGGGCGCCCTGTGGTTCGTCCCCACCGCGCACGCCACCGCGGGCGCCCTCGCCCCCGCGGCCGGCGCCCCGCACGCGGCCCCGGCCACCCTGGCCACCTCGCCGCGGTCGGCGTCCACCGGATCCGCGGGAGCCGCCGGATCCGCGGGGGCCGCCGGGGCCACAGGCTCGAAGGACACCGGCCGCCTGGCCGACACCGGCGGCGTGAGCACCACTCCGTACCTGGTCGGCGGCACCCTCTTCCTCGGCCTGGGCGCCGGTTTCGTCGCGTACTCGGTGCGCAGGGACCGCCTGGAGTGGGACGGGGAACCCGGCCTCTCCGGGGGCGGGGCGAGCCCGTCCGGAGCCTGACGGCGGCCGGGCGCCGCAGGGCGACACGGCTAGGCCAGCGGCCCCGTCACCGTCTCGACCGCCGCCACGAGCCGGCCCGTACGGACGAACTCCTCCGCCGCCCCCAGATCCGGCGCGAGGTAGCGGTCGGGCCCGGGCCCCTCGACACCCGCCGGCCGCACCGCCGCCAGCACCGCCCTGGTCGCCGGAGCGGGCGTGAGTCCCTTGCGCAGCTCTATCGCCCGGGTCGCCGCGTACAGCTCGACGGCCAGCACCCGGGTGAGGTTCGCCACCGTCGTCCGCAGCTTGCGCGCCGCCGACCAGCCCATCGAGACGTGGTCCTCCTGGAGGGCGGAGGACGGGATGGAGTCGACCGAGGCGGGCACGGCCAGCCGCTTCATCTCGCTGACCAGCGCGGCCTGGGTGTACTGGGCGATCATCAGCCCGGAGTCCACTCCCGGGTCGTCGGCCAGGAACGCGGGCAGGCCGTGCGAGCGGTTCTTGTCGAGCAGCCGGTCGGTGCGGCGCTCGGCGATCGAGGCGAGGTCGGCGGCGGCGATGGCGAGGAAGTCGAGGACGTACCCGACGGGCGCGCCGTGGAAGTTCCCGTTGGACTCCACCCGGCCGCCGCCGAGCACCACCGGATTGTCCACGGCCGAGGCCAGCTCGCGCGCGGCGACCAGCCGGGCGTGCGCGAGGGTGTCCCGCCCGGCGCCCGCCACCTGCGGCGCGCAGCGCACCGAGTACGCGTCCTGCACACGGGGGGCGTCGCCGATGTGGTGGCCGGTGAGTCCCGAACCGGTGAGCACGGCGAGCATGTTGGCGGCGGACGCGCCCTGTCCCGGGTGCGGGCGGATGGCGTGCAGCTCGGGCGCCAGGACCTTCTCGGTGCCGAGCAGTGCCTCCAGGCTGAGGGCGGCGGTGATGTCGGCGGACTTGTAGAGGGTCTCCAGGTCGTCGATGGCCATGAGCAGCATGCCGAGCATGCCGTCCGTGCCGTTCAGCAGCGCCAGGCCCTCCTTCTCGCGCAGCTCGACGGGGGTGATGCCGTGCTCGGCGAGCAGTTCCGCCGCGGGCCGCACCGTGCCGTCGGGACCCTCCGCCTCGCCCTCTCCCATCAGGGTCAGGGCGCAGTGGCTGAGTGGCGCGAGGTCGCCGGAGCAGCCGAGTGAGCCGTACTCGTGCACGATCGGGGTGATGCCGGCGTTGAGCACGTCGGCCATGGCCTGGGCGACCTCGGGGCGTACGCCGGTGTGGCCGGAGCAGACCGTCTTCAGGCGGAGGAACATCAGCGCCCTGACCACCTCGCGCTCGACGCGCGGGCCCATGCCCGCGGCGTGCGAGCGGACGATGTTGCGCTGCAGCACGGCGCGCAGCCCGGGGCCGATGTGGCGGGTGGCCAGCGCACCGAAGCCGGTCGACACCCCGTAGACCGGCTCCGGCTTGGCGGCGAGTGCGTCGATGACCTCGCGGGCGCCGGTCAGGGCGGTGATCGCCGCGGCCGACAGCTCCGTCCTGGCGCCGCCCCGGGCGACGGCCAGCACGTCCTCGGCACGGGTCCCGGTCGGCTCCACCACCACGGTATGCATAGTCATATTCAGGAGACTACGCACTGAATCAACGGCTGTCACGAGCGGCGGCCGGCGCGGATCCCGGCACCGCCGCGCCGCACTTCCCGCCGCGCGGGGCGGCGGGGCGGACAGCGGGACGCCCCGCCCCTGGTGGGGGAGCCCGCCGGGCGGGGAGACCCGCCGGAGCGCGGCGGAGACCCGCCGGGCGTGGAAACCGCCGGGCACGGAGACCCGCCAGGGCGGTGGAACCGCCGCGCGGCCACGCGCGAGCCCGGCCCGTCCGGCCTGTTTGGCCTGTTTGGCCTGTCCGGCCCGTCGGACTGCCTAATCCCTCCGGCCTGTCCGGCTGCCCGATCCCTGGCCCGACCGGCCTGCCCAATCCCCCGGCCCGACCGGCCCGCCCGACTCGACCGGCCTGCCCGACCCGACCGGCCTGCCCGGCCCGTCCGGCCTCCGCCTACGGGAGTTCTCCGCCGGGGGAGCGGCGGCCGCGGATCCTGCGGCGTTCGCCCGCGGGTGGCGCCGGTGCGTCGGCGAGGCGTACCACGGGGTCGTCGGGGCCCTCGCGGCCGGCCACCACCGGCTTCTGGGCGCGGGCCGCCTTGGCGCGGTACTGGGCCGCGTCGGCCAGCCGGAACAGCCGCCGGGACGAGCGCAGCGGCCCGATCGGATCACCGGTCGACGCCACCCCGCACGCCACGCCCTCGCCGAGCCGCAGCCGTGCGGCACGGCGGCACAGCTCACCGGCGACGCGAACCACGTCGTCCGCGGACGGCCCCACCGCGAGCAGGCAGAACTCGTCCCCGCCCAGCCGTGCCGCGAGCGCACCCGGCAGCATCGCCCCGCACAGCGAGAGCACCGAGCCGAATCGTTCCAGCAGCCGATCGCCGGCCGCGTGGCCCTGTGTGTCGTTGACCCGTTTCAGGCCGTTCAGATCGCAGACGACCAGGCTGACCACGGCCTTGTCGGTGCGGTGGCTCTCGATCGCCTCGTCGAGCCGGGTGTCGACGGCGCGCCGGTTGGCCAGGCCGGTGAGCGCGTCGGTGAAGGCCAGCCGGCGGGCCTCCTCCAGGCGTTCGGTCTGGGCGAGCCCGGCCGCCACCACGCTGGCCAGCACGGTGGCGAAGTCCGCGTCGGACCGGTCGAAGACCGGCGCGCCGACCGGCCGGGCCACGTACAGCTCGCCCCATGCGCGCCCGTGCAGCACGATCGGCGCGACCACGCAGCAGCCGCGCCCCCGGCGCCGCAGCGCCGCGGCCCGCCCCCAGCTACCGCCCGGCGGCCCCGGCACGGCTCGCCCGCCGGCACCCGCGACCCGTTGTGCGTCCTGCGCGACCGCCACCCAGGCGCGGGGCTCCCCGCCGCCCGCCCAGCGTTCGTGCAGCAGCTCGGCGATCTCCGGGAACTGGTGCACCGGATACGCCTCGGCCTCGGGAAACTCCTCCTCGCCCAGGGCGCGCTCACCGGTGTTCACCAGCACCCGCAGACGGCCCAGCTCGCGCTCCCAGACGGACAGCGCGGCGAAACTGCCGGTCAGCGCGCGGCGGGCGCCCTCAGCCGCCGCGCTCCAGGTCTCCCGCGGGGTGTGCACGGCGGCCATGCCCCGGGCCAGCTCCACCACGGCACGCAGCCGCGCTTCCTCCGCCATCATCCCAGGCTATGAAGGTTTGCCACATTTTGAGAGGTTGTTACGGCGAACAGGTTCCACTGCCCGGCGGCCGCCCGCCTACTCCCCGGGCCACTGCGGCGCACGCTTCTCGTTGAACGCGGCCACGCCCTCCGCACGGTCGCCGGAGAAGGCCACCGTGCGCCAGGCCGCGTCCTCCACCTCAAGGCCGGCCCGCAGGTCCAGCCCGTGCCCGAGGCGCAGGGCCCGCTTCGCGGCACGCAGGCCCACGGGAGAGTTTCCGGCGATCCGCGCGGCGAGGTCCAGGGCCTCGGTGCGGTCCTCGCCCTCGGCGGTGAGCCGGTCCACCAGACCCAGCGCGTGCGCCTCCTCCGCCGCGACCCGCCGGGCCGAGAAGATCAGCTCCGCGGCCCGGGCGGCGCCCACCCGGCGGGGCAGCAACTGGGTGCCGCCACCGCCCGGGATCACGCCGACCGACACCTCGGGCAGGCCCACCACGGCGGTCGGGTCGGCCACGATCAGGTCGCAGGCCAGGGCCAGCTCGAAGCCGCCGCCGAGGGCGTAGCCGTGCACCGCGGCGATGGTGGGCACGGGCAGGTCGAGGACGGCGGTGTAGGCGGCCCGGGCCACCGGGCGCTGGCGGTGCAGGTCGGCGTCGGTGAGGGAGTTGCGTTCCTTCAGGTCGGCACCGACGCAGAACGCCCGCTCGTGGGTGGAGGTGAGCACGACGGTCCTGGTGCCACGGTCGGCGGCGAGGTCCGCGCAGGCCGCCGCGAGGGCGCGGGCCATGGCCGTGGAGACGGCGTTCATGGCCTGGGGCCGGTCGAGCACCAGCTCGGCGACGTGGTCGTGCCGCCGGATGCGGACGACGTCGTGGTAGCTGCTCATGGCGTTCATGCGGGCTCCTTGGGCGTAGACCGTCGTGGCAGGCACCGTACGCGGCGCTCCCCGCCCACGGCACCGGGCCCCGGCCCCCGAAGCACCGGGCGAGCGCCCCGAAGGCGCGCGGGGAGCCGCGCGACCGGCCGCAACCGAGCGCGAGCGCCCCCACCGGCTCGCACAGCCCCGGGAAACCCGAACGAACTCGAACGAACTCGAACGAACCCGAACGACCCGAGAAGGACCGAGACAACCGAGAAGAGCGGGAAGAGCGGGAAGAGCAGAACCCGGGAAGCGGGAAGCCGGAAGCCGGAAACCCGGAAACCCGGAAACCCCGAAAAGGGGGACCAGGTGCCCGAGGAGCCGATCGAGCCGATCGGCAGGCCGTCACCCGGCGGCAGCCGGGAAGGGAGACCTCAGCCGCGCCGGGTGAGCAACCACGGCTCCACCACCCCGAGCCCCCGCACCGGCCGCTGCCACATCGGCTGGAGCGCGAACCGGTAGGAGGGCGGTTCCTCCCCCTCCTTCTCCGCCGCCGCGGTGGCCTGCGCCGCATCCGCCTCGGAGGTCGGCGCCGCCCCGGTCCTGATCAGCTCCGCGGCGAGGGCTCCGTCGACGAGGACGGCGTCCCTGGGCGCTATCGAGGTGAGGCGGCTGGCCAGGTTCACGGTGGTGCCGAAGACATCGCCCATCCGGGTGGTGACCGTGCCGAAGGCGATGCCGACGCGCAGCTCGGGCATCGTCTCGTCGTTGGCCATGGTCTCTATCAGGCGCAGTGCGATCTCCGCGGCGATGGCGGGATCGTCCGTGGCGAACAGCACCTCGTCGCCGAGGGTCTTGATCAGCCGGCCGCCGTGCGCGGCCACCAGGTCGGCGGCGGTGGTCTCGAACGCCTCCACCAGCTCGCCGAGCTCCTCCTCCTCCATCCGGCGGGTCAGCCGGGTGAAGCCGACGAGGTCCGCGAAGCCGACGGCGAGGCGCCGGTCGACCATCTCCTCGTCGTCCGCGGCCTGCACGACCCGGCCGGTGGCCGCGGCGAGCTGCCGCCGCCAGACGTAGACCAGGAACTCCTCCAGCTCCGGCAGGAGCAGCTCGATCAGCGGATAGGTGACCTCGGTCCGCGTCATGCCCGGCTCCGGGGGCTCGGTCAGGCCCTCCAGGAAGGAGTCGATCTGCCACTCGGCGAGCCGGGCCGTGGTCTGGCCGGTCGAACGCGCCACCTGGACGGCCATCGCCTCGCTGAGCAGTCCCGCCTCCACCAGGCCCGCGAGCCGCCGCAGCGCCAGCACGTCGGCCTCGGTGAGGGCCTTGGCCTGCCCGATGTCGGCGAAGCCCATGGCCCGCCAGAACCGCGAGGCCAGCTCCATGGAGACGCCCGCGCTGCGCGCCGCCTGGAAGGGCGTGTAGCGGCGCTCGGCGCCGAGGATCAGTTGCTCCAGACGCAGGGCCAGCGGGTCGTCGCCCGGCTCCTCGCCGTCCTCGGGTCCGTCCACACGGTCGGCGGCGGGCTCCACCTCGTGGCGGCCCGGGGCCCGGGGCGTGTCGGCCTCCCGACGGTCCGCCTCCCGGTGCCGGGGGGCGGCACCCGGCTCCTCGCCGGGGTCGGGCTCACCGGGGGTGCGGGGTGTGCCCGTACCGGGGCCCGGTTCGTCGACGGTCACGCCTGCTGCCCTTCCGATCTGCCGCGGTCAGGTATCGACCGGCCCCAACTCTACTGAGACGGTGCTCAGCGAGCGGCCGGACCTGGGGTCCGACCTGCTCTTTCCGGCCGGGGTGCCGGGGGCGGTGACACCGCCGGCCGTGCCGTCCGGCCGGTGTCGCGGTCCCGGGAACACACAGTACGTCAGGTGTGCGCTGGCTCACTCCCCCGCGCCGGGCCGGTCGGCCCCGTGGCGCCGCGCGGCCGGCCGCGCGCCGGTCATGCCCCGTCGCCCCCTCCCGCGGGCCGCAGGTGCACGATGTCGCCGGCCCCGATCGGCTGCTGCATCCCGTCGGCGGTGGCAAGCACCAGCCGGCCGTGCCCGTCGAGGGCGACCGCCTCACCGGTCACCGCGCGGTCGCCGGGCAGCTCGGCCCGCACCTTGCGGCCCAGGGTCGCGCAGCCCGCCGCGTACGTCTCCTGGAGGCCGCTGGCGGCCGGATCGCCGTCCGCGCCGGTCCACGCCTCGTACCACGTCTCCAGGGAGCGCAGGACGGCGCGCAGCAGCGGATCGCGATCGGTCGCGGTGGCCCCGGCGAGCGCGAGCGAGCCGGCGGTGGGCACCGGGAGCTCGGGGGCGCGCAGGGTCACGTTGAGCCCGATGCCGAGCACCACCGCGGCGCCACCCGCGCCGTCCGCGCCCCCGGCGTTCTGCCCCCCGGCGCGCTCGGCCAGGATGCCTCCGGCCTTGCGCTCCGCACCGCCGACCGTGACCAGCAGGTCGTTGGGCCATTTGAGTGCCGTGTCGACGCCGGCGGTGCGGGAGACGGCGGTGGCGGTGGCGACGCCCGCGAGCAGGGGCAGCCAGCCCCACCGCTCGGCGGGCACGGCAGGCTTCAGCAGCACGGAGAAGAACAGGCCGGAGCGGGGCGGCGCGCTCCACCGCCGGTCGAGGCGGCCCCGTCCCGCGGTCTGCTCCTCCGCGACCAGCACCGCGCCCTCGGCCAGGGCGCCGGCGCGGGCGGCCAGGTCGGTGTTGGTGGACCCGGTGGACGCGACGACGTCCAGGGCGCTCCACAGGGTGCCGGGCCGCACCAGGGCACGGCGCAGCGACGAGGCGTTGAGGGGCGGCCGGTCCAGGTCGGACCAGGGGCTGTCATGGGCTTCCTGCGGGGTCATGGGCCCACCCTAGGCGCGCCCGCGGCCCCGCCCCGGATGTGGTCAACGCCGCACTGCCGAACCGTATCCGCGCCGATACGCTACGAGTCGGTAGCCGCATGTGATCCTTCTGCCGTACGCCCCGCGTACGGCAACCGGAGTAACGTCCCGACTGCCCCGTCCGCACCCACCGGAAGGCACCCACCAGCCGCAGACACCAGCCGCGCCCGCCACTGGGCCCCACCCCGCCCCACATCCCCCTCGTCCCCCGTCGTCCACCCCCTGACGTTGCCCACCGCCCACCCGCAGTCCCCCAGCAGGCAGGGAGCCGCACCCCGATGTCCGAGCCTGAAGAGCCCCGTCCGTCCGCCGCCCCGGCCCGCGAAGCCGACCCGGCCCGCGAAACCGACCCGGCCGCCGCTTCGGAGGCGGCCGCAGCGCCCGGGGCAGCCGGAGTCCACACCACCGCGGGAAAGCTCGCGGACCTGCAGCGCCGTATCGAGGAGGCCGTGCACGCGGGCTCCGCGCGTGCCGTGGAGAAGCAGCACGCCAAGGGCAAGCTCACGGCGCGTGAGCGGATCCTGATGCTGCTCGACGAGGGCTCGTTCGTCGAGCTCGACGAGTTCGCCCGGCACCGCTCCACGGACTTCGGCCTGGAGAAGAACCGCCCCTACGGCGACGGCGTCGTGACCGGCTACGGCACAGTCGACGGCCGCCCCGTCGCGGTGTTCTCACAGGACTTCACCGTCTTCGGCGGCGCGCTCGGCGAGGTGTTCGGGCAGAAGATCATCAAGGTGATGGACTTCGCGCTGAAGACCGGCTGCCCGGTGGTCGGCATCAACGACTCGGGCGGCGCGCGGATCCAGGAGGGCGTGGGCGCGCTCGGCATGTACGGCGAGATCTTCCGCCGCAACACCCACGCCTCCGGGGTCATCCCGCAGATCTCGCTGGTCGTCGGCCCGTGCGCGGGCGGCGCCGTGTACTCCCCGGCGATCACCGACTTCACGGTGATGGTGGACCAGACCTCGCACATGTTCATCACGGGACCCGACGTCATCAAGACGGTGACCGGCGAGGACGTCGGCTTCGAGGAGCTGGGCGGCGCGCGCACCCACAACACCGCCTCCGGGGTCGCGCACCACATGGCGAGCGACGAGAAGGACGCCATCGAGTACGTCAAGTCGCTGCTCTCCTACCTCCCGTCGAACAACCTCAGCGAGCCGCCCGCCTACCCCGAGGAGGCGGACCTCGCCGTCGGTGACGAGGACCGCGAGCTGGACTCGGTCGTCCCGGACAGCGCGGGACAGCCGTACGACATGCACACCGTCATCGAGCACGTTTTGGACGACTCGGAGTTCTTCGAGACGCAGGCGATGTTCGCGCCGAACATCGTCACCGGCTTCGGCCGTGTGGAGGGCCACCCGGTGGGCGTGGTGGCCAACCAGCCGATGCAGTTCGCGGGCTGCCTGGACATCGACGCCAGCGAGAAGGCCGCCCGCTTCGTGCGCACCTGCGACGCGTTCAACGTCCCGGTGCTCACCTTCGTCGACGTGCCCGGCTTCCTACCGGGCGTGGAGCAGGAGCACACCGGCATCATCCGGCGCGGCGCCAAACTGATCTACGCCTACGCGGAGGCGACCGTCCCGCTCATCACGGTGATCACCCGCAAGGCGTTCGGCGGCGCGTACGACGTCATGGGCTCCAAGCACCTGGGTGCGGACCTCAACCTCGCCTGGCCGACCGCGCAGATCGCCGTCATGGGCGCCCAGGGCGCCGTGAACATCCTGCACCGCAGGACCATCGCCGCCGCCCCCGAGGTGGAGCGTCCGGCGCTGCGCGAGAAGCTGGTCCGGGAGTACGAGGACACCCTGCTCAATCCGTACACGGCCGCGGAGCGCGGCTACATCGACGCCGTGATCATGCCGTCCGACACCCGCCGCCACATCGTGCGCGGGCTGCGTCAACTGCGCACCAAGCGGGAAAACCTCCCTCCGAAGAAGCACGGCAACATCCCGCTGTGAGCCGTCGCCCAACCGCAAGGAGCCGTTGGTGATCAAGGTGGTACGGGGCAATCCCACCCCGGAGGAACTGGCCGCCGCCGTGGCGGTGGTCCGGGCGCGCGCCGCGGCGCTCGCCCAGGGGCCGGCCTCGCCGTGGCCGGGCGGGCAGGGCGCGCAGGGCGGCGCGGCCGCACCACCCGCGTGGTCGGACCCCGCCCGAGTGGCCAGGACCCGGCTGCCCGCGCCCGGGCCGCGGTCCTGGGGCCGGACGTTCTGGCCGGTGTGACGACCCGCGGGCCACGCACTCCGGGTGCGTTCGCTCGGAGTGCGCCCGCTCCGGGTGCGCTCACTCCGGATGCGCCCACTCCGGATGCGCCCACTCCGGGTCCGCACTCGGCAGCACGCTGACGTGCGCGATCGCTGCCGATGTAGGCGGTCGCTGCCGATGTACGCGGTCGCCTCTGCTGACGTAGGCGGTCACGGCCGGCGTGGGCGGTCACAGCCGGCGTAGGCGGTCGCGGCCGGCGTACGCGATCACCACTTCGACCCGGGCGGCCACGCTCGGCTACGCGATCACCGCAGTGTGCGCGGTCGCGCCGTGTGCGGTACCGCCGTGCGCGGGAACGGGTGCAGCGCGCGCCCCGCGCACACGGCCCAGCGCGCACGGCCCGGTACTGGCGCGCGGCTGCGCTCCCGGGCGCCTACTTGAGTACGCGTACTCAGGCGCCCCCTGCCGCCGGGCCCGCAGGATCGATCACATGCTGTGGTCAGAACCCGACGACAAGCCGCCCGAGGACCTGCGCGCCGTCCAGGCGAAACTGCGGCGGCTGGGCGTGGTCCTGGCGCTGGCCGCGGTCCTGGTGATGATCGTGCTGTGGTGAGCCGCGGCACTGCCGGGGCCGCCCGCCCGCCGTGCGGGACGGGCGGCCCCCGCCTGCCGGAGCGCGCCGATACGCTGACCGCCATGAGTGATCAGCCCCGCCGATTCGTGCTCGCCTCCCAGTCCCCCGCCCGCCTCGGCCTGCTCCGCCAGGCGGGCCTGGCGCCCGACGTGATCGTCAGCGGTGTCGACGAGGACGCCGTCTCCGCCCCCACCCCCGCCGACCTGGCCCTGGCGCTCGCCGAGGCGAAGGCGTCCGTGGTCGCCGCACGCCCCGAGGTGATCAGGAGCGGTGCGCTGGTCGTGGGCTGCGACTCGGTACTCGACCTGGACGGCCAGCCGCTCGGCAAGCCCGCGGACGCGGAGGAGGCCACCGCGCGCTGGAAGGCGATGCGCGGCCGGGCGGGCACCCTGCAGACCGGCCACTGCGTCTACGACACGGCCACCGGCCGGCACTGCTCGGCCGTGGCCTCCACGGTGGTGCACTTCGGCGAGCCGAGCGACGCGGAGGTCGCGGCCTACGTGGCCTCCGGCGAGCCGCTGCACGTCGCCGGCGCCTTCACACTGGACGGCCGCTCGGCACCGTTCATCGAGCGCATCGAGGGCGACCACGGCAACGTCATCGGCATCAGCCTCCCGCTGTTGCGCCGGCTGCTGGGCGAACTGGGCGTGGCGATCACGGACTTGTGGGCGTAGCGCCGCCGGTCTGCTTCTGCCGGCCGGTCCACCTGGGCCGGCCGGGCCACCACGGCCGGTCGGCACCCCGCTCGTCGTAGGCGACGAGGCTGAGCACGATCAGGCCGAGGACCACCATCATGCACAGGAACGCGAACCAGCCGACCAGGCCGATCGCGAAGGCGCCCAGCAGCCCGTGCACCACGGCGGCGCTGATCAGCAGGATCCGCCAGAAGCCGGCCGGGCCGCGGTCGCGCACCGCCGCACGCAGCAGGACGGCGGCGTTCAGCAGCAGGTAGAGGCCGACGACCCCGCCGGCGATCCAGGTCGACACGGTCATCGCGTGGGGGGCCAGGCCCGCCAGGGACATGTCCTGCCGGTCCACGACCAGACCGAGGAACCAGTTCAGCAGCGCCATGCCGAGCGCCTCGAGAACGAGCACGATCGCCGCCACCAGCGCCACCGGTCTACGTGCCACGGCGCCCACCCACTTTCGCTGCCGTCACCACGTCGGAGGTACCTTCCAGGCCGCCTGGGCACGGGGAAGGTCCGGAACACCGCGCAGGCTACTTCCGGGTACACCCCTGGGCAAGGTCCGGGCACCGAGCCATGGCCAACGCTTCGCGCCACGCCCGGGGTGCACCCGGGGCACACCCGGGCCGAGGCACCGTCCGCCGGGCACCGCGCACGATCCCGCCGGCGGCTTCCCGTACGAAGACGCACGACACGCCGCCGGGCGGGCTGGAGGCTACGCACAGAAAACCGCAGCGTCGTAGTAGGGACCCCACAAAGAAACCCGATCAGCCGCAGCACGCTCTCACAGAGACCCCGGCCCCGTCAGACGGCTAAGGTTCCCCACAGGGAGCCTCGATACCAGGCGGGACAAGGGATTTCACGGCTGGAACGAGAGGCGCTTCACGCTCCGTGTGGGAAACCTCACCCTTGGGGACGGGTCGAAAGCCCGTGTCGGCAGTCCCTAAAATCAGTGTGTTGCAGCGACGTCTTCGGCACGATGATCCGCCGGGCACCCGCTCGGGTGCACCGAGCCGGGGGCCTGGGGGTGTACCCCGGAATACAGAGCAAGGAGGGAGCCATCGTGCGCAAGGTGCTCATCGCCAACCGTGGCGAAATCGCGGTCCGCGTGGCCCGGGCATGCCGGGACGCGGGCATTGCGAGCGTGGCCGTGTACGCGGAGCCGGACCGGGACGCTCTGCATGTCCGGGCCGCGGACGAGGCGTTCGCCCTGGGCGGTGACACCCCGGCGAGCAGCTACCTGGACATCGCGAAGGTGCTCCAGGCGGCGAAGGACTCCGGCGCGGACGCCGTCCACCCCGGCTACGGCTTCCTCTCGGAGAACGCGGAGTTCGCGCAGGCCGTGCTGGACGCCGGCCTGACCTGGATCGGCCCGCCCCCCGCGGCGATCCGGGACCTCGGCGACAAGGTGGCCGCCCGGCACATCGCCCAGCGCGCCGGTGCGCCGCTGGTCGCCGGCACGCCCGACCCGGTGAGCGGTGCCGAGGAGGTCGTGGCCTTCGCCAAGGAGCACGGCCTGCCCATCGCCATCAAGGCCGCCTTCGGCGGCGGCGGCCGGGGCCTGAAGGTGGCCCGCACCCTGGACGAGGTCCCGCACCTCTACGAGTCGGCGGTCCGCGAGGCGGTGGCGGCCTTCGGCCGCGGCGAGTGCTTCGTCGAGCGCTACCTGGACCGGCCGCGGCACGTGGAGACCCAGTGCCTGGCCGACCGGCACGGCAACGTCGTCGTCGTCTCGACGCGCGACTGCTCGCTCCAGCGCCGCCACCAGAAGCTCGTCGAGGAGGCCCCGGCGCCGTTCCTCACCCCGCAGCAGGAGGAGCAGCTCTACACCGCCTCCAAGGCGATCCTCAAGGAGGCCGGCTACGTCGGTGCCGGCACCGTGGAGTTCCTGGTCGGCAATGACGGCACCATCTCCTTCCTGGAGGTCAACACGCGCCTCCAGGTGGAGCACCCGGTCACCGAGGAGGTCACCGGCATCGACCTGGTCCGCGAGATGTTCCGCATCGCGGACGGCGAGGAGCTGGGATACGACGACCCGCCGATGCGCGGCCACTCCTTCGAGTTCCGCATCAACGGCGAGGACCCGGGCCGGGGCTTCCTCCCGGCCCCCGGTACCGTCACCGCCTTCGTCCCGCCGTCCGGCCCGGGCGTCCGGCTGGACGCGGGCGTCGAGTCCGGCAGTGTGATCGGCCCGGCGTGGGACTCCCTGCTGGCCAAGCTGATCGTCACCGGTGCCACGCGCCGGCAGGCCCTCGAACGGGCGGCCCGCGCGCTGGACGAGTTCCGGGTCGAGGGCATGGCGACGGCCCTGCCCTTCCACCGGGCCGTCGTCAGGGACCCGGCGTTCGGACCCGAACTGACCGGCTCGAAGGATCCGTTCACCGTGCACACCCGGTGGATCGAGACCGGCTTCGTCAACGAGATCAAGCCCTTCGCCGCCGCTGTGGACACCGCCGAGGCCGATGAGGACACGGGCCGCGAGACGGTGGTCGTGGAGGTCGGCGGCAAGCGCCTCGAAGTGTCGCTGCCGGCCAGCCTCGGCATGTCGCTGGCCAGGACGGGCCTGGCGGCCGGCGCCCGGCCCAAGCGGCGCGCGGTCCGCAAGTCCGGCCCCGCGGCGTCCGGTGACACCCTGGCCTCGCCGATGCAGGGCACCATCGTCAAGGTCGCGGTGGAGGAGGGCCAGGAGGTCAAGGAGGGCGACCTCGTGGTGGTGCTGGAGGCCATGAAGATGGAGCAGCCGCTGAACGCGCACCGCTCGGGCACCGTCAAGGGCCTGACGGCCGAGGTCGGCGCCTCGCTCACGTCCGGCGCCGTGATCTGCGAGATCAAGGACTGACACCGGGCGGCCCCGTCCCCCTCCGCCTCGGCGGCGCGCGCTGCGGCGCACGCCGCCGGTGGTGTCGCGCCCCACGGGCACGGGCCCGGCACCGCCCGGAGACGGTCCTCCCCGCGGTGGACGGGGAGGAGGGGCCTTTCGCCCACGAGGGCCGCTCGGGAGAGCCGCCCACGAAGTCGGCCCGGGACGGCCGTTCGGGGCGGCTCGCGGACCTACCGGACCGGCTACCGTGGAGGGCGCACGCGCCGGGGCGCCGGGTGGAACCGGCGAGCCCCGCGCCCCTGTCTCCCGACCACCGATGAGGACCCCGCGGTGAGCAACCAGGTCCGCGAGCAGAACGCCGATCACGGCGCCGCCCCGCGCATCCCCCCGGGCACCGGCATCCCCGCCGGCCGTCCCGCCGGTGCCGCCCGTGCCCTGGACCCCGGTCCCGCGCGGCGCGGGCCGATGCGCGCCGACGCGCGCCGCAACTACCAGCGGCTGCTGGCCGCGGCGCGCGCCGCGTTCGCCGAGCACGGCACGGACACACCACTGGAGGACGTCGCGCGCCGTGCCGGTGTGGGCATCGGCACGCTGTACCGGCACTTCCCGAACCGCCATGCGCTGATGAGCGCGGTCTTCGAGGACGCCGTCGCCGACCTCCTGGCCCGCTCCCGTGCGCTGCTCGACGACCCGCGGCCGTGCCAGGCGCTGGTCACCTGGCTGCGCGCCATCATCACCCATGCGAGCGAGTACCGCGGCCTGTCGCACGCGCTCATGTCGGCCTCGCACGACGACAGTT
Organism: Streptomyces sulfonofaciens; assembly: GCF_014656295.1. Taxonomy (GTDB): domain Bacteria; phylum Actinomycetota; class Actinomycetes; order Streptomycetales; family Streptomycetaceae; genus Streptomyces; species Streptomyces sulfonofaciens. The sequence continues at coordinate 232,652 of NZ_BNCD01000006.1, forward strand.
GCGCGCTGCGGCAGTGCAGCAACCCGATGCGGTCGGCGGGCCAGGCACTGCTCGCCCGGGCCCAGCGGGCGGGAGCGGTGCGCGAGGAGGTCTCCATCGGCGACCTGCTCCAGCTCACCAACGCGATAGCGCTCGCCGCGGAGGAGACCCCGGACGACCCCGCCCTGGCCGACCGCCTGCTGACCCTCACCCTGCGCGGTCTGACCACCGAATCCTGCTGACCCGTCCCTGCCCGGGGGCCGCGGGGGCGCGGGGCACGGCTGGCACGACGCACCGCGGGGGCGCAGGGTACGGCTGGCACGACGCACCGCAGGGGCGCGGGGCACGGTTGGCACGGCGCCCGGTCGGCACGACGCACCGCAGGGGCGCGGGGAACAGCGCGAGCAGCCCGCGGCGCGCTCGCGCCCACCCACCGGCCGCGGCCCAGCGGCTCCCCGGCCCGCCCGGGGGCCCCGGAAACCCGTAGGGCCACGGATCCGGCAAAGGGCCGGGGCGCAGGGCCCCGGCCGCTCAGCGACGCCGCAGATCCGCCACCCGGGCCCGCTCACCACCCGGCGGCTCGCCACCGATGACCGGCGGGGCGCTGCGCAACTGGGCGCCGGTGCCGGGCACCTGGCGGCGCGGGCCGGGCAGCGAGACGTCACGGCGCGGCCGGCGGGCCGCGGTGGCGGACGCGGGCGGCGCCGGGTCGGACTCCGCACTGCCCGCGACGGTGATCTGGACGCCCTGGTCGGCCAGCGCCTGCAACTCGGTGGCGGCGCGGTCGTCGTGCGCCGGCGGGTCGTCGGTGACCAGCCGGGTGATCACATCGGTGGGGACGGTCTGGAACATGGTGTCCGTGCCGAGCTTGGTGTGGTCGGCGAGGACCACGACCTCGCCCGCCGCCTGCACCAGGGCGCGGTCGACACTGGCGGAGAGCATGTTCGAGGTGGACAGTCCGCGCTCGGCGGTCAGACCGCTGCCGGACAGGAACGCGCGGGACACCCGCAGCCCCTGGAGCGACTGCTCGGCCCCGCTGCCGACCAGCGCGTAGTTGGAGCCGCGCAGGGTGCCGCCGGTCATCACGACCTCCACGCGGTTGGCGTGCGCGAGGGCCTGCGCCACCAGCAGGGAGTTGGTGACGACGGTCAGGCCAGGCACCCGGGCGAGTCTGCGGGCGAGCTCCTGGGTGGTGGTGCCGGCGCCCACCACGATGGCCTCGCCCTCGTCGACCAGGCCGGCGGCGAGATCGGCGATGGCCGTCTTCTCGGCGGTGGCCAGGTGCGACTTCTGGGGGAAGCCGGACTCGCGGGTGAACCCCCCGGGCAGGACCGCACCGCCGTGCCGGCGGTCCAGCAGTCCTTCTGCCTCCAGGGCACGCACGTCCCGCCGTACGGTGACTTCGGAGGTCTGGACGACGCGGGCGAGCTCACGGAGCGACACCGCTCCGTTGGCCCGCACCATTTCAAGGATCAATTGGCGACGTTCTGCAGCGAACACGAAACTGACAGTAACCCCGTCGACCGTCTGGTTTCAGCAGTTTCCGCCGAATAACAGAAATTGTTCGCACGGCATGTCAAGGAATGGTATAAGCCCTCGGCAGGGTGCTGCGCCGCGGCAGGGACCCGGCCGGTACGCGCCGCAACCCGGCGGGCACGAGGCGCCCTTGGCCCCGTCCGGACCGGTGGGCCGTCAGCCGCCGTCCGCCACCTTGCGGGTGTGCAACTGCCGCGCCACCTCCGCGATCGACCCGGACAGCGACGGGTAGACGGTGAAGGCGTTGGCGATCTGCTCGACCGTCAGGTTGTTGTCCACCGCGACCGAGATCGGGTGGATCAGCTCGGAGGCGCGCGGGGCGACCACCACGCCGCCGACCACGATCCCCGTGCCGGGGCGGGAGAAGATCTTGACGAAGCCGTCCCTGATGCCCTGCATCTTCGCACGGGGGTTGCGCAGCAGCGGCAGCTTGACGGACCGGGCGTCGATCCGGCCCTCGTCGACGTCGGCCTGGGTGTAGCCGACGGTGGCGATCTCGGGGTCGGTGAAGACGTTCGACGAGACCGTCTTCAGGTTCAGCGGCGCGACCGCGTCCCCCAGGAAGTGGTACATGGCGATGCGGCCCTGCATCGCGGCCACCGAGGCGAGCGCGAAGACACCGGTGACGTCGCCCGCGGCGTACACGCCTGGCGCGGAGGTGCGGGAGACCTTGTCGGTCCAGATGTGGCCGGACTCCTCCAGGCGGACGCCGGCCTCCTCCAGGCCCATTCCCGAGGTGTTCGGCACCGCGCCGACGGCCATCAGGCAGTGCGTGCCGGAGATGACCCGGCCATCCGCGAGCGTGACCTCCACCCGGTCGCCCGACCGCTTCGCCGACTGGGCGCGGGAGCGGGCCATGACGTTCATGCCGCGGCGCCGGAAGACGTCCTCCAGGACCGCGGCGGCGTCCGGGTCCTCGCCAGGCAGCACCCGGTCGCGGCTGGAGACGAGCGTGACCCGGGAACCGAGGGCCTGGTAGGCGCCGGCGAACTCGGCACCGGTGACGCCGGAGCCGACCACGATCAGCTCCCGGGGGAGCTCGTCCAGGTCGTAGACCTGCGTCCAGTTCAGGATCCGCTCGCCGTCCGGGCGGGCGTCGGGCAGCTCGCGGGGGTGACCGCCGGTGGCGATCAGCACGGCGTCGGCGTGCAGGGTCTCCTCGCCGCCGTCGGCCACCCGCACGATCACCCGGCGCGAGCCGTCCATGGCCTGCTGCCCGTCGAGCCGTGCGCGCCCGCGCTTGACCCGCGCGCCCGCACGGGTGACGGAGGCCGCGATGTCGTGCGACTGGGCGAGCGCGAGGCGCTTGACGCGGCGGTTGACCTTCCCGAGGTCCACGCCCACGACCCGCGCCTTCTGCTCCAGCGGCGCAGTGTCGTCCTCGACGATGATCCCCAGCTCCTCGTAGGAGGAGTCGAAGGTGGTCATCACCTCGGCCGTGGCTATCAGGGTCTTCGAGGGCACGCAGTCCGTGAGCACGGAGGCGCCGCCGAGGCCGTCGCAGTCGACCACGGTCACCTCCGCGCCGAGCTGCGCGGCCACCAGGGCCGCCTCGTATCCGCCGGGTCCGCCACCGATGATCACGATCCGAGTCACGTACCCCATTGTTCCGCACTCCCCCGCGCGGCTCGTCCCGGGGCCCGCTCCCGCCGGGGAGCGGTCGTGCCGGGCGCGACGGCGGCCGTCCGCGCGAGGGGCCCGCCTCCCGGCTGCCGTACTCTCGTCGCATGTCGCTCTACGCCGCCTACGCGGGCAATCTCGATGCGCGGCTGATGTCCCGCCGCGCTCCGCACTCGCCGTTGCGCGCCACCGGCTGGCTGAACGGCTGGCGGCTGACGTTCGGCGGCGAGCACATGGGCTGGGAGGGAGCACTGGCCACCCTCGTGGAGGACCCGCTGTCCCAGGTCTTCGTCGCGCTGTACGACATCGCGCCACCGGACGAGGACTCCATGGACCGCTGGGAGGGCGTCGGGCTCGACATATACCGCAGGACACGCGTGCGCGTGCACACCCTGGAGGGCGAGGAGCCGGCCTGGACGTACGTGCTCAACGGCTATGAGGGCGGACTGCCGTCGGCCCGCTACCTCGGGGAACTGGCGGATGCCGCCGAGTCCGCGGGCGCGCCGTACGACTATGTGATGGAGCTGCGCAAGCGGCCCTGCTGAGGACCGCCCGCGCTGCGGTGCGGCCCGGCTCCTGGCCCGGCTCGGCGTGCCTCGGAGGCGGCTCGACCCGGCCCGGAGGCGGCTCGACCCGGCTCGGCGTGGCTCTGAGGGGGCTCGGTCCGGCTCGGGAAGACGGTGCGGCCCGGACCGGGGAGAGCGGTGCGGCCCGGGGCAGTGCGGCCCGGCTCGGGGTGCGGCCCGGCTCGGGGTGCGGCCCGGCTCGGGGTGCGGCCCGGCTCGGGGTGCGGCCCGGCTCGGGGTGCGGGTCCCGCCGTGGGCGGTCCCGCGGTCCCGCCGCGGCGGGTCGCGCGGGCGGCCGCACGCCGCCGAAGCGGCCGGAAACAGCCTGGAAAACGGAGCAAGCCTCGACTGTCCCGCATCTACGCGCGTAGGCTCCGACCGGCTACCCTCGACCCCGTGAACGCATCTCTTCTCCCAGACGACATCCAGGGCGACCCCCGACAGGCCGCCGGCGCCGCAGCCGCGCGCCTGCGCGAGCTGACCGGTGCCGACACCCATGACGTCGCCCTCGTGATGGGCTCTGGCTGGACCCCGGCGGTCGACGCGCTCGGCACCGCCGAGTGCGATTTCGCCGTCACCGAGCTGCCTGGGTTCCCCCCGCCGACCGTCGCGGGACACGTCGGCACCGTCCGTTCGTACCGCATCGGTGAGAAGCGGGCCATGGTCTTCCTCGGCCGCACCCACTTCTACGAGGGCCACGGCGTGGCGCCCGTAGCGCACGGCGTGCGGACCGCCGCCGCGGCCGGCTGCAAGACCATCGTGCTGACGAACGGCTGCGGCGGGCTGCGCGAGGGCATGTACCCCGGCCAACCCGTGCTGATCAGCGACCACATCAACCTCACGGGCGCCTCGCCCATCGTCGGCGCCAACTTCGTGGACATGACCGACCTCTACTCCCCGCGGTTGCGCACGCTCTGCAAGGAGATCGACCCCTCCCTGGAGGAGGGTGTGTACGCGCAGTTCCCGGGGCCCCAGTACGAGACCCCGGCCGAGGTGCGGATGGCGCGGGCGATGGGCGCGGACCTGGTGGGCATGTCCACGGCCCTGGAGTCGATCGCCGCGCGTGCGGCGGGTGTCGAGGTGCTCGGCATCTCGCTGGTCACCAACCTCGCCGCGGGGATGACCGGGGAGCCGCTGAACCACGAGGAGGTCCTGAGGGCCGGCCGCGAGGCGGCGACCCGGATGGGGGGCCTGCTGGCGCAGGTACTGCCGCGGATCTGAACGCGGCGGATCACGCGCTCGGGCGGATCACGCGGGGGCCCGTGCCCCTGCCGTCCCGGCGGCCTCGGGCAGCGCCCGACGGGGTCCGGGCGGCATCCCGGGCGGCGCCCGGGAGCATCGCCCGGGTCGCGGGCAGCGCTCGGGCCGGGCGGCAGTCGGGCGCGTGCAACGGCAGTCGGGCGCATGGAGCGGCAGTCGGGCGCGCGGCGTCCGGCACGGGCGGCGTCCGGCACGGGCCGCGTCCGGCACGGGCGGCGCCACCCCCGCGGCCGCCGGCTGCCGGGGATACGGCAGTCTGCGTACAACGCCGGAACACGTCGGAACACGTCGGAGCCGGCCGCAGGTTACGGACGAGAGGCTGAGAAGTGGTGCAGGACGAACTCATCGCACGGGCCGAGGCCTGGCTCGCCGAGGATCCCGACCCGGCCACCCGCGAGGAGCTGGCCGCGCTGATCGAGGCCGGCGACCGCGAGGAGCTGGCCGCGCGGTTCGCCGGCACGCTCCAGTTCGGCACCGCCGGACTGCGCGGTGAACTCGGCGCGGGCCCGATGCGGATGAACCGCGCGGTGGTGATCCGGGCGGCCGCCGGCCTGGCCCGCTACCTCACCGCCCGGCGCCCCGGGGGTTCCGGCGACGGCCCCGGCGACCTGGTGGTGATCGGTTACGACGCCCGCCACATGTCCGCCGAGTTCGCGCGGGACACCGCCGCCGTGGTGACCGGTGCGGGGCTGCGCGCCGCGGTCCTGCCCCGCCCGCTGCCGACACCCGTGCTGGCCTTCGCCATCCGGCACCTGGGCGCCGTCGCCGGGGTGGAGGTCACCGCGAGCCACAACCCGCCGCGCGACAACGGCTACAAGGTCTACCTGGGTGACGGCGCGCAGATCGTGCCCCCCGTCGACGGCGAGATCGCGGCCGAGATCGCCGCGGTCGGCCCGCTGGCCCGGGTGCCCCGGCCGGACGGCGGCTGGCTGACGCTCGGCGAGGAGGTCCTGGAGGCGTACCTCACGCGGGCCGGCACGGTCCTCGCCGCCGACTCGCCGCGTACCGCCCGGGTGGTGTACACGCCGATGCACGGTGTCGGCAAGGAGACCCTGCTCGCCGCCTTCGCCCGGGCCGGCTTCCCGGCCCCGCTGCCGGTCGCCGAGCAGGCCGAGCCCGACCCCGACTTCCCCACCGTCGCGTTCCCCAATCCCGAGGAGCCCGGCGCGATGGACCTCGCCTTCGCCACGGCACGCGCCGCGGCGGGCACGGACGCCGGGGCCCCCGACCTGGTCATCGCCAACGACCCCGACGCCGACCGCTGCGCCGTGGCGGTGCCCGACACCTCCGTGGCGGCCGGCTGGCGGATGCTCAGGGGCGACGAGGTGGGCGCCCTGCTCGCGGCCCACCTGGTGCGGCGCGGGGTGGGGGCGCGGGACGGCGCGCAGCAGCGCGGGGCAGAGGGGGCGGCCGAGGGCGGCCGGGACGCCTTCGCCGCCTCCATCGTCTCGTCGTCGCTGCTCGGCAGGATCGCCGCGGCCGCGGGCCTGCGGCACGAGGAGACGCTCACCGGCTTCAAGTGGATCGCCCGCGTCCAGGGCCTGCGCTACGGCTACGAGGAGGCGCTCGGCTACAGCGTGGACCCCGAGGGTGTCCGCGACAAGGACGGCATCACCGCGGCGCTGCTGGTGACGGAGCTGGCCTCACAGCTCAAGGCGGAGGGACGCACCCTCCAGGACCTGCTGGACGACCTGGCGGTCGAGCACGGCCTGCACGCGACCGACCAGCTCTCGGTCCGCGTCGACGACCTGACCGTCATCTCGGACGCGATGCGGCGGCTGCGCACCCGGCCGCCCGCGGCGCTCGCGGGCCTGTCCGTCACCGCGGCCGAGGACCTGGCGGAGGGCGCCTCGGGCCTGCCGCCCACGGACGGACTGCGCTACACCCTCAAGGGCGCCTACCAGGCCCGGGTCATCGTCCGCCCGAGCGGTACGGAACCCAAGCTCAAGTGCTACCTGGAGGTCGTGGTGCCCCTCGCCGCCCGCGCGCATCTCCCGCAGGCGCGCGCCACGGCGGCCGAGCTCCTTGCCGCACTGAAGGCCGACCTGGCGGCCGCGGGCGGCCTGCCAGCACCCGCGCACCACTGACGCGCCACCCGCATGGGCGCCCGGGCGGGCCGCTGGGGCCGGGACCGGCCGGGGCCCGCCCGCCTGCGCACACCCCGGGCCCGTCGGCAACCCGCCGCGGGCGGACCACCGGGCCCGCGCTCGATCGCCGCTCGTCCCGAGCACCCCGGGCCGCCACCGGCCCCGCCCCGCCGCGCGGGGCCGGTGGCGGCCCGCGGCGCGAACCGGCACGGAGCACCGCGCGAACCGGCACGGAGCTCTTCGCGGAACGCCACGGAGCTCTTCACGGAACGGCACAGACCACGGCGCCAACACGCACGGACCGCGATGCGGAACGGCACGGACCACTCCGTGCACCCGCACGGAGCACGGCACGGCACTACCGACCGCGGTGCGGGCCGGCCGCCCCACGGGCGCCTGGTTCCCTCCTGCGGGTGATTTGCGCGCGGCAGTTGACGCAGCGTTCCCATAGGCGGGCGGGGGGCCGAGGAACCGTTCACCGGTAGCCCTCCCCCGCGCCCTGGAGCCGCCGCTGTGTCCACGCCCACGTCCCCGGCGGCTCCCGGTCCTTGCGGCCCGGCCGCCGCGGCTCCGGTATCCGCACCGCGCGCGTCGGCCCGGTCCGGCGCCCCGTCCGCACCCCGCCCACGGCCCCCCGGCCCTGCGGGAACACGTCTGTCGGGGCTCCTGCCGGGCTCGCGGCGCCGTCGTCCGGCCCCGTCCGCCCCACCGCGCTCGTGCCCGCCCCGGCCCGGGCCCACGGCGCCGGCCGCACCGGCAGGAGGCGGGCGCGGCGGGCGCGGCGGGCCCGGGCGGATGGGCAGGAGCCTGCGGCGGGCCCTTCCCGCGCTCTGCTGCTACGCCGCGGTACGCCTGGTGGGGCTCGTGGTGCTGGCGAAGTGGGCGCACCAAAGGCACCTCGACGTGTGGCCGATGCTCAGCAGCGAGTGGGACTCCGCCTGGTACCTGCGGATCGCGGAGCACGGCTACGCGCACGTGGCACACGGCCCCGCGGACCTGGTGCACGGCCACCCGGACGGGCTCGGCAGACAGGCACGGGACCTCGCCTTCTTCCCGTTGTACCCGATGCTGGTGAGGGCCCTGGCCACCGTGCTGCCGGGCCCAGCGGCAGCGGCGGGCGTCGTCCTCGCGGTGCTGGCCTCACTCGTCGCCGCCTGGGGCGTCTTCGCGGTCGGCGACCGGCTGTACGGCCGCCGGGCAGGCGTCCTGCTCACCGTGCTGTGGGCGGCCCTGCCCACCGGCCTGGTGCAGTGGATGGGCTACACGGAGTCGCTCTTCACCGCCCTCGCCGCCTGGTCCCTGCACGCCGTCCTCACCGGCCGCTGGCTGTGGGCCGGCGCGCTCGCGGCCCTGTGCGGCCTCACCCGTCCCACCGGGGTGGCCCTGGCGACCGCGGTGACCGCGGCGGGCCTGGTGACGCTGTGGCGGCAGTGGCGAGCGGGAGCGACGGCGGCCCGGGCAGCCCGGCACGGGGGCAGCCGCGGGGCCGTGTGCCACGTGCGCGTAGCCGTGGCCCACGGCCGCGGCACACCGCGGGGCCCGGCCCTCGTGACGCCCCGGGCACGCCCCCGCGGGACGGCCGGGCGCGGCCGGTGGCGTCCGGCCGAGCCCGGCGCGCCCCGGCCGGAAGCCGCCGCCCGGACCGTTGCGGGCGGCGGTGCGGACGGCACGGGCGCCCACCCGGGCGGCGCCGGTACCGCATCCGGCAGCCGTCACGGCGCCGGCGCCGCGTCAGGCGGCCCTCACGGTGCCGGTGCCCGTCGCGATGCCGGTACGGGCCCGGGTGCCGTTGCCGGAACCGGTGCCCCGGGCATCGGTACCGGTCGCCATGCCGGTGCGGGTGCCAGCGCCAGCGCCGGTGCCGGTGCCGGTCCCGGTCGGGCAGTACGGGTGCGGGCCTGCTCGCCCCGGGTCCTCGCCGGCACCGTGCTGGCACCGGCGGGCTGGCTCGGCTTCCTCGGCTGGGTCGGGGTGCGTACCGGGCGCTGGGACGGCTACTTCGCCGTCCAGCGGCTGTGGCGCAACCAGTGGGACGGCGGGGAGGAGACCTGGCGCCGCGTCCGCGAGCTCTTCTCGCACGATCCGACGCCCCAGTTGCACCTGGTGCTCGTGACGGTCACCCTGCTGGTCTCCACGGTGCTCTTCGTGCTGTCCGCCCTGGACCGCCAGCCGCTGCCGCTGCTGGTCTTCACCGGGGTGCTGCTCGCCATCACGCTGGGCAGCGGCGGTGTCTACCCGCCCCGGGCGAGGTTCCTGCTGCCCGGCTTCCCGCTGCTGCTGCCGGCCGCCCTGGTGCTCGCCCGCGCCAGACCCCGGTGGACGGCCCTCACCGTGACGGCGGCGGTGGCCGTCTCGGCGTACTGGGGCGCCTACATGCTGCTGGTCTGGCGCGGCGCACCGTGACCGGACCGGACCGGCGGCGCGGTCCGAAGGCAGCGGAGTCCGGACGCGACAGAGTTCCGGACCCGACAGAAATCCGGACGCGACAGAAATCCGGACGAGCACGTCCGCACGCGGCGCGTCCGTACGCAGCACACTGCGAACGCGGCGCGGCGCGGCGCGGCCCACCCACCGCGGCACCGGGTCGCGGTTCCGGGGCGGCGCCGGGATCCGGCGCCGTCGGCACCGCGGCGGGCCAGACCTGCGAACCGGACACAGCCGGTCGCAGCCGGACGCACCCGGGCGCAGCCAGCCCCAGCCGTAGGCAGCAGGTCTCACACAGTCCCAGCCGGACAGAGCAGGTCTCAGCCGGACACAGCAGGTCTCACGCGCTCCCAGCCGGACACGGCCGGACAGAGCAGGTCTCAGCCGGACACAACCAGCACCAACCAGCACCAACCAGCCCCAGGGGACACACCCGGTCTCAGCCGGTCTCAGCCGACGGCGAGCAGGACCGCCAGCAGCACCAGTCCGGCGAGGGCCGGGGCCATGACCTCGTAGGACCAGCGGACCTCGGGTTCGCCCTGTGCGAGGGGCTCTTCCGCTCGGGTCTCGGCGAGCTCGCGCAGATCGTCCATGGTCCGGTCGGCCGGCGCACGCACCGGTCCCGAGGCCCCGGGACCGGTGGGGCGGCCCCGCCGGGCGCCCGCGGCCCCGCCGAACGCCCCGGTGAGCCCACGGGGGCGAGGAGCGCCGAAGACGCCCCCGCCGCCCTGCCCCGACTCGGCCGCTGCGGCCCGTACCTGCTCGTGCCCGGCCTTCTTGCGGGCCCGCAGCGAGACGGGTATGGCCCATAGCTGGTACTTGGCGCCCGCCCTGTCCAGCACCTCGTTCGAGTAACCGGACCGCAGCGCGGAGACGGCCGCCCAGGGCAGCGTGATGGTGCGGAAGGGGTTGCGGACCCGCAGCCGTTCGTCGTTGGCGTACACCGCGGGACGCACCGTGAACGCCGATACCAGCGGCACCACCAGCAGCATCGTCGCCAGCGCGAGCCAGGGCGTGCGGCCCTGCCCGCGGATCAGCGCGTCTATCCCGAGCCACGCCACGAGCGCCAGCAGGAGGACGCCGCCGGCGATACCGGCGGCCGACCGGAACACCCGGTCCGGGGAGGAGCTCCGCTCGGGCCCCGCCGCCGGCCGGGCGGGGTCGGGGACGCCCCCGACGGAGGCGTCCTCCCCGGCGTTCGGTTCCCGCTCCGGCACCGTGCGCCCGGCGCCGTCCGGCCCGTCCGGCCCGTCCGCCGCGCCCGGGAGTTCCTCGGACGCGCCCGGGAGCCCCTCGGACGCGCCCGCACCGGACGCCCCGCGCGCCTCGTCCTCCGACTCCGCACGCCCCGCGCCACCGCCCACGTCCCCCTCCGGCACCGCACGCCCCGCGCCAGTGCGCACCCCGCCGCCCGGCGCCCGCGCGCCGGCCTCACGCTCCTCGGGTGCGTCGCCGCCCTGCGCACCGCGCACGTCGTCGCCCTGCGATGGGTCCTGTTCGCGCGGCTCGGGCCGGGGGCCGGGGTCGGAGGTCGTCATACCGCGATTCTGCCTGACACCCGCCACCCGCCTGAATCACGCCCGGGTCACGCCCCCATCACGCCTCATATGCGGCCATCTCCTCCGGACCCGCTCCCCTGTACCGCCGCTACGCGTGTAGATATGCTCCCCTCGTGACCATGTCCACCACCGCACACGACGCACCGGCCGCGCCTCCGCCCGACCCCGCCACCACGCTCCCGTCCGTCCCCGAGCAGTTCGCCGGCGCCACCGCCTCCAACCGCGCCCTGACCCGCTTCCTGCACGGCCTGCCGGGCGTCGACCCGGTCGGCCTCGAAGCACGGGCCGCGGCGCTCGGCACCCGTTCGATCAAGACCACGGCCAAGGCGTACGCCATCGACCTGGCCATCTCGATGATCGACCTGACGACCCTGGAGGGCGCGGACACCCCGGGCAAGGTGCGGTCGCTCGGCGCCAAGGGGGCGCAGCCCGACCCCACCGACCGCACGGCCCCACGGGTGGCCGCGGTCTGCGTGTACCCGGACATGGTGGCCACCGCGAGGCAGGCCGTCGCCGGCACCGGCATCAAGGTCGCGTCCGTGGCCACCGCCTTCCCGGCGGGCCGCGCCGCGCTCGACGTCAAGCTGGCGGACGTGCGCTCCGCGGTCGCCGCGGGTGCCGACGAGGTCGACATGGTCATCGACCGCGGCGCCTTCCTGGCCGGCGACTACCTGAAGGTCTACGACGAGATCCGCGCCGTGAAGGAGGCGAGCGGCACCGCCCGCCTGAAGGTGATCTTCGAGACCGGCGAGCTGTCGACGTACGACAACATCCGCCGCGCCTCCTGGCTCGGCATGATCGCGGGCGCCGACTTCATCAAGACCTCCACCGGCAAGGTCGCGGTGAACGCCACACCGGCCAACACCCTGCTGATGCTGGAGGCGGTGCGCGACTTCCGGGCCCAGACCGGTGTGCAGGTCGGCGTGAAGCCCGCCGGCGGCATCCGCACCTCCAAGGACGCGATCAAGTTCCTGGTGCTGGTGAACGAGACCGCCGGCGAGGACTGGCTGCACCAGGACTGGTTCCGTTTCGGCGCCTCGTCGCTGCTGAACGACCTGCTGATGCAGCGCCAGAAGCTGACGACCGGGCGGTACTCCGGCCCCGACTACGTGACGGTGGACTGACGCTCTCATGACCACGAACCAGACCAAGGGCAAGAAGAAGCAAGAGCCGGCGGCCGAGCGGCCCGGCACGGCGGCGGCCCGTCCGGGGCGCTCCGGCGGCCCTTCGCCCCTGTTCGCCTACGCCCCCGCGCCCGAGTCCCGTACGGTCGTCGACATCGCCCCCTCCTACGGGCTGTTCGTCGACGGGGAGTTCACCGAGGCGGCGGACGGCCGGGTGTTCAAGACCGTCAGCCCGGCCACGGAGGAGGTGCTCTCCGAGGTGGCGCGGGCCGGTGCCGCGGACGTGGACCGCGCGGTGGGGGCGGCCCGCAGGGCCTTCCCCGCGTGGTCCGCGCTGCCGGGCGCCGAGCGCGCCAAGTACCTCTTCCGGATCGCGCGGATCATCCAGGAGCGCTCGCGCGAGCTGGCCGTCCTGGAGACGCTGGACAACGGGAAGCCGATCAGGGAGACCCGCGACGCCGATCTGCCCCTGGTCGCCGCGCACTTCTTCTACTACGCCGGCTGGGCCGACAAGCTGCGGCACGCGGGCTTCGGCCCCGAGCCGCGCCCGCTGGGCGTCGCCGGCCAGGTCATCCCCTGGAACTTCCCGCTGCTGATGCTGGCCTGGAAGGTCGCCCCCGCCCTCGCCACCGGCAACACCGTCGTACTGAAGCCCGCCGAGACCACCCCGCTGTCCGCCCTGTTCTTCGCGGACGTCTGCCGCCAGGCCGGGCTGCCCAGGGGCGTGGTCAACATCCTGCCCGGCTACGGCGACACCGGCGCGGCGCTGGTCGCGCACCCGGACGTGGACAAGGTCGCCTTCACCGGGTCCACGGCGGTCGGCAAGGAGATCGCCCGCACGGTCGCCGGCACCCGCAAGAAGCTCACCCTGGAGCTGGGCGGCAAGGGCGCCAACATCGTCTTCGACGACGCACCGGTCGACCAGGCCGTGGAGGGCATCGTCGGCGGCATCTTCTTCAACCAGGGCCAGGTCTGCTGCGCGGGCTCCCGGCTGCTGGTGCAGGAGTCGATCGCGGACGAGCTGCTCGCCTCCCTCAAGCGCCGCCTGACGACGCTGCGCCTGGGCGACCCGCTGGACAAGAACACCGACATCGGGGCGATCAACTCCGCCGAGCAACTGGCCCGGATCACCGCGCTCGCCGAGACCGGCGAGGCGGAGGGCGCGGAGCGCTGGACGGCGCCCTGCGACCTGCCCTCGTCCGGGTACTGGTTCGCGCCCACGCTCTTCACCAACGTCACCCAGGCGCACACCGTCGCCCGTGACGAGATCTTCGGCCCGGTGCTCTCGGTGCTGACGTTCCGCACCCCGGACGAGGCCGTCGCCAAGGCCAACAACAGCCAGTACGGCCTGTCGGCAGGTGTGTGGACCGAGAAGGGCTCCCGGATCCTGGCCGTCGCGAACAAGCTGCGCGCGGGCGTCGTCTGGTCCAACACGTTCAACAAGTTCGATCCGACCTCGCCGTTCGGCGGCTACAAGGAGTCGGGTTTCGGCCGCGAGGGCGGCCGTCACGGTCTGGAGGCCTACCTCGATGTCTGAGCCGTCCGCCGGGACACGCCTGGGTGTCCTCAAGACCTACAAGCTGTACGTCGGGGGCAGGTTCCCCCGGAGCGAGAGCGGCCGGGTGTACGAGGTGACGGACTCCAAGGGCGCATGGCTGGCGAACGCGCCGCGCGCCTCGCGCAAGGACGCCAGGGACGCGGTGGTAGCCGCCCGGAAGGCGTTCGGCGGCTGGTCGGGCGCGACGGCGTACAACCGCGGCCAGATCCTGTACCGCATCGCCGAGATGCTGGAGGGCCGGCGCGAGCAGTTCGTCCGCGAGGTCGCCGACGCGGAGGGACTGACGAGGCCGAAGGCCGCCGCGCAGGTCGACGCGGCCGTCGACCGGTGGGTCTGGTACGCGGGCTGGACCGACAAGGTGGCCCAGGTGTTCGGCGGCGGCAACCCCGTCGCGGGCCCCTACTTCAACCTCTCCACCCCGGAGCCGACGGGTGTGGTGGCCGTCCTCGCACCGGGGACCCCGGCGTTGCTGGGTCTGGTGTCGGTGCTCGCGCCGGTGATCGCGACCGGCAACACCGCCGTGCTGGTCGCCGGCGAACGCGCACCGCTGCCCGCCCTGACGCTCGGCGAGGTGCTGGCCACCTCCGATCTGCCGGGTGGCGTGGTGAACGTCCTGTCGGGCCGCACCGCGGAGATCGCGGCACCGCTCGCCGCGCACCAGGACGTCAACGCGCTCGACCTGACCGGCGCCGACGCGGACCTCGCGAAGGAGCTGGAGACCGCGGCCGCGGACAACCTCAAGCGGGTGCTGCGTCCACAGCCTGTGGACGGCCCCGGCGCCGCGGACTGGACGGCCGATCCGGGCACCGCCCGGCTGACCGCCTTCCTGGAGACCAAGACGGTGTGGCACCCGACGGGCGCACTGGGCGTGTCCGGCAGCTCGTACTGACCGCGGAAGCGCCCCGCAGCCCGCACCGGTCCCGGAAAGGGCCGGTGCGGGGTCCCGGGCGCCCCGCACCCTCCGTCCCATCCGGCGCGCTCGGCGCACACGGCGCACACGGCACCGCGCCCCGTGCCGAATTGCCGCGCACGGGGTCGGCGCCGCCGCCCGGATACCGCACACTGGACTCTCGTGACCTCGCATCCTCCGATACCCGCCCGGGTCGTGCTGCTGTGCGGCCCCTCGGGCTCAGGAAAGTCGTCGCTCGCCGCGCACGTCGGCCTGCCCGTCCTCTGTCTCGACGACTTCTACAAGGAGGGCGACGACCCGACGCTGCCGCAGGTGGCCGGCACGTCGGACGTCGACTGGGACGCGCCGGCGTCCTGGGACGCCGCGGCGGCCGTCGCCGCGATCGAGGAGCTGAGCCGCACCGGGCGCGCCCGGGTGCCGGTGTACGACATCGCGAGCAACGCGCGGGTCGGCGAGCGGACGCTGGAGCTGCGGGGCGCACCGCTGTTCGTCGCGGAAGGCGTCTTCGCCGCGGAGGTCCTGCGGGAATGCCGGGCGCTCGGGGTGCTCGCGGACGCGCTCTGCCTGCGCGGGCGGCCGTCGACGACGTTCCGGCGGCGGCTGCTGCGGGATCTGAAGGAGGGCCGCAAGTCCGCCGCGTTCCTGCTGCGCCGGGGCTGGCGGCTGATGCGCGCGGAGCACTCCGTGGTGGCCCGCCAGACGGCCCTGGGCGCCCATCCGTGCGACCGGGACGAGGCTCTGGGACGGGTCGCGACGGCGGCGGGCGGACGGGTGGGGACGGCTTCGGCGTAGCGGAAGGAGCGGGGACGGCACGGGGCTCACGGCCGCGAAGGGCCCTTGCCGCACGCACGGCGCGCATCCGGCCGCCGGGCCCGCGCAACACAGGAGGCCCACACATGCGCGCGAGCCCACGCATGCACGCGGAGCCCGCTCAAGACACGTGACCCGCACCACGCACATGATCGGCACAACACACGGGAACCACACCACGCACGGGCACCGCACAGCACGCGGAGCCCGCACAGCACGCGGAGCCCGCGCAGCACGCGGGACCGGACGGGCCCCCCGGCCCTCCGGTCCCACGCTTTCCCCCGGTTGTTACCTGTTCCCCCGTGCTCCCGGACGGTTTCCCCGAACCTTCCGGTCCCCTTCCCCCGTGCTCCCGGACGGCTCCCCCGAGCCCCCGGGCCCCCGTGAGGCCCGCCGCTCCCCCCGGAACGGCGGTCCCCCGTCCACTTTCCCCCCTGACCTTCAGGCGACCAGTTCGCCGAAGGACTCCTCCTGGTCACGGCCGAAGCTGAGGACCTCGTCCTCGCGCAGTCGGCGCAGCGAGCGCCAGATGCTGGACTTCACCGTGCCCACGCTGATGCCGAGGATGTCCGCGATCTCCGGGTCGGTGCGGCCCTCGTAGTAGCGCAGGACCAGCATGGTGCGCTGGAGTTCGGGCAGCCGTGCCAGCGCCTGCCACAGCACCGCACGGAGTTCCGTGCCGCGCATCGCGTCCGTGTCGCCGGCGGTCTCCGGCAGTTCCTCGGTCGGGTACTCGTTGAGCTTGCGCCGCCGCCACGCGCTGATGTGCAGATTGGTCATGGTGCGGCGCAGGTAGCCGCCGACGGCGGCCTTGTCGCTGATCCTGTCCCAGGCCCGGTACGTCGAGAAGAGGGCGCTCTGCAGCAGGTCCTCGGCCTCGAAGCGGTCCCCGGTCAGGTGGTAGGCGGTGGCGTAGAGGGAGGCACGGCGCTCCTGGACGTAGGCGGTGAACGCCGTTTCGGCGTCGGACGCCTTCGCCCCGGTGCCCCGCTCCCCCGGTGCCTCCCCGTTCGCGGCTCCCCCCTGAGCCTCTCCTCCGCGGGCGTCGACCACCGTCATGTACCCGGTGTGCTGACGCCCGGTGCCGCGCGCGCACCCCCGACCCGCCCCGGGCTCGCGGCCCCGGTCGAGCAGGGAGGCGGCCCCGACGGCACCCGGCTTGTCGTGCTTGCCGGTACTCCGCGGCACGGCGTCGTGCAGACGCGTGACAACTGCGCTTGTGGCGGTGCTGTGCAGCGTTTTCATCTCGCGCCCCCCGTCGAGTCCCGGTCCCTTGCGATGTCCAAAAGACTGCCGTCGGGACTTCATGGCGGTGTCCGCCGACTGTCACAGGCCTGTCACAGCGCAGGGTGGGAACCGGAGCACGCGGCGCGGACCCGGTAGTGCGGGAGGGGAGGGAGAGAAAGGGAGAGAAGAAGAGGAAGAAGGAGGACGAGGGGACGGGGAACGACGGGGGAAGGACGAAGAAGGACGGGGAGAAGGACGGGGAGGAGGATATGGAGTGACAAGAACACCCGTCGGCCGACCAATCGAACAATCAGGACCAAAGGGATATAGGGCTGCGGGAAGCGGGCCGGGCACGAGGCCGGGACGAAGGGCCCCCCGGTCGCATCGTGGCAGGTGAGGGGCCTGCCACGTGTGGGTCGGGTGTGGGAGCGCTACAACGGTCGAAACCCCACCGCCCCATAGGCCAGAATGACATCTGTGCCTTCCCTGTTGCTGATCGAAGACGACGACGCCATCCGCACGGCCCTGGAGCTGTCGCTGACGCGCCAGGGGCATCGTGTGGCCACCGCCGCCACCGGCGAGGACGGTCTGAAGCTGCTGCGCGAGCAGCGGCCGGATCTGATCGTTCTGGACGTGATGCTGCCCGGGATCGACGGATTCGAGGTGTGCCGTCGCATCCGGCGCACCGACCAGTTGCCGATCATCCTGCTGACGGCACGCAGCGATGACATCGACGTGGTCGTGGGGCTGGAGTCGGGTGCCGACGACTACGTCGTCAAGCCCGTGCAGGGCCGGGTGCTCGACGCCCGGATCAGGGCGGTGCTGCGGCGCGGCGAGCGGGAGGCCAACGACTCGGCCGCGTTCGGGAACCTGGTCATCGACCGGGCCGCGATGACGGTCACCAAGAACGGCGAGGACCTCCAACTGACACCGACCGAGCTGCGTCTGCTGCTGGAGCTCAGCCGCCGGCCCGGGCAGGCGCTGTCCCGCCAGCAGCTCCTGCGGCTGGTGTGGGAGCACGACTACCTCGGCGACTCGCGCCTCGTCGACGCCTGTGTGCAGCGGCTGCGCGCCAAGGTCGAGGACGTGCCGTCCTCGCCGACCCTGATCCGCACGGTGCGCGGTGTCGGCTACCGGCTGGACACGCCTCAGTGACCGATCTGCGGGACCGCGTCCGGGGCGCCGACCCGGCGGCCGACGGCGGGCCCGGCCAGGACCGCGGCGAGCAGGCCGCGCGGCGCACCCGCCGAAACCGCCGCCGCAGTTCCAGCCTGCGGCTGCGGCTCGTAGTCGTCTTCGCCCTCGTGGCGCTCACCGCGGCGGTCTCGGCGTCCGGCATCGCGTACTGGCTCAACCGTGAGGCGGTGCTGACCCGTACGCAGGACGCGGCGCTCGGCGACTTCCAGCAGGAGATGCAGAACCGCGCCGGGGTCCTGCCGCCGAGTCCCACCGAGGACGAGTTGCAGCACACCGCGGGACTGATGGCCGACAGCGGCCAGCACTTCAGCGTGCTGCTGCTGGCCGAGGACGAGCACGGCAGGCAGCTCGTGGGCGACTCCGACCTGGACAGCTTCACCCTCGGGGACGTCCCCCGAACGCTGCGTGACGCCGTGAACGAGCGGCAGCCGGTCGGCTCGCACAACGCGTACCCGTACCACATGTACTGGCAGCGGATCGTCGTCCATGACACCCCGTACCTGGTCGGCGGGGCCAAGGTGATCGGCGGCGGGCCGACCGGGTACATGCTGAAGTCCCTGGAGCCGGAGGCCAAGGACCTCGACTCGCTGGCCTGGTCGCTGGGGATCGCCACCGCCCTGGCGCTGGTGGGCGCCGCGCTGCTCGCGCAGGCGGCCGCCACGACCGTGCTCAAGCCGGTGCACCGGCTCGGGGTGGCGGCGCGGCGGCTGGGCGAGGGCAAGCTCGACACCCGGCTGCGGGTGTCCGGCACCGACGAGCTGGCCGAGCTCTCGCGAACGTTCAACCGCACCGCGGAGGCACTGGAGAAAAGGGTCGCGGACATGAGCGCGCGGGACGAGGCATCGCGCCGCTTCGTCGCCGACATGTCGCACGAGCTGCGCACCCCGCTGACCGCGATCACCGCGGTCACCGAGGTGCTCGAAGAGGAGCTGGACGCCGAGACCGGCGGCATCGACCCGATGATCGAACCGGCGGTGCGGCTGGTCGTCAGCGAGACCCGGCGGCTGAACGACCTCGTGGAGAACCTGATGGAGGTGACCCGCTTCGACGCGGGCACCGCCCGTCTGGTGCTGGACGACGTGGACATCGCCGACCAGATCACCGCCTGCATCGACGCCCGCGCCTGGCTGGACGCCGTCGAGCTGGACGCGGAGCGCGGCATCGTGGCCCGGCTCGACCCGCGCCGCCTCGACGTGATCCTCGCCAACCTGATCGGCAACGCCCTCAAGCACGGCGGTTCGCCGGTGCGCGTCTCGGTGCGCACCGAGCGCCGCCCGCTCGCCGAGCACGCCGGAGGCGCCGCAGGCTACGACGGCGCGCAACAGGACGGCTCGCTGCCGCACGGCGCCGCGGCCGGGGACGGCACGGGCGCCGCGCTGAGCGCGGAGGATCTGGTCATCGCGGTACGGGACCACGGGCCCGGTATCCCGCAAGCGGTCCTGCCGCACGTGTTCGACCGGTTCTACAAGGCCAGCGCCTCCCGGCCGCGCTCGGACGGCAGCGGTCTCGGCCTGTCCATCGCCCTGGAGAACGCCCACATCCACGGTGGCGGGATCACCGCGAGCAACGCGCCGGAGGGCGGCGCCGTCTTCACCCTGCGCCTGCCCCGGTACACGGTCCCGCCCGAGGAGCGGGAGGCGCACGGTCAGGACGGCGACCCTGCGGAGCGCGAGGCGCAGGGACCCGACGACGACGCGCAGGCGGACACCGAAGGGGGCGGGCGATGAGGGCGGAGCGTACCGGCCGGGCACGGGGACGGGCACGGGGCCGGACCGTGGCGGGCGCGGTGGCACTGCTCCCGGTGCTGCTGGCCGGGTGCGGGATACGGTCCACCGAGGTGCCCACCGACGCCGGGCCCGCGCCGTCCCGGGCGCCGTGCTCGGTGTCAGGACCCCGTCTTGAGGCGGACCCGGCGCAGGCGGTACCGGTGCAGGTCTTTTTGGTGTGCAGTTCCCAACTGGTGAACGTGGACCGGACCGTGCGGATACCGTCCGGGCTGGCCGACGACCGGGTGCGGGTGGCGCGGACGCTCCTCGACGAGTTGCAGAAGCGGCCGCGGGCCCAGGAGCGCGGTGCGGGGTACACGACGGACGTACGGGCGGGAACGACCGTCGAGGGCGGCCGCGGGGGCGATCCCGAGGAAGCGCTGCGGCTCGGCACGCCGCCGGGCGAGCTGACGGCGTACGCGCTGGCGCAGATCGTGTGCACGCTCGCGAACTCGGCCGCCGCGGCCGAGGACGGCTCCGTCGTCCTCGGCGGTCCCGGCACCGGGCCCGTCAAGCGCTACAGGTGCACGCCCGAGGTCCGCTCCCGGCCCGGCACCACCGCCCCGCCGACCGCGCCCGTGGGCACTGGCTGACGCACGGGCGGGGCCGCCGGGCCGCACCGGGCACCGGCCGGCGGACCTGCCGCCGCGGGGTCCGGGGCGCGGAACCACCTGCACCCCGCTCGGCGTCCTTCGCTACGTGCAGCGTCAACCGTCCCGCGGCGGCAACATCCCGGCCCGCCTCCGTACGGCAGGAGGCATCCTCCTCGCCGTGCACCTCGTGCTCGTCGCCTGGATCACGCTGCGGCCGCTGGACGTGCCCTGGATGAGCCCCGCGAATCTGCATCCGCTCGCCGGGATCAGGGCGGACCTGGCGCTCGGCGCCGGCGAGGCCACCCTGCGGATCGGCGCCGGCCTGCTCCTGCTCGCGCCGCTGGGCGTGCTGCTGCCGCTGGCCGGGGGCCGGCTGGCCGTCTCGCCGCTCGGCTCGCTGGTCCGCACGGTCACGGCGGCCGCGCTGCTCTCGCTGGGCATCGAACTGCTCCAGACCGGAGTGCCCGGCCAGGTCGTCGACGTCGACGCGCTGCTGCTCAATCCGCTCGGTGTGGCGCTGGCGCACCTCGCCGTGGTGCCCGCGGTCCGTGCGAGGCTGCGCCGCAAGGCCGGCGCCCTCTCGCGGCCGTGCGACGACCGGCTTCCCGGTGCGGCTCCCGGTGCGACGCGGGACGCTCTCCCGGAGGACGGTTCTCAGGGGCCGGCCCCGACGATTCCCAGGGTTCGTATCGCACCGTAGCGCGACGTCGCGGGCCGATGCGCGGTCGTAGCGTGGAGGTAAGGAGGTCGGCCTTCGGGCCGCCTCGGCGCATCGGTTTGCGAAGGAGCCCTGATGACCGCCCTTGTACGCCCCACTCATGGACGGATGATCGGCGGAGTGTGCGCGGCGCTGGCGCAGCGCTTCGGCACGTCCGCCACCACGATGCGGGTCATCTTCCTCGTGTCCTGCCTGCTGCCGGGACCACAGTTCCTGCTCTACCTCGCGCTGTGGATCCTGCTGCCGAGCGAGGACAAGGTCCGCCACGCCTGGTGACCCACCGCGAACGGGGTGCCGCGGCCGTCCCTGCGGACGGCCGCGGCACCCCGTAGCCCGTACGGCCCCGGATGCTGCCGTGCCTCTCAGCCCAGGGGCAGGACCCCGGTGGACAGCGGCGTGTGCACCCGGTCGGTCGGCACGGCGCCGAGGATCTGACGGGCCTGCCTGACCGGGCCGGTGCCGGCCACCACCTTCTGCGCGGCCTGGGTGGTCGGGTTCAGGGTGGTGGCGAGCGCGGTCTGCGCGCCCGGCAGGTTCTTGGTGACGGCGCTGAGCGCGGCGGTCGGGTCCGGCGCGGCCGCCTCGGCCGCGCTCGTTCCCACGGCGGCGAAGACGGCGCCGAGCGCGGCGACACCGAGGGTCTTGATGGTGGACTGCTTCATGGTCACGTGCGTCCTTCGACAGGGGGTTGAGCGGCCAAAACGTATCCGACCACATCAAGCTCCGCAATCAATGAAACATCCGCCAATTCGCCCGGTTACCCCGTACGCGCCATGCGGTCGGACCGCGGGCGGTCAGCCGCCGGATCCGGCAGCGCCGCTGGTGGCGGGCGCGTCGGGGAACAGCCAGGCGGACTTCAGTTGGGCGAATCCCGGCTTGATGACGTCATTGATCATGGCCAGGCGTTCGTCGAAAGGGATGAAGGCCGACTTCATGGCGTTGACGGTGAACCACTGCAGGTCGTCGAGCGTGTATCCGAAGGCGTCGACCAGGTGTCCGAACTCGCGGCTGACACCGGTGCCGCTCATCAACCGGTTGTCGGTGTTCACGGTGACCCGGAAGTGCAGCCTGCGCAGCAGCCCGATCGGATGGTCGGCGTAGGACGCGGCCGCGCCGGTCTGGAGGTTGGACGTCGGGCACATCTCCAGCGGGACGCGCTTGTCGCGGACGTAGGCGGCCAGCCGGCCGAGCCGCACCCGGCCGTCGTCGCCGACCTCGATGTCGTCGATGATGCGCACCCCGTGCCCGAGCCGGTCGGCGCCGCACCACTGGAGCGCCTGCCAGATGGACGGCAGGCCGAATGCCTCGCCGGCGTGGATGGTGAAGTGGTTGTTCTCCCGCTTCAGGTACTCGAAGGCATCGAGGTGCCGGGTGGGCGGATAGCCGGCCTCCGCGCCTGCGATGTCGAAGCCGACCACACCGGCGTCCCGGTAGGCGTTGGCGAGCCGGGCGATCTCCAGGGCGCGGGCGGCGTGCCGCATCGCGGTCAGCAGCGCCCCCACCCGGATGCGGTTCCCCCGCTCGCGCGCCCGCCGCTCACCCTCGCGGAAGCCGTCGTTGACCGCCTCGACGACCTCGTGGAGCGCGAGACCGGCCGCCAGGTGCTGCTCCGGCGCGTACCGCACCTCCGCGTAGACCACTCCATCCGCCGCCAGGTCCTCCGCGCACTCCGCGGCCACGCGGACGAGGGCCCCCCTGGACTGCATGACACCGACCGTGTGCGAGAACGTCTCCAGATACCGCTCCAGCGAACCGGAGTCGGCGGCCGCCCTGAACCAGCGGTCGAGTTCCCCGGCGTCCGTCTCCGGCAGACCGCGGTATCCGGTGGTGCGCGCGAGGTCGGCGACGGTGCCCGCCCGCAGACCGCCGTCGAGGTGGTCGTGCAGCAGCACCTTGGGGGCCCGGCGGATCTGCTCCACGGTGGGAGCGGCACGGTTCTGGCGGGGCTCGCTGGTCATTTTCGCACTGTAACTCCTACGCGCGTAGAACGCCTGTCCACACGGGTCGATACGTAACAGTGATCGCGCAGACGGGTGGCATACACCGCCGCTTCTGACACTGTTCTGTCATGCCACAGCAAGCGACGCCGGCGCGCGAGGCCAGGCTGGGGAGGGCGATCGGACCGGAGCCGACGACGGTGGGCGGCGTGGTGCTGCTGCTGCCGCGCGGCGCCGAGTCCTCCGCCCGCAGGCCCGCGCCGCTGACCACGGCCTCCCTGCGCGCCCTGGGACGGACCCTCGCCCGAACGGGCCGCCGGGACGGCCTGGCCGCCCATGTCGTGCACTACCGCTACCGGGGGTGGAACGGCGCCCAGGCCCAGCTCGCGCACGACGCCTCCTGGGCCGCCGACGAGGCATTACGGCGCTATGGCGACGTACCGATCTGCCTGGCCGGCGTCGGGATGGGCGGCCGCGCCGCCCTGCACGCCGGCGGGCACGACGCGGTGACCTGTGTGGTGGCACTGGCCCCCTGGCTGCCCGAGGACGACGTCGCCGCGCCGCCGGAACCGGTCAAGCAGCTCTCCGGACGGCAGGTGCTCATCGTGCACGGCACCAATGACGAGCGGTCGGATCCGGAACTGTCCTTCCGGCTCGCGGCACGCGCGAAGAAGGCCAACCGCGACGTGTGCCGCTTCGAGGTGCACTCCGACGGGCACGGGCTTCGCCAGTACCGCTCCGAAGTGCTGGCACTGACCGCGGACTTCGTCCAGGGAGCCATGTTCGGCCACCCCTTCTCGCGTCCGGTCCAGGACGCCCTGGCCGCGCCTCCGCCACTCGGGCTGCGGATGCCGCTGGCGTCCGGTTTCCAGGGGGCGCGGCGGCGGCCGGCCAAGGCCCGCCCGTCGCGGACGGGGTGACGGCGGGGCACGTCGGCGAGGCTCCGGGGACCGCTTTCGCTCCGGGGACCGCTTCCGCTGCGGGGACCGCTTCCGCTCCGGGGGCGGGCCCGTCCACGGTGGTCGGGGCCCGCGGCGGCGGCAGCCGCCCTCGGCGGCGCCGCCGAGGGCGGTGCGGGCGTGGGGCAGGGCCCCGTCCGCCGCTCAGCGCGGCAGCAGCCGGCCCCTGCGCGACAACAGAAAGCTCTTGAAGGCCGCGACGGGAGGGGTGTCCTGGCGGCCTTCCAGCCAGGCCACACCGATCTCGCGGACCGCGCGCGGCGCCGTGACGGCCAGTTCCACGACGCCCGGCCGCGGCACCGGAGGCGGCGGCAGCAGCGCCACGCCGAGCCCCGCCGCGACCAGGCCGCGCAGCGTCTCGGTCTCCTCGCCCTCGAACGCGATCCGGGGCCGGAATCCCGCCGCACGGCACAGGTCGTCCGCGATCCGCCGCATGCCGTAGCCGGGCTCCAGCGTCACGAAGGACTCGTCGGCCGCCTCGGCGAGCCTGACCCTCCTGCGCCCGGCGAGCCGGTGGTCCTCCGGCACGACGAGGTGCAGCCGCTGCTCGTCGAGCCGCCGGAACACCAGGCCGGGTTCGCCCGGCACCGGCGAGGTGAGGCACAGGTCCAGATCGCCGGCGCGCAACCGCTCCAGCATGGCCTCGCTGTAGTTCTGGACCAGGCTGAAGCGGATGCCCGGGTGGTCCGCGCGAAAGGCCCGGATCAGCCCGGGCACCGTCTCGGAGCCCATGGTGTGCAGGAATCCGAAGGCGACCTTGCCGGAGGCGGGGTCGGCGTCGGCCCGCACCGCCTCCGCGGCCCGCTCCACCTCGCCGAGCGCACGCTCCACGGACACCAGGAAGGTACGGCCGGCGGGAGTCAGCGAGAGCGCCCGGCCGCGGCGGGCGAAGAGATCGACACCGAGGTCCCGTTCGAGACGGCCCAGGGCGCGGGAGAGCGTCGACTGCGGGATCCGCATCTCCTGTGCCGCGCGGGTGACGTGCTCCCGACGCGCCACGCCCACGAACTGCGCGAGCCGCGGTGCCAGCAGCGTCACGATGTCTTCCGGAACACCATCGGACGAACGGCGGGCCGGTGACCTGTCGTCATGCTTCATGGGAACGATTGAAGCAGTTCCATGCATTGGACGCATGAATGGGGACGGCCGTACGTTCGAAACATGCCTGCTGCTGATCCCGCCTCGGCCACCGGCTCCACCGCCTACGACACCTCCGGCTCGCCGGACGCCCCCGCCCCCACCCCTGCCTCCGCCGCCCTCCACCCGCGTGACGGGGGTCCCGACCCGCGGGACCCCGACGGCCACCTCACCCCCGACGACCGCCTCACCCCCGGCGGGCCGGGCTACCGCCGGATGAGCGTGGCACTGTTCCTGGCCGGGGTCGCGACGTTCGCACTGCTGTACTCCACGCAGGCGCTGCTGCCGCTCGTCTCGGCCGACTTCGGGGCCGGCGCGAGTGCCGCGAGCTGGACGGTCTCGGCGGCGACCGGCGCGCTCGCGCTGTGCGTGCTGCCCCTGAGCGCGCTGTCGGAACGGTACGGGCGGCGGACGATGATGACCGGCTCCCTGGCCGTCGCGGTGGCGGTCGGCCTGCTGGTGCCCTTCGCCCCCTCGATCGGGGCGCTGGTCGCGCTGCGCGCCGTGCAGGGCGCCGCGCTCGCCGGGCTGCCGGCGTCCGCGATGGCCTACCTCGCGGAGGAGGTCAGGCCGAAGGCACTGGTCGCCGCGGTGGGACTGTTCGTGGCCGGCAACAGCATCGGCGGCATGAGCGGACGCATCATCTCCGGCTGGATCGCCCAGGCGTACGGCTGGCGGTGGGCGGTGGGCACGATCGGGCTGCTCGCGGTGGTGTGCGCGGTGCTGTTCCGGGTCCTGCTGCCGACACCGCGCCGGGCACGCGGCGCGGACCCCCGCCGGACGGCCGGGCGCGGCGCGGACCCCCGTCCGGCGGCCGAACGGTCCACGGACCGCTCCACCGGGCCGCGGGCCCTGGTGCGCACCGTGCGCGGCCATCTGGCGAACCCCCTGCTGCGCCGGCTGTACGCCATCGGCGCGCTCTTCATGATGGTCTTCGGCGGCTCGTACACCGTCATCGGCTACCGCCTGAGCGAGGCCCCGTTCTCGCTGCCGCAGGGCGTGATCGGGTCGGTCTTCCTGGTCTACCTCGTCGGCACCGCGTCGTCGGCGGCGGCGGGGCGTCTGGTGACGCGGCTCGGCAGGCGGGGCGCGCTGTACCTGGCGGCCGGCACCACCGCGGCGGGCCTGCTGGTGTCGCTGGCGGACGCGCTGGCGGCGGTGCTCGGCGGGCTCGTCCTGATCACCGCGGGCTTCTTCGCGGGCCACGCGGTGGCGTCCTCCGCGGTCAGCCGCACCGCCGCGCACGGCCGCGCCCAGGCCTCCGCGCTCTACCAGTCCGGCTACTACATCGGCTCCAGCACCGGCAGCACCCTCGGCGCGGTCGCCTTCCGTGCCGCGGGCTGGGACGGCATGGTGGCACTCGGGCTGCTGGCCGTGGCCGGCGTCGTCACGATCACGCTGCTGGGCACCAGGGCGGCGGCCAGGACCCGGGAGACGTCCACGAACAGCACCACCGGGACCGCTGATCCCGCCGGGACCACCGATCCCACCGATCCCGCCGGGACCACCGATTTCACCGATCCCGCCGGGTCCACCGGATCCGCCGGTCCCACCGGGGCCACCGGAGGCACCCGGCGCTCACCCTCCGCCGCGAGCTCCTGACCCGCCGTCCCTGCGCTCGCCATGGCCCCGCGTCCCGCGTCACCATCGAGGGACGAGGAGCTTTTTGTACACAGATGTCGCTGTGCGAGGGTCGTTGTCAGTGGGCGGCTGTAGCTTCCGCAGTACGGGAGCCTCAGGTACCGCGGGGACCGTCCCGCGGCCCGCCCGCGGCTCCCTCACACGGTGGAAAGGGCACAGGGGTGGGCGATGAGCGACACGACGGCGACGACGACAGAGCTGGACAGCCGGCTTGAGCAGTACCGGACCGAGCTGACCGGGTACTGCTACCGGATGCTCGGCTCCTCCTTCGAGGCGGAGGACGCGGTACAGGACACCATGGTGCGCGCCTGGCGCGCCCACGACCGCTTCGAGGGCCGTTCCTCACTGCGCTCCTGGCTCTACCGGATCGCGCACAACGTCTGCCTCGACCACCTCGGCGCCGGCAACCGCAGGGCCCGCCCGATGGATCTGACCGAGCCGGGCACCGCGGCATCGGCCGTGCTCAAGGAGCGCCCGGAGCCCGCCTGGCTGGAGCCGGTGCCGGACGGCCGGGTGCTGCCGGGCTCCGCGGACCCGGCGGAGGCCGCGGTGGCACGCGAGTCCGTGCGGCTGGCGTTCGTGGCGGCCCTTCAGCACCTGCCGCCCAAGCAGCGCTCCGTGCTGATCCTGCGGGAGGTGCTGGCCTGGCGGGCCGGTGAGGTCGCCGAGCTCTTGGGCACCTCGGTCGCCTCGGTGAACAGCGCCCTGCAGCGCGCCCGTGCCACCCTCGCCGCGGCCAAGGCCAAGGACACGGACCCCCTCAAGCCGATGGACGAGGAGCAGCAGAAGCTCCTGGAGCGCTACGTCCGGGCCTTCGAGGGCTACGACATGGACCAGCTCACCGCGCTGCTCCACGAGGACGCCGTGCTGTCCATGCCGCCCTACGACCTGTGGCTCAAGGGCCCCCGGGAGATCCGGGCGTGGATGCTCGGCAAGGGGTCAGGCTGCCGGGGCTCCCGCCTGCTGCCCACGGTGGCGAACGGCACGCCCGCGTTCGGGCAGTACCGCCCCAGCCGCAGCGGTTCCGGCCACGATGCCTGGGCGCTCCAGGTCCTGGAGACATCAGGGGGGAGGATCACCGGGCTCACCTCGTTCCTGGCCACCGCCCGGCTCTTCCCCGCCTTCGGCCTCCCGCTCCGTCTCGAACCGGAGACCGGCGAGGGACAGCAGGGCCCGCAGGTCGGGCGCGGCATCGCGGATCCGGATCCGGCCCCCGGCGCGGCGCGCCGCCAGCTCCAGCCGGGCCAGCAGCTCGACGGCATCGAGGCCGATCCCGCCGAGCGCCCGCGCATCGCAGACGACACTCCCTCCGCCGGCGTCCAGACGAGTGCGCACGAGGGCGCAGAGCCTGACCAGGTCGTCGGGGCCGGCCCGGGCGGGCAGGACGAGCGGGGCCGAGGTGAGGGCATCCACACCCGGTAGACCGACCGGGTGCGCCGCCCTCATCGGTGCCGGCGCGCCCCCGCCGCCCGAGGGCCCGTCAACTCTCAGCCGTCCGCGGGGAACACACTGGTGTCGAGGTCCAGTCCGAAGGGCGCGGGAAGCTTGATCGTGTCGCCGAACTTGACCGCGCTGAGCACACGGTAGACATCGCCCTTGGGCTCTCCGTACAGAGTGACGGTGGGGCCGCCCGGGGCCCAGCCGTCGACGAGGAGGTAGAGGGGGACGCCCGCTGCGGCGTAGGCGGCGGCCTTGGTGATGCGGTCCGTGCCGGCGTTGGACTTGGAGGTGATCTCCACGAGGAGTTCGGCGGCGGCGGCGGGGATGTAGTTGCCGTCCTCGGCTCGCAACGCCGCTCGGGGCGCAACGGTGAGGTCAGGCACGTAGAGCCCGTCCTTGGAAGGCAGGGCGGTGCCCTGGGTCTGGTACACGCCCCAGTCTTCGGGGATGACCTGGTACAGGCGGCGCTGTACGCAGTCAGCGATGTCGTTGTGGGCGTTGGACGGCGGTGGTGCCACGGTGACGATTCCCTCGATGATCTCCACCGTGCAGCCCTCGGGTGCGTCCGTCTCTTCCCAGATACGGACCAGGTCTTCCCACTCGTGACCGTGGCCTGTCGAGTGGTCGACGGTGAGTGCGCTCAAGGCGGTCTCCAATCAGTACGTCACCGACTACAGCATGCCGAAAAGGCGCACCGCCGGTCCACCGGTCTCCGTTCACCCGAAAGGGCTATATGAGGATGTATGAGGGTCAGGCGATACGTTCCCGCACAATCGGACCTACTCGGACCTCCGTGCCGTGCGGGGCGATGTCGTAGGACGTGGTCAGGGCCTCGGTGGCGTAGTCGAAGCGTTCCGGGGTGTCGGTGTGGAGGGTCATCAGGGGGGCGCCCTTGGTGACGGTGTCGCCGGGCTTGGCGTGCAGTTCGATGCCCGCCGCCGCCTGGACCGGGTCCTCCTTGCGGGCCCGACCGGCGCCCAGCCGCCAGGCGGCGACCCCGATGTCGTAGGCGTCGAGCCTGCTCAGCACCCCGGTGGTCGGGGCGGTCACGATGTGCTGGGCGCGGGAGGCGGGCAGCGGGGCGTCCGGGTCGCCGCCCTGGGCGGTGATCATCCGGCGCCAGGCGTCCATCGCGGAGCCGTCGGCCAGGGCCTTGGCGGGGTCGGCGTCCTCCAGGCCGGCCGCGTCCAGCATCTCGCGGGCCAGTGCCAGGGTGAGTTCCACGACGTCCGCGGGGCCGCCGCCCGCCAGCACCTCCAACGACTCGCGGACCTCCAGGGCGTTGCCGGCGGTCAGACCGAGGGGGGTGGACATCTCGGTGAGCAGGGCGACGGTCCTGACGCCGTGGTCGGTGCCGAGGCCGACCATGGTGGTGGCGAGCTCGCGGGCGTCCTCGACGGTCTTCATGAAGGCGCCCGTGCCGACCTTGACGTCGAGCACCAGGGAGCCGGTACCCTCGGCGATCTTCTTCGACATGATCGACGAGGCGATCAGCGGGATCGACTCCACGGTGCCCGTGACGTCCCGCAGTGCGTACAGCTTGCGGTCGGCCGGAGCGAGGCCGTCGCCGGCGGCGCAGATCACGCAGCCCGCCGAGCGCAGGACGTCGAGCATCTCGGCGTTGGAGAGGCGGGCCCGCCAGCCGGGGATGGACTCCAGTTTGTCGAGGGTGCCCCCGGTGTGGCCGAGGCCCCGGCCAGAGAGCTGCGGGACGGTCGCGCCGCAGGCGGCGACGAGCGGGGCGAGCGGCAGGGTGATCTTGTCGCCCACGCCGCCCGTCGAGTGCTTGTCGGCGGTGGGGCGGGGGGCCGCCGCCGGGTCCGCGAGGGCGCCGGTGATGTCCAGGCGCTCGCCCGAGGCGATCATGGCGGCCGTCCAGCGCGCGATCTCCTGGCGGGTCATGCCGTTCAGGAGGATGGCCATGGCCAGGGCGGACATCTGCTCGTCCGCGACGGTGCCCCGGGTGTAGGCGTCGATGATCCAGTCGATCTGGTCGTCGGTGAGGGCGCGCTTGTCGCGCTTGTCGCGGATGATCGAGATCGCGTCCATGGGGGGTCCCTCCTGGTGCTGCGGGTGTCGTGGTGGGGCGCGCGCAGGTCCCCGCGTCCCTTCGGGGCTTCGCCCGGTGCTACGTGGCCCGGCGAAGGCCGCCGTCCGACCGCTCGGCCGGGTGGTCCTGCGGTCCGGTGGTCCGGTGCGGGTGGGTCGTGGTGGGGCGTGCGGGTCCCCGCGCCCCTTCCGGGGCCCCTGCCCTCCCAAGGCCGACCGGGACCGCCCGACCACTCGGCGCGGTGGTCCACCGCCAGTGCGTCGTGGTGGGGCCCGCAGGCCCGCGCGCCCCCTTCGGGGCGGGCACCGACCGCCGGCCGGGTCGGGCGGAGGTCACCTCAGTTGGTCCGGGCCGAATGCCTCCGGCAGGAGTTCACCCAGGGTGCGGAAGCCCGTGGGGGTCTCCAGGACGAGGGCGGGACCGCCGAACTCGTACAGGAGCTGGCGGCAGCGGCCGCACGGCATCAGGATCTCAGCGTCGCGGTTGACGCAGGTGAAGTGGGTGAGGGTGCCGCCGCCGGTGCGCAGCAGTTCGGAGACGAGGCCGCACTCGGCGCAGAGCCCGAGCCCGTACGAGGCGTTCTCGACGTTGCAGCCGGAGACCGTGCGGCCGTCGTCCACCCGGGCCGCGGCACCGACCGGGAAGCCGGAGTACGGCGCGTAGGCGTGGGACATGGCGTCCCGGGCGGCCGCGCGCAGGGCGGGCCAGTCGGCCTCCGCCGCATCGGGGCCGCCGGCGGGGGCGGTACCGGGTTCCCGCGCATCCCGCCCGCCGTGGGCCGTGTCCCTCGCCTCCCGGTCGCCGCCCTGCGTCACGTGCCCTGTCCCTTCCGGTAGCGCATGCCGTCGGCCCTGGGCATCCGCAGGCGCTGCGCGGAGAGCGACAGCACCAGCAGGGTGACGACGTACGGGGTGGCGCCGACGAAGTCGCCGGGCACCGTGTCCGTCAGCAGGTACCAGACCAGGACGGCGGCCGCGACGACCGCGCTGGTCAGGCCCTGCCACAGGGCCTTGCGGTACAGCTTCCAGCCCGCGAGCAGCGCCAGCAACACGACGAGCAGGAGCAGCAGGGCGTGCACGGTCTCGCCGCCGTTGCGCAGTTGGAGCGCGTCGGCGAAGCCGAACAGTCCCGCGCCCATGGCGAGGCCGCCGGGCCGCCAGTTGCCGAAGATCATCGCGGCGAGGCCGATGTAGCCGCGCCCGCCGGTCTGGCCCTCCAGGTAGATGTGCGAGTTGACCAGTGCGAGGAAGGCGCCGCCGAGTCCGGCGAGGCCGCCGGAGATGGCGACGGCCGCGTACTTGTACGAGTAGACGTGCACACCGAGGGACTCTGCGGCGATCGGGTTCTCACCGCAGGACCGCAGCCTCAGTCCGAAGGAGGTGCGCCACAGCACCAGCCAGCTCCCGGCGAACAGCAGCACGGCGATGACGGTGACCACGGAGAGGTCGGTGACCAGGCCGCCGAGGATGCCGGCCAGGTCGGAGACGAGGAACCAGTGGTGTTTCTCCAGCGACGCGAGACCGTCGGACAGGCCGGGCACGGTGATGTCGCCGAGCGACGCGGACGGCGGGGACTGCTTGGGGTTGCCGCCCTTGGCCGCGACGTCGCCGGTGGCGAAGGCGAGCTTGGCGAGGTACTGGGTGGCACCGAGCGCGAGGAGGTTGAGCGCCACACCGGAGACGATGTGGTCGACGCCGAAGGTGACGGTGACGACGGCGTGCACCAGGCCGCCGAGCACGCCGAAGGCGACGCCGCAGAGCAGGCCGAGCCATGGGTTGGTCTGCCACCCGAGCCAGCCGGCGCCGAACGTGCCGAGGATCATCATGCCTTCGAGGCCGATGTTGACCACACCGGCCCGCTCCGACCACAGCCCGGCGAGGCCGGCGAGCCCGATCGGCACCGCGAGCCCGAGCGCGGCGCCTATCTGGCCCTCGGAGGTCAACTGGTCGGAGCCGGTGACGATGCGCACCAGGGAGACCAGGACGAGTGCGCCGCCGACGACCAGCAGTACCCGGGCGAGCGACCAGCGGCCGCCCCGTCCGCCGCGCTCCGCCGCCGGGGCCGCGGGCGGCGTCTTCGGCGCCGTCGTGGTGTGGGTGGTCATCGCGCCACCTCCTGCTTCTCGGTGGGTACGGCGGTGACGGTGTCCGGCGCGGTGCCCGCGGCCTGGGCGACGGCCAGTTCGGCCCCGACGCGCTGCTGCTGGCGCCTGAGCCCGTAGCGCCTGACGAGTTCGTAGGCGATGACCACGCACAGCACGATGACCCCCTGGATGACGCCGAGGATCTCCTTGTCGTAGCCCTGGAACTCCAGGTGGTTCGTGGTGCGCTCCAGGAAGCCCCAGAGCAGCGCGCCGAGCGCGATGCCGACCGGGTGGTTGCGGCCGAGCAGGGCGATGGCGATCCCGGTGAAGCCGACCCCGGTGGGGAAGTCGCTGCTGAACTGGTGGCTGTCGTTCAGCAGGGTCGGCATGCCGATCAGGCCCGCCACCGCACCGGAGATGACCATGCTGGTGGCGACCATCCGCTTCACGCTGACGCCGCTCGCCGCGGCGGCCGAGTCGGACCGGCCGACGGTGCGCAGGTCGAAGCCGAACCGGGTGCGGCCGAGCACGAACCAGTAGACGACGCCGACCAGCGCCGCGATCACGATGAAGCCCCACAGTTCGCCCGCGGGCCCGGCGTCGAAGCTGAAGAAGTACGACGACTTGGGCAGCGGCCTGGTGGAGACGAGGGTGCCGGCCTGGTCGAGCTGGCCGAGCTGCCCGGGTTGCAGGAGGTAGCCGATGACCGCGGTGGCGATGGAGTTGAGCATGATCGTGGCGATCACCTCGCTGACGCCCCGGGTCACCTTGAGGATGCCCGCGATCGCCGCCCACAGTGCCCCGGTCACCATCGCGCACAGGATGATCAGCGGCACGGCCACGATGCCGGGCAGGGTGAGCGCCCCGCCGAGCACGGCCGCGAAGAACGCCGCGAGCCGGTACTGCCCGTCGACGCCGATGTTGAAGAGGTTCATCCGGAAGCCGACGGCCACCGCCACGCCCGCGAGGTAGTACGTCGTCGCCTTGTTGAGGATGTAGACCTGGCTGTCGCTCGCGGAGCCGTAGGACACCATGTCGCTGAAGGCGGCGACGGGGTCCTTGCCGGTGGCCATGATCACCAGGGTGGTGACGACGATGGCCGCGACGATCGCGAGGACCGGCGCCGCGAGTGCGAGGAACAGGCGCTCCTTGTCGATCCGTGAGGTCAGGTTCTTCATCGGCGCTCGTCCTTGCTGGCGGCGGTGTCCTGCGGGGCGTCCGCGGTCCGCCGCGCCGGGGCGTCGGCGGTGCCGTCCGGGCGCGGGCCCTCGGCCGGGCCGGGCGGGGCTTCCTCGGCGGGGTGTTCCAGATGGCCGGTGGCCGCGCCCGTCATGGCCGAGCCCAGTTCCTCGGGGGTGATGGTGCCGGGGTCGGCGTCGGCGACCAGCCGTCCCCGGTACATCACGCGCAGGGTGTCGGAGAGGCCGATGAGCTCGTCCAGGTCGGCGGATATCAGCAGCACCGCGAGGCCGTCGCGGCGCGCCCTGCGGATCTGGTCCCAGATCTGCGCCTGCGCGCCGACGTCCACACCGCGGGTGGGGTGGGCGGCGATGAGCAGTTTGGGCCGGTGGCTCATCTCACGGCCGACGATCAGCTTCTGCTGGTTGCCGCCGGACAGCGAGGCGGCGGTCACGTCGATGCCGGGGGTGCGGACGTCGTAGTCGGCGATGATGCGCTCGGTGTCGGCGCGGGCGGCCTTGATGTCGAGCAGGCCGCGGCGGGAGTTGGGCGGCTCGGTGACGTGGCCGAGGATGCGGTTCTCCCACAGCGGTGCTTCGAGCAGCAGGCCGTGGCGGTGGCGGTCCTCGGGGATGTAGCCGACGCCGCCCTCGCGGCGGCGCCGGGTCGGCGCGTGCGACATGTCGCGTCCGTCCAGGACGACGGTTCCGCTGTCGGGGTCGCGGATCCCCATGACGGCCTCGACGAGTTCGGACTGCCCGTTGCCCTCCACGCCCGCGATGCCGAGCACTTCGCCGTGGTGGATCGTGAACGAGATGTCGTCGAGGATGACCCGCTCGACGCCGTCGAGGTCGGTCTGCGTCAGCCTCAGCCCCGCCACCTGGAGCATCGGGGTGTCCGCGGCGTGCCACGCCGGGGCCTCCTCCGTCTGCGGCGAGGGCAGTTCGCTGCCCACCATCAGCTCGGCGAGCTGCTTGGACGTGGTGGTTCTCGGGTCGGCGGTGCCGACGGTGGTGCCGCGTCTGATGACGGTGATCTCGTCGGCGACGGAGAGCACCTCGCCCAGTTTGTGCGAGATGAAGATGACGGTCAGGCCCTCGGACTTCAGCTCGCGGAGGTTGGCGAAGAGCGCGTCGACCTCCTGCGGGACGAGGACGGCGGTCGGCTCGTCGAGGATCAGGGTGCGCGCGCCGCGGTAGAGGACCTTGAGGATCTCCACGCGCTGGCGGTCGGCGACGCCCAGTTCCTCGACCAGGACGCCGGGGCGCACCCCGAGCCCGTACGCGTCGGAGATCTCGTTGATCTTCGCGCGGGCCCGGGCGCCGATGCCGTACAGCTTCTCCGCGCCCAGGACGACGTTCTCCAGGACGGTGAGGTTCTCGGCGAGCATGAAGTGCTGGTGCACCATGCCGATACCGCGGGCGATGGCGTCCGCGGGGGTGTGGAACGAGGTCTGTTCGCCGTCCACGGTGATGGTGCCCTCGTCCGGTTTCTGCATACCGTAGAGGATCTTCATCAGGGTGGACTTGCCGGCGCCGTTCTCCCCGCAGAGGGCGTGCACGGTGCCGCGGTGGACGGTGATGTCGATGTCCCGGTTGGCGACGACGCCGGGGAAGCGCTTGGTGATCCCGCGCAGTTCCACGGCGGGAGGGCTTGACGCGTTGATGGCGCACACTCCATCAGAGGGGGCAGCGGGTGGGACGGCTCGTCCGGAGGGGGCGAGGGCTCTCGGAGGGCGGACGGTGGCGTCGGTGAACGCTAGCGCGCGGACCGGGGACGACTCACGGGGTGTTGGCACATTGTTATGGCCCGGCGCGGTGGCCGGGCGCTTCCCGCTCGGGCGGGACGCAGGGACTCCCGGGCCCGGGGGCCGCGGTCCCGGCGCGGTGGCCGGGACCGGAGCGCGCCGGGCGTCCGGGAGCGGACCTCACGGTGTGGTCTTGACCTTGATGTCGCCGTCGACGATCTTCTTCTTGGCCTCGTCCAGCTTGCCCTGGATGTCCTTGATGAAGCCGCCGCTGGTGGCGAGGGAGACGCCGTTCTTGGCGAGCGAGTAGGTGTTGGTGCCGGTCAGCGGCTTGCCGTCCTTCACCGACTTGATCAGGTCGAAGACGCCGATGTCGACGTTCTTGACGACCGAGGTCAGGATCGAGCTCTTGTACTGCGCGAGGCCCGGGATGTTGTACTGGTCGGAGTCCACGCCGATCGCCCAGGCACCCTTGACGCCGTGCACGGCCTCGGTCGCGCCGTTGCCGGAACTGCCCGCCGCGCTGTAGATCACGTCGGCGCCCTTGTCCAGCATGCCCTGGGCGGCTTCCTTGCCCTTGTCGGGGCTGCTGAAGCCGGAGGTGTCGGAGCCGTGGCTGAGGTACTGCCGCTCGATCTTGATCTTCGGGTTGGTGTCCTTGACACCCTGGAGGTAGCCCGCCTCGAACTTCTTGATGAGCGGGACGTCCACGCCGCCGATGAAGCCGACGTGGTCCTTCTTGGTCTTCAGCGCCGCGGCGACACCGGCCAGGTAGGAGCCCTGCTCCTCGGTGAAGACGATGCTGTTGACGTTCTTCGCGTCCACCACGGAGTCGACGATGCCGAACGTGGTCTTCGGGTACTCCTTGGCCGCCTTGGTCATGGCGGATGCGTACGCGTAGCCAACTCCGATGACCGGGTTGTAGCCTGCCGCAGCCATGTCGGTCAGACGCTGCTCGCGGTCGGCCTCGGTGTCGGTGTCCTTGGCGGTCAGCTCCCGTATCTGCCCGCCGAACTCGGACTTCGCCCGCTCGCCGCCACGGGCCGCGGAGTCGTTGAAGGAGTGGTCACCACGGCCGCCGACGTCGAAGGCGATGCCGACCTTCAGGCCGCCCTTGCCCCCGGATGCCTTGTCCGAACCGGACTCCTTCTGGGTGGAGGTACTGCCACAGGCGGTGGCGGACACTGCGAGGGCCGCGGATGCGAGGCACGCAGCGGCGATTTTGGCTACCCGGCGCAAGGAAGGCTCCTTCAACCTGACCTGAAGCGCCACTTCACGGCGCTGGCTTCCGCGGCATCGTAACGCGCGTAGATGCCAGATAAGGCGGTCTTTCGAAGCCGTTACCGGATCGACGCGAACACCATCGGGAACGCACGAGGAGTGGCCGAAGACGAGTGGGTGAACTCCGTCCGAGAACCGGTGGTTCCAGCCGGCGGAATGGGGGTGACCGGAATCACAGGACGGCGGGAGGACACCCGGCGACGGACGGCCCCGGGCGCCGAAGTCCCGTTGCGATGGCTGGAACCGGACCCTGTGGCCGGGATGGCGCCCCGCGGCCGGAGGCGCTCCCGTGACCACGGTGGTGTGCTGCGTCCGATCGCGGGTCCCATGGCTAGAAACGGGAGGCGTCCAGGAGCGCGGCGGCCGTGAAGAGCTCCACGCCCACGTCGATCGCCGACTCGTCCGCGTCGAAGTCGCCCTGGTGCAGGTCGCGGGCGACGCGGTCGCCGGGGGTGCGCACGCCGAGCCGGGCCATCGCGCCGGGCACCCGCTCCAGGTACCAGGAGAAGTCCTCGCCGCCCAGGCTCTGGGTGGTGTCCTCCACGGAGTGGGTACCGCGCCGGGCGGCCATCGCGTCGTGCAGCAGCTCGGTGACGAGGGGGTCGTTGACGACGGGCGGTACACCGCGGATGTAGTTGATCTCCGACTTGGCCCGGTAGAGGCTCGCGACCTCGTCGATCGCCGCGTGCACCAGGTCGGGCGCCATCCGCCAGGCGTCGAGGTCCAGGCAGCGCACGGTGCCGGAGAGCTCGGCGTGCTGCGGTACCACGTTGCACGCGTGACCCGACTCGATGCGGCCCCAGGTGACGGCGAGGCCCGAGCGTGCGTCGACGCGACGGGCGACGAGCGTGGGGACGTCGGTGGCGACCCGGGCGGCGGCGGTGACCAGGTCGGTGGTGAGGTGCGGGCGCGCGGTGTGCCCGCCAGGGCCGTCGAGCGCGATCTCCAGCCGGTCGCAGGCCGAGGTGATCGGCCCGTGCCGCAGCCCGATGCGGCCCGCGTCGACCTTGGGGTCGCAGTGCACGCCGATGATCCGCCCGACGCCCTCCAGCACTCCGGAGTCGATCGCGTCGGGCGCGCCGCCGGGCAGCACCTCCTCGGCCGGCTGGAAGATCAGCCGTACCGGCCGCGGCAGGGCGCCCTGGCGGTGCAGTTCGGCGAGCACCAGGCCGGCACCGAGGACGACGGTGGTGTGCATGTCGTGGCCGCAGGCGTGCGCGCGGTCGGGAACCGTGGAGCGGTAGACGCAGCCGATCTTGGTGTCCGGGATCGGGAGCGCGTCGATGTCGGCGCGCAGGGCCAGCACCGGGCGGGCGGGGCCGCTCCCGGGATCGGCCGGTGCGGCGCCGATGTCGCAGACGAGGCCGGTGCCGGTGGCCAGCACACGGGGCGCGAGGCCGGCCAGTTCGAGCCGGGCCTTGAGGGCCGCGGTGGTGCGGAACTCCTGGTTCCCGAGCTCGGGGTGCATGTGCATATCACGCCGAAAGGCGATGAGCTCGGCGCGCAGCTCCGCGGACAGCGTGCCGGGCAGTGCGGCGCCGGGCAGCACTCCTGGCTGGACGGCTTCCCCTGGCAGATCGGCCGGAGACTCGGAGGACGTCAGCTCGTTCACCCTTTGAAGGGTAGGCCCCTTTGGGGATCGATCACCTCTCGATCACCGTAATTTCGGCCATGCAGCGCCGAAGAATCGTCTCTGCCCTGCATGATCTTCGGAGAGAACGGGTATAAAAGCTTATTTTCGCCCCAGAGGGCCGTTGGGGTGCCGTCCTGAAGTCCTCGGCCGCCCGGAAGGTCCGCGCCGGGCGGCGGGAACCGGGCCCCGGGGTTCCGGCGTGCTCATGAGGGCGAGGCCGTGTCAGGCACTCGCTCGGGGCTTCGGGGGGAGGGGTCCGGGCGTGGACGGTGTACGAAGCGGTGGACGGGCGCGCAGGCCCGGGCGGGCGGCGCGGTTCGGGCGGGCGGCGCGGTTCGGGCGGCCGCTGCGGCCCTGGCTGCGGCTGCCCCTGCTGGCGGCCGCGGTCTACGGTCTCGTGCTGTGCTGCTCATGGGCGGCGGACGCCTACGAGCAGACCGTCGCCTACCGGCACGCCCAGCCCTGCACCGCGGCGCGGAACGCGGCGGGCGACACCGCGGACTGCGTGGCGCGCTCGTCGGGCCGCGTCACGGGCAAGGAGACCGGCGAGAACTGCACCACCGACAGCGACGGCAGCCGCAGTTGCACCAGGTACTACGACGTGTCGCTCCGCCGGGCCGGGGGCTCCACCGACGAGTTGGCCGTCGGCCCCGGCACCTACGACGACGTGCGCCGCGGCGACCGCGCCGCACTGCGGACCTGGCACGGCTCGGTGGTGCGCATGGCGGTGCACGGCCACACCGAGACCTACTCCCCGCCGTCCGAGGACTCCCTGCGGCTGCGGATCGTCGTGACGTGGCTCGTCCTCGGCCCGACGCTCTGGCTCGCGTTCAGCGGCCGGCCCGGCCGGCTGGTGGCGTTCGGCAACTTCGGCTGGCTCTGGCTCGCCTTTCCCGTGTCGGTGCTCGCCCATGCCGCACTGCTCGGCGCGGGCGTGGGGCAGTGGCTGATGGGCACGCTGTTCGCCGCGTTCGGCGCCGGGTGGATGATCGTCGCCCGGCGATGAGGGCCGGGCCGGGTGCGGCGGGCGGTCGCGGCCCCGGCCCGGCGGGCCCCGTGCACACGGGTCGTGACGGGGCGCCACCGGTGCGGGTGTCCTGCCGCCCCTGCCCACCTGCGGTCTGCGGGTTCACAACAGCCCGCGGGGGCCGTGGGGTTCGGTCCGCCGGTGCGGCATGATCCTAGGGCGCGTACGGGGGCCGGCGTCGTGCGCGCGCGACCGGGCCGTACGGTACGCAGCGCTCGTAGGGCGCCGGCCGGGGCACGCACGGGGTCATGGAGGGGAAATCCGCATGGGGCAGGAAGCCAGGGCGCAGCACGAGGAGTCGCGGACGCCCGGAGAGGACTCCGGTGCCGGGGCGGCGGATCCGTGCGGGGCCCTCCGGCGGACGGCGCCGCAGCCCACCGGGGCGTCCGACGGGCCCGCCGCCGCGCCGCCCGCCCAGCCGCCCGCCCCGGTGCCGGGCGAGGGCGGGCCCGACGGCGAGACGGTCCCCGGCGGGACCGGCGTCATGACGGCCCCCGGCGGGCCCGAGGGTGCGGCGCGCGCCGTGGCGTCCGCCGGTCCCGAGGACGCCCGGCCGGGGAGTGCCCCGGCCCGGCCGCAGGACGGCCCCTCCGCGCGGCCGTCCCCCGCGCCCGGCGAGGAGCCCGGCGCGCAGCGCCCCACCGGGGCGCAGGACCGCCCGCCCACGCAGCCGCCGCCCGCCTCGCGGGCTGCGAGGTCCGCAGGACCGCAGGAGAGGCCACCCGCCGAGACCGAGAACCGGCCACCGGCCGGTGCGCAGGGCGGCGCGGACGACGCACCGCCCTGCGAGCCCCTGGCCGGGACCGGGGACGGGACGGCCGCCGGAACCGGGGGCGAGCCCGCCGTCGAGCCCCGGGACGCGCCGCCCGCCGCGCCGTCCGGGGCACTGCCCGAGCCCCAGCACAGCCCTGGGCCCCCCGCTCCCCTCGACGCCGGGTCCCGGCCCCGGACGCCGGCCGCAGCCCCTCCCCCAGCCGAAGCACCGACCCCGGCCCCGGCTCCGGCCCCGACACAGGTCCCGGTCCCGGCCCCAGCCCCAGTTCCGGCCCCCACACAGCGACCGGCCCCCGCTGCGGCTCCGCCCCACGTGGGGGCCGAGCCCCAGCCGGATGCGCAACCCCAACCCCGAACGGCCGCACAAGCCCGGCCCCAGCCCCTGCCGGCCCTCCCGGCCACCCCTCCGCCCGCCGCGACCACCGCCCCACCAGCCGTCGCGACCACCGCCCCGCCGCCCGTCGCGACCACCGCCCCGCCGCCCGTCGCGACCGCGGCCCCACCGGCCGCGACCACCGCCCCAGCGCCCGTCGTGACCACCGCCCCACCGCCCACCGCGACCGCCGCCGAGGTGGCGCCCGCGGTCGGTCGCGCCCCCTATGCGGCGGCACCCCACCAGGCTGCCCCGGGCGGCACCGGTGCCGTGCAGACGCAGCGCGGTGCCACGCACGTGTCCCTGCCCGCCCCGAACTCCGTGCCGACCGTCGATCCGCGGCTGGCCATCGCCCTCGGGCGGCCGCAGCACGGCGACTCGGTGGCGCGGCGCACGGGGCGTTCGCTGCGCCGGCTGGCGCAGACCGACCAGGAGCGGACCGAGCAGGCCCGGCTCGCCGTACAGCTCCAGTTGCCGGTGACCACCGGACGGGTGGTCGCGGTCACGTCCATCCGGGGCGGGGTCGGCAAGACCACGGTCTCCGCGCTGCTGGGCCGGGCCTACAACCGCTACCGGCACGACCCGGTCCTGACCCTGGAGGCCGACGCCGCGCTCGGCACGCTCCCGGTGCGGATGGGTGCCGAGTCGGTGCGCTGGTCCTGCACGGACCTGGTGCACCTCGTGTATCCGGGCATGCAGTTGACCGACCTCACCGGATACCTGGTGCCGGTCACCGACGGCGGCTGGCTGCTGCCCGCGAGCCAGGGCCGGGTGGGTGCACCGCTCGACGTGCCGACCTACGTCCGGATCACCCAGACCCTGCGGCACTACTTCGCGGTGACGGTGGTGGACTGCGAGACGCTGCCGGGGGAGGTGGCCCGTACGGCGATGGACACCGCGCACGCCCGGGTGGTGGTCGCGCCGATGACGCCGGAGGGCGTGAACAGCACCCGGGTCGTCCTGGACTGGCTGGCCGCGCTGCCGCAGTCGGCGCTCAGCACCACGGTGGTGGCCCTGACCGCCCACTCCCCCGACACCACGCTCGACGCCGAGGCCGCCCTCGCCCATCTGCGGGAGAGCGGGGTGCCCGTCTTCCCGATCCCCTACGACCGGCACCTGGCCCAGGGAGGCCCCATCCACGCCCCCATGCTGGCCGAGTCCACGCGCGACGCCGCGGTGCGCATGGGGGCCGAGGTGATGCGGCGGGCCACGGCGACCCGCTGAGCAGGTGCAGCGCCGGCCCGTACCGGCGCGGGTGCGCGCCGGTACGGGTGTGCGCCGGTACGGGTGTGGCAGCGCGGCCTGCGCGACCGGCCTGCGCGACGCCTCCGCGTCGGGCCGGGCCCGTGCGGGGCGCCGCTCAGACCCGCGGCGGCGTCAGACGGCCCGTCCTTCGGCGCGCGTCCTCCTGGCCGGGGATCGCCCCCGGCTCCCCCGTTCCCCCGCGGCCCTTGCGGCCCTCGGGCGCCGGGGTGCCGTTCCTGCCGTCCGGGACGCCGGCAGCGCCCCTCCTGTCCTGGCCGGGCACGCCCGCCCGCGGCCCCTCCCGCAGCGTCTGCGGCCCCTCCGCCGTGCCCAGCCGCTCGACGCCGCGGGCCGTTCCGGTGACGTCCGCGAGGAAGCCCTCGGCGCGGGGGGAGGCGTGGTCGGTGAGCCAGGCGCGGTCGACGTCGCAGACCGCGACGCGTACGCCGGTGCCGGTCAGGGCCAGCGGCAGGGTGTGCACGACCGTCGAGGGGAAGCTGACGATCGTGGTGCCGATGGGGCCCCGGCGGGCGACGAGTTCGAGCGGCAGGTCGGGACGGACGATCTGAAGGCCGGTCTCGGTGGCCAGGCGGTGCAGCTTGACGGTGTCCTCGCGGCGGTGCGCGAAGTACCGGACGGCGCCGTGGTCGCGGGCCAGGGCGGCGACCGCCTCCAGATACCGTTCGAGGTCGACGACGCCCGTCTCGACGAGCGAGGTGCCGACCAGGTCGGCGCCCTCGGTGATCCGGGGCGGGCCGAAGCGCGCGCGGGTCCAGCCGAAGTCGTTGGCCGTGACACGGACACCGTCGGGAGCGGTCTCGATGGGCATCGAGGAGAAGACCTCGACGGCACGCCGGCGGCCCGGGGTGAGCCGGCGGCGGGCGGCAGCGGAGACCGGCGCGAAGACCAGGTCACGCGCAC
The DNA here is from genome assembly GCF_014656295.1 of Streptomyces sulfonofaciens. Classification (GTDB taxonomy): domain Bacteria; phylum Actinomycetota; class Actinomycetes; order Streptomycetales; family Streptomycetaceae; genus Streptomyces; species Streptomyces sulfonofaciens. The sequence continues at coordinate 275,013 of NZ_BNCD01000006.1, forward strand.
CGGGGCGGCCGCCACGGCGGTGCCAGCGCACCAGGCGCTCCCCGCGCGCCAGTTGCGCGATGAACTCCATGGTGGCCGTGCCGTCGTCGACGACCACGAGGTCGCGGGCCCGGGTGATGGTCAGCAGTAGCTGCACGTAGCGGGAGAAGGGGTCGCCGATGACGATCCGCCGCGCGGCCCTCAGCAGCGGTGCGAGACCGCGGACGGTGGCGAGCGGTGCCGTGCTGGCGCCGCGTGCCTCCTCCCACCGCACGTGGTGGCCCTCGTCCCGGGCCAGCTCCGCCATCCGGCGCAACTGCCCGCGGGTCATCGGATCGGTGGGAGAGAGCACGACGACGGTGAGCGCGGCATCGAGCCCCCGGCCGCCGGGCGGCCCGCTCCCCCGCGCGTCCCCCCGCCCCGCGCCGTGCTCGTCGTCCCGCCCCGTGTCCGGGGCGTGCCGGTGCGCCCACTCCAGGACGTTCAGGAGCTGGACGGGGCTTTCGACGAAGGCGAGGGCGGGGGTGAGGGCGGCGCGGGCGGCGGTGCGGGTGTCGGCGGGTTCGGGACCCGCCTGCCCGGTGCGGGGGCTCGTGTCCACGGCGAGACCGTCGGCAGCCGGGCGGTCAGACGGCCGCGGGCTGACGCTCGGGGGCCCCGGCCGCGGTGGCCTCCTGCTCGGCGACGACGCCCGCGACCCGGCGGAGCTTCTTCATCGGGCCGCGCTCGGACTCGTACACCTTCTTGATGCCGTCGCCCAGCGACGCCTCGATGGTGCGGATGTCGCGGACCAGCCGCTGGAGGCCCCCCGGCTCCACGGAGGCGGCCTGGTCGGAGCCCCACATGGCGCGGTCGAGGGTGATGTGGCGCTCCACGAAGGTGGCGCCCAGGGCGACCGCCGCGAGCGTGGTCTGCAGGCCGGTCTCGTGCCCCGAGTAGCCGATCGGGACGTTCGGGTACTCGGACTGCAGGGTGTTGATCACGCGCAGGTTCAGCTCCTCGGCCTTCGCCGGGTAGGTGGACGTGGCGTGGCAGAGCAGGATGTTGTCGGAGCCGAGCACCTCGACCGCGTGCCGGATCTGGCGCGGCGTCGACATGCCGGTGGACAGGATGATCGTCCGGCCGGTGGCGCGCAGGGCGCGCAGCAGTTCGTCGTCGGTGAGGGAGGCGGAGGCCACCTTGTGGGCCGGCACGTCGAACTTCTCCAGGAAGGCGACGGCCTCGGTGTCCCACGGGGAGGCGAACCAGGCGATGCCCTTCTCCTTGCAGTGCTCGTCGATGGCGCGGTACTCGTCCTCGCCGAACTCGACGCGGTGCCGGTAGTCGATGTACGTCATCCGGCCCCAGGGGGTGTCGCGCTCGATGTCCCACTGGTCGCGGGGGGTGCAGATCTCCGGGGTGCGCTTTTGGAACTTGACGGCGTCGCAGCCGGCTTCGGCGGCGGCGTCGATCAGCTTGAAGGCGTTGTCGAGGTCACCGTTGTGGTTGATGCCGATCTCGCCCGTGATGTAGACGGGGCGGCCGGGACCTGCGGTCTTCGAACCGAGGGTGCGCAGACGGGAGTTGCTCATGACAGGAGGGGTCCTTACTTGTCGAGGGAGTCGAGAGAAGGGCCGAGGATCCAGGTGGCGATCTCTCGGATCGCGCCGTCGCCGCCGGCGCTGGCGGTGACCGCGCGTGCGGCGCCGCGTACGACGTCATGAGCGCTCGCGACCGCCACGGGCCAGCCGACGAGGCCGAAGCACGGGAGGTCGTTGACGTCGTTGCCGGCGTAGAGCACGCGCTCCGGCGCGATGCCCTGCTCCTCGCACCACTGCTTGAGTGCGAGGTCCTTTCGGTCGATGCCGTGCAGCACGGGGATCTTGAGTTTCCGTGCCCGGGCGGCGACGACCGGGTTCTGCTCCGTGGACAGGATCAGCATGTTCAGGCCCGCCCTGCGCAGGGCGGCGATGCCGAGTCCGTCGCCGCGGTGCACGGAGACGAACTCCCGTCCTTCGGAATCGATCAGCACCCTGTCGTCGGTCTGGGTGCCGTCGAAATCGAGTACGACCGCGTCGATGTCCTCGCGGGTCGGGAGGTGCCCGGCCGGTGCGTCCGCCCGGCCGGGGACGCCGGCCGCGGCGGTCGGCACCGCGGCGGCCGGGTGCACGGCGGCCGGGGCGGGGCGGCCCGCGTCGAAGAGCGCCGCGAGCGCCCGGGCGCGCGCCAGGTCGTGCGGGTCGTCGACCTCCAGGACGCGCGCCGGGTCGGTGCGCACGAGTTCGGTGTGGCCGAAGAAGCGGTGCTGGTGCTCGCGAAAGGCGGCCGCGTCCATGCCGTAGACGGCGCCGGTCTCCAGCAGGTCCTGGGGGCGGTCCTGGCGGCGCGGCCGGAAGGACTTGTCGTGGTTGACGCCGTAGCCGCCGCGGGTGGCGGTGGAGTCGGCCACGGCCGTCGTGGTGCCGCCGACCGCGCCGGTGCGCCGGGCGCCGATGACGGAGGGGTCGTCGGCGGCGTCGCGCCAGACGAAGCCGTGGAAGGGCGCGACGGTGAGGGCCGTGTCCGCGCCGTGTTCGGCGATCGCCGCGACCACCTGGTCGATGTCCTCGTGGATCAGGAAGGGGCTGGTGCACTGCACCAGCAGCACCAGGTCGACGCGCGCGCCGTGCAGGGCCTCGTGGGCGTCCATGGCGTGCAGCACGGCCGCCTCGCTGGTGGCGGTGTCACCCGCGATGGCCGCGGGCCGCAGTACGACCTCGGCACCGGCCTCGCGGGCGGCGTCGGCGATCGCGGGGTCGTCGGTGGAGACGACGACGTCGGTGACCTGCCGTGCGGCGCGGCACTCCCGTACGGCGCGCACCACCAGCGGGGCGCCGCCGACCGGGGCGAGGTTCTTCGCGGGGACGCCCTTGGAACCGCCGCGCGCTGGGATCACGGCGAGTACACGGCGCACCGGCGCCGAGGTGCCCGCTTGCGGGTGGGGCATGGGAGGACTCCTAGAGGGGACAGGGGGTGAGCGACGAACAGGCCGGTCCTGCGGCGGGGTGCGGGCGGGGCGGGCGCACGCCCGTCCGGCGCACCGGGGCGGGCCCGCACGGCGGTCTTCGGCGCCCGGGGCCGGACGGCCGCCTCACAGCTCGCCCATCCGCCGGATGACCGGCGCCACCCGCTGGACCCCGTGCCGGTAGGCGCCGCGGGCGGCCCGCCGCACCACCTGGCGGACCGGCCCCGGACCCTTGTCCGCGCCGGGCGCGCCGGGCAGCGGGCTGCCGTCCGCGGCCAGATGGTGGCGGGTGAGGATGCCGGGCAGGTAGCCGGGCGCGGTGGTGGTCGTGTAGTAGGGCCGCAGCGGCGGCAGCTCGCCGCGCGCGAGCAGGGTGGCGACGCGCTCCCGGGCGGCGTCGAAGGACTTCTCGTAGGCCCCGTCGGCGGCCACGCCCTGGCGGGCGAGCCAGGTGGGCTCGGGCTCGGGCAGTTCGCCCGCGTCGAGGCGGTCCCAGGAGGTGAGGCAGCCGGAGCCGAGGAAGTGGTGGTTGCCGAGCTTCTCGCGCACGCCGACGTCGGTCAGCACGGCCGTGGGGACGCGGCGGTGCAGGGACTCCAGGGCGGCCGTGGAGGAGACGGTGACCAGCAGGTCGGTGCGGTCGAGCACCTCGCCCATGTGGCCGTAGACCGTCCGGAAGTTCTCGGGCAGCGCGCCGGCACGCTGGGCGAGCCGCTGGTAGGGCAGCTCCTCGATGTGCGTGGTGTGCTCGCCGGGCTTGCTGCGCAGTTTGAGCAGCACCTCGCGGTGCGGATGCTTCCTGGCGTGCTGGATGAGGCGGTCCAGCAGGTAGGTGCGCTCGGCGCGGGTCTCGGGCACCGAGGGCTGGGCGGCGAAGACGACCGTGTACGGGTCGTGGGGTGCCGTGTAGGGCTCGCCGTCGAGGAAGGGCAGCGCGGTCTCGACGACGGAGGAGTCGTCGGCGCCGACGCCGGCGTAGACGCCGCGGAAGCGCTCGGCGTCCTGGGCGGAGTTGGCGAGCACCAGGTCGGCACCGTGCCGCAGCAGCAGGCCGTCGGCGAGCTTCTCGTAGACGACCCCGACGTAGCCGGTGACGACCACCGGGCGGCGGGCGCGGCCCTGCCAGGCGCGGGCGAGGCCGTGCAGGATCGCCTGCACGCCGCCGCCCACCAGCGCGAGGACGACCACGTCGGGCAGCCGGTCCGCCTCGGGCGCGGCCGCCATCTCCCTGAGGAACTCCACCGCGGTGACCTCGCGCAGGGAGTCGGCGCGGATGCCGACCTCCTGGAGCTGGCGGGGCGTCGGGGTGGCTCGGCCACGCAGGAGGCAGCCGTCGAGGCGGGGGTCCGACATGATGCGGGAGGCGGTGAGCGCGCCCCACTTCCACCGGGTGTCGGAGTCCGCGAGCACGACGGCCCGCAGGGGGTTCGGGGTACTTGCTGGCACGTAGGCGACGCTAGGAAGGCATTCGTATCCGCAGCCCAACCTGATGCCAACAAACGGTTAACAGCACATCGACGAATGGGGAGCCGGCGTTCGGACGATAAGGAGAACAGCTCGGTTCACCAGACCGCCACGCGTCGTTCACCTTCCATCTCACCGCGGGTCAAGACGAATGCCGGGGCGACACCTAACGTCACCCGCGTGGTTAAGCTCTCCGTCATTGTGCCGTTCTACAACGTGCAGCAATATGCGCCCGACACACTGAGAAGTCTGCGCGCGAACGCGCGCGAGGACTTCGAATTCATTTTCGTCGACGATTGTTCGAAGGACGGAACTCCGGACGTTCTGGAACGGGCCGCGCGGGACCTGCCCGGCGCCAGGCTCATCAGGCACGAGCAGAACGGCGGCCTCGCGACCGCGCGGAACACCGGCATCGACGCGGCACGCGGCGCGTACCTGACCTTCCTGGACGGCGACGACTGGCTGGCGCCCGGCTACTACCCGCGGCTGGTCGCGGCCATCGAGGCCCTGGACTGCGACTTCGTCCGTACGGACCACGTGCAGTGCACGGCCAGGGCGCGGTCCGTCTTCCGGGTGCCGCACGGCCGGCGCGGCGAGGTGATGCGCCCGCGCGACGCGATCCTGCCGGCCCACCGCTCCACCTCGGTCGACTACGCGTACGCCTGGGCGGGGATCTACCACCGGCGGCTGCTCGACGCGGGCCTGCTGCACTTCAGGGACGGGCTGCGCACCGCGGAGGACCGGCCGTGGATCTGGCGCCTGCACCGCGAGGCGAAGTCCTTCGCGGCGGTCAGCCTGCTCGGCGTCTTCTACCGGCGCGGCGTGGCGTCCTCGCTGACGCAGATCGGCGACGTGCGCCAGCTCGACTTCATCCGGGCGTTCGACCAGGTGGTCCAGGAGACCGCGGAGGACCCCGACGCGGACAGCCTGCTGCCGAAGGCGGTACGCACCTACTGCGCGATCATCTCCCACCATCTGGGTTCCATCGAAAGGTTCGAACCACCCGTGGCGCGCAAACTGAAGGCCATGAGCACCGCGGCGCTCAAGCGGATGCCGCAGCCGATCCTCGAGGAGGCGCTCGACTCGATGGACATCCAGCGCGCCACCCGGCTGCGCCGGCTGCGCCGGCGTCCGGTGCCGGCCGGGGAGGCCGCCGCGTGAGCACCACGGCCCTGCCGGGCGCCGCCCGCGTCCGCACGACCCGGATCTACTGCGCCTCCACGCTGTACGGTGCCGCGACCCTCGCCGCGGCCATCGACGCGGACTGCTTCACGGCGGCCGACCGCTCGATCCTGCTCGTCCTGAACAACGCGGCGACGCCCGAGACCACGCCCCCGCTGGACGAGTCGGTGGGCTTCGAGCGGCTGCGGCACCGCTTCGACGACGTCCTCTCCTGGAACGAGACGATCTTCCCGTTCCACCCCGGCGGCTGGTCACCGCGCCCGGACGACACCCCCCTGTGGGAACGGTTCCTGCGGCTCGCCTGGGGCCTCGGCGACGACGCCGTGGAACTGGTCGTGGAGTCGATCCAGGTCAACCCGGCCCTGGCGATCACCCAGATCTTCACCGGCGCCCCCATCGACGTCTACGCGGACGGGCTGATGAGCTACGGCCCCACCCGCAACAAGCTGGATCCGCTGGTCGGCACCCGGGTGCGGCGGCTGCTCCACCTGGACCTGGTGCCGGGCCTGGAGCCGCTGCTGCTCACCGAGTTCGGCGTGCCCCCGCAGATCGTGCCCACCGAGGTCTTCGTGAAGGTCCTCTCCGAGCTGGGCGACGCGGCCGCCACCGGGCTTCCGGAGCTGCGCGGGCCCGCGCTGCTGCTCGGCCAGTACCTGTCCGCACTGGAGATCCTCACCGCCGAGGAGGAGGAGGACCTGCACGCGCGGATGGTGCGCGGTGCCGTCGGCCTCGGCCATACGAAGATCGTCTTCAAGCCCCATCCGATGGCGCCCGCGCGCTTCTCGCGCCTGCTGGAGCAGGAGGCCCAGAAGCTGGGCGCGGAGCTGACCGTGCTGGACACCCCGGTACTCGCCGAGGTGCTCTACCAGCGGATGCGGCCCGCCCTGGTCGTCGGCTGCTTCTCCACGGCCCTGTTCACGGCCGCCGCCTTCTTCGACCTGCCGGTCGCCCGGCTCGGCACCGAGGTGCTGCTGGAGCGTCTGACGCCGTACCAGAACAGCAACCGGGTGCCCGTCACGATCGTCGACGCGCTGCTGCCCGAGCTGACCGACCGGGCGATGGTCGAGGCGCAGCTCATCGACCCGGCCGAGCACGATCTGACCGGTCTCGTCACGGCGGTCGGCTTCGCCATGCAGCCGAAGATCTACCCCGACCGGCGGGGGGCCGCGGAGCAGTACCTCTCCCGGCACCTGGACGCCCGCACGTGGCGCTACTTCAAGCGCCGCAGGCTCACCGCGCTCGCCCTGCCGGGCGCCGTGCCCGCCCAGCTCGCCTTCATCCCGCGCAACGCACGGCTGCGCCGGGTGGTGCGCCAGGCGCGGGCGCTGCGGCGCACGGTACGGCGGTAGGGCCCGCGGCAGGGCCCGGCAGACGGCGAGGGGGTGCGCACGGTGGCGCGGCGGGCCGGTGCGCACGGTGCTGCGGCGAGGGGGTGCGCACGGGTCCCGGGTGCGTCGCGGCGCACGCGCGGTGGCGTCCGGGCAACGGCCCGGGAAACGGGACCGGACGCCAGGTGAACTCATGGTGTAGAGCCCGGAAACGGAATATTTTCGTACCGGTTTTCGGGTTGTGCGGGTTTTAGGCTGGCCGCTCCGAGCGCGCGCCTGCGCGCCTCAAAAGTCGAGCGCACGCCCCCGAAGGGACACCCGTGACGATCACTCCCGAGGACTCGCGCGGTCCGCTGGCGCAGGACACGCCGGACAGCCCCGGGACCACGGCGGTGCGGCCCCCGGACCGGCCCCGGGCCCGGCGCGCCGGCCACCTCGTGCCCCCGTCGCGCCCCCTGCCCGCCACCGCCGGCGCGCGGGGACCCGCGGAGCGCGGCGGCGGCCGGCTGCGCGCCCTGGACGGCCTGCGCCTGGTCGCGGCGCTGATGGTGGCGCTGTACCACTACGGCGGACGCGACGGCGACGTCACGAACGCCTGGGGCCGCTCGCCGCAGCACCAGTTCCCCACGCTGCACGGCTGGTTCGCCTACGGCTGCCTCGGGGTCCAGATCTTCTTCGTGATCAGCGGCTTCGTCATCTGCATGAGCGGCTGGGGGCGCCCGCTGCGTTCCTTCTTCGCCTCCCGGGCCTCCCGTCTGATGCCCGCGTACTGGGTGGCGGTGGTCCTGGTCACGGCGGTCTTCGCGCTGCCGCCCGTGGTGTACCACGCGGTGTCCCCGAGTGACGCGCTGGTGAACATGACGCTGCTCCAGCAGCCGCTGGGCGCCGAGCGCGTGCTCGGCGTGTGCTGGACGCTCTGGGTGGAGATCAGGTTCTACGCCCTCTTCGCGCTCTGCCTGGTGCTGCCCGGCGTCACCCGGCGCCGGGTCGTGCTGTTCTGCGCGGTGTGGACGATGGCGGCCGCGATCGCCCAGGCCGCGAACGAGCCCCTGCTGAACCTGGTGCTGATGCCCGAGTACGCGTCGTACTTCATCGGCGGCATGGGCCTCTACCTGCTGCACCGCAACCGCCGCGACACCCTGGCCTGGGGGATCGTGGTGGTCAGTTGGCTGACAGGGCAGCACTACGCGGTCGCGGGGCTGTGGCACGCGCCCGACCCGCACTTCTTCTCGTACCGCTCCACCTCGGTGATCGTCCTGATCGTCACGGCCGGCTACGTGCTGGTCGGCGCCATCGCCCTCGGCGCCCTGAGGTGGGCCGACTGGCGCTGGCTGACGGTCGCGGGGGCGCTCACCTACCCGTTCTACCTGGTGCACGAGCACCTGGGCTGGGTCGTCATAAGAGAGCTGCACCGCGGCCTCGGCGTGCCCTCCTGGGCGACCTTCGCCCTCACCCTCGCCGGCATGCTGCTGCTGGCCTGGCTGCTCAACCGGTACGTGGAGAAGTGGGCGACCCCGCTGCTGCGCAGGTCGCTCTCCGCCCCGGCCCCCCGCTGAACCGGCCGTCGGCGCACCACGCCCATCGGGAGGTGCAGGCACGCCGCCCATCGGGACGTGCACACGCGCCGCGAGCCGGACAGGGCACGCGCCGCCGAGCCGGACGGGAACGCACACCGCCGGGTCGGACAAGGAGACACACCGCCGAGCCGGACAGGAGAGCGCGCCTGCAACCGGACGGAGCGCGCCCGGGTGATCCGGCCGCGAGCCCGGAGAGCGGACTCGATCGGAAAAGCGCCGGTGGCCGATAATTCCTCTCCCGCTCCGCGGCCCCTGCGACCGGTTCTCCGGGCGGCGTCCCGACGGAAAACACTTTCCGGAACGCCAAGGAGGACGCCACCGGCCCGAGGCGCCGTCGGATAAATGAATTCCGCGTGACGCGGTCATGAATCATTTCTTCATCCGCCGGCCCTCGGAAGGCCATCGGGCGGGCGGCATAGTCGGACGCACTCCGGGAAGCCGCTGCCGCAGCGGAGAGAAGCCGGCGGCGCCCGACCCGGACCGCGGGAGCGGCCCGGTGCCCGGTCCCATCTCCACCCGAACGATCCACGCGACACCGGGCGTACCCGATATACCGACTACATACTTGAAACACATCCATTGTCGCGTCCGTCCCCCACCGGTCCGATCCGCATGGCCCCACCCATCCGCATCGCGAAGGTTCGCCCATGACAACAGCGCACGAGACCGCACCCCTCCCCCGGGAACTCAGCGACGTCCGCGGCTGGTTCCCCGCCCTCGACCAAGTCCTCTTCGAGTGGCTGCTGACCCGGCAGGAGAGCCACGGCCAACGCGGTGACCTGCTGGAACTCGGTGTGTTCATGGGCAAGAGCGCGATCTTTCTGGGCCGGCACGTCCGGGCGGGCGAGTCCTTCACGGTCTGCGACCTCTTCGAGTCCGACGCGCCCGACCTGGCCAACGGCAGCGAGATGCGCAAGTCGTACTCGATGCTGACCCGGGACGCCTTCGAGCGGAACTACCTCTCCTTCCACGACGCGCTGCCCACCGTCCTCGCGGGCCCCAGCTCGCTGGCCGCCGACCACGTGGCCCCCGGCTCCTGCCGCTTCGTCCACATCGACGCCTCGCACCTGTACGAGCACGTGCACGGTGACATCGCCACGGCCCGGAAGGCGCTGGCGCCGGGCGGCGTGGTGGTCCTGGACGACTTCCGCTCCGAGCACACCCCCGGTGTGGCCGTCGCCACCTGGGAGGCGGTCCTCAACCGCGGGCTGCGGCCCATCTGCCTGAGCACCCAGAAGCTCTACGGCACATGGGAGGACCCGGGCCCCGTGCAGGACGAGCTGATCGCCATGGCGAACGCCCGCGACGACTGCGGAGTGAGCCTCCAGGAGGCCGCCGGGCACCGCCTGGTCCGGCTGCGCTCCCGGGGCATGCGGGCCCCGGACTTCCCGCACTCCCGGCACGGTGCGCCCGCTCCCGCACCCCAGCCGGCCATGGCGCCCGGCGGTCCCGCCGGCTCCCGGGGCCCGGGCAAGAAGGGCACGCGCTCCTCCGCCGCCCGGATCGCCGCCGACGTACTGCCGCCGGTCATCACCCGTGCGGTGCGCCGCAGCAGGGCGCGGCGGCGCGGCGGCGCCTGACGGGCGCCCAGGGGCGCTGCGGGAGGGCGGGCGGTGGTCGCCGGCGCCCGGCAGTGCCGCTGCCGGTCGGCGGTCCCCCGGCAGCCCGGCCCCGGCCACCGCGGGAGCCCGCTGTGCACGCAGCCCCGTGCGGGCACCTCCCTCGAAGGCGCGGCCCGTCCCGGTGGGCCGGGGGCCGGACCGGCCGTCCGGCCCACCGGGACGGGCCGCGCCCGGTCCTTCAGAACACGTCGCGGGGGACGTACGCGCCCCACACGTCCCGCAGCGCGTTGCACACCTCGCCGACGGTGGCGCGGGCCCGCAGCGCCTCCCTCATCGGGTAGAGCACGTTCTCCGTCTCGCTCTCCGCCGCCTTCTTCAGCGCGGAGAGCGCCGCGTCCACCGCGCCCTGGTCGCGCTCGGCGCGCAGCCGGGCGAGCCGCTGCGCCTGCTGCCGCTCGATGGCCGGGTCGACGCGCAGCGGCTCGTAGGGCTCCTCCTCGTCGAGGGTGAAGCGGTTGACGCCGACCACGACGCGTTCGCCCGCGTCGGTCTCCTGGGCGATGCGGTAGGCACTGCGCTCGATCTCGTTCTTCTGGAAGCCGTGCTCGATGGCGTCGACGGCCCCGCCCAACTCCTCGACCCGGCCCATCAGGGCGAGGATGGCGGCCTCCAGGTCGTCCGTCATCCGCTCTATGACGTAGGAGCCGGCGAAGGGGTCGACGGTCGCCGTCACATCGGTCTCGTGGGCCAGCACCTGCTGGGTGCGCAGCGCGAGCCTGGCGCTCTTGTCGGTGGGCAGCGCGATGGCCTCGTCGAAGGAGTTGGTGTGCAGCGACTGGGTGCCGCCGAACACCGCCGCCAGGCCCTGCACGGCCACCCGGACCAGGTTCACCTCGGGCTGCTGGGCGGTGAGCTGGACGCCGGCGGTCTGCGTGTGGAAGCGCAGCATCTGCGACTTCGGATCGCGGGCGCCGAACTCCTCGCGCATCAGCCGCGCCCAGATCCGCCGGGCCGCGCGGAACTTGGCGACCTCCTCCAGGATCGTCGTGCGCGCCACGAAGAAGAAGGAGAGCCGGGGCGCGAAGTCGTCCACGTCCATACCGGCCGCGACGGCCGTGCGCACGTACTCGATGCCGTCCGCGAGGGTGAACGCGATCTCCTGCGCGGGCGTGGCACCGGCCTCCGCCATGTGGTAGCCGGAGATCGAGATCATGTTCCAGCGCGGGATCTCCGCCTTGCAGTACTTGAAGATGTCCGCCACCAGGCGCAGGGACGGCTTGGGCGGGAAGATGTACGTGCCGCGGGCGATGTACTCCTTGAGGACGTCGTTCTGGATGGTGCCGGTGAGCCTGTCCGCGGGTACGCCCTGCTCCTCGGCGACGAGTTGGTACAGCAGCAGCAGGAGGGCCGCGGGGGCGTTGATCGTCATCGACGTGGACACCTTGTCCAGCGGGATGCCGTCGAACAGCACCCGCATGTCGTCGATGGAGTCGATGGCCACCCCGACCTTGCCGACCTCGCCGTGCGCGAGGGGCGCGTCGGAGTCGTGGCCCATCTGCGTGGGCAGGTCGAAGGCGACGGACAGGCCGGCGGTGCCGTGCTCGATGAGCTGCCGGTAGCGGGCGTTGGACTCCACCGCGGTGCCGAACCCGGCGTACTGGCGCATGGTCCAGGGGCGGCCGGTGTACATGGTCGGGTACACGCCGCGGGTGAAGGGGTACGCGCCCGGCGCGCCGATCCTCTCGGCCGTGTCCCGGCCCTCCAGCGCGTCCGGTCCGTACACCGGCTCGATGGGCAGTCCGGACTCCGACTCGCGCGCCATGATGGGGCCTCCCGCTGGAGCCGCCGGCGAGGGCACCGGCCGGCTCCTCTAGTGATGAGCGTTGGGTGGGTCAGGCAGTGCCTGCGTCCGGCGACGCCGCACTGGAAGGACGGATGGTAAGGGCGATGACCAAAGGCGGAATTGCGCCGATCTTGCGACGGACTGTAGCGGCCGCGGAGCAGCCGGTGGAGGGCCACACGCTGGGACGTTCCTCACAGCATGCGTCCGGGTGGCCGAAACCGCCGAGTTCACGGCGGGACGGGACCGGGCAGCATCCTGGTGGGCAGCCGAGCAGAGCCGGGGGGTCTCATGCGCACATCCGCCCTGTCCTTCGCACGCATCGCCCTCGCCGTCGCGGTGGTCGCGGCGCTCGCGGTGCTGAGCGGGTGCAGACCGGTCCAGGTGACGGGCACGGCGGGCGGTCCCGCGGCGCGTCCACCGGGCTCGGCGGGCACGGCCGGCGGTGCGGCCGGCGGTGACGCCGCGCCGCACCAGGCGCCGGCCGGCCACGCTCCCGCGGCGCAGCGGCCCGTGCTGGTGATGGCCGAGGGCACCCGGAGCGGCCGGGTCCGCGAGTTGCAGGCCCGGCTGCGCGTCCTGTCGTACTTCGACCGCTCACCCACCGGTTACTACGGCACTGTCACGGCCGCCGCGGTCTCCGCCTTCCAGGGCGCCCACGGCCTGTCCCGCACCGGCGGCACGGACAGCGCCACCTGGCAGCGGCTGCTCTCGCTGACGCACGCCCCGACGCACGACGAGCTGTACCCCCCGACGGCCCTGCCGGTCGGCAGCCCGGACGCGCGCTGCCTGACGGGCCGGGTGCTGTGCATCGACAAGGAGAGCCGCACGCTGTCCTGGATGGTCGACGGCAGGGTCCTGTCGTCGATGGACGTCCGTTTCGGCTCGGAGTACGCCCCCACTCGCGAGGGCGCCTTCAAGATCTTCTGGAAGTCCCGCCACCACGTTTCGACGATCTACGACACGCCCATGCCCTACGCGATGTTCTTCAGCGGCGGCCAGGCCGTCCACTACTCGGCGGACTTCGCCGCCCGCGGCTACGCGGGTGCCTCGCACGGCTGTGTCAACGTCCGCGACAAGCAGCGGATCGCCGCGCTCTTCGACGAGGTCAGAACGGGAGACAAGGTCATCGTCTCCTGACCTTCCAGCCGCGCGGGGAACGGCCGCCGGCGCGGGCACGGAAGAAGGCGCGGGCGGGACCGGGGGAACGTGTCCCGCCCGCGCCGATCGCACCGAGCCGCGGGTACGGGGGGAACCCCGGCTCGTGCAGCGCCGATGACCAGTCGGCTCATTTCTTACTGCGTCACGGGCTCGGAAAACGTCACACCGACGGTCGGGCTGGAAGTTTCGGAGGGGGCCGGGGCGGTGCCGGACGCGCTCGGCGAGGCCGCGCCACCGTGGTTGCCGGTGTTCTCGCCGCCGCTTTCGGGGCCGCCCCCCGAGCCGGGGCCGTGCTCCTGGCCGTCCTTGCCGTCGCCGCCCGCACCGGCGTTTCCGCTGGTCTCGTGGTTGTCGCCGGCGCCGTCCTGGGAGCCGTCGGGCCGATCGCCGCCCGCGCCCTGGTCGTCGAGGAGGCTGTCGCAGAAGCGGGCGACGCGCTCCGAGCCCTTGGCGGCGTCCTCCAACTGCTGCTCGCTGGTGTCGTCGAGTTCCTTGCCGCCGCGGTAGTCCTGGCAGGCATTGATCATCTTCGCCCACCAGTTTTCGGCCGTTTCCCCGTGGCGCTTCGTGTCCTTGCCGTGGGACGTTCCCGACGTGTCGCCGTCCGGCCCGCCGCCGGTGCCGCCCGACGGCGGCCGGCCGGTGCCCGTGCCGGGCGCGCCGTCCGGCGCGGAGGGCGCGCTGCCGGAGCCGCGCACCGCCGGGGCCGGGCCCTCGGGCGTGTCCTCGCCGGACACGGAGACGGCCGGTCCCGGCCTGCCGGTGTCGCTCAGCGGGGACGGCACGAGGCCGGCGACGACGGCGGCGCCGCCGAGCATGCAGCCGGCGAGTGTGGCGACGAGCCCGAAGCGCAGCGGCCGCCAGCGCAGGCGGTCAGCGCGCGTAGCGTCGCCGCCCGCCGGCACCGCGGTACCCGGTCCGCCGGCCAGGCGCACGGAGCCGATCTCCACGGCCACCGGCTCGCCGGGGGTGTAACCGTCGCCCGTCCGTGGCTGCGGAATCCGCGGGATCCCGGCGCCCGCGGCCGTGGCCTCGGGCCGTGCCGCCGCGTCGCGGGCCTGCCGGAAGGCGGCGAGCGCCGCGGCCTCGCCGGACGGGGCGGCGGAGGGTCCCGCGGGAGCGGCCTGCGCCGTGGGGTTCGGCGCGGCGCCCGCGCCGTCCGCGGCCAGTGCCCGCAGGGCGTCGAGCACCTGTGCGAGCCGGGCCATCTCGGCGGCCGTCCGGGGGTCGTGACCTGCGCCGTTACCAAGGAGGGCATCGAGAGACGCGCCGGAAAGAAGGCGCTCCGCAGCGTCGCGGTCGAGCCATCTTCCCGGGGTTGGGGGCGGTTCTCCTGCGTCCTCCGGGAAGACACAGCTCTCGTCGGCCATCACATGTCCTTCTGCGTCCGCGCGTGTGATTGCGTCACACCCGCAGAGGTCACCGTACGCGTGCGCGGTCGTGGGCGCGGAACCGAGTCGAGCTCGCCCGCGAGGTCCGAACGGGCACCGTCCGGCGGCCCGTTCAAAGCGCCCTCGGCCGGGTCGAGCAGCTCGGCGAGCCGTTTCAGGCCGCGGTGCGCGGCGGTGCGGACGGCGCCGGGACGCTTGCCGAGCGTGTCGGCGGCCGTCTTGGCGTCGAGGCCGACGACGACGCGCAGCACGACGGCCTCCGCCTGGTCCTGCGGCAACTGGGCGATCAGCGCCAGGGTGCGGCCGGTGGCGAGCGACTCCATGGCCTCACCCGCGGTGTCCGACCCCGACGGCTTCCCGGTCAGCTCCGACTCGTCGCCGCCGACCGACGGGCGGCGGCCCCGCATCCGTATGTGGTCGAGGGCGCGGTTGCGGGCGATCCGAGCGGTCCAGCCGCGGAACCGGTCCGCGTCGCCACTGAACCTGCCGAGGTCCCTGGCGATCTGCAGCCAGGCCTCCGACGTCACGTCCTCGGCCTCGACGTCGCCGACCAGCGTGCGCACGTAGCCCAGCAGCCGCGGGTGCACGGAGCGGTACACGGTGCGGAACGCGTTCTCGTCCCCGTGCTGTGCCGCACTCACCGCGGCGGTCAACTCCGCGTCGTCCCCCAGCACTACGGGCACCCTTCTGTGCGCCTGGGCCGGCGCCGCGTGCGCGGACCGGCTCGCTCGCCGTTTCAGTCGCTCAATCGTCGGTTGCGGTCGGTGGTCGTCTGCCGTGCGGCCCTCGGCCGCCGGGTCCCGGTCGGCCGGGCCATGTGCAGGGTCGAAATCCGGTCATCGGTAGTCGGGGCGTGGTTCCAGTGGTTGGCCTCGTGTCCGTGGTGGTCGCTGGTCGGATGCAGTGTGGTCGGAGTGGTGCCGGGGTGTCCTCGCCCCCGGTCGTCGTGGTACGTCCGTCCGGCTTGGAGGGACGCTACGGCCTGAAAGTGTTCCCGTCCATGTTTGTACAACGTGCAACTAGCACGCGTCGGGGCGGGGTGTGACACAAATGGGCCCGACGGCGCTGAAGAAGATACGGGCCGCCGCGCGGCCCGTGCCGTGCGGCGGCCGGGGCCTCTCCTGTGGGGGGTGGCGGCCCCGGCCGTTGCCACCGGCGGGCCCCACGCGATCAGGGGTCGGCGTGAGGCCCGCCGCCAGGCGGCTGCGCGTCACCGGCGGACGTGACCAACCGGTCAGACGGCCGCGCGTCACTCGGTCCACGATCTCCACGATCCAGCAGAACGCGGCACCGCTCGCCCCGTGCCTCGGCCTACGCGCAGGCTGATGGTCGCTCGTCAGGACGCGGCGAAAGCCGTCCCCAGCGTGGTGACGGCGAGGGTGATCGCAGCCCGTGCAGCGTGGGTCTGGCTGAGGGCGTCGAGCATGACGAAGTCGTGGATGATGCCCTGGTGGCGCACCGCCGTCACCGGGACGCCGGCCTGGCGCAGCTTGTTCGCGTACGCCTCGCCCTCGTCGCGCAGCACGTCGGCCTCGCCCGTGATGACGAGGGCCTCGGGCAGGCCCTTCAGCTCCTCCGTGGTGGCACGTAGCGGCGACGCGGTGATCTCGGCGCGCTGTGCCGGGTCGGTCGTGTACTGGTCCCAGACCCACTGCATGCCCTCTCGGCTCACGTAGTAGCCCTCCGCGAACTGCCGGTACGACGGGGTGTCGAAGGCCGCGTCGGTCACCGGGTAGAACAGCACCTGCTGCAGGAGGGGCACGTCACCGCGCTCCTTGGCCATCAGCGTCAGCGCAATGGCCATGTTCCCGCCGACCGAGTCGCCGACCACGGCGATGCGCGCCGGGTCCAGCCGCTTCTCGCTTCCGTACTGGACGACCCACTGCGCCACCGTGTAGTTCTGCTCGATCGCGACCGGGTAGCGGGCCTCCGGGGCCAGGCTGTATTCGGGGAAAAGGACTGCGGCGCCCGCCCCGACGGCAAGCTCACGCACCAGCCGATCGTGCGTGTGGGCGCTGCCGAAGACCCAGGCGGATCCATGGATGAAGAGGATGACCGGTAGCTCACCGGCGGCCGACTTCGGACGGACGATCCGCACAGGGACGCTGCCGGTCGGGCCGCCCTCGACAGAGATCCACTCCTCGTCGACGTCCCGCTTGGCGACATCCGTCGTCTGTACCTCGTCCACCACCTTGCGGCCCTCGGCCGGGGACAGTTCGAACAGGAAGGGCGGACGAGAGGTGGCCTCGGCGAAGGCTGCGGCTGCGGGCTCCAGGACGGGGGCCTCGGTGCTTGCGGCGGGCGTCTCAGTCATGAGGTGTCTCCTTCGGAGGGGTGCCGGTCGTTACCCACCAACACAGGGGGAACCAGGCACTCATTCAGTGAGTGCACGTTGAACGGGGGGTTCAAAATCGTGTACCAGGGTGCTGTCGCCCGAACGGAATCCAGTGATGAGCCCCCATCCCGAACAGGCAGGGAAAGCCTCTCCCGGCTCCTCGACGACCAGTTGTGCATCGCGTTGTATGCCGCGTCCCCTGCAGTCACGGCATTTCACCGTCCGCTACTGGAGGAGGAACTGGGCCTGATCCATCTGCAGTACCTCGGGGATTGCGACAACGTTCCCTGCAAACGCTCCAGTTGAGCTATGGACGCTGACGCGGCTTGAGGCGGCGGATCTTGTCCGCCGGGAGCGCAGCGTGGGCAACGAGCGGACCATGCGCACCACCCAGACCAGGGCCGTCGGCGCTGCGCGATCGCACCCCGTGCCGTTACGGGCGCGGCCGGACCGCCACGAGACTGGACGACAAGGACTCCGGGCGCACCGAAGCCACCCTGCGCACACTCCAACGTCCCGGCGCGACCGACCACGTCGGCGAACCCGGCACCACCCAACGCGTCACGACGCGTTCGTCCGTCTGCTCTCGGGAAGCCAGGAGGACGGGGGCCCGTCCGCCCACTGCTGCGTGCCGAGCGGGCTCATGCCCCCGTGGTACCTGAGCGGGTGCGCTGGTAGTAGCGCGCCACCCGTGCCCGGTTCCCGCACAGGTTTGCAGTACACCACAACCGGCGCTTGGTCTCCGCCAGGAACAGCATCGAGCAGTCGGGATTGGCGCAGCGGCGCAGACGGGCCATGCGTTCGGGATCGGTGATCAGTAGCACGGTCTCGCGGGCGATCGCGGCCAGCGGGGCGTTGCCGCCCGTCTCGACGTGCCAGCGGGTTTCGGCCTCGACCTTCGCCCCGTCGCTCGCGATGCGAACACTGGTGGGCACTGCGGCGGCGAGCGCGTTGACGTCCTCCACGGACGTCGCCTGGGTCGACCGTCCTTCGAGGTGGGAGTCGAGGAGGTCCCGAACGGCGTTCCGCAGCCTTCGGGAGGTCATGGGGTCCGGTGGCGGTCCGGTCGGCAGGCGAGCGGCCTGCACCTTCCACCAGCGCGCCGCGGCGGACGGATCTGCCAGCAGATCCGTCCACGGGTCGGTGGTGGTCACGAGCGTGTCGGCGAAGTCCACGGCCACGGATGATTCGCCCCCCATGGGGAACCCCGCCCGCTGAAGTTCGTCAAGCGAAGGACTAACGGTCACGCACCGAGTGTACCCATAAGCATCGTCTCATAACCAGACCTCTTCAGCGACCCAATCTGTTCAGGAAGGAGCACACAGAGAGGCTGCTTGCATCGAGTGACTAACGTGTATACCTTCCAGCTATCCATTAAAGCTCAGGACGGCGAGGAGGGAGAGTTCCTCGCCGTCGCCTGCGAGAGGTGAAGTCATGCCTGCCATCCGCCACCGGTTTGTGAACGTCGACGGCCTGAACGTGTTCGTGCGAGAGGCCGGAGAAGCAAGCGAGCCCACACTGGTGCTGCTGCCGGGGTACCCCTCCAGCACCGCGGCCTTCGTCCGTCTGATCGATCGCCTGGCTGGCGACTGGCACACCGTCGCCATCGACTACCCCGGCTTCGGCCCGTCGGACCCGCTGCCCGGCAGCCCCACCTTCGACAAACTCGCCGAGGTAACGGGCAAGACCATCGATGCACTGGGCATCGGCGACTACGCGGTCTACATGTTCGACATCGGCGCCCCGGTCGGCTTCCGCATCGCCCTGGAGCACAACCAGCGGATCAAGGCGATCATCTCGCAGAACGCCAACGCCTACACCGAAGGCTTCGGCCCCGGCGCCGCGGCACTGACCGACTGGTGGCAGGACGAGGAAGCCGGGTCGGCAGCGGTAGACAGCTTGGTCAGCCTGGACGGCACCCGCCTGCAGTGGGGTATCGGCGCCCGCGATGCGGAGCACGTCAACCCCGATCAGGCCGTCGCCGATCAAGCGGTCATCGACCTGCCCGGTCGCGCCGACTACATGAAGTCTTTGCTGTGGGACTACCAGAACAACCCGCCCCTGTACCCGGCATGGCAGGGCTGGCTGCGTGAGCGCCAGCCCGCACTGCTGGCCATCTGGGGCAAGAACGACCCCATCTTCATCCCAGCCGGCGCCGAGGCCTACGCCCGGGATGTCCCCGAAGCCGAGGTCGTCCTGCTCGACACCGGTCACTTCGCCCTGGAGGAAGAGGTCGACCAGATCGCCGCCCGCACCGGTGGGCTGCTGCACAAGGCATTCGCCTGAGCGTCAACGGCCACCACGCGGGTGTCTTCGCCATGCCTGCGGGCCGGCCGGAAGCCGATTCTCCCCTTCCGATGGACGTTCCCTCGCTCAACGACCGACCGCAGGCGCCCTCACCAAGGCCGCCACTCCCCCACAGAATTCGTCCCACCTCTCCAAGGAATGCATCATGACCTCAGGTTCCGCACGCCCGACCTACGTGATCCACGGTGTCAACGGCGCCCAGGGCGCCCCTGTCGTCGCTGCTCTCGCTGCAGCCGGCAAGTCCGTGACCGCCCTGACCCGCAACCCCAACGCCGTCGTACGAGGCGCCCAGCGCGTCCTGGCCGCCGACTACTCCTCCGCCGCCGACCTGACCGACGCCTACCGAGGCGCCGAGGGGGTCTTCGTCCACCTGCCTGCGATGGCCGCCAAAGAGGACCGCGAAACGTTCGCCCACAACATCCTCACCGCTGTTCGCCAGGCCCGCCCGGACCGCATCGTGTTCTCCACCAGCGGCTTCCCCATCGACCCAGCCATCGGCGGTGCCTTCGCAACGCTGGCCACCGGCTTGGCCGACAGCGGCGTGTCCCACGCGGTCATCGCGCCCGAACTCTACTTCGAGAACCTGCTGATGCCGTTCATCATCGACTCCGCGCGTGAGCGCGGCGTACTGCCCTACCCGATCCGGCCCGACTTCCCCGTCTCCTGGGCCTCCCACCTGGACATCGCCGACGTCGCCGCCGCCCTGCTCGACCGCACGGACGTCACCGGCGTGGTCTCCGTCGGCCAGTACCCGGCGGTCACGGGACCGGAACTGGCCGAGGCCTTCAGCACTCGGCTCGGCCGGAAGGTGGTCTTCACCTCGATCACTCCTGAGGAGTTCCGTGCTTCACTGGCTCCGCTTTTCGGGGAGCAGGCCGCCGCTCAGATCGCAAACAACTACGAGGCGATGAGCGCTCTGCCCGGCCGCTCGATCGCGCCGGAGACTTCCGCCCAGAAGCTGCTGGGAGTCACCCCCCGTACGCCCAGCCAGTGGCTGGCCGACATCGGCATCTGACCAACGCCCCTGCCGGCTCCGGCCACGCCTTCACCTGATGCCCGAGAGTCCACGCAAAGCGGAAGCAGGTGGGCTGCCTGCCGACTACCTGTCGCGTGGCACGGGGCCGGGACGCGGGTGTGTCGTGCAGCTTCACCCGCGTCCGGAGGTGGTCGCGTCTCCGGCGGCACAACGAGCAGCCTCGTGGGTCCTGCACCGAAGGCGGCGCTGCTGATCCGTCGGCCGGCGCCCATGCCGCCCGACTCCCCGTTGAGCCGGTCGGTCAGCGGCAACCGGTGCCGTCGCGAAGCGTCCCAGAGGGCGCGGATTGAGCAGTGCCGCCTGCGCAGCGGGTCCCGCCGAAGCGAACGCGGCCGCCAAAGCCGACTCCAGTTCTGGATTCGGGACGGGCTCGATCATCTCGGAGCAACGGTCGAGATCCGTTTGGTGGTTCCGCCCGACCCCGTCGAGGGCGGAACCCTGCAGGCGTGCGATCAGCCGGCGTGCTCCTTGAGGTAGGAGACCAGCCCGATGACGTCCTCTGGCACAAGGCGACCGATTGCCCCGTTGGAGTACACGGCAGTCAGGACACGACCGTCAGGACCGAGGACGAAGCCCGTGGACTGCAGATACTCAGGGTCTTCGTTGACGAATGCGCCTGTCGCCCGGGCGATCGCGCGAGCATCCGCGCTGTGACCGACCGGGAAGGTCAGTTTGTGTTTCGCCACGAGCTCCTTCGTCGTCACCTCGCTGTCGACCGAAAGCGCGATGACCTTGATCCCTGTCTCCGCGAGCCGATCGCCCGCCCGTTGGAAGGCTCTGAGCTGCGCGTTGCAGTAGGGGCACCACGAACCGCGGTAGAAGAGGACGACACCGTATCCGCCGGCGAGTTCCTCACGGACATCAAGGGTGCCGCTCCCTGCTACGTTCACGGCCATGGCCGGAAAGGCATCGCCGGCATTCAAGAGACTCACGGTTTTCCTCTCGTCGAGAAGTCGATCGGTCGGGATGGACACACCTCGGACGTGATCGGATGCACATCAGCCCCGCTGTGTCCCGGCGGGGGCATATCTCGCCTTCAGGACGCCTGGACAATCGTGGGCGTGAAGAAGGTTCCGTTCTCGTGAGGCGACGCAGTGCGCGTACGTACCGGCGCCAACCAGGCGAACGCACTCCATGAGTAGTGAGCCCCACGACCCGGGCCCGGCCGGTTCCCGAGCAGCACCGGTGATCAGAACAGCCCTTCCGCCCAAGGCCGTCCTGCCTCCTTCGATCACGGGTACGCCTGGCCTTCGAGCGGTCACGTCCTCCTATATGCGCCACGGGATCGCGGATGCTTACCAACGCAATGCAGCCCGCTGAAGTGGGGGTGCAGGTGTGCTCGAAGAACCGGAGGTGAAGCGGCCACAAGTCGCACCGTTGCAGGCCAGAGGCACCTTCTCGCGTGCGTGGCCACGGCTCGGACAGCCCACGCCCTGAAGTCTCGACGCTAGTTCAGCCAGTCCACCGCTCGCCGCAGCAGGTCGAGGAGCTGATCGTGCTCCTCGGTCGAGAACAGCGCGAGTATCTGCTCGCTCACCGCGACGGCCGCCGGGGCGAGGCGGACGATGAGTTCCCGCCCCTCTTCGGTGATATGCACCACTTTGCGCCGCCGATCGCTCGCGTCCCGGGTGATACTCACCAGCCCTCGCCGGTTCAACCGTTCGAGCAGCGGGGCTGCGGTCGACTTGTCGAGATGGGCCAGAGCGCCGAGGGTTCCCTGATCCATGTCGCCGTGAGCGTCCAGGAGAGCCAGCACGGTGAACTGGGGCCCCGTGAGGTCCTGGTGCACTCGCTCGTACCAGAGTCGGGTGTGTATCTGGTTGAGCCGACGCGCCAACGGCCCCACGCCCTGGACGGCGTCGAGGGGGGCGCAGTGGGGCGGATCCTGCCGGCTCATGGTCACTCACTTCATCGCGGTTGCTTTAGGACGTACACCTAGCGTATCTTGCCGAAAGGACGTGTACGTAGTAACTAATAGCGACGGGATGGTGCTGACAGGTGAGCTGTCACGGGTGACAACCGGAACCACCCGCGGACACCGAGATGCGGTTCCACCTGAAGGCTGGAGGGTTTCTCGGCGCAATCATCCCTCGTCGCAACCCGCACTCGACGCCGAGCGCATACAAGAAGTGTTGTGCGATACCGGATGACGTGCTGCCATTTCGCCTGTCGAGCACGTAAGCGAATTCGCCTTCTTATGCTTCCCCTTCGAGAAGGACCATGATGAACCCCTCATCACCCAAGCCCACTATCGTGCTCGAACACGGGTCTTTCGAGGACGGGTCGATCTGGAACGGAGTCATCCAGCGGCTCCAGCGCGACGGCTACCCGGTTGTCGCCGCCGGCAACCCGCTGCGGGGCGTGGCAGTCGACGCCGCTTACCTGCGCAGCGTGGTGGACAGAATCAAGGGCCCTGTGATCCTGGTGGCCCACTCCTACGGCGGAGCGGTCATCACTGAGGCCGGCGCGGACGACCCGAAGGTCGAGGGCCTGGTCTACGCGGCCGCGGTAATGCCCGCGGCGGGCGAGAGCTGCATCCAGTTGATCAAGCGCTTCCCCGGTAGCTCGTTCCTCTCGTCCGTCGAGCAGGTCCCCTACACCCTGCCCGACGGAACCAGCGGGACGAACCTCTTCTACCAGGCCGGCAAGTTCCACAGCCAGGTGGCCGCCGATGTGTCCGCGAACGAGGCTGCCCTGATGGAAGCCACCCAACGCCCCATCGACATGACAGCCCTGAGCGAGACGCTGACCTCCGCCGCATGGACGAACAAGCCGGTCTGGCAAATCATCACCACCCAGGATCTCGCCATCCCTCTCGCCGAACAGAGATTTGAGGCAGATCGTGCCCACTCCCGTGTCACCGAGGTGGACTCATCCCACGCCGTCACCGTCTCTCACCCGGACGTCGTGACCAACGTCATCGAACAAGCGGCCCGCGCAACCATGCACTGACGGGAGTCTGCTGAACGGCGGTTCGTACGACATACCCTTCCAGGGTCAGGGAATATCTCCTCGCTTCTCCCTTATCCCTCCCCCGCGACGACCATGCTGCGCGGCGACGCGGTAACCGGCGCCATGGACGGCCCAAGCCGACCGCAACCGTTGAAGGCGACCGCC
Organism: Streptomyces sulfonofaciens; assembly: GCF_014656295.1. Lineage (GTDB taxonomy): Bacteria > Actinomycetota > Actinomycetes > Streptomycetales > Streptomycetaceae > Streptomyces > Streptomyces sulfonofaciens. The sequence goes on from NZ_BNCD01000006.1 coordinate 298,275, forward strand.
GCGGCACCGTTCCAGAGACTGGGGCGACTGCCGGAACGGGACAACGGGCCGGCGGCCCATCGGCCCGCAGGAGGACGTGAGATTGAAGAAGGCATCTCCTCTGCCGGCATACGAGGAGCGAAGAGGTGAGTCATGGATTCAGTGAGTCGTCTGTTGCACATGGCAGGGCTCGTGGCCAGCCTTGACGGCCACTTCCTGCTGGGTGAGGCCACCCGTCTCGACGTGCCCCGGTTCCGCGAGACTCAAGTGCCCTTCCATGTACTGCTGGAAGGCGAGTGCACGCTGGAGGTCGGCACCAGCCTGCTCGATCTGCACCCCGGAGATGTCGTGCTGATCCCAAGCGGTATTCCCCACCGCCTGACCACCCGGGGGAACGTCAGACCGCGCGGTACGGTCGAAACTCCCGGCGACGTCTTCGTGACCACACGCAGCCAAGGCGGTGGAACGACGGTGATCGACATGTTCTGCGGTCACTACTCGTTCCGCACGGGCGCCGGCCGACTGCTTCTGCGGAGCCTGCCGGAACTGGTGCACGTCCGCTTCGGACAATCAGATCACAGCGACGAGGTACTGCGGATGCTTGGTGACCTCATGCGCAGCGAGGCGCGGCGTGAAGGCGAAGGCACAGCGGTGATCCTCTCGGCGCTGTCCACGGTCCTTCTGGCCATGGTGCTGCGAACCGTGCAGGGCAAGTCCGTCAAGTCCACGTTGTGGGCGGCGGCGGCCGGCGGCCGCGTCTCCCGAGCCGTCGAAGAGATGCTGAACGACCCGGGACAGAACTGGACGATCGACCGGCTCAGCCGTGTGGCGGCAATGTCACGTTCGGCGTTCCTACGGCACTTCACCCAGGAGACGGGGATGACCGTCGGTGGGTTCCTGACCAGGGCCCGGCTGATGGCCGCGGCCGACCTGCTCGGCACCACTGATGCGACGGTCGCCACAATCGCCCGCGGGGTCGGCTACCAGTCCGAGTCCGCCTTCTCCCGTGCGTTTCGAACCGAGACAGGAACGTCGCCGGCCCGGTTCCGACGTGATCAGGCATCAGGTCGGACAGAGGGCAAGTCGAGGGGAGAACAGGTCAGATGACGATGGTGCCGGCTGACCCGCTCCAGGACGTGGAAGCCCACCCGGACGAGGGCTCACCACACGGCCCCCGCACCGGTATGGCAGGGCAGGCCAGCAAAACGAGTAGCCGTCGGGATGGGTTTCCCACAGCAGCAGGGATGAACGTTGCCTCCCGGCTCATGCTTCGCCACGCACCCGGGTGCCACTCAGGTGGCCACCCAGCCTCTTGCACGAACGGAACTCGGGGAGACAGCCGTGGAACAACTGAACGGGCAGCACACCGGCACTGAAGATTTGCTGTTCACCCCCTTCGACATTGGCGCTGTCAGACTGAGAAACCGGACCGCGCTGTCTCCCATGACGCGCATAAGTGCCACCGAGACCGGCCTCGTGACCGATCTAAACACCCGTTACTACGCGGGCTTCGCACGGGGCGGATTCGGGTTGATCATTACTGAGGGCATCTATCCGGACACCGAGTACAGCCAGGGGTACCTGCATCAGCCCGGGCTTGCGACACCAGAACACGCCAGGGCATGGCGACCGGTGGTGGAGTCGGTGCACGCCGAGAAGAGCGCCGTATTCGCCCAGCTCATGCATGCGGGCGCACAGTCACAGGGGAACCGCTACCGCGATGAATCGGTCGGCCCGTCGTCCGTGGCTCCACGCGGCAATCAGATCGCCTTCTACCGGGGTGCCGGCCCCTACCCCACCCCCAGACCCTTGGATGCACATCAGATCAGGGACATTCGTCGCGGCTTCGCGGAAGCAGCCCGCAATGCCCTGGCCGCGGGTTTCGACGGGGTCGAGCTGCACGGCGCCAACGGCTACCTCATCGATCAGTTCCTCACCGACTACCTCAACCACCGGGAGGACGCCTACGGCGGCACCGTCGAGAATCGGGTGCGTCTCGCCGCCGAGGTCCTGGACGAGGTGCTCCAGGCCGTGGGTTCGGAGATCGTGGTCGGTATTCGCATCTCCCAGTCGAAGGTCGGCGACTATGACCACCGATGGGCCGGCGGCGAGGAGGACGCCGAGGCGATCTTCACCACGTTGGCCCGTACCGGTGCGCACTTCGTGCACACCACCGAGTACCGGGCCCTCCAACCCGCGTTCACGAACAGCACCGCGACACTGGCAAGCCTTGCGAAGAGGTTCAGTGGGCTTCCGGTGATCGTGAACGGCCACCTGGGGGACCCGAGGGCTGCCCGGTCCGTACTGGAATCCAGAGCCGGCGACCTCGTCGCGATCGGCAAGGGTGCTCTGGCCCAGCGTGACTGGCCCCGACGCGTACGCGATGGGTTGGAGATCGCCGGCGAGCCGCACCCCGACACGTTCCGTCCACTCGCCACTATCAAGGACTGGGAACTGGAGCTATGACATAAACACCGGGGCGGAACGCAAATGGGACTCGAACGAGTACTTCCCGACGGTCGTGCGGCCCACCCGGAAGTGGCTGAAGCACTCGCCGCCGGCAGGCGGATACAAATTCCACCGAGCCGACAGCAGACCTATCCATAACGGAGATGCAGATCATGCAGCAGAAGAACAGGCCCTTCGAACTTGCACATGTACAGATGCGCGCCGTCGAGCTCGGTGACGGGGTCCACGCAGTCATGGCAACAGACGTCGACGAAACAGACCACACGGCGACCAACGCCGGCTTTGTAGTCGGCAGTTCGGGCGTGTTGGTGATTGAATCACTGACCAACGGCCGCTTGGCGTCCCAAGTAATGGGCGAAGTGCGCAAAGTAACCCCACTACCCATTCGATTCCTGGTGAACACCAGTTACCACGGCGATCACTGCTTTGGGAATTTCGCCTTTCCTTCGCAGACGGTGATCATTCATCATACGGCGACCAAGCGCGTTATCGATGAGCGCTTCGAAAAGGATCGGGCCTTCATGATCGACTTGCTCGGCACAAATGCCGGAATCGAGGAGGCGGTAGCCCGCTCGGCGGACATCACAGTCTCCAGCTCATGCTCCCTGGACCTGGGAGGCAAACATGTGGACATCGAACACATCGGTTTCTGCCAAACGGACGGCGACCTGATCGTTCGCATGCGCGAGGACAACATCCTCTTCGTGGGAAACATGCTGCAGGCACCGCCTCCGGCATTCCCGTGGCTGTTGGACGGGCGAGCCGAAGAAGCGCTCATCACCTACCGCCGCCTGTACGACATCGTCGATGATGACACTCTGATCGTGCCTGGTCACGGCAGGACCATGCGTCGCGCCGACATCATTCACTCGATCTCTTACATTGAGAAGCTGTGCGGCCTGGCAAGGGATGTCCGGAGTAGGGAACTGCCGACCGACCAGGTCAACGAGGCGCTCGCGATGAAGGAGTACAGCGACTACAGCATGTATGAATTCATCCACTTCCAGGTGAATATTCCCGCCGTACTGAACACGAAGTGAGCCGCACTGCATTCCGCGACATTTCCGATGCATCTCCGCGAACCGGCCAGAATGATTTCGTAACCGAAAAATAGCTGTCCTTGAACGGGCGATGACACCATGGCGCCTGGCGGGCGGTGGTCAGCCTGCGGATCGGCGACGGCGCGGTCGGCCGTACCGCCGCGCCGCAGCACCGACCGGATGCTCACCAGTGCCGGGCTGACGTCTGAGCGGGGCAGGCTGGTGGATCAGTCGTGAGGACTCACCGGATGTCAGGAGAGACACGGCCGGTTTCCCAGGAGCGCTCCCGTGATCAGGCGCGGCGGCTCCCCGCCGGTTCTCAAGGTCGTCCTTCCCTCCGACGACGCCGCCAGAACCCCCGGGCCAGGAATCAGTATTCCACCGTTCCACTCGTTACAGTGAGCGTTTTCAGCGTTGCCTCTCCAGGGTGAGGACGGCTTTGGCGATGACGGTCCTGCGGTTGGGGATGGTGCGGGATCTGCGCAAGATCTGCCAGGACTTCAGTCGTGCCATGCCTCGTTCGACAGGTGCCTGGCCTGCGGCCAGGGCCCGGTTCCGGGCCGCGGTCAGGAGGGCACGCGCTCATGCTGGGCGTAGTGAACGCCGACGGCAGTATTGCGTCCGGCTCCCTGATTAAGGACCACGAGGATCCGACTTTCTTCCGGCAGGCCGGTCAGGTCGCACAGGCGTCCGCCGCTGTGATCGCGGCCGTAGGGCGCCGGTGATCAATTGTGCGGCCCGGCCGGGAGGTCCGGGCGCCCGTCCGCAGGTCGGAGGCGCGCGGGGTCGTCCAGAAAGGAGCTCCTTGGGCGGTCTCAGGGTGGGGACCCGCGAGGGGGCCCGCGGAGCCGTCCACGACGTGGGGTCCGCGGAAGGGCTTCGTGCAGGGAGCCGCGAGGGGGCGCGCGTTACGGCCGCCGCACGGCATCGACGGCCAGCCGCAGGATGCGGTCACGCTGGGCGTCGGAGCCGAAGGGCGAGTTGGTGACGCCGATGACGAAGCGCATGACGTCGTCGATGTCGACGTCGTCGCGGGCGGCGCCGGCCTCCTGGGCGGCGGTCAGCAGGCGCCCGCCGGAGGCGAACAGCGCGTACTTGCAGGCGAGGAAGGCGCCCGAGGAGCGGTCCAGGGCGGCCAGCAGGTCGCGCTTGGTCGCCATGTAGGTGACGAAGCGGCGAATCCACTCGGCCAGGGCCTCCCCCGGCTCGCGGGTGGCGGCGAACTCGTCGCCGTAGCGGCACAACTCGTCCACCTCGGAGACGTAGACGGCTTCGGCGAGGTCCTCGCGGGTCGGGAAGTGCCGGTAGAGCGTCGCCGCACCCACGCCGGCCCGCTTGGCGACGTCCGCGAGCGTGACCTGGGTGCCGAGCGTGGCGAACAGGTCGCGGGCCGCGGCGAGGATCGCGTCGAAGTTCCTGGCCGCGTCCGTGCGGTGCGGTCGGCGCGCGGCCAGGAGGTCGCTCACTGATGTGACCATGCCCGCTCGGTCCCCGCCTGTCGTGGAGTGCTGCCGTCGACGCCCCCTCGGCCTTGCCCCCGCCGGCCTCCTGCCGCGGCGCGGTAGGTGGCCGGCGGGGGCAGACCGAGGGCAAGCCGGTCTCCACTATAGGCGGGCACCGCGGGCGCGCCCCCTGAGCTGCGTCTCCCCCGGCCGGGCGCCGGTCAGCTCCGGCCCGGCACGGGGACGGCGAGCGTCTCGTCGGTCGGTTCCGGGGCCAGCGCGGTGAGGGCGGCCACCTCGTCCTGCGTGAGGCGGACGTGCGCGGCGGCGAGGTTCTCCCGCAGGTGCGCGGGGTCGGTGGTGCCGGGGATGGGCAGGGCGTTCGTGGTGCGGTGGAGCTGCCAGGCCAGCGCGATCTGCTGGACGGTCGCCCCGTGCCGGTGCGCGATCGGCTCGACGGCGGCGCGGATCGCGTCGCCCGCCTCCCCGGTGGGGATGGCGGTCGGGCGCCACGGGGAGAAGACGATGCCGTGCTCCTCGGCGACGCGGCGCACGGGCCCACCGAGGCGGATGGCGAGGTTGTACGGGACGGTGACCGCGGCGATGTCGGTGAGGGTGAGCGCGGTGCGCAACTGGGCGGCGCTGACGTTGGACAGGCCGATGTGGCGGATCACGCCCTCCTCGCGCAGGCCCGCGAGGGTCTCGACGGCCTCCTCGAAGGGGACGTCGGTCATGGACGGGGTGTGCAGGTAGTACAGGTCGATGCGGTCCAGGCCGAGGCGGCGCAGGCTCATGCGGGCGGCCTGGCGCAAGTAGGCCCGGTTCCCGACGGCCCCCATTTCGGTGAATCCGGGGCCGCCGCTCACGAAGCCGCCCTTGGTGGCGATCACGAGGTCGTCCGGATAGGGGTGCAGGGCCTCGCGGACGAGTTCCTCGTTGGAGTGGGGCCCGTAGACGTCGGCGGTGTCGAGGAACGTCACGCCCTGGGCGACGACCTCCCGCAGCAGGGCGACGCCCTTGGCGTGGTCGGGGTAGGGGCCCCAGAACTTCGGGCCGGTCAGCTGCATGGCGCCGTAGCCGATGCTGCCGAACGTGAGGTCGCCGCCGAGGGTGACCGTGCCGGGCGTCGGGCGGGTGGCCGGAGTGTCGGTGCTCATGGTGCCTTCCGGGGGAGCGCGAGGAGTGACCTAGCCGAAATGGAGGCCAACTCTCACATTAGTGAGAGTTGGATTCCATTTCAAGCGGGTGCGGGCCGTCGCCGATGGCCGGACGGGTGGATCCGGGCGCTCTCGCCGCCGGGGGACGGTGGCGGGCGAGCGGGCCGGGAAGGCGAGCCGGGACGGAGCCGGGACACCGGGGCGAAGGACCGGCGCCGGAGCCGGGTGGACGAGCCGGCCGGAGCGAGCCGGTCCGGGCGGCAACCCGTCAGCGGCCGAACGGGGCGGGCCTCCTACTCCTCCAGTTCGACCAGCAGTGCTTGCCGCTCCGCCGCCTCCCGCTCGAGAACAGCCTCGTGCACAGCGCCGTCCCTCCGGCTTCGGTGGGGGTGCCCGATCCCGATCCCCGGCCGTGCCGGTGGCCTCTGGCTGGCCCGCCCACTGATAGGACAGTTACTGAGCGTTTTAAGGGTGACCACTGATCGGGTAACGGCGCGATGTGGGCGTCGGGGTGCGCAACGGACAGGGCTACCGGGCCGTTGAGGGAGGTGTTTCAACGCCTCAACTCAGCAACACGGGAGCCCTGTTGGTTCCGTACCCTGCCGCACTCGACCTGCCCCACGCCCTGGTCGAGTGGGTCACGATGCCCATCGGACGCTGCGCGAGCACGATCCGGACTTCGTCCTCCTGGACGGCACCTTCGCAGAATGTGACCGCGTCGGCGACGGCAGGGCCGACTACTCCACGAAGCACAAGCGGCACGGGGTCAGCGTGCAGGTCGTCACCGACCCGGCCGGACAGATTCTGTGGCTCTCGCCCGCGCTGCCGGGCAGGACCCACGATCTGACGGCCGCCCGCACCCACAAGATCCTCCGGATCTGCGAACGCCAGGGCGTCCCGGTCCTCGCCGACATGGCCTACATCGGCGCCGGCGACTGGGTCACCACCCCCAAACGCCGCCCACCACGCGGCGAACTCACCCTCACCGAGCGAACCCGGAACCGGGCCCTGTCCGCGGCCCGGGCACCCGTCGAACGAGGCATGGCACGACTGAAGTCCTGGCAGATCTTTTGCAGATCCCGCATCAGCCCCACCGCATGACCGTCATCGCCAAAGCCGTCCTCACCCTGGAGAGGCAACGCTGAAAACGCTCAGTGAGCCACTGGCCGCATTACACATCTTCGCCGGCAGGTGCTGTTACGGTCCCCCCGGAGCCGGACGTGGCATTCCCTGATGGAACACCTGGACAAGAGGTTCTTGTGGAAATCGGTTTTGTGCTTCCCTATCTGCACAACCTGGCTCACCAGGTCGCCCGGACGGCCGAATTCGCCCATGAGGCCGAGAGGGCCGGCGCGGCAAGCCTGTGGGTGGGGGATCGTAACTTCGCCGCCGTCCATCCCAAGAGCGGTGCCGGCGGCCGGGGCAACGCCATTCCTGTTGAGTACAGGACCGCTGCGGATCCATTCGTCGTGCTCGGAGTCGCGGCCGCCGCCACCGAATCCGTCCGTCTGGGTTCGCACGTACTGATCGCACCGGTTTACCCGCCCGTACATCTGGCTCGGTCCCTGACCACCATCGACTTGATCAGCGGCGGACGTCTGATTCCGGGCTTCGGTGTCGGCTGGTCTGCGGAGGAGTACGAGGGGGCGAACCTGGACTTCTCGAAGCGCGGCGCTCGGATGGATGAGCTGCTTGACGCACTGGAGCTGCTATGGACACAGGACCCGGCCGAGTACCACGGTGAACACATCGAACTCCCGCTCCAGCACGCTCCGCTGAAGCCGGTGCAACGGCCCCGTCCGCCGATCTACATCGGCGGGTTGTCTGAACGCGCGCTGAGACGCATCGGCCGTCGCGCCGACGGCTGGCTGCCGATGTGCAGCGTGCCGGCCTTCGTGGACACCGACATGATGCTCGCCCAGCGTGCACTGATCGACGGATTCGCCACCGAGGCCGACAGGGACCCGTCGGACATCAACACGATCATGCGCGTCAACATCGTCCAGGGAACGCCCTTGGGTCAGGTCGCCGATGCCATCGAGTCTATTGCAGATCGTACCCGTATCAACCATTTCATGGTCGAGTCGACATCCCTCCCGGACATCGACGCCGCGCTGGAGCTAGTCGCCGCGGTCCTGGCACTGGTTGGAGGCGAATGAGATGCCCGCTGGGCTGCTTGGTGACTTCCGCGGCCTCGCCAGTGCGTCAGACACCACATCGGAGGTCGGACTTGGCCTAGGTCAGATGGACCCTTCCGTTCAACGCCTCGAAGTTGCCGGCGCGGAAGGCGCTGGTCAACGCGCGGACGCCGGCAATGGAACGAGCGAAGAACTCCTGCGCGACAATCCTCAAGTCGCTTTGCGTTCGCATAATGGACGAGCATCTTGGTGGGAACGCAGTCGACGTTGGGGCAGGTTCCGCCATACATGTTCTCGGACCGCTCGACCATGACCACGCGCCGCCCGGCATCGGCGAGCACACGAGCAGCGGTCTTGCCACCCTTGCGAAAGCCCATGACCAGGACGTCCGCGGTGAGCTCTGTGGTGATCTCCATGCACCGAGTCTCCGAGGCGACCACTGGTACAAATAGACCGACCGTCCCACCTTCCTGCCTGAGAGTTCCACTACTCGGTCAGTCGCCTGCCGCGCCAGGCGTGGCCGGCCGGGCCGGGCCGTCCCGGTCACGGAGCGGTGGCCCTCGGCCGGCGGATCGCCGGGGCCGCCGTCCGGCGAGGCCCGGCGACGCGGCAGGCTCCCAGGTGGGATCGGAATGATCCGCTACAGCAGGCACCGCACATCGATCAGCGAGCCTTTCAGGACGTCGCCCACCTCTCGGCACCACCCGGATGGTCATCCCTGGCAACACCACACGTGTCCTGGCCGACCGTGTAGGCGCGTTCACTGTCAGGGCATATCCGCAGGGGGTCAGCAGGGGGTCAGGACGGGCACTGGACGGCCGGCACCGATTGCAGGCCGAGAGTCCTCAGCGGCCGGTCCGTCGCGGGTCACGGCCCGCTGTCACGGCGTGCGGTCCACTTCGTGGGGGCGGTCCGTACGCTTTTGATCGTGACGGCACCCAGGTTCCCACCCGCAACTGCATCGTCACCGAGCAGTCAGGGACGCCCCCTGTTGCCGTGGCCGGCCGGACAGGGGCCGTGCTCCGGCGGCATGTCACGTCGGGTGCCCCTGAGGCATGCCGCTTCACCTGACGCGTGCGACGCCCGAGTAGATGGCGCTGACCTCGTACTCGGGCGCGGGGGTGTCCTTGTACCACTCCGGAGCCGTGACGAGGCCCGGGTCCACGAGGTCCAGGCCGTCGAAGAACCGCTCCACCTCCGCGCGGGAACGGAAGCGCGAGGGGACGCTGCTCGCGTAGGTGTTGTTCTCGCGCTCCTCCGGGAAGAAGTCCATGCTGCCGTGCGACAACACCAGGTAGCTGCCCGTGGGCAGGGCCTCGACGAGGGTACGGACGATGCCGTAGGGGTCCTGCTCGTCGAGGACGAAATGCAGCAGCGCGACCAGCGAGAGGGCGATCGGCCGGTCGAAGTCCAGGAATTTCCTGGCGTGTTCGAGGATCCGCTCCGGCTCGCGGGCGTCGGCCTGGATGTAGTCGGTGGCCCCCTGCGGCGCGCTGATGAGCAGCACCTGCGCGTGGCGCAGGACGAGGGGGTCGTTGTCCGCGTACAGGATCCGGGACGCCGGGTTGATCTCCTGTACGACCTGGTGGAGGTTGGGCTCGGTGGGGATCCCGGTGCCGATGTCGAGGTACTGGTCGACGCCGTCCCGGGCGACCCAGGCGACGGCGCGGTGCATGAACGCACGGTTCACGCGCGCCGCGTCGCGATACAGGCCGGGTATCCGTTCCCCGAGTTCGCTGTCGACCTCGTAGTGGTCCTTGCCGCCGAGCAGGTAGTCGTAGACGCGTGCCGGGTGTGGCCTGCTGGTGTCGACCTGGGAGTTCGGGCTCATCGGGTGACTCCGGTGAAGAGCGTGGGGGGCGGGGCAGCGGCGGGAGCAGGCGCAGTGCAGCCTCGGGAGGGAGCAGACTCCATGACCGGTTCCGTGGGCCGCTGCCTTGGAGGAAGTCTGCCACAGGCAGATATCCGGGAAGCAGGGGCGACAGACGCTCCCGGCGTCCGCGGCCGCGATGTGACCGGACGACGGGCCCATCACCTGCATCCGGTGGAAGCCGGTCCGAGGCACGTACCGGGACCAGGTCCGTGCCCGCTCCCCCGGCCGGCCAGCAGCGGCGCTGCGGCCCACGACTCAACGCGGCGGTCTCGCCGGCATCCCAGCACTCAGGAAGGAGCGGGGGGATGACGGGTGGGGGGCCCAGCGCGGGAAGCCCCTTCCGGAGCCCGTGACCGGACGCGCCCAGAAGCACCCGATCGGACGCGCCTGAATGGGCACCGTGCGCGCACACACGAAGAATCGGGAGACATGAACGGCTCCGGAAGCTTCCGTGCCCGTTGGAGGTGGCCATGCTCGCTCAACTGCGGCCCGACCGCACCCGCCGTACCACCCGCGTCCGGTACTCGGCCTACCGCAGGTACCCCGCGTTCATCGCCGCAGGACTCCTGATCCTGACCAGCCCTGTCGTCGGCTTGCAGGGCGAGCCTACTGCGTCGGCCCCGCTCCCGTACGGACCCGACACCTGTAGGCCGGGCCTGGTGTGGCGCGAGGCAACCCCTCAGGACCACGTCTGCGTCAACCCCGACGTCAGGCGGTTCACCCGGATACAGACGCAGGAAGGCGAGCAGCACCGGGATCCCCAGGATCGTACCTACGGCCCGGATACCTGCCGGCCGAACTTCGTGTGGCGCGAGGCAACTCCCGACGACCACACCTGTGTCGCCCCCCAGGTCCGCGAGGCCAAGATCAGGGAGAACATCGAGGCATCGCGCAACTGGGAAGCCACCAACAGCAAGACCCCTGGACGATATGACACCAGCCCGTTCGTGCGCCCCGATGAGGTCGCCGCGATCAGGAGCGCCTACTCGGGCCGCGACGACCTGGTCATCGAGGCACAACCCGGCCGCCCCCTGCACCGGAGGTCGGCGACCGTCCAGAAGCGGGGCTACGAGGACATCAAGAGGTTCCGTTTCGTACGGCGGGGCAACGCAGCCGCCTATCAGAACGCTTTTCAGATCATGAACATCCAAACCGGGCTGTGCCTGAGTGTGGCAGGCGGTCGCACGGGCAACGGGGACCGGGTCCTCAGTGGTGCCTGCAACTGGCATCCCTCCCAGACCTGGTACTTGCAGCGGCGCGACGACGACCGCTGGCAGATCCGCGCCATGCACAGCGAGAAGTGCCTCGACGCGCACAATCCGGCTCTCGACGTACCGCCCGAGGGAACCTACCTCCAACAGTGGGACTGCCTCGGCGGGAAGAACCAGGCCTGGCTCTACCCAAGCCTCTGACCCGGCCGCAACGGCGAACAGACGGCACGACAGCCGTCCGGAGCCGGAGCCGGAGCCGGGGCCGGGGCCGGAGCCGTGCAACGACGACAGACGCCGCATCCGCGAGCCGAACCTCACCCCCGCCTCGACCTGCACCACAACCGCTCCAGCGCCGTCACGAGCACCGGCGGCCCCACCCTCCCCGCTCGGGCCCTGCCCGCCGTCCATGACTCCGGTCGGGCCAGGGGCCGCGGTCCCGGCCGCTGCCACCGGCGGCCCCCACCCGATCAGGGGTCGGCGTGGGGCCCGCCGCCAGGCGGCTCAGTCCCAGGTCGGATGCCGCCGGCCGTCGTCCACCGTGACCGACGGCGCGGACCCGGGGAAGTCCGGCGACAGCGCGCCGCAGGGTTCCAGCTCGCCGAGCACCAGACCGGCCAGGTACCCGGTCAGGTCGCGCTCGACCTCCTCCCAGCCGTTGTCGGCGCCGCACACCACGACCGTCCACGCCTCGGGCCCGTCCGGGTGCGTGCGCCAGTAGAAGGTGTCGCCGTCGATCGAGCCGCCCCAGGGCATGAGGCCGCGCGGCCGGGGATAGGGCAGGTGGCCGCCCGAGTCCCCGGTCGTCCAGCAGACCTCCAGCTCCTGGAGGCAGTCGCGCATCCCGTCGACGTACCACCGCTCCCAGCCGGGCCGCGGCATCCGGATGCCGAGCCGGTCGTCGATCACCAGGCCCTGGTAGCGGTGCACCAGTTCCACGTAGTCGCCGGGCAGCCGGGTGCCCAGCTCGCCCGCGATCAGCCTCCAGTCGACCGCGCGGCCCGCCGCCGGATCGTGTCCGGATCCCGGAGCCCGGTTGCGCCGGGCCGTCCGGGCGGCGCCGTGCCGCGATGACGGCGGCCGGGACGGCGCCGGCGGCCGCGACAGTTCCGCCAGTGCCGGCAGTGCTCGCTCCAGCATCTCCAAAGGCATGACGATCGCCCTCCCCACCGTGTCGGCACCGGGCGCCACGGCCTTGCGGCCCGGCCGTGCGCCGGGCCCCCGCAGGCCCGGTGGTGCGCCCGGCTCGACGGCGTCACGCAGTCGCCGCCATGGCCGCCCGGTTCTTCGATGACCAGCGCACGAACAGCGGGAAGTGTCACGCACGCCCGGCACAGGCCCGGTACACGCCCGGCGTGCGCCGGGTACGGCGGCCACCTCCGCTGCACGGCCGGATGGAGCGCACACGGGTGGCCGCACCGCTTTCGCACGCGTCCGCACCGCCTTTCGCACGAGCCCGCACCGCCTTTCGCACGCGTCCGGCGGGACGGCCGAGCGCACGGGACGGCCTGCCCGGTGAGCGGTGCCGGGTGGCGGGGTGCCCGGGTCCCCGGGTGCCGAGGTACCGGGGTGTCCGGGATCCCCGGGGCGCCGGGTGCCGAGGTGTCCGGGATGCCGAGGTACCCGGGGTGCCGGGCCCCGAAGTGCCCGGGGTGCCGGAGTCCGGAAGTGCCCGGGGTGCCAAAGTCCCGGGCGCCAGGTGTCGGGCGCCGGGGCCGTGCCACGGCCGCCGGGGCCGGGGCGCCGCTCCGACGGTCATCGCACCCGGGTCCGGCGGGACACCGCGGCGCGCAGGATGCGCCGGCCCTCCGTGGAGGTTTCGAGCGCCTGGCGCAGCGCACCGGCGCCGTGCTCGGCCAGCAGGGTCAGGATCTCCGACTGGCGGCGCAGTTCGGCCGCGGCCAGCGGGGTGATGCCCTGCGTGCGGCCCTCGCGGTACGCCGCCACGGGCGCGGGGTCCCCGCCGGAGCCGTCGAGCAGAGCGTGGACGCGCAGGGCGGCCAGCGAGCAGGCGTCGGCCCAGGAGTGCAGCGCCTCGTCCTGCGCGCCGGCCCCGGAGCCGATCGGGGCGGGGACCGGGGGCAGGTCGGCGGGCGCGGTGTCGAGCATACGGAGCACCAGCGCCCTGCCCTCGGCCACCGGCGCCGCCCCCTGGGCCGCCCCGGGCGCCTGGGACGATCCGCCGTCCGATGTGTCGAGCACGGCCCGGGCCGCCGCCAACCGCTCGGGCCAGCCGTGGCCGTCGGCGAGGCTGGACCACAGGGGGCGCAGGGTCTCGTCGCCACCGCCCAGCAGCGGCAGGCAACGATCGAGGCAGGCAAGACCGGTCGTCGCCAGTCCCCGCTCGTCGGCCGCGGCGATCAGTGCCACCAGGCTCATGACGTCTTCCTCTCCGCAAAGGGCACGTTCAGAACTGCGTGCGCCCTTGCAGGAACGTCACTTCCCTGCCGCTGCCCAGGTGGCCGGAGTGGTCCGCGCTGCGGGTCGGATCCGGGGGGCGAGAGCCCGGATCCACCGGCAGCGCGGCCGCTCCGCTGTCTCCGCTCCCGCTCCTCAGCCGCTGTGCTGGACGGCTCGGACCACGACGCCGGTGACCGCCTCGGGGTCGGACACCATCGACAGGTGCGGGGCCTTCACCCTGACGGTGCGGGAGCCTGCTCTCTCGGTCATGACTTTCTGCTCCGCCGGAGGAAGAACCCTGTCCTCGGTGCCGATCAGCGCCCAGGACGGAATGGTCTTCCAGGCCGGTTCCCCAGAGGGCTGGTTCAGCACGCTGGCGGCGATGGGCCTCTGTCCCGCCGCCAGTACCGAGGCCCTGTTGAGGGGTACACCCGCGGCGAAGAACCGGGGGAACAGCTTCTGCTTCACGTACAGGTCCACGTCTCCGCCGCCCTTGGGGATGGGCACGGAGTTGAAGACCGTGCTGGGGTCCGAGACGGCCAGCACCGATCCGGGCTCGGCAGCGGTGAGCTGCCCCACCGTCTCCCCCTTGTCGGGGATGAAGGCGTCGATGTAGACGAGCGCCTTGATGTTCTCGTTGCCCGTCGCGGCGTTGGAGATGACGAATCCGCCGTAGGAGTGCCCCGCCAGCACCACAGGCCCGGTGAGGGTCTTCAGGTACGCCCGCAGATTGGCCGTGTCGGTGGCGACCCCGCGCAGCGTGTTGGGAGGAGCCAGGACGGTGAACCCGCGCCTCTGGAGGCGCTCGGTGACCTCGGCCCAGCTTGAGGCGTCCGCCCACGCCCCGTGCACCAGAACGATCGTGGGCGTACGGGCCTGTGACGGCCCACCTGCGGACGCGTGACCGGTGCTGGCGGACGCACAGCTTGCCGCCAGGACGAGTGCTGTGCTCGTCGCCAGCGAGACCAGGGTGAACTGCGGCTTGTTCTTCACGTGAGTCTCCCCTTCGTCTGGTTCATCGGGCGGATCCGGAAGTCGGCATGCGCACGGAGGTCCTCGTCGAGATGAGGATGGGAATGGGGATGGGAATGGGTGCCGGCATTCGGTTGCCGGCTGGGCCCACAAATGAAAGAGAGTCCTACGGACTTGGACGATTCCCTGCTCTTGCCTCCATGGATGCATTCCGGACTGCCGCCCGTTCCCGGTCGGTTTCACCGGGCCACGGGTATTCAGGGAGATGCATCTCGGGCTTCATCTGCGACGAAGCCGCGCTATCCGCTCCGATCGTCCGTGTCATATTACTTCGGCACCCCCCGACCCGCTCGCCGAGCAGGACACGGGGAAGCGCAGGCAAAAGGTCGGCCGCAACCGATCACCGAACGGCGCAGCCGCAGTGCGCGTCCGGTGGGGATGAGCAGCCCCGCTCCCGGTGCGCACAGGACGAGCCTCTCGCCGGTCGCGCGACGACAGCCACCGCGGCGGTGTCCGTCACGGGGTCGTGGTCGTCGGCGTCCCGGGGTCCGTGGACGGCGTCGGCCCTCCGGGCGGCGTGTGCCCGTGGTGCGGCGGTGTGGGCGTCGCCGAGGAAGAAGAAGGCGACGGCGACGGCGACGACGTAGACGTCGGGGACGGAGAGGGAGAGGGCGCGGTCGAGGTCGTACGGTCGGCAGACGGTGAGGGGGACGCCGTCCTAACCCGTCCCCTGTCTCCCGCGGAGTGCTTCTTCCCGTGCGCCGCCGTCCGCGACGAGGCGGTCCGTGCCGACCGGCCCGGCACCGGGGGGCCGTCGGCTGCCGTGCGGTGGGGGCCCGCGGAGACGGCCGAAGGGGACGTGTTCCCCGCCACCGGGGAGTGCGCGCGCCCGGAGGGCGGGGCGTTGCCGGGGCCGAAGGCCGTGGCCGACAGGCCGAGGACCGCCGCCGAGGAGAGCACCGCGACGGCCAAGC
This sequence comes from Streptomyces sulfonofaciens, assembly GCF_014656295.1. Taxonomy (GTDB): domain Bacteria; phylum Actinomycetota; class Actinomycetes; order Streptomycetales; family Streptomycetaceae; genus Streptomyces; species Streptomyces sulfonofaciens. The sequence continues at coordinate 313,927 of NZ_BNCD01000006.1, forward strand.
CCGCCAGGAGCCGCGGTTTGCGCAGCGGGGCCCCGCGCTTCTCCCGCGTCCCCTCTTCGCGCTCGCTCCCCGGCGGCGAGCCGGCCGTGGCAGCCGTGGCAGCCGTGGCAGCCGGTAGGAACGCCTCGCGCTTCCCTGCCGGTTCCCGGCGGATGCCGCATGCCTGCGGGGTGCCGAGGAAGGCCATCGCCTCCTCGGCCGTGGGCCGCTCCTCGGGCCGCTTCGCCAGCAGCCGGAGAACGAAGGCGTCCAGCGCCTCGGGTATGCCGCTCCTGTGCCGCCCAGGAGGCTCGGCCATGACGTCGACGTGCTGGTAGACCACGCCCGCGGCGGTGTCGGCGTTGAACGGCGGCCTGCCGGTGAGGAGCTCGTACAGGACGCAGCCCAGCGCGTAGACGTCCGCCGGGGGCCCCGCCGGCCGGCCCAGGCAGCGCTCGGGGGAGAGGTAGGCTCCGGTCCCGAGGATCTGACCCGCCGTGGTCACCGAGCCGGTGCCCTCGTCGGCGAAGCGTGCGATGCCGAAGTCGGCTATCTTGACCGTCCCGTCCGTGGCCAGCAGCAGGTTCGCCGGTTTGACGTCCCGGTGTATGACCCCCTGGCGGTGGGCGGCGGCCAGTCCCGCGGCCACGTGCCGGCCCGCCTCGGCGGCGCGGCGCGGGGCGAAGGGCCCGTCCGCGGCGATCTCGGCGGCGAGACTCCGGCCACCCAGCAACTCCGTCACCAGATACGGCCGGTCCTGTTCGACCCCGGCGTCGTACACGGCCACGACGTGCGGGCTGTTCAGTTGCGCGGCGGTTCTGGCCTCCAGGCGGAAGCGGGCCATCGCCGCCTCGTCGCCCTGCCGGCCCAGCAGCAGCTTGACCGCGACCGGCCGCACCAGCACGTCGTCGACGCCCCGCCACACCTCGCCCATGCCGCCGCGGCCGAGCGGTTCGAGAAGGCGGTACCGGCCGGCCACCGTCCGCGCGGGGCCGGCTGCCGGGGAGGGGTGACTCCCGCAGCCGGAGTACGGCTCTTGCCTGGTTCGCCGGGTCCCAGGATGGGTGAGCACGTGCTCCTGCGACCGTCGGGAGAAGTCCGCCATGCTCTTCGCGTGCCCGCCCGGCGGGAGGGCACGCCACCCACCGGCGCCGGACCTCCGGGACCGCGCGGCATCCCGTGGCGGGTCTTTCGCGGAGGGGAGGGCGGGGCGGCGCGCAGGTGAGGCTCAGCCCCGGGGGGCCACGGCGGCCATGGCGCGGTCCAGGGTCCCGGCGAAGCTGTCCTTGGCACCGCCCGCCAGCCACGCGTGCTGTGCGGCCAGCAGACAGCCGAACGCGGCTCCCGCCACGGCGCCCGGCACGGGGTCGTCGGCTCCGTAGGGGCGTCCCGATGCCTCGGCACGCTCGCGCAGGGCGCTCACCACGGCGTCCTGCATGCGCTGGAGCTTCTCCAGGTAACTCGCAAGGAGCCCGCGGTGGGCGAAGACGATGCGCTGCATCGGTTCGGCGACCTCGTGTTGTCCGGGGGCGTCCACGTACGCCACGAGCAGGTCGAACGTACGGCGCAGCGACTCCCAGACGGGCTCGGCGGCGGGGCGTGCGCGCAGCGCGACGAGCATGTCCTGTGCGACGAAGTCGAACTTCCCGACGACGATGTCCTCCTTCGTCGGGAAGTACCGGAAGACACTGCGGCGGGACATGCCGACGGCCGCGGCGATGTCCTCGATCGTCGTGTTCTCGTAACCGCGGGCGACGAACAGCCCGTTCGCGGTCTCGACGATCTCCTGCTGGACCGCGCGACGCGTGCGCTCCCTCAGTCCCGGTTCTCTGCCACCCATGATGACAAGGACCCTAACACGCAGGGCCTAACTTGACACCGGGTGACACATCCAGCCTACAGTGCCGATCCAGACACAGTGGGCACCCGGTGGTTGCCCCATCCCTCCAGGAGGCCGGATCATGCCCAGGACCATCGTCATCACAGGAGCCAGTGACGGCATCGGCGCGGCCGGTGCCCGCCGACTGCACGAGGACGGTCATCGTGTCGTCGTCGTGGGCCGCGACCCCCGGCGGACGACCGCCGTCGCCGAGGAACTGGGCGCCGATCACTTCCTCGCCGACTTCACGCGGCTCGACGACGTGCGCGAGCTGGCCGACTCCCTCGACCGGGCGCACCCCCGCATCGATGTCCTCGTGAACAATGCCGGCGGCATCTTCGGCACCCGTACGAGGACGGTCGACGGATTCGAGAAGACGTTCCAGGTGAACCACCTGGCCCCGTTCCTGCTGACCTCCCTCCTCATGGACAAACTGCTCGCCAGTCATGCCTCCGTGATCCAGACCTCCAGCTCCGGGGCACGCTTGTTCGGCAGGCTGGACCTCGACGACCTGGAGCACGACCGGGACTTCACCCCGCATCTGGCGTACGGCACCGCCAAGCTGGCGAACATCCTGTTCACCCGGGAACTGCACCGTCGCTATCACGCGAAGGGTCTGGCTGCCGCCGCCTTCCATCCGGGAGCGGTCGCGACGAGTTTCGCCACCACGAGCGAGAGTTTCATGAAGCGGATCTACCGCAGCCGCCTCGGCCGCGCGTTCATGGTCACCCCCGACAAGGGGGCCGACCAGTTGGTGTGGCTCGCCGAGACCGCACCGGGCGACGGATGGAGTTCCGGCGAGTACTACGAGAAGCGGAAACCAGCCCGACGCCGAAACCCGCAGACGACCGACGAGCTCGCCGTCGCACTCTGGCGCCGTTCCGCCCGGCTCCTGGGTCTCCCGGAAGACTGACCGCCGCACTCCGGCACCGGCGTACGCGACGCCACGGCACGCACGGGCACGGCACGGCACAGGCACGGCAGGGCGTCACGCGCCCGGGCCGACGCCCCGGCCGGCCGCCGACGGGGGTCGAACGGCGGTGATGCCGACGGGTGCCGAGCGGCGAGAAGCCGACGGGTGTCAAGCGGCGAGAAGCGGCAAAGCGGAGGTGGTCACATTCGGGGCCTGCCGCAGCAGGCCCGCCCGTCTTCGGAAAGGACTGCCGGCCATGGGACACGGCGGGAACATCATCCAGGAACTGACCACCGACCACCGCGAGGTCGACGAGATGTTCGAGCAGATCGAAGGGCTGCCCGCCGGTGACGAGAGGCTGCGCAAGCTCGCCGATCAGCTCACCATCGAACTGGTGCGCCACTCGGTCGCCGAGGAGGAGTACCTCTACCCGGCGGTTCGCCGCCACGTCGACGGCGGCGACGACCTCGCGGACAGGGAGATCGAGGAACACGCCGAGGTCGAGCGGATCCTGAAGGAGTGGGAGGGCTGCGAACCCGGCGACAGCCGGTTCACGACCCTCGCGGCACAACTGAAGGAGTCGGTCACCTCGCACGTGCGCGACGAGGAGAACCGGCTCTTCCCCCAGCTCGCCGCCGCCTGCTCCGCCGAGGCCCTGGACGAACTGGGCGAGAAGATCCGCTCGGCCAAGAAGACCGCCCCCACGCGGCCGCACCCCTCGGCACCCGACACCCCGCCCGCGAACAAGCTCCTGGCTCCCGGCGCGGGCATGGTCGACCGCGTGCGGGACATGATCACCGGCCGCGGCCGCTGAGAGCCGGCCGGTCCTGCCGCCGCCGGGTCGCCCGTCGTCCACGACGTCCCCTCCGCACGGTCGTGGGAGATCGCCGGCGCGGGCGATCCCGGCCCGCGGCGGCCACGAGGTGCCGGTGAGAGCCGGAAAGTTGTCGGCGGACAAGTTTTTTGAGGCGAAGACGGTTTGCCGGCAGCGCGGCGGGTCAGAAGAGTGATCACAGTGCTTCGGACAGCAGGCACCGCCGCGGGAGGCCGCGCACCCAGTGCGCCAGGTCCCCGGAGTGTGCCTGTCGCCCTCCCGTGTGCCGCCTGAAGGCAACAAGCCGGGAGGGACACAACCGATGAGCGCCACCCCCGTACGCGCCCGCCGACGTCACGACGACGCCCCTGACACCGCAGCCGAGTTCGAGCGGATGGCCGCCCTGCCCGAGGGGCCGGAGCGGGAGGCGCTGGCAGGCAGGCTGATCTCCGCGTGGCTGCCGATGGCCCACCGCCTCGCCCGCCGCTACCGCGACCGCGGCGAGAACCTGGAGGACCTGGAGCAGGTCGCCGCCCTCGCCCTGGTCAAGGCCGTCCACCGCTACGACCCCTCGTACGGCACCCCGTTCGAGCCGTACGCCATCCCCACGATCGTCGGAGAGCTGCGGCGCCACTTCCGCGACTCCGCCTGGGCCGTGCACGTCCCGCGCCGGGTGCAGGAGCTGCGCAACAAGGTCCGCGCCACCATGCGACAGATGCCCACGGCAACGACGACCGTCGCCCGGATCGCCGAAGCCGCCGCGATGAGCGAAGAGGACGTGCTGACCGGCATGGAGGCCATCCACAGCTTCCGCTCCCTCTCCCTGGACGCCGAACTGGCCGGTACGGACCAGGGTTGCTCCCTCGCCGACACCCTCGGCAAGCCCGAAGGCCGGTACGACACCGTCCTCGCCCGCGAAGCCGTCAAGCCGTGCCTGCACCGGCTGCCGGAGCGGGAGCGGGAGATCCTGTACATGCGGTTCTTCCGCGACATGACGCAGTCCCGCATCGCCGAGGAACTGGGCATCTCCCAGATGCACGTCTCCCGCCTCATCACCCGGAGCTGCCGCAGCATCCGCGAGCAGGTGGAAGCCGAGCCGACGCGGCTCCCGACCGCCGCCTGAGACCGCGCGACCGGCCGCCCCGGACCGCGCGCCCAGCCGCCTCGGACCGCGCGCCCAGCCGTCCGCGCCTCGCACTCCGCACTCCGCACTCCGCCGAAGGAGACCAACGTCGTGCTCATGGCCCACCCCGCCCTTGTGAACAACCTCATCCAGCAGTACGAGGCCCTCCGGGCCCTGCACGCCGAGAACGGCAGCCCCCGAACCCGGCAGCGTCTCGAAGACCTCGCCTGCTCCCTGTGCGTCACGACCGGGACCCGCGACGTCGAGGCCGCCCTCGTCGCCGCCCGCCGCCGGCTCCACGCCGGCCACGGGGAGGAGGACTGCCTCCTCGCCACCTGACCGGCCGGCCCGTTCGCCCACCACCGCCATGAACACATGAGCACCAGTACCCGCAGCGACACCAGCACCAGCACCGTCCGCAGCCGGGCAGCCGGGCAGCCGGGCACCGGCGCGGTCCGGCTCCGGGGCCGCTGCCGCCGTCCCGGCGCACGGCCGCCGGGCGCCGCTCAGTCGCCCAGCCGGTGCGCGAGGGCGCGAAACCGCTCCCAGGTCAGCGGGGGCCTGCCGGGGTCCCAGAGCTTCTGGACCAGCGCCCGCAACGGCATCCGGATGCCGGCCGCCACCTGGTCCTCGGTCTGGGCGTCGGCCTGGTCGCACCAGACGGCGAGGGAGCCGCCCACCACCTGCCGGTCGTAGCGCTCCGGCACCGGCCTGGTGCCGCGCAGCACCAGCGGGGTCCAGTCCTCGTAGATGCGCCGTCCGGTGGGGTAGCGGAAGCCGTGCGGCTGGCCGAGGACGTAGTAGAGGAACTCGTCGTTGTAGTTGATGAGCTGCCGGCCGGTCCTCAGATACGCCACCGGGTCGCGCGCACCGGGTTCGCGGCCGGTCCAGTACGCGACCTGGAGCGCCTTGTCGGGCTGCACCTTGCCGCCCGCGAAGAACCCGTCGTTCCAGGCGCGGACGGTGCGGTGGGCGCGGCGCAGCGTGGCGGCCCGGTCGTTCAGCCAGCCGGTGGCCAGGTCCTGGACCCGCGCCCCGCGGCCGTACCGGCTGCGGGCCGCGGCGGCGAGGGACGGGTAGGCGGTCTGCGGATCGCTCGCCAGCAGGGCGGTGTACTCGTCGCCGCCGAGGTGCCAGTAGCGGCCCGGGAACAGCCGGGTGTACTCCTTCAGCAGGTCGTCCACGATCCTGGCTGCGGCCGGGTCGGCGATGTCGACGGCACCGCTCGGCGCCCTGCCGTCCGCGCCGCGCAGTTGGAGTTCCGGATGGGCGGCGATCACGGCGCCCAGGTGGCCCGGTGAGTCGATCTCGGGGACCACGTTGATGTGCCGCGCATCGGCCAGGGCCACGATGCGGCGCACCTCCGCCTTGGTGAGGTGGTTGCGGGAGACCACCTCCGGGTGCGAGGTGGAGGCGATCCTGAAGCCCTGGTCGTCGGAGAAGTGCAGGCCCAGCTCGTTGTACTTGAGGTCGCCGAGCTCACGGACCAGGTTCTCGATCCAGCCGGCGGTGAAGGGCTTGCGTGCGATGTCGAGCATGAACCCGCGCTGCGGCTTGGCGGGACCGTCGCGGACCACGCCCTCCGGTGCGGTGCCGCCCGCGTGGACCTCCTGCTTGAGGGTGCGGGTGCCGTAGAAGACACCGGCCTCGGCGGGCCCCGCGATCCGCACCCGGTCCCCGCGCACGGTGAGGGTGTAGGACTCGGGGCCGCCCGAGCCCGACGCGAGGGCGAGTGCGACGTCTCCGGCGCGCGCGCCGGTCCGGCCCGCGTAGCGCAGCCCCAGCTCGCCGGCCAGCAGCCGGCCCTCGTCCGCGAGCCGGTCGTCGCCGACCACCACCCGGCCGTCCGGGCCCGGCCGCCAGCCGGGGCCGTGCGCGGGCGTGGCGGAGCGTACCGACGGGATGGTCCTGGGCGGCTCGGACAGCGGGTACGAGTGGGTGGCGGTCGGGGCGGGCGAGCCGCCCGACCGGCCGCCGCCGGTGGACCACAGGGCCAGGGAGAGGGCGGCCGCCCCGGCGACGAGGACGCCGGCGCCCACGCCGACGGTCCTGCCGTTCATCGGCACACGTCCTTGTCTCCCGTCCCGTGCGATGAGGCCCTTCCGGACGCCCGGCGCGCGCGTCCGGCAGCGCGCCCGCGAGCCCGGCCCGCCCGCACCGACCCTAAGCCCCGCCACCGGCCGGCCGTCCACCCCACGCCACGAAAGCTCCCGTACGGGTGATGTGCGCGCACCGGCCGTCCGACCCCCGCGGGGCCCCGTGTGACGCGGCACTCCCCCGCCGCAGCCGGTTCGGGCGGGCGCGGGCGTTCCGGGCGGCTGCCCGCGGCCGGAGCGCACGCCCGGTGCGCAACGGGGTGCGCCGGTGCGCGGGACGGCCTCAGCCACGCCGGCCGGATAACCCGTACGTGCCCCCTTTGACCGTCGGATGGACCAGGGCCGCCGTGTGGCGCCGGCCCGGGCGCCGGACGTCCCGCACGATGGCGGCAGCCGGTGGACCACAGCCGGCCGGGCCCGAGTCGGCGGCGCAGCCGGCGGGCTCCCGTCCCGTCCCCGGAGGGTTCTTCCGTGCCGGCTGGAACGCTGTACCGCGGCCGGGAAGGCATGTGGTCGTGGGTGGCCCACCGGGTCACCGGAGTCCTCATCTTCTTCTACCTCTTCGTCCACGTCCTCGACACCGCGCTGGTGCGGGTCTCGCCGGACGACTACGACCGGGTCATCGCCACCTACAAGACGCCGGTGGTGGCTCTGCTGGAGTACGCGCTGGTCGCCGCCGTCCTCTTCCACGCGCTGAACGGCCTGCGGGTGATCGCCGTCGACTTCTGGTCGAAGGGCGCCCGCTACCACCGGCAGATGCTCTGGGGCGCCGTCGGCGTCTGGGGGGTGCTGATGGCCGCCGCGCTGTACCCGGTGCTCGGCCACGCCACCCGTGAAGTGTTCGGGAGCTGACGGCCGTGCCCACCGACGTCACCAGCGGCGCGGGCCGCGCCCCGGCGGAACCCGGCCCCGGCCGCGGCAGGGGTCCGGGCCCCGGCCACCCGGCTCCCCTCGTCGAGCCGCCGCGGCAGCGCACGACCCGCACGCCGAGGTCGACCCGCGGCAACTTCGAGATGTACGGCTGGCTGTTCATGCGGGTGTCCGGCGTGGTGCTGGTGCTGCTGGTGCTCGGCCACCTGCTGATCCAGCTCATGCTGGACGGCGGCGTGTCGAGGATCGGCTTCGCGTTCGTCGCCGGGCGCTGGGCCTCGCCGTGGTGGCAGGTGTGGGACCTGCTGATGCTCTGGCTGGCGATGCTGCACGGCTCGAACGGCCTGCGCACGGTCATCAACGACTACGCGGAGCACACCGCGACCCGGCTCTGGCTCAAGGCCCTGCTGTACACCGCCACGGCGTTCACCGTCCTGCTGGGCACGTTGGTGATCTTCACCTTCGACCCGGACATCACCTAGAGCGCCGGGCCGAGAAGACCGAGGTGACCATGGAGTACGGGCAGACCCGGCAGCTACGGCAGGTCCACACCTACGACACCGTGATCGTGGGGGCGGGCGGCGCGGGGATGCGGGCCGCGATCGAGGCCGCACCGCGCTGCCGCACGGCGGTGCTCTCCAAGCTCTACCCGACCCGCTCGCACACCGGCGCGGCCCAGGGCGGCATGGCGGCGGCGCTCGCGAACGTGGAGGAGGACAACTGGGAGTGGCACACCTTCGACACCATCAAGGGCGGTGACTACCTGGTCGACCAGGACGCGGCGGAGATCCTGGCGAAGGAGGCCATCGACTCCGTGCTGGACCTGGAGAAGATGGGCCTGCCGTTCAACCGCACCCCGGACGGCACCATCGACCAGCGACGCTTCGGCGGCCACAGCCGGGACCACGGCGAGGCCCCGGTGCGCCGCTCCTGCTACGCCGCCGACCGCACCGGCCACATGATCCTCCAGACGCTCTACCAGAACTGCCTCAAGCTGGGCGTGGAGTTCTTCGACGAGTACTACGTGCTGGACCAACTGCTCACGGAGGTGGGCGGCGTCCGGCACTCCGCGGGCGTGGTGGCCTACCGGCTGGCGACCGGCGAGCTGCACGTCTTCCGGGCCAAGTCGGTGATCTACGCGTCGGGCGGCTGCGGCAAGTTCTTCAAGGTGACGTCGAACGCGCACACGCTCACCGGTGACGGCCAGGCCGCCGTCTACCGCAGGGGCCTGCCGCTGGAGGACATGGAGTTCTTCCAGTTCCACCCCACCGGCATCTGGCGGATGGGCATCCTGCTGACCGAGGGTGCCCGCGGCGAGGGCGGCATCCTGCGGAACACGCACGGCGAGCGGTTCATGGAGAAGTACGCGCCCGTCATGAAGGACCTGGCCTCCCGCGACGTCGTCTCACGCGCCATCTACACGGAGATCCGCGAGGGCCGCGGCTGCGGGCCCGAGGGCGACCACGTGTACCTGGACCTGACCCACCTGCCGCACGAGCAACTGGACGCGAAGCTGCCCGACATCACCGAGTTCGCCCGCACCTACCTGGGCATCGAGCCGTACACGGACCCGATCCCGATCCAGCCGACCGCGCACTACGCGATGGGCGGCATCCCCACCACCGTGCACGGCGAGGTGCTCGCCGACAACACCGCGGTGGTGCCGGGTCTGTACGCGGCCGGCGAGGTGGCCTGCGTGTCGGTGCACGGTGCCAACCGGCTGGGCACCAACTCGCTGCTGGACATCAACGTCTTCGGCCGCAGGGCGGGCCTGGCCGCCGCCGCGTACGCCGCCACCGCCGCCCTGCCCGAGCTGCCCGAGGACCCGGCCGGATGGGTCGAGCGGCGGATCGAGGGGCTGCGCGAGGCCACCGGCTCCGAGCGGGTCGCGGTGCTCCGCGCCGAACTCCAGGAGACGCTGGACGCCAACGTCATGGTCTTCCGCACCGAGCAGACCATCGGGGCGGCGCTGGCCAAGCTCGCCGAGCTGCGCGGGCGCTACGCCGAGGTGTCCGTGCAGGACAAGGGCCGGCGGTTCAACACCGATCTGCTGGAGGCCGTCGAACTGGGCAACCTGCTGGAGCTGGCCGAGGTGATGGCCGCGTGTGCGCTGGCCCGCAGGGAGTCCCGTGGCGGCCACTACCGCGAGGACTTCCCGCACCGGGACGACGTCCACTTCATGCGCCACTCCATGGCGTACCGCGAGGTGGCCGCGGACGGCACCGAGTCCGTCCGGATCGACTACAAGCCGGTGGTGCAGACCCGCTACCAGCCGATGGAGCGCACGTACTGACGGCACATCCGCGCGCGGCCCGGCCGGGGCCCGCACCCACCGGCGGCGGCCCCACCCGGGCGCCGCACCCGCCCTACCGACACCAGCCGTCGCCCGGCCCGGACGACGCACCAGGGAGTGAGCAGTGAGGGAGCGTACGCACTGATGGCCACCGCCGCCCCGGACCCGGGCGCCGCCCAGCCGGACGCCGTTCCGGTCAGCCCGTCCCCCGGTGCGAACCTGATGGCGGTCACCTTCCGGATCCGCCGTTTCGACCCCGAGGCCGCCGCGGAGGCGTTCTGGCAGGACTTCCGGGTGGAGATCGACCCGAAGGAGCGGGTGCTGGACGCCCTGCACTCGATCAAGGGCGAGCAGGACGGCAGCCTGACCTTCCGGCGGTCCTGCGCGCACGGCATCTGCGGCTCGGACGCCATGCGGATCAACGGCCGCAACCGCCTGGCCTGCAAGGCGCTGGTCAAGGACCTCTCCCCGCAGCGGCCCGTCGTCGTGGAACCCCTCAAGGGCCTCACGGTCCTCAAGGATCTCGTGGTCGACATGGAGCCCTTCTTCCAGGCCTACCGGGACATGCTGCCGTTCCTGGTCACCAGCGGGAACGAGCCCACCCGCGAGCGGCTCCAGTCGCCCGCCCAGCGGGCCCGCTTCGACGACACCACCAAGTGCATCCTGTGCGCGGCCTGCACCTCGTCCTGTCCGGTCTTCTGGAACGACGGGCAGTACTTCGGTCCTGCCGCCATCGTGGGCGCGCACCGGTTCATCTTCGACTCGCGGGACGAGGCGGGCGAGCGGCGCCTTGAGATCCTCAACGACAACCACGGCGTCTGGCGCTGCCGCACCATCTTCAACTGCACGGACGCCTGTCCGCGCGGCATCCAGGTCACGAAGGCGATCCAGGAGGTCAAGCAGGCGCTGGTCACCAGGCGGCTGTAGCGTTCCGCGGGCCGCGGCGCTCAGCGCGGTGCGGCCGCGGCGTGCTGGGCGGCGAGCCGCACGAGGGCGTCGGCCGCTCCGTAGCCCTGGTAGCCCGCGTCGCGCTGGACCAGTTCGAAGAACAGCCGGCCCATGCTCTCGGTGCAGCAGTGCAGGAACGCGCCGCCGTCGTCCCGGTCGTGGAGGACGCCCGGCTCGCGCCAGGCGTCCAGGAGGTCGTCGGGCAGCTCGAAGCGGGCCGCGAGGTCGTCGTGGTAGTTGCGGGGGATGGCGAGGAGCCGGCCGCCGGCCGCACGGAAGGCGCGGGCCGTGGCGACGACGTCATCGGTGGCCAGCGCGATGTGCTGGGTGCGGGGCCGGTGGGCGGCGCCGGAGCGGGCAGGGCGGCGGCGCCCGCGGCCTCCTGGAGGGCGAGCAGGGAGCGGCGGGCGTCGATGGCGGTCGGGCCGGGGTCCGCCTGCCTGAAGACGTCGTTGAAGACCTCCAGGGACAGCGGGCCCCGGTAGCCGGCGGCCAGCGCATGGGTGAGCAGCGCGGGCAGGTCGAAGCCGCCCTGCCCCGGGAAGCAGCGGTGGTGGCGGCTCCACCGGAGGACGTCCATGGCCATGATCGGGGCGTCGGCGAGCTGGAGGAAGAAGATCTTCTCGCCGGGGATCGCCTCGGTGCCCCGTGGGTCGCCGCCCCGCGCCAGGATGTGGAAGCTGTCGAGGCAGACGCCCAGCGACGGGTGGTCCGCGGCCTCGACGATGCGCCACGCGTGCTCGTAGGTGCTGACGTGCCGGCCCCAGGCGAGGGCCTCGTAGGCGACCCTGACGCCGTGGTCGGCGGCGAGTTCGGCGAGCCGGTGCAGGTGTTCGGCGGCCAGGGCGTCGTCGTCGACCGCCTGGCGGTCCAGGCTGGAGCAGACGAGGACCGTGTCGGCGCCGAGCCGCCGCATGGTGCGGAACTTGTGCCGGGCGCGGCGCAGGTTGGCCGCGAAGTCCGCCTCGGGCACCGCCTCGATGTCGCGCATCGGCTGGTAGAGGTCGACGCCCAGGCCGAGGTCGGCGCAGCGGGCGCGGACGTCCTCGGGGGTGAGCGTGGCCGGCCGGCAGGTCGTTCTCGAAGATCTCCACGCCGTCGAAGCCGGTCCGGGAGGCGGAGGTGAGCTTCTCGGTCAGCGAGCCGCTCAGGCTGACGGTGGCGATGGCGGTGCGCACGGGGCGCTCCTTTACGGTGGTGGGTGATCAGGTGCGGGCGGGCGGGGCGCCGGTGAGGTCGGCGAAGTCGGCGAGCATCCGCGCGCGGTCCGGTTCCAGGCCGGTGAACAGCCGGAACGCGTCCGCCGCCTGGTGGACGGCCATGCCGCCGCCGTCCAGGACGCGGCAGCCCAGGGCGCGCGCGGCCCGCAGCAGCTCGGTGTCGAGCGGCCGGTAGACGATGTCGGCGACCCACAGCCGGGGGTGCAGCAGGCCGGCGGGGAGCGGGATGCCGGGGTGGGCGGCCATGCCGGTGGGGGTGGCGTGCACGAGGCCGTCGGCGCGGGCCAGCTCCACGGCGAGGTCCCGGGGCGGCCTGCTGTCCGCGCGGGCGGCGCCGACGTGCTCGTTCAGCGCCGCGGCCAGGGCGTGGGCGCGCTCCGGCACCGTGTCCACGAGGGTGAGGTGCCGCGCCCCCAGGCCGAGCAGGGCGTGGGCGACGGCCGCGCCCGCACCGCCCGCACCGAGCTGGACGACGTGGTCGAGCGGGGCGTCGAGGCCGTCCGCGAAGGCGCCCGCGAACCCGGTGACGTCGGTGTTGTGGCCGACCGCGCGGCCGTCCGGCGTGAGGACGACGGTGTTGACCGCCCCGAGCACGGCCGCCTGCCCCGAGAGTTCGTCGAGGTGCCCGATGACGTGCTGCTTGCAGGGGTGGGTGACGTTCAGGCCGGTGTAGCCGGTGTCGCGGGCCGCCCGCAGCAGCCGTCCCACCCCGGTGGGCGGGATCCCGAGCCGGTCGATGTCGAGGATCCGGTAGAGGTAGCGCAGACCGTGCCGGTCCGCCTCGCGCTCGTGCAGTGCCGGGCTGAGCGAGGGACCGATCCCCGAACCGATGAGGCCGACGAGGTGGGAGTCCTGGGCCACGCTGCCTCCCTGAATAATGTACGAACTGGTTCGTTATGCATATCAAGCACTCCGAGCCCCGGGGAAGCCCCCGGTACGGGACACGGCCCGGTCCGGTAAGTAGCGGCCCGATGCCAGGGCAGCCCGATGCGGGAGCGGCCCGGTCCGCGGGCGGCCCGGCACCGCGCGGGAACCCCGGACACACGGCGGTCCGCGGGACAGGTGCGCCTAGGATTCGGCGGGAGGCCCGGGCACGCCGACCGGACCGCCGACCACGCCCCGCGTCACCGAGGATGCAGATGCCCCCTGCCGAGAAGCCGGCCGCAGGCCGTACGCGGGACGCCGCCCGCACCCGGGCCGAGATCCTCGACGTGGCCACCGCGGAGTTCGCCCGGGCGGGCTTCACCGGCGCCCGGGTGGACGAGATCGCCGCACGCACCCGCACCACGAAGCGGATGATCTACTACTACTTCGGCAGCAAGGAGCAGTTGTTCACGGCCGTGCTGGAGCGGGCGTACGCGGTGATCCGGGGCGCCGAGCAGGACCTGGACGTCGAGCACCTCGATCCCGTGGCCGCCATACGCCGGCTGGCCGAGCTCACCTTCGACCACCACGAGGCGCACCCCGACTTCATCCGGCTGGTCAGCATCGAGAACATCCACGAGGCGGAGCACATCGCCGCCTCCGAGAAGCTCAGCCGGCTCAACTGGCCGGCCATCGACGTGATCGCCCGGATCCTGGAGAACGGCCGGGACAGCGGCGCGTTCACCGCCGACGTGGACGCGGTGAACCTGCACGCGATGATCAGCTCGTTCTGCTTCTTCCGGGTTGCCAACCGGCCCACCTTCGCCGCCCTGTTCGGGCGCGACCTGCTGGCCGCCGGGGAGCGGGAGCGCTACCGCGCCATGCTGGGCGACATGGTCATCGGCTATCTGACCGGCGGCGCCTCGTCCCGGTGAGGGCCCGGCGCGCCCCTGCGCCGGCGCCCCCCGCACCGGCGCACCGCGTGCACGGCCCTTGACACCCGCCCCCGGGCGCAAGCAGCATCCGCCCCACGACACTATGAACTATCTAGTGGGTTATTCATGGTTCCGGTGCGCGCCGCCTTCGCCCGCCGTTGCCGCGAGCCGCCCGTCCCCGCAGCCGAAGGAGTTCGCCGTGCCCTCCTCCGCCACGCCGCCCGACGCCTGCCGGGCGCAACCGCGCCAGGCGGCGTTCGCCGCCTGGCTCGGCAGCGCCCTGGAGTACTACGACTTCTTCGTCTACGGCAGCGCGGCCGCACTGGTCTTCCCGAGGGTCTTCTTCGACGCCTCCTCACCGGCGGACGCGACGCTGCTGTCGATGGCCACCTTCGGCGTCGCCTACGCGGCCCGGCCGGTCGGCGCGCTGTTCCTCGGGCACTTCGGCGACCGCGTCGGCCGCAAGAAGATCATGGTCTTCACGCTGGTGCTGATGGGGCTCTCGACGTTCCTCATCGGCTGCCTGCCCACCCGCGCACAAGCCGGCGGCCTCGCGCCCGTCCTGCTCGTGCTCTGCCGGATCCTGGGCGGCATATCGGCAGCGGGCGAGCAGGCGAGCGCGAGCTCCATGACGCTGGAGCACGCCCCGCAGGCGCGCCGCGCCTACTTCACCAGCTTCACCCTGAACGGCACCCAGGCCGGGCAGTTGCTGGCCACCCTGGTCTTCCTGCCCGTCGCCGCCCTCGGGGACGACGCGCTGCTGTCCTGGGGCTGGCGGCTGCCGTTCCTGTTCAGCGTGGTCGTCGCGGTCGTCGGCTACGTCATCCGCCGCACCCTAAAGGAGCCGCCCGCCTTCACCCGGCAGGCCGCGGCGGACGGTGTCGACCGGATGCCGCTGGTGGCGCTGCTGCGCGGGCACTGGGCGGACGTGCTGCGCGTGGTCGGCGGAGCGCTGGTGGCCTCGGTCAGCACGGTCTTCACCGTCTTCTCGCTCGCCTTCGCCACCGGCGACCAGGTCGGCATGGACCGCACGTTCATGCTGTGGGTCGGCGCGCTGGCCAACCTGGTGGCGCTCGGGGCGATCCCGCTGTGGGCCGTGCTGTCCGACCGGATCGGGCGCAGGCCCGTGTTCCTCGTCGGCGCGATCGGCAGCGCGGTGCTCATGTTCCTCTACCTGTGGGCGATCGCCGCCGGCTCCTGTCCGCTGACCGCGCTGCTGGGCGTCCTGGCCTTCGGCGTGGTCTACAGCGCCGCCAACGGCGTCTGGCCCTCGTTCTACGGCGAGATGTTCCCGACGCGCGTGCGGCTGTCCGGGGTCGCCGTCGGCACCCAGATCGGTTTCGCGCTCTCCGGCTTCGCCGCCGCCTTCGCCGCCCGGATCGCAGGACCGGACGACGACTGGGCCGCCGTCGCCCTGTTCACCGCCGCGCTGTGCGTCCCGCCGGTGATCGCCGCGCTCACCGCGCGCGAGACCCACCGGGTGCCCACCGACCGGCTCGGCCACCGGGCGGGCACCGCCGTACGCCCCGTCACGGCCGACTCGGAACCGGCCCCCGGCCGGTGACCCTCCCGTCGTCCGCGCCGGGTCGGCCGGGGCGCCGGGCCGTACCGCCGGGGCGCCGGTGGCCGTCGTTCACGCCTGGCGCGAGGCCAGCTCCACCACCGTGATGTCCGACGGGGCCCCGACCCGCACCGGCGGCCCCCAGGCCCCCGCGCCCCTGGTGACGTAGAGCTGGGTGTCCCCGTAGCGTTCCAGTCCTGCGACCGTGGGGTTCGCCAGGGCGGCGAGGTAGTTGCCCGGCCAGAGCTGGCCGCCGTGGGTGTGGCCGGAGAGCTGGAGGTCCACGCCGTACCGGACGGCGTCGTGGATCACCACGGGCTGGTGGGCGAGGAGGACGGCGGTGCGCGACCTGTCCCGGTCGCCGAGGGCCGCGCCGAAGTCGGGGCCCTGCCCCTGGCTCTCGCCCTGGATGTCGTTGACCCCGGCGAGGTCGAAGCCGGGCAGCTCGGTGCGGGCGTTCTCCAGCGGGATGAGGCCCAGCTCGCGGACGTGCTCGACCCACTGGCGGGCACCCGAGTAGTACTCGTGGTTCCCGGTGACGAAGTAGGTTCCGAACCGGGCTCGCAGCCCTGCCAGCGGCGCCGCGGCGGGGCCCAGGTCGTGCACGCTGCCGTCGACCAGGTCGCCCACCACCGCGATCAGGTCGGGCTGGGTGGAGTTGACGGTGTCGACGACGCGCCGGGTGAAGTCGCGTCCCAGGATCGGCCCGAGGTGGATGTCGCTGACTACGGCGACGCGGAACCCGTGCGCACCGCGCGGGAGTTTCGCGAGCGGCACCGTGAGCCGCTTGACCCGCGGCCCGCGGAGCACCTGGTACGTGCCGTGGCCGACGGTGCCGAGGGCGGCGGCCGCCGCGGCCCCGCCCACGAGGCGGGAGACGAGCAGCCGCCGCGAGGGCCCTGACGAGCCGGACGGACCCGACGGGCCTGACGGGCCGCCGTCGGGAGTACCGGGAGCCCCGGGCCCTTCGGCGAGGCCGGCCGGCTCCTTGCCGGGCGCCGTCTCCCGTGCGGCCCCGCGCTCGTGCGCCGCCGCCTCGGCCGCCGCCGGGCCGGCCGCGCCTGCCTCCGGCGCGGACCGCGCTTCCGCGGAGGGTCCGCCGTCCGGCGCGGACCGCGCTTCGGGGGAGGGCGCGCCGCCCGCCGGGAGCGCCGTCGCCTGCCCGGCCACCGGTGCGGCGCGCCGCTCCAGCCAGCGGCGCAGCAGGGGCCGCACGAGTTCTCCCACGACCACCGCGAGCAGCAGGTACAGCGAGAGGGCCATCCACAGGAACCCGGGCCAGCCCAGCACCCGCTGCAACCAGAAGGGCGCCCCGGCCCGTTCGCCGACCAGCGCCCCGACCATCAGCAGCGGCCCCACGACGAAGAGGGCGGAGCCCGCCCTGCGCAGCGCCGACCCGTCGGCCGTGGTGTCCCGCACGAGCCGGTGCCAGACGTACCGGTACAGCGCCACGACGACGGCCAGCGCGACCAGCCCGGCAAGCACCCCCAC
This sequence comes from Streptomyces sulfonofaciens, assembly GCF_014656295.1. Lineage (GTDB taxonomy): Bacteria > Actinomycetota > Actinomycetes > Streptomycetales > Streptomycetaceae > Streptomyces > Streptomyces sulfonofaciens. The sequence continues at coordinate 330,913 of NZ_BNCD01000006.1, forward strand.
GATGACCACAGCGCCCGTACCGCCCCTCACACCCTGTGCACACGACCGAGGCGCATCCTACGGCGGCCGCGCACCGGGCGGTCGGCCCGCCCCGGCCGCGGTCGATGACGCCCCGGCCGCGGTCGATGACCCCTGTCCGGCGCCCGTGCTCCGCCCGGGCACGGCCGCGGGAGCCGGGTGTCCCGGCACACCGGCCGCCGGGGGCGGGGGCATCACGACCGCGTGACCGGGACTGGCCTCGTGTGCCGGCTCGCCCCGTGCGGGGGCAGGAGTCCTTCATTCGAGGAATTCCGCCGTGTACAGCGAACACAGCTCCCGCAGAATCAGCGCCAGGGCCCTGGCCTGGTCGGCGGCGGATTGCAGCCCCTCACCGGAAGTCAGGCTCAAGCGGTACCGGGCCTCGGTCACCGTGCCTGTCGCGTCGGTACGCCGGGACGCGGACCGAAGTTCCGTGATCCTCGGAGCGGTGTGGGCAACCATGGACCGGAGGAACTCGCGCAGTTCGTCGGAGAGGGCGAGGACGTCCCTGTACCTGGGCAGGGGGCCCGACACCATGGCCAGTGCCTGATCCGCCGCGGCCAGCACCCTTTCCGGATCCACGCCGGTCGGGGCGCCGGGGACGCCCACGCGGGAGTCACCGGTCATGATTCCCCGGTGGCAGTCCGGACGCGGAAGGCCTTGGCGCGCTCACGGCTCCACCGCCACGTCCATCAGCACGTCCAGCAGGTGACAGGCCACGTCCCGAATCTCGGTGCGGGTGGCGGTCGGGTTGTCCAGCACGTCACCGGCCGCCCTGACAATGCCGGCGAGGCCGTCACGAAGGGGAGCTGCTTCTTCCTCCGCCATGTCCTGGAGCAGCGACCCCGCGCCAGGACTGGAGATCAGCAATCCCCCGCCGGGCAATCTCCCGACGTAGTCCCGGTTCATGCCTTGCAGAACGAGGGGGAGCCGGGTGCGGCCCGGGAACACCTCACGGGGTGCGCCCGCTTTCCCTTTCCCCGTGCGGCTGTGGTCGATCACGTTGCCTCCTACCAGGCAGCAGGCCCCGGGGCACTGACACGTTCCGGGGCACATCCGTGTGGATGCCCAGGTAACCGTGGGCGGCGGTCTGATGACCCGGTGACCGGCGGTGACTAGGATGACGGTCACCAGTCATCGGGAGTTGGCGTGGACGAGTTCAGCGGCACGGTGCGCAAGGCTCTTACCGACCGAGGTGTCAGCATCCGGGCTGCGGCAAGGCAGTTGCACTACGATCCGGCTTACTTGAACCGCGTGGTCAACGGCAGGCAGGCAGCTTCCCCCGACCTGATTGAAGCCCTGAATGAGTTCCTGGGCCTCTCGCTGAACGTTCCCGAAGCACCGCACGATGACGAAACAGACGCATGGGAATTGACACGGCGCGTCCAGTCCAGCGATGTGGGGCCGGCAACGTTGGAGCGGCTGGAAATGGCGTTCGACGCCTTGGCCGTTGCCTACCCGCGCACGTCACCGGAAGTGCTGCTACAACAGGTCCGAAAGCACGCGGGGTACGTGGCGAAGCTGCTCGACGGCAGAAAGACGCTTTCAGAACACCGTCGGCTGCTGGTGCTCGGTGGCTGGCTTTCCTTGCTGGGGGCAACGGTCCACATCGACATGAACCAGAACTCAGCAGCGACAGCGAGGCTACAGACGGCTGTGACGTTGGCGCGGGAGGCAGGGCATGCCGATATCCAGGCGTGGTGCCTTGAAACCGAAGCGTGGCGAGTACTGACGGCCGGAGAATTCGAACGTGCCGTCGAACTCTCCCGTGCTGCCCAGGCCACAGCCCCCGCCGGCTCCTCGGCCCTGATTCAGGCGACGGCACAGGAGGGGCGTGCACAGGCGCGGTTGGGTCGGTCGCGAGAGACACACGCGGCCATAGAGCGGGTACAGCAGATGTCGGCGGCACTGGGAGATCCAGGAGCCCCTGAGCACCATTACCAGTACGACCCCGCCAAATCGGTTTCGTACACGGCGACCACCCTTGCCTGGCTCGGGGACTCCGCCGCGGAGGCCTACGCGCGGGAGGTCGTCGCCCGTCTCGGACCGGGTGACGACTTGTCCCGCTGGCCCCGCCGCGTAGCCTCAGCGCACATCGATCTGGCGCTCGCACTGCTCGCTGCCGATCGGCATGACGAAGCGTGTGAGTCGGCACAGAAAGCCCTTCTCAGCGGGAGGGTGGTGCCGAGTAACCACTGGCGCGCGCTGGAAGTGGTGCGGGCGGTCGAGAGCCGTGGACTGCCCGAGGCAGCCGGCCTGCGGGAGGCGTACCAGGACATGCGACGGCCCAAGGCGCTGCCCTGAGGACACGGCCACAGCCGAACGGTCCCTCGACCGCGGCAGCACTTTCCCAAAGGGACCGGCCTGTCAGCCCGCACTCGCGAGCACCCCGGTCATGAAGACGTGCGGGCCCGGACCCGGCCCGCATGTCCCAAGTCCGGTTGCAGCGGCGGTGACCGGGGACTGCATCGAGGTCCACGGCCCAGGGCTGCGTCGTTCAGGCGGTGCGCCCGGGTTGATGCGGCTTCAGGAGCCGGAGGCGGACCACGGGTGGTCGCCGGGTGCTGACGCGGCGGCCGGCGCGACCTCAGTGATCACGAGGTGTCGAGTCCCGCTCACCCACGGCGGAGGACCGTGCCTGCCGCTCGTCCTCCCCCGCACTCCACCAGGTGTTCTTCAGCCGGGTGGGTGGGCCGTCACGCATCATGGGGTAGGCAACTCGAACCACACCGTTTTTCCCCTGCCGCTGGGCGAGTTCCCCCACACGCTCGCCAGCGCGGAAACGATGAGCAACCCCCGCCCGCCCTCCGCCTGGTCGGACTCCGCGCTGCGGAACCGCTGCCGGGCTGGTCGTGGATCACTGTCGCGGACCTCCACCCGGATACAGCGGTCGTACTTGCGCACATAAACGGATACGTCACTGCCGCCGTGGACCAGACCGTTCGTCACCACTTCCGACATGAGCAACTCCGCCTCATCAGCGACGGCGGCCAGCTCCCATCCCTCCAGCCATACCCGCAGGAGCTTCCGTGCCTTGTTGGCGCCCCGAAAATCGCCGCGGTAAAGGTGCAGTTGGCGCAGGTTATGCATATGCCGGAGCGGAGATCCTTCGTACCGCACCAGAAGGAGTGCCGCGTCATCGCTTCTCCGTGCCGAGTGGGTGTCCGGCTCCGAAATGAGGCGGTCGGCCAGGGACTCCAGCTCGGACCCGGTTGCCTGTATCGCGCTTTCGAGCTCGTCCGTGGCGAGTTCATGGCCCTGGCCGGTTACGCCGTCGGTGTAGAAGGCGAGGAGGGTTCCCGTGTCCAAACTCATTTCCGATGCCGTGAACTCGAAGCCGGCATCCACTCCGAGCGGCACACCGGCGTCAGGCTTGTACGTGCGGAATTCCCCGTCTCCGCTTCGGACGAGAGGGACCGGGTGGCCGGCCGTGGAGATCCGGGCCCTTCCCGTGTCGGGTGCCAGCCAAAGACAGCAGCAGGTCGCGAGCAGACCGGACCTGAGGTCGCACAGCAGACGATTGGCACGCGTCAGTACGGCAGCGGGGCCGTGCCCCTCGGCCGCGTAGGCCCGCACCGCACTGCGCAACTGCCCCATGACGACCGCGGCCTGGGTGTTGTGTCCTTCGACGTCCCCTATCACGACGCCGACACCGCCGCCCGGCAGGTCGAACAGGTCGTACCAGTCCCCTCCGAGTTCGATCCCGCCGGTAGCGGGGCGGTACCTGCTCACGCTCAGCACGCTTGGCAGTTGGGGGAGGGTACGCGGCAGCAGGGTCTCCTGCAACTGCCGGGCCAGGGCGTGCTGCGCCTCGTGCCATCGCGTGCGTTCCAGGGCGTCGGCGAGCATCGACGACAACGCGATGAGGGTGTGTTCGCCGACCTCCTGCCTGCGGGCATCAAAGCCGATGGAAACGGCACCGATCGTGTACTCGCCAACCGCCAGCGGCAGGACCTCCCAGAAGCACTGCCCTCGCTCTTCTTCACCACGGAGCCGATCGCGGGTGCGCGGATCCGTTCGCTCGTAGGAATAGGGGCGCCTGTGAGTTATCGCCTCTGATTCAGGAAGCGCTGCGGCGATCGAGGCACCGTTCAGTGATTTCAAGTATTCGCTGCTGCATCCTTCGGCGTCGAGAACGACGAGCCTGTCCCCGGAAGTCAGGCTCACCGCTGCCGCGCTGGCCGCAAAACCGTGAACAATGCGTTGGATCGCCAGATCCGCGGCCTCCTCGGGACTCGTCGCCTTGTTCAGCAGTATGGCGAGTTTGTTCAGATGGAAGAGAAGGGGCGCGTACCTGTCGCTGCCTCCCGTCCGGGTTTCTCCTGCAATCACGAGCGGAACATCAGGAGGAACGAGCGAGACGCCTTCGCGGTCCAGCGCACTCAACCGCGCGGCGAGTCCCCCCGCCTCTTCCCGCAAATACTCGGCACTGTCGTCGCTGATGGTGCAGCCGTGCGGCCAGTAGGCGCTCAATGTACCGTATGTTTTTGCTTCACCAGAGATCAGCGGTGCGGCCGAGATCGCATAGTAGAAAGGACTGAATGAGAGAATACCCGGATCCTGTCCGACAAGATCCCGTGCTGTTCCTCTCACTACCTTTCCGCTTCGGTATGCCCTTGCGGACGGATAGACGTCCTCCGCAGCCGGAATCTTCTCGAGCAAGCCGATCCCCATCGGCGTCACGGCAACCAGACCGGCGCGGACAACAGGCGCATGGGGCGCAGGAAGGTACACGGCCACGCCTATTGCGTCCAGCTCTCGCAAGGTCCGCAGTCCGACCTCGGCGAGTGCGCGGTCGCGTTCGGACAGGGTGGATGCAACTTCTGCGGATTCCAGGGGAATCGAGAGGCCCATCGCCACGCTCCGTCCTCTGCCCTCACTCACTCACTCACAGTTCCAGAGTACTGCGCGAAGAGTGGTACAGCCATCGAGCATCAGACCACCCCGATACTGGCCGGGAAATGAGCTGCGGCTGATTCTTCCAACACCAGGCGTTCCCTCTGTGCATGCATTGTTTCGACCATGCGGACATGCATGACGCAAAGGCGGGGAGAGAGCCACATCACCAAGATTTCCGTGCTGTTTTTCGGCCGAATTTCCGGCGCCCAGGGCATGCGACGTCCCAGGGACGTGGCGCTCGGGTGGGACGTGCCCCCGGTCGAGCGCCTGATGCCGAGCCCGCTCAGTGGACGGTTGGCCTCGCGGGTGTCGCGGCGGAGCTGGACGACGCCGCCCTGGGACGTGGACCTCGTACCCGAATGCGTCCCGTCCGCGACAGCGAGTGCCCCACCGGCCCCGGCCGTGCTCTTCCCGGTCGGAAGCCGGGCCACCTTCGCGGCCGCCGTCAAGGCCGGGTCGCCGCCCCACGGAGATCCTTGCCCACAGGGAGCGCAGGAGGCCGCGGCCGCCCCGGTCGGGCTACGGCCGCCGGCCGGCCGGCACGCTCGGGTCCGGGTCCGCAGCGGGCTCCGCGGGGGTGCGGCCGGCCGCGCGGTGCGCCCTGACGCCCCGCAGGCCGATCCCCCCGATCACCGTGCCGAGCGCGAAGGAGACCACGGCCAGCGCCAGGTGGACCCAGAAGTAGGCGGTGGGGTGGCCGGCTGCGTCGAAGGCGAGGCCGCTGCCGTCCTGCCAGAGGTTCTTGGCGAAGGTGACCCAGATCACCCAGCTCCAGACGCCGAAGGCGAGCAGGAACCAGGAGGTGCGACGGCTGAGCTTCATGCCGCCAGTGTGCCGTAGCCCCTGGCGGAGCGGGACCGCGGCCCGCTCCGCCAGGGGTGGGGGCACCCGCCGCGGCGGTCACCCGGTGGTCACGCCGGTGGTCACCCGGTGCCACCCGGTGGTCGTGCGGTGCCCGCGGCCGTCACGGGGTGTTGTTGGCCAGTGCCAGCAGCCGGTCGTGGGAGCCGTTGAACCGGTCGCGGTCCACGGCGCCCGAGACGCCCCCGACCGCGCCGGCGTCCGTGTACTGCCAGACCGTCCACGCACCGAAGCCGCCCGGGAGACTGGGGCTCGACGCGGTCGTCCAGTGGGCGACCCACAGCGGGGTCAGGGCGGCCATGCCGTTCCACGAGCCGGTGCAGGAGTTCCACCAGCTCGGGCTCGTGTAGATGACGATGTCCCGGCCGGTCCTGTTCTTGTACGTGGTGTAGAAGGCGCTGATCCACGAGCGCATCGACGCCTGGGACAGGCCGTAGCAACTGCCCTCGATGTCGAGGACGCCCGGCAGCGTCAGGTTGTCCCTGGACCAGGCGCCGCCGCTGCTGGCGAAGTAGTTCGCCTGGCTCGCCCCGTCGGAGACGTCGGGCCGCGCGAAGTGGTACGCGCCGCGGATCACTCCGGCGTTGTAGGCGTTCAGGTAGTTCGTGTTGAACGTCGGGTCCTTGTACGTGGTGCCCTCGGTCGCCTTTATCCAGGCGAACTCGATACCGGCCGCCTTCACGGAGGACCAGTTGATCGACCCCTGGTAGTGCGAGACGTCGATGCCCGCGGGGTAGGCGGAGAGGTTCGGGCCGAGCACGCCCTGCGCGTCCAACTGGAGCGTCCTCGTGTCCGGCTTGAAGTCCTTGCTGTCCTGGACGTAGCCGACGCCCATGTAGCCCTGGCCGAGCGGCACGGCGGCGCCCGAGGGCTGCGGCCTTGCGGAGGCGGTGCCCGCCGCCATGGTCAGGGTCAACGCGGCGGTGGCGCCGACGACGCCGGCCACGGTGAGTCTTCGCTGCACGCCCTTCGCGAAACGGAATCGGGAGAACAAGGCTTCCTCCTGGCGCTTCTGTGGTGTGGGAGGGACAGGGGTGGAGAAGGGTGCTCGTGCTGTGGATCTACCCGCGTAGCCGACGGGACGGCGCGATCCGCGCGACCGTCGGCAGGGGGTCGCCCGCGGGGGGCCGGAAGTGCCTCCGGCCCCCCGGGCCGTCAGGGGGTGTTGTTGGCGAGGGCAAGCAGCCGACTGCGGGTGCCGTTGAACTTGTCGCGGTCCACGTTCCCCAAGACGCCGCCGACCCGGCCCGTGCTGGAGTACTGCCAGACCGTCCAGAAGGGGAACCCGGCGGGGATGGTGGGCCCGGCCGCGGACGTCCAGTGCGCGGCCCACAGCGGGCTCTTCGCGGACATCCCGCGCCAGGAGCCCGTGCAGCCGTTCCACCAGCCGGCGCTCGTGTAGATCACGACGTCACGGCCGGTCCTGGCCTTGTACGTGGTGTAGAAGTCGGTGATCCAGGTGCGCAGCGCGGCGGCGGACCTGCCGTAGCAGTCGCCCTCGATGTCCAGGACGCCGGGCAGGGTGAGGTTGTCCCTGGACCAGGCGCCGCCGTGCCCGGCGAAGTAGCGGGCCTGCGCCGCGCCGCCGGAGAGGTCGGGCCGCGCGAAGTGGTAGGCGCCGCGGATCACCTTGTTCCTGTACGCGTTCAGGTAGTTCGCGTTGAACCTGGGGTCCTTGTACGTGGTGCCCTCGGTCGCCTTGATCCAGGCGAACTGGACGCCCGCCGCCCGCACGCCCGCCCAGTTGACCGCCCCCTGGTAGTGCGAGACGTCGATGCCCTGCACCCCGCCGCTGCCGGACAGCGGCCCCGCGGAGCGCTCGCCGGTGTCCGCCTGGTAGCCGATGCCCATGTGCCCGGTGCCGAGCGGCAGCGCGTCACCGGACGGGCGTGGTGCCGCGGCCGCCCCCGCGGTGGCCGTCCCCGCGGTGATCGGCAGGGTGGCGGCGGCTGCGCCGAGGACGCCGGCCAGGGTGCGTCTGCCCCGGCGGAGTCCGAACGTGGGGGGTCTGTGGGAGAGCAAAGCTTCCTCCTGAGCACGTCAGTGGTGTGTGGGGGACGTGGGCGTGCCGGGCGGTGCTGTGCATGCGTGGCGATGCTGCGCGGGAGGCGTGTCTTTGACGTAGACGCGTCATGAGTGACGCATGGATGGAACCGGATGTACAGAGGTTTCACGCACGCTCTGTGGTCTAGCCCAGCGAAGAAACCGAAGAGCTGCGTTGATGGCCCGCGGCTGGCAGAAACTTTCAGGATCTGAAGCCTCCTCCGGTGCGGCGGCGGAACGGTGGAGGACGCGCGCACGGCCGCGGGCAGGGCACACGGCCGGCGGGTGGTACGCCGCCGCGGCCGTGGGCGGCCACCCGGCGCGGCGCGGGGCGGGACCGGCGGCCTGCCCCCGGGTACCGCGCGTGACCCGGCCCGCGGCAGGTCGCCGGGGGCGTCGCGGCGGCGCGGCGGGGGCCGGAGAAGGGCGCGAATCGGCCACCGCGGCGGCCGCCGCGGGCTGCTTGCCGTGTACGTTTTCGATCGTGTCTGCGTTGAGGAAGATCGTCGTCGTGGCGTCCGCCACCGCCCTGCTGTCCGTCCCGGCCGTCGCGCCCGCCCTCGCCAGTGGCGACCCCGACTGGAGCAAGGCGGAACCACCGGCCTCGATGTCGACGGTCGGCGGGGCGCGGCTGGGCGAACGGGGCACGCAGGCCGAGCTGGGAGCCGACGCCCCGGTGCTGCCCAAGGGCCTGACCGCACGGGCCTGGATCGTCGCGGACGCCGAGTCCGGGGATGTCCTCGCCGCGCACAACGCGCACTGGAAGCTGCCTCCGGCGAGCACCCTGAAGATGCTCTTCGCCGACACCCTGCTGCCCAGGTTCCCGAAGACCGAGAAGCACAAGGTCGCACCCGCCGACCTGGCCGGGATGGGCGAGGGCTCCAGCCTGGTCGGCGTGAAGGAGGGCGAGACCTACGAGGTCGGCGATCTGTGGCGCGGGGTGTTCCTGCGCTCCGGGAACGACGCCGTGCACGTGCTCGCCGCGATGAACGGCGGTGTGCCCAAGACCGTGCGCGACATGCAGCGGCACGCGGACGACCTCCAGGCCGACGACACCACCGTGGTCAGCCCGGACGGCTACGACGAGCCGCGCCAGGTCTCGTCCGCGTACGACCTGACGCTGTTCGCGCGCTCCGGGCTGCAGAAGAAGGACTTCCGCGACTACTGCTCGACGGTGCGTGCGCAGTTCCCGGGCGAGACCAGGAAGACCAAGCACGGCACCGAGCGGGAGTCCTTCCAGATCCAGAACACCAACCGGCTGCTCACCGGTGCCCTGGGTCTGTCCCCCTACAAGGGCCTCGCCGGTGTCAAGAACGGCAACACGACGAACGCGGGCGCGACCTTCACCGGTGTCGCGGAACGCGACGGCCGGGTGCTGCTCGTCACGGTCATGCACCCGTCGGGCGGTGGCATCCTGCCCGTCTACAAGGAGGCGGAGGGCCTCCTCGACTGGGGCTTCGCGGCGGCCGGGAAGGTGGCCCCGGTCGGCGCACTGGTGGCGCCGAAGAGCCAGGCGCCCGCGGGCGGCGGGGCGGGCGCGCACGACGACGGCAAGGGCGCCGGCGGCCACCGGAGCGCGGACGGCGACCAGAAGGCCGCGGGCGCGTCCACCCGGGGATCGAGCGGTGCCGGAATCGCCCTGGCGGTCGCGGGCGGGGTGCTCGTGCTGCTGGCGGCCGGTGTCTTCGCGGTCCGCAGGCGCTGGCCGCTGCCCCGGCGCTGACGGCGCCGACCGGGTCGGCGGCAGCGGTTTTCGGCCGGTCCGCGGCTTCCGGTTCACGGTGTCCTGTCCGCTACACGGACGGGGCCGGGGCCGGGTGCGTCGGCGAAGACGAAGGTGCGGGTGCCCCAGAAGCGCAGCGCGGTGGCCAGCACCATGCCGACGCCGGCCCCGGACACCGCGTCCGCCCGCGGCGAGGTGAGCCCGAGCCCGTAGTGCGAGACGGCGATGCACAGCAGTTGGACGACGGCACCGGCGAGGTTGACGACGAAGAAGACGGCGTAGCGGCGGAGCCGGGCCGTCCGCGTTCGGCCATGCGCGCGGGGGGCGGGGGCCCCGCGGTAGGTGCCGAGCGCGTTGCCCGCGTAGGCGACCGTGCAGGCCGCGAGGAACGACAGCGCCTTGGCGGCGAGCGGGCCGAGGCCCACCGGGCCGCGCAGGAGGACGAAGAGGGCGAGGTCGGTCGCGTAGGCGCACAGGCCCGCCGCGGCGAAGCCGAGCAGTTCGCCGGACAGGCCGCGGGTGCCCGGCGACCGCCCGGGTGCCGGTGTGCGCGCCTTCGGTGCGCGCCGTCTGAGGACCGCCGCGCTCACCAGCCGGCGACCGCCAGTCCGTACATCGCCAGCCAGAGCACGCCGATCACCGCGAGGGCCCGGTCGTGCAGGACGACGTCCTCCGGCTCGCCCGCGGTGCCGCGGTCGGCGAAGACGGCGTACCGCAGGACGGCGAGGGTGAAGGCGACCATGGAAAGCTGGCGCCAGGGCAGCAGCCCGTGGCCGGGGCCGCCGTCCTCCAGGGCCCACAGGCAGTAGGCGAGCACCGCGACACCGGCCGCGAGCTGCCAGACGAACCGCAGGTAGCCGGTGGTGTACTCGGTCAGCAGCGCCCGTGTGGCACCCGCCCGGCCCGCCATCTGCACCGCCTCCGAGTACCGCTTGGCGGAGACCATGAAGAGCGCGCCGAACGCGGTGGTGATCAGGAACCAGCGGGACAGCGGGATGCCGAGCGCCAGTCCGCCGATCATCGTGCGCATCACGAAGCCGGTGGTGACGACGGTCAGGTCCACCACGAGCACGTGCTTGAGGCTGATGCAGTACGCGAGCTGCATGCAGAGGTACGCGGTCAGCACGGCCGCGACGAGCGGGGGGCAGAGCAGCGCCGCGGCGAGCGGTGCGGCCAGGGCGAGCAGGGTTCCGACGGCGTAGGCGACGGGCACGGGCACCCGGCCGGCGGCGACCGGGCGGCGGCACTTGACCGGGTGCGCGCGGTCGGCCGCGGCGTCCCGCGCGTCGTTGACCAGGTAGACCGCGGACGCGGCGGCGGTGAAGAGCGCGAAGACCACGGCGAGCCGGCCGAACGCGAACCCGGAGAAGAGGTCGCCGGCGGCCGCGGGGGCGGCCACCACCAGGACGTTCTTCACCCACTGGCGGGGACGGGCGGTCCTGAGCAGGCCGAGCAGCAGCCCGGCCAGGGCCCGCGGGGCCAGCCCGGCGAGGCGGCCGGCGGCCCGCCGCCCGCCGTCGCCCCCGTCCTCGGGCGCCAGTCCGCGGCCGGGCGGCCGGTCGCGGCCGAGCAGCGCGGCGGGTTCAGACATGACGGTGGCCTCTCGGGCGGGCGGCGGGCGGCCGCGGGGGCCGGGGGGCCGGGTGCGGGGCCGTGCCGGGCAGCGGACGGGTCATCCAGGAGGTGCCGAGGCGGGCCAGCAGACCGCCGAGCGCCGCGCCGGCCGCGACGTCGGAGGGGTAGTGGACGCCGACGACCAGCCGGGAGACGCACATGGCGGCGGCGAGCGGCGGCACGAGACGGGCGCCGCGGGCGCCCGCGGGGCGCAGCACCCCGTGGACGACGGCGGCCGCCGCCGCCGAGGTGGCGTGCGAACTGGGGAAGGAGTGCGTGCCCGCGGTCCGCACCAGGGGCCTGATCCAGGCCGGGCGCGGCCGGCGGACCAGCCGTTTCACGCCCATGCTGGCGAGGTGGGCACCGGCCGTCAGCGCGGTGCCGCGCAGCCAGGCGGCACGCCGCTCCCGGTCGGCGGCGGCCGCGGCGAGCCCCGCGGCGAGCCAGAGCGCGCCGTGCTCGCCGCTGAAGGAGAGGGTCCGGGCCGCGGCTGCCACCCTCGGTCGGCGGCCGCAGGCGTGCAGGGCGGTCAGCAGCCGGCGGTCCATCTCGCGCAGCCGGCCGGGCGGCGGCGCGCCGGGCGGCCGGCCTTTCGGATCGTGGTGCATGCGCTTCCTCGCGTGTGTCGCGTGGTGGACGTCCCGACTCTGCTACGCCCCCCGGAAGAAAGGACGATCCGATAGACCGACACCCCACTAATCCACCCAGTTCAGTGATGGAATTCGACAGACAACCACAGAATCGTTCAAACCGCCCGGACATCGACATACCGTCGCGTCCATGTCCTCCGACACCGCCGCCGGCACCCGTCCGCACCCTCACCGCCCGGCGCCCGCACCCGCCGCCGCGCCCGCGTCCGCGTCCGGCGGGGCCATGTCCGGCGGGGCCCGCCCGAGCGCGGCGGGCCCTGCGGGCACCGGCGGCCTCATGGCCCGGTCCGGTTCCACGGCGGGGGCCGCCGCGGGTCCGCCCCACGGTGCGGCCGAAGGCGCCCAGCGGGTCGCCGTCACCGGCTGGGGCCGCACCGCGCCCACCGCCGCCCGTCTCGTGCGCCCGGGCAGCTACGCGGAGGCGGTGGCCGCGGTCCGCGCCTGCGGCCGGGCGGGGGCGCGCGGCGGTATCCCCCGGGGGCTCGGCCGCGCCTACGGGGACGCCGCGCAGAACGCGGGCGGTGCGGTGCTCGACATGACGGCGCTGGACCGCATCCACGTCATCGACTCGGCGAACGGCCTGCTGCTCTGCGACGCGGGGGTCAGCCTGCACCGGCTGATGGAGGTGCTGCTGCCGCTCGGCTGGTTCGTACCGGTGACGCCCGGCACCCGACATGTGACGGTCGGCGGGGCGATCGGCGCGGACATCCACGGCAAGAACCACCACGGCGCCGGATCCTTCTCGCGCCACGTGGTCCGCCTGGAACTGCTGACCGCCGACGGTGAGGTGCGCACCGTGGAGCGCGGCACGCCGCTCTTCGACGCCACCACCGGCGGCATGGGCCTGACCGGTGCGATCCTCACCGCGACGGTGCGGCTGCTGCCGGTGCAGACCTCGCTGATGTGCGTGGACACCGAACGGACGGCCGACCTCGACGACCTGCTGGCCCGGCTCACCGCCACCGACCACCGCTACCGCTACTCGGTCGCCTGGATCGACCTCCTCGCACGGGGAGCGTCGCTGGGCCGTGCCGTCCTCACCCGCGGCGACCACGCACCGCTCGACGCGCTTCCCGCACGCGCCCGGCGCGCCCCCCTGTCCTTCCGCCCCGGCCGGCTGCCGAGCACCCCCGGCCTGCTGCCGGAGGGGCTGCTCAGCCGCCGCTCGGTGGGGCTCTTCAACACGTTCTGGTACCGCAGGGCGCCCAGGGCCATGACGGGCGAACTGCAGAAGCTGTCCGCGTTCTTCCACCCGCTGGACGGTCTGCCGCACTGGAACCGGATCTACGGGCGCAGCGGCTTCGTGCAGTACCAGTTCGTCGTGGGCCACGGGCAGGAGGAGACGCTGCGACGCGTGGTGCGGCGCGTCTCGGAGCGCCGCTGCCCCTCCTTCCTCGCCGTGCTCAAGCGCTTCGGGGACGCGGATCCCGGCTGGCTGTCCTTTCCCGCGCCCGGCTGGACCCTGGCGCTGGACGTCCCCGCGGGCCTGCCGGGTCTCGGCGCGTTCCTCGACGAACTGGACGAGGAGGTGGTGGGTGCGGGCGGACGGGTCTACCTCGCGAAGGACGCCCGGCTGCGCCCCGAGCTGCTCGCGGCGATGTACCCGCGCCTCGACGACTTCCGTGCGCTGCGCGCCGAGCTGGACCCGCGCGGTGTCTTCACCTCCGACCTCTCCCGCCGTCTCGCCCTCTAGCGGCTGACAGGAGCACGCCCTCATGAAGGACGCCTTCGGCATCCCGCAGTCCCTGCTCGTCCTCGGCGGCACCTCCGAGATCGCGCTGGCCACCGCCCGGCGGCTGATCGCCCGCCGTACCCGCACCGTCTGGCTGGCGGGCCGCCCCTCCCCCGCCCTGGAGGCCGCCGCACAGGAGCTGCGCGGCCGGGGCGCGGACGTCACGACCGTCGCCTTCGACGCGCTCGACTGCACGCGCCACGAGGAGGTGCTCGGCAAGGTGTTCGCGGCGGGCGGCCCCGGCGGTGACGTCGACATGGTGCTGCTCGCCTTCGGTGTGCTCGGCGACCAGGCGCACGACGAGAGCGATCCCCTCGCCGCGGTCCGGGTGGCGCAGACGAACTACACGGGCGCGGTCTCCGCGGGCCTGGTGTGCGCCAAGGCCCTCCAGGCGCAGGGCCACGGCTCGCTGGTGGTGCTGTCCTCGGTCGCCGGCGAGCGGGCCCGCCGCTCCAACTTCATCTACGGCTCCAGCAAGGCGGGCCTGGACGCCTTCGCCCAGGGCCTCGGGGACGCGCTGCACGGCACGGGCGTGCACGTGATGGTGGTGCGCCCCGGGTTCGTCCACTCCAGGATGACCGCGAACCGCGAACCCGCGCCCTTGGCCACCACGCCCGCGGCGGTCGCCGCGGCCATTGAGGCGGGGCTGCTGCGCCGCACGGAGACGGTCTGGGTGCCGGGCACCCTGCGTGTCCTGATGTCGGCGCTGCGCCATGTGCCGCGGCCGGTGTTCCGGCGGCTGCCGCTGTAGGGGCGCAGGGCCGGCGGCCGCCGCGGCGGGCCGGGGTGCCGGGGCCCGGGCCGGCCGGGCCCTCGGCTCGTGCGGCGGGCCGACCGGTCGTCAGCGAGCCGGCTGGGTGCCGCGGGCCGCCCGTGGCGACGCCTGCGGAGGGACCGTCGGCCCGCCGAAGGCGAACTCGCGCAGCTTGCGCCAGACGCCATCGGCGCCCTGCTCGTAGAGCGCGAATCCGGTGCAGGACCACTCGGCCTCGTACCGCGCCAGCTCCTCGAACGCGCGGTCCATGGCGGCGTCGTCGATGCCGTGCGCCACCGTGACGTGCGGGTGGTAGGGGAACTGGAGTTCGCGGGAGACGGGGCCCGCGGGGTCGCGGACCTGCGTCTGGAGCCGTGCGCAGGCGTCCGCTCCCTCGACGACCCGTACGAACACGACGGGTGACAGCGGCCGGAAGGTCCCCGTCCCCGACAGCCGCATCGGAAACGGCCGCCCCGCGTCCGCGACGCCCTCCAGGTGTGCCTCGATCGCGGGCAGCGCCGAGCCGTCGACCTCGGTGGGCGGAAGCAGGGTGACGTGGGTGGGGATGCCGGGGGCCGCGGCGTCACCGAAGCCCGCGCGCCGCTCCTGGAGCAGGCTGCCGTGTGGCTCCGGGACCGCGATCGACACACCGATCGTTACGGTCCCCACGTCGTACTCCCGTCGTGTCGTCGGACTGGGTGGACTGGGCGGACCCGACGGCCCGGCCGGGCCGCCCGGGCACGATCCCGCGCCGCGCGTCCTTCGGCTCCTTCGACTGTACGGCGGCACCGGTCAGTGCTTGGCGGGCAGGAAGCCCACCTTGTCGTACGCCTGCGCGAGCGTCTCCGCGGCGACCGCGCGCGCCTTCTCCGCGCCCTTGGCCAGGATCGAGTCCAGCGTCTCGGGGTCGTCCAGGTACTGCTGGGTGCGCTCCCTGAACGGCGTCACGAACGCGACCACGGCATCGGCGAGGTCGGTCTTGAGCGCCCCGTAGCCCTTGCCCTCGTAACTCCTCTCCAGCTCCTGGACGGTGGAGCCGGTCAGGGTCGAGTAGATGCCGAGGAGGTTGCTGACGCCGGGCTTCCCCTCGGCGTCGTACCTGATCACCGTGTCCGTGTCGGTGACCGCGCTCTTGATCTTCTTGGCGGTGGCCCTGGGCTCGTCCAGGAGGTTGATCAGGCCCTTGGGGGTGGACGCCGACTTGCTCATCTTGATCGTCGGGTCCTGGAGGTCGTAGATCCGCGCGGTCTCCTTGAGGATGTAGGCGGACGGCACGGTGAACGTCCTGCCGAAACGGCCGTTGAACCGCTCGGCGAGGTCGCGGGTGAGCTCCACGTGCTGGCGCTGGTCCTCGCCGACGGGCACCTGGTCGGCCTGGTAGAGGAGGATGTCCGCGACCTGGAGGACCGGGTAGGTGAACAGCCCGACCGTGGTGCGGTCCGTGCCCTGCTTGAGCGACTTGTCCTTGAACTGCGTCATCCGCCCGGCCTCGCCGAAACCCGTCAGGCAGTTCATCACCCAGGCGAGCTGCGCGTGCTCGGGTACGTGGCTCTGCACGAAGAGGGTGCAGCGCTCCGGGTCGAGCCCGGCCGCGAGCAGTTGGGCGGCGGCGAGCCGGGTGTTGGCGCGCAGCTCCGCCGGGTCCTGGGGGATCGTGATCGCGTGCAGGTCCACGACCATGTAGAACGCGTCGTGGGACTCCTGAAGGGCCACCCACTGACGCACGGCACCCAGGTAGTTGCCCAGGTGGAACGAGCCCGCGGTGGGCTGGATCCCGGAGAGCACACGGGGGCGCGAGCCGGACGCGGAGCCGTTCGGCTGGGGGTGGTCGTCAGGGGCGGGTGGGCGGTCAGTGGCCATGCCCATCATTCTCTCAGGTGCGTACGACCGCTGGGGAACCGATCTCCGACGATCGCGGGGCCCGCACGGCGGGGGCGCGGGCCGGTGCCCGGCGAGCACGGCGCGCGGGGCCCCGGGCGGGCCCGTTCGCCGCCGGGCGGGGACCGGTCGGGCGCGGGCCGGTGCGCCCGGGAGGGAAGGACGTGGGAGGACAACGGAGGACACGGGAGGGGACCGGGTGCTCGCCACCGGGCGGACCGCGGTGATCGCAGGCGCAGGCGCCGGTGAGCAGCGGGCCCGCCCGGAACGGGTGCGCGCCGTGGGGCCGCGGCAGCGCGCGGCCGCGGCCCTCGGCGAGGGTCCGGATCTTGAGGCCGTCGCACGGCGGGTCTGCGCGGGACCGTCCAGCGCCGGTCTCCCCGAAGGCGGGGCGGCGTTCCTGCCGTGGTCGCCGAGCGCCGTGGCCGGTGAGACGAGAAACACAGTCAGGACGGCGGTGCGCCACCGCTCGCGGCCGGTCCGGGGCGGTTCCCACGTCCCCACCGCGGCGCGGCAGGCGGGTGGCGGGCGCGGGCGGTACCGGTGCGTGCGGTACCGGTGCGTGCGGTACCGGTGCGTGCGGGGGCTGGGGGCCGGGAGCGGGGGCGGGTTCGGAGCCAGGAGCCGGGGTCGGGGTGGGGGCCGGACCCGGGACCACCCGGGGCCGCACCGGGCACGTGAAGTCCCGCCCCCACCGCGCCCTGCGGCACTGGGGCGGCATCTGGCCGAAAGGTCCAGGAAGCCGCGGGGAGCGGGCCGTCACGTCCTGGAGCGGGCGCGGGAACCGTCCCGGCCGTCCGGAACCGTCCGCGCCCGGCGAGGCCCGGTGAACCGACCGGGCGCACACCACCACGCACACCGCCTGCCCGCCTGACCGCCTACCTGCCGGGACGGCAGGCGGGCGGGCAGGCGGGCAGGGCTTGGTCCCGCACCGAGGGACCGGGCCCGCTCAGTCCACGGCGAGCCCGGGCGCCGGGAACGCCCGCATCAGCTCCGTCACCTCGGCCCTGATCTTCGCCAGCGCCTCCTCGTCCCCGGACCCCGCGGCCGCCACCCCGCGGTCGATCCACTCGGCGACCGCGGCCATGTGTCCCGTACCGAGGCCGCGCGAGGTGAGGGAGGGGGTGCCGATCCGGATCCCGGACGGGTCGAACGGCTTGCGCGGGTCGTACGGCACGGTGTTGTAGTTGACGACGATCCCCGCGCGGTCGAGCGCCTTCGCGGCCGCCTTGCCCGGCACGTCCTTGGGGGTGAGGTCCATCAGGATCAGGTGGTTGTCGGTGCCGCCGGAGACCAGGTCGAAGCCGCGGGCGAGCAGTTCCTCCGCGAGGGCCCGGGAGTTGGCGACCACGGCGTGGGCGTAGTCGCGGAAGGAGGGCTGGGCCGCCTCGTGGAGGGCGACGGCGATCGCGGCCGTGGTGTGGTTGTGGGGCCCGCCCTGGAGTCCGGGGAAGACCGCCTTGTCGATGGCCTTCGCATGCTCCTCGCGGGACATCAGCATCGCACCGCGCGGCCCGCGCAGCGTCTTGTGCGTGGTCGTGGAGACCACGTCGGCGTGCGGCGCCGGGGACGGGTGGGCGCCGCCCGCGACCAGCCCCGCGATGTGGGCGATGTCCGCGACCAGCACCGCACCGCACTCGCGGGCGATCTCGGCGAAGGCGGCGAAGTCGATGGTGCGGGGCAGGGCGGTGCCGCCGCAGAAGAGCAGCTTGGGCCGCTCGGCGAGGGCCAGCTCGCGCACCTGGTCGAAGTCGATGCGGCCGGTGTCGCGACGCACCCCGTACTGCACGCCCCTGAACCACTTCCCGGTGGCCGAGACGCCCCAGCCGTGGGTGAGGTGGCCGCCCATGGGCAGCGCCATGCCCATCACGGTGTCCCCGGGCTCGGCGAAGGCGAGGTAGACGGCGAGGTTGGCGGGCGAGCCGGAGTAGGGCTGCACGTTCGCGTGCTCGACTCCGAAGACGGCCCTGGCGCGGTCGGCGGCCAACCGCTCCAGGGGGTCGATGTTCTGCTGGCCCTCGTAGTAGCGGCGGCCGGGGTAGCCCTCGCTGTACTTGTTCTGCAGGACGGTGCCGGTGGCCTCCAGCACGGCCGCGGAGACGTAGTTCTCGCTGGGGATCATGCGCAGCGTGTCGGCCTGGAGCAGTTCCTCGGCCCCGACCAGCGCGGCGACGTCGGGGTCGGCCGCGGCGAGGGCGGGATGGGAGAGGGGAAGAGACACGGTGTCCTCCGGGGGCGAGCGGTCGTGATCCGGTCGTGGCCCGGCGTGCCCAGGCGGACGGCACACCGGGGTCGTGGTTCCGGGGTCCCGCAGGCCTCCCGGTCCGGCCGGGCAGGAGACGGCACCTCGAGGCCACAGCCCCTGCACGGCTCCCCCAGGGTCGCTTCCCTGTGCGCCAGTCGCCGTGCGTCGAGGACAGCCTAGCCAGCCGGCCGGAGGAATGTCCCGGACCGTCCGGCCGCGGACCTGCCGGGCCGCCGGCGACGGGGCGCCGCGATCACGGGCCGCGGCCGGCTCGGGAGCCCGTCCTGCGGGACCCGCCGGACGGGTGGGCCACATTCGTACGAAAGGTTTCTTTCTCTGCCGGGCGAGCGACGATAGGAATTGGGCCACGAACCCGCCTTCCGCCGTAAGAACGGAGTCCCCGTGACCGCTACCGACGCCTTCATCACCTCGGTCGAGGAGCACAGCGCGCACAACTACCATCCGTTGCCCGTCGTCGTGGCGTCAGCCGAGGGCGCGTGGATGACGGACATCGAGGGCCGCCGCTATCTGGACATGCTCGCCGGATACTCGGCGCTCAACTTCGGCCATGGCAACCGGCGCCTGATCAACGCCGCGAAGGCGCAGTTGGACCGGGTGACCCTGACGTCACGGGCCTTCCACCACGACCGGTACGCGGCCTTCTGCGCCGAGCTGGCCGAACTGTGCGGCATGGAGATGGTGCTGCCGATGAACACCGGTGCCGAGGCGGTGGAGACCGCCGTGAAGACGGCACGGAAGTGGGGCTACCGCGTCAAGGGCGTGCCCGCGGACACGGCGCGTGTGGTGGTCGCGGCCAACAACTTCCACGGCCGCACCACCACGATCATCAGCTTCTCCACCGACCCCGAGGCCCGGGAGGACCACGGCCCGTACACGCCGGGCTTCGACGTCGTGCCGTACGGCGACCTGGCCGCGCTGCGGGCCGCGGTCACCGACAGCACGGTCGCCGTGCTGCTGGAGCCCATCCAGGGCGAGGCGGGCGTGCTGATGCCGCCGGAGGGCTACCTCGCCGGGGTGCGGGAGCTGACCCGTGAGCGCAACGTGCTGTTCGTGGCCGACGAGATCCAGTCGGGCCTGGGGCGCACGGGACGCACGTTCGCGTGTGAGCACGAGGGCGTGGTGCCGGACATGTACATCCTCGGCAAGGCGCTGGGCGGGGGCGTGGTGCCGGTGTCCGCGGTGGTGTCGTCGCGCGCGGTGCTGGGGGTCCACCGCCCGGGGGAGCACGGTTCGACGTTCGGCGGCAACCCGCTGGCGTGCGCGGTGGCGCTGGAGGTGCTGGCGATGCTGCGCACCGGCGAGTACCAGCAGCGGGCGGCGGAGCTGGGCGACCACCTCCACCAGGAGCTGGGCCTGCTCGCCGGCGTGCCCGGCGGCCCGGTGCGGGAGGTGCGCGGCCGCGGCCTGTGGGCGGGCATCGACATCGATCCGGCCCGTGGCACCGGCCGTGAGATCTCCGAGCAGTTGCACGGGAAGGGCGTGCTGGTCAAGGACACCCACGGCTCGACCATCCGTCTCGCGCCTCCGCTGGTGATCAGCAAGGAGGACCTGGACTGGGGGCTCGAACAACTGCGGGAGGTGCTGGGCCGCTAGGCCCGGCCGCCCCTCTGCGCCCCGGCGCCCCGCGCCCGCACCCCGCGCACCGGTGCCCCGCCCCCGCACTCGCACCCCCGTGGCGCGGGGACGCGGGGACGCGAGAAGCCGGGGCGCGGGAAGCCGGGACGCGGGAAGCCGGAGCGCAGGCACCCGGGGCGCAGGAAGCCAGGGCGCGGGCACCCGGGGCGGCTGCCCGCCGCTCAGCCCGGCAGGACGTCGCAGAGCGCGTCCAGCGCTGCCTGCCAGGCGTGGTCCGGCGGGGTGCCGTAGCCCACCACCAGGGCGTCGCGGGGGCCGGGGACGGCGGCGGCGTCCGGGTGGCGGAAGTGGGCCAGTCCCTCCAGGGCCAGGCCCTGCCAGGTCGCCGCGCGCACCACGGAACGTTCGGTGCCGGGCGGCAGTTCGAGGACGGCGTGCAGGCCCGCGGCGATCCCGGTGACCCGGACGGCCGGCGCCCGCTCGGCGACCGCGGCGACCAACTGGTCACGCCGCCGCCGGTAGTGCAGGCGCACCGCCCGCACATGGCGGTCGTACGCGCCCGAGGCGATGAACTCCGCGAGGGTGAGCTGGTCGAGCACGCCGCAGGCCCAGTCGGAGGAGCCCTTGGCCGCCGCGACCTCGGCGGCCAGCGAGCCGGGCAGCACCGCCCAGCCCAGCCGGAGCCCGGGGGCCAGGGCCTTGCTCGCGGTGCCGAAGTAGACCACCCGGTCGGGATCGAGGCCCTGGAGCGCGCCCACCGGCTGGCGGTCGTAGCGGAACTCCCCGTCGTAGTCGTCCTCCAGGATCACCCCGCCGGTGCGCCGTGCCCAGTCGACCACCTCGGTCCGCCGGGCCGGGTCGAGCGGCGTGCCGGTGGGGAACTGGTGGGCGGCGGTCAGCAGCACCGCACCCGGCGCCGTGCCGCGGACCGGCGCCCCTGAGCCGCCCCCGTCGTCCCTCCCGCCCCCGGGCCGCGCCGTCCCGCCGGCGCCCGCTGCCCCGTGCGCCCCACCGCCCGCCGCACCCGCACCCGCACCCGCACCGGCACCGGCACCCGTATCCCGTTGCCCGAGGAGCGGCGCCACGACCGTCCCGCGCTCGTCCAGGGGCAGCGGCCGGGTCCCCAGGCCCGCTGCCGCGAGCAGGTTCCAGTGCAGGTCGAGGCCGTAGGACTCCACGGCCACCGCGTCGACGCCACGCCGGCCCAGGACGGCGGCGAGGAGGGAGAGGCCGTGGGAGAAGCCGGAGCAGATCAGGATCCGGTCGGGGTCCGTGCGGACGCCCCGCGCGCGTGCCAGATAGGCGGCGAGAGCCGTGCGCAGCTCGACGCGGCCGCGTGGATCGCCGTAGCCCAGGGCGTCGCGCGGGGCGGCCATCAGTGCGCGGCGCGCGGCCTTCAGCCAGCCGCTGCGTGGGAAGGACCCCAGGTCCGGGGTGCCGGGCATCAGGTCGTGGCGGGGGCTGCCGGCCGGCCGGCGGCGGGGTGCGGGGGCCGGTGCGCCCGGCTGGCTGCGGGGTGCGACACGGGTTCCCGAGCCCTGCCGTGCGGTCAGCCAGCCCTCGGCGACCAGGTCCCCGTACGCCTCCGCGACGGTGTTGCGGGCGATGCCCAGGTCGGCGGCGAGGGCCCGGGAGGCGGGAAGGCGGGTGCCCGGGGCGAGGCGGCCGCTGCGCACGGCCTCCCGCAGGGCGTCCGTCAGCCCCCTGCGCACCCCGGGCCCGGCGGGTTCGAGGTGCAGGTCCACTCCCAGATTGGCCCAGGATTCTGTCATGCAAATGGACCATACTCCTGGGCTACTGGGCCCATAGGGTCGAAGCATGACGACGAACGGAACAGACCCGGCGCCCACCGCGGCGGCCGCGCCGCACCCGGGCGGCACCGCGTACCACCCGGAGCACACGCCCCGGCTGGAGTGGGCCAAGCTCGCGCCCGAGGTCTACCGGGCGATGGCCCGGCTGGACGCCGCAGCACGCAAGGGCCTGGACCCGGTGCTGCTCGAACTGGTGAAGATCCGCGCCTCGCAGCTCAACCACTGCGCCTTCTGCCTCGACATGCACACCAAGGACGCGTTGGCCGCGGGCGAGTCGGCCGAGCGCATCATCCAGTTGAGCGCCTGGGAGGAGTCGCGGCACTTCTACACCCCCAAGGAACTCGCCGCGCTGGAGCTGACCGAGGCGGTCACCGTCCTCACGGAGGGCTTCGTGCCCGACGGGGTCTACGAGAACGCCGCGAAGCACTTCGAGGAGCAGGAGCTGGCCCAGTTGATCGCCGCGATCACGGTGATCAACGCCTGGAACCGGTTCGGGGTGGCCTGCCGGGCGGTGCCGGGCCACTACCGTCCGGGCCAGCACGCGTGAGCGTCCGCACCACGCACCTGGACGCCGAGGTCCGCGCCGCCATGCCGGCGCTGGGCGCCGCCGCGAAGAAGGGACTCGGCGATCCCGCGCTCGCCGAACCGGTCCAGATCCGCGCCTCGCAGCTCAACCAGTGCGCCTACTGCCTCGACATGCACCTGCCGATCGCCCGCGGACAGGACGTGCCGGAGCGGCGGCTCGACCTGCTGAGTGCCTGGGAGGAGGCCGGGGACGCCTACACCGAGCGCGAGCGGGCCGCGCTCGCGCTCACCGAGGCGCTCACCGTGCCGACCGGGGGCACCGGCCCGGCGGCGTCCGGCGGGCGGTTCGTGCCGGACGACGTGTACCGGGCGGCAGCCGAGCACTTCGACGGCATCCGTCTCGCCCACCTCATCGCTCTGATCACCGCCGTCAACGGCTGGAACCGGTTGATGGTCACCCGCCGCATCCCGCCGGGGAGCACCGAGTGGTGAGCGCGGTGGAGGCGTTCCGGGCGCTGCACCACGGGCGCCTGCCGGACGATCCGCTGGTGCTGCCGGGGCCGTGGGACGCGGCCGGTGCACGGGTGTTCGCGGACGCCGGGTTCCCCGCGCTCGCGACGCCCAGCGCGGGGATCGCCGCGGCCCTCGGCCACGCGGACGGGGCGACGCCGGCCGACGAGATGTTCGCGGCGGTCGCCCGGATCGTCCGGGCGGTCGACGTCCCGGTGTCGGCGGACATCGAGTCGGGGTACGGACTCCCGCCGAAGGAGCTGGTGGAGCGGCTCCTGGAGACGGGCGCCGTCGGCTGCAACCTGGAGGACTCCCGCGAGGGGGTGCTGCGGGACCCGCGGCAGCATGCCGACTGGCTCGCCGAGGTGCGGGCCGCCGCCGGCGACCGGGTGTTCGTCAACGCGCGCGTGGACACGTTCCTGCGCGGCGAGGGCGGTCCGCAGGAGGCGGTCGAGCGGGCGATCGAGCGCGCGGCTCTGTATGTGGCGGCGGGCGCCGACTGTGTCTACCCGATCGGCGCTCCGCCCGCCGCGCTGCCCGCCCTGCGGGCGGGGATCGAGGGGCCCGTCAACGCGCTCGCCCGGCTCGGCGAGCAGGATCCGGCCGATCTGGGCCGGCTCGGTGCCACCCGTGTCACGTTCGGCCCCGGCTGGCAGCGCCGCGCCACGGCCCTGCTGGCCGCGGACGTCGCGGCGCACGGCGCCCCCTGAGGGGCGCGGTGGACGGCACGGGCAAACCGTCCACCGCCCGGCCCCCACGCGGCGGGAACGCCCCCTGGGGGCCGGGGACGGCGAGTCCCGTCGGGAGAGCCACCGCCTCCCTCAGGAAAGCCACCGCTTCCAGACGGACCGGTGGCCGTCCACCCACTTCTTCGCCGCCTCGTCCGGCGACATCTTCTGGTCGGCGATCATCAGGGAGACCTCGTTCTGGTCCTCGGTGGTCCAGTGGAACTTCCTCAGCAGCCCGGCCGCCCTGCCGCCGTCCCGGGCGAAGCCGGCGTTGAGGTACTTCTGCAGCGGCGTCCTCGGATAGGCGCAGGTGATTCTGGCGGTGTCGGCGTCGCAGCCCTCCTTGTAGGGCGGCAGCTTCACCTCGGTCATCGGGACCTTCCTGAAGAGCCACTGCGGCTGGTACCAGTAGGTCAGATACGGCTTGTGCTGCTTGGCGAACTGCTTCATCTGGGTGATCTGGGCCGCCTCGGAGCCGGCGAACACCACCTGGTAGTCCAGTTTCAGGTTCGCCACCAGCGCCTTGTCGTTGGTGACGTACGACGGCGAGCCGTCCATCAACTGGCCCTTGCCGCCGCTCTCCGGGGTGCGCAGCATCTTCGCGTAGCGGTTGAGGTTCTTCCAGTCGGTGACGTCGGGGTGCTCCCTGGCGAAGTACGTGGGGACGAACCAGCCGATGTGCCCGGTGACGCCGAGGCCGCCGGCCCTGACGATGGTCTTCTTGTCCTCGACGTACCGCTTCTCCTGGTCGGGGTGGCCCCAGTCCTCCAGGATCGCGTCGACCCGGCCCTGGCTGAGCGCGTCCCAGGCGGGCACCTCGTCGACCTGTACGGTGTCGACGCGGTAGTCGAGCTCGTGCTCCAGCAGGTACGTCGCCACGGCGACGTTGGCCTGCGCGCCGACCCAGGACTGCACGGACAGGGTCACCGTCCTGGCGCCCCTGGCGCCCGCGAACGGCGAGCTCTGCTTGGTCATGTCCGCGGCGCCGCAGCCCGCGAGCGCCACCAGGGCGACCGCGGTGAGCCCCGCCGTCACCGCCCTGGCACCGGACCTGAACGGCCTTGGCATCTCAGGCTCCCTTCCCTGCGCGGCGCTCGGTCGGCTGGGTGACCCGGTCGAGCATCAGCCCCAGGCAGACGATGGCGGCGCCCGCGACCAGGCCGGTCGCCAGGTCGCCCTGGGCAAGGCCGAAGACGACGTCGTAGCCGAGCGCGCCACCGCCGACCAGGCCGCCGATGATGACGACGGCGAGTACCAGCACCACGCCCTGGTTGACGGCGAGCAGCAGCGCGGGGCGGGCCAGCGGCAGTTGCACCTGGCGCAGTTGCTGCCCACCGGTGGCGCCGAGCGAGCGCGCCGCCTCCAGCGCGGCCGCGTCCACGGTCCGTACGCCCTGCGTGGTGATGCGGACGACGGCGGGCAGCGCGTAGACCACGGCGGCGGCGACGGCGGGCGCGCGGCCGACGCCGAAGAGCGCCACCACCGGGATCAGGTAGACGAACTGCGGCATGGTCTGGAGCACGTCGAGCACGGGCCTGAACCAGCGTTCGAGCCGGGTGCTGCGGGCCGCCGCGACACCGGCGGCGAAGCCGAGCACCAGGGTGACCGCGACGGCCGCGAGCACCTGCGAGAGCGTGTCGAGCGACGGCTTCCACACCCCGAGCACCCCGATCGCGGCCATCGCCAGGACCGCGGTGAGCGCGGTCCGCCAGGTGCCGATCAGCCAGGACAGCGCGGCGACGATCAGCAGCACGGCCCACCAGGGCAGCCACTGGAGTCCGGAGCGCACGGGATCGAGCACCCAGGTGGTGAAGTGGCCCGCCCAGTCGGCGGTGCCGCCGACGTACGGGACGCCGGTGTAGAGGTGGCCGGTCATCCAGTCGACGGCGCGGTTGACGGGTTCCGCGATGTCCACCTCCCAGGACCCCGGCCAGTCGAGGCGGCCCGCAAGACGCGCCGCGAGGGCGGCGGCGACGGTGAGCACGGCGACCAGCAGCCAGCCGGCCCAGCCCCGCAGCGGCCCGCGCGGGACGTCCCGGCCGGCGCCGAGCCTCTCCCCCGCGGCCCCGGTCGTGCGGTCGAGCACCACGGCGAGCAGCACGATCGGAATGCCGGCGGCGAGCGCCGCACCGACGTCGACGGAGGCCAGGGCCTGGTAGACCCGGTCGCCGAGGCCGCCTGCGCCGATCACGGAGGCGATCACGGCCATCGACAGGGCCATCATGATCGCCTGGTTGACGCCCAGCATCAGCTCGCCCAGGGCCAGCGGCAGCCGGGCGGTGAACAGCCGCTGCCGCGCGGTGGCGCCGAGCGAGGCGACCGCCTCCATCACGCCCTGGTCGGCGTCGCGCAGCCCGAGCGCGGTGAGCCGGGCCATCGGCGGCGCGGCGTAGACCACGGTGGCGAGCACCGCGGCGGGCACGCCGATGCCGAAGACCAGCACCACGGGCAGCAGGTAGGCGAAAGCGGGCAGCACCTGCATGGTGTCCAGGACGGGCCGCAGCACCCGGTGGGTGCGCTCCGAGAGGCCCGCGGCGAGCCCCAGCAGCCCCCCGACCAGCACCGAGGCGAGCACGGCGACCACCATGAGGGCCAGGGTCTGCATGGTGGGCACCCACATGCCCAGCAGCCCGCACACCAGGAACGCGGCGGCCGCGGTGAGCGCGAGGCGCAGGCCCGCCAGACGCCAGGCGACCAGCCCGGCCGCGGCCGTCACACCGGCCCAACCCGCGGCGAGCAGCACCAGGTAGACGGCGCGTACGCCGACCACGATCGCGTTGGAGACGTAGCCGAAGAAGTACAGGAACAGCGGATGGCTGTCGCGGTTGTCGATGATCCAGTCGCTGGCCCTGCCGAGCGGCCCCGAAAGGTCGACGGTCAGCGCCCCGGGCCAGGCGCCGCCGGGCCAGTGCGCCTCGGCCAGCGGCACGAGCACGGCCGCGAGCACCGCGAGCGCCAGCAGCTTGGCCGCGGCACGGCGCCGCCCGGTGGCGCGCAGCGGCGCGAGGGTACCCGCGACCGGGGCCTGGGCGGTGGCGGCGGCCATCTCAGGCCACCTCCCGGCGGGTGTGCGCCGGGTGGCCGTTGCCCGCGATGACCTCCAGCAGCCGTTCGTGGTCGACCACGCCGAGGCAGCGCCCGTCCTCCATGACGCGGACCGGGAATCCGGTGCGGGCCACCGCCTCGATGGCCTCGGAGACCGTCGCCCCGGGCGCGACGGACGGGCCGCGGCCGGTCTCGTCGGCGTCCGGGGGGCGCATCGCGCTGCGCACGGTCAGCACCTGCTCGCGCGGCACGTCACGGACGAAGTCCCGTACGTAGTCGTCCGCGGGTGAGCCGACGATCTCCTCGGGGGTGCCGAGCTGCACGATGCGGCCGTCGCGCATCAGCGCGATCCGGTCGCCGAGCCGCAGCGCCTCGCTGAGGTCGTGCGTGATGAAGACCATGGTGCGGCCCTCCTCGCGGTGCAGCCGGACGACCTCCTCCTGCATGTCGCGCCTGATCAGCGGATCGAGCGCGCTGAACGGCTCGTCGAAGAGCAGCACTTCGGGGTCGACGGCGAGGGCGCGGGCCAGCCCCACGCGCTGCTGCTGCCCGCCGGAGAGCTGGCCGGGGCGCCGCTGCTCCATGCCGTCGAGGCCGACCTTGGCGACCACCTCGGCGGCCCGGGCGCGGCGCCGGGAGCGCGGCACGCCCTGGATCTCCAGACCGTAGGCGACGTTGTCGAGGACGGAGCGGTGCGGCAGCAGCCCGAAGTGCTGGAACACCATGGCGGCGCGGTGCCTGCGCAGTTCGCGCAACCGGGCCCGGTCCATGGCGCGGACGTTCTCGCCGTCGATCGCGATCGCTCCCGCGGTCGGCTCGACCAACCGGGTCAGGCAGCGTACGAGGGTGGACTTGCCGGAGCCGGACAGGCCCATCACGACGAAGACCTCGCCCTTGCGCACGCTGAAGGACACCTCGCGCACCGCGGCGGTGCAGCCGGTGCGGGCACGCAGCTCGGCCGGGGCGAGCGCGGCCAGCCCGGGGTCGGCGGGCACCTGGTGCGACTTGGGTCCGAAGACCTTCCACAGTCCGTCCACGGCGAAGACGGGCGGCGCGGGGTCGTGGGGCGCCCGGCCGCCGTGGATCGGCGGGCGTTCGGCGGGAGAGGGACCGAAGGACTCCGGGGCGGAGGGCACGGACATCAGCGCTCCCCCCTCAGCAGTTCGGCACAGCGTTCACCGGTCATCAGCACCCCGATCATCGGGTTGACGGCGGGCAGGGTCGGGAAGACGGAGGCGTCCGCGATGCGGATCCCGTCGAGGCCGCGGATCCGCAAGTGCGGGTCGACGACGGCCCGGTCGTCGTCGGCCGCGCCCATCCGGCAGGTCCCCGCCGGGTGGTAGACGGTGTGCGCGACCCGTCGTGCGTACTCGCTCAGCTCCTCGTCACCGGTGACCTCGGGCCCCGGGCACACCTCGCGCGCCAGCCAGCCGGCGAGCGGCTCGGTGCGGGCGATCTGCCGTGCGATGCGGATGCCGTCGACGAGGGTGCGGGCGTCGTGGTCGTCCTCGTCGGTGAAGTACCGGAAGTCCAGGGCGGGTTTGACCGACGGGTCGGCGCTGGTGAGGTAGAGCCGCCCGCGGCTTCTGGCCTTGGGGACGTTGGGGGTCATCGACACGCCGTGCTCGGGGCGCCGGTAGCCCAGCCGCTCGGGGTTGTCGGTGAACGGGATCTGGTAGAAGTGGAACATCAGGTCGGGGCCGGGCCGCGCGGGGTCGCGCCGTACGAACAGGCCCGCGTCGCTGTCCATGGCCGAGTTGTCCGGGATCGGCCCCTCGGTCTCCCAGACGATCACCGACTCGGGGTGGTCCTGGAGGTTCTCACCGACGCCCGGCAGATCGTGCACCACCGGTATGCCGAGCGCCGCCAGGTCCCCGGCGGGACCGATGCCGGAGTGCAGCAGCAGCCGGGGCGAGTCCACCGCGCCCGCGCACAGCAGCACCTCGCGGCGCGCCGTGACCAGTTCCTCCCTGCCGTCCGCGGTGCGCACCCGCACTCCGGTGGCCCGGGTGCCGTCGAGCTCGATGCGGTACGCCCAGGTCTCAAGCATCAGGTGGAGGTTCGGGCGGTCGAGGAACGGGTGCAGGTAGGCGACGGAGGCGCTGGAGCGCTTGTTGTCCTCGGGGTGGTAGGCCAGGTCGAAGAACCCGACGCCCTCGGTGAAGGGCCTGCTGTTGAAACCCTCCACCCTCGGCACGCCCACGGCGGCCTCGGCCGCGCTGACGAAGTCGCGGGCGATGGCGTTGCGGTCCTTCTCGTGGACGGGGACGACGTTGTTCAGCAATCGCGCGTAGTACGCCTCCATCTGCACGGCGCCCCACCCCGCGGCGCCCGCGGCCTCCCACTCGTCCCAGTCGGAGGGCAGCGGCTTGAAGGCGATGAGGGTGTTGTGGGAGGAGCAGCCGCCGAGCACCCGGGCGCGGCTGTGCCGGATGTGGGAGTTGCCGCGCGGCTGCTCGGTGGTCGGGTAGTCGTAGTCGAGGTCGCCGCCAAGCAGGCCCATCCAGCGGCGCAGGGTCAGCACCTCGGGCCTGTCGACGTCGCTGGGGCCGCCCTCGATGACGGCCACCCGGGTGTCGGGGTGCTCGGTGAGACGGGAGGCGATCACGGATCCGGCCGTGCCGCCGCCGATCACGACGTAGTCGTACTCGGGCATGGTCAGTTGCTCCTCTGCCGTGCGTGCCGCAGCACGTCTGCGGGGGGCGTGGGGGGATCGGCACGGGGGACGCACGACGGCCCCGTGCCCGGGGTGACGGACGGCTCCGCGCGCGGGGCGCACGGGGCCGGGGTCAGCCGGTGAACCACCGGACCGGCACGGGCGCCAGGTTCTGGTAAACGTGCTTGGCCTCGCGGTACTCGGCGAGTCCGGCCGGGCCGAGCTCGCGCCCGGTGCCCGACTTGCCGAACCCACCCCACTCCGCCTGCGGCAGATAGGGGTGGAAGTCGTTGATCCACACGGTGCCGTGCCGCATCCGGCGCGCGACGCGCCGGGCACGTCCGGCGTCGGACGTCCACACCGCGCCGGCGAGGCCGTACTCGGTGTCGTTGGCGAGCGCCACGGCCTCGTCCTCGGTGGTGAACGTCTCCACCGTCAGCACGGGGCCGAACACCTCCTCGCGGACCACCCGCATACCGCGGTGGCAGCGGTCGAGGACGGTGGGCTCGTAGAAGTAGCCGGTGGCGGGCCTGACCGCGGACGGCTCGGGACGTTTGCCGCCGATGCGCAGCACCGCGCCCTCGGCCAGCGCGGACGCCACGTACGCCTCGGTCCTCTCGCGCTGCTGCCGGGAGACGAGGGGCCCGCACTCGACGCCGTCCGCGGTGCCTCGGCCGAGCCTGATCCGGGCGGCCCGCGCGGCCAGTTCGGTGACGAAGCGCTCGCGGACGGACTCCTCGACGATCAGCCGGCCGCCCGCCGAGCAGACCTGGCCGCTGTGGATGAACGCGGCGTTCAGTGCCTGGTCGACGGCGGTGTCCAGGCCCTCGTCGGTGGCGCAGGCGTCCGCGAAGACGACGTTCGGGTTCTTGCCGCCGAGTTCCAGCGCGACCTTCTTGACGCCCGGCGCGGCCAGCTCGGCCACCTTGGTGCCGCTGGCCAGTCCGCCGGTGAAGGACACCAGGTCGACGCCGGGGTGCGCGGCCAGCCGTGCTCCCACGGGATCGCCGGGACCCGTGACGATGTTGGCCGCCCCGGCGGGCAGCCCGGCCTCGGCGAGCAGCCGGATCAGCGCCACCGTGGTCAGCGGGGTGAGCTCGGAGGGCTTGACCACGAAGGTGTTGCCCGCCGCCAGCGCCGGCGCGATCTTCCAACTGGCCTGGAGCAGCGGGTAGTTCCAGGGCGCGATGAGGGCGCAGACGCCCACCGGCTCGTGGACGACGACGCTGTGGATGTCGGGTGAGCCCGCGTCGACGACCCGGCCCGCGTCCTCGGACCCCACCAGGCCCGCGAAGTAGCGGAAGGTGTCGGCGACGCAGTCCACGTCGTCACGGCCCTCCCTGAGGGTCTTGCCGGTGTCGCGGCTCTCCAGCAGCGCCAGTTCCTCGCGGTCCCGCCCCAGCAGGGCGGCGGTGGCCAGCAGCACGGCGGCGCGCCCGGCGGCGGAGGTGTCCGGCCAGGGGCCCCTGTCGAAGGCCGCCCTGGCGGCCGCCACGGCCTCGTCCGCGTCCTCGGCACCGCCCTCGGCGACCTCGGTGAACGGCGTGCCGTCCGCCGGGTCGATGATCTCGCGTGTGGCCCCGGAGAGGGCACCGCGCCACTCTCCACCCACGTGGATGCTCTGCTGTGCGGACACGTCCCGTATGCCTTCCGTCGCACTCTGCCGCCGGCCGTCCACGCCCGGCGGCCCAGCGCCTTCCCCAAGTGGCCGAAACCATGCGGGATTCATGGGGGGAACCCGCGGCGCGTCACTGCACGTGCAGCGCCGACGGGCGGAACCTACGCTGATGGGTGCCGAAGGGTGGTATGTCCCAGGAGGTGGTGTGATGGCAACGACGTCGCCCAGGAAACCGCGGGCCGCCCGAACGGGCCGAGGATCCCACAAAGCATCCCGGCGGGTGTCCGGCCTCGCCGGATACGGGCTGGTCACCACGGTCGGCTGTGCCGCCGTCGCGTTGCTCGCGCTGCCTGCCGCGCCCAGTTCCGCCGGTGCTCCCCCGCGGACGCCGTCGGGCGCCCCCGCAACCGACGGCGGGAACAACGGCATCGAACGGCTCAGTGCCCGCCAGATCGCCGACCGGAGCAGCAAGGCGCTGCGGGGCGCCTCCTCACTGCACGCCCGTCTGGACGACCGGGCCGCGCGCTCCGACCGGCACCGGCCCAGCTCCACCGATCTGCGGCTGGACCGGCGGGGCAACTGCACGGCCGGCCTCGGCTACTCCGACGGCGGCCGGGTGTCCCTCGTCAAACGCGGCAACCAGGTGTGGTTGCGGCCCAACGACACGTTCTGGAAGTCCCAGCTTCCGGGCAGGACCGGCCGGGCCGCCGCGTCGTTCCTGAACGGCCGGTGGGTGCACGGCACCACCAGCAGCAACTTCCTCAAGGAAGCCGCGCGCCTGTGCGACCTGAACGGCTTCCGCCAGGAGATCGGCTCCGCGGCGATGACCGCGAGCAGCACCCTGCGCAAGGGGCGCACGACCAGCGTGGCGGGCACCCGGGCGGTGCCCCTCACCGGCACCAGGAGCGGCAGGTCGAGCACCGTGTTCGTGTCCGCCGAGGGCACCCCCTTCCCCCTCAGGGCCACCGTCC
Source organism: Streptomyces sulfonofaciens (assembly GCF_014656295.1). Taxonomy (GTDB): domain Bacteria; phylum Actinomycetota; class Actinomycetes; order Streptomycetales; family Streptomycetaceae; genus Streptomyces; species Streptomyces sulfonofaciens. Next base: position 362,790 of record NZ_BNCD01000006.1, read on the forward strand.
GCGGCAAGCAGGCGAACGTCGTCGTCACCCTTTCGGATTACAACAAGGCGGTTCCGTCGAAGACGCCTCCGGCCTCCGACTCGGTGGACGTCTCCAAGCTGGAGGCCCGGCTGTCGGCCGGCTGACCGATGCGGCACGCGTGCCCCGCGTCGGCGGGCCCGCGTGCCCCGGCGGGTGGCGGGGCGCCCCGGGAGGCGACCGCCGTGTCACGGCCGTTTCACCGCGGCGGCCCGCCCCGCCCCCGGCGCCCCGCTGCTCAGGGGTGCGCTCGGCGGCGGGACGGGCCGCAGGACCGGGGCCCGGCCGTGGCTCAGAGCAGGCCGAGGCCCTGGACCGCGTCACGCTCGTCGACGAGCTCCTTGACGGAGGCGTCGATGCGGGGGCGGGAGAACTCGTTGACGTCCAGGCCCTGGACGATGCTGTAGGCGCCGTCCCTGGTGGTGACCGGGAACGAGGAGATCAGGCCCTCGGGCACGCCGTAGGAGCCGTCCGACGGGACGGCCATCGAGGTCCAGTCGCCGTCGGCGGTGCCGTTGACCCAGGTGTGCACGTGGTCGATGGCGGCGTTCGCGGCGGAGGCGGCCGAGGAGGCGCCGCGGGCCTCGATGATGGCGGCGCCGCGCTTGGCGACCGTCGGGATGAACTCCTCCGCCAGCCACTTCTCGTCGTTCACGGCCTCCGCGGCGTTCTTGCCGGCGATCTCGGCGTGGAAGATGTCCGGGTACTGGGTCGCCGAGTGGTTGCCCCAGATGGTGAGGCGCCTGATGTCGGAGACCGCCGCGCCCGTCTTCTTCGCCAACTGGGTGAGGGCGCGGTTGTGGTCGAGCCGGGTCATGGCGGTGAACCGCTCGGCCGGTACGTCCGGCGCGGCGGCACGGGCGATGAGGGCGTTGGTGTTGGCCGGGTTGCCGACCACGAGGACCTTGACGTCGTCCGCGGCGTGGTCGTTGATGGCCTTGCCCTGCGGCTTGAAGATGCCGCCGTTGGCCTCCAGCAGATCCCCGCGCTCCATGCCCTTGGTACGCGGCCGGGCGCCGACGAGGAGGGCGACGTTGGTGCCGTCGAAGGCGACGTTCGGGTCGTCGGTGATGTCGATGCCGGCCAGCAGCGGGAACGCGCTGTCGTCCAGCTCCATCGCGGTGCCCTCGGCGGCCTTCAGCGCCGGTGTGATCTCCAGCAGCCGCAGCCTGACCGGCACGTCCGCGCCGAGCAGCTGGCCGGAGGCGATGCGGAAGAGCAGTGCGTAACCGATCTGGCCGGCCGCGCCGGTGACGGTGACGTTCACGGGAGTGCGGGTCATGGCGTTCTCCGTATGACAGCTGGCGGTGGGGGGCCTTGCCCCTGGCGTGTTCTCTCGGCATCAAGAGAACCGCCGTCAGGCTATCGCGCCGGGTCCCGCGTGACCGCTCAGGGCCGTGTGGCCCGGCCCACAGCGGAGAGGGGAACGGCGGCCGTCCGGTGCCCGGGCGGGCACGGGCACCGGCCGGCCGCCGTCGGGGGTGTGGCCACTCCCGTGGGGGTAAGGATCCGGCTTCCCCGACTCGGCGGAAGCATTCCCCCTTCGCACGAAATCCTCGCTACCGGCGGGTTGTTGGGAGTTGTTCGCACATCGTTGCGAGGCGCGCACACGGTAGCGGAATGGATACCTCCGTGCCACGGCGGTCCTGCGGGCCTTGAACGGTTCGGGCAGGTCGCCGAACCTGTTGGGCAACGGCCGACGGCAGGGCGGGACAGCGGCACGCGGCGTCGGCCACGACCGGTGCCGCACCGAGCGGCGGCGCCCGTCCTTCATCGGGGGAGAGGACGGGCGCCGTCTTCGTGCGCCGGACCGGCGGCCGGTACCGCGGCCGACGGATCAGCTAATCGTGAAGTGCAGCATGTCGTCCAGGAAGGGGATCTCCAGCCAGGGGTGGGGCTGGGCCATCATCGCCAGGAGCGCTATCGCCGTGCCCAGCACGCCGTACGTGACCAGGTCCGTGAACCGGGACCGCACCGCGAGCATCCCGACCGAGGGCAGCGCCCAGCGCAGCGCGGCGCCGCCGATCAGCGCGAGGCCGACCAGTAGGGTGCCGCCGCGGAACAGGTCGAAGGCGGTCATCAGCAGGCCCGTGCCGACCAGCACCAGCACGGCGAGGACCGGCCACTGGCGGGCCGGCGCGGGAGCGTCCCCGGAGGCCGCCCGGCCGCCGCCCTCGGGCCGCGCGGTGTCCTTGGTGAACAGCGGGAAGCGGCGCGAGGCGCGCCGGGGCCCGGCAGCCCTCTCGGCCGGCCCGCCGCCGGCGGCCGGGCCGTCGGAGAGCGAGCCGTCCGAGAGCGAGCCGTCCGAGGGGGAGCCGCCCGCCGCATCGGCGGAGGGGCCGCCCGCGGCCGCACCGCGGGAGGAGCCGTCCGCCGGGCCGGACGCCGCCGCCCCGGTGGGCACCCGTTCGCCCGCGGCCGCCGCCGGCCCGTCGGCCGGGCCCGCCGCGCGCTCCCGGGCTCCGGGCTCACCCGTCACGCCGGTCACCTCCCGCACCGCGCTCCGCAGCCTCGACGACGTTGACCAGGAGCTGGGCGCGCGTCATCGGGCCGACGCCGCCCGGGTTGGGCGAGAGCCAGCCGGCGACCTCGGCGACGCCGGGGTGCACATCACCGACGATCTTGCCGTTCCCGTCCCGGGAGACGCCGACGTCCAGCACGGCGGCCCCCGGCTTCACGTCCTCCGGCCTGATCAGGTGCGGCACGCCCGCGGCGGCCACGATGATGTCGGCCCGCCGCAGGTGCGCGGCCAGGTCACGGGTGGCGGTGTGGCACTGGGTCACCGTCGCGTTCTCCGAGCGGCGGGTGAGCAGCAGGGGCATGGGGCGGCCGATGGTGACGCCGCGGCCGACGACGACCACGTCCGCGCCCTTGATCTCCACACCGTGCCGGCGCAGCAGCCGGATGATCCCGTAGGGGGTACAGGGCAGCGGTGCGGGCTCGCCGAGGACCAGGCGCCCGAGGTTCGTCGGGTGCAGCCCGTCGGCGTCCTTGGCGGGGTCCATCAGTTCCAGCACGCGGTTCTCGTCGATGCCCTTCGGCAGCGGGAGCTGGACGATGTAGCCGGTGCAGGACGGGTCGGCGTTGAGCTCGTGCACCACCGCCTCGATCTCCTGCTGGGAGGCGGAGGCGGGCAGCTCGCGCTGGATGGAGGCGATGCCGACCTGGGCGCAGTCGCGGTGCTTGCCCGCCACGTACTTCTGGCTGCCCGGGTCGTCGCCGACCAGCAGCGTGCCGAGGCCGGGCACCACGCCCTTCTCCTTGAGCGCCGCCACGCGGGCGGTCAGGTCAGACTTGATCGCGGCTGCGGTGGCCTTGCCATCGAGAATCTGGGCGGTCATGCCCTCATCCTCCCGGATGAGGGTCCCGCGGTTCCAATCCGGGTCCTGTCCGTCTCCGTATCCGGACGCCCGGCCGCCCCGTGCGGGGCCCCGCGGGGAGCCGGGGAGGGCCCGCGAAGGGCACGGGCAGGGACCCGAGAGGGGGCGGCGAGGGAGTCCCGGGCCGGGAGGGGCCGCGGGGCGGGCCCCGGCAGGCGGGCACGGAGCGTGCACGGCCCGGCGCCCCGCGGTACCGCGGGCAAGATCAGGCAGGTTGCACTTGCACAACACACACGGAATGCGACTGGACAATATGCCCGGCCTTTACAACGATTGGCCGCGCAGTGCCGCGGACAGTACCGGGGGGAACGGCCGCTTTCTGTACCACTCTTCCTCCTTGGTGCGCACCGCGTCGTCCCCGCACTTTCCAACGGAGGAAGCACCACCATGAGCTTCGGTGAACCCAACAACCCCTACGGCCAGCCACCTCAGCAGCCACCGGGGCAGGGCTACCCCGCGCCGCCCCCGAACCAGCCGGGTTACGGCTACCCGCAGGCACCGCAGGGCCAGCCCGGCTACGGCTACCCGCAGCAGCCGCAGTACCCGGGCTATCCGGGCTACCCGGGCGGCAACCAGATGGCCATGGAGATGCCGGGCCTGATGAAGACCGCGCGCGTCCTGCTGTTCATCCTCTCGGGCTTCCAGATCCTCGCCGGCCTCATCGTCGGCATCGCGATCGGCGCCCTCCAGGACGTGTCCAACGGCGTCGGGTCCGGTGACGACACCAGCACGGTGGCGACCATCGGCATCCTCGTCGGCGTGCTGCTGGTGGCCCTGGGCGCACTGTCGATCTTCCTCGGCGTCAAGTTCAAGACCGGCGCCGGCGGCATCCGCATCACCACCATCGTCTACGCGTCGCTGATGATCCTCGGCGGCATCGGCAACATGGTGGGCGGCGCGAACGGCTCCGCGACGTTCGGCGGGCTCATCTCCCTCGCCTTCGCCGGGATCATCCTCGCGGCCATGGTCAACTCGCAGGCCAGCACCTGGTTCAACCGGCCGCGTCACTGAGCTGCTGCGGGCTCACCGAGGCGCTTGGGGCGAGCGGCGCACCGCACGGCATGCCGAGGGCCGCGCACCCGTGATCCCACGGGTGCGCGGCCCTCGGCTTCCTTGCGGAAGCGGTACCGCTAGTGGAAGAAGTGCCGCGTCCCGGTGAAGTACATCGTCACCCCCGCCTTCCGCGCGGCCTCGACCGCCTGCTCGTCGCGGATCGAGCCGCCCGGCTGCACGATCGCCCGCACACCGGCGGCGATCAGGATCTCCGGGCCGTCGGGGAACGGGAAGAACGCGTCCGACGCGGCGTAGGAGCCCCGGGCACGCTCGGCCCCCGCGCGCTCCACGGCCAGCCGGCACGAGTCCACGCGGTTGACCTGGCCCATGCCGACACCGACGCTCGCGCCGTCCTTGGCGAGCAGGATCGCGTTGGACTTCACGGCCCGGCACGCCTTCCACGCGAAGGCCAGCTCGCCCAGCTCCGCCTCGGACAGCGCGGCACCGGCCGCCAGCGTCCAGGCGGCCGGGTCGTCGCCCTCGGCCTGGAACCGGTCGGCGGCCTGGAGCAGCGCGCCGCCGTCGATCTGCCGCACCTCGACCCGGCCCGCGGGGCCGCCCGCGACGCGCAGCACCCGGATGTTCTTCTTCTTGGTCAGCGCCTGAAGTGCGCCGTCCTCGTAGCCGGGTGCCACGATGACCTCGGTGAAGATGTCGGCGACCTGCTCCGCCAGCTCCCTGGAGACCGGGCGGTTGACGGCGATGACACCGCCGTAGGCCGACACCGGGTCGCACGCGTGCGCCTTGCGGTGCGCCTCCGCGACGTCCGCGCCGATCGCGATCCCGCACGGGTTGGCGTGCTTGATGATGGCGACGGCGGGCTCGGCGTGGTCGTAGGCGGCGCGCAGGGCGGCGTCCGTGTCGGTGTAGTTGTTGTACGACATCTCCTTGCCGTGCAACTGCTCGGCCTCGGCGAGGCCCTGCGTGCCGTCGACGTACAGCGCGGCGCCCTGGTGCGGGTTCTCGCCGTAGCGGAGCACGTTCTCGCGCCGGTAGGTGGCGCCGAGGAAGTCGGGGTGGCCGCTGTCGTCGGCCGGCGCGTAGTCGGCGGCGAACCAGGAGGCGACGGCGACGTCGTACGCGGCGGTGTGCTGGAACGCCTCGGCCGCCAGCCGCTTGCGGGCCGTCAGGTCGAAGCCGCCGGCGCGGACCGCCGCGAGCACGTCACCGTAGCGCTCGGGGCTGGTGACCACGGCCACCGAGGGATGGTTCTTGGCGGCGGCGCGCACCATCGACGGACCGCCGATGTCGATCTGCTCCACGCACTCGTCGGGCGAGGCGCCGGAGGCGACGGTCTCCCGGAACGGGTACAGATTGCTGACCAGCAACTGGAACGGCTCGACGCCCAGCTCCGCGAGCTGGCTGCGGTGGTCCTCCAGGCGGAGGTCGGCGAGGAGACCGGCGTGCACGCGCGGGTGCAGCGTCTTGACCCGGCCGTCGAGGCACTCCGGGAAACCGGTCAGCTCCTCGACCCTGGTGACCGGCACGCCGGCGGCCGCGATCCGTGCGGCGGTGGAACCGGTCGACACCAGCTCGACACCGGCCTCGTGCAGTTGGCGCGCGAGGTCTTCCAGGCCCGTCTTGTCGTAGACGCTGACGAGCGCCCGGCGGATGGGCACCCGCGAGGTGTTCCCGCTGGTGGCTTCGGTGGTCACGCCCTCATTGCTCATCGGGCAGCATTACCTTTCGTCCCTCGATGCGGTAGCCGTGCCGGGCCAGTCGCCCCACGACATCGACGAGCAGCCGTCGCTCGACGTCCTTGATGCGCTCATGGAGAGCGGCTTCGCCTTCCTCGGTGTCCTCTTCGACCACCTCGACCGCGCTCTGCGCGATGATCGGGCCGGTGTCGACGCCGTCGTCGACGAAGTGGACGGTGCAGCCGGTGATCTTGGCGCCGTACGCGAGTGCGTCGCGCACCCCGTGGGCCCCCGGGAAACTGGGCAGCAGCGCGGGATGGGTGTTGACGATCCGCCCGCCGAACCGGGCGAGGAACTCCCTGCCCACGATCTTCATGAAGCCCGCGGAGACCACCAGGTCGGGGCGGTGCGCGGCGGTGGCCCCGGTCAGCGCGGCATCCCACTCGGCGCGGCTCCCGTAGTCGTTGACGCGGCACACGAAGGTGGGCAGCCCCGCGGCACGGGCACGGTCGAGTCCGGTGGCCGAGTGCCGGTCGGCGCCTACGGCGACGATCCGGGCGCCGTACTCCTCGGGCCCCCGGGCGGCGATGGCGTCGAGCAGGGCCTGCAGATTGGTGCCGGAGCCGGAGACCAGCACGACGACGCGCTTGGCGGCCTCAGTGGGAGCCACGGTGGGGCCCTTTCTCACAGGAGCTGATGTCGGGACGGGCCGGCCGGATGGCGGCCGGCGGGACCGGGCGGTGGGCTCCGGGCGGTCGTACGGCTCTGTACGTCCGCCCGGCCGTACGGCTTTGTAGGGTCGTACGAGGGCTTCGCTTCCCCGAATACGGGGAACCCTACGAAGCGGCCGACGCCCGCAACGATACCGGCCCCCTGGAGCGGCCCCCACGGGACGGGGGCGGGGCCGGGAGGTAGCGTCTGGGGAGGTCCGTACGGGAACGCTGCGGGGCCTTGGGTCGTTGGCACTGCACGGGGCCGCGCAGTGGGCGGCTCCTGAGGGTCCGTCGATGGTTCGCCGGGCGGGGACCGGCGTTCGCGGGTCGGTTCCCACGGTCAGCAGGAGACCCCGCCCGACCGGTACGGACCGGGCAGGGCCCCTGCAGGGCTTCCGTACCGACCGCGTACGGACCCCGTAGGGACTCCGCACGGACCCCGCACGGACTCCGTACGAAGCCACACCGACCCCGCCGACGACACCGACCACGCCGACCACGCCGACCACGCCGACCACCGAAGATCCGACGCCCCGCCCCGACAGCACCGAGCGCACCAGCAGCACCGAGCGCACACCGACACCGCCCCTACCACCGAGGGAAGACGCACACCTGATGCCGGACCGAAGCCTCCGCCACCTGCCGCTGCCCTCGCAGCCCTTCACGCCCGGGCCGCCGCGGGGCGCGGAGCACGGGGCTCCACTCCTGCGCGAGCAGCACCCCGCTCCGCCGCGGGGCGGTTCGTACGAGGGCGCGCCCGGCGAGGGAGCCGAGGGTGCGCAGGGGCCCGGAGGGGCTTCGGAGCCCGGGGCCGCCGAGGGTCCCGGCGGCCTGGGCGGCACGCCGGGAGCGAGTGGCGCCGGTGACTCGGGAGCAACAGGCGGCGCGCGGGGGCGCGGAGGAGCGCGCGAACAGCCTGACCGTGCGGACAATCCGTTCGCACCGCCGCCCGAGGGTGCGCCGGACCGGCCGTGGCAGCCACGCCGCCCCGCGGGCGGCTCCGGCTCACGTTCCGGTTCCGGTTCCGGTTCGGACCGTGGGAGCGGGCGGTCCCCGTGGGGCAGCCAGTGGAGCAACCAGCAGCCCGGCCGCTCGTCCGGCGGCTTCGGGGAGCGGCCCGGCGGCCAGAGTGGGCCCGAGGACCCCGGGAGCCAGGGCGGCGGCCTGCGCTGGGACCCCACGGACCCGGCACAGCGACGCGCCCGGTACGCCCTGCTCTGCGGCATGTGGGCGTTCTTCTTCGCCCTCTTCGGCTGGCGTGACGTGGCCCTGCTGCTCGGGGCGCTCGGCCTCTACTGGGGCATCAGCTCGCTGCGCGCCAAGCCCGGCAAGGCGGGAAAGCCGGATCCGGCGGCGCCCGCTGCCGGGCCGGCCCGGCAGCCGTCCGAGGCGGCGGATGCGGGCGCGGCAGCCGGTTCGCGCCCCGCCGCCCCTTCCGCTTCCACTTCCGCCTCCGTTCCCGGACCGGGAGCGAGGCCGCAGACCACGGCCGCGGTCAGCGGTCTGGTGACCGCGGCCCTGGCCCTGGCGATGGTGGCCGCGACCTTCACGGCCCAGCTTGTCTACAAGGACTACTACACCTGTGTGAACGACTCCCTGACCGCCTCGGCCAGGCACTCCTGCGAGCACCTCCTGCCGCAGGACCTGCGGTCGGTACTGGGCACGGAGGGCTGAGGCTCCACCGCGGTCCGACCACGGCTCCCTGACGGACGGGCGGCCGGGCGTTCCGCGGGTCCGGATTCCGGCGCTCGGGGGATTCGGGGCTCCAGGGCTCCGGCCCTTCGGGGATTCGGGGGTTCCGGCGTTCGCGGGTTCCGGCGCTCGGGGGATTCGGGGCTCCGGCGCTCCGGCGCTTCGGCGCTTCGGCGCTCCGGCGCTCCGGCGCTCCGGCGCTCCGGCGCTCCGAAATGATCCGGCGCTTCGGCGGAGGGGCGGTCGGCGGGGTGCCGGGCGGTCGTCTGGGGCGGGGCGCGGTGGGGCTGCGGCCCGGTCTCGCGAGCCTTGGGTGTTCAGGCCGGGCGGCGGAAGCGGCGGGCCCGCCCACGCACCCGCCAGGCGCGCAGGACCAGGACGGTCGGCGTGCCCACCAGCAGCATCCAGGCCGTGGCCGCGACACCGGGCTGCCACCGGACGGGGCCGAAGCGGGACAGCTCCCGGGTGCCCATCGCGCCGCCCGCCAGCTCGCACAGGCCGGCCGTCATCGCACCGCACAGCAGCGCCGCACCCGTCACCACGAGCAGGGTGCGCCCCCAGCCCCAGGCGTCCTCCCGCTCCCCGTACGCCGGTGCCGCCGCGCCCGCCGTACGCCAGGCGAGCGTCACCCCGGCGGCCAGCGGCACCACGCCGACCGCCCAGCTCAGCGGTGCGCCGTACCCTTCCGCGGGCAGCACGGGCAGCCGCGGCGCACCCGGCAGCAGTGGTACCGCGGCCGTGCCCAGCGGGGCCACCAGGTGGCCCGCGCCGAGCAGGAAGCCGGGACCGAGGGCGAAGGACGCGCCCCACACCGCCGCGTTCGGCAGCAGGGCCAGCGCCAGCAGGACGACGGCCGCGCGGCCGGAGTTGTCCTGTGCCAGGTGGAGGAAGGCGGTGCGGGCCTCCGCCGGCCGGCACAGCAGCGGAAGCAGGGCGAGCAGGGCACCGCCCGTGAGCAGGACGGCCGTGCCCGCGGTCGCGGACCGTACGGTGGCCCGCAGCCGCCTGCGGGCCATCGCCCTGCCCGACGGTTCGGCCACGGCACCGGCATCACGGGCTCCCCGGCCCCGTCCGGCTGCCGGGGCCGGCCGGCCGCCTGGGCCACGGGAGCCCCCCGCGGCCCTCCGCGCCGCCGCCCGGGACGCACGGCGGCCGGAAGCCGCCGGGCCCCGAACCTCCGCCCCAGCGACGGGGGACGGTGCGGCGCCGCCACCGCCTCCGGACCGTCCCGTGCTGCCGCCACCGGCCGGAGGGGATTCCGTGCCACCGGCCGGCGACCGGTCGGCACCGACCACCGGGGAGGGTCCGCTGCCGTCCGCCGGAGGCGGGTCGGCGCTGCCGACCGGGGACCGCTCGCCTCCGTGGGGCGGGCACGGTTCGACCCGGGGGGCCGCGGATGAGTCGGTCATGTCGGCGGCGGACGGCTCGGCAGCGCCGGATGCCGCCGTGGCCCCGCTCGCCGTCGCGGCAGAAGCCACCACCGCCCCGGCGGAGACCGCCGCCCCCGCCGAGGCGGAGACCCCCGCCGATGCGAGTGCTTCCGCGCCGCTCCCGAACGCACCGCCCCCGGCCGCGCCGTTCCGGCCCTGCGCGGCTCGCCCCCGCTCCGGGGTGACCGCGACGGCAGCGTCCGGCGCGGACGGCCCGCCGCCGGGGTCCGGCGCAGCGCCCCCCGCCGCAGCGCCCCCCGCCGCAGCGCCCCCCGCCGCGGGGCCGCCCGAGGCGGCGGCGGACGCGGCGGCCGGCCCGCGCCCGGCCCGGGCCCCGGGTGCC
>NZ_BNCD01000007.1 GCF_014656295.1 Streptomyces sulfonofaciens
AACCCGGAAGCTAAGCCTTTCAGCGCCGATGGTACTGCAGGGGGGACCCTGTGGGAGAGTAGGACGCCGCCGAACTCCTTTTGAAAGAGCCCTTGTACCGGGTCCGCCCGGTACAAGGGCTCTTTGTCGTACCGTCTACTGTCAGGTCATGCGCTACGACCTGGTCATCTTCGACAACGACGGTGTGCTCGTCGACAGTGAGCCGATCTCCAACCGGATTCTCGCCCAGTACCTGACCGAGCTGGGACACCCGACCAGCTACGAGGACTCGCTGCGCGACTACCTGGGCGGCGCCGTGCACCGTGTCCACGACCTCGTCCTCGAAAGGTCCGGCCGGCGGCTTCCCGAAGACTTCGACGAGGGCTACCACGCCCGTGTGTTCGCCGCGTTCGAAAAGGAGCTGGACGTCGTCCCCGGTGCTCCGGAGGTCCTGGCGCAGCTCGCGCGTGCCGGCGTCGCCTACTGTGTCGCCTCCTCCGGAAGCCATCAACGGATCCGCGTCGGGCACCGCAAGACCGGGCTGGACCACTGGTTCGACGACGGCCGCATCTTCAGCTCGCAGGACGTCGGGCGGGGCAAACCGGCGCCGGACCTCTTCCTCCACGCGGCCGCACGCATGGGCGTGCCTGCCGAGCGGTGCGCGGTCGTGGAGGACAGCCCGCTCGGCGTCCAGGCTGCGCTCGCGGCCGGAATGGACGTCTACGGGTTCACCGCGATGACCCCGGCCGAGCGGCTCGTGAGGGCCGGCGCCCGGCAACTCTTCGACGACATGGCACTGTTGCCGGACCTGCTGCTCCCGGATCCGCCCGGCACCGTCGCAGGGAAGGGCCCGGGCACCATCGCGGCGACGGGCGGGGCGGAACCAGCCTCCCCCGCCCCCACTGCGGTGGAATGACATCGCCTGACACATCTACCCGGAGGTAGCCCGGAGGCTTACGCTGTGCCGCCATGACGGAAGTGCTGCGGCGCGGCAGGGCCTGCCTTGCGTTCGCCTTCTTCGTTCAGGGCACCGCCTTCGCGCTGCTTGTGACCCGCATTCCCGCGATCCAGGATCGGTACGGGGTGGCCGACGCGCTGCTGCCCGCCTTCCTCGCGGCGGTTCCGGTGCTCGCGGGGGTGGGCAGCGTGACCACCGAGCGTCTGGTGCGGCGGGTGCGGCCCAGCCGCATCCTGCGCTGGTCGCAGCCCCTGGTCCTGCTGGCGCTGCTGGGCGCCGGAGCAGGGCACCGGATGTGGCAGGCGGCCGTCGCGCTCGGCCTGTTCGGGCTCTTCGTGGGCGCGCTGGACGCGTCGATGAACATGCTGGGAGTGAGCCTCCAGCATGCGTACGGCCGCAGCATCATGCTGGGGTTCCACGCGGCGTACAGCCTCGGCGGCATCCTGGGAGCTTCGATCGCCTGGGCGGGCGCCCACTGGCAACTGCCGCTGCCCGCCACGTACCTTCCGGTCGTACTGGTGCTGCTGCCGGCCGCGCTCGTCGGCAGCGGGTGGTATGTCGACGGGCCCGGGCACACCGCGGGGCACCGGCCGCCGACCACGTCGCCGCCGTCCCCCGGGACCTCCCCCGGCGCACCCGAGCCCCCCGAACCCCTGGCGTCCCCCGACTCGCCGGGGTCCCCCGGGCCCCCCGCCGCCGGCCCCCAGGCCCCCGTGGCGTTCGCGCTGCTGCTGCCCTTCTGCCTGGTGATGGCGTTCGCTTACATCGGGGACTCGACGGTGTCCAACTGGAGCGCGAAGTACCTCCAGGACGTGCTGGGCGGCTCGGAGCAGCTTTCGACGCTGCCGTACAACGTCTACATGGCGATGACGCTGCTCGGCCGTGCCCTCGGGGACCTAGGCGTCCGCAGGTTCGGAGCGGTCGCGGTGGTGCGGTGCGGCACGCTGGTCGCCGCGCTCGGATTCGCCGTGGTGGCCGGGGCGCCCGGCGCCTGGACGGGCATCCTGGGCTTCACCCTGCTGGGCCTCGGGCTCTGTGTGCTGGTGCCCCAGACCTTCGCCGCGGCGGGACGGCAGGCCGCCGAGCGGCACGGGCCCGGCGCCTCGGACGCGGCCGTCGCACGGCTCAACGTCTTCAACTACGTCGGCTTCCTCGTGGGTTCTCCGCTGGTCGGGGCGCTCGGCGACGCCTGGGACTACCGGGCGGCGATGCTGGTCCCCATGGTGCTGGTGCTCGTGACACTGTGCTACGCCGCGTCGTTCGCCTCCGGCCCCGCCCGATACGGTGGCGGGCATGAGCGGCCGCGCACAGTTGATGTGGGATGACGCAGTATCGGGTTACGACTTCGGTCCGGGGCACCCCATGGACCCGATCCGGCTCGGCCTGACCCGCAGTCTCATCGCGGCCTTCGGGCTCGACCGTGAGCTGAAGGTGGTCGGTGCCCGCCCGGCGGGGGAGTCCACCCTCCGGCTCGTGCACCGCGACGACTACATCGACGCGGTCAAGGCCGCCTCCGCGGATCCCTCGGCAGCCCGCGGGTCGTACGGGATCGGCACCCTCGACGATCCCGCCTTCGCCGGGATGCACGAGGCGTCGGCGCTGATCGCCGGCCAGTCGGTGAGCGCCGCGGAGGCCGTCTGGCGCGGCGAGGCGCTGCACGCCGTGAACTTCGCCGGCGGCCTGCACCACGCCATGCCCTCGGCCGCCTCCGGCTTCTGCGTCTACAACGACCCGGCGCTCGCCATCGCCCGGCTCCTTGAGCTGGGCGCGGAACGCGTCGCGTACGTGGACGTCGACGTCCACCACGGCGACGGTGTGCAGACGGCCTTCTGGGACGATCCCCGCGTACTGACCATCTCGCTGCACGAGCACCCCCGCACGCTCTTTCCCGGCACCGGCTGGCCCGAGGAGAGCGGCGGAGAGCGGGCCGAGGGCTCGGCGGCGAACGTGGCGCTGCCGGCCGGCACCGGCGACGCGGGCTGGCTGCGCGCGTTCCATGCCGTGGTGCCCGAGCTGTTGGCCGATTTCCGCCCTCAGGTGCTGGTGACCCAGCACGGTGCGGACACCCACTTCGAGGACCCGTTGGCGCACCTCGCGGTGTCGCTCGACGCCCAGCGTGCGGTGCAGCTCGCCTGCCACGACCTGGCGCACGAGCATGCCGAGGGGCGGTGGATCGCGCTCGGCGGCGGCGGGTACTCCGTGGTCGACGTGGTACCGCGGTCCTGGACGCACCTCGTGGCCATCGCCGCGGGACGGCCGATCGACCCCGAGGAGCAACTGCCGGAGGAGTGGCGGGCCGAGGTGTCCGCCCGAGGCCGCGGCATGGTGCCGGGGCGGATGACGGACGGGCGCCGACCGGTGTCCTGGGCGGCCTGGGAGGACGGCTACGACCCGGCCGCCCGCCTCGACCAGGCGATCCGCGCGACCCGCGGTGCGGTGTTCCCGCTGCGCGGCATGCTGCCCTAGCGGAGGCCCACCGGCCTTGGCGGGAGGCCACGGGTTCTGGAAGCCACGGGCCTTGGCGGGAGCCCGCGGGCCCTGGCGGGAGCCACCGGCTCCGGAGGGCGTCGCCCGCTCCGGCGGGGACGGGCTGCCTGGGTGGGATGCGGCCGCCCGGGCGGATGCGGCCTGTCCCGGCGGGACAGCCTGTCCCGGCGGATGCCGCGGCGCCCGCCCCGCGATCGTGCGTCCCGCGGTTGTGCGTCCCGCGGTCGTGCGTCCCGCGGCGCACGAGCTTTCCCGAACCCGGTGCCCAGGGTCGTGCGATACGGCAGCATCGGGGGCGTGCCGGTGGTGCAGAGGGCCCGCGGCGGCCCGGGAAGCACCGCGCGTGACCCGCTCGCGAACACACACACCCGAACGTCCCCGCCCACCCCGGCGCCCCGCCCACCGACGCCCGCCACGGCCCCCTCCTCCGCCCTCCTCCGCCCTCCTCAGCCCCGTCGTGCAGACACTTTGTCGGCGCTGTGAGGTCATGTTCTCGTACTGTTGCAGGGCAGAAGTGTCGACAAAACGACCCAGTTCGTCCTACGCATCTGCAATCTCCTTGACGTACGGGCAGTCGCTCTGGCGCGCGAACCCGGCGCACGCCCCGTCGCGAGTGAGACCGGCGCACACACCCGTCCACCGCATCCCGTGCGCCTCGCCCCGCCCCGTCGTCGCAGTCCCGGGTGGCCCGTCGGCGGTGTGGTCGTCAGTCGTCACGGAGGGTTTCCCGGCAGGTCAGTGCTGGTGTCGCGGTAACCGGGCGGCAGTGGCGGGGACTTCGCCAGGGTGCGCCGGCGCGAGCGGAGTGCCACTTTCCGGCTCGGCCGCGGTCGACGGCGTCGTACGTCCGGCGTCCACCAGGCGCCTACACGCTATGTACTCAAACGGGCGTGTCTGTCACAGTAGGCGGCTGAATGCTGCTCCTCTTCCCCACTCGCATCACCCGCCCCTACTCTGGGGAGTGAGCGCACAGCGACGAGGAGTCACCGGAGGGGAAGCCGGTGCCCGTCATGTGCGGAAGGTTCAGGTGTGTCATGGCTGCTGGCGAGAGGCCTCTGAACGAGGTTCAGTTCCTGACCGTGGCGGAAGTCGCCTCGGTGATGCGTGTGTCGAAGATGACCGTGTACCGGTTGGTGCACAGCGGTCATCTGCCCGCGATCCGGGTGGGGAGGTCCTTCCGAGTCCCGGAGCAAGCGGTTCACGAGTACCTTCGCGAGTCCTATGTGGGGGTGGAGACGGCCTGACGACGGACGTCCCGGATTCCGGGGGGCCTCTCGGGTGCCCCTCGGGATCCACTCCGAAGGCTTGCCGACCCCTCGATTGGAGCCCTGGCGCCATGGCGGGGTAGGCTAGTCCCTCGTAGGTCGTGTGGGCCCCAATGCAGCCCCGCACCGTGTGATTGTCCCCGCCCAGCGGGGGTTGTCCGAGAAGTGAGCGAGGGTCGACGTGGGCTCAGTTATCAAGAAGCGGCGCAAGCGGATGGCGAAGAAGAAGCACCGCAAGCTGCTCAAGCGCACGCGCGTTCAGCGTCGCAACAAGAAGTAGCGACTGCTGGACCAAGCGCGCTCTGTGGCCCTCCCACCATCGGTGGGAGGGCCACAGCCGCTTGCGTTCCGATAACGTCTCGCCCGCGCCGTCCCCTACGGGCCCCGCGTGGCGGTAGGACGGTAGGGCGGCGTGCGGCCGGGGCGGCGCGGCGCCGGGGCGGTGCGCCGGGGGACGGCGTACGGTCTGCACCACACGGCACGGTGCTCCGCGGAGCGGGAAGGCAGGCGCTGATCTTGGGCAGGATCGTGCTCGTGACCGGGGTGGCCCGGCAGCTCGGCGGCCGTTTCGTACGGCGCCTGGTGCGGGACCCCGAGGTGGAACGCGTCATCGCGGTGGACGCGGTCGCGCCCGAGCACGAGCTGGACGGCGCCGAGTTCGTCGCGGCGGACATACGCCAGCCCGCCATCGCGCGGGTGCTCGCCGAGTACGCCGTCGACACCGTCGTGCACATGGACGTCTCGGGCACCGCGCTCGGCGGCGGCAGCCGGGCCGCGGTCAAGGAGACCAACGTCATCGGCACCATGCAGTTGCTCGGTGCCTGCCAGAAGTCGCCCACCGTCGAGCGCCTGGTGGTGAAGTCGTCCACGAACGTCTACGGCTCCGCACCCCGTGACCCCGCCGTCTTCGGCGAGAGCACGCCTCCCAAGTCGCTGCCCGGCGGCGGCTTCGCCAAGGACGCCGTCGAGGTCGAGGGCTACGTCCGGGGCTTCGCGCGGCGCCGGCCCGATGTCGCGGTGTGCATCCTGCGCTTCGCGAACATCCTCGGCCCCACCGGCGACACCCCGCTCGCCGAGTACTTCTCGCTGCCCGTGCTGCCGACCGTCTTCGGCTACGACCCGCGGTTGCAGTTCGTGCACGAGGACGACGTGCTGGACGTGCTGGGCCTGGCCGCCCACGGGGCCGAGCCGGACGCGCCGAGCAGCGGCACGTTCAACATCGCGGGTGACGGGGTCCTGCTGCTGTCGCAGTGTGCGCGCCGCCTCGGTCGCCCCACCGTGCCCGTCCTGCTGCCCGCCGTCACCTGGGCCGGTGCGGCGCTGCGGACCATCGGTCTTACGGACTTCTCGCCCGAGCAACTGCGGCTGCTCACGCACGGCCGGGTCGTGTCGACCCGGCGGATGCGCGAGACCCTGGGATTCACCCCCCGGTACAGCACCGTCGAGACCTTCGCGGAGTTCGTCCGTGTCCGCGGCACCGGCCTGCTGCCGCCCGAGACCGTCGAGGCGGCCGTCGACCGGGTGGCCGCGCTGCCCTTCCTGGCCCGGGCGGCGGCGCGGACGGCCGGTGGACCGGGCCCGGCCAGTGCCGACCAGCGTCGATAGAGGAGCGCAGCAACAATGGCGGACGCCAAGGTCATTCCGTTCGACGACGACCGGTCACGCGGGGGCGCACAGCGCTCAGGCCGCCGCCGCGGCGGCCAGCCGGCGGCGTCCGACACGGCACGCGGCGGTGAGGCCCGCGGCAGGCGGAACACCCGCGAGTCCCGGAACGCGCCCGGCACGGACGGCACGGAGGACGCGAGCGAGCTGAACGGCGCAGACAGCCGAGACAGCCCAGACGACACGAGCGGCACGAACAGCACGGGCGACGCCGCGGGCACTGCGGGCCCGGACGGAACGCGAACCACCGGCGACAGCGGCGACACCGGCGCGCCGGGACCGGTGGGCGAGGTCGCTACCCTGCCCGGACAGCAGGCCCGCCGCACGGGGGCCCGCGCCGGCTCCGCGGCGGCCCCGGCCCCCGGCACGCGCAAGGACCGCGAGCCCCGCCGGCCGGCCCGCCGCCCGAAGCGCCGGGACGAGTCTACGGACGGGGCCGGCGGCAGCTCTTCCGGCCGGGGCGGCGCCACCGGCGCATCCAGCACCCCGGGCGCCGGCACCCGGCCCGACGCGCCCGACACGCAGGCCGACGCGGGCACCGGCTCCACCGCCGGCACCGCGCCCGGCAAGGACGTCCCGCCCGACCTGCACGCCGTGCCCTCCGGACCGAGCGTGTCCGGCCGGCCCACCGGGGGCGACACGTCCGCCGCGGCCACGGGGGCCAGGGGGCCCACGGACACCGCGGGGCCCACGGACACCGCGGCCCGGGACTCGGGCGACCGCTGGGAGCGGCGTCTGGCGAGCGGATTCGCCTTCCTGCGCCGCCGGCTCACCGGTGACTACGAGGTCGACGACTTCGGCTACGACGCCGAACTCACCGACCAGGTGCTGATGTCCGTGCTGCGGCCCCTGTACGAGAAGTACTTCCGGGTCGACGTCAAAGGCATCGAGAACATTCCGTCCGAGGGCGGGGCGCTGATCGTCGCCAACCACTCCGGAACCCTGCCGCTGGACGGCCTGATGATGCAGGTCGCCGTGCACGACCACCATCCCGAGGGCCGCCATCTGCGACTGCTCGCGGCCGATCTGGTCTTCATGCTGCCCGTGGTCAACGAACTCGCCCGCAAGGCCGGCCACACGCTGGCCTGCGCCGAGGACGCGGAAGCGCTGCTCGGGCGCGGTGAGCTGGTGGGTGTGATGCCGGAGGGCTTCAAGGGCCTGGGCAAGCCGTTCGCCGAGCGCTACAAGCTCCAGCGGTTCGGGCGGGGCGGCTTCGTCTCCACGGCGCTGCGTGCCGGCGCCCCGATCGTGCCCTGCTCGATCGTCGGGGCCGAGGAGATCTACCCGATGATCGGCAACGCCAGGACGGTCGCCAGGCTCCTCGGCTTCCCGTACTTCCCGATGACCCCCACCTTCCCGTGGCTGGGGCCGCTGGGCGCGGTACCGCTGCCGACGAAGTGGACGATCCAGTTCGGCGAGCCGATCGAGACCGACGGGTATCCGCCGGAGGCCGCCGAGGACCCCATGCTGATGTTCAACCTCACCGACCAGGTGCGGGAGCAGATCCAGCACACGCTGTACCGGCTGCTGGTGCAGCGCAGGTCGGTCTTCTTCTGAACGGGCCGCGGCACGGCGGGGCGGGGCACGAAAGGGCCGCGGCACGCCGGGCCGGGTCCGCGAGCCCGGTCCCCGTGGGCCCCGTGGCGCACGCTCACCGTATCCGGCTCACGCGCTCCCGCAGCCAGAACGGTCTGCCGCCGCGCAGGCGGGGGAAGCGGCGCAGGTCCTCGCGGTACTGGCGCCGGGTCGGCGGCCGCTGCCAGGTGGGCGGCACGAGGTCGTGCCCGTCGCGGAAGGTGACGCGCCAGGGCCGTGCGCCGGGGTCCGCGCGCCGGGTGGCCGGCTCCTCGTCGACGGTCAGGGTCTGGACGTACGGCGCTCCTTCCCCGGCGCGGTAGGCCGCCTCGCGCAGCCGCCACAGGGCCGCGAGCTCGGGGAAGCCGGTGAGCTGGAGGACGGTGTGCTGTGGGTCCTGGGGCGCCTCGCCGACCGGGTCCCAGCGGCGGGCTGCGGGCGGGTCCACCTCGAGCTGGACCTCCTGGTGGCCCAGGACGGCGCGGTGCTCCAGCAGCAGTGTCCGCCACGGGCCGGGCGCACAGGCCACCGCGGCTGCCGCGATCCGGTCCTTCAGGGCGCGCTCCTCCTCGTCCGGGAGCGGCCGCTCGTGGGCCCGCATCGCGCGCAGCCGCTCCGGGCGGGGCTTCCTGCCCGGGAGCATGCCGCGGTCGCCGCTGTAGGAGAACGGGACCACCAGGAACCGGACGGTGAGCGCGGTGAACCGGTCGCTGTTGTAGTACGTGCAGGCGATCACCCAGAACTCGAACGCGAAGGACACGTCGGCGGCCGTCCGGGCGAACTTCACGGGGCTGTGGTCCGCGAGCCATGCGCCGAGGGTGTTCTCCCTGCCCAGCGCGGCGGCCAGCAGCCACTGGAGGACCCCTTCCACGGCCAGGACGGCGACGAACCAGAGGACACAGGTGACGACGGCGAGGGGCGCGCCGAGCCAGGCCGGGGCCCGTTGCGTCCAGTAGCCGTAGGTGTGGCTGGGCACCCAGGTCAGGGCGGTCTCGACGGCACCGGGGAGCAGGGTCGCGTAGCCGGCGAGGATCGCGAAGGCGGCGGTGTTGAGCAGATGGCGCAGGATGCTGAGGGGGTTTCGGGTGAAGGGCCACTCGGGGCGGAAGCCCACCATGGCGCTGCCGCACTGGACCAGCAGGGCGAGCACTGCCCCGGCCACCGAGAACAGGGCGACGCCAGCATGGAAACCGGGATGTTCCTGGAGGCGTGAGGAGATGAAGTAACCGACGAATCCGGAGGCGGCGCACCGGGCGAGCCAGGCCGCGGAGATCAGCAGCCGACCGGCCGTCACCGTGGCCGCGGAGCGTGGCACCGCCTGGTCGGGCGGGGGCCGCATGGGGGGCCAGGCCAGCAGCAGGATCGAGGTCACGATCAGGGCGATGGCGAGCGAGAGGTGCGCTCTGCCCTGGCCGTGCACGTCGCCGAACGCCGAGTAGATGCCCAGTGCGATCAGGGCGAGCACGCCGAGGACGAACGCTGCGCCGCGTGCCCCCCGCCCCGACATCCCCTCATGGTAACGCCACCCCGGGCCGACGGACTTGGAGTTGCGGAGGGGATCGGGGGCCGGACGAGGCGGGACGCGCCGGGGCCACCGCCCTCTGGTGGACGGTGGCCCCGTGCCGTGCCGGGCGCCGGTGCGCACCGGGTCCGGTTACTTCTCCTGGCCGCCCTGGCCGTCGATGCCGAGCCCCAGGACTCCGGGGAGGAGGGGCGGCAGGGTGATGTCGGGCTCGGGCGTGGTGCTCCTGCCGCCCTTGGCCGAGGGGCTCGGGGGGTCGATGTCGCCGGTCGGCGGGGTGAGGATGCCGCCGGGGGAGCTGCCGAGGATGCCGCCGCCGGTGCCGGACCCCGAGGTGGACGGCTCGGGGCCACTGGTGCGGTCCCGGTCGCCGCTCCTGGAACCGCCGGGCGTCGAGGGCTCGGGGTTGCCCGAGCCGGACGGGCCGCCGGAGCCCTGGCCGCCGGAGGGCCGCCGCGAGCCGGGGCCCTGGGTGGGGGTGCGCGGCAGCAGCGGGCGGAGCGGGTCCACTTCCTGGTCTATGGCGTCGAAGACCGAGGTGACCTGGTCGCGGACGTCGCCGAGCTGGACGGGAAGCTTGTCGCGCAGGGCGGTCCAGCTATCGCGGTGCGACTGGGAGAACGAGGACAGGGCCTGGATGGGCGCCAGCGAGCCGTCGCGCCGGTAGGCGGCGAAGAGCAGGCGGTGGCCTTCGGAGGCGTCGTGCCGCATGCCGGACAGGGCGTGCCTGACCTCCGAGACGGACTCCGTGTCGAGGGGGCCCGAGCGGCCTCGCTCCATGAGCCTGCGGGCCTCGTTCAGCCGGGTGGATGCCTGGCCGAGGTAGATCTCGCCTCGGGTGGAGTCGCTGTCGGCGAGGCCGAGCCTGACGTCCTCCATGCCGCGCTTGAGGCCGTAGAGGGAGTCGCCGGGGAGCGCGTCGGTGCTGGCCGCGGCGACGCCGCCGAAGGCTCCCGCGGCCACCCCTACGGTGAGCCCGCCCGCGGCGAGCCCCTTGGTGAGGCGGGTCCGGGGGCGCAGCCCGCGCAGCGGCCTGGCCCGGTGGGACTTCCGCCCGGCGGAGCGCTGCTCGGGAACGGCGGGGTCGGTGGCCTCGCCCGGGGCCGTGCCGCCGTGCTCCAGGGCCTCCATGGCGGCGACGAGCCGTGCGCGCTGGACGGCCTTGACGTCGCGCTCCAGCTCCGGCCTCGGCAGGTCGGCGAGACTGCCGGCCAGGGCCAACATGCAGCTCTGCTCGGTGCGTTCGCCCGGCTCTTCGGGGCGCTCGGCAGCGGTGCCCCGGGCGGATCGCTCCTCCAGGGCCTGGGCGAAGGCGTTCGCCCGCCGGTGTGCCGATACGTTCGCGATCACTGGCGGCACCTCCTCTCGTCATGACGGTCGACTCCCCAGGGGGTCCTGGGGGTTGCAGCGCCCGACCAGGCTCACACGATCGAGTGAGCCTGGGCAGAGGGCGTGCAACCGCAGGGAGCCTGCATCTCGCACAACGAGTGGCGCGGCACATGGGTTACGGACGAAAGATGATCGGATCGTGCCGCCAAGTGTCTTTCACCGTAAGTGAATTGGCAATTGCTCTCCGTGTGAGCGGTTTCCGTCCGTACCGGGTGGGAGGCGGTGGGTGACGGGAGGGCGGGTGCCCGGGCGGCCTCGGTGGGAGGCTGGGCCGTGCGGGGACGGTGGCGGTGATGAGGGTGATGAGGGTGATGAGGGTCGTGAGAGTGGTGGGGGCGGAGAGGGTGGTGGGCTTGGCGGGGGTGCCGGGTGCTGTGGGGTGGTCTGCCCCGGGCGCCGCGGGGACCGGGTGGGGCGGCTCAGCGGGCGTCGTCGGGGAGGAGGCGGGCGAGGGTGCGGACCGCGCGGTACTGGAGGGTCTTGATGGCGCCTTCGTTCTTCCCCATGACGCGGGCCGTCTCGGCGACGGAGAGGCCCTGGAGGAAGCGCAGGGTCACGCACTCCTGCTGCTGGGGGTTGAGACGGCGCACCGCGTCGAGCAGGGCGGCGTTGGACAGGGATTCGAGGACGGAGTCCTCGGGGCTGCGCTCGACCTCGTTGGCGTCGAGCATCTCGCCGGTGGTGACTTCCAGGCGGAAGCGGCTGGACTTGAAGTGGTCGGCGACCAGGTTGCGGGCGATGGTGACGAGCCAGGCGCCGAAGTCGCGGCCCTGCCAGGTGAAGGTGCCGATGCGGCGCAGTGCGCGCAGAAAGGTCTCGCTGGTCAGGTCCTCGGCGGTGGCCTTGCCGCCGACGCGGTAGTAGATGTAGCGGTAGACGGTGTCGCTGTACTGGTCGTAGAGGCGCCCGAACGCCTCGGCCTCGCCGGCCTGGGCGCGCTCGACCAGCTCCATCATCCGGGCGCTGTCGCTGTCGGCGGCCGGGCGCCGCGTGGTGGTGGGGGCGGCGGCCTGGGTGGCACGGCCTCGGCGGCCGACGGCCGCGCTGCCGTCGGCCAGGGCGTAGCACGGCCCGGTGGGCCCGGTGGGGTGGGGCGCGGTACGGGTGGGGGCGGCGGGCACGGCGTACGCGGTGGGGGCGGCGTACGCCGTGCGGACGGTGGGGACGAAGCCGCGCAGACAGTCGAGGACTGTGTCGCGCAGCGTAGCCAGGCCCGAGGCGTCAACCCCGACGTGTGGGTACACAAGACTCCCAGAGGCAGAGCTTCCATCACGTGCAGTACGGGACCATTCACCCGTCGTGGCGACGCGTGGGTACCGGTATTCGTCTGAGGAGAATAACGCTTCGTACAGGCAGCACTACACCCAGTTGCTCAAAGTATCGGTTCCGTCGCTTCTGTTATCGATCGACGACCGTTTAAGTAGCAATCGGTGACCGAATGTTGATCGTTTTGGTTCAGGTTCGGTCTGGTTCCGAGGTGTGTTGTGGTCGAGTGGTACCAACGCGACTGGCGGGGGGCGTGCGGGGGTGAAGCAGCAAGATTGCGGCGTGTCCGTGCTTGTGTCGGATTGTGTGCCCTTGCGCCGTACGGACGCATGCGGCCGCCCCGGTGTTGGGCCGAACGGAGCGGGCGCTTGTACTCCGTACGGACGCCGGGTGCGGGGTGCACGGAGCGTGAACACCGCTCCGCCCCGTCGGCCTGCGGCCCCCTTCAGCCCGGGCTCCGCCCGCCTTCGGGCCGTCCGCCGGGGAGCCCCGCCCGTACCGCGTACCGCTTCCCCGGCCCCTGCCGGGGTGCGGTTCAGTGGCGGCGGCGGGAGAGGGCGATGGCGGCGGCCGTGCCGCCCGCCACCGCGCCCACGCCCGCGGCCGCGGGGATGCCGACCTTCGCTGCCTTGCGGGCCGTGCGGTAGTCGCGCAGCCGCCAGTCGTGTTCGCGGGCGTGTCTGCGCAGCTTGCCGTCGGGGTTGATGGCGTGCGGGTGGCCGACGAGGGAGAGCATCGGGATGTCGTTGTGCGAGTCGCTGTAGGCGGCGCAGCGCGACAGGTCCAGTGACTCGGCGACGGCGAGCGCCCGCACCGCCTCGGCCTTGGCGGGGCCGTGCAGCGGCTCGCCGACCAGCTTGCCGGTGTACACGCCGTCGACGGACTCGGCGACGGTGCCGAGCGCTCCGGTCAGGCCGAGCCTGCGGGCGATGATGGTGGCCGTCTCCACCGGCGCGGCGGTGACCAGCCACACCCGCTGCCCCGCGTCCAGGTGGGCCTGCGCGAGCGCGCGCGTGCCGGGCCAGATCCGCCCGGCAAGGTACTCGTCGTAGATCTCCTCGCCGATGGACATCAGCTCGGCGACCCGGTGCCCCTTGACGATCGAGAGGGCGGACTCCCGGACGTCCTGCATATGCTCCGGATCCTCGACCCCGGCCACCCGGAACCACGCCTGCTGCCAGGCGAACCGGGCCAGTTCGCGCCGCTGGAAGAACTTCCGCTTGTACAGGCCGCGACCGAAGTGGAAGAGCGCGGCGCCCTGCATCACGGTGTTGTCCAGGTCGAAGAAGGCGGCGGCCCGTTCGTCGCCGGCGACGGGGAAGGGCGCCGCGGTGTCCTCCTGTTCCCGGGAGGACTTGCGCGCTGCCTCGGCCGAGGCCTCGCCGGCGAGCACGCTCCGCGCGGTGGCGGGGCGCCTGCGGTGGGGGAGCCATCCTAGAGCGGAC
The DNA here is from genome assembly GCF_014656295.1 of Streptomyces sulfonofaciens. Classification (GTDB taxonomy): domain Bacteria; phylum Actinomycetota; class Actinomycetes; order Streptomycetales; family Streptomycetaceae; genus Streptomyces; species Streptomyces sulfonofaciens. The sequence continues at coordinate 13,549 of NZ_BNCD01000007.1, forward strand.
ATGACGTGAGCATAGCCAGTTCGCGCGGCGCTCCGGAGACGGCCGGATCCGGGGTGCGTGAACTCTCCGCGACGAAACGTCGAATGCGTGCGCGGTGGGGTCAGAATGGAACCATGAGCCCCATGTTCCGGCGACCCGGGAAGAAGCCCCCCGAGGAGCGGGTCGTCACGCTGGTACGCAAGCCCGGCTGTCATCTGTGCGATGACGCGCAGGCGGTGGTCGAGAAGGTCTGCGCCGAGCTCGGGGCCACTTGGGAGCAGCGCGACATCACCCAGGACGAGGAGCTGCACCGCCGGTACTGGGAGCAGATCCCGGTCGTGCTGGTGGACGGCGCGCAGCACGACTTCTGGCGGGTCGACCCGGACCGGCTGCGCCGCGCGCTCACCACGTAGGCGGTGCGTCTCGGTTCGCGGCGTCCCGTACCGCGGCGTCTCGTATCGCGGACAGTGTTGACGCATCGCGGACAAGCGCTGACCTGCGTCGTGATGGAACAGTCACGGTACGAGGGCGTACGACGGCCCGGAAGCCGCTTACGATCGAAGGCGGTCTGATCTCGGGGGCGAGGATCGTGAGGAGTGTGTACGGCTTTGCCCCCATCAGTTGAGGAACGAAGCCGCCCGGGTGGCGGTTTCCCGCGCCCGTCCCGAGGGCGCGTGACCCCGGTCACGTTGGCCGGGCAATTCGGACACAATCTTTGTGCACGCGTTCACAAAGACATAGCCTGCATACGACGGGGCGGTCCTGGGACGTATGACCGCCCACAGCCCCGCTCTACCCGCAGGAGCATCGTGGCAACAGGCCGAACGCACCGACCGGCGACCCGCAGCCGAGGGATTCCCGAGGCCACCGTCGCCAGGCTTCCGCTGTACCTGAGGGCGCTCACCGCACTGTCGGAGCGCTCGGTTCCCACGGTCTCCTCCGAGGAGCTGGCGGCCGCCGCCGGCGTCAACTCCGCCAAGCTGCGCAAGGACTTCTCCTACCTCGGCTCCTACGGGACGCGCGGTGTCGGCTACGACGTCGAGTACCTCGTCTACCAGATCTCCCGCGAGCTCGGCCTCACCCAGGACTGGCCGGTTGTCATCGTCGGCATCGGAAACCTCGGCGCGGCCCTCGCGAACTACGGCGGATTCGCCTCCCGCGGCTTCCGGGTCGCCGCACTGATCGACGCCGATCCGGCGATGGCCGGCAAGCCGGTCGCGGGCATCCCGGTGCAGCACACCGACCAGCTCGAAACGATCATTCACGACAGCGGGGTGTCCATCGGCGTGATCGCCACCCCGGCCGGTGCGGCCCAGCAGGTGTGCGACCGGCTGGTGGCCGCGGGCGTGACCTCCATCCTGAACTTCGCGCCGACGGTCCTGTCCGTGCCGGACGGCGTCGACGTCCGCAAGGTCGACCTCTCCATCGAGTTGCAGATCCTCGCCTTCCACGAGCAGCGCAAGAACGGCGAGGAGCGCGACGAGCGCGCGGACCGGGACGAGCGCCCGCCGCGGGACACCGGCCAGGCCGTGGCCGCAACCGTCGCACCGGCCGCGGAGGCCGCGGGGCCCGGTGCGAACGCCGCACAGGGCCCGGTGGCCGGGGCGGTGCCGGGAGCGAGCCCGAAGGGGCCCGACGGGGACGTCCCCGCCGTGATGCCGGCATGAGCCTGCTCGTCGTCGGACTGAGCCACCGCAGCGCGCCGGTGAGCGTGCTGGAGCGCGCCGCGCTCTCCGCGGACGCCGCCGCCAAGCTGCTGCACGACACCGTCGAGGCGGAGCCGGCCGCGGCCGCCGCGGTGCTCGCCACCTGCAACCGCATCGAACTGTACGCGGACGTCGACAAGTTCCACGCCGGGGTCTCCGAGCTGTCCACGCTGCTCGCCCAGCACAGCGGTGTGGGCCTCGACGAACTCACTCCGTACCTGTACGTGCACTACGAGGACCGGGCCGTTCACCACCTGTTCTCGGTGGCCTGCGGCCTGGACTCGATGGTGGTCGGCGAGGGCCAGATCCTCGGGCAGATCAAGGACGCGCTGGCCACCGCGCAGGAGCTGCACACCGCGGGCCGCCTCCTCAACGACCTCTTCCAGCAGGCGCTGCGGGTCGGCAAGCGGGCGCACTCCGAGACCGGGATCGACCGTGCGGGCCAGTCGCTCGTCACCTTCGGCCTTGAGCAGCTCGCGGGCGCCGGCCCGGGCGCCGAGGCCGCGGTGCGCGCCTGGGCCGCGGGCAAGCGGGCCCTGGTGATCGGCGCGGGCTCGATGTCGTCGCTGGCCGCGGCCACGCTTTCCAGGGCGGGCGTCGCCGAGGTCGTCATCGCCAACCGCACGCACGCCCGCGCCAAGCGCCTCGCCCGGATCCTCAGCGAGAGCGTCGGCGAGGGCCCCGGTCCGCACGGCGGCACCAGGGCGGCGGCCCGCGCGGTCCGCATGGACCGGGTCGCCGACGAGCTGACACGTGCCGACGTGGTGGTGTCCTGTACCGGCGCCACCGGGCTCGTACTCACCGCCGAGGCCGTCGCGGCGGCCGTCGCCGACCGCCTGCCGCCCGGTGCCGCGGGACCGGGCGCTGCCGGCGGCGATGGCGCTGCCGCCGTCCGCGGCGCCGTCCCGGACGGCCGGACGGGGCACGCGGCGGGCCCGCAGGAGGCCGCGGGCCCCGCGGGCAAGGACGCCTGCCCCGTCGACATGGCCGCCGTGCAGGAGGCCGCCGCGGGCTTCTCCGTGCAGGGCGAGGCGGCCGTGGCCGGTATGGACGCCGCCGCGCTCGAACAGCACGCCGCCTGGGTCGACAAGGGCATAGGGGGTCCCGCCGCAGGTCGGACGGCCCCCGTGGTGCACGATCCGGCAGCCGACGCCGAGACCATCGTCGCGCTGGCCGCCGCGGCCGCCGCCGGCCGGGTGCCCGAGCGCCGCGGGCCCAGGCCGGAAGGGCCGGCCGCGCACCGTCCGCCGGTGCTCGCACTGCTCGACCTCGCCATGCCGCGCGACGTCGACGCCGAGGTGCACCGGATCGCCGGGGTCCGGCTCGTCGACATCGAGTCGCTGGCCGCGGCCTCCGCGGACGCCCCGATGGCGGCCGATGTGGACCAGGTGCGCGTCATCGTCTCCGACGAGGTCGCGGCCTTCGGCGCCGCCCAGCGTGCCGCGCGCATCACCCCGACGGTCGTCGCACTGCGTACCATGGCCGCCGATGTGGTGGCCGGCGAGATCGCCCGTCTGGACGGACGGTTGCCGGAGCTCGACGGTAAGCAACGCGCGGAGATCACCCAGACCGTGCGGCGCGTCGTCGACAAACTGCTGCACGCGCCGACCGTACGGGTCAAACAGCTTGCGGCCGAGCCCGGCGGCGCCGGGTACGCGGACGCGCTGCGGACCCTGTTCGACCTGGATCCGGAGACGGTCGCCTCCGTCTCCCGGGCCGAGCGGAACGATCTGAACGACGCCGACGTCAACGACGGCAAGAACCGAGGGCGAGCATGACCGACGGCATTATCCCGGGGGACATCCCCCCGACTCCGGGTCCTCCCGGGCAGGGTCCCGGGGCCCCCGGCGGGGGTGCGCACCCGGGCGCGCTGCGGCTGGGGACCAGACGCAGCAAGCTCGCCCTGGCCCAGTCGGGGCTGGTGGCCGAGGCGATACGCAAGGCGACGGGCCGACCCGTCGAACTGGTGGAGATCACCACCTACGGGGACACCTCGCGCGAGCAGCTTGCGCAGATCGGCGGCACGGGCGTCTTCGTGACCGCCCTGCGGGACGCGGTGCTGCGCGGTGAGGTGGACCTCGCGGTGCACTCCCTGAAGGACCTGCCGACCACCCAGCCCGAGGGGCTGACGCTGGCCGCCGTGCCGCGTCGCGAGGACCCGCGCGACGTGCTGGTCGCGCGCGACGGCCTCACCTTCGCGGGCCTGACCGCCGACGGGCCCCGGCCCGCCAGGATCGGCACCGGGTCGCCGCGCCGGATGGCCCAGCTCAACGCCTGCGCACGCGAGCACGGCACGGTGATCGAGGCCGTGCCGGTGCGCGGCAACGTCGACACCAGGATCGGCCTGGTGCACAGCGGTGAACTGGACGCCGTCGTCCTGGCCGCCGCCGGGCTCAGCCGCCTCGGCCGGCTGTCCGAGGTCACCGACTTCCTGTCGGTCGACACCGTTCTGCCCGCCCCCGGCCAGGGGGCGCTGGCGGTCGAGTGCGCGGCGTGGAACGCCCCCCTCGCCGCCGTGCTCGGCGAGCTCGACGACCCGTACACGCGGGCCGCCGTGACCGCGGAGCGGTCCCTGCTCGGCGCCCTGGAGGCCGGTTGCAGCGCACCTGTGGGCGCGCTGGCCGACCTGCTGGCCGACGGGCAGATTGTCAAGGAAATGCGCCTGCGCGGCGTCGTCGGCACCACCGACGGCACCACGCTGGTGCAGTTGTCCACCACCGGTCCCGTGCCCGAGTCACACGACCAGGCAGTGGCGCTCGGCCGTGAGCTCGCGGCCGGGATGCTCGCAAAGGGCGCGGCCGGTCTGATGGGGGAGCGAGCACTTTGAGCCCCACCACCTCGAACCATCCCACCCACTCCGCCCGCGGCGGCGCGGCCCCGAACGGAAGGGCCACCCCTCGCGGCCCCGGCGCCGCGAGGCAGCCCGGCACCGCACAGGGGCACGTCACCTTCCTCGGCGCCGGGCCCGGGGATCCGGGACTGCTGACGCTACGCGCCGTAGAGGCGCTGGCCAACGCTGATGTGCTGATCGCCGAGCCGGACGTGCTCGATGTGGTCCGGACGCACACCAGGGCCGGCATCACCGTCTGGGACACGGCCACGGCGGCACAGCCGGAGGCCCGCACGGGCACCGACCCTGCCGCAGGCCCGGGCACGGCCGACGCCGGCGAAACGGGCGCGCCCCAGCCCGCGGTCCTCAACGGCTCGCCTGTTGACGGCGCGTCAAAAACCGCTGGTGTCCCTGCTTTGAGGGATGCGGCCAATCTTGTCATGGCGGCCGCGCGGGGCGGCAAGCGGGTCGTCCGTGCGGTCGTCGGCGACCCCGGCCTCGACACCACCGCCGCCGACGAGATGCTGGTCTGCGCCGCGGGAGGCGTGCCCTTCGAGGTGGTGCCCGGCATCGCCACCGCGGTCGGGGTGCCCGCCTACGCGGGAGTGCCGCTGCGGGACGCGCAGGGCACGGACGTTCGGTTCGTCGACGCGCGCACCGCCCCCGAACGCTGCTGGACCGAGGTCGGCGCGTCGGACGGCACCGTCGTCGTCTCCGCCACCCTGGAGACGGTGGCCGCGGCGGCCGGTGAGCTGGTGGCCGCGGGCCGCAAGCCCGACACGCCGCTGACCGTCACCATCGCGGGCACGACCACGCGGCAGCGCACCTGGACCGCGACGCTCGGCACCATCGCGCAGACCCTCAAGCAGGCGAAGGTGCTGCCCTCGCCGGACGGCGCCAGGCCGGTGATAGCCGTGGTCGGCGAGCGGTCCGCGGCGGCCCAGCGCGAACAGCTCTCCTGGTTCGAGTCCAAGCCGCTGTTCGGCTGGAAGGTGCTCGTGCCGCGGACGAAGGAGCAGGCCGCGTCGCTCTCCGACCAGTTGCGCTCCTACGGCGCCGTGCCGCACGAGGTCCCGACGATCGCCGTCGAGCCGCCGCGCACCCCGCAGCAGATGGAGCGCGCCGTCAAGGGCCTGGTCACGGGGCGCTACGAGTGGATCGCCTTCACCTCGGTGAACGCGGTCAAGGCGGTGCGCGAGAAGTTCGAGGAGTACGGGCTCGACGCGCGCGCGTTCGCCGGGATCAAGGTCGCGGCGGTGGGTGAGCAGACCGCGAAGGCGCTGGTCGCCTTCGGTGTGAAGCCGGACCTGGTGCCGAGCGGCGAGCAGAGTGCCGCGGGCCTGCTGGAGGACTGGCCGCCGTACGACCCGGTCTTCGACCCGATCGACCGGGTGTTCCTGCCGCGTGCCGACATCGCCACGGAGACACTGGTCGCGGGCCTCGTCGAGTTGGGCTGGGAGGTCGATGACGTCACCGCGTACCGCACGGTCCGCGCGTCGCCGCCGCCCGCGGAGACCCGTGAGGCGATCAAGGGCGGCGGCTTCGACGCGGTCCTGTTCACCTCGTCGTCGACGGTGCGCAACCTCGTCGGCATCGCGGGCAAGCCGCACAACGTCACCGTGATCGCGTGCATCGGCCCCGCCACGGCCAAGACGGCCCAGGAGCACGGGCTGCGGGTGGACGTGATGTCTCCCGAACCGTCCGTGCACCGGCTCGCGGAGGCACTGGCGGAGTTCGGCACGGGACGCCGCGAGGCGGCGATGGAGGCCGGCGATCCGGTGACCCGGCCGAGTGAGCGCCGGCCCGGTTCCCGGCGCCGGCGGACGACTCCGTAGGCGTCCGGCGGCGCCCTGCCGCCGAGGGCCGCACCACGTGCGTGCCGCGTACGGCCCGCACCTGAGCCACGGTGCGGGCCGTACGGCGTTCCCGGGGCCGCCCCTGTGCCTCCCGCGCCCTGTCGCCTATGCGTCTGTGCTGCCTGCGTGTGCGTCCTGTCGCCTATGCGTCTGCGCTGCTTGTGCCTGCGTTCTGTCGCCCATGCGTCCGGGTTGCCCGCGCGTGCGTCTCGTCGTCCACGCGTCCGGGTTGCCCGCGCCTCTGCTCCCGTCGCCCATGCGATCCCGCCGTCCGTGTGGGCTTCCCCTCCCTTGTCCTCCCTCCTCCCCTTCCCCCTTCCCCTTCCGCTTCCCGTATCCCTTTGCCTGCGCCGGCGGGGCCCTTCGGGACGACGGCCCACCCGGCACCTGCGGCGCCGCGCCGGACACACGCCCGCCGCGCGGGCCGGTGGGCCGGGGCCGGGGCGCTCTCGCGACTGCCGATCCGGTCCGTCCGCGGCACCCGACCCACAGGACGCGGCCCTGAGTCCGCGGCCTCGGACCGGGACCGCCCGGGCCGCCGGGGCCGCCCGGGGGACCGTTCAGCGGCCGTTCAGGGGCCGACACGGCGTCGGCAAAAGCAGGACCGCGCCGGGCGTAGCGTGGAGGGCATGACGACGTACGGATCCTTCCCCGCGGCGCGGCCCCGGCGGCTGCGCCGCTCCGCGGTGATGCGGCGGATGGTCGCGGAGACTCGCCTGCACCCCGCCGACCTCATCCTGCCCGCCTTCGTGAAAGAGGGCCTCACGGCTCCGGTGGAGATCGCCTCGATGCCGGGTGTGTACCAGCACACCCGGGACACCCTGCGCAAGGCCGCCGCCGAGGCCGTGGCGGCCGGGGTCTCCGGGATCATGCTGTACGGGGTGCCGGAGGAGGACAAGAAGGACGCCAACGGCTCCGCGGGCACCGATCCGGACGGCATCCTCCAGGTCGCCTTGCGCGACGTGCGCGCCGAGGTCGGCGACGACCTGATCGTGATGTCCGACCTGTGCCTCGACGAGTTCACCGACCACGGCCACTGCGGCGTCCTCGACGAGCACGGCCGGGTCGACAACGACGCCACCCTGGAGCGGTACGCCGAGATGGCGCGGGTCCAGGCGGACGCCGGCGCCCACGTGGTGGGTCCGAGCGGGATGATGGACGGGCAGATCGGCGTGATCCGCGCCGCGCTCGACCAGGCGGACCACGAGGACGTGGCGATCCTCGCGTACACCGCCAAGTACTCCTCGGCCTTCTACGGGCCGTTCCGCGAGGCCGTCGCCTCGTCGCTGAAGGGCGACCGCAAGACGTACCAGCAGGACCCGGCCAACGTCCGCGAGTCGCTGCGCGAGCTCGCCCTCGACCTGGAGGAGGGCGCCGACATGGTGATGGTGAAGCCCGCGGGCCCCTACCTGGACATCCTCGCCAGGGTCGCGGACAGCACGGACGTGCCCGTGGCCGCGTACCAGATCTCCGGCGAGTACGCGATGATCGAGGCGGCCGCGCAACGCGGCTGGATCGACCGGGACCGGGCGATCGCGGAGGCGCTGCTCGGCATCAAGCGGGCCGGCGCGAACATGATCCTGACGTACTGGGCGACGGAGGTCGCACGGCAGTTGTGAGCCCCCGGCGGCTCCCGAGGCGGATGTCGTCCGGCCGGCGCGAGCGGGCAGTGCGCCCGTCCCCGACGCGGCACCGTGTGGCCCCGGGGACGGGCGGACGGCACCGCGGCGGGGTGCCCGTCCGGGCTCACCCCAGCAGCGCGGCCACCGCGAACAGCACCGGTACGGACGCGATCGTGGAGACCAGGATCGACTCACGGGCGAGTTCCTCGGCGACCCGGTACCGGGTCGCGTAGGTGAAGAGGTTCTGCGCGGCGGGCAGCGCCGACGTCACCACCACGTCCAGCAGGGCGGGGCCGTGCAGGCCGAACGGCCCGGCTGCCAGGGCCCAGGCGACGAGCGGCTGGACGACGCACTTGAGCAGGGCGGAGAGCACGACCGGGTGCCGCTCCGGGCCGCGGACGGGCAGGGCGCTGCCGCGCAGCGAGATGCCGAAGGCGAGCAGCACGGCGGGCACGGACATGTTGCCGATCAGGGTCAGCGGGGCCAGCACCGGGCCGGGGACGGTCCAGCCGCAGGCGGCGACCGCCACTCCGGACAGCGAGCCCGCCGCCATGGGGTTGCGCAGCGGTGTGGTCAGCCGGCGCCACAGCGGCACGCTCCCGCCCGAGCCCGGCCGGGTGAGGTCGAGCACGGTCAGGGCGAGGGGTGTCATGACGATCTGCTGGAAGAGCAGCACGGGCGCGACCAGGGCCGCGTCGCCGAGGACGTAGACGGCGATCGGGACACCGAGGTTGCCGGCGTTGACGTAACTGGAGCACAGGGCGCCGATGGTGGTGCGGCCCGCGCCCCAGCCCCGTAGCGCGCCGACCGCGACGAAGGCCGCCGCGACGGCCGCGGTGCTCAGCGCGGTGACCAGGAGCCGTTCGGAGAGGATCACGGAGAGGTCGGCCCTGGCCAGTGTGGTGAACAGCAGGGCCGGGGTGGCGACGTGGAAGGCGAGCCGGGTGAGCACCTCCTTGCCGTCCCGGCCGAGGTGGGCGCGGCGGCCCAGCACGTAGCCGACGGCTATCACCGCGCCGATCGCGGCGAAGCCGGTGAGCACTCCCCTCATGGCGTTCCCCGCTTCCGTGGGCCGCCCCCGGCGGCCCGGGGACGGCAGGGCCCGCCCCTTCGGGCCGGTGGCGGTGCGCCGGTCGTGCCGGAGCCTCGCCGCGCGGCCGCCCGCGCCCCTGCGCCACGCACGCCGCGGCAGCGGGTCAGCCGGCCGCGCCCGTCCGCTCCGCCGGCCCGGGCCCCCGGGAGCCGGACCGCTCCGCCGGGTGCAGGATCGTGCGTGCGCGGTCCGCGTCGAAGTCGTGTTCCCACTTGCCGATCACGATCGTGGCGACGGCGTTGCCCAGGACGTTGATGAAGACGCGCCCCTCGTCGAGGATGCGGTCGATGCCGACGATCAGGGGCAGGGCGGCCAGCGGAATGTGGCCGACGGCGGTGATGGTGCTGGCCAGGACGAGGAACGCGCCCCCGGCGATGCCCGCCGTGCCCTTGCTGGTGAGCATCATGACACCGACCATGACGAGCTGCTGCTGCCAGGACAGGTCGATGCCGAGCGCCTGGGCCAGGAACAGCGACGCCATCGTCAGGTACACCGCGGAGCCGTCCAGGTTCAACGAGAAACCGGACGGGATCACGATCCCGACCACCGGGCGCCCCGCGCCGAGTGCCTCCAGCTTGCGGACCACTCCCGGCAGTACGGCCTCGCTGGAACAGGTGCTGAGCGCCACCAGCAGCTCCGCCTTGAGGTGGCGCATCAGGGCGAACAGGCCGAGCCCGCAGGCCCGCACGACCAGGCCGAGCACGACGACGACGTACGCAGACCGCGGTGAACAGGACGATCAGGTGGCCGAGCTGCTTCAGGCTCTCGGCGCCGTAGGTGGCCACGACGGTGGCCAGCGCGCCGAAGGTGCCGAACGGCGCGAGCCGCATCACCCAGCCGACGATCCGGAAGACGACGTCGGACAGTGCCCTGAGGCCGCCGGTCAGCGGCGCGGCCTGCTCGCCCGCCGTGTTCTCCTCGTACCAGAACAGGCCGTAGGGCTCGATGGCGCGCCCGTACTCCAGGGCGGTGGCCAGGTCGAAGCGGCCGTTGACGTCGACGGCCAGCCGGGAGCCGTCGCCGTCGAGCACGTCGAGGACGGCCTCGATGCGGCGCAGGTCCTCGGCCGGGTCCGCGCCGCCGATCTTCATCTTCACCACGCGGTAGCCGAGGTCCAGGAAGCCGCGCATCTCGTCCTTCAGGTCCCCCAGGGTCATGCCCGGCGCGTAGTAGCCGCCGGCGGCGTGGACGAAGACGGAGTCGTCGGGACGGCCGTCGCCGTGGCGGTCGGACAGGTACCGGTACAGCGGCTGCTCCGCGATCTTCGCGGCGAGGTCGAAGAGCGCCATGTCCACGACGCCGACGGCCACCGAGCGCTCGCCGTGCCCGCCGGGCTTCTCGTTGCGCGTCATCACCTCCCACGCCCGGGCGGGATCCAGCTCGCCCCGCTCGTCCAGGAGGTCCTCGGAGGGGGCGGCGAGCAGCCGGGGGATGATGCGCCGGCGCAGGATCTCGCCCGCGCCGTAGCGGCCGTTCGAGTCGAAGCCGTAGCCGACGACCGGCTTCCCGTCACGGATGACATCACTGACGACCGCCACGATCGAGCAGTCCATCGCGCTGAAGTCGATCCATGCGTGGCGGATCGACGAGCTGATCGGGACGGTGCCCTCGTGCACGGCGGTGATCTTCATGGTGTCCGGTTTTCTCATATCTTATAAGTTGCGACGGCTGCTAGAGTCGGGTGCCTGCTCGCGTGGTGTCAAGGCTGGTCGCGTGAGGGAAGGGAACACCGGGATCGCATGGCTGGGACGACGAACCTCTTCCTGAGCAAAAGTGACCTCGCCTATGCGGAGCTTCGCGGCCGGATCCTCTCCGGCGCCCTGGCGCCCGGCTCACGACTGGCCCAGTACGAGCTCGCCGAGTCCCTGAACATGAGCATCACCCCGCTGCGCGAGGCCGTCAGACGGCTCAGCAGCGAGGGCCTGGTCGACGTCGAGACGCACCGCGACGTACGGGTGGCGGCCATCAACTCCGCCGAGGCCCGTGAGCTCTTCGAGGTCCGCCTCTCGCTGGACCCCACCGCGGTGCAGCTCGCGGCCGCCCACAGGACGCCCCAGGACGTCACCGCCATCCGGACCGCCCTGGAGAACCTGCTGCCGGTCACCCGGCAGTGGGGCGAGGAGGCCCTCGCGGCGCACCGCGCCGTCCACCGCGCGCTCTACGCGGCCTCCCACAACGACGTCCTGATCCGCTTCCTGGACGACCTGTGGGACAAGTCCGACCGCTACCGCAGGCTCGGGCTCGAACTGCCCCCCGGTGACGACCCCCGCACCCGCGACCTCGGCGAACACCACCGGATCGCCACGCTCGTGATCGACGGCGACGGCGAGGAGGCGGCGCGCCTCATGCGCGACCACATCACCATGAGCCTGACGGCTTCGGCGATCAGTGCCCTGGAGGACCGCGAGGGGCGGGGGCGGGACCAGGGTTCCGACCGTTGAGACCGCGGACGGCAGCCCGGGGGACCGGTGCCGTCCGGTGGCTTGCGGCTTGCGGCTTGTCGCTTTCCGCGTGCTGCGTGCTGCGTGCTGCGTGCTGCGTGCGGCTCCCCCGTGCGGAGCGTGGGTGACCCCGGGCCCCGGGGGTACCCGCCCTGGACCACCGGTCGGGGCGGGCCGGCCGGACCTCCGGACCGGACCGGCCCTTTGGCACGGCAACGCAGGAGGGCAACGCGATGAACGACACCCGGGGCACCGGCAGGGTCCGCGTCCGCGGGCGGCAGTTTCCGCCCACCCCCTCGGACCTGCTCGGCATCTATCTGAACGACCACCTCGCCGGTGCCACCGCCGCCGTCGAACGCGCCGGGCACATCGTGCGGACGCAGCGCGGGTCGGCACTCGCCCGGACCCTGGAGCCGATCGGCACCGAGATCGCGGAGGACCGCAGGAGCCTCCTGGAGATCATGGGACGGCTCGACGTGCCGGTGCGCCGCTACAAGATCTGCGCGGGCATGGCCGGGGAGCGGCTCGGACGGCTGAAGAGCAACGGGCGCCTGGTGCGCCGTTCGCCGCTCAGCTCGATGCTGGAGCTGGAGGCCCTGCGGCTGGGGGTGGACGGCAAGGCCGCCATGTGGGAGACGCTGCGCCGGCTCCCCGACGGCACGGGGCGCCTCGACCACCGGCGCCTCGACGACCTGCTCGAACGGGCCCGGCGGCAGCGGAACACGCTGGAGGAGGAGCGCCGCCGGCAGGCCGGGACGGTCTTCCGGGAGGGCTGATGCCTTCCCGGCGGGTCGGTGCCATCGGGCGGGCTGACGCCTGCCGGGCGGACCGAGGGACGCCGGGGCAGGAGGGGCGCCGGGACAGGGAAGACCCCGGTCAGCGGGGGACTGGCCGGGGTCATCGTGCGCGGGCTGCGAAGGGCGGTCGCCTCGCGGCGAACGGCTCCGTGGGGCTTCAGCCGAACGATCTTCCCCACGGGCTTGAGGTGAGGCCCGGGGACACTGTCCCCTCCGCACCCGCACACACAAGAACCGTGTACCGCCCCGGAATGTTCCGCCCCGGTGGTGAACCGCGTCACCTGCCCGGGGGAGGCAGGATCGCGGTGCCGGGCGGACGGGGTGCGCCCACGCCCTTCGAAGACGCGGCGGCCCTCCTCGGCCGCGGCCCCGCCCGACCACCGCGTGGCGGCCCTCAGACCTTTGGGCCGGGGGCGGCGCCGCGCGGCGTGACCTCCACGGTCCCGGCGTCCGCGTCCAGGCGCAGCCAGTCGCCGGTGCGGATGGCGGCGACCGGGTCCCGGTCCAGGTCGGTGAGCGCCGGGACGCGGGTGACCACGGCACCGAGGGCGGACTTGGTGGTGTTGACCGTGAAGATCATGCCGAGCGGTGCGGTGCCCATCAGGCGGGTGGTCTGGAAGAAGCCGGACCACCCGGACGAGCCCTTCGCGCCGGGGAAGACCAGGATCTTTCCGGTGAAGCAGACGCCGAAGAGCTCGTGCCGGCGTTCGATGACCGTGCCCGCGGCCGGGTCGATGCCGCCCCAGCCCGAGATCGTCTCCTGCGAGACCAGCGCCTCGCCCTCCACCACTCCGCCGACGACCTTCCGGCCGTGCAGGACGAAGGGCTCCGGTGCGTCCGGTGTGTCTGGTGCGTCCGGGGTGTCCGGCGCGGACGGGGCCGAGCGGCCCAGCGGGCTCTGTTCGGCCGCCTTGCGCAAGGTGCGCTCGTTCACCGCAGCTCTCCTCCCCAGCGGCCCGTGACCGCCGCGTCGATGCAGTCCTCCAGCGTGCCGAACCAGGCCTCGATGCCGAGGATCGCCGGCAGGTAGTGCGCCTGTTTCGCCGAGTCGGTGGCGAAGACCCTGGTGCCGGGCGGCGCCGAGCGCGACATGGCCGGGCAGGAGTCGACCAGGACCCGGCCGCCCGCCGCCTCGATCACGGCCGTGTACCCGCTGCGGTCCGCCACGTCCTTCAGGGCCCGCGGAGCCATGATCCACAACTGGGTTCCGGAGTGCAGCCGGCGGCCCTCAAGGGCGCGGGCCGCGGCCCTGATCTGGTCCACGGACGCGTGCGGGCAGCCCAGCAGCACGAAGTCGACGTCCGTGCGGGTGCCCTGGTTGTTCAGCGTCTCGTACACCGCGCGCCGCTCGGCCGCGCCGTACACCAGCGGCTCGGGGACGCGGCGCCCGCCGAATGCCTCCTTCAGGCTCGGTGCCTCGGGGGTGACGCCCGGGATGTGGTACATCTCCACACCGCCGGACGACGCGCTCGCCGCGCCGAAGTGCTTGAGGTCGACCAGGTCGGGGCGGTCGAGGTCGCCCGTGACCACCGGGCGGCCCTCCTGGACCAGATCACCGGTGAAGTAGCCCAGCAGGCCCCAGTCGAGGAAGCTCGTGACCCGCTCCTCGACCCGGACGAGGTGCGTGCCGAAGCGGTTCTCCGGGCAGTGGTTGCCCCAGTACGGGATCTTCCCGGTGAGGCTCGCCGCGCCGGTGGACGCCCCGCCCTCGCAGTTGGTGCGGGCGCCGAGGACCGAGTTGCAGTACACGACCGCGGACGACTCCATCCAGGCGCAGTGCTCGCCGCGCACCGGCAGATTGCCCACCTGGTACGGAGTGCAGGTGGCGAGGATGTTGACGCCGCGCCGGCCGGCGAACGCCTCGGCCTGCGTCTGGAGCTCCACGAACTCGCGCGGGTACGGCGCGATGCCCACCGAGTCGGGCCCGAAGCCCTGCTGGAGCTGGCAGGTGGGCACCTTCATGTCGGGGATGTCCAGGGTCTCGTCGCTGTCCAGGCTGAGCACCGAGAACGCCCGGTTCCAGCCGCCCTCGGCCACCAGCCGCGCCTTGGCGGGCGAGGGCTGGGTCGTGGTGCCCGCGACGTTGCGGGTGTCGCAGAGGCGTTCGGCGTCGAGGGCCTCGCCGTAGCGGACCAGCAGGTCCATGGCCGCTGCGACCGCGGGCCCCTCGGCGCCGTCGAGCATCGCCTTCTCGTCGTCGGTGAGCCTCATCGTGCGCCCTCCGCCGTGACGGGCGCCGCCCCGGGCACGGCCTTCGCGCCCGCGGTGACCGCGGCGGCGTTGGTCTCGGGACCGCGCCGCACCGCGACGTGCATCAGCAGCCCGCCGAAGACGATCAGCACGATCGGCGTGTACGCGTACGGCATCAGCTTGCTGAGCCAGAGCAGTTCGAAGGTGTACAGGCCGGGCAGGATCAGTCCGAACATATAGCCGATGCCGTAGCCGCTGGCCCGTACGGAGGCCGGGAAGCGCTCGTTGAGGTAGGTGAGGATCACCCCGAGCGGCGCCGACGGGGTCACCTTCGCCACCAGGTACACCAGCACCACCAGCCAGGGCGGCATACCGGTGCGCGGTGCCAGCGCGAGCAGGGCGAACGCCGCGGCCACCACGAACGCCATGACCAGCGAGCAGGTCATCAGCAGCCGGCGGCGGCCGATCCGCTGCCCGAGCCTGGCCAGCACCAGGATGAGGGCGATGGTCAGCACGGAGGCGATCAGTTCGGCGGTGGTGCTCAGGTCTGCGCTGGAGCCGAGCACCTGCACCAGCAGGGTCGGCAGGAACGACACGGACATCTGCGCGGCGAACCAGTAGCCGCAGGTGAACAGGAACACGCTGCCGATCAGCGCCCGGTGGGTGGTGAACAGCTCGACGACGGGCTGCCGCCGCCCCTGGGAACGGCGTGCCTCGAAGACCGCCGCGTCCTCCTGCACGGCCCGGTAGTGCCACAGGTACACCAGGCCCATCACGAAGCCGAGCAGGAACGGCAGCCGCCAGCCCCAGGACAGGAAGCCGTCCTCGGGCACGACGTTCAGCATCACCAGCAGCAGGGCGTTGATCACCAGGAAGGAGGCGGGCGCGCCGGCGCCGATCAGGCCGCCCACCCAGCCGCGCCGCTCGGGCCGCGCCTGCTCCAGCGCGAGCGGCATCGGCGCGGCGTAGCCGCCGGCCAGGAAGACGCCGCTGATCAGCCGGAGCGTGGCGAAGACGGCGATGGCGCCGTAGCCCAGGGCGGCGTGGCCCGGCAGCAGGCCCATGAGCAGCGTGCAGATGGTGAAGCCCCAACCGCTGATCATCGTGGTCCGCTTGCGGCCGATCCGGTCCGAGACGTTGCCGAAGATCACGCTGCCGATGGGGCGGCCGAGCAGGCCCACGGTGAACATCAGCGTGGTCATGGTGGCCCGGGTGGCCGCGGGAGAGCCCTCCGGCATGAAATAGCCCATGGCGGCGGGCAGCACGAGTGCGGGCAGGTAGACGTCGAAGCTGTCGACGAACATGGAGAACGCGCCCGCCCGTGCGGAACGGCGCTCTTCGGCTGGGCCGACTACGGGGGACGGTGGGGCTTCGGACTGCGTCATTGCGGCTCCTGGCGTTGGGTTCGGGGGCGGCCCCGGGGTTCGAGCGCTGGGCGCTCCTCCTCCCGCCGTGACGGCGAGCGGCCCGATGGACCTGCCGGGCGGTACCGGACGGTGCGCGGCGGGACCGGTACCGCCGGTGTCGTGGGGCGTCACGCGGCCGGGCGCCGCGCGGGCGCCCGCTCAGGTGGTGCGCAGGGTGGCCCCCTCGGACAGGGGGCGGACGGTGCGTTCGTACACGGACAACCAGCCGCGCTCGTCGTGGTCCCGCCCCGCGGCCGCGTGCCGCCCGGCGAGTTCGGCAGGGGGCACCCGCAGCTCGCAGAGCCGGCCCGGCAGGTCCACGTGCACCGTGTCGCCGTCGCGCACCAGCGCCAGCGGACCGCCGTCCGCCGCCTCCGGGCGGGCCTCGCCGACCACGATCCCGCGGTTGACCAGGCCGGAGAGCTGACCGTCGGTGACCACGGCCACGCGGCCCGTCAGGCCCGCGCGGTCCAGCGCGAAGACGATCTGCGAGGCCATGCCCATCCCGGGCCGCCCGCGCGGCCCGAGCCCGCGGACCACCACCACGTCCCCCGCCGCGATGGCTCCCGAGGCGAGCGCCGCGAGCGCGTCCTCCTGGCCCTCGAAGCACCGCGCAGGCCCGGTGAAGGTCTCGGGCCGCTCCTCGTCGACGGAGAGCTTGACGATGCCGCCGAGCGGAGTGAGCGAGCCGCGCAGCACGAGGATCAGCGGATCCCGCGAGAAGGGCCGGTCGCCGGGCCGGATGACCTCCGCGTCGGCCACCACGGCGTCCGCGAGGTCCTGACCGAGCGTCCTGCCGGTGACGGTGCGCGCCTCCAGCTCCAGCAGGCCGGACAACTGCGCCAGCACGGCACGCGCGCCGCCCGCCGCGTCGAACTGCTCGATGGTGTGCGGGCCGTTGGGCCGTACCGCCGACAGCAGCGGCGTGCTCGCGCCCAGCTCGCCGTAGAGCGCCGTGACGTCGACGTCGACCTCGGCCTCGGCGGCCACCGCCTGGAGGTGCTTGATGGTGTTGATGGACGCGCCGACCGACAGCGCGACCCGGACGGCGTTGCGCACGGCGGCCGCGGTGAGCACCGTGCGGGGCCGCAGGTCCTCCTCGACCATGGCCACGATCCGCTCGGCGGCGCGGTCGGCGGCCCGCCACATCGCCGGGGAGTTCGCGGCGACCGGCGTACTGCCGGGCAGCGCCATGCCGAGCGCCTCGGCGACGATGTGCATCGAGTTCGCGGTGCCCATCCCGGCGCAGACCCCGGGGCCGCGCACCGCGTCCTCGCTCATCTCGGTCAGCTCGTCGGTGAGCGCCGGCCCCGGTGTGCCGCAGGCGTGCAGGAAGACGTCCTCGATGTCGCAGTGCTCGCCGCGGAAGAGGCCGCTCGGCTGGTAGCCGCACGCCAGCAGCAGTGTCGGGACGTCGAGCCGGCCGGCGGCCATGAGTTGCGCGGGCGCGGTCTTGTCGCAGCTCGCGAGGCAGATCATGCCGTCGAGCTGCGCGCCCTCCACGCCGACCTCGATGTCGTTCACGATCAGGTCGCGGGCGGAGAGTATGTAGCCGCCGCCGTGTCCCGCGGAGTGGATGAAGTCGCTGGGCGCGGTGGTGCGGATCTCGAACGGCAGCCCGCCGGCCGCCCTGATGCCCTCCTTGACCCGGGCCGCCACAGCGTCCAGGTGGCTGAAGCAGATCGCCAGGTCCGACGACGAGTTCACCACCGCGATCTTCGGCTTGCGCATGTCCTCGTCGGTGAGGCCCAGCGCACGCCACTGGGCGCGGCGGGTTGCCCAGCGGACGGTGCCGGGCTCGTAGTTGCTGCGGTACATGCGTCCTCCCGTGGACGTCGGCGGCGGGTCAGCCGTCGAGGTTGTGGGCCAGCCGGGCGGCCAGCTCGCCGTGGTCGACGTCGTGCACGCTGCCGCCGGCCCCCGCCTCGTCCGTCATCTGCAGGACGTGCGCGGCGGCGGCGCCCATCGCCCCGCAGGGCCCCATCACCCGGATGCTGGACAGCGCCGCCGCGTCCCCGTCCACGCACCGGCCCGCGACCAGCAGGTTGTGCACACCGGGCGGTGTCATCGAGCGCAGCGGCACATAGTGCAGGTGCTCGGGTCCGAAGGTCTCCCAGACGTAGCCCTGCGGGCTGTCGTGCAGTTCGATGGGCCAGGCGGTGCGGGCCACCGCGTCCGGGAAGCGGGTTCCGGAGCGCACCTCGTCGACGGTGAGCTGGTGCGCCCCCTTCACCCACCGCGTCTGCCGGCGTCCCGGGAACCCGTACGAGCGCACCCGGGCCTTGGCGAACGCCGCCGGGAACTCGGCGCGCAGGAACGCCACGACCCGGTCGGCCTGCACCTTGCCGTCGAGCTGGGCGCGTGCCGCGGCGACCGGCTCCAGGGGTGCCTCGATATGGGTCATGTTGAGGACGGCGGTGTCGCGGCCGGGGAAGAAGAACGCCAGGCCGTCGTGGCGCCGCAGCCCGTACTGCTCGGCCTTCTCGGCGACCCGGGCGGCCAGCTCGGCGGGCTCCGGGCGGCCGGTCTCGGCCAGGTGCTCGACGACCAACTGCTGCGAGCCGTAGATCTCCCGGTCGGGCAGCCGGCACTCCAGGCCCGCCTCCCAGGCCAGCGCCGCGTCCCCGCTGGCGTCGACGAAGCCCGCGGCACGCACGTCGAGGGTGCCGTAGCGGGTGGCGGCGCGCAGCGAGCGCAGCCGCTCGCCGTCCCGGACGACGCCGGTGAGCACGGCTCCGGTGACCGTCCGGATGCCGAGGTCGAGGACCGTGTCCTCCACCCAGCGGCCGAGCGCGACCTCGTCGTAGCCGACGGTCGTGGTGTGCGTGCGCTTGTAGAAGAGGTCGCCGCTGGCGCCGAGGTCGCGGAAGATGTCGTCGAAGATGCCGTGGGTGAGCTGGTGGTGTTCGGGTGCGTTTCCGAAGACTCCGCAGAAGAGGCCGATCAGGGAATTGACCATCTGGCCGCCGAGCACCGGAAGCGCGTCGACGAGCACCACACTTCTGCCGAGCCGTGCCGATTCGACAGCGGCGGAAAGGCCGGCGATTCCCGCACCGACCACGCAGACATCCGCTGTGAGTTCGTGGTCGGCGGCCCGTGCCGGCTTGGTGACGGTGCGCGTTTTGAGGTCCGTAAGTGCGTGGGGCATGCCGCACAACGTAAGGATCCGGACGGTTGCTGGGAACCCGGCGGAAGATAGACATTACGTCTCGTGGATCATCGACGTGGTTTATCTTCGCAGTTCAGGGCGGTGCGGAGAGAGCGCCTCGGAGACCTGGAGAGGGCGCCTCAGAGGTCTTCCGACACACTGGTCAACATCTGCCGCAGCCATTGGTGGGCTGGATCGCGGTCGTATTCGTCATGCCACCAGAGCCTTTCCGTAATCGGTTCCGGATCCTGCGGGCAGGGCAGGACGGCCAGTCCCATGGGACCGGCCACGAGGTCGGCGAGACGTTTTTGCAGCAGGGCCACACGGTCGGTGCCCACGACGAAATGCGGTACCGCCCGATAACTTTCCACCCGCACCCGGACGTCCGGCTGGATTCCGAAGAGCGTGAGCTGGCGGGTCGTCGGCGCGGCCGTCATGAAGCCGGGGTCCGGCTGGAAGGGCGCCACCCAGCTCAGGCGTGCCATGTCCTCCGGCGTGAGGTGGCCGCGCTCCGCACAGGGGTGCGCGGCGTCCAGCACGCACACCCAGCGGTCCGTGAACAGGTCCGCCGAGCGCAGCCCCGGCACCTCGAAGCGGCTCACGGGCGGCGCGATCATCCCGTCGATGAACCGGATGGTCTCCGCGGCGTCCGTGCTGAACGCCTCGCGGACCATGCGTATGTGCAGCTCGACCCGGGGCGCGTGCTCGGCGAGCGCCGCCGAGAGGCGGGCGCCCAGCACCTCCACCGTGTAGTCGGCCATCAGCAGCGTGAACTGCCGCCGCGAGCTGGCGGGGTCGAAGCTGCTGTCCGTCGTGAACAGCCGCTCCGCCGCCGCGCACACCGTCTCCACCTGGTCGGCGAGCTGGAGCGCGAGCGGCGTGAGGACGTATCCGTTCCTGTTGCGAACCAGCAGGTCGTCGCCGAAGTGCCGGCGCAGCCGGCCGAGCGCCGCGCTGGCCGCCGGCTGGGTCACCCCGATCCGGGCCGCCGCGCGCGTGACGTTCCGCTCCCGCAGCAGCTCCCGGAGGGCCACCAGCAGGTTCAGGTCCAGGTTCGCCAGATGGACGGAGGGGTGCCGCGTCACGAGCGGACTATAACCCTCCGCCCTCCGGGCACCGGTTCGACGGTGCGGGCCGACCGCGGTCCGTGGCCGACGAGGCACCGCCGGTCACGTGGTGGGCGGTGGGGAACCCGTCAGAGCCGGTCCGGGGTGCGGATCCCCAGCAGGGCCATGCCCTGGTGCAGCGTCCGGGCCGTCGTGTCGCACAGGAAGAGGCGGTTCTCGACCACCTCGGGCGGGTTCGCCTCGCTCAGCACCTGGCACTCCGCGTAGAACGTCGTGAACAGCGACGCGAGCTGGTACAGGTACGCGGCCAGCTTGTGCGGCGCGAACTCCGCCGCGGCCTCCGCGACCGTCTCCGCGAACCGGTCGACGTGCAGGCCCAGCGCCCGCTCCGGCGCGGCGAGCGCCAGCTCGGGGTGCGCGGCGCTCCTGGCGTCGCCGGACAGCCGCAGGATCGACCGGATCCGGGCGTACGCGTACTGGATGTAGACGGAGGTGTCGCCGTTCAGCGAGACCATCTGGTCGAGGTCGAACTTGTAGTCCCGGCCGGCGGACGTCGACAGGTCGGCGTACTTCACGGCGCCGACGCCGATGTGCGCGCCGTTGGTGACGATCTCGTCCTCGCTGAGCGCGACCTTCTCGTTGTTCTTCTCGCGGACGACCGCGGTGGCCCGCTCGATCGCCTCGTCCAGCAGGTCCTCCAGCCGGACCGTCTCGCCGGCCCGGGTCTTGAACGGCTTGCCGTCCTTGCCGAGCACGGTGCCGAAGGCGAGCTGCACGGCGCTGACGTCGTCGTTCAGCCAGCCGGCCCTGCGGGCGGTCTCGAAGACCATCCGGAAGTGCAGCGCCTGCCGGGCGTCGACCACGTACAGGAGGGTGTTCGCCTTGAGGGCGAAGACCCGGTCGCGGACGGCGGAGAGGTCCGTCGCCGCATAGCCGTAGCCGCCGTCGGACTTCTGGACGATCAGCGGGACCGGCTTGCCGTCCGGGCCCTTGATGTCGTCGAAGAACACGCACAGCGCGCCCTCGGAGCGGACCGCGACGCCCGACTCCTCCAGCAGCCGGCAGGTCTCGGCCAGCATGGAGTTGTACCCGGACTCGCCGACCACGTCGGCGTCGTGGATCTCCATGTCCAGCTTGTGGAAGACCGACTGGAAGTAGAGCTTCGACTCGTCGACGAACTTCTGCCACAGGGCCAGCGTCTCGGGGTCGCCCGCCTGGAGGTCGACCACCTTGCGCCGGGCCCGGACCTTGAACTCCTCGTCGGTGTCGAAGAGCCGCCGCGCCGCCTTGTAGAGCCTGTCCAGGTTGGACATGGCCTCTTCGCCGGTGGCGCCACCGGCCTCGGGGGCCTTGTGGTCCAGCTCGTGCGGGTGCTCGACGAGGTACTGGATGAGCATGCCGAACTGGGTGCCCCAGTCGCCGATGTGGTGGCGCCTGACGACCGTCTCGCCGGTGAACTCCAGCATCCGCACCACGGCGTCGCCGATCACCGCGGACCGCAGGTGGCCGACGTGCATCTCCTTGGCGACGTTCGGCTGGGCGTAGTCGATGACCGTGATGCCCGGGTGCTCGGCGAAGGGCACGCCGAGGCGTCCCTCCGGGTCGGCGGCACGCGCCGCGAGGTTCTCGGTGATCGCCCGGTCGGAGACGGTGATGTTCAGGAAGCCGGGCCCGGAGACTTCGACATCCGCCAGCAGGCCCGGGGCGTCGACCGCGGCAAGGACGCGCTCCGCCAGCTCTCTGGGCTGCGTCCCGGCCCGCTTCGCCAGCGCCAGGATGCCGTTGGCCTGGAAGTCGGCCCGGTCGCTTCGGCGCAGCAGCGGGTCGGCGGCGGCGGCCTCCGGCAGCGCGGCCGCGAGTGCGTCCGCGAGACGCTGGTGGACAGAGGCACTGAGCGAGGTGACCGAGGCCATGGAGAGGGTGCCGTTCTCCTAGACGATGCAAAAGGGACCTGAACGCCCTCAGTATCCCACGCCCTGACAAGCGGTTTTCGCGGTTGGGAAGCGAGCTGGGAGAATGGGGCGGTAAGGCCGGGGACCTCGCGCGCACGCGCGCGGCGCCGGGGGCGCAGGGAAGAAAGAAGGACGTGCCGATCGTGGCTCAGAGCACCGAGACCAGCGACTGGGTCTCCCGTTTCGCGGACGAGGTCACCGCCGAGTCGGAGCGCCGCGGCACGGGCAAACCCGTCGTCGTGGCGTCCGGGCTCTCGCCGTCGGGACCGATCCACCTCGGCAACCTCCGCGAGGTCATGACCCCGCACCTGGTCGCCGACGAGCTGCGCCGCCGCGGCCACGTCGTGCGGCACCTGATCTCCTGGGACGACTACGACCGGTTCCGCAAGGTCCCGGCCGGCGTCGGCGGGGTCGACGAGTCCTGGGCCGAGCACATCGGCAAGCCGCTGACGTCGGTGCCCGCGCCGAAGGGCTCCGAGCACCCGAACTGGGCGGAGCACTTCAAGTCCGCCATGGCCGCCTCGCTCGCCGACCTCGGCGTCGAGTACGAGGGCATCAGCCAGACCGCCCAGTACACCTCCGGCGCCTACCGCGAGCAGGTCCTGCACGCGGTGCGGCAGCGCGCCGAGATCGACGCGATCCTCGGCCAGTACCGCACCAGGAAGTCCGGCGGGGGCAAGCAGCAGAAGCAGCTCGACGAGGCCGAGCTGGCCGCCGCCGAGGGCTCCGGCGCCGCCGGCGAGGAGGACAGCAGCGGGGGATCCGTCGGCTACTTCCCGTACAAGCCGTACTGCGGCCACTGCGAGAAGGACCTCACCACGGTCACCGGCTACGACGACGACACCACGGAGATGACGTACGTCTGCGGGGCCTGCGGCCACACCGAGACCGTGCGGCTCGCCGAGTTCGACCGCGGCAAGCTGGTCTGGAAGGTCGACTGGCCGATGCGCTGGGCGTACGAGGGCGTGGTCTTCGAGCCGAGTGGTGTCGACCACAGCTCACCCGGCTCCTCCTTCCAGGTCGGCGGCCAGATCGTGAGCGCCGTCTTCGGCGGGCGGCAGCCCATCGGGCCGATGTACGCCTTCGTCGGCATCACCGGCATGGCGAAGATGTCGTCGAGCAAGGGCGGCGTGCCGACGCCCGCCGACGCGTTGCGGATCATGGAGCCGCAACTGCTCCGCTGGCTGTACGCGCGGCGCCGGCCCAACCAGTCCTTCAAGATCGCCTTCGACCAGGAGATCCAGCGGCTCTACGACGAGTGGGACCGGCTGGCCGCGAAGGTCGCCCAGAGCGCGGGCGCGGAGCCCGGCGACGCCCCCGCGGTACTGCCCGCCGACGCGGCCGCGTACGCCCGCGCCGTCGGCACGGCCGCCGGGGAGCTGCCGCGCACACCCCGCCCGCTGCCGTACCGCACGCTCGCCTCGGTGGCCGACATCACCGCGGGCCACCGAGACCAGGCGCTGCGCATCCTCAGCGACCTCGACCCGCAGCACCCGCTCACCTCGCTCGACGAGGCCCGGCCCCGGTTCGACAGGGCCGAGGCGTGGATCAACACCCACGTCCCCGCCGAGCAGCGCACCGTCGTGCGCGACGAGCCCGACACCGAACTGCTCGCCTCCCTCGGCGAGTCCGACCGCGCCTCGCTCGACCTGCTGGTGGAGGGCCTTGAGGCGCACTGGTCGCTGGACGGCCTGACGGGCCTCGTGTACGGCGTGCCGAAGACCATGGCCGGGCTCGCGCCCGACGCCCCGCCGACCCCGGAGCTGAAGGCCGCCCAGCGGGCGTTCTTCGCCCTGCTGTACCGGCTGCTGGTCGGCAGGGACACCGGGCCGCGGCTGCCCACCCTGCTGCTGGCGGTGGGCGCGGACCGGGTGCGCAAGCTGCTGGCGGCCTGACGGCATCCCGCCCCGGGCACCGGGACCCCCGGGCACCGGGACCCCCGGGCCCCGCGCAGCCCGGGGGCTGCGCGCCTTGCGCGGTACCCGGGCGGGGCGCTCCCGCGGGGGCGGCCCCCGCGGGCGCTATGCGATGTGCTCCGCGTCGGCGTCCAGGTTCTGCTGGTAGCGGTCCCTGAAGGTGCGCAGGTAGGGCCGCAGGGTGCTCTCCGTGAGCGGACCGCCGGACTGCCCCGCGATGCCGTACAGGTCCTGGAGGTAGAGGCCGAACTGCCGGGCGTTCGGGAAGTCCATGTGCTCCCTGACGTACCTCTGGAAGGCGTGGAAGTACGCCTCGTCCCTGGAGAGGCCGTCCGGGAGCAGGGCCGCGGCCGGCTCGTCCGCGGCCTGCTGCTCCGGCTCCTGCGGCTCCTGCGGCTGCTCGCCGCCCGGCTGCGCCAGCGGGTGCTGCTCGGCGCGCGGGGCCGGGATGGGGCTGCCGCCCAGCGCGCGGGTGCGGCCGGGGCCCGCGGGGACGCGGAAGGACTGGGCGTCGTCGCCCTGCTCGGCCCCGTCCGGGCCGGCGGCGCCGTCCGCGGCGGGCACGGCGCCCCGGGCCCCGGCGCCGTGCGGGGCGGGGGTGTCCGTCGGCGTGGCCTGACCGCCCCGCGGGCCCGGGCCCCGGCGCGGCCGCCCGTACTGCCCCTCGGCGTACCGCTGTTCGGCGTACCGCCCCTCGGCGTGCTGCTGCGGCGGCTGCTGCTGCGGGCCGGCCGCCTGCTCGTCACCGGCGTACTGCTCGGCGTACTGCTGTTCCGCGTACCACTGCTCGTACTGCTCGTCCGGGCCGTACGAGGGGTCGTAGCCGCCGTCGTAGGGCCGCTGGGGCTGGGCGGCGAACCAGGGGCTCTGCGGAGCGGGCGCCTCCTCGTCGGGCCCGGCGGGCGGTTGCGCCGGGAGCGCGGCGGGATGCCCCGCGGTGGTGGACTGGCCTGGCGCGGCGGCGAGGTGCACGGGCGCGGTGGCGGCCGGGTCCTCCTGCGGTGCGCGTGACCCGGCGGCGGGCGCCGGCTCCAGCTCCACGGGCGCCGGCGCGGTCGGCAGCAGGGCGGGTTCGATGCCCGCGGCGGCCAGACCGGCGGGAGCCGTGTCCTTGAGCGGGACGCCGTAGCGTGCCAGGCGCAAGGGCATCAGGGACTCCACGGGCGCCCTGCGGCGCCAGGCGCGGCCGAAGCGGGAGCGCAGCCGGGCCTGGTAGACCAGGCGTTCCTGCTCCAGCTTGATGGTCGCCTCGTAGGAGCGCAGCTCCCACAGCTTCATCCGGCGCCAGAGCAGGAAGGTCGGCACCGGTGAGAGCAGCCAGCGGGTCAGCCGGACGCCCTCCATGTGCTTGTCGGCCGTGATGTCGGCGATCCGGCCCACCGCGTGGCGGGCCGCCTCCACCGCGACCACGAACAGCACCGGGATCACGGCGTGCATGCCCACGCCCAGCGGGTCGGGCCAGGCCGCCGCGCCGTTGAAGGCGATGGTGGCCGCGGTCAGCAGCCAGGCCGTCTGGCGCAGCAGCGGGAAGGGGATCCGGATCCAGGTCAGCAGCAGGTCGAGGGCGAGCAGCACGCAGATGCCCGCGTCGATGCCGATGGGGAAGACCAGCGAGAACTGGCCGAACCCCTTCTTCAGCGCCAGGGCCCGCACGGCCGCGTACGACCCGGCGAAGCCGATGCCGGCGATGACGACGGCGCCGGTGACGACCAGCCCGATGAGTATCCGGTGCGTCCGTGTCAGCTCGAGTGGCGCGGCCACCGTTGCTCCCTCCCTGTCGCCCCGTGCGGGTTGCCGCGCAACAGCCTGGCACATGTGTGCGGGGCACGCCGGGTCGGCATACCGGGAGCACGGCCGCGGCGGTGGCCCTGCTCCCGATAAGTGCCGTGTTGTACGGGGGAGTTGCCGTACCGTCAGCCGGCCGCCCGGACGACGCCGGGCGTCCGCCTCAGTGCCGGACCTTCCCCGTCGAGGAGTGGTGCGACGAGGAGCCCGACGAGCTCGACGAGTCCGATGAGCCCGCGGACGGGTGCCCGGAGGAGTGGGACGTCCCCGACGGCGACGCTGACGCGGAGCTGTCGTTCGCGGCGGCGACCGCGGCCACCACCTCCTTCGCGGCGTCCTCGGCGTCCTTCAGCAGGGCGTCGGCGTCCGGGGTCTTCTCGCCCGCGAGCCCGGCGCCGTTGTAGTCGACGCTCACCACGACGTTCTCGGTGCGGACCACGACCGTCTGCTGCTTGAAGGAGCCCTCCTTCTTCTTCAGGTCGTAGCGCACGGCCGTCGCCGCGTCGCCGGTGCCCGCCACCGGCGCGGTGCGCACGGAGGTGGCGCCCTCGGCCGCCTTGGCGGCCGTGACCTGCTTGTCGTAGTACTGGTCCGCCAGCTTGTCGCCGCCGCCGCGGGCCGGGTCGGACGCGAAGCGCACCAGCGACACGTTCAGCCAGCGGAACTGCGAGCCCTTCACGCCGTTGTTGTCGAGGCTGTTCCAGGAGCAGGTGCCGCGCAGCGAGGTGTCCTCGGACTTGCCGACCGTGCCCGCCGTGTCCGCCTCGGGCACCAGGTCGCCGAGCGTCTTCTTGGACAGCGTCTTGCAGGCCGACGGCAGCGCCGCGTAGGCGGGCGGCGCGCTCGCCCCGCCGCCGGGGGCGGACGCGGAGGCGGACGGGGCCGAAGGACTGGCCCCGTCGCCGTCCGAACCGTCGTCGCCCGAGCCGGACGAGCATCCGGACGCGACGAGGATCACCGGGACGGCGGCCGCGCAGGCGAGTATGCGGGTGAGTCGCTGTGCTGGTCGGTGCATGGTTCCTTCACTCGTGACGCTCGTACGGTGGTGTCTCCCGTGGCTGCGGAGGGCGCCGCCACGGGACCCGGGCTCCTCGCGGGGCCCGGTCCGAGGGGCCACGGTACGCCGAAGCCGGCACCGGCGGCCGGGCTCCGCGCGGTCCGCGGCCCGCCGGCGAGACGGTGCGTACCGTCGTCACTCGCTGAGCTTGCCGGCCAGCTTGTGCGCCAGTTCCTGCACGGTGTCCTGCATTTCCTTGCTGTCCGGCACCAGCGCCGGGTTGCTCGGCTGCTCGTCGTACTCGACGGTGACGATCACGTTCGACGTGCGGAAGACCACAGTGACGGTGCGGTGCCGGGCGGCCGACGACGGGCTGGAGCAGGTGTCGTCGAGGAACGCGGCGTCGCCGAGGCCGCCCAGCGCACGGGAGGCGAGACCGCCCGCGCCGGACGTGCCGCCGGGGGCGCCCGCGCCCGCGCCGGAGCCGGGGACCGCGCAGGAGTCGCCCGCGGTGTCCGCGCCGCCCGCGTCGGTCGAGTCCGGGCTCATGCCCTCGCCGCTCGGCGTGCCCCCCTTCTGCGGCCCCTTGCCGGGATCGGCCGGCACCTGGAGGCCGGCGTCCGTCTCCTTGGAGACGAAGACCTGCTGCGCCTCGCTGTCGTCGCTGACCGTGGTGTCGTACGAGACCACCCGCTCGAAGTCGATGAACAGGTGGTCGGTGGCGGGCCCCGACTCGCCGGTCCAGCGGCAGCCGACGCGGCGGTCGGTGTCGTAGGTCAGCGTGGCGGTTCCCTCGTAGGCGTTCTCGCGCTGCCGCTCGTCGGTGATGGCCTTGATGCCGGGCAGCATCGCGTCCAGGGTGGAGTGCTCGACCTCGCCGCACGGCTCGGGCAGGGTGCGGTACTTGCCGGGGGGCGCGGGCGCCGCCGAGACGCCGGGCTCCTCGGGCTTGGCGTCGTCGGCCGTACCGGTGGACCCCGGGTCCCGGGTACAGCCGGCGAGCAGGGCCGCGAGGGCCGCGAGCAGGGCTGCGGTGCCTGTCACCAAAGCCTTCCGCTGCACGGTGCTGGCTCCTCTCGGCGGGGGGTTCGACGGGGAAATGCGGTTGCCGCGGGCGGGCGCCCACTGGACACAATGTCTACCGCACACCCACCCGTACCCGCCGGTCCAGGGGCCCTTTCGTGGCGCCGGGTCCGTTATTTGCGGTTGGCGCATTTCTTTGCGGTGTGGGGGAACCACGGGGGAATGGAGCAGGGATGTCGTACGTAGAGGTACCGGGTGAGAAGGTGCCCATCCGGATGTGGACGGATCCGGCCGCGGTCGAGGACGCCGCGCTCCAGCAGCTCCGCAACGTCTCGACGCTGCCCTGGATCGAGGGCCTCGCCGTGATGCCGGACGTGCACTACGGCAAGGGCGCCACGGTCGGCTCGGTGATCGCGATGCGCGACGCGGTCTGCCCGGCCGCGGTCGGGGTGGACATCGGCTGCGGCATGTCCGCGGTGCGCACCTCCCTCACGGCCGGCGACCTCCCCGGTGACCTCTCGCGGCTGCGCGCCAGGATCGAGCGTGCCGTCCCGGTCGGCCGCGGCATGCACGACACCCCCGTCGACCCGACCCGCCTCGGGGCCGTGCCCGGTGCCGGCTGGGCCGACTTCTGGGCGCGCTTCGGCTCGGTGGCCCAGGCGGTGCGGTACCGCGAGGAGCGGGCGGCCAGGCAGCTCGGCACGCTCGGCTCCGGCAACCACTTCATCGAGGTCTGCACGGACACCGCCGGCGCGGTCTGGCTGATGCTGCACTCCGGTTCCAGGAACATCGGCAAGGAGCTCGCCGAGCACCACATCGGCGTCGCCCAGCGGCTCTCGCACAACCAGCGCCTCGTCGACCGCGACCTCGCCGTCTTCCTCGCCGGTACCCCGCAGATGGCGGCCTACCGCAACGACCTCTTCTGGGCCCAGGAGTACGCCCGGCACAACCGCGCCATCATGATGGCCCTGCTCAAGGACGCGGTCCGGGCCGAGTTCAAAAAGGCCCGGGTGACCTTCGAGCCGGAGATCAGTTGCCACCACAACTACGTCTCGCAGGAGCGGTACGAGGACGTGGACCTGCTGGTCACCCGCAAGGGCGCGATCCGCGCCGGGGACGGCGACCTCGGCATCATCCCGGGCTCGATGGGCACCGGCTCGTACATCGTGCGCGGCCTCGGCAACGAGAAGTCGTTCAACTCCGCCTCGCACGGCGCGGGCCGCCGGATGAGCCGCAACGCCGCGAAGCGGCGCTTCACGGCCAGGGACCTCCAGGAGCAGACCCGCGGCGTCGAGTGCCGCAAGGACGCGGGCGTGGTGGACGAGATCCCGGGCGCGTACAAGCCGATCGAGCAGGTCATCGACCAGCAGCGGGACCTGGTCGAGGTGGTGGCGCGGCTGAAGCAGGTCGTGTGCGTCAAGGGCTGAACGCGCTGCGCCCTCGGCCGACCTGACCGCGCCCGCACGCCGGTGCCCCGCGGGCGTGTCCTTTCGAGTGGGGTGCGGGGCGGGCGGCGCCCTGCGGCTCCGCCGCCCGGGAGCCCGGCCGCCGGGTGCCCCCGGCGGGCCGCGGGCGCTCAGCCGCCGTGCCGCACCGCGAAGATCATGACGAGCGCCACCAGGTGGATGCCGAAGAGGAAGTAGGCGAGGTACCACCACATCTGGCGCTCGGTGTGCCTCTCGTCGGCCCGGCGGCGCGCCTCCCCGGCGGCCGAGAGGGCGCCCGCCGGCTCCGCGGGGCCGTGCGCGCGCTGTTCGGCGCCGTCCGTGGGCTCTCCGGGGCCGTCCGTGGGCGGGCGCGGGGTGCCGTCCTGGGGCGGGGTGCCGTCAGCCATCGGTGCGGCGCTCGGTGCCGTGCAGGGCCCGGGCCCTGCCGAGGACCGCGTCGAAGTCCCGCTGCGTGTCGTCGCACCAGTGCAGGAGGTCGGCGAGGACGCGTTGCAGCGTGGCGCTCGGGCCTGCCCGCCAACCGTCCTCGGAGAGGGTGTAGGTCCGCAGGGCGGCGTCGGCGCGGCGGACCGCCGTCTCGTGCGCGTACGCGGCGTCCGCCGCGAGGTCGGCCGGGTCGGGCGTGCCCGCCGCGGCCGCGTCCGACCCGGATCCGGTGGGGGGCCCGGCCGCGGCGCCGCCCTCGGGGGCGGCCCCGTGCGGCCTGGCGTCGTCGGGCGGGTTCACAGCTCCCGGTGCACCTTCGTGTTGGATGCCTGCGCGCGCGGGCGCAGCACCAGGAGGTCGACGTTCACATGGCTGGGGCGGGTGACCGCCCAGGTGATGGTGTCGGCGACGTCCTCCGCGGTGAGCGGCTGCGCCACGCCCTCGTAGACCTTCGCGGCCTTCGCGGTGTCGCCGCGGAAGCGGGTGGTGGCGAACTCGTCCGTCCTGACCATGCCGGGCGCCACCTCGATGACCCGCACCGGGGTCCCGACGATCTCCAGGCGGAGCGTCTCGGCGAGCACGTGCTGACCGTGCTTGGCCGCGACGTAGCCCGCGCCGCCCTCGTAGGTCGCGTGGCCCGCGGTGGACGACAGCACCACCACCGTGCCGTCCCCACTGGCGGTGAGGGCGGGCAGCAGGGCCTGGGTGACGTGCAGGGTGCCCAGCACGTTGGTCTCGTACATCCGGCGCCAGTCCTCCGGGTCGCCGGTGGCCACCGGGTCCGCGCCCAGGGCGCCGCCCGCGTTGTTGACCAGCACGTCACAGGACCCGAGTCCGCGCGCGAACGCGTCCACGGCGGCCCGGTCGGTGACGTCGAGGGCGTGGGCGGTGGCCCGGTGGCCGGCCGCGGCCAGCTCGTCCGCCAGCGCCTCGATGCGGTCCTTGCGGCGGGCCGTGAGGACCACGTGGAACCCGGCGGCGGCCAGCCGGCGCCCGGTGGCGGCGCCGATACCGCTGCTTGCGCCGGTGACGACGGCGGTGCGTGCCTCGGAGTCGGAGGCGTCGTGCGCGGCGGTCATGAACGTGCTCCTTGGCGTCGTACGGGGCGGACGGGGCGGGACCGGCCGTGGGTGCCGGCCGCCGTGCTCTGCTCCGGCCGCCGGCGGTCCGTGCCGGGCGACCGGTCCTGCGGCCAGGATAAAGGGGGCGAAGTCCGCGGCACCGGGCGCGGTGCCCGGATCAGCGGTCCCGCGGCACGTACCTGATCAAGGCCATCCCGGCGAGGCCGACCAGGGCCCCGACGACGTCCCCCCGGTCCGGCCGGTACCCGTCGGCCACCACGCCCCAGGCGGGCGAGCCCGGGCCGGTTCGCGGCGGCGGAAGCGCACCCGCGAGGGGAGCCCCGGGGCGTCCACGGTGCCGCGGGTGTCAGGGCGCGGCGCTGCCATACCGGGACCGTATGCCGACCGCGTCGCGTTTGTTCAAGCCACCGGGGGGCCGCCGTCCTACGGTCGGGACATGAACGACATGCATCCTCACGCGAGCGGTCCGGCGCACTTCGGGGCGGGCGGGAGCACCGGCGGGGCAGGCGCGGCACGGCCGGTCGGCGAGCTGCTCGACCAGGCCGCACGGCTGGCCGTCCCCGTCGTCCGCGGCATCCCCGAGGACGGGCTGACGGCGCCCACTCCGTGCAGTGACTACGACGTACGGACCCTGGTGAACCACCTTTTCCACGTGCTCGTCCAGTTCCGGGGCCTCGCCGAGAAGAGGCACGCCGACTTCACCCTCGTCCCGGACTACGTCGCCGAGGGGGACGACTGGCGCGAGCGGTTCTCGGCGGCGGCCGAGCGGCTCGTGGCGGCCTGGTGCGAGCCGGGCGCCGAGGACGGCACCACGGGCTCGATGGACATGCCGGCCAGGACGGTCGGCTGCATGGCGCTGCTCGACCTGACCGTGCACGTCTGGGACCTGGCACGCGCCACCGGCCAGGAGTACCGGCCCGACGCGGCGGCCCTGCCCGTGCTGCGGGTGCTGAGGGACTCCGTCGAGGAGATGGCGCCGGTCGCCCGCAGGATGGGCTTCTTCGCGGAGCCAGTGCCGCTGGCGGAGGACGGCACGGGGGCGGACGAGTTCAGCCGGCTGCTCGCCGAGACGGGTCGCGATCCGGCCTGGACCCCGCCCGCGCCGCGGTGAGGGCGGTGGGCCGTGCGGCTCCCGCCGGCTGCCGGCACGAGGGGCCACACCGCCTGCGGCGGGCCACCGGGCCCAGCCCCGTACCGCCCCGCGCCGGGCCGCCGGGTCACCGCCCCGCGCCGGGCCGCCGGGTCACCGCCCCGCACCGGGCCGGGCGCGCGGCGTCCGCGCATCTGGCGGGACCGGTGCGGGACGGGGGTCACGGCCTGCGCCGCAGGCGCCTGCGGGCCCGGCGGACGCGGCGGCGCACGGCGGGCAGGAGGCGCCCCTGGAGGCGGCGGCAGGCACGCCGGCCGCGGGTGGCGGCCAGTTCCGCGAAGAGGAGCTCGTAGCGGGCGACCACCGGACCGGGGTCGAAACGGCGGGCGCTCTCCAGCGCGGCACGGCCCATCGCCCGCCGGCCGGGACCGTCCTTGATCACGTCGAGCAGCGCGTTCGCGAGGGCCGCCGCGTCGCCGACCGGCACCAGCCGCCCGTCCACGCCGTCGTGCACGATCTCGGCCGGCCCCAGCGGGCAGTCGGTGCTGACCACCGGCACCCCGCACCGCATCGCCTCCACCAGCGTCATGCCGAACGACTCCGCGTCCGAGGCGCTGACCACCACGGACGCCTTCGCGAACTCCGGCTCGATGGGGGAGTGCGGCCCCATCAGCACGGCCCGTCCGGCAAGGCCCAACTCGCCGATCATCGCCTCCAGACGCTCCCGCTGCGCCCCGCCGCCGTAGATCCGCAGCCGCCAGTCCGGCTCCTTCACGGCGACGGTGGCGAACGCCTCCAGGAGCAGGTCGAAGCGTTTGCCGCGGGCCAGGCGCCCGGCGGCGGCGATCACCGGGGCGGTGTGGTCGGAGGGCGCGACGGACGGCGCGGGCACGATGTTCGGCACGCACAGCACCCGCACGCCGGGCAGCGGCATCCGCGCCCGGTACACGGCCGCGTCCGCGCGGGTCGTGGTGACCACCGCGTCGAGCCGCCGGTAGTGCCGCGCGAGCACCCGGCGCAGCGCCTTGCCGTGGGCGTCGTGGCGCAGGTGCTCCTGCGCGATGCGCAGCGCGCGGCGCGGCCCGAACAGCGCGAGGTAGACGTTGATCCCCGGGCGGGTCCCGATCACCACGTCGGCGCCGCGGCCCGGCCCGGCCAGGTACTCCCGGACGCGGACGTCGACGAGCCTGCTGTACTGCCCGTGCCGCTTGTCCTCGACGGGGAAGTCCGCGGCAGGCGCGCCGAAGCCGGGCAGCTCCCGGTCCGGGCTGCGCTCCCGGGTGTCCACCAGCGGCACGAGGGTGACGCGCGGATCGACGGTGAACCTCGGCCGGGCGCGGTGCCGCATCATCGACACGATCTCCACGTCGTGCCGCTCGGCGAGCGCGGCGGCGAGGTTGAGCGTGGTGCGTACGGTGCCGCCGATCGCATAGGCGTTGTGCAGCAGGAACACGATCTTCATCAGATGCCTTCTCGGTGCCTTGCGGATGCCTTCTCGGACCGGGGCGCGTGGGACGGCCCCGACATACGGCATAGGCGCACAGAGTCCGTGCACGGTGTCACCGGACACCCCGGACCGGGTGAAATGCGGAGCGGAAGACCACCCTTGGGGCTCGGATCCGCACGCACGGGTTGACCGCCCGGTGCGAGGGGCCCACGGCACGACCGACGGACCTGCCCGACCGGTACGACGGGGCCGTGGTCGCCGTGGCCGTGGGTCGCGAGGCGTGGCGACCGGTCGCCGGGGGACGGGGGACGGGGCCGGGCACGGTGACGCGGTGTCAGGCCCGGGCGGTGACATGACACGGGCACCGGGCCCGCGCAGTGGTGCGACGTCAGGTGCCCTGCGGTGACTCAGCGTCAAGCCCGGGCCGGTGGCGGGTGTCGGGGGCCGGGTGGTGACGCGGTGTCAGGCCCGATCGGCGACGGGTGCCGGACCCGGTCGGTGACGCGGCGTCAGGGACCGGCGGGGGCAGCCGCCGTGGGCGGTGCTGAAGGCAGGACCGCCCGCCGTCAGGGCCACACCAGGCAGTACGGCTGATGCCCCGCCTCGTGCAGGCGGTGGCTGAAGTCCTGCCACTCGTGCAGGAGTTGGTAGACGTTGAAGGCGTCGCGGGGGCCCCCGCGGTCGGGCACGGTGGACCAGATGAACGCGGCCGCGCCGACGGCCTCCTCGCCGACGCCGCGCAGCGGGTCGACGACCGTCATGGGGAGCTTGACCACCGCGTAGTCGGGGTGCAGCACGACCAGCTCCAGCGGCGGGACCTTGTGCAGGGGTATGCCCTCGATGCCGGTGAGGACCATGGCGGCCATCGTCTCCGGCTTGATCTTGGTGAACATGCCGCCCATGCCGAGCTCGTCCCCGCCCAGCTCCTCTGGGCGCATGGAAATGGGCACACGGGCGGCGGTCGCGCCGTCCGGAGCGCCGAAGTACTTGTAGGTCACCCCCACCCGGCCACTCCCGCTCCCTCCCTGAGCCCACTGCATGCCGCCTCGTGCGTCGCCGCGCGCCTGCGGACCCGGGGCCGATGCGGCATTATCCGTCGTCTCGCCCTCGGAGCGCTGGTGCTCCCGCCGGTGCCTGCCCCGCCCCTGGCCGGTGGCAGGGGGGAGCCTGCGCCGGGGACCCAGGTCATCGGTCCCCTCGCCCAGTCCGCCACCGCGATGCATATCTCCACCCGACTGAATGTCCTCAACGACGCTGGTCCGCCGCGCCCGCGTGCCTCACGAACCTGGGAGGTGTCCCCACCGATCATCGTGTCAGTGACCTCCCCATCGCCCGCCTAGTGAAACGTGCCCCCAGGCACCTGTCCGCGGGATCGGAGACGGCTCTGACACCATGGTCTGCGTGACCTATCCGTACAGCGCCCCAGTTTCGCAGAACCTCTTCGACCGCGCGGCCCTCGTGACGCCAGGCGGTGTGAATTCCCCCGTGCGTGCGTTCGGCGCGGTGGGGGGTACGCCCCGGTTCATGGTGTCAGGTACGGGACCGTACCTGACCGATGCCGACGGCCGCGAGTATGTGGATCTCGTGTGCTCGTGGGGACCGATGATCCTCGGCCACTGCCACCCCGAGGTGCTGGCCGCCGTCCAGGAGGCCGCCCGGCGCGGGACGTCCTTCGGTACGCCGAGCGAGGGCGAGGTGGCGCTCGCCGAGGAGATCGTGGCCCGCGTCGAGCCCGTCGAGCAGGTGCGCCTGGTCTCGTCCGGCACCGAGGCGACCATGTCCGCCATCCGGCTGGCGCGCGGGTTCACCGGGCGCAGCAAGGTGATCAAGTTCGCCGGGTGCTACCACGGGCACGTCGACGCGCTGCTCGCCGCCGCGGGCTCCGGCGTCGCGACGTTCGCCCTGCCGGACACCCCGGGCGTCACCGGCGCCCAGGCCGCGGACACGCTCGTGCTGCCGTACAACGATCCGGACTCGGTCCGCGCGGCCTTCGCCGCCCACCCCGGCGAGATCGCCTGCGTGATCACGGAGGCGTCGCCGGGCAACATGGGCTGCGTACCGCCGCGGGACGGGTTCAACGCCGGCCTGAAGGAGCTGTGCGCCGAGCACGGCGCGCTCTACGTCTCCGACGAGGTGATGACCGGATTCCGCACCTCAGCGGCCGGCTGGTACGGCCTGGACGGGGTGCGGCCGGACCTGATGACGTTCGGCAAGGTGATGGGCGGCGGCTTCCCGACCGCCGCGTTCGGCGGCCGCGCCGACGTGATGGCCCGCCTCGCGCCCGCCGGGCCCGTGTACCAGGCCGGCACGCTCTCCGGGAACCCGGTCGCCACCGCCGCGGGCCTCGCCCAGTTGCGGCTGCTGGACGACGCCGCGTACGCCGCGCTCGACCGGGTCTCGGCGCGGTTGCGGGACCTGGTCGGCGAGGCGCTCGGCAAGGAGGGCGTCGCCCACCGCGTGCAGAACGCCGGCAACATGTTCTCCGTCTTCTTCACCGCCGACGAGGTGCGCGACTACGAGGACGCCAGGGCGCAGGAGTCCTTCCGGTACCGCGCGTTCTTCCACGCGATGCTGGCGCAGGGCGTCTACCTGCCGCCGTCCGCCTTCGAGTGCTGGTTCGTCTCGACCGCCCACGACGAGGAGGCCGTCGAGCGGATCGCCGCCGCGCTCCCGAGTGCCGCGCGCGCGGCCGCGGAGGCGACGGCATGAGCAACCCGATCGACCCCGCCGCCCCCGACCCCGCCGCCCCCGACCCCGGCGTGCCCGGCGCCGACGGCGCGCCCGCGGTCGAGGGCGCCGAGCACACCGTGATCGCCCTGGACGCCGACGTGCCCGGCGAGCGCACCGTCGTCCACCTGATGCGCCACGGCGAGGTGCACAACCCCACCGGGCTGCTCTACGGGCGGTTGCCCGGCTACCACCTCTCCGAGCTGGGCCGGCGGATGGCCGACCGGGTCGCGGGTCACCTCGCGTCCCGCGACGTGACCCACGTGGTCGCCTCGCCGCTGGAGCGGGCGCAGGAGACGGCGACCCCGATCGCCAAGGCGCACGGCCTGGACATCGCCACGGACGAGCGGCTGATCGAGGCGGAGAACATCTTCCAGGGCAAGACCTTCGGCGTCGGTGACGGCGCGCTGCGCAGGCCGGCGAACTGGAAGCACCTCGTAAACCCGTTCAGACCGTCCTGGGGCGAGCCCTACGCCGTCCAGGCCGCCCGGATGCTCAAGGCGCTGGAGGCCGCGCGGGACGCGGCACGCGGCCACGAGGCGGTGTGCGTCAGCCACCAACTGCCGATCTGGGTGGTGCGCAGCTTCGTGGAGCGGCGCAGGCTCTGGCACGACCCGCGCAAGCGGCAGTGCACGCTGGCGTCCCTGACGACGTTCACCTACCACGGCGACACGCTGGTGACCGTCGGCTACACGGAGCCCGCCCTCGACCTGGTCCCCGCCCATCTGCACGCGGGGGCGAAACCGGTGAAGGGCAAGGACAAGGCATACGGCGCCTAGGCGGGGGCCCGGTGCCGGCACACGGTGCCGCGCCTTCCGCGGGCCTTCCGCAACCCCCCTGAAAAGGCGGTTTCCGTAGGAAAGGGGGGTGCGGAAGATCCCCGAATCGGGCATGCGAAACTTTTCACATGAGTGCCGTCCGCAGCCTCCCGCACCACTTCGCACCCGCGCCCCGCGACGGGCGCGGCGCCTCGCGCGCCCTTGCCGGCAACGGGGTCCCGGGCGGCGACGCCCGCGTCCGAGGCCGTCGGGCCCGCCGTGCCGCCCTGCTGACGGCGGGCGCGCTGGCCGCCGCGACGGTCCTCACGGCCTGCGGCTCCGGTGGCGTGAACGGCGGCGCGGGCAAGACCGGCTTCGTCACCGACTCCGGCGGGATCGCCGTCGTCGAACCGGCCGACCGCAAGGCCGGCCCCGAGCTGGCGGGACAGACCCTCCAGGGCAAGAAGCTCGACGTGGCCTCGTACCGGGGCAAGGTCGTCGTCCTCAACGTCTGGGGCTCCTGGTGCCCGCCCTGCCGCGCCGAGGCGCCCAACTTCGCCCAGGTCGCCAAGGACACCGCGGCCAAGGGCGTGCAGTTCGTCGGCATCAACACCCGGGACACCAGCACGGAACCCGCCAAGGCGTTCGAGCAGGACTACCACATGCCCTATCCGAGCCTGTACGACCCGACCGGCAAGCTGATGCTGCGCTTCCCCAAGGGCACCCTCAACCCGCAGTTCATCCCGTCCACCGTGGTCCTGGACCGCAAGGGCAGGGTGGCCGCCCGCTCGCTGAAGCCGATGAGCGCGGGCGAGCTGCACAAGATGCTCGACCCCCTGATCGCGGAGCACTGATCCCCGTGCGCAGGCAGACCACCGGCCGCCGCGCGCCCGGCGCCGCCGAGAGGGGAACGGACGCGAGGCCATGAACCAGACCGTCTACAGCGGGGCCCTGCTGCTCGCCCTGCCGATCGCCGTGCTCGGCGGTCTCGTGTCGTTCTTCTCGCCCTGCGTGCTGCCGCTGGTGCCCGGTTACCTCTCGTACGTCACCGGGGTCAGCGGCACCGACCTGGCGCAGGCCAGACGGGGGCGGATGACCGCGGGCGCGGGGCTCTTCGTGCTGGGCTTCACGGCGGTCTTCGTCTCGGGAGGTGCCCTCTTCGGGTACTTCGGGACCACGCTCAAGGGCTACCAGGACGTCTCCTCCAAGGTGCTCGGCGTGCTGATGGTCCTCATGGGGATCTTCTTCATGGGCATGATGCCCTGGCTCACCCAGCGCGAGTTCCGCTTCCACGTCCGGCCGGTCGCCGGGCTCGCGGGCGCGCCGCTGCTCGGCGCGCTCTTCGGCATCGGCTGGACGCCCTGCGTGGGCCCGACCCTCGCCTCCGTCAACCTGCTGGCCCTGGATCAGGCGAGCGCGGGACGCGGGGCCATACTGACCGTCGCGTACTGCCTCGGCCTCGGGGTGCCCTTCGTCGTCGCGGCCGTCGCCTTCCGCAAGGCGCTCGGCGCCTTCGGCTGGGTCAAGCGCCACTACGCGTGGGTGATGCGCATCGGCGGCGGCATGATGATCGCGACCGGCGTGCTGCTGCTGACCGGTGCGTGGGACGGCATCGTGCAGGCGATGCAGGTCTGGTCCGAAGGCTTCAGGGTGGGGATCTGAACCATGAGCAAGTCCACAACCGACGCGGTCGAGTCCGCCAGGGCCGCCGAGAGCGCCGAGGCCGCCGGGTCCGCCGAGGCCGCCGGGTCCGCCGACGAGCGGGACCTCGGCGCCGCGGGATCCCAGCTTTCCACCGCGCCCCGCGAGGAAGCCCTGGTGAACCTGCCCTCGCTGGGGGTGATCGGGTGGATCAGGTGGTTCTGGCGGCAGTTGACCTCCATGCGGATCGCGCTTCTGCTGCTCCTGCTGCTCTCCCTCGCCGCCATCCCCGGCTCGCTGATCCCGCAGACCAGCAACGACCTGAAGGTTCAGGAGTTCAGGGACGCGCACACCACGCTGGCGCCGCTCTACGACAAGGCGGGGCTCTTCCACGTCTACAGCTCGGTGTGGTTCTCGGCGATCTACCTCCTGCTGTTCATCTCGCTGATCGGCTGCATCGTGCCGCGCACCTGGCAGTTCGTGGGCCAGTTGCGCGGCCGCCCGCCCGGTGCGCCCAAGCGGCTCGACCGGCTGCCCGCGTACGCCACCTGGCGCACCGCGGCCCGTCCCGACGAGGTGCGCGCGGCGGCGCTGGAGGTGCTGGGGCGGCGCCGCTTCCGGTCGCACACCGCGGGCGACGCGGTCGCCGCGGAGAAGGGCTACCTCCGGGAGACCGGCAACCTCGTCTTCCACATCGCGCTGATCGTGATGCTGGTCGCCTTCGCCTCCGGCCAGCTCTTCAAGTCCGAGGGCAGCAAACTGGTCGTCGAGGGCGACGGCTTCGCCAACACGCTCACCCAGTACGACGACTTCAGCTCCGGCAACCTCTTCGACCCGGGCGACCTGCCCCCGTTCAGCTTCACGTTGAACAGGTTCGTCGGCACCTACGAGCGCTCCGGGCCCAACCGGGGCACCCCGCGCACCTACAAGGCGGCCGTCACCTACAGCGAGGGCGTCGACGGCAAGCCGAGGAAGACCACGATCCAGGTCAACGAGCCGCTGAAGATAGAAGGCTCGAACGTCTACCTCGTCAACCACGGCTTCGCGCCGGTCGTCACCGTCCGCGACGGGCGCGGCAGGGTCGTCTTCCACCAGGCCGTGCCGCTGCTGCCGATCGACGGCAACGAGACCTCGTCCGGTGCGATCAAGGTGCTCGACGGCTACCGCGACGCGGCGGGCAAGAAGGAGCAGCTCGGCTTCAACGCCTTCTTCGTGCCGACCTTCGCGGGGGCCGGGAAGGGGCAGATGCTCTCGCAGTTCCCGGCCGCGGACAATCCGGTGCTGGCGCTGTCCGCCTACCACGGCAGCCTCGGGGTGGACTCCGGAGTGCCGCAGAACGTGTACCAGCTCGACACCTCCCACCTGACGAAGTTCAAGGACGCCAAGGGGGCGCTCCTGAAGCGGCGGCTGGCGCCCGGGCAGACCATGAAGCTGCCGGGCGGTGCGGGCTCGATCACCTTCGACAGGAACCTCCAGCAGTGGGCCAGCTTCCAGATCACCCACCAGCCCGGCAGCGGCTGGGCGCTCGGCGGTGCGCTCGCCGCCATCGCGGGCCTCGCCGGGTCGCTCTTCATCCAGCGGCGCCGCGTCTGGGTGCGGGCCACCGCGGGTCCCGACGGCCGCACCGTGGTGGAGATGGCCGGCCTCGGACGCAGTGAGTCCGCAAGCCTCCCGCAGGAACTCGGCGACCTCGCCGCCCTCGTGCACGACCGCGCCCCGAGCGCCCCCGACGACGCCGGGACCCCGACCCCCGATCCCCAACCCCAAGTCGCACCCGCCGAAGGGGCCAAGAAGTGAACCTCGCCGCCACCACCAACGAGAATCTGGCGCACACCAGCAAT
Source organism: Streptomyces sulfonofaciens (assembly GCF_014656295.1). GTDB lineage: Bacteria > Actinomycetota > Actinomycetes > Streptomycetales > Streptomycetaceae > Streptomyces > Streptomyces sulfonofaciens. Next base: position 53,817 of record NZ_BNCD01000007.1, read on the forward strand.
GTGCTGATCTACTCCTCGATGGCCGTCTACATGCTGGCCTTCTTCGCCCACACCGCCGAATGGCTGCTCGGCAGCCGCAGCAAGGTGGCCCGCACGGCCGCCGCGCTCACCGCGTCCGGCGCGGCGTCCGGCGGCGGCAGGCAGGCCGCCGCAGGGCCGCGGGTGCAGGTCAGGACGGAGGGCGGCGGGACCGCGGTGCTGGACCGGCCCGAGGTCGTCACCCGCTCCGCCACGGGCAGCCGGGACGTCCCGGACGGCCCCGGCGCGCACGGCGGGGACGCGCAGGGCGACCTCTACGGGCGGATGGCCGTGTCCTTCACGGTGCTGGCCTTCATCGTGGAGGCGGGCGGTGTGCTCACGCGCGCGCTGTCGGTGCAGCGGGCGCCGTGGGGCAACATGTACGAGTTCAACATCACCTTCTCCACGGTGGCCGTCGCCGTGTACCTCGGGCTGCTCGCGCTGCGCAAGAACGTCCGCTGGATCGGTCTTCCGCTGGTCACCACGGTCCTCCTCGACCTCGGCCTGGCCGTGACCGTCCTGTACACCGCGAGCGACCAGTTGGTGCCCGCCCTGCACTCGTACTGGCTGTGGATCCACGTCTCCACCGCGATCTTCTGCGGTGCCTGCTTCTACGTCGGCGCGGTCGCGACGCTGCTCTACCTCTTCCGGGACGGCTACGAGGCCAAGCTGGCGGCCGGCGGGCGGCCCGGGACCTTCGCGACGTCGGTCCTGGAGCGGCTGCCCGCGGCGGCCTCGCTCGACAAGCTGTCCTACCGCGTCAACGCGGCGGTCTTCCCGCTGTGGACCTTCACGATCATCGCGGGCGCCATCTGGGCCGGCGACGCGTGGGGCCACTACTGGGAGTGGGACCCCAAGGAGACGTGGTCGTTCATCACCTGGGTCGCCTACGCCTGCTACCTGCACGCCCGCGCCACCGCGGGCTGGAAGGGCCGCAAGGCCGCCTACCTGGCCCTGATCGCCTTCGGCTGCTGGCTGTTCAACTACTACGGCGTCAACATCTTCGTCTCGGGCAAGCACTCGTACGCCGGAGTCTGAGCACGCACACGGGCGCCCGAGCACGCACGCCGCCCCTTCCGCCCGTCCCGGTCCTCCACCGGGGCGGGCGGTGTGCTTCCTGAGCGCCTCCGGTGGCGGACGACCGCCTCCCGTGGCCGACGACCGCCTCCCGTGATGGGCGCCGGAACGGGACGCGGTACTGCGGCCCCGGCCGCCGTCACACCCGGGTGCCGCCGCGCGGGGCCGGACCCCGCACCGCGCGGGTGGGCCGAGCGCGACCACGCGGGGGACACGGCCCCGCGCAGGTCAGCCCTGCTCCCCGTCCGCCCGGTCCGTCCCGTCGGCCACGCCGCCCTGCCGGCCGCCGCGCTCCCGGCGGCGCAGCTCCTCCTCGCGGCGCCTGAGGTCGGCCTCCCAGTCCTTGAGCAGCGCCTCGTCCTTCTCGTTCTCCTCCTTGAGGGACTTCAGGAACTCGGGGTTGTCGTCGGGGGCCACGAACTGGCCGCGGCGGTCGCGGTGCCACTGCGAGGGAGTGGCGCCGCCCGCCGGCCGCGGCCCGCGGTGCCTGCCCGCGACCAGCCAGGCGATCGGTCCGATCAGCACCTCGCCGAAGAGCAGCACGATGATGATCCACACCACCTTCGGAAGGTGCCGCACCTCCTCCTCGTCAGTGGTCAGGCAGTCGATGAACGCGTAGACCCACAGCGCAAGGACCAGCAGGTAGGGCACATACCTGAGCATCTCGGTTCGGTCCCCCCGGAGAAGACGTCGGGCCGCCGCGGCCCGGTGACGGCCCACAGGTTAGCGGGTGGCGCACTCCCGGCCCCGCGCCACCACGCCCGGTGTCGGCCGCCCGTGCGCGCGGGGCGGACGCGGGGCCCGCGGCCCCCTCGGCGATACTGGGCCCCATGGCTTACGACGATCTTCGCTCGCTGCTGAGGGCGCTGGAGCGCGAGGGCGACCTCAAGCGCATCAAGGCCGAGGTGGACCCGTACCTGGAGGTCGGGGAGATCGTCGACCGGGTGCAGAAGGCCAAGGGCCCGGCCCTGCTCTTCGAGAACGTGAAGGGCTCCGACGTGCCGCTGGCCATGAACGTCTACGGCACCGACCGCCGTCTGCTGAAGGCCCTCGGCCTGACCTCGTTCGACGAGATCGGCGACCGCATCGGCGGCCTGCTGAAACCCGAGCTCCCGCACGGCTTCACGGGTGCGCGCGAGGCGTTCGGCAAGCTCGGCGCGATGGCGCACGTCCCGCCGAAGAAGGTGAAGCAGGGCGCCGCCCCCGTGCAGGAGGTGGAACTGCACGGCGACGACGTCGACCTCGACCGGCTGCCGGCCCTGTTCACCTGGCCGAAGGACGGCGGGTCGTTCTTCAACCTCGGCCTGACGCACACCAAGGACCCCGCCACCGGCGTGCGCAACCTCGGCCTCTACCGCCTCCAGCGGCACGATCGCCGCACCATCGGCATGCACTGGCAGATCCACAAGGACAGCCGCAACCACTACCAGAGCGCTGCGGAGCGCGGCGAGAGGCTGCCCGTGGCGATCGCCTTCGGCTGCCCGCCCGCCGTGACCTACGCGGCCACCGCCCCGCTGCCCGGCGACATCGACGAGTACCTCTTCGCGGGGTTCGTGCAGGGCAGGCGCGTGGAGATGGTCGACTGCCGCACGGTGCCGCTCCAGGTGCCCGCGCAGGCCGAAGTCGTCCTGGAGGGCTGGCTGGAACCCGGCACCGTGCTCCCCGAGGGCCCGTTCGGCGACCACACCGGCTTCTACACGCCCCAGGAGCCGTTCCCGGCGCTCACCATCGACTGCGTCACCATGCGCAGGCGCCCGCTGCTCCAGTCCACCGTGGTGAGCCGCCCGCCCATGGAGGACGGCCCGCTCGGCCGCGCCACGGAACGGTTCTTCCTGCCGCTCCTCAAGATCATCGTGCCGGACATCGTGGACTACCACCTGCCGGAGGCCGGCGGCTTCCACAACTGCGCCATCGTCTCCATCGACAAGAAGTACCCGAAGCACGCCCAGAAGGTCATGCACGCGGTGTGGGGCGCGCACATGATGTCCCTGACCAAGCTGATCGTGGTCGTCGACGCGGACTGCGACGTGCACGACCTGCACGAGGTCGCCTGGCGCGCGCTCGGCAACACGGACTACGCGCGCGACCTGACCGTCGTCGAGGGCCCCGTCGACCACCTGGACCACGCCTCGTACCAGAAGTTCTGGGGCGGCAAGGCGGGCATCGACGCCACCAGGAAGCTGCCCGAGGAGGGCTACACGCGGGACGGGGGCTGGCCGGACATGATCCGGTCCGACCCCGCAACGGCGGCGACCGTCGACCGCCGGTGGAGGGAGTACGGCCTGTGAGTGCCGTCGAAGGAGCCATCGGCGGGCCCGGGCCCGCCCAGCCGCACGGCAGGGTACGGGCGTTCCTGCGCCTGGTGATGATCGAGCACTCGGTCTTCGCACTGCCGTTCGCCTACATGGCCGCGCTGACCGCGATGTTCCGCCTGGACGGCAACATCCACTGGGAGCGGCTGCTGCTCGTCACCATCGCGATGGTGGGTCTCAGGACGTTCGCGATGGCGTGCAACCGCATCATCGACCGCGAGATCGACGCCCGCAATCCGCGTACCGCGGGGCGCGAACTGGTCACCGGCGCGGTGAGCGTGCGCTCCGCCTGGACCGGGGCGCTCATCGCCCTCGTCGTCTTCCTGGGCGCCGCCGCGCTGCTCAACCCGCTCTGCCTGGCCCTCGCGCCGATCGCCGTCGTCCCGATGGTGGTGTATCCGTACGGCAAGCGGTTCACGAACTTCCCGCACGCGATCCTCGGCCTCGCACAGGCGATGGGCCCGATCGGCGCCTGGCTCGCGGTCACCGGCGCGTGGTCCTGGCCCGCCGTGCTCCTCGGCCTCGCGGTGGGCGTGTGGATCGGCGGCTTCGACCTGATCTTCGCCTGCCAGGACGTCAAGGCCGACCGCGCGCACGGGGTGAGGTCCGTGCCCGCGCGCTTCGGGATCCCGGCCGCGCTGTACGGCGCGCGGGCCAGCCACGTCGTGACGATGGTGCTCTTCGTCTGGTACGGGGCGGTCACGGGCGCGGGGCCGTTCTTCTGGTCCGGCCTGTTCGTGGTCGCCGCGGCGTTCCTCTACGAGCACACCCTCGTGCGCCCGCACGACCTGAGCCGGCTGAACAGGGCCTTCTTCACCGTCAACGGCTTCATCGGCATCGCCCTGTTCGTGTGCGCCCTCCTCGACCTGCTGTTCCGTGGCCTGACGGTGTGACCGGAAGGCTCCGGCCGGTCGGCCCGGCCCGGCCGGGCGGCCCGGCCCGGACGGTCCGCCCGGCCTGACGGGCGGGACAGCGGCGGGCCCCGGCGCCCGGGCGGCACCTGGCCGGGTCGGGCCACCGCCCCGCCGCTAGGCTCGACCCCGTGGAGCACGAGAGAGCAGCCGGCCGGCCGGCACCCCGACCAGGTCAGGCCCGAGCGCCCCGGGCGCCATGGATCGTGGGCGTCTCCGGAGCATCAGGCACCCCTTACGCCGCCGCCGTGCTGCGCGCCCTGCTGGCCGCGGGCGAGAGCGTCGACCTGATCGTCTCGCGCGCCTCCCGGCTGACCCTGCTGGACGAGACCGGCATCTCCTTCCGCGACGCCCACTGGCGCGCCGACCTCGGGCAGTGGCTGGCCCGCGGCGCGGACGGCACCCCGGACGCCTTCCCCGGCACCGACACGGCCGGGGTGTCCTACTGGCCGGCCGGCGACCTGGCGGCGGGCCCGTCCTCCGGCTCGTACCCGGCCAAGGGGATGCTGATCGTGCCCGCGTCTACGGCGTGCGTGGCCGGGGTCGCGCTCGGCCTCTCCAAGGACCTGCTGCAACGCACGGCCAGCGTGACGCTGAAGGAGGGCCGCAGGCTGGTGGTCGCGGTGCGCGAGACTCCGCTGAACGGGCAGACGCTGCGCCATCTGATGACGCTGGACGCGGACGGCGCGACCGTGCTGCCGGCCTCACCGGCGTTCTACGCGGGTGCCACCCACATCCAGGACCTGGTGGACTTCGTGGCGGGCCGGGTGCTGGACGCCGTCGGGGTGGAGCACGGTCTGTACCGCCGCTGGAAGGGAGAGCTGGGCGGCGGGGCGCAGGGGGGTTGAGGGGGCGCGGGACGGCGGGCGGGCCGTGCACCGCACCCGGGGCGCGCACGGCGCCCGGTCCGGCACTCGCGTCCGGGGCGCACCCACGCCCGGGCCGGGTCCGCGGACGGGTGGGCCGAAGTGCGGGCGGGCGTTGCCGTGTCGGGGCCGAGTACCTGAGCAATCCCGGGGTAATCAAGGGTTCGCAGGCTGTCGGCCCTGTATGCCTTAGATTCTAGACGTAGAGATTCTGGCGGGACTGCAGAACGATGAAAGGCATTGGAGCTATGGACGCCGTGGACAGGCAGCTCATCCAGGCCCTGCGTGAGAACGGCAGGGCCTCCTACGCCGAACTCGGCCGGCTCGTCGGACTCTCCGGACCCAGCGTCACGGACCGCATCAACCGCTTGGAGGCGGCCGGCGTCATCACCGGCTACCGCGCCACGGTCGATTCCGCGTCCCTGGGCCTCGGTGTCACCGCCCTCATCGGCATCTCGCTGTCGGACGCGACCGACCACGAGGACGTCGCCCGGAGGCTGCGCGACCTCAGCGAGATCGAGGACTGCTGGTTCATCGCCGGTGACGACTCCTACATGCTCAAGGTGCGTGCCAACGACGTCGACGGCCTGGAGAAGACCATCAGACGGCTCTCCGGCACCAAGGGCGTCTCCCGTACGCGCACCACCATCGTGCTCTCCACCAAGTGGGAGAACCGCGTGGGCGAGCTGCCCGAGGAGGTCTAGGCGCGCCCCGCGGGCCTCGGTGCTCCGCCGGGACGGCCCTGGCGTACGGTGAACGGGGCCCGGGGCCCACCGCAGGCGGCAAGCGGCAAGCGGCAAGGAACAGCCAGCACATGGGAGGCGGTCGGCGCATGGACGCGGGTCACAAGCGCGATCTCGAAGAGAAGGTCCGCAGCGGCGAACGGCTGGCCCACGAGGACGGCGTCGCGCTCCACGAGTCGGACGACCTGGCCTGGCTCGGCGGCCTGGCCCACGAGGTGCGCACCCGCAGGCACGGCGACGCCGGGTACTTCACCGTCAGCCGCGGCCTCACCCTGACGGGCGGCGCCGAGGAGGCCGTGCGGCACGCGGCGGGCCTGGCGGCGGAGGGCGTGCGCGAGCTGCGCATCACGGCCGGCCCCGACCTGCCCTGGGAGCGGCACCCGGAAGCGCTGCGCGCGCTGGGAAGTGCCCTGCCCCATCTCGCCCTGAAGGCGTTCACGGCCGCGGACGTCCAGCGCTTCGAGCGGGCGTCCGCCCTGTCCGCGTCCGACGTCCTGGATGCACTGGTCGACGCCGGCCTTGAGTCGTTCACCGGCGGGACCGGGGGTGCGGGGCGAACCGCCGCAGGCGAGACCTCCTGGGAGGACTTCTCGCGCATCCACCGCCTCGCCCACGCCAAGGGCCTGAAGACGCCCTGCACCCTGCTCCAGGGCCGCGGCGAGGAGCCCGCGCACGGCGTCGAGCACCTGCTGCGGCTGCGTGACCTCCAGGACGAGACCGGCGGGTTTCGGGTGTTCGCCCCGCTGCGCCCGGCAGAGGGCGGCTCCGTCACCGGTGCCGAGGTCCTGAGGACGTTCGCGGTCTCCCGGCTGCTCCTCGACAACGTCCCGCACATCGCGGTCTGCCGGGCGACGCACGGCGAGCGGGCGGCGATGCTGGCGCTCCAGCACGGCGCGGACGAGGTGGATCTCTCCTTCACCGGTTTTGACGCCTCCGGCACCGCGGACGACACCGGTGCGGCGCCCACGCGCGAGGACCTGCTCGACCTGATCCGGGACGCCGGCTTCCGGCCCGTCGAACGGGACGGCCGGTACGAGGTCGTACAGGTGTACGAGGGTGCGGATCCCGGGCGCAGGGACGCGCCGCAGCCGATGCGGGTCTGAGCGTTCCGCGCGGCGTTCGGCTGCGGGTGCTGCGGGTGCTGCGGGTGCTGCGGGTGCTGCGGGTGCTGCGGTGGTCGGCGGTGGTCGGCGTGTTCATCCGCTCGGGTGCAGCGGCAGACCGGCGATGACGGATGTGCCGCGGACGGGTCGCGGCCGCACGGTCCAGGCCGCGGCGAGGTGGTCGACGAGGACGAGGCCCCGGCCGCTCTCGCACCCGGCGTCCGGGTGTGCCACGGCGGGGGTGCGTGCGTCTTCGTGCGCCGCGGGGTCGGAGACGGCGAGCCAGTAGTGGCCGTCCGCGGGCCAGAGGACGAGTTCGACGAGGTCGTCGTCGCGGTTGCCGGTGCCGTGCCGGATGGCGTTGGTGACCAGCTCCGAGGTCAACAGGCCCAGTTCGTCCGTGAGGCGGGGCCGCAGATCCTGTGGCAGGGCGTCGGCGACGGCCCGCCGGGCCCGCGGTACGGACACCGGGTGGGCGGGGAAGCGCCAGTGCGCGGGTACGACGGGGATCTCGGGCATGGCGAACTCCGTTGTGTGCGTACGGATGGGGATCGCCGGTGGCCTGCCGCCCTGGTCGCGGGCACACCCGTCCCAGGGCGGACGGGCAGCACCGCGCGGTGCGCTTCCGGCTGTTGCCTTGTGTAGCGTGCGGTGACTGAACGCTAGCGCGCAGGCTGGCCACTTGCCATGGTTTCGGTGGCACATTGCCACGATAGAGTGGGCGGCCAGAAGAGGGAGGACGGCACTTGATGCGCAGCGCACCTACGGAACGTCAGCAGCGCCTCGGGGCTGAGCTGCGAAAACTCCGCGTCGCGGCAGGGGTGAGCACGCAGTACGCGGCCGGCCTGCTGGGTCTGGACCGAGCGAAGATCTCCAATATGGAGGCCGGTACGTGGGTCACCAGTGCGGAGCGAGTGCGGACACTGGCCAGTAACTACGACTGCTCGGACCATGCCTACGTCGAGGCTCTGGCGGCGCTGGCAGAGGAGAAGGAGTCCGGTTGGTGGGAGCAGTACCGCGGGACTCTGCCGCCGGGACTTCTCGACATCGCCGAGCTTGAGTGGCATGCCAAGCGCGTGCTCACGGGACAGATCGTCCATCTGCCGGGCCTGCTGAGTACCGAGGAGTACGCCCGGGCCGTGTTCGACGCGGGGCTACCGCCCATGTCCCGCCTGGAGGTGGAGTTGCGGGTGAAGCACCGGATGGAGCGGCAGCGGGTGCTGGACGAGCCGAAGTCCCTGCCCTACGCGGGCTATGTTCACGAGGCGGCGCTCCGCATGCAGTTCGGAGGCCGCAAGGTCACTCGGGCTCAACTCCGGTACCTGTGCGTCGTGTCCGAACGCGACAACATCACTCTGCGCGTCATTCCCGTGGGATGTGACGGCTTCCCGGGCGCAGGGCACGCCCTCCTGTACGCCGAAGGCCCCGTACCGCAGCTCGACACGGTGCAACTGGATTCCACGCACGGCCCCGAGTTCACTCACGCCGAAGCTCAACTCGCCAAGTACCGTGCCCACCTCGCGTGGATGGACGAGCATTCACTTGCCCCCGAGGCGTCTCGTGACTTCATCCATGCCATTGCCCGCGACCTGTGAGGAGTTCCATGCCCGACATCGTCTGGGAAGCGCCCTTCTGCGCCGAGGGAAACAACTGCTTCCGCATAGGCACCGACCTCGAAGGCAACGCCTACATAGCCGTCAACGGTCAGGAGGACCGCTGTCTGACCGACTCCGTGGAGGCTCTGCGCGCCCTGATAGCCGACATCAAGGCGGGCAAGGCCGATCACCTGCTGTGATTCGGCAGCCGCGGCACGTTCCGCCGGTGGCCGCGCTCCGGTGATCGCCGACGTGACACCCCCTGCCCCCGGGGCAGCCGCCCGGCACGGTGGGTGAGGGGGGCCGTTGCGCGGGTACCCGCCCCGCATGGCTGATGGGGACAAAACCGCCGGCGCACGCGGCGGGGCGGGCGCGGAGCCCGAGGAGGCGTACACCGCCGAGCCCTTCGTGCCGCGGCGCGGCGGGCTCGCCGCGCTGCGCAGGGCCGCCGCCGGCTGCCGCGGCTGTCCGCTGCACCGCGACGCCACGCGCACGGTCTTCGGCGAGGGCGACACCAGCGCCCGGGTGCTGCTGATCGGCGAGCAACCCGGCGACCAGGAGGACCGGCAGGGCAAGCCCTTCGTGGGGCCCGCGGGCCGGGTGCTGGACCGCGCTCTCGACGAGGCCGGCATCGACCCCGGCCAGACGTACGTCACCAACGCCGTCAAGCACTTCAAGTTCAGCCGCGACCCCGCGCACGGCAAGCGCCGCATCCACAAGCCGCCCACCCTGCGTGAGATGTCCGCGTGCGGACCCTGGCTCGCCGCGGAGCTGGCCCTCGTCGAGCCGGAGGTCGTCGTCGTGCTCGGGGCGACGGCGGGCAAGGCGCTGCTCGGGTCGTCCTTCCGGGTGACCAGGCAGCGCGGGGCGCTCATGGAGGAGGACGTGCACGGCCGCACCGAACGGCTGGTCGCCACCATCCACCCGTCCGCCGTTCTGCGCGCGGACAAGGACGACCGGGACGCGGTGTACGGGGGGCTCCTCGCGGATCTGGAGGTGGCGGCGCGGGCACTGGGGTGAGCGGGTACGGGCGGCTGCCCGCCCGGGCCGCGGTCGCGGCGGGCGCACGCGGCGCCGGGCCGGCGCGGGCCACCCGCCTCGGGGCGCCCCCCTCCCGCGTGCTTCACTGGACGGGCAGTACCCGATTCGAAGGCATTGCCCGCTTCGGACTCATTCGGAACGGGACGGACCGGATCGGAACGGGACACTCCGGAACGGAAGTCGGATTGACATGCTCCGCTACACGTTGATGCGCCTGGGGATCTTCGCGGGCTGCTTCCTGGCCGTCTGGGCCCTCGTCGTCACCGGTGTCGTCCCGCGCGGCCTCGGTGGCTCCAACTACCTGTGGGTCGCGCTGCTCGCCCTCGTGGTCTCCGCGCCCATCAGCTTCGTGGCGCTGCGCAAGGAGCGCGACCGGGCCTCCGAGCGCATCGTGGCCCGGGTGGACCGAGCCAAGGCCAGCATGGAGCGCAGCGCCAGCCAGGAGGACGCCGCGGACGACGCGGCACGCGCCCAGGGCGCGCAGGGCGGCCAGGCGCAGGGCGGCCGGCGGGCCCAGGAGCAGGCGGGCTGACCGAGCGCGCGGCGCGTCGGCGCCGCCGGCCAGGGCCCGGGCGCCGGGCCTGTAGTCCGCGCCCGCGCCCGCGGACGCGGCTGTTCGGCCCCCCACGCGGCCGTGCCGCCCTGCCGGAAGGCGGGCGGCGGGCGGTGGGCCATGGGCGACGGCGGGCGGTGCGGCCCCGCGGCGGGGCGCGCAGCACTCCACGGACGCCGGCGGGGACACCCCGCCGGCGTCCGCGGTGAGCGGCGTCATCGCGAGGTCTCGTCGTGGTGCGGCGGGTGGCCGGGGTCGCTCCAGCCGAACGGGCTCTCTCCGCGGTCGGTGTCGACGACGACGCTCAGCAGGCGGCGCAGCTCGGCGTCGCGGGCCGGGCCGGGGTCGGGACGGGTGGTCATGTCTGGCTGCTTCCTCACGTGCGGGGACATCACGGTTCGTGATCGCTACCGAGGGAGGTCCCCGGCGGTCACCGCGGTGGACACCGGCGTTCGGTGGCGATTCATGGGTGATGGCCGCGACCGCGCCCCCGGTGGCGCCGGTCCCGGCGGCCGGGCGCCCGTGGGCGGCCGCGACCGGGCTGCCACGGGCGCCCACGGGCGGCGGTCACCCCCATCCGGACCCTAGAATGGGATGTTCCAGTACGAAGTCGGTCAAAGCGATCCGGTTGACCGCCATCGCCGCCCGTGCCGGGGTCCGTCCCGGGGTCCGTCCCGGCGACCCCGGAGACACGGCGGACGGATGCGGACCGGTGGTCCGGTTGCCGGACGGTGAGCGGGTGGCACGCTCCGTGCTCAGGCGGGCGTCCCTCCCGCGTGAGGCGGTGGGAGTGGGCGGCAAGGAGGCCGGAGCCGCGTCCCGGGACGCGGCGGACCGCGTGGACCGGCTGATGGAGCGGGCCGCGCGTGCCGTCGGCGCGCACGTCGGAGCGGTGTACCTGCTGGTTCCCGAGCGGCAGACCATGCAGATGACGGCGGTGACCGGGGTGCCGGGCAAGCTGGCGCAGCCCTGGTCGCGGGTGGCTCTCGCGTCACCGGTGCCGGTGGCCGAGGCGGTGCGCTCGGGCCGCCCGGTGTGGCTGCCCGACCAGCAGGAGCTGGCCCGCCGCTTCCCGCGCACGGCGCTCGCCTTCCCGTACGCCGTGGCCATGTACGTCCTACCGCTGCTCGTCGAGGACTCCTGCTGGGGCGCCATGCTGTTCCTGTGGCCGGGCACCCGTTCGGGTGAACTGTCCGCCCGCGAGGCCGCGGAGATCGACGGGGCCGCGGAACGGATCGGCTCGACGCTGCGGGAGGCGGCCGCACAGGGGGCCCCGGTGCGCCCGAGGGACGAGCCGCTCGCCATGGAGCCTCCGCCCGGCCGGCACGCCGACGCCGCGGCCGCTCTCACCGAACGCCTCGACGAGGGCTTCTGCGCCCTTGACCTGCACGGCAGGATCACCTTCCTGAACGCCACGGCGGCCGCGCTGCTCGGCAGGGACCGCGCCGAGGTGCTGGGCTCCCGCCCTTGGGGCGTACTGCCCTGGCTGACCGACCCGGCCTACGAGAACGCCTACCTCGCCGCGGTCTTCAGCCGTCTGCCCACCGGTTTCGCCGCCCGGCGGCCGGACGGCGCATGGCTGTCATTCGTCCTCCACCCCGACGACACGGGCATCAGCGTGCGCATCAGGCCGGCGGACGCGCCCGCGGGGCAGCAGGGCCCGACCGGCGACTCGCCGCCGTCCGCCCCGGTCCGTGCGGGCACCCTCTTCCACCTCCTGCACCTGGCCTCCGCGCTCACCGAGGCCGCGGGCGTCAGCGAGGTGACCACCTCGCTGACCGAGCAGATGATGCCGGTCCTGGGCGCCCAGGGCCTGGCCCTGCTCGTCGCCGACGAGGGCCGTGAGCGGGTCGTCGGCTCCCGAGGCTTCCCTTCCGACATGCCGGACTACTTCGACGGAATTCCGCTGTCCTCGGGTACCGCGGGCGGGCGGACCATCGAGACCGGGGCCGCCGAGTTCTACCCCGACAGCGCCGACCTGGTCCGCGCCTTTCCGCGGCACCGGCACTACCGGGACATGGCGGCCTTCGCGTTCCTGCCGCTGACGGTCTCGGGCCGTACCTTCGGCTGCTGCGTGCTCGGCTACGACGCCCCGCGGCCCTTCACCCCGGACGAGCGCGCCGAACTGACCTCGCTCGCCGGGATGATCGCCCAGGCGCTGGAACGGGCCCGGCTCTACGACGCCAACGCCCGTATCGCGCGGGGCCTGCAGGACGGGCTGCTGCCGCGCATCCCGCCGACGCCGCCCGGCCTCGGGGTCGCCGCCCGGTACCGTCCCGCGACCCACGCCCTCGACGTGGGCGGGGACTTCTACGACCTGATCGACTTCGACGACTCCACCGTGGCCGCCGTCATCGGCGACGTCCAGGGCCACAGCGTGCCGGCCGCAGCGCTGATGGGCCAGATCCGGACCGCGGTGCACACCCACGCCCGGGTGGGCGCACCGCCCGACGAGGTACTCGCCCGCACCAACCGGCTGCTCTTCGACCTGGACTCCGCCTTGTTCACCAGTTGCCTCTACGCCCATGTCGACGTGGTCGGCGCCCGGGCCCTGCTGGCGTCGGCGGGCCATCCGCCACCGATCCTGCGCTACGCGGACCGCAGGACCGAGGTGCTCGACCTGCCTCCGGGGCTGCTCCTCGGCGTCGATGCGGACGCCCACTACCAGACGGTCGAGGTGCCGCTGCCGTCCGGCTCCCTGCTCGCCCTGTACACCGACGGCCTCGTCGAGCGGCCCGGCACCGACCTGGGCGCGGCCATCGACGACCTCGCCGCCCGGCTGGCCGGGGCGGACCCCCAGCCCCTGGACCTGCTCGCCGACATGCTCGTACGGCAGGCCGAGGAGACCGTGGTCCCCGAGGCCAGCGACGACATCGCCCTGCTGCTCGTCGGGTGCGAGCGCTCGGAGGCGGAGGCCGGGCCCGGGACACCCGGCCGCGGCACCGGCTGACTTGGCGCCGGGCGCGTTCGCGCGGCCGGGGCCGCCCCGCGGGGACCGTACGCTTGCCGAAGTGGGCCGCGCAGGCGCGGGGTGTGGCGAAGGGGCAGCCGGGTGGATGTGGTGAGGGCCGAGGACGCCGGGGCGGCGGCCGGGACCGGTGAGCGGCGGCCCAAGCGGATGCCGAGGGCGGTGCGAGAGCGTCAGATGCTCGACGCGGCCGTGCGGATCTTCGGCCGGCGCGGCTACCGCGCCGCCTCCATGGACGAGATCGCCGAGCTGGCGGGTGTCTCCAAGCCGCTCGTGTACCTCTACCTGAACTCCAAGGAGAGCCTGTTCACGGCCTGCATCCGCCGTGAGGCGCAGGCGCTCGCCGAGGCCGTGCGCGAGGGCGTGGACCCGGCGCTGCCCGCGGACCGCAGGCTGTGGGAGGGGCTGCGGGCGTTCTTCACGCACACCGCGGAGCACCCGGACGGGTGGGCGATCCTGCACCGCCACGCGCGCACCCGCGGCGAACCGTCCGCGGCCGAGGTGGCGGCGCTCCGCGAGGGGATCACCGCGTTCGTGACGGAGCTGATCCAGGCGGCGGCCCGGGAGGCGCACGGCGGCCCGGGGCCCGCCGAGCGCGAGGTCGCCGGGCTCGCCCAGGCGCTGGTCGGCGCCGCCGAGTCACTGGCCGCCTGGGCGAACACGGACGGCTCGGTGGCGGCGAACGAGGCCGCGGCGACCCTGATGAACTTCGCCTGGGCGGGCCTCGGCAACCTCATGGCGGGCCACCGCTGGTCACCGGCCGAGCGGTAGTCCCCGGGGCACCGGTCGACGGCGGTACCTCTGGTCACCGGTCGACGGCAGTACCTCTGGCCACCGGTCGACGGCGGTACCTCTGGTCACCGGTCGAGCGGCCGCACCTCGCCGGTGACGTGCGGCCGCGCGCCGTCCGCGCCGCCGCGCAGCGCGAAGGCGGCGCCCTCGGCGGCGTAGGCCACCGTCGCGGGCAGCAGGACCGGCCTCAGGAACCGCGCGGTGATCCGCACCGGTCCCCGGGTGCCCCCGTGCTCGGCGAGGCACCGTGCGACGCTCCACATGCCGTGCGCGACGGCCCGCGGAAAGCCGAACGCCCGGGCGGTCAGCGGGTGCAGGTGGATCGGGTTGCGGTCCCCGGACACCGCCGCGTACCGCCGTCCCAGATCGCCGCCGAGCCGCCACTCGGCACGCCGGGGGAGGGGCGGGGCGCTTCCGTCCGCCGTGCCGGGCGCGGCCGCGTGCCCCGGCGCCGGGCCTTCCGAGGGGGTGGCGTGCCGCGCCAGATAGGTGCTGCGCGACTGCCACACCGGCTCGCCCGCGGCCCGTACCTCGGTCACCAGGTGCGCCTCGGTGCCGCGCCGGTGCGGTGTCAACCCCGCGACACGGACCGCGAGCGCGTACTCCTCACCGGTGCCGAGGTCACGCGACTGCCGGATCTCCAGGGACGTGTGGACGAGGCCCGGCAGCGGCAGCGGAAACCGCCAGGACGACATCAGCCGCATGCTCGGCGCGAAGGCGAGCACCTGCGGGTAGGTCACCGGCAGCGTCCCGCCGCCCGCGGCGAACCCGCAGACCTCCCGGTAGGCGTCCAGCCGCCCGGCCGCCACCCGCACGCCGTCGGCCACCACGGGTTCCGCGGGCACGGCACGGTCGGCGCCGGGCCTCTTGAGCGGGGCGAGCACGGCGCCGCGGATCAGATGCTGAACCAGCACGGGCAACTCCTGTCCGATGTCACGACCGACGACATCCTCCGGCTCCCCGCCGCACCTCCCGTGCCCCGGGGCCGGGTGCCGTGCGCGCCCTGGGACCGGTGCCGGCCGGACAGCGGTCCCAGGGCGCGCACGGCACCCGGTCCTCACATGGCTGGGCCGGGTCCTTGAGGACCGCCCACGGACGCTGCCCGGCCGGGCCCCGGATGTCGGCGAACACTTCCCGCAGGATCACGGGCCGGTCCACGCAAGGCTACTGACGAGTCGGGAGCAGGTCGAGAGGAGCCCCCGGCCCGCCGACCGCCCCCGCCGCGCCCTCTCCCGCTTCGCGCGAGCCGCCCGGGGGCCTGGAGCCCGGGCCTTCCGCTCTCCGTGCTTTCCGGGTTCTCCGTGTCTTCCGTGCTCTCTGTGTCTTCCGCGCCTTCCGTGCCGCCCGCGCCTTCCAGACCTTCCGGGTCCTGAAGGGGGTCCGTGCCGCCCGCCGCCTCCGTGCCGCCCGCGCCTTCCAGACCTTCCGGGTCCTGAAGGGGGTCCGTGCCTTCCGGGTTCTCGTGTCTTCCGTGCCGCCCGCGCTCTCCGTGCCTTCCGTGCTGCCCGCGCTTTCCGCGCTCTCCGTGCCTTCCGGGTGCCCGCGCCCTCCAGACCTTCCGGGCCCTCCGTGGCCTCCGGGCCGTCGGCTCGCTCGCCGCCGGCCGCCGGCCGGTCGCCGTCCACCGTCCGCTGTCCGCTGTCCGCCGTCCGGCGAGCGGCGGGTGGCGGTCGTCGGCGGCTTCCGGAACCCCCTGCGCACGCCTCGACGGCCCCTACGCCACCGCGTCCGACCAGGGGACGCCGGACGGGGGTGGCGCGGCCGGGCTGCTGCAACCGCGCCGCCCGCGCCGCCCGCGCCGCCCGCGCCGTGCGCCCTGCGCTGTGCGCCGTGCGGAGCGCGGCGGGGCGGCCGCGGGTCGGTCTCCGTCCGCACGACGGGCGGCCGGGGGTGACGGCGATACCGGAGCGGCCCCGGGGCGCAGGGTGACGCCGGGGTCCTGACGGAAGGGCGGGACCGGGCGGCCTGCGGGCGGGCCGGTGGCCGTTCCGTACACCCGCATGGGTGAATGGCGGCGTTCGGGCCACCGTGCCCCCTGCCGGGGTGCTTGCGTGGGGCAGGGGTGGCCGCTGACCGTCCAGGGGCGTTCCACCCCCTCTGGTCTGGGCTGATGCCCCGTCAGTTCGGCCCGGAACGGCCCCTCCTGTGCGAGTCGTGTGGGAGTGCCGAGGTTGTCCCTGGCCGGGTAACGCGCCCAGTGTTTACCCTCCCGGCAGACAAGGAGCCGCCCGTGCCACCCCAGCCCGCCACCCCGTCCGATCCGATACCGCCGCGCACCCCCTGGTTCCGCGCGGCGGCACCCCCCGCGCACGCCGCGGGCGCGGCGTCGGACACCGTCCTGCCCGCGCACGCCGCGCCGGACGGCCACGCATGGCACCCCGCCGTGCCCGCCGCCCCCTACGACGGCCCACGCCACGCCCGGCGCGAGGGCCGGGACCAGGGCGCACACACGTCCGAGGCCGAGACCGCCGGGCAGCCCCTCGCCGAGAACCACGGCGCGGTGCTCGCCGCGCGGGACGCGAGGTCAGGCAAGGGCGCCGCGCCCCCGCCGCCCCTCGTCCCGCCGAACCTGAGACGGATCGGCGGCGTGGTGCGCGAGGCGGCGGTGCCCGCCCTCAAGGCACCCGTGACGCGCGGTTCGCTCGCCGACATCCCCTTCGACAACGCCCGCGAGGCGCCCGGGGCCGCCGTGCTCAGCCGCAAGGTGACCCAGCAGCCCGGCGTGCACGGCGAGGCGGCCGACAGGACAGAGAGGGCGGAGAGGGCGGAGAGGGCCGAGGGAGCCCAGCGGGGCGAGAGAGCGGAGCCCGACGCGGGCTCGCGCTGGGTCGACGTCACCGCGCGCGACTTCGCCCAGGAGGTGCTCGACGTCGCCAAGGGCCTGATCGCGGCTGGTCTCGCACCGGGCGACCGGCTCGCCATCATGGCCCGCACCACCTACGAGTGGACCCTGCTCGACTTCGCCGCCTGGGCCGCGGGCCTGGTCACCGTCCCGGTCTACCCGACCTCCTCCGCCTTCCAGATCCGGTGGATCCTCCAGGACTCCGGTGCCGTCGCGCTCGCCGTGGAGACCGCGGCGCAGGCCGCCGCGCTCGAACCGGAGCGCGACCGGCTGCCCGACCTCGCCCACCTGTGGAGCTTCGAGAAGGCGCCCGGCGACCGGTTCGGGAAGGGCGGCATCCGCCGCCTCGCCGAGCTGGGCCGCACCGCGCACGTCACCGACCAGGAGGTCGCCGCGCGCCGCGCCCGCCTGACTCCCGAGTCGGTGGCCACCATCGTCTACACCTCGGGGACCACCGGCCGGCCCAAGGGCTGTGTCATCACCCACGGCAACTTCTTCGCCGAGGTCGACAACGCCGTCGAACTCCTCCACCCGTGCTTCAGGTCGATCACCAAGGAGCCCGCGAGCACACTGCTGTACCTGCCGCTCTCCCACATCTTCGGCCGGATGGTCGCGGTCGGCTGCCTGCGCGCCCGGGTGCGGCTCGGCCACGCGCCGTCCATCCGCACCGAGGACCTCCTCGCCGACCTCGCCGGTTTCCGGCCGACGTTCCTGCTGGCGATCCCGTACGTCCTGGAGAAGGTCTTCAACACCGGCCGCGCCACCGCGGAGAAGATCGGCCGTGCCGCCTCCTTCGACCGCGCCGCCGCCGTCGCCCGGCGCTACGGTGAGGCGACCCAGGCCCGGCTGTTCGGCACGGGGCCGGGGCCGGGGCCCGCGCTGCGGCTGGCGCGCGCGCTCTACGACCCCCTGGTCTACCGCAGGATCCGGGCGGCCCTCGGCGGTCGCGTCCGGTACACCATCTGCGGCGGCTCACCGCTCGGCCGCCGCCTCGCCGCGTTCTACGCCGGCGCCGGTATCGAGATCTTCGAGGGCTACGGCCTCACGGAGTCCACCGCCGCCGCCACGGTCACCCCGCCGCTGCGGCCCCGGCTCGGCACGGTCGGCTGGCCGCTGCCCGGCATGGGCGTGCGGATCGCGGACGACGGCGAGATCCTGCTCCGCGGCGGCCAGGTGTTCTCCGGCTACTGGGACGCCCAGAGCGGCGGCCCCGTCGACGCGTCCGTCGACGGCTGGCTGCCGACCGGCGACATCGGCACGCTGGACGACGAGGGGTATCTGTCCATCACCGGCCGGAAGAAGGACATCCTGATCACCACCGGCGGCAAGAGCGTCGCGCCGGCGCCCCTGGAGGACTGGCTGCGCGCCCACCCGCTCGTCGGCCAGTGCCTCGTCCTCGGCGACGACCGCCCGTACATCACCGCCCTGATCACCCTGGAGCCGGACGGGGCCGCCCACTGGCAGGAGATGCGCGGCAAGACGCACCTGAGCATGGCGGAGCTGGTCGACGACCCCGACCTCCGGGCGGCGCTGCAACGCGCCGTGGACGACGCCAACCGCCTTGTCTCCCGCCCCGAGTCCATCCGCCGCTTCGCCGTCCTGCCGGTCGACTTCACGGAGGAGAACGGCTATCTGACCCCGTCCCTGAAGGTCAAACGACGTGCGATCGAACGGGACTTCGCGGCGGAGATCGAGCGGTTGTACGCCAGGTGAGCCCCCTGGGGGCGGCCGGCCCGGACACGGCGGCGAGTGCCCCGCTGCGGGCGGTGGCCGGTGTGCCGCCCCGGCCCACCGGCCGCCGTCCACTCCGCTTCCGGTCCGCCGCTTCCGGTTCGCCCCCTTCCGGCCCTTCCGGTCCGCCCCTTGCGGCCCGCGCCTTCCGGGCGCCGCTGCACCGGCCCCGCCTCATCCGCCCCCGCTCCACCGGCCCGTCGGCGGTGCCGGTGGGCCCAGCAGGTCATGGACCATCCGGGACACCTGTGCCGTCTCGATCAGGAAGCCGTCGTGGCCGTGCGGCGAGGCGATGACCCGGTGTTCGGCGCCGGGGACGGCCGCGGCGAGGCGGGCCTGGAGCGGCGGCGGGTACAGCTCGTCGGAGTCCACGCCGGCGATCACCGCCGGAGCGGTGATCCGGGCCAGCGCCGCCGCGGTGCCGCCCCGGGCGCGCCCGATGTCGTGGTGGTTCATCGCCTCGGCGAGGACCACATAACTGCCCGCGTCGAATCTGCGCACCAGCTTCGCCGCGTGATGGTCGAGATAGGACTCCACCTGGCGGCGGCCGCCGTGCCACGGGTCCTCGCCGGGCTGTGCGGCCCGCCCGAAGCGGTGTTCCAGCTCGGCCCGGCCGCGGTAGGTGAGGTGGGCGAGCCGCCGGGCTATGCCCAGGCCGGTGTGCGGACCGCGGCCCGGTCCCGCGTCGTGGTAGTCGCCGCCGCGCCAGCCCGGATCCGCGCGGATCGCGGCGAGCTGGACCTGGGTGCAGGCCAGTTGGCGGGCGGTGGCGGCGGCGGGCGCCGCGAGGACGAGCAGTGCGCCGGTGCGCCGGGGATGGCCGACGGCCCACTCAAGGGCCCGCATCCCGCCCATCGACCCGCCCGCGACCAGCGCCCACCGCTCGATGCCCAGCAGGTCCGCGAGCCGTGCCTCGGCGGCCACCTGGTCCCGCTGCGTCAGCACCGGGAACGAGGAGCCCCAGCGCCGTCCGTCCGGCCGCCGGGCGGCCGGTCCCGTGCTGCCCTGGCAGCCGCCCAGCACGTTGGGCGCCACGATGAACCACCGGTCCGGATCCAGCGCCCGGCCCGTTCCGATCAGCCCGTCCCACCAGCCCGCCGTGGGATGCCCGGGCCCGGCGGGGCCCGCGGCGTGGCTGTCACCGGTGAGCGCGTGCAGCAGCAGCACCGCGTTGGAGGCGTCCGGCGCGAGGCGTCCCCACGTCTCGTACGCGATCCGCACCCCGGTCAGCTCGCCGCCCGCCTCCAGCGCCAGGGGCTCCGCCAGGCTCACCCAGCGGCGCCGTCCGGCCGGGTCCCCGTCCTGCCAGGCGCCGCTGGCCGGTGGCAGGGGCTCGGCCGCCGGGCCGGGCACGGCGGTGGTGTCCGTGCCCGGCCCGGCACCCGAGGGGCCGGGGGCGTCGGAGGCGTCGGAGGCGTCGGAGGGGGAGGGCAGGGCGCCGGAGCGGGCGTCGACGCTCAGGACGCGCCCTCCGCCGCCGCTCCCTTCACCGCGCGGAACCCGGCCTCCAGGTCGGCCTTGAGGTCCGCGATGTTCTCCAGGCCCACCGACAGGCGCACCAGCCCCGGCGCCGCCCCGGTCGCGGCCAGTTGCTCCCCGGTGAGCTGACTGTGCGTGGTCGACGCCGGATGGATGATGAGGCTGCGGACGTCACCGATGTTGGCGAGGTGGCTGAACAGCTCCACCGCGTCCACGAACCGCTTGCCGGCCGCCACGCCGTCCCGCAGTTCGAAGGCGAGCACCGCGCCCGCGCCGCGCGGCAGGTAGCGCTGTGCGGCGGCGTGCCAGCGGTTGGACGCGAGGCCCGGGTAGTGCACGGCGGCGACCTCGTCGCGCTGCTCCAGCCACTCGGCGAGCGCCAGCGCGTTGGCCGAGTGCCGCTCCACCCGCAGGCTGAGCGTCTCCACGCCCTGGAGCAGCAGGAACGCGGAGTGCGGCGCGATCGCGGGCCCGATGTCCCGCAGCAACTGCACCCGGAGCTTCACGGCGAAGGCGCCGGGGCCGAGGTCGGGCCAGTAGCGCAGGCCGTGGTAGCTGGGGTCGGGCTCGTGGAAGTCCGGGAAGCGGTCCGGGTGGCCGCCGAAGTCGAAGGTGCCGCCGTCCACCACGACTCCTCCGATGGTGGTGCCGTGCCCACCGAGGAACTTGGTCGCCGAGTGCACCACGAGGTCCGCGCCGTGCTCGATCGGGCGCAGCAGGTACGGGGTCGGCACGGTGTTGTCGACGATCAGCGGCAGTCCCGCGGCGTGTGCGGTGTCCGCCACGCCGCGTACGTCGAGGACGTTGCCGCGGGGGTTGCCCAGCGTCTCGGCGAACAGCGCCTTCGTGGTGGGCCGGATGGCGGCGCGCCAGGCGTCGAGGTCGTCCGGGTCGTCGACGAAGGACACCTCGATGCCGAACTTGGGCAGGGTGTGCCTGAAGAGGTTGTACGTGCCGCCGTACAGGCTCGTGCTCGACACGATGTGGTCGCCGGCGCGGGCCAGGGTCAGGATCGTCAGGGTCTCGGCGGCCTGCCCGGACGACAGCGCCACCGCGGCCACCCCGCCCTCCAGGGCCGCGACGCGCTGCTCGAAGACGTCCTGCGTCGGGTTGTGGATGCGGGTGTAGATGTTGCCGGGTTCGGCCAGGGAGAAGAGGTCGGCGGCGTGCTGCGTGTCCCGGAAGACGAACGACGTCGTCTGGTAGACCGGCACCGCACGCGCGCCCGTCGCCGGGTCGGGTTGGGCACCGGCGTGGATCTGCTTGGTCTCGAAGGACCAGGCGTGGGCGTCGGACGACGGCTCGTCGGGTGTGTGACCGGCGGTCACCGAGTCGAGCGGCTGGCTCATCGGGAGGACTTTCCCTTCGGCGGGGCGGCGGGGCCTTGCGGCCCGGAGGGGTGCGCGCGGGGTCGGAGCCCGCGGCGACAGCTACCGCTCGTCACCCGGCCGTAGTCCACGTGGCGGCGCCTCACGAGGAAAACCATGACGCAAGGTAATCACCGAAGTGCGGACGGTGCACCACCTGCCGGGCAGGTTTCACACGGTCGTAGCAAAAGCCCGGCGGATCGGTTTGCGACCGCCCTGCCCGGATCCGTCTGTGCTGCCCGCTCGGGGCCCGGTGCGCGGGCCCGACCCGGCGCGGGCGGGGACCCGGTACCGGCAGGGGGCGCCCTGCACCGGCAGGGGGCCGACAGCGGATGGGGTCCCGGGCGGGGGGCGACACAGGCAGAGGCCCCGGCCGCGTCGCGCTGGCGACGACGGGCCGGGGCCCCTTGGGTACTGCTATCCGTTCCGGATCAGGTCCCGAGGCACCTCGGGGCCCCGATTACATCGGGGTGACGTTCTCCGCCTGCGGGCCCTTCGGGCCCTGCGTGACGTCGAAGCTCACGGCCTGGTTCTCCTCGAGGGAGCGGAAGCCGGTCGCGTTGATCGCGGAGTAGTGGACGAAGACATCGGGGCCCCCGCCTTCCTGGGCGATGAAGCCAAAGCCCTTTTCGGCGTTGAACCACTTCACGGTTCCGGTAGCCATAAGCCCTCCTTGGGCCAAAGGGTTGCCCTGCTCCAGAACCTGCTGTTGTGAGGCAACTGCATAAGTCTGAAAACGACGAAAGCCTGCGGGTTACATGCTCCGCAGGCTCTGTACTGCAAGGGAAACCAAACTGCAACTTGCGTGCGAGCCTAGCACGCACCACGCCAAAAGCAATAGAGGGCAAGATCACTTCACTCGGATGCCGGAAGGCTTCGGACCGTATTGACAACGCGGCGGGTGCGGCACTCGACGGCACGGCCCCTGCCTCGCCGCGGCGCCGGCCCGAGGAGCGGTCGCCGGGCGGTCGCCGGGCGGCCGCCGGGCTGGCTGGCAGGTGTCCTCGGGGGCGTCGGCGGGGACCTGGTGGCGGTGCGCGATCGCCCGGGGGCTAGTCTCGCGATGTGGACAATTCTCCCGCGGACTCAGTCACAGGCCCGGGCGGCGATGAGCGCCCCGGCCAGCTACGCGTCAGGCCGCGCGTCGGTCACATCCAGTTCCTGAACTGCCTTCCCCTCTACTGGGGGCTCGCACGGACCGGGACCCTGCTGGACCTCGAACTCTCCAAGGACACCCCCGAGAAACTCAGCGAGCAACTGGTGCGGGGTGATCTCGACATCGCGCCCGTCACGCTGGTGGAGTACCTGCGCAACGCGGACGACCTGGTCGCCTTCCCCGATCTCGCGGTCGGCTGCGACGGCCCCGTGATGTCCTGCGTGATCGTCTCGCAGGTGCCGCTCGACCAGCTCGACGGCGCCCGGGTCGCGCTCGGCTCCACCTCCCGCACCTCCGTACGGCTGGCCCAGTTGCTGCTGTCCGACCGGTACGGGGTGCGGCCCGACTACTTCACCTGCCCGCCCGACCTCGGTCTGATGATGCAGGAGGCGGACGCCGCCGTGCTGATCGGCGACGCCGCGCTGCGCGCCAACCTGCACGACGGCCCGCGGCTCGGTCTCGACGTGCACGACCTGGGCGCGCTCTGGAAGGAGTGGACGGGGCTGCCCTTCGTGTTCGCCGTCTGGGCCACCCGCCGGGAGTACCTGGAGCGCGAGCCCCGCATGGTGCGCCAGGTCCACCAGGCGTTCCTGGACTCCCGCGACCTGTCGCTCGAGGAGGTCGGCAAGGTCGCCGAGCAGGCCGCACGCTGGGAGGCGTTCGGCGAGGACGTGCTGGCCCGCTACTTCACCACGCTCGACTTCCGCTTCGGGCCCGCGCAGTTGGAAGGGGTCACGGAGTTCGCCCGCCGGGTCGGCCCCACGACCGGCTTCCCCGCGGATGTCCGGGTGGAACTCCTGCGGCCCTAGCAGAAGCTGCCCGAATTCCGTACCGCTTTTCCGGGGCCGTCCGCATTCCGGGACGGCCCCGGGTGAATTCCACGTGACGTGCCGGTGGGTTCCGCGGTCCTTTCGCGGGCGCGCGGGTGAACGCGGTGCCTCGGGCGGTGAACGCGGCGCATTGCGGCGGCCCGCCGAATTCGCGCCGCACCGCACCACACCGCACCGCACCACGACCGGCACCGCGCCGCACCACACCGCACCGCGAACGGTGCGGTGGTGTCGCGGAGCGTGCCGGGATGAGCGCGGAGGGTGCGGGTGGGGCGCCGCGGTCGGTCGTCGCGGTCCGCCGCCGTGGCCCGCCTTCGCGGGATTCGGGCGAGGTCCCGCGGCACGTGGCTCGGGCGCAGTCCTGTGGAGCACCTCGGCCCGGGGCTACGCTGCCGGGCACAGGGGGTTCGGCACCGGACGACGGTGCCGGGCGGAGCAGTCCGCAGGGGCCGGTGCGGTGCGCGCGGTCCGGGGCGGACCTCGTTCGGGGGAGGTCGTTCGGCATGCAGCCGCTCGAAGCCGGTGAGCCGACGGCCATCGGCCCCTACCGGCTGCTCGGCCGCCTCGGATCGGGCGGCATGGGCCGGGTCTACCTGGGGCGGAGCGCGGGCGGGCGGACGGTCGCGGTGAAGATCGTGCATCCCCGGCTGGCGTCCGAGGGGGAGTTCAGGGCCCGCTTCCGGCGCGAGGTCGAGGCGGCCAGGAAGGTCGGGGGCGCCTGGACCGCGCCCGTGCTGGACGCCGATCCCGACGCGCCGGTGCCCTGGGTGGCGACGGGCTACGTGGCGGGGCCCTCGCTGGCCCAGGCCGTGACCGCCGCGCCCGGCACGCCCTCCGACCGGTGGCCCGAACCGTCCGAACCGTCTGGACCGCTCGCATCACCCGTACTATCTGCACCGCTCGTACCACCCGTACCGCTCCCGGAGTCCTCGGTGCGGGTGCTCGGCGCCGGGCTCGCCGAGGCGCTGGAGCACGTGCACGCGCTCGGCCTGGTGCACCGCGACGTCAAGCCCTCCAACGTCCTGCTGACCGTGGACGGCCCCCGGCTGATCGACTTCGGCATCGCGCGCGCCGTGACCGGCACCACCTCCCTCACCTCGCAGGGCGTCTCCGTCGGCTCACCGGGCTACATGGCGCCGGAGCAGATCCTCGGCAGAGGTGTCACCGGTGCGGCCGACGTCTTCTCGCTGGGCGCCGTGCTCGGGTACGCGGCGACCGGGCGGCCGCCGTTCCCGGGCGACTCCTCGGCAGCGCTGCTCTACAAGGTCGTCCACGAGGAGCCGGAGCTGGACGGGCTCACCGGCGAACTGCTGGGTGTGGTGCGGCACTGCCTCGCCAAGGACCCGGCCGCGCGCCCCGCGCCCCGTGAGGTCGCCCGCCGCCTGGCACCCCTGGGCGCGGCCCGCGCGGTCGCCGGAGGCTGGCTGCCGGGGCCCCTGGCGGCGGAGGTCGGCCGCAGCGCGGCACGACTCCTCGACCTGGAGGCCACCGGCTCCCCATCCGCTGTCGCACCGGCCCGTGCGTCCGAAGCCGCACCCGCCCCCGCCCCCGCTGCCGGCCCAGAACCCGGTCCCGCCCCCGACCGCGAGCCCGCCCCCGACCGCGAGCCCGCCCCTGGCCACGACCGCGAACCCGGCCCCGAACCCGAACCCGACCCCGGCTCCGCCTCCGCTCCGGTCGTCCAGCCCGATCCGGCCGCCTCCGCTCCGGTCGTCCGACCAGGTCCGGTCGCGGGGGTCTTCGGCCCGCCCGACCCGTCGTACGCCCAGAGCGCGCGGCCCGCCGGACCGGAGTGGGCGCCGGTGGACGCTCGGCAGGGGGAACGCGCCGAGGGGTCCGGGGCCGGACTGTCCGTCAGTCTCACGGCGGCCGCGGATCCGGCTGCGAACGGCCGCGGGCGCAGGCTGAGCTGCACCGTCGCCCTCGCGGTCGCGGGGGCGCTCGCCGTACTGACCGTGGGCTCCGCCTTCGTCCTCGACCTGATGCCCGGGGGCGGCCCGGACGGCGACCCGGGGGACGGCGGGGCGGTGGGGAACCCGCCCGCGGCCACGCAGCCCTCGGGGCCGCACGGCGTGCCCGCCCGCTACCTCGGCACCTGGCGCGGCGAGGCCACCGCCTCGGGCATCCCCGACGGCACCTTCGAACTCGTCGTCCGGCAGGCGCAGCAGGGCAGGCGGTTCGCGACCCTCACGCAGACGGACCTGCTGGGCGGCACCTGCAAGGACGTCCTGACGCTGGGGAAGGCCGGCGAGGGCGAACTGCTGGCCACCGGCAGGGGCGCCGAGGGCAACCCCTCGCACTGCTC
The DNA here is from genome assembly GCF_014656295.1 of Streptomyces sulfonofaciens. Lineage (GTDB taxonomy): Bacteria > Actinomycetota > Actinomycetes > Streptomycetales > Streptomycetaceae > Streptomyces > Streptomyces sulfonofaciens. The sequence goes on from NZ_BNCD01000007.1 coordinate 79,506, forward strand.
GGGGGCCGCGCACACCATCCGTCTGCGGCCGGCCGGTGACGACCTCCGGTACACCTCGGACGACCCGGCCGCGGGCAACCCGGAGGCCCGGCTGTCCAGGACGCACTGACCGGGCCGCACCGGGCCACCGGGCCGATGAGCCCCACCGGCCCGCATCGAGCCCCACCGGGCGCATCGAGCCCCACCGGGCGCGCCGGCGCGTTCCGGCGCGCCGCCCTGCCACCGGATGTCACAGCGCGCGGCGCCGTCCCGTCTCCCCTTGGACACGAGGAGCGCACGGGGGCCCGGGCGCGCCCGCGCGGCGCCGCACCGCTGTCCGCCCGCCGCCCGGGCAACAGCGCCGCCGCCGGCCGGAACCAGGAGGAAGCACATGCCAGCAGAGAAGAAGACCGCCCTCTTCCAGCGTCACCGCAACCGGCTCTGGGGCATCGCCTACCGCATCACCGGCTCGATCGCGGACAGCGACGACGCCCTCCAGGAGACCTGGCTGCGCTGGGCGGGGCTGCCGGACACCGAGGTTGACGCGATCGGCGTCCCGCGGGCCTACCTGACGACCGTGATCAGCCGGATCTGCTACGACCAGTTGAGCTCGGCCCGGGCGCGCCGCGAGGCGTACGTCGGGCCGTGGCTGCCCGAGCCGGTGGTCACCGAGGCGGGCCCGGAGGACCGGGTGACGCTCGACGAGTCCGTGGGAACCGCTCTGCTCACCGTCCTGGAGCGGCTCACCCCCGCGGAGCGGACGGCGTTCGTGTTGCACGACGTGTTCGCGGTGCCGTTCCCGGAGATCGCCGAAGTGGTCCGCCGCAGCCCCGACTCCGTGCGGCAGCTCGCCTCGCGCGCCCGCAAGCGGGTACGCGCCGAGGCGCCGCGCCGCTCGCTCGCACCGGGCGAGCACCGCAGGGCCGTCGACGCGTTCCTCGCCGCCGTCACCGACGGCGACTTCGACGCGCTGCTCAAGGTCCTCGACCCGGACGCGGTGTGGCTCTCCGACAGCGGCGGCATGTTCACCACCGCCCGACTCCCGGTGCGCGGCGGCGAGAAGGTCGCGCGGTACGCGCACCGCATCACCCGCGGCTACCACCCGGCGACGATGCGGGCGCTGGTCAGGGAGGTGAACGGTGCGCCGGGGATCGTCCTCGTCGATCCGGCGAGCGGTCTGGCGGCCGTCATGGGCTTCACCGTGCACCACGGGCTGATCACCGAGATCGACTTCATGATGAACCCCGACAAGCTCCGCCACCTCGACACCGCGGCCCTGTGACCGGGATCACTCTCACACTCGTCGAGGCCATGTCGTCCACCCTGCATGACGCACACACCGCAGACGAAGCACGCTGAGCACGCAGAGCACGCAGAGCACGCAGAGCACGCAGGTCACGGAGAGCACGGAGAGCGGGCGGCGCGGGCGGCGCAGGCAGACCGCACTCCGCGGACACGGACCACGGAGCGCGCAGCGGACGAGGGGAAGCCGAACGTCGTCGTCCTGGGCGCGGGCTACGCGGGGCTGGCGGCCGCCGTCCGGCTGGCCCGGCACGCCCGGGTCACCGTCGTCGACCCCGGCACCCGGTTCACCGAGCGGATCCGGCTGCACGAGCAGGCCGCGGGCGGGCGCGACGTCACCCGGCCGCTCACCGGCCGCGGCGGAATCCTCAGCGGCGCCGGTGTCGCGCACGTGGTGGCCCGCGCCGCCGCCCTGGACCCCCTCGCCCGCACGGTGACCACGGAGGGCGGCCGGTGCCTCGGGTACGACCGGCTGGTCTACGCCCTCGGCAGCCGCACCGGCGGTACGGCCGAGGGTGCGGCTGCCGGCGGAACGTCCCGGGCCGAGGGCGAGTCCGCCGCCTTCGGGCGCGTCCACACGGCGGAGGGCGCGGCCCGGCTGCACCGGCGCCTCGCCGCCGGGCCGGGGACGGTGGCCGTGGTCGGCGGGGGCCTCACCGGCATCGAGATGGCGGCCGAGATCGCGGAACGCGCCGAGGGCCACCGGGTGCGCCTGCTGTCGGAGGACGTCATCGGCCCGGGCCTCTCGGCGAAGGGCCGCTCCCACGTCCGCGCCGTCCTGACGGAGCGGGGCGTGCGCATCGAGGAGGGCCACCGGGTCGCGGGCCCCGACGACGTCGACGCCGACGCGGTGGTCTGGGCCGCGGCCATGGTGCCCAACGCCGAACTCGGCGCCCGTGCGGGCCTGGCCGTGGACGCCTCCGGCCGGCTCGCTGTCGACACCGCCCTGCGCTCCGTCACGCATCCCGAGGTGTACGTGGTGGGGGACGCGGCCGCCGCGCACACACCGGCGGCGGGCGCACTGCGCATGGGGTGTGCGGCGGCGCTGCCCATGGGCGTGGCCGCCGCGCGCTCGATCGCCGCCGAGTCCCGCGGCGGGTCGCCGGTGCCGCTGGACTTCTCGTACCTGATCCAGTGCGTGAGCCTGGGCCGGCGGGACGGCCTGGTGCAGTTCGTGCGCCCGGACGACTCGCCCCGCGAGCGCGCCCTGACCGGCCGCCCCGCGGCCCTCGCGAAGGAGCAGGTGGTCCGCTCCACCGTCCGCCTGCTGCGCCTCGCGGTCCGTGCGCCGTACGCGGTCCGGGCGGTCCCCGGGCTCGGCTAGGACACGCCGCGGGGCCGCGGCGCACGCGCATCCCGCTGCCTCGGGGTCCGTGCCCTGCCTCTCTCATCCAATAATGTCCGCATTTGATGACGTATTATCAGTGCGTGGACCTTGCGGAAGCAGGCGGACCCTGTGAAGGAGCGGACCCCCATGAAGCACGTCAAGCTCGGTGACCTGGACGTCTCCCGGATCGGCCTGGGCTGCATGGGCATGTCCGACTACTACACCGGAGCAGGCGAGGACGACGCCGAGTCCATCCGCACCATCCACCGTGCGCTGGACCTCGGCGTCACCTTCCTGGACACGGCCGAGATCTACGGCCCCTACCGCAACGAGGAACTGGTGGGCCGTGCGGTCGCCGGCCGCCGGAACGAGGCGGTACTGGCCACCAAGTTCGGCTTCGTCTCCCAGCCGCTGGGCACCACCGGGACGCTGGACAGCAGCCCGGGCAGCGTCCGGCTCGCCGTCGAGGGCTCCCTCCGGCGGCTCGGCACCGACTACATCGACCTCTGCTACCAGCACCGCGTCGACCCGAGCACGCCCATCGAGGAGACCGTCGGCGCGCTCAAGGAGCTGGTCGAGCAGGGCAAGGTCCGCCACATCGGCCTGTCGGAGGCATCACCGGAGACCATCCGCCGCGCCCACTCCGTCCACCCGGTCACGGCCGTGCAGACCGAGTACTCGCTGTGGACCCGCGACCCCGAGGAGGAGATCCTGCCGACCCTGCGGCAGCTCGGCATCGGCTTCGTGCCCTACTCCCCGCTGGGCCGCGGTTTCCTCACCGGCACCATCCGCAGCCCCGAGCAGTTCGCCGACGACGACTTCCGCAAGGACAACCCCCGTTTCAGCGGGGAGAACTTCGACGCCAACCTGCGCATCGCCGACGAGGTCAAGGCCGTCGCCGACGAGGTCGGAGCCACTCCGGCGCAGGTCGCGCTGGCCTGGCTGCTCGCCCAGGGCGACGACATGGCGCCCATCCCCGGCACCAAGCGCACCACCCGCCTGGAGGAGAACGCCGCCGCCGACGACCTGGTGCTCGCCCCGGCGCAACTGCAACGGCTCGGCGCCATCGCCGCGCCGCGGGGCGAGCGGTACGCGGACATGTCGGGCATCGACCGCTGACCCGGACCCGTCCGGCGCCGCGGGCCCTGGCGTACGCTGGATCGGTCCGTCCACCCCTTACGAAAGGGACGCCCGGTGACCGAGCAGGCCGACTTCGCTTCCGCAGATGTCTTGGCAGGTGTCCCCTCGGACGTCTCCACGGGCGGTGGCGTCGACGTGGCGGTGGTCCTGGAGCGGGCCGCGGCAGGCGGGCGGATCAGCGCCGAGGAAGCCCTCGTCCTCTACCGCGACGCCCCGCTGCACGCCCTGGGATCCGCCGCGGACACGATCCGCAGGCGCCGCTACGCCGGCACCGAGCACATCGCCACGTACATCATCGAACGGAACATCAACTACACCAACGTCTGCGTGACGGCCTGCAAGTTCTGCGCGTTCTACGCCGCACCCAAGGACGCGGACAAGGGCTGGACCCGCGACCTCGACGACATCCTGCGCCGCTGCGCGGAGACCGTGGAGCTGGGCGGCACGCAGATCATGTTCCAGGGCGGGCACCACCCGGACTACGGCGTGGAGTACTACGAGAAGCACTTCTCGGCCATCAAGAAGGAGTTCCCGCAGCTCGTCATCCACTCGCTCGGCGCGTCCGAGGTGGAGCACATGGCCAGGATCTCCGGCGTCAGCGTGGCCGAGGCCATCACCCGCATCCACGCCGCCGGGCTCGACTCCTTCGCGGGCGCCGGCGCCGAGCTGCTGCCGGAGCGGCCGCGCAGGGCCATCGCGCCGCTCAAGGAGTCCGGTGAGCGCTGGCTGGAGATCATGGAGACCGCGCACGAGCTGGGCGTGGAGTCCACCACCACCATGCTCATGGGCACCGGTGAGACCAACGCGGAACGCATCGAGCACCTGCGCATGATCCGCGACGTACAGGACCGCACGGGCGGTTTCCGCGCCTTCATCCCGTACACCTACCAGCCCGAGAACAACCACCTGAAGGGCCGCACCCAGGCGACGGTCCTGGAGTACCTGCGCATGATCGCCATCGCGCGGATCTTCCTCGACAACGTCGCCCACATCCAGGGCTCCTGGCTGACCACCGGCAAGGAGGTCGGCCAGTTGTCGCTGCACTACGGCGCGGACGACCTCGGCTCGATCATGCTGGAGGAGAACGTGGTCTCCTCGGCGGGCGCACGGCACCGCTCCAACCGCATGGAGATCATCGACCTCATCCGCAAGGCGGGCCGCGTGCCGGCCCAGCGGGCGACGACCTACGAGCACCTGGTGGTGCACGAGGACCCCGCCGAGGACCCCGTCGACGACCGGGTGGTCTCGCACCTGTCGTCCACGGCGCTCGACCGGGGCACCGCCCACCCGGAACTCAGGCTCGTCGACGCACGCTGAGCGGCGCCGCCGAAAGCGCCGGGGCACCCTCGTATGCTGGGGCCGTGACCCGCGCATCCCTGGACAAGCAGCCGCACGAAGTCGCCTCCATGTTCGACGACGTGGCGGAGCGCTACGACCTCACCAACGACGTGCTGTCCCTCGGGCAGACACGGCTGTGGCGCCGCGAGGTCGCCAAGGCCGTCGACGCCGGACCGGCGCAGAAGGTGCTGGACCTGGCCGCGGGAACGGCCACCTCCTCGCTGCCGTTCACCCGCACCGGTGCCTACGTCGTGCCGTGCGACTTCTCGACCGGGATGCTCCAGGTCGGCAAGCGGCGCCACTCCTGGCTGCCGTTCACCGCCGGTGACGCGACCCGCCTGCCGTTCAGGGACGGCGTCTTCGACGCGGTCACCATCTCCTTCGGGCTCAGGAACGTCCACGACACCGACGCGGCGCTGCGCGAGCTGTACCGGGTCACCAAGCCGGGCGGCCGGGTGGTGATATGCGAGTTCTCGCACCCGACCTGGGCGCCCTTCCGCACGGTCTACACCGAGTACCTGATGCGCGCCCTGCCGCCGGTGGCACGCGGTGTCTCGTCCAACCCGGACGCCTACGTCTACCTCGCCGAGTCCATCCGCGCCTGGCCCGACCAGCGTGCGCTGGCCGGGCGGCTGGCCGGTGCCGGCTGGTCCGAGGTGGCCTGGCGGAACCTGACGGGCGGGATCGTGGCGCTGCACCGCGGCTTCAAACAGGGCTGACGCCCGCACCTCCGGCAGGACGCCCTGCCGGAGCCCGACCCCTGCCCGCACCGCCCGGTGCGCCGCCCGGACCCGACCGGCGCACCGGCGCCGTCCCTTGCCGGCCACGGGATCGACGGGACAGGTGTGCCACCGACGTGACCGGTGTGCCGCCGACGGGACCGGTGCGACCGCCGGGACCGAGGCCACGTCACCCCACCAGCCCCGCCGGGGAGTACCCGGGGGGCTCAGCTCCTAGAACCGCGACCGGAACGGCGGCTCCTAGAACCGCGGCTCCTAGAACCGCGACCGGAACCGCATCCCCTTCCGGCCGTCCGGCAACTCGTACCGCTCCTCCAGCTCCATCCCGATCCGCCGCGTCACCCCGACGGACCGTTCGTTCCGCGCATCGACCATCGCGACCACACTGGGGACACCCGCGGCCCGCACCCGCTCCAGGGTGACCAGCGCCGCGGCCGTCGCATAGCCCCTGCCCCAGTGCCGCCGTCCGAGCCGCCAGCCGATCTCGATCTCGCCCACCGGGCCCCAGGTCGCGTGCGGCCAGGGCTGCGCGCCGGTGAAGCCGAGCACCTCGTCGTCCTCGTCGAGCATGGTCCAGAAGCAGAAGCCGTGCTCGGCGTCGTGCTTGCGCTGCCGGGCGGTCAGCTCCTCGTAGACCGACAGTTCGGCCGAGGCACCGCCGTGGAACTCCATCACGTCGGGGTCGTCGAAGACCCGGTGCCAGGCGATGGCGTCCTCGTGGGTGGGGACGCGCAACCGTACGACGGGCAGAGCGCGGTGTGCTGTCACGGGCAGCCCTTCAGCTCGCTGATCAGTGCTCCTGCATAGACTGCCCATGTCCCGTGCCGTTCGGCACACACTTTTCGACGTCTTGGGGAGAACCCGCCGTGACCGAGCCCCTCTCCGAACACACCGCCGATGTGATCGTCGTCGGGGCCGGGCCCGCCGGTTCCACCACGGCCTACCACCTGGCCAAGGCAGGGCTCGACGTGCTGCTGCTGGAGAAGACGGCCTTCCCCCGCGAGAAGGTGTGCGGCGACGGCCTCACGCCCCGCGCGGTCAAGCAACTGGTCGGCATGGGCATCGACGTCTCCGAAGAGGCCGGCTGGCTGCGGAACAAGGGCCTGCGGATCATCGGCGGCGGCGTACGGCTGGAGCTCGACTGGCCGGATCTCGCCTCCTATCCGGACTACGGCCTGGTCCGCAAGCGCGACGACTTCGACGAGCAGCTCGCGCGGCAGGCGCAGAAGGCGGGCGCCCGCCTGTACGAGCGGTGCAACGTCGGCGAGCCCCTCACCGACCCGCGCACCGGCCGGATCACCGGCGTGCGCGCCAAGCTCGGCGAGGAGAAGACCCCGGCCACCTTCCACGCCCCCCTGGTGGTAGCCGCCGACGGAAACTCCACCCGGCTCTCGCTCGCCATGGGCCTGCACCGCCGCGAGGACCGCCCGATGGGCGTCGCGGTGCGCACCTACTTCACCTCGCCGCGGCACCAGGACGACTACCTGGAGTCCTGGCTGGAGCTGTGGGACCGGCGCGGCGGCCGGGAGCGGCTGCTGCCCGGGTACGGCTGGATCTTCGGCATGGGCGACGGCACCTCCAACGTCGGCCTCGGCGTGCTCAACACCTCGGCCTCCTTCAAGGAGCTGGACTGGCGCGAGGTGCTCAAGACGTGGTGCGCCTCCATGCCCGAGGACTGGGGCTACACGCCGGACAACATGACGGGACCGATCCGCGGCGCCGCGCTGCCCATGGCCTTCAACCGCCAGCCGCACTACACCAAGGGCCTGCTGCTGGTCGGTGACGCGGGCGGCCTGGTGAACCCGTTCAACGGCGAGGGCATCGCCTATGCGATGGAATCCGGCCAGTTGGCCGCCGACGTCATCGTCCAGGCGCACGCCCGCGCCACCTCGGCCCAGCGCGAACTGGCCCTGCGCAACTACCCCAAGGTCCTCAAGGACACCTACGGCGGCTACTACACCCTCGGCCGTGTCTTCGTGAAGCTCATCGGCAATCCCAAGGTGATGAAGGTCGGCGCTCAGCACGGCCTCACCCACCCGCTGCTGATGAAGTTCACCCTCAAGATGCTCGCCAACCTCACCGACCCCTCCGGCGGCGACACCATGGACCGCATCATCAACGGCCTCACCAAGATCGCACCGAAGGCCTGAACGCCAGGCGTGAGCACCACCCGCAGGCGCGGCGCGGGGTCCGGCACGGGGTCCGGCACGGGGTCCGGCACGGGGTCCGGCACGGGCGCTCAGCGGACCCGTGCCGGGCCGCGCGCGCCCGTGCCGGCCCATGTCCGGCCGTATCCGCGCCCGTACCCGGCCCATGCCGGGCCGTACCCGGACCATGCCGGTACCGGACCCCGTGCGGGCCCGTGCCGGGTCGGACACGTCGGAGGGCGGCTCCCCGGGCAAGGGAAGCCGCCCTCCGCGGTCCACTCCGCGGTGCACACCGCGGTGTTCGCGGGATCAGAGCACCCGCACCGCACCGCTGGCCGGGTAGCCCGAGAGGTCCTGCACGACGACGCCCTTGGAGGGGTTCGCCGCGTCCAGGTACTGCCCGTTGCCGATGTACACGCCGACGTGGAAGGCCGAGCCCGCCTGGCCCCAGTAGAGGATGTCTCCGGGCTGGACGCTCGACAGCGGCACCTGGGTGCCCGCGGTGGACTGCTCCTGCGAGGTGCGCGGCAGGTTCACGCCGACCTGCTTGAAGGCGGCCTGCACCAGACCGGAGCAGTCCCAGGAGTTGGGCCCCGTCCCGCCCATCACGTAGGCGTCCCCGAGTTGCGCGGTCAGGAAGCTGAGCACGGCGCCGGCGCTGCCGCTGGGGAGGGAGACCGAGGAGGAGGCCGACTCGGTGTGCAGGGTGGTGCGCTCGGCGGAGCGCGAGGCCCGTGCCTCGGCGGCCTTCCTGGCGGCCTCGGCCTTCTGCTTGGCCTCGGCCTTCCGCTCGGCCTGCGCCTGGGACTTCCTGGCCTCCTTCGCGGCCTTCGTCACGGCCGCGTTCTGCAGGGCCTGGGTGGCGTACGCGTCCGCGGCCTCCTGGGTGGCGTCCACGGACGCGGCGACCTGAGTGGCGAGCCCGTCGGTGAGTGCGGGCATCTCGACGGTGTCGTGCACGGGCTCCGCGGCGTTGGCGGGCCCGGAAGCTCCGGTCACGGCCAGGGTGCTGAGGACACCGCCGGCGACTCCGGCGCACAGGGCGAATCTCGGCGCGCTGCGTCGGGCTTTCCGGTGGCTGGGTATATGAGCGGTGTGGGACATGTGAACAACCGCTATCAGGGCCTGACCGTTACCTTCAAGAAACGTGGAGTGCGCCACAGTTGCCCGATAGGGGCCTGAATCCCGGGTGTGTCGCTCTTCGTCGCGCTTGAAGAGCCACTTCGTATTGAGATGATCAAGCCTGTGCTCATGCACTTTCGGTAATACGCCCGAATTGCTCCCTGCTTACCACCTGTTGGGCCGCAAGCCAAGCCTCGCCCCTGGGGCCGTTGGGGCCGATGTGGCGAGTGTCACGGAACGGCGGGCCGCTCGACCGCGTCTGCATGGGTCGGCCCGGACGCGGTCGTGGCCCCGGTCGGAGTTGGGGGGAGATGTCCCGGATTGGCCTGTGCGGCCGGCGTGCGCGGAAGGCGTGTGGATGCGGCCGACCGGGCGCGGGGGAGTCGAGTCGTCCGATCGCATGCCCGGCGCGGCCGGCGCGGCGGAGCGTGTTCCTCGCGGGGGTCGGTGCGCCCTCTGCGGGGGTCCGGGGTGCTCCCTGTGTGCAGCGGCCGGATGCGGTGTGCCCGTAGCACGAGCTTGTTACGTGCAGATGACGCATTCCTCTCGTGAACGGGAGCACACGCCCTAACCGGGACGCAGGGGCGCTTCCGACTCCCACCACCTCCTTTCGAGTGCTCTCAGGAGCACTCGTCTCCTCTCGTACCGTCTCCTCCCGTCTGTGCCCCTCCCCGTATGAACCGGGCCTTTATCAGGCAGTTCCGTCCAGCGCGAATTTGCGCCAGGGTGCACCTGCTTGATAAAGAACCGGCCTCGTGACCAGCGCACTTACGGAAAGATGTCACCTCTGGTGACCGATACGCCGCTTCGTGTGTGAAGATCGGGGCCCTTCGGGCTTCATGATCGTTCGTCAGGTGGTGGAGATCACAAGGGTGATGCGTGACCCCGTGTCGCAGATCACAGACCCGCGGGCATAAGATGCGATGCAGTCGGGCTTGTGACCTGCTTCACATGGACGCGATCTTCGTGGACTCGGTGGAGGAGCGGTGGGGTCCCGGATCGCCGGATCGGCGGTCGATTCGCTGGATGGATCGGCCGGGGCCGGCGTCCGAGGTGCCTCCGGACCAGGGGACGGGCCCGGCGCCGCCGTAGGAGTCAGCGCCGACTGAGAGGAGCGAGGAGCGGTGAACGCGTATGCGCCCATCCTCGTACTGGGAGCCCTCGGGGCAGCTTTTGCGATCTTCTCCGTGGTGATGGCCACGCTTATCGGTCCAAAGCGGTACAACCGAGCCAAGCTCGAAGCCTATGAGTGCGGTATCGAGCCGACGCCGACACCGGCCGGCGGCGGACGGTTCCCGATCAAGTACTACCTGACGGCGATGCTCTTCATCGTCTTCGACATCGAGATCGTCTTTCTCTACCCCTGGGCCGTCAGCTTCGACGCCCTGGGGCTGTTCGGGCTCGTCGAGATGCTGCTCTTCGTGCTCACCGTCTTCGTCGCCTACGCGTACGTATGGCGGCGCGGCGGCCTGGAATGGGACTGAGAAGCGAGAGACCGCGAGAGACCACGCGAGGGATAAGAGGGGTCTGAGGGGCCTATGGGACTCGAAGAGAAACTGCCGAGCGGTTTCCTGCTGACCACAGTCGAGCAGGCCGCGGGCTGGGTGCGGAAGTCCTCCGTCTTCCCCGCGACGTTCGGCCTCGCCTGCTGCGCCATCGAGATGATGACGACGGGCGCGGGACGCTACGACCTGGCGCGCTTCGGCATGGAGGTGTTCCGCGGCTCTCCGCGGCAGGCCGACCTGATGATCGTGGCGGGCCGCGTCAGCCAGAAGATGGCACCGGTGCTCCGGCAGGTCTACGACCAGATGCCGAACCCGAAGTGGGTCATCTCCATGGGTGTCTGCGCGTCCTCCGGCGGGATGTTCAACAACTACGCGATCGTGCAGGGCGTGGACCACGTCGTTCCCGTGGACATCTACCTGCCCGGCTGCCCGCCGCGGCCCGAGATGCTGATGGACAGCATCCTCAAGCTCCATCAGAAGATCCAGTCCTCCAAGCTCGGTGTGAACGCCGAGGAGGCCGCCCGCGAGGCGGAGGAGGCGGCCCTCAAGGCGCTTCCCACGATCGAGCTGAAGGGGCTGCTGCGGTGAGCGAGCGCGACGAGCAGAACAAACCGAATCCCGAGCAGGACCTCAACGCCCAGAACCTCCCCGGACAGCGCGGCGAGCAGGGCGAGGAGATCCGCGTCCAGCGCGGCATGTTCGGCGCCAACAACGGCGGTGACACCACCGGTTACGGCGGCCTGGTCCGCTCCGTCCGGCTGCCCGGGGCCGCTTCCCGGCCCTACGGCGGCTGGTTCGACGAGGTGGCGGACGAGTTGGAGGGCGCACTGGAGGAGCAGGACCTCCTCCCGGAGAACGCCATCGAGAAGACCGTCGTCGACCGCGGCGAGATCACCTTCCACATCGCGCGCGAGCACCTGCTGCGCGTCGCGAGGACGCTGCGCGACGACCCGGCGCTCCGCTTCGAGCTGTGCACCGGCGTGAGCGGTGTGCACTACCCCGCCGACAAGGGGCGCGAGCTGCACGCCGTCTACCACCTGCGCTCGATCACCCACAACCGCCTGATCCGCCTTGAGGTCAGCGCCCCCGACGACGATCCGCACGTCCCCTCGCTGGTCTCCGTCTATCCGACGAACGACTGGCACGAGCGCGAGACGTACGACTTCTTCGGCCTGATCTTCGACGGTCACCCGGCGCTGACCCGGATCATGATGCCGGACGACTGGCAGGGCTTCCCGCAGCGCAAGGACTACCCCCTCGGCGGCATCGCCGTCGAGTACAAGGGCGCCCAGATCCCGGCTCCGGACCAGCGGAGGTCGTACTCATGACGACGCAGTCAGCATCGGCACGCGAAACCACGGAAGGCACCGTCTACACGGTCACCGGCGGTGACTGGGACGAGGTCGTCGAGGCTGCCGCCAAGGCCGACGACGAGCGCCTCGTGGTCAACATGGGCCCGCAGCACCCGTCCACGCACGGTGTGCTCCGGCTCATCCTGGAGATCGACGGCGAGACGGTCACCGAAGCCCGCTGCGGCATCGGCTACCTGCACACCGGCATCGAGAAGAACCTGGAGTTCCGCACCTGGACGCAGGGCACCACCTTCGTCACCCGCATGGACTACCTCACGCCGTTCTTCAACGAGACGGCGTACTGCCTCGCGGTGGAGAAGCTGCTCGGCATCGAGGACCAGGTGCCGGACCGGGCGAGCATCATCCGCGTGATGCTCATGGAGCTCAACCGGCTCTCCTCGCACCTGGTGGCCATCGCCACCGGCGGCATGGAACTGGGCGCCACCACGATCATGATCTACGGATTCCGTGATCGTGAACTCATTCTCGACCTCTACGAACTCATCACCGGCCTGCGGATGAACCACGCGTACATCCGCCCCGGCGGGCTCGCCCAGGACCTGCCGCCGGGCGCCGTCGACCAGGTTCGTGAGTTCGTGAAGACGATGCGCAAGAACCTGCCGCAGTACGACAAGCTGGCCACCGGGAACCCGATCTTCAAGGCCCGTATGCAGGATGTCGGCTATCTGGACCTGGCCGGGTGCATGGCCCTCGGCGCCACCGGGCCCATCCTGCGCTCCGCCGGTCTGCCGCACGACCTGCGCAAGGCGCAGCCCTACTGCGGCTACGAGAGCTACGACTTCGAGATCCCGACCAGTGACACCTGCGACTCCTACGGCCGCTTCCTCATCCGCCTCGAGGAGATGCGCCAGTCGCTGAACATCGTCGAGCAGTGCCTCGACCGGCTGGAGCCGGGTCCGGTGATGGTCGCCGACAAGAAGATCGCCTGGCCGGCGCAGCTCGCCCTGGGCCCGGACGGCCTCGGCAACTCCCTGGACCACATCAAGAAGATCATGGGCACCTCCATGGAGGCCCTGATCCACCACTTCAAGCTGGTGACCGAGGGCTTCAGGGTCCCGGCCGGACAGGCCTACGCGGCGGTCGAGTCGCCCAAGGGCGAACTCGGCGCCCATGTGGTCTCCGACGGCGGCACCCGCCCCTTCCGGGTCCACTTCAGGGACCCGTCCTTCACCAACCTGCAGTCGATGGCCGCGATGTGCGAGGGCGGCCAGGTCGCCGACGTCATCGTCGCCGTCGCGTCCATCGACCCCGTGATGGGAGGCGTCGACCGGTGACAGACGTCAGCCTGGGCATGCCCCAACTGCCCGCACCCGACTACCCGGCCGATGTGCGCACCCGGCTGGAGGCGGACGCCAAGGAGATCATCTCCCGCTACCCCGGCGCCCGCTCCGCGCTGCTGCCGCTGCTGCACCTGGTGCAGTCCGAGGAGGGGTACGTCACCCGCACCGGCGTGCAGTTCTGCGCGGAGCTGCTGGATCTGACCACCGCAGAGGTCACCGCCGTTGCCACCTTCTACACCATGTACCGGCGCAAGCCCGGCGGCGAGTACCACGTGGGCGTGTGCACCAACACCCTGTGCGCGGTGATGGGCGGCGACGCGATCTTCTCCGCCCTCCAGGAGCACCTGGGCGTCGGCAACGGCGGCACCACCCAGGACGGCAAGGTCACCCTGGAGCACATCGAGTGCAACGCCGCCTGTGACTTCGCGCCCGTGCTGATGGTGAACTGGGAGTTCTTCGACAACCAGACCATCGAGTCCGCCAAGCGCCTGGTCGACGACCTGCGCGCCGGATCCCGTGTCGAGCCCACCCGCGGTGCGCCGCTGTGCGGCTTCAGGGAGACCTCCAGGATCCTCGCGGGCTTCCCCGACGAGCGGCCCGGAGCCGTCGAGGCGACCGGCGGCGCGGGCCCCGCGTCGCTGATCGGGCTGCGCCTGTCCCGGGGCGAGAGCGCCGCCGCAGCGCGCGTGGTGCACCCGCGCGCCGGTGCCACCCGGCCGGCCGCGGCCCCCGAACCCGGTGCCGAGCACCTCAGCTCGCACGACGCACCGCAGACGACCTCGGCATCCGACCCCGAGCACCCGGCCGGCCCGGTCACCGAGGAGGGGGAGTGATGACTGTGACAGCCGAGAACCCCGAGAACGGGGCCGCCGCGCAGGAGCCCCAGGCCGAGATCAGTGCCGAGAAGCTGCTGGCGCCCGTGCTGTCGGCCTTCTGGGACGAGGACGGGTCCTGGACGCTCGACACCTACCGGCGGCACGAGGGCTACGAGGGCCTGCGCAAGGCCCTCGCCATGCAGCCGGACGACGTCATCGCCTACGTCAAGGAATCCGGTCTGCGCGGCCGCGGCGGCGCGGGCTTCCCGACCGGCATGAAGTGGCAGTTCATCCCGCAGGGCGACGGCAAACCGCACTATCTAGTTGTCAACGCCGACGAGTCGGAGCCCGGGACCTGCAAGGACATCCCGCTCCTCTTCGCGAACCCGCATGCCCTCATCGAGGGAATCGTGATCGCCTGCTACGCGATCAGGTCGGAGCACGCCTTCATCTACCTGCGCGGCGAGGTCGTCCCCGTGCTCCGCCGGCTGCACGAGGCCGTCCGCGAGGCGTATGCGGCGGGCTACCTCGGGAAGAACGTGCTGGGCAGCGGACTCGACCTGGAACTCACCGTGCACGCGGGCGCGGGCGCGTACATCTGCGGTGAGGAGACCGCGCTGCTGGACTCCCTCGAGGGCCGCCGCGGCCAGCCGCGACTGCGTCCTCCCTTCCCTGCCGTCGCCGGTCTGTACGCGTGCCCCACTGTCGTGAACAACGTCGAGTCCATCGCCTCGGTTCCCGCGATCCTGAACAAGGGCAAGGACTGGTTCAGGTCGATGGGCAGCGAGAAGTCCCCGGGCTTCACGCTCTACTCGCTGAGCGGCCACGTCGCGAGCCCCGGCCAGTACGAGGGCCCGCTCGGCATCACGCTGCGCCAGCTTCTCGACATGAGCGGCGGGATGCGCCCCGGCCACCGGCTGAAGTTCTGGACGCCCGGCGGCTCCTCGACGCCGCTGCTCACCGACGAGCACCTCGACGTGCCGCTGGACTACGAGGGCGTGGGCGCCGCCGGATCCATGCTCGGCACCAAGGCCCTGCAGTGCTTCGACGAGACCACCTGCGTCGTACGCGCGGTGACCCGCTGGACCGAGTTCTACGCCCACGAGTCCTGCGGCAAGTGCACGCCGTGCCGCGAGGGGACGTACTGGCTGGTCCAACTGCTGCGGGACATCGAGGCCGGCAAGGGCGCGATGAGCGACCTCGACAAGCTCGCCGACATCGCCGACAACATCAACGGCAAGTCCTTCTGCGCACTCGGCGACGGTGCCGCCTCGCCGATCTTCTCCTCGCTCAAGTACTTCCGCGCGGAGTACGAGGAGCACATCACCGGCAGGGGCTGCCCGTTCGACCCGGCCAGGTCGACCGCCTGGGCGGACGGCCCCACCGACACCACGGAGGTGAACGCATGACGGTAACCACTGGCGCTCCCTCCGGGGGCTCGGAGGCTGCCATCCCACCCAAGGCCGCCGAAGACCTCGTCTCGCTGACCATCGACGGCATCGAGGTCAGCGTGCCCAAGGGCACCCTGGTCATCCGCGCCGCCGAACTGCTCGGCATCGAGATCCCCCGGTTCTGCGACCACCCGCTGCTCGACCCGGCGGGTGCCTGCCGGCAGTGCATCGTCGAGGTCGAGGGCCAGCGCAAGCCCATGGCGTCGTGCACCATCACCTGCACGGATGGCATGGTCGTCAAGACGCAGGTCACCTCGCAGGTCGCGGAGAAGGCGCAGCGCGGGGTGATGGAGCTGCTGCTCATCAACCACCCGCTGGACTGCCCGGTGTGCGACAAGGGCGGCGAGTGCCCGCTGCAGAACCAGGCGATGGCCGTCGGTGACGCCGACTCCCGCTTCGAGGGCACCAAGCGCACCTTCGAGAAGCCGGTCCCGATCTCCACCCAGGTGCTGCTCGACCGGGAACGCTGCGTCCTGTGCGCACGCTGCACCCGGTTCTCCAACCAGATCGCGGGCGACCCGATGATCGAGCTGCTGGAGCGCGGCGCGCTCCAGCAGGTCGGCACCGGGGACGGCGACCCCTTCGAGTCGTACTTCTCCGGCAACACGATCCAGATCTGCCCGGTCGGCGCACTCACCTCGGCCGCGTACCGGTTCCGCTCCCGGCCCTTCGACCTGGTGTCCTCGCCGAGCGTGTGCGAGCACTGCGCGGGCGGCTGCGCGACCCGTACCGACCACCGGCGCGGCAAGGTCATGCGGCGGCTCGCCGCCAACGACCCGGAGGTCAACGAGGAGTGGCTGTGCGACAAGGGCCGCTTCGCGTTCCGCTACGCCCAGCGGTCCGACCGCCTGACCGGCCCCCTGGTGCGCAACGCCGAGACCGGTGAGCTGGAACCCGCGAGCTGGCCGCAGGCACTGGCCGCCGCGGCCGAGGGACTGGCCGCCGCACGCGGCCGTGCCGGCGTGCTGACCGGCGGCCGGCTCACCGTCGAGGACGCCTACGCGTACAGCAAGTTCGCGCGCGTGGCGCTCGACACCAACGACATCGACTTCCGCGCGCGCGTGCACAGCGCCGAGGAGGCCGACTTCCTGGCCGCGCGCGTCGCGGGGCGCGGCAAGGACCTCGGCGGCGCCTCCCGTACGGAGCCCGGGTCGGGCGCCGGCGTCACCTACACGGAGCTGGAGGAGGCGCCCGCGGTCCTGCTCGTCGGCCTGGAGGCCGAGGAGGAGGCGCCCGGCGTCTTCCTGCGGCTGCGCAAGGCATGGCGGGGGCGCGGCCAGCGCACCTTCGCCCTGGCCAGCCACGCCACCCGCGGCCTGGAGAAGGCCGGCGGCACCCTGCTGCCGGCCGCGCCGGGCACCGAGCCCGAGTGGCTCGACGCGCTCGCCGGCGGCGTCGGCCTCCACGACGAGGGCGTCACCGCGGCCGAGGCACTGCACGAGGAGGGCGCGGTCATCCTCGTGGGCGAGCGGCTCGCCGCCGTCCAGGGCGGGCTCACCGCCGCGGTGCGGGCCGCGACCGCGACCGGAGCCCGGCTGGTGTGGATTCCGCGCCGGGCCGGCGAACGCGGCGCGATCGAGGTGGGTGCCCTGCCCACGCTGCTGCCCGGCGGCCGTCCGGCCACCGACCCGCACGCGCGTGAGGAGGTCGCGGCAGTCTGGGGCGTCGCAGAGCTCCCGCACCACTTCGGCCGTGACACGAACCAGATCGTCGAGGCGGCCACGGGCGGTGTGCTGGGCGCCCTGCTCGTCGCGGGCGTCGAGGTCGACGACCTGCCCGACCCGGCCGCCGCGCGTGCGGCGCTCGACGGGGTGGGCTTCCTGGTGGCGCTCGAACAGCGGCCCAGCGAGGTCACCGAGCGTGCGGACGTCGTCTTCCCGGTGGCCTCGGTCGCCGAGAAGGCCGGCACCTTCCTCAACTGGGAGGGCCGCGCGAGGACCTTCGAGGCCGCGCTGAAACCCGACCAGATGACCCGCAGGCTCGCCCCCGCCGACCTGCGCGTGCTGCACATGCTGGCGGACGCGATGGACGTCCACCTGGGCCTGCCCGACGTGCGCACCGCCCGCGCCGAGCTGGACCGGCTGGGCATCTGGGAGGGTCAGCGGGCGGACGCGCCTGCGCAGAGCCAGGCCGTCATGCCGCGTCCCGGTACGGGTGAGGCCCTGCTCGCCGGCCACCGGCTGCTTCTCGACCTGGGCCGCCTGCAGGACGGCGACGAGGCCCTCGCGGGCACCCGGCACGCCGCCTGGGCCCGGCTCTCGGCGGCCACCGCGGCCGAGGCGGGCGTCAAGGACGGCGACGTGCTCGCCGTCAGCGGGCCCGCCGGCGCCGTGGAGCTGCCGTTGAAGGTCACACGGATGCCGGACCGCGTCGTCTGGCTGCCGCTGAACTCCACCGGGTCCGGCATCGCCGCCGACGTGGGCGCGCGCCCCGGTGAACTCGTCCGTATCGGCCCGGCGGTGGCGCCGGTGCCCCAGGAGGTCACGGAGGTGACGTCATGACGGGCCCGTCGCTGGTGCCGCTCGCCGTGGAGGACCTGTCGGCCTTCGGCCACGACCCGTGGTGGCTGGTCGTCGTCAAGGCGGTCTTCTGCTTCGCCTTCCTGATGGTGACCGTGCTCTTCTCCATCGTGTGGGAGCGCAAGGTCGTCGCCTGGATGCAACTGCGCATCGGCCCCAACCGGCACGGCCCCTGGGGCATGCTCCAGTCGCTCGCCGACGGTGTGAAGCTGATGCTCAAGGAAGACGTCATCGTCAAGCGCGCGGACAAGGTCGTCTACGTCCTCGCCCCGATCGTCGCCGCGGTGCCGGCCTTCATGGCGATCGCCGTGATCCCCTTCGGCCCGTCGGGCAACGAGGTCTCGATCTTCGGCCACCGCACCGCGATGCAGCTCACCGACCTGCCGATCGCGATGTTGTACATCCTGGCGGTCGCCTCGGTCGGCATCTACGGGATCGTGCTCGCGGGCTGGTCCTCCGGCTCGACGTACCCGCTGCTCGGCGGCCTGCGCTCGTGCGCCCAGATGATCTCCTACGAGATCGCCATGGGCGCCGCCTTCGCCTCGGTGTTCCTGTACTCGGGCTCGATGTCGACCTCGCAGATCGTGGAGCAGCAGCACGACCGCTGGTACGTGCTGCTGCTGCCGGTCTCGTTCCTGATCTACATCGTGACGATGGTCGGCGAGACCAACCGTGCGCCCTTCGACATGCCGGAGTCCGAGGGCGACCTCGTGGGCGGCTTCAACACCGAGTACTCGTCGATCAAGTTCGCCATGTTCATGCTGGCCGAGTACATCAACATGGTGACGGTCTCCGCGGTGTCGACGACGCTCTTCCTGGGCGGCTGGCGGGCACCGTGGCCCATCAGCACCTTCTGGGAGGGCGCCAACCACGGCTGGTGGCCGCTGCTGTGGTTCGTCATCAAGGTGCAGCTCCTGCTGTTCTTCTTCATCTGGCTGCGCGGCACCCTGCCCCGGGTCCGCTACGACCAGCTCATGAAGCTCGGCTGGAAGGTCCTCATCCCGGTCTCGGTGGTCTGGCTGATGCTGGTCGCGACCGTGCGGACGCTGCGGAACCAGAACTACGACTTCACCAGCATCGTGCTGTACGTGGCGGGCGCCGTCCTCGTGGTGCTGCTGCTCTCCTTCGTCGTGGACGTCTTCCGCGACCGGGGGAGCGAGGAGGCCGAGGAGGAGCCGGTGGCCTTCGACCCGATGGCGGGCGGATTCCCCGTGCCGCCGCTGCCCGGGCAGACGCTGCCGCCCGTGCCGCGGCGGCGGCCCCGCTGGGACGAGCGCGAGCTGGTTGTCAGTGGCGGCGTCGGCAGTGCCAGTCCCGGGGAGCCCAAGGCCCCCGAAGCCCGTGAAGGAAAGGAGGCGTCCGATGCCTGAGCGGCCCCGCAAGCAGATCGAGTCAGGGAAGCCCGGGGAGTCCAAGGAGGGATTCCAGAACCCGGTGGCGGGCTTCGGCGTGACCTTCAAGGCCATGTTCAAGAAGCGGCTGACCGAGCAGTACCCGGAGCAGGCGAAGGTCACCGCTCCCCGCTTCCACGGCCGGCACCAGCTCAACCGCCATCCGGACGGCCTGGAGAAGTGCGTCGGCTGCGAGCTGTGCGCCTGGGCCTGCCCGGCGGACGCCATCTACGTGGAGGGCGCGGACAACACCGAGGAGGAGCGCTACTCCCCGGGCGAGCGGTACGGCCGCGTCTACCAGATCAACTACGCCCGCTGCATCCTCTGCGGCCTGTGCATCGAAGCGTGCCCCACGCGCGCGTTGACGATGACGAACGAGTTCGAGCTCGCCGACAGCAGCCGCGAGAACCTGATCTACACCAAGGAGCAGCTCCTCGCCGGCCTCGACGACGGCATGGTCGACAGCCCGCACGCCATCTACCCGGGCACCGACGAGCAGGACTACTACCGCGGCCTGGTGACCCACGCCGCGCCGGGCACCGAGCGCCAGGTCGCGCTCTCCAGGGGCGAGGCGCCCCAGGAGGCCGCCGCCGACTTCGGCCCCGGTGAGCCGGCCTCCGAGAAGGTGATCGGCCGATGAGGGAACTCGCCGCCTACACCACCTCCACCGGTGAGGCCATCCAGTTCTGGGTCCTGGCCGTGTTCGCGGTGCTCGGCGCGCTGAGCACCATCCTGATGCGCAAGGCGGTGCACAGCGCACTCTGCCTGGCCGGCACGATGATCATCCTCGCGGTGTTCTACCTGGCCAACGGAGCCTACTTCCTCGGCATCGTGCAGATCGTGGTCTACACGGGCGCGATCATGATGCTCTTCCTCTTCGTGGTGATGCTCGTCGGTGTCACCGCCGCGGACTCGCTGAAGGAGACGATCAAGGGCCAGCGCTGGCTGGCCGCGCTGTGCGGGGTCGGCTTCGGCGTCCTGCTGATCGCCGGTATCGCGAACGCCTCCCTCAAGGACTTCGCCGGCACCGGCAAGGCCAACGCCGGCGGCAACGTGGAGGGCCTCGCGGCCCTGATCTTCACCAAGTACGTGTTCGCCTTCGAGATCACCGGCGCGCTGCTGATCACGGCGGCCGTCGGCGCGATGGTGCTCACCCACCGCGAGCGCACCGAGCGGGCGAAGACCCAGCGCGAGCTGTCCGAGCAGCGGGTGCGCGAGGGCAGGCACGTGCCGCCGCTGCCGGCACCCGGCGTCTACGCCCGGCACAACGCCGTGGACATCGCCGGCCTGCTCCCCGACGGCAGCCCCTCGGAGCTGACCGTCAACAAGACCCTGCGGGCCCGCGGCCAGATCCGCGACGTCTCCCAGGAGGCCGTCAACGACCTGAAGGCCCTGGAGCAGCGCTCCGCCGACCGCCTGGAGCGGGCGGGGACCGAGGAGGCGTCCAAGTGAACCCGGTCTACTACCTCTACCTCGCCGCCCTGCTGTTCACGATCGGCGCCACCGGCGTGCTCATCAGGCGCAACGCCATCGTGGTGTTCATGTGCGTCGAGCTGATGCTCAACGCCTGCAACCTCGCGTTCGTGGCGTTCTCCCGGCTGCACGGCAACCTCGACGGCCAGATCATCGCGTTCTTCACGATGGTCGTCGCCGCCGCGGAGGTCGTGGTCGGGCTCGCGATCATCGTGTCGCTGTTCCGTTCCCGCCACTCGGCCTCGGTCGACGACGCCAGCCTGATGAAGCTGTAAGGGGTCGCTGAATCGTGCAGAACCTGATTGCGCTGCTCGTCGCGGCGCCACTGCTAGGAGCGGCCGTCCTGCTCTGCGGCGGCCGCAGGCTGGACAGGTCCGGTCATCTGATCGGCACGCTGCTGGCCGCCGTCTCGTTCGTCATCGGAGTGGTGCTCTTCTCCGACCTGCTGGGCAGGGGCGCGGACGACCGCACCCTGAACCAGCACCTGTTCAGTTGGGTGCCGGTGGGCGGCTTCCGGGCCGACATCGCCTTCCAGCTCGACCAGTTGTCGATGACGTTCGTCCTGCTGATCTCGGGTGTGGGCACCCTGATCCACATCTACTCGATCGGGTACATGGAGCACGACGAGCGGCGCCGCCGCTTCTTCGGCTATCTGAACCTGTTCCTCGCGGCCATGCTGCTGCTGGTCCTCGCCGACAACTACCTGCTGCTGTACGTCGGCTGGGAGGGCGTGGGCCTCGCCTCGTACCTGCTGATCGGCTTCTGGCAGCACAAGCCCAGCGCCGCCACCGCCGCGAAGAAGGCGTTCCTGGTCAACCGCGTCGGTGACCTGGGCCTGTCGATCGCCATCATGCTGATGTTCACCACCTTCGGCACCTTCGCCTTCGGCCCGGTGCTGCACTCGGTCGGGGACGCCGGCGAGGGCAGGCTCACGGCCATCGGCCTGATGCTGCTGCTCGCCGCGTGCGGCAAGTCGGCCCAGGTGCCGCTTCAGTCCTGGCTCGGGGACGCGATGGAGGGCCCCACCCCGGTCTCCGCGCTGATCCACGCGGCCACGATGGTGACCGCCGGCGTCTACCTGATCACCCGGTCCGGCGCTCTCTTCAACGCCGCTCCCACCGCACAGCTCGCGGTCACCGTGGTCGGTGCGGTCACGCTCCTGTTCGGTGCGATCGTCGGTTGCGCCAAGGACGACATCAAGAAGGCGCTGGCCGGTTCGACGATGTCCCAGATCGGCTACATGGTGCTGGCCGCCGGGCTCGGTCCGATCGGCTACGTCTTCGCGATCATGCACCTGGTGACGCACGGCTTCTTCAAGGCCGGGCTGTTCCTCGGCGCCGGCTCCGTGATGCACGGCATGAACGACGAGGTCGACATGCGCAGGTACGGCGGCCTGCGCAAGCACATGCCGGTCACCTTCGTCACGTTCGGACTGGGCTACCTCGCCATCATCGGCTTCCCGGGCCTGTCGGGGTTCTTCTCCAAGGACAAGATCATCGAGGCCGCCTTCGCCAAGGGCGGCACGGAGGGCTGGGTGCTCGGCGGCGCCGCGCTGCTGGGCGCGGCCATCACCGCGTACTACATGACCCGCGTGATGATCATGACCTTCTTCGGCGCCGAGCGCTGGCGCAACGCCGCCACCACCTCGCCGGACGAGCCCAGCGCGGAGCCCGCCGCGGAGCACCGCGGGGAGCACGCGGAGCCGCACCCGCACGAGTCGCCCAGGTCGATGACGATCCCCATGATCGTGCTGGCCTTCGGGTCGGTCTTCGCAGGCGCCTTCTTCGGCATCGGCGACCGCTTCCTGCGCTGGCTGGAGCCCGTCACCGGGCACCAGGAGGGCAACTCGCCGGTCGGCGCGGCCACGGTGACCATCGCCACGATGGTCCTGCTGGTGGTCGGCGCCGGCATCGCCTACCTCCAGTACGGGCGCCGCCCGGTCCCGGCCGTCGCCCCGCGCGGTTCGCTGCTCACCCGGGCGGCCCGCCGCGACCTCCTCCAGGACGACTTCAACCACGTGGTGCTGGTGCGCGGCGGTGAGCACCTCACCCGCTCGCTGGTCTACGTCGACCACACCCTGGTCGACGGGGTCGTCAACGGCACGGCGGCCTCGTTCGGCGGCCTCTCCGGCCGACTGCGCAGACTGCAGAACGGCTACGCCCGCAGTTACGCGGTCTCCATGTTCGGCGGCGCGGCGCTCATCGTGGCCGCGACCCTGCTGATGAGGGCGGTCTGATACCGATGTCCTTTCCTCTGCTGACAGCGACGGCGGCCCTCCCGGCCGTCGGGGCGGTGGCCACGGCCGCCGTGCCGGCCGCCAAGCGGACCGCCGCCAAGTGGCTCGCGCTGCTTGTCTCGCTCGCCACACTGGTGCTGGCCGGACTCGTGCTGGCCCGCTTCGAGCCGGGCGGCGACCGGTACCAGCTCACCGAGTCGCACTCCTGGATCAAGGCGTTCGGGGTGCGGTACGAACTCGGCGTGGACGGCATCGCGGTGGCGCTGCTCGCGCTCACCGCCCTGCTGATCCCGTTCGTGATCCTCGCCGGCTGGCACGACGCCGACCCCCTGGAGACCAACAGCTCGCGCTGGCGGCCGACCCAGGGCTTCTTCGCGCTGATCCTGGCCGTCGAGGCGATGGTGATCCTCTCGTTCGAGGCCACCGACGTCTTCCTCTTCTACATCCTCTTCGAAGCCATGCTCATCCCGATGTACTTCCTCATCGGCGGCTTCGGAGACCGCGCGCACGCGGGCAGCGACGAGAAGGCCGCGGCCCAGCGCTCGTACGCGGCGGTCAAGTTCCTGCTGTACAACCTGGTCGGCGGCCTGATCATGCTGGCCGCCGTGATCGGGCTCTACGTGGTCGCCGGGAACTTCTCCCTCCAGGAGATCGCCCAGGCCCGGGCCGACGGATCGCTGTCCATGGCGACCGGCACGGAGCGCTGGCTCTTCCTCGGCTTCTTCTTCGCGTTCGCGGTGAAGGCGCCGCTGTGGCCGCTGCACACCTGGCTGCCGAACGCCATGGGGGAGGCCACCGCCCCGGTCGCCGTGCTGATCACGGCGGTGGTGGACAAGGTGGGCACCTTCGCGATGCTCCGCTTCTGCCTCCAGCTCTTCCCCGGCGCCAGCCGCTGGGCCACCCCGGTGATCATGGTCCTGGCGCTGATCAGCATCGTCTACGGCGCACTGCTCGCGGTCGGCCAGCGGGACATCAAGCGCCTGGTGGCGTACGCGTCGATCTCGCACTTCGGCTTCATCATCCTGGGCATCTTCGCGATGACCAGCCAGGGCCAGTCCGGCGCCACGCTCTACATGGTCAACCACGGCATCTCCACCGCCGCGCTGATGCTGGTCGCAGGCTTCCTGATCTCCCGCCGCGGCTCGCGGCTCATCGCGGACTACGGGGGCGTCCAGAAGGTCGCCCCGGTGCTCGCGGGCACCTTCCTGGTGGGCGGTCTCGCGACCCTCTCGCTGCCCGGACTCGCGCCCTTCATCAGCGAGTTCCTGGTCCTGGTCGGGACGTTCACGCGCTATCCGGTGCTCGGCGTCATCGCCACCTTCGGCATCGTGCTCGCCGCGCTCTACACCCTCGTCCTCTACCAGCGCACGATGACGGGCCCGGTCAAGGCGGAGGTGTCCGCCATGCCCGACCTGAAGGTGCGCGAGCTCGTGGTCGTCGCCCCGCTGATCGCCCTGCTGATCTTCCTGGGCGTCTATCCGAAGCCGCTGACGAACATCGTCAACCCGGCCGTTCAGCACACCATGTCCGACGTCCAGAAGAAGGACCCCAAGCCCGCGGTGGAGGCGGCCCAGTGAGCCCAACAGCCGTCCACAGCCTGTGGACAACGGCGGCCGATCCGATCTCGAAGATCGACGCGCCGAAAATCGAGTACGGGCAACTGTCGCCCACGCTGATCGTCATCTCGGCGGCGATCGTCGGCGTGCTCGTCGAGGCGTTCGTGCCGCGCAGGTCGCGCTACTACGCCCAGGTGTTCGTCTCCGTCGTCGCCCTGGCCGCCGCGTTCGCCGCGGTCGTCGGCCTCGCGGCCGGCGGGTACGCCACCACGAAGGGCCACATCGCGGCCATGGGCGCGGTCGCCGTCGACGGTCCTGCGCTGTTCCTGCAGGGCGTCATCCTGCTGACCGGCCTGGTGGCGGTGTTCACCTTCGCCGAGCGGCGCCTCGACCCCGAGGCGCACGGGAACCGCGTCGACTCGTTCGCCGCGCAGGCCGCGTCCGTACCGGGCAGCGACAGCGAGAGGGCTGCCGTCAAGGCGGGCTTCACCACCACCGAGGTCTTCCCGCTGGCCCTCTTCGCGATCGGCGGCATGCTGGTCTTCCCGGCGGCGAACGACCTCCTGACGCTGTTCGTGGCCCTGGAGGTCTTCTCCCTGCCGCTCTACCTCCTGTGCGCCCTGGCCCGCCGCAAGCGGATCATGTCCCAGGAGGCCGCCGTCAAGTACTTCCTGCTCGGCGCCTTCGCCTCCGCGTTCACGCTGTTCGGCATCGCGCTGCTGTACGGGTACGCGGGCTCGGTGTCGTACGCGACGATCGCCCAGGTCGTCGACGGCAGCGTGCGCACCGTCGACCCGGCGCTCGCCAACACCATGGGCAACGACGCGCTGCTGCTGATCGGCGGCGCGATGGTGGTGATGGGCCTGCTGTTCAAGGTCGGTGCGGTGCCCTTCCACATGTGGACGCCGGACGTCTACCAGGGCGCGCCCACCCCCGTCACCGGTTTCATGGCGGCGGCCACCAAGGTCGCGGCCTTCGGGGCGCTGCTGCGGCTGCTGTACGTGGTCCTGCCGGGGCTGCGCTGGGACTGGCGGCCGGTGATGTGGGCCGTCGCGATCGTCACCATGCTCGGCGGTGCGATCGTCGCGATCACGCAGACCGACATCAAGCGGCTGCTCGCCTACTCGTCGATCGCGCACGCCGGCTTCATCCTCGCCGGTGTGATCGCGATGAACCCCGACGGCATCTCCTCGGTGCTGTTCTACCTGGCCGCGTACTCCTTCGTGACACTGGGCGCGTTCGCCGTCGTCACCCTGGTGCGCGACGCGGGCGGCGAGGCCACGCACCTGTCCAAGTGGGCCGGGCTCGGTCGGCGTTCGCCGCTGGTGGCGGCCGTCTTCGCGGTGTTCCTGCTGGCCTTCGCGGGCATTCCGCTGACGTCCGGCTTCGCCGGGAAGTTCGCCGTGTTCAAGGCGGCGGCGGAGGGCGGGGCAACGCCGCTGGTCGTCATCGGTGTGATCTCGTCGGCGATCGCCGCCTTCTTCTACATCCGGGTGATCGTGCTGATGTTCTTCAGCGAGCCGAGGCCGGAGGGGCCGACGGTCGCCGTGCCGTCGCCGCTCACGTCCACCGCCATCGCGCTCGGTGTCGCCGTGACCCTGGTGCTGGGCCTCGCCCCGCAGTACTTCCTGGACCTGGCGGGCCAGGCGGGGGTCTTCGTGCGCTGACACGGCCGCGCCGTGCACACGGCGGGTGCCCGACCGGTGGGCCCGGTCCCTGCGGGGGCCGGGCCCACCGTGCTGTGAGGCCGACGCGATGTCCGGCGCGCCGGGCCTGACGGGGGGCGCGCGGCGCTGCTGCGGGCGCTGGGAACTGCCGCCGGGGCCCGCCCGGCCTGTGGATAACTCGGGTGGTCTCCGCGCGGCCCCCTATCGTGGCTGTGTGGTCGGCGCGCGACGAGCGGGACACGGGGCAGGTGCGGTGACACGGCAAGGACGGGGGACCGGCGATGCAGGCGATGGGCGGGACGGACGTGGCGATCGAAGAGGACGACAGGGGCGCGGTGCGGACGGCACCGGGCGCGGTACCCGCGGGCGATGCGGCCGTGGGCGATGCGGGCGCGGCCGCGGGGCCCGTGCCGGGCGCGCCGGGACCGTCCGAGAGCGCGGCGCTGGCGACCCTGCACCGCGTCTTCGGCTACGACTCCTTCCGCGGTGAGCAGGAAGCCGTCATCGAGCACGTGGTCGCGGGCGGCGACGCGGTCGTCCTGATGCCCACCGGCGGCGGCAAGTCGCTCTGCTACCAGATCCCGGCCCTGGTCAGGCCGGGTACGGGCGTGGTCGTCTCGCCGCTGATCGCGTTGATGCAGGACCAGGTCGACGCCCTGCGCGCGCTCGGCGTGCGGGCCGGCTTCATCAACTCGACGCAGGACTTCGACGAGCGGCGCATGGTCGAGGCCGAGTTCGTGGCCGGCGAACTCGACCTGATCTACCTGGCCCCCGAGCGGCTTCGGCTGGACGCCACCCTCGACCTGCTGTCCCGCGCCAAGATCTCCGTCTTCGCCATCGACGAGGCGCACTGCGTCTCCCAGTGGGGCCATGATTTCCGGCCCGACTACCTGGCCCTGTCGCTGCTGGGCGAGCGCTGGCCCGACGTCCCCAGGATCGCGCTCACGGCCACCGCCACCCGCGCCACCCACCAGGAGATCACCCAGCGCCTCGGCATGCCGGGCGCCCGGCACTTCGAGGCCAGCTTCGACCGGCCCAACATCCAGTACCGGATCGTCCCGAAGGCCGACCCCAAGAAGCAACTGCTGTCCTTCCTGCGCGAGGAGCACCCGGGCGACGCGGGCATCGTGTACTGCCTCTCGCGCAGCAGCGTCGAGAAGACCGCGGAGTTCCTCGTCCGCAACGGCATCGAGGCCGTGCCCTACCACGCGGGCCTCGACGCCGCCACGCGTGCCACCCACCAGTCCCGCTTCCTGCGCGAGGAGGGCCTGGTCGTGGTGGCGACCATCGCCTTCGGCATGGGCATCGACAAGCCGGACGTCCGCTTCGTGGCCCACCTCGACCTCCCCAAGTCCGTCGAGGGCTACTACCAGGAGACGGGCCGCGCCGGCCGGGACGGCCTGCCGTCCACCGCCTGGATGGCCTACGGCCTGCAGGACGTCGTCCAGCAGCGCAAGCTGATCCAGTCCGGCGAGGGCGACGAGGCATTCCAACGGCGCGCCGCCGCCCACCTCGACGCGATGCTCGCCCTGTGCGAGACGGTCCAGTGCCGCCGCGCCCAGTTGCTCGTCTACTTCGGCCAGGACCCGCAGAAGCCCTCGTGCGGCAACTGCGACACCTGCCTCGCCCCGCCCGAGACCTGGGACGGCACGGTGGCGGCACAGAAGGTGCTCTCGGCGATCGTGCGGTTGCAGCGCGAGCGCCGGCAGAAGTTCGGCGCCGGGCAGATCGTCGACATCCTGCTCGGCCGCCGGACGGCCAAGGTCATCCAGTTCGACCACGACCAGCTCTCCGTGTTCGGCATCGGAGAGGATCTGACCGAGGCAGAGTGGCGCGGTGCCATACGGCAGTTGCTGGCCCAGGGCCTCCTCGCGGTCGAGGGCGAGTACGGCACCCTGGTACTGACCGACACCAGTGCCTCGGTGCTGCGGCGCGAGCGCGAGGTGCCGCTGCGCAAGGAGCAGAAGCGGCCGGCCGTGGCACGTGCGGGCGGGGCCGCGCGTGGCGAGAAGGGCGCGAAGCGCGGGAAGGCTGCCGTCGACCTGCCCGAGGCGTCCGTGCCGCTCTTCGAGGCTCTGCGTGCCTGGCGCGCCGGCCAGGCCCGCGAGCAGGGTGTGCCCGCCTATGTGATCTTCCATGACGCCACCCTCCGTGAGATCGCCGCGCTCCGACCGGCCTCGATCGCGGAGCTGGGCACCATCAGCGGCATCGGCGAGAAGAAGCTGGTGACCTATGGGGAGGGCGTCCTGAAAGTGGTGGCCGCCGAGTCGGGCGCGGAGCAGGACACCGTCTCCGGTGCCGGTGCCGGTGCCGGTGCCGGTGCCGGTGCCGGTGCCGGTGGTGCTGGTGCTGGTGCGTCTGCCGGTGCCTTCGCCGGGCAGGAGGAGGACGGTTTCGAATGGCCGCAGGAGGCTCCTGACGAGCCGTTCGACGAGATAGCGGAGGGCTGAGGACCCGGCGGCCGCTGCCGCGGCGCGCCCCCGGCCCACTGGGAGGTGTGCTTGCGGCCCGCCGGGGCTCGCGGCGCGCTGGGGCGCTCGTGGGTCCTCCGCCCTGGTGGAGGACCGGGCCGGAGCGGCTCTGGGCACCGGCGGGGGAGGCGCGGTTCGCCTTGGCCCGGTGCGTGCGGGCAGGCGTACGGGGGCGGTGGGGACCGGGGCGGCCCGGTCCCAGGGCGGGGGCGCAGGTAGGTGGTGGCGTGGGCCCCTCCGACGGACGCCGCGGCGGCAGGTGGTGCTTCCGTCTCTGTGGTGGGTCCGTTCCGGTAATCGCTCCGTTACTGCACGCCTCCGTTGCCGCGCTGGCTCCGGCCCGGCGCTGGCTCTTCCTGCGCTGGCTTCGTTCCTGCGCTGGCTCCCTTTCGGTGGTGGCTCCGTTCAGGCGGTCGCTCGGGACGCGAAGGTGCGGACGTCTGCGTCGGGGTCCGTCACGGCGGTGGCGAGCGCCGCGCGTGCCTGGGCCGCGGCGGGGGCGCCGGCCCCGGAAGCGTGCCGCAGCAGGGCGAGCACGGCGGCCTTGCGGACGTCGGCGTTGGTGTCGCCGAGAGCCTTGGCCAGCGCCGGGACGGCCTCCTCGTCGGGTGCGGACCCGAGGGCGGTGGCCGCACCCCTGCGCACCTGCCAGGCCGGGTCGGCCAGGGCGTCGACGGCCGCCGCGGCCGTCTCCCGGGAGCAGCCGGCCGCGGCCAGGCCCTCGAAGGCGGCGCCGCGGACCAGCGCGTCGGAGTCCCGGGTGAGCCGACCGAGAGCGGCGGCGGGTGCCGGCTCGGCCCGGGCGGTGGAGGAAGCGAGCGTGGCGAGGGCCTTCGCCGTGGCGACACGGACCTCGCGGGAGGGATCGGAGACGGCATGGGTGAGGGATTCCGACGCGTCGACGGAGACCAGCGCCCGGACGGCCGCGATGCGCACCGCTACGTCCGGGTCGTCGAGGGCGCCCGCGTACCGGGCGGCCTCGCCGAGGCGCAGCGCCCGCAGCACGTCCAGGGCGGCGGCGCGGACCAGCGGATCGTCCGTGGTGAGCGCATCCACCAGGGGCGCGCGCAGTGCGGGCTCGGGCGGCAGCGTCTCGACGAGTTCGCGCAGCGAGGCTGCCGCCGCGGCGCGTACGCCCGCGTCCGGGTCGGTGAGAGCGGCGGCCAGCGCGGGACCCGTACCGTCCGGTGCGGTCTCGGTGAGCGCGGCGACGGCGGCCCGCCGTACGGCGGGGTCGGGGTCGGCCAGGTAGGGCCGCAGCCGGGGCAGTTCCGGCTCCTGCTCGGCGAGCGCGACGACCTCGAGCAGCCGGGCGGGAACGCCGGCCGCCGCATCCGCCGCCCGGTACTCTCCGGTGCCAGGCCGGTGCTCTCCGGTGCCCGCCTGGTCCTCTCCCGCGCCCGCCAGGGCGCCCTCCACCGGGTGCTCCGGAGCCGCGACCGCGGACGCGGGCGTGGCGGGAGTGCGGGAGACCGGGGCCGCCTCGCGGGTACCGGCGATGGCCACGCTCTCCGGCAGCACCTCACCCAGCGCGCGCAAGGGCCCGCCGACCGGTGCGAAACCCTCGACGGGCACCAGGTAGGGCGCCACGGGCCGGGCGGTGAAGCGCATCGTGCCGGAAGGCGACTTGTACAGGTCGAGGTGGTGGAACCACCCGGTGTCGTCACGGCGCGGGTGGTCCGTGCGCTCGTGGTACAGCCCCCAGCGCGACTCGGTGCGGGCGAGCGAGGCACGCGCGGCCATCTCGGCGCAGTCACGGATGAAGGTGACCTCGGCGCACCGCATCAGCTCGTGCGGCGTCCGGGCGCCCATCGCCGCGACGTCGGCCCGCATCCGTTCGAACGCCTCCAGGGCCAGCGAGAGCCGCGCACCGGACTTGGGCGGCGCCACGTAGTCGTTCACGAAACGGCGCAGCTTGTACTCGACCTGCGGCTGCGGCGGCCCGTCCGCGTTGCGCAGCGGGCGGTAGATCAGCTCGTGCGCCTCGGCAAGCTGGTCCTGCGGCAGCTCGCCCCGGTGGGCGCGGTACTGCGCGGCGTCCTCGCCCGCCAGATCCCCGAAGACGAAGGCGCCGATCATGTAGTTGTGCGGGACGCAGGCCAGGTCCCCGGCGGCGTACAGCCGCGGCACGGTGGTGCGGGCCCGGTCGTCCACGCGGACGCCGGAGGCGGAGTGCCCGCCGCACAGCCCGATCTCGGAGATGTGCATCTCGATGTCGTGGCTGCGGTAGTCGTGGCCGCGGTTCGTGTGGAACGTGCCCCGGGTGGGTCGCTCCGTGCTGTGCAGGATGGACTCCAGGGCCGCGATGGACTCCTCCGGCAGATGGCTGAGCTTCAGGTAGACGGGCCCGCGGTCCGAGGCGACCTCCGCGGCGAACTCGGCCATCATCTGGCCCGACCAGTAGTCGGACTCGACGAACCGCTCGCCGTGCCGGTTGACCTGGTACCCCCCGAAGGGGTTGGCGACGTAGGCGCAGGCGGGACCGTTGTAGTCCTTGATCAGCGGGTTGATCTGGAAGCACTCGATGCCGGTGAGCTCGGCACCGGCGTGGTAGGCCATGGCGTAGCCGTCGCCGGCGTTGGTCGGGTTCTCGTAGGTCCCGTAGAGGTAGCCGCTGGCCGGCAGTCCGAGCCGGCCGCAGGCGCCGGTGGCCAGGACCACCGCACCCGCCCGGACCGCGACGAAGGCTCCGGTACGGGTGTGGAGGGCGGCGGCGCCCACCGCCCGGCCGTCCGCGGTGAGCACCCGGACGGGCATCAGGCGGTTCTCGATCCGGATCCGCTCCCGCATCTCGCGCCTGCGCAACTGCCGGTACAGCACCTTCTTGACGTCCTTGCCCTCCGGCATCGGCAGCACGTAGGAGCCGGACCTGTGCACCTGGCGGACGGCGTACTCGCCGTGCTCGTCCTTCTCGAACTTGACGCCGTACGACTCCAGCCGCTTCACCATGGCGAAGCCGCGGGTTGCGGTCTGGCGGAGGGTCGACTGGTCGACGATGCCGTCGTTGGCGCGGGTGATCTCGGCGACGTAGGCGTCGGGTTCCGCCCGGCCGGGGATGACCGCGTTGTTGACGCCGTCCATGCCCATGGCCAGCGCGCCCGAGTGCCGCACGTGCGCCTTTTCCAGCAGGAGTACCTGGGCACCCTGCTCGGCCGCGGTGAGCGCGGCCATGGTGCCGGCGGTGCCGCCGCCGATGACGAGGACGTCGCAGGAGAGTTCCTCGGCGTGACCGAGGGCGGGGATCTCCACGAAAGCCGCCTTTCCGGAGGATGCTGCTGGGTACGGGGGCCGGGGGGCCGGGACTCAGGGGCGCAGGGACTCGAAGATCTCGCGACGGAGCGCGACGGTGGCAGGGGCGCCGTGCGCGGACCGTTCGCGCGGGTGTGGCACCGCGCGGACGGAGTGGATCCGGCCGGCGCGCACGAGGGCCACGCGATCGCCGAGGAACAGCGCCTCGTCGACGTCGTGCGTGACGAAGACCACGGTCGCGCCGGTGCCCTGCCACACGTCGACGAGGAGTTGCTGCATGCCTGCCCTGGTCTGGGCGTCGAGCGCCCCGAAGGGCTCGTCCATGAGGACGGCGCGGGGCTGCCCAGCGAGCGCGCGGGCCAGTTGCACCCGCTGCCGCTGCCCGCCGGAGACCCGGTGCGGCAGGTGCCTCCCGTGTCCGGAGAGTCCGACGCGGTCCAGCCATGCCTCGGCCCATGCCCGGCGCTCCGGCCGGGGCACCCTGCGGATGGCCAGGGGGAGTTCGACGTTGCCGCGCAGGGTGCGCCAGGGCAGCAGCGCGTCTTCCTGGAAGACCAGCGCGCGGTCCGCATCCGGTCCGGTGATCGGCCGCCCGTCCTGTGCCGCCTCGCCCAGGAGCGGGGGCAGCAGTCCGGCGAGGGTGCGCAGCAGTGTCGACTTCCCGCAGCCGGACGGTCCGACGACGGTGAGGATGTCTCCGGCCGGGATGTCGATGTCGGCGTGCTCGATCACGGGGTGGCCGGGGTGGCCGAGGCAGGCGTCCCGCAGCGCGAGGGTCGCGCCGCTTCCTGTCCTTCCTGTCCCTCTGCTACTTCCGGTACTTCTGATACCTCCGGCCCTACTCTCTCCTCCTTCCCCGCCCTCTCTTCCTGCCCCTTCCATCCTTTCTTCCCCTTCTGTACCTGCCCCCTCTGTCCTTCCGTCGTGGTCATGGCCGTGGTCACGGTCACCGTGGCTGTGGCTGTGGCCGTCGCCGTCACCACGGGCGCGGGCCGGGTGGGTGTCAGCCGGGTGGGTGTCGGATTCGGCGGGGAGGGCGCCGGGCTCGGCCGGTTGGGCGCCGCCCGGGGCCTGGGCGGTATGACCTGCCGCCGTGGCGCCGGAGGGCTCCGCGTCCCGCGCGCTCGTGTCAGACGAGGTGGTCATGGGACACCTCCTGGGCCTGCGGTTCCCGAGGCTCCTGCGGTTGCCGTGATTGCTGTGATAGCTGTGCTTCCTGTGTTCCCTGCGGCTCGTGCGGTTTTGTCGCAGCCGGCGCCGGAGGGGCGATCGTGCCGGTGCCGCGGTCCGGGTGAGGTCCCGCGCCGGGGTCGTCGGTGGTGGACGTACGGTCGGCGGTGGTTTCGGAGGAGGCATCGGCGGGGGCGCCCGTTGCCCGGTCCGCGGCCGTCGCTCCACGGGGCGTGCGTCCCGGTGCCGGGCCCCCGCGCGCGTCCAGCGTTCGCCGGGGCAGCCAGGCGGTCACCCGGCGGCCCACGAGCTCCACCGCGGTGGACGTCAGCCAGCCCAGGACGCCGATCGTCACCATGCCGACGAAGACGCCCGGGTAGTCCACCACCGTGTAGTCCTGCCAGGTGCGGTAGCCGATGCCGTACTGCCCGGAGATCATCTCGGCGGAGATCACGCAGATCCACGAGACGCCGATGCCGACCGACAGACCGCCGAAGATGCCCGGCAGCGCGCCGGGCAGCACCACCGAGCGCAGGATCCGCCGGCGGCCGCCGCCCATGGTGCGTACGCCCTCCTCCCACACCGGGTGGAGCGCGCGCACCGCGTGCCGGGTGGAGACCAGCACGGGGAAGAAGGCCGCTGCGCAGGTGATGAAGACGATGCCCTGCTCATTGCTGGGGAAGAGGAGGATGGCGACGGGCACCAGCGCGATCGCCGGCACGGGCCGGACCACTTCGAGGACGGGGCCCAGCAGGTCCTCGGCGAGCCGGGAGCGGGCCACCGCCGTGCCCGCCAGCACGCCCAGCACCGCGGCGAGCAGAAAGCCCGTCACGATCCGGGTGAGGCTGTCGGTCAGGTCCTGCCAGTAGGCGCCGCTGCCCAGCCGGGCGCCGAAGGCACGGGCCACGTCCACGACCGTCGGGAACTGCGAGAAGCGCAGCCAGGCGTCGACCCGGAGGGAGGTGAGTAGCTGCCAGGCACCGAGCGCGGCGGCGAGCGCCGCGGCACGCAGCACGTACCGGACCGCGGGGGTGTACCGGGGCACACGGCCGGGGCGGCCGGTGGCGGGGCGGGCGTTGAGGGCGCCTCGGGGCCGGGGGGTCATGAGGCACGCTCCAGGGCCCGGGCGTAGGAGACCGTCCGTGCGCCGGGGTGTTCGGCGATGTACGCGTGTGCCGTGGAGGGGGCGACGAATGCCTTGAGGTCACCGCTGTCGGCGACCCAGACGGCCTTGTTCGCGAACCACAGCGTGCCCGTGCTGGCATCCGGTACGTACGCCGCGCGGATCGCGTGGGCGTGGTGGGCGACATAGCCGAGGAGGGCCTTCGGGCTGTCGAAGGCGCGGGTCTCCCCGGCGCCCTTGGGCCATGCCTCGCTCCTGGCCGGTGCGGGCGCTGCCGCGGCCCGGCGTGCGTAGTCCCGGCCGAGCACCGTGCGGAGGCAGTGGTCGTCGACGAAGGCGTCCACGTCGACGTTGCCGACCAGCCCGGCGGACCTGAGGACGGCCACGTCCTCCTTCAGGGCCGCGACGAGCCGGGGCTTGATGGTGGGGTCGAAGGTGGCGACGCCGCCCGCGCCGTTGTACAGGTACACCACCTCGGGGGGCAGTCCGGCGGCCTTGCCGACCCTTTCGGCGGCGGCCACCGGGTGGTCGTTGAGATAGGTCGTGGCCTCGTTCTGGGCGCGCAGGAAGGCGTTGAGGACCTTGGGCCGCTGCTTGGCGAAGTCCTGGACGGCGGTGACGCCGTGGAAGGTCGGCACGTTCAGCTCGGCGCCGTCGTAGAGTGCCTTGGCCTTGTCCTGCCACACCAGCAGGCCGGGCCAGGCCACGAACTGCGACAGCGCGTCGGCGCTGCCGGAGGAGAGCGCGGAGGCGCCGACCGCGGGCTCCTGGTTGAGCTTGTGGATGTCCTTGTCAGGGTCGATTCCGGCGCGCCGGAGGGCCCGTACGAGCGTGCCGTCGGCGGCGGAACCCACGCTGGTGGAGACGTTCTTGCCGCGGAGCCCGGCGAGCGAGCCGATCGTCGAGCCCGGGGCGGTGACGACGGTGTTGAGACCGCCGCGGAGGTTGTAGCCGGTGACGGAGACCAGACGGGTGGGGTGGCGCAGCTCGGTGCCGCGGGCCGCGTTGATGAGCAGCGGGTAGTCGCCCATCGAGCCGATGTCGATCTTCCCTGCGGTCATCTGCGCGGTGATCGGCGCACCGGTGGGGTAGTCCTGCCACACCACCTTGTACGTCTTGCCGTCCTGCTTGCCGAGGGCCTTCAGATCGCGCTCGAAGTAGCCGAGGGAGCGGAGCAGGGTGCCCGCGGTGACGGTGTTGATGGTCTTGGACTGGTAGCCGACGGTGACCGTGACGGTGGAGCCGTCGCCCGCCGAGGCGGAGCCGCAGCCCGCCAGCGGCAGCAGCAGTGCCGCGGCGGCCGCCGCCGGCAGCACGGACCGCCCGGTGCCCCGCCGCGAGGCGCCGGGCACGGCAGTGGTGCCGGCGTCGGGCTCGGAGGCGGGGGCGGGGGCGGGGGCGGCAGGGATTGCGGGGGCGGCAGTGGTGGCGTGGATGGACGTGGTGGCGGGGACGGCAGTGGAGCGCGTGTTCCTCATGGTGTCGACGGACCTCTCACCGCAGCAGGTAGGGCATGTTGACGGTCACCGCGCCGGTCGGACAGCGCGCGGCGCACGGGCCGCAGTACCAGCACTCGTCCACGTGCATGTACGCCTTGCCGCTGTCCTCGTCGATGGCGAGCGAGTCCAGCGGGCACATGTCCACGCACAGCGTGCAGCCGTCGATGCACTTCGACTCGTCGATGGTCACGGGCACGTCGGCCCGCTGGGGCGCCAAGGGCATGGCTGTCTCCAGGGAGGGTGTGCGTGTGCGAGGTGAGGGATGTTGCGGGTGCGAACGGAACAGGGCGGCCCGGGGGAGCCGGGGGAGCCCGGGGAGCCGGGAGGTGTCAGGGGAAGCGGGGCATACGGCCGCTCATCCTGATCCGGTCGCCGCGGAACCGGATGAACTCCACGTCCACCGGTCTGCCGTCGGCGAGGTGGGTCAGCCGGTCGAGCATCAGCACGGCGGCGCCGCGCGGCACGCCGAGGACGGCGGCGGAGTGCACATCGGCGCTGACGGCCTCCAGGGTGATGTCGGCGTGCCCCAGGGGCTGGCCCGTCATGCTCTCCAGGAGCCGGAAGACATCGGTGTTCTCCAGGTCCGCGCCGAGCAGCGGGGCACCGATGTCCAGTGGCAGATAGCTGACGTCGAAGGAGAGGGGCAGGCCGCCGAGTCTGCGCAGCCGCTCGATGTGCAGGACCTCCGCGCTGTCCGGCAGCCCGAGCCGCTCGGCGACCGGCGCGGGTGCGGACACCGTGCCCACCGTACGGACCTCGTTGGTGACGGGGCCGTGCTCGTGCAGGGTCTCCGCGAGCCCCATCAAGCGGTCGAGGCCGTGCTCGTACTTCTCTGCGACGACGATGGTGCCGACCCCGGGCAGCCGTTCGACGAGCCCTTCGGCGCGCAACAGGTCCAGGGCCTGCCGCACGGTGTTGCGTGAGGCGCCGTAGTCGGCCCCGATGGCCGCCTCGTGCGGCAGTACGCCGTCCGGGAAACCGCCCCGCAGCAGCAGGCGGCGCAGCAGGTCGGCGAGCTGGCGTGCCCGGTCTGCGCGCAGCCGCCGCCGGTGCGCGGCGACGGTCGTCGCCCCGGCGCCTACGTGGTCACGGATGCGTTCTGCGGGCATGCGTCGGACCATACCGACGCGTCGGGGACGGTGGTGTTGCCGCAGTATTGCGCCACCTGTGACCCGGCGGACACCGCCGCGACCTGCGGATCAGGGTCATGGGGGCGAAGATCTGCCACCGGTGCGAGCACTCGACCACGCGCCCCGCACCGGCCGCCCACCGGCGGTCGACCAGCCCCCGGCCGACCGTCGGCCAGCCGCCGGCCGACCGTCGGCCAGCCGCCGGCCGACCGTCGACCAGCCCCCGGCCGACCGTTGACCAGCCGCCGACCAGCCGCCGACCGGACTCCCACCGGCCGCGCATCCCCCGCCGACGGCGGCCTCTGCCCGGCAACCCCTGGTGCCCGACGCGGGTGGCCGGCCGCCGGTGGCCGGATGCTCGACGTGGGCGGCCACCGGTGGCACGGTGCCCGATGCGGGTGCCCGGCCCCCGGCCACCGGCTCCCGGCGGCCGCGCGTGCGGTCGTCCCGTGCTGCCGGCGACCGTCCCGGCGGCCGACCGCCGCCGCTGCGGACGACCGCTCCGGGCAGCCTCGGGCCACGGCCTCGGGCCACCGCCCCGGACTACCGCCCCAGGTCACCGCCCCGGACTACCGCCCCAGGTCACCGCCCCGGGGCCACCGCTCCGGACTACCGGCCGCTCACACAGCCGGCACGATCGCCGGTGCGATCCGGCCCCGTACCTCGCCCAGGCCCACCCTGGTTCCGTCGGGGCCGGGCGCCCAGCCGGTGAGGACCACCTCGTCGCCGTCCTCCAGGAACGTCCGCCTGCCGCCGGGCAGGTCGAGCGGGTCGCGGCCGTTCCAGGTCAGCTCGATCAGGGAGCCGTACTGGTGGCGCTCGGGGCCGCTGACGGTCCCGGAGGCGTAGAGGTCGCCGGTGCGCAGGCTCGCACCGCCCACCGTCATGTGGGCGAGTTGCTGCGCGGCCGTCCAGTACATGGTGGAGAACGGCGGCTCGGCGACCGGGTGGCCGTTGACCTCGACGGACAGCCGCAGGTCGTAACCGGCCGGCTCGTCCGCCGCGTCCCCCGCCGTGTCGTCCAGGTACGGCAGCAGGTCGTGGCTGCGCTCCGGCGGCCTGACACGCGCGGCGTCCAGCGCCTCCAGCGGGGTGACCCACGCGGACAGCGAGGTGGCGAAGGACTTGCCGAGGAAGGGACCGAGCGGGACGTTCTCCCAGCCCTGTATGTCCCGCGCCGACCAGTCGTTGAGCAGGCACAGGCCGAAGACGTGGTCGCGGAAGGCGCTCAGCGGCACGGGAGTCCCGAGCGCGGAGGGCACGCCGACCACGAAGGCGACCTCGGTCTCGATGTCCAGCCGCGCCGAGGGTCCGAACACCGGCGCCGGGTCCGACGGCGCCTTGCGCTGGCCGCGCGGCCTCACCACGTCCGTGCCCGAGACCACCACCGTGCCGGCGCGGCCGTGGTAGCCGATCGGCAGGTGCTTCCAGTTCGGGGTGAGCGGCTCGCCGTCGGGGCGGAAGATCTTCCCGAGGTGCCGGGCGTGGTGCTCGGACGAGTAGAAGTCCACGTAGTCCGCGACCTCGAACGGCAGGTGCAGGGTGACCGCGGAGAGCGGGAAGAACAGCGGTTCGAGCACCTCGCGGTGCGCCGGTACCGTCACCCAGGCGGTCAGCGCGCGCCGCACGTCGCGCCACGCCGTGCGACCCGCCGCGAGCAGCGGGCCGAGCGACGGCCGGGCGAGCAGTGAGACGTAGGGGGAGCCGAGCGCGGCAGCCGCCGCGCCCGCGTCCAGCACGGCCGCGCCGAGCCGGACGCCGACCCGGCGTTCGGCGGAACCGGCCGGGGTGAACACGCCGTACGGGAGGTTGTGCGGGCCGAAGGGATCACCTTCGGGCAGGTCGAGCGGGGTCTGCTCGGACATGGGTGCTGCCTCGCTTTCCGTGTGGGTGCGCCACACGTTACGGGCCGCTCCGCGACGCGGGCACCGCCCTGCGTGCGTCGGGCCCTGCACTGCCTGCCACCTGGCCGGATCGCTTCGCGGCGGGCCTGCTAAGTCCAAGTGGACGGCTGGTCGTTGGTGTGCTCTCCGTATCCTTGGATCATGCTCACCCCGCCGCCGTATGCGCTGATCGCGACCGAC
Organism: Streptomyces sulfonofaciens; assembly: GCF_014656295.1. Lineage (GTDB taxonomy): Bacteria > Actinomycetota > Actinomycetes > Streptomycetales > Streptomycetaceae > Streptomyces > Streptomyces sulfonofaciens. The sequence continues at coordinate 118,593 of NZ_BNCD01000007.1, forward strand.
CTGGACGGCACGCTGCTGCGCGCCGGTGACACGGTCTCGGGTCGCTCCCGGGCCGCCCTCGCGCGGGCCGCCGAGGCCGGGGCCCGGCACATCGTTGCCACCGGGCGGCCGGTGCCCCAGGTGCGGTCGCTGCTCGCGGACCTCGGTTACCTGGGCCTGGCGGTCTGCGGCCAGGGCGCCCAGGTCTTCGACACCGGCACGGAGACCATGATCAGCTCGCTGACGCTGGACAGGGATCTGGCGGAGACGGCGCTCGGCAAGATCGAGGCCGAGGTCGGCGCGGTCTACGTGGCCGTCAACCAGTCCGCCGCCGACGGCCTCACGCTCGCCGAGCGCGGCTACCGCATGCCGCACCCCACCCTGCCCGCCACCAGGGTCCCGGCCCGCACGGGGCTGTGGACCGCACCGATCAACAAGGTGCTGGTCCGGCATCCGGAGCTGTCCGACGAGGAGCTGGTCGAGGCCGCCCGCGGTGTCGTCGGCGACCTGGTCACCGTCACCATGGCGGGCCCGGACACGGTGGAGCTGCAGCCCTTCGGCGTGACCAAGGCGACCGGTCTCGCGGTGGCCGCGCAGTGGCTGGGGCTCGGCCCCGAGGACGCCATCGCCTTCGGCGACATGCCGAACGACATCCCCATGTTCGCCTGGGCGGCCCGCGGCATTGCGATGGCGAACGCACATCCGGCCCTCAGGGCCGTCGCCGACGAGATCACCCTCTCGAACGAGGACGACGGCATCGCGGTGGTACTGGAACGTTTGTACGGGTGATCGGTCCCGGGTGGTGTCGCGGTGTCGCGGTGCGCGAGTGAGACGTTCCGTGCTCCCGCCCGTATCCCCTCTCGCACGGCGCGGTGCCCCATCCCCCGAGTAACGGGTGCCGCGCCGTGCCGCGCGGGAGGTGCCGCGCGCGGGGGAAGCCGCCTCGGGCACGGTGTGCGGGAAGGGCGTGGCGTACAGGAGGGGCGCGGTGTGCGGGAGGGACACGGCGTACAGGAGGGGCGCGGCGTGCGGAAGGGCGCGCGGTCCGGCCCGGACGGGTGCACGTGCGAGGGTGACTTCCGCCGGGCCGCGGCGCACGGGCGTGGCGGCCCGGGAACGGGGTTGCAGGGGCGGGACCTGGGAACGTGGGGAGGGGGCTGGAGAGGAAGTGAAGGGGAAACGAAGGGGACGCGGAAGGAAGTGGGATGAGCTGATCAGAAACCAGCCCCTGACGGTCGCATGCCGTCCGCACTGGTCGGGCAGGCGCTCACTCTGATCGAAAGTCGACCGGATACGCTGACTTGAGTGGGAGCAGCGACACATCGACAAACCATGTGACCGACCTTGTGATCGTCAGCAGACAGGAGAACCCTCGTGACCGTCGTCGGGCCCTTTGGGCTGAGCGTGCGGGACCAGGCTCTCGAAGCCGATGTCCAGGCCGGGTTGGCGGCTGTCGAGGAGGGCCTGCTCGACGCCACCAAGAGCGAGGTCCCCTTCATCACGCAGGCCGCCCAGCACCTGGTGCGGGCGGGTGGCAAGCGGTTCCGCCCGCTGCTGGTGATGCTCGCCGCGCAGTTCGGGGACCCCTACGCGCCGGGCGTGGTGCCGTCCGCCGTCGTGGTCGAGCTCACCCACCTGGCCACCCTCTACCACGATGACGTGATGGACGAGGCCGATGTGCGCCGCGGTGTGGAGAGCGCCAACAGCCGGTGGGGCAACTCGGTGGCGGTCCTCACGGGTGACTTCCTCTTCGCGCGTGCCTCGCACATACTGGCCGACCTCGGTCCTGAAGCCGTCCGCATCCAGGCCGAAGCGTTCGAACGGCTGGTCACCGGCCAGATCCTGGAGACCGCGGGGCCGCGCGACGGCCGTGACCCGGTCGAGCACTACCTGGACGTGATCGCCGGCAAGACCGGTTCGCTGATCGCCGTCTCCGGCCGGTTCGGCGCGATGATGTCCGGGGCCGACGAGAGCGTCGTGGACATCATGACCCAGTTCGGCGAGCGGCTCGGTGTCGCCTTCCAGCTCGCGGACGACGTCCTGGACATCGCCTCCGACACCGTCGAGTCCGGCAAGACCCCCGGCACCGACCTGCGCGAGGGCATCCCCACGCTGCCGGTGCTCCGGCTGCGCGAGCGGGTGCGGCGGCTCGGCCTGCCGGACGACCTCGAACTGGTCGAGCTCCTGGAGTCCGACCTCAGCGACGACGCACGGCACGCGGAGGCGCTGGCCCGGCTGCGCGCCCACCCGGCGCTCGAACAGGCACGCAGGGACGCCGTGCGCTACGCGGAGGAGGCCCGTACCGCGCTCGCGCCGCTGCCCGACCGCGATGCCAAGAACGCCCTCCTCGAACTGTGCGACGCGGTGGTGCACCGGGCCGGCTGAAGCCACGGTCCCACGGCCCCGCCGTCCCGCGGCCCCGCGGTTCCAGGGCCCTGCGGTTCCAGGGCCCGGCGCCCCGGGTGGCCTCGTGGCCCGTGTGAGACACCCGAACGGGTACACGACCCCTACGGGAGAGGGGAGTGCGTGTCCCTCGGTGTCATACCCGAGGCGTAGGCCGAGTGCATCCCGCGGTCTGACGCCTGAACCCGGCCGATTTGGTCAGATGGACAACACCACTCCTGACCAGATCGGGTGAGAATGGCGGCGCGGGGGTGGTAGCCCCGCGCGGCCAGCGGGGGGACAGTGACGGGTAAGAAGGCCGCCGCCGAGTCACGGAGGTAGGGCACAGCATGGCACCGTATGAATCCGGCGATACCCCGGCAGAAGGGCCCCAGTGGCCCGGGGCGGGCGAGGGAACGGACGCGGCGAGGCCCCGCGCGGCCCGCAGGGCGGCGCGTTACGTGGTCCCGTTCGCGGTGGTCGGGGTGGCGGCCGCGACCATCGGACTGGTCCCCGCGCTCGCGGACTCCGGAGACCCCGACCTGCCGAGGATCAGCGCCGAACAGCTCCTTGCGAAGATCGCCAAGTCGGACACCCGGCACCTGTCCGGCACCGTGAAGATCAACACTGATCTCGGCCTGCCGGACCTGGGCGCCGCCGCCGGCTTCGCCCCGCCAGGCGAGCACACCGGCGGGGGTTCCGGAGCGTCCGCCGACCCGCGGTCCAAGCTGATGGAGCTGGCCTCCGGCTCGCACACGCTGCGTGTGGCGGCCGACGGTCCGACGCGCCAGAAGCTCTCCGTGCTGGAGGACGCGTCCGAGTACAGCATCATCCGCGACGGCGACCAGTTGTGGGCGTACGACAGCGCCTCCGACCAGGCGTACCACGCCGAGGCCGACGGCGCCGACCGCATACCCGGCAGGGCGCACACCGGGAAACTCCCCGAGAGCGCCCCGGCGACCCCGGACGAGCTGGCCAGGCAGGCGCTCAAGGCGGTCGACGGCACCACCTCGGTGACCGTCGACGGCACCGAGCGGGTGGCAGGTCGCGATGCGTACAAGCTGGTCGTCAAGCCGAGGACCGGCGCGTCGTCGTCCACCATCGGAGCGATCAGCATCGCCGTGGACGCGAAGGAGGCCGTACCGCTCAAGTTCACGCTGACCCCGGCCGCTGGCGGCAGCGCGGTCGTCGACGCGGGGTACACCAAGGTCGACTTCTCCAGGCCGGCCGCGAGCACCTTCCGGTTCACCCCGCCCAAGGGCACGAAGGTCACCGAGGCTGACCAGCACGGGAAGCCGCGCTCCGACGCCCCGGGCCGGGGCGCCGTCAAGGGCGGCCTGAGCGAGCTGAAGGGCCTGGACGTCATCGGCAAGGGCTGGGGCTCGATCGCCGAGTTCACACTGCCGGGCGGTCACGGCATGCCGTCCGCGTCCTCCGGCGACGTGAATCCGGACGCTCAGCGCTTCCTGAACTCCCTGGGCGGCACGGCCCACGGCAAGTTCGGATCCGGCACGGTCTTCTCGACCCGCCTGGTCAATGCCCTCATCACCCAGGACGGCAAGATCTACGCGGGCGCGGTCACCAAGGACGCGCTGGTGAAGGCGGCGAACGCCGCGCACTGACCGGTTTCTTCGGCCGGGCGGCCGGCCGCCCGGACGGCCGGGTGGGCGGTCAGCCGGCCGGCCTCGGGTGGCCCTGGCCGGCCTCTGGCAGCCGGTCGGGCGCGGGCCCCACGGGTGGCGGCCGCCCGCCCGCCCGTCGGGCCGGGATTGCGTCCGTCCGCCTGCCTGCCCGCCCGTCCGGCCGTCCGGCCGTCCGACTGGATGTGGGATCGGGCGGACGGGGCATACGTATCCCAACCGACGACCCGGGAGAGCAGATGGCGGACCTGTCCACCGCGGACGGCAGCACGGTGATCGCCACCCGTGCGCTCACCAAGCGCTACCGCGGTGGGCAGCTCGCCGTCGACGGCCTCGATTTGGACGTCCCCGCAGGCAGCATCTTCGGCTTCCTCGGGCCGAACGGCTCGGGCAAGACCACCACCATCCGGATGCTGATGGGCCTGATCCAACCGACGTCCGGAACCGCCAGGGTGCTCGGCCATCCGGTGCCGCGCGCCGTGCGGACCGTCCTGCCCGAGGTCGGCGCGCTCATCGAGGGCCCCGCGCTGTACGGCTTCCTGTCCGGCCGGGACAACCTCCTGCGGTACGACGCCGCCGACCCGGTCGCCGACCCGCGCACCCGGCGCGCCAGGGTGGCCGCCGCGCTGGACCGGGTCGGCCTGACGGCCGCGGCGGGCAAGAGGGCGAAGGCGTACTCGCTCGGCATGAAGCAGCGCCTGGGCCTGGCCTCGGCCCTGCTCCAGCCCCGCCGCCTGCTGGTGCTCGACGAGCCGACCAACGGTCTCGACCCCCAGGGCATGCGGGAGATCCGGGCCCTGGTGCGCGAGCTGGCCTCGGACGGGACGACGGTCTTCCTCTCCTCCCACCTGCTCGACGAGATCGAGCAGGTCTGCACGCACGCCGCGGTGATGGCCCGGGGCCGGCTGATCACCCAGGGGCCGGTGGCATCCCTCGTGTCCGGGTTGCGCGGCCGGCTCACGGTGACCACGCCGGACCCGGGCGACGCCGCGCGGATCCTGAAGGAGCAGGGTGTGACGGACATCATGGTGACCGGCGACCAGGTGACGGGCGACCCACCGGAGTCCGAGCTCGCCGAGCTGAACGCCGCACTCGTGTCCGCGGGCGTCCGGGTCCGCGGCTTCGGCCTGGAACAGCCCTCCTTGGAGGACGCGTACGTGGCCCTGACCGGGGAGGGTTTCGATGTCGCGGGCTGAGGAACTGACCGGAGGGGCCGAACGGGCGGAACAGGCCGAACGGACCGAACGGGCCGAACGGACCGAACGGGCGGAACAGGCCGGACAGGCCGGGTCGACGCATGAGGCCGGGGCGACCGGAGGGACCGGGTCGGTCGAAGAGGCCGGGGCGACCGGACGGACCGGGTCGACCGAAGAGGCCAGGACTGCCGGATGTATCGGATCAACCGGACAGATCGGGGCGAACGGGTTGAGAGGGACGACCGAATCCGTGCCGGTCCCGGCGCGGGCGGGCACCGCAGCCCGGCCTGCGGACCCCGCCCCCCGCCGGGTCCGGGGCCTCACCCTCTTCCGCAGCGAGCTGACCACCACGTTCCGGCGCTGGCGCACGCTCGCGCTGCTCGCGGTGCTGGCCGCCGTGCCCGTGCTGGTGGGCACCGCGGTGAAGTTGGAGACCGGCGACGGCGGGGGTGCGGGCCCCGGCGGCGGTGGCGGCCCGGCCTTCATCGCCCAGGTCACCAACAACGGGCTGTTCCTGGTCTTCACGGCGCTGGCCGCGACCCTGCCGTTCTTCCTGCCGATGTCCGTCGGCGTGGTGGCGGGCGACGCGATCGCCGGCGAGGCGCACGCCGGCACCCTGCGCTACCTGTTGGTCGCCCCTGCCGGCCGGACCCGTCTGCTGCTCGTCAAGTACGCCACCGTGATGACCTTCTGCCTGGTGGCGACCCTGGTCGTGGCCGTCTTCGCGCTGGCCACCGGGGCGGTGCTCTTCCCGCTGGGCGAGGTCACCACGATCTCGGGAACCACCATCGGCTTCGGCGAAGGACTGCTGCGCGCCCTGCTGATCGCCCTCGTCGTCGCCGCCTCGCTGCTCGGCCTGGCGGCGCTCGGGCTGTTCATCTCCACCCTCACCAGCAGCGGAATCGCCGCCATGGCCACCACCGTCGGCCTGCTGATCACCCTCCAGATCCTGGACCAGATCCCGCAGCTTCACGTGCTCCAGCCCTACTTCTTCACGCACTACTGGCTGTCCTTCGCGGACGTGATGCGCCAGCCCGTCTACTGGACCGACCTGGTGAGGAACCTGGAGCTGCAGGCGCTGTACGCGGCGGTGTTCGGCTCGGCGGCGTGGGCCCGGTTCACGACGAAGGACATCACTGCCTAGCGCGGCCGGGCCACGGCCGAGGCCGCCCGTCGCCGGGCCCGCGCGGGCCCGGCGACGGTCTTCGGGCCCGCGCCGGGTCCGCGTCGGTCGTGAGGCCCGTACCGTCCGCGCCGGTCGTCAGGTCTGCTTCGGTCGTGAAGGCCCGCACGGGTCCGTGTCAGTCCTCAGGCCGGTGTCCCGGCCGTGAGGTCCGTTCCGGCCGTGAGGTCCGTCCCGGTCGTGTCCGCCGTCCCGCCACCTGCCCCGCTCTCGTAGGGGAACCGGGCCGGGACCGGCTCACGGGCGAAGAACGTCTTCGCCCGGGCCATCGCCCGCTCGTCGCCGAGCACGTCGCCCGGCCGGCTGCCGTTGCCGAGCAGCACGCCGCCGAAACGCATCCGCATGAACGCGGCCGTGAGCTGGAGGGTCCCTATCAGCGGTGCTGCCACCTCCTCCTCCTGGTGCGCATGCGCCGTGACGCCCCACAGCGCCCGGTCCGCCATGGTCGTCCTGAACTCCCCGGGCTCCCGCAGCCAGCCCGACCAGTAGTCCAGGTAGCGCTTGGTGGCGGCGGAGAGGGAGTACCAGTACAGCGGTGAGGCGATGACCAGGTCGGTGGCGGCCAGGGTGGCCTCGAACAGCAGCGACGCGTTGGTATCGGCGGCGCGGGTGCGGTCGGCGTGCCGCAGGTCCTCGAAGTCGGGCAGCGGATGGTCGGTGAGCCGGATCCAGCGCTGGGACGCGCCCGCGGGCAGTTCCTCGGCGGCCTTGCGGGCCAGCAGCTCGGTGTTGCCGTCGTCACGGCTGCTGCCCAGCAGGAACAGAAAGGTGCGGTTCATCGACGTCTTCCTCTTGACGGACACGGGGTACGGCGTGCCAACGCTCGGGGGAGGCGCGAACATTCCGCTCCACCGGCGCCCGCACCCGCGTCCGCCACCGTGCCGGCGCCCTCGGCCCCGAGCGGCCCACCACGCCGAGCAGTCCGCGCAGCCGAGCAGCCCGTGCCGACCGCGCGCCCGGGGGTACCAGCCCCCGGGGCTCCGTGCCGCCCCGAGCCCTCGCCCACTCCCGAGCGTCAGTGCACGCAGAACTCGTTGCCCTCCGGGTCCGTCATCACCGTCCACTCGCCCCCCGGCTCCCTGGCGTGCCGGAGCACGAACGCACCGAGCGCCCCGAGGCGGGCGACCTCGTCCACGCGGCGGCCCGCGGCACTGTGCACGTCGATGTGGAGGCGGTTCTTGGTGGTCTTGGGCTCCGGTACCCGCTGGAAGAGGATGCGGCGGCCGAGACCCGTGCCGCTCTGCTCGTCGTACGGATCGTCGGGGTGCCTGACGGCGGCCAGGTCCCGCCAGGCGGCGCGTCCCCCGACCTCGACGGTGATGGCCCGCGGCACGGCGTTCGCGGCGAGCAGCCGCTCCACCAGAGCGCTGTTGTCCTCCACGGCATAGCCGAGGGCGGCCGCCCAGAAACCGGCCTGGGCGTGCGGGTCCGCGGCGTCCACCACGAGCTTCCAGTGCAGTACGGGCTGAGTCATGCACCAGTTATAGCCAGCCGGCCCGGTACCCGTCCGCGTGTCCGCCCGTCCGCCCGTCTGCCACATCATCCCGGCGGCGACGGGGGACCGGTCCGAAGGGTGCGTGCCGACTTCCGGGCGCCGCACGGCCCGTCACATCGACCGTCCGGGCCCCGTCACATCGACCGTTCGGGGCCGGCGAAAAGCCCGCAAGCCGCCGGACGTCCGGAAGGAGCCCAGCCCAGGACCCGGTTTCAGACCGCCTGTCCCCGCTGAGCCGAAGCCCCGTCCACCTCCGCGGCGCCGTCCGCCCCCAAAGCCCCGCCCACCTCGGCAGCCCCGTCCCTCTCGGCGACCCCGTCCGTCCTGGCCGTCCCGTCCATCCCGTCCGCCTCGGCCCGCAGCCGCAGCGCCTTCGCCCGGTTCCGCCGGGCCGTGCGCAACGCGTCCCAGCTCAGCACCGCCAGCGCCACCCACACCAGGGCGAAGCCCGCCCACCGCTCGGGCGGCATCTCCTCATGGAAGTACAGGACACCCAGCACGAACTGGAGAACCGGCGTCAGGTACTGCAACAACCCCAGCGTGGACAGCGGCACCCGGATGGCCGACGCCCCGAAACACACCAGCGGCACAGCCGTCACCAGCCCCGTCGAGACCAGCAGCACCGCATGCCCGGTGCCCTGCGACGTGAACGTGCCCTCACCCCGAGCACCCAGCCACAGCAGGTACGCCAGCGCGGGCAGGAACTGGATCGTGGTCTCGGCGGCCAGCGACTCCAGCCCGCTGAGCGCCACCTTCTTCTTGACCAGGCCGTATGCCCCGAACGAGAAGGCCAGGCAGAGCGAGATCCACGGCGGTTGCCCGTACCCGAACGTCAGCGTCACCACCGCGACGAACCCGGTACCGACCGCCACCCACTGCGCCGGTCGCAGCCGCTCCTTGAGCAACAGGACCCCGAGGGCGATGGTGACCAGCGGATTGATGAAGTAACCGAGCGACGCCTCCACCACATGGTCGGAGTTCACCGCCCATATGTAGACGCCCCAGTTCACGCTGATCAGTGCAGCGGCAAGCGTCACGAGCACCAGCCTGCCCGGCTGCCGCAGCAGCGCTCCGGCCCACGCCCACCGCCGCACCACCAGGAGCGCCACCACCACCAGCAGCAACGACCACACCATCCGGTGGGCGAGGATCTCCACGGCGCCGGCGGAGTCGACCAGCGGCCAGAACAGGGGCACCAGCCCCCACAGGCCGTACGCCGCGACGCCGTTCAGCAGACCGACACGTTGCTCGCCCCTGCCCGCCACGGGCCCTCCCCAGTCCTCGGCTCCCGACCCGGCGCCCCCGCCCGCCCGGCTGCCCCACGGCAACCCGACGACGGTAACGCCGCAACCCCTCGACTGTCATGTGCGTATCGCCATACGGTCATGACGAAGCCCGGCATCCGAAGCCCGGCACCCGAAGTCCGTAGCCGATGCCCGAAGTCGTAGTCCGTAGCCGGGGTCCGGAACCCGTAACCCGTAGTGCGAAGGGCGTAGGGCGAAGCCCGCCGCCGCGCGACGCATGCCGCGCGACGCATGCCGCACACAAGAAGGCCCGGACCTGTCACCAGATCCGGGCCCCGTGGCACCGTTCTCTCAGCGGTGGGAACCGCCCGCCGGGCGGATTCCCGCACGGCTCGGCCGGACGGCCGTCAGCCGACGACCGTCCAGGTGTCGCCACCGGCGAACAGCGCGGCCAGGTCGCCCTTGCCCTGCTGCTCCACGGCCGTGTCGAGCTGCTCCGACATCAGCCGGTCGTAGACGGGCCTGTCCACGGACCGGAACACACCGATCGGCGTGTGGTGCAGGGTGTCGGGGTCGGCGAGGCGGGAGAGGGCGAACGCCGTCGTCGGGCTCGGGTTGTGCGCGTCGTGGACGACGACCTGCGATTCGTTCGCGGGCGTCACCGGCGCCACGGCGAGATCGCCGGTGACCGGGTCCCGTACGACCCCCATGGCACCCCCGGTGCCGAACCGGATCGGCCGCCCGTGCTCCAGCCGGATCACCGCGTTCTCGGCCTGCTCGCGGTCCTTGAGGACCTCGAAGGCGCCGTCGTTGAAGATGTTGCAGTTCTGGTAGATCTCCACGAGGGCCGTGCCGGGGTGGGCCGCCGCCTCGCGCAGCACGCTGGTGAGGTGCTTGCGGTCGGAGTCGACCGTACGGGCCACGAACGACGCCTCCGCGCCCAGCGCCAGCGACACCGGGTTGAAAGGAGTGTCCAGCGAGCCCATCGGCGTCGACTTGGTGATCTTGCCGACCTCGGAGGTGGGGCTGTACTGGCCCTTCGTCAGGCCGTAGATCCGGTTGTTGAACAGCAGGATCTTCAGGTTGACGTTGCGGCGGAGCGCGTGGATGAGGTGGTTGCCGCCGATCGACAGGGCATCGCCGTCACCCGTGACGACCCACACGGACAGGTCGGGCCGCGACGACGCCAGGCCGGTGGCGATCGCCGGCGCCCGGCCGTGGATCGAGTGCATCCCGTAGGTGTTCATGTAGTACGGGAAACGCGAGGAGCAGCCGATGCCGGAGACGAAGACGATGTTCTCCTTCGCCAGGCCCAGCTCGGGCATGAAGCCCTGGACGGCGGAGAGCACCGCGTAGTCGCCGCACCCGGGGCACCAGCGGACTTCCTGGTCGGACTTGAAGTCCTTCATGGACTGCTTGGCAGTCGCCTTGGGCACCAGCGACAGCGCGTCGAGGGCACGGCCCGCCCCGCCCGTTCCGTTGGCGGGGGTCACCGTCTCGGCTGTCTCAGTCATCGAGGGCCTCCTTGAGAGCCGTGGCCAACTGCTCGGCCTTGAAGGGCAGGCCGCGAACCTGGGTGTACGACCGGGCGTCGACCAGGTACCTGGCTCGTACCAGGGTGCTGAGCTGGCCGAGGTTCATCTCCGGAACGACGATCTTGTCGTACCGCTTCAGGACCTCGCCGAGGTTGCCCGGGAACGGGTTGAGGTGGCGCAGATGTGCCTGGGCGATGTGCTCGCCGGCACTGCGTAGCCGCCGGACCGCCGCGGTGATCGGGCCGTAGGTCGAGCCCCAGCCCAGCACCAGCAGCCTCGCCTCGCCCGTGGGGTCGTCGACCGCCACGTCCGGGACCTCGATCCCGTCGATCTTGGCCTGCCGGGTGCGGACCATGTAGTCGTGGTTGGCGGGGTCGTAGGAGATGTTGCCCGTGCCGTCCTGCTTCTCGATGCCGCCGATCCGGTGCTCCAGACCCGGGGTGCCGGGGATCGCCCAGGGCCGGGCCAGCGTCTCCGGGTCGCGCTTGTACGGCCAGAACGCCTCGGTGCCGTCCTCCAGGACGTGGTTGGGCGCCTGCGCGAACTGGACACCCAGCTCGGGCAGCTCGTCGACCTCCGGGATGCGCCAGGGCTCCGAGCCGTTGGCCAGGTAGCCGTCGGAGAGCAGGAAGACGGGGGTGCGGTAGGTCAGCGCGATACGGGCTGCCTCCAGGGCCGCGTCGAAGCAGTCCGCGGGCGTCTGCGGGGCGACCACCGGCACGGGTGCCTCGCCGTTGCGGCCGTACATCGCCTGGAGGAGGTCGGCCTGCTCGGTCTTGGTGGGAAGACCGGTCGAGGGGCCGCCGCGCTGGATGTCGATGATCAGCAGCGGCAGCTCCAGGGAGACCGCGAGGCCGATCGTCTCGCTCTTGAGGGCCACACCGGGTCCCGACGTGGTGGTCACGCCGAGCGAACCGCCGAAGGCCGCGCCCAGCGCCGCGCCGATTCCGGCGATCTCGTCCTCGGCCTGGAAGGTGCGCACGCCGAAGTTCTTGTGCCTGCTGAGCTCGTGCAGGATGTCGGAGGCCGGGGTGATCGGGTACGACCCCAGGTACAGCGGCAGGTCCGCCTGCCGCGACGCGGCGACCAGACCGTAGGCCAGGGCCAGGTTCCCGGAGATGTTGCGGTAGGTACCCGGGGGGAACGCGGTGGAGGCGGGGGCCACCTCGTAGGAGACGGCGAAGTCCTCCGTGGTCTCGCCGAAGTTCCAGCCGGCCCGGAACGCCGTCAGGTTCGCCTCGGCGATCTCCGGCTTCTTGGCGAACTTGGCCGCGAGGAAGCGCTCCGTGCCCTCCGTCGGCCTGTTGTACATCCACGACAGCAGGCCCAGCGCGAACATGTTCTTCGAACGGTCCGCGTCCTTGCGCGAGAGGTCGAAGTCCTTCAGCGCCTCGACCGTCAGCGTGCCCAGCGGCACCGGGTGCACCCGGTAGCCGTCCAGCGAGCCGTCCTCCAGGGGGGACGTCTCGTAGCCCACCTTCGCCATGGCGCGCTTGGTGAACTCGTCCGTGTTCACGATGATCTCGGCACCGCGCGGCAGGTCGGCGATGTTCGCCTTCAGGGCCGCGGGGTTCATGGCCACGAGCACGTTCGGTGCGTCGCCCGGCGTGAGGATGTCGTGGTCCGCGAAGTGGAGCTGGAACGACGAGACGCCGGGCAGCGTGCCTGCGGGCGCCCGGATCTCCGCCGGGAAGTTCGGCAGCGTCGCCAGGTCATTGCCGAAGGACGCGGTCTCCGATGTGAAACGGTCACCCGTCAGCTGCATACCGTCACCCGAGTCGCCCGCGAACCGGATGATCACCCGGTCCAGGCGGCGGACCTCTTTGTCGCCGGGCTCGTGGGGCAACTGCGTGGGCCGGTCACCGGCGGCGGTGCCGGCGGCCTGCCCGGCTGGGCTACTGACCTGGCTGGTCACTGAACTGGACCTCCCTCGGGACAGCTGTGCGGGGTTGGCCGGCCGACTGGCCCACCCGGCCACCACCCTACGTCGGTAAGGGTTCCCTTCCCTTGCCTGATCGGATCGTGGACGGATCTTTGAGACAGATCTCCGCCGTTCTTTGCCATGTTTTGCCCGCCTTCTGGCCTTCTTGTCAGAGCGCTTCCTACTGGTTCTCTACTTCTGGAACTCTGCCCGGGGCCCGCTGCTTCCCGGCGCCCTGGTCAGCACTGTGGGGCCCGTGGGCCATGAGTGCGTGCATCAGTGTGGGTGGTCAGGAGTTCAGATAGGTCAGAACCGCCAGGACGCGACGGTGATCCCCGTCACTCTGGGACAGTCCCAGCTTCAGGAAGATGTTGCTGACGTGCTTCTCCACGGCGCCGTCGCTCACCACGAGCTGGCGGGCTATCGCCGAGTTCGTCCGGCCCTCGGCCATCAGGCCCAGCACCTCGCGCTCGCGAGGGGTCAGGCCCGCGAGCACGTCCTGCTTGCGGCTGCGGCCGAGGAGCTGCGCCACCACTTCCGGGTCCAGCGCGGTGCCGCCCTCGGCGACCCGCACCACCGCGTCCACGAACTCGCGGACGTCGGCCACCCGGTCCTTGAGCAGGTAGCCCACGCCGCGGCTGGAGCCGGCCAGCAGCTCCGTCGCGTACTCCTCCTCCACGTACTGGGAGAGGACCAGGACCGCGAGACCGGGGTGCGCCCGGCGGAGCTGCACCGCCGCCCGGACTCCTTCGTCGGTGTGCGTCGGGGGCATACGGACGTCGGCGACCACCACGTCCGGCAGCGCTCCCTGATCGGCGAGATCGGTGATGGTCTTGATCAGCGCCTCGGCGTCCCCGACACCGCCCACCACCTCGTGCCCGCGGTCGGTGAGCAGCCTGGTCAGGCCCTCCCTGAGCAGCACCGAGTCCTCGGCGATGACCACCCGCACCCTGTCCTCCACGATTCTCGGCCCCCCGCAGCCCGCCCCCGTCGCGGACGCTCGCGCACCCGCGCCCGTGTCCGCCGTCCCTGACAGCTTCCAGCATCGCAGCATTCGAACTGTGCTGCGGAGGGCCTGTGGACAACTGTCTGCCTGCGCACGCGGCAGGCACCGGGACGGTCAGCGCGGAGGGCCGGGTGGCGAGGGCCGTCTGCTCCACGAGGCCGCTGCGACCGCGGCGGACGGTGCGCAGCAGGTCAGACACGCCCCACCAGGCATGAGGAGGCGTGACCGAAGAGGCGGCCCGACCGGACACGGGCCCCCGGCGGACCGTCCTCACGGGCGGACCGCCTTCGCCGGAGGAGCCGCAACCTGCTGCCGAGGGCGGGCCTCACCGGAGATGCCAGGCACCTGCCTCCGACGGCGATCCTCGCGGAGGTGGCCGAAGCGTGCTGCTTGCGGACGGAGGCGTGGCGGTGTACGACCCCGTGTCCGCCCCGCCTCCGTGTCCGCCCGCCTCCGTGTCCGCCTCCGCCCCGCTACCGGTGGACGCGCTGTCGGCCCTGTATGCGCGCTGCCTGTGCTGGACGCTCCGCCGCCGGCCGGGGCTCGCTGCGGTCGGTGCGGGCTCGCTGCGGGCGGCCCGGGCCGCCGCCGGGACCGTCACCGGCGGGCGGGCGCGGAGGCCGGGCGCCACGGCCCGGCACCCCCCGTGCACAGGCCACTCACCGGGCCGGTCCCGGCGGGCGGCGCGATGGGTGGTCCGGCGGACCGGCCGGGCGGTGGTCAGCCCTTCGCCGGACCGCCACACGGTGGACGAGGGCCGGCCCCGCCCCGCCCTACGGTGGCCGCAACCTGTCGCACGGGGAGGCCGGACGGGCCGGGCGGAGCGGTGGGCGACGGGTGGACGCCCTGGATCAGCTCCGCCAGGGCAGCTCCGCGGTGATCCGCGTCGGACCGCCGGCCGGCGAGTCGATCACAAGGACCCCGTCGACGGCGTCCAGCCGCTCGGCCAGGCCCTGCAGACCCGAGCCCGCCGGCGCCTCGGCGCCACCCATGCCGTCGTCGGCCACCTGAAGCATCAGGCGGCCCTCCGCCCGCCACACGTCGACCGTGGCCCTGGCCGCCCCGGAGTGCTCGCCGACGTTCTGCAGGAGCTGCGAGACGGTGAAGTACGCGATGCCCTCGACGGCAGGCGCCGGTCGGGCCGGCAGGTCCACCTCCACCTTGACGGGAACGGTGCAGCGCGCGGCGACGGAGGAGAGAGCGGCGCCCAGACCGCGGTCGGTGAGTACGGCCGGGTGGATGCCGCGGGCCAGGTCGCGCAGCTCGAGCAGGGTGGTCTTCACCTCGCCGTGCGCCTCGTCCACCATGCGCGCCGCCCCTTCCGGGTCCTCGAACAGTTTCTCCTTGGCCAGACCCAGGCCCATGGCGAGGTTGACCAGCCGGGCCTGCGCGCCGTCGTGCAGTTCCCGCTCGATGCGGCGCAGGTCCGCGGCCGCTGCGTCCACGACGACCCCGCGGTCGGACTCCAGCTCCACGACCCTGCCCGCCGGCGACGACCGCCCGAGCAGCCCGTGCACCATCAGCCGGTCGACGCTCGTCAGAGCCCGGACCACCCAGGGGGTCACCAGGGTGATCACCAGGCCCACCAGGGCCGTGACCGTGATCTCGAACGGGTTGTCCAGGTACACACTGTGCGTTCCGTCGCCGTAGAGCTGGATGCCGCCGGTGCCCGCGTACATCGGGAACACCCACTGCCACAGCGGGTACGTCAGCGTTGACCAGCCACAGGCCCAGAAGACGGTCGTGACCGTGAACGCGAAGACCGCCCACGGCAGGTGGACCACGGCGAAGCACAGGTGCCGCCACGAGGCGCCGCTCTTGAGCACGGCGGTCATCCACGCCACCGCCCCCGGTCCGGCCGGGCGCGCCGGCTCCGGCGCGCTCACGTGCAGGCCGAGCAGCCCGCGGGCCCGTGCGCGCTCCAGTGAGCCGAACCCTCGGCAGGCGGCGAGTCCCGCGGCCAGCACCGGTATGCCGAGGAACGTGATCAGCAGCCCGGCACCGAGCGAGAGCATGGTCACCGCGAGGGTGAACGACGCGATGCTGATCGGCAGGCTGAGCAGCACGTATCCGAACTCGCGCCAGGTGCGCCCCGCCAATGGCGCCCGCACTACGGCCGGCACACGGTGCCGCCGCTCGCCGGCCCCCGCCCCGCCGAAGCCGGTCCGGTCCTGCCGCCCGTACCCCTGTCCGTAACCCGTGGCCATCGGTGTGTCCGTTCTCCTCTGGAAGCTGCTCTCGGCGAGCCCCTTGGCCCTGCGCCGGCCTGTCGGCCCGGGCCCGAGCACCCCGGCCGGCTTCGGCGTCGTACCTCCACACTGGCGCCGGGGCAGGCGCCGGACCATGCGGTAGGTCGGCCTCTTGAACCGGGGGTTTTCCCTACCCCGCGCCCCCTCGGCGCCTGAGGGACCGGGCACGCCGGGCAGGGGCACCTGGCACCGGGCGGCCGGGCAGCCCGTAGGACCGAAGGGGACCGGGCGGCTCCGAGGCCGTGCAACGCTCGCAGGGCTCTGGCCGCCGCCGGGGTGTCCTATCGGTCACGCCAGGGCAGTTCCGCCGTGATGGCGGTGGGGCCGCCCGTCGGGGAGTCGATGACGAACAGGCCGTCGACCGCCCCGAGCCGGTCCGCGAGGCCGGCCATGCCGGTGCCGCCGGACAGCGAGGCGCCGCCCGCGCCGTCGTCGCGCACCTGTATCAGCAGCCGGTCGTCGGTACGCCACACGTCCACCGAAGCGGTGCGCGCCCTGCTGTGCTTGCTCACGTTCTGCAGGAGTTCCGAGACTGTGAAGTAGGCGATGCCTTCGATGGCGGCCGCCGGACGCGTCTCCAGGTCGACGGTGACCTTGACCGGGACGGTGCAGCGGGCCGCGACGGAGGAGAGGGCGGCGCTCAGGCCCCGGTCGGTGAGTACGGCCGGGTGGATGCCGCGGGCCAGGTCGCGCAGCTCCTGCAATGCGAGTTTCACCTCGCCGTGCGCCTCCTCGACCATGGCCGCGGCCGCGTCGGGATCCTCCAGGAGCTTCTCCTTGGCCAGGCCGAGCCCCATGGCGAGGTTGACCAGCCGGGCCTGCGCGCCGTCGTGCAGGTCCCGCTCGATGCGGCGCAGGTCCGCGGCCGCCGTGTCCACGACCACCCCGCGGTCCGATTCCAGCTCGGCTATCCGCTCCTCCAGCTCGTCCGACGGGGACAGCAGCCCGCGCACCATCGCCCGGTCGGCGTTCGCCAGCCCGCGCGCCAGGAACGGGAGCACGGGGAAGAGGACGACGAGGCCGACCAGCGTGACGACGAAGGTGAGGATGCCCCAGGGCAGGCGCATGAACTCGAACAGCACCGTGCGCCAGTTGAGCGGGTCCTTCAGGCTGGCCCGCAGCCAGGCCAGGAAGCCCTTGGGCCGCCGCCGTGTCCGGTCCGGCTCGGCTATCCGCACGCCCAGAAGGCCCCGGGCCCTCGCACGCTCCGCCCTCCCGAGCTGACGCGTACCGGACAGGCCGAGCCCCAGCAGCGGCAGCCCGACGAGCGTCACCGACAGGGAGGCGCCGACGCTGAGCGCCGTCACGACGTAGACGAAGCCGAGGATCGCGACCGGTAGGTTGACGAGGAGGTGGGTGATCTCCTTCAGCGTGTACCGGTCGTACCGGAACAGCCGGGGCGGGGGCAGATCGGGACCGGATGGGCCACCGGGGTCGTCCACGCCCGGCGCCGGCTCGCCGGGCGAGAGGGTGGAAGTGCGTGCGGTCATACGGAACAGCGTGCCGGGCGGTCGTGCCCGGCGCCATGAGGTGGACCGCCACGTTGCACTGTGGTTAACCCCACCCCCGGCGGCTCACCCTCGCGGCTCCGACGCGTCCGCCCGTTGTTCCGGCGAGTCGGCGTCTCCGCGTTCCGCACGGCTCCGGCGCTGCACGCCCGGACCCGCCGCCGGCCGTTCGCCGCCCGGCCCCCGTCGCTCCTGCGCGTCCGCCCGCCGTCCGAGGCCGTCCGAGGCCGTCCGAACACGACCCGGGGGCGCCCGCCCTGCTCCCCGGGGGCACCGCGCACCGCCAACGCGCCCGCCGGGTGCTTACCCGGACTTTAGACGGGCTGCTCACCCTGTCTTTGCCAGGCCCTAGACTCGCGTGCGTAAACCAGCATGCGTACAAGATGCGTACGAGTCGTCGAACCGGGCGTGCCACGACGTGCGCCCGGAACGTCACCAGGCCAGGGAGCGAGGGGCGGACGTGCCGGAATCGACCGTGCTCGCGGCGGACTACTTCCAGTCGTACTCCGTCGTCGGGCTGCTCGCCGTCGTCGGCGTGCTGTTCGTGGCCGTCGCGTTCGGCGCGGGCCGGCTGCTGCGGCCCGTCGTGCCCACCCCCGAGAAACTGCTCACGTACGAGTGCGGCGTCGACCCGGTCGGCGAGGGCTGGGCACACACCCAGGTCCGCTACTACGTCTACGCCTTCCTGTACGTGATCTTCGCCGTCGACTCCGTCTTCCTTTTCCCCTGGGCGACGGTGTTCGCCGCGCCCGGGTACGGGGCCGCCACACTGGTGGAGATGTTCGTCTTCCTCGGGTTCCTCGCCGTCGGCCTGCTCTACGCCTGGAAGAAGGGCGTGCTGACATGGGAGTGAACCGGTCCGGCCGCCGGCCCGGGCCCGATACCGGCCCCCAGGGCGGTGCTTCGCAGGACACCACCAGCAAGGACGTCTTCGCCGGAGCCGACCGCGGCGGTGCCCTGGCGGGCGGTGGCGCGGGAAGCACGGCCGTCCCCCTGCCCGAGCCGGTACGGCTGCCCGCCACGGGCGGCGGGCGGATCGGCGCCCTCGCCAGGCTCGCCCCGGAGCCCATGAAGGTGGTCCTCAACTGGGGTCGCCGCTACAGCCTCTGGGTCTTCAACTTCGGGCTGGCCTGCTGCGCCATCGAGTTCATCGCCGCCTCCATGGCCCGGCACGACTTCATCCGGCTCGGCGTCATCCCCTTCGCGCCCGGACCGCGCCAGGCCGACCTGATGGTGGTCTCCGGCACCGTCACGGACAAGATGGCGCCCGCCGTGAAGCGGCTCTACGAGCAGATGCCCGAGCCCAAGTACGTCATCTCCTTCGGGGCGTGCTCCAACTGCGGCGGCCCCTACTGGGACTCGTACTCGGTGACCAAGGGCGTCGACCAGGTGATCCCCGTCGACGTCTACGTGCCGGGCTGCCCGCCCAGGCCCGAGGCACTGCTCCAGGGGATCATCAAGCTCCAGGAGAAGATCGCCCGCGAGTCGCTGGGGGAGCGGTACGGACCGGGCGGCACGGACGCCAGGAGCGCGGGACGGCCGTCGGCCGCCGAGTTGCAGAGCGGACTCGCGAAGCCGCCGCACGGGCCGGGCGCGACCGGGGAGGCCGCGCAGTGACCGGCTGGCTCACCGCTCCCGTCGGCGAACTCTTCGGCGACGACGCGACGGCGGAGGAGGCGTACGGGCTGCTCACCGTCGACGTACCGCCCTCCTCGTGGCCGGCGGCCCTGCGCACCGCGCGCTCCGGCCTCGGCTGCACCTACTTCGACTGGCTGAGCGCCGTCGACGAGCCGGACACCGGCTTCCGGGTCGCCGCGCACGTCGTGGCCCTCGGCCCGGTGCGCCGGCTGCTGCTGCGCACCACGGTGCCGCACGAGGCGCCCGTGCTGGCGTCCGCGGTCGAGGTGTACGCCGGCGCGGCATGGCACGAGCGCGAGACACACGAGATGTTCGGGATCGACTTCGAGGGCCATCCCCATCTGGTGCCGCTGCTGCTGCCGGAGGGTTTCGAGGGGCATCCGCTGCGCAAGGACTTCGTCCTGGCCGCGCGGGTGGTGAAGGCATGGCCCGGCGCCAAGGAGCCGGGCGAGTCCGGACACGGCGGGCCCAGGCGCCGCCAGACGCTGCCGCCCGGTGTGCCCGACCCGAACGAGTGGGGCCCCCAGAAGGGCACCCTGCCCGCCGCTCCGACCCGCCCGGCCCGTGCCGCACGCGCCGCCGGCGAGCGAACCGGGCGCACCGGGCGCACCGAGCGCGCCGCGGGCGATGTGGCAGACGCCCCCGGGCGCCCGGCTGGCGGCGGAACCCGGCCGCGCCGCGCCCGCAGCGCGTCAGGGGGCTCGGCCTCGCAACGCACCGCACAGGACACAGCGCCCCATCAGCCCACCCAGGGTGGCGCTTCCGGAAGCGGCTCCCAGGGCGACGCTTCCGGAACGGGCTCCCAGGGCGGCGTCCCCGGAGCGGGCTCCCGGGAGAATGCTCCCCGTCGAGCCCCCGAGGACACCGCCGGAAACCGTCGCCCCGGCGACGACGCCCCCTGGCACCACGCCCGCCCCGCCTTCGACGAACCGGGCGCGCCCCGCACCGGCAGCACGGACACGACGGACACAGGCACGGGCACGACGGACGCAGAGACCGCGGAGGCGGCCACCACGGGCGCAGACCCCGCGGACAACGGCACTGCGGGCACCGGCACCCCGGACACCGGCGCCACCGGCACCCCGGACACGCGCGCCGGGCGCACCCGTGGCGAGGACCCCGAGGGAGGCACCGGGTGAACGACGTGCTCGACGTCGTCCTGAGGCTGCTCGTGGTCCTCGTCGTCTTCCTCGCCCTCCCTCTGATCGTCGGCCAGACCGAGCACAAGGTGATGGCCCATATGCAGGGACGTGTGGGACCGATGTACGCGGGCGGTTTCCACGGCTGGGCCCAGCTCGTCGCCGACGGCGTGAAGTTCGCGCAGAAGGAGGACATCGTCCCCGCGGACGCCGACCGGCGCGTCTTCCAACTGGCGCCCGCCGTCGCCCTCCTGCCCTACCTGCTCGTCCTGATAGCCATCCCGATCGGCCCCGGCGAGGGCGCCGTCGGCGAGGTCGTCGACGCCGGAGTCTTCTTCGTCCTCGCCGTCATGGGCGTCGGGGTGCTCGGCTCGCTGATGGCGGGCTGGGCGTCGGCCAACAAGTTCTCCCTGCTCGGCGGGTTGCGCACGGCCGCACAACTGCTCGCCTACGAGCTTCCGATGCTGCTGGCCGCCGCGTCGGTGGCGATGGCGGCCGGGACCCTCTCGCTGCCCGGCATCCTGGACGCCTTCGCCTGGTGGTGGGTGCCCTGGCAGATCGTCGGCGCCTTGGTCTTCTTCGTCTCGGGACTCGCCGAACTCCAGCGGCCGCCGTTCGACATGCCCGTCGCCGACTCGGAGATCATCTTCGGTGCGTACACCGAGTACACGGGGCTCAGGTTCGCCCTCTTCCTGCTCGCGGAGTACGCCGGGATCGTCGTCCTGTGCGGCCTGACGACCGTCCTCTTCCTGGGCGGCTGGCACGGCCCCTGGGGCGGTGCCGGGCTCGGCTGGGTCTGGACCCTGCTGAAGACGGCCGTCCTCGCCTTCCTGGTGATCTGGCTGCGCGTCAGCTACCCGCGGCTGCGCGAGGACCAGCTCCAGAAGTTGTCCTGGACCCTCCTCGTGCCGCTGGCCCTGGCCCAGATCGCCCTCACCGGAGTCGTCAAGGTGGTGATCCAGCAATGACGGAACCCTCTCCGCCCTCCCGCCCCGCCCGGTCCCGCATCCCGGGCTCGGGCCTGGCCAAGGGCCTCGCCGTCACCCTGCGCACGATGACGCGGAAGACCGTCACCGAGCACTACCCGGACGTGCTGCCCGAACTCCCGCCGCGCAGCCGCGGTGTGATCGGCCTCTTCGAGGAGAACTGCACCGTCTGTATGCTGTGCGCCCGCGAGTGCCCGGACTGGTGCATCTACATCGACTCCCACAAGGAGACCGTCCCGCCCGCCTCCCCGGGCGGACGCGAGCGCAGCCGGAACGTGCTCGACCGCTTCGCCATCGACTTCGCCCTGTGCATGTACTGCGGCATCTGCATCGAGGTGTGCCCCTTCGACGCGCTCTTCTGGTCGCCGGAGTTCGAGTACGCGGAGACCGACATCCGGGATCTCACCCACGAACGCGACAAGCTCCGCGAGTGGATGTGGACCGTGCCGGCGCCGCCCGCGCTCGACCCGGCGGCGGAGGAGCCGAAGGAGCTGGCCGCCGCCCGCAAGGCCGCCGACCGGCTGGCCGCGGGGGCGCAGCCCGCCGCCGGCCGAGACGCGCCGCCCGCCGCGCGGGGGAGCGGACAGGGTCCCGCGCCGTCGGAGGAGGGGCCCGGCACCCCGACTTCCGAGGAGCCACCGGAGGGAGCATCGTGAGTCCCGCCGCCCAGAGCCACGGCTTCCTCTCCCCGAGCGGCGCCGAGGTCGCCTTCGTCCTCGTCGGCCTCGTCACCTTCGGCGCGGCGATCGTGACCGTCACCACCCGGCAGATCGTGCACGCCGCCCTCTGGCTGGTGGTGGCGCTCGGCGGCATCGCCGTGGAGTACCTGCTGCTGACGGCCGAGTTCATCGCCTGGGTGCAGGTCCTCATCTACGTCGGGTCCGTCGTCGTCCTCCTGCTCTTCGGCCTCCTGCTCACCAAGGCGCCCATCGGTCGCTCGCCGGACGCCGACTCGGGCAACCGGTGGGCCGCGCTGCTGGTCGCCGCCGCCTCCGCCGCCGTCCTGGTCTGGGTCGTCGTCGACGCCTTCCGCGCGACCTGGATCGACCTGGACGGCCCGGCCGCCGGTTCAGCCGCCGTCACAGGAGCGAGCCTCTTCCGGCACTGGGTGCTGCCCTTCGAGGCCCTGTCGGTGCTGCTGCTCGCGGCCCTCGTCGGCGCCATCGCACTGTCCCGCAGGCAGCCCCCGGCAGCCGCCGCCGGCAGCCGAGCCCCGGACGCCGCCCAGGAAGGCGGCCGCTGATGCACCTCGTCTTCCCCGCCGTGCTGTCCATGCTCCTGTTCTGCGCGGGCGTGTACGGAGTACTGGCACGCCGTAACGCGATCCTGGTGCTGATGGCCGTCGAGCTGATGCTGAACGCCGTCAACCTCAATCTGGTGGCCTTCGACGTCTGGCTGCGCGACCGCCTCCACTCCGGCCAGGCGCTGACCCTCTTCACCATCGCCGTCGCCGCCGCCGAGATCGGCATCGGCCTGGCGATCGTGCTGATGGTCTACCGGGGCCGCGGCACGTCCGACGTGGACCGGCTCCGCGACACCGCCGAGCCGGGGCCCGGAGACCAGGACGCCGCCGACGGCCCCGCAGACGCACCCGGGACACCGGCACACAGGACTGAGGCACACAGGACAGAGGCCAGCGCGTGACCACGACCACCCTCGCCGCACTCGTCCCCCTCCTGCCGTTCCTGGGCGCGGGAGCCGGCCTGCTGCTCGGCCGGACCGCGCCCGGCTACGCACGGCCCCTCGCGGTGGTGCCCACGCTGGCGGCCACGGTGTGCGCGGTGCTGGTGGCGGCACGGCAGGGCGGCGGACGGCCCGTCGACGCGGCCACCGAACTCACCCCGACCGGTTCGGTGCCCATCGACCTCGCCCTGCACCTCGACGGTTTCGCCGTGCTCGTCGCCGTCCTGGTCGGCCTCGTCGCCACCTGCGTGCAGATCTACTCGACCGGCTATCTGCGCGACGATCCGCGCTACCCCTCGTACGCGGCCCTCGTGTCGCTGTTCACCTCCGCGATGCTGCTCGTCGTCTACTCGGGCGATCTGATGGTGCTGCTGGTCGGCTGGGAGGTCATGGGCATCTGCTCGTACTTCCTGGTCGGCCACTACTGGGAGACGCCCGAGGCGCGTGCCGCCTCCCTGAAGGCGTTCCTGGTCACCAAGCTCGGTGACGTCCCCTTCCTCATCGGTCTGTTCGCGCTGGCCGCCGACGCCGGGTCCTTCCGCATCACGACCGTCCTCGGCACGGCCGCAGGCGGCGGGCTCGGCCACCCGACGCTGATCGCGCTGCTGCTGCTCGCCGGTGTCGCGGGCAAGTCCGCGCAGTTCCCGCTGCACACCTGGCTGCCCGACGCGATGGCGGGTCCCACACCCGTCTCCGCGCTGATCCATGCCGCCACGATGGTCGCCGCCGGCGTCTACTTCGTGGCCCGCCTCCTCCCCGTCTTCGCCGCCTCCGCGGCCGCGCTCGTCGTCCTCGCCGTGCTGGCCGCCGTGACCATGACCGGCTCGGCGCTGGCCGCGCTGGCACAGGACGACATCAAGCGCGTGCTCGCCTACTCGACCGTCGGTCAGCTCGGCTACATGACCGGCGCCCTGGCCGTCGGGGACCGTGCCGCCGCCGTCTTCCACCTCCTTGCCCACGGCGCCTTCAAGGCGCTGCTCTTCCTCGCCGCGGGCGTGGTCATCCACGCCGCGGGTACCAACTCGCTTGCCGCCATGGCCCGGATGAGGAACCTCCGCGAACGCGTCCCCGACGCGTACTGGACGATGACCGTGGCGCTGCTGGCGCTCGCCGCGATCCCGCCGTTCAGCGGCTTCTTCTCCAAGGAGGCGGTGCTGGGTGCCGCTGAGCGCGCCGCCACCGGCCACCCCGCGCCGGTCCCCGCGGACGGCTCGGGCCTGCCCAGCGACCCGGGCATCGCGGGCGTGCCCACCTCGGCCGGCTGGATCGTGCTCATCGCCGGCCTGCTCACCGCGCTGCTCACCGCCGCCTACGCGACCCGGCTGTGGCTGCTGGCCTTCCGCGGCCGGGTCGGTGACGCGCCCGACCACGACGGCCAGCCCGTCGCGATGAACGCCGTCCTGTGGGTGCTCGCGATCCCCTCGCTCGCCTTCGGCCTCGCCACCGGCGTCCTGCCCGACTGGCTCGGCGGATCCGGTCTCACTCCCGTGCTCACCACCTCCGTCCTCGGTACGGGGGTCTCCCTGGCCGGCGGACTCATCGCCTACGGCGCCTGGCGGCACACCACCGCCCTGGCCGCGCGCGTCCCGCTCGGTGCCGTCGCCGCGGAACGCGACGCCGACGCCGGGTGGGTCGAGGCCGAGGCGATCGCCGCACACACCCCGGTCTACGGGGGCGTCGCCGCCGCGGACGACCCCGCCGACCCGGGCCGGCTGCTGCTGGGGCCGCTGCACCGCCACGCGGCCGTCGGCTTCCACCTCGACGCCCTGTACGCGGCGCTGTTCGTCGCCCCCGTACGGGCCGCGGCCCGGCTGGTCCGCTTCCTGGACCGCGAGGTCGTCGAGACCTATGTGCACGGCGCGGGCGCCCTGCCCCGTCTGCTGGGCGCGGCCGTGCGCCGGGCGCAGACCGGGAACGTGCAGACCTATCTGAGCGCCCTGCTCGCCGGCTCCGCCGTGCTGGCGATCGTCGTCCTCGTCGCCACCGCGGGAGCGTGAGCAGCCGTGATCGATATCAGCCCGTCCGTGATGCAGGCCCTTCTCGCGTTGATCGTGGCCGGGCCGCTCCTCGGGGCCGCGACGGCACTGCTCCCGCCGCCGCCCGGTCTGAAGGGAGCATCACCCGAACAGGCGGTCCTGCGGCACGGCGTGACCGTCACCGGTGCCGTCCTCGTCGCGGCGGTCGTCCTGGCGCTCGGCTTCGACCACGACCACCCCTCGACCATGCAGGCCACCACCGACGTCAACTGGATCCCGGCGCTGGACGTGCGCATCCACCTCGGCATCGACGGCATCTCCCTCCCCCTTCTGGTCCTGACCGCGCTGCTGACCTTCCTCTGCGCGCTGCACAGCTACGCCAAGCCGCCCCAGGGCCCCTCCGCGCCGCCTCCCAGGGCCTTCGTCGCGCTGCTGCTCCTGCTGGAGGGCGGCACCCTCGCCAGCTTCGCCGTCCTCGACCTGCTGCTGTTCTTCCTGGCCTTCGAGACGGTGCTCATCCCGATGTACTTCCTCATCGCCCGGTGGGGCGGCGAGGGCCGGCGGGCGGCCGCCTGGAGGTTCATCCTCTACACGCTCCTCGGGTCCGTGGTGATGCTGCTGGGCCTGCTGCTGGTCGGGCTTCGGGCCCACACGTTCGACATGGTGGCACTCGCCACTGACAACGGCCGGGGACTGAGTACGTCGGTGCAGGTCATCGCGGTTCTGGCGATCGGGCTCGGGCTGGCGGTGAAGTCGCCGATGTGGCCGCTGCACAGTTGGCTCCCCGACGCCCACACCGCCGCGCCCACCGTCGGCTCGGTCCTGCTGGCCGGCGTCCTGCTCAAGATGGGCACGTACGGGTTCGTCCGGATCGTCCTGCCGATCGCGCCGGACGGGCTGCACACCTTCGCGCCCTACCTCGCCGCCCTCGCCGTCGCCGGCATCATCTACGGGTCGCTCGCCTGCCTCGCGCTCGCCCTCCCGTCAGCCGGCCGCCGCCCCTCCTCGGGGCGCTTCGCGCCGCGGCCGCCCACCGGTGCCAGGGGCGACCTCAAACGACTCATCGCCTACTCGTCGGTCGGCCACATGGGCTTCGTCCTGCTCGGCATCGCCACCATGACACCGACCGGTGTGAACGGCGCGCTGTTCGCCAACGTCGCCCACGGGCTCATCACCGGCCTGCTGTTCTTCCTCGTCGGCGCGGTGAAGGACCGCACCGGCAGCACCGACCTCGACACGCTGGCGCAGGACGCCGGCGCCGCGCTCTACGGCAGGGCCCCGCGGCTCGGCGGGCTGCTCGCCTTCGGCGCCGTCGCGTCGCTCGGGCTGCCGGGCCTCGCCGGGTTCTGGGGCGAGATGCTGGCCATGTTCGGCGCGTTCCGGCCCGCCGACGGCCTCAGCCGCCCCGCCTACCTCACGTATCTCGCCCTTGCCGGACTCGGCACCCTGCTCACCGCCGCGTACCTGCTCATCGTGGTCCGCCGGGTCTGCATGGGCCCCGGACGGCTGGAGGGCACCGGGGCCGGAGCGGCCGGCGGCGGACCCGCCCCCGTGCTCGCAGAGCTGCCCGACGTGCGCGCCCACGAGTTCGCCGCGTGGACACCGCTGGTCGCCCTCACCGTCCTCGCCGGACTCTGGCCCGCCGCCCTCCTCGGGCTGACGAACCCGGCCGTGCAGCAGCTCCTCGCAGGAGGCCCCAAGTGACCGAGACCGCCGCGGGCGTCGTGCAGTCCGTCGACTGGCTCGCGATCGCGCCGCCCACCATCGCCGCACTCGTGGCCCTGGTGGTCCTCGTCGCCGATCTCTTCACGGACGACAGCAGGAAGGCCGTCCTCGGCTGGATCTCCGTCACCGGCCTCGCCCTGGCGGCGCTCTCCCTGCTGCCGCTGCTCGACGGCCACCGGTCCACCTTCTGCCGTACCGGCCGCTCCTCCGTATGCAGCTACACGGCGGACCACTTCGCCCTGGTCATCCAGTTCCTCGTACTGGGCGGCGCGCTGCTCGCCGCCCTGCTGTCGGTCAGCATGCTGCGGGACGCCAGGAGCGGGGGTGCACGGCGCGCGCGTGGCGGAGGTCGCGGGGACGCGGGCACGGACGGTGCGCGCCCGGCTCAGGGGGCCGGCCCGGACGGTGTGCGGAACGCGGCGGTCGGCTCACTCGGCGGTGCGCGGAACACGGCGGGCGGCCCGGCCGTCCCCGACGGGGAGTTCTGGTTCCTGCTGCTGTCCTCGGCCGCGGGCGCCGCCCTGCTGCCCGCCGCGCGGGACCTGGCCACCCTTGTGGTCGCCCTTGAGGTCGCCTCCCTGCCCGCGTTCGCCCTGGTGGGCCTCAAACGCGGCGACCGCAGGTCCGCGGAGGCGGCCCTGAAGTTCTTCCTGTCGTCCGTCACCGCCACCGCCGTGACGCTCCTGGGGGCGAGCTTCGTGTACGCGGCCACCGGCAGCCTCTATCTGACGGAGATCGCCGGCCGCCTGCCGCACGTCGACGGCCAACTGCACACCCTCGCCAGGGCCGGAGTGATCCTCACCCTGGTGGGCTTCGCCTTCAAGACGGCCGCCGTGCCCTTCCACTTCTGGGTGCCCGACACCTACGTGGGCGCCCCGCTGCCCGTCGCCGCGTACCTCTCCGTCGTCGGCAAGGCGGTCGGCTTCTCCGGGCTCATCCTGGTCACGGTCATAGCCTTCCCCTCGTACGCACACGTGTGGGGTCCCGCGCTCGCCGTACTCGCCGCGCTCACCATGACCGCGGGCAACGCCGCCGCACTGCGCCAGCAGCCCACGCGCGCGTACAGCGCGGTCCGGCTGCTCGCCTGGTCGTCCGTCGGCCAGGCGGGCTACCTGCTCGTGCCGATAGCGGCGGCCGGCAGCGCCGACGATCCGGAGCACGCCGTCGGCTCCACCGTCGCGTACGCCCTGATGTACGCGGTGGTCAACCTCGGGGCCTTCGCCGTGGCCGCGCTGGTCGCGCGCAGCAGCCCCCTCAACCGCATCGACGACTACCGCGGCCTCTACGCCCGGCGCCCGCTGACCGCCCTGCTGCTGGCCTTCTTCCTGCTCTGCCTCGCCGGACTGCCACCCGGTGTGATCGGCCTCTTCGCCAAGGTCACCGTCTTCTCCTCGGCGGTCGGCGCGGGCCTCGGCTGGCTCGCCGTGCTCATGGCCGTGAACGTCGTGATCGCGCTCTACTACTACCTCCACTGGACGGCACTCCTCTTCCGCGCCCCCCGGACGGACGCCCGTCCCCGCAGCGACGGCCCCGCCCCGGCGGTACCGGGCCCCGCAGCGCCAGGCACCACCGCCCCCGCGGTACCGGTACCGCTCACCGCGGCGCTCGTCCTCACCGCGGTCCTTGCGCTGGCCCTGTCCGGCGCCCCCCAACTGGTCCTGCGGTTCTCCACCGCCGGCCTGTTCTGACGGCGGTCCCTCCGCTCCGCCGCCAAGCTGCCCGGACCTCCCGCCCCGTCGCCCGGGTCCTCCGTCCCGCCGCCGGGCCCTGCGCCCCGCCGCCCGGTCCCTTTCCGCCCAGCGCAGGGCCCTCCATCCCGTTCCGCCCAGCCCAGGGCCCTCCATCCCGCCGCGCGGCCCGTGCGGGGGCGCGTCGGCCTGTGGCGCGCCGGTGGGCCGCACATCACGCCCCGCCGCCACGGACAGCAGGGAACTAGAACTCCGCGCCTGGCGTTGATCCGTACAGGAAGGTCCACCGGACCGTGGAAGCACCAGCAGCAGAGGGTTCCCTGCAGCAACACCAGGAGGGCGTACTGTGCACCGCCGGCACAACGGGCTGAAAACCGCCGTACTCCTCGGGGGACTGTCCGCACTCATCCTCGTGATCGGCAGTTTCTTCGGACGTACGGGCCTCGTCGTCGCGCTCCTCGTGGCGCTCGGCACCAACGCGTACGCGTACTGGAACAGCGACAAGCTGGCCCTGCGCGCCATGCGCGCACGCCCCGTCAGCGAGTTCGAGGCCCCCGGCCTCTACCGCATGGTCCGCGACCTCTCCACCCAGGCCCGCCAGCCCATGCCCCGGCTCTACATCTCCCCGACGGAGGCGCCGAACGCGTTCGCCACCGGCCGCAATCCCCGCAACGCCGCGGTGTGCTGCACCGAGGGCATCCTGAGCCTCCTGGACGAGCGCGAGCTGCGCGGCGTGATCGGGCACGAACTGAGTCACGTCTACAACCGCGACATCCTCATCTCCTCCGTCGCGGGCGCCCTCGCCTCTGTCATCATCTTCCTGGTGAACTTCGCCTGGCTGATCCCCTTCGGCCGCTCCGACAACGACGAGGGTCCCGGCATCTTCGGTTTCCTGCTGATCATGCTCCTCGGACCGCTCGCCGCGTCCGTCATCCAGCTCGCCATCAGCCGTTCCAGGGAGTACGAGGCGGACGCCTCCGGCGCCCAGCTCACCGGCGACCCGCTGGCCCTCGCCAGTGCCCTGCGCAAGCTGGAGGCGGGCACCCGCCAGCTCCCGCTGCCGCCCGAGCCGCGGCTCGAGACGGCGAGCCACATGATGATTGCGAATCCTTTCCGTCCGGGGCAGGGCATGGCCAAGATGTTCTCCACC
This sequence comes from Streptomyces sulfonofaciens, assembly GCF_014656295.1. Classification (GTDB taxonomy): domain Bacteria; phylum Actinomycetota; class Actinomycetes; order Streptomycetales; family Streptomycetaceae; genus Streptomyces; species Streptomyces sulfonofaciens. Next base: position 147,916 of record NZ_BNCD01000007.1, read on the forward strand.
CACCCACCCATGGCGGAGCGCATCGCCCGGCTAGAGCAGATGGCAGGTCGCTACCAGTGAAGACAGCCCTCAACATCATCTGGCTCGTCCTGAGCGGCCTCTGGCTGTTCCTGAGCTACTTCGCCGCCGGACTGCTCCTGTGCGTCACCATCATCGGCATCCCTTTCGGGATCGCCGCATTCCGTATCGGCATCTACGCCCTGTGGCCCTTCGGCTACACCACGGTCGAGCGCCCTGACGCAGGTGCCCCCTCCTGCGTCGGCAACGCCCTCTGGCTGATCCTCGCGGGCTGGTGGATCGCCCTGGGCCACATCGTGACCGGTGTCGCCCTGTGCATCACCATCATCGGCATCCCCCTGGGCATTGCGAACTTCAAGCTGATTCCCGTCGCTCTGCTTCCCTTCGGCCGCGAGATCGTCCGGACGGACCAGCCGTTCGCGACGGACCGCTGGTAGCGGACCGTGCAGCCCCCGGTGTACGCACTCGCGGCGTACGACGCCGAGGGGCCGGAGTACGCCGGCGGCCCCCCGGCGTACACGGAGCCGGCCCGCCCCCCGAGCCGCTCAGCGGATGCCCACGAGCGGGCCGACGCACTCGGGCGCTCCGAGGCGGACGGCCTCTGGGCGCTCTGCGCGGACGCCGCCGGCCTGTTCGCCGACCCTGCGCCCCCCTTACGCGCACGGTTCGAACTGCTCGGCTGCACCCCCGAAGGACAACTGCGTGCGGCCCTGGAGGCGCTCCGGGCGACCACCGCTCAGGGCGGTACCCCCGGGGGAGGCCGTCCCGGGACCGCACCTCGGGGAGGTCCCTACGAGGGGTCCGGCTCCTACGAGAGCGCCTTCCGAAGAAACCGGGCCGACGCTTCCCGGGCGAGCACACGGGCAGCGGGCTCCCAAAGAGAGGGATCGGCAGCCGGCTCCCGGGGAGAGCGATCCGCGGCCGGCCTCCAGGGCAGTCGATCCGAGGGCCCCAGCCGGGAAGACCGTGTCGAAGACCTCGCTCGGGAAGGCCGTCAGGAAGGCGCGGCGGAAGGCTCTAGCGAAGGCACTGCCCAGGAAGGCCGGTCCGCAGGCTCTGCCGAGCGAGGCCGGTCCGCGGGCCCCGTCGGGGGAGGCCGGTCCGAAGGACCAGCCGGGGAAGGCCGGTCCGAAGGGCTCGGCGGGGGAGGCCGTTCCGCCCCGCTCGGATCGCTCGTCCTCCAGACCGTGGACAGGACCGGACGGCGGGTAGCCGAGTGGTACCTGAAGGACGTGCGCCTCCTGGACGAGCGCCACTGCGCCCGTGACCTCTCGCTACGCGACCTCACCATCGAGGCGTCGGTTCAGGAGAGCCAGCCCGACTACCCCTACCGTCCACCACTCTCCCCGGGCTACCGCCTCCTCAGCGCGCAGGGCCGCCCCCTGGGACACTGCCGGGACCTGGCATGTGTACGGGAGCCGGTGCCTGAGCCCGAGGAGCCCTCCATACGCCTCGTCGGCTGCGTGCCCCGCGGCGCGCTCCACAGGGCGCTCGCCGTCGGCGACGAGGACCTGGGGCACGCGAAGATCCTCCGCCTGGACGCCCAGGGCCGCACCCTCCAATACGCCGTGGAGGGCGAGATACTCGCCTGGACACCCTCCGGACGCGGCCTCGTCGACCTCACCCTCGAACCCTGGTCGCCCCGGCCCCCGCTCGCCGCCCGCGAGGTCTGGGACCTGTGGTGGCCCGGATGGCCCGCCCAACGGAACCTATGGGCGCGATGCGGTTCCGAGGGCAGGCGCTACTGGCTGGTCACGGCCCTGGAGAACCACGCCAGGGCCCGCCGTGACCCTGACGCCCCGCCAGGCACGACCTACCACCTGGACGGCCGGTACGTCACGGACGAGAGCGGGTTCTACTGCGCGCTCGGAGAAGCGGTGAACGGCCCGGGCGGGTACTTCGGCCACAACCCGGACTCCCTGATCGACTGCTTATGCGGCCACTTCGGAGCCAGGGCCCCCTTCACCCTCGTCTGGCACGACTCCGCGACCGCCCGAGCCTGCCTGGGCGTCACCCCGCAGACGGCACGTCCGGCGACGTTCGAGGAACTTGGGAGAGCGTTGCGGCAGTGGGGAGTGGAGACGGTGCTGGCATGAGGACCGTCGACCTGCGGGCGGCTCCGACGCTTCGGCCGCGGGCTGCCCGGCTACGGTCTGTCCGGTACCGACAAGCCCCGGCCGCCGGCCGTCGGGCAGCGTAACGTCCGGCAGCCGACCGCAGCCGACCGCAGCCGACCGCAGCCGACCGTCAGGCGAGGGCCGTCAGGGTGGGCTGTCAGGGAAGGCATTGGGGAAGGCATCCGGGGCAGATATCCGGACACTGGAACAGGCGTCCGGTGACCGGTGCAGACGCCCGGTGCAGAGGCCCGGAGCAGACGCCCGGTGCTGGGCGTCCGGTAGCGGGCCGTACCTTCCGGCCCGAAGGTGGCGAACGCCGGGCCCTTGACGGGCCGTCCGGCAGAAGGCAGGGCCTCGGCCCCAGCGGGCCGGTTCCGCGCAACCAGTGCCGTCCTGTGGCGCGTCCTCCCTGACAACGTCACCCGATTGCCATAAGTTCGCGATCACCTGGGCATACGATCACCCGGGCGTACCTTCGCCCGGGCATCCTCCGCCCGTACGAACCGTCAACCGCCCGCCGGTGACCGAGCCCGGCCGGACGCCGGAAGCAGGGCCGCCGCACCAGGGCAGGCCCACCGATCCGACCCGACCCCGACCGTCACCGTCCACCACCCGTCCCACCCCACGACTCCCACACACCCCGTTCCACGACCGCCGTGACGCATCGCGCCACGGCGTACACGTACGAAAGGCAGGTTCCGGCATGGGTTACATCAGCTGGATCATTCTCGGACTGCTGGCCGGTGCCATCGCCAAATTCCTGCTGCCGGGCCGCGACCCGGGCGGCCTGATCGGTACGACGGTCATCGGCATCATCGGCGCCTTCATCGGTGGCTGGATCTCCTCCACCTTCCTTGACCACCCGGTCACCAAGAACTTCTTCGACGGCGCCACCTGGCTGTCGGCGATCGGCGGGGCGCTCGTCCTGCTGATCGTCTACCGCATATTCTTCGGCGACTCGCGCAGCAGGTGAGAGACGCGGTGGTCGGAGGGTGAGCCGTCCGGGTCCCGGCGTCATGCGCGTGCGGCCCCACCGCGCCGTGCGCCAATGGCCGCGATCACCGTTGCAAACCTCCTCGGCCGGGTCCGGCTCGGTCGGGCCCGGCCGAGGAGGTTTGCGGACCAGATGGACCGCGGCGGACGGAACGTACGGTGGCGAAGAGGCCCGCACCGCCGGCGGGAAGCGCTCGGAGGTTCAGCGGTAGTTGACGAACTGCAGCGCGAAGTCGAAGTCGCGGCCCTTGAGGAGCGCGATCACGGCCTGGAGGTCGTCCCGGCTCTTGGAGGTCACCCGCAGCTCGTCCCCCTGCACCTGGGCCTTGACGCCCTTGGGGCCCTCATCGCGGATGATCTTCGCCACCTTCTTGGCGTTCTCCTGGGAGATGCCTTCTTCGATGGACGCGAAGATCTTGTACTCCTTGCCGGAGAGCTGGGGCTCGCCCGCGTCGAGGACCTTGAGCGAGATGCCGCGCTTGACCAGCTTGGACTGGAACACGTCGAGGATCGCCTTCACGCGGTCCTCGGAGTTGGCCTGCATCAGGATCTTCTCGCCGGACCAGGCGATCGAGGCACCGACGTTCTTGAAGTCGTAGCGCTGCGAGATCTCCTTCGCGGCCTGGTTGAGGGCGTTGTCGACCTCCTGCCGCTCGACCTTCGAGACGATGTCGAAACTGGAGTCGGCCATGTCCTGTGGCTCCTTGTATCGGGGTGCATAGGTCACGGCCACCCGTCGCGCCGGAGGCCGCACCGTCCCAAGCGTAGTCACCCTCGGTGCGCCGGGCGCCGACCAAGGGCACCGATCAATCCGGTGGCGAAGCACCCCCGTCGATCAGGTATCGTTTACGTCGTTGCCACGGCGTTCCGCTCCAGGCGGGCACCCGGGCAGCATCCCCGGCGGTGTGCCCGAGCGGCCAAAGGGAGCAGACTGTAAATCTGCCGGCTCAGCCTTCCCAGGTTCGAATCCTGGCGCCGCCACGCTGAGGGAGACCCCCTCCGATCAGGTGACTCACCTGGTCGGAGGGGGTTTTCTTTGTCCAACCCTGTGCGATTCATCGCGGACGGGGCGTGGACGTGTCTCACCTCGTGCCGCCCGTATCGCACCGTTGATCAGTGCGTTTGTCCTCCAGGCGCCCTACCTGCCTTCGCCGGGGTGAGCATGATCACTCCGGATCGCTCCACTTCCGCAGAGCCGCATCGATCCGGGCGTTCGCCCGCTCCCGCATCCGGTCGAGCGCCTCGGCGTACACCTTGTGCAACACCGCGATGCGGTGCCCCGGCGTCCCGGCGCCCCGGCACAGCGGGTCCACCCTCTCGCATCGGCCCCGGAGAGCTTGACGGAGCAGTGGCGAACGCCGTAGGTCAGTGCCGTAGGAACGCAAGAAACGTAAGAGGGGCTTGCCGGACGTGGGACCCCCGTTTCTCGTGTGTGCCGGAGGGGTCAGGCCGCGCCTTGGAAGGTTTCCGTTGCGGGCATGCCGGCCAGCCAACGATCTGCCCAGGCGTCGCAGGTGTCGCGGCGCAGTTCATGGGTGGAAGCGTGGGGCGCGCCCTCCAGGAGTGCGTTCAGACTGTCGGTGAGACCGGTCCCCGCCAGGAAGTGGACGAGCGAGCCTACGGAGGTGGCTGCCTCCGGTGTGACGGGGCCACCGTGAGCCAGTGAGTTGCGGATGGCCCGCAGGCGCCTGGTGGAGCGCGACCACCGGCCTTCGAGGCTCTCGTACCAGGCTCGCATGCCGGCTCCGTCTGCCAACCGGGCCGCCACACCTGTAGCTCTTCTGCGCTGCCTACTGTGCCGCGGATAGACGGATATGAGGTCGGGCAACGCGGAGATGACCTCGCGGATGTCGATGTCGAAGTCTCTGCCCTTGTGCTTCACCAGTCGGCTCCGAACATCGCGGGCCGCGTTGCGCACGTCGGTTGTGAAGTGGCCGAGGTCGTCGGTGGAGTGCCAGGCGACATCGGCGAGTGTGTCCACGACCTGGTGCCGTATCCAGGCGTTCTTGTGAAAGTGATCCAAGTAGTCGTACCAGTCCAGTGCCGCGACTCGGGTGGCGAGCAGCTCAAGGATACGAACGTCGAGCACGATCGCGGGAAGGGGCGGTTGGGCACCGGATGCCTTCCACCAGCCGATCGCATCGACGACCTCGGCGAGATCAGAACCAGTTCCGGGAAGGTGGGGCGCGATACGCGGAGCCATGCGACTCAGACGCTCGGCCGTGGCGTCCATGCGCGCATACGGCATCGCAAAGTCCTCCTCCGCCAAGCGGAATGCATGGGTCCCTGCCCAGGCGCCATCGACGGTGTGGATGTAACCCTCGTACATTTCCCAACCGCGACGGTCCTCGGGGAAGGTCGAGGCCAAGATCATGGAGCGTACTTGGAGTGAGGATTCGGCCGGCGCGTTCGCATACGCGTCCGTGCCAAGGTCCACGCGGGCGAGTACCACATGAGGTTCGTCAGGGAACGACTCCGTGGGGAAGAAGGAGTCCTGGTTGGCCACCTCGGGCGGAAGCCGAGAACGGAAAGGACCGCCGGCTGCTGCATTGCCCATGAACCATTCGCGGTCGTACAGGGTGATGGGGCCGAACGACTGCACCATCCCGGCGAGGCGGGCCTTGGCGAAAGCGTGCCACACCACGTGCCGCGCCTGCCGTGGGGGAGTGACGACCGTACGAGCGCACAGACTCAGACGCTCAGCTTCTGCCACTCCGGCTCCCGCCGTCACCTCCCGGGGAGAGAGGGGCCCCGGTTCCTCGATGTCTCCAAGCGCGAGGCGGGCCATCTGGACATCCACGCGCCGATCTCGCAGAACGCCGACGAGCCTTCGTGTGACGTCGGATGACCTGCGTCCGGTTCGTTCGAGGAGGTTCTGCAGGAGAGCGATGCGGGCGCAGATCACTGCGTAGGTCTCATCACCGCGGACAGCGTCGACGACATCCGCCCAAGCACGTCCCAACTGGTCACCGGATGACGCTGCTCGGGCGAGCGCGCGCAGTGCGGTCAGGGCCCGCGCCCTTTGCTGATCCGCGTCTTTCGCGGGCAGGCCGGCCATCGCCCGGCGGACGGCACCGAGGTGGCCGCTCAGTCCTCGCCGGTACGCCGGCCCTGTGGCCTGGACCGCGAAGTCGTAGTCGTCAATGGCGGCAAGCCAGGCGAGGCGGTGGCGCTTGTGGTACTCGCGGGGTTCGTCGAGCCATGACTCGAGCTGATCCAGCGCCGCGGTCAAGCCCAGCTCTTTCCCCTCCGTCGCGATCCGCCGGTCGTTGAGAATCTCCGCCAACTCGAACGTCCACGGCGGGTCGACCTGTAATTCTCCACAGAACATGGCCCCAGTCTGCCTGCGGCGTGCGAGAGCGGTGACACGGAATGGAGAGCGAAGCGATCGTCGTACGGCCGATCGGCCGATCGGCCGATCAACCGTACGACGATCGGCTGGTCTGCTGGTCTGCCGAGCGGCTGGTCTGCTGGTCTGCTGACTTTGCTGGTTCGTTCCGAGATCGCCCGCCGCCTGGCTGCGTCGCTTGGCGCGGCTGACGTGGCGGCGGGTCGTACGGGCGCCGCCGCATGGCGAGACCCCCTTCCGACCTGCGCAATCAGCAGGTCGGAAGGGGTTTCGCCGTTCCCGGACAGCGCGCCGCGGGGCTGGGCGGGTGGCCTGCCTTCCGCGCGCTCCCCTTCCCGCAAGGATCCGGGCTCACGCTCACGCCAGGAAGCGGGCTCACGCGCGAGCCCGGAGCAGGTCCCCGCGAGGCTGTCAGCGAAGGGTGGCTTCCACATCCACGGTGGTGATGTCGGAGTCGGGGTGCAGACGGCCGGTCAGGATGGGGTCGACCGTCGTGTCGCCCAGCAGGTAGCGGCGGAAGAAGGCATCGATGCAGGTCGTGCCGACGTGGCGCTGCTGCTGTTCCGTCAGTTGCCCGGCGGCGGGCGCGTCGTCGCGGTCGGTGCAGTAGCCGGGGTGCCCGTCGACGGGGAAGGCGTCGTCTCTGGAGCCCACCTGGCCGCTCTGCGGTGACCACCGTGTGTTGAAGTAGCCGTGGTCCGCCCCGTGCACCTCGAACTGGTAGAAGCCGCTCTCGGTCCTGTCGGCCGCGCCTGCGGCGAAGGGGACGACCTCTTTGGTGACCTGCCCGTCGCAGGTGCCCCGTACCACTGCCAAGGGGGTCCTGGTGATCCGGTGGGCGGCCATGTCCTCGGTGACCAGGTTGTAGGCGGGGGCGAGGGCGACGACCGCCTTGACGCCGACGCCGGCGGGCCACTGACCTCGATGGCTTTCCGCGGCCTGCCAGGTGGCGCCCGCACCGCCGCGCGAGTGGCCCATGATGCCGACGTCGCTCATGTCGGCGTGGTGCGCGAAGGCGACGCCGCGTGGACTGCCGGTGGCCGGGTCGACGAACTTTCCTGCGAGGGCGCCCTTGCCGGTGGAGTCGAGCCGTTGCCACAGGGAGAGGTGTTCGTTGATCAGTCCGGCCAGGGAGGAGGCGTTTCCGTCTCCCCATACGGATGAGGCGTTGATGCCGTTGGCGCGGATGGACACCACGACGAAGCCCTGACCGGCCAGGTTCCGGCCCAGGTAGTCGTAGCCGCGCTCGTTGGGAAGGGGCTTCGTTCCCGGCGCGCAGGGCCAGCCGAAGAGCTTCCTGCCGGCGGCCGCGTACGCGTACGCGTCCTCGTCCCCGGCCTGCTCGGCGGCGGTGCCGCCGCCGCACGACGCCCCGCCGAGGAAGACGCGCTCCGCGCCGACGCGCCGGAACTCGGCGAGCGCGTCGCGGGCCTCGCGGTCGGCGCGGTCGATGTGCGTGCTGTCGGCGACCTTCTGCGAGGCGCCTTGGTCCGTGGCGGCGGACGCCGTGGCGGCCGATGGTCCGCTCGGCGGCGGCCGGGCCCCGCGGCGCGGGCGCGGACAGTCGCGACCTCGGCTTGGGAGACGGCCGGGGTCAGCCGCGGTGGCGCAGGTCGGTGAGGAGGCGGAACCGCTCCAGGACCAGCGGGGTGCCGTCGTCCACGGTGAACCCGGGGTCCTCCAGCGCCGCCCGGACCTCCTCGCCGTGCCAGAACCGCTCGTGTCCCGCCCGCCACTCGGCGACGCCGGTGTACCCCTCGCCCTCGTCCAGGGCATGCGCGAGATCCACCTGCGCCAGGGGCACGACACGGACGTCGGTCACCTCGATGACGGCGACGGGGCGGTCCTCGGAGTCGATGACGACGGCGCGCCGGCCGACCTCCGGAAGGGGCTCCTGCTCGTGCTCGTAGTCGACGAGGAGCCCCGTCGTGGAGGTCTTGGACCCGTCCAGGACCGCCGCGACGAGCTGGTCGCGCAGAGGGCCGGGGAAGGCGAACTCCGCCCTGGGCAAAGAAGCGGGGTCCGGGCCCGAGGGCAGGTCGGTCGTCACGCGGACAGGGTAGTCATGACGACATGGCAGTCAGGCCGAGGACAGTCATGCGGACACGGTCACGGCGGGGAGCGGGCCCGTCGCGTGGCAGGCGCCTACGCGCGCCGGCGCACAGGGTGCGTGTGACCGTTGACCGGTCGTGTGACCGTCGACCGGTCGTGGGACCGTCCGCGGGTCGTGTGACCGTCCACGGGTCGCGTGGCCGCCCGCAGCGGGGGGCCGCCCACCTAACGCCGCAGCCGCCTTCCGCGGAACACCGGCCGACCCTCTACCCGCGACCCAATACCCAGTGCCGGACCGACCCTCTGCCGAACGCCGGGCCGCCCCTGCGCCCAACACCGGGCCCGACCCTCCGCCGGACGCCGGGCCGTCCTTACCGCGGCCGCATCAGTTCCCGGCCACCGCCTTCACGGCGACCGACACCGGCGACGAGCCGCTGATCAGTTCCAGGGTCAGGCCCGCGGTCGCGGACGAGTCCACCAACTCGGCCAGGACCGCGGCCACGTCGTCCCGGGTCACGCGTCCGCGACCGGTGCGTGCCTCCAGGCGCACCTGGCCGGTGCCGGGGTCGTTCGTCAGCGCGCCGGGCCGCAGGATCGTCCAGTCCAGGCCGGACCGCCCGCGGATGTCCTCCTCCGCCTGGCCTTTGGCCCGCAGATAGGCGTCGAAGACCTCGTCACCCTCGTGGCCCGGGTCGGCGCCCTGCGAGGAGACGAGGACGAAGCGCCGGACACCGGCGCGTTCGGCGGCGTCCGCGAGCAGCACGGCGGCGTCGCGGTCCACGCTCTCCTTGCGGGCGGCCCCGCTGCCCGGCCCCGCACCCGCCGCGAAGACCGCGGCATCCGCGCCCTCCAGCAGGCCCGCCACCTCGTCGGCCGACGCCGACTCCAGGTCGCACACCGACGGCTCGGCTCCGGCCGCCCGGACGTCGTCCGCGTGTGCCGGGTTGCGGATCAGTCCCACGGCCTCGTCGCCCCGCGCGGCGAGCAGCTTCGCAAGCCGCAACGCGATCTGACCATGTCCTCCGGCGATGACAGTACGCATGCCTTCGACCGTACGCCGCACGGGGCGGGTACGCGCACCCGACGCGGCCCACCCCGGCCCTCCGGCACTCCGGTGCCCGGCTCCGCCGCATCTCGGGCAACCGGGCACTGGGGCGCTCCCGGGCGCCGCGGCACTCCCGGGCACTGGGGTCCCCTGCGTCCGCGCACCTCGGGCAACCGGACACTTCGGCGGCCCCAGGACGCCACCGCGGCGAAGGTCGCGTCCCGGCCCCCGGCTACGTCCCGTCCCACCCGATCCCGCGCGGCCGGCCGCCCTGCCGGGGCAGGTCCAGTGCCACCGCGACGGCCGAGTCGCAGTACTCCCGCACCGAGCTGATACGGGCCACGAGGCGCCCGCGGTGGATCACGACGCGGCTGTACGCGAGCGAGAGGACGTCCGCCAGCCGGCGGCCCCGCACCGCCAGCAGCTCCGCGGGGAAGCCCGCCTCCACCCGTACCTCGGGCAGGCCGAGGGCGGCGCGTGCCGCCCCGCTCACCGCGTCGTAGGCGTCGGCCGGGCCGAGCCCGTCCTGGGAGGCCAGCAGGTAGGCGGCCTCCAGCGGGTCTCCGCGGCCGACCGGGTTCGCCGTGTCGCGCAGCGCGCCGCTGCCCGCGGCGATCCGAACACCGGCGGCGCGCAGCAGCCGGACCGGCGCCGTGTCCGCACGCTCCGTGACCCCGGTCCGCTCCGGCACGCCGTCCGGCGCGGGCATACCGAGCGCGCCGAGCCCGCCGGGACCGGAGGTCCCGCAGCCGCCCTGCGGCAGGCAGACCACCGTCACCCCCGCGGCGGCGAGCCGTTCCGCCGCCCGTGCGGCGACCTTCGCGGGCAGCCGTCCGAGGCCGCCGCACGGCCCGATCGCCACGCCGGGCCGCAGCCCGCCGACCGCCGCGGCCAGCCGGGCCAGCCGGGCCGGATCGTCACCGTCCGTGTGCAGGTCCACCGGGCAGCCGTGCTCGGCCGCGATGTCCAGAACGGCCTCCACGTAGCCGGCGGGGTCGGGATCGGCGTCCGGGCAGCCGCCCACCACCGAGGCCCCCATCTTGACCGCGTCCCTGAGCAGGGCCAGGCCCTCGGCTCCGGCGGCTCCGGTCAGCACGCGCGGCACCGCCACCACCGACAGGTCGGCGAGGCCGCGCAGCGCCCGCCCGGCCTCCAGGACCGCCTCCAGGGCGTCCAGGCCGTGCACCTCGCCGATGCGCACGTGCGAACGCAGGGCCGTGGCCCCGTGGCCCAACTGGAGCAGTGCGGCCTCCGTGGCGCGCCGCTGGACGTCGTCCGCCTCGTAGCCGGCGGGCGCGTCCGCCTCGGCGGACAGGGCCGTGTCGCTGTGCGCGTGCGGCTCCGCGGGTGCGGGCAGCAGCAGGTAGCCGTCGAGGTCGACCAGCGCGGTGCCGGGCGGCGCGCCGAGGCTGCCCACGGTGCCGACCGCCTCGATGCGGGCCCCGGCCAGGCGTACGTCCACCGTGCGGCCGTCCGCCAGCCGGGCGCCGCTGAGCAGCATGCCGCCGCCCTCGCCCGCGGCCCCGCCCCATCCGTCGAAGAAGCCGGCACGGCCGGCGGACGGGGGCCACTGCGGCTGGCTGTCGGGCATCGGGCTCCTGGCGTCCGGGGGAGTACGCCGAGCCTAGGGTGACCGCCCCGGCCCGTCCGGGAGGAGCGGAATAGTCGTACCGGTGTGGTGCGCTGTACGGGAGGAGAGGGCCTGCGCCGGACTCCGGCCGGTGAAGCCCTGGCCATGACGTGGCAGGTCCCAGCGCCAGGGCTGCGAAACGGATTTGGGCGAACGGCGGGCGACCGTGTAATGTCTTCCTCGCTCGCCCCAATAGCTCAGTCGGCAGAGCGTCTCCATGGTAAGGAGAAGGTCAACGGTTCGATTCCGTTTTGGGGCTCTGATGTGCAAGGCACCTCGGCGAGGTCGGGACTCTCGTCCTCGACCGGGGTCACCTCGCGCATCGCAGCGGTGTAGCTCAGTCGGTAGAGCAAGCGGCTCATAATCGCTGTGTCACCGGTTCAAGTCCGGTCACCGCTACTCTAAGTAGCCGATTGCGGGGTCGGTCCTTCGGTCGGCTACTCTTTCTGCGTTTGTTCAGTGCAATATCTATGTCCACCGTTCGTCAAGGAGCACTCACGTGGCTGCCACCGACGTCCGCCCGAAGATCACGCTGGCCTGCGTGGAGTGCAAGGAGCGGAACTACATCACCAAGAAGAACCGGCGTAACGACCCGGATCGTCTGGAGATGAAGAAGTACTGCCCGCGCTGCAACTCCCACACGGCGCACCGCGAGACTCGCTAGCCAGGACTCGTTTTCGAGGCCGTCCCCCAGACTCACGGGGACGGCCTCGCGTCGTTTGACGGGGGCGGACGGCACCGGCGGGCCCCTCGGGTCGGACCGGGCAGGCCGGACCGTGACCGGACAGGCCGGACCGTGACCGGACAGGCCGGACCGTGCGGTTGGGACCGGGCAGGCCGGGCCTTGACCGGGCATGCCGGGGCGAGCGCGCCGGAGAAGCGGCGACCGGCAGGTGGCGGCCGCACGGGCCGGGCCGGGCGCAGGGCCGGCCAGTACGAACACATCAGAGCAGGAGGTGCCGGGCCATGGCGCTCGACCAGTCCTTCGTGGGGCGGTCCTACCCGCCCACCGACCCCTATGAGGTCGGCCGGGAGAAGATCCGCGAGTTCGCACGGGCGGTCGGGGACGACAACCCCGTCTACGCCGACACGGAGGCCGCCAAGGCGCTCGGCCACCCCGATGTGATCGCGCCGCCCACCTTCGTCTTCGCGATCACCTACAGGGCCGCGGGGCAGGTCGTCGAGGACCCCCAGCTCGGACTCGACTACAGCCGGGTGGTGCACGGCGACCAGAAGTTCTCGTACACCCGCCCGGTGCGCGCGGGCGACCGGCTCACCGTCACCACCACCATCGAGTCGATCAAGTCGATGGCGGGCAACGACATCCTGGACATCCGCGGCGAGGTCCACGACGAGGCCGGTGAGCACGTGGTGACCGCCTGGACCAAGCTCGTGGCGCGCGGGCCCGAGGAGGCATGACCCGATGACCGAGCAGACGGCACCGACGGCGCCGCGCCCCACCCACCGGCGGCCCGCCTACGACACGACCGAGGTGGGCACCGAGCTGCCCGCCCGCACCTTCCCGGTGACCAGGGAGACGCTCGTGCGGTACGCGGGAGCCTCCGGGGACTTCAACCCGATCCACTGGAGCGAGCGGTTCGCCAAGGGCGTCGGTCTGGAGAACGTCATCGCGCACGGCATGTTCACCATGGCCGAAGCGGCGCGCGTGGTCACCGACTGGGCCGGAGACCCGGGCGCGGTCGTCGAGTACGGCGTCCGCTTCACCCGGCAGGTCGTGGTCCCCGACGACGACGAAGGGGCCCTGATCGAGGTCGCGGGCAAGGTCGCCGCCAAGCTCGACGACGAGAAGGTCCGCGTCGACCTCACCGTCACCTGCGACGGCAAGAAGGTCCTCGGCATGGCGCGCGCGGTCGTACGGCTGGGCTGAGCCGGCGGGGCCACGCGTCGGAACCCTTGGCCGTCAGGCCACACAGGACGCGAAGGCAAGGGGCGCCCTCATGTGAGGGCGCCCCTTGCGGCACTCCCAAGGGCGACGTCCTCGCCGCTCCACCATCCCCCGCACACTCCGGTGCCCCGGGGCGCACGCTCCAGCACCCGGGCGCACACCCCGGCGCCACGGGCGGCGTCCCGCCCCGGGGCCTGCGTCCTGTCGGGCGGCAGCCTGCCCCGTGGTCTGCGCCCCATCGGGCGGCGTCCTGTCCGCACCTGCGTCCCATTGGGCGGCGTCTGCTCGGGGCCTGCCTCGTATCGGGCGGCGGTGCCCGGGCCTGCGTCCTGTCAGGCGGCAGCCTGCCCCGGGGTCTGCGTCCCATCGTGCGGCGTCCTGTCCGCACCCGCGTCCCATCGGGTGGCGACCCGTCCGGACCCGCGTCCCACCGGCGCCGCGGGCGCCACGCACGCGTGGCACGTCCTACTGGGCCGGGCCGGGCCGGGGCAGGTCGGCCAGGTCGGGCCGGCCTGCTCATCGCACGCCTGCCGTCCGGGCCGGCTACCGGATCGGGCCCGCGCGCCCACCCGGCTGCCGTCCGGGCCGTGCGCCGCGCACGCCGCCCCGTACGCTTTTGAACGTGCACGAACTCCACGACGCCCCGCTCGCCCCCCTCACCACCTTCCGGCTCGGTGGTCCGGCCACCCGGCTGATCACCGCGACCACGGAGGCCGAGCTGATCGCCGCGGTCCGCGCGGCCGACGCCGAGGGCGGCCCGCTGCTGCTCATCGGCGGCGGCAGCAACCTCGTGATCGCGGACGACGGCTTCGCCGGTACCGCCCTGCACATCGCCACCACCGGCTTCGAGCTGGACGGCACCGCGCTGGAGGTCGCGGCCGGCGAGATCTGGACGGATGCGGTCGCGCAGAGCGTGGAGAAGGGGCTCGCCGGAATCGAGTGCCTGGCGGGCGTCCCCGGCTCCGCGGGCGCCACACCGATCCAGAACGTCGGCGCGTACGGCCAGGAGGTCTCCTCGACCGTCACCGAAGTGATCGCCTACGACCGCAAGGTGGGCGAGACGGTGACGATCCCGAACGCCGCGTGCGCTTTCTCCTACCGGCACAGCCGCTTCAAGGCCGAACCCGAGCGCTTCGTGGTGCTGCGGGTGCGCTTCCGGCTGGAGGACGCCGACGGTCTCTCCGCGCCGGTGCGCTACGCCGAGACGGCCCGGGCACTGGGCGTGCGGGTGGGGGAGCGGGCGCCGCTGGCCCAGGTCCGCGAGACGGTGCTGAAGCTGCGCGCGGGCAAGGGCATGGTGCTCGACCCCGACGACCACGACACCTGGTCGGCCGGGTCGTTCTTCACCAATCCCGTCCTCACCGACGAGGAGTTCGCCGCGTTCCACGCGCGCGTGGTGGAGCGGCTCGGCCCCGATGCGGCACCGCCCGCCTACCCGGAGGGAGAGGGGCGCACGAAGACCTCCGCCGCCTGGCTGATCGACAAGGCCGGCTTCGGCAAGGGGTACGGGCCCGGCTCGGGCCGGGTCTCCATCTCCACCAAGCACACCCTGGCGCTGACCAACCGCGGTGGTGCCAGGACGGCCGAACTGCTGGCGCTGGCCAGGGAGGTCGTGGCCGGGGTCCAGGAGACCTTCGGGGTACGGCTGGTCAACGAGCCGGTCACCGTGGGGTGCGAGCTCTGAGCCGGTCACCGGCCACCGGCCACCGGCCACCAACCACCGGCCGCCGTTCGGCCATCGGTCTGCCACCGCCCGTCGGCCTCCGGCCCACCGTCGGCACAGCGGCCCCCGGCAAGGCGAGCGTCCGGAACGCGGACGTCGGCAAAGCAGACGTCAGCAGGCGGCCGTCGCCGACGCGCCCGGCGGCGGGGGCCGTCAGTACGCCACACCGACGCCCCGCCGCACCGTCGCCGGGTCGGACAGGGCCGTCAGCATCGCGTGGGCGACATCGGGACGGCCGATGGTGCGGCCCCTGCGCGGGGTGCCGCCGACGACCGTGCGGTAGACGCCGGTGAGCGGCTTGTCGGTGAGTTTCGGGGGGCGTACCGACGTCCAGTCCGTCGCACTCTCGGCGAGCGCGCGCTCCATGGCGGCCAGATCGGCGTAGACATCCCTGAGGAACGCCTTCACCAGGGAGATCATCGCGCGGTCGACGAACGGCTCGGGGGCCCCGGTGGGCCGGGGGCCCACCGGGGCCCCCGAGACCACCACCAGGCGGCGCACGCCCTCCGCCGCCATCGCCGCAAGCACCGTACGCGTCAGCTCCGCGGCGATCCCGGCATCGCCCCGGGTGCGCGCGCCCAGCCCGGACAGCACGGCCTCGCGCCCGGCGACCGCGGGCCGCACCGCCTCGGGGTCCCGCAGATCGGCACGGAACACCTCCAGAGCGTCCCCCCGCACCGTCAGCCGGGCAGGGTCCCGCACCACGGCCGTCACCTCGTGGCCCGTGGCCAGGGCCTGCCGGACGATCTCCCGGCCGATGCCGCCGGTCGCGCCGAACACCGTGAGCTTCATGGCACCCTCCTTCGGGGTGGGTAAGTGTTCACTCACCACTAGGGTGAGTAAGTACTCACCCACCAGTCAAGCCGCTCCGGCGGTGATTCGGGAGCGCCCATGCAGCCGAGGCCCGCCAGGCAGCGCATTCTTGACGCCGCCCACGAACTCATGCTGACCGTCGGTCTCGCCCGTACCACCACGAAGGAGATCGCGCGGGCCGCCGGTTGCTCGGAGGCCGCGCTGTACAAGCACTTCGCCGCGAAGGAGGAGCTGTTCATCAGCGTCCTCAAGGAACGCCTTCCGCAGCTCGGCACACTGCTCGACGAGCTGACCGCAGGACCTGGGGAGGGCAGCCTGGAGGCGAACCTCACCGAGATCGCGCGCCGGGCCGCCCTCTTCTACGAGCAGAGCTTCCCGATCGCCGCCTCGCTGTACGCGGAGGTGCAGCTCAAGCGCCGCCACGACGACGCGCTCAGGGAACTCGGCAGCGGCCCGCACCGCCCGATCGAGGGTCTGGCCGCGTATCTGCGGGCGGAGCAGGAGGTGGGCCGGGTCAGGCCGGGCGCCGACACCTTCGCCGCCGCCTCGCTGCTCCTGGGCGCCTGCTCCCAGCGGGCCTACGCCTTCGACATGACCGAGGCGGGGCGCCCGCCGCAGTCCCTCGACGAGTTCGCCGCCGCGGTCGCCCGCACCCTTGTGGAGGGCATCGCCTAGGCGCGGATCCCACCGGTCCTGCTGGTACTGCCGGACCTGCTGGTACTGCCGGACCTGCTGGTACTGCCGGTCCTGCTGGTACTGCCGGACCTGCTGTCGTGCCGGTCCGGTTGCCCTGCCGTCCGTCCCGTCCTGCCGTCCTGCCGTCCGTCCCGTCCTGCCGTCCTGCCGTCCGTCCCGTCCTGTCGTCCGTCCCGACCCTCCCGGCCGTCCAGGGCCGGCCGGCGTGGTCAGTCCGCGAGCCAGGCGTCGACGCCCGCGAGCAGTTTCTCGCGCACGTCGTCGGGCGCCGCCGAGGCCCGGATGGACTGGCGGGCCAGCTCGGCCAGCTCCGCGTCGCCGAACCCGTGGTGCCGCCGTGCGATCTCGTACTGGGCGGCCAGCCGGGCCCCGAACAGCAGCGGGTCGTCCGCGCCCAGCGCCATCGGTACCCCGGCCTCGTAGAGCTGCCGCAGCGGGACGTCCTCCGGCTTCTCGTACACCCCGAGGGCCACGTTGGAGGCCGGGCAGACCTCGCAGGTCACTCCGCGCGCCGCGAGCCGCCGCACCAGGTCCGGGTCCTCCGCTGCCCGCACACCGTGGCCGATCCTCGCGGCGCGCAGGTCGTCCAGGCAGTCGCGCACCGAATCGGGGCCGGTCAGCTCGCCGCCGTGCGGCACCGACAGCAGCCCGCCCTCCCGCGCGATCGCGAAGGCACGGTCGAAGTCCCTGGCCATGCCCCGCCGCTCGTCGTTGGAGAGCCCGAAACCGACGATGCCGCGGTCGGCGTAGCGGACCGCGAGCCGCGCCAGGGTGCGGGCGTCCAGCGGGTGCCTCATGCGGTTGGCGGCCACCAGCACGCGCATGCCGAGGCCCGTCTCGCGCGAGGCCGTGTCCACCGCGTCCAGGATGATCTCCAGCGCAGGCGAGAGCCCGCCGAGCCGGGGCGCGTACGAGGTGGGGTCCACCTGGATCTCCAACCATCCGCTGCCGTCCCGCAGGTCCTCCTCGGCAGCCTCGCGCACCAGCCGCTGGATGTCCTCCGGCGCTCTGAGACAGGCGCGTGCCGCGTCGTACAGGCGCTGGAAGCGGAACCAGCCGCGCTCGTCCGTCGCACGCAGCTTCGGGGGCTCGCCCCCGGTCAGCGCGTCGGGCAGGCGGACCCCGTATTTGTCGGCGAGCTCCAGCAGCGTCGTGGGCCGCATCGACCCGGTGAAGTGCAGGTGCAGATGGGCCTTGGGAAGCTCGCTTACGTCACGTACTCCTCGCTCCATTCAAGGATCTTGCCGTATCCGGAGCCGGCGGCGGTAGCCGGATTGCCTGTTCGGGTCCTTGCCCGGACGGATGAGCCGCCCGCTCCCGCCCGCTGCCGCCCGGCGGCGCGGGCCGCGCAGCAGGCCGGCGGGGGCGCGGCGGAGTCCGCCCGCGGGCCGCGGCCGGGCCGGAAACCCAGGGGCCGGGAAAGCGGAACGGGCCGTCTCCCGGACTGACGGGAGACGGCCCGCTGACGGGAGACGGCCCGTACGCGCGCGCGTGCGTGGCGCACGACGGCCGTGGGCGGCGCCGCGGGCGGCTCAGTCCCTGGCCTCCGCAAGCAGCTTCTGGAGCCGGGACACGCCCTCCACCAGGTCCTCGTCGCCGAGCGCGTAGGAGAGGCGGAGGTAGCCGGGCGTGCCGAACGCCTCACCGGGGACCACCGCCACCTCGGCCTCCTCCAGGATGAGCGCGGCCAGCTCGACCGTGTCCTCCGGCCGCCTGCCGCGGATCTCCTTGCCCAGGAGGCCCTTCACCGAGGGGTACACGTAGAAGGCGCCCTCGGGCTCCGGGCAGACCACGCCGTCGATCTCGCCCAGCATCCGCACGATCGTCCTGCGCCGCCGGTCGAAGGCCTCCCGCATCTCCGCGACGGCCGCCAGGTCGCCGGAGATCGCGGCGAGCGCGGCCACCTGGGAGACGTTCGCCACGTTCGAGGTCGCGTGCGACTGCAGGTTGGTCGCGGCCTTGACGACGTCCTTGGGGCCGATGATCCAGCCCACCCGCCAACCGGTCATGGCGTACGTCTTCGCGACGCCGTTCACGACGATGCACCGCTCGCGCAGCTCGGGGATGACCGCGGGCAGCGAGGTGGAGGTCACGTCGCCGTAGACCAGGTGCTCGTAGATCTCGTCGGTGAGCACCCACAGGCCGTGCTCGACGGCCCAGTGGCCGATCGCCTCGGTCTCGGACTCGCTGTAGACGGCCCCCGTCGGGTTGGACGGCGACACGAAGAGCACCACCTTCGTACGCTCCGTGCGCGCCGCCTCCAACTGCTCCACCGTGACCCGGTAGCCCGTGGACTCGTCCGCGACGACCTCCACCGGCACCCCGCCCGCGAGCCGGATCGACTCCGGGTAGGTCGTCCAGTACGGCGCCGGGACGATGACCTCGTCGCCCGGGTCGAGGATCGCGGCGAACGCCTCGTAGATCGCCTGCTTGCCGCCGTTGGTGACCAGCACCTGGGACGGGTCCACCTCGTAGCCCGAGTCGCGCAGCGTCTTCGCGGCGATGGCGGCCTTGAGCTCGGGGAGGCCGCCGGCCGGGGTGTAGCGGTGGTACTTCGGGTTCTTGCAGGCCTCGACGGCTGCCTCGACGATGTAGTCCGGGGTCGGGAAGTCGGGCTCGCCGGCCCCGAAGCCGATCACCGGGCGCCCGGCGGCCTTGAGGGCCTTGGCCTTGGCGTCGACGGCGAGGGTCGCGGACTCGGAGATCGATCCGACCCGGGCGGAGACCCGGCGTGCGGTGGGCTCGGAGGATGGGGTTGCAGCGCTCATACGCCCCATCGTTCCAGACCTGAAACGTCCTGGGCACACGGGTTTCACGATGCGCACATCCGGGCAGGGCGGCTTCGCAGCGGGTCCCCGGCGGCCGTCACCCGCGCCCGTCTCTGCTTTCCGTCTCTGCTTTCTGTTCGACGTCGGCCCCGGGACCACGTACACTCACCAGTCGTTGGCTCTCGACGCCGTCCGTCCGGTGCACTCGGTGCACCCGGGTGGATGCGGTACGTTGGGGGACGCAGCACAAAGGGTCGTAGCTCAATTGGTAGAGCACTGGTCTCCAAAACCAGCGGTTGCGGGTTCGAGTCCCTCCGGCCCTGCTAGCACAGATCCCGCAAGGGGTATGTGGGCAGTACGTACCGCAGAAGCACCGCCGTGCGGCTCCACCGGGCGCGGCACGGCCACGACCCGGGAATCAGGTGAGGAAGAGTGGCGGACGCCGTGGGCTCCATCGACATGCCTGATGCTCAGGACGAAGAGGTACAGGAGCCCAAGAAGGCCCGTAAGGGCGGCAAGCGCGGCAAGAAGGGCCCGCTGGGTCGGCTCGCGCTCTTCTATCGCCAGGTGATCGCGGAGCTTCGGAAGGTCGTCTGGCCGACTCGCCATCAGCTCACCACATACACCACCGTGGTGATTGTGTTCGTTGCCATCATGATCGGCCTGGTGACCGTGATTGACTATGGGCTCGATCATGTCACCAAGTACGTCTTCGGCTGAGCCGAGAGCGAAAGGCGCCCTGACCGGCGCCCCTTTCGCATGTTCCACCCCTATGTATCTCAGGAAGAAGCAGCCACAGTGTCCGACCCGAACCTGAACGACGCCGCGCAGTCCGCGAGCGCGAGCTTCGAGTCCGCTGAGGACGAGCTCGACATCGTGGAAGCGGCAGACCCGGACCTGACGGAGGGCGGGGACCAGGCCGAGGCTGCCGACGCCGCTGCGGGCGAGGCCGCCGAGGAGGCGGCCGTGCACACCGAGGGGGAGGCGGAGGCCGTCGCCGAGTCCGCCGAGGACGAGGCCGCGGCGGAAGCCGCCGTGGAGGAGGAGGCGGAGCCGGTCGACCCCGTCGCCGCCCTGCGCGAGGAACTGCGCACCCTGCCCGGCGAGTGGTACGTGATCCACACCTACGCGGGCTACGAGAACCGCGTGAAGACCAACCTGGAGCAGCGCGCCGTCTCCCTGAACGTCGAGGACTACATCTTCCAGGCCGAGGTGCCGCAGGAAGAGGTCGTCCAGATCAAGAACGGCGACCGCAAGACCATCCGCCAGAACAAGCTCCCCGGCTACGTCCTGGTGCGCATGGACCTGACCAACGAGTCCTGGGGCGTCGTGCGCAACACGCCCGGTGTCACCGGCTTCGTCGGCAACGCCTACGACCCGTACCCGCTGACCCTGGACGAGATCGTCAAGATGCTCGCCCCGGAGGCGGAGGAGAAGGCCGCGCGCGAGGCCGCGGAGGCCGAGGGCAAGCCCGTGCCGCAGCGCAAGGTCGAGGTCCAGGTCCTGGACTTCGAGGTCGGCGACTCGGTCACCGTCACGGACGGCCCCTTCGCCACCCTCCAGGCCACCATCAACGAGATCAACGCCGACTCGAAGAAGGTCAAGGGCCTCGTCGAGATCTTCGGCCGCGAGACGCCCGTCGAGCTGAGCTTCGACCAGATCCAGAAGAACTGAGGCCCAGCCTCCGTACTCGCTCGCTCACGAGGGGTGGTTCCCGAGGGAACCACCCCTCTGCGCATACCGGGGACCTCCGCTCCCCGCGCCCGTACGCCGGGCGCTGCACACCGCGCCGTGCACACCGTGCCGTGCACACCGTGCCCTGTGCCCCGTGCCCTGTGCCCCGTCCACGGGGCGGGCGGCGCGCCCGGGCCGTCGCTTCGCGCGCCCGGGCCTGGCGGTGGGCGCGCCGGACCGCTCCCGCACGCCGAAAAGAAGCCCCGCGCGGCCACAACCATCCGGCGCACCCGCGGGTCTCACCTGATGACCGAAACGCACATGGACGATGCCTTTAGTGGTTAGTCATGCCTTCTGGCCGTCATGCCACGTTATGCGTGTTTCGGGGAACGGCTGCAGAGCTCAGAGAAGAGAACTGAACCGGACCCATTGGGGGGACTTCCTCATGCGTGCTCGAAAGACCGTCATCACCGCGGCCACGTTCGCCCTCGTACTGCTTCCCGCCGCCTCGGCCATGGCCGGCAGCGGACCCGCGCCCGCGCCGGCCAAGCAGCGGGCCGCAGCCCCGTCGACGGCGCCCTCCGCCGAGGGCAACCCGCTCAGCGCCCGGGCCCAGGCCATCGAGGTGTGCGCCGACGCCTACCAGATCGGCACCACCGCGTACATCGACAGAGGCGGTGCGCACGTCGCCTCCGTCAAGCAGTTCTACTCGCCGGCCTGCGACATGAACTACGGCTACCTGTGGATCTGGGACGGCTTCCGCGACAAGTACAGCGCGTACGACACCAGCATCGGGATCTACCGCTACGACGAGGACGCCGTCGTCGGCAAGGTCAGCGCCACGGCGACGCACCAGCAGGAGTTCTGGTCCTACCCGGCCGACACGGTCAACGTGTGCACCGCGGCGACCGGCTCGCTGCGGCTCCCCGGTGACCCGGCCCCGACCTACGCCTCCACCAGCAAGCGCTGCTGACGCCGCACGGCGCGCCCGGCGAGCGGTGAGCACGCGCGGCGTGCTCACCGGCGGCCGCTGCCGCGCACTCGGGCTCCCGCGGGTCCGCCCGTCCCCCGGACGGCTCCACGGGCCCCGGACACGACCAGGTCGGACCGGCCCACCGCCGGTCCGACCTGCCGGTTTTCTGCTGCGCGGGGCCAACCGCTATCGTTGTGCGGTATGCCTCCATCCGGATGATCCGGACCGAGGCTCGAACACTCTCACTAAGACCCGGAGAGAGCATGCCTCCCAAGAAGAAGAAGGTCACTGGGCTGATCAAGCTCCAGATCCAGGCCGGAGCCGCCAACCCGGCCCCGCCCGTGGGCCCCGCGCTGGGCCAGCACGGCGTGAACATCATGGAGTTCTGCAAGGCCTACAACGCCGCCACCGAGTCGCAGCGCGGCTGGGTGATCCCGGTGGAGATCACGGTCTACGACGACCGTTCCTTCACCTTCGTCACCAAGACCCCGCCGGCCTCCAGGATGATCCTCAAGGCCGCGGGCGTGGAGAAGGGCTCCGGCGAGCCGCACAAGACCAAGGTCGCGAAGATCACCAACGCCCAGGTCCGCGAGATCGCCCAGACCAAGATGCCCGACCTCAACGCCAACGACCTGGACCAGGCCGCGAAGATCATCGCCGGTACGGCCCGTTCCATGGGCGTCACGGTCGAGGGCTGAGACGCCCCCGCGGGACCTCGCGGTCACCGCGCAGTCAGACGGTGGAAGGGCCTGCTCGGCCCGGACCACGACTCCTCGCACCGAGCGGCGGCGACCGCACGGCGCGTACCAACCCACAGGAGCAGTAGTGAGCAAGCGCAGCAAGTCTCTCCGCGCTGCGGACGCCAAGATCGACCGGGAGAAGCTGTACGCCCCGCTCGAGGCCGTCCGCCTCGCCAAGGAGACCTCCACGACCAAGTTCGACGGCACCGTCGAGGTCGCCTTCCGGCTGGGTGTCGACCCGCGCAAGGCCGACCAGATGGTCCGTGGCACCGTGAACCTCCCGCACGGCACCGGCAAGACCGCCCGGGTCCTGGTCTTCGCGACCGGTGACCGTGCCGCGGCCGCGGAAGCCGCGGGCGCCGACATCGTCGGCTCCGACGAACTGATCGACGAGGTGTCGAAGGGCCGTCTGGACTTCGACGCCGTCGTCGCCACGCCGGACCTCATGGGCAAGGTCGGCCGCCTCGGCCGGGTCCTCGGCCCCCGTGGTCTGATGCCGAACCCGAAGACCGGCACCGTCACCCCGGACGTCGCCAAGGCCGTCACCGAGATCAAGGGCGGCAAGATCGAGTTCCGGGTCGACAAGCACTCGAACCTGCACTTCATCATCGGCAAGGCGTCCTTCGAGGACGACAAGCTGGTGGAGAACTACGGCGCGGCGCTGGAGGAGATCCTCCGGCTGAAGCCGTCCGCCGCGAAGGGGCGCTACATCAAGAAGGCCGCCATCACCACCACGATGGGCCCCGGCATTCCCGTCGACCCCAACCGCACCCGCAACCTCCTCGTCGAGGAGGACCCGGCGGCGGTCTGACCGACCGCCCGGCGTCCTGGGCCCCGCACCTCCGAGAGGACCGGTGCGGGGCCCTTGTGCTGCCGCTGGAGCGTCCGGGGCGCCCCGCGGCCGGGGGCGGCGCAGGTGCAGCGGCCCTGGCGGCCGGTGCGCCGCCCTGGAGCGGCCATGCGCCGCCGCCGGAGCGGCCGCTGCCCCGCACGCCCGGCCTCGCCCGTGCCCGACACCGCCGGGCGGCGCGGGCCCCCGGGCGGCGCGGGCCTCCTGCGAGGCGTGAGGGGACGCAGGGAGGCGGAGACGCAGGGACGAGGGGACGCGGGCGGGCACGGAGGGCGCGCGCCCGCGGCGGCCGGCGTAAGGGCAGTGGTCGCCCTCCCCGGCGTACGGAGTGCGCCTGTGCGCCGACGCGCCTCCCGATGCCCCGGTCCCGAGGTCCCGAGGTGCGGACGTGCCTCTCGCGAGCCCGGAGACCCGAGCCTCGCGACGCCGACGTGCCTCTCCCGAGCCCCGAGCCCCGAGCCCCGAGGCCCCGGCTCCGCGGTGCGGACGCGCCTCTCCCGGGCCCCGAACCCCCGGCCCCGGACCCCGAGAGGCGGACGTGTCCTCCCGAGGCCCAAGGCCCGAGGCCCGAGGCCCGAGGTCCGAGCCCCCAGCCCCGAGACCCGGACGTGCCTCTCCCGCACCCCGAGGCGCTGACGTGCGCCTCCGCCAGTCCCGTCCCACGCCCCACCGCCCGATTTGCGCGTCCCCGGCGGGCTCCCGTACTCTCCTACCGAAGCCAAAGACCGCTGGTCGTCGCCGTGCGCCCGAAGGGGAGCGCGGTGGCCGAAGGATCCGCCGAAAGGCGGGCGACCCGCGTAGGTGACAGTGGAAGTGCTCCCGGACGGCCCCCGAAGCCGGTCCCGGTCGAGCTCACGCCCCGTGCGCCTGCGCCGGGGCGTTTCGTCTGTGGAGTGCCGCGCCGCCGCACAAGCGTCGCGCAGGCGCCCCGCAAACACCCTTCCCGTGTGCCTGATGCAGGCGGTCCCCGGCCGACGCACGGCTGTCCGCGAGGCCAGCCGGAGGATCATCACCCCGGAAGGAGGCCGAGGCTCATGGCGACGTCCGACAAGGTCGCAGCCGTCGAGGAGATCGCGGGCAAGCTGCGCGACTCCAACGCGGCTGTGGTCACCTCGTACACCGGACTGACCGTGGCGCAGCTCAAGGAGCTCCGCCGTTCTCTCGGCGAGAACGCTCAGTACCGTGTGGTGAAGAACACGCTTACCAAGATCGCGGCCAAGCAGGCCGGGGTCGAGCTGGACGAGCACCTCAAGGGCTCGACGGCCGTCGCCTTCGTCACCGGTGACCCGGTCGAGGCGGCGAAGGGTCTGCGCGACTTCGCCAAGGACAACCCCGCACTCGTCATCAAGGGCGGCGTCCTTGACGGCAGGGGGCTGTCCGCCGACGACATCAAGAAGCTCGCGGATCTGGACTCCCGCGAGGTTCTGCTCGCCAAGCTGGCCGGTGCCATGAAGGGCAAGCAGTCCCAGGCTGCCGCGCTCTTCCAGGCGCTGCCCGCCAAGTTCGCCCGGACCGCGGAGGCGCTGCGCGTCAAGCTGTCCGAGCAGGACGGTGCCGAGTAACCCGGCTCGCACCCTGACCGCCGCCTGGGCGGTCACAGCGGACCGCACGTCCGCGGAGTGGGCCGGCCCCCCGGCCAGCCCCCGCCGCGCCACCGGGCGCCCGCCGACCTGTACATCCGGCACCAGCCGAAATTAGTGGAAGGACCGCCATCATGGCGAAGCTCAGCCAGGACGACCTGCTTGCCCAGTTCGAAGAGATGACCCTCCTGGAGCTGTCCGAGTTCCTGAAGGCGTTCGAGGACAAGTTCGACGTCACCGCCGCCGCCCCGGTCGCCGTCGCCGCCGCCCCGGGTGCCCCGGGTGCCGCTGCCCCGGCCGAGGAGGAGAAGGACGAGTTCGACGTCATCCTCACCGGCGCCGGCGAGAAGAAGATCCAGGTCATCAAGGTCGTGCGCGAGCTGACCTCGCTGGGTCTGAAGGAGGCCAAGGACCTCGTGGACGGCACCCCGAAGCCGGTCCTGGAGAAGGTCGCCAAGGACGCCGCCGAGAAGGCCGCCGACTCCCTCAAGGCCGCCGGCGCCTCCGTCGAGGTCAAGTGACGCAGGTCGGCCGGGACCGGATCAAGCCGGTTCCGCCGACCAGGCTGTAACGCGTGCACACCGTAGGGCGATCATCCAGTCGGGTGGTCGCCCTACGGCGTTGCCCGGCCCTGCCAGGCGGCTGCCTTGCGCGCCCGCCGGCGGCAGGTATGGTGATCTTCGTTGCGCTCCGGTGGCGGGCTCCGGCCCACGGCGACGGATGATCAGTGACGATCGCGGCACCAGGTTTGGGCAGTGGGCCCTTGACGAACCGCACGCAGCGCGCAATTCTCAGGACGCGTCGTCACAACGATCCGGAAATCCGAGGCATGGATCGGCGACGGAGAGGGAAGCATCGATATGCGCACGAGGGCGTGACTTACCGCAGGTGATGAGAAGAGCGAGGGCTTCGGTATCCCGAGAAACCCGCACTGGACATCAGTGGGCCATGTGGCTACACTGACCCTTTGCGCTGCCTGTTAGCTGTCTCCTGCCCGTCACCAGGAGCATGCCCATGCTTGGCATTACGGACTTTGCGGCCCTGACCTGGGCTTTCCGTCCCCGTGTCCGGCTGGGACCGGTACGCGCGTAGTGAGTCCGAGCCCTCGGAAGGACCCCCTCTTGGCCGCCTCGCGCACTGCCTCGACCGCGAATACGAACAACGGCGCCAGCACCGCCCCGCTGCGCATCTCCTTTGCAAAGATCAAGGAGCCCCTTGAGGTTCCGAACCTTCTCGCCCTGCAGACCGAGAGCTTCGACTGGCTGCTCGGCAACGAGGCGTGGAAGGCTCGTGTCGAGGCGGCTCTGGACAGCGGACAGGACGTCCCCACCAAGTCCGGACTGGAGGAGATCTTCGAGGAGATCTCCCCGATCGAGGACTTCTCCGGGTCGATGTCCCTGACCTTCCGCGACCACCGCTTCGAGCCGCCGAAGAACTCCATCGACGAGTGCAAGGAGCGCGACTTCACCTACGCCGCGCCCCTCTTCGTCACGGCCGAGTTCACGAACAACGAAACCGGTGAGATCAAGTCCCAGACGGTCTTCATGGGCGACTTCCCCCTGATGACCAACAAGGGCACCTTCGTCATCAACGGCACCGAGCGTGTCGTGGTGTCGCAGCTCGTCCGCTCGCCCGGCGTCTACTTCGACTCCAGCATCGACAAGACCTCCGACAAGGACATCTTCTCCGCGAAGATCATCCCGTCCCGGGGCGCCTGGCTGGAGATGGAGATCGACAAGCGTGACATGGTCGGTGTCCGCATCGACCGCAAGCGCAAGCAGTCGGTCACCGTCCTGCTGAAGGCGCTCGGCTGGACCACCGACCAGATCCTCGAGGAGTTCGGCGACTACGAGTCCATGCGCGCCACCCTGGAGAAGGACCACACCCAGGGCCAGGACGACGCGCTGCTCGACATCTACCGCAAGCTGCGCCCCGGCGAGCCCCCCACGCGTGAGGCCGCGCAGACGCTCCTTGAGAACCTCTACTTCAACCCCAAGCGCTACGACCTCGCCAAGGTCGGCCGCTACAAGGTCAACAAGAAGCTGGGTGCGGACGCCCCGCTCGACGCGGGCATCCTGACCGTCGAGGACATCATCGCGACGATCAAGTACCTGGTGAAGCTGCACGCCGGCGAGACCGAGACGGCCGGTGACAGCGGCAACACGATCGTCGTCGAGACCGACGACATCGACCACTTCGGCAACCGCCGCCTGCGCAACGTCGGCGAGCTCATCCAGAACCAGGTCCGTACGGGTCTGGCCAGGATGGAGCGCGTCGTGCGCGAGCGCATGACCACCCAGGACGTCGAGGCGATCACGCCGCAGACCCTGATCAACATCCGGCCGGTCGTCGCCTCCATCAAGGAGTTCTTCGGCACCAGCCAGTTGTCCCAGTTCATGGACCAGAACAACCCGCTGTCGGGCCTCACGCACAAGCGCCGCCTGTCGGCGCTCGGCCCCGGCGGTCTGTCCCGTGAGCGGGCCGGCTTCGAGGTCCGCGACGTGCACCCGTCGCACTACGGCCGCATGTGCCCGATCGAGACCCCCGAAGGCCCGAACATCGGCCTGATCGGCTCGCTCGCCACCTACGGCCGGGTCAACGCGTTCGGCTTCGTCGAGACCCCCTACCGCAAGGTGGTCGCCGGCCAGGTCACCGACCAGGTCGACTACCTCACGGCCGACGAGGAGGACCGCTTCGTCATCGCGCAGGCCAACGCCCCGCTGACGGACGACCTGCACTTCGCCGAGGCCCGCGTCCTGATCCGCCGCCGCGGTGGCGAGGTCGACTACGTGCCCGGCGACGACGTGGACTACATGGACGTCTCGCCGCGCCAGATGGTGTCGGTCGCGACCGCCATGATCCCCTTCCTCGAACACGACGACGCCAACCGCGCGCTCATGGGCGCCAACATGATGCGCCAGGCCGTGCCGCTCATCAAGGCCGAGGCGCCGCTGGTCGGCACCGGCATGGAGTACCGCTGCGCCACCGACGCCGGCGACGTCGTCAAGGCCGAGAAGGACGGCGTGATCCAGGAGGTGTCCGCCGACTACATCACCGTCGGCAACGACGACGGCACCTACACCACCTACCGCCTCGCCAAGTTCTCCCGCTCCAACCAGGGCACCTCGGTCAACCAGAAGGTCGTCGTGTCCGAGGGCGACCGGGTCATCACCGGCCAGGTGCTGGCCGACGGCCCGGCCACCGAGCGCGGCGAGATGGCACTCGGCAAGAACCTCCTGGTGGCGTTCATGCCGTGGGAGGGCCACAACTACGAGGACGCGATCATCCTGTCGCAGCGCCTCGTCCAGGACGACGTCCTCTCCTCGATCCACATCGAGGAGCACGAGGTCGACGCCCGTGACACCAAGCTGGGCCCCGAGGAGATCACCCGGGACATCCCGAACGTCTCCGAGGAGGTCCTGGCCGACCTCGACGAGCGCGGCATCATCCGCATCGGCGCCGAGGTCATCGCCGGCGACATCCTGGTCGGCAAGGTGACGCCCAAGGGCGAGACCGAGCTGACCCCGGAGGAGCGCCTGCTGCGCGCGATCTTCGGTGAGAAGGCCCGTGAGGTCCGTGACACCTCGCTGAAGGTGCCGCACGGCGAGACCGGCAAGGTCATCGGCGTCCGCGTCTTCGACCGCGAGGAGGGCGACGAGCTGCCGCCCGGTGTGAACCAGCTCGTGCGCGTGTACGTGGCGCAGAAGCGGAAGATCACCGACGGTGACAAGCTCGCGGGCCGGCACGGCAACAAGGGCGTCATCTCGAAGATCCTGCCGATCGAGGACATGCCGTTCCTGGAGGACGGCACCCCGGTCGACATCATCCTCAACCCGCTCGGCGTGCCGTCCCGGATGAACCCGGGCCAGGTCCTGGAGATCCACCTCGGCTGGCTCGCCAGCCAGGGCTGGGACGTCTCCGGGCTCGGCGACGAGTGGGCGCGGCGGCTGCAGGCCATCGGCGCCGACCGGGTCGACACCAGGACCAATGTCGCCACGCCCGTCTTCGACGGCGCCCGCGAGGACGAGCTGGCCGGTCTGCTGGAGAACACCCTGCCGAACCGCGACGGCGACCGCATGGTCCTCCCGTCCGGCAAGGCCCGGCTGTTCGACGGCCGCTCCGGCGAGCCGTTCCCGGACCCGATCTCGGTCGGGTACATGTACATCCTCAAGCTGCACCACCTGGTCGACGACAAGCTGCACGCCCGTTCGACCGGTCCGTACTCGATGATCACCCAGCAGCCGCTGGGTGGTAAGGCTCAGTTCGGCGGCCAGCGGTTCGGCGAGATGGAGGTGTGGGCGCTGGAGGCGTACGGCGCCGCCTACGCCCTCCAGGAACTGCTGACCATCAAGTCCGACGACGTCACCGGCCGCGTGAAGGTCTACGAGGCCATCGTCAAGGGCGAGAACATCCCGGAGCCCGGCATCCCCGAGTCCTTCAAGGTGCTCATCAAGGAGATGCAGTCCCTGTGCCTCAATGTGGAGGTGCTGTCGTCCGACGGCATGTCCATCGAGATGCGTGACACGGACGAGGACGTCTTCCGTGCCGCGGAAGAGCTCGGTATCGACCTGTCCAGGCGCGAGCCGAGCAGCGTCGAAGAGGTCTGACGGGCCCTCCCGCCGCCCCCCGCCACCCCGTGGCGGCCAGGCGGCGGGAGGTAAGCCCAAAGCCCCCGGCCACGGGGGCCCGGACCCCGTACAGACCACACAGCGCCCCTCGCATGGTTGATGCGGAGGGCTCGACCCCGAAAGAGGGATTGACGACAAGTGCTCGACGTCAACTTCTTCGACGAGCTGCGGATCGGCCTTGCCACCGCTGACGACATCCGTCAGTGGTCACACGGCGAGGTCAAGAAGCCGGAGACCATCAACTACCGCACCCTCAAGCCCGAGAAGGACGGCCTCTTCTGCGAGAAGATCTTCGGCCCCACCCGGGACTGGGAGTGCTACTGCGGCAAGTACAAGCGCGTCCGCTTCAAGGGCATCATCTGTGAGCGCTGCGGCGTCGAGGTCACTCGCGCCAAGGTGCGGCGTGAGCGGATGGGCCACATCGAGCTGGCCGCTCCCGTCACCCACATCTGGTACTTCAAGGGCGTTCCGTCGCGGCTGGGCTACCTGCTCGACCTCGCCCCGAAGGACCTGGAGAAGGTCATCTACTTCGCCGCGTACATGATCACGTACGTGGACGAGGAGCGTCGCACCCGCGACCTGCCGTCGCTGGAGGCCCACGTCTCCGTCGAGCGCCAGCAGATCGAGCAGCGTCGTGACGCCGACCTCGAGGGCCGCGCCAAGAAGCTGGAGAGCGACCTGGGCGACCTGGAGGCCGAGGGCGCCAAGGCCGACGTGCGCCGCAAGGTGCGCGAGGGTGCCGAGCGCGAGATGAAGCAACTGCGCGACCGCGCGCAGCGCGAGATCGACCGGCTCGACGAGGTGTGGAACCGCTTCAAGAACCTCAAGGTCCAGGACCTGGAGGGCGACGAGCTCCTCTACCGCGAGCTGCGTGACCGCTTCGGCACCTACTTCGACGGCTCGATGGGCGCCGCGGCGCTGCAGAAGCGCCTGGAGTCCTTCGACCTGGACGAGGAGGCGGAGAAGCTCCGCGAGATCATCCGCACCGGCAAGGGCCAGAAGAAGACCCGTGCGCTCAAGCGCCTCAAGGTCGTCTCCGCGTTCCTGCAGACGTCCAACAGCCCCAAGGGCATGGTGCTCGACTGCGTGCCGGTGATCCCGCCGGACCTGCGGCCGATGGTGCAGCTCGACGGTGGCCGCTTCGCGACCTCCGACCTGAACGACCTGTACCGCCGCGTCATCAACCGCAACAACCGCCTGAAGCGACTGCTCGACCTCGGTGCCCCCGAGATCATCGTGAACAACGAGAAGCGGATGCTCCAGGAGGCCGTCGACGCGCTCTTCGACAACGGCCGCCGCGGCCGCCCGGTCACGGGCCCCGGCAACCGTCCGCTGAAGTCGCTGTCCGACATGCTCAAGGGCAAGCAGGGCCGGTTCCGCCAGAACCTGCTCGGCAAGCGCGTCGACTACTCGGCGCGGTCCGTGATCGTCGTCGGCCCGCAGCTCAAGCTGCACCAGTGCGGCCTGCCCAAGGCCATGGCGCTGGAGCTCTTCAAGCCGTTCGTGATGAAGCGCCTGGTGGACCTGAACCACGCGCAGAACATCAAGTCGGCCAAGCGCATGGTCGAGCGCGGCCGCACGGTCGTGTACGACGTGCTGGAAGAGGTCATCGCCGAGCACCCGGTGCTGCTGAACCGCGCACCGACCCTGCACCGCCTCGGCATCCAGGCCTTCGAGCCGCAGCTTGTCGAGGGCAAGGCCATCCAGATCCACCCGCTCGTGTGCACCGCGTTCAACGCGGACTTCGACGGTGACCAGATGGCCGTGCACCTGCCGCTGTCCGCGGAGGCGCAGGCCGAGGCCCGCATCCTGATGCTGTCCTCGAACAACATCCTCAAGCCGGCCGACGGCCGTCCGGTGACCATGCCCACCCAGGACATGGTGCTGGGGCTGTTCTTCCTCACCACGGACGGCTCCGCGCGCGACCTGGTGGGCGAGGAGCGCTCGTTCGCCTCGGTCGCGGAGGCGATCATGGCGTTCGACGCGGGCGAGCTGTCGCTCCAGTCGAAGGTCGACATCCGCTTCCCGGTGGGCACCATCCCGCCGCGCGGCTGGACCCCGCCGGCCGCCGACGCCACCGTGGCGTCGTTCGACGGCGAGGCGGGCATCGGCGAGTGGCAGCCGGGCGACCCGTTCCGGCTGAGGACCACCCTGGGCCGTGCGCTCTTCAACGAGCTGCTGCCCGAGGACTACCCGTTCGTCGACTACGAGGTCGGCAAGAAGCAGCTCTCCGAGATCGTCAACGACCTCGCCGAGCGCTACCCGAAGGTCATCGTGGCGGCGACGCTCGACAACCTGAAGGCGTCCGGCTTCTACTGGGCCACCCGCTCCGGCGTCACCGTGGCCATCTCCGACGTCGTAGTCCCCGAGGCGAAGAAGGAGATCGTCCGCGGCTACGAGGCGCAGGACGAGAAGGTCCAGAAGCAGTACGAGCGTGGTCTGATCACCAAGGACGAGCGCACCCAGGAGCTCATCGCCATCTGGACCAAGGCGACCAACGAGGTCGCCGAGGCGATGAACGACAACTTCCCGAAGACCAACCCGATCTTCATGATGGTGAACTCGGGTGCGCGCGGCAACATGATGCAGATGCGTCAGATCGCCGGTATGCGCGGTCTGGTGTCCAACGCCAAGAACGAGACGATCCCGCGTCCCATCAAGGCGTCGTTCCGCGAGGGCCTGTCCGTGCTGGAGTACTTCATCTCCACGCACGGTGCCCGTAAGGGTCTCGCCGACACCGCCCTGCGTACCGCCGACTCCGGCTACCTCACCCGGCGCCTGGTCGACGTCTCCCAGGACGTCATCATTCGCGAGGAGGACTGCGGTACCGAGCGCGGTCTGCGGCTGCTCATCGCCGAGCAGGGTGCCGACGGCGTCCTGCGCAAGGCGGACAACGTCGAGACCAGCGTGTACGCGCGCTGCCTCGCCGAGGACATCGTCGTTGAGGGCAAGGTGCTGGCCCCGGCCGGGACCGACCTGGGCGACGTGCTCATCGACGAGCTGGTGCGGCACGGTGTCGCGGAGGTCAAGACCCGCTCGGTCCTGACCTGCGAGTCCGCCGTCGGCACCTGCGCCATGTGCTACGGCCGCTCGCTGGCCACCGGCAAGCTGGTCGACATCGGTGAGGCGGTCGGCATCATCGCCGCGCAGTCCATCGGTGAGCCCGGCACCCAGTTGACGATGCGCACCTTCCACACCGGTGGTGTGGCCGGTGACGACATCACGCAGGGTCTGCCGCGTGTCGTCGAGCTCTTCGAGGCCCGTACCCCGAAGGGTGTCGCCCCGATCTCCGAGGCCTCCGGCCGGGTGCGGATCGAGGAGACCGAGAAGACCAAGAAGATCATCGTCACCCCGGACGACGGCAGCGACGAGACGGCGTTCCCGATCTCGAAGCGTGCCCGCCTGCTGGTGAGCGAGGGCGAACACGTCGAGGTGGGCCAGAAGCTCACCGTGGGTGCCACCAACCCGCACGACGTGCTGCGCATCCTCGGCCAGCGCGCGGTCCAGGTGCACCTGGTCGGCGAGGTCCAGAAGGTCTACAACTCGCAGGGCGTGTCGATCCACGACAAGCACATCGAGATCATCATCCGCCAGATGCTGCGCCGGGTGACGATCATCGAGTCCGGCGACGCGGAGCTGCTGCCGGGCGAGCTCGTCGAGCGCTCGAAGTTCGAGACCGAGAACCGCCGCGTGGTCCAGGAGGGCGGCCACCCGGCCTCCGGCCGTCCGCAGCTCATGGGCATCACCAAGGCCTCGCTGGCCACGGAGTCGTGGCTGTCGGCGGCGTCCTTCCAGGAGACGACCAGGGTCCTCACGGACGCGGCGATCAACGCCAAGTCCGACTCCCTGATCGGCCTCAAGGAGAACGTCATCATCGGCAAGCTCATCCCGGCCGGTACGGGCCTGTCCCGCTACCGCAACATCCGGGTCGAGCCCACCGAGGAGGCGAAGGCGGCGATGTACTCGGCCGTCGGCTACGACGACATCGACTACTCGCCGTTCGGCACGGGGTCCGGGCAGGCCGTGCCGCTGGAGGACTACGACTACGGGCCTTACAACCAGTAACCGTCCGGCTGCCTGATCCGCGGGGCGGCCACCCTGACCTTCGTCAGGGTGGCCGCCCCGCGGTGCGTAGGCGCATGATAGGGAGAGGAACGAGATACTTCTCCTCTTTCGGGTGATATGTGTCATGTCGAGTTACTCATGGCAGCCGACGCCGTGGCAGTCCCGGCGCGGTCCTCGGAGTGATGCATGGCGGCCGGCACCCTGGCCGCCCCAGCGCGGCACCCAGCCTTCTATGCTGGCCGCACACGCCGACCGGGAGCGTGCCGTCGATGTCCTGCGGGCCGGGTTCGCCGAGGGGCGGCTGAAGCAGGGGGAGTACGAGCAGCGGGTCGAGCAGGCATATCGGGCCCGCACCGTGGGTGAGCTGGGCGTTCTCGTCGCTGACCTGCCGCAGGGGCCCGTACCGCAGCAGACGGCGCCGGCGAAGCCCTCGGCGACGCCCCCGGTGCCGCGGACCTTCCTGCCGACGCCGCTGTCCGACACCAACCCCAAGTCGATCGGCGCGCTGACGTTCGGTGTGGCCGGGTTCGCCACGGTGGGGGTCACCTCGATCCCGGCGGTCGTCCTCGGGCACATGGCCCGTAGGGAGATCCGGCGCACGGGCGAGCGGGGCGACGGTATGGCGATCGGGGGTGT
Organism: Streptomyces sulfonofaciens; assembly: GCF_014656295.1. Lineage (GTDB taxonomy): Bacteria > Actinomycetota > Actinomycetes > Streptomycetales > Streptomycetaceae > Streptomyces > Streptomyces sulfonofaciens. Next base: position 182,172 of record NZ_BNCD01000007.1, read on the forward strand.
GGTGCTCGGCTGGCTGGGCCTGGTGCTCTTCGTGGTGGTGCTGATCGCCGCGGCCGTCTGAACCCGGGCAGCCGGTCGGCGATGCCCGGGCCGGCCCGGCGGACGTGCGGCGGCGCCGGAGTGGCCTCCAAGGCTTCTTGGCGGAAGCCGGTGCAGGTGGTCCGCCACGGCTGTCCCCTGCGTGCTCGTTCATGCGCACAGCGCTTCTCCGATCGTGCCGTGCACCGTCCCGTGCGGTCAGCGGCTCGGCGGCGTCCGTGCTCCCCCCGGGCCGGGGCCGGGTGCGGGCGCAACGGTGATCCGCCGGGTGGGCACGGCCCGCCGTGGACGGCGCGGACGGGGTGCTGCACGTGTCCCGTCCCCTTCCGCGACAGCAAGCGCCCTGCGGGCTCGCCGCTCGCGTTCAGCGGTGCGGTGTGCTCCGCCTTCGTCGGCCGTCTGCGCTGATCGAGGTCCACGCGCCGCGGGGACGGCCGCTCCCCTGGGGGCTGACGCCCTTCGCTCGCCGTCCCTCAGCCGGCGGTCTCCAGAAACGGGACGAGGTGGTGGATACGGGTGCGGGGTCCGGGGTGGGCGGCGAGTAGCCGATGCAGCGCACCCTTCTCCTTGCCTGTGCGGCCACTCTCCGTGACGAGTTCGTTGAGCCCTGTCCGTTCCCCGTGCTGCGATCGCTCCAGGGCGGCGACCAGCATCGTCCCGAAGCCGAGAGCCGCTGCGTGCCGATCAGCCCGCAGCACTCCGCGACGGCGCACGTACGCGATCAGGTACGGCGTCGCCAGCAGGAGGAACGGCAGCCCGTACAGAGCGTCGGCCATCATCACGGCGAGCACGGCGAGTGCCGGTACCACGAGACCGGTCACGAAGAGACCCGATGCCCTGAGGAATCTCGCGGCTGCCGTCCGCACCCCGCGCCAGACGAGTTGCCCGGGCACGGCGTACCACTGACCGAGCAGAGCGGACCACGAGTGGCCCCCGACGTGGTGCCCCAGTTCATGCGCCAGCACGGCAGCCAGCTCACCGTCCGGCAGGTGCCTGAGCGCGAAGCGGGTGGTACAGAGGATGTGGCCCGTGGCGGTCGAGGCGTTCAGGTCATTGGAGTCCTCGACCCAGAGTTCGTAGCTGTCCATGTGGACGCCCGCCCGCGCGGTCACCGCGCACCACGCCGGCTCCAGCCTGGCCCGCTCGTCCGGGGTGGGCCTTCGCACCTTCATCAGCCGGTGGGCGATGAAGCTCTCGGCCCTGCGCCAGAAGACCAGGATGCCGCTCAGCAGCCAGGCCACGGGGACGAGCAGGCCCGCGGTCCCCAGGGCCAGCGGCACCAGGCCCATCACCAGCAGGCTGCAGAGGAAGTTGGGAACGTACAGCAGCAGGGTGCCGACAGCGGCCGTGTCCATCTGCCGCTGTCGTTTGGCCAGGTGGATCCGCCCGGACGGGGCCGCGACGGGGCCGGACGACTCCTTTGGACCGAGAGGAAGGAGGACGTACGACGGCGGTGGAGCGTACGGCTCCGCGGGGCCCGGGGCGGAGGTTTCGTGAGGTGTACTGATGGACGGGGGAAAGGGGAGGTCCTTGGAAGGCGATGTCATGACGGGTCCCTCGTGACGGTGGGCTGGGCAGCGAAGCGCCGGAGCGGGACAGCCCGGCGACCAGGATCAGCCGGCGACGGGATCAGCCGGCGACGAGCGCCGTCGGCAGCAGGACGGCACCAGCGCAGAAGGCCATGAGGCCGATCCGGATGCACTGGTGCTTGCGTGCGGCGATGCGGCTGTTCTCCGCCAGGGCAGCGGTCAGCGCCGAGAGCGGCTCCCGCTCGGTCACGGCCAGCGCGTCCTCGAGCCGACCCGCGCGGGCTGCCTGACGCACGTCGCCGAAGTAGGTGAGTGGATCACCTGGGGACCAGCCGCGGGTCCGGTAGCGGGGGAGGACCGCGAACAGCACGGACAGCAGCGACACGGCGAGGCAGGCGGTCCCCGCCCACCACACGGCGGCCCCCGGTGGGGAGAGGAACCGGGGAGAGCCGTCACGGCTCGCGGAGAGGCCGAGGGCAGACCCCAGGGCGATGGCGAGTGCGGCGACGATGATCGATGCCTTCGTGTCGGCTCGGGAGACCTCACCTCTCAGCTCACCGAGCAGACGCTCAGCGGTGCGGACTCCGGGGGGCGGAGGGCCGGACGCGGTCACGGCGTCTTCCCTCCCGGGTGGAATCCGTGCGGGGCCCGACTGCCGGGAAGCGGCAGCGGATCGTCCTCGGGCCCGTGCGGGGGCAGGTCGGTCAAGCCCGAGCCGAGGACCGACTGAATGAAGGTGAGCGCGTGGCGTAGGGGCGCCTCGAGCTCGTGGTTCTCCACCTTCCCCTGGCTGAGCAGCCCGTTGACGAGGTCGAGCTGTTTCTGCAGGTGGTGCATCTGATGTGCCTGCATCTTGTCCATCACGCCGGCGAGGTCCTCCGGTTGCTTCATGACCTGCAACGCCCAAGGCGCCACACCGCGCTGTTCCAGGTAGTGCCGGTAGAAGTCGATCTTCTGTCGCTCCCATTGCTGAAGTTCGACCTCGTGACCGGCCTTCCGCTTCTCCTCCAGGGACAACTGGTCGATGGCCAGGAGACGCCTCTCGTGCTCGACGCTGCCCTGGTCACGGCTGAGTCTCAGGGTGCACTGGGACCTGAGGCCGGCCTCGGCGCCGAGGGAACCGTTCTTCTCCAGCGCCAGGGACAACTCGGCCTCGGCCTCCGCGCTCTGTTCGATCGGGAAGTCGCGGCTCACGGGTCGCGCCGCCCGCTGCAGCTCGTGCAGCAGCAGGTCGGGAACGTTGCGCTGCCCGCACCGTACGAACTCCTCGGGCCGGTCGACCTGCCACGTGAGCTCGACTTCGGCCTCGAACTCCAAGGCGTCGTTGCAACTGGGCAGTTTCAACCTCGCACGGACCCGGTGGACTCCCATGTCGACCTCGTACACCGCGACGAAGCGCTTGGCAGCCGTCTCGCGGCGCGTCGGTCGGACGGGGGGAAGGTACGGCTTGTACGCGCCCCCAGCCGTGGCGAAGACGAGGGCGTGATCGATACGGCTGTGCGCCGTGCGCGAGAACCCGAAGGGGGAGAGCTGCCGGACGGTGAGTACCGGGTCGATCAGCAGGCTGTGCCGGTCGGCGTCCTGCCGCCATTCCGGTTGTGGCCGGTCAGCCATGGTGCACTCCTTGGGCCGAGGGTGACCGGTGGGCGTCGAGCACGGCGAGCAGGCGGTGCGCGGCGAGCGGCGGTGCCCCACCTTCCTCGCCCGGCATGGTGCGTAGCAGATGGCTCAGCCGCCGGTGCTCGGTTCCCGTGGTCACCAGAGCCGGCAGCAGTTCGGTGAGCATGCCTTCCACCTCTGGGACGCGGTCCGCCAGCAGAACCCACTGGCGCATCCGGCTGAGCGCGGTCGTGGTGTGCTGCCTTGAGCCGAGAGCCCCGCGCCACAACATCGCCAGTGCGGGGGCGGCACTCGAAGACGCGGCGTACCAGCTCAGGATGAGGGGCCGCCCGTCGTCCTCCGCCTCTCCGACGTGGGCGCAAGCGCTCAGGAAACCGCTGAGCGTCATGTTCCGTACCGGGTCGTCGACTTCCCGGGTCCTGATGAGGTCGGCGAGTACGGTGTCCTTCGCCTCGGACAGGAGCAGCAGGTCGACCGATTCCGCGAGAGCTTGGGCGATCTTCGGATTGGGCTTCCTTCCTGCCTCGGCCGCCGGCTCCTCTGGGCGGGGGTGCCGGATCGGGTGCCGGCCCGGGCCCTCTTGCCCGTCCTGCTGGCCACGCTCCCTGTCCCGGTCATCGACCCTGGCCCGGTCCCGCTCCCTTTCCTTGGCCTCGTTGCTCTCGTAGAGCCTGCGAGCGGCCTTGCGCAGGGCCGCGAGGCTGTGTTCCGGGTCCGCCGGGCCGATGAGGGCGAGGGCGCGGATGGCGGTCCAGCACAGTCCTTCGTCCTCGCGGTCGCACCAATCGTCGAGGATGCGGGGGATGTTGGGCGTCCCCAGGTCGTGCGCCAGGGCGAGTGCGTTGGTCGCGGCGTTCCGTTGCCGGAAGAGGTGCGAAGACGCCCACTTCTCGATGACCAGGGCCATGGCCGACGGCAGGTCCATGCGGGCCAGTGCCGCGGCGGAGTACGCCGCTCGCGTACGGACAAGGGGGCGCCCGTCGGCCACGAGCGCCTGGAGCCATTTGACGAGAGCGGGGCGTGCCGAGGGGTGGCCCGTCCAGACCTCGCGCAGCAGGACCAGTGCGGCCTTCTCGTCGCGGTAGGCCGCCTTGGTCTGTTCGACCGGGCCCCAGTCGGTGTCCTCCCGCGCGCGAAAGAGCTTGGCCCGGGCGAGCTGGAGGCGCTTGCCGATGTGCGTCCCGAAGATGGGGATCTCCGGCCGCAGGCCAGAGGCCTGGGTCTCTTGAAGCAGCTCGTAGAGCACGTCGGCGACCTCCGCCGTCAGGGCGTAGGGACCACCGTCGAAGACGGCGAGCGCGATGAGGAAGGCCTTCTCGCGCAGGGGGACGTTCTCTTCGTCTTCCTCGAACCACTCCCGGACCTGATCCTCGACGATCTTGCGTGCGAATTCCGAGAGTTCCGCATGGCCCTCCCCCCGCTCGTGCCGCAGGAGGGCCTCCGCAAGGGCGGCGATCTCGCGCAACTGGTGGGTGTCTTCGTCGGCGAGGGCCTTGACCGCAGCCTCATGGCGGAGCAGACGCCGAGTGGTCCGCTCGTCCGTCTGCGCCCGAAGGTGTGCGGCGAGTACGTCGGCGGGCGAGGGTGGGGACCACGTTTCCACGGGTACGTCGGCGAGCCGCGTCGTCGGCCCCATGGTGACGATCAGATAAGCGTTCCTGGTGATGAGCTCCTCGCGGGCGGCGAGGAGGTGGGGTTCTCGCAGGGGCTGGTCTCCGCCGTAGTCGGGGTCGCACAGGAGGAGGCCCTGAGGTGCGTCCCCGCGATCCTTCAGTTGACGGGTGAGCGCAGTGGGAGTGGTGACCGGATCGAGGATGCGCACGGGCGCGGCGCCGAGGTGCCTCAGCAGCATCAGGGCAGCGGTCCGCCGCCCCGTGAACGCCGCGCCGGTCAGGACGAGGAAGCGCTCGTCGCGCAGACGGCCGGCAAGTCGGGCGAATGCGGTCTCGTCGGAGACGAAGGACCTGGCGATTCGCTCCAGCGTGACGGGGGGCACTTCGCCCGCCGTCACGGAGGACGAATCCACGGCGAACTGATAGTGGATCTCCGTCTTGGTACCGCCGACCAGGACGTCACCGGCCACGCTGCCGCCGCTGACTCCGAACTGGTCGCCGCCGACCTGACCTCCCCCGTAGCTCGCGCCCCCTGCTGGGCGGAGCTGGCGGGGGATGTGGTTGCGCAGGTCGCGGCGGGCGGACCAGGCGTCCTGGGGCCGATCCCGCTCTTCGCCGGCCTCCGTGTTCCCACCGTCGCCGGGCGGCCTGCCCGCATCGGCGTTCCCGTCCGCGGAGGCCGACGGCGCCTCGGCCGGCGCCGCGGTGCTCACCTGTTCTCACCTCGGGAGTGCTTGCGGAACGCGGCTTCGCCGATCACCAGGTCCCCGTGGACGGTACCGCCGCCGACACCGATCTGGTCGCCGTTGACCTGGGATCCGCCGAAGGCGGTGGTGCGGGGGCCCGTGGCCCCTGGGCCGTCTTCGCCGACCGGGAGGTTCCGCGCGCTGCCGGGTCCGGACGGCGCACGTCCACGGACGCTCGCCGGGACGTGTCCGTGCACCCAGGCGCCCAGCGGGCCGTTGGCGCTGCCGAGGGTGACGGGATGGAAGTCGTCCGCAGGGATGCCGCGGTGGTCATGGCGGACGATGCCGTGGTGGACGCCGTCCGAGACGCAGAGCACGAAGTCGTCGGACCGTTCCTTCAGCGCATCGCGGAGCTCGTCTGCGTTGAGGAGGCGGAAGGCGTGGTTGAGATCGGATCCGACCCAGCCGTGCCCGTCGTAGGCGACGTATCCGGTGGCGACCACGACGCGTAGCCGGATCTGGGCGGAGCTCGACGTCACTCGGTTCACCGCGCGCAGTTCGGAGGGCGCCTCGGTGAGGACGGCACGCAGCAGCTCGACGAGGGGGGCGTTGGGATCGATCAGTTCCAGGAGGCCGTCGCCGCGGTCCTCACGGTTGCGCAGGCTCTCGTCGATGCCCGCGTTCTCCAGGATCCGGTCGGCGATGCCGTAGAGCATGCGCCGCAGGTAGGTCTGCTCGACATCGTCACGGTGACTGAACCTCTCGATGTCGAAGAGCAGAATGGTGCGATTGAGGGTGGCGTTCACGGAGTGCCTCTCGGTTGCCGATGGGTGGCGCCAGAGTGGCTTCCTGGACGAGCCGGGCGTGAGGTCGTATGACGCACTCGGACTGTGACCGTTTCCACATAGGGGGTCGCGCTGGGCGACGGTGCGTGTGGGGGCCGGCGATGCCGAGTCACACCAGGCGGCCGGAGAGGGAGCAGAAACGGTCCCGGGCGGGTCGGCTGCTATCCCTCCGCGCGGGCGATCCGGCGCAACAGGTCCGGACGCATGATCAGCATTTCGCGGCGGCCCGTGGCCACCGCTCCCCTGTCCCGCAACTCCTTCAGCAGCCGCTGCACCATCTCCCGTGAGGCCCCCACCGAGCCGGCGAGCTCCTGTTTGCTCAGTGGCACCGCCACCTCGATGCCGTCGGCCGTGCGCCTGCCGTGCGTGCGGACCAGATCGAGCAGCAGGGTGGCGAACCGCTCCCGTACGCTCATGGCGGCGAACTGCAGACGCCGCCGGTCCCCGGCGCGGGTGCGGTCGGACGTCAGTCCGAGGAGCGCGAAGGACACGCTGGGCGAGGTCGCCAGGAACGTGATGAAGCGCTCGCGCTCGACGGTGACGGTGCGCACGTCCTCCAGTGCGGTCACCGTCGCGGATCGCCGCCGTCCCGTCAGCGCCGCCGACTCGCCCACGATGTCACCGGGGCCCCGCAGGGCGAGCAGGGCCTCGTACCCGTTCGGGGCCGCGGCCGTCACCTTCGTCCAGCCCTGGACGATGAAGAGCACATGCGACGAGGGCTCGTTCTGCCGCAGTAGGGTCGAGCGCGGAGTGAACCCCGTATCGCCGCCGAGTTTCAGTAGTGCGGAGCGGTCCTCAGCCTCGAGCCGGGCGAGAAAGGGAACGCGGTCGTCCAGGCCCTCGCTCTCCCGCTCCCCGGAATACCGCCCCCACGGAGAGCGTTCCCCCGGTAAGCCGCCGTTCGTACCGTCGTCGGCTGCCCAGGGTGTGCACGGCGATCGCATGGGTTCCCATCCGTCGGGGGCAGATGGTGGCTCTGTGGGACTGGGGCGGCCTGCCCATCCGCACCGGAGCCCTGTCCCTGTTCGTACCCACGGCGCGGCCCGTACGGAACCGCACGGCAGGTCCGCCGACGCACCCCCTATTGGCGGGGCCTATTCGTTTTGACCGAACTCGACGAGCTAGGTACGCTCAGACCTTGTGCCTGGGGTGTGCCCTGGCTCTCGTGCGTGCCTTGAAACCGTGCGGAGAGCCTGAAGCGGGCCACCGTGATTCTGTGCTCTTCCTCCCTTCCGGGGGGAGCCCGCAGCATTCGACACACCCGACCGCGTGGGTCGGCGAAGTTCCAGGTTAGCTTTACCCATCGGCACACAGAAACCGGAGAAGTAGTGCCTACGATCCAGCAGCTGGTCCGCAAGGGCCGGCAGGACAAGGTCGAGAAGAACAAGACGCCCGCACTGGATGGTTCCCCCCAGCGCCGTGGCGTCTGCACGCGTGTGTTCACGACCACCCCGAAGAAGCCGAACTCGGCGCTGCGGAAGGTCGCGCGTGTGCGTCTGACCTCCGGTATCGAGGTCACGGCCTACATCCCGGGTGAGGGACACAACCTTCAGGAGCACTCGATCGTGCTCGTGCGCGGCGGCCGTGTGAAGGACCTGCCGGGTGTTCGTTACAAGATCATCCGTGGCTCCCTTGACACCCAGGGTGTCAAGAACCGCAAGCAGGCCCGCAGCCGCTACGGCGCCAAGAAGGAGAAGTAAGAATGCCTCGTAAGGGCCCCGCCCCGAAGCGTCCGGTCATCATCGACCCGGTCTACGGCTCTCCTCTGGTGACGTCCCTGATCAACAAGGTGCTGCTGAACGGCAAGCGCTCCACCGCCGAGCGCATCGTCTACGGCGCCATGGAGGGGCTGCGCGAGAAGACCAGCAACGACCCGGTCATCACCCTCAAGCGCGCCCTCGAGAACATCAAGCCGACCCTTGAGGTCAAGTCCCGCCGAGTCGGCGGCGCGACCTACCAGGTTCCGGTCGAGGTCAAGCCGGGCCGCGCCAACACGCTGGCGCTGCGCTGGCTGGTCGGTTACTCCCGCGCCCGTCGCGAGAAGACCATGACCGAGCGTCTGCTGAACGAGCTGCTCGACGCCTCCAACGGCCTCGGCGCAGCCGTGAAGAAGCGCGAGGACACGCACAAGATGGCCGAGTCCAACAAGGCCTTCGCGCACTACCGCTGGTAGTCGCACACCCCACATCGAGAACCGAGAGAAGACTGAAGCCTTATGGCTACCACTTCGCTTGACCTGGCCAGGGTCCGCAACATCGGGATCATGGCACACATCGACGCGGGCAAGACGACGACCACCGAGCGGATCCTGTACTACACCGGTGTCTCCTACAAGATCGGTGAGGTCCATGACGGCGCTGCCACCATGGACTGGATGGAGCAGGAGCAGGAGCGTGGCATCACGATCACGTCTGCTGCCACCACCTGTCACTGGCCGCTCGAGGACGTAGACAACACCATCAACATCATCGACACCCCGGGTCACGTCGACTTCACGGTCGAGGTGGAGCGCTCACTGCGCGTGCTCGACGGTGCCGTGACGGTGTTCGACGGTGTCGCCGGTGTCGAACCGCAGTCCGAGACCGTGTGGCGTCAGGCGGACCGCTACGGCGTGCCGCGCATCTGCTTCGTCAACAAGCTCGACCGCACCGGTGCCGAGTTCCACCGCTGCGTCGACATGATCATCGACCGGCTGGGCGCGACCCCGCTGGTGATGCAGCTGCCGATCGGCGCCGAAGCGGACTTCAAGGGCGTTGTGGACCTGATCCGCATGAAGGCCCTGGTGTGGTCAGCCGAGACCGCGCTCGGTGAGGCCTACGACGTCGTCGACATCCCCGACACCCACCAGGAGGCTGCCGACGAGTGGCGCGGCAAGCTCCTTGAGGCCGTCGCGGAGAACGACGAGGAGATGATGGAGCTGTACCTGGAGGGCGAGGAGCCCACCGAGGAGCAGCTCTACGCGGCGATCCGCCGGGTCACCATCAACTCCGGCAAGGGCGGCGGCACGACCGTCACCCCCGTCTTCTGCGGTACCGCGTTCAAGAACAAGGGCGTCCAGCCGCTGCTCGACGCGGTCGTCCGCTACCTTCCGTCGCCGCTCGACATCGAGGCGATCGAGGGCCACGCGGTCTCCGACCCCGACGAGATCATCCGCCGCAAGCCCTCCGACGAGGAGCCGCTGTCGGCACTGGCGTTCAAGATCGCGAGCGACCCGCACCTCGGCAAGCTCACCTTCGTCCGGGTCTACTCGGGCCGCCTCAGCGCGGGCTCCCAGGTGCAGAACTCGGTCAAGGGCAAGAAGGAGCGCATCGGCAAGATCTACCGCATGCACGCGAACAAGCGTGAGGAGATCGAGTCGGTGGGCGCCGGTGACATCATCGCCGTCATGGGCCTGAAGCAGACCACCACCGGTGAGACGCTCTGCGACCCGGCGAACCCGGTGATCCTGGAGTCGATGGACTTCCCGGCGCCGGTGATCGAGGTCGCCATCGAGCCCAAGTCGAAGGGCGACCAGGAGAAGCTGGGTGTCGCCATCCAGCGCCTGGCCGAGGAGGACCCGTCCTTCCGCGTCAAGACCGACGAGGAGACCGGGCAGACGATCATCTCCGGCATGGGCGAGCTCCACCTCGACGTGCTGGTGGACCGGATGCGCCGCGAGTTCAAGGTCGAGGCGAACGTTGGCAAGCCCCAGGTCGCCTACCGCGAGACGCTGCGCAAGTCGGTCGACAGGCTGGACTACACCCACAAGAAGCAGACGGGTGGCTCCGGCCAGTTCGCCAAGGTGCAGATCGCGGTCGAGCCGCTCGACGGCGATGGCTACGAGTTCGAGAACAAGGTCACCGGTGGCCGCATCCCGCGGGAGTACATCCCGTCCGTGGACGCGGGCTGCCAGGAGGCCATGGAGTTCGGCGTGCTCGCCGGCTACCCGCTCACGGGTGTCCGGGTCATCCTGCTCGACGGTGCCTACCACGAGGTCGACTCCTCCGAGATGGCCTTCAAGATCGCCGGCTCGATGGCCTTCAAGGAGGCCGCGCGCAAGGCGTCCCCGGCCCTGCTCGAACCGATGATGAAGGTCGAGGTGACCACGCCCGAGGACTACATGGGCGACGTCATCGGCGACATCAACTCCCGGCGCGGTCAGATCCAGTCCATGGAGGACCGCCACGGTGCCAAGCTCGTCACGGGTCTGGTGCCGCTGTCGGAGATGTTCGGCTACGTCGGCGACCTCCGCAGCAAGACGTCGGGTCGCGCAAGCTACTCGATGCAGTTCGACTCCTACGCCGAGGTTCCGCGGAACGTCGCCGAGGAGATCATCGCGAAGGCCAAGGGCGAGTAGCACGGCCCGTTCGGCCGGTCACACGCTTTAGGCTTGACTCGGGAGCCCTTGGGGCATTCCACCGCAATCCCGGCGGAATGCTCCAGGCCCCGGCTTTCCAGCAAAGATCACCTGGCGCCGATGAAGTAAGGCGTACAGAACCACTCCACAGGAGGACCCCAGTGGCGAAGGCGAAGTTCGAGCGGACTAAGCCGCACGTCAACATCGGCACCATCGGTCACATCGACCACGGTAAGACGACCCTCACGGCCGCCATTACCAAGGTGCTTCACGACGCGTTTCCGGACCTGAACGAGGCCTCGGCCTTCGACCAGATCGACAAGGCTCCTGAGGAGCGCCAGCGCGGTATCACCATCTCCATCGCGCACGTCGAGTACCAGACCGAGACGCGTCACTACGCCCACGTCGACTGCCCCGGTCACGCGGACTACATCAAGAACATGATCACCGGTGCCGCCCAGATGGACGGCGCGATCCTGGTGGTCGCCGCGACCGACGGCCCGATGCCGCAGACCAAGGAGCACGTGCTCCTGGCCCGCCAGGTCGGCGTGCCGTACATCGTGGTCGCCCTGAACAAGGCCGACATGGTGGACGACGAGGAGATCCTGGAGCTCGTCGAGCTCGAGGTCCGTGAGCTCCTCTCCGAGTACGAGTTCCCCGGCGACGACGTTCCGGTCGTCAAGGTCTCCGCTCTGAAGGCCCTGGAGGGCGACAAGGAGTGGGGCGAGTCCGTCCTCAACCTGATGAAGGCCGTGGACGAGTCCATCCCCGAGCCGGAGCGCGATGTCGACAAGCCGTTCCTGATGCCGATCGAGGACGTCTTCACGATCACCGGTCGTGGCACGGTCGTCACCGGTCGTATCGAGCGCGGTATCCTCAAGGTCAACGAGACCGTGGACATCATCGGCATCAAGCCGGAGAAGACCTCGACCACGGTCACCGGCATCGAGATGTTCCGCAAGCTGCTCGACGAGGGCCAGGCCGGTGAGAACGTCGGTCTGCTGCTCCGCGGCATCAAGCGCGAGGACGTCGAGCGCGGCCAGGTCATCATCAAGCCGGGCTCGGTCACCCCGCACACGGAGTTCGAGGCGCAGGCGTACATCCTGTCGAAGGACGAGGGTGGTCGCCACACCCCGTTCTTCAACAACTACCGCCCGCAGTTCTACTTCCGTACGACGGACGTGACCGGTGTGGTGAACCTCCCCGAGGGCACCGAGATGGTCATGCCGGGCGACAACACCGAGATGCGCGTCGAGCTGATCCAGCCCGTCGCCATGGAGGAGGGCCTGAAGTTCGCCATCCGTGAGGGTGGTCGTACGGTGGGCGCCGGCCAGGTCACCAAGATCGTCAAGTGAGCTTCGGCTGACACTCGCGGGGCCGTGAGGCCCCGAGGGCCACGAGGACCCGCACGACTCCGGTCGTGCGGGTCCTCGCTGTTTCACGAGTGCGTTGTGCGTTGCTCCGGCCATCTGAGCCGACGCGGCGTGCGTGTCGCACTCATGGTGCGATCAGTGGCGCCGCTCAGTCCTTCCGGGCACCCCGTCTTCGCTCCCACTCCCTGTCCGCCCTTCACCTCGTGCCGCCTCCGCCTCGTGCCTTCCACCTCGGGCCGTACCCGTCTCAGGTCCGCGTCGACGAAAAACTTTCGGTGTGACCTTTCCATTGTTTCGGTGAAGGTTCCGCACCAGGATGTCCCTCGGTCGCGGGCGCCGGGCGCGGCCCGCGGGAAGCGGCCCGCGGTGCGGCGGGAGCGACCCGTAGGGCACGGCCCCCTGGGAGACGGAGGAGCCCGATGGACAGCCACACCCAGCGGCCGCCCGGTCGCAGAGCGGTCATCGGCGCGGGCGCCGGCGGCGCCCTGGCCCTGGGCGCCCTCGGATCCGTCCCGGGCCTGGCCGGGACGGCCCGCGCCGCCGCCCAGGAGCCGGCGGGCGGCTCCTCGCCGCGCCCCACCGACCCCGGCGCCTACGTCTCGTTCACGCCGCGGCCCGGCGCCTTCGCGCTGGTCCGGAGCAGGACGGCGGCGCCCCTGGTGGTGAGCGCGGACGACCACCCGGGCGTCCGGCGTGTCGTCGCCGATCTGCGGGACGACATCGAACGGGTCACCGGTGTCCGACCGGCCGTGCACAAGGCCCCCCGGGGCGCGGGGACCCCGAAACATTCGGGATCGGATGCCCGGGAGATCGTGATCGTCGGCACCCTCGGCCGCAGCCCGCTGGTCGACGCCCTGGTCGACGCGGGCAAGCTCGATGTGAGCGGGATCGAGGGCAGGTGGGAGACCTCGCTGGAGGCCGTGGTCGAGCGCCCGCTCGCCGGGGTGGACCGGGCCCTGGTCATCGTGGGCAGCGACCAGCGCGGCACCATCTTCGGCGCCTACGACGTCAGCCTCGGCATCGGCGTCTCGCCCTGGTACTGGTGGGACGACGTCCGCCCGGTGCACCGCGACGCGCTCTACGTCCTGCCCGGTGTCCATACCCAGGGCACGCCGGCGGTGAAGTACCGCGGCGTCTTCATCAACGACGAGAACCCGGCCCTGGGGACCTGGGCCCCCGCCTACTTCGGGCCGGGCAAGGCGGAGGGCTTCGAGGGCGGCTTCAACGCCGACTTCTACGCCAAGGTCTTCGAGGTGCTGCTGCGGCTCAAGGGCAACTACCTGTGGCCGGCGGTCTGGGGCCGGGCCTTCGCCGAGGACGATCCGGACAACCACGCACGCGCCAAGGAGTACGGGATCGTCATGGGCACCTCGCACGAGGCGCCCATGATGCGCGGCATCGAGGAGTGGAACCGCCACGCGGTCCCCGCCGTCCGGGACAAGGACGGCACGATCACCACCCCGGGCCACGACCCCTACGGCGGCACCGGCGAGTGGTCCTTCCGCAACAACGCCGACGCGATCAGGAAGTACTGGCGTGACGGCATCCGGCGGATGGTCGACCAGGGCTTCGAGGGCGTCGTCACGCTCGGTATGCGAGGCAACGGCGACACGAGTCTGCCGGACGGCGACGGCATCGACCTGATGCGGGAGATCCTGGAAACCCAGCGGAGCATCCTCGCCGAGGTCACGGGCAGGGACGTCACCACCGTTCCGCAGGTGTGGACGCTCTACAAGGAGGTGCAGCGCTACTGGGAGCGCGGCCTGCGCGCCCCCGAGGACGTCACGGTCGTCCTCACCGACGACAACTGGGCCAACATCCGGATGCACCCGGATCCGGCCGAACCCGCACGCCCCGGCGGCTACGGGCTGTACTACCACTTCGACTACGTGGGGGTCGGCCGCAACTACAAATGGGTGGACACCACCTCGCTGCCGAACATGTGGGACCAGCTCCACCAGGCCATCGCCTACGGCAACCACGGCCTGTGGGTGGCGAACGCGGGCGACCTCAAGGGCAACGAGCTGCCCACCCAGTTCTTCCTGGACTACGCCTGGAACCCGGACCGCTGGGACCTGGACGCGCTGCCCGAGTGGGAGCGGCGCTACGCCCGGCAGAACTTCGGCGAGGCCCAGGCCGGGGCCATCGCCGCCGTCCTGGCCGACTACGCCCAGCTCCAGTCGCGCCGCAAGCCGGAGCTGCTCAACCGCAGGATCAGCCTGGACGCGGCCAAGGACCCGGCACACGACGAGACCGCCGTCGTCTACGACGACCGGGCCACGCCGTTCTCGATGACCGCGCACCGGGAGCTGGAGCGGGTCACCGAGGAGTGGCGGAGGCTGGCGAAGCGTGCCGAGGCCGTCGCCCGGCGGTTGCCGGAGGCCGACCAGGACGCCTGGTACGAGCTGGTCGGCTACGAGGTGCAGGCCACCGCCAACCTGTACGTCCTGCGGGAGGCGGAGTTCACCAACCTGCTCTACGCCGAGCAGGGCCGCGCCGCCACCAACGACCTCGCGAGCGCGGCCGAGGCCCGCCTCAGGGACGACTTCGCGCTGAACGACCGCTTCAACACCAAGATCGCGGGCGGTAAGTGGCGGGGCTTCATGACCCAGCCGCACATCGACTACGGGGACGTCGAGCGGTACGGGCCCAACGCGCCCTGGCAGCAGCCGGAGATCGACAACGTCGCGATCCCCGATGTGCTCTTCCCCGCGGTCAGGCGGATCGAGCTGCCCGCGGAGTCCGGTGACGACGCCGGCGCGGGGCCCCGGATGGGCGTGGCGATCGACGGGTCGGCCGCCTGGTGGCCCAAGGCGCGGACGGAGCCGGTGCTGCCGGTCTTCAGCCCCCACCAGAGCCGGCCCGACCAGTACATCGAGGTCTTCGACCGCGGCGGCCGCCCCTTCGAGTACCGCGTCGAGCCCACCGTGCCCTGGATCGACGTGGACCGCCCGCACGGCACGGTGCGGCAGCAGACCAGGGTCACCGTCACCGTCGACTGGGCGAAGGCGCCGCGGCGGCGGACCCGGGCCGGCATCGTGGTGCACGGTCCGGACGGGGCCGCCGTCACGGTCACCGCGATCGCCGACCCGCCGGCCGTGCCCGGGCTGCGCGGCTTCGTGGAGGCGGGCGGGTACATCGCCGTCGACGCGGAGCACGCCACCCGCGTGGTCGGCGCCGGCGGTGTCGGCTGGCGGCGCATCGACCGTATCGGGCGCACCGGCGCTGGCATGACGCCCACCCCGGTCACGGCGGCCCGGCAGACTCCCGGCGGGTCCTCGCCGCGCCTGGAGTACGAGGTGAGCGTGCTGACGCCCGGCGAAGTGACGGTCTGGGCGTACCTCTCGCCGCGCAACCCGGCCCTCGCCAGGGACGGCCTGAGCTACGCGGTCTCCTTCGACGACGACGCTCCGCAGACCGTCGACGTCATCGCGGCTACCGGGGCCGACGACGGGCTGATGAACATGCGCTGGGCGCGCAACACCTCCGACAACGTGAACCGGACCGCCACCACCCACACCGTCGCCCGGGCGGGGGTGCACCGGCTCTCGTTCTGGATGGTCGACCCGACCGTCGTCCTTCAGCGTTTGGTGGTGGACACGGGCGGTCTCGAACCCACGTACCTCGGACCGCCGGAGAGCCGCATGCTGCACTGACCCGTCTTCGACCTGCTCGGACACGGGGTGACGCGGTCGCACGGGCAGGGCCCGGCGACCGCCGCAGACCGGGCCGGCGGGCATACGCCCCGACCCGCTGACCCGACCGCACGGCCGGCCCCGGCCCCGCCCCGAACCGGCCGGGGCCGGCCGTGCACCCCTCTCAGCGCCCGCCCGCGCCGGCCGCGCCCGGGACGTCGAAGGAGATCCAGGCGTCCGGCGGGACCTCCGGGCGCCCCGGCACGGGCCGGTGCTCCTCGGTCCACGCGTCCCCGGCGATCGCGGTGGCGACCCGCCGCCAGAAGCGGACGGCGCCGGTGTTGGCGTCCTGGAACGCCACCTCCCACGCGCCCGGATGCCGCGCCACGACATCCTGGACGGCCCGCAGCCCCACTCCGGCCCGGCGCGCGCCGCGCGCCACGAAGAAGCTGTTCAGCACGTACGTCGACCCGCTCAGCCCGCGCACGAACGCGAACCCGGCCGGCCGCTCGCCGCTGACCAGCAGGTACGCGGCCCAGTCCGGGCCACCCGCGAGCGCCGCGTCGAGGCGCTCCCTGCGGTACGTCCCGTCCGGGGCCGGCAGCGGCCCGCCGAACTCGGCCATGTCGTGCCGGAACAGCGGCCAGAGCCGTTCCAGAACGGGGCGGTCGGCGGGTTGCGCGGGGCGGACGGTGATCTCTGACATGGCTCCTCCACTGGTTCGGGACACAAAAAAAGCCTCCCTGGGCGGGAGGAGTCCCTGCGCCGGGAAGCATGACAGCTCAGGACAACATATCAGGTGCCCGGTCGCGGAGGAGCGGTCCCGGCACCCACCCGGCATCCGGCCCCGGCGCCCGGCCCCGGCGCCGGCGCCCGGCCCCAGTTCCGGCCCGCGGCCCCGCCCCCCGGCGCGCGCCGACCGAGCGCCCGGCCCCCCGGCCCGAGCGTCCCGGCCCGTGTCCGTTGCTCGCCGAGGACCTCGCCGCAGCGGACGGTGGACGCCGAGAGGTGGACGGTGGACGGAGAGAGACGGAAGGAGCGAGGCGGACGGTGGGAGGCGTCGCGGTCCCGGGCGCACGCTCGCACCCTCCTGAAGAGGGGAAACGCCGGCTGAGGTGACCCGGGGACGTGGCCCGCGTCACCCGCGGCGTAGCCCATCCGTTTGGGCCGGCACTCTCACGGGGTAAGATCCCCGGCTCGATTGGCCCTGGCCCCGGCGTATATGGCAGACTATCGGGGTTGCTCGGTTGAGTGCCGATGCTGCGCGCCTCCCGCCGGGGGGACCGGAAGCGAGTCCCACAGTACTCGTCGCCCCAACTGCGTCACGGGCCATCGGCCCAGATCGCAGCGCTGAGGCGGACGTACGGGAATCTTCCGGGAAGCGTCAGCGGGGCGCCGGCCAGG
This sequence comes from Streptomyces sulfonofaciens, assembly GCF_014656295.1. GTDB lineage: Bacteria > Actinomycetota > Actinomycetes > Streptomycetales > Streptomycetaceae > Streptomyces > Streptomyces sulfonofaciens. Next base: position 199,252 of record NZ_BNCD01000007.1, read on the forward strand.
CACCCGGTGGACGGATCGGCTGGTCCTCGTCCCCGGCCCGTGGTCGTCGGATCGTCGATCGCACCCCTTGCAAGGGATGTCCACAGGTGGACACGCATGCGAGCGGGGAGCGACACGCCCGACCGCGTGGGTCGGAGGGGGAAGACCGTCGGACCACCGGGTTCCAGAGCGTTCAACGAGAGACAGGACTAAGAAGCAGCCATGGCGGGACAAAAGATCCGCATCCGGCTCAAGGCCTACGACCACGAGGTCATCGACTCCTCGGCGAAGAAGATCGTCGAGACGGTGACCCGTACTGGTGCGTCGGTCGCGGGCCCGGTGCCGCTGCCCACCGAGAAGAACGTGTACTGCGTCATCAAGTCGCCGCACAAGTACAAGGACTCGCGCGAGCACTTCGAGATGCGCACGCACAAGCGGCTCATCGACATCCTCGACCCGACCCCCAAGACCGTTGACTCGCTGATGCGCCTCGACCTCCCGGCGGGCGTCGACATCGAGATCAAGCTCTGAGAAGGCGGGCTGACCAACGATGACGACCAAGAACATCAAGGGCATCCTGGGCGAGAAGCTCGGCATGACCCAGGTATGGGACGAGAACAACCGTGTCGTCCCGGTGACCGTGGTCAAGGCCGGTCCCTGCGTCGTGACCCAGGTCCGCAGCGGTGACCGCGACGGCTACGAGTCCGTCCAGATCGCCTTCGGCGAGATCGACCCGCGCAAGGTGAACAAGCCCCTCAAGGGCCACTTCGCCAAGGCCGACGTCACCCCCCGGCGCCACCTCGTCGAGATCCGTACCGCCGACGCGAGCGAGTACACCCTCGGCCAGGAAGTGACCGCCGAGACCTTCGAGGCCGGCGGCAAGGTCGACGTCACCGGCAAGAGCAAGGGCAAGGGCTTCGCCGGTGTGATGAAGCGCCACAACTTCCGTGGCCTCGGCGCCGGACACGGCACCCAGCGCAAGCACCGCTCTCCCGGCTCCATCGGCGGCTGCGCCACTCCCGGCCGGGTGTTCAAGGGCCTGCGCATGGCAGGCCGCATGGGCAACGAGCGGGTCACCACCCAGAACCTGACCGTCCACGCCGTTGACGCGGAGAAGGGTCTGCTGCTCATCAAGGGCGCGGTTCCCGGTCCGAACGGCGGCCTCGTCCTGGTCCGCACCGCGGCCAAGGGGGCCTGAGGGAACGATGAGCACTGTTGACATCCTTTCGCCGGCAGGCGACAAGGCCGGGACCGTCGAGCTCCCCGCGGAGATCTTCGACGCCAAGGTCAGCATCCCGCTGATCCACCAGGTCGTCGTCGCCCAGCTGGCCGCTGCCCGACAGGGCACGCACAAGACCAAGACCCGCGGCGAGGTCCGTGGCGGTGGCAAGAAGCCGTACCGCCAGAAGGGCACGGGACGCGCCCGCCAGGGCTCGACCCGCGCGCCGCAGTTCGCCGGCGGTGGCGTCGTGCACGGCCCGGTGCCGCGCGACTACTCCCAGCGGACCCCGAAGAAGATGAAGGCCGCCGCCCTGCGCGGTGCCCTCACCGACCGGGCCCGCAACAACCGCATCCACGTCGTCTCCGGTGTGATCGAGGGCGACGCCCCGTCCACCAAGGCGGCCAAGAGCCTGTTCGGCAGGATCAGCGAGCGCAAGAACCTGCTGCTGGTCATCGACCGGACCGACGAGGCAGCGTGGCTGTCCGCCCGCAACCTCCCCCAGGTGCACATCCTGGAGCCGGGCCAACTGAACACGTACGACGTGCTCGTCTCGGACGACGTGGTCTTCACCCAGGCCGCTCTGGAGTCCTTCGTGGCCGCCCGGACCAGCGCCCCTGAGAACGCCGAAGGGAGCGAGGCCTGATGGCTACGCGTCACCCGAGCATTGCCCCGAAGGCGGCCAAGGCCGCCAAGGCGGCCCGCATCGCCAAGGCGAAGCGGCACGCCACCGAGGGCAAGAATACCGTCGAGACCCCGGCGAGCAAGTCGTACACGGACCCCCGTGACATCCTGCTCAAGCCGGTCGTCTCCGAGAAGAGCTACGCGCTGCTCGACGAGAACAAGTACACGTTCATCGTCGACCCGCGCGCCAACAAGACCCAGATCAAGCAGGCCGTCCAGGCGGTCTTCTCGGTCAAGGTCACCGGGGTCAACACGATCAACCGCCAGGGCAAGCGGAAGCGCACCCGCACCGGTTTCGGCAAGCGCGCCGACACCAAGCGCGCGATCGTGACCCTTGCCGAGGGCGACCGTATCGACATCTTCGGCCAGGCCTCCTGACGGAGCGCCCTGGTCCGAATATCGGACGAGGACTGAGAAATGGGAATCCGCAAGTACAAGCCGACGACGCCGGGCCGCCGTGGCGCCTCCGTCGCCGACTTCGTCGAGGTCACGCGGTCCACGCCGGAGAAGTCGCTGGTCCGCCCCCTGCACAGCAAGGGCGGCCGTAACAACGCCGGTCGTGTGACCGTTCGCCACCAGGGCGGTGGCCACAAGCGTGCCTACCGCCTGATCGACTTCCGCCGTCACGACAAGGACGGCGTGCCGGCGAAGGTCGCGCACATCGAGTACGACCCCAACCGCACCGCTCGTATCGCGCTGCTGCACTACGCGGACGGCGAGAAGCGCTACATCATCGCGCCGCGCGGCCTCACCCAGGGCGACCGGGTCGAGAACGGCCCCGCCGCCGACATCAAGCCGGGCAACAACCTGGCGCTGCGCAACATCCCGGTCGGTACCACGATCCACGCGATCGAGCTCCGTCCGGGCGGCGGCGCCAAGTTCGCCCGCTCCGCCGGTGCCTCCGTGCAACTGCTCGCGAAGGAGGGCTCGATGGCCCACCTGCGCATGCCGTCCGGTGAGATCCGGCTGGTCGACGTCCGCTGCCGCGCCACCGTCGGCGAGGTCGGCAACGCCGAGCAGTCGAACATCAACTGGGGCAAGGCAGGCCGCAAGCGCTGGCTGGGCGTCCGCCCGACCGTCCGCGGTGTGGCGATGAACCCGGTCGACCACCCGCACGGTGGTGGTGAGGGCAAGACCTCCGGTGGCCGCCACCCGGTCAGCCCGTGGGGTCAGAAGGAAGGACGTACTCGTTCTCCCAAGAAGGCGAGCAACAAGTACATCGTCCGCCGCCGCAAGACGAACAAGAAGCGCTAGGAGCGGGTTCAGATGCCGCGCAGTCTCAAGAAGGGGCCCTTCGTCGACGACCACCTGATCAAGAAGGTGGACGCCCAGAACGAAGCCGGCACCAAGAACGTCATCAAGACCTGGTCCCGTCGCTCCATGATCGTCCCGGCCATGCTCGGCCACACGATCGCGGTGCACAACGGCAAGACCCACATCCCGGTGTTCGTCACCGAGTCGATGGTCGGCCACAAGCTCGGCGAGTTCTCGCCGACGCGCACCTTCCGGGGTCACGTCAAGGAAGACCGGAAGTCCAAGCGCCGCTAACGCGGGGTGCAACCGACATGACGAACGTGTCAGACACTGAAGGGACAACCATGGAAGCCAGGGCCCAGGCGCGGTACATCCGCGTCACGCCCATGAAGGCCCGCCGTGTGGTGGACCTCATCCGTGGCATGGACGCCGCGGAGGCTCAGGCGGTCCTGCGTTTCGCCCCGCAGGCCGCGAGTGAGCCGGTGGGCAAGGTGCTCAACAGCGCCATCGCCAACGCCGCGCACAACTACGACCACACCGATGTGACCAGCCTCGTCGTTTCCGAGGCCTACGTCGACGAGGGCCCGACCCTGAAGCGGTTCAGGCCGCGCGCCCAGGGCCGTGCCTACCGGATCCGCAAGCGGACCAGCCACATCACCGTGGTCGTCAGCAGCAAGGAAGGAACCCGGTAATGGGCCAGAAGGTAAACCCGCACGGGTTCCGGCTCGGTGTCACCACCGACTTCAAGTCGCGGTGGTACGCCGACAAGCTCTACAAGGACTACGTCAAGGAAGACGTCGCCATCCGCCGGATGATGACGCAGGGCATGGAGCGCGCCGGCATCTCCAAGGTGGAGATCGAGCGCACCCGTGACCGTGTACGGGTCGACATCCACACCGCGCGCCCCGGCATCGTCATCGGCCGCCGCGGCGCCGAGGCCGACCGCATCCGCGGCGACCTGGAGAAGCTCACCGGCAAGCAGGTCCAGCTCAACATCCTCGAGGTCAAGAACCCCGAGACCGATGCCCAGTTGGTCGCGCAGGCCGTCGCCGAGCAGCTCTCCTCCCGCGTCTCCTTCCGCCGCGCCATGCGCAAGAGCATGCAGTCGTCGATGAAGGCGGGCGCCAAGGGCATCAAGATCCAGTGCGGTGGCCGCCTCGGCGGCGCCGAGATGTCCCGCTCGGAGTTCTACCGCGAGGGCCGTGTGCCCCTGCACACGCTCCGTGCGAACGTCGACTACGGCTTCTTCGAGGCCAAGACCACCTTCGGCCGCATCGGCGTGAAGGTCTGGATCTACAAGGGCGACGTCAAGAACATCGCCGAGGTCCGCGCGGAGAACGCGGCGGCCCGTGCCGGCAACCGCCCGGCCCGTGGTGGCGCCGACCGCCCGGCCCGCGGTGGCCGCGGTGGCGAGCGGGGCCGTGGCCGCAGGCCGCAGCAGCAGCCGAGCGCTGCTGCCGGTGCCGAGGCCGCCAAGGCCGAGGAAGGTGCCGCGGCTGCCGCGACGCCGGCCGAGACCAGTGGAACGGAGGCCTGACCGACATGCTGATCCCCCGTAGGGTCAAGCACCGCAAGCAGCACCACCCGAAGCGCAGCGGTATGTCCAAGGGTGGTACGCAGGTTGCGTTCGGTGAGTTCGGCATCCAGGCCCTCACCCCGGCTTATGTGACGAACCGCCAGATCGAGGCGGCTCGTATCGCGATGACCCGCCACATCAAGCGTGGCGGCAAGGTCTGGATCAACATCTACCCGGACCGCCCGCTCACCAAGAAGCCCGCCGAGACCCGCATGGGTTCCGGTAAGGGTTCGCCGGAGTGGTGGATCGCGAACGTCAAGCCGGGACGGGTGATGTTCGAGCTGTCCTACCCGAACGAGAAGATTGCGCGTGAGGCGCTTACCCGCGCTGCTCACAAGCTTCCGATGAAGTGCCGCATTGTCCGGCGCGAGGCAGGTGAAGCGTGATGTCGGCCGGTATCAAGGCCTCCGAGCTGCGCGAGCTGGGCAACGAGGAGCTTCTCGGCAAGCTCCGCGAGGCCAAGGAAGAGCTGTTCAACCTCCGCTTCCAGGCGGCGACCGGTCAGCTCGAGAACCACGGCCGGCTGAAGGCCGTCCGCAAGGACATCGCCCGGATCTACACCCTGATGCGCGAGCGTGAGCTGGGCATCGAGACGGTGGAGAGCGCCTGATGAGCGAGACGAACGTGACTGAGACTGCAAGCAAGAGCGGCTCCGCCGAGCGCGGCTTCCGCAAGACCCGTGAGGGTCTCGTCGTCAGCGACAAGATGGACAAGACCGTCGTCGTCGCTGTCGAGGACCGCGTCAAGCACGCGCTGTACGGCAAGGTCATCCGCCGTACCAGCAAGCTCAAGGCGCACGACGAGCAGAACGCCGCGGGTGTCGGCGACCGCGTCCTCCTCATGGAGACCCGGCCGCTGTCCGCGACCAAGCGCTGGCGCGTCGTCGAGATCCTCGAGAAGGCGAAGTAATCCTGCGGGGTCGAAGACCCCGCATGCCCCCGCTGGAGGCTCCCGCCGCCCGGGTCCACGGACCCGGCCGGCGGGCCCCCAGCACCAGTTCCGCCAGGCTCTCCGGGGTTGCCCCGGGGGGAACCGGCAGACGATCAGGAGAAAGACGTGATCCAGCAGGAGTCGCGGCTTCGCGTCGCCGACAACACCGGTGCCAAGGAGATCCTTTGCATCCGTGTTCTCGGTGGCTCGGGCCGCCGCTACGCGGGCATCGGTGACGTCATCGTCGCCACCGTCAAGGACGCGATCCCCGGTGGCAACGTGAAGAAGGGTGACGTCGTCAAGGCGGTCATCGTTCGCACCGTCAAGGAGCGCCGCCGCCCGGACGGCTCGTACATCCGCTTCGACGAGAACGCCGCCGTCATTCTGAGGAACGACGGCGACCCCCGCGGCACCCGTATCTTCGGCCCCGTCGGCCGTGAGCTGCGCGAGAAGAAGTTCATGAAGATCATCTCGCTCGCGCCGGAGGTGCTGTAGGCATGAAGATCAAGAAGGGCGACCTGGTCCAGGTCATCACCGGTAAGGACAAGGGCAAGCAGGGCAAGGTCATCGCGGCCTACCCGAAGCTCGACCGCGTCCTCGTCGAGGGTGTCAACCGGGTCAAGAAGCACACCAAGACCGGCCAGACCGCGCGCGGCTCGAAGACCGGTGGCATCGTGACCACCGAGGCCCCGATCCACGTGAGCAACGTCCAGCTCGTGGTGGAGAAGGACGGCAAGAAGGTCGTCACCCGCGTCGGTTACCGCTTCGACGATGAGGGCAACAAGATCCGCGTTGCCAAGCGGACCGGTGAGGACATCTGATGACTGCTGCCACCATTGCGCCGCGTCTGAAGACGCGCTACCGCGAAGAGATCATCGGCAAGCTGCGTGACGAGTTCAAGTACGAGAACGTCATGCAGGTGCCCGGTCTGGTAAAGATCGTGGTCAACATGGGTGTGGGCGACGCCGCCCGCGACTCCAAGCTGATCGAGGGCGCCATCCGCGACCTCGCCACGATCACCGGCCAGAAGCCGGCCGTCACCAAGGCCCGGAAGTCGATCGCGCAGTTCAAGCTGCGCGAGGGCCAGCCGATCGGAGCGCACGTCACGCTCCGTGGCGACCGGATGTGGGAGTTCCTCGACCGCACCCTGTCGCTGGCGCTGCCGCGCATCCGTGACTTCCGCGGTCTGTCCCCCAAGCAGTTCGACGGCCGGGGCAACTACACCTTCGGTCTCACGGAGCAGGTCATGTTCCACGAGATCGACCAGGACAAGATCGACCGCGTCCGGGGTATGGACATCACCGTGGTCACCACGGCGACCAACGACGATGAGGGCCGTGCGCTGCTCCGTCACCTCGGCTTCCCGTTCAAGGAGGCGTGAGCGAGATGGCGAAGAAGGCCCTGATCGCGAAGGCTGCCCGCAAGCCCAAGTTCGGCGTGCGTGCCTACACCCGCTGCCAGCGGTGCGGCCGTCCGCACTCCGTGTACCGCAAGTTCGGCCTCTGCCGTGTGTGCCTGCGTGAGATGGCACACCGCGGCGAGCTGCCGGGCGTCACCAAGAGCTCCTGGTAGTCACCACTACGCCGTAGGTCCCCGCGCCACACCTGCCCCGTCCCGGTACGGGGAGAGGGACGGCGCAGACAGGAAACCGCGGCGAGAAAGGCCATAGGCCACTTCATGACCATGACCGATCCGATCGCAGACATGCTGACCCGTCTGCGGAACGCAAACTCGGCGTACCACGACAGCGTGGCGATGCCGCACAGCAAGATCAAGTCTCATATCGCGGAGATCCTCCAGCAGGAGGGTTTCATCACGGGTTGGAAGACCGAGGACGCCGAGGTCGGTAAGAACCTCGTCCTCGAGCTGAAGTTCGGCCCGAACCGCGAGCGCTCCATCGCGGGTATCAAGCGGATCTCCAAGCCGGGTCTGCGGGTCTACGCGAAGTCCACCAACCTGCCGAAGGTGCTGGGTGGCCTGGGTGTGGCGATCATCTCCACGTCCCACGGGCTCCTCACCGACAAGCAGGCCGGCAAGAAGGGTGTGGGCGGGGAAGTCCTCGCCTACGTCTGGTAATTGGGAACGGAGGAAAAGCAATGTCGCGTATCGGCAAGCTCCCCATCCCGGTTCCCACCGGCGTGGATGTCACCATCGACGGCCGCACGGTGCAGGTGAAGGGCCCCAAGGGCGCCCTCTCCCACACCGTTGTCGCGCCGATCGAGATCGCTAAGGGCGAGGACGGCGTGCTGAACGTCACCCGCCCGAACGACGAGCGGCAGAACAAGGCCCTGCACGGCCTGTCCCGCACGCTGGTGGCGAACATGATCACCGGTGTGACCACGGGATACGTCAAGAAGCTGGAGATCAGCGGCGTCGGTTACCGCGTCGTGGCGAAGGGCTCCAACCTGGAGTTCTCGCTGGGCTACAGCCACCCGATCCTCGTCGAGGCCCCCGAAGGCATCACCTTCAAGGTGGAGAACCCGACCCACTTCTCGGTCGAGGGCATCGACAAGCAGAAGGTCGGCGAGGTGGCTGCGAACATCCGCAAGCTGCGCAAGCCCGACCCGTACAAGGCCAAGGGTGTCAAGTACGAGGGCGAAGTGATCCGCCGCAAGGTCGGAAAGGCGGGTAAGTAAGCCATGGCATACGGCACGAAGATCGCCAAGGGTGACGCGTACAAGCGCGCCGCCATCAAGCGCCGCCACATCCGGATCCGCAAGAAGGTCGCGGGCACGGCGGAGCGTCCGCGCCTGGTCGTGACGCGCTCCAACCGCCACATCGTGGCCCAGGTCATCGATGACCTGAAGGGTCACACCCTGGCGTCCGCGTCTACTCTGGACAGCTCGATCCGCGGTGGCGAGGGCGACAAGTCCGCGCTGGCCGGCAGGGTCGGCGCCCTGGTCGCCGAGCGCGCCAAGGCGGCGGGCGTCGAGGCCGTGGTGTTCGACCGCGGCGGCAACAAGTACGCCGGGCGCATCGCGGCCCTGGCGGACGCCGCCCGCGAGGCCGGGCTCAAGTTCTAGCCGCCCGTCGCGTCAGCGATCGAGGTCGCTGCGTAGCTAGCGGAAACGAAGAGAGGTAATTCCAATGGCTGGACCCCAGCGCCGCGGAAGCGGTGCCGGTGGCGGCGAGCGGCGGGACCGGAAGGGCCGTGACGGCGGCGCGGCTGCCGCCGAGAAGACCGCGTACGTTGAGCGCGTCGTCGCGATCAACCGCGTCGCCAAGGTTGTCAAGGGTGGTCGTCGTTTCAGCTTCACCGCGCTGGTCGTGGTGGGCGACGGTGACGGCACCGTGGGTGTCGGATACGGCAAGGCCAAGGAGGTGCCGGCCGCCATCGCCAAGGGTGTCGAGGAGGCCAAGAAGCACTTCTTCAAGGTCCCCCGGATCCAGGGCACCATCCCGCACCCGATCCAGGGTGAGAAGGCCGCGGGCGTCGTCCTGCTCAAGCCGGCTTCCCCCGGTACCGGCGTGATCGCCGGTGGCCCGGTGCGTGCCGTGCTGGAGTGCGCCGGCGTCCACGACATCCTGTCGAAGTCGCTCGGCTCCGACAACGCGATCAACATCGTGCACGCCACCGTGGAGGCCCTGAAGGGCCTGCAGCGTCCCGAGGAGATCGCGGCCCGCCGCGGTCTGCCCCTGGAGGACGTGGCTCCCGCGGCCCTGCTGCGTGCGCGTGCCGGGGCGGGTGTCTGATGTCCCGCCTCAAGATCACGCAGACGAAGTCGTACATCGGCAGCAAGCAGAACCACCGTGACACCCTTCGTTCGCTCGGTCTCAAGCGAGTCAACGACGTGGTCGTCAAGGAGGACCGCCCCGAGTTCCGCGGCATGGTGCACACCGTCCGCCACCTCGTGACGGTCGAGGAGGTCGACTGATCATGGCGGAGCAGAAGCCGCTCAAGATCCACAACCTCCGTCCGGCCCCCGGTGCCAAGACCGCCAAGACCCGTGTCGGTCGTGGTGAGGCGTCGAAGGGCAAGACGGCCGGTCGTGGTACCAAGGGCACCAAGGCCCGCTACCAGGTTCCGGAGCGCTTCGAGGGCGGCCAGATGCCGCTCCACATGCGGCTCCCGAAGCTGAAGGGCTTCAAGAACCCGTTCAGGACCGAGTACCAGGTCGTCAACCTCGACAAGCTCGCGGTCCTCTACCCCGAGGGTGGCGACGTCACGGTGGCCGACCTCGTCGCCAAGGGTGCCGTTCGCAAGAACAGCCCGGTCAAGGTCCTCGGCCAGGGCGAGGTCTCCGTGGCGCTGCGGGTGACGGTGGACGCCGTCTCCGGCTCCGCCAAGGAGAAGATCACCGCCGCGGGCGGTAGCGTCACCGAGGCCTGAGCAGGTGACCTGAATCACGCCAACCGGGGATACCGCAAATGGGGTATCCCCGGTTGGTCATTCCACGGGGGCAGTGTCGCCGGTAAGGTGGCCTGCACTGCCAACTTTCGCGCGCTGGCGCCAGGCGGTGCCAGCACACGCGGGTTGACAGCCACATACTTGTCGAACCTCAAGACCGTCACCTCTGACGCACGCGCGCGGGGGTCGCTGCAGGAGGCACCGTGCTCACCGCGTTCGCCCGGGCGTTCAGGACGCCCGACCTGCGCAAGAAGCTGCTCTTCTCGCTCGGCATCATCGTGGTGTACCGGATCGGTACGCACATCCCGATTCCCGGCGTCAGCTACAAGAACGTCCAGACCTGTATGGACCAGGCGAGTGCCAACCAGGGTCTGTTCGGTCTCGTGAACATGTTCAGTGGTGGCGCGCTGCTCCAGATCACGGTCTTCGCGCTCGGCATCATGCCGTACATCACGGCGAGCATCATTCTCCAACTGCTGACCGTGGTGATCCCCCGTCTGGAGGCCCTGAAGAAGGAGGGCCAGGCGGGCACCACCAAGATCACGCAGTACACCCGGTACCTGACGGTCGCGCTGGCCGTGCTCCAGGGCACCGGCCTGGTGGCCACCGCCCGCAGCGGCGCGCTGTTCCAGGGCTGCCCGGTGGCCGGTCAGATCGTGCCGGACCAGTCGATCTTCACCACCATCGTCATGGTCGTGACCATGACGGCCGGTACGGGCGTCGTGATGTGGCTCGGCGAGCTGATCACCGACCGCGGCATCGGCAACGGCATGTCGATCCTGATGTTCATCTCGATCTGCGCGACCTTCCCGTCCCGCCTCTGGGCGATCAAGAAGCAGGGTTCGCTCGCGGGCGGCTGGATCGAGTTCGGCACGGTCATCCTGATCGGCCTGATCATGGTCGGCCTGGTGGTCTTCGTGGAGCAGGCCCAGCGCCGCATTCCGGTCCAGTACGCGAAACGGATGATCGGTCGACGCTCGTACGGCGGTACGTCCACGTACATTCCGCTGAAGGTCAACCAGGCGGGTGTGATCCCCGTCATCTTCGCGTCGTCGCTGCTCTACATCCCGGCGTTGGTCGCCCAGTTCGCCAGCGGTAATTCCGCGTGGAAAACCTGGATCCAGACCAACCTCACCAAGGGTGACCACCCGATTTACATCGCGATGTACTTCCTCCTGATCGTGTTCTTCGCCTTCTTCTACGTGGCGATCTCGTTCAACCCCGAGGAAGTCGCCGACAACATGAAGAAGTATGGTGGTTTCATCCCCGGCATCCGTGCCGGGCGCCCGACCGCTGAATACCTGGGTTATGTGCTCAACCGCATCACCTGGCCGGGTTCGCTGTATCTGGGTCTGATCGCCCTTGTGCCAACGGTGGCACTGGTCGTCTTCGGCGCGAGCCAGAACTTCCCGTTCGGTGGTACCAGCATCCTGATCATCGTAGGTGTGGGTCTGGAGACGGTGAAGCAGATCGAGAGCCAGCTTCAGCAGCGCAACTACGAAGGGTTCCTCCGCTGATGCGAATCGTCCTCGTCGGACCGCCCGGTGCCGGCAAGGGAACGCAGGCCGCGTACCTCGCCAAGAACCTGTCAATCCCACACATCTCGACGGGCGACCTGTTCCGGGCCAACATCAGCCAGGGCACCGAGCTGGGTACGCAGGCCAAGGCGTACATGGACGCCGGCAACCTCGTGCCCGACGAGATCACCATCGCCATGGCCAAGGACCGGATGTCGCAGCCGGACGCCGAGAACGGCTTCCTGCTGGACGGCTTCCCGAGGACCGTGGCGCAGGCGGAGGCGCTGGACGAGATGCTGAAGGCCGAGTCCATGAAGCTGGACGCGGTCCTGGACCTGGAGGTCCCCGAGGACGAGGTGGTGAAGCGGATCGCGGGCCGCCGCGTCTGCCGCAACGACGCGAGTCACGTCTTCCACGTCTCCTACGCCCCGCCCGCCCAGGAGCGCGTCTGCGACGTCTGCGGCGGCGAGCTGTACCAGCGCGAGGACGACAGCGAGGACACCGTCCGCAAGCGCCTCGAGGTCTACCACACGCAGACCGAACCGGTGATCGACTACTACCGGGCCCAGGGCCTGGTGGTGACGATCTCGGCGCTCGGCAAGGTGGAGGACGTCACCGACCGTGCGATGAAGGCGCTCAGCGCCTCGTAGTGTCGCCCCCCCGTGGGGGGCGCGGGGAACCGCACGACCAGCAGCCGCGGACCCGTCCCCCGGCCATCGGCCCGGGGACCGCTCGCGGCGTGCCCGGACCGTCCACCGGCCCCGGGCGGCTGCTCGCGGGGTTCCCCGCGTCCCTTACGCGGGCACCGGTGGCCGTAAGGTGGAAGGCCGGTACCCACGGGCCGCCGGGCCCGCCCGCCCACACCGGCCAAGAAAGGCAACCAGCCGCCATGGTGCAGATCAAGACCCCGGAGCAGATCGCCAAGATGCGCGAGGCGGGGCTGGTGGTGGCCGCCGTCCACGAGGCGACCAGGGCGGCCGCGGTGCCGGGAGCCACCACCAAGGACCTGGACGACATCGCCCGCAAGGTGCTCGCCGAGCACGGCGCCACCTCGAACTTCCTGGGGTACGGCGGCTTCCCCGCCACCATCTGCACCTCGGTCAACGAGGTCGTGGTGCACGGCATCCCGCGGCCCGACGTGGTCCTCAAGGACGGCGACATCATCTCCGTGGACGCCGGCGCCGTGGTCGACGGCTGGCACGGCGACGCCGCGTACACCGTGTTCGTCGGCAGTGGTCACGCACCGGAGCTGGTCGAGCTGTCCCGGGTGACGGAGGAGTCCATGTGGGCGGGGCTCGCCGCGGTCAGGAACGGCAACCGCCTCGTCGACGTCTCCCGTGCCATCGAGACCTACATCCGCCGCCAGCCCAAGCCCGGCGGCGGCAAGTACGGCATCATCGAGGACTACGGCGGCCACGGCATCGGCACCGAGATGCACATGGAGCCCCACCTGCTGAACTACGTGGAGCGCAGGCGCGGCCGCGGTCCGCGGCTGGTGCCCGGCTTCTGCCTGGCCATCGAGCCCATGGTGAGCCTCGGCACACCGCGCACCCGGGTGCTCGACGACGACTGGACGGTCGTCACCACCGACGGCACCTGGTCCTCCCACTGGGAGCACACGATCGCCCTCACCGAGGAGGGCCCCCTGGTGCTGACGGCACCCGACGGCGGCAGGGCGAAGCTCGCGGAGTACGGGGTCACCACCGCACCCGACCCCCACCCGGGGTCCTGAGGGCCGGTTCCGGTCGTCCCGGGGAGCAGGGCGCAGCCCCTTGCATAACGATCTTCGCCACCGGGAAGCCATGGCAGTACGCTTCGCCGTGCAGGGGCGATTCGTCTTTCCGGGTGCACTGACGTAGACTGACTCGTCGGCTCTCGTGCACCCGCCCATCAGCATGCGCTTTGGCAGTGGTCTCCTTGCGTCCTGTGAGTTCAGTGGACCCGCTGTGATCGGCTGGGCAGCGGGATCACTGGGAGTCGGCTCAGGTAGTCGATTCGAAGGGCGAAGCGTGGCCAAGAAGCAAGGTGCCATCGAGATCGAGGGCACTGTCGTCGAGTCTCTTCCGAACGCGATGTTCAAGGTCGAGCTCCAGAACGGCCACCAGGTCCTGGCACACATCAGCGGCAAGATGCGTATGCACTACATCCGCATCCTCCCTGACGACCGGGTCGTGGTGGAGCTGTCTCCGTACGACCTCACCCGTGGCCGGATCGTCTACCGATACAAGTAGATCTTGCGGGGCCCCGCTCCCGAGGGGTCCGCACTGACCCGGAGAACCTCAATCCCATGAAGGTCAAGCCGAGCGTCAAGAAGATCTGCGACAAGTGCAGGGTGATCCGCCGTCACGGCCGGGTCATGGTCATCTGCGACAACCCGCGCCACAAGCAGCGCCAGGGCTGACGCAGGACCGCACCCTCTGCACCCGCAGACTCCGCGCGACGCAAGCACGACACGTACATACGCAGGGCCCGGATCTTCCCCTCGGGGCACCTCCCACGCCGGTACGGCGGTGGGGGAGCCCCCAGGGAGTGGGAAGCACAGAAGATCCGACACCCCCGGTCGGAGGCCGGGGACCCATTCCGTACCGCACTTTCCCCTCCGGGGGGCCGGCGGTTGGGAGCGGCACTGCGGAAGACCTCCGACTACCAACTGGAGCCATTGAATGGCACGCGTTTCCGGTGTGGACATCCCGCGCGAAAAGCGCGTGGAGGTCGCCCTCACCTATGTGTTCGGCATCGGCCGGACCCTCGCCCAGCAGACGCTGGCAGCCACCGGTGTGAACCCCGACACCCGCGTCCGCGACCTGTCCGAGGAGGACCTGGTCAGGATCCGCGAGTACGTGGACGCCAACCTCAAGACCGAGGGTGACCTCCGCCGCGAGGTCGCGGCCGACATCCGCCGCAAGGTGGAGATCGGGTGCTACCAGGGCCTGCGCCACCGCCGTGGCCTGCCCGTGCACGGCCAGCGCACCAGCACCAACGCCCGCACCCGCAAGGGCCCGCGTCGCGCCATCGCCGGCAAGAAGAAGCCGGGCAAGAAGTAGTCCTCAGCGGTCGATCGACAGCGGACGCTGCAGGACCGACCACCTCCACGGGAGAAACAGATGCCTCCGAAGGGCCGTCAGGGCGCTGCCAAGAAGGTACGCCGCAAGGAAAAGAAGAACGTCGCTCACGGGCACGCCCACATCAAGAGCACGTTCAACAACACCATCGTCTCGATCACCGACCCGACCGGCAACGTGATCTCCTGGGCCTCGGCCGGCCACGTCGGCTTCAAGGGCTCGCGCAAGTCGACCCCGTTCGCCGCGCAGATGGCCGCCGAGTCGGCCGCGCGCCGCGCGCAGGAGCACGGCATGCGCAAGGTGGACGTCTTCGTCAAGGGCCCGGGCTCGGGCCGTGAGACCGCCATCCGCTCGCTGCAGGCGACCGGCCTCGAGGTGGGCTCCATCCAGGACGTGACGCCCACCCCGCACAACGGCTGCCGCCCGCCCAAGCGCCGCCGCGTCTGATCGCTGCGGCCCCCCGGCGGGGGCCGGGTACGGGTGGTACGCCGCGTTCGGGCCGTACCACCCGTACTCTTGTAGTACGCCGCGTCTTCCCGCGCGGTCCGTCGGACGTCAAATAGCGGGCGTCCACGAAGCGAAGGATCTGATCCACACATGCTGATCGCTCAGCGCCCCTCGTTGACCGAAGAGGTCGTCGACGAGTTCCGCTCCCGGTTCGTGATCGAGCCGCTGGAGCCGGGCTTCGGCTACACCCTCGGCAACTCCCTGCGCCGTACGCTCCTGTCCTCGATCCCGGGTGCGGCGATCACGTCCATCCGCATCGACGGCGTCCTGCACGAGTTCACCACCGTGCCGGGCGTCAAGGAGGACGTGACCGACCTCATCCTCAACATCAAGCAACTGGTCGTCTCCAGCGAGCACGACGAGCCCGTGGTCATGTACCTGCGCAAGCAGGGTCCGGGCCTGGTCACCGCCGCCGACATCGCGCCGCCCGCGGGTGTCGAGGTGCACAACCCCGACCTGGTCCTCGCCACGCTGAACGGCAAGGGCAAGCTGGAGATGGAGCTGACCGTCGAGCGCGGTCGCGGCTACGTCTCCGCCGTGCAGAACAAGCAGGTCGGCCAGGAGATCGGCCGGATCCCGGTCGACTCGATCTACTCGCCGGTGCTCAAGGTCACGTACAAGGTCGAGGCGACCCGTGTCGAGCAGCGCACCGACTTCGACAAGCTGATCGTCGACGTCGAGACCAAGCAGGCCATGCGGCCGAGGGACGCCATGGCGTCCGCCGGCAAGACCCTGGTCGAGCTCTTCGGGCTGGCCCGTGAGCTCAACATCGACCAGGAGGGCATCGACATGGGTCCGTCGCCGACGGACGCGGCCCTCGCGGCCGACCTGGCGCTGCCGATCGAGGAGCTGGAGCTCACGGTCCGGTCGTACAACTGCCTCAACCGCGAGGGCATCCACTCCGTGGGTGAGCTGGTGGCGCGCTCCGAGGCGGACCTGCTCGACATCCGCAACTTCGGTGCGAAGTCGATCGACGAGGTCAAGGCGAAGCTCGCGGGCATGGGCCTGGCCCTCAAGGACAGCCCGCCCGGATTCGACCCGACCGCCGCGGCGGACGCCTTCGGCGCCGACGACGACGCGGATGCCGGGTTCGTCGAGACCGAGCAGTACTGAGCCGACCGGGGCCTCGGCCCCACAGGAGCGAGACGTCGACCGGGCGGTGCAGCCGCCCGGACCCGGCGGACGGTTCCTGCTGCGGGCCCGCTGCGGCTGGTCGCGCAGCTCCCCGCGCCTCATGGGGCGCGGGGTCTCCGACGGGCGCCCGCCCGCTCGGATACTGACCCCGGTACCTGACACGGCCGGGGCAGACACCTAGGAGAATGACGATGCCGAAGCCCACCAAGGGTGCCCGTCTGGGCGGCAGCGCCGCGCACGAGCGGCTGATCCTGTCGAACCTCGCCAGGTCGCTCTTCGAGCACGGCCGGATCACCACGACCCAGGCGAAGGCCCGTCGTCTGCGGCCGTACGCCGAGCGTCTGATCACCAAGGCGAAGAAGGGCGACCTTCACAACCGCCGCCAGGTGCTTCAGGTGATCACCGACAAGAGCGTCGTGCACACGCTCTTCACGGAGATCGGCCCGCGCTACGAGAACCGCCCGGGTGGCTACACCCGGATCACCAAGATCGGCAACCGCCGGGGCGACAACGCTCCGATGGCGGTCATCGAGCTGGTGGAGGCGCTGACCGTGGCGCAGCAGGCCACCGGCGAGGCCGAGGCGGCCACCCAGCGCGCGGTCAAGGAGGACGCCCTGAAGAAGGCCGAGGCGCCCGCCGAGACCGAGGCCAGGACGGAGGCTCCGGCCGAGCAGGCCGAGGGTTCCTCGGACGCCGAGGGCACGACCTCGTCCCAGGACTGAGACGCGGTTTTCCTTGCCGAGTGAGCGGGTCCGCCCCTGCGGGGCGGGCCCGCTTCCGCGTGCGGTGGGTGCGGCGGTCCGCCGCCGGTGAGTGCGGGATCCGGCCGTGGCCGCACCCGCCGCCGCTGACGGCGGGAGGAGGGCCACGGCCTGTGCGAAGGGGTATCGGGTGAGTGACGACGTAGTGGCCGACGGTATGGTCCGGGTCCGGCTGGACCTGGCCTACGACGGGGCCGGGTTCCACGGCTGGGCCAGGCAGGGGGAGCGCAGGACCGTCCAGCAGGAGGTCGAGGAGGCGCTGCGGATCGTGCTGCGGTCCGCGGTGCGCCCCGAGCTGACGGTGGCCGGGCGTACCGACGCGGGCGTGCACGCGCGCGGGCAGGTGGCACATGTCGACCTGCCGGCCGAGCTGTGGGCCGAGCACCGGCAGAAGCTGGTGAAACGGCTGGCGGGACGGCTGCCCAAGGACATCCGGGTGTGGGCGGTCGCAAGGGCCCCCGAGGGCTTCAACGCCCGGTTCTCGGCGCTCTGGCGCCGGTACGCCTACCGGGTCACGGACCATCCGTCCGGTGTCGACCCGCTGCTGCGCAGCCATGTGCTCTGGCACGACTGGCCGCTCGACGTGGACGCCATGAACGAGGCGGCGGGGCAGTTGCTCGGGGAGCACGACTTCGCCGCGTACTGCAAGAAGCGCGAGGGTGCCACCACCATCCGCACCCTCCAGCGGCTCTCGCTGGAGCGCGGCGCGGACGGCGTCATCACGGCGACGGTGCGGGCGGACGCCTTCTGCCACAACATGGTGCGCTCGCTGATCGGCGCGCTGCTGTTCGTCGGGGACGGGCACCGGCCGCCCGAGTGGCCGCGGCGGGTGCTGGCGGCCGGGGTGCGGGACTCCGCGGTGCACGTGGTGCGGCCGCACGGGCTCACGCTGGAGGAGGTCGGCTACCCGGCCGACGAACTGATCGCGGCACGCAACCGCGAGAGCCGCAGGAAGCGCACCGCGCCGGGGGCGGCGGCCTGCTGCTGAGCGCCCGGTGCGCCCCGGCCCGGCCGGTCGGGACTCCCGGGGCCGCTTCCCGGGCCGGCGGGGGGCCGGGCGCCGACGGGCGAGCGGGGGCGGCCCGGGTCCGGGGCCCCGGGTCCGTGAGCGGTCGGGGCGGGGCAGCCGAGGTGCGGGAGCGGCCCGGCGGCGACTCCGGCGACTCCGTTGGCTACTGGCCGTTCGCCGCCGCGGATGCCTGGGCCTCGCCCCGGTGGATGATCTGCCGGAAGGTGTACTCGGCGAGGTCGTCGCCGGCCGCGAAGACCGCGGTGTCCTTCTTGGTGACGTCGTTGCCGCTGGTGAAGCCGGCGATGGTGAAGTAGGCGTAGCGACCGTAGGAGTTCGAGGTGGAGCGGCAGACCGCCGTGGTGCAGAAGGCGGGGGCGCCGGAGCCGGAGAGCGAGACGACATTGCCCTTGTCGGTCTGCTGCGCCGCCTTGGTGGCCTGGGCCTCGACGTCGAACACGGCGACGCCGACGGTGACCGCGACGCCGCCCCCGGCGGTGTAGGTGGCGCGGATGACGCGGGTGCAGTGGTTGCCGTCGAGGGCGGGGCCGAGGTCGCCGTGTGCGGCGGAGCCGCAGCTCGGGGTGCTCCGGGTGGGGCCCTTCGTGTAGACGTGGTCACCCATGGTGATCTTCGCGGCCGGGAAGAGCGTGTCGGCGCCGAGCGGGGCCGTGTCCTTCTTGGCGCTGGAGACGTAGTCCTTGGGGTCGGGCGGCGGCGGGGGAGTGGTGGCGGCGAAGGAGGGGCCGGGCCGGGTGGTGTCGCTGGGGATGTCGGCGGTGGCGGGGAGCTGGTCGGAGGGCTTGTCCGACGCCTTGTCACCGCCGTTCGCGGAGACCACGGCAATGGCCACGACCGCTCCTATGGCGACGGTGGCGAGCGCGCCGGCACCGATCATCAGCCACTTGCGGCGCCGGGCCCGGGACTCGGACGCGTCGGCGAGCGCTGCCCAGTCGGGCGTCCGCGATCCAGGGCCCCACTCGGGCGCCCCCGGCTGCTGGGGGCCGGTGCCCCAGTCCGGCTGCCGGGGGTTCGACCCCCACTCGGGCGGCTGTGAACCAGATCCCCCGGGACCCCACTGCGGTCCCCCCTGCCCAAAGCTCATGGGCGCATCTTAGACGGGGATGTGCGCTGTGCTACCGGACGGTTGCGGTGCCTGCGGCCTCTTCCCGGCCCCGTTCGTGGCCCCGGCTGCGGCGTCGGCCCCGGCCCCGGCTGCGGTGCCGGCTGTCCGCGGCGTCGGTCCCGGCCCGGTCCGCGGTGCCGGCCGTCCGCGGTGCCGGTCCGCCCGGCGGCTGCGGGGTGCCGGGCGTGCCGTTCGCCGGGGCCGTGCGTCCGCGGCCGTGTGCCTCCGGTACACGTGGTGTCCGTGCGGGCACCACGCGTACCCGGGTGCGGTGGGACCGGTCCGGCCGGGGGTGCCGGGGGCGTTTTGACCCGCACGGGTACGCACGGGTATTCTGCGAGTTCGTTGTGTGTATTGGTCTTCTCAGTCTCACGTGAGGGGCCCTTACACCGGTCCACCGGGCCGATGACCAGCGGCAGGCATCCGGTTTGCGTCGACCGAGGTGCTGCCAGGGCTGTCGTGATCGTCCGTGGTGGCCTTGTCAGGACCCGTCCCCAGCCCCACCGGGGCAGGGTGACCCCATCACTGAAGAAGCGAAGGCTACGAACCGTGCGTACGTACAGCCCCAAGCCCGGCGATGTGACGCGCCAGTGGCATGTCATCGATGCCCGGGACGTCGTTCTGGGCCGCCTGGCCACCACCGCCGCCAGCCTCCTGCGGGGCAAGCACAAGCCGATCTACGCGCCCCATGTCGACACCGGTGACTTCGTCATCATCATCAACGCCGACAAGGTGCACCTCTCCGGCAACAAGCGGACCCAGAAGATGGCGTACCGCCACTCGGGCTACCCGGGTGGTCTGCGCTCCGTCCGCTATGACGAGCTGCTTGCCAAGAGCCCTGAGAAGGCCGTGGAGAAGGCCGTCAAGGGCATGCTCCCCAAGAACACCCTGGGCCGTCAGATGCTCTCGAAGCTGAAGGTCTACTCGGGTGACCAGCACCCGCACGGCGCCCAGCAGCCGGTGCCGTTCGAGATCACCCAGGTCGCGCAGTAAGTCCGGCCACCCCCTAAGACGAAGAGAATCTGAGGAGCATCGTGGCCGAGACCACTGCCGAGCAGCCGCTCGAAGAGACCGACGTCGAGTCGTACACGACCGAGTCCGAGGTCCCCGTCGAGGGCGAGTACACCACCGAGTCCCTGGCGTCCCGGTTCGGCGAGCCCCAGCCCGCCGCGGGCCTGGGCCGCAGGAAGAACGCGATCGCCCGTGTCCGGATCGTTCCGGGCTCCGGTCGCTGGAAGATCAATGGCCGCACCCTTGAGGACTACTTCCCGAACAAGGTGCACCAGCAGGAAGTCAACGAGCCCTTCAAGGTCCTGGAGCTCGAGGGCCGCTACGACGTCATCGCCCGGATCGCGGGTGGCGGCGTCTCGGGTCAGGCCGGCGCGCTGCGCCTCGGAGTGGCCCGTGCGCTGAACGAGGCCGACGTGGACAACAACCGCGGAGCCCTGAAGAAGGCCGGCTTCCTGCGCCGCGACGACCGCGCGGTGGAGCGGAAGAAGGCCGGTCTGAAGAAGGCCCGCAAGGCGCCGCAGTACAGCAAGCGCTGACCCCGGCCGTCCGGGCCCCCTGATACCGCGTCAGGGCGCCCGGGCAGCCCCCGCAGGGGTGCTTCAGTTGCGCCCCGTGTGGTGCGTACGACACCTTCCGTGCCCCGCGGGCACGCAGGGACACCCACGCCCCGGCGGCACGCTCCGTGCCACCGGGGCGTTCGTGTATCTGCGGCCTCCGGCGTATAACGGCATAAGATTTTCAGAAGCTTCCCGAGCCGATCACGTCAGAAGCTTCTGTGACCGCTTCGGCCTCTTCGTGGGCTGGGAGAACCTCCCGGGCCCGCGGAGCGCCGGGGAAGAGAGTTCGGAGGACAACCAGTGGGACGACTCTTCGGCACGGACGGTGTGCGCGGCGAGGCCAATGCGGATCTGACGGCGGAGCTGGCGCTCGGTCTGTCCGTGGCGGCGGCCCATGTGCTCGCCGAGGTGGGCACCTTCGAGGGCCACCGTCCTGTGGCGGTGGTCGGGAGGGATCCGCGGGCGTCCGGGGAGTTCCTGGAGGCGGCGGTGGTCGCCGGCCTCGCCAGCGCCGGGGTGGACGTGCTGCGTGTCGGCGTGCTGCCCACCCCCGCCGTCGCCCACCTCACCGGCGCACTCGGCGCCGACCTCGGTGTGATGCTCTCGGCCAGCCACAACGCCATGCCCGACAACGGCGTCAAGTTCTTCGCCCGCGGCGGTCACAAGCTCGCCGACGAGTTGGAGGACCGCATCGAGCGGGTCTACGAGGAGCACCGCACCGGTGCGCCCTGGGACCGCCCCACGGGCGCGGGCGTCGGCCGTGTCCGGGCGTACGAGGAGGGCTTCGAGGAGTACGTGGCGCACCTGCTCGGGGTGCTGCCGAACCGGCTGGACGGCCTGAAGATCGTGCTGGACGAGGCACACGGCGCGGCCTTCGCGGTCTCGCCCGCCGTGTTCGCCCGCGCCGGTGCCGAGGTCGTCACGATCGGCACGGACCCGAACGGCCTCAACATCAACGACGGCTGCGGCTCCACCCATCTGGGCCTGCTCAAGGGTGCCGTGGTCGAGCACGGCGCGGACTTCGGCATCGCGCACGACGGTGACGCCGACCGCTGCCTGGCCGTCGACCACACCGGCGCCGAGGTGGACGGCGACCAGATCCTCGCCGTGCTGGCGCTCGCCCTGCGCGAGCGGGGCGAGCTGCGCTCGGACACGGTGGTCGCCACGGTGATGTCCAACCTCGGTTTCAAGATCGCCATGGAGCGCGAGGGGATCTCGCTGGTGCAGACTGCGGTGGGCGACAGATACGTCCTGGAGGAGATGAAGGAGCACGGCTATGCCCTCGGCGGCGAGCAGTCCGGGCACGTCATCATCCTGGACCACGCGACGACCGGTGACGGCACGCTGACCGGGCTGCTGCTGGCGGCCCGGGTCGCCCAGACGGGTCGCTCGCTCGCCGACCTCGCCGGTGTGATGGAGCGGCTGCCGCAGGTCCTCGTCAATGTGCCCGACGTGGACAGGTCGCGGGTGGCGACCTCCGCAGAGCTGGCCGCCGCGGTGGCCGACGCGGAGCAGGAACTGGGCGGCACCGGCCGCGTCCTGCTGCGGCCGTCCGGCACCGAGCCGCTGGTCAGGGTGATGGTGGAGGCCGCCGACAGCTACCAGGCGCGGTCCGTCGCCGCCCGGCTCGCGGACGCGGTGAAGTCGGCACTCGGCTAGGCTTTTTCGCTCGGATGCGCCGCGGAAGCGCGTGCCGGGGCCCGCGAGCCCGGCATGATCCGAACGACGGACCCCAGTGGTCCGGGTGCTGGGTGCTGGGTGCTGGGTGCCGGGTGCCGGGTGCCGGGTGCCGTGCGGAGCGCGTGTGCGCCGCCCGTGCCGCGGCGGCCCGGGCCCGTCCGGGCGGCTAGCCGGGTCCCGGCCGTGAGAAGAGCGGCCCGGTGCGCCGCCGGGCCCAGAAGCAGCGCTGCGCCAGCAGGGTGAGCGTGCCGGCGACCACGATGCCGAGCATGTTGAACAGCAACTGCTCCACGGAGCCCCGGGTCTGCCCGGTGTCGCCGTAGCTCAGTGCGACGGCGGCGTTGGCAGCGGCGGGCACGGTGGTCACCGAGATGGCGACGCCGACCAGTGCTCCCGACTTCGCCGAGGTCAGCGAGAGGGTGCCCGCGGCCCCGGCGAGCACGGCCACCACGAAGGAGAACCAGTCGGGCGCGTACACGAAGCTCGTGTTGGGCCGCGCTCCCTCCAACTGCGCCCGGCTGAAGAGCCCGGCGGCGTCCATGAACAGGCTGAAGAGGACCGTCACCGCCATGGCGGCGGCGAACCCGGCGAGCAGCGCGACCAGCGACCGCAGCACCAGCCTCGGCGCCCGGCGCACCAGCGCCGTGCAGAACCCGGCGAGCGGCCCGAACTCCGGGCCGACGGCCATGGCGCCCACGATCAGGATGGCGTTGTCCAGGACCACACCGCAGGCCGCGATCATGGTCGCGATGGTCAGGAAGGCGACGTAGGTGAGGGAGAGCGTGGACTCCTCGTGGGTGGCGTCGGTCAGTTGGTCCCACAGCACGGCGTCGGCGCCCTCGCCGGGTGCCGCCGCCTCCGCCTCGTCGGCGCGCGTCGAGAGGGTGAGGTCGGTGTGCTCCATGGAGATGGAGCCGCGCTCGGCGATGCCGAGCTCGCGCAGCCTTCCGATGAGGGCGTCGCCGGCCTCCCGCGCCACGTCGCACAGGACGACGTCACCGGCGGGGATGCGGGCGGCGCCGGGAAGGACGGCGAGGTGGGCGGCCCCGACGGTCTCCTCGATCAGCCGGACCACGTCCTCGGTCCGGTCCGCGGGTGTGATCATGCGCAGATGCAGCATGGGCGCAGGGTAGCGGCCCGTCGCCGGGGGAGCGTCGCCGCCCCGGGGCCGGGCCCCGGGGCGGGAGTTGCGGGTCACGGCCCCGGAACGGGGCCCGGCACTCAGAGTTTGCGCAGGCTCAGACGCTGGACCTTGTGGTCCGGGCCCTTCCTGACGATCAGGGTGGCGCGGCCGCGGGTCGGTGCGATGTTCTCCAGGAGGTTGGTGCGGTTGATGGTCTGCCAGGTGGTGCGGGCGTAGTCCAGTGCCTCCTCCTCGGAGACCTGGGTGTACCTGCGGAAGTACGAGGACGGGTCCTGGAAGGCGGTCTGCCGCAGCTTGCGGAACCGTTGGAGGTACCAGCGCTCGATGTCCTCGGTACGGGCGTCGACGTACACGCTGAAGTCGAAGTAGTCCGCGAGGGCGACCCGGGTGCGGCCGTCCTCGCCGGGCAGTGCGGGCTGGAGGACGTTGAGGCCCTCCACGATCAGTATGTCCGGGCGGCGCACGGTGAGCCGCTGGTCCGGGAGGATGTCGTAGATGAGGTGGGAGTAGACCGGCGCGCTCACCTCGTCCTTGCCGGCCTTGACATCGGCGACGAAGCGGGTCAGCGCCCGTCGGTCGTACGACTCGGGGAAGCCCTTGCGGGACATCAGGCCGCGGGCCTTGAGCTGTTTCATCGGCAGCAGGAAGCCGTCGGTGGTGACCAGCTCGACCCGCGGGTGCTCGGGCCAGCGCGCCAGCAGGGCCCGCAGCAGCCGGGCGACGGTCGACTTGCCGACCGCCACGGAGCCCGCGACCCCTATCACGAAGGGCGTGCCGGACTGGGATCCGCGGGCGCCCAGGAAGGTGTTGAGCGCATCGCGCAGCCCGTGGGTGGCACCGACGTAGAGGTTGAGCAGCCGGGACAGCGGCAGGTAGACGTCCCGTACCTCGTCGAGGTCGATGACGTCGCCGAGTCCCCGCAGCTCTTCCACCTCCGCTGCGGTGAGGGGCAGGGGTGTCTTGGCGCGCAGGGCGCTCCATTGTGCACGGCTGAGATCGACGTAGGGAGTCGCCTCCGGCCTTGACCGGTGGGCGCTCCGTGACGCCGGGGAGACCGGAGCAATCACAGTTCATTGTGACCGCTGTGGGCGCTGTGCGGCAGATGGAGTACGGCACCGATCGACGGCCCGCCCGGCCCGGCGGGGCCCGGGAGGCGGCGCCAGTGGCCCGGGGGTGCCTGCGACGAGCCGTCTGACCAGGTCCGCTGCGGTCGAAGCGGGGCCACGGACGCATGGCGGACCGACCGCGCGGTTCCCGGCGCCCGGCACGGCCCGGGGTCCCCGACAGCACCGGCCTCCCTACGGCGCGCGCCCGAGCCGGGCCCCTTAATCTAGCGTTATGTGTGGAATTGCGGGATATGTCGGCGGTCGGTCGGCGCTGGACGTGGTGGTAGCGGGGCTGAAGCGCCTGGAGTACCGGGGATACGACTCCGCCGGGGTGGCGGTGCTCGCGGACGGCGGGCTGGCAATGGCGAAGCGGGCCGGAAAGCTCGTCAACCTGGAGAAGGCGCTCGGCGACCGGCCGCTGCCCGCCGGGACCACCGCCCTCGGTCACACCCGCTGGGCCACCCACGGCCCGCCCAACGACGCCAACGCCCATCCGCACCTGGACGACTCGGGCCGGGTCGCCGTCGTGCACAACGGCATCATCGAGAACTTCGCCGCGCTCCGCACCGAGCTCGCCGGACGCGGCCACGTGCTGCGCTCCGACACGGACACCGAGACGGTGGCCCACCTGCTCGCCGAGGAGTTCTCCTCGTGCGCGGACCTCGGTGAGGCGATGCGGCTGGTGTGCAGGCGGCTCGAAGGAGCGTTCACCCTGGTGGCGGTGCACGCCGACGCGCCCGGCGTGGTGGTGGGCGCACGCCGCAACTCCCCTCTGGTGGTGGGCGTCGGCGAGGGCGAGGCGTTCCTCGCCTCGGACGTCGCCGCCTTCATCGCGCACACCCGCTCGGCCGTCGAGCTGGGCCAGGACCAGGTGGTGGAGGTGCGCAGGGACGCGGTGGCGGTCACCGGCTTCGACGGGCGGCCGGCCCGCGGCCGCGCCTACCACGTGGACTGGGACGTGTCCGCGGCGGAGAAGGGCGGTTACGACTACTTCATGCTCAAGGAGATCGCCGAGCAGCCCAAGGCGGTCGCCGACACCCTGCTCGGCAGGATCGACGAGGCCGGCTCGCTGGTCCTGGACGAGCTGCGGATCTCCGCCTCGGAGCTGTGCGAGGTCGACAAGGTCGTCATCGTGGCCTGCGGCACCGCCTTCCACGCCGGTCTGATCGCCAAGTACGCCATCGAGCACTGGACCCGCATCCCCTGCGAGGTGGAGCTGGCCAGCGAGTTCCGCTACCGCGACCCGATCCTCGGCGCCCGCACGCTCACCGTCGCGATCTCCCAGTCCGGCGAGACCATGGACACCCTCATGGCGCTGCGGCACGCCCGGGAGCAGGGCTCCAAGGTGCTGGCGATCTGCAACACCAACGGTTCCACCATTCCGCGGGAGTCCGACGCCGTGCTCTACACGCACGCCGGGCCCGAGATCGCGGTGGCCTCCACCAAGGCGTTCCTGACCCAGTTGGTGGCCTGCTACCTGGTGGCCCTGTACCTCGGCCAGGTGCGCGGCACCCAGTGGGGCGACGAGGTGCGGGCCGTCATCCGGGACCTGGCGGGGATCGCGGACGCGGTGGAGCGGGTGCTCGCGACGATGGAACCGGTGCGGGCCCTCGCGCGCACCCTCGCCGACAAGAGGACGGTGCTCTTCCTCGGCCGGCACGTCGGCCACCCCGTCGCCCTCGAAGGCGCACTGAAACTCAAGGAGCTCGCCTATATGCACGCGGAGGGCTTCGCGGCGGGCGAGCTGAAGCACGGGCCGATCGCGCTGATCGAGGCGGACGTGCCGGTGGTCGTCGTGGTTCCGTCGCCGGCCGGCCGGTCCCTGCTGCACGACAAGATCGTCTCCAATATCCAGGAGATCAGGGCGCGTGGCGCGCGCACCATCGTGATCGCCGAGGAGGGTGACGAGGCGGTGGTGCCGTACGCCGACCACCTGATCCGGGTGCCCGCCACCCCCACGCTGCTCCAGCCACTGGTGGCGGCCGTACCGTTGCAGGTCTTCGCGTGCGAGCTGGCGACCGTGCGCGGCAACGAGGTCGACCAGCCGCGTAACCTCGCCAAGTCCGTGACGGTGGAGTGAAGGGCGGCGGGACCGGACAGGACGGGCCCGCGCCGAAGGACGCGGCCCGGGAGTGAGGATTTCGTGATCATCGGGGTGGGGATCGACGTGGCGGAGATCGACCGGTTCCGTGCGTCGCTGGAGCGCACGCCCGGCCTGGCCGATCGGCTCTTCGTGGCGGGTGAGCTGCTGCTGCCCAGCGGCGAGCGGCGCGGGATCGCGTCGCTCGCAGCGCGGTTCGCCGCCAAGGAGGCGCTGGCGAAGTGCCTCGGTGCGCCGGCCGGCCTGCGGTGGACGGACGCGGAGATCTACGCGGAGGACAGCGGGCGGCCGCGGCTGCGGGTCCGGGGCACGGTGGCGGCCCGCGCCGCGGAACTGGGCGTCCGTTCCTGGCACGTCTCGCTCAGCCATGACGCGGGCGTGGCCTCCGCGGTGGTGGTCGCGGAGGGGTAGGCGGCCGGGGACCGGCCTCTCGCGCCGGTGCGGACCCGCGGCTGAGGCCCGGGGGAGCCGGGGCCCGGGCGGTCGGCAGCCGCCCGGCGGGCCGCCGGTGCGGGGAACCGTCGGGTCGCCGCCGTCCGGGGGGCACGCCAGGGCCGCTCAAGCCCCACTCAAGGACCGCCCAAGAACCGCGCAAGGACCCCCGGCCGGCGGGTCCCGGAGGCGCGTGTACGGTCAACCCCTGCTCATCTCGGCCGAGTTGTGCCGCGCGGGGTGACCGCCAAACGAGGCACAGGTCTCGGCACCGGACACGGAGGGGGACTCCTTGATCGTAGTAACCGGAGCGACCGGCAACATCGGACGCGGCCTGGTCGACCGGCTCCTGGCGGAGGGCGCATCGGTGCGCGCCCTGTCCCGCGACCCCGGCGCGGCCGACCTGCCGGACGCCGTCGACGCCGTCCGTGCCGACCTCGGCGACCCCTCGTCGCTCGGGCCCGTGCTCGGTGGCGCGGAGGCGGTCTACCTGAACCTGGCGGCGGCCGGCATGCGCGGCGCTGACCAGGTCGTCAAGGCGATCGCCGAGGCGGGCGTCAAGCGCATCGTGCTGAACTCGTCGATCGCGGTGACCATCAAGGGTGCCGAGGAGGGCATGATCGCCCGCGCCCACTCCTTCGCCGAGCGCGCCGTGCGCGACTCCGGCCTGGAGTGGACGTTCGTCCGCGGTGGCATGTACGCCACCAACGCGTTGCAGTGGGCCGCGGCCGTCAAGGAGGACGGCGTGGTGCGCGGCCCGTACCCGGACGCGGTCGCCGCGCCGGTGCACGAGGCCGACCTCGCGGCGGTCTCCGCCCGTGCGCTGCTGGACGGCTCGTTCGCCGGTACGGCACCCGTCATCACGGGACCGGCCGCGATCACGCCGGCCGAGCAGGTCGCCGCGATCGGCAGGGCCATCGGCAGGGAGACCCGCTTCGAGCGGATCTCTCCACAGGCCGCGGCCGAGGCCCTGTCGAGCCCGCACTTCCCGGCGGACGCGGCCCGGCAACTGGTGGACTTCCTCGGCTCGACGGTCGGCACCACGCCCGAGATCACGGGTGAGGTCGAGCGCATCACCGGCCGCCCCGCCCGCACCTTCGAGGAGTGGGCCGCCGACCACGCCGACGACTTCCGCTGACGGAGACCGGGCCCGGATTCCGGCGGATCGGGGCCCGGGCCGGAGCCGTCGCCGACGGTTCCGGCGACGCGGAAGCAAGGAGGAGCGCTGCCGTGGGGGCGGCAGCGCTCCTCTTCCGTGTGCCAGGGGGGTGGGGCGGGTGGCCCGGACTCGGCAGACGGGGCGGGTGCCCGGACCGGGCCGGTGGGGCGGACGGCCGGACTCGGCCGACGGGGAGGACGGTGCGGCCGCGGCCGTCGCGGGGGTGCGCCGGCTGAGGGGGCGGGTCGGCCGTGGTGGGCGGGGGCGGCCGTCGTGGGCCGGTGCGTCGGTCACTGTGCGGGGCCGGGTGGTGGCGTGCCGGACGGAGGCTGCCGGACGGCTGCTGTCGGACGGCTGCTGTCGGACGGCGGGCCTCGTCTCTGGACTGCGCGGGTGTGAAGGGGTTGCTCCTGCGGCTGTCGGCCTTGGACGCGGACGCGGCCGCCGCGGTGCGGGTGATCGCCCACTTCCAGGCGCTGCTCGGCGGGGGCCTCGACGCGGCGGTGCTGGTCCGCTCGACCGCCGCCCTCGCGGAGTGCCCGGCCGGTCTGGAGCCGGCGGACGGCCGCGTGGTGCGCTGCGGTCCGGACGGGGCCCCGCTGCCCGGGCGGCCGTCGATGGTCTCCGCGAGCGTGCGGCTCACGCCGTCCGGCCGGGTGTGGCTGGAGCGCCCGGGTGCCCCGGGCCCGTTCGACGAACTCGTCCTGGAATGGATGGCGATCGCCGCCGCCACGCTCGGCGGCCGCGCGCCGCGTGCGCAGCCGCCGCAGGTGGCCGATCCACTGCTGGTCGAGCGGGTGCTCTCCGCCCACGAGCCGGTCGCCGACCGCAGCCAGGCGCTGCGCAGGCTCGGCCTCGACCCGGCGGGCACCCTGCGGGCGGTGGCGGTGACCTGCCCGGAGGGCGCCGATGCCTTACCGGGCGCCGTGGCGCTGTGCGAACGCGCTGGTCTGCCCGGTGGCGCGCGGGTGGCCGGGTGGGGCGCCGGGGCGGTGGTGCTGGTACAGGGCGGGGACGGCGCCGCCTCGCCGTGCGAGGCACTGCGGACGGTGCTGTGCGAGGGCGCCGGGGAGCGGGTCGGCGAGGGTGCGGGTTCGGGTACCCGTGGGTCGGCCGGTTCGGGTTCGGGTGCGGCGCGGTGGGTCGGCCGGGAGCCGGGTTCCGGCGGGCCGTACGGACGTACCGTCGGGCGCCGTCGGCCGGGCGCGGTACGGGCTGCCGGGCTCCGGGCCGGGGTCGGTGGTGCGGTGAGCGCGCTGGAGGCCGGCGCGAGCTGGGCGCAGGCCCGCACGGCCCTGCGCTTCACCGTCCCGGACCCGCCGTACGAGGCGGTCGCCGACCATGACGCACTGGGTCCGGTGGTGCTGCTCGCCGACGTCCCCGGGCGGCGCTTGCGCGAGCGGGCGGAGGTACGGGCTCTGGCGGAGCTCGCCGAGCAGCCCGGCGGGCGGGGCGTGATCGCCGCCCTCGCCGCCTTCTGCCGCACCGGTTCGCTCCGTCAGGCCGCCGCCGGGCTGCACCTGCACCACAGCTCGGTGGCCGCCCGGCTGACCAGGGCGGAGCGGGCCCTCGGCCGGAGGCTGGGCGACCCCCAGGACCGCTTCGCCGCGCAACTGGCGCTGTACGCCCACCGGCTGGCCACGGCGCCGGAACGCTGAGCGGGCTCGGGGCGTCGTGGACGTCGCCCACCTCGACGGCGGGCACGTGCACGCCGCGCGGCGCGTGCGGATCCCCATTGGCTGCCGGGCAGCCGCGCCCGGCGAGCACGGGGCCGCGCCGCCGGCGGGGCGCCCGCGGCGGGTCCCCGTGCCGGGCTCTGGTCCGTGCCGGGCCCCGGTCCCTGCCGCCCGGTCCGTGTCGGGCCCCGGTCCGTGTCGGGCCCCGGTCCGTGCCGGGCCCCGGTCCGTACTCGGCCCGGCCTGCGACCGCTGGTGCCGCCTCACCGCCACAGCGCCCGTCGTAGCGCCGCGTCGGCGTCCTGCGTCACGCGGCGGATCACGGCGGCGTGCTCGACCATGATCGCGCCGTGGAAGGTACCCGGGTAGACGTGCAGCTCGGCGTGGACGCCGGCGGCCAGCAGGGCCTGCGCGTAGGCGATCCCCTCGTCGCGCAGCGGGTCGAACTGCATCACGCTGACGAAGGCCGGCGGCAGGCCCGCCAGTTCACCGGCGCCGGCACGGCCGGGTGCCGCGTGGCTCGGCACACCGTCGGATCCGGGGACCCCCGCGCCCAGGTACGCGGCCCAGCTCAGCTCGGCGTTGCGGCGGTTCCAGACGGGTGTGTCGGTGTAGTGGCGGGCGCTCGCGGTGGCGAGGCGGTCGTCCAGGGCCGGGCTGCACAGGTACTGGAAGCAGATCGCCGGGCCGCCCCGGTCCCGGGCGAGCAGGGTCAGCGCGGTGGCGAGAGCGGCCCCGGCGCTGTCGCCGCACACCGCGATCCGCTCCGGCGCGATGCCCAGCTCGGCGGCGTTGCCGGCCAGTGCGCGCAGCCCGGCGTAGCAGTCCTCCAGGGCGGCGGGATACGGGTGCTCCGGCGCGAGCCGGTAGTCCGGGGAGACCACGACGACGCCGAGTTCGCGGACCAGCCGCAGGTTGGCCTCGTGGTCGACGTCGGGGAGCCGAGCACGAAGCCGCCGCCGTGCAGCGCGTAGAGCACGGGCAGCGGCTCGCCGCCGACCGCGCCCTCGGGCCGGTGCACGCGCAGCGGCACGTCGGGCGCGCCGGGCGGGCCCGGCGCGGACAGCTCGGTCACCCGCACTCCGGAGGTGTCGGCGGCGGCGACCCGGGCGGCCACCTCGCCGGCCTGCGCGGCGCGGGCCGTGGCCAGGTCGGTGATGTCCACCTCGGCCATCATCGCCAGCGCCGCGGCGAGTTCGGGATCGTAGCGGTAGCGCATGCACGGACCTCCGCTCGGCGGACCGCCGGCCGACGGTGCCCCCAGCACGGTGCCACGCGCCCGGGCCGCCGGTCATCCGACGTTCGTCGGACCAATCGCCCACGGCCCCGACAGCCGTGCACGGGGGCTGTGCAGAAGGCCGCCCGGCACTGTATGCCCTACGGGA
Source organism: Streptomyces sulfonofaciens (assembly GCF_014656295.1). Classification (GTDB taxonomy): domain Bacteria; phylum Actinomycetota; class Actinomycetes; order Streptomycetales; family Streptomycetaceae; genus Streptomyces; species Streptomyces sulfonofaciens. Next base: position 230,609 of record NZ_BNCD01000007.1, read on the forward strand.
CGCGCTCCAGGAAGCGCTCCACACGTGTTCCGGGACGCGCTTCGGGACGTGCGTCGAAACGCGCGACGCGAGCACAACGGATGGCATCGGCCGAGCGGAGGACGCACGCCTCATGAAGAGACCGCCGTGGATCATCAGCCTGGTGGTGGCAGGGCTCCTGGGCAGCGCACCTTTCGCGAGGGCCGGCGGCGCGCCGGACGGCGCCGCGACGGCGGTCGCGGCCGAGGGGGCCCAAGGGGTCCAGGGTGCCGAGGGGGCCGCCGCCACGGCACCGCACTGGGTGCACACCTGGACCGCGATGCCCCAGTTGACCGAGCCCGCCAACATGCCGCCGGCGCCGTTCACCCAGGACGGCCGGGTACTCGCCGACGCCACGCTCCGGCAGACGGTGCACGTCTCGGCCGGCGGGCCGCGCATACGGCTGGACCTGTCCAACGTGTTCGGCGGTGCCCCGCTGCCGGTCACCGCCGTCTCGGTGGCGCTGCCGCGCGACGGGCGCGCCGGGTCGGCCGCGATCGAGCCCGGCAGCGCCCACCCCCTGACCTTCCGCGGCCGGGCCTCGGTGACGGTGCCGGCCGGAGCGCAGATGGTGTCCGACCCACTGGACCTCACGGTGCGGCCGGGTGCCAACCTGACGGTGACGATGTACCTCGCCGAAGGCCAGGCGTCGAACGACATCACCTCGCACCCGGGCTCCCGCACCACCTCGTACCTGCTGGCGGGCGACCACACCGGCGACCCGGACCTGCCGGGCGCGGCCACCGCCGACCACTGGTACTTCCTCAGCGGCGTCGAAGTGCTCGGCCGTAGCGCCGCCGGCGCCGCCGTGGTGCTCGGCGACTCGCTCTCCGACGGCCGCGGCTCCACCACCAACGCCAACGACCGCTGGCCCGACCAACTGCTGGCCCGCCTCCAGGCGCACGGGGCCACCGCCGCCACCGCGGTGCTCAATGAGGCCGCGGGCGGCAACCAGGTGCTCAGCAACGGGCTCGGCCCCACCGCGCTGTCCCGCTTCGACCGCGACGTCCTCGCGCGGAGCGGTGTCACCTCACTGGTCGTCTTCGAGGGTGTGAACGACATCGGCACCGCACCGGCCACCGCGTCCGCCCAGCACACCGTCGCCGAGGACCTCGTCACGGCCTACGACCAGATGGTGCTGCGCGCCCACGCCCAGGGCATCCGGGTCTACGGGGCGACCCTCACGCCGTTCGGCGGCAACACCGCCTACGACGACCCCGACGGGTACCGCGAGGCGGCCAGGCAGGAGGTCAACCACTGGATCCGCACCGGTGGCCGGTTCGACGCGGTCGTCGACCTGGACCGCGCGGCTCGCGACCCCGACCTGCCGCGCGCCCTCCGTCCGGCCTTCGACGTCGGCGACCACCTGCACATGAACCCGACGGGGTACGCGGCGCTGGCCGGGGCCTTCCCTCTGGGGCTCTTCGCCTAGACCGCCGGTGGTCCGGTGGTCCGGTGGTCCGGTGGTCCGGTGGGGCGGCGGTCCGGTGGGACGGCGGCGCGGCGGTCCGGTGTTGCGGCGTCCAGCGGTCCGGTTGCCCGGCGGTGCGGTCGTGCACTCGTGCGCTCGTGCGGTCGTGCGGAGCCTCGGTGGTCCTGCGGTCCGGTGGTCCTGCGGTTCGCCCGGGGAGGCCGCGCGGTCCTCGCGTCGCGTCCCGGCGGACCGCGCACTGCCGGGGCGCGGGCCCGGCGGCGCGCGTTGTCCGCGGACGGCCTCCGCGACCTCCGCGGCACCGGTGCGGGAGACTCGTCGTATGCGGAGTGCGTACAGCGTGGAAACGGTAAGGGCGGCCGAGCGCGAGCTCATGGCGCGGCTGCCGGAGGGTGCCCTGATGCAGCGTGCCGCGAGCGGGCTCGCGGCCGCCTGCGCCGAACTGCTCGGCAGGGTCTACGGATCCCGTGTCGTGCTGCTCGTCGGCAGCGGGGACAACGGCGGTGACGCCCTGTACGCGGGCGCCCGGCTGGCGCGCCGCGGCGCGGGTGTCACCGCGCTGCTGCTCGCGCCGGAGCGCACCCACCCCGGCGGTCTCGCGGCGCTGCGCGCCGCGGGCGGCAGCGCACGCGAGGCGGCGGGCGGCGCCTTGGACGGCCGTGCGGCCGAGGACGGTGCGGTGGCCGCCGGTGTGGCGGAGCTGATCCGGCGGGCCGACCTGGTCGTGGACGGCATCGTGGGCATCGGCGGAAGCGGGGGCCTGCGGCCCGCCGCCGTCCCGCTCGCCGTGCTCGCCCGCGCCTCCGACGCGGTGGTCGTCGCCGTCGACCTGCCCAGCGGTGTGGAGGCGGACAGCGGCGAGGTGCGCGGCGAGGCGGTGCGCGCCGATGCGACCGTCACCTTCGGCACCCACAAGCCCGGGCTGCTCATCGACCCCGCACGCGAGTACGCGGGCGCCACCCGGCTGGTCGACATCGGCCTGCGGCCGCATCTGCCGCCCACTGCCGACCTGGAGGCGCTCCAGCACGCGGACGTCGCCGCGCTGCTGCCGAGCCCGGCCGCCGAGAGCGACAAGTACCGGCGCGGTGTCGTGGGCGTGGCCGCGGGCTCGGCGCGCTACCCGGGCGCGGCGGTGCTCGCGGTCTCCGGTGCGCTGCACGGCGGCGCGGGGGCCGTGCGGTACGTCGGGCCGGCCGGGGACGCGGTGATCGCGCGGTTCCCGGAGACGCTGGTGTCGGCGGGGCCGCCGTCGAAGGCGGGCCGGGTGCAGGCATGGGTGGTGGGCCCCGGCGTCGGGGACGACGCCGGGGTGGTGGACGAGGTGCTGGCCTCCGACGTGCCCGTGCTGGTCGATGCGGACGGGCTGCGGCTGGCTGACCGTGCGGCCGTGCGGGCGCGCACCGCGCCGACCCTGCTGACCCCGCACGCCGGCGAGGCCGCCGCGCTGCTGGGCACCTCCCGCGAGGAGGTGGAGGCCGCCCGCCTCCCGGCGGTGCGCGAACTCGCCGCGCGCTACGGTGCGACGGCCCTCCTCAAGGGGTCGACCACGCTGGTCGCCGGGCCGGACGGCGGCCCCGTGCGGGTGAACCCGACCGGTACGCCCTGGCTGGCCACGGCCGGCAGCGGCGACGTTCTGTCCGGCCTGGCGGGTTCGCTGCTCGCCGGGGGCCTCGACGCGCTGGACGCGGCGTCCGTCGCCGCCTACCTGCACGGCCTCGCCGGCCGGGTGGCGGCCGGCGAGGGGGCGCCCGTCGGCGCCTCGGAGGTGGCCGCGACGGTGGCGCGGGTGTGGCGTGACGTGGTCGGAGGCGGCTGGGCGGCCCCGTCCGCCGGCTACTGACCGGCCTCTCCCGCCGATCACCGACCGGAGCCGCGTCCGGCGCCGCCGGAGCGTGCCGCACAGCCGCACAGCCGCACAGTCGCACAGCCGCACACAGCCGTCCGTCGCCGGTGTGCCCGTCGCCCGAAGGGCCCGCACCGCACGCCGGCCCGTGTGCACTCCGGCACGCGACCCGGCCCCGCTGCTCCGTCCCCCACACACCACCACCGCGGGGGGCCGGGGGCGGACGGCAGACAACCGCGGCCCGCGCCCGTGCCCCCGCCGCCCATGACCTCGTGCCCGTGCCGCCGCGCCCGTATCTCCGCCCGGCGTACGCACCGGCGAACGCGCCCCCGCGCCCGCACGCTCGCAGCGCGCCGGCCGGCGTGGCCTCTGAGAGACTGGTGGGCGATGAGTGAAAGTGCAACGGTACGTGCGCGTGCCGAGATCGATCTTGCGGCCCTGCGCGACAACGTCCGGGCCCTGCGCGCCCGTGCGCCGCGCGCCGCCTTCATGGCCGTGGTGAAGGCCGACGGCTACGGGCACGGGATGGTGCCGGTCGCCCGGGCTGCGCTCGACGCCGGGGCCACCTGGCTGGGCACGGCCATGCCGGAGGAGGCTCTGGCGCTGCGCGCCGCCGGCATCGGTCCGGACCGGGCCCGTGTCCTGTGCTGGCTGTGGGCGCCCGGCGGGCCCTGGCGGGAGGGCGTCGAGGCCGGTCTCGACATGTCCGTCAGCGGGTCCAGGGCGCTGCGCGAGGCGGTGGCCGCCGCACGCGGCGCGGGGCTGCCGGCCCGCATCCAGCTCAAGGCGGACACCGGCCTCGGCCGGGGCGGCTGCCAACCGGCGGACTGGCCCGCCCTGGTCGGAGAGGCGCTCGCCGCCGAGGGCGAGGGGCTGGTGCGCGTGACCGGCCTGTGGTCGCACCTCGCCTGCGCCGACGAGCCAGGCCACCCCTCCATCGCCCCGCAGCTCGCCCGCTTCCGCGACATGGTCCGCTACGCCGAGCAGCGCGGCGCCCGTCCGGAGGTCCGGCACATCGCCAACTCCCCGGCCACCCTCGCCCTCCCCGAGTCGCACTTCGACCTGGTGCGCCCGGGCATCGCCATGTACGGCATCTCGCCGAGCCCCGAGCTGGGCACTCCCGCCGACTTCGGCCTGCGCCCCGTGATGCGGCTGTCCGCGTCGATGGTGCTGGTCAAGCGGGTACCGGGCGGCCACGGTGTGAGCTACGGCCACACCTACGTCACCCCGGGGGCGACCACCCTCGGCCTGGTGCCCCTCGGCTACGGCGACGGCATACCCCGGCACGCGTCCGGCAGCGGCCCCGTCCTCGTCGACGGCAAGTGGCGCACGATCGCGGGCCGGGTGGCGATGGACCAGTTCGTGGTCGACCTGGGCGGGGACGAGCCGCCGGAGGGCACGCAGGCGGTGCTGTTCGGCCCGGGGGACCTGGGCGAGCCGACCGCCGAGGACTGGGCCCAGGCCGCCGGCACCATCGCGTACGAGATCGTCACCCGCATCGGGGCGCGGGTACCGCGGGTCCACCTCCACGAGAGGTCCTAGGGCCACTTCTGGCGACTCCCGCAGAGGCCGCAGAGGCCGCAGAGGCCCGGGGTTCCCGCCGGGCCCCGTGGCCCCGTGGCCCCGCGGCCCCTGGCACCGCACCTCGCGGCGTTGTCGGGCACGCCCGCGTACACCCGGTACGGGGGCGACCCTCCGCCTTGCGACGCACGGCACCGGCCGCCGCGGGCCGATCCGGCGCGGATTGTCGGACAGGCCCTGGCCGCGGGTAGCCTCCGCCGTGATCCGGGCCACCCGCGGGTGAGGGACCGGGGCACCGGGGAACACCAGGTGGGAGGGGAGAGGAGCGGTACGTGAGCGAAAGCAGCGCGGAAGCCGTCGCGGGGGCGGTCACGGGCACCTGGCGCAGAGCCGGGTTCGCCGGTGCCGCCCTCGGCATCATCGCGGCCGGCGCCGCCGCCTCGGTGGCCATGGAACGCCTCACGGTCAGCCGCGGCATACGCAGGAAGGCCCAGCTCGACCTGGACTCCACGGGCCCCTACGGCACCCTGCGCGGCACCCCGGGCAAGGCCCGCGCCGACGACGGCACCGAGCTGTACTACGAGGTCGACGAGACCGAGCCGGACGGCGGCCCGTTGCCGCGCCGCCGGCGGCTGTTCGGACGCAGGTCCCCGGCACCCGTCACCGTCGTCTTCAGCCACGGCTACTGCCTCACCCAGGACTCCTGGCACTTCCAGCGGGCGGCGCTGCGCGGCGTGGTCCGCACCGTCTACTGGGACCAGCGCAGCCACGGCCGCTCGGGACGGGGTGTCACCCAGCGCGAGCAGCGCACCCCGGTCTCCCTGGACCAGCTCGGCCGGGACCTCAAGGCGGTCGTCGACGCGGCCGCCCCCGAGGGGCCGCTGGTACTCGTCGGCCACTCGATGGGCGGTATGACGGTGATGGCGCTGGCCGACCAGTACCCGGAGCTGGTCCGCGAACGGGTCGCCGCCGTGGCGCTCGTGGGCACCTCGGCCGGCCGGCTCGACGAGGTCAGCTTCGGGCTGCCGGTGATGGGCGCCAACGCGGTACGGCGGGTGCTGCCGGGGGTGTTGCGGGCGCTGGGGCAGCGCGCCGAGCTGGTGGAACGCGGCAGGCGGGCCACCGCGGACCTGTTCGCGGGCATCATCAAGCGCTATTCGTTCGCGTCGAAGGACGTCGACCCGGCCGTGGCCAGGTTCGCCGAACGGATGATCGAGAGCACGCCGATCGACGTGGTCGCCGAGTTCTACCCGGGCTTCTCGGCGCACGACAAGACGGCCGCGCTCGCCCACTTCGCGCAGTTGTCCGTGCTCGTGCTCGCCGGCGACAAGGACCTGGTCACGCCCAGCTCGCACAGCGAGGCGATCGCCGACGCGCTGCCCGGCGCCGAACTCGTCCTGGTGCCCGACGCCGGCCACCTCGTGATGCTGGAGCACCCCGAGGCGGTCACCGACCGGCTGGCCGACCTGCTGGCCCGCGTCGGCGTGGCACGGCGGGCGGCTACCGTGGGCGGCTATGGACCCCACACCCGTACCGGCCGCCCCTCCGGCGGCACCAGCCGCACCGGCCGCGGGCGGCCGCCCCGCAGCGGATCCGCGCAGTCCGGTGGCTGAGCCCGGCCCCGGTTCCGGCCCGACCGGCTCCGGCGGCGGCCCGGCCGACGAGGCCGTCAGCATCCGCATCAGCGTGTCCTCCCCCGAACGCATGCGGGAACTCGGCCGGCGGCTCGCCCGGTTGCTGCGCGCGGGCGACCTGGTGCTCCTCACCGGTCAACTGGGCGCAGGCAAGACGACGCTGACCCGCGGGCTCGGCGAGGGCCTGGGTGTGCGCGGTGCGGTCACCTCGCCCACCTTCGTCATCGCCCGTGTGCACCCGCCGCTCGGCGACGGGCCGCCGCTGGTACACGCGGACGCGTACCGGCTGGGCGGCGGGCTCGACGAGATGGAGGACCTCGATCTCGACGTCTCCCTGCCCGAGTCCGTGGTCGTCGTGGAGTGGGGCGAGGGGAAGGTCGAGGAACTGTCGGAGGAGCGGCTGCACATCGTGATCGACCGGGCGGCCGGCGACACGACGGACGAGGTCCGCGAGGTGACACTGCTCGGGATCGGCCCGCGCTGGGCCGGCGTCGCACTCGGCCGGCTCGCCGAGGGGTGACGGGCCGGGGCCGCGTCGCGTGCGGGAAGCCCCCTGGGGCGACGGTCCCCCGAGGGGGTGACGGTCCCCTGAGAGTGGCAGCCCCCTTGGGGTGACTGGCCGGGGCGGCGCACGGTGTCCGTAGTCGGGCGCCCGTGACCTGCGGCGCGGGTACCGCAGCGCCGGGCGCGGGCCGCACGCCACGTGCCGCGCGGGCACGGCGTGCCGGGCCGCCGACCGTGGTGCCGACACCCTGTCGGGAAGATGTTGCGCGGGGTGGTCGGCGCATGGTCCCATGGGAACGGGATCAGGTTAGGTCTACCTAACCAGCCGGCGTACGGCAGGCCCCCGGAGCCCCAGGAGGCGTCCATGTCCGCTGTAGAACGCGAGGACCGGCCGCCGCGCCCGCCCGCGGCACCGCGGACGTCCGGGGCGCCGCCGGTGCGGGGCACGGGCGCGGGCCGGGTGCCGATGGGGGAGCTGCTGGCGTCCTGCGCCGCGGCGCGCGCGGTCTCCACGCCGCCCGGGCCGCCCGTTGTCCCGGCCCCCGGCCGTGCGGGCCGCCCCGGGAGCGTCGGCCGCGGCGAGGGCGCGGGCCCGCCGGGCACCGCCGGCCGCACCGACCCGGCCGGCGCCGTGGCCCCCACCGCGCCCGCGGACGACGACGGCACGCGCGGGGCGGCGGCGTAGTACCGCGGACGTGCCCGAGGAGCCGGGCGGACCGCCCGGACCCCCTGAACGCGCGACGGTTCCGCACCCCGCGCCCCGGACGCCGGCACTCGAACCGCATGTCCACGGCCGCGAACCTCCGGGCCGCGGGGAGCGCGGAGCCGCCCCCGGGACCCCGGCCCCCGGGACCCCGGGACCTGTGGCCGTGAGCCTGCGGAGCCGACTCCGAGACCGCGGGACCCGCTGGCTGCGAGGCTCCGGGCCCCGGGGCCGCGGGGGCCGCCGATTCGCGAACGCCCGGGCCACCGGGCCCCGCACGTCCTACGGAACCACCACGACCCGCGCGCCGATGTCCGCGAAATCCCACAGTGCCGTGCCGTCCGCGCGCGTCTCGCGGATGCCGCCCGTCTTCCTGGCCGGGTCGGGCTCGGGAGTGGAGCCGTCCACCGCCGCGCTGAAGCCGATCGTCACGCCGTCGACGGCGGTGAAGCGCACGACGTGCTCGATCGGCACGCCGTCGGATCCGGTGACCACCGCGGAGCGCGACGTGACCGTGAAGGTGCCGGGTGCCGGGTCGACGGTGCTCGGCCGCACGGTGAACGTGCGCTGCACGTGGTCGCCCGCGCCGACCAGCCAGACCCGGTCGGCGCGCAGCCCGTACACGATCCGCTCGCCACTGCCCGAGTGGGCCGGCAGGGCCGCGGGGTCCTTCCTGTGCCGGGGCGCGTGGTGCGCCGTGGCGCCCGGGGACGCATGGGCGCCGGGGCCCGGCGCGCCGAAGTGGTCCGGGGCGTTGGCCGAGGCCTGGTACGCGAGGAAGCCCACCCCCGCGACGGCCGCCACCGTCAGCCCGGCCACGAATCCCGAGCTGCTCCTAGACACCTGCGCCCACCTCTCGACCCGTCCTGGCGCCCGAGCCGGAACCCTGCCCGCCGGTGCCCGGCATACTGTTATATGCCCGGTACGCCGTGTATACCCCGTACATACGACCTGTACGTACGCCTAGACGGTGACGGTAGCAGCAGGCGTGCACCCGGTCGGGGCGGGCGCCCGAGGGGCGTCGGAGCCGTAGGCTGTTGGTGTGTTGTTGCTCGCCCTGGATACCGCAACCCCAGCCGTGACCGTCGCCCTGCACGACGGCGTCTCGGTCGTCGCCGCATCGAGCCAGGTGGACGCCCGGCGGCACGGGGAGCTGCTGCTGCCCGCCGTCGACCGGGTGCTCGCCGAAGCGGGGGTGAAGCTCGCCGAGGTCACGGACATCGCCGTCGGCGTGGGCCCCGGCCCCTACACCGGACTGCGGGTCGGCCTGACGACCGCCGACACCTTCGGCTTCGCCCTCGGAGTCCCCGTGCACGGCGTCTGCACCCTCGACGCCCTCGGCTACGCCTTCGGCACCTCCGCCGCCGCCCCGGACGGCCCCTTCGTGGTGGCCACCGACGCGCGGCGCAAGGAGGTGTACTGGGCCCGGTACGAGGACGCCCGCACCCGCACCACGGCGCCCGCCGTCGACCGGCCCGCGGACATCGCGGACCGGGTGGCCGGGCTGCCCTCGGCGGGCGCGGGCGCCTTCCTGTACCCGGAGGTCTTCGCGGACGCCAGGGAGCCGCGGCACGTCCCGGCCGCCGCGCTCGCGGCGTTCGCGGCGGAGCGGCTCGCGGCCGGCGAGGGACTGCCGGCCGGCGGCGGCCGCGCGGCGTCCCCGGCGTCCGCGGCGGACGAGGACGGCCCGGCCGGTCACGGCCTGCTGCCGCCCCGCCCGCTGTACCTGCGGCGCCCGGACGCCCAGGTGCCCAAGAACTACAAGGTGGTCACCCCGCGGTGACCGCCTCGGCCCCGTCCACCCCGCCCGCCCCACGGGCGTCGACACCCCCGCACGGCGCACCGAACGGCGCACCGGGCGCCGCCGGCGCCGTACTGCGCGAGATGCGCTGGTGGGACATCGACGCCCTGATGGACCTCGAACGCGCACTGTTCCCGGCCGACGCGTGGTCGCGCGGCATGTTCTGGTCGGAGCTGGCGCACGCCCGCGGCCCGGGCGCCACCCGGCGCTACGTGGTCGCGGAGGCCGACGGGCGGCTGCTCGGCTACGCGGGCCTCGCGGTCTCCGGCGACCTGGCGGACGTCCAGACCATCGCCGTGGTCCGCGACCAGTGGGGCACCGGGCTCGGCGCGCGGCTGCTCACCGACCTGCTGCGGCACGCGACGGCGGCCGAGTGCGCGGAGGTGATGCTCGAAGTGCGCGTGGACAACACCCGGGCGCAGCGGCTGTACCAGCGCTTCGGCTTCGAGCCGATCGGCTTCCGGCGCGGCTACTACCAGCCCGGCAACGTGGACGCGCTCGTCATGCGGCTGCTGACCAGGACGGCCGAGGGCCCGGACGGCTCCGGTGCCGCGCCGCGGGGCGCCACCGACAGCTCCGCCGCCCCCGCTCGCCCAGCACCCCCCGCTCCCCCCGTCCCTCCCGTTTTCGACGTGCCACCCGTACCCGGCGCACAAGGGCAGCCCGGCGTACAAGGACAGCAAGGAACCGAGACCCATGGCTGACTCCCGCGACGAGCCGCTCGTCCTCGGCATCGAGACCTCGTGCGACGAGACCGGTGTCGGTGTCGTGCGCGGTACGACGCTGCTCGCGGACGCGATCGCCTCCAGCGTCGACGAGCACGCGCGCTTCGGCGGTGTGGTGCCCGAGGTGGCGTCCCGGGCGCATCTGGAGGCGATGGTGCCCACCATCGAGCGGGCCCTGAAGGAGGCCGGTGTCGCGGCCTCCGACCTGGACGGCATCGCGGTCACCGCGGGCCCCGGTCTCGCGGGTGCGCTGCTGGTGGGCGTCTCCGCCGCGAAGGCGTACGCGTACGCCCTCGGCAAGCCGCTGTACGGCGTCAACCACCTCGCCTCGCACATCTGCGTCGACCAGTTGGAACACGGTGCGCTGCCGGAGCCGACGATGGCACTGCTGGTCTCCGGCGGGCACTCGTCCCTGCTGCTGGCCACCGACATCACCTCGGACGTCCGGCCGCTCGGCGCGACCATCGACGACGCCGCCGGCGAGGCGTTCGACAAGATCGCGCGGGTCCTCGACCTCGGCTTCCCCGGTGGCCCGGTCATCGACCGGTACGCCCGTGAGGGCGACCCGGGGGCCATCGCCTTCCCGCGCGGCCTCACCGGACCGCGCGACGCCCCGTACGACTTCTCCTTCTCCGGCCTGAAGACGTCCGTGGCCCGCTGGATCGAGGCCAAGCGGGCCGCGGGCGAGGACGTGCCGGTACGGGACGTCGCGGCGTCCTTCCAGGAGGCGGTCGCCGACGTCCTGACCCGCAAGGCGGTCCGCGCCTGCCGGGACGAGGGCGTGGACCACCTCATGATCGGCGGGGGAGTGGCCGCCAACTCCCGGCTGCGCGCGCTCGCCCAGGAGCGATGCGAGGCCGCGGGCATCCGGCTGCGCGTGCCGCGCCCCAAGCTGTGCACGGACAACGGCGCGATGGTCGCCGCGCTCGGCGCCGAGATGGTCGCCCGGGACCGCGCCGCCTCCGACTGGGACCTGTCCGCCGACTCGTCCCTGCCGGTCACCGACCCCCACGTGCCCGGCCGCTCCGCACACGTCCCGGCCCCCGCCGCCGCGCACCACCACCACGACCACGACCACGTGCACGAGGTCGCGAAGGACAACCTGTACTCGTGACGCACCGCGCCCAGGACTGACACGGGAGGCCCGATGACGATCGCCCTGATGTGGGAGGCCCGGGCCCTGCCAGGCCGCGGCCCCGACCTGCTCGCCTGGGCCCGCGCCCAGCCCCTCGTCCCCGAACCCGCCCGCCGTGAGACCCTCACGGCCCCCGAGGACCGCGTCCTCGTCATCACCTGGTGGCACGCGGCCCCCGACACGGAACTGCCGGAACTCCCGGAACCGGGCCCGGACCTGATCGGCAGGGCGGTGCACCGGTGGCGCTTCGAGACGGTGGAGTGAGCACCGGCCGGGGCGAGCACCGCCCGGAGTGAAAACCGCCGGGAGTGAGTCCGCCGAACTGGGCACGGGACGGGCGGAACGCCCCCGACCCGGCCCCAGGCCAAGGCGGGCGCGGCGGCAGCGCCGTCAGACGGCGGGGGCCGGCAGAGCCACGCCGGTGAGCCGCTCGGACTCGCTCCACAGCCGGGCGCCCACGGCCCCGTCGAGCGCCCTGCGGGTCACCTTGGCCTCGGTGGTCGGTCCGGTCAGGCCGAAGCGCCCGCCGGGGCCGTAGTAGCCGCCTGCGACGGCATCGGGGCTGGTCGCGGCGTACAGAAGCGGCTCGGTGCCCTGCTCGACCTCCTGGAACGGGACGACGTTCACGCTCGCCATCATCCGGTACAGCGGCGACGGCCTGCCGCCTCCCAGTCCGGGTCCCGCGGTCTGCAGGTTCGTCCTGGTGGCCCCCGGATGCGCGGCGTTGCTCATCAGCCGCCAGCCGCGCTCGGCGGCCGTGTCCGCGAGGCGCCGGGCGAGTATGAGGTCCGCGAGCTTGGACTGCGCGTACGACAGGCCCGGGCTGTAGCGGCGGCGCTCCCACTGGAGGTCGTCGAAGCGGATCCGGCCGAAGTCGGCCATCTTGCTGCTCATCGTCGTCACCCGCGCCGCCTCGGCGGAGAGCAGCAGCGGGAGCAGGCGGACGGTCAGGGCGAAGGGGCCGAGGTAGTTGCTGCCCATCTGCAGCTCGAAGCCGTCCGCGGTGGCCATCCGGCGCGGCGGGGCCATCACTCCCGCGTTGTTGACCAGCAGGTCGACGGGGGTCCCCGCGGCGAGCAGACCGTCGGCGAAATCCCGTACGGAGGAAAGGTCGGCCAGGTCGATCCGGCGCACCTCCAGCGCGGCGCCCGGGTGTGCGGCCAGGATCTCGTCCCTGGCCTGCTCGCCCTTGGCGACGGTGCGGACGGCCAGCACCACCCGTGCGCCGGCCGCCGCCAGACGCCTGGCGGCCTCCTTGCCAATGCCGCTGTTGGCGCCGGTGACGACGGCGAACTTCCCGGTCTGGTCGGGGACTCGGTACATCGTGGTTCCTCCCGGGATCGTTATCAGACCGGCGGTCTGTTGTCTTCTGTTGCGCACGCTAGCAGACCGCTGGTCTGATAACAACAGACCGGCGGTCTGTAGCATGGGTCACATGCCCGCACACTTCCAGCGCGCCCGCAACGAGGAGCAGCGCGCCGTACGCAGACAGGCGATCCTGGACACCGCGGCCGCGATGCTGACGGACATGCCCGTGGCGGAGGTGAGCCTCAACGCGCTGAGCAGGCGGGTCTGCCTGGCGAAGTCGAACGTGCTGCGCTACTTCGAGTCGCGCGAGGAGATCCTGCTGGAACTGCTCGACGCTGAGTCCCGGGCCTGGCTCGACCACCTGGCGAGGGAACTGCCCACGGCGGTCGGCGCGGACGCGCCGCCGGCGACCCGCGGCGACGGTCTCGCGGCGGTGCTCGCACGCTCCCTGGCGACCCGGCCCGTGCTCTGCGACCTGATCAGTGCCCAGGCCGCCGTCCTGGAGCGGAACGTCTCGCCGGCGGTGGCCCTCACCTACAAGCGGGCCGCCCTCGCGAACGCGGAGGTGCTGGCCGGCCTGGTGCGCGGCTGTGTTCCGGAACTGGACGAGCGCGGGGCGCTGCGCCTCGCGGGAGCCGTCTTCCTGACGGCCGGATCCGTCTGGACCCATGCCCATCCGTCTTCGGCCGTGCGGGCGGCCTATGAGGCGGACCCCGCGCTGGCGGAGATGCGCCTGGACTTCACGGAGACCCTTCAGGAGGTGCTGGAGGTCTTCGCGGCGGGGTTGCTGGCACGTCGTAGGGTCGACTGACCGCACTGAGCGCGTGCGGACGGCTCCGCGCTGAGTGTGTGCGGATGACTTCGCACTGAGCGCGTGCGGGCGGCTCGCGCTGGGCATGCCACCGCTGCCGGACGGATGGGCACGGTGGTGACGGGTGTGTACCGGGGGATGCCGAGAGGCGCGGCTGGGTCGGGCGCCGTGACGGCCGACGAGTGCTGTGGCGGACCAGGGCCCTGGTCTTCGTCATCCGCGTGCCGAGGTGGCACGCGCGTGTGCTCTCGCATGGTGGAACGGTGGCGGACCAACCGGAGTCGGCAGGCCGCCGACCTGCCGCGGTGCGGTGTTCCGCCCGTGCTGCGGCCACTGGGTCTGGCCGGAGAACCGGACGGTTCCGCCGCGGGCCGTCACGCCCCTTCAGGGCGCCGGTCCTTCGGGGTGCCGATCGCGTGCCGGGCGCCGTGCGGGTGACGTCGGCCGCGTGGGAGACGTCATGCGCCTGACGTCAGGTACGGGTCCGGTGCGCAGGTCCTCGTATGTCGGACGTCCTGTGCGGGACGCCCGGTGCGGGATGTGCACCATGGTCGAGATCCAGCCGTGCGCGTCCGGTCAGACGAGCCACAGTTGGCGCACCGACTTCCCGTCCCGGGACTTGAGCAGCACCTCGTTGCCGCTGGCGGACTCCCGCTCCACCAGGTCCAGCAGCGCGACGGCACGACGGATCGTCTCGGTGATCGAGATGCCCTTGTTCTCCTTGTACCAACGGAGCTTCGCGGCGGTTTCCGCGTTGATGTTCACACTGAGGCGAGTGACTTGTGTGTCCGCCCCGTTGGCCGCGCTCGGCGTCTCGGTCGAGTTTTCAGCAGGCATGCCAGAACTCCCCTCTCCACAGTTCGACAATGTCGCAAAAGAGGTCCGGACACACGGCGATCGGGGACGGCCTCCCGCAAGCGCCTCTCGACGGCTCCCCCGAGCCTCGAAGACTCCCCGAGCGGATGTGTGCGCACGAACCACCGATCACGGTGCCTGCGCGGCGATGCCACACCCTGTGGCTGCACCGACCGGAGCGCCCTCACGTCTGGAGGCGCCTCGGCGCTTGCCGGCACCGACGCTCACGCCGGCTCACATATCGGGACTTCAGCGGACTGGTAAGTGATCCACTGCTTGCTCCTCCCGGCCCGTGCCCAACGCAACGTACTGCACATGGTGACTCCATGCGCATGTGATGTCAAGCAATTACGCACAGTGTGAGGAGCCGATCCACATCTCAGGTGGATCGGATGCACATGCAATGTGGATCTTATGTTGATAGTAGGAACATGCTGTGTGGTATTCTCCCCCAATCGGTGCTTGGGGGGCTCCTGAGCTGCGTGGCCACTCCCTTGCCGTCCGAAGGCGAGCGTAGAGGGGACACCCGCGTGGAAGAGCCGGCATCTGTGCAGAAGGGGGAGGCGCTGCCCCGGCGCGTGTTCGTGCACATCTGCTGCACGGCGAAGGTGGGCCATCTCACGCCCTTCCACGACTGGAGCAACGACCGGGGCGCCGCCCGGGTTCCCGAACCCCCGGCGTGCACCGAGGAGTTCATCGGCAGTGACGAGGAGGACCCCGGCCTGCTGGGGGAAGTGCTGCTGAGGGAGGACGAGTTGCCCGGTCCGGACACCGCGGTCTGCGGCATGAGCCCGCCCATGGCGGTGCGTGCCTGCCTCCCCGGCCCGCGGGGGTGCGCCACCCATGTGTGAGCAGGTGGGAGTCCCAGGCGAAGTGATCGTCTTAGGCGGCGGCCCGGCGTCGGGGCCCGCCCCGCGCAGGTGTTCGCGCCCACGTCCGAGGGGGTGGGCCGGCCGTGGCGACGGAACCCGCGCATGACCTGACCGAGGACGAGGAGCCGTCGGCCCAGGGCCTCAACCACGACTTCCTCCGGGACCACATCCAGGGCGCCGCTTCCGCGGACGCGGCCGGCGGGCCCGCCCACGAGTCCGCGGACGAGCCCGCCGCCCCGCCGCCTGCCCTCATCGAGGACGAACCGCCCTCACCGACCGGCCTCAACACCGAGCACTGGCTGCGGATCAGCAAGCAGCGCCATATGAACGAGACCCGCACCCGGTTGGCCACGGGACTGTTCTGGCTGGTGAGCGTGCTGGCCATCGTGCCCAGCCTGGCCCTGGTCTTCGCCCGCTGGACGCATTTCACGGCCGACGCCTACCGGGAGCTGGGCCTCGTCTTCACCCCCGTGGTGGCACTGGCCAGCGCGGCGTTCGGATTCTTCTTCGCCAGCGACGAGCGCAACCGCGACCTCTGACGCTCCGACCGGGCGGCCCGGCGCGACCGGGGCGGCCCGGCGCGACCCGGGCTGCTCGTGCCCGGACCGGTGGCTCGTGTCCGCAGCGGTGGCCCGGACCTGGACCGGCGGTCCGTGCTCAGACCGGGCGGCCGATGAGCATGGCCGGAGCGCCCGCCGTGCGGGTCAGGAAGACCGTGGCCGCGTGCGGGCCCCGGGGCCGCACCTTGCGGCGCAGCTCCTCGGGCTCGATCGCCGAACCGCGCTTCTTCACCGTGAGGATGCCGACCGCCCTCTCGCGCACCAGCGCCCTGAGCCTCTTCAGGTTGAACGGCAGCGCGTCGGTGATCTCGTAGGCCGTGGCGTAGGGGGTGGGCCGCAGCTCGTCGGCCGTGATGTAGGCGATGCTGGCGTCCAGCAGCCCGCCGTCCAGCTCCCGCGCCACCTGGGCGACCAGGTGGGCGCGGATGACGGCGCCGTCGGGCTCGTACAGGAAGCGCCCTGGCCGCCGTACGTCCACCTGTGGCGGTGGTGCGGACGACGGGGCGCTCAGGGAGACGGGCGGCGCACCGGGCGGCGCGGGCAGAAGCGTGGCGCGGCGGCCGGGCGGTGCTCCGGTGCCGAACCAGAGCACCGCCTCCTTCACCTCGCCGCCGTCCGAGATCCACTCGGTCTCGACGCCCTCGGGGATCGCCTCGTACGGGATTCCGGGCGCTGCCTTCAGCGCCGCGCACGGCGCCCGGCGCGCCGTTTCGACGGCCCAGGAGAGCGGCGGGGAGTAGTCCTCGGGCCGGAAGATCCTGCCCCGTCCGCCGCGGCGCGCGGGATCGGCGAAGACCGCGTCGTAGTGCGCGGTGTCCACCTCGGCGACGTCCGCCTCGACGACCTCGATGCGGTCGGCGAGGCCCAGCGCCTCCGCGTTGGCCCGGACCACGGCGCAGGTCAGCGGCGAGCGGTCGACGGCGAGCACGTTGATGCCGGCGCGCGCCAACGCGATGGCGTCGCCGCCGATCCCGCAGCACAGGTCGGCCACGGACCGTACGCCCAGCGCGCGGAACCGCTCCGCGCGGTGGGCGCCCACGCTCCGGCGCGTCGCCTGCTCCACGCCGTCCGCGGTGAAGAACATCCGGCGGGCGTCCTCGGCCCCGAACTTCGCCTCCGCCCGCTGCCGCAGCCGCGCCTGGGTCAGCGCCGCGGAGACCAGGTCCGGCGGGTGCGTACGGCGCAGCCGGGTGGCCGCGGCCAGCTCCTGGCCGGGCCGGACGTCGCCCACCTCGTCGAGCAGGGCGCGGCCCTCGGCAGTGCGCAGGGCGGCGAGGCTGCTCGCCGCGTGGTTCACCTCGTCGCTCACCCGGCCCATTGTGGGCCAGTCGGGCGACGGCCTACGCCCGGTGGCCCGGCCGGCGGGTGGGGGCGGCATGACGCTGGCAGGATCAGAAGCCATGCGACTTATACGACAAATAGACTACGGGTGGGGAAAGTGGTCGTGGCGGACGCGCAGCGCCATGAGCGTCCTTGCTCTGGCGGCCCTGGCCGCCCTCTCCTCGGGCTGGACAGGCCCGGGCGCCCCCTGCGCCACGGCAGGCACCGACGGTACGGCCGCCGCGCGCGCCCCGGGCGGCGGCCGTCCCGCGTGGGCCGCGGAGCGCCGGGAAGGCGTCCGGGCGCCGGTCCGGGACGCTGACGGGAGCCGGGCCCCGCACCGGGACACCGGACCGGGCCAAGTACCGGACGGGCGGGTTCCGGACGGGCGGCTGCCGGCCGGTGCGGTCACGGAGGGGCGGGCGCGGGCGCCGGTGTCCGGTCCGGCGGAGCAGGGCGGCGGGGCCGCGGCCGGCCGGTCCGCGCGGGGGCAGGAGGCCGGCGCGGTCACCGCGGCGGGCGCGGGATCCGGACGACCCGCGGGCGGCTGGGCGGCCATCAAGGCACAGCACGCCGGTGGCGCCCGGGGCGGACCGTCGGTCAGGGGAGCCTCGGGGGAGCGCGCGCGGCGAGCCCAGCGCGCGGCTGATGCGGCCCGCGAGGCCCGCGAGGCCCGGGCGGCGCGCACGGCCACGGCCCGGCACTGGCGCCTGGCGTCCGTCCCCCTTGCCGCCCCGCCGCCCCCGGCCGCAGAACCGCGCCTGCGCACGCCGGCGGATCTGCGCGTCCCCGGCCCGCAGCAGGGCCTGCCGCCGGTCGTCACCCGCATCCCCACCAGGGACAAGGTCGTCTTCCTGACCATCGACGACGGCCAGGACAAGGACCCGGACCTGATCCGGATGATGGCCGACCTGAAGGTGCCCTACACGGCGTTCCTCACCGACGACCTGATCTCCGGCGACTACCGGTACTTCGCGGCCATGCGCGAGCACGGGGTCGTGCTCGACAACCACACGCTCCACCACGGCTATCTGCGGGGCATGGGCCGGGTCCGGCAGCAGCGCGAGATCTGCGGCATGCAGGACGTCCTGGAGCGCCGGTACGGCAGCCGGCCCGAGCTGTTCCGGCCCCCGTACGGCAGCTACGACCGCACCACGCTGGAGGCCGCCGAGAGCTGCGGGATCAAGGCCGTCCTGCTCTGGAGCGAGGAGGCGTTCGCCGACCGCATGGAGTACCGGGGCAAGGGCGGCGTACTGCATCCGGGTGACATCATCCTCACCCACTTCCGCGGCCGCCGCGAGTGGCGCGGGACCATGCCCGACATGGTCAGGAACCTGCTGCGGACGGTGACCGCCCAGGGATACGCGGTGGCCAGGCTGGAGGACTACCTCTGAGCGGCTCCGGGCGCGCTGTGAGCGTGCGGACCGCGTCCGAACGGGAGGACGAGGAGGGCGCGCACCGCGTGGCGTTGGCACTCCGCTTGACCGAGTGCTAATCGCGGTCATAGTCTCGGCTCTGGCACTCCCCAATGGAGAGTGCCAATGAAGCGACGGGCAGGTCCGGCACCCGCGACGACGGATCCACCTGGTCGCCACCTCAGACAGTCAACCCCGTGAGATCTCCGAAGGGGGAGGTCGGATCGTGACGACCGCCAGCACCAAGGTTGCCATCAAGCCGCTCGAGGACCGCATTGTGGTCCAGCCGCTGGACGCCGAGCAGACCACGGCCTCGGGCCTGGTCATCCCGGACACCGCCAAGGAGAAGCCCCAGGAGGGCGTCGTCCTGGCCGTCGGCCCGGGCCGTTTCGAGAACGGCGAGCGCCTGCCGCTCGACGTGAAGGACGGCGATGTCGTGCTGTACAGCAAGTACGGCGGCACCGAAGTCAAGTACAACGGCGAGGACTACCTCGTCCTCTCGGCGCGCGACGTCCTCGCGATCGTCGAGAAGTAAGACGACACACAGCGTCGACGTGACGGAGTAACGGGACTGCTCGGTCCGGTGAGCACGAGGGCCCGGACCCGTTACTCACGCTTCCGCTTGGTGAACTGCGCCCCTGGCCCCCGTGACCATGAGAACCGGGCGCCCGGGGCGCAGTTCGTACAACCGTTTCCGAGAGGGCTGAAACGCTCCCATGGCGAAGATTCTGAAGTTCGACGAGGACGCCCGTCGCGCCCTTGAGCGCGGCGTCAACAAGCTGGCCGACACCGTCAAGGTGACGATCGGCCCCAAGGGCCGCAACGTGGTCATCGACAAGAAGTTCGGTGCGCCCACCATCACCAACGACGGCGTGACCATCGCCCGTGAGGTGGAGATCGACGACCCGTACGAGAACCTCGGCGCCCAGTTGGTGAAGGAGGTGGCGACCAAGACCAACGACATCGCGGGTGACGGCACCACCACCGCCACCGTGCTCGCCCAGGCGCTGGTCAAGGAGGGTCTGCGCAACGTCGCCGCGGGCGCTTCCCCGGCCGCCCTGAAGAAGGGCATCGACGCGGCCGTCAAGGCGGTCTCGGACGACCTGCTGGCCTCGGCCCGCCCGATCGACGAGAAGTCCGACATCGCCGCCGTCGCCGCGCTGTCCGCGCAGGACCAGCAGGTCGGCGAGCTGATCGCCGAGGCGATGGACAAGGTCGGCAAGGACGGTGTCATCACCGTCGAGGAGTCCAACACCTTCGGACTCGAACTGGACTTCACCGAGGGCATGGCCTTCGACAAGGGCTACCTGTCGCCGTACTTCGTGACGGACCAGGAGCGCATGGAAGCCGTCCTCGACGACCCGTACATCCTGATCCACCAGGGCAAGATCGCCTCGATCCAGGACCTGCTCCCGCTGCTGGAGAAGGTCATCCAGTCGAACTCCTCCAAGCCGCTGCTGATCGTCGCGGAGGACGTCGAGGGCGAGGCCCTGTCCACCCTGGTCGTCAACAAGATCCGCGGCACCTTCAACGCCGTCGCGGTGAAGGCCCCCGGCTTCGGCGACCGCCGCAAGGCGATGCTCGGCGACATGGCCACCCTCACCGGTGCCACCGTGATCGCCGAGGAGGTCGGCCTCAAGCTCGACCAGGTCGGTCTCGACGTGCTGGGCTCCGCCCGCCGCGTGACCGTCACCAAGGACGACACCACCATCGTCGACGGTGGCGGCAAGTCCGAGGACGTCGCGGGCCGGATCGGCCAGATCAAGGCCGAGATCGAGACCACGGACTCCGACTGGGACCGCGAGAAGCTCCAGGAGCGCCTCGCGAAGCTCGCCGGCGGCGTGTGCGTGATCAAGGTCGGCGCCGCGACCGAGGTGGAGCTCAAGGAGAAGAAGCACCGCCTGGAGGACGCCATCTCCGCGACCCGCGCCGCGGTCGAGGAGGGCATCGTCTCCGGTGGCGGTTCCGCGCTGGTGCACGCGGCCAAGGTGCTCGAGAACGGCCTCGGCAAGGAGGGCGACGAGGCCACCGGTGTCGCCGTCGTCCGCCGCGCCGCGGTCGAGCCGCTGCGCTGGATCGCCGAGAACGCCGGCCTGGAGGGCTACGTCATCGCCTCCAAGGTGGCCGAGCTGGACAAGGGCGAGGGCTACAACGCCGCGAGCGGTGAGTACGGCGACCTGATCAAGCAGGGCGTCATCGACCCGGTCAAGGTCACCCGCTCCGCGCTGGAGAACGCCGCGTCCATCGCCTCCCTGCTCCTCACGACCGAGACCCTGGTCGTCGAGAAGCCGGCGGAGGAGGAGGCCGAGGCGGCCGGCCACAGCCACGGGCACTCCCACTGAGCCCGCTGACGCGTAGCTGACCGAAGGCCCGGCCCCCGGCATCCGGGGGCCGGGCCTTCGGCCGTCGCACCACTCCTTCTCGCCCCGCCCGCGGACCCGCCCGGGAACCGGCGCCGCACGCCGAAAACGGGTGGCCCGCACGGCCCCGCGGACGGCCGTCGGACGGCTGCGGCCGCCGAGGCGCGGGTCAGACGGTCGCGTTCATCGCCTGGTACAGCGCGTAGAGAATCGCGGGGAGTGCCCCGACGAGGCCGGTGACCGCGGCGATCACCGCCGGCAGCCGACGGATCGACCGCAACGCCCTGATCACATAGGCGACCAGGACGAAGTAGGCCAAGGTGACGATAACCCCGGCAAGCAGCAACGCCGTGGGGCTGATGGTGTGCACAACACTGTTCTCCCTTGAGACTTTCCCAGTCCGGACATGGCGTACGGGCGCAGGGCACGGCTCGCTGCGGGTCTTGGCGGGACCCGGCCGTACCGGCGACACGTGGACATGACGGTAGCCCAAACGGATGTGGCAGGGCCAGAGTTGGCTGCGGACAGCAAGAAGGCAGGGGCCTCGGGAAGCCACTCCCGAGGATCACCCTGCTGTAGCTCGCACCCGGACTGGGAAGGTCTACGGGAGGCGATTTACCAAGACTCGCAGAGTTCGCTGGACGGTTGATATACGATCGATGGTCGTAGTCGTCAATCTCGTTTAGTCAGATGTTCCGGCCGCCGTGTCCCGGCCGCCGTGTCCCGGAAGGGGCGGCCCACATGATGTCGAGCGCCAGTGGAGAGCCGCGGTCCCGCACCGCCGCTCCCTCGCTGCGCTTTTCGGTCCTCGGTCCCGTCCGCGCCTGGCGCGACGACGAGCAGGTGTCCACAGGCTCCCCGCAGCAACGAGCCCTCCTGGCGGCTCTCCTGCTCCAGCGGGGCAGATCGTCCACGGCGGCCGAACTGGTCGACGCGATGTGGGGGCAGGAGCCGCCGGCGCAGAGCCTGGCCGCGCTGCGGACCTATGCCTCCCGCCTCCGCAAGGCCCTCGGGACGGATGCGCTGGTCAGCGCGGCGGGCGGATACGCGCTGCGCCTCCCGCCGGGGGCGCTCGACCTACAGGTCGTCGACGAACTGGGCGCCTCTGCCGAGAAGTCCCGCCTGGCGGGCGACATGCGCTCGGCGCGTGCACTGTTCCAGCAGGCGCTGGCCCACTGGGAGGGCGAGCCGCTGTCCGGTGTCCCGGGTCCCTTCGCCGCCACCCACAGGGTCAGGCTCGAAGAGAAGCGCCTCCAACTCCTCGAAGCCAGGCTGGAGGCCGACCTCGAAATCGGCGACCACCGCACGGCGGCCGGCGAGCTGACCGCCCTCACCGCCGTGCATCCGCTGCGGGAGCGGTTGCGCAGCCTCCTGATGACGGCCCTGTACCGCAGCGGCCGCCAGGCGGAGGCCCTGGCCGTCTACGAGGACACCCGGCGCCTCCTGACCGATGAGCTCGGCGTCGAACCGGGGGCCGAGCTGCAACAGCTCCACCAGCGCATCCTGCAGGCCGACCCGGTGCTCGCGGCGGCCGTGGAGCCGTCCGCCGCACGCCGGCACCCGGGCCCGGGCGTGCCCGGACAGCTCCCGGCCCCGGTGGCGGACTTCACGGGACGCGCGCAGGAAAGGGCAAGACTCAGGCAGACGCTCCTCGAAGCGCGCCGGGACCGGATGCCGGTGGCCGTCGTCTCCGGGCTTCCCGGGGTCGGCAAGACGGCGCTCGCCGTCCGGGTGGCCCAGGACCTGCGGGCGGAGTTCCCCGACGGCCAGCTCTACGGCCGTCTTGGACCCGACGGGGCACGGAGCCCCGGGCGCGTGCTCGCGGGCTTCCTCAGGGCTTTCGGCACGAGCGACTCCGACATCCCGGACGACGTGGAGGAGCGGGCCGCGCTGTGGCGGTCCACCCTGGTGGGTCGCCGTGTCCTGGTCCTGTTGGACGATGCCGCGGACATGGAGCAGGTGGTTCCGCTCCTGCCGGGCGAAGCGGGCTGCGCGGTTCTCCTCACCAGCCGTTCCCCGCTGTCGGGGGCCGGGACGCGGTTGCTCGCCCTGGACGTGCTCACGCACGAGGAGTCGGTGGACCTGTTCACCTCGGTCGCCGGCCGGGAACGCACGGCCGGCGAAGCGGCCGCGGTGCGTGACGTCGTCCGGGCCTGCGGCCATCTGCCGCTGGCCATCTGCCTCGCGGCATCCCGCTTCGCCGCCCGCCCTTCGTGGAACGTCGCCGACCTGGCGTCGCTGCTCCAGGACGGCCGCAGCACGGAACTGCGGATGGGAAGCCTGGTGGAACGCGTACTGCGCACGGCGCACCGCGCGTTGCCGCCGGCCGAGGCGCACGCCTTCGTACAACTGGGCCGCCTGGCGGACCCGGTGTTCTCCGTGGAGCACGGGGCGGCGGTCCTCCGCGTGCCGGACGAGGAGGCCGAACGGCTTCTGGAGGCGCTCGTCCACAGCTCCCTGCTCGGTTCACCCGCTCCGGGGCGCTACGCCTACCACCCGCTCGTCGGGCGGTACGCCCGGGAGCTGGCCGAGCGGGTCGGGCGCCCGGAGGGCGGAGGTCAGACGGGGGCCGGTGCGGAAGGGCGACCGGCTTCTAGCGCGGCCCGTACGAGCGGCCCGTCTTCGCGGTGATACCGCCCAGCAGCCGGCGGGGCGTGACCTTGACCAGGCCCATCAGGGTCTTGTAGCGCGCGTCGGGGATCGACACGGTCCTGCCCCTGCCGAGGTCGGCGAGTGCCGTGGCGACGACCTTGTCCGCGTCCAGCCACATCCAGTTCGGGATGCTGTCGACGCCCATCCCGGCCCGCTCGTGGAACTCCGTGCGGACGAACCCCGGGCACAGCGCCATCAGCCTGACGCCCGTACCGGACAGGTCGCGCGCCGCACCCTCGGTGAACTGCACGACCCACGCCTTGGACGCGCCGTAGGTGCCGCGCGGGACGAAGGCGCCGACCGAGGCGACGTTGACGACGGCGCCGCGGCCCCGCTCCCGCATCGGCTCGACGGCCGCGGACGTCAGCCGCAGCACCGCCTCGCAGTGCACCTTGAGCATCGTCAGCTCGTCCACGACGGGCACCTGGAGGTAGCGGCCCTTGTGGCCGAACCCGGCGTTGTTCACCAGCAGGTCGATCGGGCTCGTGAGATCGGACAACCGCGCCACGACCGTCTCGATGCCCCGGTCCGTGGCCAGGTCGGCGGTCAGCACCTGGGCCTCGATGCCGTGTCTGTCGTGCAGTTCGGTGGCCTGCTCCTGCAGCCGCTCGGTGGTGCGCGCCGCCAGCACCAGATTGTGCCCGTTCGCAGCGAGACGCCGCGCGAACGCGGCGCCGATGCCCGAGGTGGATCCCGTAATCAGAGCCGTTGTCATGCACCAAGGTTAGTGACCGTCGAGCGACCCCGCCCCCGGCGCACGCCCCCCTGGCCCAACGCCCTGCTCCACCGCCACGTACTTCCTGGCCTGCTCGATCGCCTCCGGATGCAGTGCGTCGCCCGCCGCGAGCAGCCGGGGCAGCAACCGCCGCTCCAGGGTGACCGCGCGGAACTGGAGGGCGACCGTCACCTCGTGGTCGGGGCGGTGCACGATCTCGATGGGGTCGCCGGTACGGATCTCGCCCGGCTCGATCACCCGCAGATAGGCGCCCGGCGCCGCCTCCCGGGTGAAGCGTTTGATCCAGTTCTCCGTACGCCCGTCCGGTACCCGTGCCTCCAGCTCGCCCGCGAACGTTTGGCAGGGGATGCGTCCGCTGGTCACCTCCAGGACCAGCGACGGGCCGATCCGCCAGCGCTCACCGATCCGCGCGCCGGACACGTCCAACCCCTCGGTCGTGAGGTTCTCACCGAAGACGCCGTTGGCCAGCGGCGCGCCCACCGCGTCCTGCCAGCGGTCCAGGTCCTCGCGGGCGAAGGCGTACACGGCCTGGTCGTTACCGCCGTGGTGCCGGGTGTCGCAGACGGCATCACCGGCCACGCCGCTCGTCCCGACCCCCTTGGGCCCCGGTGGCGCCACCCGGACCGGCCCGGTCACCGGCCGCTTGTCGATGCCGGTCAACCCCTCCGGCTGGCCCGTGTACGAAACGGTCTTGGCGCGGCCCACGTTCAGGGACAGAAGCTTCATGGCGGCACGCTATTGGATGCGTGTCGCGCGCATCCATACCGCGGTGTGTGGACGCCTGCTGTGCAGAAACGTTCCGTCAGAAAGGGTCGACTGAAGGGCCGGGCATACGGGGCGAGCTGGGCGGGGCTGGAGCGGCGGAGGAGACGGGAGCGGCTGCGGGAGGGGCGGGGGAGGGAGCTGCGGAAGGGGGCGACGGGCTCGGGGAGGCGGTGGTCGTGCCGGTGGCGGGCGGGTCGCAGGCAGCGGGCGGGGCGACATGGGTGCCACGGTCGGGATCATCGTCGGGGGCGGTTTCAGGGGCGGTATCGGGGGTGGCGGAAGAGGCCGACGCCGTCTTCGTCTGTACGTCGAGCGGGGCGGTGGGGGCGGCCGGGGCGGCGGAGATGGCTGGGTCGGCCGAGGCGGCTGGGTCGGCGGAGATGGCTGAGTCGGCCGAGGGGGTTGGGTCGGCTGGGTCGGCCGAGGGGGCCGGGGGGATCGGGGCGGCCGGAGTGGCTTGGCGGGCCGGGTCGGCTCGGGGGGCCGGGTGGGGCGGGACCTGAGTGAGGGGTGGGGCGGCCGGGATGACGGGGATGGCCCGCGTCCGCCAGTCGAGTGAGGTTGTGGTGTTGAACGGGGTCCGTGTGCCGCGCGGGATCGCCGTGCCGGGTGCGGCTTGCATATCGGGCGGGGGTTCGGGCGGGGACGTGGCGTCCGACGGCGGGGTGGGCAAGGCTCCCGTTGAACCCGTTGAACCCGTTGAACCCGTTGAACCCGTTGAACCCGTTGAACCCGTTGAACCCGTTGAACCCGGGCTGTCCGGGGCCCCTTCCGGTGCCGGCGGCCGGCCGCCCGGTGGCGGGGCCCCGGGGGACGCTCCCGGGGAACCGCCGCCCGCGGAGCCGGAACCGCCCGCGGATGTCGACACCAGGCGGTTGCGGGCACGCCCCATGAGCTCCTCCCGCTCGTCCTCCGTCAGTCCGCCCCACACCCCGTACGGCTCCCGGACGGCCAGGGCGTGTGCGGCGCACTCCGCGCGCACCGGGCACCGCATGCAGACTTCCTTGGCCGAGTTCTCACGCGCGCTGCGCGCCGCCCCCCGCTCGCCCTCCGGGTGGAAGAAGAGCGAGCTGTCGACCCCGCGGCAGGCCGCGAGCAGCTGCCAGTCCCACAGATCCGCGTTGGGTCCGGGAAGGCGGGAGAAGTCTGCCATTAGCTGTCCCCTTATAGCCGTTTCTGCGGCCGCTGTTGTGCGGGCGGTGTGCGCACGTGCATCTCTACTGTCTAAGGAGATGAAAATATGACTCTTTATGAATCTAGCCGCAGACACTAGCAATGGTGAAGAAAACCAGCTAAATGGGTCATGACTCTTCGTGAAGGAATTGCCAGGGAAGAGGTGGGGCCCGGTGAAGGGTCGGGTGCCGGATCGACGGGTGTATCAGGGCGGATGCCGTCCGCTGCGTCGTGTCCGCGCCCTCACGTAGAGTGCCGAACATGCCTGCCTGACCCGTAACTCTTTCGAGTGACCGTCGTTGAGAGTGCGGAAGCGGTTGAAAGAACAGAAGCGCTCGGGCAGGCGTCCGAGGGCTCAACCGCAGAGGTGACGACTCGTACCAGCCTGGAGGCTCAAGGTGACGCGCATCAGCTGCGAGAGCCGCGGAGGTCAGCCATGACATCCGTCCTCGTCTGTGATGACTCCCCGCTTGCCCGAGAGGCGCTGCGCCGTGCGGTGGCGACCGTACCCGGTGTCGAGCGCGTGACGACGGCGGCCAACGGCGAGGAAGTCCTCCGCCGCTGGGGCGCCGATCGCTCGGATCTGATTCTGATGGACGTGCGCATGCCGGGCCTCGGCGGCGTGGAGACCGTCCGGCGGCTGCTCTCGGCGGACCCCGGCGCGCGCATCATCATGCTCACCGTCGCCGAGGACCTGGACGGTGTGGCGCTCGCGGTGGCCGCCGGGGCCCGCGGCTATCTCCACAAGGACGCCTCCCGCGCGGAGCTGCGCGCCACGGTGACACAGGCCCTGGCCGATCCGACTTGGCGGCTGGCCCCGCGCCGCCTGCGGTCCGCCGAGATGGGCGCCGCGCCCACTCTCACGGCCCGTGAGATCCAGGTCCTGGAGGGCATGAGCCACGGCCGGTCCAACGCCGAGATCGGCCGCGAGCTCTTCCTCTCCGAAGACACGGTCAAGACGCACGCCAGACGCCTCTTCAAGAAGCTCGGCGCCTCGGACCGGGCGCATGCGGTAGCGCTCGGCTTCCGCTGGGGCCTGGTCCGCTGAGTGCGCCGCGGCGGGGATACGGCGTCCCCGTCCGCCTTTCGGTGGACGGGGCGACGGATGCCCGCTGCTCGTTTCGCGGCCGATGCCGCATCCTTGAGGGGTGGAGTTCCTCAGGGACCAGTCGGCCGAGCGGAACGAGCGTGAGGGGAGGGCGCAGGAGATGAGTTCCAGTGCACCTGCTCATAACGCTTCGGTGCACAACTACGGACGGGGTGCCGCGGACCAGCCGGCGCCAAGGCACCATGGACCGATGCGCGACGACGGGACGACGGGGATCGGGGCACTCGTCCACCGCGCCGTGGACGGCGACGAGCAGGCCACACACGATCTGCTGGCCCATGTGCATCCCCTGGCGCTGCGGTACTGCCGCACCCGTCTGTCCCGGCTGCCGGGTGACGCACGGCACTTCGTGGAGGACCTCGCCCAGGAAGTGTGTGTCGCGGTGCTGCTCGCCCTGCCGCGCTACCGCGACACCGGCCGCCCCTTCGAGGCCTTCGTCTTCGCCATCGCCTCGCACAAGGTCGCCGACCTGCAACGCGCCGCCATGCGCCACCCCGGCTCGACGGCCGTGCCCTCCGACGAGATGCCCGAGCGCCCCGACGACTCGCTCGGGCCCGAGGAGCGCGCCCTGCTCAGCAGCGACGCGGAACGTGCCAAGGAACTCCTGGCCAACCTCCCCGACAACCAGCGCGAACTACTGCTGCTGCGCATCGCCATGGGACTGACCGCCGAGGAGACCGGCCAGGTCCTCGGCATGTCACCCGGAGCGGTCCGGGTCGCCCAGCACCGGGCCCTCAGCCGGCTCCGGGCCCTCGCCGAGCAGTAGTCCCTGCCGAGCAGCAGACCTCACCGGGCCGGGGCCCCCGCCGAGCCGTAACCCCCGCCGGGGACGGCTTCCACCGTGCTGGAGTCCCCGCCGGCAGCGGCGTGCCCCCGCCGGCAACGGCGCCCCGGACGGCGGCGGCGCCCCTCGCGCCGCGGCACCCCGCCCCCCGCCCTCGTGGCGCGAGCCTTCTGCGGCACCCCCCTCATGCGGGTCGTCCCTCCCCTGACGCACGCCTCGTGCGGTGCGTCTGTTCCGCGGCGCACGCCCTATGGGGCCGCGCCCCTCTTGTGCACCCGCCCCATCCGCGTGCACAGGCGCGCCCGCGCACCCCGTCTGTCCCGCGTGCATCCGCAACCCCGGATGCACATCCGCCCCCGGTCGCGCACCGGCTTGCCGACGCACCCGGTGCACATCTATGCAACCCCGTCGCACCCCTGTCTGCCTCCGTCCGACGCCGCCGCCCGGCGGAGTCGGGTCGAGGGCGGCTCGGCACACAGCCCGGCTTATGCGTAGGAATACCAGTGCCCGTATGGATAACCGCACGAAGACGTCGGGTGAATACAGGATGGGTAAGTGGTGAGTACGTAGGGGTTGCGTTTACGTACGAAACTACGAAGCCCGATGATGGCTTGCACCATGGAATGAGACGGCCGCCGTGCCCGTTAGCATGGACATCCGCACCGATCAAGGCTATTGGGGAAGGTGTCATGACGTCCGACATCGACGGAGTGCCCGAGAAATTCGCGACACTCGGGCTGACCTACGACGATGTGCTGCTGCTGCCGGGCGCCTCGGAAGTGCTGCCGAACCAGGTGGACACCTCCTCTCGTGTCTCGCGCTCCGTCAAGGTGACCATCCCGCTGCTGTCGGCCGCCATGGACAAGGTGACCGAGGCCAGGATGGCGATCGCCATGGCGCGGCAGGGCGGCGTCGGCGTGCTGCACCGCAATCTCTCCATCGCCGACCAGGCCAACCAGGTCGACCTGGTCAAGCGGTCCGAGTCCGGGATGGTCACCGACCCCATCACGGTCCGGCCCGACGCCACCCTGGCCGAGGCGGACGAGCTGTGCGCCAAGTTCCGGATCAGCGGTGTCCCGGTCACCGACGCGAGCGGCAAGCTGCTCGGCATCGTCACCAACCGTGACATGGCCTTCGAGTCCGACCGCACGCGCCAGGTGCGCGAGGTCATGACGCCGATGCCGCTGGTCACCGGCAAGGTCGGCATCTCGGGTGTGGACGCCATGCAACTGCTGCGCCGCCACAAGATCGAGAAGCTGCCGCTGGTGGACGAGGCCGGCGTGCTCAAGGGCCTGATCACCGTCAAGGACTTCGTCAAGGCCGAGCAGTACCCGAACGCCGCCAAGGACGCCGAGGGCAGGCTGCTGGTCGGGGCCGCGGTGGGCGCCAGCCCGGAGGCGCTGGAGCGCTCGCAGGCGCTGGTGGAGGCGGGGGTCGACTTCCTCGTCGTGGACACCTCGCACGGCCACAACAGCAACGCCCTGAGCTGGATGTCCAAGATCAAGTCGTCGGTGCCGGTGGACGTCATCGGCGGCAACGTCGCCACCCGCGACGGCGCCCGTGCCCTGCTCGACGCCGGGGTGGACGGCGTCAAGGTGGGCGTCGGACCCGGCTCGATCTGCACCACGCGTGTGGTCGCCGGCATCGGAGTCCCGCAGGTCACGGCCATCTACGAGGCCGCGGAGGCATGCCGGGACGCCGGGGTCCCGGTGATCGGCGACGGCGGTCTGCAGTACTCGGGCGACATCGGCAAGGCGCTCGCCGCCGGTGCGAGCACGGTCATGCTGGGCAGCCTCCTCGCCGGTTGCGAGGAGTCCCCGGGCGAGCTGCTGTTCATCAACGGCAAGCAGTTCAAGTCCTACCGCGGCATGGGCTCGCTGGGCGCCATGCAGTCCCGTGGCCAGGGCCGCTCGTACTCGAAGGACCGCTACTTCCAGTCCGACGTCGCCTCCGACGACAAGCTGGTGCCGGAGGGCATCGAGGGCCAGGTGCCCTACCGCGGCCCCCTCGCCGCCGTGCTGCACCAGCTCGTGGGCGGTCTGCGCCAGACCATGGGGTACGTGGGCGCGGCGACCGTCGACGAGATGGAGCACAAGGGCCGCTTCGTACGGATCACGTCCGCGGGCCTCAAGGAGAGCCACCCGCACGACATCCAGATGACGGTCGAGGCGCCGAACTACACCACCCGCGGCTGACACCGCCCCGGCCCCGTCCGGGCGGGCCCCTTCCGGGCCGGGCCCCTTTCGGGCCGGGCCGCCTCCGGGCCAGGGCAGGCCCTGACAGGGCCAGGGTCCACCCGGGCCCATCCGGGCCCACCCAGGTCGGGTCCCCCCAGGGCGCCCGGGGCATGTTCTTCCCGGTCGTCCGGGCAGGCCGGTGGCCCTCGGGGGAGGTTCCAGGACGTTTCCTGGGCAGGCTCCTCCTCGGACGGCCCGGCTGCCTCGGCCGCGCTGCCCGGGAGCAGACGTCCCGGCGTGGCGGACCGGGGCTGCACGCGCGCGTGGCGGGCCCTCCGGAGCACGCTCCCTGGGCGGCCCTTTCCGTGCGGCGGCGGCCGGTCGGGGGATACTGGACGGCGCCGAGACGCAGAGGGAAAGGCCACACACGTGACTGAGATCGAAATCGGGCGCGGCAAGCGCGGCCGCAGGGCGTACGCCTTCGACGACATCGCCGTCGTCCCCAGTCGCCGCACGCGCGACCCGAAAGAGGTCTCGATCGCCTGGCAGATCGACGCCTACCGCTTCGAGCTGCCGTTCCTCGCCGCGCCCATGGACTCGGTCGTCTCCCCGGCGACCGCCATCCGCATCGGTGAGCTGGGCGGCCTCGGCGTGCTGAACCTGGAGGGCCTCTGGACGCGGTACGAGGACCCGCAGCCGCTGCTCGACGAGATCGCGGACCTGCCGGGGCACAAGGCCACCCGCCGGCTCCAGGAGATCTACGCCGCGCCCATCAAGGAGGAGCTGATCGGGCAGCGCATCAAGGAGGTGCGCGACTCCGGTGTGGTCACCGCGGCCGCGCTCTCACCGCAGCGCACCGCCCAGTTCTCCAAGGCCGTGGTGGACGCCGGCGTCGACATCTTCGTGATCCGCGGCACCACCGTCTCCGCGGAGCACGTGTCGAGCGCGGCCGAGCCGCTGAACCTGAAGCAGTTCATCTACGAACTCGACGTGCCCGTGATCGTCGGCGGCTGCGCCACGTACACCGCGGCACTGCACCTGATGCGCACCGGCGCGGCGGGCGTGCTGGTCGGCTTCGGCGGCGGTGCCGCCCACACCACCCGCAATGTCCTGGGCATCCAGGTCCCCATGGCGACCGCGGTCGCGGACGTCGCCGCCGCCCGGCGGGACTACATGGACGAGTCCGGCGGACGCTACGTGCACGTCATCGCGGACGGCGGTGTGGGCTGGTCGGGCGACCTCCCCAAGGCCATCGCCTGCGGCGCGGACTCCGTGATGATGGGCTCCCCGCTGGCGCGCGCCAGTGACGCGCCGGGCCGCGGCCACCACTGGGGCATGGAGGCCGTGCACGAGGAGGTGCCGCGCGGCGTGAAGGTCGACCTCGGCACCGTGGGCTCCATCGAGGAGGTCCTGACCGGCCCCGCGCACTCCCCGGACGGTTCGATGAACTTCTTCGGCGCGCTGCGCCGCGCGATGGCGACGACCGGCTACAGCGAGCTCAAGGAGTTCCAGCGGGTCGAGGTCACGGTCGCGGACTCCCAGCACAAGCGCTGAGGCGGTACCGCGGTTGCCCCGGGCGGGCCCCTGCGCCGCCCGGGGCCGTGGGCGCCTGAGGGGCGCGGTCGCGGCCCGTGCACGGGCAGCCCGGTCGGGCGGCTGGCGGAGGGCCTTGGTGCTCCCGGCGCGCCGCCCGCGGGCCACACCGGGCGCACCGGGCGGCCGGCCTCAGAGCCGCTCTGCCGCGCCCGCCGGTGTCGCGCCGCGGGTGTCCAGCAGGAGCTGGGCCTTCACCGACAGGCCCTGGAGGTCGTACGTGCGGTGGTGCTGGAGCAGCAGGGTGAGGTCCGCGCGGGTGGCGGCCTCGTAGAGCGCGTCGGCACGCGGCACAGGGCGTCCGAGGACGTCCCAGGCGGGTACATGGGGATCGTGGTAGCTGACGGCCGCGCCCAGTTCCATCAGCCGTACCGCGATCTCCTCGGCGGGTGAGCCCTGACGGTCGGCCAGGTCCGGTTTGTAGGTGACACCCAGCAGCAGGACGCGTGCGCCGCGTGCGGACTTCCCGTGCTCGTTGAGGAGCGCCGCCGCGCGCTGGACGACGTACAGGGGCATGTGGTTGTTGACCTGCTGCGCGAGCTCCACCATGCGCAGGGTGCGAACCGTGTGCGGCGGTCCGGGCGGACGCGGCGGCGCGGTGTGCCCCGACAGGTCCTGCGGGACGGTGTGGCCGCCCACGCCGGGTCCCGGCCGGAAGGCCTGGAACCCGAACGGCTTGGTCTCCGCGCAGCGGATCACGTCCCAGATGTCGACGCCGAGATCGTGGCAGAGCACCGCCATCTCGTTGACGAGGGCGATGTTGACGTGCCGGTAGTTGGTCTCCAGGAGCTGTACCGTCTCCGCCTCGCGGGGCCCACGCGCGCGTACCACCTTCTCCGTCAGCCGTCCGTAGAACGCCGCCGCGGACTCCGTGCAGGCCGGGGTGAGGCCGCCGATCACCTTGGGCGTGGTCCGGTAGCCCTCGCCGCGGTGGCCCGGGTCGGTGCGCACGGGGGAGTAGGCGAGGTGGAAGTCGCGGCCCGCGCGCAGTCCGGAACCCTCTTGGAGCAGCGGCAGCAGGAAGTCCTCCGTGGTGCCGGGGGGCACCGGGGACTCCAGGATCACCGTGGTGTGCGGACGCAGCCGGGCCGCCAGGGCGCGGCCCGCCTCGGCGACCCGGCCGAGCCCGGGGCCGCCGTCGGGCCCGGGCGGGGTGGGGACGCAGATCACCGCGGTGCGCACCCGGCCGAGCTGCGCCGGGTCGGCGCCCGGCCGCAGGCCGCCCGAGACGATGCGGCGCAGGTCGGCCGCGGTGAGGGTGCCGCATGCGCCCGTACCGCCGCCCTCCGCCGGATCCGCGGGGAAGCGGCCGCAGGCGGGTTCGGCAGGGGCGCGGCAGGGCACCGGGTCCGGGAGGAGGTCGTAGCCGAGGGTGGGGATGCCGGCGGCCACGGCGGCCTGGGCGAGGGGCAGACCGAAGGGGCCGAGACCGATGACGGCGAGATCAGCGGGCATGGGAGCGGCGTCCTTCCCGATAGCCGGAGCGGGCGGATCACGCAAGTCCTGTGGACAGAGTGGACCAGCGCAATGTCACACTAGGAGTAAATATGACCGTTGTGTCGCATTGACTGCCCGGAAATTGGGGCGTGTTGGCCGCGCGGGAGCCGGGGGTTGTCCACAGGCCGCGGATTGGTGGTGGCTGAAGTCGGGGAACGCGGTGAGACTGGACGTGGGGGATGTGAGTGCGGGCACGGTTGATGCCGTGCCGGCCGCGAGAGGTGACGGGAGGCAGCGGTGAGGACAGCGACACTGGGACCGGCGCGACGCGCCGAGTCCCTGGCGGCAATGGCCGATCACGAGCTGGACGTGCTGGTCGTCGGCGCAGGAGTGGTCGGCGCGGGCACGGCACTCGACGCGGCGACCCGTGGCCTGTCCACCGGTCTCGTCGAGGCCCGCGACTGGGCGTCGGGCACCTCCAGCCGCTCCAGCAAGCTGATCCACGGCGGCCTGCGATATCTGGAGATGCTGGACTTCGCCCTGGTCAGGGAGGCACTCAAGGAGCGCGGCCTGCTCCTGGAGCGCATCGCGCCGCACCTCGTGAAGCCGGTGCCGTTCCTGTATCCGCTCCAGCACCCGGGCTGGGAGCGGGTCTACGCGGGCACCGGCGTCGCCCTGTACGACCTGATGTCCATGGCCCGCGGCCACGGCCGCGGCCTGCCCGGGCACCGGCACCTGACCCGGCGCCACGCCCTGCGCGTCGCCCCCTGCCTGAAGAAGGACGCCCTCGTCGGCGCCCTCCAGTACTACGACGCCCAGATGGACGACGCCCGCTACGTCGCCACCCTGGTGCGCACCGCCGCCGCGTACGGCGCGCACGTCGCCAACCGCGCGCGTGTGACGGGCTTCCTGCGCGAGGGCGAGCGCGTCGTCGGCGTCCGGGTGCACGACCTGGAGACCGACGGCGAGTACGAGATCCGCGCCAAGCAGGTGGTCAACGCCACCGGCGTCTGGACCGACGACACCCAGGCCATGGTCGGCGAGCGCGGCCAGTTCCACGTCCGGGCCTCCAAGGGCATCCACCTCGTCGTGCCGAAGGACCGCATCAATTCCCGCACCGGCCT
Source organism: Streptomyces sulfonofaciens (assembly GCF_014656295.1). Taxonomy (GTDB): domain Bacteria; phylum Actinomycetota; class Actinomycetes; order Streptomycetales; family Streptomycetaceae; genus Streptomyces; species Streptomyces sulfonofaciens. The sequence continues at coordinate 264,975 of NZ_BNCD01000007.1, forward strand.
GATCCTGCGCACCGAGAAGAGCGTGCTGTTCGTCATCCCCTGGGGCCGGCACTGGATCGTCGGCACCACCGACACCGACTGGGACCTGGACAAGGCCCACCCGGCGGCCTCCAGCGCCGACATCGACTACGTCCTGCGGCATGTGAACGCCGTCCTGGCCGTCCCCCTGACCCGGGACGACGTCCAAGGGGTGTACGCGGGCCTGCGGCCCCTGCTCGCCGGCGAGTCCGAGGCCACCAGCAAGCTGTCGCGCGAGCACACCGTCGCGCACGCAGCGCCCGGGCTCGTGGTGGTGGCCGGCGGGAAGTACACCACGTACCGCGTGATGGCCAAGGACGCCGTGGACGAGGCGGTGCACGGCCTCGACCAGCGAGTCGCCGACTGCGTCACGGAGGACATCCCGCTCGTCGGAGCCGAGGGCTACAGGGCGCTGTGGAACGCCCGCGCCCGCATCGCCGCCGACACCGGCCTGCACGTCGCCCGGGTGGAGCACCTGCTGAACAGGTACGGGTCGCTCAGCGAGGAACTGCTCGGCCTGATCGCCGACGACCCCACCCTCGCCGCACCCCTCCAGGGCGCCGACGACTACCTCCGCGCCGAGATCGTCTACGCCGCCTCCCACGAGGGGGCCCGCCACCTCGACGACGCCCTCACCCGCCGCACCCGCATCTCCATCGAGACCTTCGACCGCGGTACCCGCTGCGCCCGCGAGGCCGCCCTGTTGATGGCCCCGGTCCTCGGCTGGGACACCGACCGCGTCGACCGCGAGGTGGAGCACTACGAGAAGCGCGTCCAGGCGGAGCGCGAGTCCCAGCTCCAGCCCGACGACCTCACGGCGGACGCCGCCCGGCTGGGCGCCCCGGACATAGTGGCGGGCTGACCCCAGGCCCCGCCCCTGCCCCGAGCTCCCCGCCCAGGTCCACCACCGCGCGGGACCGGCCGCCCGCTCACCGCGGACAGAACTCCGCGGTGAGCAGGGCCCGTTCCGCCGCGGCAGGCGGCACCGCGTCCGCGTCCACCCGGTAGGTCAGCACCCGCTCCCCGCCCCGGACCGCGGCGCTGCGCACATAGCTGCCCCGGATGCGGCCGTTGTGCCCCCACACCGTCACCCCGCACGGCAGCCGCTGCGGATAGATCCCCAACCCGTAGGCCCCCCCCGTGCCACCGGTGTCCAGCATCCTGGCCAGTTCGGCGGCGGGAAGCAGCCGACCGCCGAGCAGGGCCGAGTAGAAGCGGTCCAGGTCGGTGAGGGTGGAGACCACTTCGCCCGCCGCGCCCGCCACCCGGGGGTCCAGGTCGGTGACCTCCCGTCCGCCGGCGGTGTACGCGCGCCCGTGCGGTTCGGGCAGGTCCCGCCGGGCACCGGGGAAGGAGGTGCCGGCGAGATGCAGCGGCCCGATGATCCGCTGCCTCGCCTCTGCCGCGTACGACTCGCCGGTGACCGCCTCGATCACCATGCCGAGCAGCACGTAGTCGGTGTTGGAGTACGCGAAGACACCCCGTGCGGACGGCCGGTGGGACAGCGCGAGGCGGACCGCGCCGGCCGCCGCGAGCGGCACGGTGCCACCGGTGTCCGCGGTGAAGTCATGCAGCCCGCTGGTGTGGTCGAGCAACTCGCGCAGGGTGAGCAGGCGCCCGTCGTTGCCCCGGCCCCGCACCAGGCCCGGCAGGTGCTGCTCCACCGTGTCGGAGAGCGAGAGCCGGCCCTCCGCGGCGAGTTGGAGCACCACCGTGGCGAGGAACGTCTTCGTGATGCTGCCGGCCCTGAAGTGGTCGGCGCGCCGGATGCCCGGCCCGCTGCGGGCGAACCGTGTGCCCGTTTCGTCACGGACGAGCAGCGCGGCGGTCCTGCCCTTGCCCTCGCCGGCGAGCAGGGGAAGAGTGGCGACCGGGACCGCGGGCCCGGCGGCCGGGAGGCTGCCGGGGGCCAGGCCCAGCAGCACCGCGGCCAGCGAAAGGGCCCGCAGTGTCCGGGACACGGGCATCAGGGTCCTCCATCGTCGTCCCACCGGGCCCGGCCCATCATGCGGGACCCGGGCCTTCCCCGCAGCCGGGGGTGGAGACCCTGCGAAGGGAGTGGTCACGGCGTGGGGGACAATGGAGGCTCTGTCAGGGCGGGTTGCAGAGGGGACACATGTCGGAGGCTGAGCAGGCGGGAGAGACGCGCAAGGCCACGGGGACACGTCTCCTCGCCGGACGGTACCGGCTGGGGAAGGTACTCGGCCGCGGTGGCATGGGCACGGTCTGGCGGGCGGAGGACGAGGTGCTGGGCCGCACGGTCGCGGTCAAGGAACTGCGCTTCCCCTCCAGCGACGAGGACGAGAACCGCCGCCTGATCACCCGCACGCTGCGCGAGGCCAAGGCCATCGCCCGGATCCGCAACAACAGCGCGGTGACCGTCTTCGACGTCGTCGACGAGGACGACCGGCCCTGGATCGTGATGGAGCTGGTCGAGGGCAAGTCCCTCGCCGAGGTCATCCGCGAGGACGGCGTCCTCACACCGAGGCGCGCCGCCGAGGTGGGCCTCGCCGTGCTCGACGTGCTGCGCGCCGCCCACCGCGAGGGCATCCTGCACCGCGACGTGAAGCCGTCCAACGTGCTCATCGCCGACGACGGCCGCGTCGTGCTGACCGACTTCGGCATCGCCCAGGTCGAGGGCGACCCGTCCATCACCTCCACCGGCATGCTCGTCGGAGCGCCCTCCTACATCTCCCCGGAGCGCGCCCGCGGCTACCGCCCCGGCCCCGCCGCCGACATGTGGTCCCTCGGCGGGCTGCTCTACGCGTGCGTGGAGGGCACCCCGCCGTACGACAAGGGCTCCGCCATCGCGACCCTGACCGCGGTGATGACCGAGCCCCTGGAGCGTCCGAAGAACGCCGGCCCGCTGGAGCCGGTCATCTACGGCCTGCTGGCCAAGGACGTCGAGCAGCGGCTGGACGACGCCGGTGCCCGGGCGATGCTCATGGACGTCGTCCACGCTCCCGAGCCGAAGGCACCCGCCTCCGACAGGACGACCACCTTGGTGCTGCCCGGCGAGGAGCGGCGGCCGGCGGCCGGGGAGCGCCCCGACGCCCCGACCGTGCAGGAGCCGGACGCCGCCGGGCCGTCCTCGGGCGCGGCGGACAGCGGAGCCCGGAGCGCGCCGGCGGGAGAGTCGGGCAAGGCGACTGGAGACGCGCCGGAGCGCGGTCTGCGCGGTGCACTGCGGTCCGTGCGCAAAGCGGCCGCGGCGGCGACCGGGGCGGCCGCGACCGCCGTCCAGGGGAAGTCGGCGGCGGCCTCGCCGGGATCGGGCGCGGCGGCAGGACCTGCCTCGGGTGGGCCCGCTTCCCACGGGTCCGGCGCGGGTGCGCCAGGTGCGGGCGGGGCGTCCGCCGAGCGGGCCGCGACGGGGGCAGCCGCGGCGGCGCCCGGCACCGGCCCGGCGAAGGGCGCGGACCGCCGGGCGGCCCCCGGATCCACCGGCGCGCAGGGCACCGCGGCCGAGGCGGCGCGTGCGCGGCCGGGCAAGGCGGCTGCCGAGCCCTCCGGTTCCGAAGCCGCCGGGCGCTCCGGTGCCGCCCCGGCGGCACCGTCCTCCGCTTCCTCCGCGCCCCCCAGGCCCTCCTCCGGCCGCGGGCCGGACGCCCCGTCGGCTGCCGGCTCCACGGCAGCCGACGCCCTGCCCCCCGACGCCGCGCCTCCGGCCGACCGGTCCGCCCCCGGGGCGGCTCTTGCCGGTTGGCGCAAGCGCTCCTCGACGGGCGGCGCCGGGAGCGGCGGTGCCGGGACGCCCGGCGAGCAGAAGGCCACCGCGCCCGGCTCCGACGGCCGGGCGGCGCCTTCCGGGACACCGGCCGGAACCGGGGCCTCCGGTCCCGGCGCCCGCGACACGGCGTCCGCGGGCCTCGGGTCGGCGGCCCACGGCCCCGCCGCCACGGCACCGCCCGGAACGTTCGGCCCCGCCGGGCCACCCCCGTCCGGCACGGCGCAGCGCAGACGGTTCGGGCCGGTGAGGAATCCCCGCCGCGCCCTGCTGATCGCCGCGATCGTCATCGCGCTGGTCGTGCTCGGCACCGTCCTGGCCCTGACCCTGCCCGGCGACGACGGCACCCCGCGCGGCGGCAGGGACACCGGTGGCGGCACCGCGGCATCCGGCGGCGGCACGTCCGGTGGCAAGGGCGACCGGGACGGCAGCGGTGGCGGCGGCCGGAGCGACGACGGCAAGCCGGACGAGGGCCGGGGGGCGGCCAAGGGCTCGGGAGGTGGCGCGGGCGACGACGGCAAGCAGAGCGGCGGCTCCTCCGGCGGTACCGGAACCGGCACCGGCACCGGCCAGGATGCGCCCGCCACCACGTACACGGACCCGCAGGGCTTCTCGATCGGCCTGCCCAAGGGCTGGCAGCGCACCACCACGGACCGCACCGGCGTCCATTTCACCGGCCCCGACGGACAGGCGCTGCTGCTCGCGTGGACGACCTCGCCCAAGCCCAGCCCGGTGCTCGACTGGCACGAGCAGGAGCACTACATGGTCCTCTCCCAGTACAAGCGCATCCGCATCGACGGTCTGGAGTACCGCGGCTGGCCCGCGGCCGACTGGGAGTTCACCTTCGTCTCGCACGGCACGCAGCGGCGCAGGATCGACCGCGGGTTCGTCGTCGGCCCCAAGCTGGGCTACGGGATGATGTACACGGCCAAGGCCGGCACGTGGGACAGCGACCTGCGCCGCAGCACATGGGACACCTTCACCCGCACCTTCCAGCCCAAGAAGTGACCCGTCGCAGAGCCCGGAAGGCGTGTGCCGCGGTCCGCGGGCCCGTGCCGTCCGCGGCCCTGCGCCCGGTGCCCCCCGTCCCGGCGCCGCCCCGGCGCCGGGACGGGGACCGCGGGCCTGTGAACGCCGGCCGCTGCGGTACCCGGGGCGGGGGCGGCGCGGGGCCCGTGGAGCCGTGTGGGCCTGCACAACCCGTGGTGCATATGGGGCGAACGGGGCGCAAGAGGTCAAGAGGTCAAGAGCTGCAAGGAGTTGCGGGGGCCGGTCGGCCGACTGGTTCGAGGAGTTATCCACATCCCCTCGATACGGCTGGACTCCGGCACGTATCGTGAGTGCGTGCGGACCGTACGCAGTCGCATCAACACTGCGCTCGGACCACACGGCGAGCGGATGTGACCACCGATCGGAAGGGGGCGGCGCCAGTGGACGACTACGCGGGTCGGGTACTCGCCGACCGCTACCGCCTGCCCCTCCCCCCGTCCGACGAGTACGAGCTCGCCCAGACGCGCGCCTTCGACACCTACAGCGGCCAGGAAGTCCTCGTACGGCAGGTGCCGTTGCCGGAGGTGGTCGAGGCGGAGGTGCTGGACGCGGAGGGCCTGCCCGAGGGCTTCACCGGCCGCGGGCCCGCGGGCGCGCGGCGGATCGGCGGCCGGGGCGTCACCGGCGGCGCCACCCGCACCCCGTCGGACCCCGCGGTGCGCAGGGCCATCGAGGCCGCCCAGGCCGCCGCCCAGATCCCCGACCACCCGCGGCTCGACCAGGTCTTCGACGTGTTCGCGGAGGGCGGCTCGCTGTGGATAGTCAGCGAGGTGGTCGCCGCCAGCCCGCTCGCGGCACTGCTGGCCGAGGCACCCCTGTCCCCGTACCGCGCGGCCGAGGTCGCCGCCGACGTGCTCACCGCCCTGCGCGCCCTGCATGCGCACGGCTGGGTCCACCGCAACATCACCACCCGTACGGTCCTGGTCTGCGAGGACGGCCGCGTACTGCTCACCGGTCTGGCCGCCGGTGCCGCCGAGGAGGCGCTGTGCGGCTACGACCCCCGGCCCGACCCCGCCGCGGCCCTCCAGCCCACCGGCGACCTGCCTGACCCCCAGCAGGGGGCGGCCACCGGTGCCTCGGCCGAGGCGCTCTCCGGCCCCGGCGACCGCCCGGCCCTCGGCGCCCCGCCCGGCCACCCGGAGGGCCGCTTCGGCTCTCCCCCCGCCGTGGGCCCCGCCCGCCCCGCGGGCGAGCTGGGCCCCGGGCAGGGCCTGTCCGATGCCGCACCCGGCGCCCCCGCCCCCCACCCGGGGTCGAACGGCACCGATGCCAGAGCCGCCCGCGCCGGAGCCATCGCGGCCTACCGGGCGGGCGCCAGGGCCGCCGCACGGATCGGCGAGGACCAGCACTCCGACCCGCGCGGCCTGCCCGCCGCCCGCCCGGGCGACGGTGCCCAACCCCAGGACGCCGGCTCCCATCCGCCCGGTCGGATCGTCGACCCGTACGGGGTGCGCCGCCCGGGGCCCCCCGCGCCCCGCCCCGCCCAGGACAACCACCCCGATGCCTACGCCCACCGGGAGCCCGCCACCGCACGGCCCCCGGCGGACGACGAGGCGACCGGTACCACCGTCAGTTGGGGCGAGGTCGTCGGCTGGGGCGCTGCGGGCGGTGCGCGGCGCGGACCGGCCACGCCGCTGGCCGCCGAGCGCGCCCGCCAGGCCAGGATGGCCGTGGTCGGCCCGGTCACCGAGCGCTGGGCCCCGGAGCAGGCCGGCCCCGTGCACGAGAACTGGCAGCTCGCCCCGCCCATCGGCCCCGCCACCGATCTGTGGGCGCTGGGCGCGCTGCTGTACCGGGCGGTGCAGGGCCATGCCCCGTACCCGGAGGACAGCACCCCCGAGCTGGTCGACATGGTGTGCTCGGAGCCGCCCGCGTTCGCCGAGGAGTGCGGTCCGCTGCGTCCCGTCGTCGAGTCGCTGCTGCGCCAGGACCCGTCCGAGCGGCCCGACTTCGAGGAGCTGCGGGGCTGGCTGCGCTCACTCATCAGATCGGCCCCCGAGCCCGACGCGGGCGCCCACGTCGTCGCCGTCCCGCCGGCCGACGCGGAGCGGCTGCCCATCGTGCGGCGCCGCGGGGAGCTGGTCCGCCGCCGCAGGGGCGCCCTCGCGACCACCGGGAGAGGGCGGCACAAGGCCGGCCGTGAAGGGGCACCGAGACGGCTCGGCAGAACACTCCTCGTGGTGATCATGCTGGGTCTCGCGGCGGCCGTGGCGTACGCGATGCTCTTCATGCCCAAGGTGGGTACAGGGGGCAGGGAGGCGGGCGCCGGAGCGACCAGCGGCCCGGCTCCGGGCCGGTCCTCGGACCCGGGCGCGCCGGAGGGCACCACCACCGGTCAGGACGGCCGGGGCGGCAGCTCGCCGGACCAGAACTCCGGCTCCCACCAGCCGCAGACCAGCCCGCTCGACCTGCCTCCGGGCTTCACCCTGAAGAAGGACGCCGCCGGTTTCCGGATAGCCGTGGCCGACGGCTGGCACCGGCAGGGCAGGAACAGCCTCGGCCAGGTCGTCTACAGCAAGGACGGCTTCCAGCTCATAGTCGTGCCCGGCCGGGACACCGCCAAGAAGTTCGGCACCGACCCGATGGTGTACGAGCGCGAGAAGGAGCACGAGCTCCAGCCCTTCCGCGACTCGAGCTGGGCGACCAGCAGCGGGATGCGCACCACCGAGGTAGGCGACCGGGTCATGGCGGAGGGCCAGTTCACCTGGCAGGGCAACGGGGGCGAGCTGTACGTGCGCAACCTCGCGCTCCTGCTCGACGGCCGCTACCACATCGTCCAGGTCCGGGGCCCCGAGTCGCAGCGCGACAAGGTGGACGGCTACTACACGCAGGCGTCGGCCACCTACCAGTACACGGGCTGACGGCCTGTACAGCGGCTGACGCCCCGTGCCGAGGCCGACGACCGGCGTACGGGCCGGCGGCCCGTACGGGGGCCGGCGACCCGGCACGGGGTGCCCGGGGCCAGGCTCAAGGCGTGTGCGGAGGGCTCGTCACGGGCCGGGGGAGCCCGTGAGGAAGCCGTGGGGCGGGGCTTCGGGCGCGGGTGGGGAGGCCGAGGGGGCAGGGCTGCAGGGGCCGGTGGGGCCCGCCGTGGCAGCGGTACCGTGCGGGCGCCGCGGGCACGTCCCACGCGTCACAGTGCGGTCTTCTTGCCACCCGCGTGTTCCCTGTGCGCTACGGCGTCCTTAACCTGGTTCTGTCAAGACCACTGCGGGGGAACGTGAATCAGATGCAAGGGCTGCTCCTCGCGGGCCGCTACCGGCTCGGTGAGACCATCGGCCGGGGCGGCATGGGACGTGTATGGCGCGCTCACGACGAGCTGCTGCACCGTGCCGTCGCGGTCAAGGAACTGACCGCCGCGCAGTACGTGTCCGAGGCCGACCGCACGGTGATGCTCGCGCGCACCCAGACGGAGGCGCGGGCCGCCGCCCGGATCAACCACCCCGCCGTCGTCACCATCCACGACGTACTGGAGCACGACGACCGGCCGTGGATCGTGATGGAGCTGGTCGAGGGCGGTTCCCTCGCCGATGCCGTCAAGGAGTCAGGGGGGCTCGAACCCCGGTATGCGGCCCGGGTCGGCCTCTGGGTGCTCCGTGCGCTGCGCGCCGCGCACGCCGCCGGTGTGCTGCACCGGGACGTCAAGCCCGGCAACGTCCTGCTCGCCACCGACGGCCGGGTGCTGCTCACCGACTTCGGCATCGCCCAGATGGAGGGCGACACCACCCTCACCAAGACCGGCGAGGTCGTCGGCTCCGTGGACTACCTGGCACCGGAGCGGGTGCGCGGCGCCGATCCGGGGCACGCCTCCGACCTGTGGGCGCTCGGAGCGACGCTCTACACGGCGGTGGACGGCCGGTCGCCGTTCCGGCGCACCACACCGCTGGCCACCATGCAGGCCGTGGTCGAGGAGGAGATGCCCCCGCCGGCCGGCGGCGGGCCGCTCGGGCCCGTCATAGCGGCACTGCTGCGCAAGGACCCGGACGCCCGGCCCGGCGCGGAGGACGCCGAGGCGATGCTCCTCGAAGCCTCCGAAGGGCGCAGCCCCGCCGCCGCGCAGGAGTACCTGGCCACCACCGCACACCCTTACGGGCCCCCCGAACCCCACGGGACCCCCCAGCCCCAGGGGGCCGTTCAGCCTCCCGGGGCACCGCACCCCCAGGAGGACCCGACGCGGGACTACCGGTCCGTGCGGGAGGGCCACCCCCACGACGCGTCCGGCGGACAGCGGTACGGGCCGTACCCGTCGTACGGGGCTCACGGGCCCTCCGGCGCCGGGACGGGCGGCCAGGGGCGGTACGGCCCCGGCCCGCAGCCGGAGCTGATGACGTCCACGCAGCCGCCGGCGGCCCACTCCGCCCCGCCCCTCACGCCCACCCCGTCCGCTGCGCGCGGAAGGCGCGGATGGAACGTCGTGGCGATCGTCGTCGCCGCCGCCGCGCTGGTCGGCGGCGGTACCGCCCTCGGGCTGCACTACGCCGAGGGCCACGGCCAGGCGGCGTCGCTGCCCAGTCACACGGCCCCGGCCCCGGCCCCGTCCGTCTCGCCCCCGCACTCCGCAGGACCCACGCACCGGGCGGGTGAGATACCGGCGGACTGGAAGCGGGTGGACGACGTCGAGGGCTTCAGTCTGATGCTGCCGCAGGGCTGGCAGCGGGAGGCGAACGGCACGCAGGTCGACTACACCCCGGACCACGGCAACCACTTCGTACGGATCAGCGTCGACCACGCGCCCGACTGGGACAACCCGTACATGCACCAGCTTGATCTGGAGAAGCAGCTCAGGGACCTGCCGGACTACCGCAGGGGCGAGCTGACGCAGAACAGCTTCCGCGACCAGCCCGGATCGCTCTGGGAGTTCCGCTGGACCGCCGTCCCCGACGACTCCTTCCCCGGCCCGCGGCACGCCATAGAGCAGACGTACGTCGACGGGGCCGGCACCGAGTACGCCATCTACATGTCCTCGCCGGCGGACGACTGGGCGACCACTCGCGAGCAGTTCGACATCGTGCTGCGGGGCTGGCGCCCCGGCGACAGCGGGTCCATGGCCGGATCCAATGGGTCGGACGACTCGGAGGACGACGGCGGCAACGGGGACGGCGGCGGCGACGAGTGAGGCACGATCCGGCGGGCCGACCGCACGCGGGGGAGCCAAGGGCGGTACGGGGCGGGCGTGGGGGAACAGTGACGTTGCGGTGACGGGGTGGTGCGCAAGGCGTTGACGGCGCAGTCCCGGCGCACGCCCGGTGGCCGAGAGGCGATCTTCGGACAACCCGTGTCACCTGGCCGGACGCACCACCTCCGGGTCGGTGACCCTGGGGCATCATGGCCGTATGGTGACCGACGGAGCCGCGGGGGGCGGGGGGCGCCCGGGCGGCGGCAACACCCGTGTCCTGGCGGACCGGTACCGCCTGGAGGCACAACTCGGCCGGGGCGGCATGGGCGTGGTGTGGCGCGCCACCGACCAACTGCTGGGGCGTCAGGTCGCCGTCAAGGAGGTCGCACTCGACCTCGGTGACGCCCTGTCCGCCGACGATGCGCGGGTGCAGCGGGAACGCGCCCTGCGTGAGGCGCGTGCGCTGGCCCAGCTCGGCCATCCGCACATCATCAGCGTGCACGACGTGGTGGAGGCCGACGACCGGCCGTACATCGTCATGGAGTTGGTCGACGGCCCTTCGCTCGCCGAGCGGATCGCCCGGACGGGCCCCGTCGACACCCGCGAGGCCGCGCGGATCGGTATCGCGCTGCTGGGCGCGCTGCGCAAGGCCCATGAGTCCGGAGTGCTGCACCGGGATCTGAAACCGGCCAATGTCCTGCTGGAGTCCGGCACCGGCCGCGTGGTGCTCACCGACTTCGGCACGGCACACCTCACCGGGGCCACCACGTTGACCGAGGCCGGGTCGTTCATGGGCTCGCCGGAGTACACGGCGCCGGAGCGGATGTCCGGGGTGCGTACGGGCCCGGAGTCGGACCTGTGGTCGCTGGGCGCGCTGTTGTGCGCGGCGGTCAGCGGGATCTCGCCGTTCCACCGCGACTCACTGGGCGGCGTGCTGCACGCGGTGGTCTCCGACGAGATCAGGACACCGGCGCAGGCCGGCCCGCTGCTGCCGGTGATCTGGGGGCTGCTGGAGCGCGACCCGGACCGGCGGCTCGACGCGGCCGAGGCCGAGCGGATGCTGCGCGGGTACGCCGACACGGGCCGTGTTCCGGCGCCGCGCGGTGCCTCGGTGCCGGGTGGCACCGGTGCGGCGCGGACGCGCTGGGCGCCGCGGGTCGCCCGGCTTCCGCACCTGCCGAGCCGAGGGGCGGCGCGACTGCCGCGCGTACCACGGCTGCCGCACCGGGCCTCCCGCCGCGGTACGCCGCGGTCCCCCGCGCCCGCGCCTCCGGACCGGCCGTCCCCCGGCCGGCCGCCCTCGGAGCAGCCGCCCTCGGAGCAGCCGCCCCTGAGCCCCCCGCCTGCCGACCAGGTCCCCCCGGCCCAGGACCGGCGGACCGGGGCCCCCGATCCGGCGCCGTCCCCCCGGGGCCCGGCGGCGCCGGGCGCGGAGCAGCCGCCCGAGGCGGCAGGCCGTGACGGCGGGTCCGTGGGCGGCGGGGGCGGAGCCGCCGGTCCGGGGGCCGTCCGCCCGGCGGGCGGAGGCGCCGGCCAGGGCCCTGGTGCGGGGAGCGCGGGCCGGACGGGCGGCGAGCGGCCCGACCACACCTTCGCGCCGCACGACCGGCCCCCCGCCCCTGCCGATCACCCCGTACCGCTTCCCGACCGCACCTCCGCGCCGGCCGACCACACCTCCGCGCCGGCCGGCCGCGGCCCCGCCCCGGCGGGCGGCACGCCGTCCGCCGACGGAGGGACGTCCGGGCCCACGGAGCACCCCTCCGGTGAGCACTGGCCCTCCGCCGAGACGGGTCCCTGGCCACCGGCCGAGGCGGAACCCTGGTCGGCGCCGGCGGCCGACACCGGCTCCGGGCGCCCCGGGGGCGGGAGGACCGGCCGCCGTGCCGGGCCCTTCGAACCGCGACCGCCGGCCGTGCCGTGGACGCGGTCGCGCACGTCCGCCGACACCGGCCCGAGGACCTCTCCCGGCGCCGTGCCCGGGTCGGGTCCGGTTGCCCGAGCGTGGTCAGGACGGCCCTACGCGCCGGGGTCCGGAGCGTCCGCCGGAGCCGACGGGGGCACGTCGGCGACCGGGGCGCCGCCGTGGCCGGCGGGCTCGAAGCGGCGCCTGCGCACCCTGCTGATCGTCATCGCCCTGGTCGCGGGTGTGGCGGGTGCCGGGATGTCCGCGGTCGCCCTGCTGGCGAAGGGAAGCGGCACCGGGCAGCACGGGCCGGTGAGTCCGGCACCGGCGACCCCCGTGCCCGGCCCGACCTCGCCCGGGCCCGCCCCGAGCGGATCCGCACCGGCCCCGAGCAGGTCCACCCCGCCGCCGCCCCCCTCGTCCCGGCCCGGCGCGACGACCGGGTCCAGGCCCGCGTCCCCGCCGTTCCACCCGCCCGGCACGGCGTCCTAAGGCACCGCGTCCCGCCCGGCCGCCGTTCCCGGCCCGCGGTGTCCACGCGACGGCCCCGATGGCCGTTCCCCGCCCGTGTCCGATCCGGCCCGTGTCGATCCGGCCCGTGTCCGATCCGGTGTGTCCGGTCCGGCCCGTGTGCGGTTCCGGCCCGTGTCTGTTCCCGGCCTGTTCCCGGCCGTGTCCGTTCCCGGCCGTGTCCGTTCCCGATGGGTGCTCGCCCCGGCGGTCCGCCGCGCCGCTTCCCACGCCGACCGTCGCCGTGTGCCCGTCGTACCCCTCGCGCACCATCGGCTGCCTCGTTCCGGACGAGCGCCGTCCCGCCGCCACGAGCCGCGGTTCCGTGCACGCCGTGGCACTTCGCTGCCTCCGTTGGTCGGTCCCGCGCCGTCGTGGCTTGCCGCCGTTCGTGGCTTCGTCCGCGTGGTGGTGTCCCGCCCCGTTCGCCGCTCCGGCCGCGCCGTTGGGCCCCGGCCCGTTCTTTGTCACGGTGTTGCATCTGCTCAGGGGCCGGGTGGAAATCCGCAGGTGCCGATCGCCAGGATGTGACCATGACGAACGATGGGGGACAGCCGAACGAGCCCACCAGCTACGGGCTCAGGCCGCCGCAGACCCCGCCTGGACCGTCGGTGCCGGGCCAGGGCGCGTACGAGCCCACGCAGGCTGTGACCGGCAGGGCCGACGGGGTCGGCGACGACCAGGGCGCCCCCGCACAAGATCCCTCACAACGTCCCGCACGAGGCCCCGTGCAAATTCCCGCACAAGGCCCCGTGCAAATTCCCGCGCGGGACCACGCCGGTCACCCGGGCACCCACGGCCAGGGGGCGGCCAACCGCGGCGCAGTCCCGCCGGCCCCGGGCGCGCGGCCCGGGAATCCCGCGCCCTTCGCCCCGTTCGCGCCGGACAGCCCGTCCCCCTCCGCCCCGGCGCCCGCCGGCGGCCCTCTCATCGGCGGCCGCTACCAACTGCTGTCCCGCCTCGGCCACGGCGGCATGGGCACCGTCTGGCACGCCCGTGACGTCGTCGTGGACCGCGAGGTGGCGATCAAGGAGCCGCGGTTGCCCGCCGAGCTGCACGAGGCCGAGCGGCGGACCGCGTACGAGCGTATGCAGCGCGAGGCGCGCGCGGCGGCGAGGATCGACCACCCGTCCGTGGTCACCGTGCACGACGTGGTGGTCGAGGACGGCAGGCCGTGGGTGGTCATGGAGCTGGTGCGGGGGCAGTCGCTCGGTGCCCGGTTGCAGGAGGGCACCCTTGACCCGCGCGAGGCCGCCCGGATCGGCCTCGCGGTGGTCGGCGCGCTCCGGGCCGCCCACGACGCGGGTGTCCTGCACCGCGACGTCAAGCCCGAGAACATCCTCCTCGGCCGCGGCGACCGGGTCGTGCTGACCGACTTCGGCATCGCGCAGGTGGAGGGGGAGCAGCGGCTCACCGAGACGGGCGCCTTCGTCGGCTCGCCGGAGTTCATCTCGCCGGAGCGGGTGCTCGGCCAGCGACCCGGTCCCGCCGCCGACCTGTGGTCCCTGGGCGTCGTGCTGTACGCGGCCGTGGAGGGGATGTCGCCGTTCCGCCGCTCGCACACCCCGGCCACGCTCCAGGCGGTGCTCTCCGCCGAGCCGCAGGCGCCCGCGCGGGCGGCCGGACCGCTGGCCATGGTGATCATGCAACTGCTCCGCAAGGACCCGATGGCCCGCCCGCCGGCCGCCGAGGTCCGCCAGGCCCTCGATGCCGTGGCGCACCCGGCGCAGGCGCCGACCCGCCCGCTCCTCCCGGACGGCGGGGCCGGAAACCGCTGGGTGCCGCCGGTGCTCCAGGGCAGCCGCAGGGCCCGGTACGGCCTGGGCGCGGGCGTCCTCGTCGTGGCGCTCGCGCTCGTCCTGCTGCTGGTGGACCCGTTCCGGGGCAACGAGTTGCCCAAGGGGTGGGAGGTGCGGCCGGAGCGGGAGGTCGTGGGGGCGTCGCTCGCGGTGCCCTCGGACTACCGGCGCGTCGAGAACGACGACGGCGACGGCGTCTCGTTCCACGACCCCAGCGCCGTCTTCGACGTCTCCCTCACGCGGACCGACAACGCGGAGTCCGACGACCCCGTCGCGCCCACGGGCGACGCCTGGACGAAGTACTACGAGGCCGGCGGCAAGGACGGCACGGAGTTCAAGCCCGTGCGGGTGTCGAGCTCGAAGACCGCCTACCGCGGGCAGAAGGCGTACGAGACGACGCTGACCTACACGGACTACGTGGCCACCGGCGACGACCCCGTGCGGCACTACCGCCACCAGCTCGTCGTGCCGCGGGGCGGGAACAGCCGGGAGTACTGGCGGCTCGAGGTCGACATGCCCGCGGACGGCTGGGCGCACCCGATCGGCGAGCAGTTGTACCGGGACGTCGTCGCGCACCTGGACCTCGACGGGCTCTAGACGGCACACGGTCGCGATCCCCCAGATCAGGCCCTTTGCTGCCAGTGATCACTGGCGGAGTGTGGGTGGATGGTGAAACGTCGTTACCGACGGGTACCCAAACACATGTCCCAGGACCTACCCTCACGCCCATGACGGACTCGAAGGCCCCTGCCGCCACCCCGGATGACAAGGGCGCCCGGGGGGTCCCCGGCGCGCCGTCGCCGTCCGGGTCCGGCACCAACCCGCTCGCACCGGTGCCCGCGGGCACCAGGACGCCCGCCGACGTGGTCACGCCCGATCTCGTCGCCCGGCTCACGCGGGGCGTCGTCGGGTCGGGCAGGACGGCCTGCCACGCGCCGTTCACCGGTGAGAAGCTGGCCGATCTGCCCGAGTCCACGCCCGAGGACGTCGCGGAGGCGTTCGAGCGGGCCCGCGCCGCCCAGGCGGCCTGGGCCGCCACGCCGGTCCGCCGCCGTGCCGCCGTCCTGCTGCGCTTCCACGACCTGGTGCTGGAGCGTCAGGCCGAGGTGCTCGACCTGATCCAACTGGAGACCGGCAAGGCCAGGCTGCACGCCCACGAGGAGGTGCAGGGCGTGCTCGTCACCGCCCGGCACTACGGCCGCAAGGCCGCCTCCTACCTGCGTCCGAAGCGGCACACGGGCGCCGTGCCGACCCTGACCCGGGTCACGGAGCTGCGCCATCCACGCGGTGTGGTCGGTCAGATCGTGCCCTGGAACTATCCGTTGGAGCTCGCCGTCGACGATGCCCTGCCCGCCTTCGTCGCGGGCAACGCCGTCGTGATGAAGCCCGACACGGAGACCGCCCTGACCGTGCTGTGGGCCCGCGAACTGCTCGTCGAGGCCGGACTGCCCGCAGAGGTGTGCCAGGTCGTGGTCGGCGAAGGGCCCGTGGTCGGGCCCGCGGTGGTGGAGCACGCGGACTACGTGTCGTTCACCGGCTCCACCCGCACCGGACGCGACGTCGCACGGCAGGCCGCGGGCCGGCTGGTCGGCGCCTCGCTCGAACTGGGCGGCAAGAACCCGATGCTGGTCCTGCACGACGCGGACGTGGAGAAGGCCGCCGCGGGCGCCGTGCGCGCCTGCTTCTCCTCGGCCGGGCAGCTCTGCATCTCCGTCGAGCGGCTCTATGTGCACGAGGCCGTCGCGGACGCCTTCCTGGAGCGCTTCGCGGCCCGTACGAGGGCGCTGCGGCTCGGAGCCGCCCTCGCCTACGGCGCCGACATGGGATCGCTGGTGGGCGAGCGCCAGTTGGAGACGGTGACGCGGCACGTCGAGGAGGCGGTCGCCAAGGGCGCGAAGGTCGTCGCCGGGGGCGTGGCCAGGCCGGACATCGGGCCCTACTTCTACGAGCCGACCATACTCGACGGGGTCGAGGCCCCGATGGAGGTGTGCGGCGAGGAGACCTTCGGCCCGGTCGTCTCCGTCTACCGCTTCGGCGACGAGGACCAGGCTGTCGCCCTCGCCAACGCCACACCGTACGGGCTCAACGCCTCGGTGTGGACCAGGGACGGCGCCCGCGCCCGCCGGATCGCCGCCCGGCTGCGGTGCGGCAGCGTCAACATCAACGAGGGCTACGCCGCCGCGTACGGCAGCGTCCAGTCGCCGATGGGCGGGATGAAGGACTCCGGCCTCGGCCGCCGGCACGGCGCGGAGGGCATCCACAAGTACACGGAGGCCCAGACCGTGGCCCACCAGCGCATCCTGCCCATGGCACCGTCCTTCGGCATGGACGACGCCGGCTACGCGGCCTTCATGAACCGGAGCCTGCGCGTCATGAAGGCGCTCCGCCTGCGGTGAGCCGTTCCGCCTGGGGTGAGCCCTTCCGTGCGACCAGGCCCGCCCCCCGACCCACGGAGGTGCCCGATGCCCCCGGTGCCAGCCGAAGGCGCGCCCACGGGCGTTGACGCCGATGCCGATGCCGATGCCGATGCCGATGCCGACGCCGACGCACGAGCCGCGGACGCCGGAGAACCGGTCCCGGACTATGACGTCATCGTCATAGGCTCCGGCTTCGGCGGCTCGGTCAGCGCGCTCCGCCTGACCGAGAAGGGCTACCGGGTCGGCGTCCTCGAAGCCGGCCGCCGCTTCACCCCGAGCACCCTGCCCCGCAGCTCATGGGACCTCAGGAACTACCTCTGGGCGCCGTCCCTCGGCCTGTACGGCATCCAGCGCATCCACCTGCTGGGCAAGGTGATGGTGCTGGCCGGCGCGGGCGTCGGCGGCGGCTCGCTGAACTACGCCAACACCCTCTACGTGCCCCCCAGGGCGTTCTTCGACGACCCGCAGTGGAAGGACATCACGGACTGGCAGGACGAGCTACGGCCGTACTACGACCAGGCGCAGCGGATGCTCGGCGCCCGCCTCAACCCGACGATGACGCCCTCGGACGTGCACCTGAAGGCGGTGGCCGAGGCGATGGGCGTCGGCGACTCGTTCCACATGGCCCCGGTCGGCGTGTTCTTCGGCGACGGCGACGACGCGGACGGCACGGTTGAGGCGGCGCCGGGCCGCGAGGTCCCCGACCCGTACTTCGGCGGCGCCGGCCCCGCCCGGCGGGCGTGCAGCGAGTGCGGCGAGTGCATGACGGGCTGCCGGCACGGCGCGAAGAACACCCTCACCGAGAACTACCTCTTCCTGGCGGAGCGGGCGGGCGCCGTCATCCACCCGATGACGTCGGTGGTCGCCGTCACCGAGGACACCCGCGGCGGGCTCGTCGTGCGGACCGTGCCGACGAACCGCCGCCGCAAGGGCGCGGTGCGCACCTTCCGCGCCCCGCGGGTGGTGGTCGCTGCGGGCACCTACGGCACGGGGACCCTGTTGCACCGCATGCGCGACGAGGGCCTGCTGCCAGGCGTCTCCGAGCGCCTCGGCACGCTCACCCGCACCAACTCCGAGGCCCTGGTGGGCGCGCAGACGGACGACCGCCGCTACCGCAGACGGCACCGCGGGGAGAGGGCCGACTTCACCAGGGGCGTGGCGATCACCTCGTCGATGCACCCGGACGAGCACACCCACATCGAGCCGGTCCGGTACGGCAGGGGATCGAACGCCATGGGCAGCCTGACGATCCTGCAGGTCCCGTACCGGCCCGGCGGGCGGGTGCGGGGCTGGCTGGGGAACCTGGCGCGGCACCCGTGGCTCGCGGTGCGCTCGCTGTCGAACCGGCGCTGGTCGGAGCGGACCATCATCGGACTGGTCATGCAGTCCCTCGACAACTCCCTGACCACCTACCGCAAGCCGAAGGGCCTCGGCAGAGGGCTGCTGACGGCACGCCAGGGCCATGGCGCGCCCAACCCCGGCCAGATCCCCGAGGCGACCCGTGCCGCCTCGCTGCTCGCGGAGGAGATCAACGGCTTCGCCGGCTCCAACATTGGCGAACTGATGGGCACTCCGCTCACCGCGCACTTCCTCGGCGGCTGCCCGATCGGCGACTCGGCGGAGACCGGCGTGATCGACCCGTACCACCGCCTCTGGGGGCATCCGGGCATCTCGGTCGTGGACGGTGCCGCCGTCTCGGCGAACCTGGGCGTCAACCCGTCGCTGACCATCACGGCCCAGGCCGAGCGCGCGATGGCGTACTGGCCGAACAAGGGCGAGGACGATCCGCGCCCCGTCCAGGGCGAGCCCTACCGGCGGCTCGCACCGGTCGCTCCCGGGTCCCCGGTCGTCCCGGCGGACGCGTTCGGCGCGCTGAAGCTGCCGTTTCTGGGGATGCCGAAGGTACCGCGCAAGGGGGAGTGAGGGAGTGGCCTCGGCCCTGGCTATGGCCGCGGCTATGGCTTCGGGCTGGCTATGGCTTCTACTCGGCTATGGCTATGGCTTCGGCCACCGGCCGAGGGGGCAGTCGGGGCCGTTCGGACCGTTCGGCGCCGTTCGGGATGTTCGGGCCGTTCGGGGCCCAAGGAACCGGGGGAGGCAAGGGGCGAGTGGGGGCACGGGCGGGGTGACATGGGAAGGACCTGCGCCCCCCTCCTGGCGCAGGTCCTTCCGTGTACCGCCGTGGGGCGGTGGTCTCTCAGCGGCGGTCCGGACGTCCGGCGGTACCTGGGTCGCCCGGATCGCCCGGCTCGTCCTGGCGGTTCGGCCTGTCCGAGTCGTCCGCGCCATCCGAGTCATCGGGGTTGTTCGTGCCGTTCGTGCCGCTCGGATTGTCCGGGCCGCTCGTGCCGCTCCTGCCGCTCGGGTTGTCCGGGCCGCTCGGGTCATCCGGGCGGGTTTCCGCGTCCGCGGCCTCCTCGGCGTCCCCGGTGCCCCCGGTGCCCCGGGCCTCCTCGGCGCCCCGGCCGTGCGGAGCCCCGGCTCCGTTCCCGGTTTGCCGGGTCTCGTCGGCCGCCGGGCCGGCTCCGGTGCTCCGGGCGTCCTCGGTGGTGTCGGGAGCCTCGGCGTGCGCGGTCTCCGGTGCCGCGGAGCCCTTCGAACCGGCGGTGCCCGTGACGCCGTCCGCGCCCTGCGCGCCCTGCGCGCCCTGCGCGCCCTGCGCGCCCTGCGCGCCCTTCACGCCCTGCACGCCCTTCGGGTCCTGTGGGCTCTGGCGCCCCGCGGGGCCGTTCGGGCCGTTCGGCCTGTTCGGATCGTTCGGATCGTCCGGGTTCTGCGGGTGGCCCATGGCGGTCGAGGGGGTGTCTGCGGCGTCCTCGATGCCGTCGTTCCCCCGGCCCTCCACCTGGCCCTCCCCCTCCGCGTCCGTCCCGTCCGCCCCCTTGCCGTGCGGCACGGCTGCGGTGCGGGCGGCTGCCTGCGCGGCGGCCTGGGCTACTGCCTGGCGGCGTGAGAAGAAGAGCGTGACCACACCGATGACGACGGCGAGGGCGCCGATGAGGCCGATGACGGGAACGGCCTCGGAGGTGCCGGTCGCGGCCAGGCTTCCGGTGACCGGGCGGGCGAAGACACCGCCTTGCGGGTGGCTGCCGTCGTCATGGCGGGGAACCGGCTTCTCGCCGGTGGGCTTGGCGTCGTCCACTCCGTGCGGGTGGCTGCCGGCCTTGAGCACGGTGAAGTCGTAGGTGTCGCCGTTGAGGTTGCAGGTGGTGCCGTGGCCCGCGTAGACGGCGGTGCTCAGGGCGAAGGCGGCACCGGGCGATGCTTTCGCGGCCACGTCGACACGGAGTTGGAGGTCGACACGGGCGTCCTCGCCGAGGCGGGGGACGAGGGCGACGAAGGTGCCCGAGTACGGGTGCCGGTCGCCGCCGTCCTGGTAGAAGTCCTGGTAGGCGTCGGACCACCGGCCCGTGGCGGGGTCCTTGAACTGGAGCCTGGCCAGGTCGAGTTGCAGCGAGTCGCCCTCGTTCACACCCGTCGCGTACTCGGTGAAGCTCTGGACGTAGATGTTCCGCAGCCGGGTGCCGGTGTGGTTGGTCACGGAGAAGACGAAGGGGTGCCAGCCGGAGCCGGCGACGATCTTGCCAGGGAGGCCGGTGACATCGACGGACAGGCCGTCGTCCGGGACGAAGTCCGTGCACTGGCCCGGTGACCAGCCGACGCCCGGTTTGGCCTCGGCGCCGTGCCCCCCGGGGTCGCCGCCGCCCGGGTCCTGGGTGCCTGGGTCCTGGGTCCCCGGCTCTCCCGGGGACCCCGTGGGGCTCCCGCCGGGGCTGCCGGTGCCGGTGCCGGTGCCCGCGTCGGGGGCTTCGGGGGTGGGGTCGGCGGACTCCGCGGGCGGGTCGGCGGGTGGGCTCGTGGTCGGGGTGGCGCCGGGGTCGGCGGGGTCGGGGGGACTGCCGCTCGGTTCGGCCGGGGGCGTGGTGCCGGGGGTGGCCGGGGGAGTGTCCGTGCTCGGGGCGGGGGCCGTGCCGTCCGCCGCGGTGCCGGCCGTTGCTGCCGGTGCGGCCACCGACAACCCCGCGAGCGGGCCCAACCCGGCCAGCGCGGCCACGGTGGCCGTGGCGGCGATGGCTCGGCGAAGCTTCATCAGGACCTCGGAAATGTCCGGCGCGCTGCGTTTGCTCAGCACGCGGGTGGGGGGTGCCTCCGCGGTGGGAGCGGGTGCGGCCGTCGATTATGCATTCATGACCTGCAGTTCCTGTGAATGGTTGCCCATGAACTCACGTATTTCTTATGTGACATACGTCACTTAGGACAGTCGACTCGCATCATCATGATGGCTGAAAATCGCCGCTCTCCCCGCGGTGGACGGGAAGGGGCCCGGGGGCGTGGCGCGGGGTTCTCGGGGACGGAGGAGCCGATGCGGGTGGCACGGGTGGGTGCGGGTGGCGCGGGTGGTGGAGTGGTGCCTGAACGGCGGTGCGCGGATGCGTCGTTGTGCGGCGGCCCAGCGGGCGCTTCGCGCCGCCGTCCTGGGAGGGCCGGGCGGGTGCGGCTCTCGGGCGCTGCGCTCCGGAGGGGGATCCGCGGCGCTGGGGGAGTGCGCGGCGCTCGGGGAGTCCACGGCCGCCCGGCCGGCTCCGGGCGTCCCCGGAGCCGGCCGTTCTCCAGGGTGACCGGGCTGCTGTCCCCTGCCGCCCGGTCACCTTCGTCCGGAACGAGGTCCCACGGTGCACGGCACGACCCGTGCCTCCCTCTCGTTCCGGAAGAGCCGAATGCCCCGCGCCGGAAGGGCCGTACGCGGTTCTCGCGGGTCGCCCGGCCGGCGCGGACACCACCACCAACGAGGCCCGGGCGCGGGGGGTCACGGGCCGTACGGGTGAGGGGCTCCCGTCCTTCCGGGATGTGTTCCCGGGTGCCTTACGAGCGGCCTCGGGGACATCGGGGAGCCCTCCTGGGGAGTGTGTCCCGCGAGGCCCGGGGCCGGTTCAGATGCGGCCGCGGCAGAGTTCGAGCAGGGTCATGGCGAGCGCGGTGCCGGGCTTGCCGAGCGCGTCCCTGTAGCGGCTGAGGACGGCCATCTCGCGGGACAGGTTCACCCTGCGACCGCCGGAGGCGATGCGGGACTCCTGGATGACGGTGGAGACGGCCATGCGTTCCTGGACCAGGCCCATGATCCGGTCGTCGAGCGTGTCGATCCTGTCGCGCGCGTCGTCGATCAGCTCGGCTGCCTCGGTGGTACGGGCTCCGGTGGGGTCGCCGGCCTCGGTGGTGCTGCTCATCTGCTGGGCTCCTCTGCGGACGGTCTGGGAAGGCTCCCCGGGCGGAGGGTCCCGGACCACGCACAGGCGCCCCGGACCTTTCGGCCCGGGGCGCCTGGGAAGTCGCTTGTCAGTGGATCAAGCAGCACGACCACGGCAGCCGGCGGGCCGGTTGCCATAGGTAAAGAGGAAGGTGCGCTGCTCGGTCACGGGCCCAGTATGCCCGTACGCTCCCGCTCCCGGTCAAGGCGGACCCTCCGGCCGGTCGGGGCGAGCGTTCCCCTCGGCCGGGGCGGGCTTCCGGTCGGCCGTGACGAGTGCTCCTGCCGGTCGTGACGGGTGTGGGTTCGGTCGTTCACGAGGACCCCTCCGGCCGTCGCCGTCGCCGTCGCCGTCGCCGTCGCCGCCGTCGCCGACACCGGCGGCCGGGCGGGTGTCCCCGGCGCCCCGCCGTGGGCCGAGCTGTCCGACGGCCCACCCGGCCTCCGCGAGGCGGCCCAACTCGCCGTACGTCTGGCTCTGGCCGGCCACACGTGGGCGAGCGAGGTGTCGAACGGTTTTCATCAGGTCGTACCCGCTGGCGGACCGGTCGGCGAGGAGGCCGAGCAGGGCGTGGCGAAGGCTCAGGGCGCCAGTCCGTCTCCACACTCTCCGCACGGCATGCAGGAGTGACCTGACATGTTGATCCTTACCTGTCATGAGGGAATGTGGTGCCCGGGGCTTCCCTGCCCCACTCCAGGCGGCTCCGGCCGCGGCACGTGACCGGCCGGCCACGCCCCGCGCCCGCCCCCGCGACGTGCGCCGCGCCGGTCCGCTGACGTGCGCCGAAGCGGTCCGCGGGGAGTTGTCCACAGGCTCGGGGGGCGGCCGGCGGGCCCCGTTAGAATCGAGGCACAGATCTTTCGCAGCGTCCGGTCCCGCACCGTCGGTGGCCGGGCTGCGTCCGTTGCCCCATGCCGGAAGGCCGCACCCGTGCCCTCAGCATCCCCCGCCGCCCCCGACACCGTCCTGGTCGTCGATTTCGGTGCGCAGTACGCCCAGCTCATCGCCCGCCGCGTACGCGAGGCGAGGGTGTACAGCGAGATCGTGCCCAGCACCATGCCGGTAGCCGAGATGCTCGCCAGGAAACCCGCGGCGATCATCCTCTCCGGCGGCCCCTCGTCGGTCTACGCGGAGGGCGCCCCCGGCATCGACCGGTCGCTCTTCGAGGCCGGCGTCCCCGTCTTCGGCATGTGCTACGGCTTCCAGCTCATGGCCACCACCCTGGGCGGCACGGTCGACAACACCGGCGCGCGGGAGTACGGCAGCACCTCCCTCGCCGTCTCCAGGCCCGGCTCCACCCTCTTCGAAGGCACCCCCGCCGAGCAGACGGTCTGGATGTCGCACGGCGACGCGTGCAGCGCTGCCCCCGCCGGCTTCACGGTCACCGCCGCCACGGAACTCGTCCCGGTCGCCGCCTTCGAGAACGACGAGCGGCGGCTCTACGGCGTCCAGCACCACCCCGAGGTGATGCACTCCACCTATGGGCAGCAGGTCCTGGAGCACTTCCTGTACCGCGGCGCCGGCATCGAGCCGTCCTGGACCACCGGCAGCGTCATCGAGGAGCAGGTGGCGGAGATCCGGGCCAGGGTCGGCAGCAGCCGCGCCATCTGCGGCCTGTCCGGCGGAGTGGATTCGGCGGTCGCCGCCGCTCTGGTCCAGAAGGCCATCGGCTCCCAGTTGACCTGCGTCTACGTGGACCACGGCCTGATGCGCAAGGGCGAGACCGAGCAGGTCGAGAAGGACTTCGTGGCGGCCACCGGCGTCCAGCTCAAGGTGGTGGACGCCCAGGAGCGCTTCCTCGCCGCCCTCGCGGGCGTCTCCGACCCCGAGCAGAAGCGGAAGATCATCGGGCGGGAGTTCATCCGGGTCTTCGAGCAGGCCCAGGCGGAGATCGTCGCCGAGGCGCCCGGTGACCACCCGGTCGAGTTCCTGGTCCAGGGCACCCTGTATCCGGACGTCGTCGAGTCCGGCGGCGGCACCGGTACGGCCAACATCAAGTCCCACCACAATGTCGGCGGCCTCCCGGACGACCTGGAGTTCCAACTGGTCGAGCCCCTGCGCAAGCTCTTCAAGGACGAGGTCCGGATGGTCGGCGCGGAGCTGGGCCTGCCCGACGAGATCGTCCACCGCCAGCCGTTCCCCGGTCCCGGGCTCGGCATCAGGATCGTCGGCGAGGTCACCAGGGAGCGGCTCGACCTGCTCCGCGAGGCCGACGCGATCGCCCGCGAGGAGCTGACGGCAGCCGGTCTCGACCGGGAGATCTGGCAGTGCCCGGTCGTGCTGCTCGCGGACGTCCGCAGCGTGGGCGTTCAGGGCGACGGGCGCACCTACGGCCACCCCATCGTGCTGCGCCCCGTCTCGTCCGAGGACGCCATGACGGCCGACTGGTCCCGCCTGCCCTACGACACCCTGGCCAGGATCTCGACCCGGATCACCAACGAGGTCGCCGAGGTCAACCGCGTGACCCTCGACATCACCAGCAAGCCGCCGGGGACCATCGAGTGGGAGTGAGCGGGGTTCCCCCCGCGCGGTGAGTACCGCCGGGGGCCGTCCGGCGGTGCCGGGGCGCGGGCTCGTGCACCGCCCCGGCCGTCGGGAGGCCGGGTTCGGCGGCGGCGGCCAGCGCCGCCCGTGTGCGCTGCTCCCGGCAGGTCGCGGTCCGTCTCGCCCCGGGGGCCGGGCGGGCCGGGCGGGCCGGCGGCTTCCTGCGGCCGGGGGCGTTCCGATGGCTTTCGGCCGTATGTGATCTGCGGGTGGCCCGGAGGCCAGGACGTGTCTTGTCCGCCGCATACGGCTCTGCCAGCGTGTCCGGTGCCGTACGCCGCCGGGAGGGCCGCGGCGACGTGAAGAGGGGTGGACGCGTGGCTGCTGCGCCGGATCTGAGGGGAGCGGTGACGTCGACCGCGTTCGTCCTGCGCATGCGGGCGCTCAAGGACTGGTCCGGATTGACGTACCGCCAACTGGCCGCGCGCGCCGAGGAGTCGGGCGACATCCTGCCCTCCAGCACCCTGGCCAGTACGCTCGGCCGCCGCTCACTGCCGCGCAGGGACGTCGTCGCGGCGTTCGTACGGGCCTGCGGGGGCGATGCCGCAAGTGTGCGGACCTGGCTGCGCGTCCATGCGGAGATCGCTTCCGGAGCGGTGGGGCCCAGCAGCCCGGATCTGTACGACCCCGACGACCCCGACGGCCCGGACCGTCACGGCGCCGCAGGTCAGGAGGCCGCCGCCGGTGCCGGAGCCGCCGGTGCCGGAGCCCCGGCCGGTGCCGGGCCCGCCGGTGCACCCGAAGCCCCCGGCGGCCCCGCGGTCTCCACGGCCCCCGCCGGGCCCGGGCCCACCGCGCACGACGATGCCGCCGCCCGCGGCGCTGCGACGGCATCCGGCGGGGCCGCGGTGTCCGGCGCTGCCGCCGCATCGCCCGAACCGCGGCGGGGGGAGCACCGCGTCGCGGACGACGGCGCCCCGTTCGGTGCGTCCGACCTCCTGGTCGGAGACGGCGGACGTGCCCGCGGGGGACAGACGCCGCGCCGCATGCCACCCTGGCTGCCCGCACCACTGCGCACCGGCGGCCGGCTGGCCGCGGCCGTTCTCGGCCTGGTGGTGCTGGCCGCCGCCGTGACCTACGCGGTGCTCGCCTTCACGGGTGACGCTCTCACCCGCGACGCTGCGAGCGGCGGCGGACCGAAACCGGGCACGTACCGGATACGTTCGGCCGCCACCTCCTACTGCCTGGCCGAGGTGGACGGCGAGGAGTCGGGCGACGTCCACCAGCTCGACTGCGCGGGCAGCATTCCGGTCTACGAGGTGCAGCCCGCCGAGAGCGGGACCTACTGGATCCACTCCCTGCACCCGGCCATGGGCCTGGGCTGCCTCGGCGTGGCGGGCGGCGCCATGAAGGACGCGGCCCCGATGGGCGACGACTACTGCGGCCACCGCGGCGACGCCGAGAAGTTCCGGATGCAGAAGGTCGCGGCCCCGGTGGAGGGGTACCGCATCCGGCTGCTGCACACCGGCGCCTGTGTGACCGTGCCCGGCGCGACCGAGCGCAAGGGCGTGCAGGTGCTTCAGATGCCGTGCACCGGCGGCGACGCCGGCCAGGTCTTCCGCTTCGATCCGGTCCCGGCTCCCACCCACGTCCCCCCGCCCCCCGGTGGTTGAGGCCGCGGCCCCTCCCGTCGCGACCATCCACCCGCGCCGGGGTCCGCGTGCCGTCGTCGTCCTCCGGCCGAGCAGGGTGCCAGGGCCGAGCAGGGCGCCGCGGCCAAGCGGGCGCCAGGGCCCGGACCCGATCCCCCGTGCCCCGGGCTCTGGCGCCCGTCTCCCCCCGTGCCGACGACCTCGGCCGGGCCGCACGACCGTCGTCCCCCGCGACGTCGTCCCCCGTGACCGGCCCGGCCGGGCGGCACGCACCACTGTTCGCGCCCGGCTCCGGACGGACAAGAGGATTCGGCTGTTCCGAACAGCGGCACGGCGTTGATCAGCGCGTTCTCGCCTGTTCCGAACAACCGCGGCCGCCCGGGGCGGCGCCGCGTCAACACGGGTGCGGCCGCGTCACCCACCGCCCATCCGTACCGGGCGGACCTGTCGGCCGACGCGCCGTGCCGGTACGGCACAATCCCTGGGGTCCGAGGTGTTCACGCGCGGGCTCGCTGCGGGCCCGCGGAGCGCTCGCGCTCGGGCGCGCAGCGGGCGGGCGGCCCGCGCGGTGCCGGCTCGTGGCGAGCCCTCGCAAGACCCGGAGCGGGATCGACAGCGCCTGAGGCGCGGAAGGCGGAAGTGTCGCGTGGCGGTGCAGGAGGCGGAGCAGGGCACGCACGAGGGTGGCTGCACATGCGGCGACTGCCCGCACGGGGCGCGGGAGGGGCACCGGCGTGCGGTGGCCGCGTTCGTCGCCAGACGCGAGGAGTTCGCGCAGGGCAAGGGCCTTCCCGCGGCCGTGGCGCACTCGGCCGGCGCCTCCCGTCAGTGGGTCTCCGACGAGCTGACCCAGTCCGCGGGCGTGGTCGCCGAACGCAGCAGGGCCGAGGGCGATGCCTGGACCGCGTCGCTGTGGCCGCGCACCCTCTGGGCCGTGTGGGCGGGTGCGGTCGTCCTGCTGGTGGTGCAGGCGCTGACCGCGATCGGCGCCGGCTGGAGCAGCGCGCGCACCGCAGGTCTGCTCGCGGCGGTGGTCGTCGGCGGAGGGCTGACCGCCGCCGGCCGTCTGCACCGATCGCGCGGCGGTGTGCTCGCTCCCGTGATCGGCGAGGACAACCGGCTCTCCACCTCGCGCGCCGTCGCCGCCTGCTGGGTCCTCTTCGCCGTCTTCGCGGTGCTGGTGCTCGCCGGTGAGCTGGCAGGCGCCTCGGGACACCGGGAGCGTGACGCCCTGATCGACGGCCTCGACCTGGCGCGGGGCGCCGGAGTGGTCACGGTGGTGGCCGTGGTCTGCGGGGTCGCGGTGCTGGTACGGCGGGTGGTGGCGCTGCGCATCCGCGGCCAGCGGCTTCAGAAGGTGCGCGCCGAGCGGCCGCGTGCCGCCGATCTGCTCACCGATGACGCGGGCCGGGCCGACTTCGCCGACACACAGTACGTCGTGATCACCGCCGTGGCCCTGGTCTTCGCCGCCGTCCGGCTGGCCCGGCGGCCCGAGCAACTGCCCGACGTGCCCTGGGGCCTGGCGCTGCTCGTGCTGGTCTCGGCCGCCACCTACCTCGCCGGGAAGTACGCGGAGGGCGGCCGGGCCGTGATCCTCTCCGTGGTACGGGCCCGGGAGGCGGGCGACCTGGACGGGCCGATCCGCACCGGCGACGACATCGAGATCCGCGGCGCCGGGTTCGTGCCGCCCGGCGCGCAGGGCGCCGACCGGCTGGCCAGGACCGTCGTCCGGATCGGCGCCGTGCACGTGCACGTCCCGCTGGTCCCGGTGCCCGGCGGCTTCAGCAACCCCTCGGACACCGTGCTGACCGTTCCCGTGCCGGTCGACGTCGAACCGGGCAGGGTCGAGGTCCAGGTCGTCACCGCCTCGGGCACGGAGACCAACACCTGCACCATCGACGTCACGACCGACTGACGGGTCCGTCACGACCGGCTCGTCGGTCGGTCGTGCGGGGCACGACGGGGACGGCCGGGAGCCGTGCGGTGCCGGTGCGGTCCGGTGCCGGCGCGGACGGGCGCTGTGCTGACCGGTGCCGGCGCGGACGGTGCCGCCGTCGGACGACGGACACCGTCAGACGACGGACGCCGAGCGGCGGACCCGGGCGCGCCGTATCAGGGTGTCCAGGGAGAGGGCCGGCGCACCGGCGATCACCAGCGGAAGCCACGCCACCAGGTACACCAGGTCGTTGCCGTAGTAGTAGGGCGTGGTCGCCCAGCTCACCGTCAGCCACAGGCTGAGCGAGATCAGCGCGCCGCCGGCCGCGGCGACCCGGGACAGCAGGCCGACCAGCACGCCGAGGCCGACCGCGAGTTCACCGAAGGCGATGGCGTAGCCGAAGCCGACGGGGCTCTTCAGGGCCAGGTCGACCAGCGCGGGAACGGCCGCGGAGGCCCGTACCGCGTGCATCGTCTCGCCGAGCGATCCGGCGCCCGACGCGGCCAGGAAGGAACTGTCCGTGAGCTTGTCGAGGCCGGCGTAGACGAAGGTGACGCCGAGGAAGATCCGCAGCGGCAGGAGGGCGAGGAAGGGGAGGCCGCGTGCCGCGCCGGTGCCGGCACCGAGGGCCGGGCTGAGGGGGCTGTTCAGCGGGTTTCTGTCGGCCGGGCCCCCGGCGCCGCCCTCCGCGTACCCCGTCTGCGCCTCAGCGCGCCATTCGTGAGCCATCGGTCCCTGCCACCTCTCGCGCCGGCCAGTGCCGTCAGGTCGGTTTAGCTGTCAAGAGACAATACGGATGGAACGGCTCGACGGCTCACCGTCTGTCCAAGGGGATCCGCTCACCCTCCGCCCGGGGCGTTCGCTCCGCATCCGTGCAGGGCCGTGCGTTCCTCCCCCGTCCGAGGGCTTCCCGGGTCCTTCGGGGACCCGGGCTCAAGGGCGCGAGGCGCGGGCGCGAGGTCGCAAGGTGCCACGGCTCAAGGCCGCAAGGTGCGAAGGCACAAGGGCGCAGGGGCGCGCGCACGGTCTGCCCCCGCGGTCCGCACCCCGGCCGTCGACCCGCCCGTGTCGGTCGTCGTGCGGCCGCGGTTTCGCGGGCGCCGGTGGAGCGGTGCGTGGGTCTGCCCGGGTGCGGCGCTCAGAGGACCTTCCCGCCGTGGCCGTGCGGCTCCGCGTCGCTGGAGGGGGCCGCCGTCCGTGAGCCGGCGCCGCGCTGCCGGCGGCGGTGGCGCACCGCGTACGAGAGCGCGCCGGTGACGGCGGCGAGGCAGAGACCGCCCACGACGATCGGCGGCATGGCGAACCACGGAACGCTCCACAGGCCGCGCGCGTCGCCGCCGAAGACGATCGCCGCGCCGGTCAGGAACACGCCCGCGACCAGCTTGCCGGGCTGGAAGTCATGCCGCAGCACGGCTCACCTCCGCCTGGCCGAGGCCCACTTCGAGGTGCAGATCGAGGGTGCCTGCGCGCGCGTGGGCGCCCCGTGCGGGCAACGTCAGCCTCCTCTCCTTGCCGGGGGCCACGTCCACGTCCTGGCGGCCGTGGTTCGG
The DNA here is from genome assembly GCF_014656295.1 of Streptomyces sulfonofaciens. GTDB lineage: Bacteria > Actinomycetota > Actinomycetes > Streptomycetales > Streptomycetaceae > Streptomyces > Streptomyces sulfonofaciens. The sequence continues at coordinate 294,383 of NZ_BNCD01000007.1, forward strand.
CACCTGGATGTCGCCGAGGCCCACCGTGATGTACAGGCGAACCGCGGTGTCCCGGGGGACGACGACCCTGAGGCGGCCCATGCCGACCTCGGCACGGGTCTTCAGGGTGCTGCCGCCGGCGACGGCCACATGGCTGAGGTCGAGTGTGCCGTCCCCGGTGCCCAGTTCGTACTGCGGGCTGAGCTGCGCGGCGGTGGCGGGGGCCCAGGTGGTGCGTATCCAGTCGGTGGTGATGTTCTTCGGCACGGCGGAGGAGGCGGCGAGCAGTCCGGCCGTGACCACCGCCAGCACGATGGAGCCGGCGCCCGTCCTGCCCAGCAGGGCGCTGACGGCGATGCCCGCGCCGAACACCGCGAGCGCACAGGCGAGGCCGGTCTGCAGGCTGGTGCCCAGCGCGTCGGTGCGCCAGGTCAGGGCGGTGCCCGCAGCACCGGCGGCCAGCGCGAGGAGGAACACCCAGCCGGCTATCCAGCGCGGGCCGCGCCCCGCCGGCACCCGCGGCACACGGCCGCCGACCTCCCAGCGGGAGGTGCGGGCGACGTTCCGCAGGGTGCTGGTGTCGTCCAGGTCCGTGGGGCCCCACAGGTATCCCGTGCCTCCGTCGTGGGTGCCGTCCTTGACGATCGGGTCACGCCACCAGGAGGGGAAGGACGAGGGCGCGGGCGGCGCCTTGGCCTCGGGCGGGGCGTCGGCCGCGGCCTGTGCGGCCAGCGGGTCGGGATCAGCCGCGCCGCGCTGGCGCGACCAGTAACCGGCACCGGCCAGCAGGAGCGTGACCGTGGCACCGAAGGTGAGCACGTCGCCGTTGCCCAGCATGGAGAGGAAGAGGCCGCAGCCGACCAGGGCGCAGAGCACCGCGGTCAGCGCCGGGCCGTCCACCCGGCCGGAGAGCAGCCTGCGCGCCTCGTTCTCCTCGTCGTCCTCGAAGGGCACGAAGAGCCAGACGAAGCCGTAGAAGATCAGGCCGACGCCGCCGGTGACCGACAGCACCGCGAGCACGATCCGGAAGATGACCGGGTCCAGGTCGCAGTGCCGCCCCAGGCCCGCGCAGACGCCGCCGAGCACTTTCTGCCTGCGGTCGCGGCGCAGGGCACCGGGCAACCCCGCGGCCCCCGGTGCCGGCTCGCCGGCACCCTGCCGCGGCCCGGCGGAGCGCGCCCCGGGCCCGGCGGCAGCCGCACCCGGGCCCTGCCCGCCGGTGCCCGGCCGGGGCTCCGGGCCCGGCGCGGCGTGGTGCTGATCCGTCATGGGTCCATGGTGACGGCAACCGGTCGCGGTACGGCAGTCGGGACGACCCTGGCCGATCCCTGATATCCGCCCCTGACCTTCCCTGACCGGGCCGCGGGGGGCCCGCGGCCCCGATGATCGGGGACGTCTAGGGGTTCCACCCTGATGCGAGGGCCCGTCTGGGCATGTGACCATCTCTGCCATGCCGGAAGCCGCCGCCCCCGTCGAGGAGCCGCGGCCCCCGCGCAAGCTCTACCGCAGCAGTGACGGACGCTGGCTCGGGGGCGTGGCGCGAGGGCTCGCGGGGCACCTCGGCCTGCCCGTGATCTGGGTGCGGATCGTGTTCGCGGGCCTGTTCATGGCGGACGGCCTCGGCGCGCTGCTGTACGCGGCCTTCTGGTTCTTCGTGCCCCTCGGCGTCGGCGGGGTGGCCGCCGACCGGCCCCTGGTCTCCGCCGAGACCACCCGTGACGGCCACCGCAGGCTCGTCGCACGCAAGCCGGACCGCGGCCAGATCGTCGCCCTGCTCGCGATGGTCGTGGTCGCCGGCGTCTTCGTCGGCAATGTCGACCTCGGCGGTCCCGCCAAGGCCTATCTCTGGCCGACCCTGCTGGTCGGCGCCGGTGTCGCCCTGGTCTGGCGGCAGGCGGACAACGCCCGCCGGGCCCGCTGGATGGAGGCGGGCCGCCGCCGCAGGACCCTGACGCTGGCCCGCTCCGCGGCGGGCGTGCTGCTGGTCGGCACCGGCGTCACCGGCATCTTCGTGCTGCACGGCTCGGCCGAGCACCTCGGCTCCGTGCTCCAGGCCGCGCTCGCCGTGATCGTCGGCATAGCCCTGCTGGCGGGCCCCTACCTCATCCGCATGATGCAGGACCTCTCCGAGGAGCGGCTGATGCGCATCAGGGCACAGGAGCGTGCCGAGGTCGCGGCCCACGTCCACGACTCCGTGCTGCACACCCTCACCCTCATCCAGCGGAATGCGGAGAACCCCGGGGAGGTGCGCCGTCTCGCCCGCGCCCAGGAGCGCGACCTGCGCACCTGGCTCTACGAACCCGCGGGGCCGGGCGCCTCGGGCGAGTCCGCCGAGGCCGCGCCCGACACCCTGGCGGAGGCCGTGCGGCGCAGCGCCGCCGAGGTCGAGGACAAGCACGGCGTGCCCATAGAGGTCGTCATAGTCGGCGACTGCCCGCTCGACGAGCCGCTGTCCGCGCAGATGCAGGCCGCGCGGGAGGCCATGGTGAACGCCGCCAAGTACGGTGGCCGGGGCGGTGCGGTGCAGGTCTTCGCGGAGGTCGAGGGAGCGTCCGTCTTCGTCTCCGTGCGCGACCGGGGCCCCGGGTTCGACCTCGATTCCGTACCCGCCGACCGGATGGGCGTACGAGAATCGATCATCGGCCGTATGCAGCGCCACGGCGGCACCGCCCGGCTCCGCGCGGTGCCGGACGGCGGCACGGAGGTCGAGTTGACGATGGAGAGGGCGGAGGCGACGTCATGAGTGAGGCGAGCGAGCGGGGTGCGACCGGCGGGCCCGCCGAACCCGGGCGGCGGACGGGCCGGGGACCCGCGGACGCGGGACGGCCCACGGCGCAGGGGCCGGGCCGGTCGGCGATCCCGGGCCAGGCGTCCGGCGGCGAGCAGGAGCAGCCGCGCGACCCGGCCGGGCGCCGGGCGCGTGTCGTGCTCGTCGACGACCACCGGATGTTCCGTACCGGTGTGCGGGCCGAGATCGGCCGGACGGACCTCACGGGCGTGGAGGTCGTCGGCGAGGCCGCGGACGTCGACCAGGCGGTGGACGTCATCAGGTCCACACGCCCCGAGGTCGTCCTGCTCGACGTGCACCTGCCAGGCGGCGGCGGTGTGGAGGTCCTGCGCCGCTGCGCGCCCCTGATGGCCGACGCCGATCGGCCGGTGCGCTTCCTCGCGCTCTCCGTCTCGGACGCCGCGGAGGACGTCATCGGCGTCATCCGCGGCGGTGCCCGCGGGTACGTCACCAAGACGATCACCGGTGCGGACCTGATCGACTCGGTCTTCCGCGTCCAGGAGGGGGACGCGGTGTTCTCCCCGCGCCTCGCGGGTTTCGTCCTGGACGCCTTCGCCTCCACCGACGCCCCGCCCGTCGACGAGGACCTGGACCGCCTGACGCAGCGCGAGCGCGAGGTGCTCCGGCTGATCGCCCGCGGCTATGCGTACAAGGAGATAGCCAAGCAGCTCTTCATCTCCGTCAAGACGGTCGAGTCCCATGTCTCGGCGGTGCTGCGCAAGCTCCAGTTGTCCAACCGCCATGAGCTGACCCGCTGGGCCACGGCACGCAGGCTGGTGTGAGCCCGGGGCGGCCGCCCGCCGCCCGGCGCCCGCGGCCGGAAGTGCCCGACCGCCGAAGGGGCGGGGAGCGTGCCGCCCGCCGGAGACCGGCGGTGGGGGGTGCTCAACCGCCGGGGACGGGATCGGCGCGGGGTGCGCACCCTGCGGAATCGGCGGGAGGCGCGCATCCACCCGAGAGGTCCCCGGCCGTGACGTCCCTGGCGGTGCGGTCCTCCGCCGTGAGGTACTTGACCATGATGATCTCCCGCTCGCCGCTCGCCATCTCGTCACCCGGCTCGTCGGTGGCCGCGAAGCCGTGACGGCGGTAGAGCGCGCCCGCATGCGTGTTCCCGGGGGCCACGGCGAGCCGTAGGACGCCGACGCCGCAGCGCAGGGCCCAGCGCTCCACCTCCTGGATCAGATGGTCGCCCACGCCCCGCCCTCGCGCCTCGGGGCCGACCCACAGGGAGATCAGTTCGGCGGTGTCCCCCCGCGGCCCCGGGACACCGCTGACCATGCCGGCCGGCCGGCCGTCCAGCACGGCGGTGATGTTGTGCGAACCGGGGATGGCCAGCCGGGCCCGCCAGCGCTCCTCCCGGTCGCCGTCCCCCTGCCAGTCGGCGAGCCGGGCACCGAAGGCGTCCGGTGCCTCGGTGAGCGCGGCCAGCCGCAGCTCACGCCATGTGCGCCAGTCGTCGGCCGTGAGTATCCGTGTCTCGATCACCTCACGAGGCTGCCCCGCGACCGGCCCGGTCGGCAAGGCGTTTCCCCGGCACGTCGACGGAGTACCGGGCACCGTCCGACGGGGTGACGGCCATCGCCCGACGAAAGCACGGGCCACCGCCGACGGGGCGGAGGGGCCACGCGGAGCAGGCAGGGAGGCCACGCAGGGCAGGGAGGGCCACGCTTGACAGCGCGGGGCCCCGGCACCGTAAGGTGAAGACCGCTCACCAGGTGAATGATATTAACCTCATGGTGCAAGGCAAGGGCGCCGCCCGTGGCACCGCCGCGGCGGCGCCGAGGAACCACTCCCGGAGGCCCGCCGTGACCACCACGCTCGTCCCCGTCTTCCACCACATCAGCGTCTCCGTGGCCGACCTGGCCGCGCAGGAGCGCTGGTACGGGACCGCCTTCGGGCTCACGGACGTCGAGGAGCGGCTCGACCTGCCAGAAGCGGGGGTGCGCACCGTCGTGCTGCGCAACGCGGCCGGGCTCCGGGTGGAGTTCACCGAGCGGGCGGGTTCCGCACCGCTCCGGCACGCCGACCCCTACGCGGCGACCGCCCTGCAGACCTTCGCCCACCTCGCCCTGCGGGTTGCGGACCTGGACGCGGCGTTCGCCCACCTGACAGGGGAGTGCGGCGCAGCCCAGGTCTCGCCGCCCGCGCCCGGTGCCACCGGGGGCATGCGGTACGCCTATGTGCACGACCCCGAGGGCAACCTCATCGAACTCATCGAGACGCCGGCCGGCTGACCCCTCCCGTAGCGCGGACCCGCTCCGGCACCTGATCCGGCCCGGTCCCGGTCCCGGTCCCGCCGGTCCTGCTCCCGCCGGTCCCGGCCCGGGCCGCCGTCCTGTCTGATCCGGCCCGGTCAGGCTGCGTCTGGTCCCGCGGCGTCTGCGCGGCCCGTCCGGCGGCCGACTCGCCGGCCCAGTCCGAGAGCAGCCGCAGCGCGTGGTCCGAGGGCGAGCCCGGTTCGGCGGTGTAGACGCCGAGGGTCTGGTCGGGGTCGCCGCTCGGGGTCAGGGCCTCGTACTCCAGGGTGAGGTCGCCGACCACCGGGTGGTGGAAGCGCTTGGTGCCGTGCGTGCGGCGCGCGACGTCGTGGGAGGCCCACCAGCGGCGGAAGTCCTTGTCGTGCAGCGAGAGCTCGCCGATCAGCTCGGCCAGCCTGGGGTCGTGCGGGTGCCGTCCCGCGTACAGGTGCAGCGCGGCCACCGAGCCCCGCGCGGCGTCCGCCCAGTCCACGTACAGTTCGCGGCTGCTCTCGTCCAGGAAGATGTAGCGGGCCAGGTTCCGCTCGCGCGCCGGCAGCGCGTCGAAGTCGGTGTACAGGGCGCGGGCCGCGGCGTTGGCGGCCAGCACGTCGCTGCGCCGGCCGACGATGAGCGCGGGGGTGTACGCCAGCGTGTCCAGCACCCGGCGCAGGCCCGGCCGCACCCGCTGCGGCGGCAGCGGCCGGCCGGGCCGCCTGGCCGGCCTGGCCAGGGCGTAGAGATGACCGCGCTCGGTGGCGTTCAGGCCGAGTGCACGGGCGACGGCGTCCAGGACCGCCTCGGAGGCGTTCATCGTGCGGCCGCGCTCCAGGCGTACGTAGTAGTCCACGCTCACCCCGGCCAGCCGTGCGACCTCCTCGCGGCGCAGCCCCGGCACCCGCCGGGTGCCCGGCTCCGGCACGAGGCCCGCCTCCTCGGGGCTGATCCGGGCTCGGCGGGACCGCAGGAACTCCCTGAGCTCCGCGTTGCCGCGGCCGCGGTCACCGCTGGAGTGCTCGCTCATGACTCCAGGCTAGGGTCGCGCCCGGTCCGCGCGGCGCTCCCAGGGGGGTACTGCCGAACCCCCGGTCGGACCGGCCCCGGGCTGCCGCCGACCGGGTCCCGGCAGGGCCTCCGCCCCGGCACCGGACGCACCCCCGACGGTGCTTCGCTGGAGGAAGAGCCATCCGGGAGGAGCGCGTTGCGGCGCCGCGAGGCGAGCGACGAGCGCCCCCGTCCGTGGCCCGTACCCGACCATCCGGCAACGGCACCCGTCCGGCGCGGCACACCGTGACGTGCGCGGCACACAAGAAGCTCGCGCGGCACACGGGAACACGTGCGGCACACCCCGTACACGCGCGGTACGCCGAGGCGCGCACCGCGCCGGCAGGAGACGCGCACGCCCGTACACGTCCCGCACACCGGGACGCGGTGGCGCACCGGACACGCCAGGAAAGCAGGCACGTACCCATGACTGGAACGACCCCTCCGACCGACCGCCTCACCACCCCCTTCGGCGCCGGGTCCACCGCCGCCGACGTCATCTCGGGCATCGACCTCAGCGGCCGCCGCGCCCTCGTGACCGGCGCGTCGTCGGGCATCGGCATCGAGACGGCCCGCGCGCTCGCCGGTGCGGGCGCGGAGGTGACGCTGGCGGTGCGCGACACGGAGGCGGGCGAGGCGGCCGCCGCGGACATCACCGGCACCACCGGCAACAAGCAGCTCCACGTGGCCGCCCTCGACCTCGCCGACCTGGCGTCGGTGACGGCCTTCACCTCCGCCTGGGAGGGGCCGCTGCACATCCTCGTCAACAACGCGGGGGTGATGAGGACGCCGGAGACGCGCACCCCGCGGGGCTGGGAGCTGCAGTTCGCCACCAACCACCTCGGGCACTTCACCCTCACCACCGGCCTGTACCCGTCGCTCGCGGCGGCCGGCGGCGCGCGGGTCGTGTCGCTCAGCTCCCGGGCGCACCTGCGCAGCCCCGTCGTCTTCGACGACATCCACTTCCGGCAGCGCCCGTACGACCCGGCGGACGCCTACGCCCAGTCCAAGACCGCCAACGTCCTCTTCGCGGTGGAGGCCGACCGGCGCTGGGCCGACGACGGGATCACCGTCAACGCCGTCCACCCCGGCGGGATCCTGGACACCAACCTCGTACGGCACCTGAGCAAGGAGGCCCTGGACGCGGCCGTCTCCGCGGCCGGCCACGCGTTCAAGACGAGGGAACAGGGCGCCGCCACCTCCGTCCTGGCCGCGACCTGGCCGGCACTCGACGGAGTCGGCGGCCGGTACTTCGAGGACTGCAACCAGGCGGTGCCGCACGAGCCCGGCATGGACAACGGCGTCGCCGGCCACGCACTGGACCCGCGGGCGGCGGAGCGGCTGTGGCGGGTGTCGGTGGAGATGATCGGCTGAGGCCCGCGCCGCCCCCGCGCCATGGGGCCGGGGCGCGCGGCCGGGCGCCCCGGCCGGGCGACCGCGCCCGCGTGCGGCCGTACCCCGTCGCGCGGGCGCCGGCTTCGGCTCGCGTCGCGCCGTGCGTGCCAGGACGCGCGCCTGCACGATGAAGTGGAGAGGGAGGTGGCGCACGTGGCTACGGAGATCCCCACGACCATGCGGGCCTGGGTGGCCCCGGCGGCCCGCAGGGGCACGATCGAGCGCGTGGAACTCACGGTGCCCGCCCCCGCGGTGGACGAACTGCTCGTCAAGGTGCGTGCGTGCGGGGTGTGCCGCACCGACCTGCACGTTCGCGACGGCGACCTGCCGGCGCACCTGGAGCAGGTGGTCCCGGGGCATGAGGCGGTCGGCGAGGTCGTGGCGGCGGGGGCCCGGGTGACCGGGCCCCCGGCCGGCACCCGGGTCGGCGTGCCGTGGCTGCGCAGGACCGACGGCACGTGCCGGTACTGCACCCGGGGCCAGGAGAACCTGTGTCCCGCATCCGTCTACACCGGCTGGGACGTGCACGGCGGCTACGCCGAGTACGTCACCGTGCCCGCCGCGTACGCCTACGAACTGCCCGCCGGGTACACCGACGAGGAGCTGACGCCGCAGCTCTGCGCCGGAATCATCGGCTACCGCGCGCTGCGCCGCGCCGACCTGCCGGAAGGCGGCCGGCTCGGGATCTACGGCTTCGGCGCGTCCGCGCACCTCACCGCGCAGGTCGCGCTCGCCGAGGGTGCCACGGTGCACGTGCTCACCCGGTCCCCGGCCGCCAGGTCGCTCGCCCTGGAGCTGGGGGCCGCGTCGGCGGGCGACGCGGCCGCCGGACCGCCCGAGCCCCTGGACGCGGCGATCCTCTTCGCGCCGGTCGGCAGCCTCGTGCCGGTGGCCCTCCAGGCGCTGGACCGGGGCGGCACGCTGAGCATCGCCGGAATCCACCTCACCGGCGTCCCGCCGCTGGACCACGAGCGCCACCTCTTCCAGGAGCGGACCCTGCGCAGCGTCACCGCCAACACCCGGCGGGACGGCCGCGGCTTCCTCGCCACCGCCGCCGGGCACCATCTGAGGGCCACGCTGGCCCCCTACGACTTCGACGACGCCGACCGCGCGCTCGACGACCTCGCGGCGGGCCGGGTGAACGGCGCCGCGGTGCTGCGGATGCCGCACTGACCAGCGGTGACGCGCGAACGAAGCGGTTGGCGCCCGGGGTGCGCGGCCGGGGGGCGGCACGTTTAGCGGGTGCGCCGCCGGTTACCCGCGCGCCGCAAGGCTTCGACACCGGGCTTCGACCCCGCACTTCGACCCGGGCACACGAGGGGAGATCGCCATGACCATGCCGATGCGCCGTGCACGTGGAATGTCCGCTCCGATGGAGCGCCGCATGCCGCCGTACGCAGGCTGGGACCCGTTCGGCGACATCCAGAGCATGTGGAGCGACATGGGGCGGCTCATGGCCGCGGCGCCCACCACGGGGGCGGGCGCGTGGATGCCGATCGCCGAGGAGGCGGAGACGGAGGACGCGTACATGGTGCGGGCGGAACTGCCCGGCATCCCCGCGGAGAGCGTCGACATCTCCATCGAGGGCAACGAGCTGTCCATCTCCGGCGAGCTGAGCGAGGCGGAGCACGGGAAGGTGCTGAACCACCGGACCGGGAAGTTCTCCTACCGCACCACGCTGCCCATGGACGCCGACACGGACAACATCGACGCCGACCTCACCGACGGCATCCTGACCGTACGCGTTCCGAAGTCCGCGGAGGGCAGGCGCCGCAAGATCGAGATCGGCAGGGGCCACCAGATCAGGGGCGAGACCGCCTGACGGGAGGGGTCGGTGGCCCGGATCGCGGTCGCGGGCGCGGACGTCGTCGTCCGGCTGCACCGGTGGGAACGGGTGGCGGCGCGCCGTGCCCGGGTACGGGTGCCGGTGTCCGCACTGCGCGAGGTGTACGTGGAGCCCGACTGGTGGCGGGCCCTGCGGGGCGGGCACGGCAGCGGGCTCTGCGTTCCGGACCTGCTCTGCATGGGCACCCGGCGGCTCGTGGACGGCGAGGACTTCGTCGTGGTGCGCGCGGGCCGCCCGGTGCTCTGCCTGGACCTCCGCCGCACCGCCCGGTACGGCAGGATCGCCGTCTGCGACCCGGATCCGGACCGGGCTTGCCGCACCCTGCGGGATCGCCTGCCACGGGACCGCCCGGCGTGAGACGGCCGGTCCGCCGCCCCGGGCGGCCCCGGGTGGGGGTCCCGTCAGGCCGCGGGCGCCGGGCACGGGCGCCGGGACCGTCCGGCACCGGGAGGACCGCCGATAGCGGCGGGCCGGTGGGCCGGTGGACAGGCGGGCCGGTGGACCGGTGGCCCGAGGGGCAACTCGCCGGGGCTACTCCTGTTCCGGACTCCCCGCCTCGTACGTCCTCGTCCAGGTGGCCCCGCACCGGCACCGGGACTCCTCGACCAGCAGCCCGTCGTCACTCACGCCCAGGCCCTGGACCTGGCGGACGTGAACATGCTCGGTCATGGAGGGCCTCGCTCCGTTCCTCGGGTCGCTCGACGGGACAGTCCTCCATCCTCCCCCAAGCGGGGCCAAAGGCGTCAATGAGACGGATCACATCATCTTCGAGCCGGGGACCGGGCTGTCGGGAATCCGCTTGAGAAGCCGGTTGACCTGCGCGGACACCTTCCGGACCGGGCCAGGCCCTCGAAAACTTTCGGGCCGGTGGCCTATGCTGCACGTCGTGCGTGAAGACGAGGAGACGGCGCGCGTCACCCTGGCGCAGGTGGCCGAGCAGGCAGGTGTCTCCATCTCGACGGTGTCGAAGGTGCTGAACGGCCGCCAGGACGTCTCCCGGCCGACCAGACTCAAGGTGGAGCGGCTGCTGGAGGCGCACGCCTATCGCCGTACGCCGCGCTCCGCGTGGGAGGCGCCCCTCATCGAGATCGTCTTCCACGAGCTGGACAGCATCTGGGGCATGGAGCTGATCCGCGGCGTGGAGGACGTGGCCAAGGCCAACCACGCCAGTGTGGTGCTGACGGAGAGCGGAACCCGGCACCTGCCGGGCCCCGACTGGGTCGGAGGCGTGGTGCAGCGCCGGCCGGTCGGTGTGGTGCTCGTCTTCTCCTCGCTGCCGCCCGCGGTGAAGAAACAGTTGAAGTCCCGCGCCATCCCTTTCGTGATCATCGATCCGGCCGGCGACCCGGAGCCCGACGTGCCGTCGGTCGGCTCGGCCAACTGGTCCGGGGGCCTCGCGGCCACCCGGCACCTCGTCCAGTGCGGGCACCGGCGGATCGCGATCATCACGGGCCCTCGGGACATGCTCTGCTCGATGGCGAGGCTCGACGGCTACCGCTCGGCCATGAGCATGGCGGGACTGACTCCGGACCCCGACCTGGTCACCTTCGGCGACTTCCATGTGGAGGGCGGCTACGCGCGCGCGATGGAGCTGCTTGACCGTCCCGACCGGCCCACCGCCCTGTTCGCCGGCAGCGACCTCCAGGCCCTCGGCGTCCTGGAGGCGGCCCGGGTGCTCGGCCTGCGCGTCCCGCAGGACCTGTCGGTGGTCGGCTACGACGACGTACCGCTGGCCCAGTGGTCGAGCCCGGCGCTGACCACCGTGCACCAACCGCTGCGGCAGATGGCGCAGGAGGCCGCGCAGATGCTGCTGCGGCTGCGGGCCGGCGAGGACACCGCGACCCGTCTCGAACTGAACACCCGCCTGGTCGTACGGCACAGCACCGCCGCACCCACGGGCACCGCCGCAACCGCGGACACCGCCCCGCCGGACGCCTGACCGTCCGGCGGGGCGGGGCTTGATTCCGGGTGGTGCTCCCGGTGCGGGGCGCCCCGTGGAGGGCGCGCCCCCGAAAGGGGTGGAAGGGCTACGGGGCGGTCACCACCGGCTGGCCGTTCGCACCGCTGATGATCTTGCCCGGGCACAGGCCGCGGGACGAGAGGCCGCTGAGTATCTGCGGCACGGCGGCGATGGTCGTCTGGTAGCCGCCGTCGTGCATGAGGATGATGCTGCCGCCCGTCATCCGGGACGCGGCCTGCACGATCTGGGCCGTGCTCGCGCCGTTCCAGTCCTGGGAGTCCACGTTCCACAGCACCTCGGCGGTCAGGCCGAGGCGGGTCTCGTCGTTCCTGATCTGGGAGTTGGTCTCCCCGTAGGGCGGACGGAAGAGGGTCGGGGTCTGGCCGATGGTCTGCTGGATGATCTGCTGGGTCTGGGCGATCTCGTTGTACGCCGCGGGCTCGCCGATCTGGGGCAGGTGTGGGTGTGTCCAGGTGTGGTTGCCGATCCACATGCCCGCCGCCTGCTCCTGCCGCAGCAGGCTCGGGTACTGCTGGGCGTGCTGGCCCCAGATGAAGAACGTCGCCCTGGCGCCGCCCGCCTTCAGGGCGTTGAGCAGTGCGGTGGTCGACGAGGGGTTGGGGCCGTCGTCGTAGGTCAGGCCGACGTAGCCGTTCGGGCAGGCGGCCCAGACGCCGGCGGCCTTGTCCGGCGCCGCGGAGGCGGCCGGGGAGGGGGCGGCCGACAACACCGTGGCCGCCGCGGTCAGGGCGACGGCGAGGAGCGCGGACCGTAGGGCGCCCAGGTGCCTCGCACTCCGGGACAGTGCTCTGTGCATGCTTCCTCCTCGGTTGAGGCGCGCACCGCGTTGCCGCTCCAGGCGTGAAACATTACGGAGTGTGCACCGGTTGTTTTCGGGACGCAAGACTTCCGGCACGCTTGGCATGCACTGGGCAGGCCCTCCAAAACGCTGAAAACCACCATGTAGACCTGAAGGCGATGTCCTTCTCTGGCTGACAGGGTGTCCGAAACCTTTCGCAATCCTCGAAGGGTGCGGTGGGTCCAGGGTGGTCTGAGGAACGGGAAGCGTGCGTGACCCGGGCCGGCCGCGCGGAATGGGAGCGGTTCACTCGCTCCGTCGTCCCGATGATCTCGGCAAGGGAAGCGAAATTTTCGGTGGGGTAACCGCCCGGATGTGGCTCTCCGCCCGTCCGTCTGCTCGAACGGCTTGTTGTTCGTGCAGCTCAGAGCGGTAGACCGAGGGATCTCGACGCGATGAATGATCGAAAGATTTCCGGCACGTAACGTTGACGTTGCCGTGGGGGCCGTGCATACTCCGGTGCAATCGTCACTCAGCGCCACAGCGCTGTCGCTCCGCTCCGTTCTCTCCCGGCGATCTGCACGGCCCGGGCGCTCGCGACCTCCAGCGCTGCGACCGGTCACGGCACGACCCCCGGACGGTGCGCCCGCCGACCGTCCGGCCCCCACGGACGAAGGGAAAGCAATGACCGAGCAATCCCGCACGACCGGACGGACCGTGCGGTCCGGCTTCCGCCGCACGCTGGTCATCGGCATGGCCGGCGCCCTCGCCTCCGCCGGCCTGGTCGCCCTCACCGGCGGCTCCGCGCACGCCGCCGGCTCCACCCTGGGCGCCGCGGCGGCCGCGAAGGGCAAGTACTTCGGCACCGCGCTGAGCAACGGCCACCTGGGCGAGGCGCAGTACGCGCAGACGGCGGACCGCGAGTTCAACATGGCCACGCCCGAGAACGAGATGAAGTGGGACGCCACCGAGCCCAACAGGGGCCAGTTCACCTACGGCGGCGGCGACGCGATCCTCAACCACGCACAGTCCCACGGCATGCGCACCCGCGGACACACGCTGGTGTGGCACTCCCAACTGCCCGGCTGGGTGAACAACATCGGCACCGGCAGCGAGCTGACCCAGGTGATGGACAACCACATCCGGAACCTGATGACGCACTACAAGGGCAAGATCTACGCCTGGGACGTCGTCAACGAGGCGTTCCAGGACGGCAGCAGCGGTGCCCGGCGCTCCTCGCCCTTCCAGAACAAGATCGGCAACTCCTTCATCGAGCACGCGTTCCAGACGGCCCGCTCCGCGGACCCGGCCGCCAAGCTCTGCTACAACGACTACAACATCGACGGCGTCAACGCGAAGAGCAACGCCGTCTACAACATGGTCAAGGACTTCAAGTCCCGCAACATCCCGATCGACTGCGTCGGCTTCCAGGGCCACTTCAACAGCCAGTCCCCGGTCCCCTCCGACTTCCAGCAGAACCTCCAGCGGTTCGTCGACCTCGGTGTCTCCGTGCAGATCACCGAGCTGGACATCGCCGGATCCGGCCAGGCGCAGGCGGACAACTACACCAAGGTCACCCGGGCCTGCCTCGCCATCTCCAGGTGCGACGGCATCACCGTCTGGGGCGTCACGGACAAGTACTCCTGGCGCAGCGGTGACACCCCGCTGCTCTTCGACGGCAACTACCAGAAGAAGCAGGCGTACAACTCCGTCCTGGCGGCACTGCAGTGAGCGCCGCCCCGCCCCGCCCGCCGGTACTGAACGGCTGACGGTCCCGGCGCCGGGAGCGGCCGGCCGCCCATGGCGGCGGCGCGGCGCGGCGGCCGCCTCCCGGCAGCCGCGCCGGCCCCGAGGGCACGGGCCCGCCCCTGACCGGCCCGTACCCGCCGTGCTGCCTCGGCCCGGCACCGCCCGCCGTCCGCCGCGGCGCCCCCCGCCCCGGACGCGACGGGCCGCCCCGCCCGGGACGCCGCGGTTGTCCCGGCCCGGGACCCGGACGCCGCCCCACGGACCTGGGGCCGGCCCTCCACGGACCTGGGGCCGGCCCTCTACGGACCTGGGGCCGGGCCTCCACGACCCCGGGACCGGGCCTCCACGACCCCGGGACCGGGCCCCACGACCCCGGGACCGGGCCCCGCGCCAGAGCGCCGAGCGCCCGCCGTTAGGCTCCGAAGCCATGGACGTACTCATCCATCTCTTCGTCGGCCTGCACATCATCGGCATCGCCTCGCTGCTGGGCGGCTTCCTCACCCAGATGAAGGCGATGGGCGAGGGCCGGGCCCGCTTCGGCGCCCCCATGCTGCACGGCGCGCTCACCATGCTCGTGACCGGAGCCGTCCTGGTCGGCCTCAACGAAGCCGACGACCAGCACGTCGACACGGTCAAGATAGGCATCAAGCTGGCCCTGCTGATCGTGATCCTCGCGCTGGTCTACGTGCAGCGGGACGAGGAGACCGTGGACAAGCGCGCCTTCGCCGCCGTAGGGGCGCTCACCATGGTGAACATCTTCATCGCCGTCCTGTGGACCTGACCCCCTGACCGCCGCGCCCGTCCTTGGGCCGGTACCGCTCTTCGGCTGAGAAGCCACGGCCCCGCGCCGTACCATGCGGCTCTGGTGCGGGCGAGCGGGTGAGTGGGGGCGGACGTGCGCAGGTACCTCATGGCCGTGGCGGGGGCCGGGCTGCTGCTGGCGGTGGCATCGGCCGCGGTGGCCCTGCGGGGCGTCGCCGTCGACGCCGACCTGACCGCGTTCGGCGCCGCGGTCCTGGCGGCCTCCCTGACGACGGCGCTCGCGACGGCCGGCCTCCTGGCGACAAGACGGCAGGCCGTGCCGAGACCGCGCCCCGGGGAGCCGCGGGCCGGGACCTTCGCACTGCTGGAGCGGCTGGCCCGGCACGTCGCGCTGGAGCTGCGCGAGGCGGACCGCCGCTCGGACGGTGCGTCGACGCTGCCGCTCACCTGGACGTACGCCCCCTCCGCGGTCGAGGGCCGGGACGGCGGCCGGAGCCGGCCGCCGGTGGGCGCCTCCCTGTGGGACGCCTACGAGACGCTGTCCGACCGGCGCCTCGTCGTCCTCGGCGACGCCGGCTCGGGCAAGACCACCATGGCCCGGCGGTTCGTGCTGGACGGCCTGGACCGGCGGCGGGCCGGCGACCCGGTGCCGGTGATGTTCGCACTGCACTCCTGGCACCCGTCCAACGGAAGCCTGAGCCGGTGGATGGCCGACGAGCTGGAGTCGGAGTACGGCCTGCGCCGTTCGGAGGCCCTCGCGCTGGCGGACGGCCCGCTGATCACCCCCGTCCTCGACGGCCTCGACGAACTGCCGCCGCACGCCCGCTCCGCCGTGGCCGAGCAATTGGCGCGGGGCCTGTCCACCTCGGGCGGGTACGTGCTGACCTGCCGGACCAGCGCCTTCCACCGCCTTGAGGCCGACCAGCGCAGAGGACTCGGTCCGGTGCTGACGCTCCTGCCGCTGTCGGCCGCCGACGCCGCAGCGCAACTGGAGCGCGGCCACCCGGAGCAGGCCGGCTCCTGGGACGCGGTGGCACGGGCCATCGAACGGCGTCCGGAGGGACCGCTGGCCCAGGCGTTCTCCTCGCCCTGGCTGGTGGTCCTCGCGCAGGAGGCCTACGCCTCGGACCACGAGAGCAGGAGCCCGGCCGAACTCACCGACGCGGAGCGCTTCCCGACCGCCGACGACATCAGGCGCCGGATCCTGGAGACGGCCGACCCGACGGCCCGTTCCGAGCGGCTGCCCGGGGAGAGCGGGCGGCGCTGGCTGGGCCTGCTCACCCAGGCCATGGGCCGCGACTCCGACCCGTACCTGCTGTGGTGGCGGATGGCGGCGCACCGGCCGCGGGCGGTGGCCGGGCGGCTGCGCTGGCCCCTGCTGGTGCCGCCCCTGCTGATGTGGACGGCGCGGTCCGGGCGGCTCGGCGTGGCGGCGGCCGTGCTGCTGGGCGCCGCGGCCCTGCTGACGGGGGTGGGACGGCAGGCGCCACCGCCGCGCCGGCTCAGCCCCTCCGCCGTCCTGGCCTCCGTCCTCCCCGCGGCCCCCGAAGGCCCGGTCGGCCGCCGCTCCGTACGGCACCTGCGCAGGGTGCTGGCCACCCTCGTCCGGCTGGAACTGGGCGCCGTGGCGCCCGTGGTGGTCGTCCTCACCACCGTCATGGGCGTGTCGCAGGCGTTCACCGCGCCCGTCCCCGAGGCGCTGGCGATCTCGCTGGTGTGGCCGTGCGCGGCCGGGCTGGCCGCGGTCTGCCTGCTGGGCCTGGGGGTGCCGGACGACCGGCCGGTGCCCGGGGCGCAGGTGGCCCACCTGGGCCGCGACCTGGTGACCGCACTGGTCAGAGCGACCGCCGTCGTACTGCTCACCTGCACCCCGCTCGCCGTCGTGCTCCGGGCGGGGGCCGGCCCTTCGGGGCACGACACGGGACTGCTCCTGTGGACGGCGGCGGCGGTCTTCGCCGCAGCCCTGCTGGACGGCAGTGCCTGGGGCCGCTTCCGCGTCGCCCACCTCTGGCACTGGACCCGGGGCCGGCTCCCCTGGTCCCTGCTGGCGTTCCTCGGCGAGGCGGGCCGCCAGGGCCTGCTGGCTCCGGCACCGGGGTACGGCAGGGGCAGCTACGCCTTCAGGCACGACCTGGTGCGGGCGGCGTTCGGCGCGCAGAGCGCGGGCCGCAGCCCCGCCGTGCGCGCGGCGCGGCGGGCCAGGGCGGACATCCTCGACCAGGTGCTGGCGCTGCCCGAGGCCATCGCCCACGTCGCCGCCGCGCCGGAGGGGACGCGCCGGGCCCGGGCCCGCGAACGGGTGCTGTCCATGGCGGTGAACGCCTTCGAGGCGGACCTGCCGTCCGTCGCCGAGGCCGCCGAGGGATCCTACGAGCGCTTCAGGCAGGCGCACCGGCGGTTGCAGGACGCGGCGGCGCAGCGGTGGTGGACACGCTCCGGGCTCGTGCGCACCTACCGCTTCGCGGCCTGGCCGGCGGCGGCCGTCGCCGCGGCCGCGGCCGGGCTGATGGTGTTCCCGGCGGGAACGCTGGTCACGGTCGCCACGGTGGTCGCGGTCTTCTGTGTGCTGGTCCTCGCCTGGCAGTGGGGCGAGGCCGCCGGCTCCGTCGGGCGGAGCGGCGGCGGGCCTGGAACCCCCGGGGCCCGCCGTCCCGCCGCGCCCGTGTGGTGGTCCGAGGAGCGCTCGCTGATCCGCTCACGCGGCAGCGTCGCGTTCCGCATCGGCGCCTTCTGCGAGCTGTACGCCGCCGCCGTGTGGGGCGCGCGGGTCGCGACCGCCCCCCGCGGGCTCGGGTCAGGCGCGCTGCCCACCATCGCGCTCGCCGCCGCCGCGACCTGGGTCGTCACACTGCTGGGCTGGCTGAACGCGCGCCCGTACGCCGAGCAGTGGACCGCCCTGCGCTCGGACGACCCCGCCGACTGGCCGGAGCTGCCCGGCGGCCGGGGCCGCTACCGCGACGCCGCCGTCCAGGCGCGCCGCGACTGGCTGGTGGCGCTCGCTCGGGACGGCGTCATGCCGCTGCTCCGCCGCCGGCTCGGGGCGACCCACGACGAACGGTCCCTCACCCTGCCTCCGATCGACGCGTCCCGGCTCACCGGATCCCGCGGCGCCGACCAGTTCGTCAGTACCGCCGCCGTCCAGCAGACCGCCCTGCACCTGAGGGAGCTGGAGAGTGCGAGCATCGGCGTCAGCGGGCCGCGCGGCGGCGGCAAGAGCACGCTGATGCAGCGGTTCTGCGCGCCGGAGTCCGCCGGCTACGAGGACCTGCTGGTACTGGTGCCGGCCCCGACGTCGTACGACCCCAGGGAGTTCCTCGTCCACCTCTTCGCCGAGGTCTGCCGGGCGATCACCGGCGAGTCGGCCGCCGAGGGCACCGAGCGGCCGCGGCGGGCCGGCCGGCTCCAGCGGGCGCTCGCCGGGCTCGTCGCGCTCACGGGCATGCTCGCCGTGCTGGCCGCGGTCTCCTGGCAGGACCTCTCCCACGCCGGCCGCCGGCTCGCCGGCGAGCCGCGGCTGCTGGTCCTGGTCGGCGGCGGGCTGCTGGCCCTCGTGGGCATCGCGTGGACGCTGGCGCTCTCGGGCGGCGCGGGGCGTGCGCGGGCGGGCGCCGCACGGCAGGGCCGGGCCCCGAAGCGGCGGGCCTCCGGAGCGCAGGCCGCGGCCGTGCACCACCTGAGAACCCTCCAGTACCAGTCGACCGTCCAGCGCACCCGCAGCACGCAGTTCACCCTGCCCGGCGGCCTCGGCCTGCAGTTCACCGGCGGCGAGCAGGTGCAGCACACCGAGCACCTGCTCAGCTACCCCGAACTCGTCGCGCGCTTCAGGGCGCTGCTCGACCTCGTCGCCCTGGAGCGCAGGCCGCTCGGAGGGCGGGTGATCATAGGCATCGACGAACTGGACAAGGTCGGCACGGCCGAGGAGGCGGAGCGCTTCCTCAACGACCTCAAGGTCGTCTTCGGCATCCAGGGCTGCCACTTCCTCGTCGCCGTCTCCGAGGACGCGCTGACCGCGTTCGGCCGCCGGGTCCTCGATGTGCGCACCACCTTCGACAGCGCCTTCGACCGGGTCGTCACCGTGCCGCCGCTCGGCCTCGGCCAGGCCAGGGAACTGCTGGAACTGCGCGGCGTGCGGCTGCCCGAGCCGTTCCTGTGGCTGTGCCACGCGCTCTCCGGCGGGCTGCCGCGCGACCTGCTGCGCTGCGTCATGGCCCTGACCACGACCAGGACCCTGCGGGGCACGGACGACCTGGTGCCGCTCGCCCGCGCCCTGCTCGCCGAGGACGCCGACACGGTGCTCTCCGCGCAGACCCGCTACGCCGCCGCGCTGTCCGGCGCCCAGGCGCCCCGGGCGCTGCGCTGGATCGCCGACGCCTCCCAGGCGCCCACCGCGGCGGACGCCTGGGAGCAACTGGTGCGCGAGGCGCCGCCGGTGCTGCCCGACGACTACCCGACCGGCCGCGCGGTGACCCAGGTGCGGGCGTACCTGGCCCTGGGGGCGACGCTGATGCGCACCTTCACCGAGGGCACGCCCACGGAGATCCGGGACCGCTTCGAGGTGTTCCGGTCCGCGGGGGGCGACATGGCGGACCGTTTCGCGACCGCACGCGCCCTGCTCGCCGCCGAACCGGACGCGGCCTGGTCCGCGGTCGCCCGGGCCCGCGGCGGGATACCGGGCCTGCGCGCGCTGCCCGAGCCCTGAGCGACGGTCCTGGCTCCGAGCGGCGGTCCTGGCCCCGAGCGGCGGCCAGGGTCGAGCCGTGGCCCGTGGCCCGTGGCTGGTGGCCCATGGCCGTCGCCCGGGCCGTTGACCTGAGCCGTCGCCCGGGCCTGAGCCGTCGCCCGGGCCTGAGCCGTCGCCCGGGCCTGAGCCGCGGTCCGGGCCCGAGCGGCGGTCATCCGGGCCGTGCGCCGCCGCGGGGCCGTCGCCCCCGCCGCGCCCATCGCCTGCGCACGCCGGCGCGGGCGGGCCCGCGCCGGCGTACGGCGACCATTCCTACGCCGGCCGCACCACGCTGTAGATCGGCATGTACGTCATCGGTATCGTCTCCACGTTCTTGCCCGGCCGGGGTGCGTCGATGACCTGTCCGTCGCCGATGTAGAGACCGACGTGGCTGATGTCGGAGAAGTAGAAGACCAGGTCGCCCGGCCGGGCCTGGTCGACGGGCACCGTCGTGCCGACCTTGACCTGGTCCCAGGTGGTGCGCGGGAGCGAGACGCCGGCGGCCTTCCAGGCGGCCTGCGTCAGGCCCGAGCAGTCGAACGAGTCGGGCCCCGTCGCGCCCCACACGTAGGGCTTGCCCAACTGGGCCTTGGCGAAGTCGATGGCCTTGGTGGCCATCGCCGCGTAGTTGTGGTCGGTGGCGGTGCCGCTGCTTCCCGACTGCTCCTGCTCGCGCTGTGCGGCGGCCTGCCTGGCGGCCAGCTCCTGCGCCCGGCGGGCGGCCGCCTCCTCCTTCTGCTTCTCGATCGCCGCGAGGCGCGCCTTCTCCTTCGCGGTCAGCTTCGAAAGGAGCGTCCGCGCGGAGGCGAGCTTCTTCTGCACGTCCTCCTTGGTCTCGCGGAGCGTGGCCTGCGAGTCGGTCAGCCGCGTCAGGCTCTTCGCGGCCTCCGCGCGCTTCTTCGCCGTCGCGGCCTGCTCCTTCTCGAAGCCGTCGACGGCCGCCTTCTGCCGGTCGGTGAGCCGGTTCATCAGGTGGCTGTCGTCGAAGTACTGCTGGGGATCGTCGGCGAGCAGCAGTGTGGCCGTGCCGGAGATGCCGCCGGTGCGGTACTGGGCGGCCGCGAAGGACCCCAGTTCCTGCCGGGCGGCGTTCAGACTCTCCGTGCGCTTGGCCACGTCGTCCAGCAGGCGGTCCACGCGCTTGCGCTGGGCGGCGGTGTGCTCCTTGGCGGCGTTGTACTTCTGCGTGGCGACGCCGGCCTGGTGGTACAGGCCGTCGACCTGCTTCTGCACCTCTTCGAGGTTCGGCGCCGGGTCGGACGGCGCGGCCCCCGCGCTCGGCGCCAGGAGGACGACCGAGGTCAGCGCGGCCGTCGTGATGCCGACGGCGGGCCCGAGGGCGGCCGGGGTGCGCACCCCCGTGAGGGTGCTGGTGTTCCGCGGTTTGCGGTGCGACGCCACAGCGGGCGACTCCTTCCGTGCGCCGCCTACCGGGTTAGCTGTCGGGTTCGGGCGGGTGGACCGGAAGGCTGCCCTACGGCTCCGTGCGGCACGGCGTCCGGCACGCGGGTGCGCGGGCGCTGGGCCGTGCGGGGCCGATTCACCCCAGGAGCCGTCTGGTGCCCGGCTCCGGTGGGTCCCCGGCTCCGGCTGCCCGCGAAGGCGCGCCGGACTCGGCGGGGGCCGCCCGTCCCGGCGCCGTTCGCCGGTGGGGGTACGGGTTGCCCGTGCGGCACGTTAGCCAACGCGTGTGACGGCTGTGAAGGTTGATGTGTGATACGTCCTATACATTCTTGTGACTTTGGCGCTGCGTGAGCAGGCGGCCACGGCTCGTGGCGTTTTCCGTGCGGTTCGGTGAGGGTTCCGTGTCCGGCGGGCCTCCGGGCGGTGGTCGGAGCGCTCCACGCGCCGTGCCCGGCGGTTCGTTCGGGACCGGGTTACCCGTCCGTGGGCCGGGTGTCAGTGCCGCGGCCTAGACTCGGTAAGCGATGAGCAGCCTCTTTGACGATCACTTCCTGGCCGGTCTCCAGGCCCCCCGCGGCGCCGAGGAAGAGCCCCCGCCGCCGCCCGAGGACGCGGGCCCGGAGGAGATCCCGGCCGACCTCTTCGGCGGCAGGTACGACGCCCCGCCGCCCCGCGAGCCCTACTACCGAGACGGCGCCGCCCGTCCCGTCACCGACCCGGCGGCCCTCCTCCAGGGGCTGAACGAGAACCAGCGCGCGGCCGTCGTGCACAGCGGCTCCCCCCTGCTCATCGTGGCCGGAGCCGGCTCGGGCAAGACCCGGGTGCTCACCCACCGCATCGCCCACCTGCTGGCCCAGCGCCACGCGCACCCCGGCCAGATCCTCGCCATCACCTTCACCAACAAGGCCGCGGGCGAGATGAAGGAGCGCGTCGAGCAACTGGTCGGCCCGCGGGCCGCGGCGATGTGGGTGATGACGTTCCACAGCGCCTGCGTGCGCATCCTGCGCCGTGAGTCCAAGAAGCTCGGCTTCACCTCGTCCTTCTCGATCTACGACGCCGCCGACTCCAAGCGCCTGATGGCCCTGGTCTGCCGCGACCTGGACCTCGACCCCAAGCGCTACCCGCCCAAGTCCTTCAGCGCCAAGATCTCCAACCTGAAGAACGAGCTGATCGACGAGGAGGACTTCGCAGCGCAGACCCTCGGGGGCGCCTCCCGGTCGGAGTCCGGGGAAGGCTTCGAGAAGACCCTGGCGCAGGCCTACGCGCTCTACCAGTCCCGCCTCCGCGAGGCCAACGCGCTCGACTTCGACGACCTGATCATGACGACGGTCAACCTGCTGCGCGCCTTCCCGGACGTCGCCGAGCACTACCGCCGCCGCTTCCGGCACGTCCTCGTCGACGAGTACCAGGACACCAACCACGCCCAGTACGCGCTGGTGCGCGAGCTGGTCGGTAC
This sequence comes from Streptomyces sulfonofaciens, assembly GCF_014656295.1. Taxonomy (GTDB): domain Bacteria; phylum Actinomycetota; class Actinomycetes; order Streptomycetales; family Streptomycetaceae; genus Streptomyces; species Streptomyces sulfonofaciens. The sequence goes on from NZ_BNCD01000007.1 coordinate 316,522, forward strand.
CGCGCCCGGACCGGACGCACCCGGCGCCACGGAGGACGGCGAGCCCGCCGTGGAGCCCGCGGAGCTGTGCGTCGTCGGCGACGCCGACCAGTCCATCTACGCCTTCCGCGGTGCCACCATCCGCAACATCCTCCAGTTCGAGGAGGACTACCCGGACGCCACCACCATCCTCCTGGAACAGAACTACCGCTCCACCCAGACCATCCTCAGCGCCGCCAACGCCGTCATCGAGCGCAACGAGAGCCGCCGCCCCAAGAACCTGTGGACCAACGCCGGCGCCGGCGCCCGGATCACCGGCTACGTCGCCGACACCGAGCACGACGAGGCGCAGTTCGTCGCCGAGGAGATCGACCGCCTCACCGACGCGGGCGACGCGAAGGCCGGCGACGTCGCCGTCTTCTACCGCACCAACGCCCAGTCCCGCGTCTTCGAGGAGATCTTCATCCGCGTCGGCCTGCCCTACAAGGTCGTCGGCGGTGTCCGCTTCTACGAGCGGCGGGAGGTCCGGGACGTCCTCGCGTACCTGCGCGTCCTCGCCAACCCGGAGGACTCCGTCCCGCTGCGCCGCATCCTGAACGTCCCCAAGCGCGGCATCGGCGAGCGCGCCGAGGCCATGGTCGACGCCCTCTCCCAGCGCGAGCGGATCAGCTTCTCGCAGGCGCTGCGCCGCGTCGACGAGGCCTACGGCATGGCGGCCCGCTCGACCAACGCGATCAAGCGGTTCAACACCCTGATGGAGGACCTGGGCACCATCGTCGAGTCCGGCGCGGGCCCCGCCACGGTCCTCGAAGCCGTCCTGGAGCGCACCGGCTACCTGGCCGAGCTCCAGTCCTCCACCGACCCGCAGGACGAGACCCGGATCGAGAACCTCCAGGAGCTCGCCGCCGTTGCCCTGGAGTTCGAGCAGGAGCGCGGCGAAGGCGAGGCCGGCACGCTGGCCGACTTCCTGGAGCAGGTCGCCCTGGTCGCGGACTCCGACCAGATCCCCGAGGAGGACGAGGAGGGCAGCGGCGTCATCACCCTCATGACGCTGCACACGGCCAAGGGCCTGGAGTTCCCGGTGGTCTTCCTGACCGGCATGGAGGACGGCGTCTTCCCGCACATGCGGGCCCTCGGGCAGACCAAGGAGCTGGAGGAGGAGAGGCGGCTCGCCTACGTGGGCATCACCCGCGCGCGTGAGCGGCTGTACCTGACCCGTGCCGCGCTGCGCAGCGCCTGGGGCCAGCCCGCGTACAACCCGCCGTCCCGCTTCCTGGAGGAGATCCCGGACCAGCACGTGGAATGGAAGCGGACGGCACCGGCCGCGCCCTCCGTGTCCGGCGCGGCGAGCGGGGCCGCCGCGTCGTTCGCCGCCTCCTCGCGGTCCCGCTCGCGCAGTGCGGCCGCGGGTGCCTCGGGCTTCGCCACCCGCCGGGCCACGGAGAAGCCGGTGGTCCCCCTGGCCATCGGCGACCGAGTCACCCACGACCAGTTCGGCCTGGGCACGGTCGTCGCGGTCAAGGGCTCCGGCGACAACGCCGAGGCGACCGTCGACTTCGGCGACGGCGGCAAGCCGAAGCGGCTGCTGCTGCGGTATGCGCCGGTGGAGAAGCTGTAGGAGGCGGGTCGTAGGGGGCGGCTGTAGGGGGCGAGCCGGTAGGAGGCGCGGTCGGGCGCTCGCTCGGGCAGAGCGGGCGCATGCCTGTCCGGTGGGGCGTGCGGTGCGTGTGTGGTGAGTGGTGGGTGGTGCGCGTCGTGCGGCGCGCATCGTGTGGTGAACGTCGTGTGTGCCGGTCGCCCGGCGCGCGGTGCCGTTCGCCCGGAGTGCGTGCCCGGCGTGAGCCGACCGGGCCTGAGCCGACCGGCGGGCCAGGCGCCGTCCCCAACAGTCAGGACGGCCAGCCGGGGTGCAGGTCAGCCGGCGTGCAGGTCGGACTGGGTCGGTCGGTCGGACCGGGTCGGGTCAGGTCGGGTCGAGGCCGTGGCTGCGGAGCCAGGGGAGGGGGTCTATCGCCGCGCCGCCGTTGGGCCTGACCTCGAAGTGCAGGTGGGGACCGGTCGAATTGCCGGAGTTCCCGGAGAAGGCGATGACGTCGCCCGCCTTGACGGTGGTCCCCGAGCTGACCTTGTAGCTGGAGAGGTGGCAGTACCAGGTCTCCGTGCCGTCCTTGGAGGTGACGATCGCCATGTTTCCGTAGGCGGTGTTGTACTGCGTGCGCACCGTGCCGTCGGTCGCCGACATCACCTGGGTGCCGTAGGCGACGGGGAAGTCGATGCCGGTGTGGACGGACATCCAGTTGACGCCCGCCTGGCCGAAATAGGCGCTGAGGCCCTTCTGGGTGACGGGGAGGAGGAACTTCGGCCGCAGCCGCTCCTTGCGCGCCGCTTCCTCCGCGGCCTTCTTGCGCTCTTCCTCCTGCTTGGCCCTGAGGTCGATGCGCTCCTGCGTACGGCTCGCCCGGTCGGCGAAGTCGCCCGCGTCCGCGGAGAGGCTCTCCAACTGGGTGTCGAGCTTGTTGTTGGCCACGGAGGGCTTGACGGAGGTCGCGTCGGACGCCGTGGTGTTCTTGTCGTCGTCACCGCCGCCCACCGACGCGGCGGCCACACCCGCCACACCGATCACACAGGCCGAGGGCACGGCCACGGTCAGCAACGCGGAACGCTTCGCGGGCCTGCGGCGGGAGCGGCCGCGCGAGGCGGCCGCGGCTGTGCGGGAGGTCGTGCGGGAAGCGGTACGGGGCCGCGGCACGGCAATGCCGGGAGCGTTCTGCGGGTCATGCCCGGCATCGGGCGTGTCGTCAGGGCCGTCGAGGGCGTCGGCGCCGTCGTCGGCATACGTGTCGTCGTGGGCGCCGTGGGGGTCCTCGCCGCCGTCCTCGTAGGAGTACGCGTCGTACGGGGCGTCCGCTCCGCCCTCGTAAGGGGCCTCGGCGGCCTCCGCGCCCTCGGCGTACGGGGCCGTCTCCTCGGCGTGACCGGGTTGGACGCCGGTATCGGGGCCGACGGCGTCGACGCCCCGGATGGCATGCTCGGACGTGGCCGGCTCGGGCGCGAACTCGCCGAACGCGGTGGTGTCGAAGACCTGCGTCTCCTGGGGACCGCCGGGAGCGTGCGCGTACCCGGCCTCGTCCTGGTAGCCGGGGCCGCCCTGGTACGGGTCGGTTTCGTAGCCGTGGGCCGCGTAGCCCTGCTGCGCCGGGTCCGGGTCCTGGTAGCCGTGCCCGCCGTAGCCCTGGGTGTCGTAACCCCGGGTGTCGTAGCCCTGCGCGTCGTACTGGTGCGATCCGGTGAACTCCGCGTCGGACAGCGGGTCGTGGCCGTCCTGGGCGCCGGGGGCCTGCTGGGCGTAGGAGTGGGTCTCCCATTCGCCCGTGGTGTTCCACGCGGTGGCGTCCCACTGGCCGCTCGTGTCGTACTGGCCGCTCGTGTCGTACCCGGTGCCGTCGTAGCCGTTGCCTGCGTAGCCGGTTGCCGCGGCCCCGAAGTCGGCCGGCCGTGACCCTGGCGGCTGCGCGGCGTACGGGTCGGCGGACGCCGGGCCCTGGGCGGCAGCGGTGGGCCAGTGGCCCGTTTCGTACGGGGCGTAGGTGCCGGTGGTGTCCGGGGCTTCCGGGGCGCCGGGGAGGTTGCCGAAGAGGGGGTCGCTCTCGAAGCTGTCCGAGGCGAAGGCGCCGGGTGCGAAGCTGCCGGTGGCGAAGGCGTCCGCGGGGAGGCCGTCGGAGCTGACGCCGTCCGCGGTGTAGTGGCCGGTGGCGTGGTCGTCCGTGCCGTAGGTCGCGGTCGCCGTGGCGACTCCGCCTTCCGTGTGACCGCCGTAACCGTCGTACCCGGTCTGGCCGCCGTACTGGACGCGCTGCTGTTCGTACGACGCGTACGGCGCATGTGCGGCGTCGGGTGCCGGGGCCGGGGGGTAGGGATCCCCAGACGGATGACGGTCGTTCACCTACTTCTCTTTCGCCTCGACAGCAGGGGCTGGGGGGCTGCCGACCGCGGGGGGAACCTCCCCCACAGCCTCAAGGGCGTGTAAGGCGCCCCCGAGTCACCGCCCCCCAGAGGCAGAGCAGTGCGGCGACTGTACCCGGCAGTACGCGGACCCGACAATCTTCGGCCTTCATCAGACGGACGGTAACCGGGCATTCGGCCGTCTTTCGCCACTCCCCGAGCGCATCCTTGTCGCTCTGTTCGGTCCGCGTTCGAAGGGTTCGGGGAGCTCTCCTCCTCGGAGGGTGTGCGTTCGGCGGGCCACCGGCGCGGTCGGGACGGGCGGCTGACGTGGTCGGGACGGGTGGGCTGACGTGGTCGGGGCGTACCGTCGGTGCGGTCGGGACGGACGGCTGACGTGTCCCCACCGCTCCCGCCGTTGTGATTTCTCCCTCGCCCTGCGGCGCGAAACGAGCGGTTGCGGGATGCTGGGGGCAATGTTCGACCGGTATTCGGTATATGGAGGCAGTGATGGGTGTGGCAGCCGGGCCGATCCGCGTGGTGGTGGCCAAGCCGGGACTCGACGGCCACGATCGCGGGGCCAAGGTCATCGCGCGTGCCCTGCGCGACGCGGGAATGGAGGTCATCTACACGGGCCTCCACCAGACGCCCGAGCAGGTCGTCGACACCGCCATCCAGGAGGACGCCGACGCGATCGGCCTCTCCATCCTCTCCGGCGCGCACAACACCCTCTTCGCCCGCGTCATCGAACTGCTTGAGCAGCGGGACGCCGCGGACATCATCGTCTTCGGCGGCGGCATCATCCCGGAGGCGGACATCCCGCTGCTCAAGGAGAAGGGTGTCGCGGAGATCTTCACCCCGGGCGCCACGACCGCCTCGATCGTCGAGTGGGTCCGCGCCAACGTGCGGCAGCCCGCGGGGACCTGAGGGCAGGCCCGCCGACTCGGGCCGCCGACTCGGGCCGCTGACCAGGTCCGCCGCGGGCCGGCAGGCGGCGGCCCGATGCCGGCCCGATGGCCGCTCGGTGGTGCACGGCGGCGGCTGCCTGGCGGCGGCCTGCGGTGCTTTCCGGGGCGGCGGCCTCCGGCGAGCGTCAGGGCAGCGGCTCAGGGGCCGCCGGGGCGGTGAGTTCCGTGTGCATGGTGGCGCGCAGGTGGAGGGTCCCGACGAGCCGCTGGAAGGCCTCCGACCAGTAGCCGCCCGCCCCGGGGGAGGAGTTCTCCGGTTCGTCGGGTATCGCCGTGAGCGCCTCCAGACGGGTGACCTCCGCAGGGTCGAGGCAGCGCTCGGCGAGGCCCATCACCCCGCTGAAGCTCCACGGGTAACTACCGGCGTCCCGGGCGATGTTCAGCGCGTCGACCACGGCGCGGCCGAGCTGCTCCTCCCAGGGGGCCGCGCAGCCGCCGAGCAGTTGGAACGCCTCCGACAGGCCGTGCGCGGCGATGAACCCGGCCACCCATCCGGCCCGCTCAGCGGCCGGCAGCGCGGCCAGCAGCTTCGCCCGCTCGGCCAGCGACACGGCACCGGGCCCGCCCGCGCCCGGAGCCGACGGTGCGCCGAGCAGCGCCCGTGACCAGGCGATGTCCCGCTGCCGCACCGCCGCCCTGCACCAGGCCGCGTGCAGTTCGCCGTGCCACTCGTCGGCCACGGGCAGCGCCACGATCTCCTCGGGGCCCCGACCGCCGAACCGGGCGGACCACGCGCCCAGCGGTGTCGCCTCCACCAGTTGGCCCAGCCACCAGGAGCGCTCCCCGCGCCCGGCAGGCGGCTTCGGCATGACCCCGTCCCGTTCCATGTCCGCGTCACATGCCGGGGGAGGGGCCACGGCGATGGCGGGCGCCTGCTGCGATCGGTCCAGGGTCACGCAGAGCGCGGAGCGTGCCGCCATGCGGGTGGCCAGGGCGGACGAGGGCAGTGCGGACAGCAGCTCCGCCGCGATCGCGCGGACATTGCGGCTGCGGTCGGTGAGCGCCTGTTCAAGGAACGGCTCGTCGTCTGCGCGCAGGCCCATGTGCAGCGAGTCCAGGAACATCAGGCGGTCCTCGGCCCGCTCCGTCGACCAGGTGGAGGCGAGCAGCTCCCGCGCGGCCACCGGGTCGTGGGCCCGTACGGCGGCGAGCAGGGCCACCCGCTCGGCGAACAGGCCCTCCTCCCAGAGCCGCCGCACGCCCTCCGCGTCCTCGGGTGCCGGCAGCAGCGCACCGCCGCCCGGCGTCGCGCGGAGCGCGAACTTCCAGTCCGGGTTGAGCCGGGCCAGCCACAGCGCACGGGGGCCGGCGAAGGCGAGGACCTGCGGTCGCAGGTCGGTACGCGCGCGTGCCGCGTCCAGCAGGGCCGGCAGCAGGTGCGGCGGGGCGGCATACCCCCGGGCGTTGGCCGTCTGGAGCCACTGCGGCAGCAGCTCCATCAGGTCCGGCGCCGAACCCCGGCGGCCGCCCGAGCCGGTGCCGGGCCTGTCGGTGAGCAGCACCGCCAGTCGGCGGGCCGCGGCGGGCGGCAGCGCGGGCCTGGGATCGGGTGCGGCGCGGTCCGGCAGCGGTGCCGCGGGAGCGGGCCGCAGCCCGGCCCGGCGGCGGAGCGTCTGCACGGCCGCCGCGTCCAGCAGCGCCGCGGCCGGGTCCCCGTGCCCGGTCGGCACGGGCGGCCTGCGGCGGTCGGTGCCGAGCAGGGCCGCGGTGACCAGGTCCTCCCACGCGGCCGAGGCCGCAGCAGTCATCACCGAGGTCATGGGCATGGGTGCTTCACCGCTCCTGTGGTCGTCGGACGGGTGCTTGTGGGGTCCGCGGGGGTTGCGCGGGTGGTGCCGGTGCCCGCGGGGGTTGGGCGGGCGCTTGCGGTGCCTGCGAGGGTTGCGGTGCCTGCGAGGGTTGCGGTGCCTGCGAGGGTCGCGGTGCTTGCGGGAATTGCGGTGCTTGCGGGAGTTGCGGTGCCTGCGGGGGCTGTGCGGGTGGTGTTGGTCCCGCGGGGGCCGGGCCGCTGGTGCCGCGGGCCGTGCCGGGCTCCCGCGCCCGCGCCGGTGCAGCGGACGCTCCGGGGGCGGCGGGGGCGGTCAGCACAGCGGCACCGCCTCGCCGGGCTCCTGCGGCCAGGCCACGAGCGGAGTGAAGCCGCGGTGGCCGCATTCGCCGAAGACCGTGACCGGCGCGCCGCCCGAGAGGGCCACCAGGCGCCAGAGCCCGGGCGCCGCGGCGGCGGCCGGGGCCAGGGGCAGGGCCGCCGCGCCGTCCGCGTCGGCCAACTGCCAACCCGTGCCGCCGGGCGCCGGGACGGGGATGACGGGGCCGAGGGTCACCGGCCAGCTCTCCAGCCAGGGATCGGCCCGCAGCGCCGAGCCGTACCGCGCGGCCGCCTGCCCGGTGCCGGTCCCCTCGGGCCGGGCCGCGCTGGGGGCCGGGGCGCCGAACCGCTCGCCCAGCTCCGCCCGGAGCTGCCCGGCACCCGGACGGCCGGACAGCTCCGCGTCGAACGCGAGCCCCACCGGCAGCGCCAACTGCGGCGGACGGCCCGCCGCGCCGTACGAGAGCAGCAGCGCCGTACGCCCTGAGCCGGTGCCGTGCAGCCATATGCGGCGGGTGGTGAGGCGGCTGTCCGCCGTGTCGTACTGGGCGAGGACCAGCCAGTCGTCGCGCTCGGGCCGGGTCGGTGAGGTGTCGGGCAGGCCGACACGGGAGTGGACGGTGGCCGCCAGGCCGGGCGGTAGCGCCGCCCTGTGCAGCCAGCCCTGGTCCAGCAGGTGGAGCAGGGCGCACTCCTCCAGCAGCCGCACGGGCCAGCCGGGGCCCGACACGGCGACGGCCCCCAGCTCCCGCACCCGCGCGGCCAGCCCGGGCGCCTGCGCGTCGACCATGCGGGCAGCGGTCTCCTCCCACGGTCCGTACCCCGCGTGCTCCAGGCCGGCGAGGCCGGTGCGCAGCAGATCGGACAGCCGCTGCTCCAACTCGCCGGCTCCGGCGGTGATCCGCTCGGCCCGCTTCTGGGCCCTGCCCTCCGCACGCCGCCGGGCCGCCGGATCGGCCGCGGCGGTCCCCGCCTCCGCCTGCCGGGGCGCCTGCTGCTCCACCGCCCGCCTCCTGCGCCCGGCCAGCCACTCCTCGGCCCACGCCGGGGCCTCGGCCGGTGGTACCGAGCCCTCCTCACCGGCCCAGAGCAGCAGCAGCCCGAGGGCGTGCTTGCACGGGAACTTCCGGCTCGGGCAACTGCATCTGTACGCCGGGCCCGTGCTGCCCGCGATGTCGACGACCGTCTGGTACGGCCTGCTGCCGCTGCCTCTGCACAGGCCCCACACCGATCCCCCGGCGCTGCCCGCCTCGGACCACGGCCCGGCCGTGCCGAGCTTGCTTCCCGCTTTGCGCGACGCGGCGTCAGGAGCCAGTGCAAGCACCTGGTCCGCCGTCCAGCGCACCCCCTGCTCAGTCATGTCACCGACCGTAGGCCCCGGCACTGACAATCGACTCCCGATCATGCATCGGTGCAGGTCAGAGTGGATTGTCAGTGGCGTGGTGCAAGGTGTTGGACAGATCGCAGCCGGTCTTGCGGGGCCGGCCGAAGCATGAGGGGGAGAGCCATGTCCGTGTCCGCAGAACCGACGCCCGCGCAGCCGACCGAACGGCCGGTGGGGAATCCGGCCGAGCAGGGTTCCGGTTCCGCCTCCGTGTCCGCGCCCGCACCAGGTCCCGCGTCCGCACCCGCCGGGAGCGCCGAGGCACTGCGGCCGCACGCCGAGGACGCCTTCGCCGCCGAGCTCGCGGCCCTCGCCGCGCAGGACGACCGGCCGAGGCCGCCCCGCTGGCGGCTCTCGCCGTGGGCGGTCGCCACCTACCTGATGGGCGGCACGCTCCCCGACGGCACCGTGATCACACCCAAGTACGTCGGCCCGCGCCGCATCGTCGAGGTCGCCGTCACCACGCTCGCCACCGACCGCGCCCTGCTGCTCCTGGGCGTGCCCGGCACGGCCAAGACCTGGGTCTCGGAGCACCTCGCGGCCGCGGTCAGCGGCGATTCCACCCTTCTGGTGCAGGGCACCGCGGGCACCCCGGAAGAGGCGATCCGCTACGGCTGGAACTACGCCCAGTTGCTCGCGCACGGCCCCAGCCGCGACGCCCTCGTCCCCAGCCCCGTGATGCGCGCCATGGCGGCCGGCATGACGGCCCGCATCGAGGAGCTGACCCGCATCCCCGCGGACGTACAGGACACTCTGATCACCATCCTCTCGGAGAAGACCCTGCCGATACCCGAGCTGGGCCAGGAGGTGCAGGCCGTCCGCGGGTTCAGTGTGATCGCCACCGCCAATGACCGCGACCGCGGTGTCAACGACCTCTCCAGCGCGCTGCGCCGCCGTTTCAACACGGTGGTCCTGCCCCTGCCGGAGAGCGCCGACGCGGAGGTGGAGATCGTGTCCCGGCGCGTCGACCAGATCGGGCGCTCGCTCGACCTGCCCGCCGCACCGGAGGGCATGGACGAGATCCGCAGGGTGGTGACCGTCTTCCGCGAGCTGCGCGAGGGCATCACCTCCGACGGGCGTACGAAGGTCAAGTCCCCGAGCGGGACACTCTCCACGGCCGAGGCGATCTCCGTCGTCACCCACGGTCTCGCCCTCGCGGCGCACTTCGGGGACGGCGTGCTGCGCGCCGGTGACGTCGCCGCCGGCATCCTCGGCGCCGTGGTCCGCGATCCGGCCGCCGACCGGGTCGTCTGGCAGGAGTATCTGGAAGCCGTGGTCCGCGAGCGGGACGGCTGGAAGGACTTCTACCGCGCCTGCCGGGAGGTGAGCGCATGAGGGGAGTCGTCTCCGGCGCCGCCGCGTCCGGCGTGGCACCTGCTGCGGGGGCGGGCCGGGAGCGCGGCGGGCCGCTGCTGCTGGGGGTGCGCCACCACGGGCCGGGCTCGGCACGCGCGGTGCGTGCCGCGCTGGACGCGGCGGCGCCGCGGGTGGTGCTCATCGAGGGTCCGCCGGAGGCGGACGCCCTGGTACCGCTGGCCGCCGACCCAGGGATGCGCCCGCCGGTGGCACTGCTCGCCCATGTGGTGGACGAGCCGGGCCGCTCCGCCTTCTGGCCGCTCGCCGAGTTCTCGCCCGAGTGGGTGGCGCTCCGGTGGGCGCTGGCCCATGGCGTCCCGGCCCGCTTCGTCGACCTGCCCGCCGCACATTCGCTGGCCTGGCCCGACCCGGAGGACGGCAGCGGGCCCGAGGGCACGGACCCCGGTGCCCACCGGCCGGTGGAGCCCGCCGCCGGCCCGGTGAAGGGGGACGAGCACGCGGGGTTCGACGGCGGCCGTGCCACACCGGCGGGGCACACCGAGGATCCTTCCGGTGCCTCCGGTGCCTCCGGTGCCTCCGGTGCCTCGGACCGGGCGGGCATCGGGACGCCCGACCCGGCGGCGGGGCTGCCCCGGACGCCCGCCGGGTGCTCGGCTCGGGAGGACGAGAACGCCGGGTTCGACGGGGGGCAGGGCCCGCGGGCGGGCGGTGACGGGCCGACCGATGGCACTGGCGCCGCCGATGCCGCCGGCGCCTCGGGCGGGGTGGGCACCGCCGATGGCCCGACCCCGGCGGATCCGGCAGGGGGCTCGGGCGCACCGGGCCCGGCCGGTGCCGGGGAGGCCGCCGGGCCGGCCGGGGACGCGCGCCGGGCGGTGCGGATAGATCCGCTCGCCGCGCTGGCGGAGGCCGCCGGGTACGACGACCCGGAGCGCTGGTGGGAGGACGCGGTCGAGCACCGGGGCGCCGCTGAAGACGTCTTCGCCCCTTTCGAGGCACTGGCCGACGCGATGGCGGCGCTCCGGGAGGCGTACGGACCGGGGTCCCGGCGCGACCTGGTGCGCGAGGCCCATATGCGCCTCCAGGTGCGCAGCGCCGTGAAGGAGGCCGGCGGCGCGGTGGCCGTGGTGTGCGGCGCCTGGCACGTACCGGCGTTGCGGCAGCGCAGCACCGTCGGCGCCGACCGTGCGCTGCTCAAGGGGCTCCCCAAGGTCAAGGCCGAGATGACCTGGGTGCCGTGGACGCACCGCAGGCTCTCCAAGGACAGCGGATACGGCGCGGGCATCGACTCGCCCGGCTGGTACGGCCACTTGTTCCGATCCCCGGACCGCCCCGTGGAGCGCTGGATGACCAAGGTCGCCGGGCTGCTGAGGGAGGAGGACCGGATCGTGTCCTCCGCGCACGTCATCGAGGCGGTGCGGTTGGCCGGCGCGCTGGCGGTGCTGCGCGGCCGGCCGCTGCCCGGTCTGTCGGAGACCACCGACGCCGTGAAGTCCGTGATGTGCGAGGGCTCCGAGGTGCCGCTCGCCCTGGTCCGGGACCGCCTGGTGGTCGGCGACGCCCTGGGCGAGGTGCCCGAGTCGGCGCCCGCAGTCCCGTTGCAACGCGACCTCGCCAGGCGGCAGAAGGCGCTGCGGCTGAAGCCGGAGGCGCTGGAGCGCGAGCTCGACCTCGACCTGCGGCGGGAGACCGACGCCGGGCGCAGCAGGCTCCTGCACCGCCTGCGGCTGCTCGGTGTCGCCTGGGGCGAGCCCGCGCTCTCCGCGCGCGGCAGTACCGGCACCTTCCGGGAGACCTGGCGGCTGCGCTGGGAGCCCGAGCTCGCGGTGCGGGTCGCCGAGGCCGGCGTCTGGGGCACCACGGTCGCCGCCGCGGCGACCGCCAGGGCATGCGCCGAGGCCGCCGACGCCCGGACGCTGGCCGAGGTCACCGCCCTCGCCGAACACTGCCTGCTCGCCGAACTCCCCGACGCCCTGCCTGACGTGATGCGGAGCCTGGCCGACCGCGCCGCGCTGGACACGGACGTCGGCCACCTCGCCCAGGCGCTGCCGGCCCTGGTCCGCTCACTGCGCTACGGGGACGTCCGCGGCACCGACACCCGTGCCCTCGGCGAGGTCGCCGCGGGCCTGGCCGAGCGCATCTTCGTCGCCCTGCCGCCCGCCTGCGCCTCCCTCGACGCGGATGCCGCGGCCGAGATGCGCCGCCATGTCGACGCGGTGCACGGCGCGGTGGGACTGCTCGCGGGCACCGGGGAGCCAACAGGGCCGGAGGCCGGGACCGAGGGCGTCCGTGGGCGGTCCGGCGCCGAGGGGATGCGCGGGCGCTGGCACAGCGTGCTGCGCGGTCTCGCCGGGCGGGAGTCCGTCCCCGGGGTGCTGCGCGGCCGCACCGCCCGGCTGCTGCTCGACGAGGGGGCCTCTACGCAGGACGAGGCGGCACGGCGGATGAGCCTCGCCCTGTCACCGGGCACCGAACCCGTCGACGCGGCCGGTTGGATCGACGGGTTCGTCGGCGGAGGGTCCGGGTCGGGCCTGCTCCTCGTGCACGACGAGCGGCTGCTCGGGCTCGTCGACGGCTGGCTCACCACCGTGCCCGACAGCGCCTTCACGGACGTCCTGCCGCTGCTGCGCCGCACCTTCTCGGCCTACGAGGCGGGCGTACGCCGCACCCTGGGCGAACTGGTGCGCCGCGGCCCGGCGGGCGGCGCGGCCGCACCCACCGCCACAGGGGCCGCGCTGCCCGGCTTCGGCCCCGAACTGGACCCGGCGCGCGCCGACGCCGTGCTCCCCGTGCTGTCCCTGCTGCTCGGCTTCGCCGGGGACGCGAGCGGAGCCGCGGCCCCCTGCGAGCAGGCGGTGGGGACAGCGGTGGACCCAGGAGAGACGATGTCCGACGACACAGCGGAGGCGGCGCGATGACGAGGGCGACGAAGCGGGCGGCACCCGCCGCACCGGATGGTCCCACCGCTGTCCCGGACGGCGTCCCGCGGGCCGGGAGCGCGGCAGCACGCACAGGAGAGAACGCGGGAGAGCCCATAGGCGACCGGACGGGAGAGCGCACGGAGGAGCCGGCGGGGGAGCGCAGTGAGGAGCAGGCGGAGGAGCCGGCGGGGGAGCGCGCTGACGAGCGGTTGCGGCGCTGGCGGCTGGTGCTCGGCGGCGACACGGCCGACGGTACGGGGCACACCCTCTCCGGACGGGACGCCGCCATGGACGGCGCGCTCGCGGCGCTCTACGGAAAAGGGGACAAGCCGGGGCGCGGCAGGGACCGTTCGGCGGGACTCGGGGCGTCCGCGCCGTCCGTCGCGCGCTGGCTGGGCGACATCCGGACGTACTTCCCGTCCTCCGTGGTCCAGGTGATGCAGCGGGACGCCATCGACCGGCTCGGCCTCTCCACGCTGCTGCTGGAGCCGGAGATGCTCCAGGCCGTGGAGGCCGACGTGCACCTCGTCGGGACCCTGCTCTCGTTGAACAAGGCGATGCCGGAGACCACCAAGGAGACGGCGCGCGCCGTGGTCCGCAAGGTCGTCGACGACCTGGAGAAGCGACTCGCGACGCGTACCCGGGCCACGCTCACCGGCGCGCTCGACCGCAGCGCGCGCACCAGCAGACCGCGCCACCACGACATCGACTGGAACCGCACCATCGCGGCCAACCTCAAGCACTACCTGCCCGAGTACCGCACCATCGTCCCCGAGCGGCTGATCGGCTACGGCCGGGCGTCCCAGGCCGTGAAGAAGGAGGTCGTCCTCTGCATCGACCAGTCAGGATCGATGGCTGCCTCCGTCGTGTACGCGTCGGTGTTCGGCGCGGTGCTCGCGTCGATGCGCTCCATCGCGACCAGGCTCGTCGTCTTCGACACCGCTGTCGTCGACCTCACGGACCAGTTGGACGATCCGGTCGACGTCCTCTTCGGCACCCAGCTCGGCGGCGGTACGGACATCAACAGGGCCCTGGCCTACTGCCAGTCGCAGATCACCCGCCCCGCGGAGAGCGTCGTCGTCCTCATCTCCGACCTCTACGAAGGGGGGATACGCAACGAGATGCTGAAGCGGGTGGCGGCGATGAAGGCGTCCGGGGTGCAGTTCGTGACGCTGCTCGCGCTCTCCGACGAAGGGGCGCCGGCTTACGACCGCGAGCACGCGGCGGCGCTCGCGGCCCTGGACGCACCGGCCTTCGCCTGTACGCCCGACCTCTTCCCGGAGGTGATGGCGGCGGCCCTGGAGAAGCGACCGCTCCCCATACCGGACATGAGCACCCAGCGATAACGCGGTCCTTGGACGACATCGCGGGTCTCGTGCACGGCACGGTCCCGCGAGGGTGGAGGGTTGGGCCGCCTCCGTCGTGCCCGGCGCCGCCGTCCGGGCCGCGCACCGGTCTGCGTCCCGCGCAGTCCCCTCACCGCCGGGTCCGGGGCACCTTCAGCAGGTCCCAGCTAACCTTGCCCGGAATGCCGTCCGCGTCCCTGCCCCTGAAGCCCAACTTCTTCTGCCAGGCGGCGTAGGAGAGGCGGTCGGCCTCGGTCCAGTCGGGGGAGGGGCCGCGGGTGTAGCGGCCGCAGCCCTCCGCATTGAGGCGGTGCCCCATGACGGTGATCATGGGATGGCTCCGGCCAGAGTGGAAGAACGCGGCTCCCGGAAAGGGCTCGTACGCGGGCTTCGGCGGCCGGGGCGGCTCGGCGGGCGGCCTGCCGGGCACCGGGCGGCCCCCGCCCCCGGCCGTGCCACCGCCACCGGCTTCCACACCGGTGCCGGTGCCGCTGCCACTCCCGTCCCCGCTGCCACTGCCGTCTCCGCCCCCGTCCCCGCTCCCGTCCCCGTCCCCGCTCCCCTCACCGGAGCCGGAGCCGGAGCCGGAGCCGGAGCCGGGCCCCGGCCCCGGTCCCGAACCGCCGCCGGTGCCGTCCCCGGGCCCTCCGCTCAGCCGTGCGGCGATGCGCGCCCGCATGCCCTCCATCGTGAAGCCGCGCGGATCGATCTTGCCGGGCTGCCACTCCTTGTGGCCGATGACCGAGCGCTCGCTCCAGCCGTGCGCGCGGCAGACCGCCGCCGCGGCCCGGGCGACGGCGTCCAGTTGCGCCTCGGGCCAGGGGTCCTCGCCGTCGCCCAGGTTGATGCACTCGAAGCCGTAGAAACGGCTGTTGCCGTCGGCGTTGGCCTGGTCGTCCTCGGGGAGCGCGGTCTCGGCGACCACCGCACGCAGCACGTCGGCGTCGCCGAGACCGGCGTGGTTGGCGCGGCCCCAGCCGACCAGGTGCACCTCGCCCGCCTTGTCGATCACCCCGTGGCAGAGCGGCCCGGGCAGATCGCTGCGGCCGTCGTAGCACAGGTCGACCGAAGCACTGACGCCCTCGGTGACGGTGTGGTGGATCATCACGCCGTTCAACGGGCCCCACGGGCCCTTGGTGTTCCGGTTGTGCGTGCGCCACTCGCGTACCTCGTGAACCGTCAGGCCCTCGTCCCGCAGGGCGCTCAGCACCTGCGCCGCGGTCAGCGGGTCAGCCATGGCGCCGCCCTCCTCGGCCCGGTGCCCGCCGGCCCGCGCCCGGGGCTCCGCCCGTCGACGCGGAGGGGGACGTGGACGCGGACCCCGATGCGGACGCACCGTCGTCCGCCACCTCGTCCGCTGCCTTCCCTGCTACCTTCCCTGCTCCCTCCCCCGTCCACTCTCCCGTCCACTCCCCCGTCTCCTCCTCCGCTTCCGCCTCCGCGGCGGTGGAGGTCTGGGAGCGCGGGTTGGGGGCGCCCGACTCGGCCGCGGCCTCCTCGTCCCTCGCCTGCCGTTCCGCGGCCAGCTCGGCCTCACTGGCGGCCGGGATGGCGCCGGCCAGCGGTCCGAACGCCAGCCGCAGGTCCACCGAGCCGCCCTCGCCGCGGATCAGCGCGAGCGGCGCGTGGTGCAGCGCGATGCCCGCGGGGGCCTGGAGCAGCGGGCGGCGCGCCGCGTCCAGCGGCCACTCGACGCTGCCGGTGGCGGTTCGGGCGGCGGCGACCCAGAAGTCACCGGTGCGGTAGGTGCCGCCCTTGGCGAAGTACACCTCGACGCCGTCCTCCAGCGGCAGCCAGCGGCCCTCCTCGATCGGGACCGCGCCGCTGCGCGGCCGCGCGGCCGCCGCGGTCCCGCGGCCCGCCCCGCTCGAAGGGCGCCGGTGCCCGTCCCGGTGGTCCCAGCGGCGCAGGTACGGGTGGAGTTCCGGGCGGCGCCCGACGCCGCCTCGCTGCGTGCCTGGCTCTCCCGACAGCCGCACCCGCCGGCCCGGCAGGTCGATCTCCTCCACCCGCAGCAGCGGCAGCGGCTCCAGGCGGCTCGCGTAGGCGCTGTCGACGAACTCGACGCGGTCGCCCACGTTCAGGTCCAGCTTGTCGTCGCCGCCGAGGCTCGCCAGTTCCACCCAGGTGCCGTCGAGCCCGTCGACCGGGAAGAGCACGGAGCCGTTCTCGCGGGACCACTTGAAGGTGGCGTCCTTGGCGGTGCCGCCGTCGTGGACCTCCACCCGGTACAACTGGTTCTCCGGGCCCCGGTACCGGGCGTCGGGGCCGACCAGGCACGGGTCCTCGTCGGCGCGCTCGGGCCGCTCGCCGCGCAGCGCGGCCCGGCCGCCGGGTGCCTCCTGCCGGTCGGCCCACGCCCGGAAGGCCCCGCGCACCTCGTCCGGGGACGGTTCCGTGCCCAACAGGCCGATCTCGGACAGCGTCAGCGGCAGCACCTGCCAGACGACCTTGACGCGGGCCGCGGTGTCCGGCATCGCCGAGCCGAGCGCCACCTCGCGCAGCGCCGGGTCCTCCGCCGCCGTCACCGAGCGCTCCCACACCTTCAGGTACACCACGAACGGGAACTGCGTCGGCAGCCGGTCGCCGGGCACCTCGGGATCGCGGTGGGCGTCGGGCTGGTCCCAGTACGTCCAGGTGGCGTCCGCCGCGGCGGCCCCGCCCGCCCCGCCGTCGGCGTCGTCGGTGCCGGCGTCGCCGGGGGCGTCCTCGTCGGGGACCGCTGTGCCCGGTGCGGGTCGGTCCGCGTCGAGCTGGATGCCGTCGACGTAGTACCGGCCGCCGCCGATCGTCAGGTCGTCGATGTCCCGCCGGCCGCCCACGAAGGTGATCGCGAAACCGGTGGCGCCGCGCGGCCCGCCGTGCTGCCCGATCAGATCCGCGGTCAGCGCCCGAGCCCTGCCCAGGTCGATCGCGGTCTGTTCGTTGGCGTCGGCGTCCAGTTGGACGCGACCCTGCTGGGCGAGGACGGCGGAGTAGTGCAGCTCGGGGCGGAAGGTGAGACGGGAGAGGTCGGCGTGCATCGGAGGGTCCCCCAGGTTCGGTGGTCGGTCGGTGGTCGCGGAGTGGCGGACGGTGGATGCGCGGTGGGCGCGAGGTCGGGCGCGAGGCGGGCGCGGGGGGCGGTGGCGGGTCGGCTGTGGCGGGCCGGGGGCTGAGGGCCGGGCGCTTCGGGGCGGGCGGGTGCCTGGTTCCGGCGGCCGGGCAGGCCGGGCGCACCGGTCGCCGCTCCCGCACCGGCACGGCGGCGTCAGGTCACGTAGAAGATCCCCGCGTCCGCACCCGCCGGCGTGTACTCGGCGAGCCTGGCCCGCAGGCTGTCCTCCCGCTGCGGCAGGTACAGGTCGTGGAAGACGCCCATCTCCGCCCCGTCCTCGGCACCGCGCCGCAGTTCGGCGGCGCCCTGGTCGGCGAGCCGGCCGTACGACGGCGTGCCGTAGCGCTCGGAGGTGAACACCGGGCGCACCTCGCCGGCCCGCCCGGGCCCCGCGCCGTCCGGCTGGCACCGGTAGCGGGGCGGGGTGCGCGAACCCGGCGGCACGTAGCAGAACCGCAGCCGGCCCACGCCCCGCCGCGCCACCCGCAGACGCCCCGTGAACAGGGAGTCCTCGGCGATCCGCACGGCCTGCGTGTGCACCTCGCCGATGACGGTGGTGCGGTGTGCGTGCAGGACGGCGTGCGCGAGCAGGCGGTCGGGCGCGGCGAGTGCCTCGCGGTCGTGACCGGTGGCGTCCAGGATGCTGTCGCGGATGTGGATCGCCAGCGGATCCGTGGACACCTCGTCGCCGATGACCTGGATGGTGCCGAGGATGCTGTCCTCGATCTGCAGGCAGGCGGTGGTGCGGTCCAGCACGATGCTGGGCTCCTGCGGCGCGTGCGGCGTGCAGTCGGGCTCCAGCGACCAGCCGGGCACGAGCGTGCAGTGCCGCAGCACGACGGCGCCCACCGGGCCGGTCACATTGAGGCCGCGGCCGGTGACCAGGAGGCCGTCCAGCACGATCCGCGGCGCATCGCCGCCGTGGTCGTGGTCGTGCGGGCCGCTGCCGTGCCCGTGCCCGCCGCCGTGCCCGTGCCTGCCTCTGCGCTCGTGGCCATGCCCGTGTCCGTCCCGGTGGCCGCCGCCGACCGCCCGGATGTTGAGCGCGTCGGGCCGGTTGCTGTACCAGTCGAGCAGCCGGACGACCGGCCGGCAGCCCTCGGCGGCGCGTACCTCCAGGCGGTCGCCGGGGGCGAGGTCGAAGTCGAGCTGCTCCTGGTGGGCGCCGCTGTGCGTGATCTCGATGATGCCGTCGGGGCCCACCCTGCGGGCCTGCCTGTCGTGCCGCCAGTCCCGGTAGGCGTCCATGATCCGCTGGTACGGCTGGTGCGGCCCGACCCGGTACACCACCGCCTCCGGCCGCGCCCCCCGCTGCCGTGCGTAGGAGCCGCCGCCGAGGTCGGCCGGGCAGGCGTAGTGGTAGTCCACCCACACGCCCTGCCGCGGCGCCGAGCGTGCGCCGAAGGCGATCCGGCCCAGCTCCGGGTCGACGGCCACCTGCCCGCGCCGCGGCCGGTAGCGCCACCGAGACAGGTCGGCCACCACGATGTCGGCCGGCGGCACCGGCCGGTCCTCGCCGTCCCGCCGGATGACGAAGCTCCTGCCCGGCCCGTAGTAGTCGGCGAGCCGGTCGTGCAGCAGGCGGCGGCCGATGAACGCCGGGACGTTGTCGACGGTCGCCGCGTGCACGGTCGACGGCTCGGGCACCGGCCTGGTCACCAGCGGGCTGTCGTTGCCGAGGATCGAGAACGTGTAGAGGTTGCGGGCCCGGTCGACGCAGTACGCGGGCGACGACGTCAGCGGGTACGCCCTCAGCCGCCAGACGAACAGGGCCACCCCCGCGGGTGTCGCGCCGCCCTGCCGGCGGGCCGAGCCGGCCCGCCGCACGTCCGCGGAACGGGCCACCGTACCGAAGGGGCCGCCGGCCAGGTCGAGCGCCGAGCCGTCCCGCAGGTCCGCGGTCCTGCCCCGGGAGCGCCGCACCGCGTCGGTCGCGGCGGCGCCCGTCCCGTACAGCTTCACCGGTTGTCGGTGCGCCACCTGCCGGGACAGCTCCACCGCCCGGGCCGGCCAGCCCGCGACCTGCGCGGACAGCTCCTCCAGCAGGGCGAGGGAGCCCTTGCGGCGGCGGTTGGCGACGGTGGCGGCCACGTCGCGGCGCGGCGCCAGCGCCTGCGCGAGGCGCTCCCGCGAGGCGTCGGGGCGGCCCCCGTCCCGCAGGCCGCCGGCCGGCATCCGCTCGTAGCCGGGCAGCGGCCGGTAGCCGACCAGGTCGCCCAGGTACGGCAGCACCCATGGCGCCGCGGTCTCCACGAACAGGTCGTCGTAGCCCTGCGCCACGCCGTCGCGCACCAGGTCCAGTTGCTCGGCGATGACGGCGAGCAGGGCGCGCAGCGGCTCGGCGGCCGCTCCCGGGCCACCGTCGCGCAACCGGTACCACTGCGGAAGCAGCTCCGCGAGCCCGTCCGGCTCCCTGGACATCACTTGACACCTCCGAAGGAAGGCCCTGCCTTCGGGCTGAATCGGATTTTGGACTCCGCTCGGAGCAGCCCGGCGTGTCCGGGCGTGTCCGAGAACGGATTTCGCCGGCACGCAACACCGGTCCTACGGAAGCACGGTGGTACCTCGTAAACATGACGCAGCAGGTCAAGCGGGCTTTCAAGTACCGCTTCCACCCTGCCGACGAGCAGGCGGCCGAGCTGTCCCGCACGCTCGGCTGCGTCCGGTACCTGTACAACTGGGCGCTGCACATGCGGACTGAGGCGTACACGCTGCACAGCAAGAAGGTCGGGTACGCAGAGAGCGACCGTGCACTGACCGTGTTGAAGAAGCAGCCAGCAACGGCGTTCCTTGCCGAGGTGTCCTCGGTCCCACTCCAGCAGGCAGTGCGTCATCTTCAGACTGCGTTCGCGGCGTTCTTCGACAGGCGCGCGAAGCACCCGCGGTTCAAGTCGAAGAAGAAGTCGCGGGCATCGGCGACCTACACCAGGTCGGCGTTTCGTTGGAGGGGCGGTCAGCTCTTCCTCGCCAAGATGAGCCAGCCGCTCGACATCCGCTGGTCGCGTCCGCTGCCCGCGGGTGCGCAGCCGCCCACGGTGAGCGTGTCCCGCGATGCGGCGGGCCGGTGGTTCGTGTCGATCCTGTGCGATGACGTGGTTTCCCCGGCTGTGGCCGCGAAGAACGCTGTCGGTGTCGACGCGGGCGTCACGTCCCTCGTGACGCTGTCCATTGGTGAGAAGGTGACCGATCCGCGTCACGAGCGCCGCGACCGTCGAAGGTTGGCCAAGGCGCAACGGGCGCTTTCCCGTAAGACGAAGGGCTCGGCGAACCGGGAGAAGGCGCGCCGGAAAGTCGCCCGCATCCACGCCCGCGTCGCGGATCGGCGACGCGACTTCATGCACAAGCTGACCTCGCGCATCATCCACGAGAACCAAGTGGTCGTGAGCGAGGACGTCACCGTCCGCACCATGCTGAAGAACCACAGCCCGGCGCGGGCTGTCAGCGATGCGTCGTGGGCGCAACTGCGCCTCATGCTGGAGTACAAGTGCCGTTGGTACGGGCGAGATCCCGTGCTCGTTGACCGCTGGTCTCCCAGCTCGAAGCTGTGCGGGACTTGCGGCACCGTGCGGGAGAGACTGCCGCTGAGCGTGCGCACTTGGACGTGCGACTGCGGCACCACGCATGACCGCGACGTGAACGCGGCACGGAACGTGCTCGCTGCCGGGCCGGCAGAGAGCTGAAACGCCTGTGGAGCTGGTGTAGGACCTCAACGGGAGTCCTCCCGGACGGGGCAGTCGGCGACGAAACAGGAAGCCCTCGGTGCGAGCCGTGGGAATCCCCCGCCTTCAGACGGGGATGAAGTCAATTGACCTCCGTCAGAATCAGCGTGTCCGCGACCTTCGGCGTGAGCAGCGCGAGCTGCGCGGGCCTGATGCCGCGGAAGACGAACACCGAGCGGCCCCGCGCCAGACGGCGGGTGTCGGTGATGTCGGGGTTGAGGCGGAGCAGTTCGGCGAGCGTGATGCCGGCCCTGCCCGCGACCGAGGTGAGCGTCTCGCCGGCCGGGTCGGTCACCCGGTAGGCCTGCTCGTCGTAGGTGGCGGTCCTGGCCGGCACGTGGGTCCGCGGTCCCTGTGACCCGTGCGCGCCGAGCAGGTCCGCGAGCTGCTGCGGGGTGGCGGACGCGGGCACGCCGGTGAACGCGTCCACGTCCACGTAGTCGACGCCCGGCACCGACTGGGCCGCCGCCAGCACCTCCGACAGGTGCGCCGGGCGCCCCAGCTCGCGGCCCTCGAAGCCGAGCCTGCGCAGGAGCGCCGCGCGCAGCCGCGGTTCCACCCGCACCCACTCGTGGTCGGG
Source organism: Streptomyces sulfonofaciens (assembly GCF_014656295.1). Lineage (GTDB taxonomy): Bacteria > Actinomycetota > Actinomycetes > Streptomycetales > Streptomycetaceae > Streptomyces > Streptomyces sulfonofaciens. Next base: position 337,864 of record NZ_BNCD01000007.1, read on the forward strand.
GGCCACCTTGACGCGGGCCGCGAGGAGCAGCAGCACCAGTTCGCGGGCGTCCACCCGCACCGGCAGCCGGGGGTCGCCGTACTCGGTGAGCGATGCCCGCAGGGTGCCCAGCACCTGCGAGTCCTCGGAGATGACGACGTCGTCGGCGCCGGCCACGGTGACGTGCAGCACGCGCCGCCGGCCGTCGAAGAGTTCACGCGCCTGGGCCCGGCCGATGCCGGCCCGGGAGCGGGCGAAGTCCTCGTAGTCCCGCTCGGAGACCAGCCGGTCCAGCGCGGCCACCGCCAGCGGGACGGTGCGGCGGGTCAGCGCGGGCCCGTCGGCGTCCGCGCCGCCCGCGGCCGGGCGGGGGTTGGTGACCGCGGTGACGCCGAGCGGGCGGGTGATGGCCTGGGTGACGCGGTCCGCGCCGACGTTCGCCGCCCGCCCCGTGCCGAACCGGTAGCGCGCCCGGACGTTCTCCTGCCCGGTGGGCAGCCGCGCGCCGTGCACGCCGTCGCCGAAGGTCACCGTGGTGCCGCCGTCGCCGGTGGTGCCCGTGATGTAGACCCGCTCGTAGGGGCCGCGCCCGGCGAGCGAGTCGACCTGGTGCCAGAGCAGCCCGTCCACCCGGACCTCCAGCGTGGGCGTGGCGCCCAGCGGGGTGTCCGACGGCAGCCAGGTGAGCGGGGACTGCCAGAGCCGGAAGGTCTGGTTGATCCGGTCCGCGTCGCCGCTGCCGATCGGCTCGTCGCGGCTCTCGCCGTGCGTCGCCGCGACGACGTTGCCGAGGACCTTCACCGTCTCGCGGCGGTAGCGGTAGGCGAGTTCGGTGGTGAGCGTCAGCACCGTGTGCACGTGGTCGCCGGGCAGGTGCGGGTCGATGCGCTGCGCGGCGTCGTGCAGCACCACGACCTCGGTGGCCCGCACGCCCGCGGTGCCGGGGATGTCGCTGCGCTCGCCGGACACCACGAGGGTGCGGCCCGGCGCGAGCCCGTCGTACAGTTCGGCGAGCTCGATCTCGTTGCCGTGCACGTCTTCGCCGAGCGGCTCGTCCGCCGGCCGCAGCGGCTCCCCGCCGGCGTGGACCTCGGTGTCCCTGATGTGCGACAGCAGCACGTCGTGGTCGTCCAGCCAGTCGTCGGCGAGGACGAGTTCGGTGCCTCGGCCCGTGATCCCGTAGTTGGTGTACGCGGCGGTGCGCGCCGCCACGACCTGGGTGGTGACGAAGGCGAGCTTCGGGTCGCCCGGGATGCCGGGGAGCGCCCCGGGATCGGCGGGCGTGCCGCTTCCGGTGCCGCTTCCGGTGCCTGATCCCGGGTCCGTGCCCGATCCCGGGTCCGTGCCGGAACCCGGGTCGGGGTCCGAACCGGAGCCGGTGCTCGCCGCGCCGCTGGTGCCGGTGCTCGCCCCCGCGCCCGCCGCCGAGCCGCCGCCCCCGTCCGCGCCGCCGTCCGCCGGGACCGCCCCCTTGCGTGGCCGCAGGATGGCCACCCAACTGCCGACCGTGATGCTGTCCTGCACGGAGTCGAGCTGGAGCAGCCGCCGGTTGGCGGGGGCGGGCTTGGTCGCCAGGGTGATCTCCACCGACGGCGGGCCGCCCGCCAGGCCGTACTCCATGCCCACCTCGAAGTCGCCGTGCGTGAACTGCACGGGGACCCCGGGCGACAGGTGGCCCTCCTTCGCCTCGCCGTTGTTGACGGCCGCGAGCACCTTGCCCTCGTCGTCGGGCCGGCCCACGAACAGCGTCCGCTCCGGCAGGCCCGCGAAGAGCTGGGCGGTGATGCCGGCGTCCTGCGAGTCGGCGGGGCGGCGGCTCAGCCAGTGCAGGTCGTTGTCCTGGCCGGTCCTGGTGCTCAGCACCACGCTGCCGGTGGCGAACGGGAACGTCCCGTCGAACGGCAGGTTCTGCACGTACTGGAACGACTGGCCCGACTCGGTGTACTGGAACTCCGCCCGGATCGGCACCTTGCCCGCGGTGTCGAAGACGATCCGCATCATCGTCAGGGTGCCGCCGGTCAGCGGCCAGTCGGTCTGCCGCACCACCCGGCCCTTGTCGTCCTGCACCGGCTTGAGCGGTGCCGTCGAGCCGAACACGGCGGCGGTCACCCGCATCGCCAGCAGCTCCCGCAGCGTCTCGTCGGTGCCGGCCGCGGTGGCCTGCCGCCACGCCGGGTAGAGGCCGGGCGCCACCCGCGGGTCCAGCGCGGACAGCAGTTGCGGGGTCAGGCCCGAGCCCATCCGGAACGGGCGCCCGCCGCCGGTGGCGGGGAGCGGGGCGACACTGGTGCGCAGCGCGGGCAGGACGTTGCCCAGGGCGGTCAGCGCGGCGGACCCGGGGCCGTGCGCGCCGTCGCCGGCCGCGTCCGCCGCCCGCGCCCCGGCACCGGGCCGGCCCGCGGTGAGCCCCGGTCCGGCCCACCCCGCGGTGAACCCGGCACCGGGCCATCCCGCCGTGAGCCCCGGTCCGGCCCAGCCCCCCGCCAGCCCGGGGCCGGTGCTGCCCGCCGCGGGCTCCGGCACCGACGGGGCGAGGCGCACCGCACGGGCCCGCATCTCCCCGAGCACCGCCTCCAGTTCCTCGAACCAGGCCGCCACGTCCGCATGGGGCTCGGCCAGCACCTGGGCCTCGGCCAGCCGGTCGTGCGGCTCGGCGAGGCGGGCCGCGAAGGCCTGCGGAGTGGTCAGGTTCGGCAGGTCGGTGCGGAGCGGCGCGAGGACCTGGATGTCGAAGTCCTCGATGAGACGGCTCACCGGCCGCGGGTTGGGCACCTCGGGCGTGGGGGGTTCGTCGCCGGGCTCGCCCGGCGCCTCGGGCAGCACGATCCACCGCCCGGTCTCCTCGATCAGCTCCTTCAGCGTGGGCGGCGCCGACTGCGGCAGCCGCACCGCCGTGACCGCCGCGTCGCGGTCCACCCGGAGCCCGGCCACGGGCAGCAGCAGCCGCTGCCCGCCGGCTCCGGCGCCGAAGACGAACAGCAGCTTGGTGCCGGTGCTCAGCCCCGTGGCCGTGCCCGCGACGTACAGCTCGGGGCGCGTCGCGAGGTCCTGCGGCGTGAGCGGGACGGGCCGGCGACGGCGCACCGCAAGCTCGTTGAACCTCCAGCGCGCCACCAGATCCTGGCTGGTCTCGAACGTCTGCGTGTCCTCGCCCGAGGACGCCGGCACGCTGTGGCTGCGCGCCCCGCGCGGCACGGTCACGGCGATGTCCGGGGCGCGCGGGTCCCGTTCGAGGGTGTACGCGAGGTGGGTGCCCGCGGCGACGCCGGGCCGCGGCCGGTGCCCGACGAGGCGGCCCAGCAGCACCAGCGAGCGCTGCTCGTCCGCGGTGCGCAGGTACGCCTCGTCCGCGATCCGCTCCGAGTGGAACGTCAGCAGGTCGCCGAGGACCGCCGCCGCGTCCAGCAGCCCGAGCGCCGGGTCGTCCGGGGTGCGCACGGTCAGGTCGCGCAGCGCCGGATACGCCGACGAGGCCAGCCGGTCGCGCAGCGCGGCGAGGAAGCCGCCGTACTCGCCGACCCGGTAGTCCAGCGCGTCGCGGCCGGGCGGGTTGTGCGGCGGGGCGGGCGCGGTGCGCTCGTCGTGGCCGCCGCATGCGCCACCGCAGCCGCTGGGGGCACCTCCCACGCCCTTGAGGCAGTGGGGGACTCCCCGGCCGGGCCCCGTGGACAGGTCCGTGGCACTCATCGCACACCCCCGAGAGTGATCTCCAGACGGCCCGCCTCGGGCCGTTGCGGATCGTTGTCGCATGTGGCGATCTCCAGCGGGCCGAGCCGCAGCACGCCGTCCCCGATCGCCGAGTCGTCCTCCCCCACTGCCTCAAGGGCGTGGGAGGTACCCCCAGGCCCGCTGTGCCCGCCGCCGCTGTCGGAGCCGCGGAACAGCCGCCCCAGCCGCGTCACCTCGACGCTGACCACGCCCGGCACCGCGGCCGCGACCGCCACCAGACGGCTCAGCCGCACCGGTTCGCCGAACGTGAGGGCGTCCGGGTGGAAGAAGCCGAGGCGCCCCTTGCCGAGCCGCCGGCTGCCCAGCACCCGGTACAGTTCGGCGAGGATCTGCCCGTGCTGGTGGCCGGGCGCCGCGCACACCGTCAGCGCGATGTCGAGAGGCACCAGGCGGGCCGGGCCCACCACCAGGTCGTGGCCGATGAGCCGGTACGGCTCCAGGGCCTGCGCCACCGCCGCCAGCATCCGCGGCGAGGGATCCGCGTCCCCTTCGGAGTCCACGGCGACGTGCGCCTCCTGCCCGCTGCCGGTCCAGCGCAGCTCGGCCGCGGCGCGCTGCACGCCGGGCAGTTCCGAGGCGAGTGCCGCGTAGTCCTCGGCGGTCACCGCCCTCAGCCGGGTGCGCCGCAGGTCGAGCGGGGCGAGCTGGCGCACCTGGTCGACCGGTTCGGGTTCGGTGCCGCCGAGGGCGGGCAGCGGGTTGCGCACTCCCGCCACCGGTGCCTCGTCCGTCCGGGCTGGCCGGTTCTCGTCCTCCGCTTCACGCACCAGGACGAGGTGGTTGATGGCCTCGGCGCCGACGTTGCCGGCCCGGCCGCCGCCCAGCCGGTAGTGCAGGGCGAGCCGCGCGCCGGGCGCGGGCCGCGCCCCGTGCCACCCGTCGCCGAACCGCAGCGCCAGCCGCTCGTCGTCCTCCAGCTCGCCGACGAAGTGGCGGTCGCGGGGGCCGCTTTCGAGCAGGTCGCGGCGGGGCGACCAGACGGCGCCGTGGCCCGCGCCCGTGCCCCGCTCGCCGCCGGCCGCATGGTCCTCGGCGCCGGCGTGGCCGTCGTCCGTGACGTGGTCGTCCTCGCCCACCCGGCCGTCGCCGCCGGGGGCACCGTCCAGCTCGTGCAGCCGGACCGCGGGCAGCGCCGCGCGCGGGTCCTGGGCGAGGGCCGCGCTCGCCGGGCCGCGCAGCTCCGGCTCGTCCGGGTGCAGCCCGACGGTGTAGCCGGGTCCCCAGCTCTGCTCGATCTCCCAGGCCAGGTGCCCGTCGAGCACCGTGCCCGCGCGGGCACGGGCGGTGAGCACCTCCAGCCTGCGCTGCTTGCCGGCCAGCAGCTCGTCGCTGCGGTGCAGCAGGTCCCGCAGCGCGCGCACGGGGTGCCGGCGCAGGTCGAACCGCTCGATCACGTCCAGTCCGAACACGACGGCCAGTTCGCCGATCTCGCCGTCCGCGAGCCCGTCGCGGTCGCGGGCGCTGCGCCACAGCTCCACCAGCCGCTGCCGCAGGCGCCCGGGGATCGCGGCGAGCCGGTCGGCCTGCCCGGCCGCCACCCGCTCGGACAGCGGGAACGGCACGGCCTGGGCGATGGGGGAGCGGTCGAGCCGGGGCCGGAAGCGGGGCGGGATGCCTGGGTAGATGCTCTGCGCCAGCAGCGTCCTGAGCGCCGCCGCCTGCTCGTGCGCGGTACTGGGCACGACCCTTCCGGAGCCGTCGCCGGACGGTGGTCCCGTGCGCCTCAGGCCCGCGAGCTCCAGGCCGATGCCCGCGCGCAGCGCCGCCGCCTCGCCGACCACCGTGAACAGCTCGCGCACGTCGTCCGAGGTCAGCAGCCGCCCGCTGTCGGCCTTCCGGGTGAGGGCGCCCACGAGGCGGCCGGGCGCGTTGCCCTCCTCGCGGTCCCCGCAGCCGAAGTCCGGCGGGCAGCACGGGGCGACGACGGCCGGGTCGGGCGGCACCGTGACGGTCGCCGGCAGCTCGCCGCGGCCGAAGGCGCCCGGTACGCCCGCGCCCGGCGGGCCGCCGACGGAGCGCCCGTGGTCGACCAGCACGACGTTGCCGCGCGCCACGCTCACGTCCGCGGCCGGCCCGCAGTCGGGGCCGCCGAGCGTGGCGAGGCAGAGCGGGAAGCGCAGCGCGTCCTCGGGCGCCCAGGTGACCTCCAGGACCGGCTGGTCCTCGACCGCGTCGTAGGCCGGGGTGACCGACGTCAGCCGCACCGGCTGGCGGTGCGCCGGGTCGGCGTCGCCGGGGGTGCTGGAGCGGGGGCCCTTGACCTCCTCCAGGATCAGCACGTCGCCGGCGCGCAGGCTCAGCGCCCGGCGGCGCCCGTGGTGGTGGTCGTGCCCCTGATCATGCCCGTGCCCGTGCCCGTGCCCGTGCCCGTGCCCGTGCCCCTGGCCGTGGTCGTGCTCGTGACCGTGGCCGCCGTGCTCGTGGCCGCCGTGTCCGCGGCCGCCCTCGCCGCGCCCCGGACCGTGCCGCCCGTCGCCGTGCCCGTTCCCGTCCCGTTCGCCGCCCTCGTCGGCCCAGCCGTCCACGAGGGTGGCGGCGGTGGCGCCGCGCGGCAGGGAGCGCACCTCGCCGCCCCAGGTCCACAGCCGGATGGTGTTGTGCACCTCGCGCAGCACCAGCGGTTCGGCCGTCACCGGCTCGAAGACCTCCACCGAGCCGTGCTCGTCGAGCACCGCGAGGTCGCCGTCGTCGATGACGGTGCCCGGCTCGGGCCGGTCCTGCGGGTCGCCGGAGTGCACGTCCACCGCCGCGAACCGGAACGTGCCCGGCAGCAGCATGTGCTCCCCGGCCGTCTCGACGGTCACGAACGCGCGCGCGTTGCAGCCGTCGTGCATGGCGTAGTCGATCAGCCGCACGTGCCGCCGCACCGAGACCCTGCGCCGCGCCGTGTCGAGGTACGCCTCCGTGGCGACCGCGTCCTGCTGGTAGCTGATCCGGTCCCCGGTGTACGCCAGCAGCTCCACCAGCGTCATGCCGAGGTCCGCGGGGTTGCGCTCGACCCAGCCGGGGGTGGTCAGCGCGAGGCGGTCCAGCAGCAGCCGGCGGATCGAGTCGTAGTCGCGCGCCGTGTAGTCGATCACGGGCGCCGTGGGGAAGTCGGCCGCATCGCCGTCCCGTTCGCCGTCGCCGTCGCCGCAGTCGAACGGTGAGGGGCGGTCAGGACGGAAGGTGAAGTCGGCGCCGAAGTAGCGCTGCTCGAAGCCCGGGTACGGCTCGCTGCCGGGCCGCCCGTACGGGTCGGCCTCGACCAGGGAGAGCCGGTAGCGGGAGGTGTCGCCCGCCCTGTCCACGGTCACCACGAGCCGGTCGTCCAGCTCCGGGTCCTCCTCGCGCTCGACGGAGGTGTGGATCGCCTGGATGCCCGTGATCCTGCGGCCGCCGTCGATGCGGACGTTTTCGGGGCCGAGCCCGTGCGGGGCCTTGCCGAGGAACGTCACCGTGAGCGTCAGCCCGTCGTCGTCCGCCTCGACGGCGTCGATGCCGTTCAGCCGCTCCGCCCTGATCCTCGCCCGCCGGCCGGGCGGCCAGCCGCTCTCGCCGCCACCGTCACCGCCGTTGCCGCCGTTCCCGTTGCCCCTGTTGCCTCTGGTGTCGCTGCCGTGCCCGAGCCCGCCGCTCACGCCCCGGCCCTCCCCTCGAAGATCTCGTCGCGGCGGTGCCCGGTGGCCCGCACCACATAGCGCAGGAACACCCGCACCGCGTTCTCGTCGCTGACCACGTCGAGCCCCTCCACCTCGATCAGGTCGCCCACCCACCGCTGCAGGGCCGCCTGCACGGACAGTTCCAGGGCCGACGCCAGCTCCGGGCTGTTCGGCGTGAAGACCAGGTCGAGCAGGCCGCAGCCGAAGTCCGGGCGCATCACCCGCTCGCCCGGCGAGGTGAACAGCACCTGCTCGACCAGGTCGTGCACGTGCGCGTCACGGTCCGCGTCGGCCGTGCGGCCCCGCCGGTCCACCCGGAACGGGAACGCGATGTCGGTGCGCCGCCTCGGGTAGCCGCTCATCCCGCCGCCACCTCCCTGTGCGCCGGCGCCACCACGGGCCGGCCCGCCGGCACCAGGTGCGCGGTGAAGCACTGCGCGTGCGTGACGTCGAGCAGCACCGGCACCCCGTCCACCACGACCCCGTCCCGCTCCGCGTCCCACCGGACGCTGGTGCAGGGCGCGGGCGCGCCGTCCACGGTGCGGGTGCAGCCGATCACGGTCCAGGCGCCGGCGGCCGTCGCGACGGGCACCCCGTCGATGCGCACCGCGTCCGACGCCGCCGCGAACGCGGCGACCGCGCGCCCGCCGTGCGGGCAACTGATCACGGTGTCCGTGCCGAACAGATGGCCATGGGTCCCGAACATGGCGCCCTCCCCCCGTCCTACCGCTTCTTGGGCACGATCAGGCGGCCCTCGTTGATGTTCACTTCGTTGCCGATCAGCGTGATCACGGCGCCCTGGTTGTTGCCGATCGTCACGCCCTTGTCGTCGATCTGGACGTAGGCGCCGCTCGCCGCCTGGAGCCTGATGCCGTCGACGTCCGGCACGTGGGACATGACGATCTTGTGCTTGCCGACCGTCTCGATGACGACCGGCTTGGTGGCGGGGCTCGCGTTCAACTCCTTGAGGGCATCCGGCGGCAGCTCGTCCTCGGCGCCGTACCAGCAGCCCGTCCACACCGGGAAGCTCGGGTCGCCCTGCTCGAACTCCACCCACACGCCGCTGCCCCTGTGCGGCACGGCGAAGTGCCCCGCCTGCGGTCCCGTGAAGGGCAGGCAGGGCAGCGCCCAGGTGGACTCCTCGTCACCGAGCACGTCCGGCACGCTGACCTTCAGCCGGCCCAGGTGCAGCGGGTCGTTGTTGTCGGCCACGCGGCCGCGGAACTTGCCGAGGAAGCGATGGTTAGGTGGCGCCATGCGTCAACTGCTCCTGTGCTCGTGGCTCGCGCGGGGCGCGGTGCCGTCCGCCGTCGGGTGCCGGGTGTCGTGCCGGGTCGTACGGGGGTCGCGCTGGTCGTCAGGTGCTCAGGTGCTCAGGTGATCTGGTGCTCAGGGGCGGACCCGGTCGCTGAGCGACACGAGGCCCTCCCGGGAGAGGGTGAAGTTCTGCTGGTACGAGCCGGGACGCAGGTTGTGCGTCACGCTCTTGACGTAGTAGTCGCCGTCGTAGGTCACGCCCGCGCCGCGCACGCCCACCAGCTCGCGCGGCGACAGCAGGTAGCCGTGCTTGGTGACGTCGAGCTGCCCGGAGCCTGAGATCGCGTCCGCGGAGGTCGCGGCGCGCGCCAGCAGCTCGGCGTTGGCCTCGCCGAGCTGCATCTTCGCGGTGCCCGGGAGGGTCCTGCGCTTCAACGCGGGCGAGGCGTTCCTGGCCAGCGGCGGGCGCAGCGGTCCGATGTCGGGCTGCGGCAGCACCTGCGAGTCGCGCGTGGCCGGGTTCTGCCAACGGGCCTGCGGCTCCTCGCGGGCCGTGCCGTCGTAGGCGAACGTCAGTTGGTCGACCGTGGAGTTGACGTCCATGTTGACGGTCAGTGCGTGCTGCCGCGTGCCGGTGCGCACCTCCGGGCCCCAGTAGGCGGTGGACTGGCCGGGGGTGGGCCCCGGGACCAGGTAGAAGGTGTAGCCGTTCGCGCGGGCCAGCTCGTTGAGGAACGTCAGGTCCGTGCTCGTCTGGAACGGCACCCGGAGCTGTTCCTGCGGCGGCTGCTCGATCTGCTCGTGCTTGATGTCCGCGTTGATGCCGAAGTCGGCGTACTTGTCGAGGACCCGCTGGGCGCGCTGCCAGGGCCGCAGGTTGGGGTAGCGGTCGGTGCGCTCCTCCAGGTCCATCAGGAGGGTGAGGTCCTCGCCGGTGACGGTGAGGGTGGTCTGCCCGGGCTGGTTGCTGGCGCCCACCTCGTGCCGCACGATCAGCCCGTCCAGCAGCACGCTGGCGGTGCCCTGCACGGACACGCTGATGACCACCCGCGTCTTCGGGTCGAAGAACCCCTCCGGCAGCAGCCGGTCGATGATCGCGCCCCTCTTGGTGAGGTCGAACGCGATCTGGAACCCGCTGCGCTCCCCGGCGGTGCTGGTGATCTGCGCGGTGAGCAGAGCTTCGGTCACTTCCTGGGGAACGGGTGTGACGAGCTGGGGCCCCATGTGCATCTGGATGTGGATGGGACCGCGGCCCACCGGCTCCTCAGCCACGGCGGGCCCCCGGGTCTCGCCGGGCCATGGCGGGCTCCGCATCGCGGCAGGCCACGGCGATCCGTGCGGCTCCGCAGGCCATGGCGATCCGTGCCGCTCCGCAGGCCACGGCGGCTCCTGCGGCTGCGGCTGCGACGGCGGTCCCTGCTCCTCGGTCAGCCACGGCGGGCCCCCGGTCCGGTGCCCAGGGTGGCGGCACGCGGGAAGCCGCCCGGAAGCGGCACCTCGATCGTCCGCCCCGGCTCCTCGGTCAGCTCGTGCGGGTCGAGGACGGGGTTGGCGTCGGCGATCTGCCACCACTGGTCCGGTGCGCCGAGGTAGCGCTGCGCGAGCAGGTCGGGCCGCTCGCCGTCGCTGACGGTGTGGGGGAGCGTGTCGCTCGTCCGGTCCCCGCCCCCTGCGTGCCCCTCAGGAAGGGGCGGCAGGAGACGGCGCTTGGTGTACCGCACCTCGGTCCCGTCGGGCAGTGTGTGCACGCCGATCTCGGCATCGTGGTAGCGGCTGGAGCGGGGGTACGGGTGGGCACCCGGTATCGCGTCCAGCGCGGACTCGTACGGCTCGATGGTGGCCATCTGCGCGGGTCAGCCCCTCCCTGGTGCGGTGGTTCCCGATGCTGCGGTTCCGTTCACGGCGGCGGTCGGGGCCGCGGCGCCGGCGTGGGCGTCCATGTCAACGGTCATGCCGCTCCTCCCGCGGCCAGGGCGGCGCCGCCCCCGCCGATGTCCCCGGGTGTCAGCCCCAGCGCCCCGAGGCTGCCCGCCCGGGCCATCCCGGCGAGCCGCTCCTTCTGCGCGAGGTGCGCGAGGTACAGCTCGGCACCGGGGTGCCCGACGGGCAGGTCGCTGACGGTCAGCACCTTCAGCCCGATGTTGAGCGAGGCGCGCATCGGGTTGAGGTTCACGTCGAACGCGGACTCGGTGATGGACAGTTCGGTGATCCGCACGGGCATGACGCGCTTGCTCCCCCACGTGAAGAGGGTGAGCGGCATCTCGATCGGCGTGATCTCGATGGCCCCGTTCTTCCCGAGCCGGCTGTTCTGCCGCAGCTTCTCGGTGGTCGGCTGCACGAGCATCTCCAGCACGGCGAGCTGGGGGTGGATCCCGTCGGGCGCGGCCACGTCGAGCTGGTCGGTCGAGTCGATCTCGGCGGTGAACTTCCAGGTCTCCTCGGCGGGCCCTTTCAGCCGGAGGGCTTCGTTCCGGTCCCCGGAGCCGGACCCTCCGCCGCCGGAGTCACTGCTTGTGCCTGCTGTTTGCGGCGCGATGGAGCGTTCGAGGCTGTCCGGGTTGAACTGGAGCACGATGATGCGTTGGGGGGTGCCGCGCGCGGGGTCGATGAGGACTATTCCGGAGCGGATGGGTTTGGGGATGTTGGGGTAGGTTGTCACTTCGCCTTCCCTCGCGTCAGCCAGGACTGGTTCCGTTCTACTGGGAAGTCAGCCAATGTCGGGATGGTCCCATGTAATTAGGGTTCTTGCCTGTCCGATAAGTCGGTTGAAGTCCACCGCTTCGGAGTTTAGCTCTGCCTTTACCAGCATGAAAGGGTCTACTTTATAGGGTGTCGCTTCTGAGTTTTTCTGGCGCGACAGAACGTAATGGCCGTGGGATAGCGATTTGGTGTCTGTGTCGACCATCCAGACAGCTTCGTGCTCGACGATCAGTACCTGCGCGATGAGTGCTGCAAGCTGTGAATTTAGGATGTAGAACTCGTCCTCGTTGAGGTCTTCTATGGGGATTGAGCGTAGGAGCTCCCTAAACGTGTCAAACAGAAGTTGAGGCTGTGAGAGGACGAGGTCGGGTGGATTAATATCCATCTCTTCTGCGACGGCGATCAGGAGATCTTGGGCTCCTTTTTTCCATTCTCTCAGTTCTGTCGCATCGGATTCATTGGGCACTATTCATTCTCCTTAGTTGATCTATGCTGGACGATGTAAATGATGCGGGCCTTCGCTAGGAGGGCCGCAAGCTCTGCGCTGGGTGGAGCGCCATAGAATACCCAACGCGGGTCGTGCGTGGAATCCTTTTCCCTTAGTGTCACATCTGCGTTGACCTCGGCTCGGATCCGTGGCGTGAGGCGGACTTCATTCTTGACACTGACGGTTTTTCCGTCCTTGTCCTTGACTACATTCCCCTTCTTGTCTTTCTTTGTGAGCCATGGCAGGTATGTCTTGACTTCAATAGACAGGCGTTGCCCTGCCTCGGAGCGGTTCACCTCGGCATCGTAGATGCGAAAGGTATCCTCGCTTATCGGGAAATCCGGATCGTCCGTGGCTGCTACGGGTGTTCTCCCGCCTGGTGAGGCTCCGAAGAGAATCCGTGCACGCTCCTCTCCTTCTTTCCATCTCCTTCGCTTGTCCCCGATGTTGAGGATCCGTCGCACACTCTTGACCTCTGGCCCAGCCGGAAGCTGAGGCTCGGCCTCCCCGGTTGCAGGAACTCTAGTCGATGCTTCGGCACGATGAGATTTGTTCGTGCCGTAAACGGCCCAAAGGTGGGTCTTCGCGAATACGTTGAGAGAGGTGATTTCTTGCTGATCCCTGATGCCGGCTAGCATGGGGGCGTACTCGGAGCGCGGCACGGGATTGTTTGGAAAAGTGTTGACTCCGTGGACGGCCTCAGTTATGGCCTTCTGTAGGGACTCTCGCTCCTTCCCGTCGGACGCCTTCTCTGCCTCTGACTTTGTATGCCAGACGACGGGCACGTCCGCGGAGCCGTCTTTGTAACCTGAAGTTACTCCCGCTTGTGGGTTCAGCCTGGCGATCGACTGCACATAGGGTGCTCCAGAAGCGGACAGCTCAGTAAGGCGGTACCAGAGCCTGAACCCTATTAGAGTGGAATTGAGGACCCCCTCGGTCACGCCATGATCCAGAGTCTTTACGAGCCGCGGCTTGATGCGCGCCACGATCTTTGCTAGCCGCTCGTCCTTCGACTCCTCGGAGTCCTCCTCCTTCTTCCTGTCGTCCTTCTTCTGCTGCCTCGGATCCCGCCCGTCACCGTCGTGGTGGTCGTCGTCCCGCCCGGGGCGACGCGGCCGGTTGGGGTCCTCGTCCGGCCTGCGGTCCCGAGGCCTGTTCGGGTCGTCGTCCCTGCGAGGCCTGTTCGGGTCCTCGTCCGGGCGGCGGTCCCGGGGGCGGTTCGGGTCGTTCCGGCGGCGCCCGTCCGGGGTGCTCTCGTCCGGGCGGCGCGGAGTCGTCTCGTCCGGGCGGCGTGGGGTGCCCGAGGAGTCGTCCGGGCGGCGTTCGCCCGGGCGTTGCTCGTTGGGGCGCGGACGAGTCGGCGCTTCCTCCTCCGGGGTGCGGCGCGGGCGCGATGGCGTCGTGCCGGGGCGGTTCGCGTCCGGGCGGTTCGTGGAGGGGGCGTCGTCGCGGCGGGGGCGGGCGGTCGGGGTCGTGTCGGGGCGGGTGCCGTCGCCGCGGGGCGGGGGGCGGTCCGCGGGGCGGTTGCGGTCGGCCGGGCGGCCCCGGTCCGCCGGGGTGCGGGACCCCGGGCGCGTGCCCGAGCCCGACGTGCCGTCACTCGTCCGGCGACCCGGGCCCGTCGTGCCGTCCGCCGACCCCGGGCCCTTCTTCGGTGCCGGCTTCTTCGGCGCAGCCGACGACGTCGGTCGCGTCGCCGGGCGTGCCGGAGCGTTCTCGTCCTCCCTCGGGCGGTTCCGGTCGCCCGGGGTGTCGGCGCCACCGCGGTCACCGCCCCCACCGCCGCCCCGCTTCTTCCCGAGGTTCTTCGCAACGCCGCGCAGGCGTTCCCCCACCTTCCCCACGTACTTGCTGATGCCGCTCAGCAGCCACTGGTACAACGTCTCCAGCAGGGCCACGACGCCCGACGCGACCGCCTTCGCGAACAGCACAGCCGCGTTGCCGCCCTTGACGGCCTTCAGGAAGTCCATGAACGCGCCGAACGCGCTGATGATCGCGCTCAGCGCGCCCCAGGCGGTCTGGAGGAAGTCGATGATGGCCAGCACCCAGCCCGCGCCGGGGATCAGCTTGGCCACGATCTTCGTGATGACAATCTCGCCGATGATCACAGGGAGCTGCGGCAGGACGGCGTCCCACGCCTCCTTCGCCATCTGCTCCTTGCTGATCCCGCCGTTGATCAACTGCTCGAAGATCGCCTTGGGGATGCCGATGATCTCCTGGATCTTCTCGTTGAACCACTGCTTGACCGCGGTGACGATCTCGGGGAAGAGGTGGTGCTGTGCGCCGTCCTTCGCCGAGCTGCCCAGGTTGCTGACCCAGCCGCCGGGGTCGGAGATGATGTCGCCGACGATGGCGATGAACTCGCCGAGGCCGTTCAGCAGCCCCATGGCGAAGTCCATGACGGCCTTCACCGCGCTCACCACGGCCTTCACCGCCGCGTCGAGGGCAGCCTTCAACGCGTCGAGGATGGCGCTGAGGATGCTCCCGAGGGCGTTGAGGAGCGCGTTGATGGCTTCCTTCAGCGCGTTCGCCAGCCGCTGCACCAGCGCGATGGCGGCCTTCACCAGGTCCGTGATCAGCTTCCGGATCCGGTTTGCGAGCTCCACGATGGCGCGGACCAGCGCCTTGCCCAGCTCGATCAGGGCGTCGATGAGGGCCTTGACCGTGTCGATGATCCACTGGCGTGCCTCGTTGATCCAGCGGAGCACCGTGTCCTTGAAGTCCCTGATGAGCCCGGTCACCGCGTCGCGCGCCGCGCGGAAGATGCCGACAATCGCGTTTTTGATCTCGATGAACTTCTGCTTGATCCAGTCCAGCGCCTTGGTGATCCAGTTGCCGGCCTGTTCCTTGGGCTCGTCCTTCTTCTTGCCGGCGTCCTGCTCGGCCTGCGTGGCCTTGGTCTGGACGTCCTTGTCGTCCTTGTCCTTGCGGTCCGTGACGTCCTTGTCTGTCTTGTCTTCCTTGTCCTTGACGTCCTTCTTGAGCTTGTCGTGCTTCTCGGTCTTCTTGTCGCCGAGGTCGGCCAGGTGCTGGTCCTGGTCCGCACGCCACTGCTCGCGCTCCGCGGTGACGCTGGACATGGCCTTGTCGCGTTCCGCGGACTGGCTCTCGGCGTTGGCGGAGACCTCCGCCTTGACCTGCTGCTTGTTGTCGTCCTGGGACTTGCGGACGTCCTTGTCCTTCTGCTGCCGGCCCTTCGACATCTGCTGCTGGCCGTCGGTGAAGGAGCGGTGGAACTGCGGGCCGCGCTCGTGCTCGGCGACCTCGGATACCGCTTCCGGCGGAACCTGGCCGGTGGCGGGCGCGCCGGCGGCCGCGGGGGCGGCGCCCTTGCCCCGCTGGCCGGGGACCTTCGCCTCCAACTGCTCCTTGGGCGCGTTCGGATAGATCTGGTCCTCGCCCAGGTTGCGGCCCGCGTCGTCGCGCGCGGCGGTGTGCACCTCCTGGCCCTTGGCGTCCAGGTTGGTGCCCTGCTCACCGGCCGCCGAGTCCGCGTCGCCCTGCATGCTCACGCCCGGCGCGTTGCCGACCTGGGCCTGCTTCAGGGCCTCGTCCTTCGTGGGCAGCCCCGCGAACTTCGCGGCCAGATCCGCCGGGTCCACGTCGGCGCCGAAGAAGTTGCCGACGGCGCCGATCACGTAACCGGCCCCCATGGCCAGCATGTCGCCGAAGTCGGGCTCCTCCGCGTTCTCCGCAGGGATGTCGCCCTCGGGCTGTTTCGCGCCGCTGACCTCGGCATCCTTGCCCTCCGGTGCGTCGGCCTTCTGCGCGGGGTCCTGGCTGTACTGGCCCGGGGCCTCGGTGTTCGGTGCGCCCTCCAGCGTCCGGGGCGCGCCCGCGGGCCGTTCCACCGACGGCGGCGCGCTCGCCAGGGACTGGTGCTCGTCTGAGACCGTGCGGTCGACGGAGCCGGAGACGCCGCCCAGCGCCTGGAGCGCGACGTGCGGCTTGAGGCCCGCGGCCGTCGAGAGACCGGCCTCCGGCGAGACCTGCGAGAGGTCCGGCGGCGGCGCCTCCTTCTTCGCCGCCTTGCCCTTCGCGGGCGCGGCGCCCCCGCCTCCGCCGCCGCGTGGGGCGAGGGGTGCGGGTGCCGGCGGAGCAGACGCCGATCGGGACGACCCGGACGCGGCCGGGGGCGCGGCGGCGCGAGCGGGCGGCGGAGGCGCGGCGCCCCCGCCCGAGGATCCTGACGAGCCGGAACTTCCGGAGGATGCCGCCGACGCCTTCGACGTGTCCGCGGACGAGGCGGTGGTGGACGTGGCGGACGACGGCGTGGCCGTGCCCGCGCCCCACGCACCCTGCGCCCCTGCCGTCGTCGTCTCACCGGAGGCGGACGCACCGCTCCCGGTGCTCGACACGTGCGAGTCCTGTGCGGACGACGGCGACTGCGTGTCGTCCGTCGGCCCGCCCTGCTCGGCCGTTCCCATTCCCGTTCCCGAGCTCGTGCCGGAGCCGCCGGCCCCCTGCGTCCCGGTGGACGAATCCTGGGTGCCCCCCGAACCGTCGGTGGACGAGGACGTTCCGCCGCCAGCCTCCTGCTGGGGCTGCTGCCCCGCGGCCTGGCCCTGGTCGCCCGCGCCGCCCTGGCCTGCGGCCCCGCCCTGCTGCTGCCCCTGTCCCGGCTCCTCGCCCTTGCCGGCCCTGTCCCCGGCCGGATCCGCGTCCTTCTTCTCCTGCTCCGCCGTGTCCTTCCTGGCGTCGCCGGTGTCCGCGCCGTCCTGCTCGGCCCCGCCGGGCTGCTGCTCGGCGCTCTGCCCGGGGGCGCCGGTCCCTGCTTCCGGGGCCGTTTTCAGCGTGAGAGGGCCCGGGCGGGCGGCGGTGGCGGCACCCGCCACCGGACCCGCGGACGCGCCGGGCCGCTGCGGCGCGACGTCCGGGTCGACGAGGGCGCCGCTGCCGACCAGCGACGGCGTGCCCTCGGTCTCCGGCGGGCCGTCGCCGGCCGCGTCCTTAGCGTCCTCGCGGTCCCGCTGCGCCTGCACCTGTTCCGCCCGGGTGGGCGGCGCCTGCGGGAAGCTCGGCACGGCGGGGGACTGCTCGGAGCCGACCTCGATCTGGTCCGCGGTCGGCACCGCCGACACGTCGAGGTCGGCCTGCGGGAGGAAGTCGTCCGGGCCCAGCTTGACGTCCCAGGCGCTCTTCGCCTCGGACGCGTTCGGGTCGAGCCGGTTCGCCGAGTCCGCGTCCGCGTCCTGCCCGAACGGGTCGTCGTCCCCGGTCCGCCCCTCGCCGCCGTCCAGATCCTGGGCCCGTGCCCCGTCCAGTGTGCTCACCGCGCCGAGGTCGTGCAGGCTGGGTCCTGCCGGGCCCGGTGCCGTCGTCGGGACCTCGGGCACACCCCGTCTGTCCTGCTCCTTGACCTGCTGGCCCGCGACCAGCGGATCCACGGCTTTGGGGCGGTTCTTGGCCGCCGACTCCTCCTCGGTGGGGGCCGGCACGCCCTGCTGCTGGCCGCCGCCGGACTCCTCGGCCTGCTGCCCGCCGTCCTTCTTCTCGCCGGCCGCCTCGCCCTGGGCCCCGCCGGCCTCCTCCTTCTGCTTCCCGGCCGCCTGCCCGCCGGCCCCGCCCTGCGTGCCGCCGCCCGTGTCCTGCTGCGCCGACGACCCCTGCGGCGCCGCGCCCGAACCGCCGCCGGAGCGGTCCGCGTCCGCCCGGGGCCCGGTATCCGAGGAACCCCCCGAGCCCGCCGGACGGCCGGGTGACGTGTCCTGAGTCCCCGACGGCGTGTCCGCGCCACCGCTCCCCGACGTGGAACCGGACGGCGAGTCCTGTCGCGCGCCCGCTCCCGAGGTGTCCGTGCCCCGGCCGTCCTGCTCGCCGGAAGCGGGCCCGCCCGATGCGGCGGGCTCGACCCGGTCGGACCGGATCCGCTCGGTCTCCGCGTTGTCCCGTTCCGTCTCCCGCTCGGTCTGCAACTCCTCCAGCAGGTCGCGGTCGAGCGCGGGCGCCTCGTGGGAGTTGAGTTCCGGCTGGCCGTCCGGGGTGCCGCGGGTCTCGTCCGCGTTCTCGGCGAGCAGGTCCTCCAGCCGTTCGCGCTCCGACGTGAGCAGCCGCCGCTCCAGCCGGGCCACGACCAGGTCCTGCATCTCCTCCGGCAGCCGTGACAACGTGAGGCGGGTGCGGCGGGAGTAGTCGGACGGGTCGCTGCGCAGCGAGCGCAGCACCTGGTTCGCCATCCGGTCGACCAGCGTCGCCGGATCGACCATGTCCAGCCGGCTGCGGTCCGCGTCGACCGTCGCGTACCTGAGCCACCCCGGCGTCGCCCGCCCCGGCTCGACCTCCTGGGCGGCGGCCGCCGGCGAGCCGGCCGCGCGGGACGGGTCCGCCAGCTCCTGTGCCGCTGACTCCGCCTCGCGTTCGATCGCCTGCTGCGGCAGGGAGACGGCGCCCAGGTCGCGGCCGGCGCGCAGGGCGCCGAGGCCGTCGGGGTTCTGCACGGTGTGCAGGAGCTCGTGGGCGAGCAGGCGGCGGCCGTCGGTGGTGCCGGGGCTGAAGGCGCCCTCGCGGAAGAAGATGTCCTGGCCGACGGCGACCGCGTCGGCGCCGAGCATGTCGGTGAGCGCGCCCGCGGAGCGGTCGGTGTGCAGGCGGATCCGGCTCAGGTCGTGGCCGAGCTGCTCCTCAAGATCCCGGCGGACGGACAGGTCCAGAGGCTGGCCGGCGCCGCTGACGACGTTCTTCGGCTCCAACGCATGCGAAGAGGCACGCTCCTTGCGCTTCCTGCGGCGGTCACGCGCCGCCTTGGCCTCCTGCGCGGGCCGCTCCGAGGTGCTCATCGTGCCTGCCCCCGGCCCGCTAGGCCGTCGTGCACCGCGCGGGCCAGCTCCTGGCCGAGCCGTCGCGACGTCAGGTTCGCGGGCAGCGGCGGCAGCCCGCCGAGCACGTCCAGCGCCCGGGCGCCGCCGTCCGCGGCGAGCGGCACGCCCCGCTCCCGCACCAGGCGCCCCAGCTCCGCCTCGAACGCGGCCGTGACGCGGTCGGGGTCGATGGTGCGGGCGAAGCCGGTGAGCACGAGCTCGCCGATGTCGACGCGGAACGTCTCGGGTTGGTCCGGGGCCGGCCGGGACACCACTGGAGGCCGTGCGCCGGACCTTCCGGGTCCTCCGGCTCGCCCGCCGGGTGCACGCCCCCGGCCCTGATCCGTACCGTCCGCTTCTGGCCCCCGGGCCCCCGGGAACGCCCCGCCTCGAAACTCGTTCACACCCATCCCCGCACCTCCGAGGGCGTCAGGGACCGCTCCAGCTTCAGGTACTCCGTGCGCGCCGCCGCCAGCATGTGCCGCATACCGAGCTGCTCGCCCTCCTCCGCGGCGAGGAACGCGCCCGACAGCGCTATGTTGCGGATCGAGCCGCCGGCCACGGTGAGCTGGGCGAGCAGATCGTGGTCGAGGTCCTTGACGGGGGCCTGCGGCGGCACCACCCGGCGCCAGATCTCGGCGCGCTCGCTCCGCGCGGGGAACGGGAAGTCGACCACGAAGCGGATCCGGCGCATGAACGCCGGGTCCAGGGCCTTCTTCATGTTCGTCGTGAGTACCGCCAGGCCCCGGTACGCCTCCATGCGCATCAGCAGGTAGCTGACCTCCAGGTTGGCGTACCGGTCGTGGCTGTCCTTGACCTCGCTGCGCCTGCCGAAGAGCGCGTCGGCCTCGTCGAACAGCAACAGGGCGCCCCCGCGTTCGGCCGCGTCGAAGACCCTGCGGAGGTTCTTCTCGGTCTCGCCGATGTACTTCGACACCACCTGGGAGAGGTCGATGACGAAGAGGTCGAGGCCCAGCTCCTTCGCCATCACCTCGGCCGCCAGGGTCTTGCCGGTGCCGGAGCCGCCCGCGAACAGCGCGGTCACGCCGAGGCCGCGGCGCAGTGTCCGCGCGAAGCCCCACTGCTGGTGGACCGTCGCCCGCCTGCGGACGTGCGCCACGACCTCCCGCAGCACCCGGACCTGGCCGTCGCCGAGCACCAGGTCGTCCCAGCCCGCGGTGGGCTCGATCCGCCGGCCCAGTTCGTCCATGCCGAGCCGGGCCTCGCTGAGCCCGGCCCGCCAGGCCAGCCGTGCCGGGTCGGACCCGTGGCCGTCGTGGACGCCGCCCAGATCACGGCGTACGGCCGCGGCGGCGGCCCTGACGACGTGCGGCGGCAGTCGGAACTGCGCGACCAGCGTCCGAAGGTCGTGCTCCGCCAGCTCGGGCACGTCCGCGAAGGCGCCCGCCCACAGCTCGAACTGCTCGTCGTCGTCCAGCGGGGGCACGGCGACCCGCTCGCCGCGCGGCCGGTCGGTCGGGCGAGGCTCGTCGCAGGAGACCACGAGCGGCACCGCGGCACCGGCCACGAACGCCTCCGTCGCCGCCCGCTGGTCGCGTTCGAGTTCGCCGGTCTCCAGGAGCAGCGCGGCGGGCAGCAGCACGGCCTCGCGCTGCCACAGCCGGGCGAGGCGGTCGCGGGCCGCGGGGTCGGTCGGTACGTCGTCGGCCGCCATCGCGTACAGCCCGAGCCCCGAGCGGGCCGCCGCGGCCGCCGCGATCTCCGCACGGGTCCGCAGGTCGCCGCCGACCAGCTCGACGAGCAGCGGCGCGTCGGGCCGGGAGCCGGCCGCCCAGCCCGAGGCGACGCGGGTCGCGGCGAGGTCGTGGGAGGGGGGCAGCGTCTCGGGCGCGGCGCAGCGGCGCAGCAGGCCGTGCAGCCGGGTGTCCAGGTACGGCGAGCCCAGCAGGAAGTGCAGGATCCGCTCGTCGAGGCGGAGCCGGGAGGTGGTGAGCCCGGCCGGGTCGGCCGGATCCGGCTCCACCAGGCGCCAGCGGCGCAGCGGGGCGACCGGGGTCAGGGCGCTCCAGTGCGGCGCGTCGAGCGCGGCCAGCGCCAGCGCGAACGTCGGGTACGCGCGCTCCGGATGCCCGCTCGCCGCCGCGCACCGCGCGCCCGCGCCCGGGTCCAGCTCGGTCGCCGCGCTGAGCACGACGACGTCCCGCTCGAACGGGGTCAGCCCGAAGCAGCCGACCAGCGCGTCCAGTGCCGCACCCGACGCGTCGCGCGCGACGGCACCGTGCGCGACGCGTGGCAGCGCGCCCTGCCCTGCGGGGTTCCGTTCCGCGGTGTCCGCGGTGGCCTCGGGGTCCGCGGTGTCCGCGGTGTCCGCGGTGGCCTCGGGGTCCGCGGTGTCCGCGGTGGCCTCGGGGTCCGCGGTGTCAGCGATGGCCTTGGTGGCCCTGGTGGCCTTCTGACGGTCCGCGGCGCCGTCCGGGGCAGGGCCGGTCGCCCGGGGGCCGGCGGTCGCCGCCTTCGCCCCCCGCCCCGCGCGCAGCGCGTGGGCGTCGACGCGGGCCAGGACGCGCCGGAGTGCGGCGGCGAGTGCCGGGGCCCCGGCACCGTCCGTCTGCGCGGCCGTCCCGTGCGCGCCGCCGCCCATGTCCGCCCCCTCTTCCCGCGCCCGACGGTCCTCGCCGGTGCCCCCGCCCGGTCGCCGCACGATGCCTCAGCCCTCCCCGTCCGCGGGGCCCTCGGGCCCGGTGGCGCGTCTGGTCCGCTTCGCGGCGGTCTTCTTCGCGGCTGCCTTCCTCGTGACGGCCTTGGCGGGCGGCTGGGCGGCCTTCGCAGGGGACCTGGCCTTCTTCGCCGTGGATCCGCCCGCCTTGCGGGCCCGGCCGCCGCCGGCCGGTCCCCGCCCGCCCGGCTCCGTAGGCCCACCGTCCACGAGCCCGCCGGCGTCCGCGGCACCGCGCGCCGGCGTGCCGTCCCCGCTGTCCGCCGCCCCCGCGTGTCCCGCGCCGCCGAGAACGCCCGCACCACTGCCCGCCCGCGGCGGCACCGGCGCGCCGGGCGCACCGAACGGCAGGACCCGTACGGTGCTGCGCTCCACCGGCCTGGCCGGGACGGGCTGCTCACGGCCGTCGATCAGTACCAGCGTCGCCTGGTAGACCACGGACAGCGTGTAAGGGGTCTGGTAGAGCATTCCCCAGAGCTTGGAGGTCTCGTCGACGTCCATGACCTGCGGCGTGAACCGCACCCGCTGCGGTGCGTCGGCCAGGTCGCTGCCCTGGAGGTACGGGAGTTGCGCGGCGGCCTCGACGACGTCGCGGGGGAGCGCGGGGAACTCGTGCAGCGTGCGGACCACGGAGCCGATCAGACGCTGCCCGACCAGTTCGTTCTCCTCGCCGTAGGCGCTGATCACGTAGTGCAGGTCGAGCGCGGCTGCGGCACGCTTGAGGAGGGTGCCGTCCGCGGCGCGGGTGACCAGGTCGTTGTTGCGCAGGTGCGCGTTCGGCGTGACCTGGTAGAGGAAGACGTTGATGGTCGGCTCGGGCGGCGGCTCGGCAGGTGGCTTGCGGGTCTCCACGGAGACGGCCATGTCGATCTCGGGCCGGAGGTTGTTCTCCACCAGCAGGGCCAGGGCCTGGGTGACATGTGCGATGGCGAGTGCGTTGCTCATGGCGTTCTTCCCCCGGTCCCCGTCACCCTTCCCCCGGCCCCTCCGGCGCGGGCCGCCGCGCTCACCGGGGTGCCCCGTCGCCGCGCCCGCGCCCGGTGAGGTAGTCCTCAAGGCTCAGGACCGGCCCGCGCCGCACCGGAGCCGCAGCCGCACGCCCCGTGTCGGGCGCCGTCCCGCCCGCGCTCACCTCCAGCCGTCCGATCTGCACATGCACCACCCGCTCGCCGCCGCGCGGCCCGCGCCGGGCGCCCGCGGCGCGCGCCGTCCCACGCGCCGTCGGGGCGGCATCGGCCGCCGGGGCGGGCCGCGGCGGCCAGGACGCGGACGTCGGTGGGAGCACCGCACCCGGCCGTGGCGCCGCGGCGGCGGGTCCTGCTCCGGCGTCCGATGCCCCGCCGTCCCGCCCGTCGCCCGGCCGTCCGGGCTCCGCGGGCCACCCGCCGTGCGGGGTGGGGGAGGCGGCGGGCCGCAGCAGGGCCGGTGCGGCGGCCGGCCGTCGCGTTCCGCGGTCGGCGTGGGCCTCGTGCTCCGACCGCGGCGGGGTGCTCAGGACCGTCCGCTCGTGCTCGGTGCGGATCTCGCGGAGCGCCCGCCCCGGCTCGCCGGGCCGGGTGCCGGACTCGTGCGCGGCGGGCCACGGCGCACCCGCCCCCTCGTCCCCGCCGACGTCGTCCGCGCCGCCGGGCAACGCGTCGATCCGCTCGAAGGGGCCCGGCAGGCGCGGCCGTACCCGCACCACGCCGTCCGCCGCCCGCGCGGAGGGCACATGGCGGGCCAGCAGCCGGTCGAAGAAGTCCGGCCCGCCGTGCGGAGGGCCACCGGACCCGGGCGCGGCCCCACCGCCCGCCGCACCGGCCCCACCGCCCGCCGCACCGGACCCGCCGTCCGCACCGGACCCACCGGACCCACTGGACCCACCGGGAGCGGATCCGCCTGCCTTGGCTCCCCGGCTTCCCGCAGTCTGCTCAGGCATCGGCACACAGCTCCAGGTAGTAGCGGCGCCGCAGCGGGCTGAGCGCCAGGATCTCCGGCTCGCTCCACCCGTAGGAGGAGGCGAGCAGATGGACGTCGAGCAGCAGATCGCGGGCCCAGGCATCCAGCTCGGTCCACAGGTACGACGCGATGTCCAGCTCGGCCCGGGTGACCTCGCCGCACTCGGGGCAGCCGATGCCGAACGTCACGTCGGCACCCGGGTCGGCGCGCTCCGCGGCCTCCGCGAGCGCCCGCTGCACCGACGCGGGCAGCAGGTCGACGGCCGTCTCCGCGTCGAGCGGCGCACCGTCCCGCAGCACGGAGTCCAGGCAGCGCAGCAGCAGCGCGCGCCGCGCCGCGTCCCCGGACGCCGCACCGTGCGCCGCACCCGCAGCCGCGGTGACGTCCGCGACGCGGGGCGGCCGGAACACGACCTCCCAGCCGTCCACCGAGACCCGCAGCGGTCCACCGCTCCCGCGGGCGGCCGCGTCCCCGCCGAACCGCTCGGCGAACCGGTCCGCGGCCAGCTCGAACTCCATCGCCGCGCCGCACGCGGTGCACTCCAGGCGCACCTGCATCCGCTCGCCGAACAGCGCCCGGCGCAGCGCGAGGAGGTCCGCTTCCCGCGCGCCGACCGGCAGCGCCGCCAGCGCCTCGTCGTCCGCCTCCGGGCGGGCCGCCCGGTGCAGCAGGCGAGCCCGGGCGGCCGCCCGGGCGGCGAGCCCCGCCTCCCAGGTGGCCAGCAGCTCGGCAGGCCCCGTGACCGTCATGTTCCACCCCGTGCTCAGGCCGGGTGGGTGAAGGAGGGCTCTTCGGGCTCGGGCACCTCGTAGTCGCGCTCCCAGCCCTCGCACTCCAGCTTCAGGCTCTGGATGGCCACCGCGTTGGCGTTGGCGTCCAACTCGCCCAGCACCTGGTACTCGCTCGGCCAGGTGCGGTAGAGCTTGTGCGACACGGCGACCTGGCCGGCCTCGTTGAGGACCTGGATGACGATGTCCTTGCGGAAGTCGGCCAGCGACACCTCGGCACCGAGGCCCGCGCCGACCTGCCAGACCTTGTTGGCCCAGCGGTCGAACTCCGGGTCGTGGGTGACCCCGCGCTCCAGGGTGACGCCCTCGAACTCCGAGCGGCCGGGCGACTTGCGCGGCGAGCTGGGATCGCCGCCGTGCCGGTGCTTGACCACCTCGGTGGTCCGCTTCAGCGGGCTGATCTTGCTGATGCCCGCGACCGTCCGCCCGTCCCAGAGCACCAGGAACTTGAAGTTCTTGTACGGGTCGAAGCGATGGGCGTTGACGATGAATTCAGCCATCGGATTCCTCTGCGTCCCTCATGTTCCTCTGCTGCCGCCGGCCGCGCACGCGGCACCTCACGGAGCGAACCGGCCGGCGAGCTGCTGGATCTTCACGACCACGAACTCGGCCGGTTTCACGGGGGCGATGCCGACCAGGACGTTCACCACGCCGTTCGCGATGTCCTCGTCGGTCGTCGTGTCCCCGTCGCACTGCACGAAGTACGCCTCGCGGGGAGTGGTGCCCTTGAACGCGCCCCGCCGGAAGAGGTTGTTGAGGTACGCGGAGGCGCCCAGCCTGATCTGCTGCCAAAGCTGTTCGCCGTTCGGTTCGAAGACCACCCACTGCAGACCGCGCCGCAGGGACTCCTCCACGTACAGCGCGAGGCGCCGCACCGGGACGTAGGACCACTCGCTGTCCAGCGCGTCCGCGCCCTGGAGCGTGCGGGCGCCCCACACCAGCGGGCCCACCACCGGGAACATGCGCAGGCAGTTGATGCCGAGCGGGTTCAGCAGGCCCATCTCGCGGTCGGTGAGCCTGACCGTGAGCGAGCGCACGCCCGCGAGCCGTGCCTCGGTGCCGGCCGGCGCCTTCCACACGCCGCGCTCACTGTCCGTGCGCGCGAACACCCCGGCGAGCGCGCCGGACGGCGGGAAGGACCGCAGCCGCCCGGTGAGCGGGTCGGTGAGCTGGATGTGCGGGAAGTACAGGCCCGCGTGGCTGTCGCGTACCGGCTCGAACGCGGCGATGCCGGCGCGCGCCGCGTCCGCACTGGCCCAGGTGCCCGGCGCGTCGACCAGCAGGAAGATCCGCCGCTCCGCGCAGAGCCGCTGGGCCGCGGAGACGACGGTGACGATGTCGTCCGTCGACTCGTACCCGGCCAGCTCGGGCAGGACCAGCAGGTTGACGTCGTCCACGTCCCGCAGCGCCTGGATGCCGGTCTTGGCGGCCTCGCTGCCGATCAGGTCGCGCGGCCCGGGCGCCCCGCCGTCCTCGCCGCCGTCCAGCGGGAAGACCGGGGGGTTCACGGAGGCTTCGAGGCCCAGGTCGTTGGCGCACTCGCCGACGAAGCGGACCAGGTCGCGCGGATCGGTCGAACCGGCGACGACCTGGAGCCTGCCCCGGCCGCCGCCGGCAGAGGCCCCCGGGCCGAAGGCGGTGACCTCGGCGCCCGCGAAGGCGTGCCTGCCCGGCGCGTCCGGCTGGGCACGCAGCTTGCGCTCCAGCAGATGGGCCAGTTCGGCGACGCTGCCCGGGGCCTCGCCGTCGGTGTCCGGGTCGTGCAGCGTGAACTCGCGCTCGGTGTCGCCGATCTTGACGGTGAGGTCGACCGCCAGGTTCGGCAGACGGTGGCCGAACGGCTTGGAGACGGTGCCCGAGGGGTCGGGCCGGTCGTCGCCGAGCACCTCGACGCGGATCAGCCGGGAGCCCGCGTTGACCACGGTCTCCGCGAAGCGGTCGTCCGAGGCGCGGGCGGAGAGGTCGGTGAAGACCTCGCGGGCGTCGCCCCTGGTGTCGTGCACCCGGAGATTGAAGGTTTCATCACCTCGGGCCGTGTCGTAGTCGACGAGGACGCGCAGCCCGTTGCCCCACACGCCGGGTTCCCGTGCGTGCACGGCGAGTGCGTCACACTCGCCGCGGCCCTGGGTGGACCTGAGCGTGACGCCGGCGGCCTTGCCGCTGCCCGCCTTCGCGACCCGTACGACGACGGCGACCGTGCCGCCGTTGCCGAAGAACTGGTGGACGGCGTGGCCGACGGCGCTGCGCGCGCTCAGCCCGCCGAAGCGGCGCTCGAAGTCGGCGAAGCCGGTGACGCGGATCGGTTGGTCCAGCGGCCCGCGGCGGGTGTGGCCCACGAAGGCGGTGACCGAGGTGGTGACGGTCTGGACGGTGCGTACGCTGCTGGGAAGCTCTTCTACGTAGACGCCGGGGTACGACGGGATCGTCGGCATTACCCCTCCTATCCCTTCCGGTACCGGATGAGAGGGCACCAAGAGGCGGCGGGAGGGGACAGCCCCCGTGCACGGCGTGCATGCCCGCGCCCACGCACGGTCACGCCCGACGCAATCAGGCTTCCCCCGTCCACACCCGACCGGACCCCCCGCCCGGGCCAAGCGATGTGCCTTTTCTCCTGATGCGTACTGCTCAAGTCAGTTTTCAAGCAACGCGGTTGGGTGACAAGACGGCTTTCCGGACACCTCGTGGGGAGGTTCTGTGACGGTTCGCGTGCAAGTCATACACAATTGGTGGGGTGGTGGCTATCGGCTTCCTGTGACCGGTATCACCGCCGCGGTGTGATCCGTGATTTAGGGCGCGCCTGCCGACGGCGATAACCTGCCATCCGGACATGCCGCGTGCCCGGTCACGGTGTACGCCACCCGGCGTCGCCACCCCCCGGCCCGAGGGTTGTGGGGTGGAGGCACCTCCCGTGCCCCTGGGGCACCGGGAGATCCCGAGCAGTGACGGTGACGGCGGAGACAGCAGTGACAGTGCAGTCACGTTGCCCCTTGCGGCACGCCCACGAGATGCGGGTACCCCCCACGCCTCCGAGGCCGTGGGGGGCAGACAGCCGACGCCAAGCGGCGAGATCACGATAGGGACGGACGCGCGTGGACCTGTTCGAGTACCAGGCGAGGGACCTCTTCGCCAAGCACGGTGTACCGGTGCTGGCCGGTGAAGTCATCGACACGCCTGAGGCGGCGCGCGAGGTGGCCGAGCGACTGGGCGGCCGTGCCGTCGTCAAGGCGCAGGTCAAGACCGGTGGCCGCGGCAAGGCGGGCGGCGTGAAGCTGGCCGCCGACCCCGACGACGCGGTCGTCAAGGCCGGCCAGATCCTCGGCATGGACATCAAGGGCCACACGGTCCACAAGGTCATGCTGGCCCAGACGGCGGACATCGAGAAGGAGTACTACGTCTCCTTCCTGCTGGACCGCACCAACCGCACCTTCCTCGCCATGGCCTCCGTCGAGGGCGGCATGGACATCGAGGAGGTCGCGGCCACCAAGCCCGAGGCGCTTGCCAGGATCCCGGTCGACGCCATCGACGGCGTGACCGACGAGAAGGCCCGCGAGATCGTCGCCGCGGCCCGGTTCCCCGAGGAGGTCGCCGGCCAGGTGGCCGACGTCCTGAAGACCCTGTGGACCGTCTTCATCACGGAGGACGCCCTCCTCGTCGAGGTGAACCCGCTGGTCACGACCGCCGACGGCCGGGTCATCGCGCTGGACGGCAAAGTCTCCCTCGACGAGAACGCCGGCTTCCGCCAGCCCGACCACGAGGCCCTGGAGGACAAGGCCGCGGCCGACCCGCTGGAGGCCGCCGCCAAGGCCAAGAACCTCAACTACGTCAAGCTGGACGGCGAGGTCGGCATCATCGGCAACGGCGCGGGCCTGGTGATGTCCACCCTGGACGTCGTCGCCTACGCGGGCGAGCAGCACGGCGGCGTGAAGCCCGCCAACTTCCTGGACATCGGCGGCGGCGCCTCCGCCCAGGTGATGGCCAACGGCCTGGAGATCATCCTGGGCGACCCGGACGTCAAGTCCGTCTTCGTCAACGTCTTCGGCGGCATCACCGCCTGCGACGAGGTCGCCAACGGCATCGTGCAGGCCCTGGAGCTGCTGAAGAACAAGGGTGAGGACGTCACCAAGCCGCTCGTCGTGCGCCTCGACGGAAACAACGCCGAGCTGGGTCGCAAGATCCTCTCCGACGCCAACCACCCCCTCGTCCAGCGGGTGGACACCATGGACGGCGCGGCCGACAAGGCTGCCGAGCTCGCAGCCGCCGCGCGCTGACGCCGCGCGTCTCCCACCCGACGACAAGGAAACGATCAGCAAGCCATGGCTATCTTCCTCACCAAGGACAGCAAGGTCATCGTCCAGGGCATGACCGGTGCGACCGGCATGAAGCACACGCGGCTGATGCTCGGCGACGGCACGAACATCGTCGGCGGCGTCAACCCGCGCAAGGCCGGCACCTCCGTCGACTTCGACGGGACGGACATCCCCGTCTTCGGCTCCGTCAAGGAGGCCGTCGAGAAGACCGGCGCCGATGTCACGGTGATCTTCGTTCCCGAGAAGTTCACCAAGGACGCCGTCGTCGAGGCGATCGACGCGGAGATCCCGCTGGCCGTCGTGATCACCGAGGGCATCGCGGTGCACGACTCGGCGGCCTTCTGGGCCTACGCGGGCAAGAAGGGCAACAAGACCCGGATCATCGGCCCCAACTGCCCCGGCATCATCACGCCCGGCCAGTCCAACGTCGGCATCATCCCCGGTGACATCACCAAGCCCGGCCGTATCGGCCTGGTGTCGAAGTCCGGCACGCTGACGTACCAGATGATGTACGAGCTGCGGGACATCGGCTTCTCGACGGCGGTCGGCATCGGCGGCGACCCGGTGATCGGCACCACCCACATCGACGCGCTCAAGGCGTTCCAGGCCGACCCCGACACCGACCTGATCGTGATGATCGGCGAGATCGGCGGCGACGCGGAGGAGCGGGCGGCCGACTTCGTCAAGGCGCACGTCACCAAGCCGGTCGTCGGCTACGTGGCGGGCTTCACCGCGCCCGAGGGCAAGACGATGGGCCACGCGGGCGCCATCGTGTCCGGTTCGTCCGGCACGGCCCAGGCGAAGAAGGAGGCCCTGGAGGCCGCCGGGGTCAAGGTCGGCAAGACCCCGACCGAGACGGCGCGCCTGGCTCGCGAACTCCTCGGCTGACACCCGTCAGCCCCGCACCGGGCCCGCACCCCGCCACGGGGTGCGGGCCCTTGGCGTTCTCGCCCGCCTGCCCCTGGCTGTGCCCTGCCCCGCCCCTGCCTGTGCCCGGAAGGGTGCCGTGCCCGTGCCCCTGCCCGCGCCCGGAACGGTGCCCTGGCCGTGCCCCTGCCGTGCCCCGGTCCTTGTTCGACCGTCCGGGAGGCGCCGGCTCCTCCGGCGGGGCCGCGGGGCTTGCGGCGGCGGAGGGTCCGGCGGGGCTTGCGGGAGCGAGGCCGTCCGGTCGGCCCAGGGTGCCGCGGGATGCCGGGAAACGCATGCGCCCGTGTGATCGACACTTCCGATATGTGACC
This sequence comes from Streptomyces sulfonofaciens, assembly GCF_014656295.1. Classification (GTDB taxonomy): domain Bacteria; phylum Actinomycetota; class Actinomycetes; order Streptomycetales; family Streptomycetaceae; genus Streptomyces; species Streptomyces sulfonofaciens. The sequence continues at coordinate 367,402 of NZ_BNCD01000007.1, forward strand.
GTTGCGTCGTAAATGCCGGAGTCATTGGGAGCATGGCGGACGTGACCCAGATGATCAACCGCAGAGTGACCCTGCCGCCCCTGCTCGCCGAGCTCTCCCGGACCCCGGAACGCGCACCCGGCCCGCTCGCGGCCCTGCTGGGCGGGGCCCTCGCGGCGGGTCTCGGCCTCGGCCTGCTGGCCGCACTCGCGATGGTCCTGTGGATCGGCTCCCCGTACCCCGACAGCGGGCTCGGCGGTGCGCTCCGTGTCGCGGCCTCCCTCTGGCTCCTCGCCCACGGGGTGGAACTGCTGAGGACCGGCACGCTCTCCGGCACCCCCGCCCCGGTGGCCGTCACCCCGCTGCTCCTGGCGGTGCTGCCGCTGTGGCTCGTGTACCGGGCGGCCCACGAGGCGGCGAGCCCGGAACCGGAGCACCGCGGCCGAGGCTCGCGCCGCACCGCGGGTCCGGTGGGCGCGGCCGGTCCGGTGGGCGCGGCGGGCCGCGAGCGGGGCGGCGGACAGGGCCGCGGGAGTGTGCGGGACCGGTCCGGGCCGGAGGCCGCAGGGCCGGCCGCCGCATCCGGGCCCGGGGACACGGGGGCGGTGGCCAGGAGCGTTCCGTCGTACCGGGGGACCTGGCCCTCGCCGGGCATCGCCTGGTGGGGCGTGCTGGTGGGATATCTGCTGGTCGCCGTGGCGACGGCGGCCTATGCGGACGGTGGCGTGCTCCGGCCCGTCCGGTCGGGCGCGGCCGTACGCCTGCCCCTGCTGGTGATGGCCGCGGCGACGGCGGGCGTCTGGCGGGCCCGCGCCCATCTGCGCGCCATGCGCCCCGCACGGGTGGGCAGGGCCGCACGGCGTGGACGGGGGGCGGAGCGCGGCCGCTCCCTCCGGTTGCCCGGGCGCCGCCGGAGCCGTCCCGCCGCCGGGGCACCGGCCGGTGCGCCCCCCACCGCCGCCGCGCCGTCGGCCCTCCGGCCGGGCCCCCTGACCGTCGGCCGGGGAGCCATCGTCCTGCACCGTGTGCAGTCCCCGGACGCGTCAGGGCGCCGAACGGTCGTCTCCGCCGTGGTGAACGCCGCGTCCGTGGTGGACGCGGGCGCCGCGCGCCAGGACGCGGCCGCAGGCGCGTGCCGTGGGGCGACGGCCTGCGCGCCGCGATCG
>NZ_BNCD01000008.1 GCF_014656295.1 Streptomyces sulfonofaciens
GATGCCCCAGTGTTCCAGGAGTCGGAAGAGTGCGACTTGGAAGGCGAAGAGGGCGGTCTGGGTGTATTGGGTCTGGTGGAGTAGTGCTGCCTCGGGTGTGTCGTCCGGGGCGAACATGATGTCTTTGAGTGACCGTCCGAGCTGGGCGTCGAGCAGGTGGCAGACCTGGTCGAGCGCGGCGGCGAACACGGGGAACGTCTCGTACAACTCGCGGCCCATACCCGGCCGCTGACTGCCCTGCCCCGACAGCAGAAAAGCCACCTTGCCCTCGTCACCGCGGCTCGCGCCCCGTACGAGCGCCGGGTTCGATCGGCCCTCGGCGAGGGCGTCGAGTCCGGCGAGGAAGGCGTCCCGGTCGTCGGCGGCGGGGGCCACGGCGGCGCGGTGCGTGAAATGGGTACGCGTGGTGGCCAGGGCGTACGCGATGTCACCGGTGCCGAGACCAGGATGGGCGGCGGCGAAGTCCCGCAGCCGGGCGGCCTGGGCGCGCAGCGCCTGCTCGGACTTGGCCGACAGCACCCACGGCGCCACCGGTACCGGGCACACCACCGGCGCGGCCGCTGCCTCCGGCGCCGCCGACTCCTGCCCACCGGCGGCCGTGCCGGTCTCCGCCGTGCCGGTCTCCGCCGTGCCGGCCTCCGCCGTGCCGGCCTCCGCCGTGCCGGCCTCCGCCGAGGCGGGCTCCGTCGAAGCGGCCGTCGCGCCGCCTTGCACCGGCGCCCCACCGTCCTGCGCGGCGGGCTCGGGAGCGGCTTCCAGGATGACGTGGGCGTTGGTGCCGCTGATGCCGAACGAGGACACCGCGGCCCGCCGCGGCCGGTCCGCTCCCGCAGCCGCCGGCCACGGCTCGGCCTCGGTCAGCAGGCGTACGGCACCGGTCTCCCAGTCGACGTGCGGCGACGGCTCGTCGACGTGCAGGGTCCGCGGAAGCACCCCGTGGCCCATGGCCGCCACCATCTTGATCACACCGGCGACACCGGCTGCTGCCTGCGTGTGGCCGATGTTGGACTTGACCGAGCCGAGCCACAGCGGCCGGTCCGCAGCACGCTCCTGCCCGTAGGCGGCCAGCAGCGCCTGCGCCTCGATGGGGTCCCCGAGGGTGGTGCCGGTACCGTGCGCCTCCACCGCGTCGATGTCGGCGGCCGTCAACCGGGCGGCGGCGAGCGCCGCCTCGATGACACGCTGCTGGGCGGGGCCGTTGGGCGCGGACAACTGGCTGCTCGCACCGTCCTGGTTGACGGCGGAGCCGCGCACCACCGCGAGCACCGGGTGGCCCTTGCGCCGCGCGTCCGACAGCCGCTCCACCAGCAGCACGCCGACGCCCTCGCCCAGGGCCGTGCCGTCGGCGGCCGCCGAGAACGGCTTGCACCGGCCGTCCGGCGCCAGGCCGTGCTGCCTGCTGAACTCGATCATGCTCGCGGGCGAGGACATCACCGTGACGCCGCCGGCCAGCGCCAGTTCGCACTCACCGCTGCGCAGCGCCTGGCAGGCCAGGTGCAGTGCCACCAGCGACGACGAACACGCCGTGTCCACGCTGACCGCCGGGCCCTCGAAGCCGAAGGTGTAGGCGACCCGGCCCGACACCACGCTGTAGGAGCTGCCGGTCGCCAGGTACGCCTCCAGGTCCTCCGGAGCCCGGCCGGTGAAGCGGGCGCCGTAGTCGCCGTACATCACGCCCGTGAAGACTCCGGCGCGCGAGCCCCGCAGGGTCGCCGGCGGGATCCCGGCACGCTCCAGCGCCTCCCAGGACACCTCAAGCAGCAGCCGCTGCTGCGGGTCCATCGCCAGCGCCTCGCGCGGGCTGATCCCGAAGAACTCGGCGTCGAAGTGCTCGGCGTCGTCGAGGAACCCGCTCTCGCGGACGTAGATCCTGCCCGGCGCGTCGGGGTCCGGGTCGTAGAGGTCCTCGGTCCAGCCGCGGGCCGCCGGGAGCTTCGCGACGGCGTCCGTGCCGTCGAGGACCAGCCGCAACAGGTCCTGGGGCGAGCGCACGCCGCCCGGGTAGCGGCAGCTCATCGCCACGACGGCGATCGGCTCCTGGCCGGCCGACCTGGCTTCCAGGAGTCGCTGACGGGTCTGGTGCAGCTCGGTGGCCACCCGCTTGAGATAGTCGCGGAGCCTGTCCTCGTTCGTCATCTGGAGCTCGTCCTTCAAGCGGTCCGGAAGCTCGCGGAATCCCGAGCCCTTCGGCACGGCGCCGGCGGGGCGGGGTTCACGGGTCCTGGCGTCCCGGCGGCCGACGTCGTGCAGGAATCCGCCCCCGTCCGTGGTGCCCGAGCTTGAGTGGTGCCGGTCGGCAGGCCGGCGTTCGGCCCGGTTCGTGCCCACTGGCACACGGCCTGGTCCATACTGGGAAAGAGCTCTTAAGCGGCTCTATACCGCAGCTTGCGCGGTCGGCCGCCGCGGCGGCCCCGGGCACCACCGTGACCTGCCGCAAGACGTCCCGGCAGCCGTCCGCGGCACCGGGTGCCGACGCCCGCACCCCCCGCTTTAGAGGTGCATCGCCCCCGCTTTAGCCGCCCTTGGTGTGCTGAGTTCCCTCAGCACGGTACCCACGGCCGCCCCGCGTTCAGCCGGGCTGCCGTTTTGGCGTCCAGCGACCGAAAGCGACCGTAGGCGACAACGGAGCATTGATGCGCGCACTGTTCATTCCGGCGGCCGCGGCTGGTCACTACTTCCCGATGGTGCCCCTGGCCTGGGCGCTGCGGACCGCCGGCCACGACGTCTGCATCGCGGGACAGCCCCCGGTCACGGACCTCGTCGTGCGATCGGGCCTCACCACCGCGGTCGTCGGCGGGTCCTACGACCTCATGGCGGCCATCGCGGACGCGGACAGGGAGATCAGGGACCGGCTCGGGAGAAACCCGGCGTCCTTCGCGGAACTCGGCCGGATGGACCCCGACCTCAGGAAGTGGCACGGCGGACTGCGCACCGCGCCGCACACCAGGGCCGCGGAGGCGATGGCCGACGAGCTCGTCGCGTTCGTGCGCGGCTGGCGCCCCGACGTCGTGGTGAGCGACCCGATCACGATGGTCGCGCCGCTGGTCTGCGAGGTGGCGTCGGTTCCACTGGTGCACCACATGTGGGGCCCGCAGGAGCCGTCGCTGACGAACTTCGCCGGCTATGGCGGCCCCGTCGAACGGTGGCCCGCCGGCCTCACCGCGCTCTACGAGCGGTTCGGCGCCGAGGTGCGCGCCGACTACAGCCCGTTCAGCATCTCGGCCTGCCCGCCCAGCCTCCAGACGGCCGCCGTGCCCACCCGGCACACCACCCGGTACGTGCCCTACAACGGCTCCGGTGTGCTGCCCGGGTGGCTCACCCAACCGGCCGGGCGGCCCCGGGTGTGCGTGTCCTGGTCGACGTCGCAGGCCCTCGTGCGCACCGGAGGCCGGCACCCCGTCTCGGCCATCGCAGAGGCGCTGGGTGCCCTGGACGTGGAACTGGTCGTCGCCGTCACGGCCGCCGACCGCGACGCCGTGGGCGCCCTGCCCGCCGGGACCCGGGTCATGACGGATCTGCCGCTCGGCGCCGTCCTGCCGACCTGCGCCGTCTCCGTCAACACCGGGGGAGCCGGCAGCATCCTGACCGCCGCCGCGCTCGGCGTGCCGCAGGTGATCGCCCCGCAGGGCCCCGGGCACGCGTTCAACGCCGAGCGCATCGCCGCCGTCGGAGCCGGCATCGGCCTCGGCGCGCACCCCTCCGAGATCACCCGGCCCGGCCCGCTCGCCGAGCTGACCGGGTCCGTTGCGGCCCTGCTCACCGAGGAACGCTGGGCCGAGGCGGCCGGCGACCTGCGGCGGGAGAACCTGGCCCAGCCCCCGCTGAGCGACGCGGTGCGCCGTGTCGAAGAGCTCGTACGGACGACGAACGCAGCACCTCCACGACGGAACGGGAAGGTCACAGTGCCCGGATCAGCACCGTACGCGACGGCCCGGGACACGGAGGCGCCGTGAACACGATGGCACCCTTCGCCACCTCCGTGGCCGGCCGCGACGACCTCGCGTCCACCGTCGCCTTCGACGTCTGGTGGGCCGGACGGCAGAAGGCCAACCGGTTCGAGGTGGAGCGGATCCCGTTCGCCGCGCTCGACGACTGGCGGTTCGACCCGGAGAGCGGCAACCTCGGACACACCAGCGGCCGGTTCTTCACCATCGAGGGACTGCACGTCGCGGCCGACGGCGCCCAGGGGGCCGCCACCTGGCACCAGCCCATCATCCACCAGCCCGAGATCGGCATCCTCGGCATCCTCGCCCAACGGTTCGACGGCGAACTGCACTTCCTGATGCAGGCCAAGATGGAACCGGGCAACATCAACACCCTCCAGCTCTCGCCGACCATCCAGGCCACCCGCAGCAACTACACCCGGGTGCACCGCGGCGGTACCACCCGCTACCTGGAGTTCTTCCGCGGCCCCGGCCGCGGCAGGGTCCTCGTGGACGTGCTCCAGTCCGAGCAGGGCTCCTGGTTCTGGCACAAGCACAACCGCAACATCGTCGTGGAGGCCACCGGGGACGTCCCGGAGCACGAGGACTTCCACTGGGTGTCGCTGCACCAGCTCCGAAGACTGCTGCGCACCGACAACCTGGTGAACATGGACGCCCGCACGGTGCTGTCCTGCATGCCGCTCGCCCCGTCCGGCGGGCCCGGCGAAGGGGCCGTCCGGGCCGCCGACGACCCGTTCACGGCCGCCCTGCTGCGCTCCTACGGCACCTGCCCGCGCAACGGCACCGACCCCGGGCCTCCCCTGCACACCACCACCGAACTGCTGAGCTGGTTCACGGAGATGAAGACCCGCAGCGAATGGCGCACCCGGCTCGTGCCGCTGTCCGGCGTCGGCACCTGGACCCGCACCGACGACGAGATCACCAGCACCGACGGCAGCGGCACGTTCCGGATCATCGGGGCCCGGGTCAAGGCCGCCAACCGCGAGGTCACCAGTTGGACCCAGCCGCTGCTCGCGCCCCTGGAGCAGGGCCGCGCGGCCTTCCTCGCCCGGGCCGTGGACGGTGTGCTGCACCTGCTGGTGAAGGCCCAGCCGGAACCCGGCCTGCTGGACACCGTGGAACTCGCGCCGACCGTGCAACTGCCCGCGGCGGGCGCCGGCGGCCGCCCGGTGCCGTTCCGCACCGAGGTCACCGGGGCCGATCCCGACCGGGTGCGGTTCGACACCGTGCTGTCGGAGGAGGGCGGGCGCTTCCACCACGCGCAGACCCGCTACCAGATCATCGAGGCACCCCAGGACTTCCCGCTCGACGTGCCCGAGGGCTTCTGCTGGATGACGGTGCGCCAGCTCATGGAGCTGCTGCGGCACGGCCACTACCTGAACGTCGAGGCACGCAGCCTGCTCGCCTGCCTCCACAGCCTCTGGTGACGGGAGAGGGCGACATGGCACCCCACACGACCGGCGCACCCCTGCGGATCGGCGTCCTCGGCTGCGCCGACATCGCCTGGCGGCACACCCTGCCCGCCATGGGCCGGGTCCCCGAGGTCCGGCTGACCGCCGTCGCCAGCCGCGACCCGGCCAAGGCGGAACGCTTCACGGCACGCTTCGGCGGCGCCGCCGTCCAGGGCTACGAGGCGCTGGTGGACCGCCCCGACGTCGACGCCGTCTACGTCGCACTGCCCACCGGACTGCACCACACGTGGGCGCGCCGCGCGCTGACCGCCGGCAAGCACGTGCTGGTGGAGAAGCCGCTCGCCACCGGCCTCGCCGAGGCCGAGGACCTGGTGGCCACCGCCGCAGGACACGGTCGGTGGATCATGGACGGCTTCATGTTCCTGCACCACTCCCAGCACGCCGCCGTACGCCGGCTCCTGGACGACGGCGCGATCGGGGAGCCGCGGCTGTTCTCCAGCGCCTTCGGCATCCCGCCCCGCGACCCCGGTGACGTGCGCTACCGCCCCGAGCTGGGCGGCGGCGCGCTGCTCGACGTCGGCGTCTACACGGTGCGGGCCGCCCAGCTCTTCCTCGGCGAGGAGCTGACCGTGGCCGGCTCCGTGCTGCGCCGGGACACCGGGCGGGGCATCGACCTCGGCGGCAACGCCCTGCTCCTGTCCGCCGCCGGCGTGCCCGCCGAGCTGTCCTTCAGCTTCCAGTCCGCCTACCGCTCGACGTACGCGATCTGGGGCAGCGAGGGCCGCATCAGCCTCCAGCGGGCCTACACGCCGCCCGCCGACCTGCGGCCGACCCTGCGGATCACCCGGCAGAGCGGGACCGAGGAGCGCAGCCTGCCCGCGGACGACCAGTTCGCGAACCTGGTCCGCGCGTTCGCGCACGCGGTCCGGGACGCGGCCGGCTTCGCCGCCCACGGCACGACGCTGCTGCGCCACATGGCCCTGGTCGAGGAGATCAGGAACCGAGCGCGGTGGGCCGCGGCGTGAGTGACGCGCCCACCGCCCCGAGACCACAGCGCAAAGGAAACCAACGATGAAGGTTCTGTTCGTCCCCTGGGGCCTGGCCACCCACTACTTCCACATGGTGCCGCTGCTCTGGGCCTGCCGGGCCGCCGGACACGAGGTGCGGGTGGCGTGCCAGCCGGACGCCGCCGAGGCCGTCAGGAACTCCGGCATGACCCATGTGACGGTCGCCGAGGGCCATGACTTCAACGCCGAGTTCGTCGCACTCGCCGAGCGGCTGCGCGGCGCGCACCGCAACCTCGACGGCCGCGAACTGAAGGTCAGGGAGACACCCGAGCTGTCGCCCGAGGCGCGGGAGAGCCTGCGCAAGATCCGCTTCGTGCCCTTCGTCAACGCCGCCGCGGCGATGGCCGACGACCTGGTGAAGGCCGCCGAGGACTTCCGCCCCGACCTGGTCGTGGCCGACCCCATGGTGCTGGCCGCGCCGCTCGCCGCCGAGGCCGTCGGCGTCCCGCTGGTGCACTTCCTGTGGGGGCCCGCCCTGCTCCGGGAGATCGGCTTCCCCGGTTGCGGCACCCCGGTCGACACCTGGAGCGAGGACCTGCGCGGCCTCTACGGGCGGTTCGGCGTCGAGCCGCGGGACACCCACGCCGTCGGCACCGTCGACACCTGCTCGGCCGACCTCCAGATCCCCGCCGTCACCGACCGCATCCCGATGCGCTACGTCCCCTACAACGGCCCGGGGCAGGTGCCGGGCTGGCTCGGGGAGCACACCGGGCGGCCCCGGGTCTGCGTCACGTGGGGCACCACCACCACGGAGATGTCCGGCTCGGACAACTTCGTCATCCCGACCGTCCTGGCCGGCCTCGAAGGACTCGACCTGGAGGTGGTGCTCGCCGTCGGCAGCGCCGAGCGGGAGCGCCTGACCGGCCTTCCCGAGCGGGTCCGCGTCGTCGAGGGCCTGCCGCTGAACCTGCTGCTGCCGACCTGCGACGCGCTGATCCACCAGGGCGGCTCGGGCACCATGCTCACCGCCGCCTCGCTCGGCGTCCCGCAGGTGATCGTCGTCACCATGCCCTATCAGCAACTGAACGCCCGCCAGCTTGCCGACGTCGGCTGCGGCATCACGGTGAACGCCAGGGAACTCACCGGGGAGCGCATCGCGTCGGCCGTGTCCACCGTGCTGAACGACGACGCCGTGCGCGCCTCGTCGCGCCGCCTGCGGGAGGAGATCCTCGCCCAGCCCACGCCGGCCGAGACCGTCGGCACACTCGAGAAACTGATCTGAGAGGTCACCGTGAAGGCTCTCGTGTTGGCGGGTGGCGCGGGTACGCGACTGCGCCCGCTCAGCCACAGCACCCCCAAGCAACTCGTCCCGGTCGCCGGCAGGCCCGTCCTCTTCCACGCCCTGGACGAACTGCGCGCCATCGGCGTCCGCGAGGCCGGCGTCATCATCAGCGAGGGCAGGCCCGGCGAGCAGATCAGGGCCGCGGCCGGCGACGGCTCCCGCTTCGGACTCGACATCACCTACCTGCCGCAGGACGCGCCCCGCGGCCTCGCCCACTGCGTCATCATCGCCCGGGAGTTCCTCGCCGACGACGACTTCGTGATGTACCTCGGCGACAACATCTTCGCGGGCGGTCTGGGGGAGCCGCTGGCCGCCTTCCGCTCCGGCGCACCCGCCGCCCAGCTCGTCGTCACCAAGGTCGCCGACCCGTCCGCGTACGGCATCGCCGAACTCGACGCCGAAGGCCGGGTCACCGCGCTCCAGGAGAAGCCGGCGGTGCCGCGCAGCGACCTCGCCGTGACCGGCGCCTACTTCTTCACCCCACGGATCCACGAGGCCGTCCGCGGCATCCTGCCCAGCGCCCGCGGCGAGCTGGAGATCACCGACGCCATCCAGTGGCTGGTGACCCGGGGCCACCCGGTGCGGGCCGACAGGTTCTCCGGCTACTGGGCCGACACCGGTACCCTCGCCGACGTCCTCACCTGCAACAAGGTGCTCCTGGACGACCTCGCGGGCGCCGTGCGCGGAGTCGTGGACCGGGCCAGCGAACTCACCGGCCAGGTGGTCGTCGAGCAGGGCGCCGAGGTGATCGGATCGGTGATCGACGGGCCCGTGATCATCGGTGCGGGCAGCGTCATCGAGGACAGCCGCGTGGGCCCCTTCACCTCGATCGGCTCCGGCTGCCGGCTGCGGGGCGCCGGCGTCGAGAACTCCATCCTGCTGGACCAGGCGTCGGTGCACGGCGTGCGGACCATCCAGGGCTCCATCATCGGGAAGGCCGGTGACGTGCGCCGGCAAGAAGACGGTTCGACGATGCACAGACTGCTCGTCGGCGACGACTCCAGAATCGATGTACCGGCATGAAGCTGTTCGTCACCGGCGGCGCCGGTTTCATTGGATCGCACTTCGTACGCTGCGTGCTCGAAGGGCGCTACCCCGCGCTGGCGGGCGCCCATGTCACCGTGGTGGACAAACTGACCTACGCGGGGAACCTGGCCAACATCCCCATGGAACACCCGCGTCTGTCCTTCGTGCACGGTGACATCTGCGACGGGCGGCTGATGTCCGCCGTCGTGCCCGGGCACGACGCGGTGGTGCACTTCGCGGCCGAGTCGCACGTGGACCGCTCGCTGATGAACGCGCAGCAGTTCGTCATGACGAACGTGGTGGGCACCTCCACCCTGCTGGAGGCATGCCGGCTGGCGAAGGTGCAGCGCATCGTGCACGTCTCCACCGACGAGGTGTACGGCTCCATCAGCGAGGGGTCGTGGACGGAGGACTGCCCCCTTCGGCCCAACTCGCCCTACTCCTCGTCCAAGGCGTCCTCGGACCTGATCGCCCGCGCCTACTGGCGCACCCACGGCCTGCCGCTGTCGATCACCCGCTGCTCGAACAACTACGGGCCCTACCAGTTCGCCGAGAAACTGATCCCGCTCTTCGTCACCAACCTCCTCGACGGCCGTGACGTGCCGCTGTACGGGGACGGCCACAACGTGCGCGAGTGGCTCCACGTCGACGACCACTGCCGGGCCATCTACCTGGTACTCGCCGACGGCCGGGTCGGCGGCGTCTACAACATCGGCGGCGGTGTCGAGCTGAGCAACCGCGAACTGACGAAGCGGATGCTCGAACTGTGCGACGCGGACTGGTCCCGCGTGCGCCACGTCCCGGACAGGAAGGCGCACGACGAGCGGTACTCGGTGGACACGACCAGGATCCGCGAGGAACTGGCGTTCGTGCCGCAGATCCCCTTCGAACGGGGCCTGGCCGACGTAGTGGCCTGGTACCGCGACCATCGCGCGTGGTGGGAGCCGCTCCGCATCCGCTCGGAACTGACCGGGAGCCGGTGAACCGGCCGCCCCACGGCCTAACAAAGGACTGATCAGTGGCAGCAGTGCAGGCCGCAACCGCAACCGCGCCCGGCGCCCAGGCGACCACGCGGACCGGGCTCCCACCCGCGGTGATGAAACTGGTGGGCGTCATCCTGCTGGGCACCGTCCTGGTGCAACTGGATGCCACGATGACCAACATCGCCCTGAACACGCTCAAACAGACCTTCGACATCGAGCTGTCGACGCTCCAGTGGTTCGGGACCGGCTACATGCTCGCCATGGCCTCGGTCATCCCGGCCACCGGCTGGTCGCTGATGCGCTTCGGCGCACGCAACGTCTGGATGTTCTGCATCGCGCTCTTCCTGGTGGGCTCCGCGCTGTGCGGCGCGGCGTGGACGGCGCAGACGCTGATCGTCTTCCGGGTGGTGCAGGGCCTGGCCGGCGGCATGGTGCTGCCCCTTGGCACCGCGGTACTGGCCCAGGCGGCGGGCCGGGAGAATTTGGGCCGCGTGATGAGCCTCATCGGCATCCCGTCGGCCATCGGCCCGGTCCTCGGCCCGGTGCTGGGCGGCCTGATCATCGACGGTCCCGGCTGGCGCTGGATCTTCTACGCCAACGTGCCGATCTGCCTGCTCGCGCTCTTCGCCGCCCGCGGCATGCCCAACAGGAAGGCGCCGGTCAAGACCAAGCTCGACCTCGTCGGCATGCTGCTGCTCTCGCCCGCCTGCGGTGTGATCGTCTACAGCTTCTCGGAAGCCGGCAGCAAGGGCAGCTTCACCAAGGAGCGGCCGCTGGTCACCATGGGCATCGGCCTGGCGCTGCTCGCGGCCTTCGCCCTGCACGCCCTCAGGAAGAAGGGGCAGCCCATCATCGACCTGCGGCTGCTGAAGCACCGCAGCTTCACCACCTCCTCGCTGGTGCTCTTCCTCGCCAGCATCGCGCTGTTCGGCGCCATGGCGGTGCTGCCCATGTACTACCAGCAGGTCCGCGGCTACACGCCGCTGAAGGCGGGCCTGCTGCTGGTGCCGCTCGGCGCGGGCATGGGCCTGTCGCTGCGGTTCACCCCCAAGCTGATCCGCACGTTCCTGCCCCGCTCGATCATGCAGTTCGGACTGCTGCTGACCGCGGTCGGCATCGCGACCTTCACCCAGCTCAGCACCGACACCGACCAGATCCTGCTGAGCGCGGCCCTCGTCGTCAACGGCGCCGGGATCGGCGCCGTCATCGTGCCCGCCATGACCGCGGCCCTGCGCGACATCCCGCCCATGTCGATCCCCGGAGCGACCGCCGAGAACCGCGTGTTCATGCAGATCGGCAGCTCCTTCGGGGCCGCGGTGCTGCTCGTCGTGCTCCAGGCCCGGCTGATCAGCACCGCCAAGGCGCACCGCGGCAGGATCACGCTCGACGACCTCGCGGGAGCCTTCTCGCACAGCTTCGTCTGGGTGATGGGCTTCGCCGCGGCCTCCGTGCTCGCCAGCTTCCTGATGCCGGGCCGCAAACGCGGCCGGCACGCCCGGCCGCGCAGGTGGTCGTGATGCCCGGCGCCGCCCCGCGGCCCGCGCCGCCCCCCAAACCGTACTCGGTCGCCGTGGTCGGGGCCACCGGCTGTCTCGGCAGGGCCGCGTGCACCGCGTTCGCCGCGCAGGGCCACGACGTCCTGGCCATCGCCCGCCGGCACGCCCCGGGCGTCGCCGCCCGCACCTTCGCCGCCCTCGACCTCACCGACGCGGCCCCCGCCGCCGTCACCGACCTGCTGGCCGCCCACGGGGTGGACGTCCTCGTCAACGCGGCGGGCGGCTGGGTGCGCACCGAGGCCGAGATGGCCGGCGTCCACGTACGCCTCGTCGAACGCCTGCTGGCCGCCACCGCCGCCCTGCCGGGTCGGCCCCGGATCGTCCAGGTCGGCTCCATCCACGAGTACGGCCGGACGGTGCCCGGTACCTCCGTCGACGAGAGCGCCGAACCCGCCCCCGACACCCCCTACGGCCGCACCAAACTCGCCGGGGCCCGGGTCCTGCTCGACGCCACCCGCGAGGGCGCCGCCGACGGTGTGGTGCTGCGGGTGGTCAACGTCTGCGGCCCCGGCACCACCCCCGCCAGCTTCCTCGGCGCCGTCACGGCCCGGCTGCGCGCCGCGGCGCCCGGCGAGCCCGTCGAACTCGACATCGCCGACGCCCGCCGGGACTTCGTCGATGTGCGCGACGTCGCCGACGCCGTGGTCAGGGCCGCCGAGCGGCCGGTCACCGGCCGGGTCGTGAACATCGGCAGCGGCACCGCCGTCGGCATGGCCGAACTGGTCGCACTGCTGGTCTCGGCGGCCGGCCTGCCACCCGGCGCGGTACGGATCCGCGGTGCCAGGGCGCAGAGCTACAGCAGGGGCAACGACTGGACCCGGGCCGACATCACGCTCGCCGCCGACCTGCTCGGCTGGCGCCCGCGCGTCGGCCTGCGCGAGTCGCTGCGCGACATGTGGCGGGCGGCCGGGGACTGACCCGGCGGGCTTTGCCTGCGCGTTGTCCCCGCTTCAGGGGCCGCTGGTTACCTGGTGGCCCGGTGAGAGGATGCGCCGGCCACCGCGCACCGGTCGCGACGGGCGCCGGTGGTCCGCCGGCAGGAGACCGTCGGGACGACCCGCGCGCGGCGCGGCGCCTTCACGGCGGGCAGTCGAGGGAGGCCCGAGGTCGGCATGCAGGTACGTAGGCTCGCCGTGGACGGCGCATACGCGTTCAGCCCGCAGGTGTTCCGCGACGACCGGGGCCTGGTGGTCTCGCACTTCCAGGAGGACGCGCTCGTCGGCGCGATCGGCCGGCCGCTGTTCCCCGTCGCGCACGCCAGCCACAGCACCTCGCGCCGCGGCACGGTGCGCGGCATCCACTTCACCGCGACACCGCCCGGCACCGCGAAGTACGTCTACTGCCCCCGCGGCAGGACCCTCGACATCGTGGTCGACATCCGCGTCGGCTCGCCCACCTTCGGCCGCTGGGACAGCGAGGTGCTCGACCCCGAGGGCTTCCGCGCCGTCTACCTGCCGATCGGGGTCGGCCACGCCGCCGTCGCGCTGGAGGACCACACGATCATGCACTACATGTGGTCAGGACCCTACGTAGCCGAGCAGGAGATGGCGCTGGCCGCGCTCGACCCGGCGCTCGCTCTGCCCCTGCCCGGCGGGATCGAGCCCGTCCTCTCGCCGCGCGACAGCGCGGCCCCCACCCTCGCCGAGGCCGGGGCCAGGGGCATCCTGCCGCGCTACGACGAGTGCAGGAAACTCGAAGAGGCCCTGGCCGGGGCCCGCCCCACCGGTCCCGGGACGCTGTGACCCCGGCACACGGCGACCTGCCCCGCGGACCCGCAGCGGGCTGAGGTCAGGCAGCCGCTGCACGACGGGGCCCGTGGCGCAGCCGGTGAACAGGCCCCGGAAGCCGACCGTGCCCGGCGGGGCGGGGTGAACCGCCCAGTGCAGCGCTCAGCTTCGCGGCGCGATCACCTGTGGTCGCAGGGCCCGCCCCCACGGACGAAGTGGACCGGGCGACGGCACGGTCGGGGAGGGGCCCTGCCCGGACCGGGGCGTCACCACGGGGCGAGGCGTGCGACGGCGGCCATCGTGTGGGATGACTTCTCACCTGCTTTGGTGATCGACTACGAAGCGTCCGAGCACCGGTCCACGGAAGGAAGCTCCGCCATGCCCACCGAGACGCTGTACATTCCCACTCCGGACGGCCGGGCCGACGCCCTGGCCGTCTTTCCCGACGACGGCGAGCGGCACCCGGGTGTGCTGCTGTACATGGACGCCTTCGGCGTGCGGCCCGTGTTGGAGGAGCTGGCCCGCGACCTGGCCCGGCACGGGTACTACGTGCTCGTCCCCAACGTCTACTACCGGCACGGCCCGACACCGGTGGTCGAACTCCCCGAGCACATCGGAGAAGAGGCCCGGCCCGCGGTCTTCGCCCGGCTGATGCCCTTGATAGAGGCGCACACCACCGAACATGTCCTGCGGGACGCCGACGCCTACCTCAGGTTCCTCACCACCCGGCCCGAGGTCAGCGCCGGACCGGTCGCCGTGACCGGCTACTGCATGGGTGCCGCCCTGGCCATGCGCACCGCGGCGGCCCACCCCGGCCAGGTGGCCGCCGTCGCCGGATTCCACCCCGGCTTCCTGGTCACCGACGCGCCGGACAGCCCGCACCGCCTCGTCTCCGAGCTGACCGCCGAAGTCCACCTCGGCCTCGCCGAGAACGACCTGTCGCCCGAGGCCATCGGCGAGCTCAACCAGGCCCTGGACGCCGCCGGTGTCGCCTACACCACCGAGGTCTACCCCGGCGCCGTCCACGGCTTCACCATGTCCGACACCGACGCGTTCAACCCCTCCGCGATGCAGCGCCACTGGGACCGCCTGCTCTCCCTCCTCGACCGCACCCTCGCCAAGGGCTGAGGCTCCGGCCCGGAGACCGGCAGTCCGGTCGACGTCCCCACGCCCCCGTTCCCAGGGACCAGGCCGTCCCTGCGGGAACGGGGGCGGCTTCATTTCCCGGCCGACCGGTGAGCACGGCCCGGCTGCTGCCTTCCCCTTCCGACCGGCACGGCGGTCATGGCGTGCACCGAGCCGACCCGCAACGGTCCAGCGCAGGCGCCACCTTGACGAGTTCGAAGTCAGTAATATGCAGGCGGCGCCAACGCGTATTCCTCTGGTCGGTTTCTGTGTCAACAATCCCCCGGGTGACTACCGCGGTAGTACGAGCCATTACTTGACGTCGCGTGCTCGCCAAGTCGAGACGCTCAGATCTTCGTCGATTCAGCCGAGGGAGTTGTCGAAACGTACGAACCTCCGCGATGGGTCCGCCACCGGTGCGGTACTAGTAACCCGAAGGAGTTCCATGTCACCCAACAGAAGATCCCCGAATGTCTGAAAAAGAAGTTTTCCGGGCTGTTACCGCGACGGACGTCGCCCGCGTTGCTGGGGTCTCGCAGTCGACGGTCTCCCTGGTGCTGAACGGCAAGGGCCGGGGACGCATCAGCGACTCGACGGTGCGGCGTGTCACCGCTGTCGCACAGCGGATGGGGTACCGCATCAACCAATCGGCTCGTCATCTGCGACTGGGGGCCAGCGGTACGGCCCTGCTGGCCGTGCCCACCCTCGCCAACAGCGCGTTCGCCGCGGTGCACGCCGGAGCGGCGCGCCGGGGGGCGGAGCACGGCCTCGGCCTCGTCGTCTTTCCGGTCGGCGCCGAGGACGGCGCCGGCCGGTTTCTCCTGCCGCAGCAGGCACTCGACGGAATCATCGCGTGTTCCATGCCCGCGGAGACGGTTGCCGAGGTGAGTGCGGGAGTGCCCTTGGTCATACTCGACGACGCGTCGGCCGCGGGGGTGCCGGCCGTGACGATGGACGTGGCGGCAGGCATGGCGATGGCCCTGAACAGGCTTCTTGAGCTGGGGCACCGGCGTATCGCACACGTACGGGCCGAGCGGCCGGCATGGACCTTCGTGCAGCGGGCACGCGCCTTCGACCTCGGGGTGGGCACCCGGCCCGACATCGCGGTGCAGAGGATTCCGTGCCCCTTCAGTCCGGCGGCGGTCAGGGACCGTGTGATGCCGGTGCTGTCCGCCGCGGACCGGCCCACCGCCGTCATCTGCGACGACGACAACATGGCCAGCGGCCTCTACTCGGCTGCGATGGGCCTGGGAATGGGCATCGGCACGGATGTGTCGGTCGTCGGGTTCAACGACGCGCCGGTCGCCCTGCAGATGATCCCTCCACTGGCCAGTGTGCGCCTGCCGTTGGAGGAGCTGGGCGAGCAGGGCGTGCGGGCACTGGTCGGGCTGCGCGGCGGCGAGCCGGCGCGGCCGGTGAACCTGCCGGTCGAGTTCGTCGAGCGGGAGTCCATCGGCCCGGCGCCGCGGGAGTAGGGGATCCGCCGGGTCACAGCCAGTCGTGGACGACCGTCGCGGCCTCGTCGAAGCCGATGCTCTCGGTGAGGCGCTGGTCCGCCGGGATGTAGGTGTGCGAGAAGAGGTCGTAGACCCCGCTGGACCCCACGGACAGGACGTCCTTGAACGGGGTGCGGAGCACGCGTTCGAGGTAGGGCCGGTCGACTCCGCCCGCGCTGATCACATCGGCGGCGTAGAGGGTCCGCAGCGTCGATCCCGCCCGTTCGAAGAACACCGGTGTGCCCGCGACCATCCCCGTCACGTCGACGCCGGCCAGCAGTCGCGCCTCCCTTGCGTGTCCGTGCTGGTCCAGAAGCCGAAGCCAGCCGTCCTTGAGCTGTGTGGTGTAGACGAGGGAGCCCGGACCGACGAGCGGTCGGACGCCTGCGTGGAGCAGCAGGGTCATGTACAGCGCCACCGAAGGGATGATGTCCTCACGGTGCAGCGCCTCGCACAGCGCCTGCCGTTCCAGCGGGACGCGCAGATGGGAGTAGCGCCGGTCCGCCGGGACCAGGGCATCCCCCTCGACGTACAGACGCAGCAACCGCGGCCGGTCGGGGTGCCGCCGCCAGAAGAAGTGCGTTCCCTTTCCTGCGGCTTCGTCCCAGGCCACCACGACCCCTCTGAAGGTGTCGAGGACGTGTTGCCTCTGTTCCGCGTCGAACAGCGCTTCGCTCAGGAAGTTCTCCTGCGCCAGTACCTCGATCAGTGCCTCCCTGGCGACGTCCTCGGCGTTGGCGTAGAGCAGATCAGGAACGCGGGGTCGCAGCTCGCGTGAGAAGAGCAGCGGCCATGTCGCCTGCACCACGGAGGCAAGCTGGTCGCGGTGCCGGCTGCCACGGGAATGGTCGAGGCCGTTGAGCAATGACTGGTACTCCTCCAGGAACTCCTTGTCGGCCGGGGTGAATCCGGCCCAGCGTTTCATCCTGTGCAGCCGCTGCACGAAGTCGAAGGGACGGGGCCGGAGGTAGTACATGACGTCCCGGTGTTCTTTCGCCGAGAAATACGGGATGTCGGTGCCGCGGAATCGGAACCCGTTTCTCATGTAGGCGTTGCTCGGATTGACGTTGCTGCACGACAGCGTGACGATCGGTCCAGGCGCCTCTTCGGAGAGCAGGCGGGCGGCATTGCCGATGATGTTCGTGCCGAGCAGCAGGGGGTGGTTGAGCACCTGGTGGTGGTCGACGATGTTCGTCACGCGGATGCTCTCCACGGTGACGCGGGCCGCGGGTCCCCCCGGTCCGAACGACCTCTGCAACACCCGGCGGACGGAGTGCGCGATCTGCTGTTGTCGCTGCGCATGTTCGGGGGCGACGTCCGGCGCGGTGCGCAGTCCGTGCGCGTAGTCGCCCAACGGGCGGTCGTCCTCGAAGTACGGCGCCATCACGGGCACGTACGTGCGGATCTGCCCGACGACGGAGTCCAACGACTCCCTTACCCGCTGCTTGTCCATGCCCGCCCCGTCAGCTCTGTTCGTTCGCCGCGACAGCTCGTGCCGCCGCCACCATCGCCTGTCCCACGGACACCCCGCCGTCGTTGGTCGGCACGCGGCGGTGGGTGTGCACCCGAAGCCCCGCGGTGGTCAGCTCCTGTTCGGTACGCACCAGCAGGTGCTGGTTGAGGAACACCCCGCCGCTCAGCACGACATCGGACAGACGGTGGGTCCGGGACAGCCTTCGGCATGTCTCCACCACCGCGTGCACGATGCTCTCATGGAACGCCCGGCTCAGATCGGCGGTGCTCCGCCGGGGGTCGGACAGGCCGGAGACCAGTGCTTCCAGCCAGGGGCGGTGGTTGAGGACCAGACGGCCCTCCTCGTCGTCCAGTTGCAGCGGCCAGGGCGGCGCGGGCGTGGGGTCCCAGGCGATGAGGTTTTCCAGTTCGATGGCGGCCTGGCCTTCGTACCCCACCTCTTCGCACACGCCCAGCAGCGCGGAGAAGGCGTCGAAGAGGCGGCCCATGCTGGAGGTGACGGGGGCGTTGAGGCCGCGCTGGGTCATCTTCATCAGCACGTCGACCTCGAACGGGTCCCGGCTTCGTACGAGATCGATCGGCAGGTCCTTCGTGTCCTGGCCGAAGTGCTGGGTGAGCAGGGCGATCGCCACCCGGGCCGGCTCGCGCACGGCCCTGTCCCCACCGGGCAGGCGGAAGCGCCCGAGGTGCCCGGCGCGCTCGAAGCCGCGGTAGTCGCCGATCAGGAACTCCCCTCCCCAGATCGTTCCGTCGCTGCCGTACCCGGTGCCGTCGAAGATCACCCCGATGACCGGGCGGTCCAGGCCGTTGTCCGCCATGCAGGAGGCCATGTGCGCGTGGTGGTGCTGGACGGGGACCTGCTCCATGTCCGGGCAGGAGCGCGCGTAGCGGGTGCTGTGGAAGTCCGGGTGCAGGTCGTGGGCGACGTATCGGGGGCTCACATGGAAGATCTGGCGCAGGTGGGCGATGGTGTCGGTGAAGAAGCGCTGGTTGCCGGGGGTCTTGAGGTCTCCTATGTGCTGGCCGACATGGAGCGAGTTTCCTGCGCCCAGGCACACCGTGTTCTTCAGCTCGGCGCCGACCGCGAGGACGGGCGGTATCGGGAAGGGGGTGGGGAGGGGATCGGGGACGAAACCGCGCGCCCGGCGCAGGAGCACCGCCGCGGGACCCTGCGGGGTGGGTACGACGCGGGCGATGGAGTCGTCCACACGGGTGTGGATGACGCGGTCGTGCACAAGGAAGGCGTCCGCCAGCCCCGGGAGCGCGGCGAGTGCCTCCTCTTCGGTGCGGGCCATGGGCTCGTCCGGGGCGTTGCCGCTGGTGGCGACCAGCACTCCGGCCGTGCCCGCCAGCAGGAGGTGCTGCAGTGGCGTGGTCGGCAGCATGAAGCCCAGCGTGGGCGATCCGGGGGCCACACCTGGATCGAGCGGGGTGTCCCGGCGGGCCCGCAGGAGGACGATGGGCCGTGCCGGGGATTCCAGCAGTCGGCTCTCCGCGCCGTCCACGTGGGCGTACCGGGCCACCACCGCGCTGTCGGCGGCCAGCAGGGCCAACGGCTTGGCACTGCGTTCCTTGCGGGCACGCAGCTCGGCCACCGCCGCGGAGTTGAACGGGTCGGCCATGAGCTGGTAGCCGCCCAGTGCCTTCACGGCCAGGACCCGTCCCTCGCGGAGCATCCGGACAGCCGCCCGGACGGGGGCGTCACCGCCGGCCCGGCTGCCGTCCGGACGGAGCAGCCGCACCTGGGGACCGCAGCGCCAGCAGGCGTTGGGCTGGGCGTGGAACCGCCGGTCGGCCGGTGAGTCGTACTCCTTCCGGCAGTCGGGACACATCACGAAGTCGGCCATTGTCGTCAGCGGGCGGTCGTAGGGGACGCCCCTGATGATGCTGTACCTGGGTCCGCAGTTGGTGCAGTTGATGAGGGGATAGCCGTGTCGGCGGTCCTCGGGGTTTTGCAGTTCGTCGACGCAGTCCTGGCAGACGAAGCTGTCGGGGGTGACCAGGCCGCCGTGGCCCCCGTCCGAACGGCTCTGCCGGATGGTGAAGTGGCTGCTCCAACTGCGCAGCGGTTCCTCCGCCAGCAGTTCACAGGAGTCGATGCGAGCGAGCCCGGGCAGTTGCGCGTGGAGATCGGTGCCGAAGGCGTCCACCGCGGGACTCGCGCCTTCGACGCAGATGGTGACGCCTCGGGTGTCGTTGAGCACCCAGCCGCCCAGCAGGTGCCGGGCGGCCAAGCGGTACACGAAGGGGCGGAATCCCACCCCCTGGACGAACCCGGTCACCCGCAGGGTGCGGCGGACCGCCGCCATCAGCACAGCCTCGGAAGCTGAGCACCGTAGAGCAGGTCAACGGTCCGCTCGCGGCCGTCCTGGGTGGTCATGCGCACCGTTCCCGGTTGTCCTTCGACGACGCTGCCGACGACGGCTGCGTGTGCGCTCTCCGCATGGGAGTGGAGGGCCTTGAGCGCGGCCTCGGTGCGGTCCGGGGAGACGACCAGGCAGAGGTTCCCCTCGTTTGCCAGGTAGAGCACGTCGACGCCGAGCATGTCGGCGGCCATGGCGGTCTCCGGCCGGATGGGCAGGGCTGTCTGGGAGAGCTGTATCGCGGTGGTGGATGCCTGGGCGAACTCGTTGAGAACCGTGCCCAGGCCGCCGCGGGTCACATCGCGGATACACCGTACGTCCTCGCCGCAGGCATCAAGGACGTCGGCGACGACGTGGTTGAGGGCGGCGCAGTCGCTGCGCACCCGGTGTTCGAACCCCAGGCCCTCCCGCTGCGACAGCAGGTGGATGCTGTGGTCCCCCAGATAGCCGGTGACGATGACCTGGTCCCCGGTGCGCAGTGAGCGGCTGGACAGGCGCAGGGGGCGTTCGAGGATTCCCACACCCGTGGTGTTCAGGAAGATGCCGTCGGCTTCCCCGCGTCGGACGACCTTGGTGTCACCGGCGACGATCCGTACGCCCGCCCCGGCGGCGGTGTCCCGTACGGAGTGCAAAATGCGTTCGAAGTCCGCGAGGGGGAAGCCTTCCTCCAGCACGACCGCGAGGGTGAGGTAGAGCGGGCGGGCTCCGCTGACGGCGAGGTCGTTGACCGTGCCCGCCACGGCTATCTTCCCGATGTCACCGCCGTCGAAGAACAGCGGCTCCACCACGAAGGAGTCGGTCGTGACGGCGATCCGCCTGCCGGGGAGCTCCAGCAGGGCGCTGTCCTCCATCTCCCCGATGTAGGTGTCGCCGAGGATCAGGGCGATGGTGCCGGAGATGAGTTCCTGACTCATCCCGCCTCCGGCTCCGTGGTCCAGAACGACGGTTCTCGTCACGCGCCGGCCTCCTGCGTAAGGGTGGGTTCTCGGTCAGACGGACTGGAGGACGGATTCACCCAGGGACTTCTTCAGCAGGGCGTCCCACCACGTCCTCATGATGGCGATGGCCTCCAGGGCACCCTTGCGGACCTCGTCCATGTCGATCGGCTCGCCGTCGCCGTCGGCGGCGTCCGGGCCGAGGTCGACGAACGCGGCAAGGCCGTCCTTGTGCCCCTGCTCCACACCGTCCTCCAGGTGGATGTCGTGGAACCGCTTGATGAGGCTGCCCTCGTAGGTGAAGCCGCGCCGGTCGGCGATCTCCTTGCAGATCTCGTGGAAAACCTCGTGCTCGAAGATCGCGGCCGTCTCCGTTGCGTACAGGGACCCCAGGGCGCGGGAGGGATTGGGGGCGCACAGGGCGTCGACACCGGCCAGGAACCGCGTGGTGGGCGGGAACTCCACTCGGCTGTCCATGTCGGTCCCGGCCTCCAGCATGCCCTTCTTGTACATCGGGGCGTGGCCGTCCTCCTCGTCGACGTTGCGCTGCAACTCGATCGAGACGCCGGTGTCGGCCAGTTTCCTGGTGCAGTCCACGGCCTTCTGCAGAAGGGCCTTGTTGGCGAACGAGAACTGGTAGTGCTCCATCACCAGCCACTCCAGCGACTCCGTGTCGACCTGGGGTAAGGATTCGAGGAGCTGTCCCTTCACAGCTTTGGTGAAGGCGTCGTTCTCAGCGTCGATCAGCGCGGACAGACGCTCGGCCATGGCAGACCTCTTCTCTCTGTGAATGATGACGGGGGATCTGTTGCGCAGAAGCGCAGACAGGGGTCGGCTGCCTACTGCGTCCCGCATGCTAGTCATACGCATGACTTCGAAACAAGAGCCCCATTGGGACATCAACTACGCTGATTTTCAGGCAGTTTACCGATCGCGCGCTATCGAGTGTTGCCGCTCCATCATGCGTATGACTAGGCTCGCCCCGCTCGGTACGGCCCTGTCCCGCTCCACTCCCCACTCGAACCAGGAAGTTGCATGCCTCGATATGCCGTCCTGACCAATGACCTCCAGCGCGACCTGGTGGACAAGAACGATCAGCGCAAGGCGAACGTGGAGCGGCTGACCCCTTCGTTCCAGAAGTTCCTGGCCCGGATGCGCGAACTCGATGTGCCGGTGATCCATCTGCAACTGATCTACGACGAGGGCGACAAGAAGATCGAGTACCACGACGGCCGCATCCCGGTTCTGCGCGGCACTCCCGGAGCGGAGCTCCTGCCGGAGTTCGTGGCCCCCGGCGACATCGTCATGGAGAAGAAGAAGGACAGCGGGTTCTTCGAGACGGACCTGCACGCCTTCCTGGAGCAGCACGGCATCGACACCGTCATCATCACGGGGATGCAGGCGCAGGTCTGCATCCAGACCACCGCGGCCGACGCCCACTTCCGCGGCTACAACGTGGTCGTCCCCTCCGACGGGGTCGTCTCCACCCGCGAGGAGGACCGCCGGCGGGCCCTGGAGTGGCTGGCTTCCTACTGTGCCGTGGTGACACCGATGGACGACGTCGTCCACCGCATCAGCAGCGCAGAGGGTTTCGACTTCTCGGTCGCGGCGCTTCCCTGAGATCCGCCGGTCCGCCCAACGGATACGCACACCACTCGTGTACACGGCAACCATCGGCCCGCCGCGGTCCTTGCTGCCGTTCAAGCCCTGCGGGAGACGGCTCATGGACGTGACAGGAACCCCGGCGGCCCATACCTGGAACGGGCTCGCCGTGCCGCCCGGGGCGGAGGGGCAACCGGACGTCTTCGTGGTCGGCGTCCCCTTCGAGGGGGGTGCCGGTGGTGCCGGTGGCGCCTCGCTCGGGCCCGGACGGGTCCGGGAGCTCACGCCCCGGCTCAAGACCATCGACCGCAACGGCCGGGACGCCTCCGCCCTGAGGCTGCGCGACCTCGGTGACATCGAGACCTGGCGATTCGATCTTCCACGGTCCGTCGAGCACCTCGCCGTGGCCTACCGGGACATCTTCGACACCGTCACGGCACCCGTACTGACCTATGGCGGGGACCACTCGATCACCTATCCCATCGTGGCGGCGGCCGGCGCCGGACGCAGCCTCGGACTGGTGTGGTTCGACGCCCACCCTGACGTGCTCGACGGATACCAGGGCTCCGGTGTCTCGCACGGCTCGCCGCTGCGGCGCATCATCGAGGACGGGGCGGTCGCCCCGGAGAACGTGCTCCTGGTCGGCACCCGCGCGTACGACATCGGGGAAACCGACTTCATCGACAAGCACGGGATCCGTGAGGTGCGCGCCGCCCGCTTCACGGACGATCCCCGGGCGGCCCGGGCCGACTACCGGCGGCACCTGGCCGACATCGCCGGTCGTGTCGACCACTTCTATGTCACGCTGGACATCGACGTGCTCGATGCCTCGTGCGTGCCGGGCACCGGCACACCCGTCGCCGGCGGCATCGGGACCGGCGAGCTGCTCGGGCTGCTGGAGGAGCTCCCGGAGCCCGTAGTGGCCTACGACATCGTGGAGTTCGCGCCCGCCCACGACGTCGGTGGCATGACGGGACATGCCGTCATGGCCGTCACAACGGCCTATCTCGCGCGCATCGCGGCCCGGACACACGCGGCGGGCTCGCTGGTGCCTCCGCCCGGACGCGTCCCGTGAGGCCGCGTCCCGTGAGGCCGCGTCGAGGAGTGACGCCGTGGACGCGATGACGGGGGGTGCCGGGCCCCCTGGGCACCGACGCCACCGGCGGGCGTGGCGGGCGCCTCGCGACGGCCCCGCGAGGACATCGCGTCCAAGCCGCCCCCTCACCGCCGCCCGCACCGAGCGCCCCGCGGCGCTGCGACCGGTCCCTGGCGGTGGGGCATGGAGAAGTCCCAGCACCCGATCACGGCCGACAGGCTCACCCCATCACGCCGGCAGCGGACGCCCGGCAGGAAAGGCAGAATCCACCAGTGGAGTCGAGGGAAGAGGAGAGCGCGCCGCACCATGCGCCGCACGCTGAGCGGCGCGGGCCATCGAAGTGGGTGCGGGACGCCGCGCGCTTCGCGCCACGAGAACGCGCGGCCCGCATCTTCTTGCTGGTCGCGTTCGTCGACGCCGCGGGGCGGGGCCTCTTCCTCGCGGGCTCGGCGCTCTTCTACACGCAGGTCATCGGCCTGACCAACGCACAGGTCGGCTTCGGGCTGTCGGTGGCGGGCCTGGTGGGTTTCGTGTGCGCCGTTCCGATCGGCTGGCTGGCGGACCGCTTCGGTGACGTGCCCGTCCTGGTGGGGATGCAGGTCTGGCGCACCGCGGCATTCCTGGTCTATCCCCTGGTCGGCGACTTCCGGATGTTCCTGGTGGTGGCCTGCCTGGTCGGTGCGGTCGAATGGGCCGCCATGCCCATCATCCAGTCGGTCGCGGGAGCCACCGCGCAGCACGATGGAATGGTGGGAGCCATGGCCGTGGTCGCCGTGGCCCGAAACTCCGCCTATGCACTCGCCGCGCTGGCGGCCACCGCCATCATCACCTGGGCCTCCCCGGGCGTGTATGTGGCCTTCGTGCTCTTCAACGCCCTGGGCTTCTTCGTCTCCGGACTGCTGCTGCTGGGGTTGCGACTGCCGCGCCGGGCGCCGGTGCGGGCCACGGCGCGACCGACCGGGGCCAAGTGGCTGCCGTTCAAGGACCCGCGCTTCCTGCTGCTGTCCTTGACCAACGGCGTTCTCTACGCCCACATGCCGATTCTGTCCGTTGCCCTGCCCCTGTGGATCGTCACCCGTACCGACGCGCCGGACGCCCTGGTGGGTGTGGTCCTGACGGTCAACACCGTGATGGCGGTGCTGTTGCAGGTCCGGCTCAGCGCGGGTGCGGACGATCTCGGCAGCGCCGGGCGCAAACAGCGCCTGGCCGGGCTGGCGCTGGCCGCGTTCTGCGTGCTGCTCGCCGCCACACGCTCGGTGGAAGGGGTGGTCACCACGCTCCTGCTGCTGCTGGCCGCGGTGGCCCTGACCCTGGGCGAGCTGTGGCAGTCGGCGGGCGGCTGGGGCATCTCCTACGGTCTGGCTCCCAAGGAGCAGCGCACGTACTACCTGAGCGTGTATCAGCTCGGGGCGAACGGTGCGACGGTGGTGGGCCCGGCGTTGCTCGTGACGGCCGTGGTCGACGTGGGCCCGGTCGGCTGGCTGGGGCTGGCTGTGCTGCTCGCGGCCACCGGCTTGCTGACCCCGGTGCTCGTGCGGCGGGCCGGGCACGGGGCCACGGCCGTGCCGACCCGTACCGACTGAAGCGGCTGTGCCGAATGCGGCACGTCGGCCGATGGCCTTTGGAGAGCGGTGCCCGCGCCGAGGCAGGGCCGTGCCGGTGGTGGGTTCGCGGGGTGCGGCGGGTGTCTCACGGTCCGGGCGGCGCCGCGGAGGCACGCTCGATGAGGGTGACCGGCATGACCGTGCTGGCCGGTCCTGTGCCGCTCGCCAGGAACTGCTCCATACCCAGGCGGCCCAGTTCGTGGGCGGGCAGGCGCACGGTTGTCAGGGCGGGTACGAGCAGGGAGGCGATCGGCAGGTCGTTGAACCCGATGACGGACAGGTCGTCGGGAATGGCCAGCCCCAGGTCGCGTGCGGCGGAGTACGCGCAGGCGGCGAGGTTGTCGTCGTCACAGATGAGCCCGGTCACCAGGCCGTCCGCCCGAAGCCGGACCGCGATCAGTTCGCGTGCCCGTACGGACTGGAACGGGACGGCTAGGCTCTGGCCGCGGATGCCGTGGTGCGCCGCGACCCGGTCCTCGAAGGCCGCGGCGCGCTGGGTGAAGGTCCAGGCGTCGCGTTCGGCGCGGATGTGCAGCAGGTGCTGGTGTCCCAGGCGGGCGAGGTGGTCCACGGCGGCCCGCATCCCGGCGGCGACGTCCATGGTGACCGAGCAACCGCCGGCCTCGGGCTCGCTGTCCAGGGCGACCATGGCGACCCCGTCGCGCAGCACATCCATACTCCTGGCGGAGACCGCACAGGCCAGGACGCCGTCGATGGCCCGTCGAGCGGAGAGGAAGGGGCCTTTGCCGTCCTCGTCCTTGAGGGGGTAGACGATCACTCCGATGCCGTGCTCCGCCCCGGCGCGGGCGGCTCCGCTGTGCACGTCGGCGAAGTGGGGGTTGGCCAGGGAGGGCACGACCAGCATCACGGTTCCGGTACGGCCTAATCGCAGGTTGCGTGCCGAAACGCCGAGTCCGCCGGCCGGGGTCGTGGCGGCCGCGAGAATACTGTTCGCCACTTCGGCCGAAACGCATCCCTGCCATTTATTCGCCATTACCAGCGAGACGGTGGCCGGGGATACCTTGAGGCTTCTGGCGATCTCTTTTCCCGTCATGCGGTGTGGGGTGACCGGCGTGTTCTCCGGGGTGGCGGATATGTCGGACAATGATCCCCCAAATCGCATACAGAGACGCGTGTACGTTGAACCGTGAACGGGTTATGTGTACGTGTCAAGTTTAGTCCGGTTGCCCGTGCACGGCACATCATACGTACGGTCGGGTTGCTCATTCGGAGTTGATTGACGGGCAGGGAGTGAATCGGCGCACGGCGACTTCCGCTGATTCCGCTGTCACCGTGTATTGCGGAGCCTCCCGGAACGGGCACCGCACCCCGGGGATGCCGACGCCGCACGTCGACGAGGGGACACCGCGGCGCCGGCCGGATCGAACCCGGTGCGCGGCGGGGGAGTGCCACGGGAGTGACTCCGCAGGACCCGTCCGATGCGAAGTGGCGCACACCGCTTCGGCACGCCGCTCATGAAGGGTTCGTGCACCCGCGCTTTCCGGACGACCTGATCGGCGGCGACGATCCCCACCGGCCGCCCTCCCGTCTCGCACGCCACCGCCGCCACACCCGTGGGAAGAGGCGGCTCAGGCGTGGCCTCGCCGACCGGAGCGGGTGACGCCGTACCCGTCCGCACGGGCGGCGGTTGCGCAAACTCGTCCGACCCGTACGGCACGGGGCGGCGCCAAGCCCGCCGGCGGACGGCCGGGCGGCGCCGCGGCAGGCCCCCGCCGGCCGGCAGGGACGCTCCGCCGTCCCCGGACCACCGGCCGGTGGGTGGCGACCGCCCTGCGCTCAGCGCACCGTCTCGTCCTTGAGGCCGAAGCGGGACACGTACCCGGCGAACGCGGCGCGCCGCTCGGACACGTCCAGACCGAGGTCCGACAGCCGGTAGTCGACGCGGCCGTTGCGGCCCCTGCGGTGGCCGGCGAGGTACTCCTCGACCGCCGCCTGAGCCTCGTGCGTGTACGGCTGGTCCGCCATCTCGTAGATGCGGCGCACCGTGCCCTTCTCGTCCGCCATGAACTCGTGGAAGCGCACGTCAAGCGACTGCTCCGCGGGCACCACGTCGCGGTCGCGCATCAGGCCGTCCAGCAGGTTCCCGAGCCGCTCGGCCCAGTACTTGCCGACCGCGGCCGGGTCCGGACGGGCGGTGCTCATCCGCAGTGCGTAGCACACCATCGTCGCCATCGAGGCGGTGACGGCGGCCGGGTCGCGGTGGGTGAACACCACGCGCGCGTCCGGGAAGACGTTCATCAGCGGGCGCAACTGCTCCAGGTGCTGCGGGCACTTCAGGATCCACCGCCTGCCGGCCCTCTCGCCGCGCAGCCAGGTCATCGCCTGCATGGCGCGCTTGAGGTAGGCGTAGGCCGGGGTCTGGTCGTTGGAGAGGTACCAGTCGCGGTACGAGGGCACCATCACCTGGGTCTCGAAGTGCATCGACGCGAACTGCAGCGCCAGCACGTTCAGTTCCTCGTGCGCGTACGTGGGCGTGAAGTCCAGCATCCGCTTGAAGTGCGGCATCGCGTTGTGCATCAGCTCCAGGGTGCTGGTGGTGCGTGCGATGCGCGGGGTGGGGTCGTCGAGGGACTCGCCGGGCGGCGGCACGGGCTCGTTGGCCTCCCACAACTGGAGTTCGCGAAGGGCCGGATCGGCCGACAGGACGTTGTGCAGGTGCGTCGAGCCGGTACGGAAGAGACCGGTGATCACGATCGGCCGCTCGATCGGGATCCGGGTGATCTCCGGGTGCCGCGCCACCAGGTCCTCGATGCGCAGCCGGTTCTTCAGCAGCTCCACCAGTTGGAAGAACGTCGCGGTGCGGCCCGACGCGCTCAGCCCGGCCTCGATCTCCAGCGACCTGCACAGCACGTCCAGCGGCTCCCGGAAGCCCGGGTCGCCGAAGTCGTCCAGGTCGGTCTGTGTGGTGGCCGCCTCCATCAGCACGTCGGGTTCGAAGGCGACGGACGGCGCCATGGTCGCCATCGCGTCGAAGATCTCCCTGACCTCGGCAGAGAACCGCGGCTCGGCCAGGTCCTCAATGCGTACCGTGTCCACCCATGTCTCCGTTCTTCGCACCCCTGGGCGCAACTCACCTGCATCGCGTGATGGCGGCGGGCGGCCCGGTGCGCGCGCACCCCGCAGGACGGCCGCCGGTACGGCCGTGCACTCTCGTGCCGGTAGGGCCTGCGCTCCTGTGCAAGCTGGGGGGATGCCTCCACCATCGAGTGGGGCACAGGCTTCCGCATCGTTCTTAAGGTCGGCTAACCCGCGGCGAAAACCCCGACCGGCCGAGTCCGGGCCCCGGCCCGGGCTCGGCCGCGCCGGAAGAACCCGGGCTCAGCCGCGCCGGAAGAACTCGACCTCGCCCAGCGCAGGCCGGCGCCCCGAGGCGAGGCCCGCCGCCTGGCGGACCACGAGACGGACCGCCACCACGTCGCTGATGCCGGTCGGGACGGTCTGCGGCCCCGGCTTGTCGGCCAGCGGCACCTCCTGGGTGCGCACCGTGCCGTCCTCCGCGGTCACCACGAGGTCCAGCAGGGTGGGCCTGGCCGTCGCCCGGAAGTCCTGCGGCTCGGCGGAAGGACCGGTGTGCACCACGAGGTCCACCAGCCTGAACGGCCGCTCGAAGGTGAACGTCAGCGAGGCGCCGAGCGCGGGCGCGCCCCAGTACCTGTTGGTGAGGCCGTCGGTCGCGGCGGACGCCGGGTGGCCCCGCACCGCGCCGCTCGCGGTGACCTTCGACGGGCTGACGGCCGTCGCGTCGCCGAGCTTGTCCCGGACGTCCTCGAAGGCGGCGCGGCCCGCGGGCAGGAGCAGGAAGCCGCAGGCCACCACGGCGAGCACCGCGAGCAGCGCCAGGATCCGGCGCGGCCACCGCCCGGAGCCGCCGATCCGCACCCTGCGCCGGAAGGGCCACCGGGTGCGCCACCACGGCAGCGCGGCCACCGGCCGCGGCGGGGCGAGCGCGGTGGCGCAGCGGCGGCAGAACCTGCGCCCCGACCGGTTGAGCGTCCCGCACGACGGGCACGGCACGCCGCCCTCCGGCTCGTCCGCGACCGAGGGCCGTACGACGGGCCTCGGGGCCACCGGCTTGGCGGGCCGGACGGCACCGACGGTCCCGGGGTCGGCGGCGGGACCGGGCGCCTTGGGACCCGGCGCCGTGGTATCGGGCGCCGCGGCGCCCGGACCGGAGGCGGGGCGGACGGCGGACGGGGTGGTGGACGGCCGCCCGGGTACGGGCGGGGCGGACGCATCGGACGCATCGGACGCATCGGATGCACCGGACGCCCGCCCGGCCTGGGGCGGCCGGGTGCCGGCGGGGGTGGAACCCGCCGGCGCGACGTCACCGCCCGCCCCGGTGGCCCCGGTGGCCCCGGCGGCGCCGGTTGCCCCGCCCGCCGCCGGTGCGCGGCCGGCCGCGGCCGCCTCGCCCCCTGCCGGTGCGTCACCCCCTGCCGGTGCATCGCTCCCTGCCGGTGCGTGGTCCGCCGCCGGTGTGCCGTCTGCCCAGGCAGCGTCGCCCGGCAGGGGCATGCGGCCCTCTGCCGCGGCACCGTCCGGCACGGCCCCGCCGCCCGCCGTCCGGTCCGACCAGCCCAGGTAGGACCCGCAGTTGCCGCAGAAGTCGTCGCTGTCGCCGTTGGCCGAGCCGCAGACCGGGCAGGCGCGCATGGTTCAGTTCCCTCCGTCGTCGGGCGGGCCGCTGAGGACCTCCACCCGGCAGGTCAGATGGACCGGGCAGGCCGCCGCCACGACGGCCTGCACCTGGGCCCTGTCCACGGCGGACGCACGTTCCGGCCAGACCCGCACCAGCAGTTCGCCGGACGGCGGCGGGGGCGGTGCGGTGTCCGGGGTGGCCGACCAGATCGCGGCACCGCCGTCCAGGACCTGGGCGCCGACCCCGAGGCAGAGCCGCAGCCGCTCGACCAGGCCGCGCCGGGTACCGCGCCACCGGTGCAGCTCGACCGCCCGTGCGACCACGCTCCTGCGCAGCTCCTCGGGCCACTGCCCGTCCACCTCGATGCCCACCCAGGACGCCAGCCAGCCGACGAAGTCCGCGGGCGCCAGCCGCGGGTCGAAGTAGGCGGGCAGGCTGTCCAGCGTGGCCGGCACCGGGGCGAGCACCGTGTCGAGACCGGCCGTGAACCGCTGCGCCAGGTCGTCGTCCGCGTACAGCGCGGGCAACTGCTCGCCGATCGGGTAGCGGCTGCGCAGCCCCGGCACCGCCGCCCGCGTCATGACGGTCCGCCGGACGAGGCGACGGCGACCTGGTGCCGGTAGGAGAAGACCAGCGCGTTCGGCGCCACCGCGACCCGCTCGACGGGACCGCCGCGCCGCCCGGTGATCGGGTCCGCGGGAAAGAGCCTGACCTCCTCCACCAGGCCGGCTCCCGGCACCCGTTGGAGCACCGCGAACACCTCCCCGTACTGCACCGGCCTGCCGAACTCCCACCCGCCGCCGGCGGCCCCGCCGACCAGCGGGTTGAGGTGCCGGTAGAGCGCGGCGAGCGCGTCCTCGCGGACCCGGTCCGCCTCGCCCGGCGCGGCCACCAGCCGGGCGACGACCGTGACGCCCTGGTACGCGGGCGGCTCCACCACCAGCCGGGTGCCGACCAGGCGCCGCTCGTCGAGCCGGGCCGTGATCGCCGCAAGCGTCTGCTCGGCCGGGACGAGCTGCTCGAACCGGAGCCGGTCCCCCTCGTCGGCGACCGCGTCCGGCACCACCAGCACCCGCACCGCGCCCGCGCCGCCGTCGGCCGGCGGCAGGCAGCGCACCCGGGCCACCGAGGGCGCGGCCTGCCGGGCGATCAGCTCGTAGTCGTCCGCGGTGACCGCACGCTCCTGGAGGCGCAGCACGTTCGGCGCGCGCACCTTCGCGTTCGCCACGCTCTCGCCGTCGACACCGCCGCGGGCCGCCTCCCGGTTCTGGACCCGGGCGACGTAGGGGACCGAGCTGCGCAGCACCGAGACGGCACCGCGGGCGACGTTGCCGGCGGCGCCACCGCCCGTGCGGTAGCGCGGCACCCTGATCCTGGCGCCCTTCGCGGGCACCGCCCCGAAGGTGCGCAGGGTGCCGTCCGCCTCGCGCACCGCGGGCGGGAACGCGAACTCGCCGGTGGTGGCGTCCACGACGACGTGCCGGTCGGTGGGCCCCGAGGCACCGAAGTGCTCCACCGGCGTCCAGGTCTCCCAGCCGTCCGCCGCGGACACCTCCACCACGGGCGGGTCGCCGTCCAGCAGCACCGGCGGCCTGGGCAGCACGAACCGCTGGCCGGCCACGCCCTCCGAGGTGCCGAGGGGCACGTCGAGCACCGTCTCGGCGTGCTCGGCCGTCACGGTGCCGCCCACCGTGAAGACCTCCGCCTCGCGGACCGTCGGCGACTCCGAGTAGAACGGCTGACCGGGCTCGGGAGCGGTGACCCGGCAGCGCAGCCAGCCCGCACGCACCCCCGCCACCACCGAGGCGGTGTGCCCGGCGGGCACGTGCACCATCACCTCACCGGGCCGGTTGAGGCCGCCGGTGGTGTCGGCACCCCTCTCGCAGCCCAGCCACCGCGCCCCGTCCCACGCCTCCCACACCAGCGGAGGCTGCCGGGGATCGACGCCCACGCCCTCCACCCGGCTGTCCAGGCGCACCGCGACGATGCACCGCGGCACGGCGGCGGGCAGCCCGAACAGCATCGCGTCGCCCGCCCGGGGCGGTGCCTGGAAGCACGGCACGTCGCCGCCCGCGGCCAGCTCCGGCGTCCGGTCGGACGGTTCGCCCGACACCGGAACCGTCACCAGGCGCCGCAGGGCGCTCGGCACGATCGGCAGGTCCTCGGTGGTGGCGAACACCACCTCCTCCTCGGTGTCGCCGCGCGGCGTGGCGACCTCGGTGCCGGCCCGCAGCAGCACCGTCTCCGGCTGGGGCGCCGAGAGCCAGAAGTCGACCTCGGCTCGGGCCGCCGCCGGCGGGAAGAGGCGGATGCCGAGCAGGTCGAGGAAGGCCGCGTAGTTCTTCTCCGGCACCCGGTTCAGCCGGTACAGCAGTTGGTCCACCATGTAGGCGAAGGTCTCGATGAGGGTGACGCCCGGGTCGGAGACGTTGTGGTCGGTCCACTCCGGTGCGCGCTGCTGCACATACCGCTTGGCCTCGTCGACCAACTGCTGGAAGCGCCGGTCGTCCAGGTTCGGGGCGGGCAGGGCCATCGCCTCACACCTCCCCGCCGGCCGGCCCGGGCGCCTGGTCCCCGGGGCCCGAGGGGATGGTGTAGAAGGGGAAGACCAGGTTGCGGCGGTCGTTGGTGGAGCGCACCGCGTAGTGCACGTCGATGTACAGCACGCCCTCCTCGACGGTGTCGAAGGCGACTGCCACGTCCGTGACCTCGATCCGCGGTTCCCAGCGCGCCAGCGCCACCCGCACCTCGTGGGCGATCCGGCCGGCGGTGGCCCCGTCGCCCGGCGCGAAGACGTACTCGTGGATGCCGCAGCCGAACTCCGGCCGCATCGGGCGCTCCCCGGGCGCCGTGCCCAGCACCAGACGGATCGCCTCCTCGATTTCCTTCTCGCGCTCCACCATGGCGATGCCGCCGGTGGGCCCCACCCGCAGCGGGAAGCCCCAGCCGCGCCCGATGAACCGCTCGCTCACGCCGGCCCCCCGATCAGCACGTCCACGGCACCCGCCACGACCAGCGCCCCGCAGGCCGTCCTGTCCCGCATCCGGGCCGCGGGCAGACCGCCGATCAGGACCTGGCCCGAGGCCGCGGCGGCCGCGTCGGGCAGGAGCACGTTCGCGGGTCCGAGCGCCGCGTGCGGGGGCACGGGGCAGACGTGCAGGCTGCCGGTGACCGCGGCGGGCCGGCCGCCGATCAGCACGGTGGCCACCGAGGCGGCGGCGCCCGGCGGCGGGGCGCCGATCACACCGCCGTGGGCCGTGGCGTCGCCGGTGCGGGCTGCGGGGGGCATCGTGGTCCTCCTCGGACGAGTCGGGACGGTCTCAGTTGATCCGGATGAGCCTGGCCTTGAGCACCCCGAGCAGACCGCCGTCGACGGTGACGTCCGAGGTGCCGTTCACGGTCACGGAGCGGCCCCTGATGTCCACCGTGCCGGTGCCCGCGTCGAGCGTGATCCCGGTCGGCGACAGGGACACCGAGCTGACCGCCCGGCGGCCGCCCGGGCCGAGGACGGTCAAGTCGATGCGGTCCCGCAGGGCGTCGAGACGCACGTCGAGGCGTCCGTCGTCGGTGACGAGCCTGACCCCGCAGGGGCCGCCGCGGGCGTCGAGCAGTTCGAGGCGGTGGCCGCTGCGGGACGCCACCGAGCGGCGGTTGACCTTTCCGCTGGTCGGGTCGACCAGCGGAACATCGTGCGGGGAGGGCCCGTCGACGCCGTTGTAGAGGCCGCCCAGCACATAGGGGCTGTCCAGCGAGCCCTGCTCGAAGCCGACCAGTACCTCGTCGTTGACCTCGGGACTGAACACCCCGCCGCCCTTGCCGCCCCACTGCACCGTGCGCACCCAGTCGGTGACGTAGTCGTCGGACAGCCACGGGAACCTCAGCCGCACCCAGCCGCGCTCGGCGCCGCCCGGCTCGCGCACATCGGTGACCACCGCGATGGCGAGCCCGGGCATCCGCGGCCCGCGCGCCGGCGCGTTCCCGCCGGTCACCAGGCCCGCCAGGGAACGGTCCTGGGCGGCGCTCACCACCACCGTGGTCCGGTAGCCGCCGTGCGGCTCCAGCACGTGGCGGGCGGCGGTCGCCGTGTAGCGGCCGCAGAAGGCGGCACCGACGTTGCCGAGCGCCACCGGCACACCGGCGCGCAGTTTCGGATTGCCCTCGGCGACCGCCTCCACCTCGGCGAACCCGGCACCCACCGACGCGGCCAGCGAATCCGCCGCCGCCCTGGTCTCGGCCTGTGTGCGGTACGGGGTGTCGGCGACCGTCAGCACCCCGGGCGAGCCGAACGGCCGCGTCGCCGCGGCCGGGTCGAGGCCCGGCGCCACCGTGCTGCTGCGCACCGACGGCGCACGGGAGACCAGCGGCTGCCTGGTGGTGACGTTCCAGCCCCGCACCTCCACGCTGCCCGCCCCGTCGGCACTGGTCAGCGCCGCCCGCAGGGCCAGCAGGTTGCGGCCGTACTCCAGCACCAGAGGGTCCTGGGTGGCCGGAGTGCCCGGCGCGGGCGCCTTCGCCGCGGGCTCGGGCCGCACGAACTCCAGCAGCCCCCCGTCGTCCACCACCACCTGGGCACCGCTCTCCTGCGCGAGGTGCTGGAGGAACTCCCAGTCCGAGACGTTCGCCTGGGTGAGCTGCGGGTACGTCACCGGCGCGGCCTGGATCCGGCCGCACGCCAGACCGGCACCGGTCACCACCTTCCGCACGATGGCGGACGCGGTCATATTGCGGAACGCCACCACCTTGCGGCCGCGCATCAGACGGTGCGTCCTCGCCAGCGCCCGCACCACCGTGAAGGACCCGGTGGTGTCGCTGTCCAGTTCCAGCGCGGTCACCTCGCCGGCGAACAGCCGCTCCCTGGCGTTGCCCTGCACGGTGACCACGGAGATCGTCAGGGGCGTGCCGATGGTGATCCCGGTTGCCTGGAGCAACTCGTGGTCCGGGTCGCGGTAGGTCAGCACGGCGGAGTCCGGCAGCCCGACGTTCTCGTCCACCACACAGCTCACCAACTGGGCGACCCAGGTGGGCGGCAGCTCGCCCGGCGCCGCCACGACCGGGTCCGCCGCGAAGGACCGCCCGCCGCGCGCCTGGGGTGTCGTCATCCCGCCTCCCCGTCCGGGACCTCTTCGGGCCCCCGCGGCCCCGGCACCACCAGTTCCGTGCCCGGCACGAGCGCCATCGGGTCGTCGATGCCGTTGGCCTCCGCGATGGTCCGCCACGCCGTCGCGTCGCCGTACTCGCGCCAGGCCAGCAGCGGAAGGCTGTCCCCGGCCACCACCCGGTGCGTGCTGTGCGCCTGCCGCGCGCCCGACGTCGGGTTCTGCCCGGCCGGGTCGACGCTCGCCTCCTCGATCGACAGCGCACAGGTGGCCCGCAGCGGCTTCCCGTCGACGTCGAAGAGCGTGTACGAGACGGACAGGCCGGCGAGCACCCCGTCGAACGATGTGGTCCTCGCCGTGCCCCAGTCGAACCGCACCCAGGGGCTCGCCGGCTTCTTGCGCGCCAGGCTGGCGGGCGTCGGCACACAGGCCGTCATCAGTTGTTCCACCGCCTTCTCCACCGAGTTGTCGTGCGTGGCGGTCGCGTCCAGGAAGACCTCCAGGGACAGCGCGCGCGGCCCGCTGCCGACGAACTCGGGCAGCGCCGACTGCCCGGCCATCCGCGACGGCGTGCGCCGCCACTCGGTGGTCTTGGTCAACGACAACCGCGCCGGGTTGAACTGCAACTGCAAGCGGACCAGGGCCCCGCCGGGCCGCGCCCCGACCTTCGCGGGCGGTTCCATGATCGTCAACTGGGCTCGGGCCCTGCTGGTGCGGACTGCGGGGGACACGGTGCTCCTTGCTGCCCGCGGCGCGGGCGTCCGGGCGGGTGCGGGTGGGCGTGGTCGGGGTGCGCGGTCGGGGGCGCGCGGTCGGGGAGGAGGAGGGCGGGTCACGAGGGGCGCAGGCCCTCGTGGGCGATCTCCAGGGTCTCGACGGCCGCCTCCGAGTTCGCCGGGTCGAAGGACGGGCCCTGCCAGCGCACCGGCACCGCGCCGAGCACCTGCCAACTGACGATGCGGCTCAGGTCCGGTTTCAGGGCCACGATCTCGCCGTCCTTGGGCTCCACCTTGCGCAGGATCTCGTCGAGCCAGCGCGCGATCTTCGCGGTGTCCGCGGTGACGGGACGGGTCAGGGTGATGTTGGACCAGGTGATGCGGCCGGGTAGCTGCCACGCGAAGCCGTTGTTGCCGCCCTCCGCGTACTGCTCGATCTCCACCTCGGCGCCGAGGCCCGAGCAGGTGTGGAAGGCGCCGAGGTCATTGCCGCCGATCGCCAGTCTGAAGAACACGCTGGTGGCGAAGATGCCGTCCGTCATGCCTCGATCCGTCTCTGCTCAGCACCTCTCGGTGGCCTGTCGTGCCGTGCCGTCCCGCGGCGGGCGCCGCCGCCTCGTCCCGTCCGCCGTTCCGCCGTGCCGTCGGGTTGCGTCCTTCGGGTGTTCCGCCGTCCCGTCGGGTCGCGTCCTCCCGGCGGCCCGCCGTCTCGCCGTCCCGTCGTGGGCCGCGCCCGTCCGTGCCGTGCCGTCCTCTCCGTGCGTCTGCCTGTCCGTCGGTCTGCCTGCCATGTCTGTCGGCCCCCATGTCTGCCGTGTCGTCAGCGGTGCCTGTCGTACGGTCGGCCGGTGCGCTCCCTGCCGCGCCGCAGCTCCGCCCTGAGCAGCCGGCCGACCGGGTCGATCAGCCGGCGGGCGAGCTCTTCGAGGTCGATGCCTGCCACCCGGTCGGGGGCCGAGGCGGCAGTGGCGCCCGTGGTCCGCCCGGCGTCCGGTGGGGTCGGCGGGCCCGCCGACCGCGGCTGGACAGCGGTGAGCGGGACCCCGGTGACTCCGGCGGCGGCCGCGGCGCGTTGCAGGGCGGGGGCGCCGGGACCCGCGGCGGCAGGGGGCGCGGTGCGGGGCCGCCGGTGCGTCCCCTCGGGAGCCCGGTCACCGGACCGTGCCGTGGCGCCGGGCACCTCCGCACGGTCGCGGACTCGTACCGGCAGGTCGTGCGGGACGACTCCGGCGGTGTGCGGGGCGGCCACGACGGGTGGGCGCGCGAGGTCCGGGGTCACCGGCAGGCGCTGGAGGGAGCCGGGGCCGGGCCGGGGGCCGTGCACGGGCGAGGGGTGCACCACAGTGCCGGTGCCGGTGCCGGTGCCGCCGGGCCGGGGCGGGGCCGGGTCCGGGCCGGGGACTCCGCCCGGGCCGGTGCCGGGGGTGGGGAGGCCGGACGGGCCAGTGGGGTGCGACCCGCGCTTGGCGGCCACCGGAGCAACGGCGGCCACTGGATCGGGTGGCCATGCGGAGCCAGGTGCCGGGGGCGCCGTTCCGGGCGTCTTGGGCGTCCCGTGCCTCCCGTGCGTCCCTCGTGTCCCGGCGTTCCCGGTCTCACGCAGCCTTCCTGTTCTTCCGGTCCCTCCTGTCCCTCCGGCTCCTCCTGTCCCTCCGGCTCCTCCTGTCCCTCCGGCTCCTCCTGTCCTTCCTGTCCTTCCGGTCCCTCCGGGGGGTGGGACGGACGGCGCCGAGGGGGCGCCGGGTCCGGCGGGCGGTGCCTCGCCCGCCGTGCCGTGCTGCCGGGTGTCCCGCCGCCAGGTGGCCCGCACCAGGGGCGGCGCCGCGGTGCGGGCGGCGGGAGCGGTCGGCGAGAAGCCGTCCGCACCGCCGGTGCGCACGACCAGGGGCCGGTCCGCGAGCAGTGCGCGGGTCGGGACGGCAGGGGGGCCGCCGTGCGAGGCGGCGGTGCGCCGGACGAGCGGTGCCGCGGTGGTTCCCGCCGTCGCCTCGGGGACCCGTGCGGCGGCGAGCGCGCCGGGGCGGTGTTGCGCCGCAGGCCCGGTCCGCACCGCGTCCAACCCGTTCCCGTGCACCGGTGTGTCCTCTCCCGGGGGCGTCACCACCGGTGCACGGCCGGACGGCGTTGTACCGGGCTCCTTGGGGACGGCACGCTGGAGGGCGGCCCGCGTCGCGGGCCCGACGTCCACCGGTTGCCGCCCGGCGTCGCGGGACCGCGCGGCCTCCCGCACCGGACCGGACGCCGGTTCGCCTCCGAAGCCCGGGCCGCCCTGTGCACCACCCCGGTCGTGCGCGGAACGGGCCCTGTCGTCCCCGGCGCCGTCCGGTACCGCCCGGTCCCCGTCGTCCGCCCTGTCCCCGTCGTCCGTGCGTGCCGTGTGTGCCGTGCGTGCCGCTTCCGCGGTACGCCGGGCCGAGACGGCCGAGCGCAGCTCGGGCAGCGCGGCGACCGCGGCCGCCCGGGCGGCGGAGGGGGCGCCTGCGGCCAGGACCGGCATGGCGGCCCGCGCACTCCCGGTGGCCGGGGACGCCTCCCGGCGTGAGCCGGAGTCGAAGTCCGGGCCGGAGCCGGAGCCGGAGCCGTAGCCGGCGTCGGGGACGGGGCCGGGGCCGGCGGTGGTACGCCGCACCGGGGGGCGGTCACCGAGGAGTGGCGCCCCGCCCGGGAGGACGGCGGTGTCCGGCAGGGCGGCGAGTGGAGCGCCGAGGCCGCCGCTACGGGCCGGGGGCCGGGGAGCGGCCGTCCCCCGTGGTGCCGTGTCCTGCGGCGGACGGCTGCCGGGCCGGGCCGCGGGCGCCGTCCGCTCCGCCGGTCCCGGTGCCTCGTCCGCCCGCGCCGTTGCCGCCCCTCCCACTGCCGCCGGTGCCGCCGTTGCCGATGGTGTCCTGTCGTCCGTGCCCGTCGACGGGTCCTCGGCCTCGTTCCGCTGCACCACCGGCAAGGGGGCCGGGGCCGCGGGACCGGCGGCGGCCACGGGTGCCGCGGGCAGCGGTGCCGCCGTGCCGGGCAGCGTACGCAGCGGTTCGCCCAGGGCGGGGCGCACGGAGGCGGGCGGACGGACCGCGGGGCGCTCGGCCGAGAACGTCACCCCGGCATGCGCGCCGCCACCGGGGCCCGTCGCCGCCTCCGTGCGCTCCGGGGGCGGGCCTGCGTTCGCCGGGGACGGCGGCGGGACGGCGGCGAGGCGTCGCACCGGCAGCGCGGGACGGGGGGCGACCGTCAGGGGCTCGCGCACCCGGCGCGGGCGCACCGGCGCGGGCCGGTGCGGGGAACCGGAACCCGGCGGGGCCCCGGCGCCGGCCCCGCGGGCCGAACCTGTCGGTGTCCCCGGCCCCGGCGTCCCCGCCCCACGGCGTACCCGTCCTCCGGCGCCGGGGCGCGGAACGGCGGCACCGGGGGGCTCCGGGTCCGCGGTCGGCGCCGACTCCGTCGGCGCCGACCGCGCGGCGGCGGCACGCAGCAGCAGGGGGCCGCCGTCCGCGGGAGCGGGGGATCCGACACGCGGGACGGCCGGGCGTGCCACACCCCGGATCAGCCCCACGGGCGCGCCCGGCAGCACGGCATGGCCGAGTCGCCCCTGGAACGCCGGGTTCTGCCAGGCCGAGAGCCCGGCACGGAACCGCAGCCCGTCGCTCACCCCGAGCGCGTCGCGCGCCACGGTCAGCACCGGCGGAGTCAGGTGCCGCCAGCCACCGTCCCACGCGGCCGGGACACCCGCCCCCGCCGCCCCGGAAGCCGGGGACGCCGGAGACGCCGGAGACGCCGGGAGCGCCGCGGACACCGGGACCGCCGGGGAGGTCCCGGGCACCGCGGTGCCGCCTGACCCGGCCGGGGACTCCGGGCTGTCCGCCCCTTCCCCGGACTCCGGGCCGCCCGCCCCCGCGCCAGGCACCGTGGGGCCGACCGCCGTCTCGCCCCGTCCGCCGCCGCGGCGGAACACGTTGCGCATCCTCACCCGCATCCCGTCACCCGCATCCCGTCACCCGCCCTCGTTCACGCGGGTGTTGATCCGCGCTATCTCGTGCACCCACTGCCCGCGTTCGTCGTGGGTGAGGTCGAGGATGTCCTCGCGCCGCCAGTGGAAGTGGTAGGCGATGTACGCGATCTCCTCCCGCAGCCGGGGGAGCGCGTACGTCACGATTCCCCCAGGCGCCCACCCGAGAGGTCGATCTCGAACGAGCCGTCACAGTGGGGGCAGGTCACTGCCGCGCGGGTGTGGCCCTCGCTGTTGATGCGGCGGTAGAAGTCCTGGAGGAACGCGATGTCGGTGGCGTACATCCGCTCGACGACCCCGGCGTGCACGTCCGTGACGCCGCCGAGCCGGGTGATCACCTGGCTGAGCAGCACGACGCTGAGGTACGCCGGGTTCTCCTTCACCCGCAGGTCGATCTGCGGCCGCAGCTCGTCACGGGCCGTGGCGAGCCGCATGGTGCCCGAGCGGTGCAGCACGCCGTCCTCGTCGACGTACCCGCGCGGCAGCTCGAAGTCGAACTCGGTGCGCAGCGGCTGCCGCTGCGGCTGCCCGGCCGGGGCCGGGGCGTGCGCTCCGGGCTCCGTGCGGTCCGGCGGCCTGGTGGTGTCCAGGATCTCTTCCAGCGTGTTCGCGGTGACCGTACGCCGTCTCATTCGACCACGATCTCCTCGAAGGTGATGGTCACGGTCTCGGTGGCGGCGGACGACTCGCCTGCCTTCAGCGAGGGCCCCTCCCACTTGCTGGCCCAGCCCTGCATGAGCTGGATGCGCCGCACCGTGGCGCCCGTCGAGTCCTTGATCTCGATCGTCAGGTTCTGCCGTGCGGTGTCCACCGCGCCGTTGTTCAGCGTCTCCTTGATCCACTTGGTGAACTCGCTGCTCTTGTCCAGACCGCGGGTGATGGTCACCTCGCCGGCCTGCCGCGCGCCGGGCTGCTTGCGGATGATCTGCTTGCCGTCGGAGGTCACCTGGCGGACCTCGACGACCTCCTCCTCCACCGTCAGACCGCTGATCTCCTGGATGGACTCGACGAGATAGCCGCCCAGTTGCACGCCGAAGACGTGCGTGGAAAGAGCGTCACCCTCTGCCATGGCTCTGTGTCACCTTCCGGAACGGGACCTCGTGGGTCGCCTTGCGGGTACGGGCCGTCCGAGCGGCCCGCGGGTCACTCGTTGACGAGGCTGGTGCTGTCGGAGAACTGGGCGAGCCGGAACACCACGAACTCGGCGGGCTTGACCGGCGCCACCCCGATCTCGCAGACCACCTGCCCGAGGTCGATGGACTCCGGCGGGTTGTTCTCGCGGTCGCACCTGACGTAGAAGGCCTCCTCGGCGGTGCGGCCGAACAGCGCGCCGCGGCGCCACTCCTCGGTGAGGAAGGCGGTCACGTTGCGCCGGATGCTCGACCACAGGCGGTCGTCGTTCGGCTCGAACACCACCCACTGGGTGCCGAGCAGGATCGACTCCTCCAGGTAGTTGAAGAGCCGGCGCACGTTCAGATAGCGCCAGGCCGGGTCCGAGGAGAGCGTGCGGGCGCCCCAGATGCGGATGCCGCGGCCGGGGAAGGCCCGGATGCAGTTGACCCCGACCGGGTTCAGCAGGTCCTGCTCGCCCTTGCTGAGCCGTACGTCGAGGTCGACCGCCCCGCGGATCACCTCGTTCGCGGGCGCCTTGTGCACACCGCGCTCGGTGTCGCTGCGCGCCCACACCCCCGCGACGTGCCCGCTCGGCGGCACCGTGGTGTTGCGGCCGGTCGCCGGGTCGAAGACCTTGATCCACGGGTAGTAGACGGCGGCGTAGCGGGAGTCGTAGCCCGCGCCGTCGTTGCGCCAGGTGCGGGCGTGCTGCGCGGCCAGGGCGGGCGGTGTGTCCAGGACGGCGACCCGGTCGCCCATCTGCTCGCAGTGCGAGATCACCGCGAGCTGCACGGTCTTGACGCCCTCCGCGTCGATGTCGCCGCGCTGGTGCGCGCTCATCAGGTCCGGCACCGCCACCATGGTGATCTCGTCGATGGCCTCCAGACCGGCGAAGCCGGTGCGGGCCGCCGCGTCGCCGACGTACTCGGTGGGGCTGAGCGCCCGGGCCGGGGCAGCGGGGGCGGGGGCCGCGCCGAGCGCGACGGTCCCCTTCTGCGGACGGGTGGGGGTCACGCCCTCCTGCTCCTCGGCCCGTACCAGCCGCGACTCGCGGAGCTGGGTGAGGACGTATGCCTTGACGTTCCTGCGCGTGGACACGTCGAAGGTCTCGGCCGCCTTGCCGTCCTGGCGGACCACCAGCCTGAACCGGTCCTCGGGCGGGTTCTCGCCCTCCGCGTCGGCGACCTCCACCGAGATCCCGGAGCCCGCCCCGGGCAGCGCCGACACCAGCAGCCCGCCCAGCTCGACCGGCGCCGGCTCCTGCCCGCCGTCCGCACCGGCGCCGCCGGCCGGACCGCCGATCCGCACGACGTACGCGCTGCCGCCGCCGTTGGCGAAGTACCCGTACACCGCGTGCGCCAGGTAGGTGCCCTCGGTGAAGCCGCCGAACTGCTGCGTGTACTGGTCCCAGTTGGTGACCAGGGTCGGCTGGTGGAAGGGGCCGGCCGCGGCGAAGCCGACGAACGCGGCGACCGCGGTGCCGACCCCCTCGATGGGCCTGGCTCCCGACTGGACCTCCTCCACGTACACGCCGGGGGTGAGGTACGACGGCATGCTCGCTCCTTCGTGTGGCCACTGCGTCGCCTCAGAGCCTCGCGTTCCGCGTCCGCCCGGCAACAGGTCCCCGGGACCTGCACCCGGGGCAACGGTGCTGCCTTCCCGGGCACCCCCGAAGGGGCGCGGGGAGCCGGGCGCCCGCCCGCGACGGGCCCGCGGTGGCGGCCCCGCGGCGCCGGGCCCCGCGGCGGGGCGCGCCGCTAGGCGACCTGGACGGAGTCCAGCCAGGGGCCGAACTCGCTCTCCAGGACGAGCCGGCCGAGCTTGCGGTACTCCTGCATCACCGCCGAGACCACCTGCGCCATGCCCACCGGCCGGCCGGCCTCCGCCGCCAGATAGGCCGCGGTCACCGCGCAGGCCCGGATCGAGCCGCCCGCCAGCTCGAAGCGGCGGGCGCAGAAGTCCAGGTCGAGCCCGTCGTCACGGGGCAGCACGGAACCGAGGCAGCGGTCCCACAGGGCGCGTCGCTGGGCGTGGTCGGGCATCGGGAAGTCGGCGACCACGTCGAGCCGCCGGGTGAACGCCTCGTCGAGGTTGGCACGCAGGTTGGTGGTGAGTACCGCGATGCCGTCGAAGGACTCCATGCGCTGCAACAGGTAGGCCGACTCCATGTTGGCGTGCCTGTCGTGCGCGTCCTTGACCTGCGAGCGCCTGCCGAAGACGGCGTCCGCCTCGTCGAAGAGCAGGATGCCGTTCACCCCCGCGGCCTCGGTGAAGATCCGCTCCAGGTTCTTCTCGGTCTCGCCGACGTACTTGTCCACGACCGTGGAGAGGTCGACGACGTACACGTCCATGCCCAGCTCCGCCGCCACCACCTCCGCGGACATCGTCTTGCCGGTGCCGGACTCGCCGGCGAACAGTGCGATCACCCCGCGGCCCCGGCCACCGCCCGGGCGCATCCGCCACTGCCCCAGCACCTGTTCGCGGTGCCGGGCGCGCAGTGCCAGCTCGTGCAACTGGCGGCGGGTGGGCTCGGGCAGTACCAGATCGGTCCAGTCGACGGCGGGTTCGATCCGGCGGGCGAGGCGTTCGAGGCCCGCGCCGTTCTG
Organism: Streptomyces sulfonofaciens; assembly: GCF_014656295.1. Lineage (GTDB taxonomy): Bacteria > Actinomycetota > Actinomycetes > Streptomycetales > Streptomycetaceae > Streptomyces > Streptomyces sulfonofaciens. Next base: position 42,877 of record NZ_BNCD01000008.1, read on the forward strand.
CGCGCGCACCGCCGTCCGCAGGTCGTCGGTGCGCACCGGCCGCCCGTCGGCCACCGCCATCCGCACCGCCACCGCGGCGGCCCTGTGCACCTGTTCCGCGTCCAGCCGGTAGGAGGCGACGGCGTCGGCCAGTTCGGCGTCCGGCGGCAGGACGGCGGCGGCGCGGTCCGCACCCGCGGCACCGGTGAGCGCGGACCGCCACTGCCGCAGACGGTGCCCGGGCGTGAGCGGCGCGACGGTGAACGGCACCGGGCTCTCGCTGGTCCACAGCGGGTCCCAGCCCCGCGCGCCATAGGTGATCAGCGGGATGCCGGTGGCCGCGGCGCAGATCTCACGCAGCAGCCTGGCGCGTTCCGGGCGCTCGGGGGCGAGGGTCTCCAGGGGGCCGAGGACCAGGCCGCCGCCGCTCAGCCGGGCCTCGGTGGCCAGTACCCGGGGCAGTTCCCCGGGTGTCGGGCCCGCGACGAGCGCGGCCGGGTCGAGGACGAGCGGCCGGCGGCCGCAGTGCAGCAGCGCGTCGACCGCGAGGCCGCCCGCGTCGCCGCCCCGGTCGTGCAGGTGCACCAGACCGCTGCCGGTGGCCGCGGCCGCGGCCACCCGGGCGGTCAGCGGGTCCGCGGGCCGGCGCCCGCCGCCCTGCCCGGCACGGACCAGGCCGTGCAGGGCGGGGTCCGGCTCCTCGTCGCCGAGCAGGTGTGCGGTGACCCGGTCGGGCACGAGCAGCACCCGGGACAGCAGCGGCCGCTCGCTCTCGCAGACCCTGACCAGACCGCCCGCGACCAGGGGCGCGGCCGGCGAGAACCGGAAGCGTCCGGGGCCCGCCGGGGGCACGTCGCACAGCTCCAGGGCCAGGCCGATGGTGGCCCGCCGCCGGGTCAGGTCGTCGTTGAGGTACCCGTAGAGCCGCTCGAAGCGCGTGTCGATGTCCGGGGCAAGCGCGACGAGCAGCAACTCGACGTCCAGCGGGAGCAGGCCGAACGCGGCGGCGAGGCGCTGCAACCTGCTCGTCGGTGGCGTCGGTGGCGTCGGTGGCGTCGGTGGCGTCGGTGGTTCCTGCGATGTCTGTGACGCCTGTGACGCCTGTGACGCCTGTGACGCCTGCGATGCCCGTAATTCCTGTGGTGTCAGTGGTGCCTGCGGTGCTGCCGGGCCGGTTCCCGCGGCCGGTGGCCCCGCGTCAGGCGGCTCGGCGGACGGCGGCCCGGCGGCAGGAGGTACGGGGGCGGGTGGCGCGAGGGCCGACGGGGCGAAGGCCGAGGGCGCGCGCGCGATCCGCTCGGCGTCCTCCGGCGTGAGGTACTGGCCGCGGTACGGGTCGTCGGGATCCGGATCGTCGGCCCTGCGGGCCGCGACCGCGCGCCGCACCCGGGCCTCCACCAGGCCGAGCCGGGTCCACAGGTCCGCGAGGTGGTCCGGGCCGGCCCCGGCGGGCGCGGGCGCCGTGCCGGGGTCCGGGTGCGCGGCCGGTGCCGTGCCGTGCGACGCGGTGGCCGGCCCGCCGCGGCCGGTGCCGGCGGTCACAGGGCCGCTCCGCCGCGCCGGCGCCGCCCGGGCGGCAGGGGACGGTCGCGCCGCGCGGTGAAGCCGTCCGCACCTGGGTCGACCGCGCCCTCGTAGCGCAGCCGCCGGCCGGGGGCCGGGACCCGCGCGTTGCCCGGGCCACCCTGTGCGGCCCGCACGACGAGGCCCTCGGTGACCGGCGGGCCCACGGCGGCGCGTTCGCCGGCGAGCGGCGCTAAGACCCGCAGCTTCACGGCCGCCTTCAGCTCGCCGCCCAGCGCGGACCAGATGTCCGACGGGGACGGGCCCTCCGCACCGGGTGCCGCGACCGCGAGGCCCACCGGCAGGCCGAGTTCGGCGAGCGAGCCGGTCAGCAGCTCCCGCGGCAGCACGTCGGAGCGCACCAGGCGGCGCAGCACCTCCGACAGCAGCCGGTGCTCGTCCTGCGGCCGGTTGGTCCAGGCGGTCACCAGGTACGTCAGGAGGAACCACCGCGGCGGCTCCCGCCGGGCGACGACCGCGCCCGCGGCATCGTGCTCCTCGGTGCCGCCCGTGTGCCGGCGGGCGGTGTCCTCGCGGATGTCGTGCAGGAAGACGCTGATCGTCGGTGCGTTGCGGCGGGCCGACCAGTCCCTGGTGGGCGCGTCGAAGACCAACTCGACGCCGCCGCCGGCGGGGCCGCCCTCGGTGAGCAGCAGCCGCAGCCCCTCGTCGACTTCGTGGATCACCCGCGCACCGCCTGCTCCCGGCTCACCGGCGCGTCACCTCGTCCGGTGGGCCGATGGTTCCGCTGACCACCAGGAACGGCGTGGTGACGGGGCCGAATCCGGGGCCCTTGGCCGTGATGGTGCGCTTGCCCGTCTGGTCCTTGGCGAGAATCAGCAACTGGCCGGCGAACCTGCCGTTGCGGGCCGCGGTCGTGGGCGCCGCGGCCGCGGTGATCCCCGGCTTCCAAGTGAACCGCACCGGTGCCCCCGGCGGGAAGTCCACGCCGCGTACGGAGGTGACGAAACCCGGTTCGCCGATGGGCGGCACCGCGACGATCCGGGGCGCGAGGACGCGCAGCGACGCCCTCGCGGTGTTGTCGCCCGGGTCGGCGTCGGTGCCGGTGGTGGTGAGCCGGGCGGTGACGGCCGCCTTCCCGACGGCCCTGTCCGGACGCAGGACCACACGGACCACGTGGGAGTCGCCCGGTGCCAGGTCGCCCAGCGCGCACTGCCCGTCCGCGCAGCCCGCCGGCAGCCGGTCGCGCGGGATGCCCGCGGGCAGTCCGAGGCGCAGCCGCAGGCCGGTCGCCAGCGCGTCGCGTCCGTTGCGGACCGTGTAGGTGACCACGACCCGGCCGCCCACGTAACCGGGGTCCGGCTGCGCGCCGACGGCCACCGCGGGGCCCGCGACCGGCTCGGGCGGCGGCGGGTCCGCGGGCGGCGGGTCCACGGGCGGCGGGGGCGCGGCGCCGACCGGCACCAGGGTCCGGGCGGTGTTGTCACCGGGTTCCGGGTCCAGCACGGCGCCGCCGGCCGACCAGCCGATCCGCTGTCCGCCCTCCACCACCCCGGTGATCCGTACCGTCACTCGTACGCTCGAACCCGGTGCGAGCACGCCCAGGTCGCAGCGGAGCGCTGCGGTGTCGCAGCGGCCGACCGGTGCCGTGAGGCCGTCGACGCGCACGCCGGACGGCGGGTCCACGGTGAGCGTGGTACCGGGCGAGGGCGAGGGGCCGCGGTCGGTGACGGTGACGGTGACCGCGGTGGCCTTGCCGACCTCGACCGGCGGCAGCGCGGCGGGCGCCGCCACGGCGAGGTCCACGAACTGCTGGAACGCGGGCTCCTTCTGCCGCCCCGGCAGGCCGCTGTCCAGCGGGGTCAGGGTGCCGTCCGCGAGGTCGAGCAGCAGCAGGCCCTCGGGTGAGTTCGCGGCCACCGTGCGGCGGGCACTGAGCACCAGGTGCCCGCCGTCCGCGGACCAGGCGACGTCACGGGGCTGGAAGGGCCCGGTGGCGGTGGTGTCCGGCAGCTCGCGGGTGCAGGCGTCCGCGGCGTCCTGGCCCGCGGGCAGCACGACGCGGCACCCGTCGCCGGTCGGCGAGGCGATCAGCACGCCGTTGCGCTCGTTGACGCGGCCTGCGCCGTCCTTGCGGTTGAACGCGACTCGGGTGCCGTCCGGTGAGAACGCCGGGCTGTCGTCGATGACCTGGCAACTGCCGGGGCAGACGGTGGCGCTCAGGTCCTGCTGCCGGTCGAGCGCGGTCACCTGTGCCGTCCAGACGTGCTTGTTGCCGCCCGCCCCGTCGACGGTCGCGTCCCGGGTGAACGCGATGCGGGTGCCGTCCGGGGACCAGGTGGGCTGGGCGTCGTTGCCGTACTGGCCGGCCGGCGGCTCGACGGTGCCGATGATCCGCCCGGTGGCCGCCTGCGCGATCAGCACCCGGCTCGGCCCGGCGCCGGGCACGCCGTCGCCCGGTGGGACCCGGGTGAACGCGAGGCGGGTGCCGTCCGGTGAGAACGTCGGGTCGGTGTCCCGGTCGAGCGGCCCTCGGCCGTCCAGCGGCAGCACGTGCGGATCGGCGCCGTCGGCGTCCGCCAGCCAGATCCGTTCGATGCGGCCCGCCTCCGTGTCCTCGAAGCGGGTGACCACGATCCGCCGGCCGTCCGGCGTGTAGTTCTGCCGCTCGGTCCACGGGTCGTAGCCGGGCGCCGGACGGAACAGCGGGTCGGCGGCGGGATCCGTGGCGGTGTCGGCGGCGGGGTCCTCGCGGAGGACGGGCAGGCCCAGGTCCCGCGGGTCGGTCCCGTCGGCCCTCATGTCCTGGAGTGTCGCGGTGTGCGGCCCGTCCGCGGTGGTGCGCGTGACGACGACGGAGCCGTCCCGCGCGCCGCCCAGCCAGGTGGGCCAGTCGACCGCGCGGTTCTCGCTGAGCACCGTCTCGGCCGTTTCCTCCGCGTGCGCCGTCGCACGGTGGACGAGGTCGTACGTGGTGTCGCAGGTGCAGGTGTGGTCCGGGCTGACGAACAGGACGGCGTCGCCGCCCGGCAGCCAGTCCGCCGACCTGGTCCGCCAGCCGGCCTGCTCGCCGCCGAGCAGCGGCTGGTCGTCGCCGTCGCCGTCGGTGACCCGCAGCCGGGGGTTCAGCGGCACCGGGGCGTCGTCCACGGAACCGTCCCCCGCGGCGTCGGGCGTGTTGGCGGCGGCGTCGGGCGTGGTGGCGACCCGAGGCGGTGCACCCGTGCCCGCGCCCATGCCCGCGTCCGTGCCCGCAACCTTGTCCCTGTCCGTGCCCGAAGAACCGTCGGCGCGGCCGGTGCCGTAGGTGAGCTGCGGCGGGTCGAGGGTGTAGGCGACGAGGTCGCGGTGGGCCGGGTCGCCGGCCGGATTCCACACCGGCTGGGTGGCGTTGCCGGCCAGCGGGTCGGTCACCGCCCTCGGCGCCCCGCCGGACAGCTCCCGCACGAAGATCCGCCAGCCGCCCAGGACGCCCGCGTCGCCGGTGAACGCCAACCGGGACCCGTCGGGAGAGACGGTCGGCGAGATCTCGGCGCCCGGGGTGTCGGTGAGCCGGGTGAGGCCGGACCCGTCGGTGCGCACCAGCCACAGGTCCCGCTGGGTTCCGCCACCCGGGCCGCCGGGCTCGGCCGAGTCGAACACCACCGCGCGCCCGTCCGGGGTGAGCCGGGGGTGTGCCGCGTCCCGTCCCGTGGTGAGCCTGTGCACCGCGCCGCCCGCGTCCCGCAGGTACACCTGCGGGTGCGGCTCGTCCCGGAGGCTGGTGAAGGCCAGCAGATCGCCGCGCCCGGACGCCTGCCGGTCGAAGTGGGCCGGGCCCGCGCCGAAGAGCGGATCGCTGTGCTGCGGGTCCGCCACCCGGCCGAGGCTGCGGTGACCGGTGCCGGCGTAGGCGATCCGGCCCTGCTGGTCCGCCCGGGTGCCCCCGGTGCCGGGCCCCGGCCCGGGTGCGCCCTGCGCGGAGCCCGCCGCGAGCGATGCGAGCACCAGCACCACGGCGGCGGCCAGTCTGGCCGGCCGGGCACGCCCGCCCGGCCCAGTGGTGCCGATCACGGTCCACCTCGCTGTCTGGGAACGGCTCGCCGCGAGGGTCCGCGGACGGCCTGCCGCCCGGAGTGTCTCCCCGCCCGGGGGCCCTGCCCAGGACCGCGGGGCCCGCCCCGGGGGAAGGGCCCGTTGACCTTTCGGGCAACCGGGCCGCTCCCACGGCCGGGACGGGCCGGGCCGGAGGACGGTACCGGTACCGGTGCAAGGGAGCGTGCCGCTGCCCGCACGGCGGCCCGTGCCGTGGTGCACGGGCCACGGTGCCGTGGTGCATGCGGACCCGTGCCGTGGTGCATGTGACCCGTGCCGCGGTGCATGCGACCCGTGCCGCGGTGGTGCCCGGCTGCCGGGGCGGCCCGCAGGCGGCTCGGCGGGACGGCGCCGCCCGGCGGGGCCAGTCCTGCCGAGCACCGGCCCCGGCGGGCCCTCAGATCAGTCCGTGCCGCATCGCGTATCCCACCGCGTGGGCCCGGTTGCGGAGTTGGAGACGGGTGGAGAGCTCGTGCAGCACGTTCTTCACGGTCCGCTCCGAGTACGAGGTCTTCTCGGCGATCTCCACGGTGTCGAAGCCCTCCGCGACCAGCCTCAGCATCTCCACCTCCCGCGCGGTCAGGGTGGACAGCGTCAGCCCGCGCGGATCGAGCACGGTCCGCTGGAGGCTGCCGACGTGGTCGAGCAGCTTGCCGAGCAGATCACCCGGCAGCACCCCCTCGCCCCTCGCCAGTGCCGTGACCAGGTGCACGAGGCGGTCCTGGTCGGCCTCCGCACGGCGCAGCACGGCTGCCACCCCGCACTCGATCATCGTCTGCAGCGAGTTGGCCTCGAAGGAGCCGACGACCAGACCGGTACGGGTGGTCGTGTTGCGGCGGAGCCGGTTGAGCAGCTTGACGGTGGACTCGCTCACCCTGTCCACCACGACCAGGGAGGACTGCGCCCGGTCCGCCTCGGACTCCGGCAGCAGCTCCACCTCCGGCCGCTGCCGTAACTGGTGCACCACGCCCGCCTGTAAGATCAGGTCCCCCGCGTAGACCGCCACGGAGACCCTGTCCTGCCTGCCGCGCTGTGTGGCGCGACCTGACGCCGTCGGCGGGATGAGTCTGCGGGTCGCCTCGGCCGCCGTGCGCCCCCGGCGCGCCGTGCCGCCGCCGTCCGGCCCGTCCGGCCCGTTCGGCGCTGCCGCCCCGCCCGGTGTCTCGTCACTGTTCTTCATTGGTCATCATCCTTAGCATCGTGCGGACTTCCGCTGGATTCGCGTTGCGTTCCGGTCTCCCGTTGCGTTCCGGTGGTGCCGGCAGGTCGCGGCCTGCCGCCGTGCGGACGTGCGGTACCGCGGCGCGTGACGGGCCCCCCGCGCCGTCGTCCGGCGGGGGCCGCCGCGCCGACCGCGCGGCTCGCGCGGGGCGCGGCGACGGTGTTCCGCCGGGGCACGGGCGCTGCCCGCCCGTTGCCCCCTGGTTCCTACCCGGGTCAGGACCCGCCCGGCTACCTTCGGCCCGTGACCACAGCAGCCGAACTCGCGACCCCGACGGTGACGGTGTCCCCGGGTGGAACGGCGACCACGACCCTGACCGTCCGCAACGACAGCGACATCGTCGAGGGTTACGCGCTCGAAGTGGTCGGTGACTGCGCCGCGTGGAGCACCGTCGAGCCCCCGCGGGTGTCCCTCTACCCAGGCACCTCCGAGACGGTGACGGTGCGCCTCGCGCCGCCGCGCTCGTCCCGGGTGCGTGCGGGCGAGGTGCCGCTCGGTGTGCGGGTGCTGCCCGCGGAGCGCCCCGAGTCCGTGGTCGTTCCCGAAACCACCGTCACCATCGAGCCGTTCTGGGAGTTGCGCGCCGAACTCGCCCCGCAGCGCCGCCGCGGCTGGCTCGGCGCCCGCTACCGCACCGCTCTGCGCAACCAGGGCAACACCCCGGTCGGTGTCGCGCTGTCGGCTGAGCAGGCCGGTGAGGAAATGCGGTTCGCATTCGCCCCGGGCGCGCCCGAGCTGGCACCCGGCGAGTCCGCCGAGGTACGGCTGCGGGTGCGCATCCGCAAGCCGATCTGGTTCGGCAAGCCGGTGACCTGGCCCTTCCAGGTCGGCGCCGGACCGACGGGCGAGGGGGTGCCGGAGCAGGGCCAGGAGAGGCAGCCGGGCCGCCCGGCACCGCTGGAGGGCGAGTTCGTCCAACTGTCCCTGCTGCCCAGGTGGCTGCTCGCCGTGCTGGCCGCGCTGCTCGCCCTGCTGCTCGCGTGGTTCGCGCTGGTCAGGCCCGCGGTGCAGAGTACGGCCAAGGAGGCGGCCGAGGAGGCCGCCAAGAACCCTCCACCGGTGGACGGCGGCGGGCAGGCCGGCCGGAAGGGCGCGGGCCCCGCGAGCGGTGACGAGCAGGAGGGCACCGGCACCGGCACCGGCAGCGGTGGTTCCGGTGGCGGCGGCGGTTCCGGTGGGCAGGGCCGGTCGGGAGGCGGTTCCCCGGTCGGCGGCCGGCAGAGCTCCGCGACCATCGACGTCAGGACGGGCCCGGGGGCCAGGAAGGTCGGCGCCTACACGGTGCCGCAGGACAAGGTCTTCAACGTCACCGACATCGTGGTGGCCAACTACCAGGGCGACGAGGGCCTGCTGACCATCGCCTTCGGGGAGCGCACGATCACCACGATCGCCTTGGAGACCTTCCGCAACCAGGACTACCACTGGGTCACCCCGATCGAGATCCCCGAGAACGCCACCGTCACCGCGGACGTCACCTGCCGCAAGCCCGGCACACCCGCATCCGGCAAGCAGGCCTCCGGCTGCGCGGAGGTGCTCAACGTCAGCGGAGTGCTGAGCGACCTCAAGAACTGAACCAGACCACTACGGATCACACCAAGCAGCGCGTCGACGCCCAAACGGGGCGCACCGGGGGCGCGCAGCGCTCCGAGAGGGGCGCGAAAACCGCGCGGGGGGCCGCGGTGGTGCGGCGGGTCGGCATCGGCCGCGGGGGCTCCTACTGCCGTGTCCGGGCCACCGGACAGCAGCGCGAGGGCAGCACCCCGGTCCGAGCACCGTGCGCCGCACCTGCGCCGTCGCCGCACCGGGGAAGCCGGGTCACCCGTGGTGGACCCGCGGGAGGCCGGACCCGTGGTGGAAGGCCGGGTCGTCCGCCGTTGACCCGCGGGAGGCCGGGTCGTCCGTGGCGGACCCGGCCGTGCGTCCCGCCGCGGGGGTACGCGCCGCGCGGCTGAACGCCCACGTCAGCTTCGGCTCCACCACCGCGCGGAAGACACGCCGCACGGGCGGCGTGCACAGCAGGGCCACGGCGACCGCGGCGGCCAGCGTCACCGTGACCTCGCCGAGCGGCCCGTGCACCCACGGGTGGTCGTACCAGCCTGCGTACAGAGCGCCCTTCACCAGGAAACCGTGCAGCAGGTAGCCGTACATGGTGCCGGTGCCGAGACCGGTGAACCAGGTGCGCCGGCGCGGCACCCAGGCCAGGAAGCAGGCCGTGAGGGTCAGCGAGCACACCAGCAGCCCCGCCGTCATCGCGGGCCCCGCCCACCATGGCGCCCCCAGCTCCTGGGCGCTGTTGTCGTGGTAGAACCACTCGTAGTTCATCCGCGGCGCCGCCCAGTACGCCACCAGCAGCGCCGCGGCGAAGACGGCCGGCGCGGCCGTGCGCAGCCGTCTGCCGCGCAGCCGCGCCAGATGCTCGGGCCGCAGCAGCAGGCCAAGCACGAAGAACGGCAGGAACTGCAGTACGCGCTGGAGATCGAGGTCGTCGCCGAGTTCCGGCGACATGGACGCGAGGGCGGCCAGGGCGAGCGCGGGCACCATCGGAGCGCGCAGCGTCCGCCACAGCGGCGTCGTCAGCCGCCACACGAACAGCGCGGGCAGGAACCACGTCAGGAACCACGGATCGAGCAGCGTCACCGGGTTCGACGGGTCGTCACCCGCCCAGCGCTCGAACAGCGCGTATCCGGTCTCGAAGACCACGTACGGCACCGCGACGCCGCTGACCAGGCGTCCGAGCCGGCCGGGCCGGGCGTCGAAGCCGCGCGAGAAGTACCCCGAGACGATGATGAAGGCCGGCATGTGGAACGTGTAGACGGCCATGTACGCCGCGTCGACCGTACGGCTGCCGTTCTGCAGCGGCTCCCACGAGTGCCCCACGGCCACCAGCACGATGGCCAGGAACTTGGCGTTGTCGAAGAACGCCTCCCGTGCGGGGACAGACTCCCGGGGCCGCCCTGCTGAGGAGTTTTCGGACATCTTGTCGACACCGCTAACCCGTCGCGGGCTCCGTAAACCGGGCCGTGGCCGACTCGTCCCGCGGGTGCACGGAGGCCGGTCCGCTACTCACTGCCCGCGTGGTACGACGTTTATCGTAGGTACCGGCGCCGGGACCGGGGCGGCCGATCCGAGCACACTCCGTCGAGGGGGTCCTGCATGAGCCGTTTCGGTCGACTGGCCTTCACCGGGCACGTCCGCCGCGTCCAGGCCGAGGAGGGCAGCGAACGGGCCGTCGCCCGGCTGGCCGAGGGCGAGGGGCCCGACCCGCTCACCGACCGGGAGGCCGCCCACATCGCACGGAGCGACGGCTTCTACCTGGCGAGCGTCGGCGACACCGGCTGGCCCTACGTCCAGCACCGCGGCGGCCCGCCGGGCTTCGTCCACGTCCTGGACGAGCACGTCCTCGCGTTCGCGGACGTCGGGGGGAACCGCCAGTACGTCACCACCGGCAACGTCCGCGGCGACGACCGCGTGGCCCTCTTCTTCATGGACCACGCCCACCGGACCCGTCTCAAGGTGCTCGGCCACGCCACCGTCACCGGCCCCGCGCAGGACCCGGAACTCGCCGCCCGACTCGACGCCCCGCGCACCGCGGGGCGCGTCGAGCGCCTGGTGTCGGTCCGCGTCGAGGGCCTTAGCTGGAACTGCTCGCACCACATCACCCCGCGCTACACCGAATCCGAGATCCACGAGGTCCTGGCGCCGCTCAGGGCCCGCCTTGCCGACCTGGAGGAGGAGAACGAGCGGTTGCGCGCCCGGCTCGCCGGGGAATGAGGCGCCACACCGGCGCGCACCGTACGGTGAAAGCCCACTGCCGGGCGCCCGCGCGGCACGGGGCGCCGGGCCCCCTCCCCGGGAGGAGCGACCAGCCGCCGGCCGCCAGTGATCCGGGCCGGCGACCAGGAACCGGTGCCCGGCGACCAGCGGCCAGTGAGCAACCCGTGCGCAAGGACCGGCCGCCGAGGCCCCCGGCCCGCACCCACCCACCCCCGAGGAACAGGACGCCATGCCAGAACCCGGCGAGACCCCCGCCACCGCGCCGGACGCTCCCGTCATCGTCAGCGAGCCGGGCTCCTTCGCCCACGGCGTCCTCACCGAGCGCCATCCCGCACTGATCGAGAAGGTCCGCGCCGCCTTCCCCTACGGTCCCGGACGCCGCCGCGCCCTGGACGCGCTGGCCCGCGAGATCACCGGCGCGATCGAACCCCTCGGCCCGGACGCCGCCGACCGCGACCGGTGGCAGCGGTGGGGCGCCCCGTACATCGGCCGGTCCTGGCTCGACGTGCCGTTCCTGTGGGCGGAGGCGTACTTCTACCGCAAGCTGCTCGGCGCCGTCGGCTACTTCGACGAGGGGCCCTGGCAGGGCATCGACCCCTTCCGCCCGTTCAAGGAGGCCGAGCTCGGCACCACCGAGGCACGAGAGGAACTGGCCGCGCTCGACGGGCTCGCGACGCGGCCGCCGGCCGAGCAGGACGCCGCGCTGCTGCACGGTGCGCTCTGGGGCAACCGCGCCGACCTCGGCTTCCGCATCTCGGCCGGGGACCGCGCCGCCGCCGAGGACACCGCGCTGGTCGCGGACGACTCCGCGGCCCTGTGGTCCCTGCTGCCCGCCGGCGCCCGGGCCACCGTGCACCTGGTCGCCGACAACGCGGGACGCGAACTGGTCCCCGACCTCCTCCTGGTCGACCATCTGCTGCGGCGCCACCGCGCCGACCGGGTCGTGCTGCACGTGAAGCCACGCCCCTACTACGTCTCGGACGCGACGATGGCCGACACGCTCGACTGCCTGCGCCACTGCGGTGCCGCGGGCGGTGCCGCAGCCGAGGCCGCCAGGCGGCTGCGGGACGCGTTGCGCCGGGGCCGGCTCGACGTGTCGGCGCACCCGTTCTTCTGCTCACCGCTGACGTACGAGGAGATGCCCGGCGACCTGCGCGAGCGGTTCGCCGGGGCCACCGTGACCGTGCTGAAGGGCGACCTCAACTACCGGCGGCTCGTCGGCGACCGCCACTGGCCCCCGACCACGTCCTTCACCGACCGCACGGCGTACTTCCCGTCCCCGGTGGCCGCCCTGCGCATCCTCAAGTCCGATGTGATCGTGGGCCTCGGCCCGCGCACGGAGGCGTCCCTCGTCGCCGCCCGCGGTCAGCGCTGGCGCACCAGCGGCGAGCACGCGCTGATCCAGGTACGGCACTGACCCACCGGCCGGCGCGCGAGCTGGTGCGCGCACTGCGCGGGTGCGGAGCGCGCGCCCCGGCCCGTCGGACGGTGACCCCTACGCCCCTAACGCATACGCCCATACGCAGATGCCCATACGCCCATGCCGTTCCGGCCCGCCGGACGGTGCGCTCAGTGCCGTTCCGGAAGCTGAGCGCGGATCTCGCGGGCCGCCGCCACCAGGTGCTCCAGGGAGGCGCCGGCCTCCGGCCAGCCGCGGGTCTTCAGGCCGCAGTCCGGGTTCACCCACAGCCGCTCGGCCGGGATCGCGCGGAGCGCCTCGCGCAGCAGGGCCGCCGCCTCGGCGGTGCCGGGCACGCGCGGCGAGTGGATGTCGTACACGCCGGGGCCCACCGCGCGCGGGTAGCCGTACGCGGCGAGTTCGCCCGCGACCCGCATGTGGGACCGGGCCGCCTCCAGGCTGATCACATCGGCGTCCAGGTCGTCGATGGCCGCGAGGACGTCGCCGAACTCCGCGTAGCACATGTGCGTGTGGATCTGGGTGCCGGCACCGGCGGCGGCGGTGGCCAGCCGGAACGCCTCGGTGGCCCAGGCCAGGTAGGCGGCCCGGCCGTTGGCCCGCAGCGGCAGCGTCTCCCGCAGGGCGGGCTCGTCCACCTGGATCACGGGGGTGCCCGCGGCCTCCAGGTCGAGGACCTCGTCGCGCAGCGCGAGCGCCACCTGGCGCGCGGTCTCGGCCCGCGGCTGGTCGTCGCGGACGAAGGACCAGGCGAGCATGGTGACGGGGCCGGTCAGCATGCCCTTGACGGGGCGTTCGGTCAGCGACTGGGCGTAGGAGGTCCAGCGCACCGTCATCGGACCGGGGCGCGAGACGTCCCCGGACAGGATCGGGGGGCGGACGTACCTCGTGCCGTAGGACTGGACCCAGCCGTGCCGGGTGGCGACGTAGCCGGTGAGCTGCTCGGCGAAGTACTGCACCATGTCGCTGCGCTCAGGTTCCCCGTGCACCAGCACGTCGAGCCCGGCCCGCTCCTGGAAGTCCACCGCCGCGCGGATCTCGCCCCTGATGTGCTCCTCGTAGGCGGCCGTGTCGATGCGTCCGGCGCGCAGGTCGGCGCGGACCGCGCGCAGGTGGCCGGTCTGCGGGAAGGAGCCGATGGTGGTGGTGGGCAGCAGGGGCAGCCGCAGCCGGGCGCGCTGGGCGGCCGAGCGCTTGCCGTACGGCTCCCTGCGGTGCGCGTCGGCGCCGGTGACGGCCGACGTCCTGACGCGCACGGCGGGGTCGCGGGTGTGGCCGGATCCGGCTCGGGCGGCCAGGGCCGCGCGGCGCCCGGCGAGCTCGGCGGCGATGGCGCCGGTGCCGTGGGTGAGGCCGCGGGCCAGGGTGACGATCTCGGCGGTCTTCTGCCGGGCGAAGGCGAGCCAGCCGGCGACCTCGGGGTCGAGGTCCCGTTCGAGGGCGGCGTCCAGGGGGACGTGCAGCAGCGAGCACGAGGCCGCCACGTCGAGGCGGGCCGCCAGGCCGCGCAGCGTGCTCAGCGTCGCAAGTGACACGCCGAGGTCGTCGATCCAGACGTTGCGGCCGTGCACCACGCCCGCGACCAGCCGCTTGCCGGGCAGGCCGCCGATCGCGGCGAGGCCCTCCAGATTGGCGGCACAGTCCTCCGCGAAGTCCAGCGCGAGCCCTTCGACGGGCGCCCGCGCGAGCACCGGCAGCGCCTCGCCGAGCCGCTCGAAGTACGACGCGACCAGCAGCCTCGGCCGGTCGGCGCGCCCGCCCAGGTGGTCGTAGGCGCGGGCCAGGGCGGCCAGCTCCGCCGGGGTGCGGTCCTGCACGAACGCGGGCTCGTCCAACTGCACCCAGGAGGCGCCCGCGGCGCGCAGTGCGGCGAGCACCTCGGCGTAGACGGGCAGCAGCGCGTCCAGCAGGGCCAGCGGCCGGAAGCCGGGCGGGGCGTCGGGTGCGGGCCTGGCGAGCAGCAGGTAGGTGACCGGGCCGACCAGCACCGGACGCGCGGTGAGACCCAGCGCCTGTGCCTCCCGCAGCTCGGCGGCCTGCTTGCCGGGGTCGGCGGTGAAGACGGTGTCGGGGCCCAGCTCGGGCACCAGGTAGTGGTAGTTGGTGTCGAACCACTTCGTCATCTCCAGCGGCGCGGTCTCCTGCGTGCCGCGGGCCATCGCGAAGTAGCCGTCGAGCGGGTCGGCCGCCACGGCCGCGCGGTGCCGCCCGGGCACGGCGCCGACCATGACGGTGGTGTCCAGGACGTGGTCGTAGTACGAGAAGTCACCGGTCGGCACCTCGTCGATACCGGCCCCGGCCAGCCGGAGCCAGTTCTCCCGGCGCAGCCCCGCCGCGGTGCGGTGCAGCCCCGCCGCGTCCACCCGGCCCCGCCAGTACCCCTCGACCGCCCTCTTCAACTCCCGCCGCCGGCCCTGGCGGGGGCAGCCGTACACCGTCGCCCCGGCCGGCGGGGCCCCGGACTGCACCGTCACAGAACCCTCCTAGCGGGCGAAGCGGAACAAAACCGTCACAGTCGGCCAGCCTAGTCGCTCGGGCCCGTGGGTGCCGGGTGCGAGGGCGTGAGGGTCCGCGGGTGCCGGTGCAAGGGTCCGCGGGGTGCGGGGTGCGGGGTGCGGGGTGCGGGGTGCGGGGTGCCGGGTGCCGGGTGCCGGGTGCCGGGTGCGAGGGTCGCGGGTTCGCGCTCCGTAGGCCACGGGTCCGTAGGCCGGGGGTCCGTAGGCCACGGGTTGGAGGGACCACGGGCCCGTGGGTGGCGGGTGGCGGGTGGCCGCGTCGGGTCTCAGTCGCTCTGCGCCACCGGCTGCTCCTCGCCGGCCAGCCAGACGCGGGCGGGCCGCAGCCGCTCGTCGAGCGCGACCAGGTCGGCGCGGAGCCCGGGGCGCAGCGCGCCGCGGTCGGTCAGACCGAGCAGGGCGGCCGGCGTGGTCGCCGCCATCAGGACGGCGTCCGGCACCGGGATGCCGACGTCGAGGACCGCCCTGCGGAACGCCGCAGCCACGAAGAGCGTCGACCCGGCCAGCGTGTCGGTGCCGCGCAGCCGGGCCACCCCGTCGGTGACGGTGACCTCCCGGTCGGCGAACCGGTAGTCGCCGTCCGCCATGCCCGCCGCGGGCATCGCGTCGCTCACCAGCAGCAGCCGTTCGGGACCGGCCAGACGGTAGGCGAGGCGGGCGGTGTCGACGGCCAGGTGGTGGCCGTCCAGGATCAGTTCGCAGCGCAGCCGGGCGTCGAGCAGGGCGGCTGCCACCGGGCCGGGCTCCCGGTGGTGCAGCGGCGGCATGGCGTTGAAGAGGTGGGTGACCGCGCGGGCCCCGAGGTCCGTGGCCTCGGCGAAGGCGCCGGCCGAGGCGTCGGTGTGGCCCAGGCAGCACACCAGGTCGCCCGCGTGGCCCCGGATCAGATCGAGGGCACCGGGCAGTTCCGGCGCGAGCGTCATCGACACCGCGTGCCCCTCCGCCGCGTCGAGCAGCCGCCGCAGGACGCCCTCGTCCGGGGCCCGCAGCGCGGTGCGGGTCTGGGCGCCGCGGCGGTCGGGGGAGAGGAAGGGGCCCTCCAGGTGGATGCCGGCGACGGTGGGCGCGGTGCCGTCGGCGATGACGGCGGCGATGGCGCGCACCGCCGCCGTCATGGCCCGGGGCGCGACGGTGGCCACCGAGGCCAGCATCGTGGTGGTGCCGCGTGCCAGGTGGCCCGCGGCGGCCGCGCGTACGTCGTCCCGGTCCCCGGTGTACACGGAGTGGCCCGCACCGCCGTGGCAGTGCGCGTCCACGAACCCCGGGGTGAGCAGTCGGCCCCCGAGGTCCACGACCTCACGGGTGCCGCGCCCGCCCGGCGCACCCGCCCCAGGCGCACCCGTGCCGCCGGACGCGCCCAGCCCCCCGGGCGCGCCCGGACCCGCCCCCGAGCGTTCGTACGCGCCGTCGGCCGCGGCCGGCGGCCGGCCCTCGCCGAGGGCCGCGATCAGGCCGTCCCGGACGAGCAGCCACCCCGGCCCCGTCACCCGGCCCGGGGTGACCAGGCGGGCGTTGGCCAGGAGGCGGTCGCCCCCCGGGGCGGGGCGCGCGGGGCTCACGCCTTCGCCAGCAGGGCGCGCAGCGCGGCCTGGGTGCAGACGCGGGACGAGCCGAAGGTGCGCACCCAGCCGCGGAAGCCGCCGAAGTCGTCACCGGGCACGCCCATGTCCACCACGACGCAGTTCGGGTAGCGGCGCAGCAGCTCGTCGAGGACGGGCCGCTGCCAGGCGAAGCGGTGCGGGCTGCGGACCTGGAGCACGACGTCCGCGTCGGCTCCGAACTCGTCGAGGAACAGCCCGATCTCGGCCTTGACCATGCCCGCGGCGTTGTAGGTGTCGCCGGAGACGGCCAGCGACTCCACCGTCAGGCCCGCCGCGCGCAGCGGTTCCTCCACGCCCCAGGCGGCCCCGCCCTGCGCGGGCGAGTGGGTCGGGTCGAGCCTGACGACCAGGGCGCGCTCGCCGCGCAGCACCGGGTTCCCGTGCACCTCGGCGACGTCCTGCGCGAGCCGGGCGCCCACCGAGTCGTCGCGCTCGGCGCCGTCGGCCCTGGGCCGGGTGCCCAGGTGTGCGATGCGCTCGTTGGCCTCGCGCAGCCTCGCCTCCGGCAGGGTGCCGTCCCGCACGGCGCCGACCAGGGCCGCGGCGGCCGCGTCGACGTCGTCACCGAACGCCCAGGCGCCCAGGCAGAGCGCGTCGGCGCCCGCGCCGATGGCCCGTACGGCGGCGTCCGGCAGGCTCGCCACGTCGCTGATGCCGTGCATCTCCAGCGCGTCCGTGATCACCACGCCGTCGTAGCCCAGCTCGCCGCGGAGCAGCCCGGTCAGCACGGCGGGGCTGATGGTCGCGGGCACGGAGTCCAGTTGGGTGAGCTGGACGTGCGACACCATGATGCTGTCCACGCCCGCCGCGATCGCGGCACGGAACGGGTCCAGGTAGTGCTTCACCAGCTCCTCGCGCGACAGGTCCACGGTGGGGGTGCCCAGGTGCGCGTCGGTGGAGCTCAGGCCGTGTCCGGGGAAGTGCTTGGCGCAGGCGCTCACGCCCGCCGCCTGGAGGCCCTCCACCCATGCCTCGGCGTGCACGGCCACCCGGGCCCGGTCGGGGCCGAAGCAGCGGATGCCGTTCGGGCTGAGCGGGTTGACGGCCGTGTCCACCGCCGGCGCCAGGTTCCAGTCGACCCCGGCCGCCACCAGCGACAGGCCGATCTGGTACGCCGCGGCACGGGTGAGGTCGGGCCGGTCGAGGCGCCCGAGCGCGTGGTTGCCGGGCACCGAGGTCCCGCCGTACGGCTCCAGGCGGTTGACGTCGCCGCCTTCCTCGTCGATGGCGAGCAGTACGTGCTCGCGCAGGTCGTGCAGCGCGGTCGTGAGCTCCTCGACCTGCTCGGCGGAGGCGAGGTCCTTGCCGAACAGGACGAAGCCGCCCAGCCCCTTCGCGACCCGGGAGCGTGCCCACTTGGGCACGGTCTGCCTGCCCAGCGCGGGGAACAGCACACCGTGGGCCAGCCGTGACAGCTCGGCGGTCTCGGCAGTCATCGTTCGATCCTCATCTTTCGGATGTGTCTTTCGGGTGTGTCTTTCGGATGCACGGGAGTGCGGGGGGTGCGTGGGGTGGCGGGTGCGGCGCGCACCGCGCGCCGGGGCCGGGGCCGGGGCCGACCGGCGGGCGCGGCCCCCGGCCGGCCCCCGGGCGTTCATCCCTTGACCGCGCCGCTGGTCATACCGCCCACCAGACGGCGCTGGACCAGCAGGAAGAAGACGAGGACGGGGATCGAGAAGATCGTGGACGCGGCGATCATGGCGCCGTAGTCCACGCTCTCCGCCGTCTTGAACGACACCAGCCAGACCGGCAGCGTG
The DNA here is from genome assembly GCF_014656295.1 of Streptomyces sulfonofaciens. Classification (GTDB taxonomy): domain Bacteria; phylum Actinomycetota; class Actinomycetes; order Streptomycetales; family Streptomycetaceae; genus Streptomyces; species Streptomyces sulfonofaciens. Next base: position 60,741 of record NZ_BNCD01000008.1, read on the forward strand.
TAGTTGGCCTGCGACTTCATGATCACGTAAGCGAAGAGGTAGTCGTCCCAGGCGTTGACGAAGGCGAAGATCGAGGTGGCGACGATGCCGGGCATCAGCAGCGGCAGCAGCACCCGGACGTACATCTGGAGGCGTCCGCAGCCGTCCACGAGCGCCGCCTCCTCCAGCTCCACCGGCACGCCCTCCACGAAGCCGCGCAGCGTCCAGATCGTGAACGGCAGCACGAACGTCATATAGGTGAGGACCAGACCGGGGAGGTAGTCCAGCGCGTTGATGGACCGCAGCATCAGGTAGACCGGGATGACCATCGCGGACATCGGCACCATCTGCACCAGCACCAGCACCGCCATCAGCGCCCGGCGGCCGTGGAAGCGGAAGCGGGCGATGGCGATCGCCGCGAAGAGCGCGATCACCAGGGAGAGCACCACCGAGGAAAGCGTCACCGTCAGGGAGTTGCCCACGAACACCCAGAAGTGCGGCTTGCCCAGTGCCCGCCGGAAGTTCTCCAGGCTGATCGGCCAGGGGAAGAACTGCGGCACCGCGCTGAGGATGTGGCCGCGCTGCTTGAACGCGGTCGCCAGCATCCAGTACACCGGGAAGATCATCACCGCGGAGACCACCACGGCGATCCCGTTGTTGGCCGCGCGCCGCCGCCGCGCCGGGGTCATCGAGGGGCTCATGCCGTGCCTCCCTGCTCCGCCTGGTCGGAGATCCTGCGGACGTAGAAGACGGAGAAGACCGCGAGGATCAGCACCGTCACCACCGCGATGGACGCGCCGGAGCCGTAGTCGTTGCGGCTGAAGGCGGTGAGGTAGGCGAGGACGCCGAGCGTGGTGGTCCGGCCGTCCGGGCCGCCCTGCGTGAGCACCCAGATCGGGGTGAACGAGTTCATCGACCAGATGACCTCCAGCACGGTGAGGATCGCCAGCACCGGCCGCAGGATCGGCACGGTGATGTGCCGGAACGTCTGGAGGGTGCCCGCGCCGTCCAGCCGCGCCGCTTCGTAGAGCGACTCGGATATCTGGCCGCGCGCGGCGAACAGCGTCAGCGCCACGAACGGCAGGCCCTTCCACACCGTCAGCAGGATGATCAGGCCGAGCGCCTGGTTCGGGTGGGAGAACCAGTCGTACGCGGAGAGGTCACCGAAGATCCGCAGCTTGGTCAGCAGCCAGTTCGCCACGCCGTACTGCGGCTGGTACATCCACTGCCACACCAGTGTCGCGGCCACCATGGGCATGGCCCACACCAGCACCAGGCAGACGGTGGTCATCACCCGCGCCCACGGTGCCACGCCGGTGAGCAGGTGCGAGAGCAGGAACCCCAGCACCATCAGCAGCGCCACGCACAGCACCGTGAAGACCACCGTGCGCACCAGCACGGCCCGGAAGTCGGGGTCCCCGAAGACCTCGGTGAAGTTGCCGAGGCCGACGAAGTCCGCCTGGCCGGTGAAGAGCGAGCGCGGGCCGAAGTCCTGGGTGGACAGCACCAGCAGCCGCACCAGGGGGTAGCCCTGGATCAGCAGCAGTGCCACCACCGCCGGGGCGATCATGGCCCAGGGCAGCAGCCGTTGCCGGGAGGGCCGGGCCCGCCTCCCGGGCGGCCCCGGCCGGGGCCGGGGGGCCGCCGGTCGGGCCGTGCTCCGCTTGTCAGTCATTGCCATGGATGGCCCCAGGAACTACTAGTCGCCGAGTGAGTTGAAGGCTTTGGTGGCGTGCTTGTCGTAGGCCGCGGAAGCCGTGGCGATGTCGGCGCCGCCCGCGATCTTCGAGAAGAACTGCTCGTTGTAGCGCTCGGTCTCCAGCGTGGCCTCGCCCGGGCTGTTGGGCAGCGGCTGGCTGATCTTGCTGGCCTCGGAGGCGACGGTCAGTTGCTCGGGCACGCCGGGCGGGGTGAAGGCCGGCGAGATCGGCAGCAGGTTGAGCTTCTTGGCCATGCTCTGCTGGAAGTCCTTGCCGGCGATGATCCGCAGCCAGTCGGTGGCGGCCTTCTTGTCCGGGCTGTTCGCGGCGACGCCGATGGTGGATCCGGAGACGATCACCGGCATGGTTCTGTCCGCGGTGTAGCCCGGCAGCGCGAAGAACCCGATCCGGTCCTTGAGCCCCGGGTTCTTCTCCAGGACGGTGGCCGGCTCCCATGCCTTGACGTACTCCATCGCGGCCTTGCCGTCCGCGAAGAGCTGGTCCTGGTCGGGGCTGTCGGTGTTGACGCCCACCGACGACTTGGTGGAGCAGGTGTTCTGGAAGGTGCGCCACGCCTTGAGTCCGGCCTGGTTCGCGGGCGAACTCATCTCGGCCCGCCACTTGCCGCCCTTCTCGGTGGCGACGGTGCCGCCCTTGGCGAAGGCGAAGGGTATGCCGTTGAACCAGTACTGGCCCGGCATGTAGAAGCCGGAGAAGTTGGCCGTGCCGCTGTTGGCCTTGGCCAGGGTGCCGCAGTCCCGCTGAAGCTCGCCGATGGTCTTCGGCAACTGCTTGATGCCCGCGTCCGCGAACATCTTCTTGTTGTACATGACGACCTTGGTGCCGCCGTAGAGCGGCACGGCGTACAGCTTGCCGTCGTAGGTGGAGGGCCCCGAAAGCCCGCTGAGCCAGCCGGCCGAGCCCTCGAAGGACTTCTTGGCGGCGGTCAGGTCGGCCAGGCCGCCCGAGTAGGTCTGCAGCGGGGTCTGGGTGTTGCCCATCTCGACGATGTCCGGCGGGTTGCTGGTCGCCAGCGCGGTGGTGATCTTGGTGGCCACCCCGTCCCACTGCTGGACCTGGACGTCCACCTTCATGCCCGGGTACTTCTTGCCGTACTTCTTGGCGAACTCGGCGTTGACGTCCTTGATGAGGGGGCTGTCGCCGGGGCCGCCCGTCATCATCCAGACCGTCAGCTTGTTGTCGGAGTCCGCCTTGTCGCCGCCGCTGCCTCCGCAGCCGGTCAGCGCGAGCGCCATGACCGGCAGTGCCGCGATGGCATACCGCCACCGTGCTGTGTGCATCGTTCTCACCTTGTGGACCTTTCCGCCTGCTGGCCGTTGAGCGTCGTGCTGGTTGTGGGGCATGTGGCGAGCCGCTCGATGACGAGGTCGCGGTCGACCTCGATGGCGGCCCGGTGGGTTGCGCTGACGCCGAGGGCGTCGTAGAGCCGGCCTAGCGAGGAGGCCATCGCGCCGAGCAGGCCCGCGGAGTCGCCGAGGTCGGACTTCCTGACGACGCTGTGCACCCCGACGGTCTGCGCGACCTGTTCGCTGATCTCGGACAGCCGCCCGGTGGCGAACGACTCGGAGAAGCCGCCGGTGAGGACGACGGTGCCGGGCTCGTAGGCGAGCGCCACGATCGTCACCAGGTGGGTGAGCGCGTCGTGGACCTCTTCGAGCAGCGGCCCGTACCGCTCGGGATCCAGGAAGAGCGCCTGGGCCTTGGGCACCTCCACGCCCTTGCTGCGGGCGTACGCCACCAGGTCGGCGCCGGAGAGCAGGTCGCGCAGCCGCTGCCCGCGCCCCGGCAGCGGCAGCCGGCCGAACTCGCCGAGCAGCCCGGTGCGCCCGACCAGCACCTGGCCGTCCAGGGAGACGGCGGTACCGAGGCCGGTGCCCATGGCGAGCAGCACCGCGGTCTGCTGGTCGGGAAGCGCCCCGTACCGCAACTCGCCGACCAGGGCGAGGTTGGAGTCGTTGCCGACGACCGTGGGGACCCCGAGCAGTTCGGAGATGGTCTCTATGAACTCGGTGCCCTTGATCTGACCGAGGTTGTGGGAGTTGACGACGGTGCTGCCGTCGCCGGTCACCACGCCGGGCAGGCCGATGGTGACGGTGTGCAGGGGGATGCCGTCGCCGTGCTCGGCGACCAGGTCGCGGACCCGTCCGACCACCCAGGCGGCCAGTTCGGCGGCCGTGGAGTCGCGCGGGGTGGCGTCCCGGCTCCTGATCAGGGCCCGCCCCAGCGCGTCCGCCACCACGACCCGGCAGTTGGTGCCGCCCAGGTCGATGCCGCAGACGAGGGCGGAGCTGCCGTTGAAGCCGACGGACGTGGACTGTCGCCCGGGGCCTTCGCGCAGCCGCCGACCGGCCTCACGCACCAGGTCGTCGGCCATCAGGTCGTCGACGATGCGGAACACGGTCGCCCGGCTGAGGCCCGTGTCGGCGATCAGTTGCTGGCGGTCCATCTCGGCGCCGGACAGCAGTGCCGACAGGACGGCACTGCGGTTGGACGCACGGGGGAGCGGGGAAGACGCGTTACTGGGCACAATTCCTCTCACGTTGAGATTAATTGGTGGAGCCACACTGTAGTCACGTCCCGGCGCGTGAAACCAGTCCGGTGGGTTACGTTCCGGTAAAAGCGTGTGCGTCCGGGGGCAGGTGTGTTCCACGGTGCGCGCCCCACCCTTTCGGGTGATCTGCCCCGCGGTGGTGGCCAAGGCCGGGGGTGCGGCCTACCGTGACGCTGTGGACGTCCCCTCGAACAGCGCGCCGGCACCACGGGTCATCGTCGTCGGCGCGGGGTTCGGCGGTGTCGCCGCCGCGGCCGAGCTGCTGCGGCACGGCTTCGAGGACGTCACCCTCCTCGAAGCGGCCGCGGAACTCGGCGGCACCTGGCAGCACAACCGCTACCCGGGAGCCGCGTGCGACGTCCCCAGCCACCTGTACTCGTACTCGTTCGCCCAACGCGCCGAATGGTCCCGGGTGTTCTCGCCGGGCGCCGAGATCCTGGAGTACCTGCGCGGCACCGCGGCCGCGCTCGGCGTCGCGCGCCGCGTCGTCACCGGTACCCAGGTGACCGCCTGCGCCTGGGACGACACCACCCGCCGGTGGACGGTGCACAGCCGGGGCCCTGACGGCCGCGAGGAGCGCCGTACCGCCGACGCGCTCGTGGTCGCCACCGGCCAGCTCAACCACCCCGCGCTGCCCCGTACACAGGGGCGTTCCACCTTCGCCGGCCACAGCTTCCACTCGGCCCGCTGGGACCACGGCTACGACGTGCGCGGCAAACGCGTGGCCGTGCTCGGCACCGGCGCGAGCGCCGCCCAGTTCGTCCCCGAGCTGGCCGCCCAGGTGCAGAGCCTGGTGGTCTTCCAGCGCACGCCGAACTGGTTCCTGCCGCGCCGCACCGGTCCCTACCCCGCCCCCGGGCGCTGGCTGCTCAGGCATGTGCCGTTCGCCCGCCGGCTGTGGCGCAGCACCGTCTTCCACGCCCTCGAAGTGCTCACGCTCGCCATCCGCCACCCGCGGACGCTGGGGCGTCTCGCGCAGTTGGTCTCCGGGGCCTTCATGCGCCGGCAGTTACCCGACCGCGAGGTGCGCCGCAAGGTGTGGCCCGACTACCCGTTCGGCTGCAAGCGGGTGCTGCTCAGCTCCGACTTCCTGCCGGCCCTCCAGCGGCCGAACGTCCGGCTGGTGACGGAGCCCGTGGTGCGCATCACCCCCGGGGGACCCGAGACGGCGGACGGCCGCAGGTACGAGGTCGACTGCATCGTCTACGGCACCGGATTCAGGACGAACACGTTCATGTTCCCCATGGACGTCACCGGAGCCGGCGGCCGCTCCCTGAAGGACGAGTGGGCCGAGGGCGGCGGCGGCCCCGCGGCCCACCTCGGGATCACCGTGTCCGGTTTCCCCTCGATGTTCCTGATGTACGGTCCGGGTACCAACACCTCGGGCGGCTCGATCATCTTCTTCCTGGAGGCCCAGGCCAGGTACGTGCGCAAGGCCCTCCAGTGGACCCGCCGGCAGGGCGCCGCGGCGCTCGACGTACGGCCCGAGGTGCAGGAGGCCGGCCGGCGCGCGCTCCAGGCGCGGTTCGCCGGGACGGCCTGGGCGCAGTGCGCCTCCTGGTACCGCACGGCAGACGGCCGGCACATCGCCAACTGGCCCGGCTACATGCGGGAGTACGCCCGCCGCACCGGCCGGCTCGACCCCGATGAGTACGTGCTGATCCCCCGGCCCGACTCCGCGACCGCCGCGGCCGCCGCGCCGGGCCCTTGCGGGCCGGGGCCGGGCACGGAGCGCGCCGGGCGGCCGGTGGGGGAGCGGCCGGGTGCGGAAGGGGCCGCGGACCGGGCCTGAGCCCGGCCCGCGCACCGGTCCGGCGGGCCCGCCGCCGTCAGCGGAACCTGCCGGGGAACGGACGCCCGCGGGCCGGTCCTGTCAGCCCCGGCCGTGCACCTCCAGCGCCGCGCGGACCGCCGATTCGAGCGCTCCCTCGATCCATGCGGGCTTGAGGGAGGTGTGGTCGCCGGCGAAGTGCAGCGGGCCCTCGGGGGTGGGGATGTCGGGGAAGATCTCCGTGTGCTGGCCGGGCAGGAGCACGGAGGCCTCGCCGTAGGCGTACGGGTCGCGCAGCCAGCTCTGGGTCCTTCCCACCCCGGTGTAGAACACCTCGATGCGCTGGCCGTAGACCTGCTCCAGACCGCGCAGCGCGTGCGGGTAGCGGGCGTCGTCGTCCAGGCAGTCCCAGCGCACCGCGTCGTCCGCCCAACTGTAGGAGGCCAGGACCACTCCGCCCGCACTGCCCCGGACGGGGTGCGAGGGGTGGTACATGAAGCGGTTGGAGTTGTCGCTGACGGAGCCGCCGCCGAAGACGTGCACCGCCTCCGGCTGGTTGCGGCCGGCCCACCTGGTCGCGGCGTAGTGCGCCCGCTGCGCCTCGCCGATGTGGCCGGCGGGCACCGACCGGTGGGCGCCGAGCAGCGTGCCGTCGTCCGGGGTCCTGCCCAGCCGGTAGTCGTCGTACAGGCCCGGGTCGACGGTGGCCAGCTCGCGCTTCCAGTCCGCCTCGGTGAACTCCCACCAGCGGCGGCTGAACTCCAGCAACACCTTGGTGGCCGCGTCGTAGTGCAGCTCGATCAGGGCCCGGCGCTTGGGGTAGGACGGCGGCGGGGTGATCTGCACCTGGCGCAGACCGGAGAAGGGCACCGTGACGATCGCGAGGTCCGCGGTGAACTGCTCGCGCACCACCGGGCCGTCCCGCCCCTCGGAGACCGTGTCGACCCAGACGTGCGGCCCGCCCTCGGAGACGTGCGTGGCGTCGCGGTGGCCCCGGCGGTCCGGGTCGCTCGCGTCCAGGTACTCGATGCGGGTGACCCGCCGGTCGAAGCGCACGTCTTCGCGCACCCGCTCCAGCAGGGCGTCGGCGAAGGTGGCGGTGCCGCCCGCCAGCTCGTAGAAGGCGGTGTCCGGGCTGATCAGGGTCGCGCCGAGGAAGTTGTGCAGGAAGGAGAGCGGCAACCGGGAGGTGAGGTTCTTGACGGTGCCGATCAGGTCGACGGTGCGCTCGTCGAGCCCGGCGTGCTCGGTGAGGAAGCGGAACATCGAGTGGTCGCCGAACTTCTCGATGATCCGGGTCCAGCCCTCCAGTGCCTCGGCCGGGGGCTTGTTCCTCCGCTTGCCGTCCGGGCCGACCGTGCTGACCTCGTCGCGGATCGGGTCGAGGACGCCGTCGAGGATCGCCCCCGCCGGCACGTCCAGGTACTTGTCGGGGACACCGAAGGAGCGGTTCACGGCACGCGGGGACTTCGCGTAGTCGGCGCTGCGGATGAGCCTGCCGTTCGCCTGGATCCAGGCACGGTCGGTGCGCCGGCCCCGGCCGTCCTCCGCGACCAGCAGGAACGGCCGCTTCTGGAGGCCGAACTGCTCGATCAGGGCCATCACCAGCGGATGGCTCCCGGGCAGCCGCATCGCGCCCGCCTCCGCGTACTGGTGCGGGTCGGCGAAGGGCCGTGCGGCCTGTTCGTGGCCGCCCGCGCGGAACGTCTTGATCCGGCCGCCCGCGCGGTTGCCGTTGGCCTCCAGGACCGTCACCCGGTGCCCGGCCTGCTTCAGCAGGTGTGCGGCGAGCATGCCGGACGGTCCCGCGCCGATGACGAGGACGCGCTTGGCGCCGGAGCCCGAGCGGGGCAGACCCTCCTTGAGCACCCGCAGGTACTCGGGCGTGAGCACCTTCTCGTGCTCGTCCATGACCAGGACGGCACGCGCCACGGCCCGGCTGCGCGCCCGTTCGGCGGCGGGCGTGCCGCGCTGCCCGGGGACGGAGGGAACACGGGCGGGCTCAGCGGGCGCTGCGGCCGCCGCCGGGCCGGTCAGCAGGCTCGCTCCGGTGAGGGCGGCGGCGGAGGCGGAGAAGGCGGAGAAGGCGCGCCGGTCGATGCTGCTGGACCCCGTAGGGGCCTGAGGATTCGTCACAATAACAATTTGTTAGCACCATAGGACCGTGCGTCATACGGCTCGCCCGCGTTGCCCCGCCTTCGGATGAACGGGCGTACCGGAGTTGACGGCCGGCTCCCGCGGGCTGCCCCGCCCCTCGCCTCCCACGTGAACCACGAGTGGCCTTCGGGGTGTGTCGTCGCCCCAACTGGCCTTTGACGCACCGCTGTTGACGATCCGGCGCGCGTGGAAGGCGCCTCGCGTCGCGCGTATTGACGTCATTCGATCGCGAGGACTTTCATCGAGGCAGGCCGCTCACTCGCGGCGCACGGCACAGCACCCCCTGCATTCTGCGGCGGCTTTACGAGAGGAAGTCGAAGTGCGCAGATTCACCTGTGTCAATGTCATGTCCATGCTTGGAATTCTGCTGGCCACCCTGGTGGGCGCGGTCTTCGCGCTGCCGGGCACCGCGGCGGTCGCCGCGGTGCCCGGTGAGTCGAACGGCGGGGTCCGCATCATGCCGCTCGGCGACTCCATCACCGACGGCTTCACCCCCTATCCCGGTGGCTACCGCGTCAACCTCTGGCAGCGGCTGGCCGCGGGCGGGTACCGCGTGGACTTCGTCGGATCGCTGACCAACGGCCCGGCGGCCCTCGGGGACCACGACCACGAGGGGCACTCGGGCTGGCGCATCGACCAGCTCGACGCCAACATCGTCAACTGGCTGAACGCCACCGACCCCCGCACCGTCCTGCTGCACATCGGCACCAACGACATCAACCAGAACTACGACGTCGCGCACGCCCCGGACCGGCTCTCGGCGCTGATCGACCACATCCTCGGCACCAAGCCGGGAGTCGAGCTCTTCGTCGCGCAGATCATCACCGAGCAGGGCGAACCGCACGCCTCGATGGTGAACACCTACAACGCCGCGATTGCCGGCGTCGTCCGGAGCAAGGGCTCCCACGTCCACCTCGTCGACATGCACTCCGCCCTGACGGCGGCGGACCTCGCCGACGGTGTGCACCCGTCCAAGGCGGGCTACGACAAGATGGCCCCCGTCTGGTACGACGCGCTGCGCTCCGTACCGGCCAGCCTGCGACCGCTGCGTGCGTCATCCGCGGCGAACGGTTAAGCCCCTCGCCTCGGCCCGCTCGGCCCGCGGCCGGTCCGCGCCCGCCCGCCGGGCCGGGCCGGCCGCTTTGGACGCGGGCCGTGCGGCGTGGGTCCGGCTAGTGCCGCAGATGGGGCCGGTGCAGGTTGAGGAAGGGGCGGCGCCTGGTCGTGTAGGACGTGCTGCCCTCCTCGTGCGGAGCACCGGTCTCCGGGAGGCGGCGAGCCATCGCGTCCCGCTCGGCGGTCGCCTGCCGGGCGTGGCGGCGGTAGCCGAGCCGCTGTCCCCTGTGCCGCCGCATCAGCGAGGCACCGGCCATCATGATCCCCAGGCCGAGCCCGAAGAGCAGTGTCAGGCAGATGCCTCCCACGAACGCGCCCAGCGTGTTGATCGTGAAGGGCGTGTTGCCGAGCAGGGTCACCGTGTAGTCCGGTCCCCCGCCGGTGTTGAACGAGATCAGCAGCCCCGCGAAGGCGGCCGTACAGGCCGCCAGCAGGAGACCCAGCAAGAGCATGTCCTCACCTCATCATCCCGTGGTCGTACGCACACCGGGTTTCCCTCTGCGCTCACGATAAATCACCTCATAGCAGAAAAATGCCTCATCTCTGTGTGGGGGTGCAGGTGGGCGTGGGTGTGCGGGCGTGCGGGCGGGCGTGCGTCTGGGTGTGGGCGTAGGTGTGCGTGCGGGCGCGGGCGCGGGCGCGGGCGTGGGTGTGCGTGCGGGCGCGGGCGTGGAGGCGGGTGCGGGTGTGCAGACGGGTGCGGGTGCGGGTGCGGGTGCGGGTGTGCGGTGAGTGGGTGGTGCGTTGCGGGGCGCGTTCTGGGGGCGCCGGCAGGTCCCGGGACGCGCGATCCGGGCACCGGGCCCGGACTTGGGCGCTCCGGTCCCCGGGTGGTTACCCAACTGCCCCCGACGTGGCAGTGTTCGGACCGTGTCACGGCACGGGGGAACCACGGGGGAGGGTGACACGGCATGAACGGCTTGGGACTGCGTCCGCTCGGTGGCGACGACCCGCGGCAGCTCGGCGCGTACCGGCTGCTGCACCGGATCGCTTCGGGCGGCATGGGACGGGTCTATCTGGCGAGGTCGGCCCGGGACGGCTCGCTCGCCGCGGTCAAGACGCTGCTCGCCGAGGGAGCCGCCGGCGGGACCGACCGCCGCAGGTTCGCCCGCGAGGTGGCGCTGGCCCGGCGGATCGACAGCGCCCACACGGCCCGGGTGAGGGAGGCGGACCCGGACGCCGAGCCGCCCTGGATGGCCATCGAGTACATACCCGCGCCCGCGCTGTCCGAGCTGGTGCGCACTGCCGGACGGGTGCCGGGCTCCGCGGTCCGCTGGATCGCCGCGGGCACCGCGCAGGCGCTGGTGGCGCTGCACACTGAGGGCATCGTCCACCGGGACGTCAAACCTCAGAACGTCCTTCTTCCACTGGCCGGGCCCCGGCTCATCGACTTCGGCATCTCGCACGCCGCCGACATCACCCGGACGTCACTGACGCTGGGCACCATCGCCTTCACCTCGCCGGAGCAGGCCCGCGCGGAACCGTCCACCACGGCCTCCGACGTGTACTCGCTGGGCGCCACGCTCTTCCACCTCGCCGTCGGACGCCCGCCGTACGAGGACACCGGAGACACCATCCGGCTGCTCACCCGTGTCCAGCGCGCCGAACTGGACCTGACGGGCCTGCCCAAGGAACTGGCCGGGCTGATCCGCCCGTGCCTGGCCGCGGAGCCCGGCGACCGGCCGGCCCCCGGCGACGTCCTGCGGTCCTTCCTGGAGGAGCTGGACCGGATGCCCACCTCGCGCCGCGGTGAGCGCTGGCTGCCGCCGCGGTGGACGGCACTGATCCAGCAGTACGAGGCCCAGGGCCGCGCCCTGCTCGCCGGCACGGGAGCACCCGTTACGGGCGCATCCGGCGCTGATGCGCCTGGCGCGGTGGACCCCCGCACGGTCGACCAGCGGACCCGACGGGTGCCGCCGCCGTCCCCCACGCGCGTCTACACCGACGTCCGGCCGGTGGGCGGTGGCGCCGTCGCGGACGGCCCGCACCGCGGTGGGGAGACCGGCGACCGCGCGGCGGCGGAGGTCAGGCAGCGGCTGGCGAACGCGTTCGAGGCGGAACGGCGGCGGCGCGAGCGTGCGGGTCGGGAGGCGAGCGGGAAGGCGGCCACGCCGGGTGCGTCGGCCGGACCGGGTGCGGCGGGGCGGCGTGCACATGCCTCGTCGGCGCCGGGCGGCACCGCGGCGCCCGGGCCCCGGACCACCTCCGGCGCCAGGTCCGCGCCCGGTGCAAAGGCCGTGGGGGGCGCCAGGCCGGCGGCGGGCGCCGGGGCCGGGGCCGGGGCCGGGGCCGGTGCCGGCGGCGGGGCGGCGGGTGCTGCCGCACCGGGTGCGCAGGCGTCCGGGAAGGACTCCGGCAGCAGTGGCTGCTTCTGGCTGGTGGTCGCCGTCGTCGCGTTCACGGTCTTCGTCTGGCACCCGTGGACCGCCGACGACGGCGGGACCGGCTCGGCCGGCACCTCCGCGGGCGGCTCGTCCAGTGGGTCGTCCACCGGCTCGTCCGGTGGTTCGTCCACCGGCGGGACCGACTCCGGCGGCAGCTCCGGGGCGGGCGGGTCCGGTGACGGCGGCGGGAGCGGCGTCCTTACCGACGGCGCGTCCGGCGCGTCCGGTGACGAGCCGGGTCAGGGCGCCGCCACGCCGGCCACCGACCCCACCGAGGAGGCCTTCCAGCGGGTCCCGGCCGGTGCGTGCCTCCCGGTCTGGGACACCGGCTACGGCGGCGACACCACGGTCAGGTGGAGCTCTGCGACCCCACCGGACCCGGTGCCCTGCGGTGGCGGGTCCGCGCTGGTGCGGGTCACCGGTACCGGTGCCGTCTGCCCCACCGGGGCGGGCAAGGCGTCCTGGAGCTACCGGTCCGCGGTCACCGGCAGAACCACGAGGCTCTGCCTCAGCCGCGTCTACCACGTGGACTACTGCCTGCTCGGCGAGCAGTCGGGCAACAGCATCTCGCTGGGCTCGATGACGGCCGTGGACTGCGAGCGGCAGAAGGTGCCCGTGCCCTACAACCAGATCATGCACATCACCGGCGTCTACCGGGCCCCTCCGGGCGGCGGCGCCGACAACTGCAGGCGCTCCGCCGGCGACCGGACCCCCTACTGGTCGATGCGGGTGGACGACGGCAGAACCCTGCTGTGCACGACCGTTCACACCGGCCGCTGACCCGCGGCCTGCTGGGCGACCGCCTCCAGGGGCGCGTCGGTGCCCAGGCGCCCGAAGACGTCCTCGGCGGCCGCCAGCAGCAGCTCGTAATGGCGCAGTGCATCGGGCGCGCAGTCCACCGGCGCGCAGTCCATCGGCGCGCAGGGCTCGGCGGGTCCGGGCCGGGCGTTGGCCATGGCCGTACCGCAGCCAGGGAGCGGACAAGGTGTCCATTTCTTCCTGGCAGCCGGAGGGAGTGTCCGCATGTTCGCGGCTGCGAACCGGGTACCGTGTCCGGTCGATGTGCGGTCCGCTCGGCGCCCGGGGCGCCGGCGCCGCGGTCCGCACGACCGATCCCGACGCCGCGGCCGCCGGCAGGGCGCTCGCCGCGGCCGAACCCGCCCGGACCGTCACCCGGCGCCTGGCCCGGACACCGGACCGGCGCCCCGCCGGCGCCCGACCGGCCGGGCGGTCAGGGCCGGCCGGCGAGTGCGTTGACCTCGGCGCTGGTGAGCAGGCGCGGTTCCCGGCCGTCCTGCCTGGCCAGCGCGAGCATGGCGCGGCCCAGCGCCTCGGTGGTGGTCGTGTGCCGCGGCATCAGCCGGCGCAGCACCGGGTAGAGCCACGACGTCGCGGCGTACATCAGGCGGTAGCTCCGGGTCCTGGACCGCGCCCCCCGCACGGGCCGGATGTAGCCGGGCCGTACGACGTGGGTGCGCAGGGGCAGCTCGTGCAGGGCGTCCTCGGTGGTGCCCTTGACCCTCGCCCACATCGTCCTGCTCGCACGGTCCGCGCCCTCGCCCGAGACGTAGACGAAGACCGGCGCCGGCCGCACCGGCAGCAGCGCCTCGGCGGCGGCGAGCGCGTAGTCGCGGGTGATGCGCGTGTACTCGGCCTCGGTGCGGCCGGCCGAGGAGGTGCCCAGGCAGAAGAAGCAGGCGCCGGTGCCCGCGAAGTCGTCCGCCAGCCCGGTCAGATCCGTGAAGTCGTCGTGCACGACCTCGCGGAGCTTGGGGTGGGTGAGGCCCAGCGGGCGGCGGACGACCGCGACGACCTCCGTCACGCCGGGGTTGTCGAGACAGGCCGCGAGGGCGCCGTGCCCGACCATGCCGCTCGCGCCGAAGAGGACCACCTTCACCTGTACCGCCTCCTTGGGCGGGCCGCCGGCCCGCGCCGTCCGCACCCCGGCCGGGTGCCCACCGGACCGGAGACTTCTCCGGTTCGTGTCGACGGTACCGGAGGGCTCTCCGGTACGCCAACCGGGGCCGACCCGGTCAGAAGTGCGTCCGGATGCCGAACACCCGCCGCAGGTGGGCCATGTCCAGCCGGTCCCGGGCGGTGGGCTCGTACCCCTGATGGAAGTGGTCCTGCTGGGCGGCGGAGATGCAGGGGACGGCGGCCCCGCCGACGGTGCCGGCCGTGAAGCAGGCTGCGGGGTAGGCGAACGGGTGCTCCGGGTCGTGCGACGCCTGGAGTGCGGAACCGTCCGGGGCGAAGACCAAGGGGTGCAGGTCCAGTTGGCGGCCGTCGGGCGCGTCGAGGACGAAGCGGACCGGACGCAGGTCGAGGCTCTCGGTGAAACCGGCCGCGAAGAGCGCCGCAAGCACGGCGGGCTCCTGCTCCCCGCGGTGCAGCAGGTCCAGGTCGCAGTGCTCCCTTGTCTGCTCGCCCACCAGTGCGTCCACACCCCATCCGCCGGCGATCCAGACGTCGGTGCCCGCGTCGCGCAGCAGGCCCAGCACGGACACCACGTCCCGAGCGGTCATCACGCGGGGAGGGTAGCGGCGCGGGCGGTGGGGCGGCGAATGGTTTCCCGCGGTGCCCGGCACGAGCCGGGGCCCGTCCGGCGATTCGGACGGGCCCCGGGCGGGAAGGGCGGCGCGGTCGGCCGCGAGGAGGCGCGAGGAGGGCCGGGAGCCGTCCCCGGCGCGAGCGGGCGGTCCCGGTCGGATCCGGTGGGCGGCCCCCCGCGCCCTCGGGCGGCGGTGCGGTACCCGCGGTCCACCGTGTGCGGTCTACCGGGTCACGGCGACGTCCGCCGAGTCGACCTGCGCGTAGCGGTGGTTGAACTGGATCGTGTAGTACGTCCTGGCGCCCTTCACCACGGTTCCGTCGGAGGCGAAGAAGTCGTCGGACGGCACGGCCGGCTGGTCGGCGACGTACGCCTGCCCTGCCGGGATGCGGTAGTTGGCCGCGGTCAGCGGCGCCTGCGTGGACGGCGCGTACCCGGTGGGGTACTCCGAGGCGTCCGGGTAGGCGGTGCCGTAGAGCGGGGCCGCGGTCCCGCCGGCGGCCCTGACGATGCGGACGCCGGGCGCGGGGATCGTGTTGCTGCCGCCGGGATTGGGGATCCAGCCCTTCTGGCCGTCGAACCAGATCGCCGTCCAGTCGCCCTTCCGGTCGGCCACCACGAACTGCTGGCCGTCCTGGACGGTGTCGCTCCAGTCGTTGATCCGGTCCGTGCCCGCGGTGCCGTCCGGGTGCACGACCGTGTCGAGCAGCAGTGGCGCGTCGGCGCTCGGGGCGCTGCGCACGAAGAGGGAGTTGGAGGGTGCGGTCACCTTCGTGCACTCGGTGGTGGCGCCGGTCGGGTCGTCCTCGGGGCAGATGGTGTTGGTCTGCTCGTTGCCGCCGAAACCGGGGGCGATGGTCACCGCGGAGCCGACGCGGCCGAAGCCGTGCGGCCCGATATCGGTCGGCGCGCCCAGCAGGCGCATGAAACGGGACCAGTCCCAGGCGGTGCCGGGGTCCCAGTGCTGCGCCGCGATCCCCTTGTCCGACGGCGCGGGCACGTCGTCGTGTCCGACGATGTGCTGGCGGTCGAGCGGGATGCCGTAGCGGGCGGCGAGGTAGCGCACCAGTTTGGCCGTCTGCTGGTAGGCGGCGTCCGTGTACCACTCGGCGCCGCGTGCCGAGTAGCCCTCGTGCTCGATCTGCACCGAGTGGAGGTTGCTCCAGTAGTTGCCGTCGCCGAACGCGATGTCCTTGTCCGCCACCATCTGCGTGATCGCGCCGTCGGACGCGCGCATCACGTACTGCGCGGAGGAGCCTCCGGGCGTCTGGAAGGTGGTGATGGTGTTGTCGTAGGACGTCTCCGTGGTGTGGAGGACGATCTCGGTGATCTTGATGCCGTTGGCCGGGCGGTTGGACACCTGTCCGTTGGACGGGTCGGCCGGGACGAACCGGCAGTTCATGTCGGGCGGGCACTCGGCCTGCGGCGAGGCGGTGTCCGCCAGCTTGAGGCTGTCCACCTGGGCGTCGGCGGGCCGGGCCGCCGGGTCGGCGGACAGGTGCACGCTCTGGTCGCCGGTGACCTTCTGCCTGCCGCCGGATCTTATGGTCCCGAAGACGTCGTCGGCGAAGCCCGCGGCGGCCTTCTTGTCGGACATCTGGCTGTACCTGGCGACCGCGCCCGTCCAGTCGGACGGCCTGGTGCTGAGCTTGCCGTTCAGCTCCTTCTGGTACGCGGCCAGCAGCGCGGCGCCGCCGCGGATGTTGCTGGCGGTGTCGTGCCGCAGGTCGTCGGCGGATATCCCGGTGAGCTGCGCGGCCTTCTGCAGCGTGTGCGACTGGGGCCGGTTCGCCAGGGCCTGCACGTCCCCGCGGCCCGCGGCGCCCGCGTCACCGGTGGCCAGCATGTCCTTGGTGACGTCCGTCAGGTTCATCAGACCCCAGCCACCGCTGGTGCTGTAGCCCTTGTGCAGCCGCCAGCCGGACTCCTCGTGCGCCACTCCCAGCAGCACCGGCAGCGGCACCCGGTACTCGGTGGCGGCCAGCTCGAACTGCCGCTGGACGTCCGTCTGCTGCCCCTGGTCGTCGGTGGCCTGGGCCAGCTCGGGCAGGAACACGAAAGCCCCCGCCGCCACCGCCCCGCCCGCAACGGTCGCCGTAAGCCACCGCAGCGTTCTCTTGCGCCTGTGCACTGGTTCCCTTTCACCGCAACTGCACGTCATGCGTTTCCGTCGTGGCGCGGGAGTCCCTCTTCGAAAGCACAACGGCCTTCACCCCGCCCGGCGCGGTACGCACCATGGATTCCATCGCGTCAACAGGTACGCGCATGCGAATTGATATCAGACAGCCGGGGTCACAAAAGCGAAGACTCCATGGTGTCTACCGAACGAATTGGTCACGGCGCGCCCGTTCCGTCCGGGATTGTGGGGCTGTTTCCGGCCAGACGGAGAGGCCGGCGCTGTGCGGCGGGGCGTGCTGGTCTCGTGCGGCGGGGCGTGTTGTCTCGTGCGGCGACGTCATGGAATCGCGGGGCGGAACGGGTCGCGGTCGTGCGGGCGGTACGGGGCGGAGTCGTGCGGCGGTACGGGATGGACTCGTGCGGCGGTACGGGATGGACTCGTGCGGCGGTACGGGATGGACTCGCGCGAAGGGGCGGCAGAGCGTCAGGGGACGACGAGTTCCTCCTGCTCGGTGGGAGGTGTTCCGCCGTGCCAGGGCAGGACCTCACCGAAGCGGATCAGTTCGCCGTACCGCGCCGGGTCGACCTCGGGCGCGAGCACCACGTCGAGCACGGGACCGGCCGCCTCGGACGGGGACTGCGCGCCGCCGTGGTCGCCGAACCACGGCCGGGACGCCCGGGTGTCGACCATGCCGGGGCAGACCGAGGCGATCAGCGTGCCGGAGGCCAGGTCGCGCGCGCGGCGCTCGGCGGCCACCGCGCGGACCGCGGCCACCTGTGCCACCTTCGAGGGCACGTTCACCCACAGCGGCCAGCCCGCCTCCTGCGCCGTCCCCGCGTGGATGGCCCGCCGCCAGGACTCGACGGCCGACTCCACCTGGTTCAGGTCCGCGCCGTCGAACAGCGGGCGGAGCCGCGCGGGAAGGCGGCCCAGAGTGCCCAGCGAGCTGGCCACCACGATCAGCCGGCCGCCGGGGCGCAGCACCGGCCCGAACGACCGCAGCACCGCGTGCGTACCGCCGTTGGCCACGTCGATGAACTCGTCGGCCTGCTCGGCCTGCGAACGCTCCGGGACGAGCCCGGCGACGGCGTTGGAGACGACGATGTCCACCCCGCCGTACCGCTCCGCCAACTCGCCCGCGCACGCGGCCAC
This sequence comes from Streptomyces sulfonofaciens, assembly GCF_014656295.1. Classification (GTDB taxonomy): domain Bacteria; phylum Actinomycetota; class Actinomycetes; order Streptomycetales; family Streptomycetaceae; genus Streptomyces; species Streptomyces sulfonofaciens. The sequence goes on from NZ_BNCD01000008.1 coordinate 78,242, forward strand.
CGCGCCTGCGTCGCCGACGTCGAGCACCCGGCCCGCCACCCGGCTGCGGGTGCCGGGTGCCTGCGCGACCTGACGGGCCGCGGTGTCGACACGACCGGCGTCGCGGCCGGTGAGCAGGACCAGGTCCGCGGGGCGGAGACGGGCGGCGAGCCCTTCGGCAAGGGCCCGCCCGAGTCCTTGGTTCGCCCCGGTGACCAGGGCGGTGCGTACAGCGCTCATACCGGCAACGGTAGGAACGGCCCGAGTATGCGTCCAACGAAACTCACGCATATGTGCTATGCGTGAACGTCATGGACTTCCGAGATGTCTCGCTGACCTCGCTCCGTGTCTTCCGCGCGGTCGCCGAGCAGGGCACCTTCACCGCCGCGGCGGCCGAACTCGGCTACACCCAGTCGGCGGTCTCCCGGCAGATCGCCTCCATCGAGCGGGCGGCCGGCGCGGAACTGCTGGAACGGCGCCGCGACGGCGCCCGGGTGACCACCGCGGGACGGATCGTCCTCCAGCGGGCCACCACCGTGCTCGACGAGATCGACGCCGCCGCGCGCGAGCTGACCGGGCTGCCCGCCCGGGCCGGGACCGTACGGGTCGGCTGGTTCCCGATCGCGGGCGCCGTGCTGGGGCCGCGGGCGCTCACCGCACTGCGCCGCAGCGATCCCGCGCTGACCGTCGTCACCCGCGAGGCCGGCACCCCGGCGCTGGTCCGCGCCCTGCGGGCGGGCAGCCTGGACCTGGCGGTGCTCGCCCTCGCCCCGCCCTTCAGGCCGCCCGACGCCGAGTCACCGGCGCTCGTCCTGCGCACCCTCACCGAGCGCAGCCTCTGTGTCGCGGTGCCCGCAGCGGATCCGCTCGCCCGCGGCTCGTTCGTCGACGTCGCCGATCTGCGCGGGCGGCGCTGGATCGCCGGGTCCGCCACGGCCGGCGACGGCCTCATGGGGGTCTGGCCCGGTCTCGACGAGAAGCCCGAGATCGCCCACACGGCCCGCGACTGGCTGAGCAAGCTGCACCTCGTCGCCGCCGGCTGCGGCCTGACCACCGTGCCCGCGGTGCTCGCCACCGTAGCTCCGGCGGGCGTGCGGGTCCTGCCGGTGCGCGGCGGCCCCCGGGAGCAGCGCCGCGTGCTCCTCGCCCGGCTCCCGCAGCCGCTGCCCGAGGCCGCCGCCCGGGTCGCGGCGGCCCTGCACAGGGCGGCGCTCGACACGGACGTGGCGCTGTGACCGGGAGGGGCCGGCCGGTGGACGAGCGGCCCCGCGGTGGCCGGGCGGTCTCACCTGTGACCGGGTGATGTCGCCGGTGGCCGGGTGGCCGGGTGGCCGCCAGTGTCCCTGCCGGGCCGCGGGTGAAGCCCGGCTCGGCTCAGGGCGGCTCGGCTCAGGGCGGGGCGGGCGCCGGGCGGCCGGTCGTCGCGGCGCCGGCGGCGAGGGCGACGGCGGCCAGCAGGATCAGGGCGACGATCAGGACGGGCACCGTGCCCCGGTGGACCTGGAGTGCGCCCCCGGTGAGCGCACCGCAGACCAGCACGGTCACCGACACCGCCCGGCGCACCCGGGACGGCCCCGGCGGGTCGGCCACGAGACCCGTCAGGGTGCGGGTGAGGACCGTCGTCGTCAGGTCGGGCAGGCCGAGCCGGTGCACCATGGCGTTCTGCAGGCCCATGCCCACCGCGAGCAGCACGATGAGCACGTACGACACCGTCCCCGCGGCGCCCGCGGCGAGCGCCCCGGCCACCAGGACGGCCTGCGCGGCGACGAGCGGGGCGAACATCCGCTCGGGCGTGCCGAACCGCGGCGCCCACCGCCCCGCGGCCAGCACCCCGGTCACGAAGCAGGCCACGGCCAGCAGCGAGGCCGACGCGGACAGTTCGGGCGCACCGGCCAGCGCGAACGCCAAAAAGACCATGTTGCCCGTCATGTTGGCGACGAAGACGTGGTCCAGACCGAGAAAGCTGACAGCGTCCACCAGCCCGCTCACGAAGGTGAGCACCACCAGCAGCGGGGGCAGCACGCCGTGGTGGTCGCGCCGGCCGGGGAAGAGCAGGGCCGCGGTCCGGTCGAGCAGGCCGAGGAGGAAGTCCATACTCACTGTCTCGGCAGCCGGGCGGGGCACCGCGAGGACGGCGCACACCCGCCGTCCTGCCGGGGCGGCGGCACACCGCGGCAGGACGGCAGGCGTCGCGACCTCGGCAACCGCCCGAGGCCACCCGCGCCCGTCCATGGCCACCCGCGGCCTCTCGCGCTCGCCCGCGGCCTTTCGCGCCCGCGGCCACCCGCAACCGCCCGCGGCCGGCCGGCGCCGACCCGGCGGCGGCCGTCGTGTGCTCACGCCCGCAGCGAACCGCTCTCCCGATGGCGGGTCCGCCCCTAGCGTTGCCGCCATGGGATCCGTGACGACGGCGGCGTACGACGCGTACGCCGACTGGTACGAGGAGTTCATGTCCGCCGCCTCCGGCGACTACATCGCGCGCGTGCACACCGCGATCGAGGACCTGCTGGGCGCCGGCGAGGGCGTCTGCCTGGACGTCTGCTGCGGCACGGGCGCCCACGCGCCGGCGCTGGCCGCGTTGGGGTGGACGCCGGTGGGCGTGGACCTGTCGCGCGGTCAGCTTCGCCACGCGGTGCGGCGGCTGCCCGTGGCCGTCGCCGACGCCTCGGCCCTCCCGCTGGCCGACGCCTCGGTACCGGCCGCGGCCTGTGTGCTGGCGAGCACCGACGTCCCGGACTACGCAGCGGTGCTGCGGGAGACCGCCCGGGTGCTCCGCCCCGGCGGACGGTTCCTGCACCTGGGGGTGCACCCGTGCTTCGTCGGAGCCTTCGCCGACTGGAGCGACCGGCCGAGGATCGTGGTCGACGCGCGGTACTCCGACCGCTCCCGCAGTTTCGACGCGTGGAGTCCGGCCGGTGTCCGGGCCAGGGTCGGCGCCTGGCACCTCCCGCTCGCGGACCTGCTCAACCACGCCGTTGCGGCAGGTCTGCGCCTGGTCCGCACCGTGGAGGCGGGCCCGGGCGGCGTGCCGGACCTGCTGGGGTTCCTCGCGGTGAAGGAGCGGTAGCGGGTCGGCGGCCCCGAACGGCTCGCCCCCGGGCCGTGGGCGCCCGTGCACGCGGCCGGGGGCGGCGGGTGGGCGCCCCGCTGGTGCCGGAACGCGGGCGCGTGTTCCGGGGTCGCCGGGAGGGCGGGCGTCTGGCCCCGGGGTCGCCGGGAGGGCGGGCGTTGATCCGGGGACGCGGGAACGGTGGGCGTCTGTCTGAGAACGCGGGCAAGGCATGTGTCCGAAACGCGGGCAAAAGGTGCAAGCCCTAGAATGGAGGCGCAGGGTCGGGAAGGTGGGGCAGGAGAGCCGCGCCGCTGACCGGCCCGTGTGAAGGCCGGGTGCAGCCGCGACGGCCGGGTGCGGCAGGGGACCGAGAAGGATCCGGGCCGCGAGGAAGGCGTCGGGATGCGCGAGCGGAGCAGCGACCCGGTGGTGTCCGTCGAGGGACTCGGATGCGCCGACCTGGTGGATGCGATGGGCCGTTTCCACGGGCACCGGGCGCACATCCTCGACCTGGTCAGCCCCGCTCCGCGGCGGACCCTGTTCGGACCCGCCACCACGATCGCCTACCTCCCCTACCGCGACGACCGCACGGAGACGAACGCGCCGGGCTTCGCGGGCTGGTTCTACCGCGCGGTCGGCGACGCGCCGCGCGGGGCGGTGCTCGTCCTCTCCAGCGGCGGTCACCCGGACGCCTCGCACGGCGGCGCCACCAAGATGTCCCGCCTCCAGAACCACGGCCTGGCGGGCGTGCTCACGGACGGCAGGCTCCGCGACTTCGGCGAGCTGGCCGCCTACGACTTCTCGACGTGGTGCGCGGGCGAGGCCACCCGCTGGGGCGGCGACACCGTGACACCTGCCGCGGCGAACGTCCCCGTCGAGGTCGGCGGCGTCTGCGTCGTCCCGGGCGACTACGTCTACGCCGACAGCGCAGGAGCCGTCGTCATTCCGGCGCACAGCCTGTCCGACGTGGTGGCCGAGGCCCACCGGATGGCGGCCGAGGACCAGGACTATCTGACGCGGATCCGTGCCGAGGATCCCGCGGCCCTGCGCGCCGGGGAGCAGGGCGGCACAGAGCGGTGAGCCCGGTCAGGCCCCCGGCCGGTCGCGCGTGAAGGAGAGGGCGACGGTTCCGCGGAGGTCCAGCCACAGCCGGTCGGGGGTGGGGACGAGGCGGAGGATGACGCGGTCGCAGTCGGGGCAGCGGCCGACGTAGCCGGGCGCGCGGGCGTACACGCGCAGCCGGGCGAGGGGCCAGTCGGTGCCGCAGCCGGTGCACCGGCCGACCGCGGTGGTCGGTTCGAGGGCCAGGATCTCCGACAGCGGACCGGCCAGCGCGTTGCCGTCCTCGTATTCGTACTCGTACTCGTACTCGTACTCGTATTCGTGCTCGTATGGGGCCGCCGGGTCCGTGGGCGGGTCTGCGGGCGGGTCTGCGGACGGGACCGGGTCCGTGGGCGGGTCTGCGGGTGGGGTCGGGGTCGCGTGGCGGGTCGAAGCCGCGTACGGGCGGCGGTGCGCGTCGTCCTGACGGGCGTCTGCCCGGCGCGGCGGTGTGCCGGACGCGTCCTCTGGCTGCTGCATGTCATCCTCCACTGGGACCGAACCGCTCGGTGCGGATGCGTTCGGGAGCGTGGCCCAGGTCCACCAGCAGATCGGCGGCCGTCTCGACGAAGCCGGTGGGTCCGCAGACGTAGCACAGGGGGGCGGACCGCGGCGGCCACCCCGCCTCGGACAGGTCCCGCGCCGCCAGCCGTCCCGCCGGCCTGGGCCAGCCCGCCGGGGCGCCGCGGGTGTAGATGCACACGGTCTCAAGGCCCGGCTCGCTGCCGTCCAGTTCGGAGACGTACAGCCGGTCCTCGGGCGAGCGGACGGAGTACAGCAGCCTGAAGGGCGCTTTGCTGCCGGCCGCTCGGCGGGTGCGGACCATCGCCATGAGCGGCACCAGCCCCGAGCCGCCGGCGACCAGCAGCACCGGCTCGGTCTGCTCGGGCCGCCAGACGAACCAGCCGCCCACCGGCCCGCGCACCTCCACCAGGTCTCCGACGTCCAGGACGTCCGCGAGGTACGGCGACACCTCGCCGTCCCGGACACGCTGCACGGTCAGCTCGATGCGGTCGGCGTCAGGAGCCGACGCCAGGGAGTAGCTGCGCTGGGTGCTGTAGCCGTCCTCCGCCGTGAGGCGCACGTCGACGTGCTGGCCCGCCAGGTGCCCGGGCCAACCGGGAACGTCGAAGGCCAGGGTGTGCGCGAGGGCGGACTCGGCGCGGCGGCCGGTCAGCTCGGCGGGCCGCCAGCGCAGCCGTTCGCCTAGTCGCCCTGGTACCGCTGCTCGCGCCATGGGTCTCCGTAGTCGTGGTATCCGGCGGTCTCCCAGAAGCCGCGCTCGTCCTCCGTGAGCAGTTGGATCTCGTGCACCCATTTGGCGGACTTCCACAGGTACAGATGGGGGACCAGCAGCCTGGCCGGGCCGCCGTGCTCGGGGGCCAGGTCCGCGTCGTCATAGCGGTAGGCGATCCATGCCCGCCCGTCGAGGAGGTCCTCCAGGGGGAGGTTGGTGGTGTAGCCGCCGTAGGCGTGGACCAGCGCGAAGCGGGCGGACGTCGTCACGTCCCGCATCAGCACGTCCAGGGAGACGCCCTCCCACCGGGTGCCGAACTTGGACCACTTGGTGACGCAGTGCAGGTCCACGGTGGGCGTCTCGCTGGGCAAGGCCGTGAACCCCGCCCAGTCCCAACTGTGCTGCTCGCCGGTCTCGGTGCGGATCGTGAACTGCCACGCCTCGCGGTCGACGCGCGGCGTGGGCCCCGCCGACAGCACCGGGAAGTCGGTGGTCTCGTACTGGCCGGGGGGCAGTGTGTGGCGGGAGTCCCGGGCCCGCCCGCGGAACCCGCGCGAAATGATGACCATGCCGTGCAGCCGCCCTTCGAAGATATGTTATCCATTGTCCATCTTTGTCTGTCATGATGCAGGCTGTGCGCGCGACTGGGTGGTGGTCTCCGACTGGGTGGTTCGGGCGGTCCGGGTGGTCACGACTGGGTGGTCCGGGTGGTCCCCGACTGGTGGTCCGGGGGGTTCGGGCGGTCTCGACTGAGTGGTGACCGGTGGTGCCGGTGCCGACCGGGCGGCCGGGGGTCGCGTCATTCGGGTGGTCGGGGGTCGCGCCGTTCGGGTGGTCGGGGTTCGCACCGTTCGGGTGGTCAGGGGGTCTCGGCCGTCAGGTCCGAGCCCACAGGGAGGCGGTGGCCACCCGCCGACGGGTGGGGGAGGGGCGGTACGGGAACGTGTCGCTGCCGCCCCTCCCCTCCGCTGCTTGGGGCTGACGTAGCCGATCCGGAGTGGTCAGGGCGGCATCGGCTCGTCCGGTGTTCGAGCACGAGCGCGATGGATGACGGGGGCCCGTTCGGCGTCGGGGACGTATCCGAGAGGTGAGGGGAAAGCCGGTTCGGCGTTCGAGGGCGAGCGGAGCGAACACGGCCGGTCCGGAGCGTGCGGACCGGCGAAGCGAACGCTCCGGTCGGATTTCTGAGCGTGCCACGGAACGGCGAGAGGGGGCCGGGGGCGCAGCCCCGGGGCCCGTGGACGCCTAACCGCGACGCGTCACCGGTGCCCGCCACATCCCCACGATCGCATCGACCAGCCCGGTAGCGGTGTCATGCCAACTGGCCCGGGGAGTAGGAGTGCTCTCCGCCAACGCACGCTCCCGCTCCGCGCAGGTGTGCACGATCAACTGCCGTGCCATGGCGCCGCGTTCCGACCGCACCTCGGCCGGCAGGTCGGGCATGCTCCCGTGCAGCCTCCGTACGATGCACCGCAGGGCGGGGGAGGCGAGCGACTCCTCGGTCATGATGTCGTGCAGCGCCGGATCGGTCATCACCTGGGCGCAGAACCGTGCGTACCAGGTGGGGCTGCCCAGGGCCGCCAGATGCTCGGTGACCGGGCGCACAAGGCAGCCCACCCAGTCGCGCATGTCGTTGGAGTCGCCCGCCTCGTCCAGTACTCGCACCCGCACCTGCTCGATGCGCCCGCCGTGCTTGCGTGCGATCGCCCGCACCAGGTCGGCCTTCGTGCCGAAGTGGTAGCCGACCGCGGCGTTGTTGCCCTGGCCGGCGGCCTCGCTGATCCTGCGGTTGGAGACCGCGTACACGCCCCGTTCGGCGAACAGCCGCTCCGCCGCCGTCAGGATCAGCTCTCGTGTGGCGCTGACCTGATCAGCCCGTACCGACTTGCCCGCCATGGTCACCACCATAACCAGGCGCTACGGGCCCCTGGTGGAGACCCGTGCGCCACCCCGCCGCCCAGACGGCCCCCCTCGGCCACGCGCCCGGCGGCCACGCCCTCCTCGCCTGCCGGGCTCCCGGGCCACGCCGCCGTCATACGCGGGAGCTGACCGTTGCCGTACACGTGAACGAGCCGTCGACTAACCTGAGCCGAGCGACCTAAGTCAAGCGACTGATTTAATTGCGGCCGCCCGGACCACACCGGCGGCCCGATGCTGTCACGTCGTCACGTCGTCACGTCGTCACGTCGTCACGTCGTCACGCCGTCACGCCGCTGAGGTGTGGCAGATCGGGGCGCTGTTCGACGTCGTCATGGCGGCCCGCGCCGTCCTGCGTTGACACGCGCCCTCGCGTGTTGCCGCACTGCCGTACCCCCGCTCGCGCTCCACCAGCCCAGACGGAGGCCCCGACCATGTCCGATGCCCTCGCGCGACCCGCCACCGGGTCGACCGCCGCACCACGGGCGAACCCCGTCGTGGTGGTGCTCGCCCTGGCAGGGATCGTGGTGTCGCTGATGCAGACACTGGTCATCCCACTGATTCCCGAACTCCCCTCCCTCCTGCACGCCTCCACCTCCGACACCACCTGGGCGGTGACCGCCACCCTGCTCGCGGGCGCCGTCTCCACACCGGTGATGGGGCGGCTCGGGGACATGTACGGCAAGCGGCGCATGCTGCTGGTCAGCCTGGTCCTGCTGGTGGCGGGTTCCTCCGTCGCCGCGCTCAGCGGCTCCCTGGCGCCCATGGTGGTGGGACGGGCCCTGCAGGGCATGGCGGCCGGGGTGATCCCACTCGGCATCAGCATCATGCGCGATGAACTGCCGCCGGACCGGCTCGCCGCGGCGACCGCGCTGATGAGCGCCTCGCTCGGGGTGGGCGGCGCGCTCGGCCTGCCCGCGGCCGCGTTCCTGGCCGAACGCGCCGACTGGCACGTGCTGTTCTGGACCTCGGCCGCACTCGGTGCTGTCGTGACCGTGCTGGTGCTCCGACTGGTGCCGGAGTCCGCCGTGCGCACCGGCGGCCGTTTCGACCTGGTGGGCGCGGTGGGGCTGTCGGCCGCGCTGGTCTGCCTGCTACTGGCGATCTCCAAGGGCGGCGACTGGGGCTGGACCGACGGACGCACCGATGGTCTCTTCGGCGCCGCGGCGCTGGTGCTGGTGGTGTGGGGCTGGTGGGAACTGCGCGTCCCTCGGCCACTGGTGGACCTGCGCACCACGGCCCGCCGCCAGGTGCTGTTCACCAATCTCGCCTCGATGGTGTTCGGCTTCTCGATGTTCGCGATGGCGCTGCTGCTTCCACAACTGCTCCAGATGCCGAAGGCCACCGGGTACGGCCTCGGGCAGTCGATGCTGGCCGTCGGCCTGGTCATGGCGCCCAACGGCCTGGTGATGATGGCGATGGCACCGCTGTCCGCACGTCTCTCCCGCTCCCGCGGACCGAAGGTGACCCTGATGGTCGGCGCGGTCGTCGTGGCCGCGGGGTACGGGCTCAACATCGTGCTGATGTCCGCCGTCTGGCAGCTCGTACTGGTCTCCAGCATCGTGGGCGCCGGCATCGGACTCGCCTACGGTGCCATGCCCGCGCTCGTCATGGCCGCCGTGCCCGTGTCCGAGACCGCTGCCGCCAACAGCCTCAACACGCTGATGCGGTCCATCGGCACCTCCGTCTCCAGTGCGGTCGCCGGTGTCGTACTGGCCCAGATGGTCACCGCCTTCGGTCCTGCCGTCCTGCCCTCGCAGAACGCGTTCCGGGTGGTCATGGCCATCGGTGCCGGTGCCGCCCTGATCGCCCTCGGCTTCGCCTCGTTCCTCCCGGCCCGGCGCCCGCCCAGCACCGCGCCGACGGCACCCGCGTCGGCACGGACGTCGCCGGCCGTGCAGGGGTGAGGCATTGGCGGCCCCGGCCGACCGGGGCCGTCGAGGGCGCCCCGGCACGGTGGGGCCGCAGCGCTGCCCGACCCGGCGCCGCGCGACCCGCCACCGTCCCGCGCCGATCCGGTACCGCCACACACCGATCAGGCACTGCCTCATCGACCTGCCACTGCCCGCGCACCGACCTGCCGCCGTCCCGCACCGACCCGCTACTGCCTCGCATCGACCAGCCACTGCACCGCACCAGCCCGCCGCCGCGTCCCGGGCCCAGCCCTACCCGGTCCAGCCCAATCCGGTCCAACCTGGTCCCACCCGGTCCAGTCCGGCCGTGCGCCGCCAGGGCCGTGCGCCGCCCGGCCGTGGCGGTACCGCGTGGGCGCCGCAGGGGTGTCGTACCGGCCGGCTCGGGCGCCGGGCGCAGCCCCCACCGGCCGCCCCCTACGTCTTCCGGCCATGATCCCAGCGTCTTCCGGCCGCGTGCCGTACGACCAGGGGGCCGTATGAACGGGCACCGCGTTGACATCCAGGGCCACACTCGTTCATATTTTCCGCATGTTTGCCAGCCATGCTTCGCATCGCACCGCCATTGAGCTCACGCTCATCGGCGTCTGCGCGCTGAGCGTGGCCGATATTCACTGTCGCTGAACCGTTCCCCTCCGACGAGCGCGACGCTCTGCCACGGGAGGGCTGCCCGCGGGCCGCGCCCGACCGGGGTGCACCTGCACCACGCCGTTCTCCGCAGCTCCCACCCTCCGCGCTCCCGGTGCCGCACCACCCCGTCCCGGCACCTCAGGGACCCTGGCCGCCGCGGCCCGTTCAGTACCGCCCGTACCGCCCGGCCCCGTGCCCGCACGGAGCCGAACCCCGGACCCGCGCCACACGCGTCACCACGCCACAGCCGACCGCACCGAAACGGTTCCGTCCCGGATCCGATGGCCGACACCCCCGAGAGGCCCCCATGCGTCATCCGTCCCGCACCAACGCCCGCCGCGCCGCGGCCGCATCCGTCAGCCTGGCCCTTGCCACCGCAGCGGTCGCCTGTGCGGGACCGAAGGACAAGGACGAGGGCGCCAAGGGCACCCCGCACAAGGGCGGCACCCTCACCATCCTCAACACCGAGGCGCAGACCGACTTCGACCCGGCCCGGCTCTACACCTCCGGCGGCGGCAACGTGCCCTCCCTGGTCTTCCGGACCCTGACCACGCGCAACCGCGCCAACGGCGCCGCGGGCTCCAAGGTCGTGCCCGACCTCGCCACGGACCTCGGCACACCCAGCAAGAACGCCACCGTCTGGACGTACACCCTGAAGAAGGGCATCAAGTACGAGGACGGTTCGCCCATCACCAGTGCCGACATCAAGTACGGCATCGAGCGGTCGTTCGCCGCGGAACTCTCCGGAGGGGCCCCGTACCTGCGTGACTGGCTCGTCGGCGGCGCCGGCTACCCCGGCCCCTACAAGGACAAGAAGGGGCTCGACTCGATCGAGACGCCCGACGCGCGGACCATCGTCTTCCACCTGAACAAGCCCGAGGGCGAGTTCCCCTTCCTGGCCACCCAGACGCAGTTCACGCCGGTGCCCCGGAGCAAGGACGACGGCACCAAGTACGAGAACCACCCCCTCTCCTCCGGGCCGTACCGCGTCATCAGCAACGAGAACGATGGCGAGCACCTCGTACTGGAACGCAACCGGTACTGGTCCGCCGCCAACGACACCCAGCGCAAGTCCTACCCGGACCGTATCGACGTCCGCTCCGGCCTCGACTCCGCCGTGATCAACCAGCGGCTTTCGGCCAGCCAGGGAACCGACGCCGCCGCCGTCACCACCGACACCAATCTCGGGCCCGCCGAACTCGCCAAGATCAGCGGTGACAAGAGCCTGGCCGCCCGGGTCGGGACCGGGCACTTCGGCTACACCAACTACCTCGCTTTCAATCCGAAGGTGAAGCCGTTCGACAACCCGAAGGTCCGCGAGGCCATCGCCTACGCGATCGACCGCTCCTCGGTCATCAACGCGGTCGGCGGCACCTCTCTCGCCGAGCCGGCCACCACCTTCCTGCCGAACCAGGAAGCCTTCGGCTACACGCCCTACGACCCGTTCCCCGCGGGCAAGTCCGGGAACCCGAAGAAGGCCCGCGAGGTGCTGGCCGAGGCAGGCTACAAGCACGGCATCACGCTCACCCTCACTCACGCCAACCAGGACCCCGAGGCCGGCCCCGAGATCGCCACGGCCGTCCAGGACGCCCTGAAGAAGGCGGGCATCACCGTCAAGCTCAGGGGTCTGGAGATCAACCAGTACCGCGACGCCTACAAGGACGTGAAGGCCGAGCCCGGCTTCTTCCTCGCCCGCTGGGGCGCCGACTGGCCCTCCGGCGGCCCCTTCCTCGCCCCCATCTTCGACGGCCGCCAAGTCGTCAAGGACGGCGCCAACTTCAACCACGCCCAGCTCGACGATCCCGCCGTCAACAAGGAGATCGACGCGATCAACAAGCTGACGGACCTGAACGCCGCCGCCAAGCGGTGGGGCGCACTCGACAAGCGCATCAGTGCACAGGCGCTGGACGTGCCGCTGTTCCACCCCGTCTACAAGCGGCTCTACGGCAAGGACGTCAAGAACATCGTGATCAGCAACTGGACCGGCGTCCTCGACGTCTCCCAGGTCGCGGTCAAGTAGCGCGGTCGGGAAGGTCGACACCATGAGTGAGGCCCTGCTGCCCACCGGACCGGTCGCGGATGAGCTACAGCCCCTTCCCGCCTCCGGCGGGCGCCAGTTCCTGCGTCGTCTGCGCTCCCAGCCGGCCACGCTGGTCGCCGCCGGGATCGTCGTCCTGCTCATCGTGGTCGCGCTCGCCGCGCCACTGCTCACCGCCCTGGAGGGCCAGGACCCGACCACCTACCATCCGCATCTCGTCGACTCGGCCCGCGGCGGAGTGCCGGTCGGCCCGCTCGGCGGGATCAGCGCAGAACACTGGCTCGGCGTGGAACCCCAGACGGGTCGGGACCTGTTCGCTCGCCTCGTCTACGGGGCCCGGGTCTCCCTGGGCGTCGCCTTCGCCGCCACCTTCGTGCAACTGGTGATCGGGCTTGCCGTCGGATTGGGCGCGGGACTGGGCAGCGGCTGGCTGGATCAGATCCTCAGCCGTATCACCGACATCATCATCGCCCTACCGCTCATGATCATGGCCCTCGCGGTGCTCGCCATCGTTCCTCCCAGCTTTCCCCGACCCGTGCTGGTCGCCGTCATCATCGGACTGATCGCCTGGGGTTCCACGGCGAAGATCGTGCGGGCGCACACCATCACCCTCAAGCAACTCGATCACGTCGCCGCCGCGCGGCTCAGCGGCTGGAACACCTGGCACATCGCCCGCCGTGAACTCCTGCCCGCCCTCGCCGCTCCCGTCATCACCTACGGAGCACTGCTGATCCCCCTGAACATCACGGTGGAGGCCGCTCTCTCCTTCCTCGGCGTCGGCGTCAAACCACCCACCCCGTCCTGGGGCCAGATGATCACTTCCGCCAATGTCTGGTACCAGGCCGCACCGCAGTACCTGCTCTTCCCCGCCGGGGCACTGTTCGTCACCGTGCTGTCGATGACCGTCTTCGGTGACGGGATACGCACCGCACTCGATCCGCGGGCCGCCTCCCGTCTGAGGATCGGCACGGGACGCAGGCGGGAGGCCAAGGCATGAGTACACTCACCCTCCGCCGTCGCCCACTGGTGTTGCGCCGGCTGCCCGGCCTCCAGGGTCTCGGTGGATTCCTCCTACGCCGGATGGTCTCCGCCGTCGCCACCCTGCTGGCCATCACGGTGATCGTCTACGCGGTGTTCTACATCGTGCCCGGCAACGTCGCACAGATCACCTGCGGTGAGCGCTGCTCGCCGGCCCAGGTCCACCAGGTCGCCGCACAACTGCACCTGGACGACCCGGTGTACCAGCGCTACTGGGACTTCCTTCGCGGGATCGTCGCCGGCCGCTCCTTTTCCACCGGCACCTCGATCGAGCACTGCGCAGCCCCCTGCCTCGGACTGTCGTACCGGAGCGACCAGCAGGTCACCGAGCTGATCACCGCCAAACTCCCGGTCACCGGGTCGCTCGCCCTGGGCTCCCTCGTGATCTACCTGCTCCTCGGCGTCGGTACCGGACTGCTCGCCGCCTGGCGGCGCGGCCGGGTCTCCGAGCGGCTGCTGACCGGTCTCACCCTCGCCGGCACCGCCACCCCCGTCTTCGTCATCGGCCTCCTGCTGATGATCGTTGTCTGCGGCCAGCTCCAGTGGCTGCCCTTTCCCCAGTACGTGCCCCTGACCGAGGACCCCGAGCAGTGGGCATGGAACCTGCTGCTGCCGTGGACCTCCCTCGCCCTGATCGAAGCGGCCAAGTACGCCCGGGTGACCCGTGCCGCGATCCTGGAGACACTGGCCGAGGACCATGTGCGCACCTTCCGCGCCTACGGCCTCTCCGAACGGTCGGTCCTCGGACGGCACGCACTGCGCGGCGCTCTCGCGCCCGTCATCGCGCTGGCCGCCAACGACTTCGGCTCCATGTTCGGCGGCGCCGTCCTCACCGAGACCCTCTTCGGACTGCCCGGTATCGGCCAGGCACTCGTGAGTGCGGTCAACGTCGCCGACCTTCCCGTGGTCGTCGGCATGGTGCTGGTCACCGGATTCTTCGTCGTGCTGGCCAATCTCGTCGCCGATGTGCTGTACGCGGTGGCCGACCGGAGGGTGGTGCTCGTATGAGTCTCGTGGAGGTGCACGGACTGACCGTCGAGTACGACACCACACGTGCCGTGGACGACCTCTCCTTCTCCCTGAACAAGGGCGCCGCCCTCGGTCTCGTCGGGGAGTCCGGCTCCGGCAAGAGCACGGTGGCCGCCGCCCTGCTCGGCCTGCACCGAGGCACCGGGGCACGGGTCACAGGCTCTCTTCTGGTGGCCGGCACCGATGTGCAGCGGGCCACGGACGAGGAACTCCGGGGACTGCGCGGCGCACGGGCCGCGATGGTCTTCCAGGACCCGCTGTCGTCGTTGGACCCCTATTACGCGGTCGGTAACCAGATCGCCGAGGTGTACCGCAGGCACACCCGCGCCGGGCGCCGGGCCGCGCGTGAGCGCGCCCTCCAGGTGCTCGACCAGGTCGGCATTCCCGACGCCGCCCGCCGGGCACGTATGCGTCCCCACGAGTTCAGCGGCGGCATGCGCCAGCGCGCGCTGATCGCCATGGCCATGGCCTGCGAGCCTGAACTCCTCATCGCCGACGAGCCGACGACCGCGCTCGACGTCACCGTCCAGGCTCAGATCCTCGACCTGCTCCATTCGCTGCGCGAGGACACCGGCATGGGCCTCCTGCTCGTCACCCATGACGTCGGCGTCGCCGCGGAGAGCGTCGACGACGTCCTGGTGATGAGGAGCGGCCGTGCCGTCGAGCGCGGACCGATCAACACCGTGCTGCGCACACCGGCCGAGTCGTACACCCGCGAACTTCTCGGGGCCGTGCCCCGCGTGGACGCCCCCACCGCCCCAAGGGCCGCGATCACCGGCGACGCCCTCCTCACCGCCACGGGGCTGCGCCGTGACTTCGGCCGGGGACGACGTTCCGTCACCGCCGTCGACGGTGTGTCCCTCACCCTGCACAGGGGCGAGACCTTGGGCATCGTCGGCGAGAGCGGCAGCGGTAAGACCACTCTCGGGCGGATGCTCGTCGGGCTGCTGGGCCCGACCGCCGGCACCCTCGCGCACGGAGCGGAGCGGCCCCGCGTCCAGATGGTCTTCCAGGACCCGGTCGCCTCCCTCAACCCGAGGCGCAGCATCGGTGAGTCCATCGCCGACCCGCTGCGCGCCCAGGGAGAACGCGAGGGGGCACGGCTGCGTGCTCGCGTCGGCGACCTCCTCCAACGCGTCGGCCTCGATCCCGCGCACTACGACCGCTATCCGCACGAGTTCAGCGGTGGACAGCGCCAGCGGGTGGGCATTGCCCGTGCCCTCGCGCCCAGTCCCGACCTCATCGTCTGCGACGAACCGGTTTCCTCGCTCGATGTCACGACTCAGGCGCAGGTGATCGCGCTGCTGGCCGAGATCCAGCAAGACCTCGGCCTCGCGCTGGTGTTCATCGCGCACGATCTCGCCGTGGTCCGACAGGTCAGCGACCGGGTCGCGGTGATGAAGGAGGGAAGTGTCGTCGAGTACGGCACGGTGGAGGAGGTGTACGGAGCGCCGCGCGATCCCTACACCCAGCGGCTCCTCGCCGCGGTGCCGACGCTCGATCCGGTCGTCGCGACGGAGCGGAGGACGGCTCGGCGTGCGCTGACCCCTACATGGTGAGCGGCGGGCAGGGTCGGCTGCCTGGGTCATGATTTCGCCTGCGCCTGCTGGGACGGTGGTGGGCGAGGTTGCGCCTCCGTATGCGGGGGGCAAGGTCCCGCCCTCGTACGCCGGGGTGGGAATCCGGAGGGTCCCGGCCCCGCCTCCTGCAAGGGCTGAATCCGGCGGACCATCCGGCCCCCGGGGACCTCTCGCAGGGGATGCCTGCCTGTCGATCAACAGGGCCGTGTGAGGGGGCGACGGTCCGGCACGGGTCGTCCCATCGGACGCGTAGTCGGAGGCGTGGTCGGACGTGTAGCCGGAGGCGTGTACGTCGCGGCCGGCTTCGAGATCGGACGCGCGCCGGTCCGGCCGATCGGTGGCGGCCAGGGTCTCGTCGGACGAGGTGGGTTGCGCCACGGCTGCGATCGCTGTGAGGAGGGCGGCGGACAGCACGACGACTCGCCAGCTCCGGATGTGTCGGATCATGCCTGCGACGCTACGGCCCGGTCGGTTTCGCGGACCATGAGGTTCACCGCACAAGTGAACTGCGGTTTTCCACACTGCGGTTCACCGCACCCCGGATGTGCGGTGAACCTCATGGTGCCGCTGCCTGCCCGCTCCTTACCTTTGCGGCATGATCGAAGCGAGCAGCGAGGCGGAGCAGGCCGGGGGCGTCGTCGGCTGGGCCACGCACCTCATGGAGTCCCTCGGCGCACCCGGAGCCGGACTGGCCAACGGGGTCGACAGCGTGTTTCCGTTCGTGCCGGGCGAGGTGGTCCTGCCCGTCGCGGGCTTCACCGCGGGCCAGGGCCGTATGAGCGTCGCCGCCGCGATCTTCTGGGCCACGGTCGGTTCGGTCGTGGGCTCCCTGGTGGTGTACCACGCGGGCGCTCTGCTCGGACGTGAGCGCATGCGTTCCATAGCCGCGCGTATGCCACTGGTCAAGCCGCATGAGATCGACCGCGCGGAGGTCTGGTTCGCTCGGCATGGAGCCAAGACGGTCTTCATCGCTCGTATGGTGCCGGTGCTCCGCAGCCTGATATCCATGCCGGCGGGCATCGAGCGGATGCAGGTCCTCACCTTCGTCGGCTTCACCGCGCTGGGGAGCCTGATATGGAACACGGCCTTCGTTCTCGCGGGGTACTGGCTGCGCGGCAACTGGCGCCTGGTGGAGAAGTACGGCGGCCTCGCGTCCAAGGTGGTCGTGGGCCTTGTCCTGCTGGCCGTGGGCTACTTCGTCGTCTCACGACTGGGATCGTCCAAAGCACGGCACCGTGCCGGGTGAGTCTTCGAGACGGCCGGTCGGGCGCTGGGTGGCTGGGGGTGGTGGGCGCGGTGCTGTGATGGTCCCGTCAGCCGTCAGCCGTCAGCCGTCAGCCGTCAGCCGTCAGCCGTCAGCCGTCAGCCGTCAGCCGTCAGAGGGTTGCGGGTTGCGAGTTGAGAGGGGAGCGAGTAGTGGGCAGCGGGCGCGAGCCGTACCCGTTGTGCCGGCGCGGCCGGCAGCGGGCGCCCGATGCCGGTACAGGTGCAAGCGTCCGACTGGTGCACCGGTCGCCGGCACCGGTGTCAACCTGCGACCGGCACCCGGGCACCCTGGTCGCCAACCTGTCCCAGGCTGCCCGGTCGGCAGGCAGACGTCAGGACAGACTGCTACCGACGAGTCCATCGAGATACTGCAGGACGACGCCGGGGGAGCGCGCAGCCCGCTCTCCGGCGCGGATGCCGACACCGTCACATGGAAGATCGCCATCAACATCACGGTCTTCACCCGATTGACCATCGCAGCGCTGTCCGGTCTGACAAGACGCGGTCACGGAGCCCCTCACGCCCCCGTGGTGGAGCCGGGCCGGACGATCATCAGGACCGTGACCGCGACCCACAGGACATTGAAGACACCGGTGACCATGGCCAGTCGGCGGGCGGCACGCAGGCCGGAACCGGAATCGGAGCCAAGGGCGGAACCAGAATCATGTCGGGAGCCGGAGCCGGAGCCGGGGCCGAACTGGGATGCCGAGCCAGGACCAGGGCCATGTGCAAGCGCACTGTCCTTGGCGGAGGCCAACGCATCCTCCTGAGCAGGAAGGATCAGAAGAACCAGGACGGCCGCGGCCGCGAAGGTCAGGACGATCGAGGCGATCAGCCAGGGGCTCGACAGGACGCCGAGACTGCTCGCCGTCCCGAACCCGAAGAGGAGAAGAGCGATGCCGACGGCCGCATAGACGCGACATATACGGTGCAGCACCCCGAGGGTCGCCAGGATCTCGCCACACGGCTCACCGTGGGCGCGGCGCAGGGCACCGGGAAACATGCTTGCAGCGACGGTGACAGGACCGACAGCCAGAACAGCGGCCAGGACATGCAGGGAGAGGAGGACTTTCGTCATGACCGCTCCACGGCGGCGGGCACGTACTGACGCCGGCCGATGACCCGGGAAGCAGGCAGCCGCCCGGCATGGGAGGTCCCGGTGAGGGTCTCGCCGTCGACCGTCACGGCGAAGACCAGGTTCAGACGAAGGGGCTTGGTGATGGCCTGGTGCCAGGTCAGCAGGTCGCCGTCCAGCACGATGCCGGTGAGCGGGACCTTCTCGCCGGTACCACCAGCGGCAGCGGCGATACCGGCCGCGGTGGAAACACCGGTGGCCGTGGAGAGACCGGCGGTAGCGGCGGTACCGGTGATCCGGCCGTTTTCCCGGCGGAGTTCCAGTACGGCTTCGATACGACCGACGGGGGTGGAGATGGACAGGTCCCAGTTACCTTCGACGGACATACGGAGGCTCTTCCTTACAGTGCGGTACAGAGTGGGTGGACGGCTGCGGGTAGGAATCACAGGGCGGCGGGGACGGGGCCCTGGTTCCGCCACACGGTGCCGCGACGCTCGTGGGCGAACAGGTCCTCCACGGCCTGGGCGATACGCGGACCGAGCTCGCGCTCCAGCAGATAGAGGCCCAGGTCGAGCCCGGAGGTGACACCGGCGCCGGTGACCAGGTCGCCGTCGTCGACGATTCGGGCGCGTACGGCGTGGGCGCCGGTGGCGTCGAGCAGGTCCAGGCCCAGGTGGTGGGTGGTGGCGTAGCGGCCCTCCAGCAGTCCGGCCATGGCCAGGACCAGCGAGCCACCGCACACGGCGGTGACGGTCACCCGGGGGTTGGCCATCGCCGTCCTGAGCAGACCCGGCAACGCGGTGGTGAGGGTGCGCCCCAGCAGTACGGAGATGGACTCGTTCCGCCGCCACTCACCGGGGGCTCCGGCTGCCTGGTCCGGGGCCTCGCCGAGCTCGCCCACCCGCCCCGAGGCCCCCGGCAACAGGACCAGACCGGGTCGGTCCGCGTCCAGGGCCGAGGTGGCGCGCAAGGTCAGTCCCCCCGTTCCGCTGACCACCTCCCGCGGGCCCTCGGACGAGACGAGCTCGACGCTCATCGTTCCCGCACAGGCGTCGGCGCCGGCGCTCAGGACCTCGTAGGGCGCGATGACGTCGAGCGGGTCGAAGCCGTCGTAGAGGACGATCTGGGCATGCATAACGGGAGTCCTTGGAGAGGGGGATGGAGGCCGGGGCAGTGCCGGAGCGGTCATGACGTTAGCCGGGCAGGGCCGCGTACCCCAGTGGCGATAGTGACAGTCTTCAACGGGATACCGCCAAGCCGCTGCAAAGGCTTCTGACCTCGGTCTATCAAGGAGGACATGGCTCTCTGCCCTTCAAGTGTGGTGAGGCGGGCGGGTAGGTTCTGGACATGCACACAGTCGCCGTCCTCGCGCTCGACCGGGTGATTCCGTTCGACCTGTCCACCCCGATCGAGGTCTTCAACCGCACCCGGCTCCCCGACGGGCGTCCTGGCTACCAGATCCGGGTGTGTGCCGAGGAACGCGAGGTCGACGCCGGGGCGTTCACGTTGCGCGCGCCCTGGGGACTGGAGGGGCTGAAGGGCGCGGACACCGTGATCGTGCCCGGCACGACCGACCCGGCAGAGCCCCCATCGCCCGCCGTCCGTGCGGCGTTGCGGGAGGCCGCGGACGGGGGCACCAGAATTGCGTCGATCTGTGTCGGCACCTTCCCGCTGGCGGCCTGCGGGCTCCTCGACGGACTGCGGGCCACCACCCACTGGATCGCCGCGGACCAGCTAGCCGCCGCGTATCCGGCGGTCGACGTCGACCCGGACGTGCTGTACGTCGACAGCGGCCAGATCCTCACGTCGGCCGGTGCCTCGGCCGGCCTCGATCTGTGCCTGCACATGATCCGGCGCGACTACGGCTCGGCCGTGGCCGCGGACGCCGCCCGTCTTTCCGTGATGCCGCTCGAACGCGAAGGAGGCCAGGCACAGTTCATCGTCCACGACCACACGCCCACGCCGATGGGATCAGTCCTCGAGCCGGTACTGACCTGGCTACGCGACAACCTGGAGTGCGATCTCACCCTCGACGACATCGCCGCGCACGCCGGGGTCAGCACCCGGACGTTGATCCGGCGTTTTCGCGAGCAGACCGGCACCACGCCCCTCCAGTGGCTGCATCGGGCCCGCATCCGTCGGGCGCAGCACCTTCTGGAGACCACTCGTCACTCCGTGGAACGCATCGGTTCCCAGGTCGGATTCGGCTCACCCACGGCCTTCCGCGACCGATTCAAACGCGCCACCGGTGTGAGTCCGCATGCCTACCGTCGTGCTTTCAGCTAACGGGGGCAGGCCCTTCCGGCTGACGGGGCAGGCCGTCGCGAGCGGGCGACGACACAGGTCATCGGGACGGACCGAGGGGGACTCCCCGCCTTCCCGCCGCGCTACTGCCCGTCCCCAGGAGTCGTCGGTGCGGGCGCCGGTGCGGGTGTCGGCAGGGGTGTCGGCGGGGGCGTCGGCGCGGGTGGTGCGGCGGACCGCCGTAGGCCCGGGGTCAGGGTGGCCACCAGGGCGACGGCGCCCACGCACAGCAGGCCGCCGCTGACCAGGGCCGTGGTGCCCGATGTGGCGGTTGCGACGAGCCCCCCGCGCAGGTTGCCGAGATCGGGCCCGGCCTGGCCGACGATCTGCTCGGCGCCGGCGACCCGGCCGAGCAGTCCCACCGGGGTGTGGCCCTGGACGACGGTGCTCCGCGAGACCACGCAGACGGTGTCGGCCGCGCCGGCCAGGACGAGGAAGGCCAGCCCCGTCCACGGCTCGGGCGCCATGCCGAACAGCGTGAGCGCCACGCCCCAGGAGGCGGATCCGACGAGCATGACCAGGCCCGGACGGGGGAGCCGAGTGTAGGTTCCGGACAGGACGGACGCGGTGACACCACCGGCCGCCATCGCGGTCAGGAACAGCCCGAGCGTGCGAGGGTCGCCGCCGAACCGCTCCGCGTTGATCAGAGGGAACAGGCTGGTCGGCATCGACAGCACGGTGGCCGCCAGGTCCGTGAGCAGTGCTCCGCGGATCGCGGGTGTCCGGGCTACGAAGGCCAGGCCGTCCAGGACACCCCGTGGTCCCGGCCGGGCCGACCGGTCTCCGGGATCCATCCGCGGCAGGCCCCACGCACCGTGGCAGGCGGCCGCGAAGGTGAGCGCGTCGATCGCGTAGCAGCCGTTCACGCCGAGCCCGCCCACGGTCAGGCTGCCGAGGGCAGGGCCGGCCAACATGGCGCCCTGGAAGGCGAGCCGGTTGAGCGCGAGGCCCGCGGCCAGTCGGTGCGCCGGCAGGAGCCGGGGCACGAAGGTGCGCGAGGCGGGACCGCTGCCGGCGCCGAAGCAGGACCGCACGGCGACCAGCGCGAGGACGCCGACGGTCGGCAGACGGCCGAAGACCGCCTGCAGCGCGAGCAGGAGCGAGCACAGGGCCTGTCCGCAGGTGGTCACCAGGTAGAGCGCCCGGCGTTCCACACGGTCGGCGGCCGATCCGGCGAAGAGCCCGAGTACGACGAGCGGCAGCGCCTGGGCCAGTCCCACGGCGCCGGTCCACGTGGTGCTCCTCGTCGTCTGCCAGACCTGGAACATCACGGCGACGAGGGTCATCTGCCCGCCGAGCGCGGACAGCGCCTGGCCGGCCAGCAGCCGCCGGAACGGCGGCGACGACCTGAGCGGACTCACATCGAGCAGGGCCCGCCTCAGCACCATGCCGGGTCCTGGGCCAGCTTCTCGGCTATCCGCTCGTGAAAGCTCCTGTGCTCCAGCGCTCGTTCGATGTCGGTGACGACCCGGCTGAGCGGGTAGGGGAGTTCGGCCTCCAGATCCTCCAGAGCGGCCTCGGTGGCCCTCCACTCCGCCGCCAGACGGTCCACGACGCCGCGGGCGCGGTCCGTCAGCGTCACCTTCTTGCTGCGTGCGTCGTCGCCCGCGACGGTCTCGACCCAGCCGGCCCTGCGCATCGCCGCGACCTTCTGACTGAGTGCCGAGTGGGTGCGGCCGACCGACTCGGCCAGTTCCGTGATGGTCATCGGCCCGCGGTCGGCCAGCCGCAGCAGCTCCATCACATAGGTGGTCTTCAGCCCCTCGATCCGCCCCTCCGCGTAGACCCGTGCGATGTCCGCATCCATGGCGGCCTGGAGGTACCGCAATGGCCGCCAGAGGCTGTGCAGGGACGGATCCTGCCCACGCCCCCGCTCATGCGCCTCCCCCCGAGCCCGCCCGTACGTCCGCTCCTGAGCCCGCCCGTACGTCCGCTCATGCGCCTGCCCACGCGCCTGCTCATGTGCTTGCCGATGAGCCCGCTCACGCGCCTCCCCCGCCGCCTGTGCGGAAGTCTGCGCGGGGGCCCGCACCGGGGTCTGGGCGGGCCGCCCTGCGGGCTCCGGCGGTGGGTTCCGTGCGGGGTTCTTGGCCATGAGGACATCGTAACAGCGCTTATATAAGCACTGTTGCAGTTCCTGGCGCGCGGTTCGCCGCAACCAGGTGCCACCCCGCCCACCCCGCCCCGGCGCAGCCGCCCCGGAACGCCTGTCCCGGCGCACCCGCCTACTCGTCCACCCTGACCAGGTGCAGCGAGGTGCTGGCCCAGTCCCCGCGCGGCAGATCGGGCGTGATGCCGTACCCGGTCAGCACGGACGCGTGGTGCACCGTGCCGGTGCCGGTGTCCCGGTAGCGGGCGGCGGGGTCCAGGCCGGCGAGCCGCAGGACGGGGAGCGGTGTGCCGTGGCGCGGTGCACGCTGCCACACCAGCACGAACGCCTCCCGGCGGTCCCCGGTGGTGTACTGCACGGCGGTCGGTCCGTCGTCGCCGGGACCCCGCAACCGGTGCTGGGTGCCGTGCTGCACGATGTGCCGGACCTCCTTGTACCGGGCCACCAGCTCGGCGCCCTCGGCGCGTTCCTCGGCCGTCCAGTGCGCGAGGTCGCCGCCGATCGCCAGCACCCCCGCCATCGCGACGTGGAAGCGGTAGCGCAGCGGCACGCAGCGGCCGGTGAGCTGGTTGGGCACGTCGGTCACCCAGGCCGTCATCGCCCGTGCCGGATAGACCTGGCTGAAGCCGTGCTGGATCGAGACCCGGTCCGCCGCGTCGGTGTTGTCGGACGGCCACGCCTGGTCGGTACGGGAGAGGATGCCCAGGTCGACACGGCCGCCGCCGCCGCTGCACGTCTCGATCCGCAGCCCGTGGTGGTCTGCGCGCAACCGGTCGATGACGGCGTACAGGTTGTGCACGTACCGCGTCCACAGCACGTCCTGGCCCTCGGCGCGGTCGGGCCAGCCGGCCTCGCTGAAGGCGCGGTTCATGTCCCACTTGAGGAAGTCGATGCCGTTGTCCGCGACCAGCCGGGTGAGCCAGCCGTAGGCCCACTCGGCGACGTCGTCGCGTGCGAAGTTGAGCACCAGTTGGTTGCGCAGCTCGGTCCGGGCGCGGTGGGGGAAGTGCAGGACCCAGTCCGGGTGCGCGCGGTACAGGTCGCTGTCCGGGTTGACCATCTCGGGCTCCACCCACAGGCCGAAGCGCATGCCGAGCCGGTGCACCTCCTCGATCAGCGGGGTGAGCCCGTCGGGGAAGCCCTTGGCCGCCGGGGTCCAGTCGCCGAGGCCCGCCGTGTCGTCGCGGCGGGCGCCGAACCAGCCGTCGTCGACGACGTAGAGCTCGACGCCGAGCTCCGCCGCCTGCCCGGCGAGCGCCTTCTGCCCGCTCTCGCTGACGTCGAAGCCCGTGGCCTCCCACGAGTTGAACAGCACGGGCCGCAGCTCCTCGGGGTGCGGCAGCACATGGGCCAGGGTGTGGGCGTGCCAGGCCCGGCTCGCCGCGCCGAATCCGCCGTCGGTGTAGAGGGCCGCGCAGCGCGGCGTGGTGTACTCCTCGCCGGGGCCGAGCGGCAGGGCCGTGCCGTCCTGTCCCGCGCCGCCGGTGAACGCGGTCCGCCCGTCGGGGGTGCGCTGCACGGTGACGTGCCAACTGCCGCTCCAGGCCAGGGCCGCGCTCCACACCTCACCGCGGTCCTCGGTGGCGTCCCCGGCGTCCAGCATCACCCATGGGTTCGCGTGGTGGCTGGTGATGCCGCGCCGGCTGGTGAGCACGGTCTCGCCGTGCGGCACCGGCTCGCGGTGCAGCAGGCCCTCGGCCGACCAGCGGCCGGTGACGTGGCTGAGCCGGTAGTCGTCGCGCGGCGGCAGCGTCCAGGCGGCGGAGTCGGCGCGCAGCACGGTGAGCGGCTCCCGGGACGTGTTGCGCAGCACCGTCCAGCGCTCGATGACGTCGCTGTCGTCGTGGACGCGGTAGTGCAGGACGACCGTGAGCGGGTAGTGGCGGTCGCAAAACTCCAGGGCGAGTTCGGCCGTTCCGGGCGACGGTTCACCGGTGCTGTGGCCCACGGGCTGCCACTCGAAGGCGCGCGTGCCGTCGGCGAACTGCACCCGCAGGGAGGGCGCCCCGTACCGGGTGCCGCCGTCGACGGGCAGTTCCTCACCGGCCGGCGGACGGCCCTCGAAGCTGCTGATCTCCCCGGCCGGCGGCGACACGAGCTCACCGGCCGCCGCGAGGGTCAGCCGGGGGCCCCACGCGAGGTGGCAAGGCGCTCCCGTGTCGTCGACCCGCAGCGCGTACGACGTGCGCGGGGTGGAGAGCAGCCAGACCCCACGGGCCGGGTCGAAGGAGATCGCAGACATTGATCCTCGCGTTCGGATAGCGCCACAGGAGCAGGGAGCAGCCAAGCGCTCCTTCGATCACCTGTCAATACCACTACGAGATCTCACATTCATAGGTGAGCGGCATCCATATCAGGCTCTTCAAAAGGGCCTTGCTTCTTTCATTGACAGCAGAAAAGAACAACCTTATGTTTCCGGCCATGCGTTCGACGCCTCCTCGTGAGGCGGCCCCGGCGACCACGCCGGCCGCTTCCCTCGTCTTCACCACTCTCCTCTCCCACGGCCCGCTCACCCGGGCCGAGATCGGGCGGCGGACCATGCTGTCCGCGGCCGCCGTCACCAAGGCGGTCCGTCCGCTGATGGAGGTCGGCTATCTGGTCGAGGGTGCGGACGACGGGGCGCGTCCCGCTCTCGGCCGGCCCGCCAACCCGGTCCGGGTGGATGCGGGCCGGGCGCTGTTCATCGGGATCAAGGTGACGGGTGACGAGATCATCGCCGTCCTCGCCGACCTGTGCTGCCGCATCCGGGTCGCCCGGCACGTGCGGCTCACGGCCCGGGGGCCGCAGGCGGTGCTGCCGCGGATCACCGCGCTGGTGCAGGAACTCCTCACGGAGGCCGACGGGTTCGGCGTACGGGTGCGCGGGCTCGGCATCGCCGTCTCGGGGGACGTGGACCGCACGCGTGGCGTGGTCCGCTACTCGCCGTTCCTGGAGTGGCGCGACATCGCGCTCGCCGAGATCGTGGAGACGGCGACCGGGCTGCCGGTCACGGTCGACAACGACGTACGCGCGCTCACGGTCGCCGAGCAGTGGTTCGGAGCGGGCGTCGGCCTCTCCCACTTCGCGCTGGTGACGGTGGGTGCCGGCATCGGCTGCGGCCTGGTGGTGCACGGACGGGTGGTGTCGGGTGCGCACGGCGTGGCCGGCGAGATCGGGCACCTGTCCATCGACCCGCTCGGCCCGCCCTGCCACTGCGGCAACAACGGCTGCGTCGAGGCCATCGCGGCCGATCCCGCCATCCTGCGCGAGGTCCGCAAGGCGACCGGGAAGCCCGTGCACACCGCTGCCGAGGCGCTGGCGCTCGCGCATGAGGGGGACCCCGGCGTCCGCGACGTCTACGCACGGGCCGGCGAGGCCATCGGCAGGGCCATCGGTTCCGTGGTCAACGTCCTCGGCCCGGAGCGAGTGATCATCTCCGGCGAGGGTCTGGCCGCCTACGACCTGTTCGCCGAGGGCATCCGCGACGCCTTAGCGGCCTCCGCCTTCGGTGCCGCCGCGCAGTGCGACGTGATGACACGTCCGCTGCCCTTCGAGGAATGGGCGCGCGGGGCCGCGGCCACGGCGATCCAGTCCTTCATCGGATCAGACACGTACTAGGAGTAGCGATGACGCTGCAGAGCCGCACCCCCAGGACCCCCGCAGGTCCCAGTCGCAGGAAGGTGGTCCAGGGACTGCTGGGCGCCTCGGCCGCCGCCCTGGCCACGCCCGCCCTCGCCGCCTGCGGCTCGGGCGCGGCGGCCGACCCGAAGACGGTGACGTTCGGGTCGAACGGCGCGGACGCCACACCGAAGAAGGCCTACGCCGCCCTGACGGACGCCTTCCACAAGGCCGACAAGCTCACCGTCAAGACGAACACCGTCGACCACGACACGTTCCAGAAGAGCATCTCCACCTATCTGCAGGGCACTCCGGACGACGTCTTCACCTGGTTCGCCGGCTACCGCATGCAGTACTTCGCCAAGAAGGGCCTCGCCGCACCCGTCGACGACGTCTGGGAGAAGATAGGCGGCGACTTCAGCGACGCAGCCAAGCAGCTCTCCAAGGGCGAGGACGGCAAGTACTACTTCGTCCCGCTCTACAACTACCCCTGGGCGGTCTTCTACCGGAAGAGCGTCTTCAAGAAGTACGGCTACGGGATCCCCGCGAACTGGAGCCAGTTCACCGCGCTCGCCAAGCAGATGAAGAAGGACGGGCTCTCGCCGATCGCCTCCGGCTACGGCGGCGGCGACAGTTGGAGCATCCTCGGCGCCTTCGACTACCTGAACCTGCGCGCGAACGGCTACGACTTCCACATGTCCCTGATGCGCGGGCAGGTCTCCTGGACCGACAAGCGGGCCGCGCGGACCATCGACCTGTGGCGCGAGCTGGCCCCGTACTACCAGAGCGGCGCGGCCGGCCGCTCCTGGCAGGACGCCGCGCAGTCGCTGCTCGACAAGAAGTCCGGCATGGCGGTCATCGGCCTCTTCCTCGGCCAGCAGGTCACCGACGAGTCCCTCCGCTCCGACATCGACTTCTTCCCGTTCCCGGAGATCGACTCCGCCTACGGCCAGGACACGGTCGAGGCGCCCACGGACGGCTTCATGCTCAGCCGCAAGCCCAAGAACGCCGACGGGGCAGCGAAGTTCCTGGAATTCCTCGGCAGCGCCAAGGCGGAGAACCTCTACATGGGCGTCGATCCGAGCAACGTCGCCGTCAACTCGGGCGCCGACACCAGCTCCTACAACGCCCTGCAGAAGAAGTCCGCCGAGCTCATCGCCGGCGCCAAGCACATCACCCAGTTCGCGGACCGCGACAGCGACCCCGGGTTCATCTCCACGGTGATCGAGCCGGGCTTCGCGGAGTGGCTGAACCACCCCGACGACGGATCGGCCCTGCTCAAGAAGATCGAGTCGCAGCGCTCGCACTTCTTCACGGCCTGACTCCCCGGCTCCACGGCCTGACTCCCCGGAGGGGTTCACCATGTCCACCGTGCGTACCGCGTCCCGGTCGTCCTCGCGCGCACACCCCCGTCGCTCCCGGCAGCGCAGTCTCGGTCCTGGTGACCGCCTCTTCCTGACGGTCGTCGTCGGCATCCCGCTGCTCGCCCTGCTGGTCTTCGTGTGGCTGCCGGCGCTGGCCTCCATCGGCCTGTCCTTCACGAGCTGGGACGGCCTCACCCTGTCCGACATCCACTGGATCGGACTGGACAACTACCATCAGATCTTCACCAACTACCCGCCGTTCTGGCCGGCCGTACGGCACAACGTGTTCTGGCTGCTGTTCACCGCGCTGCTGCCCACCCCGTTCGGCGTCTTCCTGGCCTACCAACTGGACCGCAAGATCCGCTTCACCCGGATCTACCAGACGGCGATCTTCATGCCGATGGTGCTCTCCCTGGCCGTCGTCGGCTTCATCTGGGAGATCATCTACAACCCCGACACGGGCCTGCTCGACGGTGTCATCTCCGCCGTCTCCTCGGGCCACCACATCGACTGGCTGGGCAACCCGGACCTGAACCTGTGGGCCGTCCTGATCGCCTCCGGCTGGCGGCACACCGGCTACATCATGATCCTCTACCTGGCCGGCCTCAAGGGCTTCGACCCCGCCCTGAAGGAGGCCGCCGCGCTCGACGGCGCCAACGGGCGGCAGACGTTCCTCCGCGTGGTGCTGCCCGCCATGAAGCCGGTCAACATCATCATCCTGGTCGTCACCGTCATGGAGTCGCTGCGCGCCTTCGACATCGTCTACGTGCTCGGCGGCGGCACCGGCAGCAAGCCCGGCATGGAGCTGTTGTCCCTGCTCATCAGCGACAACATCATCGGCGAGTCCAGCCACATCGGATACGGCTCCGCCCTCGCGGTCATCCTGCTCCTCGTCTCCCTCGCCGCGATCGGGACCTTCCTCGTCCAGACCTTCCGCAAGGAGGACCAGTGACCGCGACCGCCACCCCGCCGGCCTCCCGGTCACGCACGCCGCTGGCCCCCGCCGCGGCCGCCCCGGGCGGGCCGCGACGCCAGACCGGGCGCCACCTCATGCTCGGCGGCATCGCGCTGCTGTGGCTCGTCCCGCTGCTGTGGGCCGTCTACACCTCCCTGCGTCCCTACTCCGACACCACCAGGCACGGCTACCTGTCCTGGCCGCGCAGCATCAGCCTGCAGAACTTCTCGGACGCGTGGAGCCAGTCCGGGATGCCGCACTTCTTCTGGAACTCGGTGCTCATCACCGTCCCCGCGGTGCTCGGCACGCTGCTGTTCGCGGCGGCGGTGGCGTTCTTCGTGTCGCGGTTCGACTTCCGCTGGAACGTCGCGCTGCTGATGCTCTTCACCGCGGGCAACCTGATCCCCGCCCAGGTGCTGATCACCCCGCTGTACCGGCTGTACCTGCTGCTTCCGCTGCCGGCGTGGATGAGCGACTCGCTGCTGGTCTACAACTCGCTGTGGGGCATCGTCTTCATCCACATCGCCTACCAGTGCGGCTTCTGCACCTTCGTGCTCAGCAACTACATGAAGACGATCCCCAAGGAGATCTCCGAGGCCGCCCTGGTCGACGGTGCGCCGGTGTGGCGCCAGTTCCTCCAGATCGTGCTGCCGCTGTGCCGGCCGGCGTTCGCGGCGCTCGCGACCCTGGAGTCCATCTGGATCTACAACGACTTCTTCTGGTCGCTCGTCCTGATCCAGACCGGCGACAAGCGTCCCATCACCTCGGCGCTGGCCAACCTCCAGGGCCAGTACTTCACCAACCCCAACCTGATCGCGGCAGGCGCCCTCATGACCGCGATCCCCACCCTGCTGGTCTACTTCGCGCTCCAGCGCCAGTTCATCAGCGGGCTCACCATCGGCTCGGGCAAGGGCTGAGCCGCCGACCCGACGTCCCGACGGCCACCACGGCCGGTCGGCCCCCCGGCGTCCGGAACGCACGTCCCTGCCCGGTTCCACCGCGCTGTCCCCCGCGATCCGACAACAGGAGGTCCGACCCATGCGGTCACCCTCGTACCCGACGCCGCACGGCGCGCACACCCCTTCCGTGCGCCGTGCCATGAGAACCGTGGCGGTGCTGGCCACCGCCGCCGCCCTCGCCGCCGCGGCCCCCGCCGCAGGAGCCGCGGCCCAGGCCGGGGCCGCATCCCCGGCCGGAACCACTGCCTCCGCCACCACTGCCGCCGCCACCGCCTCCGCCGCCCCGGTGCGGGCCGCGAGCACCCCGGGCGCCTCCGGCATCGCTGCCAAGCCGTACATGGGCTGGTCCAGTTGGAGCATGCAGTCCTCCAAGTACCCGGGCCTCAACCCGGACGGTGACTACAGCTACCTCACCGAGGCGAACGTCCTGAAGCAGACCGACGCCCTGGCCGCCAAGCTCAAGCCGTACGGCTACGACTACGTCAACATCGACGCCGGCTGGTGGCGCGACAACACCTGGAAGCCGGAGTTCGACCAGTACGCCCGGCAGACGCCTGACCCGGTCAGGTTCCCGCACGGGATGGCATCGGTCGCCGACCACATCCACGCCAAGGGGCTCAAGGCCGGCATCTACCTGCCCGTCGGCCTGGAGAAGGAGGGCTACGCCGACGGCAAGGCCCCCATCTGGCACGCCCCCGACTGCACCACCGCCGACATCGTCTATCCCGACCTGCGCACCACCAACGGCTGGGACAGCGCCTACAAGCTGGACTTCTCCCGTCCGTGCGCACAGAAGTACATCGACTCGCAGGCGCAGATGTTCGCCGACTGGGGCTATGACTTCCTGAAGCTGGACGGCGTGGGCCCCGGCTCGTTCAAGACCGGCGACAACTACGACAACGTGCCCGACGTCGCCGCCTGGCACCAGGCGATCGCCGCCACCGGGCGGCCGATCCACCTCGAACTGTCCTGGTCGCTCGACATCGGCCACGCCGCCGACTGGCAGAAGTACTCCAACGGCTGGCGCATCGACACCGACGTCGAGTGCTACTGCGACACCCTCGTCAGTTGGGAGAACTCGGTCAACGACCGGTGGAACGACGCACCGGCCTGGAGCCACGAGGCGGGCCCCGGAGGCTGGAACGACCTGGACGCGATCGACGTCGGCAACGGCGACATGGACGGCCTCACCAAGGCCGAGCGGCAGAGCTACCTGACCCTGTGGGCCATCAACAAGTCGCCCCTGTTCACCGGTGACGACATCACCCGGCTCGACGACTACGGCCTGTCCCTGCTCACCAACCGGGACGTCATCGCCGTCGACCAGAGCGACGCGCCCGTCGCACGCCCCGTCACACCCGTCGGCGACCAGCAGGTGTGGGCCACCGGGAACAGCGACGGCAGCTACACGGTCGCCCTGTTCAACCTCGGCTCCGCCCCGGCGTCCGTCACGGCCCACTGGGCGTCCCTCGGCTTCACCGGCAACGCCGCCGTGCGCGACCTGTGGAACAAGGAGAGCCTCGGCACCCACAAGGACCAGATCACCGAGGCACTGCCCGCGCACGGCTCGCGGCTGTTCACCGTCAGGCCCGGCGGTTCACCGCTGGCCACCACCACCTACGAGGCCGAGGCGCCGGACAACACCCTGACCGGCAACGCGTCCGTCGCCACCTGCGACGCCTGCTCGGGGGGCAAGAAGGTCGGCAACCTCTACGTCGGCAGCAAGCTCGGTATCAACGACGTCCGGGTGAAGAAGGCCGGGATCTACACCGTGCGCGTCTCCTACGTCAGCGGTGACCCGCGCTCGGTGACCGTCTACTCGAACAGCGGCAACGGCACCAGCCTGCCCTTCCCCGCCACGGGCGACTGGGGCACCGCCGACACGGTCAGCGTCCAACTGGCCCTGAAGGCGGGCACCAACACCATCACCTTCGACAGCGGCGACGGATACGCCCCGGACATCGACAAGATCGACGTTCCGCGGTCCGCCTGACGCGCCCGCGGGGCCCGGTGACCCGATCCGGGCCCCGCGCCGCAGGCCGGCGACACCCCTCGACTTCCGCACCCCGGCGTCCCATCCGCCTACCGGTGCCCCTCCGACGAGCCGCGACGGCCCCTGCCGCCGCCGTCGGACCCGCACGTGCCATTCCCCCGGACATGGAGTGCACCACCGTGGACATCCAGCACACCGAAGCATCCGACGACCGCCCCAGCCGCAGAGGCTTCCTCAGCCTCGCCGCCGCCACCGGCGCGGCCGCGGCACTCGGCCTGCCCGCCTTCACTGCCTCGGCGGCCCCGCTGCGCCCCACCGCATCGCCCCTGCTGTCCGCCGCGGACGCCGCACGCAACCAGCTTTGGTGGCGGACGCCGGGCTCCGCGGACTCGATGATCCAGCAGGGCCTGCCGGTCGGCAACGGCCGCCTCGGGGCACTGGCCGGCAACGACCCCGCCGGCGAACTGCTGATGATCAGCGATGCCACCCTGTGGACCGGCGGCGCCAACGACACGCTCCAGGACGACGGCCAGTTCCCCTACGGCCGTGCGGACTTCGGCTCGCTCACGCTCCTCGCCCGGCTCACGGTCGAGATGGACGGCCACGACCTCGGCGCCGCCGACGGCTACCGGCGCACCCTCGACCTCGCCCAGGGCCTGGTCACCGCCTCCTACCGGCTCGCCGGCACCACCTACCAGCGGCAGATCTTCGCCAGCCACCCCGACGACGCCATCGTCCTGCACTTCTCCCAGCAGGGCGGTGGTACCCACACGGGAACGATCCGGCTGGCCGGTACGCATGGCGAGACCACCACCGCGAGCGGCGCCGGGCCCTGCGTGTCGTTCGGCGCCTCCTTCGCGAACGGCCTCAAGTACGGCGCCGCCGTCACCGCCCGCAGCAGCACCGGCAAGGTCGCCGTCGACGGCGCGTCGATCTCCTTCAGCGGCTGCGAGGACCTCACCGTCGTCGTCAGCGGCGGCACCGACTACGCGCCCGACGCGGCCGCCGGGTTCCGCGACCCGGCCCTCGACCCGGAGCGCCTGGCGAGGACCAAGGCACTGGCCGCCGCCGCCCACTCCGCCGACACCCTGCTGCACACCCACGTCGCCGACTTCCGTGCCCTCTCCGGGCGGTTGGACATCGACCTCGGCACGTCGTCGCCGGCCCAGCGCGCACTGGACACCTGGGAGCGGCTGCAGGCCCGCTACCGCGACGACGTCCCCGACCCGGAACTGGAGGCGGCCTACCTGCGGTTCGGCCGCTATCTGATGATCTCCGGATCGCGCGGCAGCCTGCCGATGGGCCTCCAGGGCCCCTGGCTGGACGGCAACGACCCGGACTGGATGGGCGACTACCACACGGACATCAACATCCAGATGAACTACTGGATGGCCGACCGCGCGGGCCTGTCCGACTGCTTCGACGCCTTCGCGGACTACTGCCTGGCCCAACTGCCGTCGTGGACCGACATCACCCGGCGGCTGTTCAACACCTCGACCAACAGGTACCGCAACTCCAGCGGCAGGATCGCCGGCTGGACGGTCGCCATCTCCACCAACCCCTACGGCGGAGGCGGCTGGTGGTGGCACCCGGCCGGCAACGCCTGGCTCTGCCAGAGCCTGTTCGAGCACTACGAGTACACCCAGGACCGCGCCTACCTGGAGAAGATCCTTCCTCTGCTCGAAGGGGCCGTGGAGTTCTGGGAGGCCCGCCTCCTGACCACGACCGTCACCGACGCGTCAGGAGCGGAGCGCGAGGTCC
This sequence comes from Streptomyces sulfonofaciens, assembly GCF_014656295.1. Classification (GTDB taxonomy): domain Bacteria; phylum Actinomycetota; class Actinomycetes; order Streptomycetales; family Streptomycetaceae; genus Streptomyces; species Streptomyces sulfonofaciens. The sequence continues at coordinate 111,140 of NZ_BNCD01000008.1, forward strand.
TGATCGCCGACAGCGACTGGTCGCCCGAGCAGGGCCCGCTCGACGCCAAGGGCATCACCTACGCCCAGGAACTGGTGTGGAACCTCTTCGGCAACTACCACACCGCCACCGAGGTGCTCGGCAGGGACAGCGCCCACCGGGCGGCCGTCGACGCCCTGCGGGAACGCCTGTACCTGCCCGTGGTCAGCCCCAAGACCGGGTGGCTGGAGGAGTGGATGTCCCCGGACAACCTCGGTGAGACCACCCACCGGCACCTGTCCCCGCTCATCGGCCTCTTCCCCGGCGACAGGATCCGTCCGGACGACTCCACGCCGAAGGACATCCTCGACGGCGCCACGGCCCTGCTCACCGCACGCGGCATGAACAGCTACGGATGGTCCAACGCCTGGCGCAGCCTGTGCTGGGCGCGCCTGAAGGACGCGGACAGGGCCTACCAGCTCGTCGTCACCAACCTGAAGCCGTGGGCGGGCGACGGCAACGGCACCGCGCTGAACCTCTTCGACATCTACCAGGTGGAGCCGGGCCGCGGCATCTTCCAGATCGACGCGAACTTCGGCACCCCGGCCGCCATCGTCGAGATGCTCCTCTACTCGCGGCCCGGACACGTGGAGCTGCTTCCCGCGCTGCCGGACGCGTGGGCGGCCTCGGGCTCCGTGTCGGGTGTGGGGGTGCGCGGCGGCTTCGTCGCCGACGTCCGATGGCGCGGCGGCAGGGTCACCGAGGCGACGTTCAGGAGCGTCGGCGGCCGGAGCACCACCGTCGTCGCCGGCGGCCGCACGAGGCACATCAGTCTCATGCCCGGCGAGTCCACCACGTTGCGCAACCTCTGAAGAGTGGAGAGATCGACGATGTCCCACGAGAGAAGACACCCGGCGGCGAGGCGCCGGCCGGGCGGCGGAGCACTGCGGTTCCCGGCCCGCTTCCGGCTCGGCGTGCTGGCCGCGGCCGGCGCGCTCGCCGGCGTGGCGCTGGCGGCCGTGCCCCCGTCCACCGCGCACGCGGCCGACGGCACGGTGTCCGCAGCCCGCGGCACCCGGGTCAGCGCCTGGTCGCCCAGCATGACCACCGCGGGACCCGCCTTCGCCGACCAGACCATCCGGATGGTGGCGCACAGCAGCGTCGCCGGCTCCGACATCCGCATCACCCTGTCGAACCGCTACAGCGACACCCCGCTCGACCTGGGCGCCGTGGACGTCGCCGTCCAGGAGGACGGGGGAGCGGCGAAGCGCGGCACCACCCGCAACGTCACCTTCGGCCACTCCCGCACGCTCACCATCCCGGCCGGCCAGGAGGCCGTCAGCGACACCTTGCCGATCTCGGTGGACGCCGGCGAGAACCTGCTCGTCAGCCTCTACGTGCCGGGCGCGACGGGCATGTCCACCTGGCACTCCGACGCGTTCGACACGACGTACATCGCCGCCGGCAACCACAGCGGCGACGACAGCGCGCAGGCCTTCGGGTCCACCACGACCTCGTGGTACTACCTGGCCGGTCTCGACGTGGTCTCACCGAGCGCCAGGGGCACCGTCGTCGCCTTCGGCGACTCGATCACGGACGGCTACCACTCCTCCACCGGCACCTACACCCGCTGGCCGGACATCCTCGGCCGCCGGCTGGGCGCCGAGCCGGGCCCGCAGCGGCTGGGCGTGGTGGACGCCGGCATCGGCGGCAACCGCGTCCTCACCGACGTGCCCAACCTGTGGCAGGGCGTCAGCGCCCTCAAGCGCTTCCGCCACGACGCCCTCGGCCAGCCGGGCGTCAAGGACGTCATCCTCTTCGAGGGCATCAACGACATCGGCAACAATGCGGGACCCGGCGGCGCGCCGCTCACCGCGCAGGACCTCGCCGACGGCTACCGCACCCTGATCGACGAGGCCCACGCCGCCCACGTCCGCGTCATCGGCGCGACCCTGATGCCCGATGAGGGCAACGGCTACTTCACGCCCGCCGCGGAGGCGATCCGGACGAGCGTCAACCAGTGGATCCGCACCGGCGGCGCCTTCGACGGGGTCATCGACTTCGACCGCGTCATGCGCGACCCGGCGCACCCGTCCGCCCTCGACCCCCGATACGACTCGGGGGACCACATCCACCCCGACGACGCGGGCATGGCGGCGATGGCCGACGCGATCGACCTGCGGCTGCTGCGCACCTGACGCAGCGGGCCGGGGTTCCTCGGCGGCGCCCCGCTCCGTCAGGATCGGGGCGCCGTCCCGTCGGGGCGGGGGCGCCGCCTTCTGAACGGGGCCACGACCGCGCGGATGTGGTCGAGCACACCCCAGCGGACGGCGGCCGGTGTTCGCCTTTCGCGTGGGCGCGTGGGCGCGTAGGTGCCCGGGTGTGGGCGCGTGGGCGCCGGCCCACCGCACCGTCACGTCCCCACCGCACCGTCATCGCGTCCCTGCCGTGCTGTCCCCGCCCCCTGCGGCGCCGTCACGCCCCCTGACGTGCCGTCAGGTCGTACGGGCGCGGGAAGGGCGCCGGTGCGTAGCGGATGTAGGCGGTCTCCGTCACGGCGCCGTGTTCACGGGCCGAGGCGTTCATACCGTGTGCGCTGGTGTCGCCCCAGTGCCCGGTGGCGACGCGCTCGTCGAGGGTGCGCACCGCCGTCAGGGCCTCGTCCTGCGTGAAGTTACAGTGCCCCGCCCGCTCCACGTACGTCTGGCGGAGCAGTGCCGAGGTGCCCGCCGCACGGGCGGTGTCCCGGTAGGCGTGCTCGTTCTGCACGGGGACCAGTCCGTCGTACACGGTGTGGACGTTCAACTGGGGCCTGGTCAGCGCGCCGGAGAAGGAGGCGGTCCTCGCCATGAAGTCCACGGCCGCGTCCTCGGCGTTCAGACGGGGTGCGGCGCCCAGCGCCGACAGGTCCTCGGCGAGCGTGAGCCCGGCCGACCTGTACAGTCCCTCCGCCTCGTCCCGGTACGGCGAACGGGCCAGCATGGCCGCGTAGTCGACGCCCGAGTTCCAGGACACGGAGCCACCGGCGTGCGATTCCGCGTCCTGGCGCCACCGGGTGGTGGAGGGGATGAGCGTCTCGGAGACGACCGCGTACTGGTTCGCCTCGGTGGTCGCCCAGTCGCGCCGGCCCGGCCGCTGCTGGTCGGTCGCGTTGTAGCCGGCGACGCCGGCGAGCGCGGCCGCCAGGGCGATGCGCGCGCGGCCCGCCGGCGTCCTCTGCGCCCGCTCGGCCTCGGCGGTGAGCGCGTCGGCCGAGGCGTCGGCCTCGGCGCGGTCCCGGAACCCGGTGAGCCGGATGCCGCTGTCCGGCGCCAGCAGGGTGCGCAGGACGAACGACAGGTCGAGCTGGTTGTTCCAGCGCGCGACGCCGCCCGCTTCCGTGCCGCACATGGCCAGCGAGCCGTCGATCCGGTCGCCGTACTCCTCGGCGAGTCTGGTGGTGATCATGCCGCCGAGCGATTCTCCCCAGGCGAGGGCCCGTTCGGCGGGGCCGAAGACCTCCCCGAACTTCTCCAGTGTGGCGACCTGGTCGTCGACCGCCGTGTCGACCACCCACCCCGGCGACACGTAGGACGAGCCGATCAGGGCGTACCCCTCGTCGAGCAGTTGCTGTCGGGTGTCCCCCCACCCGGGTGCGTTCTTCGCCGGGTTGGGCTGGTCGTGGCCGGGCTCCACGGCGACCAGGCCGTGGCTGTAGAGGAGCACCGTGCCGTTCCAGTGGGCGGGGACGTCCATGAGGTAGGTGGCGCCGTCCGGGAGGGTGCCGGTCACCTGGCGCGCGGCGGCCGTGTCCGCCGGGGCCGGCTGGGTGCCGCCCGTGGCGAGGGCCAGGAGGATCCCGGCTCCGAGGAGGGCGGAAAGGGCTGGACGGTGGCTGCGTCGTAATCCGGTCATCGGGGCCTCCGCATCGCGTGTGCACGGATGGAGATCAGTGCCCGAAGGGGAAGAGGGCCGTGATGTGGCTCACTTTTCCCCTAACCGGACTCTTGGGCTTGTGAACGGATGTGTGAGGATGCGGCGCGCATAACGAGACAGAGGCGCATGAGAAGCGCAGTGACGGTCATGCCCCCTTGTGAGCGCCCTCTTCACTCAGGCACCGCACGGCCCCCGCGTGAGGGTCCGGGGGAAGCCGAATATGGCCGGTGGAGGACCGCGTCCGCGGCGGTTCGGGGGCTGTTCGCGTGGCGGGGTGCGGGCAGACTCCGGGTGGGTCCGGCCCGGGTGCTGGGCAGACTTCGCCCGGGTTCGGCCCGGTTTCGGATCGGCCCGGTCACGATTCGGCCTCCGGCCTGCACCCCGGCGCACCGGCGTGGAGCACGGCAGGCCATAGTGCCTCGCACCACACGGTTTGTCGGTTCATCAGGAGTGAATGTGCTGGTCGTCGCCCTTGTCTTCGCGATACTCGCCGCTTTGACACACGTCTACATCTTCGTGCTGGAGTCCCTCCTGTGGACCGCGCCGAAGACCAGGGCGGTCTTCGGCACCTCGGAGGACGAGGCACGGGCCACCCGGCAGCTCGCGTTCAACCAGGGCTTCTACAACCTCTTCCTGGCCGTGCTGGTCGCACTCGGCGCGGTGGTCGCGCTCGCCGCCGACGACACCGTGGGCAGGACGCTCGTCGTCGCGGGCACCTCCTGCATGGTGCTCGCCGGCCTGGTCCTCGTCCTGAGCGACCGCACCAAACTCCGCTCCGCCCTGGTCCAGCTCGTCACCCCGGCCGTCGCCCTCGTGGCGCTCGGCGTCGATGCCCTGCACTGAGCGGACGCCCTGCACTGAGCGGATGCTCGGCCGCGACCGGATGCTCGGCCGAGCCCGGACGGTCGGCAGCGCCCGGATGCTCCGCCGCGCCCGGACATGTGGTCGCGCCCGCGCGCGTGGTCGCGCGGTCCGGCCGCCGCCTGCCGTCCTCCGCCGCCTCTCGGCCGAGGGTCTGCGGCTGTTCGGTCCACGGCTCGCGGCCGCTCAGCCCGTGGCCCGCGGCCGTGCCGTCGCGGGCCCGTCCGTGCCCGTGTCCGAGGCGTCCCGTTCCGCCGGGGCCGGCGCGGAGGCCGAGTACGCCGCCGTGCCACCCGCCGTGCCACCCGCCGTACGGCTGCGCGCGAGCGGCACGCAGAGCAGCAGCGCCACCACCGCGGCGCCGCCGCAGGTGGCGAAGGCCGCGAGGTAGGAGCCGAGCGCCGGAAGTCCGGCGGGGGTGGTGAAACTCGCGAAGTAGACGCCGACGACCGCGCTGCCCAGCGACTGGCCCACCGCGTACATCACGACAGAGAGGCCGAGCGCGATACCGGACTCCTCCGCCGGCACCACGCTGAGCACGAGCAGTTGCGTGGCCGCCAGCGCGATGGCCAGCCCCATCGAGTCGGGTGCGAGGGAGACGAGTTCGGCGAGGGGCGTGGAGTGGCCGACGGCGTAGCCGGCGAATCCCACGATGATGAGGCAGAAGGAGATGGCCGCGGTCATCACGAGACCCCGCTGCCGCCCCCACCGCAGCACCAGGGTGCCGAGTGCAGGCCCCACCGCCTGCGGGACCGCGAACCAGGCGGTGGCGTGGCCGCTCCAGCCGAAGCCGAAGCCGGCCTGGAGGGGGGTCTGGGCGAGCCGGGTCACCGCGGAGAGCGAGCCGTAGATCCCGAAGGCCACCAGGAAGGTCATGGCGTACGGGATTCCGATGTGCGGCTGCACCAGGTAGCCCACCTTGATCAGCGGCACCTGCGCGGTGCGCTCGCGCAGCCACCACAGGCCGAACAGCACCGCGCCGCCCACCAGCAGCGACACGACCCCCGCCGAGCCCCAGCCCCAGGCCGAGCCCTCGCTCAGCCCGAGCAGCACCGCGACGAGCGCCAGGGTCAGCAGGCCGGCACCGGGGAGGTCGAGGCCGCCGGTGGCGCGCCGCGGTGAGTCGTGTACCAGCAGGGCGGTCGCCACCAGGCCGATGAGTGCGGCAACGGCACTGATGGCGAAGTACAGGTGCCAGGACCTGCCGACGAAGGAGCCGAGCAGCAGTCCGGCCGCGATGCCGAGACCGGTGCACACATGGATGGAGCTGATGGTGCCGTGCGCCCGCTTCGGCTCCAGGGTGTCGTTGGCGATGGCCACGGGCAGCGCGAGCATGGGGAGTTGGGCGCCGATCAGGACCCGGCCGAGCAGCACCAGCGGCAGGGTGGTCGCGAAGGTGTCGATGACGCAGCCGACCACGACCAGGCTCATGGCCAGCAGGATGACGGGCCGCTTGCCGATGAGGTCGCCGAGCCGGGTGAGCACGGCGAGGAAGACCGCACCCGACAGCAGTCCGGAGGTGAGGATCCAGGACGTGCCGGCGGGCGAGGCGCCCAGCTCGGCACCGATCTCGGGCAGCAGGGGCAACAGGCCGACCTGCACCATCTGGAGGGCGAAGCCCAGGTAGGTCAGGGCCATGATGGCCGCGCGGCCGTTGCGGGGAGGACGGGAGGTCACACGCGTCAACCGATCGGACGAGGAGGGAGTACGGCGCGCGGTACGCTAGGCCGACCCAGAAATGTATGTCAATGGTTACGTAACTGCTTACACACATAGGCCGGGTGCGCGCTGACGGAGGACGGCGTGGGCGCGCCTGCGCAGGCGCTGCGGGAATCCGGTTGCGGGCGGGCCGACGCGCCACCGGCGGCGACCGGCAGGCGGCGGGCCGACGCGCGACCCGGCGGCACGTCAGATGAGCACGCCGAACGAGAGACGAGAGGGGATCCGGTGTCCCTGTCCCACGCCCTGCTCGCCCTGCTCGACGCGGGTGAGATGACGGGATACGAACTGGCCAAGCAGTTCGACCAGTCCGCCGACCGGGTCTGGCATGCGACGCACCCGCAGATCTACACGGAGCTGCGCCGCCTGGAGAGCGCGGGCCTGGTCACCGCCCGCGAGCTGCCGCGCGGCCCGAAGGCCAAGGCGGTGAAGCGGGCGTACGCCCTGACCGAGGCGGGAAGTGCCGAACTCCTGCGCTGGGTGGCGGAGATCGAGCCGCCCCAGCGTGTCAGGGACGTGGCCTGTCTGAAGGCCACGTACTTCGAGTACGCCGACCCCGGCACCGTACGCCGCCAGTTCGAGTCGCACCGCGACCACTTCCGGGAGCAGCAGCAGCGCTGGGAGCGGCACGTGGAGCAACTGCGCACGCGCCGGACGGAGCTGCTGAGCCGCCGTCTGGCCGTCGCTCCGCAGGAGGACCACGAGACGATCGTGGCCTACAAGGTGCACGCGTACCAGGGCCTCGTCGAGCGCGCCCGTACCGAGGTCGCCTGGGCGGAGCGCGGACTGGCGCTGGTCGATGAACTGGAGGCGCAGCGGCGGTCCCGCCGGGCGCCTCGCTAGCCCGCGTCGCCCAGGTGGCCAGGTGACCCGGTCGCCCGGTCGCCCACGCCCGCCTCGCTCCGGGCGGCGCCGTCGGCCGAGGTGGTGCCCTGACTCACTCCCGGCCGCGCCGGGCGGCGGCACCGGGCCCTGGGACATCACCGGCACCGGCCCCGATCGGACGGTGCGGGGCGTACTCACCTCGCACACCGTGCACTGACCGCCGCCGCGCGGCGCCGGATCCGCCTGGCTCCGGATCCGCGCGGCGGCCGGTCCGCGCGGCGGCCACGGGCCGTCGCGCCACCCCCCCCAGTGCGGTGTCAGCTCACGGAGAGGTTGGAGTTTCCGCTGCTCTGGTATCCCTCGGTGGCGAGGATCATGTAGTAGCTGAAGCTGCCCAGGCTCATCCCGGCGCGGGACCAGGCGTCGAAGTGGTTGCCCGTGGTGATGGAGCCGCCCGTCCGCTTCGACTGCCGGACGCTCCAGAACTGCGGGAAGGTGCGCGTGCCTTCGACGGAGGGGGCGTTGTACCGCATCGTCTGGTAGATGTCGTACGTACCGCCGTCGCTGGAGACCGTGCCCTTGTACGTTCCGGTGGGCCGGAAGGTGCCCCAGTTGTCGACGATGTAGTACTCCACGAGCGGGTTGGAGGTCCACCCGTACAGGGCCAGGTAGGCGTTGCCCGACGGGTTGAAGCTGCCCGAGTAGTTCACGGTCCTGCGCCCGCCGTTGCCCCAGCCCTTGCCGGCGACGAAGTTCCCGACGTTGCTCCACTGGGTGCTGTAGCTGCCACCGGACTTCAGGGTCATGGAGACCGACCCGCCGCCATCGGTCCAGAACGAGTAGTAGTAGCCGTTGTTCGTGCCGGTCTGGTTCGTGTTGATGGTCGTGTCGGCGTGGGCGGTTCCCGGCAGCAGCACCGTGGAGGTCACCAGGGCCGCGGCGCCGGCGCCGATGAAACCCCTGCGACTGATCGGACGGGCGGGGGTGTCGTTCTCGTACATGCTTCCTCCTCGTGAAGGCTGGCCGGAGGCCAGGCAGCGTGATACGACCCGGCGGAACTGCCGGAGAACAAGGTGGCGCTGACCGCGCGTCGGCGTCCTGCGACGCAGCGGGGACGAGCCGGTCGTCGTGCGGTCGACGGGTGGAGACCAGGACGCGGCTCGTGGCCTGGCTCGACAGTGGTTGGGCTCCCGTCGATGCCGACAGTGTTGGTCCGGCTCCATGGGGTTGTCAACGGTTCCCGCAAGGATTGCGAGAGTGATATTCCGGTTCGGAATTCCTTCGTAATGCATTGACCCAGGTCACCGGCCTTCGCCTGCCGTTCAGCCTCGAGGGCGAGCGGTTTGGCCCCCGGATATGGGGAGAGATCGGAGCCAACGTTGTCGAAAGTTTCGTATGCGTTCCCGATCAAGTTGCGGGCGAGGGGCGGGGGTGGGTGCGGGGTGGGGCGAGGGGCGGGGCGGAACCAGGGAAGGTGGGGGTGTGGACGCGGTGTCCCGGCCCCGCTCTCCAGCGAAGTGCCGGGATGGCGGGTTGCCGGGGCTCCGCGCTGCCGCCGGGCCGCCTCCGGTTCCGGCTGAAGGGGACGACAGGTAGACGACCGGTCTGTACCGTGAATAGTCGACCGGTCGTAGACTGCACGGCATGGGACGCACCAGTGACGGCAAGGAGAGGATCCTCGCGGCCGCACAGCGGCTGATCGAGCTGCGCGGTTACTCGGCCCTGGGAGTGGCCGAGATCTGCAAGGCCGCCGGTGTGCCGAAGGGGAGCTTCTACTACTTCTTCGATTCGAAGGAGACCCTGGCCCTTGCCGTCCTCGACGAGGAGTGGCACGCACAGCACCGCACCTGGGACGCGATCCTGGGCGGCGGCGACGGGCCCCTCCAGCGTCTGCGCCGGCTCTTCGAGGCGACCGAAGCCGCCCAGCGTGCCGGACAGCACTCCTGCGGCACCGTCGCCGGGTGCCTGTTCGGCAACCTCACGCTGGAGCTGAGCAACCGGACGGAGCTGATCCGCACCCGCCTGCAGGAGATCTTCGACGCTCAGGTGGCCATGGTCGAAGGGGTCGTGGACGAGGCGTGCGATCGCGGCGACGCCACCGTGGCCGACAGCAACGAGGCGGCGCGTGCCGTGGTCGCCCAGCTCGAAGGCCAGCTCCTCTTCGCGAAGCTGTACAACGACACCAGCCGTCTCGAAGCCATGTGGTCGAACTGCCTCGCGCTGCTCGGCGCCCGCGGGCCACGGCGGATCGCCGCCACCTCCTCCTAGTACTGCGAACACCGTTGCCGTGCCGGCCCCGCTGCCCACGACGGCCTCGCGCGCGTGGCCGTGCCGTGCGGACGCCGCGCGCGTGGCCGTGCTTCGGCCCGACCGGCTCCCCGAGCGGTCTCGACCGCGGACGCCGCGCGCCGTGCCGTGCAGACGCTCACGCCGAGCGCCGACCGGACCGCGGATGTCTGGTACAGACTTTTACGGAAACAGTGTCGCCGCTGGTCAGCGGGGGTGCAGCGGCGCCCGCCAGGCAGTCGTCCTCTTGACGCTGTGTTCCGGGGGCAGTTCACTCTCGCCGCGGCCCCACGGCCGCCCCTCCCACTACCGGGTACGAGAAGGGCAGCACCCCATGGGTAGATCGAGTGGCCTCTTGCGCCGCTGCGCGAGATCCGCGCTGGTCGGTGTTCTCGGTGTCGCGGGCCTGACCCCGCTGGCCGCGGGCACCGCGCAGGCCGCGGGCGAACAAGTGCACATCGCCCTGACCACCACGGACGACGCGGGCGGACGGCACGTCACCCGTGGCCTCCAGGACCAGGCCCCCATCGCCTTCCAGGCCGGCAGCGGCGGTGGCGGGACGACCGTCAACGTCGACGAGAACACCAAGTACCAGGAGTTCAGCGGCGCCGGCGCGTCGTTCACGGACACCGCGGCGTGGCTGATGAACAGCAGCGGGGCGCTGTCCCAGGCCACCCGCACCGACGTCATGAACAAGCTGTTCTCACCCACCTCCGGCATCGGCGTGAGCTTTCTGCGCAACCCGATGGGCACCTCCGACCTGGCCCGGAACGACTACAGCTTCGACGACGTGCCGGCCGGCCAGACCGATCCCGGCCTCGCGAAGTTCAGCATCGCCCACGACCAGGCCGACGTACTGCCGCTGACCAGGCAGGCCAAGCAGCTCAACCCGGCCCTCAAGGTGATGGCGTCGCCGTGGACCGCGCCGCCGTGGATGAAGGACAACGACAGCTACGACCAGGGCTGGCTGGAGTCCCAGTACTACGGCGCCTACGCCCAGTACTTCGTGAAGTACATCCAGGCGTACCAGAGCGCCGGAGTGCCCATCGACTACGTCTCGGAGCAGAACGAGCCGACCTGCTGCTCCGGCTACCCGTCCATGCAGTGGAACGGCTCGGGCCTCGCCTACTTCGCCAAGAACAACCTGCTGCCGGCCCTGCACAGCGCGAACCTGAAGACCAAGGTCCTCGCCCTGGACTGGAACCCCGACTCGTACGCGGGATACGCGCAGCCGACCGTGGACGACGCCGCGATCCGCAGCGACCCGAACTTCGGCGGTATCGCCTACCACGGCTACACCGGCCACATCGACACGCAGACGACGGTCCACAACCAGTACCCGGACATCCCGGCCTTCGACACGGAGCACTCCGGAGGCACCTGGATCGCGGACCAGCAGAAGGAGGACATGACCAACCTGGTCGACTACTTCCGCAACTGGGGCCAGAGCTGGGTCAAGTGGAGTCTCGCCGTCGACCAGAACATGGGTCCACACAACGGTGGCTGCGGCACCTGCACCGGCCTGATCACCGTGCACAACGGCGACAGCCGCAGCGGCCAGGTGGACTACACCGTCGAGTACTACACCATGGGCCACGTCACCAAGTTCGTGCGGCCGGGGGCCCGGCGCATCGCCTCGACCGCCTCCAGCGCCCTGCCGAACGTGGCGTGGCTAAACCCCGACGGGAGCAAGGCCCTCATCGCCTACAACCCGTCCGCATCGCCGCAGCAGCTCAAGGTCGTCTGGGGCGGCCAGTCGTTCGGCTACTCGCTGCCGGGCAAGACCTCCGCGACGTTCACCTGGGCGGGCACCCAGAGCGGTGGCTCCGACACGACGGGCACCCTGACGGGTCTCGGCGGCAAGTGCCTCGACGCCGCCGGCGGCTCGACGGCCAACGGAACGGCCGCCCAGATCTACACCTGCAACGGTTCGACGGCCCAGCAGTGGACCCTGAAGGCCGACGGTTCGGTACAGGCGCTCGGCAAGTGCCTGGACGTCGCCGCGGCCTCGACCGCGGACGGGGCAAAGGTCCAGATGTACGACTGCAATGGCACGGGCGCCCAGCAGTGGCGTCTGGAGCCGGCCGGTGACCTGGTCAACGCCGGGGCCGACAAGTGTCTGGACGTGACGGGCATGTCGTCGGCCGACGGGACGAAGGTCCAGCTCTGGACCTGCACGGGCACGGCCAACCAGAAGTGGCAACTGCACACCTGAGTCAGGAGCAGGCCGGGGCCCCGTCCGACCGGCGTCCGCGAGGCCGGACGGGCGCCCCGGCGGGGGCCCCTGCCCACCGAGGACGCCGAATGCCCGGTGTTGGTACACGCCCTCGAACAGTCGCGACACCACTGACCCGGTCCGGCATCAGTCCACGCGCGCGCCGCGCCGGACGCCCCGGCCGCCGGCGGCTCGAACCGCCACCGGTCACGGGGTTCTCGACACCCGGGCATCGAGTTCCTCGGACGGCTCCCACAGGCGTGCGGCGGTGTCGGGGCGATGGCGAACTCGTGCACTGCGTCGATCGACGGATCGTCGTCGGCGAGGCGTGGGGCGTCGGTCTCATCGCCGCCACCCTCGGCCCGTCCGGCTCCGGGAAGTCGGCCCTGCTGCCCTACCCACGCGGCGAAGGGCGGCGATCCACGCGCACCGGCGGACGGGCTTCGTCCTCTGCGGGCCGGACACCACCGCGGACCGTACACGCGGCGGTTCAGCTCGACTCGCGGACGACGAGGCGGCAGGGAACGGTGCGCACGCCTGGCTCCGGCTTGCCGCCGATGGCGTCCAGCAGCCGCAGCGCGGCCTGCCGGCCGACCTCGGCGAGGTTCATGTCGATCGTGGTCAGGGGCGGGCGGCAGGCCAGGGCCATGACATCCCAGTTGTCGTAGCCCACGACCGCCACCCTGCCGGGGACATCCACGCCGTTCTCGCGCAGGCTGTCGGCGACGCCCCTGGCGATCTGGTCGTTGCCGCAGAAGAAGGCGTCCGTGTCCGGTGCGGCACGCAGGACCGTCTCGGCGGCGCGGCGTCCCCACGTCTCGCTCCACTCGCCGAAGTGGACCCGGCCGGTGGAGAGCGCCAGCGAGGACTGTTCGAGCAGCTCGACGGTGTGCTGGGCGCGGTCGCGGGCGGCCGCGTGATGTGCCGGGCCGGTCACGTGCGCGATCCGGGTGCGGCCCGTCGCCAGCAGGTGATCGACTGCCAGTCGCGCTCCGCTGCGGTCGTCCGACACGACGGACATGTCGTCCGGATCGACGGACGGCGAGAGCGCGTAGACCGTGGGGATCGGCTCGATGCCCGTCAGGGGAGAGCGTGGGTCGGTGCGCCGGCCGGTCACGATGATGCCGTCCACCCGGCGGTCCATGAGATTGCGCAGATGGTGCTGCTCGCGGATGGCGTCGCCCCGGGTGTCGCACAGCAGCACGGAGATCTTCCCGGCGCCGAGCGCGTCCTCGGCGCCGAGCAGTACCGGAGTGCTGAAGCGGCCGATGCCGTCGGTCGTCATCAGCCCGACAGTCCAGCTACGGCCCGTATGCAGGCTTTGCGCATGCTGGTTGGGCCGGAAGTCGAGCGCTTCGACGGCGGCCAGGACCCGCTGCCGCGTCTCGGGCCGCATCCTGCCGCCGCCGTTCAGCGCTTTCGAGGCCGTCCCCACACTGACGCCGGCCAGCTTGGCGACATCGGCGAGCTTCGCCCGCCCGGCTTGGGGAAACCCTGGAACGGCGGCCACGCGCAATCCTTTTCCTAGAAGACATCAGCTACGCCCATCGTCGCACCCATCCCGACCCGTGGCCAGTTCCCCGCAGCAGTCCGAAAAAACTTGCCGCATCCCCCCTTGACTCATGCTCGTGGGCTCCCTACGTTTCCGGCAGAAAATCGTTTTCCCAAACGGGTCCGAGGAGCGGAGCACCGCTGGGCCGTTCCCGGGACGCACGGCATCCCCGTGCGCCGGGCTTCGCCCGTTTTCCCGCCTATCTTCTTCGGAGAGCCATGCTCCGCCCACGTTCCGCTGTGCCGTCCTCCACGTCTTTGGCCGCGCCTGAAGCGGGGCGCGTCCCCATGGGCCCGGTCCGCCTCGGTCCGGGCGCCAAGGCCGCGCTGGTCCCCGCCACCGTTCAGGTAGGCGCCGGCTTCTGGGGCACCCGGCGGAAGGTGAACGCGCACAGCTCCATCCCGCAGGGCCCCGGCCTGCTGGAGTCGGCGGGGAATCTGAACAACCTGCGGGTGGCCGCGGGCGCCGCCGAGGGCGCGTTCCAGGGCGCGTACCCGTTCGTGGACTCGGACGTCTACAAGTGGCTGGAGGCCGCCGCCTGGCAACTCGCCCAGGGGGCGCCCGGGGACGGCGGCCCGCTCGCGGCCGACGTGGAGCGGATCGTCTCCCTCGTCGCGGACGCGCAGCAGCCCGACGGCTACCTGAACACGTGGTTCCAGTTGCTCAAAGGGGGCGAGCGGTACAAGGACCTGCGCTGGGGCCACGAGTTGTACTGCGCCGGCCATCTGATCCAGGCCGCGGTGGCCCACCACCGGGCCACCGGGCGCCGTCAACTGCTCGATGTGGCCGTCAGGTTCGCCGACCACATCGACAGCGTCTTCGGCCCCGCGGACAGCGGCAAGCCCCTCGACGGCGTCGACGGCCACCCCGAGGTGGAGACCGCTCTGGTGGAGCTGTACCGGGAGACCGGTGAGCGCCGCTACCTGAACCTCGCCGGCTACTTCGTCGACCGCTTCGGGCACGGCCTGCTCGGCGGCGAGGCGTACTGCCAGGACCGCGTCCCGCTGCGCGAGGCGACCGACGTGGAAGGGCACGCCGTACGCCAGTTGTACCTGCTGGCCGCCGCGACCGACCTGGCGACCGAGACCGGGGACGCGGGACTGCGCGCCGCGGCCGAACGGCTGTGGTCGGCGATGACCGCCACCAAGACGCACCTGACCGGCGGACTGGGCGCCCACCACGACGAGGAGGACTTCGGCGACCCGTACGAACTGCCCAACGAGCGTGCCTACTGCGAAACCTGCGCCGCCGTCGCCTCCGTCCAGTGGAGCTGGCGCATGGCCCTGCTCACCGGCGAGGCCCGCTACTCCGACCTGATCGAGCGCACCCTCTACAACGGCTTCCTGGCCGGCGTCTCACTGGACGGCGAGCGCTGGCTGTACGTCAACCCGCTCCAGGTCCGCGACGGTCACACCGACACCGGCGGGGACCAGTCGGCCCGCCGCACCCGCTGGTTCCGCTGCGCCTGCTGTCCGCCGAACGTGATGCGCCTGCTGGCCTCCCTGGCGCACTACCTCGCCGGCGGCGACGCGGGCGGTCTCCAGATCTGCCAGTACGTCACCGGCCGCTACACCGCCGAGGGCGTCACCGTCCGCTGCGAGACCGACTACCCCTGGCAGGGCGTGATCGGGCTGACCGTGGAGGAGGCCCCGGCGGACCGGACCAGGACCCTCTCGCTGCGCATCCCGCAGTGGTGCGGTGAGTTCCGCGTCCGGTGCGCGGACACGGCGTACGACCAGACCGACGCTCCGGTCGACGACGGCTGGCTGCGGCTGGAGCGCACCTGGGCACCCGGCGACCAGGTCGTCCTCGAACTCGGCCTGGAACCCCGCCTCACGGCCGCCGATCCGCGGGTGGACGCGGTGCGCGGCTGCGTGGCGATCGAACGCGGACCGCTCGTCTACTGCCTCGAACAGGTCGACCACCCCGGCGGCGGCCTGGACGACATCGTCCTCGACACCACCCGCGCGCTCACGGTGGAACACCGTCCGGACCTGCTCGGCGGCGTCACCACTGTCGTGGCCGCGGGGCACCGCCGGCGGATTCCCGATGCCGGCTGGTGGCCGTACCGGAGCGCGGAGGGCGCCGGCGCGCCGCCGGCCGGCGAGCCCCTCGCACTGACCGCGATCCCCTACTACGCGTGGGCGAACCGTCAGGACGGCAGCATGCGCGTCTGGCTGCCCACCTCCTGAACCCCGCGGCCGTCCCAGGCTCCGCCCCCCGCTCCCCGTGAGAAGCCCCGAGACAACGAGGTCACCGTGAGAAACCGCCGCCACAACCTGATCACAGCCGTCGCCGCCATCGGCGCACTCACCTCCCTGGCCGCCTGCGGCAGCGGCGCCGACTCCTCCGCACCCGGGTCCGGCGAGGCCGGCGGAACGTACACCTTCTGGGACCCGTACCCGCAGTTCGACACCTCCTCCCCCTGGGGCGAGCTCGTCGCCAAGTGCGGCAGCGACGCCGGGGTCGAGGTCAAGCGCACCAGTATGGACACCACGGACCTGGGCAACAAGGCGCTGCTCGCCGCCCAGCAGGGCAACGCCCCCGACGTGATGCTGGTCGACAATCCCGTCGTGTCCACGCTGGTGGAGGCGGGAATCCTCAACAAGACCAGCGAACTCGGCCTGGACACGAAGCCGATCCAGAGGAACATCCTCGGCGCGGGAGAGATCGACGGCGCGTCCTACGGTGTGCCGATCGGCGCCAACACGTTGGCCCTCTACTACAACAAGAAGGTCCTGTCCGCCGTGCACGTCGACCCCGCCTCCGTCAAGGACTGGGCCTCGCTGACGGCAGCCCTGAGGAAGGTCAAGGCGGCGGGGATGAAGGGCATCACCTTCTCCGCGAACAACACGGAAGAGGGCAGCTTCCAGTTCCTGCCCTGGTTCTGGGGCGCCGGCGGCGACCTCACAGAGCTGAACTCGGGCCAGGGCGTGGCCGCGCTGTCCCTGTGGAAGCAATGGGTCGCATCCGGGTACGCGCCCAAGGACGTCCTCCAGAACACGCAGACCACCACCTGGCAGGAGTTCGCCACCGGGGACTACGCCTTCGGCGAGAACGGCACCTGGCAGCTCGGCAACGCGGACAAGGCCGGCTTCGACTACGGCGTCATCAGCATCCCCGGCCGCAACGGCGGCTCGGCGCCCGTGCCGACCGGCGGCGAGTTCGTCACGGTCCCCGTGCAGAAGGACGCCTCGCGCTACGACGTCAGCAAAAAGATCGTCACCTGCCTGACCAATTCCGCGAACCTGCTGAGCACGGACAACACCCTGATGTACGTCGCCCCCACCGCGACGGTGCAGGCCGCACAGGTCAAGTCGGACCCCAGGCTGAAGCCGTGGGTCAGGGCGGTGGCCGCGGCACGAGGCCGCACCAGCGGCGGTCTGGGCACCAAGTACCCGACCATCTCGCAGCCGATGTGGACCGCCGTCCAGGCCGCCCTGTCCGGCGGCAAGAGCCCGAAGGACGCTCTCGACGCCGCGCAGCGGGCCGCCGGCAAGGGCAACTGACGCTCGGCGCCCCCGTGGCACGCCCCGGGACCTCCTTTCCCTGAGCCGTATGGCACCCGCAACCGCCCGGACACCACCACGGCTCCGGGCAGGCCACCCGCATCCAGGAGTTCGCATGACCACCGCCCGCGTCGACTACCGCTCACCGCGATCACCGGCCGCGTTCGCGGCGACCGGCACCGATGACCGGACGGACGCCTCGGTGTTCCGGCGCCGGCAGCGCCGCAGGAGCCGGCTCACCGCGCTGGCCTTCCTCGCCCCGCTGGTCCTCTACCTCGCCGCCTTCTACGTCTACCCCCTCTACCGCAACCTCGACCTGAGCCTGCGCGACTACACGGTCCGGTCGTTCGTCTCCGGTGACGCACCCTTCTCCGGGCTGGACAACTTCAGGACCGTCCTCCACGACCTCACGTTCGGGCCGGCGATGCGCCACACCATGATCTTCACCTTCGTGTCGATCGTGTTCCAGTACGTGGCCGGGCTCGCCCTCGCGGGCTTCTTCAACCGGCACTTCCGGCTGGCCGGCACACTCCGGGCGCTCTTCCTGATCCCGTGGCTGCTCCCGCTGATCGTGTCGGCGTCGACCTGGTCGTGGATGCTCAACAGCGAGTCCGGCGTCATCAACTACGCCCTCCACCTGGTGGGCGTGTCCCCGGTGGACTGGCTCGACTCCCCGGGCTGGGCGCTCACCTCGGTGATCATCGCCAACATCTGGATCGGCATCCCGTTCAACCTGGTCATCCTCCACAGCGGTCTGCAGAACATCCCCGGTGAGCTGTACGAGGCCGCGGCCCTGGACGGGGCGAGCGCCTGGCAGCAGTTCCGGCGCATCACCTTCCCGCTGCTGCGGCCGGTGTCGGCGATCACCCTGCTGCTCGGTCTCGTCTACACCCTCAAGGTGTTCGACCTGATCTGGATCATGACCAAGGGCGGTCCCGGCGACGCCTCCTCCACCCTCGCGACCTGGTCCTACCAGCTCGGATTCGGCACCCTGCTGCCGAAGTTCGGTCCCGGGGCCGCCGTCGGGAACATCCTCATCCTCATCGCCCTCGTCTTCGGGCTGCTGTACATCCGCGTCCAGAAGAGGCAGGAACCGTGAACTCACGTACCCGATCGCGACGTCACACCGTCATCGGTCTCGTCCTCACCGCCCTGATGCTGTTTCCGGTGTACTGGATGCTCAACGTGTCCCTCACTCCGCAGCAGGACATGCGCAAGAGCCCGCCCGACCTGCTGCCCCTGCACCCCACGTTCGAGGGCTACCGTGCCGTGCTGCACGACCAACTGCCCTACCTCGGCACCAGCCTGCTCATCGGTCTGGGCACGGTCGTCCTCACCCTGCTCCTCGCCGCCCCGGCCGGTTTCGCACTGGCCGAGCTCAGGCCCCGCGGCGGAGGACTCCTCGGCCTCGTCCTGCTGGTCGCCCAGATGATCCCCGGCATCGTCACGGCGATGGGCTTCTACGGCATCTTCCTCGACCTCGGGCTGCTGAACTCCTGGTGGGGCCTGATCATCGCCGACTCGACCATCGCCGTGCCCTTCGGCGTCATGATCTTCACGGCCTTCATGTCCGGGATTCCCGGCGAACTCATCGCCGCGGCCCGCATCGACGGCGCCGGCACCTTGCGCACCTTCCTGTCCGTCGTCCTGCCGGTGAGCCGCAACGCGGTCGTCACGGTGTCGCTCTTCGGCTTCCTGTGGGCCTGGTCCGACTTCGTCTTCGCCAACACGCTCGACGGTGGCGGCGAGTGGCGGCCGATCACCCTCGGCATCTACCACTACATCGGCAACAACAACCAGGAGTGGAACGCGATCATGGCCACGGCCGTCATCGCGTCCCTGCCCGCCGTGGCCCTCCTCGTCCTCGCCCAGCGCTACGTGGCCGCGGGCGTCACCGCGGGCGCCGTCAAGGACTGATCCCACGATGCCGGCAGCCCGCGGCCCACCGACCGGGTGGAACCGAGCTCCACCCCGTCCGCCCGCGGACACCGCAGCGCTGTCACCCGTCACGGGGGCCGACGTCCCACCTGACCGGCCGGCCCCGAGCCGTCACCCCCCGGCGCACCGCGCCACTGACACGTCCCCTTCCAGCCCAGGAGAGTCGCTGATGTCAGACCTGAGCTCCCGCCACCGCGGCAGAGGAATCCTCGGCCGCGCGTGTGCCACCGCCCTCGCCACGGCCCTGGCCGCCACCACCATCGTCCTGTCGGGCACGTCCGCCCAGGCCGCCCCCTCCGCCACCACCCTCGTCGTCAACGCCAACCAGACCCTGCGCCCTGTCACGCATGTGGCGACGGGCAGTCTGTACGGTCTGGCGAACGCCACAACACCGGCTGACAACCTGGTGCAGGCGATCAAGCCGAACACCTTCGTGCAGAAGCCGCAGGACGGCCGTCAGCAGCCGACCGGCGACATCCTGACGGTGGCGCCGAAGGCGGCCAGAGCCGGAGCGAAGGTGGTCAACCGGCTGTCGGACTACTACGCGGGATGGCCCTACCAGTTCAGTTGGAGCAACTGGCTGAGCGTGGTCGACGACCAGATCGCGAAGACCAAGGCGTCGGGCATCACGAACCTGGCCGCCTACGCGCCCTGGAACGAGTCCGACAACACCTGGCTGTCCTCCAACGGTACGTTCGAGGACTTCTGGACCAGGACCTACCGGGAGATCAGGTCCAAGGACACCACGACGCCGATCCAGGGCCCGAGCTTCTCGGACAACATCAGCGACATGGACAACTTCTTGAGGAACGCGGTAGCCACCAACACGGTGCCGGACATCATCGCCTGGCACGAGCTGTCCAGGTCGTCGAAGATCGCCGGTGATGTGGCGACGGTGACCGCCCTGGAGAAGAAGTACGGCATCAGTCCGCGACCGATCGCGATCGAGGAGTACGCCGCCCCCTCCGAGGTGGGCGTTCCCGGTGCCCTGGTGGGCTACATCGCCAAGTTCGAGCGCCTGGGCGTGCACGACGCCGAACTCGCCTTCTGGAACCAGTCCGGAGCGCTCGGGGACCTGCTCACCGGCCAGGGCGGCAGCCCCAACGGCGCCTACTGGCTGTACAAGTGGTACGCCGACATGAGCGGCAGCATGCTCGTCACCACCCCGCCCGCCCAGACCGGCATCGACGGAGCTGCCTCCCGCAACAGTGCCGGCAACGAGATCGACGTCGTCTTCGGCGGCAGTTCCGGCGACTCGGCCGTGACCGTGGGCGGACTGGGCTCACTGCCGGCCTTCGGGTCGTCCGTCCATGTCAAGGTCGAGGACACACCTTCCCCGGGACGCACGGTAGCCGTGTCCGGGCCGACCACCCTCACGGAGTCCGACTACGCCGTGAGCAACGGCTCCATCACGGTTCCGGTGATCGCGAACAGCACCCACGGCTACCACATCGTGATCACCCCGGGGAGCGGCAGCGGTTCCACCCTGGACGGCAGTTACCAGATCACCAACAAGAACAGCGCTCTGGCGCTCGACACCCAGAACGGGGCCACCAGCCAGGGCACGCTGGTCGACCAGGCCACACTGGGCAACTCGGCCACTCAGACCTGGACGCTGGTGTCCGCGGGCTCGGGCCTGTACAAGATCCGCAACCAGGCCAGTGGCCTGCTGCTGGGAATCACCAACGCGAGCACCTCTGACGGCGCCACCGCGCTGATCTGGGCCGACAACGGCACCCCCGACCACCTGTGGCGGATGGTGCCCGATGGCACCGGCTACTACAAGGTGGTCAACTACAACAGCAACCTGCTCCTGGGCGTCCAGAACATGAGCACCGCCAGCGGCGCCCAAGTCCTCCAATGGAACGACAACGGCACCGCCGACCACTTGTGGAAGCTCAATCGGCGCTGACCCCTGGCCGCACCTGCCGGTTGCCGCCGCCTCGTCCGTCGAGGCGGCGGCAATCGGCAACGGCCCCGGGTCTGATGCTGTGAGCATGGCTCTCTTGGCTGAGTTGCAGAACGATGCACGGCGGATCAATCGGATTTCCGGCCAGAGGACGGTCTCGGCATCGCCGTCGATGGCACGGCTCGGCAGGGGCTGGCTGTTCACCGGTTGTCCCGTCGCACTGACCTGGAGCCCCCGGGTCCCCGTGCGGGCGCTGAGGCAGAATGGCGGAGGTAACGGACGTGGCAGACGACCACGGCCGCCAGGAGACCATCCCGCTCCGCCTTCGCCACCATCCGCTGTTGTCGGAAGAGTGGGCTCGTGAGCCCTACCGGGCCGGAATCCCATCGCTGACGGGATCGACGACGAGAAATCCAAGTCATGGCTTCAGCGAATGCGCCGACAGCGGAGGCTTTGTCCCTCCTTCGGGCGGAGGGCTTTCCGAGCCCAGCGCCAGGGTTCTGTCGGTATCCGGTGAAAACTTCCTGGTTCGGATGGAAGAACGGCCGGGAGACAGCATAGGCAGGCACATGGTCATCATTCCGAGGAGGATCAGCGCGCAACCGGACCATGCCAAGGGTGAGAGCTGCTCGTGGAGGAGTAGCAGGGCGATCAATGCCGCGGCCAGGGGTTCGGCGAGGCTCAGCGTACCGGCCGTGGTCGCCCCCACTCGGCTGAGACCTGTGGAGAACAACCAGTACGCGGCAGCAGTGGTGACCACTCCCAGCCAGGCGATCAAGGCGAAAGTGGTGCCGTCGTGCACCGGGACGGTGCCCCTGACCAACCAAGGCAACAGGAGGACGGAACCCACCAGGAGAGTGAGCGCGGAGAGCGCCGGCAGGTGGGCGGCGGAGGTGGTGGCGGCCAGCTTCTTGGCGAAGACCGTGTAGAGGCCGTAGCAGGTGCCCGCAGTCACGGCCAGGAGCAGGCCGATCGCATCGACGCGGGCACCGTCCGGAACAAGGAGGAGGGCGCAGCCAGCGACGGCGGCGACCGTGCTGACCAGCCAGCCGGCACCCATCCGTTCCCCTGTGACCCACCGAGCCGACAAGCCGGTCGCCGCGGGGGCGGTACCCAGGGCCACCACCGTGGCCAAAGCCGCCCCGGTCCGCGCCACCGCGGACAAGAAAGCCGCCTGGTAGAGGGCCGTCGAGAACACGCAGATCAGCAGGGAGGGCAGAACCATGCGCATAGGGAGAGCGCGCAACTTCTTGGGGCGGACAGTGAACGCCCCGAGTACCAGTCCACCTGCCAACAGCCGCCAGCCGCCCAGGGCTGCGGGCGTCATGGGACTGGACGCCAGGACCTGAGCAGGGCCGACGGTTCCCCACAGCACGGCCGCCATCAGCACGAGACTCGCGCCGAATACCGAGTCGTTCTTTCGCGTAGCCATGAGCAGCGAGACTAGGTGGAGATCTGGTTCTGACCGGTCATCGCCGTACGATATTCGGCTTGGGCGTAGTGAGATGGAATTTGGTCCGCCGGAAAAACTCTAGCTGCCGGAGTCGCGGAACGATGTACGGCAGAACCCACCGGACCCTGTTGCCAGGGTGGGGACCCGGTGCAGCACCCTCTCCATGTGTCCGGACCGGCGGGTGGCCTTTTCCATGTCGGCGAGCAGATGCAGATGCAGCATCCGGATGAGTACGAACCCGGACCGGCGGGTGGTCACCAGGGCGGTGCGAGCAGCTTCGAACACCTGGTCGCCGTCGTCTCCGGTTCGCACTCGCGCCCAGGCGAGCAGTAGCGTCAGGTTCGCCTGCCAGATACGCGAACCCGTGTTCTCGGCGAGCCGGAGAGCCGGCTGAGCGGTGGCCAGGGCCTGGCGGGCCTTGCCGTCCAGCACCGCCAGCATGGCTGCCACGTACAGCGTCGCGAGCCGCTCCGCAGGCACAACGCTCTGGTCGGCGGTGATGATGTCCTGCAGTCTTCTCACCAGTTGTCGGGCGGCGCCCCGCGCGCCGCAGTGCCACAGGCTGACGGCCTGCCAGCACCGGAGGGCAATGTGTACACGACAGCCGTGCAGCCGGGGCGTGCCGGGGACTCCGGCGGCCAGGGCACGGTTGAATTCGGCGAGAGCGTCGTGGAAATGGGCCCGGCTGTATAAGCGAACCCCGCGCACGTAGTGCAGGATCACCGCGTCGGCCCCCTCGCCGGCCGACCACGAAGGACCCGGCCCACAGGTCAGCATCGCCTCCGCATGCGCGAACCGGCCCTGGCACAGCATCCCCAGGCACCGCCCGACGCGACTGACCGGGCTCTGCGCACGGCGCAGCAGCCGGGTCAGACGGTCCATGCGGTCGTAGATCGCCATGGTGGCCCGTGCGCCCGTTCCGTGCACGAGAGTGGCGATGTCCGCCTGTCTGGCGAGCAGGTCGAGGTGGAAGCCGGCGCAGCCGGACTCGTCGTGGTCGGCGAGCAGTGAGGAGGCCAGTTCGAGACAGCGCAGGGCGGGCTCGTACGCGAAGCTGCGTGCCAGCCGGTCGGCCTCGGCGATCAGCGGCGCCAGCACGTCCTGGGGCGGGAGCCTGCGCAGGGCTGCCTGGGCGTGGGCGGTGACGGAGGCGGCGAACGAGTCGGGCTCGGGAGACATCCGGCGGACGAGTGATCGCACGGCACGCCGGTGGATCGCCACGGCGGCCTCCTCGGACAGCTCCTGTCGGACCACGTCCCGGATCAGCGAGTGCTCGAAACGGATGCTTCCGCCCGCTGCGGTCTGCGGTCGCAGGAGGTCGCCGCGCTGGGCGAGGCGAATCGCCTCCACCATGATGCCGGCCTGGTCGATCATGTCCTCCAGGACGGCCCGGGGAGTGCCCTCTGCCAGGACAGACGCCATGTCGAGCACGGCGCGTACGTCGTCCGGCAGGGAGCCGATGCGTTCGAGGATGATCTCGCGGACACTGTCCGGGATCATCAGGCGCACGTCATCCGGTGTCGTGCGGTCGGACAGGCCCCGTGCCAGCCCGAGGACGAAAGAGGGGTTGCCGTGGGTGCGCTCGTGAAGCGCCGCCACGATCTCGCCGTCTGGTTTCCCTGTGTGAGGCGACACCGTGGCGGCCAGGGTGGCCGTCTCCGGCCTGCTCAGTCCGCCGAGGCGGATCACTTCGACGCCGGGCTGTTGGAGGAGGGCCGCGAGTGTCTTGCGCAGGTTCGGGTCATGGGCGGGCAGGAACGTCCGTAACGACACCAGCAGGATCAGGTGCGAGCCTGCCATCTGCCCGGCCAGGAACCGCAGGACCGCCCAGGAGGAGGGGTCGGCCCAGTGGAAGTTCTCCAGCACCAGGACGAGCGGGCTTTGACCCAGGACGGCCAGTGCCCGGGTGATGGCATCGTGGAACTCGAAGGCCGAGGGCGTGGCGTTTGCGCGCCACTCGGGCACGTTCTCGGAGTCCGGGGCCAGTTCCGGGACCAGGTGGCCCAGCACCCGCCGTATCTCGTCGGACAGGGACTGCATGAAGCGGGGCCGCACTTCCAGGGCGCGCCGCAGGATCCGGGACCACGGCCAGAAGGCGGGCATGCCCTGCATGTCCGGGCACTGGACGGTGATCGCGTCATTCGTCTTTGCCATTGCCGTGAACCGCTGAAGAAGACTCGTCTTACCGATACCCGCCTCTCCGAGTATGACTGCGGTGCGGCCGCTACGGGACCAGGTGACCGGTTGCGCGGCGACCAGCGCGCGCAGTTCGTCCTGCCTGCCGACGAACGTCCTCACGTCCGGGTTGCCCGTGGGCTCGGGAGCCTGGTTCGTGCCGGCGAGGAGCAGCGGCTTCGGCTCCGCGGCGGGTGGTTCTTGGGACGGGTGCAACGCCGGGTCATGCCGCAGGATGTCGGCGTGCATCCGCTGTAATGGAAGGCTGGGGTCGACGCCGAGTTCCTTTGCCAGCACACGGCGGGTGCGTTCGAAAGTACGCAGGGCGTCGGCTTGTCGGCCCATCCGGTACTGCGCCCGCATAAGCAGACGCACCAGCCCCTCTTCCAGCGGGTTGCGATTGACCTCGCTCTCGAGCTCGGGCAACGTCACCGAGTCGAGCCCCAGGACGAAGGCCATCTCGGCCCGCTGCTGGATGACGCTGAGGCGGACGTGCCCCAGACGGATCGATTCCTGGCTGGCGAACGCATATTCGGCGAGCTCTTCGAACGGAGGGGCGGTCCAGGTGCTCAGAGCGGCGCCGAACAGATGGAACGCGAGAGCGTGGTCCGCATCGCGTGCGGCCCGGTGTCCCTCGTCCGCAAGTCGTTCGAACCGGGCTGCGTCGATCTCCTCCGCCGGGGCGACGAGGACGTACCCGGGCGGTTGATAACGAATCTTCAGGCGGGAGCCGCTGGGAAGTGGCCAACTGGAAAGCAGCTTGCGCAGCCGCGACACATACGAGTGGAGGGACGCCAGCGCCTGCTGAGGCGGTTCGCTGCCCCACAGACGATCCACCATGGCCGGCACGGGCACCACACGGCCTACTTCGATCAGCAGCACGGCCAGCACGGCCCGTTGCCGAGGAGGGCCGAGCTGGACGGTGTGACCGTCGAGTACGACTGACAGCGGTCCGAACACCGAAATCGCGGGAGTCTGCAGCCTGGTCGGGGCCGTCGAGCTCGGCCACCGGTCGCCTGGAACGTTCCCGATGCTGGTCTGCTGGTTGTGCACGGCAGCCCCTTCTTGACGTCATGCGGACGGTCCTGCTCGATGCCCAGGCAACACCAGGGCCCTGAGCAGGAAAGATGGAGACGCTCCTACCGCCCGGCGGGGTGTGGCGCTACCCGCCGGGCGAGGGGTGGTTCAGTCGCGGAGGAAGTCGAGCGTCTGCTGGACGAACAGGCTGTGATGCTGGAAGATCGCGCCGTGCCCGGCGTCGGGGTAGATGCTGAGCTGGGCGCCGGGGATCTGCTGCGCCAGGGCGAAGGAGTTGATCGTCGGCAGCATGGTGTCCTCATCACCGTTGACGACCAGGGTGGGCTTGGCGGGGGATTCCAAGGGGAGTGCGGGGGCGCTCTGCTCCCACTTGGCAAGCGCGGTGAGCTGAGCGCCGATCGTCTCATTCGAGGCGGGGACGTCGCGGTCGTCGGTGCGCTGGTCAAGTCGGGCGAGGAAGGCGTCCGCGGCCGCCTGGCTGGTGGGCGTGGGCGAGAAGAACAGGAAGTGCTTCGGGTGCTTGCCCTGTGCGGATGCCTGCTGCACCGCGTCCTGTAGTACGGCTCCGGTCCTTCCGCCTCCCGGGCCCCCTGCGGGAGTCGTGCCGGCCAGGACGAGGCGCCGAACGAGATCGGGCCGCTGCTGGGCCACGACCTGGGCGACCATGCCCCCCAGCGAGAAACCCAGCAGGTCGACGGCTCCCAGTCCGCTCGCCTCCACGAAATCCACGGCGTCCTCGGCCATGGCCTCGACGCTGTCGGGCGTCACACCCTCGGAACGGCCGACACCCCGGCCGTCGAAGGCGATGACGCGCCGCTCGGCGGCGAGGCCGTCGATGACCGCCGGGTCCCAGTCGTCCAGGACGCCGGTGAAGTGATGGAGGAGGACGACGGGGACGCCGCCGCCGTCGGCGCCTACCTCCCGGTATGCGAAAGAGGTGCCGGCAACGCTCACCGTCTCGGTCGGGGCGTGCGTGTAACTCGTTGTCATGATCTCTACTTCCCATCGACATTGCCGCACAGCGGACAGCGCGACCCACCGCCATAGAATAGCGATCGATACATAACGAACGTTGTCCCATGCGGCCTGGCAGACGGCAATGGCGTGAAGGGCGTCAGGCTGCCGGCCCCCGATGTCCCGCTTCCGGATGTCCCGCTCCCGGCCAAAGAGCCGGAACGGGAGTGTGTCGGCGCCCGGTTCGCAGTACACGGCAAGAAGGTCGGCCCCCGGCCTCCTGTAGGCAAGCGCCCCTGCGGGTCCTTGGTGCAGCCGCGCACCGTCGCGCGGCGGGCACCGTCGCGCGGCACCGGCGCAGATGCGAGCGCCTGCGAGTGCCGCGCCGCCCTGGAAGGTCCTGGCGGTCCTGGGGCCGACGGGAGCGGTCACCACAGCACCGTGAGCTCACAGTCGCTGCGTCAACTCGTGGGCTGTCGAAACAACGGTCGACATCATGAGCGGGGCTGTCGCTGGGTGATCAGGCAGCAGGCGAGTTTCAGGAACGCTTCGCGGATGTCGGCTCGTCGCTGCCACCGGATGCGCAAGCGCCGGAAGCCGTGCGGTCAGGCGAAGGAGCGCTCGGTCACCCAGCGGTAGGTGCCCACTCCGGCGCCGCGGAGTTGCCGCCGGGTTCGGGATCAGCGAGTCCCCCGCCCTTGCCCGCACCAGCGCCGGTCGTCGACCTGCTCGCCGGGACGTGCACCGGGTCTGCTGAGTACGCTGCGCGGGCACGAACCCGACGTCGTCCTGCTCGACGGCACCCTCGCCGAGTGTGACCGGGTCGGCGACGGCCTGGCCGGCCACTCCCGCAGACCCTGGTCGACCACTCCCGCAGACACCGACGCCACGGCGTGAACGTGCAGGTCGTCACCGACCCCGGCGGCCGGCTGCTATGGCTCTCGCCCGCCCTGCCGGGCCGCACCCACGGCCTGACCGCCGCCCGTACCCACCGGAACATCCGGATCCTTTCCGCATACTGGCCACGGCCCGACTCGCCCAGCCCCAGCCGGATCCTTCGCGACGTCGGGATCGGGGTTACCGAGGTCCGTCACGACGCGTAGAACCCACTCACGACGCACAATTGTGCGCGCGCGCCGCTTCTCCGGCTGGACAACCAGCGTTCCCATACGGACGACGGCCCACCACTGTCCGTGTGACCATGAGCCGCACCGGGGGCCAGGGCCGCTCGGTCGAAAGTGCTCCGCAGGGCCATGCGGTAGAGCTCGGCCATTGCTTGATCCGACAGCAGGCCAACCAGCTTGTTCGGGGGAAGTCCTCTGCGTTCCGCAACCGCGATGAGCAACTTGGCCACGATGTCGATCACCGTGTCCCCGTCGAAGGGCGCAGAAGGGGCAAGGACTTGGTGATGCATATCGCGGTCTCTTCCTGTGATCGATGTCATAAGCGCCGCTGGAGCGGCAGCACGCCAGGGCGACGTGCGAAAGGACGACGCACAAGCGGTTTACGGTCGGCCCCGCCGGATGCATCCGTTACCTCGCGTCGCCAGCCGCAA
Organism: Streptomyces sulfonofaciens; assembly: GCF_014656295.1. Taxonomy (GTDB): domain Bacteria; phylum Actinomycetota; class Actinomycetes; order Streptomycetales; family Streptomycetaceae; genus Streptomyces; species Streptomyces sulfonofaciens. The sequence goes on from NZ_BNCD01000008.1 coordinate 139,002, forward strand.
TGACGGAGAAGTCGTCGTCCCCACGGCCTGCGCGTACAGCGGTCTGCAAGGATTCGAAGGTCGCGGCGACGGCGGGCAGTGCGTACTGGCTGCTGTGCAGCATCAGGCGGATGTCCTTGGCCAGCAGATCTGCGGAGAACTGCGTGTCGTCAAAGGTGCCCGCGCTGATCACGTCGCCCTTGAGCGCCCTCATTCCGGCCAGCATGGTCAGGTCCAGGGTCGACAGGATCTCGTCGGTGTCAAGGTCGTTGGAATGCCCAAGGCGCAACGCTTCAACCACCCCCTGTATGCCCAGGGCCACCGTCATGTTCGCGATGAGCTTGGCTGCCGCGGCCTTTCCGGCGGTCTCGTAGGTCTTGACCTTGGCGCCATCGGCCCATACGACGATCTCTTGCGCCCGGGCCACCGCTCCGGGAGTGCCACCGAAAAGCACACCCAGCTTCCGGGCGCGGGCGGGCGCAAGCGAACCGATGACGGGTGCGTGTACGTAATCGACCCCCTGTTCCGTCGCCCAAGTGTGGAACGATGTCGCGTCGGCGGGTGAGATGGTCGTGACATCGATCCACAGGGCGCCGGGAGCGAGGGGGAGTTCCCCTTCCACCACGACCTGGCGGACCGCGTCAGGGCCGAACAGGGCGGTGACGACGGCGTCCGCACCGTCCACCGCGTCGTACGCCGTCACCGCCGCATGGGCACCCTGATCGATCAGGGGAACGGTCGCACTGCTGGTCCGGTTCCACACTGTGACGTCATGGCCGTCGGCAACAAGATGGGCGGCCAGTTCGCGGCCCATACGGCCAAGGCCGAGGAAAGCGATCTTCATGAGTCATGTCCTTCAGTGAATGGGAGGTGCCTCGGGGAAGAGAGGGGAAGAGAAGCGATCAGCCGGCAGGACCGGCGCCGGCCCACTCCGTGCGGAGGTCGACCGGCTGAATGGACCGCGGAGGCGTGCGGGCGATTCTGATACTCACTCTGGCGCCGACCCGCTCGCGGTGTCCAAGACCTCATCCGCCTTCTGTGGTGCCGTGAAGGTACTGATGGGGTGGGGAAGAAGAGGGGTCGTACCGACCGGCTCGGAGAGAAGTGTCGATTCGCCACCAGCTTCACCCGACCCCTCTGATGCGCGATCGCCGGCCCCGAACTTTGACTACAACCGCCGCCTCATCGCCGCGACACTCCGTCTGATCCATCCTCCCCCGGGGCGGACGCATCGCCTGGGAAAGGGGGGTACTTCGCGGCGATGTCCGCGAACTCGCTGATGAGGGGGCTCCGGCGGCTTGCATCCCATGCGAGGCCGACGTGGTTCGGCCCGATGTCGTGAATGTGGAGATACGCGAGGTCCGGCCTGCGGTAAAACAGCGCCGCCGATTCCGGCAGGATGGCGATGCCGCGGTTGCAGGCCACGTGCTCAAGTTTCTCCTCGACGGTGTAGGCATTGTCCCGTTTTTTTCGAGGATGGTTCTCTTGCATTTCCGCCGCGATGTCACGCCATTCCGGGACCGCATCGGGGTGCTGGAGCAGATGTTCCGCCGCCAGGTCCTTGATGCTCACCGGTCCCTTTCCGGCGAGCCTGTGGTCGCCGGGCAGGACGGCGACTCGCGCCTCGGCGAACAAGTCCAGGACGCGCAGCCCACGCGAGTTGACGGGCTGTCGTACATAGCTCACGTCGACACGGCCGTTACGCACTATCTCAGTCTGGTCCTCCCAGCCGCTGCGGACCACGTCGACAGACAGAGCGGGATGTTCGGATGCCAGTGCACGCACAGCCGATGTCACGATCAGCCCGGGCATGAACCCCACCGTGAAGATTTCCTCCCCCCTGGCCGCTATGTTCGCCCGCCGCTGCAAAGCCTTTGCACCGGTGAGCAGAGGCGGGGCGTCGCATAGGAGTTGCCGACCGGCTGGGGTCAGTTCGACTCTCCGTTTGTCTCGGACGAAAAGCTGAACATGCAGTTCACTTTCGAGCGCCCTGATCTGTCGCGAGAGCACGGGCTGGGCGATGTGCAGGGCTTCGGCGGCCCGCCCATAGTTGAGATACTCGGCCAGCGCCATGAAGTAGCGCAGCTTTCGCAGGTCAAGGTCCATCCATCGCCCTTTCTCAGACCTCAGCAGTACCTGGGTTACCCAGCACCAGCTCCTTGCGTGCACAGTCACGGACGGTGTCCATGTGCAAGGCATCGCGCCTAGGCCCTAGGCCCTAGGTCTGCGGCCTCACCGCGCGGCACCGCCGGACCGTACGGACCTTCGACTGCGGGCGGAGAACCGCCGTGCGCGGGGGTGGGCTCAACGGTGGCTTCCGCGATCGGAAGGTGTCCAATACCCATCTGCGTGCGAGTGATAGCCGCAGGGCATTACAGCTCGTGAGGGTGCTGCCGAGACGAACTGGGTGGCATCCGGCGCACGACGACCGCCGCTGATCGCCCGGTCCGCCCGCAGGGTATGGGTGCACGTCATGCCGCCCGGTCGTCGGCGGCGACGGCCCAGGAGCCCTGACTCGCTCGCCCCGGGCAACGGACCGAGCAGTCAAGTCGCACAGTGTCGTTAGGCGAAGCAGCCGGGACAGTACGACTCCCGCCGAGCCAGGAGGGCGCGCATCTCCTTGCCGGCGCGGGTGGTGCCCTCCGGCGTGATATCCGCAAGGTATGACTTCGGACCTAATAGGTCTTGGACGCGAAGACGAGAATTCCTCGACTATGGAGGGGTAAAGAGGGCGGCCCGAAATCGGGCCTGTTGACACCACGATCGTTTGGAAGGCTTGGTCACCATGGATCTCACCGGGCAGCGCGTCGTTCTACTGGGCGGCACCTCGGGCATCGGGCTGGCAACGGCTCTGGCTGCGAGTGCTGAGGGCGCACAGGTCGTCGTCGCCTCGAGCCGACAGGCAAGCGTCGACAAGGCCCTGACGGCGTTGCCGAGCGGTGCCGAAGGATACGCGGTGAACCTCGCCGACGCAGACGAGACGGCGACCTTCCTCGCGGGCCTTGGAGAATTTGACCACCTGGTTTACACCGCTGGCGAACCACTTACCCTAATGCCGCTCGACACGCTCGATATGGAGCAGGCGCGGTCTTTCTTCACCCTGCGCTTCTTCAGCGCCCTGAACGCGGCACGCGCCGCCGCCGCACATCTGCGGCCGGGCGGTTCGATCACGCTGACGACCGGCACGGCCAAAGACCGACCCGGCCCGGGGTGGGCGGTCGCGGCCAGCATCTGCGGTGCGGTGGAGGCCCTCACCAGGGCGCTCGCGGTGGAACTGGCTCCGCTCAGGGTCAATGCAGTCTCTCCTGGCGTGGTTCGCAGCCCTCTCTGGTCGGGCCTGAGCGAAACCGATCGCGAGGCAATGTTCGAAAGCATCGGAACTTCCTTGCCCGTCGGACGCGTAGGCGAAGTCGAGGACGTCGCGCAGGCGTACCTGTACCTCCTCGGCCAGTCCTACACGACCGGCACCGTACTGACGATCGATGGCGGCACGATTCTCGTCTGATCTGAAGCGTGTTACAGAAGGCTGGGGTCAGGGAGACACTCCTGTGTGCGGTGGGTTATTGGGGGTGATCCACTGTGGGTGGACACGTCCACGGGGCTGCGGATCAAGGGGGCCTCCAGGGGCTCTTAGGGGTGATTTTGCACCCTCCTTCCATCTTGAACACTCGCATCAGCATCATCGTTCTCCCTAAGGGATATGACGCAGACCGCCGGTGACTCTCCGAGGAAGCTTCGACGGCTGTGCGGGTTGCGGGGTCGGCTGGACAGGCTTCCGGCGGATGCGTGTTGTGCGGACGCGAGCGGAAACCCCGTCGGTCACCTCCTTCTACCTCATGGAAGAGGGCGAGGCTGCGGTCCACTCGGTGGGCCAGAAGCTGCCGAAGGGGTGCACCTCTCGGCAACCAGCGTCGCGCAAGCCCAGCGGACGGGACGTGCGCACGGCATCCGGGCCCTGGGTCACGCCTCCACGACAAGCCGGGAGACAGCAGTGAGCGCGGCTCCGAGGACCTCTCGCGATTCTTCTCCGGCAGGCACGGCCCGGGCGACCGTGACGGCACCGATGATGGTGGCCACGGCCGTCCAGGCGTGCTGAGGCTGCTCACCCGGGGTGCCCCTCATGGCAGGAGCCGGCGTCGGAACGAGTTCGGCCATGCGGCGCCGGTAAGTCTCGCGCACGGGAATCTCCGCCCGCGAAACGTCCACGCTCAGCCTGGGCATCACACAGCCGTCCGCGACTTCCTCCCGGTGTTGATCGCTGAGGTGAGCGGCCGCCAACTTCCGCCCGGCGTGGGTCGCTCCGGGGGAGTGAGTGATGCCCACAGCAGACGGTCGAGCGGATCGACGATGACCTGGACGCTCACCCCGTGCTTCTTGTGCTTTCACATCCGCGCGGCCGAACCGCGGCGTCATCGACGCCCTGTCCGCAGCCAGCATCCGGTGCTGGGCCGACAAGGCGCATCAAGGCGCAAGGCGCCGGGGTACGGTGCGCGTGCCCCACCGCGGACCCAGGCTGTTCGAGAAAGACTTCACACTCTCCCTAAAACAGAAGCCTCGTTCACTCCGCCCGTCCCACTCGACGGCCCCGCGTTGCTGCATTGCGGTCGGCCATGTCGACGGATCACCATGACGACAGCCGGCAGTCCTTCATCTCGTCCACGAGATGGATTTCGGAGAGCGATCAGCTCGAACGAGCGGTGACGCACCGATGAGGAAGGGGCTCAACGCACCTCAGGTCAGGTTGCGGGCCATCACGATGCGCTGCACTTGGTTGGTGCCTTCGTAGATCTGAGTGATCTTTGCGTCGCGCATCATGCGCTCCAGCGGGTAGTCGCGGCTGTAGCCGTAGCCGCCGAGGAGCTGAACGGCGTCGGTGGTGATCTCCATGGCCGCGTCGGAGGCGAAGCACTTGGCGGCCGCGCCGAAGAAGGTCAGTTCTTGGTCCCCGCCGCCGGTGCAGGAACGTTCGGAGCGGGCCGCGGCGGCGTAGGTGAGCTGGCGGGCCGCCTCCAGCTTCATCGCCATGTCGGCCAGCATGAACTGGATGCCCTGGAAATCGCCGATCGGCTTCCCGAACTGCTTGCGCTCGCGCACGTACCCCTTGGCGTAGTCCAGCGCGCCCTGCGCGATGCCGAGCGCCTGGGCGGCGATGGTGATGCGAGTGTGGTCCAGGGTCTTCATCGCGGTCGCGAAGCCGGTTCCCTCACCGCCGATAATCCGGTCGGCCGGGATGCGGACGTCGTCGAAGTAGACCTCGCGAGTCGGGGAACCCTTGATGCCCAGCTTCCGCTCCGGGGCACCGAAGGACACTCCCTCGTCGCCCTTCTCGACCACGAACGCCGAGATGCCCTTGGAGCGCTTGCCCGGGTCGGTCACCGCCATGACCGTGTAGAAATCGGAGACACCTGCGTTGGTGATCCAGCGCTTCACCCCGTTGAGCACGTAGGCATCACCGTCGCGCACCGCGCGGGTCGTCATCGCGGCGGCGTCCGAGCCGGCGTCGGCCTCGGACAGGCAGTAGGAGAACAGGCCCTCTCCCCGGGCCAGCGCACCCAGGTACTTCGCCTTGAGCTCCTCGGATCCGGATAGCTGCACCGGCAACGAGCCGAGCTTGTTGACCGCGGGGATCAGCGAGGAGGACGCGCACACCCGGGCGACCTCCTCGATCACTATGACCGTGGACAGCGCGTCGGCGCCCGCGCCGTCGTACGCCTCGGGCACGTGGACGGCGTGCAGACCGTTGGCCTCCAGCGTCTCGCGCGCCTCCTGCGGGAAGCGGCCCCGCTCGTCGACTTCCGCCGCATGGGGGGCGATCTTCGCTTGGGCGAGCGAACGGACAGTGGCCCTGAGCATCTCGTGCTCCTCGGAGGTCCGGAAGTAGCCGAAGTCGTCGCTCATCGTGGCTCCACAGGGGTAGGGTACTCAGTACCCTGAATTATGCACTCTCAGTGTCAGCCATACGCACCCGTCGCGGTATCGTCGTCGCATGAGTGGTCCACACGACAGCCGACGGGAAAGTCCGACTCGGGGACCGGAGGACGGCAAGGCACCCATCCGGTCCCAGTTGGTCACTGCCGCGTTCGAACTCTTCGCGGAACGCGGTTACGAGGAGACGACCATCGATGACATCGTCCGGCTGGCCGGAGTCGGCCGCAGATCCTTCTTCCGGTACTTCCCGACCAAGGAGAAGGTGATCTTTCCCGATCACGAACAAGCCCTGGCCGACATGGTGGACTACCTGAACGAAGGCGAACACGACCCCGACCCGGTGGGCAGGGCCTGCGGAGCAGCGCGCATGGTGATGCGGATGTACGCCGCGAACGTCCACTACTCCGTCAAGCGCTATGCCCTGACCCGGAAGGTGCCCGCACTCAAGGCATACGAGCTCTCCGTCGTCTGGCGCTACGAGCGGGCGCTGGCCGACTACCTGATCCGCCGGTTCGCCAACCTGCCGGACGGCGGTGCCCGCGCCTCAGTGATCGCCGCCGGCGTCGTAGCCGCACATAACCACGGCATGCGCGCTTGGCTGCGCTCCGGCGGGCGGGGTGAGGTGGCGGCGAGCGTCGAACCCGCCCTGGACCTGGTCCACCGCACCTGGAGCGAGCCGGAGGAATCGGTGGTCCTGATTACGCGGCGCGGCATCCCGATGTGGCAGATCGTCCAACGTATCGAGACCGAACTCCGGGAGGGGCCGGCATAGGCCCCCTTTGACAGGACCTGCCGGCACTGGGCCGGGCCGGGCCGGGCGGCCCCGGACGGCCCGCCGACACTCGGGGAGCGGAGCGCGTGGTGCGAGCCGCCCGCTCCACCGCGCACGCGTGCGGCTCCGTCAGGACCGTCCGCCACCGCCGTGAGCCCTGCGCTGATGCTTCGCCCTGAGCGAAAGCGCCTCGCAGTGGACGCTAGACAGGATACTGAGTGCCATGGAATATGGGTACTCAGTGTCAGACAAGGGAGTCGGCAAGTGTGTGACATCCAACGCGTGGCAGTGGTCGGTGCGGGTCAGATGGGCTCGGGCATCGTAGAGGTGTTCGCACGGGCCGGACTCGACGTCCGGCCGGCCGAGGCGACCGGCGAGGCGCTGGAGTCCGGCCGTGCCGTGCCGTCCAAGTCGCCGGGCACGGCCGTCGAGTGGGACAAGACCACTACGGCGGAGCGTGACGCAGCGCTGGGCCGGCTGCTGGGCTGCGCCCGCGCGATGGGCCCGCTCAAGCTGTCCGACCTGATCGGCCCGGACACGCTCACGGCGACCGCCGACTCGATGTACATCGAAGATAATGGGCCGCCGTGCGCCGCGCCGCCGGTCCTGCGGCGGATGGTGGAAGCGGGTCGGCTGGGCCGCAAAGCGCGGGTTTTCACGCGTACTGACGGAGGTCGTCGCCGGGGCCCGTCTTCCCGCCTGGAGCAGTCGGTGTCACAGCCGCGTCCGAGTCACGGGCCGCGTTCACCAGTCCGCGCGCGCCGAGGGCGACCCGTTCACGCAGTCCGAGCAGCCAAGCCGATGAACCCGTCTCCTCGTCGGGTCGTACATCGCACCGAGAGGAGCCTTTGACAGATGACGAACCTCGCCGGCCTTCTGGACGAAGCGGTAGCCGCCTTCCCCGCCCGGACGGCGGTCGTCAGCGGTGACATCCGGCTGTCGTACGCGCGACTCGCGGCATCGGCGTCACAAGTGGCCCACCTGCTCAAGTCCCGCGGTGTCGGACGAGGCGACACCGTTGCCCTGTCATGCCCGAACACGCCGGCCTTCACCATGGTGTACTTCGGCATTCTCAAGACGGGCGCCGCGGTCGTGCCGCTGAACATCCTGCTCAAGGGCCAGGAGATCGCCTACCACTTGAATGATTCGGGCGCGAAGGCATATTTCGCCTTCGAGGGCACGCCTCACCTGCCGATGCACGTGGCGGTCCGTGAGGGGTTCGAGCGGGCCGAGGGGTGCTCGCACCTCTTCGTGATCCCGGCCGACGCATCCCTGCCGCTGCCGTGGGCGGACCAGGACACCGTCTTCGAGACCACCTCCACCGATGACGAGGACACCGCCGTGATCCTCTACACCTCCGGTACCACCGGCCGCCCCAAGGGGGCCGAGTTGCGGCATCGCAACATGCGCGCCAACGCCCTGTGCGGCGCCGCGGTGTTCGGCTGCGACGCGGAGCGTCCCGACACGTACCTGGCGACGCTGCCGCTGTTCCACTCGTTCGGTCAGACCGTCGTCCAGAACGGGGCCGTCGCTTACGCCGGCACCGTGGTCATGATGCCCCGGTTCGAACCTCAGGCCGCGCTCCAACTCATCGTGGCCGAGCGGGTCACCGTTTTCGCTGGCGTGCCGACGATGTACTGGGGTCTGCTGTCGGCGGTGCACGACGCCGCCGGGGAGCTCGACCCGGCGGCGATCACGGACACCTTGCGCATCGCCGTGTCCGGAGGCTCCGCTCTGCCCGTCGAGATCCACCGCCGTTTCCGCGAGCGGTTCGGCGTCACGATTCTGGAGGGGTACGGACTGTCGGAGACATCCCCGGTCGTCTCCTTCTCCGTACGGGGCGAGGAGCCGCGACCCGGGTCCATCGGGGTACCGATCCCGGGCGTCGAGATGCGACTCGTCGACGGCGACTGGAACACCGTGGAGGACGACCCGAAAGCCGTCGGCGAGATCGCCGTCAGGGGGCACAACGTCATGAAGGGCTACCTGCGGAACCCGGAAGCGACCGCGGAGGCGACCCGGGACGGCTGGCTGCGGACCGGTGATCTCGCCCGCAAGGACGCGGACGGCTACTTCTACATCGTCGACCGTTCCAAGGACATGATCATCCGAGGGGGTTACAACGTGTACCCGCGCGAGATCGAGGAGCTCTTGATGACACACCAGGAAGTCTCACTGGTCGCCGTCATCGGCATCCCGGACGCGTCCCACGGCGAAGACATCAAGGCTGTCGTCGTCCCCACCGACGCGTCCCGGATCACCCCCGAAGAGCTGCGCGCCTGGGCCAAGGAACGGCTCGCCGCGTACAAGTACCCCCGCATCGTCGAGTTCGTCGACACGCTGCCCATGACGAGCACCGGGAAGATCCTCAAGCGCGAGCTCATCCGAGGACACGCCCCTGCCGACCGGGCGGCCGCGTTGCGGCCTGGTCCACCGTCCCGCCGACGACGGTAGGCGTTCCACACCGAGCGCAACCGGTGGCGGACCGGGAGGCGACGGGCAGGCGCAACCGCGTCATTCATATGGCGATTCGATCCGCCACGCCCGCGGAAATCAGTCGGTGCGCCTCGTCGGGCCCGCGGGCACCCAGGTGTCGACATCTTGATCATCACGCCTCCCAGGAGCCGTCAGTGACCCCATTCAGGAATCGATTGACCACCGCGTTGGCAGCGGTGGTATGTGTGCTGCTCGGTGCGGCGACACCCCCTGCGTCCGCGGCCTCGAATTCGCCCTCGGGGACGGGGAGAACGGCACCCGTTCCGTCGGGACGCTCCCACCACCTCGCGATCAGCAGTGTTTCCAATCCCCGGCCGCAGTTCGTCAGCGGAGGGGAAGTGCTGGTGCGGATCGATCCGCCGAACCACGGCGCGGTCCGTGTGACGGCGGACGGTCACATCGTCAGCGACCGGTTCACGCGGCAAGGTGACGGCTCCCTGCTCGGGTTGGTGACCGGTCTGCGACCGGGCGAGAACCTGATCTCGGCCACCGCAGGGGGACAGGCCGCGACCTTGACGGTGATCGATCACCCCCGTTCCGGCCCCGTGTTCGCCGGCCCGCAGCAGCACCCCTTCTACTGCGAGACGACCGCCTTCGGCCTGAGCCCCTCCACACAGCCGCTGTGCTCGGCACCAACCGTGGTCAGCTACGAGTACCGCACCACCGGCGGGGCCTACGCGCCTCTGGCCGACCCCGGCACCCGGCCCAAGGACCTGGCCACCGCCACGGTCGACGGGCGCACCGTCCCCTACGTCGTCCGAGTGGAGACCGGAACCATCGACCGGGCCGTCTACCAGATCGCCGCTCTGTACGACGGCAGTGCCCCCTCGCCACTGCGCCCCGACCACGGCTGGAACCAGCGCCTCGTCTACACCTTCGGAGGCGGCTGCAACGGCGGCTATCACCAGGGGAACACCACCGGCGGCGTTCTCAACGACCTGTTCTTGTCCCAGGGGTACGCCGTCGCGTCCTCCAGCCTCAACGTGCTGGAGAACAACTGCAGCACCATCCTCTCCGCCGAGGCGGCGATGATGGTCAAGGAGCACTTCATCAACACCTACGGTCCGGTGGCGCACACCATCGGCTGGGGTGGCTCGGGCGGCTCGATACAGCAGTACGACATCGCCGACGCCTACCCCGGCATCCTTGACGGCATCGTGCCCGGCTTCTCCTTCCCGGACCCCTTCACCGTCCTGAACGCGGCAGACGACTGCAGGCTCCTGGTGAACTTCTTCAAGGGTACGGAGACGGACTTCACCGCGGCGCAACGGCAAGCCGTCGCGGGCTTCCCCAGCTACGGGAGCTGCACGTCCTGGGACTCCAGCTACGCCAACCGCAACACGGCCAGCGACAGTTGCAACAAGGAGATCGCGGCCGACGACAGTGCCATCCCGCCCGCCGCGATCTGGAACCGCACCTCCAACCCCACCGGGGTGAAGTGCGCCGCCGCCGAACAGTATGCCAACCAACTCGGCCGGGATCCCCGCACCGGAATGGTGCGCAGCCAACTGGACAACGAGGGCGTGCAGTACGGCCTGGCCGCTCTGCGGCACCGGCAGATCACCGCAGCGCAATTCGTCGCGCTCAACACCGCGATCGGCGGGTTCGACGCCTACGGGGCTCCCGTGCCGCAGCGAAGCAAGGCGCACCCGAAGGCGCTGAAGGCCGTCTACCGCGACGACATCCTCGTCAACGGAGGCCTGGGCCTGGCGACGACACCCATCATCGATCAGCGCGTCGACCTCGATCTCGAGGGGCCGCTGCTCGACATCCACACCACCCAGTGGTCGTCGGTGATGCGAGCACGGCTTCGGCAAGCCAACGGCACGAGCGCCAACCAAGTAATCATCGACAGCCAGTACACCCCCGAGGGCATGGCGGCGGCCAACAGCTTCGAACTCGCCGCGATGGATGAGTGGCTCACTCGCATCGCGGCCGACCACTCCACGCGCAGCCGGCAGGCCAAAGTGACAGCGGACAAGCCCAGGGACCTGGGCGATGGCTGCTACCTGTCCCCCACCCACCGCGTCCAGGCGCCGATCACCGACCCGGCGACCGGACCGTGCGCCGCGCAGTATCCGGTGGGCGCAGACCCGCGGCAGCAGGCAGGAGAACCGCTGGCCGAGAACACGCTCAAATGCGCCTTGCGGCCGCTCGACTTCGCTGACTACCCGGTCCGGTTCACCCGGGCACAGCGGGCACAGCTACGCCGGGCCTTCCCCACAGGGGTGTGCGACTACGGCCGCCCGGGCGTCGGCCAGGTCCGGCCGGCCGGCACCTGGCTCGACTACAGTCAGACACGATAACCACCGGCTCCTCCGGAGTGCGTGCCCGGCCGTGCCGGCCGGGCCCCCACGACCGGTCGCGGGCTCCGGCATGCGCACGGTGGTCGGCGGACCGGAGCCGGTCCCGCCTCGCCCCTATCGAGCATGGATGCCGCCGACCACCATGCGGAGGATGCGGTTCTTCTGGTCGTCATCGCGGGAGAGGCCGAGAACGTCGCTCACGATGTTCCCGCAACGCACGAGGCTCCTGTGCCGTTGAGAGAGATGTTCGACGTCTCAGCTCATCAGCGCAGGAGCCTCGTGGGTTCCCTGTCCTGCCGCACTCGACCTCCCGCACGCTCTGGTCGGGTGGGTGACCATGCTCATCGTCACACGTGAGAGTGACCGCCGCTGCAAGCTCCCGCCTCACCAGCGTGCTCTCGTCGGCCTGGTCCACCTCCGCCGACACGACACGCTCGCGCAGATCGCCGCCGGGTTCGGCATATCCGTCGGCACCGCCCACGCCTACGTCACCGCCGCCGTCGGCCATCCGTCCCGCCGGGCGCCCGGACTACTGCGGGTCCTGCGGGAAAGGGCTCCCGATCACATCCTTCTCGACGGAACGCTCACCGAGTGCGACCGGGTCCATGACAGCCGGGCCGACCTCTCCCGAAAGCACCGCCACCACGGCGTGAACGTGCAGCTCGCTGCCGACCCCGCGGACAAACTGCTGTGAATCCCGCCCGCACTGCGCGCTGTGGATTTCGCCCGCACTGCGCGGCCGCACCCACGACCTGACCGCGGCCCGCACCCACCGCATCATCCGGATCTGCGAACGCCAGGGCGCGCCCGCCCTCGCCGACCGCGCCAACATCGGGGCCGGCTCCTGGGTGACCACGCCCATCAGACGTCTTCCGCACAAAGACATGTCTGCCATATCGCAGCACACGCCCACTGCCCGGCGATGCTGCTGCGCCTCGAAGTCGACGGCCCTGCAAACAACCCAAGAACGAGCCACGGACGAGGATCAGCCGGAAGGCCCGTTTCGCTGCTTCTCCGCTTTTCCCCACGCACTGCCCTCAACTGGGCCATCAGGATGTGGCCTGGCAGAATGCACATTCAGCCAGGCGACCGCTGGTGCTTTGCATGGCAAAGTGTCAGGACGAGGTGCGGAGGATTGTCCGTGACCTTTCCACCGGGAATGCCGCTGATCCTCAACGCATTTCGCCCGCATACAGTCACCTGCTGGAGACTTCAGCACGCCGAACCATGACCGTGCCACAAGCTCCTTACCCTCTGTGAGCCGCAAGGTATCACAGAGGGCGCGATACGTATTGGACGCACGGCTTGGCAAGGTCCATGGTTGAGCCGTAGTCCGGCGAACGGGCCAGCGGTCCAGGCCTACGCAGATCCCTCATGCGAAATGTCGAGAGGACCGACCGGTGCCCCGTCTCGGACCCCGGGGTCAACGTGCGCCTGTCTGTCGCCCGGTGGCGGATCGTCAGCCACTAGTAGGTGTCTTCCTGCCGCACGACGACTCCTCACCGTAGCCGGCCAGTGTGTCGGTAGTTCTCGTGTCATCACAAAGGAGTTTGGCAATGCCTGATATCGGTCGCCGTGGAGTGCTTGCACGAGGCGGTCTCATGGTTGCTGGAGCCGCCTTTGGGTCGCTCGGCGTGGAGGCGCTGGGAGCGCCTCCGGCGTCGGCTCGCGGCCTTACAGGATGGCAGCGCGGCCACGCGAAGCGGTTCGAGATGATCGACGATTCGCTGCACGCTTCCGTCAACGACGGAACGGCACTGGGCGTGGCAGCGATGGGCGCCACGCCGAAGGGGCTCGCGTACGAGGGCTTCTTCGGCAAGGCCAACGCTCATACCGGGACCCCGATGGCACCGGATACAGTGTTCTGGCTGGCGTCCATGACGAAGAACTTCACCGCCATCGCCTGCATGCAGCTCGTGGAACAGGGCAGAATCGATCCGGAGCAGCCAGCGAGCGACATTCTGCCCCAGCTCGCTTCTCCCAAGGTTCTGGAAGGGTTCGACTCCCGTGGAATGCCGATTCTCCGGCCGGCGAAGCGTCCGATCACTGTTCGCCACCTGCTCACTCACACCTCCGGCTACACCTACGCCAACTGGAGCGAGGTGCTGACCCGGTATGAGGGTGCCACGGGGCTTCCGGACATCACCACCTGCCAAAATGCCGCTTTCGGCGCACCGATCGAGTTCGATCCGGGAGAGCGCTGGCAGTACGGCATCAGCATGGACTGGGTCGGAAAGCTCATCGAGCAAGTGACGGACCAGTCGCTCGAGGTGTACTTTCGGGAGAACATCTTCGAGCCGCTGGGCATGAAGGACTCAGGTTTCCTGATCGGCACCGACCAGCGTGACCGGGTTGCCACACTGGCCGCCCGTCAGCCTGACGGCAGCCTCAGGCCAGAGCCGTTCGAGATTCCGCAACGCCCCGAGTTCTTCATGGGGGGCGGAGGCGCGTTCAGCACGCCGCAGGACTACCTTCGTGTCCTCCAGGCACTGCTCAACGGGGGCGCCCTGAATCGAGTTCGCATTCTGCGACCGCAAACCGTCGCAGAAATGATGACCAACCAGATCGGCGATCTGAACGTCCAGGAGATGCACACAGCCAACCCGGCCTGGTCGAACAGCTTCGACCAGTTCCCCGGTCAGAGGCATAAGTGGGGGTTCTCCTACGACATCAATGAGAAGCCTGGCCCGCACGGACGTGCGGCTGGCAGCATCTCGTGGGCCGGACTGCTCAACTGCTACTTCTGGGTGGACCCGGTCAAGAAGGTGACCGGTGCCCTGTTCACGCAGATCCGACCGTTCTTCGACGAACGCATCGTGTCCCTTTACGGGCATTTCGAGAGTGGCCTGTACCAGGGACTGGGGCGGGCCTGACCAAAGAATTCGCAACACGATCACGCGGTACTCGTTTTGCGGCATCTCCAGCAATGAGGCTGCAGGCGCCCGGCAGGGGCGATGCGTTCTCAAGCTGTGAGTCCGAGCGCGGCGGTTGCGTGCTGGGGGCGTGAGCGGTAGTGATCGACTGCGGCGGCGATGTTGGTCCAGTCCGCTTGGCGCATGAGTCCGATAGCCAGGTTCCGCAGCGTGGCCATGGCGCGGGGTGCGGTGCCGGTGCGCACTCGCGAGGCGTCCTCGCTATAGGTGACGTCTCTGACGTGGTGCAGGGCCTCAACCGACCAGTGGTTCTGCACGGGTTGGGCGAGTTGCGCCGGGCGGGCCTGCTCGGGCGACAGGCTGGTGACCGCGTAGACGGTCCTCGGCTGGACCTTGCCGGTCCTGCGGTGGGTGCGGCGGCGCTTGATCTCCATGGTCTGGACGGCGTGCGGGAAGAGCAGGCCGGGCTGGACGGTGCAGACCTTCAGGCGGCGGACCTCGCGGCGGCCGTGCCCGGCCCCGGTGATGGGGCCTGCAGCGGGATCTCCCTCCAGGGCAGGCGCCGCAACTGCTTGCGCAGCTTCTTCTGGTTTCCCTTGACGACCAGGAGGTAGTGGCCGCCAGCGGTGATGACGTGCTCGGCGTGGGTGCGCTGGGTGTGCATCGCATCGGCGGTGACGACGACGCCGCGCAGGTCGAGCCGGTCCAGCAGCGGGGCGAAGGCGGGGATCTCGTTGCTCTTCGCGGCGGCTTGACACTGGGCGATCACGGTCTGGCAGCCGTGCAGCGCGGCGGCGAGCAGGTGGACGGCCATGCCGTCGGTGCGGGATCCACGCACAGTCTTGCCGTCGACGGCCAGGCCGATCAGTGTCTCACCGGGTTCGTCCACCGGGTCGGCGGCGTACCGGGCGAGCCAGGCGCCCACGGCGTCGTCCAAGGCGTCGCCGTCCAGACGAGCGAGGAGTCGTCCCAGTGTGGAGCCGTTCGGTGTGCTGGAGGCGAGCCCGAGCTGTTCGCGCAGGCTGGAGTCGGTATCGGCGGCGAAGCGGGCGATGGCGGCCAGGGACCTGGCTCCGCCGAGCACGGCGACCAGGCACAGCGCGAGCAGGGAACCCAGGTGGTGGCGACGGCCGCGGACCCGGCGGGGATCGGGTATCCGGCTCAACGTCTCCGCCAGGGAGGTGAACTGCTGCGGTTCCGGATCCGGGCAGGCGGAGTCGGTGCCCTGGCAGTGGCGCTGCAGGACACCGATCGGGGAGGATGGCACGCGAACGCGACCCCTGTTCTGATCAAAGACTTCGAGAACCTTGATCATCGGCGCAGGTCACCGCCGTGCAGGGCTCCGTGATGCGTATTTCCGTCACTCCCAGAGGGACGACTCCTCCAACCCGCCAAGGTCGACGCCGGCTACATCAGCCATCTGTCCTGCCCCTCCGAACATTGAGAAGCGCCTATGACTCTCAGACAGAAATTTGATGTGCCAGCTATCCGACCTGTCTCAGCGCCCGCGCGAGCGCGTCGACGGTCACACCGACGATCGCCCGGAGTTGCTCCGGGCTCGACCCGGCCCTGCCCATCACCGCGAGAGACTGGTTCACGGCCGCTACGTGTACGGCGAAGTCCTCGGCGTTCTCGTCGGACATTCCGCCAGCCTTCAGCGCGGTGCGCAGGCGCGGGCGCTGTAGGCCGAACAACTCTTTGACATGCTCTGCGACGCTCGGGCTCAGCGCCGGACTCGCCATGACCGACTGGGCCATCAGGCATCCGTCGGGCACGGCGGGGTCGGCGATGCGCCCCAGGGTGACATCGAAGAACGCACGGACGGCGGCGACGGGGTCCTCGGCCGCGCACGAGAGGGCGGCGTCGAACTTGTCGCCGTAGCGCGTGGCGTAGCGATCCAGGCAGCGAAGGAAGAGCGCGTCCTTGTCACCGAGCGAGGAGTAGATCGAGCTGCGGTTCAGGCCGGTCGCCCGGGACAGGTCGTCGAGCGAGGTGTCGGCGTAGCCGGAGCGCCAGAACTGGATCATCGCGGCGTCGAGCACCGTGTCCATGTCGAACTGCTTCTTGCCTGCCATGGGGCCCATTCTCCCATCTTGGACTGATCAGTTCAAGACGTGCTAGCGTCGAATCACGGTCCACCCGCCTCGACGGAGGATTCCCATGACCAACCCCGTCCCCGCCCTCCCCCTGCATGACCTGGCCGGATTCACGCACCGCTGGGTCGACGCCGACGGCGTCCGCCTGCACGCCGTCGAAGGCGGTCGGCCGGACGGACCGGCTGTCGTCCTGCTCACCGGGTTCCCGCAGACGTGGTGGGCCTGGCGAAAGGTCATGCCTGCTCTCGCCGATCGGTTCCGGGTCATAGCGATCGACAGGCCGGGCCAAGGCAATTCCGAGCATCCGGAGCTCAGCTACGACACGCACACGGTCGCCGCGCACATCCAGGCCGCTGTGAACGCGCTCGGCGTGCGGGACTACTGGCTCGCCGGGCACGACATCGGCGCCTGGGTCGCCTTCTCCCTCGCCCTGAACTACGAGAGCCGACTGCACGGGGTCGCGCTGCTCGACGCCGGAATTCCCGGTATCACCATGCCGGAAGCGATCCCCCTCGACCCGACTCCGGCGTTCAAGACCTGGCACTTCGCGTTCCACGTGGTGCCCGATCTTCCCGAGACGCTGATAGCCGGCTGCGAGCGGGAGTACATCAGTTGGTTCCTGAAGACCAAGTCCCTCGCGCCCGACGCGTTCGAGGAAGCAGAGCTCGACCACTACGGCGCGGCCCTCGCCGTCGATGGCGGCCTGCGCGCCGGCCTCGCCTACTACCGCGCCGCCGCCGAGTCCGCGCGCAAGAACCGCGCGGCACTCGAGCAACGGCGACTGACCGCGCCCGTCCTCGGAATCTCCAGCAGCCACGGCTCGATCCCGGACATGGCGGCCTCCATCAGCCCGTGGGCCGAGAACGTGACCGGCGTCATCGTGCCCGACGCCGGTCACTACATCCCCGAGGAGCAGCCCGAGGCCGTCGCCGCCGCCCTCACCGACTTCTTCAGCGGCCGTTAGTGCTCTAGCAGGAGGGCGATCCCCATTGCCGTCGGGGGCCCGTCAGTTACGGGCCCGCCCCGCGCGCCTACGGACGTGCCGTGAACCGCCCGTCGCCCCGCTTGTGCAGTCAGCCCCGGGCGGCGAGCTTGGTCATCTTCGCCCGCGAAGGTTCCAGCTTGCCGTGTACCGAGGCGTCCAGCCCCAGCCGCTCGCCGACCGCCCTGACCTGCACCGGGCCGTCCGCCTCCCGCACGATCGCCAGGACCTTGCGATAGTCGCCGGGCCCGCCCTCGTCGGCCGCGTCGCTGCGGTGCGGGATGAGCAGGACTGCCCGCCCGGCCACCTTCGCCGATGCCGGAGCGACAGCCCGGCATCGGGCCGGACCTGATCGGCCAGGCGGTTCAACACTTCGCTCCGCGACCGCCAGTTCGTGCCGCTCGGCCTGCCTCCTGGAGTGCTTGCCCAACTCCTCGGCGAGAGCATCCAGTTCGCTGTGGCGGGCGGTGATCCGCTGCCGCTCCTGCATCCCCCGCGCCCTCCCGCGTTCTCACGGTGTGCCGACCTGCTGACGAATCGTGGGCGGGGGCCGTGTCGTGGGCGCAGCCGAACCCGGCATCCCGCCAGAACCGGACCTGCCCGATGATCTACACCATGGTCATCGGCCGCCGACCGCCACGAGTACCCAACTCACTATTCACACCAGACCCGTGACCCGCGACTTCATGATGCACACCGCTCAATGGCGAACGGGGCAAACCATCCGAAGCGACGCATACACACGCGATCAGTTCATCTCGCTGGCTGAGAACGCATCAGCCCTGAGGCGCCCGGCACGGCGGACCCGGGAACGCCGGCCGCCGTGCCGCGCACGCGCGCGAGGCCGCTGGGGCTCACGCCCGGACGGCGCCGGGACTGCCCCGAAAGCGGCAGGTGTCCATCAACCGTCTGTGACAGCCCGTCAGGTCGGAGCTACCCAGCGCTGCGGTGAGTCTTTCCCGAACCGCCGGGCAACCGCTCCTCGGGACAGCATGCTCCTGGCGGGCCCGCCCGCGGCCGCACGGTCCCCGGCCCGTCGGCCGCACGAAGGGGCCGTCTGGTCGCCCGCGCGGTTCCCCGTGCCCCCGGCGTGCCGTGCGTCCGACCGGAGGCCGAGCGTCCGGTACGGCGCCCGGCGCGCGAGGTCGAAGCTCCCGCACGGCGCGCCCGGCGCACCAGGTCAACTGCCCGCACGGCGCGCCGCGGCGGAGGTCGAACCGCCGCCACGGCGTGCCACGCCAGGAGTCAGACCACCGTCACGGCGTGCCGCACCACCGCGTCGAAGAGATAGCCCTGGGTGTTGTGCGGCGTCGTGTCGGGCTGGCGGCGGCCGGTGCTGTCGGTGGCGCGGGCGAGCAGTTCGGCGGGGCCGGTGGCGGTGGGGCGCACCTCGATCGACCAGCGGACCCAGCCGGCCCGCGCGGGGGCGTCGTGCAGCCGGGCGGGGCGCCAGGTGCGGCCGCCGTCTTCGCTGACCTCGACCCCGATCACGCCTCCGTGCCCCGACCAGGAACGGCCGGTGACCTGCTGCCGCCCGCCCGCGGTGAGGGTGGCGTTCCAGGGCAGTTCGAAGGCGGACTTGAGGGTCTGGCGGGTCAGCGGCGCGCTGCCCTCGGGCGGGTACGTCCCACCCCACAACCGGTAGAAGTCGGTGTTCCAGGGCGAGTACAGCGGCTCGGCGGAGACCTCGATGTCACCGACCCACTTGATGTTGGCGATGCCGACCCAGGTCGGCGCGAGCACGCGCACGGGGTGGCCGTGGTCGGGCGGCAGCGGCTCGCCGTTCATCTCGTAGGCGAGCAGCACGTCCTCGTACGCCTTGGCGACGGGCAGCGGTCGGCGCACATGGCCCAGGTTCTCGCCGGTGTCGGGCAGGACGTACTCGGCGTCGAGCCCGCGCGGCATGACGTCCACCGCGTGCGGGCCCGTGCCTGCCGCCCTGAGGACGTCGGCGAGGCGGGCCCCTCGCCAGCGGGCCGTGCCCACCGCGCCGAGGGTCCAGGCCGTGCCCTCCACACTCTGGCCCTGCTGGCCGGTGAAGAAGCTGCGGCCGTTGCCGGCGCACTCCACGAACGCGCTGCGCGTGACCGCGGGCAGTCGCCTGAGGTCGTCCAGCGTGAAGACGGCCGCGCCGCCGGTCAGTCCGCTGCCCCAGACGGTGAGGGTCCAGTCCGCCGCGTCCAGCACCGGGGTGGCCGTGTGGTTCCTGACGAAGAACCGCTCCACCGGGGTGTGGTAGCCGGTGTCGGCCAGCGCCTCGAACCGGGTCTCTGCGTTGGTACCGCGGACGGTGAACCAGTCCTCGGGCAGCGGCTTGACGATGCCGGGCCCCGCGGCGGCCGCGGCACCCGCCCCGGCGGACGCGGTGCCGGGCCCGCTCGGGGCGGACGGCGCCCCTGGCGCGGCGGCCGCCGGTGCGGCCCTCAGGACCGGTACGGCGGACGAGGCGAGCCCGGCGGCGGCGAGCAGCCTCAGCATGGAGCGGCGCTCCACCCCCTCGGCCCGCGCCTCGCCGGCCAGCCACTGCCGCAGCCTACGGCGGTCGTAGGCGGCCTCGGAACCGGTGCCCCCGGTGGTGGTAGGGGCCGCGGGGGCGGTACGGGAGCCGGGCACCGGCCCGGAGGGCGCGTGCGGAGCCCCGGAGGGCGCGGTGGGGCGGTCGGCTGCGGTCATGGCGACATCCTTCTCTGGCTGAGGAGTGGTGCGGTGGCCGTGCGCGTGCGTGGGTGGGTGGGTGGGTGGAGAGCGGGGCCGGGCTGTGCACCGGTGCTCGGGCAGGTGCGGTACCGGTGCGCGGAAGGTGTGCGGGGAGGATGCGGGCGGTGCCCGTACGCCTCGGGCGGCGCACCTGTGGTGCCCGGTTCCTTCGCCGTGTGCCTGTCCTTCGCCGTGTGCCGTCGTGCGGGCACGACGTACGGGCGTGGGACGCGGGTGCCGCCGTGGTACGCGGGCGGACGCCGGACCCGGTAGGACGGGCGGTGCCCGCCCGCGGCTGCGGGCCGACGCCTATGCGCTGACGCACCGATCCGGCGGTGCCCACGGCGGCCGGCCGACCGGCCGGGGTCCTGCCGCTACCGCCGGCGCCGCACGGAGGCTGCCGCGGGCCGGTGGCGGGCGGTCAGAGGGGGATCAACAACAGCCGTACGGCGGAAGCGCTCGTACCCGGCGGACGGGGTGGCGAAGGCTGCGGATCATGGCCGGCATTCTACGGCCTCAAGGGGTCCGCGGAAGAGGGCTCGTCGGCCTCGTCGGCGCCCGGATCGGCCAGGCCGGAGAGGGCGCCCACCGGGTCCAGGTCGGGGACGCCGCGGGGCCACCAGTCCGCGCGGCCGGGCTCGGACTCGTATCCGTACCACAGACCGTCGCGGCCCAGGCGGAGTTGGAGGTGGCCGCCGGGATGGGTGAGGTGGTTGCGCCAGGGGCGGAAGGCGGGGAGGTCCCCCGCGAGGAGTGCGGGACGGGCACGGTCGAAGCGGCCCGCGGGCGGATCCCAGGGCTCCTCCAGCACGGCCAGCCCCTCCTCGCCGCCCTGCCGCCAGGCCGCCACCGCGCGGGCCAGCTCGGCGGGCGTGCGCCCGGTGGCCTCGGCGAGTGCCGCGTACAGTCCGCGGGTGGCGGCCGTCAGGCCCGAGCCGGGGCGGGCGGCGGCGAGCCGGACCGCGTCCTGCCACACCGTCAGCTCGCCCACCGGGTCGCGTCCGGTGGTGAGCAGGGCGTGGGCCCTGGCTGCCGCGTCGATGGCCAGTTGGTCGAGCGCCAGGGGGTCGGGGCCGCCGGGGGTGGAGGGGTAGGCGGGCGGGTGCCCGGGGGTCTTCGGCACGGGGAGGGGCGGCGGGAGGGGTCCTGGCGGGGGCGCGTCCCGCAGGTCCTGCGCCGGTACGCCGGGGAAGGGTGCGGGCCCCCGGGCGGCCTGGGCCGCGCGTGCGGTGCGAGTGGTGTGGCGGCGGGAGAGTGCGTCGAGCAGTTCGCGTTCACCGCGGCCGCGCAGGAGGAGCAGCAGGAACGGGTCCTCGTCGAGCAGCCGGGCCATGCGGTAGCAGAGGGCGGCGACGTGCTTGCAGGGGTGGCCCGAGTCGGGGCAGCCGCAGTGCGGTTCCAGGTCGCCGGGGCCGGGGAGCAGGCCGGGGCCGTGTGCGGCGAGCGAGTGCGGCAGGTCCTTGTCGAGGAGCGCGGCGATGTGGCCCGGGTGCTCGGCCGCGGCGTCAAGGAACTCCTCCCACGCCTCGTCCGGCAGCGTCCGCACCCGTACCTGCGCCCGGTACGGCCGCACTCGGCTGCCCTGTACGTACGCCAGCAGCCGCCCCGGCGCCACACTGATCTCCCCCACCCTGCCGAGCCCCGCATACCCCCGGCCGCGGGCCAGTCGCGCCGGATCGAGCGCACCGCCCTCCAGCGCACCGATCCAGGCGCGCCCCCACCAGGTGCGCGCCCCGTCGTCCTCCGCGACTCCCGTGCGCCCGCCGGCATACCGGCCGCCACCGGGCCCGGAGCCGCCCTGCCCGGCACGCCTTCGCGGAGCACGGCCCTGCTCGGTACGGCCCTGCTCGGTACGACCGTTCGCGGTGCGGCCCTCCTCCCCGCGACCCTCCTCGGTACGGCCCGCCCCGGCGCGCCCCTCCTCGCCACCGCTCCGACCGGCACGGTCGCCCGCGGTACGCCCCGCCCCCCTGCGGCCCTCCTCGGTACGCCCCTCCTCCGGGCGGCCCGTCCCGGCGGGACCGGTGCCGGGCGGGCCGTCCCCCGCGAGGCCGTGCCTGGGCTCAGCCCCCGAGCCGCCGTGCCCGGACCCGGCTTCGGACCCGGGCACGGGTCCGGGTCCAAGTCCGCCACTCCCGGACGCGGTCCCCGAGCCGATCTCCTCGGAACCAACGCCCCCCGGGCCGGCCTCCTCGGAGCGGGTCTCCCCGGAGTCGACGGGCTCGGAGGTGGCGCCCCCGGGGCGCCCCTCCCCCGCCGGCCCCGCAGGGGGCGGCCCGAGGCCGCCCCGCTTGGCCGGTGCCCGCCGGGCCAGTGCCCGCCGCGCCTCGCGCAGGGCGCGGCGGGCCTCGTCCGCGGGACGTGGGGCGCCGGGGGTGCGAGGGGCACGGTGGGTGCCCGGATCCTCTCCCGGACCCGGGTTGCGGGGGGTCACGACGGCCTCCGGAGGGACACCAGATCCGCCAGCTCACGGTCCGTCAGCTCGGTGAACGACGCCTCGCCGGCGCCGAGGATCGCGTCGGCCAGCGCCCGCTTCGCCTCCAGCAGGCCGGCGATGCGGTCCTCCACGGTGCCCTCGGTGATGAAACGGTGGACCTGGACCGGCTGGGTCTGCCCGATGCGGTAGGCCCGGTCCGTGGCCTGCTCCTCCACCGCCGGGTTCCACCAGCGGTCGTAGTGGATGACGTGGCCGGCGCGGGTGAGGTTGAGACCGGTGCCGGCCGCCTTGAGGGAGAGGACCAGCACGGGCACGGCGCCGCTCTGGAAGCGGTCGACGAGCCGCTCGCGCTCCGCGACCGGCGTGCCGCCGTGCAGCAGCGCCGCGGGCACGGCGCGGGTCTCCAGATGGCCGGCGATCAGCCGGGCCATGCTCACGTACTGGGTGAAGACCAGGGCGGAGCCCTCCTCGGCGAGCAGCGCCTCGACCAGCTCGTCGAGCAGGGCCAGCTTGCCCGAGCGGCCGTCCAGCGGGCGGCCGGTCTCCTTCAGGTACTGCGCGGGGTGGTTGCAGATCTGCTTCAGGGAGGTGAGCAGCTTGAGGACGAGGCCGCGGCGGGTCATGCCCTCGGAGCCCTCGATCAGCACCATCGACTCGCGGACCACGGCCTCGTACAGCGCGGCCTGCTCGCGGGTGAGCGGCACCGGGTGGTCGGTCTCGGTCTTCGGCGGCAGCTCGGGCACGATACCGGGGTCGGACTTCCTGCGGCGCAGCAGGAAGGGCCGCACCAGCCGGGCCAGCCGCTCCGCGGCGCCGGTGTCCTCGCCGGTGACGATGCCGCCCTCGACGGCCCGCGCATGCCGGGCGCGGAAGGTCTTCAGGGGGCCGAGGAGGCCCGGTGTGGTCCAGTCGAGGAGGGCCCAGAGCTCGGAGAGGTTGTTCTCCACGGGGGTGCCCGTGAGGGCCACCCGGGCGGGGGCGTGAATGGTGCGCAGGGCCTTCGCGGTGGCCGAGTACGGGTTCTTGACGTGCTGGGCCTCGTCGGCCACGACCATGCCCCAGGGCTGCTCGGCGAGATGGGCCGCGGCGGACCGCATGGTGCCGTAGGTGGTCAGGACGAAGCCGCCGTCGACGCCGGCCAGGGTGCGGTCCTGGCCGTGGTAGCGGCGCACCGGGGTGCCCGGCGCGAAGCGGTCGATCTCCCGCTGCCAGTTGCCCAGCAACGAGGCGGGGCAGACGACGAGCGTGGGCTCGCGCCTGGCGCGCCGCAGGTGGAGCGCGATGAGCGTGACGGTCTTGCCCAGGCCCATGTCGTCGGCGAGGCAGCCGCCGAGGCCGAGGGACGTCATCAGCTCCAGCCAGGCGAGGCCGCGCAACTGGTAGTCCCGCAGGCGCGCGTGCAGCCCGGCCGGCTGGGGTGCCGGCTCGACGCCCGCGGTGAGCCGCTCGCGCAGCGCCGCGAGCGCACCCACGGGCACCGCCTCGACCTGCTCGCCGTCCACCTCCACGCTGCCCGCGAGGGCCGCGGAGAGCGCGTCCACCGGGTCGAGCAGGCCGAGTTCACGCCGGCGGGCCTTGTGCACCAGCGCGGGGTCGACGAGCACCCAGCGGTCCCGCAGCCGCACGATGGGCCGGTGCGCCTCGGCCAGCGCGTCCATCTCGGCGTCGCTGAGCGGCTCGCCGCCGAGCGCGAGCTGCCAGCGGAACTGCAGCAGCTCCTCGCTCTCGAAGAACGCCGGCCCGTCCACTGCGGCGCCCGGCGCGGGGCGCACCACGGCGGTGGCGGTGAGGTCCTGGGCGAGGTCGCGAGGCCAGTGCACGGCGACTCCGGCCGCGCCGAGCCGGGTGGCCGCCACGCCCAGCAGGTCCGTCAGCTCCTGCTCCGACAGGGGCAGCACGTCGGGGGCGGGCCGCTCGGCGAGCCGGCCGAGCGGCGGCCAGACGCGGGCCGCGCGGCGCACCGCGAGTGCCGTGTCGATCCGGGTGCGGGGGCCGAAGGCGGGGTCCGCCTCGCCGGCCCACAGGGCGGCCGCGTCCACGACGAGAGTCGGGTCGGCGAGGCTGTGCACTTGGACCACGGCAGCGCCGGCGCTGCGCGCCCCGGTGCCGGCGCTGTTGGCCGCGGCCCCGTCTGTGCCGTCCGGGCCCTCGTCGAAGACGCGGGAGGCGGAGAGGTCGAGCCGGAGGGAGATCCGCACGCCTACGTCCATGCCGGCGGCGACCTCGGCCGCCCAGTCCTCTGCCCGGGGCAGCTTCTGGGGCGCACGCGCCGCGAACGGGGCGCCCGAGGCGTGGGCCGCGGCGGGAGTGCGGGGCAGGGTGTCGGCGACTGCGTCCAGAAAGGCGCGGACCAGGGCCCGGGGCTGCGGGACCGCGGGCGGATCGCTGCCGGGCAGCGGGGTGGCGTGGCCCTCGAAGGGCAGTGCGGCGGCCACGGTCCGCAGGTGGGTGATGTCGTCGGTGTCCAGGGGGCCGGCGCGCCAGGCGTCGTGCCCGTCGGCGGTCAGCCCGGGCAGCAGCCGGCCACGCGCGACCAGCCGCAGGGCGTGCAGCGCGGCGGCCGACCAGCAGGCGGTGGCCGGGTGGGTGCCGGGCGCCGCCCTGGCCGCGGCGAGCAGGGGGAGGGCGGCGTCCAGTGGGAGGGTGAGGGCGGGCACGGCCCGGTTCCGCACCGGGTCGCCGAGGTGCGCCACCGTGAGCCGGGTGGGGGTGGCGCGGGGGTGCGCGGCCCCGGCCTGCGCCGGGTCCCAGGCGCCGGTGGGGTCCCAGAAGGCGAGCCGGCCTTCCCTGGGGAGGGGGGCCGGGACGAAGACGGCGGGCAGGCGGGTGAGCGCCCGGAGCGCGGCGTCCTCCGTGCGTGCCGCGGCGGACCCTACGGCCATCTGTCCCGCCTCCCTCCGGTGTCGTCGGACCAGGTGTCTTCGACTGTACGAGCAGGGTCTGACAATCGGCTCCGGCGCCGGGCGCGGGTGCACGGCAGGGGTGCCCGGCCGGGGGCGGGTCCGCGGTGCGCAGGGGCGTCCCGCCGTCCCCGCGGCGGCGTCCGTCCGCGCCCGGACCGCCTGTCCGCCGCCTGTCCGCCGCCTGTCCGCCACCCGACCGCCACCCGACCGCGGCGCGGGCCCTCGCGGGGCGCGGGCGGCAGGCGCACACAGCCCCTGCGCACATCGACCGAAGCGCGCCCGCCCCGGGTGCGGGCCCGCGGGTGCGGGCCCGCGGGTGCAGGCCCGCGGGTGCGGACCGGAGGCACCGGCCCGCGGGTGCGTACGTCAGGGCGGGCGTCAGGGGGTCGTGGCGGACACCACGAACACCTCCGGATAGCGCGGGTTGGAGCGGTTGACCACGATCTTCTGGGTGGGCAGCGGGTCCTTGCGGCGGTGGGTGAGGCCCCGCCAGTCACCCGTGCCGCTGAAGTCCCAGTCGACGATCCTGCGATCGCGGGCGCTGATGGGCAGATCGCCCTTCCTCAGGGCCGCCTGGCTGGTGCCCATGGCTTTGAGGAAGGTGTCCAGGCCCTGGTTCGTGGTGAGGAACTGCACGTAGAGGCGGCTGGTCTTCCAGTTGTTCGTCTCGTAGTACGACACGGCCGCGTGCTGGTAGGGGATGGGCACGTTGTACAGCCGCTGCTGCACCTTGGACGGGGTCCCGCCGGTGAGGCCGGTGGCCGCGTACCGCGCCTCCTTGTCCTTGCCGCTGTCCCGGCTCTGGTTGGCCGAGATGATCAGATAGCCGGCCGGGATACCGATGAGCAGCACGATGATGCTCAGGGTGAGCGTGCGTCTGCGGATCACCCGGCGGCGGTCCTCGGCGGGTTCCTGGGGCGCCTGCGGGGCCTGGGCTCTCACGTCGGTCCGTTCTGCGGTGTTCGGCTCGGCGGTGCTCATCGCTGCGTTCCCTGCGCGGTGCGACCCGTGCGGCGGGCCTGCACGTACCGCTCGTAGCGCTCGAAGCGCTCCACGCGGCGGCGCTTGGCGCGCCGGAACCGGCGGGCGACCAGCCTGGCCAGGTCGGCGGCGCCGACCATGCCGGCCTCCGGCCCGAGCTGGGCGCGCGCGATCCGTGCCTCCGGGCGGTAGCCGCGGCCGGTGAGGTGGCGGCGGAACGCTTCGCGGGCCGGCCCGATCAGCAGGTCGTCGGCGGCGCTGACGCCCCCGCCGATCACGAAGCACGAGGGGTCGAGCGCGGCGGCGAGGTTGGCGATGCCGACGCCCAGCCACTGGCCGATGTCCTGGAGGAGCTCGACGCACATCGCGTCGCCCTCCCTCGCCAGCTCGGTGATCAGCGGCCCGGTGATGTCGGGGATGCTGCCCTTGACGCGGTCGATGATGTTGTACGCGACCGGCGAGTCCGCCGCGGCCATCTCGCGGGCCTCGCGGACCAGCGCGTTGCCGGAGCTGTACTGCTCCCAGCAGCCGCGGTTGCCGCACGGGCACCGGTGCCCGCCGGGCACGACCTGCATATGGCCGAACTCCCCCGCGACCCCGTACCTGCCACGCTTGACCTGGCCGTCCTCCAGGATCGCGCCCCCGATACCGGTGCCGAGCGTGATCATCACGAGGTGGTCCTCGCCGCGGCCGGCGCCGAAGCGCCACTCGCCCCAGGCGGCGGTGTTGGCGTCGTTGTCGACCATCACGGGCACGGCGAGGCGGCCGGAGAGCCGGTCGCGCAGCGGTTCGTTGCGCCAGGACAGGTGGGGCGCGAACAGCACGCGGTTGCGGTCCGCGTCGACCCAGCCGGCCGCGCCGATGCCGACGGCGTGCACGTCGTGCCGGTCCGACAGGTCGAGCACCAGCTCGACGATGGTGTCCTCGACGACCCGCGGGCTCTTGGACTTGTCCGGGGTCTCGGCGCGCAGGGTCTCCAGGATCGCGCCGTCGGCGTCCACGACGCCCGCCATCACCTTCGTCCCGCCGATGTCGATGCCCACGGTGGGGACGCGGGGCGCCGTCAGATGGGAGCGGCGCTCCCTGGTGCCGACGGTGCGCAGGACGGTGGCCCGCGCGGAGCCGCGGTGGGTGAAGTCGCGGTAGGTGCTCATCGCGCCGATTGTGCCTCACCCGCCCCGGGGGCCGCATGGCGCATCCGGCAGCCGGGCCACCGCAGCGGCGGGTCCGCGCATCCGCCCCGCATCCGTCCGGCCGTACCGCGCCGTGCGCGTACGGTCACGACGGCGCATGCGGGCGGTGCCGCCCCGGCCGCCACGGCCCCGGACGCGGCGCGCTACGCGCTCTTCGTGGCCCGCCCGCCGAGGTGGGCCGGGGCGGGAGCGCGCTCCAGCTCGTGGCGGAGGTCGTCCAGCTCGCTGCCGCCCGCCATCTGTCGGGTGAGCTCGTCCAGGGTGATCTCGTCGCGGGTGTGGCTGCCGGCCATCACGCCCCGCTTCAGCAGGACGAAGCGGTCGCCGACGAGATAGGCGTGGTGCGGGTTGTGCGTGATCAGCACCACACCGAGGCCGGCGTCCCTGGCGGCCGCCACGTACTTCAGGACCACGCCGGACTGCTTGACGCCGAGTGCCGCGGTGGGCTCGTCGAGGACGAGGACCTTGGCGCCGAAGTAGACCGCGCGGGCGATGGCGACGCACTGCCGCTCGCCGCCCGAGAGGGTGCCGATGGGCTGGTCGACGTCGCGCAGGTCGATGCCCATGCGGCGCAGCTCGGCATGGGTGGTGGCGCGCATGAACGGCACGTCGAGGCGCCGGAAGGGGCCCTTGCCCCTGGTGGGCTCGGAACCGAGGAAGAAGTTGCGCCAGACGGGCATCAGGGGGACGACGGCGAGGTCCTGGTAGACCGTGGCGATACCGCGGTCCAGGGCCTCGCGCGGCGACCCGAGCGTGGTCTCCTCGCCCTCGATGCGGAAGCTGCCCGCGTCGTGCCTGTGCAGGCCGGCGATGATCTTGATGAGGGTGGACTTGCCCGCGCCGTTGTCGCCGAGGACGCAACTGATCTCGCCGGCGTGCACCTCCAGGGTGACGCCTTCGAGCGCGCGGACGTTGCCGTAGTGCTTGCTGACGCCGTCGAGCCGGACGAGCGGACCGCCCTGCGCGTCCACCGCCCCTGCCGCATCCACCGCCCCTGCCGCGTCCGCCGGCGTGTCCTCGCCGCCGCCGTCCGTCACACCGTCGCCTTTGGTCGTCATGCCGTCGCCTCCGCGCGCTTGCGGACCCAGGCGTTGAGCAGGGTCGCAAGGAGCAGCATCGCTCCCAGGAAGAACTTGAACCAGTCCGGGTCCCACTCGGCGAAGACGATCCCCTTGCTGGTCATGCCGAAGATCAGGGCGCCGATCGCCGAGCCCACCGCGGAACCGTAGCCGCCGGTGATCAGGCAGCCGCCGATCACCGCGGCGATGATGTAGATCAGTTCGTTGCCGACGCCCTCGCCGGACTGCACGGCGTCGTACGAGAAGAGCAGGTGCTGCCCGACGATCCAGGCGCCGAGGGCGACACCCATGTAGAGCCCGATCTTGGTCCTGGCCACCGGGACGCCGACCGCGCGGGCCGCGTCCCTGCTGCCGCCCGCGGCGAAGATCCAGTTGCCCGCGCGGGTGCGCAGCAGGATCCAGGTGGCGACCACCACGAGGGCCAGCCACCACAGGATGGTGATCCGGAAGCCGACCCCGCCCAGGGTGAACCGGGAGGCGAAGAGGGCCCGTGCCGAGTCGAAGCCGTCCATGTCCGCGATGGACTTGGTGGAGACCGTGCCGTCGATCAACTGGGTGAAGCCGAGGTTCATGCCGGTGAGCATCAGATAGGTGCCGAGCGTGATGATGAAGCTCGGCAGCCTGGTGCGGGTCAGCATGAACCCGTTGAACGCGCCGATCGCGAGGGTCACCAGGAGCGAGACGCCGACGCCGACCCAGACGTTCGCGGTCATCTGGTAGCTGAACATCGAGGAGATGAGCGCGGAGGAGGTCACCAGCACGCCCGCGGACAGGTCGAACTCGCCGCCGATCATCAGCAGCGCGACCGGCACCGCCATGATCCCGATGGTGGAGGAGGCGTAGAGGACCGTGCTGAGGCTGGACCCGCGCACGAAGGAGTCCGCCGCGAAGGCGAAGAACACGAAGACGGCGATCGCGCCGACCACCGAACCGAGCTCGGGCCTGCCGAGCAGCTTGCGCAGCGGCGACCTGCCGAGCAGGCGCTCGTCGGTCCCGTCGGCACCGTCCGCGCCGGGCGCGGGGGCGGGCGCCGGGGCGGTGGCGGTCATCGGGTCCCCCGCTTGGCGTAGTCGGCGAGCGCTCCCGCGCTGTCCTTGGTGACGATCTGCGGTCCGGTCAGGACGGGACGGCCGCCGCCGAGCTCGTCGGCGTTGTACTTGTACAGCCACAGCAGGTCCACGGCCTCGTAGCCCTGGAGGTAGGGCTGCTGGTCGACGGCGAAGCCGAGGCTGCCGTCCTGGAGCCCGGCGGCGACCTTGGCGTTCAGGTCGAAGGTGTCGATCTCGGCCTTGCTGCCGGCCTCCTGCGCGGCCTTCACCGCGGTGTCGGCGAACGGCGCGCCGAGCGTGACGACGCTGTCGATGGACTTGTCGGCCTGGAGCTTGGCCTCCACGGACGCCTGCACGTCCGGCATGTCGGTGCCGTCCACGTACAGGTTCTGCATGCTGCCCTTGAAGTGGTCCTTGGCGCCCGCGCAGCGCTGCTCCAGGCCGACGTTGCCCTGTTCGTGCACCACGCACAGGGCCTTCTTGCGGCCCCGCTTGTTCAGCTCGTCACCGACGGCCTGGCCCGCGATGGTCTCGTCCTGCCCGATGTGGGTGAGCGCGCCGAACCGCTTGGACACCTCGGCGCCGGAGTTCACGGTGATCACCGGTATGCCGGCCTGCTCGGCGCGGGCCACGGCGGCCTTCATGGCGTCCGGCTTGGCCAGGGTGACGATCAGGCCGTCGACCTTCTTGTCGACGGCCGCGTCGACGAGTTGCGCCTGCTGCTGGGCCTGGTCGTCGTGGGAGTAGAGGAAGTTGATGTTGTCCTTGACGGCGGCCTGCTTTGCACCGCTCTGGACGATGTCCCAGAAGGTGTCGCCGTCCCCGGAGTGCGTGACCATCGCGAAGGTCCACCGGGGTGTGTTGACCGCGGCCTTCCCGCCGGCCGCGGCGGCGTTGCGGGCGTCCTCGGCGCGCTTGCCGCCGTGGCTGCTGCACCCCGCCAGGGAGAGGCCGAGCGCTGTCGCCAGCGCGATGCTTACCCAGCTTCGAAACCGTGCCACGAGGCCGCGCCCTTCTACGTCCGTCTGCCGTGCCGATACGGGTCGGCCGCCCAGTATCCGGTACGGCTGTCCGCTACCCGTGCACCGGGTACCGCATCCGGGGCCGGGACCTGGCCGAGCGGGGCGCTCGGTGACGCCGGCCGCCGCCGGTGGCGGCTGGAGGTGTTGTAGCCGCGCACCGGCCGCAGCGTCAATGGTTTTGTCAGAACATTCTGACGACAGTGGGGGCCGACAGGCGGGGGCCGCGTGGGCTCGCCGGCCGCCGGTCGCCACCCGCGGCGGCGCCTGACTCCGGGCACGCACCGGACTCCGCAGCCGCACCGGTTACCGGCGCCCGTACGAGGCCCTACGGCCGCACCAGGAGCTGGAACTCGAAGGAGTAGCGGGAGGCACGGTAGGTGTGGGCGCCGAACTCGACCGGGCGGCCGGTGTCGTCGAAGGTGGTGCGCTGCATGGTGAGCAGCGGCGCGCCGGGCGGCTCCGCCAGGCGCTCGGCCTCCCCGGCGGTGGCGGCGCGGGCGCCCACGGACTGCCGGGCGCTGTGCAGGGTGATGCCGGCGGCGCGCATCAGCCGGTACAGGCCGGTGGCCTCCAGTTGGTCGTCGGCCGGGGCGAGCAGGCCGGCCGGGAGGTGGTTGCAGAGGTAGGCCATGGGCTCACCGTGTGCCATCCGCAGCCGCTCCACGCGCAGTACCTCGCTGCCCTCCGCCAGACCCAGCGCGGCAGCGGCCTCGGCGGGTGCCGGCACCAGCGTGTTGGCGAGCACCCGGGTGGTGGGGCGCTGGCCCGCCGCCTCCAGGTCGTCGTAGAGGCTGCTGAGCTCCAGTGGGCGTTTGATCTGGCTGTGCACCACCTGGGTGCCGACGCCGCGGCGGCGCACCAGCAGGCCCTTGTCGACCAGTGTCTGGATGGCCTGGCGGACGGTCGGGCGGGACAGGCCGAGGCGGCCCGCCAGCTCGATCTCGTTGCCGAGGAGTGTGCCGGGGGTCAGGGCGCCGCGCTCGATCGCGGCCTCCAGTTGCTGGGAAAGCTGGAAGTAGAGCGGGACCGGGCTGCTCCGGTCGACGCTCAACTGAAGCGGGACGGTCGGATCCACTCCTGGTTTGGGCACGGGGCGAGCGTAGTCGCAGGAGATGATGACGGGAAGTTGTGAAGTCACATTGTCCGGACAAACCATTGACAGGGCAGGGGCCCGGGGTCACTTTGGAGCCATGCGCATCGGACTCATCGGAACGGGCCGTATCGGCTCATTTCACTCGGCCGCCCTGCACGGGAACCCGGCCGTCGACTCCCTCGTCGTCACCGACGCCGACCCCGCGCGGGCCGCCGACCTGGCGGAGCGCCTGGGGGCGACCCCGGCATCCGGCGTGGACGAGCTCTTCGAGCGGGACGTGGACGCGGTGGTGATCACCACGGCCACCTCGGCGCACGCCGAGCTGATCGGCCGGGCAGCGCGCGCCGGACTGCCGGTCTTCTGCGAGAAGCCCATCGCCCTGGACCTGTCCGGCACCCTGGCTGCGCTGCGCGAGGTGGAGCGGGCGGGTACGGTGCTCCAGCTCGGCTTCCAGCGCCGCTTCGACGCGGGGTACACGGCGGCGCGCGAGGCGGTGCGCGAGGGCCGGCTCGGGCGGCTGCACACGGTGCGGGCCATGACCTCGGACCCGGCGCCGCCGCCCGCCGCGTACCTGCCGCTGTCCGGCGGGCTGTACCGGGACTGCCTGGTGCACGACTTCGACGTGCTGCGGTGGGTGACGGGCCGTGAGGTGACCGAGGTGTACGCCACCGGCTCGGATGCGGGGCCGGCGATGTTCGCCGAGGTGGGCGACGTGGACACGGCGGCCGCGGTGCTCACCCTCGACGACGGCACGCTCGCCACCGCCACGGCGACGCGCTGCAACGGCGCGGGGTACGACGTGCGGATGGAGTTGGCCGGGGAGCACGACCAGATCGCCGTGGGCCTGGACGACCGCACCCCGATCACCTCCACGGAACCCGCGGCACCACCCGCCGCGGGGAAGCCCTGGAGCGGCTTCCTGGAGCGGTTCGCGCCCGCGTACGAGGCCGAACTCGCCGCGTTCGTCGACGTGGTCCGGGGCGAGCGCGCCAACCCGTGCGACGGCCGCGAGGCCCTGCACGCGCTGCGGATCGCGGAGGCGTGCGAGCTGTCCCGGCACGAGCGCCGGCCGGTCGCCCTGGCGGAGATCCGCGAAAGCTGAACGCACCGGGAGCGCCGGTCCGCAGGCGCTCCCCCGCCGACATCGGGAAGCCGCCCGCACTCCCCCGCCGACCGGCGAGGCACCGTCCGCGCTCCCCCGCCGCCGGGTGCGGGACCGGCGGACCGCTGCCGGAGCGGGGGACCGCGCCGGGTCGCTCCTCCGCACCCGTACGCCGCTGGACGGCCGGTGACCGGGCCGCACGGCACGACCGCGTCGCAGGGGACGGCGCGGCCGCGTCACCGGGCGCCAGGGGCACGCCTTCACGTACCGGGGCGCGCCGCCGTAACCGTGCGGGCCCCCGCCGATGCGGCGAGGGCGGAAGACGGCCGAAAGCGGGTGCGGTCGAAAGCGGGTGCGGTCGAAAACATCGTCGTTCGTCCACGACGGGAGCCGGTGCACCGGGACGCGGTGCACGACGGTACCCAGTTCACCGCGGGAGCCGGTTCACCGTGGGAGCCGGTTCACCGTGGGAGCCGGTTCACCGCGGGAGGCGGCGCCGCCTTTCGGCGAACGCGGCCCTTCGGCGGCCCCCGGCCTCCGGCGGACCCGGCCTTCCGGCGGCCCCGGCCTTCCGCCGAACGCGCTCTCGCCCCGCGGCCGGTGCGTGTGGGGGGTCCGCGGGGCGAGGTCCTGTTGCACGGAGCAGCTTGAGTAGGCCACGGTCGAGCGCACCCGTGCCGGGTGCCGCTGCCGTGGCGCGCACGGCCGCCGGCCGACCCGGCGCTGCGGCCGCCGGCCGGCTGGGCCCGTCCGGTGGGGCGGCTGGGCCTCGTGCGCCGGCCGGGCTTCCTCGACGGCCCCGAGACCGAGCGACCGCCGCGTCGACCGTGCCGGTCGTGTCGCGTCAGGCGCCGTCAGGCCGCCGAGGGGAGCCGCGGGGCCCGGGTCCGGGCCCGGAGCTCCGGGCCGGGGCCCGGGACCGGACGCCGCGCCAATCGCGGGCGGGCCGGCTCCCGGATCCCTGCCGGGGCGTCAGGTGGGATACCGGTGCCCGGCGGGCGGATGGCTCAGCAGTCGAAGTCGACCAGGTCGAACGACTCGTAGTGGTCGGAGGTGTAGTAGTCCTCTTCGGTCTGCTGGCCGGTGATGATGCGGCGTGCGCCGCGGTCCGGGGAGCCGGGGGTCTCGACGGTGTACTCGTGGTAGTAGCCGCTGGACTGCTGAGGGAGCAGGCCCTCGCGGTTCTGGAAGACGCCGTCGTCCTCCGGGTAGGGGTAGGGGCCGCCCTGGTCGATCAGATCCAGCGTGTCGTGTGCCTCGGCGGGCAGGTCGGAGTAGCAGATGTCGCCGACGGCCGTGATCTGCTGGGTGATTGCGGGGGCGGCCGCGTGCGGGGCCGGGGCCGCGCTCGCGGCGGCGACGGGGCCGCCGAGGAACAGGGCGGCGGCAACGGCAGAGATGCTGAGGATGCGTGTGGGGGTTCGCATGCCCCCTAGCATGACGCGCGTAGACCGTGTCGTGTCAATGTCAAAGACGGTGAGTTTGCTGAACGTTCACGAATCACGGGCCCGTTGACGGTGCCGCGGCCGGGCGTGCGAACGGCGATCGGGCCGACGCCTGGGTACGGCTCCTGCACGGCGCCGGGCAGGCGCCGCGCACGTACCCTCACCCGGCGTGGGTCGAGAACATGCCTCCGGTGGGGCCCTGTTTGTCGCCGCCCTGGGCCTTCTTGAGGGCGTTGGCCAGCCCTTCGATGGTGAGGGACTGGAGGATGACGCGGCCCTGGCCCTCGAGGGTGGCCAGGGAGAGGCCCTCTCCGCCGAAGACGGCGTTCATGATGCCCTGGCGGTTGAGGCCGCCGACGCGCTGGATGCCGTACTGGATGCCCTCCTCGAACGCCACCACGCAGCCGGTGTCGACCTCGATGCGGCCGCCGAAGTCGGCGGGGTCGAGGTCGATGAAGTTGCCCGCGCCGCAGATGATGACGGTGCCGTGGCCGGTGAACTTCTCCAGGATGAAGCCCTCGCCGCCGCTCATGCCGGTCCTGCCGCCCTGGAAGGCGATGCCGAACTCGACGCTGGACTCGGCGGCCACGAAGGCGTCCTTCTCGGCGAACCAGGCACGCGAACCGGTGAGTTCGAGGGCGCGCATCTCACCGGGCAGGACGCCGGCGAAGCCGACGGTGCCCTCGCCCCCCTGCGAGGTGAAGTACTGGAACGCCAGGGACTCACCGGCCAGGTAGCGCTGGCCGACCTGCATGGCGGTGCCCATGGCCTGCCGGAGCATGCCGCCCATACCGCCGCCGCCCTGCTGGCCCTGGCCCTGGCGCTGGCCGCCGCCGGACGACGGACCCGCCAGCCGGGTCTCCATCGTCACATTGGACGTCTTGAACAGGAACTTGCCCGCCTCGCAGTAGACGGTCTGGCCGGGCTGGAGGTTGACGACCGCCATCTGCATGGCATTGCCGACTATCTCTTGCTGCAGGGTCACGGCGGTCTCCTTGACGCGCACGATCGGGCCGGTGCGGAACGCGGGTGCTCCCGCTTCCGTGCCGGGTGGGGCCGGCCGGTTCCGAGGGGTCAACGAAGGAAGCGGCCCGTTCGGTTCCGGTCAGGCGCCCACGGTATCCGCCCGGGCTCCCCGCTCGGACGGCGGACGCCCCCGCCCCGGCGCGGGCCGCGGCGGAAGCCGGGCCCGCCGGGGACGTGGCGTACCGGCCGGGCTCAGCCCGCGAGCTCCGCACGGCGCTCCGCGAGCCGCCGTGCGCCCCGCGCGGTGAGGGAGCCGTGCAGCCGCAGCCGGGAGATGCCCCCGTCCGGATGGATGTCGATCCTCGCGTGGGTGCCCGCGACGGGGGCGGGGAGCACGAAGCGGTGGTTGGTGTCGGGCTGGAGGCGGGTGCGGGGCAGTGCCTCGGTCCAGCGCCCGGTGGGACCGTCCGCACCGGGGTCGCCACCGGGTCCCGCGGGGCCACCGGGCCCTGTGGGTCCGGTGGGCTCGGGTCCGTCCCCGGCGTCCATGACCGACACCGAGGCCCAGCCCGCGGCGTTCCCCTTGAGGCAGGCGGTGTCGATCTCGATGGCGCGGATCTCGGCGTGCGCGGCGAGCCGGTAGCGGATCCAGTCGTGGCCCCGGTCGCGGCGCCTGCGGGTCTCCCAGCCGTCGTCCATCCGCCGGGAACGGCCGGGCCTGATGGTGTTGGCGGCCGGCGAGTAGAAGAGGTCGGAGGCGCCGACGACCCGGCCGCCGTGCTCCAGCGCCACCACGTCGAAGGTGCCGAGCAACGTCAGCCAGTCCACGTCGGGCACCACCTCGCCGTGCACGCGCAGCCGTGCGATCCCGCCGTCCGGATGCTGGTTGACCCGAAGATGGGTGAAGCGCCGCGGGTCGGCGACGGCGAAGCCGTTGGCGGCGTGGCCGCCGACCTGTGTACGGGGCACCAGCGTGTGCCAGGGCGTCCCGCCGGCCAGCAGGTCCTGCGGGTCGGGCGTGCCGTCGTGGCAGGTGGCCTCGACGGAGACGGCGTGCGGGTGGTTGCCGCGGAAGTGGGCGGTGTCGACGACGATGCCGTGCACCACGCCGCAGGCACCGAGCCTGATCAGCGCCCAGTCGTGGTCCCAGGCCGCAGGCCAGGGCTGCTCGTCGCAGGCGCCGCGCCTGCGGCGGGTCTCCCAGCCGTCCATGATCTTCCCCTTGGGCCCGAAGCGCTCGGGCTCGAAGACGGGGCGGTCCGGCGCCAGCAGGTTCTCGCGCGGTGCGAAGAACTCGTCGTTGGCCGCGATGACACCCGCCCCGAGCTGCCGGTCGGCGAGGTCCGGGTAGCCGGTGAAGGGCAGGTCCGCGGAGCGGTAGTCGGCGTAGGGGTCGCCTCCGGCGTAGGGCGCGGCGGGACCGGTGAAGTGCGGGATGGCCGTCACGTGATCAGCTCGTCCTCTCCAGGAGCCGCCCGGTGGGTGCGGCGAATGCGGGGCCGAACGCGTGCGCGGATGCCTCGGGGCGCGCGAGGTGCGGTGCCGGATCGGGCGCCGCGGGGCGCGCCGTGCGCGCGGGGTTCTGGGTGCGCGCCGTGTGTTCGGGGCTGGGTGCCTGGGCCGCGTGTGCGTAGACGCACCGGCCGCGCAGCCAGGTGGAGGTGACCACGCCGTACAGGGTGCGGCCCGCGTACGCCGTGACCGGGTTGCGGTGCTGGAGCCCGGCCGGGTCGACGGTGAAGGTCCGCTCGGGCTCGAACACCGCGAAGTCGGCGTCGCGGCCCGCCTCGATGGCGCCCTTGCGTCCGAGGCCGGCCAGAGCGGCGGTGCGTGCGGACATCCAGCGGGCGACGTCCTGAAGCGTGTGGCCGCGCCGCCTGGCCTCGCTCCACATGACGGGAAGGCTGAGCTGGAGCGAGGAGATGCCGCCCCAGGCGGTGGCGAAGTCGGCGGTCTTGAGGTCCGCGGTGGACGGGGAGTGGTCCGTGACGACGCAGTCGATGGTGCCGTCGGCGAGCGCGGCCCAGAGCAGGTCCCGGTTGGCGGCCTCCCGGATCGGCGGACAGCACTTGAAGGAGGTCGCGCCGTCCGGGATCTCCTCCGCGCAGAGCGCCAGGTAGTGGGGACAGGTCTCCACCGTGATCCGCACGCCCGCGCGCCGGGCGGCGGCGATCGCCGGCAGGGCGGACGACGACGAGAGGTGGAGCACGTGCACCCGGGCACCGAGCTCGCCCGCGAGGCCGATCAGGTGCTCGATGGCGGCGTCCTCGCTGATGGCGGGCCGCGAGCGCAGGAAGTCCGCGTACCGGGGGCCGCCGGCCCGCGGGGCGCCGGCGAGCCGGCCGGGATCCTCGGCGTGCACGATGAGCAGGCCGCCGAACCCCGCCGTCTCGGCCATCGCCGCGGCGAGCCGGGCCGCGTCGAGCTCGGGGAACTCGTCGACGCCGGACGGCGTCATGAAGCACTTGAACCCGAACACGCCGGCCTCGTGCAGTGCCCGCAGGTCCTCGACGTTGCCCGGCACGGCGCCGCCCCAGAAGCCGACGTCGACGTGCGCGGTGTCCCGGGCGACGGCCTGCTTGGCACGCAGGTGGGCGACGGTCGTGGTGGGGGGCAGGGAGTTGAGCGGCATGTCGACGAGTGTGGTGATGCCGCCCGCGGCCGCGGCGCGGGTCGCCGTGGCGAAGCCTTCCCACGCGGTGCGGCCCGGGTCGTTCACGTGCACGTGGGTGTCGACGAGGCCCGGGAGCAGGACGGCGTCGCCGAGGTCCCTGACCGCGGCGCCCGCGGGCGGCGCGGCGTCGTACGGAAGCACGGCCGCGATGCGCTCCCCCTCGACGGCGACGGCGGCCGGCCGGGTCCCGTGCGGGGTGACCACACGGGTGGAGCGCAGCACCAGGCCGGGCGCGGACGAGCGGGCGCCTGCCACGGCACGGGACGGGACGGCGGCCCCGTCCGCGCCACCCGGCGGCGGGGATCCGGACGGCACGGCGCGCGACGGCACCGCATCCGACGGCAGGGCGTCCGACGGCACGACACCGGACGGCGTGCCTCCGAACGGCGAAGCACCGAAGGACGAGATACCGGAGGCCGAGGCGCCGAAGGACGAGGCACCGAAGGACACGGCGTCGGACGGTTCGGCTGGTGACACGTGTACCTCCCTGTCGCTCGCGCGGCTGCGGTGTACTCCCGGCCCCATCCACAGGATTTCAACGTTCTGTTGAAGAAGTCTTGCCCCACGCCTCATGCCACGTCAAGGCGCACCCGTACCGCCCACGGCACCGCACGGCACCCTCGGGAAGCCGGGCAACCACTCCTGGACTTTTCCGTTACTCGGAATTAGGATTCCGAAGTCGCCCATATCCGTATACCGGCCGCCGCCGCGCGCCAGAGCCCGCCGCGTCCGCGAGCCGCACCCCGCACATGGGCTCTGACCGGCGCGAACGCCCGCCGATCGGCCACCGGGAAGCCCCCCGCCGGGTACGCTGACTGCTTGCCCGTCCATCGACCGACCACCCGCACCCAGAGGCCCCAGGGCCCCTCCGGCTCCTGAGTCTCGAAAGGAACGCGCCGTGCCGCCGTCAAGCGCCAGCACCACCGACGCCGACAAGTCCCCTGCCGCCACCGGCTCCTCCGGTGGCGTCCAGTCGCTCGAGCGCGCCTTCGACCTGCTGGAGCGGATGGCGGACGCGGGCGGCGAGGTCGGCCTGAGCGAGCTCTCCGTGAGCAGCGGGCTGCCGCTGCCCACCATCCACCGGCTGGTACGCACGCTGGTGGCCTGCGGCTACGTCCGCCAGCAGCCCAACAGGCGGTACTCGCTGGGCCCCCGCCTCATCCGCCTCGGCGAGTCCGCGTCCCGACTGCTGGGCACCTGGGCCAGGCCCCATCTCGCACACCTGGTGGAGGAGACGGGCGAGACGGCGAACATGGCCCTGCTGGACGGCGACGAGGTCGTCTACGTGGCACAGGTGCCCTCGAAGCACTCGATGCGGATGTTCACGGAGGTCGGCCGGCGGGTGCTGCCGCACTCGACGGGCGTGGGCAAGGCCCTGCTCGCCCAGTTGACCGCCGAGCAGGTGCGCGCGCTGCTGGCCCGTACCGGCATGCCCGCCGCGACCGAGAAGACCATCACCACCCCGGACGCGTTCCTGGACGCGCTCGAAGAGGTCCGCCGCCTCGGCTACGCGCTCGACGACAACGAGCAGGAGATCGGCGTCCGCTGCCTCGCCGTCTCCGTGCCCGGCTCCCCCACCGCCGCGGCCATCTCCGTCTCGGGACCCGCGGGCCGCGTCACGGAGGCCGCCACGGAGAAGATCGTCCCGGTGCTGCAACAGGTAGCGGCGGAACTCTCGGTGGCCCTGACGACCAGTTAACCGATCGGTTAATCAGCGTTCCCGGTGACGGCCCGGATCTTCGGCAGGCCGGTGCCGGATTCCTACCGGTCCAGACCATGGCCCTTACCGGAGCCATATCCGTCCGAGGAATTACCGGAGAATGTTGGGACGGCTCCAGCAGAAAGCCCGAAGGCTCCCGGGAGAAGTCCGAGGAATATCGTTCGATAACCTCGGCTCCCGGGAGCCTTCGGGCTCGGGGTGAGGGGTCCTACGGGCCCTCGGTCCGCGGCCGCTCGCCGAACAGCTCCACCGCGATCCGCACCTGGGCGAGGCTCGGCGCAAGGGCGCTGACCGACCCTATGGCCCCCGCCACCAGCAGCAGCGACCTGCGCAGCCGCCGGATCTCAGGTTCCCCGCCGAGCGCCATCGCACAGAGCGCGGCGAGCTCGTCCTCGGCGATGCCGCGGTCGGGGAACTCGGCCGGATGCGCGGCGAGTTCGCGGCGCAGCCGGGAGACGGCGGCTCGTAAATTCGCCACCCTGACGTCCTGCTCTCCACTGCCTTCCACGGTTCTGTGCCCCACGCTCTGCAACACAGCCCTCCCCCTTGCACGCCGTTGTGCGCCGCCGTCGCATTCCCCTGTTGTCACGCACACCCCAGGACGACCCCTATCGCGCATAGGCCAAAGCCTGGAGTCGCGGTCAGTAAACGCCACGCGCCGGGCTCGGCGCCACAGAATGGACGGAATTTGCCCGCTGTACGAGATGTCCGAACGTGATAACCAGCGCGTCTGTGATTCCGAACCGCAGGTACTCCGCGCCTCTTCCCGTACCGGGAAGGCGCCATTCCCCCGGAGCGCGCACAC
Source organism: Streptomyces sulfonofaciens (assembly GCF_014656295.1). GTDB lineage: Bacteria > Actinomycetota > Actinomycetes > Streptomycetales > Streptomycetaceae > Streptomyces > Streptomyces sulfonofaciens. The sequence goes on from NZ_BNCD01000008.1 coordinate 179,600, forward strand.
GGAGGCGCGTCCGGGGGCACGAGCGCGCACCGAAGGGCGCGAGCGCGCACCGGCAGACGCGGGCCCTGCCGGTGCGCGGGCGGGACCTGCCGGTGCGCGGGGCGGGTCGCGGGATGATGACCGCGGTATGCAGGCGGTAGGCCGATCCTCGGCCGGGCTCGGGAAGGCGGGCGGTTGACGGTGACGGATGGCGGACGGGGCGTGCGGGCCCGCCCGGCGGGCGAGGTGGTGGGGCTGCTGCTGGCAGCGGGTGGCGGTCGGCGGCTCGGCGGGCGCCCGAAGGCCCTGCTGCGGCACCGCGGCCGCCCGCTCGTGGAGCACGCCGTACGGGCGCTGCGGGCGGGCGGGTGCGAGCGGATCCATGTGGTGCTGGGCGCCGAGGCCGCCCGGGTGCGGGCGGAGGCCGAACTGTCCGGGTGCGCGCTCGTCGGCAACCCGGCCTGGGAGGAGGGCATGGGCTCGTCGCTGCGTACGGGCCTCGCATCGCTCACCGGACCCGCAGGACCCACCGGGTCCGCCGGACCGGCCGAAGGCACAAGGCACGTGGACGCACACGTCCCCGGTGCCGCAGTGGACGCCGTCCTGGTGATGCTCGTCGACCAGCCGGGCATCGGGGCCGAGGCGGTGGCGCGGGTCCGGGCCGCGTACCGCTCCCGCGACTCGCTCGCGTCGGCCGCCTACGACGGGCGGCGCGGGCACCCGGTTCTGTTCGGCGCGGAGCACTGGGCAGGGATCGCGGCCGGCGCCCGGGGCGATCAGGGGGCGCGCGCCTATCTCGCGGCGCACGCCGATGCGCTCACCCTCGTCGAGTGCGGGGACGTGGCGGAGCCGTACGACATCGACACGGCCGAGGACCTCGGGCGCCTGGAGTGACCGGCCCCGCGCGGGGAACAGGGCATCCACGGCTCCGTACGGAAGAGGGTGGCACCGTGCGCCGGGTTGTGTCGACGGAAAGAGTCTCGACATCAACAAACCATTGAAGTTCCACCATAAGAAAACTAGTATCCACTGATCAGAAGCACTCGATCGTCACGACGGCATACCCGGCCGCGCCCTCCGCTCTGGCACACAGTGCCCGCCATCCCGGCGACCGGTGGCCGGCGACCAGCAGCCGGCGACCAGTGACCGGTGGCCGGCGGAGCGCCCGGGGACCGGTGGCCGGGCGCACCGGCCGGGTCCGTGCGTGATGCCCCGAAGCTCGCTGAAGGAAGTGAGAGTTCATGTCCGCACCAGCGCCCTCCGTGCCGGTCATCGTCGACGCGGAGCCCCTGCCCCGGCAGGACGAGGTCCTCACCCGGGAGGCCCTGGCCTTCCTGGGCGAGTTGCACCGGCGCTTCACCCCCCGGCGCGACGAACTGCTCGCGCGCCGGGCCGAGCGCCGCGCGGAGATCGCCCGGACGTCGACGCTCGACTTCCTCCCCGAGACGGCCGCGGTGCGCGCCGACGACTCGTGGCGGGTCGCTCCGGCACCGGCCGCGCTGGACGACCGGCGGGTCGAGATCACCGGTCCCACCGACCGCAAGATGACCATCAACGCCCTCAACTCCGGAGCGAAGGTCTGGCTGGCCGACTTCGAGGACGCCTCCGCGCCCACCTGGGAGAACGTCATCCTGGGCCAGCTCAATCTGATCGACGCCTACGAGCGGCGCATCGACTTCACCGACGCGGCCAGCGGCAAGTCGTACGCCCTGAAGGACGCCGACCAGCTCGCCACGGTCGTGACCCGGCCGCGCGGCTGGCACCTGGACGAGCACCACCTCCAGGTCGACGGGCGCCCGGTGCCCGGTGCGCTGGTCGACTTCGGCCTCTACTTCTTCCACAACGCCCGGCGGCTGCTGGACCTCGGCAAGGGCCCCTACTTCTACCTGCCGAAGACGGAGTCGTACCTGGAGGCCCGGCTGTGGAACGACATCTTCGTCTTCGCCCAGGACCGGCTCGGCATCGAGCAGGGCACGGTCCGCGCAACCGTGCTGATCGAGACGATCACGGCGGCGTACGAGATGGAGGAGATCCTCTACGAGCTGCGGGACCACGCCTCCGGCCTGAACGCGGGCCGATGGGACTACCTGTTCTCGATCGTGAAGAACTTCCGCGACGGTGGCGCGCGGTTCGTCCTGCCGGACCGCAATGCGGTGACGATGACGGCCCCGTTCATGCGCGCCTACACCGAACTGCTGGTGCGCACCTGCCACAAGCGCGGCGCGCACGCCATCGGCGGCATGGCGGCCTTCATCCCCTCGCGGCGCGACCCCGAGGTGAACGAGGTGGCCTTCGAGAAGGTCCGCGCCGACAAGGACCGTGAGGCGGCCGACGGCTTCGACGGCTCCTGGGTGGCGCACCCGGACCTGGTGCCGATCGCGATGGCGTCCTTCGACGCGGTGCTGGGCGACGCGCCGAACCAGAAGCACCGGCTGCGCGAGGACGTCTCGGTTGCCGCGGGCGATCTGATCGCCGTCGACTCGCTGGACGCCCGCCCCACCTACGAGGGTCTGGTCAACGCCGTGCAGGTCGGCATCCGCTACATCGAGGCCTGGCTGCGCGGCAGCGGCGCGGTCGCCATCTTCAACCTCATGGAGGACGCGGCCACCGCGGAGATCTCCCGCTCCCAGATCTGGCAGTGGATCAACGCGGGCGTGGTCTTCGAGAACGGCGAGACGGCCACGCCCGAGCTGGCGCGGAAGGTGGCCGCGGAGGATCTCGCGGCGATCCGCGCGCAGACCGGTGAGGACGTCTTCGCGGCGGGCCGCTGGCAGGAGGCCCACGACCTGCTGCTGAAGGTGTCGCTGGACGAGGACTACGCGGAGTTCCTCACCCTGCCGGCGTACCGGCAGTTGGTGGCACGGGGCTGAGCGCCGGCCCCGGTCCCCCGCAAGGGCCTGGGCCGCACGACCGGGGCGGCGGGCCGCCCCCGCGGGCCCTGCGCCCCGGGGGACGGGCCGCCGCCCCGGTCTTCGTACCGTCGGTCGAGCCACGCACCGGTCGAGCCACCGCACCGGTCGAGCCGCCGGTGCCCGCCGGATGACACGATCCCCGCGGCGCCGGTGCCCGCGGGATCACACGATCCCCGCCTTTGCCTGGGGATCACACGGTCCCCGCCCGTATCTGCGGGATCACACGATCCGGTCACCGTCGCGCGCACGACGCCCCGCAGCGCGGCCGCGGGGAGTCCCGGCCGCAGGAAACCCCGCCCTCAGCGCACCGCGGGCTTTCCGCTCAGGTCCGGAACGTGCTTCAGCCAGGCCGGGCGGGCCGCTTCCGTGGCGGCGGCGCGGCGGGCGTCCTCGGCGGCGAGCTGGTCGCGGTGCGGGAAGTCGCGGGGCAGCCAGGCCGCGGAGTCGCGTGCGCGGGCGGCGAGGTAGGCGACGTAGCCCTCGCGTACGGCGTCGGGGCCCGTGAAGCCGGGTTCGCCGGCCAGCCACTCGTCCGGCACCAGGCCGACGACCTCGCGGAGCAGCGCCTCGGTGACGCGGGGCGAGAGCTCGGCGTCGGCGGCGACGGTGTCGGGACCGTAGCCGCCGAGGGCGTGGGTACGGAAGTCGTAGGCCTTCCCGACGGTGGCGGCCGCGGTGTCCCAGCGGTGGTGGAAGACGAGGGCGGCACCGTGGTCGATCAGCCAGAGCCTGGGTTCGCGGGTGCCGGAGCTGGGCCAGACCATCAGGTTGGGGCTGTGCACGGTGCGGTCGACGTTGGCGGTGAGGGCGTCGAGCCAGACGACGCGGCCGGCTTCCAGCGGGGTGACGGTGACCGTGTTCAGGTCGGTCGCGGTGAAGTCGACGGCACCGGGCAGGAGGTCCATGCCGAGGTTGGGTCCGGCGCTGGCGCGCAGGAGGTCCTGGACCTCCTGGTGCGGCTCGTCCGCGGCGACGGCGGGGTCGAACTCCATCCGCACCAGCTCGGGCACCCGCAGCCCGAGCCGCCGCCCCAGCTCTCCCACGATCACCTCGGCGACCAGCGCCTTGCGGCCCTGCGCGGACCCGGTGAACTTCACGACGTACGTCCCGAGATCATCGGCCTCCACGATCCCCGGCACCGACCCACCGGAGTGCAGGGGAACGATGTAGCGCGTGGCGGTAGCCTCTCTCAGCATCTTTCAAGGATCCACATCTGTTTTGCCTTGCGTACCACGGCACACTCCAACGCTGCGCAACCCAGGAAACTTCCCGATCAGCTCTGGGGAGAATCCGGGGGGCGGCTGGCATCCTCGTCCCCTGGCTCCCCGGGAGTCCGTCGACGGCGACGCGGCCCTTGCCGCCGGCCTCCGGCATGAAGTGAGCATAATAACCAAGCGCGACAGCCGGGGAGGAGTGTCCGAGCCCTGCTGCCAGGGCCACCGCGGACCCCCCAGCCTCCAGCACCGTCGAGGCGTAGGTGTGTCGCAGCAGGTGGAGGCCGGCCTCCATCACCGGCCCACCGGCCCACCGGCGCGCTCGCCACGTGGGCGGCGACTGGTTCGACGTGATCCCGCTGTCCGGCGCCAGGGGCACCCTGGTCGTCGGCAATGTGGTCGGGCACGGCATCGAGCCCGCGGGCGCCACCGGCGCCCGACGGTCCGGGGGCGGTCCCGGGGCGGTCCCTGGACCGCCCCGCGGCACCCCCCGACACGCCCGCCGGCGTGGCCCGCCCCCGGTTCGCCGCTCAGGACGGCGGCGGGTGCTGGGCCTTCCATGTCGCGGCGATGTCCTCGCGGCGGGCCACCCACACGTCGCCGCGGGCCGCGACATGGTCGAGGATCTCGCGGAGCGCCGAGGCCCGGGCGGCCTGGCCGGTGAAGCGGGCGTGCAGGCCGATCGTCATCATCTTGGGCCGGTGTCCGGCCTCCCGGGCGAGTTCGTCGATGCCGCGCACACACGTGTCGACGAAGCCCGCGGGCGTCAGGCCGTGGGCGGCGTAGCGGGAGTCGTTGTAGGTCAGGGTGTAGGGGACGACGAGGTGGGAGCGGCCGGCGACCCGCGTCCAGTAGGGCAGGTCGTCGTTGTAGGCGTTGGAGTCGTAGGCGAACCCACCCTCGGCGACAAGGAGTTCGCGGGTGTGCTCGCTGGGCATCCAGCGGTTGTACCAGCCGGCCGGGCGGCGTCCGCAGGTGCGGGTGATCGAGTCGACGGCGGCGGTGATCCGGGCTGCCTCCTCCTCCCGGTCCACGGTCCAGTCCTCGCTCCAGCGGTGGCCGTGGCCGCACACGTCGTGCCCGGCGCGGCGGATCCAGGCGCACACCTCCGGGTTGCGCTCCAGAGCGACGGCGGCGGCGAACAGAGTGAGGGGCATGGCGTACTCGTCCATCATCCGCAGGATCCGGAACACCCCGGCGCGGCTGCCGTACTCGTAGACCGATTCGGTGGCCAGGTCGCGCGCGGGCGCGGCGACCGGTCGGCCGATCTCGCCCAGCGACTCGTTGACCCCGTCGCCGGGCATGGTCCGCTCGGAGCCCTCCTCGTAATTGAGGGCGATGTTGAGGGCGAGGGCGGCGCCGCCGGGCCAGACCACCTCGGGCGGGACGGCTCCGTGGCCGATGAGGTCGCGGCCGTCCCCGCAGGCCGGGGCGGTCACGGGGCGGCCACCCGGCCGGCCAGTTCGGCCAGGACGTCGGCGGCCGGCCGTACGTCGCCGTACTGGCGGTCGAGGTCGAACAGGGCGGTGGTGTGGGAGCGTTCGAACCGGTCGAAGACGCAGTCCTCGACGATGGTGGTGCGGTAGTTGTACGACATGGCGTCCACGCAGGTGGCGCGTACGCAGTTCGACGTGGAACCGCCGGTGACGAGCAGCGAGTCGACGCCGCGGTCGACCAGTAGCGGCAGCAGCGGGGTGCCGAAGAAAGCGCTGGGCTTCTTCTTCACCATGACGATGTCGCGCGGGCCCGGTGCGGCGGCCGGCACGATCTGCGCGCCCACGGTGCCGGACAGGCACCAGCCGTCGATGGCGAGCAGGTCCCGCTTGCGCAGGTAGACGCCGCCGTCGGAGCCGTCGGGCGCCAGTTCGAAGCAGGTGTAGAAGATGGGGACGTCCAGTTCCCGGGCCGCGGGGAGGAACCGGGACAGCACCTCGACGGCCGCCTTCCCGGCTTCCCCGCAGGCCGACGGGTAAGGGCCGGCAGGGGCAGCGGGCGGCGGGCCGACCATGTAGTTCTGCACGTCGATCACGACGACGGCGGGCCGCTGCCCAATGCCGACGCGGCGGCCGAATCCGGCGCCGTCGATCCGGGCGCGTTCCTCGCCGTTCAGCCGCGCGCGCCAGTCGGGGGCGCCCCCCGTTCCGTGCTCCATGTTCCCTGCTCCGTTCACTCAGACCACCGCCACGGGATTGACCATGGATCCGGACGCGCCCTGCAGGCGCAGCGGCGCGACGACGCACAGGAACTCGTGCGCCCCGTCAGCGGCCAGTTCCTCGGTGCGGACGTTCTCCATCAGGTAGACGCCGTGGCGGGTGATCGTCTCCTGGTGCACGGGGAAGGACTCCTCGCCGGGGGTGAGCGGTACGCGTTCGACGGCCCAGTTGTCGGCGCCGATGACCGTGACGCGGCGTTCCAGCAGCCAGCGGGCGCCGGTGAGGTCCAGGCCGGGCTCGCTGCGGGCGTAGCGGTCGCCGTCGCCGTCCCAGTGCGCGCCCCAGCCAGTGTGCAGCAGAACGATGTCACCGACGCGAACCCGCACGCCGGCGGCCTCTTCCGCAGCAGCGAGGTCCTCGGCGGTCACCGGCTGCTGGTCGCCGAGCACGTCGGTGGCGTGCACGGCGGCCACGTCGAGCAGGATGCCGCGGGTGACCAGCGGCGGAACGTGTTCGATGCCGAGGTCGGTCAGGCCCTCGGCGCTGATGATGTCGGCCCAGGGCCGGCCGCCGTAGGCGTGGGAACCGATGCCGATGTGGCCGAGGCCGTCGAGATGGGTGCCGCTGTGCAGTGCGCCGCTGACGGCTTCCTCGACGAACGTCTGCCGGTTGGTACCGAAGCCGCGTTCGGGCGCGGTGCGGTCGGTGAGCAGCGTGTGCTTCCAGTAGCGCCACATCTGGTGCGGTGAGCTGGGCCGCAGCACCTGGCCGAGCGCGTACCGGCGGCCGTCGGCGACCAGGCGGGCGGCAGCGGTAACGGCCTCTGGACCGATCTCGTTCGCGGCGCCGATGCGGTCGTCGTCGCCGTAGGGGCGCGGTACGTCGGAGTGCGGGGCCCTGCGTGCGGGCTCGGTCATCCGTGGTCCTTTCGGGGTGCGGTGGTGGCGGCTCCCGGCGGGGCGGCGAGCAGGCAACTGCGGGTGAGAGCGTCCTCGGTGAGCCCGGCGCCGGACAGCTCTGCGCCGGGCCGGCCGTGGTGCAGTACCAGTACCCGGTCGCACAGGCTGGCCAGGTCCTCGTACTCCGAGGAGGCGATCAGCACGCCGGTGCCTGCGTCGGCGGCGGCCCGGATGATGCGGAAGATGTGGGCGCGGGAGGCGATGTCGACACCGTGCGTGGGCTCGTGCAGCAGCACCACGCGGGGGGAGTCCTGCAGCCACTTGGCGAGCAGGACCTTCTGCTGGTTGCCGCCGGACAGGGCGCCGAGCCGCTGGCCGGGGCGGGGCGGCCGTACGTCGTAGCGGGTGATGAGGCCGCGCACGGCGGAGCGTTCGCGGGCGTGGCGCAGGCGGCCGCCGGTGAAGAAGCGGTCGAGCACCGGCAGGGTCATGTTCTCCCCGACGGTGGCGCCGGGGGCGCCGCTGGCGCGGGCCCGGTCGGCGGGCAGCAGAGCGACGCCCGCCGCGCGCATCCGGCGGGGCCCGACCCGGTCGACCGGGGTCCCGTCGACGCTGACGCGCCCGGAGCGCAGGGGCAGCGCCCCGTACAGCAGGTAGGGCAGCTCGTCCTGGCCCATACCGACCAGGCCGGTGATGCCGACGACCTCGCCGCTGCGAATGCGGACGTCGACGCCCTGGACGAGCCGGCCGCTGACGTTCTCGGCCGCCAGGACGACATCGGTGCCGGGGGGTTCCCGATCCGGGTAGACGCGGCCGGCGTCGCGGCCCAGCATGAGGCGGACGAGTTCGTCCCGGTCGGTCTGCGCGGTCTCCACGGTGGCGACGTGGAGACCGTCGCGGAGCACCGAGACCCGGTCGGAGACGGCCATCACCTCGTCCAGCCGGTGCGAGACGAACAGGACGGCGGACCCGGCGGCCGTCACTTTCCGCACGGCGCGGAAGAGGAGCTGCGCGCCGCTGGGCGGCAGGCAGGCGGTGGGCTCGTCGAGGACGAGCACGCCGCCGCGCTCCGGCAGGGCCTGGACGGCGGTGGCGAAGCCGAGCAGGGCGCGTTCGGCCAGCGGCAGCCGGGAGGCGGGCTGGTCGGGGTCGGCGGTCAGGCCGACGGAGGCCAGCAGGGCGCGCACCCTCTCCCGTTCGCGGCGCCATCGGATGCGGCCGAGGGCCCGGTGCTCGTAGCGGCCGACGCGGATGTTCTCGGTGACGGTCAGGGCGGGGGCCACGGGGGCGTCCTGGTGGAGGAAGGCCATGCCGAGGCGGGCGGACTCGCGGGGCAGCAGGGGCAGCCTGACCGGCTCGCCGTGCACGGCGATGCTGCCTTCGTCCGGCTCGTGGTAGCCGGCCAGGGTCTTGATCAGCGTGGACTTGCCGGAGCCGTTCTGGCCGATGAGGGCGTGCACCTCCCCCGCCCGCAGCTCCATGTGCAGGTCGCGCAGCGCCCAGACGGCGCCGAACCTCTTGCCCAGGCCGCTGAGGGCGACGACGGCGGCCGGTGGCGTGCTCATCAGGACAGGCCCCAGACCTTCTTGTAGGAGTCACGGAAGGAGGACCCGAACAGCGCGCCGGTGTCCTGGGTGTCGACGCCCTTGAGGTTGCCGGCGCCGAACAGGCGCAGGGGGATGTTCGGCGGCACGGGCCGCTGGCCGGCCAGGGCGCGGCCGAGCATGTCGACGCCTGCCCAGCCGGACCAGGTGTCGGGCTCGCCGACGTCGGCGACCTGGACGTCGCCCTTGGCGACGAGATCGAGGTTGGCGCTCACCGCGTCCGAGCCGACGACCTTGACCTTGTCGGCCAGGCCGGCGCTCTTGATGGCGGGGACCACGTAGATGCCCTGGGCATCGTAGGTGGGCAGCACCCAGGCGATCGCCGGGTCGCGGCGCAGCAGGGTCTGCGTGGTGCGCTGCAGGTCGGTGCCGATGGTGGCGACCTGAGTATCCTGCACGGTCAGCTTGCAGTCGGGGCACAGCTTCGTGAACTCGTCGCGCATGCCCTGGACGCGGGTGACCTCGCCGGGGAACTCGTTGTCGCTGAAGATCAGCACGTGGGCGTCGCGGGTGCCGTGGGCGATGACGTAGTCGGCCTGGAGGCGGCCGGAGTCGTAGAAGGAGATGCTGGCGTGGGCGAAGGTGCCCGGCACCAGGGGGTCGCGGCTCTGGTCGGCGGTGAGGGTGTCGACCACGGGGATGCCGGCCTTCTTGGCCGCGGCGATGGCCGGCTTCATCTGTGCGGGTGAGGCGCCGACGGTGATGATGCCGTCGACCTTCTGCACGACGGCCTGGTTGATCACGCGTGACCATTCCGTGACGCTGCCCTTGCCGTCGACGACGGTGGCCTTCCATCCGATCTCGCCGGCGGCCTCCCGGGCGCCCTTGGCGATGTTCGCGACGAAGGGCACGGCGAGGGTGGAGGCGAGCACGGTGATCCGCTTGCCGGCCAGCTTCCCCATGTCCACCGGGGGGTTGGCGGTGAACACGGGCGTGGCCATGGCCTTGTCGACGGCGGCCACGGCGGTGGCGCGGCCGGGTGCGGTCTTGGCGGCGGGGGCGGCGGCGTCCTTGGCGCCGCCCGTGCCGGCGGTGGTGGATCCGCAGGCGGCGAGGGCCGCGCCGGTGACTGTGGCGGTGACGCCGAGGACGGCCCGGCGGCACAGGGCAGAGGTGGGCAGGGATCGCATGTCGTGCCTTTCAGTCGTGCTGGTGTGCTGGTCCTTCGCGGTGGGCCGCCGGGTCGGCGGCGGCGGTGTCGAGCCGTGGTGCGGGGTCGAGGGCGGGGAGCGGGGTCAGACCCGGTCGGCGCGGGAGACGAGCCGGGCGAAGGTGACGGCGAGGACGAGGGCGGCGCCGTTGAAGACCTGCTCGACCCAGGAGGCGGCGCCCAGCAGTTGCAGTCCGGTGACGCCGACGACGAGCAGCGCGAGTGCGACGACGGTCCCCCAGGCGTTGAAGCGCCCGGGCTTGATGACGGTCGTGCCGAGGAACGCGCCGGCGTAGGCGGGCAGCAGGTAGGAGCCGCTGGCGGAGGGGTCGGCCGAGCCCAGCAGGCCGACGGCGAGGATCCCGCAACCGGAGGCGATCACCGAGGCTGCGACGAACGCACCCCACCGCAGCGGCTTGACGGCGACGCCGGCCAGCCGGGCGACCTCGGGGCCGAGGCCGATGAAGGTGAGGTAGCGGCCGAGCGGGGTGTACTCGTACAGGTACCACAGCAGGACGGTCAGGGCCAGGGCGATCCACACCGGGACGGCGAGGCCGGCGACGGTGGTGGTCATGGCGGTGCCCAGGGCGGACGGGATGCCGCTGAGGATCTGACCGCCGGAGACCAGCAGGGTCAGGCCGGTCAGGACGGTGCCGGTGCCCAGGGTGATGATGAACGCGTTCACCCCCACATGGACCACGAACAGCCCGTTGACCAGTCCGACGACGGCACCGATCAGGAGCACCACAGCGATGGTGGCGGGCAGCGGCCAGTGCGCGGTGCCGCTGAGGTAGCCGGTGAGGATGCCGCCGAAGCCAAGTCCCGAGGCGACCGACAGATCGAACTCGCCCACGGCCAGCGGGAGGGTCAGCGCCAGTGCGAGGATCAGCAGGACCGCCTGGGAGTTGGCGATCGTGGTGAAGTTGCCGACTGTGAAGAAGGTGGAGGGCCGCAGCAGGGAGAAGGCGGCTGTCATCGCCACCAGGACGATGACCACCGTATAGCGGTACAGGAGTTCGCTGCCGCGGCTCTGGGTCCGCCGGACGCGTTCCACCGGGGGCGCGTCGTCGTGCACCGGTGGTGAGGAGCCTGCTGTGACACTCATCTGGGGCCTCCTGGGGCTGGCGGGCCGGACGGCGCGGCCGGGTCGTGCGGGGTCGGGTCGTGTCTGGGAGGGGCGGCGAGCCAGCGGTCGAGGGCGGCGCGGTCTGCGTCGATCTCGGTGCGGCCGGTGTGCCGGATGGTGCCGGGCGTGCGGCTGAAGTGCGGCAGCGTGTTCTGCATGACGACCTCGCCGAGGTCGGGGTCGGGGACGGAGACGATGGAGGCCCTGGCCAGGAAGTGCGGGTCGGCGACGATCTGGGCGGTGTCGTAGACCGGGGCGATCGGCGCCTGATTGGCGGAGAAACGTTCCAGCACGTGGGCCTGGTCGTGCTGGGCGATCCATTCGGCGACGATGGCGTCGATCGCGTCGGAGTTCTCGCGGCGGGCGAGCGGGCTGGCGAAGCGAGGGTCATCGGCCAGATCGGGGCGGTCGATGGCGGCGAAGATCCGGTTGGCGATCTGCTGGGTGCCGGCCGACAACGTCACGTAGCGGTCGTCCGCGGTGCGGTAGGCGTTGCGGGGGGCGGTGCGCGGTGATCGGTTGCCCGTGCGCTTCTGCACCCTGCCGGTCTGGGTGTACTCCACGACCTGCGGGCCGAGCAGCGAGAACAGGGGCTCGTACAGGCTGAGGTCGATCACCTGGCCGGTACCGCCGCGCGCGTCGCGCCAGTACAGGGCCATCAGCGCCGCGGCGGCGCCGACCGCGGATGCGACGCCGTCGGCCAGGCCGAACGGCGGCAGGGTGGGCGGGCCGTCGGCGGCGCCGGTCATGTGGGCGAAGCCGGCGAACGCCTCGGCGAGGGTGCCGAAGCCGGGCTCCTGGCTGCGCGGACCGGTCTGCCCGTAGCCGGTGACCCGCACCATGATCAGTCCGGGGTTGTCCGCGCTCAGCCGGTCGTAGCCCAGGCCCCAGGACTCCAGCCGGCCCGGCCGGAAGTTCTCGATGACGATGTCGGCACGGGCCGCGAGCCGGCGCACCACATCGCGGTCGCCGGCGTCGTGCAGGTCGAGGCGGACGAGCTCCTTGTTGCGGGAGATCACCTTCCACCACAGCGGCACGCCGCCGCGCGAGAGCCCCCAGCGGCGGGCGTCGTCGCCGCGCGGATGTTCGACCTTGAGGACTTCTGCGCCGTGGTCGCCGAGGTTGGTGGCGATCCACGGCCCTGCGTAGAGACTGGAGAGGTCCAGCACCCGCACGCCCTCCAGGGCCGCGGGGCCCGTCGCGGGCGGCGTGGGCGGCACGTCGGGGAAGCGGGGCGGCCCGCCGGGGGCCCCGGGTGCGGCGGGGCGCGAGTCAGTCACGGCCCACCGCCGGGGCGAGGGCGCGGGCGGTCTCCAGCAGGGCGCGGGCGCGGTGGGCGACCGGGTAGTCGACGAACTGCCCGCCGATGACGACGTTGCCGACCCCGAGCCGCTCGCTCGCGTCGAACTCCTCAACGATCCTGCGGGCCCGGCCGATCTGCTCGTCGGTGGGCGTGAAGACCGCGTCGATCACCGGTATCTGGTCGGGGTGGACCGCATGCTTGCCGAACATGCCCAGGTCGCGGGCCTGTTCGGCCTCCCGGCGCAGTCCTTCGGCGTCGCGGAACATCGGGTAGGTGCCGTCGTGCGGGGCGGCGATACCGGCGGCGCGGGAGACCAGCACCAGGCGTTCCTTGGCGTGCAGCACGAGCGCGCTGACCCCGTTGCGGGCCGGCCAGTCCAGGCCGACGTCGAGCGAGAAGTCACCGGCGCCCAGGACCAGGCACTCCACCCGGGACCCGGCGCGGGCGATGTCCGCGGCTGCCTCGAGACCGGTGACCGACTCGATGATCGGCATGATCCGGACGGTGCCGACCGGCAGCCCGGCCTGCTGCTCCAGCCCGGTGAGGTACCAGTCCACGGCCTCGACGTCCCTGGCCGACTCGGCCTTGGGCAGCAGCACGCCGGCCAGGTGCGGGCTGAACACGGCTCGCAGATCGGCCTGGCAGGCGCCGGGCCGGTCGGCGTTGATCCGCACCCACAGCGGGACGCTGGTGAGCGGCGCGGCCAGCACGGCCGCGACGGCGGCGCGGGCGGCCTCCTTGCGCTGCTCGGCGACCGCGTCCTCCAGGTCGATGATCAAGGCCGGGGCGGTCAGGTCGGGGATCTTCGCGAGTTTGCGCCCGTCCCCGCCGGGGACGAAGAGCATCGAGGTCATCAGGGGGCTCACAAGGTTGCTCCTAGCCGTGACGAAAGGGCGGTCGCGGCGTCGAGCACCGCGCCCTCCATGGCGGTCGCCGCCGACCGTGTCCAGCGGTCGGCGGGGCCGGCGACGGTGATCGAGGCGATCACGCCGTGCGGGTTGAAGACGGGGGTCGAGACCGCTCGGATGCCGGTGGTGCGGTCGTTCTCGGTCTGCAGCACGCGGGCGGCCCGCGCCTCGGCGAGCACCCTCTCCATCGCGTCGCGCTGCGGACCGGCCAGGCCGGCCGCGTCGTAGACGGCGTCGCGGGCGGTCTGCTCCAGGTGGGCGAGGATGACCTTCCCGGATGGTCCGACGTGCAGGGGTATCGAGTCGCCGAGCGGCACCACCCGGCGGACCGGGTGATGGCTCTCGGCGCCGTCGACACACACCCGGTGGGTGCCGGCAAGCAGGTGGAGGCTGCTGGTCTCGCCGCTGCGGTCGCGCAGGGCGGCCAGGTGCGGCCCGGCCAGCGACCGGATGCTGCTGCGGGCGTTGACCGCGGCGGCCAGGCCGTACATGGCCGCGCCCACCTCGTAGCGCCGGGTGGCGGCGTCGCGCGACAGCAGTCCGCGCTCGACCAGGGAGGCCAGCAGCCGCTGGGCGGTGCTCTTGTCGACGCCGGTCTGCCCGGCGACCTCGGTCAGGGAGACGGGCCCGCTCGCGCCGACGACGGCGACGAGCAGGGCCAGAGCACGGTCGACTACTTGGGCCACGTCTGTCCTCTCACTAGATGAGAACGCATCCCACTGAGTGGGTGCGAAGAGAGTGAGGGTCGAGAGGCCGCGAGTCAAGGGCTGGAAAACGTCTGGTTACAGGCGAAACATCAATGTCACACGATTAGTCCAATTTGCACAGTGTCCTACCTGGTCAGTTCGAGGCAGCGCTCGTAGCCGCAGAGGGCTGCGGCGAGCTAGCGAAGAGGGGCAGGTGCGTGGGTGACGTTCGCACCGAGGAGACGGGCGGAGTCAGCCGGTCAGCCAGGAGGATGGGGCGTCCGCGCGGTGAGGCGCACACTGTGAGGCGAGTCCTTGTCCGCGCGGCCTCCCGCCGCACCGGACATGGCGGTTCCCCGGTCACCCGGCTTTCCCAGTCACTACTGCGCGGGTGGTCTGGCCGGCCGTTCCGATCGGACGCGGTCGTGGCAGATGTCGCAGGTCACGAGGGTTCCAGGGCGTCGGTTGAGCATGATCCCAACGTGCCGCGAGCGGTCGGATTCGGTCCCGTCAGCGGTCCCGCTTTCGCGGCCCGCATGCCGACGGAGTCGATCGCGCGCCGCGACCAGTCGATTTCTCCGCCCCGCTCCGCCCGCGCGCCGCTCCGCGCTCCGCCCGCGCCCGGCTCGCACCCCGGTCCGGACCGGCTCCGAACCGGCTCCGGACCGGCGCGGGCGGGCCGTGCGGCCACCTGCACGGCCCGCCCCGCCGGGTCATACCCGGGCCACCCCGACGTCCACGAAGAGTTCGGAGCCGGTGACGTAGCTGCTGTCGGCCGAGGCGGGGGGAGCGCCGCGGGGCGACCTTCCCGGGCTGTCCGACACGGCCGAGGGGCAGCGTGGCCGCGATCCGCTCCAGGTGCGCGTGGACGCGGATGCCGCGGTCCCTCGGATCGAGCGCCATGGACCGCGCCTGCGGCCTGACCGCCGTCCTGGCGGCGCCGTAGGCACCGAGCCCCTCCCATGGCCAGGGCGCTGACGGCGGAGGAGACCGGCACGACCGACGCGCCGTCGCCGTGCCGCGGACACCGGTCCTCGTCACCTTCGAGCCGACGGCGGACGGCTGCGGTCCAAGCCGTGCGCTCGACCGGTTGGCGGTCCGGAGCCTTGCGCACGCGGTGGACGCCCACGGCGGCCGACGCCCGCCCGGGCCCGGTTTGAGCCCGGCGGCCCGCGATCAATAGGATCCGCCGATGATCACAAGAAAACGGTCGGCGGCCGCGCTCTGCGCCCTGCTCGCCGCCCTGGCCCTTGGGCTGCCCGCGGCGGGGCCGGCCTTGGCGGCGGCCCCCGCGGCCGACGACACCCCGGCACGGTCGGAGCAGGACGCGCCCAAGGTCGATCTGGTCCTGGACGTCAGCGGTTCGATGCGGGCCCGCGACATCGACGGCGGCTCCCGGATGGCCGCGGCGAAGCAGGCGTTCAACGAGGTGCTGGACGCCACCCCCAAGGAGGTCCAGCTCGGTATCCGCACGCTCGGGGCCAACTACCCGGGCGACGACCGCAAGGTCGGCTGCAAGGACACCGCCCAGTTGTACCCGGTCGGCCCGCTGGACCGTACCGACGCCAAGGCGGCCGTCGCCACCCTCGCGCCCACCGGCTGGACCCCGATCGGCCCGGCGCTGCTGAAGGCGGCCGGGGACCTCGAAGGCGGCAACGGCTCCCGCCGTATCGTGCTGATCAGCGACGGCGAGGACACCTGCGCGCCGCTCGACCCCTGCGAGGTGGCCCGCGACATCGCGGCCAGGGGCATCCACCTGACCATCGACACACTGGGCCTCGTCCCGGACGCCAAGACCCGTGACCAGTTGCTGTGCATAGCCGAGGCCACCGGCGGCACCTACACCTCCGTCCGGCACACGGACCAGCTCACCGACCGGGTGGGCCAGTTGGTGGACAGGACGGCCGATCCCGTGGTGACCCCGGTGGGCGTCAAGGGCGCCGACCGGTGCGCCGACGCGCCGGAGCTGAAGCCGGGTCTGTACGACGACCGGGAGGTGTTCGGCGAGCACCGCTGGTATCGGGTGGACGTCGCGCCCGGCGAGGAGCTGCGGGCGTCGGTGAGCGTGGCGGCCGACCGGGCCGTGAACCGGGACTACGGGGTGCTGCTGCGAGCGGTCACGGAGCACGGCAGGGAGATCGTGCGCGGCTCCGAGGCCGGCGACGGGCGCACGGACGTGATCTCGACCGGGCTGCGGTATCCGAGCCCGGAGCGCGACGACGACTCCGGCACCGCCCCGGACGTGGAGCGGGTGTGCCTGGAGGTCAGCAACTCCTACTCGGCCGCCCCTTCGGTGAAGACGACACCGGGTCTGCCGGTCGAGTTGACCGTCGACGTGGTGGACGGCCCCTCCAACGCCTCGGACGTGGCCGCGTTCGGCCTGGGCCGCGGCTGGTGGCTGCTCGGCGCCCTGGTGGTCACCGGGTTCGTCGCCGGTGTGGTCTGGGGATGGCTGTCGCGGTGGCGGGTCGCGGTCTGGAGGAGCAACTGATGCGTACTCATCGTGGCAACGGCGGAGCACGCCGGGCGGTGGCCGCTGCGCTGCTGGGGCTCGGCGCTGCGCTCGGCCCCGTGGCGGTGCCCGCGCTCGCGGACACCTCACCGTCGCCGGCGGAGTCCGGCAGCTCCTCACAGGACGCGGCGCCCACCGAGGCGGGCACCTCGTTCCGTACCGCGGCGGCGATCCGGCAGGACCAGCAGGCCACCGCGAGCGCGTCCACCGGTGACTACCTGTACTGGTCGTTCCCCGCGGACTCGGGGCAGCGGCCCACGGTCCGCGCGACC
Organism: Streptomyces sulfonofaciens; assembly: GCF_014656295.1. Taxonomy (GTDB): domain Bacteria; phylum Actinomycetota; class Actinomycetes; order Streptomycetales; family Streptomycetaceae; genus Streptomyces; species Streptomyces sulfonofaciens. The sequence continues at coordinate 196,318 of NZ_BNCD01000008.1, forward strand.
GTGCGGCTGCCGCCCGCGTCGGCCCGGCATGCCGACACCACGTGGCAGATCGACGTCTACGACGGACTGCGGCGCAGGCAGGCGTGCATGTACGGGGCGCAGACCAGGACGGCGGCGCCGGGCACCGGCTCCCTCGAACTCGCCTGCACGTTGCGGCCCGTGCGGGCCTGGTCCGAGCCGTGGGCCGACGATCCGCTGCCCGGCACGTACTACGTCCGGCTGACGGCGGTCGGTCTGGGCGCCGCGGACGTCGGCCAGCCGGTGCAGGTGTCGGTGGAGGCACTCTCCCACGACGTGGGCGGTGCACACGCCGTGGGCGGCGGCCTTTCCGAGCCGCTGGTCCCCGGCGTCTCCGTGAGCACCGACGACTCCGGCACGGCCGCCCTCTCCAAGGGCGAGCCGGACGGCGGCTGGTCCTCCGGCTGGTGGACCGACCGCTGGCTGTGGACCGCGGCGGGCGGCATCCTGGCGTCCCTCGCGGGCATCGCCGGCTACGCCCTGACCCGCGGCCGGGGCCGCCCGTACTCGGTGCCGCCGCGCGTCTGAGCGCCGGCCGACGGGCCCGCCGCCACCCTCTTCGCGAGGCGGCGGCGGGCCCGTCGCCTGCCGTCCCGGGTCCGCGGGGCGCCGGCCCGGGTCCTCGGTCCACGCGACGGGCCCTGCCGCCGCCCCGGCCGCCACCAGGCCCCGACCGCCACCAGCCCCGGCGGCCACGCCGCCAAGCCGCCAAGCCGCCGCGGAGAAGCGCAGGCGCCGGGGAGTGCGCGCCCGAAGGCGGTCAGCGGGAGCCCGCGGGCTCGTTCCCGGAACAGAGGGCTTCCGCGAACGCGCCCTCGCCCTCCACCCTCGCGCGCCCCTCGCGCACCGCGTCCCCCACCGCCAGCTCTCCCGCCGCCACCGCGGCGCAGGTCCCGGCGTCCAGCCACAACCGGACATCGGGCCCGTCGGGCGCGGCCCCGTCCCCGTAGACCCGGCCGGAGACGGCCGGTTCCCCGATGTACAGGTGGAACACGCCCTCGTCCAGGTGAACTTCGGCCACCCCCGTGCCCCCCGACTCCGCCAGTCTGCGGCGCAGCGGAAGCGCGAACCAGTGCGCACGCACCGCGTCCGTCGGGCGCCGCTCGGCCAGGTCCGCCGCGCCCCACGCGTAGAGGGCTTCGAGGACGGGAAGCAGGCCGCGGCCGCGGCCGGTCAGCTCGTAGACCGCCGCGGAGGCGGGCGGCGGCAGCCGGCGGCGCGTCGCGATCCCCTCGCGCTCCAGGTCCTTGAGCCGGGAGGCGAGCACGTCCGTGCTGACGCCGGGCAGATCCGCGTGCAGGTCCGTGTAGCGCCGCGGGCCCGCGAGGAGTTCGCGGACGATCAGCAGGCTCCAGCGGTCCCCGACGGCATCGAGGGCACGGGCCGCGCCGCAGTAGTGGGCGTAGCTGCGGCGGTTCAGGGGGCCCGGCTGCCCGGTACGCGCCGGCGCGGCTGCCCGGTCCGGCTGAGGTGACTGACGTGGCATGCGTCGCAGTCTAGACATGTTGTTGGACTTTCCAAGCCCGCACTTGGTAAAACCAAGTTGGACGCGGGGCCGCAGCACCGGCACGACGCCGCGTTCCGTGGGACACCGCAGGCGCGGGCCACGGAGGTCCGAAGGCGCCGGGGTCAGCAAGTCGGAGGGGCGGTCGTCATGGAGTTCCGGCAGTCGAGCAAGCTCAGCGAGGTCTGTTACGAGATCCGGGGCCCGGTCATCGAACAGGCCGACGCACTGGAGGAGGCCGGGCACAGCGTGCTCCGGCTGAACACCGGCAATCCCGCGAGCTTCGGCTTCGAGGCGCCCGAGGAGATCGTCCAGGACATGATCCGGATGCTGCCCCAGGCGCACGGCTACACCGACTCCCGCGGCATCCTCTCGGCCCGGCGCGCCGTCGCCCAGCGCTACCAGACACTGGGCCTCGACGTGGACGTGGACGACGTGTTCCTCGGCAACGGCGTCTCCGAGCTGGTCTCCATGGCCGTCCAGGCGCTTTTGGAGGACGGCGACGAAGTCCTGGTCCCCGCCCCGGACTTCCCGCTGTGGACGGCGGTGACCACGCTCGCCGGCGGACGGGCGGTGCACTACCTGTGCGACGAACAGGCCGACTGGTACCCGGACCTGGACGACCTGGCATCGAAGATCACGGACCGTACGAAGGCCGTCGTGATCATCAACCCGAACAACCCGACGGGCGCGGTCTACCCGAAGGAGATCGTCGAGGGCATCCTCGACCTCGCCCGCCGGCACGGCCTGATGGTCTTCGCCGACGAGATCTACGACCGGATCCTCTACGACGGCGCGGTGCACCACGGCGCCGCCGCGCTCGCCCCCGACCTGGTGGTGCTCACCTTCTGCGGACTGTCCAAGACGTACCGGGTGGCGGGCTTCCGGTCCGGCTGGCTCGTGGTCACGGGCCCGCGGCAGCACGCGCGCGACTACCTGGAGGGCCTGACGATGCTCGCCTCCATGCGGCTGTGCCCGAACGCGCCCGCCCAGTACGCCATCCAGGCCGCGCTCGGCGGCCGCCAGTCGATCCGGGAGCTGACGGCGCCCGGCGGCCGGCTGCACGAACAGCGCGACCGCGCCTGGCAGAAGCTGAACGAGATCCCGGGCGTCTCCTGCGTCAAGCCGCGCGGCGCGCTGTACGCGTTCCCGCGCATCGACCCGAAGGTGCACGCCATCCACGACGACGAGAGGTTCGTCCTGGATCTGCTGCTGCGCGAGAAGATCCAGGTAGTCCAGGGCACCGGCTTCAACTGGCCCCGCCCCGACCACTTCCGCATCCTCACCCTGCCGCACGCCGACGACCTGGACGCCGCCATCAGCCGCATCGGGCGGTTCCTGGAGGGCTATCGGCAGTGAGAGCGGCTGCCGCAGCGCGCCGGGCGGCACGTGCGGTGCGGCGGCGCGGCAGTGCGGGTGGCAGCCTTGGTGTCGTCCCGGAGCACAGGGTTGCGGGACGAGGCGCAGGCCGGCGCACGCCGGCGGAACAGGAAGACGCACATGGGTGACCTGCTGCTGGTGCGGCACGGCGAGACCGAGTGGTCGCTTACGGGACAGCACACGAGCTGGACCGATCTGCCGCTCACCGGCAACGGCAGGGAGCGGGCACGGGCGTTGGCCCCGATGCTGGCCGCCCTGCCCGTCGCCGCGGCCTACACCAGCCCGCTGCGGCGGGCCCGGGAGACCGCGCAGCTCATCGGACTCGGCGACGCCCGCGTGGACCCCGATCTGCACGAATGGGACTACGGGGGGTACGAGGGGGTCACCACGGCCGACATCCACCGCACCCGGCCCGGCTGGTTCCTCTTCACGGACGGGGTGGCCGAGGGGCCGCCCGAGCACCCCGGCGAGAGCCCCGAGCAGGTGGGAGCCCGGGCCGACCGGATGCTGGCCAAGGTGGACACCGCCCTGCGCGAGGAGGCGGGCCCCGTCGTGTTCGTGGCGCACGGCCACTTCCTCCGCGTCCTCACCGCCCGCCGCCTCGGCCTCCCGCCGTCCGCCGGCGCGCTCTTCCAACTGGCGACGGGCACGGTGTGCCGCCTCAGCACCGAACACGACCGGCCGGTCGTCGCCGGCTGGAATGTCAGTCCCCGGCCGTAGGCTGCATCCGCAACGGGCCGGTGCACCGACCTCGGGGGGGCGCCGGCCTCCGGCCCCTGCCCCCCCGCACCCGGCCGAGGCCGGGCCCGTGCACGTCCCCGGACCCGCGCTCGGCCCCGAGCCCGGGTGCCGCCGGTCCGCCCATGGCGAGGAGGCAGTCGTGGCACAGGCACCGAACGCCGCGCAGCGGCGGATCATCGCGGCCGCCGACCCCGTGACGGGCCGGCTCGGCGGACCTGCGGGGCAGCTCGCCGCCCTGGTGCGCCTCGGCCTCGCCTTCCGGCACCCCCGCCCTCCGCACGACACCTTCCTCACCCCGGCGGGCCACCGCGCCCGCGAGGCCGCGAGGGCAGCCGCGGCGGACGCGCCCTCCTCCGGTCCGCCCGCCCCCGCCGGCCCCGTGCCGGGACCGGACGCACGCGCAGCGGGCCGCTCCCCCGGGTCCGGGCCGGCCGGGCAGGGGCCGGTGCCCGCACCGGACACGGACGGACGCGAGCCCGGCGGGTCCCCGGCCGGGTCCGGCGCGGGCGGGCAGGAGCCCGCGGACCGCGTCTTCGCGGCCCGCACCGGCGACGAACCTGAGCGGTACGACGGCCCCGGACGGGCGCGGCAGGTGCGCAGCGCCTGGCAGGGCCTCGTCGAACTGCGCCGCATGACCCATCCGGACGCCGCCACCGACCGGCCCTGTCCCTGGGAGCGCACGCACCTGGTGCAGGCGGCCGCGCTCGCGCTGGAGGCGGCCGGCTGCCCACCGGGCACCGCCGGGTCCGGCGGCTACCGGGTGGCGGCGACGGCCCAGCCGGAGGCCGTCGCCGTCCACGCGCCGACCACCAGGGAACTGCGGGTTTGCGCCGCCGCGTTGGAGCGCGCGGGCTGGCAGCCCTCGGAGCACACCGACCGCAGGACCGGCGCCCGGTACCTGCTGGCGTCACCGCGCAGGGCATGAGGCAACCGGCGGCCCCGACACCCCGGCGGGGCCACCGCGGCCGACGCGTCCGGGGGCCGCGGCGACCCGCAGCGGCCCTGCGACGGCGAGGCCGGACCGGGCAGCGGCCCTCCCTCGCACTCCTGTCGCCCACGGCGACTGCCTAAGATGAGCAAGCGCTCAGAAACCAGTAGACCCAGGGCCCGGCACCCCACGCGGCCCGTCCCGCGCGCCATCGCACCGTCCACACCATCCGCAGGAGAGCACCATGTCCGAGCCCACCCCCGACGCACCGTCCGGCCCGCCCTTCGCCGTGCCGATCACGGTCCGCGGCTACGAGACCGACACGCAGGGCCACCTCAACCAGAGCGTGTACCTCCAGTACGCCGAGCACGCCCGCTGGTCGCTGCTGAAGGCGGCCGGCATCGGGCAGCAGGACCTGGTGGGCCACGGCGTGGGCCCGGTGGCCCTGGAGACCACCATCCGCTACCTCAAGGAGCTGCGCGCGGGCGACGAGACGGTGATGAGCTGCCGGTTCCGCTGGGGCACGGGCAAGACCTTCCGCATCGAGCAGACGCTCACCACGGCGGACGGAACGGTGGCCGCCGAGGTCGCGGCGGTCGGCGGGCTGCTCGACCTGACGGAGCGTCGGCTGATCAAGGACCCGGGCGGGTTCCTGCGCGAACTCGCCGCGGATCCGGGCCTGCTCGACCGCTGAGCGCCCAACTCCCGCCTCCCGACGGGTAGGCGTCGCGCCCCAACTCTGGTAGGAAAGTTTCCTAACAGTGCGCACCGCCGTACACGGCATTCCCACCGCGTACGCAGGCACCGCGTTCCGGCAGGACCCGCGTTTCGTCAGGACCCACCGCGGTGCGCACCGTCCACCGGCACGACCCACCCTCTTGGAGGTCACGTGCACTCCCCCCACACCCCCCGCCCCCGCCCCCGCCCCCGCCGGCGCACGATGCTCACCCTGATGGGCGCCGCGCTGGTCGCCGGACCCGCCCTGTTCGCCGGCCAGGCCGCGGGCGCCGCGGGCCGCAGCCCCGTGGGCGCCGCAGCCGTCGGGCTCGACGACCCGGAGAAGAAGGAGATCGCGATGCAACTGGTCTCCAGCGCGGAGAACTCCTCGCTGGACTGGAAGGGCCAGTACGGCTACATCGAGGACATCGGCGACGGACGCGGCTACACCGCAGGCATCATCGGGTTCTGCTCCGGCACCCACGACATGCTGGAGCTGGTGGAGCTCTACACGGACCGGGTGCCAGGCAACCCGCTCGCGCCGTTCCTGCCCGCGCTGCGGGAGGTGGACGGCTCGGACTCGCACGACGGCCTCGACCCGGGCTTCACCGACGCCTGGGAGGAGGCGGCCGAGGACGAGGCGTTCCAGCAGGCGCAGAACGACGAGCGCGACCGCGTGTACTTCAACCCGGCGGTCAGCCAGGGCAAGGAGGACGGCCTCGGTGTCCTCGGGCAGTTCGCGTACTACGACGCGATCGTGATGCACGGCGGCGGTGACGACCCGACCGGCTTCGGCTCGATCCGGCAGCGCGCCCTGGACCGGGCGAGCACTCCCGCGGACGGCGGCGACGAGGTGGAGTACCTGAACGCCTTCCTGGATGCCCGGGTCTGGGCGATGGAGCAGGAGGAGGCCCACTCGGACACCAGCCGGGTGGACACCGAGCAGCGGGTCTTCCTGGACGCGGGCAACCTCGACCTGGACCCGCCGCTCGACTGGCACGTCTACGGCGACCCCTTCCACATCGGCTGACGGGCCCGCACCGGAGCAGGCCCGCACCGAGCGGGCGGCCGGCCCGCCCCCGGTGCGGACGGGGCCGCCGCCACGACCGGGCGGTGCGGATCCGGCCTCCGCACGGATCCGCACCGCCCCCGGTTCACGGCACCACGGCGATACGGAGCCGTGGTGCCGCGGCCGGAGACGAGCGGGGAGGCACCGGCCCGCCCCCGGAGTCCCGCACCCACCGGCCGGGTCCGCGCCCACCGGCCGGGGTCTGTTGTCTCCTGCCGGGGTCCGTCGTCTCCTGCCGGAGGCCGGGCGGGCGGTCAGCCGATGCCCGCGCGGCGGGCCAGCCGCCGGGCCTCGTCGCGGGTGGCGCGGGCGACGGCGTCCTCGTCGACGTGCAGCAGACGGCCGTGTTCGGTGACGGGCCTGCCGCCGACGAGGGAGAGCGTGACGGGTGCCGGGGCGCCGAAGACGAGGGCGGTGACCGGGTCGGCGATCGAGGCGTGCGCGAGGGTGTCCATCTTCCACAGGACGAGGTCGGCGAGCTTGCCCGGCTCCAGGGAGCCGATCCGGTCGGCCCGCCCGAGCACCGTGGCGCCGCCGTGGGTGCCCAGGCGCAGTGCCTGGCGGGCGCCGAGGGCCCGCTCCCTGTGCGGGCCGAGGCGGTTGACGAGCAGGGCGTTGCGCAGTTCGGTGTGGAGTTCGCCGGACTCGTTCGAGGCGGTGCCGTCCACCCCGAGTCCGACCGGGACGCCCGCGGCCAGCAGGTCGGGGACCCGGGCGATACCGGCGGCGAGCCGGGCGTTGGACGACGGGCAGTGCGCGACGCCCGTGCCGGTGCGGGCGAACGCCGCGATGTCGGAGTCGTCCATGTGGACGCAGTGCGCCATCCACACGTCGTCGCCCAGCCACCCGGTGGACCGGAGGTAGTCGGTCGGGCCCATGCCGAACTTCTCGTGGCAGAACTTCTCCTCCTCCACCGTCTCCGAGCCGTGGGTGTGCAGCCGCACCCCCTTGCGGCGCGCGAGTTCCGCGCTGCGCCGCAGCAGTTCGGTGGAGACGGAGAACGGTGAGCAGGGTGCGACCGCGATCTGCGTCATCGCGTCGGGCGAGGGGTCGTGGTGGGTGTCGACGGCCGCCTCGGTGGCGGCGAGGGCGTCGTCGAGGGACTCCACGGCGAAGTCCGGCGGCAGTCCGCCGTCCGACTCGCCGAGGTCCATGGAACCGCGGGCCAGCGTGAAGCGGACGCCCGTCCCGGCCGCCGCCCTGATGATCGCGCCGGTCAGGTCGCCTGCGTCCTTCGGGTAGACGTAGTGGTGGTCCACGGCGGTCGTGACGCCGCCGCGCACCATCATCGCCAAGGAGCCCTGTGCGGCCGTGTAGGCCATCTGCTCGTCGATGCGGCCCCAGACGGGGTACAGCGCGACCAGCCAGTCGAAGAGGTTGCGGTCGGTGGCCATGCCCCGGGTGAGCCACTGGTAGAAGTGGTGGTGGGTGTTGACCAGGCCCGGTGTGAGCAGGTGGCCGCCGCCGTCGATCCGGCGGGTCACGGCGGCGAGGCCGGCCGGGGCCGGACCCGGTCCCACGCTCTCGATCGTGTCGCCCGCGACCACCACGTGCCCCGAGGCGTACTCGGTGTCCCGGGCGTCGACGGTCGCGATCGCGCAGTTCTCGATGACGAGGCGCTGGGCTGCCGTGGGTGCCATGGTGGGTGCGTCCTCACTTCTGTCGGTGTGCGGTCTTTTGGGCCCTCGTGGTGCTGTCGGTGCAGGGGCTCAGCGAATCTCCCCGGCTGCGCCGGCGCGCGGCTCCTCGTGCTCCTGTGCGGGCACCGGCTCCTGCCTGTGCGGGTCTTTCCCATGGCGGCTTCCCCGCGTGCGGCACCTGACGCCCTCGGATGCCGGGGCTCAGGGATGGGTCAGGTCGGCGGGGATGCGGGCCTCGCGCCCGGCGCGCAGGACGGTGCCCTCGATGAGGCCGAAGGGGCGGTCGGCGGCGAAGTACACCTCGTTGTCGTTGCCGAGGCCGAACGGTTCGAGGTCGACCAGGAAGTGGTGCCGGTTGGGCAGCGAGAAGCGCACCTCGTCGATCTCCGGCCGGTGGTCGATGATCCGCTCGCCCATCCGGTACAGCGTCTGCTGGAGCGAGAGGGAGTAGGTCTGCGCGAAGGCACCCAGCAGGTGCCTCCTGGTCTCCTGGTAGGACTCGTCCCAGGCGGGTGCCGGCTGCTCGCCGCCGTGCCAGCCGAACCGCCAGCAGCCGGTGACCCGGGTGGCGAGGATGCGGTCGTACGTCTCCGCGAGGGTCGTGTAGCGGTCCTTGGCGTAGCCGTGGAACTCGGAGTCGGTGGAGTTCATGACGACCAGGTCCCGCAGGCCCGAGACGACCTCCCAGGTGTCCCCGTCGAAGGTGACCTGGGTGGTGCGGGTCTCGCGGCCGCCGCGGACGAAGGAGTGCGGCGCGGGCGCGGTGCCGTCGGCCCCGGCGGCACCCGCCTGGCCGTCCGCAGTGCCTGTTGGACCGTCGGCGGTGCCGGTCCGGCCGTCGGCAGTACCGTCCGTGCCGGGGCCGCCCTCCGCGGGGCGGGCGATCTCGATACGGTCCCAGCCGTACTCCTCGACCCTGATCCTGGCCCGGTGGATGGCTTCCTGGGAGGTGACGAAGTGCCGGGCCAGGTGGATCGCGAACTGCTCCGCGGACTCGACGCCGTGCTCCTTGGCGAAGGCGAACACGGTGTTCTTGGCGGTGTCGGTGGGCAGCACGTGGGCGTTGGAGCCGCGGTAGTGCGCGTCCTCCATGGCGCCCGACAGCGCGACGGAGACGTTCAGGTCCTTTATGTGGTGCGTTTCACCGTCCCGTGTGATCCGCACCACGCGGGTCTCGGCCTTGCCGTACTGGTTCTGGCCGAGCAGCACCGGCCTGGTGCCGCCGGACGGCTGTGCGGTGCGCGGGTCGGGCGCGCCGGTCGCGGCGCGGGCGTCGGTGGTCATCTCTGCTAGCTCCCTCGGTATACGGAGTAGCCGAACGGGCTGAGCAGCAGCGGTACGTGGTAGTGCTCCCCCGGCGTGACGGCGAACGTGACCGTCACCTCGGGGAAGAACGCACCGCCGCCCCCTGCGCGGGGGGCGTCCCGTTCCGCCTCGGCCGGCCCGCCGGACGGTGCGGGGCCGCTCGTGACGCCGGCGCCGTCTGCGGTGCCCGGGGCGTCCGCGGTGTCTGCGGTGCCCGGGGCGTCTGCGGGGGCTGTGGCGGCTGCGGCGTCCGCCACGAGCGTCTCGGCGCCCGTGGCACCGGCGACGTAGGTCCCGGTGCCGAAAGTGAGCCGCACATGGGCGGTGTCCTGGGGCGGCACCGGCAGGTCCCTGCACCTCCCGTCCCGGTCGGTGTGCGACCCGCCGAGCGGCAGCCACTCGGCGCCGCGGTCCGGGCGGGCGGCGAGAGCGACCGGCACGCCCACCGCCGGACGGCCCGCCGCGGTGTCCAGGACGTGGGTGGACACCGTCGCCGTGCGGCCGCTGGTCACGGGCGCTCCTCTCCGGCCTCCGCGAGCCGGGTCAGCCGGATTCGGTTGATCTTGCCCAGCTCGCTGCGGACGACCTCGCGCTCGCGCCGGGGCGGGTTGCCGATCCGCTCCCTGAGCGCGTCCCGCATCTCCTCGCCGCTCCGGCCTGTCGCACAGATCAGGAAGACATGGCCGAACGTGTCCTGGTACCTCAGGCCGAGTTCCAGCATCTCCCGCCTGAGCCGCTCGGACGCGCCGGCCATCCCGCGCTGCTCCCGTGCCGCGAGGGCGTCACCCGGCTCGGGACGGCCGATCGGCGGATGGCCGGCCACCGCCTCCGCCAGGTCGGCGGCGCTCAGCGCGGCGGTGGCGGCGTCCTGGGCGCCGAGCAGGTCGCCGACGGTGGCGTAGGGGCGCCGTGCGAGCAGGATCCGCACCCAGGCGGCGCAGGAGCACACCTCGCGGAGTGCGGCGGCGGCCTCGGCGACCGGGAGGGAGTTGAACCGGACGAGGCCCGCCGGGGTCTCGGGGACCGCGCGCGCGGGGCCCTGGGTACACGACGTCACGGACGCCTCCGGCCTGGTACTGGACGGGCTGGGCTGCGCCCATCCCATACCCTGGACCAGCAGCCGTCAACACTTTGTTGAAAAAGGTCGTCCGTCCGTGGCCGCACCGGGGCCACGCCGCGGGTGCGGGGCGCCGGGCGGGGGCCCGGGCGGTTTCGCGGCCGGCGGTGCGCAGGGCGTGCAGGGCCCGGAACCGGCCCCACCGCCTCGGCGTCCCACCCGCCGCCGGGACAGCAGGCTGCCGCACCGGCCTGCCGCGGCCCGGCAGATGCACACGGGAGCCCCGTACGCGGAGGCACACGCGCGCGAGCCGTGCACACGGCAGCCAGGCAGGCGCGGGCCGTGCACACGAGAGCCGTGCACCCGCTAGCGCTCCTTCGCCGCCTGCTCCCTGTTCAAGTAGTTGTAGACGGTGAACCTGCTGACTCCGAGGGCGCTCGCGACGGTCTCCACGCCGTGCCGTACCGAGAACGCGCCCCGCGCCTCCAGTTGCCGCACCACCTTCTGCTTCGTCCTGCGGTCGAGGTCGGCGAGGGGTCTGCCGTGCTCGCGCTCCAGTGCCGCAAGGATGCGGTCCAGGGAGTCGGCGAGCTGCGGCAGGCGGACGGCCACGACGTCCCTGCCCTGCCAGGCCAGTACGACGTCGTCGGGGCCGGCCTGCGCCGGCGGCAGCATCTCGCCGCCGATGGCGTCCACCAGCGGCTTGACGGCCCGGGCGAAGGGGTCGTCGGCGCGGCCGGTCAACGGCCCGCCTCCTGGACGACGTTGACCTGGAGGGAGATCCGGGTGGCGCCGGCCTGGAGGCTGCGGCGCAGCACTGCCTCGATCGCGCCCAGCACGGCCGGCGCCTCGCCCTCCGCGGTGTTCCCGAACGGGCCCACGTCGACGGCGTCCAGGTCGGCGGCCTGGATGACCTCGCGGGCGGCCAGCGCATGCCCGGGCGGCTCGTCCAGGTCGAAGGGTTCTGTCGTGAACTCCACGGTCAATCGCACGGTTCCCCCAGGCTCCTCGATCCGGCCCGAGCATTCTCGCAGCCGGTCGCAGGGCGGGGCACGTCCCGGGCACCGCTGCCGGCCCAGAGGACCCGCCTCGCAGGCTGCGCCACCACAACCGGGCCAACAGCGCGCACCGGGCCGCCCGTGACCGCCGCCGCCGTCCCCGCGCGCGGGCCCGCCGCATCGTGCGTGCGACGGGCCCGCGCCGCCCCGGGCCCGGGGCGGCTGCCCCGCGGCCCGGGCGACCCGGACCGCGGGGAGCGCCGGGCCGCGGGGGCCGGTTCACAGCGCCTTGAGCTCCTCCGTCACCTCCAGCACCGACTTCTTCGCGTCACCGAACAGCATCGAGGTGCGGTCCGCGTAGAAGAGCGGATTGTCGATGCCGGCGAACCCGCTGCTCATCGACCGCTTGAGCACGATGACGTTGCGGGACTCGTCGACGTTCAGGATCGGCATCCCGTGGATCGGGCTGGACGGGTCGGTGCGGGCGGCCGGGTTGGTGACGTCGTTGGCGCCGATCACCAGGGTGACGTCGGTACGGGCGAACTCGTCGTTGATCTCGTCCATCTCCTTGAGCGCGTCGTAGGAGACGTCCGCCTCGGCGAGCAGCACGTTCATGTGTCCCGGCATCCGGCCCGCGACCGGGTGGATCGCGTACTTGACCTCCACGCCCTTGGCCTGGAGGAGCTTCGCCAGGTCCTTGACGGCATGCTGGGCCTGCGCCACCGCCATGCCGTAGCCGGGTACGACGATCACCTGCGAGGCGTAGGCCATCTGCACGGCGGCGTCGGCGGCGGAGGTGGAGCGGACCGTGCGGTCCACGCCGTCGGCGGCGCCCGGCACGAGGCCGCCCGAGCCGCCGAACCCGCCGGCGACGATCGCCGGGATGGTGCGGTTCATCGCGATCGCCATCTGGTGGGTGAGGATGGACCCGGACGCACCGACGATCATGCCCGCGACGATCATCGCCGTGTTGTCGAGCGCGAGCCCCGCGGCCGCGGCGGAGAGTCCCGTGGCGGCGTTGAGCAGCGAGATGACGACGGGCATGTCGGCGCCGCCGATCGGGAGGACGACGAGCACGCCCAGCACCGCGGAGAGCACCAGGAGCAGGATCACCCACACCTGCGGCGCGCCGCCGAGCCCCGCCACCACCGCGCACGCCACGGCAACGGCCAGCAGCAGGAGGTTGACGCCCTGCTGGGCCCTGCCGAGCCCCATCGGCCTGCCGGGCAGCACCTCCTGGAGCTTGCCGAACGCGACCAGCGAACCCCAGAAGGAGATGGATCCGACGAGCGCGGCGAACATCGAGGCGACGACGACATGGCCGGGGCTGTCCGCGAAGCCGTCCGAGGTGCGGAACTCCGACCAGGCGATGAGCGCGACGGCCCCGCCGCCGACGCCGTTGAACAGTGCCACCATCTGCGGCATCGCGGTCATCTTGACCCGCCGGGCGGCGGGCACGCCGAGGACCGTGCCGGCGAGCAGCCCCACCACGATCAGCGCCCAGTTGTGGTCGACCTTCAGCAGGGTCGCGACGACCGCGACCAGCATGCCCGCGGCGGCCGTCTTGTTGCCGCGCACCGCCGTCTTCGGTCCGGTCAGACCGGACAGGCCGTAGATGAAGAGGGCGAACGCGACGATGTAGAGCACCCGGACCGTGGTGTCCATCAGTCGTCCGCCTTCTTCTCGGCCGGCCTGGACTTGAACATCCCCAGCATCCGGTCCGTCACCAGGAAACCGCCGATCACGTTGATCATGCCGAACGCGATGGCGATCACCAGGATCACCGAGTCGAGGACCGAGGGGTCCTTCAGCTCGCCGAGCACGGTGAGGCCGCCGAGGAGCACGATGCCGTGGATGGCGTTCGTACCCGACATCAGCGGGGTGTGCAGGGTGTTCGGCACCTTGGAGATGACGGCGAATCCGACGAACCCGGCCAGTACCAGGATCGCGACGTCGGCCACCAGACTGCCCGACTCCATCAGGACTCCCTCCTCGTGACGCAGGACGCGGCAAGGACCTCGTCGGACCAGTCGGGTGCGACGGCGCCGGACTCGTCGAGGACCAGCGCCAGCAGCGCCGCGACGTTGCGTGCGTACAGTTCCGAGGCGTGCTCCGGCATGGTCGCCGGCAGGTTGAGCGGTGCGGCGATGGTGACGTCGTGCCTGACGACCGTCTCGCCCGGCTCGGTCAGCTCGCAGTTGCCGCCGCTCTCGCCCGCCAGGTCGACGACGACGCTGCCCGGCCGCATCCCCTTGACGGCGTTCGCGGTGACGAGCGTCGGCGCCTTGCGTCCCGGCACCAGCGCGGTCGTGATCACCACGTCGAAGCCGGTGATGGCCTCTTCGAGGCGGCGCTGCTGCTCGGCCCGCTCCTCCCCGGTGAGTTCACGGGCGTAACCGCCCTCACCGGCCGCCTCGATGCCGAGGTCGAGCCACTGCGCGCCCAGCGACCGCACCTGTTCGGCGACTTCGGGGCGGACGTCGTAGCCGGTGGTGCGGGCGCCGAGGCGCTTGGCCGTGGCGAGCGCCTGGAGGCCGGCCACGCCGACGCCGAGCACCAGGACGGTCGCGGGCTTCACGGTGCCGGCCGCCGTGGTCAGCATCGGGAAGAACCGGGTGGAGCGCTCCGCGGCGAGCAGGACGGCCTTGTAGCCGCCGACGTTCGCCTGCGACGAGAGGGCGTCCATGGACTGCGCGCGGGAGATCCGCGGTACGGACTCCATCGCGAAGCCCAGCACGCCGGCCTCGCGCAGCGCCGCCACCGTCGTGGTGGCGACGAGCGGGTCGAGGAACCCGATCAGGGCGGTGCCCGGGCGCAGCCGGCCGATCTCCCCGGGTGTCGGCGGGGCCACCTTCACCACCACGTCGCACGCCCACGGATCGCCGATGGTGGCGCCCGCGGAGACGAACAAGTCGTCGGGGATGAGGGCGCCGAGCCCGGCGCCGGACTCGACCACCACGCCTCCGCATGTGCCGCGGAGCCTTTCGATCACTTTCGGTACCAGGGCAACCCGGCGCTCACCGGCGCCCCGTTCACGGGGCACCCCCACGGTCGCGCCCGGGGAACGCTGCACGGTCTCAGCGCTCATGGACACATCCTTGCGATCGCACTGCCGTACCTCCAACGTCGGAAACCGATGCCGTCCCGGATCCGGCCGACCGCGTCCGGCGGGGCCACTGGCCCCGCGCGCACCCCGCCGCCCGGCACAGGACGGACGGCGCCGGCACGGGTCGGTGCCGCCGGCGCCGCGCAGCAGGCTATGCGCCCTGGCCGCGCCGCGCCGGGCACACGGCAATGCACTGGCCGACCGGGTGGTCGCGGCGTGGGTGGGCGGAAGGGCCCGTCTGCGCTGCGGCTACGGCTCCTCGCGGCGGCCCGCCAGTCGGGCGCGGGCCTCCATCAGGGCGAAGCCGAGCAGGTTGCGGCCGCGCCAGCGGGACGGGTCGGTGGCGCGTTCGTCGGACGCGGCGAGCCCGATGCCCCAGAGCCGGTCGCGCGGGCTGGCCTCGACCAGCACCCGCTCGCCGGTGCCGAGCAGATAGGCGCGCAGTGCGGGATCCTGGCCGAACTTCGCCGTATTGCCCGCGACGACCAGCTCGAAGCGGGCCCGGGCCCAGCGCTCCTCGTCGAAGCCGGTGACCAGGCGGCCCAGCTTCTTCGCCTCGGCGGGGGTGCGGGCGGCGAGGATCGCCGGAAGCGAGGCGTCATCACCGAACAGCGCCGCCTTGCCCGCCATCATCCAGTGCTCGGCGGTCGCGTACCGGGTGCCGTCGACGGTGAACGGGGCGGGCCACCACTGGCTGAGCGCGCCCGCGCCCACGGAGCCGTCCCGCTGCGGGCGGTGGCCCCAGAACATCAGCCACTTGACGCGTGCGCCCGCGGCGATCAGGGCGGTGAGGTCCTCGGGGGTGCGGGCTCGGGCGACGGTCTCCATGCCCGCCATCCTGACACCCGCGCCGCCGCGGGAGCGAGGTATATGCGCCCACCCCTCCTCCTCCCGCCCGCTCCCCTCCTCGTCCCTTGCCCCGTACCCGCTCTTGCCCTTGTCCCTCCCCGCCCCTGCCCCTGCCCCTGCTCGATGACCCGCTGCTCCCGCCGCGGCGGGCCCGGGGCGCATGGACCGGGCGGCCCCCTCCCGACCCTTGACAAGGCTCACCCCCGGCGGCAGGCTTCCGTAAAGCAAAATTACACTTCCGACATACGGAAGGAGTGCCGCCCCTCCCATGGCCCCTCTTCCCTCACCCTCCCCCTCCGACCCCGCCACACCGGACGGCGCGGCCGCCGCCCCGCACCCGGGGCCCGGTGCCGCCTTCGGCACCGACCACCGCTTCGACGTGAACCTCTCCATCCTGTTCACGGAACTCCCCCTTCTGGAGCGCCCGGCCGCCGCCGCGGCCGCCGGCTTCGGTGCGGTCGAGCTGTGGTGGCCCTGGGTCGAGACGCCCACGCCCGAACGGGCCCGGCTCGACGCCCTGCGGGGCGCCATCGAGGACGCCGGCGTACGCCTGGTGGGACTGAACTTCTACGCGGGCCGGCTACCCGGCCCTGACCGCGGCGCGCTCTCCGTGCCCGGCGCCGAGTCCGAGAAGTTCCGCGCCAACGTGGACGTGGCGGCCGACTTCGCCGACTCGCTCGGCTGCCGCGCGCTGAACGCGCTGTACGGCAACCGCGTCGAGGGCGTGCACCCGGCCGAGCAGGACGCCCTGGCACTGGAGAACCTGCGGATCGCCGCCCTGGCCGCCGACCGGATCGGCGCGAGTCTGCTGATCGAGGCCCTCAACCGGCCCGAGTCACCGCGCTGTCCGATCGTCAGCGCCCCCAAAGCCGTCGAGATCGTGGACCGGGTGAACGAGGTGACGGGTCTCGACAACGCCCGTTTCCTGATGGACCTGTACCACCTCTCCATGAACGGCGAGGACCTGCCCTCGGTCATCGACCGCTACGCCGACCGCACGGCACACGTGCAGATCGCGGACAACCCGGGCCGCGGTGCACCCGGCACCGGCTCCCTGCCGCTCGCCGACCTGCTCGGCCGGCTGCGGAAGGCGGGCTACGACGGCTGGATCGGGCTCGAGTACAGGCCGGGCGAGAGGCCGAGCGCCGAGGCGTTCGACTGGCTGCCCGCCGCGGCCCGCACCGCGCGCTGACGCGCCCCGGCACGCTCGGCCGGCGCGCGGCGCCCCCACGCAGCAACGCATCCGGAGAGGCACCCTCATGACCAGCAGCAACCTTCCCGACCCCGCCGCCACCACCGAAGCCGCGCGGCCGCGCATCGCCTGGATCGGCCTCGGCATCATGGGTTCGCCCATGTCCGAGAACCTGGTCAAGGCCGGATACCCCGTCACCGGGTACACGCTGGAGCCGGAGAAGCTGGAGCGGCTGGCCGCGGCGGGCGGCACTCCGGCGGGCTCGATCGCCGAGGCGGTCTCCGAGGCGGACGTGATCATCACCATGGTGCCCGCGTCCCCGCAGGTCGAGGCCGTCGCCTACGGTCCCGACGGCATCCTGGAGAACGCCCGCAGCGGTGCCCTGTTGATCGACATGTCCTCCATCACCCCGGGCACTTCGATCGATCTGGCGGCCGCGGCCCGCGAGAAGGGCGTCCGCGTGCTGGACGCGCCGGTCTCCGGTGGCGAGGCGGGCGCGATCGAGGCCGTGCTGTCCATCATGGTCGGCGGCGAGCAGGCCGACTTCGACGCGGCCCGGCCGATCTTCGACGTCCTGGGCGCGACCGTGGTCCTGTGCGGGCCGCACGGCGCCGGCCAGACGGTGAAGGCCGCCAACCAGCTCATCGTCGCCGTCAACATCGAGGCCTGCGCGGAGGCGGTGGTCTTCCTGGAGAAGTCCGGGGTGGACCTCGGGGCCGCGCTCGACGTGCTGGGCGGCGGTCTGGCCGGCTCCACCGTGCTGGCGCGCAAGCGGGACAACTTCCTGAACCGGGACTTCACGCCGGGCTTCCGGATCGATCTGCACCACAAGGACATGGGCATCGTCACGGACGCCGCGCGCAGGGTGGGTGCCGCGCTGCCCGCCGGTGCGCTCGTCGCCCAACTGGTCGCCTCGCTGCGCGCCCAGGGCGACGGCGGCCTGGACCACTCCGCGCTGCTGCGGGCCGTCGAGCGGCTCTCCGGCAACCAGGTCTGAGAGGCCGGGCGCCCGCAGCACCGAGGACCCGCAGGGGAGCATCCGCACCGGGGCACCCCGGGCGGAGCACCCGCACAGCAGGACACCGCACCCGGACTCCGGGCCGCGGCGGCGCTGACACCTGCCCTGTCGCGCCCGTGCGCCGCCGCGGCCCGGCCCCCTCGTGCCCCCGGCACCGCCCCGCCGAACACACCGGGTTGGCCGAGGTTTTCCCTCCGTTTCCCTTGCGCGCCGTGGAGAGTTCGCGATCACATGACGAGACTGGCGCGCTTCCCCCCACCCTGCCTGGTCCCGGCACGACCCAGAAAGACAGGTCCTTCATGACCGCGCTCAACCGCAGACATTTCCTACGGCTTGCGGGCGGCACCGCCGGCGCGACCGCGTTCGGCACGCTCTCCGCCAGCATCGCCCGGGCCGCGGACATCCCGGCCAACCGCCGCACCGGCTCGATCCGGGACGTGGAGCACATCGTCGTCCTCATGCAGGAGAACCGCTCGTTCGACCACTACTTCGGCACGCTGCGCGGCGTGCGCGGCTTCGGGGACCCGCGGCCCGTGACGCTGCCGAACGGCAAGCCGGTGTGGCACCAGTCCGACGGCGCCAAGGACGTCCTGCCGTTCAGGCCGGACGCGGACGACCTCGGACTGCAGTTCATCCAGGACCTCGCACACGGCTGGAACGACACCCACGCCGCCTTCGACCAGGGCAGGTACGACGGGTGGATCCCGGCCAAGACGGCCACCTCGATGGCGTACCTGACCCGTGAGGACATCCCCTTCCACTACGCGCTCGCCGACGCCTTCACCGTCTGCGACTCGTACCACTGCTCGTTCCTGGGCTCCACCGACCCGAACCGCTACTACATGTGGACGGGTCACACCGGCAACGACGGCAAGGGCGGCGGCCCGGTCCTCGGCAACGACGAGGCCGGCTACTCCTGGACGACGTACCCCGAGCGCCTGGAGCAGGCCGGGGTCTCGTGGAAGATCTACCAGGACATCGGCGACGGCCTCGACGCGGCCGGCTCCTGGGGCTGGATCGACGACGCCTACCGGGGCAACTACGGTGACAACTCCCTGCTCTACTTCGACCAGTACCGCACCGCGGCCCCCGGCGACCCGCTGTACGACAAGGCACGCACCGGTACGAACGCCAAGGGCGGCGACGGCCTCTTCGACATCCTCAGGGCGGACGTCAAGGCGGGCAGGCTGCCGCAGGTCTCCTGGATCGCGGCACCGGAGGCGTTCACCGAGCACCCCAACTGGCCCGCCAACTACGGCGCCTGGTACGTCTCCCAGGTGCTGGACGCGCTGACGTCCAACCCGGACGTGTGGTCCAGGACCGCGCTGCTGCTCACCTACGACGAGAACGACGGCTTCTTCGACCACGTCGTGCCGCCGTACCCGCCGTCCTCGCCGGAGCAGGGCCGCTCGACCGTGGACGTCGGCCCCGACCTGTACGAGGGCTCCGACACGTACGTGCCGGGCTCGTACGGTCTCGGGCAGCGAGTGCCGATGCTGGTCGTGTCGCCGTGGAGCAAGGGCGGCCGGGTCTGCTCCCAGGTCTTCGACCACACCTCGATCATCCAGTTCATCGAGAAGCGCTTCGGCGTGCACGAGCCGAACGTCTCGCCGTGGCGGCGGACCGTGTGCGGCGACCTTACCTCCGCGTTCGACTTCTCCGGCAAGGACACCGGCGTCCCCGCCCTCCCGGACACCAAGGGGTACGAGCCGCAGGACAACGACCGGCACGACGACTACGTGCCCACGCCGCCCGCCGACCCCGCGCTGCCCCGGCAGGAGCGCGGTCTGCGCCCCGCGCTGCCGCTCCCCTACGACCTGGCCGCGGACGGCACCGTGAGCGACGCGCCGGGCAGCCTGCGGATCGACTTCGCCAGCCGCGGCGAGGCGGGTGCGCAGTTCTACGTGACGTCCCGGACCCTTGCGGAAGGGCCCTGGACGTACACCGTCTCGGCCGGCAAGCAGCTCTCGGGCACCTGGAGCGTCGGCACCGGGGACGGCGGCGCCTACGAGGTGTCGGTGCACGGCCCGAACGGCTTCCTGCGGCAGTTCGCCGGCCACGCCGCCGGCAGGGGCCCCGAGGTGACCGCGCGCCACGCACCGCACGGCGGGCAGGTCGAGCTGGTCCTCACCAACCACGGCACCGCCTCCGTACGCCTGGCCGTCAGGGACGGCTACGGGGCCGGGCACGCCGCCGTGTACCCGCTGAAGCCGGGCGCCAGTGCCGTGCACACCGCGCAGACGGGTGCCGGGCACGGCTGGTACGACCTGTCGGTGACGTCCGCTCAGGACGTCGCGTTCCTGCGCCGTCTCGCCGGCCATGTGGAGACCGGCGAGATCAGCACCAGCGACCCGGCCGTCATCACCGGCTGACCCGCCCCGGCCGGCCGCGCGTCCGCGGTGCCGCGGTGCCGCGGTGCGCGGCACCGTGCACCGGCGTGCGGTGCGGGCCCGCCCGTCCGGCGAGGGCCGGTCGGACGGGCCCGCGGCCCGCGGTCGCGGGCCGCGGGTACCGGCGTATTCGGCGTATTCGGCGTCAGACCTTCAGCGGCTTGATGGAGGTCGGCGCGTGCCAGGGCTCGGTGGCGATCTCCTCGAACTCGACGACGTCGCCGATGTCGTTGGTGCCGCTCATGGAGATGTTGGTGATCCGCTCCAGGATCGCCTCCACGACGACCGGCACACGATACTCCGCGGCGAGCTTCTTGGCCTCCTCGAAGGCGGCGCCCAGCTCCCTCGGGTCGGTGACCCGGACGGCCTTGCAGCCCAGCCCCTCGGCGACCTTCACGTGGTCGACGCCGTAGACCCCGAGCTCCGGCGAGTTGATGTTCCTGAACTCCAGGTTGACCTGGAAGTCCATGTCGAACGCGCGCTGCGCCTGGCGGATCAGGCCCAGGTAGGAGTTGTTCACCAGGACGTGCACGTACGGGATCCTGTGCTGGGCTCCGACGGCCAGTTCCTCCAGCAGGAACTGGAAGTCGTAGTCACCGGAGAGCGCGACGACGGGGGTGTCGGGGTCGGCCACGGCCACCCCGAGGGCGGCGGGCACGGTCCAGCCGAGCGGCCCTGCCTGGCCGCAGTTGATCCAGTGCCTCGGGCGGAAGACGTGCAGCATCTGGGCGGCGGCGATCTGGGAGAGACCGATGGTGGAGACGTAGCGGGTCTCGGGGCCGAATGCCTTGTTCATCTCCTCGTAGACCCGCTGCGGCTTGATCGGGATGTCGTCGAAGTGGGTGCGGCGCTGGAGGCGGGCCCTGCGCTCCTGGGTTGCCTCGGCCCACGCGGAGCGGTCGGGCAGCCGGCCCGCCGCCTTCAGCTCCCCGGCCACCGTGACGAACAGCTCAAGGGCGGCGGCCGCGTCCGAGGCGATGCCGTAGTCGGGGGCGAAGATCTTCCCGATCTGGGTGGGTTCGACGTCGACGTGCACGAAGGTGCGGCCGGCCGTGTAGACGTCCAGCTTCCCGGTGTGGCGGTTGGCCCACCTGTTGCCGATGCCGAGCACGAAGTCGGACTGCAGGAAGGTGGCGTTGCCGTAGCGGTGCGAGGTCTGCAGGCCGACCATCCCGGCGTTCAGCTCGTGGTCGTCCCCGATGGCGCCCCAGCCCATCAGAGTGGGCACCACGGGCACCCCCGTCAGCTCGGCGAACTCCACCAGGAGGTCGCAGGCGTCGGCGTTGATGACCCCGCCGCCCGCGACGATCAGCGGGCGCTGCGCGGCGTTCAGCAGGGCGAGGGCCTTCTCGATCTGCGCGCGGGAGGCGACCGGCCTGTAGACGGGCAGCGGCTGGTAGGTGTCCGGGTCGAACTCGATCTCGGTCTGCTGGACGTCCAGCGGCAGGTCGACGAGGACGGGTCCCGGCCGCCCCGAGCGCATCAGGTGGAATGCCTGCTGGAAGACGCCGGGAACCTGCGCGGCCTCCAGCACGGTGACGGCCATCTTGGTCACCGGGGCCGCGATCGAGGCGATGTCGACGGCCTGGAAGTCCTCCTTGTGGATCACCGCGGTCGGGGCCTGTCCCGTGATGCACAGGATCGGGATGGAGTCGCCGCTCGCCGAGTACAGACCGGTGAGCATGTCGGTGCCCGCGGGCCCCGACGTGCCGATGCACACACCGATGTTGCCGGGGCGGGTGCGGGTGTAGCCCTCGGCCATGTGCGAAGCGCCCTCGACATGGCGGGCGAGGGTGTGGCGGATCCCTCCCGACGCCCTGAGCTGCGCGTAGAAGGGGTTGATCGCGGCACCCGGTACGCCGAAGGCGTCCGTGACGCCCTCGCGCTCCAGGATCTCGACTGCCGCACGGGCAGCGGTCATACGAGCCATGGGTACTCCTGCTTCGGCTGTTGGCTTCGCCGCTCCCGTCGCGCCCCGCGGTGAGCATGCGTGGTCCGTTCCTGCCCTGCTCCTTGCTCCCACTCCAGCCGCAGCCGCCCGCGCGCCCGTCCGCTGCGGGTCCACGGACCCATAGCGAGGTATTTCGCATCGCGGAAGTCTGATTCTGTTATGTGGAAGCAACAGCAATGTAGAAGGGTGCGGAGACACCGTCAAGGACGACCCCGCGCCGGCAGGCCCGTCGACACCGCGCCGCACACCCGGGGCCACCCGGAACCCCGGACGGCGGCTCGCAACCCCGGGGGGTGCGCCCGACACCCCTCGACGGCGACGCCACCCAGGGCGAATGCGATGTGACGCCCGCCACACCCCGGACGAGCCCTCCAAAGATATGGACGTGGCGTTCATCTCTGTGCTTATATGAACGCGGCGTCCACAAAATGGTGTCGGGAGGGTCCCGGCACCGGCGGGCGCGCACGAGGAGAGGACTGGGCCATGGCCACCACGCAGAACACCACTTCGGGCAGCGGGTCCCCACGCGTCGCGGTGGTGACCGGAGGCTCCGGCGGAATAGGCCGGGTGGTCGCCGAACGACTGGCCGCCGACGGCATGCACGTCATCATCGGCTACGCAGGCAACGCGGCCCGCGCCGAGGAAGCCGTCGAAGCGATCACGCAGGCAGGCGGCACCGCCGCGGCCGTCAGGGCCGACGTCGCCGACGACGACGAGGTCACCGCGCTCTTCGACCGCACCGAGGAACTCTTCGGCGGCATCGACGTCGTGGTCCACACCGCCGGCATCATGCTGCTGTCCCCCCTCGCCGAACTCGACCTCGCCGACTTCGACCGCATGCACCGCACCAACGTGCGCGGCACCTTCGTCGTCAGCCGGGAAGCCGCCCGCCGCCTGCGCCGCGGCGGCGCCCTGGTCAACTTCTCCACCAGCGTCACCAAACTCGCCCTGCCCGGCTACACCGCCTACGCCGCCACCAAGGGCGCCGTCGACGCCATGACCATGATCCTCGCCAAGGAACTCCGCGGCCGCGACATCACCGTCAACGCCGTCGCCCCCGGCCCCACCGCCACCCCCCTCTTCCTCCAGGGCAAGGACCAGACCACCATCGACCGCCTCGCTGCGGTCCCACCCCTCGAACGCCTCGGCCGCCCCGAGGACATCGCCGAAACCGTCTCCTTCCTCGCCGGACCCGCCCGCTGGATCAACGGCCAGATCCTCTACGCCAACGGCGGAGCCGCCTGAACCCCGATAACCGGACGCGAACAAGCACCCCGCCACCGGCACCGGGCCATCCGACGCCGAGGAGGAGGCCACCGCGCCGTGCGGGCGGCCCCCGCGGGCGGGAGCCGGCACCGTCCACCGCGCACACCCCCGTGAGGAGCACCGCCGTGGCACCCACCCCAGACGGCCCGACCGCCTCCGCCGCACCGCGAAGTGCACGGCCCCGCGCGCCGCAGGGCACCCACCGGGGCCGCGGCCGGCGACCGGCCGGCGAGGTACGCGCCGACATCCTCAGGGCGGCCGGGGCGCTGCTGCTCGACGAGGGCATGGCCGCCTTCACCATCGAGCGCGTCGCCCGTGCCGCGGGCGCCAGCAAGACCACCATCTACAAGTGGTGGCCGTCCAAGGGCGCCCTCGCGCTGGACGGGTACATGCACGCCGTCGAGGAGACGCTCGCCTTCCCCGACAGCGGCGACATCGTCGCCGATCTGACGGCGCAGCTAGGCGCCTTCGCCACGCTGCTCACCCGCACGCGGGCCGGCCGGGTGCTCGCCGAACTCATCGGCCAGGCCCAGACCGACCCCGACCTGGCCGCCGCCTACCAGGCGCTCTACTCGGCGGGGCGCAGGCGGCTCGCGGGCGAGGTCCTGCTGCGCGCACGGCAGCGCGGCCAGCTCCGTGCGGACGTGGACCCGCGGGTCGTCATCGACCAACTGTGGGGTGCCTGCTACCACCGGCTCCTCGTCCCCGACGAGCCGATCACCGAGGAGTTCACCGCCGCGCTCGTCGACAACCTGGTGCGCGGGCTGCTCAGCGGCCCGGGAGCGGGTCGCCGGTCAGCGCGGTGACCAGGGTGGCCGCGGTGTCCCTAAGCTCTGCGGGCCCGTAGTGGGCGCGTTCCAGCACGGCGAGGCCCCGGGTGGTGGTGACCACGAGGCGGGCCGCGGCTGCCAGGTCGACGGTCAGGTCACCGTCGACCGCGGCCAGCCCGTCACGGACGACGTCCTCCAGGTCGCCGAGGAAGCCGCGCACCGCCGCCTGGACGGCCGGCACGTCCGTGCCGGCGTCCACGGCCGTCCGGGTGGACAGGCAGCCGCGCGAGGGCGCGCCGGCCGTGAACGTCCGGACGCAGAAGTCGAAGAAGGCGAGGAGCGCGGCGCGCTTGTCCGCGCGGCGCAGTTCCCGGGCCGCTTCGGCGAGGAACCGGCCGGAGTAGTCGCCGAACACCTTCAGGAAGAGCTGCTCCTTGCCGCCGTAGGCGTGGTACAGGGAGCCCCGCTGGACTCCGGTGCCGGCGGCGAGGTCGAGCATCGAGGTCGCCCGGTATCCGTGCGTCCCGAACACCTCCAGGGCACGGCCGAGCACATCGCCCTCGTCGAATCGGCGTACGCCTGCCACCTGGCTCCCTCCGTCCCACCGGCCCCGGGGGCCGCTTGCGCGTGCGGCGCTCCTTCGGCGCCGCTCCTCAGTGTGCCGCGGTCTGCGGCGCGCCCAGCCGCTGGAACAGTTCGTGGGACGCGCGCTCGACCCAGTTCTGGAGCAGCTTGCCGTCCTCGCGCACCGCCCAGACCGCCGTGCCGGTGAACGAGATCGGCCGCCGGTCGGGCTCGGAGCCCATGATGCCGTTGTTCTTCCCGTGCACCTGCCACCGTGACACGACCCGGCTGCCGTCGTGGTTCTGGAAGGTTTCGATCACCTCCATCTCCAGGTCGTGCACCTGGTCCAGGAACGCCCTGATCCACGCCTTGAAGTTCTCGCGCCCCTCGATGCGCCGGCCCGCGTTCGTGATCACGAAGTCCTCGACCACGAAGTCGTCGGCCTTCTCCGGATCATGTGCGTTCCACACGTCCCTCCAGAACGCCTCCACGACCTCGACCGGGTTCACACGCGCCATGTCACCCTCCGCTCGCACTGCGCTTTATGTTTGACAGTGCTGTCAAACATAACGGCAGGCGTCCGCCGTCGGCAACCCGCGCCGGATCACGGCACCCCGGGACGCGGCCCCCTCGCCTCCGCCGGAGCGTGCGCCGGATGCGCGAAGGGCCCGGTCCATCGACGGCACGGCCCGCCGGCCCTCGCGGCGGCGGGACGTCCGGCGGCTCACCGCGCGGCGTCCGGCGGCTACGGGAGCCAGCCGCGTGCCGCCAGCTCCTCGCGGAAGCAGCCGTAGGAGTCCTCCAGCGCCCCGCGCTCCGCCTCCAGCGGCTCGATCAGGTGACCCCGTCCGGTCATCTCGCGGGCCGCGGCCGCGAGGTCGGGGTGCAGGGTTCCGCAGGCAGCGAGCAGCGCCGCGCCGAAGGCCGTCTCGGCACGCTCCACCACCCGCAGGGGCAGGCCGAGGACGGTGGCGCGCACCCGGTTCCACAGCGGACTGCGGCTGCCGCCGCCCGCCGCGTACAGCGGCGCGGCCACATCCGCCCCCAGGGCGCGCACCCGTTCGAGGGCGAGCCTCTCGACGAACGCGACCCCCTCCAGGACGCCGCGGTGCCGGTCGGCCTCGTCCACGGGCTGCGCCGTGCGGAACCCGCGGGCCGCGCCCGCCACGAACGGGAAGCGCTCGCCCTCGCGCCGCAGCGGATAGCAGACGTGGGAGGCCGGGCCGCGCGCGTCAGCCGCCGCGTCCAGTTCGGCCAGCCGCCCCGAGCCGGCCGGGGTCCCGGCCGGCTCCCGGTCGTCCGGCGCGGGGACCGTCAGCGCCTCACCGCCGGTGTTCGAGGCTCCGCCGGGCAGCCACCAGCCGTCCGGGTGCCGGTGGCTGTAGAGCGCGCCGGCCGGGTCGGTCACCAGCTCGCGGGCGACCCCCTTGAGGACGTACGTCGTCCCGAGCACGCCCACGAACTGCCCCGGCTCCACCGCCCCGGTCGCCAACTGCCCGGCGCAGCCGTCCGTCATCCCGAGCCTGACCCGGCAGCCCGCAGGCAGCCCGGTCTCCGCCGCGGCCAGCGGGCTCACCGTGCCCACCTGCGTACCGGGCGGCTGCACCCTGGGCAGCAGCCGGGCGGGCACGTCCAGGGCGTCGAACACCTCGAAGGCCCAGCCGCCCGCTCCCGGGTCGTAGCCGGTCTTCAGGGTGTGGCTCCAGTCGGCGGCCACCGGGCCTCCGGTGAGGCAGTGGCCGAGCACCTCCGGGGTGTGCAGAACGTGGCGGACGCCCGCGTGGTTGCGTACGCACCAGACGAGGCGGCCGAGCGCGGCCGTGGGGCCGACGGTCAGGCCCAGCGACCGCCAGCGGCCCGCGCCCAGCTCCTGGGCGAGGGCGTTGATGTCCGCCGCACGCCGGTCGTCGTACATCAGTGCGGGGCCGAGCGGTATCCCGTCGGCGTCGGCGGGCACCAGCGTTCCCGAGGTGGCGGACACGGCGACGGCCACCACCTCACGGCCGAGCCCGGGCAGTGCCGAGGTCGCCTGCCGCAGTGCCGAGGCGGTCGCGGGCCACCAGGTGCCCGCGTCCTGCTCGCTGCGCCCGCCCGGCCCGCGCACCGGCCGCGGCAGCTCCGCCCCGCCCTCCGCGAGCACCCGCCCCCGGGCATCGGCGCACACCACCCGCACCGCGGCGGTGGCGACGTCGACACCGGCCACGACGGGCACCGGACGGCGTTCTGCGGGAGCACCGGCGCTGGTACGAAACATCATGCCTGTGAAATTAACACGTCAGCATGAGAGTTTTTCAGACAGTGTCGGCCACGCGCACGTCGGTGCGCTCCCGCAGCTCCCCGAGCAGTTCCCCGCCGATTCCCGCGTCCACCACCAGGTGGTCGAAGTCGCCGACCGGCGCGAGGCGGTGCAGGGCCGTCCTGGCCAGTTTCGTACGGTCCATGAGCAGGACCTTCCTGGTGCCCGACGCCAGCATGGCGCGCTTGACGAGGACCACGTCCTGCTCCTGGTGGTAGGTCATCCTGGCGTCCATGGCCGAGGTGGAGACCAGCACCATGTCCACGGAGAGCGCGTCGACGGCCTCGACGCACGGCACTCCGAGGAAGGAGTCGTGGGTGTGGGAGTACTCGCCGCCGAGCGCGATCAGCCGGATCCCGTCGCGGCCCGCGAAGACGTCCACGACCCGGCGGGCGTTGGTCACCACGGTCAGCGGCTGCTGGTCGACCAGCAGCCGGGCGAGCGCGAGTGCCGTCGTCGAGTCGTCGAGCATCACCGACATGCCCGGTTCGACCAGTGCGCAGGCGGCCCTGGCGATGGCCTCCTTCTCCGCGACGTTCACACCGAGCCGGTAGTCGAGGTTGCTCTCGAAGACCGTGGACGGCAGCGCGGACACCCCGCCGCGGAACCGCCGCAGCACCCCGCGCCTGGCCAGCTCGTCCAGGTCGCGGTGGACGGTCATCACGCTGACCTTGGTCAGCTCCGAGAGCTCCGCGACCGTCGAGGTGCCCCGCGCCAGCACGTGCTCGGTGATCAGTTGCCTGCGGGCGTCCTGGGGGCGGGCCGAGCCACTCGTCGTACCGGTCGTCATGCGCTCAAGTCTGTCCCATACGGTGCGGGCGCCTCGCGGGCGGCCTCGGCGCCGGCCGGGACGGCGGGCAGCGCGGGCACGTTGAGGGAGCGCAGCGCGGTGCGTCCGCCCGCCACCTCGATCTCGGTGACGGCGGCGTTGTCGAGCCGGGGCAGCACGAGCCGGTAGCGGCCCACCGGGATGCCGAGCATGCTGCACAGGGCGATCCGCAGCAGCGTGTTGTGCGCCACGACCAGGACCGTACGGCCGGCGTGCCGCACCGCCAGCCGGCGCAGCGCCGCGGTGGCGCGGGCCGCCGCGGCCGACGGCGGTTCCGAGCCGGGGAACGCACCGGTCTCGGCGTCCGCGCGGAAGCGGCGCACCGCCTCGGCGTCCTCGGCGGCCATCTCCTCGATGGTGCGGCCCTCGCCCCAGCCGAAGTCCACCTCGCGCAGTTCCTCGACCACTTCGAGCGGGGTGCCCAGCAGATCGGCGGCGGGCTGCGCGGTCGCGCGGGTGCGGCCGAGCGGTGAGCAGGCGACGGCGTCGACACCGCGCCGGGCGGCCCACTGCCCGAGCCGGGCCGCCTGGCGCAGGCCGCGGTCCGTCAGGGCGACATCGGAGACGCCCGCGTAGCGGTTCTCCGCGTGCCACACCGTCTCGCCGTGCCGTACCAGCAGCAGCCGGGCGGGTTCGGTCGGCGTCGTCGGCGTCGTCGGCATCTGTGCGCCTCCTCGGGGCGTCCGGGCGGGTACTGACCGTCCTCGTGCGCGGGGTGATCGCGGTGTACGGGGGCCCCTGGTGGACGGGGGGGCCGGGCAGTCGGGCTCCGGTCCGTTGATTCTTCACGTGGCGGCTGTTAAATCTATCAAGGGCGGTGATGGGGAGCTGTGATGCCTTCCCGCCGTCTGCGCCCCCGACCCGTACGAAGGGCCCTCCATGCGTATTCTCGCCGCCGGCGACCACTTCGTCCGCCCGGATCTGAT
Source organism: Streptomyces sulfonofaciens (assembly GCF_014656295.1). Classification (GTDB taxonomy): domain Bacteria; phylum Actinomycetota; class Actinomycetes; order Streptomycetales; family Streptomycetaceae; genus Streptomyces; species Streptomyces sulfonofaciens. Next base: position 224,832 of record NZ_BNCD01000008.1, read on the forward strand.
CCGTGCGGCACTCGATGAGGAACTGGCCCTCCGCTCCCCCGCCGCCCCCCTCGATCCCCCCGGTCCCCTCGGACCGCCCGAACCTCTCGCATCGCTCGATCCACTCGATCCACGACGTGCGGCCGCTCCCGCGGACGGACCGCGGCTGGACGTCACCGACCTGGTGCTGCCCTGGCCGCACGAGCCGTTCGGCCCCGTCGGCGGTGTGCAGGAGGCCAGCGGCACCGAGCAGCGGCTGATCGACGCGCTCGGCGGCGCCGAGGTCTGCGTCACGCAGATGGCACCGTTCACCGCACGGGTCTTCGAGGCCAGTCCCGCACTGCGGATGGTCGCGGTGTGCCGGGGCGGCCCGGTCAACGTGGACCTGGACGCCGCCACCCGGCACGGCGTCGCCGTCAGCTTCGCGCCGGGCCGCAACGCCCCGGCCGCCGCCGAGTTCGCCATCGGTCTGATGCTGGCCGCGATGCGCCGCATCCCCACCGCCGACGCGGAGCTCAAGCAGGGCCGCTGGCGCGGCGACTTCTACGCCTACGACGAGAGCGGCGGCGAGCTCGACGGCGCCACCGTGGGCCTCGTCGGCTACGGTGCGATCGGCCGGATCGTCGCCCGGGTGCTGCTCGCCTTCGGTGCGAAGGTGCTCGCCGCCGACCCCTATGCGGACCCCGAGGCGGTGCGCGCGGACGGCGTGCAGCCGGTCGGGCTCGACGACCTCCTGCGGCGCAGCAGCGTCGTCAGCCTGCACGCCCGCCTCACGGCGGAGACCCACCACCTCATCGACGCCGAGCGCCTCGCCCTGCTGCCCGAGGGCGCGGTACTGGTGAACTCGGCACGCGGCGCCCTGCTCGACCACGCGCCGCTGCCCGGCCTGCTGAGGAGCGGCAGGCTGCGGGCGCTCGCCCTGGACGTGTACGACGTGGAGCCGCCACCCGCCGACTGGCCCCTGCACGACGCACCGAACGTCGTCACCGCACCGCACCTCGCGGGCGCCACCCGGCAGACGGCGCACCGCGCGGCGGCCATCACCGCGGCCGAGGTGGGCCGGTTCCTGCGCGGCGAGGCGCTGGCCCACCCCGCCAACCCCGAGGTCGCGGAAGGCCCGAGGCCATGACCCCGCCCGCGCCCTCCGGCGCCCCCTACATCGGGGTGGACATCGGCACCTCCGTCACCAAGGCCGTGGCCTACGGCCCCGATGACACCCCGCTCGCCTCCGCCTCCCGCGCCAGCCGGCTCGACCGGGGACCCGGCGGCCGGGTCGAGCAGGACCCGCAGGACGTGCTGCGCACGGTCGTCGACGTGGTGCGCGAGACCGCGGCCCGGCTGCCCGCCCCGCCCGCGGCCCTCGCGCTCACCGGGCAGGGCGACGGGCTGTGGCTGCGGGACGCGGCGGGTCGCCCGGTACGGCCCGCGATGTCCTGGATGGACGGCCGGGCCTCCGACATCGTCAGCGGCTGGCTGGCCGACGGCACCGTCCAGAAGGTGTACGCACACACCGGCTCCGGCATGTTCCCCGGCTGCCACGCGCCGCTGCTCGCCTGGCTCCAACGGCACGAGCCGGACGTCCTTGCGCGCGCGGCGACCGCCGGGTACTGCGTGGACACCGTCGCCGAGCGGCTGACCGGCCGGGTCTGCGTGGACGCCTCCGACGCCACCCTGCCCTTCCTGGACCCGGTGCGCCGCGGCTATGCCCCCGAGGCGCTGGCGGCGTGCGGGATCCCGGCGCAGGCCCGGTTGCTGCGCCCGCCCGCGCCCCCCGGCACCGTCCTGGCCCTGGACGCGGCGGGCGCCGAGCTGCTCGGCCTGCCGGAGGGCCTGCCGCTCACCGCGGGCCCCTACGACCTGCCCGCCTGCGCCATCGGCAGCGGTGTGCGCGAGGTCGGCGACGGGCTGCTCATCGTGGGCACCACGCTCGCCTGCCAGGTGCTCACCGACCGGGTGGAGATCGATCCGGCCGCGGAGCCCGCGGGCATGTGGATCTGCCTGCCGGAGCCGGGGCGCTGGCTGCGCGCGATGCCCGCGATGGTCGGCACCGCGGCCCTGGAGTGGGTGCTCGCGCTCACCGGTGCCGGCACCGACGACCTCGACGCCCTGCTCGGCGCCAGCCCGCCCGGCGCCCGCGGGGTCACGGCGCTGCCGTTCCTCTCCGACGCGGGCGAGCGCGCGCCCTTCGTCGAACCGGCCGCCCGCGGCAGGCTCGACGGGCTGACCCTCGCGCACACCCGCGCCGACGCGGTGCGCGCGGTGTGCGAGGCCATCGGCTACGCCGCCCGGCACTGCCTGGAGAGTGCCGGGCTCACCGGTACGCTCGCCGCCTGCGGCGGCGGGGTGCGCTCCGGCACCTGGGCGCAGTTGTTCGCCGATGTCCTCGGCACGCCGGTGCGCATCCCGCTGGAGGCGGAGGTGGGCGCGCTGGGAGCGGTGACGGTCGCCCGCCGCGCCCTCGGCGAACGCTCCGCCGACCGGAGCGCCGGCCCCGAACGCTTCCGGGTCGTGGCACCCCGCCCGGCCGTGCGGGACGTCTACGAGGCCGGGTACGCCGCGTACCGGGCGGGCCTGGAGGCGGCTCGCACGCAGTGGGCCGGGTAGCCGCAACGGTGCCGCGTACCGCGCAACGACCGGCTGCGCGGGCGAGGTCGGCGAGCTGTGCGCCCTGAGGGCCGGGCCGCACGCGGACGGGGGCGGGCCGCGCACGGTCGACGGGGGCGCGCCCGCCGGGGCGGCCCGCCTGCCGCTGCCGGGCGCGTGACGGCGCCTGCGACCGGCCGCGCGCCGCGCCGCCGCCGCACAGCGCCGCACGGGGCCGCACCCGATCGGATACGGCCCCGTGCGGTCCGGCCACCCCCGTACGGCGGCCAGAGCCGGCTCACCGCCCGGTGTCGCCCTCCGTCAGCCACTCCGCGATCCGCCCGGGGTGGTCCGTGGTGACCGCGTCCGCCCCGATGTCAGCGAAGAGCCGGGTGTTGCCGCGGTCCGCGGCGGGCCACGCGTCGACCTGGACGCCCGCCGCGTGGCAGCGGTCCACCAGCTCGCGGGTGAGTTCGGGCTTCAGTTCCGGGCACACCCAGGTGGCCTTGAGGTCCAGCGCCGACTGGAGCATCTCGGCGCCCGGGTGGTGGCTGATCAGACCGCGCGGGACGTGCGGCAGCAGCCGGGCGGCCTCCTCCACCGCGGTCCTGCTGAAGGAGGTCAGCACCACCTGCCCGGGCAGCGGGGTGCGCCGCTCGCGCTCGGCGAGCGCCTGGACCGCCTCCAGCGCCTTGATCTCGACCTGTACGAGGTCGCCGCAGACCTCCATGGCCTCGTCGAAGGTCGGGATCCGCTCCCCCTGGCCGGCGTCCAGCTCCTTGATCTCCGCGAGCGTCAGCTCGGCGATCGGGCCGCTGCCGTCGGTCGTGCGGTCGACGTTCTTGTCATGGATCACCACGAGGTGGCCGTCGGCGCTGACGCGTACGTCGAGTTCGATGCCGTCGGCACCGAGGGCCAGGGCCCGCCGGTAGGAACGCAGCGTGTTCTCCGGCTCCTCGGCCCTGGCTCCGCGGTGCGCGTACACCAGGGGACGCGTCACGGGGTGGTTCACAGATGCTCCTCGATCATGGTGCCGTAGCGGTCGACCCCCTTGCGCAACTGGTCGGCGACCTCGGAGAAGGCCTGTTGTGCGGGGGTGTTTCCCGACCATATGCGTTGCAGGGCGATATAGATACGCACATTTGCGTTCGGGATCATCATCCGCACCTGATCGCCCTTGCGGGTGCGTTCGAGCTGCTTGACGGCGGTGGTGAAGTTCGGGTCGTCCCGCATCAGCCTGACGAGCGGGGCCTGTTCCACGGCGGCGGGCACGACGGGCAGGTAGCCGGTCTCGACGGTCCACTGGGCCGCGTTCTCCGGCCGGGCGAGGAAGCGCACGAACTCGGCCGCCGCCTCCTTGCGTTCCCTCGGCACGCGTTTGAACATGCCGAGGCCGCCGCCGCCCGTGTTGACGGCGAACTTCTTCTGCCGGGGCAGGAAGCCCGTGCCCAGCTCCCAGCCGTTCGCCGCCGCCATCTCGTTGATCTTCTTCAGGCCGCCCGTGGAGGTGACGAGCGTGGCGATGAGCTGGTTGCCGATGTCGGCCGTCGGCTCGGTCGCCATGTAGGCGATCCGGTCCTTGAAGATCAGTTTGCGTTGCCACTCGCCCGCCTCGACGGCACCGCCCTCGTCGATGGTGACGTCCAGGCCCCTTGAGTAGGCCCCGCCCCACTGCCATGCACTGCACTGGAACTGCCAGTCGCCGTCGACCTTCTGGTACGCCTCCAGGGCCACCCTCTTGCCGCCCGTGGTCTGCTTGGTGATGCGGTGCGACCAGTCGTAGAGCTCCTCGTAGCTCTCCGGGGCGCGGACGGGGACGCCGGCCTTCCTGAAGAGCGTCTTGTTGTAGTAGAAGAGCGGTGTGGAGCGGGCCAGCGGCAGCCACCAGGTGCGGCCCCTGGCCTGGCCCTCGCTGAGCAGTCTCGGGTTGTAGGTGGCCGCCAGCTCGCCGGGGTCGAAGTAGGAGTCCCAGGGCTCCAGGGCGTCACCGAAGTAGAACTTGTACCACTTCACGTCGGACAGCACGCACAGGTCCGGGGCCTGGGCGCCGAGCAGGCTGATGACGGCCTTCTGGGCGCACTCGTCGTAGGTGCCCTGGAACTGCACCTCCACGTAGACGTCGCGCTGCTCCCGGTTGAAGGCGTCGACGAGCTTTTGCAGGGCGGGGCCGACGGGGTCGGCGAAGGTCGACCAGAGCACGACCTTGGTGCGCCCGCGGTAGGCGTCCGGGACCGCCCCGCCCGGCTGGGAGACCGCTCCGGTGGTCTGGCCGCAGGCGCTCAGCGCCGCGCCGAGCCCGAGCCCGGCCCCCGCGCCGAGCAGCCGGCGCCTGCCGAGCGCGGGGCCCGTGCGGTGCCCCGGCGAAGGACGCGTCATTTTCCGGCTCCCTGGGTCAGCCCGGCGATGATGTAGCGCTGGGCGAAGAAGAACACGACAAGAACCGGCACGATCACCATCACGGCTCCGGCCAGGATCGCTCCCCAGTTGGCGAAGGTCTCCGTGTTCTTGAGGAAGAGCAGCCCGATGGGGAGGGTGCGCATGTCGTCGCTGCTGGTGATGATCAGCGGCCAGATGAAGTCGTTCCACTTGCCGACCATGACGACCAGGGCGACGGTGATCACCATCGGGCGCGACATCGGCAGCACCACCCGGAACAGGGTGCGCAGATGGCCCGCGCCGTCGATCCTGGCCGCGTCGGTGATCTCCTTCGGCAGCGTCAGCATGTGCTGGCGCAGCAGGAAGGTGCCGAAGACCGAGCCGAGGCCCGGTGCGATCAGGCCCGCGTAGGAGTTGACCCAGCCGAGCTGTGCGACGGTCAGGAAGTTCGGCAGCAGGGTGACGTGGCCCGGCACCATCATCGCGCCGAGCAGGAAGAGGAAGAGCACCTTCTTGCCGGGGAACGGCAGGAAGACGAAGGCGTACGCGCACAGCAGCGCGGCCACCAGCTCGATCGCGGTGCCGACCGCCGAGACCACCAGGGAGTTGAGGAAGTAGCGGCCGAAGGCCGCGGCGTGCCAGGCGTCCGAGAAGTTGGACCAGCGCAGGTCGGTGGGTATCCAGTGCGGCGGGTAGCTGTAGATCTGCGGATTGGTCTTGAGCGCCGAGGAGATCAGCCAGTACAGCGGGCCGCCGGCGATCAGGGCGACCAGGACGAGCAGGGCGTGGAGGCCGAAGCGCCGGGCGCGTCGGACACCGGTGCGGCTGCCCGCGTCGGCCGGGCGGAGGTCCGGCGGGGACTCGAGGGCGGTCACTGGTAGTGCACCTTTCGCTCGAGGAAGCGCGCCTGGAAACCGGTGATCAGCAGCAGGACCACGAACATGATCATGGCGGCGGCGGAGGCCCGGCCCGCGTCGAAGGTGCGGAAGCCCTGGTCGTAGATGAACCAACTGAGGATCGAGGTGGAGGTGCCGGGCCCGCCCTGGGTCATCATGGCGATCACGTCGAAGGCCTGGAAGGTGCTGATGGTGCAGGTCACCAGGAGGAAGAAGGTGACCGGTGAGAGCAGCGGCAGGATGATCCTGCGCAACCGTGTCCAGGCACCGGCGCCGTCCAGGGCCGCGGCCTCGAAGACGTCCCTGGGCAGGCCCTGGAGACCGGCGAGGTAGACGACGGCGACGAAACCGGTGTTCTTCCAGAGGTAGACCAGTACCAGGCCGAACAGCGCCCACTTGGAGTCGGTCATCATCGCCGGCGCGGCCATGCCGAGGGGGGCGAGCAGTGGGCGGACCAGGCCGTAGTTGGGGTCGAAGAGGAACAGCCACAGGGTGCCGACGGCGGCCCCGGAGAGCACGTAGGGGGCGAAGGTCAGGGTCCGGACGACATCGCGGCCGCGCAGCCGCTGGTTGAGCAGCAGCGCGGTGGCGAGGCCGAGCACCAGGCCGCCCGCGACGACGCCGACCACGAACAGCACCGTCGTCCACAGACTGCCGCGGAAGTCCGGGTCGTCGAACAGGGACGCGTAGTTGTCCAGGCCGATCATGTGCCAGGACGAGGAGACCATGTCCCAGTCGGTCAGGCTCAGATAGGCGTTGTAGACGACCGGCCAGTAGGCGAAGACCAAAAGGAAGAAGAAGTTCGGCGCGGCGAAGGCGGCGAAGAGCAGGTAGTCGCGCCGCCGCCGGGCGCGGAGCCGGCGGCCGGCCTCACCGGGGGCTGCGCGGCCCGGCGGGGCGGCGGCGGTGCCGTCCTGCTGCACGTCGGTGGTCAAGGCAGCGGTGTCCTTCCGGTGAACCGTACGGCGCCCCGGACTGGGCGCAGTCCCGCCCCTAGGAATACCAACAAGGTGAACGAGAAGAGAACACCGTGTCGTGTTACGACTTGGCAGCCGATCCGGCCCCAACGTCCCGCACGCCGTCGGCCGCTTCCCCGCTGATCTGCTGTTACAGCGGAGGCGGACGCGGCCGTCCGGACTTCACACATTCCATGTGATGACGACTTCCCCCGCGCCCGCACCCCTCGCTATACACTCGACGTATACAGCGAGTGTATAGTCGTCCGCATGCTCGTTTCGATCAAGAAAGCCCTCGGGGCCGAGACCCGGCGGAAGAACGGCGACATGCCTGCGGGGGGCGCGACGCGCCCGGCCCGCGGGCGGCTCCTGGTGCGACGTGCGGGGCCGGCGCTCGCCACGGCCGTGTCCCTCGCCCTGGCCGTCGGCGGCTGCACCCGGTACGACACCACCGCGCCCAGTGACGCCCGCGCGCAGGCCGGCGCCGACCACCCGGCCCCGCTCGGCGCCGTCGACTGCCGCAAGGTCAAGTGCATAGCGCTCACCTTCGACGCCGGCCCCAGCGGGAACAGCCCGCGACTGCTGGACATCCTCAAGGAGAAGCACGTCCACGCGACGTTCTTCCTGCTCGGCAAGAAGCACATCGAGCGCTACCCGCAGTTGGTGAAGCGGATGGCGGCCGAGGGCCACGAAGTGGCCAGCCACACCTGGGACCACCGGATCCTCACCGAGATCGAGCCCGACGAGGTCCGGGCCGAGCTGAACCGCCCCGACGCGGCGATAGAGAAGCTCATCGGCCGCAGGCCCACGTTGATGCGCCCGCCCCAGGGCCGCACCAACGAGGAGGTCAACGACATCTGCCGCGAGCTGGGCCTCGCCGAGGTGCTGTGGAGCGTCACGGCGAAGGACTACCTGACCACCGACTCCGACCTGATACGCAAGCGCGTCCTGGACCAGGCGGGCCGGGACGGCATCATCCTGCTGCACGACATCTACAAGGGCACGGTGCCCGCCGTGCCCGGCATCATCGACGCCCTCAAGGCACGCGGCTACGTGTTCGTCACGGTGCCGCAGCTACTGGCTCCCGGCACCGCGAAGCCGGGAACGGTCTACAAGCCCTGACGGGGACTCACCCACGGCACGGCCGGGCCACTGCCCCCGCGCGGCGCCGTGAGCGCCGTGAGCGACAGCGGCGACAGCGGCGACAGCGGCAAGGAAGGGCTCCGGCACGTGCCGGGCCCCACCGGCGGGTCGCCCCGCCAACCACCGGACAGTGCCGTCCGACGTGCCTACCATCGGCGGATGGCCCTCTTCCACGTGGTCCGCGACTCCCCGTACGACCTCGGCGAGACCTGGCGGCGCCTCACCTCGTGGGAACGGCACGCCGACAGCGTGCCGTTGACCCGGATCACCGTTCTGACACCGGCTCCGAACCGGGTCGGCACCACCTTCGTGGCGCGTTCGGGCCCCGCCCACTCCCGGTGGGGGCGCACCCGCGCGGGTGCCGCGGTGCTCCGGTGGACGGGGGCCCGGCGGCTCGGGTTCGACGACCCGATGGAGGTCACGAGGTGGCAGCCGCCGTCGGACGGCGCGGCGGGCCTGTGCCGACTCGACAAGCGCGGCGGCCTCGTCACCGGCTGGGCAGAGATCGAGGTCCGGCCCCGCGCCACCGGGGCCAGGGTCCTCTGGCGCGAGGAGCTGCGGGTGCGCGGACTGCCCCGGTTCCTGGATCCGCTGCTGGGGGCTGCGGCCCGGCTCGTCTTCGGACGTGCGGCGGGACGGCTGCTGCGGGACTGACGGCGGCGCGGCGGGACGGCCGCCGCGGGCCCGGCGGCGGGCGCGCCGGAGTGCGGCGGAGGGATGGGCGGCGGGCGCTCGTGGGCGAGGTGCGCGGGCGCCTTCGGCGGGCCGCTCGCGGCGCGCCGCGACGGACGCGCGGCGGTGTCCGCGGGGTGGGCGCCGCCGGCGAACGTCACCGCCGCGGCCCGCGGCCGGCGTCGGCCGTCCCGCCCGCGGACGGGTCCCGGCTGCCGGGAAGCACCGGTGGGCGGGCCCCCCGGACCAGTTCCAGGGCCATGTCGGGGAACCAGGCGCCCGCCGCCGGGTCGGGGCGCCCGCGCCCGGGGTCGTCGGGCCCCCTCGTCCCGCGCAGGCAGGCACCGTCCGACTCGCCCGGGATCTTGATCCAGAGCCGGGCGTCCTGCAACGGGTCGCCGGTGCGCCGGGTCGGCCGGGCGCCGAGGCCGCGGTCGGGCGGATTGCACCAGACCTCGGCGGACCGGAACCTGCCGCGGGGCGCGGTCCACGGCCCGCGGCCGTTGCGGCCGGTGTCGGTGACGAAGTGCGGCAGGGCGGACGGCGGGGTGTGCACCCGGGCGGCGAGCCAGGCCCGTGCCCGCGCGTGCGGGGTGCCCAGGTCGGGGCAGTCGGCCACGGCACCGCCGTGCGCGGTGTGGTCGACGCACGCGGCGACCAGCTTCCCGTACCAGGCGTTCGCCGCGTCCGTCTGGTAGTTCGCGACGTTGACGAAGAACCCCGCGGTACGCGTGACACCGGCACGGACGAGCCGGGCGGCGGTGGTCCTGACGCCGCGCCAGGAGGGGTTGCCGCCGTCGAGGTAGAGCCGGACCCCGGCGAGCGGAGCGAGCGCCGCGACGGCGTACCGGAGGTCCGTGTAGCGCGCGGCGGTACGGGTGCCGCGGCGGTCGTCCCTGCCGCAGTCGGCGGGCAGCAGCGCCAGCGAGTCCGGCTCCAGCACCACCAGCGCACGGCCGCCGCCGAGGCCCCGCGCCACCGCGTCGAGCCAGGCCCGGTACGCGGCCGATCCCGTGGCGCCGCCCGACGAGTACTGCGCGCAGTCGCGGCCCGGCACGTCGTAGAGGACGAGGACGGGCACGCTCCCGGCGCGGGCCGCTTCCCGCACCAAAGTCCGGACGCCGCGCTCGGTCCCGTCCGGGCCGCGTCCGCCGAACCACACCGCACGCGGCGTCCGCGCCATGGCCAGCACACCCGCCGCCTCGGCCCGCCGCCCCGCCCGCCCGAGCTCCGCGGCCTGCCGCACCGCGCCCGGCGGGGCCCCGGGCGCGTAGAGCCGTTCGGCAGGGGGGACGGCGGCGGCCCGGTCGGCGGCCCAAACCGCGGAACCCACCCGGTCGGCGGCACCCGGTCGGCTGCCGGGTCCGGCCCAGGTCCGGCCGTTCGCCGGCGCGGCGGACCGCGCGTTCGGTGCGGGCGGAGCGGGCCGCGCGGCCGCGCCGGCGCCCGCCGCGAGCACGGCTCCGGCCACCACGGCCGACACCCCGGCGGTCAGTACCGCCGGCCAGCCCGGCATGCGTCCCATACAGGTGCTCCCGCGTCGAGAAGGGCCACGGAGTCCAGCATCCGGGAGCGTTCCCGGACACGCATCCGCCGGATTCGCGTGGATCGTACGGGAACGTTCCCAGGGGGTGCACGGAAGGGGGACGGCGCGTCCGAGCGGCGGTCACCACTGCCCCGCCGCCGGTGCGGGCGCGGCCGGGACGGGCACGCCCGACACGGGCGAGGGGCCCGCGGCGGCGGCCTACGCGATCGGGTCGGCCCTGTTCGGAGGCGCGGCGGTGGGCGGCGGGGCGCGGTGGATGGGTGAACGGGCGTCCGTCAGCGGGGTACCGGTGCCGCCGCGGCGGTGGGCGACGATCTCCGAGGCGATGGACAGGGCCGTCTCCTCAGGCGTACGGGCACCGAGGTCGAGGCCGATCGGCGAGCGCAGCCGGGCCAGTTCGGGTGCGTCGACGCCGACCTCGCGCAGCCGCCGGGCGCGGTCCTCGTGGGTACGGCGGGAACCCATCGCGCCGACGTAGGCGACCGGCAGCCGCAGCGCGAGCCGCAGCAGCGGGATGTCGAACCTGGCGTCGTGCGTCAGCACGCACAGCACCGTGCGCCCGTCGACGTCGGTGCGCTCCAGGTACCGGTGCGGCCACTCGACGACGACCTCGTCGGCGTCCGGGAACCGGGCCCGGGTCGCGAAGACGGGCCGTGCGTCGCAGACCGTCACCCGGTAGCCGAGGAAGGCGCCGACCCGTACCAGCGCCGCCGCGAAGTCGATCGCGCCGAACACGATCATGCGGGGCGGTGGCGCGGAGGACTCCACGAAGAGGGTGAGCGGGGCGCCGCAGACCGCGTCCGCGCCCGGCTCGCCGACCGCGTCCGCGTCCTCGTCCGCGTACCGCAGCTCCACGGTGCCGGTGCGTCCCGCGTCGAGCAGGGCCCGCGCCTCCGCGGTGGCCGCGCGGTCGAGTCCCTCGCCGGCGCCGAGCCCGCCCGTGCGGTGACCGCCGGGGCGTACGCACAAGGTGCGGCCGACCAGGTCGGAGGGGCCCGACACGATCCGTGCGACGGCCAGGGCCTTTCCTCCCGCCGCGGTGGCCAGGGCGGCGGCGACGGCATCGCGCCCGGGCGATGCCGCGCGTACCGGGGTGACGAGGACGTCGATCACTCCACCGCAGGTCAGTCCGACCGCGTAGGCGTCCTCGTCGCTGTACCCGAAGCGTTCCACCACGGAAGCACCGTCGTCGAGCGCCTGCCGGCACAGCTCGTAGACGGCGCCCTCCACGCAGCCGCCCGAGACCGAGCCGACGGCGGTGCCCTCGGTGTCGACGGCGAGCGCGGCGCCCGGCTGCCGCGGTGCGCTGCCGCCGACGGCGACCACCGTGGCCACGGCGAACTCGCGCTGCTGCTCGACCCACCGGTGCAGTTCCTCGGCGATGTCCAGCATCTCGGCCTCCCGTGCGCGGACGACGGCCGCGGCTACCGGGGCTCCGGTGGGGCGGTCCCGGGTGGACGGGCACGCGGCCGGGTTCGGGTTTCGAGTATGGGCCCACGGCAGTCGCCGGTGCCGTCGGCGAGGAACGCCTTGGGCGGTCCCGCCCGTCCGCCCCCGGCCGCCCTCGGTGCCGGCCCGCCTCCCCGGCGCCGATGCCGGAGGGGACGGCGCGGGCCCGTAACGCGAAGCGCGAAGCACAGCAGGAGCGTGCGGGCGAGGAGGAGGAGCGGGACGGGCAGGGCTCCGGGTTGGCCGGCTCGTCCAAGGGCCGTCGGGGTCGTTCTGCCCCGGTGTACGAGACCGGCCCCTCAGTTGCGCGCGGTCCGCCCCGGTGCGGCGGCGAGCGCGGCGGCGACCAGGTGCTCGGGGCGGACCGGAGTGTGCGTGAGGTCCAGGCCGGTGGCATCGCGGACGGCGGCGAGGACCGCGGGGGTCGACGAGAGGGTGGGCGCCTCCCCCGCCCCGCGCAGCCCGTACGGGGCGTGCGGGTCGGCGAGTTCGAGCACGTCGACGGGGAGGGGCGGGGTGTCGAGGATGGTGGGGATCAGGTAGTCCGTGAAGGACGGGTTGCGCACCTGCGCCGTCACGGGATCGACCACGATCTCCTCCATCACCGCCATGCCGAGCCCCTGCACACTGCCGCCCTGGATCTGGCCGACCACGGAGAGCGGGTTCATCGCCTTGCCGACGTCCTGCGCGCAGGCCAGCTCGACGACCTTCACCAGGCCGAGCTCGGTGTCCACCTCGACGACGGCCCGGTGCGCGGCGAACGCGTACTGGACGTGTCCGTCGCCCTGCCCGGTGTGCGGGTCGAAGGGCCGGGTGGGGCGGTGCCGCCACTCCAGTTCCGCCTCGACGGCCTCGTCACCGAGCACGTCCGCCAGGTCCGCCAGGGCCTCACCGGCGTCGGTGACGACCTTGCCGCCCTCCAGCAGCAGCTTTGCGGTGGCCCACGCCCGGTGGTACGTGCCGAACTTGCGGCGGCCCATCCGGAGCACCTGTTCGCGCACCTCCCGGCAGGCGTTGCGTACGGCGCCGCCCGTGACATACGTCTGGCGGGAGGCCGAGGTGGAGCCGGCGGATCCGACACCGGTGTCGGCGGGCTGGATCGTCACCCGGGAGATGCCCAGCTCGGTTCGGGCGATCTGGGCGTGGACGGTGACGCCGCCCTGGCCGACCTCCGCCATCGCGGTGTGCACGGTCGCGACCGGCTCACCGCCGCTGACCTCCATGCGCACCCTGGCCGTGGAGTAGTCGTCGAAGCCCTCCGAGAATCCGACGTTCTTCATGCCGACCGCGTAGCCGACACCGCGGACCACGCCCTCGCCGTGGGTGGTGTTGGACAGTCCGCCGGGCAGTTGGCGGACGTCCGCCCCCTCGGTGGTCTCCCACTGCCGCTCGGGCGGCATGGGCCGCGCCTGTACGCGGCGCAGGAGTTCGGCGACCGGCGCGGGCGCGTCGACGCGCTGCCCCGTGGGCATCAAAGAGCCCTGTTCCATGGCGTTGCGCTGCCGGAACTCGACCGGGTCCATGCCCAGCTCCGCGGCGAGCCGGTCCATCTGGGCCTCGTAGCCGAAGCATGCCTGGACGGCGCCGAAGCCGCGCATGGCCCCGCACGGAGGGTTGTTGGTGTAGAGCGCGAGGGCCTCGATGTCGACGTGGTCGACGACGTAGGGGCCCACGGAGAGCGAGGAGGCGTTGCCGACGACGGCCGGGGAGGCGGAGGCGTAGGCACCGCCGTCCAGCACGATCCGGCACTTCATGTGGGTGAGCTTGCCGTCCCTGGTGGCACCGTGCTCGAAGCGGAGCTTCGCCGGATGGCGGTGCACATGGCCGAAGAAGGACTCGAAGCGGTTGTAGACGATCTTGACGGGTTTTCCGGTGCGCAGCGCCAGCAGGCAGGCGTGGATCTGCATCGACAGGTCCTCGCGGCCGCCGAAGGCACCGCCGACGCCGGCCAGCGTCATGCGGACCTTGTGCGCGGGCAGGCCCAGCACCGGTGCGATCTGCCGCAGGTCGGAGTGGAGCCACTGGGTCGCGACGAACAGGTCGACGCCCCCGTCCTCGCCGGGCACCGCGAGCCCGGACTCCGGGCCGAGGAACGCCTGGTCCTGCATGCCGAAGGTGTACTCGCCGGTGACGACCACGTCGGCGCGCCGGGCGGCCGCCCCGACGTCGCCGCGGACGATCGGCTGGCGGTGCACGATGTTCGGGTGCGCGCCGTGCGGAGCGCGGTCCGGGTGGAGGACCGGTGCGCCGGGCGCCAGCGCCGAGGCCTCGTCCGTGACCACGGGCAGCTCGCGGTACTCGACCCTGATCCTGTCCGCGGCACGGCGTGCGGTCTCGGGGTGGTCGGCGGCCACCAGCGCGACCGGCTCGCCGTGGTGGCGGACCCGCCCGTGCGCGAGGACCGGGGTGTCCTGGATCTCCAGGCCGTAGTACCGCACGTCGGTGGGCAGGTCGTCGTAGGTCATGACCGCGTGGACACCTGCCTGGGCGAGGGCCCCGGAGACGTCGATGGACACGATCTCGGCATGGGCGACCGGTGAGCGCAGGATGTGGCCCCAGATCATGTCCTCGTGCCACATGTCGGAGGAGTACGCGAACTCCCCGGTCACCTTGAGCGTTCCGTCCGGCCGGAGCGTGGACTCGCCGATGCCGCCCCTGGCCCGGGAGCCCTGGGTGAGGCCGGTGGGCGCGCCGGTCGCCTTGCGGGTCCGGGCCCGCGGCGGCGGACCGGCGGGCCCGGTGGCCGCGCCGGGCGGGGTGTGGTCGTGCGTGCTCATCGTCGTGCCGCCTCCCCCTGGCGCGAGGCCGCGAGGCGGACCGCGTCCATGATCTTCTCGTAGCCGGTGCAGCGGCACAGGTTGCCCGACAGGGCCTCGCGGATGTCCGCGTCCGACGGGTTGGGCTGCCGGTCGAGCAGTTCGTCGGCGGCGACCAGCAGGCCGGGGGTGCAGAAGCCGCACTGCACGGCGCCCGCGTCGATGAACGCCTGCTGGATCGGCGCGAGCGCCGCCTGGCCCCCCTCGCTTCGAGCGGGGGCCCCGCCGGAGCGCTGGGCGCGCTGCCCGGCGTGCGCGGCCAGGCCCTCGACGGTGACGACCTCGCGGCCCTCCGCCTGTCCCGCGGCGACCAGGCAGGCGCAGACCGGCACACCGTCCAGGCGCACCGTGCACGAGCCGCACTCGCCCTGCTCGCAGGCGTTCTTGGAGCCCGGCAGTCCCATGCGCTCGCGCAGTACGTACAGCAGGCTCTCGCCCTCCCACACGTCGTCGGCCTCGTGCTGTCGGCCGTTGACCGTGAAGTGCACACGCATCAGACGGCTCCTCCTTCCCGGCGGTCCGCGGCGGGGGCGGCACGGTATGCCTCCCAGGTCCAGGTCAGGGTGCGGCGGGCCATGACGCCCACGGCGTGCCTGCGGTAGTCCGCGGTGCCGCGGACGTCGTCGATGGGGTCGCAGGCGGCGGCGCACAGGCCGGCGAACTTCTCCGCGAGCGAGGGCGCGATACGGGCCCCGCTGTCCCACAGCCGCTCCTCGTCCAGGGCCGCGGCCAGGAACGCCTCGGCCTCCTCGGCACGGACGGGGGTGGGCGCGGCGGAACCGATACCGGTGCGGACACGGCGCTCGGCGGGGTACAGCGCGATGGCGAAGGCGCACACCGCGATCACCATGGCGTTGCGGGTGCCCACCTTGGAGAACTGCTGGGGTCCCCGGGCCTTCCTGATGCGCACGGCCCTGATGAGCTCGTCGGGGGCGAGGGCGTTGCGCTTGACGCCGGTGTAGAAGGCGTCGATCGGGATCAGCCGGGAGCCGCGCACCGACTCCGCCTCGACCTCGGCACCCGCGGCGAGCAGCGCGGGGTGGGCGTCGCCGGCCGGCGAGGCCGTTCCCAGGTTCCCGCCGACCCCGCCGCGGTTGCGGATCTGCGGGGAGGCCACGGTGTGCGAGGCGAGGGCGAGCCCGGGCAGCTCGGCCCGCAGGCTCTCCATGATCTTCGTGTAGGGCACGCCGGCACCGAGCCGTACGGTGTCCCGGTCGGTCTCCCAGGTGGCGAGTTCCTCGATGCGGCCGAGGTCGAGCAGGTGTTCGGGGCGCCGGTGGCCGAAGTTGATCTCGACCATCACATCGGTGCCGCCGGCGATCGGCACGGCCGCCGGGTGCTCCGCCTTGGCGGCGAGGGCGTCCTCCCAGCTTGCGGGGCGGAGGAAGTCCATGTGCGGCTCTCTTCCACGTCTGGTCGGCGTCTCTTCGTCCGGTCGGGCTGCCCGCCCTCGGACGGCTGCTCGTGGGGGGTGCTCCGGCAGGGCGGTGGCTGCTGCCCTGCCGGTGCGGCGGCTGGGGGGAGGCCGGCGCCGCGTCGCCCTCCGGGGCCTCCCCGCCAGTACACCGCACCGCCACCGGTCAGGTCAGTCACCGAAACTCTGAAGGAGTCGGCTGGCCAGAGAGCCCATCTTGTAGATTCGTATGAATGGCGGGGTGAGGGCGGCCCGGCCTCCCTCACGAGAGATCGGCGGGCGAGGAGATGCGGCTGCGCGCACTGCTGGACACCGATGCGCTGGGTCTCAGGCTGCTCGGCGGCGGCAATGAGCTGGACCGCGTGGTGCACGGCGTGATGACCACCGACCTGCGGGACCCGAGCCGCTATCTGTCCGGGGGTGAGCTGGTCCTCACCGGGCTTGCCTGGCGGCGCGCACCGGCCGACTCGGAGCGTTTCGTCGCCCTGCTCGCGGCCGCCGGTGTGGCGGGCCTCGCGGTCGGGGAGGCGGAGCTCGGTGACGTCCCGGAGGACCTGGTGCGGGCCTGCGCCGGAAACCGTCTGCCGCTCTTCGCCGTACACGAGTCGGTTGCCTTCGCCACGATCACCGAGTACATCGTCCGCCAGGTCTCCTCGGAACGCGCCGGGGACCTGGCCGCCGTGGTGGACCGCCACCGCCGGCTGATGTCACCCGGGTCCGTGGGCGGCGGCCCGGACGCCGTGCTCGACCTGCTCGGCTCGGACCTGGACCTGCGGGCGTGGCTGCTCTCCCCGACCGGCCGGCCGGTGGCGGGCCCACGGCCCTCGGGCCCGGCGCTGCCGGCCCAGGCCGCGGGCCGGCTGGCCGCGGCCTACCTGGGCGCGGCCCGCTCCGGGCGGCCGGGACCGTACCGGGTGGCGCTCGGCCCCACCACCTACTCCCTGTTCGGGGTGCGCGGCTCGGCAGCGCAGCCGCCCGGCACGGGTGCCCCGCAGGGCACCGACGGCCCGCGCGGTGCCGTGCTGTCGGACTGGCTGCTCGCCGTGGAGGCCGACGCCGGGGACTGGCCGGCGGAGCGGCTCGACCTGCTGCACGGCGTCACCCGGCTGATCGCGGTCGAACGCGACCGGCGCGACGCGGCCCGCACGGTGCGCCGCCGGCTCGCCCAGGAGATCGTGGAACTGCTCGGGACCGGCGCGCCCTCGGCCGAGGTGGCGGCACGGCTGAGGGTGGCCGCGCCGGTGCTGCTGCCGGGGCTCGGCGCCGCGCCGCGCTGGCAGCTCGTGGTGGGCCGCGTCGACTGGGACGCGGCCGGCCCGGCCCCCGACGCATCCGGCGCACCGGGCCATCCGGAGACGGGTGCGGTCGCCCGGGCACTGCTGGAGGAGGTCCTCGTCGACCCGCGGTCCACCGGTACCGAGCCCTCCGACCGGATCGCCGTCGCCCACACGGGGGACGAGGCGGTGGCACTGGTGCCGCTGCCCTCGGTGGGCGGCGCGCGGAGCGCCGAGGCCCCGGAACTGCGCGCCGAAGCACTGCTCTCCGCGGTGCGCGAGCCGCTCTGCGCAGGGCTCGACGGCGAGGGGCGGCTCACCCTGGGCGTCAGCGCCGCGGTGCGGTCCGCCGAGGGACTGCGCGGCGCGCTGGAGGAGGCCCGGCACGCCCGCCGGGTGGCCGCCGCGCGCACCGGCCGGGTCTGCGCCGCCGGCCACGAGGAGCTGGCCTCGCACGTGCTGCTCCTGCCGTTCGTGCCGGACGACGTACGGCACGCCTTCACCGCCCGGTTGCTCGACCCGCTGCGGGAGTACGACCGGCGGCACCGGGCCGAGCTCGTCCCGACCCTGGAGGCGTTCCTCGCCAGCGACGGCTCCTGGACACGGTGCGCCGCCCGGCTGCACCTGCACGTCAACACCCTGCGCTACCGGATCGGCCGGATCGAGCAGTTGACGGGCCGTGACCTGGCACGCCTGGAGGACAAGCTGGACTTCTTCCTGGCCCTGCGGATGAGCTGAGCCCGTCCCTGCGGGCGGGGTCCGTCCCTGCGGGTGAGCCGGGGCCGTCCCGCGGGTGGGCCGGGTGCGTCCCGCCGGTGGGCCGGAGGCGCCCTGCGGACGGGCTGACCGGACACCCGGGCGGCCTCGGTGGCGGTTGACCCGCCGCACGGCCGCGCCGCCCCGCCCGGTCCGGACTTTGTGAAATCATTCACCCACGCCCTCTTGGCCGGGCCCGCCCTTCCGTGCTGAGATGCGGCCACGACTCAACATCACAATGGCGTGCTAGGGGAGGGAACGTGGCGCGTACCGCCATGTCTGGTACCGGAACGACCGCAGGAAACGATCCACTCCAGACCGCGGTATGGCGGCTGCGCTCGCGCGCCTGCTGGGCCGACGCTGCCGCCCTCCTGGAAGAGCGCGCGGCGACGGACGCGGCGACTGCGCTCCAGCGCGTCACGCTGCTCGTCGAGCGCTGCCTGTACACCGAGCAGGGCTGGGCCGAGGCCGAGGACGCACTGCGCACGGCGGAGGCGCTCGCCCAGGACGACGGCGAGCGGGGCGCCGCCGCCTGCGAGCGCGGCCACCTCGCGTACGCGGCCACGCTGTTGCGGGTGCGCGACCGCGCGGACGAGGCGCGGGCTGCGCTGGGTCGCGCCGCCGCCCTGATCGCACCCGGCGCGCCCGGCCGCGCGCTGCTCGACTTCAGACGCGGGCTGATCGCGGAGAACCTCGCCGGCTCCGCCCAGGCAGCGCGCGCCGCCTACCGCAGGGCGCACGCGGGCGCCACGGCGCACGACGACCAGTTCCTGCTCTCCTACACCTGGCGCCACCTGGCCGGACTGGCCCTGCGCGAAGGCGAGTTGACCGAGGCCAGGCACGGCTTCGCGGAGTCGCTGCGGATCCGTGAGGAGCTCGGCTACCTCGTCGGGACGGCACCGGCACTGGTCGCGCTCGCGGATGCGGAGGCGGATCCGGAGGCGGGCCGGCTGCGCGCCGAGGCGACGCGGCTCTTCCGGTTGCTGGGCGGCGTACCCACCTGGCTCGCGGACCGGCTGACGCCTTCGGCCGCATAGCCGTGCCGGGCCCCGGCGGCCCGGCACGGCGGGCGCCCGGGCACCGGACGCGGTCCGGCCGGGGCGCGCTCAGGTGCCGGCGCCCCGGAAGTGCTCCCGCATCAACGACTCGACCACCGCGAGGTCGCGGACGGTGAGGGCGTCGAGGAGCGCGGCGTGCTCCGCCGCGTCAGCCAGCAGGCCGGCGCGGCGTCCCGCGGGCGGCCCGCCGGGCACGGGCCACTGCGCGCGGCGGTGCAGTTCGTCCGCGGTGCGCACCAACTGCTGGTTCCCCGACAGGGCCAGCACCGCACGGTGGAACGCGCGGTCCGCGACCGCGTAGCCCGCCAGGTCGGCGCGGGACGCGGCGACCGTGGTCGCCTCGGCCAGCGGCCGCAGCTCCACCCAGCGCGCGGCCGACAGGGTACGGGCCAGGTGCAGCACGACGGGCACCTCGAGCAGTGATCTGACCTCGGCCAGCTCGGCCAGCTCCCGATCGCTGCGGCGCACCACCCTGAAGCCCCGGTTGGGCACCACCTCGACGGCACCCTCGCCCGCCAGTTGCTGCATCGCCTCGCGGACCGGAGTGGCGGACACCCCGAAGTGCTCGGCGAGCACCGG
This sequence comes from Streptomyces sulfonofaciens, assembly GCF_014656295.1. Classification (GTDB taxonomy): domain Bacteria; phylum Actinomycetota; class Actinomycetes; order Streptomycetales; family Streptomycetaceae; genus Streptomyces; species Streptomyces sulfonofaciens. The sequence continues at coordinate 244,329 of NZ_BNCD01000008.1, forward strand.
TGCCGAGTAGACCTCGCCGGGCACCAGGTCGCCGTCCACCAGCGCGGTGCGCAGCGCGTCGAGGACCTGCCCGCGCACCGAGCACCGCTGCACCTGCGGGCGCCCGCCGGGCGTCCGCACCTCCTCGGACGGCGGGCCGCCCGTGCCCCGCGCGCGCTGCCCGGGTACGTGGCCGGCAGCCGCCCGCGGCCCGTGCCCCGTCGGGGCCGGCGCCCCCCGGGCCGCTTCCGCCGCGGCCCGAGGGCCCGCCCGGTCGCCGGCCGCGGCCCGGCCGTCCGCACCGGCGAGGCCGTCCTGACCCTCCGCACCGCCCCGCCCGTCCGCGCCACGGGCGGCCTCGGCACCACGGGCGGCCTCGGCACCGTCGCCGGCGTCCGCGGCATCCGCCGCACGCACACCACCCGAGGCGTCCGCGTGAGCGAGGGAGGCGTCCGCACGGGCGGGGGAGGCACCCGCGTGAGCCGGGGAGGCACCCGCGTGAGGCGAGCCGGCCGCATCAGCCGACGTTCGCGGACCGTCGGGGGCGGCCCGCGCCTGAGGGGTCCGCGGGCCGCCGCCGACACCCGGTACCGGCCCTTCCGGGTCCGGCCCTTCCGGGTCCGGCCCTTCCGGGTCCGGCGGCAGGCCCGCGGCCTGCCGGCGCCGCTCGGCGGGTGGCGCCTCGTGCCCGGTGGCCGACGCACCGCCGCCGCCCCCGCCGGCCCCGCCGGCCGCGATTCCACCGTCCGGCGGGCAGGCGTCCCCCGTCCGCGGCAGCCCCGCGGTGCCGGCCGCGGCGCTCCGTGTGCGGGGCTGCTCCACTCTGCGCTCCTTCTGGCCGTTTCCCGGTCGTGCACGACTCTGTGCGGTTCTGCGCGGCTTGTACCGCGGCGGGCGAGGTGCACCGTCGGTGAGCACGATAGGACGCCCCGGCTCCGGTGGAAACCTCGATCAACTCAGGTAAGGTAAGGCTTACCTGTCAACGATCGAGGTTCGGTGGTCCCTGCATGCCCGCTCCCGCCCTGGTCGCACCCGCCGCGGGCCGCCGCGCCACGCGGCCGGGCGCCGCGCCCGCACCCCACACCTCCCCGGTGGCGGACGCGTACGCGCGGCTGACCGGGGTCTTCCCCGGGCTGCGGGTGAGCGAGCTGGGCCCGGGCGAGCGGACTCCGCGGGAAGAGGGCTGGGTCTCGGCGGCCGCCCTCGCGGACGGCGGCGCCGCGCTCGACGCCTTCCTCGCCCGGGACGACGAGCAGGTCCTGCGCGACCACGGCCGCCGCGCCCGCCCCGACGTCGTCGCCACCTTCGCGCTGCACCGCTATGCGTGGCCCGCCTGCCTGCTGTTCACGGTGCCCTGGTTCCTCGACCGCCGGGTGCCGCGCCTGCCGGTGTCGGACGTCTCCTACCAGCGTCGCGCCGGTCGGATGGCGGTGCGCACCGCCGCCTTCGCCTGCCTGCCCGGCGACCCCGCGGCGGCACTGCCCACCGCACGGGTGGTGTCCGGCGAGGAGGAGCTGCGCGCGGAGCTGCGCGCGGCCGTGGCGGAGCACCTCGGGCCGCTCCTCGGTGCGTTCGGGCCGCGGATGCGCCGCCGGGGCCGCGCGCTGTGGGGCATGGCGACCGACGAGGTCGTGGAGGGCCTCTGGCACATCGGGCACCTGCTCGGCGAGGAGCGGCGCGCGATGCGGGAGCTGGGCCTGCTGATGCCCGGGTCCACCGCGCCCTACGCGGGGAACGCCGCGTTCCGCGAGCTGACCGGCCCGCGGGGCCGGGCGCTGCCCACCCGGGACCGCGTGAGCTGCTGCCTCTTCTACACCCTGCGCCCGCAGGACACCTGCACGACCTGCCCGCGCACCTGCGACGCGGAGCGCGTCGCACGGCTCGCGGGGCCCGCCAGCGGCTGACGGCCACTGACGGCCACCCTCCCGGGGGTGGCACGGAAGCGGTTCCGCGCATCGGCTATTCTTCGATTCCCTTGCGGGCGGCCTGCATTCGCATGCGTCGAACGCAACTGGCATGATCCATACGGGAGTTCGAGGAGAACGCCGTCATCGGCCCGTACGGGCACCTCCTTGGCGTCCTCTTGCTCCGAAGACCCCCGGCATCCCACCGGAACTGAGCCACTATGGCGCCCGAAACGCCCGAACCCGATGCAAGGGACCCCAGATGAGATTGACCGACATATCGATGGACTGGTTGCTCCCCAGTGCCGTGCTGCTCCTGGGCATGGGCGTGGCGGTCGCGGTGCTCGCCCACCAGCGGCGCGCCAAGGAGACCAGCTCCTCCGATGACTCGTGGGAGCGCAGTGAGGAGCGCAGGCGCCGCAAGGAGGCGCTGATGGGCACAGCGTCGTACCTGCTGCTGTTCTGCTGTGCGGCGGTGGCCGCCGCGCTCTCCTTCCACGGTCTGGTGGGTTTCGGTCAGCAGAACCTGGGGCTGTCCGGCGGCTGGGAGTACCTGGTTCCGTTCGGGCTCGACGGTGCGGCGATGTTCTGCTCGGTGCTCGCGGTGCGTGAGGCCAGCCACGGTGACGCGGCGCTCGGCTCCCGCCTCCTGGTGTGGACGTTCGCCGGTGCCGCCGCCTGGTTCAACTGGGTGCACGCGCCGCGCGGCATCGACCACGCGGGCGCCCCGCAGTTCTTCGCCGGTATGTCCCTGTCCGCCGCCGTGCTCTTCGACCGCGCGCTGAAGCAGACCCGCCGGGCCGCGCTGCGCGAGCAGGGCCTGGTGCCCCGCCCGCTGCCGCAGATCCGTATCGTCCGCTGGCTGCGTGCGCCGCGTGAGACGTTCGGCGCCTGGTCCCTGATGCTGCTGGAGAACGTCCGCACCCTCGACGAGGCCGTGGACGAGGTGCGTGAGGACCGCAGGCAGAAGGAGCAGAACCGGCTGCGCAGGCGGGACCAGCACAAGATGGAGCGGGCCCGGCTGAAGGCGATCACCCGCAGCCACCGGCGCTGGCCGACCCGGGGCGGCCGCCAGGTCGACATCCAGGGCGGACACAGTTCCTCTGCGCCCGCCCTGCCCTCTCCCGAGAGCGCCGGGGAGTCCTCGGCCCATGCCGAGCAACTGCCGATGCGTTCCCGGCCGTCCCTGCAGGCCATCAGGAGCGGCGGCGACTCGATCACGGTGGACCTCACCGCGGAGGACGACACACAGACCCTGCCGCGGCTCGACTCCCTGGAGCGGAAGCTGAAGGACCTGGAGCAGCAGTTCGGCTGACGGGCGTGAGGCACGGGCCGGGCAGCCGCTGCGGCCACCGGCACGGGCCCGGGAGCAGCCGCAGCGAAGGCGCCACCGCGATCTCGCGGTGGCGCCTTCGCGTGTGCCGTGTGCGGTGTGGCGTGTGCCACGTGTAGTGCGTGAGGTGCGCCGTGTCCGGCCGGCCGGTCACCCGCCGTCGGCGTCGAGCTCGAACCACACCACCTTCCCGCTGCCCTGCGCCCGCACTCCCCAGGCATTGGCCAGCGACTGAACGAGCAGCAGGCCCCGTCCGTTCGTGCCCTCGTCCGCGCCGGGCGCTCTCGGCCTGGGGACGCGGTCCACGAAGTCCTTGACCTCCACCCGCAGGACGTGCGGCCCGACGGTGGCCGTCAGGACGGCCTCGTCGTCCGTGTGGACCAGGGCGTTGGTGATCAGCTCCGTGGTGAGCAGCTCTGCTGTTTCGGACCGTCCCGGCTTCCCCCAGTGCTCCAGCAGGGCCCGCAGCGCATGCCGTGTGTCGGGAACCGCCTGGAGATCAGCGCGTCCCAGCCTGCGCCTCAGCCTTGTCCGCTCAGTGTCCCGTGCTTCCCTTGCCATGTCCCCCGTCCACACGTTGCTACCGGTCCTTCCCCCTGAATGCCCCCTCGAACAGGTACACGAGATGCATGCCCCACCCGGTGTGCTGCACTCATGTCCTTTCATGGGACACCCAAGGCGTCACGGGACAGTCATGATCAGGTCATGGAAAGTCATGGTCGCGTACCAACTTGGGACGGCACGGGAAAGCGGCCACGAGCGGGATCCGGAGCGTTTCGGGCAGGGCTCGCCGTACCGCTCCGGATCATGGTTGTGCCGGGGAATTTCTGACCTGAAACGTTCAGGGCCCTGAAAGAAAGCCCGCGAGGTCAGGGACGGGGGACATTCCGCAGATTGGAGCGCGCCATCTGGACCATCCGGCCGACGCCGCCGTCCAGCACCATCTTCGACGCGGAGAGCGCGAATCCGGTGACCATGTCGGCGCTGATCCGCGGTGGAATGGAGAGCGCATTCGGGTCGGTGACCACGTCCACCAGGGCGGGCCCGTCGTGTGCGAAGGCGTCCTTCAGCGCGCCTGCCAGTTGTTTCGGCTTCTCCACCCGCACCCCGTACGCCCCGCAGGCCCGGGCCACCGCGGCGAAGTCAGGATTGTGATTGGTCGTGCCGTGCGCGGGCAGACCGGCGACGAGCATTTCCAGCTCGACCATGCCGAGCGAGGAATTGTTGAAAAGGACGATCTTCACGGGCAGCCCGTACTGGACCAGCGTGAGGAAGTCACCCATCAGCATCGAGAAACCGCCGTCGCCCGCCATGGCCACCACCTGGCGGTTCCGGTCCGTGAACTGCGCACCGATGGCCTGGGGCAGGGCGTTCGCCATGGAGCCGTGCGAGAAGGAGCCGATGATGCGGCGCCGTCCGTTCGGCGTGATGTAGCGGGCCGCCCACACATTGCACATTCCGGTGTCCACGGTGAAGACCGCATCGTCCGCGGCCAGCTCGTCCAGGACGGACGCCACGTACTCCGGGTGAATCGGAACGTGCCGCTCCACCTTCCTGGTGTACGCCTTCACCACGCCCTCCAGGGCGTCCGCGTGCTTCTTCAGCATCCTGTCGAGGAAGCGGCGGCTCGTCTTCGGAGAGACCTTGGGGGTGAGGCAGCGCAGCGTCTCGCGGACATCTCCCCACACGGCCAGGTCGAGCTTGGTCCGCCGGCCGAGGTGCTCCGGCCGTACGTCGACCTGGGCGATGCGCACGTCGTCGGGCAGGAACGCGTTGTACGGGAAGTCGGTGCCCAGGAGGATCAGCAGATCGCACTCGTGGGTGGCCTCGTACGCGGCGCCGTAGCCCAGCAGACCGCTCATTCCGACGTCGAAGGGGTTGTCGTACTGGATGAACTCCTTGCCGCGCAGGGCGTGCCCCACCGGCGACTTGATCTTCTCGGCGAACTCCATGACCTCCGCGTGCGCACCGGCCGTGCCACTGCCGCAGAACAGGGTGACGCGGTCGGCCTCGTCGATCATCGCGGCCAGCTTCTCGATCTCCTCGTCGCCGGGCCTGGCGGTGGGGCGCGAGGTGACCAGGGCGTGCTCCGCGGCCTGCTCCGGGGCCGGCTCGGCCGCGATGTCCCCGGGCAGCGAGACCACGCTCACCCCGGACCGGCCCACCGCGTGCTGGATGGCCGTCTGGAGCAGGCGCGGCATCTGCCGGCGGTTGGAGATCAGCTCGCTGTAGTGGCTGCACTCGCGGAACAACTGGTCGGGGTGGGTCTCCTGGAAGTAGCTGAGTCCGATCTCGCTGGAGGGGATGTGCGAGGCGAGCGCGAGAACCGGCGCCATCGAGCGGTGCGCGTCGTACAGCCCGTTGATCAGGTGGAGGTTGCCCGGGCCGCAGGACCCCGCGCAGGCGGTCAGGTGGCCGGTGACCTGGGCCTCGGCCCCTGCGGCGAAGGCGGCGGTCTCCTCGTGCCTGACGTGGATCCACTCGATCCCCGAGTGCCGTCGGACCGCGTCCACGACGGGGTTCAGGCTGTCGCCCACCACCCCGTACATGCGGGTGACCCCGGCGCGCACCAGGATGTCGACGAACTGCTCCGCGACGTTCTGCTTGGCCATGGTTTCGGGCAACTCCTCGGTGGATCCTTCGTGCCGCCCGGCCGGGCGGCACCGCTGAAGACCATGGTTGACACACATGGGCCCCCTACGCCTCCCCCGACACCGGGGTCCTACGCGTCCCACACGCCGACGGCCGTCCGGTCGTCGGCGTAGCCCTTCACCCTGACTTGGGTGTCCGCGAGGAACTCCGCGAGCCCGGGCGGTCCGCCGCGCGTCCAGCGGGTGGCGAAGTGCTCGACGAGCGCCGGGGCACCGCGCAGCGGCTCCGCGAGGCCCGCGCTGCACATCAGCAGGACGTCACCGCGGGCCCCCGCGGCGGCGTGGAAGCGGAAGGCCGGGCGGGCCGGCTCGGGCACGGGCTCGTACGGACCCGCCGGTGCCGTGGTGCCGAGCCGCATGGTGCGCGGGTCGCCGTCGATCGGCCGCGCGGGCATCGCGCCGGGCCCCGGCACGACGTTCCGCGGCTCCTGCGGCGGCCCCGGCTCGATGTCCTGCCAGGCGCCGCCGCGCAGCCGGAAGAGACCGCCGGGCCCGACGCCGAAGAACACCCGCATCCGGCAGCGCGGATCGGCCGGCAGCAGCAGGCACCGCAGGGTCGCCGCGTACTCCCCGGGCCCGGCCCCGGACTCCGCAGCCCGGCTCCTGGCCCTGCCGAGGCAGCGGTCGGTCAGCCGGTGCAGCCCGGCCTTGAGCGCGCCGCGGCGCCCCGCTGCCATGTCCTCCGCGAGGCCGCGGTGGTGGCGGCCGACGAACCTGCCGATCTCCTGGCAGACCTCCGCGGCGGCCCGGTGCGCGCCCTCGGCGGCCCGGGCCCCGGTGGCCACGGCGACCAGCACCAGCGCACGCTCACCCGTGCCGAAGCGCGCGGTGAGCAGGGAGTCGCGGCGCGGCTCGCCCCGGTAGCGCGCCGAGTCACCGCGCATCGACACCGCGCGCACGGTGCAGGCGCCGTACCGAGCGCCGTCCAGCACGGTGTCGGCGACCAGCTCGCCCAGGTGCTCGGGGTCGGCCGCGGGGAGCGCGGTGGGCTCGGCGTCGTACGTGGGCGGCCGGTCGCCCACGTGGCGGACGGCGGGGGTGGGCGGCCCACCGGCCGGGAGCGCCCACTCCTCGACGTCCTCGGTGTCCTCGGCGTCCTCGGCGTCGGCTTCGGAAAAGGCCGAAATTCGGGGGGTCGGGACGGGGGGCTGCTGTGGCGGTCGGGAAGCGGGTGGGTGATGCGGCCCGGGTACCGCCGGGCCTGCACCGGGTGCGGTGGGACTCGGACCGGGTGCGGTGGGACTCGGACCGGGCGGTGCCGGGTTCGGGGTGGGCGCGGCGGGGCCCCGGGGTGGCGGGGCGGGGTGGTCGGGGGTGTCGGCCGGCGGGCGTCCGGTGGTGGGCGGCGACTGCCAGGGGGCCGCGGTGGCGGGCTGGCCGAGGTCGGGGGTGGACGGCCGGTGGGGCGGTCCGGAGGGGGCAGCGGTCTCGGCGGTGCCCGGGGCGGGGGCCGGGGCCCTGCCGGTGCGTGCGTCGGGGACGGGGACCTCGCCGGCGGGCGGGGCGGGCTCGGAGCCGGGACCCGGAGCGCGGTCCTCGTCGGGGCCAGGGCCGGGAGCGCGGTCCTCGTGGGGCCCGGGGGCCGCGGACGGGGATGGGGCAGGCCGGTTCGCGGGGGCGGCGGGGCCCGGGGCGGGGGCACCGGGGGCGGCCGGGGGGCGCGGTGGCTCCCACGGTTTGCCGGGTGGCTCCCACAGGGTGTCCGCGGGATCCGGGATGTCCGCGATCAGGGCCTCGCTCGGCATCGGCGGAGGCGGTGAGACCGCCGCGGTGGCGGCGGAGCCCGCGGGGTCGTAGGCGGGCGGCTCGTACTCCGGGGGCTCGTACGGCGGCGGCTCGTAGGCCGGCGGCTCGTACGGGGGCGCCTCGAAGGGCAGGGCCGGATCGTCGGTGAGGGCGAAGGCGGGGCTGTCGGCGCGGGTCGGCGACTCCGGCAGGCGGGGCGACCGGACGGTGGGCGGCTCGGGAAGGTGCGGCGCCTGCGGAGCGTCCGGGGTGCGCGGAGCGGCCGGGCCCCCGCGGGTGCCCGGCCGCTCGGGGCCGGCGGGCTGTCCGGGCTGTCCGGAGGGCAGGCGCGGGTCCGGGACGGGCGCGTTCTCGGGGGTGTCCGGTGCCGTGGGCGGCTGGTTCACCGCGGTGCAGGCCGAGGCGAAGCGGTCGTCTAGGGTGTCGCCGGCGCGGGTGGGTCCCGTGTCGTCGGCGGCGCCGTCGTACAGGTCGCCCCACCAGTCGTCCTCGTGGCCCGAACGCCTCTCCCCCTGCTGACTCATGACCTTAATTGTCCACCGCGCAGGCGGTCGGAAAACGAAGCGGAGGGAAAAACCCGCGGCGTGGCGCGCCCCCGGCGTGAGAAGACCGCCGGGCGACCCCACCCCCCACGGGAGAGCCGCCCGGCGGTCGCCGGTGTGACCTGGGCCCGCCTCTGTCGTGCCCGACAGGCCCGGATCACGGTCTGGGCGGCGGCAGCACCGTATGCATGCGTCAGTCCCCCGAACGGGTGACCCGACCGGCCCAAGCGTCCTATGCGGAAGCATTGTCGTCGAGTCCACCTCGGCGCGTCCACGTGGTCCACGTCCTGAGCACGGCATGATGCGCCACGCTGAGCACCTATCACGATAGTTTTCCGCCATAGGCGCAGCGAAACGGAACCTCGGGGTACGGATTCGCGTCGTTGCCTTCCGGAGATGTGTGTCCGCTGACCGGTGCCGTGTGCCCGTTCGCCCCGCACGTACGCGCGCCGGATCTGCGCATCCGCCGGCCGTGTGACGCGGTGGAGCCCGTGGAGCTGGGCGGCACGGGGAGGCGCCGGGCCGCGTACGCCGGCGCACACGGCCCCCCGCGTGCTCTGCGCCCGTGGCCACGTGCGCCGGCGTAGGACACCCCGTGCGCACCGGGCGCACCGTGTGGCCGGTGGCGCCGCCGCCCGTTCATCCCCTGCGGTGTGCCGTGTTCTCCTGCACCCTGGGCAGATGGGAGTGTGGGAGCTCCTGCTGGTCGGCCTCGTCATGCTGCTCGGCCTCTGCGGGGTGCTGGTACCCGGTGTGCCGGGGCCGTGGCTGGTGTGGGCCTCGGTGCTGTGGTGGGCGCTCCAGGACCGCACGACGCTCGCGGGCCTCGTGCTCGCGGGCGCCACCCTCGTCCTGCTGGTGGCCCAGGCCGTGCGCTGGCAGTTGCCGCCGCGCCGTCTCAGACAGGGCGTGGTCACCCACCGGCTGGCGGTACGCGCCGGTGCGGGCGCGCTCATCGGGTTCTGCGTGCTCCCGGTGATCGGGGCGATCCCGGGCTTCGTCGCCGGGATCTACCTGGCGGAACGGGTCCGTCTCGGCGGGCACGGCGCGGCGGCCGCGGCGACCAGAGCGGTGCTGCGGGCCGGCGGCTGGAGCGTCCTGACCGAACTCTTCGCCTGCCTGCTGATCATGGGGGCGTGGCTGGCGGCGCTGTCCGCCTGACGGGCGGCACGGCACGGCACCGGCGGGACCCACGGGGCGGACCAAACAGGACGGCTCCCACGGCGGGACTCGGACGGACAGGGACCGGATGCACCGGAGACACCGGGCGCACCGGAGACACCGGGCGCACCGGAGACACCGAGACACCGGAAGCACCGCGCGGACCGGGCGCACCTGGCGGACCGGGCGGACCGGGAGCGCTGTAAGGGGCCGGCACCTCCGGGTCCCGCGCCGCGCTCGGCCCCGACCGGCCCGACCGGCCCCCGCCCCCGTGCCGTGCTCCCGTGCCTCCCCGTGCCGAGGCCGCCGCCGCGTGGCACGCTCGGTCCATGGTGGAGTTCAGCGAAGCGGAACGCGCCTACCTCCGGTCCCAGCGGCTCGGGAGGATGGCGACCGTCGACCCGCACGGCCGGCCCCAGGCGAACCCGGTCGGGTTCTTCCCCCAGGACGACGGCACGATCCTGATCGGCGGCCGTGCGATGGGCGCCACGAAGAAATGGCGCAACCTGCGGGCCAACCCCGGCATCGCGCTCGTCGTCGACGACATCGCGAGCCTCGACCCCTGGCGGGTACGGGGCGTGGAGGTCCGCGGCGAGGCCGAATTGCTCACCGGGCCCCACGAGCTGGGGCCGCGGTTCAGCCCCGAGGTCATCCGGATCCATCCGCGCCGGATCCTGAGCTGGGGCCTGGAGGACGCCTCCTAGCGCCTCCCGCCCCGGCCGCCCGCTGTCCCGGCCCCTCTCCCCGGGCCCGGCCCGTCCGGTCCGTCCGGCCCCTCCAGGCCCCCGGCCCGCTCGCCCTTGGGAGCCGCGGCCCTGCCGGCCGCCGGACCCGGCCCTCCGGCTCCCTGTCCGATTCCCGCCGGAACGACGCCCTCCGGCGCCGCAGAATGGGCGGTGTGACCGACGAGGAGACCAGGTACGAGGCGGTGCGCAGCAGGGATGCCCGCTTCGACGGGGAGTTCTTCTTCGCCGTCGAGACGACCGGCATCTACTGCCGTCCCAGTTGCCCCGCCGTCACGCCGAAACGCGCGAACGTCCGCTTCTACGCCACCGCGGCCGCCGCCCAGCGCTCCGGCTTCCGCGCCTGCCGCCGCTGCCGCCCGGACGCCGTGCCCGGCTCGGCGGCGTGGAACGTGCGCGCCGATGCCGTGGGCCGTGCCATGCGCATGATCAATGACGGCGTGGTGGACCGCGAAGGCGTCGCCGGGCTCGCGGCCCGCCTCGGCTACAGCGCCCGGCAGGTGCAGCGCCAGCTCACCGCGGAGCTGGGCGCGGGCCCCGTCGCGCTCGCGCGCGCCCGGCGCGCCCACGCCGCGCGCGTGCTGCTGCAGACGACCGCGGTGCCGATCACGGAGATCGCGTTCGCGGCGGGGTTCGCGAGCGTACGGCAGTTCAACGACACCGTCCGTGCCGTCTACGGCGTCACCCCGACCCAACTGCGCAGGTCCGCCGGGACCCGCCGGCCCGCCGCCCGGCACGCGCCGGCGGCGCCCGGCGCCGCCGGCATCCCGTTGCGCCTGTCCTACCGGGGCCCCTACCGCGCGGGGCCCGTCTTCGACCTGCTCGCCGAGGAGGCCGTCCGCGGCGTCGAGGAGGTGACCGGCGCTCCGGGCGCCCGCACCTACCGCCGCACTCTGCGCCTGCCGTACGGCACCGCGGTCGCGGCCGTCGACGAGGGCACGCCCGCGGCTCCCGGCGGCTGGCTCGACGCCCGGCTGCACCTCACCGACCTGCGCGACCTGACGACCGCCGTGCAGCGCCTGCGGCGGCTCTTCGACCTGGACGCGGACCCGTACGCCGTCGACGCGCGGCTCGCCGCGGACCCCGCACTCGCACCGCTCGTCACGGCCCGCCCCGGGCTGCGCTCACCGGGCGCCGCCGACCCGGAGGAGATGGCGGTGCGCGCACTCGTGGGGCCCGCGGGGGCCGAGCGGCTCGTACGGAGCCACGGCAAGCTGCTGGACGCGCCGTACGGCACCCTCACGCATCTCTTCCCAGAGTCCGCCGCCCTCGCCGCGGCCGAGCCCGACGGGCCGCTCGGCGCCCTGACCGCCGCACTCGCCGACGGGGTGCTGCGGCTCGACGCAGGCGCCGACCGGGAGGCCGCCCGGGAGGTGCTGCGCGGCCTGCCGGGCGTGAGCGCCCGCACGGTCGCGGACATCCGCGTCAGGGCCCTCGGCGAGCCCGACGTGGCCCCGCCCGGCGTCACCGCCCCTGGCGCCTGGCGCCCGTGGCGCTCCTATGCCGGACGCCACCTCCGCACGGCGGCGTGAGCGGCGGCCCCTGGCCGGGCCGCCGCACGTCCGCCCCGGCCGCCGCGCCACGACCGGCCGGGCACCCGGGCCGACCGGCACCGCGGGCCCCCGGCACGGGACCGCTCCTCGGGTGTCCCACCGCCGGGCGGAAAGGGGTGCGGCGGACCGGGCCGGAATCGCGACCGGGACCGGGACCGGCTCCCGGGAACCGCCGGCGGGAGCGGCCCTACCGGAGCCGGCCCCGCTTGGCCTCGCTCGCCGCGCGTCCCTGCGCGCCACGGAGCTTCCACTGGCGCCTCAGCTCCGCCCGTGCCCGTGCGTCCGTCTTCGCCACGATCCGCTCGTTCTCGCGCAGCAGCTTCCGGTACGAGTCGAGCCGCCGCCCCGGCAGCGTGCCGTCCGCCACCGCGGCCAGTACCGCGCAGCCCGGTTCCGCGAGGTGCGCGCAGTCGTGGAACCTGCACGACCCCGCCAGTTCCTCGATCTCGGAGAAGACCTGGCCGACGCCCGTCCCGGCGTCCCAGAGCCCCACGCCGCGCAGACCGGGCGTGTCGATGAGGACGCCGCCGCCGGGCAGCACCAGCAGGTTGCGGGTCGTCGTGGTGTGCCGGCCCTTGCCGTCCACCTCCCGGACGTCCTGCACCTCCATCACGTCGTCGCCGAGCAGCGCGTTCGCCAGCGTCGACTTGCCGGCGCCGGACTGCCCGAGCAGCACGCTCGTCGTGCCCGCGACCACCGCCGCGAGTACGTCCACGCCCTCACCGGTCGCCGCGCTGACCGGCAGCACCTGCACCCCGGGCGCCGCCGTCCCGGCGTCCTGCACCAGGTGCTCCCTGACCACCGGGTGCGGCACCAGGTCGGCCTTGGTGAGCACCAGCACCGGCTGCGCTCCGGACTCCCAGGCCAGCGCGGTGAACCGCTCGACACGGTCCAGGTCGAGTTCGGCGGCCAGGGAGACCGCGATGAGGGCGTGGTCGACGTTGGCCGCGAGGATCTGCCCCTCGGACCGCCTGGAGGAGGTGGAGCGTACGAACGCGGTGCGCCGCGGCAGGTAGTCCCTGACGAACCGGGGGCTTCCTGCGGGCTCCACGGCGGCCCAGTCGCCGGTGCAGATCACCCGCAGCGGGTCGTGGGGCGTGACGAAGGAGGTGTCGGCCCGCAGTGTCCCGCCGGGGGTGAGCACGTCGCACTGGCCGCGGTCGACGCGCACCACCCGGCCGGGCAGCAGGCCCTGGGCGGCGTACGGGGCGAAGGCGGTGGCCCACGCGTCGTCCCAGCCGTAGGGGGCGAGCGCGGTGTCGATGTCGTTCAAGGGGAGACCCTTCACGCAGGGGCGGCCCCGGCGCCGCGCGCACAGGCGCGGCTTGGCGCTGCTCAGGCAGCGGTTCGAAGGCGGCCGGGAGCCACGGGGGTGGACAGGAGGTACTTCCTGGTGCGGACAGCGCCCGTCTCGGAGACAGCCATCGGTCACACCTCCCTGTCCTGCGCTCGGTCTGCGGTGCACGCACGGGTGCGCACGCCCGGTACGGCGGGCCGCGCCCGCCGTGGGGAACGCACGAACCCTAGCCCGGCGGGTCCGTGCGCCGCCAACGTTTTTCCGTCGCCGCCGCGGGCCTTCGGGCCCGGCCCGGCCGGGCCGCGACCACCGCCGTGCCCGACCGGCTCCCGTCCGGCTCCCGGCCGGTCCGAAGGCCCTGCTCAGCCGGCTCGAAAGGCCGGGCTCAGCCCCCGGCCGGAGCCTCGTCGTGGGCGGCGGGCGCCGCCTCGTCGGCACCCGGCAGGCTGTCCATGAACGAGCTCACCGAGAACACCGCACGCCCGGCGCCCGGCAGACCGTAGCCGGGCGGCGAGGAGAGGCCGTACTCGTCCATGGTGGCGCGGTAGGCCTGGAGCAGCCTGATGTGGTATTCGAGCGGCGCGCCCTGCGGGTTGGCCTTGCCGAGCGGGGTGGTCGGCTCGGGGCACCAGGTGGTGAAGCGGGGGGTGATGCCGCGGGACATGAAGAACCTGAGGCCCTCGGTGGTGGAGTCGATCGCCTCGTCGACCGTGGTGAAGCCGAACGGCTCGGCCATCTCGACACCGGCCACGAAGTTGGGGATCACGTTGCGCGGCCCGAACACCTCGGCGGAGTCCAGGATGCGGCGGTGCCACTCGTCACGGCCGACGTAGCGCTCCTTGCCCGGGCAGTACAGCTCGAACAGGCGGCGGTCCCACACCTCGAAGTTGGGGTGGTAGATCTGCACGCCGTGGTCCTTGAAGCGCTGCACGTCCGCCTTCGGCAGCGCCTGGGCGACGACCTTGCCGATCCAGCGGCCCGGGAAGCGCTCCTCGATGGCCTGCGCGTACTGGCCGTAGAACTCGGCCTCGTCCTTGCCGCCGATGTGGGAGGTGATCGCGCCCCCGGTGAGCGTGTAGGCGGTGGACGCCTTCGCGGTGTCGTACCGGTCGATGATCTCCAGCGCCTCCAGGACCTCCTCGACGGGCTTCACACCGGTGTAGGGGCGCCCCGCGGCCTTGTGCTGGCGCCAGTTGTGGTTGATGTCGCAGTACTGGCACTCCTCCTTGGCGCCGAAGTACTGGCAGACGCGGAAGACGGTCAGGTAGATCAGGTAGCCCCACTGGATGGTGGGCGCGACCTCCATCACCGACTTCCCGTTGGCGAGGGTGTGCCGGTAGTAGTCCGGCATCGGCGGCACGCCGACGTCGGCGATCCGCCTGCCGTCCAGGTAGAGCCCGAGCATGCCGTCGTCCGAGGCGGCCACCCGGTACGGCGAGCCCGGGTTGACCCGTACCGACACCACGGTGCGGCGCAGGTCGTAGGGGCCGCCGGTGAGGACGATCTCCTCGGGCGGCCGGCGCAGCGCGGCCTCGCCCAGTTCCGGCAGGGTGCCGTGGTCGAAGGAGAAGATGAAGTAGGACTTGGGCTTGACCTCTCCGTTCTCGTTGTCGCTGAGTGCGGAGTCGTCGAAGGCGACGCCGCCGCGCAGCAGGTCCTCCTTCAGGACGGCCTCCCGCGGCACTCCGGGGAACCGCTCCATCAGTTCCTCGACCAGTGCGGTGCGGTGCTCCGGCCGTGTCCGTGACGTCCCCGGCCCGGTGCGGGTGACACTCATCGCTTCTCCTCGCTTCCTGCGGTGTGCGCGGTCCCTGCCACGCCCGCGCACGCCTCTCACGGTATGCCCCCGCCGTCCGGCGCCCCGCCAGGGGCGCGGGAAACGGCACGCGCGGGCGGGGCACCGGCCGGTGTCCCGATACGACCGCAACCGCCCCTTCGGCCCCCGGGGACCCCTGCGCACCCCCATGACGGACAATGGCGCACGTACCACGCGCACCAGCATGCGCACGGCGGCAGTGAGGGGCTTCGATGACCGACGGCATACGGGCCGTGACGAACTGGGCGGGCAACATCACGTTCTCGGCACGTGAGGTCGCCTCGCCCGGCTCGCTCGGCGCACTGCGTGAGCTGGTGGCCGCGAGCAGACGCGTGCGCGTCCTGGGCAGCGGTCACTCGTTCAACGAGATCGCCGACACCGACGGGGTGCTGCTGTCGCTGGCCGCCCTGCCGGCCGAGGTCGACGTGGACACCGCGGCGCGCACGGTACGGGTGTCGGGCGGGGTGCGCTACGCCGAGCTGGCCCGCCGGGTCCACGCACAGGGGCTCGCGCTGCACAACATGGCGTCGCTGCCGCACATCTCCGTCGCCGGCTCGGTGGCCACCGGCACCCATGGCTCCGGCATCGCCAACGGATCCCTGGCGTCGGCCGTCCGTGCGGTGGAGCTGGTCGCGGCGGACGGCTCGACGCGCACGCTGCGCCGCGGCGAGGACCGGTTCGACGGGGCGGTGGTGTCCCTGGGCGCGCTCGGCGTGGTGACCGCACTGACGCTCGACCTGGAGCCCGCGTACGAGATGCGCCAGGACGTCTACACCGGGTTGCCGCTGGCGGAGCTGGACTTCGAGGCGGTGGCGTCGGCCGCGTACAGCGTGAGCCTGTTCACGGACTGGCGTGCGCCGCGCTTCAACCAGGTGTGGTTGAAGCGGCGCGTGGACGCCGCGGGCCCGCCCGCGCCACCGCCGGCCGGCCTGACGTGGACGCCGGCCACCGAGCCGCAGCACCCGGTGCCCGGGATGCCCGCGGTCAACTGCACCCCGCAGCTCGGCGCCGTCGGCCCCTGGCACGAGCGGCTGCCGCACTTCCGCGCCGAGTTCATGCCGAGCAGCGGCGCCGAGTTGCAGTCCGAGTACCTGCTGCCCCGGGCCCATGCGACGGAGGCGCTGCACGCCCTGGACCGCATCCGCGGGACGCTGGCCCCGGTGCTCCAGATCTGCGAGGTGCGCACCGTCGCGGCCGACCGCCAGTGGCTCAGCCCGGCGTACGGCCGCGACACGGTGGCGCTGCACTTCACCTGGGTGCAGGACACCGCGGCCGTGCTGCCCGTCGTCGCGGCGCTGGAGGACCGCCTCGCGCCCTTCGAGGCCCGGCCGCACTGGGGCAAGGTCTTCACCGTCGCGCCCGAGGTGCTGCACGCCCGCTATCCGCGGCTCGCGGACTTCGCCGCGCTGGCCGCGGCGCTCGACCCGTCCGGCACGTTCCGCAACCGGTTCCTGGACAGGATCCTGTCAGGGGGGTCTTGATCCACGCGGTCCTCTCGGGTGGGGTGGTGTCGTCACTCCGCAGCACGAGGAGACCGATGGCAATCGAGCACGACACCGTCTTCGCCGCCCCCGGGGCCGTCCCCGGACCCGGGGGCACCCGTTCCGACGACACCACCGGCGACCGGCCCCGCGCGGGCCTGCCCTACTACGAGGACGTCTCACCGGGCCGCGGCTGCCTGCCGCCGCGCGCCTGGTACGCCGGCTCCGACGCCGCCGTCCTCCCGCTCGACGGCGACTGGCGCTTCAGGCTGTCCGCCACCGCCGACGCCCACGACACGGCCTTCGCCCTGCCCGGCCACGACACCTCCGGCTGGTCCACGGTCGCGGTGCCGGGCCACTGGGTGCTCCAGGGCGGCGGCGCGTTCGGCGCCCCGGCCTACACCAATGTGGACTACCCCTTCCCGGTGGACCCGCCGCGCGTGCCCACGGCCAACCCCACCGGCGACCACCTGCACACCTTCGACCTCCCCGACGGCTGGCCGGACGGGCCCGCGGTGCTCAGGTTCGAGGGCGTGGAGTCCTGCGCACGCGTCTGGCTCAACGGCACGGAGCTGGGCGAGTTCAAGGGGTCCAGGCTGCCGCACGAGTTCGCGGTCGACACGCTGCTCAAGCCGTCGGGCAACGTGCTCGCGGTCCGTGTCCACCAGTGGTCGTCCGGGTCGTACCTGGAGGACCAGGACCAGTGGTGGCTGCCCGGCATCTTCCGCGAGGTGACCCTGCTGCACCGGCCCGACGGCACCGCGGCGGACTTCTTCGTGCACGCCTCCTACGACCACCTCGGCGGCACCGGAACGCTGCGCGTCGACGCCTCGGTACCGGGCCGCGTCACCGTCCCCGAGCTGGGCGTCGACTGCGCGGCGGGAGAGAGCGTCACGGTCGCGGTGCGGCCCTGGACGGCCGAGACGCCCCGGCTGTACGACGGCGAGCTGGCCACCGCCGGGGAGCGGATCCCGCTGCGCATCGGCTTCCGCACGGTGCTGGTCGAGGACGGCCTGATCAAGGTCAACGGCCGGCCGATCCTGCTGCGCGGCGTCAACCGCCACGAGTTCCACCCGGACACCGGCCGCACCGTCGACGCGGACACCATGCGCCGCGACGTCCTGCTGATGAAGCAGCACAACATCAACGCCGTCCGCACCTCCCACTACCCGCCGCACCCGGCGTTCCTGGCCCTCTGCGACGAGCTGGGCCTGTGGGTGATCGACGAGTGCGACCTGGAGACCCACGGCTTCTGCCGCGACGACTGGCGGCGCAACCCGGTCGACGACGACCGCTGGACCCCGGCGCTGCTGGACCGCGCCGCCCGCATGGTGGAGCGCGACAAGAACCACCCGAGCGTGATCTTCTGGTCGCTCGGCAACGAGTGCGGCACCGGCGCGGGCCTGACCGCGATGGCCGACTGGATCCGCGGCCGCGACCCGGACCGGCTGCTGCACTACGAGGGCGACAGGTCGAGCAGGGACACCGACGTCTACTCGCGGATGTACGCGGACCACGCCGAGGTCGACGCGATCGGCAAGCGCGCGGACGACGGCCCCGAGCGGCGCCGCGCGCTGCCGTTCGTGCTGTGCGAGTACGGGCACGCCATGGGCAACGGGCCGGGCGGGCTCCTGGAGTACCAGCGGCTCTTCGAGACCCACCCGCGCTGCCAGGGCGGGTTCGTCTGGGAGTGGATCGACCACGGCCTGAGCCACCCGGACCTCGGCTACGCCTACGGCGGCGACTTCGGCGAGGAACTGCACGACGGCACCTTCGTCTGCGACGGGCTGCTCTTCCCCGACCGGACCCCCTCCCCCGGTCTGACCGAGTACAAGAAGGTCATCGAACCGGTCCGCATCGACGGCGACGGCGTCCGCGGCACGGTCCGCGTCACCAACGGCCACGACTTCGCCGACCTGGGCCACCTCGCCTTCACCTGGTCCTACGAGGTCGACGGCGAGGCCGTGGCGAGCGGCGACCTCGGGGTGCCGGCGCTCGCACCGGGCGAGAGCGCCGAGTGCGCCCTGCCTCCGGTGCCCGCCGCGGCACCGGCGTCCGGCGGTGAACGGCACTGGACGGTGCGGGCCGTGCTCGCCCGGGACACCGCCTGGGCGGCGCGGGGCCACACGGTGGCGTGGGGGCAGTGGGCCGCGACGCCCCGGGTGCCGGTGGTCCCGGCGCGCGGGGACCGGCCCGTGCGGGCCGGGCTGGACGCGGCGGGGCGCGAGGTGGTCGCGCTCGGCCCCGGCGTCTTCGACGCGCGTACGGGCGCGGTGCTGCGGATCGGGGACGTGCCCGTGAAATGGCTCGGGCTCGATGTGTGGCGGGCGCCCACCGACAACGACGGCGGCTCGCCCGGCGGACCGCCCGCCGCGCTCGTCGGCAGGCAGTGGCGCCGGATCGGCCTGCACCGCGTGCAGCACCGGCTGGACGGGGTGGGCACGGACGAGGGGCCCCACCCGGCCCTCGTCGTGCGCACCCGGGTGGCACCCGCGGCCGCACAGCTCGCCCTGGCCACCGAGTACCGCTGGACCGCGGGCGGCGGCCGGCTCACGCTGACCGTC
This sequence comes from Streptomyces sulfonofaciens, assembly GCF_014656295.1. GTDB lineage: Bacteria > Actinomycetota > Actinomycetes > Streptomycetales > Streptomycetaceae > Streptomyces > Streptomyces sulfonofaciens. Next base: position 263,099 of record NZ_BNCD01000008.1, read on the forward strand.
TCGGTCACGCCCGAGGGCAACTGGCAGGTGCCGCTGCCCAGGCTCGGGGTGCGGTTGGGGATCCCGGCCGGGTACGGGCGGGTGAGCTGGTTCGGCGGCGGGCCCGGGGAGGCGTACCCGGACACCCGTACGGCGGCCCGGCTGGGGCGCTGGACGGCCGGGGTCGACGAGCTCCAGACGCCGTACGTGCACCCGCAGGAGAACGGCGCACGCACGGACGTGCGGTGGGTGGAGTTCACCGGTGGACGCGCCGCACCCGGCGGGCTGCGGGTGGCGGCGGAGCCGGTCTGCTCCTTCGCCGCCCGGCCCTGGACACCGCAGGCGCTCGACGCGGCCCGGCACCGAACGGACCTCGTCCCCGGCGACACCCTGTGGGTGAACCTCGACCACGGCGTCCAGGGCATCGGTTCCCAGTCGTGCGGCCCCGGTGTCCTGCCGCAGTACGAACTCACCGCGGCACCCGCGCAGTTCTCGTTCACGTTCGGGTCCGGGGGGTGACCAGCCTCCCCGTCCACCCGCCTACCGCCGCGTCCATCAGCCGGTCCCGGGGGTGAGGACGGCCCCGCCGGTGCGTCGGCGGGGCCGGGCCCGCCCCCAGCAGGGGGCGGGCCCGTTCCCACGCCCTGTCCGATCCGGCAGGGCCGGCCTCGCGCCCGGGGCCTAGGAGCGCCCCTGGCGGCGAGGCCCCTCCCGGCCCGTGCCGCCCGGCCGGTCGGCGTCCGCGCCGCCCGGCTCGCCGCCGCCCGCGTCGGAGCCCCGGGGCCGGCCGGTGCGGCGGGCGTGGGCGCGCAGCCGCGAGGTGACGTCCTCCGGCGGCAGGAACTTCGACCAGCGCTCGGGGAACTCCGAGGGCATGGCGGCCTCCCGGCCGTCGGCGCCGTCCGCCTCCTCGTCGCCTTCGTCGCCGTCGCCGCCCAGCGCGCGGTGGGCCGCCCACCAGGCGCGGTACTCGGTGCTGAGCGCGGTGCGTGCGCGGTCCTGCGCGGCGCGCGCCGCCGCGGTGGCCACCGACGGCCAGACCCGGTCGAGCGCGGCGTTCACGGCGGCGCCGACGAGCACCGCGAAGGCCGACACGCCGATCCACAGCAGCACGGCCACCGGCGCGGCGAGCGACCCGTAGATGGTGGGGCCCTCCACGGTGTTGGTGAGGTAGATGCGCAGCAGGAAGCTGCCGAGCACCCACATGGCGAGCGCGACCAGCGCGCCAGGCATGTCCTCCACCCAGGGGGAGCGCACCGGCACGGAGACGTGGTAGAGCGTCGTCAGGAAGACGATCGACAGGACGATCACCACCGGCCAGTACAGCACCCGCACCACCGTGGTGGACCAGGGGACGACCTGGACGACCGCGTCCGGCCCCGCGACCATCAGCGGCAGGGCGACGGAACCGATCAGCAGCGCGACGACGAAGAGCCCGAACGACAGCAGCCGGGTCTTGACGATGCCGCGGGTGCCGTCCAGGCCGTACATGACGGTGATGGTGTCGACGAAGACGTTCACCGCCCGGGAGCCGGACCACAGCGCGAAGACGAAGCCGATGGAGATGACGTCCGGTCTGCCGCCCTTGGTCACGTCCTCCAGCAGGGGCCGGGCGATCTGCCGCACGCCCTGGTCGGACAGGACGGTCCGGGACGCCTCCAGGATGTTCTTCTCCAGGCCGGCGATGGTGTGGGCGCCCGTCCAGGCGTCCACGTAGCCGAGCAGCCCGATGATGCTGAGCAGCAGCGGCGGCACCGAGAGCAGCGTGAAGAAGGCCGCCTCTGCGGCCAGGCCGAGGATGCGGTACTCCATGCAGGAGTTGACGGTGTCCTTGAGCAGCAGCCAGGCGGTCCTGCGCATCGACATGTCGCGGTACATCGCACGGGCACGGCCCAGTCGGCCGGACGGCCCTGCAGGTGTTTCTTTTGCCTGGTGCACCTCCTTACCGTATCGGCATGGCAGCGACCACCCACACAGTGACCAACCAGGCTCCGCCGCTGGTCGGATATGACGTATTCGCCGCGGACCGGGCCCTTCGCGAGGCCGTGGCCCGGCACCTCGATCCCGCGCAGGCCGAGCAGGCGCGCACGGAACTGTCCGTGCTGGGCCGCGCCGCGGGCTCGGCGCAGGCCAGGGAGTGGGGGGCGCTGGCGAACGAGAACCCGCCGAAGCTGCGCACCCACGACCGCTACGGCCACCGCATCGACGAGGTCGAGTTCCATCCGGCCTGGCACCGGCTGCTCGCCAAGGGGGTCTCCGCGGGCATGACCGCCGCCTGGACGCGGCCCGGGGGGCACGTCCGCAGGGCCGCGGCGTTCCTGGTGTGGACGCAGGCCGAGGCGGGGCACGCCTGTCCGCTGTCGATGACGCACGCCGCGGTGCCCGCCCTGCGCGCGGAGCCGGAGCTGGCCGCCGAGTGGGAGCCGCGGCTGACCGCGATGATCTACGACGAGGGGCTGCGGCCCGCCGCGCAGAAGGCCGGCGTGCTCTTCGGGATGGGCATGACGGAGAAGCAGGGCGGCAGCGACGTCAGGGCCAACACGACCCGCGCCGAGCCGCTGGCGGCGCAGGGCGAGTACCTGCTGACGGGGCACAAGTGGTTCTGCTCGGCGCCGATGTCGGACGGTTTCCTGGTGCTCGGCCAGGCGGCCCCCGCCACCGGGGAGGGCGGCCTGACGTGCTTCCTGGTGCCGCGGGTGCTGCCGGACGGCGAGCGGAACGTGTTCCGGATCCAGCGTCTGAAGGACAAGCTGGGCAACCGCTCGAACGCCTCGGCCGAGGTCGAGTTCGAGGGGACCTGGGCCCGCCGGGTCGGCGCGGAGGGCCGCGGGGTGCGCACCATCATCGAGATGGTGGCGGCCACCCGGCTGGACTGCGTGCTGGGTTCCGCGGCGCTGATGCGGCAGGCCGTGGCGCAGGCGGTGCACCACTGCGCGTACCGGGAGGCGTTCGGCGGCAAACTGATCGACAAGCCGCTGATGCGCAACGTACTGGCCGACCTGGCGCTGGAGTCGGAGGCGGCGACGACGCTCGCCCTGCGGCTGGCGGCCGCCTACGACAGCGACGAGCCGCACGAGCGTGCTCTGCTGCGGCTCGCCGTGCCGGTCGCCAAGTACTGGGTGACCAAGCGCTGCACGCCGATGGTGGCGGAGGCGCTCGAATGCCTGGGCGGCAACGGCTACGTCGAGGAGTCGGACATGCCGCGGCTGCTGCGCGAGTCGCCGCTGAACTCGATCTGGGAGGGCGCCGGCAACGTCCAGGCGCTGGACGTGCTGCGGGCGCTGCAACGCGAGCCGGAGGCACTGAACGCCTTCCTGGAGGAGCTGGGCCGCACCCGCGGCGCGGACCACCGGCTGGACGCCGCCGTCAAGGGCCTGCTGACCGAACTGGCCGACCTGGAGGGCATCGAGGCGCGGGCCCGGCGGCTCGTGGAGCGGATGGCGCTGGTGCTCCAGGGCTCGCTGCTGGTGCGGTTCGCACCGCCGGAGGTCGCCGACGCGTTCTGCGCGTCCCGGCTGGGCGGGGACCACGGTGCGGCCTTCGGCACCCTGCCGGGCACCCTGGACCTCGCCCCGGTGGTGGAGCGGGCCCGCCCGGTGGAGTGAGCCGCGGGGGCGGCACGGCGCCGATCCGGTGCCCGCGGCTCAGGTCGCACGGGGGTGGTGCCGCGCCGACACGGCACCACCCCCGCGTTCGGGCTTCCGCGAGGGTGCCCGACTGCCGCCGGGGCGGCATGGCGCCAGCTTCATCGACCGCACGGCTGTTCGCCAGGGTTGCGGGGGGTTGCAACGCCTGCCGGTCCGCCGGGGGAGGCGTCCGCCCCCGGGGCCCGGCCACGGCACGATAGGAGGTGTACCGGCCGTGCGCGCCCGTCCGCTCGCTGTGCGGCGGGGCACCGGCCCGGCCACCGGCTCCGCCGCCGGGCCCGGCGGCACGGGCACGTCGCCGTACATCCGGCTCGGCCCCCGGGGGGCAGGGGGCGCTATGGGGAGGGCCAAGTGGGGCAGGCACTGCAGATCGATCCGACCGGGCTCACGGGCCCGGACGCCGGCCGGGCGGCCCGGCTGCTGAAGGAGGCACGGGCCGCGGCGCTCTCCGGCCGGCGCTCGCGGCTGGTGCCGCGGCCGGTGATCGGTGAGTCCTGGGAGCGCGTGATCGAGCGGGGCGTGGACCCCGACCACGACCACCGGGCGGGGCTGCTGAGTCTGGAGGAACTGGAGGAGCGCCGCAGGCGCTCACCGCTGGCGGAGGTGCTTCCGGTGCTGCGCGAGGGCCTGCTCTCCGTGGCGGACGCGGCGCAGCACATCATGGCCGTCTGCGACGCGGAGGGCCGGGTGCTGTGGCGGGAGGGCAGTGCCGCGGTGCTGCGGGTCGCCGACGGGATGGGCCTGGAGGTGGGCTCCGACTGGCGCGAAACCGTCGTCGGCACCAACGGGCTCGGTACCCCACTGGTGGTGCGCCGTCCGGTGCAGGTGTTCTCCGCCGAGCACTTCGTGCGCACGCTGCACCCCCTGACCTGCGCCGGGGCCCCGATCACCGATCCGCGGGACGGCAGGCTGCTGGGTGTGGTGGACGTCAGCGGCCCGCTCGACAGCATGCATCCGGTGATGCTGGCGCTGGTCGGCTCGGTGGCCCAGTTGGCCGAGGCCCGGCTGCGGGAGCGGCACGCGGTGGCGCTGGACCGGCTGCGGGCGGTGGCGGCACCGTTACTGGCCCGTGTCGGGGGCCGGGCACTGGCCGTGGACAGGCACGGCTGGACGGCCGCGGTGGCGGGCATGGCACCGGTGGACCGCCTGGCGCTGCCCGCGTCCTTCGGGGTGGGGCGCAGCCGTCTGGCCGCGCTCGGCATGTGCCTGGTGGAGCCGCTGCCCGGTGGCTGGCTGGTGCGGGTGGAGGACGGCCGGGAGCGGACCGGGACCACCCGGGTGGTGCTGGACCTGCGCGGTCCGCGCTGCTGGTGCGTGACCGTGTCGGGCGGTGCGGGCGAGTGGACGCACGAGCTGAGCCCGCGCCACGCCGAGCTGCTGTACCTGCTGGCGGCGCACCGCGGCGGGCGCAGCGCCGCGCAACTGGCGCAGGACGTGTTCGGGGACGCGGCCCGCACCGTGACGGTGCGGGCGGAGGTGTCCCGGATCCGGCGCTATCTGCACTGCCTGCTGGAGCACCGGCCCTACCGGTTCCGGGAGGGCACCGAGGTGGGGCTGCTGCTGCCGGACCGCCCCGCGGACCTGCTGCCGCACTCGACGGCGCCGGCGGTGCGGCGGGCCCGGGTGGGCGGGGGCTAGGATCCGGCCATCCGCGCGGGGCCGGCCGGCGGGCGCTGGATCGCCCGCGCTGGATCGCCCCGCGCCACTGCCCGCCCCCACTGCCCACCGCCCGCACCCACCGCCGCGCTCCCTGCGCGTACGCCCGGGGCACATGCCCCCGGCCCGCTCCGCCCCGGCACCGGCCCGGATATGACAGCGACCGATCAACGTATTAGGGTGTGAGACAAGAGTGTCCACATCTCGGACTTAGGTGGACTGCCCCGAGATCTCCGTGACACGCTTCCCTCATGTCTGGAGCTGGAATTGTCTTGGTGAGCCGGCGGCACGTCGACCACGGCCGCATGTCCAGCGCCATCTGTCCGGCGGGCTGACAGTCACAGCACCGCCGGTTTTCCCGTGTCCCCGCGGCACCCTCTGTTTTCCTGAGACCACTGCGCAGCGCCGCGCCCGTATGCCCGCATCTGTCTGCACGTGCCCGTATGCGCAGGTCAGAGCCGCCTGCCTGTCCCGAAGGACGTACCACCATGGCTGCCACCCCACGCAAGCCCGCCGCTGCCACACCGCGCCGCAAGGCGGGCCGCCATCGTGGCGAGGGCCAGTGGGCCAAGGGCCACTTCACGCCGCTCAACGCCAACGAGCAGTCCAAGAAGGACGACGACGGTCTCAACGTGCGGACGCGCATTGAGACGATCTACTCCAAGGCGGGCTTCGACTCCATAGACGGGGCCGACCTGCGCGGACGCATGCGCTGGTGGGGCCTCTACACGCAGCGCAAGCCCGGGATCGAGGGCGGCAAGACGGCCATCCTGGAGCCCGAGGAGCTGGACGACCGCTACTTCATGTTGCGGGTCCGCATCGACGGCGGCCGGCTGACCACCGGGCAGCTTCGGATCATCGGCGAGATATCCGCGGAGTTCGCCCGGGGCACGGCCGACATCACCGACCGGCAGAACATCCAGCTCCACTGGATCCGCATCGAGGACGTCCCGGAGATCTGGCGGCGCCTGGAGTCCGTGGGCCTGTCCACCACCGAGGCATGCGGCGACGTGCCCCGGGTCATCCTCGGCTCACCGGTCGCGGGCATCGCCGAGGACGAGATCATCGACGGCACTCCGGCCATCGAGGAGATCCACCGCCGGGTGATCGGCAACCCGGCCTACTCGAACCTGCCGCGCAAGTTCAAGACGGCGGTCTCCGGCTCGCCGCTGCTGGACGTCGCCCACGAGATCAACGACGTCGCGTTCATCGGCGTCGAGCACCCCGAGCACGGCCCCGGTTTCGACGTCTGGGTCGGTGGCGGCCTGTCCACCAACCCCATGATCGGGCAGCGGCTCGGCGCCTGGGTCCCGCTGGACGAGGTCGCCGACGTCCACGAGGCGGTCGTCTCGGTCTTCCGCGACTACGGCTACCGGCGCCTGCGCACCCGCGCCCGTCTGAAGTTCCTCGTCGCCGACTGGGGCGTGGAGCAGTTCCGGCAGGTCCTGGAGGACGAGTACCTGCGGCGGCGGCTGGTCGACGGCCCCGCGCCCGAGCAGCCCGTGGCGCGCTGGCGCGACCACGTGGGCGTGCACCGCCAGAAGGACGGCCGCTTCTACGTCGGCTTCGCCCCGCGGGTCGGCCGGGTCGACGGCACCCTGCTGACCAAGATCGCCGAACTGGCCGAGGCACACGGCTCGGGCCGGGTGCGCACCACCGCCGAGCAGAAGATGCTGGTGCTCGATGTCACCGAGGACCGCGTCGACTCGCTGGTGGAGGGCCTGGAGGTACTGGACCTGACGGTTCGCCCCTCGACGTTCAGGCGCGGCACCATGGCCTGCACCGGCATCGAGTTCTGCAAGCTGGCGATCGTCGAGACCAAGGCGCGCGGCGCACAGCTCGTCGACGAGCTGGAGCAGCGCCTGCCGGACTTCGACGAGCCCATCACCATCAACCTCAACGGCTGCCCCAACGCCTGCGCCCGCATCCAGGTCGCCGACATCGGCCTCAAGGGCCAGCTCGTGCTCGACGAGAACGGCGAGCAGGTGGAGGGCTACCAGGTGCACCTGGGCGGTGCGCTCGGGCTCGAGGCCGGCTTCGGCCGCAAGGTGCGCGGACTCAAGGTGACCTCCAGGGAACTGCCCGACTACATCGAGCGCGTCCTGCGCCGCTTCCAGGCGGAGCGCAACGAGGGCGAGCGGTTCGCCACCTGGGCGGCACGCGCCGACGAGGAGGCCCTGTCGTGAGCGGCGCGGCCCCCGGCCCCGGCCACAGAGGGCTGCGCCCCGACCGCGTCCCGCTCACGGCCTGCGCCGCACAGCCGGGCGAGGACGCCGCGCACCCGGGCACCGCACGTACCCGAGGCACCAGCGCACGCCCCGGAGGCGCCGCATGAGTGAGCGTGCCGCCCCCTTCTACTGCCCGTACTGCGGTGACGAGGACCTGCGCCCCAGTGAGCAGGGACACGGTGGCGCCTGGGAATGCGCGGCCTGCAATCGAGCCTTCCAACTGAAGTTCCTCGGGTTGCTGACCCGTGGACTTCAGCGCGACACGAGCGGAAGGAACGGAACATGACCACGGTCTCCGCCCAGGGGCGGGCCACTTCGGAGCTCAGGGAACTGGCGGAGCGGGCCGGACGCGACCTCGAAGGTGCCTCCGCCGCGGAGATCCTCGACTGGGCCGCCGGCACCTTCGGCAGGCGCCTGTGCGTGACGTCCTCGATGGAGGACTCGGTGGTCGCCCACCTCGCCTCCCGGGCGCTGCCGGGCATCGACGTCATCTTCCTGGACACCGGCTACCACTTCCCCGAGACCATCGGGACCCGGGACGCCGTCGCCGCCGTCCTCGACGTCAACGTCATCACGCTCACGCCCCGTCAGACGGTGGCCGAACAGGACGCCAGGTACGGACCGGGGCTGCACGACCGCGACCCCGATCTGTGCTGCCGGCTGCGCAAGGTGCAGCCGCTGGACGAGGGCCTTGCGGGGTATGACGCCTGGGTGACCGGCCTGCGCCGCGACGAGTCGCCGACCAGGGCGGGCACACCCGTCGTGGCCTGGGACGAGAAGCGGGAGAAGGTCAAGGTCTCCCCCATCGCCCGCTGGACGCAGGAGGATGTGGATGCGTACGTCGAGGAGCACGGTATGCTCACCAACCCGCTGCTGATGGACGGATACGGCTCCATCGGCTGCGCGCCCTGCACCCGGCGGTTGCTGGAGGGTGAGGACGCCAGGGCCGGCCGCTGGGGAGGCCGCGCCAAGACCGAGTGCGGGTTGCACGGATGAGCCAGGACTCTCACGAACCCAGGGGGAAGCACGTGACCGGAGCCACCGTCTGGCTCACGGGTCTGCCGAGTGCGGGCAAGACCACCATCGCCCACGAACTCGCCGGGCGGCTGCGCGGCGACGGGCACCGCGTGGAGGTGCTGGACGGCGACGAGGTGCGCGAGTTCCTCTCCGCGGGCCTCGGTTTCAGCCGCGAGGACCGGCACACCAACGTCCAGCGCATCGGCTTCGTCGCGGAGCTGCTCGCCAGCAACGGCGTCACGGTGCTGGTGCCGGTGATCGCACCGTACACCGACAGCCGCGAGGCGGTGCGCAAGCGCCACCAGACCCAGGGCACACCGTATGTGGAGGTACACGTCGCCACTCCGGTGGAGGTGTGCTCCGTACGTGATGTGAAGGGACTCTACGCCAAGCAGGCGGCGGGCGAGATCGCCGGCCTGACCGGTGTCGACGACCCGTACGAGGAGCCCGAGGCGCCCGACCTGCGCATCGAGTCCCAGCACCAGACCGTTCAGGAATCGGCGTCGGCGCTGTACGCGCTGCTCATAGAGAAGGGCCTGCTGTGAGCGGTGCACGCGCACGCGCGGCCGCTCAGCGGCAGGCCACGACGGCGAGCGAGAGGGGTGTGGCATGACCGTGATCGCCCAGGAGACCGACAGTCCCTACGCACTCAGCCATCTGGACGCGTTGGAGTCCGAGGCCGTACACATCTTCCGTGAGGTGGCCGGCGAGTTCGAGCGGCCGGTGCTGCTCTTCTCCGGCGGCAAGGACTCCATCCTGATGCTGCACCTCGCGCTGAAGGCGTTCACCCCGGCCCCGGTGCCCTTCGGCCTGCTGCACGTCGACACCGGCCACAACTTCCCCGAGGTGCTCGACTTCCGCGACCGGACCGTCGAACGGTACGGGCTGCGGCTGCACGTCGCCTCCGTGCAGGAGTACATCGACGCAGGCAAGCTGCGCGAGCGTCCCGACGGCACCCGCAACCCGCTCCAGACCCTGCCGCTGACCGAGGCCATCCAGCAGCATCGTTTCGACGCGGTGTTCGGCGGCGGGCGGCGCGACGAGGAGAAGGCCCGCGCCAAGGAGCGGGTGTTCTCGCTGCGCGACGAGTTCTCGCAGTGGGATCCGCGCCGCCAGCGCCCCGAGCTGTGGCAGCTCTACAACGGCAGGCACGCGCCCGGCGAGCACGTGCGCGTCTTCCCGCTCTCCAACTGGACCGAGCTGGACGTCTGGCAGTACATCGCCAAGGAGCAGATCGCCCTGCCCCCGATCTACTTCGCCCACGAGCGCGAGGTCTTCCAGCGCGCCGGCATGTGGTTGACCGCCGGGGACTGGGGCGGGCCGGCGGACGGCGAGCCCGTGGAGAAGAGGAAGGTCCGCTACCGCACGGTCGGCGACATGTCGTGCACCGGTGCCGTGGAGTCCGACGCGGACACGCTGGACGCCGTCATCGCCGAGATCGCCGCGTCCCGGCTCACCGAGCGCGGTGCGACACGCGCCGACGACAAGCTCTCCGAGGCAGCCATGGAAGACCGCAAGCGCGAGGGGTACTTCTAAGCCATGACCACCACGGACCACCTCGCCGACCCCACCGCCACCACCCTGCTCAGGTTCGCCACCGCAGGCTCCGTCGACGACGGCAAGTCGACCCTCGTCGGGCGGCTGCTGCACGACTCCAAATCCGTCCTCAGCGACCAGTTGGAGGCCGTCACGCGCGTCTCGCAGGGCCGCGGCCAGGACGCCCCCGACCTGGCGCTGCTCACGGACGGGCTGCGGGCGGAGCGGGAGCAGGGCATCACCATCGACGTCGCCTACCGCTACTTCGCCACCCCCCTGCGCCGCTTCATCCTCGCCGACACCCCGGGCCATGTGCAGTACACCCGCAACATGGTCACCGGCGCCTCCACCGCCGAACTGACGGTGATCCTCGTCGACGCCCGCAACGGCGTGGTCGAGCAGACCCGCAGGCACGCGGCCATTGCGGCGCTGCTGCGCGTCCCGCACGTCGTGCTGGCCGTCAACAAGATGGACCTGGTCGGCTACGAGGAGCGCGTCTTCGCCCGGATCGCCGAGGAGTTCACCGCCTACGCCCGGGAGCTGGGCGTCCCCGAGGTCACCGCCATCCCGATATCGGCGCTGGTCGGCGACAACGTGGTGGAGGCCTCCGCCACCATGGACTGGTACGGCGGCCCGACGGTGCTCGAACACCTGGAGACCGTGCCCGTCAGCCACGACCTGGCGCACTGCCACGCCCGCCTGCCGGTGCAGTACGTGATCCGCCCCGGTACCCCGGAGCACCGCGACTACCGCGGCTACGCCGGCCAGATCGCGGCGGGGACGTTCCGCGTCGGTGAGCCGGTGACCGTACTGCCTTCCGGGCGTACGTCCACCATCTCGGGCATCGACCTGCTCGGCACCCCGGTCGACGTCGCCTGGACGCCGCAGTCGGTGACGGTACTGCTCGATGACGACCTCGACATCTCGCGCGGCGACCTCATCGTGCCCAGCGAGGACGCGCCGGCCACCACGCAGGACGTCGAGGCCACCGTCTGCCACGTCGCCGACCAGCCGCTCACCGAGGGCCAGCGGGTGCTGCTCAAGCACACCACCAGGACGGTGAAGGCGATCGTCAAGGAGATCCCCTCCCGTCTGACCCTCGACGATCTCTCCCAGCACCCCCGCCCGGGTCGGCTGGTGGCCAACGACATCGGCCGGGTGAAGGTCCGCACGGCCGAGCCGCTGGCGCTCGACTCCTACGAGGACTCCCGCCGCACCGGTTCCTTCCTCCTGATCGACCCGGCGGACGGCACCACTCTCGCGGCCGGCATGGCGGGCGACGCCTTCTCCGCGGAGCACACGCCCGTGGCCGCCTCCGACGACGACGGCTGGGACTTCTAGACATGACCGCGATCGACGTCTTCTCGACGTTCGCCAAGGAGGGCGGCCGCATCGGCAGCGGCGCCCTCGGCAGCGGGCAGGGCGGAGTGGCGCGATGTGCGGGCTGACGCCCGCGCACCCCGCCCTCCGCCTCCGGCGCGGGGCGGGTGCCGCCACCGTCCGCACCACCCCCCACCGCCTGCCGCGTCGCCTGCGACGAAGACCTGACGATCACCCGGTCGCGTCCCGCTCACACCCCACCGCACGGGGGACGTAAGTTTCCGGGCCAACGAGAGGACACCCTCCCGTGCCTGCACACCTGCCTCGCGCGCGAACCCGTTCGACCGGGGGGCCGCTGCTCACCGCCCGCCGTGGCCGCGCCGCCACCGCGCTGGCCCTGCTCGCCCTGGCCGCCAGCGCGTGCGGTTACGGCTCCAAGGCCGACGAGAACGCCTCCCACGAGGCCAAGGCGCACGGCAAGAAGCTGTCCGCCGACTCCGTACGGATCGGCTACTTCCCCAACCTCACCCACGCCACGGCGCTGGTGGGCGACGAGAAGGGCATCTTCCAGAAGGAGCTGGGCGGCACCAGGGCCTCCTACGCGCAGTTCAACGCCGGTCCTTCCGAGATCGAGGCGCTGAACTCCGGCTCGATCGACATCGGGTGGATCGGCCCCTCCCCCGCCATCAACGGCTACACCGCCTCCGACGCCAAGAGCCTGAAGATCATCTCCGGTTCGGCGTCCGGCGGGGTGAAACTGGTGGTCAACCCCAAGAAGATCAAGTCGCTGAGCGACGTCAAGGGCAAGAAGATAGCGACGCCGCAGCTCGGCAACACCCAGGACGTGGCGTTCCTGCACTGGATCGCACAGCAGGGCTGGAAGGTCGACGCGCAGAGCGGCAAGGGCGACGTGTCCGTGGTCCGCACGGACAACAAGATCACACCGGACGCCTACCGGTCGGGATCCGTGGACGGCGCGTGGGTGCCCGAGCCGACCGCGTCCAAGCTGGTCTCGGAGGGCGCGAAGGTGCTGCTCGACGAGTCGACGCTGTGGCCGGGCAAGAAGTTCGTGATCACGAACGTCATCGTGTCGCAGAAGTTCCTCAAGGAGCACCCGGACGTGGTCGAGGCGGTGCTGCGCGGCTCCGTGAAGAGCAACACGTTCATCAACGAGCACCCGGCCGAGGCCGAGAAGGCCGCCAACGACAAGCTCAGGGAACTGTCCGGCAAGGCGCTGCCGGCCGACGTGCTCGACCCGGCGTGGAAGTCCATCCGGTTCATCGACGACCCGCTGGCGGCCACGCTCGGCTCCGAGGCGGACCACGCCGTCAAGGCCGGACTGCTGGAGAAGCCCGACCTGAAGGGCATCTACGACCTCGCCCCGCTGAACAAGGTCCTGAAGGCCGAGGGCAAGCCCGCGGTCGGCGCCGCGGGTCTCGGCGCCCAGTAGCAGGCCGCGCTCCTGCCCGTGCCGTCCCGGCCGGGGAGGGCCCCATCGTTCCCCGAGGAGGAGTCCGACCGTGGCAACCACTATCGCCAAGGCCGCCGATGGAGTCGATGCGAGGGACTACGCGGCGCGCATCACCCACGTCTCGAAGTCGTTCGACGCCCCGGGCGGGCGGAACACCGTCCTGGACGACATCACGCTCGATGTCGCGCCCGGCGAGTTCGTGACGCTGCTGGGCGCCTCAGGGTGCGGGAAGTCGACGCTGCTCAACCTGGTCGCCGGGCTCGACCTCCCGACGGCGGGGACGATCAGCACGCAGGGCCGACCCGCGCTGATGTTCCAGGAGCACGCCCTGTTCCCGTGGCTGACCGCGGGCAAGAACATCGAGTTGGCGCTGAAGCTGCGCGGGGTGCCCAAGGCCGGGCGGCGCCAGGCGGCCGAGGAACTGCTGGAGCTGGTGCGGCTGGCCGGTGCGCACGGCAAGCGGGTGCACGAGCTGTCCGGTGGGATGCGCCAGCGGGTGGCACTGGCCAGGGCGCTCGCCCAGGACAGCAGGCTGCTGCTGATGGACGAGCCCTTCGCGGCGCTGGACGCGATCACCCGGGACGTGCTGCACGACGAGCTGACCCGTATCTGGCGCGAGACCCAGGTCTCGGTGCTGTTCGTGACGCACAACGTCCGCGAGGCGGTCCGGCTCGCGCAGCGCGTGGTGCTGCTGTCGTCGCGGCCCGGCCGGGTGGCCCGTGAGTGGACCGTGGACATCGCCCAGCCGCGCCGCATCGAAGACGCCGCCGTGGCGGAGCTCTCTGTCGAGATCACCGAACAACTGCGTGGGGAGATCCGCCGCCATGGTCAGCACTGAGACGGAGCAGAATCCCGGCGCGAAGCCCGGGCCGGCCGCCGCGGACACGGGTGACCTCGCCGGTCTCGAAGCCGGTCTGGACGCGCTGGAGACCCGGCACACCGGGCGGCCGCCGCTGAGCCAGACCCTGGTGCAGAAGGTGCTGCCGCCGGCCACCGCCATCGTGCTCGTGCTGGTGGTGTGGCAGCTACTGGTGTGGGCGAAGGTGACCGACAGCTACAAGCTGCCCGCGCCGTCCTCGGTGTGGAGCGAGGTCGAGGACTCCTGGACCCGGGGCACGCTGCTCGGCTTCATCTGGACCAGTGTCTCGCGGGGCCTGCTCGGTTTCCTGCTGGCACTGGTGATCGGCACGCCGCTCGGGCTGCTGGTCGCCCGGGTGAAGTTCGTACGGGCCGCGATCGGGCCGATCCTGTCGGGCCTCCAGTCGCTGCCTTCGGTGGCGTGGGTGCCGCCGGCGGTGATCTGGCTGGGCCTGAACGACTCGATGATGTACGCGGTGATCCTGCTCGGCGCGGTGCCCTCGATCGCCAACGGTCTCGTCTCGGGCATCGACCAGGTGCCGCCCCTTTTCCTGCGGGCCGGCCGTACGCTGGGGGCCACGGGGCTGCGCGGCACCTGGCACATCGTGATGCCCGCGGCGCTGCCCGGATACCTGGCGGGCCTGAAGCAGGGCTGGGCGTTCTCGTGGCGTTCGCTGATGGCCGCCGAGATCATCGCCCAGTCACCCGACCTGGGCATGGGCCTCGGTCAGCTACTGGAGGCCGGCCGGACCAACAGCAGCATGTCGCAGGTGTTCCTGGCGATCCTGCTGATCCTGATCGTCGGCATCGCCATCGATCTGCTGATCTTCAGCCCGCTGGAGCGCTGGGTGCTGCGCAGCCGGGGCCTGCTGGTGAAGAACTGACCGGCCCCGCCGGAGCACCCGCCGCCACGCGCCGCCCCGTCCGACCTCGCACCGACCCGTCCGCCCGCACGCCGATCCGTCCGACCCGTTGGGAACCCTCCGTATCGATGTCCGCGCCCGCCCTGCTCCTCATCGCCCACGGCAGCCGTGACCCACGGCACGCCGCCACCGTGCACGCGCTGGTGGCGCGGCTGCGGGCGCTGCGTCCCGGGCTGCGGGTGACGACGGGCTTCCTGGACTTCAACGTGCCCTCGGTACCGGGCGCGCTCCAGTCGCTGGCGGCGCGGGGGGTGCACGAGATCGTGGCGCAGCCACTGCTGCTGAACCGCGCCTTCCACGCCAAGGCGGACATCCCGGCAGTGCTGCGCAGGGCCCCCGCGCAGCTCCGCATCCGGCAGGCCGAGGTGCTCGGCCCCTCGCCACTGCTGACCGCGGCCCTTGAGCGGCGGCTGCACGAGGCGGGTCTCGCTCCCGCGGACAGGGCCTCGACCGGGGTGGTGCTGGCCTCGGCCGGATCCTCGGACCCGGAGGCGGTGGCGGCGTCGCTGGCGATGGCGCGGCAGTGGCGGCGCGCCGGCTGGGGCGGGGCGCTGGCCGCGTTCGCCTCGGCGTCCGCACCCCGGACGCCCGTGCCCGCCACCGAGGAAGCGGTGCGCCTGCTGCGCGCCGAGGGGGTCCGCCGGGTCGCCGTCGCCCCCTATGTCCTGGCTCCCGGTTTCCTGCCGGACCGGATCGCACGGGGCGCGGCGGGCGCCGATGTGCTCGCGCCGGTGCTGGGCGCCTCGCCCGAGGTGGCGCAGGTGCTGCTGCGGCGCTACGACGAGGCCCGGACGCCGGTGCTCGGGGCGCTGGGCGCCTGAGCCGCGCACTGCGCCCTTGCGCTGGTGCCCGCCCCGCCGAGGGCGCGCGGCGCCGGGGTCAGGTGCCTTCGGCGGGGGGTTCGGCGGCGCAGAGGGTGCCCTGGTGGAAATAGAGCTGCCAGCCCCGGTCGGTGCGGCGCCACAGGGAGCTGCGGTGGGCGCGGCGGCCGTTGTCGTCCGTGTCGAAGGTGAGGTGGACCAGGTCGGGGGCGAGCTGGACGCCGTGCATCCGGCTGGCGGTGGCGGCCCGGTCGCCGGGTTCGGTGGACGCGCTCAGCATGGCGAGGGTCGCCTTGCGGTCCCAGATCCGGCCCGAGGCGCCGATCTCGGTGAACTCCGGGTGCAGCAGGGCGCCGGCCAGCTCCGGCGAGCGGCGCACCTCCGGTTCGAGGAGGCGCAGCTCGGCGTCGACGGCCGCCAGGACGGCGGAGTCCGCAGGGTCGGATGCGTGCTCAGGCACCGGTCATCTCCACGAGTCTGGCGACGGTGTTCCAGTTGCGGCTGGTGGCGACGAGGCCCTTGAGCACGGTGGGCCTCGCGAGGGCGGCGGCGAGCGGGGAGCGGCCGAGGCCGTCCGGGACATAGAGGTAGAGCACCCGGTCGCCGAGCCGGAACTCCTCGGGGAGGAAAGACTGCTGGTCGAGCCCCGCGAAGCGGGACGCGTCGACCGGCTCGGCGAAGAACGTGGCGTGCAGTTGCCTGCCCTCCAGGGTGGCCGCCGGGAAGGGGCAGGCGGCGGACACCGCCCGCAGGTACGCGCCGTCGCGCACGAGGCAGGCGACGGGGAAGCCGAAGTGCTTCTCCACGGCCCGCTCCAGTTCCGCGGCCAGCAGCTCCTGATCGGCCGTCTCGCTCGTGAAGACGGCGTTGCCGCTCTGCAGGTAGGTGCGTACGGCGCCGTGGCCCAGCCCTTCCAGCAGGGTGCGCAGCTCGGGCATGGGCACCCGCTTGCCGCCCACGTTGATACCGCGCAGCAGTGCCGCGTACGTCGTCGTCATGCCAACACCCTATGGCCGGGCCCGGGCCGGGCAACCGCACCGCTGCCGGGCGGCGGGCCCCGCCTGGCGCCGCGCCGGGCGGCCGGGCGGGCGGGGCCGGCGCGTGCACGGGTCGACGGCACCGGTGGGGCGCGGCACCGCTGCCCCGCGAGCCCGGGCCCGGCGCCCGCCCCCGGCACGGCCGGTGCGCACGGCCGGTGCGCACGGCCGGTGCGCACGGCCGGTGCGCACGGCCGGTGGCGGTGTGCGGCTCACTCGGGGCGCAGTACGGCCTCGATCAGGTCGGCGGCGCGTGCCGTGCCGCCCTCCTCCGCCATCCCGGCCCGGATCTCACCGAGCCGCCGGGCCACCTCGGGGTCGCCGACCAGGTCGAGGACGGCGGCACGCAGGGCGTCGGCGGTGGCCTCCGCCATGGGCAGGTGGCGGGCGACGCCGAGGTCCTGGAGGATGTCCGCGTTGCCGAACTGGTCGACGGCCTGCGGGACGGCGACCATCGGCGTGCCGGTGGCCAGGCCCTCCTGGCAGCCGCCGGCGCCCGCATGGGTGACGAAGGCGTCGGCCTCGCGCAGGATCGCCCGCTGGGGCACCCAGGGGTGCACCTCCACCTGCGGCGGGATGGCGCCGAGCTCGGCGACGTCCACGTGCCGGCCGATCGCGAGGACCGTGTGCCAGCCGGGCAGGGCGCCGAACGCCTCGATGCACTCGCGGTAGAAGCCCGGCTGCTTGGTGAAGGTGGAGCCAAGCGAGACCAGCAGGACCTTCTCGGCGCCGGGCGGCCGGCGCCATTCTTTCTGCGCGGGCGGCTGGTCCTGGCAGCTTCCGACGAAGGTGTAGACGGAGCGGTCGACGCGGTCGGCGTGCGGCTGGAGGACCTTGGGGATGAGGACCAGGCAGCGGTCGGGGCGGCCCATGAAGTGCTCGACGTCGATGTCCATGCCGTTCTCGGCGATCCAGCCGGCGAAGGTGTCGTAGAAGGCCTTGCCGCGCGGGGTCCGCTTGAGCGGCTCGAAGAGCGCTCTGCCGACCTCCTCCTCGTACCCCTCCCAGGCCACCATGTTCGGTGACAGTTGGATGATCGGGACGCCCCAGCGGTGCGCGAGGATCCTGGCGGGGTAGGCGGTGATGTCGTAGAGCACCAGGTCCGGACTGTCGTCCTGGTAGGCGGCGGTGAGCTGCGGGAGGGCCTGGACGGCATCGGCGAGGAACGGCTCGACGTGGTCGATCAACTCGGTGCCCCAGGCCTCGGGGTCGTCGTCGGTGGGCAGCGTCGAGTGCCAGATCCGGGGCTCCGCGCCCGCTTGCGCGACCTTGTGGGCGAAGGCCGGGGGAATCGCGTACGACACCCGGTTTCCGCGGGCGACCAGCTCCCTGATGACGGGGAGGCTCGGGTTCACGTGCCCGTGGGCCGCAATGGAGAACATGGCGATATGGGCCCGTTGGGAGCTGTTCCTGCGGATCATGCCACCAGCGTAACGAGACGAGACGTCTCGTGCAAAGCAATAACGGTTGCGGGGCGCAGGGGCGCGGCGGGACGCACTCGGCCGCACGGCGGCACGGCAGGACCGCGGGACGGCAGGACCGACGGTCGCCGGGGTGAGCGGTGGCCGGAAGGCAGGCGGCGGTCGACGGGGCGGCGGGGCTGCGGGGCGACCGACGGTGGCCGGGGGATGAGCGGTGGCCGACAGGCGGGCGGCGGGCAATGCGGTCGGCGGACGCGGGCGGGGCGGGCCGGGCGGGTCAGCGCTGGTAGCGGGCCAGGAGCAGATTGCCGTCGTGTTCCAGGCGGTGGCGCAGTTCGGCCAGGTCGATGGCCCCGCTGTAGTACTCCTGGAGCGCGGGGGTGGCGATCTTGTCCTTCCACTCGGCGTAGCCCCGCACGGACTGGGCGGGTGCCGGGCGCAGTTGGCCGGCGAGCGCGGCCCCGGTCGCCCAGTCGTACTCCTCGGTGTGCAGGGCGGGGTCGGCGAGGGCGCGGCTGCCGGTGGGCAGCAGCCAGTCGCCGAGCGCGAGCCGCACCATGTTCGCCGGCCTCAGCAGGAACGCGACGAAGGCGGCGGCCGCCTTCTTGTGCGGGCAGTCCTCGGCGATGGACAGCGTCTGCGGGCTGACGCCCTGGGCGAGTCCGCCAGGCCCGGCGGGGGCGGGCAGCACCTGCCAGTGGAAGCCCTTCGGCGCCTGCTGGGCGATCTGCTGGCGGTAGGAGAACCCGAGCGGCACCATCGCGTACCTTCCGCCGAAGAACCCCGGCAGCGTGTCGGAGCCGCCCATCCCGAGGGTGGCCGCGGAGGCGCTGCCGTCCCGGAGCACCTGGTCGTGGACCGTGCGCGGCACGACCGCGTCGGCGGCCTCGAAGCGGATGGTCACCTTGCCGTCGGGGCCCCGGTGGAAGAGCCGGCCACCGGTGGACAGGCCGAGGTTCAGGGTCGCGGAGACGGGCTCCTTCAGCGGCCAGGCGACGCCGTACCTGCCGGGCCCGCTGAGCCGCTTGGTGACGGTGCGGAACTCCCGCCAGCTCCAGGGGTGCCGGGGCGTCGGGATGCGCACGCCCGAGGCGCGCAACCGGTCGGCGTCGGCGATCAGGACCCGCGGCTCCTGGAGGAACGGTACGCCGTACACGCCGTCGCCGAAGGTGGCCATGGACCAGCTCCGTGCCGGGATGTCGTCCACCAGCGCCTTCGGCAGCAGCCCGCGCAGGTCGGCGAGGTACCCGCCGTAGGCGAAGTCGGCGAGGTCGTCGGAGGCGTCGTGGATGACGTCGGGTGCCTCGCCGCCCTCGAAGGAGGTGAGCAACTGGTCGTGGACGCCGTCCCAGCCGCCCTGGACGTAGCGCACCCGGATGCCGGGGTGCGCGGCGTTCCACTCCGCGACCAGTTCCTTGTTGGCCTCGACGGACTCCTTCTGCCAGGCCAGCGACTGGAACGTGAGCGTGATCCGGCCGTCGTCGGGCGCCTGCGAGGAGGAGCACCCGGCGAGCAGCAGCGTGAGCGACAGCGCGGCGGCGGCAGCGGCGCGCACGGCGCCCGTGCCGCGCAGCAGCCGTGCGCGGGCCGTGGCGCGCGGGCGGGGGCGTGTGCGTGCCTGGGAACGCGTGCATACCTCCGGACGCATGCCTGCCCGCGGGTACGTGCGGCGGCGCATCAGTGCTTCACCGCCCCGGCGAGCATGCCGCCGGTGATCCGCTTCTGGACGGCGGCGAAGACGACCAGCGAAGGCAGCGTCGCGCACAGGGCCCCGGCGGCGAGCGGCCCGAGATCCGCGGTGCCCTCAGCGCCGAGGAAATGGGTGAGGACGACCGGCAGCGTCTGCTTCTGCGGGGTCTTGAGCAGGACCAGTGCGAAGAAGAACTCGTTCCAGGCGCTGACGAAGGCGAACAGGCCCGTCGCCACCATGCCGGGCCCGAGCAGGGGGCCGGTGACGGAGGCCAGGATCCGGGCGCGCCCGGCGCCGTCCACCGCGGCGGCCTCCTCCAGCTCCACGGGCACGGCACGCACGTACCCCACCAGCATCCACAGGGCGAACGGCAGCGCCCACACGACGTAGACCAGGATGAGGCCGGGCAGCGAGTCGATCTGGTGAAGGTTCTTCAGGAGCAGGAACAGCGGGACGATGACCAGCACGAACGGGAAGGCCTGACTGACCACCACCCAGCCGGCGGCGGCGCGGGCCGGCAGCGAGCGGCGCCTGGCCAGCACATACGCCATCGGCGTACCGACGGCCACCGCGAGGAACGCGGCGCAGGAGGCCGCGACGAGGGAGTTCAGTCCGGCCCGCAGCAGGGGCTGCTCGTCGAAGGCCTGCCGGAAGTTGGCCAGTGTCGGGTCGGCCGGGATCCAGGTCGGGTGCAGGCTGCCCAGCTCGCGCGGCGGCTTGAATGCCGTGGAGAGCAGCCAGAGGAAGGGGAAGGCGAGGAAGGCCAGATAGGCGAGGAGCGCGAGGTACTGCCCGGCCCGCACCAGGCGCCCCGTCCGCCGCGTGGTGGGCGGCACCGCAGGTCTCACCGTTCGCCGCCCTTCAGCCGTCCCGCCAGGTAGCAGGCGAGGATCACCGAGATCACCGCGACCATGACGCACCCCATCGCTGCCGCGTAGCCGAACTGCCCGTACCGGAACGCCTCTTCGTAGGCGAACAGGCCCGGCAGCCGGGTGCGTCCGCCGGGGCCGCCCGCGGTGAGCACGTAGACCAGGGCGAAGGAGTTGGCGTTCCAGATGAAGTTGAGCGAGCTGATGGCGAGGGCGACCGGGCGCAGCGCCGGCCAGGTGACGGTGGCGAACCTGCGCCAGGCGCCCGCACCGTCCATCGCGGCCGCTTCGTGCAGCTCCCGCGGGGTGTTCTGGAGGCCGGCCAGCAGCGCGACGGTGGTCTGCGGCAGCCCCGCCCACACGCCCACCACGATCACCGCGGGCAGCGCGGTGCCGAGGCCGGCCAGCCAGTCGTGGCCGTCGCCGAGGCCGAGCCGGCGCAGCGTCTCGTTGAGGACGCCCGCGTCCGGGTGGTAGACGAGGCGCCACATGATCCCGACGACGACCTCCGGCATCGCCCACGGGACGAGGGCGAGCGCCCGTGCCAGCCAGCGCAGCCGCAGGTCCTGGTCGAGCAGCAGCGCGAGGCCGAGGGCGAGCAGGAACTGCGGCACCGTGACGCCGACGGCCCACAGCAGGCCGATCCGGAACGACTCCCGGAACAGCGTGTCGTGCAGCAGGTCCTGGAAGTTGAGCAGGCCCGTCCACCGGGTCGCCGCGATCCGCCCCGACTGGGCGTCGGTGAAGGCGAGCCCGATGCCGTACAGCAGCGGGCCCACGCTCAGCACCAGGATGGGCAGCAGCGCGGGCAGCACCAGGAACCAGGTGCCGTGGTCGGCGGGCTGCCGCACGGCCCCCGGTGGCGGCACCCCCTGCGCCGACCGCGTCGTCGCGGTCGCCAAGGTCACGGGATCGGCTCCTTCGGGGCGTGGTCACGGGCGCCCGGCTCACCGGTCGGGAGCGCCGTACGGCCGCCCCGGTGGACTGTGACATCGTGCTGATGCGGGGGTGTGCCGTCAAGGCGGCGTGAACGTCGCGGTGTCACGGTGGCCGACGGGCAGGAGCCCGCCGTCGGGAGCGCTTCCCCGGCCCGGGCATCCGGCCCGCTCCCCCCGCCCGGGCGCCCGGCGCGGCCGCGGCGGACTGCCCGGCTGCCCGCTGCCGTGTCCGACCCGCGGCAGCAGGTGGTCGCGGCACCGGCTCGGGTCGGTCGGCCGCACCGTCCTGACCACCGCGTCGGCGCTTCCGCCGGCTCAGCGGATCATGACCTCGGCCTCGATCTCCACGGGGATGCGGAAGGGGAGTTCCGCGAGGCCGACTGCCGACCGGGCGTGGCTGCCGGCCTCCGGTCCCCACAGTTCGAGGATCAGATCGGAGAAGCCGTTGATCACCGCCGGCGCCGAGGTGAACCCGGGCGCGGCATTGACCATGCCGAAGACCCTGAGCCAGGCGGTGACACGGTCCAGGTCGCCGAGTGCCGCTCGCAGGCTCGCCAGGACAGCGAGCGCGGTGGAGCGTGCGGCGTCGTATGCCTCGGACTGCGACACCTCGGCCCCCACCTTGCCCAACGTCGAAGGAAG
This sequence comes from Streptomyces sulfonofaciens, assembly GCF_014656295.1. Lineage (GTDB taxonomy): Bacteria > Actinomycetota > Actinomycetes > Streptomycetales > Streptomycetaceae > Streptomyces > Streptomyces sulfonofaciens. The sequence goes on from NZ_BNCD01000008.1 coordinate 285,152, forward strand.
CGATCCGTCGCGCAGCAACGGACCGTGACCGGAAACGAAGGCACGGCTGCCGTGGATCCTCACCCAGGGAAAGGGCAGGACAACACCCGGGGGCAGCTCCATCGGTTCGGGAAGCTCCAGCCCCAGTTCGTCCAGACGCCTCTCAATGTCCATGGTCATCCCTGCGCCAGGGCCGGCGCAGGATGCGCCGGCACGTATCTCATCTTTGTACCGCTCCACCGAAACCGGGACGTACCGGGGGCCACCGGGGCCGGAGGCGCCCCGAGCCGCACGTGCGCCGGCGGGCCCGGTGCCGATCCGGCAGTGCAGCGTGAAGCGCCGTACACGCCGCCCCGGCCACGGGTGCCACGACCGTGTACGACGCCCTCACGAACCGGGGGACACCGCTTTCGTACGGCGTCCCCAGGCGGCGGTCGCCGTTACCAGGTGATGGGCAACTCGTTCACCGAGTACACGACGTTGTCCTCACGGAAGTCGATCTCTTCGAAGGGGACGGCGAGGCGGAGGCCGGGGAAGCGCTGGAAGAGGGCGGGCAGCGCGATCTGCAGTTCGAGCCTGCCCACGTGCTGGGCGATGCACTGGTGTATGCCGTGGCCGAAGGACAGGTGGTGCCGGGCGTCACGGCTGATGTCGAACTCGTCCGGCGCGTCGAAGGCGTCCGGGTCCCGGTTGGCGGAGTGGATCGGGATGATCAGGCCCTCGCCCTTGCGGACGGTGACGCCCCCGATCTCCAGATCGGCGGTGGCCACCCTGCGCAGGCTGACGTGCACGATCGACAGGTAGCGGAAGAGTTCCTCGATCGCCGCCGGCCTGACCTCGGGCTCCGTCAGGAACCGCTGGAGCTGTTCGGGATGCTGCAGCAGCACGATGGTGCCCAGGCCGATCATGCTGGCGGTGCTCTCGTGGCCCCCGATCACCAGCAGCGCCCCCATGCCGCCGATCTCCTCCTTCGTCAGCTCCCCCGTGCGCAGCCGGTTGACGGCCAGGTCGCTGAACATGTCGTCGCCCGGGTGGCGTTCCTTCTCCTCCACGAGCCTGATGAGGTACTCGGCGATCGCCGTGCGCGCGGCGTACGCCTCCGCTTCGGTGGCCCGCATGTCGCCGATGGTCGCGGAGTTGGACAGGAACAGCTCCCGGTCGGCGTAGGGGACGCCGAACAGTTCGCAGATCACCTGGGAGGGCAGCGGGCGGGCGAAGTGGGTGAGGAGGTCGACCGGCCGCGGCATCTCCTCCATGGCGTCGAGCAGGTTGTTCGTCAGCTCGGTGATGCGCGGCCGCAGCCGCTCGACGTTCTTGATCATGAATGTCCGGGTCACCGTCCTGCGCATCGCCGCGTGATCCGGTGGGTCCATCTGCATGAAGTTGCCGAGACTCGGCTTCGGCTCCTCCGGACGCGGAGAGGGGAACCCCGTCTTGGTGATGTCGGAACTCATGCGCGGGTCGCCGAGCACCTCACGCATCTCCTTGTACCGGGTCACCAGCCACGCCGTCCCGCCATTGGCGATGGCGATACGGCGAATCGGGCCCTCGGCGCGCCATTCGGCGAAGACGGCAGGCGGGTCTAGCGGCGAGTCGCCCCTGTGGAACGGGAGCGAGGGAGTCGTCGAGTTGGCGTTGGCCATGGGGGGAACCACCTCTGCGCTGGTCGGCTGCTCGGCTTTTTCTCTGATCCACTGGCGGGTCACGTTCGTCGGAGCGGCTGCGGGCGAGGACACAGCTTCTGGTTACACGTGTCGGCAGCCAGGACGCACCATTCCCACCAGGAGCTTCGCGTGCTTGTCACCCGGCACGGGACATGCCTGACGACCGCCGGCGGACAGGCGGTGTCAACGTCCGGTGAAGGCCGGGAGGGGAATGCCGATAAACGGCAGGCGTATTACCTAAGAGGCGCTCGAAGAGGCGCCGAACTGTCTCATGGGGGCGAAGTCGGGCCTCGCCGCCGTGTCCGTGACGGGATGATCGGATGTCTCCGGCAGTTCTTCGACCCGGTCGTCGCGCCCGTAGGCGGCCCAAGCAAAGAGGCCCATTCTTGTCTCCTGCCGGAACTTCCGCACAAGAGTCCGTCCGTTCATGTCCGGTGCCCCGCAGACCCGGAATGGCCGACGGCACACACACACGATCGAGAGATAAGCGCAGAAACGATTCTGCCGCTTACCCGAACCCCATGCGGTGATGATTCTTGGTGAACTGCGTCCGACTTCCCTGTCGGCACTCGGGTGATGGTACCTGCCCTCACATACCCAAGATCAAGAGGAAATATGTGAAGAGTCAAGTCAACAACAGGGAAGAAACCATCCGAGGCCCGTATAATTCGGTCATCGAAGTGTCGATGCGAGGTCTCCGGCCCCCTCCCCACTCGGGAACCGGCCGGCGGTGGGCATCGGAGAACGGCCGGCGCGGGCGGCAGGGCGCGTGCCGGACCCTGCCCGGCCGGGCCGAGGGGGGAGGCGCCGCCGCCTGTTCCCGCCCACGCGGCGGTGGAGAACGCGCGGGGTACCGCAGGGGTGTCCGTGGGGGTATCCACGCACAATCCGTGCACGCGCTCCCGGAAATCCCCCCTGCCGCCCGCCGCGGCCGTGATGGAGGCAGTCCCGCACCCGATCCGCGTGAGCGGCGGAACGCCTTCCGACCCCGGCGCCGTCCGCCGCCGAACCGGTACCGCGAATAGCGTGGCGATGCCCCGATGGGCGGACGCCGGACGGAGATGGCGCTCAAGGGGGAAAAAGAACGAGGAGAAGGGAGAAGGGAGAAGGGAGAAGGGGGAAAATGACGTAGTGGGGACCGCCCGGAACGGTGGAGGAACCGCGCCGTCCAGGGGGCGCCGCCGCCGAGTGGCCGCAGGCGAAACGACCCACAGGGCGAAATGACGCACGCTGCCGAATGACACGACCGAAGAGATGACGCGGGCCTGCGTCACGCTCTCGCGCTTCCCGGCCCCGATGCGGCAGGGTCCCGAAATGCAGGCGGATCCTCCCGGTTCCCCGTGATCGGCGGGCCAGGGGAGCGGGAAGCCGGTGGACACGGTCCTCCGTGGATCACGCAGGTGTCGAGGCTTCACGATGCGCAAGGGTGCCGCGTCCATCACCCCCTCGCCTCTCGTCCGATGCCGTGTCGTCACGACCCGCCGGGGCGGCACGGCACCCTTTTATGACGCTCAGTCACCAACCCGACGTCCCCGTAAGCCGAACGTGCGAAACCCTAGCTGAACATGGCCGAAACTAGACGGCAAAAAATCGACCCCTAAGGTTGCCCCACCTCAACACAATCCCGGAGGAAAGGCGCCCTGATGACAGACGTGAGCAGGCGGGAGATCCTGCGCTGGGCAGGCGGTGCAGCCGGTGCGGCCACGGTCGCCGGCGCTGCCGTTCCACAGGCCCGGGCAGCCGGTCGCAGACTGCGTCCGGGCAGCGTGGCACAGGCCGCAGCCATGCTGCGCAGCGGCGAGGCGACCTCGGTCGAACTCACCCGGGACGCGCTGGCCGCCGCGACCGCGCTGCAGCCGAAGCTCAACGCGTTCATCACACTGACCTCCTGGCAGGCGCTCGACCTGGCCGCGCAGCGGGACGCCGAGCTGGCCGCGGGCGTGGATCGCGGGCCGCTGCACGGAGTCCCGATGATGGTGAAGGACCTCTTCGACACCGCCGGGGTGAGGACCACGGCCGGTTCGCAGGCGTACGCCGACCGGGTACCGACCGCGGACGCCACCGTGATCCGCAGACTCCGCGAGGCCGGCGCGGTGAGCATCGGCAAGACCAACCTGAACGAGTTCGCCGCCGGCATCGACGGCAGGAACGCGTACTTCGGCGACGTGCACAACCCGTGGGGTCCGACCCGGTCGCCCGGCGGCTCCTCCAGTGGCACGGGCGCCGGTGTGGCTGCGGGCATCACCGTGGTCGGCATCGGCAGCGACACCGGCGGGTCGGTACGCGTACCGGCCGCGTGGAACGGAATCGTCGGCATCCGGCCCACGCACGGCCTGGTCAGCCTGCGCGGCGCCATACCCCGGGCGCCCAGCTTCGACGTCGTCGGCCCGTTCGGCCGGACGGTGCGCGACGCGGCCGCGATGCTGACCGCCATGGCCGGCCACGACCCGCAGGACCCGTACTCACTGGACCTGCCGCACACCGACTACCTGTCCGGGATCGGCCGCGGGATCGCCGGGCTCAGGATCGGCATCATCGAGGACTACAGTCTGACCGGAATCGACCCGGACGTGGAACGGCAGGTGCACCAGGCCATCCGCACGTTCTCCCACCTCGGCGCCCGGATCAGGACGGTCCGGGTGAGCAACCTCGCCACCATGCTCGATTTCGACCCGGCCTTCACGATCCTGCGGTACGAGTTCGGCCAGGCGATGAAGGACATCTACTGGTCCGCACCGGACAAGAGCATCTTCGGACCGACAGTTCAGGCGGACATGAACGCGTCGGCCCAGATCTCCGCGTCGGACTACGAGGCGGCCCTGTCCCGCCGCCCTTCGGACACTGCCCCGCTGCGCGCGACCCTGAGCGAGGTGGACGTCCTGCTCACTCCGATGATGCCCACCGTGGCACCGGTGCAGGACACCACCTCGGACGAGTACACCCGCGGCCGCCGGTACACCATGCCGTTCAGCTACGCCAACCTGCCCTCGGTGGTCGTCCCCTGCGGCTTCGGCGACGCGGGCCTGCCGGTCGGCCTGCAACTCGTCGGTGCCGAACTCGGCGAGCCCCTCCTCCTGCGCACGGCAGCGGCCTTCGAAAGGGCTGTCCGCCTCCACCCGTCCCTCCCCCCGGCCCACGCCTGACCGGGCGCCTGGCGGGCCCCTCGGGTGAAGTCGCCCCGTGGCACCCGAAGACGTCGCCGTGACCCGCAGGGGCGTGGTCCGTGCACAACGAACCGTGTCCGCCCATGCGGAACTGCGTCCGTCCGCGTTCCGGGGAGCCTCCGGGGAGGATCACCCCGAGATCCGGGCAGCGTCCCGCCGGAACGCCGGGTTCCTGACCCGTTCGGAGGGCGTCCCGATTCCGGTTCGCGAAAATGGCGGGTCGCGCGCTCCAGGACACCGCGGCACTCCCTGGCGTCGCTACGGCTCGACTTGCGCCGAGTCGGGCACCCGGCCCGGGGGCGGGCGGACGGGCAGGCGCGACGGCCCGGGCACCGGCGAGCGCGGCGGCCCCCTGACATCGGGCGCCGGCACCGGCACCCACACCCGCACCCGCACCCGCACCCGCACCCGCACCCGCACCCGCAGCGAAGGGCGCGGTGGCCGGCCGTGCTGGAGGGGATGCGAGACTTGCCGGCGCGGGCGCGCATGCGCCGTGGCCGGTGCCGCGCGGTGCGTGCGCCGCGGGAAGAGGCACGGGACGCGCGGTGCGTGCGCCGCGGCAAGAGGCACGGGAGCGGGCCGGGTACGCCGGTCCGCAGGCTCATCAGGAGGTCGGCGGTGGACGAGGCGCGGGCGCGCGAGGTGCTTGCGGCGGCCGGGGTGCTGCCGGCCGGTGCGGTGGCCGGGGCCCGGCTGCTGGCGCTGGGCGAGAACGCGGTGTTCGCGGCCGGTGACGTGGTGGTCAAGGTGGGCCGCGGCGCGAAACTGCTGGAGCGCGCGCGGCGGGAGCTGCGGGTGGCCGACTGGCTCGCGGGTGCCGGCGTTCCCGCGGTGCGGGCCGCGGAGCCCGAGGCCCTGCTGGTCGACGGCCGGCCGGTGACGGTCTGGCGGCGGCTGCCCGAGCCGGTGCGTCCGGCGGGCCCCGCCGACCTCGCGGCACTGCTGCGTCAGGTGCACGCCCTGCCCGCGCCCGGCTTCGAGCTCGTGCGGCGTGAGCTGCTCGACGGTGTGGAGCGCTGGCTGCGGCTCGCCGGTACGGCGATCGACCCGGCCGACGCCGCGTATCTGCGCGAGCGCCGCGACGGCTTCGCGGCGGCTGCGGCCGCACTCGTCCCGCATCTGCCCCCGGGCCCGATACACGGCGACGCGCTCCCCCGCAACGTCCACATCGGCCCCGAGGGACCGGTGCTGGTGGACCTGGAGACCTTCTCGTCGGACCTGCGCGAGCACGACCTCGTGGTGATGGCCCTGACCTGCGACCGCTACGGGCTCGGGGAGGCCGCGTACACGGAGTTCAGCACGGCTTACGGCTGGGACGTACGCGAGTGGGAGGGGTGCGGGGTGCTGCGCGGCGCCCGGGAGACGGCGAGCTGCGCCTGGGTGGCCCAGCACGCTCCCACCAACCCCAAGGCCCTCGCGGAGTTCCGCCGCCGGGTCGCGTCCCTGCGGGACGGCGACGAGACGGTGCGGTGGTACCCGTTCTGACGACGCGTTGCGAGGACGGATGACCGGGAGGCCGCAAGACCGCGAGCCGGAAGACCGCGAGGCCGCAAAACCGGGGATCGGAGGGCCGGGCGCCGTGCGCCCGAGGACGGCGGGTCAGTCCCGGGTCCGTGCGGTGCCGTCCGGTGCGTCCGGTGCGGGGAGCGGGCTCGATGTTCCCAGGGGGGCCGTGGTCCCGAGAGGGGCCGTGCTCGCACGCGGGATGAGGCGGGTCGGCAGCACGCGGTGCAGGGCGGGGTCGGCGTCCGGGTCGTCGATGAGGGAGCGGGCCAGTTCACCGGCGGTCCTGCCGATGTCCTCCGCGGGCTGGGCGACCGTCGACAACTGCATCCACTCGGCCATCTCGTGGTCGTCGAAGCCGAGCACGGACATCCGCCCGGGCACGTCCAGGCCCGCGCCGCGCAGCACCCCCATCACCTCGATGGCGACCTGGTCTATCTCCGCGAAGATCGCGGTGGGCGGCTCGCGCAGACCGAGCAGCCCGCCCACGGCCTCCTCGGCACCGCGCCTGCCGCTCGCCGCAACGTCCACCACCAGACGTCGGTCGACCTCGACACCCGCCTCGGCGAGCGCCTCGCGGTAACCGAGGAAGCGCCGCTGCGAACTGAACGAGAACCCCGAGGGACCGCGCGCCGCGTGCACGTACCCGATCCGCCGATGCCCCAGGTTGATCAGGTGCCGCACGCCGTGTCTGGCGCCCATGACGTCGTCGACGTAGACGCTCGCACGGCCCGGCGCCTGCTGGCTCACGTAGACGATGGGCATGCCGAGGCCGTCCAGCCGGGCGCTCTCGTCCGCGGTGAGGTCGAACGAGACCACCAGGAGGGCGTCGGCGTTGCGGCGGGCGGGCAGGCGGTCGAAGAACGCGGCCCGGTCGGCCATGTCGGAGACGCTGTAGACGAGCAGGTCCAGGCCGGTGCCGCGGAGCCCCGCGCCGAGGCCCGAGAGCGCCGCTCCGACGAACCAGGACTTGAGCGTGGGCACCAATACCGCCACCGCACCGGTCTTCCCCGTGACCAGGCCGGAGGCCTGACGGGAGATCACGAACGACAGCTCGCGGGCCGCCTCCTCCACCCGGCGCCGGGCGTCGGGCGAGACGGTGGGCAGACCGCGCAGGGTGCGCGAGACGGTGGAGACCGAGACTCCCGCGCGCTTGGCCACATCGGCCATGGTCGGATGGCGCTGAGCTGGCGGCATGGCGGGAACGTAACACACCTCCGGCCCCCCGTCCGCCGCCTTCGTGACAGCGCTGTCACCGGTCGTACCGACGTCCTCGCCGCCCTGTGCCGGTCATCCAGAGCACCAACTTCCATGAACGCGGCAGGGGGGCATAGGCGGATGTCCCATACCAGCAGGTCCCCGTGTGCCGTATTGGTCGGCCTCATCCATTGACACCCCGCTTGGCACATCCTTAGCGTGCAAGCGTTGTCACACAGTGAGCCGCCCTCTGCCGCCTGGAGCGTCCTGCCATGCCGCCACGCCGTAGCACCCACATGGTCACCGGCGCCCGCGCGGCCGCGGCCGCCACCGCGCTCTTCGCACGGGTCAGAGGCGCGGACCCCGGCGGACCCTGGCGCACGGACGGCACCCCGCGACCGCTCCGGCCGGGCGGCGGAGCGCCCGGCCCCGCTCCCGGCCGCGGTGACCGGCGCGGCGTGTGGCAGCGCTCTCCCCGGGGCCCGGGGAGCCCGGCCGAGAAGCGGTGACGTCCGGCCCGCACCGGCCCCGTGCCCCTGCCGCACCGACACGGCTGCTTCCCACCGCCGGCACAGCCCCTCCCCACGGGAGCACCGCCCCTCCCCACCGGAGCACCGCCGCGGCCCGCTCCCGCGCCGCCCACCTCGAAGGAGTCCTCGTGACCGAGCACGCCCCGCTGGACATGTCCTCCCAGGACCCCGACTGGTGGCGCCAGGCCGTCGTCTACCAGGTGTACCCGCGCAGTTTCGCCGACGCCGACGGGGACGGCATCGGGGACATCGCGGACATCACCCGGCGCCTCGGCCACCTGGCGGCGCTGGGGGTGGACGCGCTGTGGCTGAGCCCCTTCTACCCGTCCGAACTCAAGGACGGCGGTTACGACGTCGCCGACTACCGCAACGTCGACCCCAGGCTGGGCACGCTGGACGACTTCGACGCGATGGCCGCCGAGGCGCACCGGCTCGGTATCAAGGTCATCATCGACATCGTGCCCAACCACTCCTCGGACCGGCACGCGTGGTTCCAGGAGGCGCTGGCCGCGGCGCCGGGTTCCGCTGCACGGGACCGGTACGTCTTCCGGGACGGGCGCGGCAGCCACGGGGAGCTGCCGCCGACCGACTGGGAGGCCAACTTCGGCGGCAGCGCATGGCAGCGCGTGCCGGACGGGCAGTGGTACCTGCACCTCTTCACGCCGGAGCAGCCCGACTTCAACTGGGGCAACGAGGAGGTGCGCGCCGACTTCCGCACCACCCTGCGCTTCTGGTCGGACCGGGGCGTCGACGGCTTCCGCATCGACGTGGCCCACGGTCTGGCCAAGGACCTGTCGGAGCCGCTGCGCGACCTCGGTCCCGACCAGCACCACGGCATGCAGAACGGGGTGGTGGACGGCACGCATCCGTACCTGGACCGGGACGAGGTGCACGAGATCTACCGGGACTGGCGCAAGGTCTTCGACGCGTACACACCGCCGCGGATGGCGGTGGCGGAGGCATGGGTGAAGAATGCCCGGCGCGTGCTGTACACCCGCGCCGACGAGTTGGGGCAGGCGTTCAACTTCGAGTACCTGGAGACGGACTGGTCGACCACGAGGCTGCGGGAGGTGATCGCCACCTCGCTGGAGACCGCGCAGGCCGCCGGGGCGTCCGCGACGTGGGTGCTCTCCAACCACGACGTGGTCCGGCACGCGTCCCGCCTGGCGCTGCCGCCCGGCACCGATCTTCAGGCGTGGCTGCGCTCGGACGGCACGGAGCCGATGGCCGACCCCGCGCTGGGGCGGCGCCGGGCGCGCGCCGCGACCCTTCTGATGCTGGCGCTGCCCGGCTCCTCCTACCTCTACCAGGGCGAGGAGCTGGGGCTGCCCGAGGTGGCCGACCTGCCGGCCGAGGTGCTCCAGGACCCGGTCTGGGAGCAGACGGGGCGGCGCCGCAAGGGGCGTGACGGGTGCCGTGTGCCGCTGCCCTGGACCCGCTCCGGGCCCTCCTACGGCTTCGGCACCGGCGGTGCCTGGCTTCCGCAGCCCGCGGTCTTCGGACCGCTCTCGGTCGAGGCGCAGGACGGTGTGGCGGGCTCGACGCTGGAGCTGTACCGCACGGCGCTGCGGCTGCGCCGCAAGCTGCTCGGCGACGAGACCCTGACGTGGCTTCCGACACCCGACGACGACGTCCTGCACTTCGCGCGCTCCTCGGGATGGCAGTCCCTCACGAACCTCTCCTCGCGCTCCGTGCCGCTGCCCGCGGGTGAGGTGGTGCTGGCCAGCAGCGAGATGACGGGCACCCGGCTGCCTCCGGACACGACGGTGTGGCTCAGGGCGGCGGGCCACTGACAAGCCTGCGTGACGCCCGGGTGACCGGCGTGGTGCCCGCCCTCCCCGTGCCGGCGGGCCCCTGCTCGGCGGGTCCCTGCTCGGCGGGGCGTTCCCGGACGCCCTGTCCTGGGTGGGCGCAGCGCTCCCGGGCGCGGTCCTCGCGGCTCGGACCGGCCAGGGCTTCCACGCCGGGAGGGGCTCCACGCCTTCCGGGCGGTCTTCTTCCGAGGATTCTAGGAGGGCATCGGGAAAAGCCGCCGGCGCTTCCGCCGGATGCCGCTGTGCTGCACGGACAGGGGCCCGTGCCGGCGGACGGCGCCGAAGCAGGGGCCGGTGCCCGTCCGGCGGTGCGGTCCGGCAGTGCGGTCCTCTCGGGCGGTTCGGCGGGCGGGCGCCGCACGGACCGGGGTCCGGGGTGTGCCCCGGACGAGGCCCGGCGCGCCCCGGCTGCGGCCCCGCGTGCCCGGAGGCCTCATCCCACCGCGCCCGGTGGCTCCCGCAGCGGCCACCGGCCGTCGACCACGGCGGTGCTGTCGCCCTGGCGGCGGAGGTGGGCCTGGTAGTCGGCGGCCCGCAGGGCCGACCACTGGATCTGCCGGTGGTGCAGGTCCGCGACGGGCAGTTCGGCGACCTTGCGGTGCCTGCCGGCTATCGCACAGGCGAGCCGGGCCGCGGCCAGGGCGTCTGCCGCGGCGTCGTGCGCGGCCTCCAGCAGCACGCCGTACTCCGCGCAGACGGCTTCGAGGGTGCGCTTGCCCCGGCGGTAGCGGTCCACGGCGCGGTCGATGGTGTACGGGTCGATGACGGGGGCGGGGTCGGCGCCGTCCAGCCGCTCCCGCAGCGAGGGCAGACCGTGCCTGCGCAGCTCCGCGGCGAGCAGGGTCAGGTCGAAGGAGGCGTTGTACGCGACGACCGGGACGCCGGCCCGCCAGGCACCGGCGAGGACGCCCGCTATGGCGTCGGCGACCTGGTCGGCGGGCCGGCCGGCGGCGGCGCGCTCGTCGCTGATGCCGTGCACGGCGACCGCGTCCGGCGGGATGGGGACGCCGGGGTCGGCCAGCCACTCCCTGCGGCCCAGCGGTCGGCCGCCGCCGACCTCGATCACCGCGGCCGTGACGATCCGCGCCTCGGCCGGGTCGGTCCCCGTCGTCTCCAGGTCGAAGCCGATCAACGGCTCCGTGTGCCAGGCCATGCGTCCCCCTCCGTGTGGTCCCTGACGGCGCTCCTCACCCGCGGACCGGCGCGGCCGCCGCGGGCGACCCGCCGACGGCCGGCGCACGGGCAGGCCGCGCGGACACACCACGCAGGCTGCCGTGGCACGCCCCGGCACGGTGCGCCGCGAGTGGTCCCACCCTCGCACGGGCCACTGACAACCGGCCGGCCTCCCCGCGCTCGCGCCCGGGCCACGGCCCGAAGCCGGGACCGGGGCCCGAAACCGGGACCGGGCCCCGGTCCCGCAGCGAGCGGCCCGCCTGTCCGGGTCCGCGGGGGCGGTGGGCGGCCCCTCCGTCCCGACCCGCCGCGGGCGGCCCCGCCCGCCCTCACCCCGGCAGGCGGTCCCGCGCGTCAGGACACCGGTCGGGAGTCGGTCCAGGCCTGCTCGAACTCCTCGCGGTAGACGGCGAAGAGGCTGCTCTCCGGCGCTGTCCCCGGCTCCCCCGGCTTCACCAGCCGCCCGCCGCCGCGCAGCACGAACACCGGCGTCTCCAGTCCGCGGGTCCTGCGCAGGTACGACTGGACCACCGCCACACCGTCCGCGCCGTCCCCGTCGACCAGGTAGGCCGTGAAGCGCGGCGTCTCGTCGAAGACGTGGATCTCGAAGGCCCCCGGGTCCCGCAGCCGGGCCCGTACCCGCCGCATGTGCAGGATGTTCATCTCCACGGACCGGCCCAGCTCGCCGCGCTTGAGGGTGAGTTCGCGCTCCCGGCGCTTGACGGCGCTGCTCGCGGGGTTGAGGAAGAGCAGCCGGACCCGGCAGCCGGACTCCGCGAGGCGCATCAGGCGGCGCCCGGAGAAGTTCTGGATCAGGAGGTTCAGTCCTATGCCGATGGCGTCGACGCGGCGTGCCGCGCCGAAGATGTCCTCGGCGGGGAACTGCCGCAGCAGCCTGACCCGGTCGGGGTGCACCCCGACGACGTCCGCGTACCGGTCGCCGACCAGGTCCTCGACGGCGTCGACGGGCAGCCGCCGGGCCGAGGGCAGGTCGGAGCCGGCGCCCAGGATCTCCAGCAGCCGGGCGGAGGCACGCTCGGCCTGGGCGAGCACCGTCTCGGACAGGGCGCGGTTGCGGGAGACGACGTTGCGGGCGACCTCCAGCTCGTCGAGTGCGAGTTCGACTTCGCGGCGGTCCTCGACGTAGGGCTGGAAGCAGGGCCAGTGCTGGACCATCAGCTCGCGCAACTGCGGGAGCGTCAGGAAACTGATGACATTGTCGTCGGCGGGGTCCAGCAGGTACCCCTTGCGGCGGCTGACCTCGCGCACCGCGACGGCCCGCTGCACCCACTCCTGGCCCGCGGGCCCGGCGGCCGCTACGACCCAGTCCTCCTCGCCGTGCACGGGCTCGTAGACCGGGCGCAGGACGGCGGCGACGACGGCGCGCAACCGCTGCTCGACGAGGTTCAGCCAGATGTAGGCGCGGCCGGCGCGCTGAGCCCTGGTGCGCACCTCGCTCCAGGCGTCCACGCCCCAGTCCAGCTCGGGGCCGATCTGGGACTTCACCTCGACCGGTCGCGCCAAGGACACGCCGGTGGGCGGGACGTCCGCGGAGCTCCCCTCGTGGCCGTCCTCACCAGGGGGCAGCTCCAGCCCTCCCGAGCTCACCCGTGCACCGCCTTCCGCTCCCCCGAGCCCCACCCCGTTCAACGATCAAGGAAGGGTACTCCGCGAGCGGCGGGCGGTGCAGCCGGATGCGCACCCTGTTTCCTCAACTCCCGCCCTCGGCGTGGCCGTTCCCACGAGGGGCCCGGGACCGGGTGAGCGGACATCACTGTAGTCCCCTCGTGGGGCGGGTGGGGCGCCCCGGGGTGCCGTGGCGGAACCGGGCGTCCGGAGGGCGCTCGCACAGGGCCGTCGGGGTGTCTGCCCTGGTCTCCTTCTGATCGTTTGCTCGGTCCCTCTGGTGGGCTTCGAGACGCTTCCCGGACGTTTTCGAGCACTTCCGATCATGGTTCCGGTCCATACCGGCCACCGGAGCCCGCTCGCACACTCCCGGCGGCCACGGCGCACCGGCGCCGTGGCCGAAACGAATGACGCCGCGCCACCTGCCGTGTGCGGATGGGTGGTCATCCCGCCCGGCCAGGCCGAATTCCTAGGACGTCTGACCACTTTCCGGGAGACTCTGGGCGCAATGGCCCCCGGGGCCGGAAGCGGAGGGCTCGTATCCATGCAGGTCTGGCCTGGACAGGCGTACCCACTCGGTGCCACGTACGACGGCGCCGGGACCAACTTCGCGGTCTTCTCCGAGGCCGCCCAGCGTGTCGAGCTGTGCCTGCTGGCCGACGACGGCACGGAGACGGCGGTGGAGCTGCGGGAGACCGATGCCTTCGTCCGGCATGCCTACCTGCCCGGGATCATGCCGGGGCAGCGGTACGGCTTCCGGGTGCACGGGCCGTTCGCTCCGGAGCGCGGTCTGCGGTGCAACCCCGCGAAACTGCTGCTCGACCCGTACGCGCGTGCGATCAGCGGCCAGATCTCCTGGGGCGAGGAGGTGTACGACTACCCGTTCGGCGCGCCCGACCAGCGCAACGACATGGACTCCGCGCCGCACACCATGACCTCGGTGGTCGTCAACCCCTACTTCGACTGGGGCGACGACCGCCCGCCGCGCACCGAGTACCACCGCACGGTGATCTACGAGGCCCATGTGAAGGGCCTGACGATGACTCACCCGGCACTCCCCGAGGAGCTGCGCGGCACCTATGCGGCGCTGACCCATCCGGCGATCCTGGAGCACCTGAAGGAGCTGGGAGTGACGGCGCTGGAGCTGATGCCCGTACACCAGTTCGTCAACGACCACCGGCTGGTGGAGATGGGCCTCAACAACTACTGGGGCTACAACACGATCGGCTTCTTCGCCCCGCACAACGCCTACGCCTCCTGGGGCGACCGCGGGCAGCAGGTGCTGGAGTTCAAGTCGGCGGTCCGCTCGCTGCACCAGGCGGGCATCGAGGTCATCCTGGACGTGGTCTACAACCACACGGCCGAGGGCAACCACCTGGGTCCGACGCTCTCCTTCCGGGGCCTGGACAACACCTCGTACTACCGCCTCACGGACGACGCCCGGTACTACATGGACACCACGGGCACCGGGAACTCCCTGCTGATGCGCTCGCCGCACGTCCTCCAACTGATCATGGACTCGCTGCGCTACTGGGTCACCGAGATGCACGTGGACGGCTTCCGCTTCGACCTGGCGGCGACCCTGGCCCGGCAGTTCCACGAGGTGGACCGGCTGTCGTCCTTCTTCGACCTGGTCCAGCAGGATCCGGTGGTGTCGCAGGTCAAGCTGATCGCCGAGCCCTGGGACGTCGGCGAGGGCGGCTACCAGGTGGGCAACTTCCCGCCGCTGTGGACGGAGTGGAACGGCAAGTACCGCGACACGGTCCGGGACCTGTGGCGCGGCGAGCCGCGCACCCTGGCGGAGTTCGCTTCACGGCTGACCGGCTCCTCCGACCTCTACCAGGACGACGGCCGGCGCCCGCTCGCCTCCATCAACTTCGTCACCTGCCACGACGGCTTCACCCTGCACGACCTGGTGTCCTACCACCACAAGCACAACGAGGCCAACGGCGAGAACAACCGGGACGGCGAGAGCCACAACCGCTCCTGGAACTGCGGCGCGGAGGGCGAGAGCGACGACCCGGCGGTGCTGGAGCTGCGCGAGCGGCAGATGCGCAACTTCGTCGCCACGCTGATGCTCTCCCAGGGCGTGCCGATGCTCAGCCACGGGGACGAGTTCGCCAGGACCCAGCGCGGCAACAACAACGCCTACTGCCAGGACAGCGAGCTGACCTGGGTGCACTGGGAGTACGGCGATCCGGAGACCAGGCAGCAGCGGCTGGCCTTCACCCGCGCGATGGTCTGGCTCCGCCGCGACCACCCCGTCTTCCGCAGGCGCCGGTTCTTCCACGGCCGGCCGGTCCAGGGCACGCACGACGACCTCTCGGACATCGCGTGGTTCACCCCGGAGGGCGAGGAGATGACCCGGCGGGACTGGAGCGCGGCACAGGCCAGCGCGCTGACCGTGTTCCTCAACGGCAACGCCATCTCCGAGCCGGGGCCGCGCGGCGAGCGGATCAGGGACGACTCGTTCCTGCTGATGTTCAACGCCTCTCCGGAACCGCTGGAATTCGTCGTGCCGGTCAACCACGGCCACCAGTGGGAGGTGGTCGTCGACACGGCCCGCCCCGACGGCGTCCCGCGGGGCACGGGGCCCAGGGTGAAGGCCGGCGACCGCCTGCCCCTGGTCGACCGCAGCCTGACGGTGCTCCAGCGGCCCGCCTAGGAAGCTCCGGTGGGCCCGCCCGCACGCCCGCCGGGCCTCGCGCCGGGCCCCTCAGGGAGGCGACCGGGGCCCCTCCCAGGGAGGCGTCCGGGCCCCGCCCAGGGGTGCCGGGGCGGGGCCCGGACGGCGTGTTCAGGCCACCCGCGTGGGTCACCCGGCGGGCGCGCGGGCGCCGTCCGGGGTACGTACGTGCGCATGACCCCTGTGTCCAGCGGACCCGCGGCGCGCGTGCCGACCGCCACCTACCGCCTCCAGCTCCAGCCCGCGTTCCCGTTCGCGGCCGCCGAGGCCGCCGTGCCGTACCTCGCCTCGCTGGGGGTCTCGCACCTGCACCTTTCCCCGGTGCTGGAGGCCGTGCCCGGGTCGGTGCACGGCTACGACGTCGTGGACCACGCGCGCGTGCGGGAGGAACTCGGCGGCGAGGAGGGCCTGCGCGCGCTGGCGGGCACCGCGCGGCGGCACGGCCTCGGCCTGGTGGCGGACATCGTGCCGAACCACATGGCCGCCGTGCCGCGGTACAACCGCGCCCTGTGGGAGGTGCTCGCGCAGGGGCCCGACTCGCCGTACGCGCGCTGGTTCGACATCGACTGGGAAGCGCACGGGGGCCGGCTGCTGCTGCCGGTGCTGGCCCGACCGCTGCGGCACGAGCTTGACCTGCTGCGGGTCGCGGACGCCAGGGCGCCCCGCCGGGGCGGGGGCACCGGCCCGGGCGCCCCGGCGGCCGGCGGCGCCGCCTCCCCGGCCCGGGGCCCCACGGCGTCCGGCCCCGGGCCGGAGGGTCCGCACGCGGGCCGCCGGCCCGCCCTGCACTACGGCGGCCAGGTCTTCCCGCTCAGGGCGGGCACCGAGCACCTGCCGCTGCCAGGGCTGCTCGACGCCCAGTGGTACCGGCTGTGCTGGTGGCGGCTGGCCAGGACCGAGCTCAACTACCGCCGCTTCTTCACCGTCTCGGAGCTGATCGGGGTGCGCGTGGAGGACCCGGAGGTGTTCCGGCTGACGCACGCCAAGGTGCTCGCACTGCTCGACGAGGGCGTCCTCGACGGGCTGCGCGTCGACCACCCCGACGGCCTGGCCGACCCCGGCGGCTACCTGCGGCGGCTGCACAAGGCGACGGGCGGCCGCTGGACGGTCGTCGAGAAGATCCTGGCGGACGGCGAGCGGTTGCCGGCCGCCTGGCCGGTCGCGGGCACCACGGGTTACGACGCGCTGCGGCAGGTGGACGGGGTGCTCACGGACCCGGCCGGCGCGGGCGAGCTGCTCGGCCTCTACCGCCGGTTCGCCGCGCCGGCCGCGGACCGCGGCGGCGACTGGCAGGCCACGGTGCGGCGCGCCGCGTACAAGGTGATCGCCGGCGAGCTGGCCGCCGAGGTCGACCGCCTCACGCGCGCGTGCGCACGCATCTGCGCGGCGGACCCGCTGCTGCGCGACCATGCGCCCTGGGCGCTGCGTACCGCCCTGCGCGAACTGCTGGTCCGGCTGCCGGTCTACCGCCCGTACGCGGAGACCGACACCGGGCGGGTGCTGTCCGAGGAGGCCGCCCGGGACGCCAGGGCGGTGTTCGCGGTGCCGGAGGAGGCGGCGGCGGTCGACGCGGTGCGGGACCTGGCACTGGGCGGGCTCGGGTCCGGTGGGGACAAGGACAGGGAGGAGTTCCGCGCCCGGTTCGCGCAGACCGCTTCCGCGGTGCGTGCCAAGGCCGTCGAGGACACCGCGTTCTACCGGTACACGCCCCTGCTGTCGGCCGCCGAGGTGGGCGGCGACCCGGGCCTGCCGTCCGTGCCGCCCGCGTCCTTCCACGCGCACTGCGCGCGCGTGCAGCGCGGCTGGCCGCTGACCGGCACCGTGCTGTCCACGCACGACACCAAGCGCAGCGCGGACGTGCGCGCCAGGATCGCGGTGCTCACCGAGTGCCCGCGGCGGTTCGCCGACCTGCTGGCCGAGGCGACGGCGCTGACGGCCGCCGGAGGTGCGGCCGCACCCGACGCCGGTGTGGCCTGGGCGGCCTGGCAGACCGCCGTCGGCCTGGCGGGGCCCGGCGCCCCGGAGAGCGGCCGCATCGGGCGGGCGCTGCTCAAGCACGTCCGCGAGGCGGGCCTGCGCACCGGCTGGACCGAGCCGGACGAGCCGTACGAGAAGGCGGTGGCCGACTTCGCGGCGGCCGGCCCCGGCGGCGAGGCGCACCGCCCGGTGGCCCGCCTCGCCGCCGCCCTGCGCCCCCATGTCCGCGCCAACGTCCTGGCCGCCGCGCTGCTCCACCTCACCATGCCCGGTGTGCCGGACCTCTACCAGGGCACGGAGTACGACTACCGGGCCCTGGTGGACCCCGACAACCGCAACCCGCCGCGCTTTCCCGACACACCCCCGTACGGCACGTCCCCCGCCGAAGCCCGCGCGCCCGACGCCCGCACCCGCGCCGCGGCACGGGCCGGCGCCTGCCCCACCGCCGCGGTGCCGGACGGCGCGTCCGGCCCAGGCGGCCTTTCTGCCGAGAAGCACACCCTGACGGCGACGGCCCTGCGGCTGCGTGCCCGGCGCCCCGAGCTGTTCGGTGACACGGCGTCCTACCGGCCCCTCCAGGCCCACGGCCGGGCCGCCGCCCACTGCCTGGCCTTCGTGCGCTCCGGGGCGGTCCTGACGGCCGTGACGCGCCTGTCCCTGCGCCTCGCCGACGCCGGCGGCTGGGGCGACACGGAGCTGGTGCTGCCCGAAGGCGAGTGGCACGACCTCCTCGCGCCCGGCCGGAGCCGCACCGGGCACACCCGTCTGACCGATCTCTTCCGCACGGCGCCGGTGGCCCTGCTGGAACGGGCGCAGGGATCGGGGGACCGGGCGCCGCGGCGGCCCGGCTGAACGTCGGCCGGGCGCGGAGCCGACAGGTGCGGCCCGCCGCGCACACCCGCGCCCGCCGGCTCCGCGCCCCATGCTCCCCGCCGCCCCAGAAGAAACGTTTCCAGCTCTGGTGACACGCGCCGCGCAGCAGCGTCGGGCAGGCGTCCGCGCTCCTTGACACGCCGCCGCGCGGCATGGGGTACTGCGGGTGCGCACGTTCAGGAGGACCCTGGGGGGTGAGTCACCTGACGGATCAGCGCTATCCCACTGTGCCCGAGCTCGTCTCGTCGGCGCGGACGCTGGTGGCCCGGCGCCCGGATCTGGGCCGGCTGCGGCGGATCGGCACCTCACGCGCCGGACGGCCCCTGCACCTGCTGTCCATCGGGCACGCTCCGCACGCGGTCCTCGTGGTCGCCGGGGCGCACGCCAACGAGCCCGCGGGCGGCTCCACCCTGCTGCACCTCGCCGAGCGCGCCCTGGGCGACCCCGGGCTGCGCGCGGGCACCGCCTGGCACTTCCTCCTGTGCGCCGACCCGGACGGCGCGGCCCTGCACCGCACGCCCGCGCCGCGGACACTGCTCGACTACCACCGGAGGTTCTTCAGACCGGCGGGACCCGAGCAGCCCGAGTGGTCGCCTTCGGTGCTGCCGCCGGACCGGCTGCCGCCCGAGACCAGGGCGCTGACCGGCGTGATCGACGAGTTGCGGCCCTATCTCCAGGTGTCCCTGCACGGCACGGACCTGGGCGGAAGCTGGGTACAGCTCACCAAGGACGTGCCCGGCCTCGCGGAGCCCTTCGCGAAGTCGGCAGCGCGGCTGCACATCCCGGTGGAGACGGGGGCCTCGGACGCGGCCGGCTGGCCCGCGTCGGGGCCCGGGGTCCATGTGATGCCGGCGCCGGACTCGGACGCCGCCTTCCCCAGCCTGCCCGACGACGCCCGGCTGAGCACCTGGCACCACGCGCACCGCTACGGCGGCCTGACCGCGATCGTCGAGGTCCCCATGTGGGCGAGCGACCTCGTCGACGACGATGCGCCCCATCCCGCACCGGACAGGGAGCTGCGCCGCCTTGCGGCGCGGCTGCGCGAGGACGCGCGCCTGGTGGAGGAGGTGCTCGCGGAGGCACTGCCCAGGCTCCCGGGGCCCGAGGGCCCGCTGTTGCGCGCCGCGCGCTGGGCCCTCGCGCTGGCGCCCGGCCTCGCGGAGGACTGGGGGCGGCCGCCGCTGCCGGGGGCCACGATGGCGTCCGTCGGCAGCATCGACGCCTTCGGACGGCGGCTGCCGCTGCGGGCCGCGGCGATGCTGCTGAGGGTCCTGGAGGACGCGGGGGACCGTGCGGCACCCCGGCTCGAAGGCATGGTGACCACCTGGTGCGCCTCCTTCGCCGAGCGTTTCCGGGCCCGCTGGGTGCCGCTCGACCACCAGGTAGCGCACCAGGCCCGCACGGTCATCGAGGCCGCGCGGCACGCGCGCCTCGCGGCCTGAGGCCCACGGCCTTCAGTGCGGGAGGGCCCACCGTCGGCCACCCGCCACCGCAACCGCGGTCACCGCGGCGCCGCCACCGCACCGCGGCCGGCGCCGCCGTCACCGCAGCGCCGTAACGGCCCCGCCGCACCGCCCCGCCGTCACTGCGCCGACAGGCGGAACGCCATCTGGCCGAAGCTCACCTGGTCGCCGTCGCGGACGACGGTCGCGCCCACCACCCTGCGGCCGTTGACCACGGTGCCGTTGGTGGAGCCCAGGTCCCGCAGCACCCACAGACCGTTCTGCCGGCTCAGCTCGGCGTGCATCAGGGAGACCGTCTCGTGGCTGAGCCGCAGGCCGTTCCTGGGGTCGCGGCCTATGAGCAGCGGCTGGGCCGCGGACGGCGCGGGCAGCAGCAACTTCGGCAACCGCTCGGCCTGCCAGGCGCTGCGCAGCCGCATGGTGAAGCCGGACAGGGCGCCCACGGAGCCGAAGACCATGCGGGACCAGCGGCCCTCGGTCCGCAGATCGGCGGTGAGCGCGGCGAGTTCGGCGGCGTCACGCGCGGCGAGGGCGCGCTCCATGCGCATCAGGAAGGTGTCGTGGGAGAGCTTTCCCTGGGCGGCGCCTTCTCTGAGGATCAGCAGTGTCTTCTCGCGCTCGGCGTCGGACATCCGTGCGGGGGTCAGAGGGGGTTCGGAGGGCGACGTCACGAAGCTGATTGTCGGTCAGCCCGTCCGGGGTGTCCAGAAGCCGCGGGAACGGCAGCTCACCGCCTTCGCACCGCACTGACCTGGGCGGACGAGGAGGGATGCGACTGGTGCCCGGAAACCGGTGCGCACCTGGGACGGCCCCGTGACCTCCCGATGACACCCGTCGGCGCCCGCGCCTATCGATGTCCCCCCGTAGGGGGATTTCAGGTGAATCGACCGCGCCGGTCCCTCACGGGCCCGCACCATGGACGTCAGGGCCCACCCGGCGCCGCTGAGGCCGCACGCACCGCACCACCGCACCGTGCGGCCGTCGCGGCGCCGACCGCGGCAGGGCCGTACCCGCGGGCAGCCGGCCGTGCCGCGGCGGCCGTGCCCGCCCGACGAGGGGATGCACCCGTGGAGTTCGAGGTCTGGGCACCCGCGGCGGAACGCGCCGTCCTCCATCTGGCGGACGGCACGCGCGCGATGGAGCGCGCCGCGGGACGCCCGGGGTGGTGGACGGCCGAGGCCGACGCGGCCGACGGGACACGGTACGGCTTCTGCCTGGACGAGGGCCCCGTTCGGCCCGATCCGCGCTCCGGGCGCCAGCCCGACGGGCCCGACGGCCTCAGTGCCGTCGTCGATCACGAGCGGTACGCGTGGCGGGTGCCGTGGGCGGGGCGCGGCCTGCCCGGCGCGGTGCTGTACGAGCTCCACGTGGGCACGTACACCCGCGAGGGCACCCTGGACGCGGCGGCCGACCGCCTCGGGCACCTCGCGGACCTCGGCGTCAGCCATGTGGAGCTGATGCCGCTGTGCCCGTTCCCGGGGCGGCACGGCTGGGGGTACGACGGCGTCGCCCCGTGGGCCGTGCACGAACCGTACGGCGGCCCCGAGGCCCTGAAGCGCTTCGTCGACACGGCGCACGGCCACGGTCTGGGGGTCGTCCTCGATGTCGTGCACAACCACCTCGGCCCCTCGGGCAACCACCTCCCCTCCTTCGGCCCCTACTTCACCGAGGCCCACCGCACCCCGTGGGGCGCGGCCGTCAACCTGGACGCACCGGGCTCCGACGAGGTCCGCGCGTACCTCGTCGGCAGCGCACTGGCCTGGCTGCGCGACTACCGGCTCGACGGGCTCCGGCTGGACGCCGTGCACGCACTGTGCGACACGCGCGCGTACGGGTTCCTGGAGGAGCTGTCCACGGCGGTGGACGGCCTGGCCGTGGAAACCGGCAGACCGCTGTTCCTGATCGCCGAGTCCGACCTGAACGACCCGCGCCTCATCACCGCACGCGCGCACGGCGGCCTCGGCGTGCACGCGCAGTGGAACGACGACTTCCACCACGCCCTGCACTGCGCGCTCACCGGCGAGGCGCAGGGCTACTACGCCGATTTCGCAGGGGCGCCCCTGGCCGCGCTCGCCAAGACCCTGACGCACGGCTTCTTCCACGACGGCACCTACGCGGGCTTCCGGGGGCGGCGGCACGGCAGGCCGCTGGACCGTACCCTGCTGGCCGCCCACCAACTGCTCGGCTACGCACAGAACCACGACCAGATCGGCAACCGCGCGGCGGGCGACCGGCTCGCCGCGTCAGTACCCCCCGGGCTGCTCGCCTGCGCCGCGGCGCTCACCCTGACCGCGCCGTTCACGCCGATGCTGTTCATGGGCGAGGAGTGGGGCGCGACGACACCCTGGCAGTACTTCACCGACCACACGGACCCGCTGATCGCCGAGGCGGTGCGCAAGGGCAGGCGGCGGGAGTTCGCCGCGCACGGCTGGGCGGGCGAGGAGGGCCCGGCCGCCGTACCCGATCCCCAGGACCCGGCCACTCGGGACCGCTCCTGCCTCGACTGGTCGCAGCCCCGCGAGGAACCGCACGCACGCGTGCTCGCCTGGCACCGCGAACTCATCGCGCTGCGCGCCGCCCGCACCGACCTCCTGGACCCCGACCTCGCGGCCGTCCGTGTCGCCTACGACGAGGCGGAGCGCTGGTGCGTCGTCCGGCGCGGCGACCTGGCGACCGCGGTGAACCTCGGCCCGGGCCCGGTGGACGTCCCCGTGGGCCGCGGGGCCCGTGCCGTGCTCGCGGCCTGGCGGCCCGAGGAGACCCGGCCACCCGGTGCGGACGGCCTGCTGCGGCTGCCTGCCGAGTCGGCGGCGGTGCTGGCGGCCGTCCAGGCGTGACGGGAGGACTCCGCCGTCCCGGGAGCACGACCGCGGTCGGCGCAGACCGACGGCGCCCACGGCGGTTCCCCCTTCCCGTGCCCCGGACTACTGACGTTTCGCAGGTCAGCGCGGAACCGGTTGCGGCGGGTGGAAGAAGAGCGGCATGAGCATGGAGCAGCGGTACCTCGGGCGCACCGGACTGCGGGTCAGCGAGCTGTGCATGGGCACGATGACGTTCGGCGGCGCCGCCGACGAGGCGACGTCCCACCGGTTGCTGGACGCCTTCGCGGCGGCCGGCGGCACCTTCGTCGACACGGCCGACGTCTACGGGCACGGGGCGGCGGAGGAGATCCTGGGACGCTGGCTGAGGGGGCGCAGGCGGGAGGACCTGGTCATCGCCACCAAGGTCTTCGGCGCCATGGGCCGGTCGCCGAACGCCGGTGGCCTGACGCGCAAGCACATCCTGTCCGCGGTGGAGGCGAGCCTGCGCCGCCTCGGTACGGAGTACATCGACCTCTACCAGACGCACGTCTGGGACGCGACCACTCCCGTGGAGGAGACCCTGTCCACCCTGGACACCCTGGTCAGGGCGGGCAAGGTGCGCTACCTGGGGGCGAGCAACCTGTCGGCCGCCCAGTTGCAGAAGGCGCTGTGCACGGCACGGGAGCACGGCTGGGAGCCGTACTCCTGCCTCCAGCCCCTCTACAACCTCCTCGCGCGCTCCGCCGAATGGGAGTTGCTGCCGCTCAGCGTCGCCGAGGGCGTCGGCGTCATCCCGTGGAGCCCGTTGCAGGGCGGCTGGCTGAGCGGCAAGTACCGGCGCGGTATGGTCTCGGCCCCGGTCGGTTCCCGCGAGGCCGCCCACCAGCGGGACCAGGGCCGCGAGACCTGGCGGGCGCGGGACACCGAGGAGACCTGGCGGGCCGTGGACGCGGTGCTCGCGGTGGCCGAGGAGTCCGGCCGCAGCCCGGCCCAGATCGCGCTGCGCTGGCTGCTGCGGCAGCCCGGCGTGACGGCGCCGATCATCGGCGCACGGTCCGTGGAGCAGCTCGCGGACAATCTCGGTGCGGTCGGCTGGGACCTGACGGAGGTCCAGGCACGGCGGCTGACGGAGGCGAGCGACCGGCCGCTGCCGTATCCGTACGACGTCCTGCGCCGCTTCCGGGACCGCGAGCCCCGCGAGGACTGAGCCCCGCGCCGGCGGTGCGCGGCACCGGCGCGACCGGGCCGCCGGTGCCGCACCGCCGGTGCGGACACCGCGGCTCCCGCCGCAGCACGCAGGCTCCGGCGCCCGGTCCGCGCGCCGGACGGCGCGGGCCCGCGGCTCAGTGCACGACGGCCATCTCCCGCGACGTGGTGTTGAGGCGCCGGACACCGTCGTCGGTGACGGTCACGATGTCCTCGATGCGCACTCCGAACCGGCCGGGCAGGTAGATGCCGGGTTCCACCGAGAAGCACATGCCGGGCACCAGTTGCTGCCGCTCCCCCTCGACCATGTACGGCGGCTCGTGGGTGGTGACGCCGATGCCGTGCCCGGTGCGGTGGATGAAGCGGGGGCCGTAACCGGCCTCGGTGATCGTCTCCCGGGCCGCCCGGTCGATGTCCTGGCAGGCGGCACCGGGGCGTACGGCCCGTACGGCGCGCTCCTGTGCCTCGCGCACCACGTCGTGCACCCGCCGCTCCTCGGCGGTGGGCTCGCCGACGTGCACGGTCCGGGAGGTGTCGGAGCCGTAGCCGTGCACGAGGCCGCCGAAGTCCAGCACGACCGTGTCACCGGCGGCGATGACCCGCTCGCCCGCCTCGTGGTGCGGATCCGCGCCGTTGGGGCCGGAGCCGACCACGGTGAAGTCGACCTGCGTATGGCCGAACCCGCGCAGCAGGCCCGCCAGGTCGGCCGCGATGTCGGTCTCCCTGCGGCCCTCGAAGCGGACGTTCCTGATCTCGTCGTAGGCGGCGTCGGCGGCCGCGCCCGCCGCTGCCATCCGGTCCAGCTCCGCGGCGTCCTTGACCGCACGGAGCATGGGCAGGGCCTCGCCGAGCGCGGTGAAACCGACGCCCGTGGGCGCCGTGCGCCCGAGGCCCAGCAGGTGGACGGCCCAGGTGCTGTCGCTGACGGCGTAGCGGCCGCCGGCGTCCAGCAGCGGTGCGGTCGCGGCGTACGGGTCCTGGCCGTCGGTCCAGTCACGCAGGGTGAGTGCGGGTGCGCCGGGAGCGTGTGCGGCGTCGCCCGCCTCCAGGGTGGGCACCACGAGCACCGGGTCGCGGCCGGCGGCGAGCACGAGCAGGGTGAGCCGCTCGGTGTCCGCGGTGGGCTTGTAGCCGGTGAGCCAGGAGAGGTCGGGGCCCGGTGCGACCAGGAGCCCGGCGAGGCCGGCGGCGTCGGCGGCCCGCACGGCGCGCGCCATCCGGGCGCGGTAGTCGTCGGTGGTGAACGCGGCCGGGGCCGTGGGACTCGCGGGTGTGCCGGTCATGGGTCCTCCAGGGTCAAGGAGTCGGGGAGCTGCCGTCAGGCGCCGGACGGGGTCCGCGTCCGGTCGCCGGCACCGGTCGCCGGTGCCGGGGCCGCGCGCGGGAGCCGCAAGCGGCGCGCCGGATGCCTCGGGGGCATCCTGCCGTGCGGACGGCCGGACCGCCGCCCGATCGGCGTAGGCCCCGCGCGGGACGCCGCCCGGTACGGCCCGTGATCGACTTTCGCCGCCCCCGGTTCTCGCCCACCATGGCGGTGCGCCCCGAACACGCCGGCGTGCCGTCCGCAGCGGTGCCCGACCACCCGCTCGGGGCTCCCCGGGCACCCGCCGCCCCAGCGGAGCGGGCGCGGATGGGAGACCGACATGCGTCGTGAGGATCTGCCGGCCCCGGAGGCCGGAATACTGCTCACCCACTTCCTGACGGTGTCCGACGTGGCCCGCTCCCGGGCGTTCTACGCGGACGTGCTGGGCGGCGAGGTGGTGCTCGACGAGAACCCGTGCATCGTCAGGCTCGCCAACGGCTGGATCATCATGAACCCCGGCGGTGGCCCCACCCCCGACAAGCCGGACGTCACCCTGCGCCCGCCCGGCGACCCGCAGACGGTGTCGGGCTTCCTCAACATCCGGGTGGCGGACATCGGGGCCTGCCACCGGGAGTGGAGCGCCAGGGGCGCCGAGTTCCTCACCCCGCCGCTCGACCGCAGGGCCGAACTCCGCTGCTACCTGCGCGACCCCGACGGATACCTGATCGAGGTGGGACAGGCCACCGGCATGCTGGAGGGTGTCTTCGCCGACCCGCCGGCGGGCACCCGCTGACCTGCTCCTCATCGGGCACCCGCTGACCGGCTCGTCATCGGGCGGGCGCCGGCCGTGGTTCGCCTCCGCATCCGCCGGGTCAGCCCTCCAGGGCGAGCCGGGCGCCCAGCAGCAGCAGGATGCCTCCGGAGACCTGTTCGAGCCGCCGGCGCACGCCGGCGCGGGACAGCACCGTCCTGATCCGGCCGACGAACCAGACGTACAGGCCGTAGTAGCCGACCTCGAAGACCGCCCACAGCGCGGCGAGGCCGACCATCGCGGGCAGATGCGGGGCGCCGGGCGGCACGAACTGCGGCAGGAACGACATCGCGAAGATCGCGGCCTTGGGGTTGGCCAGGTTCAGCAGCAGACCGTGCCGGTAGGAGGCCGGTCCTGACTTGGCCCGCTCCCCGCCCGCCGCGTCGATGCCCGCGGCCGCCGGGCGCCGGGCGTGCCACAGCGTCTGCACGCCGAAGCCGACCAGGACCACGGCGCCGACGACGCGCATGACGCCGTAGGCGAGTTCGGAGGCGGCGAGCAGCGCGGTCAGCCCGAAGGCGGCGACCAGTCCCCAGGTGAGCACTCCCGTCTCGTTGCCCAGCACGGTCATGAACCCCGACCGCCTGCTCCGCAGCGAGTGCTTGATGATCAGCACGGTGCTCGGGCCCGGCGAGGCGGCGACCAGGAGGCAGGCTCCGAGGAACGCGGCGAGGGTGCTCGGCATGCGGTCATCCTGGCCCGGGCGCACGGCGGCGGCCACTGCTTTTCCGCGCGCGCCCGGCGGGGCACCGCCCCTCGGCCAGGTGCGCCCCGGGCCCCCGCGCCGCACCCTGCGCTCGGCCCACCACCCGCACCGGCCCCCGGCCCAAGGTCCCCGCTCGGCCCCTCGACGGACGGGCCCGGGGCCCGGCGCGTCCCCGGCGGCCGAGCGGGGCGGCGGGGCAGGCCGCGGCCCGCGGCTCAGGACACCGCGGAACGGGGGATGCGCAGGGCCGGCGCGGGGTCGGCCGGGACGGGTCGCAGCGGCGTGGTCAGGCGCCGCGCGAGGTCGGCCTCCGTGTATCTGCGGCACCCCAGGTGCCAGTTGAGGATCCCGGCCATCCAGTTCTCCAGCTCCTTCACATAGCCGTCCAGCGCGGCCCGGGCCTCGTCCGTCAGGCCGAAGTCCTCGTAGAGCACGGGGAACTCATGGGCGGTGACGTGCTGGAACTGCCGCATGCGCTGCACCATCAGGTCGGCCACGACGGCGCGTGCGTCCGCCTGGTCGCAGCCGAAGAAGTTCTGCACGACGACGACCGCGTTGTGGATCTCGCCCTCGTACTCGACCTCCTTGCGGTAGGAGACGATGTCGTTGAGGAGGCAGGCGTAGTCGGCCGCCGCGTTCTCCAGGGAGCGGACCGGGCCGCTGCGGTAGATCTCGGCCGGGACGGCCGGGCCGTGGCCGAGGCGGCACAGGCTCATGGTGAGGTCGGAGCCGAAGGTGGCGCGGCGCATCTCGATGTAGTCCACGGGGTCGGGGACGCGGTGCTGGGCCTGGTTGGACAGCTCCCAGAGCCAGGACTCGGTCATCACCTCGATCGCGGCGCGCAGGGTGCGGCGCTGGTCGGGCGCCATCTCGGCCGTGGTCCACGCCCACAGGTCGGCCAGGCCGCGTTCCAGGGCGTTCGCGGGGGGCGGGATCTCCTCGGCGTCGACGGGCATGCACGCCGACAGGCGCTCGGTGCACAGGGCCGCCCCGGCCAGGTCGCGGCGGTGTCCGAAGACCAGCGGGTAGTAGTCGTCGCCGTAGGTGCCCCAGGCCAGCCAGGCCGAGCTGAGGTCGAGCCCGTCCTCGGTGGCGTCGGGGTGGATGCCGGCGGCACACAGCGGGAGGTCGTACGCGTCGAGGCGGTAGGCGTCCCAGATGCCCTCGCTGAGGATGCCCATCCGGGTGCACCAGGTGGCCACCCGCTGCCGGGCGCCCGGCAGATGGGGGCTGAGGGTGAGGGGGAACGGCATGGCGAAGTCGGGGAGTTCCTCGGGGCCGACGCGCTGGAAGGGGACGTGGGTGTGGCGGCGCAGCCGTTCGGCGCCGAGGGCGGCCAACAGACCCGGGATGTCGGCACCGGCGGTTCCGAGGCCCTTGGGCCCGCCGAGCGGGGAGGTGCGCAGCGCGCCCTCGTTCATGTAGCGGCTGGAGCGCAGGTGCCACTCGTGGCCGCCGGACTGCCAGTCCTGGAGGCCCTTGGTGTACGCGGCGACGGCGGCCACCTCGCCGGGGGCGAGCCCCTTGAGGGCGGCCAGCGCGGGCACCTCCGTCAGCGCGGTGTGCTCGAACTGGTGCAGCCGGGAGGTGAGGACGTCGTTGACCATGTCCGCGGCCTGCTGGGTGGAGCATCCGAAGAACGTCTCCAGCACCAGCACCCCGTTGCTCAGTTCGCCCTCGTCCTCGACCTCGCGCTGGTAGGAGAAGAGGTCGTTGCGCAGGTGCACGCCGTCCGAGAAGGTCTCCATCAGCACCCGCAGCGGCCGCTCCCGCGCGACGCCCGCGGGCACCTCCGCGGTGGCGTACTCGACGAGGCCCGCGGACCAGGGGGCGCCGCCCACCTTGCGGCGCATCTCGATGTACTCGACCGGGTTGGCGATCCGGCCCTCGTTGATGTTGGAGAGTTCCCAGAGCGATTCGTTCAGGAGGTTCTCGGTGCTCAGGGCGAACCTGGACCGCCAGCCCTCCGACATGGCGGGCACCGTGCGCGCCCACAGGTCGGCGAGGCCCGCCTCCACCGGGTTGGCCGGCTCGGGGACGGCGGTCGACAGGTCCATGGGCATGAACATCGGCAGCCGGTCGAGATGGGCCCTGCCGCCCTCCCGGTCCTGGGTGCGCTTGAACATCTCCAGGAAGTGGTCGTCGAAGAAGAACACCCAGACGTACCAGTCCGTGATCAGCGACAGCGCCTGCGCGTCGCAGTCCGGGTGGGTGTAGGCACACAGCAGGGGGTAGTCGTGGGCATCGAGGTCGGCCTGGTCCCAGACGCCGGAGCCCTCCAGCATGCCCATGGAGCGCGCCCACTCACGGGTGTGCGTGCGCGCCTGTTCGACGTGCGGGTTCAGGCGGGCGGGATACGGCATGTAGAAAGGGGGCAATTGAAACGGCTGCGTCATGGCCCGGCACTACCCAGGGCCCCCGCGCCCCATCCGCAACACCGCAGATCATCGCACCATCGCGTGAACCGATGAGAGATCCGGTGACACACGGGGCCATGCCGTGCCCACAGTGGCCGGCCATGCGTCCGCGTCGGCCCTGAGCCCCACCTGGCCGCCCACGCGTCGGCCTCGTCGGCGGTGGGCACCGCGTCCAGAAGGTGCGGGAAGCGCGCCTCGAACTCGTCGCGCCGGATGACGACGCAGCAGCGCGTGCCCTCCTCGACACATCGGCCCGGAAGACGCCGATGCCCGGATCGAGCGCGGCCGTACCTGCCAGGGCCCCGCTCCTGCGGCCGACCCCGAGGCCCCGGTCCCCCGCCGCCGCGAGCGCGGCCGCCGCGGCCCTGCCCGGTGCCGGAGCCTGCTCTCGTGACGATCACCACTCGACCGGTGCAGACCCCACGCGTTCCTTCTGACACGGCCCACCCCCACTTCTCCACGGGCAGGCTCCGGGGACCCGCGCCGCGCCCTTCCCTCCCCGGGCCCGCGTCCGTCACTCCCCCGGGCGAGGGCCCGGGCGCGATCCGCTTCCGGGCGGCAGACTGGTCTGGCGCGCCGGTCCGGCGGAGTCCGCCGCTGCCCCGCAACCCGATCGCAAGGAGACGGCGATGACGGACGCCACGGACGCAGTGGTGATCGGCTCGGGCGTCAACGGCCTCGTGGCCGCCGCGGAGCTGGCCGGCGCCGGCTGGTCGGTCAGGCTGTTCGAACGCAATGAGCGGCTCGGCGGCTTCATCGCCGGCGAGGAGCGCACCCTCCCCGGGTACCTGCACGACACCTTCTCCTCGTGGCACCCCCTGTTCGTCTCCGGACCCGCGTACGGCGTCCTCGGTGACGCGCTGCGGCGGCACGGGCTGCGCTACCGCAACAGCGACGGAGCGCTCGCCGCGAGCGTCGCGGACGACGGCCGCACCGTGCTGGCGCAGCGCGACCCGGAAGCCACCGCCGCCGGTTTCGCGCACCCCGCGGACCGCGACCGCTATCTGCGGGCACTCGCCGCCTTCCAGCGGATCGCACCCGAGGTCGGGGCCCTGATGAGCACGGAGCTGCGGTCGGTGCGGGTACTTCGGCCCGCGGGCCGGCTGGTCCGGGTGCTCGGCCGTGCCGGGACGGAACGTCTGGTGCGCGACCTGCTCACCAGCGGACGCGCCTGGTGCCGGCGGGAGTTCACCGGTCCCGAGGTGGACCACCTGTGGGTCCCGTGGCTGCTGCACGCGGGGCTCTCCCCGGACCAGGCCTCGGGCGGCTTCATGGTGCCCGTGCTCGCCGCCGCCCTGCACGGATTCGGGGTGCCCGTGGTCGAGGGCGGCGCGGGCAGGTTCGTCGCCGCCTTCGGTGCGCTGCTGCGGGAGCGCGGTGTGCACATCCACACATCGGCACCGGTGGAGCGCATCCTCGTCCGGCACGGCCGGGCCACCGGCGTGGTGGTGGCCGGTGAGCGCTACGGCGCCCGCCGTGCGGTCCTGGCCTCGGTCGCGCCGCAGGCGCTGTACGGGGCGCTGCTGCCGCCCGACGCCGCGCCGAGGGCCGCCCGCGAGGTCCGCGGATTCCGTCCCGGCCGCGCCGCGGTGCAGATCCACGTGGCGCTCTCGGCACCCCTGGGGTGGCGCGACGAGCGGCTCGGCGGCCTGCCGCTCGTCCACCTCTCGGACGGCTCCGCGAGCACCGGTGTAGCCTGCGCGCAGGCCGAGGCCGGACTGCTGCCGGAGCGGCCCACGGTCGTGGTCGGCCAGCAGCACCTGCTCGACCCCTCCCGGGTCCCCAGGGGTGCGGCGGCCCTGTGGATCCAGTTGCAGGAAGCACCCTTCAGGCCCCTGGAGGACGCGGGTGGACGGTTGCCCGCGGCGGACGGCTGGACGGCCGGGCTGGCCCACGGCTACGCCCTGCGGGTCCTGGACCGCATCGCGCGGCACGCGCCGGACCTGCACGACAAGCTGCTCGCCACCGATGTCCTCACGCCCGTGGACCTCGCCGCCGCCAACCCCGGCGCGTTGGCGGGCGATCCCTACGGCGGCTCCACCGAACTGGACCAGAGCTTCCTGTGGCGTCCCGTGCCGAGCGCGGCACGCCACAGGACGGCGGTCCGCCGCCTGTGGCACATCGGGGCCTCGACCCATCCGGGCGCGGGGCTGAACGGCGGCTCGGGGCATCTGGCCGCGCAGGCCCTGCTCGCACCGGGCCGCGCCCGGGCCCTCGCCCTCTCGGGTGTGCGGGGAGCGCTCGGCCGGTAGGGGCCGGGCCGCGGGCCGGACCGTCCCGGGTCGCCGGGGCCTCCCGGGTCGCCGGGCCGTCCCGGACCGCCGGGCCGTCCCGGACCGCCGGGCCGTCACAGGTCGAGGACGACCTCGCCGCGCGGCACGGAGCAGCAGGTCAGGGCATTGCCCTCGGCAGGAGGGTCGACGGGCTCGGGAGAGTAGGCGACCTCGCCCGACAGGAGTCCGGTCTCGCAGGTGTGGCAGATGCCCGTCCGGCATGTCCAGCGCACCGGGACGTCGCAGGCCTCGGCGAGTTCCAGGAGGCTCAGGTGTTTCGGGTCCCAGTTGGCGCTCACTCCGCTGCGGGCGAACGACACGCTCGGCCCCGGGCCCGGGGGCCCCTGCGGGGGGTGCGGGGGCCCGGCGGGCTCGGTGGTCGCCGTCACCCCGGGCGTCACCGGGGGTTCGGTGCCGAACGTCTCGGTGCGGATCCGGCCGGGTTCGAGGCCGTACTCCACGAGGCCGCCCAGCATGTCGTGCAGGAAGGACGGCGGACCGCACAGGTACGCCTCCGCCTCCGTCGGCACCCCGAGTTCGGCGAACCGCGCGGCCGACAGCCGGCCCTTCGCCGCGTAGTCACGGCCCGGCCGGTCGTCGGGCAGCGGCGCGCTGTAGCAGACGTGCGCACGGGCCCGGGGCAGCCGGTCCAGCAGGGTGCGGGTCTCCTCGGCGAACGCGCGCTCCGCGCCGTTGCGTGCTCCGTGCAGCCACCACACCTCACGTGGGGAGCGCTCGGCCGCGAGGGCGTGCAGCATGGCGAGCTCGGGTGTCACGCCCACCCCGCCGGACACCAGCAGGACCGGCCCCTCGCCGGGCGCCAGCGTGAACGTGCCGCGCGGCGCGGCCACGTCCAGGAGATCTCCCTCCCGCACGTGCTCCAGCAGGTATCCGCTGGCGCGGCCGTGCGGCTCGTGCTTGACGGTGATGCGGTACCGCGAGGCGTCCGGTGGGCCGGAGAGTGAGTAGCTGCGGATGAGCGGCGACCGTTGCGACCCGGGGTGCAGCCGCAGCGTGAGGAACTGCCCCGGGAGCGGGACGGGCAGGGGCTGCGCCGGGTGGGCGGCCAGCGTCAGCGAGAAGATGTCGCGGCTCTCGGTGGCGATCCGGGCGACGCGCATCGGGCGGAAGCCCGGCCAGGCGGGCGGCGGTCCCTGGGCGGCCGTGTTGAGTGCCGGGTTGCCGCCCGCGGTCTCCTTGCCGGCACCGCCCTGGTCGATAAGGGTCTGCAGGGATGCCTTCCATCCCGGGCTGAGGGCGGGGATGCGCTGGACGCGCTCCAGGTCGTCCCGCTGGTGGCCCGGCAGGTACAGCAGGGCGTCGATCTCGGTGACGGTGATCGCCTCCGGCCCCTCGGAGACCTTGACGATCTCGTCGCCCGCCGTGACCCGGCCCTCCGTGATGACGCGGAAGTAGAAGCCCGGCCGGTGGTGGGCCACCAGGAGCGCGGCCATCCGGGGCTCCCCCATCCGCAGCCCCACCCGGTAGCAGGTGACCCGCGGCTGCGTCACCTCGAAGACCGCGGTGCCGATCCGGTAGCGGTCCCCGATGCACACCTCGTCGTCGGGCAGCCCCTCGACGGTGAAGTTCTCGCCGAACTGGCCGTAGCCGAAGTCGTCCCTGCCGAAGTACTCCTGCCAGTACCGGTAGGAGTCGATCTGGTAGACGAGGACGGCCCGTTGCTCGCCGCCGTGCCCCGCGAGGTCGCCCTGCCCGTCCCCGTCGATGTTGAGCCTGCGCACCGTCCGCGGCCCCTCGACCGGGTGCTTCCACACGCCGGTGCGGACCGTGCGGCCGTGCCAGGGCACGTTCCGGGGCAGGCCGACGTTCACCGACAGCAGTCTTGCCACCACCTGCTCACCTCGCCGTGAGGGTCCGCGCCGGGCCGGCGCGCCGGTGCCGTACCCCCCATCCTCGTCCGGCCCCGGGCCTTCGCAAGCGGGGGCACCGCGGGGCCCGGCCGTCCGGGTCACCGGCGCACGGTGTGCTCCACCGGCGCGCCGACGGTGCGGGCGAACTTTCCGGCGCCGGGTGCGTCCGACAGGCCGGAGCCCAGGTGGTCGGGGGCGATGGCACGGTGGCGTCCGGCCGGCACCGGGACACGGGAACACATGGCCGAAGCTGCATCCGGGCGCCACGGGCCGCCTCGTCCCGGAGTGCCGTGCGGCGGCGCTCCCGCACACCGCCGAGGTGTTCCGCCGGACCGCACAGGCGTACCGCCCCGCGGCCGCGGAGGGCGAGGGGGACGGCGCGGCCCCCCGCTGACCGCGGG
The DNA here is from genome assembly GCF_014656295.1 of Streptomyces sulfonofaciens. Lineage (GTDB taxonomy): Bacteria > Actinomycetota > Actinomycetes > Streptomycetales > Streptomycetaceae > Streptomyces > Streptomyces sulfonofaciens. The sequence goes on from NZ_BNCD01000008.1 coordinate 318,590, forward strand.
GGCGGCCGCCGTCTGCGCCGGGCGGTGCGGGGGACGGCCGGGAGCACCGGCGCGGAGCGGACCGCAGGGGCCGCGCACCGCGTCCGTCAGTCCGCCTCGTGCCGCGGCGCCAGCCGCAGCACGGTGCCCTCCCCGTTGGCCGACAGGAGCAGGGAGCCGTCGGGGGCCAGGGCGAGGCCGGCGAACGGGCGGGGGCGGTGCGGGACGCCGGGCACCGGATCCGGTTCGGTGCGGGTGGTGCCGGGCGGCAGGCCGACCGGCAGGTCGCGGGCCTCGGTGCCGACGGCTCCGGTGGTGAGCGACACCGAGGTGAGGCGCCGGTGGGCGGTCTCGACCGTGAACAGTTCGTCGCCCACCGCGACGAGGCCCTGCGGTGCGCCGAGCCCGTCCGCGACGGTGGTCACGGTGCCGTCCTCCTCCAGACGCAGCACGGCGCCGCGCCGGTCGTCGCTGACGTGGCACCGGCCCTCGGTGTCGAAGGCGATGTCCACGGGGTGTTCGAGCTGGTCGGCAAGGACGGTGACGGTGTCCGCCGCGTCGATCCGCAGGACGCGGCCGGCGCCGGTCTCGGCCACCACCAGCCCGCCGTCCGGTGCGACGGCGATGCCGGTGGGATCGTCAAGGCCCCTCACCCGCACCCGGCAGGTCCCGGCGTCCGGCTCCCAGCTCCGGACCTCGCCGAGACCGGTGGTGATGTGGAGGAGCGCGCCGTCCGCCGTGATGCCGCGGGCGAAGTGCAGCAGGCCGAGGGTGTTCGCGCCGTCCTCCTGCTCCCCGTCGTGGCCGCTGGGGCTGGCCAGCCGCCAGTGGTCGGCCGCGTACACCGTGCCGCCGCGGCCGGCCGTCACGCCGAACGGGCCGTTGAACCCGCGGGGGACGAGTGCGCGGGTGCGGCCGTCGGGGTGCACCTGGGTGATGCCGCCCGCGGCGTAGCTGGAGACGAACATCCGGTTGTCCGTGTCGAACGCCGCGTTGTCCAGGCCGGCCAGGCCGCTGGTGGTGACCGTGCGCACACCGGTGGCCAGGTCGATACGGGTGACGATGCCCGCCGGGCCCCGGGAGAGGACCACGAGGACACCGCCGAGGTCGAAGCGGACGGCAACCGGGTCGTCCACCTCCTCGGCGACGAGTTCCGGCGGTCCCCCGTCCGGGGAGATCCGCCAGACCTGGTTGTCGACCATGTGCGGGTAGTACAGCAGCCCGTCCGGACCGAGCTGCATGGCGTTGCCCCAGGCGAGAGCGTCGGTCAGCACCACCGGCCGGCCGCCGTCGGGGAACAGCTCCAGCAGCCGGCCGCCGGTGCGCATCTCGTTGACGAAGAGCCGGTCGCCGACGCAGGTGATGCCGTTGGGCACCGTGACCTCGTCGGTGACCAGCGAGTACTCGCCCCACGGTGTACGCCGCCAGACCCTGCCCGGGGTGAGGTCCGCGATGTACATCGACCCGTCGGCCCCGAACGCCAGGTCGTCGGGCGTCTGCACGGGACCGTCCAGCGGCACCACCACCTCGACGTCCCCGGACGCCGGGTCCACCGCGCTGATCTGCCCGGCGAGGAACTGTGCCACGTACAGGCGGCCGTCAGGACCGAAGGTGATCCCGTTCGAGCCCCACAGCGGGTTCGGCGGGTTCAGCCTTGCCACGCGCCGGCGGCCGCTGCCCGGCCGCAGCCGGCCCGACTCGTCGTACCGGCTGGGTCGCATCCGCGCTCCTTGAGTGCTGCTGGGCTGTTCGGGACCGTGCGCCGTGCACCGGGTGCGGCGGGTCCGGCGTCCGGGGAGCCGGCATCCGCTGGACCGGCGTCACGGGACGAGGACGTCGCGCATGCCGGTCTCGGCCCGCCAGCGCCGCACCAGGTCGTAGAACCTGATCGGCCCGCCGCCGTACGACTCGCTCCGCTCCCGGGGCATGCCCTCGTTGTTGTAGTAGCTGGGGGTGCACTCGGCGAGGAACCTGCGGGTGTCCTGTGCGGTGGCGCGGATGGCTTCGACCCAGGCGGCCTCCGCCTCCGCGGTCGGCTCGACGAGGCGCGCGCCCCGCCTGCCCGCCTCGGCGACGACCTCGGCGATGTGCGTGGCCTGCTCGTCGAGGACGTGGACGTAGTTGACGGCGACGGCGTTCTGCAGCGAGCCGAGGTGGAAGAGGTTGGGGAAGCCGTGGCTGTAGAAGCCGTGCAGGGTCCTCGGCCCGTTGCGCCAGGCGTCGGCCAGGGTGCGGCCGCCCCGGCCGGTGACCGGGAGCCCGAGCCGCTCGGCCGGTGCGGCCCCGATGTCGAAGCCGGTCGCGAAGATGATGCAGTCCACCGCGTACGGGGTGCCGTCGACCACGACCGCGTCCTCGGTGATGCGCTCGACGCCCCGGCCCCGGGTGTCCACGAGCGTCACGTCGGGCCGGTTGAAGGTGTCCAGGTAGGTGTCGCTGAACGTGGGGCGCTTGCACATGTAGCGGTACCACGGTTTGAGGGCCTCGGCCGTGGCCGGGTCCTCGACGACGGCGTCCACCCGGGCGCGGATCCCGTTCATCTTCCGGAAGTCGGCCATCTCGGCCCGCAGCCACCGCTCCTCGGCGGACAGCTCGGTGTCGGCGCCCACCGGCATGAGGCTCTGCAGGAGCTGGGCGCTGGTGGTCCAGCCGTCCTGCACCAGGTCCTCCTCCGCGCCGCCGCCCGCGACGTTCGCGAGGAAGTTCTCCCTGCGCCGCCGGTGCCAGCCCGCGTCGAGGGACTCCGCCCACTCGGGGTCCGTGGGCCGGTTGCCGCGGACGTCCACCGAGGAGGGGGTGCGCTGGAAGACGTAGAGGTGCCGAGCGTCCCGGCCCAGGTGGGGGACGCACTGGATGGCGGTGGCGCCGGTGCCGATGAGGCCGACGCGTTTGTCGGCGAGCCCCGTGAGGTTCCCGCTCGCGTCGCCGCCGGTGTAGCCGTAGTCCCAGCGGCTGGTGTGGAAGGTGTGGCCCCTGAAGGACTCGATGCCCGGGATGCCCGGCAGCTTCGGCCGGCTGAACGGACCGCTGGAGACCACCACGTAGCGCGCCCTCGTCAGGTCGCCGCGATCGGTGCGCACCACCCAGGAGCCGTCGCCCTCGTCCCAGGTGAGGCCCGTGACCTCGGTGCGGAAGCAGGCGTCGCGGTAGAGGTCGAAGTGCCGTCCGATCGCCCGCGCGTGCTGCCGGATCTCCTCGCCGGGCGCGTACTTCCAGCGCGGCACGTAGCCGAGCTCTTCCAGCAGCGGCAGGTAGACGTAGGACTCGATGTCGCAGTGGATGCCCGGGTACCGGTTCCAGTACCAGGTGCCGCCGAAGTCGGCTGCCTTGTCGACGACGCGGATCTCCCGCAGTCCGGCCTGGCGCAGCCTGGCGGCCGCCAGCAGCCCGCCGAACCCGCCGCCGACGACCAGCGCCTCCACCCGGTCCGCACGGGGCTGCCGGGAGAATCCGCCTTGCGCGTAGGGGTCGTCGACGTAGTAGCCGAAGTCGCCCGTGGTGCGCTGGTACTGCCTGCTGCCCTCGGGGCGAATCCGCCGGTCGCGCTCGGCCCGGTACCGCCTGCGCAGGGCGTCGGGGTCGAACCAGGGCACCCGCGGTTCGGGGGTCGGGCGCTTGTCCCTTGGCGACACTCTCTGTCCTCTCCGGAAGGTGGGCTGGTGGCTGCGGACTTCGCGGCGGCCTTTCGGCCGGTGCCGCCCGGGACGCGGTGCGCCGTCCTTCGTCCTCTTCCTTGTCTTCCTTCTCTTTCTTCTCTTTCTTCTCTTCCTTCTCTTTCTTCGTCCTCCGTCCTTCGTCCTCCGTCCTCCGTCCTTCGTCCTTCAGACAGCGGACCAGCCGTCGTCGACGGGCAGTACGGCGCCGTTGACGTGCGCAGCCGCGTCCGAGGCCAGGAAGACGATGGCGGCGGCCTGCTCCTCGGCGGCGGCGATGCGGCCCATGTTCCCCGCATGGGCCCCGAGGACCGCCGGCCCGTGGGTGTCCGGACGGGCGTCGACGCGGATGGCGGTGGCCGTGCCGCCCGGCGCGATGGCGTTCGCCCGTATGCCGTGCGCCCGGTACATCACCGCCAGGGACCTCACCAGGCCCACGACACCGTGCTTCGACGCGGTGTAGGCGGTGCCGGCCGCGCTGCCGCGCAGTGCCGCCTCGGAGGCGGTGAAGACGAGCGCGCCGCGACCCGCGGCCAGCATGTGGGGGAGCGCGGCACGCGTCAGCAGGAAGGGCGCCGTCAGATTGACCCGCAGGACGCGGTCCCACTCTGCGTCGTCGGTCTCCGCGGCGGCCGAGAACCGGTCCATGATGCCGGCGTTGTTCACCAGCACGTGCAGGCCGCCGAACTCCGTCACGGCCGCCTCCACGACCCGATCCACCACCGGCTGCTCGCTGAGGTCGCCGACGACCGCGCGGGCCTCGCCCCCCGCGGCCCGGACCTCCTCGACGGCGCCCTCGGCTGCCTCCCGGTCCAGATCGGCCACCAGCACCCTGGCCCCTTCCCCGGCGAAGGCGAGGGCCGCGGCCCTGCCGATCCCCGAACCGCCGCCGGTGACGACGACGCTGCGGCCGTGCAGACCGGTGCTGCGCACGCAGCACTCCCTTCCTGCGGGTCCGGCGCGTACGACCGCCCGGCGCGGGACGGCGCCGCGTGCGGCACGGACAGAGTGATCGGCGGTGGAGCTGCGCTCACCCTACAGTTTTTGGCACTCACTGCCATAGTGGCGATCAGAGGCGAAAATCAGTCACGCTCACGCCGCCCGCCCGCCTGCCTGCTCGCCTGCGCGTGCGAAGGCGCTGGTTAGGGTGGGGGCACGAGAAGCGGCTCGGGACGGCGGGACGGGGACGACGGTGCAGCAGCCTGGAACACGGGCGGCGGAGCGGGCGGAGGGACCCCGCCCGTCCGGCCGGCCGCCGTTGACCGAGCGCCGCAAGGCGGAGACCCGGCTGGACATCGCGTACGAGGCGGTACGGCTGTTCGCCGAGCGCGGTGTGGCGGCGACCTCGGGCGAGGACATCGCCCGGGCCGCCGGCATCTCACCGCGCACCCTGTGGCGGTACTTCCCGTCCAAGGAGGAGTGCGTGCGCCCCCTGCTGTCCACGGGTCTGGAGACCACGGCCCGGCGGCTGCGCGAGCTGCCCGCCGACCGGCCGCTGCGGGAGGGCCTGGAGGCGGGCCTGCCCCAGGCAGGCGAAGCGGACACCACGACGGCACAGTTGCAACTGATCCGCCTGCTGCCCGGCGAACCGGGGCTGCGCGCCGTCTGGCTGAGGGTGCACCACGACGCGGAGCACGTCTTCGCGGGGATCATCGCCGCCCGAACCGGTGCCGACCCCGCCGACCTGGTACCACGGCTCAAGGCGGTCATGCTCAACGGCGCTCTGCGCGTGGCGGCGGAGGAGTGGGCCAGGCGCTCCGCCGAGGCGGACCAGGCGGCCGGCGTGGAGGGCTTCCGCCAGGCGGTGCTCCAGGCCACTGAGGCCCTTGGGTTGTGAGGCCGGTGCCGGGGCCGTGCGATCAGCAGCGGCCCAACAGCAGCCGCGAGCGACCGGCAGCGACCGGCAGCAATCAGCAGCGGCCGACAGCGACCATTCGGCGACCGGCAGCGATCAGAAGTGGCCGACAGTGATAAGCAGCAGGGTACGCACGGCGGGGGACGGGCGACGGACGGCGGGACGCGGGCTGCGGGCGGCACCACGGCCGGGTCACTGCGCCGCCGGCACCCGCGCCTGCTTCTTGCGGGCCCGGTACGCCGCCGCCTTGACCCTGTTGCCGCACGCCTCCATGCCGCACCACTGGCGGCGCATCCCCCGCGAGCGGTCGATGTACACCCGGGTGCACTCCGGATTGCCGCACTCCTTGAGGAGGGGCACGTCGGGGCCGCTGAGGAGCTCGACGGCCAGCCGCGCCACGAGCGAGAGCGCCTCCACGGCGGTGGCCTCGGTCCACCGGCCCGCGGCGGTCAACTGGGGCGTCGCGGCGGGCACCCGCGCCGCGCCGTTCACCACGGCGAGCGCCGTCTCGTCGTAGTCCTCGCCGGCCCGCCGTGCGCTGACCAGCTCGTAGATCGCCTCACGCACCGCCACCGCCTGCCGGAGGTCGAACTCCTGGCAGGCCGAGACGGCGTCGACGAGACCGGACTCCAGGTACCAGGCGACGAGCCGGTCGGGCGACGTCAGCACCTCCAGACGCGCCGTACGGCGGGCGCGCAGCGTCACCAGGAAGTCGAGTGCGGGGTTGCCGCATACAAATGCATGGTCCACGTCACCACTCTGACGAGTGACAGCATCGGACGCAAGCTCCCCTGCGAGGACGGCCGCGCCGTCCGGTACCCGCTCCGTCCGGCACCGCCGCGCCGAACCCCTCCGCCGGGCACCGCTCCGCTCCGCCCGGCACGCTGTCACCGCTCCCCCGCCCCGGAGATGTGCGCAAGCCCGAGCAGCCGGTGGTTCGCCTCGGTCACCGCGTCGGTGAGATCGCGGTACGGCTCGTCCCACGGGTCCTTCAGCCCGAAGCCCCGGTGCGGGTTCTCCAGCCAACTGCACCAGTGCCAGCCCAGGCACCAGGGCCGCGCGGCGAACGCCTCGGCGGACTCGACGTACCCCGCGCCCCGCTCCCGCTGGTCACGGGCCGAGCCGGTGCGACCGGGGTTCATGGTGGTGGGACACCAGTTGCCGGTGTCGGCGATGAGGACGGGCCGGGTGGTGCGCTCGTGCCAGCGCCCGATCCGTTCCAGGGCGTCCTCCAGCGCTCCGGGGCCGGGGCCAGGGAACGTCTGGACCGACAGGACGTCCACATACGGTGCCGCGGCGTCGAGCACCGCGTCCGGCACGCCCGTGCGGGTGCCGTAGCGGTCGCCGAGGATCAGGTGGTGCGGGTCGTGGCGGCGGATCGCCTCGGTCGCCACGCGGTAGTACGCCTCGGCGATCGCCGCGAGTTCACCGGCCGGATGGCCGGAGCCGGTCGGGTGCCGGTCCCAGCAGGGCACGTCGACGAGGAAGTAGCCGAGCAGGTTGGGGTCGTCCGGACGGCACACCGTCCTGGCCAGGTGGTCGCACCACTGGGCGAAGGCCGGTGTGCGCGGGTCGCGGTAGGCGGGGAAGGCGTTCCAGTGCTCGATCTCCGCGATCCGCAGCGACAGCGTGTACGGCACGCCCGCCCCGGCCAGCTCCTCGGCCGGCAGGCCGTCCGAATGGCCCAGGTCCACGACGCCGCCCTGCGTGGCGAGGCCCGCGCCGCTGACGTACTCGGACGTCCAGCCCAGCGTGTTGAACCCCCAGGAGGTCATCTCCGGCACCAGCCCCTCCCGTACCCAGCGCCGGCGCGAGCCTCCGTAGCGGTTCCGGTGGATGCCGATGTTGTGCGGATAGCGCAGGTTGGTGTCGTCCGCGTGCACGACGCCGATGGACAGGAACGGGTCGCCGTCGGGCGCCCTCAGCCGCCATCGGTCCTTGCGTTCGACGGTGAAGACGGGGCTCGTCACGGCGGGTGACTCCTTCCGGTTGGGCGGGGCGCCCGGTCCGGCCGCCGTTTCCTCGCCGGGCCCGGACCCGGCGCGAGGGGGCACCGGATCCAGGGCCGGCCACCGTGAGGACGCATCACCCCATACGCGCCGCGGACGGCGCCCTTCTTACCTGCCGTCCGGCCCGCGGCCGGCACCGCCTGCGAAGCCGCAGCCCGGGCCCCCGGGACCCGGCACCCGGCACCCGGCACCCGTGGACGACGGCACGGGACCACGGCAGCGGGCCGACGGCACGGGACGGCACGGCGCGGGACGGGAACGGCACGGGACGGCATCCGGCGGGCCGGGTAAGAACCACCAACCGTCCCCCGCTCAAGCAGCAAGGACGGCCATCCGGCCCCCGCCGAGCAGACAGGGCACTTCCATGGCACACGTGATCGCCTTCGACGTCAACGAGACGCTGCTGGACCTCAGCACACTGGACGAGCCGTTCCGGCAGGCGTTCGGCTCCGCGGCCTTCCGCGGCCAGTGGTTCGCCTCGATGCTGCAGCTCTCCTTCGTCGGCGGCCTGACAGGCTCCTACGTGGACTTCACCACGGCCCAGCGGGCCGCCCTGCACATGCTCGCGCAGCGCGAGGGGACCACCCTCACCGAGGGCTTCGTCGAGGGCGTCGTGGAACGGATGAGTGCCCTGCGGCCGCACCCGGAGGTGCCCGAAGCCCTGCGCAGGCTGGCCGGCACGGGGCTGGCGGTCGTGGCGCTGACCAACTCGGTGCAGCGTGTGGCCGAGGCGCAGTTGGCGAACGCCGGCATCCGCGGCCTCTTCGCCCGGGTGGTCTCGGCGGACGGCGTCCGGCGCCTGAAGCCCGCCCCCGAGCCGTATCTGGGCGTGGCCCGGTCCTTCGGCGTGCCGCCCGCGGACGTCCGGCTGGTCGCGGCGCACTCCTGGGACGTCACCGGCGCCCTGCACGCGGGATGCCGCGCCGCGTTCGTCGCCCGGCCCGGCCAGGTGCTCAGCCCCATCGGTCCGCAGCCCGACATCGTGGGTCCCGACGTCGCGGCGGTCGTCGACCGCATCATCGACACCGACCTGGGGGTGTGACCCGCGGTGCGCCCGCCCCCGCCGGGGGGGGCGGGCGCACCGGCGGCCGGACGCCGCGGCGACCACATGCGCACCCCGCACCGGGGTACCCGCCCCGATGTACGGGTTCCCGCCCGGGCCGGCCGACCGGAGGCCGGGACGTGACCGGGCGGAAGCACCGGGCAAGAGCGTGAGGAGGTGGCCAGGCGATGGCACGCCCTGTGTGGAGCGGTGCCCTGACCTTCGGTCTCGTGTCCCTGCCCGTCGGTCTCTACTCGGCCACGGACAGCCACACCATCCGCTTCCACCAGTTGCAGCGCGGCACGTCGGACCGGGTGCGCAACCGGCGGGTCAACGAGCGCACCGGCGAGGAGGTGCCCCTCGACGACGTCGTCAAGGGGTTCGACGCCGGCGACGAGTACGTGGTCCTGGAGCCCGAGGAGCTCGACGACATCGCACCCGGCCGCTCCAGGGCACTGGACGTCAGCGGCTTCGTCGACCTGGCGGACATCGATCCGGTCTACTTCGACAGGACGTACTACCTCGGCCCGGGCGGCGAGGGCTACGCGAAGGTGTACGCGCTGCTGGTGAGGGCGCTGGCGCGGGCCGGCAAGGCGGCCGTCGCGACGTTCGTGATGCGCAGCCGCGAGTACCTGGTGGCGGTGCAGGCGGAGGGCGACGTCCTGACCCTGCACACCCTGCACTGGGCCGACGAGGTACGCGATCCGAAGCGGGTGATGGACGTCCCGTCGCGGCGCACCCAGGTCTCCGACCGCGAGCTGAGGACGGCCGAGCAGCTCATCGAGAGCCTCACCACCGACTGGGACCCCGGTGGGTTCCGGGACACCTACCAGGAGCGGGTGGCCCGGCTTGTGGAGGCCAAGCAGAAGGGCGAGACGGTCGAGAAGGCCGAGTCCCCTGCCGATCCCACCAACGTGGTCAACCTGATGGACGCCCTGCGGGCGAGCGTCGACCGCGCGAAGGACACGGGCCGCGGCGGCGGCCGTGGGTCCGCCCGCCGCGGTGGTGGCGGCAGTGGCGGCCGCGGCACGGGAGGCCGCACGGCGGGGGCCGGTGGCGGCCGGGAGCGCGGCAAGGCGGCCGGGAAGGGCGCCTCCTCCCGCGCCCGGCTGGCGGACCTGACCAAGGACCAGCTCTACCGGCGGGCCTCCGATGCCGGGGTGCACGGCCGTTCCGGTATGAACCGCGAGGAGCTCATCAGGGCCCTGAGCAGCAACGACGGCCGCCGGGCCGCCTCCTGAACGGGCGGCGGCGAGCACGGCCGCCGGCCCGTCCCGTCCTGAGCGGCGAGCACGGCCGCCGGCCCGGCCCGTCCTGAGCATTGGCCAATAGCCCGTCTTCCGCCGCGTCCCCCCGGTGACCACACTCTCAGGGACCGGCCGTGGCACAAGGTGCCGCACGTGGGGATCGGGGGGATCTGTGGCGAGCAGACGAGGACGCCGTTCGGCCGCGCGACGGCGGCGGTACGCGGCGCGTGCGAGGACCGCGCTGGGCGGCGGCGCCTGCGCGCTGGTGCTGCTGGCCGCGTTCTGGTCGCGGATCTGGCCGTACGTCGTGGGCGCCGCCGTGCTCGGCGCCGCCTCGGGTGCCCTGTGGTGGCTGTGGCGCACGGACCGGCTGGCCCGCGACCGGGACCGGCGGTGGCGGGAGCAGGACCGTGTCCTCGTGGGCCGCCGCTCGCTGGCCGAGGTCGACGCGATGAGCTGGCAGGACTTCGAGCGGTACGTGGCGGGCCTGTGCCTGCGCGACGGCTGTACGGATGTGCAGGTCAGCGGAAGGTCGGGCGATCTGGGCGCGGACGTGCTCGGCAGACTGCCCGACGGGCGGCGGCTGGTCGTCCAGTGCAAGCACTACGCCCCGCACCGCACCGTGCCCAGCGGCGACATGCAGAAGTTCGTCGGCACCGCCTGGCTGCACCACAGGGCCGACGTGGCCGTCTTCGCCGCCACGTGCACCTTCACCAGGGCGGCCCTGGCCCTCGCCGTCCAGCAGGGCGTCCTCGCCCTGCACCGCGACCTCCTGGGCCAGTGGAACACCGGCACCCCGCTCCAGGACCTGCTGCACCTGAACGGCACCGGCCAGGGCGACCGGAGCCGCGGCAGACGCCGGAAGAACCCCTACGGCACCTGACGGACGGCCCGGCTTCGCAAGGCGCGGTCACAGCACCGACTCCCACGTCGACGCACGTACCACCAGTTCCGGCTGGAGGACCACCGACCGGTGCCGGTGGGCCGAGGCGGTGGGGGCCGTTTCCTCGGCGAGGAGGCGGGCCGCGGTGCGTCCGAGGAGTTCCGCGGGCTGGCGCACCGAGGTCAGGGGAGTGGCGGCGGCCGCGGCGAACTCGATGTCGTCGTACCCGACGATGGCCACCTCCCGCGGCACCGCCACGCCCGCCGAGTACATCGCCTGCAACACGCCGAGAGCCAGCAGGTCGTTGGCGCAGAAGACGGCCGCGGGCGGTCTGGGCAGGCCCAGCAGCCGGGCTCCGGCGTCGAGTCCGGACGCCACGTCGAGCCGTTCGGTCCGCAGGTGCTCCAGCGCGCCGGCCCCGAGCCCCGCCTCCCGTACCGCCGCCAGTGCCCCGGCGTGCCGGTCGCGGCACTGCTGCAGGTGCATGGGGCCGCTGACATAGGTCACCGAGCGGTGGCCGAGGGCCAGCAGGTGGCGCACGGCCAGCAGGCCGCCTACAACGTTGTCCACCGACACCGAGCACCCGTCGTCCAGGCCCGGCAGCACCCGGTCGACCAGCACGAACGGGATCCGGTGCCGCCGGAAGTCGCGAAGGGCCCGTCCGGTGCCGTCGGCGGGGCTGACCAGCACGCCGCGCACCCGCTGTGCGCCGAACAGGGAGAGGTACTCCGCCTCTTCGACGGCGCTCTGCGCGCTGTTGCACAGCATCACGCCGAGCCCCGCCCGCCGTGCCTCCCGCTCAGCGCCGCGGGCCACGGTCACGAAGAAGGGGTTGGCGATGTCCGGCACGAGCATGGCGATGATCCGGCTGCTGCCGGCACGCAGTTGGCGTGCGCTCTCGCTGCGTACGTAGCCGAGCCGGTCGATGGCGGCGAGGACCCGGGCCCTGGTGGCCGCGGTGACCGTGTCCGGGCGGTTGAGGACGTTGGACACGGTGCCGATCGAGACGCCCGCCTCGCGTGCCACGTCCTTGATCCCCACGGTGTGTGCCACCCGACTGCTCCGTGTGGTCTCGACGGACTGGAGTCTTCCTATGCTGTTCGGCGGTGCCGGCCTGCGGACGCCAGTTCCGACGTCCGACCGCGCACCGTCCGAACCGATGTCCAAGGGGGACGATGTGGAACGCGTGTGCTTCCTGCTGCGGGTGCGCAAGGAGCGGATCGAGGAGTACCGGCGTCGGCACACCGAGGTGTGGCCCGGGATGCTCGACGCGCTGCGGGACGCGGGCTGGCGCAACTACTCGCTCTTCCTGCACGACGACGGCCTGCTCGTCGGCTACCTGGAGACGGACGACTTCGCCGCGGCGGAGCGCGCCATGGCGGCGGCCGACGTCAACACCCGCTGGCAGCGGGAGATGGCCCCCTTCTTCAAGGCGCCGGACGGCAGCACCGCCGACGACGCGAGGGTGCTGCTGACCGAGGTGTTCCACCTGGACTGACGGGCTGCCCGGGGCACCACCGCCCCGGCCGCCGGCTGTCCGGGCGACGCCCGCGCACGGGAAACCGCCGGCGGCCGGGGCGTCACTCCGCGCCGGCTCCCGCGCTCCCCCGTGCCGCTACCACCGACACCGCGTACGCCAGCGGCCCCGCCATGAAACCGGCGAACGCCGGGATCACCGCGATGAGCGCGGCGACGCACGCGCAGGCGGCCACCACCAGGACGAGGGTGGCGGGCGCGGACCGCACCCGCCGGCCCGCCGTCCGCAGCGCGTCGCCCCACGACCGCGGCGCAGACCCCGGTCCCGCGGCCCGGCAGGCCACCGTGAACAGGGCGAACGCCACCGCGCCCGCCCCGAGCAGCGCCAGGGCCGCGGCCTCCACCGGATAGCCCGGCAGGCGCGACGCCAGCACCACCCGCACCTCGACGAGGGCCACGGCCGCCACCGCAAGCACCGCGCACTGCACCGCGAACCCGGGCAGCAGATCGCGCCTGACGGTACGCGCGAACGTGCGCAGCAGGGCGGGCTCCCGCTGCCGGTGCCAGCCGGCGGTGATCTCGGCCGCGGCGCACCAGGCGGCCCCCGCGGTGACCAGGGGCAGCGAGAAGAGGACGACCAGCACGCCGACGGCCATCGTCTCGGCCGCCAGGCGCACCTGCTCGGCCCACTCGGGGCCCAGCACAGCCGTCCCCTCCCGCCTGCGGCGGTCCCCCGCCGCGGCCACCTGCCCGCGCTCCGCCGACGGCGCCCGGGTGCCGCGCGCCGCACCCGCGCCGCTCATCCCTTCAGTCCGCTCGACGTGGCCCCGTCCACCAGGAGCCGCTGGAAGGCCAGGAAGAAGAGGAACACCGGCAGCAGCGCCAGGATCGACATCGCCATCATCGGTCCGTACGACGTCATGCCCGTCTGGTCGACGAAGAGGGAGAGACCGATCGGCACGGTGAACTTGTCGGTGTTGTTGAAGTACACGAGTTGGGTGAAGAAGTCGTTCCACGTCCAGATGAACGCGAAGATCGCGCTGGTGATCAGGGCCGGCCGGGTGAGCGGCAGCAGCACCCACAGGAAGGTGCGGTAGGGCCCGCAGCCGTCGACCCGGGCCGCGTCGTCGATCTCCTTGGGGATGCCCCGCATGAACTGCACCATGAGGAAGATGAAGAACGCCTCGGTGGCGAGGAACTTGGGCACCACCACCGGCAGATCGGTGTTGATCCAGCCGAACGTCTTGAAGATGGCGTACTGCGGAACGATCAGGACGTGGTACGGCAGCAGGATCGTGACGACCATGACGGCGAACAGCGCGGAGCGGCCCGGGAACGAGAGCCTGGCGAAGGCGTAAGCCGCGAGCGAGCAGGACAGCAGCGTGCCTGCCACCGCCAGCACGGAGATGACCAGCGAGTTCATGAAGAAGTGCCCGAAGGTCACGCCCGGGTTGGCGTCCCAGCCGGCCGAGAAGTTCTTCAGGGTTCCGTGCAGCGGCCAGGGCCGGTTGGACGTGACGATCTCCGTGGCGGGCTTGAACGAGGTGCCGATCATCCAGATGACCGGGTACACCACGACGAGCACGACGACGATCACCGACAGGTGCCACAGGAGCGAGCGGCCGCGCCCCCGCCCCCCGTGGCGTCCAAAGAGCGCCGGCGGCCCCCCGCGCAGCGCCTGGTCGGACTCGCTCATCGGCTTCCTCCGTCCGTGTAGAAGACCCAGGCACGCGAGGCGCGGAACATCAGCGCGGTGAGGACCGCGACCGTCGCGAGCAGTGTCCAGGCCATGGCCGAGGCGTATCCGAACCGGAAGTCCGTGAAGCCCCGCTGGTACAGGTACAGCGTGTAGAAGAGCGTCGAGTCGGCCGGTCCCCCGCTGCCGTTGCTGATGACGAACGCCGGGGTGAACGCCTGGAAGGAGTTGATGGTCTCCAGCAGGACGTTGAAGAAGAGGACCGGGGACAGCAGCGGCAGGGTGACGTGCCTGAACCGCCCCCACGTGCCCGCCCCGTCGACGGACACGGCGTCGTACAGCTCGGACGGGATCTGTTTGAGCCCGGCGAGGAAGATCACCATGGGGGCGCCGAACTGCCAGCAGGCGAGCAGGATGATCGCCGGCAGCGACCAGGTGGTGCTGTTGATGAAGTCGGTCCTCGGCAGGCCGAGCGAGCCGAGCCCGTTGCTGACCGCCCCGCCCTGGCCGAACATCGAGCGCCACACCAGCGCGACCGCGACGCTGGTGCCCAGCAGCGACGGCAGGTAGAACAGCGAGCGGTACAGGCCCACGCCGCGCCGCCTGCGGTTGAGCAGCACGGCGACGGCGAGGGCGAGGGCGAGCTTCACGGGTGTCACGACCACCACGTAGATCAGGGTGACCTTCACCGCGTGGTAGAACCGCGGGTCGTGGGCGAACATCTCCCGGAAGTTCGCGAGGCCGACCCAGTGCGGCGGTTGCAGCAGGTTGTAGTCGGTGAACGAGAGGTAGAGCGAGTACACCAGCGGACCGACGGTGAAGATCGCGAGCCCGGCGAACCAGGGCAGCAGGAACACGTAGCCGGCGGTGCGATCGGCGAGGCCCTTGATCGGTGTGGTGCGGTGGTGCGTTCTCTTCGGTGCCGCGGATGTCGGCACCGGTGGGTCGAGCCTGGCCGTGGAGCTCACCGGCTTCCTCCTTGTCCGGCCTCGGGGGCGGGCGGTTACTTGGCGAGCGCCTGCTGGGCCTGCGCCATGAAGTCCTTGGCGCCGGCGGCAACGCTCTGCTGGCCGAAGCTGATGCCGCCGTAGATGCGCTGCATCAGCGTGATGAGCTGGCCGTCGCCCTTCGGCGGGGCGGTGGGCGTGGGGCTCAGGCGCGCCGCGTTCGCCGCCTCGTAGTCCGAGACCACCTTGTCGTCCCCGGTGGCCGAGGCGGTCTGGCTCTTACGGACGCCGAGGTTGGGGAAGAGGCCGCGGCTGGTGCCGAGCGCGCCCGCCGCCTTGGGGTCGTTGACGAGGAAGCTCAGCAGCTCGGCCGCCTCCTTGGGGTGCTTGGAGCCCGCGTAGACGGACAGCAGCATGGACGGCTTCGCGTACATGCCGGTCTTCCCGCCCACGGTCGGCAGGGGCACCAGCACCAGGTGGTCCTTGTTGGCGGCGGCGTGGCTGGCGTAGATGCTGTCGTAGTCCCACTCCGCGGCGGCGGTGTTCTTCGCCAGCGGGTCCTCGGCGGGGCCGTTGGCGAGGGTGGCGGTCTGGTTCGCCGGGGTGGCGGCGCCGGACTTGCGCAGGCCTGCGCAGAAGTTCCAGAAGCCCTCCAGGTCGGCCTGGGTGAAGCCGAGCCTGCCGTCCTTGGTGTAGAGGTCCTTGCCGCGCTGGTACAGCCAGGACTGGAACGCCGCCCAGGTGGTGCCGGGGTCGCTGAGGCCGGCGACCTCGCCCTTCGACCTGTCGTGCACGGCCTTGCCGAACGTGGCCACGTCGTCCCACGTCCAGCCGGCCTCGGGCACCGGGACGCCCAGCGACTTCAGCTCGGTCTCGTCGACGACGAAGCTCTGCGTCGTCTGCCCGAAGGGCAGCGCGACCTGCTTGTCGCCGTCCTTGCCGCTGCTCGCGAACGCCGGGTCGAGCCCGGAGAAGTCGACCTTGGCGGCACCCGAGGAGAGGTCGAGCAGGGTGTTGCTGCGGGCGTACTGGCTCTGGTTGCCCCAGTCGATCTGTATGAGGTCCGGTGCCCCGCCGCCGGCGATCTGCGTGGCGAGCTTCTGGTTGTACGGGCCGAACTGCGCGTACTGGGTGCCGACCTCGATGGTCGGGTGGGCCTTCTCGAACAGCTTGATGGCGGCCTCGGTGGACTTGGCCCGTGAGGCGTCCCCCCACCAGGAGAAGCTGAGGTGGACCTTGCCGTCGCCCGATCCTCCCGATTCCCCGCCGCAGGCGGTGAGGGTCAGCGAGGCGGCCACGGCGGTGGCGGCGATGACGGCGGTGGCCAGCTTGGACCGGCGCGTTGGTGCGACCCGGATTCTCATGGCACGTACTCCTTGGGTGTCAGTTCTTCGTGGTCCAGGGCCAGGTGGCGGTCCGGGCCGACGTGGTGGTTCGTGTCCGTCCGCCGTCCGCGCTCACCGCCAGGACGACCGCGCGCGGATCGACGGTGGTGCCCTCGGGCAGGGCGGCGGTGACGCGGAAGGTGGTGGCCGCGCCGGGCGCCAGCGAGGCCGCCACCGGCACGGGGAAGAGCGCCGGGTCCCGGCCCGTGACCGCGAGCGGTTCGCCGCCGCCCCAGCGCGTCTGCCGCCGGGCGCCGGTCAGCCGCAGGTCGTGGGCGGTGCCCCGGCCCCCGTTGCTGACCCGCACCGTCCAGGTGGCCGCCTCGCGCGTCCCGGACAGGCCCACCACATCGGCCTTCAGCTTCGCCGCCGGCACCGCGCCCGGGGTCGTGGCGGTCCCGGGATCCACTTCGAGCAGCAGCGTGTCCCAGCCCATGCCGTCCCCGGCCGGGATGGTCGCACCGCGGCTGAGGGTGAGGGTGTTGGCGCCCTCCTTCAGCATGGACGCCGGAAAGCTGAGCGTGCCCAGGCGCCGGCGGCCGCTGCGGTCGGCCTGGCGGCCGATGGTGCCGCCGAGGCCGTTGCCGTCGTGGCCGTCGTCGTCGGGCAGGCTGCCCGTGATGCCGTCGGTGGCGCCGTTCACGGCCACGGTGGGGGTGCTGCCCCCCTGCATCGAGGAGGAGACGGTGAGCACGGCGGTCCCGGCCGGTACCCGGTCGAGGGTGAAGCGCACGGTCCAGGTGCCCGGGTTGGTCTGGGCGTAGTACCAGTCGGCGGGCTCCCAGCTCTCGCCCACGGTGAACGTCAGGTCCCCCGGGATCCGGGACGGCTTGTCGTAGTCGCGGGGGTGCTCCCGTTCGACGGGGTGGGTGGCCAGCGCGTACTCGCCGCCGGTGCGGTCGGAGCGGCCGATCTGCCACAGGAAGGTGCCGTGTCCGGCCGGTG
>NZ_BNCD01000009.1:0-223927 GCF_014656295.1 Streptomyces sulfonofaciens
TCAAGGAACGGACACTTCCTTCGTACTCACCGCGACCCTCCGCGGCTTTCCTCCGGGCGTTTCCCTTCGGTGTTTCCAACCTTACCAGACTCGATTTCCTGCCGTTTCCGGTCGGAATTCTTCTCCGGTGGCCGTTGGAGGGCCTACGCTCTGGCTGCCTCTCGGCTTCCTTTTCGCGTGTCCCGACTTTATCAGATGGTTTCGGCCGGACTAACCGGCGTCATATTCCAATCGAGTCGGAGGACTCCTCCGGAATCCAGGACCACAGAGGAGTTCGCAGATCATAGCTGATACCCCGAACCGGTCTGATCGAACCAACCTGATTCAAGGCAACTGCTCTAACCTAGCTCCCCACCTAGTCCCTGTCAAGAGATCTCGGCGAAGTGAAGTGGACACTAGCAGCTCACGCGGTGCCGATGCACATCAGGCCGCCAGTGGGAGGTCCGCGCTGCGTTCCTCGGGGGCCAGGTCACCGGTCTCGCCGGCCCGTGCCGCCCTGCCGCCGACGACGAAGACGTACACAAGGAACGCCGCCTCCGCGGCGACTCCGGCTGCCACGCGTGCCCATGTCGGCAGTCCCGACGGTGTCACGAAGCCCTCGATGGCGCCCGAGACGAACAGGACCAGGGCCAGGCCGATGGCCATCCCCATGGCGGCCCTGCCTTCCTCCGCGAGAGCGGTCCTGCGCGGCCGCGGGCCTGGATCGATCACGGTCCACCCCAGTCGCAGTCCGGTACCCGCCGCGACGAAGACCGCGGTGAGCTCCAGGAGTCCGTGGGGCACGACGAGGCCGAGGAAGGTGTCCAGGCGTCCCGCTGAGGACATCAGGCCGATGCCCACGCCCAGGTTCAGCATGTTCTGGAACAGCACCCACAGGACAGGTACGCCGAGGAGGGCCCCCAGGACCAGGCAGAGGCCCGCGGCCTCCGCGTTGTTCGTCCAGACCTGGGCCGCGAACGAAGCCGCGGGGTGGCTGGAGTAGTACGTCTCGTACTCGCCGCCCGGCCGGGTCAGGTTCCGCAGCTCCGCGGGGGCCGCGATGGTGGCCTGCACCTCGGGGTGGGTGCCGATCCACCATCCCAGAAGGGCGGCTGTCGCCGTGGAGACCAGAGCGGTCGGCACCCACCAGTGCCTGCTGCGGTAGACCGCGGCCGGGAAGCCGTGCGTGACGAAGTGCGCCACGTCGCTCCAGGAGGCCCGCCGGGTGCCGGTCACCGCACTGCGCGCGCGTGCCAGCAACTGGGTGAGGCGGCCGGTGAGCCGGGGATCGGGGGCACTGGACTGGATCAGTGAGAGGTGCGTGGCGGTGCGCTGGTAGAGGGCGACGAGTTCGTCGGCCTCGGCACCGGTCAGCCGGCGCCGGCGGCGTACCAGGGCGTCGAGGCGGTCCCATTGCGCGTGGTGCGCGGACACGAACACATCGAGATCCATGCGGCCTCTCCTCGTAGCTCCTCGTAGCTCCTCGTTCCCCGCCGCCCCCGGCCCGGGCCGGGGGGCCGCACCGACCCCGGTCCGGCGCCGCCGGCCCCGGCCACGACGCGTACCGCGTCTCCTGGTGCGGCGCGACAGACGTCAGCTTGGCAGACTGGCCGCTCCCGGGTGCGGGTCGGGCCACCGCGCAAGTGGGCCCATGGGCGGGTTCGGGTGCGGGCGGAGAGAGGACGGCGGGCGTGAGCGAGCTTGTGACGGGTGAGGCGGTGGCGCTGGAGCTGCGGCCGGCGAGGCTGCCGAGCCGGGCGCTGGCCGAGCTGGTGGATCTGGCCGTCGCGCTGGCGGTCTACGTCACGTCGATGGTGGCCGTACTGGCCTCGACGTCGTCCCTGGACGATGCCGCCGAGGCGGCCATCGCGGTTGCGTCGTTCCTGTTGCTGCTGGTGGGTGCGCCGATCGCGGTCGAGACACTCTCCCATGGCCGGTCGCTCGGGAAGCTGGCGTGCGGACTGCGGGTGGTGCGGGACGACGGGGGGCCGATCCGGTTCCGGCATGCGCTGGTCCGGGGTGCGATGGGGGTCGTGGAGATCCTGCTGTCGACCGGCGTGATCGCGTGCGTCGCCTCGCTGGTGTCGGCGCGCGGCCGGCGGCTCGGTGACGTGTTCGCGGGGACGCTGGTCGTGCGGGAACGGGTGCCCGGGGCGCCCGGCGGGTTCGTTCCCCCTCCGCCGCCGTGGCTGGCGGGGCGCTTCTCGGGGCTGGACATGTCTGCCGTGCCGGACGGGCTCTGGCTGGCGGTCCGGCAGTACCTGACCCGTATGGGGCAACTGGACCCGCAGGTGAGCTGGTCGATGGCGGAGCGGCTGGCGGCCGATCTGGCGGGGCGCACGGGGGCTCCTGCGCCCTCTGACGTGCCGCCCGCCGCCTATCTGGCGGCCGTGGTGCACGAACGGCAGACACGGGATGTCCGACGGGCCTTCGGCGGGAGTGACGTGCCGGGTCACTGGAGCGGAGGGCCTTCAGGGGGTCCAGGGGAGTCGGGGCATCCAGGGGGCGCATGGGGTTCGGGGGGCGCCGCGTGGTGGCCGGCTCCGGCTCCCGCCGTACCTCTCGCACCCACTGGTGCCCCCGCGCCCCCTCGGGCCCCGAACTACGCGGACCCGGTCCCCGCCCCGGCTGCGGCCCCGAGCTCCGCTCCGGCCCCCTTCCCCGCTCCGAAGACGGAAACGGAGACGAGCACAGGGACAGGGGCAGAGGCAGGGCCGGAGGCGTCCGGCAGGCCCGGCACGGGATTCGTACCGCCTGCGTGATCCGGCGGCCACGTCCGCGCTCGTCGCAGAGCGGGCCCACGCCGGCCCCGCCCCTACGTGCACCGGCCCGGGCCCGGCCCCGCGTCCGGCCCCGCGTCCGGTCCCGAACCCGACACGGGCCCGCCCCGAGCCCGACCCGAATCGGGTCCCGGTCCTACCCGAGTCGGTCGAACGCCGACGGTGGCGATTCGAGGTCGTCGAGTTCGACGCCGGGAGCGGCGAGCACCACGTCGCCGGTGAGGTGGACGGTGCGCCGCTCACCCGTGTCCAGGGCGCTGACCTGGTATTCGTCCACGGTCAGAGGGCCGTTGTCAGTGGCGTGTGCTTCTCTCTTCACCAAGGCCCAGGACTGGTCGACGGTGCGGGGCGCCAGGACGGGGTGGGTGAAGGTGACGAGGCGTACCCGGGTCGCGGGGGAATCGGGGGTGAGGCGCAGCAGCCGTGCGGTCGAGACGAGGAATGCGGGGGAGGTGCCGGTGAAGGCGTGGGCAGGGGCGTTGCCCTCGGTGGCATGGGTGCCGGTGGGGTCGGTGCGGACCCAGGTGACACCGTCGAGTGCGGCCCCGCGCACCTGCCAGCTCGACGCATGGAGTTCTAGGCGGATCGGGCGGCCGAGCTCGTCCACGGCCAGGTCGACGGAGCCCGCGTGGTCGCCGGCGGGAGTCGTCAGTTGAGAGACGTAGCGCCAGCCGGAGGGGCCGGGGGCGCACTGGAAGTGTTCTTCGCCAAGGGGGGTGTGATCGTGCGGATCATGGAGCGAATAACGGCCGCGGGGCATGGGAGGTCCTGAATCTTCCGGCGCATGGGCACGGACGGCCGGGCCCGTACTCCACGAACCGTACCTCCGGAACGGAGCAGGCCCCCGGCACGGGGGTCCGGGGGCCTGCTCACATCCGGTTCACCGACCAGGCCGCCGCCGCACCGGGGCGGCGGGGCCCCACCCCGCCGCACACCGGCGGCAGAGCCGGGCCGGTGTGCCGCCGGCAGCGGCAGGTGACATCAGCGGCGGAGTCGGAGCCGGGGCCGGAGTCGAATCAGTAGCGGTAGTGGTCCGGCTTGTAGGGACCCGCCACCTCGACGCCGATGTAGGCGGCCTGCTCGGGACGGAGCTCGGTGAGCCTGACGCCCAGCGCGTCCAGGTGGAGGCGGGCGACCTTCTCATCCAGGTGCTTGGGCAGGACGTACACATCGGTCGGGTACTGGTCCGGCTTGGTGTACAGCTCGATCTGCGCCAGCGTCTGGTTCGTGAAGGAGTTCGACATCACGAAGGAGGGGTGGCCGGTCGCGTTGCCCAGGTTGAGCAGGCGGCCCTCGGACAGCACGATGATCTTCTTGCCGTCCGGGAAGGTCCAGGTGTGGACCTGCGGCTTGACCTCGTCCTTGACGATGCCCGGGACCTTCGCGAGGCCCGCCATGTCGATCTCGTTGTCGAAGTGGCCGATGTTTCCCACGATCGCCTGGTGCTTCATCCTGGCCATGTC
The DNA here is from genome assembly GCF_014656295.1 of Streptomyces sulfonofaciens. Classification (GTDB taxonomy): domain Bacteria; phylum Actinomycetota; class Actinomycetes; order Streptomycetales; family Streptomycetaceae; genus Streptomyces; species Streptomyces sulfonofaciens. Next base: position 4,223 of record NZ_BNCD01000009.1, read on the forward strand.
GGCGGCCAGGATGATGTCGCGGTTGCCGGTCGTGGTGACGAAGATGTCGCCCTGCTCGACGACATCTTCGAGCCTCGCCACCTGGTAACCGTCCATCGCGGCCTGGAGGGCGCAGATCGGGTCGATCTCGGTCACGACCACGCGGGCGCCCTGGGCGCGCAGGGACTCCGCGCAACCCTTGCCCACGTCACCGTAGCCGCACACCACCGCGGTCTTGCCGCCGATCAGGACGTCGGTGGCGCGGTTGATGCCGTCGATGAGGGAGTGGCGGCAGCCGTACTTGTTGTCGAACTTGGACTTGGTGACGGCGTCGTTGACGTTGATCGCCGGGAAGAGGAGGGTGCCGTCGCGGTGCATCTCGTACAGGCGGTGGACGCCCGTGGTGGTCTCCTCGGTGACCCCGCGGATCTCGGCGGACAGGTTCGTCCACTTCTGCGGGTTCTCGGCGAGGGTGCGGGTGAGGAGCCCGAGGATGACGGCGTGCTCCTCGCTCTCGGCGGTGTCGACGGAGGGCACCTCGCCGGCCTTCTCGTACTCCACGCCCTTGTGCACGAGGAGGGTGGCGTCGCCGCCGTCGTCGAGGATCATGTTGGGGCCGCCGGTGGTGGCGTCAGGCCAGGTCAGCGCCTGCTCGGTGCACCACCAGTACTCCTCCAGGGTCTCACCCTTCCAGGCGAAGACGGGGACGCCCTGGGGGTTGTCCGGGGTGCCGTTCGGGCCGACCGCGACCGCGGCGGCGGCGTGGTCCTGGGTGGAGAAGATGTTGCAGGAGGCCCAGCGGACCCGGGCGCCCAGGGCGACCAGCGTCTCGATGAGCACGGCGGTCTGCACGGTCATGTGCAGCGAGCCGGTGATCCGGGCGCCCGCCAGGGGCTGCTGCGCTGCGTACTCCTCGCGGATCGCCATCAGGCCGGGCATCTCGTGCTCGGCGAGGGCGATCTCCTTACGGCCGAACTCGGCCAGTGAAAGGTCGGCGACCTTGAAGTCCTGGTCCTGTCGGTTGGCGACAGTCGACATACGGGCTGCTCCTCGTGATGAGTCGAGGTGGGTACGGCTGTTCTGCGCGAAACGGGCAAACGGGCATACGAATGCCCGGGTGCGCGCGGCGCAGTTCGTCGGAGGCCCTCTCTCCCTCGGTCGGCCTCCTGGGGCCGCCCGACCGCCATCAGCAGCGACGTCTGGCTCGGTCACGAATTTACACCGATCCGGCCCGGGGCCCCAGTCCGCTCCGGCACTTCCCGTTGGCATCTGCGTGGTTTGGCCAATGTTGTACGCCCGGTTCCCCGCTGCCGTCGGCGGTTCGCACATCCTGGGGCCCTACCCGTGCAGCGGGCGGCCATCACTTCGCACGGCACGGCCGTAGCGCCACGATCCCGCGGCAGGTGGATGCGCTGCTCACGGCGAAAGCGCTGCACTCCGGCCGCTTGGAGACGAAGGCGGCGTCCTGCGGACGCCCGCCCGGGAGCACCTGTCGCAGCAGGCCAAGGGCAGCGGGGGGCCGCCTGCCATGGGGGGAGAGGTGCCCAGGGCGGTCGGCAGTTGAAAACGGTGGCCGAAAAGTGCCCTTGGAGGGTCCTCTCTCGGCATGCCCGAGCGGCCGGGCGCCGCCGACCCGCCGCCGACCCGGCGGCAGGGACGGCGGCGGGGCCGAGGACTCCGACGCCCAGGACCCGGCCGAGACCGGTGTCACGACGGATGATTCCGGGACCGGTGTCAGCGGGACCGGTGTCAGGAGGATGAGGGCCCCGGCCTCAGCGGCCCGGGCCGGGAACTAACGGGGCCGGGAACGAGGCCGGGGCCGGAGCCGGGAACGAGGCCGGGGCCCGAGGCCCGGCAGGCCCGAAGCCGGGGAGCCGGCGTCCGAGGTCAGTGGTCCGAGTGGTCGTTCGCCGGTCCGGGGCCGCCCGGGGTGGCCGCGGGGTCGGGACCCGCGGCGGCCTCCTCGGCACTGTAGATGTCCGGCTCCAGGTAGATCACGCGGGCGATCGGAACGCTGCTGCGGATGCGCTCCTCCGCGGCGTTGATCGCGGCGGCCACCTCCGCGGCGGTGTCGTCGTGCCGGACGGCGATCTTGGCTGCGACCAGGAGTTCCTCGGGGCCGAGGTGGAGGGTGCGCATGTGGATGATGCGGGTGACCGTGTCGCCGTCGACCAGGGCCCGCTCGATCCTGCCCACCTCTTCCGCGCCCGCGGCCTCGCCGAGCAGCAGCGACTTCGTCTCGACGGCGAGCACCAGGGCGATCGAGATGAGCAGCACCCCGATGCACAGGGTGCCGACGCCGTCCCAGACGCCGCTGCCGGTGAGCAGCGCGAGGCCGACGCCGCCGAGCGCGAGCAGCAGGCCGATCAGGGCGCCGAAGTCCTCCAGCAGGACGACGGGCAGCTCCGGAGCCTTCGCCCGGCGGATGAACTGCGCCCAGGAGAAGGTGCCGCGCAGCTCGCTCGCCTCCTTGATCGCCGTGCGGAACGAGAACCCCTCGGCGATGATCGCGAAGATCAGGACGCCGACCGGCCAGTACCAGGAGTCCAGGTCGTGCGGGTGCTTCACCTTCTCGTAGCCCTCGTAGAGCGCGAACATGCCGCCGATCGAGAAGAGGACGATCGAGACGAGGAAGGCGTAGATGAAGCGCTCGCGGCCGTAGCCGAAGGGGTGCTGCGGGGTGGCGGCGCGCTTGGACTTCCTGCCGCCGAGCAGCAACAGGATCTGGTTGCCGGAGTCGGCCAGTGAGTGCACGGCCTCGGCGAGCATCGACGAGGAGCCGCTGAAGACGAACGCCACGAACTTCGAAGCGGCGATCGCCAGATTGGCGCCGAGCGCCGCCACGATCGCCTTGGTGCCTCCTGAAGCGCTCATGTCTCCCCGCATCCCCTTTGTCGCGTCGTTGTCGCGTGGTTGTCGCGTTTGGCCGCGCGTTCACCGCCTCATCGCGTGCAGCGCACCATCGCGTGCAGCGCACCGCAGTGACGCCGATGCGGTCGCGGCACCGCTGTGCCGTCACGCATCGCAGTCGCCGCTGCCGCCCGGTCCGGCTTTGCCCGTCCTTTGCGGTGGGTCATTGTTGCAGCCCGCGTCGGCGGCGCCGCATGCGGTGCTCCCTCAGGCGACCACGGTGGCTCGGAAGAGAGTTCCCTCTCCGGTCGCTTCGACCGGTTCATCCGCCGGTACGAACACCGACTCGCCCGGGCCCAGGCGCAGGCCGCCCGCATGGACGGCGCCTTCCGTGCAGAGCAGGATCTGCGGAGTGGGGGCGGTGAGCCGGCGGACCGGCCCGCCCTCGGCCAGGACGTACCGGGAGAGCCTGAACTCGTCGATCGGAGTCTCGTAGACCTGCTCGCCGTCCGGGCCGGCCGCCGGGCGGAGCACTCCGGGGCCGCCGGCCTCGAAGCGGACGATCCGCAGCAGTTCGGGGACGTCGACGTGCTTGGGGGTGAGGCCGCAGCGCAACACGTTGTCGGAGTTGGCCATGATCTCCACGCCGAAGCCCTGGAGGTAGGCGTGCGGTACGCCGGCGCCCAGGTACAGGGCCTCCCCCGGCTGCAGCCGGACGTGGTTGAGGAGCATGGCGGCGATGACACCGGGGTCGCCGGGGTAGTGGTGTGCGATGGAGGCGTACGCGGCGTACTCCGCGCCCCACGTGGCACCCGTGCCGCGGGCCTGCTCGGTGAGCCTGGCGCAGGCCGCGGCGGCCTCGGCGACGGTGACGGCCATCTGCTCCGGATCGGCCGTCAGCAGCGCGGTGAGCACCTCCCGCAGGGCGGCCTCTTGAGGGTGCGCGCCCAGCAGGTCGACGTAGGGCTTGAGGGAGTCGACCTCAAGGCGGGCCAGGAGTTCGGCGGCCGCGTCGGGCGCGCGGAAGCCGCAGAGGCCGTCGAAGAGTGTGAGCGCGCAGATCAGTTCGGGCTTGTGGTTGGGGTCCTTGTAGTTGCGGTGCGGGGCGTCGAGGGGGACGCCGCGGCGCTCCTCGTCGGCGTAGCCCCGCTCCGCCTGGGCACGGTCGGGGTGCACCTGGAGGGAGAGCGGCGCGCCGGCGGCCAGCAGCTTGAGGAGGAAGGGCAGTCGGGGGCCGAACCTGGCCGTGGCCCGCGGCCCGAGTGCCCGCTCGGGGTCGGCGGCGATCACCTCGTCCAGGGTGCCGCGTGGAGTGCGTGAGGGGGCGCCGGGGTGGGCGCCCATCCACATCTCTGCCTGCGGTTCACCCGTCGGCTCGACGCCGAGGAGGTGCGGGATGGCGGTGGCCGAGCCCCAGGCGTAGGGCCGGATCGGGTTGGCAAGGCGGTCCATGGCTTCTTCCGGGGCTCTTTCGGGTTCCGTCGGGGTCGGTTCGGCCTGTTGGGCCTGTTGGGCCTGTTGGGCCTGCTGGGCCTGCTGGACCCGGTGGGTCCTGCGGGTCCTGTGGGCTTGTTGCGGTTACGTCGGTTACGTCGGTTCCGTAGAGATTCTGGCCCAGTGCTTCCGGATGGAGCCGGCCGGGTCGACGGCGAGCGAACCCCGGCCCGGGCAGAGCAGCGGCCGGCGAGCGGCGGACCGCCGACGACAAGCGACAGGCGACGGCGACCGCACTGCGCGGGGCGGGGCCGGCCGGGTGGGGCAGGGCGGTTCAGTGCGCCTGGGTGGCCAGGCCGAGGTAGACGGCGGCGAAGTCGGTGATGGCGATCAGCTCTGCCAGGGTCTCCAACTCCTCGCCGTCCTCCGGTTCGAGCTCGCTGATCGCGGTGTCATGGCTGAGGGCCAGGTCACGGGCGGCCTGGGCGGCGCTGAGGTTGTCGGTGGGACGGTCCCGGAGCAGCACCACGCGCGCGTGCAGTACCTGGGCCTCCTCCACGCGGTCGCGGAAGAAGTCGTCGGGGTCGGCACCGGCGGCCAGGGCGCCGACCAGCAGGGCGCCGTGGGCGGGCATGGCCTCGGGCAGTTCGGCGGCGAGCGCGGGGCGGCCGGCGAGCTCCGCGAGCGCGGCGGCGAACCTGCGGCCCGCGGGCCCGGCGGACGGGCCCTCCGTCCAGATCAGCGGGAGCGCGTCGGCCAGCTCGGCGGCGAGCGTCTTGGCCGGGTTGCTGTAGGTGGCGATGGCCGGGCCGCACCGCTCGGCGACGTGGTCGAGCCGGTCGGCGACCTTCTGCAGGGTCGACGCGGACGCGGTGAGCAGGCCGGTGCGGTCGAACAGCATGAGCAGCGGTGTGAGCAGCGCCCACAGAGCGCCCGGCGCGGATGCGGCGTCCGGTTCGTCCTGCTCGTACGGAGCGGTGGCCATCGGTACGGCGAGGCCGTGCGCGCCGCCGACCGCCTCGGTGAGGGGTGTGCCGGAGGGCGAGACGGAGACGACCGTGCAGCCGCGGCGGTAGGCCTGCTCGACGAGGAGCGCGAGACCGGGCTCGGTGCCGTCCGGGGTGGTGATCAGCAGCAGGTCGACCGGGCCGGCCCAGCCGGGCAGCGCCCAGCGCAGCGCGCCCGCCGCGGGGGCCACACCGGTGGGGCTCAGCCGGGTGACCGGGCAGCCCGCGCCGACCAGCGTGCCGAGCAGGTCCGCGACTCCGACCGCGGCGGTGCCGGGACCTGCGATGAGCAGGGCCCGGGGGCGGCCGTCGGGCTTCAGCCCGGCGACACCGGACTCGGTGGCGTGCCGCAGGGCGGTGCGGACGCGGGCACCGGCCTCGGCGGCACCGCGCAACAGGCCCCGGCGGTCGGCCCTGGCCAGGTCGTCGGGTGCGTCGAGCAGCGATTCGTCCAGCATGGCTGGGGTGCCTCCGGGGTTACGCGGGGCGACGGGCCTCGTCGACGAGGAGTACGGGGATGCCGTCCCGGACGGGATAGGCGAGGCCGCAGTCCTTGCCGGTGCACAGCAGCTCACCGTCCTGGCCGCCGGTCCCCTCCTCCGTGAGCGGGGCGTGGCAGGCCGGGCAGGCGAGGATGTCCAGGAGGCCGGATTCGAGGGGCATGCGGGGTCCTTTTCTGGAGCGTGTTTCCCGGTCAGGGTAGCGCGGTGGCACCGGGCTTCCGCGGGGTGCTCGGGGCGGTGCGCAGCGGCCTGCACGGCGCCGCGCGGATGCTCGGGCGCCTCGGGAGCGGGCCCGGGGTGCCGCCCTGGGGCACGGGCGCCGCCAGGGACGGCAGGGCGTGGGCGGTGCGGTACGTGCGCGGGGCGTGCGGCGCGGGGCGCGGGCATACGCGGCATACGGCTTGGGCGGCGTGCGGCTCGGGCGGCCGATGTCGTGCCCGGGCCCGGAGCGCCCCGTGGGCCGAGGCACCGTCGCGGTGCCGCCGAGGCACCGCCGCGGTGCCGGACGCGGGACGGGCGGGCGCCGCGGTCACCCCCGGACGAGGGCGAGCACCTCGTCCCTGATCTTGCTCATGGTGGTCTCGTCGCGGGCCTCCGCGTTCAGCCGCAGGAGGGGCTCCGTGTTGGAGGCGCGGACGTTGAACCACCAGTCCGGGGCCGTGACCGTGAGGCCGTCGAGCTCGTCCAGGGTGACGTCCTCGCGGCCCTCGAACGCCGCCTTGAGCGCGGCGAGCCGGCCGGCTTGGTCGTCGACGGTGGAATTGATCTCGCCGGAGGCGGCGTAGCGGTCGTACTGGGCGACCAGGGCCGAGAGGGGGCCCTCCTGGCCGCCGAGCGCGGCGAGGACGTGCAGGGCGGCCAGCATGCCGGTGTCCGCGTTCCAGAAGTCGCGGAAGTAGTAGTGGGCGGAGTGCTCGCCGCCGAAGATCGCCCCGGTCCTGGCCATCTCCTGCTTGATGAACGAGTGGCCCACCCGGGTGCGCACCGGGGTGCCGCCGTTCTCGCGGACCACCTCGGGCACCGACCAGGAGGTGATCAGGTTGTGGATGACGGTGCCGGTGCCGCCGTTCCTCGCGAGCTCGCGGGAGGCGACGAGGGCGGTCACGGCGGAGGGCGAGACGGGGTCGCCGTGCTCGTCGACGACGAAGCAGCGGTCCGCGTCGCCGTCGAAGGCGATGCCGATGTCGGCGCCCTCCGCGCGCACCCGCTCCTGGAGGTCCACGATGTTGGCCGGGTCGAGCGGATTGGCCTCGTGGTTCGGGAAGGTGCCGTCCAGTTCGAAGTACATCGGCACGAGTTCTATGGGGAGGCCGGACAGGACCGTGGGCACGGTGTGGCCGCCCATGCCGTTCCCGGCGTCGACGACGGCCTTCAGCGGGCGGATCGAGGCGAGGTCGACCAGGGAGCGCAGGTGGTCGGCGTAGTCCTGGAGGGTGTCGCGCCGGGTGAGGGTGCCCGCGGTGGCGGCGGGAGCGGGGGCGGAGGAGGCCAGCCACTCCTCGACCAGGGCGCGGATCTCGGCGAGGCCGGTGTCCTGGCCGACCGGCGCGGCACCGGCCCGGCACATCTTGATGCCGTTGTAGCGGGCGGGGTTGTGCGAGGCGGTGAACATCGCCCCCGGGAGGTCGAGCGCGCCCGAGGCGTAGTAGAGCTGGTCGGTGGAGCAGAGCCCTATCTCCGTGACATCGGCGCCCTGGGCTGCCGCACCGCGCGCGAAGGCCCGCGACAGGCCGGGCGACGAGGGACGCATGTCGTGCCCGATCACCACGGCGTCCGCGCCCGTCACCCGCTGGAAGGCGGCGCCGAACATCTCGGCGAGCGGCTCGTCCCACTGGTCGGGGACCACTCCGCGGACGTCGTACGCCTTCACGATCTGCGACAGGTCAGCGGTCACAGTGAGCCCTCCTGAAGTCCTCTGCGGTAGGCCAACGCTACCCGCACGGACTGACGGTCACGTGTACGGAGCCCCGGCCGGCGCGGACCGTACGGCGACGTGCGCACCGGCGGGCCGGGGACACTCTCCGCCCTACCGGACGTATACCCCGTATCACCCGTGACCCATCCAACCCCTCCCCGGACTTCCCTGGCCCCTCGGCCCACCGGGCGCCCCTGGGGTCCTCGTGCCTCCCGGGAGGCACGGGGACCCCAGGGGGCTCCTCAAGGCAGCATCCACCCCAGGACCACCGTGCTCTGGGCCATCACGATCAGACACATGACCAGCAGCAGGAGCAGGCTCCACGGGAGCACCTTGCGCAGCAGATCGCCTTCGCGGCCCCTGAGCCCGACGGCCGCGCAGGCGATGGTGAGGTTCTGCGGCGAGATCATCTTCCCCAGTACGCCACCCGAGCTGTTGGCCGCCGCGAGCAGGTCCGGCGGGAGTCCGGACTGCTGTGCGGCACTGACCTGCAACGCCCCGAAGAGGGCGTTCGCGGACGTGTCGGAGCCCGAGACGGCGACGCCGAACCAGCCAAGCACCGGCGAGAGGAAGGCGAGCCCCGCACCCGCGGCGGCCACGAAGTGGCCGATCGTGGCCGCCTGGCCCGACAGGTTCATGACGTAGGCGAGCGCCAGCACCGAGGTCACGGTCAGGATCGCGTACCGCAGTTCGTGGACGGTCGCCGCCCACTCCCGTACCGCCACGCGTGCGTGGACCCCCAGTACCACCGCCGTGAAGAGGCCGGCCACCAGGACGAGGGTGCCGCCCGTGGACACCAGGGGAAGACTCAGCACATTGGCGCTGACGGGTGTGCCGTCCGGGCCCGCGACGTTCAGGAAGGGCCAGTCGATCGCCTGGGTCGCCTTGTCGAAGACGTCCTTGACGGGCGGTATCTGGGCCACCGAGAAGATCACCACGATGAGCGCGTAGGGCGCGTAGGCGCGCAGCACCTCGGGCCGCGGGTCCTCCTGGTCCATGTCCTCGCTGCGCGCGCCGGTCAGGACGGCGGCGCGCACCGGCTCCGCGGCGGGCCTGCGGGACCGCGGCAGCGCCACCAGCGCCCCCGCGCCGGCCAGCGAGGCACCGATGTCGGCGAGTTGCGGGGAGACGTAGTTGGACGCGGCGAACTGCACCACGGCGAAGGCCACCCCGCACACCAGGGCGGGCAGCCAGGTCTCGCGCAGCCCGCGGCGGCCGTCCACCAGCCCGACCAGCACGAGCGGCACGACCAGGGCCAGCAGCGGCGTCTGCCGGCCGACCACGGAGGCGACCTGGTCCAGCGGCAACCCGCCGACCTGGGCCAGGGTGACGACGGGGGTGGCCATCGCGCCGAACGCGACGGGTGCGGTGTTGGCGACCAGGGAGACGACGGCGGCGCGCACCGGGTCGAAGCCCAGCGCCACCAGCATCACCGAGCAGATCGCGACGGGCGCTCCGAAACCGGCCAGCGCCTCCAGGAGCGCGCCGAAGCAGAAGGCGATCACGAGGCCCTGGATGCGCGGATCGTCGGAGAGCCGCCCGAAGGAGCGGCGCAGGATGTCGAAGTGCCGCGTGCGGACGGTCATCCGGTACACCCACAGGGCGTTGACGACGATCCACATGATGGGCAGCAGTCCGAAGACGGCCCCCTCGGCGGCACTGGAGACGGTCTGGCCGACCGGGAGCCCGTAGGCCAGCCAGGCCACGAGCGCGGCGGCGAGGAGCCCCAGGAGTCCCGCGGCATGCGCCTTCATACGGACGACACCGAGGAGGACGAGGACGACGACGAGTGGGAGGCACGCGACGAGCGCGGACAGGCCCAGAGAGTCGGCGACGGGCTCAAGCTGTTGGGTGAACACGGACAAGCTCATCTCCCCGGATTCCATGATGCGGAAAGCGATCTCTCACGGGTGGGGGAATGCTCGTGTCTACGGGAGCGTGCGTCAATGGGTTGTACAGAATTGAACGACGAGGGTGTCCCACGCGCGCGTGGGCGCGGGCCTGCGGGCAGCACTCCAGGAGGGGGACCGGCGCCCGGGGCCGGGTCGGCGTCCGGGAGGTCAGGGCGTCGCGACGGGCTCGGCGGGCACTGGCGCGGCAGGCGCCGGCGGGGCCGGTGCGGACGGGGCGGGTGCAGGCAGGTTTCGGCTCAGTTGTCCGGGGAGCGCAGGACGCGCAGGTGGCCGCGGCGCGCGACCTCCATGGGGTCCGCCTGGCGTCCGCCGCCACCCGCCCCGGCGGCACGCTCCTGCGGCCGGGCCGCTTCCCGTACCGCGTTCGCGAGCGCTTCGAGGTCGTCGCCACTGGGGCGGGGCGGGCCCGAGGCGTCGGCGAGCCGGACGACCTCCCAGCCGCGGGGGGCGGTCAACCGCTCGGAGTGCTCGGCGCACAGGTCGTAGCAGTGCGGCTCGGCATAGGTGGCGAGCGGGCCGAGAACTGCGGTGGAGTCGGCGTAGACGTACGTCAGCGTCGCAACGGCAGGCCGGCCGCAGGCGGTGCGCGAACAGCGACGTACAGGGCTCACGACGTTGGACGGTACCGCACTCTTGAGCGGGCCGCGACGACTCTCCCGGAGGTCACCCCACCGTGTCGTGGCGGGATCTCGTCGCGGCGCATTTCGGACGATCCCGCACTGACCTGCACGGACAGTACGCGGTACGAGGGGCCGTGCCGCACGATCCGGTCATCACCCGCCATAAAACCCGTCAATTGCCATGAGCACCGCGGTCCGGGACAGAAATGTAATCGTGCTCAAGCCAAGCCCGAATGGTCGCGAAACGATGCGGTACGTGCACTGGCGAAACGGAGGGCGGACGGCGGTGGACGCCGGTGCGCGCCGCCGTCCCCGGCGCTGCCGGGCGCACCCGGCAGCACGGGCCCGGGCCCTCGGTCTCGCGCGCGCGGGCGGGTGTGCGAGGACTAGGCTTCATCAGTGATGGAGAACCCAGTACCGCCTCCCACGACGGGCCCGGGACCGCGCCGCCGCGACCGCCATGGACGGGGCATGCGCGGGCCCGTGGCACCACCGCAGGTACCGCTCTCGGCGAGCCGTGCCGAGGTCTTCGCCGACCTCGTGCAGGACTCCGTGGAGCGACTGGAGCGGCGCTGGCCGCAGCTCGCCGAGATCGACTTCCTGGTGCTCGAGGTGCCCCAGCCGGGGAGCGCTCCGGACGGCGGGGGATGGAGCGATGACGCGGTTCCGCTGGGCGGCACGGTGTCGGCGGGCCGGGGACGGCCCGCCCGGGTCGTGATCTACCGGCGGCCGGTGGAGATCAGGACCAAGAGCCGGGACGAACGCGCCGTGCTGGTCCACGAGGTGGTGGTGGAGCAGGTGGCGGAGTTGCTGGGGCTGACTCCCGAGACGGTGGATCCCGGGTACGGCGAGGAGTAGTCCTGCTCGCCCCCGCCCGATGGGCTCGCGCCCCTGCGGCTTCCGAATCCCGGCCGACAGGCTTCCGAGCCCGGCCGATGGGCGCCATCTGATCCCGGCCGATGGGCGTCCGATCGCGACCCCGCGGGCTCGTCGCGGCGCGCCCGACGACTCGTGGTGGGCGGCCCGCGGGCTCGTGGTCGCGTACGGGGCTCGTCCGCCGTCCCCTGCGGGCCCGTCCCCGCAACGAGCGCTGCGGCACGGCCCGGTGCGTGCCGCGGCCAGGGCGGCGGCCAGCGGCCGCCGCCCTGGGGCTACTTCTGCAGGATCGACAGGTCCTGTTCCGCCTTGGGCACCTGGACCATGCCGTGGTCGTCGGCCAGGGGCTGGACGGTGAACATGGGGATGCCGTCCTCGGGGAGTTCCAGGGTGCGGGCGGCGTAGAGGGGCCCGCCCGAGACGGGTTCGACCGTGACGGCGTAGGTGCCCTTCAGGCCCTGGGGGACGGGAGGCTGGACAGCGAGGGTGGTACGTGCCTTGACGGAGTACGTCCGGGAGACGGCAGAGCCGCCGCCGGTGCCCGCGGACGAGGTGATGCGCACCTGGACGGGGCCGTCCGGGGCGGTGAGCGAGAGGGTGGTGCCCTTCGCGTGGTTGCCCGCGGCCGTCGCCCGCTCGCCGACCGGGGCGGTGGCGGGGATGAACGCCGACTCCTGGTGCGCGCCCTGGCCGCGCACCACCCGCAGCGCCGCCACCACCGGCACCGGGCGCCCTTCCGCGTCCGAAGGGGTGAGCAGGAGCGAGCCGGCCTCGCCCCGGGTGACCGGCCCCAGGTCGACGGCGGCGGTCATCCCTGACTTGACGTGCAGCGTCTCGTGTCCGGCCGGAGTGATCGAACCGGTCGGCGAGGACAGCTTCACGTTCAGGTCGGCGTCGTCGTCCCCGGGCGCGAAGGCGACCAGTCGCACGGCTGTGGCGTCCTTGGGGATGCCCGGCATGACCAGGCTGCGCTCGGGCGAACCGGCCGCGGGCAGCCAGTCGCCGCCGGCCTCGGCATCGGCGACCCGCATGGCCGCCGCGACCCGGCCGCTGCGCACGCCCACGTGGACGGTGAGGTTGGTCTCCGGCCGATCGGTGAGTGTCGAAAGCAGCACACGGACGCTCTGGTGCGGCCCGACCTGGATGCCCTCTCCGACGTCCGACTTGATGGCGCCGCCCTTGCCGTACAGCTCGATGTCGGCGACGGCCGCGGAGTCGTCCGGGTTGGTGAGGTGGACGTAGTCGGTACGGTCGTCCGCCGTGCTCGCGCCCGGGAACCAGAAGTCCGTGTCCGGCGCCGAACAGGCCACTCCATAGAGGCCGCGGCCGTCACCCGCGGCGACCTGCGTGGTCTGCTGGACGGTCCAGCCGGGGGCCATGGCGCCGTCGGCGGAGCCGAGCAGCGCAGGGCGGTCGGCGCCCGAGGCGTCGGCGGAGGACGGCTTGCCGGGTTGCGTACCCGAGAGCACCGGCTTGCCGGCGGCCGCGCCGCCCTTGTCCCCGTCCGTGCTCTTTTCCCTGCTCCTGCCCTTGCCCTTGCCGTCGGCGGTCTTGTCGCCGCTCCCGTCCTTGCCGGCGTCCTTGCCGCCGGAGCTGTCGTCGGCCCCGCCGCCCGACTCCGACGGGTCCGCTGCGGGCAGCAGTTCGGCCGATCCCTTGGCGGTACCGCCCGTGGAACCCGGAGTGAACGAGGTGTACGTGGTCTCGGCGAGGTCCGAGGGGCCGGGCGAGGGGCAGAGCAGGCTGCTGCGCTCCACGGGTCGCCGCTGCGCAGAGCCGCCGGCGTCGTCGGCCGAGCCGTCCGGTGCGGTGAGGGCCGCCAGACCTGTGACGGCCACGAGCGCGGTGGTCCCGGCGATCAGGGACAGGGTGGTGCGGTTCACTGCTGGCTCCCGTCGGGGCGGTCGCTGTCGGTACCGTGCGGCGGCCTGGGGGGCGGTGGCGGCACCTGGCCGTAGCCGTTCTCGTAGCCCTGGCCGTAGGAGGGGTCGTAGCCGGGCTGGGCCCGGGGATCCTCCTGGCCCTGCTGGTCGTACCCGCTCCCGTACCCGTACGGGTCGTACTGGCCGCCCTGCCCGTACTGGCCGGCCTGCTCGAAGCGGCCGTCCTGGTAGCCGTCGACGGGGTACTCGCCCGACGGGTAGTCGCCGGAGCCCGCCGGGGCGTACTCACCCGGCTGGTACGCACGGCCGTACGCGTCCGTGGCGTACTGGCCGCCCTGGTACGCCGCCCCGTCCCCGAACTCGCCCTCCTGGTAGGCGCCGCCGGAGGCGTACGACCCCGACGCGTACGGGCCCTGGGCGTACTGCTCGTCGCCGTACGCGCCGTACCCGCTGGCTTGGTAGGACTCGCCCCGGCCGTCCCACTCGCCGTACCCGCCCTGCTGCGGGACCTGGCCGGGGGGCGCCTGGGGCGGCAGCGCGCCGGTGGGCTCCGGCCCTGCCGGCTCCTGCGGCACGGCGCCGGCCGGCTGCTCCGGACGGCCCGGTGCCATGGTGTCGTCGTCGGTAGTCGAGCCGGCCTCACCGGGGGCCGCGGCACCGGGGAGGCCAGGGCCCGTGTCGTCCCCCTGCGCGGCCGGGCCGCCGAAGTCCGCCTGGCCGCCGAAGCCGGACCGCTGCGCCGGGTCCGCGAAATCAGGCCGGTCCGACCGGGCTGCGGGCACCGCCGCGGCCACGGCCGCCGCCTCCGGTGCGCGCGGCCCGTCCTGCCCGGCGGCCGGAGCATCACCCGCGGCCCCGGCGGTCTCCATGGACTCCGCCTGGGCCCGCAGCCTGCGCGCGCGGCGGCCCTCGCCCTCGACGGGCTGGGCGGGCACCACGGGCTCCTCGGGCATGTCGTCGTCGACGTCGCGGCGCCGGCCCGGCAGGGCGAGGACGACCAGCACCACGGCGAGGGCGGCCTGCGCCCAGAGCCAGACGGTGTGGCCGATCGGGGTGTCGAAGGTGACGTCCAGACGACCGCCGGCGGCGGGCAGCCGGAAGCCCTGGGCCCAGCCGTCGACCGTCGTCCTGGCCAGCGGACGGCCGTCCAGCGTGGCCGTCCAGCTCGGGTCCGCGGTGTCGGCCAGGCGCAGCAGGCGTCCTTGGGCACCGGACGGGATGGTGGTGTGCAGTTCGACCGGCCCGGCGGCGACCGGCACGGGCTCGGCGGCACCGGCACCGGCACCGGCACCGGGCGGCGGTACCACGACCGCGCGTGCCACCTGCCGGTCGAGGCGCCACAGTGCGGTGCCGTCCTGCTGGCTGAGCCTGGTCAGGCCCGGGGTGGAGTCCAGGACGCGGCTCATCTGCCGGGGCGCGCCGTCCTGCACCAGTACATAGCGCACGGCGAAGCCGCCGAGCTGCGCGGCCTGGTCGGCTCCCGAGCCCGCGACGAGGTTGGCGACCACCTTGTCCAGCCGGGAGTTGTCGCCGAGCGCGCCGGCCAGCTCGGCGTCGCCGAGCCGGGCGCCCGAGCCGCGCACGAGGCTGTACGAGACCCTGGCGGCGGAGTCACCGTCGAGCACGAGGGTGCGCGCCTGGTCCTGGGTGCCGCTCTCCTCCGCGACGAACGCGGGCACCTGCACCGGGTCGCGCCGCTCCACGGGGCCGTCGGCGCCGCCGGCCATCCAGGAGAAGGCGGCCACCAGCGGTCCCACCGCCGCGGCCAGGGCGATGAGCGCGGCGACCGGCTGCCGCCAGCCGAAGCTCAGCTCCGCCACGCGTGCGCGTGCCCCGTCGGCTCCGACCGTCGCCGCCGCCAGGAGCGCGATGCCGTACACCAGGGTGGCGGGGCCGGCCCAGGTGGAGGAGTTGGAGAGCACCGCGAAGAGCAGAGCGGCGAGGGCGACGGCCCAGGCGGTGAACACGGCCGCCTGCCGCTCGCCGCGGAGCAGGGCGGCGAGGGCGGCGAGCGGGATCCCGATCAGCAGCAGTCCGGCGAGGGTGCCGGGGCCGCCGGGCGAGGCGCCCAGCAGGTCGAGCGCGGACGCCGCGCCCTTCCCGTACGGCAGGCCCGCCTCGCTGAAGAAGCCGAAGGGCAGCAGCGAGAGCGACCAGGGGGCCAGGATCAGCAGGGGCGTGCCGAGTGCGGCCAGGAAGCGCAGCCCGTGCGCCGCGAGGTCGTCGCGGCGCACGACGAGCACGCCGAGGCCGAGCACCAGTGCGAGGGGCCAGACGATGGGCGTGAAGGCGGTGGTCACCGTGAGCAGCAGGGCGTAGGCCCAGGTGGCACGCCAACTGCCGCGGGTGCCCGGTGCGGTGCCTGCGGCCAGTCCGCCGGCCGCGACGCCCGCGCGCGCGATGAGCGGCAGCAGGATGGCGAGCACCGCGGTGCCGAGCCGGCCGCCCGCGAGCGCGCCGGTGGCGGCGGGCAGGAAGGCGTAGGCGACGCTGGCCCAGGCGCGCAGCAGCCGGGACTCCACCAGCGGCCGCGAGGCGAAGTAGGCGGTGAAGCCGGCCAGCGGCACCGAGCAGACCAGCAGCACGGTGACCGCGAGGCCCGTGGAGCCGAACAGCAGGGTCGCGAGGAGCGCGACGACGGCCAGGTAGGGCGGCGCGGACTCGGTACCGCCGGTCCCGACCGGGTGCCAGCCGTCCGCGTAACGGCCCCACAGCTCGAAGACGTCGGCCGGGGCGGGCAGCAGGGCACCGCCGGAGAGGGCACCGCTGCCGAGCAGGGCGCGGCAGGCGACGAGGGAGATGAGGAGCAGCACCACGAAGAGCATCGGACCGGGCTTGCGGGCGATCCGCTTGAGGCGGGCGAACTGCTCGATCTCCAGGAAGTCGGCGTCGTCGCCGCCGGGTCCTGACTCGACGGCGCCGCCGTGCCGTCCGGCTCCGGCCGCGACCTCCGGGTCGGAGCGGCCCACCAGGTTGGCCGCGGCCTGCTCGATGGTGAGCCGTACGGTGGCGCCGGGCGGTGGGAACAGCGGACGCAGTTCGTCCTTCTCGACGGCGGGCGCCCCTCGACCGCGCCGGGCGGCGAGGATCCGCTCGGGCCGCAGCAGTGTCGCGAGCAGGCCGGTGATCTCGTCGAGCGCCTGGCCCGGGACCTTGCCGACGAGGTAGGCGAGGGTGCGCAGCAAGGTGCCGAGCACCAGCCGCAGCAGCACCCAGGGCAGCACGGCGGAGCGGGTGTTGACCAGGAGGGTGTAGGCCGCGCCCGCCTTGTCGACCTTGTGCGGTGAGGCCGAGGTGCGGCCGACGCAGTCGACGGTGCGGCGCTCGCGGGAGGCCGCCTCGGCATGGCGCACGACGGCGTCCGGAGCGATCAGGACGCGGTGGCCGGCGGTCTGGGCGCGCCAGCACAGGTCGACGTCGTCGCGCATCAGCGGGAGTCGGCGGTCGAAGCCGCCGAGCGCGTCGAAGACGTCGCGGCGGACCAGCATGCCGGCGGTGGAGACCGCGAGCACGGGCCGCACCTGGTCGTGCTGGCCCTGGTCCTGCTCGCGGCGGTCGAGTCCGGTCCAGCGGCGGCCGCTGTTGGCGATGGAGACGCCGACTTCGAGGAGCTGGCGGCGGTCGTACCAGCCGCGGAGCTTGGGTCCGACGACGGCGACGTCCTTGCCGGCCTCGTGCTCCTGCTCCACCACGCGCAGCAGTTCGGCGAGGGCGCCGGCCTCCGGGGCGCAGTCGTCGTGCAGCAGCCAGAGCCACTGCTCGGGCTCGCCGTAGGGCAGGTCGGGCATGTCGTACGCCTCGTCACGCCAGCTCCGGGTGACCGGGTCCCAGCCGCTGGGGCGCTTGAGGTAGGGCAGATCGTCCGGGGTGAGGGCGCCTGCGGTGCGGGCGGCCTCTTCGACGGCGGCGCCGAATCCGGTGCGCCGCGCGAGGTGCAGCACGCGGTCGGGGCCGATGGCCTCGGCGATCAGGCGTGCGGAGTCGTCGGCGCTGCCGGTGTCGGCGGCCACCACGCTCTGCACCGGGCGGTCCTGGCCGAGCAGGCCGGCGAGGGCGTCGGGGAGCCAGCGGGCGCCGTCGTGCGAGACGAGCACGGCGGTGACGACATGCCGCGGGAACTCCGGTGGCGTGGCCGGGTCGGAGAACGCCTGGTGGGCCGGGTCGGACAGCGCCTGCCCCGCCCCGCCGAACCCTGTGGCGGCGGCTGCATACTGCGTGGCCGAATGACTGTGCACGGACATCGAGGTACGGGCCCCGGTTCGCTGGACTGCGGTGGACGCACCGGGTGCCGACTCGGGTCGCGGTGCGTCTCGGACGAAGGCCCACACTAACGGCTGGCCCGCACGGCCAACCGCCGCCTGTGGACAACCCGCCACCGAGGGGCCTCCGGCCGCGCCGGCCGGGCGCCGCCACACCGCGCCGCACGGGACGGTGCCGGGACTCGGACGCGATGCGCCCGGGACTCGGGCGGGGCGGGCCGCCGGAACCCGGGGGCGGTGGCGCGCCCGACCCGGGCGGCGTCGCCTGCCGCGAGGCCGCGCGGTGGGAGGCGCTTCCGCACCCGTCGGGCGGGGACGAATCCGTGGTTCCGTGTCCGTTGGGCGGGGGCGGTTCCGCGGTTCCGTGTCCGAGGCGGACGGCGCGCAGCGGGCCTCGGGGCCCGCTCGGAGCCCGTGTCCCCCCGGTTCCCGTTCCCTAGGCTCCCGTTCCGTACCCGTTCCGCTCCGTACCCGTCCGAGGGGCGCGCGGGTGCGTGCCGCATCCCGGAAGGAGCCGCGCGGCAAGTCGAGGGCCCCTGGAAGGCGCCGGAGTGCGCAAGCGGTGTGCGCCGGTGCTCGGGCCGGCCGCTCAGGGCCGCGGTCCCGGCGCGAGTGGTGCGCTGCTCCGAAGGGACGTCAGACGGCGGCCTTCTTCAGACGGCGGCGCTCACGCTCGGACAAGCCGCCCCAGATACCGAACCGTTCATCGTTCGCAAGTGCGTA
Organism: Streptomyces sulfonofaciens; assembly: GCF_014656295.1. GTDB lineage: Bacteria > Actinomycetota > Actinomycetes > Streptomycetales > Streptomycetaceae > Streptomyces > Streptomyces sulfonofaciens. The sequence continues at coordinate 22,185 of NZ_BNCD01000009.1, forward strand.
TTCGAGGCATTCGGAGCGGACTTCACACGCAAGGCAGACTTTCTTTGCTTCGCGAGTGGAGCCGCCCTTCTCGGGGAAGAAGGACTCAGGGTCGGTCTGAGCGCAGAGCGCGCGCTCCTGCCAGCCGAGTTCCTCATCGGCCTCGACCAGCAGTTCCTCAAACAGCTCGGTCATATGTGCCCCTCGTCTGTCTTTGCGACCCCGTGGTGCGCCCGTACCGATTCCGGCCGAACGACACGAGTGAAATTACAAGTGCGACACTCCGGGGCAGTCAAGCCGAGATCTGCTATTGAGCCCCGTATTCACTCTGCGGAACCAACCCCTTGCCGAAAGTGTTCAAATCCGCATAAACCCGACGCAGGCCGAAGGCACGCCCCGGAAGCCGGTCATCGCACCGGTCCCGGGGGGTCCCGCCGGGCTCCGCAGAGTGCCGCGCGGCCTCCGCGGACCCGCCGCGGCCGCCGTGGCCCTTCACAGGGAAAGACGTAGGACACACCGATCCAGTTCAGCCACGGGGCCGGATCGTCGAGGTTCGCCGGATCCCCGACGGCTTCGGCAGGTCCAGGAGACCGGGGGGGACGGCGGACGGAGCGCCGGGCCTCAGCCGCGGCCCGTGCCGTGCGGGCCCCGCTCCACCCTCCCTGCTGCACAAACCTTTCGTCCAGTTGGGCAACCGGATGGGGTGAAACATCCCTCCCAAACCCGACATCCGATTGACAACGGAGGTGTGAGTCGATGTCCTTGTGGGCATGCTCGCGAACTCGGCGCTCACCGCGACCCGGCCCACCGGGTCCTCCAGTGCTGCCCTCGCGCGCGTGAGCTGTCGCTGTCGTTGCTGTTGAGCCTCTGACGCTCCGGCCGACCCGACCGCCGAACCCCGGCGGTCGTCCGCGACACCCCCGCACTCTCCAAGGACCTTCCGCCGTCATGAACAGCGACAGCGATCTGCAGATCGCCGGCGACCTCCTGGAGGTCCTGCACCTCCTTGGGCCCGCCCCCGAGCACCCCTCCACCGTGGCCGAGTTCGCCGGCCTCGCCCGCGAGGTCGCCGCCGACCCCGCGCAATGGCGCCACCTGGTGCGCTACGACACCACCACCCGCTGGTACCACCGGCTGCGCACCGGACCCGGATACGAGATGTGGCTGCTGACCTGGGTGCCCGGCCAGGGCAGCGGAACGCACGACCACGGCCCGTCCTGCGGTGTGCTGACCGTCCTGGAGGGCGCGCTCACCGAGCACACCCGGCGCGGCGCCCACACCCTCACCGCCGGCGCCCAGCGCGTCTTCGCCCCCGGCTACGTGCACGGTGTCGTCAACGACTCCCTGGAACCCGCCGTCAGCCTGCACATCTACCACCCGGGCCTGACCGAGATGCCGGTCCGCTCCGCACGCCGCGCCACCCGGCACCATCCGGCGCCCCACCGAACGACCGCACCCGACGAGTCGACCGGCCCCACCGGGCCCACCGACCCCGTGACGGCCACGTCGCCCTGACCCCGGGTCCGGGCCCTCGCACCGGAAGGCGGGCCCGCACCCGGCGGGCCCGCACCCGGCCGCCCGGGACCGCCTGGCCTGCGCCGCCGCGGCTCCCGGCGCCCGACCCGGGCCGCGCCCGACGCATTGTCGTACCCGCCTGCCAGACTGGGCGTTATGCGCATTGTGGTTCTGGCAGGCGGCATCGGCGGTGCCCGGTTCCTGCGTGGTCTCAAGAAAGCGGTCCCGGACGCCGAGATCACCGTCATCGGCAACACCGGCGACGACATCCACCTCTTCGGCCTGCGGGTCTGCCCGGACCTCGACACGGTGATGTACACCCTCGGCGGCGGGATCAACGAGGAGCAGGGCTGGGGGCGCACCGACGAGACGTTCCACCTCAAGGAGGAGCTCGCCGCGTACGGTGTCGGACCCGACTGGTTCGGCCTCGGCGACCGCGACTTCGCCACCCATGTCGTCCGCACCCAGATGCTCGGCGCCGGCTACCCGCTGAGCGCCGTCACCGAAGCGCTGTGCGACCGCTGGCAGCCGGGCGTACGGCTCATCCCCATGACCGACGACCGCGTCGAGACCCACGTCGCCGTCACCCTCCCCCCGGACGGGACGGACGGCACGGGAGTCACCGAAGGCACGGAGGGGCCGGGAGGCCGCTCGGCCGCGGGCGGCGAGCAGCGCGCCGTCCACTTCCAGGAGTACTGGGTGCGGCTGCGCGCCTCGGTGCCCGCGCACGCGGTGGTGCCCGTCGGCGCCGACCGGGCCAAGCCCGCGCCGGGCGTCCTGGAGGCGATCGCGGAGGCCGACACCGTCCTCTTCCCGCCGTCGAACCCGGTGGTGAGCATCGGCACCATCCTCGCCGTGCCCGGGATCAGGGAGGCGATCGCGGACGCCGGGGTGCCGGTCGTCGGCCTCTCCCCCATCGTCGGCGGCTCGCCGGTGCGCGGCATGGCCGACAAGGTGCTCGCCGCGGTCGGCGTGGAGTCCACCGCCGCCGCCGTCGCCGAGCACTACGGATCCGGCCTGCTGGACGGCTGGCTCGTCGACACGGTGGACGCCGCGGCTGTGGAGCGGGTGACGGCCGCCGGGATCCGCTGCCGGGCGGTCCCCCTGATGATGACCGACGTCGACGCCACGGCCCGGATGGCCGGGGAAGCGCTCGCCCTGGCCGACGAGGTGCGCGCATGACCGCCGGCACGCGCGCGACGGCCGGTGGCCCGCCGGCGCACTCCACCGCCTCGTACCACGTCTGGGCCGTGCAGGGCCTGCCCGAGGTGCAGCCCGGCGACGACCTCGCCAAGCTGATCGCGGCCGCCGAGCCGGGCCTCGCGGACGGCGATGTGGTCCTGGTCACCTCGAAGATCGTCTCCAAGGCGGAGGGCCGGGTGGTGGAGGCGGCCGACCGCGAGGCGGCCATCGACGCCGAGACGGTGCGGGTGGTGGCCCGCCGCGGCTCCCTGCGCATCGTCGAGAACCGCCAGGGGCTGGTGATGGCCGCGGCGGGAGTGGACGCCTCCAACACCCCGGCCGGTACGGTCCTACTGCTGCCCGAGGACCCGGACGCCTCCGCGCGGGCGGTCCGTGCCGGACTGCGCGACGTGCTCGGGGTTGACGTCGGCGTGCTGGTCACCGACACCTTCGGCCGCCCCTGGCGCAACGGCCTCACCGATGTCGCCATCGGCGCGTCCGGCGTCCGCGTCCTGGACGACCTGCGGGGCGGCGTCGACGCCCACGGCAACGCGCTCCAGTCCACCGTCATCGCCACCGCCGACGAGCTCGCCGCCGCGGGCGACCTGGTCAAGGGCAAGACCGCCGGGCTGCCGGTGGCCGTGGTGCGCGGCCTGCCGCACCTGACGCCGGCGACCGGCGCCCGGGACGGAGCGGAGAGCGGGCCGGACGGCACCGGCGACGGGCCGGGCGGCACCGGGAGCGGGTCCGGCGCGGACGAGGCGCAGGGCGCGCGGGCCCTGGTGCGCGTGGCACTGGACGACATGTTCCGGCTCGGCACCTCGGAGGCGGTGCGGGAGGCGGTGACCCAGCGGCGTACGGTCCGGGAGTTCACCGGCGAGCCCGTCGACCCGGGGGCCGTGCGCCGGGCGGTGGCCGCGGCGGTCACCGCCCCGGCGCCGCACCACACCACCCCCTGGCGCTTCGTCCTGCTGGAGTCGCAGGACTCCCGCACCCGCCTGCTGGACGCGATGCGGGACGCCTGGATCGCCGACCTGCGCGCCGACGGCAGGTCCGAGGCGTCCATCGCCGCGCGGGTGCGCCGCGGCGAGGTGCTGCGGGCCGCCCCCTACCTGGCGGTGCCCTGCCTCGTCACGGACGGTGCGCACTCCTACGGGGACGCCCGGCGGGACGGCGCGGAGCGCGAGATGTTCGTGGTGGCCATGGGCGCGGGCGTGCAGAACTTCCTCGTCGCCCTCGCCGGCGAGCGGCTGGGCTCCGCGTGGGTCTCGTCGACGATGTTCTGCCGCGAGGTGGTCCGCGAGGTGCTCGCACTGCCCGCCGGGTGGGACCCGATGGGAGCGGTGGCGATCGGGCACCCCGCGCGGCTGCCGAAGGCGCGGCCGGTACGGGACACGGAGGGGTTCGTCGAGACGCGGTGAACCGGCGGTCCCGGCGGCGCCGCACATCGGCGCTCCGGCATGCCCGTACCCCGGCACCTCGCCACCCCGCCACTCCGGCGGCCCGTGGCCCCGCGGCCCGTGGCTCACCGGCGGCCATCGCCGCGCGCACGGTGCGTCCGCAGGAGTGGCGGGGACCCACACGGGCAACCGCGCCGCCGCCCCGGGGCGCCCGGGCCCGGGCCGGGGTGCCGTCTCGGATGGACGTAGGGTGCACAGTGCGCAGCCGCATCGCGGAACGAGGTGCCCCCGGGCGCCCGGCCGCGACAGGCACCGCCTCATCGGCGCTACGCAAAGGACCGGCACCGTGGCAGGACGCTTCGCCCCCCGCCGCCCCACGCGCACATCGGTGCGCGGCGGCCACGCCGCCGTACCCGCGCAGTACCCCCGGGCTGCCGCGGGCCCGGCGGCAGCGGGCGGCCTGTCCGCCCCCGCTGCCCCCGCCGCTCCCACTGCGCCCGCGGCCCCCACCGCTCCCGCAGGCGTCTGCCGGACCACGGCCCTGACCCGTCGCTGGACGCCGCCGGGCCCGCTCGACCTCGGCCTGGTGCTCGGGCCGCTGCGCCGCGGCGGCGGCGACCCCACGGTCCGTGCGCTGCCGGACGGCTCGGTGTGGCGCGCCACCCGCACCCCCGCGGGGCCCGGCACGCTGCGTGTGGCGGTGAGCGGTGCCGATGTCGAGGCCGCCGCCTGGGGACCGGGGGCGCCCTGGCTGCTCGACCGGCTCCCCGAACTGCTCGGCGCCGCGGACGACCCGTCGGCCCTCGTGCCCCGGCACCGCCTGGTCGCCCTGACCCAGCGCCGCAGGCCGGGGCTGCGCCTGACCCGCACCGGCCTGGTCCTGGAGTCGCTGATCCCCTCCGTCCTGGAGCAGAAGGTCACCACCATCGAGGCGTACCGGGCGTGGCGGCGGCTGGTGCGTGCGTACGGCGAGCCCGCGCCGGGACCCGCGCCCGACCGGCTGCACGTGATGCCGGCGCCGCGCACCTGGGCGCTGATCCCGTCCTGGGAGTGGCACCGCGCCGGCGTCGACCAGAAGCGCTCGTCGACGATCCTGCGGGCGGTAAGGGTGGCCCGGCGCTTGGAGGAGGCCGTGGACCTGCCGCCCCGCGAGGCCCGCGCCCGGCTCGAACTGGTGCCGGGCATCGGATCCTGGACGTCCGCGGAGACCGTGCAGCGCAGCCACGGCGCACCGGACGAGGTGACCGTCGGCGACCTCCACCTGCCGGGCATCGTCGGCTACGCGCTGAACGGTGACCGCAACGCCGACGACGAGGAGATGCTGCGCCTCCTGGAGCCGTACGCCGGCCAGCGGCACCGTGCCGCGCGGCTGCTCCTGCTCAGCGGCAGGGCCCCGGCCCGCCGCGCCCCCCGGATGCCGCGCACGGACATCGGCCTGCTCTGACCCCGACCCGCCGCGGGAACGGCCCGCCGCGGCGGAACGGGCCACAGGCCAGGACCGACCACAGCCCAGGACGGCCGCAACCCAGGACCGGCCACAGCGCGGGACGGACCACAGCGCGGGACGGCCATTCAACGAATTCCTCGGCATTCATCGCCCGGACAATCACGGACAGCGCATCCGGCGGCCGGATCGGGCACCGCCTCCTGACAGGAGGCGTTTACCGTGCCCGGTTCACTCATTCGGCAGCACAACTCGGCGCACCGCCCCTCGTTTATCAGCGCAGTAACACACAAGACAGAGACAGAACCCCAGTGCAAGCACTGCCTGTCCGGCATCCGGGCGAAGACACCCGAATGCCTCGCAGGACGAAGTACGCAATGCGTTCGATACGAACAGAGGCTCTTCGTGATCCTGAAAAGAATCGCCGCCGTGTCGCTCTCCTCGGCGACCGTGCTCGCCGCCGGATCCGGCGTCGCGCAGGCCGACAACGACGTGTACGTCGTGAAGGATTCACAGGTGCTCAACTGCTTCAACCTGCGCATTGCCGAGGTCTCTGTCCTGTCGACCGGTAACGACAACATCGACTGCGCCACCAATGTGGGGCATGTCGAGGCGCCGGAAACAAATGCGGCCTCCGATGCGGTAGGACGATGAAACGGCACCCGTTCGGATCAATACCTGGCGGGCTTCCGGTTCGTTCACCAATTGGCAGCGCCCGATACTGACTCCCACGAAATGCACAACCCGTCAGGGTGCGCTTCCGTGGGCCGGTCGGCCGACGCCAGCAAACGTGGACTTCACATCCGCGGAATTACCCCCACTCCTCAAGGAGAAACAAGAAACATGATGCTCAAGAAGACCCTCGCCACCTCGTTCACTGCTCTGGCGCTGGCGGGCGTTGCTGCCGGGACGGCTTCGGCGCAGGACGACATCAGCAACGACAACAACGTGCTGAACTGCAACAGCATCCGCGTCATCGACGTGCCGATCCTGTCGGCCGCCAACGACAACATCGACTGCTCGCGGAACGTCGACATCGACGTCAAGGGCCACGGCTACTGAGCCGTACCCCGTCGACACCACCGCCCCCGGTCTCCCGGCCGGGGGCGGCTTCGCGTGAGCGGCCCCCCGCGGGGGCGCACCCTCACCGGTCGGGGGAGAACCGCACCGCGCCCGCGGGAAGAGACGCGTTGCACCAGATCCGGACACCGGCGAGCAGTTCGTTGTCGGCACCCACCGACGCCCCGTCACCGATGACCGCGCCGGTGACCACCGTGCGCGCCCCCACCCGGGCACCCTCGCCAATCAGCGAGTCGGTGACCACCGCGCCCGGCTCCACCACCGCGTCGCACAGCACCGCGCTGCCCGACAGCCGCGCGCCCGCGCCGATCAGCGCACGTTCGCCCACCACCGTGCCGCCGCTGAGCTTGGCACCAGGCGCGACCCGTGCCGAGGGCAGCACCAGGCGGTCCCCGCAGCGGCCCGGCACCGCGGGCGACGGCGCGCGTCCGAGGACGAGGTCCGCGGAGCCGCGCACGAAGGCCTCGGGGGTGCCCAGGTCCAGCCAGTAGGTGGAGTCGACCATCCCCTGCAGATGGGCGCCGGCGGCCAGCAGCCCCGGGAACGTCTCGCGCTCCACGGAGACCGGACGGCCCTCGGGGATGCTGTCGATGACGGAGCGCCGGAACACGTACGCGCCCGCGTTGATCTGGTCGGTGACGATCTCCTCCGGCGAGCCGGGCTTCTCCAGGAAGGCCAGCACACGGCCGGTGTCGTCGGTCGGCACCAGGCCGTACGCCCGCGGGTCGGTGACCCGGGTCAGGTGCAGGGACACATCGGCGCCGGAGGAGGCGTGGGCGGCGACCAGGGCGCGGATGTCGAGGCCCGTGAGGATGTCGCCGTTGAAGACGAGCACCGGGTCCTCGGGGCCGGAGCGCAGCCGGGAGGAGACGTTGCGGATGGCGCCGCCGGTACCGAGCGGCTCCCGTTCCGTGACGTACTCCAGGTGCAGCCCGAACGCCGAGCCGTCGCCGAAGTACGGCTCGAAGACCTCGGCCAGGTAGGACGTCGCCATCACGATGTGCTCGACGCCCGCGGCCCGGGCCCGCGCCAACTGGTGCGTGAGGAACGGCACGCCCGCCGCCGGCACCATCGGCTTCGGCGTGTTGACCGTGAGCGGGCGCAGCCGGGTGCCCTTGCCCCCGACCAGAAGGATCGCTTCTGTCACCTGTCGTCTCTGCTTTCCTGCTTAGGCCGGCCGGAGGTTCTTCCGGCCGGCCAGTCTAGGCAGAAGGACCGGGGCCGCTACCCGGCGTTTCGGCCGGGTGGGCGCGCCGGGGAGGCGCCCGGGCCCGCACGCCCGGCCCGGCGGCCGGGTGGGCGCGCCGCTCAGCGGCCCTGGAGCGCCGCGGCGCTGCTGCGGACCGTGCCGAGCATGCCGTACAAGCGGGTACCGGGGCAGTCGGTGTTGTAGCCGTCGCGGTGGCCCGAGACGACGTTCATCCGGACCTGCTCGCCCGCGGGGAAGAGGTTGCCGCCTGCGGACGTGAGCGAGGTGGTGCCCGCGGGGTCGGCCCCCGTCAGGCCGAGCTTCCAGGCGGCGAGCCCGGCGAGCGCGTCCACGGCCGCCTGCGGGGGGTCCTCGTCCGTGAAGGTGCCGAGGACGGCCATACCGGTGCTGTCCGTGTTGAACCCCATGGTGTGGGCGCCCATGACCGCCTTCTCCACGCCGCCCGCCCGGCCCTCGTAGACCGTCCCGCACTTGTCGACGAGGAAGTTGTAGCCGATGTCCCGCCAGCCCATGGTCTCCACGTGGTAGCGGTAGATGCCGCGGACCACCTCGGCGGCCTGGGCGCACGTGTAGTCGTTGCCCGTGTCGGTGTGGTGCACGAAGGCGGCCTTCACCGTCCCGGTGTAGCGGAACCCGCTCTCCCGCAGGCTCTCGTCGGCACCCCAGTCCGCGCGGCTGACGATGACCGGCCGCGGCGCCGCGTCGGGGACGGCGTCACGGACCGCGTCACGGACCGTGTCGGGGACGGCGTCACGGACGGCGGGTGACGCGGCCACCGGCTCCGCCGTGCCCGGCTCCGCGGAGGCGGCACCGCTCGGCCGACCCGCCGCCGCCCCGCCAGCCCGGGCCGCGGCGCTCACCGTGCTCGCTGTGCTCGCCGTGGCCGCGGGCGTTCCGCGCACCGCGGGAGCGCCGTCCGCGGTGCCGGGGTCGACGAGTTCCAGCCGCAGCCCGTCGGGCAGCGGGCTCGCCGCCCCACCGGTTCCGCCGTCGTCCGGTCCGCCGTCCCCCCGCCGCGCGACCGGCCCCGTGGACACCGGCTCCGCGTCCGCACCGGTCGGCACGCCGTCCGCAGCCCTCCGGCCCGCGCCGTCACCCCCTCCGCCGGTGGCGCCCGTCCCGCGTCCCCCGGCGGCGCCCGGGCCGCCTCTCTCCGCGGCGTCCGTGCCGCCTCCCCCCGCCGCGTCCGTGCTCCCCCGTTCGGCGGGCGCTCCCTTGCCGCCCCGCACCGCGGGTGTCACCCGGACCTGGACGCCGTCCGACCTGCCCACCCACAGTGGTGCCGTGGCGCCGCCCACCCGGGGCCCGGCGCGTTCCGCGGAACCCGGGTCGGGCGCATGGTCGTGGGCGTGCGTCGGGACGTCGCGCCAGCGCGACCAGGTGGTGCCGCCGGCCGGGCGGGTGCGGACCTGGACCCGGCCGTCGAGTCGGGCGTCCGGGTCGTCCCAGGCGACGCCGAGGAGGGAGAAGGGAGAGACATGACGCTGTGTCAGCCCCCGTGCCGGTGCGCCTCCCAGGGCACGGTCGGCCGCGAGGGGGGCCAGCGGCAGGGACCGCGTACCGCCCGAGGCGGCACCGGCCACCGGCGCGGACGGCGCGGCGGTCGCCGCCCGGGCACCGGACGGAAGGGTGAAGGGCAGGGAAAGGGCGGCCACGCATGTGACGCCCGCTGAGGAAGCAAGAAATCCACGCATGCATCCGATCGTTGACAGATGCCAGCAAAACTGTCCATTTCACCCCGCGCTCCCGCTCAGCCCCGGCTGACGCGCCGTCGGCCCAACCGGGTGGCCCCCGCCTCCCCCGCCCGGCCGCATCCGTCCGAGGCGCCCGCGTAGGCTTAGCGGCGTGAACACCACCGACCGCACCCCCGCCGACCTGCTGCGATCCGCACTCGCCGCGGACCCGGGCCGCCCTCTGGTGACCTTCTACGACGACGCGACGGGTGAACGCGTCGAATTGTCCGTGGCGACCTTCGCCAATTGGGTGGCCAAGACGGCGAACCTCCTCCAGGGCGATCTCGCGGCCGAGCCGGGTGACCGGCTCGCCCTGCTGCTGCCCGCGCACTGGCAGACCGCGGTGTGGCTGCTGGCCTGCTCCTCGGCGGGTGTGATCGCGGATGTCGGCGGTGACCCGGCGGAGGCGGATCTGGTGGTCAGCGGGCCTGATGCGCTCGATGCGGCGCGCGCCTGCCGCGGGGAGCGCGTGGCGCTCGCACTGCGCCCGCTGGGCGGCCGTTTCCCGCAGCCCCCGGAGGGCTTCACCGACTACGCGGTGGAGGTACCGGGCCAGGGCGACCGCTTCACGCCGTTCGCGCCCGTCGACCCCGCCGCGCCCGCGCTGATCGTCGCCGGCGCCGAGCTGTCCGGTGCGCAGGTGGCGGCGCGCGCCGCGGCCGACGCCCCGGGACTCGGCCTGACGGGCCCGGGCTGCCGGCTGCTGTCCACGCGCGGCTACGACACCTGGGACGGCCTGAGCGCCGGGCTCTACGCACCGCTGGCGGCAGATGGCTCCGTGGTGCTCTGCCGCCACCCGGAGCAGCTCGCCGGAGACACCCTGGACAAGCGCATCGGGACCGAGCGGGTGACGGCCACCGCCCGCTAGCCACACGGTCAAGGAACCCCCGGGCGGGACGCCCGCGCCTGCCACCCGCCTCCCGGACCACCCGCCTCCCGGCAGACTCGCCTCCCGCGCCACCCGGCCCCCGCACCACCCGTTCGGCCCCGTGCGCCCCGGGGTCCGCGCGCCGCGGCGGCGCCGGCGGGTCATGGTCGTAGGGACAGCCCGGGCACCGGCCGGGCAGCCGCTGCCGGGCCGGGCCGGGCACCGACGTCCCGAGGGGGTGGATGCACAGGTGGCCGACACCGAGGGCACGCCGGAGCCCGAGCGCCCGGACGACCGCGCGTCCGTACCGCCCGCACCCGGCACCCCCGCCGGCTCCGCCCCCACCGGCACGGGCGCCGTCCGCCGCAGGCGCCGCATGCTGCGCGGGGCGGCGCTGGGAGGCGCCGTGCTCGTGCTGGCCGCCGGCGGGGCGGGCTGGGTGGCCTACGAGGAGCTGAACGGCAACATCACCGCGGACACGGGCGCGGCCGCCGAACTGGAGCGGTACGAGAAGGAGCGGCCCACGGCACTGGTCCGCGGCGCCCAGAACATCCTGCTGATCGGCTCCGACAGCAGGGCGGGCGCGGTCAACCGCAGGTACGGCCACGACAACGGCACCCAGCGCTCCGACACCACGATCCTGCTGCACCTCGCGGCCGACCGGCGCCGGGCGACGGCGGTCTCCGTCCCGCGCGACCTGATGGTGCAGGTGCCGGCCTGCCGCAGGCGCGACGGCACCGGGACCCGGCCGGTCCGGGCGATGTTCAACCACGCCTTCGAGACCGGCGGTTCGGCCTGCACGGTCCGCACCGTCGAGAAGCTCACCGGCATCCGCGTCGACCACTACATGATCATCGACTTCCGGGGCTTCAGGCGGATGGTGGACGCGCTGGGCGGCGTGCGGGTCTGCCTCAGGCAGCCCGTGCGCGACGCCGACGCCCACCTGGCACTGCCCGCAGGACGGCAGACCCTCGACGGCGAGCAGGCCCTCGGCTACGTGCGCGCCCGCAAGAGCCTGGGCAACGGCAGTGACACCGACCGCATCGACCGCCAGCAGCGCTTCCTGGGCGCCCTGGTGGCCAAGGTGCGCAGCAACGGCGTGCTGCTCAACCCGGGCCGCCTCTACCCGGTGCTGGACGCGGCGACGTCGTCGCTGACGACCGATCCGGGCCTGGCGAGCCTGCGGGGCCTTTACGACCTGGTGCGGGGCGTGCGCAACATCCCCACAGGACATATCCAGTTCCTGACCCTGCCCCGCCGCCCGTACCCCGGCAACGCCAATCGTGATCAACTCGTCAGAAACGCGGCGGAAAAGCTCTTCGGCCAGCTCCGTACGGACGCTCCCGTGGAGGTCGTCCACGCGCCGCGGGAGGGTGCGCACGACAGGAACGGCGGAGCGAGGCGTTCTCCAGCCCCGACATTCCGGGGCAATACGGCGGCGCAGGACACGTGCGGATGAGGGCTACCGCACCCGAGCATGGCCCGAAGTACCCCACAGGAGTAAAACGATCGCCAACGGGGGCCCTTCGTTTCGCGGAATTGCGGGGGATTGCCCGGTTGTAGGGACGTGGAATTTGTCACCGTCGTCGTTCCGTACTGAAGTGGGCGGATAGTGTGAGCGGTCCGGTGCACCAGGCCACTTGGTCGCACACTGCTGGACGACTCACCGAGCGCCTCGACAGGCAAGGGGGAAGGCGCCGCGTGGCCCCGACGGAGGACGGACAACCGTGGACGCGCAAGGCCGTGGGCGGTCGGACGACATCGACCCCGCAGACCAGTGGGTACTGAACCCGGACACCGGCGATTACGAACTGCGACTGAACCCCTCCGCTGGGCAGTCGCCCATGCCGGGCCAGCGCGGCGGTGGGCGCGGCGGCCGTGCCGCGGAGCGGCAGGGCGGCGGCCGGCGCCGCCCCCAGCAGGGTGAGCGGTCGGCGCAGCGCGCCACCGGGGCGGACGCCGCGGGCCGGCGCCCGCCCGGCCGCCGGGCCGGCGGGCGCGGTGCGCCGCCCCAGGAGGACGTGGACGCCCCGAGGGTGCCCGGGCAGCGCAGGCGGCGCCCGGTCCAGGAGCCGGCGCCGGGCCGCCGCCGCGGACGGCCGAAGAAGAAGTCCACGGCGAAGAAGGCGCTGCTGTGGACCGGCGGCGTGATGGCGTTCGTGCTGGTCGGCACGGGCACGGCCGGGTACCTCTACTACCGGCACCTGGACAACAACATCAACACCACCGACGTCGCCGGTGCGGGCAGCAGCGGCTTCGCCAAGGACGCGGCCTTCAACGTCCTGCTGATCGGCACGGACAAGCGCACCGGCAAGGGCAACGAGGGCTACGGGGACAAGGGGAGCGTCGGGCACGCGGACACCAACATCCTGCTGCACGTCTCCAAGGACCGCACGAACGCCACCGCGCTGAGCATCCCGCGCGACCTGATCACCGACATCCCCGACTGCCCGACGAAGCAGCCGGACGGCTCCACCAGGATCGTGCCGGGCACGGACGACGTGCGCTTCAACACCAGCCTCGGTCAGGACGGCCGCGACCCGGGTTGCACCATGCGCACCGTCGACCAGATCACCGGTGTGCACGTGGACCACTTCATGATGGCCGACTTCAACGCGGTCAAGACGCTCAGCGCCGCCGTCGGCGGCGTCGACGTCTGCCTCGGCAAGGACGTGGACGACCCCGACTCGCACCTCAAGCTGTCCGCCGGGCACCACAACCTCAAGGGCGAGCAGGCGCTGGCGTTCGTGCGCACCCGGCACAGCTTCGGCAACGAGGGCGACCTGGACCGCATCAAGGTCCAGCAGCAGTTCCTCGGCTCGCTGATGCGGAAGATGTCCTCCAGCGACACGCTCACCAGCCCGAGCAAGCTGACCAGCCTCGCGGAGTCGGCGACCAAGGCGCTGACCGTGGACACCGGCATCGGCCACATCAGCACCCTCAAGGACGTCGCCCTGGAGCTGAAGAAGGTGCCGCCGAAGAACATCACGTTCACCACGCTGCCGGTGGTGGACAACCCGAACGAAGTGGTGCACGCGACGGTCGTCGTCAACAAGGCCCAGGCCGACCCGCTGTTCGCGATGCTCCGCGACGACGTGTCGCTGACCGAGGTCAAGAAGAAGGAGTCGCAGCACAAGGCCGAGCAGGCCGACCGCCTCAAGGGTCCCAAGTCGGCCGCGTCCGACGTGCGCGTCAACATCTACAACGGCGGCGCCGTGGCGGGCTCCGCCCAGGAGACCCTGAGCTGGCTGCAGAACACCGAGGGCGTGCTGAAGTCGAGCCAGTTGGGCAACGCCCCCGCCAACGTCGCGAAGACCACACTCGAGTACTCCCCCGACCAGGCCGACCAGGCGCGTGAGCTGGCCGACCTCATGGGGCTGCCCGCCTCGGCGATGAAGCCGGGCAAGAGCGAGGAGAACGACCAGGGGCTGCCCGCGGTCGTGCTCACCCTGGGGCAGGACTTCAAGGGCGCGGGGGTGCCCATAGCCGCTCCGTCGAAGGCGCCGGAGGGAATCCAGAAGGTCGAAGCCGACAAGGCGGTCTGCGCCAAGTAACCCTCAAGGGGTTTCACGCGTCTAACCGGGCGTAGGGGGCCCGAAGGGCGCAGGGTGGGGAGGCAGGGCATGAGGCAGAGCGGTGTACGTGGGGAGGGCGTACCCATCGGGGCGCGTGGCCCGGATGTCCGGTCGGCCCACGAGCTCGGGTGGGACGACAGCCTGTACCAGGAGGGCTCAGGCGCTGCCGGAGAGGCGGTGGCGGTCGCGGCCGGTGGTCGCGGCGGGCGCCACGGGCCGCCGGGTGGGCGCGAGGCGGCCGGTGCCGAGCGGCGCAGCGACGCCGGTGCGCCGCGGCGGGGCCGGCGGGTGCTGCGCTGGTCGGCGACCGTCCTCTCGGTGCTGATACTCGGCACGGCGGGCGCCGGCTACCTGTACTACCAGCACCTCAACGGCAACATCCGCACCGACCCGTTGAACATCGGCGACCACAAGGCACCCGCGCCCACCCCGAACGCCGCGGGTCAGACCCCCCTGAACATCCTGCTCATCGGCTCGGACGCGCGGGACACCAAGGAGAACCAGAAGCTCGGCGGCGCCCGGAGCACCTTCGGCGGCGCGCCGCGGGCGGACGTCCAGATGCTGGTGCACCTCTCGGCGGACCGCAGCAACATGTCCGTGGTGAGCATGCCGCGGGACACCCTGGTCCAGATCCCGCAGTGCACCGACCCGAAGACCGGCCGCGTGTACCCGGCGAGCACCGAGCGGACCCTGGCGAACCAGTCGCTGGAGCGCGGCGGCCCCGGCTGCACGGTCGCCACCTGGGAGCAGCTCACCGGCATCCACATCGACCACTTCATGATGGTCGACTTCGCGGGCGTGGTCTCCATGGCCGACGCCATCGGCGGCGTCCCCGTCTGTGTGGACGCCAACATCCACTCGAAGGACAGCCAGGGCCACGGCTCCGGGCTGAAGCTGACCAAGGGCACCCACTACATCAAGGGCGAGCAGGCCCTCCAGTGGCTGCGCACCCGGTACGGCTTCGAGGACGGCAGCGACATCGCGCGCACCAAGGCCCAGCACCAGTACATGAACTCGATGGTGCGCGAGCTGCGCAAGAACGCCACCCTGTCCAACCCGGGCAAGCTGCGCGGCATCGCCGAGGAGGCGACCAAGGCGCTCCGCGTCGACAACGGCCTGGACACCGTCAAGAAGCTCTACGACCTCAGCACCGAGCTGAAGAAGGTGCCCGCGGACCGCATCACCAGCACCACCATGCCGTACGACTACGTGGGCGCGCGGGTCGTGCCCAAGCCGGGCGACGCCGACCAGCTCTTCAGGCTGGTCCGCGACGACCTCGCGCTGGACGGCAAGAAGACCGGGGGCAAGAAGCCCGCGCCGCCGCCGGCGGCGTCCGAGGACGAGGCGGCACCGGACGGCGAGATCGCGGTACGGGTCCAGAACGGCACCCGCACGCCCACGCTGGCACCCGTCAGCGGCCGGGCCTCGGAAGTGGCGCAGCAACTGGGGCGGGAGGGCTTCACACGGGCCGTCGCGGACCCGACGACACCGCTCGCGCAGGAGCGGACGGTGCTGCGCTACCCGAGCGCGGACCTGGAGGGCGACGCGCAGCGGGTGGCCAAGGCGCTCGGTATTCCGCCGAGTGCCGTCGAGCGCTCGACGAACGTCACGGGCGTCACGCTGGTCGTCGGCGCCGACTGGCGTCTGGCGGGGCCTTACCCGAAGTCCGCCGGTACCGGCGACGACAAGGCTCCGAAGTCGGCCGACCCGCTCAACGGGGCGGACGCGTCCGCGTGCATGCACGTCAATCCGGCGTACTCGTGGTGAGCGTTCCCCCTCGGCCCCCCGCCGCGCCGCGCAGGACTGCGCGTGCTCCCCGCGCGGGGCGGCTCCAGGCCACCGGGGGCGCGGGCGGGCTCAGCGGCGGCTGGCGATGACCCGCCTGGCCAGGGAGCGGGGACTGGTCAGGAAGCCCCAGCCCCAGCACATGTGCATCGTCGCCAGCGCCACCGGGATCCACTTCCGCGACCGCAGGGGCAGCCCCCGGCCCGCGGGGACCGAGCCCGCCAGGATCGCGGCCAGGTAGGCACCGGGCACGAGCAGCGCCCACGGCGTGAGAGCCGCGCCCACCACCAGGCCGGCGGCGATCGCGCACAGGGCCGTCGGCGGGGCGAGGTAGCGGAGGTTGATCGAGCCCTCGTGGTACCGGGCGACCACGTGCCGCCAGCGGCCGTAGTCCTTGTACTGCCGGGCGAGCGCCCGCACGCTCGGCCGCGGCCGGTAGGAGACCCGCAGTTCGGGCGAGAACCAGACCAGCCCGCCCGCCTCCCTGATCCGGAAGTTCAGCTCCCAGTCCTGGGCCCGGATGAACTCCTCGTTGTACCCGCCCTGCTGCTCCAGGGCCGTGCGCCTGAAGACGCCGAGGTAGACCGTCTCCGCGGGCCCCGCCGTGCCGCCCGTGTGGAACGCGGCGTTGCCCACCCCGATCTTCGAGGTCATCGCGGCGGCCACGGCCCGCTCCCAGTCGCTCTCGCCCTCGGCATGCATCACCCCGCCGACGTTCTGCGCGCCGGTCTCGTCCAGGAGCCGCACCGCGGTGGCGATGTAGTCGGGCGAGAGCATGCCGTGGCCGTCCACGCGGACCACCACCGGATGGCGGGACGCCTTGATCGCGGCGTTCAGCGCGGCCGGGGTGCGGCCGGCGGGGTTGGGCACGGTGTGCACCCGCGGGTCCTCGCGGACGAGTTCCGCGGCGATCTCGTCGGTGCGGTCGGTGGAGGGACCGAGCGCGAGGACGACCTCCAGTTCGCCGTCGTACTGCTGGGCGAGGATCGCCTGCACCGCGGTGCGCAGGTGCCGCTCCTCGTTGAGTACGGGGATGACCACGGACACGGCGGGGGGCTTCTGGTCCGCGGAGCGGGAGGTGAGGGATTCCATGTCTTCTTTCGGCGTTCTCTCGGCCGGGGGCGCGGCTGCCACCGGCAGAACCGGCCGCCTCCCGGCGTGCGGTCCGCACGGGTGGCGCCCGGCCGCGGTTCTGCGCCCGCGGCACGGCGGCTTCAGCCCGTCACGTTACCGCGTACGGGGGAAGGGGGCGCGCGTCCGGGGGACACCGCCGCGCGCCGTCCGGCCGTAGCAGCGGGCCGGATTTCGTATGGACGTACTGTTCTGGGCGATCGTCCGGCCCCAGCACCGCGGAGGTGCCCCTGTGCCCACGCCGCCCCGCTCGCCCGCCCGCCACGACCGCCCGCCCCACCCGCCGCGCCGCACCCCGCGCCCCGCGCCCGCCCCCCGGCCGCGCGCCGCCATGGCTCCGGCCGGGCAGGAAGGGGTGGGCGCGGAGCGCTCCCGGTCGAGGGCGGCGACGGGCGGCGGGCGGGCGGCGGGACGGCGCAGGCCGGGGCCCCCTCCGAGACCCCCGAGACGGTGGGGGAACCCCCGCTGGGCGATGCGCACCGCGACCACCGTCTCGGTGCTGGTCCTGGCCGCGGCGGGCATCGGGCACGCGGTGGTCAGCAGCCTGAACGGCGGGATCGACCGCGTCGACCCGTTCAAGGACATGAAGAACCGGCCGGAGCCCGGCCACGGCATGAACGTCCTGCTGGTCGGCACCGACGGCCGCGACAGGATCACGCCGGAGGAGCGGACCGCCTACCGGCTGGGCGGCGCGCCCTGCCACTGCACCGACACGATGATGATCGTGCACCTCTCGGAGGACCGCGGCCGGGCCAGCGTGGTGAGCCTGCCCCGGGACTCGTACGCGGTGGTCCCCTCCCGCCGCGACCCGGGCACCGGCCGGCTGCTCCCGGCCCATCCCGTCAAGATCAACGCGGCGTACGCGGAGGGCGGGCCGCAGCTCACCGTGCGCACCGTCGAGCACATGACCGGAGTCAAGATCGACCACTACCTGGAGGTCGACTTCACCAGCTTCATGAAGACGGTGGACGTGCTGGGCGGAGTGGAGATCTGCACGCCGAGCCGTCTGACGGACGCCTACACCGGCCTCGACCTGAGCGCGGGCCGCCACCGGCTGGGTGGCGGCGAGGCGCTCCAGTACGTGCGCTCGCGGCACATCGACGGGGCGGCCGACCTGGGGCGGATGCAGCGCCAGCAGCGGTTCCTCGCCTCGCTGATCTCCGAGGCGACCTCCTCGGGCGTCCTGCTGAACCCGGTGAAGTTCGCCGGTCTCACCCGGACCGTGCTCGGCTCGGTGCGCGCGGACGGCGACCTCGGGCCGCGCGAGATGCTGGACCTCGGGCGCGCGATGCGGGGGTTCTCTCCGTCGTCGTCCGAGTTCGCGACCGTTCCGATCCGGGCGGCTGGGCTGCCCGTGAAGGGGCTCGGCGAAACGGTGCGGTGGGACGGCGCCAAGGCGCGGGAGCTCTTCGACGCCATCCGTGAGGACCGGCCGCTCTCGCCCGCCGCAGGCCCCCGGCAGGTCCGGGTGGTGGAGGTGGCGCCGCAGGGGATCCGGGTGCAGGTCGACAACGGCACGGCCACACCGGGGCTCGCCAGGCGCGTCGACACGGCGCTCAGGTCCACCGGGTTCCGTACGACGGGCACCCCCCGGACCGCGAAGGAGCACGACGTGCGGCGGACGGTCATCCTGTACGACCCGCACTGGAACCGTTCCGCGAGGTCCCTGGCCGCGGCCCTGCCCGGCAGCGAACTGCGGGCGGCGCCCGGCCGGGGCGCGGTGCTCAAGGTGATCGCCGGCTCCGACTTCAGGGAGGTCACCCGGGTCCGCACAAAGACCGCGGGGGCCGGGGGCACGGACACGGTGCGGGGGGACCAGGTGGCGTGCACCTGAGCGACCGGGGGCCGGCCCGGCGCCCTGGCGGGGCGGCGCCCTGGCGGGGGGCCGCGGGGGAGGCACGGGCCGCGGGAGGACGGCGCGCGGTGCCCCGGCCGGTGAGCCCGCCTTCTGTGGTGTGCGCCACAAATGTCATGCGGCACACCCCAAGGGCGCCCCCGCCCCCTTTGCCACCCCCCTACCACCCCTGTTTGCATCAGGTCTGCAACATCCCCGACCCGAAACATCCCGCGTCCTGTAAGCGCCGGGGGCGCAGCCTGCACACTGGCCCGTATGAGTGAATGGCAAGGGGGCTCCTCCCGTCCGGGGCGCACCGGAAACAGCGGGGGCCGGCCCGACGAGAGAGGCCAGGACCGCTACGGACGCGGCAGCGGCAGCGCACAGCCGGAGGGCGCGCGTGTGATGCCGCACATCCAGCGCGGGCAGGCTCCCCGGCCGCGCCCGTCCGCCCCGCCGTACGGCGCCCCCACCAGACGGCCGGGCATCCCGCCCCAGCCGTCCGGCAGACCCGGTGGCTCGTACTCCGACGGTTTCGAGGGCCCGGGCGGCCCCGGGGCGTACGACAGCGGGTACAACACGGGCCAGGTCTACGGCTCACCGCAGCACGGCGGCCACGGCGGCGGTGACGGCTACGACGGGTACGACGGCTACGGCCCCGCCGGCGCCCGCCCCCGGCCGAACTGGGGCCGCCGGATCAAGGCCGGCGTCATCACCCTGGTCGTCGTGGTGGTCGTGGCCTCCGTGGGCACCTACTTCTGGGCCGACTCAAAGCTGCGGCGGGACGTGGACCTCTCCAAGGTCATCAACCGGCCCGAGGCGGGCGACGGCACCAACTACCTGATCGTCGGATCCGACAGCCGAGAGGGCATGTCCGACGAGCAGAAGAAGGAACTGCACACCGGGTCCGCGGCGGGCAAGCGCACCGACTCGATGATCATCCTGCACGTCGGCGACAACGGCGACACGATGATCTCGCTGCCCCGCGACTCGGACGTGGAGATCCCCACCTTCAAGGGCTCCGAGTCCGGCAAGACGTTCCCGGGCACCGGCAGGCACACCAAGCTCAACGCCACCTATGCCATGGACGGCCCCGAGCTGCTGGTGCGCACCATCGAGTACAACACCGGCCTGCGCATCGACCACTACGCGGAGATAGGCTTCGCCGGCTTCGCGAACATCGTCGACGCGGTCGGCGGTGTGGAGATGACCCTGGACCAGGGCTTCAAGGACACGTACTCGGGCGCCGACTTCAAGGCGGGGAAGCAGACCCTCAACGGCCAGCAGGCCCTGGCCTTCGTCCGCACCCGGCACGCGTTCGCGGCCAGCGACCTCCAGCGCACGAAGAACCAGCAGAAGTTCCTGGCGGCCCTCGCCCACCAGGTGGCCACGCCGTCGACCGTGCTCAACCCGTTCAAGCTCTACCCGGTGCTGGGTGCGGGACTGGACTCGCTGATCGTCGACAAGGACATGAGCCTGTTCGACCTGGCGTCCATGTTCTGGGCGATGAAGGGCGTCTCCGGCGGGGACGGCAAGCAGCTCAACATGCCGATCTCCGGCTCGGTGGGCGGCAACCTGGTCTGGGACAAGGCGAAGGTCAAGACGCTGGTGGACGAGTTGAGGAACGACGAGAAGGTGACGGTGTCGGGCAACTGAGCAGGCCCCGCCCCGCCTCCGTGCCGCCACGGCCCGCCGACCCGTTCGGCGGGCCGTCGGCGTACCGTGCCCGCCAGGGCGGCGCACGGCGTCCGCACCTCCGCCCCCCGTCCTCCGCCTTTCGGACCCAGTGAGGCAGCCACGTGCTGAACGACACCCCCGCGACGACACCGCCGCCCGCCGGCGCGCCTGCCACCGCGCCCGACGAGCGCGCCCGGGTCGCGCGGTTCCGCGCGTCGCTCGGGCTCGACGCGCTCGTCGACGTCCACACCCACTTCATGCCGCAGCGCGTCCTGAGCAAGGTGTGGGCGTACTTCGACGCGGCGGGGCCGCTGGTCGGCCGCCGCTGGCCGATCACCTACCGGGCCGACGAGGAACGGCGGCTCGAGGTGCTCAGGGGATTCGGGGTGCGGGCCTTCACCTCCCTGCTCTACCCCCATCGGCCGGGCATGGCCCGGTGGCTGAACGACTGGGCGGCCGACTTCGCCGCCCGCACGCCCGACTGCCTGCACACGGCGACGTTCTTCGCGGAGCCGGAGGCCGCCGCCGACGTCCGCCGTGCCCTGGCGCAGGGCGCACGGGTCTTCAAGTGCCATGTGCAGGTCGGCGGCTTCGACCCCAACGATCCGCTGCTCGACGAGGTCTGGGGGCTGCTGGCCGACGCCGGGGTGCCGGTGGTGACGCACTGCGGCTCCGGTCCCGCGCCCGCCGCCTTCACCGGCCCCGGTCCGATCGCGGCACTGCTCGCCCGCCACCCCCGGCTGCGACTGGTCGTCGCCCACCTGGGCATGCCGGAGTACGAGGACTTCCTCGACCTGGCCGAACGCCATGCCGGGGTGATGCTGGACACCACGATGGCGTTCACGCCCTTCACGGAGTCCGAGGCCCCCTTCCCCCGCAGGGCCCTGCCCCGGCTGGCCGCCCTCGGCGACCGCGTACTCCTGGGCACCGACTTCCCCAACATCCCCTACGCCTACGGCGACGCCCTCACGGCCCTGGAGCGCACCGGCCTCGGCACCGCGTGGCTCCGCGCGGTCTGCCACGACAACGGGGCGCGGGTCTTCGGGCTGTGAGCGTCCCCGGGAATCCGCGCGCCGCCCGGCTCGTCCGGCTCTGCTCGGCACATCCTCTGGAGGAGGGTCGCCGGTGCTTCGCGTGCTCGTCGGCAGCCCGCCCGGGCGAGGGGGCGCAGGGGGCGGCCTCCCCGCCTTGCGGGGTGCGGCGGTGCCGGACGTTTGGGCGGGCTGCCGTCGTGCGGTTCTCCTTGTTCCCTGCGCCGGCCGGCTGCGGCGCTGCGTGACGGGAGGTGTCCCGGTTCCTGTCGAACGCCCGTGCCGGCCGGCTACGGCAGAACGTCGCCGGGACCGCCACCCGCGTGCAAGCGGTGACAGGCCGGCCGGTCCTCCCCGGCCGTTCGACAGTCACGACGATGTCGGGCGGTGTTGTGCCCCCAACGGCGGTTGCTCCGACGCACCGGAGCACCCGGGCGGACGTGCCACGTGCCCCGTGCATGTCGATCCGGACCTCGAAAAAGCCTCCGCCCTGCGAGGGATCCTGCCAGGGGAGGCCTCTCCGAGAGGATGCCGCCGGCATGTCCCCGTGATCGTCAGTGGTACTGCGCCGGTCACCCCGGCCGCGTGGGATCCGAGACCGGGAAGGCGGCGGACCAGCAGGCTTGGCAGACGTCAGGCGGTTTCCCGTTCCGTCAACCGTGATCGCTTGACCCACACGCCCGTCCCTCGGGAGCATCAGTCCCAGACGCGAGGCACTGCCAGCGGCATGGGAGGGGGATCCAGACCATGAAGGTCACCAAGCTGGTCAGCACGTGCGACATCAAGGACTGCCCGACGATCTACGCGACAGATCGCGGCACCGTCTTGGTGCAGGGCGGGACGCCAACGGACCACGGGCTTCAGATTCCCGCTCATGAAACCCTGGTCGAGATCCCGATGGAACTGCTCCAGAAGGCCATCCGTGACAAGCTCATCTAAGACCCTCGGCGACCTCTTCGGCTCCTTCCGGCGTGAGGCCTTTCGTCTGGAGACCCTGGACGACTACAGCAAGTCCGGGAACGTCGACGCGTATCACACCTACTTGGCCGGGGAACCGCAGCCGGAGGACTACAACTCCGGGTGGGTGGAGGAACTCCGCTCGCACACCGAGAACGGCAAGCGGGTCCATCGGGTGCACATTGTGTCGCGCCCGCTCACGGACTATCTCCGATTTGAACTCGGGTGGGGCTACCGGAAGAACATGACCGGCGGTGAAGAATTCTCCATCCTCGACGTCACCGACAGGCTCAATCCGCTGGCCGGCGTCCCGGACTTCTGGTGCTTCGATTCCGAGTCCGTGGCCGTGATGAACTACGACGGGGCGGGAAAGTACCTGGGCTCAAAAGCGCTGGAGCCGGAACGGGTGGCGGAGTTCACCAGGTACCGCGACACGGCACTCGCCCACGCGGAACCGTTCACCGAATGGTGGGCCAAGTACGGGGCGTGAACAGAGCACAGCTCGGGGCCGCGCTGCGGGCGCTGCGCATGGCGTCGGGAAAGGAAGCGAAGGTAGTGGCCCGCGGCGCCCTCATGTCTCCGTCCAAGCTGTCCAAGATCGAGAATGCCAATCTCGCACCGAGCGCCGCGGATGTGGAACGCATCCTGACCGCCATCGGCGTGTCGGATGAGGTCAAGGCCGAGTACACGGAGGCCGCCCGAGCATCGGCGACGGAAGCGACGGCGTGGCGCCTGCTGAAACGCATCGGCGTCCACAAGGGGCAGCAAGCCGCCATGGCCCTGGAATACCAGATGTCGACGCTGCGACTCTTTCAACCGGCACTGGTCCCCGGCCTGCTGCAAACCCCCGAGTACATCCGCGCCGTCCTGAAACGGCACAATCTGAGTGAAGACGCCCTCACACGCACGATCAACGGACGGCTTGAACGGCAAGCGGTTCTCTACGACAGCGCGAAGTCACTGCGGTTCGTCATCACGGAACCCGTACTGAGGTGGAAGATCGTCCCGCCGCAGATGATGGCGGCACAACTCGACCGCATCGTCTCTGTATCGCGCCTGCCTCATGTGGATATTCGGGTAGTTCCACTGGCGCTTCAGCAGAATGACATCGCCAATCACGCGTTCGTCATCCGGGATGACCATATGGTCACGATAGAGACCGTGCACGCCGAGGTCGTCGTCACGGACCCCAGAGACGTTGGACTGTACGTGGACAAGTTCGACGGGTTCACGGTCGTAGCCCTGTCGGGTGACAGAATGCGCGGCCTGCTCGAAGACACGGCCTGGCTCGGTGAGCGGCTGGCCGAATATGCGCCCCGGTTCGCAGCGGAGAAGGACCGAGACACCACCCGCCTGGCCAGACTGGTGAGTTCTGCTGCCGAACAACTGCGCTCGGGCACCGACGTGTCGTACGGCTTCTATCTCGAACGTCCCTCATATCTGTCCCTGGTGGTGGTGACGTGCTCGCCGAACCGTGCCGTTGCCGACGTGGCTTGCCCAGTCGCGTAGTCGGAACAACGAGGGCCCCGTCCATCCGCACGGGCCCCTTCGCTTCGGCCGGTCCACCGAAGCGAGCGAGCCGTGTCACCGGGGGTGGCGCCCGGCGCGGACGACCCCGCGGAGGCGTCAGGGGTCGTCCGATCAGCGTACGGCGACAGCCCCCGGCATCACGCCGGGGGCTGCGTTGTCTGTACAGGTCAGCGGACGTTTCCGGTCCGGCATCCGCCCAGGATTCCCCGGCATGACGCCCTGGAACGGTCCTGACCGGGCCGCAACGGGCAGAGAGCCGAAGCTGTCCTCTCGGACCCTCCGAACAGCCCCTGACCCGCAAAACCCCCGCTAGGGCAGGTTCCTGGCCATCACAATCCGCTGGACCTGGTTCGTGCCCTCGTAAATCTGCGTGATCTTGGCATCGCGCATCATCCGCTCCAGCGGATAGTCCCGCGTGTACCCGTACCCCCCGAGGAGCTGCACCGCGTCCGTGGTGATCTCCATCGCCGCGTCCGAGGCGAAGCACTTCGCCGCGGCTCCGTGGAACGTGAGGTCCTGCTCCTTGCCGCCGGCGGCGACGCGTTCCGACTTGGCCGCCGCCGCGTACGTGAGCTGGCGGGCCGCCTCCAGCTTCATCGCCATGTCGGCGAGCATGAACTGGACACCCTGGAAGTCGGCGATCGGCTTGCCGAACTGCTTGCGCTCCTTGACGTAGCCCTTGGCGTAGTCGAGGGCGCCCTGCGCGATGCCGAGGGCCTGGGCGGCGATGGTGATGCGGGTGTGGTCCAGGGTGCGCATCGCGGTGGCGAAGCCGGTGCCCTCCTCGCCGATCAGGCGGTCGGCCGGGACGCGTACGTCGTCGAAGTAGACCTCGCGGGTCGGAGAACCCTTGATGCCGAGCTTCTTCTCGGGCGCGCCGAAGGACACACCGGGGTCCGACTTCTCGACGACGAAGGCGGAGATGCCGCGGGAGCGCTTCTCCGGGTCGGTCACGGCCATCACCGTGTAGTACTCGGAGACGCCGGCGTTGGTGATCCAGCGCTTGACGCCGTTGAGGACGTAGTGATCGCCGTCGCGCACGGCCCTGGTCTTCATGCCCGCCGCGTCCGAGCCCGCGTCGGGCTCGCTCAGGCAGTACGAGAACATCGCGTCGCCCTTGGCGAGGGGGGTCAGGTACCGCTTCTTGACGTCCTCGGAGGCGGAGAGCACCAGCGGCAGCGAGCCGAGCTTGTTCACCGCCGGGATCAGCGAGGAGGAGGCGCAGACCCGGGCCACCTCCTCGATCACGATGACGGTGGCGAGCGCGTCGGCGCCCGCGCCGCCGTAGCCCTCGGGGACGTGCACCGCGTGCAGGTCGGCGGCGCGCAGGGCGTCGAGCGCCTCCTGCGGGAAGCGGGACTCCTCGTCCACCGCGGCGGCGAACGGTGCGATCTTCGCCTCGGCGAGCGACCGCACCGTCTCGCGGAGCATGGTGTGCTCCTCGGAAAGCTGATACAGGTCAAATGACGCGTTTCCCGCCGATCCCGCCACTGTCACTCACTCCCCAGACACATTGACCGTCAGACACCTGGACCGCCGCGCCCCGCCGACGCCGCGGACGCCGCCCGCACCGCCTCGGCACGGCTGCTAACTACCGTTAAGTAACCGCATCCTACGGGCCCGTCCCGGGCACGCACAGGTACGCGCGCGTGAGGTTGCCGACAGCACCCGGAGGCAGTGGTTCAGCACCTGCCCCCAGGGGCCCGCGGCTATGCTCGGGCCAGCGCGCCACCGGCCGGGCCCCGGGCGGCCCGGCCGGCGCAGACGTACACCTGCCCGCCCGCAGAAGTCCTGGAGCACGCATGTCTCTGAAGATCACCGTGATCGGCACGGGTTACCTCGGGGCCACCCACGCGGCGGCCATGGCCGAGCTCGGCTTCGAGGTGCTGGGTCTTGACGTCGCGCCCGAGAAGATCGAGATGCTCTCGCGCGGCCAGGTCCCGATGTACGAGCCGGGGCTGGAGGAGCTGCTGCGGGCGCACGTCGCCGGGATCGAGGGGTCCAGCGGACGGCTGCGCTTCACCATGGACTGGGCCGAGGCCGCCGAGTTCGGCGATGTGCACTTCCTGTGCGTGAACACCCCCCAGAAGCACGGCGAGTACGCCTGCGACATGTCGTACGTGAACTCCGCGGTCGACTCGCTCAGCAAGCACCTGCGCAGGCCCGCACTCGTGGTGGGCAAGTCGACGGTGCCGGTCGGCAGCGCGGCACGGCTCGCGGGCCGGATCGCCGAGCTCGCGCCCGCGGGCGGCGACGTCGAGCTGGCCTGGAACCCCGAGTTCCTGCGCGAGGGGTTCGCCGTCCAGGACACCCTGCACCCGGACCGCATCGTGGTGGGCGTGCGCGGCGAGCGCGCGGAGAAGCTGCTGCGCCAGGTGTACGCGGGGCCGGTCGCCGAGGGCTCTCCCTTCATCGTCACCGACTTCCCGACCGCCGAGCTGGTGAAGACCGCGGCCAACTCGTTCCTGGCCACCAAGATCTCGTTCATCAACGCCATGGCGGAGGTCTGCGAGGCCGCCGGCGGCGACGTGGCGGGGCTCGCCGAGGCCATCGGGCACGACGAGCGGATCGGCAGGAAGTTCCTGCGGGCCGGGATCGGCTTCGGCGGCGGCTGCCTGCCCAAGGACATCCGGGCCTTCATGGCCCGCGCGGGCGAGCTGGGCGCCGACCAGGCCCTGACGTTCCTCCGCGAGATCGACTCCATCAACATGCGGCGCCGCGGCCTGATGGTGGAGATGGCGCGTGAGGGGGTCGGCGGCAGCTTCCTGGGCAAGCGGGTCGCGGTGCTCGGCGCCGCCTTCAAGCCGGACTCGGACGACGTGCGCGACTCCCCCGCGCTGAACGTCGCCGGCCAGATCCACCTCCAGGGCGGCCAGGTCACCGTCTACGACCCCAAGGGCATGCCCAACGCCAAGCAGGTCTTCCCGACGCTCGGCTACGCCGACTCGGCGCTGGAGGCGGTGCGCGGGGCGGACGTGGTGCTGCACCTCACCGAGTGGCGCGAGTTCCGCGAGATCGACCCGGCCCGGCTGGCCTCCGTCGCCGCCCACCGCCTGGTCCTCGACGGCCGCAACGCCCTCGACCCCGCCCGGTGGCGCGCCGCCGGCTGGACGTACCGGGCGATGGGCCGCCCGACGGCGTGACCCCGCCCGGCCGGGGCCGGGGGCGGGGCGACACCAGGGGCAGGAGACCGGAGCAGGAGACCAGGTCGGAGGCAGGAGACCAGGTCAGGAGACCAGGTCAGGGGCGGGGGCACCCCGTCAGGGGCGCCCCCGGCCGTCCGGTCGCCGGCCGTCGAGTTCCCGGGGCGGCCGTGTCCCGGGTCAGCCGTCGAGTTCCCCGATCGTCGCGTTGGAGGGCCCCCGGGACGCACCGAGCTCCCGGGCCGCCGACTCCGCCGCGTCCAGTACGCGCACCGCGTTCTGCCAGGTCAGCTTGGCGAGGTCGGCGCGGGACCAGCCGCGGGTGCGCAGCTCGGCGATGAGGCGCGGATAGCCGGAGACGTCATCGAGGCCACTGGTCGTGAAGGCGGTGCCGTCGTAGTCGCCACCGATGCCGATGTGGTCGACGCCCGCCGTCTCGCGCATGTGGTCCAGGTGGTCGGCGACCGTGGCCACGGTCGCGATCGGGCGCGGGTTGCGCTCCTCGAAGGCGCGGTGCACCTTCCTCGCCTCCGGCGTGGTGTCCAGGTGGTGCAGGCCGTGGGCGCGCATGTTGTCGTCGGCGGCCCTGGTCCAGGCGACCGCGGCCGGCAGGACGAACTTGGGCACGAAGGTGGCCATCGCCACGCCGCCGTTCGCGGGCAGCCGCTCCAGGACGTCGTCCGGGATGTTGCGCGGATGATCGCACACGGCGCGCGCCGAGGAGTGCGAGAAGATCACCGGCGCCTCGGTGGTGTCCAGCGCGTCCCGCATCGTGGCGGGGGCGACGTGCGAGAGGTCGACCAGCATGCCCATGCGGTTCATCTCCCGCACCACCTCGCGGCCGAACGCCGACAGGCCGCCGACGGCCGGTTCGTCGGTCGCCGAGTCCGCCCAGGGAACATTGTCGTTGTGGGTGAGCGTCATGTAGCGCACACCGAGCCGGTGCAGGCCGCGCAGTGTCGCGAGGGAGCAGTTGATGGAGTGGCCGCCCTCGGCACCCATCAGGGACGCGATCCGCCCCTGCCCGCGCGCCTGCTCCATGTCGGCCGCCGTGCGCGCCCTGACCAGGGCTTCCGGGTAGCGGGCGAGAAGCTGCTCGACGCAGTCGATCTGCTCCAGCGTGGCACTGACCGCCGACTCCCCGGCCAGGTCGCTGCGCACGTACACCGACCAGAACTGCGCGCCCACCCCGCCCGCGCGCAACCGTGCCAGGTCGGTGTGCAGGTAGGCGCTCTGGTCTGCGGCGATGTCCCGCCGCCCGAGGTCGTAGCGGACCTGCTCGCGCAGCGCGTGCGGCAGGTCGTTGTGCCCGTCGGCGACGGGATACTCGCGCAGCAGGTCGAGGGCCTCGTCCAACGGGGAGCCGCCCGGCGGGAAGGAGGTCACGGCGGTCACTTCCCGGAGCCGAAGCCGAAGCCGGCCGAGGCGCCCTGCGTCCTGGCGCGCAGCCGCCTGCCCTTCTCGGTGGCCTGCTCGTTGAGCTGGCGCTGGAACTCCTGCATCCTGCCGAGCAGCTCGTCGTCGTGTGCGGCGAGGATCCGGGCGGCGAGCAGACCCGCGTTGCGGGCGCCGCCGACGGAGACCGTGGCGACCGGCACCCCGGCCGGCATCTGCACGATGGACAGCAGGGAGTCGAGGCCGTCCAGGTGCTTCAGGGGCACCGGGACGCCGATCACCGGCAGCGGGGTGACCGCGGCGAGCATGCCCGGCAGGTGCGCGGCGCCGCCCGCGCCCGCGATGATCGCCTTCAGTCCGCGCCCCGCGGCCCGCTCCCCGTACGCGATCATCTCCTGGGGCATCCGGTGCGCGGAGACCACGTCGACCTCGTAGGAGATCTCGAACTCGTCGAGGGCCTGTGCCGCCGCCTCCATGACGGGCCAGTCCGAGTCCGAGCCCATGACGATGCCGACGGCGGGGCCCGCCGGGGCCTGGGCGCCGGCTGCGGTGCGCCCGGGGTCGGTCACGGCGTCGGGGCCCGGCGCGGCCTCCTGGTCGGGGGAGCTGGTCATTCGGTGATCGTTCCTCTGAGGTAGCCGGCAGCGTGACGGGCGCGCTCCAGCACGTCGTCGAGGTCGTCGCCGTAGGTGTTGACGTGCCCCACCTTGCGGCCGGGTTTGACGTCCTTGCCATACATGTGGATCTTGAGCTGGGGGTCGCGGGCCATGCAGTGCAGGTACGCCCCGTACATGTCCGGGTAGTCGCCGCCGAGGACGTTGCACATGACCGTCCAGGGCGCACGGGGCCGCGGGTCGCCCAGCGGAAGGTCGAGCACCGCCCGCACGTGGTTGGCGAACTGCGAGGTGATCGCACCGTCCTGGGTCCAGTGGCCGGAGTTGTGGGGCCGCATCGCCAGTTCGTTGACGAGGACCCCGCCGTCGCGGGTCTCGAAGAGCTCCACGGCGAGGTGGCCGACCACGCCCAGTTCCTTGGCGATCCGCAGCGCCAACTGCTCGGCGCGCAGCGCGAGGTCCCGGTCCAGGCCGGGCGCGGGCGCGATCACCGTGTCGCAGACGCCGTCGACCTGGCGGGACTCGACGACCGGGTAGGCGACGGCCTGGCCGTGCGGCGAGCGCACCACGTTCGCCGCCAGCTCCCGTACGTAGTCGACCTTCTCCTCCGCCAGCACCGGCACCCCGGCCCTGAAGGGCTCCGCGACGGCGGCGTCGTCGGCGGAGTCGACCACCCAGACGCCCTTGCCGTCGTACCCGCCGCGCACGGTCTTCAGCACGAGCGGGAAGCCGTCGGCCGCTCCGCCGTCCGCACGGGCGCCCAGCTCGGCCGCGAACGCCGCCACGTCGGCGGGGTCCCGCACGATCCTGTGCCGCGGGCTCGGCACTCCGAGGGCGTCGAGGCGGGCCCGCATCACCCCCTTGTCCTGGGCGTGCACGAGCGCCTCGGCGCCGGGCCGGACCAGGACGCCGTCCGCCTCCAGCACGCGCAGGTGCTCCGTCGGCACGTGCTCGTGGTCGAAGGTGAGCACGTCGCAGCCCTGCGCGAAGGCACGCAGCGTCGCCAGGTCGCGGTAGTCGCCGGCGACGACGTCGCCCACCACCTGTGCCGCGGAGTCCTGGAGAGTGTCACTGAGAAGCTTGAACCTGATGCCCAGCGGGATGCCCGCCTCGTGTGTCATACGAGCGAGCTGGCCACCGCCGACCATGCCTACTACCGGGAACGTCACATGCCCAGGGTATCGGCCGCCGGAAGCGGCCCGAGCGGGCTGGTTAGCATGGGGCGGTTGACGCATCACGAGCGACGGGGGCTGGACGACACCATGGACCGGGACGATTCCGCCCATCCCGAGCGGCCGCCCGGCCGCGGGCCGTGGGTGCGCGTGGAGCGCGTGGTGCGCGAGCTGGCCAAGTTCGGCGCGGTCGGCGGTGCGGGCCTGCTCGTCAACCTGCTGGTGTTCAACCTGGTGCGCGGCGTCACCGACCTCCAGGTGGTGCGGGCCAGCGTGATCGCGACGGTGGTCGCCATCGCGTTCAACTACGTCGGGTTCCGCTACTTCGCCTACCGGGACCGCGACAAGAGCCGCCGCACCAAGGAGCTCACGCTCTTCCTGCTGTTCAGCGTGATCGGCCTGGTGATCGAGAACGGTGTGCTGTACGCGGCGACGTACTGGTTCGGGTGGGACGGCCCGCTGGAGAGCAACGTCTTCAAGTTCCTCGGCATCGGCATCGCCACCCTGTTCCGCTTCTGGTCGTACCGGACGTGGGTGTTCCGGGCGCTTCCGCAGGGCGGGACGCCCGCGGCGGAACCGGTCGGGGTGGGCCCGGCGGCCCACCAGGAGCCGGGCCCGGCCCCGGACGGCGGCGCGCCGCGCCGGCCGCCCGGTGCGGCGGGCCCCCTCATCTGACGGTGTGCTCCGCCCCCGGCTCGCCGGACGGCCTGCGCAGGGGCGTGCGGGACAGGAAGAGGCCGAAGACGGGCGGCTTGGGCTGGAGCATCTCCAGGCGGCCCCCGTCCGCCTCCGCGAGGTCGCGGGCGACGGCGAGCCCGATGCCGGTGGAGTTGCGGCCGCTGATGGTCCGCTCGAAGATCCTGGCGCCGAGGTCGGCGGGGACCCCCGGACCCTGGTCGGTGACCTCGATCACGGCCTGGTTCCCGGTGACGCGGGTGCGCAGGGCGACCGTGCCGCCGCCGTGCATCAGGGAGTTCTCGATCAGCGCGGCGAGCACCTGGGCGACCGCGCCCGGCGTGCCCACGGCCCTCAGGTGCTGCTTGCCCGAGTTGATGATGGCGCGGCCCGCGCTGCGGTAGGCCGGCCGCCACTCCTCTATCTGCTGCTTGATCACCTCGTCCAGGTCGAAGGCGACGGCGCTCCCGGTGCGCGGGTCGCGGGAGTTGGTGAGCAGCCGCTCCACGACGTCCGTGAGCCGCTCGACCTGGGTCAGCGCGATGGTCGCCTCCTCCTTGACCGTGTCCAGGTCCTCGGTGACGGTGATCTCCTCCAGGCGCATGGAGAGCGCGGTGAGCGGAGTGCGGAGCTGGTGCGAGGCGTCCGCCGCGAGCCGCCGCTCCGCGGTGAGCATCCGGGCGATGCGCTCCGCCGAGCCGTCCAGGACGTCGGCGACACGGTCGAGTTCCGGCACGGAGTAGCGCTTGTAGCGGGGCCGCGGA
This sequence comes from Streptomyces sulfonofaciens, assembly GCF_014656295.1. Lineage (GTDB taxonomy): Bacteria > Actinomycetota > Actinomycetes > Streptomycetales > Streptomycetaceae > Streptomyces > Streptomyces sulfonofaciens. The sequence continues at coordinate 53,879 of NZ_BNCD01000009.1, forward strand.
TCGCCGGAGCCGAGCCGCTCCGCGGTCTCGGCGAGGTCGGTGAGCGGTGAGGTGAGCCGGTTGGCCTGGCGCACGGCGAGCAGCACGGCCGCCGCGACGGCCAGGGCGGCCACCGCGCCGATGATCAGCAGGGTCCTGCCGACCTCCTCGGTGACGGTGGACTGCGGCTCCTCGACGGTGACGATCTCGCCCCGGTCCCCCTTGGCGTCGGCCCTGATCACGTCGCCGGAGGGCCGGGTGCCCACCTCTATGGGGTGCCGCCCGGGGATGTCGATCACCGCGTACCGCTCGGCGACCTGGCCCTTGAGGATGTCGCTGGTGATCTGCTGGTCGGTGAGCAGCCGGCTGTTGACGATGCTGACCAGGCGCACCGCCTCGGAGTCGACCCGCTCGTGGGCGCTGTTGCTGATCGTGCGGGTCTCGACGATCACGAGCGAGACCCCGAAGACGGCGATCACGACGAGCACCACGGCGAGCGTGGAGTTGATCAGGCGGCGGCGCACGGCGCAGGCACCTCCGTAGGTCTGCCTAACTCTTCTCGAAGCGGAAGCCCACTCCGCGCACGGTGGCGATGTAGCGGGGGTTGGCCGCGTCGTCGCCGAGCTTCTTGCGGAGCCAGGAGATGTGCATGTCGAGGGTCTTGGTGGAGGACCACCACGTGGTGTCCCAGACCTCGCGCATCAACTGGTCGCGCGTGACCACCCGGCCCGCGTCCCGCACCAGGACCCGCAGCAGGTCGAACTCCTTCGCCGTGAGCTGGAGTTCCTCCTCGCCCATCCAGGCGCGGTGCGACTCGACGTCGATCCGCACACCGTGCGTGGCCGGCGGCTGCTGGGGCTCGGTGGCGCCGCGGCGCAGCAGGGCCCGCACCCGGGCGAGCAGCTCGGCGAGCCGGAACGGCTTGGTGACGTAGTCATCGGCGCCCGCGTCGAGCCCGACCACGGTGTCGACCTCGTCGGCACGGGCGGTGAGGATGAGGATCGGCACCGCATGGCCGTCGGCGCGCAGCCTGCGGGCCACCTCGAGGCCGTCCATGCCGGGCAGGCCGAGGTCGAGGACGACGAGGTCGACCTGGCCCTGCATGCCCGCGTCCAGCGCGGTGGGCCCGTCCTCCCGTACCTCGACCTCGTACCCCTCCCGGCGCAGGGCACGGGCCAGGGGCTCCGAAATGGACGCGTCGTCCTCGGCGAGCAGTACACGGGTCATGCACGTGATGGTAGTCCGCGCGGCCAGGAGCCCGTGGCGCGATCAGCGGCGGCTCCGGGGCGCGCGAGGCCCGGGGGCGGGGCGCACGGTGTGCGCCTGCGGCTCATGGATGCAATTCTGGCGAACACCTTCGAAAAGAGCTTGCGGAGCACATGGGACCTGTGATTCGTATCTCATGTACCTCTATAGAAGGCTCTGTCGTGCCGTAGGGTGTGAGAACGCCTGTAACAGTATTCAGCAGTACTCATCGGTACACAGAGCCACTTCGAGGCCTTTGGGACGCTTCACCGGATGATTCCCGAAGGTCGCTTCTGTATGTGCCGGTGAAGGGGCCGGTCCCGCCGGTCCGCGCCCCTGAGCAATGACCCGTGGCCGGGTTCCTGGCGCGTGCGCGCCGGGAGCGTGGATCCCGGCGTCGTCCGTCACCCGCTCCCGACCGGAGCGGGTGTCCCGTCTTCGGGGCCCGACGTGCGCCACCGGTTCCGGCCGCGCCCCCCACCGGCGCGCCGCGGCTCCGAAGGAGCAGGGGATCCCCGCGCGGCGCGTCCCGACCCACGAGGACCGACCCATGGCGTCCAGCCTGACGAAGGACTCGTCCGGTATCCCGGGCTCAGAGAAGACCTTCTTCGGCCACCCCCGCGGACTGGCCACCCTGTTCATGACCGAGATGTGGGAGCGCTTCAGCTTCTACGGCATGCGCGCCCTGCTACCGCTCTACCTCGTCTCCGGCGGCACCGCGGCCGCCGGCGGCTCCCAGGGCGGCGGTCTGGCCATGACCGCGGCCACCGCCACCGCCATCTACTCGATCTACCTCGCCATGGTGTACCTGCTGGCGATGCCGGGCGGCTGGTTCGGCGACCGTGTCTGGGGCCCGCGCAGGACCGTCGCCATCTCCGCCTCGGTGATCATGCTCGGCCACCTCACCCTGGCCCTGCCCGGGCAGGGCGCGTTCTTCGCCGGCCTGGCGCTGGTCGCGCTCGGCTCGGGGCTGCTCAAGGCGAACATCTCCACGATGGTCGGCCACCTCTACGACGGCCCGGACGACCCGCGCCGCGACGGCGGCTTCACCGTCTTCTACATGGGCATCAACCTGGGCGCCTTCGCCGCGCCGCTGGTGATCGGCACGGTCGGCCAGCAGGTCGGCTGGCACCTCGGCTTCGCGCTCGCCGCGGTGGGCATGGGCCTCGGCCTGGTGCAGTTCCTGTACGGCACCCGGCACCTGAACCCGCGCTCCGGGCTGGTTCCCGAACCGCTGACCCGCGAGGAGCGCAACAGGGTGCTGCGCAGGACGGTGCTCGTGGTGCTCGCCGCCGCGGTGTTCTACGGCGTCGTGGTCGTCGCCGGGCTGTACACCATGAACTGGGCGCTGGTGCCGATCACCGTGGCCGGTCTGCTGATCCCGGTCGCGGTGCTGGTGCGCATCAAGCGCGACAGGGAGCTGTCGGACGGCGAGCAGTCCAGGATGACCGGGTACATCTGGTTCTTCGCGGCCGCCGCCGTCTTCTGGATGATCTACGACCAGGGCGGCTCGACGCTGGCGATCTTCGCGGCCGACAAGACCGACACCTCGGTCTTCGGCTGGTCCTTCCCCGCCTCCTGGTTCCAGTCGGTGAACCCGGTACTGATCATGGCGCTGGCACCGCTGCTGGCCTGGATCTGGCTCTACCTGGCGCGCCGGGCCAAGGAGCCGAGCACCGTGGTGAAGTTCGCCGCGGGCCTGGCGCTGGTCGGTCTCTCGTTCTTCCTGTTCATACTGCCGCTGTCCGCGGCGGGCGGCGGCAAGGTCGGCCCGCTGTGGCTGGTCGGCATCTACCTGCTGCAGACCGTCGGCGAGCTGTGCCTGTCCCCGGTCGGCCTCTCGGTGACCACGAAGATGGCGCCGGCCAAGTACGCCTCGCAGATGCTGGGCGTCTGGTTCCTCGCCGTCACCGCGGGCGACTGCGTCACGGGCCTGCTCTCGCTGGCCGGCGTCGACCTCAACACGACCGGCGTCGTCGCCCTGGAGGCCGCCGTCGCGGCGCTTGCGGGCATCGGGGTGTACGCGTACCGGGGCAAGGTCAGGACGCTGATGGGAAGGGTGCACTGAGGCGTTCCCCCGCGCCCGCTCCTCCTCCGCGCCCGCAGGGGCGCGGGGAGGCACCCCTCTCAGGCCGGCGGAGCCCCCAGCTCCGCCCACACCGTCTTGCCCGGCAGCCCCGGCGCCCGGATCACACCCCAGTCGAGGCAGAGCCGTTGGACGATGAACATGCCGTGCCCGCCGGGGCGCCCGGCGCGGTGCGGCGTGCGGGGCGCGGGCTGGCCCGAGCCCCGGTCGGTCACCTCGATGCGCAGCACCTTGCGGTCGCAGGCGATCCACAGCTCCTCGGGGCCCTCGGCGTGCAGGCAGGCGTTGGTGACCAGCTCCGAGACGACCAGCAGGACATCCTCCGCGGCGGCGCGCTGGTCCGCCCCGACCGCCGGGAGCCAGCCCCAGGCGTACAGGGCCTGCCGGGTGAAGTCCCTGGCCATCGGGACGATGCCGGTGGCGTCGCGGAAACTGAGCCGCCGGGAGCGCCGCCCCGCGGCGTCCACCTCGTCACCGGTGTCCGGCTCGTCACCGGAGTCCTCGGCGCCACCGCCGCCCCGGGAAGGGCTGCCCGGCCCGCCTGCGGCGGCACCGGGGCCGGGATCGGTGGGTGCGGCGGCGCCGGGCGCGGCAAGGGCCGCCTTGCCGGGCGGATCCTCGGCGCCCTCGGCGCCCGGCTCCGGGCCCCGGTCGCCCGGCGAGCACGGCCGGGTGGTGCTCATCAGCGCTTCACCTCACCGATTCACCAGTTCTACGATTCACAATGTCAGGAACGGGCCTTGCCATCCCCCAGCGCCACACCGGCAGTCGGGGCGCGCCTCCCCGCTTGTCGGCCGACGACGGATTCCACGGTGTCTTCTGCCCTGCCGAACCGTGAGAACACCCACGAATCCGACGTGGAAACTGTGACGCTGGTAACGCAGCGGTCACGCAGAAAGTGCTGAGGCGTAACGTCGGAGGTCAGTCCGCCAGGGCGGCTTCGAGCGTTGCGTGCACGGTGAAGACGGCATCCGCTCCCGTGATCTCGAACACCCGGGCCACCACAGGCCGCATTCCCGCCAGATGGACCCCACCCCCTTGCGCCTCGGCCTTCAGCCGGGCGCCCAGGAGGACGTTCAGCCCCGTGGAGTCACAGAACTCCAGGCGCGAGCAGTCGACCACCAGCCGTGTGAGGCCCTCGTCGATACAGCTTTCGAGCGGGTCCCGCAGCAAATCGGCGGTGGCGTGGTCCAGCTCGCCCACCGGGGTCACCACGGCAGTGGAACCCTCCCCCCGCACCTCTACGTGAAGCCGGCCCTTCTGCGTGCTGCCGACCGTCCCGCGGTCCATGCCGTCTCTCTCCCGACCGTCGTCGCCGTTGCTTGACGCTCTCGAACACTACGCCCTGGGACCCACCCTTTGGTACCCGAACAACCCCCCAGAAAAGGACATTTGCCACGAAACTGCACTTGCGGCGGGAGTGCGAAACCGGGTAGGCCTAGAGGGAAAGCAATCGACACGGCCGGCTTGGAGGCGCCGCACACCGCAGTGCACGTAGTGGCTTCGGCAGCCATATGCCGAGAACGATGGAGGACATCATGTCACCCCGGCTCGACGGATCGCACACTGACCAGGCGACGTCGACTCTGCCTTCCGACCCCATGGAGCACGCGCTCGCGGACCACGCCGCTGGAGCCGACTTCCCGGAGGGCCTGTCCGATCTTCCGGAGATCCCCCCGTACGAGTCGGTGGGACCGGTCGACGCACGAGCCTTGTCCAAGACCCTCTTCGAGCGCCTGGAGTCGCTGGAGGAAGGCACCTGCGAATACTCCTACGTCCGCAACACGCTGGTGGAGCTCAACCTCGCCCTGGTGAAGTTCGCCGCCACCCGGTTCCGCTCCCGCAGCGAGCCGATGGAGGACATCATCCAGGTCGGCACCATCGGGCTGATCAAGGCCATCGACCGCTTCGAGCTGAGCCGCGGCGTCGAGTTCCCCACCTTCGCGATGCCCACCATCGTCGGCGAGATCAAGCGGTTCTTCCGTGACACCTCGTGGTCGGTGCGGGTGCCGCGCCGCCTGCAGGAGCTCAGACTCGACCTCGCCAAGGCCGGCGACGAACTCGCCCAGCAGCTCGACCGCTCCCCCACGGTGGCCGAGCTCGCCGAACGCCTCGGCCTCACCAACGACGAGGTCGTGGAGGGCATGGCGGCCAGCAACGCCTACACGGCCAGCTCCCTCGACGCCCAGCCGGAGGACGACGACTCCGAGGGCGCGCTCGCGGACCGCATCGGGTACGAGGACCACGGCCTCGAAGGCATCGAGTACGTCGAGTCGCTGAAGCCGCTGATCGCGGAGCTGCCGCAGCGCGACCGCAAGATCCTCTCCCTGCGTTTCGTGGCCAACATGACCCAGTCCGAGATCGGCGAGGAGCTGGGCATCTCCCAGATGCACGTCTCCCGCCTGCTCTCGCGCACCCTGGTGCGGCTGCGCAGGGGACTGACGGTCGAGGAGTGACACCGGCCCCCTGCCGGAACCCGGCGGGGACGAGAGGCCGTGTGCCCGCCCCGGCAGGGGCGTGGTGCCAAGGCGCAGCGCGCCACCGGCCCGCGCCCCTGCCGGGGCGGGCGTACGCCTAGTACATCCGCGTACCCGCCTGCCACACCGCGGACACCAGCGGCACCCCGGGCCGGTAGGCCAGGTGCACATGGCTGGGCGCGTCCAGCAGCACCAGGTCGGCGCGGGCGCCCGGTGTGATCCGGCCGATGTCGGTGCGGCGCAGGGCCGCGGCGCCGCCCGCCGTGGCGGACCAGACCGCCTCGTCGGGCGTCATCCCCATGTCCCGTACGGCAAGGGCGATGCAGAACGGCACCGAGGACGTGAACGACGAGCCCGGATTGCAGTCCGTGGACAGCGCGACGGTGGCGCCCGCGTCCAGCAGCCGCCGGGCGTTCGGCCACGCGCCCCGGGTGGAGAACTCCGCGCCGGGCAGCAGCGTGGCCACCGTGTCGCCGGACGCCAGCGCCGCCACGTCCTCCTCGCTCAGGTGGGTGCAGTGGTCCGCGCTGGCCGCGCCGAGCTCCACGGCCAGGCGGACGCCCGGCCCCGCGGTGAGCTGGTTGGCGTGCACCCGGGGCACCAGGCCCCTGGCGCGGCCCGCGGTGAGCACGGCGCGTGCCTGGTCGGCGTCGAAGGCCCCGCGCTCGCAGAAGACGTCGATCCAGCGGGCGTGCGGGGCGCAGGCGTCGAGCATCTCGCCGGTCACCAGCGAGACGTAGCCGTCCGGGTCGCCGGCGTACTCGGGCGGCACGATGTGCGCGCCGAGGAACGTCACCTCCTCGGTGTGCCGTGCGGCGATGCGCAGGGCGCGCTCCTCGTCGTGCGCGGTCAGGCCGTAGCCCGACTTGGTCTCGAAGGTGGTGGTCCCCTGGCGCAGGGCCTCCCGCAGATGCCGGACGAGGGTCGCCTCCAGCGCCCCGTCCCCGGCGGCGCGGGTGGCCGCCACGGTGGTGCGGATGCCTCCCGCGGTGTACGGGCGGCCCGACATCCGGGCGTTGAACTCCTCGGTGCGGTCGCCCGCGAAGACGAGGTGGGAGTGGGAGTCCACGAAACCGGGCAGGGCGGCCCTGCCCTGCGCGTCGACACGGTGGTCGGCGGCGGGCGCGGCGGCGCTCTCACCGACCCAGGCGATGCGGCCGCCGTCGATGACGACGGCCGCGTCCCTGATCAGGCCGAGGCGTGAGCCGTCGCCCAGGGCCGGGTCGTTGGTGACGAGGGCGGCGATGCCGGTGACGGCGGTGCTGCCCGCGGTGGCGCCGGTACCCTCCGCCGCGGCGGCCGTGCCGCCGAGCGGCAGGCCGGGGGCCGGGGCGGTCGGGGCACGGGTGCCCGCGGGGTCCGGCGCGGCGGCGGGGCCGGGGGCTGCGGGGGTGTTCTGCGGGCTGGTCATGGGGTCCTTTCCGTACGCTTGCGTGCCCTCCGGGCGGGACGGGGTGCGGCCGGCCGGGCCGCTCAGGCGCTCAGCGCGGCGATGGCATCGGTCAGGGCCGCGGGAACGTCCGGCACCAGCGTGTGCGCCCCGTCGCGTACGACGTGGCGGCCCGCCACCACCGTGTGCCGGATGTCGGCGCCGGTGCCCGCGAAGACGGCGATCTCCGCGCCCATCCTGGCCGGCGCGCCCGCGGTGCGCACCGAGTCCAGGGCCACCGTCGCGAAGTCCGCGCAGGCGCCCGGTTCGATGGTGCCCGCGTCCGGCCAGCCCAGTGCCGCGTGGCCGTCCGCGGTGGCGGCCCGCAGCAGCGCCGCGGCTGTCCAGTGGCCGCGCCGCCGGGTGCGCAGCCGCTCGTCCAGCTCCATCGCGCGTGCCTCTTCGAGCAGGTCGATGACGGCATGGCTGTCCGTGCCCAGCGAGAGCGTGCTGCCCGCGCGCTGCAGTTCGGCCGCGGGCCCGATGCCGTCCGCGAGGTCCCGCTCCGTGGTGGGGCACATACAGGTGCCGGTGCGGGAGGCGCCGATCAGCCGGATGTCGTCCTCGGTGAGGTGGGTGTGGTGCACGCCGGTCGTACGGGGCCCGAGCACGCCGTGGTCGGCCAGCAGCCGTGCGGGGGTGCAGCCGTGTGCGGCGCGGCAGTCGTCGTTCTCCCTGGTCTGCTCCGAGACGTGCACGTGCAGCACGGCACCGCGGGCGCGCGCCCAGTCGGCGACGGTGCCCAACTGGTCGGCGGGCACCGCGCGCACGGAGTGCACGGCCGCGCCGATCCGTGCGTGCGGGCGGTCCTCCAGCGCCGAGGCACGCTCGGCCCATGCCTCGGCCGTGCCGTCGCAGAAGCGCAACTGGTGCACGTCGGGCGGGGCGCCGAAGCCGGCGGAGAGGTAGGCCGCGTCCAGCAGCGTGATCCGGATCCCGGCCTCCGCCGCCGCGGCGATCAGGGCCTCGCCCATGGCGTTGGGCTCCGCGTAGGGCCGGCCGCCCGGCGCGTGGTGCAGGTAGTGGAACTCGCCCACGGCGGTGATCCCGGCGAGCGCCATCTCCGCGTAGACGGCCCTGGCGAGGCGGTGGTAGGTGTCCGGGGTGAGCCGGTCGGCGACCGAGTACATGAGCTCGCGCCAGGTCCAGAAGGTGCCGGTGCCCACCTGCACGGTGCCGCGCAGGGCCCGGTGGAAGGCGTGGCTGTGGGCGTTGGCGAGGCCGGGGACGGTCAGGCCGCGCAGTGGTTCCGCACCCGCCGGCGGGGCCGCCACCCCGGTGCGCACCGCGGTGATCCGGCCGTCGCGGACGTCGACCGCGACGGCCGGTTCGACGTGCGTTGCCAGCCAGGCGTACTCCAGCCAGTACGTGGTCGTGTCCGTGGTCACCTGTGGTCCCTCGTCGGTGCGGCGTGCCGCGTCGTGGTCCTGCCCCGTGCCGTCCCCCGCCGTCACCCGGCCGGGGCTCCGGCGTGCCGGTCCCGCCCGTCCTGTGCGAGCCCGCGCAGGACGCCGGCCAGGGCCCGCACCCCGGCGAGGCAGTCCTCCTCCCTGGCGTGCTCGGCCGGGGAGTGCGAGACGCCGGTGGGGTTGCGTACGAACAGCATGGCGGTGGGGACGGCCCCGGAGAGGATTCCGGCGTCGTGTCCCGCGCCGGTGGGCAGCACGGGCACGGCCCGGCCCCCGCCGTCCGCGCCCGCCCACCGCGGCGCCCCGGCCGCGGCACCGGGGTCCGTGCCGCCGCCGGCCGTGCCGCCCGACAGGATGCGCCCGATCTCGTCGCGCAGCGCATGGCCGAACTCGACGAGTCCGGTGGCCGATTCGCGGACCACGTCCAGCGTGGTGCCGTGTCGCCGCGCGTACTCGCGCGCGGCCTGCTCGACGGCCGCGACGACACCGTCCAGGGTCGCCTGGTCGGGTGCGCGGGAATCCAGCCAGCCGTGCACCGCGGAGGGGATGGCGTTGACGCCGTTCGGCTCCACGGCCACCTTGCCGAAGGTGGCCAGCGCCCCGGCCAGCTCCGCCTCGCGGCGGGCGGCGAGCACGGTCTCCGCGTACGTCAGCATCGGGTCGCGGCGGTCGGCCAGCCGGGTGGTGCCCGCGTGGTTGGCCTCGCCGCGGAAGTCGAAGCGCCAGCGGCCGTGCGGCCAGATGGCGGAGGCGATGCCCACCGGGTCGCCGGTCAGGTCCAGGGCGCGGCCCTGTTCCACGTGCAGTTCGACGAACGCGTCGATGCGGGCCAGCCGGTCCGGGTCCGGGCCGATGACCTCCGGGTCGTGGCCGGCCGTCGTCATCGCCTCCGGGAGGCCGACGCCGTCCGCGTCCCTGAGCCCGTACGCCTGCTCGCGGGTGAGGCGGCCCGCGGTGAGGCGGGAGCCGACGCAGGCCACGCCGAAGCGGGCGCCCTCCTCGTCACCGAAGTTGACGATGCCCAGCGGGCGGGTGAGGGGTGCGCCCGAGGAGCGCAGGGCGTCCAGGGCCGCGAACGCGGAGACGACGCCGAGCGGGCCGTCGAAGGGGCCGCCGTCCGGGACGGAGTCCAGGTGGGAACCGGTCACCACGGCGCCGCCTGCTGCGGGGTCGCCGAGCCAGGCCCACTGGTTGCCGTTCCGGTCCTCCTCGTAGGCGAGTCCCCGCGCTCCGGCCTGCGCCCGGAACCAGGCCCGGCAGTCACCGTCCGCCGCGGTCCAGGCGTACCTGCGGTACCCGCCGCTCGCCGCGGCCCGGCCGACGGGGGCGAGGTCCCGCCACATCTCGCGGAACGCGGGGTCGTCGCCGCCGCTCCACGCGGGCTCGGGCCGTGCTCCGGTGCCCGGGCCGTCCGCCCTCCCGTGCCCCCGCGGCGCGGCGCCGCCTCCCGCCGGGGAGTCCGGGGCCGCGGCGGGGGTGCCGGGGGCGGGGGTGCCGGGGGCGGGGGTGCCGGAAGACCGGGGCCCGGGAGCCGGTCGGCCGCCCGGCGGTGGGACGGCGGTCACCGCTCCTCCCGCATCGGCACCCGCACCCCGCGCGCTTCGGCCACCGCCTCCGCCGTCTCGTAGCCCGCGTCGACGTGGCGGATGACACCGGTCCCGGGGTCGTTGGTCAGCACCCGGCGGATCTTCTCGCCGGCGAGGGCGGTGCCGTCCGCGACGGTCACCTGGCCCGCGTGCAGCGAACGGCCCATGCCGACCCCGCCGCCGTGGTGGACGGAGACCCAGGACGCGCCCGAGGCCACGTTCACCATGGCGTTGAGCAGCGGCCAGTCGGCGATCGCGTCGGAGCCGTCGCGCATGCCCTCGGTCTCGCGGTACGGGGACGCCACCGAGCCGGTGTCCAGGTGGTCGCGGCCGATGGCGAGCGGCGCCGACAGCTCACCGCTGGCCACCATGTCGTTGAACCGCTCGCCCGCGCGGTCCCGCTCGCCGTACCCGAGCCAGCAGATCCGGGCCGGCAGCCCCTGGAAGTGGACGCGCTCACCGGCCAGCCTGATCCAGCGGGCCAGCGACTCGTTCTCCGGGAAGAGGTCGAGGATGGCGCGGTCGGTGGCCGCGATGTCCTTCGGGTCGCCGGACAGCGCCGCCCACCGGAAGGGGCCCTTGCCCTCGCAGAACAGCGGCCGGATGTACGCGGGCACGAACCCGGGGAAGTCGAAGGCGCGCTCGTAGCCGGCGAGCTTGGCCTCACCGCGGATGGAGTTGCCGTAGTCGAAGACCTCCGCACCCGCGTCCTTGAAGCCGACCATGGCCTCCACGTGCCGGGCCATCGACTCGCGGGCGCGCTGGGTGAAGTCGGCGGGCTTCTCGGCCGCGTAGCCGGCCATGTCCTCGAAGGCCATGCCGAGCGGCAGGTACGCGAGCGGGTCGTGGGCGCTGGTCTGGTCGGTCACGATGTCGATGGGCGCGCCCTCGGCGAGTAGCCGCGGCAGCAGCTCGGCGGCGTTGCCCAGCAGGCCGATGGAGAGCGGCCGGCGCGCGTCGCGCGCCTCGACGGCGAGCCGCAGCGCCTCGGCCGGCGAGTCGGCGCGCACGTCCAGGTAGCGGTGCTCGATGCGGCGCTCGATGGCACGCGGGTCGCAGTCGATGCAGATGGCGACGCCGTCGTTCATGGTGACGGCGAGCGGCTGGGCGCCGCCCATGCCGCCGAGTCCGGCGGTGAGCGTGATCGTCCCGGCGAGCGAGCCGCCGAACCGCTTCGCGGCGACCGCGGCGAAGGTCTCGTAGGTGCCCTGGAGGATGCCCTGTGTGCCGATGTAGATCCAGGACCCGGCAGTCATCTGCCCGTACATCGTCAGCCCCAGCGCCTCCAGGCGGCGGAACTCCTCCCAGGTGGCCCAGTCGCCGACCAGGTTGGAGTTGGCGATGAGCACGCGCGGCGCCCATTCATGGGTGGTGAGCACACCGACGGGGCGTCCCGACTGCACCAGCATCGTCTCGTCGCCCTTGAGCGTCTCAAGGGTGCGCACCATGGCGTCGAAGGAGCGCCAGTCGCGGGCGGCCTTGCCGGTGCCTCCGTAGACGACCAGCCGCTCGGGGTGCTCGGCGACCTCGGGGTCGAGGTTGTTCTGGAGCATGCGCAGGGCGGCTTCCTGCGGCCAGCCCAGGGCGGTCAGCCCGGTGCCGCGCGGGGCTCGTACGGGACGGGGTCCTGCCATGGTGTGCCTCCTCGCGGACCGTTGGGGTCGTTATTCACATCCTGATCCTCTGAATAGAACTAGTCAACAAGTCGCTGTGCGCCAGGCGCGGCACGGACCCCGCCGCCGTCGGCCGACCGGCCCCCGGACGCGGCCCGCCGTCCGTAGTGGTTGGCTGGAACACAGCGGGGGACCCAGAGCGTTGGCTCCACCGCAGCGCACGGCGTGGACCGACCGCGGCACACGGCGCGGCCCCCGGCCGCGGCGGACGGCGCGGACCAGTGGACGGGCGGTGGCCGCGTGCCCTCGACGGGGCGCACGCGAAGCACCGCGGAACGGACGGACCGGGGCCTATGGACGACATACACGAGGACGAGCAGACGGCCCCGCGCCCGGCGGTCGCCGGGCATCCGGCACCGCGGCCGGGCACCGGGACCTCGGGCGGCGGCGATCCGGATCACGCGGCGCCGGGCGGCTTCGCCACCGGTCCCGGACGGCACTCGGGTCCCGGGCGGCACTCCGGCTCCGAGCCGCTCCCCGGCTCGGGCGCGCGCCGCGCCGCCCCTGTGGTGCGGCGCACACCCGTGGGAGCCGGTTGCGCGCCGGGGGACCCCGCGATGCGCCGTGACGCCGCCGTCCGGGCGGCCGTGGCGCAGGGCCTGGTGGGACCGGAAACCCCGATCGTGGCGCTGCTCGACGTCGCCGGGATCCGCGAGTCCGCGGCCCTGCTGCGGGAGGCGTTCGCCGCGGTGGCCGCACCCGGCACACCCGTGCTGCACGCCTTCGCGGTGAAGGCCGCACCGCTGGTCCCCGTGCTGCGGCTGCTGCGCGACGCGGGCCTCGGCGCGGAGGTGGCGAGCGCCGGTGAGCTGGCCCTGTCCCGCGCCGCCGGCATCCCGGCCGCGGACACCGTGCTCGACTCCCCCGCCAAGACGCCCGGAGAGCTGCGCCAGGCCCTGGCGCTGGGCATCGCCGTCAACGCGGACAACGCCCAGGAGCTGGCCCGGCTCGACGCCCTGGTGGCCGCTTCCGGGCCCGGGGACGGCACGGCGGGCGCCACGGCCCGCGGCGCCGGTGCCCCGCTCGGCATCCGGGTGAACCCGCAGATCGGCGGCGGCACCATCGAGGCGCTCTCGACGGCCACGGCCACCTCCAAGTTCGGAGTCGCCCTGCGCGACGAGGGCGCCCGCGCGTGGGTGGTCCGCGCCTACCTGGAGAGGCCCTGGCTGACCCGGCTGCACACCCACTCGGGCTCCCAGGGCGTCCCCCTCGAACTGATCGCCCAGGGCCTTGCGGCCACCTACGAGCTGGCGGAGGAGATCAACGCCAGGGCCGGGCGGCAGCAGATCGACAGCATCGACATCGGCGGCGGCCTGCCGGTGAACTTCTCCTCCGACGAGCAGACCCCGACCTACACGGAGTACGCCCGGCTGCTCGCCGACCGGGTGCCGGGGCTCTTCGACGGACGGTACGGCCTCGTGACCGAGTTCGGCCGGTCGCTGCTCGCCAAGCACGGCACCGTGCTGGCCCGGGTGGAGTACACCAAGACCTCCGGGGGCCGCCCGATCGCCGTCACCCACGCGGGCGTGCAGATCGCCGCCCGCACCGTCTACGCACCGGAGTCCTGGCCGCTGAGGATCGCCGGGTACGACGCCGGGGGCCGGCCGAGGACGGGCGACGAGGTGGTCCAGGACGTCGCGGGGCCCGCGTGCTTCGCGGGTGACCTGCTCGCCCGGGACCGGGCCATGCCGCTGCTCCGCCCCGGCGACTACGCCGCCGTACTGGACACCGGCGCCTACTACTTCGCGCACCACTACGCGTACAACTCGCTGCCGCGTCCTGCGGTGTTCGGCTTCGCGGTGGACGAGGCGTACGGGGCGCAGGGGACGGACGGGGCCGACGGGCCCGATGGGGCAGCCATTGCCGATGGGGCCGACGGGGCCGGGGCCGACGTGCGGTTCGCCGTGGTGCGCCCCGCCCAGACCACCGAGGAGATCGTGGCCGAGTCGGGCGGCGCGCACGCCGCGTCACTCGTCCGCGGCCTCTGAGGCCACCCGAAGGCGGGTACGCGGGCGGCAGCAGGCATTCCGCCCCCGGGGAGAGGGCATCCACACCTTCACACCTGGTCGGCGTCCCGGTCGGCCGTGCACGGCCGACCGGGAGCCGTCGAGAGGTCCGGGAGGCTGCCTTGTCCACCGCGCGAACGTCCACCGGAACGGCGAACGCCGAGGAAGGTGCGCTCAAGCGTGCCATCGGCCCCAGGCTGCTGATCCTCTTCGTGGTCGGCGACATCCTCGGCACCGGCATCTACGCGACCACGGGCAAGGTCGCCGGGAAGGTCGGCGGCGCCCTGTGGGTGCCGTTCGCGATCGGCTTCGTCGTCGCCGTCCTCACGGCGGCCTCGTACGTGGAGCTGGTCGGCAAGTACCCGAAGGCGGCGGGTGCGGCGCTCTACACGCAGAAGGCGTTCGGGCTGCCGTTCGTCACCTTCATCGTCGCCTTCATGGTGATGTGCTCCGGCCTGTCGTCGGCGAGCGCGGCCGCCCGCGCCTTCGGCGGCGACTACCTGGGCGAGCTGACCGGCGGCGCCGTGCCGCCCACCCTGGTCGCGATCCTCTTCGTCCTGCTGCTCGCCGCGCTCAACCTGCGCGGCGTCGCGGAGTCCGTCAAGGCGAACGTGGTGCTGACACTGGTCGAGCTGACGGGTCTGCTGATCGTCCTCGCGATCGGCGCCTACGCGGTGTTCACCGGTGCCGGCGAGCCCTCGCGGCTGACCGACTTCGAGGCGAACGGCACGGGGTACGCGCTGTTCAGCGGTGTGCTCGGGGCCACGGCCCTCGGCTTCTTCGCCTTCGTCGGCTTCGAGGACTCCGTCAACATGGCCGAGGAGACGCAGGATCCTGTGCGCACCTTTCCGCGTGCCGTCTTCATCGGGGTCGCCGTCACCGGCACCATCTACGTGCTGGTCGCCCTGGTCTCCTCGCTGCTGGTCGACCACCGCACCCTGGAGGGTTCGAGCGGCCCGCTGCTGGAGGTGGTGAAGGCGGGCGGCATCGACTTCCCGCACAAGCTCTTCGCGGTGATCGCGCTGTTCGCGGTCAGCAACAGCGCGCTGATCAACATCATGATGGCCTCGCGGCTCTGCTACGGCATGGCGAACGAGCGGATCCTGCCCCGCGCCATGGGGCGCGTCCTGCCCCGCCGCCGCACCCCCGTCGTCGGCATCGTCTTCGTCTCGCTGCTCGCCGTCGGGCTGGTCTGCACCGGTGAGATCGAGGGGCTCGGCGACACGACGGCGTTCCTGCTGCTGTGCGTCTTCGCGGTGGTCAACGTCTGCGTACTGGTACTGCGCCGCGACCGCGTCGCACACGAGCACTTCCGGGCGCCGACGGCACTGCCGGTGCTCGGCGCCGTCACCGCGCTCGTCCTCGCCAGTCCGCTCGCGGACCGCCCCCTCGACGTGTACGTCCGCGCGGGGGTCCTGGTGGTCGTCGGCGTCGTGCTCTGGGGGGTCAACAGGCTGGTGCTGCGGGCGCGCGCGGAAGGTTGAGGGCGCGTCGGGCGGGGCGGCGCACGGTGCGCGGTGCGCGGTGCGCGGCGCCCGGGGGGAGCCTCAGCGGCGGCGGGCGCCGCCGGGTGCCGCGTCCCCCGCGGCGAGGCCGGTCGCGCGGTACGCCTTGACGCGGCGGCCGGCGGGGCGGCCGGTGCGTTCGGTGAGCCAGTCGACCCGGACCCACAGCAGATCCGCCTCGCGGCGCTCGCGGCGGCCCAGCCACAGGGCCTTCAGCCACAGCCCGGCACCGCACCCGGCGAGCAGCATGCCGCCGGCCGCGGGCACCGCGAAGGCGGAGGCGACCGCCGCGGCGAAGCCGCCCACCAGCCACCAGCGGTGGCCGCGCCGCCAGTTGCGCGCCGTCACCCGCCGGTCCTGGAGCACGTCGTTCCTGCCCGCGCGGACGGCACCGCGGGCCAGTGCCGCGTACCGCTTCCTGCGGACACCGCCCACGCAGGCCGCCGCCACCAGGAAGAGCGCCGCCCCGGCGAGCACACCGATGCGCCGCCCCGTCAGGCCCGGTATCAGCAGCCCGATTCCGGCTGCCACCACACCGAGCCACCACAGGGGCGCCGCCCCGGCCCGCACCACCACCGCCACCCGGGCCAGTCCCTGCCCTCCGCGCGCCACGTCCCGCCTCCTCGGCCGACCTCGGGCCACCACGGCCCCTCACACCGGTACGCCTCCGCCCGGCCGGGGCCGGGAGGAGTGATCGGCCGGGGAGGTTAGCGGGTGTTTCTGAGGACGGCATGAGAGACGATCGGAACGGGTGCGCGGCACCCCTCGGACGCACGGGGTGCGGGGGTTACCCGGACGCAGGGGGTGCACCGGGCGTGCGAGACACGCGGGGCGCATGCCTGTCACGCCGGCGCATGCCTGCCACGCCGGCGCATGCTGGTCACGCCGGCCCGCACGCATCGACCGGTGGTCGGCAGACGACGGCGCCGCCGGCGGACGGCGCCGGGGGCCGGACGGCGGACGGCGGACAGTGCCGGGGAGGCCGGGCGACGGACAGCGGACGGCCTACTCGACGAACAGGCCCCGCGCCGCGGCGCTCGCGTCGAAGTCCTCCAGACGCGCCTGTGCGTCCGGCAGCGCATCGCACATGGCCTCCAGCAGCACCCGGCCGAGCAGCATCGGCGCGCACGCCGTGTCGAAGGCGAGGCCGGTGCCGACGGCGGCGGGCAGCAGGACGTCGGACGCCTTCGCCACCGGTGCGAAGGCGCTGTCCGCGACGGTGACCACGGTGAGCCCGGCCCCACGCGCGCGGCCGAGCGCGTCGAGGGTCTCGCGCGGGTGGCGCGGCAGCGCGAAACAGAGCAGCGCGCTCGCGCCGGCGCGCGCCGCCATGTCGATCCGGTCGGCGAGCATCGTGCCGCCCTCCGTCAGCAGCCGCACGTCCGGGTGCACTTTGGCGGCGAAGTACGCGAAGCCGCGCGCCTGGGCCGCGGCCGCGCGCAGGCCCAGCACGGGCAGCGGGTGCGAGCCGGCCAGCAGCCGCCCGGCCCGCACCACCGGCCCCGGCTCCGCGAGCGCCTGGGCGAGCTGACGGAGGTTGCCGATCTCCGCCTCCACGGCCTGCTGGTAGGTGTTGTACGAGTCCAGGTCCGCGGGCGCCGGGGCGGGCGCGACCTCGCGCAGGTGCCTGCGGAGCGCCGGGTACCCGTCGAAGCCGAGCGCCACGGCGAAGCGGGTCACCGACGGCTGGCTGACCCCGGCCAGCTCCGCCAGCTCGACGCTGGACAGGAACGGCACCTCCGCCGCGCGCCGCACCATGCAGTGCGCGATGCGCCGCTGGGTGGGCGTGAGCCGGTGCCCTTCGAAGAGCGCCTGCAGTCGCCCCGCGCTGTCGCCCATCACGTCCTCTTGGATCTCCTTGCCCCGGGGCCCGCCGCGCCCCCGGGGTCCCGGGTCGCCCCGCGGCCACTGCGCCGGGCCCGCTCCCGGCCGGTATTCAGTCACGGGTAACTCTGCATGGAGTTATGCACCACGGCAAGGCGGGCGGGGCGGGGTGTGGGACACCGCAGTGCAAGAGGGGGGTTAGCCCCACTGCCGGTGCGCCGCCGGCTCCGTACCGTAAGGGTCATGGACGCGCATGACGCCGATCTCAAGAAGGAACTCGACGCGACCCTGCGGGCCCGCAGGGATCTGGGCGAGGAGTACGAGTCCGCGCTGGTCGATTCGTTCCTGGAAAAGGTCGAGCAGCGCCTGGACACCGCCGTCGACCGCCGTGTGCGGCGCCAGATGGCCGAGCAGCAGATGGTGGTGGCCCGGGGGGCCTCGGCGCCGCGGAGCGGGGACTCCTGGGGCGAGCGGTTCGGCTTCGGCGTGATCTCCCTGGTCCTGGCCATCCCGCTCTCCGCGATAGCCGTCGTCAATGCCGGTCTGGCGGGCCTCTTCGTGTGCTGGGCGGGCATCGTGGGCGTCAGCGCCTTCCAGACGCTGCGCGGCCTGCCCCGGCTCGGCCGCGATACGCGCACGTCCTCGGACTGGGAGGGCTAGCCGCCACCCCGCCGCGCCCCTGGCGGACGCTCGGAGAGCCGAGGAACTGGGGAACTGGGGAGCCGAGGAGCCGGGAAGGTATGGCGCGGGGACCGCCGCACCCCCTTGTGAAGGGGGGCGGGACGACGGCGGTCCCCGCGGGGACGCGGGCCGGGTCAGGGCCGGGCTTGCGCGTCCTAGGCGCCCAGGGAGGTCCGGGAGCCGCTCCGGAGGTCCATGGCGCCGTACGGTGCCGGCCCGGCCCCGGTCTCCCCGCCCACCTGGTGGGGAGTGCCGTGCCCTGCCGACGGCGACCAATCTGCCGGAGCCGTGTTACGCGGGTGCTGCGCGGACATGACGCGCTCGTACCACTTCGGCGAAGTCGCCCGTGCCGCTCTGCCACACCCCGCCCACCGCCCGGCACCGAGCGGCCCACCGCAGGTCAGGCGGGTGACCACGGCTTCCCGCGGCCAGGCCGGGTGCCGGGGCCGCCCGGGCCCGCGGCGCGGTGCCCCGGCACCTGCGCGGGCACCCCGGAGCATCCGCCCGGCGCCCGCCACGTGCGGACAGGGCAGGTGCACCCCACCGGTTCGCACCCCGGGTCCCGCTCCCCGGGCCGATGGCGGTACACGGGCCTTCGGGGCTGCTCGCAGGGTTGACCGCGAGCAGCCCCGGGCGCCCTCAGCGCCTGGCGCCGGCTCCCTGCGCCAGGAAGCTCAGCAGGTCCTGCCGGCTCACCACCCCGGTCGGCCGGCCCTCGACCAGCACGATGGCCGCGTCCGCGGCGCCGAGCACCGACATCAGGTCGGCCACCGGCTCGCCGGAGCCGACCTGCGGCAGCGGCGGCGACATGTGCTTGTCGAGCGGGTCGTCGAGGACGGCGCGCTGGGCGAACAGCGCGTCGAGCAGCTCGCGCTCCACCACGGAGCCGACCACCTCGGCCGCCATCACGTCGGGATGGCCCGCGCCCGGCTTGACGATGGGCATCTGCGAGACGCCGTACTCCCGCAGCACGTCGATGGCCTGTCCCACCGTCTCGTCCGGGTGCATATGGACCAGCGACGGGAGCGCGCCCTCCTTGTGGGCCAGGACGTCGCCGACCCGCGGCTGTTCCCCGCCCTCCTCCAGGAAGCCGTAGTCGTTCATCCACTCGTCGTTGAAGATCTTGCTCAGATAGCCGCGGCCGCTGTCCGGCAGCAGGACGACCACCACGTCGTCGGGCCCGAGGCCCTGCGCGACCTTCAGCGCGGCGACCACCGCCATCCCGCAGGAACCGCCGACCAGCAGCCCCTCCTCCCTGGCGAGGCGGCGCGTCATCTGGAAGGAGTCCTTGTCGGAGACCGCGACGACCTCGTCGGCGATGGTGCGGTCGTACGCCTCGGGCCAGAAGTCCTCACCGACGCCCTCCACCAGGTACGGCCGCCCGGAGCCTCCCGAGTACACCGAGCCCTCCGGGTCGGCGCCGATCACCCGCACCCGGCCCTCGCTGACCTCCTTGAGGTAGCGCCCGGTGCCGGAGATGGTGCCGCCGGTGCCGACACCTGCCACGAAGTGGGTGATCCTGCCCTCGGTCTGCTGCCACAGCTCCGGGCCGGTCGAGTGATAGTGCGACAGCGGGTTGTGCGGGTTGCTGTACTGGTTCGGCTTCCAGGCACCGGGCGTCTCGCGCACCAGGCGGTCGGAGACGTTGTAGTACGAGTCCGGGTGCTCGGGATCGACCGCGGTGGGGCAGACCACGACCTCGGCGCCGTACGCCCGCAGGACGTTGATCTTGTCCAGCGAGACCTTGTCCGGGCAGACGAAGACGCACCTGTAGCCCTTCTGCTGGGCCACGATCGCCAGGCCGACGCCGGTGTTGCCGCTGGTCGGCTCGACGATGGTGCCGCCGGGCCGCAGCGCACCGCTCTGCTCGGCGGCCTCGATCATCCGCAGCGCGATGCGGTCCTTGACGCTGCCGCCGGGGTTGAAGTACTCCACCTTGGCCAGCACCGTGGCCTGTGTCGAGGTGGTCACGTGGTTGAGCCTCACCAGCGGGGTGTTGCCGACGAGGCTGATCATCGAGTCGTGGAAGTGCACCGAGGTCTCCGGGCTCCATGAAGGACGGGCAGGCGGAATCGGTCGGGATCGACCGTCGTGCGGTCAGCCTACGGCCCCGCGCACAGAGGGTTCACTTTTCCGCACGATTGGCTCACCGTCCGTACGGGGCAAGGAGTTGATGTACGGCTCCAAGGAGGTGGCTGCGCGGAATGTCCAGAGCACGAGTGGCACGGCGGATCGCCGCGGGGGCGGCGTACGGCGGGGGCGGCATCGGATTGGTCGGCGTGGCGGCGGTCGGCGTGCTGCTCGCCGAGGTGCAACTGGCGAAGCGGCAGGTGGGCATCGCGCCGGGCAGCGGCAGCATGCCGCCGCCCCGTGCCGACGGCCTGTACGGAAAGGGCTACGCGGGCCCGGGGGCCGCCATCGATCCGCTGCGGTTCGCCATGCTCGGTGACTCCACGGCCGCGGGCCAGGGCGTGCACCGCGGGCGCCAGACGCCCGGCGCACTGCTCGCGTCAGGGCTCGCGGCGGTCGCCGAGCGCCCCGTGGACCTGCGGAACGCCGCACTCTCCGGTGCCCGGTCCGACGACCTGGAGCGGCAGGTGACGCAGATCCTGTCCGACCCGGCCTGGGTGCCCGACGTGTGCGTGGTGATGATCGGCGCCAACGACGTCACGCACCGGATGCCGCCGACCCGCTCGGTGCGCTGCCTGTCCGCGGCGGTGCGCAGACTGCGTACGGCGGGCGCCGAGGTGGTCGTCGGCACCTGCCCCGACCTGGGCACCATCGAACCGGTGTACCAGCCGCTGAGCTGGCTGGCGCGACGGGCCTCACGGCAGTTGGCGGCGGCGCAGACGATCGGGGTGGTGGAGCAGGGCGGACGGGCGGTGTCGCTGGGCGACCTGCTGGGTCCGGAGTTCGCCGCGAACCCGCGGGAGCTGTTCGGCCCCGACAACTACCACCCGTCCGCCGAGGGCTACGCCACCGCCTCCATGGCGGTGCTGCCGACGCTCTGCGCCGCGCTCGGGCTCTGGCCCGAGGAGGAGCGGCCCGACACGGCCCGCGACGAGGGGTACCTGCCGGTGGCACGCGCCGCCGCGGAGGCCGCGGCCGAGGGCGGCACGGAGGTCACGGCCGCCGCCACCACGGGCGGCCGGGGACCGTGGGCCCTGCTCAAGCGCCGCAGGCGCCGCCGGATCCCGGCCGGGGAGTCCGCGCGGCCGCAGACGGCGGACGCGCCTGCGGAGGGTGTCCCGCGCCCCTGAGAGGGCCGCGGGGAAGCGTCCACCGGCAGCGACGGGACACCGACGGGGCGCGGGCCGCCGGCACCCCGGGCGCCCGGCCTTCCGAACTCCCGGGGTGCCGGGCTCCCCGGCTCCCGGGCGAGCACGCCGGCGTCCCGGGCGCGCACCGGCCGCACCAGCCGGCGCGCCCGTACCCCTGTCCTGCTGCGGGTGGCGCACGCTTGCCGGGAAAGGAGCGCCCCGAAACCCCCGAATGCGCTGAGCGACCGCTTAGGATGGTGCGGTGGGAGTCACACGCACCGGCGCGTGACCCGGAGCCTACGCGCGGGTAACTTCCTGGCAGGTCGTGCCCGCACCCCGCCGCCCCAGGAGCCGTGATGCCCGAAGCAGTGATCGTTTCCGCCGCCCGTTCCCCCATCGGACGCGCCTTCAAGGGGTCGCTCAAGGAGTTGCGCCCCGACGACCTGACCGCCACGATCATCCAGGCCGCGCTGGCCAAGGTGCCCGAGCTCGACCCCACCGAGATCGACGACCTGATGCTCGGCTGCGGCCTCCCGGGCGGCGAGCAGGGCAACAACCTCGCCAGGATCGTCGCCGTGCAGATGGGCATGGACCACCTGCCCGGCTGCACCATCACCCGGTACTGCTCCTCGTCCCTGCAGACCTCCCGGATGGCCCTGCACGCCATCAGGGCGGGCGAGGGCGACGTCTTCGTCTCCGCGGGCGTGGAGATGGTCTCGCGCTTCAGCAAGGGCAACTCGGACAGCCACCCCGACACGCACAACCCGCTCTTCGCCGACGCCGAGGCCCGCACCGCCGCCGTCGCCGCATCCGAGGGGGCCTCCTGGCACGACCCCCGCGAGGACGACCTGCTGCCCGACCCCTACATCGCGATGGGCCAGACCGCCGAGAACCTGGCACGGCTGAAGGGGATCAGCCGCGAGGAGATGGACGAGTTCGGGGTCCGTTCGCAGAACCTCGCGGAGCAGGCCATCGCCAAGGGGTTCTGGGAGCGCGAGATCACTCCCGTGACGCTTCCCGACGGCACGGTCGTCGGCAAGGACGACGGCCCGCGCCCCGGGGTCACGATGGAGGGCGTGGCGGGTCTGAAGCCGGTCTTCCGCCCTGACGGCCTGGTCACCGCGGGCAACTGCTGCCCGCTCAACGACGGCGCCGCCGCCCTCGTCATCATGAGCGACACCCGGGCCCGGGAGCTGGGCCTGACGCCGCTGGCCAGGATCGTCTCCACCGGCGTCTCCGCGCTCTCCCCCGAGATCATGGGCTACGGGCCCGTGGAGGCGTCCAGGCAGGCGCTGAAGCGCGCGGGGCTGAGCATCGGCGACATCGACCTCGTCGAGATGAACGAGGCCTTCGCCGCCCAGGTCATCCCGTCCTACCGCGCCCTCGGCATCGACCTCGACCGCCTGAACGTCAACGGCGGCGCGATCGCCGTCGGGCACCCCTTCGGCATGACCGGCGCGAGGATCACCGCGACGCTCGTCAACAGCCTGCAGTTCCACGACAAGCAGTTCGGCCTGGAAACCATGTGCGTGGGCGGCGGCCAGGGCATGGCCATGATCATCGAACGCCTCGACTGAGCAGGCGGCACCGGCCGCCGGCATCAGGACGGCGCCGGGGGGCGTGCATCACCGCCACCCCGGCGCACGATGTACTCCGGGTCCTATCTGTGACCCAATCGCCCCCAGGATGTGACCTATGTCCTAGGGGTGCCGCATTGACGCAGGTCAAAGCAGTAGCGCCACAAAACCTCCAGCCCCTAGCGTTGTCCTTTATGTGAAGTAATGCACTGACAGTGCGGCGGTCTGGCGGTCAGGCTGAGGTAGAAGTCGGGGACCGCACCGAACCCGGGAGTATGCGAGTGAGCACCATGCCTCTAGTTCTGCTGCTCACCGCGGCCGCCGTCACGGCCGTGGGCGCCGCCGCCGTGCACGCCGTGCACGGCCTGCGCAGGCAGATCGCCGCCCTGCACGCCGAGCTCGGCGAGCGCCGCAGCACCGGCGCGCGCCCGATGGTGCCGGCGGCCCGCACCCCGGTGGACGCCGACGAGATACGCATGGCCGTCGCCGAGGCGCTGGCGGACGAGCGGGAGCGGGAGATGGCCGAGGCCCGCGCCTTCTGGGCGGCGCAGGAGGCGCGCGACGCCTCCTCGGACGTGCCCCCGCTGCTCGGGCTGCCCGGGTTCCCCGGGCAGCTTGACGACCAGGGTCCGGGCCGCAGGACCGACCTCGCGGGCCTCCTCGGCCTGGAGCCGCCGGAGCCCCCGGCCGGCGCCGAGGACCATCCCGGCGACTCTCCCGAGCTGGCGGCGGCGCGCCGCCGCCACCCCTCGCACCCCGACTTCGTGCCCGGCAAGCCGCCCAGGTCCGCCCAGGCGCCGTATCCGCCGGGCGGCGGCGACCACGAACGCGTCCTCGCATGTCTGGAGGGGCTCGCCGAGGCCCGTACGGCGCTCGCGGACGTCCGGCCCGGGCCGCTCGGCACCCTCGACGTGTACGTCTTCGAGGACGGCACCACCCTGTGCATGACACCGGGCCACCGCGAGACCACCGAGCGTCTCGCCGACGCGCTGATCCGCGGTGACGTGCCGGTCCTGCTGGGCGGCTCCGGCATCTCGGGCGCCTACGCGCTCACCTTCACCTGCGGCGGCGAGACGGTGTACATCCTCGCGGACCGCGTGATCACGTCGCACTGACCGCCCCGGCCGGCAGGGGCCGACAGCACGGCTCAGACCGAGGCACGTTTGCGGGCCTCCTCCACGAGCGCGATCGCACGGGTCAGGTCGGCCGGATCTGTCAACACCAGGGCGAGATCCCGCCCCGCCACGGTGATCTGGTCGGCGGCCGCGAACATACCCGCGTCCGGCATCTCGCGCGGCGCGCCGTCCGGGTCCTCCAGACGCTGCGTCCATCGGGCGAATTCCCTGGCCAGGGCCAGGGCCTCGGCCGCCGCGCCACGCTGGAGCCGACTCTGGGGAGCGGCCCGGAGCCGGTCGGCGAAGTGATCCACTGCGGCCGTCAGGGGGGAGGTATCGAGCACCCCGCGACCTTATGCGTCCGACCAGGACTGTTGCCAACACGCAAACGCTCAGGCACGGTGGCGTGAAGGACGGACCACATCGAAAGCCGCCGGAGGCGCCGATGTCTCAAGTCTTCTCCCAGGAGACCCACCGCAACCTGCTCGCCCGTATCCCCCAGTGCACCGGTCGCGATATCTCCGACTGGCTGCGCACTGTCGACGAAGGTCCTTCACTCAGCCGCTTCGAGGAGAAGGTGAGCTGGCTGCGGGGGGAGCACAACCTCGCCTACGGCCACGCCAAGGCCATCGTGCACGAGTACGACCTGCGCCGCGCCGCGCGCAAGCTGCTCTGAGCCGGCCGGCCCGGTGGTGCGGGCCCACCACCGGGCACTGCCTCGTCGGGCCCCTGTGCGGGAAGGGCCCGCGAACGGCGTTCGCGGGCCCCGTCTCGCATGTCCGGGTCGTCAGCCTCGTCAGCGTCCAGGGCCTCGGAAGTCCTGGTCGTTCGCGTTACGGCCGTCGGCGTCCCCGGCAGCCCGGTCCTCGTCGGGTGCCCGGGACCGGATCGCCGTGTCGATCAGTTGTCGCTCTGCAGGATGGCGATCAGACGCAGGAACTCCAGGTAGATCCAGACCAGGGTCAGCGTCAGACCGAACGCTCCCAGCCACGCCTCGCGGCGCGGCGCGCCGTACGCGATGCCCGTCTCGATCTGCTTGAAGTCCAGGGCCAGGAAGCAGGCGCCGATCAGCACGCCCAGGATGCCGAAGACGATTCCGAGGCCGCCGCTGCGGAAGCCGAGGCCGTCGCCGCCGCCGAAGACCATGAACAGCATGTTCACCGCCATCAGGCCGACGAAGCCGAGCGCGGCGGCCATCACGAAGCCGTAGAACCTGCGGTTCACCCGGATCCAGCCGGCCTTGTACGCCACCAGGACGGCCACGAAGACGGCCATGGTGCCGATCACCGCCTGCATGGCGGCGCCGCTGGCGATGCGGTTGTCGACGATGCTGGAGAGCACGCCGAGGAAGACGCCCTCCAGGGCGGCGTAGGTGAGGATCAGCGCGGGCGTGGGCGTCCGCTTGAAGGACTGGATCAGGCCCAGCACCATCGCCACCAGGCCGGAGACGACCGCGACGCCGTAGGAGCGGTTGATGTTCGCGTCGTCGACCGGCAGCAGCGCCCAGGCGAGCGATGCCGCGACGATGAGCACGCCGAGCGTGGCGCCGGTGCGCACGACGACGTCGTCCATCGTCATGCGGTCGGTGGCGGCCGGGGCCTGCGGCGGGGCTCCGTGCTGGAGGCCCTGCTGGGCGTACGGGTTCTGTGCGTAGGGGTTGGTGGGGGCGCCTGCGTACGCGCCCGCGTACGGGTTGCCCTGCGTGCCGACTGCGGGTCCCCCGGCCTGCGGCGCCGCGTGGAAACCCGCGTAGCCGTTGTCGCGGCTGAACCCCCGTCGCGAGAAGACCGGGTTACTGCTCCTCATGTCACTCCTCCATAACCACCGTGCGTGGTCTTGGGCTCAAGAGTAATGGGTGGGCAAAGAATTGACTCTCCTGCTAGGGGACGATCCTTGCGCCTCCCTGACGCCGAACACGGTACGCCCGATGACGATTCCCCGCCCCGCCGTACCCAATGCCTGTGGACAACCTGTCACACAACGGTAATTGGCCTGTGGACTACCGGATCGGGCGCGGGCCGGCCGTGGTAATGGGATCGGGCGTGTCGAACACATCGAACAGCCGCGCTCGAAAGCGTCGAACGGCCATGGGGGACGGGCCTGGCCGGACGGAGTCACGAAGGGGCCGAGGGACGACGGGGCAGGACGACACGGCGGAGGGACGACGGGGCGGAAGGGCGGGCAGTCCTGCGGGTGTGCCTGCGGGTGGCTCGGACCGGCCGGCTCAGTCGAAGGAGAAGCCCGTGTAGCACTCGGCCAGGTCCTGTTCCGCGGCGCGCGAGGTGGCGATGCGGTCGAGGCGGGCCCGCTGTATGCGGTCGTCGAAGGGCGTCGCGTCGGGCGACCGGTGCAGCATCGTCGTCATCGCGTAGGAGAAGCGCTCGGCCTGCCAGACGCGCCGCAGGCAGGTCCCCGAGTAGGCGTCCAGGAGCGCCGGGTCGCCGGTCTCCCGGAAGTGCACGAACGCGCGCGCGAACGTGACGACGTCCCCGACGGCGAGGTTGAGGCCCTTGGCCCCGGTGGGCGGCACGATGTGGGCGGCGTCCCCGGCGAGGAAGAGCCGGCCGTACCGCATCGGTTCGTGGACGTAGCTGCGCATCGGTGTGACCGACTTGGCGGTGACGGGGCCCCGGTTCAGCACCCAGTCGTCGTCCGGGGCGGTCTCCAGGCGGCGTTCCAGCTCGTCCCAGACGGCCCCGTCGCTCCAGGCGGCGGCGTCCGTGCCCGCCGGCACCTGGAGGTAGAGCCGGGAGACCGCCGGGGAGCGCATGCTCAGCAGCGCGAAGCCGCGCTCGCTGCGGGCATAGACCAGCTCGTCGTGCGACGGCGGCACGTCGGCCAGGATGCCGAGCCAGCCGAAGGGGTAGGTGCGCTCGAAGACCCGGGAGACGGCGGCGGGCACCGCCGCGCGCGAGACGCCCCAGAAGCCGTCGCACCCCACGACGTACTGGCATTCGAGGACGGACTCGCGCCCCGCCTCCCCGTCCCGGCCACCCCGTCGGGTGAAGCGCACCCGGGGGCGGTCCGTGTCCGCGCCCTCGACCGCGAGCGCCTCCGTCTCGAAGAGCAGCGGCCCGCCCTCCCGGAGCTGGAGCGCCACCAGGTCCTTGACGACCTCGGTCTGGGCGTAGACCGTCACCGACCTGCCGCCGGTGAGGCCCGGGAAGTCGATCCGGTGGCGGCGCCGGTCGTAGCGCAGCTCGATGCCGTCGTGCCGCAGCCCCTCGCGGTCCATCCGCTCGCCCGCGCCCGCGGAGCGCAGCACGTCGACCGTGCCTTGTTCGAGGATCCCGGCCCGCTGCCGCTGCTCCACGTAGGCGCGGTCGCGGGACTCCAGGACGACGCTGTCGATCCCGGCGTTGTGCAAAAGACGGGCGAGGAGGAGGCCGGCGGGACCGGCTCCGATGATGCCGACGGTGGTGCGCATGGGTGTCCTGTCGGGTCGGAGTGGGCGGCTTGCCCACGAGCTGTTCGCATGGTGAACTTTCGTTCACAAGAAGTCCCAAGGAGTCTCTGTCCGGGCCCCGCGGGTGTCAACGCCCTGTACCGCCGTACAAGGAACCCGTCCGCGGACCACCGCTCCCGTCACCCGCGACCCGCACACGCCCTCGGCACACGGGCCCCGCGCGGACGGCAGCGGGCACGGCAGCGGGCGCACGGCTGCGGCAGCGGGCCCCACCGCACGGGGTGCCGGCCCGCGGACCCGCGGCCCGGACGCGGCTGCCGTGGGCCGCTTCCGCACGCGACCCGCGGCGGAGGAGTACCGGCGAGCACCGGCGGGAGCCGTGCGGAGAGGGGTGCGTGTGGACGGGCGGGCCGAAGCGTCCGGGGGTCTCCCGGTGGGCCGCGGGCGGACGGCGGCGGGACGCGGCGGCCCGCTCGCAGCGCCCGGGAGCGCCGCGCGGGACGCGTGGGGCGGCGAGTCCGGCCCCGACCGCGTACGGCCGCTGGAGCGCGGCCTGGCGGTGCTGAGGGCGCTGTCCGGGGCCGGGGCGCCGATGCGGGCGGGCGACCTGGTGCGTGCCACGGGGCTGGCCCGCTCCACCGTGGACCGGGTGGTGGCCACCCTGCTCCGGCTCGGGCTGCTGCGCCAGCACGGCCAGGAGCTGTCCACCACCCCGCGCCTGATGGCGCTCGGCAACGCCTACCTCGCCGCGAGCGGCCTCACCGGCGAGGCGGTCGCCCGCACCGGGCGGCTCGCGGACGAGCTCGACGAGTCGGTCTCCCTGGCGGTGCCGGACGGCGACGGGGTCAGGTTCGTCGCCCAGGCCGTCCGGCGGCGCACCATGTCCGTGGCGTTCCGCATCGGCGACCTGCTGCCCGCGGAGCGCTGTGCGCCCGGTTCGCTGTTCGCCGCGGAGTGGGACACGGCGGGGTGGGCCGCCTGGCGGGCCGGCCGTGCCGCCGATCCCGAGGGCACCGCCTTCCCCGCGGTGCCGCCCCTCGCCGTCCACGAGGCCCGGTTCGCGGCGCGCGCCGCACGGGCGGCCGACGCCGGCTGGGCCCTGGACGAAGAGCTGATCGAGCCGGGCCTGATCGCCGTCTCCGTGCCCGTGCCCGACGGGCACGGCCGCACCCGCTGCGCCCTGAGCGTCGTCAGCCACACCAGCAGGCACACCGCGGCCGACCTCGCGGACCTCGTCCTTCCGCGGCTCCGGGCGGAGGCCGCACGCCTCGCGGAAGCCTTCGCGGCACCCGAGCCCGCACCCCCGGCCGCCGGTACGCACCGGGCCCCGCGCACCCTCCGGCCCGCCGTCGCGCCCCCGGCCACCGTCGCGCCCCCGGCCTCACACGCCCCCGCGCCCGGCGACGGGCCGGCGCCCGGATGCGCCCCCGCGCCCGCCCCGCCCTCCCCCGCCGCCCTGGCCCGCGCCGCCAAGGAGGAGCTGGGGCCCGGGTTCCTCCAGTCGCTGGCCCGGGGCCTCGCGGTCCTGGAGGCGCTGGAGGGCGCGCGGGGCCCCGGCCTGCCGCTGGCCGCGCTCGCCGCCGCGACGGGCCTGCCCCGGGCCACCGCACGCCGCTGCCTGCACACACTGGCGCGCGAGGGGTACGCGGCCTGCGACGGCCGTCTGCACCGCCCGCTGCCGCGCGTCCTGGAGCTGGGCTACGCCCGCCTGTCCCGGCTGTCCTTCGCGGAGCTCGCGCAGCCGCACCTGCGGGACCTGGCGGAACGGGTGGGCGAGCCCGCCTCGGTGGCCGTGCTCGACGGCCCGGACGTCCTCCATGTGGCGAGCGCCCCGGGTGTGCGCATCATGAGCCCGCACATCACGCCCGGGACGCGCTTCCCCGCGTATCCGACGGCCACCGGGCGGGTGCTGCTCGCCGGGCTGCCCGAAGCCGAACGCCTACGCGTACTGGCCGCCGTCCCGCCCGGACCGCTCACCCGCCGGACGGTCACCGCGCCGCGGCGGCTGGCGCAGCTCGTGGCGCAGGTGGCGCGGGAGGGGCACGCGAGCGTCGACGAGGAGCTGGAGGAGGGGCTGCGCGCGGTGGCCGTGCCGATCAGGGACGCGGCCGGCCGGGTCGTGGCCGCGCTGAACGTCTCCCGGCACACGGGCGGCACCCCCCTGGCGGCGGCCCGCGACGCGCTGCTGCCCGCGTTGCGCACGGCTGCCGCGGCGATCGAGACCGACCTGCACACGGCGGAACGCTTCAACCCGGTGCCGGTGCGCTAGCCCCGTGCAGCGCGGCCCCACCGCGGCCCTGGGTATGCGTGCGCCCCACCGCGGCCCTGGGTATGCGTGCGCCCCACCGCAGCCTGGGCGTGCGCGGGCCCCACCCACAGCCCTGTGCGTGCGCGGGCCCGCACAGAAGTGCTCGGTCCCGTCCGCCCCCGGGGCGCCCGTGCCCCGGCCGTGCCGCGCGCTCGTGCCGTGCCCGTGCGAGAGCCCGGTCCCGCCGTTCCCCACGCGCGCGGGGTCCGGCGCTCCCGCCCGTGTGGGCACCCGGCTTTCCGGGTGCGGCGATCGTCGCGTGCGGACGCGCTCCCCGCTCGCGGAGCGCCCGTCCCACCCCGTCCCACCGCGTGCCGAGGCGCGTTCCAAGGCGCATTCCGAGGTGCGTTCCGATCCGCCGTGAGGGGCCGGAGAGGCCCGAGTGACCCGATACACACGAGAGCGCCCAGCGGCCTGCCGAAGCGCCGCCGACCTGCGACGAACCCCGTAGGGGACTGGCGCGAAGGGTGCCGGGCACCCTACGGTCGGAAGGCCTTCACTCCGCCTTCACTCGCCTACCCGTAAGCTTCACACATGGCCACGACTTCTGATGCCCGTCCCGTGCGGTCCGCCGCCGCGGTGAACGAGGAGATCCGTGCGCTGTGGCTGCGCGCCGGAGGGCGCCTCTCCGCGGAACAGCGGCGTACCTACGAGCAACTGGTCACGGAGTGGTCCGCGGCCGTGCGCGCCAGCGCCCTGGAGACCAGCGACGAGAGCGCCGGAGCGGCCTGACCGGTCACCGCTTCGGCCCGGCGCCCGTCCCTGCGCGCCCGTCCACCGCGTCGAACCCGCTGTTCACTTCGAACCGTGCCGACCCCAGGTCCATTCCCGTCCCGGGGTGTCCGCCACCCCGGGGGTCAGCCCGGCCGACCCCTCGTCAGGGACACCGGCGACCCGGTCGGGGGCGCCGCCCGGAGGCACACATCGACGACGGCTGCGGCGGTGCTTCCGTAGTACTCCCGTACCGCTCCCGCCGGACGCCCGGCCAGGGTCGCCGTCCGCTTCTGCGCCGGCTCAAAAGCCCAAAGGTGGTGCCCGGAACCGGACTTGAACCGGTACGCCCGCGAGGGGCAGCGAGGTTTAAGCTCGCCGTGTCTGCATTCCACCATCCGGGCAGGCCGTGCGCTCCGTCGAGAGTCCGAGCCTATCGGGAGGCCTCCCCCGAACTACGGTGCGGTGGACCGATGTTGTCTTATTTTATTGAGCCCTGAGGGGTCGTCAGACCACGTGGGCGGCTGTTCCCACTCGCCAACAGCCCTTATGCAGGGCCGCACGGCACGGTACGGAATGACGGAATTTCACCGTACCCTCGGACGATTTCACGGATACCGCCACGGTTACGCGCCGCATAACGGGCATCATCCCGCGGTCAGCACGGGCCTGGCCCCTCTGAAGGCCGTTTGTCATCCCCAGGTATGACGGGCGGTGGCGCCGTCCGACCACAGACGGCCCCGGAAACCGGAACAGCGACTGACTACACCGCTCCGCTCGGGCGAAACGATGGGAGAGCCCAGAACCCGTACTGACAGGAGCACTCCTCCGTGACGACCACTCCCATCGCCGGCCGGGCCACCGTCGTGGCCGCGCGTGCCACTGAACTGACCAAGGTCTACGGTCAGGGCGAGACCCAGGTGGTCGCCCTGGACCACGTCTCCGTCGACTTCCGGGCCGCGGAGTTCACCGCGATCATGGGCCCGTCCGGATCGGGCAAGTCCACGCTGATGCACTGCGTCGCGGGCCTGGACGACTTCTCCTCCGGCTCGGTGCGGATCGGCGACACCGAGTTGGGCACGCTGAAGGACCGCCAGCTCACCCGGCTGCGCAGGGACAAGATCGGCTTCATCTTCCAGGCGTTCAACCTCCTGCCGACCCTCACGGCACAGGAGAACATCACGCTGCCGATGGACATCGCGGGCCGCAAGCCGGACAAGCAGTGGCTGGAGGAGGTGGTCGGCATGCTGGGACTCGGCGACCGCCTGGCGCACCGCCCCTCCCAGCTCTCCGGCGGCCAGCAGCAGCGCGTGGCGGTGGCCCGCGCCCTCGCGTCCCGGCCCGAGATCATCTTCGGCGACGAGCCGACCGGGAACCTGGACTCGCGGGCCGGCGCCGAGGTGCTGGGCTTCCTGCGCAACTCGGTGCGCCAGCTCGGCCAGACCGTCGTCATGGTCACCCACGACCCGGTGGCCGCGGCCTACGCCGACCGCGTCGTCTTCCTCGCCGACGGCCGCATCGTCGACGAACTGCACGGGCCGACCGCGGACGCGGTGCTCGACCGCATGCGGATGCTGCCCGGCGGCACCGGCGCACCCCACGGCCGCGGCCAGGCCGCCGCGCACCGGACCGTCTGACCCTCCCCCCACCAGGACCTGACATGTTCCGTACCGCCCTGCGCAACGTCCTCGCGCACAAGGCCAGGCTGCTGATGACCGTGCTCGCCGTGATGCTCGGCGTCGCGTTCGTCTCCGGCACGCTGGTCTTCACCAACACCATCTCCGACGCCTACCGGAAGAGCTCCGCCAAGGGGTTCGACCACGTGGACGTCGCCGTGACACCGGGCTCCGGCCGCCGGTCGGACTCGCCCGACGAGGACCCCGAGCTGACGGAGAAGCTGCGCGCGAGCGCCGAGAAGGCGCCCGGCGCGGCCTTTGCGACCGGCGTCGTCGAGGGCTTCACCGCGATCGCCGACAAGCACGGCAAGCTGCTCGGCGGCGGCTTCCGCTCGCAGGGCGGCAACTACTGGGGCAGCAAGGACCCCCGCTACCCGCTGCGGGACGGGCACCCGCCGAGGGGCGCGGACGAGGTCGCCATCGACGCCGGGACCGCCGGGCGAGCCGGCTACCACGTCGGCGACCGCATCCGGATGTCCGTGGACGGACCGGTGCGCAAGCCCGTCGTCGCGGGCATCTTCACCACCGACGACGGCAACGTGGCCGCCGGCGGCAGCCTTGCCCTGTTCGACACGGCGACCGCCCAGAAGCTCTTCCACAAGGAGGGCCGGTACGACGAGATCGACGTGGAGGCTGCCCCCGGCACCAGCCAGACCGAACTGCTCGACGCCCTCGGCCGCGCCCTGCCCGAGGGCACGGTGGACACCACGACGGGCCGGCAGCTCGCCGACGACCAGGCCCGCAGCATCGCGTCGTCCATGGACAGCATGAGGACGAGCCTGCTCGCCTTCGCCGGGATCGCCCTGTTCGTCGGCGTCTTCATCATCGCCAACACCTTCACCATGCTGGTCGCCCAGCGCACCAAGGAGCTGGCCCTGCTGCGCGCCGTGGGCGCCTCCCGGCGGCAGGTCACCAGGTCGGTGCTGCTGGAGGCGCTGGTGGTGGGCGCGGTCGCGGCCGTCACCGGACTGCTCGCGGGCATCGGCATCGGCGCGGGCATGCGGTCCCTGGTGGCGTCCCTGGACACCGCCACCGTGCCCAGCGGTCCGCTGGTGGTGTCGCCGGGCACCGTCGCGACCGCGCTCGCCGTCGGGATCGTCGTCACCGTTCTGGCGGCCTGGCTGCCGGGGCGCAGGGCCGCCAAGATCCCGCCGGTGGCCGCGATGAGCAGCGTGCACGCCCGGCCGACCACCCGGTCCCTGGTCCTGCGCAACACCATCGGCGCGCTGTTCTCCGCGGCGGGCACCCTCCTGGTGCTGGCCGGCACGCGTATGGCCGGTGACTCCGGCAAGCCCGTGGTGGGCCTGGGCGCCGCGGTCCTGGTGATCGGCGTCTTCGTGCTGACGCCGCTGCTGTCCAGGCCCCTGATCGCCGCCGCCGCGCCACTGCTGCGCGTCTTCGGGGTGGCGGGCAGGCTCGCCCGGCAGAACTCGGTGCGCAACCCGAGGCGCACCGCCGCGACCGCCTCCGCCCTGATGATCGGCCTGACCCTGATCACCGGCCTGACGGTGATCGCCGGCAGCGCCCAGCAGGCCATCGACAGGATGGCGGTCTCGGCGCTGCAGGCGGACTACGTCGTCTCCATGGCGAACTACAACGGCCTCTCGCCCGACGTGGCGCGCACCATCGCGGCCACCGGCGGAGTGACCGCGTCCAGCCCGATGAGCGACGCGCCCGCCCGTGTCGGGAGCAGCCGCCACTTCCTGACGGGTGTCGACGGGCACGACATCGGCAGGCTCACCGACCTGCCCGTGTCGGACGGCTCGTTCCGGGTGAGCGGCCCTGACGTCGTGGTCGACGACCAGACCGCCCACGACCAGGGCTGGCGGGCGGGCGACAGCCTCAAGGTGACGTACGAGGACGGCAAGGCGGGCCGACTCACCGTGGCGGGCGTCTACCACGGCAACGACATGATCCGCGGCATCCTCGTCGACGACGCCACGCTGCGCCCGCACCAGAGCGACCCCACCGACACGCAGGTCCTGGTCAAGACGGCGCACGGCCCCCAGGGCAGCGTCAAGGACGCGCTGGAGCGCGCGCTCGGGAACAACCCGGCGATCCTCGTCCAGGACAAGCAGGACATCTCCGCGGGGATCTCCAAGACGTTCACGCTGATGCTGAACATGCTCTACGGCCTGCTGGCGATGGCGGTCGTCGTCGCGGTGCTCGGTGTGGTCAACACCCTGGCCATGTCCGTCTTCGAACGCTCCCAGGAGATCGGCATGCTGCGCGCCATCGGGCTCGACCGGTCGGCCGTCAAGCGGATGGTGCGCCTGGAGTCGGTGGTCATCTCGCTGTTCGGCGGGGTGCTCGGCGTCGGCCTCGGCGTGTTCTTCGGCTGGGCGGCGGGGAAGCTGATCGGCTCCCGGATCGACACCTACGAGCTGGTCGTCCCGTGGGCCCGGATGGCGGTGTTCCTGGTGATGGCCGCGGTCGTCGGCGTTCTGGCCGCCATGTGGCCGGCCCGCAGGGCGGCACGGCTGAACATGCTGAACGCGATCCACGCCGAGTAGTCCGCCCGGCTCCCCCGCTCCCGCCTCCGGCCCCACACGGCGGCGGGACGCCCGCCCCGGAGCGGGCGGGCACGCCCTCCCAGGGAGCCCGTCCACCGACGTGCTCCCTGGGAGGGCCACTCGCCTCGCCCGGGCACCGGCAACCCCGGCACCCCGATGTCCCGGCGTCCCGGCGTCCCGGCGTCCCGGCGTCCCGGCGTCCCGGCGTCCCGGAACGCTAGTTCCAGGTGCGGGACCGCAGCGGCATCCCCGAGGTGCCCGGGGCGGGCGTCTTCACCGCGAGGAGCTGGTTGACGCCGATCCGGTTGCGCTCGAAGGACAGCGCGGAGGCGGCCATGTAGAGCCGCCAGACACGGGCCCGGCCCGGACTGGTGAGCCGGACGGCGCGCTGCCAGCCGGCCTCCAGGTTGGCCACCCAGTGGCGCAGCGTGAGCGCGTAGTGCTCGCGGATCGCCTCCAGGTCGCGCACCTCGAACCCGGCACGCTCCAGCAGCGACACGGTGGTGCCCACGGGCGCGAGCTCACCGTCCGGGAAGACGTACGCGTCGATGAACTCGTCCACCTGGTACGCGGACTCGTCGGCCACCGGGCGGCGTGCGATCTGGTGGTTCAGCAGCCGCCCGCCGGGCTTGAGCAGCGCGTACAGGTCCTGCGCGTACTCCAGGTAGCGTGCCTTGCCGACGTGCTCGGCCATGCCGATGGAGGAGATCGCGTCGTAGGGCCCGTCGACGACGTCGCGGTAGTCCTGGACGCGGATCTCCACCTTGTCGGTCAGGCCCTCGTCCGCGACCCTCTTGCGGGCGTAGGCGGCCTGCTCGGAGGAGAGCGTGATTCCGACGACCTGCGCCCCGTGCTCACGCGCGGCGTGGATGGCCATGGAGCCCCAGCCGCAGCCGACGTCCAGCAGCCGCTGGCCCGGCTTCAGGTCCAGCTTGCGGGCGATGAGTTCGAGCTTGTCGCGCTGGGCGTCCTCCAAGGTGCCGTCCGGGCGCTCCCAGTACGCGCACGAGTAGACCATCGACGGCCCGAGCACCAGCTCGTAGAAGTCGTTGCCGACGTCGTAGTGGTGGCTGATGGCCTCCTTGTCGCTGTTCTTGGTGTGCAGATGGCCGCGGCGGGTCCTGCGCATCTCCTCGCGGGGCGGCGGCGGGGGCGGCAGCGGGCCGGCCAGCGCCGCGAAGGACTGCACGGCGGAGCGCATACCGGGGTCGCGCAGTGCGTCGAGCGCGCGTTTGAGTGCCTTCACGCTCCGGGCGCCCGCGCCGCCCGCGCCCGGGGACGCGGTGTCCTCGGTGTCACGCTCCCAGAACAGGCCCGTCATCCGATCGAGTGCCTCGTAGAGGTCGCCTTCGACATCGAGGTCGCCGGCCACCCAGGCTCGGGCCAGGCCCAGCTCACCCGGTTTCCACAGCAGCCTGCGCAGTGCCCGGCGATGGCGTACGACGAGCACGGGACCGTCGGGCGGGCCCTCCTCGGAACCGTCCCAGGCCCGCAACCGCACTGGGAGCGGGGCTCCCAGCATCTGCTCCGCAAGCGTCTTCAGCCGCAGCGCGGCATCCGGCATGGCACACACCTCCGTGACGTCGATCCCCGGAACCGTCGACACAACGTAAACACGGGCGGCATGCTCCCGCAGTCCCGCTCGTTCGCCATGGAACGGCAAAGATAACTGTATGAGCCATGCATCGTGGTGAACAGGTGAACGCCGCAGGAGGCGACCGCGTGCACGCCGGGAGGGCGCGGGCGGGACCGTGGCCGCGGGCGGCGCACACGCCGAAGGGGCGCCCGCACCACGGATGGCGGGCGCCCCTTCGGAGCGTGCACGGCGCGGCCTGCGGCGGCCGCTCGGGAGGGTCAGGAAGCCTTGGCCTTCTCACCACCGGAGGCGGCGGTGACCTCGGCCTCCTTCGGGACGGCCGGGGCCGGGGCGGGCTTGGCCGCCTCGTAGAACTCCTCGCGGGGCGTCTCGATGGCGCCGAGCGAGACGACCTCGCGCTTGAGGAACATGCCGAGGGTCCAGTCGGCGAAGACGCGGATCTTCCGGTTCCAGGTCGGCATGGCCAGGCCGTGGTAGCCACGGTGCATGTACCAGGCCAGCCGGCCCCTGAGCCGGATCTTCGTCTTGCCGACGACGACCATGGCGACACCCTTGTGCAGGCCGAGCCCGGCCACCGCGCCCTTGTTGGCGTGGCTGTACTCCCGCTGCGGGAAGCCGCGCATCGCGGAGACCACGTTGTCGCCGAGGAGGCGGGCCTGACGCAGCGCGTGCTGGGCGTTCGGCGGGCACCAGGCGTTCTCGACACCGGCCTTGCGGGCGGCCATGTCCGGAACCTGGGCGTTGTCGCCGGCGGCCCAGATGTAGTCGGTGCCCTGCACCTGGAGGGTGGCCGCGGTGTCCACATGGCCGCGCGGGCCGAGCGGCAGGCCGTAACGGGCCAGCGCCGGGTTCGGCTTGACGCCGGCGGTCCACACGATGGTGTGGGAGTCGACCTCCAGGCCGTTGTTCAGCACCACGCGGCCGTCGACGCAGGAGTCCATGCCGGTCTTCAGGTAGACCTCGACACCACGGCTCTCCAGGTGCTCCTTGCCGTACTGGCCGAGCTTCGGGCCGACCTCCGGGAGGATCTTGTCGGCGACGTCGACGAGGATGAAGCGCATGTCCTCGCGGGAGACGTTGGTGTAGTACTTGGCTGCGTCGCGCGCCATGTCCTCGACCTCGCCGACGGTCTCCGCACCGGCGAAGCCGCCGCCGACGAAGACGAAGGTCAGGGCCTTGCGGCGGACCTCCTCGTCGGTGGTCGAGTCGGCCTTGTCGAGCTGTTCGAGGACGTGGTTGCGCAGGCCGATGGCCTCCTCGACGCCCTTCATGCCGATGCCCTGCTCGGCGAGGCCGGGGATCGGGAAGGTCCGGGAGACCGCGCCGAGCGCGATCACCAGGTAGTCGAAGGGCAGTTCGTACGCCTCACCGACCAGCGGAGCGACGGTGGCTACCTTGCGGTCCTGGTCGATCGTGGTGACTCGGCCGGTGAGGACCTCCGCCCTGGGCAGCACGCGTCGCAGCGGCACGACGACGTGCCGGGGCGAGATGCTGCCGGCCGCGGTTTCTGGGAGGAAGGGCTGGTACGTCATGTACGAGCGCGGGTCGACGACCGTGACGGTCGCCTCGCCGTAGCGCATCTTCTTCAGGATGCGACGAGCTGCGTACAGGCCTACGTACCCACCGCCTACTACGAGGATCCTGGGACGCTCCGTGGTGCTCATGCCATCGAGTATCCACCCGTCCGGAGGGGGGTCTCGTGCGCCCCTTCACAAGCTTTCCAATGAGGTGTGCTACCCTGCCCGGCCCCGGTGGCCGGGGCCGTCCGGAGTCCAATGGACGGCCGGGTGGACCGCCGGCGGCCGTATACCGCCACCCACTCCGCGCCACCCCTTGTGAGCTGCCCCTCAGGGTTCGGCTGTGGCCTGCGCCACGGCCCCTTTTCATCGGAGTGACACATTCCCGTCATCGGGCCGTGGACGATCACACCGAGGCGCCACCCCGTCCGTGCGCACAGGACACCGGGAAAGCGGCCCCTACCGGGCCCAATTCCTTGTGAAGAACTTCACGAAGTTTTCCCGCGAGGCCCGTTCCCGTGGCCCCGGCAGGCTCCGCCGGGGCCCCCGAAGGCCGTCCGGCAGGCTGTTCCGCGGGGCATCCGGCGGGCCGTCGACAGGCCCTCCGAGGCCCGTCCGCGGCCCTGACGGAGGGGCGCGCACAAGGCCCGGACGCGCCCCGGCACGGGCCCGTCCGCGCCGGCCACCGCGCCTTCCGAGCCACAGGCGCCACCCCGGCGAGGGCCGGGGCACGGGTACCACCCCGGCGAGGGCCTATGCGCACCGCGTGGTCGGGGCCTGTGTGCCGGTGGCCGGTGGCCGGTGCGAGCGGCCGCGCCGTCCGGGCGCCGGTCGCCTGACCCGCCTCTCCGGGCGGCTGCCCACCCTCGCTGGTCACGCCTCTCACCACGGCGGCGCAACGGCAACCGGAGGCCATCGGCCGGCCGGCGGCCATGCGCATCCTGGCCGCGGTGACCGCGCTCGGCGGCGGGCCCGTACCGCGAGGAGGCCGGCGCCCTCGCGGTACGGGTCGCCGGCGTCAAGGAGCTCACCGGCCCGTCGGGGATGGACCGGCCGCGGGCCGGAAGCCACCGGGTCGCCCACCGGGTCGGCGA
Organism: Streptomyces sulfonofaciens; assembly: GCF_014656295.1. Taxonomy (GTDB): domain Bacteria; phylum Actinomycetota; class Actinomycetes; order Streptomycetales; family Streptomycetaceae; genus Streptomyces; species Streptomyces sulfonofaciens. The sequence goes on from NZ_BNCD01000009.1 coordinate 92,553, forward strand.
GGGCGAACCCGTCGACCTCGCCGTCGAGGTGGGCGACCGGCGGGACGTCCACCGCCGTCCTTGAGCCCCGCCTTCGCGCCATCGCCGACGCCACCGGCGCACGGTCGGGATCCGCCCCTCAGTGCCGGTCAAGCGCCAGGGACCACCCGATGCCGTCCAGGATGTCGTGCTCGCTGACGAGCACCTCGTCGGCTCCCGAGCGTTCCATGACCGCGAGCAGGATGAGGGCGCCGGAGCCGATGACGTCCACCCGGCCGGGGTGCATCACGGGGATCTCGGCACGCTCGGCATGGGTGGCGGCGAGCAGGGAGCGGGTGATCTCGGCGACCTGGGCACGCGGCACGCGTGCGTGGTGGATGGCCGCCGGGTCGTACTCCTTCAGGCCGAGCGCGATGCCCGCGACGGTGGTGACCGAACCCGCGAGGCCGACGAGGGTGCGGGCCCCGGTGAGCGGCACGGTCCGGGCGGCGAGGTCGAGCGCGGCCTCCACATCGGCGCGTATGGCGTCGATCTGGGCCGGTGACGGCGGATCGCCGATCGCGCCGTCCCGCACGAGGTGCCGCTCCGTCATCCGTACGCAGCCGATGTCGACGCTGCGCGCCGCCCGCGCCCGGTCCCCGCCGACCACGAACTCCGTGGAGCCGCCGCCGATGTCGACCACCAGATAGGGCCCCGGCAGGTCCGGCCGCCCCACCAGGTCTCGGGTGGCGCCCGTGAAGGAGAGGTCGGCCTCCTCGTCGCCGGTGATGACCTCAGGACGCACGCCCAGGATGTCCTGCACCCCGCCGGTGAACACATCGCGGTTGGCGGCGTCGCGGGACGCGGACGTCGCCACGAACCGCACCCGCTCCACGCCGTGCCCCTCGATCAGTTCGGCGTACCGCCGGCACACGGCGAACGTCCGCTCCAGGGCCTCCGCCGCGAACCGCCCCGTCTTGTCGACGCCCTGGCCGAGCCGGACGATCTCCATCCTCCGTTCGAGGTCGACCAGTTCACCGGTCTCGGGGGCGACGTCGGCGATGAGCAGCCGCAGGCTGTTGGTACCGCAGTCGATGGCGGCGACACGGGTCATACGGACTCCTGTTGGATGCGGGGCGAACGGCCCGCCCCGGTGGGACGGAGGGGAGGCGGCGAAAGGCGTGCGGTGCTCATTCCGCCTTGACCTGGACGCACGGCCCGCGCCACCACCACTCCGGCAGCATCGCGAGCGCCTCGTCCCCGAGCGGGTTGACGCCGGGCCCCGCCGCCAGCGCGTGCGCGACCAGCACGTGCAGGCACTTCACCCGGTCCGGCATCCCGCCGGCGCTGGGAAAGCCCGTCAGCTCCTCGATCCCGTCCCGGCACCGCAGGTAGTCCTCGTGCGCGGCCCGGTACGCCGCGGCGAGTTCGGGGTCCGACGCCAGCCGGTCCGTCATCTCCTTCATGACGCCCTCGGCCTCCAGCGTGCCGATCGCGGACGCGGCCCGCGGGCAGGTGAGGTAGTACAGCGTCGGGAAGGGCGAGCCGTCGGGCAGCCGCGGCGAGGTCTCCACGACGTCGGGCAGCCCGCAGGGGCAGCGGTGCGCGATGGCCCGCAGGCCGCGCGGTGGGCGGCCGAGCTGCCGCGCACAGGCCGCGGTGTCCGCTTCGGTCGGCTCGGTGCGCTCGGTGGGCGGCGGGGGCGTCTGCATGGCCGGGATGGTGTCTCTCATCAGTCGGTCGGGCCCGGTCCGGCGGGCTGCCGGTCGGGCGGGTGGGGCCGCCGGGCGGCGGGTACGGCCGGGGCTCGGGCCCCGGGCCCTTTGGTCCTTTGGCCGGTGGGCGGCCGGGCCCCGGGCCGCCGTACGGGTCCGTGGCGGGCCTCATGGGTCCGTGGCGGGCCTCACGGGGTCGGGCAGGGCCGGCCGGGCCCCAGGGGCCCGGGGCCCCGCCGGTCACGGTGTGCGTACCGGTGGCGGTGTGCGCACCCGCGACGGCCCGCGCACCGGTAACGGCGGCCGTGCCGGCCGGCGGTGGTGCCACTCCCTGCGGGAGCACCGGTCCGGGCGGCCGTACCGGCTCAGCGGTTCCGCCCGGTGCCGTCACCCGTGTCGTCTCCGGCAGCGGCGGTTCCAGGGGCCTTCGCGGCCCCGCCGGCCTCCTCGGCCCGGCCGGACGCGCCTGCTCCGCCTGGCCTGCCTCCTGGCCCGTCCTGTCCGTCTGCTCTGTCCAGGGTCTCCCACATGTGCGCGTACCAGGGCAGCCCGGTGGGTGCCCGGGAGCCCTCGTCGGCGCGCGAACGCCTGACGGAGTCGGGCTGCACGGCGGTGTACCCGGTCTCACCGGGCCTGACGTAGTGCAGCCGCTTGCGGATCTGCTGCTCCGCGTACGCGTCGTCCTGCCAGCGCGCCTTCTGGTCGCGCAGCCGCTCGACGCGGGCCCGGTCCGCCGCCAACTGGCGGCGCATGTCGGCGATCTCGGCGCGCTGCGACACGTACTGCCGTATCGGGTACGCGAGCGCCACGATCAGCGTGCAGAGCACCAGGGCGAGCAGCGCCGCCCGGCCGGTGAGCCGGGAGCGGCGGGCCTGGCGCCTGCTCTGGGAGCGGTAGACACGGGCCGCGGTCTGCTCGCCGAGCAGCCGTAGCCTGGTCGCGGTGGAGAACCGGTCGCGGCCTGTGTCCCGGACCTTTCCGGGCATGTGTTCGCGCCTCCCCTGCATGTACCTGCGTCCCCGCACACGGTACGGGACCGGGCGCGGGGACGGAGGGATCCGCGAGTGTCAGCCGGCGTCCCCGCCCCGTGCGGAGGCACGCGGGGCGCCGTACCGGCGCAGCCGCCGGACGTCCTCCCGGCCGACGCGCTGCGCGCCGGGCCTACTGGTCCGCCGGACGAAACCGCGGGAAGGCGCTGCGGCCCGCGTACACCGCGGCGTCGTCCAGGATCTCCTCGATGCGCAGCAACTGGTTGTACTTGGCGACGCGCTCGGAGCGGGCCGGGGCACCGGTCTTGATCTGACCGCAGTTGGTGGCGACGGCGAGGTCGGCGATGGTGACGTCCTCGGTCTCGCCGGAACGGTGGGAGATCATGCACTTGAAGCCGTTGCGCTGGGCCAGCTCGACGGCGTCCAGGGTCTCGGTGAGCGAGCCGATCTGGTTCACCTTGACCAGCAGGGCGTTGGCGGAGCCCTCCTCGATGCCGCGGGACAGCCGCTCCGGGTTGGTGACGAACAGGTCGTCGCCGACCAACTGGACCTTCTCGCCGAGCTTCTCGGTGATGATCTTCCAGCCGTCCCAGTCGTCCTCGAACAGCGGGTCCTCGATGGAGACCAGCGGGTAGGCGTCGACCAGCTCCGCGTAGTACTCGGTCAGCTCGGCGGCGGTGCGGTCCTTGCCCTCGAAGGCGTAGACGCCGTCCTTGTAGAACTCGGACGCGGCGACGTCCAGGGCGAGCGCGATCTGCTGACCGGGGGTGTAGCCGGCCTCCCTGATGGCCTCCAGGATGAGGTCGAGGGCCTCGCGGTTGGAGCTGAGGTTCGGGGCGAAGCCGCCCTCGTCGCCGAGGCCGGTGGAAAGGCCGCGCTCCTTCAGCACCGCCTTCAGCTTGTGGTACACCTCGGCGCCCCAGCGCAGGGCCTCGGAGAAGGACTCCGCGCCGATCGGGGCGATCATGAACTCCTGGATGTCCACGTTGGAGTCGGCGTGCGAGCCGCCGTTCAGGATGTTCATCATGGGCACCGGCAGCAGGTGCGCGTTGGGGCCGCCCAGGTAGCGGAAGAGCGGGAGGTCGGACGCTTCGGAAGCGGCGTGCGCGACGGCGAGCGAGACACCGAGGATGGCGTTGGCGCCGAGGCTCGACTTGTCCGGGGTGGCGTCCAGGTCGAACATCGCCTGGTCGATGAGGCGCTGCTCGGTGGCGTCGTACCCGACCAGCTCCGGGCCGATCTGCTCGATCACGGCGAGTACGGCCTTCTCCACGCCCTTGCCGCCGTAGCGGTTGGCGTCCCCGTCGCGGAGCTCCAGGGCCTCGAAGGCACCCGTGGAGGCGCCGGAGGGGACGGCGGCACGGCCGGTGCTGCCGTCGTCGAGGCCGACCTCGACCTCGACCGTGGGGTTGCCTCGGGAGTCCAGGATTTCCCGGGCTACGACGACGTCGATGGACGGCACGAGCATCTCCTTCTGGGATGTGACGCTTGGCGAGTGCAGGTTTCGTTGGCCTTGCGGCATGAGCCTAACCGGCCCGGGGACCGTGGCCCGCGACCGCCCGTCCTCTGGGACGGATCGCGGCGGGCACGGCCTTGCCCGGGCGGGGGCCAGAGGCTATTACCAACCAGTAGCACCGGTTGCCCGCGCCGCGCGGCCGGACCCGTGGCCACCGCGGGTCCGGTGGCTCCTGCGGCCCCTGTGACCCCTGTGGTCCCTGCGGCCACTGCGGGCCCCGTGCGTGCCGCGGCCCCCGTCCGCCCCGTCGGCCCCGTGGACACCGTGGGCCCCCTCGGCGCCATGGTTCCCGTGGTGCCGAGGGTTCCCGCCGCACGGGCCTCCCCGTGGCGCGCAGAGCCCCGCCCCGGCGCGTCGGGGGTCGACGCGCCGGGGCGGGGCGGAAGGAGCCGCAGGTCCGCGCGGGATGGACCGGGGGCCGGCCGGGCTCAGTGCAGGTGCAGCCGCTGGCCGGGGTAGATCAGCGAGGCGTTGTCGATGATGTCGTCGTTCAGCCTGTACAGCTTGTGCCAGCCGCCCTTGACGTGGTGGTCCTGGGCGATGTCGCTGAGCGTGTCGCCCTTCTTGACCTTGTACTCGCCGTCACCCTTCTTGACCTTCTTGCCGGTGGGCGTCGTGACGGTCTGGTGGCCCGCCGGGCGCTGCTGGGACCGCGAGGCGTGCTGGGGCTGCTGGGCCGGCTTCTCGGAGGCGGTGTTCTGGGTCTGCGGGGCCGCGGTGGCGCCCTGCTGGCCCTGATCGGAGCCGGAGGCGGAGCCCCCGCTGTACGGCGTGCTGGACAGGCCCGTGCCGCAGACCGGCCAGGCGCCCTTGCCCTGCCCGGCGAGCACCTTCTCGGCGACGGCTATCTGCTGGTCCTTGCTGGCCATGTCGGCACGCGGCGCGTAGGCGGTGCCGCCGTATCCGGCCCAGGTGGAGTTGGTGAACTGCAGGCCGCCGTAGAAGCCGTTGCCGGTGTTGATGGACCAGTTGCCGCCCGACTCGCACTGGGCGACCTTGTCCCACTCGGAGGCGGTGGCGGCGGAGGCGGTGCCCGCGCTGACCAGCGGGACGGCCACGGCGGCGGCGCCGGCGACGCCGGCGATGGTGACGGCACGGGTGGTGCGGTTGAGCGCGGTCGGGCGGCGGTGCCGGCCCTTGCCGGAAAGCAGCATGGAGTGATCCCCTCACCGACGCCTGCGAGGTGAGCTGTCGGGTTCGGGCCGATGGGGTTCCCCCTGCTCCTGCGAGCACGGGGAGGTTTGCCCGGCCGTGCGGCGTGCGCACGACTTCACCCCTAGCCGGTCCCCGTCCCCGTGCCGCTGCTCGTCCTGGCCGACGCAGCCGCCCGGTCGTGGGTCCGGCACCTACCTTTGGGTCCCCCGCTCCTGCCTACGGCGCTTTGACGCGACGACTGTTCCCGTTCGGACGCCGGCAGGATTCGGCGTGGCGTCCGCCGGTGCCCGCTGTGGCGAGCGGACATGACGGTAAACAGCCGATGCGCCGGATTTCAAAGTGAACCGGGGGTGGTGAGACCCATCTCTCATTCGAGCAAAGCGGACAGAACACCCCGAACTTCCGTCGCTTTTCGTCCGATTCAGCGGTAAAGATCAAGAAGTTTCAGACAATCCTCAGGAAAGATCAAGGGTCTGGCCAGGGAGGATCAGATCCGGATCGGCCCCCACCGTCTTCTTGTTGGCTGCATACAGCGCCGGCCAGCCGCCGTCGAGGTCATGTGACTCGGCGATGTCCGAGAGATTGTCGCCCGGCCGCACGGTGTACACCCCCTCGTCACCGCCGCGCCCCTCTTCCCCCGCACCGCGCGAAGCATGCCGGCCGTCACCCCTGGAGTCGTCCGCGCGGGCGCGGGAGCCCTCGTGCGCATGGTCGCCGCGATGCCGCCCCGCACCGTCCCCGGCGGACGAGGAGCCGGGCGCGCCGCCTTCGCCGGCGGAGGATCCGCCCGCCCCCGCGGACGAGTCCGCCGACCCGGACGGTCCCGACCGCTGCGAGCCGTCACCCCCGCCCGTGGAACGCCCACCCGTCGAGCCGAACGAGTCGCCCGTACCGGATGATGGGGATGAACCGGGCACATGGGACGGCGCCTCGGAGGGGGGCGCCGAGGCGCCGGAGTCATGGGGCGCGCCGGACGCGCCGGACGGGTCGGTGGTGGCGCCCGCACCCGAGGAGGTGGGACCCCCGTCGGCACCCGACGCGCTCGGCGACGCCGAGGAGCCGCCCTTCGCGGTGAGTCCCACGACGTCCGCGCAGCCCGGCCACGCTCCCGGCCCCCGGTCGGCGAGCACCTTCTCGGCGACGGCGATCTGCTCCGACCTGCTGGCCTGGTCCGCACGCGGCGCGTAGTCCAGGCCGCCGTACAGCACCCACATGTTCGGCGAGAGCTGGAGGCCGCCGTAGTAGCCGTTGCCCGGGTCGGCGCTCCAGGAGCCGCCACTCTCGCAGTTGGCGAGCCGGTCCCAGGTACTGCCGTCGGCCGCCTGGGCGTTCGCCGCACCGAGCAGCGGGATGGCGATTGCGGAACCGGTCACTCCGGCCGCGACGACGATGGCGGGGGCTTGTCGGGGGCGACGGTGCCGGCCGTTCCCGGAGAGCATGCGAATGCCTTTCGCGTGGCGGATGTGGCGAACCTGCAAACGGAGCGAGAAGTACTGGTGTGACAGATGTGGCGTGTGTGACGACGGCTGCCGATCGAGGCTGAACGTAGCGGTCTCGAACGCCTGTCACAAGTCGATGCAGCGGAGATCACATCGATGTCACGGTTCTGACTAGCCGTCAGTTCGCTGTGTCCCGCCCGGTTGCCGCGGCGCGGGAGCGGGGCGGAACGCGGCCGGGAAACGGGCTCGCCGGAGGCGGGTGGGCGACGCCGGACACGGGGTGCGGCCTTGCCGGAAGCGGGCGCGCGGTGAGGGGTGCGGCCTCACCGGAAGCGGACGCGCGGCGGGCACCGGATACGGTCGGGGCGTGAGCGACGCACCCCAGCCCGAGGCGCCCCCGCAGCTCTTCAGCCAGGCATTCGCCGCGGACCCCTATCCCGCGTACGCATGGCTGCGCACGCACGCGCCGGTGCGGTGGACGCGGCTGCCGAGCGGGGTCGAGGCGTGGCTGGTGACGCGGTACGCGGACGCGAAGCAGGCGCTGGCGGACCCCCGGCTCAGCAAGAACCCGGCGCACCACGCCGAGCCCGCGGGCGCCGAGGGCCGTACCGGCATCCCCGGAGAGCGCAAGGCCGAGCTGATGACGCACCTGCTCAACATCGACCCACCGGACCACACCCGGCTGCGGCGGCTGGTGTCCAAGGCGTTCACGCCGCGCCGGGTCGCCGCCTTCACGCCCCGCGTCCAGGAGCTGGCGGACCGCCTCATCGACGGTTTCGCCGGGCGCGGCTCGGCGGATCTGATCCACGAGTTCGCCTTCCCGCTGCCCATCTACGCCATCTGCGACATGCTGGGCGTGCCGGCCGAGGACCAGGACGACTTCCGCGACTGGGCCGGCATGATGATCCGGCACGGCGGCGGGCCGCGCGGGGGCGTCGCCCGGTCGGTCAAGAAGATGCGCGGCTACCTCACCGAGCTGATCCACCGCAAGCGCTCCGACCTCGGCGACGACCTGATCTCCGGCCTGATCCGGGCCTCCGACCACGGCGAGCACCTCACCGAGAACGAGGCGGCGGCCATGTGCTTCGTACTGCTCTTCGCCGGTTTCGAGACCACCGTGAACCTGATCGGCAACGGCACCTACGCCCTCCTCACCCACCCCGAGCAGCGCCGTGCCCTGGCCGGGTCGCTGGCGCGCGGCGAACGGGCGCTGCTGGAGACCGGGGTCGAGGAACTGCTGCGCTTCGACGGCCCGGTGGAGTTGGCGACCTGGCGCTTCGCCACCCGTCCCGTGGAGCTCGGCGGGCAGCGGATCGCCGAGGGCGAGCCGGTGCTGGTGGTGCTCGCGGCCGCGGACCGCGACCCGGAGCGATTCGCCCGGCCGGATGCGCTCGACCTGTCCCGGCGCGACAACCAGCATCTCGGCTACGGCCACGGCATCCACTACTGCCTCGGCGCGCCGCTCGCCCGTCTGGAGGGCCAGACCGCACTGGCGACGCTGCTGCGCCGGCTGCCCGACCTGGGTCTCGCGGCCGACCCCGCGGACCTGCGGTGGCGGGGCGGCCTGATCATGCGCGGCCTGCGGGAACTGCCGGTCGCCTTCACACCGGCCGGGCCAGCGCACGCGTCCTGAGTGCGCGCCGCGCCCGTTTCCGCGCGCGCCTGCGCACCCGGGAGCCCGCCTGCCCGCCTGCCCGACCCAGGTGCCCCGCGGCCGGGTATGTCCCGCCGGCCCCGCGCGCCTCGCATGCCCCGCGCACCTCGCGTCCGCGGGGCGCGCTACCGGCCCCGTGCCCCCTCGGCGGCCCGAATCGCGTCGCGGTACGCGCGGGCCGCGGCCCGCAGCGCCGCCTCCGGGTCGATGCCCTCCCGCTCGGCGCGCACCGCCATGGCGAGCAGGTCGTACCCGATGCCGTCCCCGGCCGGAAGCGGCACGTCCAGCTCCGCCGTGCGCACCCGGGACGCGAGTTTCGCGGCCAGCGCCAGACCCGGCTGCCCGAGCGGCACGCCCTCCGTCACGGAGGTCCGCCGCTTCTCCTCCGCCTTGGTGCGCAGCCAGTGCTCCTTGACGTCCTCGGGCGTCTTCGCCGTGTCGTTCCCGAAGACGTGCGGATGCCGGTGGATCAGCTTGGCGACGATCCCGCCGGCGACGTCGTCGATGGAGAACGCCCCTGCGCCGCCGCCCCGCGGCTCCCCCAGGGCGCCCGGAGCGCCGGAACCGTCGGGGTCACAGGAACCATCGGCGCCATCGAGGTCGTCGGGGGCGTCGGCGCCATCGGGGGCGCCTGGGGCGTCCAGGGCGGCTTCCGTGGCCGCGTGTGCGCCCTGCTCGCCCTCCTCGGCGATCCGGGCGTGGAAGACCACCTGGAGCAGCACGTCGCCCAGTTCCTCGCGCAGCTCGTCGCGGTCGCCGTCCTCGATGGCCTCCACCAGCTCGTACGCCTCCTCTATGGCGTACTTCGCCAGGCCGCGGTGGGTCTGGCGGGAGGACCAGGGGCACTCCCTGCGGATCCGGTCCATCACCTGGACGAGATCGAGCAGCCGGGCACCGGGCAGGTCGTAGGAGGCGGGCAGCAGTTCCAGGTCGGGCATGCGGACACGCCCGGAGCCCGCCAGCGCGGCAAGGCCGTCGGTCAGCCGCGGATCGCCCTCGCCGGTGACGACGACGACCACGGTGGCACCGCCGGCGCAGGCGTCCACCAGTTCCTCGGCACCGGGCGAGGCGTGCTCGACCGTGACACCGGCCTCGCGCAGGTACGGAAGCTGCGGATGGCCGGCGTCGGCGCACAGCACCCGGTCGGCGCCGCGCAGCGCCTGCCAGGCGGGCCAGGACAGCAGCCCGGGCGCCACCCGGTGGCTGGTGGTGAGGAGGACGGCACGGCCCGGGCCAGGAGGGCCGTCCGGAGTCGGGAGGTCACCCGGGGTGGAACCCGGGACGCCGGTCACGGAAGTGTTCACGCCTCGAACGTAACCCAGCGAGCAGGACGCACGCGGTGCCTCCGCCCCTACGATGCCCCGCCCGCGCGGTACCCACGCTCATGCGGTGACCCGCTCGCGAACGTCCCGCTCCGAACGGCCCGGCGCCCCGGAGGGTGCGAGACCCCTACGCCTGCTGCTGTGCGCCCGCGGTGACCTCGCGCAGCCACGGCACCTTGGCGTCCACACGGCTGCTCTTCTTCACGTCCCAGGTGCCGTAGCGCGGGTTCATGTCGATGTTCATCGACTCGGACGTCCGGGAGAGGTGCTGCCACAACGCGGCCTGGCCGTCCGGGGTGCTCATGTTGATGCCGAGCTTCCTCGCGAGCTTCTGGGCCTCCAGCTCGGTGCGCAGGCTCTCGTCGAGGTGTGCGGGGGCGACGGCGTACTGCTGCAACCAGCCCGTCTCCAGGGCCTTCGAGCCGCCCGCCTGGTGCTCCAGGCCGTCCCGCATGGTCTGCACCTTTTTGCGGCCCACCGCGGCCCCGGCGTCGGTCGCCGCCTTGTGCAGCACCCTGTCGAGCACCATGGTCTGCAGGGTGTCCCTGGTGAGGCCGCCGGTCCTGCCGACGATCTGCTGGTACTGCGTGTCGTCCTTCACGGCCGACCTGAGGGCGTCCCGGACCTCGTTCACCCGGCCCTCCAACTGGGAGACGGTGATCCGCTGCCCGCCGACCACGGCCGCGGCGCCGGGGTGCGCCTCGTCGCCGCAGCCGGTCAGGAGGGGCGCCGCGGCGAGCAGCGCGGCGGAGGAGACGAGGAGCGCGGTGCGACGGCGGCGGTGCAAAGGAACCTCCCGAGGAGATTGTGCAACGGAGCACAAGCTTGCGGTGATCGATGGTATGCAGTCCCGTGGGTCGGGGCCACCGATTCGACGGACTGAATCGACCAACGATTCGGGGAGAGTCGGGGCACTCCCGCCGTAACCCCCCGCACCGCGCAGGGCCCGGCACAGCGGACGACCGCGCGGAGCCGCACGCCGGGCGCCGCCCACGGGCCCGGGGCGCCGCCCACGGATGCCCATCCGGTGGCGGCGGCCCCGGCGGGCCGGGGCCTCGGCCGCGGATGCCCGGCTCGGCAGCCGCGGATGCCCGGGGCGGGCGGCTAGGAACCGAGGATGGTGGTGAGGAACTCTCCCGTCCAGGCGAGCAGATCGCGTCCCGTCAGTGCCTGGCCGCCCACCTTCGCGGTCTTCGGGCGGGGCACCAGGAGCTGGCGGGTGGCGGGCTTGACGACGGTGCCGGGGTAGAGCCGCTTCAGGCGCAGCTCCTGTGACTCACGCAGCTCAAGCCGGGAGGGGCGCGCGTCGGCACTCTTCGAGGGGCGGTGGTCGGAGGAGTCGGGTGAGGGGAGGGAGAACCGGATCGCGCTGCCCTGGAGCACGATCTCGCCGACCCCGCAGGCCCGTGCCAGCATGCGCAGACCCGCGACCAGAAGGAGGTTCTCCACGGGCTCCGGCAGTTTGCCGTAGCGGTCGGTGAGCTCCTCGCGGACCGCCTTGACGTCCTCCTCCGAGTTGGCGGAGGCGATGGCGCGGTACGCCTGGAGGCGCAGCCGCTCTCCGGGGGCGTAGTCGTGCGGGACGTGCGCGTCGACCGGGAGCTCGATCTTGACCTCCAGCGGCGGCTCCTCGGGGGCGGCCCCGCCCTCGACGGAGGCGCGGTAGTCCGCCACCGCCTCGCCGACCATGCGGACGTACAAGTCGAAGCCGACGCCCGCGATGTGGCCGGACTGCTCGCCGCCGAGCAGGTTGCCCGCGCCGCGGATCTCCAGGTCCTTCATCGCCACGTACATGCCCGCGCCCATCTCCGTGTGCTGGGCGATGGTGGCGAGGCGTTCGTGGGCGGTCTCCGTGAGGGGCTTCTCCGGCGGGTAGAGGAAGTAGGCGTAGCCCCGCTCGCGGCCCCGGCCCACACGGCCGCGGAGCTGGTGGAGCTGGCTCAGGCCGAAGTTGTCGCCGCGCTCGACGATGAGGGTGTTGGCGTTGGAGATGTCGATGCCGGACTCGACGATGGTCGTGGACACCAGGACGTCGAACTTCTTCTCCCAGAAGTCGACCACCACCTGCTCCAGCGCCTGCTCGGACATCTGGCCGTGCGCGGTGGCGATCCGGGCCTCGGGCACGATCTCCCGCAGCCGGGCGGCGGCGCGGTCGATGGACTCGACCCTGTTGTGGATGTAGAAGACCTGGCCCTCGCGGAGCAGTTCACGGCGGATCGCGGCGCCGATCTGCTTCTCCTCGTACGGCCCCACGAAGGTCAGCACCGGGTGCCGCTCCTCCGGCGGGGTGGTGATCGTGGACATCTCGCGGATGCCGGTGACCGCCATCTCCAGGGTGCGGGGGATGGGAGTGGCGGACATCGTCAGGACGTCCACGTTGGCGCGGAGCTTCTTCAACTGCTCCTTGTGCTCGACGCCGAACCGCTGCTCCTCGTCGACGATGACCAGGCCGAGGTCCTTGAACCGGGTCTCCGACGCGAAGAGCCGGTGGGTGCCGATGACGATGTCCACCGCGCCGTCCCGCAGGCCCTCGAGCACGGCCTTGGCCTCGGTGTCCGTCTGGAAGCGGGACAGCGCCCGCACCGTCACCGGGAACTGCGCGTACCGCTCGGAGAAGGTGCCGAAGTGCTGCTGCACCAGGAGGGTGGTGGGCACCAGAACGGCGACCTGCTTGCCGTCCTGGACCGCCTTGAAGGCGGCCCGCACCGCGATCTCCGTCTTGCCGTATCCGACGTCGCCGCAGATCAGGCGGTCCATCGGGACCGTCTTCTCCATGTCCTCCTTGACCTCGGCGATGGTGGTCAACTGGTCGGGCGTCTCCGCGTACGGGAAGGCGTCCTCCAGCTCGCGCTGCCAGGGGGTGTCGGGCGCGAAGGCGTATCCGGGCGCGGCCATCCGGGCCGAGTAGAGCCTGATCAGGTCCGCGGCGATCTCCTTGACCGCCTTCTTGGCGCGGGCCTTCGTCTTCGTCCAGTCGGCGCCGCCGAGGCGGTGCAGGGTGGGGGCCTCGCCGCCGACGTACTTGGTGATCTGCTCCAGTTGGTCGGTGGGGATGTAGAGCCGGTCGCCGGGCTGGCCGCGCTTGGCGGGGGCGTACTCGACGACCAGGTACTCGCGGGTGGCGCCCTGCACGGTGCGCTGCGCCATCTCGATGTACCGGCCCACGCCGTGCTGTTCGTGGACGATGTAGTCGCCGGACTCCAGGGTGAGCGGGTCGATGCTCTTGCGGCGCCGGGCGGGCATCCGGGCGCCGTCCCGCCCGGCGGCCTTCTGGCCGGACAGGTCGGTCTCGGTGAGCACGGCGAGGCGCTGCGCGGGGTCGACGAAGCCGTAGTCGATCGAGCCGCAGGAGACGTGCACCACGGACGGGGTGAGCGTGCCGAGGTCCGTGTCGAGGCGGGCCGGGACGCCCTCGCCGCCGAGCACCTCCGCGGTGCGCGACGCGGGGCCGTGGCCCTCGGTGACGAAGACCGTGCGCCAGCCGTCGGCGAGCCACTGCTTGGTGTCGGCGAGGGCACGGGCCGTGTCACCGCGGTAGGTCTCCGGGGCGTGCATGCCGAGCTTGAGGGTGTCCGAAAGCGCGCCGCTGTCGCCGGTGTACTCCTCGGCGAGTTCCTCGTCGCCCGCGAAGGGCGAGACGGACCACCACATCATGCCCAGTTCCCTGGCCCGCTCGCGGACGTCCGCGATGGACCACAGGGAGGCCGCGCCGACGTCGATCGGGGCCTTGCCGCCTCCGGCGCTCGCGGCCCAGGATGCCTGTAGGAACTCCTGGCTGGTCGCCACCAGGTCGGCGGCCCTGGTGCGCACCCGCTCCGGGTCGCAGACCACGGCCATGCTGCCCGCGGGCAGCACGTCCAGCATCAGCTCCATGTCGTCGACCAGGACCGGTGCGAGGGATTCCATGCCCTCCACCGCGATCCCCTCGGCGATCTTGCCCAGCAGCTCGCCCAGCTCCGGATGGCGCTCGGCCAGCTCCGCGGCCCGGGCCCGCACCTCGTCAGTGAGCAGCAGCTCCCGGCAGGGCGCCGCCCACAGGCCGTGCTCCGCCACTTCCAGCGAGCGCTGGTCGGCGACCTTGAAGTAGCGGATCTCCTCGACGTCGTCGCCCCAGAACTCGACACGGAGCGGGTGTTCCTCGGTGGGCGGGAACACATCGAGGATGCCGCCGCGCACAGCGAACTCGCCGCGCTTCTCGACCAGCTCCACCCGTGCGTACGCGGCCGCCGCGAGGGCGTCGACGGTGTCCTCCAGGTCGGCCCGCATTCCGGTGCGCAGCGCCACCGGCTCCAGATCGCCGAGCCCCTTGACCTGCGGCTGGAGCACCGAGCGCACGGGCGCGACGATCACCGACACCCGGCCCGTCTCCGGGTCGTCCGCACTGGGGTGGGCGAGGCGGCGCAGCACGGCGAGGCGGCGGCCCACCGTGTCGGAACGGGGTGAGAGGCGCTCGTGCGGCAGCGTCTCCCACGACGGGTACTCCACGACGCCGTCCGCCGGCAGCAGGCTGCGCAGGGCCGCGGCCAGGTCCTCGGCCTCGCGTCCGGTCGCGGTCACGGCCAGCACGGTACGCCCGGTCTCGCGGGCGAGCGCAGCCACCGCGAAGGGGCGGGCGGCAGGCGGGCCCACCAGGTCGATGTGCATACGGTTACCGTCGGTGGCCGCGGTGACCGCTTCCGCTAGGGCGGCGTCCTTGACGACGGCGTCGAGCAGGCCGTGCAGGCTCATGAACAGGTTTTCCGTCCGGGTGGGCAGCGCGAGGACCGGCCCTTGCGCCATACCGGGCGGGCCGGAGTGTCCAGCCTACGACCCCGGGCAGGGGCCATGGAGCCTCGGAGACATGCCTGTGGACAACCTCGCCTGTGAACAAGGCCGGAATGAAGCGCGGGCCCGTGCCCAGGCCCGGGACGAACGGTCCGCGCTCCGTACCCCGGCCGGCTCCGCCTCCCGCTCCTCCCGACTCCCGCCCGGGCCCCGCCCCCGCCTTTTGCCTGCCCTCCCTCGGGCAGGACAGGAACGGAAAAGGCCCGGCTTCCGGACGCACCCCCCGCGTCCGGAAGCCAGACCTCCCCCGTCCCCCCGCCAGATGGTCTATTCCGTGGCGATCGCCCCGAGGACGTTCATCCGGCCGGCCCGGAAGGCCGGGATGAGGGCCGCGAAGAGGCCCACGAAGGCCGACCCGATGAAGACGGTGATGATCGTCGGCCAGGGGATCTCCAGAGTGTGCAGGCCCTGAAGGACCAGCAGCTTCTGGGCCGTGGCTCCCCAGCCCATGCCGAGGCCGAGGCCGAGCAGGGCGCCGAAGAGGGCGATCACCACCGACTCCAGACGGATCATGCGCCGCAGTTGGCGGCGGGAGAGGCCGATGGCGCGCATGAGGCCGATCTCCCGGGTGCGCTCCACCACCGACAGCGCCAGCGTGTTCACCACACCGAGCACCGCGACGATGATCGCCAGGGCCAGCAGGGCGTAGACCAGGTTCAGTAGCTGGCCTATCTGGTCCTTCAGCTCCTGCTTGAAGTCGGTCTGGTTCTGCACCTTGTACTGGGGGTAGGGCGCCAGGGCCCGCTTGAGAGCGGCGTATGCCTGCTTCTCCTGGCCGTCCTTCGCCGCGGCGAACATGATCATGTCCTGGGGCATCCTGTCGGCCGGCAGGTACTGCCGGACGGTCGAGATGTTCAGGTACCTGGCGCCCTGGTCGACGCTGGTGTCGTCGGAGGTGATCGCGGCGACCTTCAGCCTGGCCGTGCTGCCGCCGACGAAGGCGACGGTGATCCGGTCGCCGACCTTGATGTGGTTGCGGGTGGCGTAGTCCGCGTCGACGGACATGGCGTCCTTGCCGTAGGCCGCGCCGAGGTCGCCCTCGGTGGTCTTGCGGCGCAGGTCCTGCGCGTACGTCGGGTCGGCTGCCACCAGTGTCTGGTTCTCCGAGGCGCCGTTGGGCGCGGTGATCCTGGTGGGGACGTCCAGGTAGTGCGTGACGTGCGCGAGGCCCGGGGCGGACTCCACGGCCTTCGCGGCCTGCGCAACGATCGTCTGGCCCGTGCTGGACTGGACGATGAAGTCCGCCCCCACGGACTTGTCCAGTTCCTCGGTGGCCGAGGCGACCATGGACGAGCCGACCACCGAGAGGCAGGCGACCAGCGCCAGGCCGATCATCAGGGCCGCGCCGGTGGCGCCGGTGCGCCGCGGGTTGCGCAGCGCATTGCGCTCGGCCATCCGGCCCACCGGCCCGAACAGCCGCAGCACCACGGCGCTGATCACCCGGACCACGGCACCCGCGAGCAGCGGGCCGATGACGACGAAGCCGATCAGGGAGAGCACCACGCCGAGGCCGAGCCACGCGGAGCCCTGCGCCGCCTTGTCCTCCCCGGCCGCCATGTAGAGGGCGGCACCGCCCGCGCCGCTGAGGACGGCGCCCAGGACGCCGCGCACCACGCCCGCCCTGCCGTCCGAGGCGATCCCGGAGTCCCGCAGGGCCGCCATGGGCGAGACCCTGCCGGCGCGGCGGGCCGGGAGGTAGGCCGCGAGCACGGTGACGACGGTGCCGAGCAGCAGGCCGGCGGCGGGGGTGGTCCACCTGACCGTGAGGTCGTCCGTGGACAGCTCCATGCCGACGCTCGACATCACCTTCATCAGGCCCACGGCCAGGCCCACTCCACCGGCCACGCCGAGCACCGAGCCGAACACGCCCAGCAGTACGGCCTCCACCAGCACCGAGCGGTTGACCTGCCCCCGCGAGGAGCCGATGGCTCGCATCAGGCCCAGCTCACGGGTGCGCTGGGCGACCAGCATGGAGAAGGTGTTGAGGATCAGGAAGATCCCGACGAGGAAGGCGATCCCAGCGAAGCCGAGCATCGCGTACTTCATCACGTCGAGGAAGGAGCCGACGTCCTTGCGGTTCTGGTCCGCGGTCTCCTTCTGCGTCTGCACGCTGAAGGAGGAGCCGAGCGCCGAGCTGACGTCCTTCTTCAACCGGTCGTCGCCGACGCCGGCGTCGGCCACCAGGTCGAGGTGGGTGAAGCGGCCGGTGGCGCCGAGCAGCTCGCGCTGCGCGGTGGGCGTGTCGAAGTAGACGATCGCCGCACCCGGATTGGTCACCTTGAAGGTGGCGATGCCGGAGATCCTGGCCTTGAAATCACCGGTGGCGGTGACGGTGCGCAGGGTGTCGCCGAGCTTGAGGTGGTGCTTGTTCGCCGTGTCGGCGTCGACCATCACCTGCGACGGGCCCTTCGGGGCGTGGCCCGAGGTGATGTCCATGGAACGCAGGTCGTTGTGCGTCCAGTTGCCGGCGATGGTGGGGGCGCCGGTGTCGGAGCCCATGTTCGTGTTGTGCGCGTCGACGACGGTGACCTTCTCGCTGCTCACCCCGCCCTCGGCGGACTTCACGCCGTCCACCCCGCGGACCTTCGCCAGGACGGAGGCCGGCAGTGACACGGGCCGGCCGGTGTCCGACTGCGGGCGGTCCTTGTCGCTCCTGGGGCCGACCGTGACATCCGCGGAGGTCACCGCGAAGAGCTTGTCGAACGTGGTGTTCATGGTGTCGGTGAACACCAGGGTTCCGCAGACGAAGGCCACGGAGAGCAGGACGGCGACGGCGGAGAGCGCCATGCGACCCTTGTGCGCGAAGAAGTTGCGCATCGAGGTTCTGAGAACGGTCATGACCTGCGCCCCCGGGCCTCGGAGCGCGGCGTGCGGGGCTGGTCGCCGGAGAAGCGCAGCATGCGCTCCAGCACCTGGTCCGCGGTCGGGTCGTGGGTCTCGTCGACGATGCGGCCGTCGGCCAGGTACAGGACGCGGTCGGCGTAGGCGGCGGCGACCGGGTCGTGCGTGACCATCACGATGGTCTGGCCCAGTTCGTCGACCGACCTGCGCAGGAAGCCGAGGATCTCGGCGCCCGCGCGGGAGTCCAGGTTCCCGGTCGGCTCGTCGCCGAAGATGATCTCCGGCCGGGCGGCCAGGGCGCGGGCCACGGCGACGCGCTGCTGCTGGCCGCCGGAGAGCTGGCTCGGACGGTGCTTCAGCCGGCCGCCCAGGCCGACCGTCTCCACCACGCGCTCCAGCCACTGCCCTTCCGGCTTGCGGCCGGCTATGTCCATCGGGAGCGTGATGTTCTCCAGCGCACTGAGCGTGGGGAGGAGGTTGAACGCCTGGAATATGAAGCCGATCCGGTCCCGCCGCAGTTGGGTGAGCTTCTTGTCCTTCAGACCGGTGATCTCGGTGTCGTCCAGGAAGATCTGGCCGGACGTCACGGTGTCCAGGCCGGCGAGGCAGTGCATCAGCGTCGACTTGCCGGACCCGGAGGGACCCATGATCGCGGTGAATCGGCCGCGGGCGATGTCCACGTCGACGCCGTCCAGCGCGAGGACGCGGGTCTCGCCGGCGCCGTACGCCTTGACGACCTGCCGGGCACGGGCGGCTGCGACCGTACGCCCTCCAGCGCCCCCGTGCCTGGGAATGGTTACAGCCGTAGTCACGCTAAGTCTCCTATGTCGGTCAACCGATCGGACGACCGATCGGCGGGATGTCGAGCAGGTGAGGGATGGATGAGAGACGTGCTTCGCTCTGCGCTGTCAGTCTGCTGTGCCGACGTGCCCCGCCGCGATGAGGTACAGCGCAGTCTTTTCCTGGGGTAAACCCCACCCCCCGCACTGCGGTTTCACGCAGTGCAGCCGTGGTCGTCCGCCGGCACGTCCTCCGGTGCGTCCGGCACCCGCCTCGGCCCCCCGGCCTCCGCGGCCGCCGGTCCGCCCCGTTCGTCGTGTACAGCAAGGCTAGGCAGCGGCCCCCCGCGTCTCGTCCTCCAGCAGTACGAGCGTGCCCCGGTCCGTAGTACGGAGGATCCCCTAGGGGCGCTCCACCCCGTGGAGGAGCGGATCTCGGGGTCGTCTCCACCCTTGTGCCCACGCAGCCTCCACCCCGCACACCGCGGGAGGGGCGGGCGGACCGTCGCACGCTTCTCCCGCGCCCCGTCCCACCTGCGTGGACGAGCGGGTGGCCGGGCTCGGGCCCGTGCTCAGGACCCGTCCGCCGGCGGGTCCGTCCTCCCCGTCAGGGCCAGCAGGCTGTTGCGCACCCGGTCCATGTGCACCCGCACCTCGTCGCGCTGCGCGTCGTGCTCGCGCAGGGCTCGGTCCGTCTCACGCCCGATGCGCTCCACCCGCATCCGCGCCTCCGCGAGCAGTTCCGCACCGCACGCCTCGGCGCTCTCCTGCTCGCGCCGTGCCGTCTCCCCGGCCTGCGCCAGGGCCCGCTGCGCCTCCCTCAGCCGGGCCTCGGCCTGGGCCGTGAGCTCCGCCCCGTGCACCGTGAGCTCGGCCTCCCGCTCGGCGAACTGCCGCTCCGCGGCCTCCCCGCGCTCCTTGTGCTCGCCCTCCTGGTCGGCCAGCAGGGCCGCGGCACGCTGCCGCATCTCACGCAGCGCCATCAGAGCCGCGCGGCGCGCCTCCTTCGCCTCGGTACGCGCCGCGGTACGCAGTTCGTCGGCCGTCCCACGGTCGGCCAGCAGGCGCCTCCTGGCGTATTCGTCCGCCTCCGAGCGCAGCGCCTCGGCATAGGCCCGTGCCGCGTCACGCGTCTCGCGCGCCGCGCGCACCGCCGTCTCCCTGATGCGCCGGGCCTCCTCCTCGGCGCCCGCGCGTACCGCCGACGCCTCCTCCTGGGTGAGCGCGAGGAGCTGGCGGGCACGCACGCCCAGCGTCTCGTACGTCTGCGGGGCCAGCCGGGCCGCGGC
The DNA here is from genome assembly GCF_014656295.1 of Streptomyces sulfonofaciens. Taxonomy (GTDB): domain Bacteria; phylum Actinomycetota; class Actinomycetes; order Streptomycetales; family Streptomycetaceae; genus Streptomyces; species Streptomyces sulfonofaciens. The sequence goes on from NZ_BNCD01000009.1 coordinate 112,034, forward strand.
CGAGTCGAGGCGTGCCAGCTCGGCCTCCATCTCCTTGGCCATCACGGTCAGCCGGGCCGCACGCTCCCACGCCTCGTCGCGCTCCCGCGACAGGCCCCGGACGCACACGTCGACCTGTCCGGGACGGTAGCCACGGCCTCGTACGGCGGCGAAGCCGTGCGGTGACGCGGATGCAGTGCTCACCTTGTTTCCCCTCTTCCGGCAGCGGAGCAACGGTCCACGCGCGGTACGGCAGCCCCGGACGCACGACGATGCGACGCCCACGGCTCCCGCGGCAGCACGCGCGTACCACGCGATGTGGCGCACATCTTGATGGATCAAGCGGAACAGCCCATAACGCGACACTCCGCCCATCTGCCCGCCAAGGATGCACCTATTGGCGCCGGAAGTCCGAATCCGCAGAGGGGGGCGTACTGGTGTGTTGGCCCGTGGAGGCCCCCGGGAGCGCCGCCGGGCCCGAGGAAAGCCGCGGTGGTACGCACGAATGGGCGAACGGGCGAACGGGCGAGGGGCAAGCGCGCACAGCAGAACGTCCCGTACGCGCACGCGTACGGGACGTTCGGGGGCCGACGGGCCACCGGGCTGCCGGGGGCCCGGGGCTGCCGGGGGCCCGGGCGCCGGCCACTCGGTCCGCGAGGCCGTGGGCCTGCTGGTCTGCGAGGCCGCCCGCCCGCCGGGGGCCGGGGCCGCCGGGCTGACTGACTGGCTGACTGACTGACTGACTGACTGGGTGACTGGCTGACTGGCTAGAGAAGCCCGTCCCACATCTGTTCGAGGAGGACGGACCACCAGCTCTCCGGGGACGCGAGCGCCGCCTGGTCGAGCGACGCCAACTGGGCCTGGAAGTCGACCGTCCACCGTCCGGCCTGCTCCTGGTCGAGCCCGGCGCGCAGCGGCCACATCCGGCCGAGCAGGGCCAGGCAGCGAACGAACTCGGGCAGGCCCGTGTTCACGAACTGCGGGGGAACGGGCGCACCGCCCGGGCCCGCCTCCACCGGTACGGCCACGATGTTCGCCGTGCCGTACTGGACGCTGACCGCCCGCCCGAAGTCGCTGCCCACCACCAGGTAGGAGCCCGCGTCGGGCGCGGGCTGCACGCCGCGCTCCTGGGCCAGCTCCTGGAGCGTGGGCACCGGGCGGCCCGGCTGGGCCTGCGCCCAGAAGAAGGGCCGCACGTCCAGGGGCAGCCCCGCCCACATCAGCGTCACCGCGACCGCCTCCGGCACGCCCTGGCGGGACACCGCAAGCTGGTCGAAGCGGAAGATGCCGGGACCGTACGCGGCCGCAAGTTCCTGGGCGACACCCTCCGGCGGCAGCGGCGGCGCGGGCGGCACCGGCGGCAGCGGCGCACGCACCGGCGCGAGCCGCGCCGGGCCGTCCGCCACCTGGTGCAGCTCGCCCTGGTGCGCGAGCAGTTGCTGCATGCCCTGCTGCCGCGACGCGTGGTCCCTGCCGTACGGGGCGATCGAGGTGATGCGCGCCTGCGGCCAGTTCTCCCGGATCATACGGGCGCAGTACGCGCCCGGCAGCTCGCAGGACTCCAGCTCGGTGTGGAGTTCGAGGACCTGCTGGGGAGGGACGTTCATCGCGTGCAGCTCGTGCAGGATCTGCCACTCCGGATGCGGCATGCCCGGCGCGGAACGGCGGATGAGCTGCTGTTCGGAGCCGTCCGCCGCGCGGTAGCGCAGCACCGCCTGGTAGCCGGGGCCGACCGTCGGCAGGCCGGCCGGCTGCTGCGGATACCCGTACGCCGCGGGCGGCGGCGGGGCGCCGGGCAGGGAGTGGCCGGGCGGAGGCGGCGGCATGCCGGGACCGCCGGGCGGCGGCGGAGTCGCACCCGGAGGAGGCGGAGTGCCACCCGGGGGCGGCGGAGCGGCACCCGGAGGAGGCGGCGGCGCGCCGGGGCCGCCGACGGCCGGACCCGCCAGCATCGTCGCCGCCTGGTGCACCCCGCCGCCCGGCGGCTGCGCACCGGGGCTCACGCCGCGCGGCGGGGTGCCGGGGGCGCCGGGCGGGGGCGGCGGAGTCGCGCCCGGAGGAGGCGGCGGGCCGGCCGGGGCGCCGGGCGCACCCGGGGCGGGCGGCCTGGGCAGGCCGAGGCCGCCCTGGCTCGGGTCGGCCAGCATCGTCGCCGCCTGGTGCACGCCCCCCGGTGGGGTCCCGGGGGTGCCGGGCAGGGGCGGTGTCGCGCCGGGCGGCGGAGGCGGACCGGCCGGAGCACCCGGGGCGGGCGGGCCGCCGGCGCCCGGCGCACCGGGACCGTCCGGACCCAGCGCCGACACCAGTTGCGTCGGGACGTAACCGCCCGCGGGGACACCGGGCACACCCGGGCCGGACGCGGGCGGCTCGGCCGCACCGCGGGCACCCGCAGGGCCGGGAGCGCCCGGTACACCAGGCTTACCCGGTACATCCGGTACGCCAGGCGCGCCCGGAGCACCGGGCGCACTCGCGGCGCCGTGCACGCCTGCCGCGCCCGCCGGAGGCGGGCCGGACGGCCCGGCGCCACCGCTCGGCCCGCCCGGCGGCGGACCGTCCGGCACAGCGCCGTACGGAGGCATGCCCTGCGGGCCACCCGGTGCGCCGGCGCCCTGCGGAGCCTCGGGAGCGCCGGAAGCCTGCGGCGGCGGAGCACCCGGCCCGCCAGGAGCACCCGGCCCCCCAGGACCGTCAGGGCCACCCGGCCCGCCAGGACCGGCGGGACCACCCGGCCCACCGGCACCGATGGAGTCCCCCGGTGCGCCGGGAACAGCAGAAACACCGGGCGCGCCCGCACCATCCGAAACGCCGGGACCACCCGGACCACCCGGCCCGCTGGACCCGCCAACCCCGCCAGGCCCACCCGACCCGCCAGGCGCACCTGCGTCCCCGGCTGCACCTGCACCCCCGGCTGCGCCCGCGCCCTGCGGGTACCCGTATGCCGGCGCCCCCGGCCCCGCCAGGGGGTCGAGCGCGGGCGACACCGCGGTCGGCGGCAACTGGCTGCCGCCCGACATCAGTGCCGTCTTCGCCTCAGGCGCCGCATGGGGCGGCGGCGCCTGGTCCTCGTCCAGGCCCGCGATCTGCGGCGCGAAGACGGTGGCGGGCAGCGGCACGGAGCGGTCCTCGCCGGCGTTGGTGTCGGTGCCGGCCCACGGAGTCGGCTCCGGCACGGCGTCCGGCGTCCGGCCGTCCTCCCTGGCCGGCGCGCCCTCTGCGAACCCGGCACCGGGAGCACCGAGAGCACCCGCAGCACCGGAACCCGTCGCTCCGCCGGCCTCACCGGCCGCCGGAGCCCCGTCCCCGGCAGCCGCGCCCCCGGCAGCAGCACCCGAGCGGGACGCGCCCGAGCGCCGGTCCGGGACGCCCAGCCTGTCCGCCGCCTCCTGGAGCCACTCCGGCGGACTCAGCAGGAACGACGTCTGATTGAGGTCGACACGCTCCGCGGCGGCAGCGGGGGCGGGCCGCGCCGGATCGTCCGGGGCCCCGTACTCCTCCTCGTACCGCCGGATCACCTCGCCGACCGGCAGTCCCGGCCACAGCGTCGCCGCCCCGCCGTTCCGCGGGATCACCAGCCGCTGCGCGCCGCCCTCCGAGCGGGGCCGGTCGGCACGGTCCTCGGCCCAGACGACGAAGCCCAGCTCGAACTCCCGCACCCGCACCTCGCGGTGCTCGTACGCGGGCACTCCGGCGTTGATCCACTCCTCGGCACGGTCCTGCGCCTGAGCGAACGTCACCATCGGCTCCTCACTCCCCCACCGGAACGGCGCGCGCGAAGCCGCCGTCCACCATCAGGTCGGCCACGGTCCGAAGCTCCGGCGGGTTCCCCGCGAGACGGGCCAGAAAGGTGTCGAAGTCGTCGCCGCACGGCAGCAGCAGCCGGGCCACCCGGTCGGCCACCGCCCAGCCGTCCTGGTCGCGCGCGTCGTCGTACGCGCAGAACCACACCGAGCCCCGCCCCTCGCCCTTGACCTTCAGCGCGAGCAGACCGCCCTGCACGAAGGCGACACCGAGGTAGTCCTTGGTCAGGTGGTCGCGCAGGCACTTGTTCACGTACACCAGGTCGTCGACCGCCGCCTCGCCGCGCACCGTGAAGAACGGCTGGTCCACCAGCAGCCCCAGTTGGGCGTCGAGCGCCGCGCCCATCGGCGCGCAGCCCCCCGCGGCCTTCAGGAACGAGCGGTACGCCCCGGGCAGCCGGTACCCCAGGTCCTCCTCGATGCCCTGCACCTGCCGCTCCGGGACCGCGGTCCCGCGCTCCGGCAGCCCGAAGTGCGCGGGGCGGGAGTCCTGGAGCGGACGCGTGCCGCGCTTGTTCTGATCCACCGCGGCCGTCGCGAGGCCGCCGTGGTGCCGCAGCAGGGCCTTCACCTCGACGGGCACCAGCTCGAGGCGGCGCGAGGACGGCACGTGGTGCCAGGTCCAGCCGTGCGGGGTCGCCACCGGGGACCTGCCGGTCCACAGGTCATGGCCGCGCGCCGCGAGCGCGGCGTTCGCCGACACGTAGTCCGTCAGCCGCAGCTCGTCCACGCCGAAGCCCTCGGGGGGCTCCGCTATCTCGGCCGCGGCGCACGCGTAGGGCGAGAAGTCGGGATAACCCCGCTCGTCCACCCGAACACCCCTGGGGTGCCGGGCGGCCCGCACCGGATCCGGGAAGTGCACAACCTGCCCGGCGTACGCCGCATTAGGCGGTGCGGCGTGTCCCCCGGCCCGGGCGCCAGGCGCCCCAAGACCGAGCCGACCTGTCGTCATGGCGGTAGCCCCCTGCTGCGTCCTGCTGTGTCAGTGCCTGCTGCTGTGTCAGTGCCTGCTGCGCCCAGCGCGTGCCAGGTCCCTGGTCTGCCGTCCACGCCGACCTCGCGTCCGCGCGGACCCTCCTCGTGTCCGCGCCCGCCGGTTACGCGGCCTCCCACGGATGACGACAGCCTAAGCCGTAGGGCCGCACCGGTCACCGGCCCTCCGTTTCGGTGACCTCCAGTCACCCGATGATGACGGTGGGCCCCCTCATCAGCGTGTCGCAGGGGCTCAGCTTCCACACCGGCCGTCCCATTTGGCAGGCTGTCCCCGCAACTCGGGGGCGTGACACCTGCGGCGACTGCCGGAGTCACGGGGTCCACTGCCGGGGGCCGGGAGGGAAGCACCACCATGCACACCGCACAAACGAATACGGGAACGGACCGGGGATCGGGACTCAGCCGCCCCCGCGCCCACGTCCACCTGCCCGGCCAGGCCGCCGCAGGCTCCCGGCCCGGCGCTCCGGGCACCCCGGCAGCCCCCCAGGCCGGCCGGCGCGGCACCGCTTTCCACGCGCCCGTGCTCCGCCACCGCCGTGACGGCATCCTGCCCACGGTGGCCGCGGCGCTGTCCGTACGCGGCACCACGCTCACCGGCACGGCCGCCCGCGGCGACCAGTCGCCCGTCCTGCACCCGCTCGTCCAGTCGTTCCTGGACGCCCTGCCGAGCGACCAGCGGGACCGTTTCACCGGGCGCTGCGCCGAGACGCTGCTCATCTCCCGCCGGCTCGGCACCGCGGACGCCGAGCGCAGCAAGCGCGCCCGCCGCAAGCCGATGTCCCCCTCCGAGGCACGCAAGGCGCTCAAGAACGCCAAGCTCACGGCCCGGCACATCCGCGAGGACGGCGACCCGCTGCACGGCAGCTTCGCCCACCCCTGCCGTGCCTGCACCGCACTCGCCGAGCACCTGGGGATCCGCGTCGTCGACCCCGCCGCACCGGAGGGCTGACGCCACCGCCCCCCGAACCCACGCCCGAGTGCGCCCGCCACGGGCGGCCGCCGCACGGCCGACCACAGCCCGCGCGCGCCGCGCGGCCAGTCCCGCCCGAGGGCCGGGGCCGCGGCCCGACCGCCGCAGCAGCCCCGCAGGCCCCACCGCCACGACGTCCGGAACGAAACAGCAACCGATGCACCCCGATCGCTCCTCCACCACCCGCTTTCCCGTGCCCGTCGACGCCGCCCTGCGCGCAGCCGGCTGGCAGCCCGGGCGCTGGGACATCAAGCAGGCCGAGTACTGGGCCGACACCCTGCGCGCGCACAGCTCGCCCGCGGGCCACCAGCACGCGATCTTCCCGGCCGCGGTCGAGGCCTGGGCCGAGTTCGGCGGCCTCCACATCAGCCCGACGGGCCCCGGCAGCCGGGTCGCCCCCGCCGTGCTGCACCTGGACCCCCTGCACGGCCTCCACATGGCCCGCACCCTCGGCGACCTCGGGCGCGCGCTGGACACGGAGGTCTGCCCGCTCGGCCAGGAGGTCTCGGGCGCCGAGGACACCGGCGAGCCACAGGCCCTGCTGGCCATCGACAGCACGGGGCGCGTCTACAGCCTCGACCACAGTGGCGACTGGTACCTCGGCCCGGACCTCGACCACGCGCTCGCCACCCTCATCTCGGGCACCGAGCCCCAGCGGCTCACCACCGGGTGAGCCACGGGCCGGGCCCACCGGGTGCACCGGGCGAGCTGCGGTCCAGGCGCGACGAGACGTACGGCGCCGCCGGCCGCGTGGGGCGTACGGCATCCCGTCGGCCTCTTGACGGGCACTGGCGCGACCGCATCCTGACGGGGCCCGGCGCAAACCGCTGCCCCGGGGGGCCCGGTGCGCCCCGCCTCCTCCGAGGCCGGTACACCCCGCCTCCCCCGGAACCGGCACGGGTCGCGCCCCGCGGGAGCGGTACCCGGACCAAGCCCCCAGTCCTCATAGCCCCAGTCCCCAGCCCCCAGCTCAGCTCCCAGCCCCCAAGCCTGCCAGCCCCCTACGAGGCCGGTATCACCGCGGACACCCGGAACCCGCCCGCGTCCGTCGGCCCGGACACGAAGACGCCGCCCAGGGCCGACACCCGCTCCTTCATGCCCACCAGGCCGTTGCCCCCGCTCGGCAGCCGCGCGCTCTCGCCCTCGCCGTCCGGGACCGACTCGTTCTCCACCTGCATCGCGATCTCCGACCTGCGGCGCGCCAGCCGCACGTAGGTCTTCGCGCCCGCCGCGTGCTTGTGGACGTTCGTCAGCGCCTCCTGCACGACCCGGTACGCCGTCTGCTCCACCGCCGCCGGGTACCCGCGCTCCACGCCCTCCACCGACAGCTCCACCACCATGCCCGCGACCCGGGACTGGTCCACCAGTTCGTCCAGCTCGGCGAGTGTCGGCCCGTCCTGCGCGGCGTCCGCCGACCGGTCGCCCACCGCACGGGAGGCCGCGGCTGCCGCCGCCGCGCCCACCGCGGCCAGCGGGACCGGCTCGTGGTGCGCGAGGCTCTCCCCCGCGCGCAGCACGCCCAGCATCGACCGCAGCTCCGTCAGCGCCTGGCGGCCCATGTCCCCGACGATCGCGGCGTTCTTCACCGCCTTCTCGGGGTCCTTGCGCGCCACCGCCTGCAACGCCGCGGCGTGCACCACCATCAGGCTCACCCGGTGCGCCACGACGTCGTGCATCTCACGGGCGATCCGGGTCCGCTCCTCGCCCCGCGCCCACTCCGCGCGCTCCTCCGCACGCTCCGCGAGCAACTGGAGCTCCCGCTCCAGCGAGTCCGCGCGCTCCCGCAGGCTCTCCATCAGCCGCCTGCGCGCCCCCACATACAGGCCGAGCAGCACCGGAGGCGCGGTGACCCCGAGCGATGTGGTGATGGCGAGGAAGGGGACGAACCAGTCGCCGATGGTCAGATGCCCGTGCCCCACGTCCTGCCGGGCCCGCACAAAGGTCACGATCATGGTGCCCGCGAGCGACATGCCCGCCAGCGCACCGATGATGCGCCGCGGCAGTTCGCAGGCCGCGAGCGTGTAGAGCCCCACGAGGCCCATCACGAAGCCCATCTGGGCCGGCGTCACCGCGATCGACACCAGCACGACCGCGATCGGCCAGCGCCGCCGCACCACGAGTACCGAGCCCGCGAGGAGGCCGAAAACCACCCCTACAGGAACCGGTAGTCCCGCATCCCCCGAGAAGTCGATCCCCTCGGCCCCGCACTCCAGGGCCGACACCAGCCCCAGCCCCACGTCCAGTACCGCACTGCGCCGACGCGCCCACCACCACGGCCCTCCCCGGGCCGTGGCGCGGTTTTCCCCCGTCGTGGTCATGCCCCCAGCGTACGGGCGCGGGGGGCTGCTTCTTCGAGGGGTTTTCCCCGGCGTGGCGGTGTGCGCCCGGACACGGACGCACACACGAGGCATGCGATCTCGCCACGGCGAGGACGCGTTCGACGAGTCCGGGCCCGCGCCCAACCGCCCCGCCCCCACCACCAGGCACCCCCACCACCAGGCACCCCCGCGCCCGGCACCCGGCACCCGGCACCCGGCAACACCCCCGCAGCGCCCGGCCCCGCAAACCGACGGCACCCGCCCAGCGGCGCACGCCACCCAGCCGCATGCCGCCTCCCGCACGACACGGACACACCCCGCACCGCACCGCGACACGGACGCACCACGCACCGCACCACGACACGGACACACCCCGACCGCCCCATCCACCCGGCCACCCCGGCCGCCCCACCCACCCCATGACCACGCACACCGCGCCCCGCAACCGCCCGCACCACCACACGGCGGCCCCCACCCCCACACAAGGAGGCCACGTGCACCGTCGCACGGAGGGCATCCGGTACGGCATAGTGGTGGAAGCTCGACTCGACAACCCGGCCCAATGTCCGGTTTAGTGGAGTCTGATCCCCTGTGGTGTAATTGGCAGCACTGCGGTTTTTGGTGCCGTATGTCCAGGTTCAAGTCCTGGCGGGGGAGCCATGCGGTCCGGGTCCCGGCCTTCCAGGTCGGGACCCGCTTCCGTTTCCGGCCCCCTTCGCCCCGGTATCCTGCGGATGTCCCCAGCCGAAACACCTGGACGTCCCCCGCACCCCCAGTCGAAGGGCAGTCTTGTGAGCGCCATCGATCCCCGAGTTCCTGGCTCCGCTCGAACAGGGGAGACCCCGCCGGCAGCCGTCGTCGTCCTCGCCGCCGGCGAGGGCACCCGCATGAGGTCGGCGACTCCGAAGGTCCTGCACGACATCTGCGGCCGCTCGCTGGTCGGGCACGTGCTCGCGGCGGCGCGGGAGTTGGAGCCCGAGCAGGTGGTCGTCGTGGTCGGCCACGGCCGCGAGCAGGTGGCGGCGCACTGCGCCGCGGTGGACCCGGCGGCCAGGACGGCGGTGCAGCACGAGCAGCGGGGCACGGGCCACGCGGTGCGGGTCGGCCTGGAGGAGCTGCACGGCACGCGGGCCGATGCGGCGGGCGCGGCGGCGAACGGGTCGGGCGCCGTGCCCGCCGTCGCGGGCACGGTGGTCGTCGTGTGCGGCGACACCCCGCTGCTCACCGGGGAAACGCTTCAGCGGCTGGCCTGGGCGCACACCGCCGACGGCAACGCGGTGACGGTGCTCACGGCCCGGGTGCCGGACGCCACCGGCTACGGCCGGATCGTGCGGGACGAGGCGTCCGGCGCGGTGCTGGCGATCGTGGAGCACAAGGATGCGACCGAGGAGCAGCGGGAGATCCAGGAGATCAACTCCGGGGTGTTCGCGTTCGACGGCCGGCTGCTCGCGGAGGCACTGGGGCGGGTGCGCGCGGACAACAGCCAGGGTGAGGAGTACCTGACCGACGTGCTGGGGATCCTGCGGGCGCAGGGGCACCGGGTGGGCGCCGCGGTGGCCGACGACCACCGGGAGATCGTGGGGATCAACAACCGCGTGCAGCTCGCCGAGGCCCGGCGGATCCTGAACGACCGCCTGCTGGAACGGGCGATGCTCGCGGGCGTGACGGTCGTGGACCCGGCGTCGACCTGGGTGGACGCCACCGTCACCTTCGGCCAGGACGTGATCGTGCACCCCGGCACGCAGCTCATCGGCGCCACGCATCTCGCGGAGGGCTGCGAGGTGGGCCCGCACTCGCGCCTCACCGACACGCTGGTGGGCGCGGGGGCCCGGGTGCACACGGCGGTCACGGACGCCGCGGAGGTCGGCGCGGGAGCGTCGGTGGGCCCGTACGCGTACCTGCGTCCCGGCACGCGGATGGGGCCGAAGGCGAAGGCCGGCACGTACGTGGAGATGAAGAACGCCTCGATCGGCGAGGGCACGAAGGTGCCGCACCTGTCGTACGTGGGCGACGCGACGATCGGCGCGTTCACCAACATCGGCGCGGCGAGCGTCTTCGTGAACTACGACGGTCAGGAGAAGCATCACACGACCGTGGGGTCGCATTGTCGTACCGGTTCGGACAATATGTTTGTGGCCCCGGTGACGGTTGGTGACGGTGCATACACGGCCGCGGGGTCGGTGATCACGAAGAACGTGCCGCCGGGCGCACTGGCGGTGGCACGCGGCCAGCAGCGGAACATCGACGGCTGGGTGGAGCGCAAGCGCCCGGGCAGCGCGGCGGCGAAGGCCGCCGAGGCGGCCCAGGACGCGGCGCCGGGTGAGCAGGCACCGGAGTCCGCGCGGTCCGCGGGCGCCGGCGGAGCGGAGGCGGCCCGGGCGGCGGGCGGCACCGGAGGCGGCTCGGACAACGGCGTCTGAGAGCCGGCTCCCGAGAGCCCGGGTCGGTGTCGGAGTGGAAGGTGCGGCGGCGGCCCCGAACCCTGTGGGTCGCCTGGAATCGGTCGAACGCTGCCGGAAGCTGATGGGAACTGTCCGAAAATTGGTGCGTCAAAGGCGGCGTACCGTGTTACGTGCACAAACGCGGGGGCTTGGGGGTGTCCCCTGAGCACACCGCGGCTGGCTCGTCGCTGAGGGACGCGATCGGGTGCAGCAGTCTGACAACCCAGAGAGACGCCGAGGAGACGGTGCTGTGACCGGGATCAAGACGACGGGCGAGAAGAAGCTGATGTTCTTCTCCGGCCGCGCCCACCCTGAGTTGGCCCAGGAGGTGGCCCATCAGCTCGGTGTCGGGATGGTGCCGACGAAGGCCTTCGACTTCGCCAACGGCGAGATCTACGTCCGCTACCAGGAGTCGGCTCGTGGCGCCGACTGCTTTCTGATCCAGAGCCACACGGCGCCGATCAACAAGTGGATCATGGAGCAGTTGATCATGATCGATGCTCTGAAGCGGGCCTCCGCGCGGAGCATCACGGTGATCGTGCCCTTCTACGGATACGCGCGGCAGGACAAGAAGCACCGCGGGCGCGAGCCGATCTCGGCCCGGCTGGTGGCCGACCTGATGAAGACGGCGGGCGCGGACCGGATCCTCACGGTCGACCTGCACACCGACCAGATCCAGGGGTTCTTCGACGGCCCCGTCGACCACCTCTTCGCACTGCCGATCCTGGCCGACTACGTGGGGGCCAAGGTCGACCGGGACAAGCTGACGGTGGTCTCGCCGGACGCGGGCCGGGTACGGGTCGCCGACCGCTGGTGCGACCGCCTCGGAGCGCCCCTGGCGATCGTGCACAAGCGCCGGGACAAGGACGTGGCGAACCAGGTCACGGTGCACGAGGTGGTCGGCGACGTCGCGGACCGGGTGTGCGTCCTGGTCGACGACATGATCGACACCGGAGGCACGATCTGCGCCGCGGCCGACGCGCTCTTCGCGCACGGCGCGGCGGACGTGATCGTGACGGCCACGCACGGTGTGCTGTCCGGACCGGCGGCCGACCGGCTGAAGAACTCGAAGGTCAGCGAGTTCGTCTTCACCGACACGCTGCCGACCCCGAGCGAGCTGGAACTGGACAAGATCACGGTCCTGTCGATCGCGCCGACCATCGCCACGGCGTGCCGCGAGGTCTTCGAGGACGGCTCCGTGACCAGTCTCTTCGAGGAGCAGTGAGACCCCGGCGGCGGCCCGGCGCCGCCGCCGGCCGGATGTGATCCTTTTGGGCGCGGCCTCCCGCTCCGGGTAACCTGTCAGCGTTGCTCGGCGAGGGAGGCCGCGCCCATGTGGTGCGGCGGTCCGTTATCGACGCGCTCTTCGTGGCAGGCCAGTCGTGTGGCCGGGTGACTTCTCAGGTCCGTGAGGGCAGGGGACCCCGTTCCGTCACTGGATGACGTGCAAGACGTCAAGAGTTGCGAGGAGTGCAGATGTCCGAGGTCAAGCTGGCCGCCGAGCCCCGTACCGAGTTCGGCAAGGGCGCGGCGCGCCGCATCCGCCGCGCGGACAAGGTGCCGGGCGTGGTCTACGGCCACGGCGCCGCCCCGGTCCACATCACGCTGCCCGGCCATGACCTGCTCATGGCCCTGCGTACCCCGAACGTGCTGCTCGCCCTCGACATCGAGGGCAAGAGCCAGCTCGCGATCCCGAAGGCGATCCAGCGCGACCCTCTGAAGGGCTTCCTGGAGCACGTCGACCTGCTGCTGGTCAACCGCGGCGAGAAGGTCAGCGTCGAGATCCCGGTGCACACCGAGGGCGAGCTGGCGCCCGGCGGCAACCTCCTGGAGCACGTGCTCAACGCGCTGCCGGTCGAGGCCGAGGCCACCCACATCCCCGAGTCCGTGACGGTCTCCGTCGAGGGCCTGGAGTCCGGCGCCGCCGTCCTGGCGAAGGACATCAAGCTGCCGGCGGGCGTCTCGCTCGGCGTGGAGGAGGACACGGTCGTCCTCCAGGTGCTGTCCGCCCAGGCCGAGGAGGCGCCGGCCGAGGGCGCCGCGGAGGGCGAAGAGGCCTAGGATCGGCCGGACGAGTTGTCAGCAGCCGCCCTCCCCAGGGCGGCTGCTGTCGTGTGGTGAGGAGGTACGGGGATGGCGGACAGCGGCGGGGCCTGGCTCGTGGTGGGCCTCGGCAACCCGGGCCCGGAGTATGCCGGCAACCGGCACAACGTCGGGTTCATGGCGGCCGATCTGCTGGCCGGCCGGATGGGCGGCGCGTTCAAGCGGGCGGCCAGGGCGCAGGCCCAGGTGCTGGAGGGGCGGATCGGCCCGCCGGGGCCCGGCAGCCGACGGGTGGTGCTCGTGAAGCCGGCGTCGTACATGAACCTGTCCGGCGGGCCCGTGACGGCCCTGCGGGACTTCTACAAGGTGCCGACGGACCACATCGTGGCGATCCACGACGAACTGGATATCGACTACGGCACCCTGCGGCTGAAGCTGGGCGGCGGCGACAACGGCCACAACGGCCTGAAGTCCATGACGAAGGCGATGGGCCCGGACTACCACCGGGTGCGGTTCGGCATCGGGCGGCCGCCGGGGCGGATGCAGGTGGCCGACTTCGTGCTGAAGGACTTCTCGTCGACCGAGCGCAAGGAACTCGACTACTTCGTCGACCGGGCGGCGGACGCGGTGGAGTGCCTGGTCACGGAGGGCCTGGAACGTGCACAGAGCACATACAACTCCTGACCGGTACCCATACAACTCCTGACGACTCCGGTCACTTGTGATCTGTCACCGCACTTGCCGCATCCCTCACCGACGCGGTTGACCGAGCGCTGTCCCATGGCCAAGGATCGCCGCCATGCCTGGCATGACCTCGGCGCGGCGCATCGGCAGGGCCGTCAAGCGGAGCCGGATGCGCAGGGCCGGCGAGAGCGCGTACGGACTCCTCCTGCTGCTCCGGCAACTGGTGCTGGCCGGGGTGGTGGCACTGCTGGTGGCCGCGGGCCTCTGGGCGTCCTGGCACCCGGCCCAGCAGGCGATGGCCACCGGTGGGCGCGGCACCCTGACCGTCGCGGACTGCTCGCGCGAGCGCTGCACGGGCTCCTACGCCCCCTCGGCCCCCGGCGCGGCGCCCAGCGACCACGTGATCCTCGAACAGGCACTGGGCGCGCACCAGGGCACGAAGGTGCCGGTGGCCCGGGGAGACGGCGACGAGGTGGTCAGGGCCGGCTGGGCGGGGCTGCTGCGGGCCTGCCTGCCGCTTGGCGGTGCGCTGCTGCTGGCCGCGGTGGTGGTCGCGGGCGGCCTGCGACTGCGCAGGACCGCCCGGGTGACCGGCCTCCTCGGCCTCGCGCTGCTGGCGGCCGCCGCCCTCACCATGTGAGCCGGCCGGCCCACCACCCGCGGGGGCGCGCGCACGGACCGCACTCACCAGGAATGCCCGACATCCGGAACGGCAAGCCCGCGGGCGCGCGCACGGACCGCACACGACTCGGACGGGCGGGAGCGACGCGCGGGACCCCGAGGGAGGAGAGCGACGGGCGGGAGCCGGCACGCGAGAGCCGACGGACGGGAGCTACGCGCGGGAGCGGCGCGCGGGACCCGGCACGCGGGCCCGACGGCGAGAGCCGACACGCAGGAGCGACACGCGAGAGCCGACGGACGAGAACGACGCGCCAGAGCAGGCGCGCGCGACCCGACACGCGGGACCCGACACGCGGGAGCGACGGGCGGGCCGATGCGGCGCCTCGTCCGTCGCTCCCCTCCCACCTTCCGGCGCCCTCGTCACCACGGGTGCCGTCACCTGCCGCCTTCCCCACGGGCGCCGACCCCCATCGGCGCACTCGACCGGCAGACGACGGCGTGCACACGCCGGGACACCGGGTGTGGCAGCGGCCCGGTGGACGTGGGCCGCCGCGCCGGTGGCCGGCCCCGCGGGTCCGCCGCGGTCCCCCCGGCGTTCGGACGTCCCCCTCCGCGAGGTCCCCGCGGGGCCGGCCCCTGCTGTCTTCGAGGATGCCGGGACGGCGGCGGATTGTCCTTGACGCCGAGTGCACGGTTCGTTGTCGATCCGTGCACTCGGCGCCCCGGGCCGGTACGGGCGGCCGTCAGCCGGTGTTCCGCAGGCCCGCCGCGACGCCGTTGACGGTGAGCAGCAGGGCGCGGCCGAGCAGCGGGTCCGCCTCCTCGCCGCGGGCCGCCGCGGCACGCTGGCGGGCGAGCAGGGAGACCTGGAGGTAGGAGATGGGGTCCAGGTACGCGTCCCGGATGGCGAAGGTCTGCTGGAGGACCGGCTGGGTGTCCAGCAGCTTCTCCCCGCCGGTGATCTTCAGGACCTCGGCGACCGTCAGCTCGTGCTCCGCCTCGATGGTCTCGAAGACGTGCCGGAGGTCCTCGGGGACGAGGGTCTCGACGTAGTGCCTGGCGATGCGCAGGTCCGTCTTGGCGAGCGTCATCTCGACGTTGGAGACGAAGTTGCGGAAGAAGTGCCACTGCTCCTGCATCTCGTCGAGGACCGGGTCGAGCCCGGCCTCGCGGAGCGCCTTGAGGCCGGAGCCGACGCCGAACCAGCCGGGCACGATCTGCCGCGACTGGGTCCAGCCGAACACCCAGGGGATGGCGCGCAGCCCGTCCAGCCCGGCGCCGGAGTCCGGCCGCCGCGAAGGACGGGAGCCGAGGTGCAGGTCGGCGAGCTGGTCCACGGGCGTGGCGGCGAAGAAGTACGCCGGCAGGTCCGGGTCCTCGACGAGACGGCGGTAGGCGGCGTGGGCGGCGTCGGAGACCACGTCCATGGCGGCGTCCCAGCGGGACAGGGCCTCCACCGACTGGCGGGGGGCCGTGTGCAGGGCCGACGCCTGGAGCGTGGCGGCGACGGTCAGCTCCAGGTTCTCCCTGGCGAGCGAGGGCACGAGGTACTTGTCGGAGATCACCTCGCCCTGCTCGGTGACCTTGATCTCGCCTTCCAGCGTGCCCCAGGGCTGCGCGAGGATGGCGTCGTGGGACGGGCCGCCGCCCCGTCCGACCGTGCCGCCGCGGCCGTGGAAGAGCCTGAGCCGCACCCCGTAGCGGTGCGCGACGTCGCGCAGCCGGCGCTGGGCCCGGTGGATCTCCCACTGGCTGGTGGTGATGCCGCCGAACTTGGAGGAGTCCGAGTAGCCGAGCATGACCTCCTGGACGTCGCCGCGCAGCGCGACCAGGCGCCGGTAGGACGGGTCGGCCAGCATCTCGTCGAGGATGACGTCGGCGGCGCGCAGCTCGTCGGTGGTCTCCAGCAGCGGCACGATGCCGATCTTGGCCCAGCCCGCGTGCAGGTCGAGGAGGCCGGCCTCGCGCGCGAGCACGGCGGCGGCGAAGACGTCGTCGGCGCCCTGGCACATGGAGATGATGTAGGACTCGATCACCTCGGGCCCGAAGACGTCGAGGGCGCGCCTTACGGTGTGGAACACCCCGAGGGTCTTCTCACCCGCCGCGTCGAGCGGTGCGGGCGTCGGAGCCAGCGGGCGGCGGGAGCGCAGCTCCTTCGCGAGCAGCTTGCTGCGGTACTCGCGCGGCATGTCCGCGTACCGCCAGGACTCCTCGCCGAGCCGGTCGAAGAGCTGGCCGAGGGCGTGGTGGTGGGCGTCGGCGTGCTCGCGTACGTCCATGGTGGCGAGCTGGAGGCCGAACGCGGCGAGGGTGCGGATGATGCGGTTCATCCGGCCGTCGGCGAAGAGGCCGCCGCGGTGCTCGCGCAGGGAGGTCTGGATCAGCGTGAGGTCGTGCAGCAGCTCCGCGGTGCCGAGGTAGTCGCGGCCCGCCTGGTGCGGGGTGCCCTTGGCCAGGCGCTGCTTGGTGTTGACGAGCTTCTGCCGGATGCAGGTGGCCTTCAGGCGGTAGGGCTCCTCCGCGTTGAGGCGCTTGTAGCGGGGGCTGATCTCGGGGAGCAGGTCGAGGTCGGCGTGCAGGGAGGCGCGCAGCTCCTCGGTGGCCCCCGCGTAGCGGATGGAGTTGGACAGGAAGCCGCGGAGCTCGTCGACGAGTTCCAGCGCGTCGTTGATGCCGTGCTCGTGCTGGAGGATCAGCACGTCCCAGGTGACGTCGGGGGTGACGTTCGGGTTGCCGTCGCGGTCGCCGCCGATCCAGGTGCCGAAGGTGATCGGCCGGGTCTCGTCGGGGAGCTGGACGCCGACGCGCTCCAGCTCCGCGGTGAGGTCCTCCAGGACGTCCCCTACGGCGCCGGCGTGCAGCTCGTCCAGGTAGTAGATGGCGTTGCGGGCCTCGTCGGCGGGCTCGGGGCGCACCACGCGCAGCTCGTCGGTCTGCCAGATGAGGTCGATGTTCTCCGCGAGGCGGGTGTCGTTGCGCCGGCGGTCGGCCTCGATGACCGGCGTCTCCAGCAGCTCCGCGATACGGCGGAGCTTGTTGAGGACGGAGCGGCGTGCGGCCTCCGTGGGGTGGGCGGTGAAGACGGGGCGCACATTGAGGTTGGAGACCGTCTCGCGCAGGTGCAGGGCGTCGGCGTCCTTGAGCCGGTCGGCGGTGCGGGCCAACTGGCCGCCCTCCGCCGCACGGCGGGCGCGCAGTTCGCGGCCGCGGTGCACCTGCTCGGTGACGTTCGCAAGGTGGAAGTAGGTGGAGAAGGCGCGCACCAGCTTGGCCGCGGTCATCAGATCGGTCTCGCCGAGCAGCCGGGCGGCGGCCTCCCCGTCCTCGCGGGTGAGGCGGCGGACCCGCTCGACGAGTTCCAGGAGTTCTGGGCCCTCCTGCCGTACGAGGGTCTCGCCCAGCAGATCACCCAGGCGGCGGATGTCGGCGCGCAGTCCGGCACCGGTGGCGCCGGCGGCCTGCGTGGTGGCCCGGTGGCCGTGGTCGTCTGCACTGCTCACAGGTGCGGCTCCTTGCAGTGGTGAGGCACGTCTCACGTCTGGGAGGGTCCCGGTCCCTACTGGGTATGCACTCTTCCCTACCGGGTCTACCTTGCTGATTCCCGGCAGGCGTCCGGCTGATCCACGGCTTGTGCCCCGCGGGCCCGGGAAGAAACAGAGCGGACCACGCTGTCCGACCGAGTCCAGGATAGGCGGCTCGGGCCCGGCGCGGCCGTCCGGCCTCTTGCTGCCGGACAACGCGCTGACATACTTACGATGCCGTAGGTTACGGAACCGTAGTATTCCGGCCCGGGCAACACCTGCCATCACCCTCGACCCCCCAGGGAATGCCCATGAGCACAAGCCCCGATGTGATCGAAGAAGCCTCACCAGCGCCGTCCGCCACTCCCCTTGCTTCCGCCACACTGGGCGGTGAGCAGAAGCGTTCGATCGAACAGATCACGCTGCTGCTCTTCATCACCGTCCCCTTTCTCGCCCTGGTCGCGGCCGTGCCGCTGGTCTGGGGCTGGGGGGTGAGCTGGCTCGACCTGGGCCTGCTGATCTTCTTCTACTTCCTGGGCTGCCACGGGATCACGATCGGCTTCCACCGCTACTTCACGCACGGGTCGTTCAAGGCACGGCGTCCGCTGCGGATCGCGCTGGCCATCGCGGGTTCGATGGCCGTGGAGGGTCCGCTGGTCCGCTGGGTGGCGGACCACCGCAAGCACCACAGGTTCTCGGACGCGGAGGGCGACCCGCACTCGCCGTGGCGGTTCGGCGAGACGGTGCCCGCACTGATGAAGGGCCTGTGGTGGGCGCACATCGGCTGGATGTTCGACGAGGAGCAGACACCGCAGGACAAGTACGCGCCCGACCTGATCAGTGACCCGGCGATCCGCGCGGTCTCCCGGCAGTTCGTGCTCTGGACCGTGACGTCGCTGCTGCTTCCGCCGCTGGTGGGCGGCCTGGTGACGATGTCGTGGTGGGGAGCGTTCACGGCGTTCTTCTGGGGCTCGCTGGTGCGGGTGGCGCTGCTGCACCACGTCACCTGGTCGATCAACTCGATCTGCCACGCGGTGGGCAAGCGGCCCTTCAAGTCGCGCGACCGGTCCGGGAACGTCTGGTGGCTCGCGGTGCTGTCCTGCGGCGAGTCCTGGCACAACCTGCACCACGCCGACCCGACCTCGGCACGGCACGGTGTGATGCGCGGCCAGATCGACTCCTCGGCGCGCATCATCCGCTGGTTCGAGCAGTTGGGCTGGGCCCACGACGTCCGCTGGCCGTCGCAGTCGCGGATCGACTCCCGCCGCAAGGCGAGCGACTCCCGGGGCGCTGAGCGGGCCGCCGACGCGGCATGATGGAGGATGTGGCGACCGACCCCAGCACACCCGGCAGCGAGAAACCGCGGCGGGCCCGCCGCACCCGGATGACCGGCGCTGAGCGCCGTCAGCAGTTGCTGGTGATCGGTCGCACCCTTTTCGCGGCGCGGGGGTTCGAGGGCACATCGGTCGAGGAGATCGCGGCGAAGGCCGGGGTCTCCAAGCCGGTGGTCTACGAGCACTTCGGCGGCAAGGAGGGGCTGTACGCCGTCGTGGTGGACCGCGAGATGCGGCGGCTGCTGGACATGGTGACCAGCTCGCTGACCGCGGGCCACCCGCGCGAGCTCTGCGAGCAGGCGGCGTTCGCGCTGCTCGACTACATCGAGGAGCACACGGACGGGTTCCGCATCCTGGTGCGCGACTCCCCCATCCCGCAGTCCACGGGCAGCTTCGCCTCGCTGATCTCGGACATCGCCACCCAGGTCGAGGACATCCTCGGCCGGGAGTTCAAGAGCCGCGGCTTCGACCCCAAGCTGGCCCCGCTGTACGCACAGGCCCTGGTCGGCATGGTCGCGCTGACCGGCCAGTGGTGGCTGGACGTCCGCCGCCCCAGGAAGGCCGAGGTCGCCGCCCACCTGGTGAACCTGGCCTGGCACGGCCTGGACGGCATCGAACAGAAACCGCGGCTGATCGGCCACCGGAAGGCATAGCTTCCGGCGGCACGGCCCCGGGGCGGCACGGCCCCGGGGCGGCACGGTCCCAGGGCGGCCGGGTTCTCGTCGGCGGACTCCCGGCCCGGCATGCTCCCGGCCCGGCATGCTCCCGGCCCGGCATGCTCCCGGCCCGGCATGCTCCCGGCCCGGCATGCTCCCGGACCAGCGGGCTCTGGAACCAGCGGGCTCCTTGGGCACGGGTGGACGTATCGGCTCGCGGTGGCGCGGCCGGGCTCGCGGGGCAGCTTGTGCGCCGTGGTGTGCACCGCCCACCACGGACGGATCTCGAACACCGTCGCTCAACCCCGCCCTTGATCACCTTTTGCGGTGACAGTGGTGGATTCCGCCCGATACCGTGGAGGCCGCAGGCTCAGAATCCCGTCCATGGGAGGAACCATGACCGCCGAGCCGCTCACCGAGCACGGCTACCGCTTGCCGATGCCGCCCCTGGACGGATTCACCGTGGACGACCTGTTCGCGCTCCCCGGGCTCCCGCCGCACACCGAAATGATCGACGGGAGCTTCGTCCTCGTGAGCCCGCAGCGGTTCTTCCACAGCCTCATGATCGATCTTCTGGTGGCCGGACTGCGCCGCACGGTCCCCCGGCACCTCAGGGTCAGCCGCGAGATGACCGTCGTCCTGGACCGGCGCAACGCACCCGAACCGGATGTCAGCATCATCCGGGCAGAGGCCGGCGCCGGCCTGGACCGAACCCGTTTCGAGGCGTCCGATGTCGTGCTGGCCGCCGAGGTCGTCACACCCGACTCCGAGGCGCGTGACCGCGACACCAAGCCCCGCAAGTACGCTGCCGCGGGCATCCGGTACTTCTGGCTCGTCGAGATGACCGAGGGCAACGAACGGCCCGTGGTGCACACCTACGAGCTCGATCCGGTGACGAAGAGCTACACACCGACCGGAATCCACCGCGCCCAGCTCACGCTTGAAGCGCCCTTCGACATCGACATCGACATCTCCCTGGACGCGCTCAAGGCCCTGTGACCGGCTCCAGGAACTCCAGCCGGTTGCCCACCGGGTCCTGCGCGTAGAAGCGCCGGCAACCAGGCAGGTTCCCCTCCCGGACGGCCGGGGTCCCGTGGGCGGCGAGGCGGGCCGCGTAGGACGTGATGCCGTGCACCCGCAGTCCCGGGTGGGCCTTCCTCGCGGGGCGGAAGTCCGCCTCCACCCCCACGTGCAGGCGGACGTACCCCGCCTGGAACCAGCAGCCGCCGCGCGCCGCGAGCACCGGCGGCTTGGGCACCTCGGTCATCCCGAGGACCCGCACGTAGAAGGCGCGCAGCGCGTCCTCGGAACCGGGCGGCGCGGCGAGCTGGACGTGGTCGATGGCCACCAGCATCACCGACCGCCCTCCCCCGCCGCACCCGCCCCGCCGACCGCGTCCGCCCCACCGGCCGGCGCGCCGTCGCCCCGGGCCGCTCGACGCCCCGGCTTGACCGCCACCGCGAAGATCCGCCGGAACGGGAGGACCGTGCCGTACGGGGTCCGCGGGTAGGCGGTGCGCAGCAGGTCGCGGTACTCGGTGAGGAACGCCCCGGCCGCCTCGTCGTCGTCGGCGAGGGCGGCGAGGACGGGCCGCAGGCCGGTGCCCTTGACCCAGTCGAGCACCGGGTCCTGTCCGGGCAGGACGTGCAGGTAGGTCGTCTCCCAGACATCGGCGTCCGCGCCGAGCGCCAGGAGCCGGTCCAGATAGCCGGCGGGCTCCAGTACCGCGTCGGCGTGCCGCAGCACCCCGCCGAGCCGGTCCTCCCACCGCTTCGACTCCGCCAGCTCCCGCATCAGCACATGACTGGGCGCGTCGAAGTTGCCGGGCACCTGGAAGGCGAACACACCGCCGGGCGCAAGGCCGTCGAACCAGGCCCGGAAGGAGTCCGCGTGGCCCGGTACCCACTGGAGCGTGGCATTGCTGACGATCAGGCCGGGCGCGCCCTCGGGCACCCAGGTCCGGGCGTCCGCCTCGGCGAACTCGATCCGGCCGCCGCCGGGCGTGGCACCCGCGTGGTCGCGGCGTGCCTGCGCCAGCATCCGGGCGGAGTTGTCCAGGCCGGTGACGAGGGCGGTGGGCCAGCGCTCGGCGAGCAGCCGGGTGGCGTTGCCGGGCCCGCAGCCCAGGTCGACGATCACCGGCTGCCGACCGGTCGCGGGCGGTTCGGGGACACGGGCGAGCAGATCGGCGAAGGGGCGGGCACGGTGGCCCGCGTGGCGCAGGTACTGGCCGGGGTCCCAGGTGGGTGTGGCGCTGGGCATCGGGTGCTGCCTCCTTGCGGACGGACGCGGATCACGGACCCGGATGCCCGGGCGGGATGCACGGGCCCGGGCGAGGGGATGCACGGGCCCCGGTGCCGTGGATCGGTTGCCGTGGACCGGCCCGGGGCAACCCTGAGTTGCGGGCAACCGGTGTCCGGGTTCCCGCCGCCATCCTCACAGGCATATATCTTGACGTCAAGAGACTTCACATCGAGGGATCGATTAGACTGATCTCCATGGAGGACGAGGTCGATCGGCTGGTTGCTGCGTGGCGCCGGGAGCGCCCGGACCTCGATGTGGAGCCGCTCGAAGTGCTCAGCCGGGTGAGCAGGCTCGCCCGGCACCTCGACCGCGCCCGGCGGCTGGCCTTCTCGGAGCACGGCCTGGAGCCCTGGGAGTTCGACGTGCTCACGTCGCTGCGCCGGGCCGGCGCCCCCTACCAGCTCTCGCCGGGTCAGCTCCTCACCCAGACGCTGGTCACCTCGGGCACCATGACCAACCGTATCGACCGGCTCGCCAAGAAGGGCCTCGTCGAGCGGCTGCCGGACCCGAGCGACCGGCGCGGCGTGCTGGTCCGGCTGACCGGGGACGGCCGGGACCGCGCGGACGAGTCGCTGGCCGGGCTGCTGGAGCAGGAGCGCGCCCTGCTCGCCGAGCTGTCCCGTGCCCAGCGCAGCGAACTGGCCGCGCTGCTACGGCAGTTGACCGCTCCCTTCGACAACCTTCCCGGTTGAGGGCCGCCCCGTGCAGGGCGCGGGGGCCTGGACAGACGGCGAAGGGCGGACCGTCACGTCACCACCGGCATGCCGGCGGCGGTGCCGGCGACATGAAGACACTGCTTTGGCGGCCTTCGACCACCGGCGCGCAGGTGGTTGCCCGCACATCTGCCGCGCTCCCTTTCAGGACGCCCGCACCGAGGAAGCGGCCACCCGGGCAAGCCACCCACCGCGTAGGCCGTCCAGCCGGGGAACCCGCCCGCGGGGGAAGCCGCCCACCGCGTGAGCACGCCTGCCGGCGGAAGGCCCCACCGGGAGCCGTCCGCTCAGGACGCCTCCTCCAGGTCCGCCGGGCCGACGCCCGCGCGCCGGGCCAGGGCGACCGCGGCGAGGGTGGAGTGCACGCCCAGCTTGCCGAGGACGTTCTGCATATGGGTACGGACGGTGTGCGGGGAGAGGTAGAGCCGCTCGGCGACGGCCTTCCTGCCGAGTCCGGCGACCATGCAGCGCAGCACCTCGCGCTCCCTGGGGGTCAGCGACTCCACCAGGCGCTCGCTCTCCGTACGGTGCTTGCGGGCCGCGGTCAGCTCGCGCAGCACGCCGGTGAGCAGCGCGGGCGGCAGATGGGTCTCGTCGCGCAGCACGCCCCGCACGACCGTCAGCAGCCGCGAGAGCGAGCAGTCCTTGGCGACCCAGCCGCAGGCCCCGGCCGCCAGGGCGAGGGCCGCGCGGTGCGGGTCGTCCTTCTCCGCGAGCACCACGGTGCGCACCGAGGGCTGGGCCGAACGCACGCCCGCCACCAGAGATATGCCGTCCACAAGCTGGTCCGCACTGCCGTCCGGCACGGCCACAGCTCGGCGGGCGCCGCCCGGTACGGATCCGGCAGGACCGCCGGGGCCGCCCGGGGCCGCACCGGCCGCGGCGCCCAGCGCGGTGTGACCGAGATCGGCGTCGACGAGCAGGACGTCGAACGGGCGGCCCATGGCAGCGGCCCGCTCCAGGCAGCGCAGGGCCATCCGGCCGCTGCCGGCCGGTGTGACGTCGACGTCGGGCTCCGCGGCGAGGGCCGCTGCCAACGACTCGGCGAAGATACGGTGGTCGTCGACGACCAGGACTCGGATGCGAACCACGTCAAACCCCCACAGGTCGGGGGACGGTCGGTGCGGGCACGGCGCCCGGAGTGCTGTGTCCGGAACCCTCACGGGCCCGGGGCAGGGTCGCCGCAGCCGCACGACCGCCGCCGTGCTGGACTGCTACCCCCACTCCGGGCGTCGTACCCGACTTCTCTCGCCCCCTGATCAACACCGGCCCCCACCGGTGCTGTATCTCAGAGTAAGGCCGACCGGCCGTAGCGGA
The DNA here is from genome assembly GCF_014656295.1 of Streptomyces sulfonofaciens. Lineage (GTDB taxonomy): Bacteria > Actinomycetota > Actinomycetes > Streptomycetales > Streptomycetaceae > Streptomyces > Streptomyces sulfonofaciens. The sequence continues at coordinate 135,725 of NZ_BNCD01000009.1, forward strand.
AGGTGATTTGCAGAACTCGTCGAACCAGTCGGCGCACCGGGGGGCGGTACGGTCCGCCGCGGATGCGGCGGTGTACTGCCGGGAGATTATCGTGAGTCATATGTTTCGAATGGAGACCGAGACCAGCAAGGTCGACCGACCGCGCCGCGATCTGCTGCGGGCCCGGCTGCGGGAGACCAACACAGCCGCGTCACCGGCCATCAGGGCGCTGCGCGGCACCGCGGAGGAGCGCGAAGTGCCGCTCCAGATCTGGATGTTCACCGGGGAGGGCGACGAGGAGAAACTGGTCGCGGGGCTCGACGCGCACACCTGGGCACGCTGGCTGCACATCAACCTGCTCTGGGTCGACGCCCCCCACCGCGCCGCCGGCCTCGGCTCCAGGCTGCTCCTGGAGGCCGAGCGCGCGGCCCGCGAGGACCGCGACTGCCTCGACTCCCGGGTGTGGACCTGGGATTTCCAGGCCCCGGGTTTCTATAAGAAATACGGATACGACGTGGTATGCGAAATTCCCGACTACCCACCGGGAATTACGGAGTACACCATGACGAAACGCCTCGCCTGAAGCCTTCCGGAGCCCGGGAAAAGCGCGGCGGGGCGGCCGAATGGGCCGAATCGGGCCCCTGGGCCGGGCGCTCTCAGACGATCCGGTGCGCCCCTTGCGACGGTATGGCGGAGAACACCCGCGGTGCGGTGAAGCCGGCCGCGGCGAAGGCGTCGAGGACCGCCGCGCGGACCGCCCCGGCGTCGGCGTCCCGCACCAGCACCACCGCGGAGCCGCCGAAGCCGCCGCCCGTCATCCGCGCGCCGAGCGCACCCGCCGCGTTAGCGCTCTCGACCACCAGGTCGAGTTCCTCGCAGGAGATCCGCAGAGCGTCGCGCAGCGAGGCGTGGCCCTCGGTGAGCAGCGGCCCGATGGCGGGCACCTCGCCCGCGTCGAGCAGCGCGATGACCTGCTCCACCCGGTGGTCGTCGGCGACCACGTGCCCGACGTAGCGGCGCACCCGGTCGTCCGGCGCCTCGCCCCGCCGCTCGCGCTCGGCCAGCCGTTCCAGCGCGTCGGGCAGCTCCGCGTAGCGGATGTCCCGCAGGTGCGAGACCCCGAGCGCCCGAGCGCCCTCCTCGCACCCCGCGCGCCGCTCCGCATACGCTCCGTCGCCCAGGACGTGTTTGACGCGGGTGTCCACGACCAGCAGGTCGAGGCCCTGCGCGGCCAGGTCGAACGGGACCTGGCGGGTCGACAGGTCCCGGCAGTCCAGGTGCAGGGCGTGGCCCGCGGTGCAGCAGGCCGACGCCATCTGGTCCATCACCCCGCACGGCACCCCGACGAAGTCGTTCTCGGCGCGCTGGGCGAGCCTGGCCAGCTCGGGGCCGGTCAGGCCGAGTCCGAACAGGTCGTTCAGGGCGAGGGCCGTGACCACTTCGAGCGCGGCCGACGAGGAGAGTCCGGCCCCGGTCGGCACCGTCGACGACAGGTGCAGATCGGCTCCGGTGACGGCGTGCCCGGCCGTGCGCAGCGCCCAGACGACACCCGCCGGATAGGTGGCCCAGCCGGTGTCGGCGCGCGGCGCGAGCGCGTCGACGCGCAGCTCGGTCACCGGTGTGCCGGTGTCCGCGGAGTGCACCCGCAGCACGCCGTCGGCGCGCGGCGAGACGGCCGCCACGGCGGTGTGCGGGAGCGCGAGCGGCAGCACGAAGCCCTCGTTGAAGTCCGTGTACTCGCCGATCAGGTTGACCCGGCCGGGTGCGGCCCAGACGCCGTCCGGCACGGCCCCGTACAGCTCCTGAAAACCCTTGGCCACGGTCTCGGCCGTCTCGGCGGTCGTCACGGCTGCTCCTTCGCTGCTGGCGGCTGGCTGGACACTGCGCGCGCCGCCCGGCGCGGGCCGGGCGGCGCGGGGGAGGGGGCGGAGCGGTTACGGGGCGGCGGGGCCGCCGGCCCCGGCGGCGGACTCCTCCGCCATCTGCTGCGCGAACGCCCAGGCGTCGGCCACGATCCCGGCGAGGTCCGGGCGCGAGGGGCGCCAGCCGAGCCGGGTGCGGGCGGCCTCGGCGGAGGCGACGAGCACCGCGGGGTCGCCGCCGCGGCGCGGCGCGGCCACCTCGGGGACGGGGTGTCCTGTGACCCGGCGGACTGTCTCGATGACCTCGCGGACGGAGAAGCCGTTGCCGTTGCCGAGGTTGCAGATCAGGTGCTCGCCCGGGGTGGCGGCGTCCAGGGCGAGCAGGTGGGCCTCGGCGAGGTCGGCGACGTGGATGTAGTCGCGGATGCAGGTGCCGTCCGGGGTCGGGTAGTCGTCGCCGTAGACGGAGACGGCCTCGCGGCGGCCCTGGGCGACCTGGAGGACCAGCGGGATGAGGTGCGACTCCGGGTCGTGCCGCTCGCCCTGGTCGCCGTACGCGCCCGCGACGTTGAAGTAGCGCAGCGAGACCGCACCGAGGCCGTGCGCCGCGGCCTCGCCGCTGATCATGTGGTCGACGGCGAGCTTGCTGGCACCGTACGGGCTGGTGGGCGCGGTGGGGTCGGACTCGGTGATGGGCGTGTGCACCGGTTCGCCGTAGGTGGCGGCGGTGGAGGAGAAGACGAGGGTGCGCACGCCGGCGTCGCGCATCGCGGCGAGCAGGGACATGGTGCCGCCGACGTTGTTCTCCCAGTACTTCTCGGGCTTCTGGACGGACTCGCCGACCTGTGAGAAGGCGGCGAAGTGGAGCACGGCGTCGTAGCCGGGGTCCACCCATGCGGCGGCGTCCTGGACACGGCCCTCGATGAAGTGCGCGCCCTTCGGCACCGCGCGGCGAAAGCCCGTGGAGAGGTCGTCGAGGACCGTCACCCGGTGTCCGGCCCGCAGCAGGTGCGCCGCGACGACGCTGCCCACGTAGCCCGCACCGCCGGTGACCAGATACGTCCCACTCATCTACTCGCTACCTCTCGCAGTCGCTCGGCCGCGGCCTCCGGCGGCACGTCGTTGATGAACACACTCATGCCGGACTCGGAACCCGCGAGGAACTTCAGCTTGCCGGAAGTGCGGCGGATGGTGAAAAGCTCTAGGTGGAGGGCGAAGTCGTGGCGTTCGACGCCATGTCCTTCGAGAGCGCCGAACGGGGCCTGGTGCCAGGCGGAGACGTAGGGGGTGGGCGGGGTGCGCCCCTCGGCCGCCTCCCCGGCGCCCCGGGACGGGCTCCCGCCCGGGGCGCCCTCCTGGTCGAATATCCGGTCGAAGCGCCTGAGCAGTTCCAGGTAGACGCCGGGGAACTCCGCGCGTGCCGCGTCGTCGAGCGCCGTCAGGTCGGGCACCCGCCGCTTGGGGTAGAGGTGCAGTTCGTAGGGCCAGTGGGCGGCGTGCGGGACGAACGCGGTCCACTGCGAGGTGTCCAGCACGATCCTGCGGCCGTCCGCGAGCTCGTCGGCCACCACGTCGTCGAAGAGGTTGCCGCCGGTGCGCTCGCGGTGGGCGGCGAGCGAGCGCAGCATCAGGGCGGTGCGCGGGGTGACGAAGGGATAGGCGTAGATCTGGCCGTGCGGATGGCCGAGGGTGACGCCGATCTCCTCCCCCCTGTTCTCGAAGCAGAACACCTGCCGCACGGCGGGCAGCCGGGCCAGCTCGGCGGTGCGGTCGCTCCACGCGGCAAGGACGAGGGCCGCCTGCTCCTCGGTGAGGCCGGCGAAGGACGTGTCGTGGTCCTGGGTGAAGCAGACCACCTCGCAGCGGCCCGAGTCGCCGGAGAGGGACGGGAAGCGGTTCTCGAAGACCGCGACGTCGTAGGAGGAGTCCGGGATCTCGCTCATCCGGCCCCCGCGGGACGGGCAGAGCGGGCACTCGTCGGCGGGCGGGTGGTAGGTGCGGCCCTGGCGGTGCGAGGCGATGGCGACCGAGTCGCCGAGCAGCCGGTCGTGGCGGATCTCGGAGTGCACCAGTCCTGCCGGGTCCAGCGGGCGCCGGTCCACCGCGTCGCGGACGGCGTCGTCGCGCAGGTCGTAGTAGATGAGCTCGCGACCGTCGGCAAGCCGGGTCGAGGTCTTCTTCACGCCGTGCTCCCGCTTTCCACGCCACCCAGCCAACACAAACAAACATAACAAACCACAAACCAACAGGCACGGTCAAGACGACACCCGGGGCGAACCTGGGTGGTTTCTGTGAGGTTCCCCTCGCTCGGCAGGCAGCATTTCAGGGCAAAACAACCAGCTCGATCACAATCAAACAAAGAACATCACAGCAACGGTTCAGTTGTTAAAGCGAAAAGCGTAGGTTCCGGTCCGTTCAGTTCACGCAACGAAGCGGGTACCCCCCATGGACAACCTTGCCGACGGGCTCCGGCTCCCCACGAACGGGCTCGACTACACGATCCTCGCGATCTACTTCGCGGTCGTGCTGGGCATCGGGTTCGCCGCACGGCGCTCGGTGAAGACCAGCCTCGACTTCTTCCTCTCGGGCCGCTCACTGCCCGCCTGGGTCACCGGGCTCGCGTTCGTCGCCGCCAACCTCGGTGCCACCGAGATCCTGGGCATGGCGGCCAACGGCGTGCAGTACGGCGCCTACACGGTGCACTGGTACTGGATCGGCGCCGTCCCCGCCATGGTCTTCCTCGGCCTGGTGATGATGCCGTTCTACTACGGCTCCAAGGTGCGCTCCGTCCCGGAGTTCCTGCTGCACCGCTTCGGACCCTCGTCCCACCTGCTGTCGTCGATCATCTTCGCCGTCTCCTCGGTGCTGATCGCGGGCGTCAACCTCTACGCCATGGCGATCGTGCTCCAGGCTCTGCTGGGCTGGCCGCAGTGGGTGGCGATCGTGGTCGCCGGGTTCTTCGTGCTCGCGTACATCACCATCGGCGGACTCTCCTCGGCGATCTACAACGAGGTGCTGCAGTTCTTCGTGATCCTCGCGGCGCTCATCCCGCTGACGGTCGTCGGCCTCAAGCGGGTCGGCGGCTGGGACGGCATGAGCGACAAGCTCAGCGCGTCGCACGGCGAGAACTTCATGACCGCGTGGGGCGGCACGGGCATCGGCTCCGCCAATCCGCTCGGCGCCAACTGGCTGACCATCGTGCTCGGCCTCGGCTTCGTGATGAGCTTCGGCTACTGGACCACCAACTTCGCCGAGGTGCAGCGCGCGCTGTCCGCCAAGAACCTCTCCGCCGCCAGGCGCACCCCGCTGATCGCAGCGTTCCCGAAGATCCTCATACCCATGGTCGTCGTGGTCCCCGGCCTGATCGCGCTGGTGATGGAGCCGAGCATCGGGCAGCAGGGCAGCGATCTGACCTACAACGACGCGATCCCGGTCCTCATGCGCGACCTGCTGCCCAACGGTGTGCTGGGCATCGCCGTGACCGGGCTGCTGGCCGCGTTCATGGCCGGTATGGCGGCCAACGTGTCCTCGTTCAACACCGTCTTCACCAACGACATATGGGCCGCGTACCTGAAGAAGGGGCAGAGCGACCGGCACTACCTGCTGACCGGGCGCGTGGTCACCGCGGCCGGCGTGCTGATCGGCATGGGCACGGCGTTCATCGCCTCCAGCTTCAGCAACATCATGAACTACCTTCAGACGCTGTTCTCGTTCTTCAACGTCCCGCTGTTCGTGGTGTTCATCATCGGCATGTTCTGGAAGCGGACCACGGCCGCGGCGGGCTTCTGGGGCCTGCTGTCCGGCACGGTCGCCGCGATGGTCAACTACTTCTGGTTCTACAAGCAGGGCGTCATCGGCATCCCCAGCGACCAGGGCGCCAACTTCGTCTCGTCGATCGTCGCCTTCGTGGTCGGTGCCCTCGTGATGGTCGTGGTCTCCTACGCGACGAAGCCCAAGTCGGCCGAGTCGCTGGCCGGCCTGGTGTACGGCACCCGGTCCCCCGGCATGGAGGAGCCGCCCGGCGAGGGCGACGAGGTCTGGTACCGCAGGCCGGCCCTGCTCGGCTGGGGCGCACTGGTCCTCGCAGCCGTCTGCTACCTCCCCTTCTCCCTCTGAGCACGCTAAGGACGACGCAGCATGTCTGACGAGAACCAGAACCGGGCCGGCGACGGGGCCGACGTGCCGGAGGCGGGCTACCAGCAGGAGGTGGCCGACCTGGAGCGGCGCTCCGCGACGGCCGCCCGGCTCTTCGACATCCGGCGGATCATCGGTGGTCTCTTCGTGGTGTACGGGGTGATCGTGACGATCGCCGGGTTCACCGCGTCCGACGCGGACATCAACAAGGCGCAGGACATCAACATCAACCTGTGGACGGGTCTCGGCATGCTCGTCCTCGGGCTGCTGTTCCTGCTCTGGCTGAAGCTGCGCCCCACGGCGCCGCCGCCCCCGCAGGCGTCCGACGGGGAACACTGAGGCCGAACGCCGTTCCCCGGGCCCCTGCGGGGGCGCGGGGAAGCCGGAGCGGCGCGGGGAAGCCGGAGCGGTGCGGGGAAGCCGGAGCGGCGCGGGGAAGCCGGAGCGGTGCGGGGAAGCCGGAGCGGTGCGGGGAAGCCGGAGCGGTGCGGCTACCGGGCACCTCCGGCGTGGTCCGCACGGTCCAGCAGACCCGTGCGGGCCGCGAGGGCGGCGGCCTCCAGACGAGAACCGACGCCCAGCTTCATCAGGACCCGCTGCACATGCGTCCGCGCGGTCGACGGTGCGATCCCCATGCCCGCCGCGATCAGCCGCGTCCCCTCGCCGTCGGCCACCCGCACCAGCACCTCCACCTCGCGCGGCGTCAGCATCCCCAGCAGCCGCTGCCCCTCGTCGTCCGGCTGCGCCACCGGGTTGAGCAGTTCCCCGAACGCTCCCTGGAGCAGTGCGGGCGCCACCGCCGACTCCCCCGCACGGGCCTTGATGATCGCCCGCTCCACCCCCTCGATCCGCTCGTCGTGGCGCACGTAACCGCTGGCCCCCGCGGCGAAGGCGGCGGCGATACCGCGCGGCGAAGGCACGGGGCCGAGCACCACGACCGCGATCTGCGGGCGGTCCTGTTTGATCTTCAGCACCGGGTCGAAGACCCCGGGCCGGTCGGGCGCGGCCGTGCCCAGCAGGCAGACCTCGGGCACCCGGGTGATCACCAGCTCCGCCACGCCCCCGGTGGGCGCCGCGGCAGCGAGCACCCGGTGCCCGCGCAACTTAAGAGCCGAGGCCAGCGCCTCCGCGTGCAGCCGGTGGTCGTCGGCCACCACGATCCGGACCGCCGCCATAGAGCAACCCCCCAGTCCCCCATACCGAAACCGATCCTTCCTGGACCCTCACCCAGTGCCGCAAGGACCTGGGAGGTTTCCCGACCCCCGCCGTTCGTCCCCCGGAAACTACACGCCTGTTCGACATTGCGCTTCCCTTACCGTCGAGATCCCCCGGTGCTCGCCGGAAATCGCCCTGTTCCATACGGCGCAGGTCCGGCCACCGCACGCCGCGCGCACGAACAACCGCACGGCACACGAACAACCACGCAGGAAACCGGCCACCCCTCCCGCCCCCGCGCACGCGAACGGCCCCGCCCGGAAGGGGCGGGGCCGTGTGCCGTGCGAAGAGCGGTCGTACCGCGGCGGGCCGCGGTCAGTCGCTGAAGCCGATCGCCAGGTAGCTCTTCTCGCCCTGGGTGATCGGAGCGCTGGCGAGCTGCCTGGCCAGGAACATCTTGCCGCCGGCGTACAGCAGTTCCGCCCTGTCGGGCACCATGCTGCTGATCGCGTCCAGCACGTTCCGCGACGCCGGGGTCTCCAGCAGCGTGGTCGCCTTCAGCGTCCCGCCGTCCAGCGAGACGATCTGCGCACCCTTGTCGTACGGACCGTCCTTGTAGGCGATGATGTTGGAGCCGTCCATCCGCAGCGGGAAGACCGTGTACCGCTCGCCGGCGTCCGCGCGGTCGCCCGTGGACTTGCCGGTGGCCAGGTCGAACGACACGATCTCGTTGGTGGTGCCGTACTCGCCGCTGCCGTCGTGCTCGTGCGTCGGCACGTACAGCTTGTCGTTGCCCACGACGATGCCGTGGCAGTCGTGGACCTTGTTGACGTCGCAGTCGTGGTCGTACTTGCCGTCCTCCAGCGTGATCTTCGAGCGCAGCTTGCCCGTGGCGTCGTCGAGCGCGAAGACGTCCGTGACGCCCGACGCGGTGATCTCGCCGGAGTCCACACCGAAGACCACGGGCTTGGTGGAGATCACCTTGGCGTTGTCGATGCCGTCGGGGAGCTTGTAGGACCACCTGGGCTTGCCGTCCGGCGCGAGCAGTTGGACGGAGATCTTCGGGTTGTCGTACTCGCCGCAGGTGCGGACCGCCACCAGTTGCTCGCCACCCCGGTAGCCGACGTCATGGCACTGGTCGCCGGCCTGCGGGATCCACTTCGCCTTGCCCGTCCTGAGGTCGAACGCGGCACCGCCGTCCGTGCTGCCGCCGACCGCGACGATGTCGCCGCTGATGCTGACCTCTTCGTAGTCGGGCTTCTGGTCGCCTAGCGTGATCTCCTTGCTCCACAGCTTCTTGCCCGAGGTCAGGTCGATGGCCGAGAGCTTGTTGCAGCGCTGGTAGTCGTCCTTGTTCTTGGGTTCGGCCGGCTGGTAGACCACCGCGGCGACACCGTCGTCGGTGACCTCGGGGGAGCCCGCGCAGGCCTGGCCGTCCAGCGGGATCGTCCAGGACTCCTTGCCGCTTGACGTGTCGTAGCCGACGATCTCGCTGTCGCCCGCCTTGGCGTAGACGCCGCCGTGCAGCCAGGAGCCCTCGACCTTCATCACGTCGTCCTTGGCGACCTCGGGCGAGGGCACCTGGAAGAGGACCCTGGCACGGGTGTTGGCGGGCACCTTCTCCTTGCCGCCGCCCTGCTGCCCGCCGGCCGCGTTCTTGCCGTCCCCGCCCGACGGACCGCCCCCCGACGAGTCGGCCTGGTCCTTCTTGCCGGAGTCGGACGAGGCATACCAGATGCCACCGCCGACGATCAGCGCGATGGCGACGACCGCCGCGATGACGATCGTCGTCCGGGCGTTGGGCTTTCTGCCGCCGGGGACCACGGGCTGGGGCACGGTGGCACCCGGGTACGCGCCGTAGGGCTGCTGGGCCGGGTAGCCGTACTGCTGTCCGCCCGGCGGCACCGCGGGCTGGGCCGCGACGGTGGGCTGCTGGGCGCCGCCGGGCCCCTGCGGATGGCCGTAGCCCGGCGGGACCGCGGGCTGCCCGGGCGGCGGGGGCGTCTGCGGGGGCGGGCCGGGTGGCGGCGGGGGCGGGGACGCCGGGTAGCCGTAGCCGGGGCCGGGCTCGGCGGGCCGACCGTAGGCCGGCGGGACCGGCGGAGTCGGCGGCGGGCCCTGGGGCGGGGCGGGCGGCGGGTTCTGCGGGGCGCCGAAGCCTCCCGGTTGTTCCTGCGGAGCACCGAACCCGCCCTGTGGCGGCTGGCTGGGCGGCTGGGTCATGGCGTGTCAACCTCTGGGAGCGAGCGGATGGTGGAAGGGCGGGGCCGGGTTCAGTTGCCGAAGGCCATCATGAGCTTCTCCTGGGTCTTGTCACTGCCCGTCAGCCGGGTGGTGGAGATGTAGAAGCGCCCGTCCACGTAGTCGATCGCCTTCGAGAAGAAGCCGTTCTCGATCTCCGCGGCGCCCTGCGGGTTCTGCAGCAGCGCCTTCGGCCTGTGGTCGCCGCCGGTCGGGATCGACAGCACGGTGCCGCCCTTGTCGTACGAGGGTTCCTGGTAGGCGATGACCGCGCCGCCCTGGACCTTCATCGGGAGCATGCTGGTGTCCCCGGGCGCCTTGACGCGCCACTTCTCCTTGCCGCTGGCCAGGTTGACGGCGACGATCTCGTTGGCACCGCTCTTCGCCTCGGTGGGGAGGTAGAGGGTGTCGGCGTCGGCCGCGGTGCCCGCGCAGCCCTGGAGGTCGCGGTCGAGGATGGCCCACCCGCACTCAGGCGCGAAGCTCTCGTCGATGTCGACCTGCGAGCGGGTCGCGCTGGAGCCCGCCTTGAGCGTGCTGATGTTCCACTGCTTCTTGTCCTCGTTGGTGAGGTAGAGGACGACGGGGCTGGTGGAGTAGACCCGCGAGAGCTCCCAGCCCTTGGGCAGCTCCTTGGTCCACTTCACCTTGCCGCTGGCCGGGTCGAGCTCCTCGACGCGCTCGTGCGCGCTCTCCTGGCCGGCCGCGCAGGACAGCGCCACGATGATCCGGTCCCCGCCGGTGAAGCCGCCGGGGAAGCAGACCCCGTCGTGCTCCTCCTTCTTGGTCCACAACGCCTTGCCGTCGCTGACCCTGAAGGCGGCGCCGGACTGTGAACGGCCCACGATCAGCGTGTCCTTGACGATGGACAGCTCGATGGTGATCGTGCTGTCGAAGAGCGCGCCCTCCTCGATCTTCTTCGTCCAGCCCTTCTTGCCGGTGTTCAGGTCGATCTCCACCAGTTGGTTGCACTTGGCCGAGTCCGTGGTGCCGCTCTTGTAGGCCACGACCACCTTGTCGCCGTCGCCGGCCTGCCGGGAGGCGGCGCAGATCGCCTGCGGCAGCGTGATGGGCGGGTAGGCCGGCGTTCCGTCGGCGACCTTGTACGCGAGGACCTGCTTGTACGCGGCCTTGACCGCGACCTTGTCGGTGATCCACATGCCGGGCGCGTCCGCCCCGGAGCCCGGCGCGTCCGGCGCCGACTTGTACCAGAGCACCTTGTCCTCGCCGGCCTGGCGGTCGCCGTTGAGGTTGTCCGGGTCGGAGCCGTCCTTGCCGCTGCCGTCGCCGCTGCCGTCGCCGGGGTTGACGGGGGCGGAGGCGCCGGGGTTCTCGGCCGCCCCGCCGCCACCGGCCTCCTTCTTCCCGCCGCCGTCACCGCCGCTGACGGCCCAGACCACGCCACCGGCGACCAGCAGGACGGCCACCGCGGCGCCGATGACGGCCGCGGGCTTGCCCCTGAAGGGCGACCGCCCGCCCCCGCCGCCCGGCGCGCCGGGCCCACCCGGGTACTGCGGCTGCTGCGGATAGCCGTAGCCCGGCCCCGGCTGCCCGTAAGGGCCCGGCTGCACCGGCTGCCCGTAGGGGCCCGTCGGTTGCGGCGGCCCGTAGGGGCCGGACTGCTGCGGGTAGGGTCCTGGCTGGGGCGGCTGTGCGTAGGGGTTGTTGGCCGTGGGCTGCTGGGGCGGCTGTGCGTAGGGGTTGTTGGCCGTGGGCTGCTGCGGGTAGCCGGGGGCCGGGGTCTGCTGCGGGTAGCCGTACCCGGGGCCGCCGGGCGGCGGCGGGGTGCCGGGAGCCGGCGGCGGAGGCATCTGCGGCGGCTGGTCCGGCGGCGGTGGGGGCGCGCCGTGCCCCTGCGGATCCTGTGGAGCTCCGAAACCGCCCTGCGGCGGCTGGTTGGGCGGCTGAGTCACAGCGCTCCCCCTCTTTCACTGATGTCTCGCCTAGCCGAGGCTCGCCGCTCCCCGTAAGGCCCACCCTTCCGGCCGGGGGTCCGGGGGCTCAGCCCCGGATGCGCACAACGCTGATTTTCGGCACGCCTGGTCGCACTCTGTTTGCGTTTCAGGCCGCCTTTCTATCACTACGGCGCGCTAGCACACCTGACCGATCCGTGTCCTGTTCCCAAGGGCGGACCCGGCCGTGATGGCTCTGTTACGCGGTTTTCACGCGTCCTCCGCGAGCAGGAGCCAGCGGTTCTCCAATTCCTCCCGGCGGCCCGCCAGTTCGCGCAGCTCCCCATCCCATTCGGCCACTTTCTCGAAATCGGTGGCGTTGTCGGCGATCATGGTGTGCAGGGCCGTTTCGTTTTCCGCGATCTTGTCCAACTGCCGTTCGATCCGCTGGAGTTCCTTCTTCGCGGCGCGTGCGTCCGCCGCCGAGACGGTGCGCTCCGCCTTCGCGGCGGGCTTCGGGCCGGGCGCGGGCACCACGGCGGTCTCCCGCATCCGCAGCCGCCGCTCCAGGTACTCCTCGATACCGCGCGGCAGCATCCGCAGGGTGCGATCGCCCAGCAGCGCGAACACCCGGTCCGTGGTGCGCTCGACGAAGAACCGGTCGTGGGAGATCACGACCAGGGTGCCCGGCCAGCCGTCGAGCAGGTCCTCAAGCTGGGTCAGGGTCTCGATGTCGAGGTCGTTGGTCGGCTCGTCGAGGAAGAGCACGTTCGGCTCGTCCATCAGCAGCCGCAGCAGTTGCAGCCGGCGCCGCTCGCCGCCGGAGAGGTCGCCTACGGGCGTCCACTGCTTCTCCTTGCCGAAGCCGAACGTCTCGCATAGCTGACCCGCCGTCAGCTCCCGCCCCTTGCCGAGGTCGACGCGCTCGCGCACCTGCTGCACGGCCTCCAGGACCCTGAGTCCCGGGGGCAGCTCCCGCACCTCCTGCGAGAGGAACGCGGCCCGCACGGTCCTGCCGACCACGATCCGCCCACCCGCCGGCTGGACGTCGCCGCCGCTCGCCGCGGCCTCGGTCATGGCCCGCACCAGGGAGGTCTTGCCCGCGCCGTTCACCCCGACCAGGGCGATCCGCTCGCCCGGGCCGAGCTGCCAGGTCAGGTGCTCGATCAGCACCTTGGGACCGGCCTGGACGGTCACGTCCTCCAGGTCGACGACGGTCTTGCCCAGCCGGGAGGAGGCGAACCGCATCAGCTCGCTGCTGTCCCGCGCCGGCGGCACGTCCTTGATCAGCTCGTTGGCGGCCTCGATGCGGAACCTGGGCTTGGACGTCCGCGCGGGCGCGCCGCGCCGCAGCCAGGCCAGCTCCTTGCGTACGAGGTTCTGCCGCTTGGCCTCCTCGCTGGCGGCGATGCGCTCACGCTCGGCCCGCGCGAAGACGTAGTCCGAGTAGCCGCCCTCGTACTCGTGCACGGCGCCGCGCTGCACGTCCCACATCCGGGTGCAGACCTGGTCGAGGAACCACCGGTCGTGGGTGACGCAGACCAGGGCGGAGCGGCGGGCCCGGAGGTGGCCGGCGAGCCAGGCGATGCCCTCCACGTCCAGATGGTTGGTGGGCTCGTCCAGGACGATCAGGTCCTGCTCCGCGATGAGCAGCTTCGCCAGCGCGATCCGGCGCCGCTCGCCGCCGGAGAGCGGGCCGATGACGGTGTCCAGGCCCTGCGGGAAGCCGGGCATCTCCAGGCCGCCGAACAGGCCGGTCAGGACGTCGCGGATCTTGGCGTCGCCGGCCCACTCGTGGTCGGCGAGGTCGCCGATCACCTCGTGGCGCACCGTGGCGGCCGGGTCGAGCGAGTCGTGCTGGGTGAGCACGCCCAGGCGCAGGCCGCCACTGTGCGTGACCCGGCCCGAGTCGGCCTCCTCCAGCCTGGCGAGCATCCGGACGAGGGTGGTCTTGCCGTCGCCGTTGCGCCCGACGACGCCGATCCTGTCCCCCTCCAGGACTCCGAGGGAGACCGAGTCGAGCAGGGCGCGGGTGCCGTAGACCTTGCTCACTGCCTCGACATTGACCAGATTGACGGCCACCGACACTCCTGACGCGACGCTTAGGGATCGATCGATCAGCCTCCCAGCGTACTTGTCACCGCGGGGCCCGGATGCCGGCGCTACCCGAGCACGGTCGCGCCCGGCGCCGGCGCCTGCGCCACGCGGGCCGCGCGGCAGGTGCCGGAGTCCAGCAGGGCGTCCGCGACGGTGCGGGCCGCGGTGGCGTCGGCGGTGAGGAAGGCCGTGGTCGGGCCGGAGCCGGAGACCAGGGCGGCGAGCGCACCGGCCTTGGTGCCGGTGGCCAGGGTGTCGGCGAGCGAGGGGTACAGCGAGAGCGCGGCGGGCTGGAGGTCGTTGCCGAGCGTGGCCGCGAGCGCCGTCGGGTCGCCGTCGCGCAGCGCCGTGAGCAGCGCCCCGGACGCCACCGGCGGCGGCACCGGCTCGTCGCGCCCGGCCGCCAGCCGGTCGAACTCCCGGTACACGGCGGGGGTGGAGAGTCCGCCGTCCGCCAGCGCGAACACCCAGTGGAAGGCGCCGCCCACCGGCAGCTCCCGCAGCCGCTCGCCCCGCCCGGTGCCCAGCGCGGCCCCGCCGACCAGGCTGAACGGCACGTCGCTGCCCAGCGCGGCGGCGAGTTCGAGGAGTTCGGCGCGGGTGGCCCCGGTTCCCCACAGGGCGTCGCACGCGAGGAGCGCCCCGGCCCCGTCCGCGCTGCCGCCCGCCATGCCGCCGGCCACCGGGATGTCCTTGGCGATGTGCAGGTGGACGTGCGGGACCCGCCCGGTCCGGTTCGCGAGGGCCAGCGCGGCGCGCGCCGCGAGGTTGCTGCGGTCCAGCGGCACCTGGTCGGCGCCGGGGCCCGAGCACGTCACCCGCAGCTCGTCGGCCGGCGCGACGGTGACCTCGTCGTACAGCCCGACCGCCAGGAACACGTTGGCCAGGTCGTGGAAGCCGTCGGGGCGCACGGCACCCACCGCGAGCTGGACGTTCACCTTGGCCGGAACCCTTACGGTCACTGTCACTGCGCACTCCGCCTCTTCGCGGGCCGGGCCGGGTCCCCGGCGGCCCTGTCCTTCCCGCCGCCCGCCGGCGGCCGGTGCTCCGCGATCCGCGCGAACTCCGCCACGGTCAGCGCCTCGCCGCGCGCCCGCACCGGCACCCCGGCCGCGACCAGTGCGCTCTCCGCGGCGGCCGGGGAACCGGCCCAGCCCGCGAGGGCGGCCCTGAGCGTCTTCCTGCGCTGCGCGAAGGCCGCGTCCACCACCGCGAAGACCTCGCGCTTCGAGGCCGTGGTGGCGATCGGCTCGGTCCTGCGCACCAGCGACACCAGGCCGCTGTCCACGTTGGGCGCGGGCCAGAAGACGTTCCTGCCGACCGCGCCGGCCCGCCTGACGTCCGCGTACCAGTTCGCCTTGACCGAGGGCACCCCGTAGACCTTCGAGCCCGGCGCGGCGGCGAGCCGGTCGGCGACCTCGGACTGCACCATCACCAGGGCGCGTTCGAGGCTCGGGAAGGTGTCGAGCATATGGAGCAGGACGGGTACGGCGACGTTGTACGGGAGGTTGGCGACCAGGGCGGTCGGCGGCGGTCCGGGCAGGTCGCCCACGTGCAGGGCGTCGGCGTGCACCAGCGCGAAGCGCGCCGCGCGCTCCGGCAGCCGGTCGGCGACGGTGCCGGGCAGGGCTGCGGCGAGGGTGTCGTCGATCTCGACGGCGGTGACGTGGGCGCCGGTTTCCAGCAGGGCGAGGGTGAGGGAGCCCAGGCCCGGGCCGACCTCCACGGCCACGTCGTCGGGGCGCACGTCCGCGGTGCGGACGATACGGCGGACGGTGTTCGCGTCGATCACGAAGTTCTGGCCGCGCTGTTTGGTGGGGCGTATGCCGTGCGCGGCGGCGAGCTCCCGGATCTCGGCGGGACCAAGTAGGGCGTCGTACACAACGCCCACCCTATGGTCTTCGCGCACCCGTCTCGTCCCCGCACGCCCCGCTCCCGTCCCGCGGCCCCGTGCCGGGAGGCGCGCGCCGGAGCCTCGGGGCATCCGGAGCACCCCGGGGACCCGTCCCCGGGCACGCCGCCCGCGGCCCGCACGATCGCGCGCACACGGCAGCCGGCACACGGCACACGCCGCGCCCCGCACACGGCTTACGCCGCGCCCCGCACACGGCTTACGCCGCGCCCCGCGGACCTCGCCACGCTGCACACCGACACCCGCGGCACCGCGCACCGCAGCACCATGCACCGCGCACCGTGCACCGCGCACCGTGCACCGTGCACCGCGCACCGCCCACCGCGCACCGCACCGCTGGAGCGGGCCGGAGCGTGCGCCCGTGCCGTCACCCCTTGAGACGGCCCCCGCACACCGGCCAGGGGCTGGCGCCCCGCCGGGTGTAGAGCAGCTTGGCCATGCGCGTCTGCTCCGCCCTGCTCGCGTTCTGCGGCAGCCCGCGCCCGCCCAGGCTCCGCCAGGTGGCCGCGTCGAACTGGTACAGCCCCCCGTAGGTCCCGGACGGATCCACCGCGTCGGCCCGTCCCCCGGACTCGCACCGCGCCAGCGCGTCCCAGTCGAGCCCGTGCACGCCCGACCCGCCGCCCGTGCCACCCCCGTGACCGCCCCCGCCGAGCCCCGCGCCGGGCGCGGCCGCGCCCGGACCCCGATCCCGGGCCCCCACCCGCACCCACGCGTCCCGCGGCCGGAGCACCACTTCCTCGCCGACCCGCCGCGGCCGCTGGGCCACCCCGTCCACGGTCCGCGTCGCGTACGTCACCCGCCGCTCGCCGTCCCGCCCCGCCCGCTGCACCACCTGCGTGCCGAGCGGCAGCGAGGCGTCCACGACCCGCCGCACCCCGTGCGGAATGGATTCCGCCCGCACCTGGCGCCCCACCTCGATCCGTGTGACGGTCACCGTCTGACCGTCCCGCGGAAAGCTCGCGACCGCGGCGGACAGCCGGTCGCGCCCGTGCAGCCGCACCCCTGCCTCCCGCAGCGCGGCCCCCACGGTCGCCGCGTTGGTGCGCAGCGCCCGCGTCCGCCCGTCCGCCGCGACCCGCAGCGTGCGCTGGGTGCGGACGTCGAACGCCAGCCCGGCCCGGCCGATCCGCCGCGACCGGGAGACGGACACGTACGCGCCCTCGGGGCGTACCCCGAGGGCGCGCAGTGCACCGTCGACCGTGGGCTCGGTCGTCCACACCCGGCGGCTCGCGCCGTCCACGGTGAGCCGCAGGGGGCGCCCGTGCCGGACGGCCACCTCGTCGCCGCCGGCCAGCGCGGTGTGCGGGGAGGGCGCGACGATGTCGTGGGCGCCGACGGCGATCTCCTGCTCGGCCAGGAGCCCGGCCACGTCGTCGGCGAACGTATGCAGTATGCGCGGCGCCCCGTCGACGCTGAGCCTGATCTCCTTGTCGTCGGCGACGAACGCGGACGTGCCGCCCGCGAGACAGGCGACGACCAGGGCCTGCGGCAGCAGCCGCCGCAGCGGCTCGCGCCGCCGCCCGCCGTGCCTGCGGACGGCGCCCGTACCCGTGTCGACCGGGCCGAAGCCGTCCGCCGCGCCGTGTGCGCCCGTGGGCGTACCGCGCCGCCTGGCGCGCGCCGGGGCCCCGCAGGCCGCCCGCGCCGCGCTCAGGGCCCCACGCGCCCCGCGCACCTCGCGGACAGCGCGCACGGCGTACAGCGGCTGCCCGTGGGCGTCGCGGGGCCGCCCCCGCAGCCGCAGGGACGAGGCGTCGTCCCGGGGGCCGCCCGGGACGTGGTGCGAAGGACCGGCGTTGCTGCCGGCCGGTCCGTTGTGACGGCTGTCTGTGCTCATGCCAACGCTCCAGGGAGAGTCCGGTCAGGGCGGGACCGAACCTAATGAGCGTTGGCCGCTCTCCCAAGCAAGCCGATCACTCCGTGTCGCGGTGGACTCCACCGATCGGCCGTCACGGAAAGTTTCGTACCGTAATCATTCAGTAACCGAAAACGCGGGCCGTATTGGCGAAGACCGCCGCCGCCAAGGTCTCCTCGGTGACGCCCTTGACCGCGGCCATGGCCCGTACCGTGACCGGAATGAGATATGGAGCGTTGGGCCGTCCGCGGTACGGCACCGGGGTCAGGAACGGCGCGTCGGTCTCGACGAGGACCAGTTCGAGGGGGGCGACGGCGAGCGCGTCGCGCAGCGGCCCGGCGTTCTTGAAGGTGACGTTCCCGGCGAACGACATGTAGTAGCCGTGTGCGGCGCAGACCTCGGCCATGGCGGCGTCGCCGGAGTAGCAGTGGAAGACGGTGCGCTCGGGCGCGCCCTCCTCCGCCAGGATGCGCAGGACGTCGGCGTGCGCGTCGCGGTCGTGGATGACGAGGGCCTTGCCGTGCCGTTTGGCCATCTCGATGTGGGCGCGGAAGGACCGCTCCTGTGCGGCCCGGCCCTCCTCGCCGGTGCGGAAGTGGTCGAGTCCGGTCTCGCCGACCGCCTTGACCTGGTCGAGGCCGGCGAGCCGGTCGATCTCGGCCAGCGCCTCGTCGAGCGCCGCCGGGCCACCCGCCGCCCGGCGCCTTTGCGGCGACCGGTCGCCGGGGTCTCCGTGCACGATCCGGGGGGCCTCGTTCGGATGGAGGGCGACGGCTGCGTGCACGCTCTCGTGGCCGGCCGCGATCTCGGCCGCCCAGCGTGAGCCCGGCACGTCGCAGCCGACCTGGACCACGGTCGTCACCCCGACCGAGGCCGCCTTCGCCAGTGCCTCCTCGACGGTGCCCGACTGCATGTCGAGGTGGGTGTGCGAGTCGGCGGCCGGGACCGGCAGGGGCTCGGGCAGCGGGGGCGCCGGGTCGGCCGCCCGCCCGGCCGCGGGCGGTGCCGCTGCTGCGGGTCGTGCTGCGGGCTCGTCCTGGGGTGTCGCGGCGGCTTCGTTCGCGGGCATGCTCCCGATCCTACGAAGCGGCCGGCGACGGCCGTCCGCCGCGTCCCGGTGCACACCCGTCCGGCCGGTGCCCCGGGCGTCGGCCCGCTCTCGGCGCGCCGGTGGCGCCCCGAGTACGTCCGGTGCTGCCCTCGCATCCGGTCCTGCCCTCGCATCCGGTCCTGCCCTCGCGTCCGGTCCTGCCGGCAGTGCCCGCGGTGGCGCCCCCAGTGTGTTCGGTGGCGCCCTCGGCTCGTCCCCGGTCGCGCCCTCAGTGCGTCCGGCGCTGGACGTGCAGCAGCCTCAGCAGGTGGGACATGTGCCACGGCTGGCGGCCCGCCCGCTCCACCGGTGCGGCCCGGGTACCGGTGGAAAGGGCCGCCGCGTCCGTCGAGCCGGTCCGCCACGGTCCGCTCCGGCGCGCGCCGGTGCCGCTCGCGCCCTGGGCCGGCACCCGCTCGTACCGCATCGAGTCCAGCACCGCGGACACCCGTCCGGGGCGCATGATCCTGACCACGTGGCCGTCGCAGTGGTCACAGGTCGGCTGGCTGAGCGGCGAGGGCACCCTGCGCCCCTCCGCCGTGTAGACGACGAACTCCTTGCCCTGGGCATCCACGTGGTGCTCTATCTCGTACGACTGCTCCCAGCCGTGCCCGCAGCGCAGGCAGGCGAACGAGTACGACTCGTGCACGACGGGAGTGCCGGTGGTGCGGTGGCCGGTCCCTGCGGTCTCACTCATGCCAGCTCCTCGATGTCCGCTGGACGAGCACTTCCGGGGTGCCGGAGGGTCCGCACTCTGCCGGCCCGCGGAAGTGGGGGACGGAAACGTCCTCCACTCCAGTGGACGCTCCTTGCGGCGTGGGCGCACCAGGCATGTCGACTATTGAAAGGGATTTGGCAATTCCGCTAAGAATCCCCCCGAATATGCCTGATACACGACGAATGCTTTGCTTTTCACGATAGTCCTTTACCGTGCGCCGGGGTGTTCCGGGCGGCGTTCTTCGCGGCCACCACGGCGTCGAACACCTCGCGCTTGGGCAGGCCCGCATCGGCCGCCACCGCGGCGATGGCCTCCTTGCGCCGCTCGCCCGCCTCCTCGCGCACCCGCACCCTGCGCACCAGCTCGGCGGCGTCGGGTGCGGCCCCCTCCCCGGCACCGGCCGCGCCCGCCACGACCACCGTGATCTCGCCCCGCACGCCTTCGGCCGCCCAGTCCGCGAGCTCGGCCAGCGTGCCCCGCCTGACCTCCTCGTAGGTCTTGGTCAGCTCCCGGCACACCGCCGCGCGACGCCCGCCGCCGAACGCCTCGGCCATCGCGGCGAGCGTGGCATCGAGCCGGCGCGGTGACTCGAAGTAGACCTGGGTGCGCTTCTCCCGTGCCGCCTCGGCGAGCCGGGAGCGGCGCTCGCCGGGCTTGCGGGGCAGGAAGCCCTCGAAGCAGAAACGGTCGACGGGCAGCCCGGAGAGCGCGAGCGCGGTGAGCACGGCCGACGGGCCGGGCACCGCGGTGACCCGGATGCCGCGCTCCACGGCGGCCGCCACCAGGCGGTAGCCCGGGTCGGAGACCGACGGCATGCCCGCGTCGGTGACCAGCAGCACCCGCGCACCGTCCGCGAGCGCGGCCACCAGCTCAGGGGTGCGCGCCGCCTCGTTGCCCTCGAAGTACGACACGACACGCCCGGCGGGCCGGACCTCCAGCGCCTGGCAGAGCCTGCGCAGCCTGCGGGTGTCCTCGGCGGCGACCACGTCGGCGCCGGCCAGCTCGGCGGCGAGCCGCGGCGGCGCGTCGGCGACCTCGCCGATCGGGGTGCCGGCCAGCACCAGCAGCCCGCCCGGCGCCCGGTCGTCCGCGCCGTCCGCGCCGTCCTGTCCGGGCTCCGGGGCCCGGTGGTGCTCCGCCTGCGCCGTGCCGGACGCGGTTCCATTCGTCACGGATCCATCCTCGCAGGGGCGGGCAGCGGGATTCGCACAGGCGGGTTCCCTACGATGGCGCGGTGACCAGTACGGCATCTTCCCCGGGTCCTGCGGGTCCTGCGGGTCCTTCGGGTCCCACGGACTCCCCGAACGCCCCGGGCCCCACGGACGACCGGCAGGACACGGCTCCCGGCCGGCGGCCCCCGCCCTGGCAGCAGCACCTGCGCGGGTACGGGTACGTGGCGCGCCCGGCGACGGGGGTCGGGGAGCGGCTGGTGCCGCCCTACACGGAGCCGGGACCGCGGCTGCGGTCGGTGCTGGGCGCGGCCGGGGGCGGGGTGGGCCTGCCGGGGCGCTGGGCGGGCTGGCTGGGGCCGCTGCTGGTGACACTCGTCGCGGGCGTGATGCGCTTCTGGGACCTGGGCAGCCCCAGGGCGGTGATATTCGACGAGACGTACTACGCCAAGGACGCCTGGGCCCTGGTCCACCGCGGCTACGAGGTCAACTGGCCCAAGGACGCCAACGACCTGGTCCTCCAGCACGGCGGCCACGTCCTGCTGCCCACCGACGCCGCGTACGTGGTGCACCCGCCCGTCGGCAAGTACGTGATCGGCATCGGCGAGCTGCTGTTCGGCTTCGACCCGTTCGGCTGGCGCTTCATGACGGCACTGCTCGGCACGCTCTCGGTGCTGCTGCTCTGCCGCATCGGGCGCCGGCTCTTCCGTTCCACGTTCCTAGGCTGCGTGGCGGGCGCGCTGCTCACCGTGGACGGGCTGCACTTCGTGATGAGCCGCACCGCGCTGCTCGACGAGGTGCTGATGTTCTTCGTGCTGGCCGCCTTCGGCTGCCTGCTCATCGACCGGGACCGGTCGCGCGCCCGGCTGGCCGCGGCGCTGCCCACCGGCCGGGACGGCACGCCGCGCCCCGACCCCGCGGTCGCCGGTGCGCTGCGGCTGGGCCTGCGGCCGTGGCGCCTCGCGGCCGGCGTCTGCCTCGGGCTGGCCTTCGGCACCAAGTGGAACGGCCTGTACATCCTGGCCGCCTTCGCGCTGATGTCGGTCCTGTGGGACGTGGGCGCCCGGCGGGTGGCGGGTGCCGAGCGGCCGTACGCGGCGGCGCTCAGGTACGACGCCGTGTGGGCCTTCCTGTCGACGGTGCCGGTGGCGGTGGGCGTGTACCTGCTGTCCTGGCTGGGCTGGATCCTCTCGCCCGCGGACGGCACCGGCGGTTACTTCCGCAGTTGGGCGGCGACGGACGGCAGGGGCGGCGACTGGACGTTCCTGCCGGACTGGCTGCGCAGCCTGTGGCACTACGAGTACCAGGTGTACCTGTTCCACGTCGGCCTCGACTCCCCGCACACCTACCAGTCGAACCCGTGGAGCTGGCTGGTACTCGGCCGCCCGGTCTCCTACTTCTACGAGTCACCCGCTCCCGGCACCGGCGGCTGCCCGGTCGACGCGGGCGGCAAGTGCGCACGGGAGGTGCTGGCGCTCGGCACCCCGCTGCTGTGGTGGGCGGCGTGCCTGGCGCTGCTGTACGTGCTGTGGCGCTGGCTGCTGCGCCGCGACTGGCGGGCGGGCGCCATCCTGTGCGGCGTCGCCGCGGGCTACCTGCCGTGGTTCATGTACCAGCAGCGGACGATCTTCTTCTTCTACGCGGTCGTCTTCGTGCCGTTCCTGTGCCTGGCGGTGACCATGATGATCGGCGCACTGCTCGGCCCACCCGGCGCCGGCGACCGGCGCCGGGTGGTGGGCGCGGCGGGCGCGGGCGTCCTGGTGCTGCTGATCTTCTGGAACTTCATCTACTTCTGGCCGATCTACACCGGCCAGGCGATCTCGCTGGACGCGTGGCGGGCTCGGATGTGGCTGGATACGTGGATCTAGTGGATCCGGTGTATCTAGTGGATCCGGTGGGGCGGGCGGGGCGGGCGGGGACAGCCCTCAGCGCCGGGCCGGGCCGAAGGAGCCGTGGCTCGGGGTGCCGGCCGGCCGGTAGGTGGCGACGACGGTGCCCGAGCCGGTGACCGTGGTGCCGGTCAGCCGCAGCGCGGCCGGCGCGGCCCCGTCGAACAGCCGCAGACCCGTGCCCAGGACGACCGGGTAGGTCAGCAGGCGCACCTCGTCGACGAGGCCGTGGGCCAGCAGCGTGCGCGCGAGGCGACCGCTGCCGTGCACCTGGAGCTCGTCGCCCGGCTCCGCCTTCAGCCGGGCGACCTCCTCCGGGACGTCTGACCCGATCAGCGTCGAGTTCTGCCAGGAGAGCGTGTCGCGCGTCGTGGACACGACGTACTTCGGCAGCGTGTTGAGCCGGTGGGCGATCGGGTCAGCGTCCCGGTCGGGGACGTGCGGCCAGTACGCGGCGAAGATGTCGTACGTCCTGCGCCCGAGCAGGAAGGCGTCGGCGTGCGCGAACCACTCGCGGATCAGCTCGAAGGTGTCCTCGTCGACGTGCGGGACCTGCCAGCCGCCGTGCTCGAACCCGCCGCGCCGGTCCTCGTCGGGCATCCCGGGGGCCTGCATGACCCCGTCGAGCGTCAGGAACGTGGTGAGGGTGAGGCGCATGGCGTGCTCCTTGCCGTGATCATGGCCGGCGGGCGCGGCCGGCCGTCCTCACCGGTGGACCGGCGCGAGCCCGAGAACTCATCGCCGGCCGGGTGGCCGAGGCGTACGGGTGTGCCCGTCGATCTCCTTTTGGCCACCATCCGGGGGACAGGGGCCGTTTGTCACAGGCTGCGCTTACAGTGCTGTCGGTCACGTCCCCGGGCCGTTCGGGGGCGGTGGGACGGGGATGGGGGGCGCGGGATGCGCAGGGGGGTCCTGGCCAGTGTGTTCGTGGCGTTCGCGCTCGTGGCCGGCGGTGTCGGATACGCGGGGTACAACATGTGGAGCGGTCTGAGCGGCGGTGACACGGTCACCACCGCGAGCGGCCGGTCCGCACCGGCGCGGACCGGGCCGCCGGACGCCCGCGAGGTCCGCGACACGACGCGCGGGTTCTTCGCCGCCTGGGAGAAGGGCGACGCCCCGGGTGCCGCGTCCTACACGAACAACGCCGCGGCCGCCGAGCAGGCGCTGACCGGCTACCGCGACGACGCGCACATCACACGGGTCAGCGTCACCCCGGCGCCGCCCACCGGCGCCACCGTCCCGTACTCGGTCAGGGCCACCGTCTCCTACCGCGGCAGGAGCAAGCCGCTGGCCTACGACACCGAGCTGACCGTCGTGCGCGGCGCCACCACCGGGCGCGCCCTCGTCGACTGGACGCCCGCCGTACTGCACCCGGAGCTGAAGGACGGCGACACCCTGGTCACCGGCGAGTCCGGGACACCGCCCATCGAGGCCGTGGACCGCACCGGCGCCGTGCTGACCGGCAAGGAGTACCCGTCACTCGGGCCGATCCTGGACGAGCTGCGGCAGAAGTACGGCAAGCAGGCCGGCGGGAAGCCCGGCATCGAACTGGCCGTACGGCACCAGGGCGGGTCGGCGCCGGACACCGTGCTCGCGACGCTCGCCAAGGGCCGGGCAGGGCGGTTGCAGACCACGCTGAGCGCCACCGCGCAGGCCGCCGCGGAGCGGGCCGTCGCGCAGTACCGGGAATCGTCGGTGGTGGCCGTCGCGCCGAGCACCGGCGAAGTGCTCGCCGTCGCCAACCACCGGGACGACTCGTTCAACGCGGCGTTCCAGGGCGAGCTGGCGCCCGGCTCCACCATGAAGATCATCACCGCGGCGACGCTCATCGACAACGGCATCACCACGGCCGCCGGGCCCGCCCCGTGCCCCGACACCGCGACCTGGCAGAGCCAGACCTTCCACAACCTCACGGGCCTGACGCCCGACGAGGGCGCCACCCTCGCGTCGAGCTTCGCGCGCTCGTGCAACACGGCCTTCATCAAGTACGCCGACGAGGTGCAGGTCGACTCGCTCACCAAGGAGGCGCAGGACCGCTTCGGCCTCGGGCGGGACAACTGGAAGACGGGCATCGCCTCCTTCGACGGCAGCGTGCCCGCGTCCGGCGGGCCGGACACCGCGGCGAACATGATCGGCCAGGGGCAGGTGCAGATGGATCCGCTGAACATGGCCTCGGTCACCGCGACCGCGATGACCGGCGTCTTCCGGCAGCCGGTGATCGTGCCCCAGCGGCTGGACGGGCGGGCGCTCGCCACCGCCCGGGGGCTGCCCGCGGGCACCGTGTCCCAGCTCCGCCAGATGATGCACCGCACGGCCGTGAGCGGCACCGCGGCCGCGGTGATGGCGGGTCTCGGCGGCGACATCGGTGCGAAGACCGGTTCCGCCGAGGTCGATGCGCAGGCGAAGTCCAACAGTTGGTTCACCGGCTACCGCAATGACGTCGCGGTGGCGGCGATGACGCAGGAGGGCGGGCACGGCGGCGACGCGGCGGGTCCGATCGTGGCGGCGGTACTGCGCGCCGCGGGCTGAGGCCGCGGCTCTCCGGCCCCGCGCGGATCCGAGCCCGGCCCCGGCTGCGGGGCCGGATCCGACCTCGGCTGCGGGGCCGGATCCGGCCTCGGCCCCGGCTGAGGCCGCGGCTGCGCGGGGCGCCGGATCCACGAGGTCGCGAGGCCGCAGGTGCGGCTTCGCGGGCCCGCGCGGCCTCTGATCCGCGTTCCGCATCGAGTGGCGAACCGTGGGGAGCGGGGCCGCGGGCGGGCCCTGCCCACGCCACCGGGCCCTCGGCGCACCCCCGCACCCCCGCACCCCGCCCGTTCCTTGGTCCGCGGCCGCACACCGGTGTGACTGCCGGCTCCAGCGCACCGTCCCGGCGTCAGGCGTTCAGGCGGCGGAGTACGTCGAAGCCGATGAACGAGAACATGCGCGCCCCCTCCTCCAGCGGGGCCGGGACCCCCGTGAAGCGGTGGACGCCCACGCCGAAGCCCGCATCCGGTTCGGACACGAACTCCGGTTCGTGTCCGTGCGCACGGAACCACGCGCAGATCCGCGGCACCAGGTCGGGCGCCCGCCGGTGCCGGGTCCAGATGGTCCGGCCGCCGGGTGCGCACAGTTGGGTCGTGTACCCGATCGTCCGCTCGACGTCGGCGTCGCTGATGTTGCCGAACAGCCCGCACAGCAGCACGAGATCCGCGGGCACCAGACCGCGGTAGTGGTCCGTGCGGGCGGCATCGCCCGTGACCACCTCCACACGGTCGAGCCCCGCCGCCCGGGCCGACTCCGCCGCCACGGCGGCGTTGCGGGCGTCCAGCTCCACCAGCCGCGCCGTAACGTCCGGGCCCCGCGGATGCTCCGCGAGCACCCCGACGAGGTCCCGCCCCTGCCCCGCACAGATGCTGACCGCCCGCAGCGGACCCTTTGGAGCGGCGTCGAGGGCCAGCCTGATCCGCTCCTGGACCACGCGAAGCCTGCGGGTCATCGGCGAGGCCGGGTCGTCGTACTTGCCGTGCCAGCTCTCCCAGTCCATGACCCGGCACGCTATGGCCCCCGCACACAGCGCGGCCAGCACTTTTCCGCCGAATCGGGGGCCTGCCCGCCGCCCCCCTCCAGGGCCACCACCGACCGGTTTGCGACACCGCCCCCGGCCGCCCCCCGGGGCCACCACCGACCGGCCTCCGCCGCGGGTGTGGACGCCACCCCTACCCCGTGATTATATGTACGTGCCGTTCATTTCTTTTCGCCCGCCACGGGAAAGGACCCCTCCCATGCCCACTTCCGCCGCCCATTCCACGGCCGCCCCCACCCCCGCCGTCGTCGTGATCACGGGTGCCTCCAGTGGCTTCGGAGCGCTCACCGCCCGCGCCCTCGCCGACGCGGGTCACACCGTCTACGCCGGTATGCGCGAGAGCACGGGCCGCAACGCGCCCCGGGTGCGGGAAGCGGCCGACTACGCGCAGGAGCACGGCGTCGACCTGCGCTCGATCGAACTCGACGTGAATGCGCAGGACTCCGTCGACGCCGCGGTGGCACGGATACAGGCCGAGCACGGCCGTATCGACGTGCTGATCCACAACGCCGGCCACATGGTGGTCGGCCCGGCCGAGGCATTCACCCCGGAGCAGCTCGCCGAGCTGTACGACGTCAACGTCCTGTCCACGCAGCGCGTCAACCGCGCCGTACTGCCCGGCATGCGCCACCGCGGCCGGGGGCTGGTCGTCTGGGTCTCCAGTTCGAGCGTCAAGGGCGGCACCCCGCCCTACCTCGCCCCGTACTTCGCCGCCAAGGCCGGCATGGACTCGCTCGCGGTGAGCTACGCCGGCGAGCTGGCCCGCTGGGGCGTGGAGACCTCGATCGTGGTCCCCGGCTCCTTCACCAGCGGCACGAACCACTTCACCCACGCCGGCCACCCCGCCGACAGCGCCGTCGAGGCCGAGTACGAGACCCGTTACGCCGGCCTCATGGACCAGGTGGGAGAGAAACTCGCGGCCCTCGCCCCCGCGGACGCCCATGCCTCCCAGGTCTCCGACGAGATCGCCCGCATCGTCGGCCTGCCTGCCGGGGAACGCCCCTACCGGGTCCACATCGACCCGGCCGACGATGGATCGGAGGAGGTCAGCGAGGTGGCCGACCGCATCCGCCGGGAGTTCCTCACCCGTGTCGACCTCCCCGACCTCCTCACCGTCCGGAAGTAGCCGTCCCGCGGGGAGAGGGTCCCGGTCCTCGTCCCGCCTCCCTTCCCACCGGCCCGTCGACGAGGCGATCACCATGCCCCCGCACTCCTCGCACCGGGCACGACGGCCGGGCGCGCCCTGCCGCACCGCGCGCCCTGCCCGCACCGGGCGCGCTCGTCGCGTTCGGCACCGACCGCCATGCGCCGCCCGCCGCGCTGCGCGCCGGGGTGGCGGCCTTCCTCGCGCCGGCCGGCACGGCCTGTCCGCGCACGCGGCCTTCGGCGCCTTCGCGGCACCGTACGGACGCGGGCTGCGCAGTGGCGACCGGCCGGATGCCGTACGAGGCCGGCGCCACCCTGGCCCTCCCTCCTGGCCATCACCCCGTGGTCACCGCCACCCTGGTAATCGCCACCCTGGCCGGCGGGCTCGTGGCGCCCTCCCCCGCCCGCGGCTGGGTCGAGGTGCCGGTCACGGCGGCCTGGTCCTGTGCCGTGCCCGCCTGCTCCAGGCCGGCGCCGAGCTGTTCGTCACCCGCACCTACGGTGCCGCCGTCGTCTTCGTGACGCCGCTCGCCGTGGCCATGACGTGGCCGCCGGCCGGACCCGACGCATCCGCGGCGGCCGACCGCCTCGTCGGAACCGGTGTCGACCTCGCCACCGCCGCGCTCCTCATCGTGCCGCTCGTGCTGCCCACCCGCCGGCCGACGCCCGCACCGCCCCGTGACGGCGTCGTCCGCCGGCGTCCGGGGCCCGACCGTGCCCGGCATAGACTGAGCGGATCACCAGCGACCCCGGAGGGAACGTGGCGAAGGAGTCGGAAGGCGCCGCCGTCAGGGAACGCAGTGGCCGCGGGCGCGGGCGCCGGCCCATGGACGAGGTCCGCGCGGACGTCCTGCGCACCGTGGGGGAACTGCTCCTCGCCGAGGGCACCGCCGACCTGACCTTCGAGCGGGTGGCAAGGCTGTCGGGCGTCAGCAAGACCACGCTGTACAAGTGGTGGCCGTCCAAGGGCGCGCTGGCCCTGGACGGCCACTTCCACGCCGTCCAGGAGACGCTCGCCTTTCCCGACACCGGCGACATCCGCGCGGACCTGCTGGAGCAACTGCGCGCCTTCGCCCACGTGATGACGCGGACGCCGGGCGGCAGGGTGCTTGCCGAGCTGATCGGCCAGGCTCAGACCGACGCGGAGCTGGCCAGCGCCTACCGGGAGCTGTACTCCTCACAGCGGCGCCGGCTGGCGGTGGAACGGCTCGGCAGGGCCCGGGAGTCGGGACAGATCCGGGCCGACGTGAACCTCCAGGTCCTCGTCGACCAGCTATGGGGCGCCGTGTACCACCGGCTGCTCATTCCGGACGAGCCCGTCACCGACGACTTCCTCGTGGCACTGGTCGACAACCTGCTGATCGGGATCGGCCCCCACTCCGGGCACGACTGACCGCCGCACGGCGAGGCCCCCGCTCGCACGGAGGCGGCGGACACAGCCGGGGCGCACGCAGGCAGCGGACATCGCCGAGGCGCACGAGGGCGGCGGACATCACCGGTGCGCACGCAGGCGGCGGACGTCATCCGGCCGCACGGGGCGGCGGGAAACGCCCCGTCGCACGGGAGTACGGACGGCGCTAGCGTGCCGGGCATGACGAGTCCAGCCGCGTCG
The DNA here is from genome assembly GCF_014656295.1 of Streptomyces sulfonofaciens. Taxonomy (GTDB): domain Bacteria; phylum Actinomycetota; class Actinomycetes; order Streptomycetales; family Streptomycetaceae; genus Streptomyces; species Streptomyces sulfonofaciens. The sequence goes on from NZ_BNCD01000009.1 coordinate 164,044, forward strand.
CCGTCGGCCGACGGCACGGAGCCCCCCGCCCCCCGTCCCCGCTTCCTCGGCGCCCTCGCCACCCCAGGCACCCCTGTCACCCACGCCGCCTCCGGGGCCCTCGGCGCCCTCTCCGCCCTCTCCGCCCTCTCCGCCCTCGGCAAGCCGCGCCTCGCCGGACCACGCCTCACCCGACCACGCCTCACCCGACCGGCGACGCCCGGTCCGGGCCTCGGCGACGTCCCGCCGTCCGCGTGACGCCGCTGGTCGCGGCCGCGGTCCTGTGCGCGGCCGTCACCCACGCCGGCTGGAACGCCATCGCCCACGCGATCAGGGACCAGCTCGTCGCGTTCACGCTGATCGGCGGCGGTGCGGCCGTGCTCGGCGCGCTGGTGGCCTGCTTCGCGCCGCTGCCCGCCTCCGCCGCCTGGCCGTACCTGGTGGTGTCCGCGCTGCTGCACACCGGCTACCAGACGCTGCTGATGCGGTCGTTCACGCTCGGCGACTTCGGGCAGATGTACCCGATCGCGCGCGGCACCGCGCCGCTGGTGGTGACGGTGCTCGCGGCCGGCCTCGTGGGCGAGACGCTGGACGGGACGCAGACGGCAGGGGTCCTGGTGTGCTCCGCCGGACTCGTCGGTGTGGCCCTGTGGGGCTTCAGGGGCGCGGGCGGTGCACCGCGCGGGCCCGCGCTGACCGCGGCGTTGGCCACCGGTCTGGCCATCGCCGGGTACACCGTCGTGGACGGCGTGGGCGTGCGCGCCTCGGGCACCCCGCTCGGCTACATCGCCTGGTTGATGATCCTGGAGGGCCTCCCGATCCCGGCGTACGCGGTGTGGGCGCGGGGCGGCCGGCTGTTCGCGGCGCTGCGCCCCTACGCGGCGCGCGGGCTGCTCGGCGCGGCCATGTCCATGACGGCGTACGGCCTGGTGCTGTGGGCCCAGACGCGTGCGGCCCTGGCACCGGTCGCCGCGCTGCGCGAGTCCTCGATCATCGTCGGCGCGGCCATCGGCACGGTCTTCTTCAAGGAGCGTTTCGGGCTGCCCAGGATCGCCGCGGCGGGGCTGATGGTGGCCGGGATCGGACTGATGCTGCACACGGGCTGACCCGGCCGCCCCGGCCGCCCGGCCTGGAGACCCCGCCCGCGACACCGCGCCCTCGGCACCCATCCGCTGCAACCGTCCACGGTCCCGGCCCCACGGCACCCGTCCGCGGCCCCGGCCCGCGCCCCAGAGCCTGGCTCCCGACGGGAGCCAGGCGCCCGGGACGGGCCTGACCCGCCGCCGGCGTGGCACACCTCACCATTCCCGGCGGATTTCCGTGATTCGCGAACCAAAATATATGGAACATTAACGGACAAGAGCCCCCCATGAGCGTGAGGAGCGGTCGATGTCCGTCGCCGTCGAACAGCACGCAGAGGTCCGCGTCGTCACGGACAGCGCGGAGGAGGAACGCTGGGCAGTGCCCGTGGACCTGCGCTACGACCCCGACGCCGCCCCGCGCAGCGTGCGCATCAGCCTGCCGGAGTCCCCCGGTGCCCCGCCGCAGCACTGGACCATCACCCGTGAGCTCCTGGAGCGCGGCCTGCGCGGGCCGGTGAGCAGCGGCGACGTCCGGGTCTGGCCGAGCGGGCGGGTCCGCGCGGTGGTGGAGCTGCACTCGGCCCAGCACGTGGCGGTGGTGCAGTTCGACTCCGCGGCGCTCACCCGTTTCCTGCGCCGTACGTACGCGGCCACCTCGCCCGTCCCCCACTGAGCGGTCGCCCACCGCGGCCGGCCGCGCGCCGCCGCCACGAGTTGCCGCCTCCCGCGCGCCGGAAAAGCATGGTGGGGTGAGTGACGCGCGCGAGAGAGCACCGGCCGGTGAGCGTGAGCCCGGCTCCGCCCACCCGCACCAGGACGCCCCCGGGCCCCGGCGGGCCGGTACACCCGGGCCCGCGGCCGCCCCCGGCCCGAAACCGGACTCCGCGACCGCCCCCGGCCTGGGACCGGACTCCGCGGCGGAGCCGGACGCCCCCGGCTACCTCCGCTTCCCCCACCTGCACGGCGACCGCCTCTGCTTCACCACCGAGGACGACCTCTGGCTGGCGCCGCTCACGGACGAGGGCACCGCGACGGGCCGTGCCTGGCGGCTCACCGTGGACCGGACCAGAATCGGCCACCCGCGCTTCTCGCCCGACGGACGCCGGATCGCGTTCACGAGCTGGCGCAGCATCGACCCGGAGATCCACCTGGTGCCGGTCGACGGCGGGCCCGCGCGGCGGCTGACGTACTGGGGCAGCACCGACACCAGGGTCTGCGGCTGGACCCCGCCCGGCCCCGACGGTGCGCCCTGCATCCTCGCCGTCGCCTCGCACGGCCAGCCCTTCTCCCACTTCACCTGGGCCTACAAGGTGCCCATGACCGGTGCGCCCGGCGGCCGGCTGCCGTGGGGCCCGGTGGCCGACATCGCGGTGGCCGACGTCGCGGGCGAGCACCTCACCCTGCTGCTCACCGGCAGGGCGCCGCACGAGCCGGCGGCGTGGAAGCGCTACCGCGGCGGCGGCATGGGCCGCCTGTGGCTGGGCGGCGGGCGGCTGCTGGAGGACCTGGAGGGGCACCTTGACTGCCCGATGTTCGTGGCCGGGCGCATCGCCTTCCTCTCCGACCACGAGGGCATCGGCAACCTCTACTCCTGCCTGCCGGACGGTTCCGACCTGCGCCGCCACACCGACCACGACGACTTCTACGCCCGGCACGCGTCGAGCGACGGCAGGCGGGTCGTCTACCAGTGCGGGGGCGAGCTGTGGATGGTCGCGGACCTCGCCCCCGACGCAGTGCCGCGCCGGCTGGACGTGCGCCTCGGCGGCGCGCGCGCCGGCCGCCGCCCCTACCAGATCCCGACCGCCCAGCACCTGAACGGACTTGCCGTGGACTTCAGCGGCCGGGCCAGTGCCGTCGTGGTGCGCGGCAGCCTGCACTGGCTGACGCACCGCGACGGCCCGGCCAGGGCCGTCGCGGACACCCCGGGCGTGCGGGTGCGGCTGCCGGCGATGCTGGGCGCCGGCGGGCGGGTCGCCTACGTGACGGACGCGGCCGGCGAGGACTCCGTCGAGATCGGGTACCTGCCGCGCGCCACCGGCACCCCGCCGCCGCACCGGTTCGCGACCGGGCGGCTCGGGCGGGTGCTGGAGATGGTTCCCGACCCGGAGGGCAGGCGCCTCGCCGTCGCCTCCCACGACGGGCGGCTGCTGATCGTGGACGTACCCGAGGACCCGGACGCCGCGGCGCCCGGGGGGAGCACGTCCGGCACGGGACCGCTGGGCGGTGGTGCGGGGGCCGGGCGGGGCACCCCCGGTCCCGCGGCGCCGGGCGACACCGTCGTGAGCGAGCTGGTGCGGTCCCGCAACGGCCCGGTGCGCGACCTCGCGTTCTCCCCCGACGGCGCATGGCTGACCTGGTCGCACCCCGGCATCGGCCGCTCGCTGCGGCAGATCAAGCTGGCCCGCATCGAGGACACCGTGGCGGGCGAACCGGGCGAGGGGCACACCGCCAGGACCGTGGTGGACGTCACCGACGGCCGCTTCGAGGACGAGAGCCCGGTCTTCACCCGCGACGGCCGCTACCTGGCGTTCCTGTCCTGGCGCGGCTTCGACCCCGTCTACGACGTGCACACCGGTGACCTGTCCTTCCCGATCGGCTGCCGCCCGTACCTCGTACCGCTCTCCTCGGCCATCCCCTCGCCCTTCGCACTGCTGCCCGACGGCCGGCCCGCAGCCGGCCCCCACGACCCGCTGGGCGTCGACCCGGCCGACGCCCGGTCGAGGGCCGCCGCGGCCGGCGGGGCCGCCATGGTCGAGGTGGAGGGCCTGGAGAGCCGGGTGACGCCGTTCCCCGTGGCGGCCTCCAAGTACTCGGCGCTCAGGCCCGTGGCGGGCGGCGGCCTGGTGTGGCTGCGCTGGCCGATCTCCGGCGCGCTCGGCGAGACGTTCGTCAACCCGGCCGACACCTCGGGCCGGCCCACGCTGGAGTACTTCGACATCGCACGCTGCCGCAGGGCGGAGCTCGTGCTGCACCTGGACTCGTTCGGCGTCAGCGGCGACGGTTCGCGTCTTGTGGTGGCCGACCAGGGCGAACTGCGCGCCATGCCGTCGACGGGGCCCGGCGACATGGACACCACCGTCTGGATCGACCTGCGCCGCGTCCTCCAGGAGGTGGACCCGGCCGCCGAGTGGCGCGGCGCCTTCGAGGAGGCGGGCCGCCTCATCCGGGACTACTTCTGGGAACCGCACATGGCCGGCATCGACTGGCCGGGCACCCTCGCCCAGTACCGGCCGCTGGTCGACCGGGTCGCCTCCCCCGACGAGTTCACCGACCTGCTCCGCGAGGTGCTGGGCGAGCTGGGCACCTCGCACGCGTACGTCCTGCCGGCCCGCCGCAACGAGGGCCCCGCGCACTACCAGCGGCTGATCGGCCTGCTCGGCGCCAACCTGGTGCCCCGCGAGGACGGCTGGACGGTCAAGCGCATCCTGCCGGGCGACTCCTCGGACTCCAAGGCCCGCTCACCGCTTGCCGGTACGGGCATCCGCGAAGGCGCCGTGCTCACGCACGTCGACGGCCGCCCGGTCGACCCGGTCGCCGGGCCGTACCCGCTGCTGGCGGCCGCCGGCGGCACCACCGTCGAGCTGACCTTCACGCCCGCGGAGGGCGCGGCGGGCGGCCGGGGCCCGCGCCGGGTCGCGGTGGTGCCGCTCATCGACGAGCGTCCGCTGCGCTACCAGGACTGGGTGGCCAGGCGCCGTGCGGTGGTGCGGGAACTCAGCGGCGGCAAGTGCGGCTACCTGCACATCCCGGACATGGGCGGCTCGGGCTGGGCGCAGTTCAACCGCGACCTGCGCCGGGAGGTGTCGCGGCCCGCGCTGATCGTGGACGTACGGGGCAACGCAGGCGGCAACATCAGCGAGCTCGTCGTCGAGAAGCTCACCCGCAGCATCCTCGGTTGGGACCTCACCCGGGGCGCCCAGCCCGTCTCCTACGCCAAGGACGCCCCGCGCGGCCCGATCGTGGCGCTCGCCGACGAGTCCACCGCCTCCGACGGCGACATGATCATCGCGGCCATCAAGCTGCTGGGGCTCGGCCCGGTGGTGGGCCGGCGCACCTGGGGCGGGGTGGTCGGGATCACCGGCCGGCACCGGCTCGGCGACGGCACGGTGATCACGGTGCCGATGAACGCGGCGTGGTTCGACGCCTACGGGTGGTCCGTCGAGAACCGCGGCGTCCCGCCCGACATCCCGGCCCTGCGCACCCCGCTGGACTGGGCCGAGGGCCGCTACGTCCAGCTCGCCGACGCGGTGCGCGTCGCCCTCGGCCTGCTCGCCGAGCACCCGCCGTCCGCACCGCCCGACCACACCCACGTGCCGGCCAGAATCCGCCCGAAACTGCCCCGCAGGCAGCGGCCGGAAGCCGTCTGACCTTCCCACCCCCGGAGGACCCATGGCCACCGACGAGCCCAGGAACAAGGGCAAGGGCAAGTCCGAAGAGTCCCAGCAGTCCCAGCAGTCCCAGCAGCCCGAGCAGTCCGAGCAGCCCGAGCAGTCCGAGCGGGACGAGGAGGAGCGGCGCAGGCGCGCCGAGGATGCCGCCGCGGACGAGGTGGAGCGCCGCGCCAGGGAGCGCGACCGCCGGATGCACATCTCGGAGGACGAGCCCCGCTCGGCCCAGGAGGAAGCGGACCGTTACGAGCAGGACTACGACATCTAGCGGTCCGCGGCGCGCGGGGCAGGGCCCAGCACGGGGCGCGATGCGCAGCCCAGGACGGCCCACGGCACACGGCACACGGCACACGGCACACGGCACACGGCACACGGCACAAAGCTCACAGGGGATCCGAGCCGCATGGGGCGCGGGGAAGTGCGCGAGGAAGTGCGCGAGCGGCCGCGCCGAGGCGCGGGTTCCGCCACCGGCCCGCGGGGGCCGGCTCCGTCGCCCTGCCCTCCTCCTGCCGGGCCGGATGCCCGCGCACGCGCCGCTCCCGCGGCCCCCTCCGGACGCTGCCCGCTCCCGCGGTCCCCGCCGGGCATCTCCCGCCGGCACCCGCTGAAACACGCCGGCACCCGCTGGACGCGCCCTACGCCGGGTCCTCCCCGGCCGCAAGGCCGGCCCGACGCTCGTCGGCCGCGCCCCCCGCCCCCACCAGCCCCCGCCGGGCGCCCGAGAGCCGGGGCCCGAAGCGCCGCATCTCGCGCTGCCCGACGGCCCCGATGAGCGGTGGCAGCAGACCCCGCACCGGCTGCATCCCGCGCAGCCACCACTGCCCGTAGACATGTGCTGCCCGGCGCTCGATCCCGGCCACCAGCCGGTCGACCGCGGGTCCCGCCGGATAGGTCTTGTTCGACGGCCACGGCAGCCGCCGCCGCAACTCCCGCATCACCTCGTCCTCGTCGGCGCCGCGGACCATGTCGGTGTCCGTCCAGGACAGATAGCCGATGCCGACCTTCACACCCCGGTGCCCCAGCTCCGCGCGCAGGCTGTGCGCATACGCCTCGACGCCGGACTTGGACGCGCAGTACGCGCTCATCAGCGGTGCCGGGGCGATCGCGGCGAGCGAGGCGATCTGCAGCAGGTAGCCCCGGCTCTCCAACAGCAGCGGCAGGAACGCCCGCGCGGTCACCGCCGACCCGATCAGATTGACCTCGACGACCCGCCGCCACGCGTCGGGATCGGCCGTCGCGAACGGGCCTCCCGTAGCCACGCCCGCATTCGCCACCACGATGTCGGTCCTGCCGAACCGCGCCCCCACCTCCTCGGCGACCTGCTCCATGGCCAACCGGTCGGTGACATCGGCCTCCCAGTGGCCGCTCTCGCCGTGCAGCCGCGCCGAGACGCCCTTCAGCTCCTCGGGTTCGAGCCCGACGAGCGCCACCGCGACACCTCGCGCCGACAGCTTGCGGGCCAGCATCGCGCCGACGCCGCGCGCGGCTCCGGTGACGACGGCGACCCGCCCCTCAAGGACGTTCCGCCTCCCGCTCCCGCCCGTGTCCCCGCTCCTGCTCATGCGGATGCCGCTCCCTTCGCGGTGAGGTGGGTGGCGACCAGCTCGCGGATCCGCCGGTTCACCTCGTCCGGCGCCTCCACCGGCACCATGTGGCCGAGTCCGGGCAGCTCGGTGACGTCCACGCAGTGCGGCAGCGCGGCGGCCAGGGCCCGCGCCTGGGCGGGGGGCGTGAAGCGGTCGGCGGTGCCGACCAGGATCGCGGTGGGCACGGAGAGCCGCGGCACCTCCACGTCCAGATCGAGCCGGCCGAGCACCTGCGACCAGTGGTGGCGGGACTCGCGCGGGCATGCCTGCACGATCCGGGCGCAGACCTCGACCATCTCGGGCGTCGCGGCGCGGCCCATCGTGGCGTACTTGAGGATCCGCTTGCTGACCGGTGTGACCGGGCCGAGCGGTGCCCGCGAGTTGAGGAGCAGCCCGGTGAGGCGGGTGCGCAGCCGCCCGGCGCGCATCGGCAGCACCAGCGAGCCGTCGACCAGCCGGGAGCTGCCGGTGCTGCACAGCAGCACCGCCGCCGCGTGCTCCCGCAGGGCGTCGCTGCGGGCCGCGGCCATCAGCGTCATACCGCCCATGGAGTGGCCGGCGAGGACGGCGCGCCGGTCCGGTTCCAGCGCAGCGCGCAGCACCGCCTCCAGGTCGTCGGCGAGTTGCCGGGTGCCGTATCCGTTGGGCCCCCGGGGCGCCTGGCTGCGACCGTGGCCGCGCAGGTCGTAGGCGATGACGCGGTGGTCGGCGGCGAGGTCGCGGATCTGCGCCGCCCAGAACGCGGTGGAGCAGGTCCAGCCGTGCACCAGCAGCACGGCGGGCGCGTCCTCGGGGCCGTGCAGTTGTACGTTCAGCGCCGTGCCGTCGTCGGAGCGGGCGGTCAGTTCGCGTACGGGCGGCGGCGGGGTGTAGCGCCCGGACGTCACGGGCCCGGAACCAGTCCTCGGGGTTCGTTCCGTGCTGCTCACTCGGCTCACGCTCCGGCCTCCGCCTTCTTCTGTGCGCTGCTGCGGGCCCCGGCGGCCCTGATCACGTCGTACTCGGCGAGGTCCACGCGGCGGGTGGCGGCGCGGAACTCGGTGGTGGTGCCGGGCCAGACGGTGGTGTTGCGGCCCTGGGCGTCCAGGTACCAGCTAGTGCAGCCGCCGGTGTTCCACACGGTGCGCTTCATGCGCTCCTGCACCGCGCGGTTCCAGGCGGCGACCGCACTCGTGCGGGCGTCGAGCGCGACCCGTCCGCCCGGCGCGCCGAGTGCGTCGAGCCGCCGCAGATAGTCCGCGAGGTAGTTCAACTGGGACTCGATCATGAGGATCATCGAGGAGTTGCCCAGCCCGGTGTTGGGCCCGATGACCGTCATGAAGTTGGGGAAGCCGGCCGCGGTGGCGCCGCGCAGCGCCGCCATGCCGTCCGACCAGCTCTCCGCGAGCGTGTGACCGCCGGCGCCCACCACCCGCTCGGCGACGGGCATGTCCGTGACGTGGAAGCCGGTGCCGAAGACGATCGCGTCGACCTCGGCCGTGCTGCCGTCCGCGCCCACCACGGTGGACCCGCGCACCTCGGCGAGCCCCGCGGCGACCACGTCGACGTTGGGCCGGGCGAGCGCCGGATAGTAGGTGCTGGAGAGCAGGATCCGCTTGCACCCGATGCGGTACGAGGGGGTGAGCCGCCTGCGCAACGCCGGGTCCTTGACGGCACGGGCCATGTTGCGCGCTGCGAGCCGCTCGACGAGGCCGAGCTCGTTCGGCCGCTTGGTGAACGCCTGCACCTGGAGCTCCCTGATGCCCCACAGCAGCCCGCGCCTGGCCTTCGCGGTCAGCGGCAGGTGCCGGTGCAGCCAGCGTTCGGCCGCGGTGATCGCCCGGTCGGTGCGCGGCAGGACCCAGGGCGGGGTGCGCTGGAAGAGCGTCAGCCGCGCCACGTCGGGCTGGACGGCCGGCACGATCTGGATCGCGGAGGCCCCGGTGCCGACCACGGCGACCCGCTTGCCGCGCAGGTCGTACCCGTGGTCCCAGCGCGCCGAGTGGAAGACGGCCCCGGGGAAGTCGTCCAGACCGGGCACCCGCGGGATCCTCGGTTCGGAGAGCGGCCCGGTGGCGGACACGACCACATCGGCGGTGAGGGCGGGGGCGCCGTTCACCTCCAGCTCCCAGCGCAGCCGCTCGCCGTCCCAGCGCATCCTGGTCACCTCGGAGCCGAGCCGCAGGTGCGGGCGTATCCGGAAGGCGTCGGCGACGTGCTCCAGATATCCGCGGATGTGCTCCTGCCCCGAGAAGGTGCGCGGCCAGTCGGGATGCGGGGCGAAGGAGAACGAGTAGAGGTGCGAGGGCACGTCGCAGGCGCATCCCGGATAGCTGTTGTCCCGCCAGGTGCCGCCGACCGCGTCGGCCCGCTCCAGCACCACGAAGTCGATGACGCCCTCGCGCCGCAGCCGCACGGCGGCCCCCAGCCCGCCGAAGCCCGACCCGATCACCGCCACCCGCACATGCCCGCCCATCCGGACCCTCCCACGACGCCGCCCAATCGCGCCAGTAACCACTGGCACAGTGGGAGCGTAGGGGAGGCCCGTACTGATGGGTAGGGGGTGCACACAGGAAAGTTACCGCCGGTACGGCACCTCGGGCCCCGGCCCCCGCGCCCCGTGCGGACGGCCCCGGACGCCGTAGGGTGACGACCGTGGCAGACGCGCACCCCGACCCGGCCCCGGCAGCAGGGAACCGCGAGTACCGGACCGAAGAGCTGGCCCGGGCCGCGGGCATCACGGTACGGACGCTCCGCTTCTACCGCGAACGCGGCCTGCTTCCCGCGCCGCGCCGCGAAGGCCGCCTCGCCTGGTACAACGACCACCACCTGGCCCGGCTGCGCACCGTCGCCGCCCTGCTGGACCGCGGCCACACGCTCACCGGCATAGCGGAACTGGCCGAGGCGTTCGACCACGGCCGCGGCGTCGGCGACCTGCTGGGCCTCGGCGCCCCCACCGAGGAGGATCCGGTCCGCCTGACCCCCGAGGAACTGGCCGACCGCTTCGCCGGGCAGGACACCGCGGAGAACCTGGCGACGGCCCTGGAGCTCGGCTACCTCGGCACCGACGGCGAGGAGGTCGTGCACGTCAGCCGGCGGCTGCTGGACGCGTCCTCGGCCCTGGTGCGCGAGGGCGTTCCGCTCGCCGCGGTGCTGGAGGCCGGCCGCCGGGTCCGCGCCCACACCGACGCGCTCGCGGAGCTGTTCACCGAGTTGATCGGGAAGCACGTCCCCGCCCAGGAGTTCCAGCGCCTGCGGCCGCTCGCGAGGACCGTCTTCGAGGCGGAGCTCTCCCTGGCCCTGGACCGCCGCTCGGCCGCACCGCCGCCCGAGTCCCGCTAGCCGTTCCCCAGGCCCTGCCCGCAGCGCCGCCCCTCAGCCCCGGCAGCCCCGGCGCGGCCCTCCGCGCTCCCGGTCCCGCTCCCCCGCACGGGCTCCGGCAGCAGGGCCTTGGCGTAGCAGCGGCTCAGCGGGTCGTGGCGGTAGTGGCCGAACTTGACGCACTCCTCGTAGCCGCTCGACACATACAGGCCGATGGCCTCGGGTTGCTTGATGCCGGTCTCCAGGACCATCCGCACCCGCCCCGCCGCACGGGCGTCGGCCTCCAGCGCGGCCAGCACCAGACGCGAGAGGCCCCTCCCCCGGGCCTCGGGCACGACGTACATCCGCTTGATCTCCGCGTCCCCGTCCACGTACCCCATCTCGTCCTCGTCCTGGGCGCGCCAGCCCCCGGTCGCCACCGGCACGCCCCGGTCGTCGTACCCGATCAGGTACAGCCCGCGCGGCGGCTCGAACATCGCCGTGTCCAACGGTGTGACGTCCCCGTCACCCTCTTCGTACCGCTCGGCGTACTCAAGCTGCACCCGGTCGTTGAGCTTGACGGCGTCGGGGTGAGCGAACGAGACACGGCAGATGTTCATGCACGGCAGACTAATTCAGACCGGCCGCGCCCCACCTCGGAATACCGGAGCGCCCCGGGTCCGTGAGGCCGCGGCCCGGGTGCCGCAATCCTCGGGGCCGCCCGCCTGCGACCCCCGGGGGCACGGCGCGCGTGCAACCCCCCGGGCCACGGCCCGCCTGCCGCCCCCTACAGCCGCACCCCGAACACCCGCGCGAACCCCCCGGCGCCCGCCTCGGTGACGTGTACGGCCCGGCTGTCCCCCGCCCGCCGTACCCACTCCAGCTCCAGCACCCGGTCGAGCAGCCCCCGCCCGACCGCCCCGGACAGGTGGTGGCGCTGCTCACTCCAGTCGACGCAGTACCGCATCACCCGCCGCCGCTCGGGGATCCGCACCCCGAACTCCGCCAGGAACGCCTTCCCGGAGGCGGTCAGGGCGTAGTCCACGTCCTTCCCGTAGCCCGTACGCGCGTCCGCCACGGCCGCCGCCGGATCATGGGTGCCGTCGCCACCGGCCACGTGCCCCCGCTCGATCATCGCCCTCATCAGCTCGACGCCGAGCCGCCCGGCGATGTGGTCGTAGCAGGTACGCGCCCGCCGCAGCGCCCGGGCCCGGCTGCTCTGCCGCAGCGACGTGACGGGCGCGGCCGGCGCCAGCCGCTGGAGCGCCTCGATCAGGTCGCCCACCGCGGGCCCGGCCAGCCGGTAGTACCGGTGCCGCCCGTGCGGCTCGACGGTCAGCAGCCCCGCGGTGGTCAGCTTGCCCAGGTGGCTGCTGGCCGTCGCCGCGCTGACCCCGGCCTCCGCCGCGAGCCTGCTCGCCGGAAGCGCCCGGCCGTCGTCCAGCGCCAACAGGATCCGGCACCGCCCGGGATCGGCCACCAGGGCACCGACGGCCGCGATGTCGCTGTCCCCACCGCCGGACACACCCTGCCCCGACACGTATGACGATCGCTCCATGCCCCTCACGCTAGTCCGGCCATGCTTCGACGCCGCTCGAAGCGAAGTCCGCCTCGCCGCCGGCCGGAGCGAGGACGGTCTCGCCTCGGGACGCGGCGAAGGCCGTTCGGCCGCGCGGCGAAGGCCGATTCACCGCCCGGACGCGGCGAAGGCCATCTCACCGCCGGAGGCGGAGGAGGCCATCCCGTCACCGGACCTGGCAAAGGCCGGTTCACCCGCCTGTCGGGGCGGGGCCGCTTCGACCGGGGTCGAACCGTCACGGCCCTAACGTGAGCCACGGCAGAACCCGTGCCCGACACGGGCGCACGTCACGAGGCATCCGCCCATGACGCAGGTTTAGGCACGGAGGCGCCCCACGACGGGCGCACCCCACGACAGGCGCACCCCACGACGAAAACGCCCAGCACGAGAGCACCCCGCCCACGGAACCGCCCAGAACAAAACGCCCACGCCGGCACCGCCCAGAACGAGAGCACCCGCGACGGAACCACCGCCGGCGGTCCCCACCGCAGAAAGCCGCCCCGTGACCGACTCCTTCAGTGACCTGCACCACAAGCCCACGCCGCTGGTCCTGCCCAACGCATGGGACGTCCCCTCCGCACTGGCCTTCCTGGCCGCCGGCTTCCCGGCCGTCGGCACCACCAGCTTCGGCATCGCCGCCGTTCTGGGCCGCCGCGACGCCGGACGCGCCACGGCGGAAGCCAACGAGGCTGCGGCAGGGCGAGGAGAAGTGAGCAGCCGGTGACCACCCCGGCCCCATCCCCTCTGGGCGACGGGGCCAGGCGGGGTTTCGAAGTAATGGCAGAGATGCGGCTGCCGAGCATGCGGCCGTGAACTTCTCCGAGCTGGTGAACGAGAACAAGCGGGCACTTGCCCGGCTGCGGGAGTCACCGAGACTGCTCGTGCACCGCAGAGACGGCGGGGATCTCGTCCTCACCACCGCGGCGCGGGCCGAGCAGGGCCAGGACCGCTGTGTCGGCAGCCACCCGAATGCCGACCGCTGCCGGCCGCGCCGGGAGCCGGGAGCCGGGAGCATGGAACTGCCGCTCGACATACCGCCGGACGCCTTCCCCGGGTCCGCTTCCTGCCCGGGCCCACCTCTCGACGGGCATCGTCCCCAGCGAGCCGATGGGCAGGGGCTGGGTGCCGACGACAGCCGACTCGGGTGCCGGCCACCACCGACTCGGGTGCCGACGACGGCCGAAACGACGAGATCCCGACCCGACGGTGACCGTCTGATCGGGATCTCGTGAACCGTTCCCCGGTTAACCGTGAACGGACTATTGCGTGGACCTGAGGGGATTTGAACCCCTGGCCCCCTCGATGCGAACGAGGTGCGCTACCGGACTGCGCCACAGGCCCTTGCAACGAGTGAAACTCTAGCATCCCGCCCGGTGTGCTCGGAAACGCGTTCCGGACCGCACGGGGGCTGATCAGCCTCGACACCGGGCGCCGGACGGCACCGGTGCGACGGGCCTTCGCCGCACCCATCGGCTCGCAGGGCCCCGACGGCCGCGTCGGCCCGGCGGCCCCGGCGGCGGTCCTTGCCGGGGCCCGGTCCCTCACTGGTTGGCCGCCCACGGCCGATCGCCGTCGGCGTACTGGTCGAAGAGCGGCGTACGCCCCCGCTCCCGGGCCCGCCGGGCCGACGCGGCCCTGCGGGCGTCGCTGCGTCCACCGCCGGGCTCGTCCTGCTCCTGGGCATCGAAGGAGGAGTCGTCGGAGGGACGGTCGGAGCGGGTGGAGGAGGAAGGCGCGGCGCCGTCCTCGCCTCGCCGGCCCCTTCTGCCCTGCCCACGCGCCGCCCCCGCGCCCCGCGCGCCACTCGTATCGCGCGCGCCCGCCGCACCGGAGGCGCCGGAGCCGGAGGCACCGCCCCGCGCGCTTCCGCGCCCGCGCCCTGCACCGCGCGCCGATGAGCCACCGGAGCCATCCGTACCCGTGTCCGTCCCGTCACGCGATCCCGCCGCCCCTCCCGCGGAGGCGTCCGCGGGCTGCGCACCCGCGGATGCCTCCGCGGGCGGCTCGGCAGGGGACGACCGCGCCGCGCTCCACGTGTCGGCCGCACCGCGGTCGGCATCGCCTCCGGCGCGTGGCGCGACGGGCGCGGTGACGTACGTCGGCAGCGGCACCGGAACGGGGTCCCAGCTCTCGCCGGGCGCCGGCCCGCGGCGCCGCTCACGCTGCTGGTCGACCCACTCGGCGTGGTCGGTCTGCTCCACGAGGGCTCGGCGGTCCGCGGCCAGCGCGGAGAGCGCCTGCGCCTCCGTGTCCATGCCGGGTTCCGGGCCGTCGTCGGTGTCCTCCGGAGCGTCGGAGTCCTCGACGGCGGCCTGCACGGCGGCACCGGGCCGCCTGCCCGGCTGCCGCTCGCGCAGCCGCTGCGCCGCGGCCTCGGCCCGGCGCCGGTCCATGGTGTAGGTGAAGCGACGCCGCTCCTGGCGGCGCAGATAGGCGATGTAGCCGCTCAGCAGCACGGCAGGCACACCGGGCACCCACAGCAGGGCGATCCCGCCCACCGCGGCGACCACGGCGCCCAGCGTGAAGGCGAGGAACAGAAGCACTGTGGTGCGCCGACGGCGCGCAAGCACCTTCGAGCGCCGAGCCCGTGCCGCGGCCTCCGCGGCAGCGGCAGGTCCTGCGGCACCCGTGGCGACGGCGGCACCCGTCCTGCGTGCGCCGGTGTGCCCTCTGCCCGACGGCCGACCCGCGCCCGCACCCGTCCCCGTAGCGGCCCCCGCACCTCTGCCCGCACCGGCCCCCGTACCGGGTCCGGTGTCCGCGACGGCACCGGCGGTCTGGCGGCCCTGCGCATCCGGCCCGGGCTCGTACCGAGCGGACACCGACGGGGCCGGGTGCTGGTGGGCGGCAGCGGCGCGGCGGGCGGGCGCGGACGGCGACCTGTCCTGGCGGCCTGCCGCGAAGCGGCCGCGCGAGCGGCTCTGCGGCTCGTGCCCTTCCGGTTCCCGCCCCCGACGCTCCTTGCTCTCCCGCGGCCCCTCGGCTGCGCCGGCCTCGCGGCCGCCGCGCTGCCGGCGCGGCTCCGTGCGGGTGGGTACGGCCAGGGCCCGGACGTCCACCGAGCCGGTGGGTCCGCTCCGGTCGCTCCGCGGCTCGTCCGCCGCTTCCGAGCGCGCCTGCAGGTCCTTGGCGTACCGGCGCTCCATGCCCGCCCGGCCGGACAGCAGCCGGATGGCGGTACTGAAGCGTTCCGTCGGACGGGCTTCGTTCAGCTCGTCCTGCCTACGGAGCCACATCGGCACCAAGTAGGCGGCCCAGGCCCCGACGATGACTGCGTAGATGAGGCCGCTGCTGCTCACGCCTCACACGGTAGAGGGGTTTGCATGAGGCCATCTGCCAATTCCCCCGGTGTGTCGCACGATCTGGCTGATATTCCGAACCTTTCTTGCGACTGGTGCGATCAGCCGACCGTTGGGAGACCGAATTCCGTTGGGGAAGCGATCGAAGTCGAGCGCTTTTTTCGAACATTTATTTTATTAGGAGGGGTCACCGAAGGGCGCCGGAGGCTTGGGCGTGTGATCCGAGGTGCGGAAGCGCGGAGGGTCGCACGGACTGTCACGCACGCCGGTCGCATCCCACACACCGGTCACATCCCGCGCATCGGTCGCACATCGCACCCCGCACACCGGCCGTCCGGCCGCACCACCGGGCCCCGGGGCCGGAAGCCGGAGCGCCGGCCGGCGCCGTCAGGCGGTGTTCCGGTCCGCATTCTCCGCGCGGACCCTGCGCCAGCGGGCGAGCAACCCCTCGGGGGCCTCCTCGGCGGTGAGCGCGAACACCAGATGGTCGCGCCACGCACCGTCGATGTGGAGGTAGCGCGGGCGGATCCCCTCCTCGCGGAATCCGAGTTTCTCCACGACCCGGCGGCTCGGCGCGTTCTCGGGCCGGATGCAGACCTCGATGCGGTGCAGCCCGACCGTACGGAAGCAGTGGTCCACCGCGAGGGCGACCGCGGTCGGCATCACACCGCGGCCCGCCACCGCCTGGTCGACCCAGTAGCCGATGTGGGCGGAGCACATGGAGCCCCAGGTGATGCCGGCGACGGTCAACTGGCCCGCCATGCGGCCCTGGTACTCGACGACGAACGGCAGCATCCGTCCCGCGTGCGCCTCGGCGCGCAGATGGCGGACCATCTGGCGGTAGGTGGGCCGCTGGGTCATCGGACCGGTCGGCGGTGGCGGCGGGATCGTCGCCTCCCACGGGCGCAGCCAGTCCCGGTTGCGGCGGTTCACCTCCCGCCAGACGCGCTGGTCACGCAGCCTTATGGGGCGGAGGGCGATGTCGCCGTCCACCAGTTCGACCGGCCAGGACGGGCTGTTCAGCGCGCACCCCCCGGGGGGACCTCCCAGGCTCCCCCGGCACCGGGGGAGGGTCTGGGGTGGTCGCCGCCGCGCAGTTGCTGCACGGCGTGCGGCAGGAGCGGCGCGAGGACGGCCAGGCCGTCGCGTACACCACCGGTGGACCCGGGCAGATTGACGATCAGCGTTCGGCCGGCGACTCCGGCGAGGCCCCGCGAGAGGGCCGCCGTCGCCACCTTCTCCCGTCCGAACGCCCGGATGGCCTCCGCGATGCCCGGCACCTCGTGGTCGACGACCGCGCGGGTCGCCTCCGGGGTCCGGTCGGTCGGGGAGATACCGGTGCCGCCGGTCGTCAGGATGACGTCGTACCCGGCCGCGACGCCCTCACGCAGCGCCCGCTCCACGGGATCGCCGTCCGGCACCACCCGGGGGCCGCCGACGGCGAAACCGAGCTCCCGGAGGCGTTCGGCGATCAGGGGGCCGCCGGTGTCCTCGTAGACGCCGGCCGCCGCGCGGTTCGAGGCGGTCACGACGAGGGCGCGCGCCGGGTCCCCGGGGGCGCCCTCGGCGTGCGCGGCATGCGGGACGTGCGGGGGGTCGTGGGGGTGCGGGGCGTCGTGGGGGTGCGAGGGGTCGCGGGGGTGCTGCTCGGTCATGCCTGTGCCTCCGGGCGCGTCCAGTGGCCCGACCTGCCGCCGGTCTTCTCCTCGACGCGCACGTCCGTGATCACGGCCGCCTTGTCGACGGCCTTCACCATGTCGACGACCGTGAGCGCGGCCACGGAGACCGCGGTGAGGGCCTCCATCTCGACGCCGGTGCGGTCCGTGGTCCTGACGGTCGCCAGGATCTCGACGGCGTCGTCCGCGACGGACAGCTCGACCGTCACGCCGGAGACGGCGAGGGGGTGGCACAACGGGATCAGATCAGGTGTGCGCTTGGCTCCCATGATGCCCGCGATCCGCGCCGTGGCCAACGCGTCACCCTTGGGCAGGCCGCCGTCGCGCAGCAGCTCGACGACCCGCGGGGACACCCGCACCCGGCCGCTCGCGCGCGCGGTGCGGGCGGTCACGTCCTTGCCCGAGACATCGACCATACGGGCGGCGCCCGACTCGTCGATGTGCGTCAGCCGGTCGTTGTCGTCCCGGCCGCTTGGAGGGGTTCCCGGCGCCGGCCGGTCCCCCTGGTCGTGCTCGCCCTCCCGGCCCTGCCGGGCGGGTCCGGGGGTCTCCCCCCGGGACATCGCGGTCATGTTCTGTGCGCTCCCGGTCCTGGCCCGTGCGGTGCCGCGCACGGGCCCTGTGTGCGCGACACGGTACCGCGCGGGTCCGGGCCTCAGCCGAGCAGGATCGTCTCCACCTTGGTCCCGGGCGCCACGGAGACCGTGTCCTCGGGAACGGCGATGAGGGCGTCGGCATGGGCGAGCGCCGCCACCAGGTGGGAGCCGGCGCCGCCGACGGGAGCCACCGTGCCCGTGTCGGGGTCGTACGCGCCCCGCAGGAACTGCCTGCGGCCGGCCGGCGAGGTGAGCGGCCGGTCGGCGCGGAGTGTGGCGCTGACGGTGGGCCGGTGCACGTCGGGAAGGCCCCTGAGGGCGCGGATCGCGGGCCGGACGAACAGCTCGAAGGAGACGTACGACGAGACCGGGTTCCCCGGGAGCGCGAGGAGCGGGGTGTGCTCGGGGCCGATGGTGCCGAAGCCCTGGGGCTTGCCGGGCTGCATGGCGAGCTTGCGGAACTCGATGCCGCTGCCCACGGCGGGATCGCCCGGGTCCGCGGGGTCGCCGATGGTGGACAGGGCCTCCTTGACGACGTCGTACGCGCCGACGCTGACGCCGCCGGTGGTCACCAGGAGGTCGGCGCGGATGAGCTGGTCCTCGATGGTGGCGCGCAGGGTGTCCGCGTCGTCGGAGACCGCGCCCACCCGGTAGGCGAGGGCACCCGCGTCGCGGGCGGCGGCGGTGAGGGAGAAGCTGTTGGAGTCGTAGATCTGGCCGGGCCGCAAGTCCGCGCCGGGCTGGACCAGTTCGCTGCCGGTGGACAGGATGACCACACGCGGGCGCGGGCGCACGCGTACCGCGCTGCGGCCGACGGCGGCGAGCAGGGAGATCTGCGGGGGGCCGAGGACCGTGCCGGCCTGGAGGGCGCGGTCGCCGGCGCGCACGTCACTGCCCTGGGCGCGCACATGGGCACCCTTGTCCGCCGGCCGGTACACCCGGACCTCGCCCGAGGCACCCTCCGGGGCCTGGCTGTGCGCCCGCATCCCGGAGACGGGGCCCCCGCCGAGGCCGCCGTCGGTCCATTCGACGGGCACCACCGCGTCCGCGCCGGGCGGCACGGGGGCGCCGGTCATGATGCGGGCCGCCTGCCCGGGGCCGACGGTGGGCTGCTGGGCCTGCCCCGCGGCGACGTCCCCGATGACGGTCAGTACGGCGGGGAACTCCTCACCGGCGCCCGAGACGTCCACGGTGCGGACCGCGTAGCCGTCCATGGAGCTGTTGTCGAAGGGCGGGAGGGAGAGCGGCACCGCGATGTCCTCGACGAGGACGCACCCCTGTGCATCCAGGAGGTGCAGCTCGATGGGGTCCAGCGGACGGACCGTGGCGAGGATGTCCTCCAGGTGCTCGGTCACCGACCAGACGTGGTCCTGACCTGCGGCATGCGGAATGGCGGTGCTGCTCAAAGTTGCTACATCTCCTCGGTGACGTAACGGCGGAGCCAGGTGCGGAAGTCCGGGCCCAGGTCTTCACGTTCGCACGCGAGTCTGACAATGGCACGCAGGTAGTCGCCACGGTCTCCGGTGTCGTACCGGCGTCCCTTGAAGACCACGCCGTGCACCGGGCCGCCCGCCTTCTCGTCCACGGCGAGCTGCTGGAGCGCGTCGGTGAGCTGGATCTCACCACCTCGGCCGGGTTCCGTCTGACGCAGTATGTCGAAGACGCCGGGGTCGAGGACATAGCGGCCGATGATGGCGAAGTTGCTGGGGGCGTCCGCGGTGTCCGGCTTCTCGACGAGGCCGGTGACCTTGACGACGTCGCCGTCGGTGGTCGGCTCCACCGCCGCGCAGCCGTACAGGTGGATCTGGGCGGGATCGACCTCCATGAGGGCGACGACGCTGCCGCCCTGCTGCTTCTGCACCTCGACCATCCGGGCGAGCAGCGGGTCGCGGGGATCGATCAGGTCGTCCCCGAGGAGGACGGCGAAGGGCTCCCTGCCGACGTGCGGGGCGGCGCACAGGACGGCGTGACCGAGGCCCCTGGGGTCGCCCTGGCGCACGTAGTGCATGGTGGCCAGGTCGCTGGACTCCTGGACCCTGGCGAGCCTGGCGCTGTCGCCCTTCTTGGAGAGAGCCTCTTCGAGCTCGTAGTTCCGGTCGAAGTGGTCCTCCAGGGGGCGCTTGTTGCGGCCCGTGACCATGAGGACGTCGTGGAGGCCCGCGGAGACGGCCTCCTCGACCACGTACTGGATCGCCGGCTTGTCGACGACGGGCAGCATCTCCTTGGGAGTGGCCTTCGTGGCCGGAAGGAAACGCGTACCGAGGCCCGCCGCGGGAATAACGGCCTTGCTGATGGGGGGGTGCGGAGACTCAGTCATGCGGCCACCATAACGGGTGACTATGCGAGGTAACTGAGCCTCTACATAATTCATCAGCATATGAGTGCATATAGAGAGGTTTGTGAGCGCCCGATGCGTCATCCCGGGAAGAAGTTCCCCGAGGGTTGCGATGCTGACAAGCGCGCCTTGCGGCAAGGGTTCCTGTCGGTGAGGGACAGGTTGACGGAGGATGACGTGCGGGGGGCGTCGCGGCTGCTGGCGCGGCGGGCCCTGGAACTGCCCGAGATGGCGCGGGCGCGGACGGTGGCGGCGTATGTCTCCGTGGGCCACGAGCCCGGCACCGGCGACCTGCTGGAGGCGCTCCACGCGCGCGGTGTGCGCGTTCTGCTGCCGGTGCTGCTGCCGGACAACGACCTGGACTGGGGCGTCTACGAGGGCCCGGAGTCGGTGGTGGGCGTGCCCCGCCCGGGGCGGCTGACGCTGCACGAGCCGCTTGGCGGGCCGCTGGGCCCCGACGCGGTGCTCGGGGCCGACGTCGTCCTGCTGCCCGGGCTCGCCGTCGACGCCCGGGGGACGCGCCTGGGCCGCGGTGGAGGCTCGTACGACCGCGTGCTGGCCCGTCTGGCGGCCGCGGACGCCGCTGCCGCCCTCGTGGTGCTGCTGTATGACGCGGAGGTCGTGGAGCGGCTGCCGGGACTGCCGCACGACCGTCCCGTGCAGGCGGTGGTGACGCCGTCGGGGACGCGGCGGTTCTGACGTCGGGGGCACCGCGGCGCCGCGGGGGCCGTGGCGCCGCGGGGCCGTGGCGCCGTGGGGGCCGTGGCGCCGCGGGCGGGCGGGCACGGTACGCCTGCGGGCCCGTCCCCCGGCACCGGCGGCGCAGCGCGGGGCGGGCCGTGCCCGCCCCGCGGCCGGCCTCTCAGGGCCGCAGCACCAGGGTGTCCTCGGTGCTCTTGTCGACCGCCTTCTCCGAGTAGGCCCAGCCGAGCAGTTCGCCGTTGACCCACTTGTCCGTCTGGTCGGTGTAATGGGCGTTGTAGGCGTGGCCCGAGGCACCCGTCAGATTGATCCACTTGGACTTGTCGAGGTCCTTGAGGTTGACCACCATCCGCATGGACGGCACCCAGATGACCCCGTAGCCCCCGGCGGCGTTCCAGCCGGTGGCGTCGACCGCGGCCTGGCCGCCGCCCAGGTTCCACGGGCCGCGGTTGAGGACGTACTGCAGGAAGCCGGGGCCCTCGGTGCCGAGGGTCTGGTTCTTCAGGGTCAGCCGGTGCAGACGGCCCCAGCTCCAGGTGTCGATGTCCTTGCCGAGCTTGGCGGTGAGCTCCCAGCGGGCGTCCTTCATGGCCCGTGCGAAGAGCTGGTCGCGGGTCTTGGTGGCGGGCTCCAGGCGGGTCTTGGGCGACTGCCACCAGGCGTTGTCCTGGTCGTTCACGATCCGGCGGACCACCTCGAACCAGCGGTCGCCGCCGTCCGGCTGCGCGGAGTCCGCGTCGCGCTCGCCGCACTCGGTCACCAGGTGCTGCTCCTCGTCCGCGGGGGCGGTCTTGTCGGCGGGCAGCACGTTCAGGCACTGGCCCTTGACCCGCAGTTCCTTGGGGAGCTTGTTCCCGAACGCCAGCTTGAGGATGTTGCGCCAGACGGCGTTGAAGTAGGCAGCCGCCGCCGAGTCCGGGTTCTGGGTGTAGTCCCAGCCCTCCAGGAGCTTCTGGGCCTGGCGGACGTACTTGTCCGAGACGTCGATCTTCAGCAGCTTGGGCGTCAGCAGCTTGGCGATTTCGCTGCTGTTGTCCATCTGCATCTGGCGCATGTCGTCCGGGGAGATCTTGCCGCCGTTCTTGATCTTCGACTGGATCAGGTCGGTGATCCGCTGGCTGCGGGTGCCGTACTCCCAGTCGGTGGTCAGGAGGTAGGGGTACTTGTCCTTGTCGACGACGGCCTGGTTGGCGGTGACGATGTAGCCGCGCTCCGGGTTGTACTCGTTGGGCAGCGCCGCCTGCTTGATGTACCTGCCGGTCCAGTGGAACTTCGGGTCCCAGCCGGGCGCGGGCAGCGAGCCGTCGTAGCCCTTGGGCCGCACGGGGATCCGCCCCGGGGCCTGGTAGCCGATGTTGCCCTTGGTGTCGGCGTAGACCAGGTTCTGGGACGGCACCTCCAGGTCGCCGGCCGCCTTGCGGAACTGCTGCCAGTCCTGCGCGCGGTCCAGCTCGAAGACCGCGTCCATGGACCTGCCGGGCGTCAGGGCGGTCCAGCGCAGCGCGACCCCGTAGCCGTCGCCGCGGTCCGGTGCCGCGGCGTCCACGGATGCCTTCCTGCCCACCTTGACCAGTTCCTCGTCGCGGTCGGAGAGCAGCGGGCCGTTGTTCGTCTCGCGGACCGTGATCGTCTTGGGCTTGCCCCCCGCGACCTCGATGGTCTCCTTGCGTGAGGTGAACGGCAGCACCTGGCCGCCGTACTGGTAGCCGTTGCCGGAGAGCTTCTCCAGGTAGAGGTCGGTCACGTCGGCGCCCAGGTTGGTCATGCCCCAGGCGATGTCCTGGTTGTGGCCGATGACCACTCCGGGCATCCCGGCGAAGGTGTAGCCGGAGACGTCGTAGTGGCACCCGGCGGACAGGGCGCGGCAGTGCAGGCCCATCTGGTACCAGACGGAGGGCAGCTCGGGCGCCAGGTGCGGGTCGTTCGCCAGCAGCGGCTTGCCCGTGATGGTGTGCGCGCCGGAGACGACCCAGGAGTTGGACCCGATGCCGCTGCCGCTCGGCCCGAAGACGGACGGGATGCCGTCGAGCACGTCCGAGACGGCCGACAACTGGTTCTGCAGCCCGCCGGGAGCGGCCGCGTCGTCCGCGAGCCCGGTGCCCGCCGCGTTGCCCGCCGCCCCCCCGGTCGCAGGCGGCTGCGACCCGCCGGTGCCAGTCTGCGTGCCGGTGCCCGTCTGGGCGCCCGCGGTGCCCGTCCGGGTGCCGTCGTACGTGTCCGTGACGGCGTTGTAGGAACCCTCCTGGACGATGGGCTTGTGCAGGTCGTAGGGGTACTCCGGGTAGAGGTCCTTGATCTGCGCCGCGCTCAGCCGGCTCGTCATCAAGGAGCGGTCGATCTCGTCCTGCATGTTGCCGCGCAGGTCCCAGGCCATCGCCTTCAGCCACGAGACGGAGTCGACCGGGGTCCACTTCTGCGGCTTGTAGTCGTTGGTGAAGCCCAGGGCGGCGTACTCGACGGAGATGTCGGCGGCGTCGCGGCCGGCCAGGTACGCATTGACACCCCTGGAGTACGCCTGGAGGTACTTCTTCGTGTCGGGCGAGAGCTTGGAGTCGTACTCCTGCTGCGCCACCCGGTACCAGCCGAGCGTGCGCAGGTACTCGTCGGTCTTGATCTGGCTCTTGCCGAACATCTCGGAGAGCCGCCCGGAGGTCGTATGACGGCGGACGTCCATCTCCCAGAACCGGTCCTGGGCCTGCACATAGCCCTGCGCCATGAACAGGTCCCGGTCGGAGGAGGCGTAGATCTGCGGGATGCCGTGGGCGTCGCGCTTCACGTCGACGGGGCCCGCCAGACCCTGGAGCCGGACCGATCCCTTGGTCTGCGGGAAGGAGGCGCGCACCGTGCTGACGCTCCAGTACGCGCCGTAGCCGACGCCCGCGACGATGGCCAGGACCAGGAGGAGCACGAGGAGACGCGCACGGCGCCCCTTCTGCCGGCCGGACTTGCCGGACTTTCGACCGGAAGAAGCGGTGGTGGTGGAGGGCATCGCTGTCCTTGCAGTCCTTCGCGATGGGCAGGGCGGAGTGGGCGGTCGGGAAACGTGCGGTCTGTGGACGTACGGGCAGAAGTGCGGGCGGCCGTGCGGCCGGTGGCGCGCGAGCGCTGGAGCAACCATAGGCGCAGGACCTGTGGGCCCCGGACGCGGCCATGGCTCTGGAGGCGCCCTCCCGGCCACGCCGCCGACTCCCCGCGACCCCTGCGTGCGTCGCCGACTGCCGGGAACGCGTCAAGAAACCGTTAACGATTAGGTAAGGTAACGAAGTACTTGGTGTGCCCGGCCCGGGCGCCCGGACGCGCGGACGGCGGCACGCCCGCGCACGAGGCCGGCACTCGGGTCCAGAAGGGGAAGGAACGGCCGCTGACTGTCCACGACCTCAACCAGCTCCTGCTCGTGTGCTCGCTCGTGCTGCTCGTCGCGGTGGCAGCGGTCCGCCTCTCGTCCCGCAGCGGGCTGCCCAGCCTGCTCGTCTACCTCGGCATCGGCATCGCCATGGGCCAGGACGGCATCGGCAACATCGCCTTCGACAACGCCGAGTTGACGCAGATGGTCGGCTACGCCGCCCTGGTGGTGATCCTCGCCGAAGGCGGCCTGGGCACCAAGTGGAAGGAGATCAAGCCGGTCCTGCCCGCCGCGGTCGCGCTCTCCCTGGTCGGCGTCGCGGTGAGTGTGGGAGTGACGGCGGCCGCCGGGTACTACCTGGTCGGGCTGGAATGGCGGCAGTCCCTGATCATCGGCGCGGTGGTCTCGTCGACCGACGCCGCGGCCGTCTTCTCGGTGCTGCGCAAGGTGCCGCTGCCGGCCCGCATCACGGGCGTCCTGGAGGCCGAGTCCGGCTTCAACGACGCCCCCGTGGTGATCCTCGTGGTGGCCTTCTCCGCATCGGGCCCCGTCGAGCACTGGTACACGCTCCTGGGGAACATCGCCATGGAGCTGGCGATCGGCGCCGCGGTCGGGACCGCCATCGCCCTCATGGGCGCCTACGGCCTGCGCCGTGTGGCACTGCCCGCCTCCGGCCTCTATCCGATCGCGGTACTCGCCATCGCGGTGACCGCGTACGCCGCCGGCGCGCTGGCGCACGGCAGCGGCTTCCTGGCCGTGTACCTCGCCTCGGTCCTGCTGGGCAACGCGCGGCTGCCGCACTGGCCCGCCACCCGCGGCTTCGCCGAGGGACTCGGCTGGATCGCCCAGATCGGCATGTTCGTCCTGCTCGGCCTGCTGGCCACCCCGCACGACCTGGTGCACGACATCCTGCCCGCGCTCGTCGTCGGCCTGGTGCTGACGGTGGTGGCCCGGCCCGTCGGGGTCGTGCTCAGCCTGCTGCCGTTCCGTGTGACGTGGCCGGAGAAGGCTCTGCTGTCCTGGGCCGGGCTGCGCGGCGCCGTGCCGATCATCCTGGCCACCATCCCCATGGTGACCGGCGTCCAGGACAGCCGCCGGATCTTCAACATGGTCTTCGTCCTGGTCGTGGTCTACACCCTCATCCAGGGCCCCACCCTGCCGTGGCTGGCCAGGAAGCTGCACCTGGGCGACCTGGAGGGGGCCGCGGACCTGGGCATCGAGTCGGCACCCCTGGAGCGGCTGCGCGGTCACCTCCTGTCGGTGTCCATTCCCACCGGCTCCCGGATGAACGGCGTCGAGATCAACGAGCTGCGGCTGCCCCCCGGCTCCGCCGTCACCCTGGTGGTGCGCGACGGCACCTCGTTCGTTCCCCTGCCCACCACCCTGCTGCGGCAGGGCGACGAACTCCTGGTGGTGGCCACGGACCCGGTGCGGGACGCCGCGGAACGCCGCCTGCGCGCGGTCGCCCAGGGCGGCAAGCTGGCCGGATGGCTGGGCAGCGGCGGGCAGCAGCGGGG
This sequence comes from Streptomyces sulfonofaciens, assembly GCF_014656295.1. GTDB lineage: Bacteria > Actinomycetota > Actinomycetes > Streptomycetales > Streptomycetaceae > Streptomyces > Streptomyces sulfonofaciens. The sequence goes on from NZ_BNCD01000009.1 coordinate 189,405, forward strand.
CCGCGGGGGGCCTGCGCGGCGGTGAGCCGGCGGCGGGCCGCGGTGCCAGGCGGGCGCGGCGACCTGCGCGGGTCAGGGGCGGGCGGCCTTCGGGAGCGGCACGCCGCGCGTGGCGGCACACGTGACGGCGCGGTGGCGGCACACGTGACGGCGCGGTGGCGGCACGCGTGGCGTGGGTCACCGCGGTCCGGCGGCAGTGGACTCCGATCGCGGAATACGTCACTATGGACCGTCGTTAGCACTCAACGAGTGAGAGTGCCAGGAGGAAGACTAGTGCCGACCTATCAGTACCAGTGCACCGAGTGCGGCGAGGGCCTTGAGGCGGTCCAGAAGTTCACCGACGACGCTCTGACCGAGTGCCCCAACTGCGGTGGGCGCCTGAAGAAGGTGTTCTCCGCCGTCGGCATCGTCTTCAAGGGGTCGGGCTTCTACCGCAACGACAGCCGCAGCTCGTCGAGTGGGTCGTCGTCCTCGAAGGCGTCCGGATCCAAGTCCTCCGGCTCCGCGGACTCCGGCTCGTCCTCGTCCGGTTCCAAGGACTCGGGCTCCAAGGACTCCGGTTCGAAGGACTCGGGCTCCAAGGGCTCCGGCTCCTCCACGTCCTCCAGCACCAGCTCGTCGAGCAGCTCCTCAGCGGCGTAGCACTCCCCGCCCGTACCGCTCCGCTCGGCACACCGTCCGCTCGGCATGCGGTGCGGGCCATTGCCCTGCGTCGTCCGGCCATCCGCTGCGCGTACGTCGTTCCGGCCGCCCGCTCCGGCCCGCTCACCCGTGCGCGAGGCATGTTGAGGCATGTTTCCGTGCGGTTCCGGTGCGCAGGGGCAGCTCCTCGGTGCCCTGCGTGCACAGGGGCCGCAGGGCTCCCTACGCGCGTGGGCCCCTTTCCCGTATGCGGTGCCGGGTGCGCTGCGGCAGGTGGGCGGTGCCGGGTCGCGAGCTGTCCTGGGGGCGGCTCCCCCACCCGTTCCCGTCCGGCGCACGGTCCCGAACCCCCCGCCACCTGGTCTTCTGTGGGCGGTCGACGCCCTCCGCCCCTCACCGAGCCTGCCAATTCCACGGCGGGGCCTCGGGCGCCATCGGCTCCGGATACTGTGCTGAGCATGGCTAACAAGGCGAACGCGACCCAGCCCGAGATCGGTGTCATCGGCGGCTCGGGCTTCTACTCCTTCCTCGACGACGTCACCGAGGTCCAGGTGGACACCCCGTACGGGGCGCCGAGCGACTCCCTCTTCCTGGGCGAGGTAGCGGGCCGGCGGGTGGCCTTCCTCCCCCGTCACGGCCGCGGCCACCACCTGCCCCCGCACCGGATCAACTACCGCGCGAACCTGTGGGCGCTGCGCTCCGTGGGCGTGCGCCAGGTGCTCGGCCCCTGCGCGGTGGGCGGCCTGCGGTCCGAGTACGGGCCGGGCACGCTCCTCGTTCCCGACCAGCTTGTGGACCGCACGAAGAGCCGTGCGAACACCTTTTACGACGGTGTGCCGCTGGCGGACGGGACGACTCCGAACGTGGTCCACGTGTCCCTCGCCGACCCGTACTGCTCGACGGGGCGCCGGATCGCCGTGAAGGCTGCCCGCGGCCGGGACTGGGAGCCGGTCGACGGCGGCACCCTCGTGGTCATCGAGGGCCCGCGCTTCTCGACCCGCGCCGAGTCCCGGTGGCATGCCGCCCAGGGGTGGTCCGTGGTGGGCATGACGGGTCATCCCGAGGCCGCGCTCGCCCGTGAGCTGGAGCTCTGCTACACCTCGATGACGCTGGTCACCGACCTGGACGCGGGCGCGGAGGCCGGCGAGGGCGTCTCGCACGAGGAGGTCCTGGAGGTGTTCGCCGCCAATGTGGACCGGCTGCGGTCGGTCCTGTTCGACGTGGTGGCCGAGCTGCCCGCCGAGGCGGACCGCGACTGCCTGTGCGGCAGTGCGCTGAACGGTTCGGACACCGGCATCCGGCTGCCGTGAGGCCATGAGCCCGTGAGGTGGGGCCTGCCTCGCGGACATCGTCCGTGAGGCGACTCCTCTTCCGTGCGGCGAGGCACCGTCCCTGAAGCGGGGGGTGCCGTCCCGTGTGCAGGGGGCGCCATTTTTCCTGAGCAGGGGTGCCGTCCCGTGTGCAGGGGTGTCACTCCCTGGGCAGGCGGTGCTCTGCCGTGGCGCGGGCGCCGGCCGTGGAGCAGAGGGCGCCATCCGTGAGATGGGACGCCATCCGTGGGGTGGGAGCGTCATCGTGAGGCGGGGCGTTGCGGGCCTGGGCCGGATTCCCGGGCTCTGCCGCGGAATCCCACCTTCGGGTGGCGAGGTTCTCCACAACCCGTGAGTTGTCCACGGGGCTCAGCGGGACCGGGCGGACCACCGCATCGTGGGAGGGCATCGTTGGACTCTCACGCAGGCGGTGGCCGTCATGTCGCACTACCCCTCGTCCTCACACCCCTCGTACCCCTCGCACCCCTCGCACCCCTCGCACCCCTCGTCCTCCGTGGCCGGCCCTCGGACCGGCCCGCACGCCCCCGCGGCGGCCCCGCCGCTGCCGCAACCCACCGCGTCGGCCTTCCCGCACCCCCGCCCACCTCTTCCCGCGGGCCCGCGGGGGAGCGCCCGCGGTGGGGACGCGCCACCCACATGTGAGGTACCGCACTTCTCCCCGGTGCGGGTGCGGGAGGGCCATCCCCGGCTCCGCCGGCTGATCCGGCACCGCAGGCGTGCGGTGGCCGCCGGCCTGGCGATGACCGCCGCCGCCCTCGTCGCGGCCGGCGCAGCCGACACCGGCCGGGCAAGGGCGCAGGCCGAGGGCCGCACGGCCGCCCCGCACAGGGCGAGCCCCGCTCCCGAGCTGGTGACCGCCCCGGTACGCATCGCCGACGCGGCCGCGGTCCGGCTGCTGCACCCCGGCGATCACGTGGACGTCATCGCGGCCGACGCACCGGGCGCGGGCGGCACCGGGCAGCCGCAGGTGGTGGCGGAGGGAGCCCGCGTCGTGGAGCTGCCCCGGACCGACACCGGCAGCGCGGTGGACGGAGCGCTGGTCGTGCTCTCCGTGCCCCGGCCGACCGCAGCCCGGCTGGCAGGGGCCGGCGCGCGCTCCCGGCTGGCGGTGACGCTGTGCTGACGCCCCGGGCCCGGGCACGGGAAGTTTCCGTGTCAAGTCCCACAAAGGAGTCAGGGACATGGACAGGCCGCCCGCGCACTGCCGTAGGTTGCGGAGCTGATTACTCCACAAGCTACCCATGTGAAGAAAGGCCTCTCGGTGAGCGTGAACCAGGAGCCCGGCGTCTGGCAGGGCTTCAAGTCCTTCCTCATGCGCGGAAACGTCGTCGATCTGGCGGTTGCGGTGGTCATCGGCACCGCATTCACCAATATCGTCAATTCCGTGGTGAAAGGCGTGATCAACCCCGTCGTCGGAGCCTTCGGCACCAAGGACCTCGACAAGTACAGCTCGTGCCTCAAGGGCTCCTGCCAGTACGACCTCAAGACGGGCACGGTGGTCAAGGGCGTCCCGATCATGTGGGGCACCGTGCTCAGCTCCACCCTGAGCTTTCTGATCACCGCGGCCGTCGTCTACTTCCTGATGGTGCTGCCGATGGCCAAGTTCCTCGCCCGGCAGGCGGCACGGAAGGCCGCCAAGGAAGGCACGAAGGGCGTCGTGGAGGTCTCCGAGCTGGAGGTCCTCATGCAGATCCGCGACGAGCTGGTCTCCCAGCGGGGCGGACCCGTCGTCGGCCGTTAGCGGCCCTGGGCCGCCTCGCGGCGGTCGCCCTCCGCTCAGTGGCGGCAGCGCTCTCCCGGCCCCCGGCCGTGCCGTCGGTCCGCCGCCGTGAGCCGATCGCCGGGTCCGGGCCCAGCCCCGGTCGCCGCACGCCGGCGCCCCGGCACCGGTGGCCGGGTCGGCGGGGGCCGGGGCGGCTGAGGCCGAGTCGGCCGGGACCAGGGCGGCCTGGCGGCTGCGGTGGGGCTCAGAGGTGGTGGGGCGGCTTCTCGTCGAGGAAGCGCGCGAGGTCCGCCGCGCTGTCACCGCCTGGGGAGGGCCGCTCGCCCCACCCCTGGTCGGAGTCGTCCGAGGCCCGCTGCGACAGCGGATCGTCGAAGACGATCGCGTCCTTCGGTGCGGGCGCGGCCTTCGGTTCACGCGACGCGGGGCCGGGAGCGGTGGTCATGGCACCAGCGTACGACGCGCCCCCGCCGCCCGCCGCGCACGGCCTGCCGAGCGGCCGCAGCCTACCCGGCGCGCGGCCCCGGCGGTCCTGCCCCGGAGCCCCCTCGCCATCCGGTGCCCCGCGCGGCAGCCCGCCGCTCGACACGGCGCCGCGGACAAGACCGGGCGGGCCGGGTCTGCTGCGCTGGGAGCATGACGTCCGGTTCCGACCCTGCCTCCGGTGCCTCCGGAAGCCTTCCTCCCCAGCTCCGGCCGGTGCGCAGGATCTCCGCTCGGCGCCGCGACGAGTCGCACCGGGTCGCCTCACCGCTGGAGCTCTTCTTCGACCTCTGCTTCGTGGTGGCCATCGCCCAGGCGGGCGGCCAGGTGGTGCGCGTGATCGCGGACGGCCGCGCCGGCGAGGGCCTGCTCGACTACGCGATGATCTTCTTCTCCATCTGGTGGGCCTGGATGCAGTTCTCCTGGTTCGCCTCGGCGTACGACAACGACGACGTCCTCTACCGGCTTGCGACCCTCGTCCAGATCGCCGGGGTGCTGGTGCTCGCGGCGGGTGTCTCGCGGGTCTTCGCGGAGCACGATTTCCTGGCCGTCCGGCTCGGCTACGCGGTCATGCGGCTCGCCCTCACCGCCCAGTGGCTGCGGGTGGCCGGTGCGACGACGGGCACCGAGCGCGGCATGGCCCTGCGGTACGCGGGCGGGGTGCTGCTCTGTCAGGCGGGTTGGCTGGGGGTGCTGGTGTCGCCGGGACCGGTCAGGCCCTGGGTGTTCCTGGCGATGGCGATCGCCGAGATCTGCGTGTCCCCGTACGCGGAGCGGCGCGTGAAGTCCTCCTGGCACCCGCACCACATCTCGGAGCGGTACGGGCTGTTCACGATCATCGTCCTGAGCGAGTCCGTCGCCGCGGCCACCGCCGCCGTGAAGTCCGGCATCGAGGAGAACGACGCGCTCGCCGAGTTGCTGCCGTACGCGGCGGGCGGACTGCTGCTGGTGTTCGCCGCGTGGTGGATCTGTTTCGCCGTCCCCATCCACGGCCACCTGCGGTCACGGCGCCAGGCGTTCGTCTGGGGCTACGGCCACTACGTGATCTTCGCCTCGGCGGCGGCGCTCGGTGCCGGCATCGAGATCGCTGTACGGAAGGAGGTGGGCCACGCCGACCTCTCCCGGCTCGCGGCGAACGCGACGGTGACGGTGCCCATGGCCGTGTACCTGGTCACGGTATGGGCGCTGCACTCCCGCTTCTTCACGGCGGGGGTCATACGGCAACTGGTGCTGCCGGGCTCCGCCGGGGCGATCCTGGCGTGCACGTTCGCCGGGCACTGGTCGATCCTCGCGGCGGGACTCGTGGCAGCGCTCACCGTGGCCACGGGCACGGCCCTCACCGTGCGGACGGCGGCCCGCGAGGCCCGGACGGCATAAGAGCCCGAGGGTGACGGCGGATCCCCGTGTTCCGCAGGCGCCGTGCCGGAGCAGGACGCCGGTCAGGCGGCGCCGGACGGGCACCCGCAAGGGAGTGCCGGGAGGCCGGGCAGCCGTACCGGCCCGGTGACTCCCCCACCGCGCCGCGAGCCGCACCGGGCCCGGTGGCGGGCGTTTCGACACCGGGCTCCGAAGGGCTCGGCACCGGTTGTGGACAGCCGGAGGGGCCAGGGAAACGGAGGGAACCGTTCCCATCGGGCCGCCCTCTCTACACACACCGGAGCAGATCACCTGGAACGCCCAGGTCGCGAAGATCGCGCTCATCACGAAAACATGGAGCAGCTCGTGACAACGCAGGACATGGTGGGACAGAAAGCGGTGGCGCGGGAGACCGCCGTACGGGGCGCCCACCCGGTGGGGCCGTTCCGCAGGCGCGCCACACGGCGTGCCCTGCTGGCGTGTGCCGTGCTGGCGGTCGGTGCGCTGACCCTGTCCGCCTGCGGCGGCGACGCCGAGGCGGACAACGGCAAGGGCAGCGGCAAGGGCGCTTCGAGCGGCAAGGGCTCGGACTCGGGCCGCATCTCCACCGCGGAGATCGCCATCTCGGCGAAGGACGGCTCCACCAACGCCTCCATCAACGCCACCGATGTGAAGGTCAGCGGCGGCAAGCTGACCAAGGTCACCATGACCGAGGCGGTAACCGGCAGGTCCGTGCCCGGGTCGCTGTCCGAGGACGGCTCGGTCTGGAAGCCCGAGGACCAGTTGGAGCGCGCGACCCAGTACCGCATATCCGCCACGGCCAAGGACGCCAAGGGCCGCACCTCGGCCGCCAACTCGCAGTTCACCACGGTCTCGCCCAGCCACAGCTTCATCGGCACCTACACCCCGGACGGCGGCACCACGGTCGGCGTCGGGATGCCGGTCTCGTTCACCTTCGACAAGGTGATCACGGACAAGAAGGCCGTGCAGTCCGGTATCCAGGTGACGTCGAGCAGCGGGCAGGAGGTGGTCGGCCACTGGTTCGGCGCCAACCGGCTGGACTTCCGGCCCCAGTCGTACTGGAAGGCCGGTTCCACGGTCACCATGAAGCTCCATCTGGACGGCGTGGAGGGCGCGGACGGCGTGTACGGCGTGCAGGACAAGACCGTGACGTTCACCATCGGCCGCTCGCAGGTCTCCACGGTGGACGTGCACACCCAGACGATGACGGTGGTCAGGGACGGCAAGACCCTCAAGACCATCCCGATCTCGTCGGGCAGCCCGCAGCACACCACCTACAACGGCCAGATGGTGATCTCGCAGAAGTTCGTCCAGACCCGGATGCTGGGCTCCACGGTCGGCTTCGGCGGGGAGTACGACATCCCGGACGTGCCGCACGCGATGCGCCTGACCAACTCCGGCACCTTCATCCACGGCAACTACTGGTACCCGCGCGGCAACCCGCCCTTCGGCCGGCAGGGAACCAGCCACGGGTGCGTGGGTCTTCAGGACGCCCAGGGCGCCCAGGCCGCCACGCAGGGCAAGTGGTTCTACGACCACTCGCTGGTCGGGGACGTCGTGACGGTGCGGAACTCACCGGACAAGACCGTCGCGCCCGACAACGGGCTCAATGGCTGGAACATGTCGTGGAGCGCGTGGAAAGCCGGCAGCGCACTCTGAGGCGGGTCACGCTTGAGGGCGAACACGGCGCGGGTGGACGGGCACGGTGTGCCCGTCCACCCGCGCCGCCCAGGCATATGCGCGTGAACTGGCTTTCTGCGGGGACCAGATGAGGAACTTCTCGCGCAGACCGTACGTTTTCCTGGTTCCTGGACATGATGGCCCGGGAAGGGGCTACGGTATGCACTCACGAGGTGACATGTAGCGACGCCGGGAGAAACCTTGAGCGTTCCGTACGAAACAGCGTGCGAACCAGCCGAGTCGCCCGAGACTCCGGAGGAGCATCTCGCGCGGCTCCTCGGCCGTGCCCTCAACTCCTTCGAGCTGTCCGACGAGGTCCTGGAGCGCCTCGACACCGCCCTGGCCTACGACGGCTCGCTGCACTCCGCGCACCACAGCGCCGGCCTGCACCGCATCACCTACCGGCACACCTGGCTGCTCGCCGACGGCAGCGCGGTCACCCTCTGGGAGCTGGTCCACAACACCGGCCCGACCTCCGCGCCGGGCGCTCCCGAGGCACCCCGTACCGAGCAGCCCGGACGGCACGAGCAGCACGAGCTCTACACCGACGAGGAAGAAATGCGCGCCGCCGTGGCACGGCTGCCGCTCCCGGTGGACGAACCGGTGGGCCTCGACCTGCCCGTCACCATGCCGTCCCCGCCGGTTCCGCTCCCGCGCCACGCGTACGTCCAGGACAACTCCGCGGACCACGCCCGCCGTCTGCTGCGGCGCGCGGAGAACGCCGACCGGCCGGGCCTGGACACGTTACGCCTGCTGGGCACCGCCTTCGCGCATCAGATCACGCAGGCGTTCGGCCGCCCCTCACCGGCCGGTGAGGCCCGGCTGGGCTACGCACTCTACGAGCACGCCTTCCTGCTCGCGGACGGCAGGGAGATCAGCCTCTGGGAGGTCGAGCACACGGCCACCCCCGACGGCCGGCACATGTGCGAGGTCTACACCAGCGAGAGCGCGGCCCGCGGGGCCATGGCGCAGCGAGCCTCCCGCACCACCTGACCGCACCCACCTGACGCATCGTCCGCAGACACCATCCGACCCGACCGTCACTCCGACCCCGGCCCGACCCCTGCCTTGGCCCCGGGCCCGGTCCCGTGCGCCGCACCGCCCCGGCGAACCGCGCCGCCGCACCGCCTCAGCGGCGGCCCTCGCCGCACTGCCAGTTCAGCGGCGGCCCTCGCTGAACTGCCGCACCAGGCCGGCGAACGCCGCCCGTTCCGCGGGGGTCAGGTCGACGGACTCCGTCGGCGGCACCACCTGGCGGGGCATCGCATCCAGGGCCCGGGCCCGCTGCCATCCGGCCGGGCCGGGCCGGCCGCGGCCGCTCTCCTCCCGCCGGGCCGCACCGCGCGGGCCCCGGGACGGCAGGTGCCCCTCCCGCACACGGGCGCCTCCCGCCTGTCGGTCCCGGCGGGACGGGCGCGACGGACGTACCCTGGATGTCGTCCGCACCAGATGGGCGAGCGCGGTCAGGCCGCGCGGCACCGCGGTGCGCACGACGGTCACTGCGACGGTCGCCACAGTCAGAACAGCTACGCCCATGCGTCGAATTGTCGAGACGTGTTCGGACATATCACCCAGTAGACCTTATGGCGCTGAAGACTGATAGGCGATTATGAGACAGAACGGCCCGAAGCTATGGACCCGGCGGATCGGCCGGGGTCCGAAGGCGTCGTGGCCGCCGTGCCCGCCGGGTCCGAGCGCCCTGCCGCCCCGGTGGGGCTGCCCGTCCCGGTGACCCCGCCCGTCCCCGGTGCGCTCATCCGCCTTCACCCACGGCGGCCGCCCCCCACCGCTTCCGTCCCCACCGCCTCCGTCCCCACGGCTTCCGCACGCACGGCTTCCGCCCCCGCCTCCTCGGCCGCCGCCCGTGCCGCCTTGGCGCCCTTCAGCGCCACCACCAGTACCGTCGAGACGAGGACACCCGCGGCTGTCGCGACCAGGTACAGCAGTGGCCTGCCGATCAGCGGCACCACGAAGATGCCGCCGTGCGGGGCCCGGAGCGTGCAGCCGAAGGCCATCGACAGGGCACCCGTGACCGCGCCGCCGGCCATAGACGAGGGGATGACGCGCAGCGGGTCGGCCGCGGCGAACGGGATGGCGCCCTCCGTGATGAAGGAGGCGCCGAGCAGCCACGCCGCCTTGCCGTTCTCCCGCTCGGTGGGTGTGAACAGCCGGCCGCGCACCACGGTCGCGAGCGCCATGGCCAGCGGGGGGACCATGCCGGCCGCCATCACCGCGGCCATCACCTTGAGGCTGCCGGTGGTCGGGGCGGCGAGGCCCCCGACCGCGAAGGTGTACGCGACCTTGTTAAGCGGGCCGCCGAGGTCGAAGCACATCATGAGGCCGAGGACCACACCGAGGATGACCGCGTTGGTGCCGGACAGGCCCTTCAGCCAGTCGGTGAGGGCGCTCTGCAGGGACGCGATGGGCTTGCCTATCACCAGGAACATCAGGAAGCCCACGACGATCGACGAGACCAGCGGCAGGACGACCACGGGCATGATGCCGCGCAGTGGCGCGGGTATCCGCAGCCGGCCGAGTCCCAGCACCACCGCACCGGCGATCAGACCCGCGGCGAGGCCACCGAGGAAACCGGCGTTGATGGTGACCGCGACGGAGCCGCCGACGAACCCGGGAACGAGTCCCGGCCTGTCCGCCATCCCGTAGGCGATGTAGCCGGCGAGCACCGGGATGAGGAAGCCGAAGGCCAGACCGCCGACCTGGAAGAGCAGCGCGGCCCAGCTTCCGTGGTCGGTCCAGGCGAAGTGCTCGGCGACGGAGGGGGCCTTGTCGATGCGGTAGCCGCCGATCGCGAAGCCGAGTGCGATCAGCAGGCCGCCCGCCGCCACGAAGGGCACCATGTAACTCACGCCCGACATCAGCCAGGTGCGCAGCTTCGTCGCGTAACCGTCGCCGTGGGAGCCGGTGTTCCCGACGGGGGTGCGCGCCCCGGACACCGCCGGTGCGCCCCCGGGCGCCCCGGCCCCGCCCTCGGCACCGGCGCTCCCGCTCCCGGGCACCGCCGCGCCATCGGCTGCCGCCCCGACGCCGCGGGCGGCGAGGGCGCGGGCCTCGGCTATGAGGTCGGCAGGGCGGCTGATGCCGGCCTTCACCCCCACGTCGACGGTGGGCTTGCCCGCGAACCGCTCCCTCTCGCGCACCGGGACGTCATGAGTGAAGATCACCGCGTCGGCGGCGGCGATCACGGCCGGGTCGAGCCGGGTGAAGCCCGCCGAGCCCTGCGCCTCGACGACCAGTTCCACGCCCGCCGCCCGCCCGGCGTTCTCCAGGGCCTCCGCGGCCATGTACGTGTGTGCGATTCCGGTGGGGCAGGAGGCCACGGCGACGATGCGCAGCGGTTGTGCGGGAACGGCGCCCGCCGTACCGGGGCCGGACTCCGCGCCGGTGCCGGACTCCGTACCGGTGCCGGACTCCGTACCGGTGCCCGACTCCGTACCGGTGCCCGACTCCGTACCGGTGCCCGACTTTTCCGGGGCGCCGGCCGCCGCGGGTCCCGCCGCCTCCTCGTGTCCGTCCTCTTCCTGTGCCGCGGCCTGTACTGCCGCCTGCGCCGGGTCCTGTACCGGTTCCTGCACCGGCTGCTGTACCGGTTCCTGCGCCGTTTCCCGTGCCGCCGGCGCCGCGGTGTCCGCGCCACCGGCCGGGACCGCGGTGCCGCCGATCAGGGCCGCGGCCCCCGCGGGGTCCTCGACCGAGCGGAGTGCCGCGGTGAAGTCGGCGTCCAGGAGGCGGCGCGCCAGGGCGGAGAGCATCGTCAGATGGGCGTCGTCCGCGCCCGCGGGTGCGGCGATCAGGAAGATCAGGTCGGCGGGGCCGTCCGAGGCGCCGAAGTCGACGCCGCGGGCGCTGCGGCCGAACGCGAGCGTGGGCTCCGTGACGTGGGCGCTGCGGCAGTGCGGAATGCCGATGCCGCCTTCCAGGCCGGTGGGCAGCCGCGCCTCACGCGCGGCGACATCGGCCAGGAAGCCGTCGAGGTCGGTCACCCGCCCGAGCGCCGCCATCCGTTCGGCGAGAGCGCGCGCCGCGGTCTCCTTGGTGTCGGCGGACAGGTCGAGGTCGACCAGGTCCGCGGTGATCGTGCCGCTCATCGCGGGCTCCTTTGCACGCGTACGGAAGGGATCATGGCCTCGGGCCGCCGAGGCGGCGGTCCACGGGCACGTCCGCGGTGACCGTCACCGCGGACGGGACGAGGTCGGACGGGGTGGGCATGGCGCTGCCGGGCAGCCGCACGGCAGCGGCGCCGTGCGCGGTGGACGAGGCGAGCGCGCGGGGCCCCGTGCCGCCCGCGATCAGGAACCCGGCGAGCGAGGCGTCCCCGGCGCCCACGTCGCTGCGTACGGCACCGGCGGGCGCGGTGCCGTACCAGGCACCGGAGGCGTCGACGAGGAGCTGGCCGTCGGCGCCCAGGCTCGCCAGCACGGACCCGGCCCCGAGGCCGCGCAGTTCCTCCGCGGCCCCGAGCGCGTCGCCGAGGGTGGCGAGCGGGCGTCGCACGGCGGCGGACAGCTCGGTGAGGTTGGGCTTGACGACGTCGGGCCCCTCGCGCAGCGCCGCCAGCAGGGCGGGGCCGGAGGTGTCCAGCGCGATCCCGGCCCCGACCGCGTGGGCGCGGGCCACCAGGTGCGCGTACCAGTTCGGGCCGAGGCCGCGCGGCAGACTGCCGCAGCAGGCGATCCAATCGGCGCCCGCGGACCGCTCGCCGACCGCGGCGAGCAGCGCCTCGGCCTCCTCCCCGGTGATCTCGGGACCCGGCGCGTTGATCTTGGTGAGGGTGCCGTCGGGTTCGGCGAGGGCGATGTTGGACCTGGTCAGACCGGTGACGGGGACCGGGACGGCCTCGATGCCCTGACCGGCGAGGAGATCGGCGACGAGCGCGCCGGGGGCCCCACCGAGCGGCAGGACGGCGACGGTGCGGTGCCCGGCCGCGGCCACCGCGCGGGAGACGTTCACGCCCTTGCCGCCCGGATCCATGCGCTCGCCCGTCGCCCGCACCACCTCGCCGCGGTCCAGCGACGGCACCTCGTACGTGCGGTCCAGGGACGGGTTGGGGGTGACGGTGAGGATCACGCGGATGCCCCTGCCGGGTCGGGGCGGCCGTCCACCGGGACACGCAGGACCCGGGTGCCCGCGCGTTCGACGGCGGCGGCGTCCTCGGGGGCCAGGCCGGCGTCGGTGATGAGCAGGTCGACGTCGGCCAGGTCGGCGAAGCGGGCGAAGTGCTCCTGGCCGTGCTTGGCCGAGTCGGCGAGGAGGACGACGCGGCGGGCGGCGGCGACCGCCGCCCGTTTCACCGCGGCCTCGGCCAGGTCGGGCGTGGTCAGGCCGCCTTGCGCGGAGAAGCCGTTGGCGGCCAGGAAGAGGACGTCGGCGCGGATCTCGGCGTAGGCCCGCAGCGCCCAGGCGTCGACGGCGGCGCGGGTGCGGTGGCGTACCCGGCCGCCGACGAGGTGGAGCTGGACACCGGGATGGTCGGCGAGCCGGGCCGCGGTGGGCAGGCTGTGGGTGACGACGGTCAGCGTCGACTCCACGGGCAGCTCGGCGGCCAGCCGGGCGACGGTCGTGCCCGCGTCCAGGATGACGCTGCCCTCGGCGGGCAGTTCGGCGCGGGCGGCACGGGCGATGCGGTCCTTCTGGTCGGCGGCGGTGCCTTCGCGCTCGGCGAGGTCCGGTTCGAAGTCGAGGCGTCCCGCGGGGATGGCTCCCCCGTGCACGCGTCGGAGCAGGCCCGCGCGGTCGAGGGTCTTCAGATCGCGGCGGATCGTCTCCGCGGTGACCTGGAAGGTGTCGCTGAGCGACAGCACGTCGACCCGGCCGCTGTCACGGGCGAGCCTGAGGATCTCCTGTTGCCGCTCCTGGGCGTACATGGCGGGTGCTGTTCCCTCCGGTATCCGGTGTGCGTGGGCTCCTCCGGTGCTTGCCGGGCCCTTCGTCCCGCTTCTTCTGACTGCTCCGCGCTTCTTCCCACTGCTCCGCGCCTTTTCCCGCTGCTTCCCACTGCTCCGCGCTGCTTCTCCGTGCTCGCCGTAAGCACTCGCCGTAAGCAGTGGGGCTTTCTGTTCTTCGTGTCCGAAGCCGTGGGTTTCGGGGGAGCGTACGGCGCAACGGAGGGAAAGTAAATGCGTTCGGGCACGGTACGGAAGCAAACGGGCATTCCCGGGGGACCGATCCGGTCCGTACGGGCACAGGGGCGCCAAGCCGGCCGGGCCCGGCGCACCAGTCCCGGCACGGGCGGACACCAGCACGGGCGGACACCCCGGCGCAGGCCGACACCCCGGTGCAGGCGGACGGCCGCGGGTCCGGACATGAGCGAGCCCCGACGCCGGGGGGAGGGCGCCGGGGCTCGCGGGGGGCATGAGCCCCCCGGGAGGCGCTGCGGTGACGGGGGAATCTCCGCAGCGCCGGTCTTGTCACGCTGCCGCGTCGAACCCGGTGTCCCGGGCCAGCTTCTTCAGCTCCAGCAGCGCGTGCTTCTCTATCTGGCGGATGCGCTCACGGGTCAGGCCGTGCTCCTTGCCGACCTCGGTGAGGGTGCGCTCGCGGCCGTCCTCGATGCCGTACCGCATCTTGATGATGGAGGCGGTGCGGTCGTCGAGCCGGCTGATCAGGTCGTCCAGCTCCTCGCTGCGCAGCAGCGTCAGCACGGACTGCTCCGGCGAGACGGCCGAGGTGTCCTCCAGCAGGTCGCCGAACTGGGTCTCGCCCTCGTCGTCCACCGACATGTTCAGCGAGACGGGGTCGCGGGCCCAGTCGAGGACGTCGGTCACGCGCTCCGGGCTGGTGCCCAGCTCGCCCGCGACCTCCTGGGGCTCCGGATCGCGGCCGTGCTCGCGGTTGAACTCGCGCTGCACACGGCGGATCCGGCCCAGCTCCTCCACCAGGTGGACGGGGAGGCGGATGGTGCGGGACTGGTCGGCTATCGAGCGGGTGATCGCCTGGCGGATCCACCAGGTGGCGTAGGTGGAGAACTTGAAGCCCTTGCGGTAGTCGAACTTCTCCACCGCGCGGACCAGCCCTGCGTTCCCCTCCTGGATGAGGTCGAGCAGCGGCAGGCCGCTGCGCGGGTAGCGGCGCGCGACGGCGACGACGAGACGCAGGTTGGAACGGATGAAGATGTCCTTGGCCCGCTCGGCCTCGGCCATCAGCGCCCGGAGCTCCTCACGGGTGGCACCGGCCTTGTCGGCCGCCTTGCTCTCCACCTCCCCGTCGAGGACCTGCCGGGCGTACACACCCGCCTCGATGATCTGCGACAGCTCGACTTCCTTGGCGGCGTCGAGCAGCGGCGTGCGCGCGATCTCATCGAGGTACATGCCGACCAGGTCGCGGTCGGCGACCTCGCCGCCTACGGCGCGAACACTGCTTGCCGTCTCGGTCGCACCGGAGGCGGACTGTCGACGGGCGACGGCACGGGTTGCCATGCGTGCTCCCTTACGGTGGTCAGGTCGGTGATCAGCGGTTGTCAGCGGTTGTCAGTAGGCTCTGGTACTCAGCGGTTGCGTGTGGTGCCTGACACCGCCCGGGTGCCCTGCATCCGAAGGAAACAACGACTGGAATCCGGACAGAATTCCCAACCCGACCGTCAAATTTTCTGATCATGCAGTATCCTGCACGTCGACACGGGAAGAACACATGGCTGCCCAACCCTCGGAAGTGCAGGTCAGGCCCGGTACCGAGGCCGACCTGGGCGCACTCACGGACATCTACAACCACTACGTCCGCGACACGGCCATCACCTTCGACATCTCGGTCCTCACCCCCGATGAACGGCGCCCGTGGCTGCTCTCCCACCCTCAAGACGGCCCCCACCGGCTGTTGGTTGCTCAGGACCGGGTATCCGGCACGATCCTCGGATACGCCACGTCCGGGCCGTTCCGTGCGAAGCCCGCCTATGCCACCTCCGTCGAGGTGAGCGTCTACCTCGCACCCGACGCGGTCGGCCGCGGTACCGGCACGCTCCTCTACAAGCACCTCTTCGAGGCCCTCGCCGAGGAGGACGTGCACCGCGCCTACGCCGGCATCGCCCAGCCCAACGTCCCCTCCACCCGGCTCCACGAGCACTTCGGCTTCCGGCACCTCGGCACGTACCGGGAGGTGGGCAGGAAGTTCGGCAGGTACTGGGACGTGGCCTGGTACGAGAAGCCGCTGCCGTAGACCGCCCGGGCCCGCACCCCCTCCCGGACCCGCACACCGGCCTGGCCCCGGCCCGCGCACCCGCCCCGGATCCGCCACACCGCACCACCGCACCACCGCACCACCGCACCACCGCACCACCGCACCACCGCACCAGGCGTCACACACCACCTCGGGTGTCCCGCACGTCTCGTTGTCCGGTACACCGGGTGCTATCTACACAAAGTCGCCACGAGAGGGTCCGGTCGTATATGCAGGCTTGTTACATATGGCGCCATGCGGTCCCTACAGTGGTGACATGACAACGGCTCCCGCTTCATGCGCGGTTCCCGCGGCCTCCGCTTCCTGCGACACCCCCGGACCGCAGGCCGAACGGAGGCGGGCGTCCGAGGCGGCCGAGGCGTCCGTCCGGCGGGAGCCGCGCTGGCTCGACGACGAGCAGCAGCGCATCTGGCGCTCCTTCATGAACGCCACCATGCTGCTGGACGACCACCTGGACCGCCAGCTCCAGCGTGACGCGGCCATGCCGCACCTCTACTACGGCCTGCTGGTGCAGCTCTCCGACGCACCGAGGCGCCGGCTGCGGATGACCGAGCTGGCCAGGCAGGCCAAGATCACCAGGTCCCGGCTCTCGCACGCCATCGCCCGCCTGGAGAAGCACGGATGGGTGCGCCGCGAGGACTGCCCGTCGGACAAGCGCGGGCAGTTCGCGGTCCTCACGGACGAGGGCTCCGCGGTACTCGGCCGCGCCGCTCCCGGCCATGTGGAGGCGGTCCGCCAGGCGCTCTTCGACCGGCTCACCCGGGAGCAGCAGCGGACGCTCGGGGAGATCATGGGAGTGATAGCCGAGGGCCTCCAGCCCCGGGAGGCCGGTGCGGACCTGCCCTGGCTCCGTTAGCCGGAGCAGCCTCCCGCCGCCCGCGGGCGGCGCATCCACCGCTCCGGCCGCAAGGCGTACGCACGGGTTCCCCGCACCCCTTGCGGAGCGCGGGGAACCCGTGCGGAGGACCGGCGGCAGGTCGGCGGCGGGATCCGCCGCGGGACCGTGCCACCCTCAGTGCGCGATGACCGGCACCTGCACCTCGTCCGCAGCCTCCCGGCCCGCGGACCCGTAGCGCGTGGCGCCCCCGGTGGAGCCGGCGGCCGTCGGCGCGCCGGTGCCAGGGCGCCCGGTGGTGACGAAGGTCAGCGCGATGAGCGCGGCGAGCAGCAGGATGCCGGTGGCGACCCAGATGGCGCTGGTGTAGCCGTGCACCATGCCCTGGAGCTGGACCAACTGCCGGGCCGGCCCGGTGGTGGCGCCCGCCGCGTGGCCCGCGAGGTACGAGCCGGTCGCGGAGGCGGCGATGGTGTTCAGCAGGGCCGTGCCGATGGCGCCGCCGACCTGCTGGGAGGTGTTCACCATCGCGGAGGCCACACCCGCGTCGCGGGGCTCGACACCGTGCGTGGCCAGGGACATGGCCGGCATGAAGGCCGTGCCCATGCCCAGGCCGAGCAGCAGCATCGCCGGCAGCAGCAGCCCCGCGTACGAGGTGTCGACGGCCAGTTGGGTGAGCAGCAGCATGCCGAGCGCGGCGGCCAGGAAGCCCGGGCCCATCAGCAGCCGCGGCGCGACGCGGGTCATCAGCCGGGCGCCGATCTGCGTGGAGCCGGTGATCATGCCGGCGATCATCGGCAGGAAGGCGAAGCCCGTCTCGACCGGCGAGTAGCCCTTCACGACCTGGAGGTAGTAGGTCAGGAACAGGAACAGCCCGAACATCCCGATGATCGCGAGGCCCAGCGAGAGGTACACGCCGGCGCGGTTGCGGTCGGCGACCACGCGCAGCGGCAGCAGCGGCGCCCTGACCTTGGACTCGGTGAGGCCGAAGGCGACGAGCAGCACGGCCGACGCGACGAACAGGCCGAGGGTGACCGGGTCGGTCCAGCCGCTGGACTCGGCGTGCGTGAAGCCGTACACCAGGGACACGAGGCCGAGGGTGGCCATGATCACGCCGGGGATGTCCAGCGGGGAGCGGTTGCGGCCGCCGGCGGGCTCGCGGATCACCAGGAAGGCGCCCGCGGCGGCCACGATGGCGAACGGGACGTTCACGAAGAAGGTCCAGCGCCAGTCCAGGTACTCCGTGAGGAAGCCGCCGAGGATCAGGCCCACGGCACCGCCGCCGCCGGCGATCGCCCCGTAGATGCCGAACGCCTTGGCACGTTCCTTGGCGTCGGTGAACATCACCGCGAGCAGGGACAGCGCGGCGGGTGCGAGCAGTGCGCCGAACGCGCCCTGGAGCGCACGCGCGCTGAGCATCATCACCTCGTTCTGCGCCGCGCCGCCCACCGCGGAGGCCAGGGCGAAGCCGCCGAGGCCGGTGACGAAGGCCCGCTTGCGCCCCCACAGGTCGGCGATGCGCCCGCCGAACAGCAGCAGGCCGCCGAAGGCGAGGGCGTAGGCGGTGATGACCCACTGCCGGTTGCCGTCGGATATGCCCAGGTCGTGCTGGGCGGACGGCAGCGCGATGTTCACGATCGTCGCGTCGAGGACGACCATCAACTGGGCGAGGGCGATGAAGAAGAGGGCGCGCCAACGCCGGTTGTCGGCGTCCGGCCGCTGGGCGTGTCGTCCCTTGGAGAGGGCGGTTTCGGACATGAAGGTACCCGTTTCGATAGTGCGCAAGATCGTGACGTCTGCGTGGTGATGAGGGAGACGAACGAAGAGGAAGAAAGAAGGAGGGAGAAGGACAGGGAGGAGGGGCGGGAGAGGGAGAGGAGACGAGGAAAGCGACGAATGAGACTCGGCCGGGGCCGTGCAACTCATCGCTGATGCGTCTGATGTGACTTATGTAACTGATCTGACTGATGGACCCGGCGGGCCGTGGCTGTCGCCGGGCCGGTGCCGGGAGGGTCCGGGCGCCGCACTGCGCCGGGACCATGTGTGACGCGGCCGTGGCTGGCCGGTTCTTTTCGGTGATGCCCCTGGCTGCCTTCGGCAGGGGCCCCCGGCCCCGGGCGTGGCCGGCCGGGGTCGGGACGTCGGTGCTGGGTCAGGCCCGTTGCCGCAGGTCCTCCAGGGTGGCGGCCGTGCCGGGCAGGACGGATCCGGCGGGCGACATCAGGCCGTCGAGGAAAAGCTGCAGATGGCGGTGTACGTAGCGGTCGATGCCCGAACAGGCGGTGCCGGGCAGCGGTCGGGTGAGCTGGGAGAGGGCGATCATCAGATCGCCGACGCCGATGTCGGCACGCAGCCGCCCTGCGGTGCGCGCCCTCTCCAGGAGCGCATCGAGCACGGCTTCGAGGCGGAGCCTTACCGCGATGAGGTCCGGGTGGTCCTTGTCGAAGCCGGCGGTGAGCAGCGGGCACAGCGCGCCGATCCGCTCGTCGGCGGCGGCGTGCACGAACCGCCGCAGCTCGGCGGACGGGTCGCCGCCCGCCGTGTCCGCCGCGGCGACGGCCCGCTCGGCCAGGTCCGTGACCCGGTCGAGCACCGAGACGACCACCTGCCGCATCAGTACGTCGCGGTCGGCGAAGTGGCGGTAGACCGTGGCGTTGCCGACGGCGGCCCTGCGGGCGATCTCGTCGAGCGGCACCTGGGCGCCGTGCTCGACGAACATCTCACGGGCGGCGGCGATGATCCGCTCCCGGTTGCGCAGGGCGTCGGCGCGCATCCGGGGCGCCCGGCTCTGCACACTGGCGGCGGTCGTCACGGCCTGCTCCTTCACTGCGGTGGTTCTGCCGGCCCGTTCCCCCGGCTGCTCTCCGAGGGAACGTCCCCGTTCCGTATGGACACACGGTCAAACGGGGAGAAGGTCCCCGGATATTTCCCGACATTCCTGTGACCTGCGTCACGCACCAGGACGTCTGCGGAAATTCCATGGAAACCCACGATCGGTCGCACCCAGCGAGCGGACCCGGGGCCACCGGCACAGGGTGATCGCACAGGGTGCAGCCAGGCGGTCCGGCTGCCGCGGGCGGAGCGGAGGTCACGCATGCAGCCGACCGGCCGTCTCATACGGGGCCCCCGCCGTACGGTGCCGCTCACCGCGCTGACCACGCTCGCCCTTGCGGTGACGGTCTCGTCGAGCACCGCACCGCGGTCCGGCGGCCCCGGCACCGCCGCGGGCCCGATCGCCCCGCCGCGCACCGCGGCGCTCGGCCCCTGCATGATCAGCGGCTCGCTGGGCGTGCAGATGTCCGAGGGTGTGCCCACGGCGCCGGGCTACGCGCACTCCACCGGTACCGTGCACGCCCTGAACCTGATGATCGACTTCCCGGACACACCGGGCCAGGGCAGTGCACTGGAGCGCCTCGACGAGTTCTTCCCGCAGACCCGCAACTGGTTCCGCGCCGCCTCCTACGGCCGCCTGGACTACCTGCCGCGCGCCCCCGTACGGCACTGGCTGCGGATGCCCAGGACCTTCAAGGCGTACGGCATCGAGCGCGGCGCCCCCTTCGAGCCGGGCTACCGCAAGCTGGTCGACGACATCATCGCCAAGGTGGACCCGGTCGTGGACTTCCGCGACTACGACCTGCTCAACGTTCTGATGACGCCGAACGCGGGTCCCTCGGCGCTGAACACCGTGCTGTCGGTGACCTTCGCCGGCAACCACGACGCGCCCATGGCGGACGGGGTGCCCGTCTCCAACGTCTCGTTCGTCTACAGCCGCCAGGACGACGGCTCCGGCTCCTACGCCCGCACCGGCTACCGGGTGCTGCCGCACGAGAACGGCCACATCTTCGGCCTGCCCGACCTCTACACCCGCCAGGGCGGGGGCTCGGTGGGCCACTGGGACATCATGAGCGAGGACTGGGGTGCCAACAACGACCTGCTCGCCTGGCACAAGTGGAAGCTCGGCTGGCTCGACGACGACCAGGTGGACTGCGCCCCTGCGGCCGGCGCGAGCGAGCACGTGCTGACGCCGCTGGCCGGCCGGGGCGGCACCAAACTGGTCTTCGTCCCGCTCGGCGCCACCACGGGCCTCGCGGCCGAGGTCCGCACGCGCGCGGGCAACGACGAGGCCGTCTGCCGGCCCGGGGTGCTCGTCTACCGCGTCGACGCGGACGTGGACACCGGCGAGGGGCCCGTCACCGTGTACGACGCCACCCGGCACAGCGGCGGCTGCACGCGCAGCCCCAATGTGCACGCGGAGCTGTCCGACGCCACCTTCACGCCCGGCCACACCTTCCGCGACCGTGCCTCCGGCGTACGGATCACGGTGCTCTCGGTGGACGCGCGCGGCGCGTACCGGGTGCGGATCAGCAGGCGGTGACGGAGACGGCGCCGGTTCCACTCCCGCGCGGCCCCGGCCCGGCCGCGCCCGGTGGCGCAGCCCGGTCCGGGGCGGCCGGACGGCGGCGTCCGGCAGGACGCGGCAGCGCGCGTACGGGTCGCCGCGCGTACGGGTCGCCGTCCGCGGTGGTCACGCTCCGTGCGCCCCGGCGGCCACCGGGGTCCGCCGGCCGGCCCCGACGGCGTACGCCTCGCGCGGCGCTCCCGCGGGGCGCGGCAGTACCGCCTTCGCCGGAGCCGCGGTGTGCTCCGCTGCTGCGCGTGCCGCGTTGAGGTCCGCCACACCGAAGAGGAGTGCGTAACCGCGGGGCAGGCAGGCCAGGATCCGGCGGGTCAGCGCCTCCCCCGCCTGCTCGGCGAGGACCGTGAGGACCGTTCCGGTGGCCCAGCGCGCGGCGGGCTGGGGGAGGTTGAGGCGGGTGGCGACCGCCGCCACGAATCCGGGCGCGGTGAGCGGCTGGGTGAGCGGGATCTGACCGGCGAACAGCTCCGCGGCACCGGTCGGCAGCAACCGCGCCAGTTCGCAGCGCTCCTCGCCTATGACGTGACCGCCGAGGACGGCCAGCACGGCGTTCAGGACGCGCTCCGCCTCCTCGTCGCCGCCGAATCCGCCCGAGGTCCGTATGCGCTGCACGAGTGCGCGCCGGCTCATGGTCAGCCGTCCTTCCTGTGCTGTTCTGGTGCGTGCCTGTTCTGGTGCGGTCGTGTCCGGTCCGGTCCGGTGCGCGTTCCGGCCCGGTGGGTGCCTTGTCCGGCCCGGTCCGGTCCGGTGGGTGGTCCGGTGCGCGTTCCAGCCCGGTGGGTGCCTTGTCCGGCCCGGTCCGGTCCGGTGGGTGGTCCGGTCCGGTGGGTGGTCCGGTGCGCCCGTGTCCTCGCCGCGGAGCGGGCCGCGGCCAGGGGGCCGCCCGGTGTGCGTGCGATGGCCGTGCGGTGTGCGCTGTGCGCGGAGTGGCGTGCGGAGGGCGGGCCCGGCGGGGGCCCGGGGCCGCCCTCCGCGGTGTGGGCGGGGCCGGTGCGGGGAGCGCGCCCCCTGCGGACTCAGCCGCTGATCTGCCGGGGTGCGCCCGCCGCGTTCACGGCGATCTTGCGGGGCTTGGCACGCTCGGCGATCGGGATGCGCACGGTGAGGACACCGGCGTCGTAGTCGGCGCTGATCCGCTCGGCGTCCAGGGTGTCGGAGAGCACGAGCTGGCGGGAGAACACGCCGAGCGGCCGCTCCGACAGCTCCATCCGCGTGCCCTCGGCCCGCGCGGCCGGACGGCGCTCGGCCCGGACCGTCAGCATGTTCCGCTCGACGTCGATGTCGATGGCGTCCGGGGAGACACCCGGGAGGTCGAGGGCGATCACATACGCGTCACCCTCGCGGTACGCGTCCATCGGCATCGGCGACGGCCTCGACCACGTGCCCGACGTGCCCAGTAGCTGCTGGCTGAGCCGGTCGAACTCACGGAAGGGATCGGTACGCATCAACATCGTGGCAACACCTCCGAGTTGGTTCTGTTCTGCCAATGCGTCCACCTGGCTCCTGTTGTAGCATGTCATCGGAACGACGACAAGTTCTGACGTCATCACGACGACGACGTGCCGCGCCGGCATCGCCGATACCGCCGGCGCCCCGGGTCCACCGGCACCGACGGCCCCCGGCGGCGCCGCCGATCACTCCGCGAGGACCCGCAGCACCAGCCGTCCGTCCGGCGCACCCCACGGAAGGAGCCGCTCACGATGCCGCACGACGACCGGCCGCCCCGCACCGCGCCACCGGCGCCGAACCCGCCCGGGACCGGGCCGCTCCCCGGGCACCGGCCCCGGCACCGGGCCGGGGCGCCCGCAGCGGACCAGGCCGGGCCATCCCCCACTCCGCCGCCCGCCCAGCCGCCCGCACCCGCCTCCTTCCTGGCCGCCGCCTCCGCGCTCGCCGCCATCGACGAGGCCGTGCGCGCGGCGGGCCCCGCGGAGGGCGGCGGCGCGGCGAGCGGCGGCACCGGGCCGGGGAGCGCGGCGGCCGCGGGCCCCGGGGCCGGGGACGGCACCACGGCGGCCACCCCGGAACAGGCCCTGGCCGCGCTCGTCCTGCTGCGCGAGGTGCGCCACCGGCTCGCGGGCTGGGAGCCGGGCCTGATCGAGGCGGCGCGCACGGCGGGCGCCAGTTGGGCCGACCTCGCCCGCCCCCTCGGCGTCACCAGCCGCCAGGCCGCCGAGCGGCGCTACCTGCGGCTGCGCCCCGGTGACGAGGGCACGACCGGCGAGGAGCGGGTGAAGGCCACCCGCGACCGCCGCGCCGCCGACCGCACGGTCACCGCCTGGTCCCGGGCCAACGCCGCCGACCTCCGCCAGCTCGCCGGCCAGATCACCGCCCTCACCGACCTGCCCGCAGAAGCCGGCTCCCCCGTCGCCGACCTCGCCCGCGCGCTCGCCGACAGCGACCCGGCCGCCCTCGTCACCCCGCTGGCCGACACGCTCCCGCACCTGAGGCACGCCCATCCCGAACTGGCCGCCCGCGTCGGCTCCCTGACCGACCGGACCAGGCAACTCCGCCGCCGGAGCGACGACCTGCGCCGCGGCGGGAGCTGACACGCACCGCGCCCGGCCCCCGGCACACGCCGCACGCGGCCCCGAGCACACGGCCCCGAGCACACTCCGCACACGCCCCCCGGCCGGGCTCCCACCGGGCCGGGGGGAGCCCGGCCGGCTCCGGCGGAGTGGTCGTGCGCCACCGCCGCGGGGGGCGTGCGCCACCGCCGCGGTGAGGTTGTCCGGCCGCGACCGGGCCGCGGACCGGCGGGCGGCGCGCCCCGCCGACGGGGAGCGCGTCCCGCCGGCGAGCAGGTGCGCCCCCTGCCGTGGGCGGCGGTGGGACGGCAGCCGTCGTGCGGCTCCCGTTCCCGTCGGATACCTTCGCGGCAGGGCCACCGGGCGGCGGGTGCCGGCCGGTGCCGCCCGCTCGCCCCGGCCGCGGCAGGGGCGCCCCTGCCAGGGAGACGACGACATGAAGATCCTCATCGCGGGCGCCGGCGCCGTCGGCGGTGTGGTGGGCGCGGCGCTGCTCGGCGGCGGGCGCGAGGTCACGTTCCTCGTCAGGCCCGCCAGGGCGGAGCGGCTGCGGGAGCGCGGGCTGCGGGTCGCCACCGGCGAGGACACGCAGGTGCTGCGGCCCGATGCGGTCACCGCCGACCGGCTGGAGGGGCCCTACGACCTGGTGCTGCTCGCGGTGAAGGCCGCCGCGCTCGCGCAGGTGACGGACGACCTGGCGCCGGCCGTCGGACCCGGCACCGCGATCGTGCCGTTCCTCAACGGCATGGCGCACATGGACGCGCTGACCGGCCGGTTCGGGACCGCGGTGCTCGGCGGCACCCTCAAGGTCGCGGCGCAGCTCGGCGACGACGGCACCGTGGTGCTGATGGCGCCCGGCATCCGGATCGAGGTGGGCGAGCTGGACGGTGCGGACACCCCGCGGCTGGGCACGGTGGTGGCGGCGCTGGACGTGCCCGGCATCGAGGTGCACGGCCGCAGCGACATCGTCGACGCGATGTGGGCCAAGTGGGTGTTCATCGCCGCCGTCGGCGCCGTCACCTCCCTGATGCGGGCCCCGGTCGGGGACGTGGTCGCGGTGCCCGGGGGCACCCGCTTCGCCGAGGCGGTTCTCGACGAGATCGCCGGGGTCGCCCGGGCCTCGGGCCACCGGGTCGCCGCCGCGGACCTCGCCGCGACCGGGGCCGTGCTGACCGCACCCGGGTCACCGACCACCTCGTCACTGGCCCGCGACCTCGTCGCGGGGCGGCCCACGGAGGTCGACAGCGTGCTCGGCGACCTCTGCGACCGCGCCCGCGACCTGGGCGCCCCCGTCCCGCTGACCGAGGCCGCGACACTGGCACTGCGCGTGCACGACCAGCGCGTCGCGGGCCCGGGACAGCCCGCCTGAACAGGCCCGCGCCCGCGACGTGCACCGCCGGGGGCACCGGGACGACGGGCAGCCGGGCCCGCGTGAGCCGGGACGGAAGCCCACGCGAGCCGGGATTGCGACGGGGGCCGGGCCCCGGCAGCCCCTGGTGCGGGCCCTACTCGTACACCGCCGCCCCCGTCTCACTCGCCGGATCCACTCCCAGTCCAGCACCACACCGAGCCCCGGGCCCTGCGGCACGTGGACGCGTCCCTCGGCGTCGACGGAGGTGAGGTCGTCGGTGTAGCCGTCCGCGTAGGCGTGGTAGTGCCTGCTCTTCGGGTCGAGCCTCGGACGGACGAGGGCGAGTTCGTAGTAGTTGGTGTTGCGGATGGCGGCCATGCAGTGCCGCTGCGCCGGGCCCGCGGCATGGATCTCCACGTCCAGGCCGAGGCCCTCCGCCGCGTGCGCGATCTTCATGACGCCCGTGATGCCGCCGTCGTAGTCCGGGTCGGCCCGGACGAAGTCGGTGCCCTCGGCGAGGATCTGGTCCACGTGCGCCTCCAGGCCGCGCACGTGCTCGCCGAGCAGCAGCGGGGTCCTGATCAGTTGGCGCAGCTTGCGGTGCGCGAAGGACGAGGCGCCGCCGTCGCGGTACGGGTCCTCGTACCAGAAGTAGCCCGCCTCGTCGCAGGCCCTGCCGACCTTGAGCGCATCGGCGAAGGTCTCGTACTCGCAGGCCGGGTCGATCATCAGGTCCATGTCGGGGCCGACCGCGGCCCGGGTCGCGAGCACCGCCGCCACCTCCCGCCGGATCGGCCCGCCGCCCCAGCCGTGGATCTTGAAGCCGGGATAGCCCAGCTCCTTGCAGCGCACCGCGAAGTCCGCGAACGCCCCGGGGCTGTCCAGGCCGCCGTGCTCGTCGCCGAAATGCGTGGAGGCGTACGCGGGCAGGGCGGTGCGGTAGGTGCCGAGCAGTTCGTGCACCGGGGCCCCGGACGGCGCGGGCCGGGGTCGCGGGACGGCGTGGCGCGGGACGGCCCGGGCGCACAGGCTCGGGACGGCCCGGGCGCGGGTGCGTGCCCGTGGGCGCGGGTGCGCAGGCGCGGGCGGCGTCGGCTGGAGTGCGCGGGGCCGGGTGGCCGCGGGTGCGTGCCCGTGGGCGGGGCCGGGTCCCGTCCAGCGGGCCGGCGCGGGCCGTGGCCGAGCGCGGGCCGTGGCCGGCGCGGGGACCCGCCCCGTGGTCGGGTCCCCGCGCTCGGCTGCGTGCCGCCCTGTGCGCCTCCGCCCCTGGCCCGACCGGGGCGGCTCCGGCCGGGTCGGGTGTCCGCGGGGGCGCCGGGGTCGCTAGGGCAGCGTGACGAACGGCGACAGGAAGGCGCGCGCCTCGGCCGTGTCGAGGCGGTAGGCGACATTGGTGGCGTAGCAGGGGGTGTCACCGGTGATGGTGGTCGCCACCAGGGTCCGCACCCCGTCGAGTACGGCGAAGTTCGGGCCGCCGGAATCGCCGTAGCAGGCACCGCCGTTGCCCTGCGGAGCGGTCATGGCGAGCCGCACCCACGCGCCGTTCAGCGCGTCGAAGGTCTCGGGGGCCTTCATCCGGACGCCGCCGCCCGGGTGGCTCTGGCCGCCGGTTCCGCGCTCCGCCTCCTGGGTGCCGTATCCGGCGACGGTGAAGTCGGCGCCGTTCAGTCCCTGCGGTCCGAGCGCGTCGAGGCGTCCCGCGGTCGGGAGGGCGGCCGGGGTGAAGGACCAGCGGTCGTGCACCGCCTTCGCCGGGAGCTCGATCACGGCCATGTCGTGCGGGTCCGAACTGGGCCCGGGGTAGGAGGGATCGGTGTGTGCCCGGCCCTCGACGCCGACCTGCGCCGCGATGGCCGCGGGGTCGCCCGGGTGCGCGGCCGCGGCGGTGTCGAGCGCGCCCTGCACGTCCTGGTCGAGGGAGACGTAGAACGCCACGCCCGCCGGCCAGTCGCTGGTGCAGTGCGCGGCGGTGAGGAAGGTGTCCGCGTCGACCATCGTGCCGGAGCAGACCCAGTCCACCCGGTCCGCGGTGCTCGGATCGCCGTCGTCGTCCCAGGTGGCGAGGAGCGCGCCGACCTCCGTGCGCTCGGGGGCCGGTTCGGCGTTGTACGAGTTGATGGCGGCGGCCGGGAAGGGCGACGCCAGCATCAGGGCGGCCGCGGCGAAGGCGGCGGCCGTGCCGGCGAGGGTGGTGCGCAGATGTCGGATCCGCACGGTGGACTCCTGAGGAGGTCGGTGTCGGTAATCTGTTCGGGACGTGGAGCGTCCACAGCAGACAGCGCGCGCCGGCCCCGAACCATCACGCCCGTCGCCGACCGCCCCTACCCGGCGTGCACCGTCCGGTCCTCGCGCAGGTCCTCGAAGAGCCGTTTCGCCCGGGCCGCGTTCCACTGGACCGCACTACCCTTCGGAGTGCTGAGGCCGAGGTCGGACACCGGGACGTCGAGCCGCCGTCCGCCACCTGCCGCCTCGTTCCGCATCGCGCGGAACAGCGCGGCCAGCGTCCACGGGGTGGTGTCCTTGTCCACGACCAGGGTGTGCAGCCCGGACCGCACCGTCGGGTACGCCTTGAACGGGTCGAGCGCGACACCGGGCGCGGCCGCCCTGTGGGCGAGCGCCGACAGGAACTTCTGCTGGTTCATGGTGCGTCCGAGGTCGCCCCTGGCCTCCTGGTGGCGCTGGCGGACGAACGCCAGCGCCGTCCGGCCGTCCAGGACGTGGCAGCCCTTCGTCAGGGCCAGGCCGGAGTTCTTGTCCCTGATGTCCCGGTCCAGGCACATCCGCACCCCGCCGACGGCGTTCACGACGTCCACGAACCCCGAGAAGCCGATCTCCGCGTAGTGGTCGATGTGCAGGCCGGTGTTGTACTCCACGGTCCGCACCAGCAGGTCGGGGCCGCCCAGCGCGTACGAGGCGTTCAGCTTGTCCTTCGCGGCCGGGACGTGCTCGCCGGTCTCGGGGCGGACGTGGGCGGGGACGGTCAGCCACGAGTCGCGCGGCAGGCTGACCGTCGTGGTGCCGTGCGCGCCGGTGTGCAGCAGGATCATCGAGTCGGTGCGGCCGCCGTCGGCCGAGCCCGTGTGCAGCTCCCTCTTCGCCCGGCCGGTGAGGCCCTGCCGGCTGTCGGAGCCCACGATGAGGTAGTTGGTGCCCTTGCCGCGCGGCGGCCGGTCCGGCACCTTGCCCAGGTCCACCGTGCGGTTGAGCTGGGTGCCCGCCCACACGTAGGACGCCACGGAGGCGGTGACCAGCAGGACGAGCACGAGGACCAGCGCCCGGGCGATCCTGCGGCCGCGGCTCGCCGGGGTCCTGGGCGGCCTGCCCCGCGGCCGCCCCGCGACCTGGTGCGGCGCGGCCACCGGGCCGTCTGCCGGGTCCGAGCCGGACCATCCGCCCTGCCGATCACGCATCGGCACCTCGTGCATGTTCACCGTTCCCTCTCGCAGACATCTCCCGGCGCCGCGGCACCGGCCGCCGCCGCGCCCACCGCCGCAGCCCGTGCCCCGGTCACCGGGACGACAGCTCCCGCACCCCCGGCTCGCCTTGCTCCAGCCGCTCCCCCGCCGTGCCCGAGCGCTTCGTGCGGTGCCACGTCAGCCGGGCGCCGAGCAGCGCCGCCACCAGGGACTGGATGACCACCAGGTACATCAGTTGCCGGTAGACGAGGAGCTGGAAGGGCATCGACCACAGCGCCCGCACCCGTTCACCGTCCAGCCGCAGCGCGTACCCGGCGCAGACGAGCTGGACGGCGAGGAAGCCGAACCACACCCCGGCCGCCTGCACCGGATCGAGGAAGAGCGCCCCGTACAGGGCGAAGAGGTCGACGACGGGCGCCAGCAGCGGCAGCGCGACCTGGAAGAGGGCGAGGTAGCTCAGCCCGCGGCGGCCGAACCGCCCGCCGGGGCCCAGTTCGAGCACGGCGCGGCGGTGCTTCCACATGGACTGGAGCGTGCCGAAGCACCAGCGGTAGCGCTGCCGCCACAACTGGCGCAGCGAACCCGGGACCTCCGTCCAGGCGATCGCGGACTCCTCGTAGACAACCCGCCAGCCGGCCCGCCACAGCGCCATGGTGAGGTCGGTGTCCTCGGCGAGGGTGTCCCCGCTCACCCCGCCGACGCCCATCAGCGCGTCCCGGCGGAACGCGCCGATGGCCCCGGGGACCGTCGGCATGCACTCCAGGACCTCGAACATCCTGCGGTCCAGGTTGAACCCGAAGACGTACTCCAGGTGCTGCCAGCGCCCCAGCAGGCCGCGCCGGTTGCCGACCTTGGTGTTGCCGCTGACCGCGCCGACCGCCGGGTGGGCCAGCGGCTGGACGAGCCGGTGGACGGTGTCGGGCTCGAAGACGGTGTCCGCGTCGACCATGACCACGATCTCGTGCGCGGCCAGGCTCAGACCGGTGTTGAGGGCGGCCGCCTTGCCCGCGTTGGGCTGCCTGACCACCATCAGCCGCGGGTCGTCGATCCAGGTGGCCAGGTCCGCCGTCCGGTCGGTCGACCCGTCGTCGATCACTATGACCTGGAGGTCGTAATGGGTGGAGGCGAGCAGCGAGCGGACGGTGGACTCGATGCCGGCCTCCTCGTTGTAGGCGGGCACCAGGACCGTCACCGGGTCGGTGACCTCCCGCAGCCACGGCGCCCCGGGGCGGAACCGCTCCAGCCGTCTGACATGCAGCCGGGCGAAGAGGACGAGCAGCACAAGCCGCAGCACCCCGAGCCCGCCCGCGACGCCCAGGACCCAGGTCATGCCCTTCGCGAACGCGTGCCCGACGGCCTGGGCCCGGATCAGTACGGTGCCCTCGCCGCGCTCCAGCCGCGAGGCGGCCGTGTCGCCGCGGTGCAGGGCGAGGCCGTTCGTCACGGTGGTGAAGGAGTCGACGTTCCGGTCGTCCAGCAGCCGCTGTGCCTCCCGGTAGGCGGTGGGCGTCTGGCTGTACTGGCGGATCACGCCCTGGGAGGGCTTGCGGTACCACTGGTCCGCGGCGACCAGCAGGTAGCCCTCGTCGGCCGCCCGGTGCGCCGCCGGCCACTCGGTGCCGCACAGCGTGTCCACGGCCGTGGTCTGCGGCATCCGCAGCAGCGTGGTGTGCAGGTCCGCGGCGCCCGCCAGGGCCCGTTGCGTCAGCGACAGCTCCAGCCGGGTGCGGGCGGCCGAGGCCGCGCCGAGGTCGGCCCCGGTGTAGGTGTTCGATCCGATCTCGTGGCCCTCCGCGGCGATCCGCCGCACCAGGTCGGGGTACCGGGCCGCCTGGGCGCCGGAGAGGAAGAAGGTGGCGTGCGCGTGGTGGGCGCGCAGCAGGTCGAGCAGGCGCGGTGTCCACACCGGGTCGGGCCCCCCGTCGAAGGTGAGGGCGACGGTACGGGCGGGCATCGCGTACGACGTCACATCCGAGCCCTTGATGCGCAGCACCGGGCCGCCGTGCGCCACGGCCCGGGGCACGGGCTCGGTGCAGTCGCTCCGCGCCCCGGCCGCGGCGCCCTCGTGCTCGGTCCAGCCCTCGAAGAGCAGGGCGCCGAACATCAGGGGCAGGACGAGGACCAGCAGCAGCCAGTGCGCTCGCGGATCGCGTGCTTGTGCGTGCCGGCCCGCCATCAGCGGGCGTGCCCCCGCGCTCCTCGCGGGCCTCGCGATGGCGGCGGAGGCACGGGGGTGCGGGAGAAGGCCCGCGCCCGGCGGCTCCGTCCGGCGGTGGCCCCGGGGCCGGCCGGCGCCGTGTTCCGCGGTGCCGCACCCCGCGGCGCCGCTTCTCGCAGCGCCGCACCCCGCAGCGCCATGCCCCGCAGTACCGCGTCTCTTCGGGTGGTGCCGCCGGGCACCGCCGTGACCGCAGGTCTGTCGCGGGCCGGGTCCCCGGCACCGCTCCACCGCTCGCCGTCGGTCCTGCCGGGGTCGTCGACTCCCGATAGGTCAAAGCATGCTTTCTGCGGATTTCTCATCCCAACGGCCTCACACATGCTGGGCGAGTGTAGTCATCCGCCGTATCGGCGGTATGTCCCCGCCCCAGTCTGCGCCGACCGGTAGGAGAAACGTCACACCAACGACGGCGGGCCTGCCCGGAGCCCCTGCCCGCAGGGCCGCGACGGCCTCCCGCATACCGGCGGCGTGCCCGCGGCCGGGGCCCGACCCCGCGGGATCCGCTCGGCGGCATCAGCCCCCGGCGCCCCCACGGCCCCCGCCCCCGTTCCCGCCTTCGCGCTCGCCTTCGCCCTCACCCTCGCCCGGCGGCGGCCCGGCGCGGCCCTGGCGAAGATCGCGCACGGCGTTCTCCAGCTCGGTGATCCGGTCGGCCAGTGCCGGTGTCGTCGGGCCGTCGCTCTCGCGGAGCAGCGACTCGATCTGCATGAGCCGCCAGGTGATCTCGGTGAGCCGTTCCGCCTGGCCCGTGCCCTCTGACTGGTCCGTGATCAGCAGCCGGCGGAGCTGCTCGGTCTGCACGGCGAGCTGGCGGTTCTTGCGGTGCAGCTCCAGGAAGACGTTGACCTTGGTGCGCAGCACCCAGGGGTCGATGGGCTTGGCCAGGAAGTCGGCGGCGCCCACGGCGTACCCGCGGTAGGCGTAGTCGGGGTCGACGTCGGTGCCGGTGAGCAGGATGATCGGCACGTCCTTGGTCTGGTCGAGCCGCTTGATGTTCCCGGCGGTCTCGAAGCCGTCCATGCCCGGCATCAGGATGTCGAGCAGCACGACGGCGAACTGCTGCCGCAGCATCGCCTTCAGCGCCTCCTCACCGGAGCGCGCGAACACCACCCGCTGGCCGAGCGGTCCGAGTACCGCCGCCAGCGCCACCAGGTTCTCCTCCATGTCGTCGACGATGAGGATGCTCGACCTGTCCGGTGTGGGTGCGGCAGGGGGTGCGGGTGTGGTCATGGGGCGTTTCCTGGTGGTGCGTGTGTGTCGTCATCCTCCGGCGACCGCCCCGCGGCGGCCCCGGGGGGCGCGGACCGCTCGTGCGCGGTGTGCCGGTCCGGCCCTCGGCCGCCGGCGTCCGCGCCGACCCGCCGATCAGGTCCACGAGCGGTGTCCGGGCCGGGAGCCGCGCCCCCGCCGGTGTCCCCGACGGGCTGCTGGTCCCCTTCCGGGCGGGGACCTCGATCGGCCTCCCGGTCCGCCCGCCGGGCCGGCTCCTGCCCGCCGTCGCCCGCGGCGGCCCCGGCCCGGGCCCGGGCCCCGGTCTCCGTGGCGTCCCGCGAGTCGAGCTGCTCGAAGATGGCGGACAGCAACTGGTCGACGTTCACCGGCTTCGGCACGTATCCGTCCGCGCCGGCCTCGATGGCCTTCTCCCGGTCGCCCGGCATGGCCTTGGCGGTGAGCGCGATGACCGGCAGGTCGGCCAGGCGCGGGGTGCCCCGGATGGTGCGGATCGCCTCGTAGCCGTCGATCTCCGGCATCATGATGTCCATCAGCACCAGCGAGATCTCCGGCGAGCGGTCCAGCACCTCGAAGCCCTCCCGGCCGTTCTCGGCGTACTTCACCGAGATACCGACCCGGCCGAGCATGTGCGTGAGGGCGAAGACGTTGCGGATGTCGTCGTCGACGATGAGGATGTGCCGCCCGGTGAGGACCCGGCCCGGCCGGCCGCTCAGCCACTGCTTGAGCCGGGTCGTCTCCGGCCAGGTGTCCTCGCGCTCGCGTTCGTCGCTGGTGCGGGGCAGCGACGGGACATGGGCACCCGGCGGCGTCACGTCGCTCACCGGCTGCTCGGTCCCGGCCGCGTCCCGGCCCCGGTGCCCGTGCTCCGGAAGCACCGGCGGGGTCCCCGCGGAGGCGAGGACGTCGTCCACCCGGCCCACGCCGCTGGGGGCCCGGGCCGTGCGGGCGCCGTCCGAAAGCTCGACCGCCGCACCGGGCTCCGCCGCCGCACCGGGCTCCGCGTCCGTCCGCACCCGCGGCACCTTCTCCACGTACCGCTCCGGGCCGCCGAGCTGCGGGGTCGCGCTGCCCGACGCGGCCGCCAGCGACCTGCTGGGCAGCCGGGCCGGCACGTAGAGGGTGAAGCGCGAGCCGACGCCCTCCTCGCTCTCGGCGTCGATCCGGCCGCCGAGCAGTCCGGCGATCTCCCTGCTGATCGACAGGCCGAGTCCGGTGCCGCCGTACTTGCGGTTGGTGGTGCCCTCGGACTGCTGGAACGCCTCGAACACCACCGACAGCTTCTCGGGCGGGATGCCGATGCCGGTGTCCTTCACGGAGAAGGCGAGGACGGACTC
The DNA here is from genome assembly GCF_014656295.1 of Streptomyces sulfonofaciens. GTDB lineage: Bacteria > Actinomycetota > Actinomycetes > Streptomycetales > Streptomycetaceae > Streptomyces > Streptomyces sulfonofaciens. Next base: position 222,160 of record NZ_BNCD01000009.1, read on the forward strand.
GGCCTCCCGCAGCGTCTCCTCCTCGAAGCGGTCCGGCGCCACTCCCTCCACGCGCAGCTCGATGCCTCCGGAGTTGGTGAACTTCACCGCGTTGGACAGCAGGTTGCGCAGCACCTGCTGGAGGCGCTGCTCGTCGGAGTACAGCTCGCGCGGCACGTTCTCGCCGACGGCGATGTCGAAGCCGAGGCCGCGGTCGATGGTGAGCGGCCGGAAGGTGGCGTGCACGTAGTCGAGCAGCTTGGTCAGCGGCAGTTCCTTGGGGCGGACGTCCATCCGGCCGGCCTCGACCTTCGACAGGTCCAGGATGTCGTTGATCAGTTGCAGCAGGTCGGAGCCGGCGCGGTGGATGGTGCTCGCGAAGTCGACCTCCTGGTCGGAGAGCCGGTTGTCAGGGTTGTCGGCGAGCAGCCTGGCCAGGATGAGCAGCGAGTTGAGCGGGGTGCGCAGCTCGTGCGACATATTGGCGAGGAACTCCGACTTGTACTGCGAGGAGGTGGCGAGCAGGGCGGCCTTCTCCTCCAGCTCGGCGTTGGAGCGCTGGAGCTCGTCGGAGCGCTTGCGCAGCTCGGAGGTGAGGCGCTGGGACTCCGACAGGAGCGCCTCCGTACGGGCGTTGGCGAGGATGGTGTTGAACGAGACGCCGATGGTGTGCGCGAACTGGTCGACGAAGGTGAGCTGGATCTCGTTGAAGGTGCTGAACGAGGCGAGCTCGATGACGCCCAGCATCCGGTCCTCGAAGAGGATCGGCAGGATGAGGATGCTCGACGCCGGTGAGGCGCCGAGGCCCGAGCGCACGGTCACGTAGTCCGGCGGGGCGTCGTCGATGAGGATGCGCTTCTTCTCCCGCACCACCTGGGCTATCAGGCCGCGCAGCGGCGAGTCCGCCCGCAGGTCCTCGCGGCCGCGCCCGCCGATGCCGTAGTCGGCGATGAGTTCCAGGCCCTCGCGGGGCTCGCTCGCGGAGTCGACCAGGAAGAAGACCTCGGAGTGCGCGTTCACCAGCGGGGCCAGCTCACGCAGGATCAGGTCGGCGACCTCCACCAGGTCCCGGTGCCCCTGCATCAGGCCCGCGATACGGGTCAGGTTGGACTCCAGCCAGTCCTTGGTGCGGGTGGTCTCCCGCAGGTTGGACACCATGAGGTTGACGTTGTCCTTGAGGTCGGCGACCTCGCCCTGCGCCTCCACCGTGACGGAGCGGGACATGTCGCCCTTGGCCACGGCGCTGGCGACCTCGCCGATCGCGCGGACCTGCGTGGTGAGGTTCAGTGCCAGTTCGTTGACGCCGGTGGTCAGCCGCATCCAGTTGCCGGAGACGCCCTCGACCCGGGCCTGGCCGCCGAGCCGTCCCTCGCTGCCCACCTCGCGTGCCACCCGCGTGACCTCGGAGGAGAAGGACCCCAGCGTGTCCACCATGGTGTTGAGGGTGGTCTTGAGCTCCAGGATCTCGCCCCGGGCGTCCACGTCGATCTTCTTCGACAGATCACCGTTCGCCACCGCCGTGGCGACCTGGGCGATGTTGCGCACCTGCGACGTCAGGTTCGACGCCATGAAGTTCACATTGTCCGTGAGGTCCTTCCACACCCCCGAGACATCCCGCACCTGGGCCCGGCCGCCCAGATCGCCCTCGGTGCCGACCTCGCGGGACACCCGCGTCACCTCGTCGGCGAACGCCGACAACTGGTCCACCATCGTGTTGAGGGTGGTCTTGAGCTCCAGGATCTCGCCCCGGGCGTCCACGTCGATCTTCTTCGACAGATCACCGTTCGCC
>NZ_BNCD01000009.1:224022-330056 GCF_014656295.1 Streptomyces sulfonofaciens
CAGATTCCCGTCGGTGCCGACCTCGCGCGCCACCCGCGTCACCTCGTCCGCGAACGCCGACAACTGGTCCACCATCGTGTTCACGGTGCTCATGAGCTGGCGTATCTCGCCCTTGGCGTCCACCGTGATCTTCTGGCTGAGATCACCGCGCACGACCGCGGTGGTGACCTGGGCGATGTTGCGGACCTGGGAGGTGAGGTTGGACGCCATGAAGTTGACGTTGTTGGTGAGGTCACGCCACACCCCGGACACATCCCGCACCTGGGCCTGACCACCGAGGATGCCGTCGGTGCCGACCTCGCGCGCCACCCGCGTCACCTCGTCCGCGAACGCCGACAACTGGTCCACCATCGTGTTCACCGTGAGCTTCAGCTCCAGCAGCTCGCCGGCGGTCTCCACCGTGACCTTGCGCGTCAGGTCGCCGCTCGCCACCGCCGTGGTGACCGCGGCGATATCGCGGACCTGCCAGGTCAGACGAGCGGCCATGGTGTTGACGGCCTCGGTCACGCTGCGCCAGGAGCCGGACAGCCCCTGGACACTGGCGCGTCCGCCCAGCCGGCCCTCCGTGCCGACCTCGTGCGCGACCCGCATCACCTCGCCGGTGAAGGAGGACAGGTGGTCCACCACGCGGTTCAGCCCGAGGGCCAGGCTGCGCAGGTCGCCGCGGAGCTGCCGGGTGCCGACCCGCAGCTCCATGTGCTCGCCGAGGTCGCCCTCCGCCACCGCCTCCAGCACGCGGGTCGCGTTCACCATCGGCAGGGCGAGGGACTCGACCAGCTCGTTGGTGTCCTTGACCGTCTCGGTCCAGGCGCCCTGGCCCGGACTCGCCGCGATCCGCTCGTCGAGCGCGCCCTCCCGCTTCACCACACCGCGCACCCGTCGTACTTCCGAGGCCAGGTGCTCGTTGCGGGCGGCCACGCGGTTGAGCATGCCGGCCATCTCGCCCAGCACACCGTCGCCGTCCTCCGCCACCCGTACGGAGAAGTCCCCGTCGCACAGGGACCTCAGCCCTCCGAGGAGTGGCCGCAGGTCCTCCGTCAGCACCGCCTGCGCGTTCCGGTCCTCCATGGCGTCCATTTCCTGAGATGTGCACGTCCGGGGCCGCCGTCGCCCTCGGCCGTCTCCCGAGTGTCGGTCCCGGCCACCACGACGCCTGGCTCCGGCAGCCGCGGATGAGCCCGGATGAGAGTGTCCGTTTCAGCCACTATAGTGGCTTTTAGGTAATTCGTTCGAGTCAGGAGTGCGCTGTGCAGGCCCTCTCTCCCGGGCAGGAGGGATCGGGCTCGCGAACGGAGTTGCCCGCGAGCCAGCTCGCGCCCTCCCGGGCCCGCGCCTTCGTCCGGGCCGTGATCGCCGAGCGGGCCCTGTCGACCTCGTCGCTCGGTCCGCCCGCCGAGCGGCTCGCCAACGACGCCGCCCTGCTCGCCGGTGAGCTGACCACGAACGCGCTGATCCACGCGGGCACCACCATGGCCGTGGTCTGCCACGCGGAGACGGCGCCGGGCCCGCAGGAGGCGCTGACGGGCGCCCGGATCGAGGTGGTGGACCGGCAGCCGTCGGGCACGGTGCCCGGCGGCTCGGCCCCGGCGGTCAGCGGACGGGGCCTGGGGCTCCAGATCGTCGCCGCGCTCGCGGACTCGTGGGGCGTGACGTACCGGCACACGGAGAAGGCGGTCTGGTGCCGGCTGGTGATCGCGGCGCGCGACGCGCCGCCGGTCCCGGTCGGCCGGCTCAACACGGCGCTCTACCAGCAACTGGAGGCCACCGAGGTGGCGCAGCCGTACACACGGGTCGAGTACCACGGCTCCAGCGGCCGCACCGACCGCGGCGACACGTTCCTCGCGGAGGCCAGCGAACTCCTGTCCGGACAGCTCGACGAGGACATGGTCGCCGCCCTGGCGAGCCAGCTCATGGTGCCGAGACTCGCCGACTGGTGCGCGGTGTGGCTGCTCGCCGAGGACGGCCGCATGCGGCTCGCCAGCGTCTGGCACGCGGACGAGCGCCGGATCGCACCGCTGCGCCGCGACCTGGAGCACGACCCGCCGCCGCGCGAGCCGTGGAGCGTCGGAATGCCCTGGCCGTGGCCCGAGGCGGCGGACGGCGAGCGCGGCGGCGCCGCGCTGGCCTTCTCGCTGGTGTCCGGCGGCGAGAGCCGCGGTGCGCTGCTGATCGGCCGGGCTGCACCGCCCGAGATCACCGACTCGGCGGCACGCACGGTGGAGAACGTGGCACGCAGGGTGGCGCAGACGCTGGTCACGGCCCGCCAGTACACCCACCAGACCAACATCAGCCGGGCCCTCCAGCGCCGGCAGTTGCCCTCGTCACTGGGCAGCCTGCCCGGCGTGGAGTCCGCGATCGTCTACGAGCCGCACGCCAGCGGCCTGACCGTCGGCGGCGACTTCTACGACCTGTTCCCGACCGGCGACGGCCGCTGGTGCTTCCTGCTCGGCGATGTGCAGGGCAAGGACGCCGAGGCGATGTCCGTGACCGGCCTGACCCGCCACCTGGTACGGCTGCTGGCCCGCGAGGGGCACGGTGTCGAGTCGGTGCTCGGCTGGCTGAACGCGGTGATGGCGGAGGACGCCGCGGAGGCGGTGAGCGTCGCCGGCGAGGGCGCCAGGCCGCGGTTCCTGAGCATGGTGTACGGCGAGCTGACCCCCGACCCGGGCTCCGGCGGCGCGCACTGCACCCTCGCCAGCGCCGGCCACCCGCTGCCGCTGCGGATGTCGGTCGACGGCGAGGTCAGGTCGGTGGTCCCCTCGCAGTTGCTGCTCGGCATCGACGAGGACACGGACTTCACCTCGGACTCCTTCCACCTCGCGCCCGGCGAGACGCTGCTGTGCGTAACGGACGGCGTGACCGAGCGCCGCGACGGCACCCGGCAGCTCGACGACGACGACGGTCTCGCCCGGATCCTGCACGACTGCGCGGGCATGGGCGCCATGGCGGTGGCCGAACGCGTCCGGCAGGCGACGCACGACTTCAGCCCCGAGCCGGTGGAGGACGACCTGGCGGTGGTGGTGCTGCACGCGACGGCGGGGGTGTGAGGCGCCCGCGGGCGAGGGGTGGGGACGCGGCGGCAAAGGCCCGAACGGCGCGCCGGTCGGGCGCACTTGACAGGTGGTGGGCCGCGCCGGGTGAATGGGGTGGGAACGCCGCATGAGGGAGGGCGGGGCGTACCGGGGGCGCGGCATGCCCCGCCCGATGCAAGGAACGCTGGTCGTACGCGGAGGACGCGAAGACGGATCGATGCCGACGCGTACGACCACTTCCCGCTTGAGAAAAGTACTAGTCAAGCAAGGGTCAAGAAAGAGTCCCTTTCGGTCAATGGCGCTTGGCCCGCCCTTGACGATCGCCGGCACACCGCCTTCCCCCCCGTTCCGAGTGGGTGGTTCGTGGGTCCCGGACCTCCAGGAAGCGCCACCCGGGCCCGGCCGGCGGCCCGCGGGGCGCCGATCGGCGCCACCCGTGACCCGGCCACGGCAGGGCGGGACACGTCCCGCGCCGCGCACGAAAGCCTCGCCGAATTCGGCATTCGCAGCAAAGCCGCCGCCCGCAACTCCGCCAGGCAGCAGTTACGGAAACCACGACCGGCACCCCCGCCCCGATCATCAACCGGACACGCGCACCACCCCACGCACCACCCACTCGGTGATCGGGCCGATAGGCGGCCGGGGACCGGTGCCTTCTCACGCACGCGCAGCCGGTGGCGGCCTTTCTCCGGTGCCGCGGGAACCGCCGCCCCATCAGGCTGTTTGCACCTGGCTGCAACGAAGTACTGACCACTGCTGGGCGTGCATATCTTTGTCCTGCCCGACGGAGTTCCGGGCCCTGAGACAAGGAGACAAGGTGCGCGCACAAGTGAAAAGCCGCTTCCCGCACAGGATGGCGGTCGTGATCGGCATTGTGGCGTTGGCGATCACCGCCGTCTTCACTTCGCCGTTCGGGGCGGTTGCCGAGGCCGGGGCCGTGGCGGCGCCGGTGGTGGCGCCGGCACCCGACAGCGGCGCCACGGCATTGGCGTGGGAGTGCCCGGCGGGCGATTTCTGCGTCTGGGAGAACCCCGGCGGCGTCGGCCGCCGGTGCAACTGGTCGGTGGCCGACCCGGACTGGCAGGGCGGCTCGATCAGTTGCTCGTGGTCAAGCACCGTCAAGGTGGAATCCGCGAAGGACAACGGAAACGACCCGGCCTTCGCAGCAGTCGCCGTGTACCGGCAGGCGAACGAGGAAGGCAGGTTCGCCTGCCTCGATCGCGGCAAGAACTACGAGATCACGGCAGGGGGCGTCCTGCTCCGATCCCATGAGTGGGTGACGTACCACTGCTGAGAGCAGGCGGGAGCACGCGGCCCGACCCGGATGGCAGAGGCCGGGTCGGGCCGCACGGCTGAGAAAGCATCAGGGAAAGCTCCCACGCAAAGTATTCTCGGTATGGCCATGTTCGTTTGTATAGCCTGGGGAAGACTATGCTGCGAGTGCACTTCACGGCCGATGATCTCGTCCGCATTCGCCTCTTGTCCCAGCCCAATCCGCTGTGGGAAATCCTGCTGAGCTTCTTCTGCCTCCGCGAACAGCGGAAGCGGATCTTCCTGCAAGCGTGGGCCCGGCAATTGCGCACCGACGCCCAGCGCTGGAAGAAGATCGTGCCCGCCGCCCGGCTGATGGCCGGATTGGCGCCACAGGGCCCCTACTTTCCCGACTTCCTCACTCCTGCCCAGGGCTGCACCGGTCTCGATACCGGCCTGGACGCGATCGCGGGAACCCCACGTCGACGTCTCACCCACGAACTGAACCTCCTCGCCGAGTGCAACCGCAGAAAGGACCGGACCACACCCTCGTGGCTGGCCTCCTTCGCCGCCGGTGACGCGAACGCGCTCGCCCACCTCACCCGCACCCTGCGCGACTACCACGAGACCGCGATCGCGCAGAACCAGGCCGAGGTCGCCTCGGTCATCGGCACTGATGTGGCCCTTCGGACCCGGGCACTGCTCAATGGCGGAGTCGAGGGGCTGCTACGCAGCTTCGAGCCGCTGATGGTCTGGACACCGCCGGTACTCCACGTCCGTTACGACTACGACCGGGATCTGCACCTCTGCGGACGCGGACTGTTCCTTGTCCCCTCCTACTACTGCCACGGGTCGGCGGTCTCGACGGCCGACCGGGAGCTGACTCCGGTCATCATCTACCCGATCGCCACCCGGCAGCGCTGGCGGCAGACGGCGGGGAGCAAACCGAACGACCACCTCACCAGACTCCTGGGAGCCACCCGCGCGTCCGTACTCCACGCCGCCGGCACCAGCCTGACCACCACGGACCTGGCCCGCGTCCTGTCGACGTCCCCGGCCTCGATCAGCCGGCACACCAAGGTGCTGCGCGAGAACAACCTGCTGACCACGTGCCGCCAGGGCAACTCGGTCCTGCACGTGCTGACCGAACTCGGCCGAGAACTGGTGAGGGGCGAGCCGACCGGGTTCGGCCGGCCGTCGTCCGGGACGGCAGAGGCCGACGGCGGTCCTGCGGGCCGGGTCGGCATGTACGCGCAGACGCGATCTTGTGCGGGAACACGCCCCGGCGTTCGTTGTTGACCGCGCATCTCCGTGCCTACTCTCCAACGGCCGGTCGAAAAACGGAACGTTGAGGGGCCGGCGGTGACGAAAGGCAACAGATGTCGAACGATTACGAACTCGGCCGCAGACGACTCCTCAAGGCGTTCGGTCTGACCTCGGCCGCCGGCACAGCGGCGATGATGTCGGCGGACCCCGTACTGGGCGCCACGCTGGGCCACGACGAGCGGACGGGGGTGTCCCCGGCGACGTACCGGGCCCCGACCGGGCTCGCGCAGGACAGCGAGGCCAAGTCGACCGCGCTGGCGTGGATCGACACGGCGAGCTCCGAGATCGTGCGTCTCAACGACGACGTGTGGAAGTACGCGGAACTGTCGCTGCGGGAGTGGAAGTCCTCGCTGGCGGTCGCCGCGCTGCTGAAGAAGTACGGCTTCGACGTCGAGTGGGGAGCCGGCGGCTTCCCGGCCGCCTTCGTCGCCACCTACGGCTCCGGCGGTCCGGTCATCGGCTTCAACGCCGAGTACGACGCCCTGCCCGGCCTCTCGCAGAAGGCGGGCGCGGGCGAGCACGACCCGCTCGTCTACCACTACGACGCCTACGGCCCCACCTACGGCGCCGGGCACGGCGACGGGCACAACGGCCTCGGAGCGGGTTCCACGGCGGCCGCCATCGCCGTGAGCCGGGCGATAGCCGAGAAGGGCCTCAAGGCCACCGTGAAGGTGTTCGGCACCACCGGTGAGGAACAGCTCGTCGGCAAGCCCTTCATGGTCAAGGCCGGGGTCTACGACGGGCTGGACGCCTTCATGGACTGGCACCCCTTCGGCAGCACCCTGGCCTTCTGGAACACCACCAGCGCCCTCAGCTCGGCGACGTTCACCTTCCTCGGCGCCGCGGGCCACGGCGCCAACCCGCTCGGCAACAAGAGCGGTCTGGACGGCGCACTGCTGATGGCGACGATGTCCGAGTACCTGCGGGAGAAGAACGTCGCGCCGTCCGGCCGGTTCCACTACGCGATCATCAACGGCGGCGGGGCGCCCAACGTGACACCCGACATGTGCTCGATCTGGTTCTTCATCAGGGAGGGCAGTCCCGCCCGGGTGAAGGTGCTGTACGACAAGATCGTGGAGTGCGCGAAGGCGGCGGCCCAGGCGAGCCAGACCAGGCTGGTGCACAAGTTCCACTCGGCGACGTGGAACTCGCTCGGGAACAAGGCGGGCGCCGAGCTGATGTACGACAACATGCGCCAGATCGGCCCGCCGGCCTTCACCGACGAGGACCACGCCCTCGCCAAGCAGCTCCAGAAGTCGCTCGGCAAGCCCGAGGTGGGCATGTCGACCACCGTCGTCCCGCTCGCCCCGCCCGCGCCCTCCTTCGGCGGCGGCATATCCACCGACACGGCGGACGTGAGCTGGCACGCGCCGACGGTCACGGCCCTCGTGGCCACCTTCCCCGCCGGATGCCCGAACCACAACTGGACCGTGACCTCCACGGCCGGCCACCACATCGGGCACCAGGGCACCCTCTCCGCCGCCCGGTACCTGGCGGCCTCCGCGGTCGACCTCATCACCCAGCCCGACCGGCTCACCGCGGTCCAGGACGAGTTCAGGCAGCGCACCGACGGCGTCGAGTGGAAGAGCATGATCCCGGACGGCACCCAGCCGCCGCTCTACGAGCCGCCCGCGGACTTCCTCGCCGAGACCGGCCAGCAGTGGCCGCCGCAGGGCGTCACCTGGCCGGTTCCCGAGGTGATCGCGGCCGAGCAGCTCGGCACCACGGGCCCCGACCTCCCGCCGGTGACCTGACCCCCGGCACCGCGCCGGGGCACGGGCCGGCACGCGCGGACCGGCCCGGGCGGACCTGGTGGCACGGGCCCGGTGGGCCGGCCGTCGCGGATCCCGTCCGGGGCCGGACCGGATCCGGGCCGGCAGGCGCGGGAGGCCGCCGGCCCCGGCGGCCCAGGCGGCCCTCAGGCCGCCACCGGGTCACCGGGTCACCAGGTCGGCGCGCAGGAGACCCCGCCGTCCACCACGAGGTCGTGGCCGGTGACCCAGCGGGCCATCGGCGAGGCCAGGAAGACGCAGGCGTCGCCGACGTCCTCGGACGTGCCCAGCCGGCGCAGCGGCGCGGCCGCCTGCCACCTGCCCACCCCCTCGGGCCAGGCGGTGTCGAGTCCCGGGCGGTCGATCAGGCCGGGCGACACCGTGTTCACCCGGACCCCCAGGGCCCCGTACTCCAGCGCCGCGGAGCGTGCGTGCATGATGAGGGCCGCCTTCGAGGCGCTGTAGTGGGCGTGTTCCCTGGCCGGCCGGCTGCCCTCGATGGACGCGATATGGGTGACGGACCCGCCGCCGGCCCCCGCCATGAGCGGGACTGCGGCCTGGGTGCAGGCGAACGCGCTGGTCAGGTTGGTGTCCACCACGTGCCGCCACTCGTCGGCCGCCAGGTCCGCCAGGGGCCGGGTGGGCTGCACCCCGGCGTTGTTCACCAGGGCCGTCAGACGGCCCCGCCAGGCGGCGGCCTCCGCCACCAGCCGGCCGCACTCGGCCTCGTCGGTCAGGTCGGCGGAGAGGGCCAGCGCGTCCCCGCCGTCCGCCCGGATCCGCTCGACGCGCTCCAGCGCCGCCTCGCGCCCCGTCCTGTAGTGGGCGACCACGGCAGCACCGGCGAGCGCGAACCGGGTCACGATGCCGCCTCCCACGCCACCGCCTGCGCCCGTGACGAGGACCACGTGGCCGGTGAGGTCGGGAAGGTCGCGCGGGGCACTCACCTGGCACCCGCCGGGACGACGGCGCCCTCGGAGTTGGCCGGGTGGCGCAGCGCGGCGCCGGGACGGCACAGCGAGCGGATCCGCTCGGCCTGCTGCGGATAGCGCTCGCACAGGTCCTCGGCGGTGCCGCCCTCGTAGTCGCAGGAGAGGAAGCCGGGTGCCATGGTGCAGCCGATCAGGGACCATGCGCCGGGCTCCGTGACCCGGCCGCCCATCCAGGTGCCCGCCGGGACCGTGTACTGGACGTGCTGGCCGGCCCGCAGGTCGTGGCCGAGCAGGACGACGCGTGCCGTGCCGTCCTGTTCGAGCAGCAGCAGTTCGAGGGGCGCGCCGAGGTAGAAGTGCCACACCTCGTCGCCCGGCAGGCGGTGCATCGCGGAGAAGTGGTCGTCGTCGGGGCTGAGCAGCGCGATGATCGCGGATCCCGCCGGGCGCCCCGCCCCGTCCTCGGGCCCGGCCCAGGTGCGCCGGAACCGCCCTCCTTCCAGCGGCATGGGCTCAAGGCCGTAGTGGTCGACGAGGTCCTCGACCGTGATCCCCGGTTGCTTCATGCGTGCCACCTTTCGTGAGCGGGTCGTGCCGCCGACGGGCCGGCCGTCATTCTCCCGCAGGGGCGCTCACCGGACGCAGCCGCCGTCGGCTCCGCCGCCGTGCGGCCAGCCGCCGCGCAGCAGGTCCCGCAGCACGGTCAGGTCCGCGCCGAAGAAGCGGTCCTCGACGGTGTCCGGCAGCACCGCGGCGGCCTCGTCCAGGGCGCCGGCGAGTTCATCTCCGGCGCCGGGCGGCACCGCGCCGAGGCGGCGCGCCTGGTGCAGGGCGAGCAGTTCGCAGGCGAGGACGTCCGTCAGTCCGTCGAGCGCACGCCGGCAGCACTCCGCGGCCTCCAGCGAGAACGACTGGACGTCCTCCTGCCCCCCGGACGTCTCCACCGTCCCCACGAACGGCGGGGCCGTGAGGCGGCGCAGGTCGTGCACCACGCCGACGGCGCGCTTGTGGACGGGCGAGAGACCGGTGTGGGGGCCGGGCCGCGGGGAGAGCTGCGCGGTCAGGCCGGTGACCCTGGGGTCGAGCATCCGGTGCAGGCGGCTCGCCCCGAGCTCCGCGGCCCCGACCAGGGCGAGCGTCAGCGTGTGCAGGTGGGCGGCGAGGTCGTAGCCGTGGAAGCCCGCCGTGCCCAGGAAGCGGCCCGTGCCGTCCTCCTCGACGTAGGCGGGCGAGTCGGTGACGCCGACCAGGGCCCGCTGGACGGCGGCCTGAAGCATCGCCACCGCGCGGTCGAGGTGCGCGAGCACCTGGCCGGACACCCGGAAGGACACCGGCGGCTGGAGGGTCCGGGCGCCGACCGGGCCGCCGGCGAGCCGCAGCACCTCGCGGGTGACCGCGGCCAGCGACCCGTCGCCGCGTGCCAGGGCCGGGTGGAGCGCGTCGCGCGACGCGCCGGTGAGCGCGAACTCGCCCGCCACGACCCGCAGGCACTGGCGCAGCGCCGCCTTGGCGCCGTCGGCGCACAGCACGGCGAGCGCGGTGGTGACGGGTACGCCCTCGATCAGGGCCACGCCCTCCTTGGGGCCGAGGCGGAGCGGGGTGAGGCCCGCCGCCGCGAGCGCGGGTCCCGCGGGCAGGGCGGCGCCGGGGCCGGCCCCGGGGCCGGGCAGCACGGCACCGCGTCCGCTGAGGGGAGCCGCCAGGTGGGCCAGCGGGATGATCTCGCCGGCCGAGCCGAGGCCGCTGCGCGGCACGGCCGGCAGGACGTCCCGCGCCAGCATCTCGGCGAGCCTGAGGCACAGCCCGGCGCCGACACCGCTGTCGTCGCCGAGGAACGTGCGCAGCCGGACGGCCAGCACGGCCCGGGTCTCCTGCCGGGTGAGCCAGGGAGGGGACCCGACGGACCTGGCCACCATGAGGTGTTCCTGGTGGCGGGCCTGCTCCTGCTCGGTCAGGCGCTGCTCGCTCAGGGCGCCCATGCCGGTGTTGACGCCGTACACGGGTGTCCCGGACGCGAGCGCGGCGAGGACCTCGGCCCGGCGCCGGGCGATGCGCCCGGTCAGCTCCGCACGGAGCACGGGCACATGGCCCTCGCGGGCGATCCGCAGCACCGCGGCGGGTCCGAGGTCGGCCGGCCGTGCGACGTCGATGGCGGGGGCGGTCACGTCACCGGTAGCGGAGCATGGTGCCGGCTTCGGCACGCTCCGCCCGTTCGAGGATGAGCTGGCCCACGGCGACGTCCAGGATGGACAGGCCGCGGTGCCACAGCAGGATCCGTTCCCGGTCGTCCTCGCGCCCCGGCCTGTGCCCGCCCACGACGGCGCCCAGTTCGGCGTGCAGGGTGTCGGCGGAGAGTTTCCCGGTGTCCACGTGGTGGCGCAGCGCGCCGAAGCGGCCCGACCGCGCCTCCCGCCAGTCGTCGACGACGACCTTGTCCATCACGTCCAGCAGGTCCGGTGAGACGGCGCTGACCGTTCCGTAGGGCACCACGAACGCGCCGGGTTTGACGAGTCCTGGATGGAGCAGCGGCGCGGGCTCGGTCAGCCGGGTCGCCTCGACCAGGATGTCGGCGCCGTCGAACGCCTCGGCGACGTCCTGGGTCACACGCACCGGGGTGTCGGTCACCTCGCGCAGCCGCCGTGCGAACTCCTCACGCGACTCGGGGCGGCGGCTCGTCACACGGATCTCGTCGAGCTCGAAGAGGGAGTCCAGCATGGTGACGTTGGAGAAGGCGGTGCCGCGTGCCCCGGCGTGGCCGAGGATCCGGGCGTCGGGCCTGGCCAGGTGGCGGGCGCCGACCGCGGTCATGGCGCCGGTGCGCGCCTCGGTGATGAAGGTGGCGTCGATGATCGCCCTGGGTATGCCGTTGGCCGGGTCGTACAGGGTGATCAGGGCCAGCTCGCTGGGCAGCCCGAGCCGGTAGTTGGGGACGAAGTCGCCCACGACCTTGACGCCGCTGACCCCGTGGTCGCCGAGGGTGGAGACGTGTCCGCGCAGCACGTTGAAGTGGCCTGCGCCGCCGTTGTCGGGGACGAGGTGGACACGGGGCTCGAAGACCGTGCGGCCCTGGCCGTGCGCGGCGACCACCTGCTCGACCGCGTCGATGATCTCGGCCGAGGTGATGCCCAGTTCCTCGACGTCGGGGCCGGACAGGAAGCGGAGCCAGATGCCCGGGTGCTGCGGAGGGGACTGCATATGACTTCCCGGTTCGTGACTGGAGCGAGGGACGGGGGGCGCCGTGCGGCCGGTCGGGGCGTGCCCGGCGGCCGGGGCCGCTACGGCTTCGCGGCCAGGTCCCCGATGGAGTCGAGGTGGTACTTCCTGGCCGTCTCGGCCGTCACGACGATCGCGTCCTTGTCCTCGGCGGACGAGCGCGCGAGGACGGTCAGCGAGGACGGCGCGGCCTTCCGCAGCGCGGAGTAGACGGAGTCCGGCGTCTCCGCGTGGGCCTTCTTGTCGAAGTACTGGAGCAGGACGCCGGTGTACTCGGGCACCAGGTCGATCGAGCCCTGCTTCAGACCGGGGAGGTAGGTCTCGCGGCTGCCGATGTTGAGCTTCTTCGTCACCTTGGCGCCCTGGTCGGAGAGGGCGTCGCCGTACAGGTGGGCCAGCAGGACGCTCTCCTGGAAGTTGGCGGAGCCGACGGTGAGCTCGACGCCCGCGGCCTGTTTGCCGGGGGTGCCGAGGCCGTGCGCCTTGAGCCACGCCCTGGCGACCGCGTCCGGGTCCTTCTTCTCGCCGACGACCTGCTCGTTCAGCCGCACGAGGTCGTCGGTGGTGAGCTTGGCCGAGACGGCGTCGAGCACCTTGGCCGCGCCGGGGGTGACCTTCTTCCGGGCCGCCAGCGGGACGACGTTCTGCGCCAGGAAGAGGTGCTTCGGGTCCTTCAGGACGACGAAGTGGTCGGTCTCGACGGAAGGGTCGGTGGTGAAGATGTTGCCGACGTCTATCTGCCCGTTCTTGAGGGCGTTGACCGTGAGCGGGCCGCCCGCGTCCAGCGCCTTGAAGGAGCCGAAGGACACGCCGTAGACCTTCTTGAGGCCGCTGAGGCCGTCGATCCGCGTCTTGAACTCGGGGGCGGCGCCGAGTATCAGGCCGCCGGCCACGGACTTGCCGTCGCCGCCGGCGGTGCTGCCCGAGCCGCATGCGGCGAGCACGGTGGCGGCGAGCGCGGCCGCGGCGCCGGTGAGGAAGGCCCTGCGTTTCATGGTGTTTCTCCTTGGGGACGAGCTGCGGGAGGTCAGTGGGGTGGAGGGTGCCCTCACGCCGGGACGGACGCCTTGCCCGCGGCCTCGGCCACCCGGGCCCCGGCCTGCGCGGGGCCGGTGCCGAACCGGCCGGAGACACCGGGGGAGACGGCGTAGCGCTGCACGCCCGCCAGCACCCCGTCCAGCACGAGCGCCAGGGCTGCGACCAGTACGGCACCGCCGGTCATCTGGGCGAAGTCGCGGGCCGCGAGGCCGTCGTAGAGGTAGCGGCCGATGCCGCCCAGGCCGACGTAGGCGGCCACGGTCGCCGTGGCCACCACCTGGAGGACGGCGCTGCGCAGTCCGGACAGGACCAGGGGCAGGGCGATCGGCAGCTCCACGCGGAACAGCACCTCCCGGCCCGTCATGCCCATCCCCACGGAGGCGTCGCGCACGGCGGGGTCGACGTTCTGCACTCCGGCGCAGGTGTTTCCCAGGACCGGCGGGATCGCCAGCAGCACCAGCACGATCTCGGTGGGCACCAGGTACGGGGCGTCGCCGCGGCCGCTGATGTGCGGCGAGACGACGACGTAGAGCAGGATCAGCAGGCCGAGCGTCGGCAGCGCCCGCAGGCCGTTGGCGAAGGTGACCACCGGTGTGCCGCGCCCGGTGTGCCCGATGAGCAGTCCGAGCGGGAAGGCGATGACGGTGGCGATGGCCACGGCCGCCAGCGAGTAGGCGAGGTGGTTGCCCAGTTGGGTGGGGATGCCCGGTGTGCCGAGCTGGTCCTGCCAGTTCACGGGGTCCGTCAGCCAGGTGAGGGCGTTGCTCATCGGTGTGCCTCCGTCCGGCGCCACGGGGTGAGTGCCCTGTTGACGAGCACGATGACGAGGTCGAGCACCAGCGCGAGGACGACGCACAGGACGATGCCGAGGACGATGGGCGGGTAGTAGGGCCCGGTCGACGAGAGCTGGAAGCCGTTGGTGAAGAGCTGGCCCAGTTCGGGGACGCCGATGGTGGCGGCGATCGCGACGAGGCTGACGTTGGCCACCACCGCCACCCGCAGGCCCGCGGTGATCACCGGCACGGCCAGCGGCAGGTCGACCTTCGCCAGGCGCTGCAACGGTGTGTAGCCCATCGCCGTCGCGGCCTGCGCGACGTCCTCGGGCACCGCGCCGAGCCCGTCCGCCACGACCCTGGCCAGCAGGGCGACCGTGTAGATACTCAGCGCCACGACCACGTTGACCGGGTCGAGGATCTTCGTGCCGAGGATGCTGGGCATGGCGACGAACAGGGCCAGCGACGGGATGGTGTAGAGGAGCCCGCTCACCGACACCAGCGCCGGGTAGGCCCATCTGCGGCGGGAGGCGAGGTAGCCGAGCGGCAGGGACACCACGAGGCCGATCAGGACCGGCAGCACCGACAGCCAGGCGTGCCACCAGAGCCAGTGCAGCACTTCGGTGCGGTGCGCGGAGAAGTACCCGAGGAGACCGGGGGGCGACTGCCCGCCCTGCGCGGGTATCCGGCCGAGCGCGGCGATCACGCTTCCTCCCCGGTGCCCGGCGCGCCCGCCGGCGCGGAGGAGCGCTCCTCTATGAGGCGGACGGCGGTGGACGGGCTGATGCTGCCGAGCAGGCGCCCCTCCCCGTCCGTGACGACGCCGCGGCCGCTCGGCGACGACAGGGCGGCGTCCAGCAGCTCGCGCAGGCTGCCGTCCTCGGTGGCGAGGGTGCCGCCGAGGTTCAGCGCGTCCTCGGTCACGGTCTCCTGCGCCGCGAGCCGTGCGCCGTCCTCGGACAGCCAGCCCTGGGGCCTGTCCTCGGCGTCCACCACCAGCACCCAGCCGCCGTTCAGGCGGTCCCGCGCGGTGGCCAGGGCCTCGCCGAGCCGTACCGTTTCCTCCCGCTCGAACGGCAGCGAGGAGACGGCGGCGAAGCCGAGCGCCCGGTATCCGCGGTCGCGGCCCACGAAGGCGGCGACGAACGCGTCGACGGGCCGTGCCAGCAGCTCGGCCGGGCTCGCCACCTGCGCGAGTCTTCCTCCGACGCGCAGCACGGCGATCCGGTCGCCCAGCTTGATCGCCTCGTCGATGTCGTGGGTCACGAAGACGATGGTCTTGCCCAGCTCCTCCTGGAGCCGGAGGAACTCGTTCTGCAACTGCTCGCGCACCACGGGGTCGACGGCGCTGAACGGCTCGTCCATCAGCATCACGGGCGGGTCCGCGGCCAGCGCCCGCGCCACTCCGACGCGCTGCTGCTGCCCGCCGGAGAGCTGCGCCGGATACCGCTTCGCCAGCGCGGGCGTGAGGCCCACCCGCTCCAGGAGCTCCATGGCCCGGCTCCGCGCCCGCCTGCGGTCCGTGCCGAGGAGCAGCGGCACCGTGGCGATGTTGTCGAGGACGGTGCGGTGCGGCAGGAGGCCGGAGTGCTGGATGACGTAGCCGATGCCGCGCCGCAGTGCCGCCGGCGGCGAGGCGGCCGTGTCGGCGCCGTCGATGAGCACCCGGCCCGACGTCGGCTCCACCATCCGGTTGACCATCCGCAACGACGTCGTCTTGCCGCAGCCGGACGGCCCGACGAGGACGGTGATCCTCCCCTTCGGGGCCTCCAGGTCGAGGTGGTCGACGGCGACCGTGCCACCCGGGTAGCGCTTGGTCACGGACTCGAAAACGATCATATTCCGGCCCTCCCGGCCGCTGCTGCACGTCCGAACTGGGCTGCGATCCCCTGCGCGGCACCGGCCACCAGCGCGCCGTAGCGGCGCAGGGTGCCGTCGTCGATCCGGAAGGTGGGACCGAGCAGGCTCAGCACGCCCGCGATGCCACCCGGCCGCCCGATGGCGGCGGCGATGGCCGTGACGTCCGGCTCAAGGCTCTCGCGCCGCGCCACGTAGCCCTCCGGTGGCGACGCCCCGGACAGCGCCATGCCGACGGCGGTGTCCGCGAGCGGTACGGAGCGCCCGACCCGGTTGACGTGCCGTACGGGGTGGGTGCCCTCCACCGCGGCGACGCACACGGCGGTCTCGTCCGGGCCGAGCATGCTCAGGTAGGCCGACTCGCCCGTGGCCCGCACCAGCTCGCGGAGCACCGGCTCCGAGAGCCGCACCAGGCCCTGCCGGCCCACGGCCTGCGCACCGAGCTGGAGCAACCGCGGCCCGGCCTCGAACACACCGCGGCGCCGGGTCACGAAGCCGGCGCGGTCCAGGGTCCGCAGCAGCCGCAGCGCCGTGCTCGTCGGGACCCCCACGCGCCGGGCGCACTCGGTGAGGGTGATCCCGCCGTCCGCGCACACCTGGCCCAGCAGCCCGAGTGCCCGCTCGACGGCCCTCGTCGAGCCGCCGCCCGGCGCCGCCTGTGCGACCTCCTCGGCCCGCTGTCCGTCTTGTCGGCCTATGGACTCCATTGCGGGGATCCCGCCTGCCGTCTAGTAGAAGTGCGCTGCCATTGGCCGAGATCATGGCATGCCTTCTGGCCACGAGTGAATCCGGCCAAGTGAGACGAAACAATGTTGAAACACCGGTGCGGGTGGGTCACGCGTGCGAGGAGGGCCGGTGGTGGCGGCCGTGCCCCGCCCCCGCCCTTCGCCGCCGAGGTCGGGAACCGCGGGAGGGGACCGGCCGCGCGGACCGCGGGAAGGGGCCCGGGGAAGAACCGGAAGGGAGCGCCGGGAGGGGCCCGGGGGAGCGCCGGAGGTACGCCGGGGGCCCGGGGGAGCGCCGAAAAGGGCCTCGGAACGAGAAGGGCCTCTGGAAAGGGGGCCGCGCACGCGGCATCATCGCCCTTGCCCCGCCTCGTGATCCCCCAGCCTGTTCCCGCACCGTGATCCCCACCCTGTTCCCCGACCCTGTTCCCGCACCGTGATCCCGCACCGTGACCTTCCGGCGGCTGCGGACACGTCCCGGCGCCGCCGCGAACGCACCGGCCGGCGGCCGGGCGCCACCTGCACCACGGCGCGGCCACCGCCAAGCCCGCCGGGCCGCCGCCCGGCCGGGGAGCGACCGGCACGGGACGCGCCGTCCCCACCGAGCACGTGCCCGACGGAGGTGTCACCATCACCACGGCCCTGAGCACCGCGGAGGCAGCCGCCCTCGACGCGATCGACGAGGAGGACATCGCACGGCAACTGCTGGAACTGCTGGCGATCCCGAGCGTCACCGGCAGCCCCGCCGAATCCGATCTGCAACACCTGCTCGCCCGGCGCCTGCAACGCCTCGGCCTCGATGTCGACCTGTGGTCGATGGACCTGCCCGCGCTGCGGGCCGACCCCGGCTTCCCCGGTACCGAGGCGCCGCGCGAAGAGGCCTGGGGGCTGGTGGCGACCACCCCGCCGTCCGGCGACGGGCCGACGATGATCCTCCAGGGCCATGTCGACGTCGTCCCGTCCGGCGACACCGCCCGGTGGGTGGGCGACCCGTTCGTGCCGAGGGTGGTCGGCGACACCGTGCACGCCCGAGGGGCCTGCGACATGAAGGCGGGGCTGGTCGCCGAGCTCGCGGCACTGGCCGCTGTCCGGGCCTGCGGTGTGCGGCTGCGCGGCCGGGTCGCCGCGCACTTCGTGGTCGGCGAGGAGGACGGCGGCCTGGGCGCCTTCGGCACGCTCCGGCGCGGACACACCGGCGACGCCTGCGTCATCGCCGAGCCCACCGCCGGCGCGCTGGTGACGGCCAACGCGGGAGCGCTCACCTTCCGTATCGAGGTACCGGGCAAGGCCGCCCACGCCAGCACCCGGGACGAAGGTGTCAGCGCCATAGACGGCTACGTGGCGATCCACGCCGCGCTGGCCCGGCTGGAGGCCCGGCGCAACGTGGACGCCGACCCGCTCCTCGCGCACCACCCCGTTCCCTACTCGGTGTCCGTGGGCACCCTGCGCTCCGGTGACTGGGCGAGCAGCGTGCCCGACCTGCTCGTCGCCGAGGGCCGGCTGGGCGTGCGGCTTGACGAGGACCCGGCCCTGGCGCGGGCCGAGTTGGAGCGCTGCGTGGCACTGGCCTGCGCCGGGGACCCGTGGCTGCGCCGCCACCCGGCCGCGGTCACCTGGCCCGGCGGCCAGTTCGCCAGTGGGCGCCTGCCGGCCGGGCATCCCCTGCGCGACCTGCTGCGCGGCGCCCACCAGGACGTCACGGGCGGCGCCGAGACCCCCGAGCGGGGCGCACCGTACGGGAGCGACCTGCGGCTGTACGCCGGGGCCGGCGTCCCGACCCTGCAGTTCGGCCCGGGCGACGTGCGCGTCGCGCACAGCCCCTCCGAGAAGGTCTCCGTCACCGAGACCGTGCGGGTGGCCAGGACACTCGTCCTCGCCGTGCTGCGCGGGGTGGGCACGCAATAGGGGCGCCGCGGGGGCCGGGCCCGGGGCGGACCGGAGGGCATCGCGGTCCCGGGCGGTCCCGGGCCACCGGTCGCGTGCATGCGCGTTCCCTATGGATCGGCACGGAACATCGCATGTCCCGGGACCGCCGCAAGGCCCCCGCGCGCCGTAGTGTCGGCACGGATCAGGCCGGCACGCGCCCGGTCCGCCCGGGTCAGCGCCCGCGACCGGGGCCGCACCCGCGGGCCGGACGGCGGGAGCCGACCGGCGCCCGTGCGCCCGGGCGTCCGGGACCGCTCGACGAAGGACACGGTGAAGGCTGTGCAGCGCCATCTCTGCCTCAACGTCTATCTCCGGAATTCCGGGTACCACGAGTCAGCGTGGAAAGTGACGCGGAAGGACCCGCGGGCCCCCCTGGAGGCGGGGTACTACGCGGATCTGGCGCGCACCGCGGAACGCGGGATCCTCGACGCCGTGTTCCTGCCCGACAGTCCCGGCATGGTGCCGTTCCGCGCGGAGTACCTGCCGACCGTGGGCCTGGACCCCCTCGAACTGCTGGCTTCCGTCGCCGTCCGCACCGACCGCATCGGGCTGATCGCCACCGTCTCCACCACGTACACCCACCCGTGGGAGACGGCCAGACGGCTGGCCACCCTGGACTTCCTGTCAGGGGGGCGGGCGGGCTGGAACATCGTGACGACGGTCGACCCGGTCGCGGCGGGCAACTTCGGGGACCTGCCCCACCCGGAGCGGACCGAGCGCTACGCCCGCGCCGAGGAGTTCGTGGAGGTGGCCCTCAAGCTGTGGGACGGGTGGGAGGAGGGCGCGGCCCTGTTCTCGAAGGAGTCCGGGCGCTGGGCCGATCCCGGCAGGATCCGTGCGCCGCTGCACCAGGGCCGCCACTTCAGCGTCCGGGGGCCGCTGCCGCTCCCCCGCTCCCCGCAGGGCCGCCCCCTCCTCACCCAGGCCGGCTCGTCCCGGGAGGGCATACGGCTCGCGGCCGCCTACGCGGACGCCGTCTTCACCCCCCAGGCCGATCCGGAAAGCAGCGCGGCCTTCCGGCAGGACCTGCGCGCGCAGGCCGCGGGCTTCGGGCGTGCGCCCGAACGGGTCCTGGTGCTGCCGGGGCTGTCGTTCGTCCTCGCGGACACCGAACGGGGGGCCAGGCAGGTGCGCGCATCGCTGGAGGAGGCGGCCAGCAGCGAGTTCCGCTGGCGCAACCTGGCCCATCTGGCGGGTCTCGACGCCGAGGACATCGATCCCGACGCCCCCTTCCCGCCGGAGCTGCTGAGCAGCGCGGCCAGGACGAGCTTCGGGCAGTCCATCTACGCGATGGCACGGCAGGGCGCGGGGACCTTCCGGGACGTCGCGCAGCGGTTGTCCGCCCTGCCCGGCGGGCTGGACTTCACCGGCACCCCGGAGCAACTGGCCGGGCTCATCACCCACTGGTGGCGGCAGGACGCGGCCGACGGCTTCACCGTCATGCCGCATCTGCTCCCCGACCAGCTCGACCTCTTCGTCGACCACGTGGTGCCGATCCTCCAGAGGAGTGGCCTGGCGAGGACGGAGTACGCGGGCACGACACTGCGCGAGCACGTCGGCTGCCCCGCCTGAGCGCGGTGCGCGGACGCGGCCGGGGCGTGCACGAACGGTCCCGGTGCGTGCGTTCGCAGTGCCGGGCGGCACGTCATGTCCGCCGCGGATGGTGCCGGTGCACCGTCTGCGGCGTCTGTTCTCGTACGGTGCTCCTGGGCACGGCTCCGTACGAGGTGCCGGTACGGGGCCGCCGGGAGGTCCGCACGGGATCCCGGTGGCCGCGCACGCGGACCAGGAGTGCACCGGCGGACGCCGGCCGGCGTCCGCGGCCGTCGAAAGGAACCGGTCATGGGACTGTCATGGCAACAGGGACCGCTCTCCCCCACCGCCCTGGGGAGGTTCCTCACCCCCGAGCCCCTGCCCGAGCGGCTCCTGCTCGTCGAGCGGCTGCGCCGGCGGATGCGGGTCCGGTTCGGCGGCGAGTGGATCGCCGACAGCGAGGACGTCGTCCTGCTGCACGAACCCGGGCGGTACCCGGTGGCCTACTTCCCCCTCGCCCACGTCGTGGACGGCGTCCTGGAGGCCGGCGGGCGCACCACCGTCCACCGCGACCTGGGAGAGACCGCCTGGTTCACGGTGCGGGCCGGCGGGCGGACGGCCGATCGTGCGGCCTGGCGGTTCACGGGGCCCCCGGAGCACGCCCCGGAGTTCGAGGGGCGCGTGGTGTTCGCCTGGCGGGCGATGGACGCCTTCTACGAGGAGGACGAGCGGATCCTCGGGCACGCGGCCGACCCGTACCACCGGATCGACATCCGCGACACCTCACGCAGCCTGGAGGTGCGCTCGGGCGAGGAGGTCATCGCGCGGACCAGCCGGCCGGTCGTGCTCTACGAGTCCGGATTCGCACCGCGGTGGTACGTGCCCCGGGCCGATGTCGACGAGGAGCGGCTGACGCCGGCAGAGGGGCGGACCTTCTGCCCCTACAAGGGCCTGGCCAGCTACTACGACATCGACGGGGCCCGGCGTGCGGCCTGGTCGTACCGCGACGCCTACGCCGAGGTCGGCCGGATCGGCGACCTGGTGTCGTTCGAGCCGGACAAGGTCGAGGTGTACCTCGACGGCACGCGGCTGGAGCTCGAACCGGGGCAGAACGTGGTGCCGCACGGCATCGACCGCGCCCTGGGCACCGACGAGGCCCTCGGGCACTGAACCACCGGCCGGCCCCGTCCGGCCCCGCCCCCCCGACGGTGACCGGCCGCCGTCCGCGGCCGGGTGGGCGGCCGGCCGCCCACCCGGCCGCGCGGGGCCCGTCAGGCGGCCGTGTCGACCACCGGCAGGCCCCGGCGCCGCAGGTCCGACAGGAAGAGGGCGACCAGTGCGTCGGAGGGGGCCGCCGTGATCGCGACGACGCCGCGGTGCACACGGGGCTCGAAACGCCGCACCACCCCGTCGGGCCGGGCGGCGAGTGCGGAGACGGGGACGATGGACACACCCATGCCCGCCCCGGCGAGCTGGGCCGCCGTCCGGGGACTGCGGGTGCGCAGGACGGGGCTGAGGGGGACCTGGCATCGGGAGACGAACCGGTCGATCCAGGCGGCGTTGCCGTTGTCCGGGGTGTAGTGCACGAAGGGCTCGCCGGCGAGTTCGTCGACCCTGACGGCGGGCCGGCCCGCGAAGCGGTGCTCGCCGCAGGACACCACGACCATCTCCTCGTCCCCCAGGTGCTCGACACAGGCCGTGGTCGCGGTGGGCTCCGGCCCGACCACCAGATCGGCCTCGCCCGCCATCAGGGCCTCGACCCCCTTGTCGCTGCTGGTGAACTCCATCAGGTCCAGCCGGACGCCGGGCCGCGTGGACCGCCAGCGCCGCAGGACGGGGACCAGCAGCCAGGCCGTCATCGTCTCCGCGCAGGCCAGCCGCAGCCGGCCCGCCCGCCCCGCGGCCACGTCGCGGCCGGCCCGCACGGCCCGCTCGGCCGCCCCGAGGGCGGTCCGCGCCTCGGCCGCCGCGGCCAGCCCGGCCGCGGTGACCCGCACTCCCCGTGACAGGCGCTCCACGACCGGCGTGCCGAGTTCCCGCTCCAGCGCCGCGATCTGGTGGGAGAGCGCCGGCTGCGACAGGTGGAGGGCCGCCGCCGCCTTCGTCACCGACCCGGTGTCGACGAGTGCGACCAGGCACTCCAGTGCACGCAAGGTAGCCATGCGCACAAACTAGATCGGACCGTACCCGGCCGGCCCGCCCCGGTCCGGCTCACCCGCCGGTCACGGCGGCGCTCCCCGCCCCGCGGGGCGTGAGGGCGATCAGGCGTGCCCGGCGTTCGGTGACGACGTCGCGGAAGGCGGGATCGGTGAGCAGGACCACCGGGGCGATGCTGTGGGGATCGGCGGAGTCCCAGTGGGACAGCGCGTGCCGCACCGCGCGCCACGCGGCCTCGTGCTCACCGGCGGCGGCGTGCTGCCGGGCGTGCGCGAGACACCGCTCGAACGCCTCAGGCCCGGTGCGGACGGGCGGTGCGAAGGCGGCCCTGCGGGCGAGCCAGTACTCCCGGGCGCCCGCCCCGTCCGGGGAGCCGGTGCCGGTCTCGGGAAGGAAGTCCTTCACCATCGGCAGGTAGTGCTCGGGCCTGGCGCCCGGGTCGGCCTCGGATGCGCGCAGGAACAGCGGAACGGCCTCGGCGCGCATCCGTTCCGCACCGACGGCGTCCCGGACGTGCGGCAGGGACAGCACGTCGCTGCGGAGCGTGTGGTGGGCCGTCCTGAGGTCGAGGAAGGCGCTCAGGATCGCCTTCAGGTAGAGCCCGACGCCCGAACCCCTGACGACGGCGCGGTCGAACGCCGCCCGGGCGGCCTCGGCCTCACCGCGCAGGGCCAGCGCCCGGCCCTCTGCGAGGAGTTCGTCGGCACCCTCGGTGCGTACCGGGCGGCCTTCGCGGCCCCACAGCCCTTCGCACAGCTCGCGTTCCTCGACCACGAGTGCCGCGAACGAGGGGTACTCCTCGCTCAGGAAGCCCCAGCTCGACCAGGTGCAGGCGGCCCACTCCCCGTCCGGCGACACGGTCCCCGGATCGAGGAGCCAGTACTGCGCGTCCCCTTCGCGGGAGACCAGCAGCGCCCGGTTCACCAGGGCGGCCAGTTCGTCGTCCTCCTCGCCGAGGACCTCGCAGGTCTCCTCGTCGGCGTCCCTGAACCAGTCGACCTCCCCGGCGGTCCGCATCTCCCACATGGACGAGCCCAGTTGGTGCCAGCCGTCGGAGGCGGCCAGGAACGCGCGGTAACTGGGCGGCAGCGCGGTGCCCAGCCTGCGCTCCAGCGCCGCGATGTCCGCCTCGCTCGCGCCCTCGAAGCCCAGCCAGCCCCGTGCCGCCTGCTCGTCGGTGATGTTGAAGCGCTCGTTCTCGTCGGCGACGCGCAGGAAGTCCGCGCTGTACTCGGCGAGGAAGGCACGCCAGCCCTCGACCGTCGTCAGCCGCGGATCCGTCGCGGGCCCGGCGGGAGCGGACTCGGCCGCGGGCACGGCGGGAGCGGCCGCGGGGACGACCGCGGCGGCCGCGGTGAGCGGCTGGGCGGGGAGAGCGGGCACGGCGGCGGTCGGGGCCGTCGCCGCCGACGCGGTCCTGTGCACGAACGGGGACATCGGCAGACCGGTGAACGCGCCCTGCACGGCGTCCGAGGACGCCCCGGCCGCCCGGTCGGCGGCCGTCTCCGCCGCCGTGCCCCGGTACCCGATCGGGCCCTCGCCCGGCCGCTGGTAGAAGCCCGTGAAACCGAGGGCGGGCGAGGCCGCCTCGAAGAAGCGGACCTGGGCAAGCTGCACCTCGTGGCCGCCGGTCCGGGAGATCCGCACCCGCAGGTGGCGGAAGGCGGGGCCGCCCAGGAAGGTGAACCCCCGCGGCTGGTGGCGCTCGGTGAAGAACACCCCGGTGCGGGAGTCGAGGACCGTCCAGCTCCGCATGTCGTCGGAGCCTTCGAGGCTCCACTCGCGCGGGTCGCGTTCGGGGCAGTCGTTCGCCGAGACGAGCACGTAGTGCCGGACGGTGACCCGCCGGTCGAAGGAGAACAGCAGGACGGCCCGGCCGCCGAAGGCCAGCCACTTGCCGTGCTCGGGGCCGTCGAGGAGGTTCTCGGCGATCTCGCCCGCGGGCCGGTTCTCCAGGTCGGCCCGGACCTCGGTGACGAGCCGGGTGACCTCGCCGCGCCCGGCGTCGGGCGGCGGCATCCGCAGTGCTATCGAGCCCGTCTCCTGACGCTGGTCGCGCCAGGTGATCCGGGTCGCGCCGCCAGTGCCGTCCTCGACCAGCAGCCGCAGTCCGCCCGAGGCGTGCCAGCCGCCGCCGTACCCCTCCTGGGTGTGGAACCGGTGCACGACGGCGCCCTCGGTGCCCGTCGGGAACACCCGCCCCGAGGTGAGCCGGCCGTGGTACTCGGCGAGGCCCCCGTCCGCGGCGCGGTGGTGCCCGTAGAACTCGCTCATCCCGCTCTGGAAGGCGACGGACGCCTCGGAGCCGTCCGCGTTCCGCCACGACAGTTGCCCGAGCTCCACCGGGCCCTCGCGGTCCAGGTGGACCAGCACCGGCCTGCCCGCCCGCCAGGTGCCGTCGTCGGCCCGCGAGCGGGTGTCGAAGGTGAAGACCGAGGGCGGCGCACCGGCCTCCGTGAGGGCGCGCAGCGACCGCCCGGGCTCGCCCGCCGCATCCAGCGTGATCCGGTGCAGCATGAGCGTGCCGGGCGCGTCGGGGAGGAGGTGCAGCCGCAGCGTGTTGCGGCCGGGCAGCAGCCGGTCCGCGGGGACCCCGAGGCGCATGTCCGACGGGGTGGGGTTCTGGGACACGATGACCGCGTCGAAGAGGGTTTCGCCGTTGAGGAGCACCGCCACCTGGAGGTAGCCCCACGGCTCGTCGTCCACGGGGACCCACGAGGTGAAGCAGAGCGTCGCGCCGCCGTCGGCGTCCTCCGCCTCCAGGTCGAAGCCGAGCTCGACGAACCCGTCGGCGAACAGCGCGAGATGGCCGTCGCGCTGTTCGCCGCCTTCGTGACTCGGCGTCATATTGCCCAGCTTGGCCGGGGTCGCGGTGAAGTCCGCGTAGATCGGTTGCACGGTTGTTCCCAGAGGTGTGAGCGGGCGGGATCCAGGCGTGACCGTAACCGAGGGGTGTGACACCGGCGGTGTGCCGGGCGCCGTTCCGGGCCGGGACCGCGGTCGGCGCGGGTCCGCCCGGGGACGCGGCCGCCGGGTGCGCCCGCGAGGACGCCGCTGGATTGGCCGGATCGCGCCCGGCATGATGGGACTGCCAATGTTGGGCATCCCGGCCCGCGGGCCACCGGTGTCCGCTAGAGGAGGATTTCGCGCGTGTCACGCCAGGTACTGACGGTCGGCCCGGGACGGGCGGATGGCTATCCGACGATCGGCGAGGCCCTGGCCAGGGCACGGAGCGGCGCGGTGATCAGCGTCCTGCCGGGAACGTACGCCGAGAACCTCACCATCACCACCCGCGTCACCATCGTCGCGGAGCAGGCCCGCGGCAGCGTCGAGATAGCGCCGCGCCGCGGCAGCGCCGTGACGCTCATGGCCGACGCGGTCGGGCTCACCGACCTGGTGCTGCGCGGCAGGGACGACGAGCTGCCCGTCGTCGACGCGCCCCGCGGGCAGCTCGCGATGGACGGCTGCGAGATCGCGGGCTCCGCCTGGACGGCCCTGCTGGCCCGCAGCAACGGTTCCGTGGCCATGCGGGACTGCCGGGTGGGCAACCGCGCGGGCGCGGGCGTGGTCGTCACGTCCGCCGTGGAGAGCTCCGTGGAGTCCTGCACGCTCGAACACTTCGGAACCTCCGGTGTGGTCGTCAGCGAGCAGGGCCGGGCCACGGTGCGGGGCTGCACCATCCGCGACGCGCGGGGCAACGGCGTGCTGGTCAACGGTGAGGCGCAGGCTTCCGTCGAGGACTGCGACATCTCCTCGACCGACAAACCGGCCATCGCCCTGGAGGGCCACAGCACCACCCAGGTGCTGCGCACCGTCGTGAACGACGCCGACACCGGTGTGCACCTGAGCAGCGGGATCCGCAACACGCTGGAGGACATCAGGGTCAGCGGCACCACGGGCCCGGGGATCGTGCTGAGCGGCGGTACGGACCCGCTGCTGCGCCGCTGCCGCACGGCCCGCACCAAGAGCCACGGCCTCGTGGTCGCCGATCAGTCGCGCGGCACCTTCGAGGACTGCTGGCTGGAGGGCGCCCAGGCACCCGCGCTGCGGGTGGGCGGCTCCGCCTCGCCCGTTCTGATCGGCCTCACGATCCGTGACTGCGAGGCGGACGCGGTGCTGCTGGAGGAGGAGTCGACGGCCGAGCTCGACCGGCTGGAGATCGTCGACGCGGCGGGCGCGGGCCTGTCCGTGCGCACCGGCGCCAATCCGCTGGTGCGCAGGGCGCGCATCAGCGCGCCGGGCGGCCACGGGGTGGAGGTCGCCAAGGGCGGCCGGGGCAGGCTGGAGGACTGCGAGATCGACCGGGCCGGCGGCTCGGGCGTCCGCGTCGAGGAGGACGGCAACGTCTACGTCGGCGGCGGCACCATCACCTCACCCGGTGCGAGCGGTCTGTCGGTAGGCCCCGAGGGGGCCCTGACGGCACGGGACTGCGTGCTCCAGGACGCCGCGGAGAACGGGGTCGGCGTGGACGAGCGGGGAGAGGCGACCGCCACCAGGATCCAGGTGCGCTCCAGTGCCCAGCACGGGGTGCTGATCGCCGACGGCGCCCGGGGGTCCTTCAACGCCTGCGAGATCAGCGGCAGCGGCAAGGACGGGTTCCGCATCGAGTCCACCGCGCCCGTCTCGGTCGTCAACTGCACCGCGCGGGACAACGCCGGCGGCGGCCTCATCCAGGCCAAGGTGGCCGACCGGGTCGCCGTCGAGGGCCTGACGAGCACCGGCAACGGGAAGCGGGACGCCTGGGGCCTCGGCGACGTCGAGGGCACCGATCCGGCGGCCGCGCCCGGCATCGAGACCGACGACGCATGGCTCAACGGCGACGAGGGGCCGCTGGCCGAGCTGGACTCCCTCATCGGCCTGGAGAACGTCAAGCACCAGGTCCGCACCCTGGTCAACCTGACCCAGCTCGCCCAGCGCCGCGCCCGGCTCGGGATGTCCGCACCGCCGATGAGCCGCCACCTGATCTTCGCGGGCCCGCCCGGCACCGGCAAGACCACCGTGGCCCGGCTGTTCGGCACCATCCTCGCCAGGCTGGGCGCCCTGCGCTCGGGGCACCTGGTGGAGGTGTCCCGGGCGGACCTGGTGGCGCAGGTCCTCGGCGGCACCGCCATCAAGACCACGGAGACCTTCCAGCGGGCGCTCGGCGGTGTGCTGTTCATCGACGAGGCGTACACCCTGCTCTCCGACGGCCGCGGTTCCGGGGCCGACTTCGGGCGGGAGGCGGTGGACACCCTGCTGAAGCTGATGGAGGACCACCGCGACGACGTGGTCGTGGTGGCCGCCGGCTACTCCGCGGAGATGCAGTCCTTCCTGGCCTCCAACCCTGGCCTCGCCTCCCGCTTCTCCCGCACGGTGGAGTTCGAGAACTACTCGGTGCCGGAACTCGTGGCGATCATGGAGAGCATGTGCGCCCAGCACCAGTACGAGCTGGAGGACACCACCCGCAAGGCGCTCACCGTCCACCTGGAGCGGATGCCGAAGGACGCGACCTTCGGCAACGGCCGGGCGGCCCGCCAGGTCTTCGAGGAGATGGTGGACCGGCAGGCGTTCCGGCTCGGCAGCATGACGGACATGACCGAGCGCGACCTCAGGCTGCTGCTGCCCGAGGACGTCAGCGAGGCCGCCGCCGCGGCGGTGTCCGGGGAGCTCGGCGAGGGGCAGCAGGAGAGCGACCCGCTGGCCCGCCTCGACGACCTGGTGGGCCTCGCCGCCGTCAAACGGGACGTGACCGACCTGGTCAACCTCCTCTCGACGGCCAAGCGGCGGGAGGCCGCCGGGCTGCCCGCGCCGCGCATCAGCCACCACCTGGTCTTCACCGGGCCGCCCGGTACCGGCAAGACCACCGTGGCCCGTCTCTACGGTGAACTGCTGGTGTCGCTCGGCGTGCTGCCCCGCGGCCAACTGGTCGAGGTCGCCCGCGCCGACCTGGTGGGCCGCTACATCGGTCACACCGCGCAGCTCACCCGCGAGGTCTTCGAGCGGGCCATCGGCGGGGTGCTGTTCGTCGACGAGGCGTACACCCTCACGCCCACGGGCTCCTCCGGCGGGTCCGACTTCGGCCAGGAGGCGGTGGACACGCTGCTGAAGCTGATGGAGGACCACCGCGACGAGGTGGTGGTCATCGTGGCCGGCTACACCGCGGAGATGGAGCGCTTCATGGCCTCCAACCCCGGTCTGTCGTCCCGGTTCTCGCGGCGGGTGGAGTTCGCCGACTACTCCTCCGACGAACTGGTCACCATCGTGCGGCAGCACGCCCTGGCGGCGGGCTACGAGTGCGCGACGGGCACCGGACAACTGCTGCGCGAGTACTTCGACACGCTGCCGCGGGACCGCTCGTTCGGCAACGCGCGCCTCGCCCGCCAGGTCCTGGAGGGCATGATGACCCGGCAGGCGGGCCGGCTCAGCGCGATGGCCGCGCCGGGTCTCGACGACCTGAGGACCCTGCTGCCCGAGGACGTGGCGCCGCGCGCGAACGCGGGGCGGTGAGGCCGCGGGCCGAGGCGGGCGGTGCGCCACCGCCTCGGGCGGGCGGTGCGCGCCGCGCCCGGTCGGCGGCCGGCGGCGCGTGCGGTCCGCGCGCCACCCGCCGGGGCGCAGCCTCTTCGCCGGGGGTGGGGAACTGCCCGAACGGCGCCCCGGCGGGGGGCCTAGGATGCCGCCATGCGTGGTCCGACCCTCAAGTGCGCCCTTGCGGCCCTGCTCCCGTCGCTGCTAGCCACGACGATCGGCACCGCCGCGGTCGCGTCCGCCGCGCCGGAGGGCAGTGTGAAGCTGCCGGTCATGCCGTCCCGGCTGGACGCCGGCGACCCCTGCACCGGGGCGTCGGCCAAGGTGGCGTCCGCGGCGCCGTGGGAGCAGCGCAACCTCGAACTCCCCAGGACCTGGCAGTTCGCCGGCGGTGCCGGTGAGAAGGTGGCGGTCGTCGACACCGGGGTGTCCACGACGGCGCCGGCCCTGGCGGGGGCGGTCACCCCGGTCGGCGGCGCGGCGCAGGACTGCGTGGGGCACGGCACCTTCGTCGCCGGGCTGATCGCCGCCGCCCGGGTCGAGGGCGTCCACTTCGCGGGGGTGGCCCAGCGGGCGCGCATCCTTGCCGTGCGCGGCACGGACCAGCGGGGGAACGCCACCGCGGGCACCGTCGCGGCCGGCATCCGGGCCGCGGTGGACGCCGGGGCCTCGGTCATCGACGTCTCGCCCGCCCTGACCGGGAACTCGGCGGAGCTGCGGTCCGCGGTCTCCTACGCCGCCGGGCACGACGCGCTCGTCGTGGCCGCCGCGGTGCCCGACCCCACCCGGGGTACCGGGGCGTCCGCGCCACCGCCGCGCGCCTACTGGCCGGCGGCGCAGCCCGGCGTGCTGTCCGTCGTCGACGTCGACCAGAACGGCGGGCGCCCGCGCGGCGCGCTCACCCCCCTCGGCGCCGACCTGGCGGCGCCCGGTGTCGGTGTGATCGGCGTCGGCCCCACGGGCAAGGGCCACTTCATCGGGTCCGGCGCGTCGCTCGCCGCCGCCTACGTGGCGGGCACCGCCGCCCTCGTACGGTCGGCGTACCCCCGGCTGACCGCGGCCGAGACCGCACGGCGGCTGACCACCGCCGCCTATCCGGCCCCCGTGCCACGGCTCGACCCGTACGCGTCCGTCACCTCGGTGGGCGACTCGGCCGCGCACCACTCCGCGGGGGCGGCGCGGCACGCCGCTCCGGTCAGCCTGCCGTCGTCCGCCGCGGGGGACCGTGCGACCCGTCGGGCGCTGCTGCTGGCCGCGCTCGGGGCCGCCGTGGTCCTGCTGGTGGGCTGGGCCTCGGTCATCGTGCCGCGCGGCCGGGCCCGCGGCTGGCGCCCGGCGCGCGACTGAGCCGAGGCCCCCGCCCGGTTCGGGCCCGAACCGGGCCGGGCCCGAACGGGGCCGGAACCCTCCGCGCACCCACCGCACAGGCCCACCGGACGCACGCACCGACACGCCCACCGAACGCACACACCGGACGCGCACACCGGACGCGCACACGGCGGGCAGCACGCAGGACGCGGCACCGCGGGAAGCGGGAAGCGGGAAGCGGGAAGCTGGAAGCGGGAAGCTGGAAGCGGGAAGCTGGAAGCGGGAAGCTGGAAGCGGGAAGCTGGAAGCGGCACACGGCACACGGCACACGGGAAGCGATCGCAGGACGCAGCACGCCCGACGCAGGACGCCGCCGCCGTGAGGTCACGGCGGCGGCGTCCCCCGGTGGGTGGGCCCGGGTCACACCCCGTCGGCCGGGGCCTCCAGCAGTGCGGTCTGGATCAGGGTCGCCTTGCGGCGTGCGATGTACTGTCCCCGGCCCGCGGGCAGGTTGCGCGGCTTGGTGTTGCCGAAGACATAGCCCTCCGACGGCGGGCAGGACATCAGCAGACCCGGTGTGTTCACCTCGTCGAGGCGCCGAAGCAACTGGTCGTTGAGGCCGCGTCCCGCGCCGGTGGCCGAGCGCACCACCACCATGTGCAGGCCCACCTCGTGGCCGAGGGCCAGGTACTCGAAGAGCGGCGCGAAGGGGTGGTCGAAGGCGTTGCCGCCGCCGATCATGTCGTAGTCGTCGGCCAGGACGAACAGCCGGGGGCCGTTCCACCAGTCGGCCTGCCGCATCCGGGCGGGGGTGATGTCCTGGCCGGGCAGCCGGGTCTTCAGGGCCCGTGCCGAACCGCCCACCAGCTCCCGCAGCGCGTCCAGGGACACCGCGTGCCCGAGCCGGTACTCCTGGGGCACCGCCTCCACCAGCTCGCGCCGGTAGTCCACCACCAGGACGCGGGCCTCGGCCGCGGTGTACCGGGCGGTGATCGCCGCGGCGGCCAGGCGCAGCAGGTTGGTCTTGCCGCTCTCGGTGTCGCCGACCGCGACCAGGTGGGGCGTGCGGCTGAAGTCGTGCCAGACCGGGGAGAGCGACTCCTCGTCGAGTCCTATCGCCACGCGCAGCCCGTCCCCGAGCTCCGCCTGCGGCAGCTCGGCGGCGGGCAGCCGGTGCGGCAGCATCCGCACCTGCGGGGCGGCGGGCGCGGACCAGTGTCCGGCGACCTGCTCCACCATGTGGGCCACCCCGTCGGTGAGGTCCTGCGCGCTCTCCCGGCCGTCGATGCGCGGCAGCGCCGACAGGAAGTGCAGCTTGCCCTCGACGGTCAGGCCGCGGCCGGGGCTGCGGGGCACGGTGGCCGCCTTGCGGATGTCGACCACCGAATCCATGGTGTCGCCGAGCCGCAGTTCGAGTCGGGTGGCGAGCTGGTCGCGCACCTGCGCCGACATCTCCATCCACCGTGCCGCGGCGATGACCAGGTGGATGCCGTAGTTCAGGCCGCGTGCCGCCAGTTGGTTGAAGGCGGGCACGAGGGCGTCGAAGTCCTGGCGGAGGGTGGCCCAGCCGTCCACCACCAGGAAGACGTCCCCGTGCGGCTCGTCGGCGAACTCACCGGCCGCGCGGCGCCTGCGGTACGTGGCCATCGAGTCGATGTTGTGGTCGAGGAAGAGCTGCTCCCGGTGCGTGAGGACGGCGTTGACCTCGGCCACCGTGCGGCTGATCCGCTCGCTGTCCAGTCGTGCCGCCACCCCGCCGACGTGCGGCAGCCCGGCCAGTGCGGCCAGCGTGCCGCCGCCGAAGTCCAGGCAGTAGAACTGCACCTCGCGCGGGGTGTGGGTGAGCGCGAGGGAGGTGATCAGGGTGCGCAGCACGGTCGACTTGCCGCTCTGCGAACCACCGGCGACACCCAGGTGCCCGCCGCCCCCGGACAGGTCCACCACCAGCGGCTCGCGCCGCTGCTCGAACGGCTTGTCCACCAGGCCGACGGGCACCCGCAGTTGCCCCGAGCCAGGCCACCCGGTGGCGGTCAGCCCGCGCTCCGGGTGCGCGGCGAGGCCCGGCAGCAGCGCGTCCAGGGCGGGCGGCAGGTCCAGCGGCGGCAGCCACACCTCGTGGGCGGGCGGTCCCGAGTCGCGCAGCCGGTCGAGCGCCACCGACAGCAGCGAAGGGCCGCCCTCGGTCTCCTCCTCGGCCGGCTCCGGGTTCGGAAGCTGTGCGGGGGCCCGGGGCACCACGTAGTCCGCGGTCCACGGCACCACCTGGCTGGCCACCCTGGCCTGCGCCACCGCACCGCGCCGGCGCCGGTAGCCACCCGAGACGTACGCCGCCCGGAACCGGGTCAGCGCCTCGACACCGCTCTTGAGGTAGCCGCTGCCGGGCTGGGAGGGCAACTGGTAGGCGTCCGGCACGCCCAGCACGCCCCGGCTCTCCATGGCCGAGAAGGTGCGCAGGCCGATGCGGTACGAGAGGTGGCTCTCCAGTTGGTGCATGCGGCCCTCGTCGAGCCGCTGCGAGGCGAGCAGCAGGTGCACCCCGAGGGAACGGCCGAGCCGGCCGATCATCACGAACAGGTCCATGAACT
This sequence comes from Streptomyces sulfonofaciens, assembly GCF_014656295.1. Classification (GTDB taxonomy): domain Bacteria; phylum Actinomycetota; class Actinomycetes; order Streptomycetales; family Streptomycetaceae; genus Streptomyces; species Streptomyces sulfonofaciens. Next base: position 255,958 of record NZ_BNCD01000009.1, read on the forward strand.
CCCGGTGCGCGGCGAGCAGCTCGCTGAACTCGTCGACCACCACGAACAGGCTCGGCAGCGGCGCGAGCGGGGTGCCCGCCGCGCGCGCCTTCTCGTACTCCAGGGCCGAGCTGTAGTTGCCGGCCGCCCGCAGCAGTTCCTGACGGCGTATCAGCTCACCGTGCAGGGCGTCCTGCATGCGCTCCACCAGGGCCACCTCCTCGGACAGGTTGGTGATCACCGCCGAGGTGTGCGGCAGCTCGTCGAGCCCCAGGAAGGTGGCGCCGCCCTTGAAGTCCACGAGGACGAAGTTCAGGGTCTCCGAGGAGTTCGTCAGCGCGAGGGCCAGCACCAGGGTGCGCAGCAGCTCGCTCTTGCCGGAGCCGGTCGCCCCGATCAGCATGCCGTGCGGGCCCATGCCGCCCTCGGCGGACTCCTTGATGTCCAGCTCCACCGGCAGCCCGTCGGCGCCCACGGCGACCGGTACCCGCAGCCGGGCGGCCGCGGTGCTGCGCTTCCACAGCGTGGCCGGATCGTGGCGGTACAGGTCGGGGATGCCGAGCAGGGTCGTCAGCTCCACGTCGGTGGCCAGCGGCTCCGCGGCGTCCGCGGACAGGCCCATCCGGTACGGCGACACCATCCTGGCCAGCGCCTGGGCGCCGGCCCGGCCCATGGTGTCGGGCCGGCCGAGCACGGTCGTCTGCTCCTTGCGCGTGCGGTCGGTGCGCACCAGCCTGAGGGCGTTCGGCTGGACGTCGAGCCGCAGGGTGGTGCGTCCCGGCCGCCAGGTCAGCGCCCCGGACAGGTCGATCACCACCGAGTTGCGAAAGCCTGGGCCGTCCAGGCGGTGGCCGGCGGGCACGGTGACGCCGTCCACCACGATCACGGTGAAGGGCTCCTCCCGGCCCGGCAGCTCCTCGGGATCGAAGACCGGCCGTTCCCCGAACTCCGCGCCGAGCAGGTCCTCCAGGTCGTTGAAGGCCGACGCGATCATCCTGGCGGGACCCGCACCGTCCTGCTCCTGCGGGTGCAGGCTGTGCGGCAGCCACTTGGCCCACTCCCAGTCCGCGCGCCGCTCGTCGGCCACGCACAGCGCGATCCACAGCTCGTCCGGCGCGTGGAACAGCGCGAGCTGGCACAGCGCGGCACGCACCAGGCTCCTGGCCGCCGCCTCGTCGCCGCGCAGCAGCACCCGGGAGAACGACCGCAGGTACAGCGCGATCGGCTGGTCGGGCACGGTGCTGTAGGCCCGGACGAACCGCCGCAGGGCGTGGGCGGACAGCGGGTCGAGGTCCTCCACCGGCTTGGTGGAGAGCGGGGTCAGCCGCATGCCCAGTTGCTGGTCCCCGACCGCGACCCGGACCTCGGCGAAGTCCTCGTCCTTGGCGCGGCGCTCCCACAACCGGGTGGTGCGCACCATGGAGCGCAGCGCGACGGGATCCGGGTGGCGCCAGCCGAGCGCCGTCTGCTGTTCCATCACCGCCCTGTGCACGCGGCCACGGGTCTGGGAGAGGTACCGCAGATAATCCCGGCGTTCCCCGACCAGCCGCTGTTTGCGTTCACCGCTCTTGCGCATGACCTGGCCCACGAGCATGGCCACGGCGGCGAGAACCAGAACACCGAATGCCATGTAGGTGAACACGCCGCCGCCGCCGGGGCGGAGAAACATCAGCATCATGGAGAGGGACATCATCGCCATTGGCAGATACGTCCAGACGGCGGAATTGTCCGGCACGGTCTCCGGCAGCGTCGGCGGCTCCTGCAGGCTCAGTTCTCCTTCCGGCATCTCCGGGCCGCGACGACGGGCTGGGCGGCGGAACAGGACAACACTCAACTAACCGGCTCCCTTTCGGCGGATCTGCCGCCCACTGATTGTCTGGCGAGGCCGTGAAGAAGAAACAAGGGCCGGTTTCCGGCCACGGACGGCATCTGTAGTCTGCATCCCACCCCCACCCGCTTCCAAGCGGATCCTGTGCTCTTCAGGGAAAGTGTGAGTCCCCACCATGTCTGAAAGTTCAGTGGCGAGTCTGTGCAGGCTTACCGTGCGCGCCCCCGCCACGTCACTCGACCTCGCCGTGCCGGCGGACGTGCCGATCGCCGACCTCCTGCCCACCCTGCTCAGGTACGCGGGTGCGGAGCTGGAGGAGAGCGGTCTGGAGCACGGTGGTTGGGTGTTGCAGCGCCTCGGTGAGCGGCCGCTCGACGACGAGGGGACCCTGGAGACGCTGGACGTGCGGGACGGCGAGGTACTGTACCTGCGGCCGCACACCGAGGCACTGCCCGAGGTGCGGCTGGACGACCTGGTGGACGGGATCGCCAACGTCACCCGTGAGCGCCTGCACGGCTGGACCCCCGATGCGAGCCGCCGGCTGCTGCGCGGCTGGGTGGTGGTCATCCTGCTCACCGTACTGGTCCTGCTGGCCTGGCCCGGTGGCGGCCACGTGCAGGTCAGGGCGGCGGCGGCCGGTGTGACGGGTCTGCTGCTGCTGGCCGGGGCCGGCTCCGCGAGCCGCGCGGTCGGCGACGCTGCGGCCGGTGCCACCCTGGGGTTCATGGCGGCGCCCAGCCTGGCACTGGCCGGCTGGCTGCTGCCCGGTGGGGAGATAACCGGACCGCAGGCGTACCACGTGCTCGGCGCCAAGCTGCTCGCGGCCGGCGCGGCCGGCGCCGGCGGGGCCGTGCTGGCGCTCGCGGCGGTGGCCGTGTACACACCGCTGTTCCTCGCCACCGCCACCGTGGTGATCGCGGCCACCGTCGCCGGGGCCCTGATGAGCGTGTTCGACCTGCCGGCGGACAGCGCGGCGGCCGTGGTGTCCGCGCTGGTCGTGCTCTTCGGCGGCTTCGTACCCGCGCTGGCCTTCCGGCTGGCCGGGATGCGGATGCCCGCGATGCCCACCACCGCGCGGCAGTTGCAGGAGGGCATCGAGCCCTACAACGGCAGGGACGTCGCCGTGCGCACCGAGCTGGCGAGCGGCTGGATGACCGCGCTGTACGCGGCGACCGGCGTCATCAGCGTCGGCTGCCTGTTCACGCTGGCCCGGCGCCCCGATCTGCCCGAGGTCCTGACGGCCGTCGCCCTGTCGCTGCTCCTGCTGCTGCACGGACGGGGCATGGTCAACGTCTGGCAGCGTCTCAGCCTGGTCCTGCCGGGCGCCGCGGGTGTCCTGATGCTGCTCCTCGGTTCGGCCGCCGAGCTCTCCCACGACCAGCGTCCGGGGTTCGTGGTGGTGCTGCTCGCGCTGGCCGCCGTGCTGGCGATCGTCTCGTGGACGGTCCCCGGCCGGCGCATGTCGCCGTACTGGGGCCGTGCGGCCGAGCTGCTGCACTCCCTGCTGGCGATCAGCCTGCTGCCGCTGACCCTGTGGGTGCTGGGCGTCTTCGGCACCCTCCGGGCCCTCAACGGCTGACGGCGAAGGAGGAAGTCCATGCGATCGAAGCGCGACCAGGTCCAGGCCCACACGTTCATCATGAGCCGGCTGACCTCCGGCATGCTGCTCGCCGACCCGGACGCACCGGAGTCGCCCCTGGGACGCACCACCCGCGGTGTGGTGGTCAGCATCATCATCGTGGTGGTGGTGGCGGCCGGCTCCGTGGTGTACGGGCTCATCGCCCCCGGGGGCAACGACTCCTGGCGGAACTCCACCAGCCTGGTCGTCAACCGCGACACCGGAGCCCGCTACCTGTACGTCGGCGGCCGGCTTCGGCCGGTGCGCAACTACGCGTCGGCCCGGCTGATCGGGGGCACCGACCTCAAGACCACCGACGTGGGCAGCGAGTCGCTGAGCGGCACGCCCACCGGCACCCCGATCGGCATCCCCGGAGCCCCCGACTCGGTGCCCCCGGCCGGCGACCTGGAGAGCGGGGCGTGGCAGGTCTGCTCCACGGTCCGGGTCGAGGAGACGGACGGCGGGAGCACCACGTCCACACCGGTGACCGCGCTGGTGGCGGGCGCGCCCGTGGCGGCCGCCGGGCTCGGCTCGGGGCAGGGCCTCGTGGTGCGGGGGCCCGACAAGGCCACGTACCTGGTGTGGCAGGGCAGCCGGCTCCGCCTCGACGCCGCTTCCGGCGCGGCAAGTTCCCTCGGCTACGGCGCCGTCACACCGCGCCCGGTGTCCGCGGCCTTCCTCGACGCCCTGGTCCCCGGCCCCGTGCTGGCCCCGCCGACCGTGCCGGGGCGGGGCACCCCGGGTCCGTCGCTCGACGGCCAGGCCAGTGTGGTGGGCCAGGTGTTCCAGGTGCGGGTGCCGGGTTCGGACGCGCACTACTACCTGCTGCGCGAGGACGGTCTGGTGCCCCTCACGGCCACCCAGGCCGCCCTGGTGCTCGGTGACCACGCCACCCGCCAGCAGGCGTACGGCGGTGCGGCGCCCAAGGCCGTGGCGCTGGGGGCGGCCACGCTGAAGGAGCACCAGGCCCCCGGCGCCGCCGGACGCTCCTTCGCCGCGGCGGGGCTGCCCGCGTCCCCGCCCCGTGTCGCCGACGTGCCGAGGGGCTCGGCGGCCTGCGCCCGGGTGCGGCCCGACCAGGACGGCACCGAGGTCACCACCGTCCAGGTGCCGCTCAGCTCGCTGGGGCCGGTGGCGCAGCCGGCCGACGACGAGGTGGCGAGCGCCTGCCTGCCGGTCGACGCGGTGGTGGTCCGCCCGGGGCACGGCGTACTGGTCCGTGCGCTCGCCTCCGGTGGTACGACGGTGGGCAACACCACGTACTTCGTGACCGACACCGGGGTCAAGTACCGCGTCACGTCGGCCAAGGCGCTGCAGTCGCTCGGCTACACCGAGGGCGCCGTGCAGGCGCTGCCCGCACCGCTGCTCCAGATGCTGCCCTCGGGGCCGGACCTGAGCCCGGAGGCCGCCGCCGGCGGCACCCCGGTCACCACACCGCCCAACTGCGGGAAGCAGTCCGCGGGCCGGCGGGACCTCGTCGCGACCGCCGGCGCGGCCGGGACCGGAGGTAACGCTTCCATACCGACATCGGGATGAAAACTTGAGGTAGTTGCGGCTGAAACGAGATCCTTCCTAGGCTCCCCGAGACATAAGTGATCAAAGAATAGGTATGCCATGGCAGACATGGGCAACATCCAGGCTTCAAGCGAGCAGGCCACCCGGAACGGCATCCAGGCCCTGGAAGCCGCCTTCACCGGCATCATGCGGGCCCGTTCGGACGTCGACGGCACCCGCGCCAATCTGTCCCAGGGGTATCAGGGCAGCGACGGCGGTGCGTTCGGACAGCTCCTCCAGCAGTGGGACGAACAGGCCAACGTCATCCTGAAGAACCTGGAAGACATGATCGACAAGCTCAACACCAGCCTCGCCGAACACGGCAAGCAGCAGGGCGCCTCCAACGAGTCGATCAACCAGGCCTTCCAGTCCTCCGAGGCCGCCTTCCAGGCACTGGCCGGCTGATCCGGCTCCCCTCCGGTACACCCCCACTCACCCGAGACGAGACGATCCATGCCCGACAACATGACAGACGGCTACATCTACGTCGGCTACAACCACATGGAGAACGCCGCCGACGACATGGTCCAGCAGACCAGGGCGATCGCGAACACGCTGTCGTCGCTGGAGGCCGAGCTCGGCGCCCTCAAGGCCAGTTGGTACGGCGCCGACGCCGAGGTCTACACGCAGAAGCAGGCCGCGTGGGACCAGGCGGTGCAGAACATGGAGCAGTTGCTGACCTCGCACGCCTCGCTGCTGACGGACATCTCCGGCAACTACAAGTACAGCGAGAACTCGCTGTCCCAGATGTGGTCCGAGGTCACCATCGGCCGCTGAGCCGTTCCGCACCCCCCTCGTGCCCACCCCCCGTCGTCCGCCGTCCGGCCACCGGCCGGGCGGCTGATGCTGATCCGGAGGACGCAATGGCGGACCTTACCCATCTGGACTCCCACGCCATCACCCAGTTCAAGCAGAACGATCTCGCCGACTTCCTCAGGGACCTCGACGCGATCCGCAACGACGACCCCGCGGGGGTCAAGTCGCTCAAGAGCGTCCTGGCGGGTCTCCTGGTCACGGGCAGCACGTTCGGCGAGGTCTCCAGCCCTCTGGTGATCGGCCTGATGGCCGGCGACGACACCGTCTCGGGGCAGAGCCTGAACTCGAAGACCAAGGACGCGGCCCAGGGCGTCGACGACATCCTGGTCTCGCAGAAGACGCTGTTCAAGGACATCGACGAGGACCTCCAGGAGACCATCGACACCCTGCTGAAGGACCAGAGCGGCGGCCTCGCGGCGATCGACGGCGCCAAGCTCCTGGACATCTTCTCCGACGTGGACGGCGACCTGACCGACGGCTCGGGCAGCTCGACCGGCACCACCAAGTAGTACCCCGACGCTAGCGTCCGTCTCTCCGTCCGTCCCCTGAGCAAGTCCCGCGGAGTCCTGTCATGGCAGCAAGTTACGGTGCGAACGACGTCTGGGGTCAGGCGATCAACCTCTTGACGGGGTATCCGATGCCTGACAGGAAGACGATCTTCGACAAGATCAGCAGCGTGCCCGACAAGATCCCGCTGTTCCGGATGGACATCCAGGGACCCGATCCCGTGGCCGGGCTGACGACCGACGACTTCACCGGACTCGTCCAGGGCGTCTGGCTGCCCAAGGGCGAGACCTACGACCTCCCCTTCTACGCCAGGTTCGGGGCGGGCGCCGCCGGTCTCTACAAGGCCAGGCTCGTCTTCATCGGCGTGCCGCTCGACTCCACGGGCGCCGTCAACCTGCCGGACGACGGCGAGATCAGCGAGGGCGGCCCGTTCCAGGGCAGCTACACCCACACGGACTGGGACACCGGTCCGATGTCGCAGTACATCAGCGGGGCGAAGGCCGCCCTCGACAAGCTGATCAACGACCACACCACGTACAACCTCTCGTACAGCGGCGCCACCGTGCCCCACGAGGACAGCGTCGACCTCAACACCTTCGAGGACATCGCCAGGTCCTTCGACAGGTCCACGAAGTTCTTCGTCGACCACGGCAAGACGCTCGCCGCCTGGGAGAAGTCCCTGGGCAGCGAGCAGGCGGCGTGGAAGGGCCAGGCCGCCGGCGTCTTCTGGAACCTGATCCACACACTGAACAAGAACTACGAGAGCTACGTGGACCAGCTCGGCGGCGAGCACTACGCGGCGGCGAACACCACCATCAGCGGCTACACCCCGCTGTCCAAGTACGCCGACAGCATGGCCCAGGCCCAGCGGAACCTGCACGACCAGGCCGTCGCCCTCCAGTCGGCGTGGAGCAACTGGGCCACCGGCTACGGGGCGCACTGGCCGCACAGGTGGCTGCTCTCCGTGCTCTCCGACCTCACCTCGTGGGTGGTGCAGAACAACGCCACCCAGGTGATGAAGGACGGCAGCGTCACGGGCCAGTTCACCTCCAACCACCCGGTGTACGGCGACCTCACCAACGTCCAGAACTGGAAGAAGGTGGGCGAGGACGCGGTCAACCGTTGGAACGCGCACGTGGACTCCGTGCTGACCCCGGCGGCGGGCAACGCGCTGGTCGCCCTCAAGAGCAACTGGGCCGGTGCGAGCGAGAACTTCGCCCAGCCGCTGGAGACCAAGAACTCCACGTCCCTGACCGACGCCTACAACAAGGACCAGGCCCAGAAGGACAAGGACCAGGCGCAGAAGGACAAGGACGCCGCCAACGACGCCCTCAACGACGCCCTGGACAAGAACAACCAGAGCCTCGACAACATCAACCAGGGCCTCAACGACGGCCTGAAGGGGATCAACGACGGCCTGGACGACGGCCTGGGCGGGCTGAACGACAACCTCAGCAGTGTGGGCGGGGGCCTCAACGACGGCCTCAAGGGCATCGGCGACGGCCTGGGCGACGGCCTGGGCGGGCTGAACAACAACCTCAGCACCGTGGGCGGGGGCCTCAACGACGGCCTCAAGGGCATCGGCGACGGCCTGGGCGGGCTCGGGGGCGGCCCGGGCGGGCTCGGCGGCCTGAACCCCGGCCTCGCGGGCCTGGCCGGGCTGACGGGGGGCGGCGGCCCCGGCGGCCCCGGTACGCCGGGCGGCGGCGGCCCCCTCAACAACCTGCTCTCCTCCCCGGGCGGCCCCAACCTCCTGGGCGGCAACACCGGCGGTGTGGACAGCATCACCAATCCGGACGGCAGCACGACCAAGCTGAACGCCGACGGGTCGCTGACCACCACGTCCCCCGACGGCAGCAGCACCACCTTCAACCCGTCGACGGGCAAGCTGAACACCCTGTCCCCGGACGGCAAGTCGAGCGTGTCCCAACTGACCGCGAACCGCAGCGTCACCAATCCGGACGGCAGCACGACGAAGCTCAACAGCGACGGGTCGCTGACCACCACGTACCCCGACGGCAGCAGCACCACGGTGGACCCCTCGACGGGTGCCGTCACCACGACCAACGCGGACGGCTCGACCAGCAACTCCCTCCTCAACCAGCAGCTCGGCACGTTCAGCACCCCGGACGGCGGGAGCGCACACCTCAACCCCGACGGGTCGCTGTCCACCAGGTTCCCGGACGGCACCACCGAGGTGGTCAACCCGGACACGCACACGGTCACCACGACCGCCCCCGACGGCACCGTGCACACCTCCCACCTGGACACCGGCGACAGCTTCACCAACCCGGACGGCAGCAAGACGCTGCTCAACCCGGACGGATCGCTGTCCACCACGTTCCCGGACGGCACCACCCAGCTCGTCAAGCCGGACGGCACGCTCCAGACCACGAACCCGGACGGGACGACCAGCAGCACCGACCTGCTGAACAGCGCCTCCCACTCGGGCGGCCTGGACACCAGCGGCCTCGACGACGCCCTGAAGCACCTGGGCGACCTCGGCAACGGCAACGGCCTCCACGTGCCCCATGTCGACACCACGGGACACGTGCCGGGCGGCGGGCCGGGTGACGTCGCGGGCCCCCTGAACTCCGGTCTGCCGTCGGGCGGGTCCCACGACCTCGCCTTCGACGACCTCCAGGACCCCTCGTTCACCGGAGGCGCACTGGGCGCCCCCGCGGCGAGCGCCGCGAACAGCGCGGGCGGCGGGTTCCCGCCCGGCGGCATCCCGCTCAACCCGGGGCTGGGCGGCATGGGCGGCGGCATGGGCGGCGGCATGGGCTCGCCGGGCGGCGCCGGCGGCAACTCGTCCAGCGGCGAGCGTGTGCGCACCGTGCACGGCGACGGCGACGGTGCGTCCCTCAGGCGGCGGTCCCGCCGCGGGGAGCCGGTCGAGGAGGGGGAGGACCTGGCCCTGCCCCGCCGCTCCACCACCACCAGCAGCTCGGGTGCGTCCCACACCGCGGGCTCCGGTGCGGCGCAGGCCGGCAGGTCCACCGAGAGCGGCAACCAGCCGAGGCCCAGTTACGTCGTGGACGAGGAAGAGGACGTCTGGGGCAGCGAGGACGGCGGGGCCCCGGCGGTGATCGGCTGATGAACCGGCAGCCGAACCGGCCGCAGGCGCCCGCGCCCGGCACCCCCGAGTCGGTCAGTGAGCGGCTGGCGCGCGCGATGGCCGAGCTGGAGGCGACCGAGGCGGCGGTGGCCAAGGCGGAGGAGGAGCTGCGGGGCGCCTCGGTCACCCTGCGCTCCAAGGACCGCGCGGTGGAGGTCACGGTCACCGCGCAGGGTGAGCTGACCGGACTGCGCTTCCTGGAGAACAAGTACCGCACGATGGCGGCGTCCGAGCTCGCGGCCAGCGTGCTGGACGTGGTGGGCCGGGCCAGGATGCAGATGGCCCGCCGTGTGATGGACACCTTCCAGCCCTTCACCGAGCCCAGCGCGCAGGTGCCGGAGCTGACCGGTGTCGACATCGACTGGGTGAAGATCTTCGGGCCGGGCGTCCTGGAGGACGAGGACGCGCCCGGCGCCACCCGGCGCAGGAGCGCCCGGGGACTGCGCGACGAGATCACCGAGGACCCGGAGGAGTAACGACGCATGGCCGACGACAACGCCTACTTCGCGGACCCCGCACGCCTGCACAGCGGGATCCGGCAGATCGAGAGCATCAGCTCCCTCGCCCAGGCGATGCTGAAGGACTTCGTCGACGAGGTGAACGCGACCAAGCACTGGCCGGGCGAGGACGACAGTTTCGCCAAGCAGGTCCTGCCCCGCGAGCTGAAGGAGCGCCAAGGGTCCACCGACACCATCCAGTCCATCGCCGACGCCGTGGTGGGCATCGCCGACGGCACGACCGCCAACCTCCGGAACATCACGGAGACCCAGGACGGCAACATGGACGCCATCCGGGACTCCGGCCGTGGTGCGGGCCATCACGGGAAGCACTGAGTACTCCGCATGGCTATCATGGCCTCGAAGAAGGTCAACGACCTTCTGTTCGGCCTCATCGGGGAGAGGCTCCTCCAGGCGAACGAGGACCTGGCCTTCGACAGCCACAAGGCGTTCAAACAGCTCGCCAAGAACATCAGGGACCTGTCCGACATCGTCGAGCAGACCCTCCTGGGCACCAGCACGGCCCTGCCGCCCCAGGTCGGCAGGCGCTACGCACGATCCATGAAGCTGTTCGTGCAGGACGGCGACACCAACCACCTCAAGGAGTTCGCCGACCAGCTCGACGAGATCGCCGAGGGCCGCATCACCACCTCGATGAACATCGTCGAGTCCAAGCGTGCCGTCATCGCCGAGGCGATCCGGCTGCTCGTCGAGCTCCTGATCGACGCGGTGATCGCCATCTTCAGCGGCGGCTCGTCGGCCGGCGACGCGGCGGTCGCCAAGGCCCGCAGCAGGGTGCTCATTCTGACGATCATGGACGCGCTGCTGTCGCGCACCCATCTGATGCCCACCTTGAGCGAGGCGTTCGAGGAGGCGTTCATGGCCTTCGCCGTGCGGCTCTCCATGCTCATCGACGCCCCGCACGGCGCCCGCCCCAAAGGCTTCGACTGGGGGCAGATCGCCCTCGACGGCGCGCTGGGCGGTCTGGCGGCGCTCTTCCACGGGGGCATTTCCAAGGCTCTCGACCTCGACGGCATATTCAAGAACATCTTCAAGAACGACCTCAAGAACAACCCCTTCAAGGATTTCCCGGACGACGTCGGCTCCAAGGTGGACCCCCCGCCGGGCCTCGGTGGGAAGAACTCCCCCGACGTGGGCGGGAGGCATTCCCCCGGGCCGGATCCGAGCAGTTCGCCGGGCCCGGACGCCAGGCACCTGCCGAACTCGGACGGGCCCGGCGGGCCGGGGCCGGTCGGGCGGAACACTCCGGGCGGGCGGGCGCGGAACACTCCGGGCGGGCGGGCGCGGAACACTCCGGACGCGCCCGGCGGCGGCCCCAAGCGGACCACGCTGGAGCGGGTCGTCGGCAAGTCGGGCTCGGACGCCCGTAACTTCGTCGCCGAAGGGGGCTCGGAGTCCCTCGCGGAAGGCGTGCTGGGCGCCCTGACGGGCAACGGCTTCTCGTTCAGTTGGGACAGCTTCCTGGGCGGGGGCATCAGCGGCAAGGTCGAGGAGACGCTGAGCGCGGGTGCGCACGGCCTGGGGCAGTGGGCGAACCGCACCTTCTCCTTCGGCAACTCCCCCAATCCGTCCGCCGCCGACGGCGTGGGCCGTGGCGCAGACGGCCCCGGTGACGGCGCGGCCCATGGTGGCGCGGGCACCGGCGGCCGTGCGGTGCCCCCGGGCGCGTCGGCCGCTGAAGGGCACGGGGCGGGCGCCCCCGGCCGCTCGGGCACCGGTGGGGACGCGGGGACCGGCGACGCCCGGTCCGGCGGTTCCGGGGTGCGCACCACCAGTGTCGACGAGCAGGATCCCGGCACCGTGCACACGGGGCGGCCCGACGTGTCCGGTGCGGACTCCACCGGCACGGGTGCTCCGCACACCGACGCCCCCGCCACGCACGCCCCCGCGGCGGACCCCGCGGGCAGCCACGCCCCGGGTGCCGGCAACACACCGCGCGACGGCGGCGGCAGACCGGCCACCGTCTCGGCGGACTCCGCCCCGCATCAGCCGCCCCGGCACCTCGCGGCGGGGGACGACGGGAACGACGCGTCCCACGCCGCGGGCAACGGCTCCGGCTCGGGCGCGAACTCCAGCTCCGGCGCGGGTGCGAACTCCGACTCCGGCGCGGGTGCGAACTCCGACTCCGGCGCGAACTCCGACTCCGGCTCGGACCAGACCCACCGGACGAACCAGACGGAGCAGCCCGAGCAGACCCCGCAGGCCCGGCACACCGAGCAGGACGAACACACCGGGAGCACCGGGAGCACCGAGCACACCGGCAACGCCGAGCACACCGGGAACGCCGGGAACACCGGGCGGACGGACGGGGTGAACCGGCCGGCCGAGCCGGACGCACTACCCCGGCACGACGGCGACGACGCCCCGGCCACGGACGCGCCCGCGCCCGCGCAGGAGGGGACGCCGGACGACACCCCGGTTCCCGGCGGCACGTCGGAGTCCTTTGAGCAGGGGCCTGACACCACGTCGCCGACGGGGCCCCCGGTGACGCCTCCTGCGGTGCCCACGTCGACACCGTCCCCCACACCTGCGCCCGCCACGACGTCCGCGCCGCCGCCCTCGCCCGTCGCCGCCTCCTCCCCGCCCACACCCACGTCCACACCCACGACGACGCCCACCCCCGTGCCGTCGGCCACGTCCCCGGCGGCGGGCGGCGAGCGGCACCATGCGGATGCCGTCGGCCCCGAGGGCACGCGTCCCGGCCCGGCCGACCGGGCCGGCAAGGGCCCGGAGCGCGCCCCGGGGAGCCGTGGCGGAATCGGCCCGGCGTCGGGCATCGTCACCACCAGCACGTCAGGGCCGTTCGAGACCACCTCAGGCGTGCCGGACGCGGACGCGGGGACGGCGGCGCCCGCGTCCGACACGCAGGGCGGGACCGCGGACGTCGGGCGGTCCGGCCCCGCGGCGGACTCCCGTCCCACCGTGGAGTCCGCGCCGTTCGTGCTCGGTTCCGGCTCGGCGGACGAGAGCGGCGGCAGCGATGCCTTCGAGCCTGCCGTGGACGTGCTGAGTGAGAGCGGCGAGGGCACGCCCGGCGTCGGTCCCGACCGTCCGGAGGTGATGTCCTCGGGGTTCGACGACGACGGCGACTCGCTGTTCGGCGGGCCCGCGGACGGCTGGGCGGAGCACGGTGACCCGGGGATGGGGGTGTCCGGGTTCGACGACGACGATGACGACGAGGGCACCACGGCCGGCGCTCCCCCGGCCCCCGACACCCTCGAGGAGTTCGTGGCGCTCGTGGAGCCGCTGCGGGCCCACCTGATGAACACCGACGACTGGTACCGGCAGGACATCAGGCTGGCCGTCATGGCCCGGCCTGGCGGGTCGACCTTCGCCGAGTGGCGGGACGGCCAGGTGGGTCACGCCTCCGTCGCCATCCTGCTGCCCGGGCGGGCGGAGCCGGTGGTGATCGGCTTCTATCCGGCCGTGGACAAGGGCTACCACTCCGTTCCCGGTGGTGTCATGGGGGAACAGGATGGCCTGCTCCTCGATCCGCAGGTCCGGATCCTCCAGACCCATGCGATCAACGCCGACCAACTGCTGCATGCGTTCAACTACGCCTCCCGCAACTTCGAGGCGTCCTACGACCTGCTGCGCAACAACTGCGTGGTGTTCGTCAACGAGTTCACCTCCGCGGCGCTGGGACGCAACCTGGTGCAGTTGCACGTGGACGCGCCGGACGCCCTCATCCGGGCACTGCGGGGCGCGTCGGACTGGCGGTGGGCGGACGGCACCGCACCGGTCACCGAGCTGAACCCGGACGACAAGGAGACGTTGTCCCTGGCGGAACTGCACCTGCGGATGGGCGTCAGGGGGGACGCGTTCGCGCGGGCGATGGGCTGGGCGGGTACCCGGGTGGCACTGGACCACCAGCGTCCGCTGGTCAACGGCACGCCGACCGGGGTGCAGCAGGAGCAACTCGACCTTCTCGGCTCCTTCACCACCCTGCTCGCCTACGAGATGAACGTGCGCGGCGAGGAGTCCGCGCAGGCCCTGTCCCGGCGTCTGGGCGAGTCCTACGGCACCCTGCGGACCGATGCCGCCGCCCTCATGGAGCCGGACGCGACCACCCACCCGGAACGACTGCTGGACGATCTGTGGCGGGACCAGAACGGCATACCGGTCCCGAACCTGAAGAGCGACGACGCGATACCCACCGTCTTCACACCGGACGACCCGGACGACGTGGAGGTGCTGTTCGACGCCGACGCCGACGAGGCGACCGAAGCGACCGAAGCGACCGACGACGGAACCACCGCACCCGCGCACACCCCCGCACCCTCGGCCGCCCGCACCGCAATGCCTCCCCCCGCCGCTCCGGGCACCGCGACCACCACGGGCACGGACACGGGCAGGAACACGGACACGGACTCGCCGGGGCCGCGGGGCGGGTCGGGGCCGCGGGACCGGCAGGAGGTGCCGCCGGGGCCCCGGAGCATGCTCACTGACCCCCTTGAGCCCGCCTTCGACGCGTTGAGCGAGGGGGGTGAGGAGCGGCGGGGCCGCGAGGTGGCGGACAGCGATCTGACGGAGGGGATGCGGCGCCGTCTCGACGCGCCCGCGGTCGTCGGCGCCACGGTACGGGTCAGGGACCTGAACGGTCTGCGTTTCGCACGGCAGGCGCACTGGGGTCCCGACACCCGTGTCCAGGTCGGCGCGCTGGGGCTGAGCCATCCGGACCGGGCGGCACTGGTGATGCGGGTGCGCGGACTCGACGACGACCTCGCCGACGCGCTGTGGAAGAGGCTCGACGACGAACCGGCGGCCCCGGTACGCGTGCTGGTGCACCCCGGATACGCCTCGGGCGACCAGTTCGGCATCGCCGCCGCGCTGATCGCCGACCCCAATCTGCACGTCGTACTGGTCGGCGGGGTCCAGGGCAAACCGGACTCCAGCGACGCCATCGCCGCCTTCTACCAGGGCAGCGGCATCCCGGCCTCGCAGGTGCACCGGGTCACGGCCGGCCCCGGCGAGTCGGCCGGCGCGGCCGCCCGGCCGGTGGCCGGCAGGATCCTGGACACCGTCGACCCCCGCCCCACCTCCCGGCAGCGCAAGGACCTCGTCCTCGGCGTCTCCGACGGCACGAAATGGGTAGCCCGCAACTTCACCGTCGGTGTGCGCCGGGCGGTGCGCAGGGCATGGGGAGTGGACGACACCGGCTTCCCACCCCAGAACCAGGAAGCCGTCCGCACATGGCTGACCGCCCAGGGCGCCGAACCCTCCCGCCAACAGGACACCCTCGTCCTGTGGTCACGCTTCAGCGGCAAGAAAGGCGACGCACACGCAGAACACGACACCTCCTACGAAGGCATCCGCCAAATCCTCACCGACCTCGCCACCCGCTCCACCCACCACGGCGAGAAACCACTCGTCATCATCGCCGGCGACGCCTACGCCGACCCCACCCACCGCGACAAATACCGCCAGATCGTCCACGAAGCCCGCACCCACGGCCTCAACGTCCACGACCTGACCAACTTCTGGAAAGGCGACAAGAACGCCCTGCACACCTGGGGCGGAGACGACCGCATCGGCCAACTCAAACTCTACGAATACCTCCACCGCCACAGCCGCACCACCCGCCACCTCGGATTCCGCAGCGGCAACCTCGAATCCCTCGCCCTCATCGGCCACACCGTCCGCTACATGGAAGAACCGCGCAGCGAGGGCGGCGACCGGATGGCCCAGTGGCACGCCGCCACCAACTCATCACGCACCCCGCGCGGGGCCCTGGCCACCGGATACGAACGCATCATGGTCAAGGAACCGCCCACCCGGACCGGCAAGGTCATGACCCGGTTGCGGGCCCAGGCCGCGCAGACGCCGTCCGCCGACCGCGCGACGAACCCCCTGCCGGACTTCAGGCGCCCCGCCTGGCTCTACGGCGCGCCCCACCGGCAGCCCAAACCGGACAAGTTCTTCGCCCGCGTCGAGAAGGGGTTCGCCCCGGACGACCTCCGCCAGATCACCGACTACCTCCTCCCCCCACCGGCGGGCACCGCGGCAGCAGGACGGCCGAGCCAGGCGGGCCACGGCGGCCGACCGGTCCAGACCGGCCAGACCGGCCAGACCGGCCGCGGCGGCCGGCCGATGCACGGCGGCCAGAGCAACCGTGACGGCCAGACGGACCGCGGCGGCCACACGGATCGCGGCGCCCGGACGGACCACGCAGGACAAACGGCCCGCGGCGGCCGGACGGACCACGCAGGGCAAACGGCCCGCGGGGGCCGGACGGACCGCGGCGGCCGGACGGACGGCGGCAGCGTCACCCAGCAGCAGCCCAGGAGGTGGCGCGGCGACGGGACGGAGCCGATCACCGAGAGCGGGGCACCGGGCCGTGCGGGCGCTGCCGTGGACGCGGTGCCGCCGAGGCCCCTGCCGACGGTCGGGTCCACCACGCCCGCGCCCGCCCCCACTCCCACCACCGGGCCCCCGCCGGTGTCGCGCGTCGTGGTGCGGCCGGTGGACGGCCCCGGTGCGGACGAGGCGTCGGTGCGGACGCTGGACGACCGCCTGGTGCCGGACCGGATGGTGCGCCGCTACGCGGTGCGCGAGGGGCGGGGCGAGGACGCCCGCCTGATCGGGCTCGGCTCCCACTCGGCACATGACCAGGCACAGCGTGCCGACCGCTGGCCGCTCGTGGTGTCCAGTGCGGAGTACGCCGACTACGACGACGTCCGCAAGGGCTTCGTCGGGCCGGCCCGGACGCGCGACTGGGACGGTGACGCCTCCCACTGGTTCGGCCACGGCACCGCCACCCGGGTGAAACTGGCCCGCGAGGACGGCACGAGCGACGAGGTCACCGGCCGCGAGTTCGGCCGCGCCCTGCAACGCTGGCTCGACCTCGGGCCGCGCGAGCGGCCGGTCGTGCTGTACTCGTGCGAGACCGGCCGACCGCCCGAGCACGGCGGGCTGCCCGTGGCCCAGCACGTGGCGAACGTGACGGGGCGTGTGGTGCACGCTCCGACGACCGAGGCGGGCACGGCGAAGGACGGCACCGGCAGGGTCCGGCCCGTGCTGTACCTGGACGAGAACGGCGCACGGGGCGCGTGGTCCGTCTTCGCGCCGGAGCCGTCCGGCGAACGGCTCGGCGAACTGGCGCGTGCCGCCGGACTGCACGAGGGCCCGGGACCGGTGGACCCCCGGGCGGGGCTGCGCACCCTGCAACTGGTCAGAACACTGCGCGGCACCCACGGCACGCACGTCGAGGAGTCGGCCGGCTACCCGGACCTGCTGCGCGGCCTCGCCGCGGTCGACGCCCTGCGGTGGAACGGCGTCGACGGCGCCCCGGCCGAGCGCCACACCGACGGGCGGATGACGGCGGACCTGCTGCGTCGGGTCACCCGGGACACGCTCGGCCTCGGTGCCGCCGCGGACCCCACCCCCGCCCAGTACGCGGCCGTGCTCGCGGCCGCGGACACGGCCCGCCGCGCCGACCCCGGCACACCCCTCGCCCGGCTTGCCGTCCCCACGGACACCGCCCGGGACCACGCCCCGCCCGCTTCCCCGGCCACCCCGGGGGAGAGCGACTCCACGAGCGTCGCCCCGGCGAGCGAGCCCCTCCACGAGGAGAACGCCGGCCAGGAGCGCACCCGGGTGCCCGAAGGGAACAACGGAAACAGCGGGAACAGCGGGAACAGCACTGCGGCGAGCACCGCGGAGGGGGCGGGGAAGGGCCCGGCGGAGCGCACGCCCGAGTCGGCGCCGGCCTTCGAAACCGCCAGGCGGCTGGCACCGGCGGGCGGCCGGCCCGGCCTCGACGTGCTGGACGTCGCGGCGGACGGCGACTGCTTCTTCGCCGCCGTGCTCGTCGGCGCCGCCCGGCAGCACCCCGGCTCCCCGCCGCGCGACACCACCGTCGGCGACCTGCGGGAGAACGCGGCGCGGTGGTTCGCCGCGTCCCAGGCGAAGAAGGACATCGACGCGCTGGGCACGGACCCGCTTCAGACACTGGTCGGGGATCTCGGCACACCCGCCCTCCGGCACGTGCTGGGCGACCCTGACCTGCCGCCGCTCAGCCCCGACCAGCAGACCAGGGTCGCCGACGGCGTCGCCCGGCAGGTGGAGGCGGACCGTGCGGCGGGGCGCACCACCGACCGGGAGGCGGTCCGGGCCCGGCTGACGGACCAGCAGCACGGGGACCTGCTGCGCGGGCGGCTCCGGTTCGAGCTCAGCCTGGGCGGGCCCGAGGCGCAGCGGTACTGGGGCCGGCTGCTCGACACCGCCTACCCGCGGTGGGCGGCGGACGGGGCGGCGCCCACCCTCGCCGAGATCAGCGGTGCGTCCACGGCGGACCTGGTGGAGCGGGCGATCCGCGACGTGCGCCTGTGGAACACGCCGTTCTTCGACCACGCGGTACCGGCGGTGGCCGGGTACCTGGACGTGAACGTGGTGGTGGCCCAGGACGATCCCGCCCGGGACGTGGCGCTCCTGCCCGACGCGGACCGCACCCTGTACGTGCACTACAACGGCAGGGACCACTACTCGGCCGTGTCGGTCCCGGCGCGTCAGGGCGGGCGGCAGGCGCAGCCGCGGGACTCCGCCGCCGCCTCGAAACCGCCCACGCCGGCACGCGTCAGACGGGTCCGGTTCGCCGACGACCCGCCGGCCGAGCCGAAGCACGACACCGGCACCCCGCCCGGCCACCCGACGGACGAGGCCGCCGAAGCCTCGGAGGCCGCCGAAGCGCAGGACCCGTTCGTACGCATCGAGACCCAGCTCGACCTGCACCGCCCCCCGCGCCTGGACCGCGCCCTGCTGCCCCCGTCCGTCTCCGGCCGGCCGGTGGTCTTCAGCGACGGCAGCCGGCTGCCCGGGTACCTGACCGGCGAGCACGGCGGCGACGCCACCGACGGCAGCTACGGCCCGAGCGCGGTCACCCTGCGCGGCATCGACGACGTCGTCGACGAGATCGGCGGCCACTTCGCCCTCGACAGGTCCGCGGAACCGCTGGCCGACCTGGCGCAGGCCCTGCACGGCACCCCCCGCGTCTTCCACGGCGACGGCTACGAGTCCCCGCCGTTCGTGGACGCGCACGGCCGGGTGCGGGTGCTGCGGGTCGCCACCCGGCCGCACGGCAACTGGGAGCGGTTCGCCGATGTCCACGGCGACCCCGTCAGGGTGGACGTCGGCGACCGCAGCCAGGTCACGTTCGGCGCCGTCAAGTCGGTGAGCACCACGCACCGGCTGGCGCCCAGCGTGGCCGTCGGACCGCCGGGCGGGCCCGCGGCGTACGGGCGGGTGGGCGGCGCGGTCGGCTACCAGCGCGCGTTCGAGTTCGGTATGCAGGACCAGACGCACAGCCGAGGCGAGACCCGGCGCACGGACGGCTCCCATGTGCACCTGGACGACGTGCACTACGACGTCTGGCTGAGTGGCGCCCCGTCCGCCGTCAGCCGCTCCGGCCTGCCCAGGCCGTTCTTCCCGGGCGATCCCCACCTCTCCTTCGGGGTGCGGGGCGGGCTGTCCGTGCGGATCCCCGACGGCGAGACGGCACGGGAGGAGCCGGGCCGGGTGCCGCGCACGATGGAGCTGGGCCCCGGGTCGAACTACCGGCTCGTGCACAGCGAGGGGTTCGGATCGGTCGCCCGGATCCGCAACTGGGCGCTGCGGAAGGTGGGGGCCGCGCCGGGCACCCCGGCCTATGCGGAGACCGCCGGGTTCTTCACCTCGGAGAACTTCCAGCGGATGGCGGACCGGATGGCGCACGGCCAGGTCAGCAGCCGCCAGTTGGTCGCCGACGACGGCACGGGCACGCCCATGGGCGCCTTCGTCGTGGACCGGGTGGTGCCCGGCAGGGCCAGGCTGCTCACCGAGACCAGCGCCGCCGAACTGCGCCACTTCGTCCAGCAGACCGTCAAGAACGAACGGACGCTGTCGAAGACCTATTCACAAGAGGTCAACGCGGTCATCGGTCCCAGCTTCGATCTGCTCGGCTTCTTCGGGCACGCCGCGAACCTGCGGGCCGCGTTCGGGTTCCTCGGCCGCTACCGGCGCAGTACGACGCACGGCGCGGTGTTCGGCGGCTCCGGCGCACGGCGGATCGGCGGCCGCGCGAAGCAGGTGCCGACCGCGCTCTACCTGGTCGACAAGACCGTGTACGTACGCAGGACGGGTGACGCGGAGGCCACGCCGTTCACCACCTGGAGCCTGGACAGGATGACGCGCACCGAGGCGCGCCGTCTCGCGGGCTGGGACGACGGCACCGCCGAGCGCGGCAAGAGCGGCAACGAGCCCTTCGCGCCGGTCTACCTCACCGACGACGACCCGGCCGTCCTCGGCATGGCCCGGCCCGAGGCGTTCACCTACGGCAACGGCGACCTGGTCCGCACCGGGACGGACGCCGACCGCCCGCGCTCCGTGCTGGAGTCCTTCACCGACCAGGTGATCAGGGCCGCCGCCGACACCTATCCGGGCATGATCGCTCCGCTTGAGGAGTTCGGCGACCCGTCCGATCCGCGCTGGCGCAACGCCGACCACTACCGGATGGCGCTCCAGAACACCCTGAACGTCATCACCGCCCTGTCCGAGCACAGCGTCGCGGGCAACCTCGAAGCGCTCGTCTCGACCGGGCTCAGGATCGGCCTGGTGGTCCCCGGCCGTTTCACCCGCGCCTACCGCTGGGTCTGGATCGACGGCCGGCTGACCGACCGCCGCTACGAGGGCACCCAGAACGACCTCATCCTGCGGGGCAGCGCGCCCGGCACGGAGCGCCTGGACGGGCTCCAGCAGGTGGCCAGGGGCACCGACGTCGGTTTCGAGGCCAGCGTCGCGCTCCGGGACACCGAGCAGGACGCGGCGGGCGCCCCCAAGAACATCGGCACCGCCCGGCTCGGCCCCGTCTGGGGCCGGGGCAGGAGCAGCAGGAGCGGATACGGCCCCTCGGTCTCCCACGAGGCGATGTCCATCACGGCCGCCGGGTCCCAGTTGCACAGCTACCGGGTGGAGCTCTCCGCGCAGGTCGGCGGCTACTGGCGGTTCCGCAGCCTGTGGCGGGGCATCGGGTCGCTGGGGCTGCTCGGCACGCACTTCTTCGTCAGGTCGGAGCCGGGCACCCACCTCGTCGGCGGGGACGCCGGAGCGCCGGTGGTGGGCCGGGTCGTGCTCGCCGTCCCCGACGAGCACACCCCCGACACCGACCCGCACGCGGCGCCCCGCGGGCGCCGCAGGCCCCGGGTGCGCAGCGAGCGGATGGATCCCGAGCAGGCCGCGGCGCTGGCGGCCGGGCGCACCCGCGACGCCTCCGCGGGCCACGGCCCCGACGCGTTCGGCGACGAGAGCCCCCAGACCCTCAGCGTCGGTGCCCACGAGGAGCTGGTGAACAGCGTCGAGGAGGTCCTGAAGGACGCCTCGGGCGACTCCTGGCACTTCACGACGATCGGAGCGGCGCCGCACGACTCCGCGGTGCGGCCGTTCCAGCCGCAGTACCTGGCCGGCGGCTTCGACCAGACCTCGGGCCCCGCCGGTTCGCGGATCACCGGCCTCTTCGGCAAGGGCCCCTACCTGAACCGGCTCGGTGCCCTCGTCCACCGCACCCGGGTGGTCGACCCCGTGGTGGTGTCCAAGCCGGTCAAGGTCGAGAACGACCTGACGATCAGCGCCTCGCACGACGTGTCCCACGCGGTCACCCACACGCACACCTTCACCGTCAGCGGCACGGGGAGCCTGGCCCACAGCCACCCCGTCGGCCCCTCGCTCTCCGGTTCCTACGGGCTGCTCGGGGGCTGGGGGCGCTCGCGCGGCGAGACCCGCACCGTGACCCGCACCAGCACCTCGGAGATGGAACTCGACGACGAGGGCCACAAGGTCCTGGTGTCCGCGGACGTCCAGCACGACATCGTCGCGTCGGTGCGTACCGACGGCGTCCTCTCCCCCCTGCACCGGCTCGCCACCTTCTCGCGCGCCACCGCGGTGGGCCGGCGCCTGACCTTCGCCGCCGACTGGCTCGGCCATCTGCCGGAGAAGGCCGCGCACCGGCTCGGCCTCATCCAGGACAGGCTCGGTGAGGTGCCCCGGTACACCGCCCAGGCGTGGCGCCTGCCGCGGTGGCTGCGGGAGAACCCGTTCGGGTCCTACCCCGCCAACCCCATGGACGCCACGCAGGTGCTGGCCGACTTCGACGAGCAGTTGGACGGCCTCGACGTCGACACCGCGAGCCGGGAGCGCATCCACGCGCTGGTGACCCCGCGCGCGCTGCGCGCCCTGCGCGACGAACTGGCCGCCACCGGGACCAGCACCCGCACCCGCATCGGCGGTTGGGGGTGGCGCTCGCTGCGGATCGGGGGCAGGACCGCGGCGCTGCGCATGGAACTCGTCGCCGGCGAGCCGACGTTCTCGGGTCTCGACCACAGCGTCAGCCTGCTCGACATGCGGTTCGCCACCGAGACGGTCGGCGACCGGCTGACCCGTACCCGCGACCGCTCGCTCGGCGCCAATGTCGGCGAGTCCGTCAGGACCGACGAGCCGGTGGTGAGCGCCGCGGGCCCCACCTACGGCGAGTCGGGTTCGAGTTCGGCGTCCAGCTCCGCCGCCCGCTCCACCTCGCGGATGGCGATGAACTGGTTCGGCGCGAACGAGCCGCACGCGAACTTCCACACCCCCTACCGGCTGCGGCTCACCCTGGACCTCGGCGGGCGGACGCTCGCCGAGGCCGAGGGCGACGTCGGTCGGCTGCGCGAGCAACTGCCGATCAGCCTCGCCGCCCCGGTGCCCGCCCAGGCCGGGCAGGACGATCCGCTCGGCACCCCGGCCCTCGACGACCCGCGCCCCGACGTCGCCGTCTGGCGGCCCGGGACCGTCACCCGGGGCACCGTCGACGCCTGGCGGTCCGACGGCGGCGCCAGGCCCCCCTTCGAGCTCCCCGCGAACGGCTACATGGTCCGCCGGATCGTCGGCCTGAACGGACTGCGGGCCGCCGCGGACCTGGCCGTCGCCCAGGCGTACGGCGCCGACCCGGTGTCCACCCCGGAAAAGCCCGTCCCGGACGGCGCGCTGCGGGCCGCGGCGGGCATCGCCACCGCCACCGCGCAGGGTGCGGTGCCGCCGGTGCCGCCCGGAGCGCGGCTGTCCGGGACCGCGTTGGACGAGGCGGTGGCCAGGGCCCGCCGCACGGGGCTGACCAGGCCGGGCACGGCACCCGCGCTGGCGCTGCACGAGGGCACCAGCAACTCCGCGCTCACCTCCTTCTACCGGGACACCACGACCGCCGAGGGCTACCCGGTGGAGGGCCTGTCCGAGGACACCCTGGTGGGCGGCGCGGACGGCGGCATCCGCTTCTACTCAAGGCCCGACTTCAGCCGTGCGAAGCTGCTCTCGGTGGCCCCGGACACGGTCATGGAGAGCCCCACCCGGCACACGGCGGGCTCGGACACCTCGGTGTCCCGCAGCGGTGTGCAGGAGTCGGTCGTCGGCGGGCAGCCGGCGCTTGCCACCGACCCGGCCGGCTCCGTCCTGCCCCAGGCCGCCGGCACCGGGGTCAACACGGGCGAGACCGACGGGCGCAGCCTGGGCGGATCGGACACCGCCTGGCTCAACGTCAAGCCCAAGGCCGGCCGGAGCTTCCTGTTCGCCGTCCCGACCGACTGGCTGGGCGTCGCCGAGGTGCACCGGCACGTCAAGGACAGCCGCGCCGGCACCTGGCTCGCCGAGCACCTGAACCCGTTCGGCCACGTCAGGCAGGGCCCGCGGGCGGTGGAGGCGGGGACCACGGTGCTCGCCTGGATCCGCGAGGACGTGGCCCGCGACCTCGGCCTGATCAGCGACGACACCTTCCCGCCCCAGGTGGCCGACGCCTGGTCGCAGGTCGCCAAGGCCGGCGGGGCGTGGACCGACGCGGACAAGGCGTACTGGGACCACCGCCGTGCCACCGCCGAGCTGCGGGACCGCCACGCCGCCCTGCGGCACGCGCGGGCCGCCGCCAAGATGCGCCTGGAGCGCGCCCTCGGGGCCGGGGCGGCCACCGGCCGGGACGGCGCGGAGCCGAGGGGCACCGGGAGCACAGCCGTCCCGCAGGACGCGGCGCTCGCCCGGCGGCAACTGAACGAGGTGACCGCCGAACTCAAGGACGTCCGGCGCGCCCTGCACACCGCGTACACCGCGATGCGGTCCGAGCTGCGCAGGGCGGAGGCCGAGGCAGCCGACTTCCACCGGGTGCGGGCCGAGGCCGACCGGCTCACCCGCTGGCACCGGCTGCCCGCCGAGCCCGCCGAGCCCGGCGCACCCGCGCGCCGTGCCGGCCTCACCGAGCCGGAGCCGGTGGTCTACCGCCCGCTGCCCCCGCCGCCCCCGCAGAGCGGGGTGGAACCCCTCCCGCGGTACACCACGGGCGCCCCGGCGGCCGAGGCCGCGCACGGCACGAAGGACGAGGCGGGCCCCGGCGGCCCGGGGACCCTCACCTCGCCCTCGGGCCTGCGGTACACGCTCCACGACGTGCCCGCGGACGGCGACGCCTTCTACCACGCGCTGGCCGAGGGGCTGCACCGCCTCGGCCCCGCGGGGCCCGACCGCCCGGCGGCCGGGGAGGGGCCAAAGCGCCAGGAGGCGGCCGGTGGGCTGCGCGACCTGCTCGCCGCCCGGCTCGGCCACCCGGACAACGCCGATCTGCTGGCCTTCACGGCCCCCGACACCGAGGACGGCTTCAGCCCGGCGGAACTGGCTGACGCCGGGGTCTCCTTCGGCGCGGACACGCCCGAGCGGCGCGAGTGGGACGCCACCGGGAAGCTCCCGCTGCACGCCCGGCTCCCCGGAGGGGCACGGGCCCGCCTGGCCGCCCTGTCCCTGGCCCGCCCCGGCGCCGCCGACGACGGCGGCGGCTGGGACCACGGTGCCGCCGACCTCCTCCCCGCCCTGGCCGCCCGCACCTTCGGGGTGCGGCTCACCGTGGTCCGCGACGACGGCGGCTTCCAGGACTTCGCACCGCGCGCGGAAGCCGCGGACGCCCTCCCCCACCTGGTGCTGCACCTCAAGGACCGGCACTACCGGCTGGCCGTGCCGGAGGGCACCGCACCGTCCCGGCCGCCGCTGCCCGCCTCGCGTCCCGCACGGGACGCCGCGACGACGTCCGGCGGGACGAGGGACACCGAGGACACGGCAGGCACCCAGGACACGGCAGGCACCGAAGGCACCGGTGAGGGCACGGCCGCGGCGGACACCACCGCCGTCCCCGAGGACGCGCCCGGACGCCCGGCACACCGCGAGGTGCCGTGGCGGACCGGCGCCCGCGACGGGTGGCGGGTCCGTGCGGATGCCCGCGGGAGCGTGCTGACCGGCCCGGACGGCGCCCGGTACGACCTCGTGCCGCACACCGGGGACGGCAACGGCTTCTGGCCCTCGCTCGCCACCGCGCTCCACCCGGACCGCGAGCGCGACCCGGTCGGACTCGTCCGCGGCGCCCGGCTCCCCTCGACCGCGGCACTCGACCGGGACGCCACGTTCACCCACGACGAGCTGCGGCGGGCCGGGGTGGTGCTGGACGCCGAGCAGTCCGAGCGGTTCCGCCGCGACGGCGGCCGCATCCCGTCCGACGTGGCGCTGCGGCCCGCGCAGGAACGCGCCCTGCTGCGCACCCAGTTGCACACCGCCCGCCGCTGGGACGACACCACGGCACGGATGGCGGCCCGGCTCGCCGCCGACGTCCACCGCGCCACCGTCACGGTGGTCGAGGAGGACGGCAGCGCGCACACCCACACCGCACCGGACGCCGTGGCCGGCCGGACGGCGACCCTGTACCGGCGCGGCTCCGAGTACCTGCTGGCCCGCCCGCGGCCGGAGCCCGCACGGGTGCCCGCCGACCACCTGGAACCGGCCTCCGGAGCGCTTGGCGAGGGGGGTGAGGAGCGGCGGGGCCGCGAGGTGGCGGACAGCGATCTGACGGAGGGGATGCGGCGCCGCCTCGACGGGCCCGCGGTCGTCGGCGCCACGGTACGGGTCAGGGACCTGAAGGGGCTGCGTTTCGCACGGCAGGCGCACTGGGGTCCGGACACCCGTGTCCAGGTCGGCGCGCTGGGCCTGAGCCATCCGGACCGGGCGGCACTGGTGATGCGGGTGCGCGGACTCGACGACGACCTCGCCGACGCGCTGTGGAAGAGGCTCGACGACGAACGGCCGGCGCGCCCGAGGGTGCTCGTGCAGCAGGGGTACGCCACCGGCGACCAGTTCGGCATCGCCGCCGCGCTGATCGCCGACCCGAACCTGCACGTCGTCGTCGTGGCCGGACTCGACGTGGAGAAGAGCAAGCCGGGCACGGCGCGGACCATCGCCGACTTCTACCTCGCCAGCGGGGTCCCCCCTGCGCAGGTCCGGCTGGTCGAGGCCCGCGGCCGCAGGCTGGAGGAGGTGGGGCAGCGGGAGGCGGAGTCGATCCTCGGACGCAAGCTGCCCGGCGACTTCAACGACCACCGCAAGGTGCTGCTGCGCATCAACGCGGGCACCAAGTGGGTCGCCGGCAACTTCACCGTGGGTGTGCGCCGTGCGGTGCGCAAGGCATGGGGGGTGGACGACACCGGCTTCCCCCGTCAGAGCCAGGAAGCCGTCGGCACATGGCTGGCCGGCCAGGGCGCCGTGCCCTCCCCCCACCAGGACACCATCGTCCTGTGGTCACGCTTCAGCGGCAAGAAGGGCGACGCCCACGCCGAACACGACACCTCCTACGAAGGCATCCGCCAGATCCTGAAAGACCTCGCCACACGCTCCACCCACCACGGCGAAAACCCACTCGTCGTCATCGCCGGCGACGCCTACGCCGACCCCGCCCACCGCGACAAATACCAGCAGATCGTCCAGGAAGCCCGCGCCCAGGGCCTCAACGTCCACAACCTGACCAACTTCTGGAAAGGCGACAAGGACGCCCTGCGCACCTGGGGCGGCGACGACCGCATCGGCCAACTCAAGCTCTACGAATACCTCCACCGCCACAGCCGCACCACCCGCCACCTCGGCTTCCGCAGCGGCAACCTCGAATCCCTCGCCCTCATCGGCCACACCGTCCGCTACATGGAGGAACCGAACAGTGCGGGCGGCGACCGGATGGCGCAGTGGCACGCCGCAACGAACTCGCTGCGCACTCCGTGGGGAGCCCTGGCCACCGGCTACGAGCGCATCCTGGTGGCCGAGCCGCCGACCCGGACCGGCAAGGTGATGACCCGGCTGCGGGACCAGGCCGCGCGGATGTCGCGTGCGGACCTCGCCAGGAACCCCCTGCCGGACTTCAGGCGCCCCGCCTGGCTGTACGGCGCCTCCCACCGGCAGCCCAAACCGGCGAAGTTCTTCGGCCGCGTCGAGAAGGGGTTCTCCCCCGAGGACCGCCGCCAGATCGCCGACTACCTCCTGCCGCCACGGGCCCGCGCCACCACGGCACCCCGCACCACCACGGCACCCCGCACCACCACGGCTCCCCACGACGGCCCGGTGCGGCCCGGCCCCGCCCCGGCCGACCCCGTCATGCCGGTCGCCGTCCATCCGGCCGACGCCCCGCGCCGCCGCTCCGGGACGCTCGTCGACGACCCCTTCGACGCCGATCAGGCGCGCCGCTGGAAGATCCGCAAGCTGACGTCCGCCATCGGCAGGATGCTGAGCGACCCGGGCGTCGACGCCGTACGGCGCCAGGACGAGGCGGCCCGGATGGCGGCCGAGGTGGGCCGGCTCAGGCGGGCCCTGCTCGACACCGATCTGACGGCGTTCCTGAGCGGTCCCGACATGGACCTGGAAGAGGGCCTCGACGCACGCCAGACCCGCATCCGCGAGCTGCGCATCGCCCTGTCCGGCCGCGGTACGGACGTGCCGCCGTCCCAGGACCTCCTGGAGGAACTGGCGGTGCTGCACGCCGAGGCCGCGCAGATCCGTGCCGAACTGCGGCGCCGCGAGGAGGAGGTCCCGCACAGCCAGCGGATGGTGCCCTCGCTCGCCGACATGCGGATCACCAGGCTGCTGGTGTCCGGCGGCGACCCCGAGAAGGTCCTCCAGGAGATGTGGGCCGAGAACTCGGACCTGTCGGAGCGCAGCCGGCGCCTGGCGCCCGCCGGACCGGGCGGGACGGGCGCGGACGACGACGGCCGGGACGCCGTGCGCCTCCTCGTCGAGCACCGCGGGGAGCGCGCCGAGGAGGACCTGCGCGTCTACCACACCCTGGCCCGGCGGCGGGGCGTGTGGGACCGGGTGGACCAGACCCTGGCCCTGAACCTGGTGATGGCCGAACGGCGCGCGAAACAGCTCGGGGCGCGGGACATGCTGGCCGCCCGTGAGCGGATCGCGTCCACCCCGGCGACGGCCGGGCTCTACGCCCTGCCCGACGCCGAGGCGGAGCCGTTCCTCGAAGCCGTGCACCGGCACCTGGCCGGGGGCATGTCCCTGGTGAGCCATGTCGCGTTGGACGGCGAGGCGAACGGCGGCCCGCTGCTCACCGCGCTGACGGCCGGGCCCGACGTACCGCTCGGCGAGGTGCTGGCGAGCGCCGCGGGCGCACCGCCGGTGGCCGCCCCCGAGGAGCGCTCGCTGCCGGCCGCGCTGGTCTCCACCCGGTACCAGCGGGGCGGTGCCGCACACCCGGGCGGCGCGGTCATCCGCTGGAAGCCGGCGGTACGCGAGCGGACGGTCCACACCTTCACCGCGGACGACGTCCGCGCCCCCGCCGACCCCGGCCACGGCGCGACGCTGTCCTCGCTGTACCCCCTGCTCGCCCACGGCGACTCGAACGCGGTGCGGCTCGCCCTGGCGGAGGCGACGGGCTTCGCCGCCGACCGCGAGCTGCGCCGGCGGTTCGCGGCCGGACGGCCGGCCACCGACGCCCACTTCGGTGCCCTGATCCACGGTGACCTTCGCTGGCGGGACGTGCAGGAGGTCGTGCTGACCCACTCCGACGCCGCGTCCGAGCGGCAGGCGCGGCTGCACAAGGAGCGGCTGGAGCGCTTCTCCCGGCAGCACGGCCTGGGGCTGCGGGTCTCGCTGACCCGGGTGCCGGCCGCGCGGCCCGCGGACTCCGGGCCCGGGCAGGATCCGTCGGAGCCGGTGAGCACGGCGCTGACGGCGGACACCGGCAGTGGGCGCGGGACCGTGGGCCGGGACTACACACCGCTCCTCGAACGCGAGGCGGGCGGACTCGACGGCCTCGTGACGCACGAGGTGGCCCTAGCGGAGGAACGCAGGTCGGGCTACGCCCTCACCATGTCCAGGGCGCCCTGGTCGGCCCCGGGCACCCCTGCGCCCTTCCTCGTCAAGGCGCTGGGCACGCCCGGTGGCATCACGGTCCAGCTCGGCGACGGCACGACCACGACCCTGGACCCGGGGGAGTTCGCCGACCTGCTGGCCGACGACCCCGACCTGCGGCAGGCGCCACCGGGCACCCCCGTGGTGCTGGCCGTGCCCTTCGGCGGCGCGCACGGGCTCGACCTGCCCCGTCTGGTGGCGGCCAGGACAGGACGCGAGGTGTGGTCGGTGAGCGGGCCGGTCGAGGTGGTGCCCGCCGTCGGCGGGAAACGGCTCATCACGCGGTTCCGGCCGGCCGACCGTGCGGAACCGGTCGGCAACTGGATCGTCAGCCGGCCTGGCGACCTGCCGCGCGGGGACGGCGCGGCGGACGGGGCTGCGGTGGTGCCCGGCGTCATCCGCGCGGTGGACGGGGACATCGTCCTGGACACCGACGTGGTCACCCATACGATCACCGGCCCCGACCACCGGTCGGTGGGCCGCGCCTCGCACACCCCGGCGGCCCAGGGCGAACGCGAGGCGAGTCAGCAGGAGCTGCACCGGCGGCTGGGCTTCCTTCCCGCGGAGTTGGTCGGCGGCAGGCTGCGGACCACGTCGGAACAGGAGCGCGACCTGCCGTGGGCGCAGGACGTCGCCGAGGGCCGCACACCGTACTTCTTCAACGCGCACGCCGACTCGGCGGCGGTGGACCTCGTGACGGTCGTCGGGGGTCCGAAGCAGTCGGGGGGCCGCTCCGCACTGCGCACCGTGCGGGTGGGCGGCTCGGAGTTCGGCAGGTACCTGCGGCGGCGCCCGAGCCTGGCCCGGCTCGCCCCGGGGACACCCGTCGTACTGATGGCCTGTTCGACGGGGGACGGGACGGCGGACGGCACCCGGCCGGTGGCGCAGCTCGTCGCGGACAAGACCGGGCGGGTGGTCTACGCCCCCACCGGACCGTCGAACGTGGACGCCCTCGTGGCACCGGGGCAGCGCAAGCGCACGCCGGGCTGGGAGCGGTTCGAGCCGCGCACCCGGCCCGCCCAGGGCGCGGTGCAGGACGGTCGGCCCGGCGCCACCGCCGCGCACGGCGCTCCGGCACCCGGCACGCACCCGCCCGCCGGCCTCGTGCTCACCGGCCCGGCGACCGAGGCGCCCGCGGATCCGCAGCCCGCCGTGCCCGGGGCGGAGGGTGCCGTGCCCGAGCGGGAAGTCGGCACCGGGCGGGAGGCCGACGACGTACGGGAGGCCGAGACCGTACGGAAGGCCGACCCCGACCGGGAGCAGGACCCCGACCGGGCGGAGGACCCCGACCGGGAGCAGGGTCCGGGCCAGGAGGAGGGACCCGGTCAGGAGGAGGGACCCGGTCAGGCGGAGGGCGCCCTCGACGCGGCCGTGCCCGCCCGGGAGGGGGAGGCGCCCTACACGGTGTCGGGCCCCTCCGAACTGACCGCCCCGGACGGGACCGTGCTGGACCTGAGCGGGGCCCCGGGCGCGGGCAGCGGCTTCGTCGACGCGCTCGCCGATGCCCTCGAACGGGACGGGGGGACGGTGCGCGGGCTGTCCCCGGAACCCGGGGAGAGCCCTGCCGACGCGCTGCGGCGCACCCTGGCCGCCGGGCTCACGGAGGCCGATGCGCCCGACGGTCCGCTGCCCGTCGACGGTGTGGAGGTCTCCATCGCGGCGCTGGACGCGGCCGGGATCGCCCTGGGCGCACCGGAACGCGCCCAGGCCGAGTTGCTCGGCGGCCGGTTGCCCCTCGCCGAGGCCGGCCTGGCCCCGCACCGCCAACTCGCCGTCCTGCTGCGCTCGTCCCACGACCGGAACGACTCGGTGGCCCGGGCGGCCGCGAGCGTCGCGGCCGGGGTGCTGCCGATCGGCCTGCACCTGGTCGACACCCGCAGCGGTGCCGTGACACGCTTCCCCGGCGCGGACGGGCAGGCGCCGGTGGTGCTCGCGACCGACGGAAACGGCTTCCGGGCGGCCCTGCCCAGGCCCGGCGCCGCCGTGCCGGACGTGCCTGACGACGTCACCCCCGCCGGTCCCCGTCCGGACGGCGCCGACGGCCGGCGGCAGCCCGCACCGTCCGAAGGCCCACCGGCGCAGTGGCACGAGGCGGGCCCACCGGCAGCGACTCCGCCGAACACGCCCGTGACGACCGAGTCGCGCGGCTGAGTCGCGAGGAAGGAAGGACAGGTCGTGAACGGCCAGAGAACGGAAGCGGCCCCCGAACGGGATCCGCGTCGGCCCCCTCGGTCCCCGGGCCCCGACGGCACCGGAGCCGGTGCGGGCTCCCGGGACGCGGAGACCGGGGCGGCGCCAGGGGGTGCCGGAGCCGGTGCGCGGGAGGACCTCGGCGGGTGGGCGGCACGGCTGCGCGCGGTGCCCGTCGGCCCGGACGCCGTGCGCCCGGTGCCCGACAGCGCCGGACTCCCGGAGGCGACCGACGAGGTCCGCGAGGCGGCCCGGCTGCTCCCCGACCACTGGCTGGGCGTCGTCGACCCCATGTGGGACGACACCCAGGACCCCCCGGCGTGGGCGATCGTGGGGCAGTGGCGGTCCGACGCCGACGGCGAGGTGGTGGAGTGGGCCGACAACCCCGACCACCGCCCCTCGCCCGCGATACTCGGCTGGGAGGAACCCGAGGACGCCCTCGACGCGGCGGTCCAACTGGCGGCCACCGGATACGGTCCCGCCGGTGAGGTCGCGCGGGTGCTCGCCTCGGCCGAGGTCTCGGTGCTGGTGGACGCGTCCGGCGCGCCCGTCACGGCATCGGCCCCGGACGGCACGGCGGTGGTGCCGGTCTTCAGCTCGCACCCGCATGTGAGGAAGATGGGTGCCTTGCGGCACCGGGTGGTCACGGCCTCGGAGCTGGTCGCACAGATCCCCGAAGGGCACCGGTTGTATCTTAATCCGGCGGGGCCGGTGGGGTTCGTCGTGGACCACGGTGCGCTCCTGGAGGCGATCCGGGAGGCGGCCGCGTAGGGCACCCACCCACACCATCCTGCCGCCGCCCGGGGAACCGGGCCGGGCGGCTGCCGCCCAGGTCATCACAGGCAAGGACGAGAACCAGATGGAGACGCCCCCCAACCGGCCCGCGGAAGAGGCCGCCCGGCCGCGGGACCCGGTGGACGCGGTGCAGGGCCCCGGGACCCCCTCGAACACCGCACCGGCCGCCGTACCGGCCGCCGGGAGCCCCTCGCCGCCGACCGCCGCGGCAACGGTGGACGCACCGCGGGTGCCCGACGACATCCGCGAGGCGGCCCGCCTCGCCCCGGACCACTGGCTGGGCGCGGTGGACCCCGGGTGGACGGGTGACGAACCGCCGCCGGACTGGGCGCTCATCGGCGAGTGGCGGTCGGGCCCGACCGGCCAGGTCGAGGAGTGGCGGCCCAACGACGACTACCGCCCCTCGCCCCGGATGCTGGGCTGGCCGGAGCCCTCCGACCCGGTGGACGCCGCCGTCCAGCTCGCCGCCACCGGCTACGGGCCCCGGCAGGACGCCGTCCGCGCCCTGGCCGCGGCCGAAGTGACCGTGCTGCGTGCTCCCGACGGCGGACCGCTGGTCGCCACCGGCCCCGAGGGCACCCCGGTGGTACCCGTCTTCACCTCCGTCCCCCACCAGCCGTTCGCCCGAGGGCTGGCCCACGAGGCGGTGGCCGCCGGCGAACTCGCGCACCGGTGCGCGGGGGACGGCACCGCACTGAGCGTCAATCCCGCAGGCCCGGCCACCCTGGTCGTCGGTGCCGACGAGGTGCTGGGTGCCCTGGGCGGCACGCCCCCCGGCGACGGCTCCGGCACCGCGGCGGCCGAGGCCGCTTCCCACCCCCACCTCGCCACTTCCACCGGAAGGACGCCATGACGGCTTCCCCATCGCCCCCGCACCGCGACGGACAGGGACCTGCCGCCTCCGCGGCACCCGCGTCCGGCACCGCCGCACCCGCCGAGTCGACCTCGCGGGCCTCCGAGGCCGAGACAGCACTCCTCGCCGAGTCGGCACCCACCGCGGCTCCGTCGACCGCCGCCCGGGCGGACCGGGACCGACCGGAGGAACCGGAGTCAGAAGAGGGGGCGGCCGGGACCGGGCCCACCGAGGAGGCGGCAGCGGCGCCCCCCGCACAGGCAGCGGCCGGGCAGAAGGGTGCCGAAGCGAAGGCGGCCGAGACCGACGCCCAGGCCGACACGGACACCGACGCCGACACGGACACCGACGCCGACACGGACGCCGAGGCCGACACGGACACCGGCACCGACACCGGCGCCGAGGCCGAGGGCGGCTCCGCGACCGGCACCGCGACCCCCGCCGAAGCCGCCGCCGAGGCGAAGGCCGGCACAACGATCGGTACCAAGGCCGGTACCAAGGCCGAGAGCGGCCGGGAGGCGGAGGCACGCGCCGCCACCGCCGCGGAAGCCGCCTCGGAGGCGGTGGCCGCCGAAGCCGCCACCACGGAAGCCGCGGCCGCGCCCGGGCGGCCACGCAAGAGCATGCTGGCCGGCGCCGCCATCGCGGGTGCGCTGCTGATCTCCGTCCCGTTCATGCTGACCGGGAACGACGGCGGATCCGACAGGGCCGCCAGGACGAACGCGCCGGCCGGGACGGTGCTCTCCGACGGCCAGGTGGCCGGCTCGTCGTCGGGTGTCTTCAGCCCGGCGTCACCGTCCGCGGACGCCGGGCGCGGGCACCACCCGAAGCACCCGGGAGCAGGGTCCGCCGGGGCACCGTCCGGACACGGAACCGGCTCCCCGGGTGACGAGAACAAGCCCGGCACCGACAGCGGGACCGGATCCGACTCCGGGTCCGACTCGGGGTCGGGATCCGGCTCGGGTACCACGCACCACGACACCACCTCCAACACGCCGACGAAGACAGGCACGTCGTCCCACACCACGCACCCCGGCGGATCCTCCGGCAGCTCCGCCACCGTCCAGTACGTCACACGCATCAGGGGCCATGCCTCCGGCCGCTGCATCGACGTCCTCGACGGCGGGCAGGGCAACGGCACACCGCTTCAGGTGTGGGACTGCGGCGGCGTCGCCTGGCAGCAGTGGAGCTACTACTCCGACGGCACCTTCCGCACGATGGGCAAGTGCATGACGCTGGCCTCCGGTTCGACCGCGAACGGCACCCCGCTCACGCTGTCGGACTGCAACGGAAGCTGGACACAGCAGTTCCGCCTGGTCTCGGCACAGGACCTGGTCAACCCGCACGCCGACAAGTGCGTCGACGCGAAGGACCAGGGGACCGCCAACGGCACCCGGTTGCAACTGTGGACCTGCAACGGGCAGGACAACCAGAAGTGGAGCAGCTTCTGAGCGGTCACCGGACCCGCTGACACCCGGCCCGGTCGACCCGGACCGCCCAGGACCGCCCCGGCCGCGTTCGACCGGGGCGGTCCGTCCTGACGGCGCCCCTGGTCGCGGCCCGGGCCGCGGGGCCCGGACCGGGTGCGCCGCGGCGAGCGGCGGGAGCACAAGTATCTTGACATCGAGCTTTATCGCCGCGCAGGCTACCCATGGATCCCCTGCCGATCGAGGTGGTCGCGCCCGCGGCCCGAAGCAGCACCTCCGAAGCCCCGGGGCCCGGTCGTCCGGCTGAAGAGCGGTGTCGACGCCGAAGCGACGTGAGACTCCAGTCCCCGCCGACGCGGGCCTGAGAAAGGCTAGGAAAGAAGAGCATGAGCGACGCCAGTGGATTCGTGGACACTCCCCCGACCGCCCTCGCCGACGTCCTCGGGCGGGAGCAGGTCATGGACGTCGGCATACGCCCCCTCTGGTCCCCGATGCCGCGCGTGGCCGGCCCCGCGTTCACGGTGCGGTGTCCTCCCGGCGACAACCTGATGCTGCACGCCGCCGTCCACCGCGCGGAGCCGGGCTCGGTCATCGTGGTGGAGTCGGGAGACCTGGACTACGCGCTCGCCGGCGGGAACGTCTGCGCGGTCGCCCAGCGCCGTGGCGTCGTGGGCTTCGTGCTCGACGGGTTGATCCGCGATGTCGCCGAGGCACGCGAGCACGGCTTCCCCGTCTTCGCCCGCGGTGTGATCCCCGTCCCCGGCGCGAAGTCGGCCGTCGAGCCGCTCAACGTCCCGGTGCGGTGCGGAGGGGTGCGGGTGCACCCCGGCGACATCGTGGTGGCCGACGAGGAGGGCGTCGTGGCCGTCCCCCGCGCCCGCCGGGAGGAAGCGCTCCGCGGGGCCCTGGCGAAGGTGGCCAAGGAGGCCGGGGAATCCCTGGACGCCTGGGAAGAGGCCCACAGGACCCGTATCGACAGGATCCTGAGCGAGAAGGGCTTCGAGGTCTGACGAACCCGGGGCCGGCAGGCGCCCCCGGGGCCGACCGACGCCCCGTGCCGGCAGGAGCGGTGGACGCCCTCCGGCCGTGTCAGAAGGAGCGGTGGACGCCCTCCGGATCGTCGAGGGCGAGCCCCGCGAACTCCTGGAAGTCCATGTTGGAGACGTAGAGGTTGGCGTGGATCTCGCTCACGCCACCCGGCACCGTGCGGAACTGGCCGCCGTACTGGACCATCTCCTCGTACCACGTGTCGTCACCGACCAGTTCGGGAGTGGCGGTGGTGACGGCGAGCAGGGCGTGGTGGTCGGCCTGCATGGTGGTGCGGTCGGCCACGAAGACGGGGTAGGGACAGGTGTCGGCGCCGACGGCGGCCGGCAGGTCCTCGGTGGAGACCCCGGCGAAGCCCGGATCGTCCACGACGTGGACGGTCGCCTCGAACTCCCCGTCGCCCCATTTCGGGTTCTGGCACACATTCCGTGAATCACCACGCTGAGTGAGGATTGCCGGGCGGGCAGCACCTCGGGAAGCTGCCTAAAAATGATTCGTCCCCAGTGCGGTGTGGCTGACAGTTTGGCCCGTGGCAGAGGTGGTGCTCCGGCTGGAGGAGTTGCTGTTCCCGTCAATCGCAGATGTGGCTGTGCTGTCGGTCGACGTGAACGATGAGGCGGTACGTATTGAGGCCCGAAGCACGGTGGCCGGGTTCGATTGCCCTGGCTGCGGGAGCTGGTCTCGGCGCGTTCACAGCTCCTACCTGCGGTTTCCCGCTGATGTGCCCAGCGGCGGCAGACGGGTCGTCCTCTGCCTGCGGGTCCGCAGGTTCCTCTGCCCGGTCATCTCGTGCGGGCGCCGGACCTTCGCCGAGCAGATGCCGGGGCTGACTCGTCGGTACGGCCGACGGACCGAGCGCCTGCGGTCGACGCTGGCCGCGGTCGGCCTCGCACTTGCCGGTCGGGCCGGGGCCCGCATGGCGAGAGTCTTCGGCTTGTCCGTCAGCCGCAGCACGGTGCTGCGGCTGGTCGAATCCTTGCCCGACCCAGAAGTTTCCGCCCCGCGCGTCGTCGGCGTCGATGAGTACGCGACCCGCAAAGGCCGCCACTACGGGACCGTCCTGGTCGACGTCGAAAGCCGACGCCCGGTGGACCTGCTGCCCGACCGGAAGCCTCCAGCCTGCCCGCTTGGCTCGCGAAGCGGCCAGGGGTCGAAGTGGTCTGCCGCGATCGGGCACCGTTCTTCGCCGAAGGCGCCACCGCCGGGGCGCCCCAGGCAGTGCAGGTTGCGGACAGGTGGCATCTCTGGCACAACCTGAGCGAAGCCGCCGAGCGTTGTGTCGCAGACCACCGCGGATGCCTGCGGGTGCTGGCCCCAGATCCAGCCCAGCCTGCCCCCGAGCTGGAGAAGTTCGAAGACCCGTCCGGCTCGCCCTGGCCAAGGGGACACCGCTTCGCTGACCGAACCCGGGCCAACCACGCGACTGTCCACGAACTGCTGACCGCCGGACTCAGCCGGAGGGCGATTGGCCGCCAACTCCGCATGACCTCGCGTACCGTCAAACTCTTCGCCGACGCAGCCACCCCAGAGGACCTCTTCCGCGGGCAGTGGCAGGGCCGGCCGTCCAAGCTGGACGCGTTCAAGCCCTACCTGGATGACCGCTGGAACCAGGGCTGCACGAACGCCTGGGCGGTATGGGAGGAGATCGTGTCACTCGGCTATCAGGGCAGCTACCAGCGCGTTCGCGCCTACTTCCGGGAGAAGAGGACCTCTCCCAACCCGATCACAGCTCGACCACCATCACCCCGCGTCGTCGCCGGCTGGATCCTCCGACGCCCCGAGACCCTCCCTGAGATCGACCATCTTCGGCTCAAGGCAGTCTTGGTCCACTGCCCCGAGCTCGGCGCCCTCACTTCTCACGTCCGGTCCTTCGCCCGGATGCTCACCGAGCGCCAGGGCGAACGGCTTCCGCAGTGGCTCGACGCCGTCCGGCGCGACGACCTCCCCAGCCTCCACACCCTGGCCGCGGGCATCGAACGTGACCGTGAGGCCGTCATTGCCGGGCTCACCCTGCCCTGGAACTCCGGCGTCGTCGAAGGACACGTCAACCGGATCAAAATGCTCAAACGCCAGATGTTCGGCCGGGCCGGCTTCGCTCTCCTGCGGAAGAGGGTTCTTCTGGCCAGCTGACCACAGCCACCCATAGGGTGACGGGGACGAGAGAAGATGCACCATGGATCCCCGCATACCCCGCCTGCGTCGCAAGCTGGCCGCGATCCCGTTCCAACCCCTGCGCAGCCACTCCTTCGGAGAAGAGCAACACAAGTTCCGCCTAGGTCCGAAGCTGGCAGAAGCACGCGTCGCTGCGTTCGAGGCCGAGCACGACATCGCCCTGCCCGACGCCTACCGGCAGTTCCTCACGCACATCGGCGGCTCAGGCGCGGCGCCGTTCTACGGCCTCATGCCGCTGGAGCGGTGTTCCCTGCTGGTCATGAACCCGCGTGAGGAACCGGGGACACCCCGCGGATTCGACGACGCAGAACCCGGGGGTCAGGGACGCGACCTCTTCCTCCACGTCATCGAAATGGGCTGCACCGACGTATGCGTCATCGCGGTGACCGGTCCCCTCACCGGCCGCGTCCTCATCGGCAACAGCGACGGGTTCTGGGGCCCCAACGTCTCCTCCGCCACCGACTTCCTCGACTGGTACGAACGCTGGCTCAACCACATGAGCGCCGGACGCGACAACCGGGCCCTGGAACTCACCTCACCCCAGCTTCGTGCCCATCCCGACAGGCATCGCATGGCACCGAAGATTTGACTCTCCGTAACCACTCCACGGAAAGTGAGCCAGAACCCCATTTCGCGTTCAGGAGCGCCTTGACGGTCTCCCGCGCGTCGTCGTCCCCGAAATCGGTGCGGACGACCGGGGCGTCCCCGTCGTCGTGGTCCGTGATCGGGGGCAGAGTGGTCATGGGCGGCTCTCCTGTACTCGGACACCCGCGACGGTCAGCGGGCGGGCAACGTGCAATGGGCGACGGCAACTGCGGTAGACGGGCAGGGCTGTCGCACACCCCGCTGACACCGCTCCGCACGGGGCGAGGAGATCTCACACACCGTAGGGGCGTCGCGATGTTCGGTCACATTCCCGCGCGGTACGAAATCGTGAGCTTATTCCTTACGCGCTGCAAAACAGCCGACTTCGCACCTCGCATTACACGGCACCGTGCACCCGTACGTAAGATGACCGCCTGCCGGGACGCGCGCCGCGTTCCTCCCGCGTACCAGCGGTGCCACCGCCGAACGCGCGGTGCGGCGGCCGGGGCCGGGTCGGGCCGCAACCACGGCGAGTTCCTCCGGCGCGCGGTTCCGCGGGCCCGGTTCGCACCCGCTCTCACCGACCTCTGGTATTCCGCACTTTCCACCAGCTCTATGATCTCCCCATGGCACAGAAAATCGTCACCATCTACACGGACGACCTCACGGGCGAAGAGTCGACAGAGGCCGCCACTCACACCTTCGCGCTGGACGGCGTGACATATGAAATCGATCTGTCCCCGGACAGTTACGATCAGCTCCTTGAGGCTCTTGGCCCGTTTGTGCACGCCGGGCGTAAGACCGGGAAAGTCCGCGGGCAGCGGAAGCCGGCACCCCGCGCCGAGGACACCGGGGCGATCCGGGTCTGGGCCAAGGAGAACGGCTACGACGTCAACGAGCGCGGCCGTGTCCCCGCCAACATCCGCGAGGCCTACCAGAAGGCCCACTGACGCCACTCGCCGGCGCACGGGCCCGGCCGGACACCGCCGGGCCGCGCGTACCGCGCCGCGGCCGTCGGGCCCGGTGCGGGGGCCTCACCCCGGAACGTCCCGGACGGTCCACCCGGGAAACGGACTTCGGCGGGCGCCGG
This sequence comes from Streptomyces sulfonofaciens, assembly GCF_014656295.1. Lineage (GTDB taxonomy): Bacteria > Actinomycetota > Actinomycetes > Streptomycetales > Streptomycetaceae > Streptomyces > Streptomyces sulfonofaciens. The sequence goes on from NZ_BNCD01000009.1 coordinate 295,252, forward strand.
CCGCCGAGCGGGCGGCATTGGCGCACCCGCCCCGCGCTTCCCGCGGTAATGCGGCCGGCGGTTCGCCGGCCGCATTACCGGTGTCCACCCGGTTCTGGATTCGGCCGGGTCGATCCACGCGCCGCCCTCCACGTCGCGCCCACGGCCCGTCGTGGGATGCCGCCGAGCGGACCTTTGCCCGAACCGCCCGGCCGGCCTCCGGCGCTCACCTCGCGGGGAAGCCGTACACGCGCTCTGCGCCCGTCCGAAGGCTTTCCGCAATTCCCGCCGGCCCTGCCGGAAGTCCCGCGGCGCACGGGGGGCGTCCGTGTGCCGGAGGCGGTCGAATCGAGCGCTGCTCACCTTTTGGACGCGGTTCACGATGTTCTTATATGCGCGTGGCGAATCGGGAAAACGCGGCTCGAACCCGTTCCGTGCGGCGGTCCGACCTGCCCGCCACCGAGCTGCCCGCCACCGGCCTACCGGCCGGCTGAAACCGTCGGCACGGCGCCCTCCGCCAAGCGGGCGGGGCGCGGGCCGTTCGGCCGCTCCCCCTGCTGCACCCCTCCCACGGGCCGGGCGTGGAAGGCCGGCCGACCTGTCGACTCCCCCTTTGCCGACGAGCCGGCCAGCCGTCCATCAGACGATCCCAGCGGGACGTTGGCCTATCAAGGCCGAAGTGGTGCACAATCCATGAGCCACGCTCATCGATGCGGGGGGGCAAGGGGAGCACCGCATTGGACCTGACGGAGATAGAGACCTTCCTGACGCTGTCGGAGGAACTGCACTTCGGACGCACCGCGGAGCGCATGGGCCTGTCCCAGTCACGCGTCAGCCAGTTGATCCGCTCGCTGGAACGGCGCATCGGCGCGGCGCTGTTCACCCGCACCAGCCGCCGGGTCGCGATGACCCCGCTGGGCGAACACACCCGGTGCACACTGGGCGCCGCGTACACGGACCTCAGGAAGAGCTACGACGAGGCGTGCGCCATCGCGCAGGGCATGGTCGGAACCCTGCACGTCGGCTTCATGGGCTGCCTCAACGGCCCGCCGCTGACCGACCTGGTTCTCGCCTTCGACCGCCGCTACCCGGCCTGCGACATCACGGTGGCCGAGGTGCCCTGGCACGACCCCTACCGGCAGCTACGAGCCGGCGAGATCGACGTCCTGCTCACCCTGCTGCCGGTCGACGAACCGGATCTGGAGGTGGGCACCGTACTGGTGTCCCACCCGCGAGTGCTGGCAGCCGACCTGGACCATCCGCTGATGGAGCGCGACGAGATCGACATCGAGGACCTGGCGGACTGGGTCCTGCTCGACGGCCCCGCCGAACTGCCCGCCCCGCTCCGACACGGTTTCTGCCCGCGGTTCACCCCGCTCGGCCGGCCCCTGCGCCGCGGGCACGGCGGCCGGACCTACCAGGAGGCGCTGCACCGGGTCGCCACCGGCGACACGGTGTGGACGGCCCACGAAGGGCTGTTCCGCACCTACCGGCACCCCCGCGTCGGGCACCGGCCGCTCAGCGGACTGTCCCCGGCCAACGGCGCCCTCGTCTGGCGGGCGGACGCCAAGAACGCCAAGACCCGTGCGTTCACGTCCCTGGCCGCGCAGTCGGCCCCCGGCCGCCCCGTCCCGGCGGCGCGTGCCGCTGCGCGGTCCCCGGCCGGGGCGGCTCGGGCCACCACCCGCTGAGCCCCCGGGTCCCGGTGCCCGATCCGGGGGGTGCGGGTCCGGGGCTCTGCACCCCGGCCGCCCGCGATAATCCCACCAGTTGTTTCCGAAGACGTGGGGTCCCCGCGGGGGCCCGAGGGGGGTGGCTCGCCCGATGGCGATCAAGAAGTCCGTGGTGGACGAGTTCGTGGTGCCTGGCCTGGTCGGGTACTGGCTCGGTGCCAGTGCGCACGCCCTGCAGACGGCGGGTTTCACCGGGCTGTGGAGTCCGAACCCGCAGTCCGAGGTCGCCGCGCGGTACAGGAAGGCCACGGTGTACGGCGAGTTGCGGGTGGGCGTCTACGCGGCGAGCCCCCAGGACTCCAGGATCGTCATGACCGCCAAGGCCAACGTGGACAACGTCTACGCCCTGTTCAGGAGCCCCGGGCGCCGCATCATCGAGGCGTTCAGGACCTCGCTCCTCGGCCGTGCCGGTTAGGGCGTGCCGCCCCGGCGCCGGGGCGGAACGCGGGGGTGCCGGTGCCCTGTCACACCACCGGCCCCCGACGGTCGAAGGGGTACGGAGGCCGAGCAGACGGAGAGGTGAGCGATCTTGGACGTCTACGAGGCGGTCACGAGCCGGCGGGCCGTACGCGGCTTCACCGACCGGCCCGTGCCGAGGGAGGTGCTCCGGCGCGTGCTGTCCGCCGCGGCCCGGGCGCCCTCCGGCTCGAACCTCCAGCCGTGGCACTCCTACGTGCTGACCGGCGGACCGCTGGCCGAGCTCAAGAGGCGCACCGGCGAGCGCGTGGCCGCGGACGACGCCTGGGACGAGCGGGAGTACGAGATGTACCCGCCCACGCTGAAGTCCCCCTATCTGGAGCGCCGGTCCGCCTTCGCCGAGCAGCGCTACGGCGCACTCGGCATCACACGCGAGGACCTGGAGGCACGTCAGCGGGCCGCCCGTGCGAACTGGGACTGCTTCGGCGCGCCCGCCGCCCTGTTCTGCTACATCGACCGCGACATGGGACCGGCCCAGTGGTCCGATGTCGGCATGTACCTCCAGACCGTCATGCTGCTGCTGCGCGCCGAGGGACTGCACAGTTGCCCGCAGATGGCGTGGTCGGTGTACCGCAGGACCGTCGCCGAGATCCTGTCGCCCCCGGACGGACTCGTCCTCTTCTGCGGCGTGTCGATCGGCTACGAGGACGCCACGGTGGGCCAGGACCGCACGGACCGGGCACCCCTGCACGAGACGGTCACGTTCGTGGAGGGGTAGCCCGTCGCCGGGCGCGCGGTGGCCGGAGAGGGGCACCCCGGGAGAGGGGCGCCTCGGAGGCGGGGGCGCGCCTCCTTCTCCGGACACCGCTCGCCGGGCCGGCCCGATGCGGTCCGAACGACCTCCCCTACAGGCGGATCGACTTCTTGTTCATGAACTCCTCGATGCCGAGCGCGCCGAGTTCGCGGCCCATGCCGGAGCGCTTGATGCCGCCGAAGGGCAGGTCCGCCACGGAGCCCCCGGACCTGTTGAGGTAGACCATGCCGGCCTCGATCCGGTCGGCGACGCCGCGGGCCCGCTCCGGATCGGTGCCGAAGACCGCGGCGCCCAGGCCGAACGGCGAGTCGTTGGCGATGTCGATCGCCTCCTCCTCGGTCCCGGCCCTGAACACCAGCGCGACCGGACCGAAGATCTCCTCGTGGTAGGCGTCCATCTGCGGTGTCACATCCGTCAGGACGGTGGCCTCCAGATAGGCGCCGGGGCCGATCCGCCTGCCGCCGGTGCGCAGCGTCGCCCCCTGCTCGACGGCGGTCCGGACCTGGGCGGCCACCTCGTCGGCCGCGGCGACGGACGCGAGGGGCGGCAGCGTCGTCGACGGGTCGGCGGGGTCGCCGGGCCGGTAGTACTCCGCGACGCGCTTGGTCAGGCCGTCGACGAACTCCTCGTAGATGTCGGCCATCACGATCATCCGCTTCGGCGCGTTGCACGACTGCCCGCAGTTGCGCATCCGGGCCGTCGCCGTGGCCTTCACGGTCTCGTCCATGTCGGCGGTGTCCAGCACGATCAGCGGGTCGGACCCGCCCAGTTCCAGGACGGCGCGCTTCAGGTTCCGTCCCGCCTCCGCGGCGACCGAGATCCCCGCCCGCTCGCTGCCGGTCAGGGACACCCCCTTGATGCGCGGGTCCGCGAGTACCGACGGGATCTGCCTGCTGGACGCGAAGACGTTCACGTAGGCGTCCTCGGGCACTCCCGCGTCGTGCAGGACCCGCTCGATCGCGGCCGCCGACCTGGGGCAGATGGAGGCGTGCTTGAGCAGGATCGTGTTGCCGAGCACGAGGTTGGGCGCCACGAACCGGGCGACCTGGTAGCACGGGAAGTTCCACGGCATGACGCCGAGCAGCGGGCCGATCGGCTCCTTGGCGATGACGGCCCTGCCGGTCTTGAGCGTCAGCGGCTCGTCCGCCAGCAGCGCCGGGCCGTTGGTCCCGTAGTACTCGAAGATGTCGACGACGATGCCGATCTCGCCGCGCCCCTCGTTGATGCGCTTGCCCATCTCCAGGGTCATGATCGCGGCCAGCTCGTCGGAGCGTTCCGCGAACAGCTCCGCCGCCCGCAGCGCGATCCCCGCCCGCTCGGCGACCGGACGGCGCCGCCAGGCCGTGTATCCGCGGTGGACGCGGTCGATCGCCGCCAGGACCTCCTCGTCGCTCGCGTTCGGGGTCTCCTCGACCAGTTCACCGGTGGCCGGGTCAGTCACTGAGTACATGGGGGACGCACCTCCGTTCACTGCAGCGTGGTGCCGGCGGGTCCACCGACAGCCCGTACCGTATACTGTATACACGGCACCGACGTGTTCCGGCCAGGGTGCGAGGGCCGGTACGCACGGGCCGGGTGCATGCCCGAGCGGGCACGCGGACCGCGGGAGGTGCACGCCCCGGCATGCATGCGGCGATCAGCAGGGCTCCCGCCACACCCCGAGTTCCGGCTTCTTCACCATCGACGACAGGCCGAGGCGGCGGGCCTGGGGGCAGAAACTGCGCCTCGGCTGCGTGTACTCCACGTGGAACACCGCCTTGCCGGCCGCGATGAACGGAGTGAGCAGCGCGCACTCGTCGTACTGTGCGCACTCCTCGTTGACCGCGAAGTCGAAGTCGGCCAGGAGCCGGGGGATCTGGGGGAGGTCGTTCTTCAGCCCCACCGACAGCCCTCGCTCGTGGGCGATGGCCGCGATCATGCGGTTGTACACGAGCTGGTGCCGCGCGGTGAGCGGGAAGCCGGTCTCGTTGCCGTACCCCTCCACAAGATCGGGCTCCACCGCGTCGAAGCCCTTGTCGCGGCACATGTCGAAGCGCCGCTCCATCAGGGGCCGCAGCACGGAGAGCCGCCGGATGTCCAGCCACCGCTCACCCGCCCAGCCGTTGGGCCGACCGCGGACCGAGCGGGGGAAGGCGTCCTTGTCCGGCCGGAAGTCCTCCCAGGCACCGACGTTGACGTAGCAGACGACCTTGCGGCCGTCCCGGTGCAGACGGGCCACGTCCGCCGCGGAGTTCTCGAAGCCGTCGATGTCGTAGACCGGCACGTCGGCCGAGGGGTCGGCCCTGCCGTCGAGCTGCCACTGCCAGGCCAGGCCGGGCCGGGGCTTCCAGAGGCCCTTGGCGCGGCCCCCCGGGGTGTGCGGCGGGGATGCGGGGCGGCTCCGGGCCGGGGGCCTGCCCGTGCCGGTCGCGGCCCCCGTGCCGGTCGCGGCTCCTGTGCCCGGCGTGGCCCCGGGCGCGGCCGTGGCCCCGGGGGCGGTCGGGCGCGCGGCGGCGGACCCCGGACCGCGGGCGCCGGCAGGGCGCTCCGCATCACGGGCACAGCCCGTCAGTACCGAGGCCACCAGGACGGCCAGGACGGTCAGGGCCGTCAGCGGTACGGCGTTCGCCGGTGTCGTCTTCCTCATGGCTCCGTCCCGGTCAGTGCCGGCGTCAACCGGTCCCATGGGTTGGGCGGTTCACCGGTCACGGGTCCGCACACGGCCGCACCGCGCTCGTGCGCCGTGCGCACGGCGAGCGGTACGAGCGCCTCGGGGACGCCGTAGACGAGGTGGCACAGCCTCTCGGGCGGGTGCCGCGCCGTCCAGGCGGGTCTGCTGAACGCCGACACGTACGTCGACCAGTGGCCCTCGAAGGTGACCGTCAGGTCGGCGAGGCGGGCGTACCCGGGCGCCGGATGCACCCCGGGGTTGAGCACGACCGTGCCGGCACCGAGCCGGCGCACGGTCCTGACCAGGCGGCGGCAGGCCCCCAGGCCCTCCGGCGTCGCCGTCACCCGGTCGAGGAAGCAGCCGTCGGCCGCGTACCACTCCTGGTGCCGGCGTACGTCGTCGGCGATCTCGGCACCGTCGCGCACCCCGTAGTCGGTGTCGACATAGCCGAGGAGCCGCGCCCCTGCCGCGCGCAGGGCCCCCGCCGCCGCGGTGAACGCGGGGTCGGGGCCCGCGCCGGGGCCGTCGGCCGGGTTGAGGACGACCCCGTAGGTGCGGGTCGCGGCCGTGATCAGACGGTGCCAGGCACCCGGGTCCTCGGCCGGGTGGACGTACAGCGGAACCAGCAGGCTCACGGCACACCGCCGCCTTCCCACAGCGCGGTCAGCGCGTCGTCGAGGGTGTGGACCGGACGCCAGCCCAGGGCCCGGCCGGCGGCGGTGATGTCGGAACACTGCCATGACACCTCCGCGGAGCGGGCCGAGCCGGCGGCGCCGGCGGCGTTCTCCTCGATCCTCCCCCGGAAGCCGGCCCGGTCGGCGAGGCCCCTCACCAGATCGCGCACGGGGGTGGCCCGGCCCCCGCCGATGTTGAGGACACCGGGCAGCGGGCCGGGTGCCGTGACCGCGTACGCCACCGCCCGTGCCACGTCGCGCACGTCGACGAAGTCGCGGTGCGCGGACAGGTCGCCGAGCCGCAGCACGGCGTCCGGATCGGGGCCCGCCGCGCGCAGCAGCCCGGCGATCCGGCCGGGCAGCCCGGTGGACGGCGCCCCGGGTCCCACCGGGTTGCCCACCCGCAGGACCACGGCGTCCAGGCCGGAGGCGGTCACCAGGGCCGTGCCCGCGAGCTTGGTCGCGCCGTACGGGCCGACGGGGCGGGTGGCCGCGGACTCCGCCACCGGGGTGCCCGGGGTGCCGGGACCGTACTCCGCGGCCGAGCCCAGGTGCACCAGGCGCGCCGCGGGGGCCGCCTCGCGCAGTGCGGCGCACAGGACCGCGGGTCCGCGGACGTTGACCTCGGCGAGGGTCACGGCGTCACCGCCGGTCGCGCCCGCACAGTTGATCACCGTGTCGGGCGCGGCCGACACGAGGGTCTTCGCAAGCTGCTCCGGACGGGCGGACGCCAGGTCGACGACGTACTCGGCGGCGGGCGAGCGGCCGCCGCCGAGTACGAGCGCGCCCGGCACGGCCCCCAGCCGCCGGGCGACGTGGGCGCCGAGGTAGCCGGTGGAGCCCAGGACGAGGATGCGCATGCGGTGCTCAGGCTCCCTTGAGCAGAAGCGACTTCTGGGTGGTGAACTCGGCATTGGCCCGGTCGTAGTCGTCCGGGCGGCCGATGTCCAGCCAATAGCCGTCGAACTCGTAGGCGTACGGCTGGTTGCGGGCGGACAACAGGTCGAGGACCAGCTCGTCGAAGCCCAGGGGCAGTCCGGGCGTGTAGCCCTCCAGCGTCGAGCGCGACAGGCCGTAGACGCCCATGGAGACGCGGTAGTCCATGCTCGGTTTCTCGGTGAACGCGACGACCCTGCTCGCATCGGTGGTCAGCACGCCGAAGTCGATGTGCACCTTGCGTGCGTACGTCGCGATGGTCAGCGGCGCTCCCGAGGCACGGTGGTGGCGCAGGACGTCGGCGTAGTCGAGGTCGGTGAGGACGTCGCCGTTCATCACCAGGAACGTCTCGGGCAGGCGGTCGCGCAGGGTGAGCAGCGGGCCCATGGTGCCCAGGGGGCTCTCCTCCGTGGCGTAGTCGACGGTCATGCCCCACTGGGAGCCGTCGCCGACGTAGGCGCGGATGATCTCGCCCAGGTGGCCGATGGCGATGGTGCAGTGGGTGAAACCCGCCGTGGAAAGCTGCCGCAGCACGATCTCCAGGATGGCGTGCTGGTCGCCGATGGGCACCAGCGGCTTGGGCAGGGCGGTGGTGTAGGGCCGCAGTCTGACGCCCTTGCCTCCCGCCAGGATCACTGCGTGCATGGAGCTCCTCCTTCGTGGACGTGCGGTCTTCGCACACACAGGGGCGGCCCGGAGGGCCTATGTCGAGGGTGGTGGGGGGTGGGTGACGGGTCGGCGGGTCAGATGTTGTAGATGCCGGTCTTGTAGCGGGCCAGGTTGGCCGGGTCGCGGAAGAACTCCACCGTGGCGGCCAGCCCTTCCTCCAGGGTGTGCGCGGCCCGCCAGCCGGTGGCCGCGGTGAGCCGGCCCGCGTCCGCGACCAGGCGCATCACCTCGGACTTCGCGGGCCGGACGCGGGCCTCGTCCGCACGGACGTCGAGCGCGGTGTCCATGACCTTGCCGATGAGCGCGACCAGGTCGCCGACGGAGATCTCCCCGCCGGTACCGGCGTTGAAGGTGCGGCCGACGACCTGCCCGGCGGGCGCGGTGCCCACCGCGAGGAACGCCTGTGCGGTGTCCCGGACGAAGGTGAAGTCCCGCGTGGGGCGCAGGTCGCCGAGCGTGATCGTGCGCTGCCCGGCCGCCACCTGCCCGATGACGGTCGGGATCACCGCGCGCATCGACTGGCGCGGTCCGAAGGTGTTGAAGGGCCGCAGCGTCACCACCGGGGTGTCGAAACTCGCGTGGTAGCTGTCGGCCAGCCGGTCCCCGCCCGCCTTCGAGGCGGCGTACGGCGACTGGGTGTTGATGGGGTGGTCCTCGGTGATCGGCACGGTCCGCGCGGTGCCGTACGTCTCGCTGGTGGAGGTGTGCACCAGCCGGGGCGTACCGAGGGCGCGCACCGCCTCCAGCACGTTGAGCGTGCCGGTGACGTTGGTGTCCACGTAGCTGTGCGGCGCCCGGTAGGAGTACGGGATCGCGATCAGGGCGGCCAGGTGGTAGGCGGTGTCGGCGCCTTCGAGGAGGCCCCGGACGGAGCCGGGGTCGCGGACGTCGCCGAGGACGATCTCCACGTGGTCGAGGACGTCCGGGGGCAGTGTCTCCAGCCAGCCGTAGGAGGAGAAGGAGTTGTACTGGGCCATGGCTCTGACCCGGTGCCCGGAGGCGACCAGCGCCTCGGTGAGGTGCGAGCCGATGAAGCCCTCGGCACCGGTGACGGCGGCGAGCGGGGCGGAGGTCAACTGGTGTGTCCCTTCCCGTGGAACGAGCTGAGGTGAGCTGAGGTGAGGTGCGGTGGGGTGAGGTGCGGTGGGGTGAAGCGACCTGGAGCGGGGTGGAGCGGGGTGGGGCGAGGTGCGGTGGGACGAGCTGAGGAGAGTGGAGCGAAGTGCGCGGGTCGAGCGTGTTTCGTGGCGGCGGGCCCGGGACTCAGGCGTGCCGTGCGGGCCGTCCGAGGAACCACAGCGCGCACACCGCCAGGCACAGCGCCGCGGCACCGCAGCACAGCGGCAGCGCCACCGGATCAGGTGGCGGGCGCAGCAGTGCGGCGGTCCCGGCACCGCCCGCGGCCGCGAGGCAGATCGCGGCCGACGTCCAGGCCGTCCCGAACGCCTGGAGCAGCAGCGCGGTCCACAGGGTGGCCGCGAGCAGCAGCAGGGCGACCGGTTCGGCGCCGGTGAGCAGGGCCGCGGGCAGCAGCGGCAGAAGGTAGGCGAGCAGGCAGAGGGCGAGGATGCCGACCGAGCGCAGCAGGAAGGCGGCGGGCCGAGCGGTGGCGCGCAGCGCGGCGACCGACAGCCCGCGGTAGCGGTACAGCAGCCACTCCGCCGGCCCCATGCTCACGGTCAGCACGATCACCGCGTAGGGCTCCCGCCGGCCCTCCAGGAGCACCAGCACCCCGGCCGCAAGACCGAACAGGCCGTAGGGCAGGGACTGCACCAGGCGCGGCCGGGTGCCGCCGGGCACGGCCGGGACGGCGAGGGCGGCCCCCAGGGCCCGTGCGGTGACGGCGAGCGTCGCCAGCAGCGCCAGCAGGGGCAGTGCGGCACGCAGCAGGGGGCCGGGCTCCCACCACGGCAGCAGCGCCGCGCCGGCGATCAGCGGGCTGAGCGCGGCCAGCAGCAGCCGTTCCCGGGCCAGTACCAGCAGGACGCCCGCCGCCGCCAGGTACAGCGACTGCGCCGCCGCCACCAGGGTCACCGGGCCGGCGCCGTGCCCCTGGTGGCCGGTCAGCACCGCGGCCGCCGTGGCCACCGCCGCCCCCGCGGGGGCACCGGCCAGCAGTGCCCGGCCCGCCTCCCGCCGCCCCGTCGCCAGCCGCAGGTGCGCGCGGTGGCCGAGCGCCTGCCCCCAGGCCCAGGAGACGAGGCCCGCCACGATCAGCGCCGGGGCGTGCCCTGCGGCGTTCCACAGCGGTGCGGTGAGCAGGTAGGCGAGGCCCGGCAGTGCGAACAGCACGCCGCGCAGCAGGCAGCGCACGGTGTCGGGACGCCAGGGATCGGACGCGGGCGCGGGCTCGGGGAAGGTCCGCGGCACCCGCTCGTACAGGGCGGAGGCGAGCGAGAACAGGTTCGGGTGCCCGTACCGTTCCTTGATCACGGAGGCGGACATGCCCTCCGCCTCCAGCAGCGCGGCCACCTCGTACGCGTGGACGGCGGGGCCGACGCGGTCGGCGAGTTCGGCGGCGAGCCGGCTCACCGCCTCCTCGTCGGGGCCCCGTCCCGGCAGCCGGATGGCGAGCGTGGTGTCGTCGAGGCTCCAGCGGGGGCGGCGGCGCGGCCGCCCGGCCAACCGGATGGCCAGCGTGTCCTGGTCGGCACCGCCGGGTTCCAGTGATATCGGCCCGCTCATCCGGCCAGGCTCCCGGTTCCCGTGCCCAGCGGCGCGAGGGTTCGCGCGCGGGCCCGCAGTGCCCGGGAGCGCCGGTCGAGCAGGGGCAGCTCCCGGTAGATGGACCGGAAGGTGTCGATGGTCTGCCGCAGCGTGAACTGCTCGATCACCCTGAGCCGGGCGGCCTCGCCCATCGCCCGCCGCCGCCCGGCGTCGCCCAGCAGTTCCAGCGCCGCCGCGGCCATCGCCGCCGGATCACGCGGCGGCACCACGAGCCCCGTGTCACCGACGGCCTCCCGCACACCGCCGACGTCGGTGGAGACGGTCGCCCGTCCGCACGACATGGCTTCGATCAGGGTGAACGGGAAGCCCTCGCTGATGCTGGAGAGCATCACGACGTTGCCGGCCGCGTAGGCGTCCTTGATGTCGTCGACGCGTCCCTCGAACGTCACCGCGTCCGCGTGCCCGAGTTCCGCGGCCAGGGCCTCGCACCGCTCGCGGTACGCCTCCCCGCCCCGCGGCGTCCCGCCGAACATCCGCAGCCGCACGTCGGGTATTCGCTCCCTGACGAGGGCGAAGGCCCGGATGAGGGTCTCCAGGTCCTTGATCGGGTCGACGCGGCCCGCCCAGCTCAGGGTGAGGGCGTCCGGCTCGGGCCCGGCCGGCGGGAAGGCCGCGGGGTCCACGCCGTTGTAGACCGTGCGGATCGACTCCGGGGCGGCACCGCCCTGCTCCTCCCACAGCCGGTTGTAGCGGTTGCCCGGTGTGATGAGGGCGGCCCTGCGGTAGCTCTCCTCCGCCAGCAGCCGGAAGAAGCCGAGGACGACGGCCTTCACGGGCCAGCGGTAGGACGCCGTGCGGTAGCCCAGGTAGCGCTCGCGCAGATAGACGCCGTGCTCGGTCAGCAGCAGCGGGACACCGTGCCGTTCGAGGGCGGCCAGTCCAGGCAGTACGGCGACCCCGCCGCTGACCGCGTGCGCGACCCCGTTCTCGGGCGGCGGTGCGGCCAGCGGGCGCAGGGCGTGTTCCAGCAGGGCGGTCGCGGTGATCGCGTCGTGCAGGGTCGGCCCGGCCTCGCGCACGGCGAGCCCGGGGCGGTTCCACACGGCGGTCAGCAGGGCGATCGCCCGGTCCGCGCGCAGGAAGGGGCTCAGCGTCCCGTCCGCCGCGGCCCGGGCCATCGTGTACAGGGCGGGGGCGAAGGCGTCCTCGGCGCCCGGATCGAGCAGGGCGGTCAGGAACCGCTCGTACGCGGCGGCGAGTTGGACCCTGGCCCGGCCCCGGGGCGGGCGGCCCTCCGGCGGGGCGCCCCACATCGGCACGGACAGCACTCGCGAGACGTGCCCCGGCAGGTCCCACACGACGGGTTCGCGCCCGGTGCCGGTGACGGCGATGATGTCGAAGTCGAGGTCGGTCATGCCCTGGACGAGTTGATCGCACCAGACGCTGACGCCGCCGTGACTGTGCGGATAGGTGCCTTCGGTGAGCAGGGTGACACGCGTGGCGCCGGGTCTTCGGGCGCCGTGCCGAACGGGCATCGATGGGCTCCACGGCCGAGGTGTGGACGGTTCGTACCGGTCCCGGCCACCGTGTGCGGCCGGGACCCGCGGTCGTTCCTTCGGTCGGTCCTCGGAGCGGCCCTCCCGCTGGTGCTGGGGGGCCGGTCCTCGGTCGGTGCGCCGTTCAGCGCTCCGCGGCGTACGCGACCCGCTCGGTCACGCCCGCGGGGACGCGGGTGGCCGGCGCGGGGTCCGTGGCCGGGACGGGCCGCCCGGCGGAGCCGGCGGCCGGTGCCGCGGCGGACGCCGGCAGCACCAGGCCGATCGGCGCGCCCGTGGACGGCGTCCAGCCGGACACCGCTCCCGCGTACGCCTCGCCGAAGGCGGTGCCGGCCAGTGTGGTCCCGGTGGGCAGGGTCGCGGTGACGGCCAGCCCGCTCGGCGCCTCGACGGTCACCGTGTCGCCGATGCGGTAGGCGGTGACGCCGCCGTCGCCGAGGGCGGCCTGCCAGGCCGCCCTGCGCTGCAGTTCGGCGCCGATGTCCCTCATCCGCAGGTTGACCACGGGCGTGTTCTCGGCGAAGAGGGCCTGGTAGCCGTCGAGGACGCCGTTCAGCACCGGGTAGGCGATGCGGTCCTCGGCCAGGTTCGACTGGTGGATGAAGTGCGGCTTCGGGTCGTTGGCGAGGACGTGCCCGAGGGCGATCCGCGTCTCCAGCGGCACGATGTGGCCGGCATAGCCCGTGGCGGTGTCGAGCGGCGCGGGCAGGCACGTGGTGGTGGCCGGATTGTCCTCGCAGATGCCGCTGCCGCCCTGGGCGCGGCTGGTGTAGATCCAGTTGTACTCGTCGACCTGCTCGGCCGCCCGCCCGGCGTTGTAGAAGACGTTCATCGGGTAGCGGGGGACGGTCGTGGCCGGGCCGACCCGGCGCTGGGCGGGATCGCGTGAGTTGTCCGAGGCGAGCCAGGTGATGTCGTTGTCGTCGAGGGCGAGGGCCAGGTTGGGGTTGTCCTCGGACTGCTGCGGCAGCACCCTCATGCCCGAGTGCTCACCGGTGACCAGTTCGCCCTCGTCCAGCGGGAGCCCGGCCCTCTGCCCCCAGACGCGGTTGGTGGCGATCTCGTCGTCGATCTCGTTCCGGCTCACCCACCGGGTGCTGCCGTCCGCGTTGGTGGCACACCGCCAGGGCACCACCGCGGTGTCCTGCACACAGCCGAGGAAGGCGTGGGTGTAGGTGTGGTTGATCCAGTGGAACGTGTCGCGGTCCGCGATCAGCTTGTCGGCGAGCGCGTCGGCGCCGTTGTTGTCCTCGCGCTGCTCGACGGTGCCCGCCGCGTTGTAGGCGAAGCTGAAGGTGAAGTCGTGGGCGGCCTGCCAGCTCTCGGCGTGGTCGACGTCGGCGGCCGTCATGCGGATAGGGTCGGGGGCGGCGCCGGAGTCCGTGCAGTCCACGTCGCCGGGCGTGCAGTTGAGCGCGGTGTTCCAGCGGTCGTCGGCGGCGAAGACGTCGTCCACGTCCACGGCGAAGTAGTTCCGCGAGGCGCCCAGGTGCACCCCGCCGGTCATCCACTCCACGATGCCGCGGGCCAGCAGCCGGAACTGCTGCTGGTACCGGTTGTACACGAACGTGACGACGAGTTCGCGCCGCCCGTCGTGCCGGTACTCCCCCACCAGCGTGCCCCGCGTCGACAGACCGGGGACGGCGGCCTCGACGTAGGGCGTGAAGTCGGCACCCGCCGCCGGCCTGGACAGGTAGGCGTAGCTCTCGCCCACGGCGGGGTCGTTGTCCTCGAAGGGCACCGGCCCGTCGAGATAGCCGAACGGGCCCGCCTTCCCCGCGGCGGTCACCTCGGCCCGCACACCGTCGACGCTTCCGGAGTAGCCGCCCGCGGTCGGGTACTGCAGACCGGCTTCGGGGCGCGCGTAGGTGTAGGCGTCGACCTGGGGGATCCCGTAGGTACGCTCGTACGCCGCGAGTGCCGCCATCTCGGCGGAACCGGCCGGGAACGGGTTGTCATTCGGCAGCACGACGGCCTGGAACCTGGCGCGCGGCCGCCCGTCGACGGTGTCCGCGAGGAGGCCGGCGTCGATCACCGGCCGGTCGGGCCGCGTGAGGTCGATCTCGGTGTACGGCGTGCCGGCCGCGGCCAGTTCGGCCGCGATCGCCTCGGTGGCCGGGCCTCCGTCGCTCGCCACCAGGACCCGCAGGTCGACGCGTGGCGCGGGGTCGGCCTGCGCCGCGGCGGCCGGCAGGCCGAGTGCGGCGACGAGCGCGCCCGCCGTGAGCGCCGCGGTGCATAAGGTCCGCTTCATTCGGTGAAGTCCCCTCCCGGGCATGGGTGAGCACGGCTCCCGCGGAGCGGACGCACCCCCTTGCGTGACGCCTGCCTCCCCCTCGGAGCCGGTCGCCGACGCATCCGTCGCGTCACATAGTGATGTCCGTGTGGAGCTTTCGTGGTCCCATTGTGAAACATGACGGAAAAGCGCATGTGTCCAACAGACCTGGTTTCCAGGCGAATTGAGCGCTCCGCTAGCGCCGCGGAGCGCGGGGCGCGGCGGCCGAGGGGGCCCGGGCGCTGGTCCGGGCCGGGTGCGGGGCACCGGCGGGCCGGTCGGGCCCGCCGGGCCGGGCATCAGTGGTCTATACCAGAACACCTGCCTGATCGCAGGCTGTTTCAGGTCACCGCCACCTCGGCCGCCCTCGCCGCGGACGGGCCGTCAGGCGCAAAGCACCCGCGTCTCGGGGGTGTAGACCGGACCGCCGCTGATGTTCGTGCTGTCGCTGAACTCGGCGTAGAAGTACGAGTAGAAGCCGATGTTGCCGTTGCAGCCGGAGTCGGCGGCGATCTGGAGCGTCAGCGTGACGGTACGGCTCTGGCCGGGCGGAATGGTGGCACCGTAGTTGGCACCGAGGTCGGCGGGGCCCGTCCCGGAGCAGGGGGTGGGGCCGGCGGTCGTGGCCAGGGAGCAGCCGGTGAAGCTGTACTTCAGGTCGGGGCGCTGGGTGGTCAGCCAGGTCGGCTCTATGGTCTGGTACACGAACCACACGTCGTAGGTGTGGTGATTGGTGATCGTCATCGACAGGTTCACCGCGCCGCCCGGCGTGGTGGTGGCACTGTCGGTGGCGAACGCCAGATCGGCCGGCGCCGGGTCGGCCGCGCTCGCGCTGGGCACCAGACCGAACACGGCGAGGACGAGGGCGAGGGCGGCGCTGAGGCCGAGACGTCTCATCAGTGGTGATCGCATGGCCCGGGAGGCTATGCGGGCGGCGGGCGCACCGTCTCTCCCACCGGGGGCACACCCGGCACCACTCGGCCGGAAGTGTGTGTTGTGTGAAGGCAACGTGTTGAACTTGTGGCGGACCTGAGGAGGGGCATCCACGCACGGCAGGGAGAGTGCGACGGTCGGCTCGATGCGGCCGGTGCGGCCGGACGACGCCGCGGCGCGGGCGGGGGCTTTTGGCGTGTATCGGTCCCGAGGGGACCTCCCGGCGCCCGGCGCGCTGCGGAGGTTCCCGGCCATCCGCAGCATTCCGGCCCGTTCACCGCCCCTCGCCACGCGCACGCGCGCCGGGGCTTCGAGGGCGCGCATGCGTGCCGGGGCTTCGAGGGCGCGCATGCGTGCCGGGGCTTCGAGGGCGCGCGTCCGCCCGCGCCTTGGAGGGTGCGCACGCGCCCCGCACGGTCGACGGCACGCTGCCGGGGGCCGCGCCGCAGGACGGCGGGTCCCGTCGAGCGTCCCGTCGAGCGGCGGGCGGAGGCGGGGGCGGGCCGGCGGCGCTCCCGCGCCCCGGGGCCCGCACCGGTTCCGAGCCGGGGCCCGCACCGGTTCCGCACCGGTTGGGAGCCGGTTCCGCACCGTTGCGAGCCGTCGGCGGAGGCCGGCTCAGCGACCCCGCCGCCCGGGCGGCAGAGCGGTGTGCCGGGACAGCCCCCGAACACACTTGGCATAGGTCATGTCTTGCTGGGCACGCGCTTCTCACACGAGCTTCACTTGCCGACCCTATGGACGAGGCCATGCCGACACCAGAAAGCGAAGCTGCACCAAGTGGGCATCTCCGCAAGAAGAAACGTATCTCCGCACCGGAGGCGATGCGCCGTGCGACGCGGCGACTCGCTGCCGGGCAGGGCACCCTACGACGACCAGGTCGTGCAGGCCCTCGAAAACGACCGATGCCCGCACGGCCCGGCCCACCCAACTCGCGGACTGCCTTGAGTTCAACCCCGAAGCTCGGACACGACGAGGACGATCTGCTGCGCGAGGCGGCACCGGGGCCCACGCGGATTCGTGACCTCAATGAACTCAGTGAACTCAGTGAACTCGCCAGGGCGAATCCTGACGCGCACAACGGGAAAGCGCGCGGTTGGTGAGCTGACCACCCCATGAGGTGATCGCACGTCAGCAAGGGAGCAGAGGAACGATGGACCGCCTCGCCCCTGCCGCACCAAGCACCATGGCCCGCGAACGGACGAAGACTGCTTCCTGAACAGGTCGTTCCTGGTGAAGCGGGGTAAGGCAACCGCCTTCTCACAGGCGGTGGCCGACGAGCCGCGAGTTCTCGGTTGAAGGGGTCGCTGCCGCCCTACGGTTTCCACCCGAGGACATCGGCTCCCGAATGGGATCAGGGTGCCGGTCCCGGGATTGAACAGGACGGACTCGCGGGTTTCGCCAGTCAGGTTCTCGCCCTCCCGGCCGTGCCCGCACGCGGAGTGCCCTGGGTTCTCCGCCAGGCCCTCCTGGCCGCCGAGCAGGAGTTCCACGACCCGGGGCCCGCACCTGGCCGATCGGCCGGACTGGAGCAGGAACTCGTCGCGGATCGGATGGCTGAAGAAGAGTTCGGACTTCATGAGGACGAGCCGCTCGACCGGAGTGGATCCATGACGGGGCGCAGGCGGCTCCGTCTCGTCACTCGACGATGAAGCGCGCTGCGGGCACGCACTACGGCGTCCTTCGACGTCCGTCACAAGGCAACAGCTTTCTTCACGGGAAGAACGAGGTGCGCAAGAAATGATGAGCCATACGAAAATCGGCGCGGCCCTGGTCGGGGGCTATCTGCTCGGACGGACGAAGAAGGCCAAAATGGCCATAGGTCTGGGCATGTTCCTGGCCGGGAAGAAGCTCAAGCTCGACCCCAAACAGCTCGGGTCGATGCTGGCCGAATCGCCGTTGCTCGCCGGTCTCGACGGCCAGGTTCGCAAGGAGTTGCTGGACTCCACCAAATCTGCGGCAACCTCGGCACTGAGCCATCGGATCGGCCGTCTCGCCGACTCGCTGCACCAGCGCACGCTGGCGCTCGACGGCAAGGGCGAGGAGCCCGAGGAGCGCGGCCACGAGGACGACGTCGACCCCGAGGACCATGACGGGGACGCCGCCGACCGCGGCGAGGAGCGCGAGGAACCGGACACCGAGGTGCGGTCGCATGCGCGTACGGCGTCCCGGCCCGGGGCGCAGGCATCTTCCGGCGGCAGGACCGCATCTACCTCCCCCGCGCGTACGTCCGGAAGGGCTCACAAGAGGGCGTCCGGTGCGAGCAGGACCGCCTCCGGGGGGACCAAGAAGGTCCCCTCCGAGCACAAGGCCACCGCTGGTGCGGCGAAAACGACCCCGCGCGCGAGGAAGGCGGCCTCAGGTACGGCCCGCAGGGCGAGCAAGCGAGGAGGAAGCAATGCCTGAGTCAACGATGTCGGGTGTACGGGAGAAGATTTCGGACAATCCGGCGATGGACCGGCTCAAGGAAGAGCTGCGCAACTACCTCGTGGCCCGCGCCACACACACGGTGACCACTCTGGGTCAGCGGCTCGGCGAGGGCGTCGGCGAACTCGCGCGGCCCGGTGGGCCGATAGGCGGCCTGGCCGGAAGCCTGGCCAAGGGCAGCCAGGCGCTCACGGAGGGCAAGTCGCCCGCCGACGCGCTGAAGACGGTAGGAAAGGACCACCTCAAGAGCACCTTGACGGAGAAGGTGAAGGGGCTGTTCGGCAAGGGTCGCAAGGGCGGCGGCGGAAAATCCAAGTCCGTCACCATCAGTGAGGACATCGACGTCGGCGTGCCGAAGCGCGAGGCGTACGACCAGTGGACGCAGTTCCAGGAGTTCAGCACGTTCGCCAAGGGCGTGGTGAGCGTGGAGAAGTCCGACGACACATCGAGCAACTGGAAAGTCAAGGTCGCCAAGTCCACGCGGAGCTGGAAGGCGAACGTCACCGAGCAGGTGCCGGACGAGCGCATCACCTGGACCACCGAGGGCGCGAAGGGCACCGTCAAGGGGGTCGTGACCTTCCACGCCATCACGGACGACCTGACCAGGGTGCTGTTGGTCCTTGAGTACTTCCCGAAGGGACTCTTCGAGAAGACCGGCAACATCTGGCGGGCGCAGGGACGCAGGGCGCGCCTCGACCTCAAGCTGTACCGGAAGTTCATCATGATGCGAGGCGAGGCCACGGACTCGTGGCGGGGCGAGATCCGTGACGGCGAGGTCGTGGTAGACCACGACGAGGCGATGCGGCGCGAGGAGACGCGGGCCCGCGATGAGGACGGCTCCTGTGACGGCACCGGTCCCGGGGACAACACGGAGCAGGACGGCGAGGACGACCGACCGGAGGACGGCGAGGAAGGCCGACGGGAGGACGACGAGAGCGACGACACCGAGGTCGACGAGGACGCCGAGGACGACCGACCCGAGGACGCCGAGAGCGACGACACCGAGGTCGAAGATGTCGACGAGGACGACGAGGACGACGAGGGCCGCGCGTACGACGAAGTGGAGCCCAAGGACCCTGAGGTCCTGGAGGACGAGCCGGGTGACGACGACCGCGAAGGCGACGACGAGCTCTACGAGGACGAGGAGCCGTACGACGACGAGTTCGAAGAGGAAGGCGCCCAGGACCACGACTCCGTGGGCCGAAGGTGAACGCGTCGCGCCCATGGGCTTGGTTCCCCACTTCGGGGCGCGGGGTGCGGCCTGTGCCGGCCTGTGTGGCGGCGGGACCGGGCCGCCCACCTGCTGACCGCGCACCCCTGCCGGCACGGAGCCCCCGCGCGAGCGGGTGGGAGAACTCCCTCGCGCGCACCCGGCGCGCACCAGGAGGCACACGGCGCAGGCACGCCCCCACACCCCCACGCTCCGCGCCCTCGTGTGCTTCGCTCGCGCCCCGCGTGTTTGCCGGACCTGCGGTCACCCGCCGTAAAATCACGGACACTCTTTGGCATATGCCGCAGGCAGATCCGCGCCGGGCCCGGAGCCACGGGAAGCAGGGGCCCGACGCCGACCCAAGGAGATGGATCTTTGTCCAGCAAGTTACCCACGGGCGGCCAGGACCCCACAGCGCCCCGCACCCTCGCCCTGACGACCGGCTACCTCGCCGGATACCTCACCGCAGCCGGGGGCCTCACCCGGGTCACCATGGCCGGCGCCGTGGTCGGACTGCTCGCCTGGCTCAACCGCCGGTGAACGGCTGCTGATGAACGGCTGCTGGTGAGCGATCGCTGGTGAACGACCACCGCTGAACGACCACCGGGGGCACCGTCGTCCCGCCGCACACCGGCGGCGGGACGACGGAGGCGCCGATGAAGGAACCGAAGAAGGAACAGACGGAGCCAGTGGCCGACGCACCGGGGAAGGCACCGACGGCTGAGAACCGCCCGGGCGCCCCGTGCGCACCCCCTCGGCCCCGACCGGAGCCGCGGCACGGAGATCGTTCGCAGAGAATTCGCAGAGAGAGTGGCACTGGTCCAGAATGTAGGCAAAATTACCGATCTGACCCTGGTCCGGCTCTGGTCCGGCTCTGCTCGGGCTCTGGTCCGGCTGCCCGTCTGGGAGACCGTTGTGATTGCACTGCAAACCATCGGCTACGCACTGGGCGTCATCGCCATCGTGATCGCGACCCTGGTGTTCATGATGGGCGGCCTCTCGTACCGGCGGCCTTCGCCCCCCGAGGAGAACACCACGCCGACCACGCCCCCCAGCCGCCCGAACGGCACCGAATGAGCGCGTCCACCACCCCCGGGGACCCTGCATGCGTGATCTCCCGGCGTCCGGCTCGCGAAGGCTTCAAGAGGGTCCTCGGCGCTTACACCTGACGTCCGCCGAGGGGTGCGGCGCGGGGCCGGTCCTCCTGCCGCTGTCGACGGCCGCCCCGCCCCGTACGGAACAGCCGGAGGGGCGCAGCCGACGCCGCCTTCCCGATCCAGAGGCACGAGGACCCCGACGCACCGCTGTCCGCGTGCCGCGCAGGCCACGTCCTGACCGCAGGCTCCGCGCAGGTGCGGAAGGCCGCCGAGAGGAGCCCGCCGACCGGACGCGAGACGCGCCTGCTGCCGCAGGCCCGCCGCGCCGCGCGCAGTGACGCGACGGAGGGGCCCGATCCGCCACCCCGCACAGGCCCGCACGGGCCCGCGCAGCCCGCACAGCCCGCGCAGCCCGCACAGCCCGCGCCGCCCGCACAGGCCCGAGTGGCACCAGGCGGACCGAGCGGGACCAGGCGGACCGATCGTGATTGGGCGGAACTGGGCGGAACCGGGCGGACCGATCGTGATTGGACGGAACCGGGCGGGACCGGGCGGCAGATCCGTCCGAGCCGGGACGGCAGCCCATGACGACATGGATCTCGGCGCGTGCGAACGAGGGGCGGGTCGTCAGGCGACGCACGGGCGGGCCCGGACAGCACGCGCATACGCTGGCCGCACTCCGTACCGTCGAAAACACGTGCGCCAGGAAAGGAAATCCGTGAGCAGTGGGGAGCCAGCAGAAGCGATACCGGACCACCCCTCGTCGGATGCCGGGCCGCAGCAGGCAGTGGCCACCGCACCGGCCGCACGCGGTCGCGGCCCCGTCGTCGCCGCGCTGATGCTCTCGATGGCACTCGGCGCCATCGACGGCACGATCGTCTCCACCGCAGTCCCGCAGATCGTCGGCGACCTCGGCGGGTTCTCCGTCTTCTCGTGGCTGTTCTCGGGCTACCTGCTCGCCGTCACCGTGACGCTCCCGCTGTACGGGAAGATCTCCGACACGTTCGGCCGCAAGCCCGTCCTCATCGTCGGCATCATCGTGTTCGTCATCGGTTCCCTGCTGTGCGCCACCGCGTGGAACATGGCCGCGCTCATCGCGTTCCGCGTGGTGCAGGGCCTCGGCGGCGGTGCCCTCCAAGGCACCGTGCAGACGATCGCCGCCGACCTCTACCCCCTGAAGGAACGCCCCAAGATCCAGGCCAAGCTGTCCACGGTGTGGGCGACCTCGTCCGTGGCGGGCCCCGCCGTCGGCGGCCTCTTCGCCGGCCACCTCGACTGGCGCTGGATCTTCCTCATCAACCTGCCGACCGGCGCGCTCGCCCTGTGGCTGATCGTCAAACACCTGCACGAAACGAGCCGCAGCGCCGCCGCCCGCTCGGGCACCGGGGCCGCGAGGGGGGCCGCACCCGTCCGGCGGCCCCGGCTCGACTGGGCCGGCGCACTGGCCGTGTTCGCCACCGGCGCCCTGCTGGTGACCGCACTCGTCCAGGGCGGTGTGGCGTGGCCCTGGCTCTCCGCACCGAGCTTCGCCTTCTTCGGTGGCGCCGCCGCGCTCGCCGTCGCCACCGCCGTCATCGAACGCCGGGCCGCGGCACCGATCATCCCCGGCTGGGTGTGGCGCCGCCGGACCATCGCCGCCGTGAACCTCGCGCTCGGCGCCATGGGCCTGCTGACGGTCGCGCCGACCGTGTTCGTCCCCACCTACGCGCAGTCCGTACTCGGCCTCGGGCCGATCCCCGCCGGCTTCGTGCTGTCCGTGATGACGTTGAGCTGGCCCATCGCCGCCGCCCTCTCCAGTCGCGTCTACAACCGCATCGGCTTCCGCCTCACCGCCGTCACCGGCATGTCCGTCGCCACGCTGACCCTTCTCTCTTTCCCGTTCCTGCCCTTTCCCGGACAGGCCTGGCAGCCCGCGCTGGTCATGCTGGTGCTCGGCTGCGGACTCGGCCTCTTCCAACTCCCGCTGATCATCGGCGTCCAGTCCTCGGTCGGCTGGTCCGAGCGCGGCACCGCGACCGCGTCCATCATGTTCAACCGGCAGATCGGCCAGAGCGTCGGCGCCGCGCTCTTCGGCGCCGTCGCCAACGGTGTGCTGGCCGGACGGCTCGCCCACGCGCACGGGCTCAGGCTGTCCGGCGACCTCGACTCCGTGTCACGGACCCTCGGCAACCCCGACTCCCTGGACACGGCCGTCGCCGACTACCTGCGCCGCGCCGTGGACTCCGCCGTCGACAGCGTCTTCCTCGGCGCCGCCGGAGCCGCCGTACTCACCCTGCTGGTCCTGCTGTTCGTCGCACCGCGCCGCTTTCCCGTGATCCAGGAGGAGAGCAGACAGGAGAACGCGGACGCCTCGTGACAGCGGCGGCGTCCGGGAACCCGCGACCGGCGCGCCCACTGACGGCCGGACCGGCCTGCCGTTCGTCGGCCCGAGCACGACAAGGTCGGCACCCACCCCTCCCCGCGCCCCCGACGGGGAGGAACAGGACCGACCGACCCGGCACAGGACCCGGCACTGCGCCGTCGGCTGATGGTGATCGACTCCCGGTCGCCGTCTGCCGGTCGCCGACTCGCAGTGACCGGGCCACCGGTCGCCGACTGACAGCGGCCAACCGTCGGTGATCGGCAGACAGCGGCCACCGGTCGACGGTCCGCAGACAGCGGCCAACCGGACGACGGTCGGCAAACGGAAAGGCCGGCCCGTACCCCTGTGCTCCAGGTACGGGCCGGCCTCTTACCGGAAGGTCACTTCTCGAGGTGGCTCAGTTCCAGGTCGACGTCCTCGGCTCCCCGGCCCTCGACCCTGACAGTGGTGGTCGCCGGCGGGTAGCCACTGGCGATGAGGGAGTACCCGCCCTCGTCCAGGTCGGTGAACGCATACGCACCGTCGGGGCCGCTGGTGGCGGTGCCGACGACGTTCCCGGCCGCGTCGAGCAGGGTCAGCCGGGCATCGGCCAGCGGACGGTGGTCGGCACCGGCCCGGACGGAACCCTGCAGTTGGGCACCCGCCTGCAGGACGATCTCCATCCGGGTGATCCCGGCACCGCCGACCTGGACGAAGCGGGCGGTCGGCCGGCAGCCCGCGGCATGGACCGCGACCGTGTACTCGCCCGCGGGCAGTTCGGCCAGGGTGAAACCACCGCCCGCGTCGCTCTTGCCGGTGGCCAGCACGTTGCCCGGGACATCCGTCACCACGACCATCGCGCCCTCCACGGGCAGGCCGTCCAGCGCACCGGTCACGACCCCTGCGAGTCCACCGCTGGCGGACAGCAACACGTCGTGGGACACCGGCTCCCGGCCGACCGTGACGGTGGACGCCTGCGGTTGGCAGCCGTCGGCGGCCGCGATCAGGACGTACGAACCGGCGCCCGGCACCGGAAGGGTGTAGCTGCCGTCCGACTGTGCGGCGGCGCGGCCCAGTTGCTGTCCGGTGTGGGAGATCAGGGTCAGCGTGGCGGCCGCCACCGGTGTGCCGTCGAAGCCCCGCACATGGCCGTGGACGGCGTCGCAGGCCGCCGGGATGTCATAGCCGCCGGCCGAGGCGAAGGCTGCCACCCGCTGGAGCTGTGCGGCTTCGGCGCCCACGAGGGCCGGCTCGGGCTGCGGCTCCCGCTCGGGCTGCGGTTCCCGCTCGGGCTGCGGCTCCCGCTCGGGGTGCAGTTCCGATTCGGGCTGCGGCTCCCGCTCGGAGCCCGGCGCAACACCCGCCCCGTCGGCGGCACCCGCCTCCAGAGCGGACGCCGCCTCGGCGGCACGCGCCTCCAGTGCGGAGATCTGCCGGAGCGGTACCTCCTTGATGAACAGGATCACCACGAAGGCGACGGCCATCACGATGGCGGCCAGCAGGAACACCGTGTGCATGGCGTCCGCGAAGCCCGCTTTGAAGGGTTCGGCCAGGCGCGGGTCCAGCTTCTGGATGAAGGAGGAGTCACTGAGGACACTGGCGGAACCGCCGCCGGAGCCGCCCTTGAGCATGCTCAGCACCGGCTTGTTCGCCGGGTCCGCCAGCACCGCCGGATCCCTCAGCGCGGCCTTGAAGCTCGCGGTCGACGCGGCTTCGGTGAACGCCGAGGCGATCTTGCCGCTGACCGTGCTGAAGAGCACCGAGAGGAAGATCGCCGTACCGGCGGTGCCGCCCATCTGCCGGAAGAAGGTGGACGAGGACGTCGCGACGCCCATGTCCTTCAGGGGCACCGCGTTCTGCACCGCCAGGACCAGCGTCTGCATGCAGCAGCCAAGGCCCAGGCCGAAGACGGCCATGTAGACCATGGTCTGCCACAGCGGCGTGTCCCACATGACCCGGTAGTAGAAGAGCCCCATCGCGATGACCATCAGGGCGCTGCCGATGATCGGGAAGATCTTGTACCGGCCGGTGCTGGAGGTGACCTGGCCGGAGGCGATCGAGGCGGCCATCATGCCGGCCATCAGCGGCAGCATCTCCAGGCCCGACATGGTGGCACTGGCGCCCTTGACGATCTGCAGGTACTGCGGGATCACCAGCATGCCGCCGAACATGCCCATACCGATCAGTACCCCGACCAGGCTGGTCAGGCTGAAGATCGAGTTGCGGAACAGGCGCATCGGGATCAGGGCGGCGTCGCCCATCCAGCGCTCGACGAAGACCCAGGCGATGATGCCGACCGCACCGATCACGTAGCAGGTGAGGGACCGCGTCGAGCCCCAGCCCCAGCCACGGCCCTGCTCGGCGACGAGCAGCAGCGGCACCACACCGATGATGAGGGTGAGCGCACCCCACCAGTCGATGCGGGACGGCCGCCGGGTGTGCGGGATGTTGAGCACCTTGGCGACGACGAACAGCGCGATGATGCCGATGGGCACGTTGACCAGGAAGACCCAGCGCCAGCCGACGACGCCCAGGATGCTGTCCGTCCCCGCGAGGAAACCGCCGATCAGCGGCCCGCCCACACTGGAGATGCCGAACGTCGCGAGCATGTAGCCCTGGTAGCGGGCGCGTTCGCGGGGCGAGACGATGTCACCGATGATCGCCAGCGCGAGTGACATCAGACCACCGGCGCCGATGCCCTGGAAGGCCCGGAACACGGCCAGTTCGGTCATCGAGGTCGAGAAGGTGCACAGTGCCGAGCCGACGATGAAGATGCTGATCGCGGCCAGGAAGTACGGCTTGCGGCCATGGAGGTCGGACAGCTTGCCGTAGAGCGGTGTCGAGATCGTCGAGGTGATCAGGTACGCGGTGGTGGCCCAGGCCTGCTGGCTGAGGCCGTGCAGATCGTCCGCGATGGTCCGGATGGACGTACTGACGATGGTCTGGTCGAGGGCGGCCAGGAACATGCCCAGCAGCAGGCCGCTGAGGATGGTGAGGATCTGCCGGTGGCTGAGGCCGCCCGGCGACGCTATCGGTGTGGGCCCCGCGCTCTGCGCGGGGGCTGCATGGCTCATCGTGCTGTTTCTCCCTGTCCTCCACCGACACCCCGGAGCGAGCTCCCGGGCAGTGCCGCGCATGGTGATGTGCCGGCTGGTCCTCATTGAGACGGTTCAACGACCGGACGAGCTGGAAGCGGTCCTCGGGTGGCCGTCCCTGGGGACGGCCGCGACTTCGCAGTGCCGCTCACGCCTGTACCGCTCCGGGGCGGCGAACCCGGCGCCGGTGGCGGTCAGCAGCGTGCCACGCCCGCCTTCCGGGCCCGGCCGGCGTTCGACGGGGCCCGTGGTCCGCACGGGACCCGGGCCGACGGCCGACCGTCGAAAGAGCGAGCAGGGCGCCCGCGGCCGGATCGGTGAACCACTGCGGACCGGCCATCGCGAGTCGGACCGGCAGTGGCCGATCCGCGCCGCCGATCCCGGGCGTGGCGAGGCGTTGTTCCCGGGCTGACACCAGCCGCATGAGCCGTATCACCTCGCCTCCCGCACCGGGGGCGGCCTCCGTTGCTGTCAGCCGGCGGGGGCTCGCGCCGACAGCGGTACCGGGGCGGCTGTTTCACCGCTCGTACCGGCGGGGCGGGGCCTGGTCCCGCGGCCATGGGCCACTCTCGTATCGATCGCCTGTTCCCTACGACATTTGCTTGGTCTCAGCAAGTATAGGACCAAGTGTTTGCCCTGGGCAACTTGGTGAGGCGAAGGGGACGAGGGGTGAGACGAGGGGGCCTCCGGCGCCGACCAACCCGGCAGACATCCCCGCACCCGAAGCCGGCAACCGATCCGGGGGCGCCGTTCACCCCCGGCCCGAACACGGACGGCGGGCACGACACCGCCATTGGCACCCCCGAGGAGAACCGGAAACCCTCCGCGAGCACAGGAACATATGTGCGATCGTCATCGCGCTTCACCGTACACGGGCACGACCCGCGGCCACCGCACGTCGTCCACCGCCCCGCGGGCCCACGCTCACCTGCCTGACTCGACCGGCCTGGGGGGAACGGAATGTCCTACCACCTGTGTTCGCGCGCGAGATCCGCGGCGTACACCGCACTCCTGCTCACAATGTCGATCCTGCTGTCCGCACTGCTCCCGATCGGAGCCGCGTGGGCATCCGGGGCCACCACGGCCACGCCCGCCGCCGCCACAGCCACGCGCGCGACCGCCATCGCCACGCCCACGACCGCCACCACAGCCACGCCCGCCGCCACCACCGCCACGCGCGCCACCGGCACCACCACCGCCCCCCGAACCGCCAGCGCCCCCCGAAGAACCACCGCCAACGCCACCGACTGCCCCGCCCTTCCGCTCGCCCCCTTCGGCGACCCGGGCTCCGCGGTGGGCAGGGCGACGGTCCCCGCGCAGGGGAGCGCCTGCTTCGCCTTCACCGCCGAACAGGCCGCGCTGCACAGGGTCCTGCTGGACGACCAGCACAACGAGACCGCGGCCCAGGTCTTCGACGGCGAGACCCCGTTGGACTGCTACGACACCGAGTGGAGCAGCGCCGGATGGTGCCGCCTCCCCCGTGCGGGCGCCTTCACCCTGGAGGTCGTCAACAACGGGTGGACCGAGGACGAGGTCAGCGTCGCGGTCGTCCCGCTCGCCACCACCACCGGCTGCGAGCCGGAGACCGGCACCTCCTGGGACCTCGGCCCCGTCACCGGCTCCGCGGCCGGTCCCGTGGCCGTCGTGTGCCACCCGTTCACCGGGAAGGCCGGCGAGAGGGTCACCGTCGACTTCCACACCGCCGGGTACGGCAGCAGCGAATCCTGGATCACCGACGAGACCGGAGCCCGGATCTGCCCGCACTTCAACGACGACGACAGCACGGGCTGCGTACTGCCCGGCGACGGCCCCTACCGGGTGCTCGCACGGGTGACCGACATCGAGGGAGGCTTTCCCGCCGCCTACACCCTGACGACCCGCCGGCTGTCCGACCCGGCAGGCTGCGCGGACGCCCCCGTCAACGCGTACGGGTCGGCGCCCACCACCGCCGATCCGGCGACGGGGTGCAGGATCCTGACCGCCCCGGCCGCCGGACGCTATGCCGTGTACGAGGTCCAGTCCGGGGCCCGTACCGCGCTCGCCGTGTACGACAAGGCCGGCAGGACCGTGTGCGAGCGGTGGGAGTCCCCCTGTGCGCTGCTCGCCGCCGGTGACTACACCCTGCTCACCGATCACGCGACTCTCGTCATCGACCGTTCCTCCGGCGCCGGCTGCGAGTCGGTCGACCTCGGTCTCCACCAGGGCTCCCTCGGCTGGGCCGGCGAGATCGACTGCCTCACGCTGCCGCTGCCCGCGGGCGCCCGCACGGCCGCACTGAAGGCACTGGGCGGATCCGCGCCGAGCCCCGACGCCATCGCCGTCGACGCGGACGGCGTGCAGCAGTGCGACTGGACCACGCTCTCCGAGGGCACCTGCGAACTGGGCGGGAAGGCCCCGTTCCGTGTCCTGGTCTCCACCGATGACGAGAACCACCCGACCGGCTCGTACAGCCTCGCGCTGTTCCGCACGGACGTCGCGAACGACTGCACGGCCGTCCCCGCGGGCGACTTCACCGACAGCACCGACTCGGCCCGGTTCAGCACCGGTGGCGGTGTCTTCGCCCGCTGCCTGTCCGTTCCGGCCGACGACCACAGCGCCGTCGAGAACCTTCAGCTCCGGACGGTCTCCGGCACGTCCACCGCCGAGTTCTCGGTCCTGGACGAGCACGGCAGGCGGGTGTGCGGCATCACACCCTCCCTGACCGCCTGGACCACCTGCCCCCTCACCGCGGGCGCCGCGCACACGGTGCTGGTCACCGGTCGCGACGCGGCCGCCGAGTACACCCTGACCCGTCGCGATGTCACCGCGACCGCGAAGGGCTGTGCGCCGAACCCGGCCACCGCGGTGGGCGGCCCCTCCACGGGCGGCTCGCTGGGGGCGCCCGGCCTGCTGCACTGCCGCAAGGTCACCACCGACGCAGCCGCCGACACGCTGCACCTCAACGTCCGGGACCCGCTCGGCACCGCGAACATCACGGCCTTCGACGCGGACGGCAAGACGGTCTGCTCGTCCGGAAACAAGTCGTGCGCGGTCACCGGTTCCCGCAGCTACCAGGTGCTCGTCACCGTCCCGACGTACCTGGACGCCGCCGACGCCTACCGCTTCGACGCCCTGCGCATCGCCACGGCCGACGGGCCGGCCGACGAGTGCGTGAAGGTCCCGAACATCAGCTACGGGTACGGCCCGATCACCGGGAGCCTGGACGAACAGCACACCGCCGTCTGCGCG
The DNA here is from genome assembly GCF_014656295.1 of Streptomyces sulfonofaciens. Classification (GTDB taxonomy): domain Bacteria; phylum Actinomycetota; class Actinomycetes; order Streptomycetales; family Streptomycetaceae; genus Streptomyces; species Streptomyces sulfonofaciens. The sequence continues at coordinate 323,953 of NZ_BNCD01000009.1, forward strand.
GCGCTGCCCACCGCGTACCGCGACCGATTCGACCTGGCGATCAGCGACACGGCGGGGGGCAGCGAGACGGCCGTTCCCTCGCTGTACAACGCGGACCTGGACAACAACTGCGCCCTGTACATCCCCACCGGTTACCAGTGCTCCGTCGACGAGCCCTACACGAGCGAGGTCACCCCGGCCCTCTTCGTCCTCAGCCTGCCCGAGAAGGCGTCGCGGACCGACTACAGCGCACGGCTCGACTGCGTGAGCACGCTGTGCGGCACCGAGAAGATCACCGTCGGTCCGGTCACCCCGACGAGCGGCGAGAGCGGCACGAAGACCACGGTGGTGGTGACGGGCACCGCTCTGCACGAGGACGACAAGGTTCGGATCACCCTGTCCGGCAGGACGATCGAGTCCACGACGACCTCGGTGGCCGACGACCGGAAGTCCCTGAAGGCCGAACTGGACCTCGCCGGGGCCGCGGCCGGCAACTGGAACCTCAGCGTCATCACCCACAACAACTGGGAGTACCTCCGCGGCACCTTCACCGTCTCCCCCGCCGCGACGCTCAGGAACACCGCGGCTCCGACGACGGCAGGACCCGCGCGGGCCGATACCGGGCCCACCACCGCCCCCGGCTCCCGGGCGCCGGTGCCCGGCTCGTACGCCCACCGGACGCCCGACTTCTACGGACCGCCGCCGGCCGCCCACCGGGGTGGGGAGGCATAGAGCGGGAACGAGGGCTCGACCGGACCGGTCGGGCCCTCGTTCCGCGTGGTGCGACCGTGCCGTGCGAGCGGGCCGGTTCATCCGTGCCGGCCGTCCCGCACGGCTACGGGCCGTCCACGTCCGACCCGCCCGCGATCATGACTGATTGGCGCCCTTTGCGGACCCTGAATCCCCATTCATGCTGACAGCGGGGAGATGACAGGGATCGCGGTGAGGGGCCGTCATGTCCGGAGCGCTGTACTTTCCCGTCCTGCCGACCCGCAAGCATGCGGCAGACGCCTACCGTGCCCTGCCTCCCGGCACACAGGCGAAGGTCGCGCCGCTGTGGACCCTGCCGCCGCGTCCGGGCATGATGCCCGCTCCCCTGGCCGGGAGGATCCACGACGACGTAGGCCGCGTGGTCACCGCGCACAAGCACCGGGCAGCATGGCTGGACGCACCGTTCGTCGACGCCGACGAGGCGACTGTGCTGGCCGGCGCACTGCCGCCCGGATGGTGGGCCCTGCGGAACCTGCGCCCTGTGACCGGGCCGGGCCGGCCTGCCGCACAGCAGTCCCTCGCCCTCGCGGCCGCTCAGCACCGGGGCGACCGCCTGGGCATCCGGGTGCGGGTTCCCGACGAGTGGCACGATCGGGACACGGCGCCGACACGCCACCTACTCGACCGAGTCGGCCCCACCGTCCCCGTCGACCTGTTCCTCGACCTGTGCGCCGTGCCCTCGCCGGCCGGGACGCCGCCAAGGAGGCGCTGCGCGCCCTCGACACCCTGGTCCCGCTTGCCCCCTGGCGGACGGTCGCCGTCATGTCTGGCGGCTTCCCCGAACCGCCCGACGGATTCCGTGAAGGCACGTCGTACGAGGCACCGCGGGCGGACTGGGACACCTGGCACGGGATTCACCACAGCGGACGCCTCTACCTCCCCTTGCTGCACTACGGCGACTACGGCGTCCTCCCCGCCCGGTACACCGCCCGGACACCGCCCTCGGGCAAGGGCGGACCGTCCTGGGGCGTCCTGCGCTACACCACCTCGCGTTCGTACCTCTTCGAGAAGGTGCTGCAGCGCGGTGACCACCGCGACGCGGTCAACCGTGCGGCAGCCGGGCGCATCAGGAGCCTCACGGACTTCCGCGGCCCGTCGGCCGGCACGGGGGAAGGCTGGCTTCGCGACTGCGCCCATGGATCCGGGACCACAGGCAACCACTCGGTGTGGAACCGAGTCGGCAACATCCAGCACATGACGTTCCTCGTCAAATGCCTCGAAGAGCGTCCCGTGCACTGAACCGGCGGAGATCGCGCCGCGCGTCCAGGCCGAGGACGCCGCGGGTGTTCGCTCCAGCCGGCCCGCCGCCGTCCTCCGCGGTGCTCACCTCGCGGGGGAGGCGCAGCGGCGGTGCATCGCAGACCGTGGCCTCCGGTGAGCCGGTGAGGGTTGGGACCGCGGAGGCAGGGCGAGGCCACCCTCGCCCGGACAAGGGCACATCGGGCAGGCCGTGGGGGGATCGCCCATTGCGCGGCCGTCGGCGTCCCGGTGCAGTGCCGTCCTGCCTCGCATGCCCTCACCCTCACGCCGTCCGCAGGTGCGCCGAGCCGCCCGCTCGGCCGTCCGGACCGGCCGAGCCCGGACTGCGGACCGTGCCCCGCTTTCCCGCCATGGGAAAAGGGGGCGCACAACCCTTCGCGCTCCTGACGGGTCTGGACAGGCGCGTGACGCGCTCTCGATGCGCTGTCATGCGCCTTTTCGTGCGTTCCAGGGAGCAAGGAGCGACGTGATGCCACCGCGGGCGGGCCGCGGGGCGCGGGGCGACGGTGGCCGCGGGGCGACGGTGGCCGCGCGGGCGTGCGCCCCATGAGCACCGGCCCGGCCCACCGGGTGGTCACGTCCGGTCCGGGAGGATATTGATGAACTTGCGCAGAGCGGCAGGCGGTATCGGTCTGATGGCGGCGGTCGCGGTGAGCCTGTCGGTGACCGCGCCCGCGGCCCTTGCGGACACCGCAGGCAGTGGCACCGCCACCACGACCGGCGCCGGGCTCCGGGACGACTTCAACGGCGACGGCTACGCCGACGTCGCCTTTCCCGTGCCCGCCGCGGGACTCGCGAGCTACGAGGGCAACCAGGACGGGGGCGGTGCGGCGTTCGACGGCTACGTGGCCGTCATGTACGGCTCGGCCGACGGCCTCGTGACCTCCTCCAAGCAGGTCTTCGACCAGAACAGGCCCGATATCCCGGGGGACGCCGAGCAGGGCGACGCCTACGGCAGCTCGGTCACCTCCGCCGACCTGGACCGGGACGGGTACGCGGACCTGATCGTCGGGGCCGGCGGTGACAACGGGGACCAGGGATCACTGTCGGTCATCTGGGGAGGCCCCGACGGGCTGTCCGGCTCGACCTGGCTCTCCGAGGGCGCCACGTACGAGGACGGGCTCGGTGACCTCACCGTGGCCGGGGACTTCAACGGCGACGGTGCCCCCGACGTGGCGGCCAGTGTCCGCGGGACGAGCCTGCGCGTCCTGACCGGCCCCTTCCACCGCGACGGTACGCCGGCCGGAGGCACGCACGACGTCAAGGGCCCCGACGACGGAACACCCGATGCGGCCAGGATGAGCGACCTGGCGGCGGGCGACGTGAACGGTGACGGCATCGCGGACGTCGTCTCCGCGGGCGGCAGGGGCGACGGCAGCCATGTCGGCTACTTCAAGGGCGCGCCCGCGGGCCTCACCCCGGGCGCCACCGTCAGCGGTCTCGACGGCGCCGGCGACAACCTGGACGTCGGCGATGTGAACGGCGACCACCACGCCGACATCGTCATCGGCCGTCCGGACGGCAACTTCGGCAGCGAAGACCCCCTGCCGCAGGCCAAGGGCGGCATGGTCACCTACCTGCCGGGCAGTGCGGACGGACCCGATCCCGCGGGGCTCAGGAGGATCAACCAGGACAGCCCCGGTGTGCCCGGCGTCGCCGAGGAGAACTACGTCGAAGGCACCGTCGACGGGTTCGGCAGGGGTGTCTCGGTGGGCGACATCGACGGTGACGGGTACGCGGACGTGTCCGTCGGGGTGCCCAACGAGACCTACGACGGCATTGAGATGGCGGGCAGCGCGGTCACGTTGCGGGGCACCGCGGACGGTCTGACCGGCCAGGGCGCGCAGGTCTTCAGCCAGGACACCGCCGGTGTGCCCGGCATCCCGCAGGCCTACGACAACTTCGGGTCCGGCACCAAGCTCACCGACACCGACAGCGACGGCATGGCCGACCTGGTCGTCGGGTGCTCGGGTGAGGGCGAGGGCGGTTCCGAGGACACCTACGACGGCTCGATCTGGGTGCTGAGGGCGACGGCGGACGGCGTGACGCCGACCGGTTCGATCACCTTCGGCGCCCGCACGCTGGGCGTCCCCCAGCACAACGGAGGCGGACTGGGCTCGGAGTTCTCTTCCTGACCCGCTGCCGTGCCCTGACCTTGAGCCGGTCAACGGCTCAGAGGTCGTTCTCTCCCGATGTCTTATCCCGGAATCCGGGTTTGATCCTGGTCTGATGGGTCGCGCCGGGAGACCGTGGCTTCGCCGGTGAGGCATCGGGCCAGGCTCCCCACCCCTGCGTCGAACTGGCGGCCGGCGAGGCGATCGGGAGGGTGCCGACCCATGCGACGGGGCCGGACACCCTGCCCAGCCGCACCCCTCCACCGCGTCGGACAAGCGCCGGCGCCGCCGACTGGTGGCCAATGCCATCGGGAAGATGGTGCAGCACCCCGCCCTCACCGGAGCGGTGCGGGAGCAGTCGCGGCGGTGGAGCCGGGCCGCCCCGCCCCGAGCGCAGCCCGCCGACCGTCACGACAGGGGTCTGGCCGCCACGTCCCCGTACCTCACACACCACGGAATACAGCCACCGCTCCGGACCTGTCAGGGACTTCGAGGAAGTCACCCTGACCGAGCCGAAGTCAGTAACGCTGCGCCGGTGACCACCCGCGCGGCGTGCGCGTCACGGAGGCGGGTGGCGGAGCACCGGACGCCCTCCGTCGCCCCGCGCGGCCCGGCCGTCACCTCTGCGGCAACCCGGCGGCCGCATGACTGGAGGATCCGGTGGCCCGTCAGGGCGCCACGAGGACGGTCAGGAACTCCTCGGAACGGAAACCGACGGAGGCGTAGATCGGCTTTCCCATGTCGGAAGCGTACAGAAAGACGGTGGACGCGCCGGCTTCCCTGGCGAGCCGGACCAGTTCCTCGGTCATCAGCCGTCCGACTCCGCGCCGCCGGTAGGCGGGCAGGGTGGTGATGGCCCAGATGCCTGCGATATCGCCGGACACGTCGAGATACCCCGTGCCCACTGCAACGCCGTCGATTTCCGCGAGGTGCAGGGTCGTGCCCGGGATGCGCGGCACGAAGGGACCGGCGAACGGCGTGTACCCCAGGCGGGGCTCCTCGTTCCCCGCCGCCAGCGTGTCGACGTAGAGGTCGAGATCGGGGGCGGACAGGGTACGTATCCGTGCCTCGTGGTCCACCGGCCGAGAGGGTACCTGTGCATCGGGGGGCAGAATCATGAGCGGTTCCCGCACGCTCACGGTCAAGCCGTGCTCGATGGCCAGCCGAGCCGTGTCCGGATCGGGGACACCATGCACGACCAGGCTCCACGGAGCGCCCTTGCCCGCCAGGAAGGCCGCCGCCTCGGCCATCTCATCGGCGTCCGGCTCCGGAAGCGAGCTCACGACGGTGTTGAAGAGGGGGGTCGGCAGGCCCGTGTACACCAGGACCGTGTCGTTGGGTGCCCGATGGACATGTGCGCCGTCCATCCCGGCGCTGAGGTTTTCCAACACGACGCCGTAACGCGGCGCTATTCGTCGGAGGAGATCGTTCTGCGTGTCGAGCATGTTCATCTGCCTTGGCGGAGTGTGAGCGCGGTGGCCGACCGGGGGCGAGCCCTGACAAGCTACGTGCGGGACGGGAGCACCCTGCACTGCCCGCCACGAGCGGGTCGTTCGGCCACCCCTTTCAGCCCGGTCACCGCATGGACTTTCGAATGGGACTGTAGTGATTCAGTCGATTTCCGGCCATTCGCCACGCCGGGAGGCACGGCGGCGTAGATCGCGCGACACCGACAGCCCAGCGTTCCTCCTTCTCAGCAACCTTCCCGGAGCCACACTCCAGCGGTCGTTCCCCCAATTCGCCAATCACCGTCCGCTAAGGGCTGTCCCGTAAATGGTCTTTGACGTGTCTGGTGGCCTGGTGGTTTCTGCGTCACCCGGCCAGCGTGTGGTTGTGCAGGCGGGCGATGCCGAGCATGGCGTGGTGGACGCCGTCGCCTTTGGGACGGCAGTCGCGGAGGATCTTCCAGGTCTTCAGGCGGGCGAAGGTGTGCTCGACGCGGGCGCGGACCTTGCGGTGTGAGCGGTTGTGCTCTTCTTT